>NZ_CP166873.1:62500-4862500 GCF_041379005.1 Pseudomonas sp. QE6
CCCGTCAACACATTTCTGCAAGAAATTTCAGTTGGGTACGAATCGACTGCGCAGCAAAGGCAATTGGCGCGCCACTGGCGGCAACCGCAAAAGCATCAGGAAGCACCCGATAGCCGCATATATGGCCCATCGCTCCAGATCCGAACGCACGACCCACAGCATATGCAACAACCCCAGGGCGAGGATGACATATATCAGGCGATGCAGTTTCTTCCAGCCAGTCCCCAACCTGCGCATGCTGTATCGGTTGGAGGTAATCGCCATGGCCAGCAACCCAAGGAAGGCGGTGACGCCGACCAAGATATAAGGACGCTTGCTTAGTTCGACGCCCAGTTGCGCCCAGTCCAGCCCGAGGATGAAGACGGCATAGGCACTCAGGTGCAGCACTATATAGGTGAAGCACCACAAGCCCAGTTGCCGGCGCACCTGTATCCAGCCAGTCCAGCGAGTGAGCTTCTGCAGCGGCGTCATCGCCAAGGTGATCAACAGCAGGATCAATCCGCCCTGCCCCAGCCGGTCGACCAGGGCCTTTCCCGGATCCGGCCCAAGGGCGAAGATCCACGCCTGGTACAGCCAATACAGCGGCGGCAACAAGGCAGCGATGAACACACCGCCACGCCACAATGGGTTGCGCATCAGTATTCCTTCCTCAGATCCATGCCCGCATAGAGCGAGGCCACCTCATCGGCATAGCCGTTGAACATGAGGGTGGGACGAACATTGGGGCTGAATAGTCCGCTGGGCAGGCGACGCTCATGCGCCTGACTCCAGCGGGGGTGGTCGACAGTCGGATTGACGTTGGCATAGAAGCCGTACTCGTCGGGTGCGAGGCTCTGCCAGGTGGTCTTCGGCTGCTCCTCGACGAAGCTGATGCGCACAATGGACTTGGCACCCTTGAAGCCGTATTTCCACGGTACGATCAACCGCAGCGGCGCACCGTTCTGGTTAGCCAGCACCCGGCCATACATGCCGACCGCGAGAATGGCCAGGGGATGCATGGCCTCATCCATGCGCAGTCCCTCGACGTAGGGCCAGTCGATCAGGGCAAAATTGGACTGCACACCGGGCATGCTCTGGCGATCCACCAGAGTCTCGAAACGCACGAACCTGGCGTTGCCGGTCGGCTCGACCCGCTTGATCAACTCGGAGATCGGGAAGCCGATCCAGGGAATGACCATCGACCAGGCTTCGACGCAGCGCAATCTATAGATGCGTTCTTCCAGCTGATACGGCTTGATGAAGTCTTCCAAGGCGTATTTGCCAGGCTTGTTCACCTCGCCGTCGATCACCACCGACCAGGGTTCGGTTTTCAGCGCTCCGGCATTGGCGGCAGGATCGCCTTTATCCGGACCGAACTCATAGAAGTTGTTGTAGTTCGTCGCGTCCTTGAAGGGCGTGATCGCCTCATTCTTCACCGTGACGGCATCCCAATGCGTGGCGGCGAGTTTCTCGCTCAGCCACGCAGGAGACTGCACTGCTTCGACATCGGCGTAACGCCCGCCTTCGGCAAAGCTCAAACGAGGCAGTCCGGACAGCGCGGCAGCCGCTATCGCACCGGACATGAACTGGCGACGGGAGAAGTAGAGGGATTCAGGTGTGACTTCCGATTCGTGGCAATCGGAACGGCGGGACGACTTGATCAGCATGGCGGGCTCCGCAACGACTGGCTGTATGCGCCAGTAGACTGCGGAGCCCGCTGGAAATTACACGGCAGGCGGCTGCTTGCGACGGCGCAACTGAAGCAAGTATTGCACCGGGCCGGAGGCGGCGTATGCAAGGAACAGCAGCAGCAGGATGCGCGGCGGGTCGGTGAAGACCACGGCGAAGGCCAGCACCACGACCAGGATCGCCACGAACGGCACGCGGCCGCGCAGGTCGAGGTCCTTGAAGCTGTAGTACTTGATGTTGCTGACCATCAGCATGCCCGCGGCAGCAACCATCAGCGCGACCAGCAGGGACACCTTGGCGCCCTGAACGTCGAAGTCGGCGAAGGCCCATACGGTGCCGGCGACCAGAGCCGCGGCGGCCGGGCTGGCCAGACCGATGAAGTAGCGCTTGTCGGCCTTGCCCACCTGGGTGTTGAAGCGCGCCAGACGCAGCGCGGCGCCCGCCACATAGATGAAGGCGACCATCCAGCCCACTTTGCCCAGGCTGCTCAGCGCCCATTCGAACGCCACCAGTGCCGGTGCGACGCCGAAGGCGACCATGTCGGACAGCGAGTCGTACTCGGCGCCGAAGGCGCTCTGGGTGTTGGTCAGGCGCGCAACACGACCGTCGAGACCGTCGAGCACCATGGCGACGAAGATGGCGATGGCGGCATTGGAAAAATCGCCGCTCATGGCGTTGATGATGGCGTAGAGGCCGGTGAACAGCGCCGCGGTGGTAAAGAGGTTGGGCAGCAGGTAGATGCCGCGATGGCGGACCTTGCGGCCTTCGGCGTCGTGGCCCTCTTCGATGTGCTCATCGATGGGCAGCAGACTTTCTTCGGTGTCGGAAGCCTTGTTCGGCTCCTCGTGACCTTCACTCATGGACGATTCCTTGAGAACTCGTTGAGGCTGAGATTCGCCGGGGCACGCTACTGCGCTGACTTACCCGGCGCCCCCGCTTTATACCAGAACACCGCCCCAGAACGAAAAAACGCGGCAAGCGCCGCGTTTCTTCGTTTGTCGAAAAGACCTTAGTTCTTGGTCTTGTCGACGATCTTGTTGGCAGCGATCCACGGCATCATGGCGCGCAGCTTCTCGCCAACAACCTCGATGCCGTGGGCAGCGTTGTTGCGGCGGTAGGCGGTCATCGACGGGTAGTTGGTGGCGCCTTCGGAGATGAACATCTTGGCGTATTCGCCGTTCTGGATGCGCTTCAGGGCATTGCGCATGGCAGCACGGGATTCGGCGTTGATCACTTCCGGACCGGTCACGTACTCGCCGTATTCGGCGTTGTTGGAGATCGAGTAGTTCATGTTGGCGATGCCGCCTTCGAACATGAGGTCAACGATCAGCTTCAGTTCGTGCAGGCACTCGAAGTAGGCCATTTCCGGAGCGTAACCGGCTTCGACCAGGGTTTCGAAACCGGCTTTAACCAGCTCGACGCAACCGCCGCACAGAACGGCCTGCTCGCCGAACAGGTCGGTTTCGGTCTCGTCCTTGAAGGTGGTTTCGATGATGCCGGTACGGCCGCCGCCAACGCCGCAGGCGTAGGACAGGGCGACGTTCTTGGCATTGCCCGAAGCGTCCTGGTAGATGGCGATCAGGTCAGGGATACCGCCGCCCTTGACGAACTCGGAGCGTACGGTGTGGCCCGGGGCCTTCGGCGCGATCATGATCACGTCGAGGTCAGCGCGCGGAACGACCTGGTTGTAGTGGATGGAGAAGCCGTGAGCGAAGGCCAGGGTGGCGCCCTTCTTCAGGTTCGGCTCGATCTCGTCCTTGTACAGGCGGCCCTGGAACTCGTCCGGAGTCAGGATCATGACCAGGTCGGCCGCGGCAACGGCTTCGGCCACTTCGGCGACTTTCAGGCCATGGTTCTGAGCCTTGGCAACGGAAGAAGAACCCGCACGCAGGCCGACGGTGACGTCGACGCCGGAGTCTTTCAGGTTGCAGGCGTGGGCATGACCCTGGGAACCGTAACCGATGATGGCAACTTTCTTGCCCTGGATGATGGAGAGGTCACAGTCTTTATCGTAGAAAACGCGCATTTGGGAATTCCCCTGTCAGTTGGCCTCGTGGGCCGTATTTCAAATCAGATGCTGAGAGTCTTGTCGCCACGGGCGATGCCGGTGACGCCACTGCGGACGACTTCGAGGATCGACGCGGTGCCGATGGCCTGGATAAAGCTGTCCAGCTTGTCGCTGGTGCCGGCCAGCTGCACGGTGTACACGCTGCTGGTGACGTCGACGATCTGCCCGCGGAAGATGTCGGTAGTGCGCTTGACCTCGGCGCGCTGGGCGCCGGTGGCCTTCACTTTCACCAGCATCAGTTCGCGCTCGATGTGTGCGCTCTCCGAGAGGTTCACCAGTTTTACCACCTCGATGAGCTTGTTGAGGTTCTTGGTGATCTGCTCGATGACCTCATCCTGACCAGCGGTGGTCAGGGTCAGGCGCGACAGCGTCGGGTCCTCGGTGGGGGCGACCGTCAGGCTTTCGATGTTGTAGTTGCGCTGGGAGAACAGGCCGACGACGCGGGAGAGCGCGCCGGGTTCGTTTTCCAGCAGCAGGGAAATGATGTGTCGCATGATCAGGTACGCTCCGTCTTGCTCAGCCACATGTCGCGCATCGCACCGCCGCGGATCTGCATCGGGTAGACGTGCTCGCTGGTATCAACCTGGATGTCGAGGAAGACCAGGCGATTCTTCATCGCGAAAGCTTCTTCCATCTTCGGCTTCAGGTCCTTCAGGTCGGTGATGCGCATGCCGACGTGGCCATACGCTTCAGCCAGCTTGACGAAGTCCGGCAGCGATTCCATGTAGGAGTGCGAGTAGCGGCTGTTGTACTGCATGTCCTGCCATTGGCGGACCATGCCCAGCGCACCGTTGTTCAGGTTGATGATCTTCACCGGCAGGTCGTACTGCAGGCAGGTGGACAGCTCCTGGATGTTCATCTGGATGCTGCCCTCACCGGTCACACAGGCGACGTCGGCGTCGGGGAAGTTCAGCTTCACGCCCATGGCGGCCGGGAAGCCGAAGCCCATGGTGCCCAGGCCGCCGGAGTTGATCCAGCGATTGGGCTTGTTGAAGCGGTAGTACTGGGCCGCGAACATCTGGTGCTGGCCCACGTCGGACGCCACGTAGGCATCGCCATGGGTGACTTCGCAGAGGGTCTCGATCACGGTCTGCGGCTTGATGATGCTGCCGTCGCCCATGTTGTACGGGAACAGGCCGCGGGTGCCGCGCCACTCTTCGATCTGTTTCCACCAGGCAGCCTGGGCTTCCTTGTTCGGGGTCTCGCCGATTTCCTTGAGGATCGCGACCATTTCGGTCAGGACGCTGTCCACCGGGCCGACGATCGGGATGTCGGCCTTGACGGTCTTGGAGATCGAGGCCGGGTCGATGTCGACGTGGATGATCTTGGCGTTCGGGCAGAACTTGGCCGCAGTCTCACCGTTGATCACGCGGTCGTCGAAGCGCGCGCCGACGGCGAAGATCACGTCAGCGTGGTGCATTGCAAGGTTCGCGGTGTAGCTGCCGTGCATGCCGAGCATGCCGACGAACTGGCGATCGGTACCCGGATAGCCGCCCAGGCCCATCAGGGTGTTGGTCACCGGCACGTTGAGCATGCGCGCCACTTCGGTCAGCGGCTCGGCTGCATTGCCCATGATCACGCCGCCACCCGAATAGATGATCGGGCGCTTGGCGGCCAGCAGCATCTCGGCAGCCTTGCGGATCTGGCCGGAGTGGCCACGGACCGCCGGGCTGTAGGAGCGCAGCTTGACCTTCTTCGGGTAGTTGTATTCGAACTTCTGGGTCGGGTCGCCCATGTCCTTCGGAATATCGATCACCACCGGACCGGGACGGCCGGACTGGGCGATGTAGAAGGCCTTCTTGATGACCTCCGGGATTTCCGACGGGTGCTTGATGATGAAGCTGTGCTTCACGATCGGACGGGAAATGCCGACCATGTCGGTTTCCTGGAACGCGTCGGTACCGACCATGTTGCTCGACACCTGGCCGGAGATCACCACCATCGGGATGGAGTCCATGTAGGCGGTGGCGATGCCGGTGACGGCGTTGGTCGCGCCGGGACCGGAGGTCACCAGCACCACGCCGGGCTTGCCGGTGGCACGCGCATAGCCGTCGGCCATGTGAGTGGCGGCCTGCTCGTGGCGAACCAGGATGTGGGTTACTTCGTTCTCTTTGAAGAGAGCGTCGTAGATATGCAGGAGGGCACCGCCCGGGTACCCGTAGATGTACTTAACGCCTTCGTCACGCAGCGAGCGGACGACCATTTCAGCGCCGGATAAAAGTTCCACGTTGTCACCTCTAGAACGCTATATACGGAAACCCCCAACGTGGGGGACCGACTTGGATGGCTGCCCGGCAGACATGGGCGAATGTAATCGCCGGCTACGTCGACTGCCGATTGAGCAGAACCTGGAGACACTCCTGTTTGTGTTACGGAGAGCCTCCACCCAGCGCGAGGTAACGCGAAACAGGGTGAAACTTTGCGGCGCGGGTAGCACCTCTTGTCTGCCGAGTAAAACCAGCTTGCGGCCGGCCCACTGCAGCGAACCTTGGATTCTTCTGAAACGAAGCGGGCAAGTCAAGCCATATATAGTTTTTGGATGAAGCCGGGATGTGAACTTCTCCGGATGAATAAGCTGGCGTTTTGGTTATAGTTATCGACAGACTCCGCACCCCAAGGATCGACAACTCATGCGACGGACGATTTTCATGGGCAGCCTGCTGCTCGCTCTGGCCCCGACCGTGATGGCCGCGCAGGTCTATAAATGGGTCGACGCCCAGGGTGTCACGCACTTCGGTGCGCAGCCGCCGGAAGGCACCCATGCCTCGGCCGTCAACACCAACACTGCCCCGCCCAAGTCGAACTTCCCGCTGCCCCCACCCAAGCCGGTGGCAACTCCCCCCGTGGATGAAAAGCAGAAAGCCGTGGATGACAAGGTGAAGCAGGACGTCGCCCAGCAGGAAGCCACGCGCGCGCAGAATTGCAGTCAGGCGCGGGAGAATGTGGCTCAGCTGAAGAACAATCCACGCGTCCGCGTGAAGGAAGAGAACGGCGAGTACCGCCGCATCACCGAAGAAGAACGGCAGGCGCGCATCGTCGAGAACGAAAAGGCCGTCCAGGAAAACTGCAATTGAGGCAGTGCGGGAGCGCTCAGCGCCCCGCAGTGATCAGCCGGTCGAACTCGCCGAGCGCTTCCAGTAGCCGCAGCACGCGAGCCCCCTCAGTGGCGTAGGCCTCCTCGGCAATCTCGCGAATACCGGAGGCGGCAGGCAGATCAGCCCCGCTCTCGACGATCTGCTTCATCCGCGGCAGGAAGATCCACTGCAGCCACTCCTCCAGCGCCAGCGTATCCACGCAGAACGGCTCGTGACTGGAGAGCCGCTCGGGCGACGGAGTCTCGCTTCCCCACAGGCCGATGCCACGCATCTCCTGCTCGATCAGCAGCAACTGATCCGCTATCGCTGGCAGTCGATCATCCATCACAGGGTTACCTTGGCTTTCTGCCGGGCTTCGGCGGCGCCGGCGGCGTCACCCTGCCGCTCACGACACTTGGCGATCAGATCCCACAGGCTGGCCTGCAGGGTCGGGCGACCTCCGGCCAGCGTCAGGCCACGGCGCGCGACCTGCTCGGCCTGCGCGGCATCGCCCTGGGCCAGGCGAACCTGGGCCAGCTTGTAGAGCACCTGCGGCTCGCGAGGAGCGATGCGCTGGGCGCGCTCCAGGCTGGCGGCGGCGCCATTGAGATCACCACCACCCTGCTGTTGCGAGGCGGTAGTCAGCAGCGCCAGTACCGGGCCATCGAGCTGCTCGTCAGCAGCCAGGCCCGTGTTGCTCGACGGAATGCCCGACGGCGCCTTGTAGGCATCGCCCGGGTTGTAGGTGCCGCCCTGGGTGGACGGTGCCGCAGACGGGGTCTGGTACGCCGGCTGCTGGTAGGTCTGCGACTGGAAACCACCGCTGGAGGTGATACCGCCGCTGGTGGAGATCGGTTGCTGCGAATAGGGCGAGCCGGCATTGCCCGGCGCGGTCGTCATCGGCGAGGTGCTGATCGGCGCCGCGCCAGTCTGTGCCGGGAAGGTCTGGATCGGTGCGGCACCCGCATCCTTCGGGATCATCACGGTAACGCCGGAGTCACCCTGGGGAATGCTTTGGCCGGCGCTGGCGGAAACCGGCGCCTTGTAGTTGCCGCCGCTGCGGCCCACGCGCTCCGAGTTGGAGACGGAGGTGCCGGAGTCCTGCACCGGGATCGCCCCGTGCTGCGGGGTCGCACAACCGGACAGGAGCGCCAGAGTCGCCGACGCCGCAAACCAAGCTTTTCTCACTTCCAAACCTCTCGCATCAATTCAGCCAGCCACGCACCCAGTCCATGACTTCGTTGGCCGGCGCCTGGATTCCGCAACCGGCGCCAGCGGCCGGTTCGCTTCCTCGAATATAAGGCATCTGTACCGCGCCGGGGCAGTTGGCATCGGTGCCCTGCCCGGTGTGCGGATCGACCCAGGCCTGCACCACATTATCCGGCATCGGCATGTCCAGCGGCAGCGGATCGGCCTTGCGCATGAAGCTGGTCCAGATCTGCAGCGCACCGGTGGCGCCGGTCAGCGGCGTCTTGCCGTTGTCGTCGCGGCCGATCCAGACCACCGCCAGCAGGTCCTGGCCGAAACCGGAGAACCAGCTGTCGCGGGAATCGTTGGTAGTGCCGGTCTTGCCGGCCAGGGTCAGCGAAGACGGCAACTGGTTGTAGACCGAGCGCGCGGTGCCCTCGCGCATCACGCGCTGCATGGCGTTCTGCACCAGATAGATGGCGCCCGGATCGAAACGCTGCTGGACCTGGAATGGATAGCGCTTGAGCGGTTGGCCATCGGACGCCAGCACACTGCGAATGCTCCGCAGCGGGGTATTGAAGCCACCGCTGGCGATGGTCTGGTACATGGTCGCCACCTGCATCGGGCTCAGCGCACCGGCGCCCAGCAACATCGATGGGAAGGCCGGCCAGTCCGTCGTGACGCCCAGGCGCTCCAGGGTCTTCAGCACGTTCGGCACGCCCAGGTCCAGGCCGAGCTTGGCCGTGGACAGGTTCAGCGAGTTGGCCAGCCCCTGGTAGAGGAAGATGGTGCCGCGCGCCTGGTGGTCATAGTTCTGCGGCTTCCAGACCTGCCCATCCTTGCCCTTCACCTGGAACGGCTCGTCCTGGATGTAGCTGGTCAGGGTGTACTGGCTCGGCTGCTCCAGCGCGGTCAGGTAGACCGCCGGTTTGACCAGCGAGCCGATCGGCCGCTTCGCGTCGATGGCGCGGTTGAAGCCGGCGAAGCGCGGGTCGCGACTGCCGATCAGCGCCTGGATCTCGCCGGTCTCCGGGTTGGTCACGACCATCGCGGTTTCGGTCTCGGCAACCCCCTTGCGCCCGTCGAGGCGCTTGAAGGTCTCGCTGACGGCGGACTCGGCCTTCATCTGCAGGATGGGGTCGAAGCTGGTGAAGATGCGCAGGCCTTCTTCGGTCAGGTCTTCATCCCGATAGTCTTCGCGCAGCTGACGCTTCACCAGGTCGAGGAAGGCCGGGTAGGAGCTGTTGGCCATGCTGCCCTGACGGGTCACTCCCAGCGGCGCCTGCTTGGCGGTGGCGGCCTCTTCGGGAGTGATGACACCCTGCTCGGCGAGCACGTCGAGCACCACGTTGCGGCGCTCCAGCGCGCGCTCCGGGTTGCGGCGCGGGTTGTAATAGGAAGGCCCCTTCACCATGCCGACCAGCAGCGCGACCTGCGGCAGCTTCAACTCCGACAGCGGCTGGCTGAAGAAGTACTGGCTGGCGAGGCCGAAGCCGTTCACCGAGCGTTGGCCGTCCTGGCCGAGGAACACCTCGTTCAGGTAGCTCTCGAGGATTTCGCGCTTGTCGTAATGCAGCTCCAGCAGCACCGCCATCATGGCTTCGGTGAGCTTGCGCGACAGGCTGCGTTCGTTGGTCAGGAAGAAGTTCTTCACCAACTGCTGGGTCAGGGTACTGCCGCCCTGGCGCAGCTGGCCGGCACTGGCGTTGACCCAGACGGCACGGGCGATCGACTTGATCGAAACCCCGTGGTGAGTCCAGAAGTCGCGGTCTTCCACCGCCACCAGGGTGTCGATCAGGTACGGCGGCACCTGATCGAGCTTGATCAGGATGCGGTCTTCGTTGTGCGCCGGGTAGAGGCCGCCGATCAACAGCGGTTCCATGCGCGCCACGGCGAGGTCGGCGCCATTGGCGGCGCTCAACCCGGTGACGGAGTTGCCCGAGAAGCGCACGCGAATCCGCTGGGCGGGCTCGGCGCCTTCATAGAACTGGAAGCCGCGGGTGTTGAGCTCGACCGAATTGCCGGAGACCGAGGCAGCGCCCGGACCGTTCACCGCGTTTTCGCGGCGATAGCCCAGCGCATCCAGCTCGCGCAGGAAGTCGTCCTTGCCCAGTTTCAGGCCGACGAACAGTTCCAGCGGACGGGCATACACCTTGGCAGGAATGGTCCAGCGCTTGCCGGAGAACTTCTCCTGGACAACCGCATCGAGATACACGGCAAAACCGGCGAGCAGCACAATGCCGACCAGACCGAGCTTGAGAGCCCAGCCCAGCCACTTGCGCATGGCAGGCGACGATTTGCCGCTTTTTTTACGGGATTTGGAAGATCGGGGACGCGTCATGGCGGCGCATTATACGTACTTTATCCACAGGGGACAGACACCGTTCCAGACGGTATCCGGGTTCTTGCCAGGCACTGGCGCACGGTGGCGCCGGGACTGCCGTGCTTCGACCCCGGCGCGACGGAATGGTTGCCTCGCGGGTTTGCACCACCAGACCCAGCGGCCATAATGCCTGCCTCTCGAAAATAGACAGACAAGGACATAACGTGAGCCAGACTCTGATCGCTGCGCTGCAGAACCCGGCGCTCTACCCTCATCCGGTCGAAAGCTTCCGGGTCATCGAAACCCACATTTCCTGGGTCCTGCTCACCGGCTCCTACGTCTACAAGATCAAGAAGCCCGTCAACTTCGGCTTCCTCGACTTCACCGACCTGGCCGCGCGCAAGCACTTCTGCGAGGAAGAGCTGCGCCTGAACCAGCGCCTCACCGAAGGCCTGTACCTCGACGTGCTGCCGATCACCGGCAGCGAGAGTGCTCCGCGCCTGGGCGGCGAGGGTCCGGCCATCGAGTACATGATCCAGTGCCGTGAATTCCCGCAATCCCAGCTGCTGAGCGAAGTGCAGGCCCGCGGCGAACTCGGTGCCCCGCATATCGACGGCCTGGCCCTGCAGATCGCCGACTTCCACCTGCGCACCCCGCAGGTCCCGGTCGAACACCCGCTGGGCACCCCGGACGCCTGCATGGCTCCCGTGCGGCAGAACTTCGAGCAGATCCGCCCGATGCTTTCGGACAAGGCCGATCTGCTGCAACTCGATGCCCTGGAAGCCTGGGCCGAGTCCAGTTTCGAGCGCCTGCACGGCGTGTTCGAGTCGCGCAAGGCCAACGGCTTCATCCGGGAGTGCCACGGCGATATCCACCTGGGCAACGCCGCCATCATCGACGACAAGGTGGTGCTGTTCGACTGCATCGAGTTCAACGAACCGTTCCGCTTCACCGACGTCACCGCCGACTACGCCTTCCTCGCCATGGACCTTGAAGACCGCGGCCTGAAGTGCCTGTCGCGACGCTTCGTCAGCCAGTACCTGGAGTTCACCGGCGACTACCAGTCGCTGGAGCTGCTGAACTTCTACAAGGCCTATCGCGCCCTGGTGCGCGCCAAGATCGCGCTGTTCAGCCTGGCGCACCAGACCGACGCCGTGCAGAAGGCCGCGACCCTGCGCCAGTACCGCAACTACGCCAACCTGGCGGAAAGCTACAGTGCCATCCCGTCGCGCTTCCTGGCCGTGACCGTCGGCGTGTCCGCCGTTGGCAAGAGCCAGGTGGCCTTGCGCCTGGTGGAGGCCCTGGGCGCCATCCGCCTGCGTTCCGACGTCGAGCGCAAGCGCCTGTTCGGCGAACAAAGCGCCGAGCAACGCGGCCAGCACCAGAGCGGCATCTACTCCGCCGACGCCACACTGGCGACCTACCAGCGCCTGAACGCCCTGGCCGCGGACATCCTGCGCGCCGGCTACCCGGTGGTGCTGGACGCCACCTTCCTCAAGCGCGACCAGCGTGCAGCCGCCTGGAAGATGGCCGAGGGAACCGGCGTGCCCTTCCTCATCCTCGACTGCCATGCGCCGGAAAGCGTCATCGCCGGCTGGCTCGCCCAACGCCAGAGCGAAGGCAACGACCCGTCGGACGCCACCCTGACGACCATCCAGGCCCAGCAGGCCGCCCGCGAGCCGCTCAGCGACGAAGAGCAGCAGCACAGCAAGCGCGTCGACACCCCGGATGCCGCCAGCCTGGACGCCCTGGTCGCCAGCATCCGCCAGCGCCTCCCGGGGCTCTGACCCCTGCACCGGCCGGAATCGCCAGGACGGCACTTCCGGCCCGCGTATCCCCGCCCCTTCCCGCCCTGCCACTCACGCAGGGCGATATCACAAAGCCACGCTACACTTCCCTTGTGTATATCCGGCCGCTATGAGCAGTTCACGGCCCCGAACCCCATGCCTGATCGTGCCGCATCGCAAGGACCGACGATGAACGACGAACTGCTGCACCTGAAGAATCTTGGCAAGACCTCCGCCCAGTGGCTGCATGCCGTAGGTATCCACAGTGCCTCCGACCTTCGCCGGCTGGGTGCCGTTGGCGCTTACCGGGCGGTCAGGGCCCGTGGTTTCCGTGCTTCGAAGGTGCTGCTGTATGCCATCGAAGGGGCCCTGCTCGACGTACACTGGAATGACCTTCCACCGGCCCACAAGGCCGCTCTTCTCGGCGAGCTTGAGACTTTCCCCATGAGGAACAAGAGCTAGCTCACAAGCTCCGTGGGAAAATCTTTACGCAAAAGTACCTGTCCGCTTATGGTCTCAGGGCCCTTCGTGCGCCCTCGACCGCCGCCATCCAAGGAATTACGGCCATGTACCTACTCGGTGAACAACCTGCCTATGCCGATGAGCTGATCAACCGCCTGCAGGGAATTCCGGTGCAACTGCTCGCTGGCCTGGCGCCCTGCGGCGAACCGATCCGCCTCGAACGCTCCGACGATCTCGAGGCCGAACTGCCCGACAAGCAGCTGTTTCTCACCGAGAATGGCCTGGTCCACGCGCTGGTAGACGAACGCCCGCTGTTCTATCTGCAGGAAGGCGACCTGATCGGCCTGCGCCAGGGTATCGATCTGCCGCCCTGCCGGTACGTCACCGAAGAGCCACTGTGCCTGATCCCGTATTCGCGCAGCGACGTGCTCCGCCATATCCATGCCGACGAGCAGCGCCAGGAACTGTTCCTGCACTATCTGATCGGCCACACCGCCCTGCTCTCCGACGCCCTGGCGCACCTGAAACAGCCGGAGATCCGCCCGGCCACCGGCTTCCAGCATTTCGCCGCCGGCGCTCAGCTGATCCAGCAGGGCGACGACGCCGAGCATGTGTTCATCATCATCGAGGGACACGCGGAAGCCTTCGTCGACGGGCAGAAGGTCGGTGACGTGCAGAAGGACGAGATCTTCGGCGCCATGGCGGTGTTCACCCGCGAGAAACGCAGCGCCACGGTGATCGCCAGCGAGCCGTGCACGGTAATGGTCATCCCCAAGGACCAGTTCCTCGGCCTGATGCAGAGCAACCCGCGCATCGCCCACAGCCTGATCGAAGGCATGGCCCGGCGCATCGACCTGCTGAACAAGGAAGTCACCCAGTTGCGCGTGCAGCGCCAGGCCAGCTGAGACTCATCCAGACCAGAAGCCCGGCCCTGCGCCGGGCTTTTTCGTTTTCGGGAGGAGGTTTTCACAGTCGCGGAAAATCTTTGCGAAAGGAGGTTGACTCTTAAATGATAATGATTATTATTGACTCATCTGGTCGCGAGACCAGACGGTAAGCTCAAGAGACCCCGCAGTCGGACTCTTCAGATTATCTCCTCATCAGGCTAATCACGGTTTCGACCCGGCACTTTGCCGGGTCTTTTTTTGCCCGCGTTTTTTCATCGAGGGCGACGCGCAGCACTACCCCGGTTATCCGATCACGAGGAAAGAAAAAGCATTGACTCTCAAGTGATAATGGTTATTATTAACTAACTGGCCGCGAGGCCAGTTGGATAAGCTCGAGAGCCCCCGCAGTCGGACTCTTCAGATTATCTCCTCATCAGGCTAATCACGGTTTCGACCCGGCAGTTTGCCGGGTCTTTTTTTGCCTACGAAAAAAGCATGGCCAACGAAAACGGGGCCCGTCCATGCTCGGCGGCTTGCGCTACCGGCGCAGCGTCGCGCAATAGTCCGTCGGCGGCAGCGCCGGTGTGTACCAGACGTAATCCGCCTGCGCCGGCGCAACCGTCTTGCCCACCTCGGCCAGCATCAGCACCTGCAGCCCCTGTCCCGCCCCAAGGTCCTCCAGGTGCAGCGGCACGCCCAGGTCGCGCCGTGCATGGAAGCCGCCGGCAATCATCAGCGCAGGCCCCGGCGCGGCCTTCAGACGCTCCGCCATGCGCCGGTCGCGCTGTTGCTGTACGGCCAGCATCGCCGGCAACTGGTTTTCCGGCAGCAGGCCGCAGTGGGATTCGCGAATGTCATCCAACAGGCTGTTGCGCACGGCATCCGTCGCGGAGCGACCTCCCTCCAGCACCGGCTGCTCGGCATAGATACGCATGATCTCGCCGCGATCCAGATTGGCCGAGAGCAGAGGCGCTGGCTGCTTCACCGACCAGGTCACCAACGGCCCATAGAGCGACCAGTCCCAGCCCGGTTGCCACGCCAGTGCGCCGAGCAGGTCCGTCGGCATCTCGTCCCTGGCCGCTGCCGCCTGGACAGCGGCGACCCGCGACTGCTGGTTCGGATTGATCATCTCCATCAGCACGCTACCACTCGGACGACGCTCCGCGAGGGCGCGCGCCAGCCAGAGTTCCAGGGCGTGATGGTCCGGATTGTCGTGCTGCTCGCCCACCACCACACGCGGCGCCGTGGCCAGCCGGTCGAGCAACTGTTGCGGCGTGAGTCGCTCTCCGCTGCGCAGGTCACGAATGACACCCAGCTCAGCGCTGTCACGCCCCTCCGGACTCTGCCAGGCCGGCAGCGGCGGCGCGGAGGTGGTGCTCTGGCAAGCCGCCAACAGCGCCAGCAGGGGAATCAGCAGGTACTTCACGTGAGCTCCATTCAGCGGGCGATGATCAGCGGGTGGCCGCGCTCGGGATGCCGCTGGACCAGCACGTCCAGCCCGAACACGGTGCGCAGCGGCTCGGCTCGCAGCACCTCCTCCGGTGTGCCCTGCAGGTGCGGCCGTCCCTGGTGCAGTAACAACAGGCGATCACAGTAACGCGCCGCCAGGTTCAGGTCATGCAGGATCACCAGCACCGCCGCGCCGCGATTGGCGAACTCGCGCACCGCTTGCAGCGTAGTGTGCTGGTGCAGCGGATCGAGCGCCGAGGTCGGCTCGTCCAGCAGCAACACCTGCTCCGCGCCGCCCGGCCACAGCTGCGCCAGTACACGCGCCAGATGCACGCGCTGGCGCTCCCCTCCGGAGAGCGCCAGGTAGCTGCGCCCGGCCAGATGGGCGGCATCCGCGGCATCCAGCGCCGCCGCGACGATCTCGCGGTCGCGCTGGCGGCCGCTGTCGTGGGGCAGGCGTCCGAAGCCGACCACCGCTTCGACCGTGAACGCGAAATTCAGCGTCGAAGACTGCGGCAGGACCGCCAGGCGGCGCGCCCGGTCGGTACCCTGCCAATCCGCCAACGGACGATCATCAAGGCGCACGGCGCCGCCGGACAGCGGCAGCTCGCCATTGAGAGCACCCAGCAAGGTACTTTTGCCGGCGCCGTTCGGCCCCAGAACGCCAAGCACCTCGCCCGGCTGCAAGGCCAGGCTCGCGCCCTGCAGGACCGTCTGCGCGCCGCGCTTCACCAGCAGGTTCTCCGCCGTCAGCATCAGGAGCGCCCCCGTATCAGCAGGTAGAGGAAGAACGGCGCGCCGATCAGCGCGGTGACGATGCCGATCGGCAGTTCCGCCGGCGCCAGCGCCAGCCGTGCCACAAGGTCGGCGAGCAGCAGCAGGATGGCGCCGCCGAACATGGACGCCGGTAGCAGTATCCGGTGATCGGGGCCGACGATCAGGCGCAGCAGATGCGGCACCACCAGGCCGATGAAGCCGATCATGCCGGCCGCCGCCACCGCCGCGCCGACGCCCAGCGCGGTGCACAGGATCAGCTCGACCTTCAGGCGTTCGACGTCGAAACCCAGATGACGCGCTTCGGACTCGCCCAGCAGCAGCGCATTCAGCGCATCCACCCGGCGCGGCAACCAGCAGGCCACCAGCAAAGTGATCAGCAGCAACGGCCACAACCGGGGATAGCTGGCGCCGTTCAGGCTGCCCAGGTTCCAGAAGGTCAGGGTACGCAGGGTGGCGTCGTCGGCCAGGTAGGTGAACAGCCCGATCAGCGCCCCGGCCAGCGCCGTGAGCGCAATACCCGCCAGCAACATGGTGGCCACGCTGGTCTGCCCGTTGTGCCGGCCCAGGCGATAGACCAGCGCTGTCACCAGCAGGCCTCCGGCGAAGGCGCAGGCGGACAGCAGATAAGGTGCTAGTGCTTCCGGCAGCCCGCCGATGGAGGCACCGAAGACGATGGCGATCGCCGCCCCCAGGGCCGCGCCGCTGGAAACGCCGATCAGGCCGGGGTCGGCCAACGGATTGCGGAACAACCCCTGCATCGCCACGCCAGCCAGCGCCAGCACGCCGCCGGTGGCGATGCCCAGCAGGGTGCGCGGCAGGCGGATCTGGCCCACGATCAGCTCGGCCTGCCCCAGGGCGTCGGCGGATACCGGCAAGCCGATCAGGCGCGCCAGTGCCCGCAGGGTGTCGCCCAACGGCAGGCTCACCGGCCCAAGGGCCAGCGACAACCAGACCACCAGCAGTAGAAGAAAACCAAGGAGCAGGAACAGCGGTCGAGCAGCAACGATCCGAGTCAAGGACGACTTTCCGAGTTCAGGGCCTGCGCGGAAGGATAAAAGGCCCGGGAGAGACTGGCCAATCCAGCCGGTATGCGCGGCCCCGGGCCGCAGACCGGAAGCGCCGCAACAAGTCTAGTTATTGATAACAATTTGCATTTATGCCCATCTGCGATTATGGTCTGCGTCGCGCTTCCACCCAGCCCGTCTTCGGTCTGCCGCTACTCAGCACACAGCAGCCTCAACCCATGGTGTGCCCAGCCTAGCGTATGATGCTCCCCCGCAAATACTTCGCCGAACCCCGTTCTAACCGTTGTCGCCCCCGGCACCCCATCGACGAAACCGAAATTTCCCGTACTCGCCTGGCGATCACGACCGCCGGACCTGAACGGCTGGATGAAGATCCCCTGGCGCGCCATTCAAGAACAGCCCGCCCCGGATCTCCGCACCCAGCCCGGCCGCTTTGTGACGGCCAGCCGGCCCCTCTTCAGCACAAGGATGTGCACCCTCTTCCGATCCAGCCCTCCACGCGCGGATAATGCCCGCCCCGAATGGAGAACCCGATGATCCTGCTCTGCGCCCCGCACGAACTGGCCGAAGGCCAGAGCCGGGGCTTCAAGGCCGGCGGCCTGAACCTTTTCGTGGTGCGCCGCCAAGGCCGCCTTTACGCCTACCGCAACCGCTGCCCCCACCGGGAAATCCCGCTGGGCTATGACGCGGAGAACTTTCTCGATGGCAGTGGCCGCCTGTTGCAGTGCGGCCACCATGGGGCCTTGTTCCTGATCGAAACCGGGGAGTGCATCCAGGGACCGTGCCTGGGAGATGGATTGGAGGCCCTGCCCTGCCGGGAAGATGAGCAGGGAGTCTGGCTGGATGAGCAGGAAGAGGACTAGGTTGGGAACTGTACCTGGGGCGGTTCGCGAGCAATCTCGCTCCTACGAAGAGCAGCGCGACGCAGACCTGGAGGAGCGAGCTTGCTCGCGAAGGATCCTCGCAGCGGAATCCGGACTACAACAACACCTTCAACGGCTGACCAAGACGGATTTCCTGCGTATCGATCTGCGCGCCATAAGCCAGCACTTCCACCCCGGCGTTGTGCGCCTCCGCCAACGCCGCGGCATAGGCGGCGTCGATCTCCGCCGCCGGGCGCACCGCATCGATGTCCGAGAGGTTCACCGCATACAGCAGCACGGCCCGCATGCCTTCGCGGGCCAGCGCCGCCAGCTCGCGCAGGTGCTTGGCGCCACGCAGGGTCACGGCATCGGGAAAAGCGGCGACCCTGGTGTCGTCGAAGCCCAGGGTCACGCTCTTCACTTCGACGTACACCGGCTTGCCGGCAAACATCAGGCGGAAATCGGCGCGACTGTTCTCCTGCCCATAGGCCACCTCGCGGCGAAGCTCCTCGAAGCCCGCCAGTTCCGTCACGCCCCCGGCCAGCAGCGCTTCCTCCACCAGCCGGTTGGCGCGCCCGGTGTTCACGCAGGCCAGGCGACCCTGCGGGGTTTCCACCAGTTCCCAGGTACCCGGCAGCTTGCGCTTGGGATCATTGGAGCGACTGAACCAGACCCGGCAACCTTCGCTCATGCAATTGAGCATCGAGCCCGTGTTCGGGCAGTGGATGGTCAGACGCTCGCCACCGGCGGTCTCGATGTCCGCCAGAAAGCGCTTGTAGCGCTTGATCAGGCGCGCCTCCTCCAGCGCCGGTTCGAAATGCATCAGGGACGCCAGCTCTTCAGGCCACGGGCGATGCGCTCCACCGCCTGCTGCAGGCGCTCGACGCTCTGGGTATAAGCGAAGCGCACATGGTGCGAGGCCTGGTAGCGGCCGAAGTCCACCCCCGGGGTGAAGGCGACGTGTTCGGTCTCGATGAAGTGCTGGCAGAACGCATAGGCATCGCCGCCGAAGGCGCTGATGTCCGCGTACAGATAGAAGGCACCCTCCGGCTCCACCACGATGCTGAAGCCCAGCTCCCGCAGTGCCGGCAGAAGGTAGTCGCGGCGACGGGCGAACTCGGCGCGGCGTTCCTCGAAGATCGCCAGGGTATCCGGCTCGAAGCAGGCCAGTGCGGCATGCTGGGCCATGCTCGGCGCGCTGATGTAGAGGTTCTGCGCCAGTTTCTCCAGCTCACCGACCGCATCGAGCGGTGCCACCAGCCAGCCCAGGCGCCAGCCGGTCATGCCGAAATACTTGGAGAAGCTGTTGAGTACGAAGGCATCGTTATCCACTTCCAGCACACTGGAGGCGTCCATGCCATAGGTCAGGCCGTGGTAGATCTCGTCGACCACCAGATGGCCGCCACGCGCCTTCAGCGCGGCGGACAGCGCGGCCAGTTCATCCCGGTGCAACACCGTGCCCGTAGGATTCGCTGGCGATGCCGCCAGAGCGCCTACACTGTCATGATCCCAGTGCCGCTCGATGAGATCGGGCGTGAGCTGGTAGCGGCTCTCCGGCCCCACCGGCACCAGCTGCGCGGCACCTTCGACCAGGCGCAGGAAGTGGCGATTGCACGGATAGCCCGGATCGGCCAGCAGCCAGTGCTTGCCCGGGTCCACCAGCAGGCTGCTGGCGAGCAGCAGCGCACCGGAGCCGCCGGGCGTGATGAGGATGCGTTGCGGGTCGATCGACAGGCGATAACGCTCGGCGTAGAAGCCGGCGATGGCCTCGCGCAGCGCCGGTATGCCTCGGGCGGCGGTGTAGCGGGTATGCCCGGCGGCCAGCGCAGCCTGGCCTGCGGCGATGATCGGCGCGGCGGTGGTGAAATCCGGCTCGCCGATTTCCAGGTGAATGACGTCATGGCCCGCGGCCTGCAACTCGTTGGCGCGCGCCAGCAGCGCCATGACGTGGAAGGGCTCGATGGCGCGGCTGCGTGCACTGTAGGGAGTAGCCATAGGTTTTCCGAACTTTACGACAAGGTGGGGATTCTAACAGGCCACCGAGTGACACAGGGGCGCCATCGAAGCCCGGTTATTGCTCGTTGAAAATGCGCGTTTCGTTCATGAAAAACAGGCGATCGTGCAAGTGTTTGCAAAAATTTCGATAGCGGTGTCCATCGAATCGGCGACCAGGTCGCCAGGTCATGTGCGGGAGACGGCAGGCTCGACAACCGGGAGTAGCGTCCCGGGAATCGTTCTGGTAAGTTCGCCCGCTTGCGAGCGCGGGGCCGGCAGTGCCGGAGAAGGACCATCCGCGAGAGGATTAGCGAGAGTGAGAGGCGGTCATCCATGCCCACCAAAGCAAAACAACAGAGCAGCCAACTGATTCGTGGCTTCGAGCCCTACCAGGAAACCAAGGGCGAGGAGTACATGAGCGATCGCATGCGCGCGCACTTCACCTCCATCCTCAACAAATGGAAAGTTGAGCTGATGGAAGAAGTGGACCGCACCGTGCACCACATGCAGGACGAAGCGGCGAACTTCCCGGACCCGGCCGACCGTGCCAGCCAGGAAGAGGAGTTCAGCCTCGAGCTGCGCGCCCGCGACCGCGAGCGCAAGCTGATCAAGAAGATCGACGAGACCCTGCAGCTGATCGAAGACAACGATTACGGCTGGTGCGATTCCTGCGGCGTCGAGATCGGCATCCGCCGTCTGGAAGCCCGCCCCACCGCCACCCTGTGCATCGACTGCAAGACCCTGGCGGAAATCAAGGAAAAGCAGCTGGGCTCCTGAGCCCGGTTGATCCCGAACGGGGCGCTGCGGCGCCCCGTTTCGTTTGTGCCTTTCCTGTTCCAGAGACTGTCCATGCCCGCCTCCCGCTACGTCGGACGCTTCGCCCCCACGCCCAGCGGCTACCTGCACTTCGGTTCGCTGGTGGCCGCCGTCGCGTCCTACCTGGACGCGCGCGCAGTAGGCGGCAAGTGGCTGGTGCGCATGGAAGACCTCGACCCGCCGCGGGAGATGCCCGGCGCCCAGGCGGCGATCCTGGAAACCCTCGAGCGCTACGGCTTCGAATGGGACGGCCCGGTGGAATGCCAGAGCGACCGCCACGGCGCCTACGCCGCCCAGGTCGAACAATGGCTGCGCAGTGGCCTGGCCTACGCCTGTACCTGCTCGCGCAAGCAGCTCGAGGGCACCCACGGCATCTACCCCGGCACCTGCCGCGACGCCCAGCATGACTGGCACGGCGACGTCGCCATTCGCATCCGCGTACCGGAGCTGGAATACCGCTTCACCGACCGCCTGCAGGGCGAGTTCCACCAGCACCTGGGCCGCGAAGTGGGCGACTTCGTCATCCGTCGCCGCGACGGGCTGTTCGCCTACCAGCTGGCCGTGGTGCTGGACGATGCCTGGCAAGGCGTGACCGATATCGTTCGCGGCGCCGACTTGCTGGACAACACCCCGCGGCAGCTCTACCTGCAGGAGCTGCTCGGCATCGCCGCGCCGCGCTACCTGCACGTGCCGCTGATCATCCAGCCCGATGGCCACAAGCTGGGCAAGTCCTACCGCTCGCCGCCGCTGGAAGCCGACCAGGCCGCTCCGCTGCTGGTGCGCGCCCTGAAAGCGCTGGGCCAGAACCCGCCCGCCGAGCTGCTGCAGGCCACGCCACGCGACGTGCTCGCCTGGGGTATCGCGAACTGGGACGCGACCGCCATCCCCCGCAGCCTGACGCTGGAAGACGCGCGGCTCTAGACTTGTACCTGTCCCCAGTGGCGGCCGGCTTGCCGGCGACTGTGCGCACAGGTAGCCTGCCCGCCGAACAACGAGAGAGACGACATGTACATCTATCGACTGGTGTTGCTCCTGGTCGTGGGCATCTACCTGTTCTCACCGGCCATCATGGACTGGTGGATCGAACCCCACGGCGCCTGGTACCGCCCCTACCTGCTGTGGCTGATCCTGATCGTCGTCACCTTCATCCTGCAGAGCCAGCGCGATGCTGACGAGCTTTAGCCTCACCCAGCTGATCCTGATCAGCGCCTCCTACCTGATGGTTCTCTTCGGTGTCGCCTGGATCACCGAGCGCGGCTTCGTGCCCCGCTGGCTGGTGCGCCATCCATTGATCTACACCCTGTCGCTGGGCGTGTACGCCAGCGCCTGGGCCTTCTATGGCACGGTCGGTCTCGCCTACCAGTACGGCTACGGCTTCCTGGCGATCTACCTGGGCGTCTCCGGCGCCTTCCTGCTGGCGCCGGTACTGCTCTACCCGATCCTGCGCATCACCCGCGCCTACCAGTTGTCCTCGCTGGCCGACCTGTTCGCCTTCCGCTTCCGCAGCACCTGGGCCGGCGCGCTGACCACGGTGTTCATGTTGATCGGCGTGCTGCCGATGCTGGCGTTGCAGATCCAGGCGGTGACCGACTCGATCAGCATCCTCACCCGCGAGTCCGAGCCCAACCGCGCGGCACTGGCGTTCTGCGCACTGATCACCCTGTTCGCCATCCTCTTCGGCGCGCGCCATATCGCCACCCGCGAGCGCCACGAAGGGCTGGTGATGGCGATCGCCTTCGAGTCGCTGGTCAAGCTGGTGGCGCTGGGCGCCATCGGTCTGTTCGCGCTCTATGGCGTGTTCGGCGGGCCGGATGGACTGGAAGTCTGGCTGCTGCAGAACCAGGAAGCCCTGAGCACCCTGCACACGCCGCTGGCCGAAGGGCCGTGGCGCACGCTGCTGCTGGTGTTCTTCGCCTCGGCCATCGTGATGCCGCACATGTTCCACATGACCTTCACCGAGAACCTCAACCCGCGCGCGCTGCTCAGCGCCAGCTGGGGGCTGCCGCTGTTCCTGCTGCCGATGAGCCTGGCGGTGCCGCCGATCCTCTGGGCCGGCCTGCACCTGGGCGCCTCGACCAACCCGGAGTACTTCACCCTGGGCCTCGGCATCTCGATGGACAGCCCGGCCCTGGCGCTCACCGCCTTCATCGGCGGCATCTCCGCCGCCAGCGGCCTGATCATCGTGATGACCCTGGCGCTCTCGGGCATGGTGCTCAACCACCTGGTGCTACCGCTCTACCAGCCGCCGGCCGAAGGCAACATCTATCGCTGGCTGAAGTGGACCCGCCGCGCACTGATCGCCGCGATCATCATGGCCGGCTATGCCTTCTATCTGCTGCTGGGCGCCGAACAGGACCTGTCGAACCTGGGCATTGTTTCCTTCGTCGCCACCCTGCAGTTCCTCCCCGGCGCACTGGCCGTGCTCTACTGGCCGACCGCCAATCGCCGCGGCTTCATCGCCGGCCTGGTGGCCGGCATGCTGGTGTGGGGCATGACCATGCTCACTCCGCTGATGGCGAACCTGCAGAGCATCTACGTACCGCTGTTCGATTCGCTCTACGTGCTCGACGACACTACCTGGCACCTCGCGGCGCTGGCCTCGCTGGCCGCCAACGTGCTGGTATTCACCCTGGTCTCGCTGTTCACCGAGGCCAGCGACGAGGAAAAAGGCGCCGCCGAAGCCTGCGCCGTGGACAATGTCCGCCGCCCGCAACGTCGCGAGCTGATCGCCGTCTCTCCGCAGGAGTTCGCCAGCCAGCTGTCCAAGCCGCTGGGCGCCAAGACCGCCCAGCGCGAGGTAGAGCAGGCCCTGCGCGACCTGCACCTGCCCTTCGACGAACGCCGTCCCTATGCCCTGCGCCGCCTGCGCGACCGCATCGAGGCCAACCTCTCCGGCCTGATGGGCCCGAGCGTGGCCCAGGACATGGTGGAAACCTTCCTGCCCTATAAAGCCAGCAGCGAAAGCTACGTCACCGAGGACATCCACTTCATCGAGAGCCGCCTGGAGGACTACCACTCCCGACTCACCGGCCTGGCCGCCGAGCTCGACACCCTGCGCCGCTACCATCGCCAGACCCTGCAGGATCTGCCGATGGGCGTGTGCTCGCTGGCCAAGGACCAGGAAATCCTCATGTGGAACCGCGCCATCGAAGACCTCACCGGGGTCAGCGCGCAACGCGTGGTCGGCTCGCGCCTCGCCGCCCTGCCCGATCCCTGGAAGGGGCTTCTGGAAGGCTTCATCGAAGCGCCGGACGAACACCTGCACAAGCAGCGGTTGGCCATCGAGGGCCAGACCCGCTGGCTGAACCTGCACAAGGCGGCGATCGAGGAACCCCTCGCACCCGGCAACAGTGGCCTGGTGCTGCTGGTGGAGGACCTCACCGAGACCCAGTCCCTGGAAGACAAGCTGATCCACTCCGAGCGCCTGGCCTCCATCGGCCGCCTGGCCGCCGGCGTCGCCCACGAGATCGGCAACCCGATCACCGGCATCGCCTGCCTCGCGCAGAACCTGCGCGAAGAGCGCGAGGGCGACAGCGAGCTGACCGAAATCAGCGGGCAGATCCTCGAACAGACCAAGCGTGTGTCGCGCATCGTGCAGTCGCTGATGAGCTTCGCCCATGCCGGCGGCAAGCAGGTGGCGGCCGAGCCGGTGTGCCTGGCCGACGTCGCCCAGGAAGCCATCGGCCTGCTGTCGCTGAACAAGCGCAGCGTCGACGTGCAGTTCTTCAACCTGTGCGATCCGGCGCACTGGGTCGAAGGCGATTCCCAGCGCCTGGCCCAGGTGCTGATCAACCTGCTCTCCAACGCCCGTGACGCCTCGCCGCCCAACGGCGCGATCCGCGTACGCACCGAGGCCCAGGAACAAACCGTCGACCTGATCGTCGAGGACGAAGGCAGCGGGATTCCCAAATCGATCATCGAGCGCCTGTTCGAGCCCTTCTTCACGACCAAGGACCCTGGCAAGGGGACCGGCCTGGGCCTCGCACTGGTCTATTCGATCGTGGAAGAGCATTATGGGCAAATCACCATAGACAGCCCGGCTGACCCCGAACGCGAATGCGGCACCCGCATCAGCGTCACTTTGCCGCGGCATCCTGGCCCGACGGCCGAGCAGTAAACGAGCACGTCGAGAGAGCTGAATACATGGCACATATCCTCATCGTCGAAGACGAAACCATCATCCGTTCCGCCCTG
Source organism: Pseudomonas sp. QE6 (assembly GCF_041379005.1). Classification (NCBI taxonomy): domain Bacteria; kingdom Pseudomonadati; phylum Pseudomonadota; class Gammaproteobacteria; order Pseudomonadales; family Pseudomonadaceae; genus Pseudomonas; species Pseudomonas sp. QE6. The sequence goes on from NZ_CP166873.1 coordinate 87,077, forward strand.
CGACGGCTGCTCGAGCGGAACCAGTACCAGGTCAGCGAAGCTGGCTCGGTGCAGGAGGCCCAGGAGCGTTACAGCATCCCGACCTTCGACATGATCGTCAGCGACCTGCGCCTGCCCGGCGCACCCGGCACCGAACTGATCAAGCTGGCCCAGGGCACCCCGGTGCTGATCATGACCAGCTACGCCAGCCTGCGTTCGGCAGTGGACTCGATGAAGATGGGCGCGGTGGACTACATCGCCAAGCCTTTCGACCACGACGAAATGCTCCAGGCCGTGGCGCGCATCCTCAAGGATCGCCAGGAAGCCCGTAACGCCCCGGCCGAAGCCCGCGGTAACGCCAAGGCGGCCGAGCGTAGCAGCGGTAACACCGCCCCGGCGGACGGCGAAATCGGCATCATCGGCTCCTGCCCGCCGATGCAGGAGCTGTACACCAAGATTCGCAAGGTCGCTCCCACCGATTCCAACGTACTGATCCAGGGCGAGTCCGGTACCGGCAAGGAACTGGTCGCCCGCGCCCTGCACAACCTGTCCAAGCGCACCAAGGCACCGCTGATTTCGGTGAACTGCGCGGCGATCCCGGAAACCCTGATCGAATCCGAACTGTTCGGCCACGAGAAGGGCGCGTTCACCGGCGCCAGCGCCGGCCGTGCCGGCCTGGTGGAAGCCGCCGACGGTGGCACCCTGTTCCTCGACGAGATCGGCGAACTGCCGCTGGAAGCCCAGGCGCGCCTGCTGCGTGTGCTGCAGGAAGGCGAAATCCGCCGCGTGGGTTCGGTGCAGTCGCAGAAGGTCGACGTGCGCCTGATCGCCGCCACCCACCGCGACCTGAAGATGCTCGCCAAGACCGGCCAGTTCCGCGAAGACCTTTATTACCGCCTGCACGTCATCTCGCTGAAACTGCCCCCCCTGCGCGAGCGCGGCGCGGACGTCATGGAGATCGCACGCGCCTTCCTGGCGCGCCAGTGCTCCCAGATGGGGCGCCCGGTGCTGAGCTTCTCCCACGAAGCCGAACAGGCCATCCGCCACTACCCGTGGCCGGGTAACGTGCGCGAGCTGGAGAATGCCATCGAGCGCGCGGTGATCCTCAGCGAAGGCCAGGAGATTCCGGCCGACCTGCTGGGCATCGACATCGAGCTGGACGATCTGGAAGACGACTTCGCGGAAGAGCTCGACGCCCGTCCGAGCAACGGCAGCGCCAGCAACCACGAGCCCACCGAGGACCTGTCGCTGGAAGACTACTTCCAGCACTTCGTCCTCGAGCACCAGGATCACATGACCGAAACCGAGCTGGCCCGCAAGCTGGGTATCAGCCGCAAATGCCTGTGGGAACGCCGCCAGCGCCTGGGCATCCCGCGCCGCAAATCGGGTGCTTCGGCGGACTCGTAACAGGTCCCCACACTGTTACCGGGGACATGCTCCGTAACAAAAGCCGGGTTCATCGGTAACGAAAACCCGGCTTTTTTGTGCCTGCCCCTCAGCGATGAATCCTCGCAAACCATTGAAAAATAAGGATTTGCAAAAGTTGGCACGGCATCTGCTTTGTTATTGGCACAACAACAATAACAAGCACGACAACTCAAAATAAGAACAAGACGAAACGACTCCAGCACAACAAAAACAAAATCGCGGAGGCGCAGCTAACTGATTCTTTTGGAGAAGAGTAGCCGTCGGGATCAGTCCCGCAACCAGTCAGAGAAGAATAAAACTGCTTGAAGGCAGCACGAGGACTGGTTGGATCGCAAGATCATCGCTTACTCAGCGACCAAAGCAATCCGTTTGCTATTGGATCCCCTCATGGGGAGCATCCCCGAAGCAACTGGCTTCGAGGGACGGGTCAACAAACAAAAACAACAAGCCCGGCATCATAATAAAAACAAAGCACGCACCTATTTGGGGGGGAGCCTCGGCTCCCCCAGTAGCTTTTGCTACACCCTCTCCCCTCCTCCCCGCAAGTCCTTTTTTCCTCTTTTCTTCATCATCCCACCCCACGATGCTAGAATCGCCGCGGCGCAGACGGCACCGGAATTGCTGCCATTTGTTTCCAGGCAGCAGACATCCCCTCGAAAGCCCCAGGCTACAGGGTTCTGCGCTGGCTACCCCTACATTCATTCCCCGATAGTGCACACATGCTGAAAAAGCTGATCCAGTCCATCCGATCCCCACTGCGCCGTCCGCGCGCCGTCCGCACTACCCCGGAAGTCATTGGCAACCATCAGCATTCGCTGCGGCGGGATCAGTTCAGCAGGAACGCGGTGAATGTCGTGGAGCGCCTGACCAAGGCCGGCTACCAGGCCTACATCGTCGGCGGCGGCGTACGCGACCCGCTGCTGGGCATTGCGCCGAAGGACTTCGACGTCGCCACCAGCGCAACCCCCGAGCAAGTTCGCGCGGAATTCCGCAACGCACGGGTGATCGGCCGCCGCTTCAAGCTGGTCCATGTCCACTTCGGCCGCGAGATCATCGAGGTCGCCACCTTCCGCGCCAACCATCCGCAGACCGATGACGATGCCGACAGCGCCCACGCCTCGCGCAACGAAGCCGGTCGCATCCTGCGCGACAACGTCTACGGCACGCTGGAAGATGATGCGCAGCGCCGCGACTTCACCATCAACGCCCTATATTTCGACGTCACCGGTGAGCGCATCCTCGACTACGCCCACGGCGTGCATGACATCCGCAACCGCCTGGTGCGCCTGATCGGCGACCCGGAGCAGCGTTACCTGGAAGACCCGGTACGCATGCTGCGTGCCGTACGCTTCGCCGCCAAGCTGGACTTCGAGATCGAGAAGCACAGCGCCGCGCCGATCCGCCGCCTGGCGCACCTGCTCAACGAAATCCCTTCGGCGCGCCTGTTCGACGAAGTGCTCAAGCTGTTCCTCAGCGGCAAAGCCGAACGCACCTTCGAGCTGCTCACCGAGTACGACCTGTTCGCACCGCTGTTCCCGGCCAGCGCCAAGGCGCTGAAAGCAGACCCCGAATACGCCGGCAAACTGATGCGCCAGGCCCTGGCCAACACCGACGAACGCATCCGCATGGGCAAGCCGGTTACGCCGGCCTTCCTGTTCGCCGCCCTACTCTGGCCCGCCCTGCCCGCTCGCGCGCTGAAGCTGCAGGAGCGCGGCATGCCGCCGATCCCGGCGATGCAGGAAGCCGCCCACGAGCTGATCATCGAGCAGTGCAAGCGCACGGCGGTGCCCAAGCGCTTCACCATCCCGATCCGCGAGATCTGGGACATGCAGGAACGCCTGCCGCGCCGCCAGGGCAAGAAAGCCGACCTGCTGCTGGAAAACCCGCGCTTCCGCGCCGGCTACGACTTCCTCCTGCTGCGCGAGAGCGCCGGCGAGGAAACCGGCGGCCTGGGCGACTGGTGGACCGACTACCAGGAAGCCAGCGATGGCGAGCGTCGCGGCATGATCCGCAACCTCTCCAGCCAGGAAGAAAGCAGCGGCGCGCCGCGCAAGCGTCGTCGTGGCGGTGCCAACCGCCGTCGTCGGGGTCCGCGTAACAGCGGTGAAGGCGCCGGTAACGAATGAGCGAGCGTGTCTACCTCGGACTCGGCAGCAACCTCGCCGAGCCGCGCCAGCAACTCGAGGCGGCGCTGAAGGCCCTTCAGCAACTGCCGGCGACCACGCTGGCGGGGGTCTCCCCCCTCTATGCGAGCGACCCGCTGGGTCCGCCGGATCAGCCGCGCTACGTCAATGCCGTGGCGGCGCTGGACACCGAACTGGAACCGCTGGCGCTGCTCGACGCCCTGCAAGCCATCGAACTGGAACAGGGCCGGGTGCGCAAGGACGAACGCTGGGGGCCGCGAACACTGGACCTGGACATCCTGCTGTTCGGCGACCGCCTGATCGACGAACCGCGCCTGCGTGTCCCGCACTACCACATGCACGCCCGTGCCTTCGTGCTCTACCCGCTGGCGGACCTCGCCCCGCAGCTGCTACTGCCCAACGGCCAGACGCTGCCGGACCTGTTGGCCGCCTGTCCGTTCTCCGGCCTGGAGCGGCTGTCCTGAGGCATCCTGCGCCCCATGTGGGGCGTAGTGGCAGTAACGCCGTAACAGTCCGGTAACACCCGCAATTGACTTCGGTCCGCCCCATCCGGACTATAGGTGCCCGTTTGCCCCTGCCCGGCGCAGAACTGAGGACACTTTCATGCCTGATGTCACCCTGACCACCCTGCAAGGTCTCAAGCAAAGCGGCGAGAAGATCGCAATGCTGACCGCCTACGACGCCACGTTCGCGCATGTTGCCAGCCAGGCCGGCGCCGACGTGCTGCTGATCGGTGACTCCCTGGGCATGGTGCTGCAAGGACACGACAGCACGCTCCCGGTCACCATCCAGGACATGGCCTACCACACCGCCGCCGTGAAGCGCGGCAACAAGGGTTCGCTGATCCTCACCGACCTGCCGTTCGAATCGGGTACCTCCCTGGACCGTCTGCTGCGCGACTCGGTAACGGTCATGCAGGCCGGCGCCCACATGGTCAAGCTGGAAGGCGGCGCCTGGCTCGCCGAGCCGATCGTGCGCCTGGCGCAGCTCGGTATCCCGGTGTGCGCGCACCTGGGCCTGACCCCGCAGTCGGTCAACCTGTTCGGCGGCTTCAAGGTCCAGGGCCGCCAGGAAAACCAGGCCCGTCAGCTGCGCGCCGACGCCATCGCCCTGGAACAGGCCGGCGCCGCCATGCTGCTGCTGGAGTGCGTTCCGTCGGCGCTGGCCCAGGAAATCAGCGAAGCGGTGAAAATCCCGGTGATCGGCATCGGCGCCGGCGCCGGCACCGACGGCCAGGTCCTGGTGATGCACGACATGCTCGGCCTGTCGCTGACCGGTCGCGCGCCGAAGTTCGTGAAGAACTTCATGGAGGGCCAGCCGGATATCGCTTCGGCCATGGTCGCCTACGTCAAGGCCGTGAAAGACGGCTCCTTCCCCGGCCCGGAGCACGGATTCGCCTCATGAACACGGTAAAGACAGTCCGCGAGTTGCGTGCCGCGGTGGCCCGCGCCCGCAGTGAAGGCAAGCGCATCGCGCTGGTCCCGACCATGGGCAACCTCCACGCCGGCCACGCCGCGCTGGTGACCAAGGCCAGCCAGCGCGCCGACTTCGTCGTCGCCAGCATCTTCGTCAACCCGCTGCAGTTCGGCCCCAGCGAAGACCTGGACAAGTACCCGCGCACCCTTGCCGCGGACCAGGAGAAGCTGCTCAATGCCGGCTGCCACCTGCTGTTCGCACCGACCGTCGAGGAGATGTACCCCGACGGCATGGACGGCCAGACCCGCCTGCACGTGACCGGCGTCTCCGAAGGCCTGTGCGGCGGTAGCCGTCCCGGCCACTTCGATGGCGTCGCCACCGTGGTGTGCAAGCTGTTCAACATGGTCCAGCCGGACATGGCGCTGTTCGGTGAGAAGGACTTCCAGCAACTGGCGGTGATCCGCAAGCTGGTACGCGACCTCAACCTGCCGGTGCAGATCTTCGGCGAACCGACCGTGCGCGCCGAAGACGGCCTGGCGCTGTCCTCGCGCAATGGCTACCTGAACGACGAGCAACGCGCTACTGCGCCGGTGCTCTACCGCACCCTGAAACAGCTCGCCGAGCAGGTCCGTGGCGGCTCACGCGATTACGCCACGCTGCTCGCCGAAGGGCGCCAGCAGATCGAACAGGCCGGCCTGCGCATCGATTACCTGGAAATCCGCGAGTCGGTTGGGCTGCGGCCGGCAACGGCAGAAGATCGTCAGCTGGTGATCCTCGTGGCCGCCTTCCTCGGTACCACTCGCCTGATCGACAATCTCGCCTTCCACATCGACTGAATCCCCGCACGACTACCGGAATTTCGCCTCAAGGCCGCGCCAGCCGCGACCTTGAGGGGTCTCCGGTGCTCGGGCATACTCGCACCGCACTCCCGTATCCAGAAAAAGAGGAGCCACGTCATGCAGAGCATCATGCTCAAAGCCAAACTGCACCGCGCCGAAGTGACCCACGCCGTGCTCGATTACGAAGGCTCCTGCGCCATCGATGGCGAATGGCTCGATCTCGCGGGTATCCGCGAATACGAACAGATCCAGATCTACAACGTCGACAACGGCGAACGCTTCACCACCTACGCTATCCGTGGCGAGGAAGGCTCGCGAATGATTTCGGTCAACGGCGCCGCCGCCCACAAGGCCAAGGTGGGTGACCGGGTGATCATCTGCGCGTACGCTCAGTTCAGCGACGCCGAGCTGGAAGGCTACAAGCCGCGCATGCTGTACATGGCGCCCGGCAACGAACTCAGCCACACCAGCAACGCCATCCCGGTTCAGCTCGCCTGACCCAGAAAAAGCCCGGAACCTCCGGGCTTCTTTCTAGGTCGAGAGCACAGGTTCAAAACCCGCACGTCACACCCCGAAGGTACGTCATGGAACACCACCTCACTCCGCTGGATGCCACCCGACTGGCGAGCTGGCAGGCATTGGCCGCCCACCGTCAGGACCTGCAGAGTTTCACCATGCGCGAGGCATTCGCCCAGGACCCCGAGCGCTTCAAGCGCTTCTCCCTCAGTGCCTGCGGCCTGTTCCTCGACTTCTCGAAGAACCTGATCCGCCAGGACACCCTCGAGCTGCTGGTCAAGCTCGCGGAAGAGGCCAGGCTGGGCGAGGCCATCCAGTCGATGTTCCGTGGCGACGTGATCAACGCCTCCGAGCGCCGCCCGGTGCTGCACACTGCGCTGCGCCGCCCCATCGGCGACAAGGTGCTGGTGGACGGCAAGGACGTGATGCCCGAGGTGCACCGCGTACTGCACCAGATGACCGAGCTGGTTGCCGCCGTGCACAACGGCCTGTGGCGCGGTTACACCGAAAAGCCGATCACCGACGTGGTGAACATTGGCATCGGCGGCTCCTTCCTCGGCCCACAGTTGGTGTCCGAGGCGCTGCTGCCGTTCGCCCAGAAAGGCGTGCGCTGCCATTACCTGGCGAACATCGACGGCAGTGAGTTCCGTGAGATGACCGCCAGGCTCAACGCCGAGACCACCCTGTTCATCGTCTCGTCGAAGTCCTTCGGCACCCTGGAGACCCTGAAGAACGCCCAGGCCGCCCGCGCCTGGTACCTGGCCCAGGGTGGCAGCGAGGCGGAGCTGTATCGCCACTTCATCGCGGTTTCCAGCAACAAGGAAGCGGCGACGGCCTTCGGCATTCGCGCCGAGAACATCTTCCCGATGTGGGACTGGGTCGGCGGCCGCTACTCGTTGTGGTCGGCCATCGGCCTGCCGATCGCCATGTCGGTGGGGATCAACAACTTCAAGGAACTGCTGTCCGGTGCCTACAACATGGACCAGCACTTCCTCACCGCGCCTTTCGAGAAGAACATCCCGGTGCTGCTGGGCCTTCTCGGCGTCTGGTACGGCGACTTCTGGGGCGCCCGCAGTCACGCGATCCTGCCCTACGACTACTACCTGCGGAACATCACCGACCACCTGCAGCAGCTGGACATGGAGTCCAACGGCAAGAGCGTGCGCCAGGACGGCACCCCGGTCTCTGCCGGCACCGGCCCGGTGATCTGGGGCGGCGTGGGCTGCAACGGCCAGCACGCCTACCATCAACTGCTGCACCAGGGCACCCACCTGATCCCGGCGGACTTCATCGTCCCGGTGTCCAGCTACAATCCGGTGGCCGACCATCACCAGTGGCTGTACGCCAACTGCCTGTCGCAGAGCCAGGCCCTGATGACCGGCAAGAGCCGCGCCGAAGCCGAGGCCGAGCTGCGCGCCAAGGGGCTGGACGAAGCGGAAGTGCAGCGCCTGGCACCGCACAAGGTGATCCCGGGCAACCGCCCGAGCAACACCCTGGTGATGGAGCGCATCAGTGCCCGCCGCCTGGGCGCGCTGATTGCCATGTACGAGCACAAGGTCTACGTGCAGAGCATCCTCTGGGGCATCAACGCCTTCGACCAGTGGGGCGTGGAATTGGGCAAGGAACTGGGCAAGGCGATCTACGGCCGCCTGGTGGGCAGCGAGGAAAGTGCCGCCGAGGACGCCTCCACCCAGGGCCTGATCGACTTCTTCCGCGGTCGACACCGCGGCTGAGGCCAGAGTGGACGGATGCGCAACGCGCATCCGTCCCTGCTCATCGGCAAAAACGCTGCCGGTATTCCCCGGGTGTTACACCCAGAGCCTGCACGAAGGCGCGCCGCAGGTTGTACTCGCTGCCGAACCCGGTGCTCTGCGCTACGCGCTTGAGCGAAGACTCTCCACCCTCCAGCAATTTGCTGGCCTTTTCCAGACGCAACTGCAGCAGCAGCTTGCCAGGCGTCATGCCCATCTCCGCCTGGCAATGCCGGTGCAGGGTGCGCGTCGACATCGCCATCTGCGCGGCCATCGCGTCCACGTCCAGCGTCTGATCAAGCCTCTTGCGCAGCCATGCCACCAGTTGCTCCATCTGCCCGTTCGGCGGAGCCTGCTGGGCCAGCAATTCCGCACTGAACTGGCGTTGTCCGCCGGGACGGCGCAGATACATCACCAATCCTCGCGCAACCTGCAGCGACAGCTCGCGACCGTGATCCTCCTCCACCAGACTCAGGCAAAGGTCCATGCCGGCGGTCACCCCGGCGGAGCTGTAGAACTGCGCGTCGCGCACAAACAGGGCGTCCGGCATCACCTGCAAGCGAGGAAACAGCCGCTGCAACAGCTCGGCGTAGCGCCAGTGGGTCACCACCGGACGGCCGTCCAGCAGACCGGCCTGGGCCAGCAGGAAGGCGCCGGTGCACACCGAGCCGCAACGTGCGGCCAGGGGCGCCGCCTGGGCCAGCCAGCGGGCGATTTCCCCTTGCTGCATGGCCGACTGAACGCCGTAACCGCCGGCGACCAGCAGCGTGCACCCCGACGCCTCCGCCGGCTCAGGCAGCGGCAAGGTGGCCAGCTCCAGGCCGGTACTGGAGCGCACCAACCCGCCGACAGGTGAAAGGGCCTGCAGACGATAAGCCGGTCGCGCGACCGGCAGAAGGTGTTCATCCACCGCGGCGAACACGTCCGCAGGCCCCGTGGCGTCCAGCAACTGGAAGTCGGGGAAGACCAGTAACAGCACAGGGTGAGAAGCATTCATCCGGGACACTCTCCAGGGAGGCGATTGGCAGATATTCATCCATTGTCGTCATAAGTGACAGATTTGCTCCGGGCAAGCTGAAAGCCCCACCCTGGAGATCGCCATGAGCCCCCACACTTTCCTGCTCATCGTCCTGTTGATCGTTACGGCCCAGACAGAGGCCGGCGAAGCGTCGTTACCGCCGTATCAACCGCGTTTCGGCCGAGAGCGGCCGGTGATCGCCGTGGTAGCCCAGAACCGCATGACCGAACTGGCCGACTATGTGGTACCGCTCGGCGTGCTGCGCCGCTCCGCCGTGGCGGAGGTCCAGGCACTGGCGACCGAACCCGGCCCGGTACAACTGCTGCCGGCGCTGAAAATACAGCCGCAGGCCACCCTCGAGGAGTTCAGGCAACGTTTTCCCCAAGGGGCGGACTACGTAGTAGTGCCGGCCGTGCACGACAGCGAAGACCCCGCCCTGGTCGGCTTCATCCGCGAGCAGGCAACGAAGGGCGCGATCGTGATCGGCGTCTGCGATGGCGTGCTGGTGCTGGGCCACGCCGGTCTGCTGCACCAGCGGCGCGCCACCGGCCACTGGTATTCGCGCGGCCAGCGTCAGGCCGACTTTCCCGATGCGCTCTGGCTGGAGAACCGCCGCTACGTGGTCGACGGCAATCTCATGACGACCGCCGGCGTCACCGCCGCCCTGCCCGCCTCCCTGGCGCTGGTGGAAGCCATCGCTGGAACGGCGAGGGCCATGGAGCTGGCACAGGACCTGGGGGTGTCGGAGTGGTCGCCGCGGCACGACAGCCAGCATTTCACCCTCGGCGCCAGCGGCTACCTGACTGCCGTGGGCAACTACCTCGCGTTCTGGCGCCACGACACCTTCGCCGTGGTGCTGCAACCGGGTTTCGACGAAGTCGGCCTGGCGCTGAACGTGGATGCCTGGGCGCGCACCTTCCGCACCGAGGTGAAAGCGAAGGCCCGGCAGCCGGTCACCAGCGCTGGCGGCTTGCTGTTCCTGCCTGACGAGGCGCCAGGCGAGCCGGAACTGCCGCAGTCGTCCGGCAACGCCATCCTCAGCCTGGAGCAGACCCTCTCCGCCATCGCCAGCCGCTATGGCGAGCCGACCCGGGAGCTGGTCGCCGCCCAGCTCGAATACGCCTCGCCTGAACGATCCGCCCGGCAGGCGCGTCGAAACAGCATGGACAACCCTTGAACCCGCCAGGCCTTGGATGCACCCTTGTGGGCATCTCGCCTGACACAACAATAAGGATTCCCCATGTACGAGATCAGCCTTCACCCCGTCCCGGAGGCCGTACGCCAGCGTGCCTACCTCGACAACGACGCCTACCAGCGCCTGTACCGACAGTCGGTGGACCACCCGGAAGCCTTCTGGGGCGAACAGGCCAAGGCCTTCCTCGACTGGTTCAAACCCTGGACCTCGGTCCACCATGGCGACCTCGCCCGCGGCCAGGCCAGTTGGTTCAAGGGTGGCCAGCTCAACGTGACCTACAACTGCATCGACCGCCACCTGGAAACCCGTGGCGAACAGGTCGCGATCATCTGGGAAGGCGATAACCCGGCCGAATCCGCGCAGATCACCTATCGCAAGCTGCACAGCCACGTCTGCCGACTGGCCAACGTGCTCAAGAGCCGTGGAGTGGAGAAAGGCGACCGGGTGTGCATATACATGCCGATGATTCCCGAGGCCGCCTACGCGATGCTGGCCTGCGCGCGGATCGGCGCCATCCACTCGGTGGTCTTCGGTGGCTTCTCCCCCGATGCCCTGCGCGACCGCATCCTCGATGCCGATTGCCGCGTCGTGATCACCGCCGACGAAGGCGTACGCGGCGGCAAGTACATCCCGCTCAAGCAGAACGTGGAAAAGGCCCTGAAGGACTGCCCGAAGGTCTCCAGCGTGGTGGTGGTCGAGCGCACCCAAGGCGAGATCCCGTGGGTCGAAGGCCGCGACATCTGGTACCACGAGGCCCTGCGCGGCGCCAGCGAAGACTGCGCGCCGGAACCGATGGACGCCGAGGACCCGCTGTTCATCCTCTACACATCCGGCTCCACCGGCAAACCCAAAGGCGTGCTGCACACCACCGGTGGCTATCTGCTGGGCGCGGCGATGACCCACAAGTACGTGTTCGACTACCACAACGGCGACATCTACTGGTGCACCGCGGACGTCGGCTGGGTTACCGGCCACAGCTACATCGTCTACGGCCCGCTGGCCAACGGCGCCACCACCCTGATGTTCGAGGGCGTACCCAACTACCCGGACGCCTCGCGCTTCTGGCAGGTGATCGACAAGCACCAGGTGAACATCTTCTACACCGCCCCCACCGCCATCCGCGCCCTGATGCGCGAAGGCGAGGAGCCGGTCAGGAAGGCTTCGCGCAGCAGCCTGCGCCTGCTCGGCTCGGTGGGCGAGCCAATCAACCCGGAAGCCTGGGAGTGGTACTACCACGTGGTCGGCGACGCGCGTTGTCCCATCGTCGATACCTGGTGGCAGACCGAAACCGGCAGCATCCTGATCAGCCCGCTGCCCGGGGCCTCTGCGCTCAAGCCCGGTTCGGCGACCCGTCCGTTCTTCGGTGTGCAACCGGTTCTGCTCGATGAGCAGGGCAAGGAAATCGACGGCCCCGGCTCCGGCGTGCTGGCCATCAAGGCCAGCTGGCCGAGCCAGATCCGCAGCGTCTATGGCGACCACCAGCGGATGATCGATACCTACTTCAAGCCCTACCCCGGCTACTACTTCACCGGCGACGGCGCGCGCCGCGACGAGGACGGCTACTACTGGATCACCGGCCGCGTGGATGACGTGATCAACGTCTCCGGCCACCGCATCGGCACCGCCGAGGTGGAAAGCGCACTGGTGCTGCACGATTCGGTAGCGGAGGCGGCGGTGGTCGGTTACCCCCATGATCTCAAGGGACAGGGCATCTATGCCTTCGTCACACCGATGAACGGCATCCAGCCCAGCGACGCGCTCAAGCAGGAACTGCTGGCGCTGGTGAGCAAGGAAATCGGCAGCTTCGCCAAGCCGGAAATGATCCAGTGGGCGCCGGGCCTGCCCAAGACCCGCTCGGGCAAGATCATGCGGCGCATCCTGCGCAAGATCGCCTGCAACGAGCTGGAGAACCTCGGCGACACCTCCACGCTGGCCGATCCGAGCGTGGTGCAAGGGCTGATCGACAATCGCCTGAATCGTTGATCCTGCTTCAGGCCCCAGGGGCAAAGATGCTAGGTTAAACCCACAGACCTGCCGTCCTTGCCCCGAGGCCTGTTCGCAGCAATGGAAACCGTTCGCCGCCATATCGAAAGCCAGGTGCTCAGCCTGACGGGCCTCGCTCTGGGCGGGGTCGATTTCGAGTCACCCAAGGGTGATCCGGGCCTGTTCGGCCCGGACTCGAGCTGCTGGAAAGTCCACGGTGACTTCAGCTCGATGCTGATCGGCGGCATTACCGCGCTGCTCCTGCAGATGCTGCATCCCGGCGCACTGGGCGGCGTCTGGGATCACTCCAACTTCCGTACCGACATGCTCGGCCGCCTGCGCCGCACCGGCCAGTTCATCTCCGCCACCACCTATGGCTCGCGAGCGGACGCGGACAAACTCATCGAGCGCGTTCGGCGCATCCACGACAGCGTCCAGGGCAGACTCCCCGATGGAACCCACTACTCGGCCAATGACCCGGACCTGCTCACCTGGGTCCATGTGGCCGAGGTCAGCAGCTTCCTCGCGTCGCACCTGCGCTACCTGAACCCCAACCTGTCCGGTGAAGAGCAGGACCGCTATTACGACGAAATCGCCCTGATCGCCGAGCGTCTCGGCGCACGCAATATCCCTCGCTCCCGCGCGGAAGTGGCCGCCTACCTGCAGTGCATGCGCTCGCAACTGCGCTACGACGAACGCACCCGCGAAGTAGTCGGCGTGCTGTTCAACGCCCCGGCCCCCAGCTTCCTGGCCAAACCCTTCGGCATGCTGATGATGCGCGCCGGCGTCGATCTGCTGCCGGAATGGGCCGCCGACCAGCTCGATCTGAGCCTGGGCAACCTGCAGCGCCAGCTGATCCGCTCCAGCGTCAGGCGCAGCGTGCCGCTGCTGCGCTGGGCCGTACGCAATGGCTCGCTGCACCGGGCCCGGCGGCGCATGGGCCTGCCTCCGCTGCGCTGAGCCGGCTCTTCACAGGCAGAGTTCCCCCTGCACGGCAAGTCTTTATTCCCGCGCTAAGCGGCTGGGGATCGATCCTTGACCCCGAGCAAGCTTTTCTGCGCAGGCCTAGGATTTTTCCGTGGGCCCCTGAACATTTGCGCTATTTTCAAGCTCAATTCGCTGAAAGGGTCATACTCAGGGAGTGAAATATGAAGAAGCGAGTCGTGCTGGTCGAAGATCACCCTGCGATGCGTCTGGCGATCCGCTCGCTACTCGGGCAGGACTCGCAGTTCGAAGTCGTCCGTGAAGCCGCCGATGGTCATGGCGGCCTGGATGCCGTTCGCAAGGAACGCCCGGACCTGGTGATCCTCGATCTCAACCTGCCAGGGATGGACGGTCTGGACCTGCTCGCGCGCATCCACATCTTCGATGAGAAAATCCGCCTGCTGGTGCTCAGTTCCCAGGACGAGCGGCTGTACTCGAGCAAGGTGGAGGCCGCAGGGGCACACGGTTTCGTCAGCAAGAACAATGACACCAGCGCCATCCTCAACGCAGCGCGCATGCTGGTCTCCGGCTACCGCTGCTTCCCGGAAAAGTCGCTCAACATCGCCAGCCATGCCGACCCCGTCGCCAGCCTCACCCCACGTGAGCTGGTCGTCTTGCGCAGCCTGGTACGCGGCATGAGCAACAAGGACATCGCCGAGGAACTGTTCCTCAGCCAGAAGACCGTCAGCACCTACAAGACGCGCATCCTGGAGAAGCTCAACCTGGAAAGCGTGGTGGACCTGGTAGAGTTCGCCCGCACCCATCGCCTCAATGACTGACCCGCGCGCGAACAACGCCCGACAGGGCATTCGTGCGATCGCAAACGCTCAGCCGTGCCATACTTCACCAGCACGTCACGACGGAAAACGACACCCGCCATGCCCAAAGGATTGATACGCGCAATCGGCGCACTGTTGCTGCTGTTCCTCTTCTACTGCCTGTTGGGCTTCCTGATCCTTCCCGGGGTCGCCCTGCGCGTGGTCAACCAGCAACTGGCCCAGTATGCGAACGTTCCGGCGCGCCTCGAGCGCATCGAGCTCAACCCGTTCAGCCTCGAACTGACCCTGTGGGGACTGCATCTGGGCAAGAACGGCGAAGAAGAGGTGCGCTTCGAGCGCCTGTACGCCAACCTCGAGCTCGACAGCCTGTGGAAGCGCCACCTGCATCTCGCCGACATCGAGCTGGATGCGCCGCACACGGAGCTGCTGTTCGCCGAGAACGGCACGCTGAACCTGACCCAGCTGTTCAGGCTGCCGCCGAGTCAGCCCGCTCCACAGCAGGAAGAACCCAGCCGGCCCTTCCCCTTGCGCATCGACCGCATCCGCCTGGCCGAAGGCAGCCTGCACTTCCTGGATCGCCGGCCGAGCGAGCCAGTGGAGTTCCTCTTCAACCCGATGGGTTTCGAGCTGAACAATCTCAGTACGCTGCCAGAAGATGGCGCCAAGATGACCCTTGTGGCCACCGGACCGCACGGCGGCAAGCTCGACTGGCAAGGCGATCTGAGCCTGGTGCCGCTGACATCCAGGGGCACCCTGTCGCTTCAGGGCGTCCCGCTCAAAGCATGGTGGCCCTACGTACGGGACAACGCCCCCCTGAGTCTGGAAAGTGGCATCCTCGGCGTCTCCTCCGACTACCATCTGGACCTCTCCCAGGGCACCCAGCTGCTGCTCGACAAGGCGGCCGTGAACGTGCACGAACTCAGCCTGAAATCGCCCGACGGCAAGCCCCTGGCCAAACTGGCCAGCCTGGACGTCGGTGAAACCAGCCTGGACCTGGCCAAGCGCGAGGTCATCGTGGGCCAGATCCGCAGCCAGGGACTGGAAGCCTGGGCCGCGCGGGAAAAGGACGGGCAACTGGACTGGCAGAAACTGTTCGACAATTTCAAGCCCTACAAACGCCCGCAGGAACCGGTTTCCCAGGCCGAAACGGCGCCACCGCCACAGAACAGCGAGCAGCCCGCTCCAGCCAAGGCGGAGACACCCAACGCAGACAAGCCGGCAGAAAACACCGCCCAGGCACCTGAGAAGGCCCTACCCGCCACCGCACAAAATACGCAGGCTCCGGCAGTTGCCACTCCTGACAAGCCGACTCCGGCCGCCGAAGCGGAAAAGGCCTGGCATGTGGTGCTGCGCGATACCCAACTGCGCGGCTACAAGGCCCACCTGGCCGATCGCGCCCCAGCCAAACCGGTCGCGCTGGAAGTCGGCCCGCTGGACCTGGACCTGCAGAACCTCGACAGCCAGCTCACCTCCCCCCTGCAGCTCAAGCTCAAGACCGGCCTGGGCCAACGCGGGCAGATCGAGGCCAGCGGCCAGGTCAACCTCAACCCGGTCAATGCCAAGCTGAAAGTCACTACCCGCGACATCGACCTGCGTGTCGCTCAGGCCTATATCGATCCGTTCATTCGCCTGGAGCTGCGCAGCGGCTTCCTCGCCAGCGACCTCAACGTCGACCTGAAGAGCACCGAGCCACTCGCCTTTGGCATCGACGGCAGCGCCCAGGTCACCCAGTTGCATACCCTGGACACCATCAAGGACCGCGATTTCGTCAAATGGACCACGCTCACGCTGGATGGCCTGGCCTATCGCCACGGCGACAGCCTGGCGATCCAGAGCGTGTCGCTCGAAGAGCCCTACGCTCGCTTCATCATCAACGAAGACCGCACCACCAACGTCAGCGAGCTGATCATCCCGCAACCCGCTTCGGCTCCGGCCGGCAAATCCGGCAGCGCGAACGCCGCCGGCGGCAAGCCGCTGGGCATCCACATCGGCGGCGTCAAGGTGAACAACGGCTCGGCCAACTTCGCAGACCTGACCCTGCGCCCGGACTTCGCCACCGCCATCCAGCAATTGAGCGGGGAAATCGGCACCCTCGACAACCGCAATCCGCAGCCGGCTTCGGTGGACATCAAGGGCAAGGTCGACAAGTACGCGCCGGTTACCATCAAGGGCAGCCTGAACCCCTTCTCGCCGCTGGAGAAACTGGACATCGCCACCAGCTTCAAACGCGTCGAACTGACCACCCTGACGCCCTATTCGGGCAAGTTCGCCGGCTATCGCATCCGCAAGGGACGGCTGAACCTGGACCTGCACTACCAGATCACCCAGGGCAAGCTCAAAGCCGACAACAAGGTACTGGTGGAACACCTGCAACTGGGTGAGAAGGTCGACAGCCCCGACGCCGTGGACCTGCCGGTGAAACTGGCGGTAGCCCTGCTCAAGGACGCCAATGGCAACATCGATATCCAGTTGCCGGTGGAAGGCGACCTGAACAACCCGCAGTTCAGCGTCATGCCCATCGTCTGGCAGACCTTGCGCAACCTGGTGCTGCGCGCAGTCCAGGCCCCCTTCAAGTTCATCGCCGGGCTCGCCGGTGGCGAAGGCCCCGACCTCGGCAGCGTGACCTTCGCCCCGGGCTCAAGCGAGCTGGAACCCGCCGCCCAGGCCAATCTGGACAAGCTGGCCGACGCCCTCAAGCAACGCCCCGCGCTCAGGCTGGAGGTCGAGGGTGTCAGCGCGGCCAGCAGCGACGGTCCGCTGCTGGCCCGCAAGCGTCTGCAGGAGGAGTACCGCAAGAACTACTACAGCATGCTGCAGCGCCGTGGCGACAAGGTGCCCAGCGATGCCAGCAAGCTGGAAGTGCCCGAGGACCTGCAGCCCGCCCTGCTGGAAGGGATCTACCGTGCGCGCCTGAAGAAGCAGCCGCCGGATGAGTGGAAGGAACTCAGCCAGGCCGACCGTACGGTGAAGCTGGAACAGGCGGTGCTGGCCTCCTGGAGCGACAGCCAGTTGCTGCTGCGTAAGCTCGGCCAGGAGCGCGCCACGCAGATCAAGGACTATCTGGTGTCCAAGGGCGGCCTCGGTGACGACCGCGTCTATCTGATCGACGTGAGCCTCGGCGAGGCGGAGAATGGTGGCAACGTGGCGACCCAACTCCACCTGGACAGCGAATGATGGACTGCACCATGAAAGCGCTTGCGGCCTGCACGCTGCTGCTCTGCGCGGCCACCGCGCAGGCCGAGAGCATGCGCTGCGGCAGTGCCCTGGTCAACGCGGGCGACCGCGCCTGGGAGGTCGAACAGAAGTGTGGCCCGCCTGAGCACCGCGATGAGGTCGGTTATTCCCTCGGCAGTTACGACAATCGCGAGTATCGCATTGAAGAGTGGGTCTACGGCCCGCGCAACGGCACCATCTACATCCTCACCTTCGAAGCCAACCGGCTCAAGAGCATCGAGTTCAAGCGCAATTGACCCTATCCAAGACCCTACGCCCGGCTCTGCTGTTGCTCCTGCTGCTCGCCGGGCAGTCCGAAGCCGCCAGCCTGCGCTGCAACAGCAAGCTGATCAGCACCGGCAACCTCACCAGCGAGGTGCTCGATCGCTGCGGCCCGCCCGTCGACCGCTCGTTCCTCGGTTACAAGGAAGTCGTTGGCGACTGGGGCCAGCGCAACGAGGTGGCCGTGGAGGAATGGATCTACGGCCCCTGGAACGGCATGCTGTATTTCGTGCGCTTCGAGGGCAACCGCCTGACCACCATCCAGAGCAAGCGCAGCGGCGGCAACTGACACCCTGGCCCCGCCAGTGCTAGCCTGCGGCATCTTTGCGCCAAGGATCGGTCGCCCATGGTCATCGTACCCGCCGAACACCCGCTGGACTGGAAGAAACCTCCAGTCGTCACGCTGCTGCTCATCCTGCTCAACGTCCTGATCTTCTTCGGTTACCAGAGTGGCGATGGCGAGCGGCATGAGCAGGCAGTCCGGGTCTATCTCGAAGCGGACCTGCTGAGCCGCGAGCGCCCCCTGTTCAGCGCCGCCCTGGAGCGCCGCGAGCGAATCACGGCGGATCAGCGCCAGACGGTGGAGGCCCTGCCCCGCCAGCAACTGGCCTGGCTCATCCTCAGCGACCTGGAATTCGGCCATGACCTGCGCAGCCTGCCGGCCTATGGCCAGGACGCCGCCTGGCAAGCCGCCCGCGCCAAGGCGGAAAGCGCACGGGATCGCCTGAGCAGCCTGCGCTTCGGCTTCGTGCCGGCGCGCTTCACCGTCGAGGGCCTGTTCGGCTCGATGTTCCTCCACGGCGACTTCTGGCACCTGGCCGGCAACATGGTGTTCCTGTTCATCTTCGGCTTTGCCCTGGAGATCGCCCTGGGCCGCTGGGTGTACCTGGGTCTGTACCTGCTTTGCGGGCTGTGTTCGGGGCTGCTCTGGTGGGCACTGGACCCGGCCTGGGTGCCGGGAATCGGCGCTTCCGGCGCGATCTCCGGGTTGATGGGCATGTACATCGGCGTCTACGGGCTGCGACGCATCCGCTTCTTCTACTGGCTGGGGCCCCTGATCGGCTACTTCAGCGCCCCGGCACTGTGGATATTGCCGCTGTGGCTGGGCAAGGAGCTCTTCGGCCTGCTGCGTGCAGCGGATCACGTCAACTACTACGCGCACATCGGCGGCCTGGTATCAGGGTTCATTGCCGTCTGGCTGCCCCGGCAGCTGGGTCGTTTGAAAGTCGATCACGCTTATCTCGCCAAGGAGGATCCCGACGCGCCGTTCAAGCGTGCCTTGAACAGCCTCGACGAACAGATCGGCCGCTTCGCCCTCGATCAGGTCGCGGCACGCGGGAACGAACTGCTCGAACGCTATCCCGGCCGCCTTCCGCTGATCGAACGCCTGTACGGAGTCGCCAAGGCACGCCAGGACCGCACCTTGATGAGCCCCGTGCTCAAACAACTCTTCGCCCTGCCGCGCAGCCAGGAAGCCGACACCTTCGTTCGCCGGCTGGCCGACGAGAGCGGAGCGCACAGCCCGCACCTGCTGAGCCATCCGGCCATCCAGTTGCATCTGCTGCGCAAGCTGCTGCTGATCGACGAACCGGCGCGCGCGCTGGGCTGCTGGCGCAGGCTGGTGGCGTCCGGGCAACGGCCTGAACAGCTGCCGTCACTGACTCTGCAGTTGGCGAAGTGCCTGAATCCACGGCAGGACGCCCAAACCATCGCCGAGATGACTCGCTTTCTTGGCCAGCACTTTCCGGATGCCGACTCGACCCGGCAGATCCTTGTCTACCAGCAGCATCTGTCGCCCCGGACGCTTTGAGGGAAAAAAAACCCGCCAGGGCACGCCCGGCGGGGTAACAATAGGACACTCAGCCAATGCTCGGCAGCGGTCGCCCCCCTAGTCGGTCGACTTCAGTCCATCGGCGGAAACGGCCTTCACACCCTTGATGTCCTGAGCAGTCTTGATGGCCAGTTCCCGCTCGGCATCGGTCTTGACGTTACCGGACAGGGAAACCACACCCTGATTGGTCTCGACCTTGATACCCGTGGCGCCAATATCCTTATTGGCGATCAGCATGGATTTCACCTTGCTGGTGATCCAGGTGTCGGAAACCGCCTGCTCGGTCTTCTGAACCGTATCGTTCGCAGCCAGCGTCGTCGGCTGGGCGAACACCGAGTTGGCGAACGAGAAGCTCAAGGCGGTTGCGGTGGCGGCGGCAAGGGCCAGTTTGCTGAAGCGATGTTTCATGGCGGTCTCTCCTGCTGGTTGAAGACTGCTACCTCCTCCTGGCGGCAGTTGTATCAGAAGTCTCGCAAGCCTTGTGCCAGTCTTTTCCAGCCACCAAAACACCAATAAATCAATAAGTTAGAAAAACAAATGCTGTGCAGATTGCACAGTCGCCACTGAATGGCCATGCAACTTGCATGGCAGCAGTCAGGCACTCTTGCCAAGATTCGCCAAAACGGCCTCCAGCTGAACGACCTCGCTCATTTGCTCGAATGCCGGGTAGCGCTGGCGAATGAACGCAAGCAACTGGCGAGCCGGTTCGACCTGCCCAAGCTCCTCGGAAAAACCCCGCGCCGCCAGCAGATAGGCCCTGGGCACTCCCGGATAATCCGGAAAGCGCTTGTGCAGATTGCGCAGCAGGCTCAGCGCTTCTCGCGCCTTGTGTCGCTCCAGCAGCACCTCGGCGATGCGTTCGCAGACCAGGGGATCCTCCGGCAGGTAGTCCGGCTGCAACTGGCGAGCATTGAGGAATGCCGTGACCGCCAAGGGGGTATTGAGACGAACCGCCAACGGCAGGTAATGGGGCAGATGCTTCAAGCACTCACTGCGGGCATTCACCGAGAACAGCAACTGGTGATAGCGTTCATTGAGCTTGAGGTCCTGCGCCCCTTCACGCAGCGCTTCGAGCAATATCTCCAGCGCGGCGCCGCTCTGCCCTTCCTTGACCCGTATCTCGGCCTCGGCCAGCGCCTTGCGACGACGCCATTCCGGGGCGGCGAAACCCGCCGGGGCTTCGTCGCCGGCTGCCACATAACCCAGCTCGCCCTGATACTGGAACACCGCATATCCCATCATGGCGCACATCACCACGCCGAAGTAGCCGCTGAGCAGGGCCACTACCGGCACCATCACCACCCGGGGCAGGCCCTGGGACAGGAACCAGCCGACGTAGCTGGGCGACTGCCAGAGGATGAACAGGAACACGCAGAGAATCAGGTAACGCCAGCCCATGGCGCTCATGACCTGGCCGATCTCCGCCGGGCTCAGTGCGGCACCAAGGCTCTTGTCCAGTGACAGACGGATGATGCTCGCCGGCAACGCCAGCATGATCGCGACATTGACGCCCCAGTAGATCGCTTCGCTGTGGAAGTCCGCCGCCAGCCAGAGCAGCACCAGCACAATGACGAACACCGCCAACTGCTGGAAGAACGCCCGCAGGCTGTCCAGGCGGAATGCCTCGGCCAGGCCCGGGGCCTCCTGGCTGCCGAAACTGGCGGCCTCGATCACGCTGTGCAGGTACTTGGTCGCCACCGCGAACAGCAGCAGCCAGAGCAGCAGAACGCTGGGCATGAACACGCACGCCAACGCCAGCAGTGCGGCAAAGGCCAGAGGACCGGTTTGCAGGCCATAGGCGAAGAAGCGCGGCAGGCGCTCCCAGAACGGCTGTGCGGTGTTGGCGGCGCCGAGATAGCGCAGCGCACCCCGGCAGAGCGGACAAGCCGGCGCATACTCCGGAGCATCGGAGTTCAGCGGTACGCAACAATCCCCGTAATGTCGCTCGCACGGCAGGCACTGCCAGGTGGCAGGCTGGGCGCTGTGATAGTGGCAATACCGCTTGTCCATCCCGGGGCATCCTTGGAGCGAGATCGGCGAATAGCACATTCCAAGGCAAAAAAAGAGGGCCCGCAAGGGGCCCTCTCTTCATTTCGCTACTGCTTAGACGCCAGAGGCTTCGGCAGCGGCAACGTCCTTGATGGACAGCTTGATGCGGCCACGGTTGTCCACATCCAGAACCAGGACTTTGACTTCCTGGCCTTCCTGCAGAACGTCGGTGACCTTGTCGATGCGCTTGTCGCTGATCTGCGAGATATGCACCAGACCATCCTTGCCCGGCAGGATGTTGACGAAGGCACCGAAGTCCACGATGCGCTCGACCTTGCCGACGTAGATCTTGCCGATCTCGGCTTCCGCGGTGATACCCAGGACGCGCTGCTTGGCGGCCTCGGCAGCTTCCTTGGTTTCGCCGTAGATCTTCACGCTGCCATCGTCCTCGATGTCGATCGAGGCCTTGGTCTCTTCGCAGATGCTGCGAATGGTGGCGCCGCCCTTGCCAATGACGTCGCGGATCTTGTCGGTGTCGATCTTCATCTGGAGCATGGTCGGAGCGTTTTCCGACAGCTCGGCGCGCGGAGCGGCAATGACCTGGTTCATCTGGCCGAGGATGTTCAGGCGAGCTTCCAGGGCCTGGCCCAGGGCGATCTCCATGATCTCTTCGGTGATGCCGTTGATCTTGATGTCCATCTGCAGGGCGGTAACGCCCTTGTCGGTACCGGCGACCTTGAAGTCCATGTCGCCCAGGTGGTCTTCGTCACCCAGGATGTCGGTCAGGACGGCGAACTTGTCACCTTCCTTCACCAGGCCCATGGCGATACCGGCAACCGGAGCGCGAACCGGCACACCGGCGTCCATCAGCGCGAGGGACGCACCGCACACGGAAGCCATGGAGCTGGAACCGTTGGATTCGGTGATTTCGGAAACCACGCGGATGGTGTAGGGGAACTCGTCCTGGGTCGGCAGCATGGCAGCGACGCCACGACGGGCCAGACGGCCGTGACCGATTTCGCGACGGCCCGGGCTGCCCATGCGGCCGCACTCGCCCACCGAGAAGGGCGGGAAGTTGTAGTGCAGCATGAAGGCGTCCTTGCGCTCGCCTTCCAGGGTGTCCAGCAGCTGGGCGTCACGGGCGGTGCCGAGGGTGGCAACGACCAGGGCCTGGGTTTCGCCACGGGTGAACAGGGCGGAACCGTGGGTCTTGCCCAGTACGCCGACTTCGATCTTCAGCGGACGAACGGTGCGGGTGTCACGGCCATCGATACGCGGCTTGCCGGTAACGATGTTCTCGCGAACGATGCGGTATTCCAGCAGGCCGAAAACGTCCTTGACCTCGGAGGCCGGGAACTTGCCTTCTTCTTCGCCAGCGAACAGGGCAACGGCCTGGTCGCGCAGCTCGCCCAGACGGTTGTAGCGATCCTGCTTGATGGTGATGGTGTAAGCCTGGGAGATGGCGTCGCCCAGCTCGGCCTTGATGGCGTTGACCAGCACGGTGTTCTCGGCCGGGGCTTTCCAGTCCCAGGACGGCTTGCCGGCTTCGGCAGCGAGTTCGTTGACGGCACGGATGACGGCCTGGAACTCTTCGTGGGCGTACAGCACGGCGCCCAGCATCTGGTCTTCGGTCAGCTCGTCGGCTTCGGATTCAACCATCAGCACGGCGTCGGAGGTACCGGCCACGACCATGTCGAGGCTGGAGCTCTGCAGCTGCTCGTAGGTCGGGTTGAGGATGTAGCCGATTTCCGGGTGGAAGCCGACACGGGCGGCGCCAATCGGGCCGGCGAACGGGATGCCGGAAATCGCCAGGGCGGCGGAGGTGCCGATCATGGCCGCGATGTCCGGATCGGACTTCTTGTTGGTGGAAACGACGGTGCAGACAACCTGCACTTCGTTCATGAAACCTTCGGGGAACAGCGGACGGATCGGACGGTCGATCAGGCGCGAGGTCAGGGTTTCCTTCTCGGAAGGACGGCCTTCACGCTTGAAGAAGCCACCCGGGATACGGCCGGCAGCGTAGGTCTTCTCCTGGTAGTGCACGGACAGCGGGAAGAAGTCGCGGCCTTCGGCCGGGGACTTGGCGCCGACCACGGTGACCAGCACGGTGACGTCGTCCATGGTGACCAGTACGGCACCAGTGGCCTGACGGGCGATGCGGCCAGTCTCGAGGGTGACGGTCGACTGACCGAATTGGAATTTCTTGATTACCGGGTTCACGGTTTCTCTACCTTCTCTTTGTTGCCTTGGGGGAAATCGTGGAAATGCCGGGAGTCGGACCCGAATTCATTCCCTATAAAAGCGAGAAAGCCGGGAGCCAGAGCCGATGAGCGGTATGAACCGCTCATCGACCCCGGACTCCCAGCTTCCCACTTCAGGCTTGCCGTCTTAGCGACGCAGGCCCAGGCGACCGATCAGGGCGCTGTAACGAGAGGTGTCCTTGCTCTTCAGGTAGTCCAGCAGCTTACGACGCTGGTTAACCATACGGATCAGGCCACGACGGGAGTGGTGGTCTTTGCCGTTGGCCTTGAAGTGGTCCTGCAGCTTGTTGATGTTGGCGGACAGCAGTGCAACCTGCACTTCCGGGGAACCGGTGTCGCCTTCAGCTTGCTTGTACTCGTTAACGATCTGGGCTTTTTCTTGGACGCTCAGTGCCATGATGGGGCTTCCTCTGAGGTAACAGGCCAGGGACTTCTCCCTGTGTTCATAGTAAGAGGAGTGACCGTGCCTGCTGACAGCCACCCTCGGTTTCGGCCTTAAGACCGAATCAGTCGACGCGGCGCCAGGCGCCCGTCTTCGGTCACTTCACCGATACCGATGAAATGACCTTGGTGATCCTGCACCCGCAGCATGCCGAACTTCGGCAACTCGGGAGCGCGCACCGGCTGCCCATGCAGCCAGTAGTAGGCGCTGTGCTCGGAAAGCTGCAGCAGCGGCCAGTGCTCCAGGCCGGCATCCACCGGCAACAGGAAGCGGTCGAGGGCCTCATTGCCGCCCTCGGCATGGACTTTCTCGAGTTCCTCCAGCGTCACCGACTGGTTCAGCTGGAACGGCCCGGCCTGGGTCCGGCGCAGGGCGGCGACGTGGGCGCCACACTTAAGTTCGCGGCCGATGTCTTCGACCAGGGTGCGAACATAGGTGCCCTTGCTGCAGGAAACGGCCAGCGTCGCACAGGGCGACTCGAAGGCGAGCAAATCCAAGCGCGCAATAGTAACAGAACGCGCCTCGCGCTCCACTACCTCTCCTGCACGCGCCAGCTTGTACAGCGGCTGGCCGTCCTTCTTCAATGCCGAATACATCGGCGGCACCTGCTCTATGTCGCCACGGAAGCGCGGCAACATGGCCTCCACCGCTTCCCGACCGACGGTCACCTCGTGCTGTTCGAGCACCTCACCCTCGGCATCGCCGGTGGTAGTGGTGACGCCCAGCTGAGCGACGGTCTCATAGGCCTTGTCGGCATCCAGCAGGTACTGGGAGAACTTGGTCGCCTCGCCGAAGCACAGCGGCAGCACGCCGGTGGCCAGCGGATCGAGGCTGCCGGTGTGGCCGGCCTTCTCGGCATTGAGCAGCCAGCGCACCTTCTGCAGGGCCTGGTTGGAACTCATGCCACGCGGCTTGTCGAGCACCAGCACGCCGTTGACCGCACGGCGAATGCGTTTCACCTGGGCCACGCCTTACTCCTCGGAGTCGCCGCCGTGGCGGCGATCTTCCGCCACCGCCCGCTCGATCAGCGCCGACAGCTCCGCGCCGCGACGAATACTGGCGTCATAGCTGAAGTGCAATTGCGGAACGGTACGCAGCTTCATCGCCTTGCCCAACTGCATACGCAGGAAGCCTGCGGCATCGTTGAGGATGTCGGTGTTCTGCTTCACCACCGCGGCATTGTCATCCTGCCCCATCACGGTGACGAACACCTTGGCATGGGACAGATCACGGGCCACGTCGACGCCGGTGATGGTCACCAGGCCCAGACGCGGGTCCTTGATTTCACGCTGGATCAGCAGCGCCAGTTCACGCTGCATCTGGTCGCCGATACGCTGGGTACGGCTGTACTCTTTGGCCATTTTCCTAACCTGCTTACCCGAGCCCTGAGACTGCGGGTCTGAAAGCGGCAAACGCCCGGGACGACTGGAAAGCCGGCCCGGGCGCTGCGTTCACGCTCGAATACCCTTACAGAGTACGAGCGACTTCGACCTTCTCGAACACTTCGATCTTGTCGCCGACGCGAACGTCGTTGTAGCTCTTCACGCCGATACCGCACTCCATGCCGGCACGGACTTCGGCGACGTCGTCCTTGAAGCGACGCAGGGATTCCAGTTCGCCTTCGAAGATCACCACGTCGTCGCGCAGCACGCGAATCGGACGGTTGCGGTGCACCAGACCCTCGGTGACCATGCAGCCAGCGACCGCGCCGAACTTCGGCGAACGGAACACGTCACGCACTTCGGCGATACCCAGGATGTTCTCGCGAACATCACTGCCGAGCATGCCGGTCAGGGCTTTCTTGACGTCTTCGATGATGTCGTAGATCACGTTGTAGTAACGCATGTCGAGGCCTTCGGACTCGACGATCTTGCGCGCACCAGCGTCAGCACGGACGTTGAAGCCGAACAGCACCGCGTTGGAGGCCAGCGCCAGGTTGGCATCGGACTCGGTGATACCACCGACGCCGCCGCCGACCACGCGAACCTGCACTTCGTCGTTGCCCAGACCAACCAGCGAGCCCTGCAGGGCTTCCAGAGAACCACGAACGTCGGCCTTGAGGACGATGTTGAGGGTCTTCTTCTCGTCCTGGCCCATGCTCTCGAAGATGTTCTCGAGCTTGGCGGACTGCTGACGAGCCAGTTTGACTTCGCGGAACTTGCCCTGACGGAACAGAGCGACTTCGCGGGCCTTCTTCTCGTCGGCCACCACGGTCATCTCGTCACCGGCATCCGGGGTGCCATCCAGGCCGAGGATCTCGACCGGAATGGACGGACCGGCTTCCTTGATCGGCTTGCCGTTCTCGTCGAGCATCGCACGGACGCGGCCGTAGTTGACGCCGACCAGGACCATGTCGCCCTGACGCAGGGTACCGTCCTGGACCAGCACGGTGGCTACCGGGCCACGGCCCTTGTCCAGGCGGGACTCGACCACCACGCCACGGCCCGGGGCCGACGGAGTGGCTTTGAGTTCCAGTACTTCGGCTTGCAGCAGTACGGCTTCGAGCAGTTCGTCGACGCCGGTACCCATCTTGGCGGATACGTGGACGAAGGGAGCATCGCCACCCCACTCTTCCGGGATCACATCCAGAGCGGCCAGGCCGTTCTTGATGTTGTCCGGGTTGGCATCGGGCTTGTCGATCTTGTTCACCGCGACCACGATCGGCACGCCAGCAGCTTTCGCGTGCTGTACGGCTTCCTGGGTCTGCGGCATCACGCCGTCGTCCGCCGCCACCACCAGGATGACGATGTCGGTCGCCTGGGCACCACGGGCACGCATCGCGGTGAACGCGGCGTGGCCGGGGGTGTCGAGGAAGGTGACCATGCCGCGGTCGGTTTCCACATGGTAGGCGCCGATGTGCTGGGTGATGCCGCCGGCTTCGCCCGCCGCCACCTTGGCACGACGGATGTAGTCGAGCAGCGAGGTCTTGCCGTGGTCGACGTGACCCATCACGGTCACCACCGGCGCACGCGGTACGGCCTCGCCTTCGAACTTCAGGGACTCGGCCAGCTGTTCTTCCAGCGCGTTCTCGCTGACCAGCTTGACCTTGTGACCGAACTCTTCGGCGACCAGTTGGGCGGTTTCCTGGTCGAGCACCTGGTTGATGGTGACCGGGCTGCCCATCTTGAACATGAACTTGACGACATCGGCGCCCTTGACCGCCATCTGCTGAGCGAGCTCAGCCACGGTAATGGTCTCGCCGATACTGACTTCGCGCACAATCGGTCCTGTCGGGCTCTGGAACCCGTGCTGGTTACGCTTCTTGAGCTTGGCCTTACCGCGACCACCGCCGCGACGACCGAAGCTGTCTTCGTCGTCCACCGCAGCGCGTACGACGCGAGGAGCGCTGGTCTTTTCCTTTTCCTTGATCGACGGGCGATGCTGGGCATGCTTGCGATCACGGCGTTCGTCCTCGTCTTCGCGCTTGGGCGCACGACGCGGCTCTTCCTTCTTGCGGTCGTCCGCAGCCGGAGCCGGAGCAACTGCAGCGGCGGCAGCTGGAGCAGCTGCCGGTGCAGCGGCACGCGGTGCCTCCGCAGCAGCCGGAGCGGCAACAGTTTCAGCGGCCTGACGGGCAGCCTCGGCCTGACGGCGAGCTTCCTCTTCAGCGGCGCGCTGACGGGCGTCTTCCTCAGCCTTCAGACGAACCGCTTCTTCCGCGGCGCGCTGTTCTTCCAGCTCACGCTGACGCTCGGCCTCGAGCTCTGCGGGGTCACGCTTGACGTAGGTTTTCTTCTTGCGGACCTCGACGCTGACGGTCTTGCTGCCAGCGACTTTCAAGGTCGAAGTGGTCTTGCGTTGCAGGGTGATCTTGCGCGGCTCTTCCGCGCGCTCACCATGGCTGCCCTTCAGGTGGGCCAGCAGCGCTTGCTTCTCGCTGTCGGTTACCACCTGCTCGGCGTTGTTATGGGGCAGACCCGCTTCACGCATCTGCTGCAGCAGGCGCTCCACCGGCGTATCGACCGTCTTGGCCAGTTCTTTCACCGTGACTTGCGTCATGCACTTCTCTCCTCAGGCCGCGAATGCTTACTCGAACCAATGGGCCCGGGCGGCCATGATCAACTTGCCGGCACGCTCTTCGTCCATGCCGTCGATGTCGAGCAGATCGTCAATGGATTGCTCGGCAAGATCTTCACGGGTGGTTACGCCGCGCAGCGCCAGGTCAACGGCCAGCTCTTTGGTCATGCCATCGAGGCTGAGCAGGTCTTCGGCAGGTTGTGCGTCGGCGAGTTTCTCTTCAGTGGCGATGGCTTTGGTCAGCAGGCGGTCCTTGGCTCGCGAGCGCAGCTCGTTGACGATGTCCTCGTCGAAGCCGTCGATGCTGAGCATCTCTTCCATCGGTACGTAGGCGATTTCTTCCAGGGTGGTGAAGCCTTCTTCCACCAGCACCTGGGCCAGTTCCTCGTCGACATCCAGCTCGTCGACGAAACGTTGCAGGATGTCGCCAGTTTCAGCCTGCTGCTTGGCCTGGATATCGGCCTCGGTCATCACGTTCAGGGTCCAGCCGGTGAGCTGGCTGGCCAGACGTACGTTCTGGCCACTGCGGCCAATGGCCTGTGCCAGATTATCTTCGGCAACGGCGATATCCATGGTGTGGGTATCTTCGTCGACGATGATCGCCGCCACTTCGGCCGGAGCCATGGCGTTGATCACGAACTGCGCGGGGTTGTCGTCCCACAGGACGATGTCCACACGCTCGCCGCCCAGTTCGCCGGAAACGGCCTGGACGCGGGAACCACGCATACCGATGCAGGCGCCCTGCGGGTCGATACGCTTGTCCTTGGAGCGAACGGCGATCTTGGCGCGCGAACCCGGATCGCGGGCGGCGGCCATCACGTCGATCAGTTGCTCGGCGATTTCCGGCACTTCGATGCGGAACAGTTCGATCAGCATCTCCGGCGCAGTACGCGACAGGACCAGTTGCGGACCGCGGTTCTCGCTGCGAATTTCCTTGAGCAGGGCACGCACGCGGGTGCCGACGCGGAAGGTTTCACGCGGGATGATCTGGTCGCGGGCCAGCAGCGCTTCGGCGTTGTTGCCCAGGTCGACGATCACGTTGTCGCGGGTGACCTTCTTGACGGTGCCGGAAATGATCTCGTTGACCTTCTCGCGGTAGGCGTCGACCACCTGAGCGCGCTCGGCTTCGCGAACCTTCTGCACGATGACCTGCTTGGCGGTCTGGGCGGCGATGCGGCCGAACTCGATGGATTCGATCTTCTCTTCGATGACCTCGCCGGCCTTCATGCCGGGGTGCTCTTCCTGCACGTCTTCGACGGTCAGTTCCGATGCCGGATTGGAGTAGTCCTCGTCCTCGACGATGGTCCAGCGACGGAAGGTCTCGTAGTTGCCATTGGCGCGGTTGATTTCCACGCGCAGGTCAACCTCGTCCTCGAAACGTTTTTTGGTTGCGGTCGCCAGGGCCAGTTCCAGCGCTTCGAAAATCACGCCAGGCGGTACACCCTTTTCGTTGGATACCGACTCAACAACCAGCAGTACTTCTTTGCTCATCGTACGCCTCGCCTTTCAATCCATTGGAATCCGCGCTGTGGCGGCTCACTCAAATCGGGGAATGATGTTGGCCTTGTCGATCGAGTCGACCGGCAGCAGGTATTCATGGTCGTCCACCAGGACCACCACATCCTGCTCCTCCACACCACGGAGAATGCCCTGGAAATTGCGCCGCCGTTCGAAGGGCGTGCGCAGCTTGATCTTTACCTGTTCGCCGACGTAGCGGGCGAACTGGTCAAGCGTAAAGAGAGGCCGATCCATGCCGGGCGACGACACTTCCAAGGTGTACTCGCCACTGATCGGATCTTCCACGTCCAGGACGCCGCTGACCTGACGACTGACAATCTCGCAGTCATCGATCAGGATGCCTTCCGGACGGTCGATATAGACCCGGAGCAGGGAATGGCGACCTTGGGAAATGAACTCCAGGCCCCAGCACTCATAGCCGAGCGCTTCTACTACAGGGGCCAACAAGGCCTGCAACTGTTCTAGCTTGCTCGACACCTGATCGCCTCGCGTATGCTGTAGAAATAAAAAATGGGCGAAACGCCCATCCCTTAAGGACCGCCCTGACCTGGCGGCACGGACTGTCCAGCTAGCAAAAAGCCCCTGAAAAGGGGCTCTGCCAAACTGGTTGCGGGAGCAGGATTTGAACCTACGACCTTCGGGTTATGAGCCCGACGAGCTACCAGACTGCTCCATCCCGCGTCAAAGCTGGTGCGAAATTATACGGTTGAGCCCCTTGAAGGTCAACCGAAACTCCGGAACGAAAAGGCCCGCACAGCGGGCCTATCGTATATGGTACCGAGGAGGGGACTCGAACCCCTACAGCCTATGGCCACTACCACCTCAAGGTAGCGTGTCTACCAATTCCACCACCTCGGCAAAAACTCTTGCCTGCTTACTTCTGCTCAGGAGCCGCCGGAACATCGCTGTTACCGCTCGCAGGAGCTTGTTGCTGCTCTTGCGAACCCGGCACATCGTTAGCTGCCGGAGCCTTTTCCTGCTTTTGCTCCATCACTACCGGATCAGGAAGGCCGGCATGACGAATCATATCAGCTTTTTCTTTAGCAAAATACGCTAAACCCAAGCTAGTAATGAAAAAAACTGCAGCAAGTATAGCAGTAAAACGGCTCAGGAAGGTAGCGGAACCTTGGCTACCGAAAACGGTGGCCGAAGCACCCGCACCGAACGACGCACCGGCGTCGGCACCTTTACCATGCTGAAGCAGGACCAGTACAACCAGACCCAGCGCCATCAGCAGGTGAATCACGATTACAACTGTTTCCAGCATCTTCAGCTTCCTGCGGCACGACAGATCGCACCGAACTCATCCGCATTCAGGGAAGCTCCACCAATGAGCCCCCCATCGATATCCGGCATTCCGAACAGCTCGACAGCATTGGCTGCCTTGACGCTGCCGCCGTACAGGAGGCGAAGACCGCGGGCCACTTCAGCGTTTTCCGCCGAGAGCTGCGCACGGATCGCCGCGTGCACTTCCTGGGCTTCCTCGGGAGAAGCTGTCAGCCCCGTCCCAATCGCCCACACCGGCTCGTAAGCCACAACGGCGCGGGAAAACGCCCCGACGCCCAAATCTTCGATCACCGAGCCCAACTGGCGCCCGACGACCTCCAAAGTCTTGCCCGCCTCGCGCTGCTCGCGGGTTTCACCCACGCACAACACCGGAACCAGGCCGCACGACTGAACCGCTGCAAACTTGCGACTGATCACACCATCGCTCTCACCCAGGATCAGGCGACGCTCGGAGTGACCAACCAGCACCAGGGAGCAACTCGCATCCGCCAACTGGCTGGCCGCGACCTCGCCCGTAAGGGCACCCTGCATGGGTTCAACCGCGCAATTCTGCGCACCGACGGCAATCGCCTTACCTTCCAGACCATGCTTGACCTGGTTGATGTACAGACAGGGCGGAAACACCGCCACATCGACACCCGTAGGAAGAGCCAGTTGCCGCAGGCCTTTGATCAGCTCCGTCACGCTGGAGCGGGTACCGTGCATTTTCCAATTACCGGCCACCAGGGGTCGACGCATGCTGTACCTCGCTGAGCAAAGTGGGCGCAGATATTACTCGACAGATTTAGAACTGACAAGAGAAATCAAGCACATACCTCAGTCACGACTTTCGCCAGCTGCTCGGCATAAGCTCGCACCCGACTCTCTTCGTCACCCTCGACCATCACCCGAACCAACGGCTCGGTGCCGGACTTGCGTAAAAGAACGCGGCCACGGCCCGCCATCTCGTCGGTAACCTTGGCACAGGCCTCCTTGACTGCGGGGTGTTCCAGCGGGTCCACATCGCCGCCGGCAAAGCGCACGTTGATCAGCACCTGCGGACACTTGCGGATGCCCATGCGCGCCTCGGCCAGATTCTGCCCGCGCGTTTTCAGCGCCATCAGCACCTGCAATGCCGCAATGACGGCATCGCCAGTCGTCGTATGCTGGCAGCATACGACATGACCGGAGTTCTCGCCGCCCAACTGCCAGTTACGTGCCTGCAATTCGGACATCACATAACGGTCGCCGACCTTGGCGCGCACGAACGGGATGTTCAGGTCCTGCAATGCCAGCTCCAGCCCCAGGTTGCTCATCAACGTGCCGACCACACCGCCATGCAGCTTGCCGCGATCGAGCAGGTCGCGGGCGATGAGGAAGATAATCTCGTCACCATCGACCACGGCTCCCGTGTGATCCACCATCATCACGCGGTCGCCATCGCCATCGAAGGCGATCCCCATGTCAGCTTGCTCGGCCAGCACAGCTTCCTGCAGCGCCTCGATATGGGTCGAGCCGCACTTGTCATTGATGTTCAGGCCGTTCGGCTGCGCCCCGATCACCGACACCTCGGCACCCAGCTCGCGGAATACGCTCGGGGCGATCTTGTAGGTTGCACCATGGGCGCAATCGAGCACGATACGCAAGCCGGAGAAGTCGGTATTGGACGGCACACTGCTCTTGCAGAACTCGATATAGCGACCCGCAGCGTCGTTGATGCGCGACACCTTGCCCAGGCGTGCCGACTCGACCACGGTCATCGGCGCGTCAAGCAACTCTTCAATGATCAACTCCACCTCGTCCGGAAGCTTCGTACCTTGGCCGGAGAAGAACTTGATGCCGTTGTCGTCGTGCGGATTGTGCGAAGCGCTGATGACGATGCCAGCCTCGGCGTGGAAGGTGCGAGTCAAATAGGCGATACCCGGGGTCGGCATCGGGCCGAGCAACATCACATCTGCGCCCGCCGCGGACAGCCCCGCCTCCAGCGCGGATTCGAACATGTAGCCGGAAATCCGCGTGTCCTTGCCCACCAGCACGCGGCACTTGCCTTGCTGACGGAACGCCATGCCGACTGCCCAGCCCAGCTTGAGCACGAAGTCCGGCGTGATCGGCGGCGTGCCTACACGGCCGCGAATACCATCGGTGCCGAAATACTTCCTGCTCATACAGACATCCCCTCTTCCTTTGCACTTTCCACTGCGTGAATCATTCGAACCACGTCCACGGTCTCGGCGACATCATGAACGCGAATAATACTGGCACCCTTGGCCACCGCCAGAGCCGCCAGCGCCAGGCTTCCATAGAGACGCCCATCGACCTCTCGACCCAACGCGCGACCGACCATGCTCTTGCGGGATACCCCGACCAGAACCGGGCAACCCAGCTCCATCAACCGCTCCATCTGCCGGAACAGATTCAGATTGTGACTCTGGGTCTTGGCGAAGCCGAAGCCGGGATCGACGATGATCCTTTCCCGGGCAATGCCCGCTGCTTCGCACGCCGCGATACGTTCCTCGAGGAAGCCCAACACCTCCTGAAGGATGTCCGGATAGCGCGGATCGTCCTGCATATTCCCCGGCTCGCCGCGCATGTGCATCAGGCAGACCGGCAGACCGCTATCGACCGCGGCATCCAGCGCGCCATCGCGCTGCAGCGAACGCACGTCATTGATCACCCCAGCCCCCAGCCGCGCGGTTTCGCGCATCACCGCCGGGGTCGAAGTGTCCACCGAAATCACCACATCCAGCTCGCGAGCGATGGCCTCGACCACCGGCGCCACGCGCTCCAGCTCTTCGGTTGGCGAAACGACGCGCGCGCCCGGCCGGGTCGATTCACCGCCGACATCGATCAGCGTGGCACCCGCCTCGACCATCTCCGCCGCATGGCGCAGCGCCACATCCAGCCGATTGAAACGGCCGCCGTCGGAGAAGGAATCAGGAGTGACGTTGAGGATGCCCATGACGTGTGGGCGACTTAAATCAAGAACCCGGTTGCCGCAAGGCAACCGGGTCGGATGGTACAACGAACTCATTCAGTGCTCTCAGTGTTCGCCGGCGGGCCCGCCAATCGGGTTTTCCTGGCGTCCTTCGTCGCGCGGCGAAGCAGCATTGCCGGAGGAGCCGGAGTTGCCGCCCTGCCAATCGCGCGGCTCGCGCGGAGTGCGGCCGGCCATGATGTCGTCGATCTGATCGGCGTCGATGGTTTCATATTTCATCAGCGCGTCTGCCATCATGTCGAGCTTGTCGCGATTCTCCTCCAGCAGACGCTTGGCGGTGCCGTAGCAGTCGTCGATGATGCGGCGCACTTCCTGGTCGATCATCTTGGCGGTCTCGCCGGAGACGTTGGCGTGCTGGCTACCGGCGCTGCGACCGAGGAAAACCTCACCCTCTTCTTCCGCGTACATCAGCGGACCGAGCTTTTCCGACAGGCCCCACTTGGTCACCATGTTCCGTGCCAGCTGGGTGGCCCGCATGATGTCGTTGGAGGCACCGGTGGTGACGCCTTCGAAGCCCAGGGTCATCTCTTCGGCGATACGGCCACCGAACAGCGAGCAGATCTGGCTTTCCAGGGCGCGCTTGGACAGGCTGTAGCGATCCTCTTCCGGGAGGAACATGGTGACGCCCAGGGCGCGGCCGCGCGGAATGATGGAAACCTTGTAGACCGGATCGTGCTCCGGAACCAGGCGGCCGACGATGGCGTGACCGGCTTCGTGGAACGCGGTGTTCTTCTTCTCCTTCTCGGACATGACCATGGTCTTGCGCTCGGCGCCCATCATGATCTTGTCCTTGGCCAGTTCAAACTCGCGCATGTCGACGATGCGCTTGTTGGCGCGGGCGGCGAACAGCGAGGCCTCGTTGACCAGGTTGGCCAGGTCGGCACCGGAGAAGCCCGGGGTACCGCGCGCAATCACAGCCGGATCGACGTTGTCACCCAGCGGGACCTTGCGCATGTGCACTTTCAGAATCTGCTCGCGACCACGAATGTCCGGCAGGCCGACCACCACCTGGCGGTCGAAACGGCCCGGACGCAGCAGCGCGGGGTCGAGCACGTCCGGACGGTTGGTAGCGGCGATGACGATGATGCCGTCATTCATCTCGAAGCCGTCCATCTCCACCAGCAACTGGTTGAGGGTCTGTTCGCGCTCGTCGTGACCGCCGCCCAGGCCGGCGCCACGATGGCGGCCGACGGCGTCGATCTCGTCGATGAAGATGATGCAGGGCGCGTGCTTCTTGGCCTGGTCGAACATGTCGCGAACGCGCGAGGCGCCCACGCCGACGAACATTTCCACGAAGTCCGAACCGGAAATGGTGAAGAACGGCACCTTGGCTTCGCCGGCGATGGCCTTGGCGAGCAGGGTCTTACCGGTACCGGGCGGGCCGACCATCAGCACGCCGCGCGGGATACGGCCGCCCAGGCGCTGGAACTTGCCTGGATCGCGGAGGAACTCCACCAGCTCGCTGACTTCTTCCTTGGCCTCGTCGCAACCGGCGACGTCGGCGAAGGTGGTCTTCACCTGGTCTTCCGACAACAGGCGCGCCTTGCTCTTGCCGAAGCTCATCGGGCCGCCGCGGCCACCGCCGCCGCCCTGCATCTGGCGCATGAAGAACATGAAGACGGCGATGATCACCAGGATCGGGAAGCTGGCAACCAGCAACTGGGTCCAGATGCTCTGCTGCTCGGGCTGCTTGCCCTCGACAACCACGTTGTTGTTGACCAGGTCGCCGATCAGGCCATTGTCCTGGATCGCCGGGCGGATGGTCTTGAAGGTGTCACCATCCTGGCGCTTGCCAGTGATGACGTAACCGTCGACGGTTACGCGCTCGACCTTGCCGTCCTTCACCTGCTGGATGAAGTCCGAGTAATTGAGCGTCTGCGGCTCGCTCGGGCTGGAGAAGTTGTTCATCACGGTGACGAGTACCGCCGCGATGATCAGCCACAGGATCAGGTTCTTTGCCATGTCGTTCAATTGACTACCCTCTGAAGCCGGCTCCGCCCTGGAAACCGCTTCGCACGACGGCCAGACTCCTTCCGGCCAAAATTACTACACAACGCCCACCCCAGGCAGGCGTCGTCTGTAACCCTTTATGAACCCCGGCTGACGCCGGCACAAGCAAAAGCTGCGGGCTATGGACCAACAGCCGGCACAATCATTCCAGTCTAGGCGCCGCGAAAGCCTCGTGCGAGCAGATACTGCTCCCGCGAACGGTCGCGGGACGACAGCGGCTTGCGCATCTGCACCTTCTCGAAGTTCTCGCGAACCTGCTTGTGGTAAGCGTCGAAACCCTCACCCTGGAAAATCTTGATCAGGAAATCGCCACCCGGACGCAGCACACGAGTGCAGAGATCCAGGGCCAGCTCGCAGAGGAACATGGCACGCGGCATGTCCACGGCGGGCAGTCCACTCATATTGGGGGCCATATCGGAAATCACAAGGTCTACCGGATTTTCTCCGATGGCCTCGAGCAACTGGGCGAAGACTTCGTCTTCGGTGAAGTCGCCCTGGATGAAGGTGACGTCCGGGATGCTGTCCATCGGCAGGATGTCCGAGGCAATCAGGGTGCCCTTGTCACCTATCACCCGACTGGTGACCTGGGACCAGCCGCCCGGCGCGGCGCCGAGGTCAACCACGGTCATGCCCGGGCGCAGGATGCGATCCTTCTCCTGGATTTCCAGCAGCTTGTAGCTGGCGCGCGAGCGATAACCGTCGCGCTGTGCCATCTTCACGTACGGATCGTCGAAATGTTCTTTCAGCCAGCGATGGCTAGTCTTGGAACGGGCCACGTATTACCTCGTCTGAGCGGCATCCCGGTATAACCGAAACTCGGGTAGAATATCCGCCTTTTTTCCCAGGGGTCAGATTATGGCGCTCTCTCAGGAGCAGAAAAAGCAGTTCAAATCTATCGGGCATCACCTGAAACCCGTATTGACCGTTGCTGAAAACGGTCTGTCGGAAGGCGTGATGGCCGAGCTTGAGCGCGCGCTCAACGATCATGAACTGATCAAGGTGCAGTTCCGCATCGCCGAACGCGACGACCGTCGCGCGCTGATCGACGAACTCTGCCAGAACGGCAGCTGCGAACTGATCCAGGTCATCGGCAAGATGGCGCTGATCTATCGCCGCAATCCCAAGCCGAACAAGAACCTGTCGAACATCAGCCGCTACAGCGGTCTCTGACAGTCAAGCCCGGCAGCGCGGAGCCGGCAAGGCTCCGCAGCGTCAGCTCCGCTCGTCCCGCCCCGGCGCCGGCTGCAGCACCAGCAGCAACCCGCAGAGCGCCACCACCAGGTAGTTGAACAGCAGCCAGCGCTCGGCATCAGGCGCAACCTGGCGCACGCCGAAATACACCACCGTCATCACCAGCACGCTGAGCAGCAACTGCCCACGCATCTCGCGCGTGAAAGCAGCGAATCCGCGCGCCTGCCAGAGCACCATGGCCTGGAGCAGCGCGCAGAAACCGGCGAAACCCAGCAGCAACGGCTTCAGGGCCTGCGCCACCGCATCCACCAGCAGCGGCGCCAGGCCGATCTTGCCCAGCGCCGGCAGCATCACGAACTGAAGCAGCCAAAGGCCGCCGACCCAGAATGTCTGGGCCAGCAGCCAGCTGATGGTGCCTGCGCTTGGACTTTGCCGATCAGGCGTGGCGGACTTCAACGATCTCGTACTCGACGTCGCCACCCGGAGTCTTCACCAGTACGGCGTCGCCTTCGGTCTTGCCGATCAGCGCACGGGCGATCGGCGAGTTGACCGAGATTTTGCTGTTCTTGATGTCAGCCTCGTCGTCGCCGACGATCTGGTAGGTCACGGTCTCGTCGGTCTCGACGTTGGCGATATCCACGGTGGTACCGAAGATCACCTTGCCAGTGTGCGGAATGGTGGTCACGTCGATGATCTGCGCGTTGGACAGCTTGGCCTCGATGTCGCGGATGCGAGCCTCGGACATGCCCTGCTGTTCACGGGCGGCGTGGTACTCGGCGTTTTCCTT
This sequence comes from Pseudomonas sp. QE6, assembly GCF_041379005.1. Classification (NCBI taxonomy): domain Bacteria; kingdom Pseudomonadati; phylum Pseudomonadota; class Gammaproteobacteria; order Pseudomonadales; family Pseudomonadaceae; genus Pseudomonas; species Pseudomonas sp. QE6. Next base: position 124,911 of record NZ_CP166873.1, read on the forward strand.
CAGGTCGCCCAGCTCACGCGCTTCGGCGATGGCCTGGGTGATCTGCGGGCGCAGAACGGTCTTCAGGTGTTTCAGTTCTTCTTCCAGGGCGCGAGCGCCCTGGACGGTCATTGGAAATTTGCTCATGCGTTGATTCCTGCATGGAGATCCTGCAGTCGGCGAACGGTCTTCTCGGGACCGAACTTGAGCGCCTCACAGATCGCCTGACCCGCCGCGATGGTGGTGGTGCAGTAGATCTTGTGCTGCAGGGCGTTACGACGGATGGAGTACGAGTCAGCGATGGACTGGCGACCTTCGGTGGTGTTGATGATCAGGGTGACTTCGTCATTCTTGATCATGTCGACCACGTGAGGACGGCCCTCGGTCACCTTGTTCACGCGACGCACCGGCAGGCCGGCAGCCTCGATGCCCTTGGCGGTACCGGCGGTGGCGACAACCTCGAAGCCCAGGGCGATCAGATCGCGAGCGACCTGGACGGCCTGCTGCTTGTCGTCATCACGGACGCTGATGAAAGCGCAACCGGCGTTCGGCAGGATTTCGCTGGCGCCCAGCTGGGCCTTGGCGAACGCCTCACCGAAGCTGTCGCCGACACCCATCACCTCGCCAGTGGATTTCATCTCTGGGCCGAGGATCGGGTCGACGCCGGGGAACTTGGCGAACGGGAACACCGCTTCCTTGACGCTATAGTACGGCGGGATCACCTCTTCGGTGAAGCCGACCTCGGCCAGGGACTTGCCAGCCATGACGCGGGCCGCGACCTTGGCCAGGGATTCGCCGATGCACTTGGAGACGAACGGCACGGTACGGGACGCGCGCGGGTTCACCTCGATCACGTAGATATCCTCGCCCTGCACGGCCATCTGCACGTTCATCAGACCGACCACGCCGAGTTCCAGGGCCATCTTCTTGACCTGCTCGCGGATCTCGTTCTGGATGTGCTCGGGCAGCGAGTACGGCGGCAGCGAGCAAGCGGAGTCACCGGAGTGCACGCCGGCCTGTTCGATGTGCTGCATGATCGCGCCGATCACCACGGTCTCGCCGTCGCATACCGCATCGATGTCGACTTCGATGGCGCAGTTCAGGAAGCGGTCCAGCAGCACCGGGCTGTCGTTGGAAACCTTCACGGCTTCGCGCATGTAGCGCTTGAGCTCTTCTTCCTGGTAGACGATTTCCATCGCACGGCCGCCCAGTACGTAGGACGGGCGCACCACCATCGGATAGCCGATGTTCTTCGACAGTTCCAGGGCCTGGTCTTCGCTGCGCGCGGTGGCGTTGGCAGGCTGACGCAGATTCAGGCGCTGGACCATCTGCTGGAAGCGCTCGCGGTCTTCGGCGCGGTCGATGGCGTCCGGGCTGGTGCCGATGATCGGTACGCCGGCTTCTTCCAGGGCGCGGCAGAGCTTCAGCGGGGTCTGGCCGCCGTACTGCACGATGACGCCCTTGGGTTGCTCGACGCGGACGATTTCCAGCACGTCTTCCAGGGTCACCGGCTCGAAGTACAGACGGTCGGACGTGTCGTAGTCGGTGGAGACGGTTTCCGGGTTGCAGTTGACCATGATGGTCTCGTAACCGTCTTCACGCATGGCCAGCGCGGCGTGTACGCAGCAGTAGTCGAACTCGATGCCCTGGCCGATGCGGTTCGGACCGCCGCCCAGGATCATGATCTTGTCGCGAGTCGACGGATTGGCTTCGCACTCCTCCTCGTAGGTCGAGTACATGTAGGCGGTGTCGGTGGCGAACTCGGCGGCGCAGGTATCCACGCGCTTGTACACCGGCAACACCTTGAGCTTCTGGCGATGGCTGCGCAGGTTCTTCTCGGTCACGCCGAGCAGCTTGGCCAGGCGGGCGTCGGAGAAGCCCTTGCGCTTGAGCTTGTACATCAGGTCGCGGTCGATGGCGGACAGACCCAGGGTCTTCACGCGCTCCTCGTCCTTGACCAGGTCTTCGATCTGCACCAGGAACCACTCGTCGATGCGGGTCAGGTCGAAGACTTCGGCGATGCTCTTGCCGGCACGGAAGGCGTCGGCGACGTACCAGATGCGGTCGGCATTGGGCACGGTCAGCTCGCGCTTGAGGATGCTCTCGGCTTCCGGATCGTGCAGGTCCAGCTTCGGATCGAAACCGGTGGCGCCGACTTCCAGGCCGCGCAGGGCTTTCTGCACGGATTCCTGGAAGGTGCGGCCGATCGCCATGACTTCACCCACGGATTTCATCTGGGTGGTCAGGCGGGCGTCGGCTTTCGGGAATTTCTCGAAGGCGAAACGCGGGATCTTGGTGACGACGTAGTCGATCGCCGGCTCGAAGGACGCCGGGGTGCGACCGCCGGTGATGTCGTTCTGCAGCTCGTCGAGGGTGTAGCCGACGGCCAGCTTGGCGGCGATCTTGGCGATCGGGAAGCCGGTGGCCTTGGAAGCCAGCGCCGAGGAACGCGATACGCGCGGGTTCATCTCGATCACGACCATGCGGCCGGTGTTCGGGCAGATGCCGAACTGCACGTTGGAGCCGCCGGTTTCCACGCCGATTTCACGCAGCACCGCCAGCGAGGCGTTGCGCATGATCTGGTATTCCTTGTCGGTCAGGGTCTGCGCCGGCGCCACGGTGATGGAGTCACCGGTGTGCACGCCCATCGGGTCGAAGTTCTCGATGGAGCAGACGATGATGCAGTTGTCCTTCTTGTCGCGGACAACCTCCATCTCGTATTCCTTCCAGCCGATCAGCGATTCGTCGATCAGCAGCTCGTTGGTCGGCGACAGGTCCAGACCACGGGCGCAGATTTCTTCGAACTCTTCGCGGTTGTAGGCGATGCCGCCACCGGTACCGCCCATGGTGAAGGACGGACGGATGATGCAGGGGAAGCCGACCTTCTCCAGCACGCCGTAGGCTTCTTCCATGCTATGGGCGATGCCCGAGCGCGGGCAGGCCAGGCCGATGTCGCGCATGGCCTTGTCGAAGCGCGAACGGTCTTCGGCCTTGTCGATGGTGTCGGCGTTGGCGCCGATCATTTCCACGCCGAACTGCTCGAGCACGCCATGGCGCTCCAGGTCCAGGGCGCAGTTCAGGGCGGTCTGGCCGCCCATGGTCGGCAGCAGCGCGTCAGGGCGCTCCTTCTCGATGATCTTGGCGACGGTCTGCCACTTGATCGGCTCGATGTAGGTGGCGTCGGCCATGGCCGGGTCGGTCATGATGGTGGCCGGGTTGGAGTTCACCAGGATGACACGGAAGCCTTCTTCCTTCAGGGCCTTGCAGGCCTGTGCGCCGGAGTAGTCGAACTCGCAGGCCTGGCCGATGACGATCGGGCCGGCGCCGAGGATCAGGATGCTCTTGATGTCTGTACGCTTGGGCATGGGACTCTCGTTGCAATATTCAGGAAAGGGTTGCGCTGGCCAGCTTCACGCCAAAGCCGACGAACAGGGCGCCGACGCCACTCGAGGCGCCGGCAGCCAACCGTTGCCGCCGACGGAACCAGGCCGCCAGACGCACACCGGAGAAAATCAGGAAACTCAGGTACAGGGCGCTGATGATCTCGAGGATCGTGCCCAGCACCAGGAACGACAGGCCGGGGTAGGCGTAACCCGGGTCGACGAACTGGATGAAGAAGGAGATGAAGAAGAGGATCGCCTTGGGGTTGGACAGGCTCAGCAGCAGCGCCTTGCGGAACGGCTGGTTGACGTCCACTTCCCTGGCCGGCGCGGCGGCCGTGTCCAGCGGGTGGCGCAGTTTCTGCCAGCCACCGCGGAGCATGCCTACCCCTAAATAGAACAGGTAGGCAGCGCCGACGTACTTCAGACCCAGGAACAGCATCGGCTCGGTCTTGAGCACCGAGGCGATACCCAACGCCGACAGCAGCATCAGGATCGCATCGCCCAGGAACACCGCGCTCGCCGCCCGGTAGCCCGAAGCCACGCCGCGCTGGGCGGCGGTGGCGAGGACGAACAGCGAGTTCGGCCCCGGCAGCAGGACGATGAACAACGTACCCAGGACGTAGGTCCAGAGGTCGGTGATTCCCAGGGTCGGCATCATCTTCTTTCCCTCTTCCGTCTCTTTCGAAAAAAAGCCGGGACTCAGCGGCGCTCGGCCATCGCCGCGATGAAGCGATCGAACAGCGGGGCCACGTCATGCGGGCCAGGGCTGGCTTCCGGGTGCCCCTGGAAGCTGAAGGCCACCTTGTCGGTGCGCTCGATCCCCTGCAGGGTGCCGTCGAACAGCGACTTGTGGGTCGCACGCAGGTTGGCCGGCATGCTCGCCTCGTCCACGGCGAAACCGTGGTTCTGGCTGGTGATCATCACCACGCCCGAATCCAGATCCTGTACCGGGTGGTTGGCGCCGTGGTGGCCGTGGCCCATCTTCAGGGTCTTGGCGCCGGAGGCCAGGGCCAGCAGCTGGTGGCCGAGGCAGATGCCGAATACCGGGATCTCGGTGTCGAGGAATTCGCGGATGGCCTGGATGGCGTAGTCGCACGGCTCGGGGTCGCCAGGGCCGTTGGAGAGGAAGATACCGTCCGGATTGAGGGCGAGCACTTCGCTGGCCGGGGTCTGCGCCGGCACGACGGTCAGGCGGCAGCCGCGGGCGACCAGCATGCGCAGGATGTTCAGCTTCACGCCGAAATCATAGGCAACCACGTGGTACGGCAGGTCGGCGGCGGCGATTTCCGGATGGCTGTCGGTTTCCAGGTTCCACACGCTGGAACGCCACTCGTAGCGCTCGGTGGAGGAAACGACTTTCGCCAGGTCCATGCCCTTCAGGCCCGGGAAGCCGCGCGCCAGTTCGAGGGCTTTTTCCTCGGTGGCGTCGGGGCCTGCCAGGATGCAGCCGTTCTGCGAACCCTTCTCGCGCAGGATGCGGGTCAGGCGGCGGGTATCGATGCCGGCAATGGCAACGGTGCCGTTCTCTTTCAGGTAGTCCGGCAGGGACTGCTTGTCGCGCCAGCTGCTGGAGAGCAGCGGCAGGTCGCGAATGATCAGGCCGGCGGCCCAGACCTTGTTCGACTCGGCGTCTTCCGGCGTGGTGCCGGTGTTGCCGATGTGCGGGTAGGTCAGGGTGACGATCTGTTGGGCGTAGGAAGGATCGGTGAGGATTTCCTGGTAGCCGGTCATGGCGGTGTTGAACACCACCTCTCCGACGGTCTGGCCGTCGGCGCCGATGGCTTCACCGCGAAAAACGCTGCCGTCGGCAAGTGCAAGTATGGCTGGCTTAGTCAAGAAGACCTCCCGTAGTTCAAGCCTGGCTGGGCGTGCGCAGATTGTAAAAAAGCGGGATGACATCAGAAGAAGTCATCCCGCTTTTTATGTGATCATGCTGCGCTGCTTTTAGTGGACACACTAAAGCTGTAGTTTACAGAAAAGCGACATCATGGTCCACCTTTTGCACGACGTACGGCTATGCCACTCAGCATCAGCTTTCGATCTCGCGAGCTAGAGTCGGGCAAGGCGGACAGTAAGCGAGGACGCGGAGTTTACACGTGCCAAATGAGCACTCGAGACTCCTGCCCAACGCAACCCGACCGACGTACAGCATGCTGATGCTCAGCGAAGGCCGAGCACATCCTGCATGTCGTACAGGCCATTGGCCTGCCCTTCCAGCCACTGCGCAGCACGCACGGCACCGCGAGCGAAGGTCATGCGGCTCGAGGCCTTGTGGGTGATTTCCACGCGCTCGCCGTCGGCGGCGAACAGCACGGTGTGATCGCCCACCACATCGCCGGCACGCACGGTGGCGAAGCCGATGGTCTCGCGCGGACGGGCACCGGTCTGGCCTTCGCGACCGTAGACGGCCACTTTCTCCAGATCACGACCCAGCGCGTTGGCGACCACTTCGCCCATGCGCAGCGCAGTGCCGGACGGCGCATCGACCTTGTGGCGGTGGTGCGCCTCGATGATCTCGATATCCACCTCATCACCCAGCACGCGGGCTGCGGTATCGAGGAGCTTCAGACAGAGATTCACGCCCACACTGTAGTTGGCGGCAAAGACGATCGGGATATCCTTGGCCGCATCGCTCAGCAGCGCCTTCTCCTCGACGGTGAAGCCGGTGGTGCCGATAACCATGGCCTTGCCAGCCTTGCGGCAGACTTCCAGATTCTTCAAGGTGACGGTCGGGTGGGTAAAGTCGATCAGTACGTCGAACTCGTCGACCACCTTGCCCAGGTCTCCCGACAGCGGCACGCCGATACGCCCCAGGCCCGCCAGCTCGCCCGCATCAGCGCCCACCAGGGTGCTGTCCGGACGGTCGACCGCCGCGGTCAGGCCGGCACTGCCATTGGTCTGCTGCACCGCCTCGATCAGGGTCTTGCCCATGCGCCCGGCGGCGCCCATTACGGCTATACGTCGCATATAAAACTGCTCCAAAGCTAGAAAGCCCCGGACGATTCACATCGTCCGGGGCCTTGCATCATAGATCGTCGAAGAAGCGCTTCATGCCCTCGAACCAGCCACTGGCCTTGGGCGAATGGGAAGAGTTGCCCTGCAGGGTGCCGCGGAACTCTTCGAGCAACTCGCGCTGACGCTTGTCCAGCTGCACCGGGGTTTCCACCACGACGCGACACATCAGGTCGCCGGCACCGCCGCCACGCACCGGGGCAACACCCTTGCCGCGCAGGCGGAACAGCTTGCCGGTCTGGGTGCCTTCGGGAATCTTCAGCTTCACGCGACCATCCAGGGTCGGCACTTCCAGCTCGCCACCCAGGGCAGCGTCGGCGAAGCTGATCGGCACTTCGCAGTACAGGTGCTTGCCGTCGCGCTGGAAGATGTCGTGCTCACGCACGTTCACCACCACGTACAGGTCGCCCGCCGGGCCACCATGGGCGCCGGCCTCGCCTTCGCCGGTCAGGCGGATGCGGTCACCGGTATCGACGCCGGCCGGCACTTTCACCGACAAGGTCTTGTGTTCTTCCACGCGCCCCTGGCCGTGGCAGGAGCCACAGGGGTCGGTGATCATCTTGCCGCTGCCATGGCAGCGCGGACAGGTCTGCTGTACCGAGAAGAAGCCCTGCTGCATGCGCACCTGGCCGATACCGCCGCAGGTGGTACAGGTGACCGGCGTGGTGCCGGGCTTGGCGCCGCTGCCGCTGCAGGTCTTGCAGCCGACCAGGGTGGGAACGCGGATGGTCACGGTGGTGCCGCGCACCGCGTCTTCCAGGTCCAGATCGAGGGTGTAGCGCAGGTCAGCGCCACGCGCAGGCCCGCCACGGGAGCCACCGCGACCGCCGCCACCGCCGAAGAAGTCGCTGAAGACATCACCGAAGATGTCCGAGAAGCTCGCACCACCGAAGCCGGCGCCACCACCGCCCATCTGCGGATCGACGCCGGCATGGCCGTACTGGTCGTAGGCCGCGCGTTTGCTGGCGTCGGACAGGACCTCGTACGCCTCGTTGGCCTCCTTGAATTTGTCCTCGGCTTCCTTGTCGCCGGGATTGCGGTCCGGGTGGTACTTCATGGCCAGCCGGCGGTAGGCCTTCTTCAGGTCCGACTCGCTGGCGCCACGCTCGACACCCAGTACCTCGTAAAAATCACGTTTGGCCATAAATTCTTTGCACCTTGAAAACCTCTCCCCCAGACACGCCAACGCGGGAGCAAGCCCCCGCGTGACGTTTCATGCGCACCGACACGCTGGTCGGTGCGCCGGAGCGGAAGCAAGCACGCGGCTTACTTGTTCTCCTTGACCTCTTCGAACTCGGCGTCGACGACATCGTCGCCAGCCTTGTCGTCAGCGGCCTCGCCCTGAGCGGCAGCGCCCGGCTGCGGCTGTTCGGCGTACATCTTCTGCGCCAGCGGGGTGGACGCCTGGGACAGCGCGTTCAGCTTCGCTTCGATCTCGGCCTTGTCGTCACCCTTCACGGCAACTTCCAGCTCGCCCAGCGCTTTCTCGATGGCGGCTTTCTCCTCGGCGGTGGCCTTGTCGCCAGCCTCGGTGACCATCTTGCGAGTCGCATGGACCAGCGCATCACCCTGGTTGCGGGCCGCGGCCAGTTCCTCGAACTTGCGGTCTTCCTCGGCGTTCGCCTCGGCGTCACGCACCATCTGCGCGATCTCGTCCTCGGACAGGCCGGAGGAAGCCTTGATCACGATGGACTGCTGCTTGCCGGTGGCCTTGTCTTTGGCGCCGACGTGCAGGATGCCGTTGGCGTCGATGTCGAAGGTCACTTCGATCTGCGGCACGCCGCGCGGAGCCGGCGGGATATCGGCCAGGTCGAACTTGCCCAGCGACTTGTTCTGCGCGGCCTGCTTGCGCTCGCCCTGCAGCACGTGGATGGTCACGGCGCCCTGGTTGTCATCGGCGGTGGAGAACACCTGCGACTTCTTGGTCGGGATGGTGGTGTTCTTGTCGATCAGCGCGGTCATCACGCCACCGAGGGTTTCGATACCCAGGGTCAGCGGGGTGACGTCGAGCAGCAGCACGTCCTTCACGTCGCCGGCCAGAACGGCGCCCTGGATGGCAGCACCCATGGCAACGGCTTCGTCCGGGTTAACGTCCTTGCGCGCCTCCTTGCCGAAGAACTCGGCAACGGTCTTCTGCACCAGCGGCATACGGGTCTGGCCGCCGACCAGGATCACTTCGTCGATCTTCGAGACGTCCAGGCCTGCGTCTTTCAGCGCAACGCGGCACGGCTCGATGGTGCGGGTGACCAGGTCTTCCACCAGGGATTCCAGCTTGGCGCGGGAAACCTTGACATTCAGGTGTTTCGGGCCGCTGGCGTCAGCGGTGACGTACGGCAGGTTGACGTCGGTCTGCTGAGTCGAGGACAGCTCGATCTTGGCCTTCTCGGCCGCTTCCTTCAGGCGCTGCATGGCCAGCGGGTCGCCCTTGAGGTCCATGCCCGACTCTTTCTTGAACTCTTCAACGAGGTAGTCGATCAGGCGCAGGTCGAAGTCTTCACCACCCAGGAAGGTGTCGCCGTTGGTAGCCAGTACTTCGAACTGGTGCTCGCCATCGACTTCGGCGATTTCGATCACGGAAACGTCGAAGGTACCGCCACCCAGGTCATAAACGATGATGGTGTGGTCGCCCTTGGCCTTGTCCAGGCCGTAGGCCAGCGCAGCCGCGGTCGGCTCGTTGATGATGCGCTTGACGTCCAGACCGGCGATACGACCGGCGTCCTTGGTGGCCTGACGCTGGCTGTCGTTGAAGTAGGCCGGAACGGTGATGACCGCTTCGGTGACCGGCTCGCCCAGGTAGTCCTCGGCGGTCTTCTTCATCTTCTTCAGGACTTCGGCGGAGACCTGCGGCGGAGCCATCTTCTGGCCCTTGGCCTCGACCCACGCGTCGCCGTTGTCAGCCTTGACGATGGCGTACGGCACCATCTTGATGTCTTTCTGTACGACGTCTTCTTCGAAGCGACGACCGATCAGGCGCTTCACTGCGTACAGGGTGTTTTTCGGGTTGGTCACGGCCTGGCGCTTGGCCGGCTGACCGACCAGGATCTCGCCGTCGTTGGCGTAACCGATGATCGACGGGGTGGTACGAGCGCCTTCGGCGTTCTCGATGACCTTGACGTTACCGTTCTCCAGGATGGACACACAGGAGTTGGTGGTCCCCAGGTCGATACCAATGATTTTGCCCATATTTCACTCTCCAGAAATTAGATTCCGCGCTGACCCTGTTGCGGGTCTTTGGCTCGGTTGATTACCCAGATGGGGACCGGGTGGTGGATTTCAAGCCTTCTCGTCGATCGAAGGCGGGGTTTGTTCGGGCGCCTTGCTAACCACGACCATGGCCGGACGCAGCAGGCGACCGTTGAGCAGGTAACCCTTCTGGAACACCTTGACCACGCTACCCGGCTCCAGGCGCACGCTCTCTTCCATCGCCATGGCCTGGTGATGCTCGGGATTGAACGGCTCGCCGTGCGGATCGACCGGCTCGAGATTGAAGCGCTTCAGGGTGTCGTGGAACATCTTCAGCGTCAGCTCGATGCCTTCGCGCATCGGCTTGATCGCCTCGTCGTCCGGATTCGACATCTCCAGCGCGCGCTCGAGGGTATCGACGATCGGCAGCAGGTCGCCGGCGAATTTCTCCAGGGCGAACTTGTGCGCTTTTTCCACGTCCTGCTCGGCGCGGCGGCGGACGTTCTGCAGTTCGGCGACGGCGCGCAGGCTCTGATCCTTGGCCGCGGCGAGCTGCTCTTCCAGCTCCAGCACGCGGGCGTTCAGGTCCTCGGCAGCACCGGTTTCCGGCTGCTCGTTGAACTGGGAATCCCGAGTCTGTTGTTCGTCAGACATGCCACTCTCCTAAAAAAGAAAATAAGCCTTTGAAAACAAAGCGAACCCATTGGTCCGCGGCTCTGCCGTCTATATGGGGCGGATTTTTTCGACTTCAAGGGCGCCGACCTCATGGGCACCCCAACGCGACAGGAGAGAATTGCCAGCGGCAAAAAATACTGTATAAATAACCAGACTTATTGATGGAGCCGCCGCCCATGCTGGTTCACCTGTCCGTGCACAACTACGCCATCGTCGAGCACCTCGATCTCGAGCTCGCCGCCGGCATGACCGTGATCACCGGCGAAACCGGCGCCGGCAAGTCGATCATGCTCGACGCCCTCGGCCTCGCCCTGGGCGACCGCGCCGACAGCGGCGTGGTGCGCCCCGGCGCCGACAAGACCGACATTCTCGCCAGCTTCGATGTCAGCGCGATTGCCGAAGCCCGCGATTGGCTGGCCGAGCGCGACCTGGAGCAGGACGGCCCGTGCATCCTGCGCCGGGTGATCACCGCCGAAGGCCGCTCCCGCGCCTATATCAACGGCACGCCCTGCCCGCTGGGCGACCTCAAGCACCTGGGCGAACTGCTCATCGACATCCACAGCCAGCACGAGCACCAGTCCCTGCTCAAGGCCGACACCCACCGCCGCCTGCTCGACGAATACGCCGGCAGCCAGGACCTGGCGCGCCAGGTGCACCTTGCCGCGCAGCGCTGGAAACAGACCCGCCAGGAATTGGACCGCCTGTCGCGCAATGGCGACGAGCAGCGCGCTCGCCACCAGTTGCTCAGCTATCAGCTGGAGGAACTGGAAAACCTCGGACTGGGTGATAACGAACTGGAGACGCTGGAAGCCGAACACAAGACCCAGAGCAACGCCGGCAGCCTGATCGCCGCGTGTCGGCAAGTAGTGGAAATGTGCAGCGAAAGCGATGCCGGCAACGTGCTTTCGGCACTGACGTCGAGCCTCAATCGCCTGACTGCCTTCCCGAGCCAGCCGCAGGCGCTGGGCGAAGCGGTGAACCTGCTGTCCAGCGCGCAGATCCAGGTGGAAGAGGCGATTGGCGAGCTGAACCGCTTCGTCGACAACTTCGACGCTGACCCCATGCGCCTGCAACAGCTGGAAGAACGCATGGACGCCATCTACAGCCTGGCCCGCAAGCATCGCGTACAGCCCCACGAACTGCAGGACCTGCAGCAGCGCCTGCTGGATGAGCTGGAAGCGCTGAACGCCGATGACGAGGCCGTCGAGCGCCTGGGCGACGAGCTGGCCGCCTATGCCCGTCATTACCAGGAGAAGGCCGAGGAACTCAGCCGTATCCGCCAAACCGCCGCGCCGCAGCTGGCCAAGGCGGTGGAAGTGGAAATGCAGCGTCTGGGCATGCCCGGTGGCCGCTTCGCCATCGACCTGCGCGAAGCCAGCTCGGACGAACCCCAGGTGAACGGCCTGGAGCAGCTGGAATTCCTGGTCAGCGCCAACCCCGGCCAGCCCATGAAGGGCCTGGCCAAGGTCGCCTCAGGCGGCGAGCTGTCGCGTATCAGCCTGGCGATCCAGGTGATCACCGCGCAGACCTCGCGCGTCCCGACCCTGGTCTTCGACGAAGTGGATGTCGGCATCGGCGGCCCCACCGCCGAAGTCGTCGGCCAGTTGCTGCGCCGCCTGGGCGATCGCGGCCAGGTGCTCACCGTCACCCACCTGCCGCAGGTCGCTGCGCAGGGCCACCAGCACCTGTTCGTGCACAAGGACCGCGACACTAGCGAAACCCGCACCGCCGTAGCCAACCTGAAAAAGGCCGAACGCATCGAGGAAATCGCCCGCATGCTCGGCGGCGTCGACCTGACCAAGGAGTCCCTGGCCCACGCCCGCAAGATGGTGGACTCCGCCATACAGGGCTGACCCGTAGGGCGTACAACCGTTCGCGGTTGTACGTCGATACACCTGTCACATCGCTGACGCCGAGGCTGGGCGTGGCCAATCATTCCCAGGTCGAACCAGTGTGAAGCGGGGCAATGGCCAATCGGCGTATAACGCGGAGCGTTATACGCTCTACGCCCGACGAACCACGCCACAAACGAAAACGGCGACCCGAGGGCCGCCGTTTCTGCATCCGCGTGCGCTTACTTCTTCTTGCGCACGTAGAGCACCAGATTGTGATCGACGAGCTCGAAGCCGCGCTCCCTGACGATCTCCTTCTGGCGCTTCTCGATTTCCGAGTCCATGAACTCGATGACTTCGCCGGTATCGACGCAGACCATATGGTCATGGTGGCCGCTGTCGGCCAGCTCGAAGACGGCATGGCCGCCATCGAAGTTGTGGCGCACCACAAGGCCCGCGGCCTCGAACTGGGTCAGCACGCGATAGACAGTGGCCAGACCTACGTCCTCACCCGCCTCCATCAGCGCTTTGTAGACATCCTCCGCGCTCATGTGGCGCTGCTCGGCGGAATCGAGCATCTGGAGGATCTTGACGCGCGGCAGCGTGACCTTCAGTCCGGCTTTGCGCAGTTCGCTATTTTCAACCATGTGTGCTTTCTCGGCGCGGGATGCTTCGCAGCTTCCCTCAATGCAGGTATGATCGGGGTTTCGTCGCTCAGCCAAGATAGTGGAAGTCACCACCCGATGCAAAACGCCAAGCTCATGCTGACCAGTCTCGCCTTCGCGCTGGGACTCGCCGCACTCGCCGGTTGCTCTTTCCCGGGGGTTTACAAGATCGACATCCAGCAGGGCAACGTCGTAACACAAGACATGATAGACCAGTTGAAGCCTGGAATGACCCGGCGCCAAGTGCGGTTTATCATGGGTAACCCCTTGATCGTCGACACTTTCCATCCCAATCGCTGGGATTACCTGTACAGCATCCAGCCCGGTGGCGGTCAGCGCCAGCAGGAACGCATGAGCCTGTACTTCAGTGACAGCGACCAGCTGATCGGCCTCAACGGCGACTTCATGCCCGGCGTGAGCCGCGACGAGTCGATCCTCGGCAAGGAAGGCGGCTCGACCACCACGCCGTCGGAACCGACCCAGCAGCAACCCGAACAACCCAAGGAAGAACCGGCCAAGCCCGGCTCCGTGGAAGAGCAGATCCAGAAGGAAGTGGACCAGGTGGAAACCGTGCCGATCCCGACCCCGGAACCGCTGGACAAGAACCCGCAATAAGGGTCTGCCCGACAAAAAAGCCCGGCCAATGCCGGGCTTTTTGTTGCCTGCTGTTTCAGCCCCTGGCGGCCCTGGCCCGCGCCGCGCGCTGTTTGCGAACCTCCTTGGGATCGGCGATCAGCGGACGATAGATCTCCACCCGCTCCCCGTCTTCCAGTACGCGCTCATCGGGTCTGGCCACGGCCTTGCCGAAAATCCCCAGTGGGCAATTCCGCACATCCAGATCGGGAAACTGCGCAGCGATACCCGACAGCAGCACCGCCTGGCGCACCCGGGTGCCGTAGGGCACGCTCAGGCGCAGCAGGGCTTGCCGCTCGGGCAGCGCGTAGACCACCTCCACAGCGATGCTCGCCGCTTCAGCCATGGAGTTGCTTGGCGCGCTGGCAGAAGGCATCGACCATGGTGTTCGCCGCCTGGGTGAACAGCGGGCCGAGGGTAGCCTTAACCAGCGCGCCGGCGTAATCGAAGGTCAGATCGAGGGAAATCTTGCAGGCCTTGTCACCCAAAGCCTTGAAGGTCCAGACGCCGTGCAGCTGGGTGAAGGGGCCCTCCTCCAGATTCATCTCGATGCTCTGGCCGGGCACCAGCGCGTTACGCGTGGTGAAGCGTTGCGTGATGCTGCCTTTGGCCACGGTCAGCTCGGCGCGCATGGCCACCTCGCTTTCCTCCAGCACGGTGGAAGCCGAGCACCAGGGCAGGAACTCCGGGTAGCGCGCCACATCATTGACCAGGTCGTACAGCGCCTTCGCCGGGTAGGGCAGCAGCGCCGAACGCTGGATATGCGTGCTCATAGACGTCTCGCTTTGTTATGGGGCGATTGCCCGCCCGCCGATCAAAAAAACAGCGCGCATTCTCCGAGATTAGCCACGCCCCCTCAAGCTTGCATGCCGGCATGCACAGTCCCGATAGCGGCGCGGCGAGCGACTCCCTATAATGCGCGGCCTATGGCTAAACAGAAGAAACACCCTTCGGGGACTATCGCGCAGAACAAGAAGGCTCTGCACGACTACTTCATCGAGCAGCGCTTCGAGGCAGGCGTCGCCCTGGCCGGCTGGGAAGTGAAAAGCCTGCGCGCCGGCAAGGCGCAGCTGGTGGACAGCTACGTGCTGCTCAAGGATGGCGAAGCCTGGCTGCTGGGCAGCCACATCACGCCGCTGACCACTGCCAGCACCCACGTCATCGCCGACCCGGTGCGCACGCGCAAGCTGCTGCTGCACAAGCGCGAGCTGGGCAAGCTGTTCGGTGCCGTGCAGCAGAAAGGCTATGCCTGCGTCGCGCTGTCGATGTACTGGAAGAAGCACCTGATCAAGTGCGAGATCGCACTGGCCAAGGGCAAGAAAGAGTACGACAAGCGCGATACGGCGAAGGAGCGCGACGCCAACCGCGAGGTCCAGCGCGCCATTCGTCACGGCAAGGACGACTGACCCCTTCAGCGCCCTCCCTCAGCGAGGGCGCGGCGCCGGTCAGGCGTCCACCGCGCCCTGGCGCCGTTGCGCCCGCTGCAGGCGCACTTCCTGCGCCTGGGCTTCGGCCAGCACTTCCTGCACGTAGTCGATGTGTCGCTGGGAAATCTCCCGCGCCGCCTCCGCCTGCCCGCCGACAATCGCCTCGTAGAGTTCGCGATGCTGACGCATCAGCTGCTCGCGGGTCTCGTCGCGCTGCGCATACATCCCGCCGATATTGGTCACCACGTTGCGCTTGAGCAGGTCGAACAGGCCGCGGATGGTATGCAGCAATACGGCGTTGTGACTGGCCTCGGCGATGGCGAGGTGGAAGGCCGCGTCCGCCGCGCCCTCCTCCGCCCGGCTGACCTTGCCGTGCCCCTGGTAGCAGTCCTGCAGCGTGTCGAAAGCCTGCTTCAGGCGCTGGTGATCCACCTCGGTCGCACGCTGCGCGGCGTAGTACGCGCAGGAGCCTTCCAGGGTGTGGCGGAACTCCAGCAGATCGCGCTGCGCTTCCGGATTGCTCTCCAGCAGATGCAACAGGGGATCGCTGAACATCGAGCCCAGCCCTTCGCTGACGTAATTGCCTCCCCCTTGGCGACTGACCAGCAAGCCCTTGGCCCCCAGCTTCTGGATCGCCTCGCGCAGTGACGGCCGCGACACGCCGAACTGCTCGGCCAGCACTCGCTCCGCCGGCAGGCGCTCGCCAGCCTTGAGGGTGCCTTCGAGAATCATCGCCTCCAACCGCTCGACAATGTCATCCGACAGACGGCGCTGCTTGACCTGACCAAATCCCATCTTCGTGATCTCCCACGGCAAAACGCTCTGCGCCGCGACTTGCGCGCCAAGCGCGGCAGTCTGACCAACCCCGAAGCCGGCAACAAGACCACCCCGCCCACCCGGGCGTTATCGACAAAAGTTGAATCGCAGCAAATTGACACGCCGACAGCAGGGCTTTTACCCTGAGCGCTCGGCTTTGTAAATTGGTATTACCAATTTACCGAAAAGTCGATTACACGACAACTACGCCGCGATCAGTCGACCGCCTGCCAACGCGCCACAAGCGCAACGGAATCGCCCGACCGGCAACAAGGCCCTCCACCCAAAAACAATTAGGGAGCCAACCAGATGCAAACCTGGCAGCAGATCTATACCCCGCTCGGCAGCCTTGGCCTGTCCGCGCTGGTCGCCGTCATTCCGATCGTGTTCTTCTTCCTCGCCCTCGCCGTGTTCCGCCTCAAGGGCCACGTCGCCGGCAGCATCACCCTCGCCCTCTCGATCATCATCGCCATCGCCGCCTTCGGCATGCCCGCCGACATGGCCATCGCCGCCGCCGGCTATGGCTTCGCCTATGGCCTGTGGCCGATCGCCTGGATCATCGTCGCGGCGGTGTTCCTCTACAAACTCACGGTCAAGAGCGGCCAGTTCGAAGTGATCCGCAGCTCGGTGCTGTCGATCACCGGCGACCAGCGCCTGCAGGTGCTGCTGATCGGCTTCTCCTTCGGCGCCTTCCTCGAAGGTGCGGCCGGCTTCGGCGCGCCGGTGGCGATCACCGCCGCCCTACTGGTCGGCCTGGGCTTCAATCCGCTGTATGCAGCCGGCCTGTGCCTGATCGCCAACACCGCGCCGGTGGCCTTCGGCGCCCTGGGCATCCCGATCATCGTGGCCGGCCAGGTCACCGGTATCGACGCCTTCAAGATCGGCGCCATGACCGGCCGCCAGTTGCCGTTCCTGTCGATCCTCGTGCCGTTCTGGCTGGTGTTCATGATGGATGGCCTCAAGGGCGTGAAGGAAACCTGGCCGGCCGCGCTGGTCGCCGGCGGCAGCTTCGCCATTACCCAGTACTTCACCTCCAACTTCATCGGCCCGGAACTGCCGGACATCACCTCCGCCCTGGTCAGCCTGATTTCCCTGACCCTGTTCCTGAAGGTCTGGCAGCCGGCAGCCGAGCGTGAAGTGGTCGCCACCGCTGGCGGCGCCGCGGTCATGGGCGGCAACGGCCCGCGCGAGACCGAGCCCTCGCCCTACAGCTTCGGCGAAATCCTCAAGGCCTGGTCGCCCTTCCTGGTGCTGACCGTGCTGGTCACCCTCTGGACCCTGAAGCCGTTCAAGGCCATGTTCGCGCCGGGTGGCACGCTCTACAGCCTGGTATTCAACTTCGCCATTCCGCACCTGGACCAGATGGTCGTGAAGACCGCCCCCATCGTCGCCAACCCGACGCCGATCGCCGCCGTGTTCAAGCTGGACCCGGTCTCGGCCACCGGCACCGCGATCTTCCTGTCCGCCGTGGTCTCGATGTTCATCCTCCGCATCGGCGCGAAAACTGGTCTGACCACTTTCAAGGAGACCCTGGTCGAGCTGAAATGGCCGATCCTCTCCATCGGCATGGTGCTGGCCTTCGCCTTCGTCACCAACTACTCGGGCATGTCCACCACCCTGGCGCTGGTCCTGGCCGGCACCGGTGCGGCCTTCCCGTTCTTCTCACCGTTCCTCGGCTGGCTGGGCGTGTTCCTGACCGGTTCGGATACCTCGTCCAACGCGCTGTTCAGCTCGCTGCAGTCCACCACCGCACACCAGATCGGGGTCAACGACACCCTGTTGGTGGCCGCCAACACCAGCGGCGGCGTGACCGGCAAGATGATCTCGCCGCAATCCATCGCCGTGGCCTGCGCCGCCACCGGCATGGTCGGCAAGGAATCGGACCTGTTCCGCTTCACCCTCAAGCACAGCCTGATGTTCGCCGCCATGGTGGGTTTGATCACCCTGGCCCAGGCGTACATTTTCACCGGCATGCTCGTGCATTAAGGGAAATGGCACTGGATCGTCATTCCCGCCTGTGGGAATCCGGATTGAGCAGCTAGTTTTCTCTGGGTCCCCGCCTTCGCGGGGACGACGCCCGCAACAAGACCACGATTGATGAGACGTCCAATGATCATCTCTGCCTCTACCGACTACCGCGCCGCCGCCCAACGCAAGCTGCCGCCGTTCCTCTTCCACTACGCCGACGGCGGCGCGTACGCCGAGCGCACGCTGCGCAACAACGTCGACGATCTGGCCGGCATCGCCCTGCGCCAGCGCGTGCTGAAGAACATGTCCGAGCTGAGCCTGGAGACGCGCCTGTTCAACGAGACGCTGAGCATGCCGGTGGCCTTGGCTCCGGTTGGCCTGACCGGCATGTACGCCCGGCGCGGCGAAGTACAGGCAGCCCGTGCGGCGGCCGCGAAGGGCATTCCGTTCACCATGTCCACCGTGTCGGTCTGCCCCATCGAGGAAGTCGCCCCGGCCATCGACCGACCGATGTGGTTCCAGCTCTACGTGCTCAAAGACCGTGGCTTCATGCGCAACGCCCTGGAGCGTGCCAAGGCCGCCGGCGTCACCACCCTGGTGTTCACCGTCGATATGCCGGTGCCCGGCGCCCGCTACCGCGATGCCCACTCCGGCATGAGCGGCCCGAACGCGCCGCTGCGTCGTGTCTGGCAGGCCATGACTCACCCGGCCTGGGCGCTGGACGTCGGCCTGCTGGGCAAGCCGCACGATCTGGGCAACATCTCCAGGTACCGTGGCAACCCCACAGGGCTGGCCGACTACATCGGCTGGCTGGGCGCCAACTTCGATCCGTCGATCTCCTGGAAGGACCTGGAGTGGATCCGCGACTTCTGGGACGGCCCGATGGTGATCAAAGGCATCCTCGACCCCGAGGACGCCAAGGACGCAGTGAAATTCGGCGCCGACGGTATCGTCGTCTCCAACCACGGCGGCCGCCAGCTCGACGGCGTGCTCTCCAGCGCCCGCGCCCTGCCGGCCATCGCCGACGCGGTGAAGGGCGACCTGAAGATTCTCGCCGACTCCGGCATCCGCAACGGCCTGGACGTGGTGCGCATGATCGCCCTGGGCGCGGACACCGTGCTCATCGGCCGCGCCTTCCTCTACGCTTTGGCGACCCACGGCGAAGCCGGCGTGAAGAACCTGCTGGACCTGTTCGAAAAGGAAATGCGCGTGGCCATGGTGCTCACCGGCGCCAAGTCCATCAGCGAGATAACCCGCGACTCGCTGGTGCGCGAACTGGGCGCGTAAACGCCTTCTTTTCGTAGGAGCGAGCTTGCTCGCGAACCTGCCCAGCTCAGTGCCTTTCCGGTTCGCGAGCAAGCTCGCTCCTACAAGTCAGACCGCGCCTCGGCGCGTTCGATAAAAGAACACCGATGGGCCGTCCAGCGGTCCACGCTCACCGATGATGACTGGAGCCGCCATGAGCCTCCCTGCCGCATTCCTCGACACGGTAGAACACCTGATCCCCCGCGAGCGCCGCTTCGACGATCCGCTGTCGACCCTGGCCTTCGGCACCGACGCCAGCTTCTATCGCCTGATCCCCAAGCTGGTGATCCGCGTCGAGAGCGAAGACGAAGTCGCCACCCTGCTCAAGTCCGCCCACGCCCACCAGGTCGCGGTGACCTTCCGCGCCGCCGGCACCAGCCTCTCCGGCCAGGCCGTGAGCGACTCGGTGCTGCTGGTGCTGGGGGACAACTGGAACGGCCGCGACATTCGCGACGGCGGCACGCAGATTCGCCTGCAGCCCGGCGTCATCGGCGCCCAGGCCAACGCCTGGCTGGCGCCGTTCGGCCGCAAGATCGGCCCGGATCCGGCCTCGATCAACGCCTGCAAGATCGGCGGCATCGTCGCCAACAACGCCAGCGGCATGTGCTGCGGCACCGCGCAGAACAGCTACCACACCCTGGCCGGCATGCGCCTGCTGCTGGCCGACGGCAGCCTGCTGGACAGCGAGATTCCCGAGAGCATCGCGGCCTTCCGCGATAGCCACGGCACCCTGCTCGACCAGCTCGCCGAACTGGGCCGCCAGACTCGTGCAAACACAGAGCTGGCCGCCAGGATTCGCCACAAGTACCGGCTGAAGAACACCACCGGCCTGTCGCTGAACGCGTTGGTCGACTACGACGAGCCGCTGGACATCCTCACCCACCTGATGGTCGGCTCCGAGGGCACCCTGGGCTTCATCAGCGCGGTGACCTATGACACCGTGCCGGACCACCCGCACAAGGCCAGCGCGCTGATTGTCTTCCCCGATGTGGAGACCTGCTGCAAGGCCGTGACCGTGCTCAAGCAGCAGCCGGTCTCCGCCGTGGAGCTGCTGGACCGCCGCAGCCTGCGCTCGGTGGAGAACATGCAGGGCATGCCGGAATGGGTGAAGAGCCTGTCCGAAGGCGCCTGCGCATTGCTCATCGAATCCCGCGCCGCGACCCAGTCGCTGCTGCATGAACAACTCGCGCGGATCAACGCCTCCATCGCCGATTACCCGGTGGAGAAACAGGTCGACTTCAGCGAAGACCCGGTGGTCTACAACCAGCTCTGGCGCATCCGCAAGGACACCTTCCCGGCCGTCGGCGCGGTGCGTGAAACCGGCACCACGGTGATCATCGAAGACGTCACCTTCCCCGTCGAACAACTGGCCGAAGGCGTGAACCGCCTGATCGCGCTGTTCGACAAGCACGGCTACGACGAAGCCATCCTGTTCGGCCACGCGCTGGAAGGGAACCTGCACTTCGTCTTCACCCAGGGCTTCGAGTCGCCGGAGCAGATCGCCCGCTACTCGGCCTTCATGGACGACGTCGCGCACCTGGTCGCGGTGGAATACGGCGGCTCGCTCAAGGCCGAGCACGGCACCGGGCGCAACATGGCGCCCTTCGTCGAGCTGGAATGGGGCCACGACGCCTACCAGCTGATGTGGCAGCTCAAGCGCCTGCTCGATCCCACCGGCATCCTCAATCCCGGCGTGGTGCTGACCGACGATGCGCAGCTGCACCTGAAGAACCTCAAGCCGCTGCCAGCCGCCGACGAGATCGTCGACAAGTGCATCGAGTGCGGCTTCTGCGAACCGGTCTGCCCGTCCAAGGGACTGACCCTGAGCCCGCGCCAGCGTATCGTCATGTGGCGCGACATCCAGGCCAGGCGCCGCGCCGGCGTCGACACCACGCAGCTTGAGCGCGACTACCAGTACCAGGGCATCGACACCTGCGCCGCCACCGGCCTGTGCGCCCAGCGTTGCCCGGTGAACATCAACACCGGCGAGCTCATCAAAAAGCTGCGCGGCGAACAAGCGCAGCACGCCGGTACCGCCACCTGGCTCGCCCGCAACTTCGCCACCGCCATGAAAGGCGCGCGCTTCATGCTGCATGCCGCCAATGGCGCACGCAGGGTGCTGGGTGCGCCGCGCCTGGCCAGCCTCAGTGCCTCCATCAGCCATGCGAGCAAAGGCCGCGTGCCGCAGTGGACGCCAGCCATGCCGCAACCGGTTCGCCTCGCCGCACCGCCGCGCACGCTCGACGACAGCCGCCCGCGCGTGGTCTACCTGACCGCCTGCGTGTCCCGCGCCATGGGCCCGGCGGCGGCGGACGAGGAGCAGATGCCGCTGATCGACAAGACCCGCCGGTTGCTGGAAAAGGCCGGCTACCAGGTGGTCTTCCCGGACAACGCCGACAACCTCTGCTGCGGCCAGCCCTTCGCCTCAAAAGGCTACAAGGACCAGGCCGACGCCAAGCGCGACGAGCTGCTCGCCGAACTGCTGCGCGCCAGCCGCGGCGGCCTCGATCCGATCTACTGCGACACCAGCCCCTGCACCCTGCGCCTGGTGCAGGAGCTGGCGGACGACCGGCTGAAGATCTACGACCCGGTGAAGTTCATCCGCACGCACCTGGTGGAGCGCCTGCACTTCCAGCCGCAGGACAAGCCGGTGGCCGTGCACGTCACCTGCAGCACCCAGCACCTGGGGGAAAGCCAGGCGCTGATCGACCTGGTCAAGCGCTGCACCCGCGAGGTGGTGATCCCCGAAGGCATCCACTGCTGCGGCTTCGCCGGTGACAAGGGCTTCACCACACCGGAACTGAAAGCGCACTCGCTGCGCACGCTCAGGGATGCCGTGCAGCACTGCGAGGAAGGCGTCTCCACCAGCCGCACCTGCGAGATCGGCCTGTCCGCCCACGGCGGCATCGATTATCGCGGCGTGGTCTACCTGGTGGATCGCGTGACTCGCGCCAGAGCGTAGGATGCTTTTCGTAGGACCGAGGGGGGCGCCCAGCCCTTGCTCGCGAACCGCCCGACGCCGGCACGGCCGGCCGGTCCGTTCGCGAGTAAACTCACTCCCCTCTTAACGCCTCGTTAAGCCAGCGCTGCGACCCTCTGCCGCGAAACTGCCTCTGCGGCTATCCTGCTCGGGACAGTCGCGGCGGCGCCGTGCGATGAGGGGGCACCGATGAGAATCCTGCTGGCGGAAGATGACCAACTGCTGGGTGACGGCATTCGCGCCGGACTCGGACTGGAAGGCGACACCGTGGATTGGGTCCAGGACGGCCAGGCTGCCGACCAGGCACTGCAGACCGACGAATTCGACCTGCTGGTCCTCGACCTCGGCCTGCCACGCAAGGACGGCCTGGACGTACTGCGCAGCCTGCGTCGACGCGGCGACCTGACCCCGGTGCTGATCCTCACCGCCCGTGACAAGGTGGCCGACCGCGTGTCCGGCCTCGACGCCGGCGCCGATGATTACCTGACCAAACCCTTCGACCTCGACGAACTGCTCGCCCGTGTCCGCGCCCTCACCCGCCGCCGTACCGGCCGCGCCGCGCCGCTGCTGCAGCACGGCGAACTGATGCTGGACCCGGCTACCCACCAGGTCAGCCTCTGCGGCACGCCGGTGGAGCTGGCCCCACGCGAATACGCACTGTTGCGCCTGCTGCTGGAACAACGCGGCAAGGTGCTGTCCCGCACCCGCCTGGTGGAAGCCCTGTACGGCTGGGACGGCGACCTGGAGAGCAACGCCATCGAAGTCCACATCCACCACCTGCGCCGCAAGCTCGGCAATGGCCTGATCC
Source organism: Pseudomonas sp. QE6 (assembly GCF_041379005.1). Lineage (NCBI taxonomy): Bacteria > Pseudomonadati > Pseudomonadota > Gammaproteobacteria > Pseudomonadales > Pseudomonadaceae > Pseudomonas > Pseudomonas sp. QE6. Next base: position 147,577 of record NZ_CP166873.1, read on the forward strand.
GCACCGTGCGGGGTATCGGCTACGGCATCGACCGCCCCGGCAATCCGTCCTCGCCGTGAGCCCTGTCCCGCGCCGCGCCGGCTCGCTCAGCCGCCGCCTGTTGCTGCTGCTGATCGGCGGCATCTCGCTGTGCTGGCTGGTCGCCGGCTTCTTCACCTATCACCTGACCCGCCAACAGGTGAACGGTCTCTACGACCAGGACATGATCGACTTCGGCCAGGCCGCCCTGAGCCTGGTGGATATTGCCGACTCCATCGATGCCCAGCCCACGCCACCGGGCGACATCATCGCCCGCAGCCGCAAGGCCATCGAAGGCCTGCCGCTGATACGCCGGGAAGCCACGCTGGGCTACTCCATCTGGTACCAGGGCCAGCGCCTGCTCACCACCGACGAGCCGCCACCCGGCGTCGAGCAGCAGCCCCTGGGCTTCTCCAGACTGGAACAGGGCGATGTGAGTTGGCGGGTGCTGCAGATTGCCTCGGCGGGCCCGGACGGCGTGCGAATCTGGGTATTCGAGGACTTGCATTACCGCTCCAAGACGCTGCGCCTGCTGCTGTTCAGCGCGCTGTTCCCGCTGCTGCTGGCCTTGCCGCTGTTCCTCGTACTGGTCTGGCTCGGCGTGCGCCAGGGCCTGGCACCGCTGCGCAGCCTCATCGCCCAGGTTCACCAGCGTACCGCCCACAGCCTGCATCCGCTGTCGCTGAGCCGGGCACCGGTGGAGGTGCACAGCCTGGTCAGGGAACTGAACCTGCTGCTGGAGCGCCTGCAGTCGGCCATGGAGGCCGAACGCCGCCTCACCAGCGACGCCGCCCACGAAATCCGCACACCGCTGGCCAGCCTGCGCACCCACGCCCAGGTGGCGCTGCGCTCTTCCGACCCGGCAGCCCACGCTCACGGCCTGCAGCAGGTCAGCCGGAGCGTGGAGCGCATCAGCGCACTGATGGAGCAGATCCTGCTGCTGGCCCGACTCGACGGCGAGGAGCTGCACGAAACCTTCCGCCGTGTCGACCTCGGCCTGCTCGCCGAAGAAGCCATCGCCGAACTCGCTCCCCAGGCCATCGACAGGCGGATCGAACTCACCCTCGACACCCACCCGGAGACCACACTGATGGGGGTGTCGGTCTGGCTGGGACTGATCCTTACCAACCTGGTCGGCAACGCCCTGCGCTACACGCCCGAAGGCGGCCGCGTAGCGGTGAGCCTGGAGCGCACGGGCGACCGGTTGGTGCTCTGGGTGCGCGACAACGGCCCCGGCGTGGCGCAAGCCGAGCAAGCGGCGATATTCACCCGCTTCTACCGCAGCCCCAGCGTGGCCAGCAGCGCCGGCAGCGGGCTCGGCCTGCCCATCGTCAAGCGCATCGTGGAGATCCATCACGGCCGCATCAGCCTGCACGAAGGACTGGACGGTGCCGGCCTCGGCGTATGCGTCGAACTGCCGATAACCATTGGCGAAAAAGAGTGAACCTGGCGCGAAATCCGGCCGTCCACTCTTTACGGCCCGCGTGAACGGTCCGCCACGACTCGGTCAATTTGCCAGGAGTACAGCCATGAAACGTACCGCCTTGCTCATTACCGCCGCCTTGCTGGCGTCGCCGGCCTTCGCCGCCGACCTGTGCAGCGACAATCTCCAGAAAATCGATGCTGCCGTGCAGTCCAATGCCGGCACCGCCCAGACCCAGGATCAAGCCATGCGCCTGCAGGAAAAAGCCATCCAGTCCCAGCAGGCTGGTAATACCAAGGCTTGCATCGCCCAAACCGAAAAAGCCCTGAAGTTGCTCAAGCAGAGCGGTAAGTCCTGATCCCGCTCAGCGGCCGGCCGCACTGGCCGGCCGCCTTGTCTACCGGGTGCAGGATGTATCTGCGGGCCTGTACGTCCATAACCCCCACGAAGCGCATGCCATTCGCGAGAAAGCAGTTCATTCCCCCACCCGAGCACCTACCTAAGATGTAGCGATTGCCGACCGACAAGAATCACAACCGGAATCGCCATGCCCCTGACGCACCTGCTCATCGCCAACCGTGGCGAAATCGCCATCCGCATCGCCCGCGCCGCTGCCGAACTGGGCATCCGCAGTCTCGCCGTCTACGCCGAAGACGATGCCGACGCCCTGCACACCCGTCAGGCCGACCAGGCGCAGCCCCTGCGCGGACGCGGCGCCAGCGCCTACCTCGACCAGCAGCAACTGATCGACCTCGCCCTGGCCCAGGGCTGCGATGCCGTGCATCCCGGCTACGGTTTCCTCTCCGAAAACGCCGACTTCGCCCGCCGTTGCGAAGCCGCCGGACTGACCTTCGTCGGTCCCCCGGCGGATATCCTGGAGTGCTTCGGCGACAAGGCCCGCGCCCGCGACCTGGCCAACGCGCATGGCGTGGCGCTGGCCGTCGGTAGTAACCGCGCCACCTCGCGGGAGGACGCCGAACGCTTCTTCCGCGAGTTGCCCAGCGGCTCCGGGATGATGATCAAGGCCCTCGCCGGTGGCGGTGGGCGCGGCATGCGGGCGGTACGCACGGTGGCCGGGATCGCCGAAGCCTACGCACGCTGCCAGGCCGAAGCCCGAGCAGCCTTCGGCGATGACCGCCTGTACGTCGAACGCCTGATCCCGCGCGCCCGGCACATCGAAGTGCAGGTGATCGGCGACGGCCGCAGCGTCAGCCACCTGTGGGAACGCGACTGCACCCTGCAACGGCGCAACCAGAAGCTGCTGGAAATCGCCCCCAGCCCCAACCTGCATCCGCGCCTGCGCGGCGCCATCCTCGCCGCCGCCCTGCGCCTGGCCGAAGCGGTGAACTATCGCGGCCTGGGCACCTTCGAATTCCTGCTGGACGAGGACAGCGGCGACTTCGTGTTCATGGAGGCCAACCCGCGCCTGCAGGTGGAGCACACCATCACCGAAGCGGTGACCGGCATCGACCTCGTGCAAGCGCAACTGCGCATCGCCGCCGGCGCAAGCCTGGCCGAACTGGGCCTGACCCAGGCCGAGATTCCCGCGCCGCGCGGCCATGCCCTGCAACTGCGGATCAACCTGGAAAGCCTCGCCAGCGACGGCACCCCGCAACTCGCCTGCGGCCAGATCAGCGCCTACGAACCACCCAGCGGGCCCGGCCTGCGTGTGGATGGTTATGGCTACGCAGGCTACCGCAACAGCGCCGGCTACGACTCGCTGCTGGCCAAGCTGATCGTCCACGGCAACGCCGGTTTTCCGCAGCTGGTGCAGCGCGCCTATCGCGCGCTCTGCGAGTTCCGCCTGGAGGGTGTGGCGAGCAACATTCCGCTGCTGCTCAACCTGCTGCGCCAGCCGGAAGTCGCCGAGAATCTTGTGACCACCCGCTACATCGAGGAGCACCTGCCCAGCCTGCTCGGCGCGCAGGAACACGCACATCCCCACCGCTTCTTCAGCCACGCCGGCCACGCGCAGGTCGAGCAGCGCACCAGCGAAGCACCCGCCGGCTGCATCCCGCTGAGCACGCCCGGCACCGGCGTGCTGGTCAGCCTCCAGGTGACGCCCGGAGACGCCGTCGCCCAAGGCCAGACCATCGCCGTGATCGAAGCCATGAAGATGGAGTTCGAGGTCAAGGCCAGTGCCAGCGGCATCGTCCACAGCCTGGCCGCGACGCCGGGCGACAGCCTGGGCGAAGGCGATACACTGCTGTTCGTGGAACCGGCGGACATCGCGGCGCAGGGCAGCCAGGACGCCGCCGCCATCGACCTCGACGCGATCCGCGCCGACCTCGCCGAAGTCATCGAGCGCCATGCCATCGGCCTCGACGAGCGCCGTCCGGATGCCGTTGCCAAGCGCCACAAGACTGGCAAGCGCACCACCCGTGAGAACCTCGCCGACCTGCTCGACGAAGGCAGCTTCATCGAGTACGGCGCGCTGGCCATCGCCGCCCAGCGCCGTCGTCGCAGCGTCGAGGAACTGATCACCAGCAGTCCGGCCGACGGTCTGGTCAGCGGCCTGGGCAGCATCAACGCCGCGCAGTTCGGCGACGAGAAGGCGCGCTGCCTGGTACTGGCCTACGACTACACGGTATTCGCCGGCACCCAGGGCGTGATGAACCACAAGAAGACCGACCGCATGCTGCACCTCGCCGAGCAGTGGCGCATCCCGCTGGTGCTCTATGCCGAAGGCGGCGGCGGGCGGCCGGGTGACACCGATTTCGTTGGCGTCGCCGGCCTGGACAACATGAGCTTCGTCGGCCTGGCGCGGCTCTCCGGACTGGTGCCGCTGGTGGGCGTGGTCTCCGGTCGCTGCTTCGCCGGCAACGCCGCCCTGCTCGGTTGCTGCGACGTGATCATAGCCACCCGCGATACCAGCCTGGGCATGGCGGGACCGGCGATGATCGAGGGCGGCGGGCTGGGCAAATTCGCCCCGGAGGAAGTCGGCCCCAGCGACGTGCAGAGCGCCAACGGCGTGATCGACGTGCTGGTGGAGGACGAGGCCGAAGCCACTCGCATCGCCCGCCAGTACCTCGCCTACTTCCAGGGCGACACCGCCGACTGGGAATGCGCCGACCAGCGCCTGCTGCGCCACGCGGTGCCGGAGAACCGCCTGCGCGTCTACGACATCCGCCAGGTCATCGAACAACTGGCCGACAGTGGCTCGGTACTGGAACTGCGCCGCGGCTTCGCCGCCGGGATGATCACCGCGCTGGTGCGCATCGAGGGCAAACCCTTCGGCCTGATCGCCAACAACCCCATGCACCTGGGCGGCGCCATCGACTCCGAAGCCGGTGACAAGGCCGCGCGCTTCATGCAACTGTGCGACGCCTTCGACCTGCCGGTCATTTCCCTGTGCGACACCCCCGGCTTCATGGTCGGCCCGGAGGCGGAAAAGACCGCCACCGTCCGCCACGTGTCGCGCATGTTCGTCACCGCCGCCAGCCTGACCGTGCCCTTCTTCACCGTGGTGCTGCGCAAGGGCTATGGCCTGGGCGCGCAGGCGATGGCGGCCGGCAGCTTCCACGCGGCGCTGTTCACGGTGGCCTGGCCCAGCGGCGAGTTCGGCGCCATGGGGCTGGAAGGCGCGATCCGCCTCGGCTACTCCAAGGAACTGGCCGCCGTGGAAGATGCGCAGGAGCGGCAAAAGCTGTTCGACAAGCTGGTCGCCGCGGCCTACCGCAACGGCAAGGGACTGAACATGGCGAGCTACCTGGAAATCGACGACGTGATCGACCCGGCCGACACCCGCCGCTGGCTGCTGCGCGGCCTCGCCTCGGTGCCGCGCCCGGCGCCTCGCCAGGGGAAGAAGCGCCCACTGATCGACACTTGGTGAGCGGTCGGGTTGAGCTAAGCTTGTGATCGGCTAGAATGCGCGCGTCATTGGGGAGTAGCCGACCGCTCGTGCGAGCGGGGGCGACGTCAACACACTTGGCCCAAATCCGTTGACGATCTCGCGAGCTAGAGCAGAACCCGGCGGGAGCTGCTGAGAAAGCAGAGTTTACGAGAGTAAATGAGCATTTCTCAGCGGGTCTCAACGACGCTCTGCCGACGCGCAGCAGATCGTAGACAGATTTCAAGCCATGGCGTCGCTAGCGATACGTTGCCCGGCAAGACCTTTGACCACGCAGCCTCCGAACGGCCGGGGAGCGCGTGGTCATGGGTATCGAACCGGCCGGGAGTTTTCACCGTGATGCACTACCCCGCACCTCGCTCCATCCTGGAGCCCCACGCATGCTGACCTTCATCCTCGAACTGCTCGGCATGCTGCTGGTGATCCTGATTGCCGCCGAAGTCTTCACCAACGCGCTGGAGCATCTCGGCGAGCGCCTGGGCATTTCCGAAGGCGTTACCGGCTCGCTGTTCGCCGCCATCGGCACCGCCCTGCCGGAGACCCTGATCCCGCTGCTGGCCCTGTTCGCCGGCACCAGTAACGCCAACCTCAACCAGGAAGTCGGCGTGGGCGCCATCCTCGGCGCGCCGTTGATGCTCTCGACCCTGTCCACCTGTCTGATGGCCTGCTTCGTCCTGCGCGCACGCGGCCTGAGCGGACGCGTACGCCCCGAGCGCACCGGCCTGCAGCGCGACCTGAACTTCTTCCTGATCGCCTTCAGCCTCGCCACCGTCGCCATGTTCGTGCCGACGCAATACCTGACGGTCCGCCTTGGCCTGAGCCTGTTGCTGGTACTCACCTACGTCGCCTACATCACCCTCACGCTGCGTGCTTCGCAGGATCTGGTGCAGAACGGTCACGGCACCGAGGCCGACCACCACATGCACCTGTCGCGCATCGGCCTGCCGACCAACCTGGGAACCATCCTGCTGCAGTTGCTGCTGGGCCTGGCTCTGCTGGTGCTGGGCGCCAAGGGCTTCATCCACGGCGTCGAGGGGCTGTCGCACCTGCTGGGAGTTTCCGCGCTGCTGCTGTCGCTGCTGATCATCCCGATCGCCACCGAACTGCCGGAAAAGATCAACAGCATCCTCTGGGTCCGCCGCGGCAAGGACACCCTGGCCTTCGGCAACATCAGCGGCGCCATGGTCTTCCAGGGCACCCTGCTGCCCGCCATCGGCATCCTGCTCACCCCCTGGCAACCGCGCACAGAAGTCCTCACCGGCGTGCTGATCACCCTTGGCGCCGCCCTCTGGCTTCGCCTCAATGCCCAGCGCGACGGGTTCCCGGTCTGGGTGCTGCTGCTCAACGGCGTGCTATACGCCGCCTATCTGGGCATCACCCTGTCACGCTGACGAGTACGGCGTACCGCCTACACTGACCAGTCTGGGCTGCCGTTGCTGCGGCAGCCGCTCGTCACAGCGATACGCCGAAGGAGTGAGCATGAAAATCCTGGTAGTCCTGACCTCCCACGACCAGCTCGGCAGCACCGGCAAGAAAACCGGCTTCTGGCTCGAGGAGTTCGCCGCGCCCTACTACGTGTTCAAGGATGCCGGCGCCACCCTGACCCTGGCCTCGCCCAAAGGCGGCCAGCCACCGCTCGACCCCAAGAGCGACGAGGAAGACGCCCAGACCCCGGCCACCCGCCGCTTCCGCCAGGACAGCGAAGCGCAGGCCGCACTGGCCAATACCGTGAAACTGACCGAGGTGCACGCCGACGACTACGACGCCATCTTCTACCCCGGTGGCCATGGCCCACTCTGGGACCTGGCCGAGGACAGAACCTCGGTGGCATTGATCGAAGCCTTCCACTCCAGCGGCAAGCCCGTCTCCGCCGTCTGCCACGCCCCCGCCGTATTCCGCCACCCGCGCGGACTGGACGGCCGTCCGCTGGTGCAGGGCCGACACGTCACCGGCTTCACCAACAGCGAAGAGGAAGCCGTGGGCCTCACCGACGTGGTGCCCTTCCTCGTCCAGGACATGCTCAAGGCCAACGGCGCCCGCTACAGCAAAGGCCCCGACTGGCAAAGCCACGTGGAGGTCGACCGGGGCCTGATCACCGGCCAGAACCCAGCCTCCTCCGAAGCGGTGGCTGAGGCCGTGCTGAAATTCCTAACCTGACAATGACTTGCTCCGCCCCGGTTGGACCTCGGGGCGGCTTTCCCGTAGAATGGTCGGCGACCTTCAAAGGTTTTGGGGCCGATTAGGATTCGACGCCGGTAACAAAACTCGAGGGGCATGCCGAGTAGGTGACAGTTCTCGTAAATCAGCTGCCACAACTTTATAGTTGCCAACGACGACAACTACGCTCTGGCTGCTTAATGCACCAGCAGACCCTAGGGGATGCCTGTAAACCCGAAGATTAGGTCTGTCAGATAGAACAGGATCGCCGCCAAGTTCGCTGTAGACGTAACGGCTAAAACTCATACAGCTCGCTCCAAGCACCCTGCCACTCGGGCGGCGCGGAGTTAACTCAGTAGAGATGGCTAAGCATGTAGAACCGACAGCGGAGAACTGGCGGACGGGGGTTCAAATCCCCCCGGCTCCACCAAATCCAAAGAAAAAGGCGCTGAGCCTCAAGCCCAGCGCCTTTTTTATTGCCCGCGCGATCTGCCTACAGCGTCAGGAACCCCAGCCGTGGCATCAGTAGCTCGGTTCGTTCCTCCACGGCCGTCTCCACACAAGGCTTGCGCAGACGCAGCCGTTCGGCGTTGCAGAGCAGCGGGCCTTCATCGTCTTCGGCGCCGAAAGGGTCATCGATCAGCACGCCGCTGATCAGCCCCTGGCGGAACAGTTCACGAATGGCCAACAGGTTTCGCTCACGATTGCCGCTCAGGTCGTTCACGGTCTTCAAGTCGGTTTCCGAAAGCTGGCTGAGCACGGCGGTCAGCTGGGCCTGGGAGAAAGGACGACTCATGGGGAACTCCGGGTTGAAGCGGGTAATGCGGTGACTATCGACGGCGAATGTTAACGCTTGATTAGTGGGAGGGCAGGCCGACCAAAGTCGATCGGCCAGTGGGAAATAGCTGATTCAGTCCCGCGAGACGCCCAGTTCCAGCAAGGCGAGGCGCTCTTCCAGGGCCGCGATGCGGGCTTCGAGTTCGACCAGGCGGCCTTCGTCGTGCCCACCGCCATCATTACGTTCGCTGGAGGCGCGGCTGCCGCTGGCGGCGATGGCGGCCTGGCGGTCTTCCTCGGTGCCCAGCAGGTGCATGTAGCGGTCTTCGCGCTGACCGCTCTGGCGCTCCAGCTGCACGGCCATGCCGCGGCTGGCGAGGCGTTCGAGCTGGTGGCGGGCTTCTTCGGTGTCGTCGAAGTCGTGCATGCGCTGGCTGCGGGTGAGCAGTTCGTTGAGGGTCTGCGGGCCGCGCAGGAACAGCAGGCCGAGCAGGATGACCTGCGGCTTGACCAGTTCCAGAGCCTTGTCCAGACGCTGCTCCCAGCGGTCGGCGCGGCTGCCCATGACCAGGCGGGTCATCTCGCGGCCTTCGAGGTGGCGCAAGGATTGGCCGACCTGGCCGGGCGTGAGGTTCATCACCGGGTCGCGGCTGGTCTTCTGGTTGCAGGCGGTGACCAGGGCGTTGAGGGTGAGCGGGTAGGCTTCGGGCGTGGTGAGCTGCTTTTCGATCAGGCACCCGAGAACGCGGGCATCCACTGCACTGAAGGGTTCGAAGTCGGAGAGGGTGTCGAGCGACTGGCTCATGGCGGCATCCGTCGATGAGGGAACCGCCCTAGCCTAGCCGTTTACGCGGCGTTTGGCAGCCTCAGGCCGCACCGGCCAGGCGGCGGTTCAGCGGTCGCTCAATGACAGCCCAGTGCGAGAAGGACGCGGCCAACTCCTGCTCGCGGCCCTGTGCATTGCGACCCAGCGTGCGTCGGGCAAGGTCGCCGGTGAACCAGTTGGCGGTGTTGGCGGCCACCACGCGGCCCTCGCCGTTGACCACTAGGGCTTCGTGGCCCATCTGCATCAGGCTGCCCAGCAGCACACCCTCGAATTCGTGCAGGGCGATGTCGGCAGCGGCGACGCCAATGAAGCGGCCGTCCACCTGGATCGGCACGGAGAAGGCGAGGATGTACAGGTCGGTGCCGTAGAGGTCGACGAAGGGCCCAACCACCGAGGGCTGGCCGCTGGCGCGCGGGCGCGAGAACCAGGGCATGTTGAGGTAGTTGTAGAAGCTCTCGCTGCGCCGGTTGAAGTTCAGGCTCATGGGCACGACCTTGTCGCCACGGCCGTGGTACCACCACTCCAGATACATGTCCTGGTCGGCCAGTTCGCCCGGTTCGATCACCACGCCGGTACCGTGCAGACGTGTGCCGTCATCGGTGAGGTCGTGCTGGATGCGCGGACGCAATGCGCCCAGGTCCCGGGAAGACGGCCGCTTGCCGTCCCGGGCCAGCTCGCGCCAGATCGCCACGACCTCACCGGCCAGCTCGTCGAGGCGCTGGAAAACGTTACGGATGGAAGCGTCGATGCGCTGGGCACAGCGCTGGAGTTCATCCGTGGGTTGCTCGCTGGACATGGCCGGGGCCTCGCTGTTCTTGTCGTTGTTCTGGTTCAGGGGCGGGCCAGAGAGGCCCGCAAAATCGGTTCGGTGAGTCGTTGCGTGCGCCCGTCCGGGCGCGTCGGGAAAGCAGCAAGCGCTGTGCCAGTCAGCCGTCGTCGGCCAGCAGGCTCAGCCGCAGGTTGATCAGCCGCTTGATGCCGCGGGTGACGTGGGCTTCGGCCAACGCGCCGGCCAGGTTCGAGTCGCCGGCGCTGATCGCTTCGAGAATGGCGCGGTGCTCCTGCTCGATGGCCGCCGCACCGGGGAAGCCTTCCACCGGCAGCCACAGCCATTCGCCGATTTCCGCCTGCAGGCGCGTCTCCGCATGGGTCAGGCGCACGGACTGGGCGGCGACGGCGATCTCGATGTGGAAACGCGCATCGGCACGGCGTTGCTCCTGTCGCGTGGTGGCGCTGGCGAGGGCATCGAGGTATTGGGCGATGCGCGCCTGCTCATCCGACGTAGAGCGCTGGGCGGCCAGGCGCGCGGCGGCACCGGCAATGGCCACATGCTCGTCACCGAGGTCGCGTAGCTCCAGCGCACTCATCTGGCGCAGCTGGCCGAGCAGAGCATCCTCGGAGGTGTGCTGCGGCGAGCAGACGAAACTGCCGCCATTGCGCCCCCGCCGTGTCTCGATCACACCGCGTTCGCGCAGCTCCGCCAGGGCGTCGCGCAACGTCACGGTGGCAACGCCGAATTGCATGGCCAGCTCGCTTTCGCTGGGCAGTTGCTCGCCTTCGGCGTACAGGCCGAGATCGACCATTTCCACCAGCCGGCGCGCGACTTCCTCGGTGCGTCCTTCCTGGCGCAGGCGCATGAAAGTGGCGGGGCGGACTTTCCTGAATTCGTTCATAGGCAGCAGTGCGAGGGGCGCGGACGCTTCCTGCGCGAAATTTCCTGTTCCGGCGTTGGTGACGAAGTCTACTTGCTAGCTGAGCAGCGGCTTCGCGCAAAACTATGTCTCCATATTTTTAAATCGATTCACGGGCTTACAGCAAGAGATTTCCGCTCGAAAACCCCTTTCAATCGCTCATTTTTCGCCCCGTATTGGCAACCGGCAATTCATAAGATATGGTTTTAAATGTATTAGCCAGAGACGACCTATCGGCCGTCCCCGCCAACAACAGCAAGAACGAGGAGCGATACGCATGAGCCAGCCAACACGCGCCGAATGGGAAGCCCGCGCCAAGGCCCTGAAGATCGAGGGCCGCGCCTTCATCCAGGGCGAGTACCTTGCCGCCGCCTCCGGCGAGACCTTCGATTGCATCAGCCCGGTGGACGGCCGCCTGCTGGCCAAGGTCGCCAGTTGCGATGCCGCTGACGCCGAACGCGCCGTACAGAGCGCCCGCACCACCTTCAACTCCGGCGTCTGGTCGCGGGAAGCACCGGCTGCCCGCAAGGCCGTGATGATCCGCTTCGCCCAGCTGCTGGAAGAGCACGCCGAGGAGTTGGCGCTGCTGGAAACCCTGGACATGGGCAAGCCCATCGGCGATGCGCTTAACGTCGACCTGCCGGGCGCCGCCGACTCGCTGCGCTGGAGTGGAGAGGCCATCGACAAGGTCTACGACGAAGTAGCCGCCACCTCCCATGACCAGCTCGGCCTGGTCACCCGCGAGCCGGTGGGCGTGGTCGCCGCCATCGTGCCGTGGAACTTCCCGCTGATGATGGCCGCCTGGAAACTCGGCCCGGCCCTAGCCACCGGCAACTCGGTGATCCTCAAGCCATCGGAGCGCTCGCCGCTGACCGCCATCCGTATCGCCCAACTGGCCATCGACGCGGGCCTGCCGGCCGGGGTGCTGAACGTGCTGCCGGGCTATGGCCACACCGTCGGCAAGGCCCTATCCCTGCACATGGATGTGGACACCGTGGTCTTCACCGGCTCCACCAAGATCGCCAAGCAGCTGATGGTCTACGCCGGCGAATCGAACATGAAGCGCGTCTGGCTGGAAGCAGGAGGCAAGAGCCCGAACATCGTCTTCGAAGACGCCCCGGACCTGCAGGCCGCCGCCGAGTCCGCCGCCGCCGCCATCGCCTTCAACCAGGGCGAAGTGTGCACCGCCGGCTCGCGCCTGCTGGTGCAGAAGTCGATCAAGGCGAAGTTCGTGCCGCTGGTGGTCGAGGCGTTGAAAGGCTGGAAAGCCGGCCACCCGCTGGACCCGGAAACCAACGTCGGCGCCCTGGTGGACGGCCGCCAGCTGGAGCAGGTGCTGGGCTACATCCAGGCCGGCCAGGACGAAGGCGCGAAGATTCTCACCGGCGGCAAGCGCGTACTGGAGGAAACCGGCGGCACCTACGTCGAGCCGACCCTGTTCGACGGCGTGAGCAACGCGATGAAGATCGCCCGCGAGGAAATCTTCGGCCCGGTGCTCTCGGTCATCGAGTTCGAAGACGCCGAGGAAGCGATCCGCATCGCCAACGACACCCCGTACGGGCTGGCAGCGGCGGTCTGGACCCGCGACATCTCCAAGGCCCATCTCACCGCCCGCGCCCTGCGCGCCGGGAGCGTGTGGGTGAACATGTACGACGGCGGCGACATGACCGCGCCCTTCGGCGGTTTCAAGCAGTCGGGCAACGGCCGTGACAAGTCGCTGCACGCCTTCGACAAGTACACCGAGCTGAAAGCCACCTGGATCAAGCTGTAACGACCAGGGCCTGAGGTTTGAAGGAAGACGGCGCGCGGCTCGACCCGCGCGCCGAACAATAACAACAACGCTTTCCGTTGCACTGCCGACGCGAAAACCTCAAACAGGACAACCACGATGAACAGTCCGATCCAGCCAGGCATTGCCCTGGACCGCGACGCGGAGCAGCTCCGCGCGCTGGGATACACCTCCAATTTCGAACGCAGCATGACCCTGTGGCAGAACTTCGCCCTGGGCTTCACCTACCTCTCGCCGGTGGTCGGCGTGTACACCCTGTTCGGCCTGTGCCTGGCCGCCGGCGGCCCGCCGATGTTCTGGTCCTACCTGCTGGTGGGCATCGGCCAGATGCTGGTGTGCCTGATCTTCTGCGAAGTGGTTTCGCAGTTCCCGATTTCCGGCGGCGTCTATCCCTGGGCACGACGCCTGGTGGGCAAGCGCTGGGCGTGGATGGTCGGCTGGATCTATTCGATCTCCCTTTGCGTGACCATTGCGGCCGTGGCACTGGGTGCGGGTCCCTACATCGCCACCCTGCTCGGCTTTGAATCCAGCCCGGTCACCAACACGATGGTCGCGCTGGCACTGACCCTGATCGCCACCCTGCTCAACCTCAGCGGCACCAAGCTGCTAGCCCGGGTAGCCATGTTCGGCTTCCTCTGCGAACTGATCGGCGCGCTGGTGATCGGCGGCTACCTGCTGATCTTCGAGCGCCACCAACCGCTGTCGGTGCTGTTCAACACCTTCGACATCCGCATCGATGGCAACTACTGGCCGGCCTTCCTCACCGCCTCGCTGGCGGGCATGTTCCTCTACTACGGCTTCGAGGCCTGCGGTGACGTCGCCGAGGAAACCCCGAATCCCAGTCGGCGCATCCCCAAGGCCATGCGCATGACCATCTGGATCGGCGGCGGCGCCTCAATGTTCGCGGCCCTGGCACTGATCCTCGCGGTACCGGACATGCAAGCCGTGATCTCCGGCACCGACAAGGACCCGATGACCACCATCCTCGACAACGCCTTCGGCGTGACCGGTGCGCGCCTGGTGATGGCGGTGATCATCGTCTCGTTCGTCTCCTGCGTGCTCAGCCTGCAGGCCGCCGCCAGTCGTCTGCTGTACTCCTACGCCCGCGACGAGATGGTAATGGGTAGCGGCCTGCTCAAGCGCCTGTCGCCCAACACCCACGTACCGACTGCCGCGCTGATCGTCTGCGGGGTGATCCCCAGCATGATCGTCTGCGCCGGCTTCTACCTGCAGAACGCCATCGCCATGGTGGTGAGCTTCGCGGCCATCGGCATCTACCTGTCGTTCCAGATGATCGTCGGCGCCGCCCTGTTCGCCCGCGTACGCGGCTGGAAGCCCAGCGGTGCCTTCACCCTGGGCAAATGGGGCTGGCCGGTAAACATCGCCGCCCAGATCTATGGCGTCCTCGCCATCGTCAACATGTCCTGGCCGCGCACGCCCGATGCGCCCTGGTACCTGAACTACGGGATCATCCTGGTGGGCGGTATCGTGATCGCGCTGGGCCTGGCCTACATGACGCTGTTCCGCCCGTACGACAAGGGCACCGCACCCCATGGGGATGCGTGGAAGCTGCACAAGCAATAAGCGCTTGAGCGAAACGAAAAACGCCCGGCAGATGCCGGGCGTTTTTCATTGCGGCGAGCCTGGGCCTTCATGCACACCGCTCAAGCAGGCGTTGGATGGAAATGTCCAATGGCTCGACGCTGGTATCGATCATCAGGTCCGGTGCGAGCGGTGGCTCATAGGGCGAATCGATACCGGTGAAGTCGCGGATCAGCCCCTGGCGCGCCTTCTCATAGAGCCCCGTGGGATCGCGCTGTTCGCAAAGCGCTAAGGGCGTGGCGACGTGGACTTCGACGAATCGCCCGGGCTCGAACAGTTCGCGCAGGCACTGGCGGTCGCGCCGATAAGGCGAGATGAAGGCGCAGAGCACGATCAATCCTGCGTCCGCCATGAGCCTGGCGACTTCCCCTGCCCGGCGGATATTTTCCGTCCGGTTCGCCTCGCCCATGCCAAGGTCCCGACAGAGGCCGTGGCGCAGGTTGTCGCCATCGAGCAGATAGGTCTTCCTGCCGGCGGCATGCAGGGCCAGGTCCAGCGCATTGGCCAGCGTCGACTTCCCCGCGCCGGAAAGTCCGGTAAACCAGATGCAAGCGCCGCGCTGCCGCATCACCTCGGCTCGCATCCGCGAGGTCACTTTCTGTTCGTGCCAGCGCACGTCGCTGTTCGACTCCTTTGTCATGACGCTCAGCTTTCCCCGGGAAAATGGGGAAAGCTGACGATATCGCGCGGTTGCTCCAATTAGAAGGCTCGGCGATTCCAGGCAGAAGCTTCTGAATTTCAGCCCAAAGACGATCGGCAAACCCGAGCAAACGTTGTCCGCGCTTGCGGATATCGCCCGCAGTATCAGGGAAGGCAAGTCAGGCCAATTCTTCGGATCGCGCCCAGAGCCGCTCTCCGGCACCCGGCTCCTCAGTCCATTGTTTGAGCGAACGCGTCGGCAGGTCGAAATACTCCCGTGTGCGCGAATAGCCATGTCCCCCCATGCGCCCGATGGCGTCGAGGCCGAGCTGGTCGATGTACAGCGTGGCCGGGTCGATCAGGTCGTCGCGCACGTGGGCCATCAGCACTTCACCGAGGATGATTTCCCGCGACTGGCCGATGGACAGCGCCATCATCCGCCGGCACTCCAGCGCCACCGGCGCCTCGCCGATGCGCGGGCAGCCGACGCGGGTGCCGGGGATGGCGGTGAGGCCGGCGGCCACCAGCTCGTCGAAGCCCGGTTCGAAGGGCACGGCGCAGACGTTCATCGCCTCCACCAGTGCATCGGAGACGATGTTCACGGTGAACTCCTGGTTGTGGCGGATGTTCAGCGTGGTGTCCTTGGGGCTCAGGTCGCTGTAGTTCTCCACACCCAGGGCGAGGATCGGCGGGTCGGCAGAGAGCGCGTTGAAGAAGCTGAAAGGCGCGGCGTTGGCACGACCCTGCGGGTCGATCGTCGTGACCAGCGCGATGGGCCGGGGCACCACGCTGCCGATGAGGATCTTGTATTTCTCGCGGGCGGACAGCTGCTGGAAGTCGAAGCTGAGCATGGGGTGATCCTTCAGTGGGCAGACTGTGCGGGCGCGTCGAGCAGCGGTGCGGCGGCGCTGTAAGGGTCGGCAAAGGGGATCGCGGAATGGAACAGCGTGCGCCACGGCGGGTTGCCGAAGGCGCGGTCCGCGTGGTGCTGCATCTGTTTCTGGAACAGCGCATCGGCGCGGCGTTGCAGGTCGGTGTAATCGACGCCGATCACCTGGCGGTCCTGCATCACGCAGCGGCCGTCGATGAAGCTGGCGATGCAGTCGTCACCTCGACCGGCGGTGAACAGGTTTTTCAGCGGGTCGAAGAACGGCCCCTGGTGGAAGTCGCCGAGGCGGAACACGGTGATGTCCGCGCGAGCGCCCGGAGCCAGGCGGCCGAGGTCGTCGCGGCCCAATGCCTGGGCGCCGCCGAGAGTCGCAGCGTTGTACAGGTCAAGCATGCGCGTGTGCTCGGCATCGCCCTCCTTCACTCGCGCGATATTCAGGCCCTGGCGCAGGTTGTCGAACATGTCCGCCGGGAAAGTGTCGGTACCCATGGCGAGGTTGATGCCCCGTGCGCGGTAACGGCCGAACGAGTCCAGCGCGTCGCCTTCACGGGCGAACACCACCGGGCAATGCACCAGGCTCGCGCCCGTGTCGGCGAGGCGCTGCAGTTCGTGCTCGCCACTGTGCAGGATGCCGTGGGGCAGCACGCTGCGCGGGTTGAGCAGGCCGTAGCTGTCCAGCCATTGCAGCGACGAGGTATCGCGCAGACGGCGCACCAGTTCCACTTCGTAGCGCGACTGGCAGCAATGCAGGCGCAGCGGCGCATTGAGTTCGCGCTGTACGGCGGCGGTGCGTTCCAGTAACGCGGGCGTGCAGGTCTCGATGCGGTCGGGCAACAGCGCGCCACGCACCAGTCCGTTGTGCGCGCCGTCGAAGTCGCGGAAGAAGCGTTCGGCTTCGCGCAAACCGGCGAGGCCGGCAGCCTCGTCCCAATGCTGCGCGGGGCTGCCATCGGCGCGGGCATAGGTCATGCCGCTCATGTAGCAGGGGCCGAGGTAGGTGCGCAGGCCGAGTTCGGCAGAGAGCGCGGCGACCCCGGCGAATTCGTCGTAATGCTCGGCCCAGCGCCGGTAGTACATGGAGGTGATCGGCATGGCGGTGGTGATGCCGTTGCGGATCAGCTGGGTGAAGGCGTAGCGGTACTTGAACAGCTCCTCGTCCGGGCTGTAGCACTCGGTCGGCCCGGCGCGCAGGTAGTCTTCGGACCAGACGCGACCCATGTTCCACTCGGCGCCGTTGTCCAGGGTGAGTACCGTGGAGTCGAGGTCACCGAGGGCATCGAGGTCGATGAAGCCGGGGCCG
This sequence comes from Pseudomonas sp. QE6, assembly GCF_041379005.1. NCBI lineage: Bacteria > Pseudomonadati > Pseudomonadota > Gammaproteobacteria > Pseudomonadales > Pseudomonadaceae > Pseudomonas > Pseudomonas sp. QE6. The sequence continues at coordinate 164,538 of NZ_CP166873.1, forward strand.
ATCAGCGCGTGGCCGTAGTCGATCCACTGGCTGACTTCGCCGGGGAAACCGCGCCCGACGAAGACGATTTTTCCACCCTCGAACACCACTTCGCCGTGGCGCCAGAGCACATGCTGGCGACCGTCGAAGCCGACGACGAAGCTGGCTTTCAAGCCGATACGCGGAGCACTCACAGGCGCGACTCCAGAAGTTTCCCGTTCTCGGCAATCAGCTTGCCGGCCTTGAACACCTGGCGCTGTGCCGGGCGTGCGACCACGGCTTCGCCGAGGGTCTCGACCGGCAGCAGGAGGAAGTCCGCCGCCGCACCGATCTCGATACGCGCCGGCTCACGGCCCAGCGCGCGGGCACCGTTGGCGGTGGCAGCGCCGAAGGCGGCGGCGAGGTCGTCGTCCTTGCACAGGTCGAAGCGGAAGGCGAGCAGCATGGCGCGTTCGAGCATGTCGCCATTGCCCATGGGCGACCAGGCATCGCGGATGCCGTCGCTGCCCAGGCACAGGTTCACGCCCGCCTCGCGCAGCGCGAGGAACGGCGGCACCGGAGTATCGGCCGGCGCGGAACTCATCAGGGAAATCCTCAGCGTGGCGAGTCGCCTGGCCAGCGGCTCGACCCGCTCCCAGGGCGCCATGCCCAGGCAGTAGGCATGGCTGATCATGACCTTGCCCTGCAGACCGTGGCGCTCGGTGTAGTCGGCGATGCGGGCGATCTGCCAGAGGCCCAGCTCGCCCTTGTCGTGCAGGTGGATGTCCACGCCACGGCCGAATTCCACGGCGAGGCCGAAGACGATGTCGAGCTGGGCGATGGGGTCGTCGTCGATGCCGCAAGGGTCAAGGCCACCGACGTTTTCCACGCCCATCTGCAGGGCTTCGCGCATCAGCTCGGCGGTGCCGGGGCGACTGACCAGGCCGGTCTGCGGGAAGACCACGAATTCCATGTCGATCAGGTCGGCGTAATTCTCGCGCAGCGCCATCATGGCTTCGACGTGGCGCAGGCCCAGCTCGGGGTCGATGTCGACGTGGCAGCGGAAGGTCAGCGAGCCGCGGGCGATGCACTGCTCCAGCAGCGCGCCGGCGCGGGCGGCGATGGGGGCTTCGATTTCGCGCAGCACGCGGCGCTCGTTGGCGATGTAGTCCTTGAGCGTCGGGCCGGCGCTGTTGGGGCGCCAGGGTTGACCCCAGAGCGTCTTGTCCAGGTGGCAGTGGCTTTCCACCAGCGGCGGCAACAGGAGCTGGCCGGCACCGTCGATATCGCCGGATTGCAGCACGGCGTTGTTGGCGGGACGGCGATCGGCGATGCGGCCGTCACGGATGAGAAAGTCTTCCGCAGGGTTGCCCAGCGGGCGGATGTTGCGCAGCCAGTAGCTGTCGGTCATGGGGACCTCGATCTTGTGAAAACGTAGGGCGAATAACCGCTTGCGGTTATCCGCCGAGGAACTCGCCGGCGGATGAAGCGCTCGCCCTGCTGGAAACCTGTAGGAGCGAGCTTGCTCGCGACCGGAGTCCGGCTCAGCACCGGCGTTGAGCGGTTCGCGAGCAAGCTCGCTCCTACGAAGAGCAGTTCCGAGCCTGAATCGGGCTCGGCCAACACATCAGCCCTTGAGCTTGGACCAGATGCGATCCTGCAGCTCACGGGACTTGTTGCTGCATTCCTTTTCCAGGCGCAGGCGCTCGGCGTACTCCGGCGGCATGTTGATGGCGTCCATCACCTTCCACTTGGCGTCGAGCAGCTTGTCGGTCTCGATGCCGTTGGAATAGGCGATGGCGTTGGTCACCGCGGCGGCATTCTCCGGTTTCATCATCCAGTTGATGAAGACCTTGGCGTTCTCCGGGTGCGGGGCGCTTTTCGGCACGGCGAAGTTGTCCTGGAAGGACGCCACACCCTCGCGCGGGTAGACGTACTTGATGGTGTTCTTCTGCAAGGTGGCGCGGGCGGTGGAGCCGTTCCAGTTCTGCATCAGCACCACCTCGCCGGAGGCCATGCGGTCCACGGTATTGTCCGAGCTGTACATCTTCAGGAAGGGCTTCTGCTTCTGCAGCAGCTCGAGGATTTTCTTGGCGTCCTGCGGGCTCTCGGTGCACTCGTCGACGTTCAGGTAGTGCGCGGCGGCGTTGATCAGGCTGCTCGGGGTATCCAGCGCGGCGACCTGGCCTTGCAGCTCCGGACGCGGCTCGAAGAATTCCTTCCACGAGTCATCCAGCTTGCCGCCCGGCACTCGCGCGCTGTCGTAGGAGAAGCCGGTGGAGCCCCACAGGTAGGGCGCCGAATACTTGCGGCCCGGGTCGAAGGCCGGGTCGCGGAAGGCCGGCTTCACGTACTGGAAGTTGGCGAGTTTTGGCGTGTCGATTTCCAGCAGCAGGTTCTGCTTGATCAGCGTCTGCATGATCGAGTGCGACGGCACGATCACGTCGTACGCGGCGCCGCCGGCCTGCAGCTTGGCCAGCAGGGTTTCGTTGCTGTCGTAGCCGTCCATGGTGACCTTGATACCGGTCTCCTTCTCGAACTTGGCCAACAGCTCCACCGGGTAGTAGTCGGTCCAGTTGTAGAAGAACAGCTGCTTGGGCTCCTCGGCCTGGGCGACACCGGCGGCCAGCAGAGTGAGGGACAAACCGGCAAGGCCGTGACGCAGGGCATTCAACTTCATCGTTTTCTCCAGAAAGAGCGAAAGGTCGGCAGTCTTGATCAGGCGTCCGGTTTGCCGCGCTGGCCAAGCCAGTACGACAGCACCACGAGGACGATGGAAATCACCAGCATGAGGGTCGAGATCGCATTGATCTCGGGTGTAACCCCGGCCTTGATGGCCGAGAAGATGTAGACCGGCAGCGTCGTCGAACCGGGCCCGGCGACGAAGAAGGTCATGATGAAGTCGTCGAGGCTGACCACGAACGCCAGCACCGCGCCGGACAGCACCGCCGGCCACAGCAGCGGCAGGGTCACCCGGCGGAACACCTGGTAGGGGCTCGCGTAGAGGTCACCGGCGGCTTCCAGCAGGCTCTTGTCCAGGTCGTTCAGGCGCGCGCGGATCGGCAGGTAGGCGAAGGGAATGCAGAAGCCGACATGGGCGACGATCACCGTCATCAGGCCCAGCTTGATCCCCAGCGACATGAACAGCAGCAGCGTGGCCACAGCGATGACGATCTCCGGCAGGATCAGCGGCAGGTTGATCCCGCCCTCCACCACCCGACGTCCGTAGAATGGCCGCGAGGTCGCCAGCGCCGCCGCCAGGGCGATCGCGGTGGACAGCACGGTAGCGAAACCGGCGACCACCAGCGAGTTGAATGCGGCGGCCTGGATCGAGGGGTTGGCGACGATCTTGCCGTACCAGGCGAAGGAAAATTCGGTCCACACCGTGGCAGAACGGTTGGCGTTGAAGCTGTAGGCGATCAACACGAAGATCGGCAGGTACAGGTAGGCCAGCACCAGCAGGCTGGTCTCGCGGGTGCCGGGCAGTTTCTTCAGGTGCTGGGCGATCATGCGCTGGCTCCTCCCAGGTGAACGGCCTTGGCTGCGCGGCGGCTATACAGGGCGAACGCGATCAGCGCGAGCAGCATGATCGCCAGCAGCAGGAACGACAGCGAGCCACCCAGCGGCCAGTTGCGCGCGGTGCCGAACTGTTGCTGGATCAGGTTGCCGATCATCAGCGTCTTGCCACCACCGAGGATGGCGGGGGTGATGAAGGCGCCCAGGCTCGGTACGAACACCAGCAGGGAGCCGGCGATCACGCCGGGCATGGACAGCGGCAGGATCACCCGACGCAACGCCTTCCAGCGGTTCGCGCCGAGGTCGTAGGCGGCCTCGACCAGACGCCAGTCGAGCTTCTCCAGGGTCGAGTAGATCGGCAGGATCATGAACGGCAGGAAGCTGTAGACCAGCCCCACGCAGACCGCGAAGTCGTTGTACAGCAGGGTGATGCCGCCGGCCTGGGGGAACAGTGCATTGAGCGTCTGGGCGATCCAGCCGTGCTCGCGCAGGATGATCAGCCAGGCGTAGTTGCGGATCAGCAGGTTGGTCCAGAACGGGATGGTGATCAGCAGCACCATGAGGTTGCGCGAGCGCTCGCTGAGGCTGGTCATCCACAGCGCCACCGGGAAGCCGAACAGGAAGCACAGCAGCGTGGTGCCGCCGGCCTGGAACAGCGAGCGCAGCAGCGCCTGGGCGTAGACCCAGTTGAGCTCCAGGTTGCCGTCGAAGTCTTCCTGGAAGAACAGTTGCACGTAGCTCTGGATCTGCCAGTCGGCGTGCCAGTCGACGCCGCCGTAGAGGTTGCGCGGCAGCAGGCTGATGTAGCCCATGATCGCCAGCGGAATGGCGATCAGCCCGAGCAGCGTCAGCGCCACGGGGCTGAGCAGCAACAGGCGGCGGGTGGTGGGCGACTCCGTCATGCTCAGGCCTCCATCAGCAGGCAGGCCTGGGGCGGCAGGTGCACCGCCACGGCCTCGCCGACGTCACGGGCGCGCCCGCCTTCATTGCTCTCGCGCAGGGTGATCTGCGAAGCATCGGGCAGACGGCAGCGGTACAGCGTGGCGGTGCCGACATACATCACCGTCTCGATCACCGCGCGCAGGTGGTGCGGCTGCGAGGGGTCGACCAGCTTCGAGCGCTCCGGGCGAAACGCCAGTTGCACGCTGTTCTGGTCCAGGCCCTCAGGCACCTGGCAGTGGATCTCCGCCGGCATGGCGTTGGGGTGGAAGGCGCCCTGGCGCATCTGCCCGGGGAGGAAGTTGATGTCGCCGATGAATTGCGCGACGAAGCGATGCCGCGGGCGCTCGTAGATTTCGTTGGGTGTGCCGATCTGCATGATGTTGCCGTGGGACATCACGGCGATGCGGTCCGACAGGGTCAGCGCTTCTTCCTGGTCGTGGGTGACGAAGATGAAGGTGATGCCCGCCTCTTCCTGCACGCGCTTGAGCTCGACCTGCATCTCCTTGCGCAGCTTCAGGTCCAGCGCAGACAGCGGTTCGTCCAGCAGCAGCACCGAGGGCTTGGGCGCCAGCGCACGGGCCAGGGCCACGCGCTGCTGCTGGCCGCCGGAGAGCTCCGCCGGCTTGCGCCGTGCCAGGTGCTCCATCTGCACCAGCGCCAGCATTTCCTTCACCCGGCCGGGGATCTCGCCGCGAGCCAGGCCTTGCATTTCCAGGCCGAAAGCGATGTTCTCGCTCACCGACATGTGCGGGAACAACGCGTAGCTCTGGAACACGGTGTTGATGCGGCGGCGGTAGGGCGGCAGGTCGTTGACCCGCTCGCCACCGACGAGGATGTCGCCGGAGGTGACGTTCTCGAAACCGGCGATGCTGCGCAGCAGCGTGGTCTTGCCGCAGCCGGACGGCCCCAGCAGGGTAAAGAACTCGTTATGGGCAATATCGACCGAGACCTCGTTGAGGGCGGGGGCGACGTTCGGATCATCGGTGTAGCGTTTGCTGACCCGACGGACCTCGACTGACGACGAGTGATTCATTTTGGTGCATTCCTCTTGTTTTTGTATGCAATATTTGAATGCAACTTAGAAATAGCTGATGTATTTTTCTTCTGCAACTGGTTTTGCACGGACGGTTTTGCGGCATCCTTTCCAGGGTCAAGCAAGAGGTGGAGTCGCTCATGACGGAGAAGCACCCCGAGTCCACGGTGGAACGCGTCTACCAAGGGGTTTACGAGGCAATCAGCAAGCGCAGCCTGCGCCCGGGCATGAAGCTGGGCGAAGCGGCGCTGGCGGAATTGTTCAAGGTCAGCCGCACTTCGGTGCGCGCGGCGCTGAAACATCTGGAAGCGGATGGGCTGGTGTCCAGCGCGCTCAACAAGGGGGCATGGGTGTCACTACCCAGCGACGAGGAGATCCGCTCGCTGTTCGAAACCCGGCGACTGATCGAGATCGGCATTGTCAGCGAACTCTGCCGCCGCGCGGACAGCGCTATCATCCAGGACCTGCGCGACCACGTGGCGCTGGAGGACGCGGCCCACGACCATGACCACGCGCAATTCGTCCACCTGCTCGGCGAGTTCCACTTGAAGCTCGCGGCGGCGCTGAACAATCCGGTGCTGCTGGACTTCTTCCGCAAGCTGATCGAACGCGCCTCGCTCTACGCGACCACCCTGGATGACGAGCACCACGAAACCTGCCGGGGCAACGAGCACCTGCGGCTGATCGAGTACATCGAGGCGGGCAACCAGGCGGCGGCCATCGAACTGACCTGCATGCACCTGAACGCCATCGAGCAGGCCATCCTCAAGGCGGCGGGGAACCTGAAGGCGGATTACCATCCGCTCAAGCATCTGATTGGTGGCTGAAGATTTTCTGTAGGAGCGAGCTTGCTCGCGAACCGCAGCTCCCGACTAACGACATCGTGGGCGCCTGCTCCGTACAGTCCCCTATCCCTGAAGGGAGAGGGAGCTATCGGGGCGACTCTGACCTTCAGCGTCAGTTGGACAGCCCTTGTTCGCGAGCAAGCTCGCTCCTACGAAGAGCTTAAAAACGCCCGGCACTGGCCGGGCGTTTTAATTCAGGCGGCAGGTCCGCCCGTGATGGCTTCGAATCCCTGGCGGATCTGCTCTTCCGGCAGGTTGTCACCGATGAAGACGATCACGCTCTCGCGCTTCTCGTCGCTCTTCCATTCGGTGTCCCAATCGAAGCCATAGAGCCGCAGCACACCCTGGAACACCAGGCGGCGCGCCTCATCGGCAATGTTCAGCACGCCCTTGTAGCGCAACAGCGAGTTGCCGTGCCATTGCAGCAGGTCATCCATGAAGACGCTCAGGCGCTCGATGTCCAGCGCGCGCTCGCTGCGCAGTACCAGGGTGGTGATGCGGTCGGTGGTGTCCGCCGCCGGGCGCACGGGGCGCAGCAGCGGGCGCAGGCCCACGTCGCCGTTGAGGTTGAAGCCGCGCACGTCGAGCAGGCGCTCCAGCTCGATGGCGCCATGCTCCACCGGATGGATTTCGGCGCGACGATTGATGCGCTGCAGGCGCTCCACCAGGGCCTCGTATTGCTCGGGCGAAACCAGGTCGCGCTTGCTCACCAGGATGCGGTCGCCGAAACCGACCTGGGCCTGGGCGATGGCTTCCTGCAGGTGGCGATCGGCGTTGGCAGCGTCCACCAGGGTGATGATGCCGTCGAGCAGGTAGCGCTCGCGCAGCGTTTCGTCGACGAAGAAGGTCTGTGCCACCGGCGCCGGGTCGGCGAGCCCCGTGCACTCGATCACCACGCGGTCGAAGTCCAGCTCACCGTTGTCGCGGCGCTCCAGCAGGACGTAGAGCGCACGCTCGAGGTCGCTATTGATGGTGCAGCAGACACAGCCGTTGGACAGCGTCGTCACCTGCACCGCATCGTCGCCGAGCAACTGAGCGTCGATGGGCGTGTCGCTGAATTCGTTCTCGATCACGGCGATCTTCAGGCCATGCTCGGCCTTGAGGATGTGCTTGAGCAGGGTGGTCTTGCCCGCCCCGAGGAAGCCGGTGAGGACGGTCACCGGAATCTGCGGCGTGCTTGCGGAATCGGTCATGGGAACATCCAGGCAATCAGAAATGAAAACGGGCCGCGATCGCTCGCGGCCCGTCCGTTATACACCTATCCGCGTCGTTAGCAGCAGCGGATCGGCCTACCCTTGCCGCCACCGTAGCGCGCCTCCTGGCGCTCGCGGAAGAACTCCTCGTAGGTCATCGGAGTCTTGTCCGGGTGCTTGTTCTGCATGTGCTGAACGTAGGTGTCGTAATCGGGCATGCCGACCAGCATGCGCGCGGCCTGCCCGAGATACTTACCCATGCGGCTGAGGTCGTTGAACATGCTCTACTTCCTCACGCGTCCGGAATCGGCTGGAACGGCGCTTCCTTGTCGGTGCGCTCCTTCTTGGTCCAGGCGCTGGCGCCGACCTTGATGGAGTACACCAGCACGCTGAACACCACCAGCAGGAACAGCACGGTGAGACCGGCGTTGATGTAGGCGTTCATCATCACCGCCTGCATCTGGCCGATGTCCTTGGCCGGGGCGATGATCTGCCCGGCGTCCAGGCCCGCGGCGTACTTCTTGCCCAGAGCGACGAAGCCGACGGCCGGGTTGCTGTCGAAGATCTTGATCAGGCCGGCGGTGCTGGTGCAGATCAGCAGCCAGGCAGCCGGGAAGGCGGTCACCCAGACATACTGCTGGCGCTTCATCTTGATCAGCACGACGGTGGCGAGCATCAGCGCGATACCGGCAAGCATCTGGTTGGAGATGCCGAACAGCGGCCAGAGGGTATTGATACCGCCCAGCGGATCGACCACGCCCTGGTACAGCAGCCAGCCCCACAGCGCGACGCAGCCGCCGGTGCCGACGATGTTGGCGCCCCAGGAATCGGTCTTCTTCAGCGCCGGAACGAAGTTGCCCAGCAGGTCCTGCAGCATGAAGCGGCCGGCACGGGTACCGGCGTCCACGGCGGTAAGGATGAACAGCGCCTCGAACAGGATCGCGAAGTGATACCAGAAGGCCATGGTGTTCTCACCCGGCAGCACCTGGTGAAGGATGTGCGCGATACCCACGGCGAGGGTCGGCGCGCCACCGGCGCGGGCCAGGATGGTGGTCTCGCCGATGTCCTTGGCGGTCTGGGCCAGTACGTCCGGCGTGATGGCGAAGCCCCAGCTGCTGACGGTGGCCGCCACGGCGTTGACGTCGGCGCCGACCACGGCCGGCGGGCTGTTCATGGCGAAGTAGATGCCCGGCTCGATCACCGAGGCAGCGACCATCGCCATGATGGCCACGAAGGACTCCATCAGCATGCCGCCGTAGCCGATGTAGCGGGCATCGGGCTCGCGGTTGAGCAGCTTGGGCGTGGTGCCCGAGGAGATCAGCGCGTGGAAGCCGGACACGGCGCCACAGGCGATGGTGATGAACAGGAACGGGAACAGGCCGCCCTTCCACACCGGGCCGGTGCCGTCGGTGAACTGGGTCAGGGCCGGCATCTTCAGCTCCGGCGAGACGATCAGGATGCCGATGGCCAGCGCGACGATGGTGCCGATCTTCAGGAAGGTCGACAGGTAGTCACGCGGCGCCAGCAGCAGCCACACCGGCAGTACCGAGGCGATGGCGCCGTAGGCGATCAGCATCCAGACGATCTGCACGCCGTGGAAGGTGAAGACCGGTGCCCACTCGGGACTGGCGGCAACCTGGCCGCCGAGCCAGATGGAGCCCAGCAGCAGGGCCACGCCGACCACGGAAATCTCGCCGATGCGGCCCGGGCGGATGTAGCGCATGTACACGCCCATGAGGATCGCGATCGGGATGGTCGCCAGCACGGTGAACATGCCCCACGGGCTTTCGGCCAGGGCCTTCACCACGATCAGGGCGAGCACCGCGAGGATGATGATCATGATCAGGAACGCGCCGAACAGAGCGATGGTCCCCGCCACCTGCCCCATTTCCTCGCGCACCAGTTCACCCAGCGAGCGACCGTTACGGCGGCTGGAGATGAACAGCACCATGAAGTCCTGCACGGCGCCAGCCAGCACCACGCCGGCGATCAGCCAGAGCGTGCCGGGCAGGTAGCCCATCTGTGCGGCGAGTACCGGGCCGACCAGCGGACCGGCGCCGGCGATGGCGGCGAAGTGGTGACCGAAGAGGATGTGCTTGTTGGTCGGGACGTAGTCCAGGCCGTCGTTGTTGAGGACCGCGGGGGTCGCCCGGTTGGGGTCCAGCTGCATCACCTTGGTGGCGATGAACAGGCTGTAATAGCGGTAGGCGACCAGATAGATGGAGACCGCTGCGACGACGATCCATAGTGCGTTGATGGCTTCGCCGCGGCGCAACGCCACGACTCCCAAGGCAAAGGCACCGACTATCGCCACCACCAGCCATCCGAGGTGACGTAGCAGGTTGTTGTTATTGTTCATAGCGAGGCTTCCGACAGTTTGAAGGCGAGAATTCGCAGAAAAATTCTAGTCTTTTCCAGCGACCCATTCATACGACCTTAGTCTAGAGCGGTTAGGCGCTTATTGCCTGAAGTCAAATACCGCCCGGCGGCGCGCCAGGCAAATGAAAAGCCCGCCGGGTGGCGGGCTTTCGGGTCGAACGCAGATCAGGCCGGCTGCTTGGCGTAGCGCGACAGCACCTGGTCGCGGCTCATCACCGCCAGGGTGTTGTTCAGCACCTGTTCGCCGGTGGCGTTCTGGGAGGTGAAGATTTCCCCGAAGTGCTGCTGGGTAACCTTGGCGAAGTGCGCGCGATCCTCGGTGGGAATGCCGAGCAGCACCGCATAGGCGTCCAGAGCCTCGCCGTGGCCCTGGGCCATGTTCTCGGCGATATTGTCGAGCATGCCGTTCATGGCGAAGATCGAGCGGCCGCCGTAGCCGATGCGCTGATTGGCATCGCAACCGTTGGTGCCGGAGGTCAGGCCGAAGGTGGCATTGCCCGAGGTGCCGTTGGTGGTGGTGGCCAGCAGGTGCGGGAGCAGGCCGCGCTGACCTTCGAAGACCATGTTGCCCCAGCCGCAGCCATGACCGCTTTGTCCGGCCTCATCGGCCAGTGCTGCCAGGCTGGCGGCGCTCAGCACCCCGAGAATGATCCCCTTGCATACGAACTTCTTATCCATGTTCTGCACTCCACAATTGGTGTTGGATTGACGCCCATGGAGCTTTGGCGAGCGACCGCAGCCTGTCAAACCCGCGCCAGAAATGCCTGACGGACGAAAGGTCGGCACATGGCGTGCAACGCGTGGCCGGTGGTTTGTCTATAGTGAGGCGAAGCAGAACGGCCGGAGAGCCACGACAATGAGTGACGATCACGCCGAGCGCCGGCGCTTCCAGCGCATTGCCTTCGATGCCGGCACGGAAATCAGCCAGGGCGACCAGCGCTGGAAGGTCACCCTGCTCGACCTGTCACTGCAGGGGGTGCTGGTGCAACGGCCCGAACACTGGGCAGTGGTGCCCGACGAGCCGGTGCAGGTGCGCATCTACCTGGGCTTCGACGTCAACGTCTACATGGAAGCCGAGCTGGCCTGGGAACGCGAGGGGCTACTGGGCTTCAACTGCAAGCACATCGACCTGGAATCCATCAGCCATCTGCGCCGCCTGGTGGAGCTCAACCTGGGCGACGAATCGCTGCTGGAACGCGAGCTCACGCTGCTCAGCGAACACTGATCGCTCCTACAGAAAGCCGCTATTCGAACAACGCATCCAGCGCCTGCTCCAGGCGCGTCACCGCGATGACCTGCAAACCGGCCGGCGCCTCTTTCGGCGCATTGCCCTTGGGCACGATGGCACGCTTGAAGCCGTGCTTGGCCGCTTCCTTCAGGCGCTCCTGGCCGCTGGGTACCGGGCGCACCTCGCCGGACAGACCGACCTCGCCGAACACCAGCAACTGATGATCCAGCGGGCGGTTGCGCAGGCTGGACATCACCGCCGCCATCAGCGCCAGGTCGGATGCGGTTTCCAACACCTTCACCCCGCCCACCACGTTGAGGAACACGTCCTGGTCGTAGGTCGGGATACCGCCATGGCGGTGCAGCACCGCCAGCAGCATGGCCAGGCGGTTCTGGTCCAGGCCGAGGGTCACGCGGCGCGGGTTGGCCAGGTGACTGGTGTCCACCAGGGCCTGCACCTCCACCAGCATCGGCCGCGAGCCTTCCCAGGTGGCCATGACCACGCTGCCGGGCACCGACTCCTGGGCGCGGGTGAGGAAGATCGCCGAGGGGTTGGAAACCTCCTTCAGACCACGGTCGGTCATGGCGAACACACCCAGCTCGTTGACCGCGCCGAAGCGGTTCTTCACCGCCCGCAGCAGGCGCAGGCGGCCATCGGATTCGCCCTCGAAATACAGCACGGTGTCGACCATGTGCTCCAGCACGCGCGGACCGGCCAGCGCGCCTTCCTTGGTGACGTGGCCGACCAGGAAGATCGCCGTGCCGCTCTGCTTGGCGAAACGCACCAGCAGGGCCGCACTCTCGCGCACCTGAGCGACGCCGCCGGGGGCCGATTGCAACTGTTCGGTGAAGATGGTCTGGATCGAGTCGATCACCATCACCTTCGGCTGCTCGTGGCGCGCGGTGGCGATGATGCTTTCGATGCAGGTCTCGGTCATGACCTTGAGCTTGTCTTCCGGCAGGCCCAGGCGGCGGGCGCGCATGGCGACCTGCTGCTGGGATTCCTCCCCGGTGACATAGAGCGCCGGCAGGCGCGCGGCGACGTTGCAGAGGGTCTGCAGGAGAATGGTGGACTTGCCGATGCCGGGGTCGCCGCCGATCAGTACCACCGAGCCGTCGACCAGGCCGCCGCCGAGCACGCGGTCCAGCTCCGCCGAGGCGGTGGTGAAGCGCGGCATCTCTTCGACGCTGACTTCGGCGAGGGTCTTGATGTTGGCCTGCTGGCCAGCCCAGCCGCCACGGCCGGAACTGCCGCCGGAGCCGCCGGTGGGCGTGGTATCGACGACGGTCTCGACCAGGGTGTTCCAGGCACCACAATCAGGACACTGGCCGGCCCATTTCGGGTAGGTGGCGCCGCACTCGGTGCAGCCGTACATGCGCTTGGCCTTGGCCATGAGCGGACTCCGTCGAAGACAAAGCCCGCATCATAGCCAATCGGGCCAGGTGCATCAGCCCGCCAGGCGGCGATATTGACACTCCATATCGTACTTGAGGCTTTCGCGGCGCATGCGCAGCGACGCCAGGGTCCCGTCGGGACGCTCGACGCCCTCCTCCACCCGACCGATGCGCTGGTCCAGCAGCTCGTACTGCAGCTTCAGGCGAACCAGGCGCTCCTGGGCGCGGAGGACTTCGGCGTTACGTTGAGAGTTGGTGACGGACTTGCCAGAGGACGAGAGGGATTTACGCATGGCGGTGGCACCAGTTGGAAAAGGATGACAGGAGCCTACGCCTCGCTCCAACCCACACCCTTGATATCGATCAAGCTCAGCTGGATCGCTTGAGCAGGTCGGCGATCTCGTCCTTCAGCGTCACGCGCTGCAGCTTGAGTGAATTGAGCGAGAGGTCGTCCATCGCCTGGCGACCGTCCTCGATGTCGTAGATCTTCCGGTCCAGCTCCTCGTAGCTGGCGGCGAGGCGGGTGAAGGTGGCGTCCTTCCCGTGCAAGCGGGTCATCAGTGCCTTCTGGTCGGGAAATTCGCGGGACAGCGGATGATGCTCGAGCGGCATGGCGGACCTCCTTGAATGGATGGGTTGCCCGTTAAGCCTAGACCACCCGGTAAAAGCGCCCAGCACCGCCGGTCATTGAACGATTCGGGATGATCAGGTGGCGACAGGCCGCTAAACTGCCCACCTGTCCCCCTCTGTTACAAGGAGTTCCTGCATGAGTCTGCTTAGCGAGTTCAAGGCCTTCGCCGTCAAGGGCAACGTGGTCGACATGGCCGTCGGTATCATCATCGGCGCCGCCTTCGGCAAGATCGTCTCGTCCTTCGTCGGCGACGTGATCATGCCGCCCATCGGCCTGCTGATCGGTGGCGTGGACTTCTCCGACCTGGCCATCACCCTCAAGGCCGCCGAGGGCAATACGCCAGCCGTCGTGATGGCCTACGGCAAATTCATCCAGACCTGCCTGGACTTCCTGATCGTCGCCTTCGCCATCTTCATGGGCGTGAAGGCCATCAACCGCTTCAAGCGCGAGGAAGAGGCCGCGCCGGCTGCGCCGACCAAGGACCAGGAACTGCTGAGCGAAATCCGCGACCTGCTCAAGGAACAGCGCAACCGCTCGTCCTGAGCCCCGGCTCACCCCGTCGCATCGGCGGGGTGAGCAAACCTCTCTCCAGCGCCCCCCCTACCAGTAATTCTCCACCGCGATCTGCCCGGGCTTGCGGGTCAGCGCCAGGCTCATGCCGCGCGCCTTCAGTACGGCGCGGGTGTCCTCGATCATCTGCGGGTTGCCGCAGAGCATCACGCGCGAGTGCTCCGGGCTCAGCTCCAGACCGGCGGCGCGCTCCAGCTCACCATTCTCGATCAGCGTGGTGATCCGCGCATTCAGGCAGCCGGGGACGCTCTCGCGGGTGACCACCGGGATGAACTGCAGCTTGTGGATGTGCTCCGCCAGGTGCTCCATCGCGCTGAAACTGGCGATCAGCTCGCGGTAGGCCAGTTCCTTCTCTTCGCGGGCGCTGTAGACCAGCTTGATGCTTTCGAAGCGCTCCCAGGCCTCGAAGTCCTGCAGGATCGACAGGAAGGGCGCAAGGCCGGTGCCGGTGGCCAGCAACCAGAGATCGCGACCGTCGGGGAAGCGGTCGAGGGTGAGGAAGCCGAAGGCCTGGCGGTCGACCAGCAACTGGTCGCCGACCTGCAGGCGGCTGAGTTCGCTGGTGAATTCGCCGTCCGGCACCACGATGGAGAAGAATTCGAGGAACTCGTCATGGGGCGCCGAAACCATCGAGTAAGCGCGCCAGACGATGCTGCCGCTGGGCTTGTACACGCCCAGGCGGGCGAACTGCCCGGCGCGGAAGCGGTAGCCGCTGTCGCGGGTGGTGCGCAGGGTGAACAGGCTCGGCGTGAGCGTCTGCACGTCCAGCAGGGTCTGGCGGGTGAACTTCTCTTCGCTGGCGGTCATCGTCCGCTCCTTTCACAAGAACCGACCCATTTTCCCGTATTGGCGGCGCGAGAAACACCCGCAAGGCTTGTGGTCATCGCTCGCCTGCGCACAACGCAGACGAAAGCCTCGCGGATAGGCGATAATTTCCGGTTTCCGGCCGGCCTGCGACGGTTGCCGGAGCCATCCATCCGAAACACCCGTTCGAGAGCCCCATGCCTGTCCTCGCCAGCCCCTTCGCCCAGCTCGACCTGGTCCGCCACCCCGAACAGCGCGAAGACCCGCTGCAGGCCTTCGACGCGGCCGACGAGTACCTGCTCAACCACCTGCATGAGCAAGGCGTCGGCGCAGACACCCGGGTCCTGGTGCTCAACGACAGTTTTGGTGCCCTCGCCGCCAGCCTCGCCCCCCATGTGCGCGTGACCAGCAGCGGCGATTCGCACCTGGGCTTCATCGCCCTGCAACGCAATCTGGAACTCAACGGGCTGGCAGACGCGCCGCTGACCTTCGTGCCCGCCAGCGAAACCCCGCAAGGCCCGTTCGACCACGTACTGGTGCGGGTGCCCAAGACCCTGGCGCTGCTGGAGGAGCAACTGATCCGCCTGCATGGCCAGCTCGCGCCGGGGGCCAAGGTGGTCGCCGCCGGCATGATCAAGCACCTGCCGCGCGCCGCCGGCGACCTGCTGGAGAAGTACATCGGTCCGATGCAGGCCTCGCTGGCGGTGAAAAAGGCCCGCCTGCTGGTCGCCAGCGCCGAGCAACGTCCGGCGCCGGCGTCGCCCTACCCCACCCGCTACCGCCTGGACAAACCCGCGCTGACGCTGGTCAACCACGCCAACGTGTTCTGCCGCGAAGGCCTGGACATCGGCACCCGCGCCTTCCTCCCGCACCTGCCGCAATACCACCACGCAGTACGCGCCGCCGACCTGGGCTGCGGCAACGGCGTGCTGGCCATCGCCTTCGCCCAGTTGAATCCGCCGGCGGAACTGACGCTGGTGGACGAGTCCTACATGGCCGTACAGTCTGCGCGGGAAAACTGGCAGGCCGCCTTCGGCGATCGCCCTGTGGATATCCGTCCGGACGACGGTCTCGCCAGCCAGCCGGCGGATTCGCTGGACCTGGTGCTGTGCAACCCGCCCTTCCACCAGCAGCAGGTGGTCGGCGACTTCCTCGCCTGGCGCATGTTCCAGCAGGCCCGCGCCGCGCTGGTCACCGGCGGCGAACTGTGGATCGTCGGCAACCGCCACCTGGGCTACCACGCCAAGCTCAAACGCCTGTTCCGCGGCGTCGAGCAGGTGGCGGCAAATCCGAAATTCGTGGTGCTGAAAGCGACCAAATAAGCCGGCGGGATTGCGCAGGCTGCAGCGCCGGAGCAGCATGGATCGCCCCTCCAGGACGCACGCCATGACCGCACAAGCACCCGCCCTGCCCCTCCCGGAGCTCGTCCGTACCGCCGATGGCGTCAACCTGGCGCTGCGTCTCGTGGGGCCGGCGGACGGCGTACCGGTCGTGCTGACCCACGGCACCTTCTCCAACCATCGCAGTTGCCTGGGCCTGGCCAATTATCTTGGCAGCCGTGGCTTCGCCTGCTGGCTGTTCGACTGGCGCGGGCATGGCGACAGTGGGCGCAACGGCTTTATCCACAGCTTTGATGATGTAGCCGATCAGGACGTGCCGGCGATTCTCGATGCGGTGAGCCAGCGTAGCGGACACACGGCACTGCACTGGATCGGCCATTCCGGCGGCGGGCTGATCGTCTCCATGTGGGCGGCGCGCAACCCGGAGTTGGCGAAACCTCGGTTGCGCTCGACGGTACTGATCGGCTCCCAGGCCACGGCGGCCGGAGCCAGCCTGCAGCACCGGCTGGCGATCCTGGGGTTCGACTGGATGCTGCGCTGGCGGCGTGTCGCGCCCAGCCGGCCAAAGAATGTCGGGCCGGAGGCGGAGAGCGCACGGCTGATGCGGCAGTGGTGCCAATGGAACCTGCGGCGGCGCTTCGATTCGCTGGCGGGTTTCGATTATCTGGCGGGACTTGCTGACGTCGAACTACCGGTGCTGGGAGTAGCAGGCAGTGGCGATACCTTCATTGCGCCTGTCGCCGGGTGCGAAGCGCTGGTGAAGGCGTTCGGCGGGCGTGATGCGGCGCTGGAGCTGTTCGGACTGGCGACCGGTGCGCGAGAGGATTACAGCCATAACCGGTTGCTGCTGTCGCGCAATGCCAGCCTGGAAATCTGGCCGCGCATTGCCCAGTGGCTGGGCCAGCATTGATCACCGTAGGGCGCATAACCTGGAACAGGTTATCCGCCGGCACGTTCGCGGCGGATAACGCTGGCGCGTTATCCGCCCTACAAAAACCATGAGGCTCGGTGTCGCTGGGGTTCGCGAGCAAGCTCGCTCCTACAAGGGAAACGCCGGCACCAACCTGTAGCGAGCTTGCACGCGAACCGATCAGGAGCCCAATGCGGCCGGAGTGTCGACGTCGCGCAGCACGCCCGCGTCATTCACATCGACAAGCACGCAACGATCACGATTGGCCTGCACCACGGTGCGGGCACCTTCGTCGCCGATAAGTTGCGTCAGCGCCGGCCAGAAGTCGCGCCCAAACACCACGGGGTGCCCCCGTTGGCCATCAAAGAGCGGGAAAAGAATGGTCGAAGCCGTGGCGGCATCGGCCAACTGGCGCAGGGTTTCCGGGGCGATCCACGGCATGTCGCCGAGCAGGATGGCGACCGCCTGGGCGTCGCTGTCGCACAGGGAAACAGCGCCGGCAGCCAGGCTGTGGCCCATGCCGAGCGCCGCTTGCGGGCTGTGGATAACCCGGCAGCCGGCAGGCAGACCGAAATCCTCCGCCCGCTCGCCCTCACGCAGCACAACACGCACTTCATCGAACACCGCCTGGGCCCGCTCGACACTGTGCGCCAGCAGGCTGCGGCCGTCGGGCAGCATCGCGCGGCGCTTGTCCGCGCCGAAGCGCGAGCCCAGGCCGGCAGCCAGGACCAGCGCGACGACCGTCACAGCGCCTCGCGTGCGATGCCGCTGCGGGTGCGCAGGATGTCGGCGAGCACTGCCAGGGCGATTTCCGCCGGGGTCTTGCTGCCCAGGTTGAGACCGATGGGCGCGTGGATGCGCGCCAGCTCCGCCTCGTTCAGGCCGCCGATACGGTGCAGGCGTTCGCGGCGCTTCTCGGAGGTGGTGCGCGAGCCCATCACGCCGATGTAGAAGGCCTCGGTGCGCACGGCTTCGAGCATCGCCAGGTCATCGATCTTCGGGTCGTGGGTCAGGGCGACCACGGCGGTATCCGCGTGGCAGCCACCATCGGCGATGAAGATCGACGGCAGTTCGCGGCGGATTTCGATGCCGTCCAGTACCACACCCTCCAGCGCTTCCTCGCGGGGGTCACAGAGGATGACTTCGAAGCCCAGGCCCTTGCCGAACTCCGCGCAGAAATGCGCGACACTGGAATAACCCGCCAGCAGCAGGCGCTGGGCGGCGCCAACGCGCAGACGCACGTTGGCTTCGTCACGCTCTACGCGCGGGCCGTGGTCGTGGTCATCGCTCAGGCGGCGAGAGCCGTCGACCAGGCTCACTTCACGCAGCAGGCGGCGCTGGCCGAGCAGCGCCGACTCCAGCTCGCGCAGGTGCGCCTGGACCTCACAATCGGGCGCGAGGTTTTCCACCAGCACATCGAGGATGCCGCCGCAGGGCAGGCGGATGTTCGAGCGCGTGTCGGTGCCGTCGCCATAACGCACGACGACTACCGGCTCGCTGAACTCGCCCTCGGCGACGCGTTCGAGGAAGTCATCCTCGACGCAGCCGCCGGACAGCGAGCCCACCCACTGGCCGCTGGCGTTGACCGCCAGCAGCGAGCCCGGCGCGCGGGGCGCCGAGCCGTAGGTGAAGAGCACGCTGCACAACCACACGCGCTGGCCGGCGCTGGACCACTGGAGCGCCTGGCGGACCACTTGCAGATCGAGATGCTGCACGACTCACTCCGCTTTGAGTTGAGCGACCTGTTGTACGCCCATGTCGCCCGGCAAGCCACCCCAGGCCTGACGCAGGTAGTTGATCAGGTCGGTGAGCTGCTCGTCACTGAGCTTGTCGGCGAAGCCCGGCATCGGCTGCATGCGCTCGAAACCGGTGAACTGCTGCTCGCGGATGCCCTCGACGATGACCTTGGCCAGGTTGCGCGAATCGGCCAGGCGCAGGGTGGTGTTGCCCTGCATCGCCACGGCAATGTGCGGCTTGCCCTCGCCGTCATTGCCGTGACAGCCGGCACAGACGTTGAGGTACTGCTGGCGGCCACGCTTGGCGCTGTCGCCGAGCTGGTCCTGGGCAACCGCCTGCACAACCTTCGCCTGCGGCGGCTGATCGCCGAGCAGGTAGGTGGACATGGCGGCCAGGTCCTCGTCACCCAGGTGCTGGGTGCTCAGGTGCATCACCGGGAACATCTCGTTGAACATGCTGCCTTGCGGGCTCATGCCGTGCTTGAGGAAGCCGGTGAGATCGGCGCTGGTCCAGCCGCGTTCGGCCAGATCCTGGGCCAGCAGGCTCGGAGCGCTGTAGCCGTTGAGCAGGCCGCCGGTGAGGCGCTTGTCCTGCTGCAGCGCGCCGATCTGGTTGCGCGGGGTGTGGCACTCGCCGCAGTGGCCGAGCACTTCCACCAGGTACTGGCCGCGCTTGTAGGCGTCGCTCTTGCCCTCCGTGCTGTCCAGCTGGACGCTCTTGCCGTACAGCATGTTCCAGCCGGTCAGACCCAGGCGCACGTTGAACGGGAAGCTCAGGCTGGTTTCGGGCGCGGCGCGGTGCACCGGCGTCTGGCTCATCAGGTAGGCGTAGAGGGCATCGCTGTCCTCGCGCGTGATGAGGTGGTACGAGGTGTAGGGCATGGCCGGGTAGAGGTTGGCGCCGTCCTTGCGCTTGCCCTCGGTGAGGGCGGCGAAGAACTCGTCGGCGCTGTAGCCGCCGATGCCGAAGTCCTTGTCCGGAGTGATGTTGCTGCCGTAGATGGTGCCGAACGGCGAGTGGATTGGCAGGCCGCCGGCGAACGGCGCGCCGCCCTCGGCGGTATGGCAGGCCATGCAGTCGGCGGCGCGGGAGACGTACTCGCCGCGCTTGATCTGCTCCTGATCTGCCGCCTGGGCGCCAACCGCCAGGCCGAGGCCGGCAGCCAGCGCGAGGCCGGAAAGAATACGCTGCATGCTTAGCCCTCCTTGACCAGGCCGAGATCGGTCAGCACTTCGCGGGTGGCGTCGTAGTAACGCACGTACCCGGTGCAGCGACAGATGTGGTGGCCCAGGCTGGCCTCGATGGTCGCCTCCAGCTCGCTCTTCTTCAGCGGCTGGCGCTGAGCCTTTTCCACCAGCACGGTGGCGGCGTTGACGAAGCCCGGTGCGCAGTAGCTGCACTGGAAGGCGAAGCGGTCGACGAACTTCTGCTGGATCGGGTTCAGCTCCTTCACCGAACCGTCTTCCTCACGCTTGGCGTGGCCCTCGATGGTGCGCACCTTCTTGCCCTCGAAGTAGTGCGCGCCGGTGATGCAGGTGCGCACTTCCTCGCTGGTGCCGTCGGGGTTGTCGACGATCACCACGCAGGCGTGGCAGATGCCCTGGCCGCAGCCCAGGCGAGAACCGGTGAGGTTCTGGTATTCGTGCAGGTAGTCGATCATCGGCAGGTCCTCGGGAACCTCGACCGGACCGACGGTTTGACCATTGAGGGTCAGGTTGAGCGGACGGTTAGCCATTGAGGGCCTCCTTGATACGAGCGGGGGTGATGGGCAGGTCGCGGACGCGCTTGCCGATGGCGTGGGCCACGGCGTTGCCGATGGCGCCGACCACCGGGATCATCACCACTTCGGCGATGCCCTTGGACGGGTCGCTGGGCGAGAGCGGCGGAAGGATTTCCGAGCTCTGCTGCCAGACGGCCACGTCTTTCGCCTTCGGGAGGCGATAGCGGTTGAAGTTCCAGTCGCCCTCGCCCGGGCCACCCTCGTACAGCGGCATGTCTTCCAGCAGCGCATGGCCGATGCCCATGGCGGTGCCGCCTTCGATCTGGCCTTTCACCAGCTCCGGCACCAGCACGCGGCCGCACTCGATCCAGCTGTGGTGGTTGAGCACGCTGACTTCACCGTTGCCCTTGTTCACCTTCAGCTCGACGATGGTCGCTACCGGGCTGTAGTAGGTCACCGCGGCGTTGTTCAGTTGCACCGGCGGGTAGGCCACGTTCTGGCGATCCAGCAGGTGGAAGCCGGCGCTGTTCATCTGCGCCTTCTTCACCCCCGGCGCGCCGTCGCCGTATTTCACGGCCAGGGCGTCCAGGGGCAGGCGGTCACGCACGCCGTCGATGACGAAATCGCACTCGGCCCAGCTCCAGCGGTTGAAGCCGTGGACGGTGGCACCGGTAACCAGGCCTTTTTCGTGAGCGACCTGCGCCAGCTCGGCGAACGACAGCGGCTGCAGGCCGTTGGCGGTCAGCTTGCCGTCCACCCAGTGGGCGTCTTCGCGGCGCACCACCAGCGGGTTGGCGGCGCCGTTGAACGGACCGCGGCGCCAGATTTCCAGGGCCGCCGGCCACAGGCCGTGGTTGAACAGCACACGCGCCGCTTCGCGAGTGGCGTGGCTGAAGTAATAAGCCGAGTTGGTCGCCGACGACGCCGAAGCGTACTTGCCGACCCAGCGCGGGTTGCGCAGCTTCTCGTCCTGGGTGGGCTGGCTCATGGTGTAGGGGTCTTCGCCGCTGAGCAGCTGAAGCTCCGGCCACTCGGTTTCGGCGGTCTTCATCTCGTCCGCCGGCTTGCCGAGGAAGTCGGCCACCACCAGCGCCTGAGAGGTGGACATGCCGGTGCCGATCTCGATGCCGATGTGGCGCATGTGCACCTTACCCTGGGCATCGAACTCGATGCTCGCCATGGGCGCTTCGGAACCGGTGCCGAAGTCCTTCTGGCAGATGGCGAAGCCGACGCCGTACCAGTGGTCCGGGTCCTTGGCATCCATCTCTTTCTTGCGCGCATCGCGGGTCTTCCACCACTCATGGGCGGCGGCCTTGTCGAGGATCTCGTGCAGGCGCAGGGCGCCGGCGGGGATCGCACCCTGGGTGTTCTTCATGCCCGACTTCAGCGCGTTGACTCGGCGCAGCTCGATGGCGTCGACGCCCAGGCGACCGGCGATCTCGTCCACCATCATCTCGGTGGCGGCCATGCTCTGCAGGGTGCCGTAGCCACGCATGGAACCGGCCTCGACGGCGCGGGAATGGTAGGCGGTCACCTGCAGGTCGTTCTGCGGCATGTAGTAGATCGACTGCGCAGCGGTGGCGCCCACAGCGGCCACGGACGGGCTGTAGTTGATGCGGCCGCCGCCGTCCACACTCATCTCGGTGCGGAATACCTTGAAGGTCAGGTCCTTCTTGTCCACCGCGAGTTGGTAGCGAATGTCGAACGGGTGGCGCTTGATGCCGCTCTGGAACTGCTCGTAGCGGTCATTGGCCAGGCGCACCGGCACGCCGTTGCCGTACAGCGCAGCCAGGGCCGCGTAGAAGACGAAGATGTTGTGGTCCTTGGAGCCGTAGCCCACGGTGTAGCCGGGGTGCATGTTCAGCTTGGCCAGGCCGAAGCGCGACGGGGCGATCATGTGCGCCGTCTCATAGGCCGCCTCGAACGGGCACTGGGTGGCGACCACGAAATGCAGGGTCTTGCTCGCCGGGTCGTACCAGCCGTTGCCGTTGTCCGGCTCCATGGCGGCCGGCTCGATGGACGGGGTCTTGTAGCGTTCGTCGAAGACCAGCCAGTTTTCCGGCGGGTTGTCGATCTGCTCCTTGATCTTCTGCGCGTAGAACAGGCCCTGCTCGGTGAGGTCGCCGTGCTGGTTGGGCTGCTGGTTCCACACCGGCTTGCGCTCGCGGATCATCGGGAACAGGATCGAGTCCTTGAGGCTGGAGAACTCGTCCGGATCGGCCGAGGTCGCGCCACCGACGCGCACGTAGCGGAAGCTGCCGTAGGGATCGCCCTGATACAGCGGAGCCTGCGCGCCGTAGCGGATCGCCTTGTCGTTGAACTTCATCTTCAGCTTGGCCTGACGGAAGCGCTCGAAGTCGTTCCAGATCAGGATGGCCACCGGATGGCCGATGAACATCGGCACCTTGCCGCGCGGCAGCAGCGGGTCCGGGGCGTGGGCTTCGGGGAAGACGATGCCGTCCTTGTCCAGGTCCTCGGCGGTGACGATGCGGTCAGGCTGCAGCTCGGCGCCCAGCCAGGCGAGATCGATGCCGTCGAAGATGCGGTCGGCCTTGATGGTCTTGAGCAACATGGCATGGCCCTGCTGCTGCGGCCAGCCGGGCATGTCCTTGGAACGGATGTCGCGGGCGAACACCTTGTTGCCGCAGACCTTGGACAGTGCGTCGTTGCGGAAACGCACCTTGCCGTCGTGGCCCATCCACTGCTGGGGCGAGACGGTGACGGAGTTCTCCATCAGGGCAGCGAAAGCCCGGCTGCCGAGCGGCGCCAGCGTCACGCTGACGCCGGCGATCAGCCCGCCTTGCAGGAAGGCACGCCGGGAAATATCACGGTTGGACATGGTTCATCCTCTGGACGGTGAAGGCCCGCCCATGTCGATTTCTGGTGCTGAATAAAACTGGAAGGGTGCGCAATCGGGGGGCGTTTCGAAGGTGACGCCGAAGGGTGTTCTTGCTGTAAAACCTGACCCTTTCGTCAACTTTAACCCATCTGCATCCTTCCAGGCAAAGTCAAGCAGGCAACTTGTCGCGCTGTCAGCCAATCGGACGACCTGCCATCCATCTGTGCCGCGGACGCTCAAGCCCGCCCATTCCGCACCGCACAACCGGGGAAGTGCTACATCGTGTTACGCTTCGCAGCCTTTGCTTAGCCCCCTAACGACTCCTCCAGCGAAAGCCTCCGCCATGTCTGCCGAAGCCACGTCCCTGCTGCGTCACCGCCCCTTCCTCGCCTTCTGGCTCGCCCGCGTCTGCACCGCCAGCGCCTTCCAGATGATCACCGTGGCCATCGGCTGGCACATCTACCAGCTGACCCACAACGTGCTCGACCTCGGCCTGGTGGGCCTGGTGGAATTCCTCCCGCGCGTGATCTTCATGCTGCATACCGGCCACGTCGCCGACCGCTACGACCGCCGGCGCATCGCCTCGCTCTGCCAGATCGGCCAGGGCCTGGTGGCGGTAGCGCTGGTGGTGGGCGCCAGCACCGACAGCGTGACCCGCGAGATGATCTTCGTGATGGCCTTCCTGCTGGGTACCGCTCGGGCCTTCGAGATGCCGACCACCCAGGCGCTGCTGCCGAACATCGTGCCCAGCGCGCTGTTCCCCCGCGCCGTGGCCGCCTCCGCCTCGGCCATGCAGGCGGCGACCATCGCGGCGCCGGCCTTCGGCGGCTTCCTCTATGCCTTCGGCGCCTTCTGGGTCTACACGCCCACTGCCGTGCTGTACTTCATTGCCTGCATATTGGTGCTCACCCTACCCTCGCGCCAGGCTCCCGCCGTCCAGGGCAAGGCCACGCTGGAATCGTTGCTGGCCGGCATCCGCTTCATCCGCAGCCGCCCGGATATCTTCGGCGCCATCTCCCTAGACCTGTTCGCCGTGCTGCTCGGCGGCGCCACCGCGCTGCTGCCGGTGTTCGCCAAGGACATCCTGCTCACCGGACCCTGGGGCCTGGGCCTGCTGCGCTCGGCGCCGGCGGTGGGCGCGCTGCTGATGTCGTTCTGGCTGGCGCGCTTCCCCATCGAGCGCAACGTCGGACGGATCATGTTCCTCTCGGTGGGCATCTTCGGCGTCACCACCATCGCCTTCGGCCTGTCGACCTCCTTCTGGTTCTCCCTGGCGGTGCTGGTGGTGCTGGGCGCGGCGGACATGATCAGCATGGTCATCCGCGGCGCCTTCGTGCAGCTGGAAACCCCGGACGAGATGCGCGGCCGGGTCAGCGCGGTGAACGGCCTGTTCATCGGCGCCTCGAACCAGCTGGGCGAGTTCGAGTCGGGCGTCACCGCCCACTGGTTCGGCACCGTGCCGGCGGTGGTGCTGGGTGGAGTCGGTACGCTGATTGTCACTGGCGCGTGGATGAAGCTGTTCCCTACCCTGGCCAAGCGGGACAAGCTGCACTGAGCCCCCATCGCTCCTTGTAGGAGCGAGCTTGCTCAATTACATAAAGCCCAATCCCGAACACCAGACAAAAAAATCCCCCGCACGAAACCGTGCGAGGGATGTGGGAACGGGCGCCGGGGGAAGGCGCCCGGATGGGATCTGTCAGTGCGGCGTGCCCAGCCCCGCCGCGCTCATGAACAGGCGCATCAGCCAGGCCGCAACGCCCAGGCCGGCCACGCTCAGCGCCCAGATCAGCACCAGCCAGCCGAGCCGCTTGCGCAGCGGCGCCTTCTCCTGCTCGTCGTGAGTCATGCCGCGCACCTCAGTGGTAGCCATCGCCATGCTTCACCTTGCCGCGGAACACGTAGTAGCTCCACGCGGTGTAGCCGAGGATGAAGGGGATGATGAACAGCGCGCCCACCAGCATGAAGCCCTGGCTCTGCGGCGGCGCCGCGGCGTCCCAGATAGACAGCGACGGCGGCACGATGTTCGGCCACAGGCTGATGCCCAGTCCGCTGTAGCCGAGGAAGATCAGCACCAGGGTGAGCACGAAGGGCTTCACATGGTCGTTGCTGGCCACCGAGCGCAGCAGGTTATAGAGGGTCAGCAGCACCAGCAGCGGCACCGGCAGGAACCAGAACAGGTTGGGCAGGCTGAACCAGCGCTGGGCGATTTCCTCGTGGGCCAGCGGGGTCCACAGGCTGACGATGCCGATCACCGCCAGCAGCACCAGCGCCAGCGGCTTGGCCAGGTCGTGCATGCGTTCCTGCAGACGCCCCTCGGTCTTCATGATCAGCCAGGTACAGCCCAGCAGCGTGTAGGCGACCACCAGGCCGAGGCCGCAGAACAGCGGGAACGGCGCCAGCCAGTCCAGCGCGCCACCGGCGAAGGCGCGGTTTTCCACTGGAATGCCCTCGATGAAGGCACCCAGCGCCACGCCCTGGAAGAAAGTCGCCACCAGTGAACCGGCGATGAACGACTTGTCCCACAGGTGCCGCTTGGCAGGCCGCGCCTTGAAGCGGAACTCGAAGGCCACGCCGCGGAAGATCAGCCCCACCAGCATCAGGATCAGCGGCAGGTAGAGCGCCGAGAGCACGGCCGAATAGGCCACCGGGAAGGCGCCGAACAGCGCGGCGCCACCCAGCACCAGCCAGGTCTCGTTACCGTCCCAGACCGGCGCCACGGTGTTCATCATCACGTCGCGGTCGCCTTCGTCCTTGAAGAACGGATAGAGCATGCCGATGCCCAGATCGAAGCCATCCATCACGACGTACATCATGATCCCGAAGATGATGATGATCGCCCAGATCAGCGGAAGATCGATTCCCATGGCTCAGTTCCTCCCTGCCGGGCTAGCGTTGTCATCGTCGTCGAAGTCGTCCTCGGCAGCCGACAGCGGCCGCGCCGGAGTACGCTTCTGGCCGGCGCCGCCATGGCTGGTTTCGCGACCTTCGTGGGTGACCGGGCCCTTGCGCACCAGACGCATCATGTAGCCGATGCCCACGCCGAACAGGGTGAAATACACCAGCACGAACATCACCAGGGTCAGGCTCATCTGCGTGACGCTGTGGTTGGACACCGCCTCGGAGGTGCGCATCAGGCCATAGACGACCCACGGCTGGCGGCCGATCTCGGTGGTGAACCAGCCGGCGAGGATGGCAATCAGGCCGGACGGTCCCATCCACAACACCAGCTTGAGGAACGCACGGTTCTCATAGAGCCGCTTGCGCAGGCGCAGCCAGACGCTCCACAGGCCGACCAGGATCATCAGCATGCCCAGCCCCGCCATGATGCGGAACGACCAGAAGATGATGGTGGAATTGGGACGGTCCGCCTTCGGGAAGTCCTTCAGCGCCGGGATCGGTTCGGTCAGGCTGTGATTCAGGATCAGGCTGCCGAGTACCGGGATTTCGATCTTGAAGCGGGTTTCCTCGCGCTCCATGTCCGGCCAGCCGACCAGCACCAGCGGGGTCGGCCCGCCTTCGCTGTTGTCCCAGTGACCTTCGATGGCGGCGATCTTCGCCGGCTGGTGCTTCAGCGTGTTGAGACCGTGGGCATCGCCCACCATGGCCTGGATGGGAGCCACGATCAGCGCCATCCACATGGCCATCGAGAGCATCTTGCGGATCGCCGGGTTGTCACGGCCACGCAGCAGGTGCCAGGCCGCCGAGGCGCCGACGAAGAAGGCGGTGGCGACGAACGAGGCGATCGCCATGTGCAGCAGGCGATAGGGGAAGGACGGGTTGAAGATGATGGCGACCCAGTCCACCGGCACCACGACGCCGTTGACGATCTCGTGGCCCTGCGGGGTCTGCATCCAGCTGTTGGAGGCGAGGATCCAGAAGGTGGAGATCAGCGTGCCGATGGCCACCATCACCGTGGCGAAGAAATGCAGGCCCGGACCGACACGGTGCCAGCCGAACAGCATGACGCCGAGGAAGCCGGCCTCCAGGAAGAACGCCGTGAGCACTTCATAGGTCAGCAGCGGGCCGGTGACGCTCCCGGCAAAGGCCGAGAAGGCGCTCCAGTTGGTGCCGAACTGATAGGCCATGACGAGGCCGGAGACCACGCCCATGCCGAAGTTGACGGCGAATATCTTCGACCAGAAGTGATAGAGGTCGCGGTAGACCTCATCCGACGTCTTCAGCCACAAGCCTTCGAGCACCGCCAGATAGCTGGCGAGACCGATGGTGATGGCGGGGAAGATGATGTGGAAGGAGACGGTAAAGGCGAACTGGATCCGAGCCAGGTCGAGCGCCTCTAATCCGAACATGACGATTCCTCTTCAGGCTGACGCCCGCCACGCCAGTGGCCAGGCACCTTGCCTTGCGCATGCGCAGGGCGTTCTTGCGTGAGTCTGTGTTTCGAGCCACCGATCTGATGTCGGTTCGGCTTCATTTTTGCTGCCCATTCAGAATGGACCGTGATCTGCATTGATGCCGCTCAATGAAGCAACTCGATCTTACGCCGCCAACCCGTGCGCACCGCCGTGGTGGGTTGCCGCGCGGCGGGGTGTCGCGCGACAGCTTGTCTCAGGTCGCTCGTGCGCAGCCATATGAACAAAATCGAATATCAAAATGAAAAATTAATATTTTATTGGAATAAAAAAGGCCGGTAACTTCTGCCTCAACCGCGGCCACTGGCGCTGCGGAAAAAGAATCCACCGCCCGTACGAAGGCCCCATCCCGGCCGGCCCGGACGCCAGCGGTCATCTGCCCCACAAGGACATCGCAATGAAAAAGCTGCTGCTTCTGACCGCCCTCGCCGCTGCCTTCACCACCTCGGCTTTCGCCAATGAAAAGCTGATCGTCGCCGCAACCCCGATTCCCCACGCCGAGATCCTCGAGCTGATCAAGCCGACCCTGGCCAAAGAGGGCGTGGACCTTCAGATCAAGGTCTTCACCGACTACGTGCAGCCCAACGTGCAGGTCGCCGAGAAGCGCCTGGACGCCAACTACTTCCAGACCAAGCCGTACCTGGACAACTTCAACGCCGGCAAGGGCACCCACCTGGTCACCGTGACCGGCGTGCACGTCGAACCCTTCGGCGGCTACTCGAAGAAATACAAGTCCATTGACCAGCTGCCGGACGGCGCCACCGTCGCCATCCCCAACGAAGGCAGCAACAGCGGCCGCGCGCTGCTCCTGCTGCAGAAGGCCGGCGTGATCAAGCTGAAAGACCCGAGCAACGCCCTGGCCACCCCGAAAGACATCGCCGAGAACCCCAAGCACCTGAAGTTCAAGGAACTGGAATCGGCCCTGCTGCCGCGCGTGCTGGACCAGGTCGACCTGGACCTGATCAACACCAACTACGCGCTGGAGGCCAAGCTCAACCCGGTGAAGGACGCGCTGATCCTCGAAGACCGCAACTCGCCCTACGTGAACTACCTGGTGGCGCGTCCGGACAACAAGGACAGTGATGCGCTGAAGAAGCTCTCCGCCGCCCTGACCAGCCCGGAAGTCAAAGCCTTCATCGAGAAGAAGTACAACGGCGCCGTGGTGCCTGCCTTCTGATCCGGTCGCCCGGCTGCGGCCGGGCGCTACGACTCCCACGCTGGGCGCGCTTTCGGCGCACCCGCTTTGACGCCGGTGGGCAGGTTCCACCGGCGTTTTTCTTTTCGAGGTACTCGTCATGAGCGAATCCCCCAAAGGCCCCTCCACCCGCGCCGTGCACGCCGGGCACGACGTCGACCGGCGCATGGCCACCCGCGCCAAGAGCCTGCCGATCTACCAGAGCTCGGTGTTCGTCTACGACTCCCTGGAGCAGGTCGACGACTTCCTCGCCGGCAACCCCGACAACTACATGTACACGCGCATCGGCAACCCCAACCACAGCGCCGTGGAGGAGTTGCTGCGCGAGCTGGAAGACGGCGAGGACGCGCTGTTCTCCGCCTCCGGCATGGCGGCGATTTCCGCGGCCCTGCTGGGCGTGCTGAACGCCGGCGACCACCTGATCGCCAGCCGCGAGCTGTATGGCACCACCCAGAGCCTGATCGAGAAGGAGCTGGCGCGCTTCGGCATCGCCTCCACCCTGCTCGACCTCAATGACCTGGCCGCCGTGGAAGCAGCGATCACCCCGAGTACCAAGCTGATCTATACCGAGACCGCCTCCAACCCGCTGGTTCGGGTGAGCGACGTGCCGGCGCTGGCCGCCCTCGCCCACCGCCACGGACTCAAGCTGCTGGTGGACAACACCTTCCTCTCGCCCGTGCTCTACCAGCCGCTGCGCGACGGCGCCGACCTGGTGATCCACAGCACCACCAAGTACCTCAACGGCCATAGCGACGCCATGGGTGGCGCGCTGGTGGGCGACGCGCAGTGGATCGCCGCCGCCCGGCGCTTCCAGATCAACGCCGGCGGCAGCGCCAGCCCCTTCGAGAGCTGGCTCAACTTCCGCGGGGCCAAGACCCTGGCCCTGCGCATGCGCGCCCATTCGCAGAACGCCCAGGCCTTGGCCGAAGCCCTCGAAGCGCACCCGCAGGTCGAACGCGTCTACTACCCCGGCCTGCCCTCGCACCCGGATCACGCACTTGCCCAGCGCCTGTTCCGCAAAGGCTATTCGGGCATGTTGAGCTTCACCCTCAAAGGCGGTCTCGACCAGGTGGACAGCCTGATCGGTCATCTGCAACTGGCCGCCTTCGCCCCCTCGCTCGCCGGCGTCGCCAGCAGCATCACCCACCCTGGCAAGACCTCGCACCGCGCGCTGTCCGCCGATGCCCTGACCGCACTGGACATCCACGACGGCACCATTCGAGTCTCGGTGGGCATCGAGGACAGCCAAGATATCGTCCAGGACTTCCTGCAGGCGCTGGACGCGCTGTAGGAGCAAAAGGAGAAACACCATGAACGCACCCCACGCGCCGCTGCCGCTGCTGACCTTCCCCGACGCAGACAAGAGCCCGCTGAGCATCCGCGCCAAGGCGCTGGTGTTCTTCGACCCGCGCTCCCACGAAGTGCGCGACGAAGTGGAACGCCTGGCGCCGTTGCCGCAACCGGTGCTGATCCACGGCGAAACGGGTACCGGCAAGGAACTGCTGGCCCGCCACATCCACCGCGCCAGCGAGCGCCCCGGCCTGTTCGTCGCGGTGAGCTGCAGCGCCCTGAGCCGCAACTACGCCGAGGCCGAGCTGTTCGGATACGCGCCGGGCGCGCACAACGGCCCGGTGGGCAGCCGCGCCGGCTGGTTCGGCTCGGCCAATGGCGGGACCCTGTACCTGGACGAAATCGCCGACCTGCCGCTGTCGCTGCAACAGAAGCTGTTGCGCGTGCTGCAGGAACGCGAAGTGCTGCGCGTCGGCGCCCGCGAACCGGTGCCGGTGGACGTGCGCCTGGTCGCAGCCACCAGCCTCGATCTGGGCCAGGCGGTGAAGGCGGGGAAATTCCTCGAAGGCCTGCAGCAGTACCTGCACGACGGCAACCTGACCTTGCCGCCGCTGCGCGAGCGCATCGGCGATATCCAGCCTCTGGCCGAATACTTCCTCGGCGTGCACGCGCAACGCCTGGAACTGCCGGTGCCGCAGATCACCAGCGATACCCAGCGGGTGCTGGAAAGCTACCCCTGGCCGGGCAATATCCGCGAGCTGGAGAACGTCATCCACTTCGCCCTGCTGGTCAGCCCCGGCTCGGAAATCGAGCCGGAGCACCTGAACCTGCCGGACAGCACGGAAGCCGATTTGCGGGCACTGCTGCGTCGACCGGGTGTCCGCGAACGGTTGCGAACGCTGCTGAACGAGGCGTAGCGCTGAACCGTTTCACTTGAGGCGACGAATGGTCGCAGTGAAACGATTCGCCGCCTCTCTAGACGACAGCAGAGAATCCTGAGCAAGCTATCAATTTCAGGATTTTATCCTGCAAAAACCCAGCAAGGCAGACCCATCGACCAGATCAATATCAACCATAAAGACCATTCACTTATATTTGTCATAAATATCAGGGAAAATGGCTATCAGGCAGTCGGGACCCAATTTCCCCGAGCCTTTGGAGACTATCGTGACCAGCTTTGCCGCTCTTGCCAGCTTTTTCGCCGCCACCGCCTTCCTGAACGTACCTGCGCAGGTCGACCCGGAACGCCGTGAGATTCGCCAAGCGAAGAAAGCCCGCCGCAAGTAAAGCAGTACCCGCTCCGCTCGGCCCTCGTACAGGGCCGGCGGCGGGACCATCGGTCCCACCGATTGGCCTTCGACGGCCGTATCGTGTTTTCATTGAATGATTGTTCAAGGAAAAACACGAGGGACCCCGCCCGTTTTGTCTGCACCGCAATCCCCTACTCCGTCCGTAACACCCAGCCCCTCCATGCGCATGAACCCACCGGTCTTCTACGGTGCGGCGGCGCTGATCCTTCTCTTCGCACTCCTCGTCCTCGGCCTGCCGCAACGCGCAGGTGACTGGCTGCTAGCCGCCCAGACCTGGGCCGCCGGGACCGTCGGCTGGTACTACCTGCTGGCGATGACGCTGTACCTGATCTTCGTGGTGGTCACCGCGCTTTCCGGCTATGGAAAGATCAAACTCGGTGCCGACCACGACGAGCCGGAATTCAGCTACCTGTCCTGGGCCGGCATGCTCTTCGCCGCAGGCATCAGCATCACCCTGTTCTTCTTCTGCGTTTCCGAACCACTCACGCACTTCCAGCAGCCACCGCAAGGCGCGGCAGGCACCCAGGAAGCCGCGCGCCAGGCCATGCAGCTGCTGTTCCTGCACTGGGGCCTGCACGGCTGGGGCGTGTTCGCCCTGGTGGCGATGGCGCTGGCCTACTTCGCCTACCGCCACAACCTGCCATTGGCGCTGCGCTCGGCGCTCTACCCGCTGATCGGCAAGCGCATCAACGGCCCCATCGGCTATGCGGTGGACTGCTTCGGCATCATCGCCACGGTGTTCGGCCTGGGCGCGGACATGGGCTTCGGCGTGCTCCAGCTCAATGCCGGTCTGGACTTCCTGTTCGGCATCGCCCACAGCCACCCGGTGCAGATGACGCTGATCGCGCTGATGATGGGTGCGGCGATCCTGGTG
Organism: Pseudomonas sp. QE6; assembly: GCF_041379005.1. Classification (NCBI taxonomy): domain Bacteria; kingdom Pseudomonadati; phylum Pseudomonadota; class Gammaproteobacteria; order Pseudomonadales; family Pseudomonadaceae; genus Pseudomonas; species Pseudomonas sp. QE6. The sequence goes on from NZ_CP166873.1 coordinate 196,616, forward strand.
GCCGTCTCCGGCGTCGACAAGGGCATCCGCCTGCTGTCGGACATCAACATGGTCCTGGCCTGTGCGCTGCTGCTCTTCGTCCTGTTCGCCGGGCCCACCCAGCACCTGCTCAACACCCTGGTGCAGAACATCGGCGACTACCTCGGCAGCCTACCGACCAAGAGCTTCGACCTCTACGCCTACGGCAAGGACGGCAGCGACTGGCTGGGCGGCTGGACAGTGTTCTACTGGGCCTGGTGGATCGCCTGGGCGCCCTTCGTCGGCCTGTTCATCGCGCGCATCTCGCGCGGGCGGACCATCCGCGAATTCGTCTTCGGCGTGCTGTTCATCCCGCTCGGTTTCACCCTGGCGTGGATGTCGATCTTCGGCAACAGCGCCCTGGACCAGGTGCTCAACCACGGCTTCAGCGAACTGGGCCGGATGGCCGTCGAAGAGCCCTCCATGGCGCTCTACCAATTGCTGCAGAACTACCCCGGCAGCCGCGTGGTGATCGCCGTGACCGTGCTGGTCAGCTTCGTGTTCTTCGTCACCTCGGCCGACTCCGGCACCGTGGTGCTCTCCACCCTGTCCGCCCACGGCGGCAGCGCCGACGACGACGGCCCGAAATGGCTGCGGGTGTTCTGGGGCGTGGCCACCGCGCTGGTCACCGGCGGGCTGTTGTTCGCCGGCAACATCGATGCGCTCAAATCCGCAGTGGTGCTCACTTCACTGCCCTTCTCGCTGATCCTGCTGCTGATGATGTGGGGTCTGCACAAGGCGTTCTACCTCGAATCGCAGCGCCAGCGGGCACGCACCCACTCGCTCGCGCCACCGCCCTCGACCAAGACCGGTGGCTGGAAGCGACGCATCTCCCAGGCGGTGCACTTCCCCACTCGCGATGAGGTGTATCGCTTCATGGTCGACGTGGTCAGCCCGGCGATTGCCGAGGTTTCGGAGGTGTTCCGCGAGAAGGGCCTGCAGGTGGATTCCGACCTGGATCTGGGCAACCTGGAGATCGGCCTGGAAATCGGTCACGGCGAACAGCATCCGTTCCTCTACCAGGTGTCGATGCGCGGCTACTTCACGCCCTCCTTCGCCCGCGCCGGCATGGGCGGCCTGCACCTGAAGAACCGCCGCTACTTCCGCGCCGAGGTGCACCTCTCCGAGGGCAGCCAGGACTACGACCTGATGGGCTACAGCAAGGAACAGATCATCAACGACATGCTCGACCAGTACGAGCGGCACCTGCAGTTCCTGCATCTGGTGCGCTAAGCCAAGCGCCTGCGCACACGCTTGTAGGAGCGAGCTTGCTCGCGAACCGCCCAACATCGGAGCGGCCAGTGAATCCGTTCGCGAGCAAGCTCGCTCCTACGAAAAACCCAAATGCGAAAGGCGCCCGCAGGCGCCTTCGCATCACCGCTCAGGATCAGCCGCGCGTGCCGGTGAGCACCTTGCGGTAGAACAGCACGCAGATCGCCACGAACACCACCAGGCCCAGCCATTGCGCGGCGTCTTCGAAGGAAGCGCCGACCAGCGCCAGCGGCGCGTCCTTGCCGGTGGTGCCGATGATGGCCGCCAGCAGGATGCCCATCAGGCTCTCGCCGACGATCAGGCCCGAAGCCAGCAGCACGCCACGACGCTTGGGCTCGTCGGAGAATTTCTCCTCGTTGATGCCGGCCGCCAGGGCGCGCTTCTTCAGTGCCGTTTCCAGCAGCCAGGCGAGCACCGCACCGACCACCAGGGTCATGCCGATGGTCGGCGGCAGGTAGATGCCCAGGCCCACCGCGAGGACCGGCAGACTGGCCTTGCCGGTGCGGCGCAGCAGCACGTCCACCAGGATCAGCGCGATGCCCAGCGCCACGCCGATGAGGATCATGTTCCAGTTCAGCGCATTGTGGAAAATCCCGCTGGCGATGGCCGTCATCAGCGTCGCCTGCGGCGCGGCCAGCGCGGCGTTCGGGTCCATGCCCTCGCGCGGCAGGGCGCCGGTGAAACCGTAGGCGTTGAACAGCAATTCCAGCACCGGCGGAATCACCAGCGCGCCCACCAGGCAGCCGACGATCAGCGCCACCTGCTGGCGCCACGGGGTCGCGCCGACCAGGTAGCCGGTCTTCAGGTCCTGCAGGTTGTCGTTGGAGATCGCCGCGATGGCGATCACCACCGAGGTGGTGAACAGCGCCAGGGCAATGGCGAGCTTGCCGCCTTCCAGCGCCAGGAAACCGTCCTCCAGGGAGCCGACCCCGAGGATCAGCAGCGACACCAGGATCACCGCGATGATGCCGATGCCGGAGATCGGGCTGCTGGACGAGCCCACCAGGCCGGCCATGTAGCCGCAGGCGGCGGCGATCAGGAAGCCGAAGAAGAAGGCGAAGATCACGCAGGCCGCCACCAGGCCCCAGAAGGCGAAGCCGTGCAGATCCGGCGCCGCCTCGCCGAGGAAGAAGGCGAACACCACGAACAGCGCCACCAGCAGGACGGCGGCGATGGCCACGATCCACTTCGCCGAGAGGTCCTGCTCGGTACGCAGGTCACTCACCTCGCCACGCCCCCGCACGGCGCTGAGCGACGACCAGACGCCCTGCACCATGGGCTTGAACAGGGTGGCCAGGGTCCATAGCGCGGCGATGCCGATGGTGCCGGCGCCGAGGAAGCGCACCTGGCTGCTCCACAGCTTGGTGGCCAGCTCCGGCAGGCTCTGCCCGGCGGCCAGCACGCTGTTCACCGAGAGCAACGGCACCGCCACGCCCCAGGCGATCACCACGCCGATGAGAATGGCGATACCGGCGGTGATGCCCATCAGGTAGCCGGCGCCGACCAGCGCCAGGGAGAAGCCGGTGGAGAGGCGGAACGCCGCCTGCCCTGCGGTGAGCCAGAAGCTGAAGCCTTCGGCGAGCACCTTGAAACCGCTGCTGAGCAGGCTGAAGGCGGCGGCGATCACGCCACCGGCGAGGATGTCGCGCAGGCCCGGCCCGCCGGTTTTCGCCGGCTTGCCCGCCGTCTCCTCTTCTTCGTCATGGCTGCCGACGCGCAGGATTTCCGCCGCCGCCACGCCTTCGGGGTACGGCAGGTTGCTTTGCACCACCATCACCCGACGCAGCGGGATGGTGTAGAGCACACCGAGGATGCCGCCGATGGAGCAGATGGCCGCGGTCTGCCAGAACGGGAAGCCGCTCCAGTAGCCGATCATCAACAGGCCGGGAAGAATGAAGATGATCGAGGACAGGGTGCCGGCGGCCGAGGCCTGGGTCTGCACCATGTTGTTCTCGAGGATGTTGGAGCCGGAGAAGTAGCGCAGCACGGCCATGGAGATGACCGCCGCGGGGATCGACGAAGCGAAGGTCAGGCCGACCTTGAGGCCGAGGTACACGTTGGAAGCGGTGAACACCACGGTGATCAGCGCGCCGAGAATCAGGCCGCGAACCGTCAGCTCGGCGAGGTTGGACTCGTCGGGAATCCTTTCTTGCATGTAGGCAGTCTCTTCATAAAGCGGAACTGCCAAAGCGTAGGACAGTGAGCCATCCGCCGCGACCTGGAATGGCGACGAATGCGGTCTGCGGTGCGGCTTTGTTGCCGCAAGTCATGGGGATGACGGGAAATTCCAGGCTGTTGCCGAACCTGTAGGAGCGAGCTTGCTCGCGAACGGGTTCACCGATGAGAGCTGCGTTATGCGGTTCGCTGGCAAGCTCGCTCCTACACAAAAATTCCGTAGGGCGCATAACGCCTATGGCGTTATCCGCCACGGCGGCGGATAACCCGTTCCGGGTCATGCGCCCTACAGGTGCCGCCCCTCAAGTCAGAACGGCTTGTCCCCCAGGATCGTCGCCCGGTGCATCACCCGCCGTTGCGGGCGGTAGTCGTCCACCGCATAGTGCTGGGTCACGCGGTTGTCCCAGAAGGCCACGTCGTTCTCCTGCCAGCGCCAGCGCACGGTGAACTCCGGGCGGCTGAAGTGGGCGAACAGCAGGTCGAGGATGGCTCGGCTTTCCGCCGGCTCCAGCTCGTTGATACGGGTGGTGAAGCCATCGCTGACGAACAGCGCCTTGCGCCCGGTGACCGGGTGGGTACGGATCACCGGATGGCTGCGCGGCGGGTTCTTCTTGCGGGCTTCCTCCAGACGCGCGAGGTCGGCATCGGTGGCGCCGAAGCGTTCCTGGGGGAAGGACTTGCTGATGTCGTGGGTCGCGGTGAGGCCGTCGAGCAAACGCTGCAGCGGCTTGGACAGCGCTTCGAAAGCCGCGATGCCGCTGGCCCACAGGGTGTCGCCGCCGTAGGGCGGCAGCTGCTTGGCGGCCAGCACGGCACCCAGCGCCGGAGTTTCCAGGAAGGTCACGTCGGTGTGCCAGATGGCGTTGTCGCGCACGTCGGTAACGGCGGTGTCGAGCACGATGACTTCGCGCTGCTCCGGCGAGCTGGGGTAGATCGGGTGGATGTGCAGGTCGCCGAAGCGCGCGGCGAAGTTCGCCTGCTGGGTCGGCGTCAACGGCTGGTCGCGGAAGAACAGCACCTGGTGATCGAGCAGGGCCTGCTCGATCTGGCGCTGCGCCGCGTCGTCCAGTGGGTCGGCCAGACGCACGCCGGAAACGACGGCGCCCAGGGCCGGGCTGATAGGTTCGATGCTCAGGGTGGTCATGTTCGTGTGCTCTCGTGAGATTCACGGGAAGAGGCGCTCTCTCCCCTGCCCCTCGCCTGCGTGGCGAGGGCGTCGGATCGATGTGTTTATTCCCAGGAAGCGAAGCGCCTCTGCAGCCAGCGCAGACCCAGCTCGAAGCTCAGCGCGATGGCGGCGATCAGCAGGATCCCCAGCACCACCACATCGGTGGCGAGGAACTGCGCCGCGGACTGCACCATGAAGCCCAGGCCACGGTTGGCGGCGATCAGCTCGGCGGCGACCAGGGTCGACCAGCCCACGCCCAGGGCGATGCGCAGGCCGGTGAGGACTTCGGGCAACGCGCTGGGCAGGATCACATGGCGCACCACCTGCCAGCGGTTGGCGCCCAGGCAGCGCACGGCCTGGATGCGCGACTTGTCCACGCGGCGCACGCCGGCGGCGGTGGCGATCAGCAGCGGCGCGAACAGCGCCAGATAGATCAGCAGCACCTTGGACAGCTCGCCGATACCGAACCAGATGACGATCAGCGGCAGGTAGGCCAGCGGCGGCACCGGGCGGTAGAACTCCACCAGCGGATCGAAGGCCGCGCCCACCAACGGGTTGAGGCCCATGAGGATGCCCAGCGGGATAGCCGTGAGCACCGCCGCGCCCAGCGCCAGCAGCACGCGCAGCAGGCTGGTGCCGACGTGCTGCCACAGCGAGGCATCGACATAGCCCTCGGCGAGCAGGCGCTGGAAGGCTTCCACCAGTTGCTCCGGCGCGGGCAGGAACAGGGTGTCGACCCAGCCCAGGTGCGTGGCCAGCCACCAGAGCACGAAGAGTCCTCCGACACTGCCGGCAGCGGCCCAGCGGCGGTAGTCGCCCGGCACGCTGCGGGACTTCGGCGCGGCAGCCGGGAGTTTGGTGGCGAGGGTTTCAGTGGACATGCTCGGCCTCCGGTTCTTCGAGGAACTCATCCAGCAGCAGTTGGCGCAGACGCGCGAATTCCGGGTCGGACTTGATCGAGCGCACAGGCTCGCCCCCGGCATAACGGCGTGCGAAGTCCAGCGGCAGACGCTTGACGATGCGCGCCGGCGGGCCATCCATCACCACCAGGTCGGTGGCCAGGAACAGCGCTTCGTCGACGCTGTGGGTGATCAGGAACAGGCCCTTGCCGGTCTTGCGCCACAGGTCGAGGGTCAGCACCTGCATGCGCTCGCGGGTCAGCGCATCGAGGGCGCCGAAGGGTTCGTCGAGCAGGAGGAAGTCCGGCTCCACCGCCAGTGCACGGGCCAGGCCCAGGCGCTGCCGCTGGCCGCCGGAGAGCTGGGAGATGCGGTAGTCCGCATGCTCGCCCAGGCCCACCAGTTTCAGCACTTCATGGGCGCGGGCATTGCGCTCGGCGGTGCCGACGCCACGGATGCGCAGACCGAGAGCGACGTTGTCCAGCGCGCTCAGCCAGGGCATCAGTGCGTCATCCTGGAACACCACGCCGCGCTCGCCACCGGGGCCGCTCAGGGTACGGCCGTCGATCTGCACGCGGCCGCTGTCCGGCGCCTGGAAGCCTGCCAGCACGTTGAGCAGGCTGGACTTGCCGCAGCCCGACGGGCCGAGCACCACCAGGGATTCGCCCTTGGCCAGGCTGAGAGTGAGGTCCTGCAGCACGACGCGCTCGCGTCCGCGCTGCTGGAAAGTGAGGCTGACCGCCTCGGCCGTCAGACGGCTCATGTTCTGCCCTCCGTAGGGTGAGAAGAAATGCGTGGCGCTGTTTGCTCTTGTAGGAGCGAGCTTGCTCGCGAACACCTGTCGGCTCCGAAGCCAGGGCGGTTCGCGAGCAAGCTCGCTCCTACGAAAGGCAATTGCTCAGCGCTGGCCGACCTGCACGCTCTGGGCCTGGCGCACATAGTCGGCGCTGACGTAGGGCGAGTAGTCCTTGAGCACCGAAGGCACGCGCTTCTGCTCTTTGAGGAATTCGGCGGTGCCGGCGATGTCCTTGGCGGTACCGCCGCCCAGCAGCGCGGACGACAGCTGCGCCTGGGACTCGGGGAACGCCGAACCGGCCAGCAGCTCGGGCACGTCCTGCGGATCGGCACCGGTCAGCTTGGCGATCTTCTTCACCTGCTCGGAATCGGCGGTCCACTGGGCCTTGTGGGCGTTGTAGTCGGCGAAGGAATCCAGGCTCACGCGAGCGAACTTGGCGATGACCTCCGGGTGCTTCTCGGCGAAGTCCTTGCGGGCCACCCAGACCTCGAAGGTCGGTGCGCCCCACTGGCCGACTTCGGCGGCGTCGGTCAGCACCTTGCCGGACTTCTTGATCTCGCCCAGGGCGGGCGACCAGACGAAAGCGCCATCGATGTCGCCACGGCGCCAGGCGGCAGCGATCTCGGTGGGGTTGAGGTTGACGATCTTCACCTTCGTGGGGTCGATCTTCCAGTGCTTGAGCGCGCCCAGCAGGCTGTAGTGCGAGGTGGACACGAAGGGCGTGGCGATGGTCTTGCCGACCAGGTCCTCGGGCTTCTCGATCCTGCTGCCGTTGCGCACCACCAGGGCCTCGGCCGAGTTGATCTGCGCGGAGACGATGAAGGCCACGATCGGCAGGCCGCGCGAGGTGGCGGCGGCCAGCGGGCTGGAGCCGATGTTGCCCAGCTGCACGTCGCCCGAGGCGATGGCGGCGATCACTTCCGGGCCACTGTTGAAGCGGCGCCAGTCGAGCTTCTCGCCGATGACTTTTTCGTAGGTGCCGTCGGCCTGGGGGACCTTGGTCGGGTCGATGCCGGTCTGGTAGCCCAGGACGATGTCGGCAAACGCGGCGCTCTGGGAGAACAGCGCGGCCGCAACAGCGACGCCGGCCAGGGCACGGCGCACGAAACGAGGTTTGTTCATGGTGTTTCCTCTGAAGGTAACGGCGGTGCCGGCCTCCAGAGAGGGGACGGACCACGGGACGGGATTCGGTGGGTTGAAACGGTGTCCGGTGGTCCGGTAGAAGCTAGATTAACGATATAAAAAACTCGCAATAAATAATATTTGGTTCTTAACTTATGAGCGCTCGCAAGGGCTTCCGTCGCCGATACAAGGCGCCTCACGTCGCGCCAGCGAGCACTCGCGCACGCACACCCTCCTGGCGCAAACCCTCCTCGACCGCCTGCTTCGCCACGGCGGAGGTTTCCGCCACCAGGGTCGCCAGCGCGGCGCTGCGGGTGAAGGTCAAGCCGCTGCCCGCCGCCAGCGCCGCCTCGAAGGCCGCGGCGGACTGCTCGGACAGGCGCAGGCCCAGCCCCAGCAAACGCCGCAGCCCGTCCGCCGCCGCTCGCGTCGGCAGTGCATCGCACGCCTGCATGGCCAGGCCCAGCGCGATGTTCGCCTGCAGCAGCGCCGACAGGCTGCCGCGCAGCTGCGCGCGGGGCGTCCAGGGCAGGCCCGGCGGCAGCAGGATGTCCTCGGGATGCAGGCGCACTTCATGGCAGCGCAGCAGTCCGCCGCCGTTGGGTTCGAAGCGGTCCAGGCCGTCGCGGTCGGCCGGCAGCGCGGCGATCAGCAAACCCTCGCTGGGTGCGTGCCAGGCCGAGATCAGCAGCCAGTCGGCCGCCTCGGTGCCAAAGCAGTCGTGACGCCCGCCTTGCAACAGGAAGCCGCCGCGCCGATGCTCCCGCGCCAGCAGGCGACGTTCGTGATGGTCCACCGCCTCGCCCCACAGCCAGTCGCGCGTGACGCTCAGGGGCAATAGACGTTCACGCTGCTCGCGGCTGCCCAGCAACAGCACGCTGGCCAGTTGCAGGTGATGCACGGCGAACAGCCGGGCCAGGGTGCCGTCGCGCTCGGAGAGGTCGCGCAGGGTCTGCAGCACCTCATCCCAAGGGGCACCGCGTCCGCCGTAGTCGCGCGGCACCGACAGGTCGAGCAGGCCGGAGGCGCGCAGCGCGCGGCTCCAGCGGGCAGAGGGAAGATCGGGAAGGGAAGCGGTCGCCGCCAGGTTCATGCACACCTCATCGAGTGAGTCGGTCAGTGGCCTGAGCGTATGGCGCGCGGGTGTACTGAAGAAAGGAAAACGGCCTCCCTGCGGAGGCCATTCCATACCCTAGCGAAGTCGCAGGGCGGGGCGAAATAACCTTTCGGGCTTAGCTCATGCCGCGTCCTGGCGTCGCCACTGCGGCAGGCCGATCAGCACCACCGCGCTGATGATCACCGCCATCGCCAGGGACTCGGCCAGGCCGATGTGTTCGCCGGCGAAGACCACGCCGAGCAGCACCGCCACCGCCGGGTTGACGTAGGCGTAGCTGGTCGCCGCCGCCGGTCGCACATTGGCCAGCAGGTACATGTAGGCGCTGAAGGCGATGATCGAACCGAACACCACCAGGTAAGCCAGCGCGCCCCAGCCTGCCGCCGTCGGCATCTGCTCCATGCGCTCACCGCTGAGGACGCTGCCCAGCAGCAGCACGCCGCCGCCCACCAGCATCTCCACCGCGCTGGCCATGGCGCCGGCCGGCAGCGACAGGCGCCGGCTCCACACCGAGCCGAAGGCCCAGGCGGCCGCCGCGAAGAGGATCAGCGCCGCACCCGCCGGGCTGCCCTGCAGGTTGGAGCCGAGGTTGAGCAACACGATGCCGAACAGGCCCAGGGCGATACCGGCCCATTCCAGCGCCGTGGTGCGGTTGCCGAAGAAGCGTCCGAACACCAGGGTGAACAGCGGCACGGTCGCCACCGCCAGCGCCGCCACGCCCGAGGCCACGCCCCAGTGCTCGGCGACCGTCACCCCACCGTTGCCGCAGCTGAGCAGGAGGATGCCGATGGCGCCCGCCGAGAGCCATTGCCTGAAGCTCGGCAGCGGCGCGCCGCGCCAGAGCATCCAGGCGAACATGAGGGTCCCGGCGATGATGAAGCGGCAGCCGGCCATCAGCATCGGCGGCCAGGATTCGACGCCGATACGGATCACCAGGTAGGTCGAGCCCCAGATGAAATACAGGGCGAAGAACGCGGCGATCAGGGTCAGGGAAACGCGGGCTCTGGGCATGGTCAGGGTGGTCATGACGGGGCTCGACAAGGAAGGTGGGGCGATTCATTTTATGCAGGTGATTACACGCGGATAAGGCACAGACAACGCCAATACGGGCGTAACACTTTTCAATCGATGGATTTTTTGGCCTATTTCCGTTGAATCCGTTCAGACCCAAAAGCCAAGGTGAAACCGATGGACAAATACGACCGTGCCCTGCTCACCGCCCTGCTGGAAGACGGCCGGATGTCTTTCGCGGAGCTGGCCCGGCGCATCAACCTCTCCCCTCCAGCGGTGGCCGACCGCGTCGCCCGCCTGGAAGCGGAGGGTGTGATCACCGGCTACCACGCCAGCGTAGACCTGTCGAAGATGGGCCGCTCGATCCAGTGCCTGATCGAGATGCGCCTGAACGACCATCGCAGCAAAAGCATGCTCGACCCGCTGATGGAGATTCCGCAGATCATCGACTGCTACCGCATCACCGGCGAAGCCTGCGTGATGCTCAAGGTCGCGGTGAGCTGCACCCAGGAACTGGAAGAGCTGATCGACCGCCTGGCGCAGTTCGGTACCAGCAAGACGTCGCTGGTGCTGTCCACGCCGTTCACGGCGCGCATCCATCCGGGAATGTTGCAGGGCGGTTGAGGTGGGGTTCTAGAAGGAAATTGCGCCCAGCCCCGAGCGACGGTCTCAACTGTAGGAACGGGCCATGCCCGCGATCGCGCGCATGGGGGCCTCTACAAGGGTGCTCGGCGCTCACCGGTAGTGGTAGGAGCGAGCTTGCTCGCGAACACCGGCCGGCACCGAGGCTGGGGCGGTTCGCGAGCAAGCTCGCTCCTACAGGTAACGCCCACCCGACGTGAAAAAAAAGGCGGCGCCGCTTGCGCGGCACCGCCTGAAGTCACGGAGTTGCTACATCGTGGGATCGACAAACGCCGGTCCCGCTGTATTGGATTACCGTTCGACGATTGCGGTCACACCCTGGCCGCCGGCCGCACAGATCGAGATCAGCCCGCGCCCCTTGCCGGCGGCGTCCAGCAGCTTGGCCAGGTTGGCGACGATGCGCCCGCCGGTGGCGGCGAACGGGTGGCCGGCGGCGAGCGAGCTGCCCTTCACGTTGAGCTTGCTGCGGTCGATGGAGCCCAGCGGCGCGTCCAGGCCCAGGCGCTCCTTGCAGTAATCCGCGTCCTCCCAGGCCTTGAGAGTGCACAGCACCTGGGCGGCGAAGGCCTCGTGAATTTCGTAGAAATCGAAGTCCTGCAGGGTCAGGCCATTGCGCGCCAGCAGCCGCGGTACCGCATAGACCGGAGCCATCAGCAGCCCTTCGCGGCCGCCGACGAAGTCCACCGCCGCCGCCTCGCCGTCCTTGAAGTAGGCCAGGATCGGCAGGCCGCGCGCCTTCGCCCACTCCTCGCTGGCCAACAGGACCACGGAAGCGCCGTCGGTGAGCGGCGTGGAGTTGGCCGCCGTCAGGGTGCCGCGCGGGCCGCGCTCGAACACCGGCTTGAGCGTGCCGATCTTCTCCAGGTTGATGTCCGGGCGCAGGTTCTGGTCGCGCACCAGGCCGCGGAACGGCGTCATCAGGTCGTTCTGCCAGCCCTCGTCGTAGGCGGCGGCCAGCTTGTGATGGCTCTCGAAGGCGAGCTTGTCCTGTTCGTCGCGGGGGATGGCCCAGGTCTGCGCCATCAGCTCGCAGTGCTCGCCCATGGACAGCCCGGTGCGCGGCTCGCCGTTCTTCGGGATGTGCGGCATCAGGTGGCGCGGGCGGATCTTCAAGAGGCTCTTGATCTTCTCGCCGTTGGACTTGCCGCGATTGGCCTCCAGCAGGATCTTGCGCAGCCCCTCGTTGACGCCGATGGGCGCGTCGGAGGTGGTGTCCACGCCACCGGCGATGCCGCACTCGATCTGTCCGAGGGCGATCTTGTTGGCCACCAGGATGGCAGCCTCAAGGCCCGTGCCGCAGGCCTGCTGGATGTCGTAGGCCGGGGTTTCCGGCGCCAGGCGCGTGCCCAGCACGCACTCGCGGGTCAGGTTGAAGTCGCGGGAATGCTTGAGCACGGCGCCTGCGACCACTTCGCCCAGGCGTTCGCCGTGCAGCTTGTAGCGCTCGATCAGGCCGTCCAGCGCGGAGGTCAGCATCTCCTGGTTGCTCGCCGTGGAATACAGGGTGTTGGAGCGGGCGAAGGGAATACGATTGCCGCCGACGATGGCGACCCGGCGCAGTTGGGTCATGCAGGGCTCCTAAGGGTGAGCGTTGAAGTGCGGCCAAGGCCAGGCTCGGCAACTTTGCGTACAGAGCCTAACCTTAGCCGTTCGTGTCGCATTGGCCGCCCCGCCGTTGCGCAGGGCAGCGCGGTCAATTGCGCCGAACCTGTGCCTGCGTAGAGTGGTCAGCACTTTCGAGACCCCGCGCAGGAGCCCTTCCATGACCGATCGCTATATCGCCTTCGCCAACTCCAACGTCGGCCGCCGCCTGGTCGGAGCCCTCGGCCTGCCTGCGCCGGTCCGCCTGGAGCGCTGGAGCGCCGGGCGCACGCGGCCAGTGGACGGGGCCCTGCTGCTCGGTGGCGAGGGCAACCTGAACGATGCCGTGCTGGCGTTTTCCGGGCGCCTGACCGATTCGATCTTCGCCTTCGCCGAAGGCCAGTACGGCCTGCCGCGCTGGACCGCCGAGCACGGTCCGAAGCTCAAGGCCATCGTCTTCGACGCCAGCGGCCTGACCCGCTTCGAGCAGACCCTCGAGCTGCGCACCTTCTTCCAGGGTGCGCTCAAGGGCCTGGACAAGTGCCCGCATGTGGTGATCCTGGGCCGCGCGCCGGAATCGATCAAAGACCCCATCGCCGCCAGCGTGCAGCGCAGCCTGGAAGGCTTCAGCCGCTCCCTGGGCAAGGAGATCCGCCGGGGCGGCAACGTGCAGCTGGTGTATGTCGGCAAGGGCACCGAGGACCAGCTCGAAGGCGCCCTGCGCTTCTTCCTCTCGCCCAAGAGCGCCTACGTCTCCGGGCAGGTGGTGCGCCTGGCCGCTTACGACAAGCAGGTGCAGGACTGGAGCCGTCCGCTGGTGGGCAAGCGCGCGCTGGTGACCGGTGCCGCCCGTGGCATCGGCGCGGCGATTGCCGAAACCCTCGCCCGCGACGGCGCCGAGGTGGTGCTGCTGGACGTGCCGCCGGCCAAGGACGCCCTCGACGCCCTCGCCGCGCGCCTTGGCGGTCGCGGCGTGGCGCTGGACATCTGCGCCGCCGATGCCGGCGTGCAACTGGTGGAAGCGCTGCCCGACGGCGTCGACATCGTGGTGCACAACGCCGGCATCACCCGCGACAAGACCGTCGCCAAGATGAGCGAAGCCTTCTGGAACTCGGTGATCGACGTGAACCTGAAAGCCCCGCAGGTGCTGACCCAGGCGCTGCTGGACGCCAACAAGCTGCACGACGATGGCCGCGTGGTGCTGCTCGCCTCCATCAGCGGCATCGCTGGCAACATGGGGCAGACCAACTACGCGGTGAGCAAGGCCGGCCTGATCGGCCTGGCGCAGGCCTGGGCACCGGTGCTGGGGAAGAAGGGCATCAGCATCAACGCGGTGGCGCCGGGCTTCATCGAAACTCAGATGACCGCCGCTATCCCGCTGACCATCCGCGAAGCCGGCCGGCGCATGAACTCCATGGGCCAGGGCGGCCTGCCGCAGGACGTCGCCGAAGCCGTGGCCTGGTTCGCCCAGCCGGGGTCGGGTGCGGTGAGCGGCCAGGTACTGCGGGTGTGTGGTCAGAGTCTGCTGGGGGCGTGATCCCGTAGGGCGTACAACCGTTCGCGGTTGTACGCCGATACACCTCGACCGATCGGATGGCGCCAAGGTCGATCCCGGAGCGCTCTGGGACCATCGCTGGACGGCGTATAACGTCGAACGTTATACGCCCTACGCTCCTGCTCGTCGCCGGAGCCCGCGCGTTTGTAGGAGCGGATCTTATCCGCGAAATCTCACCGACCATCGCGGACAACGGCCATGCACACCGTAGCCCCCACAGATGCCCGGGCCTAACCCCGCCCCAGACTCACTTCCCCCGCGCCGCAATCAACTGCTGGAACTCCTCCGCACTCAGCCGATGGTCGCCGTCGCGGTCGCCGCGCAGGATCAGCGCCGGCTCCTGGGCCATGAACTCGGCCGGGCTGATCTTCTCGTCACCGTCGCTGTCCGGCCAGACCACGGCGGCAGGTGAAGGATGGTTGCTCTGGCTCGGCGGGGTGAGCTCCTGGCGGCTGAGGAAGCCGTCGGCGTCACGGTCCAGCCGACGGAACATGCGCTCGCGCATCGCCGCCATGTCGCTGGCCTCGATGTAGCCATTGGCATCGCGGTCCAGGCGGGAAAAGGCCGTGTCGCCCGTTTCGCCGGCCAACGCCTGCTGGCTACCCAACAGCATGACGCCGCACAGCAGAGCGTTGCGGATTCGGCTTTGCATCAAGAACTCCTCAGGTGGAAAAAGCGCGCAAAGCCTACTCAGCAGCCCACTCGAAGATGTTCGATCACTCCGCCGGAGTCTGCGGCCGGCCCCGGCGCCGGAACTCCACCGGGGTCTCGCCGACCCAGCGCTTGAAGGCGCGGTAGAAGGTGCTCGGCTCGGAGAACCCGGTGCGCTCGACGATCACCTCGATGCGTTCATCGGTCTTGAGCAGCAGGTCCTTGGCCAGCCGGCAACGGTAGTCGGTGACTAGGTCGTTGAAACGCACCCCCGCCATGGCCAGGCGCTCGCGCAGGCGGCGGGCCGGCATGTCCAGGCGGGCGGCGACCTGCTCCAGGGTTGCGCCACCGTCCACCAGCAGCACGCCGATCAGCTCGCGCACCTTGCGCACCAGGTCCAGGCGCTCGACCTCCGCCAGTTGCCGGCGCGCCAGCGACTCGTGCATGCGCAGCAGCTCCGGCGCGGCATGGCGCGAAGGCTTGTCCAGCACGGCGGCGTCGAACACCAGGGCGTAGCGCTCGGCCCCCAGCACCGCCGGGCAGCCGTAGACCGCCTGGTAGCGCTCGGCGGGCGCACCCGCTTCGTGCATCAGTTGCACCTCGTAGGGTTTGAAGTCCCCCTCGGTGAGGGCGTGGAACAGGCGGACCACCGCGCCGGCGAGCATTTCCGGGAAATGTCGGTTGGTCCCGGCCACATGGCCAAGCAGCAACACGGCGCGCTCGCCCTCGATTTCCAGGCGCGCGTTGAGGGTGTCGGAGAGCAGGCGTGCGTAGCGCAGGGCATGGCGCAGGCCTTCGCCGAAGGTCGAGCTGGAAAGGAACAGGTATTCCAGCAGCAGGCCGTGGAACGCCGGCAGGTGGCCGGCGAGGTGGAGGCCGACGTGCTCCTGACCACACTCTTCGGCGGCGGCCTTCCAGAACAGGTTCTGGGCGCTGTGAGGGAAACGTCCGGCGGGCAGGCTGCCGGCGGGCAGGCCGACGCGCGCCAGTACACGGTCGGGGTCGGTGCCGCTGGCGCGCAGGGCGTCGATCACCGGGCGCATCAGCGCCACATCGTCGGTCAGATCACGCATGGTGTTTTTTCTAGTTATCCATGAGGCGGGCCCATCTTAGGCAGCTTTTCTCTCCCCCCTCAAGAGAATCAGGAAGGCCATTGAATGAAATCTCCGGGCGACCGGGCGGTCAGATTGACTTGCCTGCCGCGCGCCGCGTTACCACGGCCAATGCCCGATGCAGAGCACTGGCTAAGCTGATAAGGGGCTGCTGACGTTTCGGCACGGCCGCGAAGGCGCCGCATTTTGCGCAGGGCTAGGCGCGAGGAGTGTGGTTTGGTCATTCCAAATGAACGACGAGTAACGACGCTCTGCGCAAAATGCGGCCCGTCCCTTCGGGTTGCGCGGCAAATCACGCCATGCGTCGTTGCGGGGCTAGGCAAGGGAACGCCATTACCGTCGCCCCGCGTCTAGCCTGGCGTGATTTGACGCAGCAACGCGGCTCGCGCCGAAACGCCAGCAGCCCCTTTTGCCCCTCAGGAGATACCCGATGCCCCGCGATTGGCTCGACCTGTCCGCTCCCCCCGCTCTCACCGGCCTGTTCGTCCGCGCCGCCCTGCGCCGTGGCGTGCGTGGCCGCAGCCTGCCGACCCGCGGCCTGCGCTGCCCGGTCACGGTCGATCCGAAGCACCTTGAGCGCTATCGCAAGGTCTGCGGCTTCCCCGACAACCACGTGCTGCCGCCCACCTACCCGCACATCCTGGCCTTCGGCCTGCAGATGGGGCTGCTCACCGATGCACGCTTCCCCTTCCCGCTGCTGGGCCTGGTGCACCTGGAGAACCGTATCAGCGTCTTGCGGCCCCTGGGCGGGCTCGGGCCGTTCAACGTCAGCGTGCGGGTGGACAACCTGCAACCCCATGAGAAGGGCGTGACCTTCAGCATCATCACCCAGCTCCATGACCAGCTCGGCTTGCTCTGGGAGGGCGACAGCCGCATCCTGTTCCGCGGCATGCGCCTGGACGGCACGCCGCCGGCACGGGAGGAGAGCGCCGAACTGCCGCTGGAGCAGATCGACGCCTGGAGTTGCCCGGCGGACATCGGCCGGCGCTACGCCCGCGTCGCCGGCGACTACAACCCGATCCACCTGTCCGCCGCCAGCGCCCGACTGTTCGGCTTCCCCCGCGCCATCGCCCATGGCCTGTGGAACAAGGCACGCAGCCTGGCGGCACTGGGCGAGCAGCTGCCGATGGCCGGCTATAGGGTCGAGGTGCGCTTCCAGAAGCCGGTGCTGCTGCCCGCCTCCGTCAACCTGCTGGCCAGCGAACCGGCGCCATCCGGGCAGTTCAGCCTGCGCGGCAAGGACGACCTGCCACACATGGCCGGCAGCTGGAGCCCGCTGGACGTTTGATGCGCGAGGCTTGAAGCTATGGGGCTCACGTTGGAGCCCCATCTGCATGAACCTCGAAGCTATATGAATCTCGAAGCCATCACCACGCGCCTGCACGCCATCCGCGATCACAACGACTGGAGTCGCTTCCACAGCCCGAAGAACCTGGCCATGGCCGCCAGCGTGGAAATGGCCGAGCTGGTGGAAATCTTCCAGTGGCTGCGCGAAGACGAATCGCGCCAGCTGCCACCGGAAAAACTGGCCCACGCCGGCCAGGAAGTCGGTGACATCGTGCTCTACCTGCTGCTGCTGTGCGCGGAACTGGGCATCGACATGGAGCAGGCGGTGCTCGCCAAACTAGCCGACAGCGAACGGCGCTTCATCGAGGGGGGCGCCAAGTGAGCGGCTCCCCAAAGACCGGCGACCGTCATTTCGACGAGCTGGCCACGCGCTTCGCCGAGAAGATCTACGGCGGCGCCAAGGGCGCGATCCGCCTCGCGGTGCTCCAGGCCGACCTTGCCGAAGCGTTGCCGGAACGGCCGCTGCGCGTGCTGGATATCGGTGCGGGCCTGGG
This sequence comes from Pseudomonas sp. QE6, assembly GCF_041379005.1. NCBI lineage: Bacteria > Pseudomonadati > Pseudomonadota > Gammaproteobacteria > Pseudomonadales > Pseudomonadaceae > Pseudomonas > Pseudomonas sp. QE6. Next base: position 213,573 of record NZ_CP166873.1, read on the forward strand.
CCACATGTCGCTCTGGCTGGCCGGGCGCGGCCATGACGTCACCCTCGCCGAACCCGCCGCACCAATGCTCGAAGGCGCCCGCCAGCGCTTCGCCGAAGCCGGACTCCACGCCACCTTCATCGAAGCCCCCTGGCAGGACCTGCTCGGCCAGCTCAACGAGCCCTACGACCTGGTGATCTGCCACGCCGTGCTGGAGTGGCTGGCCGAGCCGCTGGCCATTCTCCCCGTGCTGCACCAGCTGGTCCGCAGCGACGGCTGGCTGTCCCTGGCCTTCTACAACCGCGATGCGCTGATCTACCGCAACCTGCTCAAAGGGCATTTCCGCAAGCTGCGCAAGAACCGTTTTTCCGGCGAGGGCCAGAGCCTGACCCCGCAGGAACCGCTCGACCCGCGCACGCTGGAAGCAGCCATGGACGGGCACTGGCGTATCGAGGCACGCAGCGGCGTGCGGGTGTTCCACGACTACATGCCGGTGGAGTTCCAGCACAAGGCCGAGCCCCTGGACCTGGTTGAGATGGAACTGCAATACCGTCGACATCCCGCCTTCGCCGGCCTGGGCCGCTACCTGCACTGGCTGTGCCGGCCGCAGGATTAGGTGCATAGTCTGCGGGTGCGCACGCCGACCGGTCCGGGCGTGCGGGAGTCCGTCATGCCGCGTTACCTGTTGATCCTGACGCTGTTCGCTGCCCTGGCCGCCTGCCAGAGCCCGAATCCCTATACCGCCACCACGCTGCCGATGCCGCCCGCGCCGGCCTCGGCCGCCCACCCGGGGCTCGACCCCGGCAGCTACCCGGCCGCGCCGATGGACTACGGGCATTACCGCTCCTGGAGCTGGGCCGACGGCACCGGCTTCGGTGGCCCGCTGCAGGATGCCGTCAGCGAAGCCCTCGACCAGCGCGGCCTGCGCCCGGCAAGGAACAATGCCCCGGCGGACCTGCTGGTCAGCGCCCAGCTCTCCAGCGAGCAACGCACCCGGCAGACCACCGACTACTACGGCGGCGGCTACTACGGCGGTTGGGGTGATCCGTGGTACGGCGGCGGTTACTACCCGGTCGTCCGCACCTACGTGGTCACCGTCAGCGTGGTGCGCATCACTCTGCTCGACGCCCATAGCCATCAGGAGGTGTGGAACGGCAGCGCCGAATACGAGAACGGCAGCAGCCAGAGCGACCAGGCCCGCGCGCTGCGCGAGGCCGCGCGCAAGGCCATGGATGGTTACCCACCGGGCTGAGCCGGCAGCGGCCAGGGAAGTTGCCGGCCGAACGGCTCCGCAGGCACCCGCAACCGCTCTGCCGCTTGCCTTTGCGCGGACTCTGCGCTTGGATGGAAGCTCTATCAGGAGTAATCCACCATGATCCGCCGTTTGCTGTGCCGTTCACTGTTTCTAGGCCTGGTGCTGGGCCTCGCAGCGTGCGAAACCACCAGCGTCAGCCGCGACTACGACACCACCCGCGACTTCTCCCGCTACCTGACCTGGAGCTGGGCGCAACCCTCGTTCGAGTACCGCCCGGACGATCCGCGCATCAAGAGCGACCTCACCGAGCAACGCATCAGCCAGGCCGTCGCCGACGAGTTCGACCAACGCGGTCTGCGCCAGGCCCAGAACGGCAACATCGGCGACGTGAAAGTGCGCGCCTACCTGATCGTCGACCAGCGCCAGGACCAGATCACCTCCTACAGCGGTGGCTACTGGAACGGCTACTGGGGTGGCTACTGGGGCCCGCCGCCGATGGCCGAGACCCGCACCGTCACCTACAAGGTCGCCACCATCCAGGTCGATCTGTTCGACGGCAAGGACGGCAAGCTGGTCTGGCGCGGCAGCGGCGAGCAGGTCATGCGCAGCAGCCCGCCCACGCCCGCCGAACGCGAGGCGGCGATCCGCGAGACGGTGCAGAAAGTCATCGCCCAGTACCCACCGCACTGAGCCGGGAGCGAGCGTGGAACATCCAGTCCTCAGCCACCGCCCTGCCGCCGCTGGCGACCTCGACGAGGTGGTGCGCTTTCCCCAGGATCGCGACGAACTTTTCTACTGCTACCCCAAGGCAAGCTGGCCGCTGACCGTCGGCCAACTCGCCGCCGCCATGGCCGAGCGCCGCGGCAGCACCCTCGCCCTGCTGGACGGCCGCGTGGCGGGTTTCGCCAACTTCTACCAGTGGCAACCGCGCGAGTACTGCGCGCTGGGCAACATGATGGTCGCCCCCTGGGCGCGCCAGCACGGCGTGGCCCAGTACCTGATCGAGATCATGGAGCAACTCGCCCGCGACCAGTACAAGGCGCGGGTGATGAAAGTGTCCTGCTTCAACGCCAACGCCGCCGGGCTGTTGCTCTACACTCGGCTGGGTTATCGGCCGCAGGCCATCGTCGAGCGCGCCGACCCGCAGGGCCGGCGCATCGCCCTGGTACAACTGGAGAAAGCCCTTGACCCCATCTGACCGGCAGCGGGTGCTGATCATCGTCAGCAGCGGCCCGAGCACCCCGGCGCGCTGCGCGGCGCCCTTCTACACCGCCACCCTGCTGGCCTGCATGGACGCCCAGGTGACCCTGTTCCTCAGCGGCGAAGGCACCCGCCTGGCCTTTCAGGACGTCGCCGACCACCTTTACGCCGCCGAGGGTGGCGAGCCCATCAGCCACTTCATCCAGCAGGCCAAGGAAGCCGGCGCACGCCTGTTGATGTGCCGCGCGCCGGGCGTGCCGATTGACGAAAGCCGGCTGATCGAGGAAGTCGACGAGATCGCCAGCGGCGGCGAGCTGGCGCGGATGATCCTCGAATACGACCGGGTGCTGACCCTGTGAAGCTGCACGGTCTGGAGTTTCCTAACGACCGCCTGTACGCCCCCGAGTACAACCTCTGGCTGCGCGAGGAGTCCGGCGGCGCGGTGACCCTCGGCCTCACCGCCTACGGCTGCGCCCTCTACGGACAGATCTTCGCCTTCACCCCCAAGCGCGACGGCTGGCACATCGAGAGCGACCGCAGCTTCGGCGTGGTCGAATTCGCCAAGGCCGCCTCCTCCGCGCGGAGTCCACTGGCGGGCCATATCCTCGCCAGCAATGACGCGGTGGTGCGCCGACCGGGCCTGATCAACCAGGACTGCTACGGTGAGGGCTGGATGGTGCGCCTGAAGCCCGACGACTGGGCCGCCGTCCGCGGCCGCTTCCTGCAAGGCCAGGCCGCGCTGGACGCCTTCGCCCGACGCATGTACCTGGACAATTACGACCCCGAAGACGACGGGGTGCAGGCCCTACGCCCGTGAGCCGCGCAGGCACGGCACAACGCTGGCGCCTCCTGCTCCCGCTGCTGCTGTTCGCCTGCCTGCCACTGCGTGCCGATCAACCGGCGCAACCCGGCTTCGTCTACCTCGACCAGGTACTGAAATCCGCCCGCTACGACGTGCGCTACGCCGGCTCCAACAACTTCGTCGGCGAGCCCATCGACGGCTACCAGACAGCGCGGATCATCCTCACCCGCGAAGCCGCCACTGCGCTGGCCGCCGTGGAACAGGACCTCGCCCTGAGCGGCCTGGCCCTGAAAATCTTCGATGGCTATCGGCCACAGCGTGCCGTGGAAGCCTTCAAGCGCTGGGCCGCTGATCCGCAGGATACCCGGCAGAAGGCCCGCTACTACCCGGACCAGGACAAGCGCGCGCTGTTCCGCGACGGCTACATCGCCCAGCACTCCGGGCACTCGCGCGGCAGTACCGTCGACCTGACGCTGGTGGATGCAAAAACGGGGGAGGAGTTGGACATGGGCAGCCGCTTCGACTTCTTCGGCCCCATTTCCCATCATGGCACGCCGCTGGCCAGCGTGCAGCAGACCCGCAACCGCGAGACGCTGCGCCAGGCCATGCTGCGCCACGGCTTCGAACCCTACGCTGCGGAATGGTGGCATTACCGGCTGAAAGCCGAGCCTTATCCCGCGACCTATTTCGATTTTCCGGTGCGCTAAGAAAGGGAGAGGGATAGCGGCCGTCCCTGGCCGCGAGACGACTCAATCGTCGTCGTGGTCGTTCTTGGTGGAGTTATCGGAAGCGTTGTCCAGGCCCTTGGTATTGTGGGTGCCCGGCGTGGTGTCGGAAATTGCCGTTGCCTTGGACAGGCCACGGGTATCCTTCGAATGGGCCACGGACGAAGTCGTCGCGCCATGGCCCTTGCTGTCGTTCTTGGTGCTGCCGTTGTGATTGCCGCTCACACCATGGTCGCGAGTGGCCTTGCCGGCGTGTTCGACGCCTTCGACCTTGCCATTGCGCTTCGCGCCGTGGATGCCGGAGCTACCGTCGGACGGGTCACTGGTATGGCCAAGAGCGCCTTTGCCCTTGCCATTGCCGTGACCATTTCCATCGCCATCACCGCCACCATTGGTACCACTGTGGCCGGCACTGTTGCCGCCGCCATGACCACTGCCATTGCCACCACCGTTACCGCCGCCGTGGCCACCACCATTACCGCCACCACCGCCGCCATTGCCCTTGGCATAAACCGAACCAATCGGCGAGAGGTCGGCGGGCAGCATGGCTGTGGCGCCGAGAGCGAAAGCACAGACTGCTGCAACAACCAGGGTTTTCTTCATGATCAAGACGCCTCCAGGGGCGGGGTTGAGATACCCTTCTGACAGGACTAGAGCTCCAATGGTTCGGGGCTTTCCGACGAAATGTAAGCACATGTGTACCAACTCACACAGGACCTGAAAGCTATAACAGCGGCTACGCTCAGCAACAACAGGATTCCAGGACGGAGGAAACATGGAGATGCCCAGACTCAATACCCTGCTGGCAACGACCCTTGGCCTTGCCCTGTTCGGCGCCAGCCCGATGCTGCTGGCCGACCCGGGCAACGGCAAGGGCAACAGCCACAGCAAGAACGCGCAGCACGGCAATCAGGGTTACCAGGGACAAGGTGGCAACAACTGGCAAGGCGGCCCGCAGATCGATATCGGCGGTGTTCGCGTGATCCTCGATCACAACCGCGACTACTGGAGCCCGGGCGCCGCCCTGCCGCCGGGCATCCGGAAGAACCTCGCCCGCGGCAAACCGCTGCCGCCCGGCATCGCCAAGAAACTCGACGGTCGCCTGATCGGCCGCCTCCCCCGCTACGACGGCTACGAGTGGCAGCAGGCCGGTACCGATTTGCTCCTGGTCACCATCGCCACCGGCGTCATCTACGAAGTCCTGAGCAACGTGCTGGACTGATTCCGCCGGGCGATTCCTGCAGCGCCCCAAGGACGCAGCTCGCGAACATGGGGCGCTACCGCAGGCCCCTCCTCTGTCCAACACTGGAACGCCGCACTCGCCACAAGCTGCCCCCCTTAATCCACCGTTAATCCTCCGGGCCGACTCTCGAAGCTCACTCCAGGAGGACTCTCCCATGCTCAAGCTCTCCGTGGTCACCATCGCCTGCATCACCCTCGCCGGCTGCGCCGACGCCCCGCACTACAACCATTTCAGCGCCATCGAATCGCCCGTGCGGGAATCCTTCGGCGAAGACAACCTCGAACGCCAGCCCACACGCATCCAGCTGCAGAGCGACGATTACTCGGCGCAGCAGCAGCGGATGATGTGGGGGCAGTAGTGACACTGCGCGACCTCGACACGCCGCGGTGACGACCGCTGTGGCGGCTGATCCCCGAGCGCCATAGGAATCCAATGGGTTCGACCACTAGAATTGCAAGCAACACAATTCTGGTGGCCCCCATGAAGAAATGGATCTTCCTCGCAGCTCTGGCGCTGCTCGCCTGGCAATACATGGACAATCCGGATTGGCAGTCCCGGCTCTTTCGTTCATCCTCCGCTCCGCCAATGAGCCCTCAGCCCACCGAAACGGCACTCCCCCCAGCCGCCAGCATCGAAACAACTCCCAACGTACGCTGCGACGGTCGCCAGTACTGCTCGCAAATGACCTCCTGCGCGGAGGCCAAAGCTTTCCTGCGAAGCTGTCCTGGCATGAAGATGGATGGCGACGGTGACGGCATTCCCTGCGAAGAACAGTGGTGCCGGATGTAACCAAGGGAAAGTGGCGGAAGGCAGTGGGAGTCGAACCCACCCAGGAACGGCTGCCGTCCCCCACCGGGTTTGAAGCCCGGCCACGCCACCGGGCGTGCTTGCCTTCCCTGGACTGGTGCCGGCACTGGAGTGCGTCGGCGGATCGGGAGCCTGGATGTTGCCATCATTGCCTTGAACGGCGCCAGCGCAGCGATGCCGCAGGAGGCTTGAATAGCCTTTCACCTACTTCGATCCGTGGCCCATTCCCCTGGCCTTGCTTGCCACTAGAGCCGCTTCGACCGCCCTTCTCCGGCGGCCATTCAAGCTCGATCAGCGTTGATCCTGGCTTTCAGGACCTTACCGTAGCCGCCCTCCGGCGCAGCGCTCGCCAGCGCCGAATCCTCCCGAATCCGCCGCTCGTTGCCGAAACGCCGGGTAAAGCCGATGCGATCGAAGTATTCCAGCAGCTGGATGCAGCGCTTGCGGCCGATGCCGATGCGGTCGCGGAAGGCGGCGGCGCGGATGATGCCGGCGTCGTCACGCAGATGCAGGGCGTGGGCGGCGAGTTGGCGCAGGGTTTCTTCCGGGTAGAACAGGTCCTTCACCACCTGGTGCAGTTGCCCCAGGCGGGCGAGTTTGCGCAGCAGCAGACGTATGTCGCCCTCCTCCACCGCCAGCTCGCGGGCCAGGTCGCGTACCCAAGGCGGATCGAAGGCGCCGGCGAGCAGCAAAGGCCAGAGGCGCTCGCGCAAGCGCTCGTCTGCCTCGCCCAGTTGTACGCGGTGATCGGGCAGGTGCAGCCAGGGGCCGCTGCTGTCGATGCGTTTATCCGTCAGCAGGCTTTCCAGCAGGGCGATGAAGACGGGGCGCTCCAACTGCGGCAAGGCGTAGCGGCGCAGGCGGTCGCGGTCGGGGCCGAGCTCGTCGGGGGCTTCTTCATGGAAGCGTTGCAGGGCGTCGATCACCTGCTGTTGCAGGGCGCTCCAGCGCTGTGCCGAGAACAGGCGCGGACCGAGACGGGTGCCAACCTCGACCAACCCGGCAGGAAGCTCCCAGGTCTCTCGCGGGCGGTTGAACTGCCGCGCCAGCAGCGCCGGGTCGAGCCCGTTGCTGGCGTGTGCCAGCAGGGTCGGCAAGGCACTTTCCAGGCTATCGCTCTGCAAGGCACGCAGTTGCTCCAGGCGTTCAGGGTTGCGGCGGTTGCGCGCCGGGGCGAAGGGGTCGAGCACGCGGCCACCACCGAGGGTGCGCTGGGCGGACTGGTCGCGCAGCACCAGGCGGTCGCCGTGGACGGCATGGCTGGGGGCGTTGAGGACCAGTTGCGCGAAGGTGCGCTCACCCGCCGGCAGGCGCTCATCTTCGAGCAGGGCGATGCGGCCCGTGACGTCCTGGGCGCCAAGGTGCGCATGAACCGGCGTCCAATGCACGAAGGCCCGCGTCTCGCTGGGCAGCAGGTGCAGGTCGATATCGATGCGCGTGGTGAGTGCGTGCAGCTCCGGCGCGATCAGCCAGTCGCCCCTATGAATCTGCTCGAGGCTCAAACGCTCGCCAGCGATGTTCAGCGCCACGCGTTGGCCGGCGTGGGCCTGCTGAGCCTCGCGATTCTGCGCGTGCAGGCCGCGAATTCGCACGCGTCGCCCCGCATTGCCCAGCAGCAATTCGTCGCCAATGCGGACAGTGCCGGCAAAGGCAGTGCCGGTGACGACGATCCCCGCACCACTGACGCTGAAGGCTCGGTCCACCGCCAGGCGGAAGCCGCCCGACGCTCCGCGTTCGAAGGTTTCGCGCGCGGCTTCGCCGAGCGCTTCGCGCAAGGCGTCGATGCCTTCGCCGCTGACGCTGGAGACCGGGAAGATCGGAGCTCCGGCCAGCGGTCCTTCGGCGAGCAGTTCCTGTACGTCACGCGCAGCGTGTTCCACCTGCTCGGCAGGTACGCGGTCGGCCTTGGTCAGCGCAACGATGGCACGGCGGATGCCCAACAGTTCGACGATGGCGAGATGCTCGCGGGTCTGCGGCATCACCCCGTCGTCGGCGGCGACCACCAGCAGAACCAGGTCGATGCCGCTGGCGCCGGCGAGCATGTTGTGGACGAAGCGCTCGTGGCCCGGCACGTCGATGAAGCCGGTAAGCGTGCCATCCCCAAGGTCGGCGTAGACATAGCCCAGATCGATGGTGATACCGCGCTCGCGCTCGGCCGGGCGGCGGTCGCCCTCGATGCCGGTGAGGGCGCGCAGCAGGGAGGTCTTGCCGTGGTCGATGTGTCCGGCGGTTCCGACTATCACGCCTTGTCCTCAGCCAGCAGCGGCAGTTGGGCGACGAAGCCGGGCTCGTCGTCGAGCTGGCGCAGGTCGAGCCAGAGGGCGTCGTCGTCGATACGGCCGAGCACGGGGATGGGCAGGCAGCGCAGGCGTTCTTCCAGGTCGAGCAATGCACGTCCGCGTTGGCGCTTGGGTTGGTTCGGGCGCAGGCACAATGCGGCGCTGGGCAGCCGGGCGACCGGCTGGGCGCCGCTGCCGATCATGCCCAGTGCGTCTTCGGCGCTGACGCTCCAGACCTCGCCAAGCAGGTTCGCCAAGGTCGGCGCCAGGCGCTGGGCCTGGGCGCGTATGTCGGTCTGAGGGCGGCTGAGCAGGCGCAGGCTGGTGAGGCGTTCGGCGAGGCGATCCGGATCGCGGTAGAGATTGAGCACAGCTTCGAGCGCGGCGAGGGTCAGCTTGTCCACCCGCAGGGCGCGCTTGAGCGGGTTCTTCTTGATCTTGCCGATCAGTTCCTTGCTGCCGAGGATCAGCCCGGCCTGCGGGCCGCCGAGCAGCTTGTCGCCGCTGAAGGTGACGATGTCGGCGCCGTCGCGCAGGGCTTCCTGCACGGTCGGTTCCTTGGGCAGGCCCCAGCGGGTAAGGTCGACCAGGGTGCCGCTGCCGAGGTCTTCCAGCAGCGGCAGGTCGTGGGCGTGGGCGATCTGCGCCAGCTGCGGGGTGGCAACGCTGGCAGTGAAGCCCTGCACGCTGTAGTTGCTGGTGTGCACACGCATCAGCAGGCCAGAGCGCGGGCCGATGGCGGCTTCGTAGTCCTTGGCGTGGGTGCGGTTGGTGGTGCCGACTTCGACCAGCTTCACCCCGGCGCGGGACATGATGTCGGGAATGCGGAAGGCGCCGCCGATCTCGATCAGTTCGCCGCGGGAAATGATGCCTTCCTTGCGTGCCCCCAGGCTGTTGAGCGCCAGCAGCACGGCGGCGGCGTTGTTGTTGACCACGGTGACGGCCTCGGCGCCGGTCAGCTCGCGGATCAGCCCGGTGATGAGGTCGTCGCGGTCGCCGCGCTTGCCGGTGGCGAGATCGAATTCGAGGTTGAGCGGGTAGCGCGCGGCCAGGGTAATGGCTTCGATGGCTTCTTCCGGCAACAGCGCGCGGCCGAGGTTGGTGTGCAGTACGGTGCCGGTGAGGTTGAACACCCGCCGCACATGGCTGGCATGGTGCGCCGCGAGGCGTTCGCCGGCGCGGCCGGCGAGCACGGACTCTTCCAGCTCGACGGCGGCCAGCTGGCCGTGGCGCGCGGGCTCGCGCAGTTCGTCGAGCAGATCGCGCAGGGTCTTGAGCAGGGCCTCGCGGCCATAGCGCTGCTGCAGCGGCTGGCAGGCCGGGCTGCGCAGCAGGCGGTCGATGGAGGGCAGGCGTACCGAGGTCATGGACGGGCCTTAATGCGGAGTCAATGGCTGGAGTCAGTGTAGGGCGTATCACCGTTCGCGGTTATACGCCGATGCACCTCGGCCCTTATCTGCACCGGGGTTGACCCCGGAGCGCAGTGATGCCGAGGCCAGACGGCGTACAAGACGGAGCCTTGTACGCCCTACGAGGAGCCGCCTGGCGCCAGCAACAGGTTCGGCGCGGTGCGCAGGTAGCCGTCCTCGGCGAGGCGGATGTCCAGCGCAAGGCTGGCGAGGTCGTCCGCCTGGGCCTCGGCGTGCTTGTCGTGCTGCAGGTAGAACTGCTTGAGGTAGGACTGGCAGCCGGGGCAGGTCTCGGCCTTGAGCGGCGCCTGGTCGCTGGCGACGCCTTCGCGCTGCAGCGAGTAATAGGCCAGGCCCTTGCTCTCGGCGCAGTGGCTGCACTTGACCCGCACGTAGTGCCATTCGCAGGAGCACAGCGAGCAGGACAGGTAGCGCAGGCCGGCGTGCTTGCCCTGATGGCGGATCATCCCGGCCACTGGCGGCGCGCCGCAGGCCGGGCAGAGGGTCTGGCTGTCGGTTTCCGCCAGGGCATCCTCGGGCAGTTGCAGCAACCACTGGCTGAAGGCGACTTGCAGCACGGCGCCGAGGAAGGGCACCAGGGCTGGCGGCAGCAGGTCGAACTGGCCGTTGAGCAGGCCCAGGGCCCAGGCCTTGCGCTGGCCTTCGTCGGCGCCGCCCAGGGCCTTCAGCGCCTGGACGATAGCCGGGTTGGCGGTGGGTTCATAGGCGTCGAGGAAGGCGTCCAGCAGCGGCAACCAGGCGCCTTCACGCACCAGCACTTCGTAGGCCAGCGGCGGCATGCGGTGTTCATGGCTGCGGGCCAGAGCGGTGGCGTCAGGCCCTGGCAGCGGCAGCTTGCGATCGAGCAGCGCCTGCTGCGCGTCGCAGACGCCGGCGATCAGTTCGAGGTAGCCCTGCAGCGGATTACCCGGCGCCAGTTCGCGCAGGCGCGCGGCGCGGCGGGTGAAGAGATCGGGAGACGGCAGGTTGAACAGCGGAGGGATGTTGGCGGCAGCTTCGATCTGCCCGGGTTCGAGAATTCGGCCTGACACGCAGGACTCCTTGTTGGGTTCGGAGCGGGGCCAGAAAGGGCCCTCTCCCTAGCCCTCTCCCTGAAGGGAGAGGGGACTGTCCGTGCCGGCTGGCAAGTCAGTGCCAGCCGGCGGTTACGTCGACACTCAGTGGCCCTTGCCCTTCTCCACGTCCTTCAGCCAGCCATTGTGGTGCTTGCGCGCCCAACCGCGGCTGACCCAGCCGTAGAGCATGGCGCCCATCGAGCCCTTCACCCAGATCCCGGCGTAGATATGCACCAGGATGCTGCAGATCAGCACGAAGGCGGCGAAGGCGTGCAGCAGCGACGCCAGGCGGATGATGTCGATGCCGAACCACTGGCTGAAGTAGGCCCGCCACATGACGAAGCCGGTCAGCAGCAGCACCAGCATGCATAGCAGCAGGATCCAGAACAGCAGCTTCTGCCCGGCGTTGTAGCGGCCGACTTCCGGGAGGTTTTCCTCGCGGTTGGCGACCACGTCGCGCCATTGCTTGAGCCATTGCACGTCGCGTTTCTCCACCAGGTTGTGGTGGGCGAAACGCACCACCAGCCCGAGGAAGAACAGGAACATCGCCACCCCGAGGAAGGGGTGGAGAATGCGCGTCCACGGGCCGCCGCCGAACAGGTTGGTCAGCCAGAACATGGCCGGGTGGAACAGCGCCAGCCCCGAGAGGCCGGCGAGGAAGAACAGGATGGCCACCATCCAGTGGTTGCTCCGTTCGTTGGCGTTGTAGCGCTGGATGTCTTTCTTCATGTCTCGATCCTCGTAGCCCTCACCCCAGCCCTCTCCCCGAGGGAGAGGGGGCAAAAGCGACTGCCTGGGGTGTCATGGGTGCTCACGTGGGTCATAGCGATGCACCGACGGGTCGACCTTGTGCACCGGCGCCTCCGGATCGGCACCGCCCGGTTCGTCCTCTTCCACCCGGTTGGGACCGGTGCGGGTGTAGTGGAAGAACCCGGCCAGCACCACGCCCGCCATGGCCAGCAGGCCCAGCGGTTTGGTGATGCCTTTCCACAGGCTGACCAGCGGGCTGATCGCCGGCTTGTCGGGCAGACCGGCGTAGAGCGACGGCTGGTCATTGTGGTGCAGCACGTACATCACGTGGGTGCCGCCCACGCCTTCCGGGTCATACAGGCCGGCGTGCTCGAAGCCGCGCGACTTCAGGTCCTCGATGCGCTCGGCGGCATGCTCCTTCATGTCCTCCTTGGTGCCGAAGACGATGGCGCCGGTCGGGCAGGTCTTCACGCAGGCCGGCTCCATGCCCACCGCCACGCGGTCGGAACACAGGGTGCACTTGTACGCCTTGTGGTCCTTCTGCGAGATGCGCGGGATGTTGAAGGGGCAACCGGTGATGCAGTAACCGCAGCCGATGCAGTGGTCCTGGTTGAAGTCGACGATGCCGTTGGCGTATTTGACGATAGCCCCCGGGCTCGGGCAGGCCTTCAGGCAACCCGGCTCGGCGCAGTGCATGCAGCCGTCCTTGCGGATCAGCCACTCCAGGTTGCCGGCCGGCGCTTCGTATTCGGTGAAGCGCATGACCGTCCAGGATTCCGCCGTCAGGTCGATCGGGTTGTCGTAGGTGCCATGGTTGTGGCCCACCTCGTCGCGCAGCTCGTTCCATTCCGAGCAGGCGACCTGGCAGGCCTTGCAGCCGATGCACTTGGACACGTCGATCAGCTTGGCCACTTCCTCCTCGCGCCGCACCGAGGGCATCGGCGTGGTGGTGGCGGAGCGGGCGTAGATGTCTTGGCTACTCATGCTTCACCTCACGCCTTTTCCACGTTGACGAGGAAGGATTTGAACTCCGGAGTCTGCGTGTTCCCGTCGCCCACGAAGGGGGTCAGGGTGTTGGTCAGGTAGCCGTTGCGCGCCACCCCGGAGAAGCCCCAGTGCAAGGGGATGCCCACGTGGTGCACGGTCTTGCCGTTGACCTGCAGCGGACGGATGCGCTTGGTCACCACCGCCACCGCCTTGATGTAGCCGCGGTTGGAGGAGACCTTCACGCGGTCGCCGGCCTTGATACCGAGTTCCTTGGCCAGCGCCTCGCCGATCTCGACGAACTGTTCCGGCTGGACGATGGCATTCAGACGGCAATGCTTGGTCCAGAAGTGGAAGTGTTCGGTGAGCCGGTAGGTGGTCGCGGCGTAGGGGAACTCGTCGGCCTTGCCGAACAGTTCCATGTCGTTCTTGAACACCCGCGCGGCCGGACTGCTGATGGCCTGCGGATTCTTGTGCAGCGGGTTGATCCCGATGGGCGTCTCGAACGGCTCGTAGTGCTCGGGGAACGGACCCTCGGCCATCTTGTCGACGGCGAAGAACCGCGCCACGCCTTCGGGGTTCATGATGAACGGGTTCATCCCCGCTTCCGGCGCCACGTCGACCTTGTAGTCCGGCACGTCGGTGCCGCCCCAGGCCTTGCCGTTCCACCACACCAGGCGCTTCTTCACCGGATCCCAGGGCTTGCCGCTGGGGTCGGCGGAGGCGCGGTTGTAAAGGATGCGCCGGTTGGCCGGCCACGCCCAGGCCCAGCCCAGGGTCTGGCCCATGGCGTAGGGGTCGCTGTTGTCGCGGCGGGCCATCTGGTTGCCCAGTTGCGTCCAGGAGCCGGCGAAGATCCAGCAGCCGCTGGCGGTGCTGCCGTCGTCGCGCAGCAGCGCGAAGCCCGGCAGCTGTTCGCCGGCTTTCGCCAGGACCATGCCGTTGGCCGGGTCGACCAGGTCCGCCAGGGCCTTGCCGTTGTACTCCTTGGCCAGCTCGTCCGGGCCGGGTTCGTCGGGTTTCAGGTAGCTCCAGTCCAGGCCGAGGATCGGATCGGGGAACTTGCCCCCGTCCTTGGCGTAGGCATTGCGCAGGCGGTGGTACAGGCCGGCCATGATTGCGATGTCGGTACGCGCCTCGCCCGGCGGCTCGGCGCCCTTCCAGTGCCATTGCAGCCAGCGGCCGGAGTTGACGATGGAGCCGTCTTCCTCGGCGAAGCAGCTGGTGGGCAGGCGGAACACGGTGGTCTGGATCGACTTGGTATCGACGTCGTTGTGCTCGCCGGCATTGCGCCAGAACTCGGAGGTCTCGGTGGCCAGCGGGTCCATCACCACCATCCACTTCAGTTTGGCCAGCGCGGCGCTGACCTTGGCCTTGTTGGGGAAGGAGGCTATGGGGTTGAATCCCTGGCAGAAGTAACCGTTGACCTTGCCCTGGTACATCATGTCGAAGTAGCGCAGCACGTCGTAGCCGGCGCCCGGCATGTCCAGCTTGGGCAGCCAGTCGTAGCACCAGTTGTTTTCCTTGGTGGCCGACTTGCCGAACCAGGACTTCATCAGGCTGACGTGGAACTTGGGATAGTTCTGCCAGTAGGACAGCTGGCCCGGGCGCAGCGGCTTGGCGGTGCGCTTGGCGATGTAGGCGTTGTAGTCCTGCTCGGCGTCGCCGGCCAAAGTCAGGTAGCCCGGCAGCGAGTTGGACAGCAGCCCGAGGTCGGTCAGCCCCTGGATGTTGGAGTGGCCACGCAGCGCGTTCATGCCGCCGCCGGGCATGCCGATGTTGCCCAGCAGCAGCTGGACCATCGCGCCGGTGCGGATCATCTGCGCACCCACCGAGTGCTGGGTCCAGCCCAGGGCGTACATGATGGTCATCACCTTGTCCGGTGCGGCGGTGGTGGAAATCTCTTCCCACACCTTGAGCATCATGTCCTTGGGCGTGCCACAGATGTTGCTCACCACATCCGCCGTATAGCGGCTGTAGTGCTGCTTCATCAGGTTGAACACGCAGCGCGGGTGTTGCAGGGTCGAGTCAACCTTGGCGAAGCCGTCCTCGCCCAGCTCGTACTGCCAGGAGGACTTGTCCGGATAGGTGCGCTTCTCGGCGTCGTAGCCGTTGAACAGGCCGTCCTCGAAGCCGAAGCCTTCCTTCACGATGAAGGAGACGTCGGTGTAGTTGTGCACGTATTCCTTCTGGTACTTGTCGTTTTCCAGCAGGTAGTTGATCAGGCCGCCGAGGAAAGCGATGTCCGTGCCGGTGCGGATGGGCGCGTAATAGTCGGCCACCGAAGCGGAACGGGTGAATCGCGGGTCGACCACCAGCAGGCGCGCCTTGTTGTGCGCCTTGGCCTCGGTCACCCACTTGAAGCCGCACGGATGCGCTTCAGCGGCGTTGCCGCCCATGATCAGAACCAGATCGGCATTCTTGATGTCGGTCCAGTGGTTGGTCATGGCTCCACGGCCAAACGTCGGGGCAAGACTTGCCACCGTCGGGCCGTGTCAGACACGCGCTTGGTTGTCGAACGCCAGCAGTCCCAGGGAGCGCACCACCTTGTGGGTGATGTAGCCCGCTTCGTTGGAAGACGCCGACGCGGCCAGGAAGCCGGTGGTCAGCCAGCGGTTCACCGTCTGGCCCTGGGCGTTCTTCTCGATGAAGTTGGCGTCGCGGTCCTCCTTCATCAGCTTGGCGATGCGGTCCAGCGCCTCGTCCCAGCCGATGCGCTTCCACTCGCTGGAACCCGCCTCGCGGATTTCCGGGTACTTCAGGCGGTTGGGGCTGTGGACGAAGTCGAGCAGGCCCGCGCCTTTCGGGCAGAGGGTGCCGCGGTTCACCGGGTGATCGGAATCACCCTCGATGTGGATGATGTTCTGCGCAACGTTCTTCGCCGCATCCCCTTGGCTGTACATGAGGATGCCGCAGCCCACCGAACAGTACGGGCAGGTGTTGCGGGTCTCGACGGTGCGCGCAAGCTTGAAATGGCGGACCTGGTCGGCGAATGCATCCGGGGGCGCAACCCCGAGTGCCGCCAGGCTCGATCCTCCAAGGCCTACAGCGCAAACCTTGAAGAATTGCCGACGGTTCATATCCATCGTGCGTCTCCTGATCAGGCAGCGGACGTCCGGTACATGGCCGGACCCTTGCTGCTTAAAAGATAGCCAAGCCGGGCCGATGCGCCAGCTTGAGCGGGGCAGACCATGCACGCTGGGCTTTTGCGGCGCATTGACGCGCGTCAGTCCGTCACCGGGAGCGGACGGGGCAATACTCCCAAAGGAGCATCAGGGGTAGGCGCAGGAGAGACTGCTGCCGTCGGGGCGGCACGCGGACTGCTGGCGGTCGGTCTGGAGGGACTCATGCAGCCCCAGAAGGGCCAGCCCGATGAGAATCGCGAGCAGGTAATGGCGCGCATGTCTTCTTCTTATCGCTTTCATGACGTCCTCCCGTCACTTCAGCTTGCGTTCGGGGCACGAAGCCCTGCCATAGCGGAAAGTCTGCGTCCGATACGCCCGCTGTCAACCGCTGGCTTGACCGAAATGCCCGAACGGCATGGCATCCGGGCCGTTCACCGACGCACGGCAAGCCAATAGGGTGATGTGAACTCCAATGCCCACGGTTGCTTCCATGTCCACGCCCGCCTCACCCTACCCTCACCTGCTCGCCCCGCTCGACCTGGGCTTCACCCAGCTGCGCAACCGCGTGGTGATGGGCTCGATGCACACCGGGCTGGAGGACCGCCTGTGGGACTTCGGCAAGCTTGCCGCCTACTACCGCGAGCGGGCGCGCGGCGGCGTCGGGTTGATCATCACCGGCGGATTCGCACCCAACCGCGAAGGCTGGCTGCTGCCGCTGGGCAGTAGCCTCACCAGCGGCCTGCAGGTGCCGGCGCACCGGCGCCTGACCCAGGCGGTGCAGCGCGAGGGCGGCAAGATCCTGCTGCAGATTCTGCATGCCGGGCGCTATGGCTATCACCCGCTGGTGGTATCCGCCTCGCCGATCAAGTCGCCGATCAGCTGGTTCAGCCCGCGCGAACTCTCCGAGCGCGGCATCCTGCGCACCCTCGCTGCCTTCGTCCGCTGCGCGAAGCTGGCCCAGGCCGCCGGCTACGACGGCGTGGAGATCATGGGCAGCGAGGGCTACCTGCTGAACCAGTTCCTCTGCCCGCGCACCAACCAGCGCCGCGACCGCTGGGGCGGCGACCTGGGCAACCGCATGCGCCTGCCGCTGGAGATCGTCCGGCGCATCCGCCGCGCGCTGGGCGAGCGCTTCATCATCAGCTATCGACTGTCGCTGCTGGATCTGGTGGAAGGCGGCAACAGCTGGGACGACGTGCGCACTGTCGCCCGCGCACTGGAGGGCGCCGGCATCGACCTGCTCAACTCCGGCATCGGCTGGCACGAGTCGCGGGTGCCGACCATCGTCACCTCGGTGCCGCGCGCGGCCTTCGCCGAAATCAGCGCGCGCCTGCGCCGCGAACTGCGGGTGCCGGTGATCGCCAGCAACCGCATCAATACCCCGGACGTAGCGGAGCGGCTGCTCGCCGAGGGGCACGCCGACCTGGTTTCCATGGCCCGCCCGCTGCTGGCCGACCCGCAGTTCGTGGCCAAGGCGGCCGCCGGCCGCGCCGAGGCGATCAACACCTGCATCGCCTGCAACCAGGCCTGCCTCGACCACGCCTTCGCCAACCGCCGCGCCAGCTGCCTGGTGAATCCCCGTGCGGCCTTCGAGACCGAACTGCGCTACCGCAAGGCGCGGGTGCACAAGCGTATCGCGGTGATCGGCGCCGGCCCTGCCGGGCTTTCCGCCGCCTGCGTGGCCGCCGAACGCGGGCACCGGGTGACGCTGTTCGAGGCCAGCGAGGAGATCGGCGGGCAGTTCAACCTGGCCAAGCGGGTGCCGGGCAAGGAGGAGTTCCACGAAACGCTGCGCTACTTCACCGTGCGCCTGCGCGAGCTGGGCGTCGAGGTGCAACTGGGGCGGCGCATCGCCCAAGGCGAACTGCAGGGCGAGTACGACGAGGTGATAGTCGCTACCGGCATCCGTCCGCGCACGCCGCAGATTCCGGGCATCGCCCACGCCAAGGTGCTCAGCTACCTCGACGTGCTGCGCGGCGCGCCAGTGGGCGAGAAGGTCGCGCTGATCGGCGCCGGCGGCATCGGCTTCGACGTCGCCAGCTTCCTGCTCGCCGAGCGCGACGGCCCGCAGCCGCTGGGCGATTGGCTGGGCCAGTGGGGCATCGACCTGGACAACGCCACGCCGGGCGGGCTGATCCCGCCAATCGCGGTGGCGCCGCGCCGGCAACTCTGGCTGCTGCAGCGCACGCCCGGCCAGCCCGGCTCCGGACTGGGCAAGACCAGCGGCTGGGTGCACCGCGCGCACCTCAGGCAGTACGGCGTGCACATGCTCGGCGGCGTGGAGTACCTGCGCATCGACGATGACGGCCTGCACTTGCGGATCGAAGGCCGGGAGCAGTGCCTGGCGGTAGACAACGTGGTGATCTGCGCCGGGCAGGAGCCGTTGCTGGAATTGCAGCCGACGCTGGCGGCGGAGAACCTGCGCTACCACGTCATCGGCGGCGCGAACGTGGCACGGGAGCTGGATGCCAAACGAGCGATCCGCGAGGGCGCGGAGTTGGCAGCACGCCTTTGACGGCTCTTCGCAGGAGCGAGCTTGCTCGCGAACAGTTTTCCCGCCTGCTGCGGTGCAGGGGGTCGCGAGCAAGCTCGCTCCTACAGGGGACGCACCGGCATCACGCAGACTCCAGCAACACCTTGATCGCCTGCAGATCCTTCTCCACCCACTGCGCATCGCGCTCGAAGGTGGCGTCGTCCATCTGCGGCTGGCGCAGCAGGGTCAGCTGCAATTCACAGCCATCGCCATTGGCGATCAGCCGCAAGGGAATGTGGATCGCCGGGCTGTCCTCAGGCAGCACCGCGTGGTCCAGCACGCCGAAGGCGTTGTGCGGCGAGAAGCGCACCCGCAGCGGCCCCTGTGGTGTCTGCGCCAGCCAAAGGTCGCCTTGCAGCGGTTCGATCGCATGGCACAACCCCGAGGCCCAGCGCGGGAAATTCTGCGGTGCGGCGAGAAACTCGTAGGCCTCGCCCCAACGTCGCTCGATGCGGACGCTCAGGGTGCGGGAGGGCAAAGTCATCATGTGCGGCTCCAGGAATCGGGCAGAGAGATGCTCCAGTCTGGTGCATACTAGCCGGCTGCCCTTTTCGCTTCGATTGCCCAGGAGTCATTCCATGCCCACGCCGCCCTGGTGGATGTTCGTACTACCCCTGATCGCCGGCGCCTGCCCCTGCAAGCCGGCATCAACGGCCAGTTGGCCAAGCAGGTATCCAGCGTGCTGGCCGCCGCGCTGATCTCCTTCTTCGTCGGCACCATGGGCCTGCTGGTACTGACCCTGGCCAACCGCGAGTTCCCCAGCCTCAATGCCCTGCGCGAGCTGCCCTGGTGGCAATGGTGCGGCGGTTTCCTCGGCATGTTCTTCATCTTCATCGCCGCCTTCGCCGCGCCGCGCGTCGGGGCACTGATGTTCATGGTGCTGGTGCTCGCCGGCCAGCTGGGCATGGCCATGACCCTCGACCACTTCGGCTGGGCCGGCTTCCGCGAAGCGCCGGTCAGCGGGCTGAAGATCGCCGGCATGGCCGCCATCGCCGTCGGCATCTGGATGATCCGCAAGGGCTGATAAGCTGGAGGACAGCGAACAGCACGCTCGCAGGAGAGTCCCATGACCGAAATCCAGGTGATCCTGGTCGACGAACACGACAACCCGACCGGCACGATGGAGAAGCACGCGGCGCACCACCTGGGGCTGCGCCACCGGGCCATCTCGGTATACCTGTTCAACCGCGCCGGTGAGTTGCTGCTGCAACGCCGCGCGCTGGGCAAGTACCACTGCGGCGGACTGTGGAGCAACAGCTGCTGCGGCCACCCGTACCCCGACGAGTCGGCGCAGCACGCGGCCGAGCGCCGGCTGCGCGAGGAAATGGGCGTCCAGGTCGCGCTGCGCAAGCTGTTCGAGTTCAGCTATCGCCTGGAGCTGGCCAACGGCATGACCGAGCACGAATACGGCCACCTGTTCGGCGCCATCGACGAACAGCCGCCGCAGCCCGATCCCGAGGAAGCCGACGACTTCCGCTACATCGCCCTGGCCGACCTGGAAGCCGAGATGGCCGCCCACCCGGAGCGCTTCACGCCCTGGTTCCGCCTCTGCTACCCGGACTTCCGCCAGTACCTGCAGGACCACGGCGGGCTCGCGGCCTTCTCGACGGCCTGATAGCCCCTGTTCGTCGAAAGGCCGCGCAATTCTTCGCGCCGGCCACTATGATGCGCGCCTCGCTCCACCCTGCCGAATGCCGCCATGAGAAAACCGCCGCTGATCGCCAACGCCGAACTCGACCGCCTGGAAACCTGGGCCAAGTACAGCTCGGGCCTGTGCAAGGACTGCAACGCCACCTGCTGCACCATGCCGGCGGAAGTCAACGTCAACGACCTGATCCGCATCGGCGTCGTCGACGAATTCGAGCGCGACGAACCGGCGAAGAACATCGCCAAGCGCCTGCTGAAGGAAGGTGTCGTCGAGCGCTTCAACCAGAAGAGCGGCATCTTCACCCTGACCCGCACCAGCAACGGCGACTGCTACTTCCTCGACCGCAAGACGCGCCTGTGCACCGTCTACGCCAAGCGTCCGGACACCTGCCGCAACCACCCGCAGGTCGGCCCGCGCCCCGGCTACTGCGCGTACCGCAAGAAGACCGCCTGAGCGCCCACGGCGCTTTCTGCTCTTCGTAGGAACGAGGGGGGCGCCTAGCCCTTGCTCGCGAACCTGCAAGGCACGGTGCTATGCGGTTCGCGAGCAAGCTCGCTCCTACAGCCCCTGAGGTGGCTCGCTATACTGCGGGCCTGTTCAGGAGCCCCGCATGAATCCCCTGCTCGAAGCCTGGCGTCACCAGCCAACCCACCGCCGCGTCTGGGCGCTGGCCGCGCCGATGATCCTTTCCAACGTCTCCGTGCCCCTGGTCACCCTGGTGGACAGCGCGGTGATCGGCCACCTGCCGCACGCCCACCAGCTCGGCGCCGTGGCCGTAGGCGGCGGGCTCTACACCCTGCTGGTGGGCGTACTGGGCTTCCTGCGCATGGGCACCACCGGCTTCGCCGCCCAGGCCGCCGGCCGCAGTGACGGCGGTGCGCTGCGGCGGATTCTCGGCCAGGGCCTGTTGCTCGCCCTGGGTCTGGCGCTGCTGCTCGGTCTGCTGGCGCTGCCGCTGACCGATCCGGCGCTGGCGCTGATGCGCCCTTCCGCCGAGCTCGACACCCTGGCCCGCCAGTTCTTCCATATCCGCCTGCTCGGCCTGCCGGCGGCGCTGGCCACCTATGCGCTGGTCGGCTGGTTCCTCGGCACGCAGAACGCCCGCGCGCCGCTGGCGATCCTGCTCACCACCAACCTGATCAACATCGCCCTCGACCTGTGGTTCGTGATCGGCCTGGAATGGGGCGTGGCCGGTGCCGCGCGGGCCTCGGTGATCGCCGAATGGAGCGGCGCCCTGCTCGGCCTGGCGCTGACCCGTGGCGCGCTCCGGCGCTACCCCGGCCAGCCGGACTGGACGCGCCTGCGTGCCTGGGCGAGCTGGCGGCCGCTGCTGATGGTCAACCGCGACATCTTCATCCGCAGCCTGGCGCTGCAGGGTGTGTTCTTCCTGCTCACCGTGCAGGGCACGCGCCTGGGCGACGCCACGGTGGCGGCCAACGCGCTGCTGCTCAACGGCCTGATGATCACCTCCTACGCCCTGGATGGCCTCGCCCACGCGGTGGAAGCCCTGTGCGGCCACGCCATCGGCGGCCGCGACCGCACCGCGCTGCGCCGCTCGCTGGTGGTGGCCTGCGGCTGGTCGCTGATCGCCAGTCTCCTGTTCGTGGCCTTCTTCACTTTCGGCGGGCACCTGTTCATCGCCCTGCAGAGCGACATTCCCGAAGTGCGCGCCACCGCCGACCAGTACCTGCCCTATCTCTCCTGCCTGCCCCTGATCGGCCTGTGGAGCTACCTGCTGGACGGCCTGTTCATCGGCGCCACCCGCGCCCGCGAGATGCGCAATGCCATGCTCCTGGCCTGCGCGGCCAGCCTGCCGCTGGGCCTGTTGCTGCAACCATTCGGTAATCACGGTTTGTGGCTGACCTTCCTATGCTTCATGTTGCTGCGCGGGCTGATCCTCGGGGCCTATGCCTGGCGGCTGACGCGCCACGATGCCTGGCAGGTGCCCGCCGAGACGTGAGACGCTGGCGCCTGCGTTTTTCACATCTCAGGCCGATTCCACTACACCCTCCACCCACCGAAGGCCCCACCAGAAGGACCCGCTCCATGGCCCAAGCCATTGCCGCCTACCTGCACTACCTGTCGATCTTCATCCTGTTCGCGCTGCTGGTGCTGGAGCACCGCCTGTTCCGCCTGCCGCTGGACCTTGAGCGCGCACGCAGCCTGATCGTCATCGACATCGCCTATGGCGCCTGCGCCGGCGTGGTGCTGCTGACCGGCGCGGCGCGGGTGCTGTGGTTCGCCAAGGGCGCCGATTTCTACCTGCACAACAGCCTGTTCCACGCCAAGGTCGGGCTGTTCGTGCTGGTCGCGCTGCTGTCGATCCTGCCGACCATGACCTTCCTCAACTGGCGCAACGACCTCAAGGCCGGCCGCATCCCGCAGGTCAGCGCGCGCCAGTGCAAGCTGGTGACCATGACCATCCGCCTGGAGCTGCTGGCCCTGCTGATCCTGCCGCTGCTGGCCACCCTGATGGCGCGTGGTTACGGAATGATCGACTGATCCCAACGCTCACCCCTGTGGCGCGAGCAATTCCGCCAGGCGCTGATGCAAGGCCGGCACGTCCCGCTCCGTCGGCCACAGGCGGAAACGCTCGCGCAATACC
This sequence comes from Pseudomonas sp. QE6, assembly GCF_041379005.1. Lineage (NCBI taxonomy): Bacteria > Pseudomonadati > Pseudomonadota > Gammaproteobacteria > Pseudomonadales > Pseudomonadaceae > Pseudomonas > Pseudomonas sp. QE6. The sequence continues at coordinate 235,993 of NZ_CP166873.1, forward strand.
ACCAGCAACGCATCCGCATCCTCGATGGCGCGCTGCTCGACTTCACCGGCGGCGGTACGCCGGGTGAACTGGCCGTTGTACAACGACAGCCGCGCTCCGTCCTCGCTGATGGCCACGCGCAAGGAGAGGCGGAACACGCTCTGCGGATGGGTCGAGGTGTACCAGTTGCGCATGGCGTAATCGATCCACGACTGCGGTTGCAGGGTGAAGCGATAGAGCGTTTGCCAGCCGGAGCTGGAGCGCGCCGCCATCTCCAGTTCGCCGTCCGGCTCGCCGGTCAGGCGCCAGCCGCCGGGTAATTCCTCGTTCAACCGCAGCGGCAGGGCGTGGGGCGATGCCGGGCCGCCAAAGCCGATGTCCACCAGATACACGCCTTCGTCCAGGTCGACCCGCAGCAGCAGGTGCGACTGCGGGGTCAGCGGCGCATCGGCCGGCAAGCCCCAGCGTACCCGTCCGACCAGCAGCGTCACCCGGTAGTCGAGGCTGCTCAGCAAGCGAGCGAACAGGCTGTTCAGTTCGAAGCAATAGCCGCCACGCTGCTGTTCCACCACCTTGGCGAAGACCGCCTGCGGATCGATGTCCACGTCCTTTTCCAGCAGCACGTCGAGGTTTTCGAATGGCAGCAGGTGGAGTGCGGCGTGGATCAGCCGATCGAGATTCGCCAGAGTCGGCGCCGGGCGCTCTACCGGCAGGCCGAGGCGGGCCAGGGTGGCGTCGAGCTGGGCAGCGCTGAAGGGGGTGAGCGGGGTCATGCGAATCTCCTTTCGCAAAGCATTCAATGGGTAGGTTCGGGGATCAGCAGCGGGCCGCAATGCTCGTCGCTGACGATCACCACGAGCAGCCGGGCCGGCTCGCTGGCGCTGGGGTTCTCGGCGAACAGGTGCAACTCGCCAGTGGGCTCGAACCAGGTTTCCCCGGGGCCGTAGGTCCGCGCCGGCAGGCCCTGCATCCGTGAGCGCACCTGGCCGTACAGGACGATAGCGGTCACCGCGCCGGGGTGCCGGTGCGCCGGCGTATGGGCGTTGGGCGGGAAGTCCACCCGCAAGGTGGTGACGACCTTGCCGGGCAGCTCTGCCAGCGGCTCGCAGGACAGGCGGCTGACCTGGGTGGTCGGCCGGGCGCCGGCCTGGGACTGCGCGGGGTTGTCGGCCAGTTGCACCTGGGGCCGCGACCAGGGCTGCCAGAGCAGCGCACCGGCCGCCACGGCGGCGACCAGCAGTCCGACACGGGATTCACGGCCCAGCGCGAGGTTCACGGGCGAGCCCCTTGCATACGGAAACCCGGCTGCCAGCCCAGGCGATGGCGAGCCTTGATCGAGCTGACCTCGATGTCCTGCTCGGCCACGTTGTAGCAACCCCGTACGCCCCATTCCAGCGCCAGCAACGCGGCGCGGGCGGCATCGTCCACATGCACGGCCAGGCGCGGGTCCGGCGTCTCGCTGCCGGTGCCCGGTCCATACAGCCGGCCGTAGCGCAGCACGATGCCTTCCATCGGCGCGGCACCGAGTACGGCGGCTTCCAGCGCGGCCACACCGCCGACGCTGATGGCGCGGTTGCCGTCCGCCCCAAGGTCCAGCGGCTGTTCCTCATGCAGTGGCAGTTCGCCCGGTGCATAGGCCCAGGCGATGCTCTGCGCCACCATGCGCTCGGCGCCGGCGGCCAGGGCGGCGGCCACCAGGTTGGCAGTGCCTTCGCGGCGCAACCGGGCATTGCGCGGCTGGGCGGCGGGCATCTGCGCCGGGTCCAGGCCCGCCGGCAGGTCGGTGAGCTGGTGAATGACCCAGCGCGGCTGGAACGCCCCCATGGCCTCATGCAATGCCGCAGCGTCGTAGACATCCAGCACCATCGCCCGGGCGCCCGCCGCCTCCAGCGCGGCGGCGCGCTGCTGCGAACGGCTCACGGCGAGCACCTGGTAACCGCGCTCCAGCAGCAGCGGCAACAGGCGCTTGCCGATGGCACCGCTGGCGCCAGCGAAGAACACTTTCATGCACATGATCGACCTCGAAACGGGCAGACGGGACAGGGCCCAATCTAGCCAAGCCATGCCCCACTCCACAGAGCCAAGATCGCTCGAACTCACTGGGACATGCGGTCATGAGTCTTGATCCAGGTCCGCGCAGAACCGCCGTCATCGTCTATAACAAACGGCTCAATACCCGTTCTTGAAGGAGTCGTCATGAGCCAAGTCTTCGATGTCGCCGTCGTGGTCGGCAGCCTGCGCAAGGAATCCCTGAACCGCAAGATCGCCAAGGCCTTCATCCAACTGGCGCCGGCCAGCCTGAAGCTGGAGATCGTGGAGATCGGGGATCTGCCGCTGTACAACGAGGAGCACGACAGCGCTACGCCGCCGGCCAGTTATACGGCCTTCCGCGAACGCATCCGCCGCGCCGACGCGGTGCTGTTCGTCACCCCGGAATACAACCGCTCGGTGCCCGGCGTGCTGAAGAATGCCATCGACGTGGGCTCGCGCCCCTATGGCAAGAGCGCCTGGAACGGCAAGCCGTGCGCGGTGGTCAGCGCATCGCCCGGCGCCATCGGCGGTTTCGGCGCCAACCATCACCTGCGCCAGTCCCTGGTGTTCCTCAACATGCCGGTGTTGCAGCAACCGGAGGCCTACCTGGGCGGCGCCGGCAGCTTCTTCGACGAGGCCGGGAAACTCTCCGAGAAAACCCAGCCCTTCCTGCAAAGCATCATCGACGCCTTCGCCCGCTGGATCGAGCAGAACCAGCCGCGCTGACACGACAGTGCGCCGGCCCTCGCGAGCCGGCGCACGCCCTTCACTTCCGCCTCAGTCCTCCAGCAGGCGCGCCAGGCGCTGGCGCAGGTAGCGGTTCTCCGCGCGCAGCTCCTCCACCTCATCCAGCAGGCGCAGGGCCAGGGCGATGCCCGGCCAGTCCAGCTCGAATTCGCGGCGCAGGCGCACCGCGCGACGCACCACGCCGACCGCCTGGTAATCGAAGACCCAACGGCCGCCGCGCTGCTCGCAGGGTTCCACGATGCCCACCTCGACGATCTCGACGAGCACGTCGCGGGGCAGGTTCACCGACTGGCAGAGCTCGTCGAGGTCCACCACCATCACTGTCGTCGTCATGCGCGTTTCCCCCAATCGGCACGGGGATCGAAGGCCGCCTTGGCCGCCAGTTCTTCCCAGAGTTTACGAGTCGCCTCGTCGGCGTTCTTCGGCATCACCACCTTGAGCACGGCGTAGAGATCGCCGGGCGCGGCGCTGCCCTTGTTCGGCAGGCCCTTGCCCTTGATGCGCAGGCGCTGCCCGGCCTGGCTCGACGCGGGGATGCCGAGGTTGATCCGGCCGCCCAGGGTTGGCACTTCCACCTTGGCGCCCAGCGCGGCTTCCCAGGGCGCCACCGGCACGGTGACGACCAGGTCGCGGCCATCGACGTCGAACACCGGGTGCGGCACCAGGCGGATCACCAGGTACAGGTCACCCGCCGGCCCGCCGTTGATCCCCGCCGCGCCCTGCCCCTTGAGGCGGATGCGCTCGCCGTCGGTGGTACCCACCGGGATCTTCACGCTCAGCGTCTTGCTCTGCGGCGGCAGCTTGCGACCGTACTCGTCGTAGCTGGGCAGGCTGAAGCTGATCGGCCGGCTGTCGCCGGAAAGGGCTTCCTCGAGGAACAGCGGCACCTCCATTTCCACGTCCTGACCGCGGTGGGCGCGCGACTGACGCGCACCAGCACCGGCTCCGCCACGGGCGCCGAAGATCTGCTCGAAGAAGTCGGAGAAATCCTGCTCGTGCCCCGGCGGCGGGCCATCGAAGCCACCGCGCGGCTGCCATCCGGGCGGCGCCTCGAACTGCGGGCCCTGCTGGCCGTATTTGCGCAGCTCGTCGTACTCGGCGCGCTTCTCCGGGCTCTTGAGCACCTCATAGGCTTCGGAGACTTCCTTGAAGTGCGCCTCGGCATCCGGTTCCTTGCTGACGTCCGGGTGGTACTTGCGCGCGAGCTTGCGGTAGGCGGTCTTGATCGCCTTCTCGTCGGCGTCGGGTTCAACCCCGAGCGCCGCGTAGTAATCCTTGAATTCCATTGATCTCCTCACATGCGTTGGACCTGTCGGCGCCTGAAGACACAAGGGGATCGCGCAGGCAGCCGAGGCCGCTGCGCGCACAGCGAGGCGAACAGGTGGGGAAAAAAGCGGGTCGTGCCTTACAGATGGAGACGGCGCGCCCGATTTTCAACACTGCCCATCAGCCTAGACGCTGATCCTGCACAGCATTTGCCGGAGCGACCTGATGCGGGTCATGGCATAGTCATTTCTTTCACTTCGCCGCGAACCGCAGAGGCCATGACCGCGCCCATCGACTCCTTCCGCCAGCCGCTGGACCCCAGCCAGGCGCTGCCGATCTACCGCCAGCTCTACGAGCGCATCAAGGACGCCATCGCCCGTGGCGCGCTGCGCCCCGGCGAGCGCGTGCCGCCGGTACGCGGGCTGGCCGGCGAACTGGGCGTGGCGCGGGGCACGGTGGAGCTGGCCTACCAGCTGCTGACCAGCGAGGGCTACCTGCAGGCGCGCGGACCGGCCGGCACTGTGGTCTCGCCGCAGCTCGCCGGGCGAACCTCGCCAGCCCCGCCGGTGGCGCTCGACCCGGCCACGGTGGAACGCAGCCTGCCCGGGGTGATCGCCCATGGCCCGGCCATCAGGCCGCTGCAGCTCGGCCTGCCGGCGCTGGACGCCTTCCCCCGCGCGCTCTGGTCGCGCCTGTGCGCGCGCCGCCTGCGCCAGCAGGGTGCGGCGACCCTGGCCTATCCCGAACCCTGCGGCTATGGCCCGCTGCGCGAGGCTGTGGCCGGCTACCTGGGGGTGTCCCGAGGGATCGTCTGCGATCCCGCGCAGGTGTTCATCTGCGCCGGCTACCAAGGCGCGCTGGACCTGATCAGCCGCACTCTGCTCGAACCCGGCCAGGGTTTCTGGCACGAGGACCCGGGCTACCCCCGCGGCCGCGAGCTGTTGCGCCGCGCCGGCGGTGTGCCGGTTGCAGTGGCGGTGGATGACGACGGCCTGCGGGTAGAGGACGGCATCGCCCGCGCGCCGGACGCCCGCTTCGCCCTGGTCACGCCCTCGCAGCAGAGCCCCACCGGCGTCGCCCTCAGCCTGCCCCGCCGCCTTGCCTTGCTGGACTGGGCGGCTGGCGCCAAGGCCTGGGTCATCGAGGACGACTACGACAGCGAATACCGCTACGCCGGCTTCCCGCTGCCGGCGCTGAAGAGCCTCGACCGCGCCGGCCGCGTGCTCTACACCGGCACCTTCAGCAAGGTGCTCTACCCGGCGCTGCGCCTGGGCTACCTGGTGGTGCCGCCGGCGCTGGTGGAAAGCTTCGTGCGCAGCCAGCAGGTGTTCGCCTCCGGCTGCGCCGAACTGTTGCAGGCGACGCTGTGCGACTTCATGCAGGAGGGTCATTTCGCCCGCCATCTCAAGCGCACCCGCACGCTCTACGCGCAGCGTCGGCAGTGGCTGCGCTCGGCGCTGGAGACTCGACTGGGCGAGCATCTGCGCTTCGCCGAGACGCCCGGCGGGTTGAACCTGATAGGGGCAGTGGACGGCGACGACCTCGCCATCGCCGCCCGCGCCCATGCCGACGGGCTGGGCCTGCAGGCGCTCAATGCGTGGTGCACGGAGGCGCGGCGGGAGCCGGCGCTGGTGATGAGCTTCACCAATGTGGTGGACCAGCCGATGGCGGCGCGGTTGGCGGAGCGGGTGGCGCAGGCGATGGAGGTTGGAACCTTGTAGGTGCGACTGTCTTCACCGTGCCTATGCATCCTCTCAGAGCAGCCAGGATCAGGGTAAGGGGCTTTTGATCTCCTACAGTCGATCATCCGAGCGGGAGGCTAGAAAGAAAAAGCCCCGCCGAGGCGGGGCTTTCGTTTACGCGCGCTACCAGTCTGTCAGGACGACAGGTAAGCCGACCGGGTCAGCCCCAGGCGCAGCGCATCGAGGAACTGCGTACGCTCGCGCGCGGTGAGCTTGGCCCCGGCGACCTTGTCGCGGTAGTGGGTCATCAGTTCCTCGGGCGACAGGTGCACGTAGCGCAGCATGTCCTCGATGGTGTCGTGGGTCTCGATGCCGGCGTGGTAGTAGCTGCCGTCGGCGTTCTGGTAGACGTTCACCGAGTCGGTGTCACCGAACAGGTTATGCATGTCGCCCAAGATTTCCTGGTAGGCGCCGACCAGGAAGGTGCCGATCAGGTAGTCCTCGCCTTCCTTCACGTCGTGCACCGGCATGCTGGTCTCGATGCTCTGCTCGTCGACGTACTGGGTGATCTTGCCGTCGGAGTCGCAGGTCAGGTCCTGCAGCACCGCGCGGCGGGTCGGTTCCTCACCCAGGCGGTGGATCGGCAGGATCGGCAGCACCTGGCCGATGGCCCAGGTGTCGGGCAGGCTCTGGAACACCGAGAAGTTGCAGATGTACTTGTCGGCCAGCTTGTCGTTCAGCTCGTCGAGCACCTGGCGGTGCGAGCGCTGGTGCGCCTTGAGCTGGTTGTGCAGGCGGCGGCAGATGGCGAAGTAGCACTGCTCGGCCAGGGCCTTCTGCGCCAGGCTGATCTTGCCCTCGGCATACTGCGCGGCGGCGTCGCTCATGTAGTGGGTGGCGCGCCAGTAGGTCTCGGTGACCATCTCGGCGTCGGTCGGGCCGAGCAGGTCGGCCAGCCACTGGACGATCTCCGGCTGTTCGGCCAGGTCGGTGATCTTCGGCACTTCGTCATTATGACGCTCGACGTCGGTGACCTGGGTGATCAGCACCGCGTGATGCGCGGTGAGCGCGCGGCCGCTCTCGGAGAAGATGTGCGGATGCGGCAGGCCCTGCGCGTCGCAGAATTCCTTGAGCATGCCCACCACCACACCGGCGTAGTCGTCGATGTCGTAGTTGATCGAGCTGGCGTTGCGCGAGTGGGTGCCGTCGTAGTCGACGCCCAGTCCGCCGCCGACGTCCACGTGGTCGACCGGCAGGCCGAGCGCGCGCAGTTCGCCGTAGTAGCGGATGGCCTCCTTGAAGCCGTGCTGGTAGTCGGCGAGATTCGCAATCTGCGAGCCCATGTGGAAGTGCAGCAGGCGCACGCCCTGGTCCAGGCCGGCGGCGCGGAAGCGCTCGACCACCGACAGCAGCTGCGCGGCGGACAGGCCGAACTTGGCCTTCTCGCCACCGGTGTCGGCCCACTTGGAGGAGGCCAGCGAGGACAGGCGCACGCGCAGGCCGACCTGGGGCAGCACGCCGATCACGGCGGCTTCCTCGATCACCAGTTGCACCTCGGATTCCTTCTCGATCACGATGAACACGTTGTGGCCGAGTTTCTGCCCCATCAGCGCCAGCTTGATGAACTCGCGGTCCTTGTAGCCGTTGCAGACGATGGTGCCGCCCTTGGGCGCCAGCGCCAGCACGGCCATCAGCTCGGGCTTGGAGCCGGCTTCCAGGCCGATGGAGACGTTCTGGGTGGCGATGATGCTTTCCACCACCGCTTCCTGCTGGTTCACCTTGATCGGGTACAGCGCGGTGTAGCGACTGCCGTATTCCAGACGCGCGATGTTGGCGTCGAAGGCGCCGGTCAGCTTGCGCACGCGGTCCTGCAGGATGTCCGGGAAACGCACCAGCAGCGGCAGCGACAGGCCGGCTTCGCGCAGCTGGTCGACCAGCCCGTGCAGATCGATCGGCTGGGCATTGGCGCCCTGCGGGCGTACCTCGACATTGCCGGCGTCGTTGATGGCGAAATAGCCGGCGCCCCAGTGGCGAATGCCGTAGATGCTGCGGCTGTCTGCCACGGTCCAGTTGCTGCCGTCGTCTTTGCGGGTCCGTCTAGCGGCCATGCGGGGTGGTCTCCTCAAATGTCTCGAAATGAATGCAGGCGCCCCGCCCGGCGAGCGGGTGAGTCGTCAAAGCCTAGTCGGCTGGTGTGACGTTGCCGTGTTGACCGCCGGCTCCGGCGGTAAGTTTAGGAAATTCCGACGATGCGCCAGGGCGCGCCGATAAATCTCCCATCTAGGGAAAGGGCTTGCCGGCCATGCGCGGGCTGCGCATCGCCTGGAACCCCTTCTCTGCAGAGGAGAATCTGTCGAAAGAGACGGCTCAGCCGCCGGATTTCTTCGCCTTGAGGCCGCGCTTCTGCAGCTCTTCGAGCAACAGGTCGACGTGGTCGCCCTGGATCTCGATGACGCCGTCCTTGAGCGCGCCACCCGTGCCGCAACGCTTCTTCAGCGCGGTGGCCAGGTCTTTCAGCGCATCGGCCGCCAGCGGCACGCCGCTCACCGTGGTCACGGTCTTGCCGCCGCGCCCCTTGGTTTCACGACGCACGCGAGCGATGCCGTCGCCGGCCGGAATCCCGGCCTGCTTGCAGATGCACGCGCCAATGGGCTGATTGCAGTCCGGGCAGTGCCGACCGGCATCAGTGGAATAGACGAGCCCGCCAAGGGCGGACAGGGAGGATGCTTTCTTGACCACCGGGCTTTTTCCCCAGGATTGGCCTCAAAGACACTGTTCATGGTCGGCTGCGCGTCGGCGGACCTGCTTGGAAATCGTCTCGGGATGCTCATTTACTCACGTAAACTCCGCTCCCTCGGCGATTTCCGCCTTGTTCCGCTCTAGCTCGCCGCCCCTGAACCGGTCTTGCCGGGCCAGGTCAACGAATGATCGGCTGGCGCCGACCGCGACGCCCCACTCAGGCAGGGGCTGCGCATTCCCGGCGGAGGACCCTGCCGGAAAGGTCGCGCAATTTAGCAGCATTGAAGGCAAATGCTAAGAGCAGAATTGCGTCATTGATCGGTAGTTTGGCGACATGGGCCGGCGGGGGAGGGATCTGTAGGAGCCACCCAGCACTAGGCCGGGCGTCAGAAACTCACCAGATACTTGCGCAACGCCGCCAGCGAATCCGGGCAGTACGGCGTACCCGCCTTCGCTTCGGCCAGCACCTGGTGCGGGTCGATGAAGCGCGCCTCCAGCACCTCTTCCGGTTGCAGCCTGAGCGGCGCATCGGAGACGGCGGAGAACACCGCGCACCACAGGCGGTTGTCCGGCTGGTCGAAGAAGAACGAGCCATGCTCGCGCAACTCGACCCCGGAAATCCCCAACTCTTCTTCCAGCTCACGGGCGGCGGACTGGGCATAGCTCTCGTCCGCCAGCACCATGCCCCCAGCGGCCGGGTCCCAGTAGCCGGGATAGATCGCCTTGCTCAGGGTGCGGCGGTGCACGCACAGCTCGCCAGCCGTATTGAACAGCAGGATGAAGGTGCCCCGGCCGATCAGCCCGCGCTCGCGCAGCTCCGCGCGCGGCAGGCTGCCCCTGAGCTCATCGTCCCGGTTGACCCAGGCGACCAGTTCGGCGTCCGAAGCCGCCCGATGGGCGGCTTCCTTGTCGCTGATCCCGTCCATCATCAACCCTGGGCCAGCAGCTGGCGCAGATCGATGATCGCGGCGTTGGCGCGGGAGATGTAGTTGGCCATCACCAGCGAATGGTTGGCCAGCACGCCGAAGCCGCTGCCGTTGAGCACCATCGGGCTCCACAGCGGCGCCTGGGCGGCCTCCAGCTCGCGGATGATCTGGCGCACGCTGACGGTGGCGTTCTTCTTCGCCAGTACGTCGGCGAAGTCCACCTCGATGGCACGCAGGATGTGCGACAGCGCCCAAGCCTGGCCACGGGCTTCGTAGAACACGTTGTCGATCTGCAGCCAGGGGGTTTCCTGCAGCTCTTCCTCGACCTGCGGCGCCTCGCCCGGCACCACCGGCGCGGTGGGCTTGATGTTGGTGTTGAGCTTCACCCGGCCGACGCTGGCCGAGAGACGCTGGGACAGCGACCCCAGGCGGGTGGAGACGTCGCCCAGCCAGTTGTTCAGGCTGTCGGCGCGTCCATAGAACTGCGCACCGGCAGGATCGGCGGACAGCCGCGCCAGGTAGCGGTCAAGCGACTTGATGCCTTCGCCGTACTCCGACTCGGAGGACGGCAGCGCCCAGCTCTTGTTGTCGAAGTTGAAGCGCGGCTCGGCGCGAGCCAGGTCCGCGTCCTCGGTGGACTGCGACTGGGAGCGGGCGAAGTCCTTGCGCAGCGCGCGGGACAGGTCGCGCACCTGAACCAGGGCGCCGTATTCCCAGCTGGGCATGTTGTCCAGCCAGACACCCGGCGGGAAGATGTCGTTGGAGAGATAGCCGCCCGGCTTGTTCAGCAGCGTGGCCACCACTTCCTTGAGGGTTTCCACCGTGGTGTAGCCGACCACCATCTGCCGGCCGGCGCGCTCGGCCGCGGCCTGGGCGTTCTGCTGCACGGGGAAGAGGTCCGGCTCCTGGCTCCAGTACCAGCCGATCACACCGCAGATCAGCAGGTAGACGCCCAGCAGACCGCCGAGCACACGGCTCAGCCAGGGCCCGCCGAAGTAGGCGCGCACGTCGTCCACCGAGTCATCGACGCGATCGCGCACGGAGCCGCGTTTCTTCCAGTTCCACATGGCAAAGTCCTTAGCATCTCGAAAACGAAGAGGGGGTTGGACCCGATTCCGCCCCAGGGGTGCCCCGGCGGAACGATCCTGCCGTGCAAGCATGCCGCACCCGGCGGCTCAGCGCAGCCCACCCTGCGCATGGTGCGCGGTAACGTCGCGAATTACAAAGCGCATGTCGTTTGACCGACGGCACTGTTATTGCCATCAAGGATTGGTAGCATAGGGCCATCATCGTGTATCACGGCAGAAACACTTCGCTCGCACGCCCTCCCTACGGACAGATAAAGAAGCGCGCCATGAACGAGCTCGACGATCCGCCTCTCGACCGCCTCAAGCAGCATTTCGCTCAGCGTGTGATACACCAGGCCCGCCATCTGCTCGAAGTCTGGCAGCGCCTGTCGCGCTCGGAATGGAGCGCCGTCGGCATGGCCGAACTGACCGACGCCTGCCTGCTCCTGCAACGCTACGCCGAACGTTTCGGGCAGGCCGAGCACGTCGACCTGGCCCGGGCTGTCGACCAGTGCCTGCGCGCCGTGCAGGACAACCGCGGACGCCTGTCCAGCGCTCTGATCAGCGAACTCAACGGCCTGATGCAGCGCCTGTCGCGCACCGGGCTACGTCATGGCGACCAGTACGAGCAGATCAGCCTGCCGCCGCTGCGCAAGCCGGTCTACCTGGCCCTGCAGGACCAGGAGCGCGCCGAACGCCTGGCCCAGCAGCTGGAATTCTTCGGCATGGCCGCGCAGCGCTGCGAGAGCGCCAATGCCTTCCGCGCCGCCATGGCCGAGCGGCATCCGGCGGCCATCGTGATGGAGATCGACTTCGCCGGCGCGGGCCAGGGCCTGACGCTGGCCAACGAAGTCCAGACCGGGCTGCGGCAGAAGCTGCCGGTACTGTTCTTCAGCCACGACGAGACCGATACCCCGACCCGCATGGCCGCCGCCCGCGCCGGCGGCCAGGACTTCTTCACCGGGGCGCTGGACGCCTCCGCGGTGCTGGAGAAGATCGAGACCCTGAGCCGCGTGGCGCACTACGAGCCCTTCCGCGTGCTGATCGTCGAAGACTCCCGGGCCCAGGCCACGCACACCGAACGGGTCCTGAACAACGCCGGCATCGTCACCCGCGCGCTCACCGCGCCGCTGTCGGTGATGGCCGAGCTGGCCGAGTTCCAGCCGGACCTGATCATCCTCGACATGTACATGCCCGAATGCCTGGGCACGGAGCTGGCCAAGGTGATCCGCCAGCACGAGCGCTACGTCAGCGTGCCGATCATCTACCTGTCCGCCGAGGACGACCTGGACAAGCAGCTCGACGCCATGAGCGAAGGCGGTGACGACTTCCTCACCAAGCCGATCAAGCCGCGCCACCTGATCGCCACCGTGCGCAACCGCGCCGCCCGTGCGCGCAGCCTGCAGGCGCGGATGGTGCGCGACAGCCTCACCGGCCTGTACAACCACACCCATACCCTGCAACTGCTCGACGACGCCCGCTTCCGCGCGCGCCGCGAGGGCCGGCCGCTGACCTTCGCGATGCTCGACATCGACCACTTCAAGCGGGTCAACGACACCTTCGGCCATCCCATGGGCGACCGGGTGATCAAGAGCCTGGCGCTATTCCTCAAGCAGCGCCTGCGCAAGACCGACCACATCGGCCGTTACGGCGGCGAGGAATTCGCCGTGGTGCTGCCCGATACCGACGCCGACACGGCGCGCCGGGTGCTGGAAGAAATCCGCCAGCGATTCGCCGAGATCCGCTACCCCGCGCAACCCGGCGATCTCACCTGTACCTTCAGTTGCGGCATCGCCGAGCTGGACGAGGCAATGGACATCAAGACCCTGGCCAAGCAGGCCGACGAGGCGCTGTACCGGGCCAAGCATGGCGGGCGCAATCGGGTGGAAGTATTCGACTGAGGTGTTCGCGCGCTCTGCCGCGCGATTTTCCGACCAGACACTGGCACCTTGTCATCAGCCAGTAACGAAACTGCAATAGGGTCAGGGCTCGCCGTTCTTCGCTGTCGGTCGAGACCTGCCATGCGCCTCAAGCTGCTGACCAACCTCAACACCTTCCTGCTCCTGCTCGTATGCCTCGCGCTGGGCGCCACCCTGTGGTGGTCGCAGCGCGCGCTGGAGCGCCCGTTCACCTTGATGGACCGTTACCTGGAACTCTCCCAGGGCTTCGAGCGCAAGGTGGCGCAGAATATCCAGGCGTACCTGGGCAGCGGTGACGCACTCAAGCAGAAGGCCGCCCAGCAGGCGCTGGACGAACTGGCCACGGAGCTTCCGCAGTTGCCGGAGAGCCTGGGACAGTTGCTGGGCGCGAGCCTCGACGAGCTGCGCCAGTTCAGCGGCAACCAGCTGCTCGCCGCCGGCAAGCTGGCGGGTGACCCGCAGGGTTTGCTGCTGCAGGCCGAGCGTGACCTGCTGGCCGCCCTGGACCAGCTCGGCGCCTACGCCGACGCCAGCCAGAACCCCGCCGCCGCCGAGTACCGCGCGCCACTGCTGCAGGCCGGCCTGCACCTGACCCGTCTGGCCCACGCCCGCGCCAAGCTGGTGGAAAGCGGCAACCCGGCACTGGCCGAGGACATCCAGCGCGAACTCGACAGCCTGCGCCAGCTGGCCGGGCGCATCGACGCCCTGCCCCTGCTCGGCGTCCTGCAACAGCAGGCCTCGGCCTCCGACGACTTCGCCGCGATGATGGGCCTGGACTCCCAGCCCGCCGCCGAGCAGCAGAGCGAGGACCGTGGCGTCGGCCTCAAGCGCGACCTGGCTGGCGTACTGCGCCGCTACCCCGACGAACTGGATCGCACCCGCCAACTGATCGCCCAGCGCCAGCAGCTGGCCAGCGCCACGGCCCAGCGCCTGGGCGCCGTGCAGCAGGCCCTGGCGACGCTGGAGCCGCAGGTGCGCGAGGAGCGCTCGAAGATCCAGGCGCAGGTGCGCCTCATCCAGGGCGCGCTGATCGCCCTGATCCTCGCCACCGCGCTGCTCATCGATACGCTGCAACGTCGCCTGGCGCGCGTACTCGGTCAACTGGTGCCGGCGCTGTCGACCTGGGCCCGTGGCGACTTCAACAACCCCATCGCCCTGGCCACCCGTACCCGCGACCTGATCGAGCTGCAGGAGTCGCTGAACCGTCTGCGCGACTTCCTCGGCACCCTGGTCGGCACCATCCACCAGCGCGCCGAGGAAGTGGCCGGCAGCAGCCGCGCCCTGGCCGAGCTCAGCGGCGGCCTGCACGCCGGCGCCGAGCGCCAGGCCAGCGACACCGGGGAAATCCGCGATGCGCTGGGCCACATGGAAGCGGCGATCCAGCAGGTCGCCGGCGACGCCAGCCAGGCGGCCTCGGCCAGCCAGGCCGCCGGCATGGCGGTGGAACAGGGGCAACGGGTGATCGGCAATAGCCTCGCCGGTATGCGCACGCTGGTCGACGAGGTACAGAGCAGCGCCCAGGCCATCGAGAACCTGGCCGAGGAATCGGCCACCATCGGCAACGTGCTGGGGGTGATCCGCTCCATCGCCGAACAGACCAACCTGCTCGCCCTCAACGCCGCCATCGAGGCGGCGCGTGCCGGCGAACAAGGCCGTGGCTTTGCCGTGGTGGCCGAGGAAGTGCGCTCGCTGGCCCTGCGCACCGCCGGCGCCACCGAGGAAATCCAGCAGCTCACCGAACGCCTGCAACAGGCCGCACGAGAGTCGGTGGAGGCGATGCGCAGCCAGGTCGAACACGCGGAAGTCACCGCCAACCAGGCCGGCGCCGCCGAATGCGCGCTGGACGAAGTGGTCGGCGCCATCCGCACCATCGCCAGCATGGCCGAACGCATCGCCGAAAGCTCCGCGCAGCAGAGCGGCGCGGTCAGCGAGATCCGCTCCCACAGCGAGCGCATCCACGAACTGGGCAGCCAGAACCTGCGCCTGATCGGCCAGGGCCGCAGCCAGGGCGAGCAGTTGCAGGAGCTGGGCGGCGCCTTGCACACCGCCGTGCGGGCGTTCCGGGTGTGAGTTCGCGCAGGCTCGTCGTAGGATGAGTGGAGCCTAGGCGATACCCATGCTGTGAGCGAAACCGATGGGTATCGCTTCGCTCCACGCCATCCTACGTCCGAGTCTCCCCGTGATTGCAGGAGCGAGCTATCAGCGCTCGCCCAGCTTGTGCCGCGCCGCGTACAGGCAAACCATCTCCATCGCCAGGGTCGCGCCGGCCAGGGCGGTGATCTCGGCGTTGTCGTAGGGCGGCGCCACTTCCACCACGTCCATCCCCACCAGGTTGATTCCCCGCAACGCACGGAGGATTTCCAGCGCCTGGTGCGAGCTCAGCCCGCCGCACACCGGCGTGCCGGTGCCGGGGGCGAAGGCCGGGTCGAGGCAGTCGATGTCGAAGGTCAGGTACACCGGGTTGTCCCCCACCCGCGCGCGGATGCGTTCGGCGATGGCCTGCGGCGTTGTGCGGTGCACCTCGCGGGCATCCAGCACCTGGAAACCCATCACGTCGTCGTTGGTGGTGCGCAGGCCGACCTGCACCGAGCGCGACGGGTCCACCAGCCCTTCGCGGGCGGCGTGGTAGAACATGGTGCCGTGGTCGATGCGCTGGCAGTCCTCGTCCGGCCAGGTGTCGCTGTGGGCGTCGAAGTGGATCAGCGACAGCGGGCCGTGCTTCTTCGCGTGGGCCTTGAGCAACGGATAGCTGATGAAGTGGTCGCCACCCAGGGTCAGCAGCGCGCAGCCGGCATCGAGGATGCGCGCGGCGTGGCCCTCGATGACTTCCGGGGTTTCCTGCGGCACGCCGTGATCGAAGGAGCAGTCGCCGTAGTCGATCACCGCCAGGTGGTCGAAGGGGTCGAACTCCCAGGGGAAGTGCCGGGCCCAGGCCATCTGTACCGAGGCGGCGCGGATCGCGCGCGGTCCGAAGCGGCTGCCGGGGCGGTTGGTGGTGGCGGTATCGAAGGGCACGCCGCTCACGACCAGGTCGACGCCGCGCAGGTCGCGGCTGTAGCGGCGGCGCATGAAGCTGGTGATGCCGGCGTAGGTGGATTCGGCAGCGGTGCCATAAAGGCTGTCGCGGGTGATGGCCTGGTCGTTGTCGTGGGCTTGATCCATGGCGTCCTCGTCGTTGTTATCGGTTGATCACGCTTGCTGGGAACGGTCACTTCCGTAGGGCGCATAACCTGGAACAGGTTATGCGCCGGCCTCTAGGCGGCGGATAACGCTGGCGCGTTATGCGCCCTACGAAAGCGCACGTATTGCAATGTTCGTCAGGTGCGCGTGCGGAACGCCGACCACAGCCGGGTGCGCTCGCGCTGCTGCTTCAGGGTCAGCAGTTGTTCGCCGAACAATTTCTGCCGCATGGCCGCCGGCGGGTAGATGTCCGGATCGCCCGCCACCTCGGCGGAGAGCAGCGGCGTGGCCTTCTGGTTGGCGTTGGCGAAGTACAGGGTGTTGGTCAGCTCGGCGATGGACTCGGGGCGCAGCATGAAATCGATGAAGGCCCGCGCCTCCTGCGGGTGCGGCGCGTCCGCCGGGATGGCCATGGTGTCGAACCAGATCAGCGTGCCTTCCCTGGGAATCCGGTAGATCACCTCGAACGGCTTGTTCGCCTGCTTCGCCTGCGCGGCCCCCATCAGCGCATCGCCGGTATAGGTCAGGGCAACGCAGAGGGTGCCGTTGGCCAGGTCATTGATGTGCTTGCCGCTGGCGACGTAGCGCACATTGGGCTGCAGCCTGGCCAGCAGCTCGCGGACCTGGGCGAGGTCGGCCGGGTCGGTGCTGTAGGGCGGCTTGCCCAGGTAATTCAGCGCGACGCTGATGACTTCCTGGGGCGAATCGATCAGCGAGATGCCGCAGTCCGCCAGGCGGCTGGCGTACTCGGGCTTGAACAGCAGGTCGAGGCTATCCAGCGCGGCGTCGGGAATGCGTTTGAGCACCGCTTCCTTGTTGATCGCCAGGCCCACGGTGCCCCAGGTATAGGGCACGCCGAAACGGTTGCCCGGATCGATGGCCGCGAGCTTGGCCAGCAGTTCCGGGTCGAGGTTGGCGAAGTTCTTCAGTTGCGCGTCGTCCACCGGCTGCACGGCTTTCGCCTGGATGGCCCGGGCCAGGCCGCTGCTGGCGGGAAATACCACGTCGTAGCCGCTGGCGCCGGTCATCAACTTGCTGTCGAGGACCTCGGCGCTGTCGAAGGTGTCGTACTTCACGCGGATGCCGGTCTCGGCCTGGAAGCGCTTGAGCGCATCGGCGCCGACATAGTCCGCCCAGTTGTACAGGTTGAGCACCCGCTCCTGCGCCTGCAGGGGCATGGCCGCGAGCAACGCCGCAAGGGGGGCCGCCAGAGCTGCCCGGTAGAACGCACGCATGATCATCGCCTCGGCTTTGTTGTGGTTATGGGGCGAGCATGCCGGGGGCTTTACTTTGCAAAAATACAAAGTTAATTACTTTGGCATTATCCAAAGCCAATGATTGGGACCAGCCGATGCTCAGCCAACTGCGCGACCTCGACCTGCAACTGCTGCGCCTGTTCGTCACCGTGGTCGAGTGCGGCGGCTTCAGCGCGGCGCAAGGCGAGCTGGGGCTGAGCCAGCCGAGCATCAGCATCCAGATGGCCAAGCTGGAGACGCGCCTGGGCTATCGCCTGTGCGAGCGCGGCAAGGGCGGTTTCCGCCTGACGCCCAAGGGCGAGCACTTGCTGCAGGCGACTCGCCGGCTATTCATCGCCATCGAAGGTTTTCGCCATGAGGCCCGCGGGGTCGCCGACAAGCTGCTCGGCGAAGTGCGCCTAGGCCTGTCCGAGGCCCTCGACGAGCGGGTGCTGGCGCAGCTGTCCGAGGCGGTGCGGCGCTTCCGCCGACGCAACGAGGCGGTGACGCTGGAACTGGTGACCACCACACCCGCCGAGCTGGAGCGCCTGCTGCTGCAGGACCGCCTGCACCTGGCCATCGGCTATTTCGCTGGCACCCAGGCGGCGCTGGAGCACGTGCCTCTATTCAGCGAACCCCAAGGCCTGTATTGCGGGCTCGGCCATCCGACCTTCGATGATCCGGCGGTCAGCCGCGCGGCCCTGGCCAACGCCGACGAGGTGCACCACCCCTATCGCTTCATCGCCGCCGACGAGCCGCTGCAAACCCGCCGCAGCAGCGCACGCAGCGAGCAGGTGGACGGCAGCCTGGCCTTCATCCTCTCCGGCGCGCACGTCGGCTACCTGCCCAGACACATCGCCGCGCCCTGGCTGGAGCGGGGCCGACTGCGCGAGCTGCTGCCCGGCGAGCTGGGCTTCGACGTGGCCTTCAGCCTGACCCGCCACCGCGGCCGTCACCCCGGTGATGCGGAGCAGGCGTTCGCCAGCGACCTGCTGGACGCCTTCGGCCAGCCCGCGTCCGATTGACGCAGCAGACGAGCGAACCCCCGCCCGGCGGCGGAGTCCAGGCGCCCGCTCATCTCTTGTCACAGCTCATCCGGCGGCGTCACGGGCCGCGCCGGAAGCTTTCCGCTATCATGCCCGCCACTTACGTAGTCCGTGAGATGTCCATGCGCCGCCTGCTCACCCTGCTCCTGCTCCTCGTTGCCCTGCCCGCTTCCGCCGGCCTGTTCGACAAACCCGCCGACAAGGGCGGCTTCGCCGTCGGGCAACCCGCCAAGGGCGATTTCCTGCCGGTGGCCGAGGCCTTCCGCCTGAGCGTCGAGGACAGCGACAGCCAGCAGGTGAAGCTGCGCTTCATCAATGCCGACGGTTACTACCTCTACCAGCACCGCTTCGGCTTCAAGGTCGAGCCGGCCGACAGCGGCGTGACCGTGGGCGAGGTGAAGCTGCCGCCGGGCAAGCAGCACCATGACGACTACTTCGGCGACACCGTCGTCTATTACGCCATCACCGACCTCGATGTGCCGCTGAACAACCCGCAGCACAAGCCCTTCACCCTGGTGGTGAGCTACCAGGGCTGCGCCGACAAGGGCCTGTGCTACGCGCCGGAAACCACCCGCCTGCAGATCGCCGACGGCCAGGCCGCCAGCGTGGTCACCGCGGCCGCCGCCTCCGCCAGTGGCAGCGCCGCCAAGGCCGCCACCAGCGACAATCCTCTGGCCAGCCTGCTGGGCGACCACGAGCCGGGCAAGATCAAGAAGCTCGGCCGCGCCCTGGTGATCTTCTTCCTGCTGGGCCTGGCGCTGACCTTCACCCCCTGCGTGCTGCCGATGCTGCCGATCCTTTCCGGCGTGGTCCTACGCGGCCGTCCGGGCGGCGCGCGCGGACTGGCGCTGTCGCTGGCCTACGTGCTGCCGATGGCCGCCTGCTACGCGGTGCTCGGCACCCTGATGGGCCTGTTCGGCGCCAAGCTCAACCTGCAGGCGATGCTGCAATCGCCCTGGGTGCTGGTGCCTTTCGCGGCCTTCTTCGTGGTCTTCGCCATCGCCATGTTCGGCGTGTTCGAACTGCGCCTGCCGGGCTTCCTGCGTGAACGCCTGGACAACATGGCCAACAATACCCGCGGCGGCTCCATCGCCGGCGCTGCCACCCTGGGCGTGCTTTCCAGCCTGCTGGTGTCGCCCTGCGTCACCGCTCCGCTGGCCGGCCTGCTGCTCTATATCAGCAGCACCGGCGATGCGGTGGGCGGCGGACTGCTGCTGTTCTCCCTGGGCCTGGGCATGGGCACGCCACTGGTGATCTTCGCCGTCGGCGGCGGGGCCTTGCTGCCCAAGAGCGGCGCCTGGATGAACGGCGTGCGCAACATCTTCGGCGTGATGCTGCTGGCGGTGGCCATCTGGATGCTCGAACGCCTGGTTTCAGGTCCTGTGGCGCTGACCCTCTGGGGCACCCTGGCCGGCGGCGTCGCCATCGCCATGGGCACCCTGGAACTGGGTCCGAAGAAGCCGCTGCAACGCGCCGGCCAACTGCTCGGCCTGATGTTGCTGGTCTATGCGGTGGTCGCCTGGACCGGCGCCCTGCGCGGCGAGTCCGACCCGATGCACCCGCTGGGGCGCAGCACGCCGGGTCTGCATGCCGGCCCGCCGACTTCCACCCCGGGCGACTGGCAGAACATCACCACCCCCGCCCAGCTCGATGCCGCCCTGGCCAGCGCCCAGGCCGCCGGTCGCCCGGTGCTGCTGGACTGGTACGCCGACTGGTGCATCAGCTGCAAGATCATCGAACGCCAGGTGCTGCCGACCCCGGAAGTCCAGGCGCAACTGCCCGGTTTCGTCCTGCTGCGCTTCGACATGACCGCCAGTACCGAGGAACAGCGCGCCCTGCTCGACCGCTTCAACCTGTTCGGCCCGCCGGCCATGCTGTTCTTCTCGGCAAAAGGCGACGAATGGAGCGATCTGCGCATCATCGGCGAGACGGATGCCGCGACCCTCGCCGAACGTCTGCGCCAGGCCTCTTCGCGCGGCTGAAAACGCCCGCCCCACTCATACCGCTGCAATGGTTTTGCCGTAATCGGCTGGCAACATGCCGACATCTACGGCAAAACCTGCATGACTGGACAGTCACGCCGGCTTTCCGGCATAGTCCCGCCCTATCTTTTTCCGCCTAAGAGAAGGACAAGAGCATCCAGATGGCGACCTTACTGGTACTGCACGGGCCCAACCTCAACCTGCTGGGCACCCGCGAGCCCGACAAGTACGGCTCCGTCACCCTCGAGCAGATCAACCAGGACCTGGAGCGCCGCGCCCGCGAGGCCGGCCACCACCTGATGCACCTGCAGAGCAACGCCGAGTACGAACTGATCGACCGGATCCATGCCGCGCGCAACGAAGGCGTGGACTTCATCCTCATCAATCCGGCCGCGTTCACGCATACAAGTGTCGCCCTACGTGACGCATTGCTCGCTGTGAGCATCCCATTCATCGAAGTGCACCTTTCCAACGTGCACAAACGTGAACCTTTCCGGCATCACTCCTACTTCTCCGACGTGGCGGTAGGGGTGATCTGCGGTCTGGGAGCCACAGGCTACCGCCTGGCCCTGGAATCCGCCCTTGAACAACTTGAACGCCCGTGACCTCACCTGGGAGTGCGAACACTGATGGACATCCGTAAAGTCAAGAAACTGATCGAACTGCTCGAAGAATCCGGCATCGACGAGCTGGAAATCAAAGAGGGCGAAGAGTCCGTACGCATCAGCCGCCACAGCAAGACCGCTGCGGCCCCGATCTACGCCGCCGCCCCGACCTACGCTCCGGCTCCTGCCGCAGCCGCTCCGGCCGCTGCCGCCGTTCCCGCCCCGGCTGCCGAAGCCGCTCCGGCTGCACAGGCGCTCAACGGCAACGCCGTGCGCTCGCCGATGGTCGGCACCTTCTACCGCGCAGCCTCGCCGACTTCCGCCAACTTCGTCGAAGTCGGCCAGAGCGTGAAGAAAGGCGACATTCTGTGCATCGTCGAAGCCATGAAGATGATGAACCACATCGAGGCTGAGACCAGCGGCGTGATCGGTCAGATCCTCGTGGAGAACGGCCAGCCGGTCGAGTTCGACCAGCCCCTGTTCACCATCGTCTAAGCCGCGGGGAACCTGCGATGTTGGAAAAAGTACTGATCGCCAACCGCGGCGAAATCGCGCTGCGCATCCTGCGCGCGTGCAAGGAGCTGGGCATCAAGACGGTGGCCGTGCATTCGACCGCCGACCGCGAGCTGATGCACCTGTCGCTGGCCGACGAAGCGGTCTGCATCGGTCCGGCCCCGGCTGCGCAGTCCTACCTGCACATCCCGGCGATCATCGCCGCGGCCGAGGTCACCGGCGCCGTGGGCATCCACCCCGGCTACGGCTTCCTCGCCGAGAACGCCGACTTCGCCGAGCAGGTCGAGCGCTCGGGCTTCACCTTCATCGGCCCGAGCGCCGACGTCATCCGCCTGATGGGTGACAAGGTGTCCGCCAAGGATGCCATGAAGAAAGCCGGCGTTCCGACCGTACCGGGCTCCGACGGCCCGCTGCCGGAAGACGAAGAAACCGCGCTGGCCATCGCCCGCGAGGTTGGCTACCCGGTGATCATCAAGGCCGCCGGTGGCGGTGGTGGTCGCGGCATGCGCGTGGTGCACAACGAGGAAGACCTGATCAAGTCCGCCAAGCTGACCCGCACCGAAGCGGGCGCGGCCTTCGGCAACTCGATGGTCTACCTGGAGAAGTTCCTGACCAACCCGCGTCACGTGGAAGTCCAGGTGCTCTCCGACGGCCAGGGCAACGCCATCCACCTGGGCGACCGCGACTGTTCCCTGCAGCGCCGTCACCAGAAGGTGCTGGAAGAAGCCCCAGCCCCGGGCATCGACGAGCAGGCTCGCGCCGAAGTGCTGGCCCGCTGCGTCCAGGCCTGCGTGGAAATCGGCTACCGTGGCGCCGGCACCTTCGAGTTCCTCTACGAGAACGGCCGCTTCTACTTCATCGAGATGAACACCCGCGTCCAGGTGGAGCATCCGGTGTCGGAGATGGTCACCGGTATCGACATCGTCAAGGAGATGCTCAGCATCGCCTCGGGCAACAAGCTGTCGATCAAGCAGGAAGACGTGGTCATCCGTGGCCATGCGCTGGAATGCCGGATCAACGCCGAAGACCCGAAGACCTTCATGCCCAGCCCCGGCAAGGTGAAGCACTTCCACGCACCGGGCGGCAACGGCGTGCGTGTGGATTCGCACCTGTACAGCGGCTACGCCGTACCGCCGAACTACGACTCGCTGGTGGGCAAGATCATCGCCTACGGCAAGGACCGCGATGAAGCCCTGGCGCGCATGCGCAATGCCCTGGACGAGCTGATCGTCGATGGCATCAAGACCAATACCGAGCTGCACAAGGATCTGGTCCGCGACAAGGAGTTCTGCAAGGGTGGCGTGAACATCCACTACCTGGAGAAGAAGCTGGGCATGGACAAGCACTAAGCGTGTCCCGCTCCGCCGCGCTCCACCACAAGGGCTGCCTCCGGGCGGCCCTTGTGCTTTGCGGCCCCTGCGAGCTGGCATGGCAAGGTGCCGTGCAGTAAGCTTGCCGCCTTTATCTGCGGGCCGCCCAGGCGGCCCGCTGTCTTTCCAGCACCATCGAGGTACCGCCCCATGCCCTGGCTTCAAGTCCGACTCGCCATCACCCCGGAACAGGCGGAAACCTATGAAGATGCGCTGCTGGAAGTCGGCGCCGTATCGGTGACCTTCATGGACGCCGAAGACCAGCCGATCTTCGAGCCGGACCTGGGCACCACCCCGCTGTGGAGCCACACCCATCTGCTCGCGCTGTTCGAGGCCGACACCGACGAGACCGCGCTGGTCGCCCACCTGTCCCTGCTGACCGGCGGCGAGCTGCCGCAGCACCAGATCGAGCGCATCGAGGACCAGGACTGGGAACGCAGCTGGATGGACAACTTCAAGCCGATGCGTTTCGGCCGCCGCCTGTGGATCGTCCCCAGCTGGCACGACGCCCCGGAACCGGACGCGGTGAACCTGCTGCTCGATCCGGGCCTGGCTTTCGGCACCGGCACCCACCCGACCACCTCGCTCTGCCTGCAGTGGCTGGACAGCCAGGAGCTGGCCGGCCAGTACGTGCTGGACTTCGGCTGCGGCTCAGGCATCCTCGCCATTGCCGCGCTGCTGCTGGGCGCCGAGCGCGCCGCCGGCACCGACATCGACCCGCAGGCGCTGGAAGCCTCCCGCGACAACGCCTCGCGCAACGGCATCGACCCGGCCAAATTCCCCGTCTACCTGCCCGCTGATCTGCCAAAGGAGCCAGCGGACGTCCTGGTAGCGAACATTCTGGCCGGTCCGCTGGTCACATTGGCAGAGCAGCTCACCGGACTGGTCAAGTCCGGTGGCCGCCTGGCCCTCTCGGGCATCCTCGCCGAGCAGGCCGAGGAAGTGCGCGCGGCCTATGCCGGCGCCTTCGACCTCGACCCGACCGCCGAGCAGGAAGGCTGGATCCGCATTACGGGTCGCCGCCGCTGACTGCCCGCTGCAAGGGGCTTGGGTTAGACTAATCGTTTGTTTTTCCGCCGGACCGCCGCATGAGCGACAGCTTCATCACACAGTGCCCCCATTGCCAGACCCGCTTCCGCGTCAACTCGGCGCAATTGGGCGCGGCCAGCGGTAACGTGCGCTGTGGAACCTGCCTGAAGGTATTCAACGCCCCGCAGAACATGCTGGACGAGCCGATGGCGGCGCCGACCCTGACCACCGTGGTTCCGCCACCGGCCGCGCCCGCGAAGCCGGAGCCGGCGCCCGTAGCGGCAGCGAACCCCGTGGAGGAGCCGGCCGCGCCGACCGTCGCGCCCCCCGCCCCCACGCCGGCCGCTGCCACCGTCGCCCCGGAAATGCCGAAGCCGTCGCCCGCCCCCGGCACGGCTACCCTCGGCTGGCCGCTGGCACCTCATGCGGCGCGGCACTCCAGCGACGTCGCGGAGAAGCCCGCCGTCCCCGAGCCCAAGGTGGAAGCCAAACCGGCCATCCTGCCGGAGCCCCGCCCCGAAACAGCTCCAGCTCCAGCTCCAGCTCCAGCTCCAGCTCCAGCTCCAGCTCCAGCTCCAGCTCCAGCAGTATCGGTCCCGGCCGCTGCAGTAGCCGCATCCGGCGAGCCGGCCAAGGCCGAAACCGCGCCGGCGAAGCAGGACGAAACGCTGTGGATCCACGACGACCTGGACCTGGACAGCCTCAACCTCGACGAAGAGCTGGCCAAGCTGGACGAGTTCGAGCTATCCCAGGAATTCCTCAGCATCGATCGCGCGCCCGCCCCCAGCGAGGCCCTGCAGATCAGGCAGGAAGAGAAGCGCGACCCGCACGACGAGCGCTGGGCCGAAGCCCTGCTGCAGTCGGAACAGCCTGCCGGCAATCGCGCCGCCCGCCAGGAACCCGACCTCGGACAACTGCCGGCCGATGAGCCGGAAGAGCCCGCCCCCAGCGCTCGCCTCGTGGCCGACAAGGAACCCGAGGAAGAGCCCGAGGAAGAACCGGACGAAGAGCCGCGGATCGAACCGGCTCCGCTCAGCGCCGAAGACGACGAGGAAAAGCTGCCCACCTTCAGCGCCCGCCGCGACGACGATGAGCCCGAGCACGCCGAGGACGATCACGACGACGAACCCGCCGTCGACACACGGACCGGCAGTCGCCGCGCCGAACCCGCGCTGCGCAACGACGGCCTGCACGACCTGAGCGACGAACCGCTGCAACTGGACTGGCAGAAACCCAAGCGCCGCTGGGGCCGCAACCTGTTCTGGCTGCTGCTGATCCTGCTCGCGCTGGCCGCCCTCGCCGGGCAGTACATCGCCTACCACTTCGAGGAACTGGCGCGCCAGGACCAGTACCGCCCCTGGTTCGCCCAGGCCTGCCCGGAACTGGGCTGCACCCTGCCCTCCAAGGTGGACGTGGAACAGATCCGCAGCAGCAACCTGGTGGTGCGCAGCCATCCGGACTTCAGCGGCGCCCTGGTGGTCGACGCGATCATCTACAACCGCGCGAACTTCTCCCAGCCCTTCCCGCTGCTGGAAATGCGCTTCGCCGACCTGAACGGCCAGCTGATCGCCAGCCGCCGCTTCAAGCCCAGCGAATACCTCTCGGGCGAGCTGGCCGGGCAAAGCGAAATGCCGCCGCAGACGCCGATCCACATCTCCCTGGACATCCTCGATCCGGGTCCGAAGGCCGTGAACTACAGTCTGAGCTTCCACTCGCCGGAGTGATCCGGCGGGTAGCCCAGAAGGCCGCCCAGCGCCAGTTCCGCTCGTCTTCCTACCTTGGGTGATAAGCCGCGAGCTGTTCAGAATTTATCCAAATTCGCCTTTATCCGGTCATCGAGAGCGGGTATCATGCCCTCCCTTTTTTGCTAGCACCGGTGGCAGGCCCCGAAACGCTCCCGCGAGTCTTACAGCGCGCGGCGCATCGGTGTTCCCGCCCCATTAACCATGGAACTCAGGTCGGTGGTACGCATCGGCTCCTACACACTGCCCAACAGACTGATCCTGGCCCCGATGGCCGGCGTTACCGATCGTCCGTTCCGCCAGCTGTGCCGCCGCCTCGGCGCCGGCATGGTGGTCTCGGAAATGGTCACCAGCGACGTCCGCCTGTGGAATAGCCGCAAGTCGCGCCTGCGCCTGCAGCACGACAACGAGGATCAGCCGCGTTCGGTGCAGATCGCCGGCGGCGACCCGCAGATGCTCGCGGAAGCCGCACGCTGCAACGTGGAGCTCGGTGCCCAGATCATCGACATCAACATGGGCTGTCCGGCGAAGAAGGTGTGCAACAAGGCCGCGGGCTCCGCGCTGATGAAGGATGAACGGCTGGTGGCCGACATCCTCGAGGCGGTGGTCGCGGCGGTAGAGGTGCCCGTCACCCTGAAGATTCGCACCGGCTGGGACCGGTCGAACAAGAACGGTGTGACGGTGGCGCGGATCGCCGAGCAGTCGGGCATCCAGGCGCTGGCGGTGCACGGCAGGACCCGCGCCGACCTCTACACCGGCGAAGCGGAGTACGAAACCATCGCGGCGATCAAGCAGGCGGTTTCCATTCCGGTCTTCGCCAACGGTGATATCGATTCGCCGCAGAAGGCACGGCAGGTGCTCGAGCTGACCGGGGTGGACGCCCTGCTGATCGGACGCGCCGCCCAGGGCAGGCCCTGGATCTTCCGCGAGATCGATCATTACCTGGGCACCGGCGAAACATTGCCGGCGCCGAGTCTGCACGAAGTGGAGAGCATCCTGCTCGAACACCTCGCTGCATTGCATGCGTTTTATGGGGAAGACATGGGTGTGCGAATTGCCCGCAAGCACGTGGGCTGGTACCTCGCCACCCTGCCGGGTGCGGCGGAGTTCCGCACCCTGTTCAATCGTTTGCAGGACACGGATGCACAGAGCGCCAGCGTCAGGCAGTTCTTCGCCGAGCGCCACAATAACGGAGAAGGGGTGGCCGCATGACAACGATGACCGAGACATTAGTGAGTGGAATGACACCCGTGAGCGACAACACCAACCTTAAGCAGCACCTGACCACTCCGACGCAGGAGGGCCAGACCCTCCGCGACAGCGTGGAAAAGGCCCTGCACAACTATTTCGCCCATCTCGAAGGGCAGCCGGTCACGGACGTGTACAACATGGTGCTTTGCGAAGTCGAAGCGCCGCTGCTGGAAACCGTCATGAACTACGTGAAGGGGAACCAGACCAAAGCCTCCGAACTGCTGGGCCTGAACCGCGGGACCCTGCGCAAGAAACTCAAGCAGTACGACCTTCTCTGACAGGTGGCAGGCGCGGGCCCGCGACCGACCGGTCGGCCGGGCCCGCGCCTGACACGCGAAAAGCCCGAAGCCTTTGTGGAAGCCGTTATGACCGACCAAACCACCCGCCTGCCCATCCGCCGTGCGCTGATCAGCGTTTCCGACAAGACCGGCGTCGTCGACTTCGCCCGTGAGCTGGTTGCCCTCGGCGTGGAGATCCTCTCCACCGGCGGCACCTACAAGCTGCTCAAGGACAACGGCATCGCCGCCGTGGAAGTGGCCGACTACACCGGCTTCCCGGAGATGATGGACGGCCGCGTGAAGACCCTGCACCCGAAAGTCCACGGCGGCATCCTCGGCCGTCGCGACATCGACGGCGCGGTGATGCAGGAGCACGGCATCAAGCCGATCGACCTGGTCGCGGTCAACCTCTACCCCTTCGCCGCCACCGTGGCCAAGCCCGGCTGCACCCTGCCTGACGCCATCGAGAACATCGACATCGGCGGCCCGACCATGGTCCGCAGCGCAGCGAAGAACCACAAGGACGTCGCCATCGTGGTCAACTCCGGCGACTACGAAGGCGTCATCGCGGCCCTGAAGGACGGCGGCCTGACCTACGCCCAGCGCTTCAACCTGGCCCTCAAGGCGTTCGAGCACACCGCCGCCTACGACGGCATGATCGCCAACTACCTGGGCACCATCGACCAGAACGCCGAGACCCTGTCCACCGAGAACCGCCTGCAGTTCCCGCGCACCTTCAACAGCCAGTTCATCAAGGCCCAGGACATGCGCTACGGCGAGAACCCGCACCAGAGTGCGGCGTTCTACGTCGAGGGCGGCGAGGCCAGTGTCTCCACCGCCGTCCAGCTGCAGGGCAAGGAACTGTCGTTCAACAACGTGGCCGACACCGACGCCGCGCTGGAGTGCGTGAAGAGCTTCGTCAAGCCGGCCTGCGTCATCGTCAAGCACGCCAACCCGTGCGGCGTGGCCGTGGTTCCGGAAAACGAAGGCGGCATCCGCAAGGCCTATGACCTGGCCTACGCCACCGATACCGAGTCGGCCTTCGGCGGCATCATCGCCTTCAACCGCGAGCTGGACGGCGAGACCGCCCAGGCCATCGTCGAGCGCCAGTTCGTCGAAGTCATCATCGCCCCGAAAGTTTCCGAAGCCGCCCGCGCCGTCGTCGCCGCCAAGGCCAACGTGCGCCTGCTGGAATGCGGCGAGTGGCCGGCCGAGCGTCCTGCCGGCTGGGACTTCAAGCGCGTCAACGGCGGCCTGCTGGTGCAGAGCCGCGACATCGGCATGATCACCGCGGACGACCTGAAGATCGTCACCCAGCGCGCCCCGAGCGAGCAGGAAATCCACGACCTGATCTTCGCCTGGAAAGTCGCCAAGTTCGTCAAGTCCAACGCCATCGTCTACGCCAAGAACCGCCAGACCGTCGGTGTCGGCGCCGGCCAGATGAGCCGAGTGAACTCCGCCCGCATCGCCGCCATCAAGGCCGAGCACGCCGGCCTGGAAGTGAAGGGCGCGGTCATGGCTTCCGACGCCTTCTTCCCGTTCCGCGACGGCATCGACAACGCCGCCAAGGCCGGCATCACCGCGGTGATCCAGCCGGGTGGTTCGATGCGCGACAACGAAGTGATCGCAGCCGCCGACGAGGCCGGTATCGCGATGGTGTTCACCGGCATGCGTCATTTCCGTCACTAATTAGCGAGCCGCGAGCCGCGAGCCGCAAGCCGCAAGCCAGAGCCCTGCTCCGCTTGCGGCTTGTTGCTTGACGCTTGCCGCTCTCTCCGAAGGAGAGCCCCAATGAACGTACTCATCATCGGCAGCGGCGGTCGCGAGCACGCGCTGGCCTGGAAGGTCGCGCAGGATTCGCGCGTGCAGAAGGTCTTCGTCGCGCCGGGCAACGCCGGCACCGCCACCGAAGCCAAGTGCGAGAACGTCGCCATCGACGTGCTGGCCCTGGAAGAGCTGGCCGACTTCGCCGCGAAGAACGTGCAGCTGACCATCGTCGGCCCCGAGGCGCCGCTGGTGAAAGGCGTGGTCGACCTGTTCCGCTCCCGCGGCCTGGACATCTTCGGCCCCACCGCCGGCGCCGCGCAGCTGGAAGGCTCCAAGGCCTTCACCAAGGACTTCCTCGCGCGTCACAAGATTCCCACCGCCGACTACCGGAACTTCACCGAAGTCGAGCCGGCCCTGGCCTACCTGAAGGAGAAAGGCGCGCCCATCGTGATCAAGGCCGACGGCCTGGCCGCGGGCAAGGGCGTGATCGTCGCCATGACCCTGGCCGAAGCCGAGGACGCCGTGCGCGACATGCTCGCCGGCAACGCCTTCGGTGACGCAGGTTCGCGCGTAGTGATCGAGGAGTTCCTCGACGGCGAGGAAGCCAGCTTCATCGTCATGGTCGACGGCCAGAACGTACTGCCCATGGCCACCAGCCAGGACCACAAGCGCGTCGGCGACGCCGACACCGGCCCGAACACCGGCGGCATGGGCGCGTACTCCCCGGCTCCGGTCGTGACCCCGGACGTGCACCAGCGCGTGATGGACGAAGTGATCTACCCGACCGTGCGCGGCATGGCCGAGGAAGGCAACGTCTACACCGGCTTCCTGTATGCCGGCCTGATGATCGACAAGAGCGGCGCACCGAAGGTCATCGAGTTCAACTGCCGCTTCGGCGACCCGGAAACCCAGCCGATCATGGTGCGTCTGGAAAGCTCCCTGGTCCTGCTGGTCGAGGCCGCCCTGGCCAAGGCGCTGGACAAGGTGGAAGCCACCTGGGACCCGCGCCCCACCGTAGGCGTCGTGCTGGCCGCCGGCGGCTACCCGGGCGACTACGCCAAGGGTGATGTCATCGAGGGCCTGGACGCAGCCGCCCAGCTCGACGGCAAGGTGTTCCACGCCGGTACCGCGCTGAAGGACGGCCAGGTCGTCACCAGCGGCGGCCGTGTGCTGTGCGCCACCGCCATCGGCCCGAGCGTGTCCTCGGCCCAGGAACAGGCCTACCGCCTGGCGGAAAAGATCCGCTGGAACGGCTGCTTCTACCGCAAGGACATCGGCTACCGCGCCATTGCCCGCGAGCGTGGCGAGGGCTGATGCCCGGTTGCCGGAGGCGTTCGATCGTGACGTCTCCGGCAACCCATCCCCGCGTGCCCGTGTGGATTACGGCCTTTTGCGCACTTGGCTATAATCGGGCCACTCACTACCGAAGGGACTTCGCCGTGCGCCGGCTCTGGACTGCCACAGGACTCCTCGTCAGCTTGCTGCTGGCCGCCCTGGTCTGTGCTCCGACCTTCGCGGCAAGCCAGGACCCCGGCTGGTCGCAACTCCACGACAGCGACGCCCGCCTGCAAGTGCAGGACATCCTCTCCCCGCGCTACAGCACCCTCTTCAGCCCGCTCGACATCAACGACCTGCACGCCCCCGCCGGCCCCGGCGCCACCTGGCTGCACTACCGCCTGCCCGTCAGCGAAACGCCTCGGCAACTGCGCCTGTTCGCCCCCAGCCTGGACAGCTTCGAACTCTTCATCGTCCACGGCCAGCATGTGCTGGAGCAGAAGAGCGCCGGCAACCTGTCGCCGCTGCAACGCCCGCTGCTGAGCAGCGATATGGTCCTGCCGCTGCGCGACGCCGCCGAACCGCTCGACCTTTACCTGCGCCTGGCCTCCAGCCAGCCGCTGCGACCGAACATCAGCATCGAAGACGCCAACCAGCCGAACAACGAACAACGCCCGCTGCATTTCGGCATCCTGATCGGCTGTCTCGCCATGCTGCTGGTCTACAACCTCGTGCGTTTCGCCTACACCCGCGTCCCCAGCGGCCTGTGGCTGGCCGGCGTGCACGCGAGCCTGCTGCTGGCCTGCCTCACCCTGTTCGGCCTGCTGAGTCCCTGGTATGGCGCCCACCAGTCCTGGCAACCCCTGACCGCCCAGCTCAGCCTGGTGCTGACGCTGTTCTGCGCCCTGGGCTACACCGCCAGCTTCTTCAGGGGCCTCACCCCACGCCTGCCGCTCAAGCGGCTGCTGCTGGGTGGCACCGCCGGCCTGCTGGCGCTGAGCACCGCGCTCCACCTGCTGCTCGCCCTCCCCATCAGCGACCTGGTCTACGGCCTGATCACCCTGGTCAGTCTGGGCATGCTCTCGGTGGCGCTCTACTACTGGACCCACTCCTATCAGCCGGCGCGGCTGTTCGCCGTGGGCATGGGCCTCTTCGTCCTGGTCTGGTGCCTGAGCCTGCCCTCGCTGCTGGGCTACCTGCCGACCCGTGCCGAATGGCTGGGCAGCGGCCTGCTCGGACTCAGCGCGCTGGTCGGCTTCCTGCTCAGCCTCGCCCTCGCCGAGCGCCAGCGCAAACTCCAGGAAGAGCAGTTCGCCGCCAGCCGCCAGCGCGCCGCCAGCGTCGCCGAGCTCAAGGCCAAGGGCGACTTCCTGGCGAAGATCAGCCATGAGATCCGCACCCCCATGAACGGCGTGCTGGGCATGACCGAACTGCTGCTCGGCACCCCGCTGTCGGCCAAGCAGCGCGACTACGTGCAGACCATCCACAGCGCCGGCAACGAGCTGCTGGCGCTGATCAACGAGATCCTCGACATCTCCAAGCTGGAGTCCGGGCAGATCGAGCTGGACGAAGTGCAGTTCGACCTCGGTGCGCTGATCGAGGACTGCCTGGCGATCTTCCGCGCCAAGGCCGAACAGCAGCGGGTCGAGCTGATCAGCTTCACCCAGCCGAAGGTGCCGCGCATCGTCAGCGGCGACCCGACACGCCTGCGCCAGGCCGTGCTGAGCCTGCTGGACAATGCCTTCAAGCAGACCGACGAAGGCGAAATCCTGCTGGTGGTCGCGCTCGACGGTCCGCCGGACCGCCCGCGCCTGCGCATCGCCGTGCAGGACAGCGGCCGCCCGCTGGACGACGAAGACCGCCAGGCACTGCTCACCGCCGAGCTGCACAGCCGCGACTTCCTCTCCGCTACCCGCCTGAGCAGCCGCCTCGGGTTGATCATCGCGCGCCAGCTGGTTCGCCTGATGTCCGGCGAATTCGGTATCGAAAGCGGCGATGGCGCCGAAGGCGCCGGCAACCTGCTCTGGCTGAGCCTGCCGCTGGATCCGCAGCAACTGCAGCAGCCCAACGCCGACCTCGACAGCCCGCTGCAGGGCGCGCGCCTGCTGGTGGTGGACGACAACCAGACCTGCCGCAAGGTGGTGGTGCAACAGTGCAGCGCCTGGGGCATGAGCGTCAGCGCCGTCTCCTCCGGCAAGGAAGCGCTGGCCCAGCTGCGCACCAAGGCGCACCTGCGCGAATACTTCGATGTGGTCCTGCTGGACCAGGACATGCCCGGCATGACCGGCATGCAACTGGCGACCAAGATCCAGGAAGACCCCAACCTCAACCATGACATCCTGCTGATCATGCTCACCGGCATCAGTAACGCGCCGAGCAAGATCATCGCCCGCAACGCCGGCATCAAGCGCATCCTCGCCAAACCGGTGGCGGGCTATACCCTCAAGGCGACCCTCGCCGAGGAACTCGGGCGGCGCGGCCCCAGCGGCGTGAGCAACTATCTTCAAACCACCAGCGAACCGGCGCCCGCGACGCCGCCGAGCGATTTCCGCATCCTGGTGGCCGAGGACAACAGCATCTCCACCAAGGTCATCCGCGGCATGCTGAGCAAGCTCAACCTGCAGCCGGACACCGCCAGCAACGGCGAGGAAGCCCTGGCGGCGATGAAGACCACGCAGTACGACCTGGTGCTGATGGACTGTGAGATGCCGGTACTCGACGGCTTTTCCGCCACCGAACGCCTGCGCGCCTGGGAAGCCACCGAGCAGCGCCCGCACACCCCGGTGGTGGCGCTCACCGCGCACATCCTCAGCGAGCACAAGGAACGCGCACGCCTGGTCGGCATGGACGGCCACATGGCCAAGCCGGTGGAGCTGTCGCAACTACGCGAGCTGGTGGCCTACTGGGTGGGCGAGCGCGACCGCCGCCTACGCCAGCAGAGCGACGCGCTGCCGTCCTGATTCCCGTATCAGGATTCCTGTAGGAGCGAGCTTGCTCGTGAACCGCACGTTGCCGTTATTTGGGCATGAAGCGAAGCGCTGTTCGCGGACAAGGTCCGCTCCTACGAAAGCAGCACCTCCCCCTCGCACGCGACTCAACCGTAGGAGCGGACTCCGTCCGCGATCCCGATACGATGCCAATCGTGGACAGCGTCCACTCCCAGGCTGGATCATTTCTCCCGCACCGCCCCACCCGCTATGCTTTGCCCTGCCACACCTCTCTCAATCCGGACGAGTTTCCCCCATGCATGTGTTGTCCAGCGTGTACCTGAAGATGCTGGTGCTCTACAGCCCCTTCTTCGTGCTGTCCTGCTTCATCAGCCTGAGCCGTGGCTTCGGTCCCCGCGACCGCAAGCAGATGGCCTGGCGCGTGGCCCTGGCGGCCCTGATCGCCAGCGTGCTGCTGTACCTGTTCGGGCGCTACATCTTCACCCTGTTCGGCATCACCGCCGACGCATTCCGCATCGGCGCAGGCTCCGTGCTGTTCATCTCCGCGCTGGGCATGGCCCAGGGTCGCTCGACGGTGCAGAGCGACAACGTGCAGCAGGACGTCACCATCGTCCCGCTGACCATCCCGATCACCGTCGGCCCCGGCACCATCGGCGCGCTGCTGGTCATGGGGGTGAACCAGGAATGGGAGAACAAGCTGCTGGCCATCGCGGCGATCTTCCTCGCCTGCCTGACCCTGGGCATTACGCTCTACCTCTCCGACAAGATCGAAAAGATCCTCGGCGAGCAGGGCCTGCAGATCGTCAGCCGGCTGATGGGGCTGTTCGTCTGCGCCCTGGCGGCACAGATCATCATGACCGGCGTGCGCGGCTACTTCGTTCCGCAGTAATGCGCACCATTGGGGAGCGTCGTGCGCCAACGCGCGTTCGGCGCACCAAAGCCGCGCACTGAAAAACCTTACCCTTACGACAGAAAATCGCGTCCAGCCCATCTGCGCCAAGGCTTTTGCCTGTTTGGCACGGATGCTGCGATGGCAGCTGCGATCCCGCCCGGGGATCGCCCCATTTCCGGGGAAGCTGCCGCACCGGCAACTCCCCGCCCCTGGATAGCCAAGGAGGCTGCCGCGATGAAACGTCGTCCGCTGTTGAAAAGTACGCTGGCCATGAGCGCCCTGCTGCTCACCGGTCTGTTCCCGTTCAGCTCCCAGGCCGCCGAGACCATCAAGGTCGGCATCCTGCATTCGCTGTCCGGCACCATGGCGATCTCCGAGACCTCGCTCAAGGACATGGCGCTGATGACCATCGACGAGATCAACGCCAAGGGCGGGGTGAACGGCAAGCAGCTCGAAGCGGTGGTGGTGGACCCGGCCTCCAACTGGCCGCTGTTCGCCGAGAAGGCGCGCCAGTTGCTGACCCAGGACAAGGTCGCGGTGGTGTTCGGCTGCTGGACCAGCGTGTCGCGCAAGTCCGTGCTGCCGGTGTTCGAGGAGCTCAACGGCCTGCTGTTCTACCCGGTGCAGTACGAGGGCGAGGAAATGTCGCCCAACGTCTTCTACACGGGCGCGGCGCCGAACCAGCAGGCCATCCCGGCGGTGGAGTACCTGATGAGCGAGGACGGCGGCGCCGCCAAGCGCTTCTTCCTGCTGGGCACCGACTACGTCTACCCGCGCACCACCAACAAGATCCTGCGCGCCTTCCTGCACAGCAAGGGCGTGGCCGACAAGGACATCCAGGAGGTCTACACGCCGTTCGGCCACAGCGACTACCAGACCATCGTCGCCGACATCAAGAAGTTCTCCGCCGGCGGCAAGACCGCGGTGATCTCCACCGTCAACGGCGACTCCAACGTGCCGTTCTACAAGGAGCTCGCCAACCAGGGCCTGGAAGCCACCGAAGTACCGGTGGTGGCCTTCTCCGTGGGCGAGGAAGAACTGCGCGGCATCGACACCAAGCCGTTGGTGGGCAACCTCGCGGCGTGGAACTACTTCGAGTCGGTGAAGAACCCGGAAAACACCAAGTTCGTCGCTGACTGGAAGGCCTACGCCAAGGCCAAGAACCTGCCCAACTACAGCACCGCCGTGACCAACGACCCGATGGAGGCCACCTACGTCGGCATCCACATGTGGGCGCAGGCCGTGCAGAAGGCCGGCAGCACCGAGGTGGACAAGGTTCGCGAGGCCATGGGCGGGCAGACCTTCAAAGCGCCCTCGGGCTTCACCCTGACCATGGACAAGACCAACCACCACCTGCACAAGCCGGTGATGATCGGCGAGATCGAGGACAACGGGCAGTTCAACGTGGTCTGGAAGACCCCCGAGCCGATCCGCGCCCAGCCGTGGAGCCCGTTCATTCCGGGCAACGACAAGAAGCCGGATTACGCGGTGCGCAGCAACTGATCCGGGGCGGCATGACAGCCCCCTCACCCTAGCCCTCTCCCGGAGGGAGAGGGGACCGTTCGGCGCAGGCGGGAAGGCCGCGCTCCGGTCCGCTCTTCCCCCTCTCCCTCTGGGAGAGGGCCGGGGTGAGGGAATCCCAGACTCCTGTGTGCCGGGATGTAACGATGCCCACTGCCTTTTTCCACCGCCTGCTCCGCGCCTGCGCCCTCGCACTGACCGCGCTGCTGCCGCAGCTCGCCTTCGCCAGCCCCGCGCAGGACTTCGCCAGCGCCAACAACGACGGTCGCGCGCAACTGCTCGAACAATGGGCCGCCGCGCCCGATGCCGACCGCTTGCCGTTGCTGGAAGCCATCCAGTCCGGCCGCCTCGTCGTCGATGTGCAGGGCCGCGCGTTCCTCCTCGGTGACGACGACCAGTACCACGCCGCCGAGGGCGGTGCCGCGCCGGTCGGCGAGCCCGACAAGCTGCGCCTGAACAACCGCCTGCGCGGCCTGGTGAACACCGCCCTGGCCAGCCACCAATTGGTTGCCGACAGCGCCGCGGTGCGCCTGGAGGCCGCGCGGCAATTGCAGAAAAGCGCCCGCCCGGCGCAGCGCATGCTGCTCGAATACCGCCTCGGCGAAGAATCCGACGACAGCGTCAAGACCGCCCTGCAACTGGCCCTGGCCAACCTGCAGCTGGCCGATCCGGCCCCGGCGGTGCGCCTCTCTGCCGTGCGCCTGCTGGGCGAATCCGGCGATCCGCAGGCGCGCACCCGCCTGGAGAACCTGCTCGATCCCGCCGTCGAACCCGACGATTCGGTGCGCACCGCCGCCGCCACCAGCCTCGGCCAGGTGAAGCGCCGGCTGCTGATGGGCGACCTGTTCGGCCAGGCCTTCAGCGGCCTGTCGCTGGGCTCGATCCTGCTGCTCGCCGCCCTGGGCCTGGCCATCACCTACGGCCTGCTCGGGGTGATCAACATGGCCCACGGCGAGATGCTGATGCTCGGCGCCTACTCCACCTACGTGGTGCAGCTGCTCTGCCAGCGTTACGCGCCTGGCGTGCTGGAGCTGTACCCGCTGCTGGCGCTGCCGGTGGCCTTCCTGGTCACCGCGTGCATCGGCATGGCCCTGGAGCGTACGGTGATCCGCCACCTCTACGGCCGCCCGCTGGAAACCCTGCTCGCCACCTGGGGCATCAGCCTGGTGCTGATCCAGCTGGTACGCGTGCTGTTCGGCGCGCAGAACGTCGAGGTCGCCAACCCGGCGTGGCTGTCCGGCGGCATCCAGGTGCTGCCCAACCTCGTGCTGCCGTGGAACCGCATCGTCATCATCGGCTTCGCGCTGTTCGTGCTGGCGCTCACCTGGCTGCTGCTCAACCGCACGCGGCTGGGGCTGAACGTCCGCGCCGTCACCCAGAACCGCAACATGGCCGCCTGCTGCGGCGTGCCCACCGGCCGCGTGGACATGCTCGCCTTCGGCCTCGGCTCGGGCATCGCCGGCCTGGGCGGCGTGGCGCTGTCGCAGGTCGGCAACGTCGGCCCGGACCTGGGCCAGAGCTACATCATCGACTCCTTCCTGGTGGTGGTGCTCGGCGGTGTCGGCCAGCTCGCCGGCAGCGTGCTGGCCGCCTTCGGCCTGGGCGTGGCGAACAAGATCCTCGAGCCGCAGATCGGCGCGGTGCTGGGCAAGATCCTGATCCTCGCGCTGATCATCCTGTTCATCCAGAAACGTCCGCAGGGGCTCTTCGCTCTGAAAGGGAGGGTCATCGATTGAACCAGCCACTCACCGTCACGGCCGTGCAGAAGGCCGGCCCGAAACTCACCGCCGGCATCGTCGGCGCCGCGCTCGTCGCGCTGCTGACCCTGCCGCTCTTGCACCTGCTGCCGGAGAGCAATCCGCTGCACCTCTCCGCCTACGGGCTGACGCTCACCGGCAAGATCCTCTGCTATGCCATCGTCGCCCTGGCCCTGGACCTGGTCTGGGGCTACGCCGGCCTGCTGTCGCTGGGCCACGGGCTGTTCTTCGCCCTGGGCGGCTACGCCATGGGCATGTACCTGATGCGCGAGGCCGCCGGCGACCAGTTGCCGGCGTTCATGACCTTCCTCTCCTGGACGGAGCTGCCCTGGTACTGGGCCGGCACCCAGCACTTCCTCTGGGCGCTGTGCCTGGTGGTGCTGGCGCCCGGCCTGCTGGCCCTGGTGTTCGGCTTCTTCGCCTTCCGCTCGCGGATCAAGGGCGTGTACTTCTCGATCATGACCCAGGCACTGACCTTCGCCGGCATGCTGCTGTTCTTCCGCAACGAGACCGGCTTCGGCGGCAACAACGGCTTCACCAACTTCCGCAGCATCCTGGGCTTTTCCATCACTGCGCCGGGCACGCGGGTGGCGCTGTTCATCGCCATCGTCCTGCTGCTGGCGGCGAGCCTGGCCATCGGCTTCGCCCTGGCGCGCAGCAAGTTCGGCCGGGTGCTCACCGCCCTGCGCGATGCGGAGAACCGCCTGATGTTCTGCGGCTACGACCCGCGCGGCTACAAGCTCTTCGTCTGGACCCTGAGCGCGGTGATCTGCGGCCTCGCCGGCGCGCTGTTCGTCCCGCTGGTGGGCATCATCAACCCCAGCGAGATGTCGCCGACCAACTCCATCGAAGCCGCCGTGTGGGTCGCCCTCGGCGGGCGCGGCACGCTGATCGGCCCGCTGCTCGGCGCCGGCGTGGTGAACGGTGCGAAGAGCTGGTTCACCGTGGCCTTTCCCGAGTACTGGCTGTTCTTCCTCGGCGCGCTGTTCATCGTCGTCACCCTGTATCTGCCGCGCGGCATCCTGGGCCTGATCAAGCGGGAGAAAGAACAATGAGAGCGGTCCCCCACCTGATGCTGGAGCCGGCCTACGACCCGTCGGGCGCCAGCCGCGATGCCATCGGCATCGGTTCGAGCGCCAGCGGCCAGCTGGACGTGCGCCACGGCACCATCCTCACGCTGGAAGACATCAACGTCAGCTTCGATGGCTTCCGCGCCCTGCGCGATCTCACGCTGTACATCGGCGTCGGCGAGCTGCGCTGCATCATCGGCCCCAACGGCGCGGGCAAGACCACGCTGATGGACGTGATCACCGGCAAGACCCGCCCCCACAGCGGCAAGGCCTTCTTCGGCGAAACCCTCGACCTCACCCGCATGAGCGAGGTGGAAATCGCCCAGGCCGGCATCGGCCGCAAGTTCCAGAAGCCCACGGTGTTCGAGGCGCTGAGCGTTTTCGAGAATCTGGAGCTCGCGCAGAAGGCCGACAAGTCGGTTTGGGCGAGCCTCAGGGCGAAGCTGTCCGGCGAACAGAAGGACCGCATCGAAGAGGTGCTCACCACCATCCGCCTGCGCGAGTCGCGCAATCGCCCCGCGGGGCTGCTTTCCCACGGGCAGAAGCAGTTCCTGGAGATCGGCATGCTGCTGGTGCAGGAGCCGCAACTCCTGCTGCTGGACGAGCCGGTGGCGGGCATGACCGACGCCGAGACCGAGTTCACCGCCGAGCTGTTCAAGTCCCTCGCTGGCCAGCATTCGTTGATGGTGGTGGAACATGACATGGGCTTCGTCGGCAGCATCGCCGACCACGTCAGCGTGCTGCATCAGGGACATGTGCTGGCCGAGGGTTCGCTCGAGGACGTGCAGGCCAACGAACAGGTCATAGAGGTCTATCTCGGCCGCTAGTTCTGAATCGGCCGCACTCGCACCCGCGTCTGCGGCGTTGCCGGACACTTCCCCCATGCTCATTGCCAGTCGGCAACTCCGCTGGGTGAAGTGCCCGGCGCCTTGCATCCACAGGCGCGATCACGGCCTTTTACAACGGCGTTCTCAAAGCCAAGAGCCCAGGAACTAATCCATGCTGCAAGTCGACAAACTGCACCAGTACTACGGCGGCAGCCACATCCTCCGTGGCCTGTCGTTCGACGCGAAGATCGGCGAAGTCACCTGCCTGCTCGGCCGCAACGGCGTGGGCAAGACCACCCTGCTGCGCTGCCTGATGGGCCTGGTGCCGGCCAGGGAAGGCAAGGTCAGCTGGGAGGGCAAGCCGATCACCGGCTTCAAGCCGCACCAGCGCGTGCACGCCGGCATCGCCTACGTGCCCCAGGGACGGGAGATCTTTCCCCGCCTGACGGTGGAGGAAAACCTGCTGATGGGCCTGTCGCGGTTCAGCGCCGGCCAGGCCAAGACGGTGCCCGAGCCCATCTACGAGCTGTTCCCGGTGCTGCAGGAAATGAAGCAGCGGCGCGGCGGCGACCTCTCCGGCGGCCAGCAGCAACAGCTCGCCATTGGCCGCGCGCTGGCCAGCCAACCGCGTTTGCTGATCCTCGACGAGCCCACCGAAGGCATCCAGCCCTCGGTGATCAAGGAGATCGGTGCGGTGATCCGCAAGCTAGCCCAGCGCGGCGACATGGCCATCCTGCTGGTGGAACAGTTCTACGACTTCGCCGCCGAACTGGCGGACCAATACCTGGTGATGTCCCGTGGCGAGATCGTCCAGCAGGGGCGCGGCGCGGACATGGAAGCCGAGGGCGTGCGCGGGTTGGTGGCGATCTGAGGTGAGGGCAACTCGCTCCTACAGGATCAGTATGGGTGCTCCTTGTAGGAGCGAGCTTGCTCGAGAACCCAGGCCCACACCGAGACGACCTGTCACTGGCGAACGGCCGAGGCGGGTGGCAAGCTGCCAGGCCCGTATCGGCTTTTCCGGAGTTGGTCATGTCCCTCGTCCTGCGCCCCGCCGTCAACGACGACGCCGGTTTCGCCGCAGTCTGCGTGGCAGCCGCCTACGCCCAGTGGATTCCCAGGCTCGGCCGCAAGCCGGGACCGATGCTGGACGACTATCACGCCATCATCGCCGAGGACCGCGTGCTGATCGCCGAGCAGGACGGCGCGCCGGTCGGCCTGCTGGTGATGCGCGAGACCGAGGAAGGCTTCCTGCTCGACAACATCGCCGTGCTGCCGGAGTGCGCCGGCCAGGGCATCGGCCGCGTGCTGCTGATCCACGCCGAGGAAACCGCCGCCCAGCTGGGCTTCAGCTCGCTGTACCTGTACACCAACGAGCGCATGGTGGAGAACATCGAGCTGTACGCGAAGAACGGCTACCAGGAATACGCGCGCAAGGTCGAGAACGGATTCCGTCGCGTGTACATGCGCAAACAACTGGGCTGAGGCACGGCTCTTGTAGGAGCGAGGGGGACGCCCAGTTCTTGCTCGCGAACCGCCGATTTAACCAATGCTTCCAGCGTTAGTCTGATCATCCGTTCGCGAGCAAGCTCGCCCCTACAGTCGACGCACCAAGATGGGGCGCAAGGTTCGATAACGCACCGCAACCGCGCCCGTACCTGACCGATCAGACAATCACCCTGGGCACCTCATACCCCGCGCCGAACGGGCCCTCCGGTACCCTGTGCAGGCACCGCGCACTATCCTGGCGCATCCCGGCACGCTGCTTGCTCTGTCCTGAGCGTCCTTCGTTTCGAAGCTGCCCATGAACGCACCGGCCACCCTCTTCCACCCCGCCTGGCACGCCGAGCTCGAGCTGGCTTATGCCCGCGTCGGCGACGGCACGCGCCCGGTCACGCGGCGGCATCTGGGCCCGCTGCGGGTGCAGAAGCATCTGTACGCGGAAGGGCCGCAGGTCTGCCAGCACATCATTGTGCACCCGCCCGGCGGCATCGCCGGCGGTGACACGCTGGACCTCGATATCCACGCCGGCGCCGGCAGTTGGGCGCAGCTCACCAGCCCCGGCGCGGCAAAGTGGTACCGCGCCTCGTGCCCGGCAAAGCAGCGCCTGAACCTGCGGGTCGCGCCCGGCGCCACGCTGGAATGGCTGCCGCAGGAAACCATCGTCTACTCCGGCGCCCAGACGGAGCTCACCACCGGCATCGACCTGCAAGGCGACGCCCGGCTGTTCTACTGGGACGTGGTCGCCCTCGGCCGCCCGGCCAGCGGCGAGCGCTTCGACGACGGCCACTTCACCGCCGCCCTGGACATTCGCCGCGACGGCCAGCGCCTGTGGCACGAGCGCCAGCGCGTGGAGGGCAACGACCGCCTGCTCGACTCGCCCATCGGCCTCGCCGGGCATCCGGTGATGGCGACGCTGATCGCCAGCGGGCAGATCGATGCGGCGCTGCTCGAAGCCTGCCGCGCGCTGCCCTGCCAGGGCCGCGGCAACCTCACCCAACTGCCCGGCCTGGTGGTCGCCCGCTGCCTCGCCGTCGAGGCGCTGCACGCCCGCGCCTGGCTCATCGAACTCTGGCGCCGGCTGCGGCCCGCGCTGCTCGGCCGCGAGGCCGTTCCCCCGAGAATCTGGAGCACCTGAGATGGACCTGACTCCACGCGAGAAAGACAAACTGCTGATCTTCACCGCCGGCCTGGTCGCCGAGCGCCGCCTCGCGCGCGGGGTGAAGCTCAACTACCCGGAGGCCGTGGCGCTGATCTCCGCCGCGCTGCTCGAAGGCGCGCGGGATGGCCAGACGGTCGCCGAGCTGATGCACTACGGCACCACGCTGCTGAGCCGCGAACAGGTGATGGAAGGCGTTCCGGAGATGATCCCGGAGATCCAGGTGGAAGCCACCTTCCCCGACGGCACCAAGCTGGTCACCGTGCATCAGCCCATCGCCTGATCGCGCGCCATCCAACCGGGGGGCAGCGACAATGGCGGATGAAGCGTTCCGCTTCATTCGCCCTACGTATAGAGGAACCAGCATGCTCATCCGCGACGCCAGCCAAGCCGACCTCGGCAGTCTGCGCGACATATACAACGACGCCGTGCTCAACACCACCGCGATCTGGAACGAGGTCGCCGTCGACCTGGAGAACCGCCGCGCCTGGCTGGAACTGCGCGCGCAGCAGGGCTTCCCGGTGCTGGTGGCCGAAGACGCCGGCGAAGTGCTGGGCTATGCGAGTTACGGCCCGTGGCGCGCCTTCGACGGCTTCCGCGGGACGGTCGAGCACTCGGTCTACGTGCGCGCCGACCAGCGCGGCAAGGGCCTGGGACCGATCCTGATGCAGGCGCTGATCAAGCGCGCGCGTGCACAGGGCCTGCACGTGATGGTCGCGGCCATCGAGAGCGGCAACGCGGCGTCGATCCGCCTGCACGAGCGCCAGGGCTTCGCCATCACCGGGCAGATGCCCCAGGTCGGCCAGAAGTTCGGCCGCTGGCTGGATCTGACCTTCATGCAACTGATCCTCGACCCACGGA
Source organism: Pseudomonas sp. QE6 (assembly GCF_041379005.1). Classification (NCBI taxonomy): domain Bacteria; kingdom Pseudomonadati; phylum Pseudomonadota; class Gammaproteobacteria; order Pseudomonadales; family Pseudomonadaceae; genus Pseudomonas; species Pseudomonas sp. QE6. The sequence continues at coordinate 278,154 of NZ_CP166873.1, forward strand.
GTTCTCCATGATCCCAGGCGAATACGACATCCAGAGCGGCGAGATCGAGCTCAACGCCGGCCGCCGCACGCTCGGCCTGACGGTCGCCAATAGCGGCGACCGGCCGATCCAGGTTGGCTCGCACTACCACTTCTTCGAGACCAATGACGCGCTGCTGTTCGACCGCGACGCGGCGCGCGGCATGCGCCTGAACATCCCGGCGGGCACCGCCGTGCGCTTCGAGCCGGGCCAGAGCCGCGAAGTGGAGCTGGTGGAGCTGGCGGGCGAGCGGAAGGTTTACGGCTTTGCCGGGCGGCTGATGGGCGCGCTGTGAGTCCGTGCCAGAAGAGCCCCTCTCCCCCGCCCTCTCCCTGAAGGGAGAGGGAGCTGTCCGTGCCGGCTGATGCATTGATTTCATCCTGCGCCGAACGGTCCCCTCTCCCTTCAGGGAGAGGGTTAGGGAGAGGGAGTGGTCCCGCCCCGTGCTGGGGCTCAGCAAGAAAACCGAATGACGCCAACCGCCAAGGAGCCCCGATGAAGATCAGCAGACAAGCCTACGCCGACATGTTCGGCCCCACCGTCGGCGACCGCGTGCGCCTGGCCGATACCGGCCTGTGGGTCGAAGTGGAAAAGGACTTCACCCTCTACGGCGAGGAAGTGAAGTTCGGCGGCGGCAAGGTCATCCGCGACGGCATGGGCCAGAGCCAGCTGTGCGCCGCACAGGTGGTCGACACGGTGATCACCAACGCGCTGATCCTCGACCACTGGGGCATCGTCAAGGCCGACGTGGGGCTCAAGCACGGGCGCATCGCCGCCATCGGCAAGGCCGGCAACCCGGACATCCAGCCCGGCGTGACCATCGCCCTGGGCGCCAGCACCGAAGTGATTGCCGGCGAGGGCATGATCCTTACCGCCGGCGGCATCGACACGCACATCCACTTCATCTGTCCGCAGCAGATCGAAGAGGCGCTGATGAGCGGGATCACCACCATGATCGGCGGCGGCACCGGGCCGGCCACCGGCACCAACGCCACCACCTGCACCTCCGGTCCCTGGCACATGGCGCGCATGCTCCAGGCCGCCGATGCCTTCCCGATGAACATCGGCTTCACCGGCAAGGGCAACGCCAGCCTGCCGCTGCCGCTGGAGGAACAGGTGCGCGCCGGCGCCATCGGCCTGAAGCTGCACGAGGACTGGGGCACCACCCCGGCGGCCATCGACAACTGTCTGTCCGTGGCCGACCGCCTCGACGTGCAGGTGGCGATCCACACCGACACCCTCAACGAGTCCGGCTTCGTCGAGACCACCCTGGCCGCGTTCAAGGGCCGCACCATCCACACCTACCACACCGAGGGCGCCGGTGGCGGCCACGCGCCGGACATCATCAAGGCCTGCGGCTTCGCCAATGTGCTGCCCAGCTCGACCAACCCGACCCGGCCCTTCACCCGCAACACCATCGACGAGCATCTGGACATGCTCATGGTCTGCCACCACCTGGACCCGAGCATCGCCGAGGACGTGGCCTTCGCCGAGTCGCGCATCCGCCGCGAGACCATCGCCGCCGAGGACATCCTCCACGACCTCGGTGCGTTCAGCATGATCAGCTCCGACAGCCAGGCCATGGGCCGCGTGGGCGAGGTGATCACGCGCACCTGGCAGACCGCCGACAAGATGAAGCAGCAGCGCGGCGCGCTGGAGGGCGACGGCGCGCGCAACGACAACTTCCGCGCCAGGCGCTACATCGCCAAGTACACCATCAACCCGGCGATCACCCACGGCGTCGCCCATGAAGTGGGCAGCATCGAAGTGGGCAAGCTGGCCGACCTGGTACTCTGGCGCCCGGCCTTCTTCGGCGTGAAGCCGAGCCTGATCCTCAAGGGCGGCGCCATCGCCGCGAGCCTGATGGGCGACGCCAACGCCTCGATCCCGACGCCTCAGCCGGTGCACTACCGGCCGATGTTCGCCAGTTACGCCGGCAGCCGCCACGCCACCAGCCTGACCTTCCTCAGCCAGGCCGCGTTCGACCTCGGCGTACACCACGAACTGGGCCTGCGCAAGGCCATCGGCGTGGTGAAGGGCTGCCGCGGCGTGCAGAAGACCGACCTGATCCACAACGCCTACCTGCCGCACATCGAAGTGGACGCGCAGAACTACCAGGTACGCGCGGACGGGCAGTTGCTGTGGTGCGAGCCGGCGCACGTGCTGCCGATGGCGCAGCGGTACTTCCTGTTCTGAAAAGCGGCCGTTTCGACGGCCGGCGCTGAAATCAGCGACAGATTGCCGGCTTCCGTTACGGCAAAAGATCGGACCGAAGCGCTTCAGCGCAACTGACTGTCCTTGCTCCCCCGCCGGTTATAGCCGGCGTAGGCCGCCGACGCCTTGTCGTGCTCGGCCTGGCAGTTCACGCACAGCCGCACGCCGGGGATGGCCTTGCGTCTAGCCTCGGGGATTGGCGCGTCGCACTCCTCGCAATGGGTCAGGCTCTCGCCCCTGGGCAACTGGTTGCGCGCCCGTGCGACAGCGTCTTCGATGGTGCTGTCGATCTGCTCCTGAACCGCTCCGTCGTTTGCCCAGCCACTGGCCATGGCGACCTCCCGTGGAATCTTCGCGTGTCCTGAAGATATGCAGGTCACCGGAAGGGATTGCAAGGGCGATGGCGCGGGAAGCGACGAGTGCGTCGCTGGCAAAACCAGATGCGTCTTATGGTCGGCGGCCTGGGCGCTGCGAAGAATCGACGGACCTCTCTCTGCCGGAACCACGCCATGCGCCACGTCTCTATCCTGACGGCCTGCCTCCTGCTCGCCGGCCTGCTGCCGCGCGCCGCCAATGCCGACGCCCTGGACGCCAGCCTGCGCGACATGGAGCGTTACCTGCTGCTCTACAGCGCCACCGGCGACGAGCGCTTCCTCGCCCGGCTTGACGGACTGGGGCCGGGCTTCGAGCAGCAACTGTCGCAGCATAAGAATGCCGCCAGCCTGCAGGATCTGTGGCGGCTCTATCGACAGACGCTGGAGCAGGTTCGTGCGGCTTACACGCAGAAGAATGTGGATCTGCAACGCGCCGTGGCACAGACGCGGGAAGTGGCCGGGCTGTTCGACACCTTCATCCTGGCACGGGATCCGGCGCCGAAGGGGCTGGAGGACGAGCTGCGCGAGCTGGCACTGCTGGAGGCGCGGCGGGCCAATGGGCAGTTAGTGAGGAGGGGACACGGAGAGGATGCGACACGCATCGGGGAACTGCAGGAACTGATCGGCAAACGCCTGGCGGCATTACCCGCCGGTGCCAGCCGGGACTCCCTGCTCTCGCGCTGGCGCTACCTGCGCAAGGCGGAGAAACCCGAAGGCACTCTGCTCTATCCCTTCAACGCACAGGTCGAATACCTGCTGGCGCATCTGCCGCCAGGCTGAGCGGCACGGGACAGGCGGACCTATTCTTTGACTTCCATGTATTCGCGCGCCCAGATCTGGTACTCCTCGGGCAGCGTGTACTTCTTCGCCAGCTCCGAGGCCGTCAGGTCGGAGGCGTCGACGCCGCGCTGCTCGCGCAGGCAGTCGTAGGTGGCCTTGATCGCCGCGAAGTAGGCAGCGTGACCGTCCACCACGATGCGCACCCCCAGGCGCGCAAGGCGCTGGTCGTCGCGCAGCGCCGGGTTGCCATAGGACACCAGCATCAGCGGCACGGAGAGGTGGCGGGCGATTGCCTCCAGGTGGTCGAAGTCGCGGATGCCGACCATGCAGATGCCGTCGGCGCCGGCCGCCTGGTAGGCCAGGGTGCGGCGGATCACGTCGTCCACTTCGAGCACTTCGGCATTGGTGCGGGCGATGATCGCCATTTCCGAGTCGATGCGCGCTTCCAGTGCCGCACGGATCTTGCCGACGCCTTCCTCGACCGGGATCAGGTCGGTGGACTTGCGGCCGAACTGCGCGGGCAGCAGCGTGTCCTCGATGGTCAGCGCGGCCACGCCGGCGCGTTCCAGCTCGACAATGGTGCGCATGGTGTTCAGCGCGTTGCCGTAGCCGTGGTCGGCGTCGGCGATCACCGGCAGGCGGGCGACACGGCCGATGCGGGTGGCCTGTTCGACGAACTCGCTGAGGGTGATCAGCGCGAAGTCCGGTGCCGCCAGAACTTGTAGTGAAGCTACAGAACCACCCAGGATGCCTACCTCGAACCCCAGATCCGCGGCGATGCGCGCCGACATCGGATCGAACACCGAAGCGGTGTGGTAGCAGGAGGAAGAAGTCAGTAAGGCGCGGAATTCCTTGCGCAATTCGTGGAAGGAGGCTCTGTGCATGGTGGGGTCCAACTGCTTATACGGGGTGGGAAAGAAAAATCAGTGGGCAACAAACTCTTGTAGGAAAACTACAGGAATACAATGTAGCAAAACTACAAGCTACTCCCCAAGCCCCTTGGCCACCATTGTTTCCCGACAGATACCCTGGCTTTCCCAGCCTGCTCGCGTAAACTGCGCGGCCGTTTTTTCTCCGGACACCCGCACACCATGTTCCAGACCACTGCGGCCCGCGCCCTGGGCATCGACTTCGGCACCTCCAATTCCACCGTCGGCTGGTGGCGCCCGGACACCGAACCGCTGATCGCGCTGGAAGACGACAAGATCACCCTGCCCTCGGTGATCTTCTTCAACGTCGAGGAGCGCCGTCCGGTATACGGCCGCCTGGCCCTGCACGAATACCTGGAAGGCTACGAAGGCCGCCTGATGCGCTCACTGAAAAGCCTGCTGGGTTCCTCGCTGCTGAAAAGCGAGACCACCGTGCTGGGCAGCGCCATGCCATTCAAGGACCTGCTCGGCCTGTTCATCGGCGAACTGAAGAAGCGCGCCGAAAACGTGGCCGCGCGCGAATTCGATTCCGTGGTGCTGGGCCGCCCGGTGTTCTTCGTCGATGACGATCCCAAGGCCGATCAGGAAGCCCAGAACACCCTGGTGGCGGTGGCCCGGAAGCTCGGCTTCAAGGATGTCTCCTTCCAGTACGAACCGCTGGCCGCGGCCTTCGACTACGAGCGCAGCATCCAGCGCGAGGAGCTGGTGCTGATCGTCGACATCGGCGGCGGCACCTCCGACTTCTCGCTGGTGCGCCTGGCCCCGGAGCGCCGCGAAGTGGCGGACCGCCACGGCGACATCCTCGCCACCGGCGGCGTGCACATCGGCGGTACCGATTTCGACAAGCAGCTGAGCATCCAGGGCGTGATGCCGCTGTTCGGCTACGGCAGCCGTATGAAGAGCGACGCCTTCATGCCCACCAGCTACCACCTGAACCTTGCCACCTGGCACACCATCAACGCGGTGTACGCGCAGAAGTCCCAGCTGGCACTGCAGAACATGCGCTACGACATCGTCGACGCCACCGGCATCGACCGCCTGTTCAAACTGATCGAACAGCGCGCCGGCCACTGGCTGGCGATGCAGGTGGAAGCCAGCAAGATCGAGCTCTCCGACAGCCAGCAGCGCGACATCGACCTCGCGCGCATCGAGCCCGGCCTGGTCGCGGAACTCAGCCGCGAACTGTTCGAAGGCGCGATCGGCCCGCTGCTGGAGCGCGTGCGCGGCAGCATCACCGAGCTGCTCAACTCCGCCGATGTCGATCCGGCGCGGGTCGACACCGTGTTCTTCACCGGCGGCTCGTCCGGCGTGCCGGCGCTGCGCCGGAGCGTGGCGGCGATGCTGCCCAACGCCCGCCATGTCGACGGCGACCGCTTCGGCGGCATCGGCAGCGGCCTGGCCATCGAAGCGATGAAGCGTTACGGCTGAATGCGCCCCCAATGGCCCCTCGTCCATTGCGGACAGGGGCCAGCGACGGGCGCGGATTGCGCCAGGGCGCACTGACGCCCGCCCCACCTTGCGCTAGCGTTGAGGATTATCACCTCACGCCGGAAGCCGCCATGTCACTCCCTCGCCTCGTCGCCCTCACCAGCCTGTCCTGCGCGCTCACCGCCTGCGGCCTGGGCGAAACGGCCGCCACAGCCACCACCGCAGCCAGCCTGCAGGCCCAGCAGGCGCAACAGGCCCAGCAGCAGATGCAACAGCTCAAGCAGCAGGTTGACCAGGCCAACGTGCAGAGCCAGCAACGCCTGGACGACGCCCTGAAAGACGCGCAGTAGGGCAGTTTTCTCGAACGCTCGCCGGCGCTGTCACTCCAAATCGTGCAAGCACGATGCTCGATCCAAGCCGTTTCAATCCCAAGGAGAGCACCATGGATAAACGATCACTGCTGGTCCTGCTCGTACTGGCGTCGTTGGCGGGCTGTGCCTCCAACACCAAGGTGCAGAACCCGGTCAACTTCATCACCTTCCGCAACGAGCCGCTGGTGCGTGACGTCGACAAGGGCATGACCAAGGAGCAGGTGCTGCGCGTCGGCGGGCCGCCGTCGTCCACGCAGAGGCGCGCGAAGGGCCTTGGCAGCTGCAACAGCTACATCCTCGCCAAGGAGGGACAACAGCAGGCCTTCTACGTCAGCTTCGACAGCAGCGGCAAGGTCGACGGCTCGGGCTTCATGACCTGCTCCGACCTGGAGCGCCGCGAAAGCGACTGACCCCGCCGGCCCTCATCCCCGACGGATGAGGGCCGATGGTTCAGCGCAGCGCCTCGATCAGCTCATCCTTGCGCATGCGCCAGCGCCCGCTGATGCCCTTGCGCTTCGCGCGTTCGAGCAACTGCTCGCGGGTCAGCGCCTCCAGCGGAGCCAGGTTCCGTCCTCCGGGCTTGGTTGACGCACCCTGGCGGCTCTTTGCCGCGCGCCGCGCCGAGGCATTGCGGGCCATCGCCTTGGCCCCGTCGCCCTTGCGCTGGCCGGCACCGCCCTTGCGCTCACCGCCGCCGGACTGGCGATTGACCGTGGCCCAGGCCAGCGCCTCGGCCTCCTCGCGGCTCATTCCCAGGTGCCGGTAGCTCTCTTCGATGTGCGCCGCCTTGCGCTTCTGGCTGGCGCTGTACAGGCTCTTGTCTCCACGCGACATAACGATCTCCTTGTTCGAAGGTCTACCGAGAGTGGACCGGCCCTGCGCGGAAATATTCACTGCAATGCGCCGCCGTCTATCATGCGAACACTCAGCAAGGAGCCGCACATCATGAAACACAGGATCGTCGAGCTGCCCGCCTTCACCGTGGTGGGCATGGACTATCGGGGCAGCGCCCCCGGCGACAGCATCGGCCAGCTCTGGCAGCGTTTCCTGCCGCGCGAGCATGAGATCAGCGTCAACCCGAAGGACAGGAACGCCTATGGCGTCTGCGCCCAACTGCCGGGCGGCGAGTTCCACTACATCGCGGCGCTGCCGGTGGAAGCCGACGCGGCGGTGCCCGAGGGCATGCTGAAGTTCGAAGTGCCGGCGCAGAAGTACGCGGTGTTCACCCACATCGGCCCGGTGCAGGGGATCGCCGACAGCTTCCAGGCCATCTATTCCAGCCTGCTCGCCCGAGTGGGACTCGAACCGCGCAAGGGCATCGACCTGGAGCGCTACACCGAGCGTTTCCTCGGCCCGGAGAACCCGGCCTCGGAAACCGACCTGTACATTCCGATCTACTGACGCCTGGCGGGTGCCGGCACCTTCGCCGGCTGCTTCATCTGCTGCAGCAGCGGACCGCACTGGTTGTCGTCGTTCTGGCTGGGCGCCACCAGCGCCAGCAGCGCGGCCGCTGGCGTCAGCGCCACGCCCAGCGCGACCATGCCCGCGCCGCGCAGCACCAGCGGACCGCTGTGCACCCCGGCGCGGGGATTCTTGAAGGTGCCCTGGACATAGAGCGGCGAGCGCAGCGAGAAGATGCGCAGGCCCTTGCTCTCGGGAATCACGTCCAGGTCCAGCTGCTCGCTGGCGAAGTTGGCGGTGCCCTGCACGTTGATGATGGCGTTCTCGGTGTCGAATACGAACACCCGCGGCTGCGCCACCCCCTTGGCGATGCCGACGTCGGCGGCGGCGCAGTTGATCCTCACCTCGTCGTCGCCGAACAGCTTGGCCACCACGTAGTTGCCGACATTGAGGCCGGCGATCTCCATCAGTCCCCGGCTGATCCGCCCGTCATTCATCAGCAGCTTCAGCTGCCCGTTGGCGCCGCCTAGGATGCTCGCCACGGAGTTGCCGGTGCCGCTGAGCGCCGCGTCGCCATTGAGCTCGCCGAGGCTGGTCTGCATCGGCGCGAAGCTGGGGAACAACTGCTTGAGCTTGAAGCTGCGCGCCTTGAGTTCGACGCGGCTCTGCATGGGCGTCTTGCCGCCGTCCAGGCGGATCTGCGAATCCAGCGTGCCGCCGGCCACGCCAAAGCGCAGCGGCTCCAGGACGAGCAGGCCGTCGTTGAGCACCAGGTGGGTATAGAGGTCGCTGAGCGGCAGCTTGTCGCTGTGCGCGATGCGCTTGCCGGTGAACTCGACGTCAGCGTCCATTGCCCGCCAACGCTCGGTGCGGAACTCTTCCACCGGCAGCACCTTGTCCGCCGGCTGACGGGTGGCCTGGCCACGCGCCTGCTTGTCCTTGTTCGAGTCGGCGCCGATCAGCGGGCCCAGGTCGACCATCCGCAGTTGCTCGGAATGCAGCTTGCCGGAGAGCTTCGGGCGGGGCTGGCGATTGACGAACAGCAGGTTGCCGCGAAGATCGCTGCCGCCGACCTTGCCGTTGAAGTCGTCGTAGTGGAAGGTCGCGCCGTCGGGGTCCTTCAGCTGAGCGGTGAGGCGGCCATCGGTTTCATAGGGCGGGGTATCGGGCAGGGTCACGCCGGTGAGCGGGAACAGGTTGGCCATGCTGCTGCCGGCCAGCTTCAGGCGCAGGTCGAGTGCCCCCAGGTTCAGCGGATCGGTCAGCCGGCCGACCACGCTGGCGCGAGTGCTGCCGGCGGTGATGTCCGCCTGCACCGGGAAGGGCTTGGCGGTGTCCTGCAGGGCCAGCATGCCGCCCACCTTGCCGGAGCCGTTAAGTGGCAAGCCCTTGTACTCGCCCTTGAGTTTCCAGCCGAACACGTAATCCTGGGTTTCCACGGCGTTCGCTCCGGCCAGCGCCTTGCCGGCCAGCTGGCCGAAGGGCACCGGCTTGCCGAGCGGGTCCACCAGCAGTTCCAGGCGGGTCTTGAGGCGCTGGTCATCGAGGGTGATGCGCCCCTTGTCGAAGCCGATCTCGCCGATATCCAGCTTCCAGGGCGACGGTTCGGGATTGGCCTCCTCGTCCTTCTTCGGCAGCTCGAAGGTCCAGGTGGCGCGGCCATCGGCCAGGCGCAGCAGGTCGGCGCTGGGGCGGGTGAGAATGATCTGCGGGATGCTCACGGTCTGCCAGAGCAGCGGCAGCGGCGCCAGGCGGAACTCCACCTTCTCCAGGCGGGCGAATTGCGGAGTCTTGCCGGCGGCCCAGTCGGGATTGCCCAGGGTGATGTCGGCGGCACTGAAGTGCGGCCAGGGCAGCAGGGCACGCCAGCCTCCCTCCTCCGGCTCGGTGCGCCAGAGCACCTGCAGGTCGCCGTTGATGGCGAAGGGGCGCCCCAGTTCGGCGGTCACCTTCTCGTTGATCATCGGCTTCACCCGATTCCAGTCGAAGGTGGCGATGAACACCAGCGCTGCCGCGATAAGGGCGACGAAGCCGGTGAAGGTCCAAAGGCAGATTCGCTGGCCGCGCGTCATACGTGAACTCCCTGGTTGCCGCGTCGGTGAAAGGCCTGGCATCCCCGCGCCAGGCCCGCTGCATCGATTGCAATGAAAGCACGGCCGCCGGAGCTCGCCGCGCCGGCATTCTCCCTTGGTCCGTGAGTTTGGACCACCGGTGACGAGGGAAATCTCCCGCAATCGGCGACGCAATGGCCTGTATCAGGCGAATAGAACCGCCCTGCATGGGGACGGAAGCGTGAGCGTGCCGAGCCGTCCGGACAACTTCGCCAAACATCGCTGAGGCCACGAAAGTGGCGTTCCAGAGCGACTCCCGGGAAATTCATCGCCAATTAATCCATTAATTAGATATTAACGATTACGCCAATAACCTCCATCAAGGCTATCGATAGAAGCCAAATAATAATACTAACTATTTGTTTTTTAACAGATAAATAAACAATCATCGGCATCGATACAGACTATCTCCCGGCATCGTTTTTAAATCGATAATCCAGAACGGATACTGAGCCCGTGTCCAAAGAACTCCCCCACTCTTTCTGGAGCCGAATCATGAAACGCACCCTCGTACTTGGCTTTGCCCTCTCCGTACTTGCTGCCAATGCCGCTTTCGCCGGCGCCCAGCAGGAATCCCCGGCCGTGAACGCCAGCCACGTTCAACTGCTGGTCCAGGACGGCGCCGAACGCACCCTGGATCAACAACAGAAGCAACTGGACGCGGCCAAGGCGCGCATCGCCGAGAACGGTTCGAGCCAGTCGGTTGACCGTCTGCACCAAGCGATGAGCGTTGCCGAAAACGGTTCCAGCCAGACCGTCGACCGCCTGCACAAGCAACTGGGTGTCGCCGAGAACGGTTCGAGCCAAACCGTTGACCGTCTGCACCAGGAGATGAGCGTTGCCGAAAACGGCTCCAGCCAGACCATCGACCACCTGCACAAGCAACTGGGTGTCGCCGAGAACGGTTCGAGCCAATCGGTTGACCGTCTGCACCAGGAGATGAGCGTTGCCGAAAACGGCTCCAGCCAGACCATCGACCGCCTGCACAAGCAACTGGGTGTCGCCGAGAACGGTTCGAGCCAGACCGTCGACCGCCTACATCAGGAGATGAGCGTTGCCGAAAACGGCTCCAGCCAGACCATCGACCGCCTGCACAGCAACATGGTCGCCGAGTCCGATGGCGACATCGTCTTCGACGCCCACCTCAAGGCCTGATCCACGCCGTACGCCGCAAGGCGCCAGAAAAGCCCGGCACTGCCGGGCTTTCTCATGCCGTTCCGATCCCCGCCGCAGCTCCATCGATGCCAGGCCAGTACGGCTTTGTAACGGCATCCTACTCAAAACACCGCTAAAACCACCCGAAAGCGCCGACCTAGAGCGCTTTTCGTCGTTACATCATTTGCAGCGATAGTAGAAATTAGCCGCCTAAATAATCGACAACGTTGATCCACTCTATCAAGTGGCATCGTTTTTAAATCGATTAATCCGAAGGGAAAATGAACCCGTAGCCAAGAACTTCCTCCCCCTTTGGAGCCACCTAAAATGAAACGCCAGATCGCCCTCAGCCTTGCACTCACTTCCCTGATGACCGCCAGCGCCGCCTTCGCCGCACCGGCCATCCTGAACAACGGCCCGCGCGCCACCCACCAGCACGAGCACCAGCTTAAGCAGCAGAAAGTTGAAGATCACGTTGCCGCCAACGGCACCGAACGCACCATCGATCGTCTGCACAAGCAGATGGGTGACGAAGCCCGTGTAGCCGACAACGGTTCCGAGCGCACCATCGACCGCCTGCACAAGCAGATGGGTGACGAAGCCCGCGTGGCCGACAACGGTTCCGAACGCACCATCGACCGCCTGCACAAGCAGATGGGTGATGAAGCCCGTGTGGCCGACAACGGTTCCGAGCGCACCATCGACCGCCTGCACAAGCAGATGGGTGACGAAGCCCGTGTAGCCGACAACGGTTCCGAGCACACCATCGACCGCCTGCACAAGCAGATGAGTGATGAAGCCCGCGTGGCCGAGAATGGCTCCGAGCGCACCATCGATCGCCTGCACAGCAACATGGTTGCCGAGTCCGGTGGCGATATCGTCTTCGACGCCCACTTGAAAGCCTGATCCCGCTGTACGCCGCAAGGCGCCAGAAAAGCCCGGCCTCCGCCGGGCTTTCTTATTTTCGCGGTTCGCCGAACGGGACGTCAGGCCCCGGTTTCAGGCTTGTCCGGCGCACCGTCGGAGCGGCCGATGGTCGGCGGCGCTTCCACCACCAGTTCCTCCGGCACTTCCTCGACGCGCGGGTCGAGGGCCGCGGCCATCGGGCTGACGGTATCGGGCATCGGCACATGGTGCAGCGGCGCCTCGTCGACGCGGTGCATACCCGAAACGCGCTTGGGCTGGACCCAGAAGATCAGCAGCAGCGCATAGGCCGACACCAGCATGTAGAACATGCCCGGGCCGAAGTGCCGCATCATCGCGCCGGCGAACAGCGGGCCGATGCAGGCGCCGACGCCGTAGGTGGTCAGCAGCATCGCCGAGAGCGCCACGCGGCGCGGCTGTTCGACGTGGTCGTTGGCCAGCGCCACCGCCAGCGGATAGAGGGTGAACAGCAGCATGCCGGTGACGAAGCCGTTGGCCAGCAGCAGTTGATACGGCAGCTGGACCAGCCCCCACATCGGCACCGAAGCCACGCACAACAGCAGCGCGTTGCCACGGATCAGCCAGCTGCGGTTCATCCGGTCCGACAGCCAGCCCAGCGGCCACTGCGCACAGAAGCCGGCGATGATGCAGATACCGACGAACAGGCTTGACTGCGAGGTATCCAGGCCATTGCGCGCCGCGTACACCGGCGCCAGACCGTAGAAAGCGCCAACCATCAGGCCGGCGACGAAGATGGTGCCCAGCGACTGCGGCACGCGCTTCCAGAAGAAACCGATCTCCAGCGGCGCCGCCACCAGCTTGGCCGGGTGCACCCGGCGGGTCAGCGCCAGCGGGATCAGGCAGGAAGAGAAGCAGATGGCGACCAGCAGCAGCGGCTTGTAATCCAGCGCCGGGCTCAGCGCCAGCAGGCCCTGGCCAACCACGAGCCCGGCGTCCACCGCCACCATGTAACCGGCGAATACCTTGCCGCGCTGGCGCGACTCGGCCTGCTCGTTGAGCCAGCTTTCGATCACCATGTACTGGTTCATCATCACCGCGCCCATCACGAAGCGCAGCAGCACCCACACCTCCAGCTGCGATACCAGGGCGTGGATCAGCACTATCACCGTCGCCAGGCCCGCACAGGCCACGTAGGAACGGATGTGGCCGAAGCCGGCGATCAGCTTGTGGCCGAACTTGCCGCCGCAGACCAGACCGAAGTAGTAGGCGGCCATCAGGCCACCGACCCACAGGTCGCTCACCCCTTCCTGGGTCAGGCGCAGGCCCATGTAGGTGGTGAACAGGCCGGAGCCGGCGAGCATCAGCAGCGTGGCGGTATAGAGCGCGGGAAAGGTGACGAGCGGGCTGAACATGGCGAGTCCGGCAGGCGATTCGAGGATGGGTGAAGGTTAGCAAGGCGCCGTCGGCGAAACCGGCCAACGCCCGATATCGGACAGCCCCGGCGCGGCAAAGATCACATCGCGGACGCCCCGGGCATTATCACCGGCGCCCGGCGTCGCCGCCATCAGGGTGAAACCATTGGTCGCCCGACTTCTCCAAATGAGAAGGCTCCGAATGGGAAAGCGCCTGGAGATTCGCCATGACACCCGCCGACCTCAAGTCCTTCCTGCTCTACTGCACCCTGATCAACTACGCAGTCCTGCTGATCTGGTTCGCCGCCTTCAGCTTCGCCCACGACCCGCTGCATCGCCTGCACTCGCGCTGGTTCAGGATATCCGTCGAACGTTTCGATGCCCTGCACTATGGCGGCATGGCGGTCTACAAGATCGGCGCACTGTTGCTGAACCTGGTGCCGCTGATCGCCCTGTGCCTGCTGTACTGACACCGCGCCCTGCGACGAAGTGACCACCCATCCAATAGCTAAGTGCTGAAATTTATTGGAAATATTCGTGTCGTAGGGTGCACGCAGTTTGAAGGAGATCCCCGTGCACCACTCTACTCGCAGCCTGCGAAAAACCCTCGACTCCGTTGCCGCCAACAACGAAGCCACGGCGCTGGAAATCATGCGGGCCGTCGATCAGGTCCAGGACGACCTGTTGCGGCAGAAGTTGCTCAAGGCCATTCATCACCTCAACCAGGACGCCACCGACCTGCGCGCCCTGCGCGAGGAAATCAACGCGCCGCAAAGCCGGCGCGCCTGATCCGCGTCAGGCGCTGGCGACGGCATTGGGCAGGCGGTAGATCCAGATCCGCCTGATGACCGTGGCGAATTGCGCGGACAGCCTGCCGCTGTTGTAGGTCTGCCCGTAGCGCGCGGCGATCTCTCGCACCTGGCGCGACAGCTCGGCGTAACGGCGCGCCGGCAGGTCGGGGAACAGGTGATGCTCGATCTGATGGCTGAGGTTGCCGGTGAGAATGTGGAACAGCCGCCCACCCTCCAGGTTGCTCGACCCGCGCAACTGGCGCAGATACCAGTGGCCGCACGTCTCGTTCTCCAGCACCTGCGGCGGGAACACCGCGGCCTTCTCGGTGAAATGACCGCAGAAGATCACCGTGAAGGTCCACAGATTGCGCATCAGGTTGGCGATCACGTTGCCCAGCAGCACCGCACCGAAGGCACCGGTGAACAGGCCCAGCAGCGGGAACACCGCGTAATCCTTGAGCCACTGGCGCAGCACCTTGGCGTTGAACTGGCGCAGCAGCGGGCGCAGTTCGTCCCGGCTCATGCGGCCTTTCAGGTACTTGTCCAGGCGCAGGTGCTGGATCGCCACGGCGTACTGGAACAGCAGCGCCTGGATCGTCACCCACAGCGGCTGCCAGCGGTAGAACGGCTTCCACTTCTGCTCGGGGAACAGGCGCACCACGCCGTAGCCGACGTCGTCGTCCTTGCCCAGCACGTTGGTGTAGGTGTGGTGGATGTGGTTGTGGGTGTGCCGCCAGAAGTCCGCAGGCCCGACGATGTCCCACTCATAGGCGCGTCCGGCGAATTCCGGGTCGTTCATCCAGTCGTACTGGCCATGCATGACGTTATGGCCCAGCTCCATGTTCTCCAGGATCTTGCCCAGCCCGAGCAGGAAAGTACCGAGCAGCCAGGTGGGCGGGAACCAGCCGGCCATCAGCAATGCACGGCCGCTCCAGCAACAGAAGCGCACCGTCGCGCGGATGCGGCGGATGTAGCGGGCGTCGCTCTCGCCCAGGTCGTGCAGGGTGCGCTGGCGCAGGGCGTCCAGTTCGGCACCGAAGGCCGCCAGCTCGGCGGCGGACAGATCGCGGTCGTCGCGCATGGGGATTTTTCCGGAAGAATGGCTGGATCAGAGGTCGAGGATCAGGTCACCCTGGGGCGCGCTGACGCAGATACGGATGGGCTGGCCCGGTTCGCTGAACAGCTCGCCGCTGCGCAGATCACGCGCGCAGCCGCTGACCAGGGTGCAGGTGCAGCTGGCGCAGACACCCTGCCGGCAACCATGGGCCGGACGCAGGCCGCCGGCCTCGGCCTGCTCCAGCAGGCTGCGGCGGCTGTCGCCGGTAACCTCCCGTGCGCTGCGAGCAAAACGCAGGGTCACCGACCGCGCCGGCTCGCCCTCGTCCCAGCTCGGCGGACTGAAGCTTTCCACCTGCAGGCTGCGGCTGCTCGCGCCGAGCGCCTGGCGCACGCTGTCGACGAAGCCGCCGGGGCCGCAGGCCAGCACGTGGCGGTCGCCCAGTCCCTCGACATGTCCGGGGTGAAAACGCCCGCGCAACTCGCCATCAGCTAGGGCATCGCCACTCAGGGCCCAGCGCAGTTCGAGGTTTGGGTACTGCCGCGCCAGCGTCTCCAACGCGGCGACGAACGCTCGCTGGCCGCGTTCGCGAACGTAATGCAGCAGCGTCACCGGCCCGTTGTAGCCACGCGCCAGTGCCTCGCGCAGCAGGCCGAGCAAAGGCGTCAGCCCGCTGCCCGCCGCCAGCAACAACACGCCCTGCCCGTCCTGAGGCCAGCTCAGCTCGCCGTCCGGGCGGCCCAGCTCCAGCACCTCGCCCACCGCCAGTTGGTGCAGCAGGTAGGAGGACACGCGGCCACCGGGCTGCAGCTTCACCGCGAATTCCAGGCAGCCGTCCGCGGCGATGCGGGTCAGGCTGTAGCTGCGGCTACAGCGCACGCCGTCGCGCTCGATGTACAGCTGCACGTGCTGGCCGGGCCGCGCCCCACGCCAGTGGGCGTTGGGGCGCAGGCGCAGTTCGAGCATGTCGTCCGCCACCCACTGCCGCGCCTCGACCCGAGCGTACACCCGGTCCAGTGCCCAGCCGGGGTTGAGCGCACACAGCACGGCATCGACATCCGACTCGCGCAGCCACCGGCCACGCACCAGGGCACGCAATGGCACGAGCAGCGGCCGGAGCAGGCGCAAGCCGGCGAAAGGGAGGATCGACATGAAGGACACCAGACAGTAAACAGATGTTCACTAAAATCGCATGCACGACGGATTTCAGTCAACAGATGTTCACTGTATTGCACAGGAACTCCCCCGGTGCCGACCGGCATTTGCTAGAGTGCCTGCGCCCTTGCACTCGCCATGGATCGCATCGCCGTATGTCCACTCCCCGCGCCGAACAGAAACAACAGACCCGCCAGGCCCTGATGGATGCCGCCCGGAGCCTGATGGACAGCGGTCGCGGCTTCGGCAGCCTGAGCCTGCGGGAAGTGGCGAAGACGGCGGGGATCGTACCGGCGGGCTTCTACCGGCATTTCACCGACATGGACCAGCTCGGCCTTGCGCTGGTGGCCGATGTCGACGAAACCTTCCGCCAAACCCTGCGCGTGGTGCGGCGCAACGAGTTCGAGCTGGGCGGCGTGATCGAAGCCTCGGTGCGCATCTTCCTCGACGCGGTCAGCGCCAACCGCACCCAGTTCCTCTTCCTCGCCCGCGAGCAGTACGGCGGCTCGCTGCCGATCCGCCAGGCCGTGGGCGAGCTGCGCCAGCGCATCACCGACGACCTGGCCGCCGACCTCGCGCTGCTGAACAAGCTGCCGCACCTGCACGCCCAGGACCTCGACGTGATCGCCGACCTGGTGGTGAAGACGGTATTCGCCACCCTGCCCGAGCTGATCGACCCGCCGGCCGACTCGCTGCCGACGCACCTGTCGCCCGAGGCCAAGGTGACCCAGCAGTTGCGCTTCATCATGATCGGCGCCAAGCACTGGACGGGGATAGGCTCAAGGCCCTGAGCCCGACCGCCCTTCGCCCCAGTCCGTACCCGACCTGTAGGAGCGAGCTTGCTCGCGAACCGCTTCACTGCGGAATTTGTTCGCGAGCAAGCTCGCTCCTACAAAGATACGCATCGCCCCGCTTTGGTGCGCACCGTTTTCGTGCGCACCATCGCCGGGCGCGCAAGCCATTCCTGATCGTTCGGACAAGCGCTCCAGGCCACGCCAGCCCTGACTGCTAGCCACACTGGCAAGCCCCTTGCTGTAGCACCGCCATTGCTACTGCCGGACGCTGCCATGCTGGTCATCCACCAACGTACCGAACCCCGCGAACACTGGGACGCCGAACTGCGCCTGAACTTCGATGCGCGCAGCAAGAGCCGCCTGCGCTGCTTCACCAGTGCCGGCGAAGACGTCGGCCTGTTCCTCGAACGCGGCCAGCCGCCACTGGCGGATGGCGAATGCCTGCTGGCCAACGATGGCCGCGTGGTGCGCGTCTGCGCGGCGCCGGAAAAGCTCCTCCACGTGACCTGCGCCACCCCCCGCGAGCTGAACCGCGCGGCCTATCACCTGGGCAACCGCCATGTCGCGCTGCAGGTCGGCGAGGGCTGGCTGCGTCTGCTCGACGACTATGTGCTCAAGGCCATGCTCGACCAGCTCGGCGCCACGGTGGAGGCCATCGAGGCGCCCTTCCAGCCCGAGCACGGCGCCTACGGCGGCGGACATCACCACTCGCACCATGGCGCGGAAGAATTCAACTACGCGCCGAAGCTGCACCAGTTCGGTGTGCGCGTGTGACTTTGCGTCAGCGCATCCCCCTCACCCCAGCCCTCTCCCTCAGGGAGAGGGAGCCGTCCGCTGCGCTTGTGAAGTCCTGCCGTCATGCTTGAGCTTTCAAGACTCTGGTCGCTCCTGCGCCTGGCCAGCCCGCAGCTGCCCATTGGCGGCTACAGCTACTCGCAAGGGCTGGAAAGCGCCATCGAGCAGGGCCAGGTGAAGGACGCCGCCGCCGCCCGCACCTGGCTTGCCGATCAACTGCAGCTGAACTTCGCGCGCTTCGAAGGCCCGCTGCTGGCCGAACTGCTGCGCGCCGCGCAAGCCGCCGACTGGGAAGCCCTGCGCGACGCCGTCGAGCGTCACCGCGCCAGCCGCGAGACCCGCGAGCTGGGCCTGGAGAACCGGCAGATGGGCTTCTCCCTCGGCCAGTTGCTCGAAGCCCTGCCCGAGCTGGACCAGCCCGCGCGCCAGTGGCTCGCCGCGCAAGCCGAACCTTCCTTCGCCGCCGCCTGGGCGCTGGCCGCCCGCGCCTGGGGGCTGTCCCCGGAGCAAGCCCTGGGCGCCTGGCTGTGGAGCTGGCTGGAGAACCAGCTGGCGGTGCTGATGAAGACCCTGCCGCTGGGCCAACTGGCCGCGCAGAAGCTCACCTCGCAATTGCTCCCCGACCTCGACCAGGCCTGCCGCAGCGCACTCGCCAACCCGCCGAGGGGCGGCGCGTCCTTCGGCCTGGCGCTGGCCAGCATGATCCACGAAACCCAATACAGCCGTCTGTTCCGCTCCTAGGAGAACTGCCATGACCTCTCAACCTCTTCGCGTCGGCATCGGCGGCCCGGTGGGCTCCGGCAAGACCGCCCTGACCCTGGCGCTGTGCCGCGCCCTGCGCCAGCGCTACAACATCGCCGTGGTCACCAACGACATCTACACCCAGGAGGATGCGCAGTTCCTGGTACGCAACGAGGCCCTGGAGCCGGAGCGGATCATCGGCGTGGAAACCGGCGGCTGCCCGCACACGGCAATCCGCGAGGACGCCTCGATCAACCTGGAAGCCGTGGACCAGCTCAACCGCCGCTTCCCCGGGCTGGACCTGATCCTGGTGGAGTCCGGCGGCGACAACCTGTCGGCCACCTTCAGCCCCGAGCTGTCGGACCTGACGCTGTACGTGATCGACGTGTCCGCCGGCGACAAGATCCCGCGCAAGGGCGGGCCGGGCATCTGCAAGTCCGACCTGCTGGTGATCAACAAGATCGACCTGGCCCCGCTGGTGGGCGCCTCGCTGGAGGTGATGGACCAGGACGCCACGCGCATGCGCGGCGACAAGCCGTTCGTGTTCAGCAACCAGAAGACCGGCCAGGGCCTGGCCGAGATCATCGCCTTCATCGAGCGCCAGGGCCTGCTGATCGCCGCCTGATCGCGCCCCACGACCGACGATTACAAGACCAAGGAGCTACACCATGAACCTGCGCAAAGCCCTCTACAGCATCGCGCTGTTCCTCACCCCGGCGGTGGCCTTCGCCCATCCCGGACACGGCGACCACGGCCTGATCGCCGGCCTCGCCCATCCGCTCGGCGGTCTCGATCACTTGCTGGCGATGTTCGCCGTCGGCCTCTGGGCGGCGCAGCAGCAAGGCGCGGCACGACTGGCGCTGCCGTGCACCTTCGTCGCGGCCATGCTGGCCGGTGGGCTGCTGGGCTTCGAGGGACTGCAGGTGCCGTTCATGGAGACCGGCATTGCCGCTTCGGTACTGGCGCTGGGGCTGTGCGTGGCGCTGGCGGTGCGTCCGCCGCTGTTCCTGGCGATGGCCGCGACCGCACTGTTTGCCCTCGCCCACGGCGTGGCCCATGGATTGGAACTGCCGGAGCTGAGTAGTCCGTGGCTGTATGCGGCCGGCTTCGTCGTTGCCACTGCGGCGCTGCATGCTGCGGGTTACGGGATCGTTCGCCTGCTGCCGCAGGCCGCTGCGCCGCTGGTGCGCTGCGCCGGGCTGGCTTCGGCCGGCGCCGGCGCGTGGCTGCTGGCGGGCTGACCTGCTTTCTGTAGGACCGAGCTTGCTCGCGAACGGCCTCGCAGCGGGGTTGGTTCGCGAGCAAGCTCGCTCCTACAAGATCAAAAGCCCCTCCCCCTCTCCCAGAGGGTGAGACGACAGTTTGGTGCAGGATGAAGCCTCGGTATCAGCCGGCTCGGACGGCCCCCTCTCCCTTCGGAGCGGGGCGCGCAGCCAGGGCTGGGGTGAGGGAGAAATCCCGGCACGGACATCCCGACTGCACATCACCCCTTGCGATGCACCGCAAAGCCCGCCCACGCCTGGCTCACCGGCATGAGTTCCAGGGTGTTGATGTTGATGTGCGGCGGCTGGTTCATGATCCAGTGGATGGTCTCGGCGATGTCCTCGGACTGGATCGGCTCGGCGCCGGCGTAGGTCTTGTCGTATTTCGCCTGGTCGCCGCCGAAGCGCACCAGGGAGAACTCGCTCTCGCACATGCCCGGCTCGAGATTCGTGACGCGTACGCCGGTGCCTTGCAGGTCGCAGCGCAGGTTCAGGGAGAACTGCTCGACGAAGGCCTTGGTGGCGCCGTAGACGTGGCCGCCCGGATAGGGCCAGTGACCGGCCACCGAGCCGAGGTTGAGGATGCTCGCGCCGCGGCCATGGGCGATCAGGCGCGGCAGCAGCAGGCGGGTGGCGTACATCAGGCCCTTGACGTTGGTGTCCACCATGGTGTCCCAGTCATCCAGGGAGCAGTGCTGTGCCGGGTCGGCGCCCAGGGCGAGGCCGGCGTTGTTGATCAGGCCACGCAGCTTGGCGAACTTCTCCGGCAGGCCGTCCACCGCCGCGGTCATCGCCGCGCGGTCACGCACGTCGAGTACCAGCGGCAGCACCTCGGTCTGCGCCGAGAGCTCCTGCGCCAGCGCGTTCAGGCGCTCCTCGCGACGGCCGGTGATCACCAGCGACCAGCCATCGCGGGCGAAGCGGCGCGCGCAGGCCTCGCCAAAGCCGGAAGTGGCGCCGGTAATGAACAGGGTGGAAGTCATCGGGGAATCCTCATGGTTGGCCCTCGTTCCGCCGGTCGGTGCCGGCGTGTCATGGTGGGCACATTCTTGTCGGTGTCTTGCAGGATAACAGCCCGGTCGCGCCCCGTTGCGCTACAGCGGCGCTGGATAAAACCCGCACAGCTGGCCGAAAGCCCCGCCACTGCGGGCCCGTTCGCACTTGCACCCACCTTGTCCACAGGCTGCTCCACGGATTCTGTGGGCAAACGTGACGGCGCATTTTCGCTGGACGAATTTCGAGCGCCGCGCCGCAACCCGCGCCAGCCCTGCGTCGGAGAAGTTCTTCCCAAGGTTATCCACAAGTCTTTCAACGGCTGGCGTGGACAACCGGGCGCCCTCGGGAACTTTTCCGGAAAGCCGCAACTGTGCATCCATACAGGCCTTCAGGGCGATCGAGCAGAAATCAGCCGGCCCTGGCAGAACCTCTGGGCATGGGGTCTGCAAGGATTCGCCCAAACCTTATCCACAGGCCGGCCCACAGATTTTCTGGACAACCTCAGTGCACCAGAAGACGGGCCGCAATCAGGTCTTCCAGTGCATAACCCACGGACTTGAACAGGGTGATTTCGCTCTCGTCCCGGCGCGCTCCGCGTCCTTGCAGCAGATCGGACAGCTGGCTGTGGATGGCGCCTTCGTCGATCACGCCCTCGCCCATGGGAATCAGCAGGTCGCCGGCCTCCTCCAGCGCGCCTTCGCGGGTGTCGACCACGATGCGCGCGCGGCGCACGGCTTCGCTGTCGGTCTCGCGCATGGACGGCAGGAAGGCGCCGACCAGGTCGAGGTGGCACCCCGAGCGCAGCCATTCGCCAAGGACGATGGGCTCGCGGGAGGTGGTGACGCAGCTGATGCAGTCCGCCGCCGCGACGGCGCCGCGCAGGTCGGCGCAGGCGTGCACGGGATAGCCTTCGTCCTGCAGGCGCTTCACCAGGGCCTTCACCTTGTCGTCATGACGGCCCCAGATGGCGATGTCTTCGTACTCGCGCACCGAGCAGTGGGCGCGGACCATGTGCGGCGCCAGGGTGCCGCTGCCGACGATCAGCAGCCGGCGCGCATCGCGGCGCACCAGGTAGTCGGCGGCCAGCGCCGAGGTGCAGGCGGTGCGCCGGGCGGTCAGCTCGGAGGCTTCGAGCATCGCCAGCGGGCGGCCGGTCTGACCATCGAACAGGCAGAACAGCGCGGCCACCGCCGGCAGATTCTTCGCGCCGTTGCCGGGGAACACGGTGACCAGCTTCACGCCGATGTCCTGCCCCGGGCGCCACACGGGCATGGTCAGCAGCGAGGCATTGTCCGGCAGCGCATGGCAGCCGCGCACGGGGGCTTCGCAGTCGCCGGCCAGGCCGATGCGCAGGGCTTCGATCAGCTGGGGATAACTCAGGCGTGCGGCGACGTCGGCGTTGGTAAGGAAGCGGAGGTCTTGCATGAAAGCTCCTCTTCAGGAAGCAGGGGATAACCTGTAGGAGCGAGCTTGCTCGCGAACAAGCCCCGCTGCGGAGATGTTCGCGAGCAAGCTCGCTCCTACCAAGAGCAACAGGCGTCAGTGCCCGCCGAGATAGGCGTTGCGAACCTCCTGGTTGCCCAGCAGCTCCGCGCCGGTGCCGCTCAGGCGGATCTCGCCGTTGACCATCACGTAGCCACGGTCCGACAGCTTCAGCGCATGGTTGGCGTTCTGCTCCACGAGGAACAGGGTCATGCCGCTCTTCGCCAGTTCGCGCAACGTCTGGAAGATCTGTTTGACCACGATGGGCGCAAGCCCCAGCGAAGGTTCGTCGAGCAGCAGCAGCTTGGGCCGGCTCATCAGCGCGCGGGCGATGGCGAGCATCTGCTGCTCGCCGCCGGACATGGTCATGGCGCGCTGGTTGCGCCGCTCCTTCAGGCGCGGGAACAGGTCGAACATGCGCTCCATGTCCTCCTGGGCGTGGTCCATGCCGATGGGGATGGTGCCCATCAGCAGGTTTTCCTCCACCGTCATGTCAGGGAACACCCGGC
The DNA here is from genome assembly GCF_041379005.1 of Pseudomonas sp. QE6. Lineage (NCBI taxonomy): Bacteria > Pseudomonadati > Pseudomonadota > Gammaproteobacteria > Pseudomonadales > Pseudomonadaceae > Pseudomonas > Pseudomonas sp. QE6. Next base: position 300,814 of record NZ_CP166873.1, read on the forward strand.
GCCCTTCCGGCGACTGCGCGATGCCGTTGGAGGCCACGTAGTGCGCCGACTTGTGGCGGATGTCCTGGCCCTTGTAGAAGATCCCCCCCGCAGCCGCGCGCGGCTGGCCGAAGATCGACATCAAGAGCGTGGACTTGCCTGCGCCGTTGGCGCCGATCAGCGCCACAGTTTCCCCTTCGTTGACGGTCAGCGAGACTTTCTTCAGCGCCTGGATCGGCCCGTAGAACACATCCACATCACGGAACTCCAACATCGGCGCCGTCATACCAGCTCCTCTTCGTCCGCGCCGAGATAGGCGGCGATTACCTTGTCGTTGTGGCGAATCTCGTCCGGCGCGCCACGGGCGATGACCACGCCGTGGTCGAGCACGATGATGTGGTCGGAGATGTTCATCACCATGCCCATGTCGTGCTCGATCAGCAGCACGGTGATGCCGTGGTGGTCGCGCAGGTAGCGGACGATGCGCGCCAGGGCCTGGGTTTCCGCCGGGTTGAGGCCGGCGGCGGGTTCGTCGAGGCAGATCAGCTCGGGCCGGGTGCACATGGCGCGGGCGATCTCCAGGCGGCGCTGCTGCCCGTAGGACATCTCGCCGGCCAGGCGGTTGGCGCAGTCCACCAGGTCCACCACTTCCAGCCAGTAGAAGGCGTGGTCCAGCGCCTCGCTTTCCGCGCGACGGTAGCCGGGGGTGTTGAGCACGCCGGCGATGAGATTGCGGTTGACGAACATGTGCTGAGCCACCAGCAGGTTCTCCACCACCGACATCTCGCGGAACAGCCGGATGTTCTGGAAGGTGCGCGCCAGCCCCGCGCGGTTCACCAGGTGGGTGCCGCCGAACATCTTGTAGAAGACGCGGTTGCCGAACTGCGCCGGGTTGACGAAGTCGGCGGCCTGGAAGGGCTGGCCGAGCACCTTGATCACGTCCGTGGTGCGGCCCTGGGTGTTGAGCAGGATGTTGCCGCCGGTGGCCTTGTAGAAGCCGGTCAGGCAGTTGAACACCGTGGTCTTGCCGGCGCCGTTGGGGCCGATCAGGGCGGTGATGGAGCCGCGCTCCACGTCGAGGTTGACGTCGTTGAGCGCCTTGATGCCACCGAAGTGCATCATCAGGTGCTCGACGCTGAGGATCTTGTCTCCGCTCATGGCGCCACCCCCTTGCGAACAGCGAAGCCGGTGCGGCTGATGCGGATCAGCCCGCGCGGTCGCCAGATCATCATCAGCACCATGAGGATGCCGAACAGCAGCACCCGGTAGTCGGCGAAGCTGCGCAGCAGCTCCGGCGCCACGGTGAGGACGAAGGCGGCGATCACCACGCCCACGGTGGAGCCCATGCCGCCGAGCACCACGATGGCGAGGATCAGCGCCGATTCGAAGAAGGTGAACGACGACGGGTTGACGAAGCCCTGGTAGCTGGCGAAGAACACGCCCGCCAGGCCCGCGGTGGAGGCGCCGAGCATGAACGCCGAGAGTTTCACCAGCACGTGGTTCAGGCCCATGGCGCGGCAGGCGATCTCGTCCTCGCGCAGCGCTTCCCAGGCGCGGCCGACCGGCATGCGGGTCAGCCGGTGCTTGATGTACAGCACCAGCAGCACCACCACGAACAGCACCGCGTAGATGAACACGAACTTGAGGTTCTGGTTGTAGTCGATGCCGAGGAATTCGTGGATCGGCGTGCCGCCCTCCTTCGCCCGGCGGCCGAACTCCAGGCCGAAGATGGTCGGCGAGGGCACCGGCATGCCGTTCGGGCCGCCGGTGAAGGACAGCCAGTTGTTGAGGATCAGGCGGATGATCTCGCCGAAGCCCAGAGTCACGATGGCCAGGTAGTCACCGTGCATCCTCAGCACCGGGAAGCCCAGCAGCGCCCCCGCCATCGCGGCGGTGATGGCCGCCAGCGGCAGCACCGTCCAGAAGCCCAGGCCGAGGTAGTGGTAACCCAGCGCGAGGCCGTAGGCGCCGATGGCATAGAAGGCCACGTAGCCGAGGTCGAGCAGCCCGGCGAGGCCGACCACGATGTTCAGTCCCAAGCCCAGCAGCACGTAGATCAAGCCGAGGATGATCACGGTGAGCAGGTACTTGCTGGCGAAGAACGGGAAGATCACCGCGGCGACGATCAGCAGCGGGACGATCCAGCGCAGGCGGGTCTTGTAGCCCGGCTGCAGTACGGTGATGCCCGAGTCGGAAGTTTCGAAGCGCTCCATCACGCGCACCCCGGACGGGGTCTGCAGGAACAGGCTGAGCAGCAGGCGGCCGAGCATCACCGCGCCGATCATCCAGGCGAGTCGCTCGGGTTGCAGGTTGAAGCCGTAGCCGTCGAGCACCACGCCGACGATGGGGCCGAACACGATCAGGGCGATCAGCCCGGCGAGCACGGTGTCGACGAGGCTCTTCTTGATATCGATGCGCGCAGTCTTCGGCGCGGCGGTGGTCTGGGAAGCGGCCATCATGCTCACACCTTCGATACCTGGGGACGCCCCAGGAGCCCTTGCGGTCGGAAGATCAGGATGGTCACCAGCAGGCCGAAGGCGAACACATCCTTGAAGTCGGTGTTGATCATCCCGGAGAACTGCGCCTCGGCCACACCGAGGATCAGGCCGCCGAGCATGGCGCCGGGCAGCGAGCCGATGCCGCCGAGCACCGCGGCGGTGAACGCCTTGATGCCGATGATGAAGCCGGCATAGAAGTCGAAGGTGCCGTAGTTCATGGTGATCAGCACGCCGGCCAGCGCGGCCATGGCGGCGCCGATGACGAACACGTAGGAGATCACCCGGTCGGTGTTGATTCCCAGGATCGAGGCCATCTTGCGGTCCTGCTGGGTGGCTCGGCACATGCGCCCGAGCTTGGTGTACTGGATCACGTAGGTCAGCACGGCCATGCCGACGAAGGCGGCGATGAGGATGAACACCTTGGTGTAGGTCAACTGCACGAAGCCCTCGCCGACGTGGAACTTCAGCGCGCCGTCGAGCAGGGTCGGCACGCCTTGCTGGCGCGGGCCCTGGGACAGCTGCACGTAGTTCTGCAGGATCAGCGACATGCCGATGGCGGAGATCAGCGGCGCCAGGCGCGTGGAGTTGCGCAGCGGCTTGTAGGCGATGCGTTCGATCACCCAGCCGTACAGGCCGGTGATGCAGATGGTGAAGACCAGGGTGCCGAGGATCAGCAGCGGGAAGGACTCGAGGCCGAAGAAGGTCAGCAGCGCCAGGGCGATGGCCGAGAGGTAGGCGGAGATCATGTACACCTCGCCGTGGGCGAAGTTGATCATGCCGATGATGCCGTAAACCATCGTGTAGCCGATGGCGATCAGGCCGTAGACCGACCCCAGGGTCAGCCCGTTGATCATTTGCTGGAGAAAGATACCGTCCACGATTGGGTACTCACACAGACAGGGCAGGGAAGGCGGGCGGCAAGCGGGCTGAACGGCTCGTGACCGTCGCCGGGCGAGCGCCGACCTGCGGGGATGCCGGCACCGCTCGTGGCGGCGCCGGCAGGTCGGAGCGGGTGCATGGATGCTGTTCGGGCGGGCCCGTCACCGACCGGACCCCACAGGGCCTGGCCGGTACGTGGTGAAGCCAGGGCAGCGTCCGGACGCTTACTTCTGTTTTTCCAACTGGTGGTATTTGCCCTTGTCGTCCCACTGGTAGACGACGTAGTCGGAGACCTTCAGGTCGCCCTTCTCGTCCCACTCCTTCTTGCCCATCACGGTCTGCACCGGGTTGGTGTGCAGCCACTTGCTGGCCGCCTGGGGATCGTTCTTGCCGGCGCCGTTGAAGGCAGCGGCGAGCGCCTGGACCGAGGCGTAGGCGTAGAGGGTGTAGCCTTCGGGCTCGAAGCCGCCGGCGCGGAACTTGTCCACCACGGCCTTGCCGTCCGGGATCAGTCGCGGGTCGGCGCCGAAGGTCATCAGCACGCCCTTGGTGTACTGCGGGCCGCCGGCGGTGGTGACCAGTTCGTCGGTGACGATGCCGTCATCGGAGAAGAACACGGTAGTCAGGCCCTGCTCACGCATCTGCCGTACCAGCGGGCCGGCTTCCGGGTGCAGGCCGCCGAAGAACACCACTTCCGCGCCCGAGGCACGGATCTTGGTGACCAGGGCGTTGAAATCCTTCTCGCCGCGGGTCAGGCCCTCGTAGAGGACTTCCTTGACGCCCAGCTTGTTCAGCTGCGCCTTGGTCGCATCCGCCAGGCCCTGGCCGTAGGTGTCCTTGTCGTGGATCACCGCAACCTTCTTGGCCTTCAGCACGTTGACGATGTAGTTCCCGGCGACGATGCCCTGCTGGTCGTCACGACCGCACATGCGGAACATGCCGGTGAGGCCGCGCTCGGTCACCTTCGGGTTGGTCGAGCCGGGGGTGATGGCGATTATGCCGGCCTCGTCATACACCTCGGAGGCGGGAATGGTGTTGGACGAGCAGAAGTGACCGACCACGGCGATGGCCTTGTCCTGGTCGACCAGGCGGTTGGCGACTGCCACGGCCTGCTTGGGCTCGCAGGCGTCGTCGGCCTTCACCAGCTTGATCTTCTCCCCGTTCACGCCACCAGCGGCGTTGATCGCGTTGGCGGCCTCGGTAGCCCCCCGCCAGTACTGTTCGCCGAACGAGGCGTTCGCCCCGGTGTGCGGCCCTGCGACCCCGATAACGACATCAGCCTCTACAAAGGAAGACATGCCCAGCGCGGTGGTTACCGCCAGGGCCAGAAAGCCTTTTCTGAAAATCTTCTGCGACATGGAGTTTTGCTCCTGAGGGTTTTTGTAATGGCACACGAACTAATGTTGGCGACTCTCTTGATTACGAGAGCTATCGACAGCAAGCCGCGTGCCATTCGTTTTTGTTATTAACCAAGTCCTACAGCAAAAACAGCCAGAGCTGGCAGGTATCAGTGCTAGACACGTGCAACCCACCAAAAACCGAAGGTGCAACCACGCAATCGAAAAGGCGCAACCTTCCTTCCCGTGGGCTGAGACATCCAGCCACCACAGGCGCAACCCCATCCGTAACCATCGCTGTCACCGAACTGCACATCCGCGGTGCAGACCCGTCGGGGTAACGCACCATAAGAGGCTAGACCAAAGTGCAGCGAACGTTGGGGCAGACGCGGCGGGAGGGCCCCGCCCACGCATTGCCAGGCTCAGATCACCACCCGCAGGCATTGCCCGGCGTGGTAGAGCGAGAAGCCCGCTTCGTACAGACGACTACGCAGGCCGGCGGCGGAAATCTCCTCCATCGGCCGTAGCGGCATCGGCAGGACGCTGGCATCACCGCCCAGCAGGAAGTCGGCGAAGGCCTTGCCCACCACCGTGCCGGTGGTGACGCCACGGCCGTTGTAGCCGCTCATGGCGACCAGCCCCGGCGCCGGCTCGAACAGGCGCATGAGGTGGTCGGGGGTGAAATCGATGCAGCCGGTCCAGGTGAATTCCCATTCCACCTTGCCCAGCTTGGGGAAGTAGTGCTGCTGGATGCGGTCGGCCCAGCTTTTCAGGAACCACGCCGGCTTGCCGGTGCCCTTGCCGAGGCTGCCGAGCAGCAGACGGCCGTCGGCGTCGCGGCGGATGCTGCTGAGCACCTGGCGGGTATCCCAGGAGCCCTGCCCGCCCGGCAGGATGCGCGCGGCCTCGGCGCCCTCCAGCGGACGCGAGGCGACCTGGTAGTAGTAACCGGGGAAGAAGGTGCGGCGCAGCTCGGTCCACTCGCCTTCGGTGTAGGCGCTGGAGGCGATCACCACCTGTTCGGCGGTGACCACGCCGCCCTGGGTGATCACGTTCCAGGCGTTGCCCACGCGCACCAGCCCGACCACCGGGGAATGGTGGTACAGCTCGCCGCCGAGCCCCACCACCGCACGGGCCAGGCCGCTGACGTAGGCCATCGGGTTGAGGGTGCCGGCACGGCGGTCGAGCAGCGCGCCGGCAATCTTGTCGGTGCCGCAGGCCTGTTCGCACTCGGCGCCGGTCAGCAGCTCGACGGGCGCCCCGCGACGACTCCACTGCTCGCAGCGGCTGCGCAGGTCCGCCAGGCCACGGGCGTTGTGCGCCATGTGCAGGGTGCCTTCGCGGCGCGCCTGGCAGGCGATGGCGTATTTGTCGATCAGGGAGAACACCAGGGACGGCGCGTTGCCGAGCATGTGGTTGACCCGCTGGCCGACCTCCGCGCCCATGCCCGCCTCGATCTCGTCCGGGGGAATCCACAGGCCGGCATTGACCAGTCCGACGTTGCGCCCGGAGCCGCCATGCCCGGTGGCGTGGGCGTCGAGCACACAGACCGTCTGGTCCTTCTCCAGCAGATGCAGCGCGGCGGACAGGCCGGTGATCCCGGCGCCGACGACACACACGTCGACCTTGCGATCCCCCCGCAGCATCGGAGCTTCCGGGCGTTCGGGGGTCAGGTATTCCCACAGGCACTCTTGGCGAAGCGACATCCAGCGATCCTTCTACGCGAACCTTTGTGAATGACTCTGTACTGCAAGCCCCCATTGCGAGCCGGGGGCTTCCTGTAGGAGCGAGCTTGCTCGCGAACCGCATAACGCTGAAGCCCAACCGGACTCCGTTCGCGAGCAAGCTCGCTCCTGCGAAGAGCAAACTCAGTCGAAGACTATGCCCTGCGCCAGCGGCAATTCCCGCGAATAGTTCACGGTGTTGGTCTGCCGGCGCATGTAGCCCTTCCAGGCATCGGAGCCGGACTCACGGCCGCCGCCGGTTTCCTTCTCGCCACCGAAGGCGCCGCCGATCTCCGCGCCGCTGGGGCCGATGTTGACGTTGGCGATGCCGCAGTCGCTGCCCACCGCCGAGAGGAAGGCCTCGGCCTCGCGCAGGTCGGTGGTGAAGATGCAGGACGACAGGCCCTGGGGCACGGCATTGTTCAGCGCCACCGCCTCCTCGAAGTGCTCGTAGGGCACCACATAGAGGATCGGCGCGAAGGTCTCGTGGCGCACCACGTCGCTCTGCTCCGGCATCTCGGCGATGGCCGGCGACACGTAGTAGGCATTCGGGTAGCGGTCGGCCAGTTGACGCTCGCCGCCGAACACCACGCCGCCCTCCCCGCGCGCCTGCTCCAGCGCGCCCTGCATGGCCAGGAAGCTGCGCTCGTCGATCAGCGGACCGACCAGGTTGCCCTCCAGCGGATGGCCGATGCGCACCTTGGAATAGGCGGCCTTCAGGCGGCTGACGATCTCGTCCTTCACCGACTTGTGCGCGATCAAACGGCGCAGGGTGGTGCAGCGCTGGCCGGCGGTGCCGACGGCGCTGAACAGGATGGCGCGAACGGCCATGTCCAGATCGGCGCTGGGGGTCAGGATCATGGCGTTGTTGCCGCCCAGTTCGAGAATGCTGCGGCCGAAGCGCGCCGCCACGCGCGGGCCCACTTCGCGGCCCATGCGGGTGCTGCCGGTGGCGCTGACCAGGGCGACACGGGCATCGTCCACCAGCGCCTCACCGGCGCTGCGGTCGCCGATCACCACCTGGCTCAGGTGCGCCGGGGCGTCGCCGAACTTCTTCAGCGCGCGCTCGAACAGCGCCTGGCAGGCCAGCGCGGTGAGCGGGGTCTTCTCCGACGGCTTCCACACCACCGTGTTGCCGCAGACCAGCGCCAGCGCGGTGTTCCACGACCACACGGCGACCGGGAAGTTGAAGGCGCTGATCACCCCGACCACGCCCAGCGGATGCCAGGTTTCACGCATGTGGTGACCAGGGCGCTCGGAGGCGATGGTCAGGCCGTAGAGCTGGCGCGACAGGCCGACGGCGAAGTCGCAGATGTCGATCATCTCCTGCACTTCGCCCAGGCCCTCCTGGGTGATCTTGCCGGCCTCCCAGGAGACCAGCTCGCCCAGGGCCGCCTTGCTCGCCCGCAGCTCCTCGCCGAACAGCCGCACCAGCTCGCCGCGACGCGGCGCCGGCACCGTGCGCCAGGCCTCGAAGGCATGGGCGGCGCGGCCGATCTTCTGCTCCACCTCGGCAGCGCTTTCCAGACGCACCGCGCCCAGGCGGCTGCCGTCGATGGGAGAATGGATGACCTGATCGCCATTGGTGTAGAGGCGAGCGTCGACGCCGAGGGACTCGAGCAGTGCGGAAATCATGCGGACTCCTGTGTCATTGCGATAACCCATTGGAATGCCAGCAGTAATAAACGGCTTGCCGAGGCACAACAAACGACGTTTCCTATGCACATCATTCCGTAAATTCATGAACTGCCCGCCATGCTGAGCAAACGCCACCTGCCGTCCATGACCGCCCTGCAATGCTTCGAGGCGGTCGCCCGGCACCTGAGCTTCACCCGCGCCTCGGAAGAGCTGAACCTGACCCAGAGCGCGGTCAGCAAACAGGTGGCGCAACTGGAGGAAATGCTCCAGCACCTGCTGTTCCGCCGCGTGCGCCGCCGCCTGCAACTGACCCCGGCGGGCGAGCTGTACCTGCAGGAGGTGCGCAAGATCCTCACCCAGGTGGAGATGTCCACCCACTACCTGCTCTCCTACGGCGGCGAGACCGAGGTGCTGCGGGTGGCAACGCCGCCCACCTTCGGCGCACGCTGGCTGATCCCGCGCCTCAATGGCTGGCGCCACCGCCACCCGAACATCCACCTGGACCTGCGCCAGGAGCTGGAACCCAGCGACCTGCTGCAATCGCGCTGCGACATCGCCTTCTTCTTCGGCGCCGGCACCCTGCCCGGCGCGGAATGCCTGCATCTGTTCGGCGAGGAAATGGTGCCCGTGTGCTCGCCGGCCATCCTGCCGGAGCAGCCCCTGAGCGACCCGACCCAACTGGCCGAACTGGTCCTGCTGCAGAACGCCACCCGCCCGGAGGCCTGGCACGAGTGGTTCCAGAGCCTGGGCAGGCGCAGCGAGCACAGCTACCACGGCCCGCGCTTCGACACCTTCTACATGTGTATCCGCGCGGCGCAGGCCGGTTGCGGCGTGGCGCTGCTGCCGCGCTTCCTGGTGGCGGAGGAGCTGGACGAGGGCAAGCTGGTGATCGCCTGGGAGCACGGCCTGGCCAGCCGCAGCGGGTATTATCTGGCCTACCCCGAACACGCCGCGGCGGTGCCCAAGGTGCGGGCTTTCGTGGAATGGATCCAGGCTCGCCTGGCGGCGTCCTGATTGGCGCAATTGACCATCGACCCAGCGCCGCAGTCGCTGGTATTTTTCCTGCATTCCAACAGGCATCGGCCTGTCACCGTCCGGATCGAGGTACATCCATGAAAGCCACCCAGCAAGCCATCGCGACCGAGCTGAATGTCCAGCCGCCGTTCAAGGGCCCGGACGACGTCCAGGCCGAAATCCAGCGCCGCGTGCGCTTCATCCAGGACTGCCTGAAGAGCTCGGGCATGAAGACCCTGGTGCTGGGCATCAGCGGCGGCGTCGACTCGCTCACCGCCGGCATGCTCTGCCAGCGCGCGGTGGAAGGCCTGCGCGCCGAGACCGGCGACCAGAGCTATCGCTTCCTCGCCGTGCGCCTGCCCTACAACGTGCAGGGCGACGAACACGACGCCCAGGAATCGGTGGACGTCATCGCCCCGGACGAGCGCCACACCGTTAACATCGGCCCGTCGGTGCAGGCGCTGGCCGCCCAGACCCTGGCGCTGGAGGGCCTGCCCGCAGGCACCCGCGACTTCGCCCTGGGCAACACCAAGGCGCGCGTCCGCATGGTCGCCCAGTACACCATCGCCAATGCCCGCCAGGGTCTCGTCGTCGGCACCGATCATGCCGCCGAGGCGGTGATGGGCTTCTTCACCAAGTTCGGCGACGGCGCCTGCGACCTCGCCCCGCTCACCGGCCTGGTGAAGAACCAGGTGCGCACCATCGCCCGCACCCTGGGCGCGCCGGAAAACCTGGTGAAGAAGGTGCCCACCGCCGACCTGGAAGACCTCGCCCCCGGAAAGCCGGACGAACACTCCCACGGCGTGACCTACAAGGAAATCGACGCCTTCCTGCACGGCGAGCAGGTCAGCCAGGAGGCCTTCGACATCATCGTTCGCACCTTCGAGAAAACCCGCCACAAGCGCGCGCTGCCGACCACCCCGTGATCCGCCGAAGGCGCGGGAGCCATCCCGCGCCAGCCGGATTCACCGCGCCGGAATGACGTAGCGCCAGATGGCGATGAAGTGCAGCAGGCTGCCGGCGATCACGAACAGGTGCCAGATGCCGTGCCAGTGGCGGAAGCGGCTGTCGTAGGCGAAGAAGATGATGCCGATGGTGTAGAAGGCGCCGCCCCCTACCAGCCAGGCGAACCCGGCGCCACCCAGGGCGCGGTACAGCGGGCCGACGGCGATCAGCACGATCCAGCCCATCACCGCGTAGATGATGATCGACAGCACCCGCGCCTCGGAGCGCGGCTTGATCTCCTGGAGCATGCCGATCACCGCCATGCTCCAGACGATGCCGAACAGCGTCCAGCCCCAGGCGCCCTTGAGCGTCACCAGGCAGAACGGCGTGTAGCTGCCGGCGATCAGCAGATAGATGGACAGGTGGTCGAGCTTGCGCAGGATGACCTTCGCCCGCCCGCGCACGCTGTGGTACAGCGTGGAGATGCTGTAGAGCAGGGTCAGCGTGGTGCCATACACCGCCGCACTCACGATGCGCAGCGGCTCGCCGAGCAGGCTGGTGGCGACCAGCAGGCTGATGCCGCCGACCAGCGCCGCCACGGCGCCGATCAGATGGGTCCAGGCATTGAAGCGTTCACCGTGATACATGGCATCCCCCCGCTACGGATTCGACCAGAGACACCCTATCTTCGTTGCATGAAATAAAAAGCCCGACCTTGAGTCGGGCTTTTCGTACCGGAACCAGGTCCGGATCACTTGAGGGTCAGGGTACCCTTCATCATGGCGGAGTGGCCCGGGAAGGAGCAGAAGAAGGCGTACGCATCGCCCGCCTTGAGCTTGGACACATCGAAGGTCACCGAGTCCTTCTCGCCGGAACCGATGATCTTGGTGTGCGCGATCACGCGGGTATCGCCTTCCTTGATGTAGTTCTTGTCCAGGCCGGCGGCCATGCCGTCGGTCACCACGCCCTGCATGTCGGCGGCGGTGGTCAGTACCCAGTTATGGCCCATGACGTTCTTCGGCAGGCTGCCAGGGTGGGACAGGTTGACGGTGAAGGTCTTGCAGCTCTTGTCGACGCTGATGGCGTTGGTGCTGAACTGCATCTGGTCGTTGCCCTGGATGTCCACGGAGCATTCGGCGGCCAGCAGCGGAGCACTGAACAGGCCGAGCAGGGATACAGCAGCGAGTTTACGGAACATACAAGCCTCCTAGGCAGGTTGGGCGGAGAAACCTGAAGGGGAGACTGCCCGATGGTCGGTCGAGTTCCCCTGATCCAGGTCAACAACGCACGGGCGATTGGCCACGGCGCAAGCCTTGAAATGTCTATCAGCCCCATCCGGTTCTTCAACGAGGCAGATCAGCGCACCCGGTCTAGCATAGCCCCCACACCCCGGTACCACAGGAGTTCGCGCCGTGAATCTTCATCCCCTGTTACAAAGCCTGCTCGCCAGCTACGCACTGGCCGCCTCGGCCGGCGGCGGTCAGCACGACTGAAATCCGCCGCGCAAGTCTTGGTCGCTCCCGCTCCAGCCGCTACCCTGACGTCCTTGATCAGTCCGGGAGCTCTCCATGTCCTTGCGTTCCATCTGCGTATTCTGCGGCGCCAGCCCCGGCGCCACTCCGATCTACCAGGAAGCCGCCGAAGCCCTCGGCCGCCATCTGGCCGAACGTGGCATCCGCCTGGTCTACGGTGGCGGCGCGGTCGGCCTGATGGGAATGGTGGCCGACGCCGCGCTGGCCGCTGGCGGAGAAGTCATCGGCATCATTCCGCAGAGCCTGAAAGAGGCGGAAATCGGCCACAAGGGCCTGACACGCCTGGAAGTGGTGGACGGCATGCATGCCCGCAAGGCGCGCATGGCCGAACTGAGCGATGCCTTCATCGCGCTGCCGGGCGGCCTGGGCACGCTGGAAGAGCTGTTCGAAGTCTGGACCTGGGGCCAGCTCGGCTATCACGGCAAGCCACTGGGCCTGCTGGAGGTCAACGGATTCTATGAACCGCTGCTGACCTTCCTCGACCACCTGGTGCAGGAGCGCTTCGTGCGCCCACAACACCGCGAAATGCTCCAGCGCGGCGCCACGCCTGCCGAACTGATCGACGCCCTGGAAGCCTGGAAGCCGCTGGCCGCGCCGAAGTGGGTGGATCGTACGCCGACCTGAGGAGCAGGAAGGCCACCCGGGAGTGGCCTTCCTTTTCAGCATCAGCGCTTCCAGCACCGAGCCAGTGATTGCCCGTCGGCCTGTCCCTTGAGCCCCGTATTGGTGATCGTCAGGGTTCCGCAGTCGTCCTCTGCCATCACGTCCTGTGGCACCGCCTGCAAAACGTAGGACGAGGCAGAAAGCTGCCCCTTGAAACTCAGGGTGTAGAACGCCTTTCCGCCGTCCCTGGGGGATGCGCTAAAAGGCAGCGTCGCACCAACGTAGGTGCCTCGGCTGGTGTAGTAGCGTTCCATGAACTGTGCCAACTCCACCAGTGATCGCTGCGCATCGGCACGTCGTGTCTGGCGGACATGTTCCTCGTAGGAGGGATAGGCGATGGCCGCGAGGATGCCGATGATGGCAACCACGATCATCACTTCGATGAGGGTGAACCCGGCCACTCCACGCAATGGCTTGTCCATGTCAGCGGGACTCCTGCCAGGCCTTGCGGCCGGCGTCGTACGGGAGATCGACCTTGTTCGAGGTCGGATTGCCATCCTTGTCGAGCCCCGTAATATGGATTGCCCCGCCATCCCCCGACTGGGTCGAAGTTCCGCTGGAATTGCCCATGATCACATTGGTATCCGGCACCCCATCACCGTCCGAATCGAATAGCGCGTAGTTCAGCTGCCCCCCGGTATACAGATCGGCAGCGATGGAGCCGTGGCTGATTCCGCCGTCGCAGGGATCGCCACTGGGCGTGATCACGTTGAACAGCGCGAACTGCATGTCGAGGATTTGCGGCTTCTCGATTACCCGCGTGCCGTTCACCGGCAGGTCTAGGTACCAGCCCTGAGCAGTCGCTTCGATTGGATTGGGCGGGTTTGTACCCGGCTTCGGATTGAGTGCCTGCTGCTGCAACGTGGAACGGCCCGAAATCGCCGAGCCGGTGTCGAAGATGGCGTACAGGCTTTCGACGCTCGGTTTCTGAGGCAGTTCATTGTCACCGACCCGATAGAAGCGTCCCGTGCCAAATAGCACCATCACGTTGCCGTTGCGATTGAAGGCAGCAGACACCGACGCCGAGATTGCCTGCCTGGTACCGCCCGCCAGTTCTGCCTTGAATAGCGGGCCACCATTGAGTGACGCCGGAATGGCCGATGCATTTCCATCGTCCCCCGCAAGGTCCACGCGCCAGAGATTGCCCTTGCTATCCCCGGCATAAAGACGGTTGGCTGTGGCGCCTCCCGAGGTGCTGATTGCGGTGACAGTTCCCAGATCACCAGCGCCGCTAAGCGTCACGCGTGACAGCACTGAGCCATTGGCAGCATCGAGTATCCAGATGTAGCCATCCTTGGCAGTCGGATCGTGGGCACCCGAGGTCACGATCACCACGAACTTGCCCGAACGCAGGGCGGCCAGTACCGGCTTACCAAGTGTGTAGCCTATGTCCGGGTGGCTGAACTCCCAAAGGACGCTGTTCCGGCTCATATGTTCCGGGTCGGTCACATCCAGGGCGAACACACTATTGCCACCCGCCCCGGTGCTACCCACCAGCAAGGTCCTCCACGCGTTGCCAGTCCAGGCATTGCCTATTACCGGGGTCCCGTCGACGAAGTAGCGATGGGTATATGCCGGATCGGCCAGTTCATGCAGATTGGGGAATACCGAAGCCGGTACATACGCAAACAACTCCTTGCCGCCAGAACCGCTAGCGCCGGTGCTGGCGTCGAACCCGTGCAGCATGCCGTCATTGGCACCGACCACCACCAGAGGCACGCGCCGTTGATAGGTGTCGGACTGCAGGTATTCCAGATAGGTGCTTCCCAGCGTCTTCCCGTTGCCCACGGAGGTTGCCAGGGAGCCATAGGGCTGCGGGTCATGCCAGGAATAGGCCGGCAGGGAATTGACGATGTCCCCCAGGCGGCTGCCACGCTGCCGGAAGGGTCTGGCCGCGGAGATGTCATCCGGGGAAATCTTCTCCTGCACGCGCGAGCCACGAAGATAGTTCAGCAGGGCCTGCGCCTGGTTCGGATCGGCAGCCAACGCGGAACGCTGCTCCGCAGAGAGATCGCTCCAGGTAAAGCTCTTACCTTGCGTGGCAATGCTGGGCGAATTGCCCGACGCTCCAGTCGCCGGCCGGACAGTGAGGATATTTCGCCCATCAAGCTGGGTGTCAGTCAACGCATCGAGCTTGCTGCCTGCGGTCCAGGCCTGCGAATAGCTAACCGCTCCCTCTGTACCTACACTCGCCTTCCACATCAGCAGGTCGCCATTCCAGTAATGGGGATTGAGAGTCGTGGTGAAGATTCCGGATCCATCCGCAAGACGAGAGCCACTGAACGAAAGGTTTCCGGTATTTTTCGACTCGTCCGCCGCAATCAGGGCGAACGCCTTCTTCAGACTCTCGCGCATGGTCACCGGGTCGCCGCCGGTGAAGAAGTTGTCCGGGCGCAGGTCTTTGGTGCTCAGGATGTCCGGATTGGTATGCCACCAGTCAATCGGCAGCGGCGTACTACGGTCGTAGACATAGTCCTTCGGTACGGTGAAACCACCGTACTTGGCGGCGAGCCAATACTGGTTCCGGGAACGATTGGTCAGAACACCACCTTCCTGCACGTCCACCCAATAGGTGGAAACCGTCTGCTTGCCGGGGAGATCCGGGCGGATGTCCTTAACGTGCGCGTCATACGCCAGACCCGCAATGTAAAGAGAGCCACCGCTGTTGTGATCGGTCAGGGTGTTCACACCTTCGATGACTCCAACCTGCCTGGTCGAGGTTTCCGCGTTGACGCTCTCGTCTGCAGCGACCAGGGCAGGCAACGCAGGCTCGTACTGGGTACGGTTACCGCCGGGCAGGTTCTTGTCCGCGTGCGTGTTGACGTCACCGATGCCAAGGATGGCGTTCTTCTGGCACGAGTATTTGATCGGGTCATCCCAAGTGGTGATGACCGGGAAATCGTCGATTTCGTTACTGGTTGGGCTGGCTGACCACTCAGGGACATTCCCCTGTTTCTTCAGATAGCGAATGGCTGAGTAGTAGAGCTCACTGACGTTATCGAACGTCTTCCCGCCCAACTCGCCGAACTTGTTGATGTAGTTGGCGACACCACTTCTGCTCACCGGAGTGCCCGGGGCGACGAGGCTGGAATCCAGTGCATCGTCCGGAGAGGGGTTTTCAAGGAAAATCCCGGTAACCGGCGACCACTCCTTGTTCGGATTGTCTTCTCCCGTGTCCAGAACCGGCCCCACAAATTTCTGCCGCGCCCGCAGTACACCACCATCCCGCTTGATATTATTGTCGTCGCTCCACCCGTACTTGTTATTGAGATAACTGAAAACGCTGAACTGCATTTTCTTCGAATACTGCTGCAACAATCCTTCCGGCTTGTAGTTGCTGCCATATTGCTGACAGTTCTCCTCCAGCAGATTGGCAGAGGCGCAGACCTGCACCCGGACATAGATCCTGTAAGTCTTCGCGGGATCAATTGGTGTACCGGGAACGTAATCAACAGCAGTGCCAGGGAATTCAGCGCTTTGGCTGAATAGCATGCTTCGCTCCTGAAGACGGATGCGGGTATAGAACGCGCTTCCGGAAAGGGGTATGGCTCCCCCTGCTTCACTGCTGGTAATGGAACGATCGGGAAACCCCCATTGGAAGCTTCGGGCCTTCTGCAGAACCGTCAGCTTCTCGGTGTCGATGAAGCGATCTCCACCAGTCAGGGCGGACCGGAAGGTATCGATGGTCTGGGTCGCGGCCCAGTTCAGGTAGTTCCCGCTCCAGTTACCGGAACAGGTATGGCCGACCGCAAGGCCAACCGGTTTGAAATAGCGATCGGCATCCGCTGAACCGTACTGGTAGCTGTAGCACTTGTTCGGATCGAAGTACCCGGCGAATGTCTTGCTCGCCGAGTAGGTGCCATCGATATTGGCCGCGCTGACAACCGTGGGGTATTCCACGGACGGAGTCAGCACCAGGTTTCCCGGAACGCTGCCTCCGCCGACCTGCAAGGGTGACTGGCTGACAGGGCCGGCCTGCAACGAACCGCTCAAGCCGATGATAATCCCGGTGCCAAGGCCGCCCAGCCCTCTCCATACACTCCGACGCTTCACACTCGTCTCCTGATGTAGCCCTCGGCATCACCGAAGGAAATAAAAGCTGGTCAGCAAGGTGCTGGCGACGGAGTCGCCTTCATCGCTTTTCGCTATTCCGTACCCGGTGGCCTGGACCTGCACGACGGCGCCATAGGCGGACAGGCCCTTGCCAACCTCCAGCCCCTCGTTGTTGATCTCCCGGAGGTACTTCAGGCTGTACGTGGGCTTTCTCGAAACATCCGGCGTGTCGTCCTCCGGCCCGCCCCGATAGGAGAAACCGGTCAGCTCCACCCCGACCTTGGCATCGTAGGCCGAGTGCTCGATCGGCATGCTTCTGAAGACATCGCGACTCGCCAGCTCCCCTGCCCGCAATGCTGCCTCGGCGGCCTGGAAAGAAATCATCTGCTCCCGCAGATTGCCGGCCATGCGCTCCTCTAGATTGGCGCCGCGCATGCCGGCCAGTCCGATGATGGTCAGCAGCAGCAACATGACGAGGGCGACCAGGAGTACCGCCCCTTTCTGCAATGATCCGTGCATTCGTCCGCGCCTCTTCATGGCAGGTAGTTGCGGGTGGCGACGGTGCTGCCTACGACCAGGCGCATCCGATGGTCCGGGGCCTTCGGATCAGGCACCTGCGTGCCGTCGAAGACCACACTCATCGGGGTATCCACGGCATTCGGCGAAGAGCTCTGCAGCAGCAGGCTGATTTGCACCGCCAGGACGTTCGGCCAATCGTCAGGCGACATATCTCCGGCCACCTTGTATTGCCCAACAGCGTCAGAGTCCTCGGCCCTTACGCCAAAGCGAAGGCTCATGTTGGCGACGCCAGACACCAATTCGTTGGTCTGTTGGGTGCCTTTATTGCTGTTGTCGGTGATGAACAGGGCCGGACTGCCATCTGTGCCCGTGCCGATCCAGTAGATGGCGTATCGATAGGGGTAGGCCTCGGTCACGGTCTCCAGGAAATGGTCGAGGGATATATCCGCAGTTATTTTCCTTGCGTCCTCGCTGGCGTTTTTCACGATTCGACAGAATCGCTGGTCGGACAGCACGTAACGCGCGCCCGGGATCGCACTCCCCTTCGCCAGCGTGACGGTATCGCCTGCAATCACTTGTGCCGTGAGGCCCACGTCGGTCGAATACCTGACCAGCAGGGCGCCAGTTCCTGCGATGCGCCCTGCTGGAGCCCAGGCGGCGTTCATCTTCTTCTCGGCGCCATCGACGCCGGCCTTCTCGAGCGAATACAGATCGCTGTCCGACCCGGTGCCATTCCCCATTCCAGCCAGGCAGGCGCCCTTGAATCCCGCATTACGCAGATCTTGTGCAATGGCATCCAGCGCGAAACGGCCGTTTTCCTGCAGCTCCGCGAGCGTCATGTTGGTCAGGTAGGTGTTCTTGCTGGCAAGAAAGACCTGGAGCACGCCAGCCATCAGCAGCAAGCTGAGAGTCATGGCGATCAGCAACTCGACGAGCGAGAGTCCACGCTGGTAGGTCGGCCGCATGTCAAAGGCTCGTGTGATAGGTGAAGGTCTGCTGGTCACCGGCGGAGTCGGCCTCATCAGCCTTCCGAATCCGGCCACGACCATCGTTCCAGCGGACCGAAATGGTGGCGCTAAAGAGGTTGTCGTCCTGGGTTACCTGAATCGACCCTGTCCCCGTCCCGCCCAGGGTGGTACAGATGTTGTTGAGCCATTGGCTCACGTCGCTCTGGGCCCGAGAGCCATCGACGACCTTCGGACATCCCTTGGCAACGTCGGAAAATGCGACGTTGTAGGCGCTACCCCGCGCGGCCTTGAGGTTGGCCCGCATGAGGTCAGCCATCTCGTATGCGAGCCAGGAAGCCTGAGTGCGGTAATACGCGCTGTAATTGGACGCAAGACCGGTGCTCTGCAGTCCGGCAAGCCCGAGCAGTCCAATCGACAGGATGACGATGGAAACCATGAGTTCGATAAGGGTCATGCCCTGCTGTCTGCTCGCCCGGCTCATATGCATGCCCTCCGAGTCAGGGAAACTCGCCCCACGGGGCTTACGGTAACGTCGAAGGGTTGGGAATCCGGGCACTGCGCCCCGACCTGAAGAGTGACTTCCTGACTGACCCGCCCCTGTGCGTTGTAGGTAATCACCTGACTGTCCGCTGCAATGCCGTCCTCTCCCTGCAATGGATCCCAGGCCTTGATTACCGAATTCCCACTGATAACCAGCCAGCCCGAATTCCACTCAGCCTTCAGGTCGCAGGCCGTGGCATCCACATTGCGTGGACAGACCTGCACATTGGCACGACGCATCACCGCCTCGCTGCGCGCCAGGTTGAAGGCATTGGCCAATTGCTTGGCGACTGTCTGCGCCCCGGTGTTGCGAATCGTGGTGGTGAAGCTGGGAACAGCAATGGCCAGCAGGATCGCCAGAATCGCGACGGTGACCATCAACTCGACCAGGGTGAATCCATTGCGCAGTGCATAGCTGTTCATGGGGGGCGCCTTGCAGGAGATACCTGCAGATCCAGTGGCCTGGTGGGGCCTGTCTGCAGCTCCGTCTAGAGTGCAAGGCGCGTATGGGGATGGTCGGCCAGACCAATCCGACACCGCCGAAGGAATCTGCCGTCAAACTTGTGCAGCGAATTTCGCATCCATGTAGGAATCCACTGAAATACCGTTCATCCTCAAAATACAACCGCTCATCCAGACTCCAGACACAAAAAAAGCCACTGCTGGGAGTGGCTTTCTCTGAAGAACGACTCGCGCCGCGGCTACGTGCCCTGCTGCACGATCACCGTCTGCGCCGGCATCGGCGCCGGGAAGTCGGTGCCCAGGGCTTCCTTGATGGTGCGGTTGGTGTCGAAGTAGACCTGCCAGTAGTTGTCGTTATGGCAGTACGGACGCACCGCCAGCACCGGGCCGACCAGGTTGAACTCGAGAATCTCTACGTCCACCGGCGGATCGCTCAACACGTTGGGAACCGCCGCGATGCGCTGCTTGAGCACGGCGACGGCGGCCTTGTAGTCCGCCGCGGCGGACAGCTGCGCCTTGAGGTCCACCCGGCGGAAGGCGTTGTGACTGTAGTTCTGGATGGTGTCGCCGAAAATCTTGTTGTTGCCCACCAGGGTCAGCACGTTGTCCGGGGTATTGATCGCAGTGACGAACAGGCCGATCTCCTTCACGGTTCCGGTCACGCCGCCGGCGGTGATGAAGTCGCCCACCTTGAATGGCCGCAGCACGATGATGAAGCCGCCTGCCGCCAGGTTGGCCAGCAGCCCGGACCAGGCCATGCCGATGGCGACGCCCGCCGCTGCGATGAGCGCGGCGATGCTGGTGGTCTGCACGCCGAAGTAACCGAGGATGCCGATCACCAGGAGGATGTTCAGGGTGACCGTGATGAAGGAGCCGACGTAGCGCAGCACCGTGGGATCGACGCTTTGCCTGGAGAGCGCCTTCTCCACCATGCCCACGGCCATGCCGATCAGCCACCGACCGATTACCCAGAAGGCGATGGCCGCGAGAATCTTGATACCGAAGGCGAATGCGTACTGCGAAACCGTCGCCCACAGCGCGTTGATCTTCTCCGTACCCACATTGATGATGTTCGTATCTTCCATGGAAGCGCACCTGCGAGAGAAAGGGACCAGATGAAAGCTAGCACGGCCCCGGCGGTTTGCTCGGCGTAGTGCGCAGCCTAGAGCCCTGGCGGGCTCCGGGCCATTTTCGCCTCAGCAGTCGCCGGGCATTTCGCTGATCCAGCGGTTGAGCATTTCCAGCCCCTCGCGATGCACGAGGCCGCGCCCCAGCTCGGGCATCATGTCACCGGGCCTGTCGCTGCCGACACGGTAGCTGAGCACCGACTTCTCCGGGCTGCCGGGGTGGATGTCCTCCAGCCGGCCGCCGGTGCCGCCGCCCGCCGCCACCGGCGGCTTGCAGACGCCGTAGGCGATGGAGACCGGGGTGTGCGGATCGAGGTACAGCCCGGAGGTGCGCGCCGCGCCTTTGGGGTTGTGGCAGTGCGAGCAGTTGGCGTCGAGGTAGCTGCGTGCCTGTCTGTCCAGGGTTTCGCCTGCGCGCGGGTGACCCCAGAGTGCATTCTGCGGAACCTGCGCCAGCGCCGGCAGGCCCTTGAGGAAGCCGCGCGCCTGCCAGTGCTGCAGCTGGTTGTCGCTGCCGCCTGCATAGGCGAAGTCCTTGTTCAGGTGGCGCGCCTTGGGCCCCAGCGGTGCGATACCGGCGCCCTTCTGCTCGGCGTGGCATTCGGAGCACTGGTTGGCATCCGGGACCATGTAGCTGAAGGCGACCTTCCGCTTGCCTTCCCCGGTGAGTTCCAGCGATTGTGTGTCGCCGGCCAGCTCCAGGCGCGCCTCGCGCTGCTCCTGGTCCCAGACGTAGGGCAGCGCCGTCCAGCCATCCTTCTGCCGCACCAACACGCGGGTTTCCACCAGGCGGACCTTGTCCAGCTCCAGGCCGGCCCTGGGGTCACGGTCGTCCTGGCTGTTCTGCAGCAGGTTGCCCTGGGCGTCCCTGGGGTAATAGAAGGTCTTGGTCAGCACGGTGCCGACGGGATAGTCGAAGCGGTCCTCGGCGTACTGCGCGGCCTGCCCGTCCGGCATCCAGATGGTGCGCAGCTTGTGCGCGTAGTCGGTGAACAGCGGCGTGTTCAGGTCGTAGGGCAGCACCTCGGCCGCCGGCGTCAGGTGGCCGTCCGCCAAGTGCAGCATGCCCCAGCCACTGAGTTTTTCCGGGTAATCGTCGCCTTCGGGCTGATAGCGCGGCTTGCTCTCCTGCCCGCACCCGGCCAGTCCAATGGCCAGGGCGAGCGACAACAGGAACGAAGCGTGTCCGCTCATGCCTTGCCGCCCTTCTCGCCCAGGCCGGCCTGCTCGATCTTCGGCAACGGCTTGAGCTTGCACTGGTGCACGCTCAGGTCGGTGCTGATGTTCTTGTAGCCGTTGGGCCCGTCGACGTTGACGATGCCGGCGTTGCCGTTGTCGATGCAGATCGACAGCGCCTCGGGCAGCTTGCCGTCGACCAGTTTCTGCTGGTTGAAGTAGCCGTCCCAGAGGATGTCCGGCAGGCGCCCGTTGAGGCCGAACTTGGCCACCTTCAGCGCCTTGAGCTCCATGTGATCGGGGCTGTCGCCGCCGGGGCCGAAGGTGTTGCCGTGGATGTAGATGCCTTCGGGGTAGGGGTCGAAGTTCGGCTGGGTGGCCTTGTCCGAATAGTTGGTGCTGAAGTAGCTGCTGATGATGACGTTGGCGGTCTTGTGGTTGCCGATCTTGTTGTCGAAGATCTCCACGTCGTCGTTGGAGTTCACCACCACGCCCGAGCCCGCCGGCACGCTGGCCACCGGCGTGCCCTTGTGGCCGAAGTTGTCGTGGTTGTTGCCCTGCACGTCGTTGTTGAAGACGCGGGTGCCGCGCCCCGGCTGCTGCAGGTTGGGCATGTTGAAGACGAGGATGCCGCCGGTGTTGTCGGTGGCGACGTTGTCGTAGACGTCGGCGCCGATGGTGTTCTCGATCTCGATGCCGGCGACGTTGCGCTCGGCGCGGTTGTTGCGCACCACCACGTTGCGCGACTGGCCGACGTAGATGCCGGAGTCGGAGGCGCCGATGGCGACGTTGCCTTCGAGCAGGGTGTTCTCGGTCTGCACCGGGTAGATGCCGTAGCCGCCGTTGTCGGTGGACGCGCCGTTGGTCCACTCGGTGCGGATGTTGCGGATGACGATGTTCTTGCCGCCGATGACCTTAAGACCGTCACCCTTGGTGTCCTCGATGGCGAGGTTCTCCAGGGTGAAGTCGGATGCGTCGACGAACAGCCCTTCGGCGCCGGCCTTCTGGTTCTTGAAGCTGAGGATGGTCTTGTCCATGCCGGCGCCGCGGATGGTCACGCCATCCACCTTCAGGCTGAGGCTGCGGTCGAGGTGGTAGGTCCCCGCCGGGATGTCGATGATGTCGCCGGCCTTGGCCTTGATCAGGCGCGCCTGCAGGTCCTTCTGGAAATCGGTGCTGACGGCGGCTGTGGGTTTGTCGCCTTCGCCGCAGGCAGCCAGGGCGAAGGAGAATGCGAGAAGGGAGAGGGTGGCGAGACGCATGGCGGGCTCCAGTCTTGTTCTTATGATATGGAACTATCGTACCAATTTTGACCGAGAATACTCCTACATCCAGCGCCACGCCAGCCCTTCAGACACTTCGCACTTTGATTGATTGACGTCACTGTTTCGCGGCGGCGGATCAGGATGATCGGCGCTTCCACCCGAAGGAGTGCACGGATGAGCTTCATGCCCTGGAACGACGAGTTCGTGATTGGAATCGAGCGGATCGACGAGCAGCACCGCTGGCTGGTCGACCTCACCAACGCGCTGTATGACCGCCTGCAGGGCCTGGACGATCAGGGGCCGCCCACCGGCGAGCTGCTGGAGCAACTGGTGGAGTACACGATGAACCACTTCATCGTGGAGGAAGTGCTGTTCCAGCGCCTGGGCTACCCGAGCGAGGAGGCGCACCGGGCCGAGCACGACCGCTTCAACCGGCAGATCATCGACCTGCTGTACCGCCATGAGGATGGCGAGTCCGTGTCGGTCGAGGCCCTGGAGCTGCTCAAGGATTGGCTGT
Source organism: Pseudomonas sp. QE6 (assembly GCF_041379005.1). Taxonomy (NCBI): domain Bacteria; kingdom Pseudomonadati; phylum Pseudomonadota; class Gammaproteobacteria; order Pseudomonadales; family Pseudomonadaceae; genus Pseudomonas; species Pseudomonas sp. QE6. The sequence goes on from NZ_CP166873.1 coordinate 323,650, forward strand.
CCCACCACATCCTGAAGGTGGACAAGGCCTATGTCGGCTTCTTCAAAGAAAAAGGCGTGACTGCCTGACAGTCACGCCTTTTCGATAGCCGGCCGAAGGAAGCGATCAGCGCGGAATGTTCGGCTGGCGCTTGGTGCTGCGCTTCTTGCCCTTGGCGTAGCCGGTGGCCTTGCCTTCCTCGGCCTTGTTCCACGGCTTGGAGCCGTCGCTGGCGCGCGGCGGCAGGCCGGTGTGCTGGGTCAGCAGCGGCTTGCCGGTCTTCTTGCTGCCTACCGGAGTGGAGTTCTTGCGACGCGCGCTCTGGTAGCTGCCATCGCCGCTCGGCTGGTGCGTCGGGATCAGCTGGTGCTTGCCGTTGCCGATCAGGTCGGCGCGGCCCATTTCCTTCAGGGCTTCGCGCAGCATCGGCCAGTTGTTCGGATCGTGATAGCGCAGGAAGGCCTTGTGCAGGCGGCGGCGCCGCTCGCCCTTGACGATCTCCACGCCATCGCTCTTGTAGGTGACCTTGCGCAGCGGGTTCTTGCCCGAGTGGTACATGGCCGTGGCGGTGGCCATGGGCGACGGGTAGAAGGCCTGCACCTGGTCGGCGCGGAAGCCGTTGCGCTTGAGCCACAGGGCGAGGTTCATCATGTCCTCGTCGCTGGTGCCCGGGTGCGCGGCGATGAAGTACGGGATCAGGTACTGCTCCTTGCCCGCCTCCTTGGAGAACTTTTCGAACATCCGCTTGAAGGCGTCGTAGGTGCCGATGCCCGGCTTCATCATCTTCGACAGCGGGCCTTCCTCGGTGTGCTCCGGGGCGATCTTCAGGTAGCCGCCGACGTGGTGCGTCACCAGCTCCTTGACGTACTCCGGGGACTCCACGGCCAGGTCGTAGCGCAGGCCCGAGGCGATGAGGATCTTCTTCACCCCCGGCAGGTCGCGGGCGCGGCGGTACAGCTGGATCAGCGAGGAATGGTCGGTGTTGAGGTTCTCGCAGATGCCCGGCCAGACGCAGGACGGCTTGCGGCAGTGACGCTCGATCTCCGGGTCCTTGCAGGCGATGCGATACATGTTCGCGGTCGGCCCGCCGAGGTCGGAGATGACGCCGGTGAAGCCCGGTACGCGGTCACGGATTTCCTCGATCTCGCGGATGATCGAGTCTTCCGAACGGCTCTGGATGATGCGGCCTTCGTGCTCGGTGATGGAGCAGAAGGTGCAGCCACCGAAGCAGCCACGCATGATGTTCACCGAGAAGCGGATCATCTCGTACGCCGGGATCTTCGCGCCGCCGTACTCGGGGTGCGGCACGCGGGCGTACTGCAGGCCGAACACGTAGTCCATCTCCTCGGTGGTCAGCGGGATGGGTGGCGGGTTGAACCACACGTCGGTCTCGCCGTGACGCTGGACCATGGCGCGGGCGTTGCCCGGGTTGGTCTCCAGGTGCAGCACGCGGTTGGCATGGGCGTAGAGCACCGGGTCGCTCTTGACCTTCTCGTAGGACGGCAGGCGGATCACCGTGCGCTCGCGTTCCAGGCGCGGGTGCGGCAGCAACTCGACGACCTTGGCTTCGTTGGGGTCGTCCTGCTCGCCCTTTTCCTGCTCGATGGCGCAGGCGGCGGTGTCCTGGGTGTTCACGTAGGGGTTGATGATCTTGTCGATCTTGCCCGGACGGTCGATGCGGGTGGAGTCCAGCTCGAACCAGCCCTCGGGGGTGTCGCGGCGCACGAAAGCGGTGCCGCGCACGTCGGTGATCGACTCGATGGACTCGCCGGCGGCCAGGCGCTGGGCCACTTCCACCACGGCGCGTTCGGCGTTGCCGAACAGCAGGATGTCGGCCTTGGCATCCATCAGGATCGAGTGGCGAACCTTGTCCTGCCAGTAGTCGTAGTGCGCGATGCGGCGCAGCGAGGCCTCGATGCCGCCGAGGACGATCGGCACGCCCTTGTACGCTTCGCGGCAGCGCTGGCTGTAGACCATGCTGGCGCGGTCCGGGCGCTTGCCGGCGTTGCCGCCGGGGGTGTAGGCGTCGTCGGAGCGGATCTTCCGGTCGGCGGTGTAGCGGTTGATCATCGAGTCCATGTTGCCGGCGGCGACACCGAAGAACAGGTTCGGCTTGCCCAGCTTCATGAAGTCGTCTTTGGACTGCCAGTCCGGCTGGGCAATGATGCCCACGCGGAAGCCCTGGGCTTCCAGCAGGCGACCGATGATGGCCATGCCGAACGACGGATGGTCAACGTAGGCATCCCCGGTGACGATGATGATGTCGCAGGAATCCCAGCCCAGCTGATCCATCTCTTCCTTGCTCATGGGCAGGAACGGCGCCGGGCCGAAACACTCGGCCCAGAACTTGGGATAGTCGAACAGCGGTTTGGCGGCTTGCATCACGGGCACCGGGGTATCTCGAAGTAGGTATCGCGGAAAAACGCGGGCGCGGAATATAGCACAAAAAGTGTACAAATCCGACTGATGAACTCAGATTTAACCGGCGTTCGGTCGTTTGCCAGTGCCATCATCTGGCTATACTCCAGCCACTATCCGCAGTAGGTGCCGGGATGCCCCATGGCACAGGGAGTGCGCGTCGTGCGTCATGTTTTCATGCTGGTGCTCGCACTGCTGGTCGGCCAGGCCGCCGCAGTCGAGCTGGATTCAAAGGCCAGTGGCACCTGGCTCAACGGCAGCCTGGAACTCCTCGAGGATCGCAGCGGCGGGATGCCGTTCGACGAGGTGCAGCGCAGCCATGACTTCATCCCGGCCAACGGTCGCACCAGCGTCGGCCAGAGCTCCAGCGCCTGGTGGCTGCGCCTGGACCTCGACCGCCGGCAGACGCCGCCCGGCGGCTGGTGGCTGGAAGTGGACGCCGTCAACCTCAAGGACCTGCGCCTGTACCTGCCCGACGAACAGGAGCGCTACGTCGAGCGACTGTCCGGCGAATCGGTGCCCTTCTCCGCCGGCCGCGACCGGGGCTACCGGCGCCCGGTATTCCATCTGCCCGAGGGTGCCGGACCGCTGCGGCTCTACCTGCGCACCTATGACCCCGCCGGCAACTCCTTCCCGCTGCGCATCTGGTCACTGGACGACCTGCAGGACCACCGCGCCGACACCAACCTGTTCCTCGGCGTGGTCTATGGCCTGATCGCCGCCCTGCTGCTGTACAACCTGTTCATCCTGCTGACCCTGCACGACCGAGCCTATCTCTGGTACGTGCTGACCACCGCCGCGGCGCTGCTGTTCAGCCTCGGCATGACCGGCCACGGCTTCAAGTACCTCTGGCCCGAGCACGCGGTGCCCTGGTGGCTGGACCGCATCACCCTGCCGTCGCTATGGGGCCTGTGCGTGCACCGCTTCACCATCACCCTGCTGCAGACCCGCCGGCACGTGCGCTGGGCACACCATCTGCTGAGCCTGAACTGCGGGCTGTACCTGCTCACCATCCTCCTCGGCGCACTGCAACTGCGCAGCGTCGCCAGCTGGATGCTGGTGGTGGTCACCCTCGTCGGCGTGCCAGCAGCCCTGGGCGCGGCGCTGACACGCTGGCGCCAGGGCTCCCTGCCCGCCTTCCTGTACCTGCTCGGTTTCGGCCTGGTGCTGGGCAGCGTGAGCATCTCGGTGATGCGCGCCCTGGCCGTGGTGCAACCGCAGCCATTGACCACCTACATCTTCCCGATTGCCGTCGCCATGGAGTCGGTGCTCTTTTCCTTCGCCCTTACCTCGCGCATCCGCAGCCTCAAGCGCGAGCGGGCACAGGCCGTGGAGCAGGCCAACCGCGAAAAGAACGCGCGCCTGACCATGATGCAGAGCGCGCAGCAGGACCTGGCCAAGGCGGTTGCCGAACGCACCGCCGAGCTGACCCAGAGCAACCAGCTGTTGCGCGAGCGCGAGGCCCAGCTGCAGCACGCGGCGCACTATGACCCGCTGACCGGCCTGCCGAACCGCCGCTTCCTGGTCGAGCACGCCGAGCAGGCGCTGGAACGAGCCCAGCAGAACGGCGAAACCCTGGCGCTGATGCTGATCGACCTCGACCATTTCAAGCCGATCAACGACACCCATGGTCACGATGCCGGCGACTTCATGCTGCAGAACGTCGGACACCGCCTGCGTCAGTGCGTGCGCGCCAGCGATTGCGTGGCACGGCTGGGCGGCGATGAGTTCGCCGCGCTGATCGCCGGTCCGGACGCCGAAGGCCATGCCCGGGAGATCGCCACGCGGCTGCTCAACGAGCTGTCGCGTCCGGTGCATTTCGACGCACTCGAACTGCGCATCACACCCAGCATCGGCGTGGCCATCTACCCCAGCCACGCGATGCAGTTCAGCAAGCTGTACAAGGCCGCCGACCAGGCACTGTACGACGTGAAGGGCAACGGCCGGGCGAGCTATGCCATCGTCAACGATAGAAGCAGCGAGGGCAGCGAACTCTGGCAGGACGGCAGCAAGGCTTCCGAACGCAGCGCCTGATCAGTTTCTGTAGCGGCGCGGTACGCGGGCGGTGACCTTGGTCAGCAGCTCGTAGCCGATGGTCCCGGCGTGGCTCGCCACTTCGTCCACCGGAAGGTTCGCGCCCCACAGCTCGACCGGATCGCCGACCGCGGCATGGGGCTGATCGGTGAGGTCGACGGCCAGCATGTCCATCGACACCCGCCCGGCCAGCGGCACCCGCCGGCCGCCCACCAGCACAGGTGTGCCACTGGTCGCATGGCGCGGATAGCCGTCGGCGTAACCACAGCTCACCGTACCGATACGCGACGGCCGCTGCGCCACCCAGGTCGCGCCATAACCGACACTTTCCCCAACCGGCACCTCACGCACCGCGATCAACTGCGCCTCCAGTCTCATCGCCGGGCGCAGGCCCAGCTCGGCAGCGCCGATGTCGGCGAAGGGCGTGGCGCCGTAAAGCATGATGCCGGGGCGAATCCAGTCCATGTGCGCGGCGGGAATGGTCAGCACCGCGGCCGAGTTGGCCAGCGAGCGCTGGTCGAAATCCAGGTCGAGCACACCGAGGAAACAGGCCACCTGGTCTTCGGTCAGCTCATCGCCGCGCAGGTCGGCGTTGGCGAAGTGGCTCATCAGGTTCAGTTCGGCCACCTGCGTGGCCTGGCGCAGGCGCGGATGCCAGTCGCGCAGCGCCTCGGGCAAGAAGCCCAGGCGGTGCATGCCGGAATCCAGCTTCATCCAGACGTTCAGCGCGCTCGGCAATTGCGCGGCGAGCAGCGCCTGGGCCTGCTCCGGGCCCTGTACGGCCACATCCAGGCGCAGTTGCGCGGCAATCAGATACTCGTTCGGCTCGAAGCAGCCTTCCAGCAGCAGGATGCGGGCATCGGCGTGCAGCGCGCGCACCTCCGCGGCCTCCTCCAGGCAGGCCACGGCAAAACCGTCGACCTCGTCGTGCAGGCTGCTGACCACCTCCCGCGCGCCATGCCCATAGGCATTCGCCTTGACCACCGCGAACGCCTGGCGGCCCGGCGCGCAGCGCTTGGCCACGGCATAGTTGTGGCGGATGGCGGAGAGATCGACGACGGCGACGAGCGGACGCATGGCTGCGGGTCCTGAAACGAAACGGGCGCCCATTTTAAGGCGCCCGTCGGTCACGGGAAATGCGGCTGCGTCACTCGTCTTCGAAGTTGTACATGCCGGGCGCGAGGTTCTCGAAACGGCTGTAGCGACCGAGGAAGGCCACGCGCACGGTGCCGATGGGACCGTTACGCTGCTTGCCGATGATGATCTCGGCCACGCCCTTGAACTCGGTCTCCGGGTGATACACCTCGTCGCGGTAGACGAACATGATCACGTCGGCGTCCTGCTCGATCGCTCCGGATTCACGCAGGTCGGAGTTCACCGGGCGCTTGTTGGGGCGCTGTTCCAGCGAGCGGTTGAGCTGGGAGAGCGCCACCACCGGGCAGTTGAATTCCTTCGCCAGCGCCTTGAGCGAGCGGGAAATCTCGGAAATCTCGTTGGTCCGGTTGTCGCCGGCGGAGCCGGGAATCTGCATCAGCTGCAGGTAGTCGACCATGATCAGACCGATCTCGCCGTGTTCGCGGGCCAGGCGGCGGGTACGCGCGCGCATTTCCGAGGGCGAGATGCCGGCGGTGTCGTCGATGAACAGCTTGCGATCGTTGAGCAGGTTCACCGCCGAAGTCAGGCGCGGCCAATCCTCGTCGTCCAGCTTGCCGGAACGGACCTTGGTCTGGTCGATGCGGCCGAGCGAGGCGAGCATACGCATCACGATGGAGTCGGAGGGCATTTCCAGGGAGTACACCAGGATCGCCTTGTCGCTGCGCATCAGGGCGTTCTCCACCAGGTTCATGGCGAAGGTGGTCTTGCCCATGGACGGACGGCCGGCGACGATCACCAGGTCCGCCGGCTGCAGGCCGCTGGTCTTCTCGTCGAGGTCGGTGAAGCCGGTGGAAATCCCGGTCAGCGCCTCGGTGGTGTTGAACAGGTGGTCGATGCGGTCGATGGTCTTGACCAGGATGTCGCTGATCCCCACCGGACCGCCGGTCTTGGGCCGCGCTTCGGCGATCTCGAAGATCCTGCGTTCGGCTTCGTCGAGCACCTCGTTGGCGCTGCGCCCCTCCGGGTTGAAGGCGCTGTCGGCGATGTCGCTGCTGATGCCGATCAGCTGCCGCAGGGTGGCGCGCTCGCGAATGATGTTCGCGTAGGCCTTGATATTGGCTACCGAGGGCGTGTTCTTCGCCAGCTCCGCGAGGTAGGCAAGACCGCCCACCTGGGACAGCTGCCCCTCGCGTTCGAGCATCTCGGAGAGGGTCACCACGTCGATCGGCTGGTTGCCTTCGGCGAGCTTGTAGACGGCACGGAAGATCAGGCGATGGTCATGGCGATAGAAGTCGCCATCGGACACCGCGTCGGAGACGCGCTCCCATGCGTTGTTGTCGAGCATCAGGCCGCCCAGCACCGCCTGTTCGGCTTCGATCGAGTGCGGCGGCACCTTGAGGGAAGCGGTCTGCAGGTCGTATTGCTCGGGGACGGTAATGTCGTTCATGGGCTCTTCGTGTTGAATGAAACGGCGGAAAAAACAAAGGGCACGGACCGAGGATCGGCACCGTGCCCATTGTTAGCGGACAGCTTCACACAGGCAAGCCGTGCGAATCGTCCTAGCGACGGATCGCTTACTCGGCGACTACAACCACGTGCAGGGTTGCATCAACGTCGGTGTGCAGTTGCACTTCGATGTTGTATTCGCCAACAGCGCGCAGGGCGCCGTCGGGCAGGCGAACTTCGCTCTTTTCCAGCGGGTAGCCGGCAGCCGAAACGGCTTCGGCGATGTCGCGGGTGCCGATCGAACCGAACAGCTTGCCTTCGTCGCCAGCGTGGGCGCCGATGGTCACGATCAGTTCGGACAGCTGGGCAGCACGGGCTTCAGCAGCGGCTTTCTTCTCGGCAGCGGCTTTTTCCAGCTCTGCGCGGCGCTCTTCGAAAGCAGCGACGTTGGCAGCGGTGGCAGCGGTGGCTTTGCCCTGCGGCAGCAGGTAGTTACGGGCGTAACCGCCCTTTACGTTCAGCTTGTCGCCCAGGTTGCCCAGTTTGGCGATCTTTTCCAGCAGGATGACTTCCATTTGAGTCTTACCTCTTAACTTTTAACCTTCACCGTTCGCAGCTTTCTGGCGCTTCGCCAGACGACCGCGAAAATCAAACAGACTGTCGACCACGGCGACAAGACAGATCACATTGCCCAGCACGAATACCAGCAGGTACAGCGGCGCCAGCCAGAAGCCCGGAAGCTTCTTCAGCGCGACCAGCCCGTGGCCCAGTGCGATCCCGGCGAACAGCAGCGGAATCATGCACAGCGGCGCCAGCATGGTGGCCGCGGGACCTGCGAAGGGCAGTGCCACAACGCCGACCAGCAGCGCGATAGCCGTGCCCGGCGACAGGCGCAGTGCGCGGAACTCGCGGCCAAACCCTTCCGGGTTGTACAGCACTGCCTGCCAATAACGCGCCAGCATCAGGCACATCAGGCTGATCGTCTGCAGCGAGGCTGCCATCAGGCCGGTGATGGTCGGAACCATCTCCGCCTGCAGGGCGGCCAACTGTTCCGGCGAAAGCTTGGCTTCGGCCAGAATCTGCGGCAGTGCCTTGCCGAATGCATCGGCAAGAGCAGCGACCAACCCGGCCGACACCGTGCTGAGCAGCAGCACGAACACCGCACCGAGCACAACGCTCGCCAGCATCACCTGGTTCCAGGACACCTTGCTGCGCAGAACCTGCGCCAGCACGGCACTACCCACCAGAACCAGACTCACGCTGGGGTCACCCAGGTACCACCAGGCCAGTGCCGGAAGCAGCGCCCAGCCCAGGATGCCAAAGGCATCGCCGGCGCCACGGCGCAACAGCACCAGACTGCCTGCTGCGGCACCGAGCCAGAACAACGGCTGCAGTACCGCGGCTGCGACGACCACCAGGGTCGCCTGCATGCGGCCTCGCATGACGAATTCAGCCAATGCGCGCATGCGATCTATCCATCAATCCCAGTCGACTGCCCGATCAACGGCCGTGGCTGTCGGTGTAGGGAAGCAGGGCCAGGTAGCGGGCGCGCTTGATAGCGGTGGCCAGCTGACGCTGGTACTTGGCCTTGGTGCCGGTGATGCGGCTCGGAACGATCTTGCCGGTTTCGGAAACATAGGCCTTCAGGGTGTTGAGATCCTTGTAATCGATCTCTTTCACGCCTTCAGCGGTGAAACGGCAGAACTTACGACGACGGAAGAAACGTGCCATGTGTGTGGCTCCTCAATACTGGTCCGGGATTACTCGTCAGCGCTGTCGCGGCTATCTTCGCCGTCAGCGGACTCGCCCTCGTTCGATTCGGGACGCTCACGGCGCTCACGGCGCTCGTTGCGGCTCTCTTCGGCCTTCAGCATTTCGGACTGGCCGGTAACGGCTTCGTCGCGACGGATGACCATGTTACGGATCACGGCGTCGTTGTAGCGGAAGTTGTCTTCCAGCTCTGCCAGGGCCTTGGCGGTGCACTCGACGTTCATCAGAACGTAGTGAGCCTTGTGCACGTTGTTGATGGCGTAAGCCAGCTGACGACGGCCCCAGTCTTCCAGACGGTGGACTTTGCCGCCGTCTTCTTCGATGGCCTTGGTGTAACGCTCGACCATGCCACCGACTTGTTCGCTCTGGTCCGGGTGAACCAGGAACACGATTTCGTAATGACGCATAAATGCTCCTTACGGATTGCAGCCTGCCGACAAAGCGGTCAGGCAAGGAGTGAATGATTTTTACCTTGCCGCTCGGAAGCACGCGCGAACGCCTGCCCGGACGACAAGGGCCGACATTCTAGAGAAGGGGGGAAGGCGGCGCAAGGCAATTGACGATTATTTGTACAGCTGGCGCGCCGAGGGCTCTTCGTAGAAGTGAGCTCGCTCGCGAACCGGGCAAGCACGGAACCGCCACTGTTCGCGAGCAAGCTCGCTCCTACAAAAAAGAACTCAGGCGCCGGCCTTGAGCTGGCGTTGGCGGACAATCTCGAACAGGCACACGCCGGTGGCCACCGAGACGTTGAGGCTGCTGACGCTGCCCTGCATCGGCAGCTTGGCCAGGTAGTCGCAGTGCTCGCGGGTCAGGCGGCGCATGCCCTTGCCCTCCGCGCCCATCACCAGCACAGTCGGCCCGGTGAGATCGAGTTCATAGAGCATCTGGGTCGCCTCGCCCGCCGTGCCGACAATCCACAGGCCGCGCTGCTGGAGCTTTTCCAGCGTGCGCGCCAGATTGGTCACCGCCACCAGCGGGATCACCTCGGCGGCGCCGCAGGCAACCTTGCGCACGGTGGCATTGAGGGTGGCGGACTTGTCCTTCGGCACGATAACCGCCAACGCGCCCGCCGCATCGGCGGTGCGCAGGCACGCGCCGAGGTTGTGCGGGTCGGTCACGCCGTCCAGCGCCAGCAGCAGAGCCGGGCCGGAAGAGCGCTCAAGCAGCTCCTCCAGCATGTTCTCGCCCCACACCTGGCTGGGGCTGACCTCGGCGACCACGCCCTGGTGCACACCCTCGGCCCACTCGTCGAGCTCCTTGCGGTCGCGCGTGCCCACCGGCACGCGCACCTGACCGGCCAGCTCGACCAGCGCCTGGACGCGCGGATCATGCCGGCCTTCGGCCAGCCACAGCTGCTTGACCCGCTTGGGATGATGACGCAGCAACGCTTCTACGGCATGGACCCCGTAGACCTTTTCCCACTGACTCATTTCTTCGCCTTACGCTTGCTGGCCGGAGCACCACCGGACGCACCGCCCTTGGGCACGGACGAGCCCTTGCGATGCTTGGTCGGCTTGGCGGACCGGGCTTTCTGTTTCGAAGGATTGCGCGGCTTGCCCGCAGCGGGCGCGGACTTGCCCTTGCCGGCGGCCGGCTTGTTGCCGCCCACCTTGGCTTCTTCGAGCAACGCCTTCTTCACTTCGCGGCTCTTGCGTACGTCGGTATTGCCGAGCAGTTCCTCGGCCTTGGCGAGCATTTCCGGAGCCACCGACGGCAGCGCCTGGACCACGCCGACCTTGCGCTTGCGCGGTTGGCTCGACGGCACCACGGCCACGTCGGGGGCGAAGAACGGATCGTCCGCCACCTGGCGACTAGCCTTGGCCGGCTTCTCTCTGGCTGCAGCGCCCTTGGGCGCCTTGCCCTTCGCCACTTTACCCTTGGTGACCGGCTCGGCCTTCTCGCCACGCTTCTTGCGGCCGATGGGCGCGCTCAGCACGTTGTCGGAGAGTTCGAAGTCGATCTTGCGCTCGTCCAGGTCAACGCGCGCCACCACCACTTCCACGGTATCGCCGAGGCGGAAGCTGCGACCGGTGCGCTCGCCGCTCAGGCGATGGTGCACGGCATCGAAGTGGTAGTAGTCGCCCGGCAGTGCGGTGACGTGGACCAGGCCCTCGACATAGATGTCGGTCAGCTCGACGAAGATGCCGAAGCCGGTCACCGCGGTGATCACACCGGGGAAGGTCTCGCCCACGCGCTCGCGCATGAACTCGCACTTCAGCCAGTTGGTGACGTCGCGGGTCGCCTCGTCAGCACGGCGCTCGGTCATCGAGCACTGCTCGCCCAGTTGCGCCAGGCGCGGCTCATCGTACGGATAGATGCGCGCCTTGGGCATGCTGGCGGCGCCGACGCGCTGTACGTGCTCCGACGCCGCCTTGGAGCGGATCAGGCCACGGATGGCGCGGTGGGTCAGCAGGTCCGGGTAACGACGAATCGGCGAGGTGAAGTGGGTGTAGGCCTCGTAGTTCAGGCCGAAGTGACCGTTGTTCTCCGGGCTGTACACGGCCTGGCTCAGGGAGCGCAGCATCACCGTCTGGATCAGTTGCAGGTCCGGGCGACCCTGGATGGATTCCAGCAGCTTCTGGTAATCCGCCGGGGTCGGCTCGCCCTTGCCGCGATACAGGGTCAGGCCCAGTTCGCCGAGGAACTGGCGCAGGTTGTTCAGCTTTTCCTGCGGCGGACCGTCGTGGACGCGGTACAGCGCCGGGATGGCGTGCTTTTCCAGGAACTTGGCGGTGGCGACGTTGGCCGCCAGCATGCATTCCTCGATCAGCTTGTGCGCATCGTTACGCTGGGTCGGGCGGATTTCCGAGATCTTGCGGTCCGCGCCAAAGACGATGCGGGTTTCCTGGGTCTCGAAATCGATCGCCCCGCGCACGTGGCGCGCGCCGACCAGCACCTTGTACAGGTCATAAAGCGTGTTCAGGTGCGGCACCACCGCCGGGAGCTGCTCCTTCAGGCGCTGGCCTTCGGGGCTGTCCGGGGTTTCCAGGTACTGGCTGACCTTGGTGTAGGTCAGGCGCGCATGGGAATGGATGACCGCCTCGTAGAACTGGTAGTCGGTCATCTTGCCGGCCTTGGAGAGATTCATCTCGCAGACCATGGCCAGGCGATCGACCAGCGGATTCAGGGAGCACAGGCCGTTGGAGAGAATCTCCGGCAGCATCGGGATCACCCGCTCGGGGAAGTACACCGAGTTGCCGCGCTTGGCCGCCTCCTCATCCAGGGCCGAGCCGACCTTCACATAATGAGAGACGTCGGCGATGGCGACGAACAGTTTCCAGCCGCCGCCCTTGCGCTTCTCCGCGTAGACCGCGTCGTCGAAGTCGCGGGCGTCCTCGCCGTCGATGGTGACGAAAGGCAGGGCCCGCAGGTCGACGCGCTTCTCCTTGTCCTTCTCCAGCACCTCGGGCTTGAGCTTGGCCGCTTCCTTCTCCACGGCTTCGGGCCAGGTGTGAGGAATGTCGTAGCTACGCAGGGCGACTTCGATCTCCATGCCCGGCGCCATGTAGTCGCCGAGCACTTCCACCACCTCGCCCTGGGCCTGGCGGTGCACGCTCGGCCAGACATCGATACGCACCTGGACGAACTGGTTGTGCTTGGCCTTGCCGGCCTTGCCCGGCGGGATCAGCACTTCCTGCTGGATCTTCGGGTTGTCGGCCACCACCGTGCCGATGCCGCTCTCGTCGAAGTAGCGGCCGACGATGGTCTCGTGGGCGCGTTCGACCACTTCCACAATGGCACCTTCGCGGCGGCCACGGCGATCGAAGCCGGACACGCGCGCCAGGGCACGGTCGCCGTCGAACACCAGGCGCATCTGCGTCGGGCTGAGGAACAGGTCGTCGCTGCCGTCATCGGGAATCAGGAAGCCGAAGCCGTCACGGTGGCCGGAGATGCGGCCGAGGATCAGGTCGAGCTTGTCCACCGGCGCGTAGGCGCCACGGCGGGTATAGATGAGCTGGCCGTCGCGCTCCATGGCGCGCAGTCGGCGGCGTAGTGCTTCTTCCGGCTCCTCGCCGGAGAGCCCGAATTCATCGAGCAACTGGGCCCGCGTGGCGGGCGCGCCGCGTTCGGCGAGATGCGCCAGAATGAGTTCGCGGCTGGGAATGGGGTTGTCGTATTTTTCCGCCTCGCGGGCGGCCTCGGGATCGAGGTTTTGCCAATCGGCCATTAAAGTGAGGTCACCTTATCTATATAGGGATGGTTCGCCATCTGCTTATTGAAGCGCGAAATCCGCTCGTCGGTCAGCTTTGGGCACGAATAAATTTTTATCGCATCAGGGGTTTACAAGCTAAACCTAGCTCCGTATAGTTCGCGCCCACAGCGTCAGACAGACGTTGTAACACGGAAGCGATGAGCGATCATCACATCCAGTGCCCAGGTGGCGGAATTGGTAGACGCACTAGGTTCAGGTCCTAGCGGTGGCAACACCGTGGAAGTTCGAGTCTTCTCCTGGGCACCACTTATTCAAGGATAGAGCCAGTCAGTGACAGGTTTTATCCCGGCGGGTTCGGAACCCTGATAACCGAACGATAGACCGCCCGATGCAACCAAGGGTTGTATCACCGCAAGACGATGAGCGATCATCGCACCCCATGCTGAAAAGCATGCCCAGGTGGCGGAATTGGTAGACGCACTAGGTTCAGGTCCTAGCGGTGGCAACACCGTGGAAGTTCGAGTCTTCTCCTGGGCACCATCTTCAAACGAAAAAGCCGAGCACTGCTCGGCTTTTTCGTTTTCGGCTTTCCGCAATCCAGCCTCTCCAACCTGGCGCGCCGCCCCGCCGCATCTCGTCTTGCCGCCCAACGAAAGACATACCCCAGAAACGACAACGGGCCGCATGAGCGGCCCGTTGCGATACACAACGCAGATCAGGCGAACGGGTGGCGCAGGACGATGGTCTCGGCGCGATCCGGGCCAGTGGAGATGATGTCGATGGGCGCACCGACCAACTCCTCGACGCGCTTGATGTAAGCGCGCGCATTGGCCGGCAGGCCTTCCAGCGACTGGACACCGACGGTGGACTCGCTCCAACCCGGCAGGTCTTCGTAGATCGGCTGCAGGCCGATGTAGCTGTCGGCGTCGGTCGGCGCGTCGGTCAGCAGTTCGCCGGCGGCGTTCTTGTAGCCGGTGCAGATGCGCACGGTTTCCAGGCCATCGAGAACGTCCAGCTTGGTCAGGCACAGGCCGGACAGGCTGTTGATCTCGATAGCGCGACGCAGGATGACGGCGTCGAACCAGCCGCAACGACGAGCACGACCGGTAGTGGCACCGAACTCGTGACCGACCTTGGCCAGGTGCGCGCCGACGTCATCGAACAGCTCGGTCGGGAACGGGCCGGAACCCACACGGGTGGTGTAGGCCTTGGTGATACCCAGGATGTAATCCAGGTACAGCGGACCGAAACCCGAACCGGTGGCAGTGCCGCCAGCAGTGGTGTTGGAGCTGGTGACGAACGGGTAGGTGCCGTGGTCGATGTCCAGCAGCGAACCCTGGGCGCCTTCGAACATGATGTTCTCGCCACCACGACGCAGGTCGTGCAGGGTCGAGGTCACGTCAGCCATCAGCGGGCGCAGTTCTTCGGCATAGGCCATGCACTCGTCCAGAGTCTTCTGGAAGTCAACGGCCGGCTCCTTGTAATAGTTCTGCAGGACGAAGTTGTGGTAGTCCAGCAGCTCGCCCAGCTTGGCGGCGAAGCGCTCGCGGTGGAACAGGTCGCCCACGCGCAGGCCGCGACGGGCCACCTTGTCTTCGTAGGCCGGGCCGATGCCGCGACCGGTGGTGCCGATCTTCGCGTCGCCACGGGCCTTCTCGCGAGCCTGGTCCAGGGCCACGTGGAAGGACAGGATCAGCGGGCAGGACGGGCTGATACGCAGGCGCTCGCGCACCGGTACGCCCTTCTCTTCCAGCTTGGCGATCTCGCGCATCAGCGCATCGGGCGCCAACACCACGCCGTTGCCGATCAGGCACTGCACGCCTTCGCGCAGGATGCCCGACGGAATCAGGTGCAGAACAGTCTTCTCGCCGCCGACTACCAGGGTATGACCGGCGTTGTGGCCGCCCTGGTAACGCACCACGGCAGCAGCCTGGTCAGTCAGCAGGTCGACGATCTTGCCTTTGCCCTCATCACCCCACTGGGTGCCCAGGACTACGACATTCTTACCCATAACACTTGTCCCCATCGTGGATGTTCGGTGCCGGCCGCGGCCGGCGAAAACTCGAAGTGGCGCGCCTCAGAGCGGCGCCACCTGCCAATTGCCATCGCGAACCAGCAGTTGCTGGTCGCAGCCCGCTTCGGTAGCCGAAGCCGCATCCTGCCCGGGCAGCGCCTGCACCACGCGCACGCCCTGACGGCGCAGCTGCTGCACCGCCTGCCACAAGCCAGCCCCATCGGCCGGCGCCCAGACTCCAGTGCGCGGCTCGTCGAGCTGGGCGCGGCCGAGAGTGACCAGGGTCTTGAGGTCGGTGGAGAAACCGGTCGCCGGACGCGCGCGACCGAAGTCAGCGCCAATGTGGTCGTAACGGCCGCCCTGGGCGATGGACTCGCCAACCCCGGGAACGAACGCGGCGAACACCACGCCGGTGTGATAGTGATAGCCGCGCAGTTCGCCGAGGTCGAAGTACAGCGGCAGCTGCGGGAAGCGCGACGCCAGCGAATCGGCGATGGCGGTCAGATCAGCCAGCGCGGCCTGCACCGGAGCCGGGGCGCCAGCAAGCACTTCACGCGCCTGGTCCAGCACTTCGCGGCTGCCGCACAGCTCGGCCAGCGCACGCAGCATGCCGGAGAGCTCGCCCGGCAGACCCTCGGTCAGCGCGGCGACTTCGTCCACGGCCTTGCGCTGCAGGGCGTCGAACAGCAGCTGCTCGACTTCGCCGGACAGGCCGGCAGCCTGGGCCAGACCACGGTAGATGCCGACATGACCGAGGTCCATGTGCACATCCGGCACTTGGGCCATTTCCAGCATGTCAAGCATCAGGCTGATGACTTCGACGTCACCGGCGGAACCAGTGTCGCCATAGAGTTCGGCCCCCAGCTGGATCGGGCTGCGCGAGGTCGCCAGCGCACGCGGGCGGGCATGCAGCACGCTGCCGGCGTAGCACAGGCGGTTCGGGCCTTCACGACGCAGGCTATGGGCGTCCATGCGGGCGACCTGCGGGGTGATGTCCGCGCGGAAGCCCATCAGGCGGCCGGACGCCGGGTCGGTGACCTTGAAGGTACGCAGGTCCAGATCCTGGCCGGCACCGGTCAGCAGGGATTCCAGGTATTCGATATGCGGGGTGACGACGAACTCGTAACCCCAGCGCTGGAACAGATCCAGCACCTGACGGCGGGCTGCTTCAACGCGCGCCGCCTCCGGTGGCAGCACTTCTTCGATCCCATCTGGCAGCAGCCAGCGGTCTACCGTTGCCATGTCGCCTCTCCCCTTTCAGCCGGGCGGCACTTCAATGAATGCAGTAAAGAAGGACGGTGCCGAGCAGCATGCTGCCCAGCCCGATGAGTCTCAGACTGCGGTCGCCCAAACGACCGAGCCCGCTCACGGCGTCGCGCCAACCACGCGGATACAGGAACGGAAGGATGCCTTCCAGCACCAGCAACAGACAGAACGCTTTGCCGAACTCCTGCCACATGGCTCTCGTACATGAATCTAGCGGACGCAAAAAAGCCGGGATTTCCCGGCTGACCCATGATAACACGATTTCTCCGGCGGGCGCTGCCGCCCGCCGGAGAGTTAAAAGGGTCCGTTGATGTTTCGGCGTGAATCGCGTTGCCGCGTCAAATCACGCCAGGCTAGACGCGGGACGACGGTAATGGCCGGCCCTTGCCTAGTCCCGCAACGACGCATGGCGTGATTTGACGCGCAACCCGAAGGGACGAACCCCGTGTTGCGCGGCGTCCGAGCCTCAACTTGGCATCAGGACAACTCGCAACACGGGGTTCGGCGCGGTCACGACGAAGCGTCGACGGACCCTTACGGTTTAGCTTTTTCCAGATAACGGAAGAAGTCGTTGCTCGGATCAAGCACCAGCACGTCCTTCTTGTCCGCGAAGCTCTCGCGATAGGCCTTGAGGCTGCGGGTGAAGGCGTAGAACTCCGGATCGGCGGTGTAGGCCTTGGCATAGATCGCCGCCGCCTTGGCATCGCCGTCACCACGGGTTTCTTCCGCTTCACGATAGGCCTCGGCCAGCAGCACGCGGCGCTGACGATCGGCATCCGCGCGAATACCCTCCGCCAATTCACGGCCCTTGGCGCGGTGCTCGCGGGCTTCCCGCTCACGCTCGGTGCTCATGCGCTCGAACACGCTGCGGTTCACTTCCTTCGGCAGGTCGATGGCCTTGACGCGAACGTCGATGACCTCGATACCCAGCTCCTTCTGCGCCATGCGGTTCAGCGAAGCGGTGATGTCGCCCATCAGCGCATCGCGCTCACCGGAAACCACCTCGTGCAGGGTGCGCTTGCCGAACTGGTCACGCAGGCCGGCCTCCAGACGGCGGGACAGACGCTCGTCGGCGATCTGCTTCATGCCGGAAGTCGCGGTGTAGAAGCGCTCGGCATCGGCGACACGCCACTTGGCGTAGGCGTCGACCATCACCGCTTTCTTCTCCAGCGTCAGGAAGCGCTGGGTCGGCGAATCCAGGGTCAGCAGGCGGCCATCGAACTTGCGCACCTGGTTGACGTACGGAATCTTGAAGTGCAAGCCCGGCTTCACATCGGCGTCGACCACCCGACCGAAGCGCAGCAGCACGGCGCGCTCGGTCTGCTGGACGACATAGACGCTGCTCCACAGCGCAACC
This sequence comes from Pseudomonas sp. QE6, assembly GCF_041379005.1. Classification (NCBI taxonomy): domain Bacteria; kingdom Pseudomonadati; phylum Pseudomonadota; class Gammaproteobacteria; order Pseudomonadales; family Pseudomonadaceae; genus Pseudomonas; species Pseudomonas sp. QE6. Next base: position 341,182 of record NZ_CP166873.1, read on the forward strand.
GCGGCAACGACGGCAGCGATCAGGGCAATCAGAGACTTGTTACTCATCAGCGGCTCTCCCTGGTACGCATGTCACGCTGCTGCAGGTCGTTGGCCACCCGCGAACCGATGTCTTGCGCGCTGCTGGTCGTGCCCGGCGTGCTGCTCGGGGTCGCCGAGCCACGGCCGTCCATCATCTTGTCCAGCGGCAGGTAGATCAGGTTGTTCTGACCCTGCTGGCCGGTGACCAGCACCTTGCTGCTCTGGCTGAGGACATCCTGCATGGTATCCAGGTACAGACGCTGGCGCGTGACCTCCGGCGCCTTGTGGTACTCGCCGGCCAGCTTGGTGAAGCGATCCGCCTCACCCTGGGCGCGGGACACCACTTCATCGCGATAGCCGTTGGCTTCCTCGATGATGCGCTGCGCCTGACCACGGGCTTCGGGCACCACGCCATTGGCGTACGCTTCGGCCTGGTTCTTCTCGCGCTGCTCGTCTTCGCGGGCACGGATCACGTCGTCGAACGCTTCCTGCACCTCACGCGGCGCGGCGGCGCTCTGGATGTTCACCTGGGTCACGGCGATACCGGTCTTGTAGGTGTCCATGAACCGCTGCAGACGCTCACGCACCTCGGTGGCCATCTGCTCACGGCCCTCGGTGAGAATCTGGTCCATGGTGGTGGAGCCTGCGACATGGCGCAGCGCACTCTCGGTGGCGTGCTGCAGGCTGACTTCCGGCTGCTCGACGTTGAGCACGAAGTCCTGCAGGTTGCTGACCTTGTACTGCACGGTCAGCGGCACCTCGACGATGTTCTCATCCTCGGTGAGCATCTGCCCCTGCTTGCTGTAGGCACGCTCGCGGGTGACGTTCTCCTGGAACTTCTTGTCGATCGGCGGGAAATAGATGTTCAGGCCGGGACCTACGGTCTCGTAGTACTTGCCGAAGCGCAGGATCACCGCCTGCTCCTGCTCGTCCACCACGTAGATGGCGTTGTACAGCCACAGCACGGCGAGGATACCCAGGCCGATGCCGAACAGCCCCAGGCTGCCGCCCTTGCCGCCACCACCACCAGTACCGCTGCCACGCTTGGGCTTGCCGAAGATTCCGTTCAGGCTGTCCTGCAGCTTGCGGAAGGCTTCATCCAGATCAGGCGGGCCCTGGCGACCGCCACCACGGCGTCCACCCCAAGGGTCCTGATCGTTCTTGTTCGAGTTGTCACCCGGCTCGTTCCAAGCCATAGCGCTCTCCATCTGATAACGCGAAAACGCGCCTACGGCGCGCCCACCCATGCTACCGAATGCCCCCGCCGCTGCCAAAAGCAGCGTTCCAGGCTTTATTGCAAAGTGTGTTGCGCAATGAACTCCGCCGGCTGCCAGCCTTCACGGCTGACCAGGCGGTTCAACTCGACACGCGGCAGGCGAACCTGCAACACGGCGCGTCCTTGCTCGTCATGCCCCTCGGACTGTACCGCACCCAGCTCGAAGAACTGAGCACGAAGTCGCCCCAGGCGCTGCGGAAGGCAGAGCGTTCCCACGAACATGTCCTCCCCCAGCAACTCGGCGATCGCCTGCTCCACCAACTCCAGCCCCAGCGAATCGCGCGCCGACACCCAGACCCGGACAGGCTTGCCGAGTTCGTCGCGCTGAATCATCGGCTGCATGTCCGGCAGCAGGTCGATCTTGTTGTACACCTCGAGCATCGGCAGCTCATTGGCGCCGATTTCCTGCAGCACCGCCAGCACCTGCTCGATCTGCGCATCACGCTCCGGCTCGTGGGAGTCGATCACGTGCAGCAACAGGTCGGCATTGCTCGACTCTTCCAAGGTAGCCCGAAACGCCTCCACCAGCTTGTGCGGCAGGTGGCGAATGAAACCCACGGTGTCCGCCAGCACGATCGGCCCCACGTCATCCAGCTCCAGGCGGCGCAGGGTCGGGTCGAGGGTGGCGAACAGCTGGTTGGCGGCATAGACCTCGGAAGTGGTCAGCGCGTTGAACAGCGTTGATTTGCCGGCGTTGGTATAGCCGACCAGGGATACCGCGGGAATCTCCGCGCGACGGCGGCCGCGACGGGCCTGTTCACGCTGGCTGCGAACCTTCTCCAGGCGCGACTTGATCTGACGGATGCGCCCACGCAGCAGGCGACGGTCGGTTTCCAGCTGGGTTTCACCCGGGCCACGCAGGCCGATACCGCCCTTCTGGCGCTCGAGGTGAGTCCAGCCGCGCACCAGGCGCGTGCTCATGTGTTCGAGCTGGGCGAGCTCAACCTGCAACTTACCCTCATGGGTACGCGCACGCTGGGCGAAGATATCGAGGATCAACCCCGTCCGGTCGAGCACGCGGCACTCGAGCGCGCGCTCGAGGTTGCGCTCCTGACTCGGCGTGAGGGTGTGATTGAAGATGATCAGCTCGACCTTCTCGGCATGGACGAGGTCGTGCAACTCTTCGACCTTGCCGCTGCCGATCAGGTACTTGGCTGAAGGCTGGTGGCGCGAAATGCTGACGAAAGCAACCGATTCCGCACCCGCCGAACGTGCCAGCTCCTGGAACTCCTGCGGGTCTTCGCGCGCCTCGGGGTCCTGACCTTCCAGATGGACCAGAATGGCCCGTTCCCCACCACCCGGGCGCTCAAAGAACAAGGCGGACTCCCGTCAAACGTTGCCCGGCTCGGCCGGCTGATCACCGCTGGGCAGACGCACCGGACGGCTGGGAACAACGGTGGAGATGGCGTGCTTGTAGACCATCTGGCTGACAGTGTTTTTCAGCAGAATCACGAACTGGTCGAAGGATTCGATCTGGCCCTGCAGCTTGATGCCGTTGACCAGATAGATGGAAACCGGGACGCGTTCTTTGCGCAGGGTATTGAGGTAAGGGTCTTGTAGCGAATGCCCTTTTGACATATGCCGCACTCCTTGTAAGGGTAAAAAACTGATTTAGTAGTAGTGAATTTGGCTTAACGCCGTCCTGAACCCCAAGGATAGACGGCCGAAATTAAGGTCTCGAGCCTATATGGAGACCGCCTCAAGGTATTTCAAGGCACGCGGCAAATTGTCGCTTGCCTGGCTGTCCAACCAGTGTAGATGGCTCCAGCTACGCAGCCAGGTGAACTGGCGCTTCGCCAGTTGCCGCGTGGCGATGACGCCGCGCTCCACCATCTCAGCGTAGGACAGTTTGCCCTCGAGGTAATCCCATACCTGTCGGTAACCCACCGCCCGTATGGAAGGCAGCCCCGCATGCAAGTCATTTCTTGCGCGGAGGCCTTCGACCTCGGCGATGAAGCCCTGTTCCAGCATCTGGTCAAATCGTTGCGCGATACGCGCGTGCAGTACCTGTCGTTGCAGAGGCGCAATCGCCAGATGGGCGACAGTATACGGCAATTGCCCGCCGCCTTGCGCGCCGAAACCCGCATTTTCACTCGCTTGGCGCTGGCGATGTGCAGTCATGGACATACCGCTTACGCGGTACACCTCCAGTGCCCGGATGAGACGTTGCGGGTCGTTCGGATGGATCCGCGCAGCCGACTCCGGGTCTACTCGCGCCAGCTCCGCGTGCAGGGCGTCCCAGCCTTCGGCCTCGGCCCAGGCTTCCAGCTCGGCGCGCACCGCGGGATCGGCGCTGGGCATGTCGGCCAGGCCTTCCAGTAATGCCTTGAAATACAACATGGTGCCGCCGACCAGCAGCGGAATGCGGCCGGCAGCGGTGATCTCGGCCATCGCAGCCAGGGCATCGGCGCGGAACTCCGCCGCCGAATAGGCCTCGCTGGGGTCGCGGATATCGATCAGGCGGTGCGGAAACTCGGCCAGCACCTCGCGCGAGGGCTTGGCGGTGCCGATATCCATACCGCGATAGATCAGCGCCGAATCGACGCTGATCAGCTCCACCGGCAACAGGCGCGCCAGTTCCAGCGCCAGGTCGGTCTTGCCGGCGGCGGTGGGGCCCATGAGGAAAATCGCGGGAGGCAGGGAGGACATCGGGGGCTCGTTATTACGTACTGCTGGTTATTGCGCGCTGCTGAATCGTTTGGCGCACAGTTTACTGCAGAAAGCTGAACGTCACCTTAGGGGATTTATCAGCGGCCCCGCAGGAACAGCTTGTCCAGTTCGTCGAGCCCCAGTTGCGTCCAGGTCGGGCGGCCGTGGTTGCACTGGCCGCTGCGCTCGGTGATCTCCATGTCGCGCAGCAGACCATTCATCTCCGGCACGGTCAGCCGGCGGTTGGCGCGCACGGCGCCATGGCAGGCCATGGTGCCGAGCAACTCGTTGAGGTGCGCCTGGATGCGGTCGCTGGTGCCGTACTCCAGCAGATCGGCGAGCACGTCGCGCACCAGCTGGGTGGCCTCCGCCTGCTTGAGCAGCGCCGGAATCTGGCGGATCGCCAGGGTTTCCGGGCCGAGCCGCTGCAGTTCGAAGCCCAGCCTGGAGAACCAGCTGCCGTGTTCCTCGGCGCAATCCGCCTCGCGCTCGCTGACCGCGATGGACTCCGGCACCAGCAGCGGCTGGCCGCGCAGGCCTTCGCTGGCCATGGCGGTCTTCAGGCGCTCGTAGGTGATGCGCTCGTGGGCGGCATGCATGTCCACGAGAACCAGCCCATGGGCATTCTCGGCGAGGATATAGATGCCTTTGAGCTGGGCCAGGGCGTAGCCCAGCGGCGGCACGTCCTGGCTGCTTTCCGGCAGCGCCTGCGGCGGCTGGTCGGGCAGCGGCGCGAAGTAGGCCTTGTAGGCGCCCTGGGCTTCCTGGATCGGCGGTATATCCGGGCGCGACTGCGGAGAGCCGTAGCCACCACCGCCCGAGCCAGCAGAGCCGCCCGAGGACGGACTGGGCTGCCAGGCACGCGCGGCGGCCGGAGCTTCCAGCACGGTTTCCGACAGGCGCATCTCGCCCTGCGGGCCGAACTCTCCGGCGGCGGCCCCCGTGGGGCGCGGCACGGTCAGGGTGGTCGCTCCCGGCGGCGCCAGCTGGTCGTCCGGTCGCACTTCAGCCAGCGCCCGGTGCAGGGTGCCGTAGAGGAAGTCGTGGACCATGCGGCTGTCGCGGAAACGCACCTCGTGCTTGGTCGGGTGCACGTTGACGTCCACCACCGACGGATCGACCTCGAAGAACAGCACGAAGGTCGGATGACGGCCGTTGTAAAGCACGTCGCGATAAGCCTGGCGCACCGCGTGGGCGACCAGCTTGTCGCGCACCATGCGGCCGTTCACATAGAAGTACTGCAGGTCCGGCTGGCTGCGCGAGAAGGTCGGCAGGCCGACCCAGCCCCACAGGTGCAGCCCGTTGCGCTCGACCTCGATGGGCATGGCCTGCTCGAGGAAGCCGGAACTGCACACCGCGCCCACGCGGCGGGCGCGGGACGCTTCGTCCTTCGCCTCGTGCAGCGAGAGGATGGTCTTGCCGTTGTGGCGCAGGTGGAAAGCCACATCGAAGCGGGCCAGGGCCAGGCGCTTGATGACTTCCTGCAGGTGATCGAATTCGGTCTTCTCGGCGCGCAGGAACTTGCGTCGCGCCGGGGTATTGAAGAACAGGTCGCGCACTTCGATGCTGGTGCCCACCGGGTGCGCCGCCGGCTGCACGCGCGGCTCCATGTCGCGCCCCTCGACCTCGACCTGCCAGGCCTGTTCCGCATCGGCGGTACGGGAGGTCAGGGTCAGACGCGAAACGGAACTGATCGAGGCCAGTGCTTCGCCGCGGAAGCCCAGGCTCATCACCCGCTCCAGGTCTTCCAGTTCGCGGATCTTGCTGGTGGCGTGGCGCGCCAGGGCCAGCGGCAGGTCCTCGGCGGGAATGCCGCTGCCGTCGTCACGCACGCGCAGCAGCTTCACGCCGCCCTGTTCGACCTCGACGTCGATGCGCTTGGCGCCGGCGTCGAGGCAGTTTTCCAGCAGCTCCTTGATGACCGAGGCGGGTCGCTCGACCACCTCGCCAGCGGCAATCTGGTTGGCCAGCCGCGGCGTCAGCAGCTGGATACGACGCAATTCGCTCATTGTTGGGACGCCAGGGCAGTGCCCGGAATCTTCAGTACCTGGCCGGCCTTCAGGCTGTCGGTCTTGAGATCGTTGGCACTGCGGATGGAAGCGGTGCTCACGTCATAGCGGCTGGCGATCATGCCCAGGCTTTCGCCGGGACGCACCACGTGCTCGCGCGGGCCGGTAGGAAGCTGGCCGCCGTCGCGCAGCGAAGCGATGTAGGTGCCCGGCGGCGGCGTCTGCACGAAGTACTGGCGAACACCGCCGGCAATGGAGCGCGCCAGGGCCTGCTGGTGGGAGGCGCTGGAGAGCTTCTGCGATTCATTGGGGTTGGAGATGAAGCCGGTTTCCACCAGGATCGACGGGATGTCCGGGGACTTCAGCACCATGAAGCCGGCCTGTTCCACGCGCCGCTTGTGCAGCGAGGTCACCCGGCCGACGTTGGTCAGCACCTTGTGGCCGACATCGAGGCTGGAGGACATGGTGGCGGTCATCGACAGGTCGAGCAGCACGCCGGCGAGCATCTTGTCCTTGTCGTCCAGGTTCACGCCGCCATCACCGCCGATCAGGTCGGAGCGGTTTTCGCTGTCGGCCAGCCAGCGCGCAGTCTCGGAGGTCGCACCACGATCGGACAGGGCGAACACCGATGCACCGAAGGCGCTGCGGCTGGGCGCGGCGTCGGCGTGAATGGAGACGAACAGGTCGGCGCCCTTCTTGCGGGCAATGGCGGTACGCCCGCGCAGCGGGATGAAATAGTCGCCGGTGCGGGTCAGCTCCGCGCGGAAGCCTTTCATCTGGTTGATCTGGCGCTGCAGTTCACGGGCGATCGCCAGGGTGATGTTCTTCTCGTGCAGGCCATTCGGGCCGAGGGCTCCCGGGTCTTCACCGCCATGACCGGCGTCGATGGCGATGACGATGTCGCGCTTGCCGCCGCTGCTGGGCGCAGGAATCTTGGTCACCGACTGGACGGGGCTGACCGGCGCGGCGGGTACGTTCGGTGTCGGCGTGGCGGGAACGTCCGGCGCGATGTCGGCGCCCTGGTCGTACAGGTCGACGACCAGGCGGTTGCCGTATTGCTGGTTCGGTGCCAGCACGAAGCTCTTGGGTGTGACCGGGTTCTTCAGGTCCAGCACCAGGCGCAGGTCGGTGGGCGAGCGCTGGGCGGCGCGCACCGAGGTGATCGGCGTGTTATTGAGCTTGAGCTTGTCCAGCGCCGTGGACATCTGGGCGCCATTGATATCGACGACGATGCGGTTGGGCGCACTGAGCGTGAACAGGCTGTGCTGCACCGGCCCGGAAAGATCGAACACCAGCCGGGTGTTGTCTGGAGCCCGCCAGATGCGGACGCTCTTGATTTGCGTGGCGGCAAAAGCCTCGCCGGCAATCATTGCCAGCAAAACAGTCATCCCCGTGAACAACGCCCGCAGGCGCAACCCCCAACCCATCTTTTTTCTCATGCTCCCGTGGCCAGGGCGGCACACCAGGCTTCGCCCCGCATACCTTGCGGCGTCAGGCGCAGCATGCGACCGCCCGCATGGGGACTAATGGTAATGTCCATGTCGGCCTTTGGCAAAATGCCTGTGCCCCGTTCAGCCCACTCGATCAGGCACAGGGCATCCCCTTCGAAGTAGTCGCGGATGCCGAGGAATTCCAGCTCTTCCGGATCGGCCAGGCGGTACAGGTCGAAGTGAAAGGCACGGATGTCGCCGATCTCGTAAGGCTCGACCAGGGTGAAGGTGGGGCTCTTCACCGCCCCGCCATGGCCCAGCCCCCGCAGGATGCCGCGCGACAACGTGGTCTTGCCCGCTCCCAGGTCGCCGTGCAGATAGATCACCCCGCGCCCGCCGGTCGCCTCGGCGATACGGCGGCCAAGGTCGTACATGGCCTCTTCGCCCTCGGCGAACAGATTCAGTTCAGGCATGGGCTGAGCTCCTCGAGCAACTGACGAACGGCAGGAATCAGATCGGTGGCGGCCAGCCCCCGCCCCAGCGGACCGAGCGACTCGCCGGCGCGGGCGTGGAGCCAGACGGCCAGGCAGGCCGCATCATAAACAGGCAGGCCCTGCGCCAGCAGCGCGCCGAGAATGCCGGAGAGCACATCGCCCAGCCCGGCGCCCGCCATGGCCGGATGGCCGTGGCTGCACAGCGCCAGCCGCCCGTCCGGAGCGGCGACCAGGCTGCCGACACCCTTGAGCACCACGACCGCCTGGTACCGTCGCGCCAGCGCGTGGGCGGCTTTCGGCCGGTCGGCCTGGACGTCGGCGGTGGAGAGGCCGAGCAGTCGCGCAGCCTCGGCCGGATGCGGGGTCATCACCCAGTCGCCGGAAGGGCGCGAAACCAGGCCCTCCGCCAGCAGATTGAGGGCATCGGCATCCCAGGCCTGAATGCGCTCCAGGCTGGCCGCTGCACTGACCAGCACCCGCCCCCAGGCCTCGCGGCCAACGCCCGGCCCCACCACCAGCACGCTGGCCCGTTCGGCCAGGCGCAGCAGTTCGGCAGACGAGGAAACGCCGCGCGCCATCAGCTCCGGGCGGCGGGCCAGGGCGGCGGGCACATGGGCTGCGCGGGTCGCCAGGGACACCAGCCCGGCACCGCAGCGCAGCGCACTCTCGGCGGCCAGCAGGACCGCGCCACCCATGCCGGTATCGCCGCCGATCACCAGCGCATGGCCGAACAGGCCCTTGTGCGCGGCCTTCGGGCGCGCCGCCAGACGCGGGAGCGAGGCAGGCGCGAGACGGCGGGCAACGCAGTCATCGGGGATCAGCGCCGGGTCGGCGTCCAGGCCGTCGAATACCCGTTCGCCACACTGGTCCGGCCCGCTTGCGGTAAACAGCCCCACCTTGAGGCCGATGAAGGTCACGGTCAGGTCGGCGCGAACGGCGCAGCCCAGCACCTGGCCGGTATCCGCACTGAGGCCGGAGGGGATATCCACCGCCAGCACCGGCAGGCCGCTGGCGTTGACCGCCGCGATGGCCGAGGCGTAAGGCTCGCGCACCTCGCCACCGAGGCCGGTGCCCAGCAGCGCGTCCACCAGCACACCGCGCAGCTCGGCGCGGTCACTCCAGGCCTCGATATCCACGCCGACCGAACGCGCTTCGCCATGGGCCGAGGCAGCGTCGCCGGACAGGCGCGAGACATCCCCCACCGCCAGCACCCGCACGCGCCAGCCGGCGCGCAGGGCCAGGGCGGCGATCAGGTAGCCATCGCCGGCGTTGTTGCCGTGACCGGCCAGCACGGTGATCTCGCCGGCATCCGGCCATTGGCGACGCAGGGCGCGCCAGGCGGCGTGGGCGGCGCGGCGCATCAGCTCGAAGCCGGGGGTGCCGGCGGCGATCAGGCGCGCGTCGAGGTCGCGCACCTGCTGGGCGCTGTACAGATTCAGGGGCAGATCGTCGTAGGCAGTCATCGCTGTTCCGGGCGGCAGAATGTGTCGCCTTGGCGCGCGGACGGGCCGGCGCCGGCAAGGTCTGGCAGAATTATACCTACCCGGACTGCGCTTTCCCGCCCCCATGCACGATTCGACGCTCGACTATGAAGACCTCGCCCGCTCCATCAAGGACTGGGGGCGCGAACTCGGCTTCCAGCAGGTCGGCATCGCCGGCCTCGACCTTGCGGAGCACGGCGCGCACCTGCAGCGCTGGCTGGAGGCGGGCTACCACGGCGAGATGGACTACATGGGCGCCCACGGCAGCAAGCGCTGGCGGCCGGACGAACTGGTACCCGGCACGCTGCGGGTGATCTCGCTGCGCATGGACTACCTGCCCGGCGACACCCGCATGGCGCAGGTACTGGGCAACCCGGAGAAGGCCTACGTCTCGCGCTACGCCCTGGGCCGCGACTACCACAAGCTGATCCGCAAGCGCCTGCAGCAACTGGCCGAACGCATCCAGCAACGGATCGGCCCGTTCGGCTTCCGCGCCTTCGTCGACAGCGCGCCGGTACTGGAGAAGGCCATCGCCGAGCAATCGGGCCTGGGCTGGATCGGCAAGAACACCCTGGTGCTCAACCGCAAGGCCGGCAGCTACTTCTTCCTTGGCGAACTGTTCACCGACCTGCCGTTGCCGATCGATCCGCCACACGGCACCGAGCATTGCGGGCGTTGCTCGGCCTGCCTGGACATCTGCCCTACCGCCGCCTTCGTCGCGCCCTACGTGCTGGACGCGCGGCGCTGCATTTCCTACCTGACCATCGAGCTGAAGGGCGCGATCCCGGAGGAGCTGCGCCCGCTGATCGGCAACCGCGTGTTCGGCTGCGACGATTGCCAGATGGTCTGCCCGTGGAACCGCTTCGCCCGCGCCACCGACCAGGGCGATTTCCAACCGCGCCACAGTCTGGACAACGCCGCGCTGGCGGAGCTGTTCCTGTGGACGGAGGAGGAATTCCTCAGCCGCACCGAAGGCTCGCCGTTGCGGCGTGCCGGTTATGAACGCTGGCTGCGGAACCTGGCGGTGGGCCTGGGCAACGCGCCCTCCACGATTCCGGTGATCGAGGCGCTGAAGGCGCGCCGGGAGTTCCCGTCGGAACTGGTGCGCGAACATGTGGAGTGGGCGCTGGGCCGGCACAACGTTTGACGCGAAGGCTTTTCGTAGGAGCGAGCTTGCTCGCGAACAGCCCCGCAGCGGAGGTTGTTCGCGAGCAGGCTCGCTCCTACAAGATCAGACCTTGATGAAATGCTCGCGGTAGTAACGCAGCTCGGCGATGGACTCGCGGATGTCGTCCAGGGCCAGGTGGGTGTTGCCCTTCTTGAAGCCGTCACGCACCTGCGGGGCCCAGCGCGCGGCCAGTTCCTTGAGGGTGGAGACGTCGAGGTTGCGGTAGTGGAAGTAGCCTTCCAGCTTCGGCATGTAGCGGTAGAGGAAGCGGCGGTCCTGGCAGATGCTGTTGCCGCAGATCGGCGAGCTGCGCTTGGGCACCCACTTCTCCAGGAAGGCCAGGGTCATGGCTTCGGCCTCGGCGGCGGAGATGGTGCTTTCGCGCACGCGCTGGGTCAGGCCGGACTGGCCGTGCTGGCGGGTGTTCCACTCGTCCATGCCGGCGAGCAGCGCCTCGCTCTGGTGCACCGCGATCACCGGGCCTTCCTCGAGAATGTTGAGATCGCTGTCGGTGACGATGGTCGCCATCTCGATGATGACGTCCTTGTCCGGGTCCAGACCGGTCATTTCCAGGTCGATCCAGATCAGGTTCTGTGGGTTCTGCATGATGGGGCTCCTCAGCTCAGCCCTCTAGTTTAGCGGGAAGCGGGCATACGCATGCTAAACTCCGCGGCGATTTTCCCTGTGGATACCCTATGGCCAAGCGTCACCTCACCCGCCGGCAGAGCTGGCGGATCGAAAAAGTCCAGGAAGAGCGCGCTGCCCGCGCGGCCAAGCGCGAATCGCGCGTCCTGGAGGAACTGGAAGGCGGCGACCTCGGCCCGGAGCAGACCGGCCAGGTGATTGCCCATTTCGGGGTGCAGGTGGAAGTCGAGGCGCTCGAAGGCGACCACGCGGGCCAGGTGTTCCGCTGCCACCTGCGCGCCAACCTGCCGACGCTGGTGACCGGCGACCAGGTGGTCTGGCGCCCCGGCAACCAGGGCATCGGCGTGATCGTCGCGCAACTGCCGCGCAGCTCCGAGCTGTGCCGTCCGGACATGCGCGGCGTGCTCAAGCCAGTGGCGGCCAACGTCGATCGCATCGTGATCGTCTTCGCCCCGCGCCCGGAACCGCACGCCAATCTGATCGACCGCTACCTGGTGGCCGCCGAGCATGCCGGCATCAAGCCGCTGCTGCTGCTGAACAAGGCCGACCTGATCGACGAGGAAAACGCCCCCTTCATCGACAGCCTGCTGGGCACCTACCGTGAACTGGGCTATCCGCTGCTGGAGGTCTCGGCTTTCAACGGCCTGGCGATGGATTCCCTGCGCGCCGCGCTGAACGAGCACGTCAGCGTGTTCGTCGGCCAGTCCGGGGTCGGCAAGTCGTCGCTGGTGAACGCGCTGCTGCCGGGCGTAGACACCCGCGTCGGCGACCTCTCGGAAGTCACCGGCAAGGGCACCCACACCACCACCACCGCGCGGCTGTTCCACTTCCCCGCCGGTGGCGACCTGATCGACTCCCCCGGCATCCGCGAATTCGGCCTGGTCCATGTGAGCCGCGACGATGTCGAAGCCGGCTTCATCGAATTCCACGACCTGCTCGGCCACTGCCGCTTCCGCGACTGCAAGCACGACCGCGAGCCGGGCTGCGCGCTGCTCAAGGCCCTGGAAGAAGGACGGATCTCACCGCAGCGGATGGCCAGCTACCGGCACATCCTCGCCAGCCTGCCGGAAGACGAGTACTGATTCGCGGATAAAGCCTTCCGCTTTATTCGCCCTGCACTATTAGGTAGGAGTTCCCTTGTAGGAGCGGAGCTTCTCCGCGAAATCCCGGCGAAGCCGGGACATCCTTTGGCGGCCTGATCGCCGGCCTATCGGCCGGATCGCGGACAAGGTCCGTTCCTACGAGATGCATCTGCGCTCGGGTTGGCCCTCACCCTAACCCTCTCCCAGGGGAGAGGGGACCGTCCGGTGCAGGATGAAACTACTCTGTCAGCCGGCACGATCTGGCTCCCTCTCCCTGAGGGAGAGGGCCGGGGTGAGGGGGAAAGCCCTGGCACAGATTCAGCCGGGACAAGACAGTTGCTCCTACGAAAGCCCGCGCTGCCTACCTCATCGCGCGCATGCCACCCACAAAAAGGCCAGCTTCTCAGCTGGCCTTTTCGTTTCTTACTGCTGCTTGTTCAGCTCGTCGAGCTTCAGCGTGCCGCCGTCGTCGAACAGATTGAGCTTCTGCTTCAACTGGTCCGCCGGCAGCGGCTCACCCTGCCCGGCTGCCGGCTGCGCGGGTGCAGCGTTGGGCTGGGCGTCGCCTGGAGCTGCAGGAGCGGCGGCGCCATCGGCGGGCTTGCCCGCACCGCCATCCTGCCCCTCGATGGCGCGCTGGGCCTTCTTGGTCAGGACGATGATGTCGATGCGGCGGTTCACCGGGTTCAGCGGCTGGTCGCGGTCGAACAGCGCCGACGATGCATAGCCCACCACGCGGGCGATCTGGTCTTCCGGATAACCGCCTGCCTCCAGCGCGCGGCGCGCGGCGTTGGCGCGGTTGGCGGAGAGCTCCCAGTTGCCGAACTCGCCATTGCCGGCGTACGGCTTGGCATCGGTATGGCCGCTGATGCTGATCTTGTTCGGCACCTGTTTGATGGTCTCGGCCAGCGCCAGCAGGATGTCCTCGAAGTACGGCTGCAGGCGCGCGCTGCCCAGGTCGAACATCGGCCGATTGTCCGAGTCGACGATCTGGATGCGCAGGCCGTCCTGGGTGATCTCGAACAGGATCTGGTCCTTGAAGCGCTTGAGCGTGGGGTTCTCGTCGACCTTGTTCTGCAACTCCTGCAGCAACAGTTCCAGGCGCTCCTTCTCCAGCTTCTCGGCGATGTTCTCCGCCTGCTCGGGATTGACCTTGGCCTCGTCCTGCGGGCTGACGCGGGTTTCGTCCGCCTCGGGCTGCGCCTGGACCTGCGGGTTCAGGGTCTTGTCCGGCGCGGGAGTCGGCGTGCCGCCCAGGTCGATCACATAGGGACTGGCGCTCTCGGTGAAACCGATCGGATCCTGGAAATAACCGGAAATAGCCTTCTTCTGCTCCGGCGTAGCCGAGGACAACAGCCAGAGCACCAGGAAGAACGCCATCATGGCGGTGGCGAAGTCGGCGAAGGCGATCTTCCAGGAACCGCCATGGTGGCCCGCGGCGTAGCGCTTGACGCGCTTGACGATGATCGGCTGGTTGTTATCCATCGTTTAGCGACCGCGCACAGCCTGCTCCAGCTCCGCAAAGCTGGGACGATGCGCCGGCAGCAGCACCTTGCGGCCGAACTCCACGGCCAGCGACGGCGGCATGCCCGAGGCGGAGGCGACCAGGCAGGCCTTGATGGCTTCGTAGAGGTTCAGCTCTTCCTTGGCGTCATGCTCCAGGGCGTTGGACAGCGGGCCGACGAAACCGTAGGCGGCGAGAATACCGAGGAAGGTACCCACCAGCGCCGCGGCAACGTGGTGGCCGATCTCGGCCTGGCTGCCCTGGCCGAGCAGCGCCATGGTGATCACAATGCCGAGCACCGCGGCGACGATACCGAAGCCCGGCAGGCCGTCGGCGACACGGGTTACCGCGTGGGCGGGATGCTCCAGGTCTTCCTTGAGGCTGCCCAGTTCCATGTCGAACAGGCCTTCCAGCTCATGGGGCGCCATGTTGCCGGAGGACATGATGCGCAGGTAATCACAGATGTAGGCGGTCATGCGGTCGTCCTTGAGCACCGCCGGGTACTTGCTGAAGATCGGGCTGGCGCCCGGATCCTCGACGTCCGCCTCGATCGCCATCATGCCCTCGCGGCGGCTCTTGTTGAGCACCTCGTAGAGCATGCCCAGCACCTCCAGGTAGAAGGTGTGGGTGAAGCGGTTGCTGAACATCTTCGGCGCCTTCTTGAGCACCGTCATGAAGGTGCTGCCCGGGTTCGCCTGGAGGAAGGCGCCCAGGGCCGCACCGCCGATGATCAGCACTTCGAACGGCTGGATGATGGCCGCGATCTTGCCGCCGGAGAGCAGATATCCGCCGAGTACGCTGCCCAGGATGACGATGATGCCGATGATTTTTGACATGGGGACCGGACTGAAACTGTGAACAGAATGAGAGGCATGATTCCCGCCTCCCTGTTGTTATCGGAGATTTCGGGCAAGACTATAGGCCGAAAACACTAAAAACCAGTTCGGCGCCTCACGCATGCCCAAACCCGTGCCTACCCCAGAGCGTCTCGCGGAATGGCTCTCCCTGCTGGAAGAGCTGCCGCTGCCCGTCCCCCAGGAGCACCGCGACGAGATTCGCCGGGCGCTGAACGACAGTCGTCGCTCGATCCGCGACATCTCCGACCTGCTGCAGGACTGTCCGACCCTGGCCCTGGCCATCCTGCGCGAGGCCAACCGCGCCCAGAGCGCCCAGGACAATCCGGCGGAAAGCCTGGAAGTCGCCCTCAATCGTCTGGGACTGGCGCGCGTCACCCAATTGCTCGATCGCCTGCCAGCGTTGCCCGAGGCACAGATGCCCCGCGCACTGAGCCAGTTGTTGCTGATCAGCCGCCACGCCATGCAGCAGGCCAGCGGCCTGTTCGCCAACCGCCTGGCGCGGCTCTGGCAGGAGATCCACTGGGGCAGCCTGTTCACCCTCGCCCCGCTCTGGGCATTGGCCACGGCCCGCCCGGAACTGCTGGAGGCCTGGCAACGCCAGGTCTACGGCCTGGGCCGCTGCAGCAGCGAGGTCGAGCAGGAGCTGCTCGGCACCCGCCTGCTACCGCTGTGCCGAGCGCTGGCCGAGCGCTGGCGACTGCCGGACTGGGTCGCCCAGGGCTACGCCCTGCTCAGCGATGACAAGCGCCTGCTGGTGCGCGCCCTGCACGTGGCCCACACCGAAACCCGGCCGCTGGGCCAGCAACAGCGCCTGGATGCCGACCCGGAACTGCAACGCTGGCTGACCCGCCCAGCCAACACCATTCTGCTGGCCAACAGCCTAGCGACAGCCGCCCATCAATCCTGGGGCGGCGTACACATGCTGCGTTGGCAACGCCTGACCAGCCTCTATCTGCAAATGCCACTGGAAGACCTGCAACAGACCGTCCACGGCCTGGCCGCGCAGAGTGCCCGCCGGCATGCCCGGCCGCAGCTCTGGCACCCGGCCGAAGCCCTGCTCTGGCCCTGGGACGCCCGCCGCTGGCTCAACGGTCCGAAGTCCGAGGAGCCGGCCAAGGCACCCGACACCCTCGCCCAATGGCGCCAGCACTGCGCGCGCCTGCTGCAGGCGCCCAGCCCGTTCGGCAACGCTCTGCAGTTGCTCGACTGCGCCGAATCGGCGCTGCAGGCCTGCGGACTGCAACGCGGCCTGATCCTGCTGGCCGACAAGGCTGGCAGCTGGCTGCAGACTCGCCGGCACTTCGGGCTC
This sequence comes from Pseudomonas sp. QE6, assembly GCF_041379005.1. NCBI lineage: Bacteria > Pseudomonadati > Pseudomonadota > Gammaproteobacteria > Pseudomonadales > Pseudomonadaceae > Pseudomonas > Pseudomonas sp. QE6. The sequence goes on from NZ_CP166873.1 coordinate 357,106, forward strand.
GCGGCGGAGGCCGGCGAACTCAAGCTGGAAGTCGCCGCCAGCCCGCTGCTGCGCAAACTCCTGCAACAACCCGGACAGCTGCGTCTGAGTCCGGCGAACATGGCCGACTTTTCCGCCGTGCTGCCCGGCGCGCTGAAGGCGCTGCTGCCCAGCGAACACCTGCTGCTGCGCTCACTGGGCAACGGCAGCCGGGTAGTCATGCTGCTGGCCGCCGACCGCAACGGTCAGCCGCTGGGCGACCTGCACGCCCAGGCCTTCGGCCGCACCGCGCAGTGCATCGAACATGCCGTCCGGCAGATGTCCCGCGGCGCCTCCTGAGCCGCGGCGATTGCCGGGATTTCCGGTACACTTGCGTCCCCTTTAGACTATCGCCCCTCAATGGGCAGCCCAGGGCCGCCAGCTCACGCCGCCGCCATCATCACGGTGGGCCGTCCGCCGTACCGGGAGACTCGACATGTCCGCCTTCTCCGCTCTGCCCCTGGTGATCGAACCGGCTGACCTCGCCAGCCGTCTCGACGCCCCCGAACTGATCCTGGTCGACCTGACCAGCGCCGCGCGCTACGCCGAAGGCCACATCCCCGGCGCCCGCTTCGTCGCCCCGGCGCGTACCCAGCTGGGCGGCACCCCGGCGCCCGGCCTGCTGCCGGCCAAGGCCGACCTCGAAGCGCTGTTCGGCGAGCTGGGCCACAACCCCGATGCCGTCTACGTGGTCTACGACGACGAAGGCGGCGGCTGGGCCGGCCGCTTCATCTGGCTGCTGGACGTGATCGGCCACCACCAGTACCACTATGTCGACGGCGGCCTGCACGCCTGGCTCGCCGATGGCCTGCCGCTGAGCCAGGAAGTCCCGGCGTCGGCCGGTGACCCGTTGCCGCTGACCCTGCACGACGAGCCCACCGCCACCCGCGAATATCTGCAAAGCCGCCTGGGCGCTGCCGACCTGGCCATCTGGGACGCGCGCAACCCCAGCGAGTACAGCGGGCAGAAAGTCCTCGCCGCGAAGGGCGGGCACGTGCCCGGCGCCGTCAATTTCGAATGGACCGCCGGCATGGACCCGGCCCGCGCCCTGCGCATCCGTACCGATATGCCGCAGATTCTGAAGAACCTGGGCATCACCCCGGACAAGGAAGTGATCACCCACTGCCAGACCCACCACCGCTCCGGCTTCACCTACCTGGTGGCCAAGGCCCTCGGCTATCCGCGGGTCAAGGGCTACGCCGGCTCCTGGTCGGAATGGGGCAACCACCCCGACACCCCTGTAGAGGTTTAAGGAATGTCGTTCAAAGATCGTCTGTTCATCCTCGCCCAGTACCTGCTGCCGCATCACCTGCTGTCGCGCCTGATCGGCTGCGCCGCCGAATGCCGCGCCCCCTGGTTCAAGGATCGCCTGATTCCCTGGTTCGCCCGCCGCTACCAGGTGGACATGCGCGAAGCCCAGGTCGAGGACCTGCGCGCCTATGAGCACTTCAACGCCTTCTTCACCCGCGCCCTGAAAGACGGCGCCCGTCCGCTGGACGAGAGCGAAGGCAGCGTGCTCAGCCCCGCCGACGGCGCCATCAGCCAGCTCGGCCCGATCGAGCACGGCCGCGTGTTCCAGGCCAAGGGCCACAGCTACAGCCTGATGGAACTGCTGGGCGGCGACGCCGAGCGCGCCGCGCCCTTCATGGGCGGCGAATTCGCCACCGTCTACCTGTCGCCCAAGGACTACCACCGCGTGCACATGCCGCTGGCCGGCACCCTGCGCGAGATGGTCTACGTGCCGGGCCGGCTGTTCTCGGTGAACCAGCTGACCGCCGAGCAGGTACCGGAGCTGTTCGCCCGCAACGAGCGCGTGGTGTGCATCTTCGACACCGAGCGCGGGCCGATGGCCGTGGTGCTGGTGGGCGCGATGATCGTCGCCTCCATCGAGACCGTCTGGGCCGGCCTGGTGACGCCGCCCAAGCGCGAGCTGAAGACCTTCTCCTACGGCGAAGCGGCCCGCGCGCCGATCCACCTGGAGAAAGGCGCCGAACTGGGCCGCTTCAAGCTGGGCTCCACCGCCATCGTCCTGTTCGGACCCGAGCAGGTCAGCTGGGCCGAGAACCTCGCAGCCACCAGCCCGGTCCGCATGGGCCAGCGCCTGGGTGGCGCGCGCCAGGGCTGACGCCCGCTTGCCATAAGGCGGGCGGCCAACGAGCCGCCCGCCACTGCTTTTTGCCTCATCGTGCTAGTTCCCTGCCATGAAACGCTTCCTGCATCTCATGGGCTGGCGTGCCAACGCCACCAGCCATCTTGAAAAATGGCTCTCCGCCATCGGAGCGCTGTGCGGCATCGCCGTCATCTACGCCGTCACCCACTGGGTACTGCCCAGCGAAGCGGCCATCTGGGTCGTAGCCTCCATGGGCGCCAGCGCCGTGCTGCTGTTCGCCGTGCCCCACGGCGTGCTGTCCCAACCCTGGGCCGTGCTCGGCGGCCAGGTGCTGTCGGCCTTCGTCGGGGTGATCTGCCAGAAACTCTTTCCCGACCAGGCCTTCACTCCGGCCCTGGCTGTCGGCGCGGCGATACTGGTCATGCACTACACCCGCTGCATCCATCCCCCGGGCGGCGCCACTGCCCTGGCGGCGGTATCCGGCGGGCCGGCGATCAGCGCGCTGGGCTTCCACTACGTGCTCAGCCCGGTGCTGCTCAATGTGGTGCTGATCCTCGCCGTGGCCGTGGCCTTCAACGGCCTGTTCGCCTGGCGCCGCTACCCCGCGCCGCTGGCGCGCCTGCCGGAAACGCCGAAGCTGCCTGCGGGCCCCGCGCCGGAAGACCTCTACCACGCGCTGCGCAAGATGGATTCGTTCATCGACGTGCAGTTCGACGACCTGCTGAAGATTCTCCAGCTGGCCCAGGAACATGCCCAGGCCCAACGCCTGGGCCCGGACGACATCCTCCTCGGCGCTTGCTACAGCAATGCGCTGAGCGGCAACGCCTGGGCGGTGCGCCAGGTGATCGACGACCATCCCGGCAAGCGCACGCGCCAGGACCAGCTGGTCTACAAGGTGGTCGCCGGCGCCGGCAAGGGCAACACCGGCGCCTGCCGCCGCCAGGACATGCTCGAATGGGCCGCCCACGCAGTGATTCCGCAGGGCGACGGCTGGCTGCGCGTCACCGCGCAGGCCTCCGCAAAGGACGCCTTGCAGCGCCAGATCAAGGGCGAAACACCGCTCACGTGACCCGTCGGCGCACCCATCCGGCGATGGGCTGCGGTGCGCAACGGATACTGCTAGAGTTCGGAAAAAGCCGAGCGTGACGACCGAAAGGTCCGCTGAACGGCCCAGATTGTGGAGAATCCGATCCAACCATGGACAACAGTCCCCAGCAGTTTCTACGGGTCCCCACCCCGACACACGAGAGCCTGAGCTTCTGCAACGCCACCGCGCGTGAGCTGAAATACTGGCTGGACCACCTGCCCAAGGCCAATCTGGGCGAGACCGCCCGCCAGCTCTACCAGGGGCTGATCGAGCTGAACCAGCTGAAGCTGCCCGTGGAGACCCGCCTGCAGCTGCTGGAGCTGTTCCGCCCGGAAGTCCAGTTCGTCTGCCAGCACCTTGAACGCCACTTCCTCAACCAGTCCATCGTCCTCGACGAGCGTCCGCGCAAGGTCGCCAACCTCTGCCAGGCCCTGCAGAACCACCTGGCCATAGGCTACAAACTGATCGTCGTGCGCGAAGCGAGCCGTGTTTCCCGCGAGCGCGCGCAACTGCTGACGGCCGCCATCCAGCGCGCCATCCGCGCCCTGTGCGGACCGCTGATCCGCGCCTCGCAGCTGTATTGCCCGGTGCCGGAAGGGCTATGGCTGGAACTCCACCAGCTGTACCAGCTGGCGCGCCAGCACGGACTGCAGAAACTGAGCGTGCGCGACAGCCTGGCCCGCGACGCCCAGGGCCTGACCATCGAGCAGGCCTACCTGGTGGCGCTGATGCTCGGCTCGGCACGCTGCAACCAGATGCGCCAGCACAACATCGCCCGCCTGGCGGAAGCCCTGGAAGGCTGGAGCTCGCAGATTCGCGTACAGAGCGCCGATGCACAGTCGACCCTGTTCGTCGTCGTCCCCCAGGTGGACGGCCCGCCGCGCTACCGCACCCTGTTCAAGGACGGCGACCTGCCGGGCGGGGTGGGGATCGATCCACAGCCCCTGGTAGACCTGATCAAGGAATACCTCCTGCTGCTTCCGGAGAACCGCAACCAGGCGCGCCTGAAGGTGCCCGAAGGCGTCTCCGTCGACCTGTTGCAGCACCTCGCCGCGGCCTGGGGCGACATCGCCGAACGGACCTTCCAGCGCACCACCGGCCAGGGCCAGCTCACCCTGTGCATCGGCATGAGCGCCCTGCACTACTTCCTCGCCGGTCGCCAGCATTTCAACGATGTGCTCAAGCGCAGCCAGACCCCGGACTTCAACACCAAGGTCAAGACCGAGGTGAAGGACGCCTGGTCCACCGCCTTCGACGCGCGGCAGATCAAGGAATGGCAGCCCGGCATGTCGCTGGAGGAAATCGAGTACACCCCCATCAGCCCCACCGACAGTGGCGCCACCGTCGCCGAGACGCCCTGCGATGAGTATCCGGTCTTCACCCTGCCCATCGTCAACCACAGTCCGGGCGGCTACTGCCTGACCTGGCCCAAGGAGATCCCCAGCCAACTGCAGGCCGGCGAGTTGCTGGGCATCCAGGACGTCCCGGACCAGGGCTGGAGCATTGCAGTGGTGCGCTGGATTCGCCAGGTCCGTGGCGGCGGCACCCAGATGGGCATCGAGCTGATCGCGCCGCTCGCCCAGCCGTGCGGCCTGCAACTGCTGCGCAAGACCGAGCAGGGCAGCCAGTACCTGCGCGCCCTGTTGCTGCCGGAAATCTCCGCGATCTCGCGACCGGCCACCCTGATCACCCCGCGCCTGCCCTTCCAGGAAGGCAACAAGGTGCAGATCAACCTGCACGGCGAGGAGCGCCGCACCCTCCTCACGCGCAAGGTCACCGCGACCGGCAGCTTCACCCAGTTCGAATACCAGACCCACGACACCATCGCCGCACCGAACGATAAGCCTGTCACAGCGCCGAGTCCGCGCGGGGAGGAAGACTTTGACTCACTCTGGAAGTCGCTGTAGATTCCGACGAACCCCATTCATCGCCCATTTGCTGCCGTCCAGTGCGGTATAAGCAGCCTCACCCATGGCCAATGAAAAGAAGACCGTCCGCCTGCTGATCCTGGAAGACTCCCAGAACGAAGCCGAGCGCCTGGTCAGCCTGTTCCGCAATGCCGGTCGCGCCACCCGTGTCCATCGCATCACGTCCAGTGAAGACCTCCTGGAAATCCTCCCTCAGGGCTGGGATCTGCTGATCGCCGCGCCTGACAGCAGCGCCATGGCTCCCAGCGAAGCCCTGAGCAGCATCCGCCGCCAGGCAAAGGACATCCCGTTCATCCAGCTGATCACCGGCAACGACTCCGATGCGGTGACCGAAGCCCTTGCCCTGGGCGCCCAGGACGCCCTGCCGCAAGGGGAAGACGAGCGTCTGATCCTGGTCGCCAAGCGCGAACTGGCCAACCTCGAGGAGCGTCGCGCACGCCGCGCCGCCGAAGTCGCCCTGCGGGAAACGGAAAAACGCTGCCAGCTGCTGCTGGACAGCTCCGTGGACGCCATCACCTACGTCCACGACGGCATGCACATCTATGCCAACCGCGCCTACGTCGACCTGTTCGGCTACGACGACGCGGAAGAACTGGAAGGCATGCCGATGATCGACCTGATCGCCGGCAGCGACCAGGCAACCTTCAAGGATTTCCTGAAGGGCTACCAGACCACCGAGAACAACGCCGACCTGGCCTGCAGCGGCATCAAGGTGGACGGCCAGGCCTTCAGTGCGCGCATGACCTTCTCCCCGGCCACCTATGACGGCGAGCCGTGCATCCAGGTGGTGATCCGCGCCGACAGCGACAACGCCCAGCTCGAAGAAAAGCTGCGTGAGGTCAGCAGCCAGGACCTGGTCACCGGCCTATACAACCGCGGTCACTTCCTCGATCTGATGGACAGCGCCGTGGAGCGCGCGGTGACCGCCAGCCAGCCGGCCACCTTCGCCTACATGCTGCTCGACCGCGCCCAGACGCTGCAGCTCAACCTCGGCGTCGCCAGCATCGACCTGCTGCTTGCCGACCTCGGCAACCTGCTGCGCGCCCACTTCCCCCAGGAAGCCCAGCTGGCTCGTTTCAGCGACGACGTGTTCGCCGTGCTGCTGCCGGGACACACCCCGGACCAGACCAAGCCACTGTTCGCCAGCCTGCTGAAGAAGATCGAAGGCAACCTGTTCGACATCCACGGCCGCACGGCCCAGGTCACCCTGTCCATTGGTATTGCCGGGCTGGACGAGAAGACCACCCGCGCCCAGGACGTCATCGAGCGCGCGCACCGCAGCGCCGACGAAATCGCGCAGAGCGAAGGCAACGGCCTGAAGCTCTACGACCCGGCCGATGAACTGGCCGCCGCCGCCAACCGCGGCGACACCCTGGCGATCATCCGCCAGGCCCTGGAGCAGAACAGCTTCCGCCTGCTGTTCCAGCCGATCATCAGCCTGCGCGGCGATACCCACGAACACTACGAAGTGCTGCTGCGCCTGCTCAATCCGCAGGGCGAGGAAGTACCGCCGGCGGACTTCCTCGCCGCCGCCAAGTCGGGCGGCCTGGCCGAGAAGATCGACCGCTGGGTCCTGCTCAACTCGATCAAGCTGCTCTCCGAACACCGCACAAAGGGCCATGACACCAAGCTGTTCGTGCACCTTTCCAGTTCCAGCCTGCAGGACGCCGAGCTGCTGCCCTGGCTGAACGTGGCACTGAAGGCATCGCGCCTGCCCGCCGATGCCCTGATCATCCAGATCAGCGAACCGGACGCGATCAGTTACCTCAAGCAGGCGAAGGTGCTCAGCCAGGGGCTCGCCGAGCTGCACTGCCAGATCGCCCTGTGCCAGTTCGGTTGCGCGCTGAACCCGTTCAATACGCTCAAGCACATGAACGTCGACTTCGTGAAGGTCGATGGTTCCTACGTGCAGGAGCTGGGCAAGGCGGAAAACCAGGAGAACCTCAAGACCCTGATGGCCAGCCTCCACGCCCAGGCCAAGCTGACCATCGTGCCGATGGTGGAAACCGCCAGCGCCCTGGCGACCCTCTGGCAAGCCGGCGCCAACTACATCCAGGGCCATTACCTGCAAGGCCCGAGTCAGGCGATGGACTACGACTTCACCTCGGACGAATAATCCGGAACGGAACCTGTAGGAGCGAGCTTGCTCGCGAACAGAGTCAACCCGCACCACAAATGCTGGGCGTGTTCGCGAGCAAGCTCGCTCCTACAAAAAGCGCACTCGAGCCTGCGAGACGGGAACGACCGCAACAAAAAAGCCGCCCTTCGGGGCGGCTTTTTTGTTAGGGCGACAACTCAGCGTTCGTCAGCACCTTCGCGATCGCGGAAACCGAGCAGGTAGAGGATGCCGTCCAGCCCAAGGGTGGAGATCGCCTGCTTGGCCGACTGCTTGACCAGCGGCTTGGCGCGGAAGGCCACGCCAAGCCCGGCCAGACCGAGCATCGGCAGGTCGTTGGCGCCGTCGCCCACGGCGATGGTCTGCTCCAGCTGCAGACCTTCCTTCGCCGCCAGCTCGCGCAGCAGGTCCGCCTTGCGCTGGGCGTCGACGATCGGTTCGATGGCCACGCCGGTCAGCTTGCCATCGACGATCTGCAGTTCGTTGGCGAACACGTAGTCGATACCCAACTTGGCCTGCAACTGCCTGGCGAAGTAGCTGAAGCCGCCGGAGAGGATCGCGGTCTTGTACCCCAGACGCTTGAGCTCGGCGAACAGCGTTTCGGCGCCTTCGGTCAGGCGCAGCGAAGCGCCGATCTCTTCCAGCACGTCCTCGGACAGCCCCTTGAGCAGCGCCAGGCGCTCCTTGAAGCTGGCGCGGAAGTCCAGTTCGCCGCGCATGGCGCGCTCGGTGATCTCGGAAACCTTGTCGCCCACACCGGCGGCCTTGGCCAGCTCGTCGATCACCTCGGCCTCGATCAGCGTGGAGTCCATGTCGAACACGGCCAGGCGGCGGTTGCGGCGGAACACTGAGTCCTGCTGGAAGGCGATATCGACATTCAGCTCCTGGGCCACGCTGAGGAACTCCGCACGCAGCGCCACCGGGTCGGCCGGCTCGCCACGCACCGAGAACTCGACGCAGCCCTTGCCCTGGTCGGCCGGCACGTCCAGCGCCATGCGCCCGGACAGGCGGTCGATCTGGTCGATGTTCAGGCCGTACTTGGCGGTGATCGAGCTGACGCGCTGCAACTGCTCGGCGGTGACCCGGCGGGTCAGCAGGGTGACGATGTGGCGCGGTTTGCCCTGGCCACCCACCCACTGCCGGTAATCGTCTTCCGAGACCGGAGTGAAACGCACCTGCTGGTCGAGCTTGTAGGCCGTGAACAGCACGTCCTTGAGCACCGAGGACGCCTGTTCGGTATCCGGAATCTCGACCAGGATGCCGAACGACAGGGTGTCGTGGATCACCGCCTGGCCGATGTCGAGGATGTTCACGCCACCCTGGGCCAGCACGCCGGTGATGGCTGCGGTGAGGCCGGGGCGGTCTTCCCCGGTGATATTGATCAGGACGATTTCGCGCAAGGCGCTGTCTCCGCCGTGTAAAAAAGGCCGACATTCTACCTGCTTTCCGCCGCGCCCGCCCGGTTGCCGGGCATCGCCGCCGATCGGATTGGCGAGCACCTTCCCCGCCCAACCCGGCCTCGGTCGTATTGACAGGGCCCGCGGCGCTTTGCCCCTCCGGAGGGGCTCGTTATACTGGCCCGTATCTGCCCTACTGAAGACCGAGCCCGCTGTGACCCGGCCCACCTCCGTCAAGCCCGACAATTTCTTCCTGCTGCTTTTCCACGCCCTGCGCCAGCGCCGTGTGCCGATCGCCCTGCGAATCGCCATCCACACGCTGTTGCTGGTGGCCGCCGCCCTGGTGATCTACGCCTGGGTCATGGGTATGCAGTTCAAGCAGGCCATGCAGCAGCAGGCCGACGCCCTGGGCCAGAGCCTGACGACCCAGACGGCGCAATCGGCCACAGAGCTGCTGGTGTCCAACGACATCCTCAGCCTCAATGTGCTGCTCAACAACCTGACGAAGAACCCGCTGGTCGCCCATGCCGCGATCTACAGCGTGGACAACCGCATCCTCGCCGAGTCCGGCACGCGGCCCAAGCAGGGCCTGCTGGGCGACGCCGAGGGCCTGTACTCCACCCCCATCACCTTCCAGGAAGTGATCGCCGGCCACCTGCGCATCAGCCTCGACATGCACCAGTTCGAGCAGCCGATGACCGTCAGCCTGCAGAGTATGGGGCTGATCAGCCTGATCCTGCTGCTGCTCACCCTGACCTTCGGCCTGCGCCTGGGCCGGCAGATCTCCACCCCGTTGCTACAGCTTCGCGTCTGGCTGCGCGACCCGGATGACCCCGCCCCGGGCGCCGGCCTGCAGAACGAGATCGGCGACCTGGCCCGCCAGCTGCAAGCGCGCCTGGTGCCGGAGAAACCGCCGGCCCCCGAGCCGGTGGTCGGCGCCCCCGCGCCGCGCCCGAAAGCGCCGGCGAAAGCTGCCGCCAAGGAGCCCGTGCTGGAGGAAGCCGGCGCCAGCGACGAGCACGAATTCGACGAAAACATCTTCTCCGAAGATGAACTCCCCGCCCCGGCGGCGCGCCGCACCGCCGAACCCGCAGACGACGACTTCCCCGAGGAAGAGTTCGAATCGCTGGCCGTGGAGGCCGAGACTGAAGTCGACGCCGACGTCGAGGAAGAGCCCGAAGCCGAGCCGGAACCGCTTTCCAGCGGCACCAGCGCCGTTCTCGCCGTTCAACTCGGCGCCCAGGAACAGCTGCGTCGCCTGCCGCGCGCCCGCCTGGTCGACCTGCTGGAGCGCTACCGCGACTGCCTGGAGCAGGCCGCGCGCCTGTACAAGGGCACGCTGTACACCCTCAACGACGGCGGCAGCCTGATCCTCTTCCACAGCCGCGACCAGGACGAGGAGTTCCTCACCAATGCCCTGTGCTGCGGCGAGCTGATGCGCGCCCTGGGCCACGCCCTGCAGATCGAGGTGGCCGACAGCGGCATCACCCTGCAACTGCAGCTGGGCCTGGTGCTGGGCGAGGACATCGCCGATCTCGAACAGGCCGAACTGCTGCAGGAGTCGGCGGCGCAGAACGCCCTCGCCCTCAGCCAGCACAGCCGCAACCTGCTGCTGGTGGAGAAATCCATTGGCGATGACGAGAAAGTCCGCGAACGTGCACGCATCCGCCCCATCGCCAGCCCGGAAAACGCCTGCTGCGTGGAATGGCTGAAGGAACCTTATCCCTCGATGCTGGAGCGCCAGCTCTCGCGCATGCGCGCCCTGCGCACCAGCTGATGACGGGGCCACCCGGCCCCGCATGGAACGGACTCCATGACCACCCTGATCACCCATCCCCTGCCGGCGCTGGCCGTCGGCCTGGCGCTCGGCTCGCGGGTGATCCCGCCGCGCCTGCTGCTGGCGGGCATGCTCGCCACCTGCCTGCCCGACCTCGACGTGGTCGCTTTCAAGCTGGGCATTGCCTATAGCGACGCCTTCGGTCATCGCGGCTTCAGCCACTCCCTGCTGTTCGCGGCCTGCATCGGACTCCTTGGGGCACTGTGCTGCCGCCTGCTGAACTGCGGGCCGCTGAAGGCTGGCCTGTGGATCGGCCTGGCCACCGCCTCGCACAGCGTGCTCGATGCCATGACCGATGGCGGGCTGGGCGTCGCCTGGTTCTGGCCCTGGAACGACCAGCGCTACTTCCTGCCGCTGCATCCCATCGAGGTGTCACCCATCGGACTGTCGCGCTTTCTCAGCCCGCGCGGTGCGCAGGTGCTGCTGTCAGAAGCGCAGTGGGTCTGGATACCCTGCCTGGCCGTTGCCCTTGGCGGCATCACGCTGCGCTGCCTGCTGCGCTTGCGCCGCTGATTCGAACTGCGCCTGGACCTGCTGCAACAGCGAAGGCCCCTCCGCCCCGCCTTCGGGGAACTGCGCGGTGTAGCCCTGGAAACTGGCGAAGCGCGCGCGGAAGTCGAGATCGATGCGGAAACGATTGTCCCAGCCCGCCGATGGCGCCGGCAGCAACTGGTCGCAGCCTTGCAGGGCCTGATCGGAAGGGCAGCCCTTGAAAGCCTGCGGATAGAACTGCCGCTTCCACAACACCCAGGGTGACAGCGACAGGGCATCGATGCGGTTGCGCCGCAAATCCAGCTCCAGCAACTGCAGCAGCCCGTTACCGCCCAGGTATTCATCCTGGTAGTCGACCATCACCATGTCCACGCTGTGGCCCTGGTCATTGAGCATGCGCGCGTGGGCCGAGCCTTCGACGTGCCCGCTGACGGTCAGGAAGATCTGGTCGTTGCGGCGAATCAGCTGCTCCCAGAGCAGCGAACCGCTGTCGCTACCCTCGCGGGACAGCCGCGGCGGCTCGCCCGCCTTGCCATACAGGATGTTGTGCGAGGCGAGAATCACCGGAATGTGCGGATGCGCGTCGATGACCTGCTGCGCCCAGGCGAGTGTCGCCTTCGACGGGCTCCAGTCCAGCGCCAGCAGGAGGAAGGACTGGCCGTACTTGCGAAACAGGTGGTACTGGCTAAGGCCGAGCGGGTCGCTGCCGCCATAGGTGCTCTGCCAGGCCGCGCGCTGCGGACCGAAATGGTCCTTGAAGCGGTCGCGGAACGAGCGCTGGTCATCGGGCGTGACGGCGCCATGGATATCCCGGTCGCCGCTCATGATGCTGTAGGGCACGCCGCCCTCCTCCAGCACCCGCATCGCGCCACTGGCGATCTGCCACTGGCTGAGGGTGCCGGCGTTCTGCACCACATCGCCCAGATGCACCACCATCGACACCTGCAGCGCCTCGGCGTTCTTCGCCAGCCACCAGGTCTGGGCGAAGAAGGCCAGCGCCGGCTCGTAGGGCAAGCCCTGGAAACGCTGGTTGCTGCGGAACAGGCGCAGTTCGCGGTGATTGTTCTCGGAATAGAACTGCGTATCCGGCAACAAGGGCAGGATGAAGCTCCCCGGGGGCGGGCTCACCTGCAATGGCGGTATGGGATGCTGGCGAAAGAAGGACTGATCGTGGGCGACCTCCTGGGAGCTGTCGGAGCCCTGGCAGCCGCACAGCAGCACGCCGAGCCCGAGGACGGACAACAGCGACTTCATCGCGCGGCACCAAACAGGCTGGCGTCGCTCACGCGCAGCAGGCAGTAGGGGTTGTAGTCGAAACTTCCGCTGAGCAACGGCAGGCCCAGGGCCGGATACGCGGCGCGCAGACGGTCGGCATCCTCCTCGTCCAGCATCAGGTAGTACGGCCCCGGCAGCGCGGCAAGCTGCTCAGGATTGCTGGCGAACAGTGGCCGCATGTCGCGCTCGAGGTTGACCATGAACTTGATCGCCTGCGCATCGCGACCCATGCCATAGAGCACCAATGGCGCCGGCGCCCTGAGCACCGCCGCGTCCACTGCCAGGGAAAACGCCCGGCTGTCATACAACTGCCGCTGCGCCGGCTCGATCACCAGCAGGTAACTGCCCCACAGCGCCAGCACCGCGCAGAGCGCCATCAGCTCGGCGCGTCGCTCGCGGCGGAACAGCCGGGACAGCGCGAACACTTGTAGGCCAGCCAGGCCAACCACGCATAGCCAGACTTTTCCACCCAGCGGTTGCAGCGTCTGCGGGAAGCGCTGCCAGCCCAGCCAGACGCCCAGCAGCAGGAGCGCCGGCAGCAGCAGCCAGAGCCCCTGGATCAGCCCCCGCAGGAAGGCGGCCAGACGCCGGTCACTCACCTGGAAGGGATAGGTCGCGACAATGGCCGCCAACGGCGTCATCGCCAGGATGTAGCGGGCCTTCTTCGCCTGCGGCAGCGAAAGACCGACCATCACCACCAGCGCCGCCAGGGCGCAGCCGATGACCAGCCGCGCCGCCGGATCGAACCGGCGCCGCCAGAGCAGCGCCAGGGCCGGCACCGCCAGCGGGAATGCCAGGGCGTAGTTGCCCAGAGAACTGTGGAAGTAATACAGCGCATCGCTGGCACCCGCGCTGCCGTCCAGGCGGCCGGTCACCTGCATGTGCAGGACATCCTGCGCGAACGCGTCGCCGCCAACGCCACGCGCCACCGACAGCAGCAGCATGGTGCAGACCACCAGGAGCAGCAGCGCGGGCAGGGAAAAGCCCAGCAGGCGCCGCCACTGGCGGTCCAGCAGCAACTGGCTGCAGACCATGCCGGCCGGAACCACCAGCCCCAGCGGGCCGCGCAGCGCGAAACCGGCGAGCAACAACGGCAGCAGGCGCGCCAGCAGACCGACGCGGGAGTAGCGCTCGGCATGCACCGCGAAGAAGAATGCCAGCATCCCCACCGCCGCCACCTGCAGATCGAGCGACACCGCCCGGGTCTCGGTCAGGAAGGTCAGGGTGAGCAGCAGCATCGACACGCTGAGCGCGGCCCAGCGCCGGGAAAGCGGCGCCACCAGGCGATAGGTCAGGCCGACGATGACGGCGGCCGCCAGGGCGGTGGGCAGCCAGGCGCTGAGGAGCGTGACGCGCCCCTGCGGCAGCGACAGCAGGTAGATCAGGAAGGTCGAAGTCGCCGGATAGTCCGGATAGGGCTCGCCATAGGTGGTGGGGAACACACTGGGGCCGTGGCGCAGCATTTCCTTGGCGAACAGCACGAAACGCGAGTCGAAGCCCACCACTGCGGCGCCATGGGCCCCCAGCAGGAACAGCACGAATGCCGCCAAGGCGACGCACGCCGCCTGCCGGGCCAAGGCGGTAGCCGCCTGACCGGAATGAGAAAGTGAAAGTGACGACGACACGCCGGGCCCCTGGCAGGCGCATTACGGAAGGATTTCCGCGCGATCGCGACCTGCAAACGGCGCCTTTGATACCACTGTGGGCGTCAAGAAGATGTCAAGCTGGGCGGGGCGCGCCGGGAACCGGCCATAATGTGAAACGGCCCGGAAAACAAAGCTTTCCAGGCCGCTTGAAGTCAGAAGCGATAGACCTCGACGTCGGTGCGGATCGGCACCACCAGCGGGATCTTCGGCCCCTCTTCCTTGGGCTTGGCCTTCTCGGAATTGGCTACCGCGGGCTTCTTTACTGGCGCTGCCGACTGCTCGGCTACCGCCGCAGCCACCGGACGCACGTCCTTGGCCAACTGGACCGACAGCTTGCGCAGCAGGTCGCCCTGGGCTCGAACCTGGTCCTGGATACTGCCCGAATGTTCCTCTTCTTCGCGGAATACGCGGCTGTCGCGCAGCTCACCCTTCTGGTCGAGCAGGCGCCAGCGCGCCTCCAGCACCGCCGGCTCCTTTGGGCCGGAATCCAGGCGGCTGATGGTCAGCATGACCTGCACCTGCGGCGTGAAGCCGGGTTTCTCCGGGAACAGTGCCAGGCGGGTGCTGTCGAGCTGGCTCGACAGCAGGCGCAGCAGTTGCTGGCTGACGTTGGTTTCCAGACTACCGGCCCAGCGGGCCTCGGTGGACAGACTGAGGATGCCGTCAGCCTGGCGTTGGACCATGGTCTCACGTTTCAGATAGTCGGCCAGGGATACCGGACCGAGGAGCACAGCGACACCATTTTCGCGGGTCGGAACCGACGCGGCACCTGCATCCAGTTGATACAGCTGGGTCGGTCGATTCACTGTGCAGCCCGCCAGCCCGAGGAGGCTGACGAGGGAAAGACATGCCAGGACGCGCAGAGCGCTCATCGTGAATCACCGTCATTCGCCGAAAATCGGCGTTACTTCCAACATTTCAAGTAACTTCAGGGCAACGGGCAACGGCGCCGATTGCCAAAAGGATCTATCATCCCTCAATCGACGCCGTAGCTCCAGCGGCAGAATGTATCAAGCCGCGTTTCAATCCTGAGACAGCGATTCTACCAGCAGACTGTCCACTCGCTGGAAACCGCGTGGCAGTTTATTGCCCCGACGGCCCCTTTCACCTTTGTAGTGCTCCAGGTCATCACCCTTGAGGGAGAGCGTCCGCTTGCCTGCCTGCAGCACCAGAGTCGCGCCCGTCGGAAGAACCGCCAGGTCCGTCAGGTACTCCTCGCGGCTGGCCACGCGGTCGCCCGGCACGCTGATGATCTTGTTGCCCTTGCCCTTGGCCAGTTGCGGCAGGTCGGAGACCTTGAACAGCAGCAGGCGGCCTTCGGTGGTGACGGCGGCCAGCCAGTCCTGCTCCACGTCCGCGACCGGACGCGGCGCCATCACTTGCGCACCGTTGGGCAGGCTGAGCAGGGCCTTGCCGGCCTTGTTCTTGGCCTGCATGTCCTCGCCCTTGACCACGAAGCCGTAGCCGGCGTCGGACGCCAGTACATAGAGCGCCGCGTCCTCCGGCAATAGAACACGATCGAAAGTTGCGCCCGGCGGCGGGGTCAGACGGCCGGTCAGCGGTTCGCCCTGGCCGCGGGCCGACGGCAGGCTGTGGGCCGCCAGCGAGTAGCTGCGGCCGGTGGAGTCGATGAACACCGCGTACTGGTTCGAGCGACCCGGCGCGGCCGCCTTGAAGCCGTCGCCGGCCTTGTAGGACAGGCCGGTGGCGTCGATATCGTGGCCCTTGGCGCAGCGCACCCAGCCCTTCTCGGACAGCACCACGGTCACCGGCTCGGTCGGCATCAGCTCGGTTTCCGACAGGGCGCGGGCTTCGGCGCGGGCGACGATGGGCGAACGGCGGTCGTCGCCGTAGGTTTCGGCGTCGGCGATCAGCTCGTCGCGCACCAGCCTGCGCAGCTTGGCGTTGGAACCCAGGATGGCCAGCAGCTTGGCGCGCTCCTTGGCCAGTTCGTCCTGTTCGCCGCGGATCTTCATCTCTTCCAGGCGCGCCAGCTGACGCAGGCGGGTGTCGAGGATGTAGTCGGCCTGCAGCTCGGAGAGCTCGAAACGCTGCATGAGGACCGGCTTGGGCTGGTCCTCGGTGCGAATGATGTGGATGACCTCGTCGAGGTTGAGGAAGGCGACCAGCAAGCCTTCCAACAGGTGCAGGCGCTTCTCGACCTTGTCCAGGCGGAACTGCAGGCGGCGGCGCACGGTGTCGGTGCGGTAGGTCAGCCACTCGCTCAGCACCTGGCGCAGGTCCTTGACCTGGGGTTTGCCGTCCAGGCCGATGACGTTCATGTTCACCCGGTACGAGCTTTCCAGGTCGGTGGTGGCGAACAGGTGGGTCATCAGCTCTTCGGCATCCACGCGGTTGGAGCGCGGGATGATGACGATGCGGGTCGGGTTCTCGTGGTCCGACTCGTCGCGCAGGTCGGCCACCATCGGCAGCTTCTTGGCCTGCATCTGGCCGGCGATCTGCTCCAGCACCTTGGCCCCGGAGACCTGGTGCGGCAGCGCGGTGACCACGATGTCGCCGTCCTCGACGCGGTACACGGCGCGCATGCGCACCGAGCCGCGGCCGGTTTCGTAGATCTTCTGCAGGTCGGAGCGCGGGGTGATGATTTCCGCCTCGGTGGGGAAGTCCGGGCCCGGCACGTGCTCGATCAGGTCGGCAACGGTGGCATTCGGCTCATCCAGCAGGCGCACGCAGGCAGCGGCGACTTCACGCAGGTTGTGCGGCGGAATGTCGGTGGCCATGCCCACGGCGATGCCGGTGGTGCCATTCAACAGGAGGTTGGGAAGCCGCGCCGGCAGCACGGCCGGCTCTTCCAGGGTGCCGTCGAAGTTCGGCACCCAGTCGGCGGTGCCCTGGCCCAGCTCGGACAGCAGGGTCTCGGCGTAGCGCGACAGGCGGGCCTCGGTGTAACGCATGGCGGCGAAGGACTTGGGATCGTCCGGCGCACCCCAGTTGCCCTGGCCGTCCACCAGCGGATAGCGGTAGGAGAACGGCTGCGCCATCAGCACCATGGCTTCGTAGCAGGCCGAGTCGCCGTGCGGGTGGTATTTACCCAGCACGTCGCCGACGGTACGCGCCGACTTCTTGTGCTTGGCGTCGGCGTCCAGGCCCAGTTCGCTCATGGCGTAGACGATGCGCCGCTGTACGGGCTTGAGGCCGTCGCCGATGTGCGGCAGGGCGCGGTCCATGATCACGTACATGGAATAGTTCAGGTAAGCCTGTTCGGTGAAGTCGGCCAGTGACCGGCGCTCCACGCCCTCCAGACTCAGATCGAGGGTTTCGCTCATGCGTGCCTCACGGTGAAGATTGCTGGCGCAGCACCAGGGTGCCGTCCTGCTGGGTGAAATCGAGTTGCTTGAGGGCGCTCATGCCGAGCAGCACCTCGTCGCCTTCCATGCCCGGCGCGATCAGCGCGGACACGTCGTTCAAACGGATGTCGCCGAGCTGCAGCTGCGACAGGCGCGTACGCCAGCCTTCGCTGCGGCCATTGGCGGTGTTCAGGGTGATCGGCGCCCCCAGCGGCAGCCCCAGGCGCCGGGCCAGCGGCTGCGGGATGGCCACCTGGGTGGCGCCGGTATCGAGCATGAAGGTCACCGGCTCGCCATTGATCCTGCCGTCGACCACGTAATGGCCGGCGCGGTTGCCGAGCAGGCGCACTTCCACATAGCCATTGCCTCGTACCGACTGCGGCTGCGGGTTGGGGTTGTGCTGACGATCCTCCCAGGCGCCGAAATAGTGGGTGGCAAGCAGGATGCCCGCCCCCCAGGCGAGGAACATCATGACCTTGCCCATCCGCCGTCCCGGCACCGCGTCGCTCACTTGCCACCCAGCCAGCCACCGGTCGGCGCGGCGAAGCGCAGCACATAGGGCCGCGAATCGCCGTCGGCGCGCGCGTGCTCGCCGTTGTCCAGGCCGATCCAGGCACCCTGGTCGTCGATCAGCAGCGCCTCGGCCACGCCATAGGGCAGGTCATAGCGCCGCTCCGGCGCCAGGGCGCCGGCGGCGAACGACCAGCACCGCTCCTGCGCGCCGGTGTCGGCATCGCGTCGGCAGATCTGGTGCGCCAGGCGTTCGAGGGTGAACAGCTTGTCCTTGTACAGCGCAAGGTCGGAGAAATCGATGGACAGCGGACGATCGCTGCCCAGCTCCGGCGGCGGCAGCATGGTGCCGCCCTCGCTGAGCAGCACGCAGTTGCCATCGCACTTCCAGGTGCCATTGTCGTTGCGCACCCGCAGCAGGCCACGGCGCTGACGCTCGGCCGCCAGCCACAGGCGCTTGCCGTCCGGAGCGATCGCCAGGCCTTCGTAGAGGGCGTTGAAACCCATCAGCAGGCCACTGGCGCGGGCCTGGCGCAGCAGGCTTTGCGGCAGCGGCAGCCAGGACGCCTCGCCGGCAACCGGCAGCAGCAGGACGGCCGCATAGCCTTCGCTGACCACATAGCGATTACCCGCCTGATCGCAACTGATGCCCTCGAAATCCATCGCGCCGCCACGCACCAGGCTGCTGGCACTGACCCGCGCGCGCATGCCCCAGGACAACCCGCTGTCCGGCACGCCGGGCGATACGAACGGCTCGGCGGTGGCCCGCCAGGCCTTGCCGGGCTGCTCGTCGGGCAGCAGGCGGTAGATACGGTCGTCGTCGCGATCGGACACCGTCCACAGCTCCCCACCGCAGCTCGCCAGACCCGAGAGGTTGCCCTTGGGCATGCCCTCCACCGGATGCTCGGAAACGAACTGCAGGGTGTTGGACACCACCGCGGGCGCGCTATCGGCCAAGGCAACGCTGGCGCACAGGCCAAGGGCGGCCAGCAGCCAGCGCATCAGGCGAACACCTCCGCCAGGTTGCCCTTGGTTTCCAGCCAGGACTTGCGGTCGCCGGCGCGCTTCTTGGCCAGCAGCATGTCCATGATTTCCACGGTGCCCTCGGCGTCTTCCAGGGTCAGCTGCACCAGACGGCGGGTGTTCGGGTCCATGGTGGTTTCACGCAGCTGCGGCGGGTTCATCTCGCCCAGGCCCTTGAATCGGGTGACCTGCGGTTTACCACGACGCTTCTCGGCGGCCAGGCGGTCGAGGATGCCGTCGCGTTCGGCCTCGTCCAGGGCGTAGAAGACTTCCTTGCCCAGGTCGATACGGAACAGCGGCGGCATGGCGACGTAGACATGGCCGGCTTCCACCAGCGGGCGGAAGTGGCGGACGAACAGCGCGCACAGCAGGGTGGCGATGTGCAGGCCGTCGGAGTCGGCGTCGGCGAGGATGCAGATCTTGCCGTAGCGCAGCTGGGTCAGGTCCGCCGCGCCCGGGTCGACGCCGATGGCCACGGCGATGTCGTGGACTTCCTGGCTGGCGAGCACTTCGCCGCCATCCACTTCCCAGGTGTTCAGGATCTTCCCGCGCAGCGGCATGATCGCCTGGAATTCCT
Source organism: Pseudomonas sp. QE6 (assembly GCF_041379005.1). Classification (NCBI taxonomy): domain Bacteria; kingdom Pseudomonadati; phylum Pseudomonadota; class Gammaproteobacteria; order Pseudomonadales; family Pseudomonadaceae; genus Pseudomonas; species Pseudomonas sp. QE6. The sequence goes on from NZ_CP166873.1 coordinate 376,430, forward strand.
TGTCCCGCGCCTGCTTGGCCGAACCGCCGGCGGAGTCGCCCTCCACCAGGAACAGCTCGGCGCGCATCGGGTCCTGGCCGGCACAGTCGGCCAGCTTGCCGGGCAGCGCCGGGCCCTGGGTGATCTTCTTGCGCTCGACCTTCTTGCCGGCCTTGAGGCGCCGACCGGCGTTGCTGATCGCCAGCTCCGCCAGTTGCAGGCCCAACTCCGGGTGAGCGTTGAGCCACAGGCTGAACGCATCTTTCACCACGCCGGAAACGAAAGCGGCGGCCTCGCGGGAGGACAGGCGTTCCTTGGTCTGGCCGGAGAACTGCGGCTCCTGCAGCTTCATCGAGAGGACGAAGGCGATGCGTTCCCAGACGTCTTCCGGTGCCAGCTTCACGCCGCGCGGCAGCAGGTTGCGGAACTCGCAGAACTCGCGCATCGCATCCAGCAGGCCCTGGCGCAGGCCGTTGACGTGGGTGCCGCCCTGGGCGGTGGGAATCAGGTTGACGTAGCTTTCCTGCAGCGATTCGCCGCCCTCGGGCAGCCACAGCAGGGCCCAGTCCACCGCTTCCTTGTTGCCGGCCAGCGAGCCGCAGAACGGCTCGTCGGGCAGGCGCAGATTCTCGGAAACCGAGTCGACCAGGTAGGAACGCAGGCCGTCCTCGTAGTGCCACTCGACGCGCTCGCCGCTGGACTTGTCCTCGAAGCTGACCAGCAGGCCGGGGCAGAGCACGGCCTTGGCCTTCAGTACATGCTTCAGGCGGCTGACCGAGAACTTGTGCGAGTCGAAGTACTTGGCGTCGGGCCAGAAGCGCACGGTGGTGCCGGTGTTGCGCTTGCCGACGCTGCCGACCACTTCCAGGTCGCTGGACTTGAAGCCATCGGCGAAGGTCATGCGGTATTCGTTGCCGTCGCGCTTCACCCGCACTTCGACCAGGGTCGACAGCGCGTTCACCACCGAGATGCCCACGCCGTGCAGGCCGCCGGAGAACTGGTAGTTCTTGTTGGAGAACTTGCCGCCGGCGTGCAGCTTGGTGAGGATCAGTTCGACGCCCGGCACGCCCTCTTCGGGGTGGATGTCCACCGGCATGCCGCGACCGTCGTCGATCACTTCCAGCGAGTTGTCCTCGTGGAGGATCACCTGCACGCTTTTCGCGTGGCCGGCCAGGGCTTCGTCGACGCTGTTGTCGATGACTTCCTGGGCCAGGTGGTTGGGACGGGTGGTGTCGGTGTACATGCCCGGGCGCTTGCGCACCGGATCGAGGCCGGAGAGGACTTCGATGGCGTCTGCGTTATAGGCGTTCTGCTGGGCCATGGGGTCCCTACTTAATCAGAGGAAATGCGTTCAAAGGTCGAGAAGTCTACGTCGCGCCACAGGTCGGAGGGTATACCGGCGAAGGCCAGCAGCGCCGGCAGGTGGCTGACGAAGCGCTGGAAGCCATGGTCGCCGCCCGCTTCGATGCGCAGGGCGCAGGCCCGGTAATAGCGCTCGGCGGCGCGGTAATCGAGGGTTTCGTCGGCGGTCTGCAGCCACACCTGGTAGCGCGCGCCATCGACCGGTGCCGGAACCTCCAGCTCGGCCAGGGCCTGGACGTGATCGTGCGTCAGCTCCCAGGTCTCGCCGCTGTAATAGTTGGTCTGCGGGCCGAGCTGGCCGTCGAACAGCCGGTGCGGCGCCACCGCCGGGTTGATCAGCACGGCCTTCAGGCCATGGCGCTCGGCCAGGTGGGTCGCATAGTAGCCGCCCAGGGAGCTGCCGATCAGCAGCGGCTGGCCGAGTTCGGCGATCGCTGCCTCCAGTTGCGCCATGGCCTGGCGCGGGTGGTGGTGCAGCGCGGGAACGCGCACCCTACCGTCCAGCCCCAGGTGCTGCAGGGCGGCCACGAACTGGCGCGCCTTCTGCGAGGCGGGCGAGCTGTTGAAGCCATGGATATAGAGGAATGCAGTCATGGGCCGGGAGGCTACAAGCTGCAAGCGGCATGCCGCAAGTGGGTCGAATCGAGGATGGCGACTGGTACGAGGCCCGGCCTCAATAGCCCTTGATGCTGTAGTCGACTTCGAAGTCGATGCCGGTCACCCGCGACACACCCGTTTCCAGCGAACCATCGGGATGCAGGCGCAACCAGCGGTAGCCCGGTGCGGGACTGTCGACGCAGAAATCTTCGCTGCCCGGAGTGAACTGCACGCAGGTGGACGGCGATGCCAGCAGGCGCACGTCACCGCGCATGTGATCGATCTCCTGGTGCACGTGGCCCCAGAGCAGGCAGCGGACGTTCGGGTAGCGGTCGAGCACGGCGAACAGCCGCTGTGGATTGCGGATGCCGATGCGATCCATCCACTGGCTGCCGATGGGCACCGGGTGGTGGTGGAAGCTGATCAGCAGGTGCTTGTCCGGCGCGGCCTGGATGGCGCGTTCGAGCAGGTCGAGCTGCGCATCGTTCATCTGCCCCGGCACGGCTCCCGGGATGGTGGAGTCGAGCAGGATGACGCGCCAGGCGCCCAGGTCGATCACCGGCTCGAGCAGGTCGGTGCCCGCCGTCGCTGCGCGCATCGGCTCCAGCTCGTCATGGTTGCCGGGGAACCAGCGGATCGGCGCAGCGATGGGCGCGGTGATCTCACGGAAGCGCTGGTAGGACTCCAGGCTGGCATCCTGCGACAGGTCGCCAGTGGCCAGCACCAGGTCGATGTCCGGCTGCTCGTCACGAACGAGGCGGACCACCTGGCTCAGGCTGTCGGCAGTGTCCATGCCCAGCAGACGACCATCGGGTTCGGCGAACAGATGGCTGTCGGAGAGCTGGACCAGCAGGACCGATTCGGTATCGGAGGGGGGTACGGGCACTGGAGGCAATGCGCCTTCTCCTGTGAGGCGGGCGTCCACGGATGAGAATGAGTATGGTGACAGTCACGCCCCCCGGCAAACCGGGAAAGCGTCACAGATCACATTTAGGGAGACGGGGTGGACGACGGACGGGCAGCATATCATGGCCAGTGGCCATTATTTCAGCATCAGCGCTGCAGCACCGGCTCCAGCTCATGGCCGCAGGACAGGCAATGGCTCAGCCACTCGCCGAGGAACAGGTTGAGCTGGTTCTTCTCGTCCGGCTGATGCATCGCCTGGTTCGGGTAGGGATAGATCGCCAACAGGCGGCGCGCCTGCTCCGCGCCGACCACTTCGGCCATGCGCGCGTCGTGGTACACCCGCACCTCCAGCTTGGGCGCCGGCAACCAGGGCAGGCCCAGCTCCTGGCGCACCTGCAGCACGGTGGTGTAGGGGCAGGCTTCCACCACGTCCAGCGCCAGCACGCCGAGCAGTCGCTCGCCTTCGCTGAGCGCCACGCGGCGCGAGACCTGGGCCTCGCGCATCTCGGGCAACAGGCGCATCAGGCGCAAGTAGTTCGCCTCGCAGGTCGCCTGCAATCCCGCCAGGTCGACGCGATAGCGCTCGCGCAGCAGATTCACACCCATAACCCCCTTACCTCGGCGCGGTTCAGCGCCAGCCATTGCAGGGCGAGCATGCTCGCCGCGTTGTTGATGCGTCCGTCGCGCACGGCCTGCAGCGCCTCCTCGAAGGGCAGCACGTGCACACGGATGTCCTCGCCCTCTTCCGCCAGGCCATGGATACCCGCCGCGGCGCTGCTGTCGCAGCGGCCGACGAACAGGTGCACCAGCTCGTTGCTGCCACCGGGCGAAGGCAGGTACTGGGCGATCGGCCAGAGCGAGCCGAGGGTCAGCCCGGCCTCTTCCACCGCTTCGCGGCGGGCGACCTCTTCCGGCTCCTCGTCCTTGTCGATCAGGCCGGCGACCAGCTCCAGCAGCCAGGGATTGACCCCGGCGTCCATGGCGCCGACGCGGAACTGCTCGATCATCACCACTTCGTCGCGCTGCGGGTCGTAAGGCAGAACGCAGACGGCATCGTGACGCACGAACAACTCGCGGGTCAGTACCGGGCCCATGCCACCGGCGAACTGGCGGTGCCGCAGGTGCAGCCGGTCGAGTTTGTAGAAGCCCTTGAAGCACTGTTCGCGCTTCTGGATCTCGACATCCTGGGGGCCTGGTTTGAACGTGTCCGACATCCCGTTCCACTCACTGATCGATTGAACTTCGCGCCATCCTATCGCGCCGCTTGAGGCGGCGCAGCCTCTTTCTCGGACCGCCCGGCGGGCAGCGCAGACCTGCGCCTGTACCCTGCCGCCAAGCGGCGGACTGGTTCATACTGCCCGCCGAACCGGCGGCCGCGATGACGGTCCAACCCGCCCAAGTCCGCGACGACAAGGAATCCCATGCGTCTTCTGAAACTCGCTGCCCTCGGCAGCCTCTGCCTGTTACTGGGGGCCTGCCAGGGCCTGTTCAAGCCCGGCCTCGATGAACCACTGACCGCTCGCCATACCAGCTTCGAACACCTCGAGCCCGGCTGCCAGGGCGAGCAATGTCCGCTGTTCAACCTGGACACCCTGAGCTTCGACGACGAGCCGGCGCTCAACGCGGCGATCGACCAGCAGTTGCTGGAGCTCGCGCGCAGCCCGGACGGCGCGGTGCCGGCCAGCCTCGAGGTCTACGAGAAACGCTTCCTGGACGGTGCCCAACCCGGCTGGAGCAGTTACCTGCAAGCCAAGATTCGCGAACAGCATGACGGTCTGGTGATCATCGAGCTGTCCAGCTATCGCTTCACCGGCGGCGAGTACGGTCAACCGGGACGGGCCTTCATCAATTATGACCGTCGTTTGCACAAGGTGTTGGCATTGCAGGACATTCTTCTGCCCGGCCAGGAGGAAGCCTTCTGGAAGACCGCGCGCCTGGCGCACCAGGCATGGGTGCTGCAGAACAAGCTGGATGAGCAGGACCCGAACTTCTCGAAGGACTGGCCGTTCCAGCCCACGCCGCACTTCGCCCTGACCTTCGGCGCGCTGACGCTCAAGTACGACATCGACCGCATCGCGCCGCATTCGGTCGGGCACCCGGAGCTGAAGATTCCCTATCCGCGCCTGAATGGCATCGTGAAGCCGTATTACTTCCCGGGGCGTGGGGCGCAGTAGTTTTTCTCACCGCCGGAGCGGCCGGCGGTATTTCGCGGACAAGCACCGCTCCTACAGGGCGTGCGGCGCGCTCTTCGTAGGAGCGAGCTTGCTCGCGAATCGCATCACGCCGACGCCGGCACCTTCGCGCCAATACGCCCCAGCAGCAGCTGCAGAACGCCCGCCACCACCAGCGCCGGCAGGGTCGCGCCCAGGTCCGGCTGGTAGTTCGCCAGCAGGTGATAGACCACCACGCCACCGGCCCAGGCCAGCAGCGAGCCCCAGCGCAGCCCGGGGGGAATGACGGCCGGCGCGCGGCGACGGAGGACGAAGTGGTCCACCAGCACCACGCCGAACAGCGGGGCGAATACCGAGCCGATCAGCAGCAGGAAGTTCTGGTACTGCGCCAACGGTGCGAACCAGGCGATCAGGGTGCAGATCACGCCGATGGCCAGCGCCAGGTGCTCGACCTTCAGCGGCAGCAGGATGCCACTGGACACCGCCGCCGAATGGATGTCGGCGAAGGCCTTCTCCGACTCGTCCAGCAGGATCAGCAGCAGCGGAACGCCCATGCCGGCGCCGGCCAGCGCCAGCAGCAGCGCGTTGGCGTCGCTGCCCTCGGCGAATGCCAGGGTGTAGGCCACGCCCAGGCCCATCAGCCAGAAGCAGCCGATGAAGAAGCCCAGCGCGGCGCCGCCGAAGGTGTGCCCGGCGCGCTTGCCAAAACGCGAGTAGTCGGCGATCAGCGGCAGCCAGGACAGCGGCATGGCGATGGCGATGTCGAAGCCCACGGCGAACGGCAGCGAACCGTCGCCGGCCTTGGCCCAGAGCGCGGCCAGGTCGGCGCGCCTGAACAGATCGAAAGTCAGCCAGATGCAGGCGGCGATCAGCAGCCAGATGCCCCAGCGGCGGAGCACGCGGCGGACGAAGGCGAGCGGCCCGCTGACCGCCAGCAGGGTCGCCAGCGCGCCGAATACCAGGGTCCAGAGCGCCGGACTGGTCCAGCCGCTGCCTTCGCCGAAGGCGCGGCCCGCCAGCAGACTGGCGGCATCGCGCATGACGATGATCTCGAAGGCGCCCCAACCCACCAGCTGCAGCAGGTTGAACAGCGCCGGCAGCGCGGCGCCGTGGCTGCCCAGACTCAGCTTGAGCGAGGCCATGGCCGCCAGGCCCGTGTCGGTGCCGATCACCCCGGCACTGGCCAGCAGCAGCACACCGACCAGGGTGCCGAGCAGGATCGCGCCCAGCGCACCGGCCAGACCCAGGCCGGGCGCCAGCAGGGCGCCGGTCTGCAGCACCATCAGGCCGATGCCGAGGGAGAACCAGAGGGAAAACACGTCGCGCAGGCCGAGCACGCGCTGGGCGCTGTCGACGGCGACGGTGGGGGAATAGTTGGTGGCGGTGGTGGTCACGATGCGTGCAGGGCCTAGTGTTGGTTTTATTTTGATTGCTTCAAATGTAGGAGCGAGCCTGCTCGCGAACAGCCCGGCAGCGGAGCCGCCGACGGGCGCGGTTCTCGAGCGAGCTCGCTCCTAAAGGGTGTCGCCGGTCACACCTGCTTGTAGATCACCGAACCTTCTTCCTTGAAGCGCGCGGACTGCTGCTGGAAGCCGGCCTCGATGGCTTTCTGCTCATCGGTCAGGCCATTCTCCTTGGCGTAGTCGCGGACTTCCTGGGTGATCTTCATGGAGCAGAACTTCGGCCCGCACATGGAGCAGAAGTGCGCAACCTTGGCCGAGTCCTTGGGCAGCGTCTCGTCGTGGAAGGCACGGGCGGTGTCCGGGTCGAGGCCGAGGTTGAACTGGTCTTCCCAGCGGAACTCGAAGCGTGCCTTGGACAGCGCGTTGTCGCGGATCTGCGCACCCGGATGACCTTTTGCGAGATCAGCGGCATGCGCGGCGATCTTGTAGGTGATGATGCCGGTCTTCACGTCATCCTTGTTCGGCAGGCCCAGGTGCTCCTTGGGCGTGACGTAGCAGAGCATGGCGCAACCGTACCAGCCGATCATCGCCGCGCCGATGCCGGAGGTGATGTGGTCGTAGCCCGGCGCGATGTCGGTGGTCAGCGGGCCGAGGGTGTAGAACGGCGCCTCGTCGCAGCATTCCAGCTGCTTCTCCATGTTCTCCTTGATCAGGTGCATGGGCACGTGGCCGGGGCCTTCGATCAGCACCTGGACGTCATGCTTCCAGGCAATGCGGGTCAGCTCGCCGAGGGTTTCCAGCTCGCCGAACTGGGCGGCGTCGTTGGCGTCGGCCACCGAGCCGGGACGCAGGCCATCGCCCAGCGAGAAGCTGACGTCGTAGGCCTTCATGATTTCGCAGATCTCTTCGAAGTGCGTGTAGAGGAAGTTTTCCTTGTGATGCGCCAGGCACCACTTGGCCATGATCGAGCCGCCACGGGAGACGATGCCGGTGACGCGCTTGGCAGTCAGCGGCACGTAGCGCAGCAGCACGCCGGCGTGGATGGTGAAGTAGTCCACGCCCTGCTCGGCCTGTTCGATCAGGGTGTCGCGGAAGATTTCCCAGGTCAGGTCCTCGGCGATGCCGTTGACCTTCTCCAGCGCCTGGTAGATCGGCACGGTGCCGATGGGTACCGGGCTGTTGCGCAGGATCCACTCGCGGGTTTCGTGGATGTGCTTGCCGGTGGACAGGTCCATCACCGTGTCGGCGCCCCAGCGGATGCCCCAGGTGAGCTTCTCCACTTCTTCCTCGATGGAGGAACCCAGCGCGCTGTTGCCGATGTTGCCGTTGATCTTCACCAGGAAGTTGCGGCCGATGATCATCGGTTCCAGTTCGGTGTGGTTGATGTTCGCCGGAATGATCGCGCGGCCGCGGGCCACTTCGTCACGGACGAACTCGGGGGTGATTTCCTTCGGAATGCTGGCGCCGAAGCTCTGGCCCGGATGCTGGGCGTCGAGCAGGCCGGCGGCGCGGGCTTCCTGCAGCTTCATGTTCTCGCGGATGGCGATGTATTCCATCTCGGGCGTGATGATGCCCTGGCGCGCGTAGTGCATCTGCGTGACGTTCTTGCCGGCCTTGGCGCGGCGCGGGGTACGCACATGAGCGAAGCGCAGGGCGTCGAGGCTGGGGTCGGCCAGGCGGGACTTGCCGAACTCGGAGGTCAGGCCGGGGAGGATTTCGGTGTCGCCGCGTTCGTCGATCCAGCGCGAACGCACGTCCGGCAGGCCCTTGCGCAGGTCGATGCGTACGTCCGGATCGGTGTAGGGGCCGGAGGTGTCATAGACCATCACCGGCGCGTTCTTCTCACCACCGAAGGCGGTGGGGGTATCGGCGAGGGAGATTTCCCGCACGGGGACACGGATGTCCGGGCGCGAGCCGGTCAGGTAGACCTTTTTCGAATTCGGGAAAGGCTGGGTCGACTGGCGGTCCAGCTGTTCAAGGCGGGTGACGTTGTTTTTCTGGGTGCTCATCCTGGCTCTCCTGGGGGTGATTGCCGGGGAGAACCTGGACCGAAGGAGCCGCACCGAGCGGCGAAAGGACGCATCCCTTGAAGGGCTGGGGCCGGGGCGGAAAGGCGCCGGGGATGCGGACTTCTTGTTCCCTACGCGGGTCTTAACCCGATCAGGTTCAACGGGATCCGGAACTATCCGATCTCAGCCCTTCGCATGGGGCACCCCGACAAGAACGCCCGCAGTCTAATCAAGTGCACAAGGATTAGCCAATGCCGTCTGACCGAAAACCATGCAATTACCTGCAGGCAGCTACACTCCTGCCTCGGAAGGCTCGTACGAAGGTGCCTTGACCGCTCCCGGCGGCAACCGTAGCCTTGCTCCACCTCGCATCACTTTCTAGGACGAACGAATGCTGCGCAGACTCTCCCTGGCTGTCGCCGTTGCTGCTACGACAGGCTTTGCCTGGGCTGCCCAGCCCGCTCCGGCCGCCTCTCCCCTGCCGACCAAGACGGACCTGATCCGCGTCTACAAGGACGCCGTCGACAACAACGCCGACCTCGCCGCCGCGCAGGCTGACTATCTGGCCCGCAAGGAAGCCGTGCCGCAGGCACGTTCCGGCCTGCTGCCGCAGATCAACGCCGGCGCCAACGTGGGCAGCAACCGCACCTCGCTGGACGAACCCAACGCCACGCTGAACCGCAGCAGCCAGGTGCTCCAGGCGACCCTGAGCCAGCCGCTGTTCCGCGCCGACCGCTGGTTCCAGCTCAAGGCGGCGGAAAACGTCAGCGAACAGGCCCAACTGGAATTCTCCGCGACCCAGCAGGCGCTGATCCTGCAGAGCGCCGAGACCTACTTCGGCGTGCTCCGCGCCCAGGACAACCTGGCCGCCAGCAAGGCCGAGGAAGCGGCGTTCAAGCGCCAGCTCGACCAGTCCAACGAACGCTTCGACGTCGGCCTGTCGGACAAGACCGACGTGCTCGAATCCCAGGCCAGCTACGACACCGCGCGGGCCAACCGCCTGGTGGCCGAGCAGCAGGTGGATGACGCCTTCCAGGCCCTGGTCACCCTGACCAACCGTGAATACAGCGCCCTCGAAGGCATCCTGCACACCATGCCGGTGGTCGCGCCGATGCCCAACGACGCCAAGGCCTGGGTGGATACCTCGGTGCAGCAGAACCTGGCGCTGCAGGCCAGCAACTATGCGGTCGACGCGGCCGAAGAGACCCTGCGTCAGCGCAAGGCCGGCCACCTGCCGACCGTCGACGCCGTGGCGCAATACCAGAAGGGCGACAACGACGCTCTGGGCTTTTCCAACACCGGAGTGCCCGGTGATCCGCACTATGGCAAATGGGTCGACGAGAGCAGCATCGGCCTGCAGTTGAACGTGCCGATCTACACCGGCGGCCTGACCAGCTCCCAGGTCCGCGAGGCCTACCAGCGTCTGAACCAGAGCGAGCAGCTGCGCGAAAGCCAGCGTCGCCAGGTGGTGCAGAACGCCCGCAACCAGCACCGCGCAGTGAACACCGACGTGGAGCAGGTGAAGGCGCGGCGCCAGGCGATCATCTCCAACCAGAGTTCGCTGGAAGCCACCGAGATCGGCTACCAGGTCGGTACCCGCAACATCGTCGACGTGCTGGATGCCCAGCGCTCGCTGTACAACTCGGTGCGCGACTACAACAACACCCGTTACGACTACATCCTCGACAACCTGCGCCTGAAGCAGACCGCCGGCACTCTGGCGCCGAGCGACCTGGAAGCACTGAGCAGCTACCTCAAGCCCGACTACAACCCGGACAAGGACTTCCTGCCGCCGGACCTGGCCAAGGCCGCCGAGGCGCAGCTCAAGTCCAGTCCCAAGTACTGACCGAGCGCTACGCAAAAGCCCCGCATCGCGGGGCTTTTTCTTTGGGCCTTGGTCACGCCACGGCACCCTGTAGGAGCGGACCTTGTCCGCGAAATCCCGACCGACACGTCCGGGACAGTCCGGCAGAAAGCGAATCCCTTCGCGGACAAGGTCCACTCCTACAAGGGCAGCACCGGACACAGGACCGGGCGTATAACGCTCGACGTTATACGCCGTTTGCCCCAGGCGCCACGGCACTCCGGGACGAATGCTCTCAAGGCGCTAAGAACATGGCCATAGTGCCGGCAATACGCACGGTGTATCGGCGTACAACCGCGAACGGTTGTACGCCCTACGCCTTCGCTGGCTCGTGCGTACTTCAGCTCAGTCCCGATACCCCGGCGACACCCGATCCAGCATCCGCAACAGCGCCGCCCAGGCCAGGTCATTGCCATCCGTATCGTTCAATTCGCCCTCGGCCAGCGGCCGCTGCGGCGCGTTGAACTGTTGCTCGGTATACCGGCAGACCGCCTCCGACGGAATCACCAGTTCGCCGCCGGCCTGCGCCGCCAGCTGGATGTCGCAGGCCTTCTCCAGGTAGTACATGCGCAGGAACGCCTGCTGCACGGTCTGGCCCACGGTCAGCAGGCCGTGGTTGCGCAGCATCAGGCCGATGTGCTCCTCGCCCAGGTCGCGCACCAGGCGCGCCTGCTCGTCCATCGACAGGGCGATGCCTTCGTACTCGTGGTAGCCGAGCCGTCCGTAGAACTCCATGGACATCTGGTTCAGCGGCAGCAATCCGCAGGCCTGCGCGGCCACCGCGCAACCGGCGCGGGTGTGGGTGTGCAGCACGCACTGCGCATCCTCGCGAGCGCCGTGGATGGCGCTGTGGATGACGAAACCGGCCGGGTTGACCTTGTACGGCGTCGGCTCCACCGGATGGCCGGAGAGGTCGATCTTCACCAGGCTCGACGCGGTGATCTCGTCGAACATCAGCCCGTAGGGGTTGATCAGGAAGTGGTGCTCGGGACCGGGGATGCGCACCGAGATATGGGTGAAGATCAGGTCGCTCATGCGGAAATGCGCGATCAGCCGGTAGCAGGCCGCCAGCTCCTCGCGCAGTTTCCACTCCTCGGGCGGACAAGTGGCGCGGCTCACGGCCTGCGCCGACATCGACGTCATGGTGCACTCCTCCTCACACGGATCTCTTCTCATGGAGAAACGCCGGGGAATCGCTTCCCCGGCGCCACGCTCACTGGGCGGCCCAGGCGTTGAAGCGCTCTTCCAGCTCTTCGCCGTGGTCGACCCAGAACTCATCATCCATCGCCAGCCCCTGGGGCAGGTTCTGCGGCGAGGTCGGCACCCAGCCGGCCAGCTCCGACGGCAGCCGCTCGGCGGCCTGCTTGTTGGTCGGACCATAGGGGATGTGCTTCACATAATCCACCTGGGCATCGGACTGGTTGGCAAAGGCGATGAAACGCTTGGCCGCATCGACGTGCTGCGAGCCCTTGATGATCGCCCAGTAATCCATGCCGTACAGGCTGCCCGGCCAGACCAGCTGCAGGTTGCGCCCGCCCTTGAAGGCATCGGCGATGCGCCCGGTGTAGGTAGTGGTCATCACCACGTCACCGGCGGCCAGCCATTGCGCGGGCTGCGCGCCGGCCTCCCACCACTGCACGAAGGGCTTGATCTGGTCGAGCTTGGCGAAGGCGCGATCGACGCCGGCCTTGGTGCCCAGTTCCTTGTACACGTCGGCGGGCTTCACGCCGTCCGCCATCAGGGCGAATTCCAGGTTGTAGACGGCGCGCTTGCGCAGGCCGCGCTTGCCGGGGAATTTCTTCACGTCCCAGAAATCGGTCCAGGATTGCGGCGCCGGCTTGAGCTTGTCGGCGTCGTAGGCGATCGCCACGCCCCAGACCAGCGCAGCGGAACCGCAGTCCTTGGCGGCGTTGGGGATCAGTTGCTCCTTGCCGCCGATCTGCTGCCAGTCCAGCGGCACGAACAGCCCTTCGTCGCAGCCGCGGGCCAGGTCCGGGCCCTCGATCTGCACCACGTCCCAGTCGGCATGGCCGGTGTCGGCCATCACCTTGATACGGGCCATTTCGCCGTTGTACTCGCTCTGGGTCACCCCGACCCCGGACTGCTTGCTGAAGGGCTGGAAGAAGGCCGCGTCCTGGGCCTTCTGGCCGGCGCCGCCGTAGCCGACCACCACCATGTTCTCGCTGGCCTGGGCGGCAGCGCAGCAGAGTCCGAGGGCGAGCAGCAGCGAATGCACAGCGTTCTTACGGAAAGTCATTGGGCATACCCCATATAGGAGGTCACGGGCGCAGCACAGAGGACCACGCGCACGCGGGATGGGTGCGCCGAAACAACGGACAGAGGTAGATCGGTGGCCAGCGGGCGAGCCCGCAAAGCGAGGGGGGACCGTAGGGGACGGTTCATGCGCCTCTCCTCTTGTAGTTGTTGTGGAGCACGTCGCGGTTGAGCCCGGAGGACCGGGCTGGAAATGAAACTACCCAGTCACTTTTAAAAAAACAAGTTGATTTTTTACTGACGGTAAATTTTCATAGAACCAGATTAAATGACCCGTTCCGACTTCAGGAGAGTCCCGTGTCCGAGGTTCGCCACTTCCAGCAATCCGCCCTGCAATTCCAGTCCTACGCTGGCGAACCGGTCGAGCGCGCGGCCATCTGTCGCCTGATCGGCCCGACCGACAGCCAGACCATGGGCGCGGGCCTGGCGTGCTTCGATGGCGTGTCCATCGAGTGGACAGTGCTCTATGACGAACTGATCGTGGTGCTCGAAGGCAGGTTCCGCCTGCGCCTGGCCGACCGCGTGATCGACGCCGCGCCAGGCGACGTGATCTGGGTCCCCGAACGCACCCCGCTGGCCTACGAAGGCGAAAAGGCCCGCGTGTTCTATGCCCTCTATCCGGTGGATTGGCAGGCGCGCAACGCCTGAATATTTCGACCGGCTGCGCGTCGGCGGAACGGCGTTGGAAACCAGCTCGGCATGCTCATTGACTGGAGTCAACTCCGCTGCCTCGCTGGTTTCCGCCTTGTTCCGCTCTAGCTCGCGCGATCGATAGCCACCATTGAATTACAACAAGAATCCGGAGTCGCCCGATGAGCCAGTTCCCCCACCTGTTCAGCCCCTTGAGCATTCGCGGCAAGACGCTGAAGAACCGCATCATGTCCACCGGGCACGACACCTCGATGCCCACCGACAACCTGGTCAACGATCAGCTGGTGGCCTACCACACCGCCCGCGCCAAGGGCGGCGTCGGCCTGATCGTGCTGCAGGTCGCCGGCGTGCACGACAGCGCGCGCTACACCTCCCACGTGCTGATGGCCACCGACGACGCCTGCATCCCCGGCTACCGGCGCATCGCCGAGGCGTGCCACGCCGAAGGCACCGTGGTGCTGTCCCAGGTGTTCCACCCGGGCCGCGAGATCATGGAGTCCAGCGACGGCCTGCTGGCCGTGGCCTACTCCGCCTCCGCCTCGCCGAACGAACGCTTCCGCGTGATGCCCCGCGAGCTGAGCCAGGCGATGATCGACGAGATCATCGAAGGCTACGCCGCCGCCGCGCGCCGCCTGCACGCGGCCGGCATCGATGGCGTGGAGGTGGTCGCCAGCCACGGCTACCTGCCGGCGCAGTTCCTCAACCCACGGGTGAACCGCCGTAGCGACGGCTACAACGGCGAGCTCGACGCCCGCCTGCGCTTCACCCGTGAAGTGATCGCCGCCGTGCGCGCCGCCACCGACGAAGACTTCATCATCGGCCTGCGCATCTCCGCCGACGAGCGCGATGCGGAAGGCCTCACCGAGGACGAATCGCTGCAGGCCGTGAAGGCGCTGCAGAAGGATCTGGACTACGTGCACATCGTCGCCGGCACCTCGGCGTCGCTGGGCGGCGCTATCCACATCGTGCCGCCCATGGCCATCGAGGCCGCCTACCTGGCCAACGAGGCCGGCAACTTCAAACGCAGCCTGGAGATTCCGCTGTTCGTCACCGGGCGCATCAACCAGCCGCAGGAAGCCGAGCTGATCGTCGCCCGTGGCCAGGCCGACGTGTGCGGCATGACCCGCGCGCTGATCTGCGATCCACAGATGCCGAGCAAGACCGAAAGCGGCCACGTCGAAGACGTGCGCGCCTGCATCGCCTGCAACCAGGCGTGCATCGGCCACTTCCACCGCGGCTACCCGATCTCCTGCATTCAGCACCCGGAGACCGGCCGCGAACTGATCTACGCCGAGCGCAAGATGGCGACCCAGCGCAAGCGCGTGCTGGTGGTCGGCGGCGGGCCGGCGGGCATGAAGGCCGCTGCTGTCGCCGCCCAGCGCGGTCATGAAGTCACCCTCTGCGAAGCCACCGGCCAGCTCGGCGGGCAGGTCAACCTCGCCCAGCTGCTGCCGCGCCGCGCCGAGTTCGGCGGCGCCTCCACCAACCTGCAGCGCGAGATGCAGCTGGCCGGTGTCGAAGTGCGCCGCAACACTCGCGTCGACCGCGCCCTGGTCGAGCAGGAACGCCCCGACGTAGTGATCGTCGCCACCGGCGCCAAACCCTACCGGCCGCCCTACGAGGAAGCCGGCAACCTGCAGGTGGTGGACGCCTGGCAGGTGCTGCGCGGCGAAGTGAAGCTAGGCCGCTCCGTGCTGGTCACCGACTGGCGCGCCGACTGGATCGCCCCCGGGATCGCCGAGCGCCTGGTGCGCGACGGCCACCAGGTACAGCTGGCGGTGAACGGCACCCACGTCGGCGAAAACCTGCCGCTCTACGTGCGCGACCACCTGGCCGGCGAACTGCATCGCCTGGGCATCAGCATCACCACCTATGCCCGCCTGTATGGCGTCGACGACAGCACCGTCTACCTGCAGCACAGCGCCAGCGGCGAGCCGATGCTGGTGGAAGGCATCGACACCCTGGTGCTCTGCCAGGGCCATCAGCCGGTGGATGAGCTGGCCGACGAGATCGCCGACCTGGCCGAGGTGCGCCGCATCGGCGACTGCCTGGCGCCGCGCACGGCGGAGGAAGCGATCTACGAGGGCCTGAAAGCGGGTTGGGCGATCTGAGCCTTTTTTTGTAGGAGCGAGCTTGCTCGCGAACCGCCCAGCGCCGAAGTCGCCGGGAGATTCGTTCGCGGGCAAGAACTGGGTGTCCCCCTCGCTCCTACGAAGAGCAATCGGTCCACAGGCGCGATGCATTGTTTAGAATGCCCACGACGACACTCGCCAGGACCCTCGCCGCATGAGCCAGAAAGCCCCGCAGGACGCCCCCGCCAACGCCGAAGCGCAGTTCCTCGGCACCCGCATTCGCGGCCTGCGCAAGCGGCGCGGCATGACCCTGGCGGAGCTGGCCGAGCAGAGCAGCCTCACCGCCGGCTACATCAGCCAGCTGGAACGCAACCTGGCCTATCCGTCGATTCCCGCGCTGTTCAACATCGCCCGCGCCCTGGGCGTGACCATCCAGTGGTTCTTCGCCAGCGAAGTGCAGGTCGACCCGGCCGACGCCGGCTACGTGGTGCGGCGCAACGCGCGCACCAGCGTGCATTACGAAGACGGCATCGTCGACGAACTGCTCAGCCCACAACCCAGCCGCCAGCTGGAAATCCTCCACTCGCGCTTCCCGCCGGGCACCTACAGCCAGCAGAGCTACAGCCACGACGGCGAGGAAGCCGGCTACCTGCTCAGCGGCACGTTCGAACTCTGGGTCGGGGACCGCTACTTCCTGCTCAACGAAGGCGACAGCTTCAGCTACTCCAGCCAGGAGCCGCACCGTTATGGCAATCCGGGCGAGGTGGATGCGGTGGTGATCTGGGTGATTACGCCGCCGACGTTCTGAGTGTTTCGGCGCCTTTTGTAGGAGCGAGCTTGCTCGCGAACGCTCTTGCAGCAATACCGGGGTCCGGCAAGTTCGCGAGCAAGCTCGCTCCTACAGGTCGTTCCGGACGCTTCCGAGCCACGGCCGCCCCTCACCCCAGCCCTCTCCCGGAGGGAGAGGGGGGTAGGTCAGCGCAGGCGCTTGGCATCGCCACCCGCCTGCAGTTTTTAAAAGATGCGCGATCCGACTGACTCGAAGTCACCGCTCGCAGCGAACGGTCCCCTTTCCCCCTGGGAGAGGGCTAGGGTGAGGGCAATCCCCGCGCCGAAGCCGATCAACCCTTGATCAACCGCCCCAACCCATCCAGCAACCGTCCCAGCGCGCCCTGATTGGCCTTCATCACCGTCAGCCCGGCCTCGGCCATGCGCTCGGCAGAAGCCGGTTCGTCCCACAGGGCGGCCACGGCCACCGCCAGCGAAGGCGCATCGACCACTTCGCGCAGCGCCCCGACCTCGCGCAGTTGCGCGGCGATCTCCAGGAAGTTGAACAGGTGCGGGCCGGACAGCACGGGCTTGCCCAGCGCCGCCGGCTCCAGCAGGTTGTGTCCGCCATTGGGCACCAGACTGCCGCCGACGAAGGCGACATCGGCCAGGGCATAGAGGAACAGCAACTCGCCCATGGTGTCGCCGAGCAATACCAGGGTCTGCGCCGCCACCCGTTCGCCGGTGGAGCGCCGCTGCGTGCTGAAGCCCTCGCGCTGGCACAGCTCGAACATCGGGTTGAAACGCTCCGGATGACGCGGCACCAGGATCAGCAGCGCATCCGGATGCTTCTCCAGCAACTGGCGATGGGCGGCCAGGACGATCTCGTCTTCGCCGCCATGGGTGCTGGCGGCGATCCACACCGGCCGCTGCTGCGCCTGCCACTGGCCGCGCAGCTCATGGGCGCGGGCCAGCAGTTCGGGATCGATGGTCAGGTCGAACTTGATCGAACCGGTCACGCTCACGCAGTCCGGGCGCGCGCCCAGCTGGCGGAAGCGCTCGGCCTCGGCCTCGGTCTGCACGGCGATCCAGCTCATGTCTTCGAGCATCGGCCGGGTCAGCCCGTCAAAGCGCGCATAGCCCCGCGCCGAACGCTCGGACAGCCGCGCATTGGCCAGCGCTACCGGAATGCCACGCTTGGCGCACTGGTGGATGTGGTTGGGCCACAGTTCGGTTTCCATGATCACGCCCAGCACCGGCCGCGCACGGTCGAGGAAACGCGCCGCCGCCCAGGGCAGGTCGTAGGGCAGATAGCAGTGCTGCACCTGGTCGCCGAACATCGCGCGGATGCGCTCGGAGCCGGTGGGCGTCATGCAGGTGACGGTGATCGGCAGGCCGGGGTGGCGCTGCATCAGCGCGCGGATCATCGGCGCGGCGGCGATGCTCTCGCCCACCGACACCGCGTGCACCCAGATGCCGCCGGGCTTGAGCGCCGGCAGGCCGATGGCGAAACGCTCGCCGATGCGCCGGGCATAGGCCGGCGCCTTGCGCGAACGCAGGAACAGGCGCAGCGCGACCAGCGGCAGGCCCAGGTGGAACAGCAGGGTATAGAGGGTCCGGTTCATGGCGGCGGAGAGTAGCAAATTCGTGGGCTTGGTCGCCGCACAATCCTGAATGGAGCGCCGTTTCTGTAGGAGCGAGCTTGCTCGCGAACCGCTTGATGCCCGGAGCAACCATTGGCTCCTGTTCGCGAGCAAGCTCGCTCCTACGAAGAGCATTTCCCGCCTACAACAAGAGGGTGGCATCACACCGGCGAGGCGAGGTGCCTGGCGAAGCACTCCCCCAGCCAGTTCGCCGCCGGCCCCAGCGGCTCGTCGCGGCGCCAGACCAGTTCCACCACCAGCGGCGGCGGTGTCCAGTCGCTGGCCAGTTCCACCAGCAGCGGCTGGTAGGCCGGGTACTGCGCCACGTGGGTCGGCAGCCAGGCCCAGCCGAGGTCGCGCATCAGCAGTTCGGCCATCGCATAGAAGCTGTCGGCGCGCCACACCAGCGGACTGATCTGCTCGCCGCCGGGGTAATGGCTGTCCTGCGGCGCCATCAGCAATTGGCGATGGCGGGCCAGTTCGCGGCGGTCGGCATAATCCAGCTTCGCCAGTTCATGTCCGGCGCCGCACACCGTGACCATCTCGATGGTGCCCAGTCGCTGCCGCTCCAGCGCTTCCGGCATGCCCTCATGGTGGAACAGCAGGCCAAGGTCCGCGCGCCGCTCCAGCAGCTTGCGCGCCACATCGCCCTGGGCGCCGCTGGCCAGCTGCACTTCCAGGGTGGGGAATTCCTGCGCCAGCGCCTGCAACCCGGAGAGCACCGGCTGGTAGGGCATCGCCTCGTCCTGCGCCAGCCGCAGCAACGGCTCGGTACCGCGAACCAGCGACAGTGCGCGGCTCTCCAGCCGCTCGCACTGGCGCAGCACTTCCCGCGCCTCATCCAGCAGCGCCCGGCCCTCGGCGGTCAGCACCGGCTGGCGGCCGCTGCTGCGGTCGAACAGGGTCACACCCAGGTCGCTTTCCAGCAGCGCGATGGACGAACTCACCGCCGACTGCACGCGCTTGAGCTGCCGCGCCGCCGCCGAAAAGGAAGATTGATCGGCGACGCTGACGAAGAGTCGCAACTGGTCGAGGTTCCACTGCATGGCCTATCTCCGTCACCCATCTCCAATACAGATAGGTAATGACTTTATCCCATCATCCGAATGACTAGAATGCCCACCAGACCGAACACAACCCACGCGCCGCACACCGCGGCGCGTCGCTTCAGGGGAGGACCTGTCATGCCCGGCTATCTCTACCTCGCCATCGCCATCGTCGCCGAAGTCATCGCCACCGCCTCGCTGAAGTCGGTGAAGGGTCTGTCCACTCCCCTGCCGCTGCTGCTGGTGATCGTCGGCTACGCCATCTCCTTCTGGATGCTGACGATCGTGGTGCGCAGCATCCCGGTGGGCATCGCCTACGCCATCTGGGCGGGCCTGGGCATCGTGCTGGTCAGCATTGCAGCCCTGGTGCTCTACCAGCAGAAGCTCGATACCGCCGCGCTGCTAGGCATGGGGCTGATCGTCAGCGGGGTCGTGGTGATCCAGTTGTTCTCCGGCAACGCGGGCCACTGATGCGGCGCCCTCGGCATTCTGTAGGAGCGAGCTTGCTCGCGAACGCCTTCCGCTGCGGGGGCTGGTTCGCGAGCAGGCTCGCTCCTACAAAAGCAGCCTGAGCCAACGGGCGTTTGCCGCCGCCCTCAAGCGTTATACTGCGCGCTTCGTTTTCCCCTCGAGGCGCTTTCATGTCCGAATCCCTGAGCACCGACATCCTCATCGTCGGCGGCGGCATCGCCGGTCTCTGGCTCAACGCTCGCCTGCGGCGCGCCGGCTTTTCCACCGTGCTGGTGGAAAACACCGCGCTGGGCGGCGTGCAGAGCATGCGCTCGCAAGGGATCATTCATGGCGGCACCAAGTACGCCCTGCACGGCGCGCTGACCGGCGCCTCGGAAGCCATCGCCGACATGCCGGCGCTGTGGCGCGACTGCCTGGCCGGCACCGGCGAGGTGGACCTGCGCGGCGTGCGCGTGCTCTCCGACGCCCACTACCTGTGGTCGCCCGGTGGCCTGGCCGGCAACCTCACCAGCTTCTTCGCCAGCAAGGCGGTGCGCAGCCGCGTGGCCCAGGTGAAAGGCGCCGAGCTGCCGCCAGCGCTGCAGGACAAGGCCTTCAAGGGCAAGGCCTATCGCCTCACCGAACTGGTGCTGGACGTGCCCAGCCTGATCGCCCGCCTCGCCGAACTGGCCGGCGACAGCCTGCTGGCCGGCGAGCGCATCGAGCCGCTGCGCGAGGGCGACAAACTGGTCGGCCTGCGCGTGGATGGTCGCGAAATCCGCGCCCAGCGCGTGGTGCTCAGCGCCGGCGCCGGCAACGAGGCCCTGCTGCGTGAACTGGGCGTGGAGCGCCCGGAGATGCAGCGCCGCCCGCTGCACATGGTGCTGGTTACCGCACCGACCCTCAAACCCCTGTATGCCCATTGCGTGGGCGGCGGTCCCAAGCCTCGCGTCACCGTCACCACCCATCCGCTGAGCAATGGCGACTGGGTCTGGTACCTGGGCGGCGACATCGCCGAAGCCGCGGGCGTGGCCCGCAACGAGGCCGAGCAGATCGCCGAGGCCCAGCACGAGCTGCGCAAGCTGGTGCCCTGGATCGACCTCTCCGTCGCGCGCTGGGCCACCCTGCGCGTGGACCGCGCTGAGCCCGCACAGAACAACCTGCTGCGCCCGGACAGCGCCTTCCTCGCCGAAGATGGCACGCTGCTGGTCGGCTGGCCAACCAAGCTGGCCCTGGCGCCGAACTTCGCCGATCGCGTGCTGGAATCCCTGGAAAAGCACGGCATCCGCCCAAAGGCGAGCGCCGCGCTGCCCGAGCTGCCGCGCCCGGCCATGGCCCGTCCGGTGTGGGAGGAACTGCTCGGATGAAGACCCTGCACCACCTGCACCGCCCGCTGGGCAGCACGGGCCTCACAGTCTCGCCGCTGGGCCTGGGCACCGTGAAACTGGGCCGCGACCAGGGCGTGAAATACCCCAACGGCTTCCGCATCCCCGATGACCGCGAGGCCGCCGACCTGATCGCGCTGGCCCGCGACCTCGGTATCAACCTGATCGACACCGCGCCGGCCTATGGCCACAGCGAGGAACGCCTTGGCCCGTTGCTGCGCGGCCAGCGCGATCAATGGGTGATCGTCAGCAAGACCGGCGAGGAATTCGTCGATGGCCAGTCGCTGTTCGACTTCAGCGCCGCCCACACCCGTCGCTCGGTGGAGCGCAGCCTACGGCGCCTGGAGACCGACTACATCGACCTGGTGCTGGTGCACTCGGATGGCAACGACCTGGACATCCTGCAAGGCACCGAGGTCTACGCGACCCTGGAGCGTCTCAAGGCAGACGGCCTGATCCGTGGTTTCGGCTTCTCCGGCAAGACCGTCGATGGCGGCCTCCTGGCCCTGGAACGCGGCGATTGCGCGATGGTGACCTACAACCTCAAGGAGCAGGCGGAAAAGGCCGTGATCGACCACGCCCAGGCCCATGGCCGTGGCATCCTGATCAAGAAGGCGCTGGCCAGCGGCCATGCCGCCCTCGCCCCCGGCGTCGATCCGGTGCGCGCCAGTTTCGAGCTGGTGCTGGGACATCCGGGAGTGGCCAGCGCCATCGTCGGGACCATCAATCCGCTACACCTCGCGCATAACGTGAGCATCGCCGCCGAGGTGCTCGACCGCTGATCAGCGGTCATGTGGACGACCTATTCCTGTGCCATGCTCAGATTCCCCCGGATACTCTTGGGGACACAGAAACTGTCGCCAACCGGCGATTCCCACGCAAAAGCCTCGGAATCACCAAGCCTTTCAGGGAAAAACCCGGAAATCCTTTTGATTTTCGATGACACCAGGATCGGTGTCAGGCTGTCCAGGTTGTAGCGACCCTGTAATGAACGATCGGCCGGACCGTCTCCAGCAGGCGGTCAGCGTTCGCGTCGGCGTCGCCCGCCAGTTGGTCAACTGGAGAGGGACGCGCCAGCGCAACCCGGCGCCCTGTACGAGAAGGACCCCCCCTATGCCCCGTACGCTCGCCCGCAAGGACCCGACCGCCTTCAAGACCCTGCCCCTGCTGGTGGAAGCCGGCACGGACAGCCTCGCCTACCAGACCCTCGGCAAGCCCCTGAACTTCGCCCAGGTGCTGGAACGCCGCCGTCCCATCCAGATTAACGACAGCGGGCGCTTCGTCGCCGAGCTGGCGAATCTGGGGGTCTCGGTGCGCCTGACCCTGAACTTCCAGGGCCGCGACCACTGGATTCTGGTGCGCCAGCGCCGCCTGGACCGTGGCGACACCGTGCTCAAGCTGATTTCCGGTTACGTGCCGGCCCACGAACTGAACCTGCCACTGCTCACCGCGATCCAGGAAGTGGCCGAGGAATGCCTGGTGGAAACCGCCGACGGTTGGCTCGGCGGGCGCTTCGGCGACACCTGGCTGCCGACGCCCTATGAAGGCGCCCTGCGCTACCGCGAAGACAGCCACTTCTCCCTGACCCCGCTGTCCGGCGCCTCGCGTCCGGTGCAGGCCGGCTCCCTGCGCCTGCTGGAGCGTCCGCAGGCCTACGTGCACCTGCCGACCGCGTCGCTGCAGCTGGTCTATGACCTGCGCATGGAATTGCCCAAGGACGCCCGCGACGTCAGCCTGTTCCACGTCGACGAAAAACTCGAAAGCGGCCCGCTGGTGGCGCGCCTCGACCGTCGGCGTCCGGATCTCTACCTGCTGCCGCTGGAGCATGGCCGGCCCACCGGCGAGCTCTACACCCTGAACAAGGGCGAGCTGTGCAAGGCCGGCACCCGTGGCCTGTGGCTGTCGGAAAGTTTCGCCGAGCAGGACGGCTGGCTGGTGCGCGAAGAGCGCATCCGATTCCGCGAATGGATGGAGCAGTGGCCGCCCGCCGCCGGCAATGCCGGCAGCGGGCGGCGCACGGCCTGACTCCACCGATCTGAACCGGCCCGGCGGCTGGGCTCGCTCCTACAGAAAAGCGCCCCTCCTCACTTCAGCTGGCTCGAACTCTTGCCCAGCAGCCGCCGCGCCACGATCAGCAACTGGATCTGCTGGGTGCCCTCGAAGATGTCGAGAATCTTCGAATCCCGCGCCCATTTCTCCAGCAACTCTTCCTCACCGTAACCCAACGCTCCCGCCAGCTCCACGCACTTGAGCGTCACCTCGTTGGCCACCCGCCCGGCCTTGGCCTTGGCGATGGAGGCCTCCTTGGAGTTGGGCAAACGGTTGTCGGCCATCCATGCGGCCTTCAGGGTCAGCAGGCGCGCGGCTTCCCATTCGGCTTCCAGGCGATACAACGTGGCTTCTGCGTGGCTGGCGGTCAGCAGCGGCTGGCGATAGTCGAAGCGGCATCCTGCTTTCTTCAGTAGCTCGCGGGTGCGATCCAGCGAGGCCTTGGCCACGCCAATGGCCATGG
The DNA here is from genome assembly GCF_041379005.1 of Pseudomonas sp. QE6. NCBI lineage: Bacteria > Pseudomonadati > Pseudomonadota > Gammaproteobacteria > Pseudomonadales > Pseudomonadaceae > Pseudomonas > Pseudomonas sp. QE6. The sequence goes on from NZ_CP166873.1 coordinate 399,522, forward strand.
CCGCCACCAGCGGACGGGTGTTGTCGAAGGTTTCCATCACCCCGGCGAAGCCCTTCTGCACGTCGATCTCGGCATTGCCCAGCAGGTTCGCCGCCGGCACGCGGCAGTCGCTGAAGCTGATCGACGCCGTGTCCGACGCCTTGATGCCGAGCTTCTTCTCCAGGCGGGTGACGGTCATGCCCGGCGTGCCCTTCTCCACCACGAAGGACTTGATCGCCGCGCGGCCCAGGCTCTTGTCCAGGGTCGCCCAGACCACTACCGCGTCGGCGCGGGCACCGGAGGTGACGAAGATCTTCTCGCCATTGAGCACGTAATAGTCACCATCCCGGGTGGCGGTGGTACGGATCGCCGCCGAATCGGAACCGCAGCCCGGCTCGGTGATGGCCATGGCCGCCCAGGTGCCGGAGAAGCGCTTGAGCTGCTCCTCGTTGGCCACCGCGGCGATGGCGGCGTTGCCCAGCCCTTGGCGCGGCATGGCCAGCAGCAGGCCAGTGTCGCCCCAGCACATTTCCATCACGCCCAGGCAGGCGGAGAGGTTGCCGCCGTTCTTCACGCCCTCCTCCGCGCCTGCCTTGCGCTTGCTGGCGGAAGTGGCGCCGACGGCGTCCGGCGAACCGGCATTCATGCCGTCCAGCAGCGCGGCCAGCAGGTCCAGCTCCTTGGGATAGGCGTGCTCGGCCTTGTCGTACTTGCGGGAAATCGGTCGCAGGTAGCTTTCGGCGACCTGGCGGGCCTGGTTCTGCAGGGTACGGAATTTCTTCGGTGTTTCGAGATACATGGATAACTCCTACAGATGCAGGCCGCCGGCCATCAGACTGACCGCGCGCAGGTCGCGGTACCAGCGCTCGGCCGGGTGTTCCTGGGTGAAACCGTGGCCGCCAAGCAGTTGCACGACGTCGGTGCCGATCTTCATGGCCTTCTCCGCACAGAGCAGCTTCGCGAGATAGGCTTCGCGGTGGAACGCCTGGCCGCGTTCGGCCAGCGCGCAGGCGCGCCAGAGCATCAGGCGCATGGCGTCCAGCTCGATGGCGATGTCCGCGACCATGAAGGCCACGCCCTGGCGATGGCTGATCGGCTCGCCGAACGCCTCGCGCTCGTTGCAGTAGGTGATCACATAGTCCAGCGCGGCCTGGCCGGTGCCGACCGCCAACGCACACCAGGCCAGGGCGGTGGAGTCGAGGAAGGCCTGGTAGTCGAAGCGCTCCGCCGCCAGCCGCTGTTCGGCCGGCACCTTCACGCTCTTGAAGCGCACCCGCGCCGTGCCAGTGGCTTTCAGGCCCATGGCCGGCTCGGCGCGCACCTCGACGCCCTTGGCGCGGGTATCGACCAGGAACAGCGCCGGGCCGTCGCCGGCATCGGCGGCGACGATCAGCTTCTGCGCGTCCACACCGCGCAGGACCAGGCATTTCTCGCCGGACAGCGTGTAAGTCGAACCACGCTTGCGCGCCTTGGTGGACAAGCGTTGCGGATTGGCCAGCAATTGCGGCTCGGTCACCGCGATGGCAATCAGCGGCGCCGCGTCCTCCGCAACGAAGGCCGGCAGCCAGCGCGACTGCTGTTCGGCCGACGCCCAGCGACGAATGCAGTTGGCCGCCGACAGCGGCACCAGCAGCGCAGCGGCCAGGCTCAGGTCGCCTCGGGCGAGGGATTCGCCAATCAGCGCATTGGTCACCACGGTGCGCTCGCCGGCCATGCCGCCGTGCACTTCGCTGACGCCGTAGTGAGTCAGGCCCAGCTCCTGCGCCTGGGCGAGCAGCTCCAGGCTGAGGCTGGCCTTGGCATCCGCGTCGTGGGCGGCGGGGCGCAACACTTCGGCGGCGAAGCCTTCGAGCATTTCCACCAGCATCTGCTGCTCGTCGGACAGTGACAGGTCGAACAGCCCGTCCGGATCAACCCTGCGCGGCGTCTTGGCCTGCTTGGCGGCGCGCTCGCTGACCATCCGAAAGCCCGTACGGCTGCCGCTGTAGAGCAGTTTCTCGAAGGGTTTGCGCAGCTTCAGGCGATCCGGCCAGTCGGCCTGGGCGACGCGGTTCAGCACGGCCAGGGCGCGGCCCTGCACATCGGTGGTCATGGCATCTCGCTCCGCGGAGGGTGGATGCCATCGATCATGCGCCGGGAATCGACGGGGGAACCATGACCGCTTTGCCGTCGGTCGCTGGCAGAGCGGTCAGTGGGAGGTCCGCGCGAAGGCGAGTGGCAAGGGAAATCTGTAGGAGCGAGCTTGCTCGCGAACGAGTCCGCAGCGGGGTTTGTTCGCGAGCAAGCTCGCTCCTACAAAAAACGGAAAGGATCAGCCCTGGTGCAGGATCTTCTCGACGATGGCGGTGGTAGAGCTGTTCTCCACCAGACCCAGCACACGGACGTCGCCACCGTATGCCTTGACGATGTCAGCGCCCACCACCTGATCCACGCCGTAGTCACCGCCCTTCACCAGCACGTCCGGGCGAACTTCGCTGAGCAGGCGCTCGGGGGTGTCTTCGCCGAAGCTGACGACCCAGTCCACCGCGCCGAGGCCGGCCAGTACGGCCATCCGCCGGTCGACGCTATTGATCGGGCGGCCCGAGCCTTTCAGGCGGGTCACCGAGCCGTCGTCGTTGACCGCGACGATCAGGCGGTCGCCCTGGGCACGGGCCTGCTCCAGGTAGGTCACGTGGCCGGCATGGAGGATGTCGAAGCAGCCGTTGGTGAAGACGATCTTCTCGCCGTGGGCGCGGGCGTCCTCGATGGCCAGCAGCAGCTGGTCGAGGCTCAGCACGCCACGCTCGGAGCCCTGCTCGCGCTGCACGGCGCGGCGCAGTTCCGGGGCGCTGATGGCGGCGGTGCCGAGCTTGCCGACCACGATGCCCGCGGCCAGGTTGGCCAGGGCCACGGCCTGGGGCAGATCCTCACCCGCGGCCAGGGCACCGGCCAGGGTGGAAATCACGGTGTCGCCGGCGCCGGTGACGTCGAACACTTCACGGGCACGGGCCGGCAGGTGCAGGGCGTTGTGGCCGGGGCGCAGCAGGGTCATGCCGTGCTCGCCACGGGTGACCAGCAGGGCGCCGAGCTCCAGCTCGGTCATCAGTTGCTGGCCCTTGGCGACCAGCTCGGCCTCGTCGGCGCAGCGGCCGACGATGGCTTCGAATTCGGAGAGGTTCGGGGTGATCAGGCTGGCGCCACGGTAGATGGCGAAGTCCTTGCCCTTGGGGTCGGCCAGCACCGGGATGTTGCGCTGGCGGGCCGCCTGGATCAGTTGCTGGTGGTTCTTCAGCGCGCCCTTGCCGTAGTCGGAGAGCACCAGCACGCGGACGTTATCCAGCAGCGCCTCGACGTCGGCGGACAGGGCCACGGCGTCAGTGCGGAAGGCTTCCTCGAAGTCCACGCGCAGCAGTTGCTGGTGGCGGCTCATGACCCGCAGCTTGACGATGGTCGGCTGGCCGGCGATGCGCTGGAAGCGGGTGGTCACGCCCACTGCCTGCAGGCTGTCGCTCAGGCTGTCGGCGGCCTCGTCGACGCCGGTGACCCCAACCAGGAAGGCCGGGGCGCCAAGGGCGGCAAGGTTCAGCGCGACGTTGGCGGCGCCACCGGGACGGTCCTCATGCTGCTCGACCCGCACCACGGGCACCGGCGCCTCGGGCGAGATGCGCGAGGTCGCGCCGTGCCAGTAGCGGTCGAGCATCACGTCGCCTACCACCAGCACGGGGGCCTGATCGAATCGGGGCATGGTCAGTTTCATGGGAACTCCGCAGGTCGAAATCGCCGCGGATAATACCATAGCCGCCCAGTGCGACTTGCGTCGGGCACCGGGCGGTCACCGCCTCGCTCAAGGGAGCTTGCGCACCCAGAACAGCTCGTGGCGGCGCACCGCCTTGCGGAAGAACTCGTCCTCGCCGGTCACCGGCCACTGGCGCCCGGCGAGCAGGCGCTGGATCAGGCGACGCAGGCGCTTCTTGCCGGTGAGCGGGGTCTGCAGGTCGTGCTGCAGGGCCAAGGCCTGGGCCTTGTCGATGCGGGTGGCCGCGTCGAGCACCGGGCTCCACAGCGGATCGGCCGGTAATGCTTCGATACAAGGTGGCAGGGCGATGCCGCCGTCGGCCGGCCCCATGGGCCAGCGGTCGTTGTCGTGCAGGTGGTTGGCGTAGAGCAGCAGGGTCTGCGGCTTCCAGCTGCTGCGGCCGAGGGCTTCCAGCACGGCGCGGGTGGCGTGGACGTGGTCGGAGTGGGGGTCCAGTTCCGGATGGGCGGTGAGGATGACGTCGGGGCGGACATGCTCGATCAGCGCGACGAGGTCGGCCACCAGGTTCAACCAGGTCGGCGCGCCGTCACGGTCGGCGGGCAACGGCAGCGCGTTGAAGCCGCGCGCGCTGCGCACATCGCTTTCACCGGATTCCCGCGAGCCGAAGGCCTGGCTCGGCTCAGCGGCCATCGCCGGCAGTTGCAGGCAGTAGTAGCCCAGTTGCAGGCAGCGCTCGGCGGGCACACCTCCCCAGAGCGGCGCGGCAATGCTGTCCCAGGTACGCAGGCGGCCCTTTAGGCGCGCGGCGGCGGCCGTGTCCAGGCCCAGGCGCTGGTAGTGCTCGGCCTCGATTTCGCCCTGGGTCAGGGTGACGATCCAGGCCTCCGGGCAGCGGCTGTACTGACCGAAGGCGGCCAGTTCGGCGTCATCCGCGTGGGGCGCGACGATCAGCAGGCGCTGGCGGGCGTAATCGGGATTGTGGAAGGCATGCAGCACGCCCTGCTGCGCCAGGCGGCAATGACGACCGCGGAGGCGCAGATGGCCGGCGCGCAGGGCGTCGCCCTGGCCGGAGAGGTTGATGTAGCGCTTGCCGCTGACGCCGCGTTCGAAGTCCTGGCGGTCGCTGTCGACGCCGTCGATCAGCACCTGCGGGTCGAGCCAGCGGCCAAGCAGCGAGGCCTTGAGGTCGATTTCCAGCACCAGGGTCTCCGCATCCGCCGGCAACGCGCCATCGGCAATGTGCAGGCCGTGCGGGCCGAAGGACGCCGGCAGGGCAACAGTGCCTTGCGGGAAGTCGTAGCGGTAGTCGTCACGCGGCGAGTAGAACAGGTGGTCGGCGAACCAGGCTTCGTGGGCGACCCAACCGAGGATCACCGCCAGCGGCACACTCCACCAGGGCGCGAGGATGCCGAGCAGGATCAGCGCCAGCAGGGCAATGAGCAGGACCGCGCGCTTCTTGCGGCGGTGCTGTTTGAGCAGTTGCTGCTTGCGGGCGCTCATGGTGGTTCTCCGTCAAGTCGGCTGGAGCTGTAGGGGCGAGCTTGCTCGCGAACCCATCGTCGCGGCGGGGCTGTTCGCGAGCAAGCTCGCTCCTACGAAGAGCCTGAAGTCAGACCTGGAATACCGGCACGCGGTGGCACCAACGGTCCTTGTACTCGCGGTCGGCGCGGCCGAAGGAATAACGCAATGGCTTGCCCAGCGCCTCGGCGTCGGCCCAGGCCTCCTGCGTGTTGACGAAGCTGAGCACGCTGCCAGGACTGAAGTCGCGATTTTCCGGGGCGACGCCACCGTTGATGTATTCCACGCTGATCCACTTCGGCGCCTCGACCCGGTAGAGAATCTGGATCGCCACCGGCTCGCCGTCCAGGCGCACCAGGGAGCCGCGCATGAATTCGCGCATCAGGCCGAAGACTTCCGCCAGCCGCGCCTTGCCCGGCACCTCGAAGTCCCAGCGGCGCTGGAACAGGTCGGCATAGATGCGCGCCTGCTCCTCGGGGCTCAGCTCGCTCATGGGCTGCAGCACGCCCCCCGCCTCTTCCAGCAGGCGCTGCTCGCGGCGCTGGTTGTAGCGGAACTTCTTGGAGAAATCGGCCGGCGCGCGGTTCATCGCCAGTTGCTCGGACTGCTCGCGGGCGTCGCTGACCTGCTCGCGGTTCAGCTCGGAGAGGTAGCGAACCCGGTGCCGCAGCTCGATTCGCGCACCTTCGGCGATGGGCAGGATGATCTCGGCATTGCCCAGGTCGAACAGCGCCTTCTTGCCCTCGCGCTTGAGCACGTCCTTGGACAGCGCCAGATTGCGCCCCCAGGTCGGCACGGCGGCGCGCAGCTCGTCGCCCTCGAACCAGCCGAGGTAGCGCACCGGGATACCGGCAAGACCCGCGAGGCGCTCGACCACGTCGGGATGGGTGGCGACGCTGCCGCCGAAGGCCTGCCAGGCGGCAGCATAGTCAGTCACCGCAATGGGCGTCCAGCCGCGTTCGCGGAAAAGGCGCAGTCGGTTCAGCATGTCAGGAACATCAAACCGACTGCTCGGCACTGGAACCTGCCTCGGCCGGCTCGTCGGCGAACTGCCGCGCATGCAGACGGGCGTAGTAGCCATTCTGCGCGATCAGTTGTTCGTGGCTGCCGCGCTCGACGATGTGCCCCTGGTCCATCACCAGGATCAGGTCCGCCGCCTCGATGGTGCTCAGGCGGTGCGCGATCACCAGGGTGGTGCGGCCTTCCATCACCTTCTCCAGAGCGGCCTGGATGTGACGCTCGGACTCGGTGTCCAGCGCCGAGGTAGCCTCGTCGAGGATCAGCACCGGTGCATCCTTGAGCAGCGCGCGGGCAATCGCCAGGCGCTGACGCTGGCCGCCGGAGAGCATCACGCCGTTCTCGCCGACTTCGGTCTCGAAACCTTCGGGCAGACGGTCGATGAACTCGCGGGCGAAGGCATCGTCGGCGGCCTTTTCCACCGCTTCGCGCGGTTTGCTGGCCAGGTCGCCGTAGGCGATGTTGTTCAGCACGCTGTCGTTGAACAGGTTGACCTGCTGGGTCACCAGCGAGATGTGCTTGCGCAGGTTGGTCAGCTTGTAGTCTTCGACATCCACGCCATCGAGCAGGATCTGCCCGTCGCTGTGGTCGTAGAAGCGCGGAATCAGGTTGGCCAGGGTCGACTTGCCGCTGCCGGAGCGGCCGACCAGCGCCACCATCTGGCCCGGCTCGACGCTGAAGTTCAGGTCCTTGAGCACCTGTTTCTCGGTGCCCGGGTAGGTGAAGCTGAGGTTCTTCACTTCCAGGCGGCCTGTCACGCGCTCGCGCTCGACGGTGCCGTGGTCCACTTCGGGCTGCTCGTCGAGCTGCTCGAAGATACTCTCGGCGCCGGCCACGCCCTTCTGGATGGTCGAGCTGACTTCGGAGAGCTGGCGGATCGGCTTGGGCAGCAGGCCGGCCATGGAGATGTAGGCCACCAGGTCGCCGACGGTGGCGTCGCCGCGCAGCAGCAGCACCAGGTACAGCAGCACGGCCATGGCGCTGTAGATCACCAGTTGCAGCATCGGCGTGTAGATCGCCGAGGTCTTGTTCATGCGCAGATTCTTGCTGGTGTTCTCGTCGGTCACGTTCTGGAAGCGCTGGCGCTCATAAGCCTCGCCACCGAAACTGCGAACCACGCGGTAACCCTGGATGGTCTCGGAAGACACATGGGTCACGTCGCCCATGGCCACCTGGATCTTCTTGCTCTGCTTGCGGAACTTGCGGCTGGCACTGGTCACCATCAAGGCGATGACCGGCAGGATCGCCAGCATCACCAGGGTCAGCTTCCAGTTCATGTACAGCAGCGAGAGGAACAGGAAGACCACGGTCATGCCTTCACGGATCACCACCTTGATCGCATCGGTGGCAGCACCGGTGACCATGGTGACGTTGAAGGTGATGCGCGAGATCAGGTGCCCGGAGTTGTGACTGTCGAAATAGCGGTTGGGCAGCGTCAGCAGGTTGTTGAACAGCGCGATGCGCAGGTCCTGCACCAGGCCCAGGGAGACCTTGGCGATGAAGTAGTTGCCCAGGAACGAGCCGACACCCTGCCAGACCGCGATCAGCACCACCAGCAGCGGCACGGCGTACAACAACTGCAGGTCGCGCAACCAGGCCCAGGGGGCAGTGGGGAACAGCTTGGCGTCCGGATGGGCCAGGCCGTCGACGAAATACTTGAGGATGCCCGCCAGCATGGGCTGGGTAGCGGCAAAGATCAGGAAACCGACGATGCTGAGCAGGAACATCCCCACGTACGGGCGCACGTAGGAGAGCAGTCGGAAGTAGATCTTCAGGCTCGAAGGCGCCTGGGGTTCGTTACCGGCCATGGAAGGATCGCACGCTTAAAAGGGCGCAGATTATAACACAGCGCTCTCGTTTGCCCGGCGGCTGGGCTACTATAGCCGGCTCTCGAACAGGACCTCGCCATGCAACACCTTGCCCTCCCCGCCTACGAATCGCTGCGCGCCGGCGCCCAGGTGCTGGAAGCCGACAAGCACGGCGACAAGGTCCTGCGGCTGGCCGATGGCAACTTCCTGAAACTGTTCCGGCGCAAGCGCCTGATTTCCTCGGCGGCGCTCTATCCCTACGCGCAGCGGTTCGCCGACAACACCCGAACGCTGCAGCGCCTGGCGGTACCCTGCCCCGAGATCATCGCGGTCTATCGCATCGCCGATATCGCCCGCGACGCCGTGCACTACCGGCCGCTGCCGGGCGATACGCTGCGCCAGGTCATTGCCGCCGGCGAGGGTGATACGCAACTGGCAGCACAACTGGGCACCCTGATCGCCGAACTGCACGACCAGGGCGTGTACTTCCGCTCGCTGCACCTGGGCAACGTGGTGAGGACGCCCGAAGGCAGGCTGGGCCTGATCGACCTCGCCGACATGAAGAAGCAGCGCCGGGCGCTGTCCCGTCTGCAACGCAAGCGCAACTTCGCCCATATGCTGCGTTATGCCAACGACCGCCAGTGGCTGCTGGAGGGCAACACCGACAGCCTGTCGAAGGCCTACCTCGCGCGCAGCCCGGTGCGCTGGAGCCTGCCGGAGCTCAAGCAGATCCTCAGCTCGGCCCCATGACCGCCGGCCGTTCCTGCGGCCAGCGCTCCAGGCACAGCCCCAGCAGGATCACCACCCAGGGCATCAGCCACATGGCGCGCGTACGCTCCCACAGGCTGAAGACGTCGAACTGCATGGCCACGCTGGAGAATACCCAGAGCAACATCACCGACAGCCCCAGCGCACGCGTCCGGCAACGCCAGGCATGGAGGCCGATCATGCCCCACAGCAGCAGGAACACCAGCAGCGCCGGAACGCCGAACTGGAGGGCAGTGTGCACCAGGAAGTTGTGCGCCCCGTTGCGGTAGACGCTACGGCCACTGGACACCGAATAGTCAGCTCCCAGCCCTACCCCGGTCCAGAGATGCTCCTGTATCTGCGGCCAGGCATTGCGCAGCAGATCGAAGCGCTGGGCATCGCCGCGGGCCAGCAACCCCGGTTCGACCACGAAGAGGATCGCGCCCCCCAGCAACAGCAAGAAGGGCAGCAGCTTGGCGATCCGGCCTGGCACCAGGCTCAGGCTGAAGATCGCGGTGACCATCAGGGCCAGAAGCGCCCCCCGGCTCCCACATAACGCCACGTAGATCAGCGAAACGGCCAGCAGGATCACCCAGGGCAATTGCTGCCAGCCCCTGCGTGGCAATAAGGGCACGCACATCACCGTGACGAAGGCGATCGAATAGGCCGCCGCATTGGGGTTGTCGAGGAATCCGCCGAATCCGCTCAGGCGGCCGCTGCCATATCCTGGCTTCAGGACCAAAGCGGCAACGCTATAGCAGCCGATCACCAGTACCAGCGAGAGCATGGCCAGGCGCAGCCGACGCTCATCCGCGCGCCCCCAGAGCACCCAGCCCTGGATAAGCAGCATGAACAGCGCCGCCTCCTTGAATGAGCCCAGGGGATTTCCGCCCCCCCTGGACCAGAGCAGCGACAGGACCGCCCAGCCGAACAGCGCCAGCAGCACCCACATTTCCTTGTGGGCCCGAAACAGATGCCCGAGCTCCCGTCGGCGGGCAATGCACAGCCACAGCGACGGCAGGTAGACGAACAGGATGACCATCTGCGAGTAGAACTTCATGGTCGGCGTCAGCATCACGCCGCCGATGCTCCAGAGCACTCCGACTCCAAGCATCGCCTCGGCGATTCGGCTACCCCGTCGCTGGCTCGCCCCCATCGGCGTCAGACGCGGGCACCAGGCACTCCAGGCGTGCGCAATCACATCCTTCATCGGAAAACTTCTTCTTACCCGAACTTGAACAACAAGTGGCGAATCCTCCGCCAGGTGACGCGATTCCACCGCCAAGGCGGCAATTGCAGCAACAGCGACCAGGCATAAGCCTTGTCCCCGACGACGGACTGCTTGAGCGCCTTGTTGACGATGCAGGTCATGCCCGCGAGATACGCCGGATGGTCACGGTAGGGAGCGACCGTCATGCAGTCATAATCGAACTGACGCCGGTAGGCGGTCTTCGACATGTTGCCGTCATGACGGCGATAGCCGCTGACCACGTCCGGCAGGACTTCGACCCGATAGCCCAGATGGGCGATTTTCAGGGTCATCTGGAAATCCTGGATACAAATCACCGGATCGTAGCCTCCGACCCGCTCGATGGCCTCGCGGCGATACATCGCCACGGTCGCACCAATGGCGATGGCATGCCCCAGCAGGTCGTCGAAACTGTAGCTGCGTATGCCATCGCGTTGCTCGCCCTTCAGGCGCTTGCCATCAGCATCGATATAGACGACACGCCCACCGAGGCAGCCGACCTCGGGGTGCGCCTTCATGTAGCTGGCCTGAAGGCTCAAGCGGCCCGGCATCATGATGTCGTCGGAGTCCGGCGTTGCCACCAGTTCGCCGCGGGCATGGCGCAAAGCCGTGTTGAGCGCAGCGCTGACACCCTGGTTGGCCTGACGGTAAAACTGGAAATCGAAGCGCTGCTGCAGTGCCTGGATTCTCTCGACACTGGCATCCTGCGAACCGTCGTCCACCACGATCAACTCGAAGTTCGGATAGTCCTGCTCGAGAATGCTCAGCAGCGTCTCTTCGATGTAGCGCTCTCGGTTGTAACAGGGCACCAGTACTGAAATCAGCGGGTATTCCACGGTTCCCTCGGCAGCTGCCATTGGATGGACCACGGGTCAGACCCTCAACGCCAGGCGCAGGCGCTCCAGCATGCCGGGCTGAGGCCGCTCGCGCAGGGGAGGCGTCATGGCCTGGACGATCCGAGCGCCGATCTGCCCGAAACCGAAACCCTCCTGCGCCAGCATCCGCCCCGCTTCGGCGATCCGCGCCACTCGTTGCGGGTCCTCTCGAAGCATCTGCAGCTTGCTGCGCAGCTGGGCAACGTCGCGGTACAGCACCACGTTGTGCATGTCCTGCAAGCCGAGCGCACGGTTCTCTGCCTCGCCCTGGTCATAGGCCAGCAACACGCAGCCGCAGGCCATGGCTTCGAAGTTCTTGATCATGTACTCACCCATGCCGACATCCGCGCTGACGAAGAAGCGAATGCGGTTGAGGGTGTTCAGGTAGTCCTCGCCCGACTTGGTCTTGGTAACCAGCAGGTTTTCCACCTTGCCCAATTCGTCCAGCAACGCCTTGCGGCCACTGTAGGCAACGCTGCCGGTGCTACCCACGAAAGCCAGCTCGATATCGCGCTCGCGCCCCAGGTCATGGAGCAGGTCCTGGTCGTAGCCCTTGGGCACGAAAAGCGCATCGAAGCCCTCCTGACGCAGCCGCTCGCTGACCATGAAGCCCGAGCTGATCACCCGTGCCCACGGCAGGCGACGGTAGTGGGCGCTGAATTTCCCGGTGTACTTGCAGGGGATGTAGTTCTGGTAGGCGTCGTGTTCGAGGATGACCAGGTTGGGCACGCTGCGGATGAAGGCAGCCTGGCGCATCTCCTTCTTGAAGCGCAGGAAGAACAGGATGCGGTCGTACTTCGAGACATCCACGTGCTCGCGGAAGTAACGGCGCAGGTTGGCCTGCTCGTCACTGGTCAGCCAGCGCAGGTCGCACTCGCAATGCTCGGCGATCCCCTCATACAGACGATCGAGGATGGCACGTTGTTCTTTCTGGACCAGGAACAGGACCTTCATACCGGCTTGCCCACCTCAGGAGACAATGGTTGCGATGTTGCCAAGGCCAACAGTTCATGGACCTGAGCAAGGCTGACCTTGGGGATCAGCTCGCCGGGCAGGCGGCTCTCGCGGGAAAGATTGAACACCTGGAACCCGGAGTCGATGACCTGCCGGGCCAGCAGGCTGAAATTTGGCAGGATGTGCCCGTCGAAATCATCGTCCAGTCGGCTTTTTACCTGGACGCCGGCAGGATCGTAGAATTGCCCGAGAGACGAATTCATATCTACGCCCACGAGGAACACCTTGTCGAAACCCAGGTAATACGCCAACTGAATGGCGACATAGGCAATGGTGCGAGCAGAGAAGTAACCCCGACCGAAGTTCCGGCTGAAACCCAGGCGATTGGCAGCCTGGCTGAGCAGGGACCAGTTCATGACGAAATCCGGGTCCTTCCGGGCCGACCAGGCGAACGCGCGGTCGGAGCGCTGGGGCACATCCGCCCAACGATTGACACGTTCCATCAGTAGAAGGCTCTCCGCCTGTAGCGCCTGCGGCTCCTTTGCGTACAACCGCTTCATGGCCTCCATCCCCAGCGCCGCCCATTGCGACAGGTGAATGCCACTGGCAACGGCAGTGCTTTTCTTCTCGGCCACACCGGCATCGTCGCAAAGGTAGAAGAACGGATGCACACCCTCCTGCTCGAAGCGGGCGATGGAGCCGTTCATCGCGATCATCGGTACATGGGCGTAATCCTTCAGGGGAAACTCCGCCACCGATGGCCCCGAGGCGATGATGAAGACCGCCCCGCTGCGACTGTTGCGCAGCTGCTGCCAGGACGGCAGACGACGCGCCTGCCCGGAAGGCAGGTGCAAGGTACGCTCGCCGGAAGGTCCGGTCTCCAGAGTCACAACCTTCATGGGGATTCTTCTATCCCGAGCAACGCCTGGATATCACGGCGCACTGTGACGGACTTGTCAGCGAAGAAGGCGGTTGCGTCGTGGAATTCGCTCCAAGCATCAAGGAAGATGAAATCCAGCCCAGCTTCATTGGCGCACAGGTAATCGAAGCGGCTGTCACCCAGGAACAGGGCGGGGCCGGCGATATTGCCGCTGGCCAGTTCGCGGGCAAGGATGCTGTCCTTCGGCGTCGGGCTGCCGAAGATGCCGCCATCGAACAAGTGGTCCAGGCCGCGAGCGGAAAACACGTCGCGCAACTCGGCCTCATCGCCGCCCGAAACGATCAGCCAACGGCTATCGGGCAACTGCGCTCGCAACGCCTGCAACCCCGGCGCCACGGCACAGTCCAGCAATCCCTGGCGAACGGCGGCAGCGTATTGCTCGAGGAGACCGGGGAGCAATGCCTGAACGTCCTCCGCCCTCACGATGTCCTGCAGGAAATACTCGAACTTGCGATAGCGGGATATGCCGCCGTTGGCCTGGTGATAATCGACGAAGGCCTGCGCAGCGCTGTCCCCGAACGGCAGTGCAACTTCGTGGAAAGCCCGGGTCTTCACTGCGTTGGAGTCCAACACGACGCCATCGCAATCGAACACCAGGCAGCGGTAGTCGGCGAGATTGCGCAGCATCACAGTCCCCGCGCCCGAATGGCCGCCTCGGCCGTCTCGATGTCTTCAGGGTTGTCCACGGCGATGGAGTCCTGCGACAGTTCAAGCATCCGCACCTCCCAACCCAGCTCCAGGAAACGCAGTATCTCGATGTCCTCCAGACTCTCCAGCGGTGTTTTGCTCGTGCAGGCGGCAAAGGCCTCGAGCGCGGCACGCGGGAAGGCGTACAGACAGACCTGACGCCAGGCCTTGATGAACTCGTCCGCCTTGGTGCCGGGAATAGTCGCGCGAGACATGTAGAGCAGGCGGCCATCGGGACGCATGACCACCTTGGGCGTGCTCGTACTACGGAACTGCAGTTCCTGCTCGATGGCACAGAATCCGTTGAGCACCTCGTCCGGCCATCGGGCGCTGGCCTCGATCATGCGCAGCAGGTCGTCCGGGTTGAAGACCGGCTCGTCACCCTGCACGTTGATGAACACATCCGCATCGAGTTGCTGCGCGCATTCGGCGAGACGGTCGGTACCGGTCAGGCAGTCCCCGGAGGTCATCAGCACGGCAATGGAGTGCGCCTCGCATACCTGGCGAATCCGCTCATCGTCGGTCGCAACATAGATTCGCTCTGCCGGGCAGGCCTTCAGGCACTGCCGGTAGGTGCGCACGATCATCGGAACGCCGTTCAGCTCCACCAGCGGCTTGCCCGGCAAGCGGCTGGACTGGTAGCGAGCGGGAATGATCACGGCGTAATCGAGCTGAGCGGACATAGATGACTCAAAGGGCATAGATGGAAGAACAGGGAACCTGATAGCGGGTCGGTGTTACCGCCAGCAGTTCGGGCACTGCCTGCTGAGCCTGATAAGCCTCCAGCACGTCGTTGACCTCGACATTGCGCGGATCCTCGCCGGGATAGCCGTCGAAACCCGCCAGCAGAACCCGCCGGGCCTTGCCGCTGGCGGCGATGGCCAGCGCATAGGCCGCCACCAGCGACGTCGGCAATGTACAGTGCCGGGCATGGAAACCAAAGCCCTGCCTGTCGATGGACAAACCAAAGTCCAGAAGCGCTTTGCCCTTCAAGGAATTCAGCACATCCTCGGGCAACATGCTCGCCGGCGTGATCAGCGGCTGTGGCAGCTGCACGTGCTCGGCACCATCGGCCATCAGGCGTAACGGATGGCAGGCCGCGCGCAGATGGATCAGCTCAGGAGAGATATCGGTCTGCGTATTGAGCGCCAGCACCACGGGGTTGGCCTTGCGGATGTAGTGCTCGATGGCATCACGGTGCCTGGCCACGCCGGCACCGCTGCCGAGCAGCAGCACCTCCCGACCGGCCAGCCACTCCTGCGGAGCCCACTCTCCCCGGGGAGAACCATGATAGAAGTGTCGCGATGCCTCGAGAGTGTCCGGGTTGTACTTTTTGCCACCGCTGGTGCGCAACGCCTGGATCGCAACCAGCAGATCCGAATCGCTGTAACGCGAGTCGGCCAGCATCTCCTGGACGTAGGTGGGATGAATGCCATGCATTCCCGCCAGGTAGTAATACGGATTGGTGCCCCAGCCGTAGCGCTGCTGCATCGGCTGGAAGCGCCTCGACACCAGTTGCAGAAGCGCCGAGAGATTGCGTTTGCCATGCTGCATGGCGAGGTATTCGATGCGTGCGTTGCCCGGTCCGCGCCCCATGCCAAGCACGGTGCCGTCGACCCAGGTCGCACCAGCCTCGATGGCTTCGAGCGTGTTTGCGTGGGCCAATGCGCGATTATCATGCGCATGGATCCCCAGCGGGCCGTCCCATTCGCGGCGCAGCAGGGCGATGATCGCGCGTACGTCGGCGGGCGAAAGGCTGCCCATGCTGTCAGCGAAATAGAGCACGTCCAGCCCGAACTGCTGCGCCGATGCAGCCAATTGCAGGATGGTTTCGTCAGACTGTTCGGCGATCTGCATCAGGTTGATGCCGACCCGGTAGCCCTGCTGTTTCAACCAGCGGCAGGCTGGCAATACCGCCTGGAACTCGTGGGCATGACTGGCGATGCGCACCAGATCGATCGGGGACTCCTGCGCGCAAGCAAACAGAAGCGCAGCAGCAGCAAGCGGCCCTTCGGCATGCTGGACCAACTCACTGGCATTGACCATCACGCCGTAGCAGACGCCCTGCACCAGCGGCAGACTGGCTAGAAAAGCATCGCTGCTGTAGGCGTATCCGCCGCGGAAACCGTGACGGGGAAAGCCACGCAGGCCCAGCTCGACATAATCGATGCCCGCACTGGCGACAGCCTGCAGATATTCGCGAACCAGATCCGCGTCGAAATCCCAGTTGTTGTAGTAACCGCCGTCTCGCAATGTGCAATCCAGCAAGAAGACTTTCGAATCGCGCACGTCATGTCCCTCCAACGCGGTAAAGCGACGGTCAGCGCTCGGCAACGAGCGCCTTCACCAGCGGCAAGCTCCAGAACTCCCGACGCACCGCACCATCGGAAAAGCGCGTCTGCAGGCGTTGCTCCATCTGCTGCGCACAGGCCTCGCGCTGGCCGCGGTCGAGCGCCGCCATATGCCCAAGGCCTTCGGCCAGGGCCTTCTCGTCACGTAGCGGGAACAGGATGCCGACGCCCTCGACCACTTCGCCGGCGCCGCCGCCAGCGGTCGCGATCACCGGCACCCCCGCGGCCATCGCCTCCAGCAGGACCATGCCGAACGGTTCGTGGTCGGAACTCAGGGCGAACACGTCGAACGCCTTGAAATAACGCTTGGCATCGGGAACCTGGCCGAGGAACAGCACGCGCTCGGCAATGCCCAGTTCGCGAGCCAGATCCTTGAGCTCGTCTTCCAGGCGGCCCTTGCCGAGGACCGCCAGCAAGCTGTTGTGCGGCAGTCGCGGCAGCGCCTGGGCGAAGCCACGCAGCAGGGTGGCCTGGTCCTTGTCCGGATGCAGGCGGCCGACGTTGCCGACCACCCAGGCGTTGTCCGCCAGTCCCAGATGCTGACGTGCCGGGTAGCGGTCGACCTGAGCGGCCTGCAGCGCATCGACGTCGACCCGGTTGTACAGGGTCTCGATGCGCTCCTGCGGCCAGGCAGGCAGGCACGCGCGGATTTCGTCGCGCACGGCATTGGACACGCCCAGCAGACTCAGGCGCTGGGCGAAGACGCGCGCGAACAGCTTGCGCCCCAGGCGCTGGAAGTCACCGAAGCCATGGTGCACGCCGATGATCGGCAACCGGGTGCCGAGCATGGCGATCCAGGTCGGCTTGAAGCGGTGCGCAATGCAGAAGCGGAAATCGCGGGAGCGGGCGATCTCCCGCAGGTCGCGGATCGCCTTGAGCTTCAGCCCGCGGATATCCCGCGAGCTGTAGTCGAGGAACAGCACTTCGTCGCTGGCGCAACCAGCCGCCACCTCGGGATCGGGCGCGCCGGTGAGGAACACCGTGGTGACCCGGTAGCCAGTGCCGGCGAACAGGCTGGCGTACTGACGGGCGCAATCCAGGAAGGGCCCGTCATAGCCGTGGCAGAACTGCAGGACGCGCGGTTCAGCCGAGCGAGTCATAGGCCGCCGCGCCGTCCTTGACCACCAGGATGTCCTGCATGATCAGGTATTGCAGGTCCGACCCGTAGAACATGTTCAGCGCGTCGGTGGGCGAGCAGATCATCGGCTCGCCACGGCGGTTCAGCGAGGTGTTGAGCGCCACGCCGTTGCCGGTGAGCTTCTCCAGCTCCTTCATCATGTCGTAGTAGCGCGGGTTGAACTCGCGCTTGAGCACCTGGGCGCGGGAGGTGCCGTCTTCATGGACGACTTCCGGCACGCGGGTCTTCCACTCTTCGTTGACCTCGAAGGTGAAGGTCATGAAGGGCGCCGGATGGTCGATCTTGAACATCTGCGGGCCGACGGTATCCAGCATCGACGGGCAGAAGGGCCTCCAGCGCTCGCGGAACTTGATCTGCGCGTTGATGCGGTCGGCGACGCCGGCCACGCTCGGGCAACCGATGATCGAGCGGCCACCGAGGGCGCGCGGGCCGAACTCCATGCGGCCCTGGAACCAGGCCACCGGGTTGCCGTCCACCAGCACCTTGGCGATCAGCTCGGGCACGTTGTCGATCTTGCGCCACACCGGCTTGGCCTCGTGGCGGGCGCAGGCGGCGATGACGTCTTCGTTGCTGTATTCCGGGCCGAGGTAGACGTGTTCCATCTTCTCGACCGGCACGCCGCGCTCCCAGGACACGTACGCGGCGGCGCCAACGGCGGTGCCGGCGTCGCTGGCCGCGGGCTGCACGTACAGCTCCTTGACCTCGGGACGGGCGATGATCTTCTGGTTGAGCTTGACGTTCAGCGCGCAGCCGCCGGCGAAGGCGATCTTGCCGGTCTCGCGGATGATGTCGCCCAGGTAGTAATCCATCATCTCCAGCGCCAGCTTCTCGAACAGTGCCTGGATGCTGGCGGCGTAGTGGATGTACGGATCGTCGGCGATGTCGCCTTCACGCTTGGGACCCAGCCACTCGATCAGCTTGGGCGAGAAGTAGTAGCCCTTGCCCTTTTCCTTGTAGCGACGGAAGCCGATGACGTTGGCGTAGTCGGTGTTGATGATCAGCTCGCCGTTCTCGAACTTGGCCAGGCGGGAGAAATCGTACTTGCTGGCGTCGCCGTAGGGCGCCATGCCCATGACCTTGAACTCGCCGTCGAGCATGTCGAAGCCGAGGTATTCGGTCAGCGCGCCATACAGGCCGCCCAGGGAGTCCGGATCGTAGAACTCCTTGATCTTGTGGATCTTGCCGTTCTCGCCGTAGCCGAAGAAGGTGGTGGCGTACTCGCCCTTGCCGTCGATCCCGAGGATCGCGGTCTTCTCCTTGAAGCCCGAGCAGTGATAGGCACTGGAGGCGTGGGCCAGGTGGTGCTCGACCGGCTGGATCTTGGTCTTCTTCAGGTCGAAGCCCAGCTGCTGCAGGCACCACTGGATGCGCTTGTAGTAGCGGTGGTAGCGGCGGTTGCCGAGCAGGATGGCGTCCAGCGCGCGGTCCGGCGCGTAGGCGTAACGCTTGGCATAGTGCCAGCGGGCCTTGTCGAAGATGCTGATGGGGGCGAAGGGAATGGCCACCACGTCAACGTCCGACGGCTTGATCCCGGCCTGCTCCAGGCAGAACTTGGCCGACTCGTAGGGCATGCGGTTCTTCGCGTGCTTGTCGCGGACGAAGCGCTCTTCTTCGACGGCCGCGACCAGCTTGCCGTCGATGTACAGGGCGGCGGAAGGGTCATGGCTTACGGCGCCGGACAGGCCGAGGATGGTCAATGCCACAGGGTCTAGCCTCTTTCATCTGGGCGGGTGCGCAGGCACCCGCGGTAAACGTTCGTCGAGCAGCTGGTGCAGTGCGCTACCCTCTGGCCAGTTGCGCAGGAAGCGCGCACGGTCGCGGGCATAGGCGCGGGCGAAGCTCGCTTCTCGCGAGTGGCGCTGCATGGCATCGAGGTCGATCAAGGACCATTGCCCGCCTTCGCCCTGCTCCTGCCAGAACAGGTTGTGCCCCTTCAGGTCGCCGTGGCTGATGCGTTCGCGCACCAGCGCCGCGAACAGTCTGTCCAGGGCCACAAGGTCCGATTCCGGCGGCAGGCCGCCCCCCTCCGGTTGGTCCAGGTAGGGTTTGAAACGGGCGATTATATCCTGACCCGCCAGGTAATCGGTAATCAGGAAGGCCGGGCCACGCAGCCAGAACCAACGACGTTCGAGGACCGCCAGCGGGCGCGGGGTGGCGATGCCGAGGAAGTCAAGGCGATTGCCCTCGCGCCAGGAGCCCCAGGCGCGACTCGGGCGCCAGAAGCGCTTGAACCAGTGCAGCAGGTTCTTGATGTTGTAACGCTTGATGACCAGGGGGCGGCCATCGAGCTCGACCTTGGCGACGGTCGCCGCGCCACCGGTCTTGTAGATGTGCCCCTTGGCGATGAAAGCATCCGGATCGGCCAGCAGCGGCTGCAGGCCGGGCTCTTCCTCGCGACGCACCGCGCGCAGGCCGAACGGGCCCTTGAACACGCTGAACAGGCTGCAGTCGCGGGCGATCTTCTTCATCAGGTCGCCCACGCGCCAGCGTCGAATCTTCGCGATTTCCTTCTGCAGGGCTTCCAGCGGCAGCGCGTGCTCGCCGTTGGCCAGCAGATAGTGGATCAGCAGCTCTTCGAGATACGGATCGAGGCTGGCCGGCAATTGGGCAAAGAACACGCCGAGGTTTTCCAGCACCTGCTTGCGCGACAGCGGCTGGCCGGGCGTTTCCGCACGGATGCCAGCACCATCGATCAGGTACAGCTGGCCGCCGTGGCGCAGCAGGTTGTCCAGGTGCAGGTCTTCCTGCCACAGGCCCTTGGCATGCATCTGGGCGATAGCGGTAAGGGCTTCGGCGATGACCGCGGTCTGTTCATCGGACAGCACCGGCTGGTCTTCCACGGCGCGCCAGGCGTCCCAGAGGCTCTGGGCGTTATCCAGGAATTCGAAGAGCAGCCAGCCGCCCTCGCCGTCCTTGAGGCCGTCGGCCAGCAGCACCGGCGTGGTCAGGCCCTGCTCGGCGAGCAGGCGCACGCCTTCGCGCTCGCGCTGGAAATGCCGCGCGGCCTTGCCACCGACCAGCAACTTGGCCAGCACCGGGCGGCCGCGCCAATTGGCCGCGCCGACATAGCGCTGCCCAGGCAGCACCCGCAGCAGGCTGTCCAGGCGCAGTTCGGCGGCGCCGGCGCCATCCTCCAGCTCGACGCGCAGCGGCAGCGCGGGAGTGCGGCCGGCGTCGCGCAGGGCAGACAACCTCATGCGCGGCCTTCCTTCTTCTTGCGGCGGGCGCCGAGTCGGCGGTACCAGTCATCGACCTCGCGGCCGCTGGCCGAGGTGCCGAGATAGGCCGCCAGCAGGTTGCGCACGTCGGTCTCGTTCCAGTCCGGCGCGCGGCGCAACAGGGGTTCGAGGTCGCGCACGCGGTCGCGCTGGCCGAACCACAGCGGGCGGGTCTTCTCCAGGTCGATCAGGGTCGCCTCATAGGCGTCGTCCGTCTCGCGCAGAAAAATGTGCTTGGGGTAGAAGCAGCCATGCATCTGCCCGGCTTCGTGCAGGCGACGGGCAAGCATGCCGCAGGCCCGCAGGATGGCCTGGCGACGCTCGGCGGAGAGGTTCGACCAGCCCTGCAACAGGCTATCCAGATCGCGCCAGCCGTCCAGGGCACGGGTCATCAGGATCGCCCGGCGTTCGCCGCCGACCTGCCGCGCACCAAAGAAGGCCGCCTGCATCGAAGGGATGCCGAGCTGGTGGTAGCGCTGGATATTGCGGAACTCGCGGCTGAAGGTCGGCTCTCCCATGGGCTTGCGGACGCTGCGGGTCAGGTGATTGCTCTGGCGCTTGAGATAGTAGGCGGTGCCGTCCAGTTCCAGGCGATAGACGCTGCTCCAGCCACCACGCTCGGTGTTGGGTTCGTCCACCGCCTGCAGCTCAAGGTTCCACAGGGCATCGAAATCGGCCAGGGCGTTGCGCTCGAGCAGCGCCTGATCGTCGCTGGCAATGAAATCCTTCACTCGCGTCCCTCGAAGAAATGGACGATCTGCCGGACACGCTTCTTGTCCGACACATTCAATCGGTCGCGGCGCCGGTACAGCAGGTAGAATTGCAGGCGCTGCGTGTAGGAAAGGTGATACTTGGCGACCTTGTCGAGGGTCGCCAGGTCCTTGGTGATGCGGTAGCGCAGCATGAAACTGACCCAGTAGCCACCGATCGGGCAGTCGATGAAATACACCTTGCCGGCCTCATCCACCAGGATGTTTCGCCACTTCAGGTCGTTATGGGTGAAGTGATGGTCATGCATGATCCGCGTGTAGCTCGCCAGCTGCCGACTGACATGCTCGACCCAGGCGCGGTCGCGCAGGCGCGGGTCGTTGCGCTTGGCCAGGGCGTGCAGGTCCTCGGTGCCGACCAGTTCGCGGGTGATGATCGCGCCACGGGCGAAGGCGCCGTCCACGCGTTCCAAGCCGTAGGCCACCACCTGCGCCGTGGGGATGCCCCACTTGGCGAACTGCTTGAGGTTCTGCCACTCGGCCTTGACCCGGGGGCGCGGCAGATAGCGGCGAAAGCCCTTGCCCGGCTTGCGGTAGCGCTTGACGTAGTAGCGCACACCCGCACGCTCCACGCGGATGACATCGGACATCGCATCCTTGGTGATGCGATCGCCGTCGAGGGCGAACACGGCATCCAGGCTGCCGAAGTCGGCGGCCAGGTGCCGGTAGTCGGCTTCGAGTGCCCAGCCGGCCATCAGAGCAGGTCTCCATAACGTTGCTTGCGGTCGTACAGTTTGGCCGCCTTGCGCTCCATCCACGCCAGCAGCGCGGCCTCGTCGCGCAGGATGTCACGCAGCGTCTTACCGAAGTAATCGCGTAGGAAGCGCAGTTTGTCGCGGCGCGTCAGGCCGATGTCCAGCGCGGAGAAGTACAGCGCCGCCAGGTCCTTGTTGCGCCAGCGGCGCGGTGTGGCGTCACGGGTCTGGGCGCGGTGCAGGTCGATCACCGACAGGCGCAGGTCATCGGCACTGATAGGGCGATCGGTGTGCAGCAGGAAATGGCAGATGTAGCAGTCGCGGTGGTTCACCCCGGCGCGGTGCATGGTGCCGACCATCTTCGCCACTTCGGCGATCAGCGCGCGCTTGAGGCGCGGCTCCGGCGGCTGCTGCCGCCAGTCCAGCGACAGGACTTCCAGGTCGGTGGTCGGCGCCAGCTCCTCGGTGATGATGAACGAGTGCTGCGCGGCCGGATTGCCGCCGCGCTCGCCATAGGCCACCGCGGTCATGGTCGCCACGCCGGCCTGGTGCAGGCGCTCCAGGGCGCGCTGTTCCTGGCCCGCGCCGAGCACCGGCAGCTTCACGCTGAACAGGTTCTTGACGATCTCGCCCCAGCCGATGCCACGGTGGATCTTCACGAAGTAGCCGCGCCCGTCGACTTCGGTGCGCAGCGTACGGCGCCCTTCCAACTCGCGGTAGACCTTGCCCTGCAGGCGCTCGACCTCAGCGAAGGGGTCCTTGCCGGCCCAGAGGGTCTTGAAGGGCTCGTGCAGTTCGAGCTTCATGCGCGCTCCCGCAGGATCAGGTCGGCGGCATGCTGCGGCATGCTGTAGAGATCGGCGGTGTCGGCGAAGGCCAGCCCATTGCGCGACCATTCGGCGCGCGCCGCATCGTCCTCCAGCATGTCCTTGAGCAGGACGTTGAAAGCGTCCTGCTCGAAGGGCGACGGCATTACCCGGCCGGCCTTGGCTTCGTCGATGTAGTGGGCGTAGCCGCAGACATCGGTGACCAGCACCGGCAGCCCCGCCACCACCGCTTCCAGCAGCACGGTGCCGGTGTTTTCGTTGTACGCCGGGTGGATCAGCAGGTCGGCGCCCAGCAGGAAGCGCGGGATGTCGCTGCGCCCCTTGAGGATCTGCACGTTGTCCGACAGCCCCAGCGCCTTCACCTGCAGCAGGAAGGGCTTGGGGTCGTCCTGGCCGATGGCGATCAGCCGGTTGCGCTTGCGCAGCGAACGCGGCAACGCGGCCAGCGCCTTCAGGCTGCGATCCAGGCCCTTGGTCTTGAAGCCGGAGCCGATCTGCACCAGCAGCAGGTCGTCATCGGCCAGCTTGAACTCGCGACGGAACTCGGCGCGGATCTCGGCGGCGTTGGCCGGCGCGCGGCGATCCTGGGCGATGCCCGGCGGCAGCAGATGGAAACGCGCTTCCGGGGTGCGGTAATGCTTGATGAACAGCGGCTGCTGGACTTCGGAGATCATCAGGATCTCGGTCCTGGATTCGGGCGCGAACACCGCGCGCTCGTAGTCGGCGAAGTGCTTGTAGCGACCCCAGCGACGGTAGATCGGGTTGCGCAGGGTCTGCGCCTTGTCCTCGAAGCAGCCGTCGGCGGCGTAGTAGAGGTCCAACCCCGGCATCTTGTTGAAGCCGATCACCCGGTCCACCGGCGAGCGCGCGAGATCGGCGGCCAGCCAGGCGCTGAACTTCTCGTTGCGGCGATGGTTGAACAGCGCCTTCACCGGCGCCACGCGCACATCGAAACCGGGCGGAATCTCGCCCTCCCAGATCGGCGTGTAGACGCGAATGGCGTGGCCGCGTTTCTGGCACTCCAGGGCGATGCGCATGAAGTCGCGCTGCAGCCCGCCGAACGGGAAGTATTTATAGAGGACGAAAGCCAGGGTCATCGAAGCGTCTCCGGGGCCAGCAGCAGAGCCTCCAACTGCGTCGCCACGCGCTGCGGATTGAGGCGCGTGAAGCACAGGGGCTGTTCATGCCGCAGGTCGAATTGGCGCTTGTCTTCGGCCGTCGGCTGGTAGGTGCAGGTCTTCTGCAAACAGGGTGCGCAGGGCCAGTCGCTGGCCAGGTGCACCTGCGAACGCCCGTAGGCGCCGGTCAAGCCCGGATTGGTCGGGCCGAACAGCGAGAGCGTCGGCACGTCCAGCGCGGCTGCCAGGTGTCCGAGCCCGGTGTCGACTGCCACGCAGGCGGAAGCGCCGGCCAGTACCTTGGCCATGCCTGCGAGGCTTAATTTGGGGAGCACCGAGGCATTTTCCAAGCCCTGGGCCAGTCGCTCGGCGCGCTGGCGCTCGGCGTCGTTGCCCCAGGGCAGGCGCACCGACCAGCCGCGCTCGCCCATGCGCTCGGCCAGCTCGCGCCAGTAGGCCTCGGGCCAGTGCTTGGTGACCCAGGTGGTGCCGTGCAGGAAGACCAGGTAAGGCTCGGTTTCCACCGAGTCCAGCAGGCGGCTGCGATCCAGGCCGTAGTCGCCGGTGCCGCTGGGCAGCGGGTAGTCCAGCGCCTGGGCGAACAACTGGCGCACACGCTCGACGGCGTGCTGGCCCCAGGCGACCGGGTAGGTGCGGCGGTAGAAGCGGCTGGCAGCCGGCTCACGGGCGGACTCGCGGTTCAGCCCGGCGACCGGGGTGCGGCGGCGCACGTAGCGGGTCAGCCAGGCGCTCTTGAGCAGGCCCTGGGCATCGATCACCAGGTCGTAGTCGACTTCCTTCAGGCGCCGCTTGAAGCGGCTCCATTCGCCGCTCTTGATCGTCTGCCAGAGGTTCTTGCGCCAGCGGCGGATCGCCACCGGGATGACCTGGGCCACCGCCGGATGCCAGGCGGGAATCTCGGCGAAGCCTTCCTCGACCACCCAGTCGAACTGGATGCCGGGAATGGCGCGAGCGGCGTCGGTGAGCGCCGGCAGGGTATGGATGACGTCGCCCAGGGACGACGTCTTGATCAACAGCACCCTCATTCCGCGCTTTCCACGTCCACCGGGTCGGCGACCAGACGGTCCAGCGCTTCAAGCACCGGACGCGGCTTGAGTTCGCGCAGGCAGTTGTAGTGGCCGAAGCGGCACACGCGGTCGAAGCAGGGGCTGCACTCCAGGCCGAGGCGGACGATTTCCACATGTTCGGCCAGGGGCGGGGTGAACTGCGGCGAGGTGGAGCCGTAGACCGCAACCAGCGGGCGGTTCAGCGCGGCAGCCACGTGCATCAGGCCGGAATCGTTGGTGACCACGGCACTCGCGCAGGACATCAGGTCGATGGCCTCGGCCAGGGCGGTCTCGCCGGCCAGGTTCACCGATTCCTCGCGCAGACCAGGGATCAGCCGCGAGCGGATGTCCTCGCCACCGGGATGGTCATTCTTCGAGCCGAAGATCCACACCTGCCAGCCGGCGCGAATCTTGGCCTCGGCCACCTTGGCGTAGTACTCGGCCGGCCAGCGCTTGGCTTCGCCGAACTCGGCGCCAGGGCACAGCGCCAGCACCGGGCGGTCCAGGCTCAGGCCAAACTTGGCCAGGGCGGCATCACGGCTCTGCGCCTCGATGGACAGGCGCGGCTGTGGATAAGGTTGCGGCAGCTCGGCGCCGGACTCATAGGCCAGCGCCATGAAGCGCTCGATCATCAGCGGGTAGCGCTCCTTGTCGAGCGTGCGGATGTCGTTGAGCAGGCCGTAGCGCATCTCGCCCTTCCAGCCGGTGCGCGTGGGAATGCCGGCGAAGTACGGCACCAGCGCCGACTTCAGCGAGTTCGGCAGCAGGATGGCCTGGTCGTATTGTCCCTTGAGGGCCTTGCCGATGCGCCGGCGCGCGGCGATGTCCAGCACGCCGTGGCCGAGCGGGAAGCTCAGGGCCTGGCGCACTTCAGGCATGCGCTCGAGGATCGGCCGGCTCCAGTCGGGCGCCAGCACGTCGATCACACAGTCGGGATGGCGCTGCTTCAGGCAGTGGAACAGCGTCTGCGCCATCACCATGTCGCCCACCCAGGAGGGGCCTACGATCAGAATTCTCATGCGTTTTCCGAAAAACGACCGGGGAGGCTCTCGCCTCCCCGTACTCCATTCATCCAGCCGTGCGGCGCGGGCCGTTACGGTCGGGTGCCGGGCATCGAATGCCGGCAGTCTAGCCCAGCCGGCGCGCCGGTCGGGCGGATTTCGTCACTCCCTGTGACATGGCGCAATCGCATCATGCGCCCTGTTCCTGACATCAATTACTCCCCAACCCAGCCCTCCCCACAACGAATGCACGCCGACAGCGCAAGCCGCTGCGGCGATCGTCATCCTGCCGCAGGCTGGGTACTTCGTGGGAAATCCGCAGCGATTCAGGTCAGCTCGAAGGCCTTCCACATCGACATCACCATGCGCCGCTCCGCATGGAAGTGGTCACCGCTCACGACGCCCGGCTGCTTCTGCAGGGACAGTCGATGGGCCGCCGCACGATACGCCCGGTAGGCATCCTGCAGGCGAAGGACATCTTCACCGGACATCAGGCCAACCCGCTCCAGGCCATCCAGAATGCGGATGTTGTCGGTGAACTCCAGCAGCTCCGGGTGCTGCCACGACCAGGCCAAGGCCGCGTATTGCACCATAAATTCGATATCGACGATACCACCGGCGTCCTGCTTGAGATCGAACGACGACGCGGCCTCGAAGGCATTTTTCGCGGTGCCGGCGGCCGTACCGGGGGTGCCCAGGTTGTCGCGCATCTTGGCGCGCATCTCGCTGACCTCCTTGCGCAGTTCGGTCAGGTCGCGTTGCTGGCCCAGCACTTTCGCGCGGATCGCCTCGAAGGCCCCGGCCACCCGCTTGCAGCCGGCCAGCACACGGGCGCGCACCAACGCCTGGTGCTCCCAGGTCCAGGCCTCGCCCATCTGGTAGGCCTCGAAGGCGCGCAACGAACTGACCAGCAGGCCCGAAGCGCCACTGGGGCGCAGGCGCATATCCACCTCATAAAGCGTACCGGACGGTGTCTGGGCGGTAAGGAAGTGGATGATCTTCTGCCCCAGGCGCGTATAGAACTGCGCGCCATCGATGGACTTCTCGCCATCGGTCTCGCTCTGCGGGTCGCCGTCGTGGATGAACACCAGGTCCAGGTCCGAGCCGTGGCCCAGCTCAAGCCCGCCGGACTTGCCGTAGCCAATGATGATGAAATCCGGATCGCAGGGCGTGCCGTCGACGCGGGTCGGGCGTCCATGGCGCTGCACCAGTTGGTCCCAGGCCAGCGCCAGCACCTGTTCGAGGATCGCCTCGGCCAGCCAGGTCAGGTAGTCGCTGACCTTCATCAGCGGCAGGGTGCCGGCGATTTCCGAGGCCACCACACGCAGGGCGTGGGCCAGCTTGAAGTGGCGCAGGGTTTCCATCTGCTGTTCGAGGTCATCCGCGGGGATGCGCATCAGCCGCTCGCGCAGCTCGGCGCCCAGCTCGGCGGCCTGCGGCGGGCGGAACAGGCGCCCTTCGTTCAACAGCTCGTCGAGCAGGATGGGGAACCTGGCGATCTGCTCGGCCACCATCGGGCTGGCCGCGCAGAGGGTCAGCAGGCGCTCCAGGGCGCCGGGGTTCTCGGTCAGCAGCACCAGATAGGCCGAGCGCCGGGCCACCGCCTCGATCAGCGGCAGCGTACGCTCCAGCAACACGTCCGCCGGGCCGCGCTCGGCGATCATGTTCAGCAGGCGCGGCATGAAGGCATCCAGCCGCTCCCGCCCCAGGCGCTGCATGGCGCGCACCTGCGCACCGTGGCGCAGGTCGGTCAGACGCTTCCAGGCCGCCGCCGGCTGGGCGAACCCGGCATCGGCGAACTGCCGGCAGGCGGACTCCTCGTCCACCGCTTCTTCCCAGATCGGAATCCACTCGCCGCCGATGGTAGTGTCGACCTTACCGTCCTCGTCTTCGTCGGGGTCGGCGATGACCTGGTGGAAGTGCCAGTCGATGCGCTCGCGCCAGTGATTGATGGCCTCATGGAACGCCGACCAGTTGGCGTAGCCCATGATGAAGGCCACGCGGATACGCTCCAGCTCGTCTTCGGGCAGCATCTGCGTCTGCCGGTCGGCGATGGCCTGCAGGGCGTGCTCGGCGTAGCGCAGGAATTCGTAGCCCTCGCGCAGCTCGGCGACCACCTGCGGCGGTAGATAGCCCTGGCCTTCGAGGATCGCCAGCACGCGCAGCAACGGCCGCTGCTGCAGGCTGAGGTCGCGGCCGCCGTGGATCAGCTGGAAGGCCTGGGCGATGAACTCCACCTCGCGGATGCCGCCGGCGCCGAGCTTGATGTTCTCGCTCATGCCCTTGCGCCGGACCTCCTGCTGGATCAGCTGCTTCATGGTGCGCAGCGCTTCGATGGCGGAGAAGTCCAGGTAACGGCGGTAAACGAAGGGGCGCAGCATTTCCAGCAGGCGCTGGCCGGCCTCCTGGTCGCCGCCGACCACCCGCGCCTTGATCATCGCGTAGCGTTCCCAGTCACGGCCCTGGTCCTGGTAGTACTGCTCCAGCGCGGCGAAGCTGTACACCAGCGGGCCGCTGGAGCCGTATGGCCGCAGGCGCATGTCGACACGGAAGGCGAAGCCGTCGACGGTGATGGCGTCCAGCGCCTTGATCAGCTTCTGCCCCAGGCGGGTGAAGAACTCCTGGTTATCCAGTGCGCGCTTGGCGCCCTGGGTTTCGCCGCCTTCGGGGTAGCCGAAGATCAGGTCGATGTCCGAAGACAGGTTCAGCTCGCCCGCCCCCAGCTTGCCCATGCCCAGCACGATCAGGTGCTGCGGCAGCCCGGAGCGATTGCCGATGGGCGTGCCGAACTGCTGGCAATGGCGGGCGTACAACCATTGGTAGGCCTGATCGATGCAGGCGTCGGCGAGGTCGGACAGATCGCGGCAGGTGCCGGCCAGGTCGCAACGGCGGGTCAGGTCGCGCCAGATGATGCGCACCTGCTGGCGCCGACGAAAACGACGCAGGCGGCGGCCCAGTTCGTCCTCATCGGCGCATTCGTGCAACAGCGCTTCCAGTTGCGCACGCATTTCGCCCGGTTGCAGGCTGCGCTCCAGCTCGCCGGTCGCGGCCAGCTCCAATAGAAAGACAGGATCACGCTGCACCTGTTCGGCAACGAAGTCGCTGCCGGCGGTCACGCGGGCGAAATCGGCATGCCGCTCGTCGGACCATCCGTCGAAACTGGCGATCTGCTCGGGAGAAAGCTGGGAAACCGCAGTGCGGAAATTCTGCTCCGCCCGTTCGGCGAGGGGCTTCAGGGTGGCCGGCACAGCGGCCAGGGACGGCAGGCTCATGTTCTATCCTGAGGGGTCGGCGAGGCGCCGGCATTCCTGTCTTTTCGCGCCCCTGTAGTTTTACTACTAACTTTTTCTGGCAGAGGGATGTATCTGTCAGCGATTTGTAGTAAAACTACAACCCGCCGGGCGCACCCCCGGTGTACTTCCAAGAATTCGCCGCGTCGCCCACGAGGTTGGCGCAGCTATCGGCAACGATCTACTGGCTTCCGATTCTGGAAGCCTTTCCGCCCTGGAGCAAGCCATGCAAGACCTTGATCCCGTCGAAACCCAGGAATGGCTGGACGCCCTGGAATCGGTCCTGGACCGTGAAGGTGAGGAACGCGCCCACTATCTGATGACCCGCATGGGCGAACTGGCTACCCGTACCGGTACCCAACTGCCCTACGCCATCACCACGCCGTACCGCAACACCATTCCGGTCACCCACGAAGCCCGCATGCCCGGCGACCTGTTCATGGAGCGCCGCATCCGCTCGCTGGTACGCTGGAACGCCCTGGCGATGGTGATGAAGGCCAACAAGAACGACCCGGATCTGGGCGGCCACATCTCCTCCTTCGCTTCGTCCGCGACCCTGTACGACGTTGGCTTCAACTACTTCTTCCAGGCCCCGACCGAAGAACACGGCGGCGACCTGGTGTTCTTCCAGGGCCACGCCTCCCCCGGCGTCTATGCCCGCGCCTTCCTCGAAGGCCGCATCAGCGAAGACCAGCTGAACAACTTCCGCCAGGAAGTGGATGGCAACGGTCTGTCCTCCTACCCGCACCCCTGGCTGATGCCGGACTTCTGGCAGTTCCCGACCGTATCCATGGGTCTGGGCCCGATCCAGGCGATCTACCAGGCGCGCTTCATGAAGTACCTGGAAAGCCGCGGCTTCATCCCCGCCGGCAAGCAGAAGGTCTGGTGCTTCATGGGCGACGGCGAGTGCGACGAGCCCGAATCCCTGGGCGCGATCTCCCTGGCCGGCCGCGAAAAGCTGGACAACCTGATCTTCGTCATCAACTGCAACCTGCAGCGCCTCGACGGCCCGGTTCGCGGCAACGGCAAGATCATCCAGGAACTCGAAGGCGTGTTCCGTGGCGCCGAGTGGAACGTCAACAAGGTGGTCTGGGGTCGCTTCTGGGACCCGCTGTTCGCCAAGGACGAAGCCGGCCTGCTGCAGCAGCGCATGGACGAGGTCATCGACGGCGAATACCAGAACTACAAGGCCAAGGACGGCGCCTACGTGCGTGAGCACTTCTTCGGTGCGCGTCCGGAGCTGCTGGAGATGGTCAAGGACCTCTCCGACGAAGAGATCTGGAAACTCAACCGTGGCGGCCACGACCCCTACAAGGTCTATGCGGCCTACCACCAGGCGGTCAACCACAAGGGCCAGCCGACCGTCATCCTGGCCAAGACCATCAAGGGCTACGGTACCGGTTCGGGCGAAGCGAAGAACATCGCGCACAACGTCAAGAAGGTCGACGTCGAGTCCCTGAAGTCGTTCCGCGACAAGTTCGACATCCCGATCAAGGATGCCGACCTGGAAAACCTGCCGTTCTACCGCCCCGAAGAAGGCAGCGCCGAAGCCAAGTACCTGGCTTCCCGCCGCGCCGCGCTGGGCGGTGTGATGCCGGTTCGCCGCGCCAAGAGCTTCCAGGTCCCGGTTCCCCCGCTGGAAACCCTCAAGGCCATCCTCGACGGCTCGGGCGACCGCGAAATCTCCACCACCATGGCCTTCGTGCGGATCATCTCGCAGCTGGTCAAGGACAAGGAACTCGGCCCGCGCATCGTCCCGATCGTGCCGGACGAAGCCCGTACCTTCGGTATGGAAGGCATGTTCCGCCAGCTGGGCATCTACTCCTCCGTCGGCCAGCTGTACGAGCCGGTGGACAAGGACCAGGTGATGTTCTACCGCGAGGACAAGAAAGGTCAGATCCTCGAGGAAGGAATCAACGAAGCCGGCGCCATGTCCAGCTGGATCGCCGCGGGTACCTCGTACTCCACGCACAACCAGCCGATGCTGCCGTTCTACATCTTCTATTCGATGTTCGGCTTCCAGCGTATCGGCGACCTGGCCTGGGCCGCCGGCGACAGCCGCGCGCACGGCTTCCTGATCGGCGGCACCGCCGGCCGTACCACCCTGAACGGTGAAGGCCTGCAGCACGAAGACGGTCACAGCCACCTGCTGGCGGCGACCATCCCGAACTGCCGCACCTACGATCCGACCTACGCTTACGAGCTGGCGGTGATCATCCGCGAAGGCTCGCGCCAGATGATCGAAGAGCAGCAGGACATCTTCTATTACATCACCGTGATGAACGAGAACTACGTTCAGCCGGCCATGCCCAAGGGCGTGGAAGAAGGCATCATCAAGGGTATGTACCTCCTCGACGAGGACAAGAAGGACGCCGCGCACCACGTGCAACTGCTGGGTTCGGGCACCATCCTGCGCGAAGTCGAGGAAGCCGCGAAGATCCTGCGCAACGACTTCGGCATCGGTGCCGACGTCTGGTCGGTACCGAGCTTCAACGAACTGCGCCGTGATGGCCTGGCCGTGGAGCGCTGGAACCGCCTGCACCCGGGTCAGAAGCCCAAGCAGAGCTACGTCGAGGAGTGCCTGGGCGGCCGCAAGGGCCCGGTCATCGCCTCCACCGACTAC
The DNA here is from genome assembly GCF_041379005.1 of Pseudomonas sp. QE6. Taxonomy (NCBI): domain Bacteria; kingdom Pseudomonadati; phylum Pseudomonadota; class Gammaproteobacteria; order Pseudomonadales; family Pseudomonadaceae; genus Pseudomonas; species Pseudomonas sp. QE6. Next base: position 431,127 of record NZ_CP166873.1, read on the forward strand.
ATGAAGCTCTACGCCGAGCAGATCCGTCAGTGGGTTCCGAGCAAGGAGTACAAGGTGCTGGGCACCGACGGCTTCGGCCGCAGCGACAGCCGCCGCAAGCTGCGCGACTTCTTCGAAGTGGACCGTCACTGGGTCGTTCTGGCCGCGCTGGAAGCCCTGGCCGATCGTGGCGATATCGAACCCAAGGTCGTGGCGGAAGCCATCGCCAAGTTCGGCATCGATCCCGAAAAACGTAATCCGCTGGACTGCTGAGGAGAGGCACGATGAGCGAACTGATTCGTGTACCCGACATCGGCAATGGTCAGGGTGAAGTCATCGAACTGCTGGTCAAGGTCGGCGACACCGTCGAGGCCGACCAGAGCCTGCTGACCCTGGAGTCGGACAAGGCCAGCATGGAGATCCCCTCGCCCAAGGCCGGCGTGGTGAAGAGCCTGAAGGTCAAGGTGGGCGACACCCTGAAGGAAGGCGACGAGATCCTCGAGCTGGAAGTCGAAGGGGGTTCGGCTGCCGCCGAAGCGCCCAAGGCCGAAGCTCCGGCACCGGCTCCGGAAGCACCGAAGGCAGAGGCTCCGGCCGCCGCCCCGGCGCCGGCTGCCGCGCCCGCCGCTGGCGCCAGCGTCCAGGACATCCACGTCCCGGACATCGGTTCCGCCGGCAAGGCCAACGTCATCGAAGTCATGGTGAAAGCCGGCGACACGGTCGAGGCCGACCAGTCGCTGATCACCCTGGAATCGGACAAGGCCAGCATGGAAATCCCCTCGCCGGCTGCCGGCGTGGTGGAAAGCGTGTCGATCAAGATCGGTGACGAAGTCGGCACCGGCGACCTGATCCTCAAGCTCAAGGTCGCGGGCGCTGCCGCCCCGGCCGCCGCGCAAGCTCCGGCTGCCGCTCCGGCTCCGGCCGCTGCTGCACCGGCTGCGGCTCCCGCACCGGCTGCCGCCGCGCCGGCCAAGGCTGCGGAAGTCGCTCCGGTGGGCGCGCCCAGCCGTGACGGCGCCAAGGTTCACGCCGGCCCGGCCGTGCGTATGGTTGCCCGCGAGTTCGGTGTCGAGCTGTCCGAGGTGAAAGGCACCGGTCCGAAAGGCCGCATCCTCAAGGAAGACGTGCAGGCGTTCGTCAAGGAACAACTGCAACGCGCCAAATCCGGCGCGCCGGCTGGCGCTACCGGTGGCGCGGGCATTCCGCCGATCCCGGAAGTCGACTTCAGCAAGTTCGGCGAAGTGGAAGAAGTGGCGATGACCCGACTGATGCAGGTCGGCGCCGCCAACCTGCATCGCAGCTGGCTGAACGTGCCGCACGTGACCCAGTTCGACTCGGCCGACATCACCGAGATGGAAGCCTTCCGCGTGGCCCAGAAAGCCGTCGCGGAAAAGGCCGGCGTCAAGCTGACCGTGCTGCCGATCCTGCTGAAAGCCTGCGCCCACCTGCTCAAGGAAATGCCGGACTTCAACAGCTCGCTGGCCCCCAGCGGCAAGGCGCTGATCCGCAAGAAGTACGTGCACATCGGCTTCGCCGTGGACACTCCGGACGGCCTGCTGGTCCCGGTGATCAAGAACGTCGACCAGAAGAGCCTCCTGCAGCTCGCCGCCGAAGCCGCCGAACTGGCCGAGAAAGCGCGCACCAAGAAGCTCTCCGCCGACGCCATGCAGGGCGCCTGCTTCACCATTTCCAGCCTCGGCCACATTGGCGGCACCGGCTTCACGCCGATCGTCAACGCGCCGGAAGTGGCGATCCTGGGTGTCAGCAAGGCGACCATGCAGCCGGTCTGGGACGGCAAGGCCTTCCAGCCGCGCCTGATGCTGCCGCTGTCGCTGTCCTACGATCACCGCGTGATCAACGGGGCGGCCGCCGCGCGCTACACCAAGCGCCTGTCGGACCTGCTGGGCGATATCCGTACCCTGCTGCTGTAAGTGCTGCGCTTGTAAGTGTTGCAGAGGCCGGCCTCGCGCCGGCCTTTCCTCTCGACGAGCACGCCACGCTCGTTCTCTCCAGCCCCGTCGGATGGCGGGGCTTCTTTTTGTCCGCACAACTCCGATCGACGCTGTCCCGCGTCCGCCTCAACTTCCCTGCGTGACGGCCGATACAGTCCTGGCTTGTCAGCGCCCCACGCCTCATGCAAATCTTGCCAACGCCCATAGAATTCGGCCGAGGCAATGCACCTCGCCAGCACCTGGAAATCACGCCGCGCATGAAGAGTCATCCCGATGCCGCCAGCCGTTCGGTGGCCGAGGTTGTCACGCAGCTACCCGTCCCCTCGCGGCTGGGGATGTTGCGTTTCGAGCGCCTGAACGAATCCAGCTGGACCCTGCTGTTCCTCGACCCGGGCTGCGAGCGCCAGATCGGCGTACCGGCCCAGGACCTCTGCGGCATCCTCGATGCCCCCTACGCCAGCCTGATGGAGCCCGAGGCGCGGCATCGCCTGCACGAGCAGGTCCAGCAGCAACTGCTGCAGGACGGCCGCTACCAGGTGCGCTACTGCCTGCACTCGCCGCGCGGCCCGCTGAACATCCTGGAGGTCGGCGAGGCCTTCCAGCAGCATGGCCGGCAACTGCTGCACGGCTTCCTGCTGCAGGACGAGGGCGACGCCCAGGCTGCCGGGCCGGACCCACGGCTGCTGGAGCTGGAGGCGCAGAACCTGCGCCTGAAGATGTCCCTGGAGATGTACCAACGCTCCCAGGACGAGCACCTGCAGCACCTGGTGCGCTCGCGCACCCAGCAGAACCTGATCGTGCGCCTGGCGCGGCACCGCTACCTGTCCAGCGACCCGCTGCTGGAAGCCGCACAGCTGATCGCCCAGGCCGCCTGCGAGGTCTACGACGTGGCCCGCGCCGGCATCTGGCGTCTGCATCCGGACAATCGCCTGGAAGCGGTCACCGTCTACCGCCGCGACATCGACCAGTACGAGAAGCCGCAGGACATCGATGCCAGCAGCTTCCCGCACTACCTCGACGCAGTGCACAGCGGCCGCGCCATCGACGCCCACAACGCCATCCAGGACCCGCGCACCCAGGAATTGGCCAAGCGCTACCTGCGCCCCCAGGGCGTCAACGCCATGCTCGACGCCACCATCCGCATTGGCGGCGAAGTGGTCGGGGTGCTTTGCCTGGAGCATGTCGGCGAAGTGCGCATGTGGCAGAGCGATGAGATCGCCTTCGCCGGTGAGCTGGCCGACCAGTACGCCCAGGTACTGATGAACCACGAACGGCGCAACGTCTCCAGCGCCCTGCACCTGTTCCAGCGCGCCGTCGAGCAGAGCGCCAGCGCCTTCCTGCTGATCGACCGCGACGGGCTGGTGGAGTACGTCAACCCCAGCTTCACCGCCATCACCCAGTACGGCGCCGATGAAGTGCGCGGCCGCCACCTGCCGGAACTGCCCGCCCTGGCCAACCTCAGCGAGCTGCTGTTCGATGCGCGCTCCACTCTGGTCACCCAGAACAGCTGGCAGGGCGAATTCCGCAGCCGGCGCAAGAACCTCGAGCCTTACTGGGGCCAGCTGTCGCTGTCGAAGGTCCACGACGACCGGGGCGAGCTGACCCACTACATCGGCATCTACGAAGACATCACCCAGAGCAAGCTGGCCCAGCAGCACATCGAGAAGCTCGCCTACCGCGACAACCTCACCGGGCTGGCCAACCGGCACTTCTTCATCAGCGCCCTGGAAGAGCGCCTGCAAGCCGGCAGCCGGCACTCGCTGGGCCTGCTGCTGGTGGACATCGACAACTTCAAGCGGATCAACGACAGCCTCGGCCACCAGACCGGCGACAAGCTGCTGGCCAACCTGGCCCGGCGCCTGCGCAGCAGCCTGAGCGACAACACCACCCTGGCGCGTTTCGCCAGCAACGAATTCGCCGTGCTGCTGGAGGAATCGGTGGCCGGCCGCGGCGAGCAGATCGCCGAGCAGATCCTCGATGTGCTCGACAAGCCGCTGTTCGTCGACAACCAGCTGATCAGCATCACCGGCTCCGTCGGCATCGCCTACGCGCCACAGCATGGCCACGACCCACAGACCCTGATGAAGCACGCCGGCCTCGCGCTGCACAAGGCCAAGGCCAACGGCAAGCACCAGGTGCAGACCTTCACCGAAGCGATGACCGCCGAGGCCAGCTACAAGCTGTTCGTCGAGAGCAACCTGCGTCGCGCGCTGGTACAGGACGAACTGGCGGTGCACTACCAGCCCAAGCTGTGCCTGCGCAGCGGGCAGCTGCTGGGCCTGGAAGCGCTGCTGCGCTGGCAGCACCCGGAAAAGGGCATGATCCGCCCGGACCAGTTCATCAGCGTGGCCGAGGAAACCGGGCTGATCATTCCCATCGGCAAATGGGTGATCCGCCAGGCCTGCCGGCAGGTGCGCGAACTGGCCGCCAAGGGCCTGGGCGAGCTGCACATCGCCATCAACCTGTCGCCCAAGCAGTTCAGCGATCCGGACCTGGTCGGCTCCATCGCCGCGATCCTCCAGGAGGAAGGCATCCCTGCCGGCCAGATGGAGCTGGAGCTCACCGAAAGCCTGCTGCTGGATGCCACCGACGATACCCGCCAGCAACTGGAGAGCCTGAAGGACCTCGGCCTGACCCTGGCCATGGACGACTTCGGCACCGGCTACTCGTCGCTGAGCTACCTGAAGAAATTCCCCATCGACGTGATCAAGATCGATCGCAGCTTCATCAAGGACATCCCGGACAACCAGGACGACATGGAGATCACCTCGGCGGTGATCGCCATGGCCCACAACCTCAAGCTGCAGGTGGTCGCCGAAGGCGTCGAGACCGCCGCCCAGCTGGCGTTCCTGCGGCGCAACCGCTGCGACATCGGCCAGGGTTATCTGTTCGATCGGCCGATTCCCGGCGTCGACCTCTCCTCCAGCCTGCAGCGCTATCCCTGCCGCCCGAATTGAACCGCTCTGGCGCGGCGTGCCCGCAGCCATGCCCGCGAATCCGCTCAAACATCCCGCAAAGCGAATCAAACGCTGTAATCTTCGGCGAGTACCCGAGTCTATTGCCGCCCCCGTTCAGAGGAGACGAATGCCATGACCCTGCGCTCGCAAATACTTGCCCACAAACTGGAACTGCCCAGCTCCGCCCAGGCCCTGCCGGGCCGGGAAAGCCCGATGCCGGTGCCGGAAGCGCATTACGTCAATGGCCGTCCGCTGACCGCGCCCTTCCCCGCCGGCCTGCAGCAGATCGTGCTGGGCCTGGGCTGCTTCTGGGGCGCCGAGCGGCGTTTCTGGCAGCAGCCGGGCGTGTGGGTGACGGCGGTGGGTTATGCCGGTGGCCTGACCCCGAACCCGACCTACGATGAAGTCTGCTCCGGCCTGACCGGCCACAGCGAAGTGGTACTGGTGGTCTTCGACCCGCGCGAGACCAGCATCGAGGCGCTGCTCAAGGTGTTCTGGGAATCCCATGACCCGACCCAGGGCATGCGCCAGGGCAACGACACCGGCACCCAGTACCGTTCGGCGCTCTACTGGTTCGACCAGGCACAGAAAGCCGCCATCGAAGCCAGCCGCGCGGCCTTCCAGAAGGAGCTGAGCGCCAAGGGCTACGGCGAGATCACCACGGAAATCCGCGAGGTGCCGCCGTTCTACTACGCCGAGGCCTACCACCAGCAGTACCTGGCGAAGAACCCCAACGGCTACTGCGGCCTGGGCGGCACCGGCGTGTGCCTGCCGGCGTAACCAAAGTCCCTCCCCCTAACCCTCTCCCGCAAGCGGGAGAGGGGACCGTTCGGCGCAGGAGGAAACGACTCAGTCAGCCGGCACGGACAGCGCCCTCTCCCTGAGGGAGAGGGGGACACGCCGGCACAGCGTTTCAAGAGGAATAATGGTTGCTCCCACAAAAAAGCCCCGGCACTGCCGGGGCTTTTTTCATTCCGCGATCAGCCAGTCCAACTGCCAGCTGCCTTCGCTCTGCGCCAGCGTATCCGCCAACCACGGCAGCAGGCCGCGCAGCTCCTCGTCCAGCGGCCACGGCGGGTTGGCGATGATCAGGCCGGAGCCGTTCAGGCGCTCGGCCGTGTCCGCCGGATGCACGCAAAGCTCCGCGCGCAACAGCTTGGGTGCCGAACTCTTCTCCAGGCGCTGGTAGAAGCGCTTGAGCTGACGGCGGTCCTTGATCGGGTACCAGATGGCGACCACGGTCTGGCGCATGCGGCCGATGGCCTCGTCCAGCGCCGCCACGCAGCGCTCCAGATCGTCACCCTGCTCGAACGGCGGGTCGATCAGCAGCACGCCACGCTTCTCGGACACCGGCAGGAAGGCGCGCGGTAGCAGCCAGCCATCGCCCTGGTGCACGGCGATGCGACGCTCGCCGCCCATGTTGGCCTTGAGCAGGCGACCATCCTCGGGGTGCAGCTCATTGAGCAGCACGCGGTCCTGGGGACGGGTCAGGCGGCGCGCCAGCTCCGGCGAGCCGGGATAGAACTCCAGGCCGCCGTCGGGATTGAGCGCGCGCACCACCTCCAGGTAGTCCTGCACCAGTTCCGGCAGGTCTTCGCGCTCCCACAGGCGGCCGATGCCCGACTCCCACTCGCCGGTGCGGCTGGCTTCGTCGCCCAGCAGGTCGTACAGGCCGACACCCGAGTGGCTGTCGAGATAGGCGAAGGGCGTGTCCTTGCGCGCCATCAGCGCGAAGATGCGCGCCAGGGCAATGTGTTTGAACACGTCGGCGTGGTTGCCGGCGTGGTAGGCGTGGCGGTAGTTCATGGATGGCAGACTCCTCAAGGCGCGCAGTGTAGCCGTAGTCGAGGTGTTTTAGCCCTTTATCACGCTCGTGGATGATTCTGTGCGAGGTTCATTCACCAGACTAGACTGCGGCCATTCCCACGGAGGTCGATCCATGTCCGAGACCCTGCTCAGCTCCCGCAACCTCGCTTTCGAACTCTACGAAGTGCTCGATGCGCAGGCCCTGACCCAGCGCGAACGCTTCGCCGACCACAACCGCGAGACCTTCGACGCCGCTCTCGGCACCGCCCGCGGCATCGCCGAAGAGCTGTTCGCCCCGCACAATCGCAAGAACGACGAGAACGAACCGCAGTACGTCGACGGCGGCGCGGTGCTGATCCCGGAGGTGAAGCCGGCGGTGGACGCCTTCAACGAGGCCGGCTTCCAGAACGCCTCGCGCAGCTTCGAACAGGGTGGCATGCAACTGCCACACCTGCTGTCGCGCGCCTGCTTCGCGCACTTCCAGTCGGCCAACATCGCCACCTCGTCCTACCCGATGCTGAGCATGGGCGCCAGCCACCTGATCGAAACCTTCGGCAGCGACGAGCAGAAGCGCCTGTTCCTCCAGCCGATGATCGAGGGCCGCTGGTTCGGCACCATGGCCCTGACCGAGCCCCACGCCGGCTCGTCCCTGGCCGACATCCGCACCCGCGCGGAACCCGCCGCCGACGGCAGCTACCGGATCCGCGGCAACAAGATCTTCATCTCCGGCGGCGATCACCCGCTGTCGGACAACATCGTGCACATGGTGCTGGCCAAGCTGCCGGACGCGCCGCCCGGCGTGAAAGGCATCAGCCTGTTCATCGTGCCGAAGTTCCTGGTCAACGCCGACGGCTCCCTCGGCGCGAGCAACGACGTGGCCCTGGCCGGCCTGTTCCACAAGATGGGCTGGCGCGGCACCACCTCCACCGCGCTGAACTTCGGGGACAAGGGCGAGTGCGTCGGCTATCTGGTCGGCAAGCCGCACCACGGCCTGGCCTACATGTTCCAGATGATGAACGAGGCGCGCATCGGCGTCGGCATGGGTGCGATCATGCTCGGCTACGCCGGCTACCTCTACTCCCTGGAGTACGCCCGCGAGCGTCCCCAGGGCCGCCCGGTGGATGCGAAAGACCCGACCTCCGCCCCCGTGGCGATCATCGAGCATGCCGACGTGCGGCGCATGCTGCTGACCCAGAAAGCCTACGTCGAGGGCGCCTTCGACCTCGGCCTGTACGCCGCGCGCCTGGTGGACGACTGCGAAACCCTGCCCACCGAGGAGGAGCGCAAGCAGGCCCACGAACTGCTCGACCTGCTCACCCCGATCGTCAAATCCTGGCCCTCGGAGTTCTGCCTCAAGGCCAACGAGCTGGCCATCCAGATCCTTGGCGGCCACGGCTACACCCGTGAATACCCGGTGGAGCAGTACTACCGCGACAACCGCCTGAACCCGATCCATGAAGGCACCCACGGCATCCAGTCGCTGGACCTGCTGGGGCGCAAGCTCGCGCAGAACAACGGCGCCGGCCTCAAGCAACTGACCCGCCTGATCAACCAGTGCTGCGCACGTGCCCAGGCGCACCCGTCGCTGGACAAGCTGCGCGAGCCGCTGGAGCAATTGATGGCGCGCCTGTCCGCGACCACCCTGAGCCTGCTCGGCGATCTGATGCAGGGCCGCGTAGCCCAGGGCCTGGCCAACTCCGCGCTGTACCTGAAGGTCTTCGGTCACGCGGTGATCGGCTGGCGCTGGCTGGAACAGGCGATCCGCGCCGAGGAAGGCCTGGCGCGTGGCGATGCAGCCGACACCGACTTCTACCGTGGCAAGCTGCAGGCCGCACGCTACTTCCTGACCTGGGAAGTGCCATCCTGCCACCACGAACTGGCCTTGCTCGAAGCTCGCGACGACACCTGTTCGACCATGCAGGACGCCTGGTTCTAGTCCTGCATGCCCTTTCTGCCCCGGTCACGTCCGGGGCTTTTTTTGCCCGCCGCGCGGAACGGCGCAATAGCACCCGGCTGACCTCTTTCCCTCATCTCTGCTCCCGCAACAGGGCAGGGAGGACAGCCTCCTGGCAGCCCTGCCCGCTCCCGACGCGGCACAGTCCGTCCCCAACCCGATCCCCGCCTGGAACGATGCCGCGCCCTGGCCGGAAATCGTCGCTGAACGAACCTCAACTAACCTTTGACAGCCTTGCAAATCCGCAGGTTAGAATCTCTTGGCATGCGGCCTGCATCCTGATCCCCGAGTAGCGTCGCCACTCCCCAACTCCCCTGGAGGTCGACACTTTGGATGCCGTGGCCATCAACAGCTATTTCCTGATCGCTGCTGTGCTGATCGGCATGAGCATCCTGGTCAGCTCGCTGTCCTCGCGACTGGGCATCCCGATCCTGGTCATCTTCCTCGCCGTGGGCATGGTCGCCGGCACCGACGGCCCCGGCGGCATCGGCTTCTCCAACTATCCCATCGCCTACCTGGTGGGCAACCTGGCGCTGGCCGTGATCCTCCTCGACGGCGGCTTGCGCACGCGGGTGGCGAGCTTCCGCGTGGCGCTCTGGCCGGCGCTCTCGCTGGCCACGGCCGGAGTGCTGATCACCGCCGGCCTGACCGGCATCGCCGCCGCCTGGCTGTTCAAGCTGAGCTGGATGGAAGGCCTGCTGATCGGCGCCATCGTCGGCTCCACCGACGCCGCGGCGGTGTTCTCCCTGCTGGGCGGCAAGGGCCTGAACGAACGGGTCACCGCCACCCTGGAAATCGAGTCGGGCAGCAACGACCCCATGGCAGTGTTCCTCACCGTCACCCTGATCGACATGCTCGCCCACGGCGAAAGCGGCATGAGCTGGAGCTTCCTCTGGCATTTCCTGCGCGAGTTCGGCATCGGCTCGCTGCTCGGCCTGGGCGGCGGCTGGCTGTTGCTGCAGGTGATCAACCGCATCCACCTGGCCAGCGGCCTCTACCCGCTGCTGGTGATCAGCGGCGGCCTGCTGATCTTCGCCGTGTCCAACGCAGTGCACGGCAGCGGCATCCTTGCCATCTATCTGTGCGGCCTGATGCTGGGCAACCAGCCGATCCGCTCGCGCCACGGCATTCTGCACATGCTCGACGGCATGGCCTGGCTCGCGCAGATCGGCATGTTCCTGGTCCTCGGCCTGTTGGTCACGCCCCACGACCTCTGGCCCATCGCCCTGCCGGCGCTGGGCCTGGCGCTGTGGATGATCCTCTTCGCCCGCCCGCTGTCGGTTCTGGTCGGCCTGATTCCGTTCCGCGCCTTCCATGGCCGCGAGAAGGCGTTCATCGCCTGGGTCGGCCTGCGCGGCGCGGTGCCGATCATTCTCGCGGTGTTCCCGCTGATGGCCGGCCTGCCCAACGCGCAGCTGTTCTTCAACGTGGCCTTCTTCATCGTGCTGGTCTCGCTGCTGGTGCAGGGCACCAGCCTGCCCTGGGCCGCCAAGCTGCTGCGGGTGATTGTGCCGCCGGACCCGGCGCCGATCTCCCGCGCCGGCCTGGAGGTCCACCCGACCAGCGAGTGGGAGCTGTTCGTCTACCACCTGAGCAAGGAAAAGTGGTGCATCGGCGCCGCCCTGCGTGAGCTGAAGATGCCCGAGGGCACCCGTATCGCCGCGCTGTTCCGTGGCACCCAGCTGCTGCACCCGTCCGGCAGCACCATTCTCGAGGCCGACGACATCCTTTGTGTGATCGGTCACGAGCATGACCTCCCCGCCCTGGGCAAACTGTTCAGCCAGGCGCCGGACCGCGGCCTGGGCGCACGCTTCTTCGGCGACTTCGTCCTCGAAGGCGACGCCCAGCTCTCCGCCGTGTCCTCGCTGTATGGCCTGAAGCTGGAAGGCGTGGACGGCGAGCAGACGCTGGGCCGCTTCATCGCCCACGAAATCGGCGGCCAGGCGATCATCGGTGACCAGGTGGAATGGAACGGCCTGACCTGGACCGTGGCCGCCCTGGACGGGAACAAGATCCGCAAGGTGGGGGTCAAATTCCCCGAAGGCCGCCCCGGCCCCGGTCTGTTCCTCTGACCGCCCACCGGCGCTCGCTTGCGGGCGCCGGCCAGCCAGCACTAACCTCACTCCATTTTCCGCACGAGCCGCTGATCGCGACCATGTCATTCCTGCTGCGTACCCTGCTTACCGTCGTCCTCCTGGGCGGCTCGCTCACCGGCCTGCCCACACTGGCCGCCGACAACACCCCGCCCAGCGCCGACCAGGTGCAGCAGAGCCTCGACGGCCTGGCCGAGCGCAAGCTGCCGGATGTCGACGCAAAACTGATCAAGGCGAGCCTCGAGAACACCCTCAAGCTACTGGCGGCCAAGAGCGACAGCGAGAAGCAGCTGGCCGACCTCAAGGGCCGGCTGAATGATGCGCCCCGGCTGATCAGCGAGAACCAGAAGGCCCTGAACCGCCTCAAGGGCAGCAGCGACAAACCGGCCACGCAGCGTTACGCCGGCTACAACACCGTCCAGCTGGAAATGCTGCTCAACGAGCAATCCACCCAATTGGCCGCCTGGCAGAAGGAGATGGCCGACGCCAAGAGCGATGCGCTCACCGCGCAAACCCGCCCCGAGCGCGCCCAGGCCGACCTGAGCAGGAACCAGACCCGCCTGCTGGAGATCGCAGGACTCCTCAAGGCCGGCAAGGAAAGCGGCAAGCCGCTGGGTGACGAACATCGCGACGAGCTGCTGGCCGAGCAGGCCGCGCTCACCGCGCAGAACCAGCTGCTGCGCCAGCAGCTGGCCGGCAACAACCTGCTGCTCGACCTCGCCTCCAGCCAGCGCGACCTGCTGGCCGAACGCATCGGCCGCGAGGAGCAGGAGACCCTCGAACTGCAGACGATGATCAGCGGCAAGCGCCGTGAGCAGTCGGAGAAGACCGTCGCCGCGCTGTCCAAGGACGCCGACCAGGCCGCCGGCACCGACAGCCTGGTCAGCCAGGAAAGCGCCACCAACCTCAAGCTTTCGGACTACCTGCTGCGCACCACCGACCGCCTCAACACCCTGACCCGGCGCAACCTCGAAGCCAAGCAGCAGCTCGACAACCTGACCCAGGGCGAGCAGGCGCTGGACGAGCAGATCAATGTCCTGCGCGGCAGCCTGCTGCTGGCGAAGATCCTCTACCAGCAGAAGCAGTCGCTGCCGGTGATCAGGACCGACCGCGATCTCGCCGACGAAATCGCCGACCTGCGCCTGTACCAGTTCGAGCTGAACCAGAAGCGCGATGAGCTGAACAGTTCCGAGGTCTACATCGACAACTTGCTGGCCCAGCAGCCGCAGGAAAGCATCACCCCGCAACTGCGCCGCGACCTGAACGAGCTGATCAATACCCGCCTGGAGCTGATGGACCGCCTCAACCACGAGTTGAACGCGCTGCTCAACGAGGCGATCACCCTGCAGTTGAACCAGAAGCAGCTCAAGGAAACCGCCGACAAGCTGCGCGACACCCTCGACGAGCAGATGTTCTGGATTCCCAGCAACCGTCCGCTGGACCTGTCGTGGTTCAAGATGACCCCGGCACTGCTGCATCACCAACTGTCCGAAGTACCCTGGGGCTCGGGCGTGAAGGAGCTGGGCGAGGGCCTGATCGACCGGCCGTTCCTGTTCCTGCCGCTGCTCCTGCTGGTCGCCGGCCTCCTGTGGAAACGCCGGTTCCTCTACGACAAGCTGGAATCGCTGAACGACGACATCGGCCACTTCAAGCGCGACAGCCAGGCGCACACCCCGCTGGCCCTGCTGCTCGCCGTGCTGCTGGCGCTGCCCGGCACCCTGGCGCTGGCCATCGGCGGCCTGGCCCTGCTGCTCGACGCCCGCGGACAGAACGCCACCCTCGGCAGCGCCCTGCTGGAAATGGCACAGGTCTGGCTGGTGTTCTACACCGCGCACCGCATCCTGCGTCCGGGCGGTATCGCCGAGCGGCACTTCCACTGGAGCCAGCCGCAGGTGCAGTTCCTCGGCAAACTGATGCGCCGACTGGGCCTGGTGGTGATGTCGCTGGTCGCGGTGGTCACCGTCGCCGAGCACCAGCCCGCCAGCCTGGCCGACGACGTGATCGGCATCGCCATCGTCCTGTTCGGCTACGCCGCGATGACCTGGATACTGGGCCAGCTGCTGTTCGGCAGCCCCTCCAGCGAGCGCCCCTCGATGATCAAGATGATCGTCGGCCTGGGCTTCACCGTGCTGCCGGTGGCGCTGTTCCTGGCGGTGGGCTTCGGCTACTACTACACCGCGCTCAAACTCACCGACCGCCTCATCGACACCCTCTTCCTGCTGATGTTCTGGATGGTGGTGGAAGCCACCTTCGTCCGCGGCATGGGCGTCGCCGCCCGTCGCCTGGCCTACCAGCGCGCCCTGAAGAACCGACAGAACGCGCCCAAGGAAGGCATCGAAGGCACCGAGGTGATCGAGGAGCCGACCCTGGGCATCGAGCAGATCAACGAACAGTCGATGCGCCTGATCCGCCTGGGCCTGCTGATCGGTTTCGTGGTCACCCTGTACTGGGTCTGGGCCGACCTGATCAGCGTGGTCTCCTACCTCGACAACGTGACCCTCTACCAGTACACCAGCGGTACCGGCGACGCGGCGTCCACCACGCCGATCAGCCTGGGCGACTTCCTCATGGCCCTGGTGATCGCCGCGGTGACCGTCGCCCTGGCGCGCAACCTTCCCGGCCTGCTGGAGGTGCTGGTATTGCAGCGCCTGACCCTGGCCCAGGGCAGCGCCTACGCCATCACCACCCTGCTCTCCTACGCCATCAGCGGCGTCGGCTTCGTCAGCGCGCTGTCCACCCTGGGGGTGAGCTGGGACAAGCTGCAGTGGCTGGTGGCCGCGCTGTCGGTCGGCCTGGGCTTCGGCCTGCAGGCGATCTTCTCCAACTTCGTCTCCGGCCTGATCATCCTCTTCGAGCGTCCGGTGCGGATCGGCGACGTGGTGACCATCGGCAGCCTGTCCGGCACCGTCAGCCGGATTCGCATCCGCGCCACCACCATCACCGACTTCGACCGCAAGGAAATCATCGTCCCCAACCAGACCTTCATCACCGGCCAGCTGGTGAACTGGTCGTTGAGCGACACGGTGACCCGGGTCACCATCAAGATCGGCCTGGCCTACGAGAGCGACCTGCCCCTGGCGCGCAAGATCATGCTCGACGCGGCCCACGCCAACTCGCGCATCCTGCGCGATCCGGAGCCGGTACTGTACTTCACCACCATCAGCGCCAGCACCTTCGACTACGAACTGCGCTTCCACGTGCGCGAACTGGGCGACCGCAACCCGGCGGTGGACGAAACCCTGACCCGCATCGCCCTGGCCTTCCGCGAAAAAGGCATCGACATGGCGTTCAACCAGGTCGACGTGTTCGTGAAGAACCTGCAGGGTCAGGAAGCCCAGTTGATCATCGGCCAGCAGCCCACTGCCACGCCGGTTCAGGCCAAGCCCGTGCAGGACAAGCCCGACGCCGGCAAGGCCTGAGGGTGGACGCCTCCGGACAAGTCCGAGCACAATGCTCGGACTTGTCCGGAGTTACCCCGTGAAAAAGCTCGATCAACTGACCTTCGATAATCGCTTCGCCCGCCTGGGCGACGTCTTCTCCACCGAAGTCCTGCCCGACCCCATCGCCGACCCGCGCCTGGTCATCGCCAGCACTTCGGCCATGGCGCTGCTCGACCTCGACCCGAGCGAAGCGGACGACCCGGTGTTCGCCGAAATCTTCGCCGGTCACAAGCTGTGGGACGCGGCCGAACCGAGGGCGATGGTCTACTCCGGGCACCAGTTCGGCGCCTACAACCCGCGACTGGGCGATGGCCGCGGCCTGCTGCTGGGCGAAGTGCTGAACGACGCCGGCGAACACTGGGACCTGCACCTCAAGGGCGCCGGGCAGACCCCCTATTCGCGCATGGGCGACGGCCGCGCCGTGCTGCGCTCTTCGATCCGCGAATTCCTCGCCAGCGAATACCTCAATGCGCTGGGCATCCCCACCAGCCGCGCCCTGTGCGTCACCGGCTCCAGCACCACGGTATGGCGCGAGACCAAGGAAACCGGCGCCATGCTTCTGCGCCTGGCGCCCAGCCACGTGCGCTTCGGCCACTTCGAGTATTTCTACTACACGAAGCAGGAAGAGCACCTGAAGACCCTGGGCGAGTTCGTCCTGCGCGAATACTTCCCGCAATGCCTGAGCGACGACAAACCCTACCTCGCCTTCTTCCGCGAAGTGGTCGAACGCAACGCCGAGATGATCGCCCTGTGGCAGGCCTACGGTTTCTGCCACGGCGTGATGAACACCGACAACATGTCGATCCTCGGCATCACCTTCGACTACGGCCCCTACGCCTTCCTCGACGACTTCGACGCCAACCACATCTGCAACCACTCCGACGACATGGGCCGCTACTCCTTCAGCAACCAGGTGCCCATCGCCCACTGGAACCTCGCCGCGCTGGGCCAGGCGCTGACGCCCTTCGTCGAAGTCGACGACCTGCGCGCCACCCTGGACCTGTTCCTGCCGCTCTACCAGGCCCACTACCTCGACCTGATGCGCCGCCGCCTGGGCCTGACCACGGCGGAAGACGGCGACCTGGAGCTGGTGCAAACCCTGCTGCAGGCCATGCAGAAGGGCGCGGTGGACTACTCGCTGTTCTTCCGCCGCCTTGGCGAACAGGCGCCGGAGCAGGCGCTGGCGGTGGTGCGCGAGGACTTCGTCGACCTGGCGACCTTCGACGCCTGGGCCGCCGAGTACCGTACCCGCGCCGAGCGCGAAGGCGGCAGCCAGGAGGACCGGCGCGCGCGCATGCACGCGGTCAACCCGCTCTACGTCCTGCGCAACTACCTCGCCCAGAAAGCCATCAGCGCCGCCGAGCAGGGCGACTACAGCGTGGTGCGCCGCCTGCATGAAGTGCTCAGCCGACCCTTCGAGGAACAGCAGGGTGCAGAAGCCTTCACCCGCCGTCCGCCGGACTGGGGCAAGCACCTGGAGATCAGTTGTTCCTCCTGAGTCGGTTATAAGCTCAGCGAAAAGCGATCTAGCGGCGACCCGGCGGTATTGCTCCCGGTCATTGACCAGGAGGCGGCGCCGCTCGCATCCTCCGGCCTTTCTGCCCACAAGGATGCTCGAACAATGAAACTGGAAACCCTGGCCATTCACGCTGGCTACAGCCCCGACCCGACCACCAAGGCCGTGGCCGTGCCGATCTACCAGACCAGCTCCTACGCCTTCGACGACACCCAGCACGGCGCCGATCTGTTCGACCTGAAGGTCGCCGGCAACATCTACACGCGGATCATGAACCCCACCAACGCGGTGCTGGAGGAACGCGTGGCGGCGCTGGAAGGCGGGGTCGGCGCCCTGGCCGTGGCCTCGGGCATGGCCGCCATCACCTACGCCATCCAGACCGTAGCCGAAGCCGGCGACAACATCGTCTCGGTGGCCAAGCTCTACGGCGGCACCTACAACCTGCTCGCCCACACCCTGCCGCGCTTCGGCATCCAGACCCGCTTCGCGCCCCATGACGACATCGCCGCCCTGGAAGCGCTGATCGACGAGCGCACCAAGGCGGTCTTCTGCGAATCCATCGGCAATCCGGCGGGCAACATCGTCGACCTGCAGGCCCTGGCCGACGCCGCGCACCGCCACGGCGTGCCGCTGATCGTCGACAACACCGTCGCCACGCCCATCCTCTGCCGCCCCTTCGAGCACGGTGCGGACATCGTCGTGCACTCGCTGACCAAGTACATCGGCGGCCACGGCACCAGCATCGGCGGCATCGTCGTCGACTCCGGCAAGTTCCCCTGGGCCGAGAACAAGGCGCGCTTCCCGCTGCTCAACACCCCCGACCCGTCCTACCACGGCGTGACCTACACCGAAGCCTTCGGCCCCGCCGCCTTCATCGGCCGCTGCCGCGTGGTACCGCTGCGCAACACCGGCGCCGCGCTGTCGCCGTTCAACGCCTTCCTCATCCTCCAGGGCCTGGAAACCCTCGCGCTGCGCATGGAGCGCCACTGCGACAACGCCCTGAAGGTCGCGCGCTACCTGCAGGAGCACCCACAGGTGAACTGGGTGAAGTACGCAGGCCTCGCCGACCACCCCGAGCACGCCCTGGCCCAGCGCTACATGGGCGGCCAGCCGGCGGCGATCCTCTCCTTCGGCATCCAGGGCGGGCAGGAAGCCGGCGCGCGCTTCATCGACGCACTGAAGCTGGTGGTACGCCTGGTGAACATCGGCGACGCCAAGTCCCTGGCCTGCCACCCGGCCTCCACCACCCACCGCCAGCTCAACGACGAGGAACTGGAGAAGGCCGGCGTGCCGCGGGACATGGTGCGCCTGTCCATCGGCATCGAGCACATCGACGACATCCTCGCCGACCTCGCCCAGGCGCTGCGCGCTGCCGAGGGTTGAAACCCGGACCTGAGGCGCCGCCCGGCGCCTCAGGCCAGCCTCGGATTACAGCAACTACCCCACGCTTTACCGCCCCCACGTCAGTCCTTTCGCAAGCTCCTGCCGGACATGTTGGAATCCACTTCCAGCCGCGATTCGGTTTGCCTCAACCCAGCAAAATGACCGCCCCACACGCGCACTCGCCATGCGAGGTCGGCCATGAGCGGCGAGTTCTTCGGTGATAGTGCCCACTCTCGCTTGCGAGTTCCCGCCAGACACCGGGGATTCCTTGCATCAAGAAGCGCTGCCCCATCACGCAACTACACGAAAACCACCGGCAAACGACATCCTGTATGTACAAACGTAAATACGGAGTTCACCATGAGGTTTGAATGGGACGAAGCCAAGAATCAGGCGAACATCCGCAAGCATGGAATCGACTTCAGCGATGTACCGGAGCTTTTCCAGAACCCGTTCCTGACCCTGCGCGATGGCCGTGAAGATTACGGCGAGGAGCGCTGGATCAGCCTGGGACGGATCAGGTCATTGATTGGCGTGGTCGTGTACACCGAACGGCAGGGCGATGTGATCCGCGTCATTTCCGCCCGAAAAGCCACCAGACAGGAGGCCGGATACTATGTCCAAAACATCGAAAACTGACTGGAAGCGCCTGGGCGAAATGAAGGACCAGGACATCGACACAAGCGAAATCCCCGAATTGGGAAAAGACTTCTTCAAGCACGCCGAGCTGCACATCCCGGCGAAACAGTCAGTCACCATCCGCCTGGACGCCGATGTGCTTGAGTGGTTCAAAAGCCAGGGCACGGGTTATCAGACGCGCATCAATCAGCTCCTGCGCCAGTATATGCAGGCCCACCGCAACTAAGCTGAACACCCCGTTGCAGTTGATTATTCACCAGCGAGCCTCCACCTTGGCGTCGTAGCCTCTGGAGCCTCGCCATGTCCGAATCCCTGATCATCCCCTGCCCGCAGTGCAGCGGCCTCAACCGTGTACCGGCCGAGCGCCTGGGCGACGCGCCGCGCTGCGGCCGCTGCCAGTCGCCGGTCATCGTCGACCGTCCCTTCGAGTTGAACGAGGCCAGCTTCGCCGCCCAGGCCAAGGGCGACCTGCCGCTGCTGGTGGACGTCTGGGCCGACTGGTGCGGTCCGTGCAAAGCCTTTGCGCCGATTTTTGAACAAGCCGCCGCGCGACTGTCGGGCAAGGTACGCCTGGCCAAGCTGGACAGCGATGCCAACCCGAACCTCTCCACGCGCCTGGGCATCCGCTCGATTCCCAGCCTGATCCTGCTGCGCAACGGCCAGGAAGTGGCGCGCCAGAGCGGCGCCATGCCGCTGCCGCAGCTGCTCGACTGGCTGGCCCGCAACGGCATCTGACGCCGTTTTCCACTGAGCGATCCGGTCAATCCGCGCGGTCATTGCCAGACCGCGCGGCGCAGCTAGTCTTGGGCAGACGATAAACAGGCGAAACGGAGCGCGCCCATGTCCTACCCCGAAGCATTCATCCGCCAGCTCACCGAAGAACACATCGCCTTCGTCAAACGCACGGGCCTGAAGGCCGAGGTGCTGGAGGCAGGCCATGTGCGCCTGCGCATGCCGCTCAAGGGCAACGAGAACCACATCCACAACATGTACGCCGGCGCCCTGTTCACCGTGGCCGAACTGCCGGGCGGCGTGCTCATGATGACCAGCTTCGACGCTCGGCGCTTCTACCCGATCGTCAAGGAAGCCGGGCTGCGTTTCCTGCGCCCTGCCGCCAGCGACGTGACTGTCGACGCCCGGCTCAGCGAGGACGAAATCCGGCGCATCGGCGAGGAGGCAACCACCCACGGCAAGGCCAACTTCGTGCTCGATCTGCAACTCAAGGATGAGAACGGCGACGTGGTCGCCGAGAGCCACGCCGTCTATCAATTGCGCAGCCGCTGACGACGGGCCGTTGTCCTGTATCAAGGTGAAATTTCCTACGTGGCGCGACAGTGGTGGCGACACAGAGGGACGCCACCATGTACAGGAACCTGCTCGTCGCCCACGACCTCAGCGTGGAAGCGGACATCGCGGTACGCCGCGCCGCCCAACTGGCCCGCCAGCATGGCGCGCACGTCACCTTGCTGCATGTGATCGAGGAGTACTTCCCCGACCGCATGATGGATACCGTCCGTGAGGCCGCCGAGGTCGCGCTGCGCGATGCCGTGGCGGCCAACGCCATTACCGACTATCAACTGCTGATCCGCCAGGGCCGCGCCGCGACCACCGTCACCCAGGCGGCACAGGAGCTCAAGGCCGACCTGCTGCTGATCGGTGCGCATCACCAGCAGATTCTTGAGCGCTTCGACGGCACCACACTGGAGCGGATCGCCCGCCATTGCCGCACGCCGATCCTGCTGGCGGTGAATGAATCCGCCGAACCCTACGTCCGCGCACTGGCCGGGCTGGACCTGTCACTGTGCTCCTGCCAGGCCTGGCGCGCCGGCTACCGGCTGCTGCCGAGCGGCGCGCAGCTGCTGGCGCTCAATGCCTACCAGCCGGGCAGAGCCGAACGCGCCGACGAGCATCTGGAGACCCAGCGCTCACTGCTGCGCCAGACTCTGCAGGATGAGCGCGCTCATCTGCCGGCGGAAGGGCCAGAACTGCTCTGTGCGGTACAGCCGGGAAACTTCCAGCAGGCACTGGAGAGCGCGCTGGGAGACTGGACGCCAGACCTGTTGATACTCGGCAGCCGCAGTCGCGGCGCCATCGAGCAGGCCATGCTCGGCAGTTCGACGCGCTACTTCCTGCGTCGGCCGCCGTGCGACATTCTCATCTCGCAGTGAGGCGGCGCCCAGCACGCTCCCTCGACGGGAACCTCTGATCTGCTGGAAGCTCAGGCTTCCAGAAGGTTGTGCAGCTCGACGAACTGCTGGGTCAGCTTGTGCCGTGGTTCGAGGAAGATCAGCGGCGTGCACGCCTGGTGCGACTCACGCATCTTCACCGAGCTCATCAGGTACACCGGCAGTACCGGCAACTCCTCTTCCACCAGCTCATCCAGCAACTGCTGCGGCAGAGTCGCGCGCGGCTGGAACTGGTTCACCACGATGCCTTCGACTTCCAGGTCCTCGTTGTGGTCTTCCTTCAGCTCCTCGATCTCCTGCAGCAGCCCGTAGAGCGCCTGGCGCGAGAAGCTGTCGCAGTCGAAGGGAATCAGGCAGCGGTCGGCGGCGATCAGCGCCGAGACGGTGTAGAAGTTCAGCGCCGGCGGGGTATCCAGGTAGATCCGGTCATAGTCTTCGGCCAGTTCGTCCAGCAGTTTGCGCAACTTGTTGATCTTGTGCTTCTGCTCGAGCTTGGGTTGCAGGTCGGCCAGCTCCGGGCTCGCCGTGATCACGTGCAGGTTGTCGAAGGGCGTCTCGTAGATATCGACCTTGCCCTTGCGGCTGAAGGGGCCGGACGAGAGGGTCTGCTTGAAGAAGTCGGCGATTCCTACCGGCAGCTCCTCGCCGGTCAGCCCGGTCAGGTAGTGCGTCGAGTTGGCCTGGGCATCCAGGTCCACCAGCAGCGTGCGGTATCCCTCCGCCGCACTGACCGCCGCCAGGTTGCAGGCAATGCTCGATTTGCCCACTCCACCTTTCTGATTGAACACCACGCGCCGCATGAGCCTGCCTCCGAAGCCATTCGAGTGTCCGGATTCTATGCAATGGCCATGACAACGGCGAGCCCTCCGTCGAACGGTCAGCCCTCCGCGCGCAAGGCGGCTACTTCGCGGGTCAGCAGGTCGATGAAGGACTGCGCCAACGGGGAGCGCTCGTCGCGCCGACGCACCAACCACACCGAGCTGGTCGCCCCCGGATCGAGCAGCGTGCGATAAACCACACCGTCCACCCGCGTACGGCGGAACGAGGCCGGCAGCATGGAGACACCCAGCCCGGCAGCCACCAGGCCGATGATGGTCATTGCCTCGCCGGCCTCCTGTGCGATGCGCGGACTGAAGCCGGCCTGCCGCGACAGGGCGATCAACTGGTTGTAGAGGCCGGTGCCATAGCTGCGGGGAAAGAACACGAAAGGCTCGTCCGCCAGCGCGGCGAACTCCAGGCCGTCCAGGCTGGACTTGGCCAACGGGTGGTCGGCCCGCAGCACCGCCACCAGCGGCTCGCTGAACAGCTCCACCGCCTCCAGGGTTTCCGGCAGCGCGATCGGCCGGATCAGCCCGACCTGCACCCGCTCCTCCAGCAGGGCCTGCACGGCCTGGCCGCTGCTCAGCTCCTGCAGCTCCAGGTGAACGTCCGGGTAGGCCTGGCGGAACGCCAGAATGCTGCGCGGCAGGGTCGAGGTGAAGGGTGCGGAGGCGGTGAAACCGATCTTCAACTCACCCAGCTCGCCCTGGTGCGCCCGGCGCGCCAGCAGCACCGCGCGATCGACCTGCTGCAGCACCTGTCGCGCCTCGGCGAGAAACAGCCGTCCCGCCTCGGTCAGCGCCACCCGTCGATTGGTGCGTTCCAGCAGACGCGCGCCGATCTCCTCCTCCAGCGCCTGGATCTGCTGACTCAAGGGCGGCTGCGAGATGCCCAGTTGCTCGGCGGCCCGGCCAAAGTGCAGCTCTTCGGCCACGGCAATGAAGTAACGCAGATGCCTCAGTTCCATGCCACCACCATTAATTCGAAATACATATCAAACGTGTCGATTAATATATTGGAAATAATAAAGACTGCTCCTTATCCTTGCCAGCACAAGCCCAATAACAACTCCAGAATCTTCCGCCATCCCCGTCGTACGGGCCTTTGCCGCCCCTGCGCGGGCCGAATCGAGGTGAGTTGTGAGTCAATCTGTGTTGCGGGCTCCAGAACCAGTCGAACCCGAGTTACTCAATGCCGCACGCCAGGCGAATGCCAGCGTCGTCAGTGCGGTCGAAGAGATCGAGCGCTACATCGAGAAAGGCACCCCGGCCTTCATGCGCACCTCCCTGGCCTTGTTCTCCGGCGGCTTCGCCACCTTCGCCCTGCTCTACTGCGTGCAACCGATGATGCCGGTGCTGTCCAAGGCCTTCGAGCTGACGGCGGCACAGAGCAGCCTGGTGCTATCGATCTCCACCATCACCATGGCCTTCGGCCTGCTGGTGACCGGGCCGATTTCCGACGCCATCGGGCGCAAATCGATCATGGTCGCCTCGCTGATCCTCGCCGCGCTGTTCACCCTCGGCAGCGCAGTCATGCCGACCTGGCACGGCGTGCTGGCCATGCGTGCGCTGCTAGGCCTGTCGCTCAGCGGCCTGGCGGCGGTGGGCATGACCTACCTCTCCGAGGAAATCCATCCGCAGCACATCGGCCTGTCCATGGGGCTGTATATCGGCGGCAATGCCATCGGTGGGATGAGCGGACGGTTGATCAGTGGCGTCCTGGTGGACTACGTGAACTGGCACGTGGCGCTGGCCACCCTGGGTGTGCTCGCCCTGGCCGCAGCGTTGCTGTTCTGGCGCATCCTGCCCGAGTCGAAGAACTTCCGCCCGGCACCACTCAAGCCGCGCCAACTGGCCGAGGGCTTCCGTGGGCATTTCCGCGACGCAGGCCTGCCCTGGCTGTTCCTCGTAGGCTTCCTGCTGATGGGTGCCTTCATCACCCTGTTCAACTACATCGGCTACCGCCTGCTGGCGAATCCGTACCATCTGAGCCAGGCAGTGGTCGGCGTGCTCTCGGTGGTCTATCTGTCGGGCATCTACAGCTCCGCCTGGGTTGGCTCCCTGGCCGACCGCCTGGGCCGGCGCAAGGTGCTCTGGGCGACGATCGCGCTGATGCTCGGCGGCCTGCTGATCACCCTGCTGCAACCGCTGGCCCTGGTGCTGGTCGGCATGCTGGTGTTCACCTTCGGCTTCTTCGGCGCGCACTCGGTAGCCAGCAGCTGGATCGGCCGCCGTGCCCTGAAAGCCAAGGGCCAAGCGTCGTCGTTGTACCTGTTCAGCTACTACGTGGGCTCCAGCGTTGCCGGCACCGCCGGCGGGGTGTTCTGGCACCACTATGGCTGGAATGGCGTGGGGCTGTTCATTGCGGGCCTGCTGGTGGTTGCGCTGCTGGTGGCATTGCACCTGGCCCGCCTTGCAGTGTTACCGCGCGACCTGCCCGCGCTCGCCAGGCGCGGGTAGTTTCTACACACACCTTGTAATACTTATCCAAAAACGACATCAGACGGTCGTACCAGGATAATTTCATCTCTCCCTACGGCGCCCTTCATGCGGGCGCTGTAGCGCTTCTTCCCAATCTACGACCAAAGTCGTAACAAAATATGGCGCGATCCTTGCGTCAAGAAAAATGCACGACTTGTTGGATTCCTGAAACGGACCTCGGCTCCCGCAGTACGCAATTCCCTCCTGAAGTTGTAGGTAAAGCATGAGCAGTACTCCTTCGTCCGGCCTGTCCCAGGGCCTGAAAAATCGTCACGTCACGATGCTTTCGATTGCCGGCGCCATTGGTGCGGGCCTGTTCGTAGGTTCCGGCCACGCCATCGCCGAGGCCGGTCCGGCAGTCATGATTTCCTATCTGGTCGCCGGCCTGCTGGTGGTCCTGGTGATGCGCATGCTGGCCGAGATGGCCGTCGCGCAACCCGACAGCGGCTCCTTCTCCACCTATGCCGACCGCGCCATCGGCCACTGGGCCGGCTTCACCATCGGCTGGCTGTACTGGTGGTTCTGGGTGCTGGTGATTCCGTTGGAAGCCAACGCCGCCGCCGCGATCATCCACGCCTGGTTCCCCGGCGCGCCGATCTGGGTGCTGGCCTTCGTGATTACTTCCGCGCTGACCATCACCAACCTGTTCAGTGTGAAGAACTACGGTGAGTTCGAGTTCTGGCTGGCGCTGATCAAGGTCGTCTCGATCATCGCCTTCCTGGTGCTGGGCTGCGCGGCCATCTTCGGCTTCTCGCCCAACAGCGAAGTCTCCGGCATCGGCCACCTGACCAGCGAAGGCTTCATGCCCAAGGGCTGGGGCGCCGTGCTCGCCGCGCTGCTGACCACCATGTTCTCCTTCATGGGTTCGGAGATCGTCACCATTGCCGCCACCGAGTCCAAGGACCCGGCGCAGCAGATCACCCGCGCAACCAACTCGGTGATCTGGCGTATCGCGCTGTTCTACTTGCTGTCGATCCTGATCGTGGTCTGCCTGGTGCCGTGGAACGACCCGCGCCTGGTGAGCATGGGCTCCTACCAGACCGTGCTGGAACACCTGCACATCCCGTACGCCAAGCTGATCGTCGACATCATCGTGCTGGTCTCGGTGACCAGCTGCCTGAACTCGGCGCTCTACACCGCCTCGCGCATGATGTACTCCCTGAGCAAGCGCGGCGACGCGCCGAAGATCGCCCAGGTGACCAGCGTCAGCCGCACCCCTGTGTACGCCGTGCTGCTGTCCACCGCCATGGCCTTCCTGTGCACCTTCGCCAACTACCTGGCCCCGGCCGAAGTATTCAACTTCCTGCTGGCCAGCTCCGGCGCCATCGCCCTGCTGGTGTACCTGGTGATCGCGATGTCGCAGCTGCGCATGCGCAAGAAGCTGCTCGCCCAGGGTCACCAGCTGAAGCTGAAGATGTGGCTGTTCCCCTGGCTGACCTGGGCGGTGATCCTGTTCATCGTCGGTGCGCTGGTGATCATGCTGATCCGCCCGGATCACCGCATGGAAGTAGTCGCCACCACCCTGCTCACCGTCGTGGTGGTCTGCTCCGGCCTGCTGGTGTCGAACCGTCGCAAGGCCCAGAGCGCCGCCGGGTTGGTGGGCGATGCTGCGTGATGCATCCTGACGGGGCGTGATGCCCCATAGGGAACGAGAAAGCCCCGCTATGTAGCGGGGCTTTTTTATGGCGGAAAGCCTTCTGCTGTTCGTCCGCGATCGCAGGAAAGAAAAAGCCCCGCATCCGCGGGGCTTTTCAGTTCAGCGGCAGGCTCAGTGGTACTGCGCCGACAGCTCGTGCACCGCTTCGAAGAAGGCGCCGGCATGAGCCGGATCGACTTCCGGGGTGATGCCGTGACCGAGGTTGAACACGTGGCCATTGCCGTTACCAAAGGCGCCGAGGATACGCGCGACTTCGGCACGGATGGCTTCCGGCTTGGCATGCAGCACCGCCGGGTCCATGTTGCCCTGCAGAGCGACCTTGTCGCCGACGCGGGCGCGGGCGCTGCCGATGTCGCAGGTCCAGTCCAGACCCAGGGCTTCGGCGCCGGTGTTGGCCATGGACTCCAGCCACAGGCCGCCACCCTTGGTGAAGAGGATCACCGGCACGCGGCGACCTTCGTGTTCGCGGATCAGGCCGTCGACGATCTTCTGCATGTAGGCCAGGGAGAACTCCTGATACGCCGCCGCCGAAAGGCTGCCACCCCAGGAATCGAAGATCTGCACCGCCTGGGCGCCAGCGAGAATCTGGCCGTTCAGGTAGTTGGTGACCGACTGGGCCAGCTTGTCCAGCAGGGCGTGCATCGCCTGGGGGTTGTCGTAGAGCATCGCCTTGGACTTGCGGAAGTCACGGCTGGAACCGCCCTCGACCATGTAGGTGGCGAGGGTCCAGGGACTGCCGGAGAAGCCGATCAGCGGCACGCGGCCGTTCAGCTCGCGGCGGATGGTGCGCACGGCGTCCATCACGTAGCCCAGGTCCTTTTCCGGATCGGGGATCGGCAGGGCGTCGATGTCAGCCTGGGTGGTCACGACCTTCTTGAAACGCGGGCCTTCGCCGGTCTCGAAGAACAGGCCCTGACCCATGGCGTCGGGGATGGTCAGGATGTCGGAGAAGAGGATCGCCGCGTCCAGCTGCGGGTAGCGGTCCAGCGGCTGCAGCGTCACTTCGCAGGCCATCTGCGGGTTCATGCACAGGCTCATGAAGTCACCGGCCTTGGCGCGGGTGGCGCGGTATTCCGGCAGGTAGCGGCCGGCCTGGCGCATCATCCAGACGGGGGTGACATCGACGGGCTGCTTGAGCAGGGCGCGGAGGAAGCGATCGTTCTTCAGGGCAGTCATAACGGCATCCGGAAAAAAAGTGCGGGCATTTTCGCAAAGCCCAAACGAAAAGGCACGGCGGGTGCCGTGCCTTTTGTCTTGCGCGACATTTGGTCGCTGCTGGAAGTGCTTTTCGTAGGACCGAGGGGGACGCCTAGTCCTTGCTCGCGAACAAACCTCGCTGCGGGGCCAGGTTCGCGAGCAAGCTCGCTCCTAGAGGTCCGGCTTAAACGCCCAGGTAGTCGAGGATGCCTTCGGCAGCCGTGCGACCTTCGAAGATCGCGGTCACCACCAGGTCAGACCCGCGGACCATGTCGCCGCCGGCGAAGATCTTCGGGTTGCTGGTCTGGTGCTTGAACTGCGCGGCCGCCGGGGCGATGACGCGGCCCTGGCTGTCGATTTCCACCTGGTGCTGGTCGAACCACGGGGCCGGGCTCGGGCGGAAGCCGAAGGCGATCAGCACGGCTTCGGCCGGGATGATTTCCTCGGAGCCCGGGATCGGCTCGGGGCTGCGACGGCCACGGGCGTCCGGCTCGCCGAGACGGGTCTCGACCACCTTCACGCCTTCCACCTTGTCCTCGCCGACGATGGCGATGGGCTGGCGGTTGAAGAGGAACTTCACGCCCTCTTCCTTGGCGTTCTTCACCTCTTTGCGCGAGCCGGGCATGTTTTCTTCGTCACGGCGGTAGGCGCAGGTCACGCCTTTCGCACCCTGGCGGATCGAGGTGCGGTTGCAGTCCATCGCAGTGTCGCCACCGCCCAGTACCACGACGCGCTTGCCCTTCATGTCGACGAAGTCTTCCGGCGACTTCTCGAAGCCCAGGTTGCGGTTCACGTTGGCGATCAGGAAGTCCAGCGCGTCGTGCACGCCGGGCAGGTCCTCGCCGGGGAAACCGCCTTTCATGTAGGTGTAGGTGCCCATGCCCATGAACACGGCATCGTACTCATCGAGCAATTGCTCCATGGTCACGTCCTTGCCGATCTCAGTGTTCAGGCGGAACTCGATGCCCATGCCGGTGAAGACTTCGCGGCGACGGGACAGCACCTGCTTCTCCAGCTTGAACTCGGGGATGCCGAAGGTCAGCAAGCCACCGATTTCCGGGTTCTTGTCGAACACCACCGGGGTCACGCCGTTGCGCACCAGCACGTCGGCACAGCCCAGGCCCGCCGGGCCCGCGCCGATCACGGCGACGCGCTTGCCGGTGGGCTTGACCTTGGACATGTCCGGGCGCCAGCCCATGGCGAAGGCGGTGTCGGTGATGTACTTCTCCACCGAGCCGATGGTGACCGCGCCGAAGCCGTCGTTCAGGGTGCAAGCGCCTTCGCACAGGCGGTCCTGCGGGCACACCCGGCCGCAGACTTCCGGCAGGGTGTTGGTCTGGTGGGACAGCTCGGCGGCGGCGAGGATGTTGCCTTCGGAGACCAGCTTCAACCAGTTGGGAATGAAGTTGTGCACCGGGCACTTCCACTCGCAATACGGGTTGCCACAGCCCAGGCAGCGGTGGGCCTGGTCAGCCGCCTGCTGCGGCTTGAACAGGTCGTAGATTTCCACGAACTCGCGCTTGCGTTGGCGCAGGAGCTTCTTCTTCGGATCCTTGCGCCCGACTTCGATGAACTGGAAGTCGTTATTCAGACGTTCAGACATTTTCAGACCTCATCAAACTTCAGGCGCTTATTGCGGGTTGGCACGGGTGCTGGTCAGCAGGGAACCGAGGCTTGCGGCCTTGGGTTTCACCAGCCAGAACCGACGCAGGTAGTCGTCGAGGTTCTCCAGCAGATGTGCGCCCCACTCACTCGCGGTTTCCGCCACATACTCGACCAGGACCTTGCGCAGGTGGCTGCGGTAGGCCTCCATCGCTTCGCCGCTGATGCGCTGGATTTCCACCAGCTCATGGTTCACGCGGTCAACGAAGGTGTTGTCCATGTCGAGGACGTAAGCGAAGCCACCGGTCATGCCGGAGCCGAAGTTGTAGCCGGTCTTGCCCAGTACGCAGATGAAGCCGCCGGTCATGTATTCGCAGCAGTGGTCGCCGGTGCCTTCCACGACGGCATGGGCGCCGGAGTTGCGCACGCCGAAACGCTCGCCCGCGGTGCCCGCGGCGAACAGCTTGCCGCCGGTGGCGCCGTACAGGCAGGTGTTGCCGACGATGGCCGACTCCTGCGACTTGAACGGGCTGCCCTTGGGCGGGGTGACGACCAGCTTGCCGCCGGTCATGCCCTTGCCCACGTAGTCGTTGGCGTCGCCTTCCAGGTACAGGTGCAGGCCGCCGGCGTTCCATACGCCGAAGCTCTGGCCCGCGGTGCCCTTGAAGCGGAAGGTGATCGGCGCCTTGGCCATGCCCTGGTTGCCGTGGACCTTGGCGATCTCGCCGGAAATCCGCGCGCCGATGGAACGGTCGCAGTTGCAGATATCCAGCTCGTATTCGCCGCCCTTGGCGCCTGCGATGGCGTCGCGGGCCAGTTCGACCATCTTCTCGGCCAGCAGGCCCTGGTCGAACGGCGGGTTCTTCTCGACTTCGCAGAACTGCGGCTTCTCGGCCGGGATCAGGTCGCTGCCCAGCAGCGGCGTGAGGTCGAGGTTGCCCTGCTTGGGCGTCTCGCCCGGCAGGATTTCCAGCAGGTCGGTGCGGCCGATCAGTTCTTCCAGGCTGCGCACACCGAGCTTGGCCAGCCACTCACGGGTCTCGCTGGCGATGAAGGTGAAGAAGTTCACCACCATGTCCACGGTGCCGATGAAGTGGTCCTTGCGCAGCTTGTCGTTCTGGGTGGCAACGCCGGTGGCGCAGTTGTTCAGGTGGCAGATGCGCAGGTACTTGCAGCCCAGGGCGATCATCGGCGCGGTGCCGAAGCCGAAGCTCTCGGCGCCGAGGATGGCGGCCTTGATGACGTCCAGGCCGGTCTTCAGGCCGCCGTCGGTCTGCACGCGGACCTTGCCGCGCAGGTCGTTGCCGCGCAGGGTCTGGTGCGCCTCGGCGAGGCCCAGCTCCCACGGCGAACCGGCGTACTTGATGGAGGTGATCGGCGAAGCGCCGGTACCGCCGTCGTAGCCGGAGATGGTGATCAGGTCGGCATAGGCCTTGGCCACGCCGGCGGCGATGGTGCCCACGCCCGGCTCGGATACCAGCTTCACCGATACCAGCGCCTGCGGGTTGACCTGTTTGAGGTCGAAGATCAGCTGGGCGAGGTCTTCGATGGAGTAGATGTCGTGGTGCGGCGGCGGCGAGATCAGGGTCACGCCGGGCACGGCATAGCGCAGGCGGGCGATCAGACCGTTGACCTTGCCGCCGGGCAGCTGGCCGCCTTCGCCGGGCTTGGCGCCCTGGGCCACCTTGATCTGCAGGACTTCGGCGTTGACCAGGTATTCCGGGGTCACACCGAAGCGGCCGGTGGCCACCTGCTTGATCTTCGAGCTTTTCAGCGTGCCGTAGCGCGCCGGGTCTTCGCCACCCTCACCGGAGTTGGAGCGACCGCCCAGGCGGTTCATGGCTTCGGCCAGGGCCTCGTGGGCCTCCGGCGACAGCGCGCCGAGGGAGATACCGGCGGCATCGAAGCGCTTGAAGATAGCTTCCAGCGGCTCGATCTCGTCCAGGCTCAGCGGCTGCTCGGAGGTTTTCACCTTGAGCAGGTCGCGCAGCATGGAGACCGGGCGCTGGTCCACCAGCGCGGTGTATTCCTTGAACCTGGCGTAGTCGCCCTGCTGCACGGCGGCCTGCAGGGTGTTGACCACGTCCGGGTTGTAGGCGTGGTACTCGCCGCCATAGACGAACTTCAGCAGGCCGCCCTGCTGGATCGGCTTGCGGTTGTTCCAGGCTTCGAACGCGAGCAGCTTCTGCTCGTTCTCGATGTCGATGAAGCGCGCGCCCTGGATGCGACTCGGGGTGCCCGGGAAGCACAGGCCGGTGACTTCGTCGGACAGGCCAATGGCTTCGAACAGTTGGGCGCCCCGGTAGGAGGCGATGGTGGAGATGCCCATCTTCGAGAGGATCTTCAGCATCCCCTTGGAGATGCCCTTGCGGTAGTACTTGAAGACCTCGTAGAGGTCGCCCAGCACTTCGCCAGTGCGGATCAGGTCGGCCAGCACCTCGTAGGCGAGGAACGGGTAGACCGCGGACGCACCGAAGCCCACCAGCACCGCGAAGTGGTGCGGGTCACGGGCGGTGGCGGTTTCCACCAGGATGTTGGAGTCGCAGCGCAGGCCGGTCTGCACCAGGCGGTGGTGCACGGCGCCCACGGCCAGGGCCGCGTGCACCGGCAGCTTGCCGGGGGCGATGTGACGGTCGGACAGCACCAGCAGCACCTTGCCGGCGCGCACGGCTTCCTCGGCCTGGTCGGCGATGTTGCGCACGGCCGCTTCGAGGCCGACGGACTCGTCGTAGTTCAGGTCGATGTGGTGACGGTCGAAGCCCGGACGCTCCAGGTTCATCAGGGTCCGCCACTTGGCCGGGGAGATCACCGGGGTGGTCAGGATCGCCTGGTTGGCGTGGTGCGGGGACTCTTCGAAGATGTTCTGCTCGATGCCCAGACAGGTTTCCAGGGACATCACGATCGCTTCGCGCAGCGGGTCGATCGGCGGGTTGGTGACCTGCGCGAAGACCTGGCGGAAGTAGTCGTAAGGCGAGCGGATGCGCTTGGACAGCACCGCCATCGGGGTGTCGTCACCCATGGAGCCGACCGCTTCCTGGCCCTGCTCGGCGAGCGGGCGCAGCACCTGGTCACGCTCCTCGAAGGTGACCTGGAACATCTTCATGTACTGCTTGAGCTGGTCGCCATCGTAGCTGGCCACGCCCTGATCGTCGTCCAGGGTGGCCTGGATGCGCAGCGCGCTCTGGCGCAGCCATTGCTTGTACGGGTGGCGCGACTTCAGGCGGTTGTCGATGTCCTCGGTCTGCAGCAGCTGGCCGGTCTCGGTGTCCACCGCAAGGATCTGGCCCGGGCCGACGCGGCCCTTGGCGATGACGTCCTCGGGCTTGTAATCCCACACGCCGATTTCCGAGGCGAGGGTGATGTAGCCGTTCTTGGTGGTGACCCAGCGCGAGGGGCGCAGGCCGTTGCGGTCAAGCAGGCAGACGGCGTAGCGGCCGTCGGTCAGCACCACGCCGGCGGGGCCGTCCCACGGCTCCATGTGCAGCGAGTTGAATTCGTAGAACGCGCGCAGGTCGGCGTCCATGGTCTCGACGTTCTGCCAGGCCGGCGGAATGATCATGCGCAGGCCACGGAACATGTCCATGCCGCCGGTGACCATCAGCTCGAGCATGTTGTCCATGCTGGAGGAATCCGAGCCCACGCGGTTGACCAGCGGGCCGAGCTCGTCCAGGTCTGGCATCCACTCGTTGGTGAACTTGCCGCGACGGGCCTGGGCCCAGTTGCGGTTGCCGGTGATGGTGTTGATCTCGCCGTTGTGCGCCAGCAGGCGGAACGGCTGGGCCAGCGGCCACTTGGGCAGGGTGTTGGTCGAGAAGCGCTGGTGGAAGACGCAGATGGCGGTCTTCAGGCGCTCGTCGGAGAGGTCCGGATAGAAGGCGGCGAGGTCCGCCGGCATCATCAGACCCTTATAGATGATGGTCTTGTGCGAGAAGCTGCAGACGTAGTGGTCGGCGTCCTCGGCGTTGGCCACGGAGGAGCGACGACGGGAGCTGAACAGCTTGACCGCGAACTCCTGGTCGGACAGACCTTCGCCGCCGATGAATACCTGCTCGATCTGCGGCAGGCGCTCCAGCGCCAGGCGACCCAGGACGCTGGTATCGATCGGCACCTTGCGCCATCCGACCAGTTTCAGGCCCGCACGCTCGATCTCGCGATTCATGTTCGCGCGGGCGGCTTCGGCTTTCACCGGGTCCTGGTTGAAGAAGACCATGCCCACGGCGTACTGCGCGGGCAGTTCGACACCGAAGGTTTCCTGGGCCACGGCGCGCAGGAATTGGTCGGGCTTCTGGATCAGCAGCCCACAGCCGTCCCCGGTTTTCCCGTCCGCGTTGATCCCACCTCGGTGGGTCATGCAGGTCAGTGCTTCGATGGCGGTTTGCAGAAGTTCATGGCTTGCCTCGCCCGTCATATGGGCGATCAGGCCGAATCCGCAGTTATCCTTGAACGTCTCAGGATGGTACAGACCTGCTTTCATAGGGAACTCTCACCGGCAAAACTTTTTTAATTTCCAGGGTCTGCTGACGTTTCGCCATCGCCCTGTTTCGCCTTGCTGGCTTGTTTCCCGCGCACCCCAAAGGCACGGGCCGCATCTATCGTGCAGCGCCGCTCCAGCCCCTGGTTCACCTGGAATGACCGATCCGCGTCAGTTGCCACGTCTTACCCAACGTGGCGGCGGTTCCGGTCCTGGCCATGACGAAACGTCAGCAGACCCTCTATCAAGCGCTTTGCCTGTCTACTCGCTCAGGCGGCAAGTTTCCGATAGGCAAAGGGAGGTCATTGTACACACGGCGCGACTGACGTCACTTATTTTTTTGACGCACTGCCGACACCCGATGTCGCATTTTTATAAGAATGTAGCGAAAGAAACAACCCAATAAAAAAGCCGAGCCCCATGGTATGGGGCTCGGCTTTTTCATTATTGCGACAGTGCGACCTTTCAGCGCGCCCCGGCGATGTCCTGCTGGATGCTGGAGAAGGGACGCGCCCAGGGCTTGGAAGCCTGGATCTTCGCCGGCAGCTTCTTGATCGCTGCCTGTGCGGCCGTGCGGTCAGCGAAGCTGCCGTAAGTCACGACGTAGAACGGCTTGCCCTGCAGGTTCTTGCGGAAGTAGCGGTAGTCGCCACCACCCTGCTGGCTGATGAAGGCCTTGGCGCTGGCTTCCGAGCCGGTGCCCAGCACCTGCACGGAGTAGCGCGACCCCGCCTGGGACTGGTACCAACTGCTGCTGCCGGTGGCCGCTGCAGGTTTGCTGGTCGTGGACGGCTTGGCGCTGGCGACGGTGGTGGCGGTGGCGGGCTTCGCTGCCGGCTTGGCTGCCGGAGCAGGCTTCGTCGGAGCCGTGGTGGCGGGCTTGACCGGTTGCGGAGCCGCGGCCTGGGTCGGCGCGGGCTTCGGAGTCGGTTGGGCCACTGGCTGCGACTGGGTCGGCGCCGGCGGCACCGGATTCAGCGGAGCCGGGCCATTGCTGGCCAGCGGCGTTACCGGCGGCGCGGAGGTCGTCACGGTCGGCGGAATGGCCGCAGATGGCATACCGCCCTCATCGGCATCTTCCTGACCGCCGGCCTGGGCCATCGGCTCGCGGATCACTGGCTGGCTCTCGCCCACCAGAGGCAGCGGCAGCGGCTGATTGGAACCAGCGAACTCGACCGACGGGCCAGCACCCTGGGCGTCCGGCGTCGGCTGGGCACCCGGTTGCGGAGCAGCACCGCCCAGAGGCAGCTGGGAAGAGCTTTGCGCAGCGGTGTTATTGGCGGTTTCAGGCTTGCTGGTCTTGCCCTGCATGAACCAGGCAGCGATGACGCCGATGGCGACCACACCCAGAATCGCCAGATGCTTTTTCGGCAGCTTGAAGCCTGGGCCAGCCGCCTTGCGAGCGCCACCGCGGTCAGCCAGCATCGCCTCGATCATGGCGTCGCGGGCGCTCTGGTTGATCGCTCCCGGCCAGCCGCCGGACTGCTCGTGAATGTCGGCCAACAGGTCAGCGGAAATCAGTTCGATTCCCTGCCCGGCACCTTCCAGGCGCTGCGCCAGGTACTCGCGTGTTTCCTCTTCGCTGTAGGGCTGCAGTTCGATGGCGTGGAAACGCTCCTCGCCTTCGGACAGCACCTCCAGACGCGACAGCAGCGCCGGTTCACCGAACAGGAAGACGTGCAGGCGCGCCTCGGTGTTGCCGGCCGCCAGGAGCAGCAACACTTCCAGTGCGTCATCGCGCAGTTGCTCGGCGTCGTCCACCAGCAGGTAAACGTCCTGCCCGGTGATCGCCAGCTGGGCGACCTTGGCCAGTATGGGCTCGAGGCTGGTCTGGGTGATCCCCAGGCCCTGGGCCAGTTGGCGCAGCAGCGTGGCTTCGTCGGTTACCGAGCGACCGGAGATGACCACGCTGGAGACCGCGTCCTTGTTGGTGCTGGCGACCAGCGCCTGGCGCAGCAGCGTCTTGCCGCTACCCAGCGGACCGGTCACGGCCAGCAGCAGGTGGCTGTAGCGCGCCAGGTGGTGCAGTTGGCCCAGTACGGGCTTGCGCTGCGCCGGGAAGAACTTGAAGCCGGGAACCCGCGGTGCGAACGGGTCATGGCTGAACTGGTAGTGGGCCAGGAAGGCCTCGTCGGCATGCAAACTGGACATGGGACCTCAGTGTTCTCCTGCCTGACCGACCAGTGCCTGGTAGTCAGTGCGCAGTGTTTCTTCCAGAATCTCACGGGGGAAATCGGCGGTCACGACCGCAGCCCCCAGCCCTTGGAGCAAGACCAGACGCAAACGCCCATCGAGCACTTTCTTGTCGACGGCCATGTGCTCGAGAAAATGCTCGGCATTCATTTCCTGCGGCGGAACGACCGGCAGCTTTGCCGCAGCCAGCAGGCGGACACCGCGATCGCGCTCGGCATTTGTCAGCCATCCCAGGCGATGCGACATCTCGAGTGCCATCACGGTTCCCGCACCGACGGCTTCGCCGTGCAGCCAGACGCCATAGCCCATGTGGGTCTCGATGGCATGGCCGAAGGTATGGCCGAGGTTGAGGGTGGCACGGACGCCGGTTTCCTTCTCGTCGGCGCCAACCACGCATGCCTTGGC
Source organism: Pseudomonas sp. QE6 (assembly GCF_041379005.1). Lineage (NCBI taxonomy): Bacteria > Pseudomonadati > Pseudomonadota > Gammaproteobacteria > Pseudomonadales > Pseudomonadaceae > Pseudomonas > Pseudomonas sp. QE6. The sequence goes on from NZ_CP166873.1 coordinate 465,856, forward strand.
GGCGCAGGAGCGCTCGATGGCCTCGGTCAGCGCCATCGGCTCCAGCGCCAGCAGGTCATCCATGTGCGCTTCCAGCCAGGTCAGGAACGGTTCGTCGCAGATGAAGCCGTACTTGATGACTTCCGCAAGGCCTGCGGACAGCTCGCGCGGCGGCAGTGTGCGCAGGGTGGCGGTGTCGATGACCACGGCCTGGGGCTGGTAGAACGCGCCGACCATGTTCTTGCCCAGCGGGTGGTTGATACCGGTCTTGCCGCCCACCGAGGAATCCACCTGGGACAACAGCGTGGTCGGCACCTGGATGAAGTCGACACCGCGCTGGTAACAGGCCGCGGCAAAACCGGTCATGTCACCGATGACGCCGCCGCCCAGGGCGATCAGGGTGGTCTTGCGATCGTGGCGCGCCTTGAGCAGCTCATCGAAGATCAGCTGCAGGGTTTCCCACTGTTTATAGGCCTCGCCGTCAGGCAGCACGATCGAGGTGATCTTGTAGCCGGACAGGGTTTTCTGCAGTCGATCCAGGTACAGCGGCGCGATGGTTTCGTTGGTGACGATGGCTACCTGACGACCGCGGATATGCGGCTCGAAGTAGCGCGGATCATCCAGCAGCCCTTCACCGATGTAGATCGGGTAGCTGCGATCGGCCAGATCGACGTTGAGTGTGCGCATGAAACCCCCAGGCAAGAAAGGGGACTAGGATACCGCAGATTGGAGCACCGTTAATGGCGCTCCAACTCACGCAAGCGCTCCAGAATCTCCAGAACCACGAGGCGCGGCGGCCGCTCGTCGGTTTCGATGATCACATCGGCGATTTCTCGATACAGCGGATCGCGCACTTGCATGAGATCACGGAGGATCTGGTCCGGATTGGGTTTCTGCAGCAGCGGGCGGTTCTTGTCGCGCGCGGTGCGGGAAATCTGCTGCTCCACCGACGCGTGCAGGTAGATGACCTGGCCACCGGCCTTGAGTATCTGGCGATTAGCGTCGCGCATGACTGCGCCGCCGCCGGTGGCGATGACCATGCCGCCTTCGGCGCACAGTTCGGCAAGCATCGACTGCTCACGCTCGCGGAAGCCCGCCTCGCCCTCCACATCGAAAATCCAGGGGATGTTGGCTCCGCAGCGCTGCTCGATCTCTTTATCCGAATCCTTGAAGACGAGGTGAAGCTCTTTGGCGAGAAGACGCCCGATGGTGCTTTTCCCAGCACCCATCGGGCCTACCAGAATCAAATTGGACACGACATTGATCAACGGCCGACTGCAAAGGCCTGATTATTCATGATCCGCGGGGTAAGGAAAACCAGCAGTTCGCTCTTGCTGTCGGTTACCGTATCGCGACGGAACAGGCGCCCAATGAACGGAACGTCGCCCAGGAACGGCACCTTGTCCACCGCCTTGGTCTGGGTATTGGAGAACACACCACCGATCACGATGGTCTCGCCATCGTTGACCAGCACCTTGGCGTTCACCTCGTTCTTCTTGATCGGCGGCACGCCATTCAGCGCGTTGGCGTAGTCCGGCTCGTCCTTGTTGACCTTCACCTCCATGATGATGCGGTTGTCCGGGGTGATCTGCGGGGTCACTTCCAGGGCCAGCGCGGCCTCCTTGAAGGACACCGAGGTGGCGCCGCTGGAGCTGGCTTCCTGGTAGGGAATCTCCGAGCCCTTGAGAATCTTCGCGGTTTCCTTGTCGGAGGTGACGACCTTCGGCTGAGAGACCACTTCGCCGTTGCCGCTCTTTTCCATGGCCGACAGTTGCAGGTCGAGCATGGCGTGATCGCTCAGGAAGCCGATGCCGATACCCGAGGTGCTGTTGGCCACACCCATATCAACGAACGGGACCGGCGCCACGCCATCCTGTGCCTTGAAGTTGCCAATCGTATCGGTGCCGGGCAAGAACAGTTGGCCGTCGCTGACTGTACGCGCGCCATCCTTGCCGTAGAAGTCCCAATTGCCTGAACTGAACGCCCCCCCCCAGCGAACCCCCAGACTCTTGCTGTAGTCCACAGCGGCCTCAACGATGCGCGCCTCGATCATCACCTGGCGAACCGGGATATCCAGTTGAGCAACGATGCGACGCAACTCATCCAGGCGGTCCTGGGTCTGGTAGGCGATGATCGCGTTAGTGCGATCATCAACGGTGAGCGAGCCACGATTATCCGCACCCGCCGCCTGCGGCGCACCCGGAGCACCTAGTCCAGTCACCGACTGGAACAACTTGGCAATGTCAGCGGCCTTGGCGTAGTTCACCTGAATCAGCTCGCGACGCAGGGGAGCCAGTTCGGAAATCTGCTTCTGGGCCTCCAGCTCCTGACGCTCGCGCGCGGCGATCTCTTCCGCCGGTGCAACCAGCAGAACGTTACCCACCTTGCGCTTATCCAGCCCCTTGGTCTTAAGCACCAGGTCCAGCGCCTGATCCCACGGCACATTCTGCAGACGCAGGGTGATGTTGCCCTGAACGGTATCGGACGCCACCAGGTTCAGGTCGGTGAAGTCGGCGATCAGCTGCAGCACCGAGCGTACGTCGATGTCCTGGAAGTTCAGCGAAAGCTTCTCGCCCGTATAGGCGAAGGCATCCTTCTTGCGTTTCTCGGCATCATCCTGGGTCAGCGGCTTGATGCTGACGGTCATCCGGTTATCGGTCTGATAGACGAGATAGTCGTATACGCCAGTCGGCTCGATGGTGATGCTGGCCTTGTCGCCCGCCGCGGCAGCATTGACGAACTGCACCGGCGTGGCGAAGTCCTTCACATCGAGGCGCACGCGCAGATTGTCGGGCAACTGGGTACGCGGGAACTCCAGACGGATCTTGCCGCCCTGCTCCTGGATGTCCGGGCTGACGGTCGGATCGGACAGGTCGATCACGACATTGCCTTCACCCTGTTCGCCACGCTGGAAGTCGATATTGCGAATCGCCTTGCCGGCTGGAACGTAAGGCTTGGGCTGTGCAGGCCTGGCAATCGGAGTGGATGCGGGCGCAGCGGAAGCATAGGAGCTCGACGCAGCTCCCGCCCCACCGACCACGACGTACAGATTCGAACCTTCCGACCGGGTAGTATAAGGCACCAGGGTGGCCAGGTTGACGATCAGGCGGGTGCGATCTTTCGCCTCAACCACCGTCAGGCTGCGCGCATTGCCCACACCCAGCTCGCGGTTCTTGCTACCCAGCTTGTTCTGCACACCCGGCAGATCCAGCGCGATGCGTGCCGGCTGCTCGATGGTGTAACCGCGCGGCGTCGCCACCGGGCCGTCGAAGCCCAGTTTCAGCTCGACCCGGTCGCCCGGCAGGGCTGCCACATCGACGCTCTGCAAGTTGGCCGCCAGCAAAGCCGGCGCAAAGACTGCCGCGAGCAAGGAGATGCTCAGGCGGGAAAGCATTTTGTTCATCGTCTGAATCCGTCGTGCAGACTGCAGTTTGTTATCCATGTTCATCCCCGCCCTTAGGAGCGTTCCTTGAGGGTCAGGCTGCGCGGACGCTCGAGCCAGCCTCCCTCACCATCAGGAACGATTTCAATCACGTCGATCTTGCCTTCGCTGATGGCAACTATCTTGCCGTCGTTGCGCCCCAGGTAGTCGCCGATCCGCACCCGGTGCACCCCTCCCGCACCTTTCACGAGAGCGAACATCTGGTTATCCCTGGACAAGGTCCCCACCATCTCGAAGGTCTCGATATTGAAGCCTTCCAGGAACTGCTTGACCCGGGCTTCGTCAGGCTTGACCACCTTGTTGCCCTTCTGCTTCAACGCCAGATCGATCTTGACCGGGGGCTGGAATGGGCTGCGCAATGCCGAGGCACTGTAGGTGAACGCTTCATACGGCTGGAACTTGGGCAGTGGCTCGATCGCCCCTTTGGGGCGCGCACGGACTTCGTCCATATAAGCCTGCAGATCGCTGAAGTCGCCTCCAGCACCACACCCGTTCAAACTCAGCAGCAGACAACCGCAAATGATCAGGCGCCCCCTCATTTCTTGGCTCCCGCGCTCGGGGCATTGACCTTCGTGCCCTTGTCGTTATAGCGATAGGTCTTGGCCAGGATGGTCATCCTCAGCCTGGAGGTACTGTCGGCGCTGGCCGGCTTGATCTCGAAGTCGTGCAAGGTGACGATGCGCGGAAGGCTGGACACACCACTGACGAAAGTCGCCAGGTCGTGATAACCGCCCACGACACTGATCTGGATGGGCAACTCGATATAGAACTGCTGGGTCACTTCCGGCAGCAGCTTGATCTCCTCGAACTCGAGCCCGCTCCCCAGGCCGGTACGGGTGATGTCTTCGAGCAGACCGGGCACCTCGGTGTCACTGGGTAGCTGCCGCAGCAAAGCGCCGAAGGACTCTTCCATTTCCTGCATCTGAATCTTGTAGGCTTCCAGATTGGCCGCCTGGAACGCCTTGGAGGAAAACTGCTGCTTGAGCGTCTCCTCTTCAGCGCGCTGCCGATCCAGTTGTTCCTGCATGTCCTTCAGATGGAAGTTGTAGCCAAGCGCGAGTACCACGGCCGTGAGCAGGATGCAGGCGATGACCTTGACCGCCGCCGGCCAGGAGCCCAGGTTGTTCAGGTCGAGGTCGTTGATGTCGATCTTGCGCAAGCTCTCGAGGGAACTGGCCAGACTCATTTCTTGGCTCCTTGCGCGACGTTCTTCTGCTCCGCCTCTTCCGCTCCGGGCTGGGTCTGCTGAACCGTCAGCTGGAAGATGTTCGCCTGGTCCACAGCGCCCTGGGTCACCGCCTTCACTTCCGTCAAGTTCGGCGCCTTCAGCCACTCGGAGGCATCCAGGTTACGCATCAGGTTGGATACCCGATTGTTCGACTCGGCCGCGCCTGCGATGGCAATGGATTTCCCGGTCATCTTCAGGTCGGTGAAATAGACGCCATCGGGCAGCGTGCGGACCAGTTGATCGAACACCCGGCCAATGATCGGCCGGTTGCCCTGCAGGTCCGAAATGATCTTCATGCGCTCCAGCAACTGCTGGCGGCGAGTCTTCAGTTCGCTGATCTCCTTGATCCGCGCATCGAGCACGGTGATTTCCTTGCGCAGGAAATCGTTGCGCGCGTTCTGGTTCTCGATAGCTGCATTGAAGTACTGGTCGCCCAGGAAGACCAGCGCACCCGAGGCCAGCAACACCGCCCCCAGAGTCACGAGGAAGCGCTGCTTGCGCTCCTCGCGCAGCTGTTCCCGCCACGGCAATAGGTTGATGCGAGTCATCAGTCGAAACTCCTCATCGCCAGACCGCAGGCAATCATCAGCGCAGGCGCGTCACTTGCCAGCGCCCCCGCATTGACCTTTCCGCTCAGCACCATGTCGGTGAAGGGGTTGGCCACGAGTGTCGGAGTACCGATCTTCTGCTGGATCAATCTGTCCAGGTCCGGAATGGAAGCCGTTCCGCCCGCCAGCAGGATGTAGTCCACGTCGTTGAACTGACCGGCGGCGAAGAAGAACTGCAGCGAACGGGAGACCTGCTGGACGACCGCATCCTTGAACGGTTGCAGAACCTCGCTGTCATAGTCATCCGGAAGACCGCCCTGCTTCTTGGCAAGACCGGCTTCCTCCACTGACAGGCCATAGCGACGCTGAATCTCCTCGGTGAGCTGACGCCCGCCGAACAGCTGCTCACGCGTATAGATGGTGCGGCCGTGGTGCAGCACACTCAGCGTGGTCATGGTGGCGCCGATGTCGACCACCGCAACTGTGAGTTCGTCGGCATTGCCACCCAGCTGATCGCCGAGCAGACTGAACGCTCGCTCCAGCGCGTAGGCCTCGACATCGACGACCTTGGCGGTCAGGCCCGACAGCGCCAGAGCCGCCTCGCGCACCTCAACGTTTTCCTTCCGACAAGCGGCGAGGAGTACGTCTACACGCTCGGCGTTCCGTGCGGATGCGCCCTGGACTTCAAAGTCGATCGCGACTTCTTCGAGGGGATAGGGAATGTACTGGTCGGCCTCGATCTTGAGCTGATTCTCCAGCTCGTCTTCCGAGAGACCGCCATCCATCTCGATGGTCTTGGTAATGACCGCCGAGCCAGCGACCGCGACCGCAGCCGTCTTCACGCCGGTGCGCGCCTTGGCGACCACACGTGACAACGCCTGGCCGACACCCTCCAGCTCAGCGATGTTCTTTTCTACCACTGCATTGGGAGGGAGCGGCTCCACGGCGTAGGCCTCTACCTTGTAGCGGCCTCCCGAGCGGCTCAGTTCGAGGAGTTTGACCGAAGTCGAACTGATGTCTATCCCCAGCAGCGTGTTCGCTTTCTTATTGAATAGCCCTAGCACGACTGATTTCCTATCAGCATCCGAGACTTACGGACGATTTATGTTTTTTCACATTAGATACCAGACTTGACACCTGCGCAAATGGCTCGCCGGGAAAAAAACTGCTTATAATGTGATCAGCTTTTCCCTTTTTACCGCGCCATCCGCTTAACTCTTTCTTTTCTCTGGAAATCCAAGACCTTCCAATGCGCCTGCTGAAGTTTCTGTGGTGGACCTGCGTCACCATAATCTGTGGATTGCTGCTCAGTTTCAGCGGCGCCTACCTCTACCTCAGCCCCAACCTCCCGTCCGTGGAGGCCTTACGCAACGTGCGTTTGCAGATGCCGTTGCGGGTGTACAGCAGCGATAACAAATTGATAGCAGAGTTTGGCGAGATGCGCCGTACGCCAATTCGTTTTGCTGAAATTCCCCAGGATTTCACCCACGCACTGCTATCGGCCGAGGATGACAACTTCGCCAACCATTATGGCGTGGACGTAAAAAGCCTGATGCGTGCTGCCGCGCAATTATTGAAGACCGGGCACATCCAGACGGGCGGCAGTACCATCACCATGCAGGTGGCGAAGAACTACTTCCTCACCAACGAACGCAGCTTCTCCCGAAAGATCAATGAGATATTGCTGGCATTGCAGATCGAGCGGTCGCTGACCAAGGACGAGATCCTCGAGCTGTACGTCAACAAGATCTATCTGGGCAACCGCGCCTATGGCGTGGAGGCCGCCGCCCAGGTCTACTACGGCAAGTCGATCAAGGACCTGAGCCTGGCACAGATGGCGATGATCGCCGGCCTGCCGAAGGCTCCGTCGCGCTATAACCCGCTGGCCAACCCCGCACGCAGCCTGGAGCGCCGCAACTGGATCCTCGAGCGCATGCTCAAGCTGGGCTTCATCGATCAACCGCGCTATGAAGCCGCGGTCAAGGAGCCCATTGCAGCCTCCTATCACGTACAGAGCCCTGAACTGGCCGCCCCCTACATCGCCGAAATGGCGCGCGCAGAACTGGTCGGTCGCTTTGGTGGCGATGCCTATACCGAGGGCTACCGCGTCTACACCACCGTGCGCAGCGACCTGCAGGAGGATGCCAACAACGCGCTGCGCGACGGCTTGCAGGAATACGACCAGCGTCACGGCTACCGCGGCCCGGAAACCCGCCTGCCGGGCAAGACCCGTGATGCCTGGCGCCAGGCGATCGCTCAGCAACGCCCGCTCGGCGGCCTGGAACCGGCCATCGTTGTCCAGGTGGAAAAGAGCGGCGCCCTGGTGATGACCCGCGATGGAAAGGAAGAAGCCCTCGGCTGGGACGGCATGAAGTGGGCACGCCCCTATCTCAGCAACAACAGCATGGGCCCGATGCCTCGTCAGCCCAGCGACGTGGTCCAGCCTGGCGACGTGATCCGCGTGCAGCGCCGCGACGACGGCTCGCTGCGCCTGAGCCAGGTGCCGGCCGCACAGAGCGCGCTGGTCTCGCTGAACCCGCAGGATGGCGCGATCATGGCGCTGGTCGGCGGCTTCTCCTTCGAGCAGAGCAATTACAACCGCGCGACCCAGGCCAAGCGCCAGCCCGGTTCCAGCTTCAAGCCGTTCATCTACAGCGCCGCACTGGACAATGGTTTCACCGCCGCCTCGCTGATCAACGACGCCCCCGTGGTGTTCTACGACGAGTACCTGGACAAGGTCTGGCGGCCGAAGAACGACACCAACACCTTCCTCGGCCCGATCCCGATGCGCGAGGCGCTATACAAGTCGCGCAACATGGTGTCGATCCGCATTCTCCAGGGGCTGGGCGTCGAGCGCGCACGTAACTACATCAGCCGCTTCGGTTTCAACAAGGACGAACTGCCGCCGAACCTGTCGATGGCCCTCGGCACCGCAACCCTGACGCCACTGGAAATCGCCTCCGCCTGGAGCACCTTCGCCAACGGCGGCTTCAAGGTTTCGCCCTACGTGGTCGAGCGCATCGAAAGCCGCGACGGCCAGGTGGTCTACCAGGCCAATCCGCCGCGAGTCCCCAATGACGAGGCGCAAACCGAACAAGCCCAGGCCCCGGCTCAGCCCAGCGGCACCAACGAGCTGGGTAACGACGACCCGAGCCTGGCCAAGACCACCATCGAACCGGCTGCCGCCGAGCGCATCATCGATGCCCGTACCGCCTACATCATGACCAGCATGCTGCAGGACGTGATCAAACGCGGCACCGGCCGCCGCGCCCTGGCGCTCAAGCGCGATGACCTGGCGGGCAAGACCGGCACCACCAACGAGTCCAAGGACGCCTGGTTCTCCGGCTTCAACGCCGACTACATGACCACCGTCTGGGTCGGCTTCGACCAGCCGGACAGCCTCGGCCGCGCCGAATACGGCGGCAACGTCGCCCTGCCGATCTGGATGCGTTACATGGGCGCTGCGCTGAAGGACAAGCCGTCGCACCTGCTGCCCGAGCCCGCCGGCATGGTCAGCCTGCGTATCGACCCGATTACCGGTCGCGCGGCGGCACCGGGCACGCCGGGCGCCTACTTCGAGCTGTTCAAGAACGAAGACACGCCGCCTTCGATGAGCGAACTGGCACCGGGAAGCGCGCCGGGAAGCGGCATGCCGGCGGAAGAAGAAGCGCCGATAGACCTGTTCTGACAGGCAAGTAAAAGCCCCTCGCATGAGGGGCTTTTACATTGAGAGGGATGACTTCCAAAGAATCATGGCATTTCGCCAAGACATTGATTAATCTGCACTTGCGGCGGAGAACAACCCCGGACGACCGACCCCATCCGGCGCGTCAGGGGCTTCCCGCAGCAACGAAAACAGGACGCTCACATGCTGCGCGACCTGCTTGGCTGGCTGTTCTGCCTGATCGCGCTGCTACTGGGGGGCGCCGCTACTGGGCCTGCTGGCCGCTCCCCGCGCCCTTGCTCCCACCCCTGATCTCGTCTATCTGGACCAGCTGTTCACAGCGTTGATTGCCTGCGCGGGACTGGCCGGCCTGCTGATCGCTTTCCTGCTCCGCCTGCCGGGTCGCCTGGTCGCTGCCGCCGCACTGGTGGTGCCGGCCGTGGTGCTCTGCATCTGGCACCTCACCCACGTCGCACTCGAACCCAGCGCCCCCACACCGGAGCACTACTGGCTGGCTCTGATCGGGCTGGTGGTTTTCGCACTGGCGCTCGCCGGCATCGGCTGGCTGGGTGGCCGGGAGGGCTCGGGGCGAACGACGCTGCGCTATCTGGGCCTGGCCTTGCTGCTCCCCTGGTGCCTCGGCCTGTTCTACCTGGCGCGCCTGTACTACTGAGGCAGATCGCGCCAGGTCAGGTAGACGCGCAAATCGAATTCAAGCTGGTGGTAGCCCGGCAGCATGTGCTCGCACAGCTGGTAGAAGGCCTTGCTGTGGTCGCGCTCCTTCAGGTGCGCCAGTTCATGGACCACGATCATCTGCAGGAACTCCGGCGCTGCGTCCTTGAACAGCGAAGCGACGCGAATTTCCTTCTTCGCCTTGAGCTTGCCGCCCTGCACCCGCGAAATCGCGGTATTCAGGCCGAGAGCACGCTGCACCACATCCAGTTTGTTGTCGTAGAGCACCTTGTCCACCGCAGGCGCGGTGCGCATGTACTGCTGCTTGAGGTCCATGGCATAGCCATACAGCGCCTTGTCGCTCTGCACGTCATGACGACCGGGATAGCGGCGCTGCAGATACTGGCCGAGGCGATCCTGCTCGATGAGCTGGCGAACCTGGTCCTGGAGCTGTTGCGGGTAGGCCTGGAGATAGCGGAGCGGTTGCATGGGGCGGGAGACTGGCGGGAAATCCGGCCACCAGTCTACCTCATTCCCCACTCAGCCCAGCGCGCGAGTGCTGTAGGCCTCGGTGCGGTAGGGGAATGCCACCTCCGCGCGCCCCTTCAAGGCCGGATGGGTGGCAATCAACTCCCGCAGCTGCTCGGCGACCCGCTGCTTCTGCTCGTCCGGCAGCGCGGCAATGAAACTGACCGAGAGGATGCGCGCGACGATCACCTGTTCCGGCGGGCCAATGTGCTGGTAGCTGAACTCGCGCAAACGCAGCGGTGCGAACCGCGCCCCAGCGAAGGCCCGACGCCATTCGCCGGTGTGAAAGCGTGGCGTGCTGCCCTCGTAGCGCTCGACGATGCGCGCCACCTCGGCCACCCAGTCGACCCGCTCGTCACGCACGTTCCAGACCAGACCGAGATGCCCGCCCGGACGCAGCACCCGATGGATTTCGGTCAGCGACCGCCCATCAGCGAACCAGTGGAAGGCCTGGGCGCAGGTCAGCGCATCCAGACTCCCCGCGGCCAGGGGGATCGCCTGGGCGGTGCCATTGAGCGCCCGCACCGCAGGCAGAGTCGCGCTCAGTTGCTCGCGCATCGCTGTCACCGGTTCGATCGCCGTGACCTGCGCGCCCGCACGCTGCAGCAAGGCGGTGAACTTGCCGGTGCCCGCGCCAAGGTCAACCACCTCCTTGCCCGGACCGATCTCCAATTCCTCGCCGAGCCATCCTACCAGCGCCTCCGGATAGTCCGGGCGCCCATGGGCATAGGCTTTCGCTTCGCGGGCATAACCCTCCCGCGCACTGCCATGTACATCCGTCATCGCGCCTCCAGAGCCTGCCGGCCCGAGCACAAGCGCTCAGCGGAACCGACAGGCCTTGCCATCGAGATAACTACGGTAGCAGCTGAGCAGGCGCGCAGCCTTGATCCGGCAACGTTTCTGCCGGCATTCGCTGGAAAACTCGAAGCGGCCGCCGTCGGGATCGGGCAACCGGATGCGGATCGCCGGCCAGCCCTTCTTCGGCGCCTTCTCCGGCGTGCTGAGCACACGGCTCTCGTTCTCCACCAGTGCAGCGCCAGCCTCGGCGTAGTCGAAGACGAACAGCAGGGTACGCGAAGTCTTCAGCGTGCATTCCTGATGGGTCAGGCAGTTCTGCGCGTCCACCGGCAGATTCACTGGCGGTTTGGGTGGCGGCGCTGGAGGTTGCGCCGGGCGCAGCGAACAGCCGGCCAGCAGCGCCAGCGACAGGGCGGCAAGCCCGGCACGCAGCATCGACATGCCATCAATCTCCTTCTGGCGGATACGAAAGAGCCCCGCAATGCGGGGCTCTTGGCGAACAGGCCGGGATCAGTTGACCTTCGCTTCCAGCTCACCCTTGGCGTAGCGCTGGAACATGCCTTCCAGGGAGATCGGCTTGATCTTGGAGGCGTGGCCGGCGGTGCCGAAGGCTTCGTAGCGGGCGATGCAGACGTCGCGCATGGCTTCGATGGTCTTGGCGAAGTACTTGCGCGGGTCGAACTCGCTCGGGTTCTTCGCCAGGAAGCGACGGATGGCGCCAGTGGAGGCCAGGCGCAGGTCGGTGTCGATGTTCACCTTGCGTACGCCGTACTTGATGCCTTCGACGATTTCCTCGACCGGAACGCCGTAGGTTTCCGGAATTTCGCCGCCGAATTCGTTGATGATCGCCAGCCAGTCCTGCGGGACGGAGGACGAACCGTGCATCACCAGGTGGGTGCCCGGAATGCGCGCATGGATCGCCTTGATGCGGTCGATGGCGAGGATGTCGCCGGTCGGCGGCTTGGTGAACTTGTAGGCGCCGTGGCTGGTGCCGATGGCAATCGCCAGGGCGTCGACCTGGGTCTTCTTCACGAAGTCGGCGGCTTCTTCCGGGTCGGTCAGCAGCTGGCTGTGGTCCAGCACGCCTTCGGCGCCAACGCCGTCTTCCTCACCGGCCATGCCGGTTTCCAGGGAGCCCAGGCAGCCCAGTTCACCTTCCACGGACACGCCGCAGGCGTGGGCGAAGGCAACGGTCTGCTGGGTCACGCGGACGTTGTACTCGTAGTCGGCCGGGGTCTTGCCGTCTTCCTTCAGCGAGCCGTCCATCATCACCGAGCTGAAGCCCAGCTGGATGGAACGCTGGCAGACGTCAGGGCTGGTGCCGTGGTCCTGGTGCATGCACACCGGAATGTGCGGGAATTCTTCGATGGCCGCGAGGATCAGGTGACGCAGGAAGGGCGCACCGGCGTATTTGCGAGCACCGGCGGAGGCCTGCACGATCACCGGGGAGTCGGTCTTGTCGGCCGCTTCCATGATGGCGCGCATCTGCTCGAGGTTGTTGACGTTGAAGGCCGGAACGCCGTAGCCGAACTCGGCGGCGTGGTCCAGCATTTGGCGCATGCTGATGAGTGCCATGGTTTTCGCTTCTCCCAGAAGTCGGGCTCGTTCAGTTATTCAAAAGCCTGCCCCAGGGGCAGGCGGTGTTCAAGTGTCCAGGCCTCGGCCGGGACAGTCGGCGCGTCAGCGCGCCTTGCAACCTCGGCCGATGAGATCGTTGCTCTCGACCCAGTAGATCAGTCCCTGCTCGCCGGTAATGCTGAATCCGACCAGTCCGTCACTATAGAAAGCGCCAGCACCGCCGGGTTCCTCCTCCAGGTGATGAACCACGTCATCCTCACCCAGGCGCAGGTCGACTACCGACTTGCTGACATCCACGTAACGCCAGATGACTTCGGCCTGGCTGTCGCAGGTCCAGCGATTCCAGCCAGCCTCTTTGCCGCCGGCGCCACCGGACGGATGGCTCGAGCATCCTGCGACCAGTGACAGCGCGAGGGCCGGGACAACATAACGCAGCATCGGGCAACTCTCCCTTCAGGCGGCATACCCGCCGAGCATCCAATGTGCCAGCTTGCCCGGCCCACAACAGGAACGCCAGCGCCGCCCACGATCACCCGAGGGCGGCGCTGTACGGATGGAAGCGGGTCGACTGATCGACCTGCTCCCGGCGGCGAAGGCCTCAGGCCTTGGCGCGCTGTTCCAGCACTTCGACGGCTGGCAGGACCTTGCCCTCGACGAACTCGAGGAAGGCGCCGCCACCGGTGGAAATGTAGGAGATCTGCTCGCCGATGCCGTACTTGTCGATGGCGGCCAGGGTGTCGCCACCGCCGGCGATGGAGAACGCCGGGCTTTCGGCGATCGCCTTGGCCAGGGTCTTGGTGCCTTCACCGAACTGGTCGAACTCGAACACACCCACCGGGCCGTTCCACAGGATGGTCTTGGAGGTCTTGAGCAGCTCGGCGAACTGGGCGGCGGTCTTCGGCCCGATGTCCAGGATCATGTCGTCGTCGGCCACGTCAGCGATGTCCTTGACGGTGGCGACGGCGGTCTCGGCGAATTCCTTGGCAACCACCACGTCCACCGGCAGCGGCACGCTGACCTTGGCGGCGATGGCCTTGGCGGTGTCGACCAGATCGGCTTCGTACAGCGACTTGCCGACCTTGTGGCCCGCAGCGGCGAGGAAGGTGTTGGCGATGCCGCCACCGACGATCAGCTGGTCGCAGATCTGCGCCAGGCTGTTGAGCACGTCGAGCTTGGTCGAAACCTTGGAGCCGGCAACGATGGCAGCCATCGGGCGCGCCGGGTTGCCCAGGGCCTTGCCCAGGGCTTCCAGCTCGGCGGCCAGCAGCGGGCCGGCGGCGGCGACCTTGGCGAACTTGGCCACGCCGTGGGTGGAGCCCTCGGCGCGGTGGGCGGTACCGAAGGCGTCCATGACGAACACGTCGCACAGCGCGGCGTATTTCTGCGCCAGCTCGTCGGCGTTCTTCTTCTCGCCCTTGTTGAAGCGCACGTTCTCGAACAGCACGACTTCACCGGCCTTCACGTCGACGCCGCCCAGGTAGTCCTTGACCAGCGGCACGGCGCGGCCCAGGGCCTTGGACAGGTAGTCGGCGACCGGCTGCAGGCTGTTCTCTGCGGAGTATTCGCCTTCGGTCGGGCGGCCCAGGTGCGAGCAGACCATCACCGCCGCGCCCTTCTCCAGGGCCAGCTTGATGGTCGGCAGCGAGGCCAGGATGCGCGCGTCGCTCTTGACCACACCGTCCTTCACCGGAACGTTGAGGTCTTCGCGGATCAGTACGCGCTTACCTTGGAGGTCGAGGTCGGTCATCTTCAACACGGTCATGACAGTCAGTCCTGTTGGGGCTGTTTGATTAACGTTCGGTAGCGGCGACGCGCAGGTAGTGGCCTGCGGTGTCGAGCATGCGGTTGGCGAACCCCCACTCGTTGTCGAACCAGGCCAGCACGTTCACCAGGCGGGGGCCGGAAACGCGGGTCTGGCTGCCATCGACTATGGCCGAGTGCGGGTCATGGTTGAAATCGCAGCTGGCGTGGGGCAGCTCGGTGTACGCCAGCAGGCCTTTCAGCGGGCCTTCGGTGGCGGCCTGGCGCAGCACCCGGTTGATCTCCTCGGCGGAGGTATCGCGGGAGACCTGCAGGGTGATGTCCAGGGCCGAGACGTTCACCGTCGGCACTCGAATGGCTTTGGCCTGGATTCGCCCGGCGAGTTCCGGCAGCAGGCGTTCGATGCCGCGTGCCAGACCAGTGGACACCGGGATCACCGACTGGAAGGCCGAGCGCGTGCGGCGCAGGTCTTCGTGGTGATAGGCGTCGATCACCGGCTGGTCGTTCATCGCCGAGTGGATGGTGGTGATGGAGACATACTCGATGCCCAGCGCCTCGTTCAGCAGCTTGAGCAGCGGCACGCTGCAATTGGTGGTGCAGGAGGCGTTGGACACCAGCTTCTCGGCGCCGGTCAGGCCCTGCTGGTTGATGCCGAAGACCACCGTGGCGTCGATGTCCGTCTCGCTGGCCATCGGCTGGGAGAACAGCACGCGCGGTGCGCCGGCAGCCAGGAAGCGCTCGCCATCGGCGCGGGTGTGGTAGACGCCGGAGCACTCCAGCACCAGGTCGACGTCCAGCGCGCGCCAGTCGATGGCCTCGGGCGTCGCCTCGCGGAACACCTTCACGCAATCGCCGCCGATGTGCAGGCAGCCGTCGTCCACGTTGACCTCGCCGGGGAAGCGACCATGGGTGGAGTCGAAGCGGGTCAGGTATTCCAGGCTGGCCAGGTCCGCCAGGTCATTCAGGGCGACGATGGAGAAATCAGCCTTGGCGCGGCGTTCGTGCAGGGCACGGAACACGCAGCGACCGATACGGCCGTAGCCGTTGAGGGCAACTCGGTAAGGGCGCTTGGACATTGTTATCCCTTGTCGATCTTCGTAGGAGCGAGCTTGCTCGCGAACCGAGCAAAACCCTTCGCGAGCAAGCTCGCTCCTACAAGAGCCGGATCAGGCGTCGAGCAGCTCGGCGGCCACTTCCAGCAGGTTATCGACGGTGAAGCCGAAGTGCTCGAAGAGGGCGGCGGCCGGCGCCGATTCGCCGAAGGTGGTCATGCCGATCACGCGGCCTTCCAGGCCCACGTACTTGTACCAGTAGTCGGCGTGGGCAGCTTCGATGGCGATGCGCGCACCGACCTGCACCGGCAGTACGGCCTGCTTGTAGCCGGCATCCTGCTGGTCGAACACGCTGGTGGACGGCATGGAGACCACGCGCACCTTGCGGCCTTCGGCGCTGAGCTTGTCGAAGGCCTGCACGGCCAGGCCGACTTCGGAGCCGGTGGCGATCAGGATCAGTTCCGGCTCGCCGTCGCAGTCCTTGAGCACGTAGCCACCACGGGCCACGTCGGCCAGCTGGGCGGCGTCGCGCGGCTGGTGCGGCAGGTTCTGGCGGGAGAACACCAGGGCGGACGGGCCGTCGGCGCGCTCGATGGCGTACTTCCAGGCCACCGCGGATTCCACGGCATCGGCCGGACGCCAGGTGTCCAGGTTCGGGGTCAGGCGCAGGCTGGCCAGCTGCTCGATCGGCTGGTGGGTCGGGCCGTCTTCACCCAGACCGATGGAGTCGTGGGTGAACACGTACAGCACGCGCTGCTTCATCAGGGCGGACATGCGCACCGCGTTGCGGGCGTATTCCATGAAGATCAGGAAGGTCGCGCCGTAGGGGATGAAGCCGCCATGCAGGGCCACGCCGTTCATGATGGCGCTCATGCCGAATTCGCGCACGCCATAGAACATGTAGTTGCCGCTGGCGTCGTCGGCGCTCACGCCCTTGCAGCCCTTCCACAGGGTCAGGTTGGAGCCGGCCAGGTCAGCCGAGCCGCCGAGGAATTCCGGCAGCAGCGGGCCGAAGGCGTTCAGCGCGTTCTGGCTGGCCTTGCGGCTGGCGATGGTTTCGCCCTTGCTGGCGACTTCCGCGACGTAGGCCGCGGCCTTCTCGGCGAAATCGGCCGGCAGCTCACCGGCGACGCGGCGCAGGAACTCGGCAGCCAGTTCCGGATGCGCAGCCTGGTAGGCGGCGAAGCGCTGGTTCCACTCGTTCTCGTGGCTGGCGCCGGCTTCCTTGGCGTTCCACTCGGCGTAGATCTCGGCCGGGACTTCGAACGGGCCGTGGTTCCAGCCCAGCGCGGCGCGGGTGGCGGCGATTTCGTCGTTGCCCAGCGGAGCGCCGTGGCACTCTTCCTTGCCCTGCTTGTTCGGCGAGCCGAAGCCGATCACGGTCTTGCAGCAGATCAGGGTCGGGGCATCGCTCTTGCGAGCGGTGTCGATGGCGGTCTTGATCTCGTCGGCGTCATGGCCGTCGACGTTGCGGATCACCTGCCAGCCGTAGGCTTCGAAGCGCTTCGGGGTGTCGTCGGTGAACCAGCCTTCGACTTCGCCGTCAATGGAGATGCCGTTGTCGTCGTAGAAGGCGATCAGCTTGTTCAGGCGCAGGGTGCCGGCCAGCGAAGCCACCTCGTGGGAGATGCCTTCCATCATGCAGCCGTCGCCCAGGAAGGCGTAGGTGAAGTGGTCGACGATGGTGTGGCCGTCGCGGTTGAACTGCGCGCCCAGCACCTTCTCGGCCAGCGCCATGCCCACGGCGTTGGCGATGCCCTGGCCCAGCGGACCGGTGGTGGTCTCGACGCCGGCGGTGTAGCCGTATTCAGGGTGGCCCGGGGTGCGCGAGTTGAGCTGGCGGAAGTTCTTCAGGTCGTCGACGGTGACGTCGTAGCCGGTCAGGTGCAGCAGCGAATAGATCAGCATCGAGCCGTGGCCGTTGGACAGCACGAAGCGGTCACGGTCGGCCCACTGCGGGTTGCCCGGGTTGTGCTTGAGGTAGTCGCGCCAGAGCACTTCGGCGATATCCGCCATGCCCATGGGGGCGCCGGGATGGCCGCTGTTGGCTTTCTGGACGGCGTCCATGCTCAGTGCGCGGATGGCATTGGCTCGCTCACGACGGCTGGGCATCGCTGAATCTCCTGCGGGGGCTGCTTCGAAAGTTCGAAGGGATGAAAAAGGCCAGCATTTTCGCCCAGCCAGGCCCCGCGGGGCAATGACAGATCGGCAGAAGCCTGATGCAGAGCAGCCGGCCGGGGCGGCCAACTGATCAAAAACCGCTCATCCGCCAATATCAAAACTTTTTGATACAGCTATTGCCCACCCTGTAGCCCGCGACTAGACTGCGCACCCCATGAGCCTGCGCCTGCCCGAAATCCGCCACGACGACTGCGACCAGCTGGCTGCCCTGTGCAAGGCTGGTGGCGATCCGCTGCGGCTGAACGTGCTGCGCGCCCTGGCCAACGACTCGTTCGGCGTGCTGGAGCTGGCGCATATCTTCGGCGTCCGCCAGTCGGGCATGAGCCATCACCTGAAGGTGCTGTCCCAGGCCGGGCTGGTGGCCACGCGGCGCGAAGGCAACGCGATCTTCTATCGCCGCGCCCTGCCCCAGGCCGACAGCCTTGGCGGCACGCTGCATGGCGCGCTGCTCGACGAGGTCGACAGCCTGGTGCTGCCGGAGGACGTCAGTGCGCGCATCGTCGGTGTGCATGCCCAACGCGCCGCTGTGAGCCGCACCTACTTCGCCCGTAGCGCGGAGAAGTTCCAGGCCACGCAGGACCTGATCGCAGGACTGCCGCAATACCGCGAAAGCGTGCTGGCGCTGCTCGATGCACTGAGCTTCGCCCCCGGCGCCACGGCGCTGGAAGTCGGCCCCGGCGACGGTGGATTCCTCCCCGAGCTGGCCCGGCGCTTCGACGAGGTCACCGCGCTGGACAACAGCGAGGCGATGCTCGACATGGCGCGGCAACGCTGCGCCAGCGAAGGTTTGAACAACGTCCGGCTACGGCTGGCCGACGCACTGCAGGACGCCGATGACGCGGCGGACTGCGTGGTACTGAACATGGTGCTGCACCACTTCGCCGCACCGGCGGAGGCCCTGAAGCAGCTGGCGCACCTGGTGAAGCCCGGTGGCAGCCTGCTGGTGACGGAGCTCTGCAGCCACGACCAGAGTTGGGCCCGCGAGGCCTGCGGTGATCTCTGGCTTGGGTTCGAACAGGAAGACCTGGCCCGTTGGGCCGATTCCGCGGGGCTCGCGCCCGGCGAAAGTTTGTACATTGGTTTACGTAATGGCTTTCAGATCCAGGTGCGGCACTTCGCCAAACCGGATTCGCGAAGCGTCCTCACCCACCGGTAAATGATAGGAACCGTTAGATGAGCGAATACTCTGTTTTCACCTCTGAGTCCGTCTCCGAAGGCCATCCCGACAAGATCGCGGACCAGATTTCCGATGCGGTGCTCGACGCCATCATCGCCAAGGACAAATACGCCCGCGTGGCCTGCGAAACCCTGGTGAAGACCGGTGTGGCCATCATCGCCGGCGAAGTCACCACCTCCGCCTGGGTCGACCTGGAAGAGCTGGTGCGCAAGGTCATCATCGACATCGGCTACAACAGCTCCGACGTCGGCTTCGACGGCGCCACCTGTGGCGTGCTGAACATCATCGGCAAGCAGTCGGTGGACATCAACCAGGGCGTGGACCGCGCCAAGCCGGAAGACCAGGGCGCCGGCGACCAGGGCCTGATGTTCGGCTACGCCAGCAACGAAACTGACGTGCTGATGCCCGCGCCGATCTGCTTCTCCCACCGTCTGGTGGAACGCCAGGCCGAAGCCCGCAAGTCCGGCCTGCTGCCGTGGCTGCGTCCGGACGCCAAGTCCCAGGTCACCTGCCGCTACGAGAACGGCAAGGTAGTCGGCATCGACGCCATCGTGCTCTCCACCCAGCACAACCCGGAAGTCAGCTACAAGGACCTGCGCGAAGGTGTGATGGAGCTGATCATCAAGCACGTCCTGCCGGCCGAACTGCTGCACAAGGAAACCCAGTTCCACATCAACCCGACCGGCAACTTCGTGATCGGCGGCCCGGTGGGCGACTGTGGCCTGACCGGCCGCAAGATCATCGTCGACTCCTACGGCGGCATGGCTCGCCACGGCGGCGGCGCGTTCTCCGGCAAGGACCCGTCCAAGGTCGACCGTTCCGCTGCCTACGCCGGCCGCTACGTGGCCAAGAACATCGTTGCCGCGGGCCTGGCCGAGCGTTGCGAGATCCAGGTGTCCTACGCCATCGGCGTGGCCCAGCCGACCTCCATCTCGATCAACACCTTCGGCACCGGCAAGATCGGCGACGAGAAGATCGTCCAGCTGGTCCGCGAGCACTTCGACCTGCGTCCGTACGCGATCACCAAGATGCTCGACCTGCTGCACCCGATGTACCAGCCGACCGCGGCCTACGGCCACTTCGGCCGCAACCCGTTCGAAATGACCTACGGCGACGACACCTTCACCGCCTTCACCTGGGAGCGCACCGACAAGGCTGCCGCCCTGCGTGACGCTGCCGGCCTGTAAGGTCCGTCTTCGGAAAAGCCCCGCCTCGGCGGGGCTTTTTCGTTTCTGGCATCCGACACAGCGCACCGAATAATCCGCGCGCTCCTCGGCATCGTCCCCCACGGGCGGCCTCTAGGCTGACGGTCTCCCCGCAGCACGGACGCTCGCCATGCGCCGCCTGATCCTCGCCCTATCGATTTACCTGCCACTGACCGCTCTCGGCTGCCCGCAATGGACGCCCGAACAGGCCGCCAGTGAAGTACAGGCCCTGCAGACCCAACTGGCACAGTGGGACGACGCCTATCACAGACAGGGAAACTCCCCCGTCGCCGATGAGCTGTATGACCAGGCACGCGAACGGCTGCGGGAATGGCAGTCCTGCTTTCCGCAGATCCCAACGGCCGCCGATGCGCCCCTGGCCAGCAGCGCCGGTGAAGCCCGTCACCCGGTCGTCCATACCGGCCTCGACAAGCTCCCGGATGCCGCCGCCGTGCGCGGGTGGCTGACGAACCGCAGCGACCTATGGGTGCAGCCCAAGGTCGACGGCGTCGCGGTCACCCTGGTCTATCAAGATGGGCGGCTGCACCAGGCGATCAGCCGTGGCGATGGCATCGCGGGGCAGGACTGGACGGCCAACGCACGACAGATTCCCGCGATTCCCCAGCAGTTGCCCGGCGAGCGCGGCCGCCTGGTGCTGCAAGGCGAGCTCTACTGGCGTCTGCCGCAGCACGTGCAGGAGCGTCAGGGTGGACTGGGTGCACGCGGGAAAGCCGCCGGACTGATGGCGCGTACCTCGCTCGGCGGCGAAGGCGAGCGGATCGGCCTGTTCGTCTGGGAGCTACCGGAGGGCCCGCTGGACATGCCGGAGCGCCTGCAACGTCTACGGCAACTGGGCTTTTCCGACAGCGCCGATCTGACGAAGCCTGTCGCCAGATTCAGCGAGATCGAAGCCTGGCGCGAAGGCTGGTACCGCCAGCCACTGCCCTTCGCCAGCGATGGCATCGTCATCCGCCAGGGCCGGCGCCCGCCGGGCAGGAGCTGGAGCGCCCGGACACCGGGCTGGGCAGTCGCCTGGAAATACCCCCATCGACAGGCACTGGCCGAAGTCCGCCGGGTCGAATTCAAGGTCGGGCGCAGCGGCCGGGTAACGCCCGTGCTGCATCTGGAGCCGGTGGAGCTGGATGGGCGCAGCATCCAGCGCGTCAGCGCCAGCACCCTGAAGCGCTGGCGCAACCTCGACATCCGACCCGGCGACCAGGTCGCCATCGCCCTCGCCGGCCTGACCATTCCACGGCTGGACGGTGTGGTCTGGCGCTCGCCCACGCGCCGTGACGTTGCAGCGCCAGCGGACGGGCAGTACGGCGCCCTGACCTGCTGGCAACCGACGGAGGGCTGCGAAGAGCAGTTTCTAGCTCGACTGGAATGGCTGGGCGGCAAACAGGGACTCGCGCTTTCCGGCGTGGGGCCGGGCACCTGGCGGCGCCTGCACGAAGCCGAACTGCTACCGGGTATGCTCGACTGGCTGGAGTTGACGCCCGATCAGCTGTCGCAGGTGTCTGGCCTGGGCGAGCGCAGCGCGGCGAAGCTGCACCAGCAGTTCCAACTGGCCCGCCAGCGCTCATTCAGCACCTGGTTGCGTGCGCTCGGTGCGCCCTCTGTCGACGCCTTGCCGCCGGGAGAGGGCTGGACCGCCCTGGCCGCCCGCAGTGCGGAGCAATGGCAGACGCAACCGGGCATCGGCAAGGTGCGCGCCGTCCAGCTGGAAAGCTTCTTCAACACGCCGGACGTCATACAGCTGCGGAAACAATTGCACGACGTCGGCGTTGCCGGTTTCTGAGGGCCTCAGCGCATCCGGAAGGCTTCCTGATGGAAGCGGTTGCGCGGCATGCCCTGGCGGCGCAAATCACGCTGCAGCAGTTCGGCCAGCCCCTGCGGGCCGCAGAACCAGACGCTCGGCCAGCGCCCCTGGGGGCCGGGCTGCAGTTCGAGATCACTCGCCTGCAGGCGACCTTCGCTCTCGCTGTAGTGGATGCGCAGGTCGATGCGCGGCAGCCCACCGCACAGGTCACGCAGGCGCCCCGCGTAGATCGCGTCCGAGGGGGCACGCACGCAGTACAGCAACGTCACCTCCGGGCAGTCCTCGGGCTTGCCCTGCAAGGACTCCAGCCAGGCGAGGAACGGCGTGATGCCGATCCCGCCTGCAATCCACACCTGGCGCCCACCCTTGTCGCGGCGGAAGTCGAAGCGACCGTAGGGCCCCTCCACTTTCACCGGGTCGCCCACTCGCAGGCTGTCCTGCAAGCGCTGCGTATAGTCACCCAGCGCCTTGATGCTGAAGCGCACTTCGCCGTTGCCGAGGTCGGCGGACGACAGGGTGAAGGGATGCTGTCCTTCCAGGCGATCACAGGTCAGGAAGGCAAATTGTCCGGCACGATGCCGCCAGCGCCCCTGCAGCTTGCAGGTGACCTCGAGCATGCGCTCGCCGGGCCGCTCGACCGCCACCACGACACCCTCATGGGTGCGCTTGCGGCCAATCCGCCCGCTCAGCGACCAGAGCGCGCACAGGCTGCCCACGGCCGCACAGACCGCCACCAGCCAGCCGATCGGCTGCGCCCAGTAACCCGCCGGCGCCAGTACCACGGCGTGGAAGGCCAGCACCAGGTAAACCACCGCAAGGGTTTTGTGCACGTAGCGCCACAGGTGGTAGGGGAAACGTTGCCAGAGCGTGATCACCAGCATGGCCGCCAGCAGCCAGGCGGACCATTCGCCCAGGTCCTTGGCCGAGCCACGGAAGACGTCGAGGAAGGTCTCCACCCGCGGCCCCTTGGCCGGCTTGGTGAAGAACTCCGCGAGCAGCGGCCCGCCCAGTTCCAGCAGGTAGTGCAGCAGGCCGAGCACGATGGCGAGGATGCCCGCCCACTTGTGCGCCTGGTACATGCGGTCCAAGCCATCCAGCGGCCGCTCCAGCCAGGCGGGGCGCACCGCCAGCAACATGATCAGCGACATCAGGGCGAAGGCCGCGACGCCGGTGAACAGGATGGCCTGCTTGCGGACGACCCAGACGTCCAGGGTGGCCGGAGGGTCGATCAGCAAAGCCAGGCCGAAGGCCGCCGCGACGGCGGCCAGGATGATCCAGATGAGTTTCATGGAGGTCCTCCCAGACTGCTTTTCCAAGCGAAAACTGAAGGATTCTTCTGAATCATCCCTTAATTTCGTACGGGATTTACCCCAGGACTGGCCATGCCATGACTCAAGTCAAGGGCTGGGCAATCCAGGCAAGCCGCGCGCAGAATGAACACCCCCAGATGCTCCGTGACCGACCATGCGCCTGCGTATCCTTTCCGACCTTCACCACGAACACTTCCCAGGCGGCCGCACGCTGCCCGAGGCGGCTGCCGATGTGGTGATCCTAGCCGGCGACATCCACGAGCACCTGCAGGGGCTGCACTGGGCGCGCGAGGCGTTTCCCGACACCCAGATCGTCTACGTCGCCGGCAACCACGAGTTCTACCACTCCGACCTGCCGGAGCTGACCCAGTCCATGCGCAACCTGGCCCGCGCGCTGGATATCCATTTCCTGGAGAACGACGCCGTCGTGCTGGACGATGTGCGCGTGCTCGGCGCCACCCTGTGGACCGACTTCCAGCTCTATGGCGAACGTAGCGCGGAGCTTGCCGTCGAGCAGGCGCTGCAACTGATGCCGGACTTCCGCTGCGTGGACTATTTCACCCAGCCGTTCACGCCGGAAATGAGCCGCGACCTTTGCGAAGCCTCCTGCGAATGGCTGGCGGCCGAACTGGCGCAGCCCTTCGCCGGGCGCACCGTGGTGGTCACCCACCACGCCCCCTGCGGCCGTTCGATTCCCGAGCCCTATGTCGACGACAGCCTGTCGCCGGCCTTTGCCTCGAACCTCGAAGCCCTGGTGGAGCGCTGCGACCTGTGGGTGCACGGGCATGTCCACGAACGCCAGGACTACCGCATCGGCAAGGCCCGGGTGGTGGCCAATCCCGGCGCCTATCCGGGCGAGGACAGCGGCTTCGACCCCTGCTGGGTGATCGACCTCTGAGCCTCAGCGCGGCAGTTCGCTGAAGAACCGCCAGATCTCCGCCGGGCCGTCCAGGTCCGGGTCCGCCAGCCCCAGCAGGCGCGGCGGGCGATACACCGGTTGTGACAGCAGGTGCCCGCCGCCGTGCACCGTCACCAGCTCCACCGGTGCCGCGCCAGTCACGTTCCAGCGTTGCCGCTCCGTCCAGATCGGCCCGACCGAGGTCAACCGGTCCTGGGTTGGCTGGCCACTCTGGCCGTTACGTTTTGCCAGCGCCAGCGCGGATTCCTCCGCCGACAGCACTCGCCCCCGGTTGCCGAAGCCGAACAGCGTCACCACGCCGCCTGTGTAGGGATTGATCGGGTCGCGCGTGCCATTCATCAGCAAGGTTGCCTTGGGCTGCTGGGCGGGCTGACAGGCATCGTTGTCCGCGCTCGGCAAACTGGCAGCGATGGCGGCCACGCCATCGACCTTGTCGGCGGCTTCGGCGGCCATGCGCAGCGCCATCTGCCCGCCATTGGAATAACCGGCGATGAAGACGCGCGCAGGATCGACACCACGCTGGCGCTGCAGGCGCTCGATCATCGCCGAGAGGAAACCGACGTCGTCGATGTTCAGGCGGCGCGCGCTGTAGGTGGCGGCCTTGCGGCAATCGTTCCAGTGCCCCTCGACGCCGTCGGGATAGAGCACCAGGAAGCCGTCGCGGTCCGCCAGGGCATCGAAGCGATAGCCACTGTCACGACGCATCCGCTCGCCATTGCTCATGGAGCCGTGCAGCACCACCAGCAAGGCCGGCCGCTCGGCGAGCTGCCGCGGCGCATAGAGCACGTAGCTGCGCCGCCGCTCAGCGAGGCGGATCGAGGAGTCCTCGCTGGTCCCACTCAGCATCGGTCGTTGCCGCAGCTCCCCCGGCAGGTACCACCAGACTCCCACCAGCAGCAACATCACGAGCAACAGGATGAGTCCCTGCACGACGCGAATTGCGATACGCATGGCGTCTCTCTCCTCGCCCGCCCCACGGGCTTCGTGAACGTCGGCCTTGGTCCAGGACAACACGCGCGGCGTCACTCCATGACAAACTCTAGCCGTCACATTCGAACGTCTTAGTCTTTGGTAACCCAGGAATCCGAAAATGTTCCGATGCCCCGCCCTCATGGCCGCCCTCCTCGTCCTCGGCTGTGCCACGCCGCTGCTGGCCGCCGAGCCCCTGAGCGGCTGCGCCGCCAAGCAGGACGCCATCCGACGCCAGCTCGAAGAAGCCAAGGCCCACGGCAACGACAACCGGGTGGCCGGCCTGCAGACGGCGCTGGAAAAGGTGAGAACCTACTGCACCGACGCCGGCCTGACGCAGGAGCGCAAGCAGCGGGTGCTGGATGCGGAGCAGGACGTCAGCCGGCGCGAGAAGGACCTGCGCAAGGCGATGGACAAAGGCGATGCGCAGAAGATCGAGAAGCGCAAGAACAAGCTGGCCGAGGCCCGCGCCGAACTGGAGCAGGCCAAGCGCGAACTGGAGGAGTGATGCGTCTGTTCGCGGGTGTACGTCGTCACGCCGTGGCTCGTGGTCGACTCCGGAGCGCCCTGAGAGCAAGGTCAAACGGCGTATGACGTCGAACGTTATACGCCCTACGTTCCGGATATTCGCAGGGCCCAGTCAGCGGTCCGCAGGGTAATCCGCCCCCGGTCCGGGTTCGCGAGCACCGACCGCGAATCAGGCGCGCCCGCTATCGACTCAGAGCGCGCGGAATTTCTTGTGGCAGGCTTCGCAGGCGTCTTCCACCGCGGCGAAGTCCTTGCGCACGCCCTCGGGCGTCGGCGCGGCGTTGCGGGTGTTCTCGCCCAGGGCTCGGACAGCCTGCTGGAAGGTCTTGGCGTCGGCCTGGAACTCCAGCTGGCGCTGCCAGATTTCCGCCTTGGCGCGGGTGTCCTCGTTTTCCACCTGATCGGCCGGCGGCTGGGTGCTGGGGAAGTACTGCCAGGGCTTGTCCGCCAGTTCGCCCAGCTTGGCCGAGCCGGCGCGAAACTTGTCCGCGTCGAAAGGGATGCGACCGCGCAGCATGCCGCCCATGTCCTCGCTGGTCTTGAGCATCTCCTTGAACACCACCTGGCGCTTGGCTTCCGGCGAGTTGGGGTCCAGGCGATGGCAACCGGCGAGTGCCGCGCCGGCGAGCAGCAGAACGAACAGGGTCTTCAGCTTCATGGGAGAACTCTTGTAGGACGGCGAAACACGGAAGCGCCGGATTATCCGCCCCGATTTCCGAATGATCCAGAGCATGGGGAAGCGGCTGCGGCTATCCGCCGCAGCCGCTTGGACTTCGTTCAGCCGCCGTTCAGCCAGCCATCAGAGCTTCATCACCAGCATCCCCGCCAGCACCAGGCTGCACGCCGCCAAGCGCGGCAGGCCGAAGGGCTCCTTGAGGAAGCGCATGCCGAACAGTACCACCAGCAGCACGCTGGTCTCGCGCAGGGCCGCGGCCTCGGCGATGGAGCCCAGCTGCATGGCCCAGAGCACCAGCCCGTAGCTGAGCAGCACGCAGAGACCGACGCTGATACCGAGCTTCCAGTCGTTGATCCAGAATTTCGCGAAAGCGCGGGTGCGGCCGACCATGGCCATCACCGGGAACGGCAGGCCGGAGAGCAGCGACAGCCAGACCAGGTAGTCCAGCGGCCGTGGCCAGAGTTTCAGCGCGTTGCCGTCGATCCAGGTGTAGCTGCCGATGCACAGGCCCATGAGCAGCACGGTGGGATAGGCGATCCACGGCAACTTCGAACCGCCGCCGCCCTTGAGCAGGAACAGCATGCCCAGCGGGATCAGCAGGATGCCGAGGATCTGCTTGCCGGTCAGCTGCTCGCCGCCGAAATACAGGGTCAGCGCCAGCACCACCAACGGCGAGAGACCACGCATCAGCGGATAGACCAGCCCCAGGTCGCCGACCTTGTAGGCCTGGATCAGCAGCACCCGGTAGACCAGCTGCAAGGACACGGCGGCCAGCAGCCAGGGCCAGACCTCGGCGGGCGGAATCGCGATCCAGGGCAGCAGGGCCAGCGCGGCGCCCAGGCCGACCATGTCCATGCAGGCGACCACCAGCAGGCGGTCATTGCTGAATTTGACGAGGGTGTTCCAGGTGGCGTGCAGCAGGGCGGCCAGCAGCACCAGGGTAGTGGCGAGCACGGAATGACTCCTGGTATATACCAGATCGATTCTACCCTGAGCGCCCCTACCGCCGGCAAGCGCCCGCGCTTTCGGACATTTCCCGCTGCGTACTCGGCCGGAACTGGCCTAGACTGGGCATTTCCGCCTGCACGAGCCCTTGCCATGCCACGTCTGATCAAGTTCCTGACCTGCTATATCCTCGTCACCCTGCTCTCCGGCTGCGGCTACAACGCCATGCAGGCCGGCGACGAACAGGTGAAGGCCGCCTGGTCGGAAGTCCTCAACCAGTACCAGCGCCGCGCCGACCTGGTGCCCAACCTGGTCAGCACCGTGAAGGGCTATGCCGCCCACGAAGCCAGCGTACTGACCCAGGTGACCGAGGCCCGCGCCAAGGTCGGCAGTACCACGCTCAATGCCGAGCAGTTGGGCGACGAAGCGGCGGTCCGGCGCTTCCAGCAGGCCCAGGGCGAGCTGAGCTCGGCGCTTTCGCGCCTGCTGGTGGTCTCCGAGAACTATCCGCAGCTCAAGGCCGATGGCCTGTTCAAGGACCTGCTGACCCAGCTGGAAGGCACCGAGAACCGCATCACCGTCGCCCGTGGCCGCTACGTGAAAGCCGTGCAGGCGTACAACGTGCTGATCCGCCAGTTCCCGGAGGTCATCACCGCGAAAGTCCTCGGCTACCAGCCCAAGGCCAACTTCAGCGTGGAGAACGAAGCCGCCATCTCGACCGCGCCTAAAGTGGACTTCGGCAACGCCCCGGCGCAGCCCGCACAATGATCCTGGCGCGCGGGCTGCTGGCCGCCCTGCTGCTGTGCTGGGCGGCCCTGTTGCAGGCCGCGCCGGTCGCCATCCCGCCGCTTGCCGCCCGCGTCACCGACCTCACCCGGACGCTCGACGGCGCGCAGCGCAGCCAACTGGAAAGCCAGCTCGCCGCCCTGGAACAGCGCAAGGGTGCACAACTGGCGGTACTGATGATTCCCAGCAGCGGCGACGAAAGCATCGAGGAATACGCGGTGCGCGCCTTCGAACAGTGGAAGCTGGGGCGCAAGGGCGTGGACGACGGCGTCCTGCTGGTGGTTGCCAAGAATGACCGCGCATTGCGCATCGAGGTCGGCTACGGACTGGAAGGCACCATTACCGACGTGCAGGCCGGGCGCATCATCCGCGAGACCATGATCCCGCACTTGCGCAACGGTGATTTCGCCGGCGGCATCCAGGCCGGCGTAGACAGCCTGATCGCTCTGATCGAACCTCCAGCCCCAGCCGAGCCCGAGGAGGCCGGGTCGGATCAACTGCCGCAGACGGGCCCGGTGACCAGCTACAGCGACGCCTATTCCAACCGCAATACCAGTACAGCCGAGGAAATCCCGCCCGCACGCCTCCTCGGGCTGCTCGCCCTGCTGGTCTGCGTGCCCCTGCTCGGCCTGCTGCTGCCGGTGCAGTGGATGCGCCAGCGCAGCATGGGCCGCTACCTGCTGTGCAGCCTGGTGGTCGGTGGCGCGGCCTCGGCGGTGCTGCTGGTCAGCGAAGCGAATCCCGACGCGCTACAGCATCAACTGGTCGGGGCCTTCTCGATCCCGCTGGTGCTGTACATCTTCTTCCTTCCACCGATGTGGCTGACCATGGGCGTGCTGCAGCTGCTGATGTCGATCCTCAGCTCAATCGGCCGCGGCGGCGGTGGCCGCGGTGGTGGCGGTGGCGGATTCCGAGGTGGCGGCGGTTCCAGCGGCGGCGGCGGGGCCTCCGGCCGCTGGTAAGCGCCACAGATCGGTCAAGGCTGCGGGATGGCGTCGTCCTTGAACTGGTCCTTGATGTACTTGATCTCGGTGCGACCGTGGGGCGCCGGCTGGCCGTCCGGGCCGATGTTCACGAAGACCATCTTGTCGACCGTGAGGATGCTCTTGCGGGTGATCTTGTTGCGCACTTCGCAGGTCAGGGTGATCGAGGTGCGGCCGAACTCGGTGGCGGTGATGCCCAGTTCGATGATGTCGCCCTGGCGCGCGGAACTGACGAAGTTGATCTCGGAGATGAACTTGGTGACCACGCGCTGGTTACCCAGCTGGACGATGGCGTAGATCGCCGCTTCTTCGTCGATCCATTTCAGAAGGCTGCCGCCGAACAGGGTGCCGTTCGGGTTGAGGTCTTCAGGCTTGACCCATTTGCGGGTGTGGAAATTCATGGAAGCTCCTTCTTGGGAGGTTGCGCCTCGTGAGCGCGATGACGGGCGAAGCCCCGCCGGCTATGCAAGTCTGGCCCGGATTGCCACCGCTCGTGCTGCCCTGGCTCAGCCAAGGCCGGCTTCGGCGCGGTACCGCGCGGCCTCATCGACCAGCCAGTCGCGGAAAGCACCCAGGGTCGCCGATTCCACCTTGCGTTCGGGAATCATCAGGTAATAGGCATTTTCGCTCAAATAGGCATGTTGCATCGGCACGATAAGCCGCCCGTCGGCCAGCTCGCGCTGGATCAGCATCGGCGGGATCAGCGCCACGCCCATGCCGTGCATGGCCGCCTGAGCGAGCATGGAGAACAACTCGTAACGGGTGCCGCTCATGTCTTGGGCGACGCTCATGCCCAGCGAACCGAACCACTGGCGCCAGGCGTAGGGCCGGGTGGTCTGCTGCATCAACGGCAGCTCGGCGATCTGTGCGGCGGACAGCTCCCTGCGCCCGCCGAGCAGCTCGGGGCTGCAGACCGGTACCGGGTTCTCGTGCATGAGGAAGTTGGCCACAGTACCGGACCACACGCCGTCGCCGAAATACAGCGCCGCATCGAACTCGGTGTCGGCGAACAGGAAGGGCCGGGTGCGGTTGGTCATGTTGACCGTCACGTCCGGGTGCAGGCGCTTGAAGTCCTTGAGCCGTGGCAGCAGCCACTGGGTGGCGAAGGTCGGTACCACCGCCAGTTCCAGCGCGCCGCCGCCCTGCTGGCCCATCACCGCCAGGGTGTCGCGTTCCACCGCGTCCAGGCGCGCAGCGACCCGGCGGCTGTAGTTGAGCCCGGCCTCGGTCAGCTTCACCCCGCGCCGCGAACGGCGGAACAGCTCGACGCCGAGGAACTCTTCCAGCGCGGCGATCTGCCGACAGATGGCGCTCTGGGTCAGCGACAGCTCCTCGGCGGCCTTGGTGAAACTTTCGTGGCGGGCGGCGGATTCGAAGGCGACCAGCGCAGCGGTGGTCGGGATCTTGCGTCGCATCGAATGCCTCTTCGGAATCTCGTGATGCGAGCGGGCCACGCAAAACGCCTTAAATAGAGGCAGCAAGGCATAAACACGCATCAGCAATGCAATGACGGAGTGAAAAAATAGCACAACAGCGTGCGAATTAGTCAGTTGCCCGGCTTCCCGACGGCTGACTAGGATGGCCCACACCGTACCCGCCTAGACTTGTCGGGTCCTTCACTGTCTGTTCCGAGGTTTCTCCATGGCCACCAAAGCAAGCTTCAACTGGGAAGATCCGCTGCTGCTGGATCAGCAACTCACCGAAGAAGAGCGCATGGTGCGCGACAGCGCCTACCAGTTCGCCCAGGACAAGCTGGCTCCGCGCGTACTGGAAGCCTTCCGCCACGAGCAGACCGACCCTGCGATCTTCCGCGAGATGGGCGAAACCGGCCTGCTCGGCGCGACCATCCCCACCGAATACGGCGGCAGCGGCCTGAACTACGTGTGCTACGGCCTGATCGCCCGCGAGGTCGAGCGTGTCGACTCCGGCTACCGCTCCATGATGAGCGTGCAGTCCTCCCTGGTGATGGTGCCGATCTACGAGTTCGGCAACGAAGCCACCCGCCAGAAGTACCTGCCGAAACTCGCCAGCGGCGAGTGGATCGGCTGCTTCGGCCTGACCGAGCCGAACCACGGTTCCGACCCGGGCTCGCTGATCACCCGCGCTCGCAAGGTCGACGGCGGCTACCGCCTGACCGGCAACAAGATGTGGATCACCAACAGCCCGATCGCCGACGTCTTCGTGGTCTGGGCCAAGGATGACGAAGGCCAGATCCGCGGCTTCGTCCTGGAAAAAGGCTGGGAAGGCCTGAGCGCCCCGGCGATCCACGGCAAGGTCGGCCTGCGCGCCTCGATCACCGGCGAGATCGTGATGGACAACGTGTTCGTCCCCGAAGAAAACGCCTTCCCTGAAGTGCGTGGCCTGCGCGGTCCGTTCACCTGCCTGAACTCCGCCCGCTACGGCATCTCCTGGGGCGCCCTGGGCGCTGCCGAAGCCTGCTGGCACACCGCCCGCCAGTACACCCTGGACCGCAAGCAGTTCGGCCGCCCGCTGGCCGCCAACCAGCTGATCCAGAAGAAGCTGGCCGACATGCAGACCGAGATCACCCTCGCCCTGCAAGGCTGCCTGCGCCTGGGCCGGATGAAGGACGAAGGCACCGCTGCGGTGGAAATCACTTCGATTATGAAGCGCAACAGCTGCGGCAAGGCCCTGGACATTGCCCGCATGGCCCGCGACATGCTCGGCGGCAACGGCATCTCCGACGAGTTCGGCGTAGCCCGCCATCTGGTCAACCTGGAAGTGGTGAACACCTACGAAGGTACCCACGACGTCCACGCGCTGATCCTCGGCCGTGCCCAGACCGGTATCCAGGCGTTCTTCTAAGCGCCTCGCGCCGATCCAGCACCTGGATCGGCGCACGTTTTACCTCTCTCCCGAGAGGCCCCGGGGAGGACCGTGGCGTCCCCGCACTGCGACCTCCCCGCCCCCACTCACGTTGCAGGTGACTCCATGTCCGGTGCCCTTTCGCACATTCGTGTCCTCGACCTATCCCGCGTTCTCGCCGGCCCCTGGGCCGGGCAGATCCTCGCCGACCTCGGTGCGGAAGTGATCAAGATCGAGCGCCCCGGCAGCGGCGACGACACCCGCGCCTGGGGCCCGCCGTTCCTCAAGGACGCCGAGGGCCGCGACACCAGCGAAGCGGCGTATTACCTGTCCGCCAACCGCAACAAGAAATCCCTGACCATCGACTTCACCCAGCCCGAAGGCCAGCGCCTGGTGCGCGAACTCGCCGCCAAGGCCGACATCGTGCTGGAGAACTTCAAGGTCGGCGGGCTGAAGGCCTACGGCCTGGACTATGAGTCGCTGAAAGCGATCAACCCGAAGCTGATCTACTGCTCGATCACCGGCTTCGGCCAGTTCGGCCCCTACGCCAAGCGCGCCGGCTACGACTTCATGATCCAGGGCCTGGGCGGCCTGATGAGCCTCACCGGCCGCTCCGACGCCGAGGAAGGCGCCGGTCCGGTGAAGGTCGGCGTGGCGCTGACCGACATCCTCACCGGCCTGTACTCGTCCACCGCGATCCTCGCCGCCCTCGCCCACCGTGATGTCAGCGGCATCGGCCAGCACATCGACATGGCGCTGCTGGACGTGCAGGTGGCCTGCCTGGCCAACCAGACCCTGAACTACCTGACCACCGGCAACCCGCCGCGCCGCCTGGGCAATGCGCACCCGAACATCGTGCCGTACCAGGACTTCCCCACCGCCGACGGCGACTTCATCCTCACCGTCGGCAACGACGGGCAATTCCGCAAGTTCGCCGAGCTAGCGGGCCACCCGGAATGGGCTACCGACGAGCGCTTCGCGACGAACCAGGCGCGGGTGGCGCACCGCGACGTGCTGATCCCGCTGATCCGCCAGTCCACCGTGATGCGCACCACCGCCGAGTGGATCGCCGTACTGGAGCAGGCCAGCGTGCCGTGCGGCCCGATCAACGACCTGTCGCAGGTCTTCGCCGACCCGCAGGTGATCGCCCGCGGCCTGCGCGTGGACCTGCCGCATCCGCTGGCCGGCACGGTGCCGCAGGTGGCCAGTCCGATCCGCCTGTCCGAGACGCCCGTGGAGTACCGCAACGCACCGCCGACCCTCGGCCAGCACACCCGCGAGATTCTCGAAGGCGTACTCGGCCTGGACGAAGCGGCCATCGGCAAGCTGCGCGAAAGCGGCGTCATCTGATTGCACGGCCCGCACAGGCGGGCCGCTACCGGGCATCTCCTGACTGGCTTCCAGCGCCGGGTTTTCACGGCCCCGTCGCTGGAAGCCGGCGGAGATCACCGTCGGCAGACCGGCGGCGCACGCCGGACTTGGGCGATGCCCAAGGCGCCGCTATAATCGCCCGCTCAAGCGACTTCCCGGTCGCTCCCGCCTTCCGTCCGAGGGGCGCTGCAGCAGGTCACACTCCATGACTTGTCAGGCTCGAACGGAGCGCGCGCGCAACACTGATAACCAGTGTTGTAAACGCATCAACGGCGCCCATTCGCAGACAACGAATGGAGAGTTACGCATGAGCGCTGTCATGACGCCTGCCGGTTTCACCGATTACAAAGTCGCCGACATTTCCCTGGCCGCCTGGGGCCGCCGCGAGCTGATCATCGCCGAGTCCGAAATGCCGGCACTGATGGGTCTGCGCCGCAAGTACGCCGGCCAGCTGCCGCTCAAGGGCGCGAAGATCCTGGGCTGCATCCACATGACCATCCAGACCGGCGTGCTCATCGAGACCCTGACCGCACTGGGCGCCGAAGTGCGCTGGTCGTCCTGCAACATCTTCTCCACCCAGGACCAGGCCGCCGCCGCCATCGCCGCCGCCGGCATCCCGGTGTTCGCCTGGAAAGGCGAGACCGAGGAAGAGTACGAGTGGTGCATCGAGCAGACCATCCTCAAGGATGGCCAGCCGTGGGACGCCAACATGGTGCTGGACGACGGCGGCGACCTGACCGAGATCCTTCACAAGAAATACCCGGCGATGCTGGAGAAGATCCACGGCATCACCGAAGAGACCACCACCGGTGTGCACCGTCTGCTCGACATGCTCAAGGCCGGTACCCTGAAAGTCCCGGCGATCAACGTCAACGACTCGGTCACCAAGAGCAAGAACGACAACAAGTACGGCTGCCGTCACAGCCTGAACGACGCCATCAAGCGCGGCACCGACCACCTGCTGTCGGGCAAGCAGGCCCTGGTGATCGGCTACGGCGACGTGGGCAAGGGCTCGGCCCAGTCCCTGCGTCAGGAAGGCATGATCGTGAAGGTCTCCGAAGTCGACCCGATCTGCGCCATGCAGGCCTGCATGGACGGCTTCGAAGTCGTCTCCCCCTACAAGAACGGCCTGAACGATGGCAGCGAAGCCAGCGTTGATGCCGCCCTGCTGGGCAAGATCGACCTGATCGTCACCACCACTGGCAACGTCAACGTCTGCGACGCCAACATGCTCAAGGCGCTGAAGAAGCGCGCCGTGGTGTGCAACATCGGTCACTTCGACAACGAGATCGACACCGCCTTCATGCGCAAGACCTGGGCCTGGGAAGAGGTCAAGCCGCAGGTGCACAAGATCCACCGTACCGGCAAGGACGGCTTCGATCCGCACAACGACGACTACCTGATCCTGCTGGCCGAAGGTCGCCTGGTGAACCTGGGCAACGCCACCGGCCACCCGTCGCGCATCATGGACGGCTCCTTCGCCAACCAGGTGCTGGCGCAGATCCACCTGTTCGAGCAGAAGTTCGCCAACCTGTCCGCCGCCGAGAAGGCCCAGCGTCTGACCGTCGAAGTGCTGCCCAAGAAGCTCGACGAAGAAGTGGCGCTGGAGATGGTCAAAGGCTTCGGTGGCGTGGTCACCCAGCTGACCAAGCAGCAGGCCGACTACATCGGCGTGACCGTGGAAGGCCCGTTCAAGCCGGACACCTACCGTTACTAAGAGCAGCCGCAAGCTGCACGCCACAAGCTGCAAGCCGGCCCAGCCCGGCTTGCAGCTTGAAGGCTGACGCTTGACGCTGGGAAGGGAACCTTCTCCATATGTCTCAAGAACGCCGTTTCAGCTTCGAGTTCTTCCCCGCCAAGACCGAAGCCGGCCACGAAAAACTGCTGGCCACCGCGCGCCAGCTGGCCGCGTACAAGCCTGACTTCTTCTCCTGCACCTACGGCGCCGGCGGCTCGACCCGCGACCGCACCCTGAGCACCGTGCTGCAGCTCGACGGCGAAGTGCAGATCTCCACCGCCCCGCACCTGTCCTGCGTCGGCGACACCAAGGCCGAACTGCGCGCCCTGCTCGCCCATTACAAGGATGCCGGCATCCGCCGCATCGTCGCCCTGCGCGGCGACCTGCCCTCGGGCATGGGCATGGCCAGCGGCGAACTGCGCTACGCCAACGAGCTGGTGGAGTTCATCCGCGCCGAAACCGGCGATCACTTCCACATCGAAGTTGCCGCCTATCCGGAAGTTCACCCGCAAGCGCGCAATTTCGAGGATGATTTGGCGAATTTCGTGCGCAAGGTCAAAGCCGGCGCCGACTCTGCCATCACACAATACTTCTTCAACGCCGACAGCTACTTCCATTTTGTCGAGCGTGCGGAGAAACTTGGTGTCAGCATTCCGGTCGTACCGGGTATCATGCCGATCACCAACTACACCAAGTTGGCCCGCTTCTCCGACGCCTGCGGCGCGGAAATCCCCCGCTGGATTCGCAAGCAGCTGGAAGCCTACGGCGACGATATCGCCAGCATCCAGGCCTTTGGTGAGCAGGTCATCACCGAAATGTGCGAACGCCTCCTCGAAGGCGGCGCACCCGGTCTGCACTTCTACACCCTGAACCAGGCTGAACCCAGTCTGGCGCTCTGGAACAACCTCAAGCTCCCCCGCTGAGGATCATTGCTCCGGGCTTACCGTCCGCGATCCCGGCCAGCGCAAAGCCGGCGTATCGTGGACGGAGTGCTCCCAGCCCATGGCTGAGCGCTCGCCCCGAGCTTGAAATCACGCGCCCTCGAGCCGGCAGGTCGCCGGCCTACAGGAACCCCGCATGTCCTTCTCTTCCCTCGGTCTCTCCGAGGCCCTGGCTGGCGCCGTTGAAGCCGCCGGCTACGCGCGCCCCACCCCCGTTCAGGAACGCGCCATCCCCGCCGTTCTGCAAGGCCGCGACCTGATGGTTGCCGCCCAGACCGGTACCGGCAAGACCGGCGGCTTCGCCCTCCCGGTGCTCGAGCGCCTGTTCCCCGAAGGTCACCCCGACCGCGAACACCGCCACGGCCCGCGCCAGGCGCGCGTCCTGGTACTGACCCCGACCCGCGAGCTGGCCGCCCAGGTGCATGACAGCTTCAAGGTCTACGCCCGCGACCTGCCGCTCAAGAGCGCCTGCATCTTCGGCGGCGTCGGCATGAACCCGCAGGTCCAGGCCGTCTCCAAGGGCGTCGACGTGCTCGTCGCCTGCCCCGGTCGCCTGCTCGACCTGTGCGGCCAGGGCAGCATCGACCTGTCCCACGTGGAAATCCTGGTTCTCGACGAAGCCGACCGCATGCTCGACATGGGCTTCATCCACGACGTGAAGAAGGTCCTCGCCAAGCTGCCGCCCAAGCGCCAGAACCTGCTGTTCTCGGCGACCTTCTCGAAAGACATCGTCGACCTCGCCAACAAGCTCCTGCACAACCCGGAGCGCATCGAGGTCACCCCGCCGAACACCACCGTCGAGCGCATCGAACAGCGCGTGTTCCGCATTCCCGCCGTACAGAAGCGCGTCCTGCTGGCGCACCTGGTGACCGTGGGCGCCTGGGAACAGGTGCTGGTATTCACCCGCACCAAGCACGGCGCCAACCGCCTGGCCGAGTACCTGACCAAGCACGGCCTGCCGGCCGCCGCGATCCACGGCAACAAGAGCCAGAACGCGCGCACCAAGGCCCTGGCCGACTTCAAGGCCAACGATGTGCGCATCCTGGTCGCCACCGACATCGCCGCCCGCGGCCTGGACATCGATCAGTTGCCCCATGTGGTCAACTACGAGCTGCCCAACGTCGAGGAAGACTACGTCCACCGCATCGGCCGTACCGGCCGCGCGGGTCGTACCGGTGAGGCCATCTCGCTGGTGGCGCCGGACGAAGACAAGCTGCTCAAGGCCATCGAGCGCCTGACCAAGCAACGCATCCCCGACGGCGACATGCAGGGCTTCGACCCTGACACCGTGTTGCCAGAAGTCCAGCTGCCCGAGCCGAAAGAGGCGCCGCAGCGCCAGCCGCGCAAGGACAAGGCCAAGCGCGGCGAGCGCAAGGACCGCAGCAAGGAAAAATCCCAGCAGCCGCAGGCCGAAGAGCAGCAGAACACCGCCGCTCCCGCTGTCGGTGAAGCCGCTGAAGGCGACAAGCCCGCCGGCAAGCGCCGCCGCCGTGGTGGCCGTGGCAAGAAGAAGGGTGACGGCCAGGGCAGCGACGCCCAGCCCAACGCCAATGCCCAGCCGCGTCAGCAGGGCCAGGGCCGCCAACAGCAGCAGCCGAAGCCCCAGCGCGCGCCGAAGGTCGATCCGGACCGCGATCCGGAAGAATTCCTCGACGACGATTTCGACAACTTCGGCAACCGCGCCGACTACGTCAGCCCCTTCCCGGACAAGGACCAGCCGCGCGGCCAGCGCCGCCGTGGTGGTCAGGGCCAAGGCCAGAACCAGGGTCAGGGCCAACAGCGCGCCCGCGGCCAGGGTGGTCAGGGCGGCGGCCAGGGCAACGGTCAGAACCGTGGCCAGGGCCAAGGTCAGGGCCGGGCCGCGAAGAAACCCAATGGCAGCGGTCGCGGTCAGGGCCAAGGCCAGGGCGGCAACGGCCAGGGCAAGCCAGGTCAGCGCAAGCGCGGCGGCAAGGCTCCGGCCTCGCGAATGAACGATGCCCCGCTGCGCGAGCCGAGCGAGTACGGTGCCGCCAAGCCGACCCGCCAGCCGGTGGTAATCAACAAGCGCGACCTGGTCCGCAGCGACCGCTTCCCCACTGCCGAGCAGCTGGAAGAGCTGGAACCGCGCCGCAAGACCGAGCGTCCGGCGCTGCTGACCCGCAACCGCGACTGATGCTGATTAGAGAGACCGCCCTTCGGGGCGGTTTCTTTTTGCCCGGGAGTTATGGGGCTCCCTGGATACCGGAAGGCTTTTCGTAGGAGCGAGATTGCCCGCGAACTGAGTCCGCAGCGGAGCTTGTTCGCGAGCAAGCTCGCTCCTACAAGAGCCGCGCCCTCGCACACCGAACAAGCACAAAAAAGCCGCCCGAAGGCGGCTTTTTGCCCAACGGCACCGAGCCTCAGAGCACCTGCCGCAGGAAAGTCTGCGCACGCGGGTCCTGGGGCTGGGCGAAGAACTGCGCGGGCGGCGCGTCCTCCAGCAGCTTGCCGTGATCGAAGAACAGCACGCGGTCGGCCACTTCGCGGGCGAAGCCCATTTCGTGGGTGACGCAGACCATGGTCATGCCTTCCACGGCCAGGGTCTTCATCACATCGAGCACCTCGCCGACCATCTCCGGGTCGAGCGCCGAGGTCGGCTCGTCGAACAGCATCACCTTCGGGTCCATGCACAGCGCACGGGCAATGGCCACGCGCTGCTGCTGGCCGCCGGAGAGGCGCGACGGGTACTCGTTGGCCTTCTGGCCGATGCCGACCTTGGCCAACAGCGCCTTCGCTTTCTCCTCACGCTCGGCCTTGCCGCGCTTGCGCACGACTTTCTGCGCCAGGCACAGGTTCTCCAGCACGGTCATGTGCGGGAACAGGTTGAAGTGCTGGAACACCATGCCGACTTCGCGGCGGTAGGCATTGATGTCGGTCTTCGGGTTGGCCAGGTCGACGCCGTCGATGCTCACCGAGCCGGAATCGAACTCCTCCAGACCATTCAGGCAGCGCAGGAAGGTGGACTTGCCCGAGCCGGACGGGCCGATCACCACCACTACTTCACCCCTGGTCACGCCAGTAGTCACGTCATCGACCGCACGAACGACTTGGCCGCGGGTATCGAAGACCTTGGTCAGGTTACGAACTTCAATCACTTTGGCCGAGCCTCCGTTCCAGACGGCCTGCCAGGTGCGACAGCGGCAGGTTGATCACAAGGTAGAGCGCCGCGACGCAGAACCAGATCTCGAAGGTAGAGAACGAGGTGGTGATCGCTTCGCGGCCGCTCTTGGTCAGTTCAGTGATGGCGATTACCGAGACCAGCGAGGTGTCCTTCACCAGGCTGATGAACTGCCCGGCCAGCGGTGGCAGCACGCGCTTGAAGGCCTGCGGCAGGATCACGTGGCGCATCGACTGCGCGGCGTTGAGGCCCAGGGAGCGCGCCGCCTCGTCCTGGCCACGGGCTATGGACTGCACACCGGCACGGACGATCTCGGCAACGTAGGCGCCGGTGAACAGCGCCAGCGCGGCCACCCCGGCGAACTCGCGGGAGAGGTTCAGCACGGTGCCGATGAAGAAGTAGAAGATGAAGATCTGCACCAGCAGCGGCGTGCCGCGCACCAGCTCGACGTAGAGGGTCGAAAGGTCGTGCAGGGTGGGGTTCTTCGACAGGCGGCAGAGACCGGCCAGCAGGCCGATCAGCAGGCCGATGGCGCCGGAGATGAAGGAAATCCACAGCGTGGTCCACAGGCCCCAGGACAACGGCCCGGCCGCCCAATGGCGCTGCACGCCGACCACATCGCCCTCGGCGACATCGTCATTCTCGGCGAACTGCAGGCTGTCGGCGGCCACGCTCAGCACCTGCTGCTGGCCATCCTCGCCCTGCAGAGTGACGCGCGCGTCGTGCCCGGTCTGTTCGATCCTCTCCACCCGCGAGATGCCCTCGGCCCGCTGCGGCTCCTCCGCCTGGTAGGCGAAGTACTGCGGGACGCGGTTCCAGCGCCACTCGTAGGAAATCAGCGAAGTGGAGTACCAAAGCCCGAAGCCGATCAGCAGGATGATCAGGCCGGTCAGCCCATGCCAGGGCCAGGTTGCGCGTTTCGTTCTAGCCACGAATCTCTACCGTGAAAATGCGAACGCGCAGGCCAGGGCCTGCGCGTCGGGTCAACCAGCGTCAGACGCGGATTACTCCATGTCCTTCAGCCAGTCGGTGCTCTTGAACCACTTGTCATGCAGACGATCGTAGGTGCCGTCTTCGTGGATCTGCTTGAGGAAGTTGTTGATGAAGTTGATCGAGTCGTAATCACCCTTCTTCAGGCCGAAAGCCAGCGGCTCGTAGGTGAACGGCTGGTCCAGGAAGACCAGCTTGCCGGCGCCGAACTTGTTGACGGCCACGACGTTGTAGGGCGAGTCGTAGATGAAGGCATCGGCCTTGCCGTTGACCACGTCCATAACCGCCTCGGGCTCGTTGTCGAAGCCGTGGTACTGGGCCTTGGCGAGCTGCTTCTTGGCGACGAACTCGCCGGTGGTGCCGATCTTGGAGGTGATGCGGTACTTCGCATCGTTCAGGTCCTTGTAGGACTTGATGGTGCCTTCCAGGTCCTTGCGGATCAGCAGGGTCTGGCCAACCACGATGAAGGGATCGGAGAAGTTCAGGCGCAGGTTGCGTTCCTGGGTCAGGGTCATGCCCGAGCCGATCATGTCGAACTTGTCGGTCAGCAGGGCCGGGATGATGCCGTCGTAGCTGGTGGAAACCAGTTCCAGCTTGACGTTCATGGCCTTGGCCATGGCCTTGAGCAGGTCTACTTCGAAACCGACGATCTGACCGCGCTTGTTGGTCATCTCGAACGGCATGTAGGTCGGGTCCATGCCCACGCGCAAGGTGCCGCGCTTGGCCGCTTCATCGATGGCGCCTGCCTGCGCCGAGGCCACGCCCACCAGGGCGCAGACGCCCATGACCAGCGATGCCAGGTACTTTTTCATCCCCAAACTCCCAAGCAAATAGAAAGGTCTTCTTGTTGTTCCAGAAATCGAATCGCGCATCCATGACGGCGGGCAATACAGCGCACTGTGCATCGGAAGGGTGGGAAGCCTACCCCATGCGCCTGATATCTCAATCTTTTCTGGATAGCTGGCGCAGGGTACCAGCAGCGCCGCACGGGGAAAACAGGGAAACTCGCCAGCCGCCCTCGTCCACGGCGGGACGAGGGCGAGCGAACGTCAGGACTGCGCGGCGGGCAGCGTCAGCGCAGGCTGCTCGGCCACCGGCGCCAGCGGCACGGCCGGCGCGTGACTATCGGCCCGCAGCGACTGCTGCCACTGGCCGATCCACTGCTCCTTGTTGCCCTGCCAGAGCGCCAGGTGCAGGCGCGACAGCGCAACCGGATCGCTCAGCAGCGCCAGGCGCAGGCTGCCGTCCAGTTGCTCGGGGCTGGCCTCCAGCGCCTTCTGCACGCGCTCGGCGCGCATCGCCTCGATGGAGTCGGACTTGCCGTGGCGGGCCGTACCCATGGCGCAGGCCAGGGCATTGAGCACCGGGTCGACGGCGGCGCGGACGAAGCCGTCCTTCAGCGCCTGCCAGCGGTTCTGATAGGTGTACTCGTCGGTGGCACGCAGTTCGCGCGGGGTGTCGTATTCCTCGGGGATGAGGAACAGCTTTTCATCGCGCGAGGCCAGGCCCAGCTTGACCCGGCTGCTGATCACCGAGACCGGGATCGACAGCATCAGGGCGCCGACGATGGGCGACAGCCACCAGAGGAAGCGCGGGTTGAGCCAGGCCACCAGCAGCGCCCAGCACAGGCCCAGCAGGGTCTGCAGGCCATGGCGGCGGATCGCCTCGCTCCACGGGGTGTCGTCGTCGTCACGCTGCGGCGACTTCCACTGGGCTTCCCAGCCGAGGAACGCGGCCAGCACGAAGCGGGTGTGGAAGAGCATCCGCACCGGGGCGAGCAGCACGGAGAAGAGCATCTCCAGGAGCATGCTCAGGGTCACCTTGATCACGCCGCCGTAGCCCTTGGCGCCCTTGGCCCAGATCAGCATGACGCTGAGCAGCTTGGGCAGGAACAGCAGGGTCAGGGTGGTGGAGAACAGGGCGATGGCCTTTTCCGGGTGCCACTGCGGCCAGATCGGGAACAGCTGGCGCGGCTCCAGGAAGTACTGCGGCTCCATCAACTGGTGCACCGCCA
Source organism: Pseudomonas sp. QE6 (assembly GCF_041379005.1). NCBI lineage: Bacteria > Pseudomonadati > Pseudomonadota > Gammaproteobacteria > Pseudomonadales > Pseudomonadaceae > Pseudomonas > Pseudomonas sp. QE6. Next base: position 507,620 of record NZ_CP166873.1, read on the forward strand.
GCAGCGCGGTGGACAGCACCAGGAAGAAGAACCACAGCGGCGCCGACAGGTAGGACATCACGCCGGTGAGAAACACCGCGCGGTGCACCGGGTGCATGCCCTTGACCAGGAACAGGCGGAAGTTCATCAGGTTGCCGTGGCACCAGCGGCGGTCGCGCTTGAGCTCGTCCAGCAGGTTGGGCGGCAATTCCTCGTAGCTGCCTTCCAGGTCGTAGGCGATCCACACGCCCCAGCCGGCGCGGCGCATCAGCGCGGCTTCGACGAAGTCGTGGGAGAGAATCGCACCGGCGAAGGAGCCCTTGCCCGGCAACGGCGCCAGGGCGCAGTGCTCGATGAAGGGCTTCATGCGGATGATCGCATTGTGGCCCCAGTAGTGCGACTCGCCCAGCTGCCAGAAGTGCAGGCCGGCGGTGAACAGCGGGCCGTACACGCGGGTGGCGAACTGCTGCATGCGCGCATACAGGGTGTCCATGCCCGACGCCTTGGGCGCGGTCTGGATGATGCCGGCCTCGGGGTTGGCCTCCATCAGGCGCACCAGCTTGGTCAGGCAGTCGCCGCTCATCACGCTGTCGGCGTCCATGACGACCATGTACTTGTACTGGCCGCCCCAACGACGGCAGAAGTCGTCGATGTTGCCGCTCTTGCGCTTCACCCGGCGCCGGCGGCGGCGGTAGAAGATGCGACCGAAGCCCTTGGCCTCGTTGCACAGCTCGATCCAGGCCTTTTCCTCGGCCACCGCGATGTCCGGCTGGTTGGTGTCGCTGAGCACGAAGAAGTCGAAGCGATCCAGCTCGCCGCTGGCCGCCACCGATTCGAAGGTCGCCCGCAGGCCGGCGAAGACCCGCGGCACATCCTCGTTGCAGATCGGCATGACGATCGCGGTACGCGCTTCCGGGGCGATCGGCTCGTTGCCGGCGCTGCTGCCGGAAATCCGGTAGCGGTCACGGCCGGTGAGCAGTTCCCAGAAGCCCATCAGGGCGGTCCAGAAGCCGGCGGACACCCAGCAGAAAAGGATGGCGAACAGCGTCAGCACGCCGAACTGGATCAGGTACGGCAGCACCTGCTCCAGGGTCTGCAGCCAGGTCTGGCGGTTGATCTCTTCCAGATCGACGAACGCCCAACCCTGGTACGGCAGGATGCCCTTCATGTAATAGGTGGCGACGCTGGTCTGGCCCAGCATCAGCAGCACCAGGATGAAACGGCGCCAGGAGCCGACCCGCTGCCAGCGCGCCTTGGGCAGGTCGCGAACCGGTCTGGACGGGTTGCTGCGCCCGGTGAGGCGACGCCAGCCGCGAATCAGCGGGTTGGTGCGCCAGGGTTCGGGAATGACCTTGGTGCGCTGGATCGGCGGCGCGGCCTTGAGGTAGGTACGGCCGTTGTCGTCCATACCCAGCATCCGGGCGTCGTCCAGCTCCTGGCCGTAGCCGTGGCGCAGGCGCGCCCCGACCGAGGCCAGCGCGACGTCGTCGCTCTGGGAATCATCGCCAGCGAGCTGCTCGTGCAGCTCGCTGAAGGACCCGGCCCGGGCCAGACGCTCACGCTCGGCCGCCGAAAGCGGCAGGTGCGCGAGGTAGTCGGCCACCGGCGCGGTGGTAGCGGTGGAGTTATTCATCGGCAGGCAGCTGGTAGCTCCAGGTTTCGGAAATGGTCTGGCCGCCATTCACCAGCGCGGCGCGCATTTCCGTCGGCTTCTTCGGATCCTTGACCTTGATCCGCAGGGTCAGACGCCAGCCCTGGGTCACCGGGTTGTAGCGCAGGTTGTTCTCCTTGACCTCGGCATTGTCGTCCGTGCTTACCTGAGTGCTCACCGGCGCATCACCGGCCAGCGCCTTCAGGGTCGGGCCGACGAAGTCGACGACCAGGGCAACGCTGCCGTCCGGCTGGCGGATCAGGTTCTTCTGCTTCACGTCACCCACGGAGCGCAGGGTCTGCATGACCCAGGAGGATTTCGGATCGTGCAGCGCCTCTTCGTCCCTGGTCCAGCGCATGCGGTAGGCGAAGTCAAGCGGCTCGCCGGCTTCGGGACGCTTCTCGGGATTCCAGAAGGCAACGATATTGTCGTTGGTTTCGTCCGGGGTGGGGATCTCCACCAGCTCGACGGTGCCCTTGCCCCAGTCACCCTGCGGCTCGACCCAGGCGGACGGGCGCAGGTCGTAGCGGTCGTCCAGGTCCTCGTAGCGGGAGAACTCGCGGCCGCGCTGCAGCAGGCCGAAGCCTTTCGGGTTCTCGACGCTGTAGGCGCTGACGGACAGGTGTTTGGGGTTGTTCAGCGGACGCCAGATCCACTCGTCGTTGCCGGCGTGGATCTGCAGGCCGGTGGAGTCATGCAGCTCCGGACGGAAGTTGTGCTCGGCGGACGGCTGGTTGGAGCCGAACAGGAACATGCTGGTCAGCGGCGCCAGGCCCAGCTTGGAAACCTTGTCGCGCAGGAAGACGCGCGCCTTCACATCGACCACGGTGTCGTTGCCCGGACGAATGATGAAGCGATAGGCACCGGTGGCCCGCGGCGAATCCAGCAGGGCGAAGATCACCAGGTGCTTGTCGGCAGGCTTGGGATGCTCGATCCAGAACTCGCGGAAGCGCGGGAACTCCTCACCGGACGGCAGCGCGGTGTCCATCGCCAGGCCACGGGCGGACAGGCCCCACCACTGGTCCTTGCCGATGATGCGGAAGTAGCTGGCGCCCAGGAAGGTGCCGATCTCGTCCTGTTTTTCCGGGGAATTGATCGGATAGAGGATGCGGAAGCCGGCGTAACCCAGGTCCTTGGTGGCATTGGCGTCGAATTTCAGCGTACCGAAGTCGAAACGCGAGGGATCGTACTTGATCTCCTTGACGCTGGTGGAGGTCACTTCGTTGATCTTCACCGGCGTGTCGAAATGCATGCCCTGGTGATAGAAGCTGATCTTGAAGGGGGTCTTGTCGCCAGCCCAGTAGGCCTTCTCGTTGCGGAAGCGGATCTGCTGGTAGTCAGCGAACTTCATTTCGCTGAATTCCGATGGCAGGTTGCTGGTCGGTGCGCTGTACTTTTCGCCCGCCAGCGACTTGGCCCGCTCGGCCACGTCATCAAGATTGAAAGCCCACGCCTGGCTGGTGCTCAACGCCACAAGAGCGGAACCGACCAGCACGCGCAGGAAGCCAAGAGGTTGTTGAACGGAACGGAAAATCACGAGTCCCCCTCGTCCGTGAACACAAAACTGATAAGGCCAGCAAAGGCGATGCCAATTTGCCGGCGATTGAATTCCGACCCCGGTGAGCCTGAATGATTCCCCGCTATTTTCCACGGGTACTTACGGCTCCCGGAGACGCATTGTTCTAGATGCATATGCCCTAACCATCATCCCACGGCGTTATGACAAGCTGCCGCGCGTTCAAGCCTCCAGAAGAAAGGTCACCGGCCCGTCATTGACCAGGTGGACCTGCATGTTGGCGCCGAAACGACCCGTGGCGACCAGCGGATGACGGGCTCGTGCCTGTTCCACGAGTAGATCGAACAACGCGGCGCCCCTTTCGGGTGGCGCCGCGCTGGAAAAGCTTGGCCGAAGCCCCTTGCGGGTGTCCGCGGCCAGGGTGAACTGCGAAACCAGCAACAAACCGCCACCGACATCGCTCAACGAAAGGTTCATTTTACCTTCATCGTCGCCAAACACTCGATAGTTAAGCAGCTTGTGCAACAAACGATTTACCGACTCCTCGCTGTCCTGCGGCTCGACGCCCACCAGGACCAGCAGGCCGTGATCGATGGAACCGACCACTTCACCCTCGACTTCGACGCGGGCGCCACGCACCCGCTGGATCAAACCCTTCATTCAGCCTCCGGCGGGAGGTTCAGCAGGCGGCGGCCGATTTCATTGGTCGCACGCACCAGCGCATCGGTGATTCCCGCCTCGCTGGCCGCGTGGCCGGCATCGCGGACGATCTGCAGTTCGCTGTTGGGCCAGGCCTTGTGCAGTGCCCAGGCGTTGTCCAGCGGACAGACCACGTCGTAGCGGCCGTGGACGATCACGCCCGGCAGGTGGGCGATCTTGTGCATGTCGCGCAGCAGCTGGTCCGGCTCCAGGAAGCCGCGGTTGACGAAGTAGTGGTTCTCGATGCGGGCAATGGACAGCGCGCGATGCGGGTCGGAGAAGCGATCGACCACCGCCGGGTTCGGCCGCAGCGTGGCGGTGCGCCCTTCCCAGGTGGACCAGGCGCGGGCGGCGTGCATCTGGGCGATCTGGTCGGGCCCGGTCAGGCGGCGATGGAAGGCGTTCACCAGGTCGTCCTGCTCGTCTGCCGGGATCGGCGCCAGGTAGTCCTCCCAGTAATCGGGGAACAGGCGGCTCGCGCCTTCCTGGTAGAACCAGTGGATCTCCTGCGGGCGGCACAGGAAGATGCCGCGCACGATCAGCGCCAGCACGCGCTCGGGATGGGCCTGGGCGTAGGCCAGCGACAGGGTCGAGCCCCAGGAGCCGCCGAACAGCACCCACTTGTCGATGCCCAGCTGCTCGCGGATGCGTTCGATGTCCTGCACCAGGTGCCAGGTGGTGTTGTTCTCCAGGCTCGCGTAGGGCGTGGAGCGACCGCAGCCGCGCTGGTCGAAGGTGACGATGCGGTAGATGTTGGGATCGAAGAAGCGGCGCGACATGGCATCGCACCCGGAGCCCGGGCCGCCATGGATGAACAGAACCGGCAATCCATCGGGCGAACCGCTTTCGTCCACATAAAGGACGTGCGGCTCTTCGACGGCCAGTTCATGGCGGGCGTAAGGCTTGATTTCCGGATACAAAGATTGCATGGCTCGCTCCTGGATCAGTGCATACGGTCGCTCCCGGGCCAGTAACCATCCTAGGGCCTGCACCGACTTGTCGAAAGTCGCATTGCCGTAGCGCGATCTCTATCAAAGGTCTTCGGCGCCCACGGTGTCGGGCATGATACTCGGGCCAGCGAAAAACCCATAAGGGAGTTAGTGCGCCATGCCACGGAAGTTGTTTCTTTCTCTGATATTGCTGCTGGTGGCGTTGACCGGTTGCGGTCGCGAGGACCCTCGTGTGCAACTCGACGCCGCCGTCAAGCAATTGCAGGACAATCTGGAAGCCAAGAATAGCGGGGCGGTGATGGATCAGCTGCATGCCGACTTCCGCGCCAACGGCGAGTTCGACCGCGACTGGGCGCGGCGCACCATGACGCTGATGTTCCTGCGCCATCAGCAGGTCAAGGTGATAGTCCTTTCCAGCGACAGCCAGCTCGACCCGACCTACTCCAGCCGCGGCCGCACCCAGGCCCAGGTCGCCCTCACCGGCGCCGAGAACCTGATTCCCGACAGCGCCGCGCACTACGCTGTGAAGCTGGAATGGTGGCGCGAAGGCTCCGACTGGAAACTGGCGAGGCTCGACTGGCAATGACTTCCCCCCTGCAACACCGCATCCGCGCCGCCGGCCTGCTGGTGCGCGACGAACACATCCTGCTGGTGCGCCACGAGGTGGCCGGGGACGTGTACTGGATTCCACCGGGCGGCGGCTTCGAGTCGGACAAGGACGAATCCACCCGCGACACGGTGCGTCGCGAGTGCCGGGAGGAAACCGGGCTGGCGGTCGAGGTGGGCCCGCTGGTGTACGTGCGCGAGTTCGCCGAACCGGTGGCCGGGCGCTTTCACATGGAGCTGTTCTACCGCGTCGATGCCTGGGACGGCCGGGTCAGCCTGGACAACCTGCGCGGTCTGGGTGGCGACGAGTTCGATATCCGCGAAGTCGCCTGGGTGCCGCGCGCGCAGCTGCCGCACCTGCCCTCCTTCTACCCCGCCGAATTGCTCGACGACGTCTGGGAACGCCTGGCCGAGGCGCAGCCGACGATCCGCCACCTCGGCCTGCAGCGCTGACCAGGGTTACTGCACGGGCTCGCTGGTCGGCTTGGCGATGATCGCCTGCAGCTCGGCGGTCATGGGGAATTCCAGGTTGAGGTTCTTCGGCGGGATCGGCTGCTCGAACCAACGCTGATAGATGCCCTTGATCTCGCCGGAGGCGTACAGATCGGCCAGCGCCTGGTTGACCAGGGCGAGGAACTGCGGATCGTCCTTGCGCACCATGCAGGCATAGATCTCCCGCGATTGCGGCTCGCCCACCACCACCCACTGGTGCGGGTCACGGGCCTTGGCCTTCTCGCCGTAGAGCAAGGCGTCATCCATATAGAAAGCCACCGCGCGGCCGGACTGCAGCATGAGGAAGGCTTCGCCGTGGTCCTTGGCGCTGACCACGTTCATACCCAGCTTGTGTTCGGCGTTGTAGGCCTTGAGGTAGCGCTCGTTGGTGGTACCGGCGGTGGTCACCACGTTCTTGCCCTTGAGGTCGGCAAAGTCGTGGATGCCGCTGTCCCTGGCGGTCAGCAACTGGCCCTTCACATAGATGAAGCCGTAGGAGAAGGCGACCTGCTTCATGCGCTCGGCGGTGACGCCGGTGGAGCCGCATTCCAGATCCACGGTGCCGTTCTGCACCAGGGGGATGCGCGTCTGCGAGGTCACCAGGTTGTACTTCACCTTGAGGTCGGGCTTGTCCAGCTTCTGCTTCAGGCGCTCGACCACCTTGCCGGCCAGGTCCACCGAGTAGCCCATGGGCTGGCCACTGTTGTCGCCCAGGTAGGAGAACGGCACCGAGGCATCGCGATAACCCAGGGTTATCGTGCCGCGCTCGGCCACTTTCTTCAGCGTGCCGTCCAGTGCCTCCTCGGCCTGCGCCAGCGCGCAGACCAGGCTGGACGCCGCCAATATTCCCAGAGCAATGCATTTCATGGGTTCGATCCTTCTTGTTGTTGTGAATTGGTTGAGATTCAGGGCCGCGCGGCAATTACGGTGATTTCCACCAACACAGACGGCCGCGCCAGCAGCGCCTGCACCGTGGTGCGGGTCGGCGCGCAGCCTTCCGGCAGCCAGGCAGACCACTCGCCGTTCATGGCTTCGAAGTCGCTGGCGATGTCCTTCAGATAGATCGTGGCGCTCAAGATATTCGTCTTGTCGCTGCCGGCCTCGGCCAGCAGCGCGTCGATCTTCGCCAGCACTTCGCGGGTCTGGCCCTGGATATCGATGGCCTGTCCGGGCACCTGTCCGGAGAGGAATACCAGCGAGCCGAAGACCATGGCGCCGGAAAGGCGGTCGTTGGTGGCGATGCGGGTGAGTTGCATGGTGAGTCTCCCTATTCGATGCAGTCAGCCGGCCAGGCGCTCAGGCGTCAGGCCGGTAGTGTCGAAGCCAGGACAATGCCCGGCGATCTGCGCGGCGACCAGTTGCCCACTGCCGCAGGCCAGGGTGAAGCCCAACGCGCCGTGGCCAAGATTCAGCCACAGTCCACGCGGCCCGCAGGCGCCCACCAATGGCACGCCGGTAGGCGTGGCCGGGCGCATGCCGGCCCATTCGATAGTCGCGCCGTAGTCGCAGGCATCCGGCAGGGTATCCATCGCCTGCTGGCGGATCAGCGCCAGCCGCTTAGGCTCCAGGCGCGGGTCGAAGCCGACGATGTCGACCATGGCGGCGATGCGCAGGCGGTCGCCGATGCGCGCGTAGACCACCTTGCGGTCGTAGTCGGTAAGGCTCACGTCAGGGGCGTGGTCGTCCGTGCGGATCGGCGCGGTCAGGCTGTAGCCCTTGAGCGGATAGAGCGGCAGGCGCGGCCCGTCCGGCAGCAACGCGGCGCTGCGGTAGCCGGCGGCGAGCACGACGTGATCGGCCTCGAAGCTCTCGCCGCCCGCCTCCACACCCGCCACGGCGCCGTTTCGGAGGACCAGCCGCGAAGCCGGATGCCCGTAGAGGATTCGGCAACGACCCGAGGCCTGGAGGCGCTCAGCCAGCCGCTGGCAGAATCGGAAGCAATCGGCGACCTCCTCGTCCGGCGTGTGGATGCCGCCCACGAAGGGCGCACGCTCCAGTGCCGGGTCAAGTTCGCGGCACTGCTGCGCCGAAAGCACGAATTGCACGGACGGATCGGACAGGTTCTGCCGTGCGCTGCGGAAGCTGCCTTCATCGCGGAAGGCCACCAGCTTGCCGTTGCGCCGCCAGTCGAAACCGTCCAGACCGTCTACTCGCCACTGCGCCAGCGTCGCCTGGCTGAACAACGCCAGGCGCAGAAGATGCTGCGCATTGGCCTGGTTCACCGAACGCCGGCAGGCCGCCGTGAACTCCATCAGCCAGCGCCACTGCGCCGGGTCCAGGCGCGGGCGCAGGCGCAGTGGCGAGTCCCCGCGCAGCAGCCAGCCCAGCGCCTGCTGCGGTACGCCGGCATCGGCCAGCGGCGCCACATAGCGGTAGGACAACTGGCCACCGTTGGCGAAGCTGGTTTCCAGCCCAGCCGCATCCCGCGCTTCCAGCACGGTGACGTCGAATCCTTCGAGGACCAGCGCCTGGGCGGTGGCCAGTCCGACCACGCCCGCGCCGATGATGCAAACCCGCTGTGCCATTTACGCCCCACCACCCGAGAGATTCCAGGCCTCGACCTTAGGGCCGGATGACAGGTGGCGAACAATGAATAAAGATGGGCAACCCATAACCTTGCGTTATACGCGTTCGTTATTCATACAAGGGGGAGGCCCATGCGCCTGCGCCATATCGAAGTGTTCCAGGCCATCCGCGAGACCGGCTCGATCAGCGGCGCCGCCCAGTTGCTGCACGTTTCCCAGCCGGCGGTGACCAAGGTGCTGCAGCACGCCGAGCAGCAGTTGGGCTTCCCGCTGTTCCTGCGCGTACGCGGAAAACTGCAGGCGACGCCCGAGGCGCTGGAGCTGGAGCGCGAGGTGGCCAAGGTCAGCGAAAGCCTGCAGGGCGTGCGCCGCCTGGCGCAGAGTCTGCGCCGGCAACCGGAATACCGCCTGCGGGTGGGCGCCACGCCGGCCATGGCGCTGTCGCTGCTGCCGCCGGTGATCCGCGAATGGACGGACCGCTACCCGCAAAGCAGCTGCGAACTGGCCACCCAGCATTCCCGGGAGCTGGTGCAGAACCTGCTGATGCGCGAACTGGACCTGGCGCTGACCCTGCAGCAGACCGACCACCCCGGCCTGCGCTCGCAGCCCATTGCCAGCGGCCCGCTGGTGGCCTTGGCGCCGAGCGGGCACTGGCCGGAAGAACGCCTGGGCAAACCCCTGACACTGGGCGAACTGGCAGGCGAACCGATGATCGGGTTGTCCACTTCCGACCCGCTTTCCGCACGCCTGGAAGGCCACCTGGCGAATATAGAACCGCCGCCGCGGGTGCGTATCGCCGTGCAGACCTACGCGCTGGCGCGCACGCTGGTGGAAGCCGGGACGGGACTGGCGCTGGTCGATCCCTTCACCGCGCTGGGCGCGGACGAGCGCCTGACGGTGCAACGCACCTTGTCGCCCACCGTGAAGGTGACCCTCTACGCCCTTACGCGCGCCGACGAAACCCCACCACACACCCAGGCGCTGCTCCTGGAGATGCTGGTGCGGCATGCCGAGTGGCAACTGGCACGGCATTGTCTTGAGTAGCTGATCGGTGGAGTTCCGCAGCGACTTACTCAATCTGCGCTAACTAATGCAGGGCTATTCAGTTGGCTCAAGGAACTTGATGCTCTTCAGCAACTCAAGGACTTTCGGCAAACTAGACTGTTGGGGATAGGCCACATAACCAACAGCCTGACTGGTTCCGCACAAGATTTGTTTCTGATTCGTGAGGCAAAAACCAATGCCTTGAACGCGCCTTTCCTCATCACCAGTAGTCTGATCATCGGTCGCCGCAGCACCTTCCAATCCATTGTTATCTAGAACATAGAGCTTTTGATTTAAGAGATTGCCAGGGTCACTTTTATTCGGGATCAAATACCACGTCCCATTGTGACGCCCTAACCCCATATCGGAGAAAGCCTTCCCCCCCTTAGAGCTATCACAATAGAATTCGATTGAGGTTTCAGTTGTGTGAGGAGTGTAAGGATTTGAGTTAAACCTATAAAATGCCATCTTTGGGGGGGAGTATCGGCTTACACGCAACTCCCCTCCATGTAAGTTTGATATCTTAAACCGACACCCATTAAATTCCACCTCACGCACAGCGTTCTCTGACAAGTCTGCACGAGCACCAGTGGTCACGCCGAACAGAATAATGGCAAAAAAACTAAGACGTTTCATAATTCTTTCCTTGGAATATAGGCTTCCGGCTGTTCGTTTTCCTGCCCATGGATATCAGTGAATCGAAGCCCCTCGGACAACACCATTAGCGCGCTAATGTATGCCTGATAGCGAGCCTGTATTCCATTGACCCCCGATATGGCGGAGGTGGTAGTCGTCGGACTCCCAAAGTTAACCGTAGCCGCTACCTGCCCAAATGGGATGCTGCTGTAATAGACAAACGTATCCGCTCCACTTACGACTTGCCTGACTATGGCAGGTGACTGATCTGCGAATGTCGCAGCCTTCGTCCAAGACCAATAAGCCGCTGCACTATAAGCTGCATCGATCGGATCACCTTCAACATCCTTTCTCCACTGGATCATTTCTGGTGTCAACCCCGAGAAATTGCTATCCCGCAGAGCGTTGTTGCTATGTTGCTGATGTGCCATCACCGCAGCATTTCGGAGTTGCTGCCGCAGAGCTTCACTGACAACACGCCCACGGAAGCGCCAGTACTTTATGTAGTTCTCGGCATGTGTAAGTTGTAGGAAACCACGCCCATCCCACGGGTAGTACCAAGCCCCTGAATTATCTTCATGCAGCTTGGCAAACCATTGAGTCTCTTGCATTGCATTACCGAAGAAGGCGGCGAGTCGCAGCGGAGAAGCAGCAATACCATGCATACGCAATGATTTATTGAGTTCAGGGCGACGCTCGTTCAATCGCGTCGCCGTCCGATCCGCAAGTCTGACAGGCTCCGACACCCACTGCCCATGTGCCTTACGCAATGCAGTCATCGGTAGCAGTTGAGTCAGTTCCGTCTGGCTCAGCCAACCACATTTCCGAAATGCCTCAATGAACTGCCGGGGCGGAAAGTGCCAATGGGTGCTCCCGATGCCATCCAGTGCAGCCTCCTCCCAGAACGCCAACGCCTTCTGATGAGCCTTCAACTTCTCGTAGCTCCGCACAGCGGCATCGTCGTTATGGAAAATCCTTGCCCACCAGCCATAGCGAGCATCAAAGCCCTCGTGGCGCCATTCCGTAGGGAACTTGAAGGCAAATCGCTTGAGGTACTGGTAGTGCTCGCCGAGCCTCACGACATTGCGTGCCTGCTCGATTTCATATCGCTCGCCCAACCAATCCTTTTCCTCGGCTGGCAGGCCGCCATAAGACGGGGAGTTGGCAATGGAGATTGCGTCCGTGCCGTCGGGGAAAAGGGGATCTTCATCCAGCTTCAACACCGCACGAACAATGGCCGACTGACAGTGCGAATCATCGTCGGTGTCATCGTCGACCAGTTGCCAGCCAAGCCAGTGAGGAAAGTCGGCGTCGCTGAAACAGGTCACGGTTGTGGCATTCAAGTTGACCCATGCAGGACCGCTGGGTAAGGAAATTTGCCGCCAATGGGCAGCTTGCGCGGGTCTCAAGGGATCCGGCCCGAGCACCCTGCCCCAGCGCAGCAACTCGTAACCGGCACTGGGGCAAGCCGGATAGCGGTCGCAGGCCGTTTGATAAAGCTCGTATTCAAAGTCTGTGACTTCCGCACGCTCACCCAGCACCTCACCGGCTTCCGCAATGGTGGTCAGCATGCATTGGCCTTTTGCATAGCGCAGTCGGATGAACAGGCTCTGCGCCGGCCTGGTAACAATGGCAGCTGTGGAGTTGTCCGAGCTGACCCAACTCGCGGGTCGCTGCTCGTAGCACAGGACCTCGGGGGGCAGATGGAAATGCGCATCGCCCCAGCAACTGTCCTTGCGTCCGTCGCTGCTCTGGTGGTCCAGCTTGGCGCTGGTACGCCCAATCAATGAGGCGGCTTCAGCGGCGATGATCTCGAAATGAATCTTTGCCGTACCCGGCTCCCTGATGGACCCAGCCTGCCCCAGCTCATCCTTTCGGTAGATCTTCCCACCCACCACTGGGTCGCTCAGTTTGATCGTCGAAAGGTGCTGGTACACGGAGAAGAACACGACATGTGCGGTATCACCTTCACCTATTTCGGTTTCATGGCGAAGCACGATGCAGCCGTCGTCGGTCCAGGCACCGCCGTAGTTGAGCGCATGGTTCTCGTCGCTGCTGCGCGCGGTTGGTTGACGTACGTACGCCAAGGTACCGTCGGCGACTGCTCGAACAGGTAGTGGCGCCCCACTTTCCATTGGCGCGGTCAGATGGACGCCACCGTGCCAGTTCAGGTCATAGCTGACCGGAAAGCCGCCATTGCCGGGAATACCTTCCAGCATCGCGCGGTCGAGGTAAGCGCTATCCGGTTCGCCCGGATTGGAGGTTGGAAGAAACGGAGGGCTGATGATCATCGGGAGTCGTCATCCTTGATGGCAGCGAGTCAGGTCGGGGTCCGAACCTAGCACTCACCTGCATCGCGGCTACCGGGGGATATGATCGATCAGAACTTTCGACAAAATATGGGGATAGTTCCCGTGCATGACTCTACGGAGCACTGTCAGCCGGCATTCTGTGGCCTCCTCGCCCCCAAGCCTTGCGGCTGAAGATGCTGGCGCAGCTCCGCTTCGAATGAAAAGACAGCCCCCTGCCGGAACGGGATAAGCGCCGCCGGGATGCGTGGACCGACGGCGCCGCGCCGACAAATTCCCGCTCCGGCAGGAGACTGCGTAAAACGGTCAGCGCCCGTAGTGCTCGCGGCCCCAGGCGATGAAGGTTTCCAGCATGCGCCGGAGCACCCGTGCGGTGGGGGCGGCCAGGTCTTCGCGGTAGCCGAAGGGCGCCTGCTCATCCATGTAGTTGCACTGCGCGAGCTCCAGCTGCACCGCGTGCACGTTGTCCTGCGGCTGGCCGTACTGGCGGGTGATGTGCCCACCCTTGAAGCGGCCGTTGAGGATGTGCCGATAGGCCGGGGCGTCGGCGCAGACGGCGACCAGTCGCTCGGCCAGCTCCGCATCGCAGCTCGCGCCGCTGTTGGTGCCGATGTTGAAGTCCGGCAGCTTGCCGTCGAACAGGTGCGGGATCACCGAGGCGATCGAGTGGGCATCCCACAGCAGCGCGTAGCCGAACTCGGCCTTCAGGCGCGCCAGCTCGTCGGCGAGGGTGCGGTGGTAGGGCGTCCAGACTTCGGCGAGATAACGCGCGCGCTCCTCGGCCGACGGCGCCTGGCCGTCCTTGAACAGCGGGCGGCCGTCGAACAGGGTGTCCGGGTAGAGGCCGGTGGTGGCGGTGCTGTACAGCGGCTTGTCGTCGGCCGGGCGGTTGAGGTCGATGACGTAGCGCGAGTAATTGGCGGCCAGGGTGCTGGCGCCCAACTCTTCGGCGAAGGCGTAGAGCCTGGGAATATGCCAGTCGGTATCGGCCAGTTCGCGGGCTTCGTCGACCAGGCCGTTTTCCACTGCCGGCGTCAGGCGGATGCCCGGGTGCGGCATGCTGACCAGCAGCGGCACGCGGCCGCGTTTGAATTCGAGAACGTTGTCCATGGGGCTATCTCCAAACCGGGCGAAGACGAACCTGTAGGAGCGAGCTTGCTCGCGAACAGCCCCGCTGCGGGGTTGGGTTCGCGAGCAAGCTCGCTCCTACAAAGAGCAACATCACAGCTCTTCGCCGTGACGAATGACGCGCTTGGGCAGGTCGCCGCCGAGCCAGTAGGCGAGTTCGGCGGGACGCTGGATGTCCCAGGCGATGAAGTCGGCGACCTTGCCCGCTTCCAGGCTGCCGTGGCTGTCGGCCATGCCCAGTGCGCGCGCGGCGTTGAGGGTGACGCCGGCCAGCGCTTCTTCCGGCGTCATGCGGAACGCGGTGCAGGCCATGTTCATCATCAGGCGCAGGGACAGCGCGGGTGAGGTGCCGGGGTTGAGGTCGCTGGCGATGGCGATGTTCACGCCGTGCTTGCGCAGAGCGTCCATCGGCGGCAGTTGGGTTTCACGCAGGACGAAGAAGGCGCCCGGCAACAGCACCGCAACGGTGCCGGCCTCGGCCATGGCGATGGCGTCGCTTTCGTCCATGAATTCGAGGTGGTCGGCGGACAGCGCGCCGTAGCGCGCGGCCAGGCTGGAGCCGTGCAGCGAGGACAGCTGTTCGGCGTGCAGTTTCACCGGCAGGCCCAGGCGCTGGGCGGCCTGGAACACCCGCTCGACCTGCGCCGGGGAGAACGCCAGGTGTTCGCAGAAGGCGTCCACCGCGTCCACCAGCCCTTCCTCGGCCAGTGCCGGGAGGATGTGGGTGCAGATCCGGTCGATGTACTCATCGGCGCGGCCGGCGTATTCCGGGGGTAGCGCATGGGCCGACAGGCAGGTGGTGCGCACGGTCACCGGCAGTTCCTGCTCCAGCCGGCGGGCCACGCGCAGCATGCGGCGCTCGCTTTCCAGATCCAGGCCGTAGCCGGATTTCACTTCCAGCACGGTCACGCCATCGGCCAGCAGTGGGCGCGCGCGCTTGATGGCGCTGGCCAGCAGCTCGTCCTCGCTGGCCTCGCGGGTGGCGCGCACGGTGCTGGCAATGCCGCCACCGGCGGCGGCGATCTCGGCATAGCTGACGCCGTTCAGGCGCTGCTCGAACTCGCCGCTGCGGTCGCCGCCGAACACCAGGTGAGTATGGCAGTCGATGAAGCCGGGCGTGACCCAGGCGCCGCCGAGATCGGTGCTCTGCACCGGACGCTCGGGCAATTCGGCGCGCGGGCCGATCCAGGCGATGCGCTCGCCTTCGGTGATGATCGCGGCGTCCTCGATGATCGAGTAGCGCCCGTCCTTCATGGTCGCGGCGTGACAGTGCTGCCAGAGGTGTTTCATTGCAGTCTCCCGATACTCGCACCCACGCTGTGCAAGGCCGCCGGGTTGGCCAGCAGCTCGGCGGCGCGGGCGATGTCCGGCGCCAGCCAGCGGTCGCTGTCATAGGCCGGGACCTGCTCGCGCAGCAGGCTCCAGGCGCAGTCGGTGCCGGCGCCGAAGCGCTGCGGCTTGAGGAATTCGAAGGCCTGGGCGGCCAGCAGGTATTCGATGGCGAGGATGCGCCGGCTGTTGTCCAGGGCACGGCCGAGCTTGAGTGCGGCGCTGGTGCCCAGGCTCAGGTGGTCTTCCTGCAGGCCGGAGGTGACGAAGTTGTCCAGCACGGCGGGTTGCGCCAGCTGGCGGTTCTCGCCGGCCAGGGAGGCGGCCACGTACTGGGCGATCATCATCCCGGAGTTGACGCCCGGCTGGCTGACCAGGAAGGCCGGCAGGCCGCTGACCAGCGGATTCACCAGGCGGTCCAGCCGGCGCTCGGAAACCCCGCCCAGCTCGGCCACGGCGATCGCCAGCAGGTCGGCGGCCATGGCCACGGATTCGCCGTGGGGGTTGGCCTGCGACACCACCCGGTAGTCATCCGGCGTGCCCAGCACCAGCGGGTTGTCGGTGGCGGAATTGAGTTCGGTCTCGATCTGCTTCGCCGCATGCTCCAGCTGGTCGCGACAGGCGCCATGGATCTGCGGCATGGAGCGGATGCTCAGGGCGTCCTGGGTGCGGATACCCTTGTTGCTGGCAATCACTTCGCTGCCTTCGAGCAGCGCGCGCAGGTTGGCGCCGACCTTCTGCATGCCCGGGTGCGGCTTGAGCGCGATGATCTCCGCGTCGAAGGCGTCGATCTGCCCGCGCAAGGCTTCGAAGCTCATGGCGCCGATCACGTCGGCCCACTGCGCGAGGCGGGTCGCCTCGTCGAGGGCGAGGCAGCTCAGGCCGGTCATGCACGGCGTGCCGTTGACCAGGCAGAGCCCGTCCTTGGCGCCCAGCTGCACCGGCTCCAGGCCTTCGGCGGCCAGGGCGCGGGCAGCGGGAACGACTTCGCCGCGGTAGCTCACGTCACCGATGCCCAGCAGCGCCACGCCGACGTGGGCCATGTGGGTCAGGTAGCCCACCGAGCCCTGCGCCGGCACACGCGGGGTGATGCCGTGGTTCAGCAGCGCCAGCAGCGCTTCCACCACGCGGCGGTGCAGGCCGGATTTGCCGTGGCTGTAGTTGGCAATGGCGGCGGCGATGATCGCGCGGGTCTGTTCGTCCTTGAGCGGCTCGCCCACGCCGCAGGCATGGCTGAGCAGGGTATTGCGCGACAGCTGCGCCAGTTGCTCGCCCTGCAGCACCACGTTGCACAGCGCACCCAGGCCGGTGCTGATGCCATAGGCCCGCTCCCCCCGGCTGACGATGCGTTCGACGATGCCGTGGGCGTTGTCGATGCGTGCCCAGGCGGCCGTCGACAATTGCAGGCGTGCACCCCGGCGCGCCACCGCGACCAGGTCCTGCCAGCGCAGCGGGCCGTTGCCGAAGGTGATGGTGGAAGAGGACGACATGCGGAACTCCTGTAGGCGGGGAAGCCCCCTTCCCCGCCGGCGAATGGTGTTACAGCGCGGCCACGCGGCGCTGGACGAAGCGGTCGACGTACTCGTCGGCAGGCTTGTGCAGGATGTCGGCGGGCGCGCCCACCTGGATCAGCTGGCCGTCCTTGAGGATGGCGATGCGGTTGCCGATGCGCACGGCTTCATCGAGGTCGTGGGTGATGAAGACGATGGTCTTGTGCAGGGTCTTCTGCAGCTCCAGCAACTGGTCCTGCATGTCGGCGCGGATCAGCGGGTCGAGGGCGCTGAAGGCTTCGTCCATGAGGATGATGTCGGTGTCGGCGGCCAGTGCACGGGCCAGGCCAACCCTTTGCCGCATGCCGCCGGAGAGCTGGTGCGGGTAGGATTTCTCGTAGCCCTTCAAGCCCACGGTGGCGATCCAGTGCAGCGCGCGCTCCTGGCACAGTGCCTTGCTCTCGCCACGGATCTTCAGGCCGTAGGCGACGTTGTCGAGCACGCTCTTGTGCGGCAGCAGGCCGAAGCTCTGGAACACCATGCTGATCTTGCGCCGGCGGAAGTTCTCCAGAGCGGCGGCGTCGTAGGCGAGGACGTCCTCGCCATCCACCAGGATCTGCCCGCTGGTGGGGTCGATCAGGCGGTTGAAGTGGCGCACCAGGGTCGATTTGCCGGAACCGGACAGGCCCATGATGACGAAGATTTCCCCGGCCTCGATGGACAGCGAGAGGTCGTTGACGCCGACCACGCAATCGGTGGCGGCCAGCACCTCGGCCTTGCTCTTGCCCTGGCGGATCATCGCCAGCGCAGCGTCGGCCTTGGTGCCGAAGATCTTGTAGACGTTCTTGACCTGGATCTTGCTCATTTGCTGGCCTCATGGTGGCGCGAGCGGCCGTAAGCCTGGGTGATGCGGTCGATGACCACGGCGAGGATGACGATGGCCAGACCCGCTTCCAGGCCCTTGCCGACGTTGAGGGTCTGGATGCCTACCAGCACGTCCTCGCCCAGGCCACGGGCGCCGATCATCGAGGCGATGACGACCATAGACAGGGCCATCATGGTGGTCTGGTTGATGCCGGCCATGATGCTGGGCAGCGCCAGCGGCAGCTGCACGCCGAACAGTTGCTGACGGCGGTTGGCGCCGAAGGCGGTGATGGCTTCCATCACCTCGCGGTCGACCTGGCGGATGCCCAGGTCGGTCAGGCGGATCAGCGGCGGTGCGGCGTAGATCACGGTGGCGAAGATCGCCGGCACCTTGCCCAGGCCGAACAGCATCAGCACCGGGATCAGGTACACGAAGCTGGGCATGGTCTGCATGATGTCCAGCAGCGGCAGCAGCACGGCGCGGAAGCGGTCGCTGCGCGCGGCGACGATGCCCAGCGGGATGCCGATCAGCACCGAAATGATCGTCGCGACCATCATCAGTGCGAGGGTCTGCATCAGCTTGTCCCACAGGCCCACGGCGCCCACCAGGAACAGCAGCCCGACGATCACGACGGTCGGCAGGACGCGTCGGGTGGCGTGCCAGGCGATGCCGGCGACGATGGCCAGCATCAGCCACCAGGGAGTGGCCCGCAGCACGCCTTCCAGGTTGACGATGGCCCACAGCAGGGTATCGGAGATGTGGCGGAACACGTCACCGTAATTGGTGACCAGGGCATCGACCCAACCGTTGACCCAGTCGGCGATGGAGAAGGTGAAGCGTTCGGGGAACATGGCACGTACTCGTCAGGAGTGGGCATCGCCGGGGACCGTACTAACGGTCCCCGGATTCGGCAGCGTCAGAGCGCCGCCTGGACCTTCTTCGCAGCGTCCTCGCTGACCCAGGTGGTCCACACTTCCGGGTGCTCCTTGAGGAAGGACTTGGCCAGTTGCTCGGAGGTGAGTTTCTCCTTGGCCATCTTCGCCAGGTTCTGGTTCAGCAGGTCGATGGGCAGGTTGACCTTCTCCAGCACGGCCACCAGTTCCGGCGCCTGATCGTGGAAGGTCTTCGACAGACCGACCTGGATCTTCACGTCCTTGTTCACGCCCGGCTCATCCAGCTTCACCAGGTCAGCCTGGCCCATCAGCGGCGTCGGCGACCAGTAGTAGAAGAGGATAGGCTCCTTGCGCTTGTAGCTCGACAGCACGGCGGCATCCAGGGCCGGGCCGGTGCCGGGACGGAAGTTGGTGTATTTGTCCTCGAGGCCGTATTTCTTCAGCATCTCGGAGTTCTCCAGCTCGCAGGTCCAGCCGGCCGGGCAGTTGTAGAAGCGGCCCTTGCCCGGCTCTTCCGGGTCGCGGAACAGCTCGGCGTATTGCCCAAGGTCGGTCACGGCCTTCAGCTTCGGTGCCTTGGCTTCGATGCCACGCGCCTTGTCGCCTTCGATCACGAAGCGCGGCACGTACCAGCCCTCGGTGGCGCCGACGATGGGCGCGCCCACGCCGACCACCTTGTTCGCGGCGGCGGCCTTGTTCCAGGCGTCGCTGCGACCGATCCATTCTTCACCGAAGACCTGGATGTCGTTGTTGGCCAGGGCCTGCTCCATGGTGATGGAGTTGCCCGGCAGGCTGTCGGTTTCGCAGCCGTAGCCGTTCTTCAGGATGATCTGCATGACGTCGGTGAGCAGCATGCCGCTCTCCCAGTTCAGTCCGGCGAATTTCACCGGCTTGCCACTTTCGCACCAGCCGGCAGCCTGGGCCGAAGCCATGGCGCCGCCCAGCAGACCGGCGGAAAGGAACAGTCCCAGCAGCGTCTTCTTGGTGTTGTTCATCTGATGCTCCTAAACGTGAATGAGGTTGGGCAGTGCAAGGGCCGCCTCCTTGCGCAGGCGGCCGGCCGGTCTGTTCAGGTGCGGGCCGGCAGGATCAGCCGGTCCGGTACTGCCCGCGTTACGCGCCGGGCGACCAGGTAATAGAGAACGGCCGGAACCACGAGGCCGATGATCCAGGAAATATCCACGCCACCGAGGGCGTCCACCAGCGGGCCGGTGTAGAACTTGGTGGAGATGAACGGCAGCTGCACCAGCACACCGATCACGTAGACGCTGATGCCGGGGATGTTCCAGCGGCCGTAGCGGCCATCGGGGTCGGCCAGCGCCGGCACGTCATAGTGCTCGCGGGTGATGCAGTAGTAGTCCACCAGGTTGACCGCGCTCCACGGAGTGAAGAAGGCCAGCAGGAAGAGGATGAAGGACTTGAACGCGCCGAGGAACGAGTGCTGGCCGAGCAGCGCGATCAAAGTCGCGGCGCCGACGATCAACAGGACGAACGCCAGGCGTTGCAGACGGCTCACTTCCAGGTGACCGCGGAAGCCGCTGATCACGGTGGCGATGCACATGAAGCTGCCGTAGGAGTTCAGCGTCGAGATGGTGATCTTGCCGAAGGCGATGCTGAAGTAGAGCAGCGCGGCGATGGCGCCACTACCGCTCAGGCCGACGATGTAGGCTACTTCATGGCCGGCGAACTGCCCGTTGGCCCCGGCCGCGGCGAACACGCCGAAGATCATCGCCACCTGGGCGCCGATCACCGAACCGGCACCCACGGCGAGGAAGGTCTTCAGCGAGGAAGTCTTGCTCGGCAGGTAGCGCGAGTAGTCCGCGACGTAGGGGCCGAAGGCGATCTGCCAGGAGGCAGCCAGGGACACCGCGAGCAGGAAGCTGCTCCAGCTGAAGTGGCGAATCTGCAGCAGGGCGCCGACATCGGTCTGGCTCATCAGGCGGCTGAACAGGTAGACGAAGGCGATCACTCCGATGACGCTGGCGATGCGGCCGATGACGTGGATCACCCGGTAGCCGAGCACGGTCACCAGCACGATGACACTGGCGAACATCAGGATGCCGATGCTGTCGCTGACGCCGAACAGCTGCCCCAGCGCCTGGCCGGAGAGCACCGTGCCGGTGGCGGTGAAGCCCAGGTACATCAGGCACACCAGCACGATCGGGATGGCCGCGCCGTAGACGCCGAACTGCACGCGGCTGGAGATCATCTGCGGCAGGCCGAGCTTCGGCCCCTGCGCGGCGTGCAGCGCCATCACGCCACCGCCCAGCAGTTGGCCGATCAGCAGGCCGATCAGCGACCAGAACACATCGCCGCCCAGCACCACGGCCAGGGCGCCGGTGACGATGGCGGTGATCTGCAGGTTGGCGCCCAGCCACAGGGTGAACTGGCTGTAGAGCTTGCCGTGGCGCTCGGCCTCGGGGATGTAGTTGATCGAGCGCACCTCGATCAGGGGTTTGGAGCTATCACTGGCCTGGGACATCGTTATTGTTCTCCCGAAGGATTCTTGTCGGTCGATGTACATCTCTACGGACCGGGCCGCCGCACCACGCCGTGCGGCGGCCCCTCCCTGGTCCTGACTTGCTGATGCTGCCTTATTTGCCGGTGATCATCGGCAGGTTCAGGCCCTGTTCCCTGGCGCAGTCGATGGCGATCTGGTAGCCGGCGTCGGCATGGCGCATCACGCCGGTACCCGGATCGTTGGTCAGTACGTTGGCGATGCGCGCGGCGGCCTCGTCGGTGCCGTCGCAGACGATCACCATGCCCGAGTGCTGGGAGAAGCCCATGCCCACGCCGCCGCCGTGGTGCAGCGAGACCCAGGTCGCGCCGCTGGCGGTGTTCAGCAGGGCGTTGAGCAGCGGCCAGTCGGACACCGCGTCGGAGCCGTCGCGCATGGCCTCGGTCTCGCGGTTCGGGCTGGACACCGAGCCGGAGTCCAGGTGGTCGCGGCCGATCACGATCGGCGCCTTCAGCTCGCCGCGACGGACCATCTCGTTGAACGCCAGGCCGAGCTTGGCGCGCTGGCCCAGGCCAACCCAGCAGATGCGTGCCGGCAGGCCCTGGAAGCTGATGCGCTCCTTGGCCATGTCCAGCCAGTTGTGCAGGTGGGCGTCGTCCGGGATCAGTTCCTTGACCTTGGCGTCGGTCTTGTAGATGTCCTCGGCGTCACCGGACAGCGCGGCCCAGCGGAACGGGCCGATGCCACGGCAGAACAGCGGGCGGATATAGGCCGGGACGAAGCCGGGGAAGTCGAAGGCGTTCTCGACACCCTCTTCCTTGGCCATCTGGCGGATGTTGTTGCCGTAGTCGAAGGTCGGCACGCCCTGCTTCTGGAACTCCAGCATGGCCTTGACGTGCACGGCCATGGACTGCTTGGCGGCCTTCACCACGGCGGCGGGTTCGGTCTGCGCGCGGTCGCGGTACTGCTCCCAGGTCCAGCCGGCCGGCAGGTAGCCGTTGAGCGGGTCGTGGGCGGAGGTCTGGTCGGTGACCATGTCCGGGCGCACGCCGCGCTTGAGCAGTTCCGGGAGGATTTCCGCAGCATTGCCCAGCAGGGCGATGGAGATGGCCTTGCCTTCGGCGGTGTATTTCGCGATGCGCGCCAGGGCGTCGTCCAGGTCCTTGGCCTGCTCGTCGACGTAGCGGCTGGCGAGGCGGAAGTCGATGCGGCTCTGCTGGCATTCGATGTTCAGCGAGCAGGCACCGGCCAGGGTCGCGGCCAGCGGCTGGGCGCCGCCCATGCCGCCCAGGCCGGCGGTGAGCACCCAGCGGCCCTTGAGGTTGCCGTCGTAGTGCTGGCGGCCGGCCTCGACGAAGGTTTCGTAGGTGCCCTGGACGATGCCCTGGCTGCCGATGTAGATCCAGGAGCCGGCGGTCATCTGGCCGTACATGGCCAGGCCCTTGGCGTCCAGTTCGTTGAAGTGTTCCCAGTTGGCCCATTGCGGCACCAGGTTGGAGTTGGCGATCAGTACGCGCGGGGCGTTGGCGTGGGTCTTGAACACGCCGACCGGCTTGCCGGACTGCACCAGCAGGGTCTCGTCCTCATTCAGCGCTTTCAGGGTCTCGACGATCTTGTCGTAGCACTCCCAGTTGCGCGCGGCGCGGCCGATGCCGCCGTACACCACCAGCTCCTTCGGGTTCTCCGCGACTTCCGGGTCGAGGTTGTTCATCAGCATGCGCAGCGGCGCTTCGGTCAGCCAGCTCTTGGCGTTCAGTTGGGTGCCGCGCGGGGCACGGATTTCGACGTCACGGAACTTGGTCACGGGAGACTCCTTCGATAGCTCGGTTTCGGGAAGCTCGGGGGCAGCTTCGGGCGGTTCGTTCGAAGGTTCCGAGCTGTCAGGCGAATCGCTCAGAATCTTCATGTCTATGCTTGTATGTACAAGTATAAGCAAACGAAAGGCCAACCTTGCTCAAACTGAATCGAAGGGCGTCCAAATTAAAATTTAACCAATTGATTTATAAGAATTTATTTTTATTGATCGGCCAGATTGGAACGACTGAGAGGCGTTTCGGAACGAAGGCAAACGCACCAGGAAGAAGCTCATCTGCACCCTTTCGTGGCATTCGGTAACACCACCCGTTACGAAGAAACGCAGGTTGTATAGACAAGCTACTCACCGTTACCCCGCATGCCCGGCGATTCGCTCCATTCCGCTGCGATCTTGCTGATCGCCCGCTGGTGGTCACCGCTACCGCCCCGATGAAAAAACCGTTTCGGCGGAGCAAGGTCGCAACTGCAACAGCCGAAACATCCGCGCCAGCCCCGGAGCCCTTCAGGGGAGTTGTGGGGCATACCACTACCCCGGGGCCCGCAGCAGATCACGACCATCGGACTGGAAATGCCCCGGCCGGCAACATTCACTTGCTGGAGAACGGCCGCACGCAGCACCGACCGAGGCAGGCGTATACCCGAAGCCATGGCACGGCGATTGCTATACCTGTATATACAGGATACGACCGCAGTAACACTTCACCGATTCCAGGAAGCTGACATGTCCGAAACCCTGCTCCTGACGCCCGGCCAGTTCGACCTCGACCAGCTGCGCGCCATCTATCAGCACCAACCCGTCCTGCAGCTCGCCGATGAGTGCCGCGAGACCATACTGCGCAGCGCCCAGACGGTCAGCCAGATCATCGCCGACCAACGCACCGTCTACGGCATCAATACCGGCTTCGGCCTGCTCGCCCGCACCTCGATCCCCGAGGACCAGCTTGCCACCCTGCAGCGCAATCTGATCCTCTCCCACTGCACCGGCACCGGCCCCTTGCTGGACGACGCCAGCGTGGCGCTGATCATGGCGCTGAAGATCGGCTCCCTGGCGCGGGGTTTCTCCGGCGTCGGCCTGCCGGTGATCGAGACGCTGCTCAAGCTCTACCAGGCGCGGGTCTATCCCTGCATTCCGTCCCAGGGCTCGGTGGGCGCCTCGGGCGACCTGGCGCCGCTGGCACACCTGTCCTCGGCGCTGATCGGCGTCGGCCAGGTCCGCCATGAAGGGCGCATCCTCGACGCAGTGGAGGGTCTGGCCCTTGCCGGCGCCACGCCGCTGACCCTCGGTCCGAAGGAGGGCCTGGCGCTGATCAATGGCACCCAGGTCTCCACCGCCCTGGCGCTGCGCGGGCTGTTCGCGGCGGAGAAGCTGTTCATTTCGGCGGTGGTCGCCGGCAGCCTGACCGTGGAAGCACTGAAAGGCTCGTTCGTCCCCTTCGACGCGCGCATCCAGGCCGTGCGCGGCCAGCCGGGACAGATCGCGGTCGCCGCGCTGTACCGCGAGCTGCTGCATGACAGCCCGATCAACCAGTCGCATATCGACTGCAAGCGCGTGCAGGACCCCTATTCCCTGCGCTGCCAACCGCAGGTGATGGGCGCCTGCCTCGACCACCTGCGTTTCGCCGCCGGGGTGTTCCTGCGCGAGGCCAATGCCGTCTCCGACAACCCGCTGGTGTTCAGCGCCGACGGCGACGTGCTCTCCGGCGGCAACTTCCACGCCGAGCCGGTGGCCATGGCCTCCGACGTGCTGGCGCTGGCGATCTCCGAGATCGGCGCATTGTCGGAGCGGCGCATCGCCCAACTGGTGGACCCGGCGATGTCCGGCCTGCCGGCCTTCCTGGTCAAGGAAGGCGGCCTGAACTCCGGCTTCATGATCGCCCAGGTCACCTCGGCGGCGCTGGCCTCGGAGAACAAGACCTGGGCGCACCCGGCCTCGGTGGACAGCCTGCCGACCTCGGCCAACCAGGAAGACCATGTGTCCATGGCTACCTTCGCCGCCCGTCGCCTGCTGGACATGGCCGGCAACAGCGCCGGGGTGGTCGCCATCGAACTGCTCGCCGCAGCCCAGGGCGTGGACTTCCACGCGCCGCTGCAGAGCTCGCCGCAATTGCAGGAAGTGCGCACGCTGATCCGCAGCCAGGTGCCGCACTACGAGCAGGACCGCTACTTCGCCCCGGACATCGCTTCGGCGCGGGCCTGGGTCGAAGAGGGGGTGATGAGCCGCTGGATTGGCTACGAGCGGTTGTATTCGTAACCCACGATGTAGGACGCATAACGCCTTTGGCGTTATCCGCCGCTCGGCCATGATGGCGGATAAAGCGTTCCGCTTTATGCGCCCTACGGATCAACATCCCACCAACAAAAAGGGCGCCTCCCGGCGCCCTTTTCTGTTCAGCGTGCTTCGAGTTCTATCACGCAGATACCCGCACTGCCCGCCACCGTCAGCCGCCACTCGCGCAGCATACCGTCGCCTTCGGCGATCAGCGTGTCGTGCAGCCCCAGCACGCCCCTGGCCGCGCCGTTCAGGCTGGCGTGAATCCCCTCGCCGGCACTGAACAGCAGCACCGTCGACGCGCTGCTGAAGAAGTGCGCTTCACGGTCCAACCGCAGCCACTGCAAACGTGCCCGGTAGCGCGTGGGCGAATAGATCAGGTTGAAGTCGCGGATCGCGCCGCCCAGCAGGGTGCAATCCACCGCACTGGCGCCATCGAAGGCGAATGCATCGAGGACGCGCAGGTCACGGGAATCGATGCCATCCACGTTCAGGCGCATGCCCTCGCCCTCCAGCACGCTGATGACGCGCTGGTAACCGGTGAAGGCCGAGAAAGGCCCTGGGGCGCCAACGTCGGCGATGGACACGCGCCAGCCGAAACCTTCCAGCCCGTCGCCAGTGTCGCGGACGATCTCACGGGTAGTGCCTGCGCCGTTCTTCCAGGGCATCGCCGGGTAGTCGGCGGCGCGCAAAAGCTTCACATCGGTCATGAGCTGAAACGTCCTTCCAGGCGGTAGCGCGACCCCGGATAGAGCAGGCGCGCGCTGGTCACGGTATTGCGTCCCGACCAGGTGCGCCGACGAATCAGCAGGCACGGCTCGTGGCGGTCGATGGACAGCAGCTTGCATTCCTCGGGGCTGGGCAGCACCGCCTCGACCACGTGCTCGCCCTCGCTCAGTGGCGCGACCTGGGTGAGGTAGGCGAACGGCGTCTGCCCGGTGAAATCCTGCTTCAGGTAATCCGGCGCCACGGCCGCGTTGACGTAGCGGTCCTCGATCTGCACCGGGATATCGTTCTCGTAGTGCACGATCACCGAGTGGAAGATGCGCTGGCCTTCGCGCATGTCCAGCGCCAGCGCGCGCTCGGCGCTGGCCAGCTCCTCCACCAAACGGATCACCACACAGTGGTGCTTGTGGCCACGCGCGGTGATTTCCTCGGCGATGTTCTGCACCTGGAACAGCGCCGACTGGCCCTTGGGCTCGGCGACGAAGGTCCCCACACCCTGCATGCGCACCAGCAGGCCGTCGGCGGTCAGCTCGCGCAGCGCGCGGTTGATGGTCATCCGGCTGACACCCAGCTCCGCCACCAGCTCGGCTTCCGATGGCACTCGATGGTGAGGCGGCCAGGTGCCGGACTGGATCTGCTGGACGATCATCTGCTTGACCCGCGCGTACAGCGGCGCGGGAATTTCCCCCATCTGCGCGGCGAGCGACGAACCCTCGACGGGCGGGGTAGGCGTGGGCGATGCGGGCACGGGAAACTCCTTGTCGTGGCGACAGTACGGTGCGACTGCGGTATGACTCCGGCATGTACCGGATTCGACTCGTGCAGACAAGTCCTCAGACCGTCGGGTTGCCATGCAGTTTACGGACTTGGCAAACGTCTGTATATGTATATACAAATTCCAAGAACCCTGCGAGGCCCCGCGCATGTCCGTCCTATTCGCCGAATCCGCCCTGCTGCCCTCCGGCTGGGCGCGCAATGTCCGCTTCGAGATCGATGCCGACGGCCTGTTCACCGCGATCACTGCGGACGCCAGCGATGCGGGCGCCGAGCGTGTTGCCGGCCCGTTGCTCGCCGGCATGCCGAACCTCCACTCGCACGCCTTCCAGCGCGCCATGGCGGGCCTGGCGGAAGTCGCCGGCAATCCCAACGACAGTTTCTGGACCTGGCGTGACTTGATGTACCGCCTGGTCGGCCGCCTGTCGCCCGAGCAGGTCGGGGTGATCGCCCGCCAGCTCTACATCGAGATGCTCAAGGCCGGTTACACCGGCGTCGCGGAGTTCCATTACGTGCACCACGACGCCGACGGCAAGCCCTACGCCAACCCGGCTGAACTGGCCCTGCGCGTCAGCCAGGCCGCGGCCGACGCCGGCATCAGCCTGACCCTGCTGCCAGTGCTCTACTCCCACGCCGGCTTCGGTGGCCAGGCGCCGAGCGCAGGCCAGCGCCGCTTCATCAACAGCACCGAAGGCTACCTGAAGCTGATCGACGGCCTGCGCTCGCACCTGGCGACCCAGCCACAGCAGAGCCTCGGCCTGTGTTTCCATTCCCTGCGCGCGGTCACTCCGCAGCAGATCGCCGAGGTGCTGGGCGCCGACTCCACCGGCTGCCCGGTGCACATCCATATCGCCGAGCAGCAGAAGGAAGTCGACGACTGCCTGGCCTGGAGCGGCCGCCGCCCGTTGCAGTGGCTGTACGAGAACGTCGAGGTGAACGAGCGCTGGTGCCTGGTCCACGCCACCCATGCCGAGGCCGACGAAGTGACCTTGATGGCGCGCAGCGGCGCGGTAGCCGGCCTGTGCCTGACCACCGAAGCGAACCTGGGCGACGGCATTTTCCCGGCAGTGGACTACCTCGCCCAGGGCGGCCGCTACGGCATCGGTTCGGACAGCCACGTGTCCCTGAGCGTGGTCGAGGAACTGCGCTGGATGGAATACGGCCAGCGCCTGCGCGACCAGCGCCGCAACCGCCTGTATGGCGCCAACCAGCCGATGGTCGGCCGCACCCTGTTCGACGGCGCCCTCGCCGGCGGCGCCCAGGCCCTCGACCAGCCCACCGGAGAGCTGGCGGTGGGCAAGCGCGCCGACCTGCTGGTGCTCGATGGCGGCGATCCGTACCTGCAGACCGCCCGCGGTGACGCCCTCCTCAACCGCTGGCTGTTCGCCGGCGGGGATCGCCAGGTACGCGATGTGATGGTCGCCGGACAATGGCGGGTGCGCGAAGGCCGGCATGCTCTTGAGGAGCAAAGCACCCAGGCGTTCGCTGGCGTGCTGCGCGAACTGCTGGACTGACAGGCCCCTGTAGGAGCGAGCTTGCTCGCGAACAATCTCCGCAGCGGGGCTGGTTCGCGAGCGAGCTCGCTCCTACAAACAGCCCGCACAGGCAGTACCACCGGAATAGCCGCCACGAAAAAAACGCCCCTTGGGGCGTTTTTTCATTGGGCCGCTGAAGTGGAATCGGCTGCCCGCCAGATCAGGTCGTCAGTCTGATAGCCGCGCTCATGGGCCAACTCCAGCAGATGCATGCGGATCGCGTCCGGCACCACCGGCTGACGCGAGAGCAGCCACAGGTATTCACGATTCGGGTTACCCACCAGGGCGGTCTGGTAATCATCGTCGACGTAAAGCACCCAATAGTCGCCCTTGGCGAGCCCCGGGAAGATCCGCGAGAAGGCGTTGTCGAAGCGCACCCAGAGCTTGTCGGTTCGACCTGCTACCTGGGCCTCGGCGCGACCGGTAGCCTGGTCCCATTCGCCGTCCCTGGTCAGGCATCGGTTGGTTACGGCGAGGCTGGCGTCGTCCTGCAGGCGGTAGTGCGCTTCGGATTGGGCGCACTGCCGCTGGAAGAACATCGGCTTGCGCGCCAGCTCGTACCAGGTTCCCTCATAGCGCCTGAGGTCGACCTGTACAGTCTGCGGCGGCTGCATGGGGCCCGCGCAACCGCTCAGAACAACGAGGCAGGCCAGCCAGGTGATGGATCGACGCATTCACTCCTCCTTGGCTGCCTGCCCTGCCTGGGCGATTACTTCAGGCCCTGGGCGGAGAACAGCAGCACCTTGTCACCGGCGTACTGGATGCTGATGAACGCCTTCTCATCACCCCAGGTGCAACTGGATACGCCCAGCGCGCCGGAGCATTCGGTCGGCTTGCCGAGCAGGCTCTCGACCTCGGCCTTGGTCATGCCGGTTTTGATCTTGGAATAGTTTTCCTGGTTGATCTTGCTGCAGGCGGCCAGGACGACACAGAACGCGACGAGCGCAAGGCGGCGGAAGGACATCGACAACTCCATTGTTTAAGGGACATGCCAACAAGCTTGGCACAGGGCGACCGAATCGGCCGCCGTGTTGGAGTCAGAAACGCGAGCCGGGTTCCGTGAGGAACTGCGTTTCCTCGGCGCTGCATGGACGGCCGAGGATGGCGTTGCGGTGGGGGAAGCGACCGAAACGGGCGATCACCGCCTGATGCTTGCGTGCATAGGCGAGATAACCGGCGAACAGGACCTTCTCGCTGGCGCTGGCTTCGGCCTGCAGCGCTTCGTACAGACGCACCGCCTCATCCTGGCTGGCCAGGTCTTCGGCGTGTTCCAGCACGATGTAGACGAACACCCGCTCGATGCGCGGCAGTTGGCGGTCGAAACCGGCTTCCAGGCCTTGGCGCACCAGCTGCTGGGCGCGGGCGTCGCCGGCGTAGGCGCGCGGGTTGTCGCGAAAGATCATGCGCGGCAGTTGGTCCAGCAGCAGGATCAGCGCCAGCCAACTCTGTGGCTCGCGCTCCCACTCCTGCAGACCGCCGTCCAGGGCCTGGCGCACCAGACCGCCGAAACGATTTTCCGAGTCCACGTCCTGGCAGGCGCTCTTGCCGAACCAGAGCGAGTTACGCTGCGCGGACACCTCGACGGCGTCCAGCGAGCTGCCGAACCACCAGTCCAGCAGTGCCTGCCAGGGAGACTCTGCAGCCATCAGCCTTCCTTGTGGTAGGCAGTGGCGCGCTCGACCTCTTCCTTGGAGCCCAGGAACACCGCGACGCGCTGGTGCAGGTTTTCCGGCTGGATTTCGAGGATGCGCTGGTAACCGTTGGTGGCGGCGCCGCCGGCCTGCTCGATGATGAAGGACATCGGGTTGGCTTCGTACATCAGGCGCAGCTTGCCGGGCTTCTCCGGCTCGCGGGAGTCACGCGGGTACATGAACACGCCACCGCGGGTCAGGATGCGGTGCACGTCGGCCACCATGGAGGCGATCCAGCGCATGTTGTAGTTCTTGCCCAGCGGGCCTTCCTTGCCGGCCAGCAGTTCGCTGACGTAGCGCTTCACCGGGGCTTCCCAGTGGCGCTCGTTGGACATGTTGATGGCGAACTCGGCGGTGCTGGTGGGAACGGTGATGTTCTCGTGGGTCAGCACGAAGCTGCCCAGCTCGCGGTCCAGGGTGAAGCCCTTGACGCCGTTGCCCAGGGTCAGGATCAGCATGGTCTGCGGGCCGTAGATGGCGTAGCCGGCGGCGACCTGGGTGGTGCCCGGCTGGAGGAAGGCTTCCTCGCGCAGGCTGTCGTTCTGGCTCAGGTACTCATGGGGGCAGCGCAGCACGGAGAAGATGGTGCCGACCGAGACGTTGACGTCGATGTTGGAGGAGCCGTCCAGCGGATCGAAGACCAGCAGGTAGGCGCCTTTGGGGTACTTGCCGGGGATCTGGTAGGGATGGTCCATCTCCTCGGAGGCCATGCCGGCCAGGTTACCTGCCCACTCGTTGGCTTCCAGCAGGATTTCGTTGGACATCACGTCCAGCTTCTTCTGCACTTCGCCCTGCACGTTCTCGGTGCCCATGCTGCCCAGCACGCCGCCGAGAGCGCCCTTGGACACGGCATGGCTGATTTCCTTGCAGGCGCGCGCCACCACCTCGACGAGGAAGCGCAGGTCGGCCGGGGTGTTGTGACTGCGGGTCTGCTCGATCAGATAGCGGCTCAGGGTAACGCGGGACATGAAAGGCTCCAGGGGAGAAGGGGAAAAATCAGGGCGCATTCTAGCGTGGAATCGGGCGCGTTGCCTCCTGCACGGTGGCCGCGCCGATTGCTTGGAACCCGCCAGCCACGGGCAGTTCCCCCGCCCGAAGCGCGGCTGCGGCCTTCAGCCGCGTCCCAGCTCGCCGTTGAGCGAAGCCTGGACGATCTCGACCCAATAACCATCGGGGTCGGCGATGAAAGCGACGTTCTTCATGCCCCGCTCCAGCGGCTTGACGAACGGTACGCCCAGCGCCTCGAAACGTGCGCAGGCGGCCTGGATATCCGGCACCGAGAAGCAGATATGGCCGAAGCCGCGCGGCTCGCTGTTGCCGTTGTGGTACTGGCTGTCATCGGACTCGGTACCCCAGTTGTGGGTCAGCTCCAGCACCGACTCGCGGCCGAAGGTATAGCGCTGGCGCTCACCGGTGTCGTCCGGCACCGCGCGGCCCTTGGTGTGAGCGAGGAAGTACAGGGAGAAGCGGGCTTCCTCGAAGTCCAGCCGACGCAGCAGGCGCATGCCCAGCACGCGGGTGTAGAAGTCCAGCGACGGCTCCGGGTTCTTCACCCGCAGCATGGTGTGGTTGAACACGTAGTCCTGGGTGACGGCTTCCGGCTCGGCACAGACGCCGGGCTGCAGTTCGGTGGTGAAGGTCATGGCGGGTCCTCGAATAACGGACCGGCAGTCTAGCGACACGAGGGGCTGGCGGGGTAACAACGGGGTATTACTGGCGAGGGGAACCCGGCGCGCACCGGACTCCCCTGCCCTCTCGACTCGTCAGAAATCCAGACTCAACGCCAGGTTGACCCCCTGCGCCAGGTCATCGCTGCTGTGGTGCGCGCTATAGCCGCCGCGCAGCGACAGCTCCGGCGTCAGCTTCTGCGAGAAACCCAGCGACAGGCGCTGCATGTGGCTCTGCGGAGTGTAGCCCTGCAGGGTGAAGTCGTTGGCCGGCAGGCTGGTGAAGTTCATCCCGACGTTCTGGGTGTCATCGGCGTATTCGCGCTCCACCGCCACCTCGCCGAACAGCTGGGTCTCGGCGGACAGGTCGAGCTTGCCCTGCAAGCCAGCGCCGAGGCGCCGGGAGTAGCGGTCCTGCTCGTCGAAGGCCAGCGAGGTGGAATGGCCGCCATCTTCTTCGTAGCTGTCCACCTTCACCCGCGCCCAGTCGGCGCTGACGAAGGGCGACAGGTGCCAGTTCTCGCCGCCCTGGGCGATGTCGTAGCCGAGGCGGCCGCTGAAGGCCAGCAGGCTGCCGTTGGTGTCACCCTTCTCCTCGACGGTGCGGTCAACGAGGGCGAACTTGCGGTTGGCCTCGTCGTAGTCGAGGTAGCCGCCGGTCACCGCGGCGTCGGCCCACCAGCGGTTCTGCTGGTACTGCGCGAACAGGCTGCCCAGGTAACTGTTGAGCTTGTAGTCGGAGTCCTCGGCGCCAGCCTCCAGCTTCTGCCGGTAGAAGCCGGCAGCGGCGCCGATGCGCCAGGCGTCGTCAAGGCGGTAGCTGCCGCCCAGGGTCAGGTTGTAGCCGAAGCCATCGCCGCTGGCGGCGCTGTCCTGGTCGTCGTAGTCCAGGTGCTGGCCGCCTCCGGAGATGAAGCCGCGCCACTGCCCCGTGGCCTGCCAGTTCTCCCAGTCCGCCAGCCACTGGCTGTGCAGCGTGTCCTGGAAGCCGTTATAGGTACCCAGCGCCATCTCCGGCAGCAGGGTGGCTTCCCAGGGCGCGGCCAGTACCGAATAGGCGTAGTCGGCGATCAGGGACTGGCCGGCGATGGTCGGGTGCACGCCATCGTTGAAGATCAGCTTGGTCGGATCGGGGTTGCTGCCGTGGCGTCCGTAGACCGGGTTTTCCGGGCAGTTGTTGCCGCTGAAGCAGGTACCCACCAGGTTGGTACCGGTAGCCAGGCCGTAGGCACCCGGGTCGGCCAGGACTTCCTTGAGCAACCCCGGGATGTTCAGCGGGATGACGTTGGCGTCGGACGCGGCGAGCTGGCTGACCAGCTCCTCGTTGAAGATGCCGGACAGCTGGGTGCCGAAGGACTGCAACGGAGTACCGTTGGTGGCCGGCGCCAGGCCGAGGTCGGGCAGCAGCCAGACCATGATGTAGCGTGCGCCGGCGTTGTGCAGCGCATCCGCGCTGTCCACCAGGCGCCCGGCCGCGGCACGGGCGGTGGGGTCGTTGGTGATGCGCAGCTGGAGGAAATCGTTGCCGCCGCCGGTGAGGTAGTAGAGCGCGTTCGGGTCCGCCCGGCGCCCGACCAGATAGCCGTCGCGGGTGCGGGTATTGCCCCCGGCGCTGACCACCGAGCCCCCCGGCGCGGTGATGGAGTCGTAGATCTGGTCGGTACGGTAGCCGCCCACCGCCCAGTTGTTGCCGTCCTGGGTGCCGGCGACCAGCGAGGTCGAGGGGTTGAGATCAGCCGAGGAGACGCCCAGCTTGCCGCCGAGGATCATCGGCGCGGTCGGCCCGAAGGCTTCGCCTTGGCCTTCCAGATAGGTCGGGCCGGTGCGGTTGGTGAAGCGCGTGGAGGCGCCCGCCGGGCCGCCGGCGTCGGGGAACTGGCCCGAGTCGCTGAGGCTGTCGCCGAACACCACCATGGTCGAATAGGGGGAAGGGGCCGCCGAGGCCTGCGAGGCAATCGCCAATACGCAGGCAGCCGCCAACGGGGTGAGCGCCTGTCTGATCATCCTGCTACTCCGTGCTTGTTTTTATTGGGCTGACAGAACGCCCTCACAGTAGCAGAGTTTTCCCAGGCGGCGCCCCTATCTCGCAGCGATCTCCGTGAACCTTGCTCAGTTTTGCGGGCGACTGCTGCGCAACAGGCTCAGCGCCATCACCCCGAGCAGGCCGACGCCGGCCAGCAGCACCGCCCACAGCCCATAGCGCTTCCAGCGGCCATCCGCCTTGGGCTGTAAGCCCGGCGCCTCGACCACCGGGGTCTGCAGGTTGCCTTTGAGATGGGCCTCGCCCATGCTGGACAAGCGCTTGGCGTCGAAGCCCGGCACCAGGGTGGACAGCGGCAGGCTGCCATCGGTGGCCGACGCACTGCCGACCGCCAGCTGATAGGGCGCGCCGCCACGGGCGAGGAAGACCACCTCGGTGGCACGTACGCCAATGCTCAGGTTCGCCGTCGCGCCGCCCAGGCCGCCGCCGCGGGCGTCCAGCTGCAGGCGCAATTGGCTGACCGCGCTGCCCGGCAGTTCCAGCTCCTCCTGGGTGATCTCGCCGCTCTCCCCCGGCAAGCGATACAGCACGCCACGCGCCAGCGGCGTCCACTGCACATTGCCGTCGTGGCGACCGGAGACCACCACCGGCGCCAGGGTATTGGCCTGCTCCAGCGGAATCCGTACCCGTTCCACTGGCAGCGCCAGCGGCAGGCTCCAGTTGAATTCGCCGTTGGCATCGGCCTTGGCCGCCAACGGGGCCGACCACAGCATGGGGATCGGCCCGCTGCTGTTGCGGCTGCCGCTCAGGGTGGCACCGGTCAACTGCGCGGCCTGCTGCGGCGACTCCCACCACAGGCGCAGGTAGCGCGCCGTCTCGTCAGGCAAGGCGATGTCGTTCTGCTCGATGCGCTGGCCGTTGAAGTCCAGCCGCGCCAACTGTCCTTCGCCAAGGGAACGCCAGTGCTCCAGGTCGTCGCTGGCCTCGATGCGCAGGCGCTGGAAGCCATCGCTATCGGCCGTCCAGTCCAGCTGCAGGCGATCCAGCGGCAGGTCGCCGCTGCCGGTTTCCAGCAGCCAGCCGCGCAGGGCCTGCTGCGAATCCTGGGCCGCCGCGTTCGAGGTGATTTCCAGGATGGTGCCCGTGGTGCTGCGTACGACTCTCACGCTGTCGGCGGCGGCGCTGCCGCTCTGCCCGCGCAGCGGGAAGATGCGCGCCTGCACCTCGCTGCGCACGCGGCTCTCGCTGGCGGCGCTGGTACGCAGGCTGTAGGGCAGTGCCTCGCCTTCGGCGTTGAAGATGCGTACATCGCGCAGGTCGCCATGACGCGCCGCAAACAGCACCTCGATGGGCAGTTGCACGCGATACCACGGGCCATTGCCGGACGTCTCCAGCGGCACGCGATTGGCGAAGTCGGCCGGCGTCGGCGCGGCGCCGGCCGTGCCGCAGCACCCGGCTACGGCGAGCAGGACGAGGGCTTTGAACTTCATGCGGAAGGTTGCTCCTGTTGCGGTTGCTCGTCGGGCGAGGGCCGGCGCGGCGGCAACGGCGCGAAGTAGCCGACGATCAGCATCAGCACGCCGACGCCGATGAAGGAAATGATGCGCTCCAGGCTGCCGCCGCTGGCGCGGTCGACCAGGAACAGCTTGACCACCACGACCACCAGCAGCGCCGCGCCGACCAACCAGAAATCGCGGCGACCACGCAGGTGCCCGGCGATCATCAGACCCAGCGCGATCAGCGCCCAGACGATGGACAGGCCCGCCTGCACCAGCATCGACTCGCGCAGGGCGAAGGCCTCGAACGGCACGCCGCCCCAGTGATGCGCGGTACGGCACACCGCCATGGTCAGCAGGGCGAACAGCGAGGCGCCCAGCACGGCTTGCACCGGCAGACGCAGCCGGGCTTCGGCGATCCCGAGTTGCGGCAGGCCCAGGCGTGTCCACTGGAACACCGCCGCCAGCACGATCAGCATGCCCAGCTCCAGCGGATTGAGCAGCGGCAGGTAAGGCAGTGGCTCCGCCGAGCCGTCGCTGAACAGGTTGACCAGCCAGAACCAGCCCAGCAGTGCCACTGCCACCGGCACGGCGACAAGCGCCCGGTATTCGCGCTCGAAGGCCGCCACCGGCCACGGCAGGCGCCGCACGCCACCCATCAGGATCAGGTAGCAGCTCGGCACCAGCGCCCAGCCCAGCCAGCGCCAGGCGTTGTAGTGCTCGGCCAGGGCGAAGAACAGGTAACGCAGCTCCAGCGCCGCCACCCCAAGGATCAACCAGCAACCCAGCACGTGGGCCGCCCGCGCCGCCACGCGTGGCAGCAGCGCATCGAGTCGGCGCAGCGCGAAGAAGTGCACGGCGAACAGCGTCAGCCAGCCAAGCCAGCCCAGTTGTGCCAGCGGGTGGTATTCCAGGTTCCAGGCACTGGCCAGCGCCACCACGCCCAGCGGCGACAGCGCCAGGCACAGCAACGCCAGCGCACGCCATTGTTCGCGGCGCGCCAGCAGCGACCAGAGCGCCACGCTGACGGCGGCCACCAGCAGCGCCACGTGCTCGCGCATCGGCGCCGGCACGAAGCGGGCGATTTCCCACAGCGCGGTCAGGGCCCACCAGCCGGCGCCCCAGATCAACAGCAATTGCGACAGTTGCTCCAGGCCCAGCCCACCCAGCGCCAGACGACGCTCGTGCGCGCTGGCCCGATGCAGGCGCCAGGCACCGACCAGCGCCGCCAGCGCCAGCACCGCCGGAGTCCAGAAGCCCATGTGCGCCAGCGGCTTCAGCCCCTCGCCGGGCAGGTCGCCGAACAGCGCCGGGCCGCCGAGCAGGAAGGCGCCCGCACCGATCACCTGCAGCACCAGACCGAAGACGAAGGCCGCACGCTGCTGCAGTTGCAGGCTCAGCCAGAGGATCAGCAGGCCGCTGCCGGCCCAGACGGCGGCCGCGGTGCGCCACGGCAGCACGAACAGCACGGCGAGGTTGATGAAGGCCAGACCCAGCAGCAGGACGACGCTCAGACCGAGCATCAGCCGGCGGTCGTCGCGCACCAGGGAATCCCGCGCGGCGATCAGCATGGCGGCAATCAGCGCGAGGCCGATCAACGAGGCGGTCACCAGTCCGCGCCAACCCGAGCCAAGCACACCGCTCCCCGCCTCGGCTCCGCGCAGATGCAGGAGGAAGATCGCACCGCCCAGCAGTTGCACCGCGAAGGCGCAGGCCAGGAAGGTACGCGAACGCAGGCGCAGGCCGGCGAACAAGGTCGCCAGGCCCGCCACCGCCCAGATCATCGCGGTGCCGTCGGCCCCCAGGCACAGCGGCGCGATCAGGTAGAGGAAGCCCAGGCCGAAGGTCGCCAGCAGCGGGCGGACGTTCGGCTCCCAGCTGCGCAGCGTCTGCGCATCGGCATTGCGCAGGTTCCAGAAGCTGAACAGCAGCGCCACGCCGAGCATCAACGCGCCCAGCGGTGCACCTTCGAGCAGGTGCAGCGACAGCGGGTCGGAACGCAGGTCGGCGAGGAACGCCAGGGCCGCGCCGATCTGCAACAGCAGCGCGAAGATGCGCGCCAGCGGCCGCTGCTGGCGCAGGCCGAGCCAGTAGATGCCGGCGCCCTCCACGGCCCAGGCGGCGGAGGTCCAGCGTGCGTCCAGGCCCAGCGGAATGGCCAGGGTGCCGAACACCACGCCCAGCGCCAGACAGGTCTCCACCAGCAGCAATGCGCGGCCAGCGGTGCGCCCGGCCAGCAGGCGCGCCAGGACCATATAGAACAGCCCCAGCGCCAGGGCACTGAATGCCGCGCCGAACTCCAGGTGCCGGATGACGCCGTACTGCAGGCCGAAGCCCACCAGCGGCGTGCCGAACAGTACGGTGCCGTCGACGTAGTCGGTCTGCCGCGCCGACCAGCGCAGCAGCGCCTCGCGGGAATCATCCTCCGGTGCTCCGAGCGCCTCGCGCAGGCGGCGACGGGCGAACAGCAGGCCGATGGCGACATAGGTGAGGAAGAACAGGACCAGGAACGGCTCGGTGGTGGCGAACAGCTCGGGTTTGTAGGAGCGCAGCCCCCAGGCCAGGCCGATGCCGAAGGTACCGAAGAAGCCGATCAGGTTGAGCATGCGCCAGGCCTTGAACCAGGCGATGGCGAAGATGCCGGCGTTGAGCAGGGCAAAGTAGCTGAACAGGGCGACGTGGTTGCCTCCCCCGGAGGACGCCAGGATCGGCGCGGCGAAGCCGCCCAGCGCGGCAGCGGCGGCGAGGCCGAGGGCGTCCTGCAGGATGGCCAGGATCGCCGAGAACAGGGTGACCGCCACCAGCAGCGCGAAACCGGCCTGCGGATCGATCAGCACCTCGCCGTGGTTCATGGCCGGGTACAGCTTGATGCCGGCGAACACCGTCAGGTACAGCACGGCAACGCCGGTGCCCTGCAGGACCAGCGCGTAGGCCGGGCGCCGGTGACGCAGCCACCAGCCCAGGCCGAGCAGCGCCAGCGCGGCGAAGGCGGTGCCGATGTACGGGCCCTGGGGCGGCATGGTCATGCCTTCGGTGGCGTAACGCAGGAGGAAGGCCAGGCCGAGGAACAGCAGCACCACGCCGACGCGCAGTACGGTGTTGCCACCGAAGAGCCAGTCGCGGGCAGCGCCGAAGGCCCGATCGAACAGGGACGGCGTCGGCGGCTTGGGCGGCGACGGCGGAGCGGCGGGTGCGACCTGGGGCTGGGGTGCCTCGGCACGCGCCTGGGATTGGCTCGGGGAAGGCTCGGGCGTTTCCAGCGGTTCGAGGGCCAGTTCGGACCATTCGATGGCCGGCTCGGCGGGAGCGGCGGCCGCGGGCGCCGGCGACGGTTCGGCGGCAGGCAGCTCGATGTCCCATTCCAGCTCCGGCGCGGAGGTTTCGGCAACGGGTTGCACCGCTTCGGGTACCGGCGCGGGCTCCAGCGGGGCCTCGGGACTCTCGGGCGCGACGAATTCGACGCTGGACAACGGTGTCCGCTCCGCACGGTGCTCGACCTGCAACAGCCGTTCGTACAACGCCTGCGTGCCCTGTTCGAAGCGCTCGCCGAAGGCTTTCAGATCACGGCGCAGGCTGGCGTTCTCCTGCCTCAGCCCCTGCAGCGCAATGGCTTGCCCGAGGGCGAGGCCGGCGACCGCGCCCACTACAGCGCCGATGATCGACTCGCCCGCAGCGGCGCCGATGACCAGACCGACCAGCATGAAAATCCATTGCATGCTTTCAAATCCTTGAAGTTCTGTACGAATCCATCCCAGCCCGTGAGAGCCATGTAGTCCCCGAGTATATCGGCGGGGCCCCAGCGGTATGCCCAGCACTTCCCACGACTACGAAATATCTGACGAACTTTTAGGCCCGGCGGCCACATCGGCCACGAATTCGTCACCGCCACCGGAATCGCAGGCATGAAAAAGCCGGGCATAAGCCCGGCTCTTTCGTGCTGCTGGTCGACTCAGACCTTGCTGCGCTCGTAGCGCTTGCGGTCGTTCTCGTTCAGCATCTTCTTGCGCAGACGGATGGACTTCGGAGTCACTTCCACCAGCTCGTCGTCGTCGATGAATTCCAGAGCCTGTTCCAGGGTGAACTTCAGCGCCGGGGTCAGCTGGATGGTCTCGTCCTTGCCCGAAGCGCGCATGTTGTCGAGCTTCTTGGCCTTGGTGGGGTTGATCACCAGGTCGTTGTCGCGGCTGTGGATACCGGCCAGCTGGCCTTCGTAGACTTCGTCGCCCGGGGACAGGAACAGCTTGCCGCGGTCCTGCAGGGTTTCCAGGGAGTAGGTCAGCGCGGTGCCGGTGGCCATGGAGACCAGCACGCCGTTCAGACGGTGAGCAACGTCGCCGGCCTTGATCGGACCGTAGTGGTCGAAGGTGGAGGTCAGGATGCCGGTGCCCGAGGTCATGGTCAGGAAGGCGTTACGGAAGCCGATCAGGCCGCGAGCCGGGATCACGTATTCCAGGCGGATACGGCCCTTGCCGTCGGGGATCATGTTGGTCATGTCGCCCTTGCGCAGACCCATCTGCTCCATCACCGGACCCTGGTGCTGTTCCTCGATGTCGATGGTGACGTTCTCGTACGGCTCCTGCTTCTCGCCGTCGGCCTTCTCGATGATTACCACTTCCGGGCGGCCCACGGCCAGCTCGAAGCCTTCACGGCGCATGGTTTCGATCAGAACCGACAGGTGCAGCTCGCCACGGCCGGAGACCTTGAACTTCTCCGGGGAGTCGCCCTGCTCGACACGCAGGGCCACGTTGTGCAGCAGTTCCTTGTCCAGACGCTCCTTGATGTTGCGGCTGGTGACGAACTTGCCTTCGCGGCCGGCGAACGGCGAGTCGTTGACCTGGAAGGTCATGCTCACGGTCGGCTGGTCGACGGTCAGCGGCGGGCGGGCTTCGACGTTCTGCGGGTCGCACAGGGTGTCGGAGATGAACAGCTCGTCCATGCCCGATACGCAGACGATGTCACCGGCTTCGGCTTCGGCGACTTCGACGCGCTGCAGACCGGAGTGACCCATGATCTTCAGGATGCGGCCGTTGCGCTTGGTGCCGTCGTCGCTGATGGCGACTACCGGGGTGTTGGTCTTGACCTTGCCGCGGGCGATGCGGCCGATGCCGATCACGCCGAGGAAGCTGTTGTAGTCCAGCTGGGAGATCTGCATCTGGAACGGGCCGTCGACGTCGACCTGGGGAACCGGAACGTGGTCGATGATCGCCTGGAACAGCGCGTCCATGTTGTCGTCCATCTTCTCGTGGTCGAGGCCGGCGATGCCGTTCAGGGCGCTGGCGTAGACGATCGGGAAGTCCAGCTGCTCGTCGGTGGCGCCCAGGTTGTCGAACAGGTCGAAGATCTGGTCGATCACCCAGTCAGGACGCGCGCCCGGACGGTCGATCTTGTTCACCACCACGATCGGACGCAGGCCGGCCTTGAAGGCCTTCTGGGTCACGAAGCGGGTCTGTGGCATCGGGCCGTCCTGGGCGTCGACCACCAGCAGCACGGAGTCCACCATGGACATCACGCGCTCTACCTCGCCGCCGAAGTCGGCGTGGCCGGGGGTGTCCACGATGTTGATGTTGTAGTCATTCCACTTGATGGCGGTGTTCTTCGCCAGAATGGTAATGCCACGCTCTTTTTCCTGGTCGTTGGAGTCCATCACGCGCTCGTTTTCCGCTTCTTTGCGGTCGAGGGTGCCGGACAGCTTCAGCAGCTTGTCAACGAGGGTGGTCTTGCCATGGTCGACGTGGGCGATGATGGCGATATTGCGCAGTTTTTCGATCACAGTGTCAGTCTCGATAGTGAATCTTCGGCTGCCTCTCTGGCAGCGGGGCCGGGCCGTGGCGCGGCGGTGCAAATGGTCAGGGCGTGAGCCTACGCACCGAATGTGTCGGGTGGTCGATGGCGGATGCTGCCGCCGAACAGTCCGGGCTGGCGGCGTTGGTCCGCGCCTTTATTGCGGACGGTAAACACGCACATTGGTGTGCCCTTCGTTGACCAGGTGGTGGGCGTGCAGGCGACTCATCACGCCCTTGTCGCAGTACAGGAGGTACTGGCGGTTGGGGTCCAGTTCCTTGAACTTGCTGTTGATCGCATAGAACGGCATGGCCAGGACTTCGATGCCTTCGAGCGCCAGCGGTTCATCTTCCTGGGCATCCGGATGGCGGATGTCGACCACGATCTGGCCGGGCAGCACTTCGTCGACCATTTCCACCGGCAGGTCCTTGCCCAGCTCGTCGATCACGCGGTCGACGGTCATCTGGGTGGAGCGCTCCAGGGCGCGGTCGAGCACGGCCATGTCGAACTTGGTTTCTTCGTGCTCGACGCGATAGGGTTTGGCCTGGGTAGTCGGGTTCACCGAGATCACGCCGCAGTACTCAGGCATGTGCTTGGCGAACTCGGCGGTGCCGATCTTCGTCGCGGTGTCGATGATGTCCTGCTTGTGGCTGACGATCAGCGGGCGCAGCACCAGGGTGTCAGTCACCCGGTCGATCACCGAGAGGTTCGGCAAGGTCTGGCTGGACACCTGGGAAATCGCCTCGCCGGTCACCAGCGCGTCCAGCTCCAGGCGCTCGGCAACGCGGCTGGCGGCGCGCAGCATCATGCGCTTGAGGGTCACGCCCATGTAGCTGTCGTCGACCTTGGTGAGAATCTCGCCAACCACTTCCTCGAAGGGCACGCTGACGAACAGCACCCGCTGGGAACGGCCGAACTTCTCCCATAGATAGTGGGCGACTTCCATCACGCCCAGTTCATGGGCACGACCACCGAGGTTGAAGAACA
Organism: Pseudomonas sp. QE6; assembly: GCF_041379005.1. Classification (NCBI taxonomy): domain Bacteria; kingdom Pseudomonadati; phylum Pseudomonadota; class Gammaproteobacteria; order Pseudomonadales; family Pseudomonadaceae; genus Pseudomonas; species Pseudomonas sp. QE6. The sequence continues at coordinate 548,912 of NZ_CP166873.1, forward strand.
CGAAGTGGCTGATCATGCCGCGGCGCATCATCTGGTACGCCGCCACGGTGGAGTCGAAGCCACCGGACATCAGCACCAGCACCTGCTCCAGCGCGCCCAGCGGGTAGCCGCCTAGGCCCTCGTGCTGGGCGTGGATCACGTACAGGCGGTCGTAGCGGATTTCCACCCGCACCTGCACTTCCGGATTCTTCAGCGAGACGCCCGCCGCGCCGCACTGCTGGCGCAGGCCGCCGCCGACGTAGCGCTCGACGTCGATGGAGGTGAACGGATGCTTGCCGGCGCGCTTGCAGCGCATGGAGAAGATCTTGCCCGGCAGCTTGTCGGCGAAGTGCAGCTTGCACTTCTCCAGGATGTCGTCGAAGTCGCCCAGCGGGTACTCGTGCACTTCCAGGAAGTGGCCGATGCCCGGCGTGCAGGTCAGGCGCTCGATCATCTCGCGCAGGACCTTCGGGTCGGTGACCTGGGTCTCGACGTCCAGGTTGTCCCACTCGCCCTCCACCCGCAGCTCGGGATCGAGGTCGCGGAGCACCGTGCGAATGTTCTTCGCCAGCTGGCGGATGAAGCGCTTGCGCACCGGCCGGCTCTTGATGGTGATTTCCTGGAAGACCTTGACGATGAGTTTCATGCGGACCGGGCGATTGCCATGGGACAGAAAAAAAGGGGCAAGATTATATCCGAAATTGCTCAAGACTTGAGCAGAATTCGGAGACTTTCTTTCGGGCGCACCAAAATGGACGGATGCACCATGATGAGGCACTAAAACGGTGCACAATTACCCTGCAATTCCTGGTTACGCTCGCCAAAGCCCCGGAAATCAGCGCTTCTGCACGATTGCGGGCACTGGCACGCAACTTGCTCTCTTGTGAGGCAGGTTGCCCTGGCGGACTATCCGGCCGGCATCACCCGATACTGGGGCACAGAAAGCTCCCAGCTCTAATCCCTCCTGGAGGACAGCATGTCGTACAAGTCGCAACAACTGATCAAAGATCATGACGTGAAGTGGGTTGACCTGCGCTTCACCGATACCAAAGGCAAGCAGCAGCACGTCACCATGCCGGCTCGCGACGCGCTGGACGATGACTTCTTCGAAGCCGGCAAGATGTTCGACGGCTCCTCCATCGAAGGCTGGAAAGGCATCGAAGCCTCCGACATGATCCTGCTCCCGGACGACAGCACCGCCGTGCTCGACCCGTTCACCGAAGAGCCGACCCTGATCATCGTCTGCGACATCATCGAGCCGAGCACCATGCAAGGCTACGAGCGCGACCCGCGCAACATCGCCAAGCGCGCCGAGGAATACCTGAAGTCCACCGGTATCGGTGACACCGTATTCGTAGGCCCGGAGCCGGAGTTCTTCATCTTCGACGAAGTGAAGTTCAAGTCCGACATCTCCGGCTCGATGTTCAAGATCTTCTCCGAGCAGGCTTCCTGGAACACCGACGCTGACATCGAGTCGGGCAACAAGGGCCACCGTCCGGGCGTGAAAGGCGGCTACTTCCCGGTACCGCCGGTCGACCACGACCACGAAATCCGTACCGCCATGTGTAACGCCATGGAAGAAATGGGCCTGGTCGTCGAGGTTCACCACCACGAAGTGGCCACCGCCGGCCAGAACGAGATCGGTGTGAAGTTCAACACCCTCGTAGCCAAGGCTGACGAAGTGCAGACCCTGAAGTACTGCATCCACAACGTTGCCGATGCCTACGGCAAGACCGTGACCTTCATGCCGAAACCGCTGTACGGCGACAACGGCTCGGGCATGCACGTTCACATGTCCATCTCCAAGGATGGCAAGAACACCTTCGCTGGCGAAGGCTATGCCGGCCTGTCCGACACCGCCCTGTACTTCATCGGCGGCATCATCAAGCACGGCAAGGCCCTGAACGGCTTCACCAACCCGGCCACCAACTCCTACAAGCGTCTGGTTCCGGGCTTCGAAGCTCCGGTAATGCTGGCCTACTCGGCCCGCAACCGTTCCGCCTCGATCCGTATTCCGTACGTATCCAGCCCGAAAGCCCGCCGTATCGAAGCGCGCTTCCCGGACCCGGCTGCCAACCCCTACCTGTGCTTCGCCGCTCTGCTGATGGCCGGCCTGGACGGCATCCAGAACAAGATTCACCCCGGCGATGCCGCTGACAAGAACCTGTACGACCTGCCGCCGGAAGAGGCGAAGGAAATCCCGCAGGTTTGCGGCAGCCTGAAGGAAGCGCTGGAAGAACTCGACAAGGGCCGTGCGTTCCTGACCAAGGGCGGCGTGTTCACCGACGAGTTCATCGATGCCTACATCGAGCTGAAGTCGGAAGAAGAAATCAAGGTGCGCACCTTCGTGCACCCGCTGGAATACGACCTGTACTACAGCGTCTGATCCACGAATACCTATAAATAGCGTCAGCATTAAGGCCTCCTTCGGGAGGCCTTTTTTATGGGCGGATGAAACAGCTGTTCCGGGGAAACACCGGGGCCGTGCTTACGATCCCCCCTGAGCGGGTCTTACCCTGCGCCATACAAGCGAACACCACGGAGCGTAGGGCGTATAACGTTCGACGTCATGCGCCGCCTGACCTTGGCCCCGGACCACTCCGGGGCAGGCCACGGCACCGACGACAGGACGCGGTGAATCGGCGCACGACCGCGAGCGGTTGTGCGCCCTACGAAGACCTCAGATCCCGCCGTCCGCCGGCGCTCCACGCCCGTCGCCATCCTCCCGTTGCGAGGTGCGCATCCGCGAAAGCTGCACGTTCAGGCGCGGCATCGCCAGCTCCAGGCCCGCCTTGTCCAGCTTCTGGCGCAGGCGCAGGTTGAAGGCGCGCTGCACTTCCCACTGGCGGATCGGCGCGGTCTTCAGGCGGAAGCGCAGGATCGCCTGGCCGTTGTCGAAGCTCTCCACACCCTGCATCTCCAGCGCCGACCACATGGCGCGGCTGATGGTGCGGTCGCCGCGCAGGTCGCGGGTCACCTCATGGACCAGCGTCACCGCATCGTCGATCGGCATGCTGGCGGGTACCGGCCAGCGGAACATCGCGTAGCCGAACTCCCGCGAGTAGTTCTTGATGCTCTTGATCTCGCTGAACGGGATGGTATGCACCACGCCGTCCAGATCGCGCAGGCGCACGGTGCGGATGGTCAGGCCTTCGACGGTGCCGAGGTGGCCGCCGACATCCACATAGTCGTCGATGGACAGCGAGTCCTCGATGATGATGAACAGCCCGGTGATCAGGTCCGCCACCAGCGACTGGGCACCGAAACCGATGGCCAGACCGATGACGCCCGCGCCCGCCAGCAGCGGGGTGACGTTCATGCCCATGTTGGCCAGTGCGACGATCAGCGCGATCACCGCGATGGTCACGAAGAGCACGTTGCGGATCAGCGGCAGCATGGTCAGCGCGCGGGTGTTGTTGCGGTTCTTGCCGCCCAGACCGAGGCTGTGCTGGACCGCCGTGTCGGCAAGAATCCACACCAGCCAGGCCACCAGCAGGGTGGTGCCGAAACTGATCAGCTTGAGGCTGATCGCCGAGCCGTCGCCTTCGGTGAATGCGATCAGCGACATGCCCCAGACGCGCAGGCCGATCTCCAGGAACACCAGCAGGTTGGCGATGTGCAGCAGGGTGTAGGCGAAATTCTGCAACTGCTCGACATAGGGCGCGCTGCGGCGGCTGCCATGGCGCGAGGAGCGCAGGTGGGCGCGACGGATCAGGCCGTTGACGGTCATCGCCACCACCGCGATCAGGGCGCACAGCAGCGCGCGGCGCAAGGCGTAGGTGCTGTCGCCAGCGGTGACCACGGTAGCGAACAGGGAAATCCCCACCAGCACCAGGACCGGCAGGAACCACAGCGACCCCACCAGCTCGACCAGGTCATGCAGGCCACGGCGCTTGAGGCGGCGCTCCAGCGGCTGGTTGCGAATCAGGTGGGCGATCGGCCGGCGGAACTGCAGGACGAACAGCGCGGTGAACAAGGCCGCGAAGATGTTCGCCAGCGAGCCGACGCACAGCGCCGTGCTCGGGCCGAGGCTGTCGGTGACGCGCGGGTCGTGCATCACCTCGCCCAGCGACGCCAGGCTGCCGATCAGCCACAACGGGCGGAAGGCGCGCCGCCGCAGGATATCCAGCGCACGCATGCGGTGCGGGCCGCTGAGCAGCGACAGGGAGATCACACACAGCGCGGAGAACAGCGTGCCGCACACCAGCACATAGGCCATCACCATCGCCAGCAGCTTGCCCAGGGAGCTGGGCAGCACCACCGACAGGTAGAGGGTGATCAGAAACGCCACCAGCCAGGGGCCGAGCTTGCGCAGGGCGAACAGCAGCAGGTCGCGGGTCTTGGGATGCTGCGGAAGCTCGTTGGCCAGGCCGAAGCGCTCCTGCATGCGCCGCGCCACCCAGCGCAGCCCCACGGCCACGCAGGCCCAGAGCAGGGTCACCAGGAAGAAGTCGAAGAGCATCCCCGACCACTCCTGCCAGGACGGGATGCGGGTCTCCAGTTCGTCGCGGGCCTGGGCGAACAGCGAACTCCAGCGCAGCACCGGGCTGTTGGCGCCTTCGAACTGTTTCTCCAGACTGCCCAGGGTGTCGCCGATCAGGCCGAGCACGCCGCCCTGCTCGTCCGCGCTCTGCTTGCTCGCATCGCGCAGCTGCTTGAGCTTCTTCAGCAGGTCGGTCCGCTGCTGGTCGTTCTCCAGCGTCTTGATGACCTGGTCCAGCGACTGCTGCAACTGCGCATCGCTGACCTTGTCGCCGCCCCCCGTCACATTCGCCAGGGGCCCCGGCAGCGCCGCCAGCGCGGGCCCTGCGAGCAAGCCGAGACTCAGGCAGCACAGCAGCAGGCACTGACGGAAACAGGAACGGAACAGGTCGGTCACGGGCACACCCCAAGGCAGATAAAGGAACGCTCGCCGGCATCATACAGAGGTCTCGGGCCCGGCAATGGACTACGGGGCTGCATGAAAGGTCCGTCGGCGGGCGGCAGCGCACACTGTGAGCTGCCATGCTGATTCACAATAGGCAACTTGCCAGCCGTCGTCGGCAGTGCAAGGCTTGGCATGACCATCCGGAGATCGCCCATGCGCCTGATCCTCACCGCCCTGCTGCTCGCCGCCGCGTTGCCAGCCAGTGCGCAGATCTACAAGTACACCGATGCCAGCGGCAAGACGGTGTTCACCAACCAGCCGCCGAGCAACGTCGGCGCGCAACCGGTGCAGTTGCCCCCGACCAACACCGTGGCCCCGCAGGCACCGGTGAACACCGACACCGGGAGCGGCACCGCCGAGGACCAGGGCGCCTATACAATCCTGGCGCTGAGCAACCTGCCCAACGACGAGGCCCTGCGCGCCAACAACGGTACCTTCGTCGTCGAGGTCGTGGTGCAGCCGGCGCTGGCCATGGACCACCAGCTGCAACTGGTGCTGGACGGCCAGCCCTACGGTGCCCCAACCCACAACACCAGCATCAGCATGGAAAACATCGACCGGGGCGAGCACACCCTCGCCGTCGAGGTCGTACAAGGCAGCCGGGTGATCCAGACCAGCGCGACGGCAAGCTTCACCCTGCAGCGCATCAGCACCAACAGCCCACAACGGCCCCAGGTGGCTCCCAGGACGGGCGGCTGAGCATGCGTCATCTGACGACTCTCATGGTGTCGGCCCTGTTGTCGGCGCTGGCCTGCTTCGCGGCCAACGCCGAGGTCTACACCTACATCGACAAGGACGGCAACCGCGTCTTCACCGACCAGCCGCAGCGCGGCAACGCGCAGAAGCTGCAGCTCACGCCGCCCAACGCGATGCCGAACCAGCCTGGTGTGCGCATGCCGCCACCGCTCTATGCACCCGCCACACCGGCCTTGCCGCCGGGGCCGCCCGCCTACCAGTTGCTGCGCATCCTCGTGCCGGAGCCCGATACCACCATCCGCGCCAACGACGGTGCGCTGATCGTTTCCGCCACCAGCGACCCGGCCCTGCTGCCCGGCCACCTGTACCGCCTGCTGCTCGATGGCAAGCCGGTGGGCGAGCCCGGCCGCAGTCCGGTATTCCCGCTGCACAACGTCGACCGCGGCACGCACCAGCTGTCGGTTGAGATCATCGATACCCTGGGCCGCACCATCGAACAGACACCCAACCAGCCCTTCCACATGTTCCGCGTTTCGGTGGCCGAGTCGGCCGCCCTGGACGCCACCCAGCCACTCAGCGCCGCCAGTCACTGACGGCGGCGTGCGCCCCGGCACAAATGCACCATATCGGTGCATTGCTCTGCACCACTTTCTATACTCTCCCCATTTCAGGTCACTCCCGCCGGCGAGATTGACCCTCTGTGTCGCGCAAACCAGCGCCAGGCGCCGAAATACGCGACCTTTCAGGGGCTGGTTTGTTTCTTGCATTTTCCCGCACAGTCTTGGGACATCTCTTACGCCATGCCTACAGAAACCCAGCTCCGCCTGTTGCTCGACAACCTCACCACGGCGGTCATCCTGCTCAATGCCGAGCTGCGCCTGGAATACATGAATCCGGCGGCGGAAATGCTTCTGGCGGTGAGCGGGCAACGCAGCCACGGCCAGTTCATCAGCGAGCTGTTCACCGAGTCGCCCGAGGCGCTGAACTCGCTGCGCCAGGCGGTGGAAGAGGCACACCCCTTCACCAAGCGTGAAGCGACGCTGACCTCGCTGACCGGCCAGAGCATCACCGTGGACTACGCAGTGACGCCGATTCTCAATCGCCGTGAGACCCTGCTGCTGCTGGAAGTCCACCCGCGGGACCGGCTGATGCGGATCACCAAGGAAGAAGCGCAACTGTCCAAGCAGGAGACCACCAAGCTGCTGGTGCGCGGCCTGGCCCACGAGATCAAGAACCCGCTGGGTGGCATTCGCGGCGCGGCGCAGCTGCTGTCCCGCGAGCTGCCGGACGAGTCGCTCAAGGACTACACCAACGTCATCATCGAAGAGGCCGACCGTCTGCGGAACCTGGTGGACCGCATGCTCGGCTCGAACAAGCTGCCGCAGCTCTCGGTCACCAACATCCACGAAGTGCTGGAGCGCGTCTGCAGCCTGGTGGAGGCCGAGACTCAGGGCAGCATCCCGCTGGTGCGCGACTACGACCCGAGCATCCCCGACCTGCTGCTCGACCGCGAGCAGATGATCCAGGCGGTGCTCAACATCGTGCGCAACGCCATGCAGGCGATCGCCTCGCAGAACGAACTCAAGCTGGGCCGCATCACCCTGCGCACCCGCACCCTGCGCCAGTTCACCATCGGCCACACCCGCCATCGCCTGGTGTGCAAGGTGGAAATCATCGACAACGGCCCGGGCATCCCGGCCGAACTGCAGGACACCATCTTCTACCCCATGGTCAGCGGCCGTGCCGAGGGCACCGGGCTTGGCCTGGCCATCACCCAGAACATCATCAGCCAGCACCAGGGCTTGATCGAATGCGAGAGCCACCCCGGCCACACCGTATTCAGTCTGTTCCTGCCCCTGGAACAAGGAGTCCATTGACCATGAGCCGATCTGAGACCGTCTGGATCGTCGACGACGACCGCTCCATCCGCTGGGTGCTGGAAAAAGCCCTGCAGCAGGAGGGCATGATCACCGTCAGCTTCGACAGCGCCGACAGCGTGATGAGCCGCCTCGGCCGCCAGCAGCCGGACGTGATCATCTCCGACATCCGCATGCCCGGCACCAGCGGCCTGGACCTGCTGGCGCAGATCCGCGAGCTGCACCCGCGCCTGCCGGTGATCATCATGACTGCGCATTCGGACCTGGACAGCGCGGTGGCGTCCTACCAGGGCGGCGCCTTCGAGTACCTGCCCAAGCCGTTCGATGTCGACGAGGCCGTCTCCCTGGTCAAGCGCGCCAACCAGCACGCCCAGGAACAGCAGGGCCTGGAAGCGCCGGCCAACCAGGCGCGCACCCCGGAGATCATCGGCGAGGCGCCGGCGATGCAGGAGGTGTTCCGCGCCATCGGCCGCCTCTCCCACTCCAATATCACAGTGCTGATCAACGGCGAGTCGGGTACCGGTAAAGAACTGGTCGCCCACGCCCTGCACCGTCACAGCCCGCGCGCGGCCTCGCCATTCATCGCGCTGAACATGGCGGCGATTCCGAAGGACCTGATGGAGTCCGAGCTGTTCGGCCATGAGAAAGGCGCCTTCACCGGCGCGGCCAACCAGCGGCGCGGTCGCTTCGAGCAGGCCGACGGCGGCACCCTGTTCCTCGACGAGATCGGTGACATGCCGGCCGACACCCAGACCCGCCTGCTGCGCGTGCTGGCGGACGGCGAGTTCTACCGCGTCGGCGGCCACACCCCGGTGAAGGTGGACGTGCGGATCATCGCCGCCACCCACCAGAACCTGGAAAACCTGGTGCGCGAAGGCAAGTTCCGCGAGGACCTATTCCACCGCCTGAACGTCATCCGCATCCACATCCCGCGCCTGGCCGACCGCCGCGAGGACATCCCGGCGCTGGCCCGGCACTTCCTCGCCCGCGCCGCGCAGGAGCTGGCGGTGGAGCCCAAGCTGCTCAAACCGGAAACCGAGGATTATCTGCGGAACCTCGGCTGGCCGGGCAACGTGCGCCAGCTGGAGAACACCTGCCGCTGGATCACCGTCATGGCGTCCGGCCGCGAAGTGCACATCGACGACCTGCCGCCGGAGCTGCTGACCCAGCCGCAGGACAACCTGCCCGCCGCCAACTGGGAACAGGCCCTGCGCCACTGGGCCGACCAGGCTCTCGGGCGCGGCCAGTCGAGTCTGCTGGATACCGCCGTGCCGGCCTTCGAGCGAATCATGATCGAGACCGCCCTCAAGCACACCGCCGGCCGCCGTCGCGATGCCGCCGTGCTGCTGGGCTGGGGACGCAATACCCTGACCCGCAAGATCAAGGAACTGGGCATGAAGATCGACGGCCCGGACGATGAGGGTGACGACTGAGGTGTTGCGATGACGAGGGGGGCCGGAAGGCCCCTTTTTCATGCCCAGCCATTACCCGAAACGCGTTCTCCGCCGACGCCCCCTGTAGGAGCGAGCTTGCTCGCGAACGCCCCAACTTCCGTGCCGTCCGGTGATGCTGTTCGCGAGCAAGCTCGCTCCTACAAAGGCGGCTACCGAGCGACGGCCTGCTCCGTCACCTCCCCGCAGCATCTATCCCCAAAACCTGTGGATAACACTGTGAACGGAACGGGGAAGGAACGTGCTACAGCCCAGAGCACGCGCGGTCTGCGGGTTTGCGCGGTTTCTGTGCAGGAATTTCCGGTTTGCCCACAAGCGCTGTGCGCCCGGCTGTGGATAAGCTTGGGGCAAGCCGCTGTACTCCCCGCCCGGCGCGGCTTTGCGCGGATCGATCGAAAAACGCTCAGTCCATCGCAAAGCCGTGCTGACGCCAGGCCTCGTAGACGGTCACCGCCACGGTGTTGGACAGGTTCAGGCTGCGGCAGCCCGGACGCATCGGCAGGCGCACGCGCTGCTCCGGCGGCAGGGCTTCGCGCACCTCTTCCGGCAGGCCACGGCTTTCCGGACCGAACAGGAAGGCGTCACCACGCTGGTAGGCGACTTCGTGGAACGGCTGCGAGCCCTTGGTGGTGAAGGCGAACAGGCGCGGATGAGCGAGCTGTTCCAGGCACTCCTGCAGGGTCGCGTAGCGGCGCACGCTGGCGTATTCGTGGTAATCCAGGCCGGCGCGGCGCAGACGCTTGTCGTCCAGCTCGAAGCCCAGCGGCTCGATCAGGTGCAGGCTGCAGCCCGCATTGGCGCACAGCCTGATAATGTTGCCGGTGTTTGGGGGGATTTCCGGTTGAAAAAGGATCACGTGGAACATGCAGCGCTCCGAGCCTGAGAACGGCGGGCATTCTACTCCCGCGCAGGCGCAAATGCGGCCCAGGCCGTTGCTGAAGGTCTGGGTTTCGCTGTGCGTGCTGGGGCTGCTGGTGGGCCTGATGATCGGCCGCCTGGTGCATCCGCCGGTGGACGGGCGACCGCAGATCCTCGCCATAGAGCCGGCGGCAGACGGCCTGCTCGTTCGGCTGAATGCTCAGCCAGCGGTGCGCGCCGGTCATCTGGAAGGCGCCCTGGCCCTGCAGATCGATGCCAACGGCACGGCGCAGCAAGGCCAGCTGCGGCTCGGCGATGCGCCAGTGCGCTGGAGGCTGGAACCGCAAGGCCAAGGCGTACTGCTGACGTTGCTGTCGACCCGACGACTGCAAGGCGCCTGGGACGGCGCCGAGGTGGAGGGCCAATGGCACCTGAACGTCAGGGTGCGGCCCGAATAAAAGCGGGGTGTTCCCGGCCTGCCTGGTCCGGGGCCCCGAAGCGGAGGGCAAGCCATCCACAAGGATGGCCGCCGGTATAAAAGGGGGGCTTACCCGGCCTGCCTGTACCAGGACCCCCAAACCGGTTGCGGCGGCCGCTGCTTCGAGCGGCGCACCCGCGGGGTGTAAAAGAGGGGTTCCCCAGCCTGCCTGTACCGAGGCCCCTGAAATCGCTGTTGTCAGGGGTATTGCAGAGGGCGTGCCAAGATTGCGTGCAGGGCGCTCCGGGTAGCTGCCCGCGCATTGCTGACATGGCTGAAAGCCACGAAACAAGAGGCTTCGGGAGTTATCCCGAGTCAGCCTAAACACCCCGTTCATGTGTCTGCGCTGGGGATTCCAGGACTTGTTCTGTACGCCCCTCCCTGCGCCCCTCTAGTGCGCACGCACCAAACTTGAACGCCCGGAGTGCCTGCTTTCCTGTAGGAGCGAGCTTGCTCGCGAACCGCTGTTCGAGGCGGCGACAACGCCACGGCTGTTCGCGAGCAAGCTCGCTCCTACGAAGAACATCACCGCTTACCCACAGCATTCCTGAGCAACCTCAGGAACAGTCTGTGGATAACCGTATGGAATCGAGGCAGCACGTGGCTTGCGCGATATTGATCAAAATTCGACCAATCACAAATCCCAGGCAAAGAAAAAGGCGCCCGGGGGCGCCTTTCTCATGCAGCAGTCAGGATCACTGAACCGCCGGGATCTCGCCGGAAGCCTGCATGCGGGCGATTTCCTGCGCGTACAGCGCGTCGAAGTTCACCGGGGACAGCATCAGCGCCGGGAACGAGCCACGGACAACCAGGCTGTCCAGGGTTTCGCGGGCGTACGGGAAGAGGATGTTCGGGCAGAAGGCGCCCAGGGTGTGGCTCATGCTGGAAGCGTCCAGACCCTTGATCAGGAAGATACCGGCCTGCTGCACTTCAACGATGAAGGCGGTTTCTTCGTTGTTCTTCACGGTCACCGAAACGGTCAGCACCACTTCGTAGAAGTCGCCGTCGAGCTGCTTCTGGCGGGTGTTGAGGTCCATGGAAATGCTCGGCTGCCACTCCTGGCGGAAGATTTCCGGCGCCTTGGGCGCTTCGAAGGAGAGGTCGCGGATGTAGATGCGCTGCAGCGAGAACTGCGGATTGTTATCGTCTTGCTGGCCTGCGCCGTTGGCTTGTTCAGTCATTTCGGGACCTTCTTGTGCTTCGTTTCAGGATTGGGGATCACGCCGTGAGCAGCGTATCCAGCTTGCCCGCGCGTTCCAGCGCGTAGAGATCGTCGCAGCCGCCGACATGGACTTCGTCGATCCAGATCTGCGGCACGGAGGTGCGGCCCGCCTTGCTAGCCATCTCGGCGCGTACGCCCGGCTTGCCGTCCACCGAGATCTCCTCGTAGGCGACACCCTTGCGGTCCAGCAGGGCCTTGGCGCGGATGCAATAAGGGCACCATGCGCTGGTGTAGATCAAGATCGACGGCATCTCACTTCACCAGGGGCAGGTTGTCGCCACGCCAGCTGCCGATGCCGCCGGACAGTTTGGCGGCGGTGAAGCCCGCCTTCTGCAGCACGCTGCACCAGGTGCCCGCGTGCTGGCCCATGCTGTCGACCACGATGATGGTCTTGGCCTTGTGTTTGTCCAGCTCGGCAAGGCGTGCGTTCAGTTTGTCCGCCGGGATGTTCAGCGCATCGACGATATGGCCGGCGGAGAACTCCTTGGTCGGGCGGATATCGAGGACCACGGCCTGCTCGGCGTTCACCAGAGCGGTCAGCTCGCGGGTCGACAGGGCGCGGCCGCCCTTGCGCATTTCATGCAGGGCCAGCAGTACCAGGAGCACGACCAAGGCACCGACCAGCAGGTAGTGATGGGTGGCGAATTCGATCAGACGAGGGAGGAACGAGGACATGGCACAGGACATCCAGACGTAAAAATGCCGGCCAGTATACACGCGCGTATCTGACGGCTGCACCCTGCGGATCATGGCGTCTGTCGGCACCAATCGGTAAAATGTGGGTCCTTTTCTGACCCCTATTCTCGGAAAGAGCCGTACCTATGACTGCAACGCCCAAACCGCTGGTCCTGATCATTCTGGACGGCTTCGGCCATAGCGATAGCCCGGAATACAACGCCATCTACGCCGCCCAAAAGCCCAACTGGGACCGTCTGCTGGCCAGCCAGCCCAACGGCCTGATCTCCGGCTCGGGCATGGACGTCGGCCTGCCCGACGGCCAGATGGGCAACTCCGAGGTTGGCCACATGAACCTGGGCGCCGGTCGCGTCGTGTACCAGGACTTCACCCGCGTGACCAAGGCCATCCGCGACGGCGAGTTCTTCCGGAACCCGGTGCTGACCGAAGCGGTCGACAAGGCCGCCGGCGCCGGCAAGGCGGTGCACATCCTCGGCCTGCTGTCCGACGGCGGCGTGCACAGCCACCAGGATCACCTGGTCGCCATGGCCGAGCTGGCCGCCCAGCGCGGCGCCGAGAAAATCTACCTGCACGCCTTCCTCGACGGCCGCGACACACCGCCCAAGAGCGCCGAGCCGTCGCTCAAGCTGCTCGACGACGCCTTCGCCCGCATCGGCAAGGGCCGCACCGCCAGCATCATCGGCCGCTACTTCGCCATGGACCGCGACAACCGCTGGGACCGCGTCGAAGCCGCCTACGACCTGATCACCGAAGGCGCCGCCGAATTCACCGCGGAAACCGCCGTGGGCGCGCTGAATGCCGCCTATGAGCGCGGCGAGAGCGACGAGTTCGTCAAGGCCACCCGCATCGGCGCACAGGTGCGCGTGGAAGACGGCGACGCCGTGATCTTCATGAACTTCCGCGCCGACCGCGCCCGCGAGCTGTCGCGCGCCTTCGTCGAGCCGGGCTTCAAGGAATTCCCGCGCCAGCGCGAGCTGAAGCTGGCCAGCTACGTGATGCTGACCCAGTACGCGGCGAGCATCCCGGCGCCCAGCGCGTTCAAGCCCGAAACCCTGGACAACGTCCTGGGCGAGTACCTGGCCAAGAACGGCAAGACCCAGCTGCGCATCGCCGAGACCGAGAAGTACGCCCACGTGACCTTCTTCTTCTCCGGCGGCCGCGAAGAGCCGTTCGAGGGCGAAGAGCGCATCCTCATCCCCTCGCCCAAGGTCGCCACCTATGACCTGCAGCCGGAAATGAGCGCGCCGGAAGTCACCGACAGGATCGTCGACGCCATCGAGCAGCAGCGCTACGACGTGATCATCGTCAACTACGCCAACGGCGACATGGTCGGCCACACCGGCGTGTTCGAAGCCGCGGTGAAGGCCGTCGAGTGCCTGGATACCTGCGTCGGCCGGATCGTCGAGGCGCTGGACAAGGTCGGCGGCGAAGCCCTGATCACCGCCGACCACGGCAACGTCGAGCAGATGGAAGACGCCATGACCGGCCAGGCGCACACCGCGCACACCTGCGAGCCGGTGCCGTTCGTCTACGTCGGCAAGCGCAAGCTGAGCATCCGCGAGGGCGGCGTGCTGGCCGACGTGGCGCCGACCCTGCTGACCCTGATGGGTCTGGAGCAGCCCAAAGAGATGACCGGCACCTCGATCGTCACCCTGCTTTGAGGGTGACGATTTGACGGGAACGTGAGCCATCTCCCGTCGGTCAGAGCAAACGCCCCACGCCATGCGGCCTGGGGCGTTTTTTTTAGCGCCCGCCACGGGCATACTAGCCCGACCCAGAATTCAGGTTCCCGCCGCCCAATGCCTCGCGCCCTCCTCCCGCTGCTGCTGATCTGCCTCCTGAGCCCGCTTGCGGCCGGTGCCGACGAACGTGCCGACACCCAGCGCCAGCTGGAGCAGACGCAGAAAGACATCGCTGAGCTGAAAAAGAACCTGAAGAACATCCAGGAAGAAAAGTCCGGGGTGCAGAAGCAGCTCAAGTCCACGGAAACCCAGATGGGTGACCTGGAAAAGCAGATCCAGCAGATCCAGGACGAGATGAAGAAGAACGAGGAAGAGCTGCAACGCCTCGATTCGGAGAAAAAAAAACTCCAGGGCGCGCGCCTTGAGCAGCAGCGCCTGATCGCCATCCAGGCCCGCGCCGCCTACCAGAGCGGGCGCGAGGAATACCTGAAGCTGCTGCTGAACCAGGAACATCCGGAGAAGTTCAGCCGCACCCTCACCTACTACGAGTACATCAACAAGGCCCGCCTGGATCAGCTCAGCGCGTTCAACGAGACCCTGAGCCAGCTCAACGCCGTCGAGCAGGACATCACCGCGCAGAAGAACCAGCAGGTCGAGCAGCAGAGCGCGCTGGAATCACGCCGCCAGGAACTGGCCGAGGCCCGCAAGGCGCGCCAGGAGGCCCTGGCCAAGCTCGACAGCGACCTCAAGGACAGCAATAGCAAACTCAAGAACCGCGAGCAGAGCCAGGAAGACCTGAACAAGGTCCTCAAGACCATCGAGGAAACCCTGGCCCGCCAGGCCCGCGAAGCCGAGGAAGCGCGCCAGCGCGCCCTGGCCGCCGAGCGCGAGCGCGCCAAACGTGAACGCGAACTGGCCGAACGCGGTGAAAAGCCCGAAACCCCGAGCAAACCCCGCGCCGACTACAGCGGCCCGCTGGTATCCAGCGGCGCAGGCTTCGGCGGCGCCTTCGACGCCGCCAAGGGCCGACTGCCCTGGCCGGTCAACGGCCGCGTGCTGGCGCGCTTCGGCAGCCCGCGCGGCGACGATCCCCGTGCGACCTGGGACGGCGTGCTGATCGGCGCCTCCGCCGGCAGCACGGTACGCGCCGTACACGGCGGCCGCGTGGTGTTCGCCGACTGGCTGCGCGGCGCCGGCCTGCTGGTCATTCTCGACCACGGTGGTGGCTACCTCAGCCTTTATGGGCATAATCAAAGTCTTCTGAAGGACGCCGGCGACACCGTCAAAGCAGGCGACCCCATCGCGACCGTAGGTGCCAGCGGTGGGCAGAGCACCCCGGCGGTATATTTTGCCATTCGCCATCAGGGCCGCCCGGCGGACCCTTCTACCTGGTGTCGCACGCAGGGATAAGCGGCGAACACGCCTTAGGAGCCCCAAACATGTCGCAAGCTTTCCGTCTCACCACCCTGGCCCTGGCACTGCTGCTTGGCGTCGGTGCGGCACAGGCCGCCGACGCACCGGCCGCAGCCGCCCCTGCGGCCAACGGCAAGGAGGCTCCGCTGCCGCTCGATGAGCTGCGCACCTTCGCCGAGGTCCTGGACCGAGTGAAGGCCGCCTACGTCGAGCCGGTGGACGACAAGACCCTGCTGGAGAACGCCATCAAGGGCATGCTCAGCAATCTCGACCCGCACTCCGCCTACCTCGGCCCGGAAGAGTTCGCCGAGCTGCAGGAAAGCACCAGCGGCGAATTCGGCGGCCTGGGTATCGAGGTCGGCAGCGAAGACGGCTTCGTCAAGGTGATCTCGCCGATCGACGACACCCCCGCGGCCAAGGCCGGCATCCAGCCGGGCGACCTGATCGTCAAGATCGACGGCAAGCCGACCAAGGGCCAGTCGATGAACGAGGCGGTGGACAGCATGCGCGGCAAGGCCGGCTCGCCGATCACCCTGACCATCGTGCGCGGCGGCGGCAAGCCGTTCGACGTCGAGCTCAAGCGCGCCGTCATCAAGGTCAAGAGCGTCAAGAGCCAGATGCTCGAACCCGGCTACGGCTACCTGCGCATCACCCAGTTCCAGGTCAACACCGGCGAGGAAACCGTCAAGGCGCTGACCAGCCTGCGCAAGGAGAACAACGGCCGGCTCAAGGGTGTGGTGCTAGACCTGCGCAACAACCCCGGCGGCGTACTGCAGTCGGCGGTGGAAGTGGCAGACGCCTTCCTCACCAAGGGGCTGATCGTCTACACCAAGGGCCGCATCCCGAACTCCGAGCTGCGCTTCTCCGCCGACCCGTCCGATCCGTCCGACGGCGTACCGCTGGTGGTACTGATCAACGGCGGCAGCGCCTCGGCGGCGGAAATCGTCGCCGGCGCCCTGCAGGACCAGAAGCGCGCGATCCTCATGGGCACCGACAGCTTCGGCAAGGGCTCGGTACAGACCGTGCTGCCGCTGAACAACGACCGCGCCCTGAAGCTGACCACCGCGCTGTACTACACCCCCAACGGCCGCTCCATCCAGGCCCAGGGCATCACCCCGGACATCGAGGTGGAACGCGCCAAGGTCACCCGCGAGCAGAGCGAGTTCGACGGTTTCAAGGAAGCCGACCTGCAGGGCCACCTGGCCAACGGCAACGGCGGCAAGGACCGTCCCACCGCTGCTGGCAAGCGCCCGGAAGACCGTCCGCAGGAAAGCGACTACCAGCTCGGCCAGGCCCTCAGCCTGCTGAAAGGACTCAGCGTCAGCCGCGGCAACAACTGACCCATGCGCTGGGCCCGGCTGCTGTTAGGCCTCGGCCTTGGCGCGCTGCTGTACCAGCCAGTGCTGGCGGCGCCGCCGCCACCGGCTGGCGCCAGACCGCTGGTCAGCATCGTCATCGACGACCTCGGGCAGAACCTGGCGCGCGACCGCCAGGTGCTCGAACTCTCCCCCGCCATCGCCCTGGCGATCATCCCCGATACGCCCCACGCCGCCGAACTGGCCCGCGAAGCGCACATGCGGGGGCGCACCGTGATGCTGCACATGCCCATGGACCCGGCCGGCGGCGAGTTCGCCTGGCGTCCGGAGCTGAGCCAGGAGGAGCGCGCCCGCCGACTCGACGCGGCGCTGGCGCGGGTGCCCTATGCCCAGGGCGTGAACAACCATGAAGGCAGCCGCATGACCGCCGACCGCCCGGCCATGGCCTGGCTGGCCGCGGAGCTGCAGCGTCGCCACCTGTTCCTGCTCGACAGCCGCACCAGCGCCGCCACCGTGGCCGCCGCCGAGGCGCAGAAGATCGGCCTCGCCAGCCTGTCGCGGGACGTGTTCCTGGACGACGATCCGAGCGAAGCGGCGGTGATGGAGCAGATGCAGCGCGGCCTGAAACTGGCGCGCAAGCAGGGTACTGTGGTGATGATCGGCCACCCGAAGCCGGCGACCCTGGCAGTGCTCAGGCGGGTGCTGCCCGGGCTCAAGGCACAGGGCTTCGAGCTGGTGCAGCCGACGCTGATGATCGGCGAGCGCGCCAACCGCGCCATGCAGGGGCATGGGCGGGATGGGACGTACCGGTAAACGACGAGAGGATGCGGTTCGCGAGCAAGCTCGCTCCTACAGAGAGCAGCGAGCCTGCTTTTCGTAGGAGCGAGCTTGCTCGCGAACATCCGGAATCCAGGCGGCGACCGCCCGGCCTTCCTTACAGGTAGTTATTGGTCGCCTGCTCGATGAAGCCATCCGCGCGCATCTCGTCCAGCGCCTTTTGCAGCTTCGCCACCACCTCGTCCGGCGTGTCCTTGTTGATCGCCAGGTACAACTGCGCCTCGTTGAAGCGCAGCACGGTCTGCAGGCCGGATACGCCTTCCTGCTTGGCCAGGTAGCGGCCGACTGGATCGGTGGTGGCCCACAGATCGATCTCGCCGGTGGTCAGCTTCTTCACGTTTTCCTGGTCGCGCAGCGCGTTGACCACCGGGATGCCCTGGCTCTCCAGGTTCTGGCTGACGGCGTCATTCTTGTAGGCACCGAGCTTGTACCTGGCGGCGTCCTTGAGATCCTTGACCTTGATCGAGCTGCCCTGCGGCGCCAGCAGCACCCAACTGGTCTTGGCGATCGGCCCGACCCACTTGAACAGCGGTACGCGCTCGGGGGTGTAAGTGGTGGAGAACAACCCATAGTCGGGCTTGTCCAGGGCCAGCTTGTACAGTCGATCCCAGGGAAAACGCAAGCTCAGGCTGTACTGGATGCCGGCGCGCTTGAACATCTCGCGGACGATATCGGCGCTGATGCCGTCGATGCCTTCGTCGCGGGCGAAGTTCTTGTCGTCCACCGCCATGTTGAAGGGCGGGAAGTTCTCGGTGAGCAACACCATCTTGTAATCGGCGGGCAACTCGGCGCGGGCCGTGGCGGTCCCCAACAGCAGACCCAGGGTCAGGGTCTTGATCAGGATTTTCAGCATGGTCATACCGCTCGCTTGGTTATCGTTATTGGGCTTGCGGCATCCCTGCAGAGGGGACGGAATACTTCGCTCGTCTGCCTTCCGTGGCAAAACCGGCGCCAAGGGATGTCGGCGCCAAACACAAAGGCCGGCGAGTGGCCGGCCTTCGGGTGTTACAGGTAACTGTTGAGCACGTCGTCGACGAAGCCTTCGGCGCGCATCTTGTCCAGCGCGGCTTGCAGCTTCTGCACCACCTCATCCGGTGTCTCGCGGTTCAGCGCCAGGAACAGCTGGTCGCTGTTGAAACGCAGCACCGTCTTCAGACCGGAAATCCCCACCTGCTTGGCCAGGTAGCGCCCCGCAGGATCGCCGCTCGCCCACAGGTCGATCTGGCCTTCCTGCAGCTTGCCGGCGTTCTCCTGGTCGCGCAGCGCCAGCACCGGCTCGAAGCCGTGCTTGGCCAGGTATTCGGCCATGGCGTCGCCCTTGTAGGCGCCGACGCGGTACTTCTTGGCTTCTTCCAGGTTATTCAGGGTGATCGTGCTGTCGCCCTTGGCCAGCAGGACCCAGTCGTCCGGGCCGATCGGGCCGACCCACTTGAACAGGTTCTCCCGCTCCGGCAGGCGAGCCGTGACGAATACCCCGTAGCCGGGCTTCTCCAGCGCCAGCTTGTAGATACGGTCCCAGGGGAAGCGCAGGGTCAGGCTGTAGGAAACGCCGGCACGCTTGTACATCTCCTTGACGATGTCGACGGCGATTCCGTCGATGTTGTCTTCCTGAGCGAAGTTCTTGCCGTTGATGGCCATGTTGTACGGCGGGAAGTTCTCGGTCAGCAGCACCATGCTGTAGCCGGAACCTTCCGTTTCCGCTTTCGCCGCGCTGGCCAGCAGCAGGCCGCAGCCAATCCATGCGAGCAGAATGCGCTTCAGCATCTGGGAATTCCTGAGTGTGACAATTCTGAGAAGGCGCAGAGCTTACTCGGAGAATTGACGCCAAGAAACCCTGCACAGATGGCAATCACACATCCAAACGCCATCACTTCGACCAGCGGTATCGAGCACTCGGGATTCGGTGGCAAAAGGGCCTGCGACGACGGGACGCAGGCCCTCGAGGGCCGGGAGAACCCCGCCCCGGAAGGGATCAGCGAACGACGATGCCGCGGCTGGCCAGGTAGGCCTTGGCTTCCGGCACGCTGTACTCGCCAAAGTGGAAGATGCTGGCGGCCAGCACCGCATCCGCCTTGCCTTCGATGATGCCGTCGGCCAGGTGCTGCAGGTTGCCGACGCCGCCGGAGGCGATCACCGGCACGTTCACCGCCTCGCTGATGGCGCGGGTCACGCCCAGGTCGTAGCCGCTCTTCACGCCGTCCTGGTCCATGCTGGTCAGCAGGATTTCACCAGCGCCCAGGCCTTCCATCTTCTTCGCCCACTCCACCGCATCGAGCCCGGTGGGCTTGCGGCCGCCGTGGGTGAAGATTTCCCAGCGCGGGGCCTCGCCCGGTGCCGAGACCTTCTTGGCGTCGATGGCGACCACGATGCACTGCGAGCCGAAGCGCGCGGCGGCTTCGCCGACGAACTCCGGGGTGAACACCGCGGCGGTGTTGATCGAGACCTTGTCCGCACCGGCATTGAGCAGGTTGCGGATGTCCTGCACGGTACGCACGCCACCGCCCACGGTCAGCGGGATGAACACCTGGCTGGCCATGCGCTCGACGGTATGCAGGGTGGTATCGCGGCCATCGACGCTGGCGGTGATGTCGAGGAAGGTGATCTCGTCCGCGCCCTGCTCGTCGTAGCGGCGGGCGATTTCCACCGGATCGCCGGCGTCGCGGATGTTCTCGAACTTGACGCCCTTCACCACGCGGCCGTTGTCCACGTCGAGGCAGGGGATGATGCGTTTAGCCAGTGCCATGTCAGGGTTCCCCGTGGTTCAGCTCAGCCCTTGAAGGCGTCGCACAGTGCCTGGGCCTCGGCGACGTCCAGGGTGCCTTCGTAGATCGCGCGGCCGGTGATGGCGCCGACGATGCCCGGCGTGCGGGCGTCCAGCAGCTTCTGGATGTCGCCCAGGTTGTGGATGCCGCCCGATGCGATCACCGGGATGCGCGTGGCGTTGGCCAGGGCGGCGGTGGCTTCGACGTTGCAGCCCTGCATCATGCCGTCCTTGGAAATGTCGGTGTAGACGATGGCGGAGACGCCGTCGGCCTCGAAGCGCTTGGCCAGGTCGATCACCTGCACTTCGCTCACTTCGGCCCAGCCGTCGGTGGCGACGAAGCCGTCCTTCGCGTCCAGACCCACGATCACTTTGCCCGGGAAGGCACGGCAGGCTTCGCCGACGAACTCCGGCTGCTTGACCGCCTTGGTACCGATGATCACGTAGCTGACGCCAGCGCGCACGTAGTGCTCGATGGTTTCCAGCGAGCGGATGCCGCCGCCGATCTGGATCGGCAGGTTCGGGTAGCGCTTGGCGATGGCGGTGACCACTTCACCGTTGACCGGCTTGCCTTCGAAGGCGCCGTTCAGGTCCACCAGGTGCAGACGGCGGCAACCGCCCTCCACCCATTTGGCGGCCATGGATACCGGGTCGTCGGAGAACACGGTGGCGTCCTCCATCAGGCCCTGGCGCAGGCGCACGCAGGCGCCGTCTTTCAGATCGATTGCGGGGATGATCAGCATGGGTTGAACCTGCTCGAATCCAAAGATGAATGGGGTCGGGTCAGCTCTTCTCGAGCGCCCACAAGTCGCTTTCGATGCTCTCGAACCGGTCTTTCAGGTGAGATTGCACGTCGAAGATCGCCTTGTTGTAGAACAGCGGGCCGAACTCGCGCATGAAGAACTCCAGCGCCTCTTCGGCCTCGAAGGAGCCCACGTCCAGCTCGAAGCGGTCTTCGAGGAAACGCTGGATCGCCCGCGCCGCGCTCTGGCGCTGGGCGCCATCGAGCTCGAGGATCGCGGGCTTGTCCTTCTGGCGGGCCATGGCTTACCAGCGCCCGTCCCAGGCGGCGAAGTTCTGCAGCAGCTGCAGGCCATGGGTATGGCTCTTCTCCGGATGGAACTGCACGGCGAAGCGCGAGCCGTCGGCCAGCGCGGCGGCGAAATCGACACCGTAATGGCCGCGACCGACCACCTGGCGCGGGTTGCCCGCCTCGATGTAGTAGCTGTGCACGAAGTAGAAGCGCGCGTTGTCCGGGATGTCGTGCCACAGCGGGTGGTCGACGCTCTGCGCCACTTCGTTCCAGCCCATGTGCGGCACCTTCAGGTGCTCGCCGTCCTCGTGCAGGTCCTTGCCGAAGAAGCGTACCTTGCCGGGGAACAGGCCGATGCAGTCGACGCCATCGTTCTCTTCGCTGTGCTCCAGCAGCGCCTGCATGCCCACGCAGATGCCGAGGAACGGACGGTCCTGGCTGACTTCGCGCACCAGGCTGTCGAAGCCCAGGCGCTTGATCTCGGCCATGCAGTCGCGAATCGCGCCGACACCGGGGAAGACCACGCGGTCGGCCTCGCGGATCACGTTGGCGTCGCTGGTCACCAGCACGCGCCCGGCGCCCACGCGCTCCAGCGCCTTGGACACCGAGTGCAGGTTGCCCATGCCGTAGTCGATGACGGCTACCGTCTGCATCACAGGCACCCTTTGGTGGACGGCATCTGGCCGGCCATGCGCTCGTCCAGCTCGATGGCCATGCGCAGCGCGCGGCCGAAGGCCTTGAACACGGTCTCGATCTGGTGGTGGGTGTTGTGCCCGCGCAGGTTGTCGATGTGCAGGGTCACCTGGGCGTGGTTGACGAAGCCCTGGAAGAACTCCATGAACAGGTCGACGTCGAAGCCACCCACGCTGGCGCGGGTGAACGGCACGTGCATCTGCAGGCCGGGGCGGCCGGAGAAGTCGATGACCACACGCGACAGCGCCTCGTCCAGCGGCACGTAGGCATGGCCGTAGCGGCGGATGCCCTTCTTGTCACCGATGGCCTTGGCGAAGGCCTGGCCGAGGGTGATGCCGATGTCTTCGACGGTATGGTGGTCGTCGATATGCAGGTCGCCCTTGCACTCGATGTCCAGGTCGATCAGGCCGTGGCGGGCGATCTGGTCCATCATGTGCTCGAGGAAGGGAACCCCGGTATCGAAGCGGGCCTTGCCCGTTCCATCCAGGTCGATGGAAACCTTGATCTGGGTTTCCAGGGTGTCGCGCGCGACGGATGCCTTGCGTTCGGCCATCACCAGCTCCACAGCTAACACTGCACGTAATTATAAGAAGGGGCAGCATTATAGGCGCGCCAGGCCCGGCGCGGCTATGGGCGGTGGTCGGCGCTGGCCGATCGACAGCACTTTTCCCTACACTGCCGGACCGCCACCGAGGAATCGTCCATGCCCGTCATCGTCCAGCACCTGACCCAGCCCAGCGACCAGGACCGCCAGGACCTGCTGAAGATCTATGCCGACGCCCCGGACTGGCTGCTGGCGCCCTTCGCCAGCGCCGAGGAGCTGGTGGACCACGGCCTGCGCGAAGGCCTGCTGCAGACCGGCCGCTTCAACGACCGCCTGCTGGGTGCCGCCTGGATCGAGCGCAATGCCGACACCTGGAACCTCTCGCGCCTGTGCGTACGCAAGGTTACCCGTGGACGCGGCGTGGCCCGGCGCCTTCTGGAAGAAGCCCAGCGCCTGGCCATCCTGCAGGGCGCCGCGCTGCGCCTGAGCGCGCCGGCCGACCAAGCGGACGCCGCGGCCTTCGCCGAACGCCTCGGGCTTACCCTGCTGCCAGCCTGAGCCGGGCGAGCCCCATTACTGCGACTGGTTCGGCAGCAGCGGCACTCCGGGGAACCGTGCGCCGACCGTCCGCTCAAATCTGGAAGCTCCTGCATCCTTTCCCCATCTGAGGCGCGGGTGTGACGTTGATATACTTTTCCGTTACCCCACCCGCCGCCTGAACAAGGACCCGTCATGAAAGCGTTCGGCAAAATTCTCGGCATCGTTGTGCTGGGCCTGCTATTGCTACTCGTCGCAGCTGGCTTCGTGCTGACCCACTTCTTCAACCCGAACGACTACAAGGACGAAATCCGCCAACTGGCCCGCGACAAGGCCAACGTCGAGCTGAACCTCAAGGGCGACATCGGCTGGAGCCTGTTCCCCTGGCTGGGCCTGGAACTGCACGACACCAGCGTCGCCACCCTGCAGGCCCCCAACCAGCCCTTCGCCGACGTGCAACTGCTGGGCATGTCGGTGCGCGTACTGCCGCTGCTGCGCAAGGAGCTGCAGATGAGCGACATCCGCGTCGAAGGCCTGAACCTGAGCCTGAGCCGCGACAAGAAGGGCGCCGGCAACTGGGAGAACATCGGCAAGCCCCTCCAGCCGGCCGGCGGCACACCCGCCTCGCAGCCGGCGCCCGCGCCCAGCGAACCGGCCAAGCCGGCCGCCGCCGAATCGCACCAGGCGATGAAGCTCGACATCGACAGCCTGACGGTGAAGAACGCACGCATCGACTACGCCGACGCGCAGAGCGGCAAGAACTACATGGCCGAGGGCATCGAACTGACCACTGGCGCCATCCGCGAGGGCAGCAACATCCCGGTCAAGTTCAGCGCCTACCTGGGCAGCAACCAGCCGGTGATCCGTGCCCGCACCGAACTGACCGGCAACCTGCGCTTCGACCGCGCCCTCAAGCGCTATCAACTGGAAGACACCAAGCTGTCCGGCGAAGTCTCCGGTGATCCGCTGCAGGGCAAGACCGCCAACTACAGCGCCCAGGGCCAGTTGATTCTCGACCAGGCCGCCCAGGTCGCCGAGTGGAACGGTCTGAAGATCACCGTCAATCAGTTGCGCGCCCTCGGCGAGCTCAAGGCCCGCGAGCTGGACAAGGAGCCCAAGTTCGATGGCGGCCTGTCGCTGGCGCCGTTCAACCTGCGCGAATTCCTCAATGGCATCGGCCAGACCCTGCCGGAAATGGCCGACGCCAACACCCTGACCAAGCTGGAGCTGTCCACCCGCCTGGCCGGCACCCGCAACAGCCTGAACCTGGGCGACATCAAGCTGAAGCTCGACGACAGCAACTTCAGCGGCAACCTCGGCATCGCCGACTTCAGCAAGCAGGCCATCCGCGCCCAGCTGAGCGGCGACCGCCTGGACCTCGACCGCTACTTGCCGGGCAAGGCCGCCAAGGCCCAGGAAGCCACCAGCGCCGCGCGCAAGGCCGAGGTCGAAGCCACCACCAGCAACGCCGTCCAGGGCGACAGCCCGCTGCCCAACGCGCCAACCCAGCAGGCCTGGAGCGACGCCCCCATGCTGCCGGTCGCCAAACTGCGCACCCTCGACCTGGACGTCGCGCTCCAGCTCGGTCAGCTGACCCTCGACAAGCTGCCGATCGAGAACGCCAATCTCAAGCTGCATGGCCAGGAAGGCCTGCTCAACCTCGACGACATGCGCGGCGAGCTTTACGACGGCAAGTTCAACGCCACCGCCAGCCTCGACGTACGCCAGGACGTGCCGCTGCTCAAGGCACGGAAGCATATCGCCGACGTACCGGTGGACCGCCTGCTCGAATCCCAGGGCCAGAAGCCGCCGGTGAAAGGCCTGCTCGACCTGGACGCCGACATCACCACCCAGGGCCTCAGCCAGAAGGCCTGGATCGACAACCTCAACGGCACCGCGCACTTCGTCCTGACCCAGGGCGTGCTGCTAAACGCCAACCTGGAACAGCAGCTGTGCCAGGGCATCGCCACCCTCAACCGCAAGGCGCTCGAAGGGCAACATGGCGGCAAGGACACGCCGTTCCGCGAGCTGCAGGGCAACCTGACCTTCCGCAATGGCGTGGCCAGCAACCCGGACCTGAAGGCGAGCATTCCCGGCCTGACCGTCAAGGGTGACGGTGACATCGACCTGCGCGTGCTGGGCATGGATTACCGCGTTGGCGTGATCATCGAAGGCGACAAGAGCGACATGCCCGACCCGGCCTGCCAGGTGAACAAGCGCTACGTCGGCATCGAATGGCCGCTGCGCTGCCGCGGCCCGCTGGAACTGGGCGCCAAGGCCTGCCGCCTGGACAAGGACGGCCTCGGCAAGATCGCCGGACAACTGGCCGGGGAACGGCTGAACGAAAAACTCGAAGAGAAGTTCGGCGACAAGGTCAGTCCCGAGCTCAAAGACGCACTCAAAGGGCTGCTCAAGAAGAAATGACCCCGGAACGCTTCAACTCGGCGGTACTCGACTGGTTCGACCGCCATGGCCGCCATGACCTGCCCTGGCAACAGGGCATCACGCCCTACCGGGTGTGGGTCTCGGAAATCATGCTGCAGCAGACCCAGGTCGCCACCGTGATGGGCTACTTCGACCGCTTCATGAGCGCCCTGCCGACGGTGGCGGACCTCGCTGCCGCGCCGGAAGACGAAGTGCTGCACCTGTGGACGGGCCTGGGCTACTACACCCGCGCCCGCAACCTGCACAAGACCGCGAAAATAGTGATGGAACGGCACGGCGGCGAATTCCCCCGCGACGCCGAGCAGCTCGCCGAGCTGCCGGGCATCGGCCGCTCCACCGCCGGCGCCATCGCCAGTATCTCCATGGGCCTGCGCGCACCGATCCTCGACGGCAACGTCAAGCGCGTGCTGGCGCGCTACCTGGCCTGCGACGGCTATCCGGGCGAGCCGAAGGTAGCCAGGCAACTGTGGGACGCCGCCGAGCGCTTCACGCCGCATGCGCGGGTCAACCACTACACCCAGGCGATGATGGACCTGGGTGCCACCCTCTGCACCCGCAGCAAGCCGAGCTGCCTGCTCTGCCCGCTGCGCGAGGGGTGCCGCGCACACCTGCTGGGCCGCGAGACCGACTTCCCGGTGCCCAAGCCGCGCAAGGAGCTGCCGCGCAAGCGCACGCTGATGCCGATCCTGGCCAACCGCGAAGGCGACATCCTGCTCTACCGCCGCCCATCTACCGGCCTCTGGGGCGGACTGTGGAGCTTCCCCGAACTGGACGACCTGGCCGCCCTCGCCCCACTGGCCCAACGCCACGCCCTGCGCCTGGGGGATCGCCGCGAGCTGCCCGGCCTCACCCATACCTTCAGCCATTTCCAGCTGGCCATCGAGCCCTGGCTGGTGCGCGTCGAGGACGCAGCCCCCGCCGTGGCCGAGGGCGACTGGCTCTGGTATAACCTCGCCACCCCGCCGCGGCTCGGCCTTGCCGCCCCGGTGAAGAAGCTGCTCAAACGAGCCGCCGACGTGTTGAATGCAGGAGAAATGTCATGACCCGACTGGTGATGTGCCGCAAGTACAAAGAAGAGCTGCCCGGCCTCGATCGCGCGCCCTACCCCGGAGCCAAGGGCCAGGACATCTACGAGCACGTCTCGAAGAAAGCCTGGGACGAATGGCAGAAGCACCAGACCATGCTGATCAACGAGCGCCGCCTGAACATGATGAACGCCGAGGATCGCAAGTTCCTCACCGCCGAGATGGACAAGTTCCTCAGTGGAGAGGAATACGCCCAGGCCGAGGGCTACGTCCCGCCCAACGCGTAAGTTTCGGTATTATTTGAAAAATTTTTTCGCGGCACGCTTGACACCCTTTCCGAAAACCCTTTTAATGCGCGCCACGTTGCCCAGGTAGCTCAGTTGGTAGAGCAGGGGATTGAAAATCCCCGTGTCGGCGGTTCGATTCCGTCCCTGGGCACCAAACATAGGTGTCAAGCAGTCCTCACGATGCTAGGCAACACAGAGAAACCGGCCCTTGAGCCGGTTTTTTTGTTTCTACCGGTCCCTATCGTTCCCTTGTAAGCCCAAATTTTTGTGAGTAGATTCGTGAGTAGACGCAGTTCGGTCCTCACTTTCTACTCACACCGTATCGCCAGATTGGCGCCCGGAGTGGCTTTCAGAGGGATGCCGTGCCTCTCACAGACTCCGCAGTCCGTACAGCCAAGCCCCGCGAGAAGCTTTACCGCATCTCTGATACCCTGGGCCTGAGCCTCGAAATCACCCCCACCAGCAGCAAGCTCTGGCGCTTCCGGTACCGCTTCGCCGGCAAGCCCAAGATGATCAGCCTTGGAGCCTATCCGGCCGTTACGCTCGCCAAGGCCCGAGAATTGCGCGACGTTGCACGATCGCACGTAGCCGCTGGGATAGACCCATCCCACCACAAGCAAGCCGAGAAGCGCGCTAGAGAGGCTGAGGCGTACACCTTCGAGCGTCTAGCCAATGAGTGGTACGACTACAGCGCTCCGCGATGGGCGGAAGCCACTGCCTACAAGGCGCGTCTGTACCTGGACAACGACATCATCCCCGCTATCGGGAAGCGGCCTTCGTCGGAGATCAGCAGGCCTGAAGTGGTAGAGCTGGTTCGTAAGGTTGAAGCCCGTGGAACCCTGAACGCCGCCGGCAAAATCCGCCAATGGCTCAACCAGATATTCCGCTTTGGCCTGGCTAAGGGCGTGGTGACCACCAACCCAGCTACAGATCTCGATGTGGTGGCCGCCCACGTACCTCGGGCGAAGCATCACCCGCATGTCCCACTGGCAGAGCTCCCAGCCTTACTGGATTTACTCTCCAGTGCGTCCTGCGATCCATCGACCAAGATCGCTATTCGTCTGCTGGTGCTGACCGGCGTGCGCCCTGGCGAATTACGCCAAGCCCCTTGGAGTGAGTTCGATCTGGAAGCCGCCATCTGGACCATCCCAGCGGCAAGGATGAAGGCGCGACGCCCCCATATCGTTCCGCTGCCCACCCAGGCGGTTGACCTGCTGCGCAACCTGCAGGAGATCACCGGGCGCTATGAACTCGCCTTCGCTGGCAAGGCAAATCCTGTCCGCCCCCTGTCCGAGAACACCGTTAACAAGGCGCTGCGCAATCTCGGCTACGAGGGCAGGCAAACGGGCCACGGATTCCGTCACCTGCTTAGCACCGAGCTGAACAACCGCGGCTACAACCGTGATTGGATCGAGCGCCAGCTAGCCCACGGTGACGATAACGAGATCCGCGACACCTACAATCACGCCCACTACCTCGATCAGCGCCGACAGATGATGCAAGCCTGGGCGAACGAGATCGACGCGCTTTGCACTGGCGGTAAGGTTGTCGGAATAAGGCGAACTGCGTAAGGGAGGCACTATGAGCAAGTTCTTGAAATTCAGGGAAGTACTGAGCATTTCCGATACCGTCGAGCTTCTTTCTTCACTATCGGGCGAAGAAGTCAGCATCGAGATGATCGGCCGCCTGGTAGATCATGGATTCTTGAGCCCCCTTCTCGGATGCGATTATCTGTTAGTAGGTTTCTCGAAAGAGTCCGCCGTGGAGATCAACAATGGCGCTGACGCAGAACCGTATGCTTTTAGCGAAATAGGCATCCCGAGACTTTCGACTGCAATCTACGTTTTCGGCGGCATCCATATGCCTGAAGCCAGAACGACTGAAGGTGAGCCCTTGTTTTTCTGTCGCGCCAAAATGCGCAGCAACTCGGAGCATCTTGCACCTCTCTACTCATCAGCTGACCTCGCTAGCCTAGACCCGTATGAGCTGGAGAATCTGTGGTTCCATGCCAAGGAGGTATTCGAGGTGGCACGGATCGCGAACCAAGCCGACCAGTACCACCCCCCCAAAGACGGCACTAGCGGAACTATCCAGATTGGAAGCCCAATAAACATTCCAGGGTTTGAGAAAATTCGATTCGTAACTGCCATCGAAGACTGGGTTGAGAGCTATCCCATTTGCAGAACCGGGGTAGCCAATCGATATTCAGCCCGAGAAAGAATCAGCAATGACGAAGCACCATCCTACAGGCTGGCCATAGCGGCCCTCCTCGAACTGCTCAAACAGCCACGCCAATCAGGCAGGAATCAGTCTGCCGTTATTTCCGAACTGCTTGAGAAATACCCTGGTATGAGAGGGCTTAGCAAAAGGAGCCTTGAGACCATCTTTGCATCGGCAAAAAAGGCCCTCTCGGAGCAGTCTTGATCCCGCAATTGCGAATTATCTTTCCGCAACTGCGGTGACGCTCATTCCTTAGATTTTTACCTTCCGGCCATCGCTCCCGATCAGCCCCAAGGAGGCTAAGGCGATGGCAAGCAAAACAACTCCCACTGCTCGCTTCATCCGCATCAAAGAGGTGCTTTCCCTCACCTCTCTCAGTAAGTCAGATCTCTATCGCAGGATTGCTGCTGGCACCTTTCCCCCACAGATCAATCTCGGACCGATGACCGTCGTTTGGTCAGAGGATGAGGTTCACGCTTGGATGGACTCCCGCATCGCCGAAGCTCGCGGGGTAGCCGCCTAATGGACAAAAAAAAGGCCGACCAACAGGCCAGCCCTCAAGTATCTCAACGTAATAATATCACGGTCGCCAACGCCCCTACCAAGCTCAGCCGTGTGCTTGCCCACCTGGTTGCTGGCGGCTCTCTCAACCGCTTCGAAGCAGAGCGCATCGGCGATCACTGCCTGAACTCCACCATCAGCGCTCTGGCCAACAACTGGGGTATCGAGTTCAAGCGTCTGCCAGAGCGTGTTCCCACCCACTGGGGCAAGGACTGCGACGTCATCCGCTACAGCATCCCTCAATCGCAACTCAAGCGTGCCCAGCGCGCCCTGGCGATGATGGTCTGTGATCGGAGGCGCGCAGCATGACTCTTGCGATCCCGCGAACCTGGTCCTATAGTCGCCTTGCTGCCGCAAATTCGGCAGTCGGGATTGGCGTCCCGTTGGGAAAGGCGGACACACCGCCTCTGAGCGGTTTTTTTGTGTCCGCGGCATGGCAGCACCCTTCAATGGGCGGGCCGTGTGTGGGTGCCTTCGGGCACGCCGGACCTTTCCCCGGTACGCCAACCCGCACGGCCCTGCCCTCCCAAATTGGCGTTTGGGCGGCGGGAATCAAACCGATGGAAAGGACTGTTCCCATGACCAAGCGTCGCATCCTCACCCTCAATCCGTACAAAGCCCACGCTCGCTTCCATCGCGCATGTGCTCTGGCCGCTCTCCACGCTGACTCTTCCCTATCTGTCCGTCTGGCTCGCTACAACGAAGCCATGGCCCGCGCTCGCGCCCTGGAAGCGCAAGGCGGTGCCAAATGAACCTGACTGATCAAGCTCAGCACATTTCCTGCGTGGCGGACGACGGCATCGAGCACGCCCGGTATTGCAAGGAGCAGGCTAGTTGGCTGAACGCCATTTCGGTGAGCATCAACGAGGCGCTATCTGGCGGAAACGCCTCACTGGAAATCCGCGTAGAGCGCGCCAAGACCCTGGTCGGGCTCGTCAATTACCTTACCTACGATCTTATGACCTATTCCGGTCAGCGCGCGGATGACATGGATAAGGAGCTTGCCGCCGCACAAAAAGAAGAGGGTGAGCAATGACTGTCTATCCCCTCGGCTATGAGTCCGCGAAACTCATGCGCGACGCTGGTTACGCCGTCGAAACCATCGGCAAGCTGATCCTTGAGGACATCTGCCGCAAGGCTGATGAATCTCAGCAGGACTTTCTCAGAGACTATGAGTTGGGCGGCCTACTCTCTGCTCTGCAGGTCATTGCTGGCGGCCTGTGTGAAACCGGATATCGGTTCGAACAGCATCTGAAGAGGGTACAGCAGTACGAGGACGGCGCCAGTGGCCCGGAACCTCGCTAAGTCCAAAGGTCGCCGAGAATCTGGAAGCTTTGCCGCCATCCCCCACGCCGTGATGGACAGCGAAGACTTCCGGTCTCTCTCTGGTGGCGCGCTCAAGGTATTGCTCGGCCTGCTCCGGCAGTACCGCGGCGCGAACAACGGCGACCTGAGCGCATCCTTCACCCAAGCCAAGCAATGGGGGATGAACAGTCGCACGACGCTCGCCAAGGCCCTGGAAGAGCTTCAGGAGCGCGATCTGATCGTGCGCACCCGGGAGGGGCGCTTTATAAAGCCTGGTGGCTGCTGCGCCTTATACGCAGTCACCTGGAGGCCCATCGATCCGTGTGACGGCAAGATTGAGGTCTCCACCACCGCTACACCTCCACGGAAATTCAGCCTCGAAAGAACAAAAAACCCAGTCCAGAAAGTGGACGCATTGCGTCCAGAAAATGGACTCATGGCTGCTTGCTGAGGTGTTTAAATCCCCTCCATCGGTCCAGAAAGTGGACTCATGGAGGGGGTTAACTTAGTCCAGAAAGTGGACTCCTTCTTAGATCTACCAGGCGCAGCCTGGGAAAAAGCTCTTCTGATCTACCTGTTCTACAGCTCGAAAATGGGCTCAGAAGTGCGCGCGGCCCCACGGCGCAGAATTTCCGACCTCGGATTTTTGTCCGAGCCGGCTCTGAAGCGAGTTGAGCGCCGGCTTAGCCCAGCAAAGTGTGCCAATCTCGCCTCACTGAGGCGTTTTCGCCACAGTAGAGCGAAGCAGACCAACAGATCCCACTCGGACCAGCCTGCTCGCTTTGACAGGTTCGCAACTGGTTCGCACGAAAATTTCGCACCCTCAACGCGCGTACTGCGAACCTCCACTTGGCAGCCTGTACAACCTGACAAAACCTGACATTGCCGGCCGTTGAATTCTGGACAGTTCTGGACGAAACCGCCTCGCCCCCCCCTCATTCGCGAAACACCCCATGCAATCGAGTTTTCGGAGTCCCTAAAGGGGGTTTCGAGACCAATACGCGCGCACGCGTACGCGAGGGGTTTCTTTAGTCCCTAAAGGGGCAGCCCCTGATTCGCGGAACAAACCCCATGCAAGAGATCAGGATGCGGAATTTCCCCATTCCAGTTTGCTGGTTTTCCACAAGCTGGCTTGTTGGTTTACCGCAAACAGCCTTAATTGCTTCAGCAAAGCATCCAGGTGTGCTCTTCAGTCTCACCACCGCGGTATCCGTAGATCAGCACCAGGCTAACCCAGGGCAAACCGAATAGGTTTCCTCTGGGTTTCGTCACGCATGGTCACGAAACGTGTACGCCTCGTATCACTATGGGCGGTCGACAATTTGTGCAACGAATCGACCAACCCTTCATCCGATTTTCCTGGGCTCCATCGTCCCATTCAGTCCCATACCGTGTATCAGCTGGGGTACACCATAAAATCACTGGATATACAGCCAGATTAGGCCTAATTTGCCCTTGAGGTGTGACGTTATCTCGTAACTCAGAGGGGAATCACGATGAACACCAAGACCCGAGGTCATCAGGTCCGACCCACCAAAGCAGAAGTCACTACGGCATGGGGGCGTATCCGCTCCGCCGCCGACGCTGGCGACCTGCAGGCAGCCGCCCTCCTGGTAGCGCTGGCCGAGAACAAACCCTTCCTCCAGCTTCCTGAAGCGCTCGGCGCGAGCCGGTAATCCATAGGGGCCCCGCATGAGCTTTGAAATCGAACGCAGCGACTCCGGCACCGTCGTAAACCTGCTCGGTGGCCACCGCTTCGAGTTGCCGGTCATCACCGACGGCGATCTCACTTCCTACCCCATCCAGGTCTTCCACAACTCCCTACCCATCGTCGGCGAGGCCATCACCCAGCTGAAGGCAATCGGCGATGACCGCACCCTGTCATCGCTGGGCGTCGAGCAGAAGTCCGATCCTGTGAAAGCGGAGCTGGTCGGGCGCATCGCCTCCGGTGCCGGTCAGATTCGACTGTTCGAGAACACCATCACCAACGCGGAAAACCACCTGTATGCCCTCCCCAGCATTGAGCAGGGGCACACGGTAGCCGCCATCGAGGATCGTGAGATTCGCGACTGGTGGCGCTCCATGAAGAACCAAGATCGCCTGCAGATGCTCGACCAGGTCCAAGGTGATCCCGCGAAGCATGAGCGCCTAATGATCGCCCTCCTCCGCGCCCCCGCTCCGCTCGCCCTGCTGGACCACGAAACGAAGTTCATGCGTGAGGTGTGGAAGGAGGCAAAGCGCTCAGCCGATCCCGACACCGCAGCGCGCATTCAGCTCGATCGACAGCACGTCGAGATTGCCCGCCGCGGCATGGGACACATCGCTGGCATTGCCGGCCGCGTTATTGGGTGGAAGGCGGAGAACACCCTGCGCGCCTTGATCAAGTCGCCCTTCGAGCCGGCACAGAACGGTTTCGACATCTTCGGATTCACCCCCACCCAAGTCGCAGGGATGCGTCATCGCATCGAGCAAGAACAGGCAGCCGGTCGCTGAGCGGCAATGGAGAGGACACCATGACAGTGAAAACCCTTCGCGCCACCTCGGGTGGCAAGGACCGCATCATCGGGATGTGGCGCCTTCCGGAAACCGGCGTCTTCGCTGAGCTCTACGCCATCGCGAGCGACGCCAGAAACCACGTCACAGGCCTGCAGATCGCCTATCAGAACATTCAGAGTGATCCCCGTCGCTCCGACCTGGCAAAGCTTGAGGACGGCCAGAAAAGCGCCAAGGAGCGCTTGTCCTTCCTCGGCCAGCTTCAGCGAAAACTGGACGGGGCTCGTACCGCCATCCAGGAGCGAGCCTCCAAACTCTCCGCTGTCCAACCCTATCGAGACGGCGATTTCACCACCGTTCAAATCGACTTGGCGCTCGCCACGCAGTTGCGCGAGATGCCACCAGAGCGGCGCACTTCGATCTTGTTCATGGGCACTGACAAGCGCTACGTGGACGCAGCCCTTCGTCTGCCTCGTGAGCTCACTGGGGTCAGTGCAGATTGGTACGCCAAGGTTCAGCGCGAAGCCCTGATCCGCGCCAACCCACGCGAGGCCCAAGAGATCGAGGAGCTTCTTCTCGCTACCGAAGACGCTCAGGAAGCCGTCCGCACTGCCTTTTCCATCATCGCCGGAGATGGCGGGATCAACCTGGATGACCGCATCGATGCCGCAGGCGAGAGCGCTCAAGACCTAGTGAGCGGAGTCCACCCCATCACCATCGATCGCGTCCAGGATCGTCTTTCTCGCGATAACGATAACGACAATGAACCTACCGAAGAGGTGGCATAACCATGAGCACACAAGGCATGAGCACCGGGCAAGTAGTAGGCGCCGTTATTGGAGCCACGGTTGGCTCTTTCACTCCGATTGGCCCTCTCGCATCTGCAGGAATACCGGCGGAGATTGGCCTACTCCTCGAAGCAAAGGAGGACATTGCCGGCGGGATCGATGAAAAAAACAAGGAGGTCGGCGCACGATGAGCATTCTCAACGCATTTATCACGCCTGACTTAGGCCTGGTGGGATTCGATACCGAAGGAGCTATGCCAGATGGATCCTTCGTGGATGGCTGCAAGCTGATTGCGCTTCCTCACATCAATGCTGTCATCGGGTTCCGCGGACTTGATTTCGTCCAAGCGACCGCGAGCCCCAATCTGGTCAGCTTCAAGGGCACGTTGGAAGCACTGGCTGACGATCTGCCGCGCTTCCTCATGGATGTCATCAACCATTGCCGCGTTCATCACCAATCGCCGGATGAGCATCTCGGCGCCAATCTCGTGCTGGTCGGATACTCGCCGGCTAAGGGAGAAGTAGTCGGGTATTCAGTCAGTCGGGAAGTTGGGGCAGACACCGCTCAGTCCGGACTGATCGTTGGTCAGTACATTGCGCCATTCTGGTGCCGCGAAGACCTTCCGACGGGTATCCGCGCGGATCGCCAAGGGATGATCACTCTTGCCCAGCACCAGAGCCGACTCTCGCGTGATCGGATGCCTGAGTTCGCGGCAGGAGGTCGGTTCTTCATTGCCGAGATTCGCCGGAACAGCATCCGCATTGAACAAGCCTTTGAGTTCCCGCAGCGCGAGCCTGGCAGCTCTGGGAAGTCGTGAGAGCAAGGCTGACGGCAGAGGTCAGGGCCTTCATCGTTCAGGCCCTGGCCTGCTTTGACACCCCGTCGCAAGTTGCCGACACGGTGAAGAAGCAATTCGGAGTCAGCGTCACCCGCCAGCAGTGCGAGGCGCACGACCCCACCAAGGTTTCCGGCAAAGGACTGGCGGCCAAGTGGGTGACCCTCTTCCACGACACCCGCAAGCAGTTCCAGGACGAAATGGCGCACGTTGCCATCGCCAATCGCGCCTACCGCCTGCGAACCCTCAACAGGATGGCTGAGTGCGCCCAGGAGAGCAGGAACTATGCCTTCGCCCTGCTGATCTTGCGCCAGGCCGCCATGGAGGTCGGAGAGCTCTACACAAATCGTCGGGTCAGGGTAGAGAACAGCGCAGCCGATTCAGTACCCGTTAGCGCTGCGGTCGAATTCACGCACCGCACCACCTGATTCACACAGGCTCCCGGGGGTAACTCCTCAAGGAGATCAGGGTTTGGCCGGCATTGCCGGCCCTTTTTTTGCCCATTTCACGCACTCATCACGCAGCATCTTCACGCACTCCTGGTGCGCGATCAGCCTGGTTACCTTTGGTGGTTACCACTACTGGTTACCGCCCTTGGTTACCACTTCACCGACTGTCCCCTAAAGGCATACCTGGGCAGATACAGCCGGATTCAGGTTTTTTTGGCTTTATCCCTTGATAAGTAACACTCAAAGTGCAACAGTATTTATGAAGCACCCAAAGTGATACAGGAGAGGGATCATGTTCATTCGCGCCTACCTTCGCGCCTCCACCATCGAGCAGGATGCCAGTCGTGCCCGCGAAGCCCTTGAGCAATTCGCCGCTAGCCATGACCAGGCGATCGCCGCGGAGTACATGGAGAATGCCAGCGGAGCCAAGGCTGACCGGCCGGAACTGCTGCGCCTGCTGAAGGATGCGAAGAAGGGTGACGTGCTGCTGGTCGAGTCCATCGACCGCCTCTCCCGTCTGCCGGCCGAGGATTGGCAGAAGCTGAAGGCAGCTATCGACTCCAAGGGCCTGCGGATTGTCGCGCTCGACCTGCCCACCAGCCATCAAGGCATGGCTGACACCAAGGGCGACGAGTTCACCGGCCGCATGCTCAGCGCCATCAATTCGATGCTGGTGGAGATGATGGCCGCTATCGCCCGTAAGGATTACGAGCAGCGCCGCGAACGCCAGGCCCAGGGCATCGATAAGGCGAAGGCGGAAGGGAAGTACAAAGGGCGCCCTGTGGATGCCGATCTGCACAAGCGGGTGAAGGAACTGCTGAAGGCAGGCCTGGGGATCCGTGCTACAGCCAGACACGCCGACTGCAGCACCACTACGGTATTGCGGATCAGAGATTCAGCGTGACTCCGTAAGCTGATGGGTTCTCAATCCACTTCATGATGTCCGACTGTCGCCAAGCAACGGATTTTGGGCCAAGTCTGACCTGTTTCGGGAACGTGCCTTCACGCATCCGACGATAAACCGTGTTGCGGCCCAGACCAGTGTTGTGGAGCACCTCGTCAAGGCGCATCAAACGGTCTATTTCTTCTATTCCAGGCATTTTTCCTCCAAAGCCATTCAGAAAGCTAAGGTAGGCAAGGCGATGCCCATAGAGTTCTTAACCCACGAGGAAATCTGCGAACTGACCGGAGCCAGGACTAAAGCGGGCCAGGTGCGCGTATTGAAGAAGAATGGGATCAGGCACTACATCAAAATGAATGGCTGGCCAGCAGTGACTGTTCACGCTGTAACGGGCGAGCAAACCAAGGAGCCAGACCCCATCCCGTGGAAGTCGAACAAGGTACCGTAGGTGTCATCTGCACAAATGTGAGTAGATTTGTGAGTAGATCACAGCGAACAAACAGAAAAACCATTGAAGTTCGCAGCCCACAGGCAAAAGTTCGATTCCGTCCCTGGCACCAAGCCTTCCGAAAGCCCCTGAAATCGCGAGATTTCAGGGGCTTTTTCGTTTCCGCCCGAAAAATTCCTCCTCGCCCCCACCCCCTCGCACGAATCGTGTCGAATGTTTGCCGATCTACACTGTCTACTGGCACGTAGCAGGTTGTTCTTTCAGAATCATGACGAACTGGACGACTCCGGCCTTTTTGGCGGGATACCCTCCGGAAGTTCGATGTTTCATAGCGGAGTCACTGTGCGCACACTCACTCGCTGGTGGAATTCACGGGGCAACCTGGCCACCTTGTCTGCCCTTTTCCTGCTGATCCCCCTGATTGGCCGCCATAGCCTTGGCTGGGGCACACCACAGGGCTATCTGTCCGATCTCGCGCTCGGCTCGTTGCTCGTCGTCGCGCTGCACAGCCGACGACTGTTCATCGCCGTCCCGGTGATGCTGGTCTGGGCGCTGTCGGTGATCGGCACCGCCGAGCTGGTCAGCGCGGTGGGCCGCATGCCCGCGCCGGAAGACCTGCACTTCCTCGCCGATCCCACCTT
Source organism: Pseudomonas sp. QE6 (assembly GCF_041379005.1). NCBI lineage: Bacteria > Pseudomonadati > Pseudomonadota > Gammaproteobacteria > Pseudomonadales > Pseudomonadaceae > Pseudomonas > Pseudomonas sp. QE6. Next base: position 586,310 of record NZ_CP166873.1, read on the forward strand.
CGTCGCCAACTCCACCGAAGGCGGCGGCCTGAATCACCAGCACCTGGCGATCGCCATAGGCATCGGCATCCTGCTCTGCGCCCTGCTCTGGCGCCGTCGCGAGCAGCCGCTGCCGCGCTACGCCTATGCGCTGCCGGCCGCACTGCTGGCCGGCCACTTCGGCCTGCAGTACTTCCAGCCCAGCGACGCGGAGATGTGGAAGCAGTTCAACCTGCCGCACCAACTGGTTTCCCGCGCCATCACCGGCGGCGAAATCGCCTACCAGGACTGGCGCGACCGCGACCTGCCGGAAGTCAGACCCGACGTCACCGGCCTGACCCAGCACGACCTCAATGGCACACCGCTGCTGACCGGCCGAGGCCAGGCGAAGAACGTACTGATCGTCGCCATGGAAGGTATTCCCGGCGCCTACGTCGCCACCAACCGCGCCGCGCTGAGCAGCAGCTACGAAGAATCGATGATGCCCAAGCTCAGCACCTGGGCCGAGCGGGCGATGACCACCCCGGATTACGTGGTGCACAGCCACCAGACCATCCGCGGCCTCTACGCCATGCTCTGCGGTGACTACAGCAAGCTGGACAACGGCACGCCCAAGGGCGTCGAACTGCTGGGCAATCCGACCCGCGCCGCCGAGTGCCTGCCGGCGCAGATGCACCAGGCCGGCTTCAGCACCCACTTCCTGCAAGGGGCCGGACTGCGCTTCATGGCCAAGGACAAGGTCATGCCGGCCATGGGCTTCGACAAGACGCTGGGCCGCGACTGGTTCAAGAAGAAACCGTACCTGGAATTCGCCTGGGGCATGGACGACAAGGCCTTCTTCGAGGGTGCGCTGGACTACGTCGGCCAGTTGCGCCAGAAGAAGCAGCCGTGGATGCTCACCCTGCTGACCGTCGGCACCCACCAGCCCTATTCGGCCACCCCGGAATACCTGGCCAAGTACCCGACCCCGCGCCAGGCCGCCATTGCCTATCTGGATGACGCCGTGGATGCCTTCCTCAAGGGTCTGGAAGAGAAAGGCGTGCTGAAGGACACCCTGGTGATAGTCACCTCCGACGAGTCCCACGGCATCGACAATGTGCGTCTCGCCTCGGCCTGGGGCCTGAACCTGGTGTTCGCTCCTGAGCAGGCCGCGCTGCCACCGGTGAAGGACGGTGTTTATGGCCACGTGGACCTGGAGTCGTCGGTCCTCGATTACTTCGCCATCAAGGCGCCGCAGGATATCGCCGGCCGCTCGCTGTTCCGCGAGTACGAGACAGGGCGGGAGATGGTCTCCTTCACCAATGGCATGCAGCGCTATCACGACGGCAAGAGCACCTTCACCGAGTGCGACTTCCAGCAGGTCTGCCGGCGCTACAAGAGCGATGGATTCATCGCCGACAGCGCCAAGTTCGAAGGCCGCTTCAGTGGCCGCGATGCCCGCCTGATGACCGCCCGCGCCGACATCCTCGACCAGTCGGTGGTCAACGCCCAGTCGACCCGCGAATACCAGTTCGCGACCAAGGAACGCATTCGCCTGAAGCCGCAGATCGACAATGAGTACACCGACAACCTGATCGGCGCTCAGTACCTCGAGTTCCCGGCCAACTCGCGTACCACGGTGAGCCTGAAGATTCGCGCCATCCAGATGGACGCCAATGGCGCCAAGGTCACGCTCAAGACCCGCTCCTTCGAGAAGCCGGTCCCCATCCAGATGCCGGAATTCCCCCTGGTGAAGCGCAACGAGCCGTTGGCGGTCACCTTCTCGTTCGACAACGAGGAGGCACGCAAGGCCTTCTCCTTCCACCTGCTGGCCGAAGGCAAGGGCATCATCGAGATCACCGACTTCCACGTCACGACGCAACCACGCAAGTCGCCGATCAACGCCAGCGAGCCGGGCGCAACAGATCTGGCTGACGGCAAGGTGCTGCCGATTCCCCGCCTCTCCGGTCACCCGAACCTGATGGCCAGCCAGCCCCCGGAGTCCGAGGATGACGTGACGCCGGCCGAGGTCATCAGCGATCCGTCACCGCAACTGCGCCAGCTGATGCAATGATCGAAACCGGCGGCCTCCAGGCCGCCGGTCTTTTCCGCCTCAGCGGAAGCTGGCACTATCGCGCCCCCGCGACGGATCCCCTACCCACCCCGCGAGTTCAGCCCAGGCGACAACACACTGTGGCAATGCGACAACTTGCCGCCATCGCGGGGAACAGCGACGGATGAGCGCTTGGCGCCCCCTGGGACGCGTGTTAGCTTGCCCCTCGCCAGGATGGCCCCGATTCTGCAGTACCCCGCTGCGAGAGCGTCCTAATAACAATAGAGGAGCCCCCTATGGCCGAGGCCATACCCGCACTGGAAATCCGTAATCTGCACAAGCGTTACGGTGACCTGGAGGTGCTCAAAGGCATTTCCCTGACTGCCCGCGACGGCGATGTGATTTCCATCCTCGGCTCCTCCGGTTCCGGCAAATCCACATTCCTGCGCTGCATCAACCTGCTGGAGAACCCGCACCAGGGCCAGATCCTGGTCGCCGGTGAAGAACTCAAGCTGAAGAAAGCCAAGGATGGATCGCTGGTCGCCGCCGACGGCAAGCAGATCAACCGCCTGCGCAGCGAGCTGGGTTTCGTCTTCCAGAACTTCAATCTCTGGCCACACATGAGCATCCTCGACAACATCATCGAGGCCCCGCGCCGTGTGCTGGGCAAGACCCGCGCCGAAGCCACCGAGATCGCCGAGGCGCTGCTGGCCAAGGTCGGCATCGCCGACAAGCGCCACAGCTTCCCGTCCCAGCTTTCCGGCGGTCAGCAGCAGCGCGCCGCCATCGCCCGCACCCTGGCGATGCAGCCCAAGGTCATCCTCTTCGACGAGCCGACGTCCGCACTCGACCCGGAAATGGTCCAGGAAGTGCTCAACGTCATCCGCGCGCTCGCCGAGGAAGGCCGTACCATGCTGCTGGTCACCCACGAAATGAACTTTGCCCGCCAGGTTTCCAGCGAGGTGGTGTTCCTCCACCAAGGCCTGGTAGAAGAGCAGGGACCGCCGCAGCAGGTATTCGAAAACCCGCAATCGGCACGCTGCAAACAATTCATGTCCAGCCACCGCTAACGGAGCATCACTGCATGAACAACTATAAGAAGATCATCCTGGCTGTCGCGGCCACTCTGGCCATCGGGGGCAACGCCATCGCCGCGGAGAAGCTGCGCATCGGCACCGAAGGCGCCTACCCGCCCTTCAACGGCATCGACGCCAGCGGCCAGGTCATCGGCTTCGACGTCGACATCGCCAAGGCACTGTGCGCCAAGATGAAGACCGAGTGCGACGTCGTGACCTCCGACTGGGACGGCATCATCCCCGCCCTGAACGCCAAGAAGTTCGACTTCATCGTCGCCTCCATGTCGATCACCGACGAGCGCAAGCAGGCTGTGGACTTCACCAGCCCGTACTACACCAACAAGCTGCAGTTCGTGGCGCCCAAGTCGACCGACTTCAAGACCGACAAGGGCTACCTGAAAGGCAAGGTGATCGGTGCCCAGCGCGCAACCGTTGCCGGTACCTGGCTTGAGGACAACATGTCCGACACCGTCACCATCAAGCTGTACGACACCCAGGAAAACGCCTACCTCGATCTCTCCTCGGGCCGCCTCGACGGCGTACTGGCCGACAAGTTCGTGCAGTACGACTGGCTCAAGAGCGACGCCGGCAAGGACTTCGAGTTCAAGGGCGAGCCGGTGTTCGACAACGACAAGATCGGCATCGCCGTGCGCAAGGGTGACCCGCTGCGCGACAAGCTGAATGCCGCTCTGAAGGAAATCGTCGACGACGGTACCTACAAGAAGATCAACGAAAAGTACTTCCCCTTCAGCATCTATTGATGCACGTGCCGCGCCGCCCGGACTCGGGCGGCGCGCGCCCTCAGGCGTGATTCCCCATGATTTTCGACCTGCACGGCTTTGGCGATCAGCTGATCGCCGGCACCTGGATGACACTCAAGCTCTCGCTTTCCGCAGTCTGCGTCGGACTGATCCTCGGTCTGCTGGGCGCGGTAGCCAAGACGTCCAAGAACAGTTTCCTGCGCATGCTCGGTGGCTTCTATACCACCGTGGTGCGCGGCGTACCCGAGACCCTCTGGGTACTGATGATCTACTTCGGCACCGTGACTGGACTGAACGCCCTGGGTGACCTGTTCGGCCACCCCGAGTTCGCCCTGTCGCCCTTCGCCGCCGGTACCTGTGCACTGGGCCTGTGCTTCGGCGCGTATGCCACCGAGGTGTTCCGTGGCGCGCTGCTGGCGATCCCCAAGGGACATCGCGAGGCCGGCCAGGCGCTGGGGCTTTCCGCGCCGCGCATCTTCTGGCGCGTGGTGCTGCCGCAGGTGTGGCGCGTGGCATTGCCAGGCCTGGGCAACCTCTATCTGATCCTGCTGAAGGATACCGCCCTGGTTTCGCTGATCAGCCTCGACGAAATCATGCGCAAGGCCAGCGTCGCATCCAACGCGACCAAGGAACCCTTCACCTTCTACATGGTGGCCGCACTGATCTACCTGGGTCTGACCATCTTCGTGATGGCCGCCCTGCATTACCTTGAGCGCCGCGCCGGCCGTGGCTTCGTGAGGAACGAGCTATGACCGACTTCGAGCTGATCATCAAGTGGATGCCGAAGATGCTCCTGGGCGTGCAGCTGACCCTGGAGCTGCTGGCCATCGCCGTGGTCGCCGGCCTGTGCCTGGCAATACCGCTGGGCATCGCCCGCGCCTCGCGACACTGGTACGTGCGCGCAGTGCCCTATGCCTACGTCTTCTTCTTCCGCGGCACACCGCTGCTGCTGCAACTGGCCCTGGTCTACTACGGCCTCGCGCAGTTCGATGCGGTGCGCAAGAGCAGTCTCTGGCCCTATCTGCGCGATCCCTACTGGTGCGCGCTGTTGACCATGACCCTGCACACGGCGGCCTACATCGCGGAAATCCTCCGCGGCGCCATCCACGCCATCCCGGTCGGTGAAGTGGAAGCAGCCCGCGCGCTGGGCATGTCGCGAAGTCAGGCGCTGTTCCACATCATCCTGCCGCGTGCGGCGCGCATCGCCCTGCCAGCCTACAGCAACGAGGTGATCCTCATGCTCAAGGCCAGCGCCGTGGTGTACACCGTGACCCTGTTCGACATCATGGGCATGACCCGCACCATCATCGCGCGCACCTACGAGGCCATGCTGTTCTTCTGCCTGGCCGGCGTGTTCTACCTGATGATCACGCTGCTGCTGACCCGCATCTTCCGCCTGGTCGAGCACTGGCTGCGCGTCGACATGATGCAAGGCCGCTGATCGGCACGCCCAGCGAGGCACGGGGCCGCTATACTGCGCGCCCCGTGACCTTGCCCGCCGTGCACCGTGCACCCGAACGACATTCCCCTGACCGGTACCGACCTGCTCCAGCGCTTTCTGCAGCTGGACGAGTATCTGCTGCAGCACCAGGCGCTCTGGCGGCCGAAGCCATTCACCGTGCTCGAACTGCCGTGGGAGCGCGAACACCCGGAGCTGGCCGGCTGGCTTCGTAGCCGCAGCCTGGAAGAGGCCGATGCGGACCACCACCTCACCGCACAGCTGCCCGCTCCCGCACCCTTTCCCGAACTGGCAGCCCGTGCCGCACAGCTGTCCGCCGTCGGGGAATTGCCAGCCGTCGCGCTCGGTCAGTTACCCACAGCCCTGACCGTCGATGTGCCCGGCCGCAAGTGGCAACAGATCGAGGCATTCGCCAGCCGCCTGGGCTTCGCCCAGTCACCTCGCCAGTGGCTCGACTGGTGCGCTGGAAAAGGCCATCTCGGCCGTTTGCTGGCACGCGATGGCAATCCGCTGCTCAGCCTGGAATACGACGCCGCCCTGGTGGAAGACGGGCAGCGCCTGAGCGACCGACTGGAGCTGCAGGCCATCCACTGCCAGCAGGATGTGCTTGCCGCCAATGCCGCCGAGCACCTGGAAAGCGAGCAGACGGCAGTGGCCCTGCACGCCTGCGGCGACCTGCACGTTCGGCTGCTGCAACTGGCCAGCGAGCGCGGCTGCCGCCAACTGGCCGTCGCGCCCTGCTGTTATAACCGCATCGACAGCGACAACTACCAACCCCTCTCCGGCGCTGCACAAGGCTCGACACTGCTGCTGTCGCGGGACGACCTGCGCCTGCCGCTGGCCGAAACCGTCACCGCCGGCGCGCGCGTACGCCGGCAGCGCGACAGCTCGATGGCGCGCCGCCTGGCCTTCGACCTGCTGCAACGGGATCTGCGGGGGACCGACGACTACCTGCCGGTCCCCTCGGTCCCACCGACCTGGCTCGACAAGCCGTTCTCAGACTACTGCCGCGACCTGGCCGCGCTGAAAGGCTTGCCCTCCCCCACCGAACGCGACTGGTCGGACCTGGAGGCGCAGGGCTGGAAGCGCCTGGCCGTGGTGCGCAACCTGGAACTGTTGCGCGGGCTGTTCCGTCGCCCACTGGAACTGTGGCTGCTGCTGGATCGAGCGCTCTTTCTCCAGGAGCGCGGCTATAAGGTCACCCTCGGCGGCTTCTGCGAGCCGCGCATGACACCCCGCAATCTGCTCCTGCTCGCGGAACGCACCTGAGACGGGCGTTCCAGCCATCCATCCACAGCGACTGTGGATAACTCTGTTGAAATCCTCGAGAAAAATCGCGCTCAAGCCCAGCCCAGAGGGCACCGGGGCGCTTTGGCCATTTTCCGAACTTCTTCTTAAATTCTTTAAAAACAAGCAATTAGAAAAAGCCGTGATGGACCTCACAATGAATATTCAATTTCTTCAGCAAAACGCCGGGCACTGTGCATAAGGCCCCGTTCTAGACGTCCAGTCCTGATAGAACTTGTTGCTCCAAGCAGATCAATTTCGATTCATGGAATTGATTGTTCCATGGCAGCGACAATTCTCTCTTGTCAATCCCTGCCTAAGCAGTAATATTTCGAAATATATCCCTGCCTAGACAGCTATTAGTCTTGCCATGAATCACTACGACGTCGCGGATTTTCCCTTCAAGGGCTCCATCGGCCATCTCCTGGGAGCCAGCGCGCTTCTCAAGGACCGCCTGCTGGACAAGCACCTGGCACACCTGGACATCACCGCGGCCCAGTTCAAGGTGCTGTTCTTCATTGGCCACGACCGCGCCAATACCCCGGCCGAGCTGTGTCGCGAACTCTCCATCGACAGCGGCTCGATGACGCGCATGCTCGATCGCCTGGAGCGCAAGGACCTGCTGGTCCGCCAGCCCTGCCAGAACGATCGGCGCAGCGTACGCCTGCACCTCAGCGCGGCCGGCCAGGCAGTGCATGCCCAGTCCCCGCAGATCGCCGCGGCGGCGATGAACGAGTTGGTCGGCAGTCTTTCCCGCGAAGAACTGCACACTCTGACCAGCCTGCTCGACAAGATCCTGCATGCCCACGGCGTGCTACCCATCGACCGAGCGCAGGAGAACAGAGCATGACGCCCTTGCGCATCGCCCGCCTGCCGACCTGCGTGCTTGGCGCGGCGCTGAGTCTGGCGGGTTGCGTCAGCTCGTCGGGACTGCTGCCCAGCGGCCAGGCCACCGATCCGGCCAGTCTGAAAGCAGGAACCACACTCGATGGCACAGCATTGTCCCCCGCCGCCTGGCCCAGCCAGCGCTGGTGGACCAGTCTGGGCGATCCGCAACTGGACAGTCTGATCGACGAAGCCCTGCGCGGCACGCCGGACCTGGACATCGCCAGCGCCCGCGCGCGCCAGGCCATCGCCGCCGCCCAGGCGCAGGACGCCGACCGCCTGCCCAGCGTGAAGGGCACCGCCAGCTACGCCGGCATCCGCGCCCCCGAAAGCGTGCTCCCCGCCCCGATGGGGGGGCGTTATTCGGCAGTGAAGTACCTGTCGCTGAGCTTCAGCTATGACCTGGACCTGTGGGGCGGCAAGCGCGCCGCCTGGGAAGCGGCCCTGGGCCAGGCCAACGCCGCCGAAGTCGACCGCCAGGCCGCGTCGATCACACTCTCCACCAACGTCGCCCGCGCCTACAGCAACCTGGCCCACGCCTTCGTCGTCCGCGACCTGGCCCGTGACGAGCTGGAGCGCTCGCAGCACCTCTACCAGCTCAGCCAGAAGCGCATGGACGCCGGCCTGGACAGCAAGGTCCAGCTGCAGCAGACGCAGACCCAGGTCGCCAGCGCGAAACAGCAACTGGCCGCTGCGGAACAGGAAATCGCCAGCGACCGCATCGCCCTGGCCGTGCTGCTGGGCCAGGGCCCGGACCGCGGGCAGAGCCTGCAACGCCCGCAGGTACTGAAGCCTGGCGCGCTGGCGCTGCCCTCGAACCTGCCTGCCGAGCTGCTCGGGCGCCGCCCGGACATCGTCGCCGCGCGCTGGCGCGTCGAGGCGAGCGCCAAGGACATCCAGTCGGCCAAGACCGAGTTCTATCCGAACCTCAACCTGGGGGCGATGGTCGGCCTGGCCGCGATGCATACCGAGGACGTGCTGAAGGCGCCGAGCCGCTTCTTCCAGATCGCCCCGGCGATTTCCCTGCCGATTTTCGACGGCGGCCGCCTGCGCGCGAACCTCGCCGGGAAAGACGCCGACTATGACCTGGCCGTCGCCCAGTACAACAAGACCCTGGTCAACGCCCTCGGCGAAGTCACCGACGACCTCGGCCGGCTGCGCTCGCTGGAGCAGCAGATCGCCGACCAGCGCGAAGCCCGGGACATCGCCAAGTCCAACTTCGATCTGGCCATGCGCCGCTACGGCGAAGGCGTCGGCAACTACCTCGACGCCCTCAGCGTGCAGCAGCAGTTGCTGGTGGCCGAACGCCAACTGGCCAATCTGGACGCCCAACGCATCGATCTCTCGGTCCAGCTCGTCCAGGCCCTGGGCGGCGGCTACCAGCCCGATACCACCTCCACTCCCGCCCCGCTCGCCCAGGCGAACGCGGCCGCCGCGCATTGAACGAGGCACCCGACATGAGCACCCCCACTCAAGAAATCCCGAACGGCAATCCCAAGCGCAAGCGCTGGCTGCTGATCCTGCTCGCCGTCGTCGTACTGGCCGGCCTTGCGAGCGTGGCCTGGCAGATCATTTACGGCCGCTGGCACGAGGACACCGAAGACGCCTACGTGAACGGCAACGTCGTACAGATCACCCCGCAGATCACCGGCACCGTGGTCAGCATCGGCGCCGATGACGGCGACCTGGTGCAGAAGGGCCAGGTACTGGTGAAGTTCGACCCGAGCGATGCCGACATCGCCCTGCAGCAGGCCGAAGCCAACCTCGCGCGCACCGTGCGTCAGGTGCGCGGCCTGTTCAGCAACGTCGACGGCTACAAGGCCGACGTGGCGGCGAAGAAGGTCGCCCTGGCCAAGGCCGAAGCGGACTTCAAGCGCCGGCAGAATCTCGCCAACGACGGCGCCATTTCCCAGGAGGAGCTGGCCCACGCCCGCGACGCCCTGGACACCGCGCGCAGCTCGCTGACCAGCGCCGAGCAACAGCTGGACACCAACCGCGCGCTGATCGACGACACCGTCATCGCCTCCCATCCGGACGTCAAGGCCGCCGCCGCCAAGCTGCGCCAGGCTTACCTGGACGACGCCCGCGCGGTGATCGTCGCGCCGGTCACCGGCTACGTCGCCAAGCGCACCGTGCAGGTCGGCCAGCGCGTGCAGCCGGGCGCCGCGCTGATGGCGGTGATTCCCCTGGACCAGGTGTGGATCGACGCCAACTTCAAGGAAACCCAGCTCAAGCACATGCGCATCGGCCAACCGGTGGAAATTCACTCCGACCTCTATGGCAGCGAAGTGAAGTACTCCGGCACCGTCGACAGCCTCGGCGTCGGCACCGGCAGCGCCTTCTCCCTGCTGCCGGCGCAGAACGCCACCGGCAACTGGATCAAGATCGTCCAGCGCGTGCCTGTGCGCATCCGCATCAGCCCGGACGAGCTGGCCAAGCACCCGCTGCGCATCGGCCTGTCGATGAGCGTCAACGTCAACCTGCACGACCAGAGCGGCCCTGCCCTGGCCCAGCAGTCACCGCGCGAAGCGCTGTTCTCCACCGACGTCTATCAGCAGCAGTTGGCCTCCGCCGACCAACTGATCGAACAGCTGATCCACGCCAACCTGGCCGACGCCACCCATCGCACCGCGCAGCGCTGATGCCCCCGACGCCATGAGCCAGAACAGCAGTTTCTCCCCGCCCAGCCTGGTGATGGCCACCATCGGCCTGTCACTGGCGACCTTCATGCAGGTGCTGGACACCACCATCGCCAACGTGGCGCTGCCGACCATCTCCGGCAACCTGGGCGTCAGCTCCGAGCAGGGCACCTGGGTGATCACCTCCTTCGCGGTGAGCAACGCCATCGCCCTGCCGCTGACCGGCTGGCTCAGCCGGAAAGTCGGGGAGGTACGGCTGTTCATCGCCGCCACCCTGCTGTTCGTGATCGCCTCCTTCCTCTGCGGCGTTGCGCAGCAGATGGGCATGCTGGTGGGCTTTCGCGCCCTGCAGGGCTTCGTCGCCGGGCCGCTCTACCCGATCACCCAAACCCTGCTGATCTCCATCTACCCTCCCGCCAAACGCGGGATGGCACTGGCGCTACTGGCCATGGTGACGGTGGTCGCCCCCATCGCCGGGCCGATCCTCGGCGGCTGGATCACCGACAGCTACAGCTGGCCGTGGATCTTCTTCATCAACGTGCCCATCGGCCTGTTCGCCGCCATGGTGGTCTACCAGCAACTGCGCGAGCGCCCAGTGGTGATCAAGCACGCGCCGATGGACTACATGGGGCTGGCGATGCTGGTGCTGGGCGTCGGCGCCCTGCAGATCGTGCTCGACAAGGGCAATGACCTGGACTGGTTCGAATCCAACTTCATCATCGGCGGCACGGTGGTCGCGGTGATCGCCCTGGCCGTGTTCGTGATCTGGGAGCTGACCGACCGTCACCCGATCGTCAATCTGCGACTGTTCGTGCACCGCAACTTCACCGTCGGAACCCTGGCCCTGGTCGGCGGCTACGCCGGCTTCTTCGGCATGGGCCTGCTGCTGCCGCTGTGGCTGCAGACCCAGATGGGCTACACCGCCACCTGGGCGGGCCTGGCAGCCGCACCTATCGGCATCCTGCCGATCTTCCTCTCGCCGATCGTCGGACGCTACGCGCAAAGCTTCGACCTGCGCGTGGTCGCCAGCCTTGCGTTCCTGACGATGGCCGCAACCTGCTTCATGCGGGCAGACTTCACCACCGAGGTCGATTACGCCCGCGTCGCCCTGGTGCAGATGTTCATGGGCTTCGGCGTGGCGTTCTTCTTCATGCCGATCCTCAGCATCCTGCTCTCGGACCTGCCGCCCGACCAGATCGCCGACGGCTCGGGCCTGGCCACCTTCCTGCGCACCCTGGCCGGCAGCTTCGCCGCCTCCCTGACCACCTGGCTGTGGAACCGCCGCGCCACCATGCACCACGCCTACCTGACCGAAAACCTCAGCCCGTACGACCCGGCTACCCAGGCGACCCTCGATCAGCTCGGCGGCCCCGGCCAACACAGCGCTTCGCTGCTGGAGCGCATGGTGGAGAGCCAGGCCTACATGATGTCGACCATCGATTACTTCACCCTGCTCGGCTGGCTGTTCCTCGCCATGCTGGTGGTCATCTGCCTGGCCAAGCCGCCCTTCGGCGCAAAACCCGGCGCGGCCACGGCGGGCGGACACTGATCGGGCGCTGCATCACACTGCAAAATCAGTGGTTTACACCCCAGTCCGCGCCGCTATAATGGCGGCCCTCCTTGCCGGTATAGCTCAGCTGGTAGAGCAACTGACTTGTAATCAGTAGGTCCCGGGTTCGATTCCTGGTGCCGGCACCATCCGATCCAAACACAAAGGCCCGCCTCGCAGCGGGCCTTTGTGTTTTCTGCTTGACGCTCGCAGATTGCTGCCCCCTGAGGCGCTTCAACGGGCACCGCCATCGTCCCGTCGCATTTTTTGACCCAATCGAGGTCAAAGCAACCAGCCAAGCCTCATGATCACCGGCGGTGATGTGAGCTTCCCCACCCACTCGTCAGACACCAGGCGCAGCGCCGGTTCGCCGGCAGCCAGAGCCTCTGCGTGGAAATGGACAGGCAGTGCTATGACAATTGTGCGCAAGTTCATATCATATGTGGCCCGCTCACGCGGATCAGAATGGATTTATTTGCTTCGTTGCCGGCAAGCGCCCTTGGGCGCCAGAGCGACGAATCGTACATGGAGGTCCGGCGGCCAAGCAGGCGCTGGCAGAAGCACAGCGACACCGGTACATCTCGGAAAGTCGCGTCGTGGAGGTTGAAATACCTTGAGAGTCCCCATTTGTTGCGGGACGCAGCGGCACCGCAGAGTGCCTCGCTCGTTAACCCTGTGTTCCAGCCCGGTCGGCTACAAACCCCAAAGGGATACGCCCGTGGCCAGAGCCAATACCTATAAGAAGCGGAGCCAAAGTTGAACCTCGATTCCCCGGCCAACCAAAGCAACCAGCGCGATGAGATCGATCTGATCGAGTTATTCCAAGGGCTCTGGGCGCAGAAGTGGCTTATTGCCGCCATTTCCGCCATTGCTGTGGCCTGCGCTGCCGCTTTTGCTTTTCTCAGCAAGCCGACCTTTGAGGCCAGCGCTGGGGTGTTGCCTCCGCGACTGAGCGATATCGCCGGCTACAACCTGGGGCGACGCGAAGCCAACCTGGATGAGTACAAAGTCGGAGATGTTTATCGGGTATTCAAGCTCAATCTGCTGTCCGACGGCGTCAAGCGAGAACTATTCCAGAAAGCTTATCTGCCCAGCTTGAAGGAGGCCGTAGCAAATGAGGCTCAGGATCGGCTATGGCTCCGATTCAACGAACTGCTGGTGGTAAAGGCGCCGGACGCCAAGAACAACCCCGACTACTTCACTGTCACAGTGCAACATGAAGATCCGCAAACCGCCGCTGACTGGGCCAACCGCTATGTGAGCATGGTGGAGGAGAAGACCGAGGCCGATATGAAGGCCAACCTGTTGACCGAGATCGGCACCAAGGCGCAATCCATCGAGCGGCAGATCGAAGTGCTACGCGCCAGTGCACAGAAACGCCGAGAAGATCGCATTGTTCGTTTACGCGAGGCCCAACAAGTCGCCGAGACCGTTGGCATGGGAGCGCCCCAGGTTACGGCAGGCAAGACCTCCTCCGACGGCGATCTGGCTCAGTTCCTGGATGGCAACCTGATGTACATGCGCGGCGCCAAGGCCATAGGTGCCGAGTTGGCCGTGCTGGAGAAGCGCAAGAATGATGACCCTTTCATCCCCGAATTACGCGGACTGGAAAATCAAATGGCGTTTCTCCGCGGCGTGGACGTGAATCCGGACAACGTTTCGGTGTACACCTTGGACAGCAGTGCGGAAGTAGCACAGACCCCGATCAAACCTAAGAAAGCACTTATTGTGGCACTGGGATTGGTCTTGGGCGGTATGCTTGGAGTGCTTGTTGCGCTTATTCGCACCATATTACTTAGACGAACTGCGAAAGAATATTGATTACGATGCCAATCATTCGGTTCTTCAAGGTGAACGCATCGTTTCGACCTTCTCCGATAAGCAATTTTCTACCATTATATTAAATAGACTTTAACACATGTATAAATCAACAATTGAGCACCTCAAGTCCAAGGACTCCGTCATCGGCATAGTTGGCATGGGTTACGTTGGCTTGCCACTGATGCTGCGTTACAACGCAATTGGCTTCCATGTACTCGGCATCGACATTGATGAAAGCAAAGTAGCCAAGCTCAATTCGGGCGAGAGCTATATTGAGCACATACCAGCCGAGAAAATTTGTGCAGCCCGAGCAAGTGGATTTTCCGCGACTAGCGACTTCAGCCGTGTTGCCGAGTGCGATGCTTTGATTCTCTGTGTTCCGACGCCGCTGAACAAATACCGTGAGCCGGACATGAGTTTTGTGATCAATACGACCGATGCAATCAAGCCATATTTGCGTGCAGGCCAGGTCGTCTCACTTGAGAGCACCACCTATCCTGGTACTACGGAAGAGGAACTCTTGCCGCGCGTACAAGAGGGTGGCTTGGTGGTAGGGGAAAATATTTTCCTCGTGTATTCGCCTGAGCGAGAAGACCCGGGCAACCCAAACTTTGAAACCCGCACCATTCCAAAAGTCATAGGTGGACATACATCTGCGTGCCTTGAGGTTGGCATTGCTCTCTATGAGCAAGCCATCGATCAAGTGGTGCCAGTCAGCTCGACCAAAGCTGCAGAAATGACCAAGCTGCTGGAGAACATCCACAGGGCAGTCAATATCGGCCTGGTCAATGAAATGAAGATTGTGGCCGATCGGATGGGTATTGATATCTTCGAGGTGGTAGATGCTGCCGCCACCAAGCCGTTCGGCTTCACTGCCTACTATCCCGGCCCAGGACTGGGCGGCCATTGCATTCCCATCGATCCGTTCTACCTGACGTGGAAGGCTCGTGAATATGGGCTGCATACCCGCTTCATTGAGCTTTCTGGCGAGGTCAATCGGGCAATGCCGGAGTATGTCCTTAGCAAGCTGATGGATGGGCTTAATGATAGTGGCAAGGCGCTAAAGGGAAGCCGTGTTCTAGTGCTAGGCATCGCCTACAAGAAGAACGTCGATGACATGCGGGAATCGCCATCGGTGGAAATCATGGAGTTGATTGAGGAGAAAGGGGGTCTTGTCGCCTACAGCGACCCGCATGTGCCCGTCTTCCCGAAAATGCGCGAACACCATTTCGAGCTGAGCAGCGAGGCATTGACTGCCGAAAACCTGGCCAGCTTTGACGCCGTGATACTGGCCACCGATCACGACAAGTTCGACTATGAACTGATCAAGCAGCATGCCCGACTGGTCATCGACAGCCGTGGTAAATACCGGGCTCCGGCCGAGCACATCATCAAGGCCTGATTTGTCGTCAAGCAACTCCTGCACTGCAAGGTCCAACTGCCTTGCAGGGCGCTCGACTCGAAAGGAATACCCATGAAAAATTTCGCCCTGATCGGTGCGGCCGGCTACATCGCCCCCCGCCACATGCGCGCCATCAAGGACACCGGCAACGTGCTGGTTTCTGCTTACGACATTAACGACTCGGTCGGCATCATCGACAGCATTTCGCCGCAAAGTGAGTTTTTTACCGAGCTCGAGCGTTTTCTGGAGCATGCCCACCGCATCAAACGCGATCCGGCAACTGCGCTTGATTATGTTTCGATCTGTACACCCAATTATCTGCACCATGCCCATATCGCCGCAGGCCTGCGTCTGGGCTGTGATGTGATTTGCGAAAAACCTCTGGTTCCAACGCCTGAAATCCTGGATGAACTGGCGTTGATCGAGCAAGAAACCGGCAAGCGCGTCTACAACATTCTGCAACTGCGCCACCACCAGGCGATTCTCGACCTGAAGAACAAGGTAGCCCGCGAAAACGCCAGCCATAAGTACGATGTGGAGCTGACTTACATCACCAGTCGTGGCAAGTGGTACATGGAGAGCTGGAAGGGCGATCCGCGCAAATCCTTCGGCGTCGCAACCAATATCGGCGTGCACTTCTACGATATGTTGCACTTCATCTTCGGCAAGTTGCAACGCAACGTGGTGCACTTCACCGCAGAGAACAAGGCGGCCGGTTATCTCGAATACGAAAAGGCCCGGGTCCGCTGGTTCCTATCTATCGATGCCAATGATCTGCCTGACTCGGTAAAAGGAAAGAAGCCCACTTACCGCTCCATCACTGTCAATGGTGAAGAAATGGAATTCTCGGAAGGCTTCACGGATCTGCATACCACCAGCTACCAGGAAATCCTCGCAGGACGAGGCTATGGCATCGAGGATGCGCGTCATTGCGTGGAGACCGTCAACACCATTCGCTCCTCCGCGATCGCTGACGTACAGAACGATGAAGGCCACCCGTTCCTCAAGAACCTGAATCGCTGAGGTCCTCATGAGCTATCAGGTACATCCTTCTGCCATCATCGATGATGGCGCACAGATCGGCGATAATTCGCGGGTATGGCACTTCGTTCACGTTTGTAGCGGCGCTCGCATTGGCAAGGGCGTCTCTCTCGGCCAGAACGTATTTGTCGGCAATAAGGTGGTAATTGGCGATCATTGCAAAGTGCAGAACAACGTCTCCGTCTATGACAACGTCACCCTTGAAGAGGGTGTGTTCTGTGGCCCAAGTATGGTCTTCACCAACGTCTACAACCCGCGTTCTTTAATCGAGCGCAAGAGTCAATACCGGGACACTTTGGTAAAGCGCGGCGCCACCCTTGGCGCTAATTGCACCATCGTTTGTGGCGTGACCATTGGCGAGTTCGCATTTGTCGGGGCAGGTGCGGTGATCAACAAGGATGTACCTGCTTATGCGCTAATGGTCGGAGTACCGGCGCGCCAAGTCGGCTGGATGAGCGAGTTTGGCGAGCAACTGGAGTTGCCGGTTCAAGGTGAAGGACAGGCGGTCTGTCCGCACACGGGTTCATGCTATGTATTGAGCGGCAAGGGACTGAATAAATTGGATGTGCAGTAAATGATTGAATTCATCGACCTGAAAGTTCAGCAAGCCCGTATCAAGGACAAGATTGATGCCGGCATTCAGCGGGTTCTGGCTCATGGGCAATATATCCTCGGCCCGGAAGTGACGGAGTTAGAGGAAAAGCTTGCCGCCTTCACTGGAGCCAAATACTGCATTACTTGTGCTAACGGCACCGACGCCCTGCAGATTGCACAGATGGCTCTAGGGATCGGCGTTGGCGATGAAGTCATTACTCCCGGGTTCACTTATATAGCCACGGCAGAAACCGTGGCTCTTTTAGGTGCAAAGCCTGTCTACGTGGATATAGACCCACGCACATACAACCTTGACCCCAATCTTCTGGAATCCGCCATTACTCCACGCACCAAGGCGATTATCCCGGTATCGCTATATGGTCAGTGTGCGGACTTCGATGCAATCAATGCCATCGCTGCTAAACATGGAATTCCAGTAATCGAAGATGCAGCGCAGAGCTTCGGGGCAACCTATAAGGGAAAGCGCTCTTGCAACCTCAGTACCATAGCCTGCACCAGCTTCTTCCCCAGCAAACCTTTGGGTTGCTATGGCGACGGTGGAGCGATCTTCACCAATGACGAGGAGTTGGCAAAAGTCATACGCCAGATCGCCCGTCATGGTCAGGATCGTCGTTACCACCACATTCGCGTGGGCGTAAATAGCAGATTGGATACGTTGCAGGCTGCTATTTTACTGCCCAAGCTGGAGATTCTTGCTGAAGAGATTGACCTGCGCAATCAGGTCGCCCAGAAGTATAGCGAAGCATACCCTCCCTACCGTTTTGAAGCTGGAAACTCAGGTAAACAGCAAGACTCAGTGGTTTGGGGAGCCTACATAGAAGCACACAATAGAAGTGCATGGGCACAGTACACCGTTCAGGTTGACGACCGCGATAGCGTACAGCAACGTCTACGAGAAGCAGGTATACCAACAGCGGTGCACTATCCTATCCCTCTGAATCAGCAACCGGCAGTAGCGGATACGACAGCACGATTACCTATTGGGGACGAAATGGCGAAAAGGGTGATGAGCCTACCTATGCATCCGTACATGGGCGAGGCAGTAATTCGAAAGATCATTCAGGCGTTAGCAAGGTGAGCAACGTCACCCTGTACTCTTTTGCCCAAGTAATGATCGCGGCATAGCCAGATGCAATATGAGATTCATTTTCTCCGCTGATTCGTATGGAGAAAGAGGAACTCTCTTGACAAGAATTTAAGCAAAAACTGTATTGGATATGCAATGAGCTCTACCAATGAATAAGTATTGGAGAAGCGTTATATCGGTGCTTACTGGCACTGCTGTAGCGCAGGCAATACCCGTGCTCGGAGCATTGGTTATTACTCGCCTTTTCGCGCCAGCCGAATTTGGTATTTTTTCCGCCTGGCTGGGATTGGTAATGCTGTTGGTCGTGTTTCTGACTTTTCGTTTTGAGATGACACTTGCGATTGAGGAGGATGGCCAACCACGCCGCCTTGCGGTCGCTGCCGTACTTATCACTACAACTCTTGTCAGCGCCATAGTGGCAGCCTCTTTACTAATAGGGGCGATTTTATTTCCCAACCTACTAACTAAATACCCGTCGACACTTGTATCTACTTGCCTGCCTACTGCCTTTCTATTTGCAGCGAGCAACCTCTGGCAGGCTTGGGCTGCAGCCGAAGGGGAGTACCGAAAACTCTCTTACATACGAATTATTCAAACCGGCTTAATCACACTATTTCAGATCGGAGCTGGCGTGTGGTTTTCCAACTCAGCCGCCCTAGTGATTTCCCAGCTTCTAGGACTGTTTTTTTCGCTCGCTCTGGCAATATACATAATTCCGCTGAGTAATCTACCTAAAAAATCTGACCTACTAGCCTATACCATTATTTTCTGGAAGAAACACCGCAGGTTCCCAATATTTTCCCTGCCTGCAAGCTTTATAAATACAGCAGCCATTCAGCTACCAGTCTTAATTGTTGCAGGAAGGTTTGGTAGCGACATAGCAGGGCTACTAGCAATGACAATTAAAGTACTTGGTGCACCAATAGGCCTACTTGGAAAGTCAGTGCTTGATGTTTTTATTCGGTATGCTGCTAGCAGCTACCGCGAGCGCGGGGACTGCCGAGAAGAGTACATCAAAACCTTTTACGCATTAACTTTCGGCTCCCTTATTTTTTGTTTCGCCATGGTGCTATCAGGTGAAAACTTATTTATATTAGCATTTGGCCAAGAGTGGAGCCACGCAGGGAAGATTGCGATCTGGCTACTTCCGATGTTTGCATTGCGATTTATAGCAAGCCCATTGAGCTATATGGTTTATATAGCAGACAAGCAGCATCTTGACCTGATATGGCAAATAGGTTTGCTCGGTGTCACACTGGCATGCCTAGCTTGGATTTCAGAATACAAGCTTGCACTCCAAGCATATAGCGTCAGCTATGCCGCACTGTATCTTATATATCTTGTCATGTCTTATCGTTTCAGCCTGGGGCGGCGAGGATAGTATTTCTGCACATTCGCAGCCAACTATAAACACACCCCATTAATTAGTTATTTTTATTTATAGTTTACACTTGGAGTCCCCATGAAAATCTTAACAATACTTGGTGCGCGCCCTCAATTTATCAAGGCAGGATCGGTAAGCCGTGAAATAATCAAACAAGCATCATCCGGCGCGAATATCGAAGAGATTATAGTTCATACCGGCCAGCATTATGACGCAAATATGAGCGAAATTTTCTTTAGCGAAATGAAAATCCCCAAGCCTGCATATCATCTTGGGATTGGCGGCAACACACATGGAGCCATGACCGGAAGAATGATTGAGGGCGTGGAAAAGATCTTACGTGAAGAGACCCCAGACTGGGTCATGGTATATGGCGATACCAACTCCACACTAGCAGGCGCCGTCGCAGCCTCTAAATTAAAGATCAAGATTGCACATATTGAAGCAGGCCTCCGGAGTTACAACATGAACATGCCGGAGGAGATCAATAGAATATTGACTGACCGTATCAGTTCAAAGCTATTTTGCCCGACTAGAGTTGCGTATGAAAACCTACAAAAAGAAGGAATTGACAGTTGGTGTAGCGGAGCGGAAGCATCAATTTCCGGAGATGTCATGTTGGATGGCGCAATATTCTACCGAAATTTATCTTGCAGACCTGCAGAAGTCAAACTTTCAGGAGAATATGTATTATGCACTTTGCACCGAGCCGAAAATACGGATGACCTGGAAAGACTCAAGAGCATAATTTCCGCATTGAAATCAATTTCTTCAAAAATTCAGATAGTACTACCGCTGCATCCAAGGACAAAAAAGATCATCGCCACTGCCGGGATCGACACAACTGGGCTAACCCTTATAGAGCCACTAGGATATCTGAATATGATATGGCTGATCGATAATTGTCATGTCGTCATGACAGATAGTGGCGGATTACAGAAAGAAGCCTATTTCTTTAACAAGCCATGCATTACTTTACGCGATGAAACCGAGTGGGTGGAAACAGTTGAGACGGGGTGGAATCGACTGGTTGGGGCTTCGACAGAAAACATAGAAAATGCATTTTTTGACTTTTCGAGAGCCCTCCCACCTCAAAAGGCAGACTTATACGGTAAAGGCGAAGCCAGCCAATATATAGTCAACGAGATGCTACGCAACCATTAATCATCTAGACTGTGCATAGTTTAGAAACTTAGTTTTTCCAGGCGGGGATGGCGGGTTGAATAAAGATAAAATCGTTGTATTGACTACAGTTCACTCTCGCGAAGACACAAGAGTGTTCCACAAACAAGCGCGTGATCTAGGCAAACAGCCCCAATTCGATGTTACAGTGGTGGTTGCGGACGGGCACGGGGACGAAGGGAGAAGCGAGTACAATATCGTTGACCTTGGAAAGCCTAACAATCGATTCTTAAGATTTCTAGTTAGTGGTTTCAAAGCTTATCGCACCGCCAAAAGCCTCTCTCCGAAAGTAGTTCACTTCCATGATCCTGAACTTATGCTTGTCGCTTGTGCTTTATCCATGAGCGGAATTCGTATTATTTTTGACGTGCATGAAAATGTACCAGAGGACATCAAAGATAAATACTGGATACCTAGCTTTTTGCGTTCAACCATCTCATTCGCTTATGTTTTTCTTGAAAAACTATGCCTCCCCTTCTTCCACAAGGTCTTTGCTGCAACACCAGACATAATGTCACGCTACCCTTCTGACAAGGCTGTTCTGGTACAGAACTATCCATCCCTAAGTGAATTCGACTGTTCAGCCTCCTCTCCCTCCAGCACGAACAATAACTATATTGTATATCTAGGAGCCATAACTAAAATTCGGGGCATCGACAACATTGTTCGTGCTCTCAACCTCATTAATGCTGAGAAAGATCATGCGAGGTTCCGCTTAGCGGGGTTCTTTCAGGAAAGCGGTCATTTGGAAGAGCTAAGCTTAGAAGAAGGCTGGCGTCATGTAGATTTTATCGGCCCAGTGAAGAGGCATGATGTCCCACGACTCTTATCCGGAGCACGCTGCGGACTGGTTACCTTTTTACCGGCTAACAATCACATAAATGCCCAACCGAACAAGCTTTTTGAATATATGGCCGCCGGAATTCCTCTAATAGCTTCGGACTTCAGGCTATGGCGTGAAATAGTCAAAAAATATGACTGTGGCATATTAGTCGATCCAGAATCGCCAGAAAACATTGCCGATGCGGTGCTTGAGATTTTAGAAAACCCTCAACGAAGCACGGAAATGGGTACCAATGGAAAAAGAGCAGTCTTTGACGTCCTGAACTGGGAGGTCGAGTCAAAAAAAATGATCCAGACTTATCGTTCTTTACTTCAGGGATGTGGCAATGTCGCTCCGTGATTGCACAGGAACTTTAATTAAGCTTCTACTGCTATACGCTTATCTTTTTCTAGTTTACGCACTATATCGCTACGTAGTCGTTGACTTTGGTCTTTACTTCTCGGCGGGCTATCAAAACACTACGCCGATACTTACCGTAACCTGTGTTTGGCTAGGCGCTTCTTCTATATTGATGCTAGGCCAATATAATTCCATCAACTCGATATACAAGCTCTTCTCGCTCTTATTCTTATTATTGGTGTGCGCACCAGCAACTCTACTTGGCTTCATGGTGAAAAATATTATATTTTCACCTGAAATGCTCTTTATACTTATCACCATCTCCTTAATTCTTTCTTTATACTCCCACTGGCCAACCATAAAAGTTAAAAGTCTCTTTTCTTTTTCTGACTGGTGGTGGCTTTTCCCTGGCTCCGTTTTACTCTGTTTTATTCTTTATCTCTCAGTATATTACAAGGGAGAGATTAGCCTAGTCGGGATAGACGAAGTATACGCAAAAAGAGCTCTGGCCAAAGAGTACTCCGCACCACTTCTGAACTACCTTACCGGTTGGGTATATGGATTTTCCTCGCCAGTCCTACTGGTTTTCGGCCTACTAAGAAGGCAATACCTATCAGCGCTAGTCGGCCTATTGGGATTTACTTTAATATATATGGCGGCAGGCCACAAAACAGCACTCATAGCACCTGCCCTTATTATTTTCTTCTATACATTCGGCAATCGACTATCAGCACTGAAACTCATCGGACTGGCTGTAGCAGGACTTACCCTAATTCTGGCTATTGACCTCACATCAGGACAAGGACGGATTACACCATATACATTCGACCGAATGGTAGTTGCCCCCTCCGTACTGAGCCTTTACTACATGGATTATTTCTCTACTAATAATCTCATGTATCTATCCTATGGCGCCCTAAAATATTTTTTTGAAAATCCTTACGGCATCCAGCCTCCGGAGTTGATTGGAAACTATTATTTCGATGGCGACTGGGCGAATGTGAATTTCATTGGCGATGGCTATGCAAATTTTGGCAGCCTGGGTTGCTTTCTGTACTTTTTCATTATCTTGGTCATGATTAAGATCTGCGATGGCCTGGTGGCCAGCATGCCCATAAATATCAGACTTTCTATTTTCGTCCCAACAATTTTCTACCTTTTAAACTCAAGCCCATTGACTATTTTGTTAACCGGCGGACTATTACCTTTACTGGTTTACTTATTTCTTTGGCAACCGCAGTTGGTAAAAAAATCCGCGTAGGGAGAGAGCATGGCTCTGGTGTCCATCATCATGCCGGCATATAACTCTGTTAGTTATATTGGAATGGCTATAGACTCTGTCATAAATCAGGAAATCTCCGACTGGGAACTAATAATTGTCGATGACTGTTCCAGCGACGGCACCTACGATTTTATACATGAGCGGTATAGCAGTGAGTCTCGAATAAAACTACACCGACTCGACAAGAATAGCGGCAGCCCTGCAGCACCTAGAAATTTTGGATTAAGACAGGCTCTAGGACGATATATTGCGTTCTTGGATGCAGATGACTTGTGGCGACCGGATAAATTAAGCCAGCAATTGCATTGCATGACAAAGAATGGCGCCGTAATATCCTGCACAGCATATAGTGTTATCGATGCTAACGGCAAGCTAATTGGTAGCTTTTACCCTCCAGAGCGTAACAATTATTCAGGTTTACTCAAGGGGAATACCATAGGGTGCCTCACGCTAATGTATGATAGGAATGCCTTCGGAGAGCTTAGCTTCCCTAAATGCGGGCATGAGGATTATGCTCTATGGCTTTCAATGCTACGAGCTGGAAATAGTGTTATAGGCATACAAAGAGAATTAGCTGATTACCGCATCGTCTCAGGCTCTGTATCGTCAAACAAGCTCAAGATGCTGTCTTTCTTCTGGAACATATACCATAATATGGAGAGATTCTCTCTGATACGCTCCGCTTTCTATTGTATTAGATATGCAATGTTAAACTCTAGAAAGTACCACTGACATCTTGCAATATTTTCATCGAGCGTGTTTTTTGTGAATAGAATAAAAATCCTTGTTACTGGGGCGTCCGGCTTTATCGGGAGTTCTCTAACGAATTATTTGCTTGGACAGGGACATGAGCTCAGAGCAATTGGGCGTAGCAAGCCCAGCACTGGTTTGAATTTCTTTCATGGCGAGCTGTCTGATACCAAGCTTCTGAACAAGGCACTTCAGGGGGTGGACTGCGTTGTCCACCTTGCAGGGCGGGCTCACCAACTGAGTGACGAAGCTTGTGATCCATCGGCCAGCTTCAGGAGGGTTAACCTCGACCTTTCTGTCATTCTTGCCCGGCAAGCGGCAAAGGCAGGAGTTCGTCGCTTCGTGTTCATGAGTTCGATTGGTGTCAATGGTGCTACGACGAGTGCAGAGCCGTTCGTTGAAAACACGGCCCCCGCTCCACATTCGGATTATGCGAAATCTAAACTTGAAGCCGAGCAGGCACTGCAATTGATTGCAGCCGAGTACAGCATGGAGCTGACTATCATTCGCCCTCCCCTGGTATATGCTGGGCACGCGCCTGGTAACTTCGCCCGGTTGCTGCGAATTGTTAAGATGGGCTTACCGCTGCCATTTAGTGCCCTGAACAACCAGCGCAGCATGATCGCCCTGGACAATCTGGTTGACTTGATCGCTACATGCGCAGTGCATCCGGCGGCGGCGGGGGAGCTTTTTCTGGCAGCGGATGGCGATGATCTCTCTACTGCGGAGCTGGTTCATACTCTGGCAGAAGGGATGGGGCGTCGGGCACGGCTCTTCCCCCTACCAATGCGCCTGCTCTCGATAGGGGCTACCCTCCTTGGCAAGAAGGCCCTATATGCGCAATTGTGCGAGTCGTTGCAAGTTGACGCCTCGAAGGCGCGGGCTCTGCTTGGATGGCAGCCCCAAAAGTCGGCGCGCCAGGCACTGCTGGAGGCGGGAGGTGAATACTCTCGTCGTTGCAGCCGCTAGATAGGGCTCCTTCGAGCGATGCGGGTTGTAAGGCCCGGAGAGCGAGGTAGAGTGTAGACCATGGATCGGCTTCTGCCAGGTTTCTAAATGGATTGGACTCAATGGGTGCTTGATGATTCGCTTTTTTGATTTCGTTTTTTCTCTACTGGGACTAATTGTCGGATCTCCGATTTTGCTAGTTATTTATGTACTTGGCTTACTGGATACTGGTTCGCCGGTATTTATACAAGAGCGCGTCGGTCGAGCCAAAAAACCTTTTACCCTCATTAAGTTCAGAACCATGAAGGTGGATACCGCCTCTGTTGCCAGCCATCTTGCATCAGCTTCCTCCATTACGAAGTTGGGAGGCTTTCTGCGCAAGACCAAGCTCGATGAGCTGCCGCAATTGTGGAACGTACTGAAGGGTGACATGAGCCTTGTCGGGCCGCGACCTAATTTATTTAATCAGGATGAATTGATTGCCGAGCGTGAAGCCCTGGGCATTTATGCCGTCCGGCCAGGCATTACCGGCCTGGCCCAGATAAACGAGATCGATATGTCCACCCCCAAACTTCTGGCGGAGACCGATGCCAGAATGATCCAGCAAATGTCCGTGAGGAATTACTTCAGCTTCATCATTCAAACGATTGTTGGAAAAGGCTCTGGCGACCGTGTGCGGCATTAAAATCCATATAATTATATAAGATATTGTCATGCTGGGATTAGTTGACTCAATACGCACGCGCTTGCTTCGGATACCTCGTCGCTACAAGCGCATCCTCCAGGTCACTGTCGATGTCTTCCTGGTCTGGATTGCCCTGTGGCTGGCTTTCGTCGTTCGCCTGGGCGAATTCAATGCCGTTCGCCCCTTCAATGGCCATGGATGGTTGTTCATTATCGCGCCGCTAATTGCTTTGCCGCTCTTCGTTCGTTTCGGCATGTACCGGGCGGTGATGCGTTACCTGGGCAACGACGCGCTAGTTGCCATTGCCAAGGCGGTTTCGCTTTCGGCGCTGCTGCTGTCCTTGGTTGTCTATTGGTACCGCGGAAGCCCGGTGAGCGTTCCGCGTTCGATGGTGTTCAACTACTGGTGGCTGAGCCTTGTGCTGCTCGGTGGTTTACGCCTGGCGATGCGCCAGTTCTTCATGGGTGACTGGTTCGACCCTCGGACAAGAACTGATGTCGCTCGAGGTGACGGGCGCATACGCGTCGCCATTTATGGCGCCGGAGCTGCGGGCAATCAGCTGGTAGCTGCGTTACGCATGGGCCGCACCCTGTTGCCAGTGGCATTTATCGATGACGATTCATCCATAGCCGGACGGGTCATTGCTGGGTTGCAGGTATACAAACCCAAGCATATCGCGCAGTTGATCGATGAGACTGCGGCAAGCGAAGTGCTCCTGGCTATTCCGTCGGCCTCTCGTGTGCGTCGTCGTGAAATGCTGGGAATGCTCGAAGCGTATCCGCTGCATGTCCGTTCGGTACCGGGGGTCGTGGACCTTGCCAGCGGCAAGGTCAAGGTCGACGATCTGCAGGAAGTCGATATTGCCGACCTGCTCGGGCGCGATGCCGTGCCGCCCCAACAGGAGTTGTTCGAGCGTTGCATCAAGAAGCAGTCGGTACTGGTTACAGGAGCCGGCGGCTCGATCGGCTCGGAGTTGTGCAGGCAGATTCTGTCTTCCGGGGCTCGGGTGCTGATTCTGTTCGAGCATTCCGAATTCAATCTCTACAGCATTCACAGCGAGTTGGAACGGCGCATCGTTCGCGAATCGCTGAAAATCCAGTTGGTGCCGATACTCGGCTCGATTCGCAATCCAGTTCGACTGCAAGACGTATTGAAAACCTGGCAGGTGAATACTGTTTATCACGCGGCGGCCTACAAACATGTGCCAATGGTGGAGCACAACATCGCCGAGGGCGTACTGAACAATCTGCTTGGCACCCTGTATACCGCGCAGTCGGCAATCAAGGCGGGTGTGGCGAACTTCGTGCTGATCTCGACCGACAAGGCGGTGCGGCCGACCAATGTGATGGGCAGCACCAAGCGGCTGGCGGAAATGGTGCTGCAGGCGCTGAGCCGGGAAGCTGCACCGGCATTGCATGGCGACGGTAGCGTTCACCAGGTAAACAAGACCCGTTTCACCATGGTGCGTTTCGGCAATGTGTTGGGATCATCCGGCTCGGTAATTCCGCTGTTCCGTGAGCAGATCAAGCGCGGTGGGCCGGTCACTGTTACCCACCCGAATATCACACGCTACTTCATGACCATTCCGGAAGCTGCGCAGCTGGTAATTCAGGCAGGATCCATGGGGCAAGGCGGCGACGTGTTCGTGCTCGATATGGGTAGCCCGGTGAAGATTGTCGACCTGGCCGAGAAGATGATCAGGTTGTCGGGGCTTAGCGTGCGCTCCGAGTCCGACCCGCACGGGGATATCTCCATCGAGTTTTCCGGATTGCGCCCGGGCGAGAAACTCTACGAAGAGCTCCTGATTGGCGACAATGTGCAGCCAACCGAGCACCCCATGATCATGCGTGCCGATGAGGAATACCTTTCCTGGGATGTGCTCAAGGAGCGCCTGGAAGCATTGCTCGCGGCTGTTGAGGCGGATGATTTCGTTCAGGTTCGGCAACTGCTACGTGAAACCGTCAGCGGTTATGTCCCGGATGGAGACATCGTCGATCACATCTATATCCAACGCCGAACGGACGTGTAGGCGGATGGTTTGATCAGCGAGTTTCAAGGTGGCTGCCACGTAAACACCGCACTCCGCTCTCAAGACGTTCTGCTGTAGCGCACGCCGTTCTGCCCTCAAGCAAACCGTGGGCACCAGCGGCCTACTCCTGATGCACAAACCCTCCATAGCCCCCGCCTTTCCAGTCCCTCGAGGAAAGGCGGGGGCCTATGGAGCGGGAACGCTTGCACTCCCTTCCGATCCAGCCAGAATGTAGATGTCCGAACCACTCAGGCCCGGCCCATCGGATCCATCATGACCCTCCTCGTAACCGGCAGCGCCGGCTTCATCGGTGCCAATTTCGTGCTGGACTGGTTCGCCGCCCATGACGAACCAGTGGTCAGCCTCGATAAACTGACCTATGCCGGCAACCTGCAGAACCTCCAGAGTCTGGAAGGAAACCCGCGCCATACCTTCGTGCCAGGCGATATCGGCGACGCTGCACTGGTGGATCGTCTGCTGGCCGAGCACCGCCCACGGGCCGTAATCAACTTCGCTGCGGAGTCGCACGTCGATCGCTCGATCCGCGGGCCGGAGGACTTCATACAGACGAACATCGTCGGGACGTTCCACCTGCTTGAGTCAGTACGTGCCTACTGGGGAACTCTCAGCGCGGCGGAAAAGACCGGTTTCCGCTTCTTGCATGTTTCCACGGACGAGGTCTACGGTTCCCTCGAACCTGGGGCACCTGCGTTCACCGAACAACACCCCTATCAGCCCAACAGTCCCTACTCCGCATCCAAGGCGGCCTCCGACCACCTAGTCCGCGCCTACCACCACACCTACGGCCTGCCGGTGCTGACCACCAACTGCTCGAACAACTACGGGCCGTACCACTTTCCGGAGAAGCTCATCCCCCTGGTGATCCGCAATGCCCTGGCCGGAGAGACGCTGCCAATCTACGGCGACGGCCGGCAGATTCGTGATTGGCTGTACGTCAGGGACCACTGCAGTGCAATTCGCCGCGTGCTGGAGGCTGGGCTAGTGGGCGAGACTTACAACGTGGGCGGCTGGAACGAAAAGTCCAACCTGGACGTGGTGCACCGCATCTGCGACACGCTTGACCAGGAAGCCCCG
The DNA here is from genome assembly GCF_041379005.1 of Pseudomonas sp. QE6. Taxonomy (NCBI): domain Bacteria; kingdom Pseudomonadati; phylum Pseudomonadota; class Gammaproteobacteria; order Pseudomonadales; family Pseudomonadaceae; genus Pseudomonas; species Pseudomonas sp. QE6. The sequence goes on from NZ_CP166873.1 coordinate 614,481, forward strand.
CGCAGCGATGGCCGCAGCTACCGCGAACAGATCCGCTTCGTCAAAGACCGTCCCGGCCACGATCGCCGCTACGCCATCGATGCCACGCGCCTGGAGCGTGACTTGGGCTGGAAACCTGCGGAGACCTTCGAGACAGGAATTGCCAAGACCGTCCGCTGGTACCTGGATAATCAGGACTGGGTCGAGAACGTGGCCAGCGGAGCGTACCGGGAATGGCTGAACAAGCAGTACAAGTGAGCGACATCCTGATCCTGGGCGCCAATGGCCAGGTTGGCTGGGAGCTGCAGCGCGCCCTGGCCCCCCTGGGGAGGCTGATCGTCTGCGATCGCCAGCGCGGCGACCTGGAAAACCTGGCGGGCCTGCGCGCCCTGATAAATACAGAGCGCCCCGCGATCATCGTGAACGCGGCCGCCTACACCGCAGTCGACAAGGCGGAAGCCGACATCGACCGGGCAAGGCGGGTGAATGCCGAGGCTGTCGGAGTGCTGGCTGAACTTGCCGCCGACCTGGATGCCTGGCTCGTGCACTATTCCACCGACTATGTGTTCGACGGCAGCGGCAGTCGGCCCTTTTGTGAAGGCGATCCAACCGGACCGCTCAACGTTTATGGGCAGACCAAGCTGGAAGGTGAACAGGCAATTCTCGCCAGCGGTTGCCGCCACCTGATCTTCCGCACCAGCTGGGTCTATGCCGCGCGCGGTGCGAACTTCGCCAGGACAATGCTGCGCCTGGCAGCGGATCGCGAGGAACTGCGCGTGATTGCCGATCAGGTCGGCGCACCAACCAGTGCCGAGCTGATCGCCGACGTTACCGCCCAGGTGTTCGCACAACTGCGCCATCGCCCTAATGCTCGATCACTTGCCGGCCTCTATCACCTGACCGCGACTGGCGCGATCAGCTGGCACGGGTACGCGCGCTTCGTGATCGAGCAGGCCGCCGGCCTGGGATTGCCACTTCGCACCTTGCCAGAGCAGGTTCTGCCGATCCCGACCCAGGAGTACCCACTGCCGGCAACGCGTCCCCACAACTCTCGACTCGACACCCGCAAATTGCGGGAGACCTTCGGTCTGACCCTGCCTGCCTGGGAAACTCACGTGAAGCGGATGCTGATTGAACTGGCAGGAGAAAAATCCGCATGAAGCGCAAAGGCATCATCCTTGCCGGCGGTGCAGGCACCCGACTACACCCGGCCACACTGTCGGTGTCCAAGCAATTGCTGCCGGTCTACGACAAACCGATGGTCTATTACCCACTCAGCACTCTGATGCTCGCAGGTATCCGAGAAATACTGATCATCACCACCCCCCATGACGCTCCCCAATTCAAGCGTTTACTGGGCAACGGCAATCAGTGGGGCATCGAGCTGCACTACGCCGTGCAGGCCTCACCAGACGGTCTGGCTCAGGCGTTCCTGATCGGCGAGCAGTTTCTGGGAGATAGCCTGAGCGCCTTGGTACTGGGCGATAACATCTACCATGGTCACGACCTGCAGCAGCTCCTGGCCAACGCCACGCAACGGGAAAGCGGCGCTACCGTTTTCGCTTACCACGTGCATGACCCCGAGCGTTACGGCGTCGTGGAGTTCGACCAGCGCGGCAAAGCCGTCAGCCTGGAGGAAAAGCCCGCGCAGCCAAAATCCAACTATGCGGTGACCGGGCTGTATTTCTACGACCAGCGTGTCATCGAAATCGCCAAGGGCCTCCGCCCTTCTGCACGTGGCGAGCTGGAAATTACCGATATCAATCGTGCCTACCTGGCGCAGGACAATCTGTCGGTGGAAATCATGGGCCGCGGCTATGCTTGGCTGGACACCGGCACCCATGAGTCCTTGCTCGAGGCCGGCCAATTCATTGCAACCCTGGAGCACAGACAAGGACTCAAGGTGGCGTGCCCGGAAGAGATCGCCTTCCGCCAGGACTGGATAAGCCCCGAAGACCTGCAGCGCCTGGCCGCTCCATTGGCCAAAAGCGGGTACGGTCTATATCTCCAGCGCCTTCTGACTCAAACGGTCTACCGATGAAAGTCATTCCATTGGCCATTCCTGATGTTCTGGTGATCGAACCTCAGGTCTTCGGCGACAGCCGTGGCTTCTTCTTCGAAAGCTACAACCAGCAGAAATTCGAGCAAGCGATTGCCCGCAAGGTCAATTTCGTACAGGACAACCATTCCCGCTCAGCCCGTGGCGTACTGCGCGGGCTGCACTACCAGATCCAGCAGGCCCAGGGGAAACTGGTGCGTGTAGTCCAGGGCACGGTATTCGACGTCGCCGTGGACATCCGCCGCAACTCACCAACCTTTGGTCAATGGGTCGGTCAGGTTCTCAGCGAGGAGAACAAGTTGCAGATGTGGATTCCCGAAGGCTTCGCCCACGGCTTCCTGGTGCTCAGCGACAGTGCCGAGTTTCTCTACAAGACCACGGATTTCTGGGCGCCGGAACATGAGCGCTGCATCGCCTGGAACGATCCGGAACTCGCCATCGACTGGCCCCTCGACGCAGAGCCGATACTGTCCGGGAAGGACCGTGAAGGGCGCCGCCTGGCAGACGCCGAACTCTTCGACTGAGGCCCCGAGAGACAGTTGTCCGCGAGCGAGCCGCAAGGGGCTGAGCAGTTCGCCGGATGCAACCTGCCCGGCATTGATCGGTGTAGCATCCATAGCGAATACGCCCCCAAACGATGTATGCCGACTTGAACCATCACCTCACCCGCTGGCGCTCGCTGGCTCTTCTCGCCCTGTTGCTGGCACCGCTGCTCTGGCCCCTGCACCATTTCGCCGAGCGCTACTACAGCGAACAACTGGCCCAGCAGAACCAGCAGACCCTCGATCTCTACGTCGCCAACCTGCTCGGCACGCTGCGCCGCTACGAGGATCTGCCACCGATCCTCGGTGAGCTGCCTACCCTGCGAGCGGCGCTGCAGTCTCCCGGCAACCCGACCTTACAGAACGCCGCCAATCTCGAACTGGCGCGCATCCGCGGGCGCACCGGCGCCGACGTCATCTACCTGATGCAGCCAGACGGCCTGACCCGTGCCGCCTCCAACTGGGACCAGCCCGACAGCTTCGTCGGCCGCAACTTCTCGTTCCGTCCTTACTATAAGGAAGCGATGCAGGGGCGCCCGGCGCGCTTCTTCGGTCTGGGCACCACCTCCAAGCGTCGCGGCTACTTCTTCGCCAGCGAGGTGCGCGACGGGGATACGCTGCTGGGTGTGCTGGTGGTGAAGGTCGACCTGGAACACATGGAACAGCTGTGGGGCAACACGCCCGACCAGCTGCTGGTGATGGATGCCGACGGCGTGGTCATCCTGTCGTCCAACAAGGCCTGGCGCTTCCATACCAGCCGCGAGCTGTCGCCGGCCAAGCAGCGCGAAATCGCCGAGAACATCCCCTACCCCGTCCTGCATCCCGCACCGCTGAAGATCGACCAGCGCCGCTGGATCAGCCAGAGCCGCCAATTGCCGGAAACCGGCTGGACCGTCAGCATCTATACCCCGCGCACCCAGGTCGACGGCCCGGTGCGCAGCGTCGTGCTGATCGGCGCGGCCACCCTCGTCGCACTGCTCCTGCTGCTGTCGCTGCTGACCATCAGCCGCCGTCACTACCTCGAACGCATCGAGCTGGAAGCGCAAGCCAAGCATGAACTGGAGCTGCGCGTGCAGGAACGCACCCAGGAGCTGGAAGATGCCAACAGCCGCCTGCAGGAGGAAGTCAGCAGCCGTGAGCAGGCCCAGCGCGAGCTGATGCATGCCCAGGACGAGGTCGTGCAAGCCGGCAAGCTCACCGCCCTGGGCACCATGTCCGCCAGCATCAGCCATGAGCTCAACCAACCGCTGGCGGCGATCCGCAGCTACGCCGACAACGCCCGCGTACTGCTCGATCACGAGCGCTACGACGATGCGCGCGGCAACCTGCAACTGATCGGAGAACTCACCGGGCGCATGTCCTCGATCATCGGCCACCTCAAGGCCTATGCCCGCGGGGCACGGCGCGCACCGGAGAACGTCGCCCTGCAACCGGCGATCAACGATGCCCTGGCGCTGGTCGCTCCGCGCCGGCAGGCGATGAACGTGGAGCTGCTGCGCGACCTGCCGGATGCGGCGATCTGGGTGCAGGCCGGCGAGACGCGACTGCGGCAGGTTCTCTCCAACCTGTTGTCCAACGCCCTCGATGCGCTCGCCGAGAAAGCGCCGCCGCGACGCATCTGGCTGACCGCCGAGCAGACGCCCGAGCGCATCATCCTGTCCCTGCGCGACAACGGCCCCGGTTTCTCCGAACAGGCCCTGGCCCACGCCCGCGAACCCTTCTTCACCACCAAGACCAGCGCCAAGGGGCTCGGTCTCGGGCTGGCCATCTGCGACACCCTGTTGCGTACTCTCGGCGGACACCTGGAATTGGGGAATCACCCCGAGGGCGGCGCTCTCGTACAATTGCACCTGTTGCCGGGCATCCCCGGCGTGACTTCGACGCCGCAGGAGGAAACCCGCGCATGAGTTTGGCCGCGCCCTTCGATTCCACCACCCAGGTGCTATTGATCGACGACGATCCGCATCTGCGCCAGGCACTGTCCCAGACCCTCGACCTGGCTGGCTTCAAGGTCCTCTCCCTGGCCGATGCGCGCCAGCTCGATACGCAGCAGGCGCGCGACTGGCCCGGCGTGATCGTCAGCGATATCCGCATGCCCGGCATCGACGGTCTGCAGTTGCTGGAGCAGTTGCACGCCCAGGACGCCGAGCTGCCGGTGATCCTGGTCACCGGCCACGGCGACGTCCCACTGGCGGTCAAGGCCATGCGCTCGGGCGCTTACGATTTCCTGGAAAAGCCCTTTCCCAGCGATGCGCTGCTCGACAGCGTGCGCCGCGCCCTCGATGTGCGCCGCCTGGTGCTGGAGAACCGCAGCCTGCGCCTGGCGCTGTCCGAACAGAAGGAATTGCGCGGCCGCCTGGTCGGCCAGTCCGCCCCCATGCAACGCCTGCAGCAGCAGGTCGCCTCGCTGGCGGCGATCCAGGCCGACGTGCTGATCCTCGGCGAGACCGGCTCGGGCAAGGAGGTGGTCGCTCGCGCCCTGCATGACCTGTCCAACCGCCGCGACGGCCCCTTCGTCGCCATCAATGCCGGCGCACTGGCCGAATCGGTGGTGGAAAGCGAGCTGTTCGGCCATGAGCAGGGTGCCTTCACCGGCGCGCAGAAGCGGCGCATCGGCAAGTTCGAGTACGCCAACGGCGGCACGCTGTTCCTCGATGAAATCGAAAGCATGAGCCTGGATGTACAGGTCAAGTTGCTGCGCCTTCTACAGGAGCGCACGGTAGAACGCCTGGGCTCCAACCAGCTCATTCCGCTGGATATCCGCATCATCGCGGCGACCAAGGAAGACCTGCGCCTGGCCGCAGACGAAGGCCGCTTCCGCGCCGACCTTTATTACCGCCTGAACGTCGCCAGCCTGCGCATACCACCGCTGCGCGAGCGCGGCGACGACATCCTTCTATTGTTCCAGCACTTCGCCGAGCGCGGCGCACAGCGACATGGCCTGACTGCGCGCCCCCTGGACTCCGCACAACGCGCGCAACTGCTGGCCCACGGCTGGCCGGGCAATGTGCGCGAACTGCAGAACGCCGCGGAACGCTATGCATTGGGACTGGACCTGGGGCTCGACGAGAGTGGCGCCCAGGCAACGCCGGCCGCCGTCGGCACGGGTTTGAACGAACAGGTCGAAGCCTTCGAGCGTTCATTGATCGCCGCCGAGATGAGCCGTCCGCACAACTCGTTGCGCAGCCTCGCCGAAGCCCTCGGAGTGCCGCGCAAGACCCTGCACGACAAGCTGCGCAAACACGGCCTGCTGTTCTCCGGTGGCGGGAATCCCGCCGACGACGTCGACGGCTGAGCAAGAATCCGCCTATTCGACGGGCTATTTCCCCAGGCAAAGCCCGCAAATCGGGGCTTGGCGGACTGGCACACCCCTTGCTGCTCACTCGCCGGTGCGCCCTGCGCATCGCTTCGTGCTGCACGTGCTTGCGGCGCGCCCTCCGGGCCACGAACCCGGCGGTGTCCTTCGGCCTCCATGCCATCCGGCGCCTTCGGCGCTTCGCCGGGAGCAGCGATCCTGCCCCGGCCAATTCCCTCTTTTGCGTGACACTGGCCCTATCCCGGGGCCTTCACTTGTATCCGATTGTTCCAGCCGCCCTACGCCAGCCCCGCCGCGCCGGAAGGCCAGTGCCCGCCGCCAGCAAGGCCCTGCCTGAATGACCCACCCCAGACCTGCCACGAAGCGGTCACAACAACGCGATCAAATTTTCACGAAACCCTCTCTAAATCAGGCGTTATCGGAAATTTCCTTCTATCTTGTCTGCGGGGTGAGCGGCGCTGGACTACCGCTCAATACATTGGATAGCAAGCTATTGACCTACATCAGGGAGTGTCCCTGACAGACGGCGCCTAATAGCTACACTCTCCAACTTCCTATAGGGAGATTCTTAAATGTCGCAAGAAAGCAGCCAAAAATTAAAACTCGGCGCGCTGACTGCCCTGGTCGTCGGTTCCATGATTGGCGGGGGTATCTTCTCCCTCCCGCAAAACATGGCCGCCAGTGCTGACGTCGGCGCCATCCTTATCGGTTGGGCCATCACCGCGGTCGGGATGCTGACCCTGGCATTCGTCTTCCAAACCCTGGCCAACCGCAAACCTGAACTCGACGGTGGTGTGTACGCCTACGCCAAGGCCGGCTTCGGCGACTACATGGGTTTCTCCTCAGCCTGGGGCTACTGGATCAGCGCCTGGCTCGGCAACGTCGGTTACTTCCTTCTTCTATTCAGCACCCTGGGCTACTTCTTCCCGATCTTCGGCAAGGGCGACACCCTGGCGGCGGTGATCTGCGCGTCGGTGTTGCTGTGGGCCCTGCACTTCCTGGTGCTGCGCGGGATCAAGGAGGCGGCGTTCATCAACACCATCACGACCGTCGCCAAGATCGTTCCGCTGTTCCTGTTCATCCTGATCTGCCTGTTCGCCTTCAAGCTGGACATCTTCACCGCTGACATCTGGGGCGCGAGCAATCCGGAACTGGGCAGCGTGATGAACCAGGTGCGCAACATGATGCTGGTCACCGTCTGGGTGTTCATCGGCATCGAAGGCGCGAGCATCTTCTCCTCCCGTGCGGAAAAACGTTCCGACGTCGGCAAGGCCACTGTGATCGGCTTCATCACCGTACTGCTCCTGCTGGTGCTGGTGAACGTGCTGTCCATGGGCGTGATGACCCAACCGGAACTGGCCAAGCTGCAGAACCCGTCGATGGCCCTGGTACTGGAGCACGTCGTCGGTCACTGGGGTGCGGTGCTGATCAGTGTCGGTCTGCTGATCTCCCTGCTGGGTGCCCTGCTCTCCTGGGTGCTGCTGTGCGCCGAGATCATGTTCGCCGCGGCCAAGGACCACACCATGCCGGAGTTCCTCCGTCGGGAGAACGCCAACCAGGTGCCGGCCAACGCCCTGTGGCTGACCAACATCTGCGTGCAGATCTTCCTGGTGGTGACCTTCTTCTCCTCGGGCAGCTCCGACGGGATGGACCCGTACACCAAGATGCTGCTGCTGGCCACCTCGATGATCCTGATCCCGTACTTCTGGTCCGCGGCCTACGCCCTGCTGCTGGCAGTCAAAGGCGAGACCTATGACAAGGACCCGGGTGACCGCTCCAAGGACCTGATCATCGCCGGTATCTCGGTCATATACGCCATCTGGCTGATCTACGCCGGTGGCCTGAAATACCTGCTGCTGTCGGCGCTGCTGTACGCGCCGGGCGTCATCCTCTTCGCTAAGGCGAAACATGAAGTGGGCCAACCCATCTTCACCAATGTCGAGAAGCTGATCTTCGCAGGCGTCGTCATCGGCGCACTGATTGCGGCCTACGGCCTCTACGACGGCTTCCTCACTCTGTAACTCCTGGAGACATCTCATGAGCACGGAAAAAACCAAACTTGGCGTTCATTCTGAAGCTGGCAAATTGCGCAAAGTGATGGTCTGCTCGCCTGGACTCGCCCACCAACGCCTGACCCCGAGCAACTGCGACGAGTTGCTGTTCGACGACGTAATCTGGGTAAACCAGGCCAAGCGTGACCATTTCGATTTCGTCACCAAGATGCGTGAGCGTGGCATCGACGTCCTCGAAATGCACAACCTGCTGACCGAGACCGTCCAGAATCCCGAGGCCCTGAAGTGGATCCTCGACCGCAAGATCACCAACGACAGCGTTGGCGTAGGTCTGACCCAGGAACTGCGTGGCTGGCTGGAAAGCCTGGAGCCGCGCAAGCTGGCCGAATTCCTCATCGGTGGCGTGGCCGCTGACGACATCCCCGACAGCGAAGGCGCCAAGGCGCTGAAGATGTACCGCCAATACCTGGGCCACTCCAGCTTCCTGCTGCCGCCGCTGCCCAACACCCAGTTCACCCGTGACACCACCTGCTGGATCTACGGCGGCGTGACCCTGAACCCGATGTACTGGCCGGCGCGACGTCAGGAAACCCTGCTGACCACCGCCATCTACAAGTTCCACCCGGAATTCACCAACGCCGAATTCGAAATCTGGTACGGCGATCCGGACAAGGACCACGGCATGTCCACCCTGGAAGGTGGCGACGTGATGCCGATCGGCAACGGCGTCGTCCTGATCGGCATGGGTGAGCGTTCCTCCCGCCAGGCCATCGGCCAGGTAGCCCAGAGCCTGTTCGCCAAGGGCGCGGCCGAGAAAGTCATCGTCGCCGGTCTGCCCAAGTCCCGCGCCGCCATGCACCTGGACACCGTCTTCACCTTCTGCGACCGCGATCTGGTCACCGTCTTCCCGGAAGTGGTCAAGGAAATCGTGCCCTTCATCCTGCGTCCGGACGAGAAGAGCCCCTACGGCATCAACGTCCAGCGCGAAGAGAAGGACTTCATCAGCGTCGTCGCCGAGTCGCTGGGCCTGAAGAAACTGCGCGTCGTGGAAACCGGCGGCAACAGCTTCGCCGCCGAGCGCGAGCAGTGGGACGACGGCAACAACGTGGTGTGCCTGGAGCCGGGCGTGGTGGTCGGTTATGACCGCAACACCTACACCAACACCCTGCTGCGCAAGGCTGGCGTGGAAGTCGTCACCATCAGCGCCGGCGAACTGGGCCGGGGCCGTGGCGGCGGTCACTGCATGACCTGCCCGATCATCCGTGATCCGGTCGATTACTGATTCGAACTGAGCGCAAAAACCCTGCCAGGCGGCCCGAACAGGGCCGCCCACCTCGCCAACCGCTAACGCCGGCGGCGAGGCCGAGAATTCCATCCAAGGAGAAAGATCATGGCTTTCAACATGCACAACCGTAACCTGCTCAGCCTGATGCACCACAGCACCCGCGAGCTGCGCTACCTCCTCGACCTGTCCCGTGACCTCAAGCGCGCCAAGTACACCGGCACCGAGCAGCAACACCTCAAAGGCAACAACATCGCCCTGATCTTCGAAAAGACCTCGACCCGTACCCGTTGCGCCTTCGAAGTGGCCGCCTATGACCAGGGCGCCAACGTCACCTACATCGACCCGAACTCCTCGCAGATCGGCCACAAGGAGAGCATGAAGGACACCGCCCGTGTGCTCGGCCGCATGTACGACGCCATCGAATACCGTGGCTTCAAGCAGGAGATCGTCGAGGAACTGGCCAAGTACGCCGGCGTACCGGTGTTCAACGGCCTGACCGACGAATACCACCCGACCCAGATGCTGGCCGACGTGCTGACCATGCGCGAGCACAGCGACAAGCCGCTGCACGAGATCGCCTACGCCTATCTGGGCGACGCCCGCAACAACATGGGTAACTCCCTGCTGCTGATTGGCGCCAAGCTGGGCATGGACGTACGCATCGCCGCGCCCAAGGAACTGTGGCCGACCGACGAACACGTCGCCGCCTGCAAGAAGTTCGCTGAAGAGAGCGGCGCCCGCATCACCATTACCGAAGACCCGAAAGTGGCGGTCAAGGGCGTGGACTTCATCCATACCGACGTGTGGGTCTCCATGGGTGAGCCGGTGGAGGCCTGGGGCGAGCGCATCAAGGAACTGCTGCCCTACCAGGTCAACATGGACATGATGAAGGCCGCCGGCAACCCGCGCGTGAAGTTCATGCACTGCCTGCCCGCCTTCCACAACAGCGAAACCAAGGTCGGCAAGCAGATCGCCGAGCAGTACCCGAACCTGAAGAACGGCATCGAAGTCACCGAAGACGTCTTCGAGTCCCCGTACAACATTGCCTTCGAGCAGGCGGAAAACCGCATGCACACCATCAAGGCAATCCTCGTTTCGACCCTCGCCGACATGTAATGCCGAGCCGTCCCCGGACCGCGACGCCGTCGCCGGTCCGGGGGCGTTTCCACTCTTTCGGAGGTAATGAATATGCGTATCGTCGTCGCATTGGGCGGCAACGCCCTGCTGCGTCGTGGCGAGCCCATGACTGCCGACAACCAGCGCGCCAACGTGAAGATCGCTGCCGAGCAGATCGCCAAGGTCGCTCCGGGCAACGAGCTGGTGATCGCCCACGGCAACGGCCCGCAGGTCGGCCTGCTGGCCCTGCAGGGCGCGGCCTATGAAAAGGTCTCCCCGTATCCGCTGGACGTCCTGGGTGCCGAGACCGAAGGCATGATCGGCTACATGATCGAACAGGAAATGGGCAACCTGCTGCCGTTCGAAGTGCCGTTCGCCACCATCCTCACCCAGGTCGAGGTCGACGCCAAGGACCCGGCCTTCCAGAACCCGACCAAGCCGATCGGCCCGGTCTACTCCAAGGAAGAAGCCGAAGCGCTGGCCAAGGAGAAAGGCTGGAGCATCGCGCCCGATGGCGACAAATTCCGCCGCGTGGTCGCAAGCCCCCGTCCGAAGCGCATCTTCGAGATCCGCCCGGTCAAGTGGCTGCTGGAGAAAGGCACCATCGTCATCTGTGCGGGCGGCGGCGGCATCCCGACCATGTATGACGAGGCCGGCAAGAAACTCTCCGGCGTCGAAGCGGTGATCGACAAGGACCTCTGCTCCTCGCTGCTGGCCCAGGAACTGTCGGCCGACATCCTGATCATCGCCACCGACGTGGACGCGGCCTACATCGACTGGGGCAAACCGACCCAGAAGGCCATCGCCCAGGCCCACCCGGACGAACTGGAACGCTTAGGCTTCGCCGCCGGCTCCATGGGTCCGAAGGTCATGGCGGCCATCGAGTTCGCCCGCAACACCGGCAAGGACGCGGTGATCGGCTCGCTGGAAAACATCGTGGCCATCACCGAAGGCAAGTCCGGCACCCGCGTCAGCACCAAAAAGGCTGGCATCGAGTACCGCTGAGCAACACCCGCAGTATCCCCGGGAGCCCATCGTGGCTCCCGGTTCTCCCTCCTTCCCTAGTTCTCGCTCCATCGGTACGGAAATTCGTCGTCTTCTTCCGCCAAATCCTGGCATTGGCGTGACTCGACGGTCATCATCCTCGTCAGCTAAAGCATTCGAATCACTCTAGCCACCGCTGGCTTTGTGCCATCGGGCCGCCCCGCCTTGGGCAATCACCGCCCGAACGCACAAGATGGACTTGCTGAAGGAGTTTCCGAGAGATGTCTCGACTACCGGTCATCGTTGGTTTTGGTGGGTATAACGCTGCGGGCCGCAGCTCGTTCCACCACGGGTTCCGCCGCACCGTCCTCGAATCCATGGAGAGCGCCGCTCGCCAGGAAACCCTCGCCGGCCTCGCTGTCATGATGAAGCTGGTGAAGTTCGACGCCGGGCACTACCGCGACGCCGAGGGCCAAACCCTCACCCTCGCCGAAATCGAACAGCGCTTCGCCGACCAGATCCGCCAGTCCACCCTGATCCGCCGCATCGAACTGCAGTACCTCGACGTCGATGCCGCCCACTGCCACAAGAGCATCACCCTCGGTGCCGCCGGCAACCCGGTCACCTTCAGCACCCAGCGCAAGCAACTGCCCGAGCCGCTGCCGGCCAACTGGTCGGTGGAGGAACTCGAAGGCGGCGAAGTCCGCGTCACCCTGCACGACAGCTGCGAATTCAAGGTCGACAGCTATCGCGCGCTGCCGGTGAAGTCCGCCGGCCAGCTGCCCACCGGCTTCGAACCGAGCGAGCTGTACAACTCGCGCTTCCACCCGCGCGGCCTGCAGATGTCCGTGGTCGCCGCCACCGACGCGGTGCGCTCCGTCGGCATCGACTGGCAGACCATCTGCGACAAGGTGCAGCCCGACGAAATCGCCGTGTTCTCCAGCAGCATCATGAGCCAACTGGACGAGAACGGTTACGGTGGCCTGCTGCAATCGCGCCTGCGCGGCCACCGCGTGTCGGCCAAGCAGCTGCCGCTGGGCTTCAACAGCATGCCCACCGACTTCATCAACGCCTACGTGCTGGGCAGCGTCGGCATGACCGGCAGCATCACCGGCGCCTGCGCCACCTTCCTCTATAACCTGCAGAAAGGCATCGACGTCATCACCACCGGCCAGGCCCGCGTGGCCATCGTCGGCAATGCCGAGGCGCCGATCACCTCCGAGATCATCGAGGGCTATGCCGCCATGGGCGCACTGGCCACCGAGGAAGGCCTGCGCCACATCGAAGGCCGCGACGACGTGGACTTCCGCCGCGCCAGCCGCCCGTTCGGCGACAACTGCGGCTTCACCCTGGCCGAGTCCGCGCAGTACGTGGTGCTGATGGATGACGAGCTGGCCCTGGAGCTGGGCGCCGAGATCCACGGCTCGGTGCCGGACGTGTTCATCAACGCCGACGGCTTCAAGAAGTCCATCTCCGCCCCCGGCCCTGGCAACTACCTGACCATGGCCAAGGCCGTGGCCGCCGCCGCGCAGATCGTCGGCGAAAAGAGCGTGCGCCAGCACAGCTTCGTCCACGCCCACGGCTCCAGCACCCCGGCCAACCGCGTCACCGAATCGGAAATCCTCGACCGCGTCGCCACCGCCTTCGGCATCAGCGAATGGCCCGTCACCGCGGTAAAAGCCTTCGTCGGCCACTCCCTGGCCACCGCCAGCGCCGACCAGCTGATCTCCGCCCTGGGCACCTTCCGCTACGGCGTGATCCCCGGCATCAAGACCGTGGACAAGTTCGCCGACGACGTCTTCAAGGACCACATCGCCCTGTCCAACACCGATGTGCGCCGCGACGATCTGGAAGTCTGCTTCATCAACTCCAAGGGCTTCGGCGGCAACAACGCCACCGGCGTGCTGCTGTCCCCGGCCGTCACCGAGAAGATGCTGCGCAAGCGCCATGGCGATGCCGCCTTCGCCGACTACCAGACCCGCCGCGAAGCCACCCGCGCCGCCGCCCGCCAGTACGACGAAGCCGCGACCCAGGGCCGTTTCGACATCATCTACAACTTCGGCAACGACATGATCGATGAGCAGGCCATCGAGATCAGCGACAAGGGCGTACAGGTACCGGGCTTCAGCCAGGCCATCGCCTACAAGAAGGACGAGCGCTTCCGCGACATGCTCGACTGATCGCCGCCGCTCCACGAAAAAGCCGGGCAGATGCCCGGCTTTTTCATTTCTGACGACTCAGCCGGATTTGCAGGAGCGAGCCCGCTCGCGAACCGCTCAACGCCAGGGCTGCCGGAAACTTCGTTCGCGAGCAAGCTCGCTCCTACGAAGAGCCTATACAGCGGTCAATAAGTGCCTTGCCCCACACCCAGCTCGAGAATGCTGGCCTTGAGGTTCTCGAAGTCGTACTCCGACAGCCCGACGTAATCCAGCACCCTGGCGCGGATGCTGTCCCACTCGTGATCTTCCGGCTGGTTGCCCAGCACGCGGTGCGAGCCGCAGATGTGCTCGGCCATCTTGAGGATCGCCAGCAGGTTCTTCAGCTGGGTATCGCGGACGCTGTCGTCGCTGAAGATCGACAACGCATTGTGGTGGTTGGCAATGGCCTCGCAGACATGCTCCGGCAGGCGCCAGGAGCGTGCGGTGAAGTAGCCGACCACCGCATGGTTGGTGTTCAGCACGCGGTTCTCGGTGTCCACCACCCGGCGCTCGTCACTGGCGCTGGCGTAGGCCTCCTCCAGCACCGCCATGTAGTGCGGGAAGCGCTTGAGCATCAGCGGAATCCCGCAGTTGTGGAACAGCCCCAGCGCATAGGCCTCGTCCACCGACTCGTAGCCGATGCGCTTGGCCAGGTTCAGGCAGCTCATGGCCACGTCCTGCGCGGTGTCCCAGAAGCGGTTGAGGGTAACGATGGTGTCGTCGCTCATCTCGCCCTTGATCGACTGTGCATTGATCAGGTTGATCACCGAACGGCTGCCCAGCAGGTTCACCGCGCGCTGGATCGAGGTGATGCGGTTGGCCAGCCCGAAGAAGGGCGAGTTCACCAGCTTCAACAACGCGCCGGAGAGACCCGGATCCTGGCTGATCAGCTTGGCGATCGCCTTCAGGTCCGGATTGGGCATCAACTGCTCCATCTGCAGATCGACCATGATCTGCGGCTGCGGCGGCACACTGATGCCCTGCAAGGCCTGACGGATCTGTTCGGCGGAAAGTTCTTGGGACATGAGAAGGCGGCAGGCTGAATGTTGATGGGGCGCACAGTTTACCCAGAGCGCAACGTTCTGAAACCGGCGTTTTAGACTGAACTTTCATCGGCGCCAGTGTCGGAATCTTTACACCCAAAAGGACCACACGGGAGATTCGCCATGACCCAGACACTCAACGGCAAGACTGTCGCCATCCTGGTTACCGACGGCTTCGAGCAGGTGGAGCTGACCGGCCCGCGCAGTGCCCTGGAACAGGCCGGGGCCAAGGTTCGCATTCTTTCCGACAACAAAGACATGGTCCGTGGCTGGAACCATGACAAGCCCGGCGACAGCTTCAAGGTCGACGGCACCTTCGAGACGGCGCACATCGACGAATACGACGCCGTGCTGCTGCCCGGCGGCGTGATCAACTCCGACCAGATCCGCAGCCTGCCCAAGGCCCAGGAACTGGTGCGCCGCGCCGACCACGCCGGCAAGCCCATCGCGGTGATCTGCCACGGCGCCTGGCTGCTGGTTTCCGCCGGACTGGTGAATGGCCGTACCCTGACCAGCTGGAACTCCCTCAAGGACGACATCAACAACGCCGGCGGCCATTGGGTCGACCGCCCGGTGGTCAAGGACGGCCATCTGATCAGCAGCCGCAAGCCCGACGACATCCCGGTCTTCAGCAAGCAGCTGATCGAAACCCTCGCCGCCTGACCACCCCCGAATCGACCAAAAGCGCACGCGCCCGGCTCCGGCGGCGCGTGCCGCTGCGCTATAATCGCGCTCTTTTGCCGGAGCCTTTCCCCATGACCCTGCCCAGCCTGCGTCTGAAAGCCAACGCCGAGCGCCGCCTGCGCGCCGGCCACCTGTGGGTCTACAGCAACGAGGTGGACGTCGCGGCCACCCCGCTGAACGGTTTCGGCGCCGGCGAACAGGCCATCCTCGAAATGGCCAACGGCAAGCCGCTGGGCATCGTCGCGATGAGCCCGAACAACCTCATCTGCGCCCGTCTGATTTCCCGTGATACCAAGCACGTTCTCGACAAATCCCTGCTGGTTCACCGCCTGAACGTCGCCCTCAGCCTGCGCGATCGCCTCTTCGACAAGCCCTTCTACCGCCTGGTCTACGGCGACTCCGACCTGCTGCCCGGCCTGGTGATCGACCGTTTCGGCGACGTGCTGGTGGTCCAGCTCGCCTCGGCGACCATGGAAAAGCACCGCGACGACGTCCTCGCCGCCCTGCTGCAGGTGCTCAAGCCCAGCGCCGTGCTGTGGAAGAACGACTCCAGCGCCCGTGACGCCGAAGGCCTGGAGCGTTACGTGGCGAACGCCTACGGCGAAGTCCCGGAATGGGTCGCCCTGGAAGAGAACGGCGTGAAGTTCGAGGCCCCGGTGCTGGCCGGCCAGAAAACCGGCTGGTTCTACGACCACCGCATGAATCGCGCGCGCCTGCAGCCCTACGTGCAGGGCAAGCGCGTGCTCGACCTGTTCAGCTACATCGGCGGCTGGGGCATCCAGGCCGCGGCCTTCGGCGCCAGCGAAGTGATGTGCGTGGACGCCTCCGGCTTCGCCCTGGACGGCGTGGAGCGCAACGCCGCGCTCAACGGCGTGGCCGAGAAGGTCGCCTGCGTCGAAGGCGACGTGTTCGAGGCCCTGCGCGAACTGAAGGCCGCCGACGAGCGCTTCGACGTGATCGTTGCCGACCCGCCCGCCTTCATCAAGCGCAAGAAGGACCTGAAGAACGGCGAGGCTGCCTACCGCCGCCTCAACGAACAGGCCATGCGCCTGCTGTCCAAGGACGGCGTGCTGGTCAGCGCCTCCTGCTCGATGCACCTGCCCGAGGATGACCTGCAGAACATCCTGCTGGGCAGCGCCCGTCACCTGGACCGCAACATCCAGTTGCTCGAGCGTGGCGGCCAGGGCCCGGACCACCCGGTGCACCCGGCAATCCACGAGACCCGCTACATCAAGAGCCTGACCGTGCGCCTGCTGCCCAACGGCTGAGGCACTGCGGCACGGAAAACGGGGCGCTTCCTGGCGGGAGCGCCCCGTTTTTCATTTCGGCGACGGATGGCGGATAGCGCCTGGGGCGTTATCCGCCCTACGGGTATACAGCCACGTAGGGCGCATAAAGCGGAACGCTTTATCCGCCATTACCGTATCCCGAGTATGCGTCCTTATTTCATCGGCATCAGCGAATCCGCTTCGCTGAGCACCGCCTTGCCAGTCTTGCGCTCGAACAGGCACAGCTCGCGGCCCGGTTTGCCCTTCATGTGCTTCTGCGAATAGGTCCCACCAATCATCAGCGCCGTGTAGCCCACGCTGTCATCGAACAGCACCGGCGCGCCCAGCACCTTCTTGTCCTGCAGATGACTCAGCGCCAGGCAGGTCTCGCGCTGCAGCTTGTCCTGCGCCTGCCAGGCCTGGTCGGACGAGGCCTGCACGCTGCCAACGAAGAGCGCGGCGAGCAGGGCAATGCGGGTGACTTTCATGGGGTTGCTCCTTCAACGAATGGGGCGAGAAAAGCGTCACTGCCCATTCAGACCACGTCCGCGCAGCGAAAGTCCAGGCCGAGGCCGACCGCCAGCCTTTCCCTGGCGGCAAGGCCCGGCGTAGAATCCGGGCATTCCTGCCATCTATCCCCCGGCGGGCCTGTGAGCCCCGGCCGAGCAGGCGGTGACCCCGCCACGCCCCGCGCCGACCTCGCCCATGCAAGGCCATCTGCTGTTTGCATCCGGTGCGTACCGCGCTCACGATACGAAATCAGAGTCCGCTCAAGGTCTCGCCGGCCAGCCCTACCCGCTGCACGCCGCCGCACGAAAGACCCGGATCGGCTCCCACCGTGACCTGATGCGCAGGAACCCGTCATGCCCGATTACCGCTCGAAAACCTCCACCCACGGCCGCAACATGGCCGGCGCCCGCGCCCTGTGGCGCGCCACCGGGATGAAGGACGAAGACTTCAAGAAGCCGATCATCGCCATCGCCAACTCCTTCACCCAGTTCGTGCCCGGCCACGTGCACCTGAAGGACCTGGGCCAACTGGTCGCCCGCGAGATCGAGAAAGCCGGCGGCGTGGCCAAGGAATTCAACACCATCGCCGTGGACGACGGCATCGCCATGGGCCATGACGGCATGCTCTATTCCCTGCCGTCGCGCGAGATCATCGCCGACTCCGTGGAGTACATGGTCAACGCCCACTGCGCCGACGCCATCGTCTGCATCTCCAACTGCGACAAGATCACCCCCGGCATGCTGATGGCCGCCCTGCGCCTGAACATCCCGGTGGTGTTCGTCTCCGGCGGCCCGATGGAAGCCGGCAAGACCAAGCTGGCCAACCACGGCCTGGACCTGGTGGACGCCATGGTCGTCGCCGCCGACGACTCCTGCTCCGACGAGAAGGTCGCCGAGTACGAGCGCAGCGCCTGCCCGACCTGCGGCTCCTGCTCCGGCATGTTCACCGCCAACTCGATGAACTGCCTGACCGAGGCCCTGGGCCTGTCCCTGCCGGGCAACGGTTCGACCCTGGCCACCCACTCCGACCGCGAGCAGCTGTTCCTGCGCGCCGGCCGCCTGGCCGTCGAGCTGTGCCAGCGCTACTACGGCGAAGGCGACGACAGCGTGCTGCCGCGCAACATCGCCAACTTCAAGGCGTTCGAGAACGCCATGACCCTCGACATCGCCATGGGCGGCTCGACCAACACCATCCTGCACCTGCTGGCCGCAGCCCAGGAGGCGGAGATCGCCTTCGACCTGCGCGACATCGATCGCCTGTCGCGCAAGGTGCCGCAGCTGTGCAAGGTCGCGCCGAACATCCAGAAGTACCACATGGAAGACGTGCACCGCGCCGGCGGTATCTTCTCCATCCTCGGCGAGCTGGCCCGTGGCGGCCTGCTGCACACCGACGTGCCGACCGTGCACAGCCCGAGCATGGCCGATGCCATCGCCGAGTGGGACATCACCCAGACCCAGGACGAGAAGGTCCATACCTTCTTCAAGGCCGGTCCCGCCGGCATCCCCACGCAAGTGGCGTTCAGCCAGAGCACCCGCTGGCCGACCCTGGACGCTGACCGCGCCGAAGGCTGCATCCGCAGCGTCGAGCACGCCTATTCGAAAGAAGGCGGCCTGGCCGTGCTGTACGGCAACATCGCCCTGGACGGCTGCGTGGTGAAAACCGCCGGCGTGGACGAATCCATCCACGTCTTCGAAGGCCGCGCGAAGATCTTCGAGAGCCAGGACGGCGCCGTGAAAGGCATCCTCGCCGACGAAGTGAAGCCGGGCGATATCGTGATCATCCGCTACGAAGGCCCCAAAGGCGGCCCGGGCATGCAGGAAATGCTGTACCCGACCAGCTACCTGAAGTCCAAGGGCCTGGGCAAGGCCTGCGCCCTGCTCACCGATGGCCGCTTCTCCGGCGGCACCTCGGGCCTGTCCATCGGCCACGCCTCGCCGGAAGCCGCCGCCGGCGGTGCCATCGGTCTGGTGCAGGACGGCGACAAGGTGCTGATCGACATCCCCAACCGCAGCATCAACCTGCTGGTGAGCGATGAAGAACTGGCCGCCCGTCGCGTCGAGCAGGACAAGAAGGGCTGGAAGCCGGCCCAGCCGCGCGCGCGCAAGGTGAGCACCGCACTGAAGGCTTATGCGTTGTTGGCGACCAGCGCGGACAAGGGTGCGGTACGGGACAAGTCCCTGCTGGACGGTTAATATCGTTCTACCAATAAAAAGCCCGGCCTAGACCGGGCTTTTTAATTTCAGGATAATTTATAATTAACTACGGCACTCGGCAGGACGCAACTTGCCCGGCATATCACCATCCGTACAAGTCCAAGAAATAGAGCCACCATTATTAGTAGGAGTTAGAACAACCGTCTTACCACTACCAGCTGCGCCAAGCTTGGCATTGTAGGTAATTGTAACAATCCCACCCGCACCAACCTCTACTGACGTTACGCTATTCCCTTTAATATTCTCAGCCTCATCAATTCCGGCCATATCGTTACTTGTTGGCCAAGAGCCATTAGAAGCATAATACTCAGTCACGCCAGTTTTTGCTGCAGCAGCCAACGCCAAGCCTTCACTGACCCGGGACCTAGCCAGATAGTCTTGGTAAGCCGGAATAGCAATCGCCGCCAGAATGCCAATGATCGCCACAACGATCATCAATTCAATAAGGGTGAAACCCTTTTGTACTGTACGAATCGCACTCATCTTGAATTTCCTTTTGGGTATTTATTTCACTCCTCCAGCGCCTTACAACGCCGGACAAATTGATTAAATGACCCACAGGTAATCAAAATCTGTCGGCAATTTCTTTTGAGAAAGTTGAAATTTCCGATGAAATCGGAGTCGTTGAATAGCGCAATAAATACTGCGCCTTGCACGACACAAGTCAGCTTCAAATAGGTCGCGAAGTGACATATCCCGTCACCACCCGTCCTCCCTTGCCTCATGACACTGTCCACTCCGCTCTCTGGCCAGTAAAATCGCGCTCTTTTTTTCCGGACCGCCGCCCATGAGCTCCCTCGAGAACCCGTCCGCCGCCAAGGACCAACCCGACCTGGTCTACGGCCTGGAAGACCGCCCGTCCCTGCCGATCGCCCTGCTGGCCGCGCTGCAGCACCTGCTGGCGATCATCGTGCCGATCGTCACCCCCGGCCTGCTGATCTGCCAGGCGCTGGGTGTGTCGCCGCGCGACACCAACCTGATCGTGTCGATGTCGCTGGTGATCTCCGGCATCGCCACCTTCGTCCAGTGCAAGCGCTTCGGGCCGTTCGGCGCGGGGCTGCTGATCGTCCAGGGCACCAGCTTCAACTTCGTCGGCCCGCTGATCGCCGGCGGCGCACTGATGGTGAAGAACGGCACGCCGGTGGAAGCGGTGATGGCGGCGATCTTCGGCGTGGTCATGGCCGGCTCCTTCGTGGAGATGGGCGTGTCGCGCATCCTGCCCTTCGTGAAGCGCCTGATCACCCCGCTGGTCACCGGCATCGTGGTGCTGATGATCGGCCTCACCCTGATCAAGGTCGGCCTGATCAGCATGGGTGGCGGCTTCTCGGCGATGAGCAACGGCACCTTCGCCAATGGCGAGAACCTGATGCTGTCGGGCCTGGTGCTGGCGATCATCGTCATCCTCAACCGCATTCCGGTGGTGTGGATGCGCAGTGGCGCCATCGTCATCGCCCTGGCCGTGGGCTACGCGCTGGCCGGCTACCTGGGCCGTCTGGACTTCACCGGCATGCACGAAGCACCGGCCTTCCAGGTGCCGGTGCCGCTGCACTTCGGCCTGGGCTTCTCCTGGAGCCTGTTCATCCCGATGCTGGTGATCTACCTGGTGACCTCGCTGGAAGCCATCGGCGACGTCACCGCCACCAGCAAGATCTCCAGGCAGCCGGTGGAAGGTCCGCTGTGGATGCGGCGGATCAAGGGCGGCGTGCTGGTCAACGGCGCCAACTCGCTGCTGGCCGGCCTGTTCAACACCTTCCCGAGCTCCGTGTTCGCGCAGAACAACGGCGTGATCCAGCTGACCGGCGTGGCCAGCCGACACGTCGGCCTGTGGATCGCCGCGATGCTCGTCGTGCTCGGCCTGTTCCCCAGCGTGGCCGGGGTGATCCAGGCCGTGCCGGAGCCGGTACTCGGCGGCGCGGTGATGGTGATGTTCGGCGCGGTCGCCGCCTCGGGCATCAACATCCTCGCCGGCACCCACCTGGACCGCCGCGCGCTGCTGATCATCGCCGTCAGCCTGGCGCTGGGCCTGGGCATCTCGCAGGTGCCCGAGTTCCTCGCGCACATGCCGCACGCCATCCGCAACGTGCTGGAGTCCGGCGTCGCCACCGGCGGCATCTGTGCCCTGCTGCTGAACTGGTTCCTGCCCGAGTCCGACGCCGCCAAGGCCTCGCACAACGGCTGATCCGCCACGACGCCACCCTCGGGTGGCGTCGTCGTTTATGCTCCCTGGCATGACCACTTCCCTGCGCATCGGCGTCATCGCCGACACCCACGGCCTGCTGCGCCCCGAAGCGCTGGCGGCGCTGCAAGGCTGCCAGCGCATCCTGCACCTGGGCGATATCGGCCCCGCCTCACTGCTCGATCAGCTGCGCGAACTGGCGCCGCTGGAGGTGGTGCGTGGCAACAACGACACTGACGGCTGGGCCGCCGCGCTGCCGGAAACCTTGCTGCTGGAGCTGGGTGGGCTGCGGCTCTACCTGATCCATGACCTCAAGCAGTTGGCCGTCGATCCGGCGGCCGAGGGCATCGACGTGGTGCTCGCGGGGCATTCGCACAAGCCGCTGAATGAAGTGCGCAATGGGGTGCTGTACCTGAACCCCGGGAGCGCGGGGCCGAGGCGGTTCAAGTTGCCGATTGGGTTGGCGATTCTGGAGATTGTCGACGGGCAGCCGAGGGTGGAGATGGTCACGCTCGTCTAAGAGTGTTCGCGAGCAAGCTCGCTCCTACATGTGCACGGCTCTTCGTAGGAGCGAGCTTGCTCGCGAACCGCCCCGGCATCGCGGTCATGGCACCAGCAGTTGCGCCGCCAACTGCGCCACCGCCTCCTGCCGCTCGGTCTTTTCGCTGCGGCGGCCGCCATTGAGGGCGGACCACTCCGGGTGCGCCCGCGCCTTGCGAAGGGCCTCGGGGAGCTTGCCCTCGCGCCACTGCTTGTCTTCGGGCGACTGCACGTGGATCGCCTCCACCGCCGCATGCCCGCGCCTCTGCAACGCCGCCAACAACTGACGTTGGCGCAGCGCCAGCAGGCGCAGCACGCCATCGTCCACGGAAAGCTCGCGGCTGCCCTTGAGCTTGCCCAGCAGACGCTGCCCGTAATGGCCGACGGTCTGCCAGGCGCCGCCGGCGATGGCACCCAAGGCGGTCGCCGCACCCAGGGTCAGGCCGCCCACCAGCAGGTCGATGCCCGCCCCCGCCGCCGCGCCAGCCGCGACGCCGCCGCCCAGGCGGATGCCCAGTTGGCGCAGGGTTTCCGGGTTGAACAGATCATCGCCCCAGCGACCATCCAGCAGCGGCAGGTCGGCGGCGCGGGCGTCGTCCTTGCGGAAGGCGTAGAGGCTGAGCAGCGCCTTCACGCAGGTGTCTTCGCGCTTGCGCACCTGATTGCGCAGCGTCTCGGTGGCGGCGCGTATGGCGGCATCGCCGGCCGGCACCAGCTGGCGGCAGGCGGCAACGTCCACCAGCAGTTCGGCGATCAACCGCGCCCCGGCCTCGCGACGGGCCACGGCCTGGGCTTCGTGATCGGCCACCAGCCGCTCCAGCTGCGGGCGCGCACGCTCCAGCATGAGTGCGAGGCTTTCATACAAGCGACGCTCACCGTCCAGCGGCGGCGCCACGCTGTCGAAGCGTACCAGTGCGTGCAGGCCGAGACGGGACAAGGCCTCGCGCCACTGTTCCTCGCGATGCTGCGGGCTCGCGACGAAGTTGAGCACCGGCAGCAGCGGCCGCGCGCAGGCGGCGAGCACGGCCAGTTCGTCGCGGTACTTGGCCAGCACCGGCTCGCGGGCGTCGATCACGTAGAGGCCGGCGTCGGAGGCGAGCAACTGGCGCAGCACCTTGGCTTCCTGTTCGAAGCGACCACGGGCTTCGCTGCCATCGAGGAAGCGGCGCAGCTTCTCCGGGCCGTCCAGGCGTTCACCGGGGCGCTCCAGGCCGTCGAGGAAGTCGCGCAAGGCGATGGCGTCTTCCAGACCCGGCGTGTCGTACAACTCCAGCAGCGGCTCACCGTCCACCGACAGCCGGGCGCCTTCCACATGCCGCGTGGTGCTGGGGCGGTGGGAGACCTCGCCGAAGCCCACGTCGCGGGTCAGGGTACGCAGCAGCGAAGTCTTGCCGACGTTGGTGTGGCCGACCACGGCCAGTTTCAGCGCATCAGTCATGCCCGCTCTCCAACCAGCCCAGGGGCGATGCCGAGGTGTGCGGCAATTGCAGGCGGTCGATGGCGGCGTGCCAGTCGCCCAGGCGCTCGGCGTCCAGCGCTTCGCCCGGCGGCGCCTGCAGCAGCCAGATACGCGTGGCGGCGGCGCAGCGCGAGAGTTCGGCGATCAGCGCCAGGGTGCCGCGATCCGGCGAGCGGCGTGGGTCGCAGGCGATCACCAGGCGCGCCGGCGGGTAGCGGGTGAGCTGTTCCAGCAGGTGACGGCGTTGGGCGCCGTCGTCGAGGTCGCCGGCGTTGGCGATGCTCTCCGGCAGCTTCGGCGGCCAGTTCGGCCGGTCCAGCAATTCGATGGAGACCAACAGCGCGCCATCGGCGGTGGTGGCCGGCGCTTGTGCCTGCGGCTCAACCAGTTCATCCGGCGCCGCATCACTCACACCCAGGCGCTCGCTGGCCGGCATCAGGCGTTCGCGCAGCAGCGCATAGCCGGGCAGCGAAACGTCCAGCGCCAGCTGCGCGCGGCTGCGCTTCCAGCGCCACAGGCACAGTAGCCAAAGCGCGCCGCGCAGCAGCACGCCGTAGACCAGCAGGATGCCCACCAGCCAGCCGGCCCAGGCGTGACGGGCGTTTTCACTGGCCACCAGGGCATCGCCGCTGGCGCGCACCAGCTCCGAATCGGGCTGCGGGAAGCCGAGTAGCGAAGGCAGCGCGCCGAGGCCGTGGGTCAGCGCGATGAAGGTATCGCCGCCGAGGATGGTGGTCTCCCAGACGAAGCCATAGCGCCGCGTCGCCAGCAGCGCCAGCATCACGCCCAGCGCGCTGGTCAGCGCCACCAACCACAGGCCGTGGACCAGCAGGCCAAGCGCCCAGCGGGTCAGTTTCTGGCGGTCCAGCAGCACCAGCAGGGCCGGCGCCAGCTGTGCTGCCTGGGCGTCACGGGCCAGCTTGCCGCTCAGCCACAACCACAGGCGCCCTAGCACGCCGGCCGCCTCGCCGCTGGCGAAGAAGGCCAGAGCCCAGCCAATCAGGGTAATCAGGTGCAGGCCGAGCAGACTGGCCAGGGCCCAGAACACGTTCACCGGACGCTGCCCATCGCCCAGCGCGGCAAGGGCCAGGCCGCCACCGGTGAACAGGGCCAGCGCCAGCAGGACATAAATCGCCAGCCGCGCGCCCTGGGTCCAGGTACGCAGAGCGGCACGCTGGCCGTCGCGTTCGGCCAGCAGCAGCGCACGGTTTTGCAGGCGCCGGGCCAGGTCGCCGCCGCCGACGATGGCGCGGCGATTGGCTTCGCTGTCTTCCAGGGGACCGGCCTGCTCCTCGCGCAGGCGCACGGCCTCGCACAGCCACAGGGATTGGAGGGCGGACTCGCTCACGGGTTCTCCGACAATCGGTACTGAGGGCAAAGCATAACCGCTGCTCGCAGCTACGTCCCGGCACCGCCGGTAACACCCCGTGGCGTCAACCAAACCAAGGGGGGGCTCTCGCGGCTACCGGTCGGCCTCAGACTCAGCCTACAAAAATAACAATGAGGCCTCGCCATGCTGCGCTCGATGCTCAGTGCCTTGCCCCTGCTGCTCGCCGCTACCACCGTGGCGGCGGTGGAAACGCCCCCGGTCCGCCCCTCCGACTGGGGCCCGGACACCCCGCTGATGCAGGCCGTGCCACCACGCCAGCTGGACGCCAGCGTCAGCGCGCGGCAGTCAGCCAGCAACACCTCGCAGTTGTGGATCAGCCAGACCGATTTCCGCCTGCACGACGACATCGGCTTCTTCATCCGCAAGATGCTGATCCAGATGAGCCCGGTAGCCGGCTCCGGTACGCCGCTGATGCTGGACGACCCGAAGTCCATGGTCGCGCGCATCCAGGCCGGCGATATCTTCGTCGCCGACGCTACCCTCGCCACGCTGCTCAACGAGGAGCTGCGCAATGCGAACGCGCCGGTGCGCAACCTGAAGCTCAGCACTCGCGCCGATGGCCAGGAAGTCCACGGCGAACTGCTGCGCAAGGGCCGCTGGCGGCCGCTGCGGATGGTCACGGGAATCGAGCAGGCCGGGCCGCTGAAGGTGGCGCTGGTGCCGCAGCGGATCTTCGTCGACGGGGTGGACGTCACGCCGTCGCTGACCGCCGCGTCCATCGAGATGTCCGAGGTGCTGCAACTGCACACCGCACACATGCAGCTGATCGGCAACCGCATCCTGGTCGACCTCGACGGCCTGTTCCCGCCGCCGCGTCTGGACTTCACCGTGCGCCGTCTGGCGCTGGCCGACGGCGGCATGGACCTGCTGCTGGGCAACGATCTGGACGAGCTGAAATGGCCGCAGCTCAAGGCGCCACACAGCTACATGTTCATCGAGGGCGGCGACATCAAGATGGCGCGGACCATCCTGGTGAAGGCCTACGCGTTGTTCACCAGCCTCAGTCCCGACGCGCCGCTGCTGTTCAACCTCTACGACTACCGCCGCCAGCTGCAGTACGGCGAAATCCGCCTGCGCGAGGACGGCATGGTGCACATCGCGGTATCTCCCATAAAAGCGCCGGTGAAGGCGCCCGCCCCGGAGGAGAAAGCCCTATGAGAACCCTCCTCGCTTCCCTGCTCCTGCTGGCGTTTGCCGGCCAGGCCGCCGCCGAGAGCGCCATCGACAAGCAGCAGCGTGAACTGGGCGTACTGCGCCAGGGCTGGTTCCAGCAGACGCCGCCGGCGCCGGAGTTCAAGGCCAGCCGCCCCGGCGGCCTGCGCGATTCCGGCCAGGACGGCGTGGGCATCCTGCTCAACAACGTGGACATGTATTTCCAGGGCGGCGTCGGCTTCCACAGCCCGCAGCTCAAGGGCTGGTTGGTGCCGCTCAAGGCCGGCGAGCCGATCGACTTCGACCGCCCCCAGGACATGCGCATCGAGGTGTCCGAGGGCGAGGTGATCCTCAGCCCCGAGCAGCTCGCCAACCTGTTCAACCAGCACATCCTCGCCTACCCGGGAACCATGCTGCGCGACTTCCAGCTCAGCATCGAAGGCGACCGCCTGCTGGTGGCCGGCGAAGTGCAGCCGCTGGGCGTCGGACCCTGGCTGCCGCTGCGGCTCTCCGGCACGGTGAAGCTCGACAGCGACAACCTCGACTACCAGCCCGACAGCGTGAAGGTGCTCGGCGTGCCCAGCTACGGCGCCATGAGCCTGGTGGGTCTGCGCCTGGATTCGCTGGTGACCCTGGAGCGCCCCGGCGCGGTGCTCAAGGACAACGTGATGCACCTGAACTACCACCAGGTCTTCCCGCTGGTGGGCATCGGCGGCCGGGTCGAATCCAGCTGGCTGGACGCCAAGGGCCTGCACCTGAAGTTCGCCCCCAAGCCGGGTGCCGCCTCGCTGGCCTTCGAACCGCCGCGCCAGGCCGGGCAGTCCTACATCTGGCTGCAGTCGGGCGACCTGAAGATCTTCGAGATCCTCATCACCTACTCGCAAGTGCTGCTCAAGGCCGAACGACCGGACCAGACCCTGGCCTTCAACCTCAAGGACTATCGCAAGGTGCTGGCCACCGGCATCACCCAGGTCAACGAGGACGGCACCTTCTTCATGCGCGTTCCGCCCTCCGGTCCCACCGGGGAGGTGCGACTGGTATCCTCTGGCAACGGGAGTTCCCGCTGATGTTCACCACTGGAGTCACGATGTCCGAAGTCCTGCCCCTGGCGATGATCGCCGCCCTTGCCGAGAACCGCGTGATCGGCGTCGACAACCGCCTGCCCTGGCACCTGCCGCAGGACCTCAAGCACTTCAAGGCCATGACCCTGGGCAAGCCGGTGATCATGGGCCGCAAGACCTGGGATTCGCTGGGCCGTCCGCTGCCCGGACGGCTGAATATCGTGGTCACCCGCCAGGCCGGACTGAAGCTCGAAGGCGCGGAAGTCTTCACCAGCCTCGACGCCGCCCTGGAGCGCGCCGCGCAGTGGGCCAGGGAAGAGGACGCCGAGGAACTGATGCTGATCGGCGGGGCGCAGCTTTACGGTGAAGCCCTGGGCCGCGCCGAGCGCCTGTACCTGACCCGCGTGGGCCTGAGCCCGGCGGGCGATGCGCATTTTCCCGAGGTGAACGAGGGGCAGTGGCGCCTGGCGTCGAGCATCGAGCATGACGCGGAAGGCGAGACGCCGGCTTATGCGTTCGAGGTGTGGGAGCGGGCCTGACCCGAATCCCGCTCAAAGAAAAACGCCGCCCCGGTCCCCCGGCGCGGCGTTTTGCTTTACCTGCGAGACATCAGAATGCGAAGTGCTCCGCGTCCAGCCCCATCAGGCAGTCCGCGCCGCCCAACAGGGCCTCGCGGTGCATGCTGGCGCGCGGCAGGATGCGTTTGACGTAGAACTCCGCGCTGGCGAGCTTGGCGCGGTAGAAGTCCGCGTCACCCTCGCCGGCGGCGAGTTTCGCCTGCGCCACGCCAGCGGCCTGGACCCACAGGCCGGCCAGCAACGCGTAGGAGCAGTACTGCAGGAAGTCCACCGAGGTGGCGCCGATTTCCTGCGGGTCGCGCTGGCAGGCGGCGATTACGTCGTCGGTCAGGCTGCGCCACTCTTGCAAGCGCTGGCGGACGGTTTCGGCCAAACCGGCAAGCTTGGCGTGGGCGCCCGCGGTTTCGCAGGCGGCAGCCAGCTCGCCGATCAGCGCATTGAGCTCCGCGCCACCGTCACCCAGCAGCTTGCGGCGGATCAGGTCGAGCGCCTGGATGCCGTTGGTGCCTTCGTAGATCTGGGTGATACGGCTGTCGCGCATCAGCTGTTCCATGCCCCACTCGCGGATGTAGCCGTGGCCGCCGTAGACCTGCACGCCGAGGCTGGACACCTCCTGGCCGACATCGGTGAAGAAGGACTTCACGATGGGGATCAGCAGCGCCGCGCGTTTGCTGGCGGCCTTGCGCGCCTCGGCCTCGGGATGGCCGTGCTCCAGGTCCAACTCGCGGGCGCAGAGCGCGGCGATCATCCGGCAGCCTTCGGTGAGGGTCTTCTGGGTCAGCAGCATGCGCCGCACGTCCGGGTGGACGATGATCGGGTCGGCGGCCTTGGACGGCTCCGCCGGGCCGGTCAGCGCGCGTGATTGCAGGCGCTCGCGGGCGTAGGCCAGCGCGCCCTGGCAGGAACGCTCGGCGATCCCCAGGCCCTGCAGGCCGACCTGGAAGCGCGCGTCGTTCATCATGGTGAACATGCACGCCAGCCCCTGGTTGGCCTGGCCGATCAGCCAGCCGGTGGCACCGTCGAAGTTCATCACGCAGGTGGACGCGCCCTTGATGCCCATCTTGTGCTCGATGGCGCCGCAGCTCAGGGAATTGCGCGCGCCCGGCGTGCCGTCGGCCTTGGCGATGAACTTGGGCACGAGGAACAGGCTGATGCCCTTCACCCCGGCCGGTGCGTCGGGCAGGCGCGCCAGCACCAGGTGGACGATGTTCTCGGAGAGGTCCTGCTCGCCGCCGCTGATGAAGATCTTGCTGCCGCTGACGCTGTAGGAGCCGTCAGCCTGCGGTTCGGCGCGGCTACGCAGCAGCGCGAGGTCAGTGCCGGCCTGAGGTTCGGTGAGGCACATGGTGCCGGTCCACACGCCGCTGACCATCTTGCCCAGGTAGTCGCGCTTCAGCTCCTCGCTGCCGTGCTTGTACAGCGCCAGCACCGCGCCCTCGGTCAGGCCGGAGTAGACGCGGAAGGACAGCGACGCGGCCATCAGCATCTCGTGGAAGTTCGCCGCGACCATCTGCGGGAAGCCCTGGCCGCCGAACTCGGTCGGCCCGGTCATGCTTGCCCAGCCGTTGTCGCAGTATTGCCGGTAGGCCTCGCGGAAGCCGTCCGGGGTGGTGACTTCGCCGTTCAGCAGGGTCGCGCCCTGCTCGTCGCTGTTGCGGTTGAGCGGCGCGACCACTTCGCCGGTGTAGCGCGCGCCCTCTTCCAGCACGCCGTCGATCAGCTCGCGGTCGAGGCCGTTGCCCAGCAGCTCGCAATGGGCGCTGACGTCGAACAGCTCATGGAGGACGAAGCGCATGTCGCGCAGGGGTGCCTGGTAACTCATGTGAAAAGCTCCTGTTTGACGTCGGCGAAGCGGCCATTGGCGGCGGCCAGGCGCTCGATCAGCGCGGCCGGCTGCCAGTGCGCGCCGTGGGCACCGGCCAGGTCACGCAGGCGCGCCAGCACGCTCTGCAGGCCCTGGGCATCGGCCCAGGCCATGGGGCCGAACTTGTCCCTGGGGAAGCCGTAACCATTGAGGTAAACGGTGTCGATGTCGTCGCTGGTGGAAGCGATGCCTTCGTCGAGGATCTTCGCGCCTTCGTTGACCAGGGCCAGCAGGCAGCGCTCGAGGATTTCCTCGTCGCCGATGTCGCGGCGGGCGTAGCCCAGGCGTGCGGATTCGCGCAGCACCAGGGCGTCGACTTCCGGATCGTGCTCGGCCTGACGGCTGCCGGGCTCGTAGTGATAGAAGCCCTTGCCGGTCTTCTGGCCGAAGCGGCCCATCTCGCACAGGCGGTTGTCCACCTGCACGGTCGGCGCGTCCTGGCCCTTGCCAGCCAGCTCGCGGGCGCGCCACTCGAGATCGATGCCGACCACGTCGAACATGCGGAACGGGCCCATGGCGAAGCCGAAGCCCTGGATCGCAGCGTCCACCCGGTGCGGCAGCGAGCCTTCGAGGATCAGCCGGCGCGATTCCTGGACGTACTTTTCCAGCATGCGGTTGCCGATGAAGCCGTGGCAGTTGCCGGCGACCACACTGACCTTGCCCATGCGCTCGCCCAGCTCCAGCGCGGCTTGCAGCACGGCGGGAGCGGTCTTCGCGCCACGCACGATTTCCAGCAGCTTCATGATGTGCGCCGGGCTGAAGAAGTGCAGGCCGAGCACCTGGGACGGCCGCGAGGTCACTGCGGCGATGGCGTCGACGTCGAGGTAGGAGGTGTTGGAAGCCAGGATGGCCGAGGGTTTCAGCGCTGCGTCCAGCTCGCGGAAGATCGACTGCTTGAGTTCGAGGTTTTCGTACACCGCCTCGATCACCAGGTCCACTTCGCGGATGGCCGCGTAGTTCGCCACCTGGGAGATGCGTGCGCGGCGGCGGGCGGCTTCGGCCTCGTCGATGCGGCCCTGGCGCACGTTGTGGGCGTAGGTGTCGGCTACGGCGCCGAGGGCCTGGGTCAGCATCTGCGGGTTGTTGTCCAGCCACAGGACCTGCACACCGGCGTTCGCCAGGCACATGGCAATGCCCCGGCCCATGGTGCCGGCGCCGATGACGGCGGCGCTGGCGATGCGGATGTTCTGGCTCATGTTGTTCCTCTTGTCAGCCGGAAACGCTCGTTTGAAGACCACTCACCTTAGGGAAGGCGCTACTATTTTTGAAATTTTGAGTTGTGATAAGTGGAATTCACTCAATGAATATGAACACCTTCGACCTCAACCTGCTGCGGGTACTGGATGCGCTGCTGCGCGAGCGCAACGTCTCCCGCGCGGCGGAGCGCCTGTCGCTGAGCCAGCCGGCAGTGAGCAACGCGCTGAACCGCCTGCGCGAGCTGCTCGATGATCCGTTGCTGGTACGTGTCGGCCGCGCCATGCAGCCCACGCCTCGGGCGCTGGAGCTGGAGGCGCCGATCCGCGACGCGTTGCAGCGCATCGGCCAGAGCCTGGCCGGCGGCGACATCTTCGACCCGGCGCGCAGCCGCCAGCGCTTCACCCTGGCGCTGACCGACTATGTCGAGGCGCTGTGCATGCCGCACCTGCTCGAAAGTCTGGGCAAGACGGCGCCGGGCATCGGCCTGACCATCCAGCACCTGACGCCGACGCTGCCGGCCGAGGCGCTGGACAAGGGCAACCTCGACCTGGTGCTGGGGCGCTTCGAGGAGCTGCCGGCGCGCTTCCTGCGCCGCCCCTGGGCCAGCGAGACGCTGCGCCTGCTGGCCCGGCGCGGGCATCCGCAGGTCGATGGAAGAATCAATCTGCAGACCTTTCTCCAGCAGCGGCACCTGTGGGTTTCCGGCGGGCAGACCAAGGGCATGGTCGATCAGTGGCTGGCCAGCCAGGGGCTGAAGCGGCAGATCGCCTACACCACGCCCAACTACCTGCAGGCGGCGCATCTGGTGGCGACCACGGATTTGCTCACGGTGCTGCCGACGCGGCTGGCGGCGCATTTCGCCCAGCTACTGCCGCTGCAGGTGCTGGAGCTGCCGTTCGACGTGGGGCAGTTCCATCTGGAGCTGGTCTATCTCGCCCAGCGCGAGCGGGATACGGCGTTGCAGTGGCTGATCGAGCGGGTCGTCGAGGCGGCGCCGGAGTGAATGACGTGGCCAGGCCCAAGTTGTAGGAGCGAGCTTGCTCGCGAACAGACGTCCCCCGAAACACTGGTGTTGGGCTGGTTCGCGAGCAAGCTCGCTCCTACGAAAAGCAAAACGCGCCCGGAGGCGCGTTTCGTGGGGATCAGAACCGATCGCGAATGATCGTCTCTTCCACCGGCAGCCGGCCGATGCGCGGCTTGGCTTCCACCGCCTGCTTGCCCACGGCGACCATCAGGCCGATCACGTGGTTGTCCGGCAGGTTGATCAGCTTGCCCACGGCGTCGAAGTCGAAGCCGACCATCGGCACGCTGTCCAGGCCGCGGCCACGGGCGGCGAGCATCAGGGTCTGGGCCACCAGGCCGCTGCTGCGCATGGCTTCGTCGCGCTGGGTCTGCGGCTTGTCGCGGTAGTAGCCGTCGATGGCGCCGACCATGTAGTTCTTCACTTCAGCCGGGGCGCCGTCCCACACGCGCTCGGCGTTCTTCTCCCAGCTGTCGACCTGCGCGCAGACGATCACCAGCATCGAGGCATCGGTCATCTGCACCTGATTCCAGCCGGCTTCGCGGATCTGCGCGCGCAGCTGCGGATCGCTGACGTCCACCAGGCGCACGTGCTGCAGGTTGAAGGAGGTGGGGGCAAGCAGCGCCTGTTGCAGCAGGTCGTCTTTCTCCTCGCGGCTCATCACATAGGAAGTGTCGAAACCACGAATGGAACGGCGGCTGCGGATGGCGTCTTCGATCAGCATGGAAAATCCTCTGGCTGGCATGGGCGGGAATGGCGCGCATGGTAATCCCAGAGACCGCCCCGTTGCAGAGCGGCGTATCGATAATGTCTATCCAGACCGTCGATTGAACGGCGCCCGTCACCTCGGGCGCCGTCGCGGCGATCAGCTCTCCAGCACTTCCACCGGCGCCGCCGTGGCCTGGCGCTGCTGGGGCGAAGTGAAGCTCAGGTAGCCGTCCTCGACCTTGCCGAAACGCAGCAGGGCCAGGTCCAGCGCGTAGTTCTGGTAGAGCTTCCACGGGGTGCGGTCGCCCTGCTTGGGCATGCGGTCGGCGGCGCGCTGGATATAGCCGGAGTTGAGGTTGAGGAAGGGTTCTTCCTTCACCGATCCATCGGTCTGGCGCGGCGTGCACTGGCGCATGCCGATGGCGTCGAGGTGGTTGATCAGGCGGCAGAAGTATTCGCTGGAGAGGTCGGCCTTGAGCGTCCAGCTGGCGTTGGTGTAGCCGACGATGGCGGCGAGGTTGGGCAAATCGCGCAGCATGATGCCGCGGTAACCCATGCTCTGGGTGACGTCGAACGGCTTGCCGTCGATGGCCAGTTCCGCGCCGCCGAACATCACCAGGTCCAGCCCGGTGGCGGTGACGATCACGTCCGCTTCGAGCAGTTGCCCGGACTTGAGCAGGATGCCTTTCTCGGTGAAACGCTCGATATGGTCGGTGACCACCGAGGCGCGGCCCTGGCGCAGCGCCTTGAACAGGTCGCCATCCGGCACGCAGCACACGCGCTCGTCCCACGGCTTGTAGCGCGGGCTGAAGTGGCGCATGTCGAAGTCCTTGCCCAGCTGCAGGCTGGCCAGTTTGAGCATCAGCTTGCGCACCGCACCGGGAAACGCCTTGGAGGCCATGAAGAAGACCATCTGCATGGTCACGTTGCGCGCCCGCGCCTGGCGGTACACCCACTTCTCCGGCAGGAAGTTGCGCAGGAAGTTGGAGATCGGGTCCTTCGCCGGCAGGGTGATCACGTAGGACGGCGAGCGCTGCAGCATGGTGACGTGGGCAGCCTTGTCGGTCAGCGAGGGGATCAGCGTGACGGCGGTGGCGCCGCTGCCGATCACCACGATGCGCTTGCCGCTGTAGTCGAAGTTCTCCGGCCACAGCTGCGGGTGAATGACCTGTCCGGCGAAGCTCTCGCGCCCGGCGAATTCCGGGGTGTAGCCGGCGTCGTAGCGGTAGTAGCCGGTGCACATGAAGAGAAACTGCGCGCTCATGCGCACCGGCTCGTCCTCGTCACCACGCTGCACGACGAGGTTCCAGCGCGCGCCGGCGCTGTCCCAGTCGGCCTTGAGCACGCGGTGGCGGTAGCGCACCTTGTCCTCGACCCGGTACTCGCGGGCGGTCTCGCGGATGTAGTTGAGGATCGACGGACCGTCGGCGATGGCCTTGGGGTCGGTCCAGGGCTTGAAGTTGTAGCCCAGGGTGTACATGTCCGAGTCGGAGCGGATGCCTGGGTAGCGGAACAGGTCCCAGGTGCCGCCCATGGCCTCGCGGCCCTCGAGGATGACGTAGGACTTGCCGGGGCACTGCTTCTGCAGGTGGCAGGCAGCGCCGATGCCGGACAGGCCGGCGCCGATGATCAGTACATCCAGGTGCTCGACGGACATGCGGGGTTCCTCTTGCGACGCCCTTGTGAGTCTAGGCAGGAATGCCTCCCCACACCCTACAAGGGAGCCCGGCGGCGCCACGCCGACCTTTAGTCGTGCGTGGCGTCTGGCCTGTTACAGCTGCGCCTGCACCCAGTCGCGCACGCGGGCGTAGGGGTAATCCTCCAGCGTCGCGTAGCCCGGCAAGGTGCGGGCGCGCATGCGGGTAAAGGCCGGCACGCTGATGCCGCAGAGGAAGCGCGTCACGCAGTCGGCGCTCGGCGCCATCCCTCGCGCGCTGCGGTATTTCTCCAGGAAGGCGGCGCAGCGGTTGTGCAGGGACTGGCCGTCCAGCGGCGGCAGCGCGGGTGGCTCCGGCAGACGGGCGACGCGGCCGGCACACACCGAGCAATGGCCACAATGCCGGGGCGCCTGTTCGTCGCCGAAGTACTGCGCCAGGCGCCAGCTCAGGCACTCCTCGCTGGCCAGCAGGTCGAGCATGGCGCCGATGCGGGCGATCTCGCTTTCCTCGTGGCGCTTGAAGTAGCGGTGCAGTTCCGCGCTCAACCTATCCACATCGAACCGCGCGTCGCGTACCGCGTAGACCTCGGTCATCTGCTTGCTTTCCAGCTCGACCCAGCCGCGCTCCTGGAAGTAGTCCAGCGCCTTCACCACCCGCGCGCGCTCGGCGCCGTGGCGGCTGTAGAGGGCGTCGAAATCCAGGGTCGACCAGGTCCGCGCGCGCGCCGAGGTGTTGAGGATGGCTTCGACGAACTGCCGCCGCTCACCCTCGAAGTGGCCGAGCAATGCGGCGGAATCGATGAGCAGTTTGTAGCGATATTCGGCGAAATAGGCGAAACGCGGCGCGATGATGCCGCGCAGTTCCAGCTGTACCAGCAGCGTCTTGAGCGGCAGCTGGCGGATGTTGGACTGGTCCGACAGCGGCACCAGCATGATCTCCCACTGGCCATTCGGCGCCTGACGGATCTCCTCCAGCACGTTGCGAATGCCTTCGCGCTCGGGGGTATCGCCGTAGACGAAGTTCTCCAGCACGTTGAGGCTGTCGCGGTTGGCCAGCACCAGGCACTCAGAGCGCTGGCCGTCGCGCCCGGCGCGGCCGATTTCCTGGCTGTAGTTCTCCAGCGACTTGGGCAGGTCGTAGTGCACCACCTGGCGGATGTCGCTCTTGTCGATGCCCATGCCGAAGGCGATGGTGGCAACGATGCAGTTCAACTGGCCGTCCATGAAGCGGCGCTGGATGCCCTCGCGCTCGGGGTGCTCCATCCCGGCGTGGTAGGCGCAGGCGGGAATGCCGCGTTCGGCCAGGTGCGCGGCGATGTCCTCGGCGGTCTTCTGCTGGGTGACGTAGACGATGGCCGGTTTGCCCGGCCGCTCGCGCAGCCACTCCACCAGCCGCGTCCGGCGGGCGGCGCTGGAGATGGGCTCCACCTGCAGGTCGAGGTTGGCGCGGTAGAAGCCGGTGGTGACCACATCGCTTTCGGCGATGGCGAACTTGGCGCGCATGTCGGCGATCACCGCCGGCGTGGCCGTGGCGGTGAGCAGCAGCACCTGGGGAATGCGGAATTGCTTCTGGTAGTCCGGCAGCTTCAGGTAATCGGGGCGGAAGTTGTGGCCCCATTCGGAGATGCAGTGCGCCTCGTCCACCACCAGCAGGGAAATCGGCACCTCGCTGATGAAGTTGCGGAAGCGCTCGTTCTTCAGACGCTCCACCGAGATCATCAGCACCTTCAACTCGCCGCTGCGCGCGCGGGCCATGGTCTGCGCGGTCTGCTCGCGGCCCTGCGCCGAATCGATGCTGGCGGCGGCGATGCCGTGGCGGGTGAGGAAGGCGAGCTGGTCCTGCATCAGCGCCAGCAGCGGCGACACCACCAGCGTCAGGTGCGGCAGCAGCAGCGCCGGCAACTGGTAGCACAGCGACTTGCCCGAGCCGGTGGGAAAGATCGCCGCCGCCGAGCGCCCGGCGAGCACGGCGCTGACCGCCGCCTCCTGGCCGGGGCGGAACTGGCGGAAGCCGAAGACGCGTTCGAGGGTGTCGTGCATGTGGATAACTCCCTTGCCTGTCATGGACGATCCCGTGAGCCTAGGGACGTCCATTGTAGGAGCGAGCTTGCTCGCGAACAGCCCAACTCCGGTTCGCGAGCAAGCTCGCTCCTACGAAGAGCACCTTGGAGCAGGACCGTTCCGAGGCACCAATGAAAAAGCCGCCCGAAGGCGGCTCTTTCGCAGAACGGGCTCGCTTACAGCTGCGGGCCGGCGTTCTTGATGGCGTCGCTCACGTCGAACTTCTTGAAGTTCTCGATGAACTTGCTGGCCAGGCCCTTGGCGGCTTCGTCGTAGGCGGCCTTGTCAGCCCAGGTGTTGCGCGGGTTGAGCAGGACGGTCTCGACGCCCGGAACGGCCTTGGGCACGTCCAGGTTGATGATGTCCAGGTGCTCGGTCTCGGCGCCGACCAGAGCGCCGCTCTGGATGGCGGCGATCACGCCACGAGTGGTCGGGATGTTGAAGCGCTTGCCAACGCCGTAGCCACCACCGGTCCAGCCGGTGTTGACCAGGTAGACCTTGGAGCCGAAGGCCTTGATGCGCTTGATCAGCAGCTCGGCGTAGACGCCGGCCGGGCGCGGGAAGAAGGGCGCGCCAAAGCAGGTGGAGAAGGTCGACTTGATGCCGCCGCCCGAACCCATTTCGGTGGAACCCACCAGCGCGGTGTAGCCGGACAGGAAGTGGTAGGCCGCCTGCTCGTTGTTGAGGATCGACACGGGCGGCAGAACGCCGGTCAGGTCGCAGGTCAGGAAGATCACGGCGTTGGGTTCGCCGCCGAGGTTCTTCTCGGAACGCTTCTCGACGTGCTCCAGCGGGTAGGCTGCGCGGCTGTTCTGGGTCAGGCTGTCATCGGCGTAGTCCGGGGTGCGGTTTTCGTCGAGGACGACGTTTTCCAGCACGGAACCGAACTTGATGGCTTTCCAGATCACCGGCTCGTTCTTCTCGGACAGGTCGATGCACTTGGCATAGCAACCGCCTTCGATGTTGAAGACGACGCCCTCGCCCCAGCCGTGCTCGTCGTCGCCGATCAGGTAGCGGCTTTCGTCGGCGGACAGGGTGGTCTTGCCGGTGCCCGACAGACCGAAGAACAGGGTGACGTCACCGGCTTCGCCGATGTTGGCGGCGCAGTGCATCGGCAGCACGTCCTTTTCCGGCAGCAGGTAGTTCTGCACGCCGAACATGGCCTTCTTCATTTCACCGGCGTAGCGCATGCCGGCGATCAGCACTTTCTTCTGGGCGAAGTTGAGGATCACGCAGCCGTCGGAGTTGGTGCCGTCGCGCTCGGGCACGCACTCGAAGTTGGCGACGTTGAGGACCTGCCACTCTTCGCGGCCGGCCGGGTTGTACTGCTCAGGCTCGATGAACAGCGCGCGGCCGAACAGGTTCTGCCAGGCGGTGGCGGTGGTCATCTTCACGGCCAGGTAGTGGTCGTGGGCCGAACCTACATGAACGTGGGAAACGAAGTGGTCCTGGGCGTTGTTGAAGGCCTCGACACGGTCCCACAGGGCATCGAACTTGTCAGCCGGGAACGGACGGTTGATGGCACCCCAGGCGATGGAATCCTTGCTGCCCGGCTCTTCGACGATGAAACGGTCGGCAGGCGAGCGGCCGGTGCGATGGCCGGTACGTACGACCAGCGAGCCGTTGTCGGCGAGTTCGCCTTCGCCGCGGCGAATGGCTTCTTCGACCAGTTGGGCAACGCTGATGTCGGTGTAAACGGCTTTATTGGCTTGCGTCATGTGGGTCCCCGTCGGCCGAAGCCGAGTCCTCCAAACATTGCGTAGTGACTTCTAATTCCCACTACCGCGGAAAAAAGTCGCGGGATTATGCCAGAAAAGAACTGTTTTCGTGCAGCCTCTGATCCGGCAAGCGCGCCATTGGTGCGGCTATCGGACGGATAGAAGCGGTCAGTGGCGGGTTTCCGAGGGCGTTTTGCTACCACCACCGGAGAACAGCTGGGCAACGTCCGAACCGTCGAAACGGTAGCGCTGGTTGCAGAACTGGCAGTCGATCACGACTTCGCCACCCTGCTCGGCGAGCAGGCGCTCGGCGTCCTCGTGCCCAAGACTGACCAGCGCGTTGGCCGAGCGTTCCCGCGAGCAACTGCAACGGAAGACCAGCGGTTGCGGGTCGAACAGGCGCACGTCGTCCTCGTGGTACAGGCGGTGCAGCACGGTGGCGTTGTCCAGGCCCAGCAGCTCCTCGGCGGTGAGGGTGTCGGCGAGGGTGGTGACATGCTGCCAGCTGGCTTCCCGCGACTCCGCGTCGCGCTGGCGGTCGGCCGGCAGCTGTTGCAGCAGCAGGCCACGGGCGCGACGGCTGTCGGCGTTGAGCCAGAAGCGGGTCGGCAGCTGCTCGGAGGTGGCGAAGTAGGTCGACAGGCAGTCGGCCAGGGTCACGCCCTCCAACGGCACGATGCCCTGGTAGCGCTTGCCCTTCTTCGGGTCGACGGTGAGGGTCAGCACGCCATGGGGCATCAGTTCGGCGAGCCCGGCGGCATCGCCGATGGCGTCCGCTTCGTAACGGGCCAGGCCGCGCACTTCGCGGTCGCTGGAGCACTCCACCATCAGCAGCGGTACCGCGCCGTTGGAGCGCGCCTGCAGCACCAGCAGGCCGTCGAACTTCAGGGTGCCGCACAGCAGCGCGGCGGCGGCCAGCATTTCCCCGAGCAGCTGGGCGACCGGCTGCGGGTAGGGGTGCTTGGCCAGCACTTCGGCGTAGCTGCGGTCGAGCTCCACCAGTTCACCGCGAACATCGGTGTTGTCGAACAGGAAACGCTGACTTTGATCGATCTGAGACATGCTGGGCACAACGCTGCGATAGGCACAAATAAATGACAAGTTGATGGCAAAGGCCTATAAAGCGCGCTTTGCAGCACCCACCCGCAGTGGGGTGGTTCCGTAAGGGGGAATCGATTTTATGGATAAAGCCAATCCGTTCCAAGCCACCTGGTCCTGGAAGCCCTTCATCGCCTGTCACCTGCTCGCGTTCGCGCTGCTCCTGCTGTGGCTCTGGGAGCCCGCCCGAGAGGCGATGAACCTGTTCGACTTCAGCCTGTTCAGCCTTCTGAACGAACCACTGGCGACCAACGACGCCTGGCGCCTGACCTGGGCGGTGGCCAGCACCCGTCCGTTCGACCTGCTGGTCGGCGTGATCCTGCTGCTCCTGCTGATCCGGGGCGACTGGATCTTCAAGGCCGCCCAGGCCCGCGCAGCCACCTTCGGCTTCCTCTGTGCCGCCGCGGTCCTGGTGGTGGTGCGCATCCTCTACGCCAAGATCGCCCACCACTTCGGCTGGCAGCACGCGAGCATCTCCACCGTTGTGCCGGATGCCGTGCGCCTGGAGCAGTACTTCCCGAGCTGGGAGAACACCGCCTTCGAGATCAAGGACGAGTCCGCCCGCAGCTTCCCCGGCGACCATGCTTCGGTGCTGCTGATCTGGGCGCTGTTCCTCACCCTGTTCGCCCGCAGCGCCCTGCAATGGGTGGTGATCTGGGGCCTGGCGCTGCTGTTCATGCTGCCGCGCCTGGTGGCTGGCGCCCACTGGGGCCAGGACGATTACATCGGCGGCGTGCAGATGGCGCTGGTGGCCCTGGCCTGGAGCTGCTTCACCCCGTTCGCCGCCAAGGGCAGCGCCGCGCTGGTGCGCTGGACCGAACCACTGTTCGGCCTGCTGACGAAAATCCCGCTGCTCAACCGCCTGAGCGTCGTCGCGGCCTGACCGTCCCACCGTCCCGGCGAGGTGCCGATGCGCCTCGCCGGCGACTCACTCCTGATCGCGAAAGCTGAACAGCTGGCGGCGCTGCTTCTTGGTTGGCCGCCCGTCGGTCTGCAGGCCCAGCGCACCAGCCTTGCGCATTGCGGCCGCATCCTCGCGGCGCTTCGCGCTGTCGGCGGTCTCCTCATACAGCAACTGCGCTTCGGGCGCGCCACGGCGCACCATCGATAGCGCCTTGACCACCACGGTGCGCTCGTCGAAGCCGGTGCGGATCACATATTCCTCGCCGATCTTCGGCTCCTTGCCCGGCTTGCAGCGCTCGCCCCGGCAATGCACCTTGCCCCCCTCGATGGCCTCCTTGGCCAGCGAGCGGGTCTTGTAGAAGCGCGCCGCCCACAGCCACTTGTCCAGGCGGACCTTGTCGTCGTCTTTTTCGCTCACTTCATAACCTCGTCATGCGGGTCTGCGAGTGTACCGCGCGCCCCGCTGGCGGGGCACAACCGGCCTGACTAGAATGCCGGCAAACGCCGGGGACGCCTGCCTTGAAGACATTCGACCAGCTGTCGGTAATCGGTTTGCGCGAATGGATCGCCCTGCCTGAACTGGGCATGGTCGGCCTGCGCGCGAAGATCGACACCGGCGCCAGCACCTCCAGCCTGCATGCCAGCGAGATCGTGCCGTTCAAGCGCAACGGCCAGAGCTGGGTGCGCTTCGTCGCCCACCTCGGCACCCAGGTGCAGCGTCGCCACCGCTGCGAAGCGCCGGTGGTGACGATGAAGACCATCAAGAGCTCCAACGGCCAGGCCCAGACCCGCTACGTGATCCGCACCCTGCTGGCCCTGGGCGACCGCGCCTGGCCGGTGGAATTCACCCTGGCCTGCCGCAAGACCATGCGCTATCGCGTGCTGCTAGGTTCCAAGGCCCTCGTCCACGGCCAGTTGGTGGTCAACCCGGGCCTGACCTACGTCCAGGACAAACCCCTCATCATGGTTTCCTCCACCCCTTCAGGTGATCAATGAAAATTGCTGTGCTGTCGCGCAATCCGCGCCTGTATTCCACCCGTCGACTGGTGGAGGCCGGGCAGCAACGCGGCCATGAGATGGTGGTGATCGACACCCTCCGCGCCTACATGAACATCGCCAGCCACAAGCCACAGATCCACTATCGCGGACAGCCCCTGGAAGGCTTCGACGCAGTGATCCCGCGCATCGGCGCATCGGTGACCTTCTATGGCTGCGCCGTGCTGCGGCAGTTCGAGATGATGGGGGTGTTCCCGCTCAACGAATCGGTGGCCATCGCCCGTTCCCGCGACAAGCTGCGCTCCCTGCAACTGCTCTCGCGCAAGGGCATCGGCCTGCCGATCACCGGCTTCGCCCACTCCCCCGACGACGTGCCGGACCTGATCGAGATGGTCGGCGGCGCACCACTGGTGATCAAGCTGCTGGAAGGCACCCAGGGCATCGGCGTGGTGCTCTGCGAGACGGAGAAGGCCGCCGAGTCCGTGCTGGAGGCCTTCATGGGGCTCAAGCACAACATCATGGTGCAGGAGTACATCAAGGAAGCCGGCGGCGCCGACATCCGCTGCTTCGTGGTGGGCGACAAGGTGATCGCCTCGATGAAGCGCCAGGCCGCGCCCGGCGAATTCCGCTCCAACCTGCACCGTGGCGGCAGCGCCAGCCTGATCAAGATCACCCCGGAAGAACGCATGACCGCCATCCGCGCCGCGCGGATCATGGGACTGAAGGTCGCCGGCGTCGACATCCTGCGCTCCCACCATGGCCCACTGGTGATGGAAGTGAATTCCTCGCCGGGGCTGGAGGGCATCGAGACCACCACCGGCAAGGACATCGCCGGGGTGATCATCGAGTACCTGGAGAAAAATGGCGGGCCGCATCTGGCGCGGACCAAGGGCAAGGGGTGAGCCGGGGCTTTCGTGACGCATGCGTCACGCCGGCGAACGCCAGGCCACGGATGGCCTGGCAGGAGGCTCAGAGAAGCACGTAGTCACGGCAGGGATGTCAGGAACGAACTTTCATGAAGCACCCTTAAGCCCTGCACTGGGTCTCGCCCTCACCCCATCCCTCTCACAGAGGGATGGGGTGAGGAAATGCACGGCAACCCAGCCAACGGAAAGCGCCCAGCCCATCATTGCCCCACTGAACCCTTCGCGAGCAAGCTCGCTCCTACAGGTTCTCCCGCAGTAACCGGAT
The DNA here is from genome assembly GCF_041379005.1 of Pseudomonas sp. QE6. Taxonomy (NCBI): domain Bacteria; kingdom Pseudomonadati; phylum Pseudomonadota; class Gammaproteobacteria; order Pseudomonadales; family Pseudomonadaceae; genus Pseudomonas; species Pseudomonas sp. QE6. Next base: position 656,460 of record NZ_CP166873.1, read on the forward strand.
ATCAGACATGCCCGCACCCCGCTCCAACGCCGAACTCAAGTGGTCGCCCATCGAAGGCCGCATCGCCCTGGTCGCGCCGGCCTCGGCCATCGCCGAAGAGGTGCTGGAGGCGACCCTGCGCCAGCTGGAAGTGCTGGGCGTGGATTACCACCTGGGCGAACACGCCGATGCGCGCTACCGCTACCTGGCCGGCACGCCGCAGCAGCGCCTGGAAGATTTCCACGCCGCCTTCGAGCTGGAGGACGTCAGCGCCGTCTGGTGCCTGCGTGGCGGCTACGGCTGTGGACAACTGGTCCCGCGACTGGACTGGAAGCGCCTGCAAGCCGCCTCGCCGCGCCCGCTGATCGGCTTCTCGGACATCTCCATCCTGCTCAGCGCCTTCCACCGCCATGGCCTGCCGGCGATCCACGGACCGGTGGCCACCGCCCTCGGCCTGCAACCGCTCAGTGCGCCCAGCGAGCAGCACGAGCGCCTGGCTTCGCTGGCCTCGGTCAGCCATGTGCTGGCGGGAAATCCGGGCAAGCTGGCGGTGCAGCACCTGGCAGGGCCGAAGCACTCCGTGGAGGGCGAACTGATCGGCGGCAACCTCACTGCGCTGGCCTGCATGGCCGGTACCGAAGGCGCGCTGCATGTGCCGGACGGCGCGATCCTGATCCTCGAAGACGTCGGCGAGCCCTACTACCGCCTCGAACGCAGCCTCTGGCAACTGCTCAACAGCCGCGGTGGGGCACGCCTGGGCGCGGTGTGCCTGGGCGGCTTCACCGACTGCCCGCGCAAGGGCGTGGCGCATAGCCTGGAAGAGATCATCAGCGAGTACGTCGCCACCCTGGGCGTTCCGCTCTACCACGGCCTGCCCAGCGGCCACGGCGCGCACAATCGCGCCTGGCCCTACGGACGCCGGGCGCTGCTGGAAGGCAAATCCCTGCGCTGGGATTAGTGGGCGTTGCGCGGCAGCAGCAGCCCCAACGGCAGGCAGACCCGCGCTTCCACCCCGCCCCCCTCACGGTTGCGCAGCTCGATGCTGCCACCGTGCTGCTCGGCGATGCGCTTGACGATGGCCAGCCCCAGCCCGGTGCCCTTGCCGCCGCGCGCCTTGTCGCCGCGAATGAAGGGATTGAAGATGCTGCTCAGCTCCTGCGGGTCGATGCCGGCGCCGCGGTCGAGCACGCTGAGCACCACGTAGGGCGCCGCGCCGCCACCGGCCACGTGGGCTGCCACTTCCACCTTGCCGCCGCCATGGTTGAGCGCGTTCTCGATCAGGTTGCCGAGCATGCGCTTGATCGACACACGGCGGAAACGGAACGGCGGCAGCGGCTCCAGGCACAGGCGCACGCGTTCTTCCGTCTGGTTGAAGGCATCGGCCGTCTCGCACACCAGGCCGTACAGGTCGCCCTCCTCCACCGGCTCGTCGCGGCCGTCGCGGATGAAGGCGAGGAACTGGTCGAGAATCGCGTCCATGTCCTCGATGTCGCGGACCATGTCCTCGACCATCTCCCGATCGCTCTCGGGCATCAGTTCCAGCGACAGGCGCAGGCGCGTCAGCGGCGTGCGCAGGTCATGGGACACGCCGGCCAGCATCAGCTCGCGCTCGCGCCCGGCCTGCTCGACATCGTCGGCCATCTGGTTGAAGGCGCGGTATACCTCGGCCATCTCGCTGGGCGTCTCCGGCCCCAGCGGCAGGCGCACGCTGCGCCCCTTGCCGAACTCGCGGGAGGCGAACACCAGGCGCTTGAGCGGCTGGCTGAGCAGGCGCACGAAGATCCAGGCGGCGGCCGTGGACAAGAGGCCGATGCCGAGGAACCAGCCCAGCACGCTCCAGATCTGCTGGCCGCGCAGCGGGTGCGGGTAGAGCGGTACGCCGATCCAGCCCTCGCCCAGGGTCGGCGCGCGCACCCAGAGCATCGACGGATGATGGATGCGCAGGCGCGTCTCGGTGTCGATGCCCAGTTCCATGCGCATCTGCCGCTGGAAGATGTCGGTGTACGGCCAATGCACCTCTTCCGGCTGCCCCTGCTCGTGGGGCGCCCACTTCAGCCCGGCGGACTGGGCGATGGCCTCGCGCGACTTCTCGTCCGCCGCCCAGTAGGCGCGCACGGTCAGCGCCGCGCCGTGGCTGTACTGACGGTCGACCAGCATGTCCTCGTTCATCAGCAGGTAGACCAGGGTCAGCGCCTTGGAGAACAGCACGACGATGAGCACCAGCCAGAGGGTGCGGGCGAAGAAGCTTTGCGGGAACCAGAGGGGTGTTTTCAAGAACGGACTACCAGAGAACGGCTTTTTGTAGGAGCGCGCTCGCTCGCGAACCAGCTTCGGCGCAGGGGCCGTTCGCGAGCAATAACGATGGCGTCCCCCTCGCGCCTACAGGGGAAACATCATTTACGGGCGGCACCATCCGGCACGAACACGTAACCCACGCCCCAGACGGTCTGGATATAGCGCGGCTTGGACGGGTCGGGCTCGATCAGCCGGCGCAGGCGGGAAATCTGCACGTCGATGGAACGCTCCAGGGCGTCCCACTCGCGGCCGCGGGCCAGGTTCATCAGCTTGTCGCGGGTCAGCGGCTCGCGGGCGTGCTGTACCAGGGCCTTGAGCACGGCGAACTCACCGGTGGTGAGCATGTGCACTTCCTCGCCCTTCTTCAGCTCGCGGGTGGCCAGGTGCAGCTCGTAGTCGCCGAAGGTGACGATCTCGTCCTCGCCCGCCGGCGCGCCCGGCACCAGCGGCGCCTGGCGGCGCAGCACGGCCTTGATCCGCGCCAGCAGCTCGCGCGGGTTGAACGGCTTGGCCAGGTAGTCGTCGGCACCCTGCTCAAGGCCCTGGATGCGGCTGGACTCGTCGCCCTTGGCGGTGAGCATGATGATCGGGATCTGGTTGTTCGCCTCGCGCAGGCGCTTGCACGCGGAGAGGCCATCCTCGCCGGGCATCATCAGGTCGAGCACCACCAACTGGAACAGCTCGCGGGCCAGCAGACGGTCCATCTGCTCGGTGTTCTCGACGGCGCGGACGCGGTAACCCTGCTCGTCGAGGAAGCGTTCCAGCAGACGGCGCAGGCGTGCGTCGTCATCGACCACGAGGATCTTTTCGCCTTCCGGCAGGGTGGCAGCGTTGCTCATGGAGACTCCCAGAATCTGATTCGACGGGCATTATCGCCCAGCCGCGGTGGCACACGGCCTGTCCATTGTTAGCAGATTTTTCCCCGACCAGCCGACCACCGGGTGAAATTGTCGTGGGTATAATGCGGCGCTTTTGCGGCGGGGCGTTGTCACAGAGCCTGTCCGAAGGCCGGGGTCTCCGGTCCGGGCGCTCTGTTATGAGCCTGCTTCATGATCTCGCGAGCTAGAGCAGAACAAGGCGAGGGCAGCTGAAAAAGCGGAGTTGACTGCAGTCAATGAGCATTTTTCAGCTGCCCTCAACGCAGTTATGCCGACGCGCAGCAGATCAGGCGCCCCGTATTTCGATTGTTTTGTCAGGTGGATTTATGGACAGCATCAACACCCGTATCGCCGAAGAGCTTTCCGCACTGCCCTCCGGCCGCGTTCAACCGCAGCAAGTCGCCGCTGCCGTCGCCCTGCTCGATGAAGGCTCCACCGTCCCCTTCATCGCCCGTTACCGTAAGGAAGTCACCGGCAGCCTGGACGACACCCAGCTGCGCATGCTCGAAGAGCGTCTGCGTTACCTGCGCGAGCTGGAAGACCGCCGTGGCGCGATCCTCGCCAGCATCGAGGAACAGGGCAAACTGACCCCGGAACTGGCCCGCGAGATCAAGCTCGCCGACACCAAGACCCGCCTCGAAGATCTCTACCTGCCCTATAAGCAGAAGCGCCGCACCAAGGGCCAGATCGCCCTGGAAGCCGGCCTGGGCGAGCTGGCCGACGCGCTGTTCGCCGACCCGACCCTGACCCCGGAAACCGAAGCCGCGCGCTTCGTCGATGCCGAGAAGGGCTTCGCCGACACCCGCGCCGTGCTCGAAGGCGCCAAGTACATCCTCATGGAGCGCTTCGCCGAGGACGCCACCCTGCTGGACCGCCTGCGCGGCTTCCTCAAGGACAACGCCACCCTCACCGCGCGCGTGGTGCCGGGCAAGGAAACCGAAGGCGCCAAGTTCAGCGACTACTTCGAGCACGACGAGCCGCTGAAGAACGCCCCGTCGCACCGCGCCCTGGCGATCTTCCGTGGCCGCAACGAAGGCGTGCTGAGCGTTTCCCTGAAGGTCGGCGAGGAGCTGCCGGGCACCGCGCATCCGTGCGAAACCATGATCGGCGAGCGCTTCGGCATCAGTAACCAGGGTAGGGCCGCCGACAAGTGGCTGTCCGAAGTGGTGCGCTGGACCTGGAAGGTCAAGCTCTACACCCACCTGGAAACCGACCTGCTGGGCGAGCTGCGCGAAGGCGCCGACCTTGAGGCGATCAACGTCTTCGCGCGCAACCTGCACGACCTGCTGCTGGCCGCCCCGGCCGGCCCGCGCGCCACCCTGGGCCTGGACCCGGGCCTGCGCACCGGCGTGAAGGTCGCCGTGGTCGACGCCACCGGCAAGCTGCTGGACACCGCCACCGTCTACCCGCACGCGCCGAAGAACCAGTGGGACCAGACCATCGCCTTGCTCGCCGCGCTGTGCGCCAAGCACCAGGTGGAACTGATCGCCATCGGCAACGGCACCGCCAGCCGCGAGACCGACAAGCTGGCCGCCGAGCTGATCAAGAAATACCCGGCGCTCAAGTGCACCAAGATCATGGTCAGCGAGGCCGGCGCCTCGGTGTACTCGGCGTCCGAACTGGCTGCCAAGGAATTCCCGGAGCTGGACGTATCGCTGCGCGGCGCCGTTTCCATCGCCCGCCGCCTGCAGGACCCGCTGGCCGAGCTGGTGAAGATCGAGCCGAAATCCATCGGCGTCGGCCAGTACCAGCACGACGTGTCCCAGCTGCAGCTCGCGCGCAGCCTGGACGCGGTAGTGGAAGACTGCGTGAACGCCGTGGGCGTGGACGTCAACACCGCTTCCGCCGCCCTGCTGGCGCGTATCTCCGGCCTCAACAGCACCCTGGCGCAGAACATCGTCGCGCACCGTGACGCCAACGGCGCGTTCAAGACCCGCGACGATCTGCGCAAGGTCAGCCGCCTGGGCGACAAGACCTTCGAACAGGCCGCCGGCTTCCTCCGCGTGATGAACGGCGACAACCCGCTGGACGCCTCCGCGGTGCACCCGGAAACCTACCCGCTGGTACAACGCATCGCCGCCGACACCGGCCGCGACGTACGCTCGCTGATCGGCGACTCGGCCTTCCTCAAGCGCCTGGACCCGAAGAAGTTCACCGACGAGCAGTTCGGCCTGCCCACCGTCACCGACATCCTCAAGGAACTCGACAAGCCCGGCCGCGACCCGCGCCCGGAGTTCAAGACCGCCGAGTTCCAGGAAGGCGTCGAGAGCCTCAAGGACTTGAAGCCCGGCATGGTGCTCGAAGGCGTGGTGACCAACGTCACCAACTTCGGCGCCTTCGTCGACATCGGCGTCCACCAGGACGGCCTGGTGCACATCTCCGCGCTGTCGGAAAAGTTCGTCAAGGACCCGTACGAAGTGGTCAAGGCCGGTGACATCGTCAAGGTGAAGGTCATGGAAGTGGATATCCCGCGCAACCGCGTCGGCCTGTCCATGCGCATGAGCGACACCCCCGGCGAAAAGGTCGAAGGTCCGCGCGGCGGCGGTCGTCCGCAAGGCGGCCAGCGTCCCGATCGTGGCGCCCCGCGCCAGCAGGAGAAGGCCCCGGCGAACAACGCCATGGCCTCGCTGTTCGCCAACGCCAAGCAACTGAAGAAGAAGTAAGGAAGGTCCATGAGCGAGATGCCCGCCCGCGAGCTGATGATCAGCCGCTTCAGCGAAACCATCGGCGTGCAGCCGGTGCGCGTCGCCGACGGCGAAGCCGAGGTGCTGCTGCCGATGGCCGAGCACCTGCGCAATCGCGGCAACGTCATGCACGGCGGCGCACTCTTCACGCTGATGGACATGACCATGGGCCTGGCCTGCTCCAGCGCCCATGGCTTCGACCGGCAGAGCGTCACCCTGGAATGCAAGATCAACTACATCCGCGCGGTCGCCGAGGGCGAGGTGCGCTGTGTGGCGAAGGTCCTGCACGCCGGGCGGCGCTCGCTGGTGGTCGAGGCCGACATCCACCAGGGCGACAAGCTGGTCGCCAAGGGACAAGGCACCTTCGCCCAGCTGTAACTGGCACCGCGACATCTGACCTATGCTGGACGCCGGAGCCCGCAATCACGGGCGCCGGCGCTGCGTCCGTACAAGCCAGGCGACAACGCCGGTTGTGTTCTCCCCTTGTAGACCGCCCAGTCCACCCCCATAGTGGGGCGACTGCCGTGTGAAGGACTTCCAACTTGAGCGACCAACTCTCCCGCCGCCTGGCTCTGCTCGGCGATGCTGACAACCTGTCCCTGCTCACCCAGTGCCTGCACGGTATCGAGCGCGAATGCCTGCGCGTCGACGAGCACGGCAAGCTGGCGCTGACCCCCCACCCGCGCGCCCTGGGCTCGGCCCTGACCAACCCGCAGATCACCACCGACTACTCCGAGTCGCTGCTGGAGTTCATCACGCCGACCGCCAGCAGCGTCGAAAAGACCCTGGACGATCTGGGCGAAATCCACCGCTTCGCCTACCAGAAGCTCGACGGCGAATACCTGTGGAGCCCGTCCATGCCCTGCGAGCTGCCGGATGAAGAGACCATCCCGATCGCCCGCTACGGCAGCTCCCACATCGGCCGCCTGAAGTACGTCTACCGCAAGGGCCTGGCCCTGCGCTACGGCAAGACCATGCAGTGCATCGCCGGCATCCACTACAACTTCTCCCTGCCCGAAGCGCTGTGGGAAGTGCTGCGCGAGGAAGAAGGCAGCGAGAAGAGCGCGCGGGACTACCAGTCGCACCGCTACATCGCGATGATCCGCAACTTCCGCCGCTACAGCTGGCTGCTGATGTACCTGTTCGGCGCCTCCCCGGCCCTGGACGCCGGCTTCCTGCGCGGCCGCCCGCACGGCCTGGAGTCCTTCGACGAGCACACGCTCTACCTGCCCTACGCCACCAGCCTGCGCATGAGCGACCTGGGCTATCAGAACAACGCCCAGGCGGGCCTGACGCCCTGCTACAACGACCTGGACAGCTACATCGACAGCCTGCGCCGCGCGGTCAGCACGCCCTACGCGCCGTACGAGAAGGTCGGCACCAAGGTCAACGGCGAGTGGGTGCAGCTCAACACCAACATCCTGCAGATCGAGAACGAGTACTACTCGAGCATTCGCCCCAAACGCGTCACCTACACCGGCGAGCGCCCGATCCAGGCGCTGATGGCCCGTGGCGTGCAGTACGTCGAAGCGCGCTGCCTGGACATCAACCCCTTCCTGCCGCTGGGCATCGACCTCCCCGAAGCGCGTTTCCTCGACGCCTTCCTGCTCTTCTGCGCCCTCTCCGAGAGCCCGCCGCTGGGCGGCTGCGAATGCGGCGCGGCCACCAGCAACTTCCTCAAGGTAGTCAAGGAAGGCCGTCGCCCCGGTCTGAAACTGGAGCGCGGCGGCCAGCAGGTGGAGATGAAGGAGTGGGCCAGCGGTCTGCTCGACGCCATCGCGCCGATCATCGAACTGCTCGACCGCGCCCGCGGCGGCAGCCTGCACGCGCAGAGCCTGGCCGAACAGCGCGCCAAGGTCGCCGACGCCTGCCTGACGCCCTCGGCGAAGGTGCTGGCGGAAATGCGCGAGCGCGGCGAGAGCTTCGAAGCCTTCGCCCTGCGCTACAGCCGCCAGCACGCCGCCACCCTGCGCGCGCAGCCGCTGTCCGCCGAGGAGCAGGCGCGCTTCGAGGACATGGCCAGCCAGTCGCTGCAGGAGCAGGCGGAACTGGAAGCGCAGCCCGAGGGCGACTTCGACACCTTCGTCGCGGCCTACCAGGCGAGCATCCTGGGGCTGCTCAGCGTCTGAGTGCGCAGCCACGCAGAACGAAAAAGAGGCCCTCGGGCCTCTTTTTCATTTCCGCACCATGCTCTACGAAAAGGGCCTTACAGGCTCTTCTCGAACACCTGCGAATTGCGCTGGTAGTTGTACAGCGAGGCGCGCGCCGCCGGCAGGCGCTCCACGCTGCTGGGCTGGAAGCCGCGCTCGCGGAACCAGTGAGCGGTGCGCGTGGTGAGTACGTAAAGGGTCTTCAGGCCCAGATTGCGCGCGCGCTGCTCAATGCGTTCGAGCAGATCGTCGCCGCGCCCGCCATGGCGGTACTCCGGGTTCACCGCCAGGCACGCCAGCTCGCCGGCGTCGGAATCGGCAATCGGATAGAGCGCCGCGCAGGCGATGATCAACCCCTCGCGCTCGACGATGCTGAACTGCTCGATCTCGCGCTCCAGCACTTCGCGGGAACGGCGCACCAGGATGCCCTGCTCTTCAAGCGGCCGGATCAGCTCCAGCAGGCCGCCGACATCCTCGATGCCCGCCTCGCGCAGCTGCTCGAATTGCTCCTGGGCCACCAGGGTGCCGTTGCCGGTGCGGGTGAAGAGTTCGCTGAGCAGCGAACCATCCTCGGTGTAACTGACGATGTGGCTGCGCCGCACGCCGGCCCGGCAGGCCTGGGCCGCGGCATCGAGCAGCTCGCCCTGGTAGCTCGCGCCGAGGCGTTCCAGATGCGCCGGCACCTGCTGCGGGCGCAGTTCGCGCACCAGTTTGCCGTCGTTATCCAGCAGGCCGCGCTCGGCTCCGTAGAGGATCAGCTTGTCCGCGCCCAGATCGATGGCCGCGCGCATGGCCACGTCCTCGCAGGCGAGGTTGAAGATTTCCCCGGTGGGCGAATAGCCCAGCGGCGAAAGCAGCACGATGCTGCGCTCGTCGAGCTGGCGGTTGATGCCCTTGCGGTCGATCCGACGGACCTCGCCGGTGTGGTGGTAGTCGATGCCATCGACCACGCCGATGGGGCGCGCGGTGACGAAGTTGCCGGAGGTCACGCGCATGCGCGAGCCCTGCATGGGCGAGGCGGCCATGTCCATGGACAGCCGCGCTTCGATGGCGATGCGCAGGCTGCCCACCGCGTCGATCACGCAACCCAGGGTCGGTGCGTCGGTGACGCGCAGGCCACGGTGGAAGCGCGGCGCCAGTCCATGGGAAGCCAGGCGCGCCTCGATCTGCGGGCGCGAGCCGTGCACCAGCACCAGGCGCACGCCCAGGCTGTGCAGCAGCACCAGGTCATGGACGATATTGCCGAAATTCGGATCTTCCACGCCCTCGCCGGGCAGCATCACCACGAAGGTGCAGTCCCGGTGCGAGTTGATGTAGGGCGAAGCGTGGCGCAGCCAGTTGACGTAGTCGTGCATTGCTTGAAAAGCCTGTCGTTCGAGTGGGCGGAAAACTGTCGGATGCGGCCGAGGCTCGGCCAGGGGGCGGCGCGGTTATCGTCGTCGCATGAACATCGACAGGTTTCTCCTCGTGAGTACGTTGGGCCCGGTGTCCGAGCGCGCTACAGGCAAGTCTTATAGACAATAGTGACGAATCAGGCCGCGCAGCAGTTCCACGGTTGGCTCGATACGTTCCAGGGCAAGGTGCTCGTCCGGCTGGTGGGCGCAGGCGATGTCGCCAGGGCCGAGCACCAGGGTCTGGCAGCCGAGCTGCTGAAGATACGGTGCTTCGGTGCCGAAGGCTACCGCTTCCGCGTGATGCCCGGTCAGACTTTCGGCGATACGCACCAGCTCGCTGTCGGCGGCCTCCTCGAAAGGTGGCACGGCCGGGAACAGCGGGCGGTAGTCGAGCTGCACCGCATGGCGCTCGACGACCGGGCGCAGGCGCTCGCGAATGGCCTGGCGCAGCGCCTCGGGCTGCATGCCGGGCAGCGGGCGCAGGTCGAACTCCAGGGCGCACTGGCCGCAGATGCGGTTGGGGTTGTCGCCGCCGTGGATGCAGCCGAGGTTGAGCGTCGGCTGCGGCACGCTGAACTGCGGGTTGGCGAACTCGCGCTGCCACTCGCCGCGCAGCGCCAGCAGTTCGCCGATGGCGGCGTGCATGGCCTCCAGCGCGCTGCGGCCCAGGCTCGGGTCGGAGGAATGGCCGCTCTGGCCGACGATGTCGATGCGCTCCATCATCACCCCCTTGTGCAGGCGGATCGGCTTGAGATTGGTCGGCTCGCCGATCACCGCGGCCCGCCCCAGCGGCTGGCCGGCGGCCGCCAGCGCGCGGGCGCCGGCCATGGAGCTTTCCTCGTCGCAGGTGGCGAGCAGGATCAGCGGTTGCTTGAGCGGCTGCTCCAGCAGGGGCAGAACGGCCTCGATGGCCAGGGCGAAGAAGCCCTTCATGTCGCAGGCACCCAGGCCGAACCAGCGCCCATCGCGCTCGTCCAGGCGCAGCGGATCGCTGCTCCACAAGGCTTCGTCGCAAGGCACGGTGTCGGTATGCCCGGCCAGCACCAGCCCGCCGGGGCCGCCGCCCAGCACGGCAATCAGGTTGCACTTGCCCGGCGAGACTTCCTGCAGCTCGCAGGCGAAACCCAGCTCGTCGAGCCAGCCGGCCAGGCGTTCGACTACCGGCCGGTTCGACTGGTCCAGCGCGGCCTGGGTGCAGCTCACCGACGGCAGCGCGATCAGCTCGGCGAAGCGTTGTTTCAGGGGCGGCAACGACATGGTGGTCTCCAAAGGCTTTGTTCCCACTATGGACCATGCCGGCCTGCGGTAAAACCTCGCGCCGCCCGGCAGGCATGCCGAACTCCCTGTAAACTGCACACCTTTGACGTCTTTTCCGCGCCCGTCCTCAAGCTTTTCGCCAGACGGGCGCAACCGCCCTGACCCGGACATCGCCATGCAGAAAGAAACCGAAATCAAATTGCGCGCCAGCCGCGAAACCCTCGCCGCCCTGCGCGATCACCCGGCACTGAAGAAGCGCAACAAGTCCGGCTGGGAACCCCGCGAGCTGTTCAACCAGTACTACGACACGCCAGCCCGCGAGCTGGCCCGCGCCCGCGTAGCCCTGCGCATGCGCCGCGACGGCGAGCAGTTCATCCAGACCCTGAAGACCCGCGGCCAGAGCGTCGCCGGGCTGTCCGAGCGCAACGAGTGGGACTGGTACCTGGAGAAGAACAAACTCGACCTGAAGAAACTCGACGACCAGTGCTGGCCTGCTGCCCTGGCCGACCTGGACAAGAAGCAGCTCAAGCCGATCTTCAGCACCGACTTCACCCGCCAGCGCGCCGAGATCGCCTGGGGCCGCGGCAAGACCAAGGTGGTCATCGAGGCCGCGCTGGACCTGGGCAAGGTGGTGGCCGGCAAGCAGGAGGAGGAAATCTGCGAGCTGGAGCTGGAACTACGCCAGGGCGAACCCGCCGCGCTGCTGGAACTGGCGCTGGAGCTGGCCGCCGACCTGCCGCTGATGCCCTGCGACATCAGCAAGGCCGAGCGCGGCTACCGGCTGTTCGACCCGGCCAGCTACAGCATCCAGCCCGACACCCAGAAGCTGCTGGCGGAAACCCCGCTCGACGGCGCCTTCGCCGCGCTCGCCTGGGCGCTGCTGGGCAGCAGCCAGCGCCTGGCCGAGCAATACCGCTTCAACGGCCACTGGCGCCTGCTGGAAGACTGGCTGCGCCAGCTGATGGACCTGCGCGCCCTGCTCGGCAGCCTCGGCCAGGCCGTACCGCGCGCCAGCACCCGTGAGCTGCGCGCCGCCCTCGACGCGTTGATCGCCGACTGGCAGCCGCGCATCGAGCAGGGCCGCGACGACGAAAGCGTGCGCCAGCAGATGCCGGAGGCCTTCCGCGAGGAGCTGGGCAACACCCGCTGGGGCCAGTTCTCCCTGAGCGCCTCCAGCTGGCTGCTGGCCAAGGCCTGGACCAGCGAGCGCAACGAGCGCGCCAACCGCCTGGGCGGTGCCGCGTTCGGCAAGTGGCTGCAGCGCATGCTCGCCGAGGAGGCCCAGGCCATGCCGCTGCAACGCGCCCAGCAACTGCCCGAGGTGCTCGCCGACCAACTGCCGCGCCTGCAGCGCATGCTGGTCTGGCTGCGCCCGGCGCGCGGCGTGCTGGAGCTGCCGGAAGTCGACCGCCTGTACGGCGAGCTGGCCAAGCTGGAAGAACTGCTGGCCGGCCCGGACGCAGAGGGTCGCCTGGATGCCCTGGCGGCCCAGGCCCATACTGTGCTGACCCTCAAGCCGTGGAAGGCGCTTTTGAAATAAGCTGGCCCGGCAACGCGGCGGGTCGAGCCAGGCCCGCCCTACACGAAGCCCGCCCTACACGAAGGGAATCCGTATGTCCGCCTATGCCCCATCCGCCCAGGACCGTTTGCTCGATCTGGGCGACATCCTGCGCGAACTGGTGAGCCAGGGCCGCGTGGCCCAGGATGATGCCGAGCAGTGCCTGGCCATCCGCCGCAGCGCGGTGAACAACCAGCAGCACCCGCTGGAATTCCTCGCCGCGCAGCAGATCGAGGACCGCCAGCGCGGCGGGCGCAAGCTCGACCTCGACGCCCTGGTGCACTGGCTGGCGGACTACAGCGGACAACCCTACCTGCGCATCGACCCGCTGAAGATCGACGTCGCCGCAGTCACCCCGCTGATGTCCTACGCCTTCGCCCAGCGCCACCAGATCCTCGCGGTGGCCGTGGCCCCGGACGAAGTCACCATCGCCAGCGCGCAGCCCTTCGTGCAGGCCTGGGAAAGCAACCTCATCCACGTGCTCAAGCGCCCGATCAAGCGCGTGGTGGCCAGTCCCACCGACATCCAGCGCTTCACCGTGGAGTTCTACCGGCTGGCCAAGTCGGTCAGCGGGGCGACCGCCAAGGACCAGAAGATCAGCGGCGTGGGCAACTTCGAGCAGTTGCTCAACCTGGGCGCGGCGGACCAGGAACCCGATGCCAACGACGCGCACATCGTCACCATCGTCGACTGGCTGTTCCAGTACGCCTTCCAGCAGCGCGCCAGCGATATCCACATCGAGCCGCGCCGCGAACAGGGCACGGTGCGCTTCCGCATCGACGGCGTGCTGCACAACGTCTACCAGTTCCCGCCGCAGGTCACCATGGCGGTGGTCAGCCGCCTGAAATCCCTGGGCCGGATGAACGTCGCCGAAAAGCGCAAGCCGCAGGACGGCCGGGTGAAGACCAAGACTCCGGACGGCGCCGAGGTGGAGCTGCGCCTGTCGACGCTGCCCACGGCCTTCGGCGAGAAGATGGTGATGCGTATCTTCGACCCCGAGGTGCTGCTCAAGACCTTCGACCAGCTCGGCTTCTCGCCGGACGACCTGCGCCGCTGGCAGAGCATGACCAGCCAGCCCAACGGCATCATCCTGGTCACCGGCCCGACCGGTTCGGGCAAGACCACCACGCTCTACACCACGCTCAAGCAACTGGCCACCGACGAGGTGAACGTCTGCACCATCGAGGACCCGATCGAGATGATCGAGCCCTCGTTCAACCAGATGCAGGTCCAGCACAACATCGAGCTGACCTTCGCCAGCGGCGTGCGCGCCCTGCTGCGCCAGGACCCGGACATCATCATGGTCGGCGAGATCCGCGACCTGGAGACCGCCGAGATGGCGATCCAGGCGGCGCTCACCGGCCACCTGGTGCTCTCCACCCTGCATACCAACGACTCGCCCACCGCCATCACCCGTCTGCTGGAACTGGGCGTGCCCTACTACCTGATCCGCGCCACCGTGCTCGGGGTCATGGCCCAGCGCCTGGTGCGTACCCTCTGTCCGCACTGCAAGGCGCCGATGGAGCTGAACGAGGCGGACTGGCAGGAACTGACCCGGCCGTGGAACGCCCCGCTGCCGACCAACGCCCATCGCGCCGTCGGCTGCCTGGAGTGCCGTGACACCGGCTACCGCGGCCGCGCCGGGGTCTACGAGATCATGCTGCTGAGTGAAACCGTGAAGGAGCAGATCAGCGCGGATACCGACCTGATCCCGCTGCGCCGCCAGGCCTTCAAGGAAGGCATGCGCAGCCTGCGCCTGTCCGGCGCGCAGAAGGTCGCCGCCGGGCTGACCACCATCGAGGAAGTGCTGCGCGTCACGCCGCAGAGCGAGCAGAAGTAAGGCCGCCCCGGCTGCGCGACGAGGCGCGCGGGTTGCCCGTAGGGCGTACAACCGTTCGCGGTTGTACGCCGATCCGCAGGCCCCTGCCGCGGCTCCGGGGCCGATCTCGGAGCGCCCTGAAACCCAGGTCAATCGGCGTATCACGCGGAGCGTCATACGCCCTGCGAAAAGCAAAAAGCCGCCCGAGGGCGGCTTTTTTCACTCAGGCGAAGCTCAGTTCGCCGCCGGCTGAGCCGGTGCGCGGCGGTAGGCCCAGACCATCAGCGCGATGCCGCCGAGGACCATCGGCACGCACAGCACCTGGCCCATGGTCAGCCAACCCCAGGCCAGGTAGCCCAGCTGGGCATCCGGCACGCGGACGAACTCGACGATGAAGCGGAAGATGCCGTAGCACAGCACGAACAGGCCGGAGACCGATGCGGTCGGGCGCGGCTTGCGGGTGAACAGCCAGAGGATGACGAACAGCGCCACGCCCTCCAGCGCGAACTGGTACAGCTGCGACGGATGGCGCGGCTCCGGGCCGCCGGTGGGGAAGACCATCGCCCAGGGCACGTCGGTCACCTTGCCCCACAGCTCGCCGTTGATGAAGTTGCCGATACGCCCGGCGCCGAGGCCGATCGGCACCAGCGGCGCGATCAGGTCCATCAGCTGGAAGAAGCTCTTGTTGTTGCGCTTGCCGAACCACCAGGTCGCCAGCATCACGCCGATCAGCCCGCCGTGGAACGACATGCCGCCCTTCCACACCTCGAAGATCAGCGTCGGATTGGCGATGTACTCGTCCAGGTTGTAGAAGAGCACGTAGCCCAGGCGACCACCCAGGACCACGCCGCAGGCCACCCAGAACACCAGGTCGGAGAGCTTCTCCTTGGTCCAGGTCGGGTCGAACTGGTGGAGCTTGCGCGACGCCAGCAGCCAGGCACCACCGATGCCGATCAGGTACATCAGGCCGTACCAGTGGATTTTCAGCGGCCCGAGCGCGACGGCAACCGGGTCGATCTGTGGATAAGGCAGCATCCGCTTCTCCTAGCAGGAATCAGATCAGGAAACTCAGCCCCACGCTGAACAGCAGCAGGGCGAACAGGCGCTTCAGGACTTTCGCCGGCAGGCGGTGCGCCAGCCGCGCCCCGATGCGCGCGAAGAACATGCTGGCCAGGGCAATGCCCACCAGCGCCGGCAGGTAGACGAAACCGACGCTCATTTCCGGCAGCTTGGCGTTGTGCCAGCCGACGACGATGAACGATATCGCACCGGCAATGGCGATCGGCAGCCCGCAGGCGGACGAAGTCGCAACCGCCTGTTGCATGGAGACGCCGCGCCAGGACAGGAAAGGCACGGTCAGCGAGCCGCCGCCGATGCCGAAGATCGCCGAAGCCCAGCCGATCACCCCGCCGGCGACGCCCAGGCCGACGCGCCCTGGCAGCTCGCCGCCGCCCTTGGGCTGCAGGCCCAGCGCCATCTGGATCGACACCAGGATGGCGAAGACCCCGATGATCTTCTGCAGCACGTGCCCCTGGATCTTCGACGCGGTGAGCGCTCCCAGGGCGCTGCCCACCAGGATGCCCACGGTCATCCAGAAGAACAGCCGCCAGCGCACCGCACCACGGCGGTGATGCTCGAGGACCGAGTTGGTCGAGGTGAAGATGATGGTCGCCAGCGACGTGCCGACCGCCATCTGCGTCAGCACATCGGCCGAGAAACCGTGGGCGCTGAAGCTGTACACCAGCACCGGAACGATGATCAGCCCGCCGCCGACCCCGAAAAGGCCGGCCAGCACACCGGCACAGGCGCCTAGCACCAGGTAGAGCACGAACTCCATGGGGCAACCTTCGTGAGCAAAGCGGGCATGGTAGCCGATGCCTCCGGGGCGCTCCAACCACTCCGGGACATCGGTGGAGTTGATAGACTGCCGACACACTACGGAGTTCGACCCATGTGCCTGATCGTCTTCGCCTGGCGCCCCGACCACGCCGCGCCGCTGATCGTCGCGGCCAACCGCGACGAGTTCTACGCCCGCCCCACCCTGCCGCTGGCGGCATGGGAGGACTTTCCCGGCCTTTACGCGGGCCGCGACCTGGAAGCGGGCGGTACCTGGATGGGCATCGCCCCGGACGGCCGCTTCGCGGCGCTGACCAACGTCCGTGATCCGGGCCAACCGCTGGGGCCGCGCTCGCGCGGCGAGCTGGTCGCCGCCTTCCTGCAGGGCCGGCAGACACCACTGGAATATCTGCAGCAGGTCGCGCACCGCGCCAGCGACTACAGCGGTTTCAACCTGCTGGTCGGCGACGCCGGGCAGCTCTGCTACTTCAACCCGCGCATCGGCCCGCCGACGGCGGTGGCGCCCGGCGTGCACGGGCTGTCCAACGCCGCGCTGGATACGCCCTGGCCCAAGCTGCTCCGCGCCCGTTCAGCGCTGGAAACACAGCTCGAACAACCGGAGGCCGAATCGCTCGTCGCCCTGCTGGCCGACGAGCGCCAGGCCAGCGACGCAGAACTGCCCGAGACCGGCGTGGGCCTGGCCACCGAAAAGCTGTTGTCGAGCGTGTTCATCGCCAGCGCGAACTACGGCACCCGCGCCAGCACGGCGCTGATCGTTCACGCCGACGGTCGCCGCGAACTGCTGGAACGCAGCTTCGGCCCCAGCGGCGCGCGCCTGGGCGACGTACGCCTGAGCCTCTAGCAGGTCACGATGCAGTCGCGCTGCTGCTTGGCGCGATAGAGCCCGTCGTCCAGCCGGCGCATCAGCGCCATCAGGTCCTCGCCGGAATGCATCGCGGTGATCGAGAAGCTGGCGGTCAACTGCACCGGTAGCGAGGTGTCGGCCCGGCGAACGCTCAGGCGCAGCCGTTCGGCCAGCTCCCGCGCGGCGTCGCGGCTGGTTTCCGGCAGCAACACGATGAACTCCTCGCCGCCCCAGCGGGCGAAGCAGTCCTCCTCTCGCAACTGCTGCCGCACCACCTCCGCCACCGCCACCAGTACGCGGTCGCCCGTCTGATGTCCCAGGCGATCGTTGACCCGCTTGAAATGATCGAGGTCGAACATCATCAGCGCGCAGGCGTGGCCATGGCGCTGCAGGCGCTGCCATTCGGCATGCATCTGCTGTTCGAAACGGCGGCGGTTGGCGATCTGCGTCAGCGGGTCGATCTCGGCGAGGCGCAGGGCCTCTGCCGCCTGCTCGACCAGCGCCTCGTTGGCCCGGCGCAACGCCTCGGTGCGCGCTTCGACCAGCGCTTCGAGCTGCTGGTTGAGCTGCTGCAATTCGAGATTCTTCTGCTGCAAGGCCAGTTCGGCCAGCTTGCGTTCGTGGATATTGCGATGGGCGCCGATCATCCGGGTCGCCTTCCCCGTCTCGTCGAACTCGACGAAGCGGCCGTGATCGCTGACCCACAGGTAGCTGCCATCGCGGCAGCGGCAGCGGTATTCCTCGGCATACTGCTCGCTGCGCCCCTCGACATAGGCGTTGAAGCCGCGCATCACCTGCTCGAAGTCGTCCGGGTGGATCACCTCATGCCAGGTCGCGACGTTCTCCGGCAGGCTGTCCGCGTCGTAGCCGAGCATGCTGTACCAGCCGGGGCTGCGGCTGACGTGATTGGTGCGGATGTTCCAGTCCCAGATGCCGTCACTGACGATCTTCAGAGCCAGGCGCAGGGTCAGGGCACTGTCGTGGGAGTCCGTGCCGGGACTGACGTCGAGCTCGTCCATAAGCTTCGCCTTGGCCGGTGACCGGCCTCACCGTCTGGGTACCTCCCGCATCTGGGAAGGCATGGGGTCCGGCGTCAGGCCTGGATGGTCGCCGCCGGGTTGATTACGCGGCCGAGGCCGAGGTTGCGCAACGCCAGGTGCAGCGAGCTGTGGATGACCTGCGGGTTGTCGAAGGTCATCAGCTGGCCGAGCAGCTCGCGGGACTTGGACAGGGTCATCTGCCGCAGCAACCACTTCACTTTAGGAAGGTTGGTGGCGTTCATCGACAACGAATCGAAGCCCATGGCCATCAGCAGCACGGCGGCCGCCGGATCGCCGGCCATTTCGCCGCAGATGCTCACCGGCTTGCCTTCGGCGTGGGAGTCGTCCACCACCTTCTTCAACGCCTGCAGCACGGCCGGGTGCAGGTAGTCGTAGAGGTCGGCGACGCGCGGGTTGTTGCGGTCCACCGCCAGCAGGTACTGGGTCAGGTCGTTGGAACCGACCGAGAGGAAGTCCACCTGGCGCGCCAGCTCACGGGTCTGGTACACCGCCGCGGGGATCTCCACCATCATGCCGATCGGCGGCATGGGGATGTCCACGCCCTCGTCGCGCACCTCGCCCCAGGCGCGGTGGATCAGGTGCAGCGCTTCTTCCAGCTCGTGGGTGCCGGAAATCATCGGCAGCAGGATGCGCAGGTTGTCCAGGCCTTCACTGGCCTTGAGCATGGCGCGGGTCTGCACCAGGAAGATTTCCGGGTGGTCGAGGGTGACGCGGATGCCGCGCCAGCCGAGGAAGGGGTTGTCTTCCTTGATCGGGAAGTAGGACAACGCCTTGTCGCCGCCGATGTCCAGGGTGCGCATGGTCACCGGCAGCGGGTGGAAGGCGGAAAGCTGCTCGCGGTAGATGGCGAGCTGTTCCTTCTCGCTGGGGAAGCGGTCGTTGATCATGAACGGCACTTCGGTGCGGTACAGGCCGACACCCTCGGCGCCGCGCTCCTGGGCGCGCGCCACGTCCGCCAGCAGGCCGGTGTTGACCCACAGCGGCATGCGGTGGCCGTCCAGCGTCTCGCAGGGCAGCTCGCGCAGCGCGGCGAGGCCCTTGCTCAGTTCCTTTTCCTCGGCGACCACTTCACCGTACTGCTTGACCAGCTGCGGCGACGGGTTGGTGTAGATCTCGCCGTGGTAGCCGTCGACGATCAGGTCGATGCCGTCGACCTTGGAATACGGCAGGTCGACCGCGCCCATGACCGTGGGAATACCCATGGCACGGGCGAGGATGGCGACGTGGGAGTTGCCCGAGCCGAGCACCGACACCAGGCCCACCAGCTTGCCCTCGGGCACCTCGCCGAGCATGGCCGGCGACAGCTCCTCGCTGACGATGATGGTCTGGTCCGGGTAGGTCAGCGACTGCTGACGCTCTTCCTGCAGGTAGGCGAGGATGCGGCGGCCGATGTCCTTGACGTCCGAGGCGCGCTCGCGCAGGTAGGCGTCGTCCATCAGCTCGAAGCGCTGCACGTGCTCCATCACCACCTGGCGCAGGGCGCCCTGGGCCCACTGGCCGGAGCGGATGATGCGCTTGACCTCGAGGCCGATGGAGGCATCGTCGAGCATCATCAGGTAGACGTCGAACAGGGCGCGCTCTTCCTTGCGCAGCTGGGTAGCCAGCTTGCTGGAGAGGTTGCGCATGTCCTCGCGGACGGATTCAAGGGCCTGCTTGAACAGCTCGACCTCGGCCTCGACGTCGTCGATGGGTTTGTCCGGGACCACTTCGAGGTCGGCCGGCGGCAGCACCACCACGGCCTTGCCCACGGCCACGCCGGGAGCGCCGGGGACGCCGACGAACTTGGCTTCGCTGATGCCCTTGCCGAGCTTGCCCAGGCCGCGGATCGAGCCGGTGGCTTCCGCGTGGGCGATTACGCCGGCGAGCTGCGCGCTCATGGTGACGAGGAAGGCTTCCTCGCCTTCGTCGAACTGGCGCTTCTCCTTCTGCTGCACCACCAGAACGCCCATCACCCGGCGGTGGTGGATGATCGGCGCGCCGAGGAAGGAGGCGTAGCGCTCCTCGCCGGTCTCGGCAAAGTAACGGTAACGGGGGTGTTCGGAGGCGTTCTCGAGGTTGAGCGGCTCCTCGCGGGTGCCGACCAGGCCGACCAGGCCCTCGTTGGGCGCCATGCTGACCTTGCCGATGGAGCGCTTGTTCAGGCCCTCGGTGGCCATCAGCACGAAGCGGTTGGTCTCGGCGTCCAGCAGATAGACCGAGCAGACCTGGGTCCCCATGGCCTCCTTCACGCGCTGCACGATGATGCCCAGCGCCGCCTTGAGGTCCTTGGCGGAGTTCACTTCCTGGACGATCTTACGCAGCGTGTTGAGCATGGCGTGGGGGTCTAACTCCTTGAACTTGCGTGCTAGTCGCGCGCCAGGAGGCGCGGTGCCAATTCCTTCAGGGCCCGGCGGTAGACCTCGCGCTTGAAGGTCACGACCTGGCCCAGCGGGTACCAGTAGCTGACCCAACGCCAGCCATCGAATTCCGGTTTGCCGGTCACATCCATGCGCACCCGGCTTTCCTCGCCGGTCAGGCGCAGGAGGAACCATTTCTGTTTCTGCCCGATGCACAGCGGTTGGCTGTTGGTCCGCACCAGGCGTTGCGGCAGGCGGTAACGCAGCCAGCCACGGGTACAGGCAAGAATCCGTACGTCCTGCTCTTCCAGGCCGACTTCTTCATTCAATTCGCGGAACAGCGCTTCCTCAGGGGTTTCGCGGGCGTTGATGCCGCCCTGGGGAAATTGCCAGGCTTCCTGGTTGATACGCCGTGCCCACAATACTTGTCCGACATCGTTGGAAAGGATGATGCCGACATTAGGGCGAAAACCATCGGGATCGATCACGGCGGTACATCCTCGAAATCGCGTGTGCCCGCATTGTTCCACAAAGCTTGTGACAGCGGCAACGCGAGGCGCGGCGTCATGTGCAGGGCCGACAAAAGCCGTTACTCTAGGCGACTTTTCAGCATAGGCAACCATTGGTAATTCGACGTGCGATTGGCTCTCTTCGATCTCGACAACACTCTCCTGGCCGGTGACAGCGACCACAGCTGGGGCGAATGGCTGTGCCAGCGTGGCCTGGTCGACGCCGGCGAGTACCAGGCGCGCAACGACGCCTTCTATGCCGACTATGTGGCCGGCACCCTGGACGTGTTCGCCTACCAGGCCTTCACCCAGGCCATCCTGGGCCGCAACAGCCTGGAACAGCTGGCGATCTGGCACCGCCAGTTCATGGAAGAGGTCATCGAGCCGATCATCCTGGCCAAGGGCGAGGCCCTGCTGGCCGAGCACCGCGCCGCCGGCGACAAGCTGGTGATCATCACCGCCACCAACCGCTTCGTCACCGGCCCCATCGCCGAGCGCCTGGGCGTGGAAACGCTGATCGCCACCGAATGCGAAATGAAGGACGGTCTCTACACCGGCCGCACCTTCGACGTGCCCTGCTTCCAGGGCGGCAAGGTGACCCGCCTGCAACGCTGGCTCGACGAGACCGGCCTGAAGCTGGACGACGCGTACTTCTACAGCGACTCGCGCAACGACCTGCCGCTGCTGGAGCGGGTGGCCAACCCGGTCGCCGTCGACCCGGACGACACCCTGCGCGCCACCGCGCTTTCGCGCGGCTGGCCGGTGATCAGCCTGCGCGACTGAGCTACCTCAGAGCGTCTTGTTCACCATCAGGTGGAAAATCCCCAGGAAGGCCAGGAACGCCGGCCAACCCAGGGCGAACCACCAGCGCATATAGAGGAAGGCTTGCGGCGGTAGCGCCGCACCTTCCCGGTGTGCCACCTCGGCCATATCCCGCACGCGGATCTGCAGCCAGACCACCGGCAGCCAGCAGGCGCCGGCAAACACATACAGCGACAGGCTCCACAGCAGCCAGCCCGAATCCAGCGGCCAGCCGGCGAGATGCGCCATGGCCATGCCGCTCAGCGGCTGGAACACCGCCGTGGTGGCGATGAACAGCCAGTCGGCGGTGACCAGGTGGCGGAAGGTGACCCGGATCGCCTCCAGGCTGCCGCTGCGCCACGCACGCCAGGCGTAGTAGGCCGAGCCCAGGCCGGTGCCGAACAGCAGCGTGGAAGAGAGGATGTGCAGGATCTTGAGCAGCAGGTAGACGCTCACGGAGTTCGCGTCAGACCGGCTTGCTGATCATCAGCACCAGGATGGCGATCACGCACAGCAGCGAGAGCACGAAGAAGGCCAAGCCGAACTTCCACTCGCGCACCGCACGTACGGCGATCGGCTCGCCGCTGCCCTGGGCGGCCAGGGCCAGCCCGCGGATGCGCCACAGACGGGTGGTGAACAGCAGCCAGAACAGCGTGGCGACGATCAGCAGGCAGGCGCTGCCCAGCAGCCAGGTCTGCCCCAGCGGCAGGCCCGCGCCGTGCACCATCTGCCAGCCGGTGACCGGCAGGCTGGCGATGCTGCCGGCGACCAGCACCCAGCCAGCCAGGCCGATGCGTTGCAGCGCTGTGGCGATCTTCCCGGCGTCGCCCCCGCGCCAGCTGCGCCAGCCGTACCAGGCCAGGCCGATGATGGCGAGGAACGGCAGCACCGCCGCGACACCGTGGAGGATTCGGAAGGTCTGGTAGCTTTCCATGGTCATGCGTTCCTGTGAACAATCCTGCGTTCAGCGAAGACTAGCACCCGCCGCGGCGGCACTGCTTCCCGGCGTCAGCCGAGGAACAGGCGATAGGCCGGGTTGTCGCTTTCGTCCCAGTACGGGTAGCCGATCTCTTCCAGCGCTGCGGCCACCAGGTGCTGCTCATCGTCCGGCACCTGCAGGCCGGCGACCACGCGGCCGTCCGCCGCGCCGTGGTTGCGGTAGTGGAACATGGTGATGTTCCAGCGCCCGCCCAGGCGGTTGAGGAAGTTGAACAGCGCACCCGGCCGCTCGGGGAACTCGAAGCGGAACACCTGCTCGCCGCTGACCCGCGGCGAGTGGCCGCCGACCATGTGGCGAATGTGCAGCTTGGCCAGCTCGTTGTCGGTCAGGTCGAGCACCGGGAAGCCCTGGCCACGCAGTTGCTCCACCAGCGCCTCGCGCGGGTCGTTGTCAGGGTGGGTCTGCACGCCGACGAAGATGTGCGCTTCCTGGTTGGTGTTGTAGCGGTAGTTGAACTCGGTGATCTGGCGCTTGCCGATGGCTTCGCAGAAGGCCTTGAAGCTGCCCGGACGCTCGGGGATGGTCACCGCGATGATCGCTTCGCGCTTCTCGCCCAGTTCGGCGCGCTCGGCCACATGGCGCAGGCGGTCGAAGTTGATGTTGGCGCCCGAATCGATCGCCACCAGGGTCTGGCCGCTGGCGCTCTCGCGCTGCACGTACTTCTTGATGCCCGCCACCGCCAGCGCACCGGCCGGTTCGGTGATCGAGCGGGTATCGTCGTAGATGTCCTTGATCGCCGCGCAGATCTCGTCGGTGCTGACGGTGATCACTTCATCGACGTAGTCCTTGCACAGGTCGAAGGTGTGCTGGCCGATCTGCGCCACGGCCACGCCGTCGGCGAACAGCCCGACCTGCCCCAGCACCACGCGCTCGCCGGCGGCCATGGCGGCCTGCAGGCAGTTGGAGTCATCCGGCTCGACGCCGATCACCTTGACGTCCGGGCGCAGGTATTTGACGTAGGCAGCGATGCCGGCGATCAGGCCGCCGCCGCCGACCGGGACGAAGATCGCGTCCAGCCGGCCCGGATGCTGACGAAGGATTTCCATCGCCACGGTGCCTTGCCCGGCGATCACTTCCGGATCGTCGTAGGGGTGGATGTAGACGTAGCCCTTCTCTTCCACCAGCTTCAGCGAATGCGCCAGCGCGTCAGGGAAGGCATCGCCGTGCAGCACGGCCT
This sequence comes from Pseudomonas sp. QE6, assembly GCF_041379005.1. Classification (NCBI taxonomy): domain Bacteria; kingdom Pseudomonadati; phylum Pseudomonadota; class Gammaproteobacteria; order Pseudomonadales; family Pseudomonadaceae; genus Pseudomonas; species Pseudomonas sp. QE6. Next base: position 680,059 of record NZ_CP166873.1, read on the forward strand.
TGCCGCCGCGAGCGCGCACGCCCTGCACCTTCAGCTCCGGCGTGGTGCGCGGCATCACGATGGTCGCCTTGATTCCCAGCTCACGGGCCGCCAGCGCCACGCCCTGGGCATGGTTGCCCGCCGAGGCGGTGACCACGCCGCGCGCCAGTTCTTCCGGGGTCAGCTGCGCCAGCTTGTTGTAGGCGCCGCGAATCTTGAAGGAGAACACCGGCTGCAGGTCTTCGCGCTTGAGCAGAATCTGGTTGCCCAGGCGCTCGGAGAGCTGGCGGGCGGGCTGCAGGGGCGTTTCCACGGCAACGTCGTAGACACGCGAGGTGAGGATCTTCTTGACGTATTGTTCGAGCATCGGAAGGGCACATTCGGCGGCATTTTCGAGGAGTTGCGAGTCTACTCCAGCCGGCGCCGGGCGGGCCACCGAACAATCCGCGCGGGAAAGACCGGAACAGTTGTCCGGCGGCGCAACACCCAGGCGCTCGCGGCCGCTATAATCCGACCCTTCGTACCTTCCCGGGCGCCCGGCGCGCCGACCATCCAGAAGACAGTCCGCCATGAACCAGGATCAGCTCAAGCAGGCAGTGGCCCAAGCCGCCGTCGATCACATTCTTCCGCACCTCGACAGCAAGAGCATCGTGGGCGTGGGCACCGGCTCCACCGCCAACTTCTTCATCGACCTGCTGGCCCGGCACAAGGCCGAGTTCGACGGCGCCGTAGCCAGCTCCGAAGCCACCGCCGCACGCCTGAAGAGCCACGGCATTCCGGTCTATGACCTGAACACCGTCAGCGAGCTGGAGTTCTACGTCGACGGCGCCGACGAGACCAACGAGCGCCTGGAACTGATCAAGGGCGGTGGCGCCGCGCTGACCCGCGAGAAGATCGTCGCCGCGGTGGCCAAGCAGTTCATCTGCATCGCCGACGCCAGCAAGCTGGTACCGATCCTCGGCGCCTTCCCGCTGCCGGTGGAAGTCATCCCCATGGCCCGTAGCCATGTGGCCCGCCAGCTGGTGAAGCTGGGCGGCGACCCGGTGTACCGCGAGGGCGTGCTGACCGACAACGGCAACATCATCCTCGACGTGCACAACCTGCGCATCGACAGCCCGGTACAGCTGGAAGAGGCGATCAACAACATCGTCGGCGTGGTCACCAATGGCCTGTTCGCCGCGCGTCCGGCCGACCTGCTGCTGCTCGGCACCGCCGAAGGTGTGAAGACCCTCAAGGTCTGAGCCCGAGGGGCGCCATCCAGCCGATGGCGCTCCTTTCCGCGCGCAGCCGTCTACGCTGGGGGATACCTTCCACCCAACGGAGAAAACGGCATGGCCGGCAAGTACCATCTCAAGAAGGCCAGTGATGGCCAGTTCCACTTCAACCTGCACGCCAGCAACGGCGAGATCGTGTTGACCAGCGAGCTGTACAAGGCCAAGGCCTCGGCCCAGGACGGCATCGAGTCGGTACGCAAGAACTCCCAGCGCGAAGGCGCCTTCGAAGTGAAGGCCGCCTCCAACGGCAAGCACTACTTCGTGCTCAAGGCCACCAATGGCCAGGTCGTCGGCCAGAGCCAGATGTACGCAAGCCAGGCCAACGCCGAGAACGGCGTGGCCGCGGTGAAGCGCTACGCGCCCGAGGCGCCGGTCAGCGACGAAACCTGAGGCGCCCCCTTTCGGGGAGCGTCGAACACCCCCGCCCGGACACGGCTGGCCAGCAGGCCGGCCGTGTATCACCAATGTTACAGTGACGCGACACTCTCTATCACTCAAGCGTCAATTTCCGAGCATCTTCGGCGAAACGGCGCACATCCTGCTTTCCTCCGGCGCACGCATCAAGACCGATGCGATTCCAATCGACACAGAGGAAAGTGCCGTGTTCAAACCCTTAGCCGTTGCGGTCAGCCTGGGATGCGCCGCGTTTTCGATCGATGCCAGCGCCTACGAGTACGGGGACTACGCCGGGGACACCCTCGACACCCTGATCAACGACTACCCCGGCCGTTACCGCGGCACCGCCAGCTTCGCCGGCGCCACCGCGCTGATGCAGTCGCGCCTGGGCTTCGGCTACCAGACGCAGGTGCAGGACTTCACCTGGGCCGGTAGCCGCAGCTCGCAGAACGTCATCGCCAGCGCCCCGGGCAGCAGCGGCCAGTACGTGGTGCTGGGCGCCCACTACGACACCTACTACGGCCGGCCGACCCTGCAGGGTCTGGACGACAACGGATCCGGCGCCGCGGTGCTGACCGAAATCGCCCGCAACCTGGGCGGCATCGAGCTGGAGAACGGCCTGGAAGTGGTCGGCTTCGGCGCCGAAGAGGAAGGTCTGCGCGGCTCCCGCGCCTACGTCGCCTCCCTGAGCGACGAGCAACGCAGCAACCTGCTGGGGATGATCAACCTCGACAGCCTGATCACCGGCGACAAGATGTACGCCCACGCCGGCTTCAACAGCGTGGACAATCCGGCGCTGGGCGCCTACCGCGACCAGCTCCTGCGCATCGCCCAGGAACTGAAGATCCCGCTGTTCACCAACCCCGGCCTGAATGAGGAATACCCCGCCGGCACCGGCTGCTGCAGCGACGGCGAAAGCTTCGAGGGCCTGAACGTCCCGGTGCTGTTCATCGAGGCGACCAACTGGGAACTGGGCGAGCTGGACGGCTACGAGCAGACCGACAACCCGGCCATCCCCGGCGGCGCCACCTGGCACAACCCGGCGCTGGACAACGAGCAGGTGCTCACCGGCGCCTTCGGCCAGGAACGCATCGACCAGCGCCTGCGCGACTTCTCGCGCCTGCTCACGCGCCTGCTGCTGGAACTGACCAATGCCGACCTGCTGGCCTCCACCGCTTCCGGCGGCGCGATGGCGCGGCAGATGGAAGACCAGCTGCAGCGCCAGCACCTGGCCCTGACCCGGATGCACGACCGCCGCTGGCTGACGCTGCTGGGCAGCCCACGCACCGTGGGCAGCTTCGATGGTGAGGTCGGCGTGGAAGGCGAGACCACCCCGGAAAGCGGCTTCGACATGCCCGGCGACCCGCGCTCGCACCGCGCCGGCGTGCACCTGCTGGGTGACTACCGTGCCAGCGAAGCGCTGACCCTCGGCGGCAGCCTGAGCTTCCAGCGCAGCCGCGACAACCTGGACCACAGCGCCCGCCTGGAAGCGGAAACCTGGCAACTGGGACTCTACGGCCTGCTCAACGACGGCGGCCCGGCCTGGCTCGGCGGCGAGCTGAGCACCGGCTACAGCGACCTCGACAGCAAGCGTGCGGTCTACCTGCAGGCCAAGGGCGGGCCGGTGCTGCTGGACCAGCGCATCGACGGCGATACCAACGCCTGGTTCTGGGGCGCCCGCGTCGACGGCGGCTACGACTTCGACATCGCCGGTATCAAGACCGGTCCGCAGGGCGGACTGGACTACGTGCACTACCGCATCGACGACTTCGACGAAGACGACGACCTGCGCACCGCGCTGGGCTTCGAGGAGCAGGACTACGACTCGCTGGAAGCCAGCCTCGGCTGGGGCCTGCGCGGCGAACTGGCGCTGGGTAAGCGGATGGCCGTGAAACCCTACGCCAGCGTGCGCTGGGTGATGGATCTGGCGGACGGCCGCCTGGACGATATCGCGCTGACCGCCCTGGGCGATGGCCGCACCCGTATCGCCGATCTGGGCGACGTGGACAAGGACTTCGGCCGGGCCCAGGCCGGCGCGCTGCTGGCGGTCAGCGAGCAGTTGGGCGTGTTCGCCGAGGCCAATACGCGCTTCGCCCACAGCGAAGGCAGCCAGGCGTCCTATTCGCTCGGGGTGCAGTGGCAGTTCTGACCGAGGCAAGGCGGGGCGCCCTGGGGCGCCTCGTTTCTTTCGCTAAGTGCCGGAAGCGTCGAACGAAGCAGCCTGCGCGGCTTCCACGGCGGGAATAATCCGCAGCCGGAAGGGTTCCGAATCGATTCGCAGACGCCGCGGATGGGCTGCCGCTGGCGGCGTTCTGTTTTGCAGTGTCGCCAGGCAGGTCTGCGGATCATCCAGCGGCAGTTCGCCCAGGACATCCAGCGGCAACTCCCACCAGTGGCTGGCCAGCAGACCCTCGATCACTTCGGGCTCGAAGCGATAGCGGATCACCCGCGCCGGGGTACCGGCAACTATGGCGTAGGGCGGCACATCGGCGTTGACCAGCGACTGAGCACCGATGATGGCACCGGTGCCGATCTTGACCCCATCCAGGATCAACACGTCGCGACCGATCCACACATCGTGCCCGATCACCGCGGGGTGGTAGGGATGCTCGCGCTTGATCGGACGTTTGATCAGCTTGGGGTTGGAGGCGAAGTGATGGGTGGTCAGCCAGTCGATGGGATGGGACTGGCGCGCCTGGCCGATGACCACCGCGGTAGCGATGGAGCAGTAACGGCCGATCTGCGAGACATGGCGCAACTCGCTGCCGCTGACGATATCGCTGTAGGCCCCGATGGCCAGCCTGGGCGAAAAGATCTTCGTCTTGCCGATCTTCACCCCCGGCTCGAGGATGAGCTGGGCGCCATCGCGCAGGGACTTGATGCCGCCGGCCAGGCGGCACTGGTGGCTGTCGAGTGATTTTTTCAAGCGCCGGTTGATCAGCGCTTCCTGGAAGATATTCATGGCCGATCCTGGCAAAACGCCATACTTCGTGTCGGAAAGCAGCACTGTAACGGCTTCATTACCTTGGCTCCATCGGCATGGGCTTTCTGAACACATAGAAGAGGTTGGGCTCGCTGACCAGGTACAGCGTGCCCTGGTCATCCATGGCGATGCCCTCGGCCTGCGGCACGCTGCGGCTCAGGCCACTCATGCCGCGCAACAGCGACAGCGAGCTGATCGGCTCGCCCTCGGCGCTCAGCTCCAGCACCAGCCGCGATTCGTCGGACAGCGCCAGCAGGTGCCCGCTGCGCTCGTCGTACTGCAGGCTGGAAAGGTCGCGGACGAACAGATTGCGGTTGTGCTCGAGATCTTCCACCACGTGCACCGCGAAGGGCTCCTGCGATTGCTCGTAGGGGAAGCCGCGCACCTCATAGATATGCACCGGATTGCGCTCCTTGGCGACGAACAGGCGCTTGCCCAGCGAATCGTAGGCCAGCCCCTCGAAGCCGCTGTTGCCGCCGCGCCCCAGCGCCAGGGCCAGCTGCTGTGCGTCTTCGGCGCGCAGTTGCGTGGTGTCGTCGCGCAATTCGACGCGGAGCAGCCGCTGGTGGGTTTCGTCGCTGATCACGTAGACGTTGCGGCTGATGTACTCGATGGCCTCGGTATCGCCGAAGCCGTGCAGCGCGATCCTGCGCAGCACCTCGCCCTCCAGCGACAGCTCGATCAGCTCGTTGCGCTTGTTGGTGACGGTGAACAGGGTCTGCCGGTCCGGATCGTAGGTCAGCGCCGAGACGTTGTCCGCCAGCCCCTCGATGGGTTGCGCCTCGATCAGCACTCGATAGCCGGGCAGCCAGATGGACTGATCCTGCCAGTGCGCCGCATGCCGCCATTCGTTGAACTTGAACCAGACGCGCTCGTAGACGCGCAAGCTCTGGCCCAGCGCGAGCAGGGCGGCCAGGGCCAGCAGCCCCAGTAGCGGAAGCAGGCGGCGAGGTTTGAGCAGACGACGCATGGAGGTCTCGGAATGAAAGTGGCCTGGCAGGTTGGCAGCAGCGCCTGAAGCCAAACTTAAAGGCCACCAGCGGCTGTGGGCAGGCTAGAGTCAGGTTAGCGCATGACCAATCCCTGTTGCTTTGCAAGAGACGGCAAGAGGCATATCGATGGCCCCGCATCTGCTTCCCGAACAGCGCCAGCAGGCGACCCTGCACACCGTGGTACTGGCCACCGAGGTACTGCACCATGCCGGCGTGCCGCGGCCGAAGCTGCTGGAAGGCAGCGGCATCGACGAGGCGGACCTGCTGACCCCGCACAAGCTGATCACCCACGCCCAGGAGCTGCGGGTCTTCGCCAACGCCCTGAGCTGCCACCACGATCCGGCCCTGGGTCTCTACCTCGGCCTGCGCATGCATGTCTCGGCCTACGGCATCCTCGGCTACAGCATGCTCGCCAGCCGCACCCTGCGCGATGCGCTGCAACTGGCGCTGTCCTTCCCCGAACTGCTCGGCACCTACTTCCGCCTGGCCCTGGTGCCACGGGACGATGAGGTGCACCTGAGCGCCGACGGCTACCGCTACGCGCCGGAACTGACGGTATTCAACACAGAACTGTGCCTGACCTCGCTGCTCACGGTGATCCGCGACCTGCTCGGCGAATCGGTGCGCCCGCGCCGCCTGCTGCTGGCCTACCGTCCGCCATTGCACGCGGAAACCTACACCGAGCGCCTGGGCTGCCCCGTGGAGTTCGGCGCGCCGACCAGCGCCCTGTGCTTCAGCCCGGCGCTGCTGGACCGGCCGCTGCCGCTGGCCGACCCGGTGAGCTGTCACAACGGCGTGCAGCAATGCCTGCGCATGAGCGCGACACTCAGCAGCCGTGGCGATGTGATCGAGCAATTGCGCCAACACCTGGCCAGCCACCTGCAGGACACCGCCAACCTGGACGCCGTGGCGCGCCACCTGCACCGCTCCACCCGCACCCTGCGCCGCCACCTGCAACAGCAGAACACCAGTTATCAACAGGTGCTCGACGAGGTGCGCTTCGACCGCGCGCGGCAGTTGCTCAAGGACACCGACCTGCCGATCTACCTGATCGCCGAGCAACTGGGCTATAGCGAGACGGCCAGCTTCCGCCATGCGTTCCAGCGCTGGAGCGGGTCGAGTCCGAGCCTGTATCGGGGCTGAAGCCACGACCAGAAACGTCACTGTAGGAGCGAGCTTGCTCGCGAACCCGGCCCCACGGAGATTGTTCGCGAGCAAGCTCGCTCCTACGAAAAGCCTGAAGAACGACACCCCGCTGACGCCCGAAATCCAGCATTTCCGGGCGCGTTTTCAACTTGGCCTGATTTATCCCTTATTGGCCTGATCTATCGTTCTGCGCACCGGGCTGCTTGGTCATTATCAATCCGCAGCTAGGTGAAACGGTCTCAGAAACCGTAAAACCTAAACAATAACAACTGCTTAACTGCATGGTACGAGCATGACCAGCGCGATCACCATCGAGCGGATATGCATGGAGTTCGGTACACCCGGACAAGGCCTCAAAGCCCTGGACGACGTGTCACTGGAAATCCGCGCCAACGAGTTCTTCACCCTCCTCGGGCCTTCGGGCTGCGGCAAGACCACCTTGCTGCGACTGATCGCCGGATTCGAACAACCCTCCTCCGGCAGCATCCGCCTCTACGGCGATGCGATGGAAGGCCTCCCGCCCTTCCGCCGCCCGGTCAACACCGTCTTCCAGAGCTACGCCCTGTTCCCGCACATGACGGTGGCCCAGAACATCGCCTTCGGCCTGGAAATGCAAGGCAAGAGCCGCGCCGACATCGACGCCACCGTGCAGAAGATGCTCGACCTGGTGCGCCTGCCGGATGTCGGCTCACGCCGCGCCGACCAGCTCTCCGGCGGCCAGCAGCAGCGCATCGCCCTGGCCCGCGCCCTGGCCAGCCGGCCCAAGGTGCTGCTGCTCGACGAATCCCTGTCCGCGCTGGACCTCAAGCTGCGCAAGGAAATGCAGATCGAGCTCAAGCGTCTGCAGCACGAGACCGGCATCACCTTCATCTTCGTCACCCACGACCAGGAAGAAGCCCTGACCATGTCCGACCGCATCGCGGTGATGAGTCGCGGCAAGGTCATGCAGATCGGCACGCCGACGGAAATCTACGAAGCACCGGTCAACCGCCTGGTGGCCGACTTCATCGGCGAGACCAACTTCCTCGAAGGCGAATCCAGCGGCGACAGCGTGCGCCTGGCCGATGGCCAGCTGCTGCCGGCGGCGACCACCCTGCCGGGCAAGGTGACCCTGGCGATCCGCCCGGAACGCACTGAGCTTGCGCAGGACGGGCAGCTCGAAGGCGTGGTGGAGAACATCGTCTACGTCGGCACCGACACCGTGTACCACCTCAACGTCGCCGGTCAGGGCGGCTTCCGCGTACGTCAGCAGAACCGTGACGGCGCCCATTCCACCCACGCCCCGGGCGCACGGGTTCGGGTCCGCGTACCCGCCACCGCCATCCGGGTGCTGGCCGAATGAGCACACTGCGCGCACAAGCCGAACGCAAATCGCTGTTCAACCGCCTGGCCCTGACCAGCCCGGCGATGATCATGCTGGTGGTGTTCCTCGTCCTGCCGCTGGGCATCATGTTCGCCGTGTCGATCCAGGCACCGGGGGACTACGGCGGCGTGAAATGGGGCCAGCACACTGTCGAGGCCTACATCAACTTCCTCTGGGAGCGCGACCTGGACGACAGCCTGTCGTTCAACGCCGACTACCTGGGCATCTTCCAGCGCTCCTTCTGGCTGTCGATCCTGACCACCCTGGGCTGCCTGCTGATCGGCTTCCCCACCGCGCTGTACCTGGCACTGCAGGACGAGCGCCGGCGCAACCTGCTGATGTTCCTGGTCACGGTGCCGTTCTGGACCAACCTGCTGGTGCGGGTCTACGCCTGGATCCTGCTGCTGCGCAACGGCGGGCTGATCGACGAGGGCCTGCACGGGCTGGGCTTCACCGACGCCTCCATCGGCCTGCTCTACACCGACAACGCGGTGATCATCGGCCTGCTCTACACCTACCTGCCGTTCATGGTGCTGCCCATCTACACCAGCCTGGAGAAGATGGACTGGCGCCTGGTGGAAGCCGCCTTCGACCTCGGCGCCAACCGCTGGAAAGCGCTCAAGCGGATCATCGTGCCGCTGGCCATGCCCGGCATCGTCGCCGGCAGCATCCTGGTGTTCATCCCCTCGCTGGGCAGCTACATCATTCCCGAGCTGCTGGGGGGCGGTAAATCGCTGATGATCGGCAACCTGATCCAGCTGCAGTTCGGCACGGCGCACAACTGGCCGTTCGGCGCGGCGCTGTCCTTCGCCCTGCTGGCCTTCGTACTGCTGGCAATGATGATCTACAGCATGCGCTTCAAGCAGGGCACCGCGGGAGGTCATCCATGAAGTCGGCCAACCCGCTCTGGCGCTTCACCGGCGTACGGCCCGCGGCCTGGCTGTTCTTCGCCTTCCTCTACGTCCCGATCTTCGTGCTGGTGGTGCTGAGCTTCAACAGCGGCCAGTCGGCGACGCTGTGGGAGAGCTTCAGCCTGAAGTGGTACGCGGTGGTGGCGGACGACCCGGAGATTCTCCGCGCGGCGAAGAACTCGCTGATCGTCGCCAGCCTCGCCACGATCATCTCCACCACGCTGGCCACCCTCGCCGCCCTGGGCATGCGCGGCCGGACCTTCCGTGGCCAGGGCCTGATGAGCGGCGTGCTGGGCCTGCCACTGCTGGTGCCGGAGATCGTCACCGCCGTAGCGACCCTGATGTTCTTCGCCTTCATCGGCCTGAAGCTGTCGCTGTTCACCATCCTGCTGGCGCACGTGGTGTTCTGCATCCCCTTCGCCTACCTGCCGATCCGTGCCCGCCTCGAAGGCATGGACCCGCGCCTGGCCGAAGCGGCGGCGGACCTCTACGCCTCGCCCTGGAAGACCTTCTGGAAGGTGACCTTCCCGCTGCTGATGCCGGGCATCCTCTCCGGGGCGATGCTGGCGTTCATCATCTCGATGGACGACTTCGTCATCACCTACTTCGTCGCCGGTGCCGGGGCCACCACCCTGCCGGTGTACATCTTCAGCTCCATCCGCATGGGCATTTCCCCGAAGATCAACGCCATATCCTCAATAATACTGTTGATTTCCATCGCGTTCGTTGCGTTGTCGTACTACGTCGGCCAGCGTCGCCGCTGACCTCCTGCCGCCAAACAAAACAACATTGCAAGGAGCTTCACCGATGAAATTCCGCCGTACCCCCATCGCCCGCACGCTCGTCGCCGCCAGCCTGTTGCTGGCCGGCAGCGCCCACGCCGAAGGCACCCTGCACTTCGCCAACTGGTCGGACTACTTCCCGCCGGAGCTGCTGAAGAAGTTCGAAAAGGACACCGGCATCCACGCGACCCTCGACTCCTACGACAGCAACGAAACCCTGCTGGCCAAGCTCAAGGCCGGTGGCGGCGCCTATGACGTGGTGGTGCCCTCGGACAGCTTCATCGAAATCTTCGTCAAGGAGGACCTGCTGCAAAAGCTCGACAAGGCGCAGCTGCCGAACCTGGCCAATCTGAAGGACAAGTTCAAGACCCTGACCTACGACCCGGGCCACGACTACACCGTGCCCTACCTGTGGGGCACCACCGGCTACAGCTACGACAGCGCCAAGGTGCCGGGCGGCAAGCTGGAGGAAAGCTGGAAGCCCTTCTTCGAGCCACCGGCCGAGCTCAAGGGCAAGGTGGTGGCGCTCAACTCCATCGAGGAGCTGTACGCCCCGGCGTCCTACTACCTGGGCATCAACGAGTGCACCGAGGACCCGAAAGAGGCGGCGAAGATCCAGGAGCTGCTGCTCAAGCAGAAACCGATGCTGGCGATGTACAACAGCGACGGCACCATCGAGCGCATGGCCGCCGGCGAAGTCTCCATGCACCAGCAGTGGAACGGCGCCTTCCACCGCGCCCACGCCCAGCGCGCCAGCCTGGTCTACGTCTATCCGAAGGAAGGCATCCGCCTGTTCATCGACAACCTGGCCATTCCCAAGGACGCCACCAACATCAAGGAAGCCCACGCCTTCCTGAACTGGATGATGCAGCCGGAAAACATCGCCGCCGCCTCCAACTTCGCCAAGTACAACAACGCCATCGAAGGCTCGGACAAGTACATGGAGAAAGAGCTGTTCGACGACCCGGCGATCAACACCCCGGCCGACAAGCTGGACCGCCTGAAGCCCTTCCAGCTGTGCTCGCCCAAGGCGCTGCAGCTGCGCTCCAAGGTGTGGACCAAGCTGAAGAAATAACCGGAATCCACCCGGCGCGGCGGTGCGCGCCGGGTGGATCTGACAGTCAATTTGGCCATTTCGATCCCTTTTTGACCCTTTGCAGGGTTCTGCCCGGCCACCCCGGTTGCTAGAGTCGGGCCGCTCGCGCAGGGAGCGGCAGGAAAGGCGGCCAGCTCCGGCGCCACACTCAGTGGTGCGGGAATATCCCAAGGGAACGCGAGCGCGTTATCCACAAGAACAAAGTCCCCGAGAACGCCCATGACCAGCTTTTGCGTCACCCTGCAGCACAGCCCTTCATTCCTCGCCCGTCGTCACTGCTGCGGCTGATCCGTAGCCGACGACAACCCGGACGGCCACCGAACGCCGTCCCATCGCGCCCTATACAAGAGCCAGAACAATCGCGAGGAATCCCCCATGGCCAGCCAACACAGCGCCAGCACTGCACACACCACCCAGGGTAACGCGGCCTCCGCCGACGCCCGCCTGAAACGCGTCCTGGGCCTGCCCGCCCTGGTCTTCTTCGGCCTGGTGTACATGGTCCCGCTGACCATGTTCACCACCTACGGCGTGGTCACCGAGATGACCGGCGGCCGCACCGCCACCGCCTACCTGATCACCCTGCTGGCGATGCTGTTCACCGCCGCCTCCTACAGCTTCATGGTGCGCAAGTACCCGATTTCCGGATCGGCCTACTCCTACACCAGCCTGAGCTTCGGCCCGGGGGTCGGCTTCCTGTCCGGCTGGTCGCTGCTGCTCGACTACCTGTTCCTGCCGATGATCAACTACCTGCTCATCGGCCTGTTCATGAACATCGCCTTCCCGGAAATTCCGGCCTGGGTGTTCGTGGTCGCCTCCATCGCCCTGGTCACCGTGCTCAACGTGGTCGGCATCAGCCAGGTGGCCGGCATGAGCAACATCATCGTCGGCGCCCAGCTGGTGTTCATCGTGGTGTTCGTGGTGATGTCGATCAAGAGCCTGGCCGGCGGAGCGCCGATCGACTTCAGCCTGCCCTTCGTCGGTGACGGCAGCAAACCCGGCTTCGCCCCGCTGATGGCCGGCGCCGCGGTGCTGTGCCTGTCGTTCCTCGGCTTCGACGCGGTTTCGACCATGGCCGAGGAAACCCGTGACGCCCGCCGCGACATCCCACGCGCGATCATCATCACTACCGTGATCGCCGGCCTGATGTTCACCCTGCTGGCGGTGATCAGCCAGCTGGTGTTCCCCGGCAGCGTGTTCCAGAACGCCGATTCGGCGGCCAACGAGGTGATGCTCAAGGCCGGCGGGCAGTTCCTGACCAACTTCTTCACCGCCGCCTACATCGCCGGCTGCATCGGCTCGGCGCTGGCCTCCCAGGCCTCGGTGTCGCGCATCATCTTCACCATGGGGCGCGACGGCATCCTCCCGCGCAGCCTGTTCGGCGTCCTGCACGCGCGCTTCCAGACCCCGGTGCTGGCGATCCTGGTGGTCTCCGCGATCTCCCTGCTGGCCATCGTGCTGGACCTGACCACCCTGGCCTCGATGATCAGCTTCGGTGCGCTGGTGGCCTTCTCCGTGGTCAACCTGGCAGTGATCCGCACCTACCTGGGCGTCGAGCGCCGTCGTGGCGCCGCCAACCTGCTCAAGTACGGGTTGATCCCCTTCGTCGGCCTGTGCCTGACCCTGTGGCTGTGGACCAGCCTGTCGCAGCTGACCCTGATCGTCGGCCTGAGCTGGTTCGCCGTTGGCTTCACCTACCTGGCGGTGCACACCGGCGGCTTCCGCCGCAAGGCACCGAGCGTGAACTTCGAGGAAAACGCATGACGGCGTGCTCAGCGTCCGGCCCGCTTCGCGCGGGCCGGACGCTGAGCACGCCCTGACAATCAGAAACCAGGCGCCGCCAGGCGCCATGAGGAGCGCGTGATGTTGACGATCTACACCGACGACCATCGCTTGCACCACGGTCAGCACGAGCTGATCGGCGGCCAGTTCACCCCCTGCTTCGAGAAGCCCAGCCGCGCCGACATGGTGCTGGACCGGGTCAAGGCGGTGAAACTCGGCGACATCCAGGCCCCGCGCGACTTCGGGCTGGAGCCGATCCTGCGGGTGCATGACGAGGGCTTCGTGCGCTTCCTGCAACACGCCTGGCGCGACTGGCTGGCCACCGGCCGGACCCACGACATGCTGCCGATCGCCTGGCCGACCCGGCGTCTGCGGCAGAAGGAGCCCGACAGCATCGACGGCCGCCTGGGCTACTACTCCTTCGACGCCGGCGCGCCGATCACCGCCGGCACCTGGCAGGCGATCACCAGCTCGGTGAACGTCGCCATGACCGGCCAGGCCGAACTGGCCAAGGGCGCGCGCTCGGTGTTCTCCCTCTGCCGGCCACCGGGCCACCACGCCTCTGCGGACTTCATGGGCGGCTACTGCTTCCTCAACAACGCCGCCATCGCCGCCCAGTCGATTCTCGATCAAGGCGCCAGCCGGGTGGCCATCCTCGATGTGGACTACCACCACGGCAACGGCACCCAGGACATTTTCTACGACCGCGCCGACGTGCTGTTCACCTCGATCCACGGCGACCCGCGCTTCGAGTACCCCTACTTCCTCGGCTACGCCGACGAGAAGGGCCAGGGCGTGGGCGAAGGCTTCAACTTCAACTACCCGCTGGCCTCGGGCAGCGACTGGTCGGTGTGGAGCCTGGCGCTGCAGGCGGCGATCCGGCAGATCTCGGCCTACAGGCCGGACGTGCTGATCGTGTCGCTGGGTGTGGACACCTTCAAGGAAGACCCGATCTCCCAGTTCAAGCTGGACAGCCCGGACTACCTGCGCATGGGCGAAGCCATCGGCAAGCTCGGCCTGCCGACCCTGTTCGTCATGGAGGGCGGCTACGCGGTGGAGGAAATCGGCATCAACGCGGTGAACGTGCTGCAAGGCTTCGACAGCATCGGCTGACGCCCGGCCTGCCTTTGTAGAAGCGAGCTTGCTCGCGAACCGCATTACGCCGGACAGCCCGGCGTACGCGGATGACTCTTTCGCGAGCAAGCTCGCTCCTACGACGAGCACGAAAAAGCCGCGCGGGGATCACTCCCTGCGCGGCTTTTTTCGTTGGTTTCGCGGCCGTACTACTGCAGGATTTCGACGCGATCCACGTCGATATCGGTGGCCTTCATCTTGTGGTGATCGACCTCGCCCGTCAGGCGCACCTTGGTGTTCTCGGAAACCCCGGCGCCCGCCGGCCAATCGTCGTTGTCGATCTCGACCTGGATGCTGCCGGTAGCGTCCTTGAACTCGTAGTGCTCACCGCCGATGCGCTTGGTAATGGTGCCTTCCAGCACGGCCGGGGTATCGTCGGCGGCGGACTGGGCCTGCTTGACGGTGGTGACCTGGGCGGCGGCGGCCGGCTTGGCGGCATCGCTGCCCGGACCGGTGTAGCCGGCGGCCAGGGTGAGGGTGGAGAACAGGCCGGCGGCAGCGATCAGGGGGAGATGACTCAGTTTCATGGAAGTGCCTCCTGGGGCGTTTTCGATGGGGTCAGCCTAGTGCCGGTGGCTGAAACCAGCCTGAATCCGGGCTTAACCCAAACTTAAGCGCCCCAGACGCCCTCCCCGGCCGGGATCAATCCGCCTTGGCCGGCGCAACCTCGCGCTTGAACACGTAGAACAGGTCGGGCTCGCTGACCATGTAGATGGTGCCCTGCTCGTCGATGGCCACACCCTCGGCACGCGGAATCCGGTCGTGCAGGCCATTGAGGCCGCCGAGCAGGCTGATGAAGCTCACCGGTTCGCCCTTTTCGTCCAGTTCCAGCAGCAGGTGCGATTCCGCCGACAGCACCAGGGTGTGCCCCGTGCGCGGGTCGATGCTCAGGGCCGAGACGTTGGTCATCAACAGGTCGCCGGCCAGCGGCTGCAGGGCGCCACTCACGCTCGGGCCACCGTTGCTGGGCAGGCTGAACAGCGCCAGCGGGTCACGCTCCTGGCCCAGGACCAGGCGATGTTGCCGCGGGTCCCAGGCGATGCCCTCGATACCCTTGTTCTTCTTGCCGCGCGGGCCGAGGTCGAAACTGGCGAGCTTCTCGGTGCTCAGTTCGCGGGTCTGCGGATCGACATGGAAGATGGTCAGCGAATTCCTGCGCTCGTCGGTCACGGCGATATTGCCGTTCTCCAGCACCGCCACGCCCTCGGGGTTGGACATGCCCAGCAGGGGGATCACCCGCAGCACATCGCCGGAGAGCGACAGCTCGGCGAGCAGCGGCTTCTTGCCGGTCACGGTGAACAGGGTACGGGTCACCGGGTTATAGGCCAGATCGGAGGCTTCCTGGCCTTCCAGGCCGCCGGTCAGTTGCTTGGCCTGGATCACGGCGCGGTAACCGGGCAGCCAGACGCTCTCGGCGCGCTCCTGCATACCGGTGTCCTGTTCACGCAGCCAGAGGCGGGCGCGGTCGTCCCAATGGAAGCGCACGGCCAGCAAGGCGAGCACGATCAGCAGAAGCAGCGGGGCCAGCAGCAGCCAGCGCGGACGAAGCAGGGAAATGGCCATGGCGACTCTTGTTGGTGGTTTCGAACAAGGCACCCCGCAATAAACGAAGGCCGCACAGACGGCGGCCTTCGGCGGGACAACGGTTAGAGCACGCGGCTTTCGAATCGGCTGGCGCCGGGAAGTTCCAGCATCAGGGCATTGCCGCTCTGCAGCGGCCCTACGCCGACCGGCGTGCCGGTGGACACCACGTCGCCCGGTTGCAGCGAGAAGTGCCCGCAGATGTGCTGGATCAGCGGCACGATGGGGTTGAGCATGTCGCGGCTGTTGCCATCCTGGCGGACTTCGCCGTCGATGGTGAGGCGGATGCCGATGTCGGTCGGGTCCGGGAAGTGGTCGGCGCTGACGAAGGGCGCCAGGACGAAGGCGCCGTCGAAGGATTTGGCCAGCTCCCAGGGCAGTCCCTTTTCCTTCAGCCTGGCCTGCACGTCGCGCAGGGTCAGGTCCAGCGCCGGCGCGTAGCCGGAGATGGCATCCAGCACTTCCTCGGCGCTGGGCTTGCGCGACAGCGGCTTGCCGATCAGCACGGCGATCTCCGCTTCGTAGTGCACCGCGCCGCGATCCTCGGGAATGGCGAAGCCGCCGGCCGGCGACACGGTGCAGGAACCGGGCTTGATGAACAGCAGCGGCTCGGTCGGCACCGGGTTGTTCAGCTCCTTGGCATGTTCCGCGTAGTTGCGGCCGACGCAGACCACCTTGCCCAGGGTGAAATGGATCGGGGTGCCATCGACATACTGGTGCTGGTAACTCATGACCGACTCCTGAACGCATGGAAGAGATGATCCGCGCGGGGCTGGTGATCCCACGCGGTTGCCCGCATCCTGCCGGCGAACGCGCCACTTCCCGTGACGCTGACGTGCGAAGGGCCGGTAAACCGGCCCTTCCAGATATGCTGCGACTTACTCGGCGAAGATCTTGCCGGGGTTCATGATCCCGTTCGGATCGAACACCGCCTTGACCGCTTTCATGTAGCCGATTTCAGCCTCGGAGCGAGAGTACCCCAGGTAATCGCGCTTGGTCATGCCCACGCCGTGCTCGGCGGAGATCGAGCCGTTGTATTTCTGAACCGTTTCGAAAACCCACTTGTTGACGGTCGCGCACTTGGCGAAGAACTCGTCCTTGGTCAGGTTCTCGGGCTTGAGGATATTCAGGTGCAGGTTGCCGTCGCCGATGTGGCCGAACCACACGACCTCGAAGTCGGGATAGTTGGCCTCGACGATGGCGTCGATGTCCTTGAGGAAGGCCGGAACCTTGCTGACGGTCACCGAGATGTCGTTCTTGTAGGGGGTCCAGTGCGAGATGGTCTCGGAGATGTACTCGCGCAGCTTCCACAGGTTCTGCAGCTGCTGCTCGCTCTGGCTCATCACGCCGTCCAGCACCCAGCCCTGCTCTACACAATGTTCGAAGGTCGCCAGCGCCTCGTTGGCCACTTCCTCGGTGGTCGCCTCGAACTCCAGCAGGGCGTAGAACGGGCAGTCGGTCTCGAAGGCCGGCGGCACGTCGCCACGGGCCATGACCTTGGCCAGGGCCTTGTCGGAGAAGAACTCGAAGGCGGTCAGGTCCAGCTTGCTCTGGAAGGCGTGCAGCACCGGCATGATCGAGTCGAAGTCCGGGGTGCCCAGGACCATCGCGGTGAGGTTCTTCGGCTGGCGCTCCAGGCGCATGCTGGCCTCGACCACGAAGCCCAGGGTGCCTTCGGCGCCGATGAACAGCTGGCGCAGGTCGTAGCCGGTGGCGTTCTTGATCAGGTCCTTGTTCAGTTCCAGCAGGTCGCCCTTGCCGGTGACGACCTTCAGCCCGGCGACCCAATTGCGGGTCATGCCGTAGCGAATAACCTTGATCCCGCCGGCATTGGTGCCGATGTTGCCGCCAATCTGACTGGAACCGGAGGACGCGAAGTCCACCGGGTAGTACAGGCCGTTTTCCTCGGCGAACAGCTGCAGCTGCTTGGTCACCACACCCGGCTGGCACACCGCGGTGCGGTCGAAGGCGTTGAAATCGAGGATCTTGTTCATGTAGTCGAAGGCCACGACCACCTCGCCATTGGCGGCGACGGCGGCAGCGGAGAGCCCGGTGCGGCCGCCCGAGGGGACCAGCGCGACCTTGTGCTCATTGGCCCAGCGAACGATGGCCTGGACCTGCTCGGTGCTCTTGGGGAAGGCGATGGCCAGCGGCGCCGGGGCGAAATGCTTGGTCCAGTCCTTGCCGTAGGTCTCGAGGGAATCGGCGTCAGTCAGCAGCTTGCCGGGCTCCAGCAGGGGCTTGAGCGATTCGATCAGGGCTTCGCGGGTCATGGGAGGAACTCTCAAAGGATTCATGGTCGTCCTGAGAACAGCTCAGGTCGTAACCGGGCAAGGAAAAGGGAGAACATGCTAGCATACGCACCCCACGCAGATCGCCACTTGGCGCCAAGTGTGGTATCGGCCGGTTCGGCCAGAGCTGTTCATTTTCTCGCCACATCCCGGGACTACAGGTTCAAAGCAGATGAGCAAGACTTCTCTCGACAAGAGCAAGATCAAATTCCTTCTCCTTGAAGGCGTGCACCAGAATGCCGTCGACACCCTCAAGGCCGCCGGCTACTCCAACATCGAGTACCTCAAGGGCGCGCTGTCCGGCGAGGAACTGAAGGAAAAGATCGCCGATGTGCACTTCATCGGTATCCGCTCCCGCACCCAGCTCACCGAAGAAGTCTTCGATGCCGCCAAGAAGCTGATCGCCGTCGGCTGTTTCTGCATCGGTACCAACCAGGTCAACCTGGACGCCGCCCGCGAGCGCGGCATCGCGGTGTTCAACGCGCCCTACTCCAACACCCGTTCGGTGGCCGAACTGGTGCTGGCCGAAGCCATCCTGCTGCTGCGCGGCATCCCGGAGAAGAACGCCTCCTGCCACCGTGGCGGCTGGATCAAGTCGGCGGCCAACTCCTTCGAGATCCGCGGCAAGAAGCTGGGCATCGTCGGCTACGGCTCCATCGGCACCCAGCTCTCGGTCCTGGCCGAGGCCCTGGGCATGCAGGTGTTCTTCTACGACACCGTGACCAAGCTGCCGCTGGGCAACGCCCAGCAGATCGGCAACCTGCACGAGCTGCTCGGCATGTCCGACATCGTCTCGCTGCACGTGCCGGAGCTGCCGTCCACCCAGTGGATGATCGGCGAGAAGGAAATCCGCGCCATCAAGAAGGGCGGCATCCTGATCAACGCCGCGCGCGGCACCGTGGTCGAGCTGGACCACCTGGCCGAGGCGATCAAGGACGAGCACCTGATCGGCGCCGCCATCGACGTGTTCCCGGTCGAGCCCAAGTCCAACGACGAAGAGTTCGAAAGTCCGCTGCGCGGCCTGGATCGCGTGATCCTGACCCCGCACATCGGCGGCTCCACCGCCGAGGCCCAGGCCAACATCGGCCTGGAAGTGGCCGAAAAGCTGGTCAAGTACAGCGACAACGGTACCTCGGTGTCCTCGGTCAACTTCCCGGAAGTGGCCCTGCCGTCGCACCCGGGCAAGCACCGCCTGCTGCACATCCACGCCAACATCCCGGGCGTGATGAGCGAGATCAACAAGGTGTTCGCCGACAACGGCATCAACATCTCCGGCCAGTACCTGCAGACCAACGACAAGGTCGGCTACGTGGTGATCGACGTCGACGCCGAGTACTCGGACCTGGCGCTGGAGAAGCTGCAGCACGTGAACGGCACCATTCGTAGCCGCGTGCTGTTCTAAGCGCTACGGTGGCAAGAAAAAAGGAGGCCCTTGGGCCTCCTTTTTTTGTTTCTACCGGGCGTTTCGGCACCAGGACATGCCCTGTAGGAGCGAGCTTGCTCGCGCCCCCCAACGAAGCGGTTCGCGAGCAAGGACTGGGCGTCCCCCTCGGTCCTACGAAAAGCATCAGCCTTCTGGAGTCACTTCACGTTGACAGTGATCTGCTGCGACTCCACCGGCGGGTCGAACGGCACGTGGTTCTTGTCGCCCACCAGCAGCTGCAGGGTGTGCTTGCCCGGCGGCAGGGTCACTTCGGTCTCGGTCTGGCCCTTGCCGAAGTGCTTGATGGTGTCGTTCATCGGCAGCGGCATGTTCATCGCCGGCTGCTCCTTCAGGTCGATCAGCAGGTGGTGATGGCCGGTGGCCGGCGAATCCACGCCGGCGGGCGCTACGCCCATGCCCTTGAGGCCGAACTTGACGGTGAAGGTCTTGCCGACGGTGGCGCCGTCGGCCGGCTCGATGAAGTACACCTTGGCGCCTTCCGGGGCCGGGGTGCGCGGCATGTCGGCGGCGATCGCGGAAGACGCGGCGAGCAGCGCAGCGAGACCGAGGCAAGGCAACATGGTTCTCATGGGTTTCTCCTTCTTCACGGGATTCGGGGAACGCGCACTCAACAGCCGTTCACCCGCATGGAACCCACAAGCATAGGTGGCTCCCCCGCAGGCTCAAGAAAAAGAGTGCGTCCTCAAATGTCTTCGACCGCTCTAGCCCCCGGCTTCCAGCCCGGCCAGGCAAACCGCGGCGGCGTCCAGCTCTTCCTCGCTGAACACCAGCACGCCCATGCGCCTGAGCGCGGCGGCGGTGACACCCTCGCCGGCGACCTTGCGGCCCGTGAAGCTGCCATCGTAGTTCTCGCGGTGACCACAGGATGGGCTGCGCGCCTTCAGTATGGCCAGGCGGATATCGTGATGCCGCACCAGCTTCACCGCCGCATCGGCGCCCGCCAGGAACGCCTGGCTGACGTCCTGCCCGTCCACCGTGACCACCGGACTGACCCGATCCAGCACCGCCACGCCCTGACCACCGGGAATTTCCGCCGGCGCGCGCGGCGTCGGCAGGCCGCCGGCCACTTCCGGGCACAGCGGCACCACGCGCCCCTGGGCCAGCCAGCGCGCCAGCAGGTCGAACGGGCCATGGGCAGCGCCGTCGTAGCGAACGCGGTGTCCGAGCAGGCAACGGCTGACGAGAACCTTCTGCATGGGCCAATCACTCCAATTCGAATGCCACAGACTAGCCGCAAGGTTCCGACGGGTCACGCGGGGTAACACGACATTCATCGGCGATCCGTTTCCGAGGATTTCGAGCCCGCCAAAAGTCGGGGCGCGCGTGCATCCACCGACCGTCGGCACAGTGACCGGGCACAACCTTTGGCGGGAATCGCCGCCCGGCACTGGTCGCTCAGGCGACGCCTGACCAGACTGACGCACCGGCCAATCCCTTCGGAGCCTCCAGCATGTCCCGCCTGTTCGTCCTTTCCGCAGCCGCTGCGGCGCTGCTCCACCTTTCGGTCAGTCAGGCCGCCCTCGAAGCGCTCGACAACGAGAGCCTCGGCGCGGTCAGCGGACAGGACGGCATCAGCATCCGCGCCGACGTGCTGGCGCATATCGGCAGTGCCGCCTGGAACGACGACGGCGGCAGCGTCTCGTTGCGCAACGTCTCCATCGACAATGGCTGCGTGAATGCCGGTGCCTGCCCCAACGGCCGCGGCGGCAGCCTGCCGTACGGCGCCGCACAACTGGGGCTGACCCTGCCGATCTTCGGTATCGAGCTGCCGACCCTGCAGGTGGACGTGGTGCAGAATGCCGGCGGGCAACAACAGCTCGCCCTGACGCTGCCGGACCTCACCACCATCAACCAGCAACTCAATGCCAGCGGCCTGCCGGCGCAGACCATTCGCGTGCGAATGATCGGCGACCTCTATGTCGGTAACGGACGCCTGGGCACGCTGGAGATCCGCGACATCCAGGACATCAGCGGGACCGTCAGGGTCTGGGGGCACTGAGCCGGAGGGCTCAGAAGGACGAATCACCGCGCCGACGGAACCAGCCGGTCAGCGACAGCCGCTCTTGGCTGGCCGGCAACACTTCGTGGGGGAACTCGCCGGAGAGGAACACCACCAGCCGTCCGCCAATCGGCGCCAGGTCCAGCGTCTGCTCGTCGGGCAGGTACATCCGCAGCGCGCCGCCCTGCGCTTCCCGCCAGTCGGGATTGAGGTAGAACACTGCAGAGAGGGTACGGCGATCGTCGTCGCGGAAGCGGTCCAGGTGCTTCTGGTAGAACGCGCCCGGCGGATAGAGGGCGAAGTGTCCCTCGAAGTCTTCCAGGCCGAGGTAGAGCGAGCGGTTGATCAGTCGGCGCAACTCGTCCAGCGCCCCCAGGTAGAGATCGCAGGCTTCGGACTGGCCAGGTTCTATCCATTGGATACGGTCGCCGCGGATGCCTTCGCGCACCGCCTGCCCCTCGCCCCGGCCGATGGCAGCAGCGGCCAGCTTGCCGGCCGCATCACGGGCACGGCACTCCGTCGCCAATTGGGCGATCAGGGCATCGGGAAGGAAGGCGTCCTGCTGCGACCAGCCCTTGTCGGCAAGGTCGTCGACAATGCGCTGCAGGAGGGAAGAATCGGTGTCGAAATCCATGACGCATTGTAACGTCCGACGCCAGTGGCTCGACAAGCAGGGCAAGCCTTGCCGACAATAGCCCCCGGCGAGCGAACCCTGCCGCCCACAAGGAGTTGCAATGCGCGTACTGCTGGCCCTCACTCTTCTGGTACTGGGCATGCCCGCCCTGGCTGACAATTACCAGCGCCTCTACCAGGCCGCCGGTTGGCCCGAGCAGCGCGCACACTTCAATGACGCCCTGCACGCCGCGCAGAAGCGCTACCAGGGCAACCTGCCGCCGGCGCTCTACCAGGCCCTGGTGGACAACAGCAACCGCCGCTTCGCCGCCGCCGACATCGACCAGCGCGCCCTCTCCAGCCTGCGCCAGAACCTGCCGGACAGCACACCGGCGCTGACCTTCTTCGAATCCCCCCTGGGCCGCAAGGTCGCCAACGCCGAGACCTTCGCCACCCGCAGCGACCAGTTGCTCAAGTACGCCAATGGCCTGCCGCGCCAACAGGCCAGCGACGCCCGGCGCCAGTTGGTGCAACGCCTGGGCAAGGTGCTGCCGGCCCGCGAAGCCGGCGCGGAAGTCAGCCTGGCGCTGGCCAGCGTCGCCGCCGACAGCCTCAGCCAGATGCTCCCCGGCCTGCTCGGCGCCGGGCAGGCGCAGGGCATGCTCGATGGCCAACGACAGAAGCTGATGGGGCAGATCGGCGCCGATCTGGATAACACCCTGCTCTATGTCTATCGCGGGCTGGACGATGCCGAGCTGGGCCAGTTCGCTGCGTTCAGCGAGTCCCCGGCCGGGCGCAGCTACTATCGCGCCGCCCTGGCCGCCCTGCGCGCCGGGTTGTCCGTTTCATCCGACGGTCAGTGATCGGATTTTACCTACAGCACCTGGAGACCACTCCGAGGGATCGCTCACCTAGAATCATTCCCGCTGTAGCGGGGGTGGCGCCTGAGGAAGATGGCGCAGGGAGTGAAGGACACACCCCCATCTCCCCGGCCTTTCCGTCTATCCCAATCTCTCGCTGAGAAATTCGAAATAGCGCTGGCGCAGGACCTCGCTCTCGTTCGCCAGATGGTGCCGCGCGCCGGTGAGCAGCAGGCACTCGATCTTCTCGAACTTGTCCTCCAGCACCCTCAGGTTGTACCGCCAGTCCACCGTCTCGTCGGCGTCGCCCTGCACCACCAGCAGGCTTTGCCCGCCCGGAGAGGCGGCCTCGATACGTGGAATCCAGCGCGCCAGGGCACCCACCCAGGCGGTCGGCAGGGTGCGCGGCTGCAGGGGATCGCGATCCCGCAGGAAGGCCAGGAACTCGGGGTCGGTGGAGTTTTCGGTGAAGCGTCGCGGAATCGAATCCACGAAGGGCCGCAATACCTGGTAGCTCAATTTCGACCAGCCCCAGGCACGGGGGCGGACCAGCGGCGCCAGCAGGATGGTTCGCCCCAGCTCCGGCCGCATCTCGCCGGTCAGCAGATAGTCCAGCAGGATCGCCCCACCGGTACTCTGCCCGCACAGGTGCCAGGGCTGCGGCAGATCCAGCGCCTGGGCCTGGCCGATCAGGCCGGCCAGCACCGTCTGGTACTCGGAGAAATCGCCGATGCTCGCCGCCTTGCCTTCCGACAGGCCGTGCCCCGGCAGGTCGCAGGCCAATACCGCGAAGCCCATACCCACCGCCCAGTCGATCACATGGCGGTACAGGCCCATGTGGTCGTAGTAGCCGTGCAACAGCAGCAGGGTGCCGCGTGCCAGCGCCGGCCGCCAGAGCTGCGCGGCGATGCGATAACCGCCGGCCTCGAACGTGCCCAGGCGGCTGTGCAGGCCGGAGTGGCGCCCGCCCAGGTCGAGCCCGTAGAAACGCTGATACAGGGCGATACCACCCTCCGTCGTTGCTGCGGTCAGTGGTCGCAGGAGCGGACGCAGCAGATCGGGCTGGAAGGCTTCTGGCATGGGCAATTCGCTTATCGGCAGGAAGTGAAAGGGAGCTCGGTGCGCTGCTGGGATATTCAGCCGCGGCCGTGATCATGGCAAGCTTGGCGGCTATCTTACTGGCCGCCGTCTGCGAGAGATGCATGTCCACCCGCCGCAAAACGCTTATCGGCTGGCTGATCGCCGCCCTCTGCCTCGCCGGCCTGCTCAGTACCTACGCCTGGTACGAGAAGCGCTACATCCGCCCCTTCAGCCAGCAGCCGCAGCTGTTCTCCGGCGACCACCTGATGCTGCCGGCGCAGCTGGCCGGCCCCGGACACATCCGCCTGGTGCATTTCTGGGACCCGGCCTGTCCGTGCAACGTCGGCAACCAGCAGCACCTCGCCGAGCTGATCGCGCGCTTCGCCCCGCAAGGCGTGGACTTCTACGCCGTGCAGAAGGCCGGCAGTCACGGGCAACTGCCCGACACCCTGAAGTCCATGCGCCCGCTGCCCACCCTGCCCGGCGCCGAACAACTGCCCGCCACGCCTGCCGTGGCGATCTGGGACGCCCAGGGCAATCTCGCCTACGTCGGCCCCTACAGCGAAGGCGCGGTGTGCACCTCCAGCAACAGCTTCATCGAACCGATCCTCGAGGCGCTGGTGCAGGGCCGGCGCGTACAGGCGACCCATACCCTGGCGGTCGGCTGCTATTGCCCCTGGACCGGCACCGCGAAGAAGTAGTGACGCAACACCTGAAATGCCAGCCAAACCATGGCTACACTTAGGCGCCGGCCCATGAAGGGCCGTTCGCTATCAAGGAGTTCACATGCGTCTTCATCCCGCCCTCGCCCTGTGCGCCGCTCTCGCCCTGCCGCTGGCCGCTCACGCGGACGACACGCCCAGCAGCAGCCAGGTGATGGCCCAGCACAAGGAGGCCATCAACAACCGCCTCGCCGACATCGACTACAAGCGCAAGCGCATCGTCGAAGCGAACATGAAGCTCAACCCACAGGAAGGCGAGAAGTTCTGGCCGATCTACAACAGCTACCGTACCGAGGCCGACAAGCTGAGCAAGAAGACGCTGTCGATCATCATCGACTACGCCGGCGCCTATAACACCGGCGCGGTCAGCAATGACGAGGCCACCAAGCTGCAGAAGCAGGTGCTGGAGCTGCAGGACGACAAGCAGGACCTGAAGGAGAAGTACGTCAAGCGCATCGCCAAGGAAGTCTCGGCCACCCGCGCCCTGCGCTTCCTGCAGATCGAGGACCAGCTCGACGCCATGGCCCTGCTCGAAGTGACCCGCGAGATCCCGCTGGCCGACTGATCGCGCTCAGGACTCGGCACCGCCCTCGCGCAGCCATTGTCGGTAGCGCTCCGGCGGCGCCGAGTACCAACGTCGGAACGCCCGGTAGAAGGGCGACAACTCGGCGAAGCCGCAGGCGCGAGCCACGTCGCGGATCGCCATCCCCTGATCCAGCATCTGCGCGGCACGCTGCCGGCGCACCTCCTCTCGTACATCCCTGAAGGTCTGCGCCCTGGCCGCCAGGCTGCGCTGCAGCAGCCCGGGACGCACGCCCAGCTCGCCCGCGCAACTGCGCAGCGAGCACTCCCCCGCCCCCAGCCGCACGCCGATCAGATAGCGCAGGCGGTTGAGCAGGTCGTTCTCGTCGAACGTCCCCAACTGCTCGCGAGCATGGGCGCTGAGCAGGCGGTGCAAGTCCGGGTTGGCGGTGCGCGAAGGACGCGAGAGCAATGCACGATCGAACAGCACGGCATCGTGGGGCTGGCCGAATCGCGGGGTGAGCCCGTACAGCCGCCGATGCTCGGTCAGGCGCCGCGGCGCGGTGTGGCGGAATTCGATGGCACCGACGCGGAATTCGCCGTCGGTGATCAGCGCCAGCAGCTTGAGGAACAGCAGCATCAGGCATTCCATCTGCTGACGCAGGCTCGGCACGCCCAGGTAGTTGAGGTCGAGGATCAACCGTACCTGCTCGCCCTCCTCCTGCATCTGCGCGGCGAAGCCCCCGGAGAGGATGTGCTGGAAACGCAGGAAGCTCGCCAGGGCCTCGCGCAGGTCGGCACTGGCCATCAACAGGTAGCCGACCACATCCAGCAGGCGCGGCTTCATCACCTCGCCCAGGTGCAGGCCGATGTCGCGGTCGCCGGTGATCTCATCGAGCGTGCTCCAGAACAGCGGCGCGTCGTCATGCACCAGGCGGCCGCTCTGGGCCGGCGCCGGCAGGCGGACCTTCTGCAGGGCCTGGCGATAGATGTCGGTCGGGTCGAAGCCCAGGTCGGCGAGCGATTCATACAACAGTCGCCGCAGCGTGGCGGACTGGGTCAGCGCGGGGGTGGCCGGGAAATTCAGCTCGGGGATGGACACGGCGTCTCGTTGCTCGATCACAGCAGTTTGACCAAAGAATTCCAGCCCAGAGACATTCGGTCAATGAACGGCAACGTCCTTCCTTTGCAAAATCCCTCGCATAACAACAAGGAGTTGCCGCATGAAACGCACTTTGACTGTCCTCGCTGTCGTCGTGGCCGCCGCCGCGGCGGGTGCCGGCTGGTACCTGCACGGCAAGCAACCGCAACGTGACGGACAGCTGCCCCTGGCCGGCCTGCACAGCGAGGTCACGGTTCGCTACGACGAGCGCGGCGTGCCGCACATCAAGGCCGGTAGCGAGGATGACCTGTACCGGGCAATCGGCTACGTCCACGCCCAGGACCGCCTGTTCCAGATGGAGATGCTGCGACGCCTGTCGCGCGGCGAGCTGGCCGAGGTGCTGGGGCCCAAGCTGGTGGACACCGACCGCCTGTTCCGCAGCCTGCGCATTCGCGACAAGGCCGCCGACTACGTGGCGCGCCAGGACAGGAACTCCCCGGCCTGGAAGGCGCTGGTGGCCTACCTCGATGGCGTCAATCAGTTCCAGGAGAGCCATCCGCGCCCGCTGGAGTTCGACATCCTCGGTATCCCCAAGCGGCCGTTCACTCCCGAGGATACGGTCAGCGTCGCCGGCTACATGGCCTACAGCTTCGCCGCCGCCTTCCGCACCGAGCCGGTGCTGACCTATGTACGCGACCAGCTGGGGACGGACTACCTGAAGGTCTTCGACCTGGCCTGGCATCCGGACGGCGTGCTCAAGCCGAGCCCGCTGGCCGCCGCCGACTGGCAGGACCTCGACGCCATTGCGCGGATCAGCCACACGGCGCTGGAAGAAGCCGGCCTGCCGCAGTTCGAGGGCAGCAACGCCTGGGCCGTCTCCGGCAGCCGCACCAGGAGCGGCAAGCCGCTGCTGGCGGGCGATCCGCACATCCGCTTCGCGGTGCCGGCGGTGTGGTACGAGATCCAGACCAGCGCCCCGGGCTTCGAGCTCTACGGGCACTACCAGGCGCTCAACCCGTTCGCCTCGCTCGGCCACAACGAGCAGTTCGGCTGGAGCCTGACCATGTTCCAGAACGACGACGTCGACCTGATCGCCGAGAAGGTCAATCCGGACAACCCCAACCAGGTCTGGTACCAGGGGCAATGGGTCGACCTGAAGAGCGAGGAGCAGAGCATCGCGGTCAAGGGCCAGGCGCCGGTGAAGATCACCCTGCGCAGCTCGCCCCACGGCCCACTGGTCAACGATGCCCTGGGCACCGCCTCGGGCAAGACGCCGGTGGCGATGTGGTGGGCCTTCCTCGAAACCCAGAACCCGATCCTCGACGCCTTCTATCAGCTCGACCGTGCCGACACCCTGGACAAGGCCCGCGCCGCAGCCTCGAAAATCCACTCGCCGGGCCTCAACGTGATCTGGGCCAACGCCCGCGGCGACATCGGCTGGTGGGCCTCGGCGCAACTGCCGGTGCGCCCGGACGGGGTGGTGCCGTACTTCCTGCTCGACGGCAGCACGGGGCAGGCCGACAAGAGCGGCTTCTATCCCTTCCGCGAAAACCCGCAGGAAGAGAACCCGGCGCGCGGCTACATCGTGTCCGCCAACTTCCAGCCGGTCCCGGCCAATGGCCGGCCGATCCCCGGCTACTACAACCTGCCCGATCGCGGCCAGCGCCTGAACGAGCGCCTGGCCGACACCTCGGTGAAGTGGGACCTGCAGAACAGCCAGGCGCTGCAACTGGACACCGCCACCGGCTATGGGCCGCGGGTCCTCAAGCCGTTGCTGCCGCTGCTGCGCGAGGCGGCTTCGACGGCCGAGGAGAAGGCGCTGGTGGAGCAACTGGCGACCTGGCAGGGCGATCACCCGGTCGACTCGGTCACCGCCACCCTGTTCAACCAGCTGCTGTACCAGATTGCCGAAGGCGCGATGCGCGACGAGATGGGCGATGCCTTCTTCGACAACCTGCTGTCGACCCGCGTGCTGGATGTCGCCCTGCCGCGCCTGGCGGCCGATGACAGCTCGCCCTGGTGGGACAACCGCAAGACGGAGCAGAAGGAAGCCCGCGCCGATATCGTCAAGGCCGCCTGGAAGGCCAGCCTGGACCACCTGCGCGCGACGCTGGGCCAGGATTCGGCGCAATGGCAGTGGGGCAAGGCGCACACCCTGACCCACGGCCACCCGCTGGGACAGCAGAAGCCACTGGATCGGATCTTCAACGTCGGCCCCTTCGCCGCACCCGGTGGGCACGAGATGCCGAACAACCTGTCGCACCGCGTCGGCCCGGCGCCCTGGCAGGTGGTGTACGGCCCGTCGACCCGCCGCCTGATCGACTTCGCCGACCCCGCTCACAGCCTGGGCATCAACCCGGTCGGCCAGAGCGGCGTGCCCTTCGACAAGCACTACGACGATCAGGCGCAGGCCTACATCGACGGTCAGTACCTGCCCCAGCACTTCGAGGAGGCCGAAGTGAAGGCCAACACCCAGGGCCTGCTCAGGCTGGTACCGGCCAAGCGCTGAACCGCCGCTGCAAAACAAAACCCCGCGAAAGCGGGGTTTTGTTTTGCAGCTTGAAAGAGAGTGCTGCGGGAGATGCCGAAGCTCCCTGGCGCGTTATTTCCCCTAGGGATAACACTCGGGGTGTTGTATTGGGCGCCCTCTCCCGCACGTGTGCCAATGGTTTCACTGGAAGTTGCCGCTGACGCTGCCGGCCCTGGTTCGGGGGAGGCCGGTAAACGCCACCGAACGAGTTAAATATTAGTTGGCCATTTCACCGGAGTAGGGCTTTGTACTTACAGATTTTTCCGATAAACCCAGTAATTCCAGACACTTCGGAATAACGTGGGCGCAAAAAACACGGGCCACCCGAAGGTGGCCCGTGGTTCGACAATCGCCGGAAGCAACCGGCCGACAAGACGGTGTCAGGCGGTGGCTGTCGAACCCTTTTGCTGCCAGTCGGTCGCGTTGGACTCCATGGCTTCCTGGATCGCACGCTTGCGACGCTCTTCGGCCTGACGGGTGAAGTACCAGGCGAAGAAGGTGAACAGCGAAACGGTCAGCAGGATCAGGCTGGCAACGGCGTTGATCTCCGGCTTCACACCCAGGCGCACGGCGGAGAACACCTCCATCGGCAGGGTGGTGGAGCCGGGACCGGACACGAAGCTGGCCAGTACCAGGTCGTCCAGCGACAGGGCGAAGGACATCATGCCGCCCGCCGCCAGCGACGGCGCGATCATCGGGATGGTGATCAGCAGGAACACTTTCCAGGGCTTGGCACCCAGGTCCATGGCTGCTTCTTCGATGGACAGGTCCAGCTCACGCAGGCGCGCCGACACCACTACCGCCACGTAGGAGGAGCAGAAGCTGGTGTGGGCGATCCAGATGGTGACGATGCCGCGCTCCTGCGGCCAGCCGATCAGCTGGGCCATGGCCACGAACAGCAGCAGCAGCGACAGACCGGTGATCACCTCGGGCATGACCAGCGGCGCGGTGACCATGCCGCCGAACAGCGTACGGCCACGGAAGCGCGGGATGCGGGTCAGCACGAAGGCGGCCAGGGTGCCCAGGGCCACGGAGGAGAACGCGGTGTAGACGGCGATTTCCAGCGAGCGGAACACCGAACCGATCAGTTGCTGGTTGTCGAGCAGGCCGACGTACCACTTGACCGACCAGCCCCCCCAGACGGTCACGAGCTTCGAGCCGTTGAAGGAGTAGATGACCAGGATGATCATCGGCACGTAGATGAAGAGCAGGCCCAACACCAGCATGATGTTGGAGAACGACCAACGCTTGTTCATACCTTGCCCTCCAGCTCTTTCGCCTGGTTCTTGTTAAAGAGAATGATGGGCACGATCAGGATCGCCAGCATCACGACGGCGAGGGCGGAAGCCACCGGCCAGTCACGGTTGTTGAAGAATTCCTGCCACAGCACCTTGCCGATCATCAGCGTCTCGGGGCCGCCGAGCAGTTCCGGGATCACGAACTCGCCCACCGCCGGGATGAACACCAGCATGCAGCCGGCGATGATGCCGTTCTTGGACAGCGGCACGGTGATCTTCCAGAAGCTGGTGAAGTTGCGCGCACCGAGGTCGGACGCGGCTTCCAGCAGGCTCATGTCGTGCTTCACCAGGTTGGCGTAGAGCGGCATGACCATGAACGGCAGGTACGAGTAGACGATGCCGATGTACACCGCGAAGTTGGTGTTGAGGATCGTCAGCGGCTCGTTGATCACGCCCAGCCACATCAGGAAGCCGTTGAGCAGGCCGTTGTTGGACAGGATGCCCATCCAGGCGTACACGCGGATCAGGATCGCCGTCCAGGTCGGCATCATGATCAGCAGCAGCAGCACGGTCTGCATCTCCTTGCTGGCGCGGGCGATGGCGTAGGCCATCGGGTAGCCGATCAGCAGGCAGAGGAAGGTGCTGATCGCCGCCATCTTCAGCGAGCCGAGGTAGGCGTCGATGTACAGCGGGTCGTCCGTCAGCATCAGGTAGTTGCCGAGGTTCATCACCACCTGCAACGTCTGGTCGGCGTACTGGAACACCTCGGTGTACGGCGGGATGGCCACGTCAGCGGCCGCCAGGCTGATCTTCAGCACGATGGCGAAGGGCAGCAGGAAGAACAGGAACAGCCAGAAGAACGGTATGCCGATGACGGCATGCCGCCCCCGTGGCATACGTTTCAGGATCGATGCGCCAATGTTCATGCTTGCAGTACCACGCCGCTGTCGTCATACCAGCTGATGTACACCGGCTGGTCCCAGGTCGGGCGTGCCACGTGGCGCTCGGCGTTGGCCATGAAGGCCTGCACGATCATGCCGGAGGCCAGCTTGATGTAGTACACCGAGTGGCCGCCCAGGTAGGCGATGTCATAGACGGTGCCCTGAGCCCAGTTGCAGCCTTCGTGCTCCAGGTTCTCGGGCTTCTGCGCGCTGACCATGACCTTCTCAGGACGCAGCGCGTAGGTGATGCGCTTGTTCTCGGCGCGGGTGCTGATGCCGTGGCCGATGTAGATCGGGTTTTCCAGCTTCGGACAGGCGATCACCGCATGGTCCTGCAGGTCTTCCACGATATCGCCGTCGAACAGGTTGACGTTGCCGATGAACTCGCAGACCAGGCGGCTGGCCGGGGTCTCGTAGATGTCCATGGGGCTGCCGATCTGCTCGATGCAACCCAGGTGCATGATGGCGATGCGCTGGGCCATGGTCATGGCCTCTTCCTGGTCGTGGGTCACCATCACGCAGGTCACGCCCACGCGCTCGATGATCTCCACCAGCTCCAGCTGCATCTGCGAACGCAGCTTCTTGTCCAGGGCGCCCATGGGCTCGTCGAGCAGCAGCAGCTTCGGACGCTTGGCCAGCGAGCGGGCCAGGGCCACGCGCTGACGCTGGCCACCGGAGAGCTGGTGCGGCTTGCGCTTGGCGTACTGGGTCATCTGCACGAGCTTGAGCATCTCGTCGACGATCTTGTCGATCTCGTCCTTGGGCAGACCGTCCTGCTTGAGGCCGAAGGCGATGTTCTGCGCCACGCTCATGTGGGGGAACAGGGCGTAGGACTGGAACATCATGTTGATCGGCCGCTCATAGGGCGGCAGGTCGGTAATGTCCTGGCCATCGAGGAAGATGCGACCTTCAGTGGGACGCTCGAAACCAGCCAGCATACGCAGAAGGGTCGACTTGCCCGACCCCGAACCACCGAGCAGGGCGAAGATCTCGCCCTTCTTGATATCCAGGGACACGCTGTCCACAGCCAACGTTTCGTCGAACTGCTTGCTGACCCGGTCGATTTTTACCAGAACCTCTTTAGGCTTCTGGTCGCCACTGAGGGCTTTCTTGTAGGCACCGGAGGCTATTGCCATTACCACAACTCCCAAATCATAGAGGCCCGGCCCCCGCGGCCGGGCATGCTTGGATAACTACAGGCTGGCGCAGTTTACGTGCGCCAAATGGGCATTCCGAGATCGCTCCGACGCACCGTGCCCGCACGGATGGAGCTCGGAAGGACCCGGGTTTACTTGCCCGACTTGATCTTGGTCCAGGAACGGGTCATTAGGCGCAGGGTCTTCGGCGGCAGCTCATGCTGCACGAAGAGTTTGTCGAGAACCTCCTGGGGGGGGTACACCTCAGGATTGTTGCGCACGGACTCATCCATGAATTCGCCAGCCTTGGGGTTCGGGTTGGCGTAACCGACGTAATCGCTGACCTTGGCGATCACTTCGGGCTTGAGCAGGTAGTTGATGAACGTGTGGGCGGCCTTGGGGTTGGAGGCATCCTTCGGAATGGCGAGGATGTCGAACCACAGGTTGGCGCCTTCCTTGGGAATGGCGTAGGCGATGTTCACGCCCTTGCCGGCTTCCTTGGCGCGGTTGGCGGCCTGGAATACGTCACCGGAGAAACCGGCCGCAACGCAGATGTTGCCGTTGGCCAGGTCGGAAATGTACTTGGAAGAATGGAAGTAGGTGACGTACGGACGCACCGCCATCAGCTTCTCTTCCACCTTCTTGTAGTCGTCAGGGTTGGTGCTGTTGGGGTCCAGCCCCAGGTACTTGAGCACAGCCGGCATCATCTCGTCGCCCGAATCGAGGAAGGCGACGCCGCACTGGCTGAGCTTCTTCATGTTCTCAGGCTCGAACAGGACGGCCCACGAATCGATCTTGTCGACACCCAGAACGGCCTTGACCTTGTCGACGTTGTAGCCGATGCCGTTGGTGCCCCACAGGTACGGCACGCCGTACAGGTTGCCCGGGTCATTGGCCTCGAGCTGTTTCATCAGGTGCGGGTCGAGGTTCGACCAGTTCGGCAGCTGGCTCTTGTCCAGCTTCTGGAACGCGCCCGCCTTGATCTGGCGGCCGAGGAAGTGGTTGGACGGCACGACCACGTCATAGCCGGTGCGGCCGGCCAGCAGTTTGCCTTCCAGGGTTTCGTTGGAGTCGAAGACGTCGTACACCGGCTTGATGCCGGTTTCCTTCTCGAAATCGGCCAGGGTGGTCTCGCCGATGTAGTCCGACCAGTTGTAGATATGGACGGTCTGCCCCGCCTGGGCCAGCGAGGTCAGGCTGAATACGGAGACTGCGGCGATCAGGGTTCTGCGGAAGGGAATGCGCACACGTTAGTCCTCTCGTTGTTTGAACTTCTTCTGTCGGTTGGCGGCGACGGCCGTTCCGTGGATAGCGCCAAAGCCTTCAGGTGCGCGAGAGCGCCTCGACTTGCGCAGCCATTCCACTGATGGAAGCTACGGAGTTCCTGCCGGGAGAACGGGGGAGCGAACTCCCCCGCCACCTACCCGGTACATCGGCCGGCGCGCGAACGCGCCGGCGACTTCCCGATTACTTGCCGGACTTGATGGTGGTCCAGCTGCGGGTCATCAGACGCTGGGTCTTCGCCGGCAGATCCGGGAAGGCGTACAGCTTCTTCATCACGTCTTCCGGCGGGTAGATACCCGGGTCGTTACGGATCTCTTCGCTCACCAGCGGAGTCGCGGCGGCATTACCGTTCGGGTAGGAAACGGTATCGGAGATCTCGGCCATGATCTGCGGCTCAAGAATGAAGTTGATCCACTTCAGCGCGGCATCCGGGTTCTCGGCATCCTTCGGGATGGCGATGGTGTCGAAGAACGCACCGGCACCTTCCTTCGGAATCTTGTAGCTGACGTTCACGCCGTTCTTGGCTTCCACGGCGCGGGACTTCGCCTGGTACACGTCACCCGAGTAGCCGATGGCCACGCAGATGTTGCCGTTGGCCAGGTCGGAGATGTACTTCGAGGAGTGGAAGTAGGAGACGTACGGACGAATCTTCAGGAACAGCGCTTCAGCTTCCTTCAGCTCTTTCGGGTCCTGGCTGTCCGACTTGTAGCCCAGGTAATGCAGGGCGGCCGGCAGCATTTCGGTCGGCGAGTCGAGGAAGCTCACGCCGCAGCCTTTGAGCTTCTGGATGTTTTCCGGCTTGAACACCAGGTCCCAGGAATCGACCGGCGCGTTGTCGCCCAGCGCAGCCTTGACCTTGTCCGGGTTGTAGCCGATGCCGATGGTGCCCCACATGTACGGAATGCCGTACTTGTTACCCGGGTCGCTGACTTCCATGGTCTTCATGATGTCGGCGTTCAGGTTCTTCCAGTTCGGCAGCTTGGAGCGATCCAGCGGCTGGTAGACACCGGCCTTGATCTGCTTGGCGAAGAAGGAGTTGGACGGAACCACGATGTCGTAACCCGATTTGCCGGCCAGCAGCTTGGCTTCCAGCACCTCGTTGCTGTCGTAGACGTCGTATACGACCTTGATCCCGGTTTCCTTGGTGAACTTGTCGACGGTGTCCGGTGCGATGTAGTCCGACCAGTTGTAAACGTGCAGCACTTTGTCATCTGCCTGCGCCATACCGGCCACAGCGCCCGCCAGAGTCACAGCGAGCAGGGATTTGCCGAGGGTGTTGAACATGCGGGTAGCTCCGTTTGTTTTTTTGATGTTCCGGGTGGCGTGGACAGTTCGATCCGTCACCACCCGGTGAGCCTGGCCAACGCACAGGCGCAGTCTGTCAAAGGTCCGGTGAAAGACTCAAGACAGAACGGCTGCGGCGGTTTGATCGAGGCACTTGCGCGCCAGGGTGATCAGGTCGTCGATCTGCGATTTCTCGATCACCAGGGGTGGCGAAATAATCATAGTGTCTCCGACCGCACGCATGATCAGGCCGTTGCGGAAGCAGTGCTCGCGGCACACCATCCCCACGCCCTTCTCAAAGCGTTCACGAGTCTTCTTGTTCTTCACCAGCTCCAGTGCCGCCACCAGACCGACGCCGCGTGCTTCGCCCACCAGCGGATGGTCGGCCAGCTCCTGCCAGCGTTTTTGCAAATACGGTGCCGTTTCGGTCTTCACTCGCTCGACGATCTTCTCTTCCCGCAGGATGCGGATGTTCTCCAGCGCGACAGCCGCCGCGACCGGGTGACCAGAGTAAGTGAAGCCGTGGTAGAACTCGCCACCCTCATTCAGGGTATGGACGATCTCGTCGCGAACGATCACGCCGCCCATGGGGATGTAGCCGGAGGTCAGGCCCTTGGCGATCGGCATCAGGTCCGGGGCGTTGCCGTAGTACTGGCTGCCGAACCATTCACCGGTACGGCCGAAGCCGCAGATCACTTCGTCGGCGATGAACAGGATGTCGTACTTGGCGAGGATCTCGCGGATCTTCGGCCAGTAGGTTTCCGGCGGAACGATCACGCCGCCCGCGCCCTGGATGGGCTCGGCGATGAAGGCGGCGACCTTGTCTTCGCCCACTTCCAGAATCTTCTTCTCCAGCTGCTCGGCAGCCCAGACGCCGAACTCTTCCGGCGACATGTCGCCGCCCTCGCCGTACCAGTACGGCTGCGGGATGTGCACGATGCCCGGAATCGGCAGGTCGCCCTGTTCGTGCAGCGCCTTCATGCCGCCCAGGCTGACGCCGGCGACGGTGGAGCCGTGGTAGCCGTTCCAGCGACCGATGACCACCTTCTTCTGCGGCTGACCCTTGATGGTCCAGTAGTGGCGGACCATGCGCAGCACGGTGTCGTTCGACTCGGAGCCCGAGCCGGTGAAGAACACGTGGTTCATGCCTTCGGGGGCGATGTCGGCGATGGCCTTGGCCAGTTCCAGCGCCGGCGGGTGGGCGGTCTGGAAGAACAGGTTGTAGTAGGGCAGCTCCTGCATCTGCTTGTAGGCGGCTTCAGCAAGTTCCTTGCGACCGTAGCCGACGTTCACGCACCACAGGCCGGCCATGCCATCGAGGATCTTGTTGCCCTCGCTGTCCCACAGGTAGATGCCTTCGGCCTTGGTGATGATGCGAGCGCCCTTCTCGTTCAGCTGCTTGTAATCGGTGAACGGAGCCAGGTGGTGTTCGCGGCTGAGCGCCTGCCAATGCTGGGTCTTGGCGCTGGTCTGGATAGTCATCTCGTAAAAACCTCTCTCTAAGTAACACAGGGCCCGGACGGGGTTCCGGGCCCCACGCCGATCAGACGGAAAGCAGGAGGAACTCACGTTCCCAGGAGCTGATCACCCGCTTAAAGTTCTCGTGTTCGGCGCGTTTGACCGCGACGTAACCACGAATGAACTTGTCGCCCAGGTAACTCTCCAGGGTCTTGCTGCCTTCCATGCGTTCCAGCGCCGCCTCGATGGTCAGGGGCAGACGCAGGTTACGCCGTTCGTAGCCACGGCCCTTGACCTGGGCACTGGGTTTGATGCCCTCGACCATGCCGATGTAGCCGCACAGCAGGCTGGCGGCCAGAGCCAGGTAGGGGTTGGCATCCGCGCCGGCCAGGCGGTTTTCCACACGCCGGTTCTCCGGGTTGGAGTCCGGTACGCGCAGGCCGACGGTACGGTTTTCTTCACCCCATTCCACGTTCACCGGCGCCGAGGTGTCGGGCAGGAAGCGGCGGAACGAATTGACGTTCGGGGCGAACAGCGGCAGGGCCTCAGGAATGAACTTCTGCAGGCCGCCGACGTGGTGCAGGAACAGCTCGCTCATGCTGCCGTCGGCATTGGAGAAGATGTTCTTGCCGGTCTTGAGGTCGATGATGCTCTGGTGCAGGTGCATGGCGCTGCCCGGCTCGCCGGTCATCGGCTTGGCCATGAAGGTGGCCGCCACGTTGTGCTTGAGCGCCGCCTCGCGCATGGTGCGCTTGAACACCACGATCTGGTCGGCCAGGTCCAGGGCATCGCCATGACGGAAGTTGATTTCCATCTGCGCGGTGCCTTCTTCATGGATCAGGGTGTCCAGATCCAGGCCCTGCAGTTCGCACCAGTCGTACATGTCCTCGAACAGCGGGTCGAATTCGTTCGCCGCGTCGATGGAGAAGGACTGGCGACCGGTCTCCTGGCGGCCGGAACGGCCCACCGGAGCCTGCAGCGGGTAATCGGGGTCGTCGCTGCGCTTGGTCAGGTAGAACTCCATCTCCGGCGCGACGATCGGCTTCCAGCCCTTGTCGGCGTAGAGCTGGAGCACGCGCTTGAGCACGTTGCGCGGCGACAGCTCGATGGGGTTGCCCATCTTGTCGTAGGTATCGTGAATCACCATCGCGGTCGGCTCGATGGCCCACGGGACGAGGAATACGGCATTCTCGTCCGGGCGGCAGACCATATCGATGTCGGCCGGGTCCAGCAGGTCGTAATAGATGTCGTCCTCGACGTAATCACCGGTCACGGTCTGCAGGAGAACACTCTCCGGCAGGCGCATGCCTTTCTCGTTGAGGAATTTTGCAGTCGGCGCGATCTTGCCCCGGGCAATCCCGGTCAGGTCGGCGATCATGCATTCCACCTCGGTGATCTTGCGTTCCTTCAGCCAGCTGCTGAGCTGGTCTAACTTGGTAGTCATAAAGACCTCAGGGGTTGAGAGCCGGGCACCCACGCCAGGCTCAACGGTTCCCCGCCCTCTTGCCGCAGGCCTTGCCGAAGGCCTGGAAGATAGCGAGATAGTTGGGGTTCGTTTCGACCTGCCACTCCGGGTGCCACTGCACCCCGACGGCAAAGTCCACACCTTCGACGGAGAAGGCTTCAACCAACCCGTCAGGCGCCAGAGCTTCTACACGAAGGCCGGGCGCCAGACGTTCAACGCCCTGGCCGTGAATGGAGTTGACCTGGAACTGCGAGGGTAGACCGATGGCGGCGAAGATGCCGCCCGGCTGCACGCTCACCGCGTGCCGCAGTCCGTATTGAACCTCGAGCGGCTGGTCGGCCGGCTCGCGGTGGTCCATGAAGCCTTCGACCTGATGCACTTTCTGGTGCAGCGTGCCGCCGAAGGCCACGTTCATTTCCTGGAAGCCGCGGCAGATGCCCAGCACCGGAATCCCGGCCGCGACGGCGCGGCGAATCAGCGGCAGCGTGGTGCTGTCGCGCGCGGGATCATGAAGAGTGCCGGCTTCGCTCGCGGAGCCACTATAATGATGAGGTTCGACGTTCGACGCCGAACCAGTGAACAGCAGGCCGTCGAGTGCGGCCAACATGGATTCCTGGTCGATGGCATCGCCCAGGGAGGGAATGATCACCGGAATGCCCGAGGCCCCGGAGATCACAGCTCTGAGGTATTTGTCGCCAGTGACGTGGTAGGGTTTCGAACCGATCTGCTTCAGGCAGGCGGACACGCCGATCAGCGGCAGGCGAGACATGGGGCACCCGTGTTTGTATGTGTTATGGGCTTGAGGCCGAGCTTAGCCTTGTTCATTTTTTTACACAATAGGAATGTAAAAAATCAAACACGCCCCACTGAACAGCCCGTCAACCAAGGCTCTCCGCTCACCCGAAGCGACCTGTAACGCCCCAAAAACGGCCTACTGCGAATGCAGCGCCCTATTTTGGTGCGACATTGACAACCCTTGCCAATTCGGATTGACTCACACCTCAGCCTTCGAATGATTGAAATTTTTAACAATAAAGGTGTTGCATCATGTCGGTACCCCAGAGTGCCGTTTCGCTTGAAGAAGCGAGTGAGTTCCTGAAGGAACACCCCGAGGTCCAGTTCGTCGACCTCCTTATTGCAGATATGAACGGTGTGGTTCGCGGCAAGCGCATCGAACGCACCAGCCTGCCCAAAGTCTATGAGAAGGGCATCAACCTCCCCGCCTCTCTCTTCGCTCTCGACATCACCGGCTCCACTGTAGAAAGCACTGGCCTCGGCCTGGACATTGGCGACGCGGACCGCGTCTGCTTCCCTATTCCTGACACCCTGTCCATGGAACCCTGGCAGAAGCGCCCGACCGCGCAACTGCTGATGACCATGCATGAGATGGAAGAGCGTCAGCCGTTCTTCGCCGACCCGCGTGAAGTGCTGCGCCAGGTGGTGCAGAGGTTCACCGACATCGGCCTGACCATCGTCGCGGCCTTCGAACTCGAGTTCTATCTGATCGACCAGGAGAACGTGAACGGCCGTCCGCAGCCGCCGCGTTCGCCGATCTCCGGCAAGCGTCCGCAATCGGTCCAGGTCTACTCCATCGACGACCTCGACGAGTACGCCGACTGCCTGCAGGACATCATCGACGGCGCCCGCGCCCAGGGCATTCCGGCCGACGCCATCGTCAAGGAAAGCGCCCCGGCCCAGTTCGAAGTCAACCTGCACCACGTCGACGACGCCCTGAAGGCCTGCGACTACGCAGTCCTGCTCAAGCGCCTGATCAAGAACGTCGCGTACGACCACGAGATGGATTCGACCTTCATGGCCAAGCCCTACCCGGGCCAGGCTGGCAACGGTCTGCACGTCCATGTCTCGCTGCTCGACAAGGACGGCAAGAACATCTTCACCAGCGAGGATCCCGAGCAGAACGCCGCGTTGCGCCACGCGATCGGCGGTGTGCTCGAGACCCTGCCGGCGTCGATGGCGTTCCTCTGCCCGAACGTCAACTCCTACCGCCGCTTCGGTTCCGCCTTCTTCGTGCCGAACGCACCGAGCTGGGGCCTGGACAACCGTACCGTCGCCCTGCGCGTTCCGACCGGTACACCGGAAGCGGTTCGCCTGGAGCACCGTGTCGCCGGCGCCGACGCCAACCCGTACCTGCTGCTGTCCGCCGTACTGGCCGGCATCCACCACGGTCTGACCAACCAGGTCGAGCCCGGTGCGCCGATCGAAGGCAACGCCTACGAGCAGTTGGAACAGAGCCTGCCGAACAACCTGCGCGACGCACTGCGCGAGCTGGACGACAGCGATGTGATGAACAAGTACATCAGCCCCGAGTACATCGACATCTTCGTCGCGTGCAAGGAGCACGAGATGCAGGAGTTCGAGTATTCGATCTCCGACCTCGAGTACAACTGGTATCTGCATACCGTATAAGTGGTAATGAAACGCCGGCCCTCGCGCCGGCGTTTCCTTGAGCCTCTGGCACACCCCGGGGACTGCGACACCGCAACGGCGAGAGGGGCGCCGCGGCGACCCATACCTGCATCTCCCTTCTGCTCGCGATGCCTCCATCCGCCCGCTCGGGCGTCCATCGCGTCTGTCGTGCCTTGCTGTTGCGCCATCAGCGGCCCCGGCCGCACCCGCTGACATGTGGTCAAATCAGGGAGATCGCCAATGCCACGCCTGTACGTCTTGCTGCTGTTGCTGCTGTGCCCGTTGTCCGGTTGGGCCGACCCGGTCATCCGCGTCTACAACTGGAACGACTACATCGCACCCGAAGTGCTCAAGGACTTCGAGAAGGACACCGGCGTTCGCGTCGAATACCACACCTACAGCACCGACGAGGAACTGCTCAAGGCCCTGGAGCAGGGTGAGCACATCGACGTCGCGGTACCCTCGCACAACGACCTGCCGGCGCTGATCCGCAAGAAGCTGATCCGTCCCCTGGACTTCGCCAGACTCCCCAATCGCAGCCACCTCGATAGCCAACTGCTGAGCAAGCTGGCCGCGGTCGACCTGAACAACCAGCATGCCGTGCCCTACCTGTGGGGCGCCGTGGGCCTGGCGATCAACGAGCCGGAGGCCGAGAAGGCCTTCGGCGGCAAACTGCCTGACAGCTGGAGCCTGCTGTTCGACGCGCAACAGAGCCAGCGCCTGAAGAACTGCGGCATGAGCCTGCTGGACGCGCCGGATGAAGCCTTCTCGGTGCTGATGAACTACCAGGGCCGCAACTTCGCCCGCAGCGCCCCGTCGCAGATCCGCCGCGCCGGCGAAGTGCTCACCCAGCTGCGCCCGAACCTGCGCTACATCGACAGCGAGCGCTACATCCAGGACCTCAACAGCGGCAAGCTGTGCGTCGCCATGGCCTGGGTCGGCGATGCGCTGAACGCTGCCAATGCCGGCCAGCCGGTGCGCTTCGTGGTGCCGCAGGAAGGCTCGGTGCTGTTCATCGACAACCTGGTGATCCCGGCCTCGGCCGAACAACCCGACCTCGCGCACAAGTTCATCGACTACCTGATGCAACCCAAGGTCGCCGCTCAGATCACCGCCGCCACCCTCTACCCCAACGGCAACAAGGACTCCGCGCAGTTCCTCGACGCCGCCCTGCGCGCCCAGCCCGGCCTGTACCCGGACCAGGAGACCAAGCGCCGCCTGTTCGCCCTGGAAACCGCGCCGGAGAAAACCGCACCGGTGATCACCGAGCTCTGGGGCAAACTCCGCGCCGGCGGCAGCTGACTTGCCGAGCGCCCCGGAGCTGGCGTCCAATAACCGCCCAGCTCCGGAGGTCGACATGCCCGCTCCCACCCGTAAACCCCGCGCCAGCAGCCAGGCACGCATCGCCGTGATCCTCGACGCCGCCCGCGCGCTGCTGGCCGAGAGCGGCGCGGCGAGCCTGTCGATCTACGCGGTGGCCGAACGCGCCCGGATACCGCCCTCCTCCGTCTACCACTTCTTCCCCAGTGTGCCGGCCCTGCTCCAGGGCCTCACCAGCGACGTCCACGCCGCCTTCCGCGCCTGCCTGGAGCAACCCGTCGACCATGCCGCCCTGCGCGACTGGCGCGATCTGGCACGCCTGGTCGAGCAACGCACGCTGGCGGTGTATGCGGGCGATGCTGCCGCGCGCCAGTTGATCCTCGCCAGCCACGGCCTGGCCGAAGTCACCCAGGCCGACAGCCAGCACGACGTGCAGCTGGGCGCGGCGATGCGCCAGCTGTTCGAGCGCCA
This sequence comes from Pseudomonas sp. QE6, assembly GCF_041379005.1. Classification (NCBI taxonomy): domain Bacteria; kingdom Pseudomonadati; phylum Pseudomonadota; class Gammaproteobacteria; order Pseudomonadales; family Pseudomonadaceae; genus Pseudomonas; species Pseudomonas sp. QE6. The sequence goes on from NZ_CP166873.1 coordinate 721,661, forward strand.
TTTCGAGCTGCCGCCGCTGCCGCAGGACATCGAAGTCTTCAGTCTGGCGATCGAACTGGGCGACCGTGTCTACGCCCTCTCCGTACAGCGTCACGGGCAGATCACCGAGCGCCTGGCCGAGGAAGGCATGCGGGTGATCGACGCCTACCTCTCGCTGTACCTGCCGCCCTGCCTGCCGAAACGCTCCGCACCGCTGTCTTAAATCGATTTTTATCCGACAAATATCCGGACGAGCGGATCAAATTTTTCCCGCACGCCCTTCATAAACCGATTTTTATCGGCTATAACTTCTCCCACCCTGGGAGAAGTTCGACGCGACGCCGCAACCACCCGCCTATACTGGCCCCTTGCGACTCTCGCCGGCGACGCCCTCTGAATGACGCAACCCACCGCACAGGATGGGTGGAGCGCAGGGATACTCATCGATAAGTATCCGCCTTGCGCCCATCCTTCGAAGCCCTCACCAAGGATCGCCCCATGACCACTCTGACCAGCACTCCCCGCGCCGATGGCTTCCGCATGCCGGCGGAATGGGAACCCCATACCCAGACCTGGATGGTCTGGCCCGAGCGTCCGGACAACTGGCGTCTGGGCGGCAAGCCCGCGCAGGCCGCCTTCAGCGCCGTGGCCCGCGCCATTGCCCGTTTCGAACCGGTCACCATCGGTGTTTCCGCCGGCCAGTACGAGAACGCCCGCGCCCAACTGGCCGACGCGGCCAACATCCGCGTGGTGGAAATCAGCAACGACGATGCCTGGGTGCGCGATACCGGCCCGACCTTCGTCATCGACGACAAGGGCGAAGTGCGCGGCGTGGACTGGACCTTCAACGCCTGGGGCGGCCTGGAAGGCGGCCTGTACTTCCCGTGGCACCGCGACGACCAGGTGGCGAGCAAGATCCTCGGCATCGAGCGCTGCGCCGGCTACCGCACCGAAGGCTTCGTGCTCGAAGGCGGCTCGATCCACGTGGACGGCGAAGGCACCCTGATCACCACCGAGGAATGCCTGCTCAACCACAACCGCAACCCGCACCTGAGCCGCGAAGAGATCGAAGCCAACCTGCGCGATCACCTGGCCATCGATACCGTGATCTGGCTGCCGGACGGCCTGTTCAACGATGAGACCGACGGTCATGTGGACAACTTCTGCTGCTACGTGCGCCCGGGCGAAGTCCTGCTGGCCTGGACCGATGACGTCAACGACCCGAACTACGAGCGCTGCCAGGCCGCCATGCGCGTGCTGGAAAGCGCCCGCGACGCCAAGGGCCGCCAGCTGACCGTGCACAAGATCGTCATCCCCGGCCCGATCCACGCCACCGAGACCGAGTGTGAAGGCATCGACCTGGTGATCGGTACCCAGCCGCGCGATCCGTCGATCCGCCTGGCCGGTTCCTACGTCAACTTCCTGATCGTCAACGGCGGCATCATCGCCCCGCGCTTCAACGACCCGGCGGACGCCGAGGCCGAAGCCACCCTCAAGCGCCTCTTCCCCGAGCACGAAGTGGTAATGGTGCCCGGCCGCGAGATCCTCCTGGGCGGCGGCAACATCCACTGCATCACCCAGCAGCAGCCGGCGCCGCAGAAGCGCTGATTCGCGGTCATTGAAAAGGCCGTCGCCCCGCAAGGAGCGACGGCCTTTTCATTTTGTGGAGGAGTATCCCTGCAGGACCGCGGCGGATGCCCGCTCCCTGCTCGCGAACAAGCCCCGCTGCCGAGGCATTCGCGAGCAAGCTCGCTCCTACAGAAGCCGACGAGGCTTACAGCAGCGGGATGGTGTAGCTGACGATCAGGCGGTTCTCGTCCTGGTCACGCTGGGTCGCGGTGCCCTTGCCCTCGTAGGGCAGACCACTGCGCAGGGCAGCGTTCTTCCAGGTGAAGCCCAGGCCCTTGAAGGTGCCGTCCGGGATCACGTAGGCCAGGGAGATGTCGCGTTCCCATTCGCTCTTGTCACCGTACTTGGTATCGATGTTGTCGCCGTGCAGGTACAGGGTCTGGAAGGTCAGGCCCGGCAGGCCGGCCTGGGCGAAGTCATAGCCATAGCGGACCTGCCAGGTGCGCTCGCCGGCACGCAGGAACTTGCCGATCTGCACGTCGGTGATCAGGTAGGCGGTGGCGCCGTCACCGTTGTTGATGAACGGGAAGTCGCTGTCGCCACTGAGCTGCTGGTAGCCGGCGCCGAAGCTGTGGCCACTCAGGGTGTAGGTGAACAGGCCGCTCCAGGCGCGGTTGTCGACCTCGCCCTTGGTCACGCCGTTGCCGTAGTAGCCGTTGGTGTAGAAGGCCTTGTCGTGACCGTTCTTGCCGTCGTCGCTGCTGTTGAAGTAGCGCAGGTCGGACTTCAGCACGCCCGGACCGATCGCCCAGTTGTGCTGCAGGCCGAGGAAATGCTGTTTGTAGAAGTCCTGCAGGTTGCCGTAGTAGTACTGCAGCGTCAGGTCCTTGGTCAGCTTGTAGTCGGCGCCACCGTAGTAGAACTTGTTGACGAACTCGCCGGTACGGGCGTTGTTGGCGCCGGCGATGGACAGCCCTTCGTTGTTGCTGGAGCTACGGCCCTTCATGTGCTCCAGCTGGCCGCCGATCAGGGTCAGGTCCTTGAATTCGTTGGAGGTAACCTGGCCGCCGTCGAAGGTCTGCGGCAGCAGGCGACCGTCGTTGTAGGTGACCACCGGCAGCTTCGGCAGCAGGGTGCCGTAGCGCAGCTCGGTGGCCGACACCTTCACCTTGCCGGTGGCGCCCAGGTGGGAGAAATCGTCCACCGCGCGGCCATCGCTATCGGTGGGGAATACAGTCCCGGAAAAGTTCGAGCTGGTCGGGTTGTAATGTGTGCCCTTGCCGCTGTCGAGACGAACCCCGAGCAGGCCCAGCGCATCGACGCCAACGCCCACGGTGCCTTCGGTGTAGCCGGAGGTGTAGTTGAGCAGGAAGCCCTGGCCCCACTCTTCCTGCTTGCTCGGCGCGGAGGGGCCGTTGCGGTTGTCGGTGTTGATATAGAAGTTGCGCAGGGTGAGGTTGGCCTTGCTGTCTTCGATGAACCCACCGGCGACGGCCGACTGGGCCAGGCCCGCGGCAGCGATGGCGAGCGCCAGGCTCGATTGCGTGAGAGTGCGGCTTTTCATTGGATTTTCCCCATTTATTGATCTTGGAAAACAGGCCATTCAGCGCGACAACCAGCTCCCCCGGAGCCCGACCGAACGGCAAGCAGAAGCCACGGCGCGTACGTGCGGACACGCGCGGCAACGGTTATTCAGTGGTGATGCAACGCTCCCCTAGGCAGGGGTGATGCGCAGGCAAGCAGGCGGGAAGGCAGCAGCTGAAAGGGACGGCATGGGTCTGTTCTCGTGTCTTGTTGTCGTGGCGATGCGCGGGGCATGCACCACTGGCCAGGCAATCCCCAGGCCAACCGGCCTTGCCTGCCCGACTCCCCGCCAAATCTGCCTTTCAGACTTGTCAGCGAATCTTTTCCTCCAGACCACTAAGCGGGAAACCGCCACGAACATCGCCCTTGCTGGCGGGAAACCGCCACCCCAACCGCACTTGCCAACCGTCCTCACGACAGCGCTGGGGGCAACGATAAAAGAAGCTCTATAAATCAAAAAAGAATTAATTATTACAATGTAATTTCTTTATGGAATATATGATACCACGCCCAAACCTCGCCGGACTGCACCTCTGACGAGGTACCCCGGTTGATCGAGGAGACCGACTGTGGTTTTCCAGGGGTGGAGCCCTGCTGAAATGGGCATCGCTAGGGGATGCCCAAGAAAATGCAGAATGGCGGTGCTGCGCTAAATGATGTGGGGGCGCTGCACTTGACGGGTGCCCCATACCCGAATGGCTGTAGGAGTAGCTGTCATGCAACTCCTTCACCGCCCGCCAATCCACATCCCCCCGTGCCTCGGCATCCTTCAGCCACGCGAGATTCAGATCGGCTTTCACCATCGCATCGGTGGCTTGGCTGACCGATTTCTTATCGAGGTGCTTGTAGTCGATGCTCAGGCCATCGACCGCCTTATAACCAAGTCGCCGTGCGCGATCATCTGCGTCTGGCGCACGGCCTCGTCGGTATTGCCCTTGCCTTTGGACTGCAAAAAGTGAAAAAGAGGACAGCTTTATTTCTGCACTCTGATCCTGACTCGCCAGACCGTTTTAGAGTAGAAAAATAAATCTGTCCCCTTTTTCTTCTTCAATATCTCTTCTGAGCATAAACGGAACAATTATCCACCCCATCCAAACAATAAATGACAAAAGCAGCGAGAGGAAAACATATCCACGCCCAACAATCCCAATTCGGCGAGCAAGAAATAGACAGTAAATACCCACTAGGATTGACGTCAAGAAAACAACTGCAGAAAAGAACAACACCACAATAAAATCCAGCTTAAAGAATATGGTAATCGAACCCCAACGCTAAAAGCTGAAAATGAGACAATCAAGAGAAACAAGGATACTTTATTGGCAAGGATCAACGCACAAATAAACAACTCCAGCAAATACAGGCAATTTATAGATTTTATTCCCACACTCTAACCCTGACCCACAAGGTAGATTTAGAGCTGAAAACTAAACCTTTCCACTATTCCGCCGCCCCCGCTCAATTATAACCAAGCCGCCTTTTAGCCTTATAGCAGCCGTTAATTGCTATTGCCTTTTCATAAAACTCCTTACGTCTTCCGCGATCTCTGTCTCCCTGTAAGCGATAGATTTCTGCTTGAAAATCGAGGCTGCCTCCCCAAGGCATCGCAAACCCTTCTGGAACTTTCTCTCTGCATTCAAACTGTATTGCAGGCTGCGGGTAATATTTCTCATAAACTGAGGCTTCGCTTTCTACATTTTTCAAGTTGGAATTAAAATCTTCCTCTCCGGGGAAATCCCAACATGCATTCGAAAATATAAGAGCTGACGGCGCAAATCCGTGCGCAAAGCTTTTCTGGACCAATGGGCACACTTTTGCTCTTGTTTCCTCAATGGAATAATTAAAAAGATAGTAGAGAAGTGCCAGTCTATATTGCGCCACTGGATGTCCAAGCTCTGATGCCTGCTCAAGCAAAGGAATCGCCGATCCAATAAATCCCCCTGCTTCCTCAGATAGCTCTAAGCCGCGCTTTTTGTCTTCAGCGTTGGCCTGGGGAAAATTAAATGGTACTGCTTCTAGCTTGCTATGTGCTTGCTGCAAATAAGGAACAGCTTTTTGATAAAGCTCTTCACTACGAGCATCAATACGGAATCCCTGAGCAACGCACACGTATGGCAGAACACTTACAAGTAACGCACCACATAACAAATTGGCTCTCACTTTAGGCCCTCCGAAAAACGTGAAAAAAGGGGACAGATTTATTTTCTTTACTCTAATCCTGACCCACCAGACCGTTTTAGAGTAGAAAAATAAATCTGCCCCCTTTTCCACATTACTTTATTCCTTTGCAAATCTCGTATAGCCGCTCCCGCAACGATTCAAACTCGTTATTCTCTGCAATAAGAACCTTCCGTTCCCCATAGAGAACAATGTCATTCAGCGACCCCATTCCTCCGTACATGGATATCAATTTCGATGACATCCTGACGGGATCCTCATCAAAATTTTCCCTAACATTTTCAAGAGCGGCCGCCCAATCATCTGCGCCTCCTAATCTAAGCAACTCAACCATTCTCTTTAGAATCACACCAACATCATTTTGCATAATCATCTCAACGGACTCGAATTAATCACTTCAACCCCATCAATCAACCAGGGTTTCTGAACCACTATCTGTTGCGTCCCGCCAGTGTAGAAGCCCCCTTGAGCCCCGACCTCACCTACATATACTTTCGTCCCTGCCGGTATCTTTACTTCAAAAGTCGTATCTAAGGGGGACTTCGCTCCGCCTGGCCACTCAGGCAAAACCGCCTTATCAATTCTAGTTTGTATAACTCCAACTGGGGGCTCACTACTGAAGAACTGCCCAAGTGGTTTATCAGAAGTTCCTGCGCGATAAAGCACCGTATCTTTCTCAAGAGTAACAACAGAATATCGACCACCAGAGAAAGTTTGCGCGATGTTATCAGACAAACGTCCTGGCTTTATTGCTGAGTACGTGCCTTCAACTCGCCCCAGAGTTGATAGCCCGCCTGCGCCTTTTGGAACAACTGACTCCGCCAGCTTGGCCTCAATCTTGCCAGCAATCGCTTCACCGAACTCTTTCACCCCTTTTCCAACCGCTGTACCAGCACCTTTCCCCGCAGGCAGAAGGGCTTCCTCTAGAGTCGTGTCGCGGATGATGCCGTCACCAACGGTCAGACCTAGCGCATCTCGGATGTATTGCTGCTGATCGATCTGCCCCTTGAAGCCACCAATCTCTCCATTGAAATAAGGAAATAAGGGGACAGATTTATTTTCTTTACTCTAATCCCGACTCGCCAGACAGTTTTAGAGTAGAAAAATAAATCTATCCCCTTTTCGTTCACTGATTATAGGGCATATTGCTTTTGGTTGCCGTATTCACAGCAGACTGGAAACTGCTCAGCTGTTGCTGACTGACAAGCCTAACAGCTTCCGGAGTATGGGTAATCGCTTTGGACGCAGCATATTCAGCCATGTGCTCTGTTGCGTTTCCGTGAACCCAAACTTTCTGACCATTGGCTAATTACATCTCAAAAGACTTAGGAATCACTGACCCTGGATATACAGGTTGAGTGGCCTTTATTGAGTCAAACACCGTTCCAGTCCCTTTTGCAGCAAAGAAACTACAAGACTCTCAAATCCTGTAGTTCCTCAATCTCCATCCCCATGAGCTCTGCTGCTGCTGCCAGCTGCTCTTTCACTTGGAATGGAATAGCCACATCAAACTCCACCAACTGAGAACAGAGTACTTCCAGTGCAACTCCTGGCTCCCCACATGCGACCAACTCTTTGACATTTTTCTCTGTATCATCGTCAAAGCATCCCGAAAGCTCTTCCATCGTCGACTGTATTATTTTCTCTGGCTCGCGCATGCGTACCTCTACTTCGGATATGCAGTAATAACCCCCTCTCCGTGAGGTTCGACTATTACACGAATACTTACGCCATCACGCACACCCTCTACCGCCCAGCGGACAGGTTTGCCTTTAGTAGTGAGCTGGGCACCAGGCTTGCCAGTTAACTGTGTCCACGAAGCTTTAGGATCTGTAGCTAAATCAGAAACGTTGTGCATGACCTTATCGCCATTCCAAGAAGCCGGGAAAGCTGTTTTTCCTGGAGCTCCCGGCCATAAATGCCCACCGCCAGTAGCATCTCCCAGCAGAATATGCTGAGTCCGTTGAGTGCTTGCCAAATTGATGAGCGAGTCAGCGCTTGGAGTTGCTTTTGGCAGCAGCTTATTAAAACTACTGCTACTACCACCAATCAAGCCACCAGCTGCCGACTGAGCCAATGCCATCTTGAGCAGTTCAATCGTACCGCCTGTCTGAGCAAGATACTCGGAGGTGGCTGTATCCATCGCCATGCGGTTCGACTGAATATAGTTAGTCGAGATGACGGCTTCCAACCCTACCGTTTGGGCCTTGTGCAGACTCAGCGCCAGCTCGACGTTCTGCGGGTCTTCCGCCATCAGACGGGCCGCGATCTTTCCGCACGCAGCCAAGTCGCTCTGGCAAAGCGCGGGGTACTCATTGTTGCGCTGTTGATCCAACTCCGAGTACTGCTGGCCGATGCGATCCTTGCAATCCTTATCGGCTCCACATCCCTGGATTTTTCTCGCCATCTCATCCAGTTCTTCGTGGAAGAGATAGTTGTACTGCGTTGAGTTCTTGGCGGCCCAAGCCCCGGTTTCAAGCTGGTCAGTGCTGGCGTTCTGGATGACAGCCGCCGTGGCAACCAACCCGACCAACTGAGAGCTGGTTGTCAGCAGTTGCTCTCGTTTGTCCGGACTCAGCTTTTTGAAGGTTTCATCGAGACTCGCCACCATCGCCTCGTTGGCGCCGGCAGCCACCGCGCCTGTGGTGAAGTCGCCGCCGCTGACGACCGAAACTAGGCCACCCATCAATGCATGCATGGCCACCATTGGAGCGCTGCCAGGGGTGTAGCCATTGATGGTCCCAATATCACCCACCTGGTTGAACCCAGCCGCCGCGAAGGTGTTGTAGAGACTGTTCTTCAGCTCATCACCAAAGCTACCGCCTTGATCCAGCGCTTGGCTCAGTGCTGCACTGGTGAAGTTCTGCATTCCCTGGTTGGCAGCAAAACTACCGACACCGCCCCAACTGCTCAGATCGGCAACTGTCTTACCTCCGACGATCTTTGTATGTGTATCGGCCCCGCTCAAACTGTTGAAGTATTTCGCCGTAAGCCCGCCGGTCAGGCTGGCAATAGCCATCTGTTTGAGGCTGTCGCTGCTGAAGCTGTCGCTGAGTACCTTGCTCAGGTCACCCTTGTTATTGATCAGGCTGACGGCGGCAGTTCCGGACAGGCTGCCCGCTGCGCCAACTCCCGCGCCCATGGCGAAGCTGCCACTGGCCAGCCCCGCGCCTCCGGTCCCAAGTGCTCCCGCCGCCGCCATTCCACCGATAGCCGCCGCCGCAATAGCCACGGCCAACTGCGTAGCCGGGCCCATGCCGGATTGGCTGTAGCTATAGGAATCATGGAATTCCTTCACCGCCCGCCAATCCACATCCCCACGGGCCTCGGCATCCTTCAGCCACGCCAGATTCGGATCGGCTTTCACCATCGCATCGATGGCCTGGCTGACGCTGGCCTTGTCGATCTGCTTGTAGTCAATCTTCAGCCCGTCCACGGCCTTGATTGCGAGGTTGCCCTGGGCGATCAGTTCGCTCTGGCGCACGGTTTCGTCGGTCTTGCCCTTACCCTTAGCGCTGTTCCAGGCCAGGCTGCTGTTGCTCTTCTCGTGAGCTTCCTGGTGCAGGTCCTTGACTGCTTCGAAGTTCACTTCGCCGCCGCTGACGATGGCGATGTCGTTGCCGCTCTCCAGCTTGGCGGCCTGGTATTTCTGGTCGCCGCCGCTGAGCAGGGTGATGTCGGAGCCGGCGCTGATTTCGCTGCTGACCGCTTTGACGTCGGTGACTTCGTCGTGGCGGGTCTGCTTCTTGCCCCAGGAGCCTTTGTCCTTCTTGTCGTAGAGGCTGTAGTCGCTGTCGTTGGCGGCGAGGACTTCGATCTTGTCGCCGGCCACCAGGTAGGCCTCGTTGCCAGCACCGATCTTGCTGCTGACCAGGGTGAGGTCCTGGCCTGCGCTGATCAGTACGTCGCGACCTGCGCTCAGTTCGGTGCCGTGCTGGGTGACGTGGTCTTCCTGCGCGGTGACCTTCTTGGTGTGGCTGTAGCTGTGTTGTTCATCTGCCGCCGACGCGAGAGTGACGTCGCGGCCCGCACTCAGGGCCGCATCACGCGCGGCATCGATCCGGCTGGCCACGGCATTCAGATCACGCCCTGCGTTGATCTCGAGGTCTCGCCCGGCGGAGGTCTCGCTACCCAGTTGGGTGATGTTCTGGCTACCGTAGCGACGACCGTTGACCTGGCCGTCCTCCAGCTCAACGCTGGTCAGGTTGACGTCACGCCCTGCCTGCATCGACAGGTCGCGACCACTGCTGATCACCCCGCCGAGGTTGCCGATATCACGCCCTGCGCTGATCTCCAGATTGCCTGCAGATTCGATGCGCGCGGCGCTGTCGGCGAAGCTGGACGTCCAGCTGCGGTTGCTACCCTGGGCGCTGTCGATGCGGGTGACGCTGCGTTCGTTGATCACATCGCCGGTCAGCGCGGTGAGGCTGACGTCGCGGCCCTTGATGATGCCGCCCTGGGTGTTCTTGATACTGTTGGTGGCGAGCAGGTCGAGACGCCCGCTGGCTTCGATCAGGCCGCCGTTATTGATGTTGGCAGCGCTGGCGGCGAGGTCGCCGCTGGCACGCAAGGTGCCCTGGTTCGCCAGATCGCCGCCGCTGATCAGCGACACGTCCTTGCCCATGATCAGAGCGCCATTGGGGCCGAGGCGATTATCGACCTGGGCCAGGTACACCACCGGCACCAACACCTTCTCGCCATTCACGATGGCTTCTTCGAGCCACACGATGTCGTGGGTCAGCGCTGCCACCTGCTCGGCGCTTAGACCAACACCCACCCGCAGATTCAGGCGGTCTTTGTAGGCGATGGCGTTGTCCATTAGATAGCGGAACAACGCCTCGTCGCTGGTCATTCCGTCGATGAAGCGCTGGCCGGTGCGAGCGACCACCGCCTGCTGGATCAAGCGCTGTTCGTAGAGACCATCCCCCAGACGCTTCTGCGACTTATCCGGGTCGTAGCCGAGCTGGCCCAGCAAGTAGTCGGAGCTGAGGAAGCTCTTCAGGCTGGTGAGATCCGGGTTAGTCTCGATCAGGTACTTATGGCTGTTGTCCGGCCGGGCGCTGCTGGGTAGGCCTTGTACACGTGATACGTTCAAGCTGGCGCCGGACTGAGCGTCCGCCGTGGAAGTGCCGCCTCCCAGGGCAACGCTGTCCGTGCCGCCTGTACCGCCGCCCAACGCTACTTCGCGCTGAGACGGGTCGATGCCCGGCCCTGCGAAGATCAGCTCTCCACCGCCCGATACGCTTTCAACGCCCCCACCACTGCCACCCTGACCACTGAGGCGGAACAATCCATTACTGCCAGTGGGCAGACTGAAGCCCGGCAGGCTGATGGGATTGACCTGCTTCTGCACAAGGTCTGGCGGCAGTTGCGAATTGATCGGCACCACGGTGCTGAGCAGACTGTCCCCCAGCGCAGTGTCCCCGGTCTTCTGGCCCGGATTGACGTAGGCGTAGTGGTTGCGGATGACGCTGTTGTTGATCTCCTCGCTGGCCGTGATATTGACGTTGCCGGCAGCCTGGATGATGGCCGCATAGGTCTGGTCGCCGCTGCTCAGCTCGGTCACGGTGCGGTACTGACTCAACTCCTGTTCGGTACGCGCGAGGAAATGACTCAATGCTGCCGCGAGACCGGCCGGATCGTTCACGTAGTTGGGGCTGTCGATCCAATACTGATCGGTGAAGGCGTCGGCCTCACGGGTCCAACTGCCCATGTTGTTGGTGCGCTCGGACTTGAAGACGCGGAAGGTCTCGGTCTCGCCGGGGACCACGCCCTGGTTGGTCAGGCTACGCACCGAGGCGCTGATGTTCTGCCCCGCGCTGATCACGCTGCTGGCGTTATTCAGGGTGTCGCCGATGATGTTCAGATCGCCACCAGCGCTGATGGAGGATGCCGCACTGGCCTGCAGCACTTCGAGCTTGTCGCGCTCGGTGATTTCCCACACACCGTTACGCTTGCCGGAGCAGTCAGCAATGCTGTCGTTGAGGTACTTGTAGCAGTTCACCTCGACGATCTGGGCGGTGTATTTACCGGCGCGGTTGACCACCAGCACGACGCGCTGGTTATTCAGCGCTCCGACGTTCAGGCGCATGTCGTGCTGGCTTTCGAGATTGGCAGAGAGGTTGTCCAGACGTGCCGTACGTCCGCCCTGGTCGTCGGCCGCCAGATCCAAGCCGCCGAGGCTATAAATGTCCGCAAAGCGGTTGGTCAGGGCGCCGCTGACCCGAAGAGTCATGTCGTCGCTGCTGAAGATCAGCGCGCCGTTGGCCTCGCCATCGTTGAGCAGGTTCCCGGCCTGGAGCCGCAGCAGACCGGCGCTGCCGAGGGTGCCGTAGTTGTGCAGGTTGCCGGTGTTGGCCGTCAGGTCGCCAGCGGCGGTGAGGCGGCCATGGTTGTTCAGGGTGTTGGCATTGAGCGTGACGTTGGCGCCACCCGCGATGCGGCCGTTTTCGCTGAGATCGAGCTGATTGGCGGCGAGCGTGAGGTCGCCTTGGCTGCTCAGACGACCGCTGCTGCTGTAGCTACCCGTCAGATTGAGATCCAGAGAACCGTCGCTGGCGATCAGGCCGTCGTTGCTCCAGGTGCCACCCGTGCCAGTGAAGCGTTGTACGGCGAGTAGCTGCCCCGTGGCGCCCTGGGTGAGCTGTCCGATATCCAGGTAAAGCTCGCGCGCCTGAATGATGGCGTTGTTGGTCCAGCTGGCGGCCTGGTAGCTGAGGCTGCCATTGCTGGTGAAATTGCCGCCGGCCAGGCCTGCCTGGGCCAGGTCGATGCCGAAGCGGCCGTTGCCGACATGCAGCACGGTGCCGCTGCCGTTCTGCAGCGTACCGGTCTGCAGGAAGAAGTCCTGGTTAGCGCTTTCGATCCGGCCCAGGTTGTTGTTGAGCAGGCCTGAGGTGGTGACCTGGGTAGTCCCGCTCTGCCCCAGGGCACGAATGGCGCCCACCACGTTGTTGATACTGACGGCACCGAGGGTCAGGCTGCCGCTGCTTTCGATCAGGCCGAACTGGTTGTTCAGCGCACCGGCGAGGCTGAAGTCGATGACCCCGGCGCCGATCTTGCCTCCCTGGCCGAGCCCGGCACCGTCGTTGAGCAACTGGTTGCCGCGCAGGTACAGCAGGTTGCCGGCATACAGGCCACCGCCCTGGTTATTGAAATCGCTGGTGATGATGCGGTTGTCGCCGCTGACCGCCGAGAGGTGGCCGGCGCGGTTGTCGATAACGCTGCTGGCCTGAATGTCGAGCGACTGCGCCTGGGTAATGCCGGTGTTGTTGCCAAACCAGCCGGTGATCAGCTTGAATGCGCCGGTGAGGCTGGCCAGCACACCGCCGGCGCCGTTATCCAGGCTGCCGCTGGTGATATCGACCGAGCCGGCCTGGCTGGTGAGGCGGCCACCCTGGTTGCTGATGGCGCCATGAGTCGTGAGGGTGGTCTCACCTTGCCCTTGTACGGTGCCGCCCGCGTTATCGAGACTGTTCGCGGTGACGGCGAGCGTGCCGGCCTTGCTGAAGATCAAACCATCCTGGCCGTTGAGCAGGTCGCCGGTGAGGGAGAGGGTCAGATCGGTCTGCGCCGCGAGGGTGCCGCCGGCGCTGTTGTCGAAGCGCCCGGCGAGCACCTTGAGCAGGCCCTGGCTGGCGAGCTGTCCGCCGCGGTTATCGACACTGCCGGCCTGGAGATTCAGCGGACCCGCGCTGACGATCTTCGCATTGCCACCGACGTTGAGCAGCGCACCGAGCAGGCCCAGGTGCAAGGCGCCCTGGCTGGAGAGGCTGCCACCGCTGTTATCCAAGCTGCTGGCGTCGAGCTGCACGCCATTGCCGCTGATCTCGCCACCCCGGTTGTCCAGGGCCTGGCCGCTGCCGGTCAGGCCACCCTGGGCGCTGAGCAGGCCGCCGTTGCGGTTGTCGAGATCACCACCGAGGGTTAGGCCCAGATTGCCCTGGGTGGAGACGATGCCGTTGGCGTTGTTCAGGCTGCCGGCAGCGAGGCTGATGTCGCCCAGGCTGACCAGCGCGCCCTGATCATGGTTGTCGAGGGCACCGCTGAGGGTCACGTTCAGCGCGCCATTACGGCTGGAGAGCGTGCCACCGAGGCTGTTGTCCAAGCTCGTGGCGTTGACCACGAGCCCTTGCCAACCGGAGAGCAGGCCCTGATTGGCATTGCGCAGCGCAGCGGCCTGCAGCGTTAGTTGACCGGCACTGATGATCCGGCCCTGGTCGCCATTATCAAGGCTGCCGCTGGCGGCGAGGCTAAAGCCCTGGTTGCTGGAGATTTCCCCGCCTCGGTTATCCAGGTTGCCCAGGCCATTGATCTGTAGGCTGCCACCTGCACTGAGCAGGCCACCCCGGTTATCGAAGTCGCCCCGTGCACCATTGCCTAGGTCGATGCGCACGTTGCCTTCGCCGATCAACGCGGCCTGCTGCTGGATCAGCCGGGCGACGATCAGGCGCAGGTCGCCCTTGGCGGAGATTTCCCCGCCACCGATGGAGTCCAGGTTTCCACCGCGCAGGTTCAAGGTGCCTTGGCTGGTGATCAGGCCGCCGGAAGTTCCGCTGCTGCCCGCGCCGTTGAGTACGTTGCCGGCGGAGAGATCGAGGCCCTGCGTGCCACTGATGATGCCGTCGCGGTTATCGAGGTCGGCGGTGGTGGCGGTAAGGCTGCCTTGGGCGAGCAAACGGCCATTGCGGTTGTCGGTGCTGCCGGTGGCCAGTTGCAGGTTCGTTCCTGCCGAGAGCAGGCCACCTTGGTTGTTCAGATTGGCGCTGCCGATATCGAGTTCACCGCCGGCCACCAAGGCGCCGTCGCCATGGTTGTCCAACTCCCCCTGGCTGCGCACCTGCAGGCCGCCCCGGCTGGCGAGGGTACCGCCTTGGCTGTTGTCGAGGCTGGCCGCCGTTACAGTCAGGCCGTTGCTGCCGGACAGCACGCCGCCGTTGCTGTTGTTCAGCGCCCCCGTGGTGAGGGTCAGACGGTCCCCGGAGAGGATCTTGCCGCCCTGGTTCAGGACGTTGCCGGTGGTGAGTTCGAAAGCGCGGTCGCTAGAGATTTCGCCCGCACGGTTATCCAGGCTGCTGGCATTGCGCAGCAGCAATTGGCCAGGGGGGACGATCAGGCCACCGGCGTTATTCAACGCACCGCCTTGCAGATCAAGGTCGATGCCAGTCTGACTGACCAGTTGGCCACCGTGCTGGTCGAGGCCATTGACGCGACCGTCGATGACGCCCCGCGCGGACAGGCTGCCACCCTGGCTGTTGTCCAGCTGGGCACTGTCGAGGTGAAGGGCGGCATCGGTGACGATACGGCCATTCTGGCTGTTGTTGAGTTTCGCGCTGTGCAGGCGAATGTCGCCAGCGGCGCTGAGGACGCCCCCCGCGTTATTCAGATCGCCGCTCGCCAGATCGATACCGGCGTCGCTGAGCAGCCGGCCACCCTGGTTCTCGAGGGCGCCGGCCAGGCGGGCGAACAACGTCCCCGCGCTGGAGAGCGTGCCGGCTCGGTTGTCGAGGCTGGCAGCGGAGAGGTTCAGGCTGCCCTGACTGAGCAGAGTGCCCTGGTCGTGGTTATCCAAAATGCCGGACAGTTGCAACCAGATGCTTTTCTGGCTGCTGAGCAGGCCGCCCTGGCTGTTGTCCAGGCTCTGCCCGGTGACGCTTAGGCCGTCGCGCCCGGCCAGGGTGCCGCCGCGGTTGGCGATGCGCTGCACCTGCAGGGTGAGGCCGGCGTCGCCGATCACCTTGCCAGTGCTGTTGTCGAGGCTGGTCGCCTGGATCTCCACGCCGGCGCGGCTGGAGATTTCACCGCCCTGGTTGAGCAGATCGCCGCCGGTGAGGGTCACGCCGTTATTGGCGGCGACCCATCCGCCATTGCGATTGTCGAGCTGGCGTGCATCGAGGTTCAGTGCACCCTGGGCGAGCAATTCGCCGCTCTGCTGGGCGAGGCTATCGACCTTGGCCTGCAGGTCGCCCTTGGCGGTCACGCTGCCCTGGGTGTTGTTCACCTGGTCTGCGTTCAGGCGCAGTGCCGCGCCGCTGTCGAGGGCGCCGCCCTGGCTGTTGTCCAGCTGGCCGAGGTCCAGTTGCAGATCGCCCCGGCTACTGATCACGCCTTGCGCGCTGTTATTCACGCTACCCGCAGAGAGGGCCACACCGGCATCGCCGACCACCAGACCGCCCCGGTTATCCAGGCTGCCGGCCTGCACGCCGAGGGCGCCCTTGGCCGAGAGCAAACCATCGGCCTGGTTGCTGAGCGTATTTTTTACACTTGCCTGCAGCGAACCGTTACTGATCAGGTTGCCCTGGCTGCTGTTATCCAGGCCGTCGAGGTTGAGGCTCAGCACCTGTTCGGCGGAGAACAGGCCCAGGCGGTTATCCAGCGCGCCGCCGCTGACCTGCACCAGGTTGGCCACGGCTTGGCCGTTGCGGTTATCCAGCCGTGCGGCGGACACAGTGAGTTGTGAGCCGGCAATCAGGCGACCCTGGCGGTTGTCGAGGGTACTGGCGGCCAACTGGGTGTTCGCGCCCTTGAGCGTGCCGCCCTGGTTGTCCAGCGTGCCGCTGGCATTGATACCGAGGTTGCGGCTGGCGACCACACTGCCGCTGTTGCGCAGGTTCTGCGCGGTGATCGCCACGTCGCCCTGGGCGTTGCGGATGTTGTCCGGGTTGACTCCGGCTTCGACAATGCCGCTGTTGCTGACCTGGGCACCCTGCAACTGCACGCGCGAACCCGCTGCCAGTTGGCCGCTGTTGCTCAATTGCCCGTTGGCCGCCAGTTCGACGTTGCCCGCCGCATAGGCCGGGCCATTGACGGCGATGTCCTGCGCCTTGGCCCGCAGGCTGCCGGCCGTGCTGGTCTGCGCCAGGCTCAGTTGGCCATTGGCGTCGATCTGGATATCGCCGGCACTGGCGGCCAGGTTGCCGGCCAGCTTCACGCCCACGCCCTGCTCGGTGCCCACCAGGCGGATGGCGCCCGCGTACATGCCGCCCAGGGCCGAGCTGTCGATGGCCAGTTGCGGCTTGGCGCTGCCGTTGTCGGGCTTGGCGCTGGCGGCCAGGGTCTCGGCGTCGAGCTGGTTGCGGCCAGTGACCACGTCCAGTTGGTTGGCGTACAGATCGGCGTTGAGCTTGGCGCTACGTGTCAGAAGTTCGAACTTATCGACGTTGGAGGCATTCAGCCCGGCGCCTTCGATGGCGATGTCGCCGCCATCGACGTCATACCCCTGCAAACGCCCAGCGTTGAGGATCGGTTTGCCGGTGGTGAGGGTGGCGCGCGGGGTGTTGATGAAGCCACAGCCGGCGCACGTGATGCCCCCTGGCGCCGCGACGATCACATGCGCCGCTTGCCCAGCTACCTCGGTATAGCCGCGCAGTTGGGCGGGATTGTTGCTGGTGACTTCGTTAAGGATTTTATTGGCGGCGCCGCTGCTCTTGAGGTTCGGATTACCAATAATCATCCCGCCCAGTTGGGTGGCCTGGGTCTTGCCGGTGGCGTTGTTGAGGATCAGGCCGTTCTGGCCGACGTTGTAGTCGCTGAACTTGTTGTGGGAGAGCCCCGCGCCGTTGGGGGTGGCGATGTTCACCACCGGCACGCCGTTGCCCGCCGCGCCGATCTGCGTATTGCCGCCCGCCGCTGCATCCACCGCCAGTTCGGCCGCCGCCGCGACGATAGGATTGAGGATCAGAACGCCCGACAGGACGCTGGCAATCAGTTTGCAGGCGGGGTGGCGAATGTCCATTTTGCGCGTCTCGTCGCAGAAAACCGGGACGCGAACACTAACGGGCAGTCACAAAGCAGCCGAGTCGGCGCCTTCCCGACTGTTTGTGCGATCCGTCCGGATTCGTCAGAAGAACAAATTGAGGCGGAAATAGACCGGGTGCTCGCGGCGCTCGACAATGTCGGGTCGCTCCAGCGAGTGCGCCAGGGTCACGGAGGCGGCGGCGTACTGGCCGCGGGCGCTGAACTCCACGCCGTGGCCGCTCATGCGCCCGGAGAGTTCCGGGTTGTAGCGGCCATGCTCGATGGCGCCGACGTCGTAGGCGTAGGCCACGCCGTATTCCTGCAGCCAGGGCAGCAGCGGCGCCCAGGTCACGGCGCGGCGCCAGCGCAGCTGGTTGCGCCAGTAGTAGCCGGAGTCGCCGGAAAGGCTCTGGTCCTTGAAGCCGCGAATCGAGGTGAGGCCGCCCAGGCTGATGCGTTGCGGACTGTAGAGCACGTCTTCGCTGTGCTGGCCGGTGGCGAGGCTTTCGAAGCTGAAGGCTTCGTCCCGCAGTTTGAACGGCTGCAGGTAGCTCAGGGTCAGGCTGTATTTGTTGTAGCGAGCGGTGGGGCTGCCGTGCGGCGCATCGTGGTCGTCGTCCTGCGCGCCGAAGGCGCCGATGCCACGCTGCCAGCCGGCATCGAGGTTGACGAAGCCGCTGCCGATGCGCCGGCCATGGTTGAAGCCCAGGCGGAATTCACTGAGATGGGTGCTGGAAACGTCCAGCAGGGTGTCATCGATGTAGTTGCGAGTGCGCTGGTGGCTGAGGCCGAAGTTGAGCGCGGTCTTGCTCACGTCGTCGCGATGAATGACCCGCTCGGCACCCAGTTGGTGGGTTTCGTTGTCGCCGTCGTACTTGAAGGCGAAGCCGGCGTCCTCGTTGCGGGTGCGGTAGTAGTTGCGGCTGTAGCTGTAGTTGAAGGTCCACCAGCCGTAGGGAGCGCTGTACCACAGCCTCTGGTTGTCGGAGTGCTTCCAGTGGTCGCTGACCACGTCCTCGCCGTAGCGCAGGCCGAACTGGTCGGCCAGGCCCAGCGGGCTGTCCCAGTCCAGGCCGACGCCGGCCTGCTGTTCGCCGGAGGTGGTATCGCCGTTGTTGTCGCGGCTGACCGAAACGCGCCAGGGTTTGCTGCGCTCGCCCTTGAGCTGCACGCGGCTGCCGCCTACCTCCTTTCCCGGCACCAGTTCCATCTGTGCCTGACGCGAGGGCAAGCGGTTTATCTGGTCGACCAGTTGCTCCAGGTCGCGCAGGTTCAGCACGTCTCCGGTGTGGCCGGGGAAGGTCATGGCCAGCTCGCGGGGGCTGGCCAGCGCGGATTCGTCGAAGCCTTCGAAGCGGCCCTCGACCACGATGACTTTCAGCTCGCCACCGGAGAGGTCCTGTTGCGGCAGGTAGGCGCGGGTGGTGACGAAGCCACGGCCCAGGTAGTGGTCGGTGATGGCTTTGAGCAGTTCGTTGAGCTGAGTGACGCCCAGGCATTTGCCCTGATAGGGGGCCAGAAGGCGCTCACGGGCACCGGCATCGAGATGCTCGGCACCTTCGAGGGTGATGGTGCGGATGGTGAAGCAGCGGGTATCCGGCGCGGTGGGGGCCGGCGCCTCGGTGGGTGCCTTGCCGGGGAGCTGCTGGAGTTCTTCCAGGCGCTGGCGCTGTTCGCGCAGGAGTTGTTCCTGGCGCTCCCGCTGGAGATTCGTGTCGCCAGGGGAGGCCAGCGGCTCAGCCAACACACTGCTCGCCAAGCAGAACAGCCCGGCCAACAGCCAGTGAAAATGGAGGTTCGGCATCCTTTCGCTCTCCCGTGGCCGCGCCTTGGCTGGACATCAATTTTCAGGGGGCGAATTGGAGCATGGTGCCGAAGGCCTGATTTGTAGGACACGACCTCAAATCTTGAAGGACATTTCTTTAGCTCCGAACAGACGAAGCACTGACGCAGAAAAAAAGAAACCCGCCCGTGCTGCAACACGGGCGGGTTATGGGCATTGCTAGGGGATGCCCAAGAAAACGCAGCATTACGATGCTGAGTTCTGCTGGTCCGAAAGAGCGTGCACAGCCCTGTACAGCCCGGCGGATAGTCGCCAGTCGGATTGCCGCTCGCCCCTGTGACCAGTCCGATTGCCAGGCACGAGTTCTCCTTTCGTTGTAAGGCGTGCCCCGGTTACTTATGACCGACCGTAGCGCTGGTGCCGATGAAGGAGGCCGACGGCAGCAGTTGGCTGATGAAGCGGTTCCACCGGGTGATGTTGGCCGGGCCGATGAACACCACGTCCTGGGGCTGCATGGCGAAATCACGGGCCAGGGCGAAGGCCGTGGGCTTCTTCGCCTCCAGGTGGAAGACCTTCGCCGTGAGGGCGCTCTGGGAACCATTGGCGTCCGGTTGCAGGTCACCGGCGCGGATCACGTAGACGGCGTCGGCATCGGAGGTTTCCTGGCTGAGGCCCCCCGCGTTGCCCAGCACTTCCAGCAGGCTCAGGCCAGTGGTGCGATAGGTCACCACGGTCGGCTGGTGCACTTCACCCACGATGTAGACTTTCTTGCGGTCGTTGTAAGGCAGGTGGATCTGGTCGCCGTTCTTCAGGTAGACGCCGCTCAGGGTGGAGCCGCTGCGATTGAGCGCATCGACGTCGATCAGGTACTCACGCCCGTCGCGCTTGAGGGTCAGCCCCGACAGGTCCGCGTCGCCGGCCACCACGCCGGCCTTGCTCACCGCCTGCACCAGCGTCGTCGGCGTATTGTTCAGTTCCACCTGGCCGCCGTTCTGGAAGGCCCCGGACATCACGATGTGCTGGCTGGCATAGCGCAGCACGGTCACGTCCACCTGCGGGTCGACAATGCCCTTCTTGGCCAGTCGACTGGCCAGTTGTCCGCGCAGTTGGGTCGGCGTCTTGCCCGCCGCCGCCACGGTGCCGGCGTAGGGGAAGAACATGTTGCCGTCGGCGCCGACCACGCGGCCGTTGGCCTCCATCTGCTGCGTCGAGCCGGGGCTGGTCAGTTCCGGGTGGTCCCAGACGGTGACCAGCAGCACATCCCCTGCGCCGATCACGTATTCACCCTGCTGCGGCTTGTAGTTGAGCAGCTCCGCCGGCAGCTGCTGGTTGGCACGGGCCATGTCCTGGCTTTGCAGCACCTGCGGGGTGATGGGGACGAGGGTGATGCGCATGCCTTGGTCCCGCGCTTCTTTCTCGATATCGGAGTCCGTCATGTGCTGACCGGGGGAAAATACACAGCCTTGTAGCGCCAGACTGCCGACAACAAGACCGATCACGAACAGAGTTTTCATGGCGATCATTCCTTGAAGCAGGGTGTTGGTAGGGGGACTGCCTCAGAACGCGTTGCGGTTGACGAAGCCCTTGAAGAGGGTCAACCCAACGATCTTCAGGTCCCACCAGACGGACCAGTTCTCGATGTAGTCCAGGTCGAACTCGATGCGTTTCTGCATCTTTTCCAGGGTGTCGGTTTCACCACGCCAGCCGTTGACCTGGGCCCACCCGGTAATGCCGGGCTTGACCTTGTGCCTGAGCATGTAGTGGCTGACCTGACGTCGGTACTGCTCGTTGTGCGCGACTGCATGGGGCCGGGGCCCCACCACCGACATGTCGCCGCGCAGGACGTTGATGAACTGCGGCAATTCATCCAGCGAGGTGCGTCGCAGGAACGCGCCCAGGCGGGTGACGCGGCAGTCGTTGCGCGAGGCCTGGATCACCTGCGCACCGTCTTCCATGACGGTCATGCTGCGGAACTTCCACACGAGGATTGGCCGGCCATCCATCCCGTAACGGGTCTGGCGGAACAGCACCGGGCCGCGGGAGGTGAGTTTCACCGCCACGGCGATCAGCAGCATCGGCACCGACACCAGCAGCAGGATCAGCGAGGCGAGGACCACGTCCTCGATACGCTTGAGCACTGCGTTGGGCCCGTCCATGGGGGTGTCGAAGATGCTGATGGTTTCCAGGCCGTTGATGCTCTCGCTGCGCGCGTGCAACAGGTCGAACATGAACAGGTCGGGAATCAGGTAGACCGACACCGTGGTGTCGGAGAGTTCGCGAATCAGTTCGTTGAGCAAGGGCTCACGGGACAGCGGCAGGGTCAGGTAGACCTTGTCGATCTGTCCGCTGCGCGCCGCCTCGATCAGCGCCAGGCGCCCGCCCATGACCGGCACCCGCTCCTCCAGCGCCATCTGCTGCGGGCGGTCGTCGTAGAAACCGACCAGGCGCAGGCCCATCCAGGGCGCCTCGAGGATGGTCGAGGCCAGGTGCGCGCCGACTTCCCCGGTACCGTAGATGGCCACGTTGCGGCTGTTGAAGCCATGCCGGCGCGCCAGGCGCAGGAGCAGGCGCAGGAGCAGGCGGTAGGCGCACATCACCAGCAGAGCGCCGGCGAACCAGGCGAAACGGCGCGCGTCGATGACGATGCCGTGGCGCAGCGCCGCGTCCAGCAGCAGCACGGCGAAGAACGTCAGCGACCAGTAGCTGGTGACCAGCAGCGACTCGCGCAACATCGACTCGCCGCGCCAGGAGCCATACAGCCGGTTCAGCTCGCCCAGCCAGTGGAACAGCATCACGCACAGCAGAACCGATACCCAGACGCGGGCGTCCGGCGTACCGCTGCCGTCACTCAGGAGAATCGCCCCGGAAAGGACGATGACCAGCAGATCGAGCAAACGGTGCGCCACCGCCAGGAGAGACTGGTTCGCCCGCAGTATTCCCTTCGATCGAATGGACATGGAAAACCTCACCACACTCGGCGCCCAGCCTGGCGCCACTGCCTCTCACGGCAAACGGATCACAGACGCAACGCACGGACGGCAGTCGGTTTCAGGGACGGGCATCGCGCAGCAATTGCTGCAGGTAGCGGCCATAACAGGTCTTGCCCAGGCGCTCGGCCTGCAGGGCCAGGCCCTCGGTGGACAACCAGCCCTGCTGGAAGGCGATTTCCTCCAGGCAGGCGACCTTCAGCCCTTGCCGCGCCTCGATGGTCTGGACGAAGTGACCGGCCTCCATCAGCGATTCGTGGGTACCGGTGTCCAGCCAGGCGAAGCCGCGCCCCAGCAGGCTCACGCGCAACTCGCCGAGTTCGAGGTAGAGGTTGTTGATGTCGGTGATTTCCAGCTCGCCACGGGCCGAGGGGCGAATCTGCCGGGCCATCTCGACCACCCGGTTGTCGTAGAAATACAGGCCGGTCACGGCGTAGTTGGAGCGCGGCACCCGGGGTTTTTCCTCGATGGAGAGCACCTTGCCGTCGGCGTCGAACTCCACCACGCCGAAGCGCGCGGGGTCGGCCACCTGATAGCCGAACACGGTGGCGCCGCGCTCGCGCGAGGCGGCCTCGCGCAGGGTCGCGGTGAAGCTCTGGCCGTAGAAGATGTTGTCGCCCAGCACCAGGCACACCGAATCACTGCCGATGAATTCCTCGCCGATCAGGAACGCCTGGGCCAGGCCGTCCGGCGAAGGCTGCACCGCATAGCGCAGGTGCAGGCCGAACTGCTCGCCGTCACCGAGCAGCGCGCGGAAGTTGGGCAGGTCGGTGGGGGTGCAGATCAGCAGGATCTCGTCGATGCCGGCGAGCATCAGCACCGACAGCGGGTAGTACACCATCGGCTTGTCGAAGATCGGCAGCAATTGCTTGGAGACCCCGAGGGTGATGGGGTGCAGGCGGGTGCCGGAGCCGCCGGCGAGAATGATGCCTTTCATGGCAATGCCTCCTTGGCGCGGTAGCCAGGAACCGGGCTACTCGAGCGGTTTGAAGCGCGGCAGATAGTCCGCGCGTTCGGCTAGAAAGGAGTCGATCAGGCTGGACAGACGCAGGGCGGAGAGGTCCCAGGAGAAGCGCAGGACGTTCTCCAGCCCGGCGTTGCGCAGGCTGGTGCGCAACTTCGCATCCCGCAGCACGCGGCGCATCGCCGTGGCCAGGGCCTGGGTATCGGCGGGGTCGAAGTACAACGCCGAGGTGCCCAGCACTTCGGGGACCGAGGCGCTGCGAGCGGCGATCACCGGGCAACCGCAGGCCTGCGCCTCCAGCGGCGGTATGCCGAACCCTTCGTAGAGCGACGGGAAGACGAAGGCCGCCGCGCCGCGGTACTCCTCGATCAGCTGGCGGTCGTCGATGCGTCCCAGCCAGCGCACGCGCTCGCGTTGCCCGCTGGACTGCAAGCGATAATCGACGAAGGCGCGGGCGGCCGAGCCGACGATGTGCAGGTCGACATCCAGATCGTGCAGCAGGTCGAACGCCTCGATCATCCGCGCGAAGTTCTTGTGCGCGGCCGGCGAGGACACCGCCAGCAGATAGGGTCGCCCGCCCGCCGCCACGGGGCCGGGGCAGAACGCCGCGGACACCGCGTTGGCGATCACGTGGATGCGCTCGCTGGGGAAGTGGTAGTGCGAGGCGATCTCCTCGCGGGAGAACTCGCTGACGCTGACCAGCGCCAGCACCCGCCGCAGCATCAGCGGGGTCAGCGTCCGGTACAGCGCGCGAAAGCGCCAGGAAAAGCTCTCGGGATGCCGCACGTAGGCGATGTCGTGGTGCGTCGCCAGCTGCGGACCGTAGGCCAGCGGTGCGGTATTGCACAGCGACACCAGCAGCGGCCGGCCGTTGCGCAACAGCCACAGCGGCAGATCGACCTGCTCCCACAGGTGCCCGTGGTTGCGCCCGATGCGCTCGACGTGCAGGCGCTGGGCGACCTCCTCCCGCTGCAGCGGGCCGGGTGGCGCAACGAAATGCACGTCGCCGCGCAAGCGCGCCAGCGACAGCGAGATCTGCTCGGCGAAGCGCTGCACGCCACTGATTTCCTGGGACAGGAAACGCGCGTTGATAACGATCATGGAAGCCCTCTCGGCGAGTCGTCGCGCCGTATTCAGCGCAGTGACAGCTGATAGCCCGGAGCGCTGCGCAGCAGCGTCGGAGCGTTGTCGATACGGATGTCGGCCTGGCACGGCCCTCCACCCGCGGGGCAGTTCCAGGGCACCTTTTGGCCCGGATTGGCGCTGAGCCCCTCGAAGTCCCGCAGGCGCCAGAGGAGATCGGAGCTACCCGGCTGGCTGGTGATCTTCAGGCTCTGCTCACGGCCCAGGGTCCAGGCCACCAGGATTTCGTCGCCGGCCCTGGCGAAACGCAGCAGGTATAGGTTCGGGTCGTCGTTGTGAACCCGGCCGACGAAACGGTAGTGACCGATGATCTCCGCCACGCTGGCCATCGCGTGGTAGGCCGGCTTGGGCCTGCCGTCGGCGGTGAGCAGGCCGAAGTTGTGCTCCATCTCGCGGCGGTCGATGCCGTCGTCCACCAGGTCGTACCACCAGGAGCCCTTCACGTTCGGCAGGCTGCGCAGCAGGAAGTAGGCGCGCGCCAGGTAGGCCGCCTGGCGTTCGCGGCTGAGCCCGCAGCCGCCGTCGTTGGCTGGCCAGCTGAACTCGGTGAAGTACAACGGCACCGGTTTGCCGGCGGCCCGTTCGAGCTGCTGGTTGACGCCCTTGAACCATTCCAGCCAGTTCTCCGGCGTCGCCAGCTCGCCCTCGCAGTACACAGAAGGATGCAGCGACAGGCCGTCCGTGACGTCCAGCAACCCACCGGCGACCAGGCGCTCGGCGAAGCCCTCGCGAATGCCGCGCAGCGTCACCGCGCCGGCGATGATCCGGGCCTGCGGGTCTTCCTCGCGGATCACCTTGGCCGTGGCGCGGACCAGGACCAGGTATTCGTCGCTGAAAGCCTTGTCGGTGGGGTTCTCCACATCCCACTCGTTCCAGATCTCGTAGATCGCCACCTGGCCCCTGAAGTTGCGCACCACATAGCGCACGTAGCGCAGGTAGGCGGCACGGGAGGCCTCGTCACGCGGCTTGGCGTTGCCGTGGAACTGGTTCTCCACCCCCAGGATCAGCAGGGTGCTGATGCCCAGGCTGCGGGTACTGCGCAGCTGGGTGCGCCAGCTGTCGTAGAGGGACAGCACGTTGGGCTCGCGCTCGACGCTGGACCAGAAGGCATCGTCGCGGAACGACTGGATGCCGGCCTGTTGCGCCAGGCGATTGATGCCCTCGCGGTTGCCCGGACGCATGTTCTGGTGAGTGCTGACGCCAACGATGAATTCTGGCGCGCCCCGCTCGGCCACCGGAGCCTCGTTGGCCAACGCGCGGGGCGTCTGCCCTGCCCCGGCCAGCAACGCGCCACACAGCAGCAGGCCCAGCACCCCGCCCTTGCCCTTGCCCTTGCCCTTGCCCTGCAGGCGCCAGGCCTGCGGCGCCGGCGGCGTGACCAGTTCCTCCGGCAGGCGCAGTGCCCGGCCGATGGCCAGGCCCAGGAACAGGCTCGGCACCTGCGCTTCCAGTACGTCGCTGGTCCAGCCCATCAGCAGGATGCAGTAGGTGATGCCCAGCAGCGCACGGGCCTCGCTTCCCGGCTGGCGCTGCAGACGCATCAGCAGCGGGATCGCCAGCACATAGAGCCCAATTCCGGCGACACCGAACAGCAGCCAGAGGTACAGCAGCGTGTTGTCCGCCACCGCCAGCTGCTCGATGCCGAACACCGGATAGGCCGCGTAGGCGCTGCCGGTCATGCCCAGGCCGGCGCCGGTGTAGGCCCAGCCGTTGTAGGTCATCACCTTGACCAGGTTCGGCCAGGTGTGGACCAGGCGCTCCACCATCGAGCCGAGCAGGTTGTCGCTGCTGGAGCTGGCCAGGTACGGCTCGACATCCACGATCAGGCCATAGAGCGGCAGCGCCAGCGCGCCGAACACCACCACCAGGGTGGCCAGCAGGAATATCAGGCGGTAGCCGGCCGTGTTCATCACCAGCAGGACGATGACGAAGGCGACGGCGGAGGTCTTGTTAGTGGTCAGGACGATAGCCGCCAGTGCCACCCCATAGATCAGCCAGCGCAGCAGCAGCGAGAGGCGGAACGACCCCAGGTACAGGCTGAAGATCGACAGCATGAACGCCAGACTCGACGACATCCGCGAGAAGCCGGCGATGCGGTCCAGCCCGTAGGCGCTCCAGGCGCGGTTGCCGCTGATCACCACGCCGGCCATGGCGTAGGTGTATCCCTTCCACGGCACGTTGCCGAGCATGTCCAGGGCGATGCCGGCCAGCGAGGCGATGAAGCAGAAGAAGATGACCCAGCCCAGCATCTTGCGGTGCATCTCCAGATAGGTTCCGCAGAGCAGGCCGAACAGCAGCGGCGCATAGATGAAAATACTGAAGGCCCCGGCCAGCGAGTTCGCGCCATGCAGCAGGCCGAGCATCAGCGAGGCCGCCGCCAGTATCAGCAGCAGCCACAGGCCGCGCTGCTGTGGGCGGGTGAACAGTTCCCAGGCCACCGCGATCACGCAGCCCACCTTCGGCACGTAAACCAGCGCCGACAGGCCGACGCGGTCGGCGTAGAAGCGCAACGCCCCGTTGAAGGTCTCCACCAGCAACACCGCCACCACCACCCACAGCACCAGCAGTGAGCGGTCGAAGGTGATGCCGCTCGAGCGCTCAAAGCGTGGATACGGCGATTGCAGATCCATGGCGGGCTCCACGGCTGAGCAGGGTGTGCTGCAGGACAGCTTCGTATTCGTCGAGCATCCGCTCGACACTGAGCATCGACGCCACACTGTCCCGGGCCTGGGAGGCCAGGCGCTGGCGCAGCGGTACGTCCTCGGCGAGGCGGCGAAGGGCCTCGCCCAGCGAGTCGGGACGCTCCGGCGAGCAGTGCAGTCCGTTGATTCCATCCCGGACGATCTCGACGAGGCCGCCACGGGTCGAAACGATCACCGGCAGGTGATGGGCGCAGGCCTCCAGCGCTACCAGGCCGAAGGACTCCGGCCCGATGCTGGGCACCACGGCCACATCGATTTCAGCGAAGAACCCGCAGGGGTTGCGATACCCGACGAAGTGCACGTGCTGCGGGTCGGCGAGGGATTTCAGCGTGTTCACATATCCCGTCTCGCCACGTCCGGCGATCAGCAGCGAGGCATCCAGTGCCTGCTTCTGGAACTGCTCGATCAGCCACTTCACACCCTTGTTCGGGGTGAGCGCGCCGATGAAACCGAAACGCAGCGGCCGGTGCTGTGCAACCTCGGCCGGCGCCTCCTGCCAGGGAATGAACGGCGCGCAGTTGTAGACGACGTAGCGCTGGCTGCAAGTGAAGTAACCCGCATCGACCAGGGCTGCCAGTTGGTAGCGGCTGACGCCGACCACCGTGTCCACCCGCTCCGACGCCTGCGCATGGGAGCGCCGCAAAAACGCGCAGGAACCGCATTGCCGCTGGCAGTGCCGCCCCTTGTTGAAACGCATCCCGCGCGGACAGGTGAGGTACTGGTCGTGCAGGACCTGCACGATGGGCAACCCGGCATCGCGGATCGCGTCCCAGGCGGCAATCGACCAGCCCGCCAGGTTATGGCACACCACTACGTCCGGCCGGTTCTGCGCCAATACCTGCGCCAGCACATCGCGCATGCCACGGTTGTAGCGGTCCAGCGCATGCCAGGCGAGCCGCCGCAGCGGGCCTGGGCGCGGGTCGGCGAACGGCCAGTAGAGGTTGCGCAGGCCGGCGCGCAATACAGGCACGCCGTTGTACAACTCCTCCTGCAGGCCGGCTTCGGGCCCTGCACTCAGGACCCGTACCGCATGGCCGCGTCCCTGCAGGCCCTCGACCATGGCCTGCACCATCAGCTCCGCGCCGCCACCGACTTGCGGGGCATAGAGGGTATTGAGAAACAGGAGTTTCATAGCGGATAGGTCCGGCTCATGCCCAGCGCGCCGGACTCGCCGTCGCGGATCGCGCGCAGCAGCAGTTGCAGGCGCCCCTCGCGGCCATGCCGATGGGCGAAGAAATGCAGCAGGCACAGGAATACCCAGCGGTTGAAGCGGTACATCAGCGGCGAGGCGACCCACAGGTTCTTGTCGAACCACGCCTGGTTGCGCGCGGCGTAGTAGGCGCGCAGGTCCGAGCTGCCGAGCAGGTAGGTCTCGTAGATGTTGGAGGTGCGCTGCTTGAGGTTCCACGAACGCTCCAGGTCATCCAACCCGGCATCGGGTACCAGGTAGAGATGGCCGCCGCAGGCACTGATGCGAAAGGTGTATTCGGTGTCGTCGGCATAGAGCACCAGCTCGCGGCGCGGCAGGCCGATGCGCTCGATCAGCCGGCGGTGCGCCAGCAGCCCGCCGTAGTAGGCGAAGGGCAGCTCCAGCAGCGGCTCCAGCGGGTGCGGGTGGGGCTTGCCCCAGGGGGTGCGGCGCCACAGCTTGTAGGGCAGTTGATGCACATGGAAGCCGAAATAGCTGGAGCGCGGCGGCGCGATGAAGCGCTTCGGCACGCCGGCGACGACGTCCGCCTGGTGCTCCGCGCGAAAGCCCAGCACCGCCGTCTGGTCCGCCCCGTGGCGCTGCACGCAATCGAGCAGGCGCTGCTTGAGTAGGGGGAAGGCACCCGGCATTGGCGCGTTGTCGTCATCCATCAGCCAGATGTATTCGCAACCGGTCCTCAACGCCGCCTCGATACCCACGCAGTAGCCGTTGGCCGAACCGGTGTTGCTGCTGAGTTCGATCACCTGGACGCGATTGGGCCAGAGCCTGAACAAGTGGTCCAGTTCGGCCACCGAGGCATTGCTGACAACGATCGCGCGGGCGATGTCGGGCTCGCGCAAGGCCCTGGCGAGCAGTTCCTCCAGGTAGGCCAGACGGTCGCCATAGGTCAGCGTCACCAGTACGGTCGATCCACTCATGATGGGGCGTCTCCCTCGTCGCTCAGCGGGCACTCAGGCCCGCCCTCTTCTTTTCCCCGCCGGCCGCCGAGAGCTGGCTCAGCGGCACCCGCACGCGCTGTTCGCGCTGCAGCAGGTTGAGCAGGATCAGCGCCCGTTCGGTGCCGTCGTCGCAGAGGAAGATCGCTTCCACCTCGCAGTCTCCGGCGCAATGCAGTCGCACCACCTGGCCCTGCTCGAAGTGCCTGGCTGCACGCGGCGGCATCGCCTGGGAACGCTGGCGGATGTCCTCCACCAGCTCATCGGCCACCGGCAGCGGTTGCGGGCCGAAGCTGACGATGCGCGCCACACCGCGGGTCGAACGGATCGGGAACCAGTTGTCGTGCTGCTGATCCAGGTGGATGAACAGGTAGCCGGGGAACAATGGCTGTGGCCGAGGGCCCTGCCCGACCACCGGCCGGTAGCAACAGAAGCCCTGACGCGTCAGGTTTTCCTCGGCGCGCAGCTCCTGGTGAGGCTTGGTCTGGATCAGGTACCAGCGATGAAGGGGGTCAGCGTGACTCATGATGCGTATGCCTCGACGCCGGGGCGGGCGATGAGTGAGGACGGGGCCAGGCGTTGCCTGGTACTACGCCCCGAAAGGAGGGATGGTTGCCTGGCGGGTCGAGCCTCGGCCCGTCATGAGCGGCGGGCCAGGCAGGAAGACGCCGGACGTTGTGAAGCTCAGTCGCGGCTGTCGTAGCGGTAGGCGTAGGCGCCGTAGTCGTAGGCGGCGGTCGAGGCCTTGCGCCTGACTCCATTGAGGATCGCGCCCTGCAGATGGATGCCGTTCTGGCCCAGGCGGCGGCGGGCGGTGTCGATCTCGCTGGCCGGACTCTGGCCGAAGCGGGTCACCAGCAGGCTGATGCCGCACAGCCGGCCGACCAGCGACGCGTCGGTCACCGCCAGCACCGGCGGGGTGTCGATGATGACCAGGTCGTACATCGCCGAAGCATCGCGCAGCAGCTGGGCAAAGTTTTCGTGCATCAGCAGTTCCGAGGGGTTCGGCGCGGCGAAGCCGCAGGAGATGAAGTCCAGGTCCGACACCTCGGTCGGCAGGATCACTTCGCTCAGCGGGCGTCCGGAACTCAGCGCATCGGACAGGCCATGGCGCGGCGTCAGGCCGAAGACGCGGTGCAGGTAGCCCTTGCGCATGTCGGCGTCGATCAGCAACGTGCGCAGGCCGGACTGGGCAACGATCGCCGCCAGGTTGCAGGAGACGAACGACTTGCCGGCGCCCGGCGCCGGGCTGGTGAGCATCACCACGTTGTTGCGCGCTTCCAGCAGGGCGAAGTGCAGGTTGGTACGCAGGCTGCGCAATGCCTCGTTGGCCAGGTCGCCCGGATTGGCGGCGGCCAGCAGCATGGGCGCATGGGCGGTGATATTCCCCTTGCGCTCCCTTTCCAGGCGCTCCTGCTGACGGGAGTAAGGCACCGCCGCGAGTACCGAGAGACCGAGTTGTTCGATCGCTTCGGGATTTTCCACGCCCCGGTAGAAGGCCTGGCGCAGGAACAGCATGCCCATCGCGACGCAGAAGCCGATCAGGGTGGCGAGCAGCACGATGATCTTGCGCATCGGCTTGGCCGGTTTCTCCACGTCGGCCTGGGCGGTGTCGATCACCCGTACGTTGCCGATGGTGCCGGCGCGCAGGATGTCCTGCTCCTGGGCCTTGTCCAGCACGGTGGTGTAGGTCTGCTGGGTGACCCGCATGTCGCGGGAGAGACGCAGCAGTTCCTGCTGGGTGGAAGGCAGGGCCTGGATACGCCCCTGCAACGCCTGCTTGCGGGCCTCGAGGCTCGCCACCTGCTTCAGCAGCGCCTGGTAGGTCGGGTGGCCGGGAGCATACAGGCGGTCGTACTCGGCGCGCTTGAGCTTGAGGTCGGAGAGCTGGTTGTCGATGCCCACGACCTGGTCCAGCACGCCGCGGGTCTCGACGCTGATGTCGGCGGACTTGGCGCTGGTCTGGTAGGCGTTGTAGGCGGCCTCGGCGCGCTCCAGCTCCATGCGTACCATCGGCAGCTGCGAGCGCAGGAACTGCAGGCGCTGAGACGCCTCGGCGGAACTGCGCTCGACGTTCTGCAGCACGTAGAGGTGGCTGATCTTGTCGAGGATGAGGTCGGCCTGCCCGGCGTTGGGATCCTCAAGGGTCATGTAGATGATCCCGGAGTCCTTGCCGGCCTCAACCACCTTGAGCGCCTTCTGGTACTCCAGGGTAGTGGTCAGCAGGCGGTTGCGGGTGAGGATGAACTCGGTACCCGGATGTGCCAGCAGCGCGTCCACCTCGATGGTGAAGCCCTTCTCGATGACGGTCTTGTTCACCTCGCCGCGCAGCAGTTGCTCCCCGTCGGCATTGAGCAGGACATAGGCGCCGCCATTCTCGGTGACCAGGGTCAGCGGTTCGCCGAGGTACTCTTCGGGCACTTCCAGCTGGTACACCTTGATCTGCTCGCCGCCCCAGGCGTAGGCGCCCATGCCGAACAGCGGCGAGGCCAGCGGCTGGGCCGGGGTCGGCTTGAAGTGGCGGGCCATGTAGTCGCCCAGCAGCGGCATGTGCCGGGGCTTGGCGACGATGTAGAGCTTGAGCAGCTCCACCGCCTTGCCGAGCACCGCGCGGGATTTCAGCAGCTCGATCTCGGTGGCGGCCAGGGACACCGAGTCGGGACGGTTGATCACCTCGGGGGTGCCATTGAGGCCGTTCTTCTTCTGCTCGACCTGGATCATCGCGCCCGAGACATAGATCGGCGTGGCGATCAGCGCATAGATCAGCCCCAGGGTGGCGAACAGCCCGGTGACGATGATGATCATTCGCTTGTGGTCGAAGAGCAGGCGTAGCAGGCCTGCCACGTCGATGCGGGTGTCCTGGACATTCTCCAGGGACGTGTGGGGCATGATACTCATGGACTTCCATCCTCCGGTGACGTGACGCGGCTCAGCGTGCGTGGATCGGGTTCAGCCGCTTGAGCAGGTTCAGGCTGTGATTGCCGACCAGCAGCAGGAATGCCTCGATCTTGCGCGGCAGGGGAATCGCGGCCATCGACAGGCGGCAGACCTGGACCAGGAAGTACTCATGCAGCGCCTGGTCGCCAATGCGCTGGTAGTAGCGCGACAGGCAGTAGTAGGTGTGCAGCGTCATCCGCTGCTGCACGCGGTCCGCCTGCATGGAGAAGATCCCGCCCTTGTGCCGGCGGTAGGCGGCCGGGCCGATCTGTTCGAGGAACTTGCCCTTGCCATAGGCCCCCAGCAGCGACCACCAGCACAGGTCCACCATGCGGGTGGTGCGCAACTCCTCGGGCATCTCGCCCAGGACATTGCGGAAACAGGCGGTCAGGGTGGAAATCGCGCGGCCCTGTTGCAGCTCCCGACGGCTGGCGTCACGGCGCAATCGCCCGGTGAGCTGCCGCGGCTTGAGGATGCCGCCCTCGTCGAAGACATAGGCATCGTGATAGGTGATCACGTAGTCCGGATGGCGCTCGAGGAAATCGACCTGGATCTGCAGCTTGTGCGGATCGGTCCAGAAGTCATCGCCCTCGCAGTAGGCGATGTAGCGGCCGCGCGCCTTGCGGAAGGTCGGCATGCCGTGGGAGACGCCCTTGGAGTACTGGTTTTCCTTGTGGAAGATCGGCTTGATGATGTGCGGGTAGCGCGCGGCGTAGTCGGCGATCAGCTCGGCGGTGCCATCGGTGGAGGCGTCGTCGTTGATCACCACCTCGAAGCGGAAGTCGGTGATCTGTTCGAGGAAACTGTCCAGCGTGCGACCGATGTAGTTCACCTGGTTGTAGGCCAGGCAGACGATGCTCAGCAGCGGCTCGGGGGCTTCCGGCCAGTTGGAGAGGATCTGCAGCTCGGAGCGGATATCCATGTCTAGGCACTCGGCTTCTGGAACGGTTTGAACAGACGCAGCAACGCGGCAGCGCAGCCCACGCCCACCAGGGTCTGGGTGATCAACCCGCAGGCGGCCAGCGCCAGCAGCAGCGACAGACGCTCGCCGGAACGGGCCAGCAACGCGTAGACGGGTTCGCTGAGCAGCACCCCGGCACCGCTCAGCGCGGCGACCTGCAGGGTGTCGCGCAGCCAGGGCCACTGCAGGTCATCGCCAAAGCGGCGGTGCACGATCGGCGGGAAGAGCAGGAACGACGCCAGGCGCAGGCCGAACCAGCACAGCGCCACGCCGAGCACGCCGTACAGGTAGGCGCTGGCCGCCACCAGCGGAATGCTCACCAGCGCCGACACCACGCTGTACCAGACGTGCAGATGCAGCTGACCATGGGCGTACTGCAGGTAGAACTGGAAACTGCTCACCGCCATCAGGCCGGCGCCGAGCACATACCAGACCAGCACCGGCTGGCACCATCTGGCGGCCTCGGGATCGCCGCTCCAGGCCAGGATCAGGTCATGACCATGAGCGGCGATCACCGCGACCATCGGGAGCAGCAGCACACAGACGAAACGGTTCGCCTGCAGATAGAGCTGCTGCATGTCGTCATGGCGCCCCTCGGCGATCAGCATGGTCATGCGCGGCAGCAGCGACTGCGCCAACGGATTGACCAGACTGAGGATGCCGCCGCTGACCAGCGCCACCAATGAGAAATAACCGAAGTCCCGCAAGGGCATCAGGCTCGACAGCAGCACCTTGTCGAGCTGGGTGAGGATGATCCACAAGCCGGAGGTGAAGCTCATCCCCAGGGCGAAGGGAATCACTGGCCGCAGCGTGTTCCAGCAGAACCGCGTGAACAGCCGCACCTCCATCCACAGGTAAGCCTTGGCGCCGAGCATCAGGGTTTCGAGCAGCGACACCGCCACCTGGAACTGGAAGAACATCAGCGGGTCCTGGCTGACCTTGGCCACCAGCAGCAGGCCGCCGAAGTAACGCAGGGTGGTGACGAAGACGTTGATCCCGTTGATCCAGCCGTGCAGCTCCAACCCTTGCAGCGCGCTGCGGTACAGCGTGCCGTACAGGCGCAGGGCGACCAGCAGGCCCATCAGGCTGATGCACTGCGCCACCAGCATCGGACTCAGCACGTGCACGTTCAGCCAGCGCCCGGCGATCCACGGGCTGCCGGCATACACCGCCAGCGAACTGAGCACAGTCAGCGGCAGCAGGATCAGCTCGAAGGACCGCAGCAGGCTCGCCTGGCCATAGGCCTCGCCCTCGGCACCACGGACATGGGCCACCTGCCGCACCAGGGCCGGCGAGAGCCCGACATCCAGCAACAGCAACCAGGACTGCAGGACCGCGAAGAAACCGATCAGGCCATAGGCCTCGGCGCCCAGATGGCCGAGATAGAACGGCTGGATCAGGATGCCGATGGCGATCGCATAGGCCTGCCCCGCGTAGTTCAGCAGGGTATTGCGGATCATCGACAGCGAGCGCTTGGCCAACATGACCGATTCCTCACACCGCCACGGCCACCCGGCCGGCGTCCATCTGCAACACCTCGATCACCGCATGCTGCACGTCCTGCGGCAGCCCCGGATACAGCGGCAGGCAGAGAATGCGCTGGCTCAGTTCGCGCGAGATGGCTTGCGGCTGCTGCGGCGCGAGGTAATCGAGGGTGTCCAGCGAGGGGTAGAAGTAACGCCGCGGGTTGACCCCGATGGCGTTCAGCCCGCTGCGCACACGCAACACCTGTTCCTCGTCGCGCAGGCCGATCGGGTAGTAGCTGTTGTTCTGCCGGGCGCCGGCCTGGACGGTCTGCAGGTCGTAGTAACCGCTCAGCGCGGCGGTGTAGCGGGCGGCGATTTCCTCGCGTTGGGAGAGGATGCTGTCGATGTCGTCGAGCAGGCACAGCCCCATGGCGGCGGAAAACTCGTTGAGCTTGGCGTTGATCCCGGGGCCGACGATCTTGTCCACGCCGGCGATGCCGAAGTTGCACAGCAGGCGGATCTGCCGGGCCAGCTCGTCATCGGCGGTCACGATGGCGCCGCCCTCGATGGTGTGGAACAGCTTGGTGGCATGGAAGCTCAGGGTGCTCAGGTCGCCCCAGGCCAGCACCGAGCGGTCGCGATAGCGCGAACCGAAAGCATGGGCGCCGTCGTAGATCACCTTCAGGCGATTGCGCTGGGCCACCGCCTGGATCTCTTCCACCGCACAGGGATTGCCGAACACATGGGTGGCGACGATGGCCGTGGTGTCCGGCGCCAGGCTCGCCTCGATCAGCTGCGGATCGAGGTTCCAGGTGCGCGCGTCGATATCGGCGAAGCGCGGCCGGATGTGCTCCCACTCCAGCGTGCTGCTGGTGGCGACGAAGCTGAACGGCGTGGTCACCGCGCTGCCCGTCACACCCAGCGCGCGATAGGCCACCTGCAAGGCGATGGTGCCGTTGCAGGTGAGGATCACATTGCGCACCCCCAGGTAGTCCTGCAGACGCTCTTCCAGCGCGGTAGCGAAGGGACCGTGGTTGGTCAGCCAGCCCGTGGCGTAGATCTGCTCCACGTAGCGCTTGAACTTGTCCAGGTCGCCCAGATACGTCTTGGTCACATTGATCACAATCGCATCCCTCTGATGGATGAAAGGTGCCTCTGCCGCTCAACCCAGCGCGGACAGCACGAAAGGCGCGCCGTCGAGCGGGGCTTCCAGTGACGGCTCTGGCGCCTGCGGGGCGTGGCCGGCCAAGTGTTCCTGAAGGGCTTCGATGACCCTGCCGCTGGCGTCGTGGTGGAACTGCCAGACGCCATAGATGCGGCTGTCGAAGGAGCGCTCGCTGCCGAGCATCGGGTTGGCCGCCAACCCCGATCCGAGGCCGAAGCTGTACAGCCCGGGGATCGGCCGGCCGTTGATATCGCGCAGGCAACCGGCGGCGTCGGAGTCCAGTCCGCCCTTGCTCTCGCGCACCTGCAACGGCTCGCCGTTGGCGTGGCGCATCGCCGGCAGGCAGGGCTGGTAGCCGATGGCCTGGACCATCACGCCCGGCTCGCTGCAGCAGCGCTCCAGGCGCTCGCGGATAGCCGGCGAGCGGTCCTCCAGGCGCAACAGCTCGACCTTCACCCGGGTGCCACTGACATGGCCGTTGGCGAGCACATCGGTACCCACCTGGTGGGCGCGGTAGCGCAGCCCGCCGGAGCGGTTGACCCGGCCGGACACCGGGCAGACATCCATGCTCTCGTCCACCTGGTAGCCGGCGGCCAGCGCCTCCTCGACACTCTCGAAGAACAGGCGGATCGGCGCGCGGTGCATCAGGGTCAGCCGTTCAAGGCCGAGACAGTCGAGGGCGCAGGCCAGGTTGTCGAGTACCGAGAAGGCGCTGTGGGAACCGCCGACCACGGTGAAATGGCTGTCCGGTGTCACCCGGTCGCTGAACAGTTCCACCAGTTCGGCGGGACTCAGGCTGAGCAGCGCGTCGGAGGAATAGACGATGGGGCCGTCGGCGCTCAGGTGCAGGTCCTGCTCGGCCAGGCTCCAGTGCAGGTACTCGCGGGTCTGTCGGCCACCGAGGTTGAGCACCAGTCCGCCCGCCTCCACCTGCCATGAGCAGGAACCGCTGCGCAGGGCGAGCTGAAAGTTGCCATCGCCGTGAGCGGTGACCTTCTCGATGCGGGTACCCAGGGCAACGTCGACGCCCAGGTGCTGGGTGACGTAGCGCATGAACAGCGTCGAGGCGTGCGCCAGCAACTCGCCCACTTGCGTGAGCATCGGCGCGCCGTGCGGGTCGTCGCGCAACCGGCGGAAGGCCGCCGAATGCTCCAGCGGCGCGAAGATCGGCAGCAGCGCCGGATCGCGCAGGCAGTCGAGGAACACATCGCCCACCGAATTGGCGGTGATGTGGTAGTCCCCCAGACGGCCACGGCCGACCGCCAGCGCGGCATCCACGACCAGCAGGCCGGAACGCGCCAGGCTGGCGAGCGCCCCGGTCTTGTAGGCATTGAACAGAAACCCCATGCCGGCCGGGCCGGCACCACCGACCACGCAGGCATAACTGGAACGAAAGGATTGCTCGGTCATCAGCCTGACTCCCTAGCGAGCTCGGGCACGTGGCCCTCGTCGTGACGCCGGCACGACCGGCCGGCAAGGGGCGCGCGTTCGCGCCGAAATTCCGTCGCACACTGCAAGGCTCGATCGGAGCGGGGACGGATGCGTGAACGGCACATCGCGAACGAGTGCCGGAGAAAGCACTTCGGAAAGCCCGCCGAAGTTGCACTTTCTGCGATAACGGAAATAGCGCTCGGTGCTTTTGAAGTTCAACGGGAAATTCAAGAACAGCGAAGCCTGGAAGAAAGGGATAACTACGATTGGCGATATGTCAGAAGGTCGTATAAAACTTCTTCCGGGACTTGAAACTATTAATGCTTACTTTTCCGGCAAATCTGCCGGAGGTTCGTTCCTGCGTAACCAGAAGGCGTTCCGCTTTATTCGGCAGCCCCTGGGGCTTCACCTGCCGCCCTGCTTTCGTCGGTCATCCACGGGAGTGGCTCCAGCAGCGGAAATCGCTGCGCATCGGGCTCCTGGCAAAATTCGAAGACAAAGCTACCGCCCGAGTTCGAATGACCCGATTCCATCAACGATTGATCAACTGCTTGTCCCTGCCGTGGCCGTTACGTTCCGCCGGGCAAAGCTACCGCCCCTCGGCCAACTCCGAAAATCTGGAAACGACAGCAAAAAAGCCTCGCTTCCGTTGCGGCGAGCGCCACGGAAGTGCGTGAGCTGAGGACAGGAGGTGGTGGGAAGACAGGGGATGGATCAAATCTTCCGTGACACGCCGCTCTTGAGATAACTCCCCTGGTGTCTCATCCAGACACCATTCGATATTGCTATGTGATTAGTAATAGAGGGGGGGCTGGAGGTATGTCAATCAACGAAGCCCCGAACCGCCAATAATCCGACAAAAGGCAATATCGCACTTGTAACTTATTGATTATCAACACGCCAATATAATGACATTATCAAACTGGCAACGGCGCTTATTCTCCACCGTGAAACAATGGTATTAGTCGAAAAGTATTAACGCCGCCACCTGATCCGAGGAGTGGTGTTTCATCCTTGAACTATGCGGTCCTTGCCGGTGCGCTTGGCCTGATACAGCGCCGCATCGGCGCGACTGTAAAGCGCCGACAGGTTCTGATCGTCCGGTTGCAGCAAGGTCAGCCCCTGGCTGATGGTCACGCTGAAGACCTGCTCGGCTTCGTTGAAGCGCAGGCGCTGGACTTCGCGTTGCAGGCGTTCGCCGATCTGCCGCGCCATCGTCTCGTTGCATCCGGGCAACAGCACGGCGAATTCCTCGCCACCGATGCGGCCGAACAGGTCGCCCCGGCGCAACGCGCCCGCCCCGCTCTGGGCAATGCGTTGCAACACCACGTCGCCCACCTGGTGGCCGTAGGCATCGTTGATCTTCTTGAAATCGTCCACGTCCAGCAGCAGGAAGGCCAACGGCGTGGAAGTCGCCTTGCAGTCGAGGAAGGCCTGCTCGGCGCTGTCGAAGAAGTAGCGGCGGTTGCTGCTCTGGGTCAGCACGTCGGTGGTGGCCAGGCGATGCAGCTCGGTCTCCATGTGCTTCTTGTCGGTGATGTCCTCGGCAATACCGACGATCATCTGCGGCACGCCGGCGTCGTTGTGCTGGCTGACGAAGCACTTGTCGCTCAGCCAGCGCACCTGCCCGTCGGCACGCAGGATGCGGTACTCGCGCTGCTCGATGGCGCCGCGTTCGAGTACCTCCAGCAGGCTGCTCTGGGCGTAGTCCAGGTCATCGGGATAGATGCAGTTCTGCCATTCGCCGTAGTCCGCCAGCAGCAATGCCGCGGAACGGCCGAAGATGCGCTCGTAGGCCGGGCTGACATAGACCATGCGCTGGGCTTGCCAGTCGAAGGCCCAGAGGACTGAGTTGATACTGGCAAGCAGCACGCTGAAGAGCTGTTCGCGCTCCTTCAGCCGCTGTACCTCGGCGCGGCTGTGCAGCAACGCCAGCAGGGCTTCGTCCTGATCCGCAGGCATCTTGTTCTGTTCATCCATGTATTGGCGCCTCCCGCTCATCGACCGGGGCTATGACCGCAAACTACGCCAGGCGGTTGCAAAATAAACGAAAAGCCCGCCGAACGGCGGGCTTTTCTTGCGACCGGCTTCACATCGTCCTAGGACGATGGAGTCGGCTACACGGCGGGGCGCAGCGAATAGGTCTTGAGCTGCTCGGCGAATTCCTTCAGCGACTGGATGCCACTGGCTTCCGCCTCCTGCACCCACTGCTTGATCGCGGCGAGCATGTCGTGGCCGTTGGCGCTGGTCTTCACCCAGATCTGCTGCAGCGCCAGGCGCTTTTCGTAGATCACCTGCAGGGACTGGCTCTGCGCCAGCAGGTCCTGGATGCGCGCGTGGTGGCGCTCTTCCAGCAGACTGGTTTCCCGCGACAGCAGACGTTTGGCGCGGCGGAACAGGTGGCGTACCGACGCGTCGGCCTTGGCCAGTTCCTGCTTCACCAGCGGGCCGATTACCAGCTTGCGGTACTGGGCCATGATCTGGAAACGGTTGTTGAGGATGGCCATGGCAGTATCCATGTCCAGGCTGCCCTTGCCTTCCACCCGGTGGGCAATCGGCGCCACGCGAGCCACCTTGGCCAGGCGCAGGAAGCTGAAGACCTTGATCCAGGCCCAGCCCAGGTCGAACTCCCACTTCTTCACCGACAGCTTGGCCGAGTTCGGGTAGGTGTGGTGGTTGTTGTGCAGCTCTTCGCCGCCGATCAGGATGCCCCAGGGCACCAGGTTGGTGGCGGCGTCGCGGCACTCGAAGTTGCGGTAGCCGACCGCGTGACCCAGGCCGTTGATCACCCCGGCGGCCCACACCGGAATCCATGCCATCTGCACGGCCCAGACGGTCAGGCCGAGGGCGCCGAACAGGGCAGCGTCGATCAGGAACATCAGCACGATGCCACCCAGCGGGTAGCGGCTGTAGACATTGCGCTCCAGCCAGTCGTCCGGGCAGTTCTTGCCGTAGATGCGCAGGGTGTCCTCGTTCTTCGCCTCTTCGCGATAGAGCTCGGCGCCGCGCCGCAGGACGGTGCCCAGGCCCTTGTACACCGGGCTGTGCGGATCGTCGGCGGTTTCGCACTTGGCGTGGTGCTTGCGGTGGATGGCGGTCCACTCGCGAGTGTTCATGCCCGTGGTCATCCACAGCCAGAAACGGAAGAAGTGTTGCAGCACGGGGTGCAGTTCGAGGGCGCGGTGCGCGGAATAGCGGTGCAAATAAACGGTGACACTGACGATGGTGATGTGCGTCAGGACCAGGGTGACCGCCACCAGTTGCCACGGCGACAGGTCAAGAAAACCGTTGTACCACATGGTCGACAATGAACCTCGGAAGTGGTGTGAAAGAGCGACTTTGTCGGACAAAGCCAGCTCGCATTATCACCAAGCGGGTCCGGAAAACCATCCGGTCTTTTAGATAAGAACGACCGCCGGCGGGCATCCTTTATACTGCGCAGCCAATATCTCCAGCTTGCCGCCGCATGAACCCTCGACTTAGCGCCCTTCGCATCAGCCTGCTGTACCTGGTGTTCGCCGCCCTCTGGATGCTGCTGGGTGACCATTGGTTACAAATGATCTTCACCGAGCCGGCCCAGCTCCTGCGTTGGATGATCGCCAAGAAGTACGTTTTCCTGGGAATCAGCGCGCTGCTGCTGTACCTGCTGCTGAACCGGCACCTCTGCCGCCAGCAGACCACAGTGAGCGCCCTGGCCGACCGGGAGGAACGCCTGAGCCGCGCGTTGAACGTGATCGAGGACGGGGTCTGGGACTGGGACCTGCGCACCCAGCGCGTCTATTATTCGCCGGGCTACGCCAACCTGATCGGCCTGCCCTGCGAGCGTCTGAGCGACGACTTCCTGCTCTGGGAAAACCGCCTGCACCCCGAGGACCGCGGCGCAACCCTCGCGGCCTACCAGGACCATGTCGACGGGCTGAGTGAGCAACTCGACTGCGTCTATCGCATCCTCCACAGTGACGGCGGCTATCGCTGGATCCACGCTCGCGGCCGCGTTGAACGCAGCGCCAGTGGCGAAGCGCTGCGCATGACCGGCATCAGCCGCGACGTCACCCGCCAGCGCAGCAACGAGGAGCACCTGCGCCAGGCCGCGGCGGTATTCGAGGCGACCCAGGAAGGCCTGCTGGTCACCGACAGCCGCGGCATCATCGTGCACACCAATCCATCGTTCTCGCGCATCACCGGCTACACGGCCGAAGAGGTGCTCGGCGGCCAGCCGTCGCTGCTCAAGTCCGGCCGGCAGAACGCCGCCTTCTATCACCGCATGTGGGAAGCCCTGCTGCGCGACGGCGTGTGGAGCGGCGAAATCTGGAACCGCCGCAAGAGTGGCGAGGTGTACCCGCAGTGGCAGCATATCCGCGCGGTACGCAACGACCAGGGCCAGCTGACCCACTACGTGGCAGTGTTCTCCGACCTGAGCAGCCTCAAGCGCTCACAGCATGAGCTGGACTTCCTCGCCCACCACGATCCGCTCACCGGCCTGCCCAACCGCCTGCTGCTGCGCGAGCGCATCGAACAGGCCCTGGCCCGCGCCGACCGCGAACAAGGCGGCGGCGCCCTGCTGGTGATCGATCTCGACCACTTCAAGCACATCAACGACAGCCTCGGGCACAGCACCGGCGACCAGTTGCTCAAGGCCATCGCCGAACGCCTGCAAGCCTGCCTCGACGAGCGCTGCTCCCTGGCGCGCCTCGGCGGCGACGAGTTCGCGGTGATCCTCGAAAGCCCGCAGCAACAGCACGCCAGCAGCCTCGCCCAGCGCCTGCTGGAGGCGATGAACGCGCCGTTCGCGGTCGACGGACAGACCATCTACATGTCCGTCAGCCTCGGCGTGAGCCTGTTCCCCGAGGATGCGCGCAACGTCGACCACCTGATGCAGCACGCCGATGCCGCGCTGTTCCAGGCCAAGGCCAGCGGCCGCAGCCTGTACGCCTTCTACACCCCGGAACTGACCGCCCGCGCGCGCTCTCACGTCCAGGTGGAAGCCGCGCTGCGCCACGCGCTGGACCACGATGAACTGCGTATCTATTTCCAGCCGGTGCATGACCTGGCCAGTGGGCGCATGGTCGGGGTCGAGTCACTGGTGCGCTGGCAGCATCCGCAGCGCGGCCTGGTGCCGCCCAGCGAGTTCATCCCCGTGGCCGAGGAAACCGGGCTGATCACCGCGCTCGACGCCTGGATGCTCGACCAGGCCTGCCGGCAGATGCGCGCCTGGCTCGATGCCGGCATCGCCCTGGACTTCATCGCAGTGAACGTTTCCAGCCGGCTGTTCGGGCGCGGCGGTCTCGAAGAGCGCGTCGCCCTGGCACTGGAAGAGAGCGGCCTTGACCCGCACCACCTGGAGCTCGAAGTCACCGAGAGCGCGGTGATGCAGAACTTCGACCAGGGCCTGGAACTGCTCAGCCAGTTGCGCCTGCTGGGAGTGCACCTGGCCATCGACGACTTCGGCACCGGTTATTCCTCGCTGATGCGCTTGAAGCGCATGCCGGTGCACAAGCTGAAGATCGACCAGGGTTTCGTCGCCGGTCTGCCCGACGACACCGAGGACGCCGCCATCGCCCGCGCGGTGATCGCCCTGGGCCAGAGCATGGGCCTGCAGGTGGTCGCCGAAGGCATCGAACGCCCCGACCAGGCCGCCTTCCTCCTCACCCACGCCTGCGATTTCGGCCAGGGCTACTGGTACGACAAGCCGCAGCCCGCGCAGGCCCTGCTGGCGAAACTGCCGCGCCAGCCCGGCTAGCTGGCGCTAAAAACTTTCTGGTATATAAAAATTCTTAAACAGTATTTTTAAGAATATCCAGCTCCTGCCTAAGATGCGCTCACACCGCACGCGCCGCCAGTGAAACGGCCGGTGGTCAACTCACTAGGAGCAGATACCCATGAGCGCAACCCTCCGTAGCCTGGACGGCCAGGACGAAGCCAACATCCTGCGCGAAGTGCAGAGCGCCCTGCGTGGCCTGCGTTTCGGCGCCGTCGAGATCACCGTGCACAACGGCCAGGTCGTGCAGATCGAGCGCAAGGAAAAATTCCGCCTGCAGCAGAGCCCCGGCAAACAAGCCTGAGCCTGAGCTGATTGCGAACACGACTGGACAACCGGAGCGTCGCCATGACCGCCCTACCCCACCGGTACTGCAGCAGCCAGCCGCGAATGCGCGGCTGACATCGCCCCCCGAAAGACCCTGCCAAACAAACATAACGAACTGCATTTTTTTCAGGAGCTGCACATGTCCATCCGCCGTTTCGCCCTGGCCGCCCTGGCCAGCGCCCTGATCGCCGGCCCGGTTTCCGCCGCCACCCAACTGCTGAACGTTTCCTACGATCCGACCCGCGAGCTGTACCAGGCCTACAACGCCGCCTTCATCAAGCACTGGAAGGCCCAGGGCGGCGATGATCTGACCGTGCAGCAGTCCCATGGCGGCTCGGGCAAGCAGGCCCGCGCCGTGATCGACGGCCTGAAGGCCGACGTGGTGACCCTGGCCCTGGCCGGCGACATCGACGAACTGAACAAGCTGGGCCAGCTGCTGCCCGCCGACTGGCAGGCGCGCCTGCCCGACAACAGCACCCCCTACACCTCGACCATCGTGTTCCTGGTGCGCAAGGGCAACCCCAAGGGCATCAAGGACTGGGGCGACCTGACCAAGCAGGGCGTGGAAGTCATCACCCCGAACCCGAAGACCTCCGGCGGCGCCCGCTGGAACTTCCTGGCCGCCTGGGCCTGGGCGAAGAAGCAATACGGCAGCGAAGAGAAAGCCCAGGAATACGTGAAGAACCTGTACAAGCACGTGCCGGTTCTGGACACTGGCGCCCGCGGCTCGACCATCACCTTCGTCAACAACAACATCGGCGACGTGCTGCTGGCGTGGGAGAACGAGGCCTTCCTGGCCAAGAAGGAACAGGGCGGCGAGAACTTCGAGATCGTCGTTCCGTCGGTGTCCATCCTGGCCGAGCCGCCGGTGGCCGTGGTCGACAAGACCGTAGACAAGAAGGGCACCCGCAAGGTCGCCGAGGAATACCTGAAGTACCTGTACAGCGAAGAAGGCCAGCGCATCGCCGCGCAGAACTTCTACCGTCCGCGTAACGCCAAGGTCGCCGCCGAGTTCGCCAACCAGTTCCCGAAACTCAACCTGGTGACCATCGACAAGGACTTCGGTGGCTGGAAGGTCGCGCAGCCCAAGTTCTTCAACGACGGCGGCATCTTCGACAAGATCTACCAGGCGCAGTGATGCGCCACCCGCCCGGCCTCGCGCCGGGCGACCCGATCCGCGCGAGCCGGTGCACAGCTCGCGCGGAAGGAAAAACCCCCGCCCCATGGCGGGGGCTCAACGCGTTAATGAGAAAGGACAGCCAATGTCACGACGCATCTCCCCGGTCATACCCGGCTTCGGGCTGACTCTGGGCTACACCCTGGTGTATCTCAGCCTGTTGGTGCTGATTCCGCTGGGGGCCATGTTCCTCAAGACGACCCAA
The DNA here is from genome assembly GCF_041379005.1 of Pseudomonas sp. QE6. Classification (NCBI taxonomy): domain Bacteria; kingdom Pseudomonadati; phylum Pseudomonadota; class Gammaproteobacteria; order Pseudomonadales; family Pseudomonadaceae; genus Pseudomonas; species Pseudomonas sp. QE6. Next base: position 765,855 of record NZ_CP166873.1, read on the forward strand.
CTCTCCTGGGATCAGTTCTGGACCATCATCACCGCGCCGCGCGTCATCGCCGCGCTCAAGCTGAGCTTCGGCACCGCGCTGATCGCCGCCCTGATCAACGGCGTGATCGGCACCCTGCTGGCCTGGGTGCTGGTGCGCTACCGCTTCCCGGGCCGCAAGATCATCGACGCGATGATCGACCTGCCCTTCGCCCTGCCCACCGCCGTGGCCGGTATCGCGCTGACCGCGCTGTACGCGCCCAACGGCCTGGTCGGCCGCTTCGCCACCGAGATCGGCCTGAAGATCGCCTACACCCCGCTGGGCATCACCCTGGCGCTGACCTTCGTGGTCCTGCCGTTCGTCGTGCGCACGGTGCAACCGGTGCTGGCGGACATCCCGCGTGAAGTGGAAGAAGCCGCTGCGTGCTTGGGCGCCAAGCCGCTGCAGGTATTCCGCCACGTGCTGCTGCCGGCCCTGTTGCCGGCCTGGCTGACCGGTTTCGCCCTGGCCTTCGCCCGCGGCGTGGGCGAGTACGGCTCGGTGATCTTCATCGCCGGCAACATGCCGATGAAGACCGAGATCCTGCCGCTGCTGATCATGGTCAAGCTGGACCAGTACGACTACACCGGCGCCACCGCCATCGGCGTGCTGATGCTGGTCGTCGCCTTCGTCCTGCTGCTGCTGATCAACCTGCTGCAACGCCGCATCGAAACGCCTTGAGGAGCGCGCCATGAGTACCGCAAGCCTTTCCGCCGCGGCCGCTGCCAATGCTGCTCGCCGGGGTAATGTCTGGGGCCGTCGCGCCCTGATCGCGCTGGCCTGGCTGGCCTTCGCCCTGTTCCTGCTGCTGCCGCTGTTCGTGGTGCTGAGCGAGGCGCTGAAGCAGGGCTTTGGCACCTTCTTCGAGGCCATCCTGGAACCCGACGCGCTGTCCGCGCTGAAGCTTACGCTGATCGCCGTGGGCATCTCGGTGCCGCTGAACCTGGTGTTCGGCGTCGCCGCCGCCTGGTGCGTGACCAAGTTCGAGTTCCCCGGCAAGAGCATCCTGGTGACCCTGATCGACCTGCCGTTCTCGGTCTCCCCGGTGATCGCCGGTCTGATCTACGTGCTGCTGTTCGGCGCCCAGGGCTACTTCGGCCAGTGGCTGTCGGACCACGACATCCAGATCGTCTTCGCCGTGCCCGGCATCGTCCTGGCCACCATCTTCGTCACCTTCCCCTTCGTCGCCCGCGAACTGATCCCGCTGATGCAGGAGCAGGGTACGCAGGAAGAGGAAGCCGCGCGCCTGCTCGGCGCCAACGGCTGGCAGATGTTCTGGCACGTGACCCTGCCGAACATCAAATGGGGCCTGATCTACGGCGTGGTGCTGTGCACCGCGCGGGCCATGGGCGAGTTCGGCGCAGTGTCGGTGGTCTCCGGGCACATCCGCGGCGTCACCAACACCCTGCCGCTGCACGTCGAAATCCTCTACAACGAGTACAACCACGTCGCCGCTTTCAGCGTCGCCACCCTGCTGCTGCTGATGGCCCTGGTCATCCTGCTGCTCAAGCAGTGGAGCGAATCGCGCCTGACCCGCGCCAAAGTCAAGGCTGACGAAGAGTGAGAGCCACACCATGAGCATCGAGATCCGTAACGTCAGCAAGAACTTCAACGCCTTCAAGGCGCTGAACGACATCAACCTGGACATCCACAGCGGCGAGCTGGTCGCCCTGCTCGGCCCGTCGGGCTGCGGCAAGACCACCCTGCTGCGCATCATCGCCGGTCTGGAAACCCCGGACGCCGGCAACATCGTGTTCCACGGCGAGGACGTCTCGCAGCACGACGTGCGCGATCGCAACGTCGGCTTCGTGTTCCAGCACTACGCGCTGTTCCGCCACATGACGGTGTTCGACAACGTCGCCTTCGGCCTGCGCATGAAGCCGAAATCGGTGCGCCCGAGCGAGTCGCGCATCGCCGAAAAAGTCCACGAACTGCTGAACATGGTGCAGCTGGACTGGCTGGCCGACCGCTACCCGGAGCAGCTCTCCGGCGGCCAGCGCCAGCGTATCGCCCTGGCCCGCGCCCTGGCGGTGGAGCCGAAGATCCTGCTGCTGGACGAACCCTTCGGCGCCCTCGACGCCAAGGTGCGCAAGGAGCTGCGCCGCTGGCTGGCGCGCCTGCACGAGGAGATCAACCTGACCTCGGTGTTCGTCACCCACGACCAGGAAGAAGCGATGGAAGTCGCCGACCGCATCGTGGTGATGAACAAGGGCGTGATCGAGCAGATCGGCTCCCCTGGCGAGGTCTACGAGAACCCGGCCAGCGACTTCGTCTACCACTTCCTCGGCGACTCCAACCGCCTGCACATCGGCGGTGACGAGCACGTGCTGTTCCGCCCGCACGAGGTCTCGCTGTCGCGCTCCGAAGTGGCCGAGCACCGCGCCGCCGAAGTCCGCGACATCCGCCCGCTGGGCGCGATCACCCGCGTGACCTTGAAGGTAGAGGGCCAGGACGAGCTGATCGAAGCCGAAGTGGTGAAGGACCACGACAGCCTGACGGGCCTGGCCCGTGGCGAGACGCTGTACTTCAAGCCGAAGGCCTATCAGCCGGTGGCGAATATCTGATCGAGCGCCTCCCGCACCATGCTCCTGCGCGGGGGATTGCCCTCTCCCTAACCCTGAAGGGAGAGGGCTGGGGAGAGGGACCGAGCTTTCCCCTGACTCCCAAACCCTCGTATCCTGCCGGCCTTGCTTTTCAACAGGCCCGCCCATGTTCGACGCCCTCCCCCAGCACCTCGAACTGATCGTCCTCACCTTCCTCCTCGCCGGCCTGGTGAAAGGCGTGGTGGGCCTCGGCCTGCCCACGGTCGCCGTCGGCCTGCTCGGATTGGTGATGCCGCCGATGCAGGCCGCCGCGATCCTCGTCGTACCTTCCACCGTCACCAATATCTGGCAACTCGCCGCCGGCCCGCGCTTCCTCGGGCTGCTCAAGCGCCTGTGGGGCATGCTGGCGGGCATCGTCCTTGGCACGCTGGCGGTAGGCTGGCTGCTGGCGGGAGAGAACTGGCCGGCAGCCACGCCACTGCTGGGCGTGGCGCTGATCCTCTATGCGTTGCTGGGGCTGTCGAACAAGCGCTTCAGCGTCGCACCCCGGCATGAAGGCTGGCTGTCGCCGCTGATCGGCGTGATCACCGGCGGCGTCACGGCCGTGACCGGCGTCTTCGTGATTCCCGCCGTACCCTTCCTGCAAGCGCTCGGGTTGGAGAAGGACGACCTGGTGCAGGCGCTGGGGCTGTCGTTCACCGTCTCGACGCTGGCCCTGGCGATCACCCTCAGCCAGCACGGATCGCTGCTGCAGGCGGACGTGCTCGGCCTCTCCCTGCTGGCCCTGCTGCCGGCATTGGCAGGCATGTACCTGGGCACCTGGCTGCGCTCGCGGATCAGCCCGCTGGCGTTTCGCCGCTGCTTCTTCGGTGGGCTGTTGCTGCTGGGCGCGGACCTGGCGATTCGCGGTATTTAATCTCGCGCCGGATTGTTTTTCTGTAGGAGCGAGCTTGCTCGCGAACCCGACCCCGAGCGAGGGTCTGTTCGCGAGCAAGAACTAGGCGTCCCCCTCGCACCTACAAGTGTTAAGCCCGCTCAGCTTCATCCAGATGCCGCAGCAGGAAGTCCCGGCTCGACTCGACGATCATCTTCTGCACCTTCTCGCTCGCCACCATCCGCGCCAGCATGAGCGCGCCGACACACTGCGCCAGCAGCGCCCAGGCATCCTCCTGCGAACCCAGCACCTCGGCCCAGGCCTGTTGCAGTTCCACCAACGCATCCTCGGCGCCCTGCCGCACGGATACGTCCGCACGGGCGATCTCCGCCCCCAGCGCCGGAATCGCGCAACCGGCGGCGGCGTCCCGCACGTGGGCGACATTCAGGTAACGCGTGAGCCCACGCTCAAGACGGGCGCGATCCAGCACCTTGCCCCTGGCCGCGAGCCGTTCGACGCTCTGCTGCAACTCGCGCTCGACGATGGCGGCGAACAGCTCGTCCTTGGAGCCGAAGTGGTTGTAGAACGCCCCGCCGGACAAGCCCACCGCCTTCATCAGCCCGTCCACGCCGGTGGTGGCGAAACCGCCCTGCTTGGCAATCGCGCCGCTGCTGTCGAGCAGGCGCTGGCGGGTTTCTTCCTTATGGGTGGCTGAGTAGCGCATCGGGCGACTCCGGAAAGCGTGTTGACGGTCCGCCGGAGAATAGCATAACGTTCGTTTACCTAACGATCGTTTACCAAAGAGGAAAACGAGGATGTCGCAGAACAAGAAAGTCGTACTGGTGATCGGCGCCGGCGACGCCACCGGCGGCGCCATCGCCCGCCGCTTCGCCCGCGAAGGCTATGTCGCCTGCGTCACCCGGCGTTCGGCGGACAAGCTTCAGCCGCTGGTGGACGCGATCCGCGCCGAAGGCGGCGAGGCCCACGGTTTCGCCTCCGACGCGCGCAAGGAGGAGGCAGTGATCGAGCTGGTGGAAACCATCGAGCGCGACATCGGCCCCATCGAAGCCTTCGTCTTCAACATCGGCGCCAATGTGCCCTGCAGCATCCTCGAAGAGACCGCGCGCAAGTACTTCAAGATCTGGGAGATGGCCTGCTTCTCCGGCTTCCTCACCGGCCGCGAAGTGGCCAAGCGCATGGTCAAGCGCCAGCGCGGCACCATCCTCTTCACCGGCGCCACCGCCGGCCTGCGCGGCGCCTCGGGCTTCGCCGCCTTCGCCGGGGCCAAACACGGCATCCGCGCCCTGGCCCAGAGCATGGCCCGCGAGCTGGGGCCGATGGGTCTGCACGTCGCCCACGTGGTGGTGGACGGCGCCATCGACACCGAGTTCATCCGCGAGACCTTCCCCGAGCGCTACAAGCTCAAGGACCAGGACGGCATCCTGAACCCCGAACACATCGCCGACAGCTACTGGTACCTGCACAGCCAGCCGCGCGATGCCTGGACCTTCGAACTGGACCTGCGCCCCTGGATCGAGCGCTGGTGAAAAATCGAAAGACGACTAGCTGCGCGTCGGCCAGGCGTCGTTGCAATCCAGCAGGGCTGCTCATTTACAAACGCTGACTATCAAAGCAAAAGGTCCGCGCCCCTGCTGGACTCCGCCTAGCCTGGCTCCAGCTCGCAAGGTCGTCTGTCGATTTTTCGAATCTATAAAAAAGAGAGAGCCACTCATGAGCAAGAGCGTCGAGTTCTTCTTCGATTTCGGCAGCCCGACTTCGTATCTCGCCTACACCCAGCTGCCGGCGATCTGCGCCGAAACCGGCGCCGAGCTGGTCTATCGCCCGGTACTGCTGGGCGGCGTATTCCAGGCCACCGGCAACGCCTCGCCCATCGCCATCCCGGCCAAGGGCCGCTACACCCTGATCGACATGCTGCGCTTCGCCCGCCGCTACGGCGTGCCGCTGAAGATGAACCCGCATTTCCCGATCACCACCCTCACCCTGATGCGTGCCGCCACCGGCATCCAGATGCGCCAGCCGGAACGCTTCGAGGCGCTGCTGGCCTGCGTGTTCAAGGGCATGTGGGTGGACGCGCTGAACCTGGGCGACCCGGCCGTGCTCGGCCCGTTGCTGGCCGAAGCGGGCTTCGATCCGCAGGCGCTGCTGGCACTGACCGCCGAGCAGGAAGTGAAGGATGCGCTCAAGGCCAACACCGAGGCGGCGATCAAGCGCGGGATGTTCGGCGCACCGACGATGTTCGTCGGCGACGAGATGTTCTTCGGTCAGGATCGCCTCGATTTCGTCCGCGAAGCGCTGGCTTAAAGCGGTTCGCGAGCAAGCTCGCTCCTACGAAGAGCGCACCCTGTAGGAGCGAGCTTGCTCGCGAACCCAAGGCCAGAACGGAAGCGAAACAACACCGTAGGGCGCATAACCTGGAACAGGTTATCCGCCGGCGCAGGTCCGGCGGATAACGCTGGCGCGTTATGCGCCCTACTTTTGTTGCATTCACAGCGCCAGCACAGCCGACCGGCGCAGGCCGAAGAACTCCAGCTCGGCGAACAGCAGGACCACCAGCGCCTGTCCGATGACAAAGGCATAACCCAGAGTGGTCGGTTGTACATAGCCGGTCACCAGCAGAGCGATGCTCTCCACCACCCACAGGCCATTCAGCGCGATTACCGCCCAGACGCCGGTGCGGGACAGCGCCGGCTGGTTGCTCATCCAGTAGAGCACCAGCGCCAGCGGCAACAGCACGATGCCGGCCACCATCAGCAGGACGAAGGGCAGGCCGAACAGCTCGCCGAGCGGCTGCGCGGCCAGCGCCATCAGCAGGCCCATGGCGCCGCCGGCGAGGGCGTCGATCTTCAAGGTAAGGCGAAGCAGCGGGGACGGTTGCAGCAGACTCATGGCGAAGCTCCTTCAAGTGTCGCCACCGATTGGCGGCGTGTGGCTGCAGAATCCGCCCGAGCCTGCCGCGCGTCGATTACCTGCCAGGTAATGGCCGCAATGAAGTGCAGGGTCTATCGTTCGATGCCATGAACAGTCCAGCCCAGAACAGCCCAGCCCACCCCGTCGGCGCCCTGCTCCGCCAATGGCGCCAGCGCCGCCGACTCAGCCAGCTCGACCTCGCCTGCGACGCGGAGATTTCCACGCGCCATCTGAGCTTCGTCGAAACCGGACGCGCCCTGCCCAGCCGCGAGATGCTCCTGCATCTGGCCGAACAGCTGGACATTCCCCTGCGCGAACGCAACCGCCTGCTCAGCGCCGCCGGCTACGCGCCGGTGTATTCGGAAAAGGGCCTGGACGACCCGGCGCTGACCGTGGCGAAACAGGCCATCGACCAGCTGCTCAAGGCCCATGAGCCGAACCCGGCGATGGTGGTGGACCGCCACTGGAACCTGCTGGCGTCCAACCGCACGGTGGATATCTTCCTGATCGGCGTCGATCCGGAGCTGCTGCAACCGCCGATCAACGTGCTGCGCATGAGCCTCCATCCCAAGGGCCTGGCGCCGCGCATCCTCAATCTCGGGGCGTGGAAGGCGCACGTGGTGGCGCGCCTGCAGCACGACTTCGAGGCCAGCGGCGACCCGGCACTGGCGGCGTTGCGCGACGAAGTGGCCGCCTATCCGGCGCCGCCCTACGACGAGAGCGCCAGCGGCGACATGGTGCTGATCCCGGTGCAACTGCAGACCGAACTGGGCGTGTGCAGCCTGATCGGCACCATCACGGTGTTCGGCACGCCGGTGGACGTGACGCTGTCGGAGTTGGCCCTGGAAACCTTCTTCCCCGCCGACCCCGACAGCGCGCGCATCCTGCGCCAGCTCAGCGGCGCGGAATGAGGCCGGTCAGGCGGTCGCCTTCTTCTCGCGGATGCAGGTGGGGCCGGCGCGCTCTTCCACGGCATGACGGACCTCGTCGCGCAGGCCGAGCAGGAAGGCCGCCTCGGCGGCGACGAACAGCGGGCCGACGATCAGCCCGGTGAGGTCATCGACGAACGCCGGCTTGCGGCCTTCGTACCAGTGGCCGACGAACTGGATGATCCAGCCGACCACGAACAGGCCGATGCCCCAGGCCAGCCAGGATGCGGTGGAGCCCGCGGCGAAAGCGGCCCCGCTCCAGAGCGAAAGCCCCAGCAACGCCGCCATCAGCACGCCGAAGCGCAGATCCAGGCGCAGGTAGAACACCACCGAGACCAGCGCCAGCAGCGCGGCGGGCGAGACCAGCAGGCCGGCCAGTTCGACGCCGGGGCGCGACAGCAGGGTAGCGATGGACAGCACGATCATCGGAATGCCGATGAAGTGGCTGACGATATTCCGCCGGTCACGGTGGTAGGCGGCATATTGGGCAAGGTGATCGACGAGCGTTTTCATTGTTGTTCTCCCGCAAGGTGCTGGCATGATGGCGTTTGCGCGCTTTCCCACTCTGTCAGTTAGCCGACAAAGCCCATGACCGACGCCAAACCCTTCCTGCCTCGCCTCAATGAAGGCCGCTGGTTCCAGGCCCTGCCCGAAAGCCTGCGCCACGCGCTGTGCGCCGCCGCCCTGGTGCGCCGCCTGCCAGCCGGGCAGCGGCTGTTCGCCCGTGGCGATGCGCCCTGCGGTCTGTATTGCGTGGTGGAAGGCGCGATCCGCGTCAGTGTGGTCGGCGAGAGCGGCAAGGAAGCGCTGTTGGCCCTGGTCGAGCCGCCCAACTGGTTCGGCGAGATCTGCCTGTTCGACGGCCAGCCGCGCACCCACGACGCCTACGCCGAAGGTGCCACCGTCCTCCTGCAGGTGCCCCTGGCACCGCTGCAGGCCCTGCTGGCGCAGCACCCGGAATACTGGCGCGACTTCGCCCTGCTGATGAGCCACAAGCTGCGCATCACCTTTGCCGTGCTGGAGGAGCTGTCGCTGCTGCCGGCCGCGCCGCGCCTGGCCCGGCGCCTCTTGATGATCGCCGAGGGCTACGGCGAGTCGGCCACCGCCAAGCGCGAGCTGCACCTGCCCCAGGACCAGCTGGCGGCCATGCTGTCGCTGTCGCGGCAGACCACCAACCAGATCCTCAAGGAGCTGGAAGCCCAGGGCATCCTGCGCCTGAGCTATGGCGGCATCGAGATTCTCGACCGCGAGCGCCTGCGCCACGCCGCACATGCCTGAGCCTGCCTCCCGACGAATCCTCCTTTTGGATGGTTGCAGAGGCACCGTTCAGCGCTAGCCTTGGAGTAGCCGCGACTCTGGCGCCAAGATGCCCACGCCCCGACGCCTGGCGCGGCACACAATAACAACAAGGAAACGCCCGCCATGCTCCGAAAGCTCGATGTGCTTCGCGGTATTCTGCTGTGCTGTTTCGGACTCCTCGCCCTCTCCGCCCAGGCCAACCTGCCCAGCGACGAACTGCAGCTGCAGACCTTGCAGGTCTACACCTGCCGCTCGATCAACAGCCTGCTGTTGCTGCGCGGCGAAGGCTTCCAGGAAGAACACGCCGCCCAACTGGAGAAAGACCTCGCCACGCTGGACCAGGCGGTCAAGACCTACCCCAAATCCGATGAGGCGCTGAAAAAGGCCCACACCGCCTTCGTTACCCAGATACGCAATGGCGTTTCCTACGGCCCCAAGGAAGAAGACCTGCCCTGGCGCTACAACCAGGAACTCAGCCGCGCCGTGCGCGACTTGTTGAGCCAGATCGAACGCTTCGTCCCCGCCAGCGCCGACGCCAACCAGATTCCGCTGTGGCAGCTGCCGGTACGGGTCGAATTCCTCGCCACCCAGTACCTGGGCCGCGCCTACCTGAGCGGGCTGGAACTGGCGCGCGAACAATCCCAGGAGTACCTGGGCCAGGACGAGCGCGTGCTGGTTCCACTGCTGTCGCAGCGCATCGAGCAACTGCCGGACAGCGATGCGACCAAGAAGCTGCGCACCCGCTGGGAGTACCTGAGCAAGGCGCTGCAGGACATGAACAGCAGGAGCAACACCGTGGTCAGCGCCTCCGGCCGGCCGTGGGCGCCGATCATCGTCGAACGCAACGCCCGGGCGGTGTCCGGCCAGTTGATGCAGCTCAGCCAGGAATAAGGACTCAGGCCGGGACCGGCTCCGCCACCGGGACCGGGGCCGGTACCAGGCGCTCCAGTTCGTCACGGTCCAGCTCGGCGGCCCGGCCGACCAGCAGCTCGTCCGGCGCGTGGGCGATCCTCGGGTCCTTGCCGGGGTAGTCCAGCGAGTGCAGGAAGTGGCGCAGGCAGTTCAGCCGCGCGCGCTTCTTGTCGTCGGACTTGATCACCACCCAGGGCGCATCGGCGGTGTCGGTGTGGAAGAACATCGCCTCCTTGGCCTGGGTGTACTCGTCCCAGCGGTCCAGCGACTGGATGTCGATGGGCGACAGCTTCCAGTGCTTGAGCGGATCGTCGCGGCGCGAGACGAAGCGGCGCAGCTGCTCCTCGCGGCTCACCGAAAACCAGAACTTGAACAGGTGGATGCCGTTGCGTACCAGCATGCGCTCCAGCTCCGGAGTCTGCTGCATGAACTCCAGGTACTGGCGCGGCGAGCAGAAGCCCATGACCCGCTCGACGCCGGCGCGGTTGTACCAGGAGCGGTCGAAGAAGACGATCTCGCCAGCGGTGGGCAGATGCTGGACGTAGCGCTGGAAGTACCACTGCCCGCGTTCGGCGTCGCTGGGTTTCTCCAGCGCCACGACGCGGGCGCCGCGCGGGTTCAAGTGTTCCATGAAGCGCTTGATGGTGCCGCCCTTGCCGGCGGCGTCGCGGCCCTCGAAGAGCACGACGATGCGCTGGCCGGTTTCCTTCACCCAGCTCTGCACCTTCAGCAGTTCGACCTGCAGCTGCGCCTTCTGCTTCTCGTACGCCTTGCGCTGCAGGCGGGTGCGGTAGGGGTAGCCGGCGGGCAGCTCGGCGGACGTGGAGTCCTCGTTGCTGCCGCGCGGAGCCATGGCCACGGTCAGCGCTACCGGTCCGTGGCTTTGCGCGCGGATGTCCTCGCCACCGGCGGTGGGGGTATGGGCGGGAAGGGGCTTGTTGGCGTCGGGCTGCGGCATGGTCTCCTCCTGTGAGACGGGGTCGGCCCTCCACTGTGCAATCCGCATCGCGGGCCCTCGTTGACCCGCATCAACGCCTTACAACCAGCCTTTGTACTTGAACCAGTAGTAGGGAATGATCGCCGAGACCACCATCGCCACCAGCGCCATCGGGTAGCCGGCCATCCAGGCCAGCTCCGGCATGTGCTGGAAGTTCATGCCATACACCGTGCCCACCAGGGTCGGCGGCAGGAACAGCACGGCGGCGATGGAGAACACCTTGATGATGCTGTTCTGCTCGATGTTGATCAGGCCGAGCGTGGAGTCGAGCAGGAAGGTGATCTCCGCCGACATCTTCGACTGGTACTCGCTCAGCGAGCGCACGTCGCGCTCCACCGACTTCATGCCCAGCTTGGTCTCCTCGCTGATCCAGCCGTTGCTGCCCTGACGGAAGTAGGACAGCGGCCGGCTGATGCTCAGCAGGCTTTCGTTGAGCTTGGAGAGCAGCGAGTTGCCCCTCCCCAGCTGCTTGACGATGCCCTGCAGGTCGGTCTTGCCGCCGCGGGCCTGGCCTTCCTGGAAAATGCCGTTGGACAGCGAATCGAGCTGTTGCTGTACCGTCTCCAGCACGTCGGCGATGCGGTCCACCACGCTGTCCATCAGGGTCACGAACAACTGGTCGCTCTTGCCCTGGCAGCCGCCGCGCTGGGTGCGCGCCTCGAAGGTGCGGAAGGCCAGCAGGTCGGTGTAGCGCACCGTCACCAGCCAGTGCGGGGTCAGCACGCAGGTGACCTCAGAGGTGCTCGGCTTGTGCTCGCGGATGCCGCCGACCACTGTGGTGGTCATGTACAGCGCCCCATTGCTCTCGTAGAAGCGCGAAGAGTCCTCGATCTCGGCCATTTCCTCGCGGGTCGGCACATCCACCGCGATGATCGACTCCAGTAGCTGCTCCTCCTCCAGCGTGGGCTGGAACAGGTCGATCCACAGGGTGTCCTTGGGCATGCCGTGGCATTCGCTGCCGTTGTGGCGCACCAGGCGGTCGCCGACGAGGGTGTAATAGGTGATCATGTCGCCCGACAGTCCTTCTACAAGCCGAAGTTGCCCGCAGGTTGGCCAACTTCCCGCCGCTTCACAAGTCCATCGGAGAGCAACGTGATGACCGACCAAGACGATGGCGAAGAGTCCTTCGCCGAAGAAACCCTGATCCAGGCCATCGAAAACCAGATCGAGAGCGAGAGCCCACCGGCCGCCCGCGCGGTGTTCAACAAGCTCACCCTGGTCGGCTACGAGCGCGAGGATGCGCTGCACCTGATGGCCCTGGTGCTCGCCCACGAAATCGAGGCCATGCTGGCCGACGACCGCGCCTTCGACGGCGAGTGGTACGAGCAGGCCCTGCGCGCGCTGCCGACCCTGCCCGACGGCACCGAGGCATAAGAGCGCTTGCCGAACCGGTCGGAGTTGAGACTACACTGGGGTCTCACTGACCATTGGGAGTTGCGCGTATGGCTTTCACCAAAGATATGGTTGCGGAACTGGACCTGCTGGCGCTCTACGATCTGGAGAACAGCCAGGCGGGATTGAAAGTCCACCACGACGCCTCGCGGGACACCGTCGCGGCCGCCGAACGCCTGCACGCCAAGGGGCTGATCGACAAACCCGACGGCGGCTACCTGACCAGCCTGGGTCTCGACGCCGCCGAGCATGCCCAGGTCCTGCTGGGCATCCTGCGCAGCTGATCTCAAGATTCGCCATGAGCGGGCGATAACCTGGCAAATTTCCGGGCGCCGCACCCCCTGATGCGGCGCCGTTGGCCAGGCCGTAGTACGCCATGACGCTCACCCCCGAGATTCGCCCGGACATCGACGACGGCATCGACCGCAAGGTATTGGCGCAGTTGCGCCAGCGCTTCCTGAAGGTCAATGCCGGCCGCCTGCGGCGCGCCAGCGAAGCGCTGTCCACCCGCCAGCAGCTGGTGTTGAAGCTGCTGCCGCTGCTGCTGGACGTGAACCATCCGCTGCTGCCCGGCTATGTGTCGGCGGCAACGCCGGCGGGCCTGTCCAACTTCGTCCCGGACGACGAGCTGCTCGCCGAAGCCCAGCGCCTGACCCGCTCCTTCAGCTACAAACCACGCCGCGGCGACCCGCCATTGCCGATCCACGGCCTGTTCCTGATGGGCAGCCTGGGCACCGTCGCCCAGGCCGAGCAGAGCGACCTGGACCTGTGGGTCTGCCACGCCTCCGATCTATCCCCGCAGGAACTGGCCGAACTGCGCCGCAAGTGCGACCTGCTGGAACAGTGGGCCGCGACCCAGGGCGCCGAGGTGCACTGCTTCTTCATCGAGCCGCAGCGCTTCACTCAGGGCGCGCGCGACACCCGCCTGACCTCCGACGACTGCGGCACCAGCCAGCACTACCTGCTGCTCGACGAGTTCTATCGCACCGCCATCTGGCTCGGCGGCCGCACGCCATTGTGGTGGCTGGTGCCGGTCTATGAAGAGGGCCGCTACGCGCAGTACTGCCAGACGCTGCTGAGCAAGCGCTTCATCCGCGCCGAAGATGTTCTCGACCTCGGCCACCTGGCGCGCATCCCGCCCGGCGAATTCATCGGCGCGGGCATGTGGCAGCTGTTCAAGGGCATCGAGTCGCCCTACAAGTCGGTGCTCAAGCTGCTGCTCACCGAGGTCTACGCCAGCGAGCACCCGAACGGCGCCTGTCTGAGCCTGCTCTACAAGCAGGCGATCTACGCCGGGCGGCTCGACGAGGACGAGCTCGATCCCTACGTGATGCTCTACCGTCGCCTGGAGGAATACCTTTCGGCGCGCGGCGAGCGGGAGCGCCTGGAGCTGATCCGCCGCTGCCTTTACCTGAAGGTCGGCAAGAAACTCAGCCGCCCGCCGCGCCAGGGCCACAAGAGCTGGCAGCGCAAGCTGATGGAGCGCCTGTCCGCCGAATGGAACTGGGACAGCCGCACCTACGGGCTGCTCGACAGCCGCAGCCAGTGGAAGGTCCGCCAGGTGCTGCTGGAGCGCCGCGCGCTGGTCAACGAGCTGACCCACAGCTACCGCTTCCTCTCCCAGTTCGCCCGCCTGCAACAGGCTGCCAGCGGCATCGACCCGCGCGACCTGAGCGTGCTCGGCCGGCGCCTGTACGCCGCCTTCGAGCGCAAGGCCGGCAAGGTCGAGTTCATCAACCCGGGCATCGCCCCGGACGTCGCCGAAGACATCCTCACCCTCGCCCAGCTGCCCGCCGAAGCCGGCAAGCCGCCGTACTGGGCGCTGTTCAGCGGCAGCCTGTCACTGCAGGAAATGGCCGACTTCGCCCCGCTGCGCCGCGCCCGCGACCTGATGGAGCTGCTGGCCTGGAGTCACCGCAACGGCGTGATCGATGCCACCACACGCCTGTCCCTGCAACCGGGCGCCAGCGACCTCAGCGAGTTCGAACTGCAGAACCTGCTGGGCTGCCTGCAACAGGCCTTCCCGCTGCCGCTCGCCGAGGTGCCGGAAAGCGCCCTGCTGCGCAGCAGCGTGCCAGCGCAGACGCTGATCCTGGTTAACGTCGGACTCGACCCGTTGCCTCAGCACAGCCAGATGAACGTGCACATGACCACCGAACGCACCGATTCCCTCGGCTACTCCGGCGTGCGCGACAACCTGGTGCTGACCCTCGACCAGATCACCCTGAACAGCTGGAACGAGCTGATGGTCAACCGCTTCGCCGGGCCCCACGCACTGCTCGACTGCCTGCGCGACTTCCTCAACGGCCTGCCGACCGACGCTCCGCCGCCGCGCCTGCTGGTGCGCTGCTTCTGCCGCAACCGCGCGGTCGCCATCGCCCAGCGCGTGGAAGACCTGATCCGCGATGCCCACGGCCAGCTCGCCAGCGGACGCGGCGGGCGCTTCTTGCTGCAGGTGCGGCAGCACTTCCATCTGCTGCAGCTGACACCGGGCGATGTCAGCCACCGGGTGGTGGAAGGGATGCCGGCGCTGATCGAACACCTGGGCGACACGCAGCAGGACAACGGCTACCTGCAACTGGACCGGCACGCGCTGGAAGGCGAAGACCTGGCGCTGATCCTGCCGCTGGGACGGGCCAACTGCGTGCAGGTGTTCTACCGCCTGGACGAGGGCAACGCGGAGATCAGCATCCTCGACGAGCGCAACGCGCTCTGGCGCCGTCGCCAGGCCTACGACAGTGAGGAAAGCCTGCTGCTGCCGCTGCAACGCTTCCTGCAATCGGTGCAGTACCGGCGCAACGCGCTGCTGCCGCTGGTCGAAGGCCAGCGCACGGTGGGTGCGGAGATCCTCTTCTACGAGGTCCTGCCCAACGGCCATCAGCGCGCCCAGCGGATCGAGCGGCGCACCACTCCGCAAGCGCTGGAAACGCAGCCGTACTACAACGTGCAGGCGATCATCGAGCCGGGCGACGGGCAACGCGCCCGCATCACGCTGTACTGCAACCACCGCGAATTCTCGGAACTGGAGTACGGCGACGGGCTGTTCCAGGCGGTGGCCCAGCACATCCTCGGCCAGCGCAGCGGCCAGGAGCGCTATCCCTGCTACATCACCGACCTCGACCTGACGGCGATGCAGGAAGGCGGCGAGCTACAGACGGTGCATTTCCTGCGTTACAAGCAGAGCCTGGAGCTGGCTCTGAACCGGGCGCTGGCCGAGGCCTGAATGGCCGCGGCGCGAAACGCCCGGAGGCGGGCTCTTCAGAGACTGAACGCTCAGCGATCGAAGTCGCCGGCAGCCTCGGGCTGGTATTCCACTTCCAGCAGGGTCAGATTCAGCGTCTTGCCGCTGGGCGCCGGCCAATCGATGCTCTGGCCGGTGGTCAGGCCCAGCAGCGCGGTACCCACCGGGGCGAGGATCGACACCTTGCCTTCGCCGCCGGCGTCGGCCGGGTAGACCAGCGTCAGGTGGTACTCCTTGCCGCTGCCTTCCTCGCGGCAGCGCACGGTGGAGTTCATCGTGACCACGCCCGGCGGTACCTCGTCGTGGCCGACGACCGCAGCACGGGCCAGTTCAGCCTCCAGCGCCTCGGCAGCGGGACCGTACTCATCCAGGCTGTCGAGCAGGCGCTCCAGACGTTGCAGGTCGAGTCGGGTAACGGTGATGGGTGTCGTGGTCATGATGGTCGGCAGTCTCCTTAGAGGAGAGCCCCGGACGCTCGCGCGTTCGGGGCCCTGGTTCTCTGGTATCGAAAGCTTGCGGTACTGAAAGCGTTCTGGAATTCGAAAAATGAAAAACCCCGCCCTAAGGCGGGGTTTTTCCGGACACTAACACAGCACAGAAAATAAGCAACACCAACCCATCACCACGCAGGTGGGCGGTTGTTTCGGCGCTTTTCGCAGTCCGCCAGGATCGCCCGGCGGCGCTCGGCGTCGGCTTCGTTCCACTCCAGGATCTCGCCCAGGGTGCGGCCGCAGCCCAGGCAGATGTCCGCCTCGTCCAGGCAACAGCGCCGGCAGCACGGCGAGGCAACCCTCGCCGGCGGCTCAGATGCCGGGGAAGTCGACATCCTCGCCCGCCTGCTCCAGCGTGGCGCGGTTGAGCAACGCACCCAGCGGCTCGCGGGTGCTGTCGCTGATCCACAGCGAGCCGGATTCGTCGTAGTCGAAGTGGAAGCCGCCGGAGCGCGCCGCCACCCACAGCTGGCGCAGGGCCGGCTGGCGGCTGAGGATCAGCTGGGTGCCGTTCTCGAAGCGCACGGTCAGTACGCCGCTGGAGTTCTCCAGGTCCACGTCCAGGTCGCTGTCGTCGAAGGCGTCCTCCACCGTTACCTGTACGGCGTCCACCAGGTCATGGAAGCGGGCTTCGCTCAAAGTGCTCATGCATCGTCCTCGGGATCGGTCAAAGGCACCAGTTTACGCCGGTATTGGCCCAGACTCTGCCCCGTCCAGCGCCGGAATGCGCGGGCAAGCGAGCCGGCTTCGCTGAAGCCCAGCAGGTAGGCGATGTCGGCGCTGTCCAGCGCCGGGTCGCGCAGGTAGTGCAGTACCAGTTGCTGGCGGGTTTCGTCCACCAGTTGGCTGAAGGAAAGGCCCGTTTCGCGCAGACGGCGCTGCAGGGTGCGGGGGCTCAACGCCAGCGTCTGCGACAGGCGCTCGAGGTCCGCGCCCTGCTCCGGCAACTGGCGCGCCAGCTCCAGGCGAGCGCGGTCGAGCACGCTGTCGCCCTTGTTGATCTCCGCCAGCAGGCGTTCGGCGTAGGCGTCCAGGGTACTGCGCACCTGGGCGTCGGCCTGGCCCAGCGGCAGCGCCAGCAGGCGCTTGGGGAAGACCAGGGCGTTGTCCGGCTGATCGAACAGCACCGGGCAGCGGAAGATGCGCTGATGCTCGCGCGTGTCGGCCGGCGCGCCGTGGCGGAAGCGCACCTCGAAAGGCGCCTCGTCCACGCCACTGACCCAGTGGCCGAAGCTGACCCAGCCGGCCAGGGTCTCCTCGCTCATCTGCCGCTGCTGTTGCGGCAGCAGCGGCTCCCAGCTGTGCTTCACCAGGGCTTCGCAGCCCGCGCGCGGCGGCTCGTCGGCCAGTTCCACGCGCCCCAGATTGCCCACCAGCGCGGCGTAGCGGGCCTGGCGGTGCAGCGCATCGGCGAGGGTCGCGCAACTCATGATCAGGTAGCCCAGCACCCCGTAGTAGCCTGGTCGCACCGCCTCGCCCAGGTGCAGGCCGAGGTTGTCGTCGCCACTGAGCCGCATTCCGGCGCCCACCAGTTCCAGGTACGCGCTGGCGGCGATGCGCTGGTCGCGCTGGGCGAGGATCGAGGGTTCCAGGTGCACCGTCGCCAGCAGCCGCGCAGGGTCTACGCCCTGGCGTTGCAGATGCTCCACGAGGCCCTGCAGGTAGGCCACCGATACCGAACTGGGCAGTGGATCGCGATAGTCCATCGGGCTTTCCGTTTTTTGCCCGCATCATAGGGCCAGTTGCCCGCCCGGCGCGACCCGCAAGCCCCGCCGGGCGGGAGCCCGCTCGAATAGGCAAGCCGGCGGGGGGTCGGTATACTCCGGTGCAATTGACGCTTTATTACAAGGATTCCGCCATGAAGCGACTGCTGCTTCCCTTCGTCGCGCTGGCCGTGCTGACCGCCGCGCTGGCCGGCTGTGGCCAGAAAGGCCCGCTGTACCTGCCGGACGACGAGAAGGCCAAGAGCGAACACAGCAAGGACCGCTACGGTCTCTGAGGGCAGCTCCCATGGACGCCTTCTCCGTCCGCGACGGGCAACTGTTCGCGGAGGACGTGCCGTTGTCGGCGATCGCCGAGCGCTTCGGCACGCCGACCTACGTCTATTCCCGCGCGCACCTGACGCAGCAATACCGCGCCTACGCTGACGCCCTGGCGGGCGTGCCGCATCTGGTGTGCTTCGCGGTCAAGGCCAACTCCAACCTCGCCGTGCTGAACGTGCTGGCGCGCCTGGGCGCGGGCTTCGACATCGTCTCCCGCGGCGAACTGGAGCGCGTGCTGGCCGCCGGTGGCGATCCGGCGAAAGTGGTGTTCTCCGGTGTCGGCAAGACCCGCGAGGACATGCGCCGAGCCCTGCAGGTCGGCGTGCACTGCTTCAATGTCGAATCCGAGGTGGAGCTGGAACGCCTGCAGGCGGTTGCCGCCGAACTGGGGGTGAAGGCGCCGGTGTCCCTGCGGGTCAACCCGGACGTCGACGCGCAGACCCACCCGTACATCGCCACGGGCCTGAAGGAAAACAAGTTCGGCATCGCCATCGACGCCGCCGAGGCGGTCTACGCCCGCGCCGCGCAGCTGCCGAACCTGGACGTGATCGGCGTCGATTGCCACATCGGCTCGCAGCTGACCAGCCTGGAACCCTTCCTCGACGCCCTCGACCGCCTGCTGGCACTGGTGGATCGCCTCGCCGCGCGCGGCATCGCCATCCGCCACCTGGACCTGGGCGGCGGCCTCGGCGTGCGCTACCGCGACGAGACACCGCCTGCGCCTGCCGAGTACATCCGCGCCCTGCGCGAGCGCCTGGGCAACCGCCCGCTGGCGCTGGTGTTCGAGCCGGGCCGCAACATCGCCGCCAACGCCGGCGTGCTGCTGACCCGCGTCGAGTACCTGAAACACACCCAAGACAAAGACTTCGCCATCGTCGATGCGGCGATGAACGACCTGATCCGCCCGGCGCTGTACCAGGCCTGGATGGACGTGACCCCGGTCGTCGCCCGTGACGGCGAAGCGCGCACCTACGACCTGGTCGGGCCGATCTGCGAAACCGGCGACTTCCTCGCCAAGGACCGCCGCCTCGCCCTGGAAGAAGGTGACCTGCTGGCCGTTCGTTCGGCCGGCGCCTATGGTTTCGTGATGAGTTCCAACTACAACACCCGGGGCCGCGCCGCCGAGGTGCTGGTGGATGGCTCGGCCGCGCACGAAGTGCGTCGCCGCGAGACGATTCAAGAGCTGTTCGCCGGCGAAAGCCTGCTGCCGGACTGAGGCCGAGACGACGATGCTTCTGCGCTTTACCAAGATGCATGGGCTGGGCAATGACTTCATGGTCCTGGACCTGGTCAGCCAGCACGCCCATGTGCAACCGCGCCACGTGAAACAGTGGGGCGACCGCAATTTCGGGGTCGGTTTCGATCAACTGCTGATCGTCGAGCCGCCGAGCACGCCGGAAGCGGATTTCCGCTACCGCATCTTCAACTGCGACGGCACCGAGGTCGAACAATGCGGCAACGGCGCGCGCTGCTTCGCCCGCTTCGTGGTCGACAAGCGCCTGACGGTGAAAAAGACCATCCGCGTGGAAACCAAGGGCGGGATGATCGAACTGACCATCACCAACGATGGCCAGGTCACCGTGAACATGGGCGCGCCGCGCCTGGCGCCCGAGCAGGTGCCGTTCCAGGCCGACGCCGAGGCGCTGAGCTACGGCGTCGAAGTGGACGGCCAGAGTTACCAGCTGGCGGCGATTTCCATGGGCAACCCGCACGGCGTGCTGCGCGTGGATGACGTGGACAGCGCCCCGGTGCGCACGCTGGGGCCGAAACTCGAAATCCATGAAAGCTTCCCGCAGAAGGCCAACATCGGCTTCCTGCAGGTGGTCGATCCGCACCAGGCGCGCCTGCGCGTCTGGGAGCGCGGCGTCGGCGAGACCCTCGCCTGCGGCACCGGCGCCTGCGCCGCCGCGGTCGCCGGCATCCGCCAGGGCTGGCTGCAATCGCCGGTACAGATCGAGCTTCCCGGCGGACGGTTGTCCATCGAGTGGGCAGGACCGGGTCAGCCCGTTATGATGACCGGGCCCGCGGTGCGGGTGTTCGAAGGCCAGGTACGTCTATAAGGCCTGTTTCCAACGCCGCATGATCAGGCGCAGGCAATAAACCGGGACGCTTATGACCGATACTCCGCAGGAACCCACCGTTACCCTCGAAGCCGACCAGGTCGCCGACTATCTTCGTCGGCACCCGGAATTCTTCGTCGACCATGACGAGCTGATCCCGGAGATGCGCATTCCGCACCAGCCGGGCGATGCCGTGTCGCTGGTGGAACGCCAGGTACGCCTGCTGCGCGAACGCAACATCGAGATGCGTCATCGCCTGTCGCAGCTGATGGACGTGGCCCGCGACAACGACCGGCTGTTCGACAAGACCCGCCGCCTGGTGCTCGACCTGCTCGACGCTACCAGCCTGGAAGACATCGTCAGCACCGTGGAAGACAGCCTGCGCCACGAATTCCAGGTGCCCTACGTCAGCCTGATCCTGTTCAGCGACAACAACCTGCCGGTGGGCCGTTCGGTGAGCAGCGCCGAGGCGCACCAGGCCATCGGCGGCCTGCTGTCGGGCGGCAAGACCGTCTGCGGCGTGCTGCGCCCCCACGAGCTGGCCTTCCTGTTCTGCGAAGACGAACGCGAGCAGGTCGGCTCCGCCGCCGTGGTGCCGCTGACCTTCCAGGGCCTGCACGGCGTGCTGGCGATCGGCAGCCCCGATCCGCAGCACTACAAGAGCTCGCTGGGCACCCTGTTCCTCGGCTACGTCGCCGAAGTCCTCGCGCGCACCCTGCCGCGCTTTTCCACGCCGCTGCGGTCGGTGCGCTAGCGCGAAGCTGCAAGCTATAAGCTGCAAGCCGTAAGCGGTCGCAGTACGGTGGTGGGAACGGCGCTTTTCACTTGGAGCTTGTCGCTTGACGCTTGACGCTGGCATCGATGCCTACCTGGAACACCTGCGCAGCGAGCGCCAGGTGTCCTCCCATACGCTCGACGGTTACCGCCGCGACCTGAAGCGCCTGGCCTCGCTCTGCGAGAAGGCCGCCATCGGCGACTGGCCGGCGCTGCAGGTCCGCGACCTGCGCCTGTTCGTCGCCCGCCTGCACCAGCAGGGCCTCGCCAGCCGCAGCCTGGCGCGCCTGCTGTCGGCTACCCGCGGGCTGTTCCAGTACCTGATTCGTGAAGGCCGCTGCCGGCACAACCCCGCCGACGGCCTGTCCGCGCCCAAGGGCGCGCGCAAGCTGCCACGCACCCTCGACACCGACCGCACTGCACAACTGCTCGACGGTGGTGTGGAGGACGACTTCATCGCCCGCCGCGACCAGGCCGTGCTGGAGCTGTTCTATTCCTCCGGCCTGCGCCTGTCCGAACTGGTCGGCCTGGACCTCGAATGGCTCGACCTCAAGGAAGGCCTGGTACGCGTGCACGGCAAGGGCAACAAGGTGCGCGAACTGCCCGTGGGCCGCGCCGCACGGCAGGCCATCGAAGCCTGGCTGCCGTTGCGGGCGCTGGCCTCGCCACAGGACAACGCGGTGTTCATCGGCCGCAGCGGCAAGCGCCTGACCCCGCGCGCCATCCAGCTGCGGGTGCGCGAAGCCGGCGTACGCGAGCTGGGCCAGCACCTGCATCCGCACATGCTGCGGCACTCCTTCGCCAGCCATATGCTGGAGTCGTCCCAGGACCTGCGTGCCGTACAGGAGCTGCTCGGCCACGCCGACATCGCCACCACGCAGATCTACACCCACCTGGATTTCCAACACCTCGCCACGGTCTACGACCAGGCGCACCCGCGGGCGCGCCGCAAGCACGATGGCGAGCCGGGAGCTGAAGAATGAGTATCCGTCTGGTCACCTTCGACCTCGATGACACGCTGTGGGACGTCGCCCCGGTGATGAACAGCGCGGAAGCCACCCTGCGCGAATGGCTGGCGGTGAACGCCGCACAACTGGGCCCGGTGCCCATCGAGCACCTGTGGGCGATCCGCTCGCGCCTGCTGGGCGAGGACCCGATGCTCAGGCACCGCCTGAGCGAACTGCGCCGGCGCATCCTGTTCCACGCGCTGATCGACGCCGGTTATCCACAGGCCGAGGCCGGTGACCTGGCCGAAGCCGGCTTCCAGACCTTCCTCCACGCGCGGCACCAGGTGGCGCTGTTCCCCGAGGTGCATCCGACCCTGGAGCGGCTGGCCAACCAGTTCATCCTCGGCGTGCTCACCAACGGCAATGCCGACGTGCGCCGCCTGGGCCTGGCCGACTACTTCCAGTTCGCCCTGTGCGCGGAGGAGCTGGGCGTCGGCAAGCCGGACCCGCATCCGTTCCAGGAAGCGCTCAAGCGCGGTGGCGTGGCGGCGGAACAGGCGGTGCACATCGGCGATCATCCCAGCGACGACATCGCCGGGGCGCGGCGCGCGGGCATGAAGGCGATCTGGTTCAACCCGGCTCGCAAGGTCTGGGACGGCGAGGAGGAGCCCAGCGCGATCATCCACAACCTTTCCGAGCTACCGGGAGTTCTGGCGAAGCTCTGAGGCTTTGGCTCTTCGTAGGAGCGAGCTTGCTCGCGAACAGGATTTCCCGCTCACATTGTTGTTGGGCGGTTCGCAAGCAAGCTCGCTCCTACAAGGGCAGCTACCCAACTGGTTGGGCTAGGTGCTCGGGCCAGGGGACGGCAATACACTCAACAGACGGCCATGAAAAAGCCCCGCCACTCCCTCTCGGGACTGGCGGGGCTTTTTCATGTCGCGTCAGATATCAGATAGGGCGGCTGCCGTATTTGCTATCCGGCTTCTTGGGCGGATCGGCGACCACATTGGGTTCGATCTCCTGCACCTTGCCACCGCGATTGAGGAATTCCTCCATCGCCTTGGCCAGGGCATCGCGTTCCTTCTGCTTGGCTTCGACCGAGGGCAGTTCCTCTTCCTCTACCGCGGCCTTGGCTTTCTTGCCGCCACCGGAAGAAGAAGGGGCTTCATCCCCATCGCTGCCTTCGGCTTCACCATCGTCAGCCGCGGCGAGTTCCTCGCCATCGTCCTCATCGGCGCCGTCCAGCTCGTCCTGTTCCAGTTCTTCGTCGCTCATCGTTCAACCTCTGTGGTGCTGCAAAGCACGTTAGTTATAGCCCAGCTGCGCGCTTTGACGAACGCAGCTGGAAAAAATTCACACAAACTCGCCCTGCCAGGTCGCCAGTATCCTGCGCGGGCCCCCGTGGTCACGGTGCTCGCCGAGATAGATACCTTGCCAGGTGCCCATTGCCAAGTGGCCATCCTGTATCGGCAGGGTCAGCTGGCAGCCCAGCAGGCTGGCCTTGAAGTGCGCCGGCAGATCGTCCGGGCCTTCGTAGTCATGTTCGTAACCGCCCTCGCCCTGCGGCACCAGGCGATTGAAGAATCGCTCGAAGTCGCGGCGCACCGAGGGGTCGGCATTTTCGTTCACCGTCAGTGACGCCGAGGTGTGCTGCAACAGCAGGTGCAACAGGCCGATGCGGCACTTCGCAAGCTCCGGCAGCGCGTCCAGGACCTCGTCGGTGACCAGGTGGAAACCTCGCGAACGAGGGCGCAGGGTGATGGATTTCTGCTGCCACATGGCGGGCTCTCCTCCGTCGGGAACGGTGATGCGCGCGCATTCTAGCGTGATGCTCAAAAAAACAAAGGGCGCCCGTGGGCGCCCTTCGTCGAACTTGCGCGAAGCCTTACAGGTTGTAGCCGCGCTCGTTGTGCAGGGAGAGGTCCAGACCCATGGTTTCCTCTTCCTCGGTGACGCGCAGGCCCATGACCAGGTCCAGCACCTTGAGGATCACGAAGCTGACGATCGCGGTGTAGACGATGGTGAAAGCCACACCCTTGAACTGGGTGAACAGCTGGGCGCCGATGTCGGTCACGGTGCCGAAGCCGCCCAGGGCCGGCGCGGCGAACACACCGGTGAGCAGGGCGCCGACGATGCCGCCGACCGCATGCACGCCGAAGGCGTCCAGGGAATCGTCGTAGCCGATGGCGCGCTTGAGGCTGGTGGCGGCGAAGAAGCAGATCACGCCGGCAGCCAGGCCGATCACGATGGCGCCCATCGGGCCGCAGGTACCGGCGGCCGGGGTAACGGCGACCAGGCCGGCAACCACGCCGGAGGCGATGCCCAGGGCGCTCGGCTTACCGTGGGTGATCCACTCGGCGAACATCCAGCCCAGGGCAGCGGCGGCGGTGGCGATCTGGGTGACCAGCATGGCCATGCCGGCAGTGCCGTTGGCGGCAGCGGCGGAACCGGCGTTGAAGCCGAACCAGCCCACCCACAGCAGCGCCGCGCCGACCAGGGTGTAGCCCAGGTTGTGCGGTGCCATGGCGGCATTCGGGTAGCCCTTGCGCTTGCCCATCACCAGGGCGGCGACCAGGCCCGCGACACCGGCGTTGATGTGCACCACGGTGCCACCGGCGAAGTCCAGCACGCCCCAGTCCCACAGCAGACCGCCGTCACCGCTCCACACCATGTGGGCGATCGGCGCGTAGACCAGGGTGAACCAAAGCGCGGTGAAGATCAGCAGGGCGGAGAACTTCATGCGCTCGGCGAAGGCACCGACGATCAGCGCCGGGGTGATGATCGCGAAGGTCATCTGGAACATCACGAACACGCTTTCGGGGAACAGCGCGGCGGCGGACGTCAGACCGGTATTGGTCAGGCCGCTGAGGAAGGCCTTGTCCAGACCACCGACGAAGGAGGCGAAGTTGACCACGCCCTTTTCCATGCCGACGGTGTCGAAGGCCAGGCTGTAGCCGTAGACGACCCAGAGGATGCTAATCAGCGCGGTGATCGCGAAGCACTGCATCATGATCGACAGGACGTTCTTGGCGCGCACCATGCCGCCGTAGAACAGGGCCAGACCGGGGATGGTCATCAGCAGCACCAGCGCGCTGGAAATCAGCATCCAGGCGGTGTCACCGCTGTTCAGGACGGGGGCCGCGGCCTCGTCAGCCAGGGCCAGACCGGGCATTGCGAGAGGCAATAGGGCGCCTAGCCCTGCGTATTTGCGCAGAGTCATTGTTGTTTCTCCTGGGGCGTGGGGTTCGGTGTGGGCTTGGCTTAGATCGCGTCGGTGCCGGTTTCGCCGGTACGGATACGAATGGCCTGTTCCAGATTTACGACAAAGATCTTGCCGTCACCGATCTTCCCGGTGTTGGCGGCCTTGGTGATGGCTTCGATAACACGATCCAGTTGGTCATCGGCGATGGCGACGTCGATCTTCACCTTGGGCAGGAAGTCGACGACGTATTCCGCGCCACGGTACAGCTCGGTGTGGCCCTTCTGCCGGCCGAAGCCCTTGACTTCGGTCACAGTGATGCCCT
Organism: Pseudomonas sp. QE6; assembly: GCF_041379005.1. Lineage (NCBI taxonomy): Bacteria > Pseudomonadati > Pseudomonadota > Gammaproteobacteria > Pseudomonadales > Pseudomonadaceae > Pseudomonas > Pseudomonas sp. QE6. The sequence continues at coordinate 790,826 of NZ_CP166873.1, forward strand.
GCACGCCGATCTCGGACAGCGACTCACGAACGTCGTCCAGCTTGAACGGCTTGATGATGGCTGTGACTAGCTTCATGTAACTCTCTCCCGTGTTTTGGTGGACCCGCCCCAGGAAGAACGAACCCGGGGACAAGTCTAAGCGCAGTGTCTGGCTTTTGTAATGCGCCGGCCGCCCTACCTCAGCACTCCGACTGCCTTTGTCGAAGCAATCCACCGCCTCGCCTGCCGCACCGGAACTGCATCGGTGCACGCCATGCATGCCCCAAAGCATGAACCTTGCCAGTTCGGTGAAATGCCCATGCTTTCAGCCACTTGCTGGAAATCCGCAGCTTCTGGCCAATCGCCAGTGGCCATCGGGCGCACCGAAAGCGCGCACGCGCAGCGGGCATACTGCTCAAAAAGCGTGCAATCCCCCGCCCCGCTGCCAGTGCTGGCTGCGTGATAGACTGCGCTCTGATTCAATCCGGAACCCATGAACCATGCTGCCGCCCAAAGCCTTCCTCGATGCCATCAGCCAACAAGCCGGACGCCTGTTCGGTGGCGAATCGCCCCTGCCGAAGGCCGAGCTGGAAGCCCAGTTCAAGGTTCTGATGCAGAGCGCCTTCAGCAAGCTCGACCTGGTCAGCCGTGACGAGTTCGACAGCCAGATGGTGGTACTCGCCCGCACCCGCGCCCGCCTCGAAGCACTGGAAGCCAAGGTCGCGGAAATGGAAGCCAAGCTCTCGCCGCCCGCCGAGGCCCCGGCCGAACACGCCGAATAAGCCCCTCCGGCGGGGCGGCATGTGATCAAGGAGTGATCCATGTCCCTCGCCATCGTCCACAGCCGCGCCCAGGTCGGCGTCGAAGCGCCCGGCGTCACCGTCGAGGCGCACCTGGCCAACGGCCTGCCGTCGCTGACCCTGGTCGGCCTGCCCGAAGGCGCGGTGAAAGAGAGCAAGGACCGCGTGCGCAGCGCCCTGCTCAACGCCGGCTTCGACTTCCCCGCTCGCCGCATCACTCTGAATCTCGCCCCGGCTGATCTACCCAAGGACGGCGGGCGCTTCGACCTGGCCATCGCCCTGGGCATCCTCGCCGCCAGCGGGCAGCTCGCCGATGCCGGTGGCCTGGATGACCTGGAATGCCTGGGCGAACTGGCGCTCTCCGGCACCCTGCGCCCGGTGCCGGGCGTGTTGCCCGCCGCCCTGGCCGCCCGTGCCGCCGGGCGGTCGCTGGTGGTACCGAGGGAGAATGCCGAGGAAGCCAGCCTCGCCAGCGGGCTGACGGTCTACGCCGTCGGCCATCTGCTGGAACTGGCCGCGCACTTCAGCGGCCAGGAACGCCTGCGGCCCTACGAGGCGAACGGCCTGCTGCGCAGCACGCCGCCCTACCCCGATCTCGCCGACGTACAGGGCCAGACCGCCGCCAAGCGCGCCCTGCTGGTGGCCGCTGCCGGCGCGCACAACCTCTTGTTCAGCGGCCCGCCCGGCACCGGCAAGACGCTGCTGGCCAGCCGCCTGCCCGGCCTGATGCCGCCGCTGGATGAAGACGAAGCCTTGCAGGTGGCGGCGATCCATTCCGTGGCCGGGCGCGGACCTTTGACCCACTGGCCGCAGCGTCCCTTCCGCCAACCGCACCATACGGCGTCAGCGCCAGCGCTGGTCGGTGGCGGCAGCCGCCCGCAGCCGGGCGAAATCACCCTGGCCCACGAAGGCGTGCTGTTCCTCGATGAACTGCCAGAGTTCGACAGGAAGGTACTTGAGGTGCTGCGCGAACCCCTGGAAGGCGGCGAAATCGTCATCGCCCGCGCCAGCGGCCGGGTGCGCTTTCCGGCGCGTTTCCAGCTGGTGGCGGCGATGAACCCCTGCCCCTGTGGCTATCTCGGCGACCCCAGCGGCCGCTGCCGCTGCACGCCGGAGCAGATCCAGCGCTACCGCGCCAAGCTGTCCGGGCCGCTACTGGACCGCATCGACCTGCACCTGACAGTCAGCCGCGAAAGCACCAGCCTGGCGCCCAGCGGCCCCAGCACCGGCAGCGCCGAACTGGCCGCGCAGGTCGCCGCCGCGCGCCAGCGCCAGCTGGACCGGCAGGGCTGCGCGAACGCCTTCCTCGACCTGAAGAAGATGCACCAATTCTGTGCGCTGGGCGCCGAGGACCAGGTCTGGCTGGAAAAGGCCGGCGAGCGCCTGAACCTGTCGTTGCGTGCCCTGCACCGGATTCTCAAGGTGGCCCGCACCCTAGCCGACCTGCAGCAGGCGGAGACCATCGGCCGGGCGCATCTGGCCGAAGCGCTGCAGTACCGCGCCGGTCACTAGCAGCGCCAGAACGGCCGCATCGCCTCCAGCCGCGCCTGTTCGCGGCTGATGCCGATATCGCGCAGTTGCTCGTCGCTGAGTTCCAGCAGCTGCTTGCGGGTGCGCAGCCGGCGCCAGAACTGCTGCCAACGGCTTTCCTGCTGGCCGCCGGGCATCACACGGGCGTCTGGAAGGCCCAGCAGTTCCTGCTGGTACAGGGTCAGGCGTACGTCGCTCATGCCGGTCATGTCGTCGTTCCTCCACGTTCGGGTTCACCGGATGTGGGATTAGCCTGACGAATCGGCAAAAAGCATTACAGATTCAACCATTCTGAATTTTCTCAATACAGAAAGGCGAGAAAAGCCTCTGAATGGCGTATTTTTGTTCGATCTGTACTGCTTTACACCAGCCACGACCGGTTTTGGAGATCTGTCATGAAGCGCTATGCACAGCTCGCCGCCACCCTCGGCGAACGCATCGAGCAGGGGCTGTACCGCCCCGGCGACCGCCTGCCCTCGGTGCGCGCGCTGAGCGAAGAACACGGCGTCAGCATCAGCACGGTGCAACAGGCCTACCGCGTGCTGGAGGACTCCGGGCTGGTGGAGCCACGGCCGAAATCCGGCTACTTCGTGCCCGAACGCCGCCACCTGCCGCCGCTGCCGGCGATGACCCGGCCGGCGCAACGGCCGGTGGAGGTGTCGCAGTGGGATCAGGTGCTGGAACAGGTGCGGCGCGCGCCGGGCAGCGACTTCGTCCAGCTCGGACGCGGTACGCCGGATGTCACCAGCCCTTCGCTCAAGCCGCTGCAGCGCGCCATGGTGCATGCCGCCCGGCGCACCGACATGCACAGCCTCGGCTACGAAGGCATCCAGGGCTCGCTGGCGCTGCGCGAGCAGATCGCCCGGCTGATGCTCGACTCCGGCAGCCAGGTACCGCCCAGCGAGATCGTCGTCACCACCGGTTGCCAGGAGGCGCTGGCGATCACCCTGCGCGCCATCTGCCAGCCGGGGGACATCGTCGCCATCGATTCGCCGAGCTTCCATGGCGCCATGCAGGCACTGAAGGCCTATGGGCTCAAGGCACTGGAAATCCCCACCGACCCGATCAATGGCGTCAGCCTGGAGGCGCTGGAGCTGGCCATGGAGCAGTGGCCGGTGAAGCTGATCCTGCTCACCCCCAACTGCAACAACCCGCTGGGCTACATCATGCCCGACGCGCGCAAGCGCGCCCTGCTGTGCCTGGCGGCGCGCTATGACGTGCCGATCCTGGAAGACGACGTCTATGGCGAGCTGGCCTATGCCTTCCCGCGGCCGCGCAGCATCAAGTCCTTCGACGCCGACGATCGTGTGCTGCTGGCCAGCTCCTTCTCCAAGACCGTGGCGCCGGGCCTGCGCACCGGCTGGGTGGTGCCGGGGCGCTACCTGGATCGCATCCTGCACTTCAAGTACATCGCCAGCGGCACCTGCGCGCCGCAGCCGCAGATGGCCCTGGCCGAGTTCGTCGGCGGCGGCCACTACGAGCCGCACATCCGCCGCATGCGCGCGCAGTACCAGCGTCACCGCGACCTGATGACCGAATGGATCGGCCGCTATTTCCCCGAAGGCACCCTGGCCAGCCGGCCGCGTGGCGGCTTCATGCTCTGGGTGGAGATGGACGAGCAGTTCGACAGCGTGCGGCTCAACCAGGAACTGCGCCGCGACAGCGTGCAGGTGGCGGCGGGCAACATCTTTTCCGCCTCGGGCAAGTACCGCAATTGCATCCGGATGAACTACTCCAGCCGCGACCTGGCGCGGATCGAGGACGCCGTGCGCAAGGTCGGCGCCTGCGCCACGCGGCTGACCGCCGAGCGCCGCGCGCAGGACGAGGAACTGCTGCCGGCCTGACGGGAAACATTTATCCACAGCCTGGCGCTGCCGTGCGGCGCCGGGCTGCTGTACCTTCCGCCTTTCCGCAAGGCACTCTCGATTCAAGGCGCTCGCGTTGACCAGTCTCACCCTCGGCTCCCTGGCCATTCCCCTGCCCCACGTGCTGCTCTACCTTGGCTTCTTCGCCGCGCTCTTCGCCGGCTGGCTGGCCGGGCGCAAACGCGGCGCCAACCCCGAGGGCGCGCTGTTCTGCATGCTCGTCGGCGGCCTGCTGGTGGCGCGGCTGGCCTTCGTCGCGCGCTACGCCGAGCAGTACGCCGCCACGCCGCTGGGCATCGTGGATATCCGCGACGGCGGCTTCCTCGCCCTGCCGGGCCTCCTCGCGGCGGTGGTGATCGGCGGGCTGCTGGCCTGGCGCAAGGCCGCACTGCGCCGGCCGCTGGCGGCGGCCGCGCTGGTGGGTGCCTGCATCTGGGGCGGCGGCAATGCCGTGGTTTCGGCGCTGGACCGCAGCCAGCAGATTCCGGCGCTGACGGTGCTGGACCTGCGTGGCCAGCCGGTCGACCTGCGCGCCCTGGATGGCCGGCCACTGGTGGTCAACCTCTGGGCCAGCTGGTGCCCGCCCTGCCGGCGCGAAATGCCGGTGCTGGACGCCGCGCAGCAACAACGCCGCGACGTGCGCTTCCTGCTGGTCAACCAGGGCGAATCTGCCGAGGCCGTACAACGCTTCCTCCGCGACCAGGGCCTGAGCGATGCGGCGGTGCTGCTCGACAGCGGCAACCGTCTGGGCCAGGCCACGGGCGCCTATGGCATGCCCACCACGCTGTTCTATGACGCCCAGGGGCGACTGAGGCACAGCCAGATGGGCGAACTTTCCGCCGCCAGCCTGGAATATGGGCTGGGCCGGCTCAAGGGCACCGACTGAGATCCCTCATTCCGAGCAAGGAATTGCCGCTGCCTTCATGCTGGTCCTGAGTAAGGACGGCAGTGCTGATGCGTAACCTGAACAGGATCTCGAAAACATTCGAGACCCGCATTCAAATACCCAAAACCTATCGAATATCTGCATCCATATCAAAAAAAGCTATCGATTTATGCTAGGATGTTTCGTCTTCCGCCCTCAGGGTGGCAATCCGATAACAAGGAGAGCTAGCTCAAGATGGAGACACCTTCCCGCCCCCGGAGCACCTTGAACCCTCCGGTTTTCTATACCTCCGCCGTACTCATCCTCGCCCTCGTCGCCTTCGCGACGCTGCTGCCGGAACAAGCCCAGTCGCTGTTCGGCCTGGTGCAGAAATGGATCATCAGCAATGCCAGCTGGTTCTATGTCCTCGCCGTGGCGCTGGTGCTGATCAGCGTGGTCTTCCTCGCCGTCAGCCGTTACGGCGACATCCGGCTCGGCCCTGACCACAGCCGCCCCGACTACCGCAACACCACCTGGTTCGCCATGCTGTTTTCCGCCGGCATGGGCATCGGCCTGATGTTCTTCGGCGTCGCCGAACCCGTCATGCACTTCATCGCGCCCCCTGTCGGTGAGCCGCACACCGTGGAAGCGGCACGCGAAGCGATGAAGCTGACCTTCTTCCACTGGGGCCTGCACGCCTGGGCGATCTACGCCATCGTCGCGCTGATCCTGGCCTTCTTCAGCTTCCGCCACGGCTTGCCGCTGACCCTGCGCTCGGCGCTCTACCCGCTGATCGGCGAACGTATCTACGGCCCCATCGGCCACGCGGTGGATATCTTCGCGATCATCGGCACGGTATTCGGCGTGGCGACCTCGCTGGGCTACGGCGTGCTGCAGATCAACAGCGGCCTGCACTTCCTGTTCGGCTGGCCGGTGAACCAGACGGTGCAGGTGATCCTGATCGCCGTGACCTGCGGCCTGGCCACCCTGTCGGTCGCCAGCGGCCTTGACCGCGGCATCCGTATCCTCTCCGAGCTGAACCTGGGGCTGGCGGTCATCCTGCTGCTCTTCGTGCTGATACTCGGCCCCACGGTGTTCCTGCTACAGACCTACGTGCAGAACACCGGGGCCTACCTCTCGGAGATCGTCAACAAGACCTTCAACCTGTACGCCTACCAGCCCACCGACTGGATCGGTGGCTGGACCCTGCTCTACTGGGGCTGGTGGCTGTCCTGGTCGCCCTTCGTCGGGCTGTTCATCGCACGCATCTCGCGCGGGCGGACCATTCGCGAGTTCGTCTGCGGCGTGCTCTTCGTCCCGGCCGGCTTCACCCTGCTGTGGATGACCGTATTCGGCGACAGCGCGATCCACATGATCCTCCAGGACGGCTTCACCCAACTGGCGGACGTGGTGAACCAGGACAGCTCGCTGGCGCTGTTCGCCTTCCTCGAACACTTCCCGCTGGGCAGCCTGATCTCGCTGGTCGCGGTGGCGATGGTGGTGGTGTTCTTCGTCACCTCGGCCGACTCCGGCGCGCTGGTGGTCGACATGCTCGCCTCCTCCGGCCACGACCACTCGCCGCTGTGGCAGCGCATCTTCTGGTCGGTGCTGATGGGCGTGGTGGCCATCGCCCTGTTGCTGACCGACGGCCTGAAAGCGCTTCAGACGGCAACCATCGCCAGTGCGCTGCCCTTCGCGATCATCCTGCTCGCCTCGATCTGGGGGCTGTTCAAGGCCCTGCACCTGGACGCCACCAAGCGCGGCATCCGCCACCAGGCGCTGAACTTCTCCCCCGCCCGCAGCCGCAGCAGCGAGGGCTGGCAGCGCCGCCTGCGCAACATCGCCATGTTCCCGCGGCGCAGCCATGTAAACCGCTTCATCGATGAGGTGGCGCGCCCGGCCTGCGAAGATGTCGCGGCCGAACTGCGCAAGCAGGGCTACGATGCCACCGTGACGACGGGCGACGACCGCCGGGTGCGGCTGGAGGTCGGGCATGGCACCGAGGTCGACTTCATCTACGAGGTCCGCCCGCGCGCCTTCACCACCCCCAGCTTCGTCATGCGCGATACCGAGGACACCAGCGAGTCGCGCAAGTACTTCCGCGCCGAAGTGCACCTCAAGGAGGGCGGCCAGGACTACGACATCATGGGCTGGGGCCGCGACGGGGTGATCAGCGACATCCTCGACCAGTACGAACGCCACCTGCACTTCCTGCACGTGGTGCGCTGAATGAAAGAGGCCGGCAAATGCCGGCCTCTTCGTTTCGGGGGTTACTGGATATCTTCAGGCTTCACGATCACCCAGTTCTTGTCGGCGGTGACCGTCTGGCCCAGCTTGGCCTGGGCCTCGGCATTCTTCTTGATCATGCCGTTGAGCTGGTCCATGTACTTGGGCTTGCGGTTGACCCACAGGTGGATGCCGTTGTCGGCGGTGCCGTTGAACAGCATGTAGCCATCGCTGCTGGGGGTGTCGCCGCCGACCAGGATCGGGCGTTTCCACTGGTCGATGTAGGTGAGGATCGCGGCCTGCTTGCCGGCCATCCAGGTCGCCGGGGTCCACAGGTAGGGGGTGACTTCAAGGTCCAGGTTGGCCTTGGGATCGTACTTGCCGGCGGTGATCTGCTTGCGCGCGGTGGTCAGTTCGCCGCTCTTGCGGTCCTTGAGCAGGGTGGTGACGCCAATGACGTTCTCCGGCTTCACGTTGTAGCCGTACTTGGGATCGGAGGCGACCATGCGCACCAGCTCTTCGTGGGCGGCGGTCATCACGTAGACCTCGATGCCGTTCTCCATCAACTTGTTGTACAGCTCGGTCTGGCCGGTGAAGACCTTGGGTGGGTTGATCTCGATGGGCTTGACCGCATCGCCTTCGTAGTAGGTGCTGGGAATCGGCTTGCCGTACGCCATCAGCTCGTCGACGTAGCCCTTGAGCTCCTTGAGGGTGAAGCCGGAGAACACCTGGGCGACCCAGGGGTAGCAGACCATGTCGTCGATTTCGCAGAGCCGGTAGTAGTAGCTGTTGAGGCTCTCCTTGTGGCCGTTCACGTCCTTGAACGGAATCAGCTTGAGCGAGGGATCGAGCTTCTCGCGGGTCAGCACGCCCTTCATTTCCAGGAAGGGCAGCAGCGACTCTTCCAGGTCGTAGCGGTAGCTGGTGTTGTCCATGTCGAAGACCGCGAAGGCGCCCTTGTTGGCGTTGGCGGCGATCAGGGCGTCGAGCTGTTTCGCGGCCGGCTCCGGCCAGTGCTTGAGCTCCGTGGCGGCGTTAGCGGTGGCGGCAACGGCGGTGCTGGCGAGAAGCAGGATGGCGAGCAGAGTACGCATGGGCTTCATGGGGTTCCCCCGAGGTGGTCTTTTGGGTTGGAAAGAGCCCGTTGCGGGCTCCTCCCTGGACTAGTCCACCCATGACGCTAGCAAAGCTCTGTTTCAACTCGACTACTGAAGCCGACCTGGAACATCGTGTCCGCGCCAGGACTTGTCTGGCCGCGGCAGCGCTATTCGAGCAGCTCGACCGGCGGCAGCTGCATGGCCTGGACTTCGGCCTGGAGGAAGTCGCGCAAACGGCGCAGGCGCTCCTGCTGCCGGCGCGCCCGCGGCCAGACCAGATAGTAGCTTTCGCCGCTGGCCACCGCGCTCGGCCAGGGCAGCGCCAGCCGACCCTGGTTGGCGTCTTCGGCGACCATCACCAGGTCGCCGATGGATACGCCATAGCCCCGCGCCGCCGCGACTATGCCCAGCTCCAGGGTGTCGAAGACCTGCCCGCCCTTGAGCGAGACCAGCTCGCTCAGGTCCATGCGCTGCAGCCAGCGGCGCCAGTCGCGGCGGTCCGGCGTGGGGTGCAGCAGCTCGGCACGGGCCAGGCGCTCGGCGTCCCACGGGCCATCATCGAGCAGCGCCGGAGAGCCCACCGGAATCAGCCATTCGGGGAACAGCAGGGTGCCTTCCCAGTCCGGCGGGAAGTGCCCGGCGCTGAGCAGCACCGCGCAGTCGAAGGGCTCGTTGACGAAGTCCACCTGATCCACGTCCATCCAGGCGCTGGTCAACTGCACCTCGATATCGCTGTTGCGCATGCGGAAGTTGCTCAAGCGCGACAGCAGCCAGCGCATGGTCAGGGTCGAAGGCGCCTTCAGGCGCAGCACGCCCTCCTCCGCCCGCAGGCTGGAACAGGCGCGCTCCAGCGCGTCGAAGCCATCGCGCAGGCCGGGCAGCAGCAGGCGCGCCGGCTCGGTCAGTTCCAGCTTCCGGCCGCGGCGCTGGAACAGGCGGCAGGCGAAGTGTTCTTCCAGGGTCCTGATGTGCCGGCTCACGGCGCTCTGGGTGATCGCCAGCTCCTCGGCGGCGCGGGTGAAGGACGCATGCCGGGCGGCGGCCTCGAAGGCGCGCAAGGCATACAGGGGCGGCAGTTGGCGGTTCATCACGGGCTCCAGGGCGCAACCAGGCATGAGTATGACTCATGAATGGCATCGTTTTTTTCCTTTTGTGCCAGCCCGCACACACGCCGGAGAATGAGGCACTTTCCATTCGGAAGGCCCCACTGCGGGCCGCCGCTGACTGAGCCTGACTCATGAAACGCCCGTACCGTGACGAACTCGCCGCCATCCTGCGCCTGGCCGGCCCGCTGATCGCCGCCCAGCTGGCCTATGTGGCCATGGTGTTCACCGACACCGTGATGATGGGCAAGCTCGGCCGCGAGGCCCTGGCCAGCGGCGGCCTGGGCGCGTCCAGCTACGCGCTGATCTCGACCTTCTGCGTCGGCGTGGTGGCCGCCACCGGCAACCTGGTCGCCATTCGCCACGGCGCGCGGGACGCTTCTGGAGTAGTCCAGGCGACCCAGGCCGGCCTGTGGATCGGCCTGGCGCTGTCGCTGCTGGCGGGGCTATTGCTGTGGAACCTGGGGCCGATCCTGCTGACCTTCGGCCAGGCGCCGGAAACCGTCGCCGGGACGATGAGCTTCCTGCGCAGCATCGTCTTCGCCCTGCCCGGCTACATGATCTTCATGGTGCTGCGCGGCTTCACCAGCGCCATCGAGCGCACCGGCCCGGTGATGGCGATCAGCGTGCTAGGCGCGCTGGCCAACTTCGCCCTGAACTATGCCTTCATCGAGGGCTTGTTCGGCCTGCCGCGCCTGGGCCTGGCGGGGATCGGCCTGGTCACCGCGGTGGTGATGAACGCCCTGCCGGTGATCCTCGCGCTGTACCTGCGCTGGCACCCGGCCTACCGCGACTACCCGCTGCTGCGCGGGCTGTCGCGACCGGACTTCAGGGTGATCGGCGAATCCCTGCGCCTGGGCCTGTCGATTGGCGGCACTTACGCGGTGGAGTCCGGGATGTTCACCGTGGCCACGCTGTGCATGGGCGCCATCGGCAGCACGGCGCTGGCCGCGCACCAGATCGCCATCCAGTCGGTATACGTGGCGTTCATGGTGCCGGTGGGGATTTCCTATGCGGTGACCTTCCGCATCGGCCAGCATTACGGCGCCGGCCGGCTGGTCGAGGCGCGCCGCGCCGGACGGCTGGGCATCGGCTTCGGCGCCGCCTGCATGTTCGCCTTCGCCGCGCTGTTCTGGCTGGCCCCGGACCTGGTCATCGGCCTGTTCCTCGACCACGACGACCCGGCCAACCAGGAAGTGGTGCAACTGGCCGTCAGCCTGCTGGCGATCGCCGCCTGGTTCGAGCTGTTCGACGGCACCCAGAGCATCGCCATGGGCGCGATCCGGGGGTTGAAGGATGCGCGCACCACCTTCCTGGTCGGGCTGGCCGGTTACTGGCTGGTCGGGGTGCCGATGGCCTTGCTGCTGGCCTTCCCGCTCGGCTGGGGGCCCGGCGGCGTGTGGTGGGGCCTGGCATCGGGGCTGGCTTGCGCGGCGATCGGCCTGTGCCTGGCGTTCGAAGCCAAGACCGCCCGGCTGCTGCGACCGCAGTCGACGGACTCCGCCCTTGGCGCTTGCTAGCTGTTGATCGAATCCTGCAGGCGTAGCGCGCGGGTTCCGCCGAACACCAGGAAGCGCGCCAGCTCCGCCAGCGGCAGCGGCCGGCTGATCCCGTAGCCCTGGACCTGGTCACAGCCGAACTGACTCAGCTGGTCCTGCTGCTCGACGGTCTCGACGCCTTCGGCCACCACCTCGAGATTGAGGTTATGCGCCAGGTTGATCATCGCCCGCACCAGTTGCAGGTTTTCCGGGCGCTCCTGCATGTCGCCGACGAAGCTCTTGTCGATCTTCAGCAGGGTGATCGGCAGGCTGCTGAGGTGCACGAAGGACGAGAAGCCGGTGCCGAAGTCATCCAGCGAGAAGCGCACGCCCAGCCGGCCGAGGACCTGCATGGTCTGCAGCACCTTGTCGCTGCGACGCATCACGGCGGTTTCGGTGAGTTCGAACTCCAGCCAGCGGGCATCCACGCCGCGCAGGCGGATCAGGCGTTCCAGGGTTGGCAGCAGTTGGCCGTCCTGGAACTGGCGGAACGACAGGTTGATCGCCATGTGCAGCGGCGGCAGACCGCGCCCGCGCAGCCATTGCATGTCGCGCAGGGCGCGGGAGATCACCCAGTAGCCGAGCGGCACGATCAGCCCGCTTTCCTCCGCCAGCGGCACGAAGTCCCCCGGCATCAGCAGGCCGCGTTCGGGGTGACGCCAGCGCACCAGCGCTTCCAGACCGACGATGCGGCCATCCTTCAGGTCCAGGCGCGGCTGGTAGTGCAGTTCCAGCTCGTCGCGGCGCAAGGCGCGGCGCAGCTCGCTTTCAAGATCGGTGAGGCTGCGCGCACCACGGTTGATGCGTTCGTCGAACACATGGAAGGTGCAGCCCTGGCGGGCCTTGGCCTGCTGCATGGCGATGTGCGCGTGCCACATCAGCGGGTCGGCGCCATCGCCGGCGTGGGCGTGGGCCATGCCCAGGCTGCAACCCAGCAGCAGGCTCTCACCCTCCACCCGGTAGGGCTCGCCAAGGACCTCGACGATGCGTTCGGCGACCCATTCCACCCGCTCCGGATCGCGGCGGGTATCCAGCAGGAGGGCGAATTCGTCACTGCCCAGGCGGGCGATGAGGTCGCCGTTGTCCAGTTGCGCCTTGAGGCGCTCGACCACCTGCAGGATCAGCCGGTCACCGGACTGGTGACCGAGGGCGTCGTTGACGTGGCGGAAGTTGTCCAGGTCCAGGTGCCCCAGCGCCAGGCCGTGCCCCCCGCATTCGCGCAGGCGGGCGGCGAGCAGGGTCTGGAAGCCCTGGCGGTTGGCGATGCCAGTGAGCGGGTCCTGTTCGGCCAGGCTCTGCAGGGTGTGCTGCAGCGAGGCGCGCTCGCGCACGTAGCGCAGGCAGCGGCGCAGCACCTCGGCGTTGAGGCTTTCCGCGGCCAGCCAGTCGACAACGCCCACCGGCTCCTGCGCGGGCTCGCGTTCGAGCAGCAGGATCATCGGCAGGTGACATTGCTGGGAGGACGGCAGCTTGCCGGGCGTGGCCAGGACCAGGCCGACCTGGTCTGCATCGAACAGGCTGCTGGCGGCCTGCCAGGACGGCGCGGTGATCAGGGAATAGCCCTGCCCCAACGCGGACAGATATCCGCGAAGTAGCTTGGCCCACTGCGGCACTTCCGCCAGCAGGAGCAGGCGCGCTGGTTCGACCGACGCTGCCACGCGACCCCCGTATCCATGCGATGGGAAGAAACCTGGCGCCGTCCCTGTGCCCGTCCTTCCGGTTTTTGAAGCCTCCGCCGCCTCCGGCTCCCCGGACACCAACGAGACTTCAGAGAAACTCTTAAGAGTTTTCTTCAAGTATTGCTCACACAAGCCTAATACATGTACGGATTTATCCAAAATTAGGAAGTACGATCCCGTCACAGATCGCCGCTATTCCGAGCGGCACCCCGACGCCCGGCACGGCCTGCTAGAATACGCGCCCGCTCCACTACAGACCCCCGCCCTTCATGTCCCGACTCAATCCCCGGCAGCAAGAGGCCGTGAACTACGTCGGCGGCCCGCTCCTGGTGCTGGCCGGCGCCGGCTCCGGCAAGACCAGCGTGATCACCCGCAAGATCGCGTACCTCGTGCAGCAGTGCGGCATCCGCGCCCAGTACATCGTCGCCGTGACCTTCACCAACAAGGCCGCCCGCGAGATGAAGGAGCGTGTCAGCACCCTGCTGCGCCCGGGCGAGAGCAAGGGCCTGACCGTCTCCACCTTCCACAACCTGGGCCTGAACATCATCCGCAAGGAACACGCGGCCCTGGGCTACAAGCCCGGCTTCTCGATCTTCGACGAGAGCGATGTGAAGGCGCTGATGACCGACATCATGCAGAAGGAGTATTCCGGCGATGACGGTCTGGACGAGATCAAGAACCTGATCGGCGGCTGGAAAAACGATCTGATCCTTCCGGAAGAGGCGCTGGAAAAGGCGCGAAACCCCAAGGAACAGACCGCCGCCATGGTCTACCTGCATTACCAGCGCACGCTCAAGGCGTACAACGCGGTGGACTTCGACGACCTGATCCTGCAGCCGGTGAAGCTGTTCCAGGAGCACCCGGAAATCCTCGAGAAGTGGCGCAACCGCGTACGCTACATGCTGGTGGACGAATACCAGGACACCAACGCCAGCCAGTACCTGCTGGTGAAGATGCTGGTGCAGCAGCGCGCGCACTTCACCGTGGTGGGCGACGACGACCAGTCGATCTACGCCTGGCGCGGCGCGCGCCCGGAAAACCTGATGCAGCTCAAGGAAGACTTCCCGTCGCTGAAGGTCGTGATGCTGGAGCAGAACTACCGCTCCACCAGCCGCATCCTGAAGTGCGCGAACATCCTCATCGCCAACAACCCCCACGTGTTCGAGAAGCAGCTGTGGAGCGAGATGGGCGAAGGCGACCCGATCCGGGTGATCCGCTGCCGCAACGAGGAAGCCGAGGCCGAGCGGGTGGCGATGGAAATCCTCACCATCCACCTGAAGACGCAGCGTCCCTACAGCGAGTTCGCCATCCTCTACCGGGGCAACTACCAGGCGAAGCTGATCGAACTGAAGCTGCAACACCACCAGATCCCCTATCGCCTGTCGGGCGGCACCAGCTTCTTCGGACGCCAGGAAGTGAAGGACCTGATGTCCTACTTCCGCCTGCTGGTGAACCCGGACGATGACAACGCCTTCCTCCGGGTGATCAACGTGCCGCGCCGGGAAATCGGCTCCGCGACGCTGGAGAAGCTCGGCAACTACGCCACCGAGCGCAACACCTCGATGTTCAACGCCATCGAGGAGATGGGCCTGGCCGAACGCCTGGACGCCCGCTACGTCGAGCGCCTGCAGCGCTTCAAGCGCTTCATCGACAAGGTTCGCGAGCAGTGCGCCGGCAACGACCCGATCGGCGCCCTGCGCAGCATGGTGATGGACATCGACTACGAGAACTGGCTGCGGCAGAACGCGTCCAGCGACAAGGTCGCCGATTTCCGCATGGGCAACGTCTGGTTCCTCATCGACGCGCTGAAGAACACCCTGGAGCGCGACGAAGAAGGCGACATGACCATCGAGCAGGCCATCGCCAAGCTGGTACTGCGCGACATGCTCGAACGCCAGCAGGAAGAGGAGGAAGGCGCCGAGGGCGTGCAGATGATGACCCTGCATGCGTCCAAGGGCCTGGAGTTCCCCTACGTGTTCATTCTCGGCGTGGAAGAAGAAATCCTTCCCCACCGCTCCAGCATCGAGGCCGACACCATCGAGGAAGAGCGGCGCCTGGCCTACGTGGGCATCACCCGGGCAAAGAAGAACCTTGCCATGACCTTCGCCGCCAAGCGCAAGCAGTACGGCGAGATCATCGACTGCTCGCCCAGCCGTTTCCTCGACGAGCTGCCGCCGGAGGACCTGGTCTGGGAAGGCCAGGAAGACGCGCCGGTGGAGGTCAAGGTGGCCAAGGGCAACTCCGCGCTGGCGGATATCCGGGCGATGCTCAAGCGCTGATCACCGTGGGGCGTATGACGCTCCGCGTCATACGCCGACTGACCCCGGTCTCACGGCACTCCGAAATTCGCTACGGAGTTGGCGGTGAGGTCGGTGTATCGGCGTACAACCGCGAACGGTTGTACGCCCTACGATGGCCAGCAGTCTCCCTCCCTCGAAAAACTGTCCACCTGATCAGCAATTGCATTGGTCGGAACGTCGCGCAGAACCCCACTGGCGTTGTAGAATTACGCGCTTCATCAGCGGCAGCCGCTCCGGAAGCACCCCCGTGAACACTCTCAAAGACAAAATTCGCAGCGAAGGCATCGTTCTTTCCGAACAGGTCCTCAAGGTAGACGCCTTCCTCAACCACCAGATCGACCCGGCGCTGATGAAGCAGATCGGCCACGAGTTCGCCGAACGCTTCAAGAACCAGGGCATCACCAAGATCGTCACCATCGAGGCCTCGGGCATCGCCCCGGCGGTCATGGCCGGCCTCGAGCTGGGCATTCCGGTGATCTTCGCCCGCAAGTTCCAGTCGTTGACGCTGAAGAATGACCTGCTGATCTCCAAGGTCTTCTCCTTCACCAAGCAGACCGAAAGCACCATCGCCATTTCCGCCAAGCACCTGACTGCTGCCGACCACGTGCTGGTGGTGGACGACTTCCTCGCCAACGGCCACGCCGCCAAGGCGCTGATCGACCTGATCCAGCAGGCGGGCGCGAGCATCGCCGGCCTGGGCATCGTCATCGAGAAGTCCTTCCAGGAAGGCCGCGCCCTGCTGGAAAGCGAAGGCTATCGGGTGGAATCCCTGGCCCGGGTGAAGTCCCTGGCGAGCGGCAAGGTCGAGTTCCTCGAGGACTGATCCACCGCTCAACGAAAAAGGCGGGCGCCGCAAGGGCCCGCCTTTTTTCAGGCCTGCATTCCGGTTTTCCGTAGGAGCGGATCCTATCCGCAATCCGCCGGCAGGCGGCCGTGCAGCCTGGAAGACTTGCGGACAAGGTCCGCTCCTACAGACGGTCGACGGGGTTACTGGTCCGGCTCGGCGCTGGCCTTAAGACCGACCAAAACCAACCGCTGGTAAAGCTCCTCGCGTATCCCCTCCGGGCTCGCCAGCCCCATGCGCTCCAGATGCGCCGCATAGTCTTCCGGCTCCGGCGCATCCAGCGTCGCCTTGCCCAGCTCAAGTATTTCGCTCAGACGCAGCTTGCTCTTCAACCACTCCAGCGCCCGCAGCAGATCGCGCTCTTCCCCGGTGAAGTCGCAACCCAGCGGGAATTCCGGCAGCAGTCGGTGCAACCCGCGCGTCGCTTCGCGCAGGCGCTCGGGAGTATTGTCGCGGTAGCGCGCATCCAGCTCGAAATCCTCCGGCAGCTTGCCGGCCGCCTTGGCCTGGGCGATCAGCCCGTCCTGGAAGCGCGAGTCGGCGATCGACAGCATCGCCGCGATCACCTCGGCGTCATTCCTGCCGCGCAGGTCGGCGATGCCGTACTCGGTCACCACCATGTCGCGCAGGTGACGCGGGATGGTGGTGTGGCCGTAGCTCCAGACGATGTTGGAACTCAGCTCGCCCTCCGACTCGCGCCAGCTGCGCAACATCAGGATGGAGCGCGCGCCCTCCAGCTCATGGGCCTGGGCGACGAAGTCATATTGTCCGCCGACACCGCTGAGCACCCGGCCGTCCTCCAGTTGGTCGGCCACGCCGGCCCCCAGCAGGGTGGCGGTGAAGGCGCTGTTGATGAAACGCGCGTCGCAACGCTGCTCGCGCTTGAGCTCCCCGTCGCGGTGCAGGTTGTTGACGAAGCCGATGCCGGTCATGCCGATACCGGCCCGCTCTTCGTGGGACATCTCGCGCAGGCGCTGGTAGAAGGCCTGCGGGCCGAGGAAAAAACCGCCATGCAGCCACACGCCCGGTTCGCCCGGCGCGGCACCAGGCCGCGCGGCCACCCGCCGGCTGAGTACCCCGGCTTCGGCCAATGCCAGCAGGCCAGGCACGAACATTTCGCTGCAGCCATACAGACCCTTCACGAACGCGCCAGTGCCGCCCTCCCGCTCGATCAGCTCGGCATACCGTGCATCGACGTCGATTCGCCGCAGCAGCTCGCGGTACGAGGCGTTATCGCGATGGCGGGTGAGCAGTGCCGAGGTCAGTGCATCACCCATGATGCCAATGCCGATCTGCAACGTGCCGCCATCGCGTACCAGGCTGCTCGCATGCAGACCGATGCAGTGATCCTGCAGCCCCACCGGCAGGTTGGGCGTGGAGAACAGCGTGCTGCTGTCGCCCGGGGCATCGACCAGCAGGTCGAAGAAATCCTCGTCCACCTCCGCGTCGCCGGGCATGTAGGGCAATTGCTCGTGGACCACACCCACGGTGACGATGGTCTCACCCGTTGCACGGCGACGCTGCAGCATCGGCAACAGGTCGAGGGTGACGTCGGGGTTGCAGGCCAGGCTCAGCTTGCCCGGCCGCGCCGGGTCACGGGCCACCAGCTGGGCAACGGCGTTGATACCCTTGGCATTGATGTCCCGCGCCACATGGCTGTAGTTGCAGCTGATGTAGTTCTGTTGGGCCGGCGCGCTGTCCAGCAGGCTGCCGGGTTGCAGGTAGAACTCCTCGACACGGATGTTCTCCGGCAACGTGCCGTTGCGCAGATCGTGCAGGTAGTCCAGTTCGGGGTAGTCGCCGTAGACGCGCTCGACGAAGGGCTCCAGGAAACGCTGCTGCAACTCGCCTGCGGCCTGCGGGCGGCCCAGGGAAAGCGCGGTATAGAGTGTCAGGCGGCGCCGGGGATTCTCGCGTATGTGTCGGTACAGCGCATTGGCCAGCTGGTTGGGCTTGCCCAGTCCGATTGGCAGGCCGAGACGGATGTGCCCATCCAGGCGCCGGAGCAATTGTTCGACGGCGGTATCAAGTGAGCAGGATTGCACCGGATTTCCCTCCTGATTCGCGTCAGTGACAGGAGTTTGGACCGGTCCTGGCACACAATGCTCCGCAAATTGCGGGCATGAAAAAGCCGCCCGGAGGCGGCTCTTTCGGCACAGTTCGGCGATTACAGGCCGGACATGTGATGAATCGCGGCTTTCAGCTCGTCATCCGAGCAGTCGGCGCAGGTGCCCTTCGGCGGCATGGCGTTGATGCCGGAGATGGCCTTGGCCAGCAGGCCGTCGATACCACCCTGTTCCTTCGCACGCTTGCCCCAGTCGGCCTTGTCGCCGATCTTCGGCGCGCCCAGCAGGCCGCTGCCGTGGCAGTTGGTGCAGACCTTGCCGACGATCTCTTCGCCCGAACGCGGAGCGCCACCGCCACCGGCCGAAGCCACGGCGCCAACGCCTGCGCATTCCTGACCCTGCACGCAGACTTTCCCCACTGGTTCCAGACGCTTGGCAATGGCGTCATCGTTGGTCGCGGCCTGAGCGCTTACAGCCCACAGGGCCAGCACGGCAGCTTGGGCTGCCAGCATTTTTTTAATCAGGTTCACCCTTTCACCCTCATCGTGGCTTATCACACCCGGGCGCGGTAGCAGTCATCACAGTCTCGGGCCGCGCGGGCGGGCGCAAGTATAACGGCAAAGCCGGCAAGCTCGAAACAATTGCTCTGCCTTGCCGGGCCTTGCGGCATTAGGTCGCAGCTGGTCTGGCCGGTCCTACCGGCTGTTCAAAAATTTGCCGGTGTGGTGGCGCTGATCAGCCGCGCCGGGGCATCGAACGGATTGCGGAAACGGTGGGGCTTGGTGCTGTCGAAATAGTAGCTGTCGCCACGTTCGAGGACGAAAGTCTCGTCGCCGACGGTCAGCTCCAGGCGGCCTTCGACCAGTACGCCGGTCTCTTCGCCTTCGTGGGCATACATGTCGTCACCGGTGTCGGAACCCGGCGGATAGGTCTCGTCGAGCAGGGTGATGGCGCGGCTGGGATAGTCCTTGCCAACCAGCTTCATGATGATCGAGCCACTGGACAGGTCGCTGAGTTCGTCTGCCTTGTAGACCACCGGCGTGTTGCTGTTCTGCTCCAGGTCCAGGGAGAAGAACTCGACCAGGGACATCGGAATACCACCCAGCACTTTCTTCAGCGAGCTGATGGAGGGGCTGACGCTGTTCTTCTCGATCATCGAGATCGTGCTGTTGGTCACACCCGCCCGTTTGGCGAGTTCGCGCTGGGACAAACCTTTGAGCTTACGGATGGCTTGCAGACGAGCACCGACGTCCAAGGGTGGGGTCCTCCTTATTCTTGTGTTCAGGCAGGCGCTGAAAGGCAGAACCCGCCAACGGCTTGAGCCGAGCGGGTTCCAAGTGCCACGTATCATGGCAACACCGTTCAGTATTTACAACAGATCGGCTGTCGATCCTGCGCAAACTTTACGGACGGTATCCGTCACTCGCCGCTATAGACCCGCGGCACGCGCTTGAGGTTGCAGAACAGCTGGTAGGGAATGCTGCCGCAGAGCGCGGCGAGCTGGCTGGCGGGAACGTTCGGCCCCCAGAGTTCGACGCGGCTGCCCAGGCCGGCTTGCGGCAGGTCGGTCAGGTCCACGGTGAGCATGTCCATCGACACGCGGCCGATGATGCGGCTGGGCTTGCCGTCGATGAACACCGGCGTGCCGTCCGGCGCATGGCGCGGGTAGCCGTCGGCATAGCCCATGGCGACCACGCCCACGCGCACCGGACGGTCGGCGACGAAGCGCGCACCGTAGCCCACTGGCTCACCGGCGGGCAGTTCGCGGAGGCTGATGACCTTGGATTCCAGGGTCATCACCGGGCGCAGCTGGTCGGCCAGCGGGTGCGCCTGTTCGAACGGAGTGGCGCCGTAGAGCATGATGCCGGGGCGCACCCAGTCGCTGGGCACGTCGGACCAGCCGAGGATGCCGGGGGAATTGCGCAGGCTGACCTCATGGCCAAGGCCCGCGGCTTCGCGCACGGCCTGGAAGGCGGCGACCTGCTCCCCGGTGCGCGGGCAGTCCAGCTCGTCGGCACGGGCGAAGTGGCTCATCAGCACGACCTTGGCCACGTGGGGCAGCGCCTTCAGGCGCGCCAGCGCGGCGGCATAGTCCTGCGGGAAGAAGCCGACGCGGTGCATGCCCGAGTCCATCTTCAGCCACACGGTGAGCGGCTTGCTCGGGCGGGCGCGCTCGAGGGCCTCCAGCTGCCAGCCCGAGTGCACCACGCACCAGAAATCATGGGCGTCGATCAGTTCCAGCTCGCTGGCCTCGAAGAAACCTTCCAGCAGCAGGATCGGCGCGCGGATACCCGCTTCGCGCAGCTCCAGCGCTTCCTCGATGCAGGCCACGGCAAAACCATCGGCCTCACCTTCCAGGGCCCGGGCGCAGACCACTGCACCATGACCGTAGGCATCGGCCTTGACCACCGCCAGCGCTCGGGCGCCGCTGACTTCACGGGCCAGGCGGTAATTGTGGCGCAGGGCGGCAAGATCGATCAGGGCACGGGCGGGACGCATGGCGAGACTCTCTTTTTAGGTTGAAACAGACGCGAAGAAAACGAGCGAAAAAAACCCGGCGCTACGGCCGGGCCACGCAAAAAACAATCAGGGCAGTGCGGCGACGATGGAGATCTCGACGAGGATCTCCGGGTAGCACAGCGCCGCCTGGACGGTGGCGCGGGCCGGGGCGCAGCCCTGCGGGACCCACTGGTCCCAGACGCCGTTCATGCCGGCGAAGTCGGCCGCGACGTCCTTCAGGTAGATGGTTGCCGAAAGGATCCGCGATTTGTCGGTGCCGGCCTCGTCGAGCAGGCGCTCGATGCTGGCCAGGACCTCGCGGGTCTGCTGTTCGACGCCAGCGGAGAGATCGTCCGCCACCTGGCCGGCGAGGTACGCCGTGCCATTGTGGGTGACGACCTGGCTCATCCGCTGATCAGTGTGCAGGCGCAGGATGGCCATTCTGGGCCTCCGAGGCATCGCCATAGCGGGAAATGTCCAGACCTTCGGTGCTGATCTGCGGGCGCTTCTTCGCCATCAGGTCGGCGAGGTAGCGACCCGAGCCGCAAGCCATGGTCCAGCCCAGGGTGCCGTGGCCGGTGTTGAGGAACAGGTTGCGGTAGCGGGTGGCACCGACGATCGGGGTGCCATCCGGGGTCGCCGGGCGCAGGCCGGTCCAGAACTCGGCCTTGCTGACGTCACCGCCTTCCGGGTACAGGTCGGTGGTGATCATTTCCAGGGTGGCGCGGCGACGCGGGTTCAGCGACAGGTCGAAGCCGGCGATTTCCGCCATGCCGCCAACGCGGATGCGCTGGTCGAAACGGGTGATCGCGACCTTGTAGGTCTCGTCGAGGATGGTCGAGGTCGGCGCCATGTCCGGGTTGGTGATCGGCACGGTCAGCGAGTAGCCCTTGAGCGGGTAGACCGGGGCGTTGATGCCCAGCGGCTTGAGCATCTGCGGCGAGTAGCTGCCCAGTGCCAGCACGTAGCGGTCGGCGGTGACCAGCTGGCCATCGACCCAGACGCCGTTGATGCGGTCGCCGGCGAAGTCCAGGCGCTGGATGTCCTGGCCGAAGCGGAATTCCACGCCCAGGGCTTTGGCCATCTCGGCCAGCTTGGTGGTGAACATCTGGCAGTCGCCGGTCTGGTCGTTCGGCAGGCGCAGGGCGCCGACCAGCTTGTCGGCCACCTTGGCCAGGGCCGGTTCGACGCGGGCGATGCCGGCGCGATCCAGCACTTCATAGGGAACGCCGGTGCTTTCCAGGACCGAGATGTCCTTGGCGGCGGCGTCGAGCTGCTCCTGGGTGCGGAACAGCTGGGTGGTGCCCAGGGAGCGGCCTTCGTAGGAAATGCCGGTCTCGGCGCGCAGTTCGTCGAGGCAGTCGCGGCTGTACTCGGACAGACGCACCATGCGCTCCTTGTTCACCGCATAGCTCTTGGCGTTGCAGTTGCGCAGCATCTGCCACATCCAGGCGTACTGGCTCGGGTCGCCGGTCAGCTTGATGGCCAGGGGCGCGTGGGTCTGCATCAGCCACTTCATGGCTTTCAGCGGGATGCCCGGGGCGGCCCAGGGCGAGGCATAGCCAGGGGAGACCTGGCCGGCGTTGGCGAAGCTGGTTTCCAGGGCCGGACCAGGCTGGCGGTCGACGACGACCACTTCGAAGCCGGCACGGGCGAGATAGTAAGCACTGGCGGTACCGATCACACCGCTGCCAAGCACCAGAACACGCATTTTTGCCTCCCACGCCGCGTCAGGGACACGGACGTTTTTTATTCTGAACGTAGATGCGCGCAGTATAGGAAGTCCCGCTCAGCGATATTCACTGTTTGCTATGCGGTATTTGACGAAAAATCCTGGTAAAACTCGGTTTAGCGGAGGGACATCCACCAGGATAAGGGTGTTTTCACCCGAGACCGAATGGTCGAGGATCTGGCGAAAATTTCACCAGAACAGGAAGAAATATCGAACAACTATCAATCTGCCGGAATTTCTCTCGCGCAAGATTCCCCCAGCACGATTTAGCTGCTTCCGCCGGCCATCCCCCTGCTTGTCGCCGCGAGCAGTGACAAGCAGGGAAATTCCCTTGGGATGCCTACTTGCGCACCCACTGGCCGTTGACCTGCACGTACTGCCCGGACGGCGTACGCTCGATCGCCTTCTTGCCGGCCAGGCTTTCCACGTCCTTGAGCGTGGCGCCGCTCTGGCTGGCGACCTTCTGGTACTCGGCGCGACGCGCGGCGTTGATCTGCGCGGCGATGTCGGCGGCCTGCCCGCTGTTGCTGACGACGCCCAGGTAGCCGTCGGCCTGCTCGCCGACCAGGCCCTGGGACTTGGCGCCGCCGAGGGCGGACATGGCCTGCTCCAGACTCATCGCCATGACCGGCAGGCTGAGGCAGAGGGCGACCAGCGCGGCGCCCAGTTTGCGGTGCAATCTCATGAAAAGGCTCCTTCTCAGAACAGGCCGCTGTTTTCGTTGATGATGCCGTCGAGCGCCTTGTCGACCTTGATGTAGATCTCGTGCTCGATCTTCACGTTGAGGTTGATATTGATCGGCTCCTTGGGCGCCGCCAGTTGCACGGTGGGTGTGCAACCCTGGGCGAGGCCCGTCAGGAGCAGGAAAGGCAGTAAGGCGCGGAGGCGCATCGGGGTTCTCCTTGCGGTCATGGCGCGGCGGCCGGGTCATTGCGCAGGCGTTCCTGCACGCGCTTGCGGATGGTGTCGCTGACCCGGTCGCTCAGTTGCAGGCTGGTGAGCAGCTTGGGCACGTTCTCCTCCAGGTTGACGTTGAGGTTGATCGGCCGGCCCTGTTCCAGCGCGGGGTTGCGCCCGCTCAGGCTCAGGGCGAGCAGCAGCTTGCCGCTGTCATCATAATCCACCGTGCTGGAGAGCTTGTCGTAGCGAAAATCGTCGATGGCGGTCGCCAGCAACTGCATGGCCGGATTGCTCTGGCCCAGCGAGCGGATCTTTTCCGAGCGGAACTGCAACACACCCGGCTCGCGCGCCGCGACCTGCCCGCCGTGAATATTCAGTTTGCCCTTCTCCAGGCGCAGCGGCAGGGTGCCGTCGAGGGTCCCGCTGCCGGTCAACCCTTCGGCGGGATAGGCCTTGAGGATCGCTTCCAGCGACAGGCCTTCCAGCCTGAGCATCTGACCCTGGCCCGGCGCGGAAAGATCCACCGCGCCCGCCGGTAGCCAGGCGCGACCATTGAACAGCGCCAGCTCCGCCTGCTGCCAATCGACATGGCCGGCCATCGGGGCCTTCAGCGATGCCTTGTAGCTGCCCTGCAGCGACAGCGGCCCCAGGGTCACGCCGGGGTTGAGCGCGGCAACCTTCAGCTGAGGCAATTGCAGCTCCAGCTGCGAGCCTTTCAGGTCGACCTTCGCCTGCAGGTCGAGCCCGTGGACTTCGCTGCGGTCGTAGACGCCTTCGAGCCCCTGTCCGCGCAGGTCCAGGTCGAGGTTCTGCGGCGCGCTGCCCGGCGGCTGGCGCCAGTTCAGGTCCAGGCTTGCCTTGCCGTTGTTCAGGCTGAGCAGCGGCGGCCAGTCGGCCAGCGACTTTTCCAGCGGGTTGCCGGTGCGCAGGAAAAATTCCGGCAGGCGCGCGCCCAGGCTCAGGCCCTTGCCGACGGCGTTGGTCAGGTCGACCCTTGCGTCAAGTCCGCCGCCGTTCTGCAGCTGACCCTTGAACTGCTGGGCATCGAGGCTGACGGACAGGTCGCCCTTGGCGCTCCAGGCCAGCGTCTTGAGGTGCGCCTGGCGCAGCTCGCCCAACGCCAGTTGCAGCGGCGCGGCCAGTTGCAGAGCCAACGGCATGTCAGCGGGGTACGCCAGGTTGAAGGCACCTTTGCCGAGGGTCGCACTGAACTTGCTGATCCTGAGCCCTTGCGGCCCATTCAGGCTGCCGACTTGCAGTTGCGGGCCGGCGGCGAAGGCCAGGGTCGCCGACTGCTCATCCACGCGGCCATCGAAACTCAGAGCGACGCGGCTGTTGTCCGCGCGCACGCCGGCCAGCTCCAGATGCGGGACCTTGCCCTCCAGCCGTGCTTCATTCAATTGCAGCGCCAACGGCGTGGCTTCCAGCAAAGCCACACGCGAGCGCAGGCGCAGATCGGCGGCACCCATGGCGCGCAGATCGGCCCGCACGCTGCCGGCTTCATCGTCCACGCCGGGCTCCAGGTGCAGCGTCAAACGTGCCGGGCGCAGTCCGACCGGCAGCGTCTGCAGCCAGTCGCCATAGAGATCGGACAAGCGCAGATCGCCGCCGACCACGGAGGGCCGCCAGCCTTTTTCACCGGCGTCGGCGACCAGCCGCAGGTCCCCCTGCAGGTTGCCCAGGCCGGGCAGCGGCCATGGCTGGGAGAGCTGCAGGGCAAGGTCGACGTTGCCCCGGCCATCACGCAGTCCCGGCCAGTCCGGCCAGGCGGCATCACCGGCCAGGGTGGTGTCCCAGCTCAGGCGCAGGCGCCCGGCTTCGGGGATCGGCAGCGGCAGGTTGGGGGTCGGCAGCCACATGCCCAGCCAGTTGCGCACCGCCTGGATCGGCGGCACGGCCGGGCTGGCCAGGGTTCCGGACAACTGACGGCTGGCCGGCGCCCAGCTGGATTGCAGGGACAGCAGCGACTGGTTATCCAGAAAACTGTCCAGCTGCAGGCGCCATTGCCCCTCGCCGGGCTGCAGCAGTCCGTTGAAAGCCAACTGCTGGCCGCCCTGGCGCAGCTCCCCGCCCAGGGCGGCGGCACCACCCTGCAGTTGTTCCCAGTGCGCGCTGCCGTTCAGCGTGCAGCGCTGTTGGCGAGCACAGGGCAGCTCGACGCTCACCCGCTCCAGGGCCAGACGGCCGGGCAGCAGCGCCAGCCAGCGCGCCAGTTGTTCCGGCGCGGGCAACGCACCGTCGCTCTCTGTCGCCAGCGCGTCCGGCCACTGCCGCACGTCGACGCTTTCGACCGAGACCTCCGCCAGCCGCCAGCGGCCGTCCGCATGCTGCGGCCAGCCCAGTATCAGTTGCTCCAGGCGAACCGCGATCCGCCCGCCCTCCGGGGTCTGCCGCTGCAACGCCAGGTGCTCCAGCAGCAACCCCGCGCGCGAAATGCCCAGGCCCTGCCACTGCTCGATACTCACGCCGGCGCCGGCCAGCACCCGCGGCACGGCCAGCCACAGGCCGCCCGCAGCCAGCGCCAGGATCAGCAACAGCAGCAGAAGGACAGTGCGCAGGCGCGGTAGCGACATGCCAGGCTCCGGGAAAAACGTCTGGCTCCGCGCCTTGCGGCGGGAGCAATAGGTGTACAGGCTGGCCAACGAGCGGCGGAAGTTCAAGCGTTGCCAGTGATATTCCCTGCACAACCGACTATATTGCCGATATTCCCCCAAGGCCGACCTCCGAGTCATTCCGATGAGAACCCAGCATCAAAGCCGCCGCGAACTGGACAAGATCGATCGCAACATCCTGCGCATCCTGCAGGAGGAGGGTCGCATCTCCTTCACCGAACTGGGCGAGCGGGTCGGCCTCTCCACCACGCCCTGCACCGAGCGGGTGCGGCGACTGGAACGCGAGGGGATCATCATGGGCTACAACGCCCGCCTCAATCCGCAGTACCTCAAG
Organism: Pseudomonas sp. QE6; assembly: GCF_041379005.1. NCBI lineage: Bacteria > Pseudomonadati > Pseudomonadota > Gammaproteobacteria > Pseudomonadales > Pseudomonadaceae > Pseudomonas > Pseudomonas sp. QE6. The sequence goes on from NZ_CP166873.1 coordinate 816,795, forward strand.
GCCAGCCTGCTGGTGTTCGTCGAGATCAGCCTGGACTACAAGTCCGGCGATACCTTCGAGGACTTCCGCCGCTCGGTGCTCAAGCTGCCCCACGTGCTGGAGTGCCACCTCGTATCGGGCCACTTCGACTACCTGGTGAAGGCGCGCATCTCGGAAATGGCCTCCTACCGCAAACTGCTGGGCGACATCCTGCTCAAGCTGCCGCACGTGCGCGAATCCAAGAGCTACATCGTCATGGAAGAGGTGAAAGAAAGCCTGACTCTGCCGATTCCGGATTGAATTCTGGCTGATCGCGGCAATCTGCCGAACTTTTACAACGTTCGGGCTCTTTTTACGGCTCCAGCTCTTGGCGTGGCGGGAAGTCGGCGTTTATCCTGCGTAAAATTTTAACAACACAAAAATCAGGATATCGCACATGAACGCCCGCGTTCACCAGCCGGTGCACACCGACCATCACGCCCCTTCCTACTACGCCGCGAGCGCCAACCGGCGCATCGAAGTGCCGCCCCTGGCCGGCGAGGAAAAGGCGGACGTGTGCATCATCGGTGGCGGCTTCTCCGGGCTGAACACCGCCATCGAGCTGGCCGATCGCGGTCTCTCGGTGGTGCTGCTGGAGGCCCACCAGATCGGCTGGGGCGCCAGCGGGCGCAATGGCGGGCAACTGATCCGCGGCGTCGGCCACGGCGTCGAGCAGTTCGAACCGGTGATTGGCGCCGACGGCGTGCGCCAACTCAAGCTGATGGGCCTGGAAGCGGTAGAAATCGTCCGCCGCCGCGTCGAGCAGTACGCTATCGACTGCGACCTGACCTGGGGCTACTGCGACCTCGCCAACAAGCCTTCCGACGTCGAAGGCTTCCAGGAAGATTTCGATGAACTGAAGGGCCTCGGCTACCGCCACGAACTACGCATGATCCCGAAAGAGGAAATGCGCTCCATCGTCGGCTCCGACCTCTATGTCGGCGGCATGGTCGACATGGGCTCAGGCCATCTGCACCCGCTCAACCTCGCCCTCGGCGAGGCCGCCGTGGCGCAGAGCCTGGGCGTGCGCCTGTTCGAGAACGCCAAGGTGATCGCGATCGACTACGGCCGCGAAGTGCGCGTGCGCACCGCCGGTGGCAGCGTGCTTGCCAAGACCCTGGTGATCGCCTGCAACGCCTACCAGAACGGCCTGAACCCCTACCTCGACGGCAAGGTGCTGCCCGCCGGCAGCTACGTGATCGCCACCGAGCCACTCTCCGCCGAGCAGGCCCATGCGCTGCTGCCGCAGAACATGGCGGTGTGCGACCAGCGCGTGGCGCTCGACTACTACCGCCTCTCGGCCGACAACCGCCTGCTGTTCGGCGGCGCCTGCCACTATTCGGGCCGCGACCCGGCGGACATCGCGGCCTACATGCGGCCGAAGATGCTCAAGGTGTTCCCGCACCTGGCCAACGTGCGCATCGACTACCAGTGGGGCGGCATGATCGGCATCGGCGCCAACCGCCTGCCGCAGATCGGCCGCCTGCCCGACCAGCCCAACGTGTACTTCGCCCAGGCCTATGCCGGCCACGGGGTGAACGCCACGCACCTGGCCGGCCGGCTGCTCGCCGAAGCCATCGCCGGCCAGCACAGCAGCGGTTTCGAGCTGTTCGCCAAGGTCCCACACATCACCTTCCCCGGCGGCAAGCTGCTGCGTTCGCCGCTGCTGGCCCTGGGCATGGCCTGGTATCGCTTCAAGGAAGCCCTGTCCAGCTGACCACCTGCAGCGAGCAACGGCTAGAATCTCCGGCAGTCCGCCCCGGGCGGCCTGTCGGAGACCCTTTCTTGCTTTCACGCCTGTTGCTGCTGGCCTTGCTGCTCCTTGGTGGTTGCGCCAGCGCGCCGCCGCCCACCCCGTCGCACACCCTCTCCGCGCAAGGGACCGCGCTGGACAGTGCGGTGCGCGAACGTGCCGCCGCGCATCCGGGGGAGTCGGGATTCCACCTGCTGGCCTCCAGCGTCGACGCCTTCCTCGCCCGCGCCGAGCTGATCCGCAAGGCCCAGCGCAGCCTCGACATCCAGTACTACATCGTCCACGACGGCCTCACCACCCGCGCGCTGATCCGCGAGTTGCTGCACGCCGCCGACCGGGGCGTGCGCGTGCGCGTGCTGATCGACGACACCAGCAGCGACGGCTGGGACTACGAGCTGGGCACCCTCGCCGCCCACCCGAACATCCAGATCCGCCTGTTCAACCCGCTGCACCTGGGCCGCAGCACCGGCATCACCCGCAACATGGGGCGCCTGCTCAATCTCTCCGAGCAGCACCGGCGCATGCACAACAAGCTGTGGCTGGCGGACGACAGCGTGGCCATCGTCGGCGGCCGCAACCTGGGGGATGAGTACTTCGACGCCAAGGCCGAGATGAACTTCAGCGACCTCGACCTGCTCGGTGTCGGGCCGATCGCCCAGTCGCTCGGGCTGAGCTTCGACCAGTACTGGAACAGCGCCCTGAGCCGGCCCATCGACGACTATCTGTGGGACCGGCCGGACAAGGTCGAGCTGGACCGCATGAGGCGCCGGCTCGACCGCTACCTGGAGCGTGCGCGGGTCAAGCGCTCGGGCTATATCGCGCGGCTCAACCGCAACAGCAACCGGCCACACCTGGACAACTGGCTGGACGATCTGGTGTGGGCGCCGTCCCGCGCCGTCTGGGACGACCCGCTGAAGGTGCTCAACCAGGACGAGCCCAGGCCCGGCCAGATGCTGAGCACCCAGCTCGAGCCGCTGTTCGACGGGGTGTCCCACGAGCTGATCCTGGTCTCGGCGTACTTCGTGCCCACCCGCGCCGGGCTCGACTACCTGACCCGACGCGCCGACCAGGGCGTCAGCGTGCGCCTGCTGACCAACTCGCTGGAAGCCACCGACGTACCCGCCGTGCATGCCGGCTATGCGCCGTATCGCATGGCCCTGCTGGAACACGGGGTGAAGCTCTACGAACTGCGTGCCCAACCGGACCGACGCATCGATGGTGCGCCCTGGATGGTGCGTGGCTCCAGCAACGCCAGCCTGCACAGCAAGGCGGCGGTTTTCGATCGCCGGCGGGTGTTCGTCGGCTCGCTGAACTTCGACCCGCGCTCGGTGCTGTGGAACACCGAGGTCGGGGTCATAGTCGACAGCCCGGAGCTGGCCGAACAGGTGCGTGGCCTGGCGCTGGCCGGCATGTCGCCGAACGTCAGCTACCAGGTGAAGATCGACCGCAACAGCAGTCCGCCCCGCCTGGTCTGGGTCAACGAGCGCGACGGCGAGCGCCATACCCGGCACCACGAGCCGGGCAGCCTGTGGCGCCGCTTCAATGCCTGGATCGCCGGCGCCATCGGGCTGGAGAAGATGCTCTAGGAGCGCTCCTGCTGCAGCTCGGCGTCGGTCGCCTGCATCACCGGCGGCAGGCCGCGGAAGGACACCAGCACGACGAAACCCGCCGCCCCCAGCGCCATCACCATCGGCAGCGCATGACCGCTGATCCACTGGCTGGCGGCGCCCGTGGCCAGCGGACCGATCAGGCAGCCGATGCCCCAGAGCTGGGCGATGTGGGCGTTGGCGCGCACCAGGGCGTCGTCCCGGTAGCGCTCGCCGATGAGGATCAGCGACAGGGTGAACAGCCCACCTGCACTGGCACCGAACAACACAAGAATCGGCCAGATCGCCGGGCTGTGCAGCAGCAGCGGAATGCCCAGGCTGCTCGCCAGCAGCACCGTGCCGCAGCCCTTGAACAGCGTCTGCCGGGAGATGCGGTCGGCCAGCCAGCCAATCGGCAATTGCAGCAGCGCATCGCCGACCACCACCGTGCTGACCATCGCCAGCGCCACCGCCTGGGTGAAGCCCTGTTGCACGCCGTAGACCGGCAGCAGGGTGAGGATCATCGCCTCGAAGCCGGCAAACAGCACCACCGCCCAGGCGATCGCCGGCAGCTTGGCGCAGAAACCGAACAGCCCGCGCCCGGAGGCACTGTGCGGGTCGACCTTGGGCGCGCCGCCACGGCCCAGCAACAGCAGGGAGCCGCCGATCAGCAGGCACACGGCGAACCAGAAGCCGCGGTCGTCGTCGGTACCGATGAAGGTCAGCAGCACCGGACCGGACAGCTGGCTCAGCGCATAGCCGGTGCCATACAGGGCGACCAGGCGACCGCGCCATTTCTCGATGGCCAGCTGATTGATCCAGCTCTCGCCGAGAATGAACACCACGGTCAGTTGCACGCCGATCAGCAGGCGCAGGACCAGCCAGATCGGATAGCTCTGCAGCAGCGCCAGCAGGCCGACCGAGAAGGCTCCCGAAATCAGGCACAGCTGCATCAGCCGCGGCGTACCGAAACGCGCCGCGAGCCGGCCGGCGAGCATGGCGCCGAGCAGCACACCGGCGGCGGGCGTCGCCGCCATCACGCCGATGGCGAAGCTGCCGTAGCCCCAGCCATCGAGGCGCAGCGATACCAGCGGCATGGTCAATCCGAGGGCCAGGCCGATGCTGATGACCGACAGGCAGACCGCAGAATAAGCACCCCAACGCATTGTCTTTCTCCTGTTCCATCCGGAGCGCACTCCGGGCCAGTGAAGACGCCCGATGCGCAATGCAAAACGGCCGGGCTTCCCAAAGGAAACCCGGCCGCAGGTTTGGCTCTTGTCAGAGCGGCCCCGAGCGGGGCCGACCTAAAAACATTTGAATCGCCAAGTTCGCCACGGAGGGCGCGAGCTAGAGCCAGGCAAGGCGAGAGCGAATTTTGGTGCGGAGTTTACTTCTGTAAATGAGCAGCCAAAATTCGTTCTCAACGCAGCATGGCCGACGCGCAGCCCCTACGAACCGTCCTTAGAGTTTGATCCAGGTGGCTTTCAATTCAGTGTACTTGTCGAACGCGTGCAGCGACTTGTCGCGGCCGTTGCCGGACTGCTTGAAGCCACCGAACGGCGCGGTCATGTCGCCGCCGTCGTACTGGTTCACCCACACGCTGCCGGCGCGCAGCGCCTTGGCGGTCAGGTGCGCCTTGGACAGGTCGCTGGTCCACACCGCGGCGGCCAGGCCGTACGGGGTGTCGTTGGCGATGCGTACGGCTTCCTCGGCATCGGTGAACTCGATGACCGACAGCACCGGGCCGAAGATCTCTTCACGGGCGATGCGCATGGCGTTGGTCACGCCGTCGAAGATGGTCGGCTCGACGTAGGTGCCGCCGGTCTCTTCCAGGGTGCGCTTGCCGCCGGCCACCAGCTTGGCGCCGTCGTCGTGGCCCGCCTGGATGTAGCTCAGCACGTTGTTCATCTGGGTGGTGTCGACCAGCGCACCGACGTTGGTTTCCGGGTCCAGCGGGTTGCCCGGCTTCCAGGCCTTGATGGCTTCGACGACCATCGGCACGAACTCGGCCTTGATCGACTTTTCCACCAGCAGGCGGGAGCCGGCGGTGCAGACTTCGCCCTGGTTGAAGGCGATGGCGCTGGCAGCGGCTTCGGCGGCGGCCTTCAGGTCCGGCGCGTCAGCAAAGACGATGTTCGGGCTCTTGCCGCCGGCTTCCAGCCAGACGCGCTTCATGTTCGATTCGCCGGCGTAGACCATCAGCTGCTTGGCGATCTTGGTCGAACCGGTGAACACCAGGGTGTCGACGTCCATGTGCAGGGCCAGGGCCTTGCCCACGGTGTGGCCGAAGCCCGGCAGGACGTTGAACACGCCTTTCGGGATGCCGGCCTCGATGGCCAGCTGGGCGATGCGGATGCCGGTCAGCGGGGACTTCTCAGAGGGCTTCAAGATCACCGAGTTACCGGTGGACAGCGCCGGGCCGAGTTTCCAGCAGGTCATCAGCAGGGGGAAGTTCCACGGCACGATGGCAGCGACCACGCCTACCGGCTCGCGGGTCACCAGACCCAGTTCGTTGTGGGCGGTGGCGGCGACTTCGTCGTAGATCTTGTCGATCGCTTCACCGCTCCAGCGCAGGCTGTTGGCGGCGCTGTTCACGTCGATGCTCAGCGAGTCGCTGATCGGCTTGCCCATGTCCAGGGTTTCCAGCAGGGCGAGCTCTTCGGCGTTGGCAAGCAGCAGCTCGGAGAAGCGGATCATCACCTTCTTGCGCTGGGCCGGCGCCATGCGCGACCACACGCCGGAGTCGAAGGCGGCACGGGCAACCTGCACGGCACGTTCGGCATCGGCCAGATCACAGCTGGCGACCTTGGTCAGGAAGCGGCCGTCCACCGGGCTGATGCAATCGAAGGTGTCGCCGGAGACGGCGGCGACGTATTCACCGTTGACGAAGGCGCGGCCTTCGATCTTCAGATCCTTGGCGCGAGCTTCCCAATCGGCGCGAGTGAGGGTACCCATGACAACGTGTCCTCTTATTAATGTACTTATCTAAGGTCCAGGCGCCCGGTGCGGGCGCGCTGTCAAATATTCCGCAAGGCGGAGCAAACGCATGCTGTCCGCCACCCTAAACCGGAGGGCGGTAATTTTCAATATTTTTTACACTAGACGGCAAAACAGCCTTGTCACGTTCGTTTTATTAAACATAGACTCCCCTCCGATCGGTGCTCGAAGGTCTTTCATAGTCGGCACCGAACGGAATATCCAACGGCGCCCACCGTGCAGGCGCCCCGCTCGCCAACAACACACAAGAATCGAGACCGTCATGAAAGTCGATCAGATCGTCGATTTCGCCCAGGCCACCACCGCCCCGGAACACTACCGCCCCGCCCCGGAGCGCATCATCAAGGGCGACCCGGCGCAGAACGTGCGCAACCACTACGCCAGCCCCTGCGGCCAGTTCAACGTCGGCATCTGGGAAGGCGAGCCGGGCCACTGGAACGTCAGCTACACCGAGCACGAATACTGCGAGATCCTCCAGGGCGTGTCGGTGATCCGCGATACCGACGGCGGCGCCAAGACCGTGCGCGTGGGCGACCGCTTCGTCATCCCGGCCGGCTTCCAGGGCACCTGGGAAGTGCTGGAGCCCTGCCGCAAGGTCTACGTGATCTTCGAGCAGAAGGCCTGATCGGCCAGATGTGAAAAAGCCCGCCAATCGGCGGGCTTTTTTGTGCCCGCCGCCCGGATGGGCAAACTGCGGGCAAGAAAAAACCCGCCACGAGGGGCGGGTTTCTTCACAAGGGCGAAGATCAATTACTTGATCTTGGCTTCCTTGTAGATCACGTGCTTGCGAACAACCGGATCGTATTTCTTGATCTCGATTTTCTCAGGCTTGGTACGCTTGTTCTTGTCGGTGGTGTAGAAGTGGCCGGTACCGGCGCTGGACACCAGACGGATCAGTTCGCGCATGACGGTGCTCCTTAGAATTTTTCGCCGCGGGCGCGCAGGTCGTTCAGAACGGCCTCGATGCCACGCTTGTCGATGATACGCATGCCTTTGGCGGAAACGCGCAGACGCACGAAGCGCTTCTCGGACTCAACCCAGAAACGGTGGTGCTGCAGGTTCGGCAGGAAACGGCGGCGGGTTTTGTTGTGTGCGTGGGAAATGTTGTTCCCGGTAACCGGACCCTTACCGGTCACTTGGCAAACTCTCGACATGGCTCAGCCCTCTGTAAACCACATGCCAAACCCGGCATGGGTTGGCTGCTTAACTCAATTGGATTCTCAGTTTCACCGGGGTCTTAACTGCCACATCGCCGCGATCGGGTCGCAAGATCAGAGCAGGGCCCCAGAAAAGAGCGCAGCTTTATATCAGAAAGACACTTCGCGCTGCAAGGGCGAGCACCACTCCGGGAAGCGGACGCCAGCCCCCGTGGGGCGTGGCACTGCTGCCGTTCGTCGCCTGTCATCGTTGTGACGGGCGGCGGCTTGGTCTAGGGTAGCTCCTTCGAGGCTGCCATCAGCCTTGCATGACCCGCCCAGCCTCGCGGATGGGCATCTTGCCAGCTCACACGGAGTCCGTCATGCGTCTCGCCCTGCTTGCCCTGCTGATTGCCCCGGCCCTTGCCAGCGCCGCCTCGCTGAGCGTCTGCACCGAAGCCAGCCCCGAAGGTTTCGATGTGGTCCAGTACAACTCGCTGACCACCACCAACGCCTCGGCCGACGTGCTGATGAACCGCCTGGTGGACTTCGACGCCCGCCGCGGCGAACTGGTCCCGAGCCTGGCCGAGCGCTGGACGGTTTCCGCCGATGGCCTGACCTATGACTTCCAGCTGCGCGGCGCGGTGAAGTTCCATCGCACCGACTACTTCAAGCCCAGCCGCACGCTGGATGCCGACGACGTGGTGTTCAGCTTCCAGCGCATGCTCGACCCCGCGCAGCCCTGGCACAAGGTGGCGCAGAGCGGCTTCCCCCATGCCCAGTCGATGCAGCTGCCAAGCCTGGTGAAAGCCGTGGAGAAGGTCGACGCGCAGCATGTGCGCTTCACCCTGAACCACCCGGACGCCACCTTCCTGCCGATGCTGAGCATGGGCTTCGCCTCTATTTATTCCGCCGAGTACGCCGACCAGTTGATGAAGGCCGGCACGCCGGAGAAGCTCAACGCCCAGCCGATCGGCACCGGCCCCTTCGTCTTCAAGCGCTTCCAGAAGGACGCCGTGGTGCGTTACGCCGCCAACGCCGAATACTTCGGCGGCAAGCCGGCGGTGGATAGCCTCGTGTTCGCCATCACCCCGGACGCCGCCGTGCGCATCCAGAAGCTCAAGCAGGGCGAATGCCAGATCGCCCTGTCGCCCAAGCCGGTGGACGTCGAGGCGGCCGCCAAGAATGCCGACCTGAAGGTGGTGCAGACCCCGGCCTTCATGACCGCCTTCGTCGGCATCAACAGCCAGCACGCGCCGCTGGACAACTCCAAGGTGCGCCAGGCGATCAACCTGGCCTTCGACAAGCGCAGCTACCTGCAGGCGGTCTTCGCCGGCAGCGCCATTCCCGCCGAGGGCGTCTACCCGCCGAACACCTGGAGCTACGCCAAGGACATCCCCGGCTACCCGTACGCTCCGGACAAGGCCCGTGCCCTGCTGGCCGAGGCCGGGCTGAAGGACGGCTTCAAGACCACCATCTGGACCCGCCCCTCCGGCAGCCTGCTCAACCCCAACCCCAGCACCGGCGCGCAACTACTGCAGTCGGACCTGGCGAAGGTCGGCATCCAGGCGGAAATCCGCGTCATCGAATGGGGCGAGCTGATCCGCCGCGCCAAGGCCGGCGAGCACGACCTGCTGTTCATGGGCTGGGCCGGTGACAATGGCGACCCGGACAACTTCCTCACCCCGCAATTCTCCTGCGCCAGCGTCAAGTCCGGACTCAATTTCGCCCGTTACTGCGACGAGAAGCTCGACGGCCTGATCAGCCAGGGCAAGACGCTGGCCGACCAGGCCAAGCGCAGCGAGCTGTATCACCAGGCGCAGCAGATCATCCACGACCAGGCGCTGTGGCTGCCGCTGGCCCACCCGACGGCCTCGGCCATCACCCGCAAGGACGTGAAGGGTTATGCGGTGAGTCCGTTCGGCCGCCAGGACTACTCCAGGATCACCTTCTGACCACTTGAGTCGAGTACGGCAGCTACAGCCAACCGTACTCGGCCATCGACAGCGGCTCACCATCGCCGACGATGAAGTGATCGAGCACGCGCACGTCGATCAGCGCCAGCGCATCGACGATGCGCCGGGTCAGCAGGCGGTCGGACTGGCTCGGCTCGCAGATGCCCGAGGGGTGGTTGTGGGTGAGGATCAGCGCGGCCGCATTGTGCGCCAGCGCGCGCTTCACGATCTGCCGGGGATAGACGCTGGCGCTGTCGATGGAGCCGTGGAACAGCACCTCGAAACTCAGCACACGGTGGCGGTTGTCCATGAACAGGCAGGCGAACACCTCGTGGGGCTCGTGGCGCAGCCGCGCCTTGAGGAAGTCGCGCACCGCCTGCGGGCTTTCCAGCGCCGAGTCGCGGCTCAGTTGCTCGGCGAGATGGCGCCGGGCGATTTCCAGCACCGCCTGCAGTTGCACGAACTTGGCGACGCCCAGCCCCAGGTGGCCGCAGAAGGACTCAAGATCGGCCTCCAGCAGCGCGCGCAGGCTGCCGAACTCGGCCAGCAGCCGCCGCGCCAGGTCGACGGCACTGCAACCGGCCACGCCGGTACGCAGGAAGATGGCCAACAGCTCGGCGTCGCTCAGGCTCGCCGCCCCTCGTTCGAGGAGTTTCTCCCGCGGGCGCTCCGCCGCGGGCCAATCACGAATGCTCACCAGACCTCCCAGTCACGCCAGCCCGCTGTTCCCATGCGGGCGCTGTGATATCTTACCCCCCTCGCTTCGCGCAGCCGGGGGCCTGGGGAGGCGTCGCCGGCTTCAGCGCGCGTCATCCATTTCCGTAAATCAAGGCTGACCTATGCAGCGGCTCTATCGTAAACGCATCGTCCTGGGCGTCGGCGGCGGCATCGCTGCCTACAAGAGCGCCGAACTGGTTCGCCGCCTGCGCGATCAGGGCGCCGAGGTGCGTGTCGTGATGACCCAGGGCGGCCGCGAGTTCATCACCCCGCTTACCCTCCAGGCGCTGTCCGGCCATCCGGTGCACCTGGACCTGCTCGACCCCGCAGCAGAAGCGGCCATGGGCCATATCGAGCTGGCCCGCTGGGCCGACCTGGTGCTGATCGCCCCGGCCACCGCCGATCTGATGGCGCGCCTGGCCCAGGGCATCGCCAACGACCTGCTGACCACCCTGGTGCTCGCCACCGACGCGCAGATCGCCCTTGCCCCGGCCATGAACCAGGCCATGTGGCGCGACCCAGCCACCCAGGTGAATGCCGAACTGCTGCGCTCGCGCGGTCTGCACTTCTTCGGCCCTGCCGCCGGCAGCCAGGCCTGCGGCGATGTCGGCCCCGGCCGCATGCTGGAAGCCGAAGAGCTGGCGCAACGCGCCGCCGACTGCTTCGAATTCAAGGACCTGACCGGCCAGCACGTACTGATCACCGCAGGCCCCACCCAGGAAAACATCGACCCGGTGCGCTACATCACCAACCACAGCTCCGGAAAGATGGGCTTCGCCCTGGCCGAAGCCGCGGCCGAAGCCGGCGCCCGCGTGACCCTGGTGACCGGTCCGGTGCACCTGCCCACGCCCGACCGGGTCAACCGCGTCGACGTGGTCAGCGCCCGCGACATGCTCGCCGCCTGCGAGGCCGCGATGCCGGCGGATATCCTGATCGCCGCCGCCGCCGTGGCCGACTACCGCCCGGAAGTGGTCGCGTCGCAGAAGCTCAAGAAAGACCCCACCAAAGGCGACGGCCTGCTGTTGCAGCTGGTACGCAACCCGGACATCCTCGCCACCCTCGCGCAGCGCAGCGACCGCCCGTTCAGCGTCGGCTTCGCCGCCGAGACCGAGAACCTGCTCGAGTACGCCTCGCGCAAGCTCAAGGACAAGAATCTCGACCTGATCGTGGCCAACGACGTGGCGAATCCGTCGATCGGCTTCAACAGTGAAGAGAACGCCATCACGGTCATCGACCGCGGGCTGCACGAAACTGCGTTCGCCCAGACCAGCAAGGGCAAGATCGCCCGCCAGCTGATCGCCTTCATCGCTGACCGCACCAAACGACACTGAGAACTCAATGCACTCTCTGCAAGCCAAGATCCTCGACCCCCGCCTGGGCAACGAATTCCCGTTGCCGCAGTACGCCACCCCGGGTTCCGCCGGCCTCGACCTGCGCGCCATGCTCAAGGAAGACCTGGTCCTCGAACCGGGCCAGACCGTGCTGATCCCCACCGGCCTGTCGATCTACATCGCCGATCCGGGCCTGGCCGCGATGATCCTGCCGCGCTCGGGCCTGGGCCATAAGCACGGCATCGTCCTGGGCAACCTGGTCGGGCTGATCGATTCGGACTACCAGGGCGAGCTGATGGTCTCCTGCTGGAACCGCGGCCAGAGCGCCTTCAACATCGCCGTGGGCGAGCGCATCGCGCAACTGGTGCTGGTGCCGGTGGTGCAGGCGCACTTCGAGCTGGTCGAAACCTTCGACGAAACCCAGCGCGGCGCCGGCGGTTTCGGGCATTCGGGCAGCCACTGATCGCTCACTTCAGGATGAATCGCCGAGGAGACGTTGCATGAAACTTTTCCAACGCACCGCCAAGGACGCAGGTGACCTGCCGGAGATCGTACCGGCAGGCAAGGCCAGCAAGCGCGCGCCCGCCGCCGCAAAGGTCGATCTGAAGCCCCTGGTGCCGGCGATGGGCGCCGCCGCTGCCGGTGTCGCCGCTGCCGGCGCCCTGCTCTGGTTCAGCCTGTTCGGCAGCGCCGAGCAGGTTCATCGTCAGCAGTTGGCCAGCGCCTGGTCGGAAAACCAGGCCGGCGCCCTGCGCCAGTCGCTGAACCAGCTGGCCGCCGACAATCGCACCATCGCCGGCAATCCGGAACTGCTGCCGACGCTGCAGAGCAACGATCCCAGCCGAATCGCCGCACTGGAAAAGGCCCTTGCGCAATGGCGCCTCGACGGTCTGGTGGATGTCCACCTGAACGCCAGCGGCCAGGCCGTGCAGGACACCCAGCGCCCCGGCCCGCTCAACTATGCGGTACTGGACATGCTGCACCGCGTCGAAAGCGGCCAGGTGGTTGCCCCGGAGGCCTACAAGGTCGGCCAGCGCTGGCTGGTCTACAGCGCCACCGCCCTGCGCGCTGCCGACAATTCGATTCCGGGCAGCCTGCTGCTGGTGTTCGATCTGCAGCGCCTGCTCAATGGCCTGCCATCGATGCCCGCCGATGTCGGCCAACTGCAACTGGCCCAGCAATTCGGCAGCTCGCCGGCACAAGTGCTGCTGCAGTCCGGCCAGGCCGCCGAGGCTCCAGTGCAGCCGCTCAATAGCGGCAATCCCAACTGGAAACTCAGCTTCACCGCCGGCCCGGCCCTGGTCGCGCCGCTCTACTCCCCCGTCCTGCTCGGCCTCGCCGCCCTGCTCGCCCTGGCCGGCTCGCTGCTCGGCGCCTATCTCGCGCAGAGCGGTCTGCAACGCCGCGTGAACAAGGACGCCCAGACCCTCGGCCAGTTCGCTCAGGAACTCGCCGGCCAACGCACTGCCAAAGTTCCTGAGCTGAGCCTGCCAAGCCTGCAGGCCGTTGCTCAGGCGCTGGCCCGCCAACCACGTCGCAAAGCCGAAACCCCCGGTGCCAGCAGCGCCGACGCTCCCGCCCAACCGGCCCCCGTGGCCAGCCCGGCGCGCGCCCCGGCTGCTGCCACCGAGACGCCATTGGTCGACCCGCAGTTCCAGAACACCGACATTCTGGATATCGACATACTTGATGAAGACCAGGACCTCCTGGGATTGGAGCACACCACCGCTATGAGCACGCCTAAAGCCCCGCAACTGCCCGCCAGTATCTTCCGCGCCTACGACATCCGTGGCGTGGTCGGCGATACCCTGACCGCCGAGACCGCCTACTGGGTGGGTCGAGCCATCGGCTCCGAGAGCCTGGCGCGCGGCGAACCGAACGTCAGCGTCGGCCGCGATGGCCGCCTGTCCGGTCCCGAGCTGGTGCAGCAACTGATCCAGGGCCTGCTCGATTGCGGCTGCAACGTCACCGACATCGGCATGGTGCCGACCCCGGTGCTGTACTACGCGGCCAACGTCCTGGAAGGCAAGTCGGGCGTGATGCTCACCGGCAGCCACAACCCGCCGAACTACAACGGCTTCAAGATCGTCGTCGCCGGCGAAACCCTGGCCAACGAACAGATCCAGGCCCTGCGCGAGCGCATCGAGAACAACGACCTGGCCACCGGCGTGGGCAGCGTGCAGCAGCTCGACATCCTGCCGCGCTACTTCCAGCAGATCCGCGACGACATCGCCGTGGCCAAGCCGCTGAAAGTGGTGGTGGACTGCGGCAACGGCGTGGCCGGCGTGATCGCCCCGCAGCTGATCGAAGCCCTGGGCTGCACCGTGATCCCGCTGTACTGCGACGTCGACGGCACCTTCCCCAATCACCACCCGGATCCGGGCAAGCCCGAGAACCTGGAAGACCTGATCGCCAAGGTCAAGGAAACCGGCGCCGACATCGGCCTGGCCTTCGACGGCGACGGCGACCGCGTGGGCGTGGTGACCAACGAAGGCACCATCATCTACCCAGACCGCCTGCTGATGCTGTTCGCCAAGGACGTGGTCTCGCGCAACCCGGGCGCCGACATCATCTTCGACGTGAAATGCACCCGTCGCCTGATCTCGCTGATCAGCGGCTACGGCGGCCGTCCGGTGATGTGGAAGACCGGTCACTCGCTGATCAAGAAGAAGATGAAGGAAACCGGCGCGCTGCTCGCTGGCGAGATGAGCGGCCACATCTTCTTCAAGGAGCGCTGGTTCGGCTTCGACGACGGCATCTACAGCGCCGCGCGCCTGCTGGAAATCATCAGCCAGGACAAGCGTGACGCCGAGCGCGTGTTCTCCGCCTTCCCGCTGGACATCTCCACCCCGGAAATCAACATCACCGTCACCGACGAGGGCAAGTTCGCCCTGATCGAGGCGCTGCAGGCCCGCGGCCAGTGGGGCGAAGCCAACCTCACCACCCTCGACGGCGTGCGCGTGGATTACCCCAAAGGCTGGGGCCTGGTACGCGCTTCCAACACCACGCCGGTGCTGGTGCTGCGCTTCGAGGCGGACACCCAGGACGAACTGGAACGCATCAAGGACGTGTTCCGCACCCAGCTGAAAGCGGTCGACCCCGCCCTCAGCCTGCCCTTTTGACCTATTTGCCGGAGCCCACCATGACCCAGAGCCGCGATGACGCCGCCCAGGTTGCCCGCGTCCTTGCCGAAGCCCTGCCCTACATCCGCCGGTTCGTCGGCAAGACGCTGGTGATCAAGTACGGCGGCAACGCCATGGAGACGGACGAGCTGAAGAACAGCTTCGCCCGCGACGTGGTGCTGATGAAAGCCGTCGGCATCAACCCGGTGGTGGTTCATGGTGGCGGGCCGCAGATCGGCGACCTGCTCAGCCGCCTGTCGATCGAGAGCCACTTCATCGATGGCATGCGCGTCACCGACGCGCAGACCATGGACGTGGTGGAGATGGTCCTCGGCGGCCAGGTGAACAAGGACATCGTCAACCTGATCAACCGTCATGGCGGCAGCGCCATCGGCCTGACCGGCAAGGACGCCGAGCTGATCCGCGCGAAGAAGCTCACCGTCACCCGCCAGACGCCGGAAATGACCACGCCGGAAATCATCGACATCGGCCATGTGGGCGAAGTCACCGGGGTCAACGTCGACCTGCTGAACATGCTGGTGCAGGGCGACTTCATCCCGGTGATCGCGCCGATCGGCGTGGGCGCCAATGGCGAGTCCTACAACATCAACGCTGACCTGGTGGCCGGCAAGGTCGCCGAGGCGCTGAAGGCCGAGAAGCTGATGCTACTCACCAACATCGCCGGCCTGATGGACAAGCAGGGCCAGGTACTCACGGGCCTGACCACCGAGCAGGTCAACGCACTGATCGCCGACGGCACCATCTACGGCGGCATGCTGCCGAAGATCCGCTGTGCCCTGGAAGCGGTGCAGGGCGGCGTGACCAGCGCGCACATCATCGATGGCCGCGTGCCCAACGCCGTGCTGCTGGAGATCTTCACCGACAGCGGCGTCGGCACCCTGATCACCAACCGCAAGCACCACTGATCAAGACACCCGCCAGGAGCGATCCTCGCGGGTGTTTTTCCGCCTGTTCGAGGCCTCATCAGACGCCATGAATACCCAGCCTCGAACAGGTCTTCAGGAGTTTGTCTGACATGGCCGCGTCTCCCGTTTCACGCAACGATTTCCGTTTCTTCCACGGCCTGCGCGTGCGCTGGTCGGAGGTCGACCCGCAAGGGATCGTCTTCAACGGCAACTACCTGACCTACGCCGACGTCGCCACCACCGAGTACTACCGCCACCTGGGCGTGAGCTACCCGGCCGACCTGCTGCGCGGCGGCGGCGATCTGTTCGCGGTGAAGACCACCCTGGAATACCTGGCGCCGGCGCACTTCGACGACTGGCTGGAGCTGGGCGTGCGGGTGAGCCGCCTGGGCCGCAGCAGCCTGACTTTCCAGGTGGGAATCTGGTGCGACGAGCAGCTGCTGACGCTGGGTGAACTGATCTACGCCTATGCCGGCGAGGACCGCACCAGCCAGCCCTTGCCGGACTGGCTGCGCGGGAAGATCAACGAATTCGAACGGTGTACGCCGCAGCAGTAAGCCGCAAGGCTCAGTGGGAAGCGCCGAGCAATTGCGCCACCCGCGCGCGGTCGGCGGCAAAGCTGGCGATGGCCTGTTCGCGCAGTTGCTGATAGCGGTTGATGTCCTGCTCCAGGCGCCTTTCCTCATCGCGCAGGTCGGACAACTGGGCCTCCAGCTCGGCCGGAACCTGACGACCGGCACGCTCCTGGTCGGCGGCCCGCGCCTGCAGGGTGGCATGCTGCGACTTGAGCGCCTGCAGGTTGCCCCTGGACACGCTGGACAAGGCGTCCAGCTCCGTCAGTTTGCGGTCACGGGCGAGATCCACATCCTGCACGCTGGTGTACAGGCGCAGCAGCTGCGCGTCGGAATTGGCGCGCGCGGCATCGGCCTTGCGCTGCTGGATCTCGGCGGGCGTCGGCGCCGGCGGCACTATACGGATCACGCGGCCCTGATCGTTGAGCACCTCGTAGCCCTTGCCGATGTACTCCGACGGCACGCCCTGGCGGTCGATGACAATTCCGCCCTTGTCGTCGACGTAGCGATACAGCTCGACCGAAGAGCCCTTGGGCTCCACGGCCAGCGCCTGGGCCGCAAGCATGGCTCCCAGAAGTCCGATCAATACCCGCAAAGCACCCTGCTCGGCCATGCCCGACACCTTGTTCCGGTTAGATACCGTACTGCGCGCGATACGCCTCGACAGCAGCCAGGTGCTGTTTCAGCTGTGCATCACCTGCAAGATATTCCAGCACTTGCTCCAGCGACACAATGCTGACGACCGGGATGGAGAAGTCGCGCTCGACCTCCTGGATCGCCGACAGCTCGCCCTTGCCGCGCTCCTGGCGGTTCAGCGCGATCAGTACGCCGGCCGCCTGGGCGCCCTGTGCGTCGATGATCTGCATGACCTCGCGGATGGCGGTGCCAGCGGTGATCACGTCATCGATGATCAGCGCGCGGCCGGTCAGCGGAGCGCCGACCAGGGTGCCGCCCTCGCCGTGATCCTTGGCTTCCTTGCGGTTGAAGCACCAGGGCAGGTCGCGGCCGTGCTGTTCGGCCAGGGCGATGGCGGTAGCGGCCGCCAGCGGGATGCCTTTATAGGCCGGACCGAACAGCACATCGAAGGAGATGCCGCTGTCGACCACCGCGCTGGCGTAGAAACGCCCCAGCTGGGCCAGCGCCACGCCCGTGTTGAACAGGCCGGCGTTGAAGAAATAGGGACTGGTGCGCCCGGATTTGAGGGTGAATTCGCCGAAGCGCAGTACGCCGCGCTCGATGGCGAAGCGGATGAAATCGCGTTGATATGCCTGCATAGGAGAGAACCGGCCGGTATGAATTTAGCTAAACCGTTTGAGCTCGGGTATCATACACACACGTGATTTTGGGGGCCATTTATGCGGATCATCAGTGTGAACGTGAATGGTATTCAGGCTGCAGCCGAGCGTGGATTGCTCAGTTGGCTGCAAGCCCAGAATGCCGACGTGATCTGCTTGCAGGATACCCGCGCCTCCGCTTTCGATCTGGATGACCCGTCCTATCAACTGGACGGCTACTTCCTGTACGCCTGCGACGCCGAAGTGCCCAGTCAGGGTGGCGTCGCAATCTATAGCCGTCTGCAACCCAAGGCCGTCATAAGCGGGCTGGGTTTCGAGATGGCCGATCGTTACGGGCGCTACCTGCAAGCCGATTTCGATAAGGTGAGTATTGCCACTCTCCTGCTGCCTACCGGGCAGGAAGGGGACGAGAACCTGAACCACAAGTTCAAGTTCATGGACGATTTCGCCCAGTACCTGAACAAGCAGCGTCGCAAGCGCCGCGAATACATCTATTGCGGCTCGCTGTACGTCGCGCACCAGAAGCTGGACGTGAAGAACTGGCGCGAATGCCAGCAGATGCCCGGCTTCATGGCGCCGGAGCGTGGCTGGATGGATGAAGTGTTCGGCACCATGGGCTATGTCGATGCCCTGCGCGAGGTCAATCGCGAAGGCGACCAGTACAGCTGGTGGCCGGACAGCGAGCAGGCCGAGATGCTCAACCTGGGCTGGCGCTTCGACTACCAGGTGCTGACCCCGGGCCTGCGCCGCTTCGTGCGCAGCGCCAAGCTGCCGCGCCAGCCGCGCTTCTCCCAGCATGCGCCGCTGATCGTGGACTACGACTGGGCGCTCAGCATCTGACGCCCATCTCGTACGCTGCATCCGATGCAGCCAGAAAAAAGCCGGCTTCGAGCCGGCTTTTTCATGTCCGCGGGGCGGTCACTTGATCGGACGCCAGGTGAAGGGGTAGCGGTACTCCACCCCTTCATTGGCCTTGATCCCGGCAATGATGGTCAGGACCAGGGCACCGACGCTGACCAGGCCCAGCAGGAAGAAGCCGACCACCACCAGCATCAGCAGGCAGCTGACCACGATCGCCAGGCTCACGGTGATCTGGAAGTTCATCGCTTCCTTGCCCTGCCGGTCCACGAACGGGTCCGACTCACGCTTGATCTGCCAGACGATCAGCGGCCCGATCAGGTTGCCGAAGGGAAAGACCAGGCACAGGAAGGCAGCAAAATGGCAGAACATCGCCCATTGCCGGGCTTCGCGGCCCGGTTCGCTGTGTTGCACCGGCATTTCTTCGCTCATCCTCTCACTCCTTGTAGGTGAAGACCGGGCGGTTGCGCCGTTCGTCGGCTCAGTCGGCCAGTGCGGCGCGCTGCAGTTCGAACAGTTCGCGCAGGCCCTGCTGCGCCAGCTCCAGCATGGCATTCAGCTCGGCCGGCTGGAAGGGCACGCCTTCCGCAGTGCCCTGGACTTCGATGAAGCCGCCGGCATCGGTCATGACCACGTTCAGGTCGGTCTCGGCGGCGGAGTCTTCCAGATAGTCCAGGTCCAGCACCGGCTCGCCCTGGTACATGCCCACGGACACGGCGGCGACCATCTGCTTGAGTGGGTTGCCCTTGAGCGCGCCACGCTTCTTCAGCACGGCCAGCGCGTCGATCAGCGCCACGGTGGCGCCGGTGATCGAGGCGGTGCGGGTGCCACCGTCGGCCTGGATCACGTCGCAGTCGATGTACAGGGTGTTCTCGCCCAGCTTGGTCAGGTCCAGCGCGGCGCGCAGGGAACGACCGATCAGACGCTGGATTTCCAGGGTACGGCCGCCCTGCTTGCCGCGCGCGGCTTCGCGCTGGTTACGCTCGCCGGTGGAACGCGGCAGCATGCCGTATTCGGCGGTCAGCCAACCCTGGCCCTGGCCCTTGAGGAAGCGCGGCACACCGGATTCGGCGCTGACGGTGCAGATCACCTTGGTATCGCCGAACTCGACCAGCACGGAGCCCTCGGCGTGCTTGGTGTAATGGCGGGTGATACGGATCGGGCGCAGTTGGTCGGCGGCGCGGCCACTGGGACGGTTCATGGAGGCATCCTGTACAGAGTTGCTGGCGGGGGAATGACCGCCATTATAGAGGCCAGCGGACGGACGCAACCACCGCCGGCGTGCGGCTGTGCGCCCCGCTGGGGTACAATTGCCGGTTTCCGACGACCTGTCGGCCCATTTTCTTCGGACTGCAAGCGTCAGCTTTCCAGTCACGAACAGCCAGAGAGGTAGCCCCATGGTGCACAGCATGACCGCCTTCGCCCGCGTAGAGCGAGCCGGGCCCCATGGGACGCTCAGCTGGGAGCTGCGCTCGGTCAACCACCGCTACCTCGAACCCAACCTGCGCCTGCCCGAGGCCTTCCGCGACCTCGAAGGCACCGTGCGTGAAGCCCTGCGCCAGGGCCTGTCGCGCGGCAAGGTCGAATGCACCCTGCGCTTCATCGAGGAAAGCACCAGCAAGACACTGCAGGTGGACCGCGAGCGCGCCGCACAACTGGTCGCCGCCGCCGAGACCGTGGCCGGCCTGATCCAGCAGCCCGCCCCGCTCGACCCGCTGGCCGTGCTGGCCTGGCCGGGCGTGCTGGTGGCCGACGTCGCCGATCCGCAGGCGCTCAACGCCGCCGCCATGGCTGCGTTCAACCAGGCCCTCGACGACCTCAAGGCCGGCCGCGCCCGCGAAGGCGCCGAACTGGCGAAGATCATCGACGAACGCCTGGCCGCGATGCTGGAAGAGGTGACCAACCTGCGCCAGCTGGTACCGGAAATGCTGGCCAACCAGCGCCAGAAGATCCTCGACCGCTTCACCGAGATGAAGGCCGAACTCGACCCGCAGCGCCTGGAACAGGAGATGGTCCTGCTGGCACAGAAGAGCGACGTCGCCGAAGAGCTCGACCGCCTGACCACCCACGTCACCGAAGTGCGCCGCGTGCTCAAGGCCGGCGGCGCCGCCGGCCGCCGCCTGGACTTCCTGATGCAGGAACTCAACCGCGAGGCCAACACTCTGGGGTCGAAGGCCTTCGACCCGCGCTCCACCCAGGCCGCCGTCAATCTCAAGGTCCTGATCGAGCAGATGCGCGAGCAGGTCCAGAATATCGAGTAAACCGGGCACTTCCCGGCTACCACCGTCAACCGCAACTCCAGGAAAGCGCCATGTCCGGCACCCTGTACATCGTTTCCGCCCCGTCCGGCGCCGGCAAGACCAGCCTGGTCAAGGCGCTGCTCGACGCCATGCCCGCCGTGCGCGTCTCCGTCTCCCACACCACCCGTGGCATGCGTCCGGGCGAAGTGGACGGCGTGAACTACCACTTCGTCGGTCGCGACACCTTCACCGCCATGCTCGAACGGGACGAGTTCCTCGAACACGCGGAAGTCTTCGGCAACCTGTACGGCACCTCGCAGCGCTGGGTGGAAAAGACCCTGAAGGAAGGTTTCGACCTGATCCTCGAGATCGACTGGCAGGGCGCGCAGCAGGTGCGCCGGCTGATGCCCCAGGCGCAATCGATCTTCATCCTGCCGCCGAGCCAGGAAGCCCTGCGCCAGCGCCTGACCAACCGTGGCCAGGACAGCGAGGACGTGATCGAGCGACGCATGCAGGAAGCCGTCAGCGAGATGAGCCACTACGTCGAGTACGATCACCTGGTGATCAACGACGATTTCGCCCATGCGCTGGAAGACCTCAAGGCGATCTTCCGTGCCCGCCAGCTGCGCCAGGACGCCCAGCAGCAGCGGCACACCGAACTGCTGCAACGATTGCTGGCCTGAACGGGAAGCGCGAAGGCTCTTCCATAAAGATTGGCGATTTTTTAGACTATTCAGTCCGCCCGGTATTTCCGGGCATCCATTTTCGTAACGAGGAACACCATGGCCCGCGTCACCGTTGAAGACTGCCTGGACAACGTCGATAACCGTTTCGAGCTGGTCATGCTCGCCACCAAGCGCGCTCGCCAGCTGGCCACCGGCGGCAAGGAGCCGAAGGTAGCCTGGGAAAACGACAAGCCCACCGTCGTCGCTCTGCGCGAAATCGCCTCGGGCCTCGTGGATGCTGAGATCGTTCAGCAGGAGGACGTGGTTGAAGAAGAGCCGCTGTTCGCTGCATTCGAAGACGAGGCCAACAACGAGGCCCTGTAAGTCGATGTCGGGCCGACGAAAAGGCGCGCCGCGACGTGCTGCTCGGCAGGGGGTGATCCCATGCCGGGCATAGATGCATTCGCCGACCGACTGTCGAGTTACCTAGGCCCGGACCAGGTCAACCTGGTCCGCCGCGCCTACTACTACGCCGAGCAGGCCCATGACGGGCAGCGCCGCCGCAGCGGCGAGGCCTACGTCACCCACCCGCTCGCCGTCGCCAACATCCTCGCCGACATGCACATGGACCATCAGAGCCTGATGGCTGCCATGCTGCACGACGTGATCGAGGACACCGGCATCGCCAAGGAAGCGCTCACCGCGCAGTTCGGCGAAACCGTCTCGGAACTGGTGGACGGGGTCAGCAAGCTGACCCAGATGAACTTCGAGTCCAAGGCCGAGGCGCAGGCCGAAAACTTCCAGAAGATGGCCATGGCCATGGCGCGCGACATCCGCGTGATCCTGGTCAAGCTGGCCGACCGCCTGCACAACATGCGCACCCTGGAAGTGCTGTCGGGCGAGAAGCGCCGCCGCATCGCCAAGGAAACCCTGGAAATCTACGCCCCCATCGCCAACCGGCTGGGCATGCACAGCATGCGCGTGGAATTCGAGGACCTGGGCTTCAAGGCCATGCACCCGATGCGCTCCGAGCGCATCCGCCAGGCGGTGAAGAAGGCCCGTGGCAATCGCCGCGAGATCGTCGGCAAGATCCAGGAATCGCTGGTCAACTGCCTCGCCCGCGAAGGCATGGAAGGCCAGGTCCTGGGCCGCGAGAAGCACCTGTTCAGCATCTACAAGAAGATGCGCGGCAAGCGCAAGGCGTTCAACGAGATCATGGACGTCTACGCCTTCCGCATCATCGTCGACAAGGTCGACACCTGCTACCGCGTGCTCGGCGCCGTGCACAACCTGTACAAGCCGTTCCCCGGTCGCTTCAAGGATTACATCGCGATTCCCAAGGCCAACGGCTACCAGTCGTTGCACACCACGCTGTTCGGCATGCACGGCGTGCCCATCGAGATCCAGATCCGCACCCGCGAGATGGAAGAGATGGCCAACCACGGGATCGCCGCGCACTGGCTGTACAAGTCCAGCGAGGACGAATCGCCCAAGGGCACCCATGCCCGCGCCCGCCAGTGGGTGAAGGGCATCCTCGAGCTGCAGCAGCGCGCCGGCAACTCGCTGGAATTCATCGAGAACGTGAAGATCGACCTGTTCCCGGACGAGGTCTACGTCTTCACGCCCAAGGGCCGCATCATGGAGCTGCCCAAGGGCTCCACGGCCGTCGACTTCGCCTACGCGGTGCACACCGACGTCGGCAACAGCTGCATCGCCTGCCGCATCAACCGCCGCCTGGCGCCGCTGTCCGAACCGCTGCAGAGCGGCGCGACGGTGGAGATCGTCACCGCCCCGGGCACCCGGCCGAACCCGGCCTGGCTGAACTTCGTGGTCACCGGCAAGGCGCGCACGCACATCCGCCACGCGCTCAAGCTGCAGCGCCGTTCCGAGTCGATCAGCCTTGGCGAGCGCCTGCTGAACAAGACCCTGGCCGGCTTCGAGAGCCACCTGGAGAAGATTCCCCAGGAACGCATCCAGGGCGTGCTCGCCGAGTACCGCATGGAAGTCTTCGAGGACCTGCTCGAAGAGATCGGCCTGGGCAACCGCATGGCCTACGTGGTCGCGCGCCGCCTGCTGTCCAGCGAAGGCGAGGCCGCCGCGCCGAGCAGCGAAGGGCCGCTGGCGATCCGCGGTACCGAGGGTCTGGTGCTCAGCTACGCCAAGTGCTGTACGCCGATTCCGGGCGACCCGATCGTCGGCCACCTGTCCGCCGGCAAGGGCATGGTGGTGCACCTGGAAAGCTGCAAGAACATCAGCGAGATTCGCCACAACCCGGAAAAATGCATCCAGCTCAGCTGGGCCAAGGATGTCACCGGCGAATTCAACGTCGAACTGCGCGTCGAACTGGAGCACCAGCGCGGCCTGATCGCCCTGCTCGCCACCAGCGTCAACGCCGCCGACGGCAATATCGAAAAGATCAGCATGGACGAACGCGATGGCCGCATCAGCGTGGTCCAGCTGGTCGTCAGCGTGCACGACCGCGTGCACCTGGCCCGCGTCATCAAGAAGCTGCGCGCGCTCAAGGGCGTGATCCGCATCACCCGCATGCGCAGCTGATCCCACCCTAAGGAGTCGACATGACCAAGACCGTTATCCACACCGACAAGGCCCCGGCCGCCATCGGCACCTACTCCCAGGCGATCAAGGCTGGCAACACAGTGTATGTCTCCGGTCAGATCCCGCTGAACCCGCAGACCATGGAACTGGTCGAGGGCTTCGAAGAGCAGACCGTCCAGGTCTTCGAGAACCTCAAGGCCGTGATCGAAGCGTCCGGCGGCTACCTGCACGACGTGGCCAAGCTGAACATCTTCCTCACCGACCTGTCGCACTTCGCCAAGGTCAACGAGATCATGGGCCGCTACTTCACCCAGCCCTACCCGGCCCGCGCCGCCATCGGCGTTGCCGCGCTGCCGAAGGGCGCCCAGGTCGAGATGGACGCCATCGTCGTCCTGGAATAAGTCGTAAGAAACACCTACGGGGCCCCAGTGGCCCCGTTCCTTTGTCTGCAAGGAGCAAACATGCGTCGCGCCCTGATCCTGAGCGCCCTGATCGGCCTGCTCACCGGCTGCGCCGGCACCCCGTCCGACCCTTCCGGCGTCTGGGTCAACCAGGCCGCCATCGACGCCGCCGGCAAGGGCGGCAAGCTGCGCGAGGCGCTGCTGGCCTACGGCCCGAACCTGGAGTGGAAGCTGGACACCAAGGCCCAGCAGGCCACCTTCAGCAACGGCTTCGAGCTGGGCGAAGGCCAACTGACCGCCGAAGACCCCAGGCACTACCGCGTCGACTTCTACGGCAGCAACCAGGAGGCCCTGCAGCTGGACGGCAAGGAGCTGGTGCAGGTGGGCAGCGACAACTGGCCCGAGCAGCGCTTCGTCCGCCCCGAGCAGCAGCCCTCCGCCCAGAGCCCGGCCGGCAGCACCTTCCAGAACGCCCTCTACGACGCCTACCTCAAGGGCACCTGGGTGATCGAGGAAGGCCAGGGCCAAGGCAGCAAGGTGAAGTTCCTGCCCAACGGCGGCCTCGAAGGCATGCCCGGCGCCGATCGCTATGCGCTGTGCCTGGCCGGCGACTGCGCGGCCATGAGCGGCGACAACGACAGCATCTGGCTGCAACAGGGCCAGCAAGGCCGCGAGTACCTGTTCGAACGCGACGGCGACAAGCTGGAGCTGTTCGAGGCGGTGAACCGCGCCCAGGCCGACGAGATGCCGCAGTACGCGCCGGGCAACAAGGTCTGGACGCTGGAGCGCGACTGATCCGGGCGAGCGGGCAGCCTCAGCGCCTGCTTACGATCTCGCGAGCTAGCGCTGGAGTAGGCGGAAAGTGCCCGAAGAGCGGAATTTACGGCTGTAAATGAGCATCTGAGGGCACTTTCCAACGCCCTCCAGCCGACGCGCAGCAGATCGTATGCCGGTGCTCAGCGCAGCCCGCTCCACAGCAACCAGCCCCCCAGCGCCAGCAACAGGCCGCCGCACAGGCGGTCCAACGCTGTCACCCGGCGCTTCAGCCAGCCGCGCCAGCGCGGCCGATCCAGCAGGCGCACCAGCAACAGGTCCCACAGCAGCACCACCGCGCCCATCCATAGCACACAGGCGCCCAGCGCCCAACCGGGCAGATGGAACTGGCCAAGCACGCCGAACAGTCCCGTGTAGAAGATCGGCAGCTTGGGATTCAGGCTGCTGGCCAGAAAGCCCTCGCGCACCCCGCGCAGGAAACCTCCGGCCCTGTGGCCGCCCATCTCCGTGGGAATCTCCAGCTCCCGCCGCGCCAGCAGCGCCTGTGCACCGAGCCAGACGAAGTAAGCGCCGCCCAGCAGTTGCACGACACGCAACCCGTGGCTCGCGACGTCCGGCAGCAGCCCGAGCACGAACAGCACCAGCAGCATGCTCGCCAGGTTGGCCAGCGCGATTCCGGCTGCACAGCCATCGGCATGGCGCCGGCCGCGCAACAAGGCGGCGCGGATCAGCAGGAAGAAATCCGGCCCCGGCGACAACAGGGCGGCGAAGTGGGTGCTGGCGACCAGCGCGAAGGCGGCGAACATGGCGATCTCCCGAATGCGGCGTCGCGCAGTCTGGAAGCGGGAGCCTCGGGCAGTCTTGGAAGAAACTCAGGTGCGGGTGGCGCGCAGGAAGCGTCCGGGGGGGACGCCGGTGAAGCGGCGGAAGGTGCCGGAGAAATGTGCCTGGTCGTAGAAGCCCAGCGCCAGCGCGACCTCCAGTGGCTTCTCCCCGGCCACCAGCAAACGCTTGGCCTCACGGATGCGTCGCTGCAGCAGGTAGGTGTGCGGCGGCACGCCATAGGCATTGCGGAAGGCCTCGATCAGATGGCGCGGATGGCGCTGCAGCAGCGCGGCCAAGTCCTCGAGGCTGACCGCCTCGCGGTAGTGCGCTTCCAGGTAATCGCGCAGCTTCGCCGTCACGCTGCCGTCGCGAGCCGCCGAAGCAGTCGGTCGCATGCCGCCGTGGCGGACGAATACCAGCTCCAGCAACGCCAGCAATTCGCTTTCCAGGGCCAGTGCGTCGTTGCGTTCGAACTCAGTCGCCACGCGCCTGAGCGCTTCCGCCACCTGCCCATCGTCATTCGGGTTAAGCGCCAGGAAGCCGCGCGGCAACTGCTTGCGCCCGAGCAGCGGCAGCAGACGCGACTCCTCGATGTAGAGCATGCGATAGACCAGCCGCTCGGACTCGGCATTGCCGGTGTGCGGCTCCTCCGGGTTCATCAGCGACAGGGTGCCGGCAGGGAGCACGTGATGCGCGCCGCGGCACTGGTAGCCGCCGGCGCCATGCAGGATGGCGCCGATGGCGAAGGCATCGTGGCTGTGACGGCCGAACGGCTGCCCGGAGAAGTCCGCATGGAACAACTCCACCCCCGGCAACCAGGGGCGTACCAGCAGCCGGTTGGCGTCCATCAGTCCTGCTTGCCGGCGAGGATGGCCGCGTAGCCTTCGCGGAAGCTCGGGTAGCGCGGCTCCCAGCCCAGCGCCCGGGCGCGGGCGTTGCTGCAGCGCTTGCTGCCGGCGCGGCGCACGGCTTGCTCTGCGGACCAGTGGGTGATGCCCAGTTGCTCGCGCAGCCAGCCAACCACCTCGTGCAGCGCAGCGGGGTCGTTGTCGACGCCGAGGTAGCAGTCTTCCAGCGCCACGCCGCTGCGATCTGCCTCCAGGAGATGAGCCAGCAGACCGGCGGCGTCTTCGGCGTGAATACGGTTGGCATACAGCGGCGGCTCGCTGGCCACGCGGTAGCCTTCGCGGACCTGCTTGAGCAGCCACTCGCGGCCGGGTCCATAGATGCCGGTCAGGCGCACGACGCTGGCGGGGATACCGCTTTCCAGCGCCAGCCGCTCGGTTTCTAGCATCACGCTGCCGGAGTAGCTCTGCGCTTGGGCCGGAGAGTTCTCGTCGATCCACTCGCCGTCGCGCTGGGCATACACACCGCTGCTGGAGACGAACAGCAGGCGCTTGGGCGTCTGCCCGCGTTGTTGCAGCCAGCCGAGGGTGTTGCGTAGGCCTTCGACGTAGGCGGCGCGGTAACCGGCTTCATCGTGCTGGGTCGCGGCGGCGCAGAACACCAGGTAATCCAGATTGCCCACCGGCCAGGTGTCCGGGCACTCGAGCTGCGCCAGGTCGCCGGACACCGGCAGCACCTCGAAGGGCAATGCGGCGATGTTGCGGCGCAGGCCATGGACGCGCCAGTCGCGGGCGGCCAGCTGGCGTCCCAGACGGCTGCCGACGTCGCCGCAACCGACGATCATCAGGCTTGGGAAGGTGTTCGTGCTCATGCAGGGCTCCGTGAATCGGGTCTGGGAGTTTAGCGCGGTTGGTTCGCGGCGGTGCAGCCGCTATGCTTGGGCCACCTCAACGGATTCAGTGCCATGACCCTTACCGAACTGCGCTACATCGTCACGCTTGCCCAGGAGCAACATTTCGGCCGCGCCGCCGAGCGCTGCCACGTCAGCCAGCCGACCCTGTCGGTGGGCGTGAAGAAGCTGGAAGACGAGCTCGGCGTGCTGATCTTCGAACGCAGCAAGAGCGCGGTGCGCCTGACGCCGGTCGGTGAAGGCATCGTGGCGCAGGCGCAGAAGGTGCTGGAGCAGGCCCAGGGTATCCGCGAACTGGCCCAGGCCGGCAAGAACCAGCTGACCTCGCCGCTCAAGGTCGGCGCCATCTACACCATCGGCCCGTACCTGTTCCCGCACCTGATTCCGCAGCTGCACCGGGTCGCCCCGCAGATGCCGCTGTACATCGAGGAAAACTTCACCCACATCCTGCGCGACAAGCTGCGCACCGGCGAACTGGACGCGATCATCATCGCCCTGCCGTTCCAGGAAGCCGACGTGCTGACCTTGCCGCTGTTCGACGAACCCTTCTACGTGCTGATGCCCGCCGACCACGCCTGGACGGCGAAGCCGAGCATCGACGCCGAACTGCTCAACGACAAGAGCCTGTTGCTGCTCGGCGAGGGCCACTGCTTCCGCGACCAGGTGCTGGAAGCCTGCCCGACCACCCGCAAGGGCGACGAGAACAAGCACACCACGGTGGAATCCAGTTCGCTGGAAACCATCCGCCACATGGTCGCCTCGGGCCTGGGCGTGTCGGTGCTGCCGTTCTCCGCCGTGGACAGCCACCACTACGCGCCCGGCGTGATCGAGGTTCGCCCGTTCACCGCGCCGGTACCCTTCCGCACCGTCGCCATCGCCTGGCGCGCCAGCTTCCCGCGGCCGCGCGCCATCGAGGTGCTGGCGGACTCGATCCGCCTGTGTTCGGTCGCCAAGCCGACCGTCAAGGGTGAAGCCGAGCCGGCATGACCGAGCTGTCGAACGTCCCGGTCACCGCGCTCAAGGGCGTGGGCGCCGCGCTGGAAGAGAAGCTGGCGAAGGTCGGCCTGGAGAACCTCCAGGACATCCTTTTCCACCTGCCGCTGCGCTACCAGGACCGTACCCGTATCACGCCCATTGGTGCGCTGCGTCCGGGGCAGGATGCGGTGGTCGAAGGCGTGGTCTCCGGCGCTGACGTGGTGATGGGCAAGCGCCGCAGCCTGCTGGTGCGCCTGCAGGACGGCACCGGCACCCTGAGCCTGCGCTTCTACCACTTCAGCCAGGCGCAGAAGGAAAACCTCAAGCGAGGCACGCACCTGCGCTGCTACGGGGAAGCGCGCCCCGGCGCCTCGGGCCTGGAGATTTACCACCCCGAATACCGCTCGCTCACCGATACCGTCGCCGCGCCGGTGGAGCAGACGCTGACGCCGATCTACCCGACCACCGAAGGCCTCACCCAGCAGCGCCTGCGCCAGCTCAGCGAGCAGACACTGCAGCGCCTGGGGCCCTCAAGTCTGCCGGACTGGCTGCCGGCGGAGCTGGCCCGCGACTACCGCCTGGGCCCGCTGGACGAAGCCATCCGCTACCTGCACCGGCCGCCGCCGGACGCTGACCTGGAAGAGCTCGCCGAAGGCCGTCACTGGGCCCAGCACCGCCTCGCCTTCGAGGAGCTGCTGACCCATCAGCTGTCGCTGCAACGCCTGCGCGAAAGCGTGCGCTCCCAGGCGGCACCGCAGCTGCCGCCGGCCAAGCGCCTGCCGGCGCTGTACCTGAAGAATCTCGGCTTCAAGCCCACCGGCGCGCAGCAACGGGTCGGCGCGGAAATCGCCTACGACCTCGCGCAACCAGAGCCCATGCTGCGCCTGGTGCAGGGTGACGTGGGCGCCGGCAAGACCGTGGTCGCCGCGCTCGCCGCCCTGCAGGCCCTGGAGGCCGGCTACCAGGTGGCGCTGATGGCGCCGACCGAAATTCTCGCCGAGCAGCACTTCCTCAACTTCAGCAAATGGCTGCAGCCGCTGGGCATCGAGGTCGCATGGCTGGCCGGCAAGCTCAAGGGCAAGGCCCGCGCCAGCGCGCTGGAGCAGATCGCCAGCGGCGTACCGATGATCGTCGGCACCCATGCGCTGTTCCAGGACGAAGTGAAGTTCAAGCGCCTGGCCCTGGTGATCATCGACGAACAGCACCGCTTCGGCGTGCAGCAGCGCCTCGCCCTGCGCCAGAAGGGCGTGGACGGCCGACTCTGCCCGCACCAGCTGATCATGACCGCCACGCCTATCCCGCGGACCCTGGCGATGAGCGCCTACGCCGATCTGGACACCTCGATCCTCGACGAGCTGCCGCCCGGCCGTACACCGGTGAATACCGTGCTGGTGGCCGACAGCCGCCGCATCGAAGTGATCGAGCGGGTCCGTGCCGCCTGCCAGGAAGGTCGCCAGGCCTACTGGGTGTGCACGCTGATCGAGGAGTCCGAAGAGCTGACCTGCCAGGCCGCCGAAACCACCTACGAGGAACTCTCCTCGGCGCTGGGCGAGCTGCGCGTCGGCCTGATCCACGGGCGCATGAAGCCGGCGGACAAGGCCGTGGTGATGGAAGCCTTCAAGGAAGGCATGCTGCAGTTGCTGGTGGCCACCACCGTGATCGAGGTCGGCGTGGACGTGCCCAACGCCAGCCTGATGATCATCGAGAACCCGGAGCGCCTGGGCCTGGCCCAGCTGCACCAGCTGCGCGGCCGCGTCGGCCGGGGCAGCGCGGCGAGCCACTGCGTGCTGCTCTACCACCCGCCGCTGTCGCAGATCGGCCGCGAGCGCCTGGGGATCATGCGCGAGACCTGCGACGGCTTCGTCATCGCCGAGAAGGACCTGGAACTGCGCGGCCCCGGTGAAATGCTCGGCACCCGCCAGACCGGCCTGCTGCAATTCAAGGTCGCCGACCTGATGCGCGACGCCGACCTGCTGCCGGCCGTGCGCGACGCGGCGCAGGCGCTGCTGGCGCACTGGCCGCAATCGGTCAGCCCCTTGCTGGCGCGCTGGCTGCGCCACGGCCAGCAATACGGGCAAGTGTGACCCAGTTCACTCTCGCCGGTCGGCTGACTGCGCGGTCACGCTGACTGGCTGGTTATACTCCGACCCAGCCGTTGATAACCGGATCACATTCATGAGCGACGCCGCACGCGCCACTTCCGCCTCATCGCGGGCCCCCGAGGTCATCCTGCAACAGCTCGACAAGCTGGGGATCGCCTATCGCGAGGTCAGCGACGTCCCGTCCCTGTCCAGCGCCCGACGCATCCAGGCAGGTCTGCTGGAAGACAGCGTCGGCACGCTGCTGGTGTTGTTCCCGCAGAGCCAACTGCTCGACCTCAATCGCCTGGCCGAGTTGACCGGTCGCAAGCTGGTGGCGGTCAAGCCCGAACGCCTGGAGCGCATGCTTGGCAAACACCAGCTCAGCCGCCTGCCGGCGCTGCCGCCGCTGACCAGCTCGCCCTGCCTGTATGACGACCGCCTGCTGCAGGAGCCGCAGCTGCTGATCGAGTCCGGCACCGCCGGCGTCCTGCTGGAGATCGCCACCCCGGCCTTCCGCGGCCTGCTGGAGAAGGCCAGCGCCGCACGCTTCGGCGTTCCGCTGGAGGCCATCCGGCCGAACCTCGACCGCCCGGACGACGACCGCGCCGAAATCACACAGGCCGTGCAGGCCTTCACCGCCCGGCGCATCCAGCAGCGTCTCGAGGAAACCATCGAGATTCCGCCGCTGCCGGAAACCGCACAGAAGATCATCAAGCTGCGCGTCGATCCCAACGCTACGGTGGACGACATCACCGGCGTGGTGGAAACCGACCCGGCGCTGGCCGCCCAGGTGGTGAGCTGGGCCGCCTCGCCCTACTACGCCGCACCCGGCAAGATCCGCTCGGTGGAAGACGCCATCGTCCGCGTGCTGGGCTTCGACCTGGTGATCAACCTGGCCCTGGGCCTCGCCCTGGGCAAGACCCTGAGCCTGCCCAAGGACCAGCCGCAGCACGCCACGCCCTACTGGCACCAGGCGATCTACACCGCCGCGGTGATTGAGGGCCTGACCCGCGCCATCCCGCGCACCGAACGTCCGGAAGCCGGCCTGACCTACCTCGGCGGGCTGCTGCACAGCATCGGCTACCTGGTGCTGGCGCACATCTTCCCGCCGCATTTCTCGCTGATCTGCCGGCACCTGGAAGTGAACCCGCACGTCGAACACAACCTGGTCGAGCAGCACCTGCTGGGCATCACCCGCGAGCAGATCGGCGCCTGGCTGATGCGCACCTGGGACATGCCCGAGGAGATCTACACCGCCCTGCGCTTCCAGCACGACCCCAGCTACGCCGGCGACTGCGCGACCTACGCCAACCTGGTGTGCCTGGCGACCCGCCTGCTGCGCAACAATGGCATCGGCGGCGGCCCGGAGACGGGCATTCCGCACGACCTGCTGGAGCGCCTGAACATCAGCCGCGACAAGGCCGAGGACGCGGTGCGCAAGGTGCTGGACGCCGAAGCCGCGTTGCGCGAGCTGGCCAGCCAGTTCAACGCGCCGCACTGAAAGAGCGCTCGGCCTCGTCCGTAGGATGGCGTGGAGCGCAGCGATACCCATCGATCCAGAGCACTGACAGCATGGGTATCGCTTAGGCTCCACCCATCCTACAAGAGCTCGCTCGGCTGAAATGAAAAAAGGCCCAGGATGGGGCCTTTTTTCATGGTGCGCAATGGTGGATCAGGCGGCCTTCTTATCGCTGGCCGGTGCCGCTTTCTTCTTTGGCTTGAGGTACTTCACCAGTCCCTGGAACCAGATCACCAGGCCCGGGTTTCCCTGGATCTGGATGTCCTTGTTCTGGATGCCCTGCATGAACGCCAGTTGCGGGTTCTTCGAGGTCATGGTGACGAAGCCGTAGGCGCCATCCTTGAAGCCGAGGGCGAAGGCCGGCTGCGGATGGGTGCCGCGACGGGCACTGACCTTGAGGTCCTTGACGATGTAGTGGCGGGCAACCTTGCCGTCGAGGGTGTGCAGTTGGAACACCAGGTCCTTGCCTTCCAGTTGCTTCTGGAATGCCGGATTCTCGCGACTGGCCTTGGCCATCATGCGCCCGAGCAACCACAGCAAAAGACGAAATTTCATGCACAAACCTCGATTTTCGAGACAAAAGTCTGCGCATTGTAGCCACTGTGAAAAGGGACTACATCCGATCTTTTGGTGGGTTTATGTAACTGGAGGGGCGACCCGGAGCCGCTCTGGCTCCGGGCTGCGAGCGATCAGTTGACTGCGTCTTTGAGCGCCTTGCCGGGTTTGAAGGCAACGGTGTTGCTGGCCTTGATCTTTACCGGTTGGCCGGTTTGCGGATTCTTGCCGGTACGTGCACCACGGTGGCGCTGGATAAAGGTGCCAAAACCGACAAGGGTAACGCTGTCCTTGCGATTGAGTGCGCCAGTGATTTCGTCCAGCAGCGCGTTCAGCACCTTGTTGGCTTGTTCTTTGGTGAGGTCGGCCTTTTCGGCGATGGCGGCGGCCAGTTCTGGTTTACGCATAGATATAGATGCCTCTTTGACGGTTTGTTGTTGTTGTGTCCGTGCTGTCTTCCCAACAGCGCCCAAGGCACCGCAGGCTTGCCGTACAGGCTCTAGGCTGCGGCAGACGGGGGGAGAATGGCACGCCGAAAGCAGGCGCGCCAGTATCGTCCGACAATTTAAGAGCACATTCCCACAGTAAAACCGTCACCGCAAAGGGCTTTTACGCCAACAGAGCCGGCAACTCCTTGTTAAGCGAGAGTTTTTCGCTGACGGCTGCCCCAGTCAGGGCGTAACCCAGCAAACGACCGGCGGTATCCCGATAAAGCACCTTGAGGTCCGGGCCAGAGCCTTCCACCACCCATTCACCCTCGCTGCCGCGTGGCGGCGGCGAAACCACCAGCGGGCACACCGGCGTCTTCACGGTCACCGGCATCGGGCCATAGGCCACGGTGGTCGACTTGCCCGCCAGGGTCTGCGCCAGCGCACGGGCGCAGGACATCAGCGGCATCACGTAGAGCAGGTTCAGGCCATCGACCTCGGCGCAGTCGCCCAGGGCATAGATGTTGGCGTGGGAGGTACGCAGCTCGCGGTTGACCATCACGCCGCGATTGACGTCCAGCCCCGCGGCGGCGGCCAGGTCGATTCGCGGGCGCAGGCCCACGGCGGAAACCACCAGGTCGCAGGCGATCACGCTGCCGTCGGACAGGTGCGCCTCCAGGGCATCGCCCGCGCGCACCAGGCGGTTCAGCACCGGTCCGAGGTGGAAGCGTACGCCGAGGCTCTCCAGCCCTTGCTGCACCGCCTGGGCGGCGGCCGGGTGGAGCAGGCCGGGCATCACCTGCTCGCAGGGTGCCACCACCTCGATCTGGAAACCGCCACTGGACAAGTCGTTGGCGAACTCGCAGCCGATCAGCCCGGCGCCCAGCAGCAGCACACGGCGCTTGCCGGCCGCCGCGCTGCGGAAGCGCGCGTAGTCTTCCAGGTCGTTGATCGGGAAGATCAGGTCCTGGGCGTCACCTTCCACCGGCACGCGAATGGTGTCCGCCCCCCAGGCCAGCACCAGGTCGCGGTAGCGGATTTCCTCTTCGCCGATCCAGATGCGCCGGTGGCCCGGATCGATGCCGGTAACGCGAGTGTGGGTGAGGATACGCGCCTTGAGCTGGTCGGCCATGGCGCCCGGTTCGGCCATGGCCAGGCCGTCGGCGTCCTTGTCCTTGGAGAACCCGGTGGAGAGCATCGGCTTGGAGTAGGAGCGGCCGTCGTCGGCAGTGATCAGCAACAGCGGCGTCTCGCCATCGAGCTTGCGCCACTCGCGCGCCAGGTTGTAGCCGGCCAGGCCCGTACCGATGATCACCAGCGGTGCGTTGTCACTCATTGCTCTCTCCACCTCGTAAAGACGCCACTTCGTATAGACGGCACGGCAGCCGACGGCTCGCCGCGTGAAATTCGTTCGACCGGGGGAGTGATCAGGAGATCTCGATCATCTCGAAGTCGATTTTTCCCGTACCGCAATCCGGGCACACCCAGTCCGCGGGAATGTCTTCCCAGCGGGTACCCGGCGGGATGCCTTCGTCCGGCAGCCCCAGTGCCTCGTCATAGATGAAGCCACAGATCACGCATTGCCATTTGCGCATCGGCCAAGCCCTCCTGCGGATTGCCCGGTGAAGCTAACGAATTTGCGCACACCGGCCAACGGCGGCTGCGCCGCCGGGTTTCGTCAGCAGGGCCAACCCGGCGCTCTACCAGTCTACGCCGCCAGGAATTGCCTTGTCGGGGCCACAAACGCTGACGGCGGCCCGAAGGCCGCCGTCGCGGGAATCCATCCAGGCGGGATCAGCCGATTTCGATCATCTCGAAGTCCAGCTTGCCCACCCCGCAATCCGGGCACAGCCAGTCTTCCGGCACGTCTTCCCAGCGGGTACCGGCGGCGATGCCCTCTTCCGGCCAGCCCTTGGTTTCGTCATAGATCAGGCCACACACCACACACTGCCACTTCTTCATCGGCTCTCACCCTCGTGTTCTTGTCGCTTGGACGTCAGTGCATCCAATGTCGGGCTTTGTACTGGCGATGGGGCCGGCGCGCAAGTACCGACCGACCGGCCAAACCTTTGGTGGGGTATGGCGTAAGGCACTCTTGCAGAGAACACAATCGGCCGCGCAAAGCCGCCATGTTAAGCTGCCGCGTCCCTGGTCACCCGCAGTCATCACCGTGCCCGACGCAGCCCTGTCCCACCCGCCCCGCTGGCTCTCCGCCGCCCAGTTGCATCCCGCGCCTTCCGCCCAGGTTCTGGACTGGCTGTTCGACGAGGGTTCGCTAACGCGCCGGCTGACCGCACTGTCCGACGGCGGCTTCGCGGTGCAGCCGCTGGCCGAAGGCTGGCACCGGATGCGCGCGGACGAATGCGCCGCCCTGGGTGTAGCCGACGGCAGCCTGGGCTGGGTCCGCGAGGTGTACCTGAAGGGCCACGGCCAACCCTGGGTGTTCGCCCGCAGCGTCGCCGCACGCCACGCGCTGGAAGGTTCCGGCTTCGACCTGCGCCTGCTCGGCAGCCGCTCCCTGGGCGAACTGCTGTTCAGCGACCGCGCCTTCCATCGCGGCCCCATCGAAGTGTGCCGTTATCCGGCCGCCTGCCTGCCCACCGACGTTCGCGTCGAGCGTCTCTGGGGACGCCGCTCGCTGTTCAGT
Organism: Pseudomonas sp. QE6; assembly: GCF_041379005.1. Taxonomy (NCBI): domain Bacteria; kingdom Pseudomonadati; phylum Pseudomonadota; class Gammaproteobacteria; order Pseudomonadales; family Pseudomonadaceae; genus Pseudomonas; species Pseudomonas sp. QE6. The sequence goes on from NZ_CP166873.1 coordinate 852,483, forward strand.
CGCGACGGCCTCGGCGTACTGGTCGCCGAAGTATTCCTGCCCACGCTCTGGCACCGCCTCGAAGAACAGTCCGTATAATCCCCGGATCGTTTCCGGAGGCCGCCATGTTCGTCGCCCTGATCAAACCCCTCGCCCGCCTGCACCCCCGCGCCTGGGACTTCCTCCAGCTGACGCGCATGGACAAGCCGATCGGCATCTACCTGCTCCTGTGGCCCACCCTGTGGGCGCTGTGGATGGCCAGCGGCGGCGTGCCCAGCGCGAAGAACCTGCTGATCTTCGTCGTCGGCACCGTGCTGATGCGCGCCGCCGGCTGCGTGATCAACGACTTCGCCGACCGCAAGCTCGACGGCCACGTCGAGCGCACCAGGGCCCGCCCGCTGGCGACCGGCAAGATCACCGTGCGCGAAGCCTGGATCACCTTCTTCGTGCTGCTGGGTCTGAGCTTCCTGCTGGTGCTGTGCACCAACGCGCAGACCATCGGCTTGTCCTTCGGCGGCGCGGCGATCGCGGCGCTCTACCCGTTCATGAAGCGCTACACCTATTACCCGCAGGTGGTGCTCGGCGCGGCCTTCTCCTGGGGCATCCCCATGGCCTTCACCGCGGCCGGCGGCACACTGCCGGCGGCGGCCTGGCTGCTGTTCTTCGCCAACGTGCTGTGGACCGTGGCCTACGACACCTACTACGCGATGACCGACCGCGAGGACGACCTGAAGATGGGCATGAAGTCCACGGCGATCCTCTTCGGCGACGCCGACCGGGCGATCAACCTGACCCTGCAGGGCCTGATGCTCCTGCTGCTGGTCCTGGCCGGCAACAAGCTGGACATGCACCAGCCCTACTACCTGGGCCTCGCCGTGGCGGCGGGCTGCTTCGCCTGGCAGTTCCATTCCACACGGGACCGCGAGCCGCTGAAGTGCTTCAAGGCCTTCCTGCACAACCACTGGGCGGGGCTGGCGATCTTCCTCGGCACGGTGCTGGATTACGCGCTGCGCTGAGGCCAGCCCTTCGCAGGAGCGAGCCTGCTCGCGAATGAACCCCGGCAACGGGACATGGGTTCGCGAGCAAGCTCGCTCCTACAAGAGCTCTCTACCGACTGGCGCGGCTGGAGCTACTGCGGCTTGGCCATGTGCCAGACGCCCATCTTCCCTTCGCCGTTCATGTCGCCCGGCTTCTTGTCCTGAATGAAGGTGTACAGCGGCTTGCCGTAGTACGCCCACTGCATGCTGCCGTCATCGCGCTTGACCAGCGTCCAGTCGTCCATGGCCTTGGCGTCGGCGGCGGCCTTCAGCGGCGGCCAGTTCTGCGCGCAGCCACCGTTGCACATCGACTTGCCACCGCTGTCCTGGTCGAAGGTGTACAGCGTCATGCCTTTGGCATCGACCAGCATGCCGTTCTTTTCCATCGCCGGCTCGGCCGCCAGCACGGCCATCGCCGGGAGGGCCAGCCCAAAGGCAAGGGCCGGGAGCAACCTCTTCATCGCGTGTCTCCTCTGCTGAGGTGGAACGGCGCGGGTGTTATCGCACGGCGACCTCGACTACGCACTCGCAACCGTCATCGCGGCATGCCGGCGCCATGGCACCAGCCGCATCGCCAACCGCACGAGAAAATCACGGTGGCTGATTCAGCATAGACGAGCGCTCTACGACGAGGCCCGGCTAACATTCCCATGTCACATCCCTGAAATAATTCCGTTATCTAATGCGGCGCAATACGAAAATTCCTGAGGCACCAGCATGGTTGGCAAGACAATCCTCATCGTCGATGACGAAGCTCCGATCCGGGAAATGATCGCCGTGGCCCTGGAGATGGCCGGCTACGAATGCCTTGAGGCCGACAGTGCCCAGCAGGCCCACGCGGTGATCGTCGACCGCAAGCCGGACCTGATCCTGCTCGACTGGATGCTGCCGGGCACCTCCGGCATCGAACTGGCCCGCCGCCTCAAGCGCGACGAACTGACTTCGGGCATCCCGATCATCATGCTCACCGCCAAGGGCGAAGAGGACAACAAGATCCAGGGCCTGGAAGTCGGCGCCGACGACTACATCACCAAGCCCTTCTCCCCGCGCGAGCTGGTGGCCCGCCTGAAGGCCGTGCTGCGCCGCACCGGCGCCGGCGATAGCGAGACGCCGATCGAAGTCGGCGGCCTGATGCTCGACCCGATCAGCCACCGCGTGACCATCGACGGCAAGCCGGCCGAGATGGGCCCGACCGAATACCGCCTGCTGCAGTTCTTCATGACCCACCAGGAGCGCGCCTACACCCGCGGCCAACTGCTGGACCAGGTCTGGGGCGGCAACGTCTACGTGGAAGAACGTACCGTCGACGTGCACATCCGCCGCCTGCGCAAGGCCCTGGGCGAGGTCTACGAAAATCTGGTTCAGACCGTGCGCGGCACCGGCTATCGTTTCTCGACCAAAAGCTGATCGGGCTGCTCTGGCCTGACGGGTACAAGGAACGGAATTTCGTGACCCAGAACTGGCGTGGCGTGCTGATTCGCCACCTGCTGTTAGTCGTCGCCGGCGGCCTGCTGGTCGGACTGGTCTCCGGCCAATGGGGCTGGGCTCTGGCGGCTGCCCTGGCTGCCTACCTCGGCTGGACCCTCTGGCAACTGCTGCGGCTCTACCAGTGGCTGAAGACCCACCAGAGCGATGAGGCCCCGCCCGACGGCTACGGCCTGTGGGGCGAGGTGTTCGACAGCATCTATCACCTGCAGCGGCGCAACCAGAAGGCGCGCGGCCGGCTGCAGGCGGTGATCGACCGCATGCAGGAGTCCACCGCGGCCCTGCGCGACGGCATGATCCTGCTCGACCGCGACGGCAACCTGGAGTGGTGGAACCAGTCCGCCGAACGCCTGCTCGGCCTCAAGAGCCCGCAGGACGGTGGCCAGCCGGTGACCAACCTGGTCCGCCATCCGCGCTTCAAGGAATACTTCGCCCACGAGGACTACCGCGAGCCGCTGGAGCTCACCTCGCCGATCAACGACAACCTGCGCCTGCAGTTCCACATCACCATCTACGGGGCCGGCGAGCACCTGATGCTGGTGCGCGATGTGACCCGCGTCCATCAGCTGGAACAGATGCGCAAGGACTTCGTCGCCAACGTCTCCCACGAGCTGCGTACCCCGCTGACGGTGATCGCCGGCTACCTGGAGACGCTGCTGGACAACGTCGAGGACGTGAACCCGCGCTGGACCCGCGCGCTGCAGCAGATGCAGCAGCAGGCGGGGCGCATGCAGAACCTGCTCAACGATCTGCTCCTGCTGGCCAAGCTGGAAGCCACGGACTACCCGGGCGACAACAAGCCGGTGGCGATCGACCTGCTGCTGCTGTCGATCCGTCACGATGCCCAGGCGCTCTCCGGCGCGCGCAACCACCGCATCAGCCTGGAGGCCGACGCCAAGGTGAAGCTCAAGGGCAGCGAGACCGAGCTGCGCAGCGCCTTCTCCAACCTGGTGTTCAACGCCGTGAAATACACCCCCGAGGAAGGCGAGATCCGCATTCGCTGGTGGGCCGACGACCAGGGCGCACACCTGGCGGTGCAGGACAGCGGCATCGGCATCGATCCGAAGCACCTGCCGCGCCTGACCGAACGCTTCTACCGCGTCGACTCCAGCCGCAACGCCAGTACCGGCGGCACCGGCCTGGGGCTGGCCATCGTCAAGCACGTGCTGCTGCGCCATCGCGGCACCCTGGATATCAGCAGCGTGCCGGGCAAGGGCAGCAGCTTCACCTGCCACTTCCCGCCGCAACAAGTCGAGCGTCGCGCCTGAGGGCGCTCGTACACATGAGTTTGCAATCAGCGGGCTTGCCAGTGGCGTCCGTGAACCGCATTCTTGTCCGTCCATTCCTTATCCAACAGAACCATGGACCCTTCCCCTAGTAGCAACTTCCTGACCTACTTCGCCGATTTCGGCCTGATTCTCTTCGCTCTCTTCCTCGTCGTGCTCAACGGTTTCTTCGTGGCCGCCGAGTTCGCCATGGTCAAGCTGCGCTCCACCCGCGTGGAGACCATCGCCAAGCAGCACGGCTGGCGGGGCACCATCCTGCGCAAGGTGCACAACCAGCTCGACGCCTACCTCTCCGCCTGTCAGCTCGGCATCACCCTGGCCTCCCTGGGCCTGGGCTGGGTCGGCGAGCCGGCCTTCGCCGAACTGCTCGAGCCGCTGCTGGGCGCGGTCGGCGTGCACTCCGAGGAAGTCATCCGCGGCGTGTCGTTCTTCACCGCGTTCTTCATCATTTCCTACCTGCACATCGTGGTCGGCGAGCTGGCGCCCAAGTCCTGGGCCATCCGCAAGCCCGAGCTGCTGTCGCTGTGGACCGCTGTGCCGCTGTACCTGTTCTACTGGCTGATGTACCCGGCGATCTGGCTGCTCAATGCCAGTGCCAACACCATCCTGAAGATCGCCGGCCAGGGTGAACCGGGCCCGCACCACGAACATCACTACAGCCGTGACGAGCTCAAGCTGATCCTGCACTCCAGCCGCGCCCACGACCCCAGCGACCAGGGCATGCGCGTGCTGGCCTCGGCGGTGGAACTGGGCGAACTGGAAGTCGTGGACTGGGCCAACTCCCGCGAGGACCTGGTCTACCTGGAACGCAACGCGCCGCTGGACGACATCCTCGCCACCATCCGCCGCCACAAGTACAGTCGCTACCCGGTGTACGACAGCGGCAAGGGCGAGTTCATCGGCCTGCTGCACATCAAGGACCTGCTGCTGGCCCTGACCACGCTGGAAAGCCTGCCTGAGTCCTTCGACCTCGACGAGCTGACCCATCCGCTGGAAATGGTGACCAAGCACATGCCGCTGGCGCGCCTGCTGGAGCAGTTCCGCCAGGGCGGCTCGCACTTCGCCCTGGTGGAGGAAGCCGACCACAAGGTGATCGGCTACCTGACCATGGAAGACGTGCTGGAAGTGCTGGTCGGCGATATCCAGGACGAACACCGCAAGGCCGAGCGCGGAATCGTCGCCTACCAGCCCGGCAAGCTGCTGGTGCGTGGTGACACGCCGCTGTTCAAGCTGGAGCGCCTGCTGAGCCTGGACCTCGACCACGTCGAGGCGGATACCCTCGCCGGCCTGGTCTACGACACGCTCAAACGCGTGCCGGAAGAAGAGGAAGTGCTCGATACCGAAGGCCTGCGCATCATCGTGAAGAAGATGAAAGGCCCGAAGATCGTCCTCGCCAAGGTGGTGAAGCTGGACTGACGGCTACGCCCATGAACGAAAAAGGCTGCCCTCGGGCAGCCTTTTTTATTGGCCATGTACGCCCTCGTAGGAGCGGAGCTTCTCCGCGGTCCGGCTTTTTCGCGCACAGCGAAAGCCGCAGACCTGGCATTGATTGTAGAAGCGAGCTTGCTCGCGAACAGTATTCACCGGCAGCGTCGGAGCTGGGCGGGTTCGCGAGCAAGCTCGCTCCTACAGGGGATTACGTCTCAGTTTTCCTTCACCACCGCGAAGTTCGGCAGGCTATCCACCGGCTGGGCGAAGTTGTAGGGAATCGACTCCAGCGCCAGGCCGACGTTGCGCTGCACCACGAAGTGCAGGTGCGGGCCGCTGCTGTTGCCGGTGTTGCCCGAGCGCGCCAGGGAGGTCCCGGTGCTCACACGCTGCCCCTCGTGGACCAGCACCGAACCGCGCATCAGGTGCAGGTATACGCCCATGGTGCCGTCGTCATGCAGGATGCGCACGAAGTTGCCGGACGGGTTCTTGCCGCGCCCGTCCTGGCTGTTCTCGATCTTCACCACCATGCCGCCACGGGCCGCGACGATAGGCGTACCCACCGGCATGGCGATGTCCATGGCGTAGCGCCCCTTGGGCGTGAAATGGCTGTAGCGGCCATTGGCGCCCTGGGTCAGGCGGAACGGGCCACCCACCCAGGGCAACGCGTACTGGTAAGCCAGCGGTTGCGGACGCGGATCGCCCAGCGCATAGCGCAGCTTGGGCTTGTACAGCATGGGCTTGCCGGGTTCACGCGGGGTCAGCGTCGCCAGGCGGATCGCGCTGCGCGGCGGCAGCACCCAGCGGATCGGTCGCTCCGGCACGCCAATGGCGTTCTGCGCGCCGGTCACGCTCAGCTCAACCTCCACCGGCGCGTACAGGTCGTTGCGCACTTGCAGCGTCTCGCCGCCGGCGTGCTTCCTGGTCTCCAGCTTCACCTGCTGCTCCAGGTGCTCGACCATGCGGTCGCGGAAGACGAACACCGCCGCACCCGGCACGGCCTTGTCCGTGTAGGTGACCACGCCATTGGCGTCGGTGTACTTGTAGATGGTCACGGCCGAAGCCGTCCCTGATGCGGCCAAAAGGCCGCACAGGAAGATACTGCGCCCTAGCATGTCGACTCTGGTTATAGGTATGGCGACAACGGCAAGACTAGCAGCGCGGCAGACCCGGAGCGACCTGTCGACGGCCGGCGTGTGAAGCAGTGCCGCCCACCGGTCGGCGCACGGTCAGGCGCCGGGCACGTAGTGCTTCTGGGAGCTGCCGCGGGCGATCAGGCGCGACAGGTAATCGAGCTTCTGCGGATCGCGGTCGACGAAGCGGAAGGTGAGCTGCAGCCACTCGCTGTCGGGCTTGGGCTCCAGCGCCGCCACGGCGTGCAGGTAGCCATTGAGCCGCGCCACGTCGCTGTCTTCCTCCAGGTCCAGCACAGCGCTTTCCAGCACCTGGGGCAGCGGCGAGCCACGCTTCACCACCAGCAGCGCTTCCTTCAGGCTCAGGGCCTTGATCACGCACGGCAGGTTGGCCTGGGGCAGGCGCAACTGGCCCTGCTGGCCCTTCGCGGCGGCGCGCGCGGCAGCCGGGGTAGCCGCCGGAACAGCGGGACGCGGCGCCGCAGCCGGAGCAGGAGCAGGAGCAGGAGCCGGGCGTACCACATCAGCCTTGCCGCCGGTCAGCGCACTGAGCGAGTCATTGGGCATGGAGCCGACCAGGCTGCGCTGCGGCGCCTGGGCGGCCAAGGCTTCGAGCTTGCCGGCGCGGGACAGCGCCTTCTTCACCTTGCTCACCAACTGGTCGTTGGAGAACGGCTTGCCGATGAAGTCGGAGACGCCGGCCTGGATGGCCTGCACCACGTTGTCCTTGTCGCCACGGCTGGTGACCATGATGAACGGCGTGGTCTTCAGGCTGTCCTGCTCGCGGCACCAGGTGAGCAGTTCGATGCCCGACAACTCGGGCATCTCCCAGTCGCAGAGGATCAGGTCGACGCTCTGGCGCGCGAGGAACTGCTGCGCCTTGCGGCCGTTAACCGCCTCCTCGATCTGCAGGCCGGGGAAATGGTCCCGCAGCCCCTTTTTCACCAGGTCCCGGATGAACGGAGCGTCATCCACCACCAGCACACTGACCTTGCCCATCGGCAGCTCCTTCGAACGATAGGGCGAAGAATAGCCTCGCTGAGTGGCGACATGCCATCGGCGCGGAACCAGCCGGCCATAAAATGACGAACCCGGCGTCTGGCCGGGTTCGTCGGTGCCGCGTGCGCACGCCTTATTCGGGCTTGTTGCCGTTGCCGGTGCCCTGCACTTCTTCCTTCATGCGGGTCAGGCCCAGGTGGCGAACATCGGTGCCGCGCACCAGGTAGATCACCAGTTCGGCGATGTTGCGCGCGTGGTCGCCGATGCGCTCCAGCGAACGCAGGGCCCAGATGACGTTGAGTACGCGGGAGATGGCCCGCGGGTCTTCCATCATGTAGGTGACCAGCTCGCGCAGGGCGGTCTTGTACTCGCGGTCGACGGTCTTGTCGTACTGCGCGACCGACAGGGCGAGGTCCGCATCGAAGCGGGCGAAGGCGTCCAGCGCCTCCTGCACCATCTTGCGCACCTGGCCACCGATGTGGCGCACCTCGACGTAGCCGCGCGGCGATTCGCCCTCCTCGCACAGCTGGATGGCGCGGCGGGCGATCTTCGAGGCTTCGTCGCCAATGCGCTCGAGGTCGATCACCGACTTGGAGATGCTGATGATCAGACGCAGGTCGGAGGCGGCCGGCTGGCGGCGAGCGAGGATGCGCAGGCATTCCTCGTCGATGTTGCGCTCCATCTGGTTGATCTGGTCGTCGATCTCGCGCACCTGCTGGGCCAGGCCCGAGTCGGCGTCGATCAGCGCGTTGACCGCGTCGTTGACCTGCTTCTCCACCAGGCCGCCCATGGCCAGCAGGTGGCTGCGCACATCTTCCAGCTCGGCGTTGAACTGCTGCGAGATGTGATGGGTCAGGCTTTCTTTGTTGATCATGTTCGCTCCGCGAAAGCCGCTGGCTCCGGGCCGCAGGCTTCAAATGTTCTCCGGGAAGTTCTACCGCGCACGCAATACCGCGAAACTAGCCGTAACGACCGGTGATGTAGTCTTCGGTCTGCTTCTTGGCCGGGTTGGTGAACAGGGTATCGGTGTCGCCGAACTCGATCAGCTTGCCCATGTACATGAACGCCGTGTAGTCGGAGACGCGCGCGGCCTGCTGCATGTTGTGGGTCACGATGACGATGGTGAACTTGGATTTGAGTTCGTAGATCAGCTCTTCGATCTTCAGCGTGGAGATCGGGTCCAGTGCCGAGCAGGGTTCGTCGAGCAGCAGGACTTCCGGTTCCACGGCGATGGTGCGGGCGATGACCAGACGTTGCTGCTGACCGCCGGACAGGCCGAGGGCGGATTCGTGCAGGCGGTCCTTCACTTCGTCCCACAGGGCCGCGCCTTTGAGCGCCCACTCGACGGCTTCGTCGAGCACGCGCTTCTTGTTGATGCCCTGGATACGCAGGCCGTACACCACGTTCTCGTAGATGCTCTTGGGGAACGGGTTGGGCTTCTGGAACACCATGCCGACGCGGCGGCGCAGTTCGGCGACGTCCACGTTCTTGGCGAAGATGTTGTGGCCATCCAGAAGGATCTCACCCTTCACGTTGCAGCCATCGACCAGGTCGTTCATGCGGTTGAAGCAGCGCAGCAGGGTCGACTTGCCGCAGCCGGACGGGCCGATGAAGGCGGTCACGCGCTGCTTGGGGATGTTCATGCTGACGTCGAACAGCGCCTGCTTCTCGCCGTAGAACAGGCTCAGGCCGGGTACTTCGAGAGCGACGGTCTCGCTCTCCAGGCTCATGCCCTGGCGGTCGCCGCGGCCGAGCGCGCCGATGTCGATGCCGTGGGTAGCGGTTTCTTGTTGCATCTTCAGTCTCCCTTGGAGGCTTGGCGGCGGGCCTGGCCCGCCGCCGGCAGAATCAGTTTTCCAGCGCCTTGTACTTTTCGCGCAGGCGGTTACGGATGGCGATGGCCGAGAAGTTCAGCAGGGCGATGACCATCACCAGCAGCAGCGCGGTGGCGTACACCAGCGGGCGCGCGGCCTCGACGTTCGGGCTCTGGAAGCCGACGTCATAGATGTGGAAGCCCAGGTGCATGATCTTCTGGTCCAGGTGCACGTACGGGTAGTTGCCGTCCACCGGCAGCGCCGGGGCCAGCTTCACCACGCCCACCAGCATCAGCGGCGCCACTTCACCGGCGGCACGGGCTACGGCGAGGATCAGGCCGGTCATCATGGCCGGGCTGGCCATCGGCAGGACCACTTTCCACAGGGTCTCGGCCTTGGTCGCGCCCAGAGCCAGGGAACCTTCGCGGGTGGCACGGGGGATACGCGCCAGGCCTTCCTCGGTGGCCACGATCACCACCGGTACGGCGAGGATCGCCAGGGTCAGCGAAGCCCAGAACAGGCCCGGCGTGCCGAAGGTCGGCGCCGGCAGGGCTTCGGGGAAGAACATCCGGTCGATTGAGCCACCCAGCACATAGACGAAGAAGCCCAGGCCGAACACGCCGTAGACGATCGCCGGGACGCCCGCGAGGTTGTTCACCGCGATGCGGATGATGCGGGTCAGCAGGCCCTGGCGGGCGTACTCGCGCAGGTAGACCGCGGCGATCACACCGAACGGGGTGACGATCACGGCCATTACCAGGGTCATCATCACGGTACCGAAGATGGCCGGGAAGATGCCGCCCTCGGTGTTGGCTTCACGCGGGTCGTCGCTGAGGAATTCCCACAGCTTCTGGAAGTAGAAGCTCAGCTTGGCGCCGACGCCCATGGCGTTGGGCTGGTAGGCGTGCACCAACTTGCCCAGGGTGATCTCGGTTTCATTGCCGGTGGCATCGCGCATGACGACGCTGTCGCGGTTGAATTCCTGGTGCAGGGCATTGAGCTGCTCTTCCAGCACCTTGTACTGGGCGTTCAGCTCGGCGCGGCTGGCGGCGATATCGGCTTCGGCGGCGGCATCCAGCTTGCCGTTGAGCTGCAGGCCGCGCTCTTTCAGGCGCAGGCGCTCGAGGCCGTGGTTGATGCCGCCGATGTCCTTCTTCTCCAGCTGGTACAGCTTGGCGTAGAGCTCGTCGACGCGCTTCAGACGGGTCTGCAGCTCGGCCATGGCAGCCGGCCCTTCGGCGACCACCTTGCCGTTTTCCTTCACGTTCAGCAGGTAGCCATAGAAGTTGCCCCACTCGCGGCGCTCCAGGGTCACCAGATCGGCCGGGTGACGCTTGTCGCCCAGCCACTCGCCGATCACCCAGGAGAAGTCGCTGCCGTAGAGGTCGCGGTTGCCCAGCTTGAGCAGCTCGCGGGTCATGAACTCCGGACCGTTGTCCGGCACCGGCAGACCGGCACCGCGCAGACGCTCGCGCGGTACCTGCTCGACCTGCACCTCTTCACCGATCAGGGTCTTGGGCGCTTCACCGGGGACGGTGTAGGTCGCCTCGATCACGTCCGCCGGCCAGAAGTGGCCGAGACCGCGCACGGCGATCACGGCGAGCAGGCCGATGGTCATGATCACGGCGATGGACACGGCTCCTGCGTTCATCCACACCCAGGGAGTACCGCTGGCAAACCACGCTTTGACGGATTCCTGTTTCTGTTTCACGGAACTAGCCTCGTCGGGCGTCGCTTAGAGCGACGCATATTTCTTGCGCAGGCGCTGACGGATCAGCTCTGCCAGGGTGTTCATCACGAAGGTGAAGGACAGCAGCACCAGTGCCGAGAGGAACAGCACACGGTAGTGAGTCCCGCCCACCTCCGACTCGGGCATTTCCACCGCGACGTTCGCCGCAAGGGTGCGCATGCCCTGGAAGATGTTCACGTCCATCACCGGGGTGTTGCCGGTGGCCATCAGCACGATCATGGTCTCGCCCACCGCACGACCCAGGCCGATCATCAGGGCGGAGAAGATGCCCGGGCTGGCGGTCAGGATCACCACGCGGGTCAGCGTCTGCCAGGGCGTGGCGCCCAGGGCCAGGGAGCCGTAGGTCAGGCTCTTGGGCACGCTGAAGATGGCGTCCTCGGCGATGGAGAAGATGTTCGGGATCACCGCGAAGCCCATGGCCAGGCCCACTACCAGGGCGTTGCGCTGGTCGTAGGTGATGCCCAGGTCGTGGCTGATCCACAGGCGCATGTCGCCGCCGAAGAACATGGTCTCCAGGTGCGGGCTCATCCACAGGGCGAAGGCACCGGTGGCGAGGACCACGGGAATCAGGATCGCCGCTTCCCAGCCGGCCGGCAGGCTCAGGCGGATGCGCTCGGGCAGGCGGCTCCAGATCAGGCCGGCAAGCAGGATGCCCAGCGGCGTGAGCAGCAACAGGCTGAAGATGCCCGGCAGGTGGCCTTCGACGTAAGGCGCCAGGAACAGGCCGGCGAAGAAGCCGAGGATCACGGTCGGCAGCGCTTCCATCAGCTCGATGACCGGCTTGACCTTGCGGCGCATGCCCGGAGCCATGAAGTAAGCGGTGTAGACGGCGGCGGCGATGGCCAGCGGCGCTGCGAGGATCATCGCGTAGAACGCGGCCTTCAGGGTGCCGAAGGTCAGCGGCGACAGGCTCAGCTTGGGCTCGAAGTCAGTGGTCGCGGCGGTGGACTGCCAGACGTAGCTGGGTTTGTCGTAGCTCTCGTACCAGACCTTGCCCCACAGCGCGCTCCAGGACACTTCCGGGTGCGGGTTGCTGAGGCTGAAGCGGCGCAGTTCTCCGCCCTGCTCGACGATCAGGCGGTTGGCGCGCGGGGACAGGGCCATCAGGCCGGCCGACGGGGCAACGTTTTCCACCAGCAGGGTGCGATGCGCCGTGCTGTGGAAGATGCCGAGGTTGCCCTGCTTGTCGAGGGCCAGGAAGCCCTTGCGGCGCTGCTCGGGAGCAATTTCGGTCACCGGCTGGTCGCCCAGCTTGAAGTCGCGCACATGGGACAGGCGCGGTTCGCCGTCTTCGCCACGGGCCATGAACCACTGGCCGATGCCGCCCTTGGAGTCGCCGACCATCAGCGAGATGCCTCCCAGCAGCTGGCTGCTGGCGGTCACTGCGGTGGAGGCGTCATCCAGCAGCTTGTAGCGGCCGTTGAGCTGGTGGGTGCCGAGGTTGAACACGTCGGCTTGCGCGCGGCCGTTGATCACATAGAGCCACTGCTTGCGCGGGTCCATGTAGATCGCCTTCACCGGCTCGGCGATCTGCGGCAGGTCGATGCGTTCCTCTTCCAGCGAGGTCTCGCCGGTCAGCATGTTTTCCTGACTGGTCAGGCTGAGCAGGAGCATCTGGCTGCCGGTGGAGGCAGCCAGCAGCAGGCCTTCATCACCCGAGACGATCGCAACGTGCTCCAGCGGGCGGCCCTGGGGGTCCAGGTTGATCGCGGTCTCGCCGTAGGGGTAGCTGATCTGCGGGGCGATGGTTTTCTTGTTGTCCGGGTAGGTGACCTTGTAGGTGTGCTTGAACACCAGTGCCTGGCCGTTGGACAGGCCCAGGGCCACGGTCGGTTGACCCGGCTGGTCCTCGGCGATGGAGGTCACGCTGCTGCCGGCAGGCAGCTTGAGCGCGACGCGGTCCATCTCGTCGCCTTTCTTCGCGTCGAAGAACACCACCTCGCCGTTGGCGGCGACGCGCATGCCCACCATATTCTGCTCTTCGATGCTCAGCAGCAGCGGCGCTTGCGCCGTCTTCAGCCAGGCCGGAGCCAGGGGGTCGCGCGCCTCCAGCGTGGCGCCACGGAACAGCGGCAGCACCACATAGGCGAGGTAGAAGAAAATCAGGGTAATGGCAGCCAGGACAGCGAGACCGCCGACCAGCACGTACCAGCGGGTGAGTCGATCCTTGAGCGCACGCATGCGGCGCTTGCGCTGCAGCGCAGGCGTATTGAAATCGATCCGCTCGGGGAGAGAAGAAGTCATCGGGGAGTTGGCCAGGTCGTTCATGCAGTGACACCCTAGCGGCTCTGTGTGACAGAAAGATGACATGGAGGTGACGCGACAAAGCCCACCAGCAGAGCCATGCTGGCGGGCCCGGTCGGGAAGGCGTCAGCCCATGCCGGGCGGCACTGGCCGCCCGGTTGGCGGGCTGATTACAGACCCAGGTCCTTGATCGCTTTTTCGGCGACTTTCGACGGCAGCGGGATGTAGCCGTCTTTCACCACAACCTGCTGGCCGGTCTTGGACAGCACCATCTTCAGGAACTGGGCTTCCAGCGGGTTCAGCGGCTTGTTCGGGGCCTTGTTGACGTAGACGTAGAGGAAGCGGGACAGCGGGTAGCTGCCGTTCAGGGCATTGGCTTCGTTGTCTTCGATGAACTCGCCGCCTTCCTTCTTGGCCAGGGCAACGGTCTTCACGCTAGCGGTCTTGTAACCGATACCGGAGTAACCAACGCCGTTCAGGGACTGGCTGACCGACTGAACCACGGAAGCCGAACCCGGCTGCTCGTTCACGTTCGGCTTGTAGTCGCCTTTGCACAGGGCCTCTTCCTTGAAGTAGCCGTAGGTGCCGGATACGGAGTTACGACCGAACAGCTGCACGGGCTTGTTCGCCCAGTCGCCGGTCAGGCCCAGATCGCCCCAGGTCTTCACTTCCGACTTGCCGCCGCACAGACGGGTGGAGGAGAAGATGGCGTCGACCTGTTGCATGGTCAGGCCCTTGATGGGGTTGTCCTTGTGCACGAAGATCGCCAGGGCGTCCACGGCAACCGGAACAGCGGTCGGCTTGTAGCCGTACTTCTGTTCGAAGGCCTGCAGTTCGACATCCTTCATCTTGCGGCTCATCGGGCCCAGGTTGGCGGTGCCTTCGGTCAGCGCCGGCGGCGCGGTGGAGGAACCGGCGGCCTGGATCTGCACGTTCACGTTCGGGTACAGGCGCTTGTACTCTTCGGCCCACATGGTCATCAGGTTGGCCAGGGTATCGGAGCCAACGCTCGACAGGTTGCCCGACACACCGCTGGCTTTTTGGTATTCCGGCAGGGCCGGATCAATTGCGGCGACCGCACTGGCGGTGCCTACGCCCGCGGCGACAAAGGTCAGGGCCGCCATCAAACGCTTGAGTTTCATGCCTTGCTCCTTGAGGAGAATGGGGTTGGATGGAACGGGGGCCAGTATCGTCAGGCCGCATGAAGACTCTATGACGAGAATGTGACAGTTGGATGAAATGCCATCAGGCAATTACGCGAACGGCATGGCAGGGCAAAACAGTCGGGGGAAGTGGCGAAAGGTGTGCTCCAGAGCCGCGGAAGGGCCCTGTATGCCCTTGTAGGAGCGAGCTTGCTCGCGAACCTTAGCAGGCAGCCACACCGTCATAATCTGACGCCACAGCACGCACCGCCGCATGCGCTCCGATCTAGGGAGCGGACCCCGTTCGCGATAGCCACCGTCTCAGCGCAGGTTGGGTAAAGGACTTCGGGAAGCGGCCCGACTTTCCCGCGCGCAAAAGCAAAACCCCCGGCCAGCTTTCGCTAACCAGGGGCTTTGGGATAGGTGCTTGACGATGACCTACTCTCACATGGGGAAACCCCACACTACCATCGGCGATGCGTCGTTTCACTACTGAGTTCGGGATGGGATCAGGTGGTTCCAACGCTCTATGGTCGTCAAGCAATTCTTTAGGACGCTCGTGGCATTCGCACACGCTCATCCGAATTCGGGTATGTGACAGTCATTTGCGGTTCACACGAACTTTCGGTTCGTCGACTTCACCATCGAACACACAAATTGTTTGGGTGTTATATGGTCAAGCCTCACGGGCAATTAGTATCGGTTAGCTCAACGCCTCACAGCGCTTACACACCCGACCTATCAACGTCGTAGTCTTCGACGGCCCTTCAGGGGAATCAAGTTCCCAGTGAGATCTCATCTTGAGGCTAGTTTCCCGCTTAGATGCTTTCAGCGGTTATCTATTCCGAACATAGCTACCCGGCAATGCCACTGGCGTGACAACCGGAACACCAGAGGTTCGTCCACTCCGGTCCTCTCGTACTAGGAGCAGCCCCTCTCAAATCTCAAACGTCCACGGCAGATAGGGACCGAACTGTCTCACGACGTTCTAAACCCAGCTCGCGTACCACTTTAAATGGCGAACAGCCATACCCTTGGGACCGGCTTCAGCCCCAGGATGTGATGAGCCGACATCGAGGTGCCAAACACCGCCGTCGATATGAACTCTTGGGCGGTATCAGCCTGTTATCCCCGGAGTACCTTTTATCCGTTGAGCGATGGCCCTTCCATACAGAACCACCGGATCACTAAGACCTACTTTCGTACCTGCTCGACGTGTCTGTCTCGCAGTCAAGCGCGCTTTTGCCTTTATACTCTGCGACCGATTTCCGACCGGTCTGAGCGCACCTTCGTACTCCTCCGTTACTCTTTAGGAGGAGACCGCCCCAGTCAAACTGCCCACCATACACTGTCCTCGATCCGGATGACGGACCAGAGTTAGAACCTCAAGCATGCCAGGGTGGTATTTCAAGGATGGCTCCACGCGAACTGGCGTCCACGCTTCAAAGCCTCCCACCTATCCTACACAAGCAGGCTCAAAGTCCAGTGCAAAGCTACAGTAAAGGTTCACGGGGTCTTTCCGTCTAGCCGCGGATACACTGCATCTTCACAGCGATTTCAATTTCACTGAGTCTCGGGTGGAGACAGCGCCGCCATCGTTACGCCATTCGTGCAGGTCGGAACTTACCCGACAAGGAATTTCGCTACCTTAGGACCGTTATAGTTACGGCCGCCGTTTACCGGGGCTTCGATCAAGAGCTTCGCTTTCGCTAACCCCATCAATTAACCTTCCGGCACCGGGCAGGCGTCACACCCTATACGTCCACTTTCGTGTTTGCAGAGTGCTGTGTTTTTAATAAACAGTCGCAGCGGCCTGGTATCTTCGACCGACATGGGCTTACGCAGTAAATGCTTCACCCTCATCGGCGCACCTTCTCCCGAAGTTACGGTGCCATTTTGCCTAGTTCCTTCACCCGAGTTCTCTCAAGCGCCTTGGTATTCTCTACCCGACCACCTGTGTCGGTTTGGGGTACGGTTCCTAGTTACCTGAAGCTTAGAAGCTTTTCCTGGAAGCATGGCATCAACCACTTCATCATCTAAAAGACGACTCGTCATCAGCTCTCGGCCTTGAACACCCGGATTTGCCTAAGTGTTCGGCCTACCACCTTAAACTTGGACAACCAACGCCAAGCTGGCCTAGCCTTCTCCGTCCCTCCATCGCAGTAACTAGAAGTACAGGAATATTAACCTGTTTCCCATCGACTACGCTCTTCAGCCTCGCCTTAGGGACCGACTAACCCTGCGTCGATTAACGTTGCGCAGGAACCCTTGGTCTTTCGGCGTGGATGTTTTTCACACCCATTGTCGTTACTCATGTCAGCATTCGCACTTCTGATACCTCCAGCAAGCTTCTCAACTCACCTTCACAGGCTTACAGAACGCTCCTCTACCGCGCATCTTACGATGCACCCGTAGCTTCGGTGTGTGGTTTGAGCCCCGTTACATCTTCCGCGCAGGCCGACTCGACTAGTGAGCTATTACGCTTTCTTTAAAGGGTGGCTGCTTCTAAGCCAACCTCCTAGCTGTCTAAGCCTTCCCACATCGTTTACCACTTAACCACAACTTTGGGACCTTAGCTGACGGTCTGGGTTGTTTCCCTTTTCACGACGGACGTTAGCACCCGCCGTGTGTCTCCCACGCTGACACTTCCAGGTATTCGGAGTTTGCATCGGTTTGGTAAGTCGGGATGACCCCCTAGCCGAAACAGTGCTCTACCCCCTGGAGTGATACGTGAGGCGCTACCTAAATAGCTTTCGAGGAGAACCAGCTATCTCCGAGCTTGATTAGCCTTTCACTCCGATCCACAAGTCATCCCCTACCTTTTCAACGGGAGTGGGTTCGGTCCTCCAGTCAGTGTTACCTAACCTTCAACCTGCTCATGGATAGATCGCCCGGTTTCGGGTCTATACCCAGCGACTAAATCGCCCTATTAAGACTCGCTTTCGCTACGCCTTCCCTATACGGTTAAGCTCGCCACTGAATATAAGTCGCTGACCCATTATACAAAAGGTACGCAGTCACCTAACAAGTAGGCTCCCACTGCTTGTACGCATACGGTTTCAGGTTCTATTTCACTCCCCTCTCCGGGGTTCTTTTCGCCTTTCCCTCACGGTACTGGTTCACTATCGGTCAGTCAGTAGTATTTAGCCTTGGAGGATGGTCCCCCCATATTCAGACAAAGTTTCTCGTGCTCCGTCCTACTCGATTTCACTTCAAAGAACCTTTCACATACGGGGCTATCACCCACTATGGCCGCACTTTCCAGAGCGTTCTGTTAGATTCAAAGAAGCTTAAGGGCTAGTCCCCGTTCGCTCGCCACTACTAAGGGAATCTCGGTTGATTTCTTTTCCTCAGGGTACTTAGATGTTTCAGTTCCCCTGGTTCGCCTCTTGCACCTATGGATTCAGTACAAGATACCTAGGTTATCCTAGGTGGGTTCCCCCATTCAGAGATCTCCGGATCAAAGTCTGTTTGCCGACTCCCCGAAGCTTATCGCAGGCTACCACGTCTTTCATCGCCTCTGACTGCCAAGGCATCCACCGTATGCGCTTCTTCACTTGACCATATAACCCCAAGCAATCTGGTTACTGTCTCGAACGTGAAGACGACATTCGCCGAAAATTCGCGCTTGAACTCGCAAATTTTACCTTGACTTGAATGATCACCAGTGAAAGAGATCATTCAGTCTACTTCTATCACATACCCAAATTTTTAAAGAACAGTTCTGGCACAAAGACCAGACAGCAAGGTTCGTTACACCGAACATTCCTGTCTGAGCTTTCGACGATTTAGAGATGGTGGAGCCAAGGAGGATCGAACTCCTGACCTCCTGCGTGCAAAGCAGGCGCTCTCCCAGCTGAGCTATGGCCCCATCGGATCAGCAGCACACCACAACAATTGGTGGGTCTGGGCAGATTCGAACTGCCGACCTCACCCTTATCAGGGGTGCGCTCTAACCAACTGAGCTACAGACCCAATCGTCTAACCAGTGAATCAAGCAATTCGTGTGGGAGCTTATGAAGAAGCTGCGATCTTCGATTAAGGAGGTGATCCAGCCGCAGGTTCCCCTACGGCTACCTTGTTACGACTTCACCCCAGTCATGAATCACTCCGTGGTAACCGTCCCCCTTGCGGTTAGACTAGCTACTTCTGGAGCAACCCACTCCCATGGTGTGACGGGCGGTGTGTACAAGGCCCGGGAACGTATTCACCGTGACATTCTGATTCACGATTACTAGCGATTCCGACTTCACGCAGTCGAGTTGCAGACTGCGATCCGGACTACGATCGGTTTTGTGGGATTAGCTCCACCTCGCGGCTTGGCAACCCTCTGTACCGACCATTGTAGCACGTGTGTAGCCCTGGCCGTAAGGGCCATGATGACTTGACGTCATCCCCACCTTCCTCCGGTTTGTCACCGGCAGTCTCCTTAGAGTGCCCACCCGAGGTGCTGGTAACTAAGGACAAGGGTTGCGCTCGTTACGGGACTTAACCCAACATCTCACGACACGAGCTGACGACAGCCATGCAGCACCTGTGTTCCGATTCCCGAAGGCACCCTCGCATCTCTGCAAGGTTCCGGACATGTCAAGGCCAGGTAAGGTTCTTCGCGTTGCTTCGAATTAAACCACATGCTCCACCGCTTGTGCGGGCCCCCGTCAATTCATTTGAGTTTTAACCTTGCGGCCGTACTCCCCAGGCGGTCGACTTATCGCGTTAGCTGCGCCACTAAAATCTCAAGGATTCCAACGGCTAGTCGACATCGTTTACGGCGTGGACTACCAGGGTATCTAATCCTGTTTGCTCCCCACGCTTTCGCACCTCAGTGTCAGTATCAGTCCAGGTGGTCGCCTTCGCCACTGGTGTTCCTTCCTATATCTACGCATTTCACCGCTACACAGGAAATTCCACCACCCTCTACCGTACTCTAGTCAGGCAGTTATGGATGCAGTTCCCAGGTTGAGCCCGGGGATTTCACATCCATCTTACCAAACCACCTACGCGCGCTTTACGCCCAGTAATTCCGATTAACGCTTGCACCCTTCGTATTACCGCGGCTGCTGGCACGAAGTTAGCCGGTGCTTATTCTGTTGGTAACGTCAAAACAGCAAGGTATTAACTTACTGCCCTTCCTCCCAACTTAAAGTGCTTTACAATCCGAAGACCTTCTTCACACACGCGGCATGGCTGGATCAGGCTTTCGCCCATTGTCCAATATTCCCCACTGCTGCCTCCCGTAGGAGTCTGGACCGTGTCTCAGTTCCAGTGTGACTGATCATCCTCTCAGACCAGTTACGGATCGTCGCCTTGGTAGGCCTTTACCCCACCAACTAGCTAATCCGACCTAGGCTCATCTGATAGCGCAAGGCCCGAAGGTCCCCTGCTTTCTCCCGTAGGACGTATGCGGTATTAGCGTTCCTTTCGAAACGTTGTCCCCCACTACCAGGCAGATTCCTAGGCATTACTCACCCGTCCGCCGCTGAATCATGGAGCAAGCTCCACTCATCCGCTCGACTTGCATGTGTTAGGCCTGCCGCCAGCGTTCAATCTGAGCCATGATCAAACTCTTCAGTTCAATACTGCTTGGGTTTTGCGAAAACCCTAAACTTGGCTCAGCAATCGCATGCTCTATTTAAAGAGCTAAAACTCTCGAATTCACGAGTGTTACTTGCGCTGCTGATAATCAGTCGATCATCAGTCTTACATCACAAGCACCCACACGAATTGCTTGATTCGACTTGTTAAAGAGCAGTTGGTCAAGGCTTTCGTCTTAACCGAGGCGCGCATTCTACAGCAGCGTCTCATCTTGTCAAGCGTTGTTTTCGAAAATTTTCTTTTCTACTCAACCGCTTGCGCTTCAGCGAAGGAAACCTTCTCATCAGCGGGAGGCGCATTCTACAGCGATCAAACTCACTGTCAAGCACCTCGATGATCTTCTTTTCGACTCACTGCCGGAGCAGCGAATGAAGAGTGGCAAGCGATTCACCTGCCGGACCACCACTCTCAACTTTGAATCATTGTAAGTGCTTGATTTTCAAGCTCTTTCAGCGCTTCGTCGCTGGGAGTGGTGCGCATTATAGGGACTTAAAAAGACCCGTCAACGACTTTTTTAAACTTTCTGCAGAAAACTGTCCGATTGTTCAATTTACCGCCACACCCTGCCCCACCAGACGGCGCTCCTGGCGCAGCAGGTAGCCCCCCACCAGCAGGCCGACCACACACAGAGCCACGACGTAGTAGGCCGGGCCCAGCGGGTCTTCCTTCATAAGGAGGGCAACCACCATGGGCGTCAGGCCGCCGAAGATGGCGTAGGCCAGGTTGTAGGAGAAGGACAGGCCGGTGAAGCGCACGACCGGCGGGAAGGCATTCACCATGACGTAGGGCACCGCGCCAATGACGCCGACGCACAGGCCGGTCACCGCGTAGAGCGGGAACAGCCAGTCCGGATGAGCCTTGAGACTGGTGTAGAAGGTCCAGGAGACGGCACCCAGCAGCACGCTGCCATATATAAAGGTGCGACCGGCACCGATGCGATCGGCCAGGCGCCCGGACAGGATGCAGCCGACGCTGAGGAAGACGATGGCCAGGCTGTTGGCCTTCAAGGCGGTCGCCGCATCGAAACCGTACACGCTCTGCAGCACCGACGGGGTCATCAGGATCACCACCACGATGCCGGCCGACAGCACCCAGGTCAGCAGCATGGACAGCACCACCGCCGGACGATGCTCGCGCACCACCACGCCCAGGGGTACTTCCTCGGCCAGCTGTTTGCGCAGTTGCAGCTCGGCGAATACCGGGGTCTCGTGCAGCCAGCGGCGCAGGTAGACGGAGAACAGCCCGAAGATGCCACCAAGCAGGAACGGGATCCGCCAGGCATAGCCCTGGACTTCTTCGGCGCTGAAGACGCTGTTGATCAGAGTCGCCACCAACGAACCGATAAGGATGCCAGCGGTCAGACCCGAAGTGAGCGTGCCGCAGGCATAGCCCACATGGCGGTGCGGAACGTGCTCGGCGACGAAGACCCAGGCGCCCGGCACTTCACCACCGATGGCGGCGCCCTGGATGACGCGCAGCAGCAACAGGGCCAGCGGCGCCCAGATGCCAATCTGCTCGTAGGTGGGCAGCAGGCCCATGATCAGCGTGGGAACCGCCATCAGGAAGATGCTCAGGGTGAACATCTTCTTGCGGCCCAGCAGGTCGCCGAAGTGCGCCATGACCACCCCGCCCAGCGGGCGGGCCAGGTAACCGGCAGCGAACAGGCCGAAGGTCTGCAGCTGGCGCAGCCACTCGGGCATGTCGGCGGGGAAGAACAGCTTGCCGACCACGGTGGCGAAGAACACGAAGATGATGAAATCGTAGAACTCCAGGGCACCGCCCAGGGCAGACAGGGACAGGGTCTTGTAGTCGCTGCGGGTCAACGGACGTGACGCGGGCGCGGCAGGAGCGTTCACAGAAGGCATTGTGATTATTCTCGACAGGCAAGGCAGATGACGACGGCGTGAACCACCGGTGCCGCACCATAGCAAATTGCGTTGAGACGACACAGGCATGCGCAGTCGACAGACGAGGCAAAGTCGAAACCCTGCGGTCGTCGTAGAAGGCCTTGCTCTATATAATGCAGCCAGGCCGATCAAAAGCTGTCCCAAGGCCTTGCACCGGCAGGTGTCTTGGGAGAGTTTTTCCACAACCTCACCATGAGTACGCCGGGGGCAAGAGGCCCTGACCTATGATCGAGCTCGAACAAGAAGATCCCATCCCGCAGGGTGACCTTGCCCTGCAGATTACCGCCCTGCCGCGCGAGACCAACGGCTTTGGCGACATCTTCGGTGGTTGGCTGGTGGCGCAGATGGATCTCGCCGGTACCGCCATGGCCAGTCGCATCGCCGGTGGTCGCGTCGCCACAGTGGCCATCGACCGCATGGCCTTCCTGGTCCCGGTCGCCGTTGGCGCACAGCTCTCCTTCTATACGCAATCGCTGGAGGTCGGCCGCAGCTCGATCCGCATGCTGGTCGAGGTATGGAGCGACGACCCGCTGTCCAGCGAGTGGCGCAAGGTCACCGAAGCGGTGTTCGTCTTCGTCGCCATCGATGGCAGCGGTCGCACCCGTCCGGTTCCTCCGCGTCGTGGCTGAAAACTGAAAACGCCGGCTCTCTCGCCGGCGTTTTCGTCTTCGCGTTCCGTCTCTCTATTTCGGAATCAGCGCATCGGCTTTCCGCGCACCGGGGCACCGTTGGCCTTGTAGTAGTCAGCGGTGCTGCGGGGCAGCGCCTCACGGCCACGGATCTTATCGGCGATCTTCTCGGCCATCATGATGGTGGTCGCGTTGAGGTTGCCGGTGATGATCAGCGGCATGATCGAGGCGTCGACCACGCGCAGCCCCTGCATGCCGTGCACACGGCCCTGGCCGTCGACCACCGCCATGTCGTCCTCGCCCATCTTGCAGGAGCAGGAGGGGTGGAAGGCGGTTTCCGCATGCTCGCGCACGAAGGCATCCAGTTCGGCATCGCTCTGCTTGTCCAGGCCCGGGCTGAGCTCGCGGCCACGGAAAGGGTCGAGTGCCGGCTGGTTCATGATCTCGCGGGTGAGGCGGATGCCATCGCGGAACTCCTGCCAGTCCTGCTCGGTGGACATGTAGTTGAACAGGATGCTCGGGTGCTTGCGCGGGTCGCGGGAGACCACATTGATGCGGCCGCGGCTGGGGGAGCGCATGGAGCCGACGTGGGCCTGGAAGCCATGTTCCTTCACCGCGTTGCTGCCGTTGTAGTTAATCGCCACCGGCAGGAAGTGGTACTGGATGTTCGGCCACTCGAACTCCGGACGGGTGCGGATGAAGCCACCGGCTTCGAACTGGTTGCTCGCACCCAGGCCGGTGCCGAGGAACATCCACTCCGCGCCGATCTGCGGCTGGTTCCACCATTGCAGTGCCGGGTACAGCGAGACCGGCTGCTTGCAGGCGTACTGCAGGTACATCTCCAGGTGATCCTGGAGGTTCCGGCCGACGCCGGGCAGGTCATGCACCACGTCGATGCCCAGATCACGCAGCAGCGCCGACGGACCGACACCGGAACGCTGCAGCAGCTGCGGCGAGGCGATGGCGCCGGAACACACCAGCACTTCGCGGCGGGCGCGGACTTCCTTCAGGTCATTGTCGTTGCCATGCAGATAGGTCGCACCGATGGCGCGCTTGCCGCTGAACAGGATGCGGTCGGTCAGCGCGTGGGTGACGATGGTCAGGTTCGGACGCTCGCGGGCCTGGTCCAGGTAGCCGCGCGCGGTGCTGGAGCGGCGGCCCTGCGGGGTCACGGTACGGTCCATAGGACCGAAGCCTTCCTGCTGGTAGCCGTTGAGGTCTTCGGTACGCGGGTAGCCCGCCTGCACGCCGGCCTCGACCATGGCGTGGAACAGCGGGTTGTTGCCGGCCTTGGGCGTGGTCACGCTCACCGGACCGTTGCCGCCATGGTAATCGTTCGGCCCGATGTCACGGGTCTCGGCCTTGCGGAAGTACGGCAGGCAGTCGAGGTAGGTCCAGTCCTCCAGGCCCTTGGCCTGGGCCCAGCCATCGAAGTCCATGGCGTTGCCGCGGATGTAGCACATGCCGTTGATCAGCGAGGAGCCGCCCAGGCCCTTGCCGCGACCGCACTCCATGCGGCGGTTGTTCATGTGCGGCTCGGGATCGGTCACATAGGCCCAGTTGTAGCGCCGGCCCTGCAGCGGGTAGGCCAGCGCGGCCGGCATCTGGGTGCGGAAGTCGGCGCGGTAGTCCGGGCCGCCGGCTTCGAGCAGCAGGACGCTGACGTCGGCGTCTTCGGTCAGACGAGTCGCCAGTACGTTACCGGCGGAACCGGCACCAATGATGATGTAGTCGAATTCCTGGGACATGCAGGCCTTCCTCTTTTTCAGGCACGACACCGCCCGCGACGCATGCGCGTCGGTGTCTGCGTATTCGGGATGGCCGGTGGTCAGGGAGTGGGGCCTGCGACCGGCCGTTCAGGGCTCGCTCGCGGCGGTCAGAACACCGAGGCGTAGTCGCCCAGCTCTACCTGCACGGATTTGATGCGAGTGTAGTGAGCCAGGGTGGTCAGACCGTTCTCGCGACCGACACCCGATTGCTTGTACCCGCCAACCGGCATCTCGGCCGGCGACTCGCCCCAGGTGTTGATCCAGCAGATGCCGGCCTCCAGGCGATGGATCGCACGGTGCGCACGGGCCAGGTCCTGGGTGACGACGCCGGCGGCCAGGCCGTACTCGGTGTCGTTGGCGCGGCGGATGGCTTCGTCTTCGGTGTCGTAGACGAGGATGCTCATGACCGGCCCGAAGATTTCTTCGCGGACGATGGTCATGTCGTCGGTGCAGTCGGTGAACACGGTCGGCGCGACGTAGGCGCCCTTGGCGAACTCGCCCTGGATGACGCGCTCGCCACCGCACAGCAGGCGGGCCTTCTGCTCTTTGCCGGACTCGATGTAGGAGAGCACACTCTCCATGTGCGCGAAGCTGGTCAGCGGGCCGAAGTTGGTGTTTTCGTCCTGCGGACGGCCCAGGCGGATGCGCTTCACGCGCTCGACGACCTTCGCTTCGAAACGCGCCTGCAGGCTGCGCGGGATGAACACGCGGGTGCCGTTGGTGCACACCTGGCCGGAGCTGAAGAAGTTGGCCATGACGGCGATGTCGGCGGCGCGGTCGAGGTTGGCGTCTTCGAAGATGATCAGCGGTGACTTGCCGCCCAGCTCCATGGTGACTTCCTTGAGCGAGGAGCTCGAGGCGCTGGCCATGACCTTCTTGCCGGTGGAGGTGCCGCCGGTGAAGGAGATCTTCTCGATGAGCGGGTGCTCGGTCAGCCACTGGCCGACTTCGCGGCCGCTGCCGGTGAGGACGTTGAACACGCCATCGGGCAGGCCGGCCTCGGTATAGATTTCGGCGAGCTTCAGCGCGGTCAGCGGGGTGACTTCGCTGGGCTTGAAGATCATCGCGTTGCCGGCGGCCAGGGCCGGAGCGGATTTCCACAGGGCGATCTGCACCGGGTAGTTCCAGGCACCGATGCCGGCGACCACGCCCAGCGGCTCGCGGCGGGTGTAGACGAAGCTGGTCTCGCGCAGCGGAATCTGTTCGCCTTCGATGGCCGGAACCAGGCCGGCGTAGTACTCGAGCACGTCGGCGCCGGTGACGATGTCGACGTTGCGGGTCTCGGCCAGCGGCTTGCCGGTGTCGAGGGTTTCCAGTTCGGCCAGCTCATCGTTGCGCTGGCGGAGGATTTCCACGGCGCGGCGCAGGATGCGCGAGCGCTGCATGGCGGTCATCGCCGCCCAGACCTTCTGCCCTTCTACCGCGCTCTGCACGGCGCGCTCGACGTCGTCCTTGGAGGCGCGCTGAACCTGGGCGAGCACTTCACCGTTGGCCGGATTGATGGTTTCGAAGGTGGCGCCGCTGGTGGCTTCCACGTAGCGACCGCCGATGTAGAGCTTCTGTACTTCGAATCGAGCCATGGTGATGGTGTCCTCTCTTATTAGGTGTCAGTGCGCAAGGCCGGCGCAGCGGGCTATCCCGCCTGTTTCGCCAGTTGTTGATCGAGGTAGTCGTACGCGATGGCCAGTGCCTGCTCGGTGTCGAAGGCATCGCCCGAGAGCGCGCCACGCAGCCACAGTCCATCGATCAGCGCTGCCAGCCCACGGGCCGCCGCGCGCGCTTCGGCGATCGGCAACACCCGGCGCAGCTCGCAGCACAGGTTTGAATACAAACGGTGGTCGTTGACCCGTTGCAGGCGGCGCAACGACGGCTGGTGCATGCTGGTTGCCCAGAACGCCAGCCAGGTTTTCATCGCCGGCCCGTTGACCTGGCTCGCATCGAAGTTGCCTTCGATGATCGCGCGCAGGTGCGAGCGCGGCTCGTCATCCTTCAGGGCCTGGCGGCGTTCGCCGACGGCCTTGTTCAGCGCCAGCATCAGATGGCGCATGGTCGCTTCCAGGAGTCCGTTCTTGTCCTGGAAGTAGTGGCTGATGATGCCGTTGGAGACCCCCGCCAGGCGGGCGATCAGGGCGATGCTGGCGTCACCCATGCCCACCTGGTCCACCGCCTCGAGAGTGGCGTGGATCAACTGGGAACGGCGAATCGGCTGCATACCGACCTTGGGCATTTCGTCTCTCCTCTTCGCCTGGACGTACCTGTGCCGTCCGGCGACTTGTTGGCCAGTCTATTTTGTTTTTATTGAACGTTCAATCAACTAAGAATAAGCTGCGCTCCGTGAACCTCTCCGAGCCTTGTGTGCAAGCGGGCCCGAGCCGTTCATCGCCGCATTTCCATCCAACCTTCAAGGATCGCAGAATCCAGCTGGTAAGTGTCATGCGGCAGTGCTGTGTCTGTGGTTTGCGGCCCGTCGCCGTGCCTTAGTCGCACTCGTCGCCGGCCGCCATGCGTTCACTGTCATGGGGTCATCCTCCAAATGAGTACTGCTTCGCCAATAAAAACAAACGAGCAGGTACGTCTGAATCCGATCGTCTTCTACGGTTCCACCGTGCTGATCCTGGTTCTGACCGCCGCCCTGATTCTCTTTCCCGACAGCGCCGGTGCGGTCCTGAACCGTACTCAAGCGTGGCTTTCACACAGTTTCGGCTGGTACTACATGCTGGCCATCGGGAGCTACCTGTTCTTCGTCCTCTGGGTCGCGTTCTCGCGCTACGGCCAGCTGAAGCTCGGCGCCGATCACGAGAAGCCGGACTTCAGCTATGGCGCCTGGGCCGGCATGCTGTTCTCCTCCGGAATCGGCATCTCGCTGCTGTACTTCGCCGCCTCCGAACCCATCGACCACCTCTACCATCCGCCGGAAGGCGTGGCAGGCACCCCGCAGGCGGCACGTCAGGCGCTGCAGCTGACCTTCTTGCACTGGGGCGTGCATGGCTGGGCGATCTACGCGCTGGTCGGCCTGGCCGTCGGCTACTTCGCCTACCGCCACCGCCAACCGCTGGCCCTGCGTTCAGCGCTGCTGCCGATCCTCGGTGAGCGCTGGGTGAAGGGCGGCGCCGGCCATGCGGTGGACTGCTTCGGCATCTTCGTCACCCTGCTCGGTCTTGTGACCAACCTGGGGATCGGCGCGCTGCAGGTGTCCTCGGGCATCGAGTACCTGACCGGCATGGAGCACTCCAAGACCACCCTGCTGATCGTGCTGCTGGTGATGAGCCTGGTGGCCACCCTTGCGGCGGTGTCCGGCATCGAGAAAGGCATCCGCCGGCTGTCCAACCTGAACATCGTGCTGTTCAGCTCGCTGCTGCTGTTCGTGCTGGTCTGCGGTTCTACCCTGGAGCTGCTCAACGGCTTCGTGCAGAACCTCGGCGACTACCTCAACGGACTGGTGCTCAAGACCTTCGACCTCTACGTCTACACCGGCGGCGGCGCCGGCAAGAACGAAGAGTGG
This sequence comes from Pseudomonas sp. QE6, assembly GCF_041379005.1. NCBI lineage: Bacteria > Pseudomonadati > Pseudomonadota > Gammaproteobacteria > Pseudomonadales > Pseudomonadaceae > Pseudomonas > Pseudomonas sp. QE6. The sequence goes on from NZ_CP166873.1 coordinate 880,182, forward strand.
CTGGGCCTGTGGACCCTGTTCTACTGGGCCTGGTGGATCTCCTGGGCACCCTTCGTCGGCATGTTCATCGCCCGTATTTCCCGTGGCCGTACCGTGCGTGAACTGGTTATGGGCGTGCTGCTGATCCCGCTGGGCTTCACCCTCGCCTGGCTCTCGGTGTTCGGCAACAGCGCGGTGGACCTGGTGATGAACCACGGCGCCGTCGACCTGGGCAAGGCCGCGCTGGAGCAGCCGTCGATGTCGATCTACCTGCTGCTGGAGCACTACCCGCTGGCCAAGGTGGTGATCGGCATGTCGATCTTCGTCGGCTTCGTGCTGTTCCTCACCCCGGCCGACTCCGGCTCGGTGATGCTGGCCAATCTGTCGCGCCAGGGCGGCGATCTCGACGAGGACGCCCCGCACTGGCTGCGCATCCTCTGGTCGGTGGTGATCACCCTGGTGACCATCGGCCTGCTGTTCGCCGGCAACTTCACGGCCATGCAGACCGTGGTGGTGCTGACCGGCCTGCCGTTCTCGGCGGTGCTGATCCTGTTCATGTTCGGCCTCTACAAGGCCATGAAGGCGGATTACGAGGCACTGCACGGCCAAGCCACGTCGCCCGTCTCCCTGGCCCCCGCAGCCTGATCTCCCCGGCGGCGTCGCCCGACGCCGCCCGCCTGCCAAGGCAGGCCCTTTCGCCCGGCCCCGCGCCGGGCTTTTCTTTTCCGCGGGTTGACCTGGGCCGCTCAGGCACCGGCGCTGGCGAGCGACTATGGTGTCTGCGAAACCTTTCGTGGAGACGGTCATGAGCGACAACCCCCTCTGGCAGGCCCTCGGCCAGCATTGGAAATGGATTGCCCTGCGCGGCGTGGCGGCGGTGATCTTCGGCGTACTGGCGCTCGCCTGGCCGGCCATCGCCCTGGCCGTGCTGGTCCTGGTCTGGGGCGCCTACGCCTTCGTCGACGGGGTGTTCACCCTGCTCGCCGCCGCGCGCATGCGCGAATCGGGCCGGCCGATCTGGCCGCTGGTGCTGGTCGGCCTGCTGGGTGTCGGCGCGGGGCTGGTGGCGTTCTTCTGGCCGGCGCTGACGGCGCTCGGCCTGCTCATGCTGATCGCCGTCTGGGCGCTGGTCACCGGCGTGCTGCAGATCGTCGCGGCGATCCGCCTGCGCAGGGCATTGGTCAATGAATGGTGGCTGGGTCTTTCCGGGGCGCTGTCGGTGCTGTTCGGGGTGATGATGATCGCCAACCCCGGCGCCGGCGCGGTCGCGGTGGCCTGGGTGATCGGCGCCTACGCGGTGTTCTTCGGCGTGATGCTGGTAATGCTCGCCCTGCGCCTGCGCAAGACCTCGACCTTCAATGCCTGAACGGGACTGGTGCCTGCTGCGCCTGGACGACAACGGCAACCGCTTCGTCATGCGTCGCCAGCTGACCCGCGCCGAGGCCGAGGCCCTGGCGCGGGACTACCAGGCCCGTGGGCACAAGCAGACCTACTGGGCGGAGCGGGAGGGGCGGGCTGATGCCGGGCTTCCGCGTTCGCGGGAGTGACGGACTCCCCACTGCCGCAGAAGCGTAGGGCATATAACGCTCGACGTTATACGCCGTTTCACCAAGGCCGCAGGTCGCTCCGAGGTCGACCGTGGAGGTGCCGATATGCATGGTGTATCGGCGTACAACCGCGAACGGTTGTACGCCCTACCGCCACGCCTTGCGCAACGCCTTCAAGGCTTCGGCGATCCGCGCCTCGGGTACAGCCGCGAAGCCCAGGACCAACCCGGCACGCTGATCTTCCGGCTCGGTGGACTCCGGCAGCCAGTAGTCGCTCAGCGCATTCACCTCTACACCCACGGCCAGCGCACGCTGCACCAGGTCGAGTTCGCGCTCGCGGCTGTCGACCCGCACGCACAGGTGCAGCCCCGCTTCCACCGTCGGCATCGGAGCGCAGCCGGCGACCTCCGGCCAGCCGCGCAGCAAGGCATCGCGCCGACTGCGCGCCGCCCGGCGCATGCGGCGGACGTGACGCTGGAAATGCCCTTCGGCGATGAAGTCGGCCATCACCCGCTGGGTGCCGACCTCCGAGTGCCGCACATCCAGCGCGCGACGCCGGGCGAAGGCCTGCGCCAGCGCCGGAGGGACCAAGAGGTAGCCCAGGCGCAGCGCGGGGAAGGCGATCTTGCAGAAGGTGCCGACGTAGAGCACCCGGTCATGGCGATCCAATGCCGCCAACGGCATCAATGGCGTTCCGCTGTAGCGGTACTCGCCGTCGTAATCGTCCTCGACAATCCAGCCGCCGCTGCGCTCGGCCCATTCCAGCAGCTCCAGGCGCCGCGCCAGGGACAGGGTCACCCCGGTCGGGTACTGGTGCGACGGTGTGACGTAAACCAGCCGGCAGTCCGACAGCCGTTCCAGGTGCGAAGTGCACAGGCCGTCGGCATCCACCGGCACGCCGTGCAGCCGTGCGCCCGCCGTGGCGAAGGCGTGGCCGGCGGCGCGGTAGCCGGGATTCTCGATGGCCGCGCCGTCACCTTCGGCCAGCAGCACCTGGGCGCACAGCGCGATGCCCTGCTGGGCGCCGCTGGTGATGATGATCTGCTGGGCGTCGCAATGCAGGCCGCGCGTGCTGCGCAGGTAGGCGGCGACCAGCTCGCGCAGGCGCTGCTCGCCCGCCGGGTCGCCGTAGCCCAGGCAGTCCAGCGGCGGGTCGCGCCAGAAGCGCGCCTGCAGCCGCGCCCAGGTGTCGAAGGGGAACAGGTCGAAGGCCGGCACGCCGACGCGGAAGGCGCGCGGCGCACCGCTGGGCGGCAGCGGCAGGTGGTGCCGCGCCAATCGTTCGAGTGACGGCGCATCCGGACTGCGCGCCTCGCCGCGCACGGCGTCCATTGATGGTTGAACCCGCTCGGCCACATAGGTGCCGTCGCCGGTGCGCCCTTCGATGTAACCCTCGGCATAAAGCTGCTCGTAGGCGCGCACCACGGTATTGCGCGAAACGCCCAGGGACGCCGCCAGGTCGCGGCTCGCCGGCAATCGCGAGCGCGCCGCCAGGCGGCCGTCGAGGATGCGCTCGCGCAGCGCCTGGAACAGTTGCACGCCCAGCGGACGCGCCGGATCGAGGCGAATGCCGGAGGGGTTGAAGGGCAACGGGACACTCATGCAGGCGGATTCCGGGATGACGGCAATGGTTCCTTTGATTTCACCATGAATGGCTCTTTAGTAGAACCAATTCCCAACCTAGGCTGTAACCATTCCAACCCAAACAAGGCCGTCACCATGTCTTCCGCTGTCGAGATCCGCCCTGTCACCGCTGCCGATCACGCCGCCTGGCTGCCGCTCTGGCAGGGTTACCAGCGCTTCTACAAGACCACCATAGATGAGGCCACCAGCGCCCTGACCTGGCAGCGCTTCCTCGACCCGGCCGAGCCGATGCACGCCGCCCTCGCCTGGCGCGACGGCGAAGCCATCGGCATGGTGCACTTCATCTACCACCGCTCCTGCTGGACCCAGGGCGACTACGTTTACCTGCAGGATCTGTTCGTCGCCGAAGGCCAGCGGGGTGGCGGCATCGGCGCGGCGCTGATCGAGCACGTCTACGCCGACGCCCGCGCCAACGGCGCCTCGCGGGTGCACTGGCTGACCCACGAGACCAATACCGACGCCATGTTCCTCTACGACCGGATCGCCGACCGCTCCGGCTTCGTCCAGTACCGCAAGATCATCTGACCGGGAGTACCCCATGACTGAGCACCCCCCCCTTAACTGGCGCCCGGTCGCCAGCCCCGAACGCAGCACCCTGCCCGGCCGCTACGTGAACCTGGCGCCACTGGACCTGGCCACCCACGGCGACGACCTGTGGCAGGCGCTGCAAGGCCCGGGCTGCGACCCGCGGCTGTGGGACTACCTACCCTACGGCCCGTTCAGCGAACGGGCGAGCTTCGACGAGTGGCTGGCCGGCAACGCCGCCAGCGCCGACCCGATGTTCTTCGCCGTGATCGACCGCGCCAGCGGCCGCGCCGTGGGCCTGCTCAGCTTCCTGCGCATCACCCCCAGGGACGGCGTGATCGAGATCGGCCACATCGCCTTCGGTCGCGGCATGCAACGCACCCCGGGCTCCACCGAGGCGGTCTACCTGCTCGCCCGGCTGTCCTTCGAACTGGGTTACCGACGCCTGGAATGGAAGTGCAACGCGCTCAACGCCCGCTCGATGCGCGCGGCGCAACGCCTGGGCTTCACCTTCGAGGGCACCTTCCGCCAGCACATGGTGGTGAAGGACCATAACCGCGACACCGCCTGGTTCTCCATCATCGACAGCGAGTGGCCACGCTGTCAGCAGGCCTTCGAGGCCTGGCTGGGAGCATCCAACTTCGACGGCGAAGGGCTGCAGCGGACGCACCTGGCGGACCTCCGCCTGCGCTGATCTTTTCATTCTCCGGGAACTGCCCGGCGTGCGGAGGATCGGTGATACTGAATCTTTCCCATCGCAGCCCCGGAGACCACCATGAGCAGCGATATCCAGACTCCCCGTGTCGAGCAGGTGCAGGTCGACGAACTGCCCTGCTGGCGCATCCACACCGCCCATGGTGAGGCCCTGATCGCCCAGCAGGGCGCACAACTGCTGAGCTACCAGCCCCACGAACAGCCACCGCTGGTGTGGCTGAGCGAAACCGCCGAATTCCACCACGGCCAGTCCCTGCGTGGCGGCGTACCGGTGTGCTGGCCCTGGTTCGGCAACCTGGAACGCAACCCGGTGGATGTCCGGACCGCATATACCGGCGACAGTGCCCCGGCCCACGGCCTGGTGCGCGCGCTGGACTGGCAACTGGACGACATCGCCGACGAGCTGGGCGAGCTGGCCGTGCACTTCAGCATCGACGCCCGCCACGGCCTGCCCGGCTGGCCGCACTCGGCACGCCTGGAACTGGTGATGCGCTTCGGCGAGCGCCTGGCCCTGGAAATGACCACCCACAATCTTGGCGACAAGCCACTGCCGATCAGCCAGGCACTGCACACCTACTTCGCAGTGAGTAACAGTCGCGAGATCAGCGTCGACGGCCTGCAGGGCTGCCGTTACATCGAAACCCTGGAGAACTGGGAGGAGCGCCAGCAGCACGGCCTGGTGCGCATCGCCGGGGAAACCGACCGCATCTACCTGGACGTGGAGAAGCCCCTGGTGATCCGCGACCCGCTGTGGGAGCGCGGCATCCACATCCAGGCCAGCGGCTCGCGCTCGGCGGTGGTATGGAACCCGTGGATCGACAAGGCCGCGCGTCTGTCGCAGTTCCCCGACGACGCCTGGCAGAACATGCTGTGCATCGAGACCGCGCGGGTGTGGGACGACGTGATGAGCGTGGCGCCGGGGCGCAGCGAGACGATGCAGGTGGAAATCTGGAGTGAGCCGCTACACGCATGATCTCCCGGTGGGGTCCATAACGCGCCAGCGTTACCCGCCGCGGACGATGCGGCGGATAACCTGTTCCAGGTTATTCGCCCTACGTGCTACGAAAAACCCGCCGGCGCATACCTGTAGGAGCGAGCTTGCTCGCGAACCAAACCCCAATACGAAGCGATTCGCGAGCAAGCTCGCTCCTACGAAGAGCACTACAGGTCGCTCTCCTCCACCGGCCGCACCTTGGCGTCATCGATGGCGTAGGCCGCGTCGGCCATTTCGTTGCTGACCTTCTCGATCTTCAGCGTGCCGCTGACCCAGATGGGGCTGTAGATGTCGTCGAGCTTGATGCCCTTGGGGTAGCGCACCAGCACGATCTGGTTCGGCGGCGGCGGAGGCACGTGGATGCAGGCGCCCGGATAGGGCACCAGGAAGAACTCGGTGACCCGGCCCTTGGCGTCGTTCTCCAGTGGTACCGGGTAACCGCCCAGGCGCAGTGCCTTGCCGTTCAGCGCGGCGACGGTTCGGGTGGAATACATCACCTGCGGCAGCTTCTTGTCGCTCTGCTTCAGGCCGCCCTTGTTGGTGAAGGTGCCATTGGCCTCGGGGCCGTTGTGGGTGATTTCCGGCATGTCTTCCAGCGCCTTGCGGTCGCTGGGCGGCATCAGGGACAGCCAGTCGGTTTCGGGGAGTTCGGCGGCGGACGCCAGGGAAGTCAGCAGCACCAGGCTGCAGGCGAGCAATGTACGGCGCATCGTGGACTCGAAAGGCCCGGTCGGGCACAGGCGGGATGTTCCTCCAGCGCCCTCCCCCTGGCGGGAGAGGGCCGGAAATCACCGTCAATTCTTCTTGATCAGACCGTAAATGACCAGCAGGACGATGGCGCCGATCACCGCGCCGATGAAGCCCGCCGCCTGGCCCGCGGCATAGATGCCCAGCGCCTGGCCGCCGTAGGTGGCCAACAGCGAGCCGCCGATGCCGATCAGGATGGTCATGATCCAGCCCATGCTGTCATCGCCGGGCTTCAGAAAGCGCGCGATGAGTCCGACGATCAGGCCGATGACGATGGTTCCGATTAATCCCATGACAGTCCCTCCTTGTGGGTTGAGCGCGGTGGGTGCGCGCCTGTCATGGGACAGTGTAGAAAAGGCTGGCGTTCCGTGTTTCCCCGCGCGGCAGAGCGAGCGCCGGTGTTTCGGGGCCCTTACAGCACTCTGGAAATCAGGCAGAAAAAAGCCGCGTCAGCGATTGACGCGGCTTTTTCATAAGCGGATCAGCCAGCCCTCAGGCCTTGGCGATCAGCGCCTCGACTTCGGCGATGCGCGCCTTGAGCGTCGGCAGATCGGCGCTGCGCAAGGTGGCGTGGCCGACCTTGCGTCCGGCCTTGAAGGCCTTGCCGTAGTGGTGCAGGTGGCAGTCGGCGATGTTCAGCACGTCGGCCACCGGCGGCACTTCACCGATGAAGTTGAGCATGGCGCTCTCGCCCACCTTGGCGGTGGAGCCCAGCGGCAGGCCGGCAACGGCGCGCAGGTGGTTCTCGAACTGACTGCACTCGGCGCCTTCGATGGTCCAGTGGCCGGAGTTGTGCACGCGCGGAGCGATCTCGTTGGCCTTCAGGCCGCCGTCGACCTCGAAGAACTCGAAGGCCAGCACGCCGACGTACTGCAGCTTGTCCAGCACGCGGCCGACGTAGTCTTCGGCCAGCTTCTGCAGCGGGTGGTCGGTGCTGGCCACGGACAGGCGCAGGATGCCGTTCTCGTGGGTGTTGTGCACCAGCGGGTAGAAGCGGGTTTCGCCATCGCGGGCGCGTACCGCAACCAGCGAGACTTCGCCGGTGAAGGGCACGAAGCCTTCGAGGATGCAGGGCACGCTGCCCAGCTCGGCGAAGGCGCCGGTGACGTCCTCGGCCTTGCGCAGGACCTTCTGGCCCTTGCCGTCGTAGCCCAGGGTACGGGTCTTCATCACCGCCGGCAGGCCGATGCTGGCTACCGCGGCGTCGAGGTCGGCCTGGGACTGCACGTCGGCGAAGGCCGGGGTGGGAATCCCCAGGGCCTTGAACATGGACTTCTCGAACCAGCGGTCGCGGGCGATGCGCAGCGACTCGGCGTTCGGGTAGACCGGCACGAACTGCGAGAGGAAGGCCACGGTCTCGGCCGGCACGCTCTCGAACTCGAAGGTCACCAGGTCGACTTCATCGGCGAGCTGACGCAGGTGTTCCTGGTCGCTGTAATCGGCGCGGATGTGCTCGCCGAGCGCTTGCGCGCAGGCGTCCGGAGCCGGATCGAGGAAGGCGAAGTTCATGCCCAGCGGCGTACCCGCCAGGGACAACATGCGGCCGAGCTGACCGCCACCGATGACACCGATTTTCATGGTTCGAGCCTGTGCTTGCTGACACTGTTCGGGGGCGCCGCGCGGGCGCCCATTGCTCACGCGTCGCGCGGATCCGGGTTGTCCAGGACCGATTCGGTCTGGGTGGTGCGGAACTGCTTCAGCGCTTCGTGATATTTCGGGTACTTGCCGCCCAGGATGCTGGCGGCCAGCAGTGCTGCGTTGGTGGCGCCGGCCTTGCCGATGGCCAGGGTGGCGACCGGGACGCCCGCCGGCATCTGCACGATGGACAGCAGCGAGTCGACGCCCGAGAGCATGGAGGACTGCACCGGCACGCCGAGCACCGGCAGGTGGGTCTTGGCGGCGCACATGCCCGGCAGGTGGGCGGCACCGCCGGCGCCGGCGATGATCACTTCGATGCCGCGGCCATCGGCCTCTTCGGCGTACTGGAACAGCAGGTCCGGGGTGCGGTGGGCGGAAACCACCTTCACTTCGTACGGAATGCCGAGCTTGTCCAGCATGTCCGCGGTGTGGCTCAGGGTGCTCCAGTCGGATTTGGAACCCATGATCACGCCAACCAGTGCGCTCATCGTCGTGCCTCTCTCAAGTGCGCTCTTGTGCGCGTCAGAAACCAACAAGCCACGCTCGTCGGGGCGTGGCTTGTACGTGGCCAAACCGGCGGGCAGTGCCGGCTTGAAGGCGGCGCAGTATACCGCAAAGGGCGCAGCGGAGTGCACTGTGCGTGACCGTTGGTCCCGATTTCGTCATTCAGAAGCCGAAGGAGGCCGCGACAACTTCGGAAAAGCTTGCCGCAGCTCAAGATGGCCTAGGCTCAGAGGCTCAGACTCGTCTGACGACCCTGCCCGGATGGGGCAGGAACCTCACCCTTCAAGGAGCGAGTGCAATGTCCATGACCCTGCCCACGACCATGAAAGCCGCCGTCGTCCATGCCTTTGGCGAGCCGCTGCGGATCGAGGAAGTCAAAGTCCCGCTGCCCGGCCCCGGGCAGATCCTGGTGAAGATCGAAGCCTCCGGCGTCTGCCACACCGACCTGCACGCCGCCGAAGGCGACTGGCCGGTGAAGCCTGCCCTGCCCTTCATTCCCGGCCATGAAGGCGTCGGTTTCGTCGCTGCGGTCGGTGCCGGCGTTACCCGCGTGAAGGAAGGCGACCGTGTCGGCGTGCCCTGGCTGTACACCGCCTGCGGCTGCTGCGAGCACTGCCTGACCGGCTGGGAAACCCTCTGCGAGCACCAGCAGAACACCGGCTATTCGGTGAACGGCGGCTACGCCGAGTACGTATTGGCGGACCCGAACTATGTCGGCATCCTGCCGAAAAATGTCGGCTTCACCGAGATCGCGCCGATCCTCTGCGCGGGCGTCACCGTCTACAAGGGCCTGAAGGAAACAGAAGCGCGGCCCGGCCAGTGGGTGGCGATCTCCGGCATCGGCGGCCTCGGCCACGTCGCCGTGCAGTACGCCAAGGCCATGGGCCTGCACGTGGTGGCGGTGGACGTGGATGACGCCAAGCTGGAGCTGGCCAAGCGCCTGGGCGCCAGCCTGACCATCAACGCGAAGAAGGAAGACCCGGCCCTGGTGGTGCAGCGCGATATCGGCGGCGCCCACGGCGTGCTGGTCACAGCGGTGTCCAACAGCGCCTTCGGCCAGGGCATCGGCATGGCCCGCCGCGGCGGCACCGTGTCACTGGTCGGCCTGCCGCCGGGCGACTTCCCCACGCCGATCTTCGACGTGGTGCTCAAGGGCCTGCACATCACCGGATCCATCGTCGGCACCCGCGCCGACCTGCAGGAGGCCCTGGACTTCGCCGGCGAAGGCCTGGTCAAGGCCACCGTCAGCGCCGGCAAGCTGGATGACATCAACGCCATCCTCGACCGCATGCGCGCCGGGCAGATCGAAGGGCGGATCGTGGTGGAGATGTAGGACCAACGCGCGGGACGGGCTCTCGTCCCGCGCCTCACCACTCCGGCCTTATCCGCGAACCGGTCGTGATGAGTGTCCCGGCTTCGCCGGGATTTCGCGGAGAAGCTCCGCTCCTACGAAAGCCTCGCGGAGCCCCCGACTTCAGGGCGCTCCGGGCTCGGCCGTGATGCCAACCATGAACGGTGTATCGGCGTACAACCGCGAACGGTTGTACGCCCTACGCAGCCGTCACCTCAGGGCGTCTCGTCCAACCCCAGCCCGCCCTCCAGCTTGCGCCACAGCAGGCGGATCTGCGCCTTGCGCACCAGGGCGCAGCGATACAAGCGAATCTCCTGCGGGACGATCCAGTGCGGACCGCCGCACAGCGCCAGCTCGCCGCGCGCCAGCTCCGACTCCATGCTCAGGCGCGGCACCCAGGCCACGCCCATGCCTTGCAGCGCCATGCTCTTGAGGCTGTCGGCCATCGCCGTTTCATAGACGGTGGTGTAGCGCAGGTTGCGCTGGCGCAGCAGCAGGTTCACCCCGCGACCGAGGAAGGCACCGGCGCTGTAGGCCAGCAGCGGCACGCTTTGCCCGCTGTCCAGGTCATAGAGCGGCAGGCCGGCGGAGTTCACCGCGCACACCGGGAGCATCTCGGTGCGGCCCAGGTGCAGCGAGGGGAAGACTTCCGGGTCCATCTGCAACGCGGCGTCCGGGTCATAGAAGGCCAGCATCAGGTCGCAGCCGCCTTCACGCAGCAGGTGCACGGCCTCACCGACGTTGGTCGCCACCAGGCGGCTGGCGATGTTCAGGCCCTCGGAGCGCAGGCGGGCGATCCACGAGGGGAAGAAACCCAGCGCCAGGGAGTGGGCGGCGGCGAATTGCAGCACTTCGCCCTGCCCGCCTTCGAGGTGGTGCAGGTGGCGCACCACCTGGCCGAGCTGCTCGACCACCGCGCGGGCGGTGACCAGGAACAGCTGCCCGGCCTCGGTCAGCTCGATGGGGGTGCGCTGGCGGTTCACCAGGGTCAGCCCGAGAGCGTCCTCCAGGCTGCGGATGCGCCGGCTGAACGCCGGCTGCGTCACGAAGCGTTTCTCCGCCGCCTGGGAAAAGCTGCGGGTGGCGGCCAGGGTGCTGAAGTCTTCCAGCCATTTGGTTTCGAGGTTCACGTCATCTCCAGCGCGGCGCAGCGCTTGATCGATTGGTCAGGAGCCGGGCGCGCGTAGCACAGCCACACGCTTGCCGTCATCCATTCGTCACAGCGTACATTATGCCGTTTGTGCATGAGGCAGCTTTTAACAGCATTGGCCGACGATCGGCGAAATCCCTAGTCTACCGGGCATCGCGGCACTGGCCGTGTTTCTCTGAGACAATCCCCGTCATGTCCCCTGTTGCATCGTTCCGCATCGAGAAAGACCTCCTCGGCACCCTCGAAGTACCTTCTGACGCCTACTACGGCATCCAGACCCTGCGCGCTGTGAACAACTTCCGCCTCTCGGGCGTGCCGCTGTCGCACTACCCGAAGCTCGTCGTCGGTCTGGCGATGGTCAAGCAGGCGGCAGCCGATGCCAACCACCAGCTCGGCCACCTGTCGACCGAGAAGCACGCCGCCATCAGCGAAGCCTGTGCTCGCCTGATCCGTGGCGATTTCCACGACCAGTTCGTGGTGGACATGATCCAGGGCGGCGCCGGCACCTCGACCAACATGAACGCGAACGAAGTCATCGCGAACATCGCGCTCGAAGCCATGGGCCATGCCAAGGGTGAGTACAAGTACCTGCACCCGAACAACGATGTGAACATGGCGCAGTCGACCAACGACGCGTACCCGACCGCCATCCGCCTGGGCCTGCTGCTGGGTCACGACACCCTGCTGGCCAGCCTCGACAGCCTGATCCAGGCCTTCGCCGCCAAGGGCGAAGAGTTCGCCGGCGTACTGAAGATGGGCCGTACCCAGCTGCAGGACGCTGTGCCGATGACCCTCGGCCAGGAATTCAAGGCCTTCGCCACCACCCTGGGCGAAGACCTCGACCGCCTGCGTCGCCTGGCGCCGGAACTGCTGACCGAAGTGAACCTCGGCGGCACCGCCATCGGCACCGGCATCAACGCCGACCCCGGCTACCAGAAGCTGGCCGTCGAGCGCCTGGCAGCCATCAGCGGCCAGCCGGTCGTCCCGGCCGCCGACCTGATCGAAGCCACCTCCGACATGGGCGCCTTCGTGCTGTTCTCCGGCATGCTCAAGCGCACCGCGGTCAAGCTGTCGAAGATCTGCAACGACCTGCGCCTGCTCTCCAGCGGCCCGCGCACCGGCATCAACGAGATCAACCTGCCGGCTCGCCAGCCGGGCAGCTCGATCATGCCGGGCAAGGTCAACCCGGTGATCCCGGAGGCCGTGAACATGTGCGCCTTCGAAATCATGGGCAACGACCTGGCGCTGACCATCGCTGCCGAAGGCGGCCAGCTGCAGCTGAACGTGATGGAGCCGCTGATCGCCTACAAGGTGCTCGACTCGATCCGCCTGCTCCAGCGCGCCATGGACATGCTGCGCGAGCACTGCATCACCGGCATCACCGCCAACGTCGAACGCTGCCACCAGCTGGTGGAGCACAGCATCGGCCTGGTGACCGCGCTGAACCCCTACATCGGCTACGAGAACGCCACCCGTATCGCCAAGACCGCGCTGGAAACCGGCCGCGGCGTCCTGGAACTGGTACGCGAGGAGAAGCTCCTGGACGAGGCCACCCTGGCCGACATCCTCAAGCCGGAAAACATGATCGCCCCGCGCCTGATTCCGCTGCGCGCCTGATCACCCGCCCGGCGCGAGCCGGGCACGTCTCACCGGTTGAGGGGGAGTATTCCTCCCTCACCTTTCAGGGATTGGTTACCCCCGGTCCCTTCTTTTATACCCGGCGCTGCGGGTTTACCCGGAGCGCCACGTCTCACCGGTTGAGGGGCCTTTGGGCCCACTCTCCTTTAGAAGGGACACCGCTTACCCCGGTGTCCCTTTTTTTTGCCTGTGATTTGGGGGCGAGCGGAACGTAGGGCATATAACCGTTCGCAGTTATACGCCGATACACCGTGATTCGTCGTCGACGCCGGGCTGAGTTCGGAGTGCCTTGAGATCAAGGCCAATCGGCGCATAACGCGGAGCGTTATACGCCCTACGAAAAGCATCGCGGACTCCGTCCGCGATTGGCGTGGTTTGCGAGAAGAGAGACGCGCGGGGGCTCAATCCTGCCGCTGCAGGTGATCGAGAATCCGGCGGTTGAGAGCGGCGATACGCTCCACGGCGTCCGCATCGTCACGCTCCGGGACCTCGTCGCCAAGCTGGCGGGCGCAGAGGTTGAGCGCGGAGAGCACCATCAATTCATTGCTGGTGACGTAGGGGAATTTCTTCTTGCTGGCGGCAATCTCCGCCTGCAACAGCGCGGCCGCGTCCTGCAGCCGGCGCTCTTCACCGGCCGGCGCACGGACGCTGTATTCGCGTCCGAGGATGCGCAGGACGCGGACGCCGTCGCCACTCATGCGTGGGCGCGGCTGTCGCTGACGCGGCGGATCAGCGCCTGCAGGCGGGTGGCGGTCGCGTTGTGCTTCTCTTCCTGCTCCATGAGCGACAGCTGCAGGCTGTCGTTTTCCTCACGGACCTTGAGCAGCTCTTCACGCACGGCGGCGTTGTCCTGCACCAGCACTTCGTTCTGCTGCAGCAGTTCGGCGACCAGCTGTTCAAGTTGTTCGAGGGTGGAATCGAGCATGGGAGCCTCCGCAAAGCCTTTCAAAGGGTGCGGAGGATAAAGAAAGGGGCGCCGCGGGGCCAGCGAAAACGGCGATCTTCGGACAAGCCGTATGCTGTCAATTCAATGGCTTAGAGACGCTTTTTCTTGTGGTTTCAATAATTTCCTGCCGCCACCGGGGGTTGGACCGGAAAATCGCGGACTAAGTCCGCTCCTACGGAAATTACCAGGAAGGCAGAGGCGCGATTTTGTAGGAGCGAGCTTGCTCGCGAACAGTGTTTGCCGGACGCACCGAAGCCGGGCGGGTTCGCGAGCAAGCTCGCTCCTACGAAGAGCAGTTCAGCTCGGTCAGACGCGGATCACGCCTTCCTCGCGCAGCAGCTTGAAGATGGCCTCGGCGCCCGCCTCGGGCGACAGGTCCTTGAGTACCTGGCCGGTGCCGCCGGAAGCCTTGGCGGTGGCGGCCTTCATCCGTTCGGCGCCGGTCTTGGCCTTGATCACCTTCAGACGCTTGGGACGCGGGCGCGCGGGTTGCAGGTTGCCCTCGGCCAGCAGCGGATCGTCCACCACTTCCACCTCGGACGCTTCCAGGTAGCCGCGCCGGGCCGGGCCGAAGGCGCTTTGCCGGGCGACCGGAGCGGCGTTGTCGACGCTGGCAACGAAGGGCAGGCGCACCTTCAGCCGGCGGCGTTGGCCGCGCGGCAGGGCCTGCAGTACCTGGGCACTGCCGTTCTCCACCTTTTCCACTTCCGCCAGCCCCACCACCAGCGGCCAGCCGAGGCGCTCGGCGAGCAGGAAGGGCAGCATGCCGGAGCCTTCCCCGGTTTCCGCCTGGGTGCCGGTGAGCACCAGCTGGGCGTCGCTGTCCGCCAGGTATGCCGCCAGCGGCGGCAGGGCGTCGGCGCCGGCGGGTTGTTCCAGCACCGCCAGCTCGTCCAGGCCCATGCCCAGGTAGCCGCGCAGCGCTTCTTCCGCGGCGTTGCCGGCGTGCACCACACGCAGGCGCTTGCCGGCCAGGCGCAGGCCCAGCTCCACCGCGCGGGCATCCTGCTCGGCGCGACGCGCGCGGCCGGACGCCGGGTGGGCGCCGATGGAGACCAGGGTGACGATGTTCAGGTCGTTCATAACGCAACCTCGAAAAGCGAGTGGCGCAGCGCGTCACTCACGGGAAGATGGTCCAGGGCGAGAGCGCCCTCACCCCGGCCCTCTCCCAGGGGAAGAGGGTGAAGCCCGGCCGAGCGCTCGGTGCGGCGACCAAGCCGATGCAATCCTGCACACCAGAAGCCTTTAAGCGGCATCACGCGCCGCTCCATTGCGATGGGCCTCTGCCAGCTCGATCAGCGCCTTGAGGATCGCGGTGGAATCGCCGATCACCGACAGGTCGGCACGTTTGATCATGTCGCAGCCCGGGTCCATGTTGATCGCCACCACCTTGTCGCAGGAGCCGATGCCCTGCAGGTGCTGGATCGCCCCGGAGATGCCCACCGCGAGATAGACCCGCGCGGTGACCCAGGTACCGGTGGCGCCGACCTGACGGGCACGCGGCATGTGGCCGTCGTCCACCGCCACGCGGGAAGCGCCTTCGGTGGCGCCGAGGGCCACGGCGGCGCGGTGGAACAGGTCCCAGTCCTTGATGCCGTTGCCGCCGGAGAGGATGAACTCCGCCTCGGCCATGGGAATCTGCGCCGGGTCCACGGCCACCGGGCCGAGGTCCTCGATGCGCGGGAGGTTGCGGGCGACGTTGCTGTCCAGTTCGACGGGGCGCACTTCATGTCGCGTCTCGCTGACCGGCTCGGCGCATTCGGCGGCCGCCAGGATCAGGCGCGGCAGGTCGCGGTGCAGGTCCTGCTGGCCGGCGCCGGCGCGGCCGACGCAGCGCTCGCCCTCGGCCTGCCAGACGCGGGTGGCCGGGCGCTCGCCCAGGCTCGCCGCCAGGCGCCGACCCAGCTCGCCACCACCGCTGCGGCTGTCGGGCAGCAGCCAGTGGCGCGGGGCGAACTGGCTGTTCGCCGAGCGCAGCGCCAGCACCCGTTGCTCCGGGGCGTAGCCGTCGTATTCGCTGCCTTCGATCTGCAGCAGGCGGTCGACGCCGACGGCGTCGAAGGCGGTTTCCTTGTGCTCGCCGAAGACCACGGCCAGCACCGCGCCGTCGCTGCCGGCGAGCTTGCGGGCCAGGCCCAGCAGGTCGCGGTCGTGGCTGGAGAGGCGGCCGCCGACCATGTCCGGCACCACGGCGATCAGGAAGGCCGGCTGCTCGATCGTCACCAGCGGCAGTTGCACCACTTCCGGCGCGCTGCTGCGCTTGCCGCCGGTGCCCTGCTGGCCACCGGAGCGGTCGATGCGCTTGATGCCGTTGGGCCCGATGAAACCGACCGCGTGGGGGTTCTTGCGGATCACGCCATTGGGGCCCATCCAGCGGCTTTCGCCACCCTGGGCGGACTGCATGGCCGCGTGCAGCGGATGCAGGCGGTTACGGGCGATCCACTCGGCGCGGGGATCGCGGCGGATGATGTCGCTCATGCGAGGACCTCCAGCGCGAAAGTGCTTTTCGTAGGAGCGAGCTCGCTCGCGAACGGATCAGCACCGAAGTTGGGGCGGTTCGCGAGCAAGCTCGCTCCTACAGGTTCGTGCAGCGTACGAGTGTGGAGAGTCATCAATGCACCTCCGCCATTTCGTCACGCTTGGCCAGCGACGGCTTTTTTGCCGCCACCTCGGTGGCCTCGATGAGGACCTCGGCGACCAGTTCGGCGATGTCCTTGATCTCCGGACGCGGGGCGACCACGCCTTCGAGCATCGCGGTGCACTGCGGGCAGCCCACGGCCACTAGCTCCGCGCCGGTTTCCTTGATGTCGACCATGCGCATGTCGGGAATCCGCTGCTTGCCGGGGATATCGGTGATCGGCGCACCGCCGCCACCGCCGCAGCAGCGCGAGCGGAAGCCGGAGCGTTCCATTTCCTTGACCTGGATGCCGATGGCCTTGAGCACAGCGCGTGGGCTGTCGTACTCGCCGTTGTAGCGGCCGAGGTAGCACGGGTCGTGGTAGGTCACGCTGTCGGCCTTGCTCTGGCCGAGGTTCAGCGAGCCCTTCTGCACCAGCTCGTCGATGAAGGTGGTGTGGTGCAGGACCTGGTAGTTGCCGCCGAGGGCGCCGTATTCGTTCTTCAGCACATGGAAGCTGTGCGGGTCGCAGCTGACGATGCGCTTGAAGCGGTACTTGGCCAGGGTGGCGATGTTGCGCTTGGCCAGGGTCTGGAAGGTGGCTTCATCGCCCAGGCGACGGGCCACGTCGCCGCTGTCGCGCTCTTCCAGGCCGAGCACGGCGAAGTCGACGTTGGCGGCCTTGAGGATCTTCACGAAGGCGCGCAGGGTGCGCTGATTGCGCATGTCGAAGGCGCCGTCGCCGACCCAGAACAGCACGTCGGCCTGCTGCTTGTCGCTCATCAGCGGCAGGTTCAGGTCCGCCGCCCAGTTCAGTCGGCCGCCAGGGTTGAAGCCGCCGGGGTTGTCGGTGGCGATGAGGTTTTCCAGCACCTCGGCGCCCTTGTTCGGGGTCGCGCCCTTTTCCAGGGTGAGGTGGCGGCGCATGTCGACGATGGCGTCGACGTGCTCGATCATCATCGGGCACTCCTCGACGCAGGCGCGGCAGGTGGTGCAGGACCAGAGGGTCTCGGCGTCCACCAGGGCCTTGCCGTCCAGCGCGACGATGGGCTGGTGCGGGCCGCCGCTGTGTTCGCCCAGCGGTTTGCCCGGATACGGGCTGCCAGCGAACTTGGCGTCATTGCCACCGGCGAGGCCAATGACCATGTCCTGGATGAGCTTCTTCGGGTTGAGTGGCTGGCCGGCGGCGAAGGCCGGGCACATGGCCTCGCACTTGCCGCACTGCACGCAGGCGTCGAAGCCCAGCAGCTGGTTCCAGGTGAAGTCGGTGGGCTTTTCCACGCCCAGCGGCGCCATGGGGTCGGCCAGGTCCAGCGGCTTGAGGCCAGTGGAGCGGCCGCCGCCGAAGCGCTCGGAACGGCGGTGCCAGGCCAGGTGCAGGGCACCGGCGAAGGCGTGCTTCATCGGGCCGCCCCAGGTCATGCCGAAGAACAGCTCGGACACGCCCCAGGCCACGCCGATGGCGAGGATGGCAGCCAGGAACCAGCCGCCGAAGCCTTCCGGCAGGATGCCGGCCACCGGCAGGGTGGCGATGAAGAAGCTCGCCGAGAACATCAGCAGGCTTTTCGGCAGGCGCATCCAGGGGCCTTTCGACAGGCGCGACGGCGGGTCGAGGCGGCGCTTGGCGACGAACAGCGCGCCGGTGAACATCAGCGCGGTGGCCGCCAGCAGGGCGAAGCCGAGGATGCGGCTGTGCAGGCCGAAACCGTGCACGAGGATGGCCAGCAGCGCGGCGAGCACGAAGCCGCCGGCGGTGGCCACGTGGGTCTTGGACATGTACTTGTCGCGCTCGACCACGTGGTGCAGGTCCACCAGGTAGCGGCGCGGCATCTTCAGCAGGCCGCCGATCCAGTCGACCTGGGCGGGTCGGCCACGGCGCCACATCGCGAAGCGCTTCACGGCGCCCAGCACGGCGAGGCCGAGGGCGGCGAAGAGCAGGATGGGGAGGATGATGTTGAGCATTTCTGGTCTCCCTACGGGACCTCAAGGGGCGCTGGAACAGCTCCCTCTCCCTCTTGCGGGAGAGGGCGGGGGGAGAGGGTGTTTCCGGCAGGCTCGATCACTCGGGCCACCTCCCTCTCCCCAACCCTCTCCCTGAAGGGAGAGGGGGCTGTCCATGCCTACCGGACATCACAAGGCGTGTCTTAGAAGTCCTTGCACAGACGCAGTGCGTCATAGATCGCGGCGTGGGTGTTGCGCTGGGCCACACAGTCGCCGATGCGGAACAGCAGGTAGCCTTCGCCCGGTTCGGACAGGCACGGCTGCGGCTTGATCGCGAACAGCGCCTCGACGTCGATCTGGCCCTTGTTGCGCGAGCCCTGCTTGAGCGCGTAGTACAGGCTCTCGTCCGGACGCACGCCGTTCTCCACGACGATCTGGTCGACCACCCGCTCCTCTTTCGCGCCGGTGTATTCGTTCTCCAGCACCGCCACCAGCTTGTCGCCCTCGCGGTAGACCTTCTCCAGCATCAGGTCCCCGGTCATGATCACTTCCTTGGGGTACATGCTGCGGTAGTAGGTCGGGAAGGTGGTGCCACCGATGGCCACGCCCGGCTTGATGTCGTCGGTGACGATTTCGACCTGGGCACCCTTGTCGGCCAGGAAGTCGGCCACCGACATGCCGCTGAATTCGCAGATGGTGTCGTAGACCAGCACGTTCTTGCCCGGCGCGACCTTGCCGTCGAGGATGTCCCAGCTGCTGACCACCAGCCCTTCGGCGGCGCCCCAGTGTTCGTTCTGTTCCAGGAACGGATGGCCGCCGTTGGCCAGCACTACCACGTCGGGACGCAGGTCCAGGATGGTGTCGGCGTCCGCGCCGGTACCCAGGCGCAGGTCGACGTTCAGCCGCGCCAGCTCCAGCTGGTACCAGCGGGTGATGCCGGCGATCTGGTCGCGCTGCGGGGCCTTGGAGGCGGTGGTGATCTGCCCGCCCAGCTGGTCCTTCTTCTCGAACAGGGTGACGTCGTGGCCACGCTCGGCGGCGACGCGCGCCGCTTCCATGCCGGCCGGGCCACCACCGACGACCACCACCTTGCGCTTCACGCCGGTGGTCTTCTCGATGATGTGCGGCACGCCCATGTATTCACGGGAGGTGGCGGCGTTCTGGATGCACAGCACATCCAGGCCCTGGTACTGACGGTCGATGCAGTAGTTGGCGCCGACGCACTGCTTGATCTGGTCGACCTGGCCCATCTTGATCTTGGCGATCAGGTGCGGGTCGGCGATGTGCGCGCGGGTCATGCCGACCATGTCCACGTAGCCGCCTTCGAGGATGCGGGTGGCCTGGTTCGGGTCCTTGATGTTCTGCGCGTGCAGCACCGGCACGTTGACCACTTCCTTGATGCCGGCGGCCAGGTGCAGGAAGGGCTCCGGCGGGTAGGTCATGTTCGGGATGACGTTGGCCAGGGTGTTGTGGGTGTCGCAACCCGAGCCGACCACGCCGATGAAGTCGATCATGCCGGTGTCGCTGTAGTACTTGGCGATCTGCTTCATGTCGTCGTGGGTGAGGCCGTCCGGGTGGAACTCGTCACCGCAGATGCGCATGCCGACGCAGAAGTCGTCGCCGACTTCCTTGCGCACGGCCTTGAGCACTTCCAGGCCGAACTTCATGCGGCCTTCGAAGGTGCCGCCCCACTCGTCGGTACGCTTGTTGACGCGCGGGCTCCAGAACTGGTCGATCATGTGCTGGTGCACGGCGGACAGCTCGACGCCGTCCAGGCCGCCTTCCTTCGCCCGGCGCGCCGCCTGCGCGTAGTTGCCGATCACGCGCCAGATCTCTTCCGGCTCGATGGTCTTGCAGGTGGCGCGGTGCACGGGTTCGCGGATGCCCGACGGCGACATCAGGGTCGGCCAGTTGAAGCCGTCCCAGCGCGAGCGGCGGCCCATGTGGGTAATCTGGATCATGATCTTGGCCCCATGCTTGTGCATGGCGTCGGCCAGATTCTGGAAGTGCGGGATGATGCGGTCGGTGGAGAGGTTCACCGAGCTCCACCATTCCTGCGGGCTGTCGATGGCGACCACGGAGGAACCGCCGCAGATGGCCAGGCCGATGCCGCCCTTGGCCTTCTCCTCGTAGTACTTCACGTAGCGCTCGGTGGTCATGCCGCCGTCGGTGGCATACACCTCGGCGTGAGCGGTGGAGAGCACGCGGTTGCGGATGGTCAGTTTGCCGATCTGGATCGGCTGGAACATTGCCTCGAAAGCCATTGCGGCATCCTCACGGAATCAGAGGTTTCTTGTTGTGGTGGCGGCCCGCTGGGGCCGCTTCTGCCGGTTCTTGTCAGCGGTCGGGATCAGAGCGGCTTGACGACGAACAGGCCGTCGTCATGGCCTTCCTCGGCGCCGCTGTAGACCTGCTCGGCGACGGTGCGGATGCTGCTGCCGCGCGCCTGGAGGATCTGGTCCATGGCGCCGGCGAACCAGCCGGTGAACATGTAGTCGACCTTGCGGTTGACCTTGCCGTAGACGTACACGAAGGCGGAGTGCTTCAGGCGGACCTCGGCGGTGCCCTTGTCCAGGTCGATGCTCTCGATCTGGAACAGGCCCCAGCCGCGCTGGGACAGGCGCTTCATGTAGTGCTCGAAGACGGCGACGCCTTCCAGGCCATGGCACTCGGCTTCCTTCTCGCACCAGTGCCAGGCGGACTTGTAGCCAGCCTTGTAGAGGATCTCGGCGTAGCGCTCGGCGCCCAGCTCTTCCTCGATACCCATGTGGTTGTTGACGAAGAAATGCCGCGGCACGTAGAGCATCGGCAGGGCGTCGGTGGTCCAGACGCCGGTTTCGCTGTCGACTTCGATGGGCAGTTCGGGGGCGTGTTTGGCCATGGTGGTAGAGCTCCGATTCTTTTGGCTCCCTCTCCCTAGGGGAGAGGGTTGGGGTGAGAGGTATTACGGGTGAGTGCGGCAGCCCTCACCCCGACCCTCTCCCGGAGGGAGAGGGGGAACAGCGGCTTATTCGCCCCAGACGTCCTTCAGGACGCGCACCCAGTTCTCGCCCATGACCTTGCGCACCACGCGCTCGGGCATGCCGCGCTTGAGCAGGGTCTCGGTGAGGTTGGGGAACTCGCCCACGGTGCGGATGCCCAGCGGGTTGACGATCTTGCCGAAGCTGGTCAGGCGGCGGGCGTAACCCTTGTCGTGGGTCAGCCACTCGAAGAAGTCCTGGCCATGGCCCTGGGTGAAGTCGGTGCCAATGCCGATGGCGTCTTCACCGACGATGTTCATCACGTACTCGATGGCCTCGGCGTAGTCGTCGATGGTCGAGTCGATGCCCTTGGCGAGGAAGGGCGCGAACATGGTCACGCCGACGAAGCCGCCGTGGTCGGCGATGAACTTCAGCTCCTCGTCGGACTTGTTGCGCGGGTGCTCTTTCAGGCCCGACGGCAGGCAGTGGGAGTAGCAGACCGGCTTCTTCGATTCGAGGATGACTTCCTCGGAAGTCTTGGAACCGACGTGGGACAGGTCGCACATGATGCCGACGCGGTTCATTTCCGCGACGATCTCGCGGCCGAAGCCGGAGAGGCCGCCGTCGCGCTCGTAGCAGCCGGTGCCGACCAGGTTCTGGGTGTTGTAGCACATCTGCACGATGCCCACGCCCAACTGCTTGAACACCTCGACGTAGCCGATCTGGTCCTCGAACGCATGGGCGTTCTGGAAGCCGAAGAGGATGCCGGTCTTGCCCTGCTCCTTGGCCTTGCGGATGTCGGCGGTGCTGCGCACCGGGATCACCAGGTCACTGTTCTCGCGGATCAGCTTGTTGCTCGCGGCGATGTTGTTCACCGTGGCCTGGAAGCCTTCCCACACCGAGACGGTGCAGTTGGCGGCGGTCAGGCCGCCCTTGCGCATGTCCTCGAACAGCTCGCGGTTCCACTTGGCGATGATCAGGCCATCGATGACGATGCTGTCGGCGTGAATTTCGGCTGGGCTCATCTTGGTGTCTCTCTAGTCAGGCAAGGCTTGTCGGGCTTGGTACGCCGGGACTTGTGCCGACGCTTTGAGGCAGGATATCCCTGGCACCGGAGGGGACCCGCTTCGAAAACGACCAGGGTCGTACCGAAAGCGTCAACCTCACGACATGGGCGACAGCGTTTGCGTCGCAGCAGGAAAAGCCGGGGGTGAAAGTGTTGTTGCGGGAATGTCGAAAGGCGCGCCGAATCCTGTAGGAGCGAGCTTGCTCGCGAACACGCTTCGGTACGGGCTAAGACGGGGAAATCGAGGGCACCCTCGTCCTGAAAGGAAGGGATAGGGCGAACGGCGGCGCCAAGCCCTGAGCGGCAGATGGTTCGCGAGCAAGCTCGCTCCTACGAAGAGCGAACGGCGTGTTACGCGATGAATCTCAGCGCTTGCGCCAGCAGGCAAAGATATTCCACGCCACCAGGCCGGTGACGAAGGCGGAGCTGCTATAGAAGAGCATGGCGTCCACGTGGAATCCTCCGAAAACGACGGCGCCCCGCAAGGGGGGCGCCGGTTGGTGCGGTTACTCGCCAGCGACCAGGCGAGCGTGAGCGGACTCCTCGCCCAGGTTGTTGAGCATGCGCTCGCTGTACCAGTCGAGGAAGTTGATCACGCCGAACTCGTAGGTCTTGGAGTACGGCCCCGGCTGGTAGGCGGTGGAGTTGATGCCGCGCTGGTTCTCTTCGGCCAGGCGGCGGTCCTGGTCGTTGGTGGCGTCCCATACTTCGCGCAGGCGCGCCACGTCGTAGTCCTCGCCTTCCACCGCGTCCTTGTGCACCAGCCACTTGGTGGTGACCACGGATTCCTGCGCGCTGATCGGCCACACGGTGAAGACGATCATGTGGTCGCCCAT
This sequence comes from Pseudomonas sp. QE6, assembly GCF_041379005.1. NCBI lineage: Bacteria > Pseudomonadati > Pseudomonadota > Gammaproteobacteria > Pseudomonadales > Pseudomonadaceae > Pseudomonas > Pseudomonas sp. QE6. The sequence continues at coordinate 902,979 of NZ_CP166873.1, forward strand.
GCAGTGGTTCCACGCATGCGGCAGGTGCAGGATGCGCATGGAGCCCAGGTCCGGGTTCTTGATGCGGCCCATCAGTTTCTTGCTGCCCGGCTTGCCGTCCATGGTCATGGACACGGTGCCGTCGAGCAGCGGCATGCGCACGATGCGGTTGCGCAGGCCGAAGCTGGCATGGGCGTAAGGGATCTTCTCCTCGTCCCAGGCCTTGGTGCAGGCGGCGACCTGATCCTTGAACGCCTGGCTGGCTCGCGGGTCGGTCACGTCGTCCCACTCCAGCAGGGTTTTCAGCAGCTCCGGGTGCGAACCGTTGCAGTGGTAGCACTCGCGGTTGTTCTCGATCACCAGCTTCCAGTTGGCCTTCTCGCGAAGGGTGGTCTGCACGGCGACCTTGGCGTTCTCCATGTCGTACGGCTCCATGTAGTGCTCGAGCGTACGCAGGAAGTCGTCGATGGCCGGCGGGTTCTCGGCCAGGGAGATGAAGATGTAGCCGCCGGCGGTCTTCACGTTCACCGGTTTCAGGCTGTAGTCCTTCATGTCGAAGTCGGCGCCCATCTCGGTGCCGGCGAACAGCAGGCGGCCGTCCAGCTCGTAGGTCCACTGGTGGTAGGGGCAGACCAGCTTGGCGACCTTGCCCTTGTCGCTGACGCACAGGCGCGAGCCACGGTGGCGGCAGACGTTGTGGAAGGCATGGATCTTACCTTCGGCGCCGCGCAGCACGATGATCGGGTTGTCGCCGATCTGCAGGGTCAGGAAGTTGCCCTTGGCCGGGATCTCGCAGGTCATGCCGGCGATCAGCCATTCCTTGTGGAAGATCTCCTGCATGTCGATCTGGAACAGGCGCTCATCGTTATAGAAGGGCTGCGGCAGCGAGAAGCTGTGGTCGCGGGTCTGCAGCATCTCGACGGTGGCCTTGCGGGCCGGTTCCAGCGGATCGCCCAGACTCAGCTTGGTGGTGACGTCCATCGGTAGGTCCTCATGCCGCAGCCCTGGGCTGCCGGCGGAAATTAAGTGGCTGATACGGTGTGCCACGCAGGGCGGTGGCGACAGGTGTCAGGCGCGCCGAGAGCGCCGTTGCCCGTCGTCCTCGTACAACCGTGAAGGGTTGCTCGGCTGAGGCTGAGTGTGGGGCCGCGCCCCGCCAGGACCCTTATCCATGGGCGACACGACCGCATCCGTTTCCGACGCGCAGGCCCGCACGCCAGGCGGCAGGTCGCGATAAGCATGCAAATGTCGCTGGCAGGTAAATGGGCGCGACGGCCCATGTACACAATCGGCCCCATCAGGCATGCCGAAAGGCCCGTGCTTCAGCCGTCGCCCACCGGCGACGCGCACCGGCCCCGGCGCTGCCCCTACAAGGCCGACGACGGCCCGCGTGCGCGGAGAGACAGCATGTCGACGAACAACTTCCTCAATCCGGTGAACACCCAGACCTGGGCCAACGGCCGCCACCTGGTGCGCTGCGTCAAGGCCATCCAGGAAACCTGGGATGTGCGCACCTTCTGCTTCGCGGCCGACCAGCCGCTGATGTTCTTCTTCAAGCCCGGGCAGTTCGTCACCCTGGAGCTGGAGATCGACGGTGTGCCGATCATGCGCTCCTACACCATCTCCAGCTCGCCCTCGGTGCCCTACAGCTTCTCCATCACCATCAAGCGCGTGCCGGGCGGCAAGGTCTCCAACTGGCTGCACGACAACCTCAAGGAAGGCGACGTGCTGCCGGTGCACGGCCCGGTGGGCAACTTCAACGCCATCGACTTCCAGGCCGACAAGGTGCTCTACCTGTCCGGCGGCGTCGGCATCACCCCGGTGATGTCCATGGCGCGCTGGTTCTTCGACACCAACGGCAACGTCGACATGATCTTCGTGCACAGCGCGCGCACGCCGAAGGACATCATCTACCACCGCGAGCTCGACCACATGGCTTCGCGGATCAACAACTTCAAGCTGCACCTGATCTGCGAGAAGTACGAGATCGGCGAGACCTGGGCCGGCTACCGCGGCTACCTGAACAAGGCGATGCTGCACCTGATCGCCCCGGACTTCCTCGAACGCGAGATCTTCTGCTGCGGCCCCACGCCCTACATGCACGCGGTCAAGCGCCTGCTCGAAGCCGAGGGCTTCGACATGTCGCGCTACCACGAGGAAGCCTTCGGCCCGACCCCGCCGGAAGTCCGCGAGGAAGTGAAGGAACTCGCCGCCGAAGCCGCCGACGCACCGGAAATCCCGGCCGCCGACCTGCACCAGGTGGACTTCTGCGAAACCGGCAAGAGCATCCGCGTGGCGCCGGGCGAGACCGTCCACGCCGCCGCCGCCAAGCTCGGCCTGCACATTCCCAAGGCCTGCGGCATGGGCATCTGCGGCACCTGCAAGGTGATGAAGCGCTCCGGCGAAGTCGACATGGAGCACAACGGTGGCATCACCGACGAAGACGTGGCCGAAGGCTACATCCTGTCCTGCTGCAGCGTGCCCAAGGGCGACGTGGTGATCGAGTACTGATGCCGCGTCGGGAACACCAGACGCTCCCAGTAATCCCGCCGCGGCAGCTCCTCCGCCGGCAACCAGCGCCCGCCGCAAGCCTGCAACGGCTCGGCGGGCGCCTTCAGCAAGGCATCCAGCGCAAGCGCGTAGCGCCCCGTGCCGTTCGCTCCGACCGGACCTTCACCACCGCTGCGGAATTGCAGGTCGGCATCGAAGGCCTCGAAGCGCGGCCATTCCCCCAGGTCATCGCGATAGCGGCGCAAGGTGCGCTCCCGCACATCGAGCAGCAGCAGGCGCCATTGATCCGCCTCCAGGCCGCTCTCCTCATGACGCCCGACATGCCGGGTCAACGCCAGGTAGCGCCCATCGGCCGACCAGATCATCGGCGCCGCCAGGTTGGACACCCCGATACCCGACGCGGTCAGCAGGTAGCCATTGCGGCTGAAGCCGGCTTTCACGTCCTCGTCCCGGTGCACGCTGTCGTAGTCGAAGCCCAGGCCCCAGGCGGCATCCTCCGCGACCGGCGCCGGCAGGACGAAGCCGCCGTCGCTCCAGACGCGTGGCGGCGCATCGAGCCAGCGCACCTTGGGTAGCCGCCGCCAGGTCTGGCCATCGAACCCCACCCGCTCCTGCTCGTAGTAGAGCTGCCAGTCGTCCCGCCAGCGACCGAAGTCATGCCATGCCTGGGCCGTGGGCAAGGCTTCGTCGAAGCGTCGCTGCAGGCCCGGATCGCCCTCTCCCGGCCCGCTCGGCGGCTGGTAGCGGTTGCGCCCGAGCAGGCGCAGCAGATGCACCTGGCCGTCGGCGAAACCTTGCAGGTGCAGATCGGCCAACGGCTCGTCGAGCCACGCCAGGCGTCGCTCCCGGCAGTCGAGGATGGCCAGCCTATGGGGCAGTGTCGGCGCCTCGGCGTAGGCCACCAGGGCCAGGTAGCGGCCGCAATCGGAAACCCGGTGGTCGATCAGCCATTCGCCTTCCAGACGCCAGTCGCCGAGCCGCAGCAGGTAGGCGCCCCGCTCCGCCTCGGCGTCGTCGCGCCGCCATTCCCAGGTCGCCCGCTGACCCTCGACCAGCGGCGCGCTTTGCAGCAGGCATCCGGGCCTCCCGGCCGGGCCTTCGAGGGGCAGCAGGATCTCCAGGCGTGGCATCTCGGACTCGACCCAGCGCGGCCGGTCATCCACCCCATGACCGTGCAGCAGGAACAGGGTCGAGTAGCTGTATGAACCCAGGTTGCCGTAGCGCTCGTACGACAGGCAGGGTTGGCTGAGCACCAGGCCCAGGCGTGCCCAGCCGTCTTCCAGCGTCAGCAGCTCGGGGGCACCGGCATGGGGTTCGCGAGACAGCGAACCCCAGGGTTCGCCCAACGGCTGCACGCCCACATCGCGCCGCCACAACCAATAGCGGAAGCGCCCAAGGGGTTCGTCTGCGGCCGGGAAGACCAGTGCCTGTCCGTCGTCACGCCAAGCCATCGGCGGCTGGCCCCCGGCCAGGTACAGGCCGCTGGCTTCACCCTCTATCCACAGCTCGGCCTGGCCGGCGCGCAACGGCGCGAAGGGATCGTCCAGCGCCAGCAGGCTGTCCGGCAGCCAGGGACGGTTTTCCAGGCGCGGGCCGCCAGCCGGCGCCGGGAGCGGCTGCGGCTGCTGGTCCGTAGCCCAGCGTTGCCACTCCGCCTGCGGCAGCCAGAGATCGCCAATGGCGACGAAGGGCTCGGCCTCCGCGGCAGCCTTGAGTGCATTCAGGTCCAGACGCCGGGCAGCGTTCGAGGTCAGGGGGCTGCGGCGGCCGATCACCTCGGTTTCGGTAACGCTGTCCAGCTCCCAGAAATCGCTCACCGCACAGCGGTAGAGCAGGCGCTCGTGGCGGTCGAAGATCAGCAACCCCCAGGCGCCCCGGCTCGGCATCGGCGAGACGAAATGGCGGCCATCGCTGGAAAATCGCGCCGAGGGATTGCCGTCGGGAATGAAACAGCCGTCGGGCATCAGGTAATCGCAGAGAACCGGGCCGCCCATGGCGATCTCGCCCCCGTCGATCACCCGGATCGGCTCACCCTCCGGCGTGCGCTGCGGCGCCTCGCCGCCCCAGGCACTGACGCCGCGCGGCAGCGGTGCGTCCAGCGACTCGGGCTTCTGGCGCTCCAGGCGCAGCCCGCGCTCGAAGCGGATCTGCACCAGCATGCAGGCGACGATCAGCGCCACGCCGCCCCCGAGCCCCAGCCAGAACCCCGGCAATGCCCGGCTCAGCGCAAAACCGCCGCCCAGAACCCAGAAGAACAGCACCTGCTGCAGCCGGTACGGCACCTTGCCGCGCCAGCGGTCCATCGCCCATTCCGCACCCAGCAGCGCGAACCAGCCCAAAGCCACCAACGGCAGTGGCAGCAAAGCACCGAGGGCGACCAGGACACCGATCCAGGCGATCTCCAGCGCTGCCGTCAGCAGCAGTTGCCCGAGGGACTTTTCCGTCGTCCGCTCATCCATGATCGTTTCCACTCCATTGGCAAACCCCAAGGGTAATCAAGCCCCTGGCCAGCCACCAGCGCTCTCGCCCTGCGCAATCTCACCGACGAAGCGGCCCAGCGCTGCCAGCGGAGACCCGCGGGCGACGAAAGATCGAAATCTGATCACAGCCTGCCCCCACCCGCCGCACACGTTACCCACTGAGTTATCCACAGGACTTCGGGGGCCTGCCGTCAGATCGGAGACACCGCTGGCCGAGCCGAATGGCCGTCCCGATCCCGTCTGCAACCCGCATGCCACTTGGCTTTGGCAAACCCTGAGGGTTCGCCCGCCACACGCGCGCAAGCACGCACCGGAGCGCGCTTCGTGCTCCGGCCGCGACGACTATCCACATTCGTTCAGTCTTCTTCCGGCGCTGCCTTGTAGCTGCTGGACAGGCGCTGCTGCACGTCCTGCGGCACAGCGCTGTAGTGGCTGGGAGAAAGGTCATAGAGCCCCTGTCCGGCGGTGATCGACTTGAGCCGGTTGGCGTAGCCCTCCAGCTCAGCCAGCGGCACCTGGCCACGGATCAGCGCGACATGGGGCGATAGCGACTCGGTACCCATCACCTGGCCGCGCCGCCCCGTCAGGTCAGCGGTGATGTCGCCCAGGCGCGCATCGGGCGCGGTCACCTCGATGCTCACCACCGGCTCCAGGACGATTCCGCCGGCGTTGCGCAGCGCATCGAGCATCGCCTTGCGCCCGGCGGCCTGGAAGGCGATGTCCTTGGAGTCCACCGAGTGGCTCTTGCCGTCGTAGACGGTGACCCGGACGTCGGCCACCGGGAAGCCCGCCAGCGGCCCCGCCGCCAGCGCAGAACGCACGCCCTTCTCTACCGAGGGAATGAACTGGCCGGGAATCACCCCGCCCTTGACCGCATCGATGAACTCGAAGCCGCCGCCGCGCGGCAGCGGCTCCACCCGCAGGAACACCTCGCCGAACTGCCCGGCGCCGCCGGTCTGCTTCTTGTGCCGGCTGTGCCCCTCGGCCATGCGCGTGGCGGTTTCCCGGTAGGGCACGCTGGGCGCGCGGGTCTGCACCTCCAGCTTGTACTGGCCGGACATGCGTTCGAGCAGGTAGCGCAGGTGCAGCTCGCCCATGCCGCGCAGCACGGTTTCCTGGGTGGACGCGTTGTAGTCCAGGCGCACGCAGGGGTCCTCGGCCTGCAGGCGCTGGAGAATCTCCGCCAGGCGCTGTTCGTCGCCCCGGCGGCTGGCCTCGATCGCCAGGCCCTGCATGGGCGTGGGGAAATTCAGCGGCTTGAGACGGATATGGTCTTCGTCGTGGGAGTCGTGCAGCACCACGCCGTACTCCAGCTCGTCGACCTTGGTCAACGCGCCGAAGTCGCCGGGAATCAGGTGCGGCACCTCCTCATGCTTCTTGCCTTGCAGGCGCAGCAGGTGGCCGACCTTGAACGACTTGCGGCCATCGCCGGCGAACAACTGCATGTCCCGCTGCACCGTGCCCTGGTGCACGCGGAATACCGCCAGGCGGCCAACGAAGGGGTCGATCACCACCTTGAACACATGGGCCAGCACATGGCCCTTGGGGTCCGGCGCGGAATGGAAATCCTCCACCGCGCCGCTGTCGTCGGTACGTACGAACAGCGGCGGGTTGCCCTCGGCGGGGTTGGGCGCCAGCCGCGCCAGCACATTCAGCAGCTCCGCGATTCCCGCGCCGGTGCGCGCCGAGACGAAGCACAGGGGGATCAGATGGCCCTCGCGCAGCGCCCGCTCGAAGGGCTCATGCAGCGCCTCGGGCGCCACCTCGCCCTCCTCCAGGTAATGCGCCATCAGCGCTTCATCGACCTCCACCACCTGGTCCACCAGCGCCTGGTGCGCCTCGGCCACGGAGGAGAAGTCCGCCTCGCCGTCGGGCGCGAAGAAGCAGTCCACCACCCGCGTGCCGCCGTCGGCGGGCAGGTTCAGCGGCAGGACTTCCTTGCCGAAGGCTTCGCGCAGGTCCGCCAGCAAGCCCGGCAGGTCGACGCGCTCGGCATCGATCTTGTTCACCACCAGCATCCGGCACAGGCCCCGCTCGCCGGCCCAGTCCATCATCCGCCGGGTGGTCAGCTCGACGCCGTTCTGTGCGTTCACCACCACCAGGGCGGTCTCCACCGCCGCCAGCGCGGGCAGCGCATGGCCGATGAAATCGGGATAGCCGGGTGTATCGATCAGGCGGACGTGCGCGCCTTCGTGCTCGAAATGCACCAGGGCAGCGGCCAGCGAATGATGGTAATCGCGCTCCATGGGGTCGGAGTCGCAGGCGGTGTCGCCGCGCTCGAGCGAGCCCATGCTGGCGATCGCGCCACTACCCTGCAGCAGCGCTTCCGCGAGCAGCGTCTTGCCGCTGTCGCCGTGGCCGACCAGGGCGACCGTGCGGATCTGTTCCACCGAGTAACTGGACATGCTGATCTCCCGCCCCCAGGGTTCCTGCTTCGCAGTTCATGGATTATAGGCAGTCACCTCCGGCGCCCATGGACGAAAATTGATCAATCCGGCGTAGCCCAGCAGCCATCGACGCTACAGCGATCCATCCACAACCCGCCCACACCTTCCCGGCAGAACGCTGCACAGCCAATGTGGAAAACATCCCGCAAAAATCGCCGAAAGCCGGAATCCATCGGACCTCCGGCAATTGATCAAAAAACGACCTGACACAACGGAGCCGCGCCCGGCGAGGGCTTCAGCGATCTGGGTACAGGTTGTCCACACCTTCTGCGAGATTCGCCCCACAGGCATTGTGGAAAGTTTCGCGGAGAGCCCGCCGTTGGGGAAAAGCACCTGTGGATCAGTCACTTGCATCCATCGCTGATCATTATTCGAGCAAGGCTGTGCAAGCCTCGCCGGACGTGGTGCCGAGGATGTTTTCCACAGGCGGCTCACAGGAGGCTCAACACAAACCGGGGATAGCGGTGGAAACTTCGTGCACAGAATTTCCGAATAAATCGATACACAGGCCCGCAAGTGACTGAAAAGGCGTGACTGATCAAAAAACAACCTGATCCAGCGAAGCCCCGGTGCATCGGCCCTGCAGACGCCCGCCAACAGATTTTCCACAGGTTGGCCAAGCGTGCCTCCACAGCGCCTGTGGAGATTTTCACAGCCCATTGGCTCCCCTCTGAAAGCCACGAAGCATGAGCCTTTCAGCCAAATCATCAATGCCCCTGCCGCGTTCCTGAAGGCAAAGCGCACCGGTAACCTTCCACGAAGTTTTCCACAGCTTTATCACAAGGCTGCCCCCAGTTTTTCGGTGAAATGCCGAAACAATGCGCCAGGGGCCTTCGTGGGAGTGCAGGACTATGCTGGGTTTCCCCCAGCAGAGGAGTCATCCCCATGATCCTGACCACCACGCCCGGCATCGAGGGCAAGACCATCCAGGAATACCACGGCATCGTGGTCGGCGAGGCGATCCTCGGCGCCAACGTGTTCCGAGACCTGTTCGCCGGCCTGCGCGACATCATCGGCGGCCGCTCCGGCGCCTACGAGAAGGAGCTGGGCCGGGCGCGGGAGATCGCTTTCGAGGAGTTGCGGGAGCGCGCACAGGAGCTGGGCGCCAATGCGGTGGTGGGCATCGATCTGGATTACGAAGTGGTGGGGCAGAACGGCAGCATGCTGATGGTCAGCGTGAGTGGGACAGCGGTGCGGGTGTAGCAACAACGGTCTTTGGCAGGCCCGCAGGATGGCGTGTAGGAGCGAGCTTGCTCGCGAACATCCGTAGCTTCACTTCACACCGTAGGATCAGGCGGAATTCGGTTCGCGAGCAATCTCTAAAGAAAAGCCACACCGTTCAAATTTCGATCAACAACCTGCACGCCACGCCGTCCGCGACCTACAGCCATTCATCCACAGGAAGGGGACAGGTTGCGCGAGCAACCGTCCCCAGCGCCTGGGGACAACTCAGGCGGCGCCCATTACCCGACGGATGTCGGCAGCCAGCGCCTCGACGCGGGCGATGTCGGTGTCCCAGGAACACATGAAGCGCGCGCCACCGGCGCCGATGAAGGTGTAGAAGCGCCAGCCCAACTGGCGCAGGGCTTCCAGCGCCGGCTCGGACATCTGCAGGAAGACCCCGTTGGCCTCCACCGGGAACATCAGGCTGACGCCCGGCACGTCCGCCACGCGTTCGGCGAGCAAGCGCGCGCACTGGTTGGCGTGATTGGCGTAATGCAGCCAGGCGCCGTCCTGCAGCACGCCCACCCAGGGCGCGGCGAGGAAGCGCATCTTCGAGGCCAGCTGGCCGGCCTGCTTGCAGCGGTAGTCGAAGCCTTCGGCCAGTTCGCGGTTGAAGAACAGGATGGCCTCGCCCACCGCCATGCCGTTCTTGGTGCCGCCGAAGCACAGCACCTCGACGCCGGACTTCCAGGTCAGCTCCGCGGGCGTGGCCCCCAGCGACGCGCAGGCATTGGAGAAGCGCGCGCCGTCCATGTGCAGGTGCAGCCCCAGCTCGCGGCAGGTGGCGCTGAGCGCCTGCAGCTCGTCCGGGCGGTAGACGGTGCCGACCTCGGTGGCCTGGGTGATGGTGACCACGCGCGCCTTGGGATAGTGGATGTCCTGACGTTTCAGGGCGATCTCGCGGATCGCCTCGGAGGTCAGCTTGCCTTCGGCATCGGTGCGCGCCAGCAGCAGCTTGGAGCCGTTGGAGAAGAACTCCGGCGCGCCGCACTCGTCGGTCTCGACGTGGGCGGTCTCGGCACAGATCACGCTGTGGTAGCTCTGGCACAGGGACGCCAGGGCCAGGGAGTTGGCTGCGGTGCCGTTGAAGGCGAAGAACACCTCGCAGTCGGTCTCGAACAGCTCGCGGAAGTAGTCGGAAGCGCGGGCGGTCCACTGGTCGTCGCCGTAGGCGCGCTCGTGGCCGCGATTGGCCTCGGCCATGGCGGCCCAGGCTTCGGGGCAGATGCCGGAATAGTTGTCGCTGGCGAACTGTTGGGAGTTGTCGGTCATGGGGCGGCCTCGAAAAACGTTGTACGTCTGACAGCAGCGTAGCAACGGATAGTCGCTCGCCACCGGAGGGGGCGCGTGGCCTCCCTAATAAGGAAGGCCGTGCGGTCAATCAGGGCAGCTTGGTCAGCGCCATCTGTTCGGAGATGGGCACGAACAGCTCGCGCAGGGCTTGGGTGGTGCCACCGTTGGGCTTGTCCGGCGAGCTCATGTTGAGCACGTAGCGGCCCTTGATCAGGCCGGTGAGGGTCGCCTCGCCGGTCTTGTCGTCCGGCGCCGGCACACTGATCGCCAGCGGGTCGCCCATGCGGGTGCTGTCGATCACCGGCAGGTACTGCTCGCCGCCGAACTGCGCGGCGGTACCGTTCTGCAGCGCAGCCTGGCGCGCCTGGTTGAGCAGCGAAACGTTCTTGCTGGTGGTGTCGCGCAGCTTGGCCTGGGCGGCCAGGTACTGCTTGGCGGCCTCGCCCTGCTGGTCGGCGCCCGGCGCCGGCAGGCCGGTGTCGGTGAGGGTCACGACCAGGTGCTGGCTGCCATCGGCCTTGCCATAGACGATGGTGGCGTCGTCGTAGCCGCACTCGCGGGACAGGTAGGGATAGCCGTAGACGGCCTTGGTCGGCGGCAGCGCCTTTTCCAGCACGTGGCCGGTGCAGCTGTCGCCGGCCGGGGTGGCTGGGGCGGCGCTGGCGGCTTCGGGAGCCTCGGCCTTGGCGGGTTTGCTGTCGTCACCACAGCCCTGCAGCGTCGCGGTGAGCAGCAGGGCGGAAAGCAGAGTCAGGGAGCGGTTCATGGCATCCTCGCATTTCGTGAGGGCCGCAGTTTAGTCCCTTGGCCGAATGCTTCCTATCGGCAGCTTCATTGCACCGGTTTGCAGAGCCAGCGGCCGGCCTTCTCGTCGTAGCCGGCATCCACGACTGCCAGCCCTTTGCCGCGCGACGCCAGGCAGAAGGTCTTGATGAAAGTCGCTCGCGCGCCGTCACCCGCACTGTCGTGCCCACCGACGGTGACGCGGTACATGCCGGGCGCCAGCGGCCGCGCCGGGGTCCTCTCCTTGAAGCCGGGAATCGCCTGGCCATAGGCGAAGCAGGTGTCACCGCGCAGCGGCACGCCGCGGGACGGATCTTCACCGCCCGTCGACCAGAAGGTTTCGTAGGGCTCGCGGGACAGCTCGATGAAGTGCACCGACACCTGCCGGTCATCGACCTTCAGCAGGCGGTTGAAGAACAGGCCGGGCGACTTGAAGGCCACACCGCCAAAGCACAGCGTCTCGCCACGCATCCAGACCGTCGCGTCGCCGTCGAACAGGCGGGACATGCCCCAGGCCGACACCTGGGGCAGCAGGGCAAGGCACAGCGACACGGATAGAAAGAAGCGCTTCATCTGCAAAGCTCCGCAGGTCGCGCCGTCCTGGCGCGGGCATGTCGCATTCTGACCACCCGCAGCGGGCAATTCCACGCGCCGGGTCGCTTTTGCGCCATTCGCGCCATGTCGCAAACGCACTTACCCGTGGCGTACATAGGCATCTGGGTCAGCAGGGCCAGTCATACCATCGCAGACAAGGGGGCCACTCGGTCCCGCACCAGCCATTGGCGCGCGTCCCGCGCCGCAGGGAGACCAGCGATGTTCAGCAAGCACGACCAGATCCAGGGCTATGACGACGAACTGCTCGCGGCGATGGACGCCGAGGAGGCTCGCCAGGAGGACCACCTCGAGCTGATCGCCTCGGAGAACTACACCAGCAAGCGCGTCATGCAGGCCCAGGGCAGCGGGCTGACCAACAAGTACGCCGAAGGCTACCCGGGCAAGCGCTACTACGGTGGCTGCGAGCACGTCGACAAGGTCGAGCAGCTGGCCATCGACCGCGCCAAGCAGCTGTTCGGCGCCGACTACGCCAACGTCCAGCCGCACTCCGGCTCCTCGGCCAACGCCGCTGTTTATCTCGCCCTGCTCAACGCCGGCGACACCATCCTGGGCATGAGCCTGGCCCACGGCGGCCACCTGACCCACGGCGCCAAGGTCTCCTCCTCCGGCAAGCTGTACAACGCCGTGCAGTACGGCCTGGACACCGCCACCGGCCTGATCGACTACGACGAAGTCGAGCGCCTGGCCGTGGAGCACAAGCCGAAGATGATCGTCGCCGGCTTCTCCGCCTACTCCAAGACCCTCGACTTCCCGCGCTTCCGCGCCATCGCCGACAAGGTCGGGGCGCTGCTGTTCGTCGACATGGCCCACGTCGCCGGCCTGGTCGCCGCTGGGCTGTACCCGAACCCGCTGCCCTACGCCGACGTGGTCACCACCACCACCCACAAGACCCTGCGCGGTCCGCGCGGCGGCCTGATCCTGGCGCGCAGCAACGAAGAGATCGAGAAGAAGCTCAACTCCGCTGTCTTCCCCGGCGCCCAGGGCGGTCCGCTGATGCACGTGATCGCCGCCAAGGCGGTGTGCTTCAAGGAAGCGCTGGAGCCCGGCTTCAAGGACTACCAGGCCCAGGTGATCAAGAACGCCCAGGCCATGGCCTCGGTGTTCATCGACCGTGGCTACGACGTGGTCTCCGGCGGAACCGACAACCACCTGATGCTGATCAGCCTGGTGAAGCAGGGCCTGACCGGCAAGGAAGCGGACGCCGCCCTCGGCCGCGTCGGCATCACGGTGAACAAGAACGCCGTGCCGAACGACCCGCAGAGCCCGTTCGTCACCTCCGGCATCCGCATCGGCACCCCGGCGGTCACCACCCGTGGCCTGAAGGAGCAGCAGTGCCGCGAACTGGCCGGCTGGATCTGCGACGTGCTGGACCATCTGGGCGACGCCGACGTCGAGGCCAAGGTGGCCACCCAGGTCGCCGGCCTCTGCGCGGACTACCCGGTCTACAGTTGAGTTTTCCCGTCTCCTCGCGGAGACGGCGCCCCAAGGGCAGGTGAGGGAAACATCGGTCCCGACCCCAGCGCCGCAACCCTCACCCCACCCCCTTCCCACGGGAAGGGGAGCAAAAGATCAGGAGCATCGACATGCAACGCTATTCCGGCTTCGGCCTGTTCAAGCATTCCCTGAGCCACCACGAGAACTGGCAACGCATGTGGCGCACGCCCACGCCCAAGCCGGTCTACGACGTGGTCATCGTCGGCGGTGGCGGCCACGGCCTGGCCACGGCCTACTACCTGGCCAAGGAACACGGCATCACCAACGTCGCGGTGATCGAGAAGGGTTGGCTGGGCGGCGGCAACACCGCGCGCAACACCACCATCGTGCGCTCCAACTACCTGTGGGACGAATCCGCGCTGCTCTACGAACACGCCATGAAGCTGTGGGAAGGCCTGTCCCAGGACCTGAACTACAACGTCATGTTCTCCCAGCGCGGCGTCTACAACCTCTGCCACACCCTGCAGGACATGCGCGACGGCGAACGCCGCGTGAGCGCCAACCGCCTGAACGGCGTGGACGGCGAGCTGCTCAATGCGCAACAGGTGGCCGAAGAGATTCCGTACCTGAACTGCACCAAGAGCGCCCGCTACCCGATCATGGGTTCCACCGTGCAGCGCCGTGGCGGCGTGGCCCGCCACGATGCCGTGGCCTGGGGCTTCGCCCGTGCCGCCGACGCCCTGGGCGTGGACCTGATCCAGCAGACCGAAGTGATCGGCTTCCGCAAGCAGGATGGCGCGGTCATCGGCGTCGAGACCAACCGCGGTTTCATCGGCGCCAAGCGAGTCGGCGTGGTCACCGCCGGTAATTCCGGACACATGGCCAAGCTCGCCGGTTTCCGCCTGCCGATCGAATCGCACCCGCTGCAGGCCCTGGTTTCCGAACCGCTGAAACCCATCATCGACAGCGTGATCATGTCCAACGCAGTGCATGGCTACATCAGCCAGTCGGACAAGGGCGACCTGGTCATCGGCGCCGGCATCGACGGCTACAACGGCTACGGCCAGCGCGGCTCCTACCCGGTGATCGAACACACCCTGCAGGCCATCGTGGAGATGTTCCCGGTGCTGTCCCGCGTACGCATGAACCGCCAGTGGGGCGGCATCGTCGACACCACCCCGGACGCCTGCCCGATCATCGGCAAGACCCCGGTGAAGAACCTGTTCTTCAACTGCGGCTGGGGCACCGGCGGCTTCAAGGCCACTCCCGGCTCGGGCAACGTCTTCGCCGCGACCCTGGCCAAGGGCGAGCCGCATCCGCTGGCCGCGCCCTTCTCCATCGAACGCTTCCACACCGGCGCGCTGATCGACGAACACGGCGCTGCCGCCGTAGCTCATTGAACATTCGCCCGTAGGGCGACAACTGATGACCCTCTCCCTTTGGGAGAGGGTGCCCGAAGGGCGGGTGAGGGTGGTTCGGCGAAGTGCCAACACCCCACGCCACTCGGAAAGAAACCCGGGAGGCTTCAACCATGCTTCACATCTTCTGCCCCCACTGCGGCGAGCTGCGTTCCGAAGAGGAATTCCACGCCAAGGGCCAGGCGCACATCCCGCGCCCGCTCGACCCCTCTGCCTGCACCGACGCGGAATGGGGCGAGTACATGTTCTTCCGCGACAACCCGCGCGGCATCCACCACGAACTGTGGGTGCACGCCGCCGGCTGCCGCCAGTACTTCAACGTCACCCGCCACACGGTGACCTACGAAATTCTCGAAACCTACAAGATCGGCGAAAAACCCAGTGTGACCGCCGCTGATTCCGAGAAGAAAGCCGCTTCCCAGCCTGCCGTGGAGAAGGCCTAATGAGCCAGATCAATCGCCTTTCCCGTGGCGGTCGCATCGACCGCAGCAAGCCCCTGACCTTCACCTTCAACGGTGAGACCTACCAGGGCTTCGCCGGTGACACCCTGGCCGCCGCGCTGCTGGCCAACGGCGTCGACATCCTCGGCCGCAGCTTCAAGTACTCCCGCCCGCGCGGCATCGTCGCCGCCGGCGCCGAAGAGCCCAACGCCATCCTGCAGATCGGTTCGCGCGAAGCGACCCAGGTGCCCAACGTGCGCGCCACCCAGCAGGCGCTGTACAACGGCCTGGTGGCCAGCGCCACCAACGGCTGGCCAAACGTGCAGAACGACCTCATGGGGATCTTCGGCAAGGTCGGCGGCAAGATGATGCCGCCCGGCTTCTACTACAAGACCTTCATGTACCCGCAGTCCATGTGGCTGACCTACGAGAAGTACATCCGCAAGGCCGCAGGCCTGGGCCGTGCGCCCACCGAAGTGGACCCGGACAGCTACGACTGGATGAACCACCACGCCGACGTGCTGATCGTCGGTGCCGGCCCTGCCGGCCTGGCCGCCGCCCTGGCTGCTTCGCGCAGCGGCGCGCGGGTGATCCTCGCCGATGAACAGGAAGAGTTCGGCGGCAGCCTGCTCGACACCCGCGAAACCCTCGACGGCAAGCCCGCTGCGGAGTGGGTCGCCAAGGCCATCGCCGAGCTGGAAGGCAACCCGGACGTGATCCTGCTGCCGCGCTCCACCGTCAACGGCTACCACGACCACAACTTCCTCACCATCCACGAGCGCCGTACCGACCACCTGGGCGAAACCGCCCCGCTGGGCCAGGTGCGCATGCGCGTGCACCGCGTCCGCGCCAAGCGCGTGGTGCTGGCCGCCGGCGCCCACGAGCGTCCGCTGGTCTACGCGAACAACGACGTGCCGGGCAATATGCTGGCCGGCGCCGTCTCCACCTACGTGCGCCGCTATGGCGTGGCGCCGGGCAAGAAGCTGGTGCTGTCCACCAACAACGACTACGCCTACCGCGTCGCCCTGGACTGGCAGGAAGCCGGCCTGGAAGTGGTCGCCATCGCCGATGCGCGTCCCAATCCGCAGGGCCAGTGGGTCGAGGAAGCACGCAAGCGCGGCATGCGCGTCATCACCGGCAGCTCGGTGATCGAAGCCCGCGGCAGCAAGCGCGTGAGCGGCGCCAAGGTGGCCTCCATCGATACCTTCCGCATGAAGGTCAACGCCCCGGGCGACTGGCTGGACTGCGACCTGATCGCCAGCTCCGGCGGCTACAGCCCGGTGGTGCACCTGGCTTCGCACCTGGGCGGCAAGCCGGAATGGCGTGAAGACATCCTCGCCTTCGTCCCCGGCCTGGCCTTCCAGAAGCGCATCTGCGCCGGTGCAGTGAACGGCGTGTTCCGCCTCGCCGATGCCCTGGCCGACGGCTACCAGGCCGGCAGCCAGGCGGCAGTCGACGCAGGCTTCAAGGCCGTCGAAGGCGACCTGCCGGCCGCTTCCGAGCGTGTCGAGGAAGCCACCCTGGCGCTGTTCCAGGTGCCCCACGAGAAGCCCACCTCCCGTGCGCCCAAGCAGTTCGTCGATACCCAGAACGACGTCACCGCCGCCGCCATCGAACTGGCCTGCCGCGAGGGCTTCGAGTCCATCGAGCACGTCAAGCGCTACACCGCGCTGGGCTTCGGCACCGACCAGGGCAAGCTGGGCAACATCAACGGCCTGGCCATTGCGGCCCGCGCCCAGGGCAAGAGCATCGCCGACACCGGCACCACCATGTTCCGCCCGAACTACACCCCGGTGACCTTCGGCGCCGTCGCCGGCCGTCACTGCGGCCACCTGTTCGAACCCGTACGCTTCACCGCCCTGCACGCCTGGCACGTGAAGAACGGCGCCGAGTTCGAGGACGTCGGCCAGTGGAAGCGCCCCTGGTACTTCCCCAAGCGTGGCGAAGACATGCACGCCGCCGTGGCCCGCGAATGCCGCGCCGTGCGTGAAAGCGTCGGCCTGCTGGACGCCTCCACCCTCGGCAAGATCGACATCCAGGGTCCGGACGCCCGCGAGTTCCTCAACCGCGTCTACACCAACGCCTGGACCAAGCTGGACGTGGGCAAGGCCCGCTACGGCCTGATGTGCAAGGAAGACGGCATGGTCTTCGACGATGGCGTCACGGCGTGCCTGGCGGACAACCACTTCGTCATGACCACCACCACCGGCGGCGCCGCTCGCGTGATGGAATGGCTGGAGCTGTACCACCAGACCGAATGGCCGGAGCTGAAGGTGTACTTCACCTCGGTCACCGACCACTGGGCCACCCTGACCCTGTCCGGCCCCAACAGCCGCAAGCTGCTGGCCGAGGTCACCGACATCGACCTGGACAAGGAAGCCTTCCCCTTCATGACCTGGAAGGAAGGCAAGGTCGCCGGCGTCCCGGCGCGGGTGTTCCGCATCTCCTTCACCGGCGAGCTGTCCTACGAGGTGAACATCCAGGCCAACTACGCCATGGGTGTGCTGGAAGCGATCGTCGCAGCGGGCGCCAAGTACAACCTGACCCCGTACGGCACCGAGACCATGCACGTCCTGCGCGCCGAGAAGGGCTTCATCATCGTCGGCCAGGACACCGACGCCTCGGTCACCCCGGACGACCTGAACATGGGTTGGGCGGTGGGTCGCACCAAGCCGTTCTCCTGGATCGGCTGGCGTGGCATGAACCGCGCCGACTGCCAGCGCGAAGACCGCAAGCAGCTGGTCGGGCTGAAACCTACCAACCCCATGGAAGTCCTGCCCGAGGGTGCGCAGCTGGTGTTCAACACCCAGCAGTCGATCCCCATGAACATGGTCGGCCACGTCACCTCCAGCTACATGAGCAGCAGCCTCGGCTACGGCTTCGCCCTGGCGGTGGTCAAGGGTGGTTTGAAGCGCATGGGCGAGAAGGTCTACGCCCCGCTGGCCGATGGCCGGGTGATCGAGGCGGAAATCTGCAGCTCGGTGTTCTACGACCCGAAAGGGGAACGGCAGAACGTGGATTGATTCGGAGCCGCCGGCTGCCCTCACCCTAACCCTCTCCCAGGGGGAGAGGGGACAGATTGGAGCCGCCGGCGAGCACGACACTCACAGCACACTCAGCTCGGCCCCCTCTCCCTCCGGGAGAGGGCTGGGGTGAGGGGAAACAGGCGATAAGCGCCCCCAAGGTGAACAGAACATGAGCAAAGCCAACCTCTACGAACAGCGTCCCGAAGCCGGCATCCAGGCCGAATCGCCCCTGCACCACGCCGAGCTGGAAAAGCTCGCTACGCGCAAGGTGGCCAATGCCGGCGTGACCCTGCGCGAGAAGAAATTCCTCGGCCACCTGACCCTGCGTGGCGACGCCCATGACCCGGCCTTCGCCGCCGGCGTGAAAAAGGCCCTGGGCCTGGAGCTGCCAGTCGCCCTGACCCTGGTGGCCAAGGGCGACACCTCGCTGCAGTGGCTCGGCCCGGACGAGTGGCTGCTGATCGTCCCCGGCGGCCAGGAATTCGCCGTCGAGCAGAGCCTGCGCAAGGCCCTCGGCGAAGACCTGCACTACTCGGTGATCAATGTCAGCGGCGGCCAGACCCTGCTGGAACTGGAAGGCCCCAAGGTCCGCGAAGTGCTGATGAAGTCCACCAGCTACGACGTGCACCCGAGCAATTTCCCGGTGGGCAAGGCGGTGGGCACCATCTTCGCCAAGTCCCAGCTGGTGATCCGCCATACCGGCGAGCACACCTGGGAACTGGTGGTTCGCCGCAGCTTCTCCGACTACTTCTGGCTGTGGCTGCAGGACGCCTGCGCCGAGTACGGCCTGCAGGTGGCCGCGTAAGCGGTGCATCGTCCCCCCTCTCCTCCGGGAGAGGGCCGGGGTGAGGGTCAGCCCACCCCAACCTCTCCGACGAGAGGAACATTTCGGAGCCAGACCATGAGCCGCACACCCGATACCTGGATCCTCACCGCCGACAGCCCGAGCCTGCTGGGCACGGTCGACGTGGTCACGCGCTACCTGTTCGAGCAGCGCTGCTACGTCACCGAGCACCATTCGTTCGATGACCGCCTGGCGCAGCGCTTCTTCATCCGCATCGAGTTCCGTGCCGGCGACGGCTTCGACGAAGCGGCCTTCCGCGCCGGCCTCACCGACCGCGTCTCGCCCTTCCAGATGAACGTCGAACTGACCCCGCCGGGCTATCGCAGCAAGGTGGTGATCATGGTCTCCAAGGCCGACCACTGCCTGAACGACCTGCTCTACCGCCAACGCATCGGCCAGCTGCCGATGGACGTGGTGGCGGTGGTCTCCAACCACCCGGACCTGGAACCCCTGGCCCGCTGGCATGGCATCCCCTACCACCACTTCCCGCTGGACCCGAACGACAAGGGCGCGCAGGAGGCGAAGGTGTGGCAGGTGATCGAGGAAACCGGCGCGGAGCTGGTGATCCTCGCCCGCTACATGCAGGTGCTCTCCCCCGAGCTGTGCCGCCGCCTGGACGGCTGGGCGATCAACATCCACCACTCGCTGCTGCCCGGCTTCAAGGGCGCCAAGCCCTACCACCAGGCCTACCAGAAGGGCGTGAAGCTGGTCGGCGCCACCGCCCACTACATCAACAACGACCTCGACGAGGGCCCGATCATCGCCCAGGGCGTCGAGCCCGTGGACCACTCCCACTACCCCGAGGACCTGATCGCCAAGGGCCGTGACGTGGAGTGCCTGACCCTGGCGAAAGCCGTGGGCTTCCACATCGAGAAGCGAGTCTTCCTGAACGCCAACCGGACGGTGGTGCTGTAACAGCGCCCTCTCCCTAGCCCTCTCCCGCAGGCGGGAGAGGGGACTGTCTGGAGCCGCCGGTGAAACCGGTGCCCAGTCGATGCACCGAACAAGCCCCCTCTCCCTTCAGGGAGAGGGTTGGGGAGAGGGGCTCTCAAGGCCCCGCTCCCAAGCACCGAGCAACACCGACAGACCCGCCGGCTGCCAGCAGTACTTACCGGCCCTGTCGCGCAACACACGACATCCCAGTGCAAAACCGCGTGGCCGTAGTGCCCGCATTTGTACCCACAAACACAATGAGGAATGCGTATGTCTGGCAATCGTGGTGTGGTTTATCTCGGCCCGGGCAAGGTCGAAGTACAGAACATCCCCTATCCGAAGATGCAGGACCCGCAGGGCAAGCAGATCGACCACGGGGTGATCCTGCGCGTGGTCTCCACCAACATCTGCGGCTCCGACCAGCACATGGTGCGCGGCCGCACCACCGCGCCCGTCGGCCTGGTGCTGGGTCACGAGATCACCGGTGAGGTGGTGGAAATCGGCCGTGGCGTGGAAACCATGAAGATCGGCGACCTGGTCTCGGTGCCGTTCAACGTCGCCTGCGGCCACTGCCGCACCTGCAAGGAGCAGCACACCGGCGTCTGCCTGACCGTCAACCCGGCCCGCGCCGGCGGCGCCTATGGCTACGTCGACATGGGCGGCTGGGTCGGTGGCCAGGCCGAGTACGTGATGGTCCCCTACGCCGACTTCAACCTGCTCAAGCTGCCGAACCGCGAGCTGGCGATGGAGAAGATCCGCGACCTGACCTGCCTCTCCGACATCCTGCCCACCGGCTACCACGGCGCCGTCACCGCTGGCGTCGGTCCGGGCAGCACCGTCTATGTCGCCGGCGCAGGCCCGGTGGGTCTCGCCGCCGCCGCCTCGGCCCGCCTGCTGGGCGCCGCCGTGGTGATCGTCGGTGACGTCAACCCGACCCGCCTGGCCCACGCCAAGTCCCAGGGCTTCGAGATCGCCGACCTGTCCAAGGACACCCCGCTGCACGAGCAGATCGCCGACCTCTTGGGCGAGCCGGAAGTGGACTGCGCGATCGACGCGGTGGGCTTCGAAGCCCGTGGCCATGGCCATTCCGGGTCGCAGCACGAGGCTCCGGCCACCGTGCTCAACTCGCTGATGGGCGTGGTTCGCGTGGCCGGCAAGATCGGCATTCCGGGCCTGTACGTCACCGAAGACCCGGGCGCGGTGGACGATGCCGCCAAGCACGGCGCGCTGAGCATCCGCTTCGGCCTGGGCTGGGCCAAGTCGCACACCTTCCACACCGGCCAGACCCCGGTGATGAAGTACAACCGCCAGCTGATGCAGGCCATCATGTGGGATCGCATCAAGATCGCCGACATCGTCGGGGTGGAAGTCATCACCCTGGACGACGCACCGAAGGGTTACGGCCAGTTCGATGCCGGCGTGCCGAAGAAATTCGTCATCGACCCGCACAACACCTTCCGCGCCGCCTGACGGCGCAGCCACCCCCGGCCGCGGTCCCACTACCGCGGCCGTCTCTCCAGGGGAGCCGCAAGGCTCCCTCTTTTTTTGCCTGCTATTCCACCCAGCCCAACGCCGTGCTCGCGAACAGGTTCCGCAGCGGGACGATGCGCAAGCAAGAACCAGGCGTCCCCGCTCGCTCCTACGAAAGGCGCAGCATCACGGCTTCGGCGCAGGACAGTCGAAGTCGCCTTCCTCGCAACTGGACAGGCCCTTGAGCTCCTTCACCCGCGCATCGGTGACTTCGGCCAGGCAGCCGTCGAACACCATGGCGTAGGCAGAACCACCCTCCACCGAGGAGGCGGCAAACTTGCAGTGCAGGTCGCGGTAATGCAGCCAGGCCTGCTGGGCGTCCTTGAGGCCGTCCTTCTGCCTGGCGTCCAGACGCTGGCGATAGTCGTTGTAGACCTGCTTGAGGCGCTTGTCGGCAGCCGAATATTCCTGGGCGGCGCAGGCATTGAAGGTGGCCTGGTCCATGGGATTGGCGCAGTCGGCCGCCTGGGCGGCGAAGGAGGCGGCCAGCAGGCCGAGGGGCAGGAGCATGAGCTTCATGGGGACGCGATCCGTTCTACTGGATTGAACCCCCACTCTAGCCGCTCGAACTCCCCAGCGGGGTACCGTCGGGCCATGAACGGCGAATGAGCGCCTGCACCGATGCGCCCGTCACGACATCGAAGGCGGATAACGCCCGAGGCGTCATGCGCCCTACGGGGCTGCTCGATCCCTAATTGACCTGACGGGTGCGACCCGTCCAGTAAGGCTCCCGCAGCGCCCGACGCAACAACTTGCCGGCCGGATTGCGCGGCATGGCGTCGATGAAGTCGATGCTCTTGGGCACCTTGAAGCCCGCGATTCGCTCACGCGCCCAGGCCAGGATACCGTCGACATCGGCTGGCGCGCCGGAGCGCAGCACCACCATCGCCTTGACCGCCTCGCCCCAGCGCTCGTCGGGCACCCCGATCACGGCCACATCGGCCACGGCCGGGTGACCGTAGATGGCGCTCTCCACCTCGGCCGGGTAGATGTTCTCCCCGCCGCTGATGATCATGTCCTTGACCCGGTCGTGGATGTACAGATAGCCGTCCGCGTCCATGTAGCCGGCATCGCCGCTGCGGAGCCAGCCGTCGGCATCGATGACGCGGGCGGTGTCGTCCTCCTGCTTCCAGTAGCCCGCCATGTTCTGCGGTGAGCGGATCACCACTTCGCCGACCTCTCCGGGCGGCAGCCTCCGGCCGTCCGCACCGACCACCGCCACCTCGCAGCCGGGCATGGCCTTGCCGGCGGCGCGCATGCGCGGGACATCGGCGGGGGTGTGGTCCTCCGGTGGCAGCGCCACGATCGTGCCCGTGGTCTCGGTCATGCCGTATTGCTGGACGAAACCGCAGCCGAAGACCTCCATGCCCTCGCGCAACAACGCCGCGGGGATTGGCGAGGAGCCGTACAGCATGTGCTTGAGACGCGAATAGTCCACCTGGCGCACGCGCGGATCGCGCAGCACGATCTGCAGGGCCGCTGGCACCATGAACAGCTTGCTGACCCGATCGTGCTCGATGTAGTCGAGCACCTTGCTCGGATCGAACTCGCGCGCCACGACGCCCTTGCAGCCGACCAGAATGCCGCGCACGCCCCAACCCGAACCGCCGATATGCGCGACCGGCATGGCCACCAGCGAGACGTCGTCGTCGTTCCATTGCGACCAGTCCGCGCCCTCGCTCAGCGAAATCCGGGTACCGCAGGTCAGGTTCCGATGCATCAGCATCACGCCCTTGGGACGGCCCGTCGTGCCCGACGTGTAGAGCTGCAGCACCACGTCGGCAGGGTCCGCCTCGTGCGCCGGCGGGGTGCTCGGGCAGGCGTCGCGCCAGTGCGTGTAAGCCGGCCAGCCGGGCTCCCCGCCCTCCATCGCCACCGCGCGACGCACCAGCGGCAACTCGGGCAGCAGGTTGCGTACCAACGCCGATGACTCGGCGCCGACGAAGACCAGCGTCGCATCGCAGTGCGAAACGATGTACTGGATCTCGGGTCCCGCCAGCCGCCAGCTCACCGGTGTGATGACGGCGCCCATCTTGGCCGCGCCGAAGAACAGTTCGAAGTAGTGGTCGCTGTTCTTGCCGACATAGGCGATGCGGTCGCCCGCCCTCACACCGTCGGCCAGCAGGGCCTGGGCCACGCGGTCGGTATGGCGATCGAAATCGGCAAACGTGGTGTCGCGGCCTTCGAAGGCATATGCAATGGCCCCGGCCCGCTCCCGGGCGAAGTGGCGAATCGCGCTGGGCAGTGTCGCGAGGTATTCCGTGTCCATGAACCTAGCCTCCTGTTCTGATTTTTGTAGAGGATGGGTAATGATGTTGAGAGGCGTCCTCGGAGCGGCGCCGAACGCGGACTGGCGCGCACCGGGCCGGCGGGCGGGCAGCGCGAGGACAGGCGCTGTTCCTCGCTGAAGCGGAAATCCACGGGCAGGCCCTTCGGTGCGAACGAAACCCGGGCATTCTGTGCCACGCCCGCCATGCCAGCGACGTTCGAAGGAACTATTCGCACTGCGTGAGAAATACGTCCGCCACCCGAGTAGACGTCAGTGCTGAGTCGATTTGGGCGTTGACTTCGCCCTGGACCTGGGCGTCCGCGCAGGCAAATGACTGCGCTGCAAGAAGCAGCGGCGAGAGGGGGAAAGCAGAGTAGTCATGGGCGGATCGCCCATCAGGTTCGACCCGCCCGGTGCCGCCGCGAGTGGCGGCCTCAGCCCAGCAGCTTCGCCGCCATCCGTTCCAGCGCCTGGCGCTGGAAGGCGCGGAAATCCGCGTCCGGCTGCTGGCCTTCGAGCATCGGCAGGAAGGGATCGACCACTTCGGTACGCACGCCGACCATTTCCTCGATCACCGCATGGCCACAGAACGGCACGTAGGCTTCGGCGTAACCGCCTTCGTGCACCACCACCAGGCGGCCATCGCACAGGCGCTCGGCGGCGTCGCGCACGGCGGCGGTCATGAAGCGGAAGGTCTCGCTGTGGGCGAGCATGCGCGCCAGCGGGTCCACGCCGTTGGCATCGAAGCCGCTGGCAACCACGATCAGCTCCGGCTTAAAGCGTTCCAGCGCCGGCACGATGAGGGTTTCCATGGCCACGCGGTAGGCGTCATCGCCACTGCCCGGATAGAGCGGCACGTTGAGGTTGTAACCCTTGCCCGCGCCCTCGCCGATATCGTCCACCGCGCCGGTGCCGGTGGGATAGCAGTCGGCCTGGTGGATCGACAGGGTCAGCACGTCGTCGCGGCCGTAGAAGATCGCCTCGGTGCCGTTGCCGTGGTGCACGTCCCAGTCCAGCACCGCCACGCGCTTGATGCCGTGGCGCGCCTTGGCCGTCTCCACCGCCACGGCGATGTTCGCCAGGTAGCAGAAGCCCATGCCGCGATCGGGCAGGCAGTGATGACCCGGCGGACGGGACAGCGCGTAGGCGTTGTCCAGCTCGCCGCGCAGCACCGCGTCCACCGCGGCGATGGTCAGGCCGGCGGATTGCCGGGCGATGTCGTAGGTGCCATGGCTGACCATGGTTTCCTCGCCCATGTCGCCATGGCCGGCTTCGCTGTAGGCCTTGAAGCGTTCCAGGTAGCTCGCCGGGTGCACCCGCAGCAGGTCTTCCTCGCTGGCCAGTGGCGCGCTGGAAAGCTTGAGCTGATTGCTCAGGCCGGAGACGTCCATCAGGCTCTTCAGCCGGCGTTTGCTCTCGGGCGATTCGGCGTGGCCACCACCCACCGGCGGCTGCAGCCAGCCGCCGACGGGGAGGATCAGGGCATGCAACCCGGTGGCGTGCCAGAAGCAGCGCTCGTCGAAGAAGAATCCAGTACGACGGCTCATGCGCGGGCCACCTTCAGGCTCTGTTGACGCTTGCGGCTGAACAGCCAGTAGACCGGCGAAACCACCGCCAGGCCGACGACCCAGGAGATGTCCGCACCGTTCATGGCCTGGGCCGCGGGACCGGTATAGAGCGCGGTGGACATGAAGGGAATCTGCACCAGGATGCCGAAGATGTAGCAGTTCACCGCGGTCCAGTTGAAGGTGCCGTAGATGCCGCCGTCGCGGCGGAAGAACGACAGCACGTCGTACTCGCCGTGGGCTACCAGGTAGTAGTCGACCAGGTTGATCGCGCTCCAGGGCACCAGCACGTAGAGCAGCAGCAGGATGAAGTTGGTGTAGTTGGCCATGAAGTTGTCCTGGCCCAGCAGGGCGATGGCCAGCGAACCACCGAACAGCGCCAGGGCGATCACCGCGCGCCAGCCGGCCTTGGCGCTCCAGGCCGGGATCAGGGTCTGGCCGACGGTGATGGTCGAGAGCGTGCCGCAGTACAGGTTCATCGAGTTGGTGGCGGCGATACCGAAGGAGAACACCGCGACCATCACGGCGCTGAAGCCGCCGGTCATTTCGATCAGCCCGGCGATCACGTCGCCTTCGCCGACCGCCAGGCCCACCAGCACGCCCAGCAGCATCGGCAGGATCGAGCCGAGGCAGCAGCCCCAGTAGCTGGACCAGAAGGCCGTGCGCGAACCGGTGCCCTGCGGCATGTAGCGCGAGTAGTCGGAAACGTAGGGCGCGTAGGCCAGCTGCCAGAGCGCGGCGATGGACAGGGCGCCGAGGAAGCCGGGAATGGTGGTCTCGTTGCGTTCGAGCAGGTCCGCCGGCAGGCCGTGGACGAACAGCAGCCAGACGAAGCAGACCAGCAGCACCGCGCCGGACAGCCAGCACATCAGCCGGGTGTAACCGTGGATCAGGCGGTAGCCGAAAATGGTGGCGATGACGCTCAGCGCACCCACCGCCAGGATGCCCTGGTTGGTGCTGATCGCCGGGAAGCGCGCACTCAGGGTCTGGCCGCCGAGCACCAGGTTGGAGGCGAAGAAGCCCAGGTACATGATCACCACCAGGGCCACCACCAGCAAGGACCCGAAGGAGCCGAACTGGCCACGGGTCTGCACCATCTGCGGCACGCCCAGCTGCGGCCCCTGGGCCGAGTGCAGGGCCATGAAGATGCCGCCCAGCAGGTGGCCGAGCACCAGGGCCAGCACGGCGCTGAAGAACGGCAGCTTGAACACGGTGACGGCCAGCGCACCGGTGACCACGGTGAGCAGCATGATGTTGCTGCCGAACCAGATGGTGAAAAGATCACGGGCACGGCCGTGACGTTCATGGGCGGCAATGGGCTGAATGGTGCTCAGCTCCAGGGTCGCCGACGAATTTTGCGTCGTTGTCATTGGAGGTCTCACGCGGGGTAATGCAAGGCAGGTGCCCGGCGCGGACGCCGGGCACGAGTCAGGACGGGATCAGTGCGCCGCCCAGGCGTTGAAGCGCTGTTCCAGCTCCTCGCCGTGGTCGACCCAGAAGGCGGAGTCGACGGCGCGGGCGCCTTCCAGGTTGGCCGGCGCGGTGGGCAGTGCGTCGCGCACGTTCGCCGGCAGCAGGTCCAGGGTGCCCTTGTTGACCGGGCCGTAGGGGATGTTGTCGGAGAAGACCTTCTGGGTCTGCGGCTGGCTGGCGAAGGCGATGAACTTCTCGGCCAGCGCCTTGTTCGGCGTACCCTTCACCACGGCCCAGTATTCCGGGTCGTACAGGCTGCCCGGCCAGACGATGCCGAGCTTCACACCCTCTTTCTGGGCGGCGGCGATACGGCCGTTGTAGGCGGCGCTCATCACCACGTCTCCGGCGGTCAGCCACTGCGGCGGTTGCGCGCCGGCTTCCCACCACTGGATGTTGGACTTGAGCTGGTCGAGCTTGGCGAAGGCGCGGTCGACACCCTCTTTGGTGCCGAGCACCTTGTAGAGGTCTTCGGGCTTCACGCCGTCGGCCAGCAGGGCGATTTCCAGGGTGTACTTGGCGCCCTTGCGCAGGCCGCGCTTGCCCGGATATTCGGTGGTGTTCCAGAAGTCCGCCCAGGTCTGCGGCGCCTTGGCGACCTTGGTGCTGTTGTAGGCCATCACCATCGACCAGACGTAGGTGGCCACGCCGCACTCGCTCAGGGTGCCGGGTACGAACTGCGATTCGTTGCCGATGGCCGCCGGGTCGATACGCTCGAACAGGCCTTCTTCGCAGCCGCGCAGCAGCTCCGGGCTTTCCACTTCAACCACGTCCCATGTGACCTTGCCGACGTCCACCATGGCTTTCACCTTGGCCATTTCGCCGTTGTATTCACCCGCGACGATCTTCCCGGCGCCGCTGGCTTCGAAGGGTTTGAAATAGGCCTGCTCCTGGGCCGCCTTGGTGGCGCCGCCAAAGGAGATCACGGTCAGGCTTTGCGATTGCGCCTGGGCACTGCCGGCAATGGCAGTGGCGAGCAGGGCGCAGGACAGGGTTGCGTGCTTGAGCAAGGACGGATACATGGAACGAACTCCCACAGCCGGTTGGCGTTGTTGTGTTGCTGGGCAGCAGCCGACCAGAAGCCGGCCTTAAGGGGTTCCATCGCGCGGGCGTCGTTGCGCCCGCGGCGTTGTTGTTGGAATAGCTTTTTGTAGGAGCGAGCTTGCTCGCGAACGCTCTTTGCGAATCCGCAGCGAAGCGGTTCGCGAGCAAGGACTAGGCGTCCCCCTCGCTCCTACACCATCGTGTGCCGTTACAGCACGCCGATTTCCTGGGCTGTGCGGTCGACCGCGCGGCGGGTCTTCTCGACCAGCTCGTCGATCTCCGCACGGCCGGCGACCAGCGCCGGCGCCATGATCATGCGGCCGAGGGTGGAGCGGATGATCACGCCCTCCTCGAAGCCGATGGTGCGGCAGCGCCAGGCGATGTCGTTCTCGTTCTCGTAACGCTTGCGGGTGGCCTTGTCCTGGACGAACTGCAGCGCGGCGACGAAGCCGGCGCCCTGGATGTCGCCCACCAGCGGGTGGTTGCCGAAGACTTCGCGCAGGCACTGCTGCAGGTACGGACCGGTGTCGTTCTTCACCTGGTTGACCCAGCCCTCGTCACGCAGCGCGCGCAGGTTGGCCACGGCCACCGCCGCCGCCACCGGGTGGCCGGAGTAGGTCAGGCCGTGGGCGAACACGCCGCCCTCTTCCACCAGGGTCTGGGCAATGCGCTTGCTCAGCACCAGGCCGCCCATGGGGATGTAGCCGCTGGTCAGGCCCTTGGCGATGGACAGGGTGTCGGGCTGGAAGCCGAAGTGCTGGTGGGCGAACCACTCGCCGGTACGGCCGAAGCCACCGATCACTTCGTCGGCGCACAGCAGCACGTCGTACTGACGGCAGATGCGCTGGATTTCCGGCCAGTAGCTTTCCGGCGGGAAGATCATGCCGCCAGCGCCCTGGAACGGCTCGGCGATGAACCCGGCGACGTTTTCCGCGCCCAGTTCGAGGATCTTCTCTTCCAGCTGCAGGGCGCAGCGGCGGCCGAACTCGGCCGGGGTCAGGTCACCGCCGGCGGCGAACCAGTAGGGCTCGTCGATGTGGGCGATGTCCGGGATCAGGCCGCCCATCTCGTGCATGAACTTCATGCCGCCCAGCGCGGTGGCCGCCAGGGTGGAGCCGTGGTAGCCGTTCCAGCGGCCGATCATGATCTTCTTCTGCGGCTTGCCGGCGACCTGCCAGTAACGGCGTACGGTACGGATCAGCACCTCGTTGGCCTCGGAGCCGGAGTTGGTGTAGATCGCGTGGCTGTAGTGGTCGGGCAGCAGGCTGAAGAGGGTCTCGGAGAGTTCGATCACCGCCGGGTGGGTGGTGTGGAAGAACATGTTGTAGTACGGCAGCTCGTCCAGCTGCGCGGTGGCGGCGGCGGTCAGGTCCTTGCGGCCATAGCCCAGGTTGGTGCACCACAGGCCGGACATGCCGTCCAGGTAGCGGTTGCCATCGTTGTCCCACAGGTGCAGGCCTTCGCCACGCACCATCACGCGCGGGCCTTCGGCGTTCAGCGCCTTCTGATCGAGGAAGGCATGGATATGGTGAGCCGCATCCGCTTTCTGGTAATCGCGGGTGTCACGTTGCGGTCTGATCTGGTCGGTCATCGACATTCTCCAAGTTCCCGAGGCGTACGTCTGGCCATCGGGGTTTGCAGGGATCGAGGGCGACGGACTTACCTGGGCAGTCTCACCGGCCGTCTCGAGCGGTTCGGGTACGAAAATAAGTTCTAGAGCATCTCTTGCCTGATCCTGCGGACCGCAACCCGCGTCGGGGTGCGAGTCGGGTCCTGCGGGACTTCAGCGCAGCTGGAACCAGGTGGTCTTGAGCTGGGTGTATTTGTCGAACGAATGCAGCGACAGGTCGCGGCCGAAGCCGGACTGCTTGCCACCGCCGAACGGAATCGCCGGGTCCAGGGCATCCACGGTGTTCACCGACACGGTGCCGGCGTTCAGGCGGCGCGCCACCCGGTGGGCACGGTGCAGGTCATCGCTCCACAGGGAGGCGGCCAGGCCGTAGATGCTGTCGTTGGCCATGCGCACGGCGTCGTCTTCGCTGTCGAACGGGATCACCGCCAGCACCGGGCCGAATACTTCGTCGCGGGCCAGGCTCTGCTCCGGGCGCACGCCGGTGAAGATGGTCGGCTCGATGAAGTTGCCGGAGCCGTTGAAGCTCAGCTGGCGGCCACCGCAGGCGAGCGTGGCGCCGTCGCTGGCGGCCTGGTCGATGCAGCGCAGGATGCCGGCGGTCTGCTTGCCGTCGACGATGGCGCCGGCACGGCTGGCCGGGTTCAGCGGGTCGCCCGGCGCCCAGTCGCGGGCCTTGGCGATCAGGCGCTCGACGAATTCGTCGTGGATCGAACGCTCCACCAGCAGGCGCGAGTTGGCCGAGCAGACTTCGCCCTGGTTGAAGAAGATGCCGAAGGCGGCCTTCTCGGCAGCGAGATCGAGGTCGCGGCAGTCGGCGAACACCAGGTTCGGGCTCTTGCCGCCGCACTCCAGCCAGACCTGCTTGAGGTTGGACTGGGCGGAATACTGCATGAAGTACTTGCCAACCTGGGTCGAGCCGGTGAACACCAGGGCGTCGACATCCGGGTGCAGGCCGAGGGCCTTGCCGGCGGTCTCGCCCAGGCCCGGCACGACGTTCAGCACGCCTTCGGGCAGGCCGGCTTCCAGCGCCAGCTCGGCCAGGCGCAGGGCCGAGAACGGCGACTGCTCGGCGGGCTTGAGCACCACGGAGTTGCCGGCGGCCAGGGCCGGCGCCAGCTTCCAGGCGGCCATGTCGAGGGGGAAGTTCCACGGCACCACGGCGCCGATCACGCCCAGCGGGGTGCGGGTGATGGTGGCCAGGGCGTTCTGCGCGGTCGGCGCGACCTGGTCGTAGAGCTTGTCGAGGCTTTCGGCGTACCAGGAGAACACGCCGGCGGCGCCGGGCACGTCGATGTTCCAGGCGTCCATCACTGGCTTGCCCATGTTCAGGGTGTCGAGCAGGGCCAGCTCGTCGCGGTGCGCCATCATCAGTTCGGCGAGCTTCTGCAGCACAGCCTTGCGCTCGCGCGGCGCCATGCGCGCCCAGGGGCCTTCTTCGAAGGCCTGGCGGGCGATGCGCACGGCGGCGTCGACTTCGGCCTCGCCGCAGGCAGCGACATTCGCCAGCAGACGGTTGGTCGCCGGGTCGATGGAAGCGAAGGTGGCGCCGTCACGAGCGGCCACGCGGCGGCCGCCGATCAGGGCGCTGTCGATGAAGGTCTGCCGGGCAGCGCGCTGCTGCCAGTCGTTGAGCTCGTACACCAAGGCACTCCTGCTTCAGTCGCGTCGAGGCGACTTTGTTTGTTCTGGATGTGCAATCGATGGTCGCCCAAGCCCCGGCATAGGAAAATTATTAAATTTGTCTTCGGGGTATATGAAAAAGCTGGGCAGCACGCACCACGTCGGTTCGCGGTGTGCCGGCGCGCACCGCTTCGGGCCACTCCGTCAACGGGTGAGCGCGCTGTACATCTCCGGGCGGCGACCAGGCAGATAGGGGAAAGTCTCGCTCAGGCGGGCGCGCTGGTTCGGGTCCAGGTCGACCAGCAGCAGGCTTTCACCCGAACCGGCCGCCGCCAGCCGCTGGCCATCGGGCGCGGCGACGCAGGAACCGCCGAGAAACTGCAACCCCTCTTCCACCCCGCAGCGACTGCAGCAGACGACGAACAGCTGGTTCTCCAGCGCCCGCGCCGGGGCGATCACGCTCGACACCACGCCGTATTCGGGGGTCAGCGCGGTGGGGATGAGCACCAGCCCGGCGCCGTTCAGGGCATGGGTGCGCACCGCCTCGGGGTATTCCAGGTCGACGCCATTGAGCAGCCCGATGCGCCAGCCGGCGTATTCGAAGGGTTGCGGCAGGTGATCGCCGGCGCTGAACAGCTCCGCTTCCATGGCGCCGAACAGGTGCGTCTTGCGGTAATGGGCGATGGGCTCGCCGCTCGGGCCGATCACCTGCACCGCGTTGTACGGCTTGCCGCCCTGGGGATGGCGTTCGGCGTAGCCGTAGGCGATGGCGATGCCCAGGCGCCGCGCCACCAGCTCGCCGATGCAGCGCGCCGACGGTCCGTCCGCCGCCTCGGCCAGCTCGGCCATGCGCTGCGGGACGTTGTAGCCACCCAGCCACAGCTCCGGGCACAGCAGCAGCTGCGCGCCGGCAGCCGCGGCGGCATCGGCCTGGCGCTCCAGCTGTTCGAGATTGCCGGCGATGTCACCGGGAAGTCCGCAGGTCTGCCACAAGGCGATGCGCATGAGCTTTACTCCGAGCTGCGTGTAGGAAAATTGCGCGGTCGCCGGAGTATGCCCGTGCCCGGCGGGACGCAGCAGACGGTCAAGGCCATGAAAAATGTGGTCGCCGGCGAGGAAAATCTTCGCCACGGGCCGCCCCCGCGGGCAGGCGCAACACGGTATCTTGTATAAAAAAGCATCAACGAGGCGTGCAGTGGCTTCCTATACCTTGCGGCAATTGAAGTATTTCGTGACCACCGTGGAATGCGGCAGCGTGGCCGAGGCCTCGCGCAAGCTGTACATCGCGCAGCCATCCATCTCCACGGCGATCAAGGGTCTGGAGGAGAGCTTCGGCGTGCAGCTGTTCATCCGCCACCATGCCCAGGGCGTGTCGCTCACCCCCAGCGGCGCGCGCTTCTACCGCAAGGCGCAGGAACTGCTGCGCATGGCCCATGAGTTCGAGCAGAACGCCCTGGCCGACAACGACGTGGTGGCCGGGCAGATCGACATCGGCTGCTTCGAGACCGTCGCCCCGCTCTACCTGCCGCGCCTGATCGCAGGCTTCCGCGAGCGCTATCCGGGGGTGGAAATCCGCATCAGCGACGGCGAACAGCAGGAACTGGTGCAGGGCCTCACCGCCGGCCGCTTCGACCTCGCGCTGCTCTACGACCACGACCTGGACGGCACCATCGCCACCGATCCGCTGATGCCGGCCCAGCGGCCCTATGCGCTGCTGCCGGCGGACCATCGCTTCGCCCAGCAGGACAAGGTGTCCCTGCGCGACCTGGCCCTGGAGCCGATGATCCTGCTCGATGTGCAGCCAAGTCGTACCTATTTCGTGAGCATCTTCGAGGAACTGGGACTGAACCCGCACATCGCCTTCAGCTCGCCGTCGATCGAGATGGTGCGCGGCATGGTCGGCCAGGGCTTCGGTTTCTCGGTACTGGTCACCCGCCCGCACTCGGAGTGCACCTACGACGGCAAGCAGGTGGTGATGGTGAACATCGCCGAGGACGTCAGCGCCTCCGGCCTGGTCGCCGCCTGGCTCAAGCGCGCCCAGCTGACCAAGCCGGCGCAGCTGTTCGTCGACTACGCGCGGGAAGAGTTGAGCGGCAAGCACTGAGGCTGCTTTTTGCTTTTCGCTTTTTCGTAGGAGCGAGCTTGCTCGCGAACCCGCCCAACTGCAGGGCTGTTCGCAAGCAAGCTCGCTCCTACGAAGAGCCGTCTGGCCACAATGCAACCACCGGTGCAATCGCAGGCGCAGGAAAATCCCTCCCGTCATCCCCCGCTGCCCCCAATCGCCCTCAGGGGGTTACAATCCCGCCCCTTTTCAGCTTTTCTTCTCCTCACCGCCCCATGCTCATCTGGAAAGAGCGCGTGCAGCGCCTGATCACCCTCGTCCTCGGCCTGTTGCAGCGCTACCCGCGCGTCATTGCCCTGTTCGGCTTCTGTTCCGGGGTGTTCAGCTTCATCATGGTGGACCGCCACCGCGCCGGCTTCGCTCGGGTGATGGCCATCGTCATGCTGGTGAGCTGGGTCTGGCTGATGCTGGAGAACCTGCTCACCGACCGTTTCAAGCGCCGCTTCGGCTGGGAGGTGCCGCCGGGGCTGCTGCGCTACGCGACCCAGCTGATCCACCAGGAAAGCCTGTTCTTCTGCCTGCCGTTCTTCTTCATCACCACCACCTGGAACAGCGGCCAGGCCCTGTTCACCGGCGCGCTGACGCTGGCCGGGCTGATGGCGATCACCGACCCGATCTACTACAAGTTCCTCTCGGTGCGGCGCTGGACCTTCCTCGGCTACCACACCCTGACGCTCTTCGCGGTGCTGCTCACCGCCCTGCCGATCATCCTCCACCTGAGCACGCCGCAGAGCTACCAGGCGGCCCTGGGCATCGCCGTGCTGCTGTCCTTCCCGAGCCTGGCGGTGACGGTGAAGATCCACAAATGGTGGCGCTGGCTCGCCCTCGTCGGCCTGACCCTGTCGATTGGTGCGGTGGGCTGGTTCGCCCGCGCCTGGGTGCCGCCCTCGACCCTGTGGATGACCGAGATGGCGGTGACCGAAAGCTTCGACAACGCCCAGCGCACCCCCGGCGACAGCCTGGATACCGTCAGCGTCGCGCAGATCAAAGCCCAGGGCCTCTACGCCTACACCGCGATCACCGCCCCGCGCGGGCTGAATGAGCGCATCTACCACGCCTGGC
This sequence comes from Pseudomonas sp. QE6, assembly GCF_041379005.1. NCBI lineage: Bacteria > Pseudomonadati > Pseudomonadota > Gammaproteobacteria > Pseudomonadales > Pseudomonadaceae > Pseudomonas > Pseudomonas sp. QE6. The sequence goes on from NZ_CP166873.1 coordinate 936,721, forward strand.
GCCTGAACGGCCAGGAAGTCGACCGCATCGCCCTGGACATCAAGGGTGGCCGCGAGGCCGGCTACCGCGCCTGGACGCACAAGCAGAACTTCCCGACCGACCCGGTCGGTGACTGGCAGGTGCAGGTGCTGACGGAAGCCGGCCAGGTCATCGGTACGCTGCGCTTCGAGGTCACGCCCTGACCCGCCGGTATCCTTGACCCAGGGCGGCGCTTTCCCCTACAAGACCCTCTTCCGAGAACAGAAAGCGCCGAGAGAGTCATGACCGATACTGCCCTGCACCCGTTCGACCGCGCCGTCGCCCTGCAACCCGTGGCAGGCCAGCCCGACCTCTACGACGGCCACACCAGCCCGGACTACTGGAACATGGTCGGCCCCTTCGGCGGCATTACCGCGGCCATTCTCCTGCAGGGCGCGTTGCGCCATCCGCAGCTGCTCGGCAGCCCGCTCTCGCTGACGGTGAACTACGCCAGCGCCGTGGTGGCCGGGGCGTTCCAGGTCCAGGCCACGCCGGTCCGCACCAACCGCTCCACCCAGCACTGGCTGCTGCAGCTGCTGCAGGCCGATGAAAGCGGCGAGCAGCAGGTCACCACCACCGCCACCCTGGTCACCGCCCTGCGCCGCGAGACTTGGAGCCAGAGCGACCTGCACATGCCACAGGTGACCCCGCCCGGCGAACTGGAGCGGATGTCCCTTGCGGGCAAGAGCGTGGCCTGGCCGCAGCAGTACGAAATGCGCGCCGCCAGCGGCAGCATCCCGACCCGCTGGGACGGCAGCGGCGAGCACAGCCGCAGCCAGTTCTGGCTGCGCGACGCCCAGCCCCGCCCGCTGGACTTCCTGTCGCTGGCGGCGATGAGCGACATCTTCTACCCGCGCGTCTGGCTGCGCCGCGCCACCCCGGTACCGGCAGGCACCGTGTCGATCACCACCTACTTCCATACCGACCACGCGCAACTGGCCGAAGTCGGCACCGGCTACCTGCTCGGCGACGCCCGTGGACAGGCCTTCCGCAATGGTTTCTTCGACCAGGCGGCGGAGCTGTGGAGCGAGTCGGGCGAACTACTGGCGACCAGCAACCAGATCGTTTACTACAAGGAATGAACCTGTAGGAGCGAGCTTGCTCGCGAACCAGGTCCGCAGTGGGGCCGGTTCGCGAGCAAGCTCGCTCCCACAAGATGCAAAAAGCCCGGCACATGGCCGGGCTTTTTCATGGCTGCGAGAAGGCTCAGACCTTCTTCACGAACTCCGACTTCAGCTTCATCGCGCCGATGCCGTCGATCTTGCAGTCGATGTCGTGGTCACCGTCCACCAGGCGGATGTTCTTCACCTTGGTGCCGACCTTCACCACCAGGGACGAGCCCTTGACCTTCAGGTCCTTGATCACGGTGACGGTGTCGCCGTCCTGCAGCAGGTTGCCGACGGAATCCTTGATCACGCGGGCATCGCCGTCCGCTTCGGCCGCGCCATTGGCGGACCACTCGTGGGCGCACTCCGGGCAGATCAGCAGATCGCCGTCTTCATAGGTGTATTCGGAGTTGCATTTCGGGCAGGCAGGCAAGGTGCTCACGGCGATTCTCACATTGGAACGGTTGAAAGACCGCAGAGTATATAAGGTTTAAGCCCTTGCTGTCGGCTACCACCGTCGGACAGGCCTCCTTTCCTTCTCGCAAGAACGTTTCGGAAAACTCCCCCCAAGGCTCGGAACCTACGGCATTCCCCCTTCCGCAATGCACGGCAAAGCTTGCCGGCCTCGGTCTTCCGGCCGATTTTCCGCCAACCGTTCAAGAGAGCACACGCCATGAAACGACTCTGCATCCTCCTCGCCACCTGCGCCGTACTCGCCGCCTGCGACAAGAAACCCGAACCGGCCCCGCAAGCCAGCACACCTGCCGCCCAGCCGGCAGCTCCGGCTCCGGCTCCGGCTCCGGCTCCGGCTCCGGCTCCGGCTCCGGCTGAGCCTGCCGCCGCACCGACACAAACACCGCAGGCCACCGAGCAGCCCGTAGAGCAGCCCGCCACCGAGCAGCAACAACAGCAGTAATGCCGAACCGGCGCGTGCCTCACCCGGCACCGCCGGTCCCGCGTCAGGGCTGCAACTGGCTGAGATAGGCGGCCAGCGCAGCGATATCTCCGTCGCTGAGCGACGCCGCCACCCCAAGCATCGGCGAATCCGCCCGGCTGGGGTCCTTGTCGCGGTAGCGCTGCAGGGCGTGGCTCAGATACGGCCGGGGCTGGCCGGCGATGCGTGGAATGCCGTCGCGCCCCAGTGCGGCGGCACCGTGGCAAGCGACGCAGAGCGTGCCGAAGCGCTGCGCGCCCTGCGCCACCAGTGCGTTGTCCACCGGTTCGGCGACGGGCCTGGGATGGACCTTCTGCTGGCTGAAGTAGAAGGCGATGTTCACCCGCTCATCCAGGGTCAGCAGCTTCGCGGCCTGGTTCATCACGAAGTCGGTGCGCTGACGGGTGACGTACTTTTCGAAGGCGTCGAACAGGTACTGCGGATTCTGTCCGGCAAGGTTGGGAATGTAGTCGCGCCTGCTGTTGCCGTCCTCGCCGTGGCACTTGCTGCACAGCAGGATGCGCTCCTGCGCCGCAGCGTAGGAGCGCTCCCGCGCGGCGGGGTCTTTCTCCAGGGCGGCGAGCCGATCCATCATCTCCGAGGATTGACCCAATGCCTGGACACTCGCGCACAGCAGCGCCCACAACAGAACGACTCTCCCCATCGCCGCACCCATGCTCGGTTTTCCCAGCGTGGAACATAGAGGCTTTCTGAGGGAAGTTTCCGACGCAGATCAAGCCGGCGCGCAAATCCTGCGGACAAAAAAAAGGGGGAGCATCGTGCTCCCCCGGGGACTGAACCTTAAAGACCCGTCTGTCCTTGGTCAGCCTTCAATTTCCACCAGGATCTCACCGGGATTGACCCGATCGCCCTTGGCCACGTGAATGGCCTTCACGGTGCCGGCGATGCCCGCCTGCACCTCGGTTTCCATCTTCATCGCTTCGGTGATCAGCACCGCCTGGCCAGCCTTGACGCTGTCGCCTTCCTTCACCAGCACGTCGACGATGTTGCCCGGCATGGTGGTGGTGACGTGGCCCGGCTCGCTGGCCTGCTTGCGCTTGTTGCCGCCGCCGCCGATGAACTCGTTGAGCGGCTCGAACACCACCTCTTCCGGCATGCCATCCACCGACAGGTAGAAGTGGCGCTTGCCGTCGGTCTTCACGCCGACGCCGGTGATGTCCACGCGGTAGCTTTCGCCGTGCACGTCGACCACGAACTCGGTCGGCACGCCCTCGCCACCGGCAGGGGCGACGCCCTTGCCGTTGGGGATCGGCAGCAGCTCTTCCGGCTTCAGGGTGCCGGCGGCGCGCTCTTCCAGGAACTTGCGACCGATGTCCGGGAACATGGCGTAGGTCAGCACGTCCTCTTCGGACTGGGCCAGGCTGCCGATTTCCTCGCGCAGCTTGTTCAGCTCCGGCTTGAGCAGGTCAGCCGGACGCACATCGATCACTTCCTCGTTGCCGATGGCCTGGCGGCGCAGCGCTTCGTCGATCTTGCCCGGCGCCTTGCCGTAGCGGCCCTGCAGGTACAGCTTCACCTCATTGGTGATGGTCTTGTAGCGCTCGCCGGCCAGTACGTTGAAGAACGCCTGGGTGCCGACGATCTGCGAGGTCGGGGTGACCAGGGGCGGGAAGCCCAGGTCTTCGCGAACCCGCGGGATTTCCGCGAGCACTTCCGGCATGCGGTTCAGCGCGCCCTGTTCCTTGAGCTGGTTGGCCAGGTTGGAAATCATCCCGCCCGGTACCTGGTTGACCTGCACGCGGGTATCCACGCCGGTGAACTCGCTCTCGAACTGGTGGTACTTCTTGCGCACGGCGTGGAAGTACATGCCGATTTCCTGGATCAGCTCCAGGTCCAGGCCGGTGTCGAACGGGGTGTCGCGCAGGGCGGCGACCATGGACTCGGTGCCCGGATGGCTGGTGCCCCAGGCCATGCTGGAGATGGCGGTGTCGATGCGGTCGGCGCCGTTTTCCACAGCCTTGAGCTGGCACATGCTGGCGACGCCAGCGGTGTCATGGGAGTGCACGACCACGTCCAGCGGCAGCGCGTCTTTCAGCGCCTTGACCAGTTCGCCGGTAGCGTAGGGGGTCAGCAGGCCGGCCATGTCCTTGATGGCGATGGAGTCCACGCCCATGTCCGCCATGGCGCGACCCTGGGCCACGAAGGCCTCGATGGTGTGCACCGGGCTGGTGGTGTAGGCGATGGTGCCCTGGGCGTGCTTGCCGGCGGCCTTCACCGCTTCGATGGAAGTACGCAGGTTACGCACGTCGTTCATCGCGTCGAAGATGCGGAACACGTCGATGCCGTTGACCGCCGCCTTGGCGACGAAGGCACGCACCACGTCGTCGCTGTAGTGACGGTAGCCGAGCAGGTTCTGACCGCGCAGGAGCATCTGCAGGCGGGTGTTGGGCAGCGCGGCCTTGAGCTTGCGCAGGCGCTCCCACGGGTCTTCCTTGAGGAAGCGCACGCAGGCGTCGAAGGTGGCGCCGCCCCAGACTTCCAGCGACCAGTAGCCGACCTGGTCGAGCTTGTCGCAGATCGGCAGCATGTCCTCGGTGCGCATCCGGGTCGCCAGCAGCGACTGGTGGGCGTCGCGCAGGATGGTATCGGTGACGGTGACTTTCTTGGAAACGGTCATGTACGAGATCCTCACAGGCCAGCGTGGGCGGCAATGGCGGTGGCGATGGCGATGGCCAGGTGCGACGGGGTGCGCTTGATGGAGTACTCGGTCAGTTCCGGGTGGCTCTCAACGAAGCTGGTGTTGAACTGCGCGCTACGGAATTCCGGGTTCTTGAGGATTTCCTGGTAGTAGGCGGCGGTGGTCTTCACGCCCTGCACGCGCATGTCGTCCAGTGCGCGCAGGCCACGGTCCAGCGCCTCTTCCCAGGTCAGCGCCCAGACCACCAGCTTCAGGCACATCGAGTCGTAGTACGGCGGGATGGTGTAGCCGGTGTAGATCGCCGTATCGGTGCGCACGCCGGGGCCGCCGGGCGCGTAGTAGCGGGTGATCTTGCCGAAGGACGGCAGGAAGTTGTTCTTCGGATCTTCCGCGTTGATGCGGAACTGCAGCGCGTAGCCGCGGTGGATGATGTCTTCCTGCTTGACCGAGAGCGGCAGGCCCGAGGCGATGCGGATCTGCTCGCGGACGATGTCGATGCCGGTGATTTCCTCGGTGATGGTGTGTTCCACCTGCACGCGGGTGTTCATCTCCATGAAGTACACCTCGCCATCGGCGAGCAGGAACTCCACGGTACCGGCGTTCTCATAGCCCACGGCCTTGGCCGCGCGCACCGACAGGTCGCCGATGTAGGCGCGCTGCTCGGGGGTGAGCTGCGGGCTGGGGGCGATCTCGATGAGCTTCTGGTTGCGGCGCTGGATCGAGCAGTCGCGCTCGAACAGGTGCACGGTGTTGCCGAAGGAGTCGGCCAGCACCTGGGCTTCGATGTGCTTCGGGTTGACGATGCACTTCTCGAGGAAGACTTCCGCGCTGCCGAAGGCCTTGGTGGCCTCGGAGATGACGCGGGGGAAGTTCTGCTCCAGTTCCTCGCGGCTGTTGCAGCGACGGATGCCGCGGCCGCCACCACCGGAGGTGGCCTTGAGCATCACTGGGTAGCCGATGCGCTCGGCTTCGGAGACGGCTTCGGCGAGGTCGGCGACGTTGCCTTCGGTGCCGGGAGTGCAGGGCACGCCGGCGGCGATCATGCTGCGGCGCGCTTCGGTCTTGTCGCCCATGCGGCGGATCACTTCCGCCGACGGGCCGATGAACTTGATGCCGCGCTCGGCGCAGATTTCCGCCAGCTCCGCGTTCTCGGAGAGGAAACCGTAGCCCGGGTGCAGGGCGTCGCAGCCGGTTTCCACCGCCAGGTTCACCAGGGCGCGCGGGTTGAGGTAACCGGCGAGCGGGTCGGTGCCGATGCTGTGCGCTTCGTCGGCACGCTTGACGTGCAGCGCGTGGCGGTCGGCGTCGGCATAGACGGCCACCGAGCGGATGCCCATCTCGGCGCAGGCACGCACGATACGGACAGCGATCTCCCCACGGTTGGCGATCAGGATTTTCTTGATCACTGCGGCTTTCCCTCGGCCCGGGCCTTGTGGACCCCGGCGTAAAAACCAATCGGCAGCTCCGCAACCGGCAGCTGGATATGTTGGCCGGAGCGGGTTCCGGCGTGGGATTTACCCTAGCGCGGGAGGGAGGATTAACCAAAATCAATAATTATTGGGGTAGCCATAAAGAATGCTTTATAGTCCTCGAAAAATGTCGCCATCAGGCAGGCTACTATGCGTAAGTCATTGATGCGTATGACCCTTCGCCAACTGCAGGTTTTCCGCGCAGTGTGCGAAAGCCGTTCCTACAGCCGCGCGGCGGAGGAAATGGCCCTGACCCAACCGGCGGTCAGCCTGCAGATTCGTCAGCTGGAAGAACTGGTCGGCCAGCCGCTGTTCGAGTACATCGGCAAGAAGCTCTACCAGACCGACGCCGCCGACGCCCTGCTGCGCGCGACCAACGACATCTTCCAGCGCCTGGAAGTGCTGGACATGAACCTCTCCGACCTCAAGGGCTCGCTGCAGGGCCAGCTGCGCCTGGCGGTGGAATCCAGCGCCAAGTACATCACCCCGCACCTGTTCGCCGCCTTCCATGCGCAGCACCCGGACGTGAGCCTGAACCTCACGGTGGTCAACCGCGCCCAGGCGATCAAGCGCCTGTCGGACAACCGCGACGACCTGGTGATCATGTCCCTGGTGCCCCAGGACATGGCCCTGGAATTCCTGCCCTTCCTGAACAACCCGATCATCGCGGTGGCGCCGCCGGATCACCCGCTGTGCAACGCCGCCAAGCTGTCGCTCAAGGACCTGGAGCCCTATCCGCTGCTGGTCCGCGAACCCGGCTCGGGCACGCGCAAGGCCTGCGAGGAACACTTCCAGCAGAAGCGCGCGCACTTCCCGCAGACGCTGGAATTCGCATCGCTCGAAGGCTCACGTGAAGGGGTGCTGGCGGGCCTGGGCCTGGCGCTGCTGCCGCGCCATGCGGTCAGCCGCGAACTGCACTCGGGCCTGTTGCGCGAGCTGCCGGTGGAAGAGCTGCCGCTCTACCGCAGCTGGTGTCTGGTGCACGCCCGCGGCAAGCGCCTGAGCCCGGTGGCCCAGGCGTTCGTCGCCTTCATCCGTGAAGAGCGGGCGCTGATCAGCCAGCTGGCCGAACGTTTCGCCGGCCCGCCCGTGCAGAAGTGAGGTAGGCGACGGCGATCAGATCGGGGTAATCGGAGGTTTCCACGGCGAGGCGTTGCGCCTCCATGCGGTCCTCGATGGCGCGGCGGAACTGCATGCGCCGCTGGTCTTCGAGCTTGCGGCGGGTCTTGGCGTCCAGTTGGAGCTGGGTGTCGTCGATATGGCGGGGCATCTCGCATCTCCCAAGGCCGAAGGGCTGGAGACGCCAGCATGCTGACGACGGATGACCGTTTGACTACGTGGCAATGAAGCGCCGGTGACGCCGACGAGCGGCTCGCAGGAGACGGCAGGATATTTTTTGTAGGAGCGAGCTTGCTCGCGAACCGCCCAGCTCCGAGGCTGCCGGTAAATCAGTTCGCGAGCGAGAACCAGGCGTCCCTCTCGATCCTACAGAAAAAGCGCTTAGGACGCCTCTTCCGGGCGCTCCTCGTGGCTCTTCACCACTTTCGGCGACAGGCGCAGGCTGCGCAGGCTGCGCTTCACGCTCTTCAAGTGGTTGACCAGATCCGGCCCGCGGGCCATGGCAACGCCCATCGCCAGCACGTCGATCACCACCAGGTGGGCGATACGCGAAGTCAACGGAGTGTAGATGTCGGTGTCTTCGTGTACATCCACCGCCAGGTTCACGGTGGCCAGGTCCGCCAGCGGGGTCTGGCTGGGGCACAGGGTGATCAGCGTGGCGCCGGCCTCGCGCACCAGGTTGGCGGTCACCAGCAGGTCCTTGGAGCGGCCGGACTGGGAGATGCAGATCGCCACGTCCGAGGGCTTCAGGGTCACCGCCGACATGGCCTGCATGTGCGGGTCGGAATAGGCCGCCGCCGAGAGCAGCAGGCGGAAGAACTTGTGCTGGGCGTCCGCCGCCACCGCGCCGGACGCGCCGAAGCCGTAGAACTCCACGCGCTGGGCATGGGCGATGGCCGCGATGGCGCGCTCCAGTGCATGGGTGTCGAGGTGCTCGCGCACTTCCATCAGCGAGTGCAGGGTGGTGTCGAAGATCTTCAGGCTGAAGTCCGCCACCGAGTCGGTCTCGTTGATCGAGAACTGGCCGAAGCTGGCGCCGGCGGCCAGGCTCTGCGCCAGCTTGAGCTTGAGGTCCTGGAAACCGCTGCAGCCGATGGCGCGGCAGAAGCGCACGATGGTCGGCTCGCTGACGCCGACGCCATGGGCGAGGTCCGCCATGGAGCTGTGCATGACCGATGCAGGGTCCTGCATCACGTGATCGGCAACCTTGAGCTCCGATTTGCGGAGCAGATGACGCGACTGGGCAATGTGCTGCAAAAGGTTCACAGGGGTAGGCTCGGTGATGATTGTCTGAGAATTCTGTAGTCTTGTTGTAGTTATACTACAAATCGACTCGCCACGCCCAGGGAATAAGTCTTGAATACGCCCGCCAGCCCTAGTCTTCCCAGCTCCTGCGACATCCTGGTGTTCGGCGGCAGCGGCGACCTGGCCCTGCACAAGCTGCTGCCAGCGCTCTATCACCTGCACCGGGAAAACCGCCTGCCGGCGGACACGCGGATTTTCGCCCTCGCCCGCGGCAACCGCGACACGATGTCCTATCTCGCCCTGGCCGAGCGCAATTGCCGTGCCCAGGTAGCGCGCAACGACTTCTCCGCCGAAGCCTGGCGCAGTTTCGCCCAACGCCTGGAGTACCTGGCGATGGACGCCTCGCAAAGCGCCGACTTCGGCCGGCTGGCCAAGGCGCTCAAGCGCAGCGAGGGCCGCGTGCTGGTGCATTACCTGGCCACCGCGCCGAGCCTGTTCGCGCCCATCGCGCAGAACCTCAAGGTCGCCGGGCTGGCCGGCCCCCTGGCGCGTATCGTGCTGGAGAAGCCGCTGGGCCATTCGCTGGACTCGGCGCTGGCGATCAACCAGGCGATCGGCGAAGTGTTCGACGAATCGCGGGTATTCCGCATCGACCACTACCTGGGCAAGGAAACCGTACAGAACCTGATGGCTCTGCGCTTCGCCAACACCCTGTTCGAGCCGGTGTGGCGCAACGGGCACATCGACCACGTGCAGATCACCGTCAACGAGACCCTGGGCGTGGAGAACCGCGGCGCCTACTACGACCACGCCGGCGCCATGCGCGACATGGTGCAGAACCACCTGCTGCAGCTGCTCTGCCTGGTGACGATGGAAGCGCCGGTGCGCTTCGACGCCGAGGCGGTGCGCAACGAGAAGGTGAAGATTCTCCAGGCGCTCAAGCCGATTTCCGGGCAGGACGTGCAGGACAAGACCGTGCGCGGCCAGTACACCGCCGGACACATCGGCGGGCAGGAGGTGCCGGCCTACTGGTTCGAGAAAAATGTCGACAACGACAGCGATACGGAGACCTTCGTCGCCGTACAGGCCGAGATCGACAACTGGCGCTGGTCCGGCGTGCCGTTCTACCTGCGCACCGGCAAGCGCATGGCGAAGAAGTGCTCGGAGATCGTCATCCAGTTCAAGCCGGCGCCCAACGGCCTGATCGGCGGCGCCAGCACCGCCAACCGCCTGTGGATAAGGTTGCAGCCCGAAGAGCGCATCAGCGTGCAGCTGATGGCCAAGGCGCCGGGCAAGGGCATGCAGCTGGAACCGGTGGAGCTGGACCTCAACCTGGCCGAGGCCTTCAGCCGCAACAAACGCCGCTGGGACGCCTACGAGCGCCTGCTGCTGGACGTGATCGAAGGCGACTCGACCCTGTTCATGCGCCGCGACGAGGTGGAAGCGGCCTGGAGCTGGGTCGACCCGATCATCAAGGGCTGGCAGGAGCACTACCAGAGCCCGCGCCCCTACCCCGCCGGCAGCAACGGGCCGGAGCAGGCGCAGGCGTTGCTGGAGCTGCAAGGGCGCAAGTGGCTGGAGTGACGTGCCGCATCCTCAAGCATGACCTACGAAAAGCGCCTTGGCGTTGACCTCGCTCAGCACGTACAACCCGCGGATTGCCTAGAGTGGCGGCCTTTTTCCCACGACCCGCTCCGCCGCCATGTCCCCCACGCCGTTTTCCCCCGAACTGCTCTGCCCCGCCGGCTCGCTGAAGAGCCTGCGCCACGCCTTCGCCTATGGCGCCGACGCCGTCTACGCCGGCCAACCGCGCTACAGCCTGCGGGTGCGCAACAACGAGTTCGACCACGCCAACCTCGCCACCGGCATCAACGAGGCCCACGCCCAGGGCAAGCGCCTCTACGTGGTGGTGAACATCGCCCCGCACAACGCCAAGCTGAAGACCTTCCTGCAGGATGTCGAATCGGTGATCGCCCTCGGACCGGATGCACTGATCATGTCCGATCCCGGCCTGATCATGCTGGTTCGCCAGCATTTCCCCGAGGTTGACATCCACCTGTCGGTACAGGCCAACGCGGTGAACTGGGCCAGCGTGGAGTTCTGGCGACAGCAGGGACTCAAGCGGGTGATCCTGTCCCGCGAGCTGTCGCTGGAGGAAATCGGCGAAATCCACGAACGGGTCCCCGGCATGGAGCTGGAAGTCTTCGTCCACGGCGCACTGTGCATGGCCTACTCCGGGCGCTGCCTGCTATCGGGCTACATCAACCGCCGCGACCCCAACCAGGGCACCTGCACCAACGCCTGCCGCTGGGAGTACCAGACCCACGCCGCCCACGAGGACGAACTGGGCCACGCGGTGCGCAACGTCGAACCGACCCTGGGTATCGGCGCGCCGACCAAGGACATCTTCCTGCTCGAAGAAGCCAACCGCCCCGGCGAGCTGATGGAGGCCTTCGAGGACGAGCACGGCACCTACATCATGAATTCCAAGGACCTGCGCGCCATCCAGCACGTGCAGCGTTTGGCGCAGATGGGCGTGCATTCGCTGAAGATCGAGGGCCGCACCAAGTCCCACTACTACGTCGCGCGCACCGCCCAGGCCTATCGCAAGGCCATCGACGACGCCGTCGCCGGACGCGCCTTCGACCTCGGCCTGATGGACACCCTGGAGTCCCTCGCCCATCGCGGCTACACCGAAGGCTTCCTGCGCCGCCATGTGCATGACGAGTACCAGAACTACCAGTACGGCCATTCGCTGTCCGAGCGCCAGCAGTTCGTCGGCGAGTTCACCGGCGAACGCCGCAACGGCCTGGCCGAGGTGCGGGTGAAGAACCGCTTCGAAGTGGGCGACAGCGTCGAGCTGATGACCCCGGCGGGCAACCACACGCTGCGTTTGCCGGCGCTGGAGAACAACCGGGGCGAGTCCATCGGCGTGGCGCCGGGGGATGGGCATGTGGTTTACCTGCCGGTGCCCGAGGCGCTGGACCTGCAGTACGCGCTGCTGATGCGCAACCTGAATGGTGGGACCACGCGGGATGCGCGGGAGCCGGCTGCGGCCGGCAGCTGCGGGAACGATTGCGGCAAGTGCGGGTGTGGCGGGAACTGATGCCCAGGCGTAGGGCGTACAACCGTTCGCGGTTGTACGCCGATGCACCCTGATCATCAGCAGACGCATCGGTCGAGCTCGAAGCGCCCTGTCACAGGTTTTCAGATTGGAATTCGCGCGGTCGGAGACCAGGGTCAAACGGCGTATAACGTCGAACGTTATACGCCCTACGCCGTTGCCTCACGGATTCTGCAGAAACACCACATACCCCCTGAACCACGGGCTCTGCGCCAGGTAATCCGGCGCCTGCCATTCCCCGTACTGCGCCAGCCCGATGCGGAACGGCAGCTGCAACCGGGCCACGCGCGGCAGGTACGCCGCGTAGTTGGGAATGGTGTGCCGCCCCTGGTAGGTCTGCACCACCACCTCGTCCACTACGCCGGCCAGGCGGTTGATGGTCTCCGGCGCACCGTTGCTGCCCCAGTCCATCAACCCGGTGATGCTCAACCGGCAGTCGGGCGGCAGGCGCTTGCGCAGGTCCTGGAGGAAGTCGACGTACTCGTCCAGGTAGCGGGTGCGCGCGTCGAAATCGATCTGCACCCCCACCACCGGATTGCCGGCGGCACGCCAGCGGCGCAACTGGGCCAGCAGGGTCCGGTAGATGTCCTCGTGCCAGTGCAGGGTGTGGGCGCGGTAGACCACCCAGACCTCGCCCCGGGTCAGGCGCGGAATGGCGATGCCCTGGGCGATCAGGCGGGCGTTGCCGTCCTTGTAGCGCGGCGCGCTGACCTGGCCCTGCAGCACGTAGAGGGTACGCGCCCGGGCCAGCACCGGCTGCGCGGCGACGCCGCTCCATAGCCAGAAGGCATCGTGGTCGGCGGCATCCACCTCGCCCGCGGCGGCTCCGGTGCTGCCCAGCAGCAGTGCCAGGGCAACCGCGACGGCGCGCAGCATCGGCTTACCAGTAGTACTTCAGCGCCTTCGCCCAGGGCGTGGCGGCGTACTGGCTCTTCAGGGTGCGGAACCACTGCTTGCGCTGGGACGGGGCGATGTCCTGGCTGCCACAGCCATTGAAGCCGCTGGGCGCGTAGCAGTTGATCGCGCGGAACAGTGCGTAGGCGCGATCGTCTTCCGGCGCCTGCTTGTCGGCAATGACCTTGAGGTAGCCGTCCATGCGCGAATAGGCGGTGCCGGGGAACAGCGACTCGCTGCCACCCAGCTCGCGCTCGCCCGGCGGGTTGTCCAGCGGGAAGCCGTCCAGGTTGTTGCGCAGGATGAACTCACCCAGGCAATTCAGCGCCCTTGGCGGCTGCGGGTTCTGTTGCAGGTCACGCGCCACGTCGACGATGGCCGGGCACTCGTAGCCGCTGTCGTTCTTGCCGCCCGGCCACTGGAACAGCGTCAGCGGCATGCTGCCGTAGAGGTAGCCGATGCTGGCGCCTAGCGGCTTGCTGGACGGCTCGGCGGGCAGCAGCGCGAGATCGTCGATGAAGGCCTGGTACTGGCCATGCAGCAGGTCCTTGTAGAGCAGGGCGAACAGCGCAGTGTCGCGCTCCTCGACCGAGGCCGAGGTGGAGCGCGCCTGCTGGCGCAGCAGATCGGGGCCGGCGATGTGGCGCAGGAGAATCTCGCGGATGATCGGCGTCTGCACCGGCGAGCCCTCGGCGAAGACCTTCACCAGGCGGTCGCTGCGCTCGTAGTTGAAGGCCAGTGCCAGCTCCAGCTGGTCGTGCTGCAGCGGCTGCCTGGCCAGGGGCAGCAGGCGCAACCACAGCTTCTCGGCGCTCAGCCAGTCGTTGCCGGCCTCCAGGGCGAAACCACGCAGCGCCTGCTGGCTGAAGGCGAGGTAGTCGAGCTTCTCGGGAATCTCCTCGGGCAGGCTCTTCAACGCCTCGGCCGGCTTTTCTTCCACATACAGCTGGTAGGCCGCGGTCAGGTAGTCATGCAGGCCAGGCTGCTTGGCGAACAGTTCCTTCTGCCCCGCCAGACCTGCACTGTCCAGGGCACGCGGCTCATTCGGCTCGTGATGGCGCATCTGCATCAGGTCGAGCACGGCCAGCAGGCGCGGGTCGCGGACGTCCGCCGGATGGGCGGTGACCAGCAGCTTGTTGTCGACTTCCTGGATCAGCGGCGCCAGGTCGGCGTCGCGACGGGCGAACAGCTCGGCGTATTCCCCGGCCAGGCGGCCCTCGTCGCTCATCAGCCAATAGACGCGGCGCAGCAGGCCCTTGGCCGAGCCGGCGTACTGACCCTGTGGATAACGCTTGAGGTAGTCGCCCAGACTCGCCTCGGCGCCCTTCAGGACGTTCTTGTCGACCTTGCGCAGGTCGGGGTAGCCCATGTCGTCGAAGGCGTTCTGCTGGGCCTCGTTGAGCTGGCTGCGGGCGATCATGTAGCGGGCGGTTTCCTGCAGCCAGGGCAGGTCGCTGTCCTGCAGGGCGCGGAAGGCCTTGAGCGCCTCGCCGAAGCGGCCGCTGTAGAACTCCGCCGCGCCCTTGAGGTAGGTGGCGAACGCCTTGCCCGGCGCGGATTGCAGGTCGCCGGGGAGGATGACGGTGAGCTGGGTGTCGTCCCACTGGCAGGCGCCGAGCAGGGTCAGGCGGCCGCGCGCCAGGCTCTGCCGCTCTTCGGCCGACAGCCCTTCCACCAGCAGCAGTTGGCTGAGGAAGTCCTGGGCGGTAGCGGCGTTGTTGCTGCGGCAGCGGCTGCCTTCGCCGCTGGCGAAGCTGTCGGCGGATTGCGCCAGGCTGTCCGCCGGCAGGCCGATGCGCGCCACCAGGTCGGCCAGCGGCGCGCTCGCCTGGGTGCCGCTCGCCGGGCCGTCGGCATCGGTGGACTGCCCATCGTCGAGCAGGCGCGCCATCGGGAACGGCACCTTGCCGTAGCCCAGCTGCTGCTCGTCGTCCGACAGCGGCCGGTCCGGGAGATTCGCCTGGCCGGCGTCGGCCAGCAGCAGCTGCAGGTTGATCCGGCTGTCGTTGCCGGGGCTCAGAAACGGCAGGCTGTTGCACACGTCCAGCGTGTCGCGCTTGAGGTTCCAGCTCGGGTAGCAGGAATCGTCGCTGCTCGCGCGCGCTTCCTGCACGCCGAGGCAGCCAATGGTCAGGGCCAGTAGGGTGAGTCCGTGCAGACGCATGGAGGGTCCTTGTCCGTTGAGGCCCGCACGCCGGGCGCGGGAGGTTGGTTCAGGGGAAGAATCTTACCTCGCCGTCCCCACACTTGCCCGTTTCTATCGTCGCCGGACTGTAACGGCCAGCAACCGCCTGTCAGAGCCTGCGACACGTTGTCCAGCTGTGGGCTTGTTTGCTCCGGCGCAAAGAAGATTCCAGCCCAAGGGGTATCTCTGTGCGCGACGACAGTTCGTCCATTACGGAGAAGTACTCATGCATGATCAGGAAGAGATGTCCCTTTCCCGGCGCAGCCTGCTGGCCGGCGCGGTGGTGCTCGGCGTCACCGGCTCGATGCTCGGCAGCACGCGCGCCTTCGCCAGCAGCGAGCCCGCGCCGAAGAACATGGGGCCGGCGCCTGACCTGTCCAAGCTGGAACACGTCCAGGTCGAACTGGTCGCCCCGCCCTTCGTCCACGCCCACGAACAACGCGCCACGGGCAAGCAACGCGTGGTCCAGTTCCGCATAGTGATCGAGGAGAAGAAGCTGGTCATCGACGACGATGGCACCGAAATCCACGCCATGACCTTCAACGGCTCGGTGCCCGGACCACTGATGGTGGTGCACCAGGACGACTACGTCGAACTCACCCTGGTCAACCCGACCAGCAACACCCTGACCCACAACATCGACTTCCACGCCTCCACCGGCGCCCTGGGCGGCGGCGCGCTGACCATCATCCAGCCCGGCGAAGAGGTGAAACTGCGCTTCAAGGCCACCCGTCCCGGCGTGTTCGTCTACCACTGTGCGCCGGGTGGGGCGATGATCCCCTGGCACGTGGTCTCGGGCATGAACGGCGCGCTCATGGTGCTGCCGCGCGACGGCCTGAAGGACCGCGACGGCCGGCCGCTGAAGTACGACAAGGTGTTCTACATCGGCGAGCAGGACTTCTATGTCCCGCGCGACAAGGACGGCAACTTCAAGCGCTACGCCAAGCCCATGGACGGCTACAACGACATGCAGGAAGTGATGAAGGGGCTGGTCCCCAGCCACATCGTGTTCAACGGCAAGGTTGGCGCCCTGACCGGCAAGAACGCGCTGACCGCCAAGGTCGGCGAGACCGTGCTGCTGGTCCATTCCCAGGCCAACCGCGATACCCGCCCGCACCTGATCGGCGGCCACGGCGACCATGTCTGGGCCACCGGCAAGTTCAACAACCCGCCGGAGCAGGACCTGGAAACCTGGCTGATCCCCGGCGGCGCGGCCGGCGCATCGCTCTACACCTTCCTGCAGCCGGGCCTGTACACCTACCTCAACCACAACCTGATCGAAGCTGTCCTGCTGGGCGCCGCCGCCCACATCCAGGTCGAAGGCAAGTGGAACTCCGACCTGATGACCCAGATCGAGCCGCCGACGCCGATCAAGTAAGCCCCTCGGCCGGCCCCTCGGGGGCCGGCCATTTCCCGGTCTCTTCCCGGACATCGCAGCCCATGCGCAAGACAACCCTGATCGGTGTGCCCGTCGTGCTCCTGATCGGCGCCGCCGCCCTGCTGCCAAGGCTGCAGCACGACCCAGCGCTGGCGCCGGAAACCGTGACGCTGGCGCCGCGTGAGTTCAACTTCCGCCCCGCCGGCGACTACTGGCAGGAAAAGCGGGCGGTGGACGCGCCCTCGCAGCGTGAACATCTCGCCCCCCGTTTCGAAGTCATGAAATTCCAGGTCAGCCAGGGCGAGTACGCTCGCTGCGTAGCCGACGGCGACTGCCTGACACTCGACACCCGCTCACCGAGCCCGGACCTGCCGCTCACCGGCGCCAGCCTGCTGGACGCGCAGCGCTATGCCGACTGGTTGTCCCGGCGCACCGGACAACGCTGGCGCCTGCCCACCGACCAGGAGTGGGCCTTCTTCGCCGGCTCGCGCTGGGCCGATGACGCCCTGCGCATCGAGGACGACGACGGCAGCAACCCGGCCCGGCGCTGGCTGGCCCGCTACCGTTTCGAGGCCGAAACCCGCACCAGCGCCTCGGCGTTGCCGCAGCCTCGCGGCAGCCACGGCCTGAACGAGTTCGGCGTGGCGGACCTGGGCGGCAACGTCTGGGAATGGACGCAAAGCTGCCACCAGCGGGTGAACCTCGACGCCCGGGGCAGCCAGACCGATCGTGCGCAGTACTGCTCGATCCGCATCGCCGAGGGCCGCCATCGCGCCGCCATCAATGATTTCGTCCGCGACGCCCGCGGCGGCGGCTGCAGCGCCGGGCAGCCGCCGGACAACCTGGGCTTCCGCCTGGTCAGGGACATCCCTTGATTCCCCTCAAGTCCCGCGACCCGCCATCGCAAGTATGCTGCGGCGGGACCCAGGGAATCGTAGTCGTGACCACCCATCTCTCCGTCAACCGCGCCTGGCTGGCCAACCTGCCGCCCTTCGCCAACAGCAGCCGCGAAGAACAGGACGACATCCTGCGCGAAGCCAGCGTGCTGCGTCTGCGCAGCGGCGCCACCGTGTTCGAGCAGGGCGCGCCGGCGCAAGCCTTCTACCTGCTGGTCCATGGCCGCCTGAAGGCGACCCAGCTCACCGGCGACGGCCAGCGCGTGCTGGTGCGCATGGTCAATCCGGGCGATCTGTTCGGTTTCGCCCGCGCCCTCGGCCGGCCGGACTACCCCGCCACCGCCTGCGCAACCCTGGACAGCCTGGCGCTGGCCTGGCCGACCAGCCAATGGGAACCCCTGCTGGCGCGCCACCCCGGCTTCGCCCTGAACACCGTGCAGGCCATCGGCGAGCGCCTGCAGGAGGCCCATGTGCGCTTCTGCGAACTGGCCACCGAGGAAGTCGAACGGCGCGTCGCCCACGCCGTGCTGCGGCTGATCCAGCACTCCGGTTTTCCGGAGGCGGACGGCATCCGCATCGATTTCCCGGTCACCCGCCAGGATATTGCCGAGATGACCGGCACCACCCTGCACACCGTCTCGCGCATCCTCAGCGCCTGGGAGGATCGCGGCCTGGTTCGCGGCGGACGGCAGAAACTGCTGGTCTGCGCCCCGCAGCAGCTGATGCGGATCGCCGGCGACGAGCGGGAACCCGCGCGCGAAGACGCTTGACTGCAATCAAGGAGCTCCGCGCGCGGCCCTCCCTAGACTGGCAGCCACCATCACGACGACTGCGGCCGCCGTGCCCCACTGAACCGAGGCCCGCCATGACCGACAACCTTACCGAACGCACCCTGAGCGACCTGGCCTTCAGCGTGCCGGGCAGCACCGCGCTGTTCCACGACTACAAGCTCGACTTCTGCTGCGCCGGCCAGCGCAGCCTGGGCGAAGCGGCCAGCGAACAGGGCCTCGACGCCCAGCGCATCGCCGAAGAGCTGCAGGCGCTGCCGCCCGCGAACGAGCAGATCGACTGGCGATACAGCAGCAACGACCAGTTGATCGACCACATCCTGGAGCGCTACCACAAGGTCCATCGCGAGCAATTGCCGGCGCTGATCCCGCTGGCCGAACGCGTCGAGAACACCCACGCCGCGCACCCGCAGTGCCCGGCCGGCCTGACCGCGCACCTGAGGAAGATGCTGGAGGAACTCGAATGGCACATGTGCAAGGAAGAAAGCGTGCTGTTCCCCTGGCTGCGCCAGGGCATTCCGCTGACCCACGTGCAGGGGCCGATCGGCGTGATGCGCCATGAGCACGACGAACACTCGCAGTCCCTCGCCGTACTGGCCGACCTGACGGGCGACCTCACCGTGCCGGCGGACGGCTGCAACAGCTGGCGCCGCCTCTACAGCGGCCTGGAAGAACTGCGCCGCGACCTGATGCAGCACATCCACCTGGAGAACAACCTGTTGTTCCTGGGCGCCAACCACCCGGCCTGAGCGCCGGCCCTGGAGCCAGGAGGACGACCAGTGACAGCTTGTCTCACCACGCTGCCAGGTGGCATCGCGCATACTGGCGGGATTGTCCCCGCCCAGGAGCGCTCCGCCATGCTCGCGCATCGCGTCCACCACCAGATTCTGTGCGGCCACCATCTGTTCAACGTGCTCAACGAAGAACAGATGGAGCAGCTGCTCGCCACCAGCACACTGCTCAACCTGGAGAAAGGCGACAAACTGTTCCTTCAGGGTGAACCGGCCCACGCCTTCTATTTCGTGATTTCCGGCGCGGTGAAGATCTTCCGCCTGACCCCGGAGGGCCAGGAGAAGGTGCTGGAGGTCGTCGGCAGCCGGCAGACCTTCGCCGAAGCCATGATGCTGATGGACACTTCCAACTACGTGGCCTCGGCCCAGGCGCTGGAGCCCACCCAGGTCTACCGCTTCGCCAACCGCACCTACATGGAGCTGCTGCACAGCAACCCGCAGCTGCCCTTCTCCCTGCTCGCCACCCTCTGCGTGCGCCTGCACCGGCGGATCAACGAGATCGAGACGCTGTCGCTGAAGAACTCCACCCACCGCGTGGTGCGCTACCTGCTGACCCAGCTGAACCGCCAGGGCGGCGAGGACAATCGCTTCGAGCTGCCAATGGCCAAGCAACTGGTGGCCGGGCACCTGTCGATCCAGCCGGAGACCTTCTCCCGCGTACTGCGGCGGCTGATCGACGAAAACATCATCGACCTCAACGGCCGTACCGTGCAGGTGCTCGACGTCGCGCGCCTGGAACAGTTCGAGTAAGCCATGCGCCAGTGCCTGTACTGCCAGCACGAGAGCCCCGAGGGCCATGCGGATTGCCTGCAGTGCGGGATGCCGTTGCCGGTGGATCAGGAACTGGCTAAGCAACGCCGGCTGCGGCGCTTCGCCTGGTATTGCGCGTTTCTTGCGGTGTTCTGTCTGGTGATGATGGTCTGGTTACCGCGCTGAACCCCAAACCGGACTGCCCCTTGTAGGAGCGAGCTTGCTCGCGAACAGGCCCCGCCGCGGGATTTGGTTCGCGAGCAAGCTCGCTCCTACAGACAGCTCTGTCAGCCTTGGCGGCGGGTGAGCTGCCGGTAGAGCTGCGGCAACTGCACCGGCAGCTGCGCCGGATCGTTGATCAGCAGGTAACCCTGACTGCCGAACAGGTGCGGCAGGTAGTCCGCCGCCTCGCGGTCGATGGTGATGCAGAACGGCAGCAGCCCGGCGCGGCGCGCTTCCAGCACCGCCTGGCGGGTGTCCTCGACGCCGTAGCGGCCCTCATACAAGTCCAGGTCATTGGGCTTGCCGTCGGTGAGGATCAGCAACACGCGCTGACGTTCCTTGCGCTCCAGCAGCAGTTGCGTGGCCCGGCGGATCGCCGCGCCCATGCGCGTGTAATAGCCGGGGCGCAGTGCGCGAATGCGCCCGCGGACGGTGTCATTGTGGCGCTCGTCGAAGGTTTTCAGCCGGGTCAGGCGCACCTGCTGGCGGCGCAGCGAGGAGAAGCCGTAGAGCGCGAAACGATCGCCCACCGCCTGCAGCGCCTCGCCGAACAGCAGCAGACTGTCGCTGATCAGATCGATCACCCGGTGCTCGTTGTCGATGTGTGCATCGGTGGACATCGACAGGTCCGCCAGCAGCAGGCAGGCCAGGTCGCGGCGGGTCTGCCGGCGCTCGAGGAAGAGGCCGGGCTCGCTGCATGCACCCAGGCGCCGTTCGACGCTGAAATCCAGCCAGGCATCCACGTCCAGCTCCACACCTTGCGGCTGACGGCGCAGCCATTGCGGCTGCTGGCGCAGGCTTTCGAACTGACGGCGCAGGCGCCGCGCGATCGGCGCGAGGGAATCCGGCAGCGGCGCCGGCACGGCGTCGCGCGGCAGCATCGGCTGCAGGCAGACGTGGTCGTCGATCAGTTGCTGTCGGCGGTAATCCCATTCCGGCAAACGGATGCCCTCGCCCAACGGCACGTCGTCGAAGTCGGCGGCCGGCAGGTCGAGATCCAGCTTCAGCCCGCCGCCCTTCTTCTGCCGCTGGCGGGACAGGCTCAGGTGATCGAGGTCGTCCGCCACGCGCGCGGCATCGAGGTCCTCGCTGTCGTCGCCGGCACGGTCCAGTTCGACGTGCTCGGACCAGCTGAACAGGTTTTCCAGGCGGAACAGCAGCAGGCCGCCACGGCCGGGATCCTGTTCAGTGCGCTCGCCGCGCTTGCGCGCCACGCCCTTGGCCTCGCTGTGGGCGGAGCGGCCGTGCTCGTCGCCGTCGATCAGGTCGGTGTGCTGCGGCGTGGCCAGGCGTTGCGGCGGGTAGAGCCACAGCGGCAGCGGCCAGGGCGCCTTCTCGCTGCGTGGCAGGCGCGCGACGCTGCCCGGTTCGCGCAGCGCCTGTTGCAGCGCGCGTTCCAGCGCTGCCTCGGCGGGCGGCAGCGCGGCGGAATCGGGGCGCAGGCAGAGCAGTGCCTCCACCAACCGCCGATAGCGCGGGCGCAGCAGCGGGTAGCGTTCGAGCACGACCAGGGTCCAGGCCTGATTGTCCTGTGCCCAATGGCGCATCGGCTGGCTATGGGCGGCGAGCAGCGCCAGCCAGCGGTACAGCTCGCGGTTCAGGTCGGCATCGGGGAACACCGCCAGTTGCGCGGGCAGACGCAGGGAGTCGGCATCGAACCAGGCCACCGGCAATTGCTGGCAGGTACCGGCCACCTGTTGCAGCAGGCTGCGCCGCACCAGCAGCTCGCGGGCGCTGGCCGCTTCCACGCCGACGCCGGGTTCACCGCCGGTGCCGCGGAACAGCAACAACAGGCTGCGCCGCATCTCGTCCAGGGTCACCGCCGCGTCCTCGAACTCCGGGCTGGCGCGGCGGGTGATGAAGCGGTGCCAGGCGCGGCCGAAGCCTTCTTCGATTTCGAGGTGGATGGTCATGGCGCCTCCGGAAGGCAGAGAGAAGGAACAGGGCACGGTGTCCCAACAGAACACTGAGCCAGTCCCCTCTCCCTTCAGGGAGAGGGTTAGGGAGAGGGTGCTACCGGCCACTCCGGCACTGGGTGCGGCCCTCTCCCCCCGCCCTCTCCCTGAAGGGAGATGGAGCTAAAGGCGCTACCGGCCAGGTCGCAGCCCGGCAGGCTCCGTAAACGTCAAAAGGGCCCGCCGCAAAGCAGACGGGCCCGGATGGACGATATCGATCAGCTCACCTGCGCTACGCCGGAGGCGACGGCCACACGGCCACGCTGGCGGAAGCTGAGCAGGTAGCAGATCAGCCCGATGAAGAAGCCGATGCCCGAATACAGGCGCAGCCAGAAGAAGATCTTCAGCTGGTCGACCGTGGCCATGAACGGCATCGCGGCGCCATCGGCGGGCATGCGTTGCAGCCAGACCTGCACCACACCGGCAGCGGTGAGCATCAGGGTGATCAGCAGCATGGAGATGGTCATCAGCCAGAAGCCCCAGATCTCCAGGCTCTGCGCACGGGCGTCGGGCGCTTCGCCGATGCCCCGCAGGCGCGGCATGGCATAGCTGATCATGGTCATCACGATCATCGCGTAGGCGCCGTAGAAGGCCAGGTGACCGTGGGCCGCGGTGAGCTGCGAGCCGTGGGTGTAGTAGTTCACCGGGGCCAGGGTGTGCAGGAAGCCCCACACGCCGGCGCCGAGGAAGGCGGTCACGGTGGTGCCCAGGGCCCACAGCGCGGCGGCCTTGTTCGGGTGCTCGCGGCGACGACGGTTCACCATGTTGAAGGCGAACAGCACCATGGCGAAGAACGGCAGCGGTTCCAGCGCGGAGAAGATCGAGCCCAGCCACAGCCACACGCCCGGCGCGCCGATCCAGAAGAAGTGGTGGCCAGTGCCGATGATGCCGGTGATCAGGGCCATGGCGATGATCACGTACAGCCATTTCTCCACGACTTCGCGGTCCACACCGGTGATCTTGATCAGCACGAAGGCCAGCATCGAGCCCATGATCAGCTCCCACACGCCCTCCACCCACAGGTGCACGACCCACCACCAGTAGTACTTGTCGCGGGAGAGGTTTTCCGGGTTGTAGAAGGAGAACAGGAAGAACACCGCCAGGCCCACCAGGCCGGTCATCATCACCACGCTGACGGCGGTCTTGCGGCCCTTGAGCATGGTCATGCCGATGTTGAACAGGAAGCCCAGCGCCACCACCACGATGCCCATCTTGGTGATGGTCGGCTGCTCGAGGAACTCCCGGCCCATGGTCGGCAGCAGCTCGTTGTGGGTCATCTTCGCCAGGCCAGCGTAGGGCACCAGCAGGTAGCCCAGGATGGTCAGCACGCCGGCGATGGCGAACACCCAGAACAGCGCGATGGCCAGTTTCGGGCTGTACAGCTCGCGGTCGGCCTCCTCCGGGATCAGGTAGTAGGCCGCGCCCATGAAGGCGAACAGCAGCCAGACGATCAGCAGGTTGGTGTGCACCATCCGCGCGACGTTGAACGGGATGGCCGGGAACAGGAAGTCACCGACCACGTACTGCATGCCCATGATCAGGCCGAAGACGATCTGCCCGACGAAGAGCATCAGGGCGAACACGAAGTACGGCTTGGCCACCGACTGCGAGGCGAATTTCAGATAGGGATTGCCCGGGTTCATGCTCAACCCTCCTTGTTCGGCGGCCATTTGTTGGTATCGATCTTCGACGTCCAGAGCAGGAACGCCGCGAGATCCGTGACCTCCTGATCGCTCAGGTGGAATTGCGGCATCTGCCGGCGGCCGGGGACGCCCAGCGGCTGCATCTTCATCCAGGCGGCGAGGAAGCTGCCGAAGGCTGCATCGCCGCCGCGGCGGATGGCGACGTTGCCCAGCTCCGGCGCGAAGTAGGCGCCTTCGCCGAGGATCGAGTGGCAACCCACGCAGTTGTTCTGCTCCCACACCAGCTTGCCGCGCACCACCGACTCGGTGAGCTCACTCTGGTTGGTGCGCTTGGGGAAGGTGGTTTCGGTGTGATAGGTCAGGGCGAGGAATACCAGAAAGAAGAAAACGCCTCCTCCCAGGTAGATGTTCCTCGCCATACCTTTTGTGAATGTCTCTGACATGGGGCCCTCCTAGGTCACGGTCGGTGCCATTGTAGGAACCGTCCCCAGGCGTCTCGCTTGATGGCAATCAAGAAAGACCAATGCTTCCAGTCAGGTATTTTTCCGAAGAAAAATCAGTGGGTTGCGTGCAAAGTGAGGATCACGCCGGTAACCACCAGCGGCCAGCCGAGCAGCAGCGAACGCCACAGCCGGGGGCCACGGTCGAGCTCCATGAAACGCAGCGCGATGAGCCAGGCCTTGCCCAGGCCGAGCAGCAGGATCAGCGCCACCGGCAGCAGCGCATCGGCCGCGTGATGGCCCAGCCAGACGCCAGCCACCGACATCGGCAACATCAGCAGCCAGGCGACCAGCAGCGTCTTCATGCGCCGGGCGCCAGCACGTGGACCAGCGGGAACAGCACCACCCAGACCAGGTCGACCATGTGCCAGTACAGTGCGCCGGATTCCAGCCCGCCCAGCGCCTCGCGGCGGTACGCGCCGCGCAGGCAGCGCAGCGTCATCCAGACGAGGATGACCAGCCCGAGCCAGACGTGCAGGAAGTGGAAGCCGGTGATCAGCCAGAACAGGGTGAAGAAGGTGCTGTATTCCAGGTCCAGCCCGCGCGACGCGAGGTGATGGTATTCGGCGGACTTCAGCAGCACATGGGCCAGCCCCAGCAGCACCGCGACGCCGAGCAGGAGCGCCGCGCGGCGCTGGTGGCCGTGGCGCACCTGCTCCACCGCCAGCGCCGCGCAGAAGCCGGCGGTGAGCAGGGTCAGGGTCAGCGCCAGGGCAGTGGACAGGTCCAGTTGCGCACGGCCGGCGCGAAAGCCTTCGACGTCCAGGTGCTGGGCCACGGCGAAGACGATGATCAGGATGGCGAAGACCGTCAGCTCGGCGAGGATGAAGAACCACATCGCCAGATCACCCGGCAGGTGCCGGGCGCTGACCGGCAGCTCAGCCGAAGTGGACATCGACCAGGTCCATCAGCGCGGCGACCGTGGCTTCGTCGTCCGACAGTGGCTCGGCCAGCCCGGCGCGGCAGGCATCGCGCGGCGCCACGCCGGCGTTGAGCAGGCGCGCGGTGAGCACCAGCAGGCGTGTCGAGCAGACTTCCTCCAGCTCCTGCCGCCCCAGCCGGCGCAGGGCCACCCCCAGTTGCGTCAGGCGCTGCGCCAGCTCGGGAGAAACGCCGGCCTCGCGGGCGATGATCGCGGCCTCCAGCTCCGACGTCGGGTAGTCGAAGCGCAGGGCGACGAAGCGCTGGCGGGTACTGGGTTTCATGCCCTTGAGCAGATTCTGGTAGCCAGGGTTGTAGGACACCACCAGCATGAAGCCCGGCGGTGCCACCAGGGATTCGCCGGTGCGCTCGATGAACAGCTCGCGGCGGTCGTCCGCCAGCGGGTGCAGCACCACCACCGTGTCCTGCCGCGCCTCCACCACTTCGTCCAGGTAGCAGATGCCGCCTTCGCGCACCGCGCGGGTCAGCGGGCCGTCCTGCCACCAGGTGCCGTCGCTGCCGATCAGGTGACGGCCGACCAGGTCCGCCGCCGACAGGTCGTCGTGGCAGGCCACGGTGTACAGCGGCAGGTTCAGGCGCCGGGCCATGTGCTGGACGAAGCGGGTCTTGCCGCAGCCGGTCGGGCCCTTGATCAGCACCGGCATGCCCTGCGCAGAGGCCTCGGTGAACAGCGCCACCTCGTTGCCGGATGGCTGGTAGAAGAGCGACGGATCGTTCTGCACAGGGGCATTCATGACGGACGAATCTCGGTAGGAAAGTTCGCTTAGCACGCTATCCAGCGCGGCGTATCGCCTCAAGCACGGCGCCGGAAGTTCTTGATTGGCATCAAGCGGAAGCCGCACGGGCCGCTCCTAGAATCGCCACAGACGCCGGGCGGGAAGCCGGCGAAAACGATCGGCGCCACAGGGCGCCAAGCTTGTGAGGAGAGACCTTCATGAACAAAGCCCTGGTAGCCCTGCTGTTCGGCGGCCTGCTGGCGCAGAGCACCGCAATGGCCAGTACCGGCGAGGAGCTGTTCAAGGCCAAGGCCTGCGTGGCCTGTCATGCCGTCAACAAGACGGTCGTCGGTCCGGCCTTCAAGGAGGTCGCGGCGAAGTACGGGGCCGGCGGTGTCGCGCACATCAGCAACAGCATCGAGACGGGCAGCAAGGGCGTGTGGGGCCCGATCCCGATGCCGGCCAACGCCGTCAGCCCGGATGAGGCCAAGACTCTCGCCGAGTGGATCGTCACCCTCAAGTGACGCCACCCCATGCGGCCGGCGCGCTCAGTGCCGGCCGACGCTCCTCAGCAACTCCAGGCAATCCCCCGCCGCCAGCGGCGGGCTGATCAGGAAGCCCTGGATCTCGTCGCAGTGATGGGCGCGCAGGAAGCGCAGCTGCTCGGCGTGCTCGACCCCCTCCGCCACTACCTTCAACTCCAGGCTGTGCGCCATGGCGATGATCGCCCGGGTAATCGCTGCGTCCTCGCCGCGTTCTGACAGGTCGCGGATGAAGGTCTGGTCGATCTTCACGTAGTCCACCGGGAAGCGCTTCAGGTAGCTGAGCGAGGAATAGCCGGTGCCGAAGTCGTCGATGGCCAGTTTCATGCCCATCTCGCGCAGCTGGCGGAAAGTCGTGGTGACACTCTCGACGTTGTCCAGCAGCTGGCTTTCGGTCAGTTCCAGCTCCAGCAGGTGCGACGGCAGGCCAGTCTCCTCCAGCACGGTGCGCACCAGTTCGACCAGGTTTCCGGTGCGCAGCTGGTGCACCGAGAGGTTCACCGAGACCCGCAGCTCATGACCCTGGAGTTGCCAGGCGCGGGCCTGCTGGCAGGCGCGGCGCAGGACGAACTCGCCGATGGCGCCGATCAGCCCGGTTTCCTCGGCGAGGCCGATGAAATCCCCCGGCGGCACCATGCCCATCTCCGGATGGCGCCAGCGCACCAGCGCCTCGGCGCTGTCCAGGCGCTCGTTGGCGAGGTTCAGCTTGGGCTGGTAGTGCACGTCCAGCTGGCCCTCGTCGATGGCCTTGCGCAGCCGGGTTTCCAGTTGCAGGCGCTCCAGGGTGCAGGCCTGCAGGTTGTCGGTGAAGAACTGGAAGGTGTTGCCGCCCAGGTGCTTGGCGTGCTGCATGGCCATGTTCGCCTGGCTCATCAGTGCGGAGATTTCCCAGGCGTTGTCCGGCAGCAGGCTGATCCCCACCGAGGCGCTGATCACCAGTTCGTGGCCACCGACGGTCATCGGCGTGCGCAGCTTGGCCAGCAGCCGGCTGGACAACCGCGCCAGCGCCGCAAGGCTGGCGTAGGAGTCGATCAGCACGGCGAATTCGTTGCCGGACAGCCGGGCGATGGTGTCGGCCTCCGGCACCGTCTGGGTCATGCGCCGCGACATCTGCCGCAGCAGCTGGTCGGCCACTTCGTGGCCGAGGCTGTCGTTGAGCAGCTTGAAGCGGTCCAGGTCGATCAGCAGCAGCGCCGCCGTGCGGCCTTCCTGGCGGGCGCGCTGGCTGGCCTCGTGCAGGCGCTCCTTGAACAGCGTGCGGTTGGCCAGGCCGGTGAGTTCGTCGTAGTGCGACAGGTAGCGCAGGCGCTCCTCGGCGTCGCGGCGGGCGGTCAGGTCGGCGAAGAAGCCGACTACATGGGTCACCTGGCCACGGCCATCGCGCACCACGTTGAGCTGCAGCCACTGCGGGTACAGCTCGCCGTTCTTGCGCGTCTCGATCAGCTCGCCCTGCCAGGTGCCCTGGCACTCCAGTTCGGTGCGGATCGCCTGGTAGCGGCGCAAGGTCTCCGCGGAGCCCATCAGCCGGCTGACGTTGCGCCCCAGCAGCTCCTCGCGGCGGTAGCCGGTGAGGTGGGTAAAGGCCTCGTTGAGGGCCAGCAGGCGGTAGTTCGGGTCGAGGATGATGATGCCTTCGCTGGCCGCCTCGAACACCGTGGCGGCCAGGCGCTGCTCTTCCTCGCGCAGCTTGCGGGCGGAAATGTCGCAGCGGGTGCCGACCATCCGCGTCACCTGCCCGAGGGCGTCGCGCTCCATCGCCCGGCCACGGTCTTCGACCCAGACCCAGTGGCCATCGGCATGGCGCACGCGGTATTCGATGCGGTAGCCGTCGGTGCGACCCTTGAGGTGTTCGACCAGCGCCCGGCGCAGCAGCGGCAGGTCGTCCGGGTGCAGGCGCGGGCGCAGGTCATTGCGCACGCTCTTCACCGTGTCCTGGGTGATCCCGAAGATTTCCTCCAGGTGCGAGTGGTGCACCTCGTCGGTCAGCAGGTTCCAGTCCCACAGGCCCAGCTCGCTGGCTTCCAGCGCCAGGGCCAGGCGCGCCTCGGTGTGGCTGAGCTGCGCGCTGCCGGCCTCCACCCTTGCCTGCAGGGCGTCGCGGGCGCGGCACAGCTCGCGTTCGGCGCGGCGGCGCTGTTCGACTTCGCGCTCCAGATCCTGGTTCAGCGCCTCGGTCTGGCCCTTGGCGCGCTCCAGGTGCGCCACCAGCGCCTGGGCCTGGAAACGCCGCAGCAGGCTGGTATGAACCAGCCGGTGAATCTGCCAGGCCACCACTAGCAGCGCCGCCAGCAGGATCACCCCGAGCACGCCCCAGCCCTGCTGCAACGGGTTTTCGCTGAGCAGCAGATAGGCAATCGAGGGGAACAGGCAGGGCAAGGCGAAGGTCAGGAAGGCCGGCAGGCTGACCGCGTAGGCCACGCTGGCCGACAGGATGGCGGCGGCGATCAGGCCGAACACCAGGGACTGCTGGAGAAAGGCGTCCGCCGGAACCAGGGCGATGGCGGCGAAGGCCAGGGTCAGGCCGGAGGCCCCGGCGCCGAACAGGAAGGCACGTTGCCAGTGCGGGCTGGCCTGGCGCTCGGCGCAGGCGCCGTTGAACGCCGAAACCTGGATCAGCCGCAACACCGCCAGCAGCACCAGCGATACCAGCCAGCCGCCGAGCAGCGCGGTGGATACCCGCTCCCACAGCAGGCCGGCACAGGCCAGACCGTTGAGCAGCATGAGCAGCGTCGGAATCCGCGACCCCTGATACAGCAGGCGGGTGCGTTCGACGGCAATCTCGTGAGCATACTGCTGGCGGATCTCGGCATGGCTCACCGGGATCGCCGAAGGCTCTACATACGCAGTCATAGGCAGTTTTTCTTGTAGGTTCTGGCCTAAGAGTCGGCGGAGCATAACCGAGGACAATCCTCCGCTGACAGCATCACAGATGGCATTTGGCCGGCTGCCTGCCCAACTTTCGTCGGGAATACGCCGGACGGCGGGCCGGTTTGCCGGGGAAAACCGCCCGTCGGTAGAATGCCGTCCCATGAACGATGACCTCTCCCTCCTGCTCAACTCCCTCAATGACCCGCAGCGCCAGGCCGTGGCCGCGCCGCTGGGGCGCCAGCGCGTGCTCGCTGGCGCCGGGTCCGGCAAGACCCGCGTGCTGGTGCACCGCATCGCCTGGCTGATCCAGGTGGAGCGCGCCTCGCCGCACAGCATCCTGGCCGTGACCTTCACCAACAAGGCCGCCGCCGAGATGCGCGCGCGGATCGAGCAGCTGCTGGGGATCAACCCGGCCGGCATGTGGGTCGGCACCTTCCACGGCCTCGCGCACCGCCTGCTGCGCGCGCACTGGCAGGAGGCCAACCTGCCGGAGAACTTCCAGATCCTCGACAGCGACGACCAGCTGCGCCTGGTCAAGCGCGTGGTCCGCGAACTGGGGCTGGACGAGCAGCGCTGGCCGCCGCGCCAGGCGCAGTGGTTCATCAACGGGCAGAAGGACGAGGGCAACCGCCCGCAGAACATCCAGGCCAGCGGCGACCTGTACCTGTCGACCATGGTCAGCATCTACCAGGCCTACGAAGAAGCCTGCGCCCGTGCCGGCGTGGTGGACTTCGCCGAGCTGCTGCTGCGCTCGCTGGACCTCTGGCGCAACCGCCCGAGCCTGCTGGAGCACTACCAGCGGCGCTTCCGCCACATCCTGGTGGATGAGTTCCAGGACACCAACGCCGTGCAGTACGCCTGGCTGCGCTTCCTCGCCAAGGGCGGCGAAAGCCTGATGGTGGTGGGCGACGACGACCAGTCGATCTACGGCTGGCGCGGCGCGAAGATCGAGAACATCCAGCACTTCGCCGATGACTTCGCCGGCACCGAGGACATCCGCCTGGAGCAGAACTACCGCTCCACGGCGACCATCCTGAAGGCCGCCAACGCCCTGATCGCCAACAACAGCGGGCGCCTGGGCAAGGAACTGTGGACCGACGGCGTCGACGGCGACCCGATCACCCTCTACGCAGGCTTCAACGAACACGACGAGGCGCGCTACATCGTCGAAACGATCGAAGACGCCCTGCGCAAGGACGGTCTCAAGCGCAGCGAAATCGCCATTCTCTACCGCTCCAACGCCCAGTCCCGCGTGCTGGAAGAGGCGCTGCTGCGGGAGAAGATCCCCTACCGCATCTACGGCGGCCAGCGCTTCTTCGAGCGCGCCGAGATCAAGAACGCCCTGGCCTACCTGCGCCTGATCCGCCTGCGCGACGACGACGCCGCGCTGGAGCGGGTGATCAATGTGCCGCCGCGCGGCATCGGCGAGAAGACCGTCGAGGCGATCCGCAACGCCGCGCGCCACAACGGCACCTCCATGTGGCGCGCGATCAACGACGTGATCGCCGCCAAGGCCGTGGCCGGCCGCGCCGCCAGTGCGTTGAACGGCTTCCTCGAAGCCGTCGACCTGCTGGCGCTGAAAGTGGAAGGCCTGCCGCTGCACCAGATGACCCAGATCGTCATCGAGCAGTCCGGCCTGATCACCTACCACAAGGAAGAGAAGGGCGAGAAAGGCCAGGCCCGGGTGGAAAACCTGGAAGAACTGGTCAGCGCCGCCCGCGCCTTCGAGAACCCGGACGACGAGGACACCCCGCCGCTGGTGGCCTTCCTCGACCACACCGCGCTGGAATCCGGCGACACCCAGGCCGACGCCTTCGAGGACAGCGTGCAGCTGATGACCCTGCACAGCGCCAAGGGCCTGGAGTTCCCGCTGGTGTTCCTCGCCGGCATGGAAGAAGGCCTGTTCCCGCACAAGATGAGCCTGGAAGAACCCGGGCGCCTGGAAGAAGAACGCCGTCTGGCCTACGTCGGCATCACCCGCGCCATGCAGCGCCTGGTCATGACCTACGCGGAAACCCGCCGTTTGTACGGCAGCGAGACCTACAACAAGGTCTCGCGCTTCGTCCGCGAAATCCCGCCGAGCCTGATCCAGGAAGTGCGCCTGTCCAACTCGGTGAGCCGTCCGCTCTCGGGCGGCCAGCGCAGCGGCAACCTGTTCAGCGGCGCCAGCGTGCCGGACACCCCGTTCAGCCTCGGCCAGTCCGTGCGCCACCCGTTGTTCGGCGACGGCGTGATCCTCAACTTCGAAGGCTCCGGCGCCCAGGCGCGGGTGCAGGTGAACTTCGACAGCGAGGGCAGCAAGTGGCTGATGATGGGTTACGCGAAGCTGGAAGCGATCTGACGGCTCTTTTGTAGGAGCGAGCTTGCTCGCGAACGGATTCACCGGCGGCTCTGGCGCCGAGATGTTCGCGAGCAAGCTCGCTCCTGCAGTCAATCCTCAGTGCTGCCCGCCGCCGTTCTGCTCGAAGGTCTCGATCAGCGCCACCTGCATCCGCGAGTGCACGCGGATGAACCAGCGCCAGAACACCGCGATCACCAGCGCGGCGATCAGCACGACCACCACCAGCAGCTCGCCCGGCGGCAGGATGCTCGAACTGAGTGCCGCCAATAGCAGCATCATGCCGCCCAGCGAGAGCAGCGGGATCAGTTCGGAAATCACCCGGCGCACGCGGGCCGTATGGCGCCCGGCGCTTTCCGCCTTCACGCCCATTTCCGCCAGCAGCATCGCCAGCGCCTTGAGCTTGCGGTAGGCGGCGATCAGGAACGGCAGCGACAGCAAGAGCGCGGCGCCCCAGACCAGCGCCTTGTGCAGCGCATCCTGCTCGACGATATCCGCCAACCACTGGGAAATGGTCCCGGCGAAGTAGGCCAGGCCGAAGAAGATGGCGATCACCAGCGTCAGATTCACGCCCACCTGCAGCAGGATGCGGCGGATCAGCCCGGCGAGGATCGCCTTGTCGCCGCGCGGCTTGATGCTGCGCAGCCATTCGCCGTACAGGCTGAACACCCGCACCATGGGCGACGGCAGGCTGCGCCCCAGGTAGAGCGCCAGCGGGTCGGCGGAGCGGATCAGGTAGGGGGTCAGCAGCGTGGTGATGGCCGACACGCCGACCACCACCGGATAGAGGAAGTCGCTGGTCACGCCCAGGCTCATGCCCAGCGCGGCGATGATGAAGGAGAACTCGCCGATCTGCGAAAGGCCCATGCCCACGCGCATCGAGGTCCGTCCGTCGTTGCCGGCGATGAAAGCGCCGGCGCCACAGGACACCAGCTTGCCCAGCACCACCACCAGGGTGATCACCAGGATCGGCGCGGCGTAGTCCACCAGCACCCGAGGGTCAATGGTCAAGCCGATGGCGACGAAGAAGATCGCGCTGAACATGTCGCGTACCGGCTCCATCAGGCGTTCGATCTGAATGAGCTGGCGCGATTCGGCCATGATCGCGCCGATCAGGAAGGCGCCCAGGATCATGCTGTATTCCAGCTTCACCACCAGCAGGCAGAAGCCGAAGCACAGGCCGAGCACCGTCACCAGCAGCATCTCGTTGCTTTCGAATTTCGCCACGTAGGCCAGCAGGCGCGGCACCAGCAGGATGCCGACGACCAGCGCGACGACCATGAACAGGCTGAGCTTGCCGACCGTGGAGAACACCTGGTCGGCCTCCACCGTGCCGCTCACGGCGATGCCGGAGAACAGCGCGATGATGCCGATGCCGAGGATGTCCTCGATGATCAGCACGCCGAAAATCAGTTGGGCGAAGCGCTCGTTCTTCATCTTCAGGTCGCCCAGCACCTTGATGATGATGGTGGTGGAGGACATCGCCAGGATCGCGCCGAGGAACAGCGAATCCATGGTGCCCCAGTCGAACAGCCGGCCGATCTCGAAGCCGGCCCAGATCATCAGGGTGATCTCCAGGAAGGCGGCGATGAAGGCCGTGGCGCCGACCTGGAACAGCTTGCGCAGAGAAAACTCCAGGCCCAGGCAGAACATCAGGAAGATCACCCCCAGCTCGGCGAGGGTCTTGATCGTCTCCTGGTCGTGCACCAGGGCGAACGGCGGGGTGTGCGGGCCGATGATCACCCCGGCGATGATGTAGCCCAGCACCACCGGCTGCTTGAAGCGATGGCAGAGGATGGTGACGAAGCCGGCGATCAGCATGATCACCGCGAGGTCCTGGATGAAGTCGATGGCATGCATGGTCGGCGGTCCTCGCGGCGTGGGGTCTGGGGATCGCGCGGCGAAGGCCTCGCTCAGCGAAGCCTATCATCCGGATTTCGTCGGCCGTCGGTTCTGAAAGAATCAGTAACAGACTGATTTGGAAAGGGAATCCACAACCCCCATACAGGGCAACAGCGCGAAACAAAATCCGGCTGGCCCTCACCGGGCCGGGGCGGCAACATGACGCGCGTCGAATACCAACCAAGAGAATGACAACGATGAAGCGCTTTCTCAGCCTTGCCATGGCCTTCTGTGTCGCCGTGACGCTCAGCCTCGACGTCAACGCCGCCAAACGTTTCGGTGGCGGCAAGAGCCTGGGCTCGGCGCCGAGCCACCAGACCCGCCAGGCGCAACCTTCCGCCGCCCCGACTTCCCCCACCGCGGCGCCTGCCGCTACCGGCGCTGCCGCTGGCGCAGCCGGTGCCGCCGCCAAGAGCGGCGCTTCGCGCTGGCTCGGCCCGCTGGCCGGCCTGGCCGCCGGTGGCCTGCTCGCCTCCATGCTGATGGGCGACGGCTTCCAGGGCATGCAGTTCCTCGACATCCTGATCATCGCGCTGATCGCGTTCATCGCCTTCCGCTTCATCGCTTCCCGTCGCCGCCAGCAGCAGGGCCACCAGCCCGCCATGGCCGGTCATGCACCGATGCAGCGTGAAATGCCGGCCCAACCGTCGGTCTTCGGTGGCGCCGCTCGTCCGGTGATGGACACCCGCCCGGTGATCAACGCGCCGAGCTGGTTCGATGAAACCCGCTTCATCGGCGCGGCCCGCGAGCACTTCATGTCCCTGCAGCAGCACTGGGACGCCAACGAGATGGACAAGATCGCCGAGTTCGTCACCCCGCAGATGCTGCAGTTCCTCAAGCAGGAACGCGCCGACCTGGGCGACGGCTACCAGTCCACCTACATCGACAACCTCGACGTGCAGCTCGAAGGCGTCGACGACAACGCCGAGAAGACCGTCGCCACCCTGACCTTCAGCGGCGTGTCGAAGTCCTCGCGCTTCGACCAGGGCGAGCCCTTCAGCGAAAGCTGGCGCATGGAGCGTGCCCAGGGCGAAAACCAGCCCTGGCTGGTGGCGGGCATCCGTCAGAACTGATCCTACGCGTCCCACAGGAAAAGCCCGGCCCTGGCCGGGCTTTTTCGTTTCTCGGGGAAGGTCGATGTGCTGGATTCCCCTCCCCGGCACCGGAGCCGCCTGTCCGGCCAGCGTCCCCACAGTGGCCTTGCACCGAGGGCCGGCTACTACTGTATAAAGCGCGCCATTCGTCGAAAGTAGAGAGGCCCCGCCTGTGGAAGATGTGATCGAGAAACTGCGTGAAGCGAACGAACCGGTTCCCGTCCCGCTGGAATTGCCGGACGAAGAACTGCTGGTGGAGATCGAAGAAGCCCTGCTGATAGGCATTCCGTCGGAATTCCGCGAATTTCTTCTGCAGGTCAGCGACGTGGTTTATGGTCGCCTGGAACCCGTCACGGTGACCGATCCGCACTCCCATACCTACCTGCCGGAGGTGGCCGCCGTGGCCTGGTCGATGGGCCTGCCGCGCGAGCTGATACCGCTCTGCGCCGATGGTGACGACTACTACGCGGTGGCCGAAGACGGCGAAGTGGTGCTCTGGGCCGACGGCGAACTCACCGAGGAGACCTGGGACTCGGTATGGACCTGGGCACGCGACGTATGGCTCGACACCTGATCGTGAGCTTCGGAATTTCCTGACACTTCGGTGGTCTCACTGGCAACTCACCGTACCTTCGGCCCTTTGCTGTCCAGGCCAGGCACGATGCCTTGTTGTGGAGATGCTATGAAGTTCAAAGCCCTGTTCACCTGCCTGTTGCTGCTCGGCCTCGCCGGATGCGCCGACAAGGCCGTGGTGACGCTGCAGGATGGCAGCGAAGTCCTGGTGAAGGATCACTCTGATTACGACAAATACAATGACTACTACGAATTCGAGCAGCTCAATGGCGAGACGATTCTGATCAAGAAGGATAATGTCCGCTTCATCAAGACGCCTTGAGTTGAGCGCCGATCCGGTGAGACGCCGATCAGCGAGGAGGTGAGCGCAGTGCCCGCGCTCCTGGCTGATCCAATCCACTTCGCTGCGGGACCTATCGCACCCCCAGCCGTCCCCCGCTCTCCAGTTCGAGCAGATTGAGCAGGTACTGGCCGCAGTAGCCCAGGTCCTGCTCGATGGCTTTGCGCGCGCCCGCGCCATCGCCACGCTCCAGGGCGCTCAACGCGTCTTCGTGGAAGTCGTTCAGGCGCAGCGACAGGTCGGCCTCGGTGAACAGGCGGTTGAAGAACGGCCCGACCTGCAGCCACAGCGCCTCGATCATGCGCAGCAGGGTCGGGTTGCCACAGGCGCTGTAGAGCGTGAGGTGGAACAGGCTGTTGGCGTCCAGATAACCCTGGACGTCGCGGGTATTCAGCGCGGTTTCCATGCGCTCGGTGCATTCGCGCAGCACCTCCATGTCAGCCGGGCGCAGATGCCTGGCCGCATCCTCCACCGCCAGTCCCTCCAGGGATTGCCGCACCTGCAGGATCTGCAGGTAGCGCTCGCGGGTCATCACCGGTACCCGCAGCGAGCGCTGCGGCTCGCCTTCGAGCGCGCCCTCGGCGACCAGCCGCTGCAAAGCGGCGCGCACGGGCATCGGGCTCGTGCCCCACTCCTGGGCCAGGTCGCGGATCTTCAGCCGCTCGCCGGGCTGGAAGCGCCCGCTCAATAGAGCCTGGCGCAGGTTCAGGTACAGCTGCTCCTGAAGGTTGTCGGCCATCGCACGTCACTCCCGGCCGGCCGGCGGCGCCGGCAGTTGGGCGAAGGTCAGGCTGCAGTTGTGCATCATCTTGCGTATCCCTTGTTTTCGATCAGACAAATTCTGTGATCACAGAATTCTTTAAAGGGCAGATTATCAGGCTACAA
This sequence comes from Pseudomonas sp. QE6, assembly GCF_041379005.1. NCBI lineage: Bacteria > Pseudomonadati > Pseudomonadota > Gammaproteobacteria > Pseudomonadales > Pseudomonadaceae > Pseudomonas > Pseudomonas sp. QE6. The sequence goes on from NZ_CP166873.1 coordinate 972,597, forward strand.
ATCCTCTGTATTGACTTTTTTGTGATCACAAATAGAAGATGTGCAAAAAAACAAACGAGGTGTGCAACATGACCGCCAGCGGAATCGCCCAACAGGCCGTTGATCTCTTCACCGCCCGTGAGCGCCAGCGCTTCCTGGAACAGAACCCCAAGTCCGTCGCCCTCGCCGAGCGCGCACACAAGTCGCTGTATGCCGGCGTGCCGATGCACTGGATGGCCGACTGGTCCACGCCCTGCCCGTTGTTCGTCGAGCGCGCCCAGGGCGCCCGCTTCTACGATGTGGACGGCCATGACTACGTGGACTTCTGCCTGGGCGACACCGGCAGCATGTTCGGCCACTCCCCGGCGCCGGTCGCCCGCGCCCTCGCCGAGCAGGGCGCCCGCGGCCTGACCACCATGCTTCCGGGCGAAGACGCCGTGGTCTGCGGCGAACTGCTCGCCGCGCGCTTCGGCCTGCCCTACTGGCAGGTGACCGCCACCGCCACCGACTCCAACCGCTACGTGCTGCGCTGGGCCCGCGCGGTGACCAGGCGCAAGACCCTGCTGGTGTTCGACGGCTGCTACCACGGCACCGTGGACGACGTGATGGTGCGCTACCGCGACGGCGAGACCGTGCACCGCTCCGGCCTGGTCGGCCAGGCCTACGACCTGACCCAGCACAGCCGCTCCATTCCCTTCAACGACGTGGAAGCGCTGGAAGCCGCGCTGGCCCAGGGCGATGTCTGCGCCCTGCTGTGCGAGCCGGCGATGACCAACATCGGCATGGTCCTGCCCGATCCGGGCTTCATGCAGAAGTGCCGCGAACTGACCCGCAAGTACGGTTCGCTGCTGATCATCGACGAAACCCACACCATCTCCACCAACATCGGCGGCTGCACCCAGCTGTGGAACCTCGACCCGGACTTCTTCGTGGTCGGCAAGCCGATCGCCGGCGGCGTGACCTGCGGCATCTTCGGCTGCAGCGCGGAGATGGCCGAACGCATGGCCGCCTCGCGCAAGAGCGCCCAGGAAGACAGCCATGGCCACGGCCACAGCGGCATGGGCACCACCCTCTCGGCCAACGCCCTGGCCATGCACTGCATGCGCGCCAACCTGGAACAGGTGATGACCCAGGCCGCCTACGACCACATGCTGCCGCTGGCCAAGCGTCTGGCCGACGGCTTCCGCGGGCTGATCGCCAAGCACGAGCTGAAGTGGTCGGTGACCGAGCTGGGCGCGCGCAGCGAGTTCCAGTTCTGCCCCGTCTCCCCGCGTACCGGCGCAGAGGCCGAAGCGGCCTTCCACGACGAGCTGCAGATGGCGCTGCACCTGTACCTGATCAACCGCGGCATCCTGATCACGCCGTTCCACAACATGACCCTGTGCTGTCCGGACACCACAGCCGAAGACGTGGATCGCCTGATCGCGACGCTGGACCAAGGCATCACCGAGCTGCTGGCCATCCCCGGCGCCCGCGAGGCCTGATAGATACCTGTAGGAGCGAGGGGGACGCCTAGTCCTTGCTCGCGAACCAGCTCCCGCTGCGAATTCGCAGAAGAGCGTTCGCGAGCAAGCTCGCTCCTACGAAAAGCAAATACCCCCGGCGCACCGCGCCACCGAGGACCATCATGCAATTCGCCGATCGAAAGGAAGCCGAAGCCTTCCTCGCCGCCCACCCGGACGTGCGCAGCATCGAACTCTTCATCATCGACTCCAACGGCATTCCGCGCGGCAAGCTGCTGCACCGCGACGAGCTGCTGGCGATCTACGACAACGGCCGCCCGCTGCCCAGCTCGATCCTCGCGCTGACCGTGCAGGGCGAGGACGTCGAAGGCACCGGCCTGGTCTGGGAAGTCGCCGACGCCGACTGCTGGACCTACCCGCTGCCCGGCAGCCTGACCCTGCAACCCTGGCGCGCCAGCCCCACTGGCCAGCTTCAGGTGAGCATGCACCCGACCCAGGGCCTGCCGGCCACCCCGGCCGACCCGCGCCAGGCGCTCTCCCGCGTGGTCGACCGACTGAAAGCCGACGGCTTCCATCCGGTGATGGCGGTGGAGCTGGAGTTCTACCTGCTGGACAAGCAGCGCGACGCCAACGGCCGCCCGCAGCCGGCGCTGCAGATGAACGGCATTCGCCCGGAAGCGCCGCAGGTCTATGGCGTCTACGAACTGGAACAGCTGCAGCCGTTCCTCGACGACCTCTACGCAGCCTGCGAAGTGCAGGGCCTGCCGGTACGCACGGCGATTTCCGAATACGCGCCGGGCCAGGTCGAGCTGACCCTGGAGCATCGCTTCGACGTGATGCAGGCCATCGACGAAGGCGTGCGCTACAAGCGCCTGGTGAAAGGCGTGGCGAACAAGCACGGCCTGCAGGCCTGCTTCATGGCCAAGCCGTTCGGCGATCGCGCAGGCAGCGGCATGCACCTGCACGTCAGCCTGGCCGATGAACAGGGCAACAACCTCTATGCCAGCGAAGACATTCACGGCACGCCGCTGCTGCGCCACTCCATCGGCGGCATGATGGCGCGCCTGCTGGATTCCCTGGCGATCTTCTGCCCCAACGCCAACTCCTTCCGCCGCTTCCAGGCCAACAGCTACGCGCCGCTGGCCAAGAGCTGGGGCGTGAACAACCGCACCGTGTCCTTCCGCGTGCCCGGCGGCCCGGCCAAGAGCCGGCACATCGAGCACCGCATCTGCGGCGCCGACGCCAACCCCTACCTCGCGGCGGCGGCGATCCTCGCGGCGATCCACGAAGGCATCCGCGAGCAGATCGATCCGGGCGCGCCCATCGTCGGCAACGGCTACGAGCAGGCCACCGAGTTCCTGCCCACCGACTGGCTCACCGCGCTGCGCGCGCTGGAGTCTTCCACCTGGGCCCGCGAGGCGCTGGGCGAGGAATTCCTCAAGGTGTTCCTGGCGATCAAGTGGGAGGAATACCGCCAGTTCATGGGCGAGGTCGGCGAGCAGGACTGGCGCTGGTACCTGCATCACGCCTGATCGGCGGGCTGAACCGGTCACTCCGTGCCAGGGCTTCCCCCTCACCCCAGCCCTCTCCCTCAGGGAGAGGGAGCCGTCCGTGCCGGCTGACGATACCGTTTCGTCCTGCACCGATCGGTCCCCTCTCCCCCTGGGAGAGGGTTAGGGTGAGGGGCTCTTGCAAGCGCTGACCGGACGCAAATCCACCAGACGAATCGCTCAAGGCGGGCCGTACTTTTCGCGTACCCGCTGACACACGACAGCCTTACGAAAAATTTACCCTGGCAGAGTGAAGAATCTGGTCTTTTCTTGGTCTGTAATTGCACGGGACGCAGATGCGTCCCGTCGTCGAAACGGCGCCCGCCGGTACTGCCTGCCGGCCGCCGTCCTCTCTCAGGCAGGGAGAACCCGTAGACAATGAGCACTCCTGTCGTACTGATCACCGGCGCCGCCGGTGGCCTCGGAAAAGCCATCGCCAAACGTTTCGCCCAAAGCCACTGGCGCATCGCCGCCACCGACGTGGACAAGGCTGGCCTGCACGCGCTGAACGCCCAGGTACCGCTGGACGCCACCGCTGTGGGCGATCTTCGACGAGCCGACAACTGCCACAGCCTGGTCTCCGACATTCTCGCCCGCACCGGTCGCCTCGACGCCCTGGTGAACGCCGCCGGCGTGTGGCGCGAAGGTCCGGTGGAAGACTTCAACGAGGATGACTTCGACCTGGTGCTGGGGGTCAACCTCAAGGCCGCCTTCTACATGTGCCAGGCCGCGACGCCTTACCTGAAGGAAAACCACGGCTGCATCGTCAACATCTCCAGCGACTCCGGCCGCCAGGCCTATCGCGGCTCCGCGGCCTACTGCGCGAGCAAGGCGGCGCTGACCATGCTCACCCGCACCCTGGCCCTGGAGCTGGCCGAGTCGGGCGTGCGGGTCAACGCCATCTCTCCGGCCGACATCGCCACGCCCATGCTCGACTACCAGGCCGAGCGCTACGGCCAGGGCAACCCGGACGCCTACAAGCGCGCGCTGCTGAAGGATTATCCACAGGGCAAGGTGGCGCGCTTCATCCGTCCCGAAGAAGTCGCCGAACTGGTCTGGTACCTCTGCAAACCGGAATCCGAAGCCATCACCGGCGCGGACCTGGCGATCGACTTCGGTCTCTCGGCCGGACGCTGATCCGGCACCACCGAACGGGCGGCCATTGGCCGCCCGTTTTGCATCCGTCGGCGAGCATTGGCGCCCATGGCCAATGAGCGGTATAGAAAAAACTGTGTCGTCAGCCCCGCCCCGGTGCGTCCAGAGTGGGTCCCTTTTCCATTGGCCACAGAGAACAGCATGGAACCCGGCAACCACCAGCTCAGCATGACCGTCCTGATGACCCCCGACATGGCCAACTTCTCCGGCAATGTCCACGGCGGCACCCTGCTCAAGTATCTCGACGAAGTCGCCTACGCCTGCGCCAGCCGCTATGCCGGCCACTACGTCGTCACCCTGTCGGTGGACCAGGTGATCTTCCGCGAGCCGATCCACGTCGGCGAACTGGTCACCTTCCTCGCCTCGGTGAACTACACCGGCCGCACCTCCATGGAGATCGGCGTGAAAGTGGTCACCGAGAACATCCGCGAAAAGTCCGTGCGCCACACCAACAGCTGCTTCTTCACCATGGTGGCGCTGGACGACGAGCGCAAGCCCACGGTGGTTCCGCAACTGGAGCCGCGGACCAAGGACGAGAAGCGCCGCTTCGCCCAGGCCCAGCAGCGCCGCCAGCTGCGCCAGGAGCTGGAACAGCGCTACAAGGCAATTCGCGACGAATGACAGACGATCGCGACATTTCTTGATAAGAATTGCCTGTGTCGCGGAAAATATCTGCTGCGTCAACAGGTTACTCTTGCGTGAACGCAATGTAGGAATTCATTTCAGCGCCTAGAGTTTTCGTACGCGGGTTTGCCCCCGTGATCCACCTTCGAGCAACCCGGGCCCGCCGGCTCCGGTTGCTCCCTGCGTGCCCGGAGCCCAGACCATGCATCACACGCCCCTGCTTACCACCCTCGCCGTCGGCTTCGTGCTGGCCTTCGTCCTCGGCGCCCTGGCCAACCGCCTGCGCATCTCGCCGCTGGTGGGCTACCTGGTCGCCGGCGTGCTCGCCGGCCCCTTCACCCCCGGTTACGTCGCCGACCAGGCGCTGTCCGGCGAGATCGCCGAACTGGGCGTGATCCTGCTGATGTTCGGCGTCGGCCTGCACTTCTCGCTGAAGGACCTCTTGTCAGTCAAAGCCATCGCCATCCCCGGCGCGGTGGTGCAGATCGGCGTCGCCACCCTGCTGGGTATGGGCCTGGCCTGGATGATGGACTGGCAGTTCGGCGCCGGCCTGGTGTTCGGCCTGGCGCTGTCGGTGGCCAGCACCGTGGTCCTGCTGCGCGCCCTGGAACAGCGCCAGCTGATCGACACCAAGCGCGGCCGCATCGCCATCGGCTGGCTGATCGTCGAGGACCTGGCGATGGTCCTCACCCTGGTCCTGCTGCCGGCGCTGGCCGGCTCCCTGGGCGGCACCGCCGACGCCAATGAAGGCGGCGTGCTGCTGCCGATCCTGCTGACCCTGGGCAAGGTCGCCGCCTTCGTCGCGGTGATGATCCTCGGCGGCCGCCGCATCGTGCCCTGGGCTCTGGAGCGCGTGGCCAAGACCGGCTCGCGCGAGCTGTTCACCCTGGCCGTGCTGGCCATTGCCCTGGGCATCGCCTACGGCTCGGCGGTGGTCTTCGGCGTGTCCTTCGCCCTCGGCGCCTTCTTCGCCGGGATGATCCTCAACGAGTCCGAGCTCAGCCACGAGGCGGCGGAAAACTCGCTGCCGCTGCGCGACGCCTTCGCCGTGCTGTTCTTCGTCTCGGTGGGCATGCTGTTCAACCCGGCGATCCTGGTCCAGGAGCCGCTGCCGGTGCTGGCCACCTTCCTGGTCATCGTGTTCGGCAAATCCGTGGCGGCGTACATCATCGTGCGACTGTTCGGCCATCCCAACAGCACCGCGCTGACCATCGCCGCCAGCCTGGCGCAGATCGGCGAGTTCTCCTTCATCCTGGTCGGCCTGGGCGTCAGCCTGAACCTGCTGCCCGAAGCCGGCCGCGACCTCGTGCTGGCCGGGGCGATCCTGTCGATCCTGGTCAACCCGCTGCTGTTCATCGCCATCGACCGCCTGCAGGCGCGCCAGGCGCAGAAGGCCGAGAGCGAGCCGGGCGTGGTGCAGGTGGAAGCCCCCGACCTGCCGCCGCCGGTGCTGGAGCATGACCATGCGATCCTCATCGGCCACGGCCGGGTCGGCGCGCTGGTCAGCGAGCGCCTGCGCCAGGACAAGGTGCCGGTGGTGGTGATCGAGGACAAGCGCGAGAAGGCCGCCGAACTGCGCGAGCACGGCCTCTGCGTGGTGGTCGGCAACGCCGCCCACCCCGAGGTGCTGGCCCAGGCCAACATCGCCTCGGCGCGCTGGCTGCTGATCGCCATCCCCAACGGTTTCGAGGCCGGGACCATCGCCAGCCACGCGCGGGCGATCAACCCGAACCTGGACATCATCGCCCGCGCCCATTTCGACGCCGAGGTGGACTACCTGGAGCAGAACGGCGCCAACCTGGTGATCATGGGCGAACGCGAAATCGCCCGGGGGATGGTCGAGCGGGTGGAGCGGCAGGGCACCGGGGAAGCCGTCAGCGACGATCCGCTGCCGCAGTCGGCCTGAGGCGCAACGTTCTGGATAGATGCCCAGGCCAGTAATCGCGCCTGGGCGGGTTCGCGAGCAAGCTCGCTCCTACAGGTCAGGTCTGAGCTGCTTTTCGTAGGACCGAGGGGGACGCCCAGTCCTTGCTCGCGAACAGCCGTGGCACGATCCGCCACGGCCATCACGAAATCACCCCAGCTTCACCGCCTCGAACTTCACTCGCGGATGGGCGATACGGTCCTGCGCCCTTACCAGCTCCAGCTCATAGCTGCCGCAGGCCTGGGTCTCCAGCAGCACCTCATGCACGGCGGCGGCGCAGAATTCGAAGGCGCTGCGCAGGTCGTCGCCCAGCAGCAGGCGGGCGAGGAACAGCCCGGAGGTGAGATCGCCCACGCCCACCGGCTGGCGCGGGAAGGCCAGCAGCGGACGGCGCAGGTGCCAGGTCTCGCCCTGCGTCACCAGCAGCATCTCGAAGGCATCCGCCGGCTTGCCCGGGTAGTTCAGGTGCTTCACCAGCACCGCCTTCGGGCCGCGCTCCAGCAGGCTGCGCGCCATGGCTGCGCAATCCTCCAGGGAGGTCGGCTGGCGGTCGCAGAAGCTGTCCAGTTCCAGCTGGTTCGGGCACAGGTAGTCGGCCACGGCGGCGGCTTCGTCGAGCAGGAATTCACCGACTTCCGGCGCGACGATGCAGCCCTTCTCCGGATGGCCCATCACCGGGTCGCACAGGTACACCGCGCGCGGGTTCACTTCGCGGATGCGGCGCACCACCTCGAGGATCGAACGGCCCTGCTCCGCGCTGCCCAGGTAACCCGAGAGCACCGCGTCGCAGTTGCCCAGCTCGCCGATGGCGGCGATGCCGTCGACCAGCGCGGGGATCTGCTCCGGCGGCAGCACCTGGCCGGTCCAGTGGCCATACTGAGTATGGTTGGAGAACTGCACGGTATTCAGCGGCCAGACGTTGACCCCGACGCGACGCATGGGGAACTCGGCGGCGCTGTTGCCGGCATGGCCGAAGACGACGTGGGACTGGATGGCGAGAACGTGGGGAGTGCGCGACATAACGGTGTCCTGCTACGGAATGGGGCAGTATGGGGCGCAATTCACAGGCTGTGAACATCCGCCCCTCGCCGCCCGGCGGCGGAGTGAGTAAGCTGTTGCGCCGACCCCGAGGAAGTTGAAGTGGACCTGGGCAATCTTTTCGTCTTCATGCTGGTTGTAGCGGCGGCCGCCTGGTGGTGGCGCGCCCACGGCATCCGCGAGCGTGCGCTGGTCCTGGCCAAGCAGCACTGCGCGCGCGAGGGCGTGGAACTGCTCGACGAGGCCATGGCCCTGCAACGCATCCGCTTCCGCCGCGACGGCCGCAACCACCTGCGGCTGGCCCGCGAATACGGCTTCGAGTTCACCGCCACCGGGCAGGAACGTTACGCCGGCACCATCCGCATGTTCGGTCATTACCTGGGCCGCATCGAGCTGGCGCCCTTCCGCATGGAGCCACGCGCCAGCGTTGCGCCGGTCGCTACCTTCAACCCCGTGGACGACGAGATCGTCGATGCGGTGTTCGACGACACCCCGCCATCGCGCCCCAAGGCCGAGGTGGTGCGCCTGGATGAATGGCGCCGGGCGCACCAGGACAAGAAGGTCGGTGACTAGAGCTGCGCGCGGATCTTGCGCCAGTCCTTTTCCACCGCTGCCGTCATCGCCCTTCGCAACAACCAGCAACGCCCACGGTGCCAGGGCGAATTCCGGCGCTTCTGATTGTGCCGGCAGGCCTCGAACAGCCAGTCCGGATCGAAGCCGTCCCACACGCCCGCCGTCGCCCAGGCGTTGCTCCAGACCACCGGCGCCACCTCCAGGCGGTAGATCGTCTCCAGCTCCGCCACGGAAAAGCCGCTGATCGCCAGGGTCTTCGCGATGGTGGCGCGGCCGGACTTGTCCAGCTCGGTGTCCAGCCACAGCTCGGACAGCGCCAGCCAGACGGACTCGCGGGCCGGGTCGTTCATTCATGGCCCAGCAGGAAGCGCGAAACACGCTCCGCGCTGTCCTCGGGATACTCCTGCATGAAGCAGTGCCCGCCATCGACGCATTGGCCGCTGATCGCCGGATTGCTCGCGCACCAGCGCGCCACCGCCTTGGGCACGAAGGGATAGGTGTGCTCGCCGAACAGCACCTGGGTCGGCGTCACCACCTTGTTCAGCGACGGCCACAGGCGCTTGGGGAAGGAGCTGAAGATTTCCGCCTCGCGGCTGGGCCGGCATTTCAGCTCGACGCCGCCCTCCACCGTCTTCATCGCGTGCTCGACGTAGGCCCACAGCGCCGCGTCGGTCCAGCCCTTGAAGATGCCCCGGCCATGCAGTCCGGCGTAGGCGGCCTCGCGGTCCGGCCAGCGGCTGCGCCGTGCGCGTGCCTTCTGCACCATGGTGCGCCGCTGGTGCAGGCCGAGCACCTCGGAGAGCGCCATCACGCCGATCATCGCCGGGGTGAACAGCACCGGATCGAGCAGCACGGCGCGGCGGAACAGCTGCGGATGACGCCCGAGGATCAGGCTGGTCAGCACGCCACCAAAGCTGTGCCCGCAGGCATACGTCGGTACGTCGCCGAAGACTCCGCGTCCGGCCTCGAAGGCTTCCACCGCCATCTCGGCGTTGCGGTTCCAGCCATGGAAGCGCCCGCCATGGTCGCTGTCGCCGTGGCCCTGGACATCGCACAGCCAGAGGTCGAAATCCTTCGCCAGCAGTTTCAGCATTGGCTCATAGGCTCGGGTGCAGAAGCCGTTGCCATGAATGAAGTGCAACAGCGGCTTGCCGCTGGGCTCGCTGCGCCAGCCGCGCAGGGTGAAACCGGCGGACCCTTCGTGGGCCCAGGACAACAACTGCATGGATGCGTCTCCGTCAGGACGCCCGCAGTGTAACGAGGCGGCCGGGCGCCGAACCAGTGCGACAACATGCTATCGTCGCCGTCCTATGCTCGACTTGCTTCGAAAATGCCGCCACCCCGCCCCCTTCGCCTCGCCCTGATCAGCCTGCTCCTGCTGGCCGGCCTGCTGCTGTCGGCATACTGGGCGGGGGAGCAGGCGCGGCACCGGGCGCTGCTCGCCGAGGCGGAGGCGGCCCATGAACAACTCGGCCTCTACGCCAACTCCCTGCACACGCTGATCGAGCGCTTCCGCAGCATTCCGGCGGTGCTCGCCCTCGACCCGGAACTGCGCGCCGCCATGCGCGGCCCCGTGGACAGCGACCTGCAGCACCAGCTCAACCTCAAGCTGCAGGCCATCAACGGCGCGGCGCGCTCCTCGACCCTGGAACTGCTGGACCACACCGGGCTCGCCGTGGCGGCGAGCAACTGGGACCTGCCGGTCAGCTACGTCGGCCACAACTATGGCTTCCGCCCATATTTCCGCCAGACCATCGCTCACGGCGCCGGGCGCTTCTACGCGGTCGGCGTTACCAGCGGGATTCCTGGTTACTTCCTGTCCAATGCATTGCGTGACGACGACGGCCGTTTCCTCGGCGCCATCGTGGTGAAACTGGAATTTCCCGACCTGGAGCGCCAGTGGAGCCAGACCCCGGACGTGGTGCTGGTGAGCGACAGCAAGGGCATCGTGTTCCTCGCCAACCACCCGCGCTGGCGCTACCGCGAGCTGCTGCCGCTGGACGCCGTGGCCCGCGCCGAGCTCAGGGACACCCGCCAGTACCACCGGCAGCCGCTGAGCGCCCTGCCCCACCAGACTCTCCAGCGTCTGGGCGACAACGCCCGGTTGGCACGGGTGGAGGGCCAGGAGATCGGCGGCGACTACCTCTGGCAATCGGTCGAGCTGCCCGAGGACGACTGGACCCTGCACCTGCTGCGCGATGCCCGCGGCGTCCAGAGCGACATCACCAGCGCCCGTCTCACCGCCGCCGGCGCCTGGCTGGCGCTGGTGTTCCTGGTGCTCTGGTTGCAACAGCGGCGACGGCTCGCGCGCCTGCGCCAGCGCAACCAGGAGGAACTGGAACGCCTGGTGGAGCAGCGCACCGCAGCCCTGCGCACCGCCCAGGATGGCCTGGTGCAGGCCGCCAAGCTGGCCGCGCTGGGGCAGATGTCCGCAGCGCTCGCCCACGAAATCAACCAGCCGCTCACCGCCCAGCGCATGCAGCTGGCCAGCGTGCGCCTGCTGCTCGACGCCGGCCGCCAGGACGAAGCGCGCACCGCGCTGCTGCGGGTGGATGAACTGCTCGAACGCATGGCCGCGCTCACCGGCCACCTGAAGACCTTCGCCCGCAAGACCCCCGGCGGCCTGCGCGAGCGCATCGAACTCGGCCACGTACTGGACCAGGCGCTGCACCTGCTCGCCGTGCGCATCCGCGACGAACGCGTGGAAATCCTCCGCCAGCTGGACGAGCCGGCCTGGGTGCTGGGCGATGCGATCCGCCTGGAACAGGTGCTGGTCAATCTGCTGCGCAACGCCCTGGATGCGCTGGCGGGCATCGAGCACCCACGGATCACCCTGAGCCTGCGCCGCGCGGACGATCACTGGTGCCTCGACGTGGCCGACAACGGCCCCGGCATCGACGATGAGAACCTCGCCAGCGTCTTCGACCCCTTCTTCACCACCAAGCCGGTGGGCGAAGGACTGGGCCTGGGGCTCGCGGTATCCTACGGCATCGTCCACGAACTCGGCGGCCGCCTGAGCGCCGCCAACCGGCCCTCCGGCGGCGCACTGTTCCGCCTGAGCCTGCCCGCCGCCCCCGAAGAAAACCGAGCATGAGCCAGACCATTCTCTTCGTCGACGACGAAGCCGCCATCCGCGAAGCCGTGCAGCAGTGGCTGCAACTCTCCGGCTTCGAGGTGCGCCTGTGCAGCAGCGCCGACGAGTGCCTGAAGAGCGTGGCGCGCGAGCTGCCCGACGTGATCATCAGCGATGTGCGCATGCCCGGCACCGACGGCCTGGCGCTGCTCGAACGCCTGCAGCAGCTCGACCGCGACCTGCCGGTGATCATGGTCACCGGCCACGGCGACGTGCCCATGGCAGTGCAGGCCATGCGCCAGGGCGCCTACGACTTCATCGAAAAGCCCTTCACCCCCGAACGCCTGCTCGACAGCCTGCGCCGCGCCCTGGAGAAACGCCGGCTGGTGCAGGAGAACCGCCAGCTGCGCGAACAGGCGGCGCTCAAGGACCAGATCGAATCGCGCCTGCTGGGCGTATCGCGGCCGATGGAAACCCTGCGGCGGCAGATCATGGCGCTGGCCGGCACGCCGGTGAACGTGCTGATCCGTGGCGAGACCGGCAGCGGCAAGGAACTGGTCGCGCGCTGCCTGCACGAATTCGGCCCGCGCGCCGGCAAGCCCTTCGTCGCGCTGAACTGCGCGGCGATCCCCGAGCAGCTGTTCGAGACCGAGCTGTTCGGCCATGAAAGCGGCGCCTTCACCGGCGCCCAGGGCAAGCGCATCGGCAAGCTGGAACATTCAAACGGCGGCAGCCTGTTCCTCGACGAGATCGAAAGCATGCCGCTGGCCCAGCAGGTGAAACTGCTGCGCGTGCTGCAAGAGCAACAGCTGGAGCGCCTGGGCTCGAACCAGAGCATCAAGGTCGATCTGCGGGTGATCGCCGCGACCAAGCCGGACCTGCTGGAAGAGGCCCGCGCCGGACGCTTCCGCGAGGACCTGGTGTACCGCCTGAACGTCGCCGAACTGCGCCTGCCGCCGCTGCGCGAACGGCGCGAGGACATCCCGCTGCTGTTCGAGCACTACGCCGGGCTGGCCAGCGAGAAGTTCGCCCGCGAAGCCGCGCCGCTCTCCGCCACCGAACTGGCCCGCCTGCTCGCCCACGACTGGCCGGGCAACGTGCGCGAACTGGCCAATGCCGCCGAGCGTCACGTGCTCGGCCTGGACCGCGACGAGGCGCCCGTCGAGCCGGCCGGCAACGGACTGTTCGAACGCATGGAGGCCTACGAGGCGCAGTGCATCCGCCAGGCGCTGGCCCAATGCAAGGGTGACATCAAGGCGGTGATGGAGCTGCTCGGCCTGCCGCGCCGCACCCTCAACGAGAAGATGCAGCGCCACGGGCTGAGCCGCGGGGATTACCTGAGCGAGGACTGAGGCTGGCGCTACCGCTTCGGCAACCACCGTCCGCCGAGGCGCGCCCAGCACGCGAGCAACAGCAGCGGCCCGAGGATCGCGATCGACGCCATCAGGGGCAGGCCGGCGGAGGTCTGCGCGCGCGTCAGCGCTTCATGGAACAGTACGTAGCCGAGCACGCCGAGCAGCACCGTGCAGAGCAGCCAGCCAAGACCGATGGTCATGCCCACCAGCAGTACGCGGCCGGCCGAATAGCGCGGCAGCCAGCCTGGAAGCCGCGTGTAGATGCACAGCAGAACCAGCGCGGCGGGAAGCATCCATGCCAGGACCTCCAGCACAGTCCCCCAATACCCCATCCGGTTGAGCACGAAGAGACGCACCAGCCCCGACAGCAGCTTTGCGGTGAGCCCGGCGAAGGCAAGAGCAACCCCGACCGCGACGTGCAGCCGCCGAATCGGCGGCTGCACGTCCGAGGGCTGGCGCTCAGCGCGCGAGCGGGTCGCCGCCAGGACCACCCACAGGCAGATCAGGTACAGACCCAACTGCACCAACGCCCCGCCAAGCAGTGCTACCGGTATGACGATGAACGACTGGTCGCTGAGATCGCCCAGCCAGAAGGCGAGCTCCTGTATCGGCTGAACGAGCACCTTGCTGTAAAGCTGCTCGGCAGCGATCTGCAGCACGAAAAACACCATCACGATGATCGCCAGGGGACGGAATCTCAGAATTGCGTGGCGCTCGCGCTGGGCCTGCATGAACAGCACCACCAGGGCGGCGCTGACGGCCAGGGACGACAGCCAGGGACCGAGCAGCCCCGGCACGGCGTGCAGCAGCCGCCCGATGGGAGCGCCGCCGAGCCACTGCCGCAGCAGGTCCGCCAGCACCGCGCCGGCGCCGAGCAGGAACAGCGCGGCAGCCACCAGATAGGGCTGCCGGAGCGCCGGAACGGAAGCACCCGTTTCCGCCGCGCGTTCAGCCCTTGGGGCGATGAAGGGGTTTTCCTGCACTAATCGGTATCCTGGGCGATGGGAGCGAAGCGTCATTATGCCCGGGATACAGCGCGCGGGATCAGCTCGCCCGCGCGGGGAAGAACCAGCCGGTGCTCCACCGCGTCAGCGGCCAGAGCGCCGCCAGGCAGAGGATGGCGGGCACCAGCACGATTGGCGGCGGATCGAGATAGTTCCCGCTGTCCAGCACCAGGAACGCCAGCGCGATCGAGCAGAGCAGCACGCAGGCGCCCCACATCGTCAGCAGCACCAGCGAAGCGCCCAGGACCCGGCCGGCGGCGAAACGCTCCACCTGCGCGGGCAACCGTGCCCTTGCCGCCAGCATGACCACCGCGAACGGCACCGCGCAGCCGATGAACTGGAAGAATGGCTGCCAGTAATCGCCCTCCCGGTAGAGCATCATCACACTGACCGCCAGGGATGACGCCGCCTTGTAGAGCACCGCGCTGAAGCACAGCCCGATACCCAGCGCCACCTGCCAGCCGGCCACGGGCGTGCGCAAACCCTTGCCGATGCGCTCCGAGCCGGAGCGGGCCAGGCACAGCACCAGCCACAAGGGCAGCAGGCAGGTCAGCAGCAGGTTCAGCAGGCCGCTGCCCTGCGTATACAGGAGCACCCAGAACTGACGGTTTTCCTGCTCCAGCGCCCAGCCGTAGTAGGACGAGCCAAGGACGGCCAGGCCGGCGTTGAGCGCCAGGCTGCACAGCAGATACAGCACCAGGTAGCCCGCCAGCAGAGCGCCCAGCGGGCGGAAGCGCAGGATGCCGTGGCGCTCGCGCTGGCCATGCACCAGCAGCAGGACGGCAGCGCTGTAGATGAGCAGGCTGCCCACCGTGCTGGAGATCAGCATCGGCATGACGCGCTCTATCTGTTCGCGAAACTGCTCCCCGCTGTTGAACCACTGCCAACCCATGCTGAGGCCGAACAGGCAGAGGGTCGCGACGATCTGCGCAACGATGAAGGGATAGGGCTGGCGGGAAGCGGGCGCCGATACGGACTCTGGCGAGGTCAGCTCGGCGTGCGGCGTGGCGAAGGGGTTATCGGTGTTCATGGGCGGCATCCTTGTCGAACCGCGACGATTCCACCAGAAGCCTGCCGCCGTTGCCAAGCGGTTGCGTGCAGACAAAAAAAAGCCGCTGATAGCAGCGGCCTTGAGATAGACGTCGATTCGGAGCAATCACATATCGGCGTCGGGAAGCTTGCCGGCGGTGAGGCCGGGAACGGCGCCCCTCGAAAGCAGCGCTGTTGGGTCAAGTATATTGACCGATAAGACAGGAATACAGGCCGCTGGCGGCGAAAGACTGTTACAGCATCTGTAATAGTCGCCTTCCAGCCGCAGGAAACGCAGGCAAAAAAACGCCGCATGTCTTATGCGGCGCAAGGTGTTGAGAAGCCCGGCTCACGCACCGGACCTCCCGGGGGAAGTGGCCGATCAGGAATCGGCGCGGCTGTCGGCGGCGGCCTTGGCAGTCTGCTCGGCGGACTGGGCCTGCTGCTGGGCAATGGCGGCTTCGTTGGCCTTGACCATCTTGTCGGTCATCAGGCGCGACTCTTCGGCGAAGCTCAGTTGGGTGAAGGACAGCGTGCAAACGGACAGCAGGGCAGCAACATAAAGCGAACGGGACATGATGAAGATCCTTTCTGAACACCCGGTTGGTCGGGGTTGGAGAAAGGTTACGGCGCAACAGTCGGGCGAAAAATAGCTAGCTAACCAACAAAGCATTGCCTAAAAAGCAACAATCGTCGCCAATCGTTCGAGAAGCCCGATATAGAGCATCCGTGGCGATCTGTCGCAGCCTGGCGGCGGCTCAGGCCCAGTTGACGGGATCGTTGAGCGCTGCTTCGTCTTCCTCGAAGACCTTGGGCAGCTCCGCCTTGAGGAACTCCACCCAGGTGCGGATCTTCGCATCGAGGAATCGCCGCGACGGGTACAGCGCGTAGATCTGCCGCACATGCAGGCTGTGCCGGGGCAGCACGCGCACCAGCGAACGCTTGCGCAGGGCGGGCGCGGCGACGTAGCTGGGCAGCAGGCAGATGCCCATGCCGGCCGCGGCGGCACCGGTGAGCGCCTCGGCGACGTTGACCATGAAGGTGTCGCGCGGGCGGATCACGCTCGCCTCATTGCCTTCCTCGAAGGCCCAGCCCTCGGGGAAGGTCGGGTCCTGCAGGCGCAGGCACTGGTGCTGGTGCAGGTCGGCGACGCTGGTCGGGATGCCGCGCCGCTTGAGGTACTCGGGGCTGGCGCAGAGCACGCTGTAGATGGTGCCCAGGGTCTGGGCGACGAACTCGGAGTCGGGCAGCTCGCGGTCGCGGGTGATCACCACGTCCTGGCCTTCCTCGAGGATGTCCGGCTGGCGCTGGGCCAGGGTCAGCTCGATGTAGACCTCGGGGAAGGATTCGCAGTAGCGCGAGATCAGCGGGATCAGGTGCTGCTGGCCGAGGCCGGTGAGCGAGTGCACGCGCAGGCGGCCGCGCGGCTTGAGGTGCGCGCCGCTGGCTTCGGCCTCGGCTTCGTCGACATCGGCGAGGATTTCCCGACAGCGCTGCAGGTAGCGCTCGCCGGTTTCGGTCAGCGCCAGGCGGCGGGTGGTGCGGTGCAGCAGGCGGGCTTCGAGCTGGGATTCGAGATCGGAGACGACACGCGAGACCTGGGCTGTGGATAACCCCAGGGCGTTGGCGGCGGCGGTGAAGCTGCCGGCATCCACCACCCGGACGAAGGCCCGCATCGCGTGAAGTACGTCCATGGATTCCCCTTGCTCATCCAGCTTGTAAGAACCTGTTTACGATCTGCTGTGCGTCGGCATAACTGCGTTAGAAACAGGCTAAAAAATGCTCATTTACACCGCGTAAACTCCGCTTTTTTAGCCTGTTTCTGCCTGGTTCTGCTCTAGCTCGCGAGATCGTAAACAGGTTCTAAGAAACGAAGGCAATTGTTGTCTTCGCCGCAAAACTGAATCGCAGTATAGGGTCGTTTTTTACCGATTGTTACCACGTATAGTGCCGGCCAGGTCGCTGCAGCAACGTTGGGCATACCAGGCTCATCGTACGGCCGCCGATACACCAATCGACGGCCATCTCCCCCGCGCATACCTGGCTGCAGCGACTGACTTTTTCTCCTCGGGCGGCCATCTGCGGATGGCCGCCCTTTTTCGTTTCTCGCTGGGTGATTGCCGAGTGCAAGCCATTACACCTGGCAGAGGGCAGAACCTGTAGGAGCGAGCTTGCTCGCGAACCGCTTGGCTCTGGCGCCGTCATCTATCCCTGTTCGCGAGCAAGCTCGCTCCTACGAAGAGCAAAAGCGCTCAGCGCGGCAGCGGATACAGGCGCTCGTCGAACTGGTCCAGGCGCACGAACTCCAGCGGCTTGTCCTCGTCCAGGTGCTGCAGGCGCTCCTGGTACTGGCGCAGGAAGTCCACGCGCGCGTCGTTGCTGATGTAGGGCACGTGCCAGGCCACGAAGGGCGGCAGCACGGTCATGCCGGTGTAGGCCAGGGTGCCGCGCAGGATCGGCCGCAGCATGTCTTCCAGCGGGCCGTGGATGGCGCCTTCGCCGAACATGTGGTCGCGCCCGCCGAGGGTCACGGTGACCAGCGCCTTCTTGCCGGCCAGGCCGCCCTGGTCGTAGAAGCGCTTGCCGCCGTAGCAGATGCCCGACACCAGCACGCGGTCGAACCAGCCCTTGAGGATGGCCGGCGCGGAGAACCAGTAGATCGGGAAGTTGAAGATCACCAGGTCCGCCCAGAGCAGCTTGTCCAGCTCGGCCTGGATGTCGGCGGCGATGGTCTGGCTCTTGGCGCCTTCGCGCTGCTCCAGCGCGTAGACCAGGTACTCCGGGTTGGCGCGGGCGCCGAAGTCGGCGGCGCTGGCCACCGGGTTCCAGTTCATCGCGTAGAGGTCGGAGACCCGCACTTCATGGCCCTGGCCTCGCAGGGTTTCCTCGGCGAGCTGGTACAGCGCGGTGCTGAAGGATTGCGGTTCGTTGTGGGCGTGGACGATCAGTACGTTCATAGGGATTCCTGAAGGTTCGAACCTGCCGCGCTCTTCCGCGGAGCGCGGCAGTTATTCACAGCTGGATGGCCTTGAGCTCGACGAACTCGTGCAAGCCCTGCTCACCCCATTCGCGGCCGTTGCCGGACTGCTTGTAGCCACCGAAAGGCGCACGGTAGTTGAAAGCACCGCCGTTGACGAAGCATTGGCCGGCGCGCATCTGCCGTGCGAGGCGCAGGCCATCTTCGCGGTCTCCCGCCCAGACGGCGCTGGACAGGCCGAACGGCGAATCGTTGGCGATGGCGATGGCCTCGGCCTCGTCGGCGTAGGGAATCAGGCAGAGCACCGGGCCGAAGATTTCCTCGCGGGCGATGCGCATCCGGTTGTTCACGCCGGCGAAAATCGTCGGCTGCACGTAGTGACCGCGCTCCAGATGGACGGGACGTTCGGCACCGCCGCACACCAGCTGCGCGCCTTCTTCCTGGCCGACGCGGATGTAATCCAGCACGGTGCGGCGCTGGCCACCCGAGCACATCGGGCCGAGGAAGCTGTCGGCGTCCAGCGGGTCACCCATCTTCAGCGCGAGGGTTTCGGCGCGGGCGATCTCGACGGCCTCGGCATAGCGATGGGCCGGCAGCAGCATGCGGGTGAGCGCGGTGCAGGTCTGCCCGGAGTTGATCATCACGTCCTGCACGCCGTGGCGCACGGCGGCGGCCAGGTCGGCATCGGCGGTGATCAGGAACGGCGACTTGCCGCCCAGCTCCAGGCACACGCGCTTGACCGTCGGCGCCGCCGCTTCGGAGACCTTGACGCCCGCGCCGGTGGAGCCGGTGAAGGACACCATGTCCACGTCCGGATGCCGCGCCAGGGCTTCGCCGACCTTGGAGCCGGGGCCGCTGACCAGGTTGAACACACCGGCCGGCAGGCCGATGGCGTGGACCATGTCGGCCAGCAGGAAGGCATGCAGCGGGGTGTCCTGGCTCGGCTTGACCACCACGGTGCAGCCCGCGGCGAGTGCCGGAGCGAGCTTGCCGATCAGCTGGTGCAGCGGGTAGTTCCAGGGGTTGATGAAGGCGCAGACGCCCACCGCTTCCTTCACGATCAGCGAGTTGCCGACCTCGCGCACCTCGTCCATGTGCGCGGCCATCTCGGCGTAGCTTTCCAGGCCCTCGATCGGCCCATCCACCTGCACCATGCGGCACCACTGCACCGGCATGCCCAGCTCGGCAGTGATCAGCGCGGCCATTTCGTCGGCGCGGTTCTTCAGTTGTTCGGCGAGGGCGCGGATGTAGCCGGCACGCACGTGGGACGGCGTCTGCGACCAGGCCGGGAAGGCACGGCGCGCGGCGTCCACCGCGCGCTTCACGTCGGCTTCGCCGCCCAGCGGGACGCGGCCAACGCATTCCTCGGTGGCCGGGTTCTGCACCTCGGCCAGACCCTGGCCTTGCGGCGCCACCCAGGCGCCGTCGATATACAGCTGCAGGCGGTCATGCATAACGCTTCTCCTTGAGCAGCTCGGCGGCACACAGGGCGATGCGGCGGCAGGCTTCGCGCAGCGGCTCGGCGCCAAGTACCAGACCGAGGCGGATGTGCCCGGCGGCACTGGGGCCGAAGGCCTCGCCGGCGAGCACGGAGACGCCGTGGCGGTCCAGCAGCAGGTCGGAGAATTCCTGGGCGGAGAGGCCGGTGGCGCGGATATCCACCATCACGAACATGCCACCGTCCGGACGCAGGGCACGCACGCCGACGCAATCGGCCAGGCAGTCGAGCACCAGGTCGCGGCGCTGGCGGTAGGCCTCACGCATCGCGTCCAGTTCCGGCAGCCGGGCTTCCAGCGCGGTGCAGGCGGCGTCCTGGATGAAGTCCGGCGAGCCGTAGAGCATGCACAGGGCAAGGTTTTCCAGGTGGGTGCAGAGTTCCTTCGGGCCCACGACCCAGCCCACGCGCCAGCCGGTCATGGCGTGGGATTTCGACAGGCTGTTGAGGGTCGCGGTGCGCTCGGCCATGCCCGGCAGGCTGGCGGGGCTGATGTGCTCGCCGTCGAACAGCAGTTCGCTGTAGACCTCGTCGGAAATCATCCACAGGTCATTTTTTACGCACAGCTCGGCCAGCTTCTCCCAGGTGGCGCGCGGCAGGCTGGCGCCGGAGGGGTTGTGCGGGCTGTTGATGGCCAGGGCGCGGGTGCGCGGGGTGATCAGCGCGGCGACGTCCTCGGCCTGCACGCGGAAGCCGTGCTCGGAACGTACCGACACCGGGATGACCTTGGCGCCACAGGCGCCGAACACCGCTTCGTAGGTGACGTACATCGGCTCGGCGACTATGACTTCATCGCCCGGATTGAGCACGCACTGCGCCACGGCATAGAGCGCGCACTGCGCGCCGGCCAGCACCACGACCTCGTCGGCGGAGACGGCCTGGCCGCTGCGCTGGGTGTGGCGGCGGGCGATGGCTTCGCGCAGCGAGCGCTTGCCGCGCACGTCGGCGTAGTGGGTGTTGCCGGCCAGCAGGCTGTCGATGGCCGACTGCACTATGGGCACCGGAGTGTCGAAGTCCGGGTCGCCCACCGACAGCAGGAGGATGTCGTCGCCCTGCTCCATGCGCGCCAGGGCGCGGTAGTGGATGTCCCAGGCGGCGGCGCCGTCGCCGGCGATGCGTTGGGTGAAGTTGGAATAGCGCATGGGAATCTCCTTGGAGCCTGCCGGCACGGGTGGCAACAGGCTCGAATGCTCAGTGACCACGCCGGAGCCTGCGCGGCCCCGGCGAGTACGACGGACCTACTTGGCGCAGGCGTGTTTCAGCTCGATCAGGGTCACGCCCGGATGGGCGAAGCCGGCGCGCAGGTCGCGCTCCAGTTCTTCCAGGCTCTGCGGCTGGCGCATTTCGCAGCCGTAGGCGCGGCCGAGCAGGGCGAAGTCCGGGTTGCGCGGTAGGACGCCGATGGGCTCGATGTCGAGGCCGATCATGTCGTCGCGGATCTGCCCCAGCGCGTCGTTGTTCCACAGCAGCACCACCAGCGGGCTATCCAGCTCCTCGGTGGCGGTGGCCAGTTCCTGGGCGGTGTAGAGGAAGCCGCCATCGCCCACCAGCACCAGGCCCGGACGCTCCGGCGCGCCGAACTTGGCGCCGATGCCGGCGGGCACGCCGTAGCCGAGGGTGCCGTAGCCGGTGGGGTGCAGCCAGCCGCGCGGGGCCTTGCTCGGGTAGAGGTAGTTGCCGCTGTAGGCCAGCTGGGTCATGTCGCTGGCGATGAAGGCGTTGTCCGGCAGGGCCTTGGCGATGCGCTCCAGGATCGACTTGTGGATCAGTTGCAGCGGCGCGTGGCCGGCATCGATCTGCGCGCGCAGCTCGGCGATCCGCGACTGCGCCTTGGCGGCGTCACGGGTGGCGCTGGGCAGCGCGGCGAGCAGCGCTTCGGCGGTGGCCTTGGAGTCGCCCAGCAGCGCCACGGCGCTCGGGTAGAAGTCGTTGAACTTGCGCGAGTCGACGTCGACGCGGATCACCTCGCCGGTGACCGGCAGGCGGTCGCGCCAGAAGTCGGTGTCGGCCATTTCGGTGCCGATGGCCAGGACCACGTCGGCCTCGGCGATCATGTCCCAACCGGCCTGGGTGCACAGGGTGGCGCCGGCGGACAGCGGTGCTTCCGGCGCCAGCAGGCCCTTGCCGGCGACGCTGGTGAACAGCGGCGCGGCCAGGCGCTCGCTCAGCGCGGCCAGGGCGTCGGCGGCGTGCAGCGCGCCGCCGCCGGCGATGATCATCGGACGCTGCGCGGCCTTGAGTTTATCCACAGCCTGCTGGAGCGCTTCGCTGCTGGGCTGGCCACGACCGGCGCGGCGGACGACTTCGTGGGTCCAGTCGCGGGCGATGGGCGCGGCGAGCACGTCCAGCGGCACGGAGATGTGCACCGGGCGCGGACGCTCGCTGTCGAACACGGCGTAGGCGCGGGCGATCAGTTCGGGCAGGTCTTCCGGGGTCAGCGCCACGGCGGAGAACGCGGTGATCGGCGCGGTCATGGCGCGCTGGTCCTGGGTCTCGTGCAGGCAGCCCCAGCCCTTGCCCAGGCTGGCGGTGTGGTTGACGCTGGAGATCACCAGCATCGGGATGGAGTCGGCGTAGGCCTGGCCAATGGCGGTGGCGGCGTTGGTCACGCCGGGGCCGGTGATGATGAAGGCCACGCCCGGCTTGCCGCTGACGCGCGCGTAGCCGTCGGCCATGAAGCCGGCGCCCTGCTCGTGACGGGTCAGCACGTGGCGGATACCGCTGCCGGGCAGGCCACGGTAAAGCTCCAGGGTGTGCACACCGGGAATGCCGAACACGGTGTCGACGCCGTAGTTGGCCAGCAGGCGGACCAGGGCCTGGCCGCCGGTGAGGGTTTTGTCGTTTTGCATGAACGATCTCCCGAATGGTTCTTCGGCGGATAACTGCGAGCGGTTATTCGCGCTACTCGTTGGGGCTCACGCCGAGTCTCCGGCGTGCGCCGCTTTTGCTCCCTCTCCCTTCAGGGAGAGGGCTGGGGAGAGGGGCTCTTGTCGGTGGCACCGAGTTCCGGGCCCACCACCCTCTCCCCCAGCCCCTCTCCCGCAAGCGGGAGAGGGGAGCGTTCGTGTTCTTCCTTCAGGTCCTGCTGCCGATCACCCGGCGGTGCGGATCAGCGCATCCACCGCCACGGCGCCTTCGGCGTCCGCCAGCAGTGGGTTCACATCCAGTTCCAGCAGGTTGTCCACGTGCTCGCAGGCGTAGTCGGCCACCGCACGGATGGCTTCCACCAGCGCCTCCAGGTTCACCGCCGGGCGGCCGCGGAAGCCGGTGAGCAGCGGCGCGCTGCGCAGGCTCAGCAGGGCATCGCGGATCGCCGCATCGGTGGTCGGCAGCAGCAGGCTGCGGCTGTCCTTGAGCAGCTCGACGAGAATCCCGCCGGCGCCCAGCACCAGCGCCAGGCCGAAGCCGTTCTCGCGCTTGATGCCGACGATCAGCTCGGCCAGCGGCGGGTTGGCCATGCTCTCCAGCAGCACCTGGTCGAAGGGCACGCCCGGCGCATGACGGGCGATGTTTTCGCGCATGTCGAACAGCGCGGCTTCCAGCGCCGCCTCGTTGCGCAGGTTGAGCGCCACGCCGCCGGCTTCGGTCTTGTGCGGCAACTGCGCGCTGACCACTTTCAGCGCCAGCGGGAAACCCACGTCGGCGGCCGCTTCGCGGGCCTGGGCCGGGGTGCTCAGCGCGGCGCGCGGCAGCGGCAGGCCGAAGGGCTTCAGCGCCTGCTTGGAATTCCATTCGTCCAGCAGGCGGCCTTCGCCGTCGATGGCCTGTGGGCAGAGCGGCACCAGGGCTGCCTCGCCACGGGCCAGCAGTGTTTCGCGGCGCTGACGGTAATGGGCGATACGACCCCAGGCGGCGAGACCGTCTTCCACACCTTGCAGTGCGGCGACGCCGTGGGAGTGCAGCAGTTCGCGGGCATGCTTGGGCAGCAACTCCGGCAATGCCGAGGCGATGAAGCCCACCTTGCCGTGGCGCTCCAGCGCGGCGCAGTACAGCTCCAGCAGCAGGTCGCACTGCGGGCGCTCGCCGGTCTCTTCACCGGGGTAGTCCAGCACCAGCAGGGCGGCATCGGCATCGGTCTGCAGCGCGCTGTCGAGCATGCGCTCCAGTGCCGGCCCGTCGCCCCAGATGGCGGTGGTGAAGTCCAGCGGGTTGGCGATGTTGGCGTAGTCCGGCAGCACCTGGGCCAGCTCCGCGCGCTGCGCGTCGACCAGCTTGGGCAGGGTCAGGCCGTTACGCTCGGAGTAGTCGGCGATCAGCCCGGCGTCGCCGCCGGAGCAGGCCAGCGCGGCCAGGCTCGGGCCGGCCGGCAGGTTGCCGCAGGCGGCAGCCTTGAGGGTTTCGATGAAGCTCACCGGACCGCTGACGCGGATCACCCCGAGGCGGTCGAACAGTGCGTCGTACAGCGCGTCGGAACCGGCCAGGGAGCTGGTGTGGCTGAGCGCGAGCTCGGCGCCGATCTCGGAAACGCCGGTCTTCAGGGCAATCACCGGGATGCCTTTCTGCAGCGCCTTGTAGGCGGCGCGGGCAAAGCCGGGGACGTTCTTCAGGCCTTCCAGGTGCAGGCCGATGGCGGTGACGCGCGGCTCGTCGAGCAGCACGTCCATCAGTTCGGCCACGCCCAGCTGCGCCTGATTGCCCACCGAGGCCATGTAGGCGATGGGCAGCGAGCGGTCGCTCATGGACAGGTTGTAGGCGAAGTTTCCGCTCTGGGTGAGCACGGCCACGCCCTTCTCCACCAGGTGCCCGCCGTGGGCCACCGGCCACAGCGCTGCGCCGTGCAGGTAATCGAGCAGGCCGTAGCAGTTGGGGCCGAGCAGGGCCATGTCGCCGGCGCTGGCGAGCAGGCGGCGCTGCAGCGCTTCGCCCTCGGCGCCGGTCTCGGCGAAACCGGAGGCGTAGCAGATGGCGCCGCCGGCGTCTTTCGCGGCCAGTTCGGCCACGGCCTGTACGGTCAGGTCGCGGTTGGTGGCGATGAACACCGCATCCGGGCCTTCGGGCATCTCGGCGATGCTGCGCACGCAGGGCACGCCTTCGAGTTCGTCATATTGCGGGTTGACCAGCCACATCTGGCCGTCGAAGCCGCCTTCGGCGCAGCGCTTGAGCGCACGCGCCATGCTGCGGCCGCCGATGAAGGCCAGGTGCCGGGGCGCCAGCAGGCGCTGGAGGTTTTCTCTTTTCATGTCGGGTCTCGTACGGGCCTGCGCCCTCTCCCCCAACCCCTCTCCCTGAAGGGAGAGGGGAGCTTTCAGGGTCATCCTTCAGCGCCTGGTGCCAGCCCACGCGCCGAATCGCTCTTGCCCCCTCTCCCTTCAGGGAGAGGGCTGGGGAGAGGGGGTTTCAGCACAAGCCCGTCTTCCCCGAATAGCACCGAGAGTCAGCGCAGCAATGGCCGCAGCAGTTCGCGGGAAATGATGTGGCGCTGGATTTCCGAGGTGCCTTCCCAGATGCGCTCGATGCGCGCGTTACGCCAGATGCGCTCCACCGGGCCCTCGTCCATCAGGCCCATGCCGCCGAAGATCTGTACGGTCTCGTCGGCGACCTTGCCCAGCACTTCGCTGGCGAACAGCTTGGCCATGCCAGCCTCGCCGTCGGTCATGCTGCCGCGGTCCATCTTCCAGGCGGTGTGCAGGGTCATCAGCTCGGCGGCGCGAATCTGCGTGGCCATGTCGGCGAGCTTGAAGGAGATGCCCTGGTAGCTGCCGATGGCCTGGCCGAACTGCTTGCGGTCGGCCGACCACTGCAGCGCCAGGTCCAGCGCGCGCTGGGCCTGGCCTACGCAGTTGGCGGCGACCATCACGCGGCCGGCGGTGAGCCAGGCGTTGGCCACTTCCCAGCCCTTGTCGACTTCGCCGAGGACCTTGGAGGCCGGCACGCGGCAGTCGTCGAAGAAAATTTCGTAGGTGTGGTAGCCCTTGTTGCTCACGCATTTCGGGCCGCGGCGTACGGTCATGCCCGGGGTGCCCTTGTCCACCAGGAAGGCGGTCACGGCGTTGCGCTTCTTGCCGTTGCGCTCGAAGGTGTCGGTCACCGCGAAGACGATGGCGAAGTCGGCGTGGCCGGCGTGGCTGATGAAGTGCTTGGAGCCGTTGATCACGAAGTCCTCGCCGTCACGCACGGCGCGGGTCTTGATCGAGTTGGCGTCGGAGCCGGCGCCCGGCTCGGTGAGGGCGAAGCAGTCGATCTTCTCGCCCTGCACCACCGGCAGCAGGTAGTCCTGGATCTGCTGGCCCTTGCAGGCCATGAGGATCTTCGACGGACGCGCGACGAACACGTGCAGCGCCCAGGAGACCTTGGACAGCTCGCGCTCGACCAGCGCCTGGGACAGGTAGTCCAGACCGCCGCCGCCGACTTCCTCGGGCATGTTGAAGGCATAGAAGCCGGCCGCCAGGGCCTTGCCGCGAATCTGTGCGGCCAGCTCCGGGGACACCGCGTCGGCGCGGTCCACTTCTTCTTCGTAGGGCAGCAGTTCTTTCTCGACGAAAGCCTTGACCGCCTCGACGAGCATTTCCTGTTCCTGGGTCAGTTGGAAATCCATCACATCACCTGCAGCCGTTAGCGGCCTTTGAATTGGGGGGAGCGTTTTTCGGCCACGGCGCGCAGCGCCTCGGCGGCATCTTCACTGCGACCGCAGAGCAGGCCGGCGGCCTGTTCGGCCTCCAGTTGCTGGGCCAGGGTGCGGGCGGCGCCGTCGCGCATCAGGCGTTTGGTCTGGGCGAAGGCGAAGGTCGGGCCGGCGGCCAGGCGCGCGGCGAATTCACCGACGTGTTCCAGCAGTTGTTCATCGGCGACCACTTCGCTGACCAGGCCGGCGCTCAGGGCGCGCTCGGCGTTCCACAGTTCGTCGAGGAACAGCAGGCGCTTGGCCGCTTCGCTGCCGATCAGGCGCGGCAGGTGCCAGCTGGCGCCGGCGTCCGGGCAGTAGGCCATGCCGGTGTAGCCGGCCTTGAAGCGGGCGGAGGCGCCGACGACGCGGAAGTCGCAGCACAGGGTCAGGTCCATCCCGGCACCGACGGCGGTGCCGTTGACGGCGGCGATGGTCGGCTTGTCCAGGCTGTACAGGCGGCGCATCAGGGCGTGGGCGGTTTCGGTCCAGCCGTAGGTTTCCAGCTCGCCGCGCGCCTCGGCCTCGGCCCATTCGGCGAGGTCGGCGCCCGCGCAGAAGCTGCGACCCTGGCCGGTGAGCACGATGACGCGCACCGCCGGGTCCGCCTCGTGGGCGTCGAGCAGGGCGTGCAGGTTCTTGAGCGTCGGGATGTCCAGCGCGTTGCGCTGCTCGGGACGGTTCAGGGTGATCCAGGCGATGCCGTCCTGGACCCGGCTGAGCGGGGATGCTTGAGTCATGCGGCCCTCATTCTTGTAGACGATTGTGTTGAGGCGTTGGAGCCAATACTAAACAAGTGTTCAGTAAGGCGGCAATCCACCCGAATGGGGGGCTTGTAACGCCCCTGGCAGCGGCGGAAGGCCGCTCGGTGCGGGGGTTGAGGGGTTTTGCGGGGGCTTGGCGGGCGGGCTTGTTACAACTTTGAACAATTGTTCAGCAAGAGATGGGACGGGTGGAGTACCTGTAGGAGCGAGCTTGCTCGCGAACGGACGTCCCGGCGACTCCGGAGCTGGGTAGGTTCGCGAGCAAGCTCGCTCCTACGAAGAGCCCAAGACCAAGAGCCAAAGAAAAAGCCCCGCAATGCGGGGCTTTTCCGGTGCAGTCAGACTCAACCGATGCTCGGCACCGCCTCATCGGTCAGCACCTGGCCGCGCTTGCGCTTGAGCGCGTAGTAGGCCAGGTAGCAGGCCGCCATGAAGCCGAAGCCCCAGTACAGCGACGGACGCTGGGTCGGGTCCAGGGCGAGGAACACGAACAGCGAGCAGCAGATCGCGATGCACGCCAGCGGGATCAGCGGGAACAGCGGTGCGGCGTACTTCAGGTCGGCCACGGTGCCGCCCTTGGCCATGTGCTCACGACGGAAGCGGTACTGGGCGTAGGCGATGACGATCCAGGTGACGGTGCCGGACATCCCGCTCACCGCCATCAGCACCATGAACAGGGTGTCGGCGGCGACGATGCTGGTCAGCAGCGACAGCAGGGCGAAGGCCAGGCTGATCAGCAGCGCGTAGAGCGGCACGCCGCGGGCGCTCAGCTGGGACAGCTTGCGCGGCGCCATGCCGGTCTTGGACATGGCCCAGAGGATGCGGGTGGACGCGTAGAGGCCGGAGTTGCCCACGGACAGGATGGCGGTGAGGATCACGAAGTTCATCAGATCGGCGGCGTAGGGAATGCCGACCATGTCGAACACCTGCACGAAGGGGCTTTCCATCAGGCCGGCCTGCTTCCACGGCACGATGCAGGACAGCACGACGATCGCCAGCACGTAGAAGATCAGCACGCGGAACACCACGTTGCGCACGGCGCGCGGGATGCTCTTTTCCGGCTGGTCGGTCTCGCCGGCGGCGACGCCCATGATCTCGCAGCCCTGGAAGGCGTAGACCACCGTCATCATCACCGCGAACACGGCGGACAGGCCGTTGGGGAACAGGCCGTCGCTGACCAGGTTGTGCAGCCCCGGCGCGGCGGTGCCATCGCTCAGCGGGATGGCGCCGAAGATCACCAGCAGGCCGACCACGATGAAGGCCAGGATGGCGGCGACCTTGATGCCCGAGAACCAGTACTCGGCCTCACCGAAGGCGCGGGTGGCCAGGGCGTTGAGGGAGAACAGCACGACCACGAAGAAGCCCGACCAGATCCAGATCGGCACGTCGGGGAACCAGCGGGTCATCAGCATGCCGGCGGCGGTGAATTCCAGGCCGACGGTGGAGGCCCAGCTCATCCAGTAGACCCAGCCGATCATGAAGCCGGTGGCCGGACCGATGAAGCGCGTGGCATGGGCCTGGAAGGAGCCGGAGACCGGCATCTGCACGGACAGCTCGCCCAGGCAGACCATCACCAGGTACATCAGCAGGCCGGCGACCAGGTAGGCGAGGATGGCGCCCATGGGGCCGCCGGAGCCGATGGTGACGCCCGAGCCCATGAACAGGCCGGTGCCGATCACGCCGCCCAGGGACAGCATGAAGATGTGGCGGCTCTTCAGCGCGCGGGTGAGCTGGATCTTCTCTTGCGACTCAGACATGGCGCACCTCCAGGGAACGGCGGGCGCGGCTGAGCGGAACTCTACGTTGGATCATTATTGTTATCTCCAATCAATCAGAGGCCGTGGCTCGGGCACGGATGCCACCGGATTATTGGAAGGCGATGTAAGACGCCGTTGTTCGGGCGGATCGAAGTTGTAGGAAGTTGTAAGGATTTTGTGCGGAGCGCGTGGGGCGGGAGTTTCAGGCTTTTGATTTTCGTAGGACCGAGGGGGACGCCTAGTTCTTGCTCGCGAACGGATTCAGCCGGCTATGACGGGGTTGGGCGGGTTCGCGAGCAAGCTCGCTCCTACAGGGTTCGCTGCCCGCGGATGACCCGGAGCGGAGGAATCCCCCTCACCCACGCAGGAACTACGCCTGGGCGCCCTTCAAAAGTTCAGAGGCAACGCCCCTCTCCCGCTCCAACCGCTCAGCCCAGTCACCGAGAGAATCCCCCGCCAACGCCGCCTGCTCCAGCTCGCCCAGGCCATCCCCCAACCCGCGCAAGCCCATCGACCGGCAGCTCCCCGCCAACCGATGCGCCAGACTGGCGACCTCCACGGCGTCCTCCTGCCGCAAGGCTTCCAGCAACAGCGGCCACTGCTCGTCGAGCAGCTTCCACAGACTGGCGAGCAGTTCGTTCAGCTTGTGCTCGCCCAGCAGACGACGATGGGTATCGAGCACCTGGCGGTCCAGCGGCCCGTTATCCACAGCCTCCGGCACAGGCGCGGACGCCACCCCGGACAACGCCCGGCGCAGGTCATCCAGGCGCAGCGGCTTGCCCAGTACGCCCTGCATACCCGCTTCGAAGTAACGGCGAACCATCCCCGGCTGCACGCTGGCGGTGAAGGCGTGGATCGGCGTGGTGGCGTTGAGCCCGTTGGGCTGCTTGCGGATCGCCCGGCACAGGTCGAGGCCGGTCATGCCCGGCAGGTGCATGTCCAGCAGGATCAGGTCGAAGGCGCGCTCGGCCGTGAGCGCCAGGGCAGGTTCGGCGTCGTCGGCGAGATAGACATGATGACCGTCGCGCTCCAGCAGCCCCTGGGCGACCTCGCGGTTGAGCGCGACGTCCTCCACCAGCAGCACCTCCAGCGCCAGCTTCGGTTCGTCCACCTGCGGAGCGCGCGGGACATCTCCCGGCGCCAGCACGATCTCGAACCAGAAGGTGCTGCCCTCGCCCTCCAGGCTTTCCACGCCGATCTCGCCGCCCATGGCCTCCACCAGGCGCTTGCTGATCGCCAGCCCCAGCCCGGTGCCGCCGTAGCGCCGCGCCACCTCGTCGCTGGCCTGGGTGAAGCGCTGGAAGATCTTCTCCTGCTGCTCGGCGGAGATGCCGATGCCATCGTCGATCACCGCAAAACGCAGGCGCTGCCAGGCCTCGCCGCGTTCCAGCAGCGTCACCTCCAGCAGCACCTCGCCGTCCTCGGTGAACTTCACCGCGTTGGCCAGCAGGTTGCTCAGCACCTGGCGCAGGAACTGTTCGGCGCCCCGGCAGGCGTCCTGCACCTGCGGGTCGACGCGCAGGCGCAGGCAGATGCCGTTGCCTTCGGCACGCGGCTCCAGCAGGGTCACCACGTCGTCCAGCAGGCGGCGCAGGGAGAAGTCCACCGGCTCCGGCTGGCTGGCGCCGTCCTCCAGCTTGGCGAAGTGCAGCACCTCGTTGAGGATCGCCAGCAGCCCCTCGCCGGCTGTGGACAGCGCCTGCAACCGGCGCCGGTCCTGTTCACCCAGGGGCGCGGCGCGCAGCAGTTCGGCCATGCCGAGGATGCCGTTGAGCGGCGTGCGGATTTCGTGGCTCATGGTGGCGAGGAAGCGGCTCTTGGCGCGGTTGGCCTCCTCGGCGTCCTCCTTGGCACGGCGCAGGCTGGCGGTGCGCCGCTCGACCCGGCGTTGCAGCTCGTCGCGCTTGCTCT
This sequence comes from Pseudomonas sp. QE6, assembly GCF_041379005.1. Lineage (NCBI taxonomy): Bacteria > Pseudomonadati > Pseudomonadota > Gammaproteobacteria > Pseudomonadales > Pseudomonadaceae > Pseudomonas > Pseudomonas sp. QE6. The sequence continues at coordinate 1,002,869 of NZ_CP166873.1, forward strand.
GCAGGGCGGCGCGGTCGGCCTCGCGGCGCCGCAGCTCGGCGCGCAGGGCGCGGCGCAGGTCGTCGAGGGCGTCGGCGACGGTGTCGATCTCGTCCTCATGACGACGCTTGTGCAGCGCCAGCTCGGTCTGCAGGTCGCCGCCGGTGAGGCCGCGGACGAAGTCGGCCATGGCGCGCAGGTGGCGGGTGACCAGGCTGTGGAACAGCCAGCTCAGCGCCACCGCCAGGCCGCAGAGGAACGCGCCCATCCACAGCAGGTTGGTCAGGCCGCCGTGCAGCAGGCGACGGTAGACCGCGCCGAGGTCGATGCTGATTTCCAGTTCACCCAGGGCGCGGCGCTCGCCATCCGGCGGCTGGAAGGCCAGGGCGTAGTGCTCGACGCGGAACGGGCCGTGCTTCACCTCGGCGTCCTGCGCCAGGTTGAAGTCGACGCTGCGCAGGCGCACCTGGGCGATGTCGGGGAAGTCGGCCAGGCCGTGCAACTGCACGTTGAGCTGCTCCTGGTTGAGGTCCCAGAGGCTGCGTTCGAAGCTGGCCAGGTAGCCGACGCGGATCAGTTCCAGGCGCGCATCGATGTCACGCATCTCGCGGCGGTATTCGAAGTACAGCTGCACGGCGCTGGCCAGCACGGTGAAGCACAGGCTGAACAGCAACACCCGCAGCAGCAGGCGCCGGGCCAGGCCGCCGGGCAGTTTCAACGCGGCACCCCGTCGCCGGCGAGCATGGCCCGGTAGCCACGTTCGCTGTCGTCCAGCCAGCGCGCCACGCTGCCGTCGTCCACGCGTTTCTTCAATGCCGCGTCGATCTCGTTCATCCGCGCGGCCAGCGGCGAATGGCGCGACACGGCGATGCGCAAGTAATCCACGGTCAGCGGCCGGGGCAGCGCGGCGATGTCCTCGCCGCCGGCCAACTGCTCGACGAACAGGGTGCCGGTACGCCGCTCATGGGCGATGAAGTCGATGCGCTGGCGGATCAGCTTGCCGAAGTTCTGCCGGCTGTCGGAGACCCATTCGACGTTGCCATGCTCGGCGATGAGGCGGTCGAACGCCGGCCCGTAGCTTTCGCCGAACAGCAGCCCGCCCCGGTAGTGGGCGAGGTCGCCCAGCTGGTCGAAGCGCACCGGCTTGCGGCGGTTGTAGAAGATCGCCACTTCCTCGCGCAGCACCGGCACGCGGGAGAACACCAGGCCGCCGTCGCGCTGCGGCGTCTGGTAGGCAAGCACCACATCGACGCGGCCTTCGGCGGCGTCCAGCAGGCAGCGCTTCCAGTTGCCCAGCACCACGGTCCGCACCTCGTAGCCCAGCTCGCCGAGCACGCTGCGCACGGTCTGCGGCGCCAGGCCACGCACCTCATGGCCGTCGCTCCAGGAGATGGGCGGGTATACGGGGTAATCGCAGTAGCGGATGGGTTGGGCGGCTTGGGTGATGGCAGAAAATGCCAGAGCGAACAAAGCGAATAGCTGCTGGAGATAGCGGCGAGGCGATTGCCCTCTCCCTAGCCCTCTCCCTGAAGGGAGAGGGGACTGTCCTACGCCCCCTGAAATCATCGATCCAACTCAGGCATCGACAGGCGTGGCGGTGAACAGGTAGCCGGCGCCGTGGATGGTGATGATCAGCTCGGGCTCGGCCGGGTCGTCGCGCAGCTTGCGGCGCAGGCGGCCGACCAGCACGTCGATGGAGCGGTCGTTGGGCAGCCATTCGCGGTTGCGGATCTGGTCCATCAGCTGGTCGCGACTGAGGGTGTGGCCGGTGTTGCGCAGGAACACGCAGAGCAGCTGGAACTCGCCGTGGGTCAGCGGGGTTTCGTTGCCGTCGCGGTCGATCAGGCGGCGGCGGTCGGGGTCGAGCGTCCAGTGGGCGAAGCGCTTGTGGTTCTGCCGCGCCGGCTGGGTAGCCGGGCCCTGACGGGCGTGGCGCACGCGACGGATCAGGTTCTTCGCCCGAGACACCAGCTCGCGCGGGTTGAGCGGCTTGATCACATAGTCGTCGGCGCCGCATTCCAGGCCGACGATGCGGTCGATGTCGTCGTTGCGACCGGTGATCAGGATGATGCCGACCTCCGAGCGCACGCGCAGCTCACGGGTCAGGGTCAGGCCGTCCTTGCCGGGCAGGCGGATGTCGAGCATCACCAGGTCGATGGGCTGTTCGGCCTGCTCGGCCTCGGCCAGGTGCGCCTCGGCCTGTTCGGCGGTGCCCGCGCAGAGCACGTCGTAGCCTTCCTCGCCGAGGTAAGCCTGGAGGAGCTCGCGAACCACCGGATCGTCGTCGACGATCAGTACACGGGAAGTCATCGCAATACCCTGCTGACGCCACCGCTGTGTGCGGGGCAATTCTTGTTATTAGTCTAGAGAGGTCTGAAGGACCGGTCCTGCGGAGGCAGCAGGTTACCGGCCACTGAACAATCGATCAACAGGCCGCCGCCGCACGGCTGAAGCGCTGCCGGCCGCCGTGCTGCAGGCCATCCACCCAGGCTTCGCAGATCTGCACGCCCTGCTCCGGGGTGAAGGTATTGGGGTTCAGGCCGGACTCCAGCCACAGGCCATCGAGCAGGGCGCTCAGGGCGATGGCGGCGAGGTCGGCATCGAAGTCGGACCAGCCCTGCTCCTTCGCCAGCTCATTCAGCGCCTGCGCCAGCAACGAGCGGTACTCGCCGTAGGAATGGTCGTGCGCCTTGTTGATTTCCTCGGCGGTCTTTACCGCGCCCCAGAACGCCAGCCAGGCATCCAGCAGCTGCGGGTCGAGCAGTTCGGCGGAGAACGACGCACGGAAGAACGCCGACAGCCGCGCACGGGCATCGGGCGCCGCCTCGGCGATGGCCTCGCGCAGCAGTTGCATCACCCGTCCGGTGACGGTCAGGTAGGCCTCGGCCACCAATTCGTCCTTGCCCGAATAGTGGTGGTTGATCAGCCCCACCGAGACCCCGGCCTCGGCGCAGATCTTGCGGATCGACGCACCCTGGAAGCCATGGCGCTTCAGGCAGGCGAGCGTCGCCTCGATCAGCAACGCCTTGCGCTGTTCGGGCTCCAGTCGGGAAAAGCGGACTTCCTGGTTCATTCCTGTGATTCCGAGTGGGGTATGGGGAGAATTTGAACGATTGTTCGACAAGATGCCAGCCCCGGGGTCTGCGGTCGTTTCGACACGGGTGCTGACACAGTAACAGACCCTACCTACCCGTTCGGGGAATGGTCCGCCAACCGGGTGTGGCCGAGAGTGGCCCCATCAGCGAACACAACAACAACAGGTGGACTGACATGCAGAAGACCCTCGCTGCAGTATTGAGCGCGGCGCTGGCGACCTTGCCGGCGCTGGGCCACGGGGAAGACAGCAGTAGCGCCAATACGCTGCGGCTGTACAACTGGTCCGACTATATCGGCGAACACACCATCGCCGACTTCGAGAAGGCCACCGGCATCAAGGTGGTCTACGACACCTTCGACTCCTATGAGACCGTGCAGGGCAAGCTGCTGCCCGGCCGCTCCGGCTACGACCTGGTGGTACTGAATGCCGCCCTGGTGCCGCCGCTGCTGAAAGCGGGCGTGTTCCAGCCGCTGGACAAGTCCAGGCTGCCGAGCTGGAACAACCTCGACCCCGAGGTGCTCAAGCACCTGGATCACTACGATCCGGGCGTGCAGTACTCGGCGCCTTATACCTGGGGCAGCAACGGCATCACCTACAACATCGACAAGATCAAGCAGCGCATGCCCGACGCGCCCATCGGCTCGCTGGCGATGCTGTTCGATCCGAAGATCGTGTCGAAATTCGCGATTGCGGGGTGACCATCATCGACTCGCCCACCGACGTGATCCCCCTGGCCCTGGCCTACCTCAAGCGCGACCCCAACAGCGCCCTGCCCGAGGACCTGAAGGCCGCCCAGGACCTGCTGCAGTCGATCCGTCCGTACATCCGCAAGTTCGACTCCACCAGCTACCTCAACGGCCTGGCCAACGGCGACCAGTGCATGGCCATGACCTGGTCCGGCGACTACGCCACCGCCCAGGCCCGCGCCGACGAGGCCGGCGCCAAGGTGAAGCTGGGCTACTTCGTGCCCAAGGAAGGCTCGCTGATCTGGTTCGATGACTTCTACATCCCGGCCGATGCGCCGCATGTGGCCAACGCCCACAAGTTCATCGAGTACATGCTCCAGCCCAAGGTGGCCGCAGCCGTCAGCGACTACATCCGCTATGCCTCGAGCAACGCCGCCGCCAAACCCATGCTCACCGCCGAAGTGCGCAACGACCCGGCGATCTATCCCGACGCCGAGACCCGCGCCCGGCTGTTCACCCAGAAGGTGCAGAACCCCAAGGCCACTCGCCTGATCACCCGCACCTGGGCTGCGGTGAAAACCGGAACCTGATCAGTCAGTCCCAAAGCCCCCTCTCCCCAGCCCTCTCCCTGAAGGGAGAGGGGGCAGCCCGCAGCAGGGTTCATGGAAGTCATCTTCCTGATGCCCCGCTGGCAGCGGGCCCGCAATGACCTTCGTAGTCACCGAGTACTCCGAACGGTCCCCTCTCCCTTCAGGGAGAGGGTCAGGGAGAGGGCAAGGACTCGCACGACGAACCGTAATTTCGAGGTACAGACGATGACCACCCCAACCCCAGCCTTCTTCGCCCAGTTCAACGACGAGCAGCTGGTCGCCGCCGACAAAGCCCACTACGTGCACGGCTACCACGTGTTCGACGATCACCGTGTCAACGGTGCGCTGAACATCGCCGCCGGCGAGGGCGCCTATATCTACGACACCAAGGGCAATCGCTACCTGGATGCCGTGGGCGGCATGTGGTGCACCAACATCGGCCTGGGCCGCACGGAAATGGCCGACGCCATCGCCGAGCAGGTGCGCCGGCTGGCCTACTCCAACCCCTTCTGCGACATGGCCAACGTCACCGCCATCCAGCTCTGCGAGAAGCTCGCGCAACTGGCGCCGGGCGACCTCGACCATGTGTTCCTCACCACCGGCGGCTCCACCGCCGTGGACACCGCCTACCGGCTGATCCAGTACTACCAGAACTGCCGCGGCAAGCGTGAGAAGAAGCACATCATCAGCCGGGTCAACGCCTACCACGGCTCGACCTTCCTCACCATGTCCCTGGGCGGCAAGGTCGCCGACCACCCGGCCGAGTTCGACTTCCTCAAGGACGTCATCCACCACATTTCCTGCCCGAACCCCTACCGCGCGCCGGAAGGGATGACCGAAGGCGACTTCCTCGAATTCCTGGTGAAGGAATTCGAGGACAAGATCCTCGAGCTGGGCGCAGACAAGGTGGCGGCCTTCTTCGCCGAACCGATCATGGGCTCGGGCGGCGTGATCATCCCGCCCAAGGGCTACCACAAGCGCATGTGGGAGGTGTGCCAGCAGTACGACGTCCTCTACGTCGCCGACGAAGTGGTGACCTCCTTCGGCCGCCTCGGCGCCTTCTTCGCCTCCGAGGACGTGTTCGGCATGCAGCCGGACATCATCACCACCGCCAAGGGCCTGACCTCCGGCTACCTGCCGCTGGGTGCGTGCATCTTCTCCGAGCGCATCTGGAAGGTGATCGCCGAAGCCGACCAGGGCCGCTGCTTCGCCCACGGTTTCACCTACAGCGGACACCCGGTGAGCTGCGTCTCGGCGCTGAAGAACATCGAGATCATCGAGCGCGAGAACCTGCTGGAGCACGTCAAGGACGTCGGCGCCTACCTGGAGCAGCGTCTGCAGGAACTGGCCGGGCTGCCGCTGGTGGGCAGCGTGCGCTGCCAGAAGCTGATGGCCTGCGTCGAGTTCGTCGCCGACAAGCGCAGCAAGACGCTGTTCCCCGAGGAGCTGAACATCGGCGAGAAGATCCACCTGCGCGCCCAGGCCCGCGGCCTGCTGGTACGGCCGATCGTGCACCTGAACGTGATGTCGCCGCCGCTGACCATCACCCGCGAGCAGGTCGACGAGATCGTCGACACCCTGCGCGAATCGATCCTCGAAGCGGCTGAAGACCTCAAGCGCAGCGGTGATTACGCGGGGCACTGATGATTTTGCCTACACCCCGGCAGCCCTTTAGACTGCCGGACATGAGCGAATCCCAGGCACTGAGCGAATCGTCCGACGCACCAGCCCTGCATGCCTGGCATGCGGGGCTGGCGCGCGCCATGGCCAGCGTGGGCGACGTGGCCTTCGTCGAACGCCTGGCCGAGGCGCTGGACTGCCTGGTGCCGGTGGAATCGATGATGCTCGGCCTGGAGCAGCGCGGGCAGCCGCCACAGCCGCTGTACCAGCGCGGCATCGCCCCGGCGCACCACGAGGCGCTGATCGACCGCTACTACGCCCGCGGCTACCTGCTCGACCCCTTCTGCCTGGCCATGGAAGACGGCCTCACCGAAGGTTTCTACCCACTGGCGGATATCGCCCCGGACGACTTCTTCGCCAGCGAGTACTACAAGACCTACTACCTGCGCTGCGGCTGCACCGAGGACTGTCACTTCATCGTCGACCTGGGCGAGGCGCGCAAGGTTTCCCTGTGCCTCTACCAGGGCAACAGCGGCGCACGCTTCAGCGAGACCCAGCTGGACCTGCTGGCCGGCGCCCTGCCACTGGTGCGCGAACTGATCCGTCAGTTCGAGCGCAACGGCGGCCTCGACCTGCTGCTGGCCGGGCACGGTGAAGGCAGTGCACAAGCGGCGCAGGCACCGCTGAACCGGCACATCCGCGCCGCCTTCATGAACTTCGGCGCGGACCTGTTGACCGAACGCGAACGGGAAATCGCCCACCTGCTGCTGCGCGGCCATTCGGTGAAGTCCAGCGCACGGGTGCTCGACATCTCCCCGGAAACGGTGCGCATGCACCGCAAGCACCTCTACACCAAGCTGGAGATCAACTCCCAGGCTGAGCTGTTCTCGCTGTTCATCGACTGGCTCACCGGCGGCGTGAGCGCGGCCTGAGGCAGCGGTTGTACGCCGTTTCACCGGGCCATCATCCACTTCACGGTCATGCTCGAAGCGCCCTGGAACCGCACTTCGGGTTCGAACGCGGAGTGGTCGGATACCAAGGCCAAACGGCGTATAACGCGGAGCGTCATACGCCCTGCATCTGGGTTGGCCGGCGGCGTGGGTATCGAGAACACTTCGAACTCAGCCGATGCGGCGTCCGGCTGCAAAATCTGCCAACCTATTGGCTTTGCCGCTGTCTGATCCGTGCCCAAACCACCCGGAGAGCTCCCGATGCGCCGCTGGCTACCCGCCCTGCTACTGGCCACCACCCTGCCGTTGCACGCCGCCGAAACCAAGCCCACCTACGGCCCGGAGCTGGAGCGCTTCCAGTACGCCTTCCCGGTCGGTCACTACAGCTTCGCCTCCCAGGGCCACCACATGCACATGGCCTACATCGACGTGAAGCCCAAGAAGCAGCCCAACGGCCGCACCGTGGTGCTGCTGCACGGCAAGAACTTCTGCGCCGGCACCTGGGAATCCACCATCGCCGCGCTGAGCGACGCCGGCTACCGGGTGGTGGCGCCGGACCAGATCGGCTTCTGCAAGTCCACCAAGCCCGAGCGCTACCAGTACAGCTTCCAGCAGCTGGCGACCAATACCCACGCCCTGCTGGAGCACCTGAAGATCGGCAAGGTCACCCTGCTGGGTCACTCCACCGGCGGCATGCTCGCCACCCGCTACGCGCTGATGTACCCGCAGCAGGTGGAGCAGCTGGCGATGGTCAACCCCATCGGCCTTGAGGACTGGAAGGCCCTGGGCGTGCCCTACCGCACCCCGGACCAGTGGTACGAGCGCGAGCTCAAGACCAGCGCCGAAGGCATCCGCCAGTACGAGCAGGCGACCTACTACGCCGGCCAGTGGAAGCCGGAGTACGACAAGTGGGTGAACATGCTCGCCGGCCTGTTCAACGGCGCCGGCCACGAACGCGTGGCGTGGAACTCGGCGCTGCTCTACGACATGATCTTCACCCAGCCGGTGGTCTACGAATTCGGCCAGCTGAAGATGCCGACCCTTCTGCTGATCGGCACCCGGGACAACACCGCCATCGGCAAGGACCTCGCGCCAGCCGAGCTGAAGGCCAGGCTGGGCAACTACGCCGAGCTGGGCAAGCAGACCGCCGAGGCGATCCCCAACGCCACGCTGGTGGAGTTCGACGACCTCGGCCATGCGCCGCAGATCCAGGACCCGAAGCGCTTCCACGAAGCGCTGCTCAAGGGGCTGGCCGACCTCAAGCACTGACCGCAGGGCTCCAGCCCTTGTAGGAAGAGAAGCCCCCACGAGCCATGCCCGCGATCCTGGCCCAATGCTGAGCTATCGCGGACGGAGTCCGCTCCTACGCGGGCGCAAAGCGTGGGCATTTCCCTGTGGGAACAGCGTCATCCGCGATGGATTTCGCGGATAAGATCCACTCCTACGATAAGCAGCGTCGGCTCAGCCTGTAGGAGCGGACTCCGTCCGCGATTCCCGGCAACGCTGCGCAAACCGCCCCATCCGCACCAATAAAAACGCCGGCTCACCTCTCGGCGAGCCGGCGTCGAGTGCCCCGAGCCCCGTCAGCCCAGGTTCTTGCCCAGCAGCGCGTGGTACAGCTCGCTGTCGCCGAGCACGCCCACTACGCGGTTCTGTTCCTGCAGCACCAGCTTGTGGCCGGTCTGGTAGCGGATCTGCAGCGCGTCGCGCATGCGGATGTTGACGTCCACCAGGGTCGGCTCGTGCTTGAGCTTCTCCACCGCATCGCCCGGCTGCCAGCGCTGCAGGTCGATGATGTTGCTGCCCTGGCGAGCGGCCTTGATCTGGTTCGTCTCGGTCAGGCCGATCCAGCAGTCGCGGCCCTGGTCGAAGCACACCTCGTCGGCCTGGCGGCGGCACTGGTCCAGGCCACGCATCAGGCTGGAACCGCACAGCACGTTGAGCGGGTTGGTGTGGGCGACGAAGGTGCGCACGTAGTCGTCCGCCGGGCTGAGCACGATTTCCTCGGGCTTGCCGTGCTGGATGATGCGGCCGTCCTTCATGATCGCGATGCGCGTACCGATCTTCAGCGCCTCGTCCAGGTCGTGGCTGACGAAGACGATGGTCTTGTGCAGCTGGCGTTGCAGCACCAGCAGCTCATCCTGCAGCTGCTGGCGGATCAGCGGGTCCAGCGCGGAGAAGGGTTCGTCCATCAGCAGGATGTCGCCATCCATCGCCAGCGCACGGGCCAGGCCCACGCGCTGCTGCATGCCGCCGGAGAGCGAGTCCGGACGCTTGTCGCGCCATTGCGACAGGCCGACCAGCTCCAGCTTCTCGTCGATCACCTTCTTCCGCTCGTTGGCCGGGCGGCCCTGCATCTCCAGGCCGAAGCCGATGTTCTCGGCCACGGTCAGCCAGGGCATCAGCGCGAACTTCTGGAACACCATGGCGATGCGCTTGGTGCGCATGGTCTTGAGCGTTGCCGGCGAGCAGTTGGCGATATCCACCTGCTGGCCTTCGTGCTCGATCAAGAGCTTGCCGCGGCTGACCCGGTTGAGGCCGTTGATGCAGCGCAACAGGCTGGATTTGCCCGAGCCGGAGAGCCCCATCATCACGCAGATTTCGCCGCGGTTGACGTCGAGGTTGGCGTCCTCCACCCCCAGGACCTGGCCGGTGCGCTTGAGGATTTCCTCGCGGCCCATGCCCTGGTCCAGCAGCTTGATGGCTTCCTTGGTGTGGGTGCCGAAAATCACATCCACATGTTCGAATCGAATCGCCGACATAGTGCTTACCTCCCCCGCAGCGAACGTTGCTTGCACACCCGGTCGAGCAGGATGGCGAGCAGGACGATGGCCAGACCGGCCTCGAAGCCGAGGGAAATGTCCGCCGTGTTGAGCGCGTTGACCACGGGTTTACCCAGGCCATCGGCACCCACCAGCGCGGCGATAACCACCATCGACAGCGACAACATGATGCATTGCGTGATCCCGGCGCCGATGCTGGGCATGGCGTGGGGCAGTTCGATACGGGTCAGCAGCTGCCAGCGCGAGCAACCGAAGGCCTTGCCGGCGTCCATCAGCTCCGCCGGCACGTCCTGGATACCCAGGCAGGTCAGGCGGATGGGCGCGGCGATGGCGAAGATCACCGTGGAAATCAGGCCCGGCACCACACCCAGGCCGAACAGGGTCAGGGTCGGGATCAGGTAGACGAAGGTGGGCACCGTCTGCATCAGGTCCAGCAGGGGGCGCAGGGCGGTGTAGAACCAGGGCTTGTGCGCCGCCAGGATGCCCAGCGGCACCCCGATGGCGATACACACGACCGTGGCGAAGATCACCTGCGCCAGGGTCTCCATGGTCTCCTGCCAGTACCCCAGGTTGAGGATCAGCAGCAGCGAGGCCAGCGCGAACGCCGCCAGCCCCCAGCTGCGCTGGATGTAGAACACCAGGATGACCATTAGCGCGATCAGGGCCAGCGGGTTGAACCAGAGCAGGCTGTTGGTGACAGCGTGAATCAGGAACTCAAGGGTGTCGGAGATCTTGTCGAAAAACGCGGCGCCATGCTGGGTGAGCCAATCGACGAAGGCGGCGATGTGTTCGCCCAGCGGGAGCTTGTGGTCAGTCAGAAACATAATGCGGGCCCATCAGAAGCTTGAGGAATCGGCCAACGACAATTACTTCGGCACTTACTTCGCGAATGCCACCTTGGCTGCCGCCAAGGCCGGTTTGCCGTCACGGGTGGTCACGCCGGCGAGCCAGGCGTCGAGCAGTTCCGGATGGTCCTTCAACCAGGCTTTTGCCGCCTCTTCGGGCTTCTTGCCCCCGTTGAGCACGGCGTCCATGAGTTTGTTTTCCATCTCCAGGGTGAAGGTCAGGTTGGTCAGCAGCTTGCCGACGTTCGGGCACTCCTGGACGTAACCCTTGCGGACGTTGGTGTAGATGGTCGCGCCGCCGTAGTTGGGACCGAACACGTCATCGCCGCCTTCGAGGTACTTCATCTTGAAGCGGGTGTTCATCGGATGCGGTTCCCAGCCCAGGAACACGATCCACTGGTTGCGGCGGTCGGCGCGTCCGACCTGCGAGAGCATGCCGGCCTCGCTGGACTCCACCAGCTTGAATTTGCCCAGGTTGAACTGGTTCTTGTCGAGCATGCCCTGGACCAGACGGTTGCCGTCGTTGCCCGGCTCGATGCCGTAGATCTTGCTGTCCAGCTTGTCGGCGAACTTGGAAATGTCGGCGAAGGACTTCAGGCCGCCGTCATAGGCCGCCTGGGTGACCGCCAGGGTGTACTTGGCGCCTTCGAGGTTGGCCCGCACGGTTTCCACGCTGCCGTTGTCGGCGTAGGGCTTGATGTCGTTGGCCATGCTCGGCATCCAGTTGCCGAGGAACACGTCCATGTCCTTGTTCGCCAGCGACTTGTAGGTCACCGGCACGGACAGCATGGTCACCTTGGTGGTGTAGCCAAGCGATTCGAGCACCTGGCGGGTGGTAGCCGTGGTCACGGTGATGTCGGTCCAGCCGACGTCGGAGAAGCGGACCGTGCCGCACGACTCAGGTTCAGCGGCCTGAACCGCCAGCGGCGCGCAAATGGACACAGCCAGCAGCAAAGACTTGCAACCTTTCATGGACGTACTCCTCTGCGGGGTGGGGCGCCGGCGCTTCCCGCAGTGGGCGCGGCGGACTCTTGTTTTATTGGTAGGGCCAGCGATTCAGGCCCTTTTTTCGTCATTTCGTAATCGATCATGGAACAGGAAAAATTCGCCGCATACCGGGTGCGTCGCAACCAGTGCAGGCGAAGTCGCATTCAGCACCAGGCATGTCGCATCCAATTCAAAGGCCCGGTCCAGGCGACCTGCGAGGGTCGTGATCAGTCCTTCGCGAGGGACTTCGAACCCTCTGCCGTACTGCCCGAAGCACTCGGTGCGACACCCTGCAGCCACATGTCCTGCACCTGCGGATTGGCCTTCAGCCAGCTCTTGGCGGCCTGCCGCGGATTGCGCCGCTCGTTGAGCACCGCATCCATCAGCTGGTTCTCCATCGCCAGGTCGAATTTCAGGTTCTTCAGCAGCCGCGCGACATTCGGGCACTCCTGAAGATAGCCTGCCCTGACGTTGGTGAAGACCGTGGCGCCGCCATAATTCGGCCCGAAGTAGGCATCGCCGCCGTCCAGGTACTTCATTTGAAGACGCGTATTCATCGGGTGAGGTTCCCAGCCGAGGAACACGATCGGCTGTTTCAGCGCCCCGGCGCGCTTCACGTAGGCCAGCATGTCCGCCTCGCTGGACTCCACCAGCTTGAAGTCGCCCAGGCCGAAGGCCTTGTCGTTGATCATCTTCTGGATCAGCTGGTTGCCGTCGTTGCCCGGCTCGATGCCGTAGATGCGGCCGCCCAGTTGCTCCCTGAACTTCGCGATGTCGGCGAAGCTCTTCAGGCCCGCGTCATAGGCATACTGCGGCACCGCCAGGGTGTACTTGGCGCCTTCGAGGTTGGCCCGCACGGTTTCCACCGTGCCCTTGTCGGCGTAGGGCTTGATGTCGCCCGCCATGCTCGGCATCCAGTTGCCGAGGAACACGTCGATCTTGCCCTCCGCCATGGCCTTGTAGGTGTCCGGCACGGACATCCGTTCGACCTTGGTGCGGTAGCCCTGGTGGGCGAGCACCAGGCGGGTAACCGCCGTGGTGACGGTGATATCGGTCCAGCCCACGTCGGCGAAACGCACGACGGCACAGGATTCCGGCTCGGCAGCCCGGGCAACGCCCGGCAGTACCACGGATAACGCCAACAGCGACGACACAAGACTCTTCATGAGACCAGCCTCTGACTGCGGAGAAAGGGGGGCGCGCACGGTCCGATACCGTTCGTCGGGATCGGATCATGGGGCAAGGTGGATTCCCGCGCCTATCGACCAATCGACGTCCGGCGCCGGGATGTCGCGTCCAGACATGACCTCGTCGTCGGCGGAACACCAGCGCCGGCGTTGCCGCGGCCGCGCCTTGCCGCACGGCGTCCACGGCGCTTTTGGATATGGCCAAGTCGGTGCCGGAAGGGGCCGCGCCGGCGCTTGGGTCGATGATGACGGCGCAACGCGGGCACAGGGACGTGCCCACGCCCCCACCCTCGCAGGATGCAGCCCGCTCGGAGTTCGGCATGGCAATCAGTGTGTTCGACCTGTTCAAGATCGGTATCGGCCCCTCAAGCTCGCATACCGTAGGCCCCATGCGCGCCGCCGCGCTGTTCGTCGGCCACCTGGGCGAGCGCCGGCTGCTCGAACGCACCCGCCGTGTGGAAGTCCGCCTGTACGGCTCGCTGTCGGCCACCGGCGTCGGCCACGGCACCGACCGCGCAACCATCATGGGCCTGATGGGCGAATGGCCCGACCGTATCGACCCGCAGCAGATCGAACCGCGCATGGCCGCGCTGCGGGAGAGCGGCGAGCTGCTGCTGGCCGGCACCCATCCCGTGCCTTTCGACTGGGTGCGCGACATGCGCCTGCTCGACGAGAACCTGCCCTACCACCCCAACGCCATGCGCCTGACCGCCTTCGACAACGAAGGCGAGCTGCACAGCGATACCTATTACTCCATCGGCGGCGGCTTCGTCGTCGACGAAGAGCAGGCCGCCTCCGGCAGCCTCGACACCGACAACACCGTCCTGCCCTACGACTTCTCCAGCGCCGCCGAACTGCTCACCCTGTGCCGCCGCCACAACCTGCGCGTGTCCGAGCTGATGATGGCTAACGAGCGCATGTGGCGCAGCGAAACCGACATCCGCGAAGGCCTCAAGGCGATCTGGCAGGCCATGCGCGATTGCGTCGATGCCGGCCTGCGTCACGAAGGCATCCTCCCCGGCGGGCTCAATGTGCAGCGCCGCGCCGCGCGCCTGCACCGCAACCTGCTGGAGATCGGCAAGCCCAACGTCATCGGCTCGACCTTGAGCGCCATGGAATGGGTCAACCTGTTCGCCCTGGCGGTGAACGAGGAGAACGCCGCCGGCGGGCGCATGGTCACCGCGCCCACCAACGGCGCCGCGGGGATCATCCCGGCGGTGCTCCACTACTACATGCGCTTCAACCCCGACGCCAGCGACAACGACGTCACCGACTACTTACTGGCCGCCGCCGCCGTCGGCATCCTGTGCAAGAAGAACGCGTCCATCTCCGGCGCCGAAGTCGGCTGCCAGGGTGAAGTGGGCTCGGCCTGCGCCATGGCCGCGGCGGGCCTCGCCGAAGTGCTCGGCGCCAGCCCCGAGCAGGTCGAGAACGCCGCCGAGATCGGCCTGGAGCACAACCTCGGCCTGACCTGCGACCCGGTCGGCGGGCTGGTTCAGGTGCCCTGCATCGAACGCAACGCCATCGCCGCGGTGAAAGCCATCAACGCCGCGCAGATGGCCCTGCGCGGTGACGGCCAGCACTTCATCAGCCTCGACCAGGTGATCCGCACCATGCGCGACACCGGCGCCGACATGCACGACAAGTACAAGGAAACCTCGCGCGGCGGCCTGGCCGTCAGCAGCATCGAGTGCTGAGCCCAAAATCGACCACCCGGTCGTAAAAACGCCACATTCTGGCGCACCGGTACGCTCGTCCCGTCCCAACCACGAGCGTTACCGTTTGGCGCAACGCACCGCCGGTAGCGTGACCGGCGAGTGCTACCGAAATCCCCAGCCCCCGCCTCATGCGTATTTGCGACCTGCAGCGCGTCGCAATCCGACCCGGCAAAAACGGCATTCCCATGCCGTTTTCTTTTTTTATTGAACAGTCAATCAATGTAGGCATGGCATTTGCCTTGCTATACGTAGAGGAACAGCCACGGGACCGCCCCAGGGCAGATTTCCCGAGCAGAAAACAAGCATAAGAAACGCCTCCCAAGAGGCGACTGTGACTAGCGTGAGGTGACTGAATGAACGCGTTCAACCCCGGAGTTCCCCCGCAAAACCGAGCTCCGCAGTCCATCGGCTTCCTGCTGTTGGACAACTTCACCCTGATCTCCCTGGCCTCGGCGGTGGAACCGTTGCGCATGGCCAACCAGCTCTCCGGTCGCGAACTCTACCGCTGGCACACCCTGAGCCTCGACGGCCGCCAGGTCTGGGCCAGCGATGGCCTGCAGATCACCCCCGACGCCTCCTGCGACAGCGCCCCGCAGATGGACACCCTGATCGTGGTCGGCGGCGTCGGCATCCAGCGCAGCGTCACCCGCGAACACGTCACCTTCCTCCAGGCCCAGGCGCGCCACGGCCGCAAGCTGGGCGCCGTGTGCACCGGCAGCTGGGCCCTGGCCCGCGCCGGCCTGCTTGACGGCTACGACTGCAGCGTGCACTGGGAATGCCTGGCCGCCATGCAGGAAGCCTTCCCCCGCGTGGCCATGAGCACCCGCCTGTTCTCCATCGACCGCAACCGCTTCACCTCCTCCGGCGGCACCGCGCCGATGGACATGGTGCTGCACCTGATCGGCCGCGAGCATGGCCGCGAACTCTCCGCCGCCATCTCCGAGATGTTCATCTACGAACGCATCCGCAACGAACAGGACCACCAGCGTGTGCCGCTCAAGCACATGCTCGGCACCAACCAGCCGAAGCTGCAGGAAATCGTCGCGCTGATGGAAGCCAACCTCGAAGAACCCATCGACCTCGACGAACTGGCCGTCTACGTCAACGTCTCGCGCCGCCAGCTCGAGCGCCTGTTCCAGAAGTACCTGCACTGCTCGCCGTCGCGCTACTACCTGAAGCTGCGCCTGATCCGCGCGCGCCAGCTGCTCAAGCAGACCTCCATGTCGATCATCGAAGTCGCCTCGGTCTGCGGTTTCGTCTCCACCCCGCACTTCTCCAAGTGCTACCGCGAGTACTTCGGCATTCCGCCGCGCGACGAGCGCCAGGGCCAGCCCATCGGCCAACCGGTCATGGTCATGCCCATCCCGCAGGACCTGGCCCTCATGCCCAACTCCTCGGCCATCTCCGCCCTCAGCCAGGCCCAGGGCGAATCCACCTTCGCCAGCGTGCGGGTGCTCTGACTGCCGGCTAGCGCCGAGGCACGCGTCCGTACCGAACGGCCCCCTCTCCCTCAGGGAGAGGGTTGGGGTGAGGGCAATCTCGCGCGGAACTATCCCCCTTCGCGGGAGCGGGCTCGTCCGCGATCGCCTCAGCCGCACACCGGCCCCTGGTCGCGGCTAAATCAGCTCCTACGAAATGCGGCTACCGCCTTTCCAGCTCCATCAACCGCGCCGCGTCGACAACCCGCATCCACAGCCGCCCCTGCCACTCCAGCACTGCCACCGGCTGCCCCTGCATCTGCCGGAACTGATGGCGCGGCAACAGCGCATCGTGCTGCTCCGACTCCCGCAACACCGGCACCACCTCGTTGCTCAGCCACTGCCGCAGGCTGCGGTTCTCCGGGTGGTAGAAATGCAGCATCAGCAGCGTATACACACCACTTTCGCTCACCAGCAGTTCGTCCTCCTCCGCGCCCACCAGACGCTCCCAGCGCGACTGGTCCGGATCCAGCTTCTGCACCACGCGCGGGCTCAGGTGGCCGGCCGTGAGCTTGACCAGGTCACGCAGGACGAACCACGCCTGCTGATCGAGCAGCACGCCGCGCAGACGTCGGCTGTAACGATGGAAGAAATGAGGTCTCAGGCCTTCATCGGCCGTTAAGAACGTCGACGTATTCATGCTGTAGCTCCTTGCTCAGGACAGGAGGCCGCCGCCCGAAACATTCGGAAGGGGGGCGGACCGTGCAAGGGTGGAAAACCAGCTCATACGAACGAAAACCGGCCGGACCAAGGTCCGCCTTACACGGTCCGCCATAGACAACCAGACCCAATCAGGTCCATTGGGACTGAGCGCTTCTGCCATAGCGGGTGTATTCGTATGAGCTCAGGTTTCCACACCTGACCACGCCGAAACGCGGTACAAGGAACGCTACGCAGAGGGCTTGTAAGACCGCAACGCCGGCGCAGTGTAGGGCGTTTCCCGAATCAGCCAAGGCAACGAACCCCGACCGGGAAGGATTTTCCGCAGCAGGAGAACCCCGTCTCAGGCACTCAGCGGCAGACTGAGCTGCCACGACACCCCGAACCTGTCGCTTACCCAGCCAAAGCGCCGGCTGAAGCCGTAATCCCCCAACGGCATATAGACCCGCCCACCTTCCGCCAGCACGTCGAAGATCCGATCCAGCACATCCTGCGAGTCGAACTCCACGAAGATCGAACTGGACGGCGTGAAATCGAAGTCATGCTTCACCGGGCTGTCCGAGCACATGAACGCCTGCCCGCATACCACGAAGCGCGCCACCTTGATGCTCCCCTCCGGCCCGGGCTCACCGGCGGCGTAGCGCTCCACGTGCAGCACGCGGGAGTCGGGGAAGGTGGCAAGGTACAAATCCAGCGCCGGCTGCGCGGCACCGCCCTGGAACATGAGGAAGGGGGTGGCTTGGGTCATGACGGCTCTCCTTCGGTTGAAGGGGGCAGTCTAGGTCACCCCGCGATTGGCGCAGAAAGACGTGATGAGCGGGAGCAGAAACAGCCAGGATGAGTTCTCGGTAGGCCGTTTCCGAGACGATGCGTTTGCCATCGGTCCACTACTTCAGCGACGCCTTCATGAGCTGCAGTCTCTCGACAATCCCCTGACTGGCGCCAGGCCCGGCCGCCAGGTCGCATTCATCCCAGGGCACCACCCTGCCGTCCACCTCATCGACCATCATGGGACGCAGCGGCCTTCCTGAAGTCCTGTCCACAACCTGTACGGCGACCTCATCCGCGACGAAGTGCTGATTGCCCCAGGCGATCAGTGCATAAAGCACGACCTGCAGATCCCTCCCTTTCCCGGTCGGGATGTACTCGTGCCGGAGCGGTTTGACGCAGTAGGCGCGGCGCTCCAGCAGTCCAGCCTCCACGAGCGCGTTGAGCCTGCGGGTCAGCATGTTGGGAGCGATGTTCAGGCTTCTGGAGAACTCGTCGAACCGGGACACCCCCTGCAGCGCGTCGCGCATGATCAGCAGGCTCCACCATTCGCCAACCTGCTCCAGGCTGAGGGCGATCGGGCATAGGGAGTCGGAGAGGGTCTTACGCTGCATAGGCATCGCTCATGGTTGTCCGGAAAAAATCCGTTCCGGATGTGACTTTCATTATGATAGTAACTTCCTTTACCCAGGTATTTAACCGCAAAGGAGCGAAGCCTTCATGAGAAAGCGTGTCGTCGTTACCGGAATGGGGGCGGTTACACCGCTCGGTCGGGGTGTTGAGCTCGTATGGCAGCGACTGCTGGCGGGCGCCTCGGGCATTCGTGCGCTGCCAGAGGAGCTGATTGGCGACCTGGCCGTGCGCATCGGCGGCCAGGTCCCCGGCCTTGAGACAGATCCTCTGGGCGGGTTTGACCCTGACAGCGTTCTTTCCCAGAAGGAGCAGCGCAAGGTCGATCGCTTCATCCTGTTCGCACTGGCCGCAGCGGAAGACGCCCTGACACAGGCCCAATGGGCGCCGACCTCCGCCATCGAGCAGGAGCGCACCGCCACGATCATCGCCTCGGGCATCGGTGGCTTCCCGGCCATTGCGGACGCGGTGCGTACCACCGACAGCAAAGGCCCACGCCGTCTCTCGCCGTTCACCATACCGTCCTTCCTCTGCAACCTCGCCGCCGGCCAGGTCTCCATCCGCCACCATCTGAAAGGTCCCCTCGGGGCGCCGGTCACGGCCTGTGCCGCTGGCGTACAGGCCATTGGTGACGCGGCTCGCATGATCAGGTCCGGCGAAGTGGACATCGCGCTGTGTGGGGGCGCAGAAGCCGCCATTCACAGGGTCAGCCTCGCGGGTTTTGCCGCCGCGCGAACCTTGGCGAGCGCTTTCAACGACACCCCTGAAAAAGCCTCTCGCCCCTTCGATAGCGCGCGGGATGGCTTCGTCATGAGCGAGGGCGCGGGCCTGCTGGTGATCGAAGAACTCGAGCACGCCCTGGCACGCGGAGCCACGCCCATTGCGGAACTGGTCGGCTATGGAACCAGCGCCGACGCCTACCACATCACCTCGGGGCCGGAAGATGGAGACGGCGCCCAACGGGCCATGCGCCAGGCATTGCAGCAAGGCGGCGTCGCGCCGGACCAGGTCGGCCACCTGAACGCACATGCCACGTCGACCCCTGTTGGCGACAACGCCGAGCTGGCGGCGATAAAGGCCGTCTTCGGCGAGACCTCGCCCGTCATCAGCGCCACCAAATCCTCCACGGGCCACCTGCTCGGCGCGGCGGGAGGGATCGAGGCCATCTTCACGGTGCTGGCACTGCGGGACCAGGTAGCACCACCGACACTGAACCTGGAGAACGCCGATCCCTCCTCCGAGGGCTTGAACATCGCCCGCACCAGCACAGCGCTGGCGACCGAATACGCGCTGTCGAATGGATTCGGGTTCGGCGGTGTAAACGCCAGCGTTCTGTTCAGGAAATGGCAGGGTGAGTAGCGGGCGTTAGCTGGCAGGTGGACAGTGGGGAAGGGAGTTTCGGCGGCTCGACCGTGGGCACTTCCCCACCTCGGGCAGGGAAATTGATCGGGACGCTTGGACGGAACATGGAAATCGGCGCACAGGAAGGGCCTCCCGTGCGCCCGATCATCAGGGCCTGGGCACCAACGCCGGCAGCAGCTGGCGCGCGAAAAAAGGAAAAAAGGAAAAAAGGAAAAAAGGAAAAAGGGGACAGATTTGTTTTCTTTACTCTAATGCTGACCCGCCAGACCGTTTTAGAGTAGAAAAATAAATCTGTCCCCTTTTCACTCAGTATTCTAACCATTACCCGCCGGATATATTTATAGCGGAAAAATAAATCTGTCCCCTTTTCTTTTCTTTTCGTCCCTTTTCTTCGGTCCCCTTTTCTTCGCTCAGTCGGTGTATGGATTGGACTGCAGTATCCTTTCTATATCTTGACCGACCATATCCCCCCACCTTGGATCAATTTCCTTCATTAGTTCTATTCTTTTGGAAAAATAGATTCTCCTTGAATCCTGCCCCTCAACTCTATGATGCAACTCGTAGTCCATAGCCAACCTTGATACCACTCGATCAAGAATCCAATAAAGCAAGACATCAAGAGATGGCGCAACCTTATTAAATAATTCATAGCCACGCTCAGAGGAAATATAATGAAATACTCCATTATCAATTCTCACATAAGGAGTTCCGTCATCTACGGATTTATCATGCACTACCAATAATGTTCTTGGTGCATTTAGCCTTCCCCCAAGCTCATAAACTTTCTCTTGAATATTAATCAATTGGATGCTCATTGTTTAACCTGCTTCAAATATCCATTATCAATAGAGGAAAAATGGGGACAGATTTATTTTCCCTACTCTAATTTTGGCCTACCCTGACCTCGCCGCTCAATCCGAACCCCAGCAATCCTCTCTATCTCATCCACAAAGAGAGAGTTGCCCGTCAACTGTCCCCTCTGCAATGCATCGCGAATCAGTTGAGTCTCTTCATCGTGGGCAGTCTGATTGAGAAAGGAGCGATAACGGTCACAACGCTCATCTTCAGAATTGCCAAGCGCCTCAAAGCATGGATCGATATCCAACCACATAGAGGCAAGCCCCACGTGTTGGGTATAACTGGACCACGGGTATTCAGCAGCATGCCGTACTAACTTAGCGCGAACAGGGTTTAGCTCTATATAGCGACTACATGCTAACAAGTAGGCGTCCGACTGCACCACACTGGATTTGAAGCGACTTTCCCACAAGGTTCCGCTACGACCCTCCAGGCGGTTTCGATATCGGGTCATCCGAGCGGAGAGCGTTTTCATCAATTGGCTCAATCCGGCTACAGACTCATCTGGCGCTAGAAGCAGATGCACGTGATTGGTCATCAGGCAGTATGCATAGACCTTTACGCCAAATGCGTCCTTCAGCTCACGGAGATCAGAAAGGTAGCGTTCGTAGTCCTTCCGCTCAGCGAAGACCACCTGCCGGTTATGGCCCCGCTGAACTATATGGTGGGGGTAATTTGGCAGCATGACACGGCCAATCCTGGGCATCGTACTCTCCATACGTCCTTAGCACCGGAGCAAGACTGCCACGCCTAACTATGCACAGTCGCCTTCACATCGGCCGAGATTAGAGTAGGAAAAATAAATCTGTCCCCTTTTCTCGTTTTCTCGGACCAGGAAATTGATTGGGATGCTTGGACGGGGCATAGAAAAAGGGGGAAAAAGGAGGGACAGATTTATTTTCTTTACTCTAATCCTGACCCACCAACCAGATTTAGAGTAGAAAAATAAATCTGTCCCCTTTTCCCGTCGTCCCCTTTTCCCGTCCTTTTCCTCCTGTCCCCTTTTCCTCCTGAGCGGATAGCTGCCGGCGCGACCTCGCCCTGTGAAAAGCCACCTGTCCACGGTACAGACGAACCCGGCTGGCCGGGTGCTGGAAAAGTCAGGAGATCGCGGGTTTACCACAGAGGAAGTCAGTCGAAAAACCGACAGGCGGGAGGTGGCAAAGCGGGATTTCAGTGGTCCGTCCACGAAAAACATCCCCGCCAGCAGGCGGGGAAAGTGGTTTGGACGCTTGGACGGGACAGAGCGTTACAACGGATTTTCTTTTAGGTAAGACCTTAAGTCTTTATCTGCAATTCCTGGAGCCCCGACATTCAACCAAGCTTCAAACTCTTCAGGATGCGGACTTAAATATTTACCGTTCTTTTGCTGAGTTATTGAAATATCACCAAACTCTGACACAAACCTTAAATGATGAACCATCAAAATCCAAACCCTTCTAAGCTCCGGACTCTGCGGGCCCCTTCCGAAGCATCCGAGATATAAACAGAATCACCTTCAACAAAGTCAAGAACGTCTTTCACTCTGCCAGAGCTAATTAGGCTTCTGATTATTTCAACCTTTCCCATGACCTAGCCTCACTGAAGAAACTTAGAAAAAAAGGGGACAGATTTATTTTCCCTACTCTAATTTTGGCCTGCCCTGACCTCGCCGCTCAATCCGAACCCCAGCAATCCTCTCTATCTCATCCACAAAATGAGAGTTGCCCGTCAACTGTCCCCTCTGCAATGCATCGCGAATCAGTTGAGTCTCTTCATCGTGGGCAGTCTGATTGAGAAAGGAGCGATAACGGTCACAACGCTCATCTTCAGAATTGCCAAGCGCCTCAAAGCATGGATCGATATCCAACCACATAGAGGCAAGCCCCGCGTGTTGGGTATAACTGGACCACGGGTATTCAGCAGCATGCCGTACTAACTTAGCGCGAACAGGGTTTAGCTCTATATAGCGACTACATGCTAACAAGTAGGCGTCCGACTGCACTACGCTGGATTTGAAGCGACTTTCCCACAAGGTTCCGCTGCGACCCTCCAGGCGGTTTCGATATCGGGTCATCCGAGCGGAGAGCGTTTTCATCAATTGGCTCAATCCGGCTACAGACTCATCTGGCGCTAGAAGCAGATGCACGTGATTGGTCATCAGGCAGTATGCATAGACCTTCACGCCAAATGCGTCCTTCAGTTCACGGAGATCAGAAAGGTAGCGTTCGTAGTCCTTCCGCTCAGCGAAGACCACCTGCCGGTTATGGCCCCGCTGAACTATATGGTGGGGGTAATTGGGCAGCATGACACGGCCAATCCTGGGCATCGCCCTCTCCACACGTCCTTAGCACCGGAGCAAGACTGCCACGCCTAACTATGCACAGTCGCCTTCACATCGGCCGAGATTAGAGTAGGAAAAATAAATCTGTCCCCTTTTCCGTGTCCCCTTTTCCGTCCTTTTCCGTCCTTCAGCTCACGGAGATCAGAAAGGTAGCGTTCGTAGTCCTTCCGCTCAGCGAAGACCACCTGCCGGTTATGGCCCCGCTGAACTATATGGTGGGGGTAATTTGGCAGCATGACACGGCCAATCCTGGGCATCGTACTCTCCATACGTCCTTAGCACCGGAGCAAGACTGCCACGCCTAACTATGCACAGTCGCCTTCACATCGGCCGAGACTAGAGTAGGAAAAATAAATCTGTCCCCTTTTCCGTCCTTGAAGGATGTAAGCCTTTTCCTATTCTTAAGGATTCGGCGCACAGGAACAGTCTCCCGTGCGCCCGGTCATCAGGGCCTGGGCACCAACGCCGGCAGCAGCTGGCGGGAGATCGCCTCGCGCACCGCGGGCAGCAGGGTGGCGTTGCCGACCAGCAGCTCCTCCACCAGGCGGCGCAGGGCCATGGAGCGCTCCGGAGTCAGGGCACGCACGGCGTATTCGCAGGCCTGCTCGGCGGTGACGTCCGGCGGCACGGCGAAGCCCAGCGCCTGCAGGCGTTCACGGAAATCGTCCTGGTCAATCAGGTCGGCGTGCATCATGGCAGTTCTCCTGGAGCGGCTTGGGTTTTCCCCGATTCTGGTAAGCCCGGCGAGGGGCGGCAAGCACCCGGATGACTGAATGTCCTCAACGGGCACGCGCAGGTCGTTTTCGGCTAATCGCACCGGCAACCCGACAGGCAGACTCCAATCCATGCACAACCCGCGCGCCTTGCCGGCCCGGGCTTTGAACACACTGAGAGCCCGATACCGGCTCGCTTTGTCCCCTGTCACGCGTCGGGCGTCCCAGGGGATTTTTTTTGCCTTCGATTCGGCCGGCCTCGGGCGGCTAGACACCGTTGCGGCAGTGCTGCCAGAAGGATTCGAAGCCCGGCGAGAGGAACTTGCAGCGCTGGCGCAGCATGTAGAAGCGCCGGCGCAGCGGCGGCAGGCTGCTGCGCAGCTCCACCAGCGCACCCGATGCCAGCTGTTCCTCGACCACCCAGCGCGACAGGCAGCTGATCCCCAGCCCGGCGGCGACGCTGTGCTTGATGGCCTCTGAGCTGCCCAGGTCCAGGCTGTCCTCCAGGTAGTGCAGGTGGCTCAGCAGGGCGTGGCTGACCTCCTCGCGCGTGCCCGAGCCCGGCTCGCGCAGCAGCCAGCGGGCGCGGCGCAACGCCTCGCGGGAGACCTGCGTGCGCGACGCCAGCGGATGTCCCGGCGCCGCCACCACGATGAGGCTGTCTTCCAGCCAGGGCTCCACCAGCAAACCCGGCTCGTGGCAGGGACCTTCGATCAGGCCGACGTCCGCGGAAAACGCCACCACCTCCGCCACCGCCGCGCCGGTATTGCCGATGTGCGCGTTCACCCGGACGCCCGGCTGCACCTGGTCGAACGACGCCAGCAGGCGCGGCAGGACATAGTTACCGATGGTGCTGCTGGCGGCCACCGTGATGCTCGCCTGGGGATTTTCGGAAGCGCTGAACTGCTGTTCCAGCTGCGTCATGGCATCCAGCAGGCGTTGCGCCTGGGGCAGGAAGCGACGGCCGACCTCGCTCAGTTGCAGGCGCTTGCCGACCCGGTCGAACAGGCGCGTGGAGAGTTGCGATTCCAGCTCATTGAGGGCCGCGCTGGTGGCCGATTGCGACAGCGAAATGGATTCCGCCGCCGCAGTGGTGCTGCCGGTGCGGGCCACTGCGCAGAAGATCTGGAGTTGGCGAAAGCTCAGGGCCATGGACTTATCTACCTGTTTTTCAGGTATTTAATACAGGAACTATTCGTTTAACAAATTAAAACCCGGCACTTACCGTGCTCCCGTGACCTCACCTGAGGAGCGAAGGATGCACACCCTCACTGCCGGGACCCGACCACGGAACCGGAACCTGCTGTTCTGCCTGCCCCTGGGCGCCGCCCTTGCCTGTGCGGCGACCCTCCCCGGAATGCTCGCCTGGCCGTCCTGCAGCGGCGTCGGCGTTCTGCTCCGACTGATCCTGGTATGAAGGAGCCAACCGTATGAGCGATTCCCGGCAGCGCGGCGGCTTCGATCGCCGCCAGTTCCTCCAGGCCGCCCTGCTCGCAGGCGCGGGCCTGGCTACCCAACCGCTCCAGGCACTGGCGGCGAACGTCGCCCGGCAGCCCTTCGGCAATGGCGACCGGGAGTTGGTCGCCTATCCGCAGAAGCGCCCGCTGATGCGCATCACCACCCGTCCCCCGCATCTGGAGACGCCGTTCGAAGTCTTCAATGAAAGCCTGCTGACGCCCAACGATGCCTTCTTCGTGCGCTATCACCTGGCCAACATTCCCACCCGCATCGACCCGGCCAGTTATCGCCTGCGCGTACATGGCCAGGTGCGCCAGGCGCTGGACCTCGACCTGGCGACGCTGAAGTCGCTGGGCGAGGCCGTCACCGTGGTCGCGGTCAACCAGTGTTCCGGCAATAGCCGGGGCTATTTCGAGCCGCGCGTCTTCGGCGCCCAGCTGGGCCATGGGTCGATGGGCAACGCGCGCTGGGTCGGCCTGCCGTTGCGCACCCTGCTGAACCACGCCGGCGTGCTCGATGGCGCCCGCCAGGTCACCTTCCGGGGCCTCGACCAACCGGTGTTGCCGGCCACGCCGAGCATGACCAAGGCCATCGATGTCGAGCATGCCCTCAGTGCCGAGCCGCTGATCGCCTGGAGCATGAACGGCGAGGACCTGCCCTTCCTCAATGGCTACCCGTTGCGCCTGGTGTTGCCGGGCTACTTCGGCACTTACTGGATCAAGCACCTGAGCGAGATCGAGGTCATCGACCATGAGTTCGACGGCTTCTTCATGCAGAAGGCCTACCGCGTCCCCGACAACGACTGCCAGTGCCTGCCCGCCGGCAGTGCGCTGGGCGCCAGCCGCCCCATCGGTCGCCTTCCGGTGCGCTCCTTCGTGACCAGCCTGCGCGAGGGGCAGACCCTGCAGCAGGGACAGAACCAGGCCCTGCGCGGGATCGCCTTCGACGGTGGTAGCGGCATCCGCAGCGTGGAGATCTCCGACGACGGCGGGCGCAACTGGCAACCCACGCAACTCGGCGAGGACCTGGGCAACTACTCGTTCCGCGAATGGCGCACCGATTGGCGGCCGCGTCAGCGCGGGGTCATTCATTTGCTGGTGCGGGCCCATAACGCACGGGGCGAAACGCAGCCTGCGGAGCCGACCTGGAACCCCGGCGGCTATGCCCGTCACTCGATCGAAGCATTGCCGCTGCACATCATCTAGAACAGGAACGCCCGCCATGCCTGCAATCAGATTCCTGCTCGCACTCGCCTGCTCCGGCCTGCTGGCGACCGCTGTCCGGGCCGAGCCCGTGAGCATCGAGTTACCCGAGGAAACAGCGCGCCTGACGCCATCGGAACTGCCCGGCTACACCATCGCCAACCAGAAATGCACCCTTTGCCATTCGGCGGACTACATCCAGTTGCAGCCTCCCGGCATGAACGAAAGCCAATGGCGCGGAGAAGTCGCGAAGATGCAGCACGCCTACGGTGCACCGGTCGACGATCGCCAGGCCGATGCGATCGCCGCCTACCTGGCCGACGCCTATTCCGGCAAGCCCCGCGCCCAGGCCGTCGCCACAGCACCGGCGTCACTGCCAGCCAGCCCGGCGAAGCAGGATGCCCGCAGCCTGCTCGACGCCAACGGCTGCCTGGGCTGCCACGCCCTCGACCGCACGGTGGTCGGCCCGGCCTACCAGGCGGTGGCCGAGCGCTACCGGGGCGATCCGCAGGCGCTACGGAGCGTGACCGAGCACATTCGCCAGGGCGGCGTCGGCCGCTGGGGGCAGATTCCGATGCCACCCTTCCCCGCGCTGGACGACGTGCAAGTGAAGACGCTCGCCGAATTCATCCTCGGCCAGCCGACGCCCTAGTTCCCGAGGAAGCCCCGCAGTGCCTGGTAGAGCGCCCGGTACAGGGTTTCCACCTCCTCCACGCCGCGAGCGCGCAAGGCGCCATGCACCAGGCCGACGCCGGGAAAGAACTCCGCGTCGACATCGGCCTCGTGCAACGCCTCGCAGTATCGCTCCCCGTCATCACGCAGCGGGTCGAACTCGGCGACGGCGACGAATGCCGGCGGCAGGCCACGGAAGTCGCGGGCCCGCAATGGCAGCGCCAGCGGATCGCGCCGGTCGCCGGCATGGGGCAGGTAGGCCGCCAGGCAGGCGTCGAGGTCCGTCCGCGACAGCAGTGGCGCATCGGCACAGGAGTTCCGCGAGGGGGTCTGGGTGTCGCCCAGGGCGGGGTAGACCAGCGCTTGTCCACAGGGTAGCGGCTCGCCTGCCTCACGCAGGGCCAGACACAAGGCGGCGGCAAGATTTCCGCCGGCGCTATCGCCCATCACCAGCAACCGCGAGGTATCGACCGGCTCGCCCAGGCTGCCGTTGCGCAGGCGCCGCCAGACGGCGAGGCAATCATCCAGCGCGGCGGGGTAGGGGTGCTCCGGCGCCAGCCGATAATCCACCGCCACCACCAGCGCGCCCAGCTCGAGCGCCAGCTCGGCGGTGATGAACTCATGGGAGCCCAGGCCGCCCAGCATCCAGCCGCCGCCGTGCAGGTAGAGCACGGTGGGCCAGCCGGTAGCCGGTGGCAGGTCAGTCGGACGGTACAGGCGTACGGTGGGCAGGCGGTCCAGGCACAGCTCGCTGATACGCAAGCCCGGCGGACGCGGCGGTGTGAAGGCCGCCGCCATGCGCTCGTAGGCCGCGCGCTGGGCAGTGATGGAGGGATCGCTTTCGGCGTAGGACCGGGTCCTCGCGACGAAAGCCTGCAGGGCATCGGACAGCGGATAGCGCCGCGCCATCGGCGATCAGCCCGGCAGGCCGATGGTGCGCCCGACATGGTCCGGGCGCGGCAGCGGACGATGCGCCTCGGCCAGTGCCAGCACCCGTTCGAGCACCACGCCCTCGAAGGGCGCCGAGCGCGCGCCGCCGTCGAGGTTCACGTGCAGCAGCATCTGTTCGCTGGCGGCCAGGGCGAGGTCTTCGCCGGCGCGATGCAGGCTGTGGAAGATATGCAGGCGCTTGCGGTCATGGGCGATCAGCTGGGTGCGCACTTCCACCTTTTCGCCTTCCTTCACTTCGTGCAGGTAGTTGAGGTGGACTTCGAGGGTGAACAGCGAGTTGTGGGTCAGCGCGCGGTTGTCCGCGTCCAGGCCCAGGTGATCCATCAGGGCATCGGTGGCGTAGCTGAACAGCAGCAGGTAGAAGGCGTCGCGCAGGTGGCCGTTGTAGTCGGTCCACTCGGCGAGGATGGGCGTTTCGTAGGTTTTCAGGGCGTGGGTCATGTTCGCGTCCGAAGAGCCCCTCTCCCCGGCCCTCTCCCTGAAGGGAGAGGGGGTGGTTTGGAGCGAATGATGAACCGTGAGGTTAGTCGGCGAAGGCGAAGCCGTGTTTCGCCTTGGTGTCCTTGATGGCACCAAGCACCGCCAGCAGGCAATCGTCACGGTAGCGCTCGAGCTCGGCGATGCTGCGCGAGCCTTGCTGTTCGGAGGTGCCTTCCACCACGCGGTCGATCAGGGTGTCGGTCAGCTCGGGGGCTGGCAGGTAGGTCCAGGGCAGTTGCAGCGCCGGGCCGAACTGGGCCATGAAGTGGCGCATCCCGGCGTTGCCGCCGGCCAGGGTGTAGGTGAGGAAGGTGCCCATGAAGGACCAGCGCAGGCCGGCGCCGAAGCGGATCGCATCGTCGATCTCGCCGGTGCTGGCGACACCGTCGTTGACCAGGTGCAGCGCCTCGCGCCAGAGCGCTTCGAGCAGGCGGTCGGCGATGAAGCCGGGGACTTCCTTGCGCACGTGCAGCGGGCGCATGCCGAGGGATTCGTAGACCTTGATGGCGGCCTGCACCGCTTCGGGCGCGGTCTTCTCGCCGCCCACCACTTCCACCAGCGGCAGCAGGTAGACCGGGTTGAACGGGTGGCCGACCACGCAACGCTCGGGGTGCGTGGCGTCGGCGTAGAACTCGCTGGGCAGCAGGCCGGAGGTGCTGGAGCCGATCAGCGCATTGGGGCGGGCCGCGGCGCTGATCTTGGCGTGCAGCTCGCACTTGAGGTCGAGGCGTTCGGGGGCGCTTTCCTGGATGAAGTCGGCGTCGCGCACGCATTCTTCGATGGTGGGAACGAAGCGCAGGCGATCCTGCGAGGCGCCGGGAGCCAGGCCCGCCTTTTCCAGCGCCGGCCAGGCGTTGGCGATGCGCGCGCGCAGGGCGGCTTCGGCGCCAGGGGCCGGGTCCCAGGCGATGACGTCGAGGCCGTGGGCCAGGGCGCGGGCGACCCAGCCGCTGCCGATAACGCCGCTGCCGAGGGCGGCGAAGGTTTTGATTTCGGTGATGAAGGACATGGCGACTCCAGCGAATTGGGGCGTTGTGGCTGGAGCGAACCCGTTGGCGAATGGCCCGCTGCGGGCTTTCGCGGACAAGGTCCGCTCCTACGAAGAGCGGTTCGGGATCAGCGCGGCTTGAGGTTCATCTTCTTGCGCCCCTCGGCCGGGGTCAGGGCGCGGCCGCCGAGACGTTCAATGATCTCGATGGCGCGTTCGACCAGTTGGCCGTTGCTGGCATGCACGCCGCGGTCGAGCCAGATGTTGTCCTCCAGGCCGACGCGCACGTTGCCGCCCAGCAGCATGGCCTGGGCGACCATGGGCATCTGCGAGCGACCGATGCCGAAGCCGGCCCAGGTCAGGCCCGGCGGCAGGTTGTCGGCCATGGCCTTCATGGTGGTGGTGTCGGCCGGCGCGCCCCACGGGATGCCGAGGCAGATCTGGATCAGCGGGTCTTCCAGCAGGCCTTCCTTGAGCATCTGCTTGGCGAACCAGAGGTGGCCGGTGTCGAAGATTTCCAGCTCGGCCTTTACGCCCAGCTCGGTGATGCGCTTGGCGCCGGCACGCAGCTGGGCCGGGGTGGAGACGTAGATGAAGTCGCCGTCGCCGAAGTTCAGGGTGCCGCAGTCCAGGGTGCAGATTTCCGGCAGCAGTTCCTCGACGTGCTTGAGGCGCTCGATCGGACCGACCAGGTCGGTGCCGGCGCCGAATTCCAGCGGCTGTTCGCCCTTGCCGATCTCCAGGTCCCCGCCCATGCCGGCGGTGAGGTTGATGATGACGTCGGTGTCGCTCTCGCGGATGCGCTCCACCACTTCGCGATAGAGGTTCACGTCACGGCTGGGCTTGCCGGTCTGCGGGTCGCGCACGTGGCAGTGGGCGACGGTGGCGCCGGCCTTGGCAGCCTCGATGGCGGCAGCGGCGATTTCCTTGGGGGTGACGGGGATGGCCGGGTGCTTGCCGACGGTGTCGCCGGCGCCGGTCACCGCACAGGTGACGATGACTTCGTAGTTCACGGGGGAACTCCTTCTTGTGGGCGAGCGGGCCCCCTGCGCGGCGGTGCGCAGGGAGTCCTGTAGGGGGAGTTACTTGAGCGAGACCTGGACGGCGCCGAGGCCATCCTTGCCATCGAAGGTGGTGACGCCGGCGAGCCACTTCTGCAGCGACTCGGGGTGCGCCTTGAGCCAGGCCTTGGCGGCATCCACCGGCTGGGTGCGGTCGAGGATCGGCTCCATCACCTGGCTAACCTGTTCGCTGGTGAAGTTCAGGTTGTGCAGCAGCTTGGCGACGTTGGTGCACTGCTGCTGGTAGCCGCCGGCGGTCATGATGGAGACGGTGGCGGCGCCTTCGTTGGGACCGAAGGCGTCGTCGCTGCCGGTGAGGTATTTCATGTCGATCTGCAGGTTCATCGGGTGCGGTTTCCAGCCGAAGAACACCACCCACTGCTGGCGCTTGATGGCACGCTTGACGGCGGTGAGCATGCCGGCCTCGCTGGACTCGACGATCTGGAAGCCCTTCAGGCCGAACTTGTCGTCGGCGATCATCTTCGCGGTGATGCGGTTGGACCCGCTGCCCGGCTCGATCAGGTAGATCTTGTTGTCGAGCTTGTCCCTGAACTTGGCGATGTCGGCGAAGGTCTTCAGGCCGCCGTCGTAGACGTAGGTCGGCACGGCGTAGGTGGACTGCGCATCGGCCAGGGTCGCCGGGGTGATGACTTCGATCTGCTGCTTGTCGAGGTAAGGCTTGGCTACCGGTTGCATGGTCGGCTGCCAGTAGCCGAGGAAGAGGTCGAGCTGCTTGTCGGCCATGCCGGCGAGGATGATCTGCTGCGAGGCGCTGGTCTGCTTGACCTTGTAGCCCAGGCCGTCGAGCACGGCTTCGGCGATTGCACTGCTGGCCACCACGTCGGTCCAGTTCACCGACCCCATGCGCACGTTCTGGCATTGCGCGGGCTCGGCGGCCCAGGTGGTGTTGGCGGCGACTAACAGCGCGGCGCAGCCGACCGCTTTGATCGTTGACTTCATGACATCTCCCACAAGGCCTTTGCGGCGTTGGTTATCGTTGTTGTTTGTCATGCGGTCCCTCACGGCGGGACTGGTGTTCACGTTACGCAGCCGAAGACCCCGCGAATCGCACTGGGGCGACCAGCTCTTGCACAGCAGCGACCACCCCGATTGCCAGCGCCGGCGAATTGCACTATGCCAGTCGAATGCCTCCCGGCCGCCGCCTTGAATCGCACGGTACCCACCATGTCCCAAGACTTCTGGTTCCTGCTGTTGCCCGGCTTTTCCGTGATGGGTTTCGTCTCCGCCGTGGAGCCGCTGCGCGTGGCCAACCGCTTCCGCGGCGAGCTCTACCGCTGGCACCTGATGAGCCTGGACGGCGGGCCGGTGCTGGCCAGCAACGGCATGTCGATGAACGCCGACAGCGGCCTGGAAGCGCTCAAGAAAGGCGACACGCTGCTGGTGGTGGCCGGCTTCGAGCCCTTGCGCGCCTGCACCCCGGCATTGCTGCACTGGCTGAAACGACTCGACCGCGACGGCGTGACCCTGGGTGGTATCGACACCGGCAGCTTCGTGCTGGCCGAGGCGGGACTGCTGGCGCGCCAGCGCTGCACGGTGCACTGGGAGGCGCTGGAGGCCTTCCGGGAGACTTATCCACAGGTGCAGGCGACCCAGGAGCTGTTCGAGATCGACGGCCCGCGCATCACCTCCGCCGGCGGCACCGCGTCCATCGACCTGATGCTCGACCTGATCGCCCAGGACCACGGTGCGGAGCTGGCGGTGCAGGTTTCCGAGCAGTTCGTGGTCAGCCGTATCCGCACCCGCCAGGATCACCAGCGTCTGCAGGTGGCCAGCCGCTACGGGGTGACGAACCGCAAGCTGGTGCAGGTGATCGGCGAGATGGAGCGGCACACCGAGCCACCGCTCTCCACCCTGGAGCTGGCCGAGCACATCCGGGTCACCCGGCGCCAGCTGGAGCGGCTGTTCCGCCTGCACCTGAACGACACGCCATCGAACTTCTACCTCGGCCTGCGCCTGGACAAGGCGCGCCAGCTATTGCGCCAGACCGACATGAGCGTGCTGGAGGTCGGCGTGGCCTGCGGGTTCGAGTCGCCCTCCTACCTGTCACGCAGCTACCGGGCGAAGTTCGGGGTGTGTCCGAGCCAGGACCGGGTGGGGCTGCGCAAGGTCGTCGCCAAGGCCGTGATTCCGCAGGCATGAATACCCTGTAGGAGCGAGCTTGCTCGCGAACCGGAGCAACTGGCGGCACCGAGTTGGGCGAGTTCGCGAGCAAGCTCGCTCCTACGAAGAGCAACAACGCTGCGCAGCGATTGGCAGCGCGTGGGATGGGTGGAGCGAAGCGATACCCATGCTGTCGGTGCATGGGATCGATGGGTTTCGCTACGCTCTACGCCATCTGCAAGTGCGTGAACGACAGCTGCTCCTACCCAGTACGCCGTAGCGTGTTTGGCGATATCTGTGGGATCACCGTCATTTACCCCATCCGGGGCCGAGCGGAGTATGGACACCAGGTTCCCCCCTCACTGCCTTGGAGACCACCATGAGCGAAGCCCGTCCCCCTCTCCCGCCCTTCACCCGTGAAACCGCGATCCAGAAAGTCCGCCTCGCCGAGGACGGCTGGAACAGCCGCGATCCCCAGCGCGTCTCGCTGGCCTACACGCCGGACAGCCGCTGGCGCAACCGCGCGACCTTCGTCCAGGGCCGCGAGCAGATCGTCGCCTTCCTCACCGCCAAGTGGGTGCGCGAGCAGGAATACCGGTTGATCAAGGAACTCTGGGCCTTCACCGACAACCGCATCGCCGTGCGCTTCGCCTATGAGTGGCGCGACGACTCGGGCAACTGGTTCCGTTCCTACGGCAACGAGAACTGGGCGTTCGACGAGAACGGCCTGATGTTCGAGCGCCACGCCTGCATCAACGATCTGCCGATCCGCGAGGATGAGCGTCTGTTCCGCTGGCCGCAGGGGCGGCGGCCGGACGATCACCCGTCGCTCAGCGACCTGGGGCTGTAACGGCCGGAACGGGGACGGCAGGGGACTCGTACAGCGTCTATTCCGGCGGCAGGCTGTTTGCCCGCCCGCGAAGTTGAGCGAGCATGGCGCAACATGAAACGCAGGTCCGCGCAGATTGCCGGCGCTGCACTATCGTTGAGCGCAGGTTTCTCAAGGAAGGTTTCCACCATGCTGCTACGCCCGCTCCTGCCGTCCCTCGCCCTGGCCATTGGCCTGGCGCACGGGTTTCCCGTCGCACTGGCGGCCGACACCCCGCCAGCCGCCGCGCAGTCGAGCGCCGCGACCGAGCTGAAGTGGCCGCGCGACTTCGCCCTGGGCGAGCAGCACGTGCAGATCTTCCAGCCCCAGGTGGAAGCCTGGGACGGCACCCGCATGAGCGGCCGCGCCGCGATCGCCGTGGGCACCGCCAATGCCGCGCCGACCTATGGTGTGGCGCTGTTCTCCGCCGCCGCCGCCATCGACAAGACCAGCGGCCTGGTGCAGCTCAGCGATATCCGCATCGACAAGGTGGAAGTCCCCACCGAGCCGGACAGCGCCGGCAAGGTCCGCGACGCCCTGGTGGCGCACCTGCCGAAGGACGGGCTGACTGTCTCCCTCGACGAGCTGCAGGCCAGCTACGCGGTGAACCAGCAATTGGACAAGCTGCGTCACGTCGAGGTGAGGAACGACGCGCCGCAGATCGTCTTCGCTGATACCCCGACCGTGCTGGTGATGATCGACGGCCAGCCGAACTGGCAGTCGCTGCCCGGCAGCGACTTCGAGCGCGTGATCAACAGCCGCGTGCTGATCCTGCGCGACGCCCAGGGCAACAACTATCTGCACGCGGCGGGCAGCTGGTACACGTCCCAGTCGCTGGACGGCAACTGGCTGGTGCTGAGCCAGCCGCCCAAGGCGCTGCTCGGCGCCGAGCAGATCGCCAGCAGGAACGGCCCGGTGGACGCGCTGCTGCCCAAGAACGGCAAGCAACCGGCGAAAGCGCCGGCGGTGCTGGTCGCCACCCGCCCCACCGAGCTGATCGTCAGCGACGGCACCGCGCAGATGGCGCCGGTGGACGGCGTCAGCCTGCTGACCCTGCAGAACGCCGACCACGCAGTGTTCGTCGATCCCACCCACGACACCTGGTACGTGCTGGTCTCCGGTCGCTGGTTCAGCGGCCCCGGTGAAAAGGGCCCGTGGCAGTATGTGCAGGGCAAGGACCTGCCCGCTGACTTCGCGAAGATCTCGCCCAAGGACCCGAAGGCCAACGTGCTGGTCTCGGTACCCGGCACGCCGCAGGCCAAGGAAGCGGCCATCGCCGCGAGCATCCCGCAGACCGCCACCGTCTCCCGCAGCAAGACGACGCTGACGGTGAACTACGATGGCGCGCCGAACTTCCAGCCGATCGCCGGCACCAGCCTGAGCTATGCGGTGAACACCCCGACACCGGTGATCGAGGTAGCGCCCAACCAGTTCTACGCGATGAACAACGGCGTCTGGTTCGTCGCCCCCAGCGCCACCGGCGCCTGGCAGGTGGCAACCGAAGTGCCGGCGGTGATCTATGGCATCCCGCCCAGCTCGCCGCTGTACTACGTGACCTACGTGCACATCTATTCGGTCACCCCGCAGACCGTGGTGGTGGGCTACACGCCCGGCTACCTGGGCGTGGTGGTGAACAGCGACGGCACGGTGGTCTACGGCACCGGCTACACCTACCCGGCGTACGTCAGCAACACCGTGTACTACGGCTACCCACCGACCTATGGCTACGGCGCCGGCTTCGCCGTGGGCGCGCTGACCGGATTCGCCTTCGGCTTCGCCGCCGGTGCCTGGTGGGGCGCGCCCGAGCCCTACTGGGGCCCGTACTGGGGGCCCTACCCGGCCGGCGGCTGGAGCTACACCAACATCAACCAGGCGAACTTCTACGGCCGCTGGGGCCAGGGCTCCGTCACCCATGCCTACGGCTACAACGGCTGGACCGGCACCCAATGGCAGGGCAGCTCGGCGGTCGGCTACAACCCGCGCACCGGCACCCGCTTCGCCGGCAGCCAGGGCTCGGCCTTCAACCCCTATACCGACCAGGGCGCCGCCGGACGCAGGGGCGCCTACGCCAACGCTTCCACCGGCATCTCCGCCGCGGGCCGCAGCGGTGTCGCCTACGACCGCGACTCGGGCGATTTCGAGGCGGGCCAGCAGGGGATCAAGCACAACGCCCAGACCGGCCGGACCACCATCGCCGAACGCGGCATCTCCGGGGACGTGGACGACGGCCGCGGCAGCTACGACCGCCAGAACCAGGGCATCAGCTACAACCGCCGGACCGGCAACGCCGTGGCCTGGAAGAACGGCGACGTCTATGCCGGCCACGATGGCAACGTCTACCAGCACACCCAGGACGGCGGCTGGCAGCAACACACCGACAATGGCTGGCAGCCCGTACAGCCGAACCAGGGCACCGTGCGCAACCAGCTCGACCAGCAATGGCAGTCGCGCCAGCTGGGTCAGCAGCGCTTCGGCCAGACCCAGCGCCAGTGGGGCGGTGGCGGATTCGGCGGCGCCCATTTCGGTGGCGGGCACTTTGGCGGGTTCCGCCGCTGACCCTGTGGACAAGGTTTTCCACACCCTGAAAGACTGTGGAAAACCGCGCAGGCAAGGCTGAGAAACTTATCCACACGCCTTGCCCTCCCCCTCGCCGGCTCGGCAAGATGCCCGCTTCCAGCCATCTTGCGGGGTCGCCGTGACCGCTCTGTTCCAGGCCCTCTGGCCGTTGTTCGCGCTGATCGTCGGCGGCTACGTGCTGCGTCGCAAGGGCTTCCCCGGCGAGGCGTTCTGGCCCGCCGCCGAGCGGCTCAACTACTTCCTCCTGTTCCCCGCGCTGCTGGCCAGCAGCCTGGCCAACGCGCCGCTGAACGATCCCGGCCTGGCCCGTCAGGCGCTGGCGGTGATCCTCGGGCTGGGCATCGCCTGGGGCGCCCTGCTGATCGTCAAGCGCCAGCGCGGCTGGAGCGCGGCGCGCTTCGGCGCCATCGCCCAGGGCGTGCTGCGCTTCAACACCTACCTGGGGCTGGCCGCCGTCGGCAGCCTGTATGGCAAGCCGGGGCTGACCCTGGCCGCGCTGATGCTGGCGCTGATGGTGCCGACGGTGAACGTGATGTCGGTGTGGGCACTGACCGCCGAGCGCGGCATCAGCCTGCGCGGGCTGTTGCTGCCGATCGTGAAGAACCCGCTGATCCTCGCCTGCGTAGTCGGTGCACTGCTCAACCTGAGTGGCATCGGCCTGCCGGGCGGCAGCGACCGGCTGCTCAACCTGCTGGCGGTGGCCAGCCTGCCACTGGGCCTGCTGTGCGTGGGCGCGGCGTTGCAGCCTCAGGAGCTGCGCGCGGAAGTCGCGGCGCTGGGCTGGAACTGCGCGATCCGCCTGCTGGCAATGCCATTGCTGGCCTTCGCCATCGCCCGCCTGCTGGCCCTGCCGGCGCTGGAAAGCGCGCTGCTGGTGCTGTTCTTCGCCCTGCCCACCGCGCCGACGGCCTATGTGCTCACGCGGCAGCTGGGCGGCGAGAGCCATCTGATGGCCGGGATCATCACCCTGCAGACGCTGCTGGCCGGCGCCAGCCTGCTGGTGGTGATGGGGGCGATTCAGGCGCTCGGCTGACCCGCTCCTGAAAAGGCCGGAAACTTATCCACATGGCACACCGCTTCCGTAGGAGCGGATCTTATCCGCGATCCGGCCGGCAGGCCGGTGCAAGGCCAAGGCTTCGCGGACAAGGTCCGCTCCTACAATGAACTCCGCCGTTCGACCTGCGACTTACCCACAGGGTCTGGCTTCGGTTCGCGAGCAAGCTCGCTCCAACAAGAACCGCTCCGATCAACGGCACCCTCCCGCGAAAGCCTGCTGAAAGCTTGGCCTCCTAGCATCGCCGCCCTCGGCCCTTCCGGCCGCACAAAAACAACAATCGGTGATCGCCATGTTCCATGCCCTGTCCTCCCCCGCTCCGTCCTCGCCGCACCCGCTCTCCCACAGCCACCGCTGATCCCGCGCCGACACGGAGTTATCCCCATGCTGACTTTCCTCGCCTTCGCCATGGTGGCGACCTTCATGTTCCTGATCATGACCAAGCGGCTGTCGGCGCTGATCGCGCTGATCCTGGTCCCGATCTCCTTCGCTGTGCTCGGCGGCTTCGCCGCGGGGCTCGGCCCGATGATGCTGGACGGCATCCGCACCCTGGCGCCCACCGGGGTGATGCTGATGTTCGCCATCCTCTACTTCGCCATCATGATCGACTCGGGCCTGTTCGACCCGGCGGTGCGCAAGATCCTCAAGCTGGTGAAAGGCGACCCGCTGAAGGTCTCGATGGGCACCGCCGCGCTGGCGATGATCGTTTCGCTCGATGGTGACGGCTCGACCACCTACATGATCTGCGTGGCCGCCGTACTGCCCCTGTACCGCCGCCTGGGCATGAGCCCGCTGCTGATGGCCTGCCTGATCATGCTCTCCAGCGGCGTGCTGAACATGACGCCCTGGGGCGGCCCCACCGCCCGCGCGGCCAGCGCGCTGCACGTGGACCCGGCGCACATCTTCGTGCCGATGATCCCGGCCATGCTCGCCGGCATCGTGGCGATCTTCGCCATCGCCTGGGTCTACGGCAAACGCGAGCGCGAGCGCCTGGGCGAGCTGCACCTGCCGACCGACCCTGAAGCACTGGCCGAGGTCAGTGTCTCGCAGTACCCCGACGCGCGCCGGCCGAAGCTGCTGTGGTTCAACGGCGCGCTCACGGTGGCGCTGATGGCCACCCTGATCGCCGGCCTGCTGCCGATGCCGGTTCTCTTCATGATCGCCTTCGGTATAGCGATGATCGTGAACTATCCCTGCATTATCGAGCAGAAGGAGCGCATCGGCGCCCACGCCGGGAACGTCCTGGCGGTGGTTTCGCTGATCTTCGCCGCCGGGGTGTTCACCGGCATCCTGCAGGGCACCGGCATGGTCGAGGCGATGTCCAAGGGCCTGCTGGCGGTGATTCCGCCGTCGCTGGGGCCGTACATGGCGACCATCACGGCGCTGGTGAGCATGCCGTTCACCTTCTTCATGTCGAATGACGCTTTCTACTACGGCGTGCTCCCGGTACTCTCCCAGGCCGCCGCGCAGTACGGCATCACCCCGGTGGAAATGGCCCGCGCCTCCATCGTCGGCCAGCCGGTACACCTGCTCAGCCCACTGGTGCCGTCGACGTACCTGCTGGTAGGCCTGGCCAAGGTGGACTTCGGCGATCACCAGCGCTTCACCCTGAAATGGGCCGTGCTGGTGTGCCTGGCGATCCTTGCCGCCGCCCTGCTGCTGGGCTTGTTCCCTCTGTTCAATCAATGAACAGTTCAATGACTGACTTCGAGTGACCGTAAATGGAATGGCTGACCAGCCCTGAAATCTGGATTGCGTTCTTCACCCTGACTGCCCTGGAGATCGTCCTGGGCATCGACAACATCATCATGATTTCCATCCTGGTCGGCCGCATGCCCAAGCAGATGCAGCCGCGCACGCGCTTCTTCGGGCTGGCGCTGGCGATGGTCACGCGCATACTCCTGCTGCTCTCGATCACCTGGGTGATGCGCCTGACCGCCGACCTGTTCCAGGTGTTCGGCCAGGGCATCTCCGGGCGCGACCTGATCCTGTTCTTCGGCGGCCTGTTCCTCCTGTGGAAAAGCAGCACAGAGATCTACCACGGCCTGGAAGGCGAAGACGAAACCGAAGGCGAACCCAAGAGCATGATGGGCGGCTTCATCGGCACCATCATCCAGATCGCCATCATCGACATCGTGTTCTCGCTGGACTCGGTGATCACCGCCGTGGGCATGGTGTCCAACGTGCCGGTGATGATCGCCGCGATCGTCGTGGCCGTGCTGGTGATGATGCTGGCGGCCGGCGCCATCAGCGACTTCATCGACAAGCACCCGTCGCTGAAGATGCTGGCGCTGTCCTTCCTCATCGTGGTCGGCACCGTGCTGATCGCCGAGGCCTTCGAAGTCCACGTGCCGAAGGGTTACGTCTACTTCGCCATGGCCTTCTCGCTGGCGGTGGAAGCCCTGAACATCCGCATGCGCACCACGCGCGGGAAGAAGGACCGGGAGCCGGTGAAGCTGCGCAAGGATATTCCCGGCCAGTGATCCCGCCGCGACAACCGGTCGCGACGGGAGGCAATCGATGCCGGCTATGCTCCCGGTGCGGCAAGCACGCCGCAGCGGGAGAGCGAGTTCATGGAAGAAGTTATCAACAAGGCATTGCTGGTTGGCGCAGCCCTGAGCGCCCTGGCGGCGCTTCTGCATGTGGCGATCATCTTCGGCGGCGCCCCGTGGTACCGCTTCTTCGGCGCCGGTGAAAGAATGGCGCGGGCGGCGGAAGCCGGCCATCTGCGCCCCACCCTGATTACCACCGGCATCGCCTCGATACTCGCGCTCTGGTCTCTCTACGCGCTGTCCGGCGCCGGACTCATCGCCCCGCTGCCCCTGCTGCGTAGCGGGCTCTGCCTGATCACCGGCATCTACCTGCTGCGGGGCCTGGCGATCCTGCCCCTGCTGACGGTCGCCCGCGTCCATTCCACCCCGTTCCTGATCTGGAGTTCGCTGGTCTGCCTGGGTTTCGGCCTGGTCCACCTGCTTGGCCTGGCGCAACGCTGGAACAGCCTCTAGGCAGGGTTATCCACAACCCGCCTCAGCGTTGCACCTTGGGCTCCGGCCACTTCAGCACGCCCCTGTCGTTGAAGCGCACCGTACCGAACAGCCCGCCGGCCAGCTTGCCGTTGATCTCGTAGGGCATGCCCTCACGCGGCGGCCCACCGGACAGGCCCCAGGCCTGGCGGAATGCGGAGAACGCCGAGAAGCTCACCGGAACGCTGATCACCTTTTCGCCAAAGCGCGGCACCTGGCCGCTGGCGTCGCTCACCCCGCTGGCCAGCGGCTGGCCGTTCACCGCCAGGTCCAGGGCGATGCCGTTGTAGTCGATGGCATCGTCGTTGGGGTTCTGCACCCGCAGCTTCACCATGAAACGCGCCTCCATGCCCTGCCCGGCAACGGGTTCCAGCCCGACCAGGTCGACCCGTAGCGGATCGCGCAGGCCGAACAGGCTACTGCAGGCGCCCAGCGCCAGCATCACTGCGATCAGGCCGCCCCGCCGGGCGATCTCTCGAATACCTCGCATGCATACTCCTTGCTGGTGGATGGTTCGGCCGCCGACCCGATGCCCGACGCGCTGGTGTGCCCGGGGATTTTATCCACAGGGCCGGCGGGCCGACTGTTCCAGGTCAGGCCCGGCGCCGCGTTTCGCTGCAATATCCGCCCGCACGATGGCGCCGGATCAGCTTTACTCAAGCACAGGAACCCCAGCGAATCAGGCATTTGGCGAACCCTCAGGGAAAAACACGGGTCTACCCAAGACAATTGGATGACAACGCCTGAACGCTGCCGTGTCCTTATCGGCCTTCCGCGCTATCGGATTGCGGGCGAGGTCGTCAGGGGCTGTTGAGGTCAGCGGCCCCGGAAAGCGTGAGGGGGCCCGACATGCTCAAACTGCTCGATCTACTCTCCGCCGTCGCCCTGTTGGTGTGGGGCACCCATATCGTCCGCACCGGCATTCTCAGGGTTTACGGCACCCATCTGCGGCGCGTGCTGAGCAACAGCGTACAGAAGCGGCCGCTGGCCTTCGCCGCCGGCATCGGCGTGACGGCCCTGGTGCAAAGCAGCAACGCCACCGCGCTGCTGGCCACCTCCTTCGTCGCCACTGGCCTGATGGCGCTGGCGCCAGCCCTGGCGATCATGCTCGGCGCCGACGTCGGCACGGCGCTGATGGCGCGGGTGCTGACGCTGGACCTGTCATGGCTCTCGCCACTGTTGATCTTCTTCGGGGTGATCCTCTTCCTCAGCCGCAAGCAGACACGCGCCGGCCAGCTCGGCCGGGTGTTCATCGGCCTGGGGCTGATCATCCTGGCGCTGCAGCTGATCGTCGCCGCCGCCGAGCCGATGACTCAGGCCAAGGGCGTGAAGGTGCTGTTCTCCAGCCTGACCGGCGATGTGATGCTCGACGCCCTGACCGGCGCGCTGTTCGCCATGATTTCCTATTCCAGCCTGGCCGCGGTGCTGCTCGCCGCGACGCTGGCCACCTCCAAGGTGATCTCGCTGAAAGTGGCGCTGTGCCTGGTGGTCGGCGCCAACCTCGGCAGCGGCATCCTCGCCCTGATCAGCTCTGCCTCGCAGAATGCCGCCGGTCGGCGCGTGGCCCTGGGCAGCCTGTTGTTCAAGTTCGCCGGCTGCCTGCTGGTGTTGCCGCTGGTCGGGCCGGTAGCGGTGTGGATGGACGATTGGCCGTTCCGCACCCAGGAACTGGTGATCGCCTTCCACGTGCTCTACAACGCCACCCGCTGCCTGGCGTGCCTGCCGCTCACCGAGCAGATGGCGCAGCTGTGCACGCGCCTGATGCCGGACCGGCAGTCCCCCGAAGACACCGTGCGCCCCCGCCACCTCGACCCGGCGGCGCTGGACACACCGAGCCTGGCGCTGGTCAACGCGGTACGCGAGACCCTGCGCATGGGCGATATCGTCGAGCAGATGCTGAACCACCTGATGCAGGTTATCCACAGCGGCGATCCGCTGCTCGCCAAGCAGATCCGCAAGCAGGATGACGACGTCGACGCGCTCTACACCGCGATCAAGCTGTACCTGGCGCGCATGCCCCGCGAGGATCTGGGCGAGCGTGACAGCCGCCGCTGGGCGGAGATCATCGAACTGGCGATCAACCTGGAACAGGCCGGCGACATCATCGAGCACATGCTTGGCGCCGTGCAGGACAAGAAGACCTCGCGCAGCCGCTCGTTCTCCGACAGCGGTCTGGAAGAGATCACCGTGCTGCACGGGCAACTGGTCAGCAACCTGCGTCTCTCCCTGTCGGTATTCCTCAATGGCGACCAGGAAGGCGCCCGGCGCCTGCGCCGCGCCAAGCAACGCTTCCGCCTGCAGGAGCGCCACTACGCCCACGCGCACGTCGACCGCCTGCGCCAGCAGGTAGTGCAGAGCATCGAGACCAGCTCGCTGCACCTGGACCTGATCAGCGACATGAAGCGGCTGAACTCGCTGTTCTGCGCCATCGCCTATGCTGTGCTGGACAACCCGGACGCCAGCGTCGGCGACGCCAGAGCTGCCGAAGACTTCGTCGAGCATGAGGTCGAGCAGGCGCAGCAACCCCCGGCACCCGGCTCGCGCGCGGCAAGTTGAATCGGACGCCAGCCGGACGCGTTTCGCGTGGCGCTCGGCCGCGCCGAGCGAGTCCGCGCACAACACAGGTTACCCAGGGCCCAGGGTTAGGGCAGAATCCCCCGCCATGGACGAAAGCTCTCAAACACACCGTACGCCCTCGGTCAGCGCCAGCCTGACCCAGGCCGTGCTGTTGGCCGCAGCCCGCCTGGGCCTCGACCGCAATGCACTGCTCGCCGCCAGCGGTCTGCAGGAAACCCAGCTCGGCGATCCCGACGCGCGCATCGACTTCCCTCACCAGGAACGACTCTGGGAGGCGATCCAGACCCGCCTGGCCAACCCCGAGCCTGGCCTCGCCGTGGGCCGTGCGCTGTCGCCGGCCTCCTTCAGCGCCCTGGGTTATCTGTTGCAAAGCAGTACGACGCTGGGCGAAGCCCTGGAATCGGCCCTGCGCTATCAGCGCCTGGTCGGTGAAGGCGGCCAGGTGACGATCGAGGTGCAGCCCGAGACCATCTGGGTCGCCTACCGTCCGCTCAATCCCGAGCAGTCCGCCACCCGCCCCCGGGCACTGGCCCTGCTGAGCTTCTGGGCGCGCCAGCTCAAGGCCCTGCTGCCCGGC
The DNA here is from genome assembly GCF_041379005.1 of Pseudomonas sp. QE6. Taxonomy (NCBI): domain Bacteria; kingdom Pseudomonadati; phylum Pseudomonadota; class Gammaproteobacteria; order Pseudomonadales; family Pseudomonadaceae; genus Pseudomonas; species Pseudomonas sp. QE6. The sequence continues at coordinate 1,045,712 of NZ_CP166873.1, forward strand.
CTGCAGCTCGCCGGCTGCCGCTTCATGCACCGCCAGCCGGCGCACCTCGACGACTATGTGAAGGCCTTTGCCTGCGCCTTGCACTTCGAGGCACACGACTATGCCCTGGGCCTGCCCAAGGCGATGGTTGGCGTCGCCCTGCCGCAGGCCAATGCGCCACTGCGCGACCTGTTGCGCCAGCATGCCGAAGGACTGCTGGCGCGCCTGCCCAGCGCCAGTGTCAGCGGTCGGGTAGTCGCGCTCCTCGGCGAACAGCTCACCCGCGGCGAACCCGGCCGCGCAGCCCTGGCCAACACACTGGGCCTGAGCGAGCGCACCCTGCAACGGCGCCTGGCGGAGGAAGGCAGCAGTTATCAACAACTGCTGGCCGACACCCGGCGGCAACTGGCGGAGCGCTATCTCAGCGAAGACAACCTGCCCGCCACCGATATCGCCGCGCTGCTCGGCTACTCCGAACCCAGCGTGTTCTTCCGTGCGTTCCGCCACTGGACGGGCCTGACGCCAGGCGAATACCGCCAGCGCCGACGCCACTCGGGCAATTGAAGCCCGGCGGCACTGCGCCTTGTCGGGGCTGGCTTTCCACAGGCTTGTCTACAGGTTATCAACAGGAACGGTGTGTCAGCCGTTCATCCCGCGGGCCTCTAGGAACGCCAGGAACGCCTCCCGGCTGGAGTAGCGCGGCTGGTAGCCGAACTCCTCCTTGAGCCGCCGGTTGTCCAGCACCGGACGGTAACGCAGGAAGTCCACCTGTTCCGGGCCGTAGGTCGAAAGCCCCAACGGCTTGAGCAGGCCCAGGCCGGCACGCAGCAAGGGTGCCGGCCAGGCGCGGTAAGGCTTGCCGAGCAGTTCGGCGATCTCGCGCAGCGACAGGGCACCATCGCCCGCCAGGTTGTAGATGCCCTCGCTGCGCTGCTCCAGCCCCTGGCGGATGACGTTCACCACGTCCTGGTCCCAGATGAACACGAAACGGCTGGGGTAGCCGGTAACGCCCAGGAGCTTGCGCCGACCAAAGAGTTCGATGAGCGGGTTATGCACACGCCGGCCGAGGATAGTGCCGGGCCTCAGGACCAGTTGCCTGAGCTGTGGATAACGCTGCCGCATGTCGGCCAGCACCTGCTCGATCTCCTGCTTGTGCCGGACATGCAGGAAGCGGGGATGGCTGCGCAACGGCTGGCTCTCGTCGATCCATTCGGCGTTGTCGGGGTGATAGCCGTACGCGGCCCCGGAACTGGTGACGATCAGTTGCTGCACGCCGGCCTCGCAGGCGGCCTCGATCAGCGCCTTGGTACCACCGACTTCGATGGCGTGAAGCTGCGACTGGGTCATCTCGCGCGGGGGATTGATCACGGCGGCGAGGTGCACGATGGCCTCGGGGCGCCATTTCTCCAGGCAGTGCCTCACCTTGGAAGGCACGCTGATGTCCATCTGAAGCGGCTCGATGTTCGGGCGCAACCCCTGCAGACTCAGGCAGCGGACATCGGCGGCGATCAGGGTCCAGTCGAGATGCTGCACCGCCAGGTCGCTGAGCAGGCTCTGGCCGAGGAACCCGGCCGCACCGGTAATCAGGACACGCATGAAGCCTCCGAATCTCTACATCCACGGCGAGGGCATGTCCGCCGGCGCCGGAGGGTGAATCCGCCTCGTGCCCCCACAGTGACGATAGAAGCCGTGGACGATGATGCAAGGCGCCCGACCATAGGGCGGACTACGGGTAGGTTCGCGCCAGCCAATCCGCTATCCTCGTCGCTTTGCGTTCTGGCTCCCCAGGCTTTTTGCTCATGCGCTGGTTGTTGTTCCCCCTGCTGTCCCTGCTGCTTGCTGGCTGGTCGCACGCCGATCAGCGCCAGACGGTGGAGGCATATCAGCTGGAAAACGGCATGGGTGTGCTGTTCAAGCCCACCCGCGAGAAGGGCCACGTCTCCATCCGGCTGATCGTCGGCGTCGGCTTCAGCGACTTCTCCTGCCAGGACCGCCAGTTGCCGCACCTCATGGAGCACCTGTTCTTCAGCGGCCTGGACGGCGGTGACGAGGCTGACCTGGAAGCCCGCATGCAGGCTCTGGGTGGCCAGTGGAACGCCTATACCAGTGAAGGCGATACCGCCTTCGTCGTCGAGTCGCCGGCCGCCACCCAGCGCCAGGTGCTCGACCTGCTGCTGGAAGCCATCACCCGCACCCAGCTGGACACGCAGAAGATCGCCTCGGCCAAGCAGGTGCTGGTGCGCGAGGACGGCGGCCACTATTCGCACCTGCAGCGCTGGCTCGACCACCAGAACGTCAGCCGCGCCGGCCAGGAACAGCTTGCCGTGGAGCTGGGGCTGGCCTGCGCCGAGCGCGCGCCGGTCGGGCACCTGAGCCAGGCCCAGCTGGACCAGTTGCGCAAGGACTGGTACGTGCCGAGCAACATGACGCTGATCATCGTCGGTGACCTCGATCCCCGCCTGCCGGTGTACCTGGGCCACAGCTATGGCGCGCTGGTCGATCACGACACACCGGAACGTCGCGAGCTGCCGGTGATGAAGGGCACGGCCGAACGCCAGCGCACGCTGACCACCAGCCTGTTTGGCGAGAGCGCGGTTTTGCACTGGATATTCCCCGAGCCGGGCGATGCCGAAGGCGCGTCCCTGGACCTTCTGCAGGCGTACCTGAACGATGTGCTCTACACCGAGCTGCGGGTACGCCGCGAGCTGTCGTACGGTCCCTGGAGCGAACGCAGTGCCTGGGCCAACCAGGGGTTCCTCAGCCTGAACGCCGACATCGAGCGTGACGATCAGGACGCCACGCTCAAGGCGTTGCACGAGGTGGTGGAAAAGATTCGCCACGACGGCCTGGACCCGGCGCGTTTCAGCCGCATCCAGCGCGTGGCGCGGGCCCAGCTGGCCTGGAGCACGCCGGGCAACTCGACGCTGGCGGACTATTACTGGGGCGCGCTGGCGGATTTCGACGACGGCCACTTCCCCGACGAGGACAAGCGCCTGGCGAAGGTCAGCCTGCAACAGATGAACGAGCTGGCCCAGCAGCTGTTCAAGGATGACGGCTACCTGCGCATCGAGAAGCCACTGCTGGACGACGATGCGGTCTATCCGCTGGCCGCGGGGGCTGCACTGCTGATTGCGGGGCTGCTGGGCCTGCTGCTGTGGCGCCGGCGAGGCTGACGCCCCGCCGGAGCTGAGGCGTTACAGGGCCAGGCGGCGGATCACCTGGCAGGCATCGTCCGGATCGAGTTGGGCGCGGAAGCCCAGTTCACGGGACATGTCACGCATATCGCGGTCCATGGACGAGTCGATCGAGTACATCTGACTGAAACCATTGCGCTTGGCGACGTCGATCAGGTGGCGCATCAGCGCGACATCCAGGCCCAGCTGCTTCCATTCATCGGCGATGGTCACCGCGCACTCGCACTGCTGGCCATCCACTGCTGCGTAACGGCTGATGCCGACTTCCCGCAGCTCGCCGTCGACATGGGTCAAGGCAATGAAGGCCATGGTCGTCTGGTAGTCCACGTCCATCAGCTGGTCGAGCAGCTTGTCGTCGATCTTCACTTCGCCGTGGAAGCGGAACTTGCGGGTCATGGGCGACAGGCGCTCGAGGAACAGGCGCTCGCGTTCACGGTCTTCCGCACGCAGCGGGCGGATCAGCACATGGCTGCCGTCGTCGAGGGTTTCTATCCAGTGATCGGTACCTACAGCCGCGAGGGCTGCAAGCTCCGCAGGGTTGCTGTGGGTCATCATGACGCGGTCTCCGCTGGCGAAGAGGGATTGGGATGACCCTATCCTTCTCCCTCCGCGTCCGGACGAGCCTGACTTGAATCAAGGCCGTCCGGATCAGCCGTGAGACAGAACGCCGCAGCGGCGTCCGTTGCCGACGGCCGCCAGTGAGCCGTCCCGCACGCGGGCACCCTTGAACAGATCCAGGGTGGCGAGCAGGCCGGCAAACACCACGGCCACCTCCGGTCAGTCGGTACCGTAGTTGGGCGAACGTGGACCGTACAGCAGTCCCCCGTTGTGTCCGGCGGACAACAGGCGGGCACCGGTGATACCGGCGATCGGGTAGCTGGCGTCTTCCTGGGCGCTGGAGATGATCTGCTTCACTGCAGCGCTGATCGGCATGCCGACCAGGCCGCCGCTGTTCTGGCTGCCCTCCTCGCTGGAAGCGGTGGCGGTACCGGTCCAGAGGGTGGTTCCGGAACACAGGTCGACCAGCCGGACGCTCGCGGTAACGACACTTGCGCTGCTCAGCACCATGTAGCTGGTGCCGTACTCGGTGACGGTGACGTAGAGCCCCGGCATCGGCGCCGAAGATTTCGCGCAGCTTGCCGGCGGGCATGACCAGGGAATCGATCAGGGGCGTTCCCCGCCTGGCGTCTCCACGCAGCGGCGGGACGATTCGGGGAACGAACGATCACACAGGGGAAATGAAGACAGCCTGGCATCCTGTTGCCACGTGCACCGCATCCCTTCGGTCTTCCAGCGGCCCTGGTCGAAAACGCTGTGATACCAGAGTCACGCGGCGATGATACGGCAATGTGCCATCAATGACAAAAAGCAGGCGTCATATTTCCGGGAGCATGGCTGCGTCCGGAGGTCGCATCAGGCGAAGAACCAGTAGCACACACCGATGGACGCCAGCACCCCGGCGAGGTCCGCCGCCAGCGCGCAGCCCACGGCATGACGGGCACGCTGGATACCCACTGCGCCGAAGTACACCGCCAGCACGTAGAAGGTGGTTTCCGTGCTGCCCTGCACCGTGGCTGCCACCAGCGCGGGGAAGCTGTCCACGCCGTGGGACTGCATGGTTTCCAGCAGCATGGCCCGCGCCGCGCTGCCGGAGAACGGCTTGACCAGCGCGGTGGGCAGGGCGTCGACGAAGCGGGTGTCCCAGCCCAGGCCTTCGACAGCCCAGCGGATGCCGTCCAGCGCCATTTCCAGCGCGCCGGAGGCCCGCAGTACGCCGACCGCGCAAAGCATCGCCACCAGGTAGGGCAGCAGGCTCTTGGCGACGTCGAAGCCTTCCTTCGCGCCTTCGACGAAGGCTTCGTATACCGGCACCTTCTTCAGCCAGCCGACGACGAGGAACAGCATGATGATGCCGAACAGGGTCACGTTGCCCAGCAATGAGGACAACTGCGCCAGCGCGGTGGCGGAGAGGCCGGCGAGCAAGGCCATGAAGGCGCCCAGCGCCAGCGCGCCCGGGATCAGGTAGGCCAGCACCACCGGGTCCCACAGGCGCAGGCGCTGCATCAGCGACACGCTCAACAGGCCCACCAGCGTGGAGGCGCTGGTGGCCAGGAGGATCGGCAGGAACACCAGGGTCGGGTCGGCGGCGCCCTGCTGGGCGCGGTACATGAAGATGGTCACCGGCAGCAGGGTCAGCGACGAGGCGTTGAGCACCAGGAAGAGGATCTGCGCGTTGCTCGCGGTGGTACTGCTCGGGTTCAGCTCCTGCAGCGCCTTCATGGCCTTCAGGCCGATGGGCGTGGCGGCGTTGTCCAGGCCCAGGCCATTGGCGGCGAAGTTCAGGGTGATCAGGCCGATGGCCGGGTGGCCGGCGGGCACTTCCGGCATCAGACGGCGGAACAGCGGGCCGAGCAGGACCGCCAGTTTCTCCACCAGACCGGCCTTCTCGGCGATGCGCAGGAAGCCGAGCCAGAGCGTCAGGGTGCCGAACAGCAGCACCATCACATCCACCGACAGCTTGGCCATGGCGAACAGGCTCTCCACCATGGCGGCGAAGACGGTCGCCTCGCCTCCGAGCAGCCAGCGGGAAAGCGCGGTAACCGCCGCGACGATGAAAAAGCCCAGCCACAGGCCGTTGAGCATGCAGAGTCCCCCTTGGAATGGCCCGGATGATAGCGGCACGGGCCCACCCGACGCCAGAAACGGCAAGGCCCCGGACTATGCCGGGGCCTTGTGGATAACCCTTGCGGGTCAGTGAGTGGCGGGACTCTGCTTGCCGTTCGGGCTCTCCCCTTCGAGGAAGGCTTCGACACGGCCATTGCGCATGGCTTCCCAGTAGCGGGCGCCCTTCTGCGCGTCGTACACGCCTTCCCACTTGGAGATGACCAGAACGGCCAGGGCGTTGCCGATCACGTTCAGCGCGGTGCGCGCCATGTCCATGATGCGGTCGACACCGGCGATGAACGCCAGGCCTTCCAGCGGAATGCCCACGCTGCCCAGGGTCGCCAGCAGCACCACGAAGGAAACGCCCGGCACGCCAGCGATGCCCTTGGAGGTGACCATCAGGGTCAGCACCAGCATCAGCTGCTGGCCGATGGACAGGTCGATGCCGTAGAGCTGGGCGATGAAGATCGCCGCGATGCTCTGGTACAGGGTCGAGCCATCGAGGTTGAAGGAGTAGCCGGTGGGCACCACGAAGCTGCTCACCGCCTTGGGCGCGCCATAGGCTTCCATCTTCTCGATGATGCGCGGCAGCACGGTCTCGGAGCTGGCGGTGGAGTACGCCAGGATCAGCTCGTCCTTGAAGATGCGCATCAGCTTGATGATGGAGAAGCCGAACAGGCGCGCGGCCAGGCCCAGCACCATGAAGGCGAAGAAGGCGATGGCGAAGTACACCAGCACCACCAGCTTGGCCAGCGGCAGCAACGAGGCGAAGCCGAAGTTGGCCACCGTCACGGCGATCAGCGCGAACACGCCGATGGGGGCGTAGCGCATGATCATGTGGGTAACGCGGAACATGGCCTCGGCCACGCCCTGGAACATTTTCACCAGCGGCTCGCGGGTCGGCGCCGGCAGCGAGGACAGGCCCAGACCGAACATCACCGAGAAGAAGATGATCGGCAGCATCTCGCCACGGGCCATGGCCGCGAAGATGTTCGACGGGATCAGGTTGAGGATGGTCTCGATGAACGCGTGATGGTGCTCGACTTCCTTGGCGGTCTGCGCGTACTGGGAGATATCCACAGTGCCCAGGGTGCTCATGTCGATGCCGGCGCCCGGCTGGAAGACATTCGCCAGCAGCAGGCCGACCACGATGGCGACCGTGGTGATGATTTCGAAGTAGACGATGGTCTTCAGGCCGATCCGGCCGAGTTTCTTCGCATCCCCCATGCCGGCGATACCGACGACGAGCGAGGAGATCACGATCGGCACCACGATCATCTTGATCAGGCGGATGAAGATGTCGCCGGCTGGCTGGAGGATGTTGCTGATCCACCAGGCCTTGTCCGCGCTGAAGTGGTTGAGCGCGGCGCCCAGTGCAATTCCGAGTACCAGGCCGATGAGGATCTGCCAGGCGAGGCTGAGCTTGGCTTTGCCCATAGTTGAGTCACCCTTGATTCTTGTGGAAGTCGGGGTTCCGCATGGCCATCGGGGTGCCGACGGCCAGCGAAAAAGGGGCGCATGATTCCTATGCCCCACGCCCTCGTCTAATGCCGGAGGCGCCTACCCTATGCACAATCGGCATAAGAAAAAGCACTTGAAACCTTGGTTCCAGGTCTTTCGGCCCTTGATTTATTGCATGAACCAGGTTCCTCAACGCCTGTCACGCAGCGGTCTGCAAAGCCGGCTAGGCTTGTCTGCATTCATGCCGTCAATGGCGCGGGTTGAACGGATGAGCCGTCCGCAATCGAGACATCCGGCGTTCCTGTTACCGGATGTACGGTCACCTTGAAGGACCGTCACGGAGGGTCGCGGCCAAGGAATGAGGCCATTGGACCGCAGGGCTGGCAGGGTCGCAGGCGCTGTGGATAAGTCGCCGGAATCCGCTTTTCATTGTTGCGGTGCAGGTTTATCGGGATGAAATCAGCCGACGGGAATCGGCGAGGCATTGTAGGACGCTTCCCGGTCACGTCGGCTTGATCGGTATCAGTAAGTTCGTGCTGGTTCGAAACGGCGCGCGGCTAATCTTTGCCAGCGCAAGCGCACCAGCCAAGTCTGTGAACGACGCGGTGAACCTTCAGATACAGGACTCTCTATGACGCGACTCTCGGTAGTACCCACCCTGCTGTTGGCCGGCACCCTGGCGCTGGCCGGTTGCTCCAGCCAGAAACCGGATGCCTCGCAGTATTCCGGCTTCCTCGACGACTACTCCCAGCTCGAACCCGCGACCTCGCCCAGCGGACAGCCGGTGCTGCGCTGGGTGGACCCGAACCTGAAACTGAGCAACTACAGCTCGGTGCTGGTGGAGCGGCCGGTGTACTTCCCACAGCCCAAACCGACCGAGAACGTCGACCAGACGACTCTGAACGCCATTCCCGACTACCTGAAGCAGCAGATCGAGCGGCAACTGAGCAGCCGCTACCGCGTGGTGCAGCAGGCCGACCGCGACACCCTGGTGCTGAAGACGGCAATCACCGGCGTCAACGTTTCCACCGAGGGTCTGCACGCCTATGAGGTGATCCCGATCGCCCTGGTGGTCGCGGCCACCACTACCGCCATCGGCACACGGGACCAGGCAACCGAGGTCTATGTGGAAATGGAAGCGCTCGACGGCGCCACCAGCAAGCCGGTGGCCAAGGTGGTGCGCAAGGGTGCCGGCGAGACGCTGGAGAACTCCAGCACGCACCTGACGCTGAACGACCTGAAACCCGTGCTCGACGGCTGGGCGCGCGACGCCGCCAACTTCAAGCCGTAACCGGTCCGGCTCTGCGGAACCGAAGTGAGGCAAATGACGGCATGCTCCTCACCCCGGTTCCGCCGCAGCCTTCTTACCCTGACCCGGTCCGCCGCTGCGGAGGTACCCCCTGTACCCCAGGGTCGCTCAGGGCCTGAAGCATCACCCCGAACATCCCGGCCCCCTGGTCATGCGCAGGCCCTTGGCCGCGCAAATCAGAACCAGCTCGGATCACTCTTGAGCTCCTCATCCAGGATGCTCTTCACCGCGTCATTGGGATCGCCCAACCAGCGCAAGTGGGCGTGCCGGCTCGGCGCCTGGTCCGGCGGCAGGCCTTCGGGCACCTTCACATAGAGGGCATAGGCCTTATGTTTATCCCAGGTGAAGGCAACATAGAGCCGGTGTCGGGTGCAGTCGTAGGCGTCGCACAGCTCACCCACCAGGTACTTGCCGCTCGGCTGATCGACAGAGTGCATCGGCATCGAGGTGCCGGTGAGATTCGTCACCCAGCCGGGCAACTGATCTTCATTGCGGACCACGGAATGCCAGGTCTGCCGGTACTGTTGATCGGAAGCCATCAATTGGTCGACCCGCTGCCCGGAGATCCTGTCCGGCCCCAACGCCAGGGCCTGAGTCCCGACGCCGACCAGCAATGGAAGACCGATCAGCAGATGGCGGATGACGCCCATCACCCAGCTCCTCGCTCAATGGAGAGAAACGCGTCAGCCTCGCCAACGCCCGACGATGAACGACACGACGAACAGCACCAGGAACAGGATGAACAGGATCTTGGCAATGCTGGTCGCAGCGCCCGCAATACCACCGAAACCGAGCACGCCGGCGATGATGGCGATGATCAGGAATGTCAGAGCCCAACTGAGCATGGGGTTTCTCCTCTATCTCGTGGTCGATTCGGCGCCGCTGCCGGAGCAGCCGCCTGGATGACCCACCATTCCGGCGTTCAGGCCATCCGGCCTCGGATTCAGAACACCCAGCCACCGCGACGCGGGGTTGGCGCCTGCGGCTCCTGGGTCTTCGCGCTCCATTGCCGGTCGAAGTTATCCCTGCCCGGAAGAGGCTGTGGATAACGCTGGACAGCCGGCAGCACACTGGAAGCGCTGGGGACAAATACGTGGGGATAGCCCGAGAGCGGCGACATCAATTGCGCCTGGTGGATCAGCAACAGTAGCAGGGCGATGGCCAGCAGGAGCCGGCTCCAGACATCGACACGCGTTTCGTGGCTATTCATCCCGACTCTCCTGGCCAATGCAGGCGGCATGGACTGACTTTCCCTGGGAGTCTGCACGCCACATGCCAGGCTGCCTGCGACTTTTTTATCCTTTGAAAACAACTTGTTGGATAACTTCTACCGAGCGCTTCCGCCCGCATCCTGCACGATTGGCAGGCTTTAGCCGTGCGTTTTGCAATCCTCCCGGGGCCGTGTGACAGCGATCATTTGTCGGACATGGGCCGCACCGTCCCCGCGGATGACTCCTCCGAACCACGGCCCATGCGGCTCATGAATGAAGGGTTTCCGGGGACGGTCGATACAGGTCGGTGGTCTGGCCAGCCACCTTCAAGGCGCTGGCGTCCACTTCATGAACGCCGCGGGTCTTGCGTGCGGTTTCGATCAGTTGCTGGCGCTCGGCATCGCTGGGCACTACGCCACGCAGGCTGACCACGCCATCACGGGTCGACACACCGATGGAGAGCCCGCTCAACGCATGGCGCGCCAGCACATCGGCCTTGATCTGGCTGGTGATCCAGGCATCGCTGACCGCAGCCTGGGCATCGTTCACGGAATCCTCCAGCTTCTTGGTCGACGAGCCTTCGGGCATCACCTTCAGCCGGTTATCCACAGAGGCGACCCCTTCGGTCTGCGCGGCGAGGTGAGACGCCTGCTGGCTGGCCTCCTCGCTGGGCACCGTACCTTCCAAGGTGACCGCGCCAGCCTTGCTGGAGACCTTGATGTCCAGGCCTTCGGCAGGCTTGTCCAGGAGCAGCTTGGCCTTGACTCGGGCGGCCAGCGCCGCATCGTCCCAGCGCTGTACCGCATCGCCGCGCGGCGCCTCGCCACTGGCCAGTGCCGGATCGACGCTGATGCGGTTATCCACAGAGGTGATGCCTTCGACGCTCATTGCGACCTGCGCGGCCAGTTCGCGCTGTTCGTCACTGGCGACCTTGCCGCCCAGCACGGCCCGGCCCTTTTCCACATCCACGCTGAGTTTGAAGGGTTTCAGGTCGCGGTTGAGGTTGATGGCCGTCCAGATCGATCCTTCCTGGCGCGCCTCGGCCAGTTGTTCGGTAAGCGTGGAATCCTCGGCCCGGCCGACCAACGGCTGAGTGGCCAGCAACACGCTGCCAAGGGCCAGGACAAGCAGCTTCGGGGTGGGCATGGTGCGCTCCTTGGCGTTTTTCTGTACTGCCAGTAGAGACAGCGAAATGCCCATGCCAGTGCCATTCTGTTGATAAGTCCTTTTATTTCAATCCATTACCCAACCTGTGGGTAACTCTGTCCTTGCACCCTGCCCGATGCTTAGGAAAGGGCCTTTGCAACTTGCACGAAATTTCCGGGACTAAGAAATAACCTAAGACAGAAATGAGGATCACCCTGAATGGACGCTCAGCCTGAGCAACAAGGCCGCATCCTTCTGGTCGATGACGAGCCTTCCATCCTGCGCTCGTTCCGCTATTGCCTGGAGGACGAAGGCTATAGCGTGGCGACCGCCAGCAGCGCCGCCCAGGCCGACACGCTGCTGCAACGACAGGTTTTCGACCTGTGCTTCCTCGATCTGCGCCTGGGCGAAGACAACGGCCTGGACGTGCTCGCGCAGATGCGCGTGCAAGCCCCCTGGATGCGCGTCGTCATCATCACCGCCCATTCCGCCGTGGACAGCGCGGTGAACGCCATGCAGGGCGGCGCCGCCGACTACCTGGTGAAACCCTGCAGTCCCGATCAGTTGCGCCTGGCCGCCGCCAAGCAACTGGAGGTCCATCAGCTCACGGCGCGTATCGAGGCGCTGGAAGGCGAGATGCGCAAGCAGGGCGATGTACTCGAATCGCAGAGCCCGGCCATGGCCGCAGTTCTGGAAACCGCCCGCCAGGTCGCCGCCACCGACGCCAACATCCTGATCCTTGGCGAGTCGGGCTCTGGCAAGGGCGAGCTGGCGCGGGCCATTCACGGCTGGAGCAAGCGGGCGAGGAAATCCTGCGTGACCATCAACTGCCCATCACTGAGTGCCGAGCTGACCGAAAGCGAGCTGTTCGGGCACAGCCGTGGCGCGTTCACCGGCGCCACCGAGAACACCCTTGGACGCATCAGCCAGGCCGACGGAGGCACCCTGTTCCTCGACGAGATCGGCGACTTCCCACTGGGCCTGCAACCCAAGCTGCTGCGCTTCATCCAGGACAAGGAATACGAGCGGGTGGGCGATCCGGTGACGCGCACCGCCGATGTACGCATCCTCGCCGCGACCAACCGCGACCTGGCCGGCATGGTCGCCCAGGGCAGCTTCCGCGAGGACCTGCTGTACCGCCTGAACGTCATCGTGCTCAACCTACCGCCCTTGCGCGAACGCGCCGAAGACATCCTGAACCTTGCCGATCGTTTCCTCGCCCGCTTCGTCAAGGACTACGGCCGCCCGGCCCGCGGCTTCACCGATGACGCCCGCGACCTGCTGCGCCGCTATGGCTGGCCAGGCAATGTTCGCGAGCTGAGAAACGTCATCGAGCGTGCAAGCATCATCTGCAATCAGGAGCTCATTGGCATCGAACACCTCGCCCCTGGCGAACATTCGGCAAATGCTGCGCCACGCATCGGCGAAGCACTCAGCCTGGAGGAACTCGAAAAGGCCCACATCGCCGCGGTGATGGCTTCCAGCGCCACCCTCGATCAGGCCGCCAAGACCCTGGGCATCGACGCCTCCACGCTGTACCGCAAGCGCAAGCAATACAGCCTGTGAAACTGCCTCTGTCGCTGACGTTGCGCACCCAGCTCTTCCTGAGCATCTCGGCGCTCATGACGGTGGCCCTGCTGGGGCTGCTGCTGGGGCTGTTCAGCGTGGTGCTCACCGGTCGCGAGCAGGCGGAACTCATCCAGCGCAATTTCGACACCATCGAAGTCAGCCAGCAGTTGCGCCAGGCCCTGGGTGATGAATTGGTCGAGGTACTCAATGCGCAACCCGACACCCAGCGCCTGGCGGATGCCCGCCAGAACTTCCGCGATGCCGTGGAGCACGGTCAGCAGCAGGCCTCCAGCGACACGGAGCGGCAACTCTTGCAGCAGATAGCCGACGCCCACCGGAAATTCGTATCAGCCACCGACAACCCGGGGCCCGGCCGCCCCGAGTTGCTGGACGACAGCAACCTCAGCCGGAACCTGGAGGCGCTCCGGCAGCAGTTGCTCGCGCTGCATGAATTCGCCATGCGCAACATCGACACCCAGGAAATCGATGCGCGCACGCGGACCCTGCTGATCAGCGGGCTGCTCGGACTGGTGGGGGTGGCCATCCTGCTGATCGGCTTCGTTACCGCCCACAGCATCGCCCGCCGCTTCGGTGCGCCCATCGAAGCCCTGACCAGGGCCGCAGACAAGATCGGGCTCGGTGATTTCGACCTGACCCTGCCGATCTCCCCGGTGGCCGAGATGACGACCCTGAGTCGCCGCTTCGGCCTGATGGCGGAGGCCCTGCGCCTGTATCGGGAGACCAACACCGAAGCCATCGGCTATGGACGCCGACGCCTGCAAGCCGTGCTCGACAGCATCGACGACGGCCTGGTGATCCTCGACCGCGACGGCCGTATCGAGCACGCCAACCCGGTCGCCAGTCGCCAGTTGTTCTCCAGGAGCGATCCCCACGGCCAGAACCTCGGCGTGCTGCTGGACAACCCGGAACTGACCCAGGCCACCCAGCGGGTTCTGGCGGGCAACCTGCTGGAAGAAACACCCCAGGACCTGGTGGTGGAGGTCAATGGGGAACAGCGGCTGCTGTCCTGGGGCATGTCGCCGGTCACCCACGACGATGGACGCAACATCGGCGCGGTGATGGTGCTTCGTGATGTCACCGAGCAACGCGCCTTCGAGCGGGTGCGCAACGACTTCGTGCTGCGCGCTTCCCATGAACTGCGCACGCCGGTGACCGGCATGCACATGGCCTTCGGCCTGCTTTCCGAGCGCCTGACCTTCCCCAAGGGCTCCCGCGAGCACGAACTGATCACCACGGTCGATGAAGAGATGCGTCGGCTGGTACTGCTGATCGGCGACCTGCTGAATTTCTCCCGGTACCAGAGCGGCACACAGAAGCTCGACCTGCAACCCTGCGACGTCACCGAGATCCTCACGCAGGCCAGGCAGCGCTTCGAGGGGCAGGCACGCAGTCAGCTCATCGATATCCAGTTGGAAACCGCCAGCGACCTGCCGCCGATCAATCTGGACCGCCTGCAGATCGAGCGGGTCATCGACAACCTGATCAGCAACGCCCTGCGCCACACGCACGAGGGTGGGATCATCCGGCTGCAGGCACAATGTCACGACGAGCGGGTGGCGATTGCCGTGGAAGACAACGGCGACGGCATTCCCTTCAGCCAGCAGAGCCGCATCTTCGAACCCTTCGTCCAGGTCGGGCGCAAGAAGGGGGGAGCCGGCCTCGGCCTGGCGCTGTGCAAGGAGATCGTCCAGCTGCACGGCGGGCGCATCCTGCTGCACTCGCAGCCGGGCAAAGGCTCGCGCTTCTACCTGCTGCTGCCGGTTTAGCTGGTCGGCACGGCCAGCAATAGCGCAGCGGTCTCCAGATCCGGCTCGCCGTCGAAACGGTCCGGGCGGAAGCGCATCTGGAAGGCAGCGATCACGTTGCGGGTTTCCTCATCCAGCACCCCATCGAGCGGCACCGCGTAGCCGTGGCGCGCCAGCTGCTGCTGGAACCACCCCGGGACGGGCAACTGGCCGTTCAGCTCACCCAGGCGGCGGGCGATCTCGCCCGGCTTCGGCCAGGGGATCAGGCCGGCATCGGCGAGCTTCTTCCAGGGGAACAGCGGGCCCGGATCGACCTTGCGCTGCGGGGCGATGTCGCTGTGGCCGAGGATGTGTTCCGGGGTGATGCCCTGGCGCTTGCTGATGTCCTTGAGCAGGGCAATCAGCGCATCGATCTGCCCGTCCGGGTAGGGATACCAGATCTTGCCATTGGGGGTTTCACGATAGCCGGGATTGACCAGCTCGATGCCGATCGACGTGGAATTCAGCCAGGTGCGACCCTGCCATTCGCTCTGCCCGGCGTGCCAGGCGCGGCGGTTCTCGTCCACCAGCTCGTAGATGGTCGGCGGCTGGTCGCCGATCAGGTAATGGGCGCTGACCTCACCCTGCGTCAGGACCTTCAGCGAACGCGACAGGTTCTCCGACGTGTAGTGGATGATGATGTACTGGACGCGGCTGTCCTGGTTGCGCGAGACGTGCGAACGATCGATCTGCAACCCCTGCTCGGCGCAGCCGGCTAGCAGCAAGGCGGACAGGGCGAGACAGGGGATGCGAAGGGTCATGGGCTCACTCACGCTGCGATGTGCAGGACGCTGCGCAGGTTCTGCAGGAGCATGTTCACGCTGAGCATGATCAGCAGCATGCCGGCCAGGCGCTCCACGGCGGTCAGCCCGCGAGGGCCGAGGAAACGCTGCAGGAACGAGGCCTGCAGGAGGATCAGCGCCGTCGCCGCCCAGGCGAGAATCACCGCCAGGTACAACTCCCACAACGGGCCTGTGTAGGTGGTGCGCAGGGTGATCAGCATGGCCAGCGCCGAGGGGCCGGCCACGGCCGGGGTGGCCAGCGGCACCAGCAGCGGTTCGCTGTCTGGCATGTCGCCGAGCACGCCCTGCGGGGTCGGGAAGATCAGGCGCATGGCAACCACGAAGAGAATGATGCCGCCAGCGATCCCGGTGGCTTCCTTCGACAGCCCCAGGCCGGTGAGGATGTGCTCACCGAGTGTGAGGAAGATCAGCAGCAGGCCAAGCGCGAGCAGCAGTTCGCGCAGGGCGACCTTGAGGCGACGCTCGGCCGGGACGGATTTCAGGGCGGCGAGGAACACCGCGATGTTGCCGAACGGGTCGGTGATCAGAAAGATCAGGACGGCGACGCCGAGCATGATCGAGAAACTCCGGCAGGAAGGACGCCCCAACCGAACGGCAGCACGGGTGAGGAAAACGTCTGTGGATAACGAATTAGCGTAGTCCCGCCTGTGAATAACGACTTACCCACAGGCGGAATGAGACGACGTCAGGACTTCTTGATCTTTTCCGGACGCTTCCAGCCTTCGATCACGCGCTGCTTGGCGCGACCGACCGCCAGAGTGCCGGCCGGAACCTCGGCGGTAACGGTGGAACCCGCGCCAGTCGTGGCGCCGGCACCGATATCCACAGGCGCCACCAGGGAGTTGTTGGAGCCGATGAAGACGTCTTCGCCGATGGTGGTGCGCCACTTGTTGGCGCCATCGTAGTTGCAGGTGATGGTACCGGCGCCGATGTTGGTGCGCGCACCGACTTCGCTGTCGCCCAGGTAGGTCAGGTGGCCGACCTTCACACCATCCTGCAGATGGGCGTTCTTCAGTTCGACGAAGTTACCCACATGCACCTGGCGCTCCAGCACGCTGCCCGGACGCAGGCGGGCGAACGGGCCGACATCGCTGTCCGGACCGACATGAGCGCCTTCCAGGTGCGAGTTGGCCTTGATGATGGCGCCGCGGCGCAGGGTGCTGTCCTTGATGTAGCAGTTCGGGCCGATCTGTACGTTTTCCTCGATTTCCACCTGGCCTTCGAGGATCACGTTGATGTCGATCTGCACGTCGCGGCCGACACTCACCTCGCCACGCACGTCGAAGCGTGCCGGGTCGATCAGGGTCACGCCCTGGGCCATCAGTCGACGCGCCACGCGCTGCTGGAAGAAGCGCTCCAGCTCGGAGAGCTGCAGGCGATCGTTGGCGCCCTGGACTTCCATGGCGGCCTGCGGCTGCGCAGTGGCGACGCGCAAGCCATCGGCCACGGCCATGGCGATCACGTCAGTCAGGTAGTACTCGCCCTGGGCGTTGGAATTGGACAGGCGCGACAGCCAGCCGGCCAGGCGCTCGCGCGGCACGGCGAGGATGCCGGTGTTGCCTTCGCGGATGGCGCGCTGCTCGGGGGATGCGTCCTTCTGCTCGACGATGGCCTGAACCTCGCCGGCAGCGTCACGGATGATGCGGCCGTAGCCGGTCGGGTCATCCAGCTCGACGGTCAGCAGCGCCAGCTGTTCGGCATTGGCCTGTGCCATCAGGCGCTCCAGGGTCGGCTGCTCGATCAGCGGCACGTCGCCGTAGAGGATCAGCACCTTGTCCGCACTCAGGAACGGCGCGGCCTGGGCCACCGCATGGCCGGTGCCGAGCTGCTGCTCCTGGATCACGAAATTCAGGTCATCCGCCTGCAGGCGTTCGCGCACCAGCTCCGCACCGTGCCCGATCACCACATGGATGCGGGAAGGATTGAGCGTACGCGCGGTATCGATCACATGGCCGAGCATCGGTTTGCCAGCGACCGGGTGGAGGACTTTCGGCAGGGCCGAACGCATGCGCGTGCCCTGGCCAGCGGCGAGAATGACGATTTCGAGGGACATGAATGACAGACCGTCCTGGTGAGCGGGGAAACCCCGGGTGTAGAAAAAGAAAAAGGGTAGCCAAGGCTACCCTTTTCCAATATGTCGCTGAAGCCCCGAGGAGCTTCGCGCGGCTCAGCCGCCGAACTTCTTGCGAACCTGCTGGACCGTGCGCAGTTGCGCTGCGGCTTCGGCCAGGCGGGCTGCGGCGGAGCTGTAGTCGAACTCGGCACCTTTGCTGTGCAGAGCCTTCTCAGCTTCCTTCAGTGCGGTCTGGGCAGCCGCTTCGTCGAGGTCGCCTGCGCGAATCACGGTGTCGGCGAGAACCTTGACCATGTTCGGCTGTACTTCGAGGAAGCCGCCGGAGATGTAGTACACCTCCTGCTCGCCACCCTGCTTCACCAGGCGGATCGGACCCGGCTTGAGCTCGGTGATCAGCGGCGCGTGGCCCGGAGCGATACCCAGATCACCCAGGGAGCCGTGCGCAACGACCAGCTCGACCAGACCGGAGAAGATCTCCGCTTCGGCGCTGACGATGTCGCAGTGGACTGTAATAGCCATACCCTTGCCTCACGTAATAGGCTGCCGATGAGCTACTGCGCTAGACCAGGCGGCGTTGGAACCGATCTCAGAATGCTCATTTACCAACGTAAACTGCGCTTCTTCGATCGATTCCGCCTTGCCTGGCCGTCGCTCGCGACGCTCCTCGACGGCCTTGGCGCGCCCGTTTCCGGGCGCACGGATTACAGCTTCTTCGCTTTCTCGATGGCTTCTTCGATGCCGCCGACCATGTAGAACGCCTGCTCGGGCAGGTGGTCGTAGTCGCCGTTGAGGATGCCTTTGAAGCCAGCGATGGTGTCCTTCAGGGAGACGTACTTGCCCGGGGAACCGGTGAAGACTTCTGCCACGAAGAACGGCTGGGACAGGAAACGCTGGATCTTACGAGCACGGGCCACCAGCAGCTTGTCGGACTCGGACAGTTCGTCCATGCCGAGGATCGCGATGATGTCCTTCAGCTCCTTGTAGCGCTGCAGGATGTACTGCACGCCACGAGCGGTGTCGTAGTGATCCTGGCCGATGACCAGCGGATCCAGCTGACGGGAGGTGGAGTCCAGCGGGTCCACGGCCGGGTAGATACCCAGCGAGGCGATGTCACGGGACAGTACCACGGTAGCGTCGAGGTGGGCGAAGGTGGTCGCCGGGCTCGGGTCGGTCAGGTCGTCCGCGGGAACGTATACGGCCTGGATCGAGGTGATCGAGCCTTGCTTGGTGGAGGTGATGCGCTCCTGCAGAACGCCCATCTCTTCGGCCAGGGTCGGCTGATAACCTACTGCGGACGGCATACGGCCCAGCAGTGCGGACACTTCGGTACCGGCGAGGGTGTAACGGTAGATGTTGTCGATGAACAGCAGTACGTCACGACCTTCGTCACGGAACTTCTCGGCCATGGTCAGGCCGGTCAGTGCAACGCGCAGACGGTTGCCCGGCGGCTCGTTCATCTGGCCGTATACCAGGGCCACTTTGTCCAGAACGTTGGAGTCCTTCATCTCGTGGTAGAAGTCGTTGCCCTCACGGGTACGCTCGCCCACACCAGCGAACACGGAATAACCGCTGTGCTCGATGGCGATGTTACGGATCAGCTCCATCATGTTTACGGTCTTGCCTACACCGGCGCCACCGAACAGACCGACCTTACCACCCTTGGCGAACGGGCAGACCAGGTCGATTACCTTGATGCCGGTTTCCAGCAGCTCGTTGCCGCCAGCCTGATCGGCATAGGAGGGAGCTTCGCGGTGGATACCCCAACGCTCTTCTTCGCCGATGGGACCGGCTTCGTCGATCGGGTTGCCCAGTACGTCCATGATCCGGCCCAGGGTCGCTTTACCGACCGGTACGGAGATGGCTGCGCCGGTGCTTTCCACGTTCAGGCCACGCTTGAGGCCTTCGGTGGAACCCATTGCAATGGAACGAACCACGCCGTCGCCCAGCTGCTGCTGAACTTCGAGGGTGGTTTCGACGCCCTGAACCTTCAGGGCCTCGTAGATGCTCGGCACGGCATCGCGCGGGAATTCCACGTCGATCACGGCGCCGATGATTTGAACGATACGTCCGCTACTCATGTCTGGTTCCTCTGAATTTTGAACCTGTTCTTACACCGCGGCAGCGCCGCCGACGATTTCCGAGATTTCCTGGGTGATCGCCGCCTGACGCGCCTTGTTGTAGACCAGCTGGAGTTCGCTGATCAGATCACCGGCGTTGTCGGTAGCGTTCTTCATTGCAATCATCCGGGCCGCCTGCTCACAGGCGTTGTTCTCAACCACCGCCTGATACACCTGGGATTCCACGTAGCGCACCAGCAGGCCATCGAGGAGGGCCTTGGCGTCGGGCTCGTAGAGGTAGTCCCAGTGGTGTTTCAGGTCTGCGTTGTCCTCGGCCACCAGCGGAATCATCTGTTCCACGGTCGGCTTCTGGGTCATGGTGTTGACGAACTTGTTGGAAACCACGTACAGGCGATCGATACGCCCTTCCAGGTAGGCATCCAGCATGACCTTGACGCTGCCGATCAGATCGTTGATCGACGGCTCTTCGCCCAGGTGACTGATGGCTGCAACCACGTTGCCGCCATAGTTCTTGAAGAAGGATGCACCCTTGGCACCGATCACGCAGAGGTCGATCTCCGCGCCACGATCGCGCTGGGCTGCCATGTCCTTGACGAGCGCCTTGAACAGGTTGATGTTCAGGCCGCCGGCCAGACCACGGTCGGAGCTCACCACGATGTAGCCGACGCGCTTGACTTCACGCTCGACCATGAACGGATGACGGTACTCGGGGTTGGCGTTGGCCAGATGGCCGATCACCTGGCGAATGCGCTCCGCGTAGGGACGGCCGGCCGCCATGCGCAGTTGTGCCTTGCGCATTTTGCTCACCGCCACCTTTTCCATGGCATTGGTGATTTTTTGCGTGCTTTTGATGCTCGCAATCTTGCTGCGAATCTCTTTTGCGCCTGCCATTTCACACCTATCGGGTTAGCAGGCGGGGGCCGTTACCGACCCCCGCTGCGGCTTACCAGGTTTGGGTGGCCTTGAACTTCTCGATGCCGGCTTTGATGCCTGCGTCGATTTCGTCGTTGAAGTCACCCTTCTCGTTGATCTTCGCCAGCAGAGCGGCGTGCTCGCGCTGGAAGTAAGCGATCAACGCCTGTTCGAAGGCGCCTACTTTGGCGATCTCGACGTCCTGCAGGAAGCCACGCTCGGCGGCGTACAGGGACAGCGACATCTCGGCGATGGACATCGGCGCGTACTGCTTCTGCTTCATCAGCTCGGTAACGCGCTGACCATGCTCGAGCTGCTTGCGGGTCGCGTCGTCCAGGTCCGAAGCGAACTGGGCGAAGGCCGCCAGTTCACGGTACTGGGCCAGCGCGGTACGGATACCGCCGGACAGCTTCTTGATGATCTTGGTCTGAGCCGCGCCACCCACACGGGATACCGAGATACCGGCGTTGACGGCCGGACGGATACCCGAGTTGAACATGGAGGTTTCCAGGAAGATCTGACCGTCGGTGATGGAGATCACGTTGGTCGGAACGAACGCGGAAACGTCACCCGCCTGGGTTTCGATGATCGGCAGGGCGGTCAGGGAACCGGTCTTGCCTTTCACTTCGCCGTTGGTGAACTTCTCGACGTACTCTTCGGAAACGCGGGAAGCGCGCTCCAGCAGACGGCTGTGGAGATAGAACACGTCGCCCGGATAGGCTTCACGGCCCGGCGGACGGCGCAGCAGCAGGGAGATCTGGCGGTAGGCAACAGCCTGCTTGGACAGGTCGTCGTACACGATCAGGGCGTCTTCGCCGCGGTCGCGGAAGTATTCGCCCATGGTGCAGCCGGAGTACGGCGCCAGGTACTGCAGAGCAGCGGATTCGGAGGCGCTGGCAACGACCACGATGGTGTTGGCCAGGGCACCGTTTTCTTCCAGCTTGCGAACGACGTTGGCGATGGTCGATTGCTTCTGACCGATGGCAACGTATACGCAGCGGATGCCGCTGTCTTTCTGGTTGATGATGGCGTCGACGGCCAGGGCAGTCTTACCGATCTGACGGTCACCGATGATCAGCTCGCGCTGGCCACGGCCTACCGGGATCATGGCGTCGACCGACTTGTAACCGGTCTGAACCGGCTGGTCTACCGACTTACGCCAGATCACGCCCGGTGCCACTTTCTCGACGGCGTCGGTCAGCTTGGCATCGATCGGGCCTTTGCCATCGATCGGGTTGCCCAGTGCGTCGACGACACGACCCAGCAGTTCCGGACCAACCGGTACTTCCAGGATGCGGCCGGTGCACTTGGCATTCATGCCTTCTTTGAGGTCCTGGTATTCACCCAGTACCACAGCACCAACGGAGTCTTGCTCCAGGTTCAGCGCCATACCGTAGACGCCGCCCGGGAATTCGATCATTTCGCCGTACATGACGTCGGCCAGACCGAAGATGCGCACGATGCCATCGGAAACACTGACGATGGTGCCTTCGTTACGCGCTTGCGAGGCGACGTCGAGTTTCTCGATGCGCCCCTTGATGATTTCACTAATTTCGGAAGGATTGAGTTGCTGCATGCCGCTGCCCCTTCAAACTCAAGATTTCAACGCTTCGGCCAGTTTCGCGAGCTTGCCGCGCACCGAGCCATCGATTACCAAGTCACCGGCGCGGATCACCACGCCGCCGATCAGGCTCGCGTCTTCCGACGCATGAAGTCGCACTTCGCGACTGAGCCGGGCGCTGAGAGCCTTGGCGAGTTTGTCCTGCTGTTCCTGGTCCAGGGCGAAGGCACTGGTGACCTCGACCTCGACCAGCTTTTCCTGCTCGGCCTTGAGTTGCTCGAACATCTCGAAGATGGTCGGCAGCAGGTCGAGCCGCTTGTTTTCAGCCACAGTCCGGACGAAGTTCTGGGCCGGAGCATTGAGCTTGTCGCCACACACGTCGATCAGCGCGTCAGCCTTGGCTGCGGCGGTCAGCTGAGGCTCTTTGAGCAGCTGGCGCACGGTGTCGTCCTGCGACACTGCAGCCAGCACACCCAGAGCAGCAGACCAATCGGCCAATTGCTGATGAGCCTGGGCGTACTCGAAAGCCGCCTTCGCGTAAGGACGAGCCAATGTGGTCAGTTCTGCCATATCGCCCTCTGCTTAGATCTCGGCGGCCAGTTGATCAACCAGCTGCTTTTGCGCGTTGGCATCGATCGAAGCACCCAGGATCTTCTCGGCGCCGGAGACGGCCAGGGCACCCACTTGGGCACGCAGGGCGTCCTTGACGCTGTTGAGTTCCTGCTCGATCTGGGCCTTGGCCTGGGCAATCATGCGATCACCTTCGGCACGGGCCTGATCACGGGCTTCGTCAACGATCTGGTTAGCGCTCTTCTTCGCCTGCTCGATGATTTCGGCTGCCTGAGCCTTGGCTTCGCGCAGTTGCTGACCCGCTTTCTCGTGGGCCAGTTCCAGGTCACGAGCCGCGCGGTTGGCAGCGTCCAGGCCGTCGGCGATCTTCTTCTGACGCTCGTGCAGAGCCGCGATGACCGGCGGCCATACGAACTTCATGCAGAAGATGACGAAGATGGCGAACGCGATGGCCTGGCCGATCAGAGTTGCATTAATGTTCACGCCAATACCTCGCTCGTTCGTTGTTCAGTCACAGATTTCCGCACTGCGGAAATTACTGGGCAACCTGAGCGATGAACGGGTTAGCGAAGGTGAAGAACAGAGCGATACCAACACCGATCATGGTCACGGCGTCGAGCAGACCGGCGACGATGAACATCTTGACCTGCAGCATCGGAACCATTTCCGGCTGGCGAGCAGCGCCTTCCAGGAACTTGCCGCCCAGCAGGCCGAAGCCGATGGCGGTACCCAGAGCGCCCAGACCGATCAGCAGAGCAACGGCGATAGCAGTGAGTCCAACTACAGTTTCCATTTTTCCTCCCGACTTTTTGTCGTGTTGGTTAAAGGTGAAGCAAGTTAAGGTGGTGAAACTCTTCTTTCACCCCCTCCCGCAAGGGGAGAGGGCGTACAGAATCTTTTGATCAGTGGCTGTCTTCGTGGGCCATCGACAGGTAGACGATGGTCAGCATCATGAAGATGAACGCCTGCAGGGTGATGATCAGGATGTGGAACACGGCCCACGCCCAGTTCAGCACGACACCCATGCCGCCCAGCCAGAGGATGCCGGTACCGAACATCACGGCGATCAGGATGAAGATCAGCTCGCCGGCGTACATGTTGCCGAACAGACGCAGTGCCAGGGATACCGGCTTGGCGATCAGGGTCACGAACTCGAGCAGGAAGTTCACCGGGATCAGGATGATCTGAACCACGATGTTGCTGCTGTGGAACGGGTGCAGGGTCAGCTCGCCGAGGAAGCCGCCGATGCCCTTGACCTTGATGCTGTAGAAGATGATCAGCGCGAACACCGCGATCGACATGCCGAAGGTGGCATTCGGGTCGGTGGTGGATACGGCGCGGAAGAACAGGTGTTCGTTGCCGGTGACCGCCTGGGCCGCCAGCGGCAGGAAGTCCACAGGCACCAGGTCGATCAGGTTCATCAGGAAGATCCAGACGAACACGGTGAGCGCCAGGGGTGCGATCAGCGGGTTACGGCCGTGGAAGGTGTCCTTCACGCTGCCGTCGACGAACTCGACCAGAACTTCGACGAAGTTCTGCAGGCCGCCAGGTTGACCGCTGGTAGCCTTCTTGGCCGCCATGCGGAAAAGGAAGATGAATACCAGGCCGAGGAATACGGACCAACCCAGGGTATCAACGTGGAATGCCCAGAAGCCCATTTCCTTGGCTTGTTCGGCGGTGTGGGCGAACCCCCAGGAACCGTCCTGCAGACGACCGAAGGTCAGGTTCTGCAAGTGGTGCTGGATGTAACCCGAAGCGCTTTCTGCTGCCATGTTTGCCTCAATCGCTCTAAGGTCTTGTAAATGTGTTTCGCATCAGCAGGGGTGCAAACCAGCTGACCACCAGGGTCAGCAGGTAGATGCCGAACAGCGCCAGCGGCGCCAAAGGCTTCACACCTGCGAACGCCAGTGCGAAGAGCACTGCCGTCAGAATCAGTTTTCCCGCCTCGCCGGCATAAAAGGACCGGACTATCAGCTGGGCTGAACGGGCGCCGCTGTAGCGGAACGCCTTGCGAGCAAAGTACAGATTCGGCAACCACGCAATCAGGCCACCCAGCAGGCCGGAATAGCCTGCGACCGATCCCTGGGCAAACCACAGGGCCGCTGCACCGATAAGCAGCACCACCAGCTGGACGAGCAACAGGCGAAAAGCCGGTTGGCGATGGAAGGGCAGGCGATTGGGCTTGCGGGGTTCCATCTGTCTCACAGTCCTCTGGCGTCGGCTTCGCAAATCAACAACTTGGCATACTTTGTGCCGACAAAATTGCGCGCAGAGTATAGGGGGCGCCGCATACCCGTTCAACCGTCAGGTAGTGATTTCCGACGACCCCTACATAGTCGCAGGCGTCAGCGGATGTGGGCGAGGACACCCTGCAATTCATCGAGGGAGTTGTAGCGAATCACCAACTGTCCCTTGCCCTTCTGCCCATGGCGAATCTGCACTGGAGCGCCCAGGCGCTCAGCCAGGCGCTGTTCCAGGCGGCTGATGTCCGGATCGCTCTTGACCGGTTTGACAGGTTCCGCGGGGGCATTGAGCCACTGGCGCACCAGGGCTTCGGTCTGGCGTACGGTGAGGCCGCGTGCGACAACATGTCGCGCACCTTCGACCTGCCGATTCTCGGGCAATCCGAGCAGGGCACGGGCATGGCCCATTTCCAGGTCGCCATGGGACAGCAGGGTCTTGATCTCGTCCGGCAGGGCGATCAGGCGCAGGAGGTTGGCCACGGTCACGCGGGATTTGCCGACGGCGTCGGCGACCTGCTGCTGGGTCAGCTGGAATTCCTGCTGCAGGCGTTGCAGCGCGGCGGCTTCCTCGATGGGGTTGAGGTCCTCGCGCTGGATGTTCTCGATCAGCGCCATGGCGATGGCGGCTTCGTCCGGCACTTCGCGGACCATGGCCGGGATCTTGTCCAGGCCGGCCTGCTGGCTGGCACGCCAGCGGCGCTCGCCGGCGATGATCTCGTAGCGGCCCTTGTCGATGGGGCGCACCACGATGGGCTGCATCACGCCCTGGGCCTTGATGGACTGGGCGAGTTCTTCCAGGGCTTGCGGGTCCATGTCGCGGCGCGGCTGGTATTTGCCGCGCTGGATCAGGTCCAGCGGCAGGTGCTGGAGTTCCTTGTTGTCGACCTGAACGGCTTCTTCCTGCAGGGTAGCGGCGCTGGAGCCACTGAGCAGGGCATCCAGCCCGCGTCCGAGACCTCGTTTCTTGGCGGCCATGCGGGTTCCTTAATCTTTAGGCGGTGGCGGTGGTGCGGGCGGAGCGCTGGCGGCGCACCAGCTCGCCGGCCAGCGCCAGGTAGGCGAGGGCACCGCGGGATTGCTTGTCGTAGACCAGCGCCGGCATGCCGAAGCTGGGTGCCTCGGCCAGTCGCACGTTGCGCGGGATCACGGTGGTGTAGAGCTTGTCGCCGAAGTGTTCCTGCAGCTGCGCGCTGACGTCGTTGGTCAGGCTGATGCGCGGGTCGTACATGGTACGCAGCAGGCCCTCGATCTTCAGCGCCGGGTTCAGCCGCTCGGCAATGCGCTGGATGCTGTTCATCAGGTCGGTCAGGCCTTCCAGCGCGTAGTACTCGCACTGCATCGGAATGATCACGCCGTCCGAGGCGGACAGGGCGTTGACAGTCAGCATCGACAGCGACGGCGGGCAGTCGATGAGGATGAAATCGTAGTTCTCGCGAATGGGAGCCAACGCCTGGCGCAGGCGGTGCTCCTTCATGTCCATCTCCAGCAGCACCACTTCCGCGGCGGTGAGGTCGCGGTTGGCGGGCAGCAGCTGGTAGCCGCCGTGCTCGGAGAACTGCATGGCCTGGGCCAGGTCGCACTCGCCGGTCAGCACGTCGTAGATGGAATGATCCAGCGACAACTTATCCACACCGCTGCCGGTGGTGGCGTTGCCCTGTGGATCGAGGTCGATCATCAGCACGCGTCGCTTGGTGGCAACCAGCGATGCGGCGAGATTGATACAGGTCGTGGTCTTGCCGACGCCGCCTTTCTGGTTGGCGATCGCGAATACCTTAGCCATGGTTTCCCCCACTCCCCGTCATGCAATGCGGCGCAGTATCAGCAGATGGCGCTGGCCTTGGCAACCCGGCACCGCCAGAGCGTGTTCGGCTTCGACCCGGAAATCCTCCGGGAGTGCCGCGAGCTCTTCGCTGGGGTGTACGCCTTTCATGGCCAGCCAATTGGTGTGGCCGTCGCCGAGGTGGCGCGTCCAGTTGGTGAAGTCTTCGAGGCTGCTGAACGCCCGGGAGACGATGCCGTTGAACGGCAGTTCGGGTTGGAAGGCTTCCACCCGGCTGTGGATAACCTGGAGGTTGTCCAGCTTCAGTTCCAGCTTCACCTGGGTGAGGAAGCGGGTCTTCTTGCCGTTGCTGTCCAGCAGTGTCAGCGACTTGCCGGGGAACAGGATGGCCAGCGGAATACCGGGCATGCCGCCGCCACTGCCGACGTCCAGCCAGCGTTCGCCACCGGCGGCTTCGAACCGAGCGACGATGCTCAGGCTGTCGAGCAGGTGGCGCGAGACCATTTCATCCACATCGCGCACGGCGGTGAGGTTGTAGGCCTTGTTCCACTTGGCCAGCAGGGCCAGGTAGTCGAGCAGGCGCTGCTGGGTGGCGGCGTCGATGTTCAGGCCGAGCGTTTCGATGCCACGCGCGAGTTCGTCGGCGTGGCGGGCAGTGACCAGGGACATCAGGCGCTCTGCTCCAGCTGACGGCCGGACGAGCGCTTCTTCAGGTGGATCAGCAACAGGGAGATGGCCGCCGGGGTTACGCCCGGGATGCGGCCGGCCTGGCCGAGGGTTTGCGGACGGGCGTTACCCAGCTTGAGCTGGATCTCCTTGGAGAGACCGGAAATGCTCTGGTAGTCGATATCCACAGGCAGCTGGGTGTCTTCACTGGCGCGCAGGCGAGCGATCTCTTCCTGCTGACGGTCGATGTAGCCCGCGTACTTGGTGCGGATCTCCACCTGTTCGGCGACTTGCGGGTCTTGCGCACCGGCGCCGGTCACTTCGGCGAGGCTGGCGTAGTCGATTTCCGGACGGGCCAGCAGGTTGAGCAGGTTGTACTCGTGCGCCAGCGGCGTGCCGAAACGCGCGGCGATGGCGTCGCCCTGGGGAGTGTTCGGACGAACCCAGGTGCTCTTCAGCCGCTGTTCCTCCTGCTCGATGCCTTCGCGCTTGGCTTCGAATACCGCCCAGCGCTCGTCGTCGATCAGGCCCAGTTCGCGGCCCTTCTCGGTCAGGCGCAGGTCGGCGTTGTCTTCGCGCAGGATCAGCCGGTACTCGGCACGCGAAGTGAACATGCGGTACGGCTCCTGGGTGCCGAGGGTGATCAGGTCGTCGACCAGTACGCCGATGTAGGCCTCGTCGCGACGCGGGCACCAGCTGTCACGGCCCTGCGAACGCAGCGCGGCGTTGGTGCCGGCGAGCAGACCCTGGGCGCCGGCTTCTTCGTAGCCGGTGGTGCCGTTGATCTGGCCGGCGAAGAACAGGCCGCCGATGACCTTGGTTTCCAGGCTGTACTTCAGGTCGCGCGGATCGAAGTAGTCGTATTCGATGGCGTAGCCGGGACGCACGATGTGCGCATTCTCCATCCCACGGATCGAGCGCACGATATCCAGCTGCACGTCGAAGGGCAGCGAGGTGGAGATGCCGTTCGGGTACAGCTCATGGGTGGTCAGGCCTTCCGGTTCGAGGAAGACCTGATGGCTGTCCTTGTCGGCGAAGCGGTGGATCTTGTCTTCGATCGACGGGCAGTAGCGCGGGCCGACACCTTCGATCACGCCGGAGTACATGGGCGAGCGATCGAGGTTGGACGCGATGATCTCGTGGGTGCGCGCGTTGGTGTGGGTGATCCAGCAGCTGACCTGGCGCGGGTGCATTTCCTTGGAACCGAGGAAGGACATCACCGGGATGGGCGTATCGCCCGGCTGCTCGGTCATCACGCTGAAATCGACACTGCGGCCGTCGATGCGCGGCGGAGTACCGGTTTTCAGGCGACCGACGCGCAGCGGCAGTTCGCGCAGGCGCTTGGCCAGGGCGATCGACGGCGGATCGCCGGCGCGACCGCCGGAGTAGTTCTGCAGACCGATGTGGATAAGTCCGCCGAGGAAAGTGCCGGCGGTGAGTACGACGTTATCCGCATGGAATTTCAGACCCATCTGGGTCACCACGCCGCGCACCTGGTCCTGCTCGACGATCAGGTCGTCGCAGGACTGCTGGAATATCCACAGGTTGGGCTGGTTCTCCAGGATTTCGCGTACCGCTGCCTTGTAGAGGATGCGGTCGGCCTGTGCACGGGTAGCGCGCACTGCCGGGCCTTTGCGGCTGTTCAGGACGCGAAACTGGATGCCGCCTTTATCGGTGGCCAGTGCCATGGCACCGCCCAGCGCATCGATCTCCTTCACCAGATGGCTCTTGCCGATCCCACCGATGGCGGGGTTGCAGCTCATCTGGCCAAGGGTTTCCACATTATGGGTGAGCAGCAGCGTCTTCACGCCCATGCGTGCAGCCGCGAGTGCGGCCTCAGTGCCGGCATGGCCGCCGCCGATCACGATCACGTCAAAACGGGAAGGGAAATCCACCACGCACCTCGTGCCTGTTGATCAAGGAGAAATAAGAGAGCCGGACAGTATAGGGGTTAAGGGCTCTCGATTGAAGGCACCTGAACAAAAAATAGCCAATCGGTGCGGTGGGCTTCTATAGAAAATAAAAGAGAGGAACTTTTTTAAATCTTTTTAGAGCTTGTGTTTATGTATGGTGAAGCCGATTTCTGTGGATAACCACCTTGAGCCCATGTGCCGTGTGTGTTTCACGGCATAACAACCCTGTGTCGATGCTGTCAGGTGGCAGGGGATCTCCGGTTTTCAGCCTGTGGATTAAGTGATCTGTTATCAACAGGCGGATTTATCCACGGCTTGCGACAGGTGTTGTCAACGTGGCTGTACGTGAGTTTTCCACAGGGTTCACGGAGGCCTGTGAAATACGTATTTTCAGGTCTGAAATCCAGGAACGGCGCTGGTTTCGTCGTTAATACGGTTGTGGATAGAGGCGCTTCTGAGAAATCAGCGCGCAGGAGCGGGCGCGGTGACGGAATGGCTCCGTCACCGTTGAAGAAAAGCGGTTCTGTGGATTACTTGCCGATGCAGAAGCTGGAGAAGATGCGACCCAGCAGATCATCCGGTGTGAAGGCGCCAGTGATTTCGCCCAGGGCTTGCTGGGCCTGACGCAGATCCTCGGCCAGGAGCTCGCCGGCGCCGCTCAGGGTGAGCTGGGCGCGGCCGTGCTCGAGGCTGTCGCCAGCCTGGCGCAGGGCTTCCAGATGGCGCCTGCGGGCGCTGAAGCTGCTTTCGGCGGTCTGTTCGAAGCCCATGCAGGCCTTCAGGTGCTCGCGCAGCAGATCCAGGCCATTGCCGGAGCGCGCGGAGAGGGTGAGGGTGACGTGACCGTCGGCGCTTTCTTCCAGTCCGATCGTCTCTGTGGATAAATCCGCCTTGTTGCGGATCAGGGTGACATGGGCCGGATCGGGCCGGCTGTCGAGGAACTCCGGCCACAGGGCGAAGGGATCGCTGGCCTCCGGGGCTGTGGAATCCACTACCAGGAGCACGCGATCGGCCTCGTTGATGGCCTTCAGGGCGCGTTCCACGCCGATCTTTTCCACATGGTCATCGGTGCTGCGCAGGCCCGCGGTATCGATGATGTGCAGCGGCATGCCATCGATGTGGATATGTTCGCGCAGGACGTCGCGAGTGGTACCGGCGATATCGGTGACGATGGCCGCTTCGCGGCCGGCCAGGGCGTTCAGCAGGCTCGATTTGCCGGCATTGGGACGCCCGGCGATGACCACGGTCATGCCGTCGCGCAGCAGCGCGCCCTGGCCGGCTTCGCGCAATACGGCGGCCAGTTCGGCGCGTACCGCATCCAGTTGGGAGAGGACGTGGCCATCGGCGAGGAAGTCGATTTCTTCTTCCGGGAAGTCGATGGCGGCCTCGACGTACATGCGCAGCTGGATCAACCGGTCGGTGAGATGGTGCACGCGACGGGAGAACTCGCCCTGCAGGGAGCGCACGGCGTTGCGCGCAGCCTGGGCCGAGCTGGCCTCGATCAGGTCGGCGATGGCTTCGGCCTGGGCCAGGTCGAGCTTGTCGTTGAGGAAGGCGCGCTCGCTGAACTCGCCCGGGCGCGCCTGGCGAGCACCCAGTTCCAGGCAGCGCTGCAGCAGCATGTCCATCACCACCGGGCCGCCGTGGCCCTGCAGTTCCAGAACGTCTTCGCCGGTGAAGGAGTTCGGCCCGGGGAAGAACAGCAGCAGGCCCTCGTCGATGACGTCGCCGTCGTCGGCGTGGAATGGCCCGTAGTGAGCGTAGCGGGGCTGTGGCTCGCGGCCGCTGAGGGTGATGGCCATGGCGCGGGCACGGGGGCCGGAGACGCGGACGATGCCGACCCCGCCACGGCCCTGAGCGGTGGCGACGGCGGCGATGGTTTCACGGGCTGCATTCATGTCGGCGGTCTCGTGGCTTTCTCAGGACAAAGAGGACGCTGGGCAAAACTATCCACATAGCAAAACGCCCCACAAGGGGGCGTTTTGGCAATCGTCGGGAGGGGCGATCAGGCGGAGGCCTTTTTCGCCGCACCCTCGATCTGACGGGTAATGTACCACTGCTGTGCGATGGACAGGCAGTTGTTCACAACCCAGTACAGCACCAGACCGGCCGGGAACCACAGGAAGAAGAAGGTGAAGATGATCGGCATCAGCTTCATGACCTTGGCCTGCATGGGGTCCGGCGGCGTCGGGTTGAGCATCTGCTGAACCAGCATGGTGGCACCCATGATGATCGGCAGGATGAAGAACGGATCCTTCACCGATAGGTCGACGATCCAGCCCAGCCACGGGGCCTGGCGCATCTCGACGCTTTCCAGCAGTACCCAGTACAGGGACAGGAAGACCGGCATCTGCACCAGGATCGGCAGGCAGCCGCCCAGCGGATTGATCTTCTCCTTCTTGTACAGCTCCATCATCGCCTGGGACATCTTCTGGCGATCGTCACCGTGCTGCTCCTTGAGAGCCTGCATCTTCGGCGATACGGCACGCATGCGCGCCATGGAACGGTAGCTGGCGGCGGACAGCGGGAAGAAGGCCATCTTGATGACGATGGTCAGCAGGATGATCGACCAGCCCCAGTTACCCACCAGGTTGTGGATATGTTGCAGCAGCCAGAAGATCGGCTGGGCGATGAACCATAGCGGGCCGTAGTCGACGGTCAGCTCCAGGCCCTTGGACAGATCGCCCAGGTAGGCTTGCAGCTTGGGACCGGCATACAGGGTCATGCTGGTTTCGCCCTTGGCGCCCGGCGCGACGGTGATGTTCGGGCCGGTGAAGCCGACGATGTAGTTGCCCTGGGCGTCCTTGCGGGTCATCACGTTGTGGGTGTCGCCCTTGGCGGGTACCCAGGCGGTGACGAAGTAGTGTTGCAGCCAGGCAACCCAGCCACCCTGGACGGATTCCTTGAACTGCTCCTTGTCCATGTCCTTCATGGACACTTTCACGTAGGGCTTTTCAGGGGTCCAGACCGCGGCGCCGAGGTAGGTCGACACGCCGGTGGCGGTGGTGGAGGACGGATCGGCGCTGGCGTCACGCTTGAGCTGGGCGAACAGCGAAGCGCTCCAGGGCTTGTCGCTCTGGTTGTCGATCAGGTAGCTCACGCCGACCTGATAGGCATTGGGGTTGATGCACTCGAGCTTCTTCTGGGCCTTTTCCTTCTCGGTGCAGTCGCCTTTCAGGCCGCGATGGAAGGTGAAGCGCTTGATGTAGTTGACGCCATCCTGTGCATAAGTCAGGTCGACAACCATCTGGTCCTGACCGTCGGCCAGTTCGTACACCGGCTTGGCCGAAGCATAGAGCGGGCGGCCACTGGCAGCGGCATCCGGACCATTGGCACCAGTCAGGCCGCTCTGCGCCAGGTAGGTGCGCTGTTGGTCACGCTCGAACAGCGGGAAGGGTACGTCCGGGCGATCCTGGCGCAGCGGGTACTGGGTCAGGCCCAGTTTCACCACATCGCCACCGCGCGGATCGATGGCCAGGTCCAGAACGTCGGTCTTCACGCGGATCAGCTGGTCGCTGACGGCCGCCGGCTTCTGCTCGGTGGGCAGACTTGCCTGGGCATTCTGGGCGGTCGGTACGTCGGCGTTACTGGCCGCGCTGCCGGCAGGCACGGAGGTATCCGGCAGGCCTTCGTTCTGGTTGAAGGTCGCGGTCTGCGCTGGCAGTTCGGGCTGGCCATAGTCCTTGTTCCACTGGAGAACCAGCGCGTAGGACACGATTGCCAGGGCGACGAATAGGATTGAACGTTTGATGTCCATGATTACTCGGCCGTCGAGGAAGGGGCGGTCTTGGATGGGGCTGGCGGTACCGGATCATAGCCACCGGGGTGCCAGGGGTGGCAGTGGCCGAGGCGACGAGCGGCCAACCAGCCACCACGCAGGAAGCCATGGGTTTCGATGGCTTCCTGCGCGTAGCAGGAACAGCTGGGATAGAAACGACAGTGCCTGCCCATCATGGGACTGATGGCGTAGCGGTAAAACTGGATCAGTAGAAGCGCCAGTCTACGCATGGGAACTGTCGGCCACTCCCGGAGATTCTGTCGTAGGTTCCGGGCTGGGCCGATTGCGCAACAGGCGCTTCCAGAGCTTGCCGAACTGCTGGTGCAGCTCTTCATTCTCCAGATCGCCGAGGCCCTTGCGCGCGATGACCACGATATCCAGGCCGGCCAGCCTTTGCTGGTTGTGGCGGAAGGACTCGCGGAGAAGGCGTTTGAGGCGGTTACGCTCGACGGCGAGCTTGACGTTCTTCTTGCCGATCACCAGGCCGAGGCGGGGGTGATCGAGACCGTTTTCGCGCGCCAGCAGCAGGATGTGCTTGCCGGGAACCTTGGAGGTGGGGGAGTCGAAGACTGCTGTGAATTGCCGGGCTGTCAGTAGACGTTTATCCCGGTCGAAGCCTTGACTCACCACCTGTGTCGGACAAATCAGACGGTCAGACGCTTACGGCCCTTGGCGCGACGACGCGACAGAACCTGACGACCGTTCTTGGTGGCCATGCGAGCGCGGAAACCGTGGACGCGAGCGCGCTTGAGGGTGCTGGGTTGGAAAGTACGTTTCATGATTCGGTACCTGGGTTGACGACTTGAGGTCGCAGTGACCCCGTTTAAAGAGACCGGCGATTCTAGTGAAATCGCGCGGTCAGGTCAATTTCCAACCAGCGGCGGATACAAATATGAATAGAAGGGGAGGAAATCTCTTTTTTAAAGATTGAAGCGATGATTATGTTTAGGGATGCCCTGCCCTGTGTATAACTTCATGGAGGCAGCGGAACTGCACGGATTGGCCGAATGATAACCTTGTCCGGAATGGGTGGGTGGCCTGTGCGGCGCCGGTTGGAAAGCTGGGTATGGATGGCTGATTTTTCCACAGGGATTTTTTCCACAGGACCATCACCAGAGCCATCCCCTGCCTCATTCAGTTGTTATCCACAAGGCTCATGGCGTTATTATCCGACCACTGGCGAGATCATTAACACCTTGATTTTGCTTGTGTCCAAGCGTGTTTCTCATGTGGATAAGTTGGTCCGGCGGGGCTACAATAGCGGCCTGTTTCGCTTTGCGACTTCTTTTGGGGGATATCCGTGTCCGTGGAACTTTGGCAGCAGTGCGTGGAGCTTCTGCGCGACGAGCTGCCGTCCCAGCAATTCAACACCTGGATCCGACCGCTGCAGGTTGAGGCCGAGGGTGAGGAGTTGCGCGTCTATGCACCCAATCGCTTCGTGCTCGATTGGGTCAACGAGAAGTACATGGGGCGCATGCTCGAGTTGCTCAGTGAGCGTGGCAATGGCCAGATCCCGGCGCTGTCGCTGCTGATCGGCAGTCGCCGCAGCCGCACACCCCGTCCGGCGCTGGTTCCGCAGAGCCATGTGAGTGTGCCGCCGTCTCCTGCGCCCGCCGTTGTGGCGGCGCCGGTGGCCGCTGTCGCTCCCGCACCCGTGCTGGTCGCGGAGCCGCAACCTGTGCCGGCGCAGCCTGTCGTCCAGCCGTTGCCCGATCTGGATGAGTCCAGTCCGGGGATCGATCCGTTGGCGGCTGCCATGCCGGCTGCTGCCGTGCGAACCGAACGCAACGTGCAGGTAGAAGGTGCGCTCAAGCACACCAGCTATCTCAACCGCACCTTTACCTTCGAGAACTTCGTCGAAGGTAAGTCCAACCAGCTGGCCCGCGCAGCGGCCTGGCAGGTGGCGGACAACCTCAAGCACGGCTACAACCCGCTCTTCCTTTATGGAGGCGTCGGCCTGGGCAAGACCCACCTGATGCACGCTGTGGGTAACCATCTGCTGAAGAAGAACCCCAATGCCAAGGTCGTGTACCTGCATTCGGAGCGTTTCGTCGCGGACATGGTGAAAGCGCTGCAACTGAACGCCATCAACGAATTCAAGCGCTTCTACCGTTCGGTGGATGCGCTGCTGATCGACGATATCCAGTTCTTCGCCCGCAAGGAGCGTTCCCAGGAAGAGTTCTTCCACACCTTCAACGCCCTTCTCGAAGGCGGCCAGCAGGTCATCCTGACCAGCGACCGTTATCCGAAGGAGATCGAAGGCCTGGAAGAGCGCCTGAAATCGCGCTTCGGCTGGGGGCTGACGGTGGCCGTGGAGCCGCCGGAACTGGAAACCCGCGTGGCGATCCTGATGAAGAAGGCCGAACAGGCCAAGGTCGAGCTGCCGCACGACGCCGCGTTCTTCATCGCCCAGCGCATTCGCTCCAACGTGCGTGAGCTGGAAGGTGCGCTCAAGCGCGTGATCGCCCACTCCCACTTCATGGGCCGGCCGATCACCATCGAGCTGATCCGCGAGTCGCTGAAGGATCTACTGGCCCTGCAGGACAAGCTGGTCAGCATCGACAACATCCAGCGCACCGTCGCCGAGTACTACAAGATCAAGATCGCCGACCTGCTGTCCAAGCGCCGTTCGCGCTCGGTAGCACGTCCGCGTCAGGTAGCCATGGCACTGTCCAAGGAACTGACCAACCACAGCCTGCCGGAAATCGGGGTGGCCTTCGGTGGTCGGGACCACACCACGGTGCTGCACGCCTGTCGTAAGATCGCTCAACTCAAGGAATCCGACGCGGATATCCGCGAGGACTACAAGAACCTGCTGCGTACTCTGACCACCTGACGCAGCCTCACGAGGCAAGGGACTAGACCATGCATTTCACTATTCAACGCGAAGCTCTGTTGAAACCCCTGCAACTGGTCGCTGGCGTTGTCGAGCGCCGCCAGACGCTGCCGGTTCTTTCCAACGTCCTGCTGGTTGTCGAAGGTCAGCAGCTGTCGCTGACCGGTACCGACCTTGAAGTCGAACTGGTCGGCCGCGTCACCCTGGAAGATGCTGCCGAACCGGGCGAGATCACCGTGCCGGCGCGCAAGCTGATGGACATCTGCAAGAGCCTGCCCAGCGATGCCGTGATCGACATCCGCGTCGACGAGCAGAAGCTCCTGGTGAAGGCCGGCCGTAGCCGCTTCACCCTCTCCACCCTGCCCGCCAATGACTTCCCCACCGTGGAAGAAGGTCCGGGATCGCTCACCTTCAGCCTGGTGCAGAGCAAGCTGCGTCGCCTGATCGACCGTACCAGCTTCGCCATGGCGCAGCAGGACGTGCGTTACTACCTGAACGGCATGCTGCTGGAAGTGGGCGGCGGCACGCTGCGCGCTGTCGCCACAGATGGTCACCGCCTGGCCATGTGCTCGCTGAGCAACGGCGTGCCGGAAGCCCAGGATCGCCACCAGGTGATCGTGCCGCGCAAGGGCATCCTCGAACTGGCTCGCCTGCTCACCGAGCAGGACGGCGAAGTGTCCATCGTCCTCGGCCAGCACCACATTCGTGCGACCACCGGCGAGTTCACCTTCACCTCCAAGCTGGTCGACGGCAAGTTCCCGGATTACGAGCGCGTACTGCCCAAGGGCGGTGACAAGCTGGTCATCGGTGATCGCCAGGTGCTGCGTGAGGCCTTCAGCCGTACCGCGATTCTCTCCAACGAGAAGTACCGCGGCATTCGCCTGCAACTCTCCAACGGCCTTCTGAAAATCCAGGCGAACAACCCGGAGCAGGAAGAAGCGGAAGAAGAAGTGCAGGTCGACTACAACGGCGGCAGCCTGGAAATCGGCTTCAACGTCAGCTATCTGCTGGACGTCCTGGGCGTGATGGGTACCGAGCAGGTGCGCATGATCCTCTCTGACGCCAACAGCAGTGCGCTGGTGCAGGAAGCGGACAACGACGACTCGGCCTATGTCGTCATGCCGATGCGCCTCTGACGCGTATCGATGTCCCTGACCCGCATTTCGGTCACCGCGGTGCGCAACCTGCACCCGGTGACCTTCTCCCCCTCCCCCCGCATCAACATCATCTACGGCGAAAACGGCAGCGGCAAAACCAGCCTGCTGGAAGCCATTCACCTGCTCGGCCTGGCCCGCTCCTTCCGCAGCCTTCGTCTGCAACCTGTGATCCAGTACGAAGAACCGGCTTGCACGGTTTTCGGACAGGTGCGTCTGGGCAATGGCTTCGACAGCAGCCTGGGCGTTTCCCGGGATCGCCAGGGGGAATTCCAGATACGTATCGACGGGCAGAATGCACGCAGTGCTGCGCAGCTGGCTGAAACGCTGCCGCTGCAGTTGATCAACCCGGACAGCTTCCGCTTGCTCGAGGGCTCGCCCAAGGTTCGTCGGCAGTTCCTCGACTGGGGAGTGTTCCACGTGGAACAACGCTTCATGGTCGCCTGGCAACGACTGCAGAAGGCCCTGCGGCAGCGGAACTCGTGGCTCCGTCATGGTAAACTGGACGGTGCTTCGCAGGCCGCCTGGGACCGCGAATTATGCGCGGCGAGCGACGAAATCGACGCCTATCGGCGGTCCTATATCCAGGCGCTCAAGCCCCAGTTCGAGAAGACGCTGGCGGAGCTTATCCAGCTGGATGAGCTGACGTTGAGCTATTACCGGGGCTGGGACAAGGAACGAGACCTCAGCGAAGTATTGTCTGCCAGCCTGCTGCGCGATCAGCAGATGGGACACACCCAGGCTGGACCGCAAAGGGCGGACCTGAGAATTCGCCTTGGGGGGCACAATGCCGCGGAGATCCTGTCTCGCGGCCAACAGAAACTGGTGGTCTGCGCGTTGCGGATCGCCCAAGGGCACCTGATCAACCAGGCCAAGCGCGGCCAATGCGTTTACCTGGTGGACGACCTGCCTTCTGAATTGGATGAGAAGCATCGGCTTTCGTTGTGCCGGCTTCTCGAAGATCTGGGTTGCCAGGTATTCATCACCTGCGTCGACCCGCACTTATTGAAAGACGGCTGGCGAACGGAAACGCCGGTGTCGATGTTCCACGTGGAACATGGACGAGTCTCTCAGGACACTACCATCGGGAGTGAAGAATGAGCGAGAACACCTACGACTCTTCCAGCATCAAGGTGCTGAAGGGGCTGGACGCCGTACGCAAGCGTCCGGGCATGTACATCGGTGATACCGACGACGGCACCGGCCTGCACCACATGGTCTTCGAGGTGGTGGACAACTCGATCGACGAAGCGCTGGCGGGCTACTGCAGCGAGATCAGCATCACCATTCACACCGATGAATCCATTACCGTCCGCGACAATGGCCGCGGCATTCCGGTGGATATCCACAAGGAAGAAGGGGTTTCCGCAGCCGAGGTCATCATGACCGTGCTGCATGCCGGCGGTAAGTTCGACGACAACAGCTACAAGGTCTCCGGTGGCCTGCACGGCGTAGGTGTGTCGGTAGTGAACGCCCTCTCCAACGAACTGCGCCTGACCATCCGCCGCGAAGGCAAGGTCTGGGAACAGGTCTACCACCACGGCGTGCCGCAGTTCCCGCTGCGCCCGGTGGGTGACACCGAGGGTTCGGGCACCGAGGTGCATTTCAAACCCTCCCCCGACACCTTCCACAACATCCACTTCAGCTGGGATATCCTGGCCAAGCGGATTCGCGAGCTGTCCTTCCTGAACTCCGGCGTGGGCATCGTCCTGCGCGACGAGCGCACCGGCAAGGAAGAGCTGTTCAAGTACGAGGGTGGCCTGCGTGCCTTCGTCGAGTACCTGAACACCAACAAGACTGCGGTGAACCAGGTCTTCCACTTCAACTGCCAGCGTGAAGAAGACGGCGTGGGCGTGGAGATCGCCCTGCAGTGGAACGACAGCTTCAACGAGAACATCCTCTGCTTCACCAACAACATTCCGCAGCGTGACGGTGGTACCCACCTGGCGGGCTTCCGCTCCGCCCTCACCCGCCACCTGAACAACTACATCGAGCAGGAAGGCCTGGCGAAGAAGTTCAAGATCGCCACCACCGGTGACGACGCCCGTGAAGGTCTGACCGCGATCATTTCGGTGAAGGTGCCGGACCCGAAGTTCAGCTCCCAGACCAAGGACAAGCTGGTTTCCTCGGAAGTGAAGACCGCCGTGGAACAGGAAATGGGCAAGTACTTCGCCGACTTCCTGCTGGAGAACCCGAACGAAGCCAAGGCCGTGGTCGGCAAGATGATCGACGCCGCCCGCGCCCGTGAGGCCGCGCGCAAGGCCCGTGAGATGACCCGCCGCAAGGGCGCGCTGGACATCGCCGGCCTGCCGGGCAAGCTCGCCGACTGCCAGGAGAAGGACCCCGCCCTCTCCGAACTGTACATCGTGGAGGGTGACTCCGCGGGCGGTTCTGCCAAGCAGGGCCGTAACCGCAAGACCCAGGCGATCCTGCCGCTCAAGGGCAAGATCCTCAACGTCGAGAAGGCTCGCTTCGACAAGATGCTGTCCTCCCAGGAGGTCGGCACCCTGATCACCGCACTGGGCTGCGGTATCGGTCGCGAGGAGTACAACATCGACAAGCTGCGGTACCACAACATCATCATCATGACCGATGCTGACGTCGACGGTTCGCACATCCGTACCCTGCTGCTGACCTTCTTCTTCCGTCAGCTGCCCGAGCTGGTCGAGCGCGGCTACATCTATATCGCCCAGCCGCCGCTGTACAAGGTGAAGAAGGGCAAGCAGGAGCAGTACATCAAGGACGACGTGGCCATGGAGGAATACATGACCCAGTCGGCCCTCGAGGAAGCCAGCGTGCACGTCAACGAAAGCGCCCCGGGCCTGTCCGGCGAAGCGCTGGAGAAGCTGGTCAACGAGTACCGTGGCGTCATGCGTACCCTCGCCCGCCTGTCCCGTCTGTACCCGCAGGACCTGACCGAGCATTTCGTCTACCTGCCGCGCATCGAGGTAGAGAAACTGGGCGACCAGGCCGCCATGCAGTCCTGGCTGGAGCAGTACCAGGCGCGCCTGAAGGCCGTCGAGAAGTCCGGCCTGGTCTACAAGGTCAGCCTGCGCGAAGACCGCGAGCGTCACCTGTGGCTGCCGGAAGTCGAGATGGTCGCTCACGGCCTGTCGAGCTACGTCACCTTCAACCGCGACTTCTTCGCCAGCAACGATTACCGCGCGGTAACCGAGCTGGGTGCCAAGCTGAACAGCCTGATGGAAGAAGGCGCCTACGTGCAGAAGGGCGAGCGCAAGAAGACCGTATCGAGCTTCAAGGAAGCCCTGGACTGGCTGATGGCCGAAGGCACCAAGCGCCACAGCATCCAGCGATACAAGGGTCTGGGCGAGATGAACCCGGAGCAGCTGTGGGAAACCACCATGGACCCGAACGTGCGCCGCATGCTGAAGGTGACCATCGAGGACGCCATCGCTGCCGACCAGCTGTTCAACACCCTGATGGGCGATGCCGTGGAGCCGCGCCGCGACTTCATCGAAAGCAACGCCCTGGCGGTGTCCAACCTGGACGTCTGATCCGCAGGCAAAAAGAAAGGGCCCTTCGGGGCCCTTTTCTTTTGTCCGGCTGAAGGCTTCAGGAGGCTTCGGCAACCGCCTGAGGGGCGGCCTCGGGCGGTAGCTCGCCCATGTCTCGCAGGGTCTGCACGACCCAGTTCTCGGCGCGCTGGTTGAGCTCGGTGATGGCGCGTGCGCCATCACCCTCGGCATACATCGCCGGGCCGATCACGACCTGGATGGTGCCGGGATGTTTCGCCCAGCCGTTCTTCGGCCAGCAGTGCCCGGCATTGTGCGCGATCGGCAGCACCGGCAGGTTGGCGTTGACCGCCAGGGCCGCGCCGCCACGGGAGAACTTGCCGATCTGGCCGGTGGGCACGCGGGTACCCTCCGGGAAGATCAGCACCCAGGCGCCCTGCTTCAGGCGCTCGTCACCCTGCTTGGCCATCTGCTTGAGGGCCACCTTGGGTTG
The DNA here is from genome assembly GCF_041379005.1 of Pseudomonas sp. QE6. Taxonomy (NCBI): domain Bacteria; kingdom Pseudomonadati; phylum Pseudomonadota; class Gammaproteobacteria; order Pseudomonadales; family Pseudomonadaceae; genus Pseudomonas; species Pseudomonas sp. QE6. The sequence goes on from NZ_CP166873.1 coordinate 1,086,384, forward strand.
GTCACGGTTGATGGCGATGGGCTTGAGCAGCGCCATCGCCCAGCCAAAGAAGGGTACGAACAGCAGCTCGCGCTTGAGCACCTGGCTGAGCGGCTCGAAGTAGCCGGTGAGGAAGAAGGTTTCCCAGGTGCTCTGGTGCTTGGCCAGGATCACGCAGGGCTGCTCGGGGATGTTCTCCACACCCTTGAGCTCATAGCGCACGCCGACCATCCAGGTGGCCAGCCATACCGCGAACTTGCACCAGGCCTGGGCGATGAAGCGATAGCGCGCGCGGAATGGCAGAAAAGGCGCGATGAACAGGCTGAGGGTGCCCCAGACGAAGGCGCTGAACGACAGCAGCAGGTAGAAGAGAACGGTTCTGATGGCCTGCACTGTGATGAATCCTCAGGAAAGTAGACGGGCAGCGACTGCCGCCAGATCGTCGAATACCAGGGTGCCCTCGGGCAAGGCTTTGCCCAGGGTGCGCTCGCCCTTGCCGGTCTTTACCAACACTGGCTGACAATCGACGGCCAGCGCGGCGTCCAGGTCACCCCGGCTGTCACCCACGAACCAGATACCGTGGAGTTCCACGCCGTAGTGGCGGGCGATCTGCTGCAGCATACCGGGTTTCGGCTTGCGGCAGTCGCAGCCGTCGTCGGGGCCGTGGGGGCAGTAGACGATCACCCCGAGCTCACCGCCCTGCTCCGCCACCAGTTCGCGCAGGCGCTGGTGCATGCTCTCCAGGGTCGCCAGGTCGTAGTAGCCCCGGGCGATGCCCGACTGGTTGGTGGCCACCGCGACGGTCCAGCCGGCCTTGCTCAGCTGGGCGATGGCGGTGATGGCGCTGGGGATCGGAATCCACTCGTCGAGGGATTTGATGTAGTCGTCGGAGTCCTGGTTGATGACACCGTCGCGGTCGAGGATCAGTAGCTTCATGGGCGCTTCGATAAGTCAGACGCTTGGAAAGGTCGGAAATGAAAAAGCCGGGAGTCCGTCACGGCGAACCGTTGCGAACTCCCGGCTTTCAGGTGGGCATCAGCCCAGCAGCGAGATGTCGGCGACGCCGAGGAACAGCCCGCGCAGCTTGGCCAGCAGCGCGTAGCGGTTGGCCTTCACGGCGTTGTCGTCCGCGTTGACCAGTACTTCCTCGAAGAAGGCATCGACCGGCGCGCGCAAGGCCGCCAGACGGGCCAGGGCTGCGCGATAGTCGCGAGCCGCGGCCAGCGGAGCCACTTCGCCTTCGGCAGCCGCTACGGCGCTGCCAAGGGCCTTCTCGGCGGTCTCGGCGAACAGGCTGGCGTTGACGGCGGCAGGAACCTCGCTTTCCGCCTTGGCCAGGATGTTCGACACACGCTTGTTGGCGGCCGCCAGGGCCTCGGCTTCCGCCAGCTGACGGAAGGCCTGCACGGCCTGCACGCGCTGGTCGAAGTCCAGCGGTGCGGTCGGCTTGAGGGCGCGCACGGCCTGGTACACGGCAACGTCCACGCCTTCGTCTTCGTAACGGGCACGCAGACGGTCGAAGACGAAGTCCTGCACCTGCTCGGACAGACCGGCGGCCTTCACCTTGTCGCCGTACTGGGCCACGGCCACGCCGATGGCGTCGGCGAGGTCCAGGTCCAGCTGCTTCTCGATGAGGATGCGCAGTACGCCCAGGGCGGCACGGCGCAGGGCGTACGGGTCCTTGCTGCCGGTGGGCAGCATGCCGATGCCGAAGATGCCGACCAGGGTGTCGAGCTTGTCGGCCACGGCCACGGCGGCACCGGTCAGGGTGGTCGGCAGTTCGGCACCGGCGCCGCGCGGCATGTACTGCTCGTTCAGCGCCAGGGCGACGTCCTTGGCCTCGCCACCGGCAGTGGCATAGTAGTAACCGGCGATGCCCTGCATCTCCGGGAACTCGCCGACCATCTCGGTGGCCAGGTCGCACTTGGAGAGGATGCCGGCGCGGGCGGCGTTGGTCGCGTCACCGCCGATGCGTTCGGCGATGTAGGCGGCCAGCTTGGAAACACGCTCGGCCTTCTCGTAGACGGTGCCCAGCTGGGCCTGGAACACCACGTTCTTCAGGCGGGCGTTGAAGGCTTCCAGCGGCTGCTTCTGGTCCTGCTTGAAGAAGAACTCGGCGTCGGTCAGGCGCGGACGCACGACCTTCTCGTTACCGGAGACGATGTGCTCCGGCGCCTTGCTCTCGACGTTGGCCACGGTGATGAAGCGCGGCAGCAGCTTGCCATTGGCGTCCAGCAGGCAGAAGTACTTCTGGTTGTCCTGCATGGTGGTGATCAGGGCTTCCTGCGGCACGGCGAGGAAGCGCTCCTCGAAGGAGCACACCAGCGGCACCGGCCACTCGACCAGGGCGGTCACTTCGTCCAGCAGGTCGGCCGGAACCACGGCGGTGCCCTTCTGCTCGGCCGCCAGTTCGGCCACACGCTTGGCGATGATCTCGCGGCGCTCGGCGAAGTCGGCCAGCACGTGGGCGCTGCGCAGGTCTTCCAGGTAGTTGGCCGGGCTGGAGATGCGCACGTTGTCCGGGTTGTGGAAGCGGTGGCCACGGGATTCGCGACCGGCCTTCCTGGTCAGGATCTCGCAGTCGACGACGGCGTCGCCGAACAGCATCACCAGCCACTGGGTCGGACGCACGAACTCTTCGCGACGGGCCGCCCAGCGCATGCGCTTGGGAATCGGCAGCTCGTTCAGCGAGGTTTCGACGATGCCCGGCAGCAGGTCAACGGCCGGCTGGCCGGCGATGCTCTGGCTGAACTTCAGCTTCGGGCCGCTCTTGTCGATCTGTTCCAGGGCCACGCCGCACTTCTTGGCGAAGCCGAGGGCGGCCTGGGTCGGGTTGCCGCTGGCGTCGAAGGCGGCCTGCAGCGGCGGGCCGTCGAGGTTCACGGTACGGTCGGGCTGCTGCACGGCGAGCTGGTCGATCTGCACGGCCAGGCGCCGCGGCGCGGCGTAGCAGCGCGCCGCGGCGTAGGTCAGGCCGGCGGCCTTCAGGCCCTTCTCGATGCCGCCCAGGAAGGCTTCACCGAGGCTTTTCAGGGCCTTGGGTGGCAGCTCTTCGGTGCCCAGTTCGACGAGGAAATCCTTCGCGCTCATTATTCGGCCTCCTTCAGCTTGGCCAGTACTTCGTCACGCAGTTCGGCGGTGGCCATCGGGAAGCCGAGGCGGGCGCGGGCCTGCAGGTAGCTCTGCGCCACGTTACGGGCCAGGGTGCGCACGCGCAGGATGTAGCGCTGACGCTCGGTCACCGAGATGGCGCGGCGGGCGTCCAGCAGGTTGAAGGTGTGCGAGGCCTTGAGGACCATCTCGTAGGTCGGCAGCGGCAGCTGCAGCTCGATCAGGCGGTTGGCTTCGCTTTCGTAGAAGTCGAACAGCTCGAACAGCTTCTCGACGTTGGCGTGTTCGAAGTTGTAGGTCGACTGCTCCACTTCGTTCTGGTGGAACACGTCGCCGTAGGTGACCTTGCCGAACGGGCCGTCGGCCCACACCAGGTCGTACACCGAATCGACGCCCTGGATGTACATCGCCAGGCGCTCCAGGCCGTAGGTGATCTCACCGGTGACCGGGTAGCACTCGATGCCGCCCACCTGCTGGAAGTAGGTGAACTGGGTGACTTCCATGCCGTTCAGCCAGATTTCCCAGCCCAGGCCCCAGGCGCCGAGGGTCGGCGATTCCCAGTTGTCCTCGACGAAACGGATATCGTGGACCAGCGGGTCGATGCCGATGGCCTTCAGCGAGCCCAGGTACAGCTCCTGGAAGTTCTCCGGGTTGGGCTTCAAGACCACCTGGAACTGGTAGTAGTGCTGCAGGCGGTTGGGGTTCTCGCCGTAGCGGCCGTCGGTGGGACGGCGGCTGGGCTGCACGTACGCCGCGTTCCAGGTTTCCGGGCCCACGGCGCGGAGGAAGGTGGCGGTGTGGAAGGTGCCGGCGCCTACTTCCATGTCGTAGGGCTGCAGCACCACACAGCCCTGATCAGCCCAGTATTTTTGCAGGGCGAGGATCAGGTCCTGGAAGGTGGGCACGGCGGGCGTAGTCTGGCTCACGAATTTCACCTGTGCTGGGTATGCGACTAAAACCCGGCAGTATACCCCAAGACGCTTGCAGCTTGGGCCTCACAGCGATTTCCGGGCGTCCGGCTGAAGATCACGAATCGGCAGGAAAATCCGCTGGATGACTGTGTTTTTATACAGGTGATTGGCTATAGTCAGGCTTTCCCTGTCAGGACGACTGCCATGCCCCGCTGTTTCTGGTGTAACGACGACCCGCTGTACATCGCCTACCACGATGCCGAATGGGGCGTGCCCCAGCGCGATGCGCGGGCGCTGTTCGAGATGCTGATTCTCGAGGGCGCCCAGGCCGGACTGTCGTGGATCACCGTGCTGAAGAAGCGAGAGCGCTACCGCGAAGTCCTGTTCGGCTTCGACCCCGAGCGCCTGGCGCGCATGAGCGACGAGGAAATCGAGGAACGCATGCAGGACCCCGGCATCATCCGCAACCTCTCCAAGCTCAAGGCCGCGCGGCAGAACGCCCAGGCCTGGCTGCAGCTGGAGGACCCGGTGGGCTTCCTCTGGTCCTTCGTCGGCGGCCAGCCCAAGGTCAACCACTTCAGTGAACGCGGCCAGGTGCCGGCGGTGACGCCCGAGGCCGAGGCCATGAGCAAGGCGCTGCGCAAGGCCGGTTTCAACTTCGTCGGGCCGACCATCTGCTACGCCTTCATGCAGGCCACTGGCATGGTGATGGACCACACCACCGACTGCGACCGCTATGCCGAACTCTCTTGATCACGGACGGAGATCGCTGCGCCGACGACGTGGCTTGTAGGAGCGAGCTTGCTCGCGAACAGAGTTTCCCGGCGACATTGGTGTTGGGGCGGTTCGCGAGCAAGCTCGCTCCTACATGAGATCGACCGGGCACGCGGATTCACGCCGATCGTTGTCTCGGTTGCTGTACGTCTTTCGCCTTCACTCTTCGCCGCTGGTTAGAATGTGCGCCTCTGAATGAAGGAGTTTCCCGTGGAGAAATTCAAGGGCGCACTGGTGGTGGGCTTCCTGCGCTTGTTCGCCATGCTGCCGTGGCGCGCGGTGGGGGTCTTGGGCGCGGCCATCGGCTGGCTGATGTGGAAGATTCCCAACCGTTCCCGCGAGGTTGCACGGACCAATCTGGCGCATTGCTTCCCCGAGCTGTCCCAGGCGGAGCTGGAGAAGCTGCTCGGCCAGAGCCTGATGGATATCGGCCGCACGCTCACCGAAAGCGCCTGCGCCTGGATGTGGTCGCCGCAGAAGTCGCTGCAGTACATCCTCGAAGTGGAAGGCATGGAGGTGCTGGAAGAAGCGCTGGCCTCCGGCGATGGCCTGGTCGGTATCACCAGCCACCTGGGCAACTGGGAAGTGCTCAACCATTTCTACTGCTCCTACGCCAAGCCGATCATTTTCTACCGCCCGCCCAAGCTCAAGGCGGTGGACGAGCTGTTGAAGAAGCAGCGCGTGCAGCTGGGCAACCGCGTCGCGCCTTCGACGCCCGAAGGCATCAAGAGCGTGATAAAGGAAGTGAAGAACGGCGGCTGCGTCGGCATTCCCTGCGACCCGGAGCCGGACCTGGGCTCGGGCCTGTTCGTGCCCTACCTGGGCACCACGGCGCTGACCAGCAAGTTCGTGCCGTCGCTGCTCTCGCGCGGCAAGGCGCGCGGAGTGTTCTTCCATGCGGTGCGCCTGCCCGATGGCAGCGGCTACAAGGTGATCCTCGAAGCCGCGCCGGCGGACATGTACGACAAGGATATGGAAGTCTCGGTCGCCGCCTTGAGCCGCGAACTGGCCCGTTACGTGCGCGCCTACCCGAGCCAGTACATGTGGACCATGAAGCGCTTCAAGAAGCGCCCCGAGGGCGAGGCCCGGTGGTACTGATTCGTCTGTGACGGCGTCGCCGGCCCGGGTACAGCTGTTGCCGGAGGCTCCCGAAACAGGTTTCTTTCCACACATCAGCATCGTCCGCTCATAAGCCAGGAATAGCCCCATGCTCGGCCTGCCAACCACCGCCACTGCGCCGTTCTGTCCCTCGGAAGTCAAAGGCAGCATCCAGGTCGCGGCCGGCGCGCCGTTGTGGAAACGCATCCTGCAATTCGCCGGCCCCGGCCTGCTGGTCTCCATCGGCTACATGGACCCGGGCAACTGGGCCACCGCCATCGAGGCCGGCTCGGGCTTCGGCTACCAGCTGCTGTTCGTGGTGCTGCTCTCCAGCCTTGCCGGGATGGTCCTGCAATGCCTGGCGATGCGCTTGGGCATCGTCACCGGCCAGGACCTGGCGCAGCTCTCGCGCAGCCGCTACAGCCTCGGCACGGCGCGCCTGCAATGGCTGCTGGCGGAGCTATCGATCGTCGCCACGGATCTCGCCGAAGTGCTCGGCTGCGCCCTGGCCTTCCACCTGCTGCTGGGTGTCGACCTGGTCACCGGCGTCATCCTCACCGCCTTCGACACGCTCATCGTGCTCGGCCTCAAGGGACAGCGCTTCCGCCACCTGGAAGCGATCATGCTCGGCCTGATCGTCACCATCAGCGGCTGCTACCTGGTCGAGCTGATCCTCATCAAGCCCTACTGGCCGGACGTTGCCGCCGGCTTCCTGCCCAGCTGGGACGCGGTGACCCAGCGCGAGCCGCTGTACCTGGCGATCGGCATCCTCGGCGCCACGGTGATGCCGCACAACCTCTACCTGCACTCCTCCATCGTGCAGACGCGGCAGGTCAGCGGCAGCCACGGCAAGGCCGCGGCGATCCGCCTGACGCGCATCGACACGGTGGTCTCGCTGAGCCTCGCGCTACTGGTCAACGCGGCGATCCTGATCCTCGCCGCGGCGGCCTTCCACGAAACCGGCCACACCGGCGTCACCGAAATCCAGGACGCCTACCGCCTGCTCGAACCGCTGGTAGGTACCGGCCTTGCGGCGATCCTCTTCGGCGTTGCCCTGCTCGCCTCCGGGCAGAGTTCCACCTTCACCGGCACCATCGCCGGTCAGGTGATCATGGACGGCTTCCTGCAAATGAAGATTCCCTGCTGGCAGCGCCGCCTGATCACCCGCGTGCTGGCGCTGATCCCGGCGCTGATCGGCGTGGTTATGCTGGGCGACAAGGCGGTGGGCAAGCTGCTGGTGTTCAGCCAGGTGGTGCTCAGCCTGCAACTGCCGTTCGCGCTCTGGCCGCTGATCCGCTTCACCAGCGATCGCGCGCTGATGGGCGAGTTTGCCAACGGCATCGGCACCCGTGTGCTGGCGTGGGTGTTGTTCGGCGTCATCAGCGCCGCCAACCTTTGGCTGTTATTGCAGTTGCTGGCTTGACCCGGCCACCTGCTTTCAGGCCCATTAGTGCGCTGACATTCAGGACGGATGCCATCCATGGCCAACCAACGGCAACACCCGCGTACCCCGATGAAGTGCCGGATCAAGATCAGCCATCCCAGCCTGGGCGAGGTGTTCGGCCATACCCGTGACCTGTCCGATGGCGGTGTCTACGTTCGCCATGAAATGCTCGCCGGATTGCCCGCCGGCATACGGGTGAATGGCCAGGTGCAGGACCTGCCCTTCGACGCGCCGATCCTGGAGATGGAAGTGATGCGCAGCGACGCCGAAGGCGCGGGCTTCCGCTTCGTCGGCAACGCTTGATTCCCACTGCATTGCGAACTGCTTTTCTGTAGGAGCGGGCTTGCTTGCGAACCCGAGCCCCGCGGCAGCGTTTGTTCGCGAGCTTGCTCGCTTCTACGAAAAGCCCAAATCCTCAGTTCGCCTCGTTCACCGCGCTGAGGAACGCCCGCGTCCGCTCATGTTGCGGATGGCCGAACAGCTGTTGCGGGCTGCCCTGTTCGAGGATGTTGCCCTGGTGGAAGAAGCACACGCGGTCGGCGAATTCGCGGGCGAAGCCCATCTGGTGGGTGACCATGAGCATGGTCAGGTTGTGCTCGGTGCCCAGCCGGCGCACCACGTTGAGCACCTCGCCGCACAGCTCCGGGTCCAGCGCTGACGTCACCTCGTCGAACAGCATCACCTTCGGCCGCATCGCCAGTGCGCGAGCGATGGCCACCCGTTGCTGCTGGCCGCCGGAGAGCTGCGAAGGATAGTGGTCGAGCTTGTTGCCGAGGCCGACCATCTCCAGCAACTCCACCGCGCGCTGGCGGGCTTCGTCGCGGCGCAGGCCGAGCACCTGCACCGGTGCTTCCATCACATTGCGCAGCGCGGTCATGTGCGGGAACAGGTTGAAGCACTGGAAGACCATGCCGATCTTGCTGCGCACCCGGCGCACATGGCTTTCCGGTGCACGCACCAGGTTGTCGTTGCGCATCAGGTGGGTCAGCGGTTCGCCGTCCACCGAGATCACGCCGCTGTCGATGGTTTCCAGGGTCATCAGCGCGCGCAGCAGGGTCGACTTGCCCGAACCGCTGGGGCCGATGATGGCAACCCTCTCGTTGGCGCCGACTTCCAGGTTGAGGTCCTTGAGCACGCTGAAGCTGCCATAGCTCTTGCACACGTTGCGGAAGCTCACCATGGGCTGGGCGGTCTCGGCGCGCGCGGTAGGCGCCTCCTGGGGGGCCACGCGAGGGGGCATGGCTCCGGCGGCTTGCAGGGAGTGAACGGTCATCGGTTTTCCTCCGGAAGAGTCAGTCATGGCAGCGCCGTGCGTTTTTCCACCTGGCGAACCACGCCGGCCAGGCTGATGCTGATGAGCAGGAAGAACACCCCGACCAGGGTGATCGGCTCCAGGTAGCGGAAGCTGTCGGAGCCGATGTTCTTCGCCTGCTGCATGATTTCCACCACCGTGATCGCGGAGAGCACCGGGGTGTCCTTGAACATGGCGATCAGGTAGTTGCCCAGCGCCGGTAGCACCGGGCGGATTGCCTGGGGCAGGATCACCTCGCGGTAGGCCTTGAAGGGTGAGAAGTTCAGCGCCGTCACCGCTTCCCACTGCCCGCGCGGCACCGCCTCAAGGCCCGCGCGGTACACCTCGGCGGTGTAGCAGGCGTAGTGCAGGGCGATGCCCAGCGTGCCGGCCACCAGCGCGGTCATGTTCAGCCCGTAGGTCGGCAGCACGTAGAACAGGAAGTACACCTGGATCAGCAGCGGCGTGCTGCGGATGAACTCGATCAGCCAGGCCGCCGGCCACGACAGCCAGAAGTGCCGGCTGCGTCGGGCAATGGCGAACAGCAGGCCGAACACCACCGCCAGGGCGAAGCCCACCAGGGTGATGGCGATGGTGCGCAGCGAGGCGTGCAGCAGTTGCGGCAGGATCTGCCAGGCGAAGTGCCAGTCGAAGAGTTTCATCACAGGCCTCCGCGGATTCGGCCATGCCCCAACCAGCGCTCCACGCGCCGCATGAGGAAGACGATGATCTGGGCCATGACGAAATACAGCACCAGGGTGAGGACGAAGATCTTCAGCGTCTCGAAGGTCGCCTGGTCCAGCTGGCGGGCGCGGAAGGTCAGGTCGGAGAGGGTGATCAGCGACACCAGCGAGGTGTTCTTCAGCAGCTCGATCAGCAGGTTGGTGCCCGGCGGGATTGCACAGAGCAGCGCCTGCGGCAGGATGATCCGGCGAAAGCGCGTGAAGGGCGTCATGTTCAGCGCCAGCGCCGCCTCGTACTGCCCCTTGGGCACCGAGCCGATGGCGCCGCGCATCACCTCGGCCCCATAGGCGCCGATGTGCAGGCCCAGGCCGAGGATCGCCACGCTGTAGGCGCTCATTTCCAGGTTGAAAGGTGGCAGCGGCAGCACGAAGTACAGCCAGAACAACTGCACCAGCAGCGAGGTGCCGCGGAACAGCTCGATGTAGCCGATCGCCAGCCAGCGTACCGCAGGCCATGGCGAGAGCCGACCGAGCGCGGCGATGACGGCGGCGACGATCGCCAGCAGGGAGCCGAAGAGGGTCACCTGGACGGTGACCCAGGCGCCCTCCAGCAGCAGAGGAAGCAATTCACCCATGATACGCATCCCGTAACGACAGGTTCGACGGAACGGCCAGGCGGGCGCGCTCTAAGGCAGAGCCGCGCCCTGCCCGGTCACTGTTTGCAGAGCTCGGTGGCGGTCTTGTCGGTGACGTTGGACTTGTCGAAGCCGAACGGCTTGACCGTCTGCAGGTGCTCGGCGCTGCCCAGCCACGGCTTGAGCTGTGCGTTCACCGCGTCGCGCAGGTCCTTGTCGTCCGGGCGGAAGGCCAGGGCGCCGTAGCCGATGTGCGACGGGTCGTCCTTGAAGTCGGCGATGGCTTCCACCGTATCGCCGCCTTTCGCCGCGAGGCCCTTCATGGTCAGTGCGGTGCCGACGCTGGCGTCGGCGCGGCCGGCGCGCACCGCCTGCAGCTGGGCGGTGGTGTCGGGCACCTGGACGATCTGCTCTTCCGCCACGCCCTCGGCGCGGGCGTAGCCCAGCTCGGCGGTTCCGGACATGATCGCCAGCTTCACGTCCGGGTTGTTCTTCACGTCGGCGTAGCTGTGCAGGTTCTTCGGGTTGCCCTTCTTCACCAGCAGCGAGTCGGGGATCTGGTAGTGCGGGTCGGTGAAGATCACCTGCTGGCAGCGCGGCGGGGTGATGTACATGCCGGCGGCGATCACGTCGAAGCGGCCGGCGCGCAGGCCGGGGATCAGCGCGCCCCATTCGGTGAGCACCGGCTCGATCTTCTTCACACCCATCTTGGTGAAGATCTGCTTGGCGATTTCCGGGGATTCGCCGGTGACCTTGCCGGAGGTCTCGGTATAGGCGAACGGCGCTTCGTTGGCGTAGCCGATGCGCACGGTGCCGGTGCTCCGGATGCGTTCGAGGGTGGTCTCGGCGTAGCTGCCGGCGCTGGCCAGCGCGCAGGCGACGAGGGTACAGGCGAGGCTCAGGCGGTGCAGCAAAACAGGGGCGGTACTCATCTTCGGATCTCCTGATCGTCTTGCCGGCGCGTTCGGCGCGCGGCGCTGGATGGCAGGTAGCAATGTCGTACGACTATTGTTCTTGTTGGCAGGGCCCCTGCGGGGCCTTCCGAAGTTCACTCGCCAGGCGAGGTGATGGGGCAACGACGCCAGACTAAGCCCGGCCGTCTTGCGGCTCTTACCGATCGACAAGCTCGCGGCGGGAAAAAGCCACCGTTGCGACGAGCGCATCTGCGGGTTTTTTCTGCACGGGCCTGACAATGCGGTCCGATGTCCTGCACCCGAGCATACAAAGCGGGGGTGTGCGTCAACATTGCACTAGGACAATTGCTGCCGGTGTGCTGGTCGGTCACTCTGAGCGCCTGACCAGACGGAGCGCTCAAGATGGAAGCCTGGCGTCGCGCCCTGGCCGACCTGCGGGTCGGCGAATCCAAGTACAAGACCCTGGTGCAGGCCATTGCCGGCGATATCGAGCAGGGCCTGCTCAGCGACGGCCAGCGCCTGCCGCCGCAGCGTCAGGTCGCCGACGGCCTGGGGATCAGCGTGCAGACGGTGACCAACGCCTACAAGGAACTGGAGCGCCAGGGCCTGGTGCGTTGCGAGGTGGGGCGCGGCAGCTTCGTCTCGCGACGGATGACCGAAGGCATGGCGCATTACATGGTCGACCACCCCGAACGCGCCCTGGTGGACTTCTCCATCGCCAGCATCGTGCATACCCGCGAGCACGACCGCCTGTGGCAGGAGACCTGCCGCACGCTGGCGCAGGAAAGCGACCAGCCGTGGATGCGCGCCTGCCGCCCGGTGGCCGGCTTCGACGCCCACCGCGACGCCGGCGTGCAATGGCTGGCGCAACAGGGCCTGCAGCGCGAGCGCGACGACGTGTTGATCACCAACGGCGCCGCCCACGGCATCTTCCTCGCGCTGGCTTCCCTCGCCGGGCCGGACGACGTGGTGCTCTGCGAACAGCTCACCGACCACGGTGTGATCGGCAACTCACAGGTGCTGGGCTTTACCCTGAAGGGCGTGGAGATCGACCGCGAAGGCATCGACCCGGAACACTTCGAGGACCTTTGCGCCAACGAACGCATCACCGCGCTGGTGTGCACGCCGAACCTGAACAACCCGACGTCGAGCCTGATGCCCGACTCGCGCCGCCGGGAGATTGCCACCATCGCCCAGCGTTACGGCGTCCACGTGATCGAGGACGATGTCTACGGCCCGCTGCTCGGCGATCGCCGACCGCCCCCGCTCAGCCACTACCTGCCGGACCTGTCCTTCTACTGCACCAGCTTCACCAAGAGCGTGCTCACCGGCCTGCGCATCGGCTACCTGGCCATGCCTCGCCGGCTGGCGCTGCGCACCGAAAGCATCCTGCGGGTGAATAGCTGGATGGCCACGCCATTGCTGGCCGAGGTGGCCTCGCGGTGGATTCACAACGGCAACGCCCAGGCGCTGATCGCGCTGCAACGCCGTGTGCTGGAGAAGCGCCAGGGATGGGTGCAGGAGTGGTTGGGCGACTCTCTGCTGGGCCGCGATCCGCACTCCCTCAGCGCCTGGATCGGCATTCCCGAGCACTGGGAGCTGGACAGCCTGGTGCGCGAGTTGCGCCACCGGCATATCGCCGTGACCCCGCCCGACCCCTTCATGGTTCGCGGCACCCCACGCCCGCGTGCGATACGCCTGTGCATGGGCGCGGAGTGCAGCGACGAGCGCATGGTTTCTGCATTGGAAGATATGCGCGAGCTGTTCGGGCAGTACCCGAAGATTCACGATTTCTAACGCTGAACAGGTGGCTCTTTTATAGGAGCGAGCTTGCTCGCGAAGGCTCTGACGCTGGGCGGGTTCGCGAGCAAGCTCGCTCCTGCCTGAAACATTCCGCGCGGGCCTCAGCCCGTTCCCCGCCTGCTTCCTGCGGCGGATAACGCAGGTGCGTTATCCGCCCTACGAAAGCTCTCGGCTCTTGCGCTCCGACATGCGGAAATCACCGCTGACGACTACATCGTCCTAGTACATTCATCGCGACAATTTCCCGCCCCTACACTCGGCCCAACTGCATACCCGGAGGTCGAGATGGAGCCGATTCACCTCGTCGAGCTGTACCGCGCACGCCAGCGCATCCAGGGCCTGGTGCGGCAGACGCCGCTGGAGCATTCACCCAGCCTGTCGCGCCTGCTCGGCGCGCCGGTGTACCTCAAGCTCGAATCGCAGCAGATCACCGGCAGCTTCAAGCTGCGCGGCGCCAGCAATGCGATCGCCCTGCTCAGCAATGAGCAGAAAGCCAAGGGCGTGGTCGCCGCGTCCACCGGTAATCACGGCCGGGCGCTGGCCCATGCCGCCCGCATGCTCGGCGTGCCCGCCACCGTCTGCCTGTCGCAACTGGTGCCGGCGAACAAGGTCCAGGCGATCCGCGAACTCGGCGCCGAGGTGCGCATCGTCGGCCACAGCCAGGACGACGCCCAGGCCGAAGCCGAGCGTATCTCACGCGAGCAGGGCGCGACGCTGCTGCCGCCCTTCGACCATCCGCAGATCATCGCCGGCCAGGGCACTCTCGGGCTGGAAGTCCTCGAACAACTGCCTGACGTGCGCCAGGTGCTGGTTCCACTCTCCGGTGGCGGGCTGTTCGGCGGCGTGGCGCTGGCGCTCAAGCACGTCGACCCGAGCATCCGCCTGCACGGCATCTGCATGCGGCGCGGCGCTGCCATGGCCGCCAGCCTTGCCGCCGGCCACCCGGTGGAAGTCGAAGAACTGCCGACCCTGGCCGACTCCCTCGGCGGCGGCATCGGCCTGGACAACCGCTACACCTTCGCCCTGGCCCGCGACTACTGCGACCAGTTGCACCTGCTCGACGAAGACTCCATCGCCGCCGGCATCCGCCACGCCTACCGCGAGGAGCGGCAGGTGGTGGAAGGCGCCGCCGCGGTCGGCATCGCCGCGCTGCTGGACGGCCTGATCGCCCCGGTCGGGCCGGTGGTGGTGATCGTCAGCGGCCGCAACATCGCCATCGAACAACACCAACGCATCCTCGAGGAATCCATCCATGGCTGACGTCACCCTGCTCAGCGAAGCCGACCTGCGTGCCTGCGTGGCGCTCGACCACGAAAGCCTCGACGCCGTCGAACACGCGTTCCGCCTGCTCGCCACCGCGCCGGTGGCGATGCCGCCGATCCTTCGCCTGGACGTGCCCGAGCACAACGGCGAGGTGGACGTGAAGACCGCCTACCTGCCCGGCCTGCCGCGCTTCGCCATCAAGGTCAGTCCCGGTTTCTTCGACAACCCCAGGCTCGGCCTGCCCAGCCTCAACGGCATGATGATGCTGCTCTCCTCGAAAACCGGGCTGCTCGATGCGCTGCTGCTGGACAACGGCTACCTCACCGCCGTGCGCACCGCCTGCGCCGGCGCGGTGGCGGCCAAGTGGCTGTCCCGCGAGGACTCGCGCCAGGTCGCGCTGATCGGCGCCGGCGAACAGGCGCGGCTGCAGCTCAAGGCGCTGTGCCTGGTGCGTCCCGTCGAAGGCGCCAGCGTCTGGGCGCGGGACATCGCCAAGGCTCGGCAATGCGCGGAAGAACTGAGCACCAGCCTGGGCATTCCGGTCACCGCCTGCGCCAGCGTCGACGAAGCGCTGGAAGGCGCCGACATCGCCATCACCACCACGCCCAGCCGCGAGCCGCTGATCCACAAGCGGCACCTGCGCCCCGGCCTGCACATCACCGCCATGGGCTCCGATGCCGAGCACAAGAACGAGGTCGCCGCAGACGCGCTGGCGACGGTGGACTGCTACGTCGCCGACCGACTCAGCCAGACCCTGGTGCTGGGCGAACTGCACCATGCGGTGGAGGCCGGCAACGTCAGTCTCGATGCCGATTTCGCCGAACTGGGCCAGGTCATCGCCGGGCAGCGCGCAGGCCGCCGTCGCGCCGAGGACATCACCCTCTGCGACCTCACCGGCACCGGCGCCCAGGACACCGCCATCGCCGGCCTGGCCTTCCAGCGGGCGCAGCGGATGGGCAAGGGGTTCCGCTTCAGCAGCTGAAAAATTCGTCCCGCTTCGCGGGAAGAGCCGGGAAACACCTGTAGGAGCGAGCTTGCTCGCGAACAGATTTCCGGCAGCGCCTGCGCTGGGCGGGTTCGCGAGCAAGAACTAGGCGTCCCCCTCGCTCCTACAAAAAACAAAAACCGAAAGAGGATTTCCGCATGTCCGAAATCGTCGTCAACCTCCCCTTCAGCCGGGAGGAATATGCCCAGCGGATCGCCAAGGTCCGCGCCAGCATGCTTGAGCGCGGCATCGAGCTGCTGCTGGTCACCGACCCGTCGAACATGGCCTGGCTCACCGGCTACGACGGCTGGTCCTTCTACGTGCACCAGTGCGTGCTGCTGGCGCTGGACGGCGAGCCGGTCTGGTTCGGCCGTGGCCAGGACGCCAACGGCGCGCGGCGCACCGTGTTCATGCAGGCGGACAACATCGTCGGCTACCCCGACCACTACGTGCAGTCCACCGAGCGCCACCCGATGGACTACCTGTCCCGCGAGGTCATCGCCGCGCGCGGCTGGGCGGGCCGGACCCTCGGCGTGGAGATGGACAACTACTACTTCAGCGCCGCCGCCTTCCGCTCGTTGCAGGCCAACCTGCCGAACGCCAGGTTCGTCGACGCCACCGCCCTGGTGAACTGGCAGCGCGCCGTGAAATCCCCGCGCGAGATCGAGTACATGCGTGTCGCCGCGCGCATCGTCGAGAAGATGCATGCGCACATCGTCGAGCGCATCGAACCGGGCATGCGCAAGAACGAACTGGTCGCCGAGATCTACAGCACCGGTATCCTCGGTGCCGACGGCCACGGCGGCGACTATCCGGCCATCGTCCCGCTGCTGCCCACTGGCGCCGACGCCAGCGCACCCCACCTGACCTGGGACGACACGCCCTTCGAGCGCGGCGCCGGCACCTTCTTCGAGATCGCCGGCTGCTACAAGCGCTACCACTGCCCGCTGTCGCGCACCGTGTTCCTCGGCACGCCGCCGCAGCATTTCCTCGACGCGGAAAAGGCCGTGGTCGAAGGCATCGCCGCCGGCCTCGACGCGGCCAAGCCGGGCAACACCACAGGTGACATCGCCCGCGCCTTCTTCGGCGTGCTGGAGAAATTCGGCATCCACAAGGACAGCCGCTGCGGCTACCCCATCGGTATCAGCTACCCGCCGGACTGGGGCGAACGCACCATGAGCCTGCGCCCGAGCGACAACAGCGTGCTCGAACCGGGCATGACCTTCCACTTCATGCCCGGCCTGTGGATGGACGACTGGGGCCTGGAGATCACCGAAAGCATCTTCATCACCGAGCGCGGCGTGGAGACCTTCTGCGACTACCCGCGCCAGTTGTTCGTGAAGGAGTAAGGCAATGACACAGGCTTTGCGCGAAAACCCCATCTCCGCCAGCGTCGATTTCCAGCGCGACGGCGTGCAGCACGGCCACCTCAAGCTGCCCTACTCGCGGGACGATTCGGCCTGGGGCGCGGTGATGATCCCCATCTGCGTGGTGAAGAACGGCGACGGCCCCACTGCGCTGCTTACCGGCGGCAACCACGGCGACGAGTACGAAGGGCCGGTGGCGCTCAGCCGCCTGGCCCAGGAGCTGCGCGCCGAGGACGTGCGCGGCCGGGTGATCATCGTGCCGTTCATGAACACCCCGGCGTTCCTCGCCGGCAAGCGCACCTCGCCCATCGACGCCGGCAACCTCAACCGCAGCTTCCCCGGCCGCCCCGACGGCACGGTAACGCAGAAGATCGCCGACTACTTCCAGCGCACCCTGCTGCCGCTGGCGGACGTGGTGCTGGATATCCACTCCGGCGGGCGGACGCTGGACTTCCTGCCCTTCGCCGCCTGCCACGTGCTGCCGGACAAGGCCCAGCAGGAAGCGAGCGAGGCGCTGATGCGCGCCTTCGCCGCGCCCTATGCCATGCGCATGCTGGAACTGGACGCGGTGGGCATGTACGACACCGCCGCCGAGGAACAGGGCAAGCTGTTCGTCACCACCGAACTGGGTGGCGGCGGCAGCAGCACGGCGCGCAGCGTGGCCATCGCCTGGCGCGGCGTGCGCAACGTGCTGGTGCAGGCCGGCATCCTGCGCGGCAAGGTCGAGCCGGCGAAGTCGGTGATGCTCGACATGCCCGATGGTGACTGCTTCGTCGCCAGCGAACATGGTGGGTTGCTCGAGATGTGCCGCGACCTGGGCGACCGGGTCGAACGCGGCGAGGTGCTGGCGCGGGTGCACGACGTGCTGCGTACCGGAGCAGCGCCGGTGGAGTATTGCGCCAAGCGCAGCGGCATCCTCGCCGCGCGGCATTTCCCCGGGCTGGTGCAGATCGGCGACACCCTTGCGGTGGTCGCCGAGGTTTTGGACTGAACGGGAGCCCGCCATGATCAAGCTCGACCGCTACGACCTGAAGATCCTGCGCATCCTCGCCGGCGACGGGCGCATCACCAAGTCGAGCCTGGCCGAGGCGATCAACCTCTCGGTCAGCCCGGCCTGGGAGCGCGTGCGCAAGCTGGAGGAGGCCGGGCTGATCAAGGGGTACCGCGCACAGATCGACTGGCCGGCGCTGTTCAGGCAGCAGCAGGTGCTGGTGGAAATCACCCTGGCGCGCCACACCGCGCAGGACATGAAGCGCTTCGAGCAGCGCCTGCAACAGGCGCCGGAGGTGGGCTTCTGCTACGCCACCGGCGGTGGGGTGGACTACATCGCGATGATCCAGGCGCGCGACATCGACCACTACCAGCGCTTCATCGACCAGCTGCTGCTGGAGGACGTGGGCATCGAGCGGTATTTCACCTACATCGTCACCAAGGTGATCAAGACGCTGGATGCGGCGATTCCCGCTGAGGCGCAGGAGGGCTGCTCTTCGTAGGAGCGAGCTTGCTCGCGAACAAATTCCCGACGACGTTGGCGTGAGGCGGTTCGCGAGCAAGCTCGCTCCTACAGGTGCCTCGGGCGCCGTGCCGGAGCTGAACAAAAAACACCCAAAAAATCCTGACTTCAGGGTCCGATTCGTATACAATGCGCGCCGCTCGGCATGGTGCCGGGCATGGGTTCCCTCACCCCATCGACGAAAAAGGCCCGAAGCATGTCGGCATCCCTTCCGGCGGCAAGGCGCGGCGCACTCGCCGGCCTGGTCGCGTTCCACATCCTGATCATCATCGCCAGCAACTACCTGGTGCAGCTGCCAATGACCCTCTTTGGCTGGCACACCACCTGGGGCGCGTTCAGCTTCCCATTCATCTTCCTGGCCACCGACCTCACCGTCCGCCTGCTCGGCAAGCGCCCGGCGCGGCTGGTCATCGCGCGGGTGATGATCCCGGCGCTGCTGGCCTCCTACGTGATCTCGGTGATCTTCCAGGAAGGCGCCTTCAGAGGCTTCGCATCGCTGGGCGAATTCAACACCTTCGTCGCGCGGATTTCCCTGGCCAGCTTCCTGGCCTACGTGTTCGGCCAGGTCCTCGACATCCAGGTCTTCGACCGCCTGCGTCGCCTGCGCCAGTGGTGGATCGCCCCGGTGGTCTCGACCCTGTTCGGCAACCTGCTGGATACCTTCACCTTCTTCTCCATCGCCTTCTGGCACAGCGACAACCCCTTCATGGCTGAGCACTGGGTGGAGATCGCCTGGGTCGACTACGGCGTGAAGCTGGCGGTCATGCTGATGCTCTTCGTGCCGCTCTACGGCATGCTGCTCAGCGCCATTACCCGCAATCTGCGGCGCCAACCCGCGGCCATCTGAGCCCACCCGAAAAAGCCCAACAGCGGCGGCAGAACTGCAAAAAGATTTGCCGCCGCCGTCCCCCGCTTAGGAAAAAACCGTGCGCCCGCGGCCCCTAGGATGGTTCCCATGCCATCCGCATGAGGAGCCGCCGCCATGTCCTACGCCCATCCCCTGCTGTTCAAGTCGCTCTGCTACGTGAACGGCCATTGGCTGCACAGCGCCAGCGGCGCCAGCATCGCCGTCGACAACCCCGCCACCGGCGAAGCGATCGGCCATGTGCCGCTGCTCGACCGCGAGCAGATCGTCGGTGCCGTCGATGCGGCCGCCGCCGCCTTTCCCGCCTGGCGTGCACGCAGCCTGGATGACCGTGGCGCGCTGCTGCGCCGCTGGGCCGAGCTGATCCGCCAGCACCGCGACGACCTCGCGCAGATCCTCAGCCTGGAACAGGGCAAGCCGCTGGCCGAAGCCCTCGGCGAGATCGACTACGCCGCCAGCTTCATCCCCTGGTTCGCCGAGGAAGCGCGCCGCCTGAACGGCCGCAACATCCCCAGCCACATTCCCGGCGCGCACCTGGGCACGGTGGTCGAACCCGTTGGCGTCGCCGCGCTGCTGACGCCGTGGAACTTCCCTTCCGCGATGATCACCCGCAAGGCCGCCGCCGCGCTCGCCGCCGGCTGCACCGCGGTGGTCAAGCCGGCCCACGAGACGCCCTACTCCGCCTTTGCCCTGGCGCAACTGGCCGATGAGGCCGGCTTCCCCGCCGGTGTGTTCAACGTCGTGCTCGGCGAGCCGCAGATGGCCATGGAAACCCTGGTCGGCGACAGCCGCGTGCGCGCCGTGAGCTTCACCGGCTCGACCCGCGTAGGGAAGCTCGTGCTGCAAGCGGCCGCCCAGGACGTGAAGAAGGTCGCCCTGGAACTGGGCGGCAACGCGCCCTTCATCGTGCTGCCCGACGCCGATCTGGAGCAGGCGGTGAAGTTCGCCATCGACGCCAAGTTCCAGACCTCCGGGCAGGACTGCTGCGCGGCCAACCGCATCCTGGTCGCCCGCGAACTCTACGAACCCTTCCTGCAACGCTTCGCCCGCGCCGTGCGTGAACTGCGCGTCGGCCCGGCCAGCGACTCGCGCAGCCAGATCGGCCCGCTGATGCACCAGGGCGCCTTCGACGTCACCTGCGAGCGCGTGCAGGACGCCATCGCCCAGGGCGCGCGCCTGCTCGCCGGCGGTGAACCCCATGCGCTGGGCGGTTGGTTCCACCAGCCAACCGTGCTGGCCGACGTCACCCCGCAGATGCGCATCTGGCGCGAGGAAAACTTCGCGCCGATTGCCGGCGTCAGCGCCTACGACGACCTGGACGAAGCCGTCCGGCAGGCCAACGACACCGAGTACGGCCTGGCCGCCTACCTTTGTGGGCAACGCCTGGATCACATCTGGCCGCTGATGCGGCGCCTGGAGTTCGCCATGGTGGCGGTCAACGGCGCCAAGTTCACCGGCCACCCCATTCCCTTCGGCGGCATGAAGGCTTCGGGCCTCGGCCGCGAGGGCGGCAGCGAGGGCTTCGAACCCTTCGTCGAAACCAAGTACTTCGCCTTGCACCACGGCGCCATCTGACCGGGAGACCACCGCCATGACCGAATACGCCAAGCTGTTCGAAGACGACCGCGCGCACTTCATGCACCCCTCGACCCACGCCCACGATCACGCCAGCGGCACGTTGCCGGGGCGGATCATCACCGGCGCCAGCGGCGTGCACATCCGGGATCACCAGGGCCGCGAGCTGCTGGACGCCTTCGCCGGCCTCTACTGCGTGAACATCGGCTACGGCCGCACCGAAGTGGCCGACGCCATCCATGAGCAGGCCAGGCAGCTGGCCTACTACCACACCTACGTGGGGCACTCCTCCGAGGCGATCATCGAGCTGTCCGCGCGGATCATCCGCGACTGGGCGCCGGCGGGCATGAAGAAGGTCTACTACGGCCTCTCCGGCTCCGATGCCAACGAAACCCAGGTCAAGCTGGTGCGCTACTACAACAACGTGCTGGGCCGGCCGCAGAAGAAAAAGATCATCTCCCGCCAGCGCGGCTACCACGGCTCGGGCATCGTCACCGGCAGCCTCACCGGGCTGGCGAGCTTCCACCAGCACTTCGACCTGCCGGTGGAAGGCGTCAAGCATACGCTCTGCCCGCACTTCTACAAGGCGCCGGCCGGCATGGACGAGGTGGCCTTCGTCCGCCACTGTGCCCAGGAGCTGGAGAACCTGATCCTCGCCGAAGGCCCGGACAGCGTGGCCGCGTTCATCGGCGAGCCGGTGATGGGCACCGGCGGCATCATCGTCCCGCCCAAGGGCTACTGGGAGGCGATCCAGGCGGTGCTGGCGAAGTACGACGTGCTGCTGATCGCCGATGAAGTGGTCTGCGCCTTCGGCCGCCTCGGCGACAGGATGGGCAGCCAGCGCTACGGCATGCGCCCGGACCTGATCACCACGGCCAAGGGCCTGACCAGCGCCTACGCGCCGCTGTCGGCGGTGATCGTCGGCGAGAAGGTGTGGGACGTGATCGACAGCGCGTCGACCCGCGAAGGCGCCATGGGCCACGGCTGGACCTACTCCGGCCACCCGATCTGCGCGGCGGCGGCATTGGCCAACCTGGACATCCTCGAGCGGGAGAACATCACCGCCAACGCGGCGGAGGTCGGCGGCTACCTCAATCACCAGCTGCGCCAGACCTTCGAAGGTCATCCGCTGGTGGGCGAGGTGCGTGGCGACGGCATGCTGGCGGCGCTGGAATTCATGGCCGACCGCGAGGCGCGCACGCCGTTCGACCCGGCGCTGAAGGTCGGCCCGAAGGTCTCGGCGGCCTGCCTGGAACGCGGCATGATCGCCCGCGCCATGCCCCACGGCGACATCCTCGGCTTCGCCCCACCGCTGGTGCTGACCCGCGCCGAGGCGGACGAGATCGTCGGCATCGCCAAGGCGGCGGTGGATGCGGTGGCGGCCGAAGTTCTTTAACGCGCGGCCTGCTTTTCTGTAGGAGCGAGCTTGCTCGCGGACACCTGGCACCAGCTCCGGTGTCATGCGGTTCGCGAGCAAGGGCGAGGCGCCCCCTCGGTCCTACAAGTAATCTCGCCCTTCGAGGCTGGCGGATGACAAAGGGCGCTTACGCGCCCTTGGTCTTGTCCAGCTTGCGCAGGAACACCGTCATCTCCTTCTCCGCCTGCTTGTCGCCATGGGCCTGGGCGGCGGCCAGGCCGTCGGTCCAGGCGGCGCGGGCGCCGTCCAGGTCGCCCTCGGCCTGCAGCGCCTTGCCCAGCAGCTTCCAGGCGGCGGAGTACTTCGGGTCCTGCTCCACGCAGCGGCGCAGGTGCTCGGCGGCTTTCGCCGCGTCGCCGGCATCCAGGTAACCCTTGCCCAGGCCGAAGCGCAGCAGCGGGTTGTCCACGCCCTTGGCGAGCATCTTTTCCAGGCCTTCGAGCATGTCGGGGCTCCTTCTCAGAAGAACGTCAGACCGGCCTGGAACAGCCGCTCGACGTCACGGATGCGCTTCTTGTCCACCACGAAGAGGATCACGTGGTCACCGGTTTCGATCACCGTCTCGCCGTGGGCGATCAGCACGTCGTCGTCGCGGATCACCGCACCAATGGTGGTGCCCGGCGGCAGGTGCACGTCACTGATCTTGCGGCCGATCACCTTGCTCGACTTGGCGTCGCCGTGGGCGACCACCTCGATGGCCTCCGCCGCGCCCCGGCGCAGCGAGTGCACGCTCTCGATGTCGCCGCGGCGCACGTGGGTCAGCAGGGTGCCGATGGTGGCCAGCTGCGGGCTGATGGCGATGTCGATGTCGCCGCTCTGCACCAGGTCCACGTAGGCGGGGTTGTTGATCAGCGTCATCACCTTGCGCGCGCCCAGGCGCTTGGCCAGCAGCGAGGACATGATGTTCGCCTCGTCGTCGTTGGTCAGGGCGAGGAACAGGTCGGTGTCGCCGATGTTCTCTTCCAGCAGCAGGTCGCGGTCGGAGGCGCTGCCCTGGAGCACGATGGTGCTGTCCAGGTGGTCGGACAGGTGCCGGCAGCGCGCCGGGTTCATCTCGATGATCTTCACCTGGTAGCGGCTTTCGATGGCCTCGGCCAGGCGCTCGCCGATGTTGCCGCCGCCGGCGATGATGATTCGCTTGTAGCTGTCTTCCAGGCGGCGCATCTCGCCCATCACCGCTCGGATATGGGCCTTGGCGGCGATGAAGAACACCTCGTCGTCGGCCTCGATCACCGTGTCGCCCTGGGGAATGATCGGCCGGTTGCGTCGATAGATCGCCGCCACGCGGGTATCGGCGTTGGGCATGTGCTCGCGCAGCTGGCGTAGCTCCTGGCCCACCAGCGGGCCGCCATAGTAGGCGCGGATGCCCACCAGCTGCGCCTTGCCTTCGGCGAAGTCGATCACCTGCAGGGCGCCGGGATATTCCACCAGGCGCTTGATGTAGTTGGTCACCACCTGCTCGGGGCTGATCAGCACGTCCACCGGGATCGCTTCGTTGTCGAACAGCCCGGCGCGGGTCAGGTAGGCCGCCTCGCGCACACGGGCGATGCGCGTCGGGGTGTTGAACAGGGTATAGGCGACCTGGCAGGCCACCATGTTCACTTCGTCGCTGTTGGTCACCGCCACCAGCATGTCCGCGTCGTCGGCGCCGGCCTGGCGCAGCACGGTGGGGAACGAGGCCTTGCCCTGGACGGTGCGGATGTCGAGGCGGTCGTTGAGGTCGCGCAGGCGTTCGCCGTCGGTGTCGACCACGGTGATGTCGTTGGCTTCGCTGGCCAGGTGCTCGGCCAGAGTGCCGCCGACCTGGCCGGCGCCGAGGATGATGATCTTCATGGAGCGGGGTGCTTTCCGTTTCGATCCGTTGGGAGTCGGCGCCTGTTACTTCGCCGAAATCTTGATCAGCTTGGCATAGTAGAAGCCGTCATGCCCGCCTTGCTGCGGCAGTAGCTGGCGACCGTACGGCTGCTTGATGCCCCAGGGGCCGGGCAGGTCCAGCTCGCGCGCGCCGGGGGTGCGACCGAGGAACGCGGCGATCTGCTCGCTGTTTTCCCGGGGCATCACCGAGCA
The DNA here is from genome assembly GCF_041379005.1 of Pseudomonas sp. QE6. Lineage (NCBI taxonomy): Bacteria > Pseudomonadati > Pseudomonadota > Gammaproteobacteria > Pseudomonadales > Pseudomonadaceae > Pseudomonas > Pseudomonas sp. QE6. The sequence goes on from NZ_CP166873.1 coordinate 1,110,079, forward strand.
GGTCGCATAGACCAGCACGCCGCCGACTTCGAGGGTTGCCCACAGGGCATCGAGCAGTTCGCCCTGCAGTTGCGCCAGCGCTTCGATGTCCTCGGCGGTGCGGGTCAGCTTGATGTCCGGATGGCGGCGGATCACCCCGGTGGCGGAACAGGGGGCATCCAGCAGGATGCGCTGGAATGGCTTGCCGTCCCACCATTTGGCCGTGTCGCGGGCGTCGGCGGCGAACAATTGGGCATCCAGCTGCAGGCGCGCGAGGTTCTCGCGAACGCGCACCAGGCGGCTCTCTTCCAGGTCCACGGCGACCACGCCGGCCAGCGCGGGCTCGGCTTCCATCAGGTGGCAGGTCTTGCCGCCGGGGGCGCAGCAGGCGTCCAGCACGCGCTGGTTGGGCGCCAGTTCCAGCAGGTCGGCGGCCAGTTGCGCGGCTTCGTCCTGCACGCTGACGCGGCCTTCGGCGAAGCCTGGCAGCTCGCGCACGTCGCAGGGCTGCACGAGGTTGATGCCGTCGCGGCTGAACTCGCAGGCCACGGCTTCGAAGCCCACGCGGTTGAGCTCTTCCAGATAGGCATCGCGGCTGCCGTGGCGGCGGTTCACCCGCAGGGTCATCGGCGGGTGGGCGTTGTTGGCGGCGCAGATGGCTTCGAACTGCTCGGGCCAGGATTTCTTCAGGGCCTTCTGCAGCCAGCGCGGATGCGCCAGGCGCGCGGCCGGGTCCTTGTCGACTTCGGCCAGCAGGGTTTCGCTCTCGCGCTGGGCGCGGCGCAGCACGGCGTTGAGCAGGCCCTTGGCCCAGGGCTTCTTCAGCTTGTCCGCGCAGCCGACGGTCTCGCCGATGGCCGCGTGCGGCGGAATGCGGGTGTAGAGCAACTGGTACAAGCCGACCAGCAGCAGCGCCTCGACGTCGCGGTCACCAGCCTTGAACGGCTTCTGCAGCAGGCGCGCGGCGAGGGTGGACAGGCGTGGCTGCCAGCGGGCGGCGCCGAACGCCAGCTCCTGCACCAGGCCGCGATCGCGCGGTTCGACGTTTTCCAGCTGGGTCGGCAGCGAGCTGCCCAGCGAGGCGCGGCCGGCGAGTACGGCGGCCAGGGCGCGGGCCGCCGCCAGACGGGGATTGGTGCTCATGCGCCCAGCACCTGGCCGGCGGCGAATTGCTCGCGGCGGCTGTTGAACAGGTCGGCGAAGGCCAGCGGCTTGCCGCCGGGCAGTTGCAGGCGGGTCAGCAGCAGTGCGCCTTCACCGCAGGCGACCAGCAGGCCGTCGCGGCTGGCGTCGAGGATCCTGCCCGGCTCGCCCTTGCCCTGCGCGGGCTTGGCGCCGAGCACTTTCAGCGCGGCATCGCCCAGGGTGGTGTGGCAGACCGGCCAGGGCGTGAAGGCGCGGATGCGGCGCTCCAGTTCGTCGGCCGGGCGCGACCAGTCGATGCGTGCCTCTTCCTTGTTCAGCTTGTGTGCGTAGGTGGCCAGGGCATCGTCCTGCACTTCGCCCTCGAGCGTGCCGGCGGCGAGACCGGCAATGGCCTCGACCACGGCTTTCGGGCCGAGCTCGGCCAGACGGTCATGCAGGCTGCCGCCAGTATCCTCGGCGGAAATCGGCGTGCTGACCTTGAGCAGCATCGGCCCGGTGTCCAGGCCGGCTTCCATCTGCATCACGGTGACACCGCTTTCGGCATCGCCCGCTTCTACCGCGCGCTGGATCGGCGCGGCGCCGCGCCAGCGCGGCAGCAGCGAGGCGTGGCTGTTGATGCAGCCCAGGCGCGGGATGTCCAGCACCGCCTGCGGCAGGATCAGCCCGTAGGCCACCACCACCATCAGGTCCGGCTTGAGCGCCGCGAGTTCAGCCTGGGCGGCCGGGTCGCGCAGGGTCGGCGGCTGATGCACGGTCAGGCCGTTCTCCAGGGCGAGCTGCTTGACCGGGCTGGGCATCAGCTTCTGGCCGCGGCCGGCCGGACGGTCCGGCTGGGTGTAGACGGCGACGATCTCGTGCGGCGTATCGAGCAGGGCCTTGAGGTGCTCGGCGGCGAATTCCGGGGTGCCGGCGAAGACGATGCGCAGTGCTTGGCTCATATCGGGCTCTTCAAAAAGAAAAGGCTTGCCGGGGCAAGCCTTTGGGGATGGGGGTTACGCCTGTTGCCGATGCTGCTTTTCCAGCTTCTTGCGGATGCGGTCGCGCTTGAGGTTGGACAGGTAATCGACGAACAGCTTGCCGTTCAGGTGATCGCACTCGTGCTGGATGCACACGGCGAGCAGGTCCTCGGCGATTTCCTCGAAGGGCTTGCCGTCGCGATCCAGCGCCTTGATGCGCACGCGCAGGGGACGGTCTACATTTTCGTAGAAGCCGGGAACCGACAGGCAACCTTCCTGGTACGGACCCTTCTCTTCGGTCAGCTCTTCCAGCTCGGGATTGATGAACACGCGCGGCTCGGATTTGTCCTCGGAGAGGTCCATCACGATGATCTGCTTGTGCACGTTCACCTGGGTGGCGGCCAGGCCGATGCCGGGGGCCTCGTACATGGTCTCGAACATGTCGTCGATCAGCTGGCGAACGCTGTCATCGACCTCCGTGACCGGCTTGGCGATCGTGCGCAGGCGCGGATCGGGGAATTCGAGAATGTTCAGAATGGCCATATGCGTTTGTGATGCACTTGTGGAATAAAGTCAAAATCGACTGCTAATATGCTGAGCAGCATCGAAAAACGGCTGGAAAGCGCGGTAGGGGCGGCTTCCAGGCGTTTCATGTGTACACATAATAAAGGGATTCACCGCATGAGGAAAACACTACTCGCCCTGCTGCTGCTGGCCGCAGGCGGGGTGGCTCAAGCTGCCGTGCAGCTCAAGGAAGGCCACCCGGACCGCTATACCGTAGTGAAAGGCGACACCCTCTGGGACATCTCCGGCAAGTTCCTCAGCAAGCCTTGGAAGTGGCCGGAAATCTGGCACGTGAATCCGCAGATCCAGAACCCGCACCTGATCTATCCGGGCGACGTGCTGAGTCTGGTGTACATCGATGGCCAGCCGCGCCTGATGCTCAACCGCGGTGAGTCGCGCGGCACCATCAAGCTGTCGCCGCGGGTGCGCAGCACCCCGATCGCCGAAGCGATCCCGACCATTCCGCTGGACAAGATCAACGCCTTCCTGCTCTCCAACCGCATCGTCGATGACGAATCCGCGTTCACCAGCGCGCCCTATGTGGTCGCTGGCGACCAGGAGAGCGTGATCAGCGGCGCCGGCGATCGCGCCTACGCCCGCGGCAACGCGCTGTCCGAAGAGAACAGCTACGGCATCTTCCGCCAGGCCAAGGTCTACTCCAACCCCGAGACCGGCGAAGTGCTGGGCATCGACGCCATGGACGTCGGCGGTGCCAACGTCACCGCGAAGGAAGGCGACGTCGCGACCCTCCAGCTGACGCGCACCACCCAGGAAGTCCGTCCGGGCGACCGCCTGTTCCCCACCGAGGAGCGCGCGATCACCTCGACCTTCATGCCCAGCGAGCCGACCACCCCGGTCAAGGGCACCATCATCGACGTGCCGCGCGGCGTGACCCAGATCGGCAAGTACGACGTGGTGACCATCGACAAGGGCTCTCGCGACGGTCTGGCCGAAGGCAACGTGCTGGCGATCTACAAGCTGGGCGAAACCGTGCGCGACCGCGTCACCGATGACATGGTTAAGATCCCGGACGAGCGCTCGGGCCTGCTGATGATCTTCCGCACCTACAACCGCCTGAGCTATGGCCTGGTGCTGACCGCCAGCCGTTCGCTGGAAGTGAACGACAAGGTGCAGAACCCCTGAGTTCAGCCCCTGGCTGAAGAAAACCCCGCTTCGGCGGGGTTTTTTATGGGTGTGTTTCGGAACGGTCCGACTGCGGTGGCGCGTCTTGGACGGCAAAGTCTGAGCGAACTCTTCCCGCTCGCCGCAAAGGACTGCCGCCATGCCCGTCGATGTCTCCCCTGCCGAAGCCGAGGCGCGCCTGCGCTTGCATGCCCTGCCCGAGCTGGGCCCCAGGCGCTTCCGGCGCCTGATGTCGGCGTTCGGCTCGGCTTCCGCTGCCCTGAGCGCACCTTCCTCCGCCTGGCGTTCGCTGGGCCTGCCACAGGAGTCCGCCGAACGGCGCCGGGATGCCGGTATCCGCGAGCAGGCGGCCACCGCGCTGCGCTGGCTGGACGACCCCGCTCACCACCTGCTGGCCTGGGACGACCCCGCCTACCCCGCGCTGCTGGCCGAGCTGGTGGACGCACCGCCGCTGCTGTTCGTGGCCGGCGAGGTGGCGTTGCTGGAGCGCCCGCAGCTGGCCATGGTGGGCAGCCGGCGAGCCAGCAAACCGGGGCTGGATACGGCACGGGCCTTTGCCCGCAGCCTGGCCGGCGGCGGCTTCGTCATCACCAGCGGCCTGGCGCTGGGCATCGACGGCGCCGCCCACGAAGGCGCGCTGGAGGCCGCCGGAGGGACCGTCGCCGTGCTCGGCACCGGTCTTGAGCATCTCTACCCGCGCCGGCATGTCGGCCTGGCGCAGCGCATCGTCGAGCAGGGTGGCGCGCTGGTCTCGGAGCTGCCGCTGCACAGCCCGCCACAGGCGGCGAACTTTCCCCGGCGCAATCGCATCATCAGCGGCCTGTCGCTGGGCGTGCTGGTGGTGGAGGCCAGTCCTTCCAGCGGTTCGCTGATCACCGCCCGCCTGGCGGCAGAGCAGGGGCGCGAGGTCTATGCCATTCCCGGGTCGATCCACCATCCCGGCGCGCGCGGCTGTCACGAACTGATCCGCCAGGGCGCCGCGCTGGTGGAAAGCGTCGACCACATCCTCGAGGGCCTGCGCGGCTGGACCCGGCCAGCCGCGCCTGCGGCATCGCCGGAACGCGAACCCGCGCATCCCCTCCTCGACCTCCTGCGCGCCGCCCCGCAGAGCAGCGAACAGCTGGCGCTGGGCAGCGGCATGGAGCTGCCCGACGTGCTGGTGACGCTGACCGAGCTGGAGCTGGACGGACGGGTGGCCTGCGAGGCCGGCGTCTGGGTGCATCGCGTCCCCTGAGCACGTAAACTGCCGCGCATCGCAGATCCGAGGAGTTCCCGATGTACAGCAACTGGCGTACCCAGCGCATGGCCCAGGTCGTGCGCGATGGCGGTGTGATCGCTTATCCGACCGAAGCCGTCTGGGGCCTGGGTTGCGACCCGTGGAGCGCCGACGCCGTATACCGCCTGCTGGCGATCAAGGCGCGTCCGGTGGAGAAGGGCCTGATCGTCGTGGCCGCCGACATCGGCCAGTTCGACTTCCTGCTGGACGACCTGCCGGACGCCTGGCGGGAGAAGCTGGCCGCCAGCTGGCCCGGCCCGAACACCTGGCTGGTGCCGCACCAGGACCGCCTGCCCGAGTGGGTGACCGGCCAGCACGACACCGTTGCCCTGCGTGTCAGCGACCATCCGCTGGTGCGCGAGCTGTGTCTCCATACCGGCCCGCTGATCTCCACCTCCGCCAACCCTGCCGGCCGTCCGGCCGCGCGTACGCGCCTGCGCATCGAGCAGTACTTCCATGATGAGCTGGATGGGGTACTCGGCGGCGCCCTGGGCGGGCGCCGCAATCCGAGCCTGATTCGCGATCTGCGGACCGGCGAGACCGTTCGCCCGTCGTAAGCCGGATAAGAGGTGTAATGCGGTTCGCGAGCAAGCTCGCTCCTACAAGAGCGGAAGCACCCTGTAGGAGCGAGCTTGCTCGCGAACGCTCTTTTGCCGTGATCAGGGCAGCAGAATGGTCGACCCCGTGGTGCGCCGCGCCGCCAGTTCGGTCTGCGCCTTGGCGGCATCGGCCAGGGCGAAGCGCTGATTGATCTCCACCTTCACCTTGCCGCTGGTGATCATGCCGAACAGGTCGTCGGCCATCGCCTGCAGGCGTTCCGGCGTATTGGCGTAGCCGAACAGCGTCGGGCGGGTGACGTAGAGCGAGCCCTTCTGCGACAGGATGCCCAGGTTCACTCCGTCCACAGGGCCGGAGGCATTGCCGAAGCTCACCACCAGGCCGCGCTGGGCGGTGCAGTCCAGCGAGGTCAGCCAGGTGTCCTTGCCCACCGAGTCGTAGACCACCGGGCACTTCCTGCCTTCGGTCAGCGCCAGCACACGCTCCACCACGTTCTCGTGGCTGTAGTCGATGGTCGCCCAGGCGCCGTGGGATTTCGCCAGTTCCGCCTTGGCGGTCGAGCTGACCGTGCCGATCAGGTGCGCGCCGATGGCCTTGGCCCACTGGCAGGCAATCAACCCGACGCCGCCGGCCGCCGCGTGCCAGAGGATGGTCTGGCCGGGCTGCACGTTGTAGGTCTGGCGCAGCAGGTACTGCACGGTGAGGCCCTTGAGCATCACGGCGGCGGCCTGTTCGAAGGTGATCGCGTCCGGCAGCTTCACCACGTTCGCCGCCGGCAGCACGTGCAGCTCGCTGTAGGCGCCCAGCGGGCCGGTGGCGTAGCCGACACGGTCGCCCACCTTCACATTGGTCACCGCGCTGCCGATGGCTTCCACCTCGCCGGCGCCTTCGGTGCCCACACCCGAAGGCATCGCCGGCGCGGGGTACAGACCGCTGCGGTAGTAGGTATCGATGAAATTCAGGCCGATGGCGCGGTTACGCACGCGCACCTCGTTGGGGCCGGGTTCGGCCGGGGTGTAATCGACCAGCTCCAGGACTTCCGGGCCGCCGGTCTTGGCGAATTGAACACGCTTGGCCATGTCGCTCTCCTGCAATGCGCGAGGCTGGCGCCCCGCTGGGGAAAAGACCTTCATCCAAGCCGCCGGCTTGACGGCCGTCAAGACCAGCTTTGCCGACGGGGGTGGTATGCTTGCGCCCCACATTCTGCTCCGGCCCGCGCCACGCGTGGCTTTCCCGCTCCAAGGTGATTCTCGTGACCGACCGCATCGAGGCCGTGAAGGCCTACCTGCTCGACCTGCAAGACCGCATCTGCGCCGCACTCGAAGCCGAGGACGGCAGCGCCCGCTTCATCGAGGACGCCTGGGAGCGTCCGGCCGGCGGTGGTGGACGGACGCGGGTGATCGGCGATGGCGCGTTGATCGAGAAGGGTGGCGTGAACTTCTCCCACGTCTTCGGCGCCGGCCTGCCGCCGAGCGCCAGCGCGCACCGTCCGGAGCTGGCGGGGCGCGGTTTCCAGGCGCTGGGCGTGTCGCTGGTGATCCACCCGACCAACCCCCATGTGCCGACCTCCCACGCCAACGTGCGCTTCTTCATCGCCGAGAAGGAAGGCGAAGAGGCTGTGTGGTGGTTCGGTGGCGGTTTCGACCTGACGCCCTACTACGCCCATGAGGAAGACTGCGTGCTCTGGCACCAGGTCGCCCGCGACGCCTGTGCGCCCTTCGGCGAGGACGTCTACCCGCGCTACAAGGAATGGTGCGACCGCTACTTCCACATCAAGCACCGCAACGAACCACGCGGTATCGGCGGCCTGTTCTTCGACGACCTGAACCAGTGGGACTTCGACACCAGCTTCGCCTTCCTGCGCGCCATCGGCGATGCCTACATCGACGCCTACCTGCCCATCGTGCGCAAGCGCAAGAACACCCCGTACACCGAGCAGCAGCGCGAGTTCCAGGCCTTCCGCCGTGGCCGCTACGTGGAGTTCAACCTGGTCTACGACCGTGGCACCCTGTTCGGCCTGCAGTCGGGCGGGCGTACCGAGTCGATCCTCATGTCGCTGCCGCCGCAGGTGCGCTGGGGCTATGACTGGAAGCCGGAGCCGGGCAGCGAGGAAGCGCGGTTGACCGAGTATTTCCTGACTGACCGGGATTGGTTGGTGCAGGCCTGACCCTCCTCTTTCGGGCGGTTCGCGAGCAAGCTCGCTCCTACAAAAAGCCTGCGAGCCGGGTCGCTCTTCGTAGGAGCGAGCTTGCTCGCGAACCCGCCTGGCACGACGGCGGAAAAACCGGCAAGCTCTCCGCCCTTCCGATCCTCTCGTCCCAGGACTTTCCATGGACCGCTACTGCGTCTTCGGCAACCCCATCGGCCACAGCAAGTCGCCGCAGATCCACCGCCTGTTCGCCGAGCAGACCGGCCAGACGCTGAGCTATGACGCGCGGCTGGCGCCGCTGGACGACTTTGCCGGGAACGCCCGCGAATTCTTCGAGCAGGGCCTGGGCGGCAACGTCACCGTGCCGTTCAAGGAAGACGCCTACCGCCTGGCCTCCGAGCTGAGCGAGCGCGCGCGCCGGGCCGGCGCGGTGAACACCCTGAAGAAGCTGGAAGGCGGCGGCCTGCTGGGTGACAACACCGACGGCGCCGGACTGACCCGCGACCTGACGGTGAACCACGGCGTCGTGCTGCGCGATGCGCGCATCCTGGTGCTGGGGGCTGGCGGCGCGGTACGCGGCATTCTCGAACCCTTCCTCGCCGAGCAGCCGGCGTGCATCGTGATTGCCAACCGCACGGTATCGAAGGCTCAGCAGCTGGCGGAAGAATTCAAGGACCTGGGGGCGGTCAGCGGCGGCGGTTTCGACCTGCGCGATGAGCCGTTCGACCTGATCGTCAACGGCACCTCGGCCTCCCTGGCCGGCGAGTTGCCGCCCATCGACCCGGCGCTGATCAAGCCGGGGCATACCGTCTGCTACGACATGATGTACGGCAAGGACGTGACCGCCTTCAACCGCTGGGCCGCCGAGCACGGCGCGGCGCGCTGCATTGACGGGCTGGGCATGCTGGTGGAGCAGGCGGCGGAAGCCTTCCTGCTGTGGCGCGGCGTACGGCCGAATTCGGCGCCGGTGCTCGAGGAGTTGCGGCGTCAGCTCAAGGGCTGAACACCAATTCGCGAGCGGGCTCCTACAGATGAAGCCCGGTTCTATTCCTCGACCTGCAACACCCCACCCTTCCCCATCTGCTTCTCCAGCTCCGCGCGCACCCGTGGCCGCGCGTTGCGCAACACCAGGCGGCGGCCTTCGCTGGCGAGGCGGCGGGCTTCCTGCTGAAGCATCTGCGCGCCGGCGAAATCGATGAAGTTGACGTGGTGGGCGTCCAGCACCAGCCGTTCGCCATGGCTGCGTTGCATCAGCTTCTGCAGGTAGTCGCAGGCGCCGAAGAAGATCGAGCCTTCGATGCGCAGCACTTCCTCGTCTTCGCGCGCCCACTGCTGCACGCGCGGCTGCGAGGTGCGCTTGAGGTAGAAGAACAGCGAGGCCAGTACACCCGCGTAGACGGCGTTCTGCAGCGGCAGCAGCAGGGTCGCGGCGAGGGTCAGCAGCATCACCAGGGATTCCGCGCGGCTGCCTTGCCACAGGGCGCGCAGGGCAGGGCGATCGACGAGGTTCCAGCAGATCAGCAGGATTCCGGCGGCCATGGCCGGCAGTGGGATGTGGGTGATCAACCCGGCGCCGGCCACAGCCAGCAGCGCCACCCACAGCGCCGAGAAGACCCCGGCCAGCGGCGTGCGTGCGCCGGCGTCCTGGTTCAGCCCGGAGCGGGTGAATGAGCCGGCGGACAGCGTGCCCGACAACCAGGGCCCGATCAGGTTGGACAGCCCCTGTGCACGCACCTCCTGGTTGGCATCCAGCGGTTGGTGTGAACGCGCCGCCAGGGCGCGGGCGATGGACAGGCTCGTCACCAGCCCGAGCATGCCGCAGGCCACGGCGGCGGGCAGCAACTGGGCGATGGCGGAGAGATCGAACGACAGCGGACTCAGTGGCGGCAGCGCGCTGCGGAAGGCGGCCACCTTGGCGACTCCGGCGAAGGTCGCCGGCATCGCCCAGACCAGCGCGCTGGCGCTGAACAGGCCGACCAGCAATGCCGGCCCGCGCCGCCACAGACGCTTCACCAGCAGGCTCAGTGCAAGGCTGAACAGCCCCACCAGCAAGGACGGCCCATGGAACTGAGGCAGCTGCCACCACAACGCGGCGGCACTGGTCAGCGCCGTGCCCTGCCCGCCCGCGGTGATGCCCAGCAGATAGGGCAACTGGCCGATGACGATCACCAGCGCGGCGCCGCAGGTGAAGCCCAGCAGCACCGAATGGGAGACGAAGTTCACCAGTACGCCGAAGCGCAGCATCCCCAACAGCCACTGGAACAGCCCGGCGAGGAAGGTCAGCAGCAGCGCGTACTGGATGAACTGCGCGCTGCCCGGCGCAGCCAGTGGTGCGATGGCGGTGAACAGCACCACCGAGATCGCCGCCGTCGGCCCACCGACCATGTGTTTCGACGAGCCCCACAGGCAGGCGATCAGCACCGGTAGCATCGCCGCGTAGAGCCCGTATTCCGCCGGCAGCCCCGCGATCAGCGCGTAGGCCATGGATTGCGGCAGGGCGAGCACCGCGCCGGAGAGGCCGACGCCCAGGTCACGGCGCAGGTCGCGCCCCGTGACCTGCGGCAGCCAGGCGAGAAACGGTAGCAGGCGGATCAGGCGCTCCATCGACGGTCTACAGCCTGGCCTTCACGGCGGCCATGGCGTCGCCGCCGTCGCGGGTCTTCACGCCGGCCAGCCACTGGTCGAGGCGTTGCGGGTTGGCCTTGATCCAGGCCTTCACCGCGTCGGGGTTCTTCGCGTTCTTCTCCAGCACCTCGGCCATGATGGCGTTCTCCATCGGCAGGTCGAAGGACAGGTTCGCCAGCAACTTGCCGCTGTTCGGGCACTGCTCGCTGTAGCCGTTGCGGGTGACGGTGAACACGCTGCCGGTGCTGCCGAAGTATTTCTCGCCGCCGGTCAGGTACTTCATGTCGTACTTCACGTTCATCGGGTGCGGCGTCCAGCCGAGGAACACCACCCAGCGCTCGCGCTTCACCGCGCGACCGACCTCGGCGAGCATCGCCTGCTCGCTGGATTCCACCAGCTTCCAGTCGCCCAGGCCGAACTCGTCGCCTGTGATCATCTTCTGGATCGACTGGTTGGCCGGCGCGCCGGAGCCGATGCCGTAGACCTTCCTGTTGAACTGGTCGGCGTGCCTGTCCAGGTCGGCGAAGGTCTTCACCCCGGCGTTCCACACGTAGGTCGGCACGGCCAGGGTGAACTCGGTGCCCTGCAGGTTCTTCGCCAGCTGGGTGACCTGCTTGCTGGCGATGAACTGGTCATGGAAGCCCTGCTGCGCCGGCATCCAGTTGCCGAGGAAAGCGTCCACCTGACCGTCGCGCAGGCCGCCGTAGGTGATGGGCACCGAGAGGGTGTCGATCTTCACGGTGTAGCCCAGGCCTTCGAGCAGGAAGGCGGCCACGCCGTTGGTCACCGCGATGTCGGTCCAGCCCGGATCGGCCAGCTTCACCGTAGCGCAGGCTTCATCCTCGGCCCGCGCCAGCGGACCGCCCAGCGCGAGCGCGCCGGCCAGCAATAACGCGGATGCTTCTCGTGCGGTGAAGCGTCGTACGGCGAATAGCTTGTTCATGCTCCCATCCCCTTCGGCGTGTTGTGGTTGTCGTTACGGTTGCGGATAGCGGGCGCGGCGCTCCAGATCGTCGAGGTCGATGTGGTTGCGCATGTACTGCTGGCTGGCGTCGACCATGGGCTGGTGGTCCCAGCTTTTCAGGGTGCCGCGGGTCAGCGCGTCGGCCACCAGCCGGCGGCGGCGCTGGCTGGCCTGGACTCGTTCGGTGATGGCCGGGATATCCCAGCGCGCCCGGGCTTCGTTCAGCAGTGTGCGAGCCAGCTCGGCGTGGGCCGGGGAGTCCATGAGGTTTTCCAGCTCGCGGGGGTCGTTGGCCAGGTCGAAGAGCAGGCAGGGATCCTGCTCGGAGTAGATGAACTTGAAGTCGCCGCGGCGGATCATCATCAGCGGGCTGACGGTGCCTTCGGCGGTGTACTCGCCGATCACCTCGTCGTGGCCGCCGGTGCCTTGCAGGTGCGGCAGCAGCGAGCGGCCGTCCAGTTCGAGGCCTGCTTCCACCTGGCCGCCGGCCAGTTCCACCAGGGTCGGCAGCAGGTCCACCGTGGACACCGACTGGCCGACCCTATGCGGGACGAAGCGCTTGGGCGCGTGCACCAGCAGCGGCACGCGGGCGGCCATCTCGAACCAGTGCATCTTGTACCAGAGGCCGCGCTCGCCGAGCATGTCGCCGTGGTCGCCGGAGAACAGGATCAGGGTGTCTTCGCTCAGGCCGCAATCCTCCAGGGTGCGCAGCAGCGCGCCGATCTGCGAATCCACGTAACTGCAGGCGCCGAAGTAGGCACGGCGCGCGGCGCGGACCTTCTCCTCGGGCATTTCCTGGCCCCACAGGTCGATCACCTTCAGCAGCCGCTGGGAATGCGGGTCCTGCTCGTCCTGGGCGATCCGTACGGCGGGCAGCGGGATGTCCTCGTCGCGGTACAGGTCCCAGTATTCGCGGGGGATGGTGTAGGGGTCGTGCGGGTGGGTCATGGACACGGTGAGGCAGAACGGCTGTCCGGCGTGTTCGCGCACGTGGTCGTAGAGGTACTGGCGCGCCTTGAACACCACTTCCTCGTCGAAATCCAGCTGGTTGGTGCGCACGCACGGGCCGGCCTGCAGCACCGAGGACATGTTGTGGTACCAGCTCGGGCGCACGTCCGGCTCGTCCCAGTTCACTGCCCAGCCGTAGTCGGCGGGGTAGATGTCGCTGGTCAGGCGCTGTTCGTAGCCGTGCAGCTGGTCCGGGCCGCAGAAGTGCATCTTGCCCGAGAGCGCGGTGCGGTAGCCCAGGCGGCGCAGGTAGTGCGCGTAGGTCGGGATGTCGGCGGCGAAATCGGCGGCGTTGTCCCAGGCGCCGATCTTCGTCGGCAGTTGGCCGCTCACCAGGGTGAAGCGCGACGGCGCGCACAGCGGGCTGTTGCAGTAGGCCGAGTCGAATACCACGCCTTCGCTGGCGAGGCGCGAGAGGTTGGGCAGCTTGATCGGCGACTGGGCATCGTAGAAGGGCAGGAGCGGCGCGGCCATCTGGTCGGCCATGATGAAGAGGATGTTCGGGCGCTTCATGGCGTGGGCTTATCCTGTTGGCGCTGTTATGGGATAGTGCTGGGGTTCAGTCTCTTCCCGGCGAAAACTGGGGTAAAGCGCATGCTGGAACATGCTTCGGATAACACAGTCTTATGTGAGGGCATGGCGTGAGCGTGCCGCTGGAACTGCTGCGCGTGTTCGAAGCCGCGGCGCGCCTGCTCAGCTTCACCGCCGCTGCCGGCGAACTGGGCACCACCCAGCCGGCGGTCAGCCAGCAGATCAAGCGCCTGGAAAAGCTGCTGGCGGTACGGCTGTTCGATCGCATCCACCGCGGCATCGCCCTCACGGAAAGTGGACAGGTGCTGCAGCAGCACGTTCAGGCGGGGTTGGAGAGCATCGACGCCGGCATCGCCGCGGTCACCGCGAAGAACCCCCATGAAGTGCTGCAGGTCGCCACCGACTTCGCCTTCGCCGCCTACTGGCTGATGCCGCGCCTGCCGCGCTTCCGCCAGGCGCACCCGGAGCTGGACGTCGGCCTGATCAGCAGCGACCGCAGTCCCGTTTCCCTGCGCAGTGACATCGACGTCGCCATCGCCTTTGGTGATGGACGCTTCAAACATGGTCAGGCGCTGCGGCTGTTCAGCGAGGAAGTCTTTCCGGTGTGCAGCCCCAGGCTGCTCGAGGGGCGCGACCTGCCATTGTCGCCCGAGGCGCTGACCGGCCTGCCGCTGCTGCACCTCAAGCCCGAGGCGCACAGCCGCTGGTTCGACTGGGCCGGCGTTTACCGCGCATTGGGCATCGAAGGGGCTCCTGCTCCCGCCGGGCTACGCTTCGACAACTACACACTGCTGATACAGGCGGCCATTGCCGGGCAGGGTGTGGCCATCGGCTGGCGGCACCTGGTCGACGAACTGCTGGAACAGGGGTTACTGTGCCGGCCCATCGCCGAAACGGTGGAATCGCGCTTCGGCTATTACGCCGTGTTGCCCGAGCGCAAGCGCCGCATGCGCCTGGTGCAGCGCTTCGTTGACTGGTTGCAGGCGGAACTGGAGCAGGACCGATGAACGACACCCCGATCAAGGATTTCCACGCCCACGTCTATTTCGACGCGAGCAGCCTCTCGCGCGCCCGCGCCCTGTGCGAAGAGGCGGCACGCCGTTTCGGCGCGACGATGGGCCGTGTCCATGAACGCCCGGTCGGCCCGCACCCGGACTGGAGCTGCCAGCTCGCCTTCGACAACGCCACCTTCGCCACCCTGGTGCCGTGGCTGGCGCTGAACCGCGACGGCCTGGTGGTCTTCGTCCATCCCAACACCGGCGATGACCTGCGCGATCACCGCGACCACGGCATCTGGATGGGCGCGGTGCGGCCGCTGGACCTGTCGCAGTTCACGAGCTGACACCTTTTTGCATTCGATAATAATTCTCGATTCGGTGTATGCTGCCCACCCTTCGCATCGGCCTGACAGACGTTGGCCGGTTTTCCAGGGTATTTCGGCCATCATGCGGCGCTTCGCCTCCTCTTCCCTGCTGCAGAGCTTCCAGGCGCACTATGCGGACCTGATGCGCTTCCTTGCGCGGCGCTTGGGGGACAACCAGCGTGCGGCGGACGTGGCCCAGGACACCTGGCTGCGCCTGGCCGACCAGCCCGCCGAAGCCGAGGTGCAGGACCCGCGCGCCTACCTGTTCCGTGTCGCCGGCAACATCGCCATCGACAACCTGCGCCGTGAGGGCCGGCTGGCTGAACTGCATGTCGACGAAACCGCCGCCAATGACCTGAGCGACCCCGCCTCCACGCTGGAGCACCGCTTGCTCGCCCACGAGGCACTGGAGCATCTGGACGCGGCGCTCGACCAGTTGCCGCCCAACGTTCGCCAGGCGCTGTTGATGAACCGCCTCGACGGCCTGACCCACGCGCAGATCGCCCGGCACCTGGGCGTGTCCGAGAGCATGGTGGGCAAGTACATCGTCCAGGCCATGCGCCATTGCCGCGACTGGGCGCAGCGCCAGGAGGACACGCCATGAGCCGCGTGGACCTGGCGCTTTCCAACGAAGCCATCGAGCGCCTGGCGCAATTGCATTCGGGCAGCGCTGGCGCCGCCGAGCGCATGGAGTTCCTGCGCTGGCGCGGACAGAGCCCGGAACACGAGCGCGCTGCCCGCGAAGCCGAGGCGCTCTGGGGCGCCCTGCCGGAAACCCGCAACGCCGAGGAGTACCGCCGTCGCGCCCGACGCCTGCGTCGCTGGCCGGCGCTGGCTGTTGCGGCCTGTGTCGCCGCGATTGCCGTGACCCTCGCCCTGCCCGAACCGCTGGCCGGGCTGTATGCCGATTACGCCACCCGCACCGGCGAGCGGCGAATGCTGGAGCTGGCCGATGGCAGCCGCGTGTGGCTCAACAGCGACAGCGCGCTGTCGGTGGATTTCAGCCCACAGCAACGGCGCCTGCGCCTGCACAGTGGCGAAGCCTTGTTCGAAGTGGCCAAGGATGCCGCGCGGCCCTTCATCGTCGAGGCAAGGGGCGGCGAGGTGCGTGCCGTGGGTACGCGCTTTGATGTGGACAGCCGTGGGCCGCAGGTGCGCGTGGACGTGACTGAAGGCGTGGTCCAGGTGAACAGTGCCGGCAGCGAGCCGGTGCGGTTGTCCGCCGGGGAGCGCCTGAGCTACCGCGAGTCAGCCGCGCCCGAGGCGGTGCAGCCGCTGGACCTGTCCAGCGCCAGTGCCTGGCAGCGCGGCAAGCTGATCTTCAACCAGCGCCCGCTGGGCGAGGTGCTCGACGAGCTGGAGCGCTACGTGCCTGGGCGCATCGTGCTGACCGACAGCGCGCTGCGCCAGCACAAGGTCAGCGGCGTGTTCGACCTCAAGGACCCTGACGCTTTGCTCAAGACGCTGGAGCGCTTGCAGCCGGTGAAGGTCACCCATATGCCCTGGCTGGTGCTGATCCGCCCTGTCCCCAAGGCCTGACAGCCTTTCCTGTAGGAGCGAGCTTGCTCGCGAACGGATTTCCCCCGCGGCTCCAACGTTGGGCGGTTCGCGAGCAAGCTCGCTCCTACACGGCAAAGCCCACTCCGGGCCGCCCAAACAAGAAAATGAAAATATTTTCCATTCAGCACTGCAAGGTTCGGCTGGCCGTTTCGTCGTAGGCAGGAACGCGAAAAATTCTCAATACGCGACCATGCCCACACAAGAACGGATTTCTCCCGCATGCCTTACCGTCCTTCCCCGCTGCACCGCGCGATCCTGCTCGCTTCCCTGCTCGGCGCCGCCGCTCCCGTTGTCCACGCTGCCGGCGCCGCCGTCGAGTTGCATATCGCGCCGCGCAGCCTGGACAGCGCGCTGACCCAGTTCGCCGACCAGGCCGGGTTGCACCTGCTGTTCAACTCCGAGGACATCCAGGGCCTGCAGAGCGATGGGCTGGACGGCACCTACAGCACCGACGAGGCGCTCAACCAGCTGCTTTCCGGCAGCGGTATGAGCTGGCGCTTCACCGACGAGCGCACCGTGTTGCTCAAGCGCGAAACGGATGATTCCGCCGCCCTCAGCCTGGCGCCGATGCAGATCAGCGTGGCGGCGCGTACGCCCACCGAGATCAGCTCGATTCCCGGCACCGTCTGGGTCGTCGAGCAGACCCAGCTGCGCGAGCAACTGGATACCGGCGTGAGCCTGAAGGAGGCCGTGGGCAAGCTGGTTCCCGGCCTTGACCTGGCGCCCGAGGGCCGCACCAACTACGGCCAGAACATGCGCGGGCGCAACGTGCTGGTGATGATCGACGGCGTCAGCCAGAACAGCTCGCGTGGCCTGTCGCGCCAGTTCGACAGCATCTCGCCGTTCAACGTCGAGCGCATCGAAGTGCTCTCCGGCGCCAGCGCCATCTACGGCGGCGGCGCCACCGGCGGCATCATCAACATCATCACCAAGAAGGGCGCGGCCGGCGATGCGCGCTTCGAGACGCAATTGGGCGCCACCAGCGGTTTCAACAACAGCGACGACCTCTCCACCCGCGCCGCCCAGTCCATCAGCGGCGGGACCGACCGCGTGGCGGGCCGCCTGGGTGTGTCGGCGGAGAAGAACGAAGCCTTCTACGACGGCGCCGGCAACCAGATCTTCATCGACAACACCCAGACCGACCTGCAGTACAACCGCACCGTCGACGTGATGGGCAACCTCACCGCGCAGTTCAGCGACGAGCAGAGCCTCGACCTGCTGGCGCAGTACTACGACTCGGGCAACGACGGCAGCACCGGCATCTACTTTCCCAACCTGAAGTACCAGGGGCCGTCGAGCCTGGAGGACGCGGAAATCCGCAATGGCCTGGATACCGACCTGGAGCCGCGCTCGCGCCGCGTGCTGCTCAACGCCAACTATCACCACAGCAACCTGCTGGAGCAGGATTTCTACCTGCAGGCGTACTACCGCAAGGAAGACGACAACTTCTATCCCTTCCCCTACTACAACGCCGGCAAACCCACCGGCTCCAGAGGCGTGTACTTCGCCGCCTCGCAGCAGAACTTCGAGGTCAGCGGCCTGAAGGGCCTGTTCAGCAAGCAGTGGGATTCGCTCAAGTTCACCTATGGCGTGGACTTCGACCACGAGCGCTTCAACGCCGAGCAGAAGGTCTTCGACCAGCGCCTGTCCTCCGAGAGCGGCGGCCTGGACCTGGAAACCGCCAGCAGCGCGCCGCGCTACCCGAGCTACATCGTCGACGGCCTGTCGGTGTACGGCCAGCTGGACTGGAAGGTCACCGACAACCTGACCCTCTCCGGCGGCGCGCGCCACCAGAAAATGGACGTCGAGGTGGACGATTTCAAAGGCGTGCCCGGCGGCAGCAACGACTACCAGGTCAACCTGTTCAACCTCGGCGCGATCTACGACTTCAGCAATGGCCACCAGGTCTGGAGCAACTACAGCGAAGGCTTCGACCTGCCCGACCCGGCCAAGTACTACGGCAAGCCCGGCCTGTCGGTGGACGACAACCCGTTGGCCGGCATCAAGAGCCGCCAGGTCGAGAGCGGCTGGCGCTACAGCGACATGCAGTGGCAGGCGCAGGCGGCGGTGTACTACATCTGGTCGGACAAGATCATCACCACCGACCAGGCGACCCTGACCATCGACGTACAGGACCAGAAGAGCCGCGACTTCGGCTTCGAGGGCGCGGTTACCCGCTACTTCGAGAATGGCTGGCAGGGCGGCACCACGCTGCACCTGGTGCGCTCGGAAGAGGAAGATGCCGACGGCGACTGGATCAAGCGCGATGCGCGCTATGCGTCGCTGTCCAAGTCCACCGCCTTCGTCGGCTGGGGCGATGGCGAGCGCAGCGCCCGCCTGCAGGCCCAACATGCGTTCAACCTGAAGGACGACGCGGACCACGAGATCGACGGCTACACCACCTTCGACCTGATGGGCGAGCAGAAGACCGGCTTCGGCACCTTCAGCGCCGGCATCCAGAACCTGCTGGACAAGCAGTACAGCACCGTCTGGGGCCAGCGTGCCGCGCTGTTCTATTCGCCGACCTACGGACCGGCCTACCTGTACGACTACCAGGGTCGCGGGCGGACCTTCACGCTGGGCTGGAGCCTGGAATACTAAAAAGGCCCAGAAAAACTCAGGCCACCTTTCCGGTGGCCTGATCGAGGGTTTCCACTATGCCGCCGCTGAGGCTTCGGCAGTGGGTGAAGAGTGCTTCGCTGAGCAGTTGCTGCGAGGGTGAAGCGAAGTAGGTCAGCAGCGCCTCCTCGTCGCGCCAACGGCCCTGCAGCAGCCAGGGCCGGTTCGCCCCCTGCATGACCAGCCGGCACTCCTGGCAGCCCGGCGTGCGGCGGGCGCCGTCCACCAGTTTGTCGATCAGGGCGCCGAGCTGTGCTTCGTGTCCGCTGCGGGGATGAATCTGCAACTCATGTTCGATGGGTGTGTGCCAGGGCATGTCCTGTCCTCCGCGTTACATCGAAGAAGTCCGAAGGTGGCTCCTCGGACGACTGACGGGAAGATTACGGGCCGGGAAGCGCCCGGCGTTATCCGGATGCTGCCGGCTTCTTGCCTGATCCTGCGCGGTGCTCGCCAATCCATTGGAAACCCCGTGTTCGTGCCCTGCACCGTCACGGTGCGCGCGCCGATGCCCATACGGCTTGTCCATTTCTGCCGATTGCTTGCCTGATCCTCCAACGGCTGCCTTACTGTCACACTCGTGCGCGCGCCGCGGGCGTAAGCTGCGTGCGCCGCCACTGGAGGTCCCGCATGTCCCAGCCCTACGATCCCGTTGCCGCCGGCCGCCAGGAACTGGCCGACATCATCCAGCGCCACTGCCAGGGTGAAGGCGTCTTCGAAACCGCCATCGATTCGCTGCTGCTGGCGCGCAGCGACTGCCCCAGCGAGGGGCGCATGCCCACCCTCTACCGCCCCGCCCTGTGCGTGATCGCCCAGGGCTGCAAGGAAGTGCGCCTGAGCAATGAGGTGTACCGCTACGACGAACTCAACCTGCTGGTGGTGTCGGTGACCCTGCCGGTCTCCGGCCAGGTGATCGAGGCCTCGGAAGAAAAGCCCTACCTGTCGATCCGCCTGGACATCGATCCGGGCGAGCTCACCCGGCTGATCGCCGAAGCGGGGCTGGCCGGCAGCACGCCGCGGCCGGCCAGCCGCGGCATCTACCTGCAGCGCGTGGACTGCACCGTGCTCGACGCCCTGCTGCGGCTCATGCGCCTGCTCGACAGCCCGCGCGACATTCCGATGCTGGCGCCACTGTTCGTCCGCGAAATCCTCTACCGCCTGCTGCGCGGCCCGCAGGGGCACCTGCTGCACGACCTGGCGATGACCGACAGCCAGACCCACCGCGTTACCCGCGCCATCGAGTGGCTCAACCGCAACTTCGACAAGTCCCTGCGCATCGAGGAGCTGGCGCGCGAGGTGAACCTGAGCGTGTCCACCCTGCACCACCGCTTCAAGGAGGTGACTGCGCTGAGTCCGCTGCAGTACCAGAAGCAACTGCGCCTGCAGGAAGCGCGGCGCCTGATGCTGTCGGAGGGCCTGGAAGTGGCGGTGGCCGGGCATCGCGTGGGCTATGAGAGCCCGTCGCAGTTCAGCCGTGAATACAGCCGCCTGTTCGGCGCGCCGCCGTTGCGCGACTTGGCGAGCTTGCGCGGGGCGTTGGGAGAGGCGGCGGTGCCGGCGTGATCCGGTAGGCGTAGGCCGTATAACGCTCCGCGTTATACGCCGATTGACCTTGATTCCAGTGCCTGCCGAACTCGGCCCTGGCGCCAGCGGCGAGGCGCGGTGTATCGGCGTACAACCGCGAACGGTTGTACGCCCTACCGCTCGTAAAGCTCCAACGGCAACTCATCCGGATCGGCGAAGAAGGTGAACCGCTTGCCGGTCAGCTCATCCTCGCGGATCGGCTCGCACGTCACGCCATGGCTTTCCAGGTGCGCCACGGCGGCGTCCAGGTCATCCACCGCAAACGCGAGGTGCCGCAGCCCCTGCGCCTCGGGATAGGACGGGCGCGGCGGCGCGCCGGGGAAGGAGAACAGCTCCAGCTGCGTTTCGCCCAACGCCAGGTCGAGCTTCCAGGAGTCGCGCGCTTCGCGGTAGGTCTCGGCGATCACCCGCAGGCCCAGCACCTGGGAGTAGAAGTGCCGGGAGCGCGGGTAGTCCGAGCAGATCAGGGCAACGTGGTGGACGCTGTGCAGCAGGGGCATGGAGGCAGGCTTCCGAGGACGATCAATCGGCCCATCCTGCCAGTCGTACACCCAGGGTCAATGCTGGCTGTCTGAAACTGGCGGTTGGAGTGTGGGCATTGTGCCTGCTAGCATCGCGCCGCCCACTCAAAACGGTCGACAGGATGTCCCCCGTACGGCCGCACACGAAAGGAAGCAGCATGAACAAGACCACCCTGGCCATCGCCATTCCCCTGGCCATCGTCGGCGTTGCCGTCGCAGGCGCCTGGTACACCGGCTCGCGCGTCGAGCAGGAAATCACCCGCGGCATCGAACAGGCCAACACCCTCCTCAAGACCGACGCCCCGGACCTGGGCATGAGCGTCTCCCTGCTCGGCGTGGAACGCGGCCTGCTCTCCAGCAGCGCGCGCTACCAGGTGACCATCGCCGGCAACGAAGGCGAAGCACCCACCACCCTGGTGTTCACCGACCGCCTGGAACACGGCCCCTTCCCAGCTTCGCGCCTGGCGGCCGGCAAGCTGGCGCCGGTCATGGCGCAGAGTCATTTCGCCCTGGAGCAGAACGAGTTCACCGCGCCGCTGTTCGCCGCGGCCGCCGGCAAGGCGCCGATCAGCGGCGAGCTGGCCATTCATTACGACCAGCAGCAGGAGGGCGTCTTCGAGAGCGCCGCCCTGCAGTTCGCCAAGGACGGTGAGAGCCTGCGCCTGTCGCCGGCGAAGGTGAACTTCAGCGTGTCCGGCGACAAGAAGGACGTGCGCGCCGACGGCCAGCTGGCCGAAGCCGACCTGGTGTTCCTCGACCCGCAGAGCGGCCAGCCGGTCCAGGTCCAGCTGCGCGACCTGGGCATCGCCGGCGACAAGAAGGAAAACGCCAACGGCTTCGCCCTCGGCCCCAGCTCGGTCAGCCTGAAGAGCCTGCATGTGAAGGCCCCCGGCAGCCCGGACGTGGAGCTGCGCCAGGCCGTCGGCGAGGAAGTGCTCAAGCAGGGCGAAAAGGGCCTCGACCAGACCCTGTCCTACCGCGTCGGCCAGTTGGTGGTCCAGGGCCAGGAGATCGGTGGCCTGAAGCTCGACACCAGCCTGCGCAACCTCGATGAAGGCACCCTCAAGTCCCTCAAGGAAACCTACAACCAGTACGGCATGAGCAGCGTCGGCGAAACCGGCGAGCTGACCCCGGAGCAGGAAGAAGCGCTCAAGGGCCAGTTCCTGCGCCTGCTCGACAGCTCGCCGAAGCTGGCGCTGGACGAGTTGTCGCTGCAGACCGCCCACGGGGTGGCCAAGGTGTCCCTCGCCGTGGACCTGCGCAAGCCCGCGAAAACCGCCGAAACGCCGGACGAGATGGCGCGCAGCGTGCTGGCGTCCCTGCGGGCCAACCTCAAGGTGGACAAGGCGGTGATCGGTGACGTCGTCTCGTTGCAGGCCGCCCTGGGTGGCGCCGAGGCCGGCAGCGTCGATCCGGTGGCGCTCAAGCAGCAGACCGACGCCATGACCGACCTGTTCAGTGGCATGGCGCTGCAATCGGAGTGGGCGGTGCTCGACGGCAACAGCCTGAGCAGCTCGCTGGCCTATGCCGACGACAAGGTGAAGTTCAATGGCAAGGACATGACCACCGAGGAGTTCGTCGCCTTCGCCACGGGCTCGGTGCAGGGGCTGGGCCTGGGTGCTGGCGCCGATGACGAGGCGGTGGAACAAGCGGTGGAATGAGCCTCGCCTGAAACGAAAAAGCCCGGCTTTCGCCGGGCTTTTTTCTGGGTGTGGACTTTGATTTTCTAGCAGCGAGCTTGCTCGCGAACCCACCCAGCGCCAGCGCTGCCGGTGAACCTGTTCGCGAGCAAGCTCGCTCCTACAGAAAAGCAGTCCTCAGCACGATCGCAGGATGGCATGGAGCCGAATAGCAGTCCTCAGCGGGCGTTACGCACGCCTTCGGCCAGCTCGCGGCACAGGCCGAGCACGCCTTGCACCGCATCGGCGGAGCTTTCCGCGTTGGCGATCTTGTCCACCAGCGCCGAGCCCACCACCACGCCGTCTGCCAGGCGGGCGACGCTCGCCGCGTGTTCCGGGGTGCGGATGCCGAAGCCGATGGAGACCGGCAGGTCGGTGTGGCGACGCAGGCGTGCCACGGCCTGCTCGACGTGCTCCAGGGTCGCCGCGCCGGCGCCGGTCACGCCGGCTACCGAGACGTAGTAGACGAAGCCCGAGCTGCCTTCGAGCACGGTCGGCAGGCGCTGGTCGTCGGTGGTCGGAGTGGTCAGGCGGATGAAGTCGATGCCGGCGGCCTGGGCCGGGTGGCACAGGTCTTCGTTGTGCTCGGGCGGCAGGTCCACCACGATCAGGCCATCGACGCCGGCCTCTTTCGCGTCGGCGATGAATTTGTCGACGCCGTAGTAGTGGATCGGGTTGAAGTAGCCCATCAGCACCAGCGGCGTGGTGCTGTCGTCCTGGCGGAATTCGCGGACCATCTTCAGGGTCTTGGCCAGGTTCTGGCCGTTGCCCAGGGCGCGGATGTTGGCCAGCTGGATCGCCGGGCCGTCGGCCATCGGATCGGTGAACGGCATGCCCAGCTCGATCACGTCGGCGCCGGCGGCCGGCAGGCCCTTGAGGATGTCCAGCGAGGTGGAGTAGCCCGGGTCGCCGGCGGTGATGAAGGTCACCAGGGCGGCGCGGTTCTGCTGTTTCAGTTCGGCGAAGCGGGTTTGCAGGCGGCTCATGCTTTCTGCTCCTGTTGCATGTGGTGCATGACGGTCTGCATGTCCTTGTCGCCACGACCGGACAGGTTCACCACCATGATGTGGTCCTTGGGCAGGTTCGGCGCGCGCTTGAAGACTTCGGCCAGCGCGTGGGAGGACTCCAGCGCGGGGATGATGCCTTCCAGACGGCAGCAGGTGTGGAAGGCTTGCAGCGCCTCATGGTCGGTGATCGAGGTGTACTCGACGCGGCCGATATCGTGCAGCCACGCGTGCTCCGGGCCGATGCCGGGGTAGTCCAGGCCGGCGGAGATGGAGTGCGCGTCGATGATCTGGCCGTCCTCGTCCTGCAGCAGGAAGGTGCGGTTGCCGTGCAGCACGCCCGGTACGCCGCCGTTCAGGCTGGCCGCGTGCTTGCCGGTCTCGATGCCGTGGCCGGCGGCTTCCACGCCGACGATCGCAACGCTCTGGTCATCGAGGAAGGGGTGGAACAGGCCCATGGCGTTGGAACCGCCGCCGATGCAGGCGACGAGCGAGTCAGGCAGGCGCCCTTCCTTCTCGGCCAGCTGCTCGCGGGTTTCCTTGCCGATCACCGCCTGGAAGTCGCGGACCATCGCCGGGTACGGGTGCGGGCCGGCCACGGTGCCGATCAGGTAGAAGGTGCTCTCGACGTTGGTCACCCAGTCGCGCAGGGCTTCGTTCATCGCGTCCTTCAGGGTGCCGGTGCCGGCGGTGACCGGGATCACCTCGGCGCCGAGGAGCTTCATGCGGAAGACGTTGGCCTGCTGGCGATCGATGTCGGTGGTGCCCATGTAGATCACGCACTGCAGGCCGAAGCGCGCGGCCACGGTGGCGGTGGCCACGCCGTGCATGCCGGCGCCGGTCTCGGCGATGATGCGCTGCTTGCCCATGCGCTTGGCCAGCAGGATCTGGCCGATGCAGTTGTTGATCTTGTGCGCGCCGGTGTGGTTCAGCTCTTCGCGCTTCAGGTAGATCTTCGCGCCGCCGCAGTGCTCGGTCAGGCGCTCGGCGAAGTACAGCGGGCTCGGGCGGCCGACGTAGTCGCGCTGGAAGTAGGCCAGTTCCTTCTGGAACTGCGGATCGTCCTTGGCCTTCTCGTATTCGCGGGCCAGGTCGTGGATCAGCGGCATCAGGGTTTCGGCGACGTACTGGCCGCCGAAGCTGCCGAACAGGCCCTTGGCGTCGGGACCGTTGCGCAGTGTGGACATGGGAAGGCTCCTGTGGGGTCGTGATGCGGGAGCGCCCGGCGGGCACTTTCGCGGACAGCGTCCGCTCCTGCGAATGGTGCTCAGGATACGGCTGCGCGAGGGGCGGGAAAAGCGATAAGATCGCCTCGACCTGTCAGAAAAACTCACGGATCGATCGCCATGAGCCGAGACCTTCCCCCGCTAAATGCCCTGCGCGCCTTCGAGGCCGCGGCGCGTCTGCGCGGTGTGAGCCCGGCGGCAGATGAGCTCAGTGTCACCCACGGCGCGGTGAGCCGGCAGATCCGCCAACTGGAGGAGGACCTGGGGGTCACCCTGTTCGTCAAGGACGGACGTGGCGTAAAACTCACCGATGCCGGCCAGCGCCTGAGCGAAGTCGCCAGCGATTCCTTCGAACGCCTGCGCAGCGTCTGCGCCGAGCTGCGCCGCCAGGCCGACGGCAACGCGCCCTTCGTGCTCGGCTGTCCGGGCAGCCTGCTCGCCCGCTGGTTCATCCCGCGCCTGGACCGGCTGAACCGCGACCTGCCCGGCCTGCGCCTGCAGCTGTCGGCCAGCGAGGGCGAGATCGACCCGCGCCGTGCCGGTCTCGATGCCACCCTGCACTTCGCCGAGCCGCCGTGGCCGGCGGACATGCAGGTGCACGAACTGGCGGTGGAGCGCGTCGGTCCGGTGCTCAGCCCGCGTTACTCGCGCTTCGCCGAACTCTGCGCGGCGCCGGCCACCGCGCTGTTGGACGAGTCGCTGCTGTACACCACCTCGCGCCCGCAGGCCTGGCCGGCGTGGGCGACCAACAGTGGCCTGGACGCTGGCGCCTTGCGGCTCGGGCAGGGTTTCGAACACCTCTACTACCTGCTGGAAGCGGCGGTGGCCGGCCTGGGCGTGGCCATCGCGCCGCAGCAGGTAGTGGCCGACGACCTCGCCGCCGGGCGCCTGGCCGCGCCCTGGGGCTTCGTCGAAACCCGCGCGCGGCTGGCGCTCTGGGTGCCCGCGCGGCTGCCCGACCGGCGGGCGGTGCTGCTGGCGGACTGGCTGCGCGGCGAGCTGAAAGTCTGAGCGAGTCTGCGGCTTGCGCCGTTTGCCCTGAGTCCACCCCTCTACTAGTGTCCTAGGAAGGCGCTGGCACTCTGCCTGTGCCGCGCGGCGGATACAGGAGAGCGGACATGTCGAATCATCACACCTACAAGAAGATCGAACTGGTTGGATCCTCGCGCACCAGCATCGAGGACGCCATCAACAACGCCTTGGCCGAGGCGGCCAAGAGTATCGACTTCCTGGAGTGGTTCGAGGTGGTCGACACCCGTGGGCACATCGAGAACGGCGCGGTGGGTCACTATCAGGTGACCATCAAGGTGGGCTTCCGGATCGCCAACAGCTGAGGGCAGTCGGGAAGCCGCGACTGACCCTCCGACTTTTGTCATGCGTGTCTGCGATGCTCGCAGCGCGTCTTGAGCGGTGCACCGGGTTTGCCCGGCTTTCGGCCCGGCTGGGCCTTTTTCTGTGAATGGCGAGGGAGCGTTAACGATGAAGAAGTTTCTGTTGGCCGTGGGGGTCTTCGCACTGGCGGGTAATGTCCTGGCCGCCGGCAAACCGTGCGAGGAGCTGAAAGCGGAGATCGACGCGAAGCTCAAAGCCAAGGGCGTCACCTCCTACACGCTGGAGATCGTCGACAAGGGCTCTGCTACCGACAAGAAGGTCGTGGGCACCTGCGATGGCGGCACGAAGGAAATCGTCTACTCGAAGTAAACCCTGCGCAGTGGATGAACTGGCCGGGAGCCCGCATGGGCCCCGGCCTTTTTCTTGGCTGCCCGCCCGGCACTCTGTCGCCCGGCGGTGGTCCACCGTTAGGATAGAGTGCCCCGCGTTGGGGTATGACGAGGGATTGCGATGACGATGAAATGGGCCGTGGCGACAAGCGTGGCGTTGCTGCTGGTGACGCCGGCGAGCTGGGCGGTGCCCAAGTCGTGCGAAGAGCTCAAGGCGGAGATCGAGACCAAGATCCAGGCCGCCGGGGTGACCTCCTACACCCTGGAGATCGTGGACAAATCCGAGGTGAAGGATCCGAGCATGGTGGTCGGCAGCTGCGATGGCGGGAAGCGGCGGATCATCTACCAGAAGAACGACAGCTGACGAACGCCGGACTGTTCTTCTGTAGGAGCGAGCTCGCTCCGACAGGCGTATCGGCGTGGGATCGCCCCTCGCTCCGCGATCCATCCGTTCAGCGCCTAGAACGGCCCGCAGCTCACCGCTCCCTGGAAGTCCGTCTTCGCCACCAGCGTTCCGCTGGCATCGGTCAGCAGCGCCAGGGCGCTGCGCAGTTGCGGGCGCAGTTCCAGGCGGTAGCGCTGGCCCGCGGCGAAACCGTCGTAGGTCACCTTGACCCGGCAGGTCAGCTCCGAGGGTTCGTTGTTCATGCCCATGCCGCCACCGGCGGGGACTTCGTACTGGAAGCGCACCACCAGGTCATGGCGGCCGGGCGTCACCTGGAAATAGCGCCCGTCGTTGACCGACTTGCCGTCCAGTCGCTCGGCCATCAGCGTCTTGCCTGGCGTGGTGTAGAGATCGACCCAGGCCAGCTGCGGGTCGTGGGCGGGCAGCGGGCCGGCGCAGGCACCCAGCAGGACGAGGGCGAAGAGCAGACACAGGCGCATGGCGGTTCACCGTGGCGAAGGAACGATGGCCACAGCATAACCCCGTGCCGGCTCGGCGAGGGTCAGGCGCGATCGCAACCGCGCTCGCGGCCCCGGGCGATTTCGTTGGATTGCGCGTCATACAGCTTGGCCCAGGGACGGAAACCGATGCTGCCGGTTTCCAGGCGATAACGCTGGCCGGCGGCGAAGTCCTTGTACTTCACCGTCATCTCGCAATCGCGCCAGAGGGCTTCGTCCACCGGGCCGATATCCACCGGTTCGACCTGGAACTGGAAGCGCACGCGCAGCTCGTGCTGGCCCGGATCGACCTCGAAGTAGCGCGAACTGGGCCACTCCTTGTCGTCTACCTTGGTCGCCGCGAGGTCGCTCTGGCTGTTGGTGTCCAGGTCGATCCACGCGCGGTTCGGGTCGGGCTGAGGCAGCAGCAGGGAACAGCCGCTCAGGGCGAGCAGGCTGATGGCAGTGAGAACGGCGCGCATCGGGGGGACTCCTGGGTAGGTTACGTCGTGCCAGCGGGCGGACCAGGCGCTGTGCTATGTTCCGCGCATGCCCTTCCGCCTTCTTATCCCGACACTCGACCGTCGCCTGTGCCGCTGGGTTCCCTGCCTGGCGATCTGGGCGCTGAGCGGTTGTTCCACGGTGAGTTATTACGGGCAGCTGGCCGATGGGCAGCTGCGTCTTCTCGCCGCCCGCGAACCGGTCTCGGAGGTCGTTGCCGATCCCTCCCGCGACCCGGTGCTGCGCCGGCGCCTGGAGCAGTCCCAGGAGGCGCGCGCCTTCGCCAGCGCCGCGCTGGGCCTGCCGGATAACCAGAGCTACCGCCTCTATACGGATATCCACAGGCCCAACGTGGTGTGGAACGTCTTCGCCACCCCGGAGCTGTCGCTGCGGCCGGTGACGCACTGCTTCCCCATCGCCGGCTGCGTGGCCTACCGCGGTTACTACGGCGAGGCCGGCGCGCAGGGCGAGGCGAAGCGGTTGCAGGAACAGGGAATGGACGTCTATGTCGGCGGCGTCGAGGCCTACTCGACCCTCGGCTGGTTCAACGATCCGATCCTCAGCAGCATGCTGCGCTGGGGCGACCAGCGCCTGGCCGAAACCATCTTCCACGAGCTGGCGCACCAGAAGTTCTACCTGCCGGGCGACACCGCCTTCAACGAGTCCTTCGCCTCCTTCGTCGAGGCCGAGGGCGGCCGCCGCTGGCGCGCCGCACGTGGGCTGGCGGATGAGTCGGCGCAGCTGGCCGAGCAGCGCAAGCGCTTTACCCAGCTGGTGCTGGATACCCGCGAGCGCCTGCAGAAGCTCTATGCCAGCCCGCGCAGCGACGCCGAGAAGCGCGCCGGCAAGGCCGCGGAATTCGAGCGTCTGCGCCGCGAGTACCGCGAGCTGTGTGACCACGAATGGGGCGGCAAGGCGCCGTTCGACAACTGGGTCAACGGCCCGCTGAACAACGCCAAGCTGCTGCCCTTCGGGCTCTACGACCAGTGGGTGCCCGCCTTCGCTGCGCTGTTCGCCCAGGTGGGCGGGAACTGGCCGGCGTTCTATGCGCGGGTGGAGAAGCTCGCGGCCATGGCACCGGCGCAGCGCACGGCGGCGCTGGAAAAGCTGCTGGCGGGGCAGCGCGTGGCGTTCTGACGACGCCGCCGCTTTTCGTAGGAGCGAGCTCGCTCCTACAGGCCGCCGCCGGCGTCGATTTCGGTCATCGTCCCCACGGAATCACTCCGCCCGATCGGGACTGTGCAGCGGCAAGTCCAGTTGCACCCGACGCCGCAACCACGGGCTGGGCCGGTAGCGTGCCTCGCCGTAGCAGGCCTGCAGGCCCTGGAGGATGGTGAGGATGCGCGCCGCGCCGTAGTGTTCGCCGAAGGCCAGCGGGCCGAAGGGATAACCCAGCGCCAGTTGCACCGCGCGGTCCAGCGTCACCGGCGTGGCAATGCCGCGCTGGGCGATCTCGCAGCCCAGGTTGACGATGCTGGCGACCACCCGCTGGCTGATGAAACCGGGCGAATCATTGATCACTTCCACCGGCACGCCGTCGCTGCCCAGCGCCTGCCGGGCCTGGATCTCCAGCTTCGGGTCGAGGGCGGGCTGGCGCATCAGCACGCGGCGGCGGTCCAGGTCGGTGAAGGTTTCCAGCGCCAGGCTGCGCTCGGGCGGCAGGCCCAGGGCGTCGATGCAGGTGGCGGCGTCCGTCCCCAGCGGGGTGACCAGGCAGATGGCGCGGGACGAAGGCGCTTCACTGGTTTCCAGTACCACGCCGCCCAGGGTGAGGATCGCGGCGATGCGGTGGCGCAGCTCCGGGTCCTGGCTGTCGAGCCAGTACGGACGGTTCAGCAGCACCGGCTCCGGTGGTACCTCGACTTCGTGCAGCGGCTGGCCGTCGCGGTAGCGGTAGAAGCCTTCGCCGGTCTTGCGCCCGAGCAGTCCGCCGGCCACGCGCTGAGCCGCCAGCGGTGACGGCGTGTAGCGCGGGTCCTGGTAGAACTGCTGGTAGAGCGATTCCATCACCGCGTGGGAGACGTCCAGGCCGGTGAGGTCGAACAGCTCGAACGGCCCCATGCGGAAACCCGCGCCGTCGCGCAGGATGCGGTCGACCTGCGCCGGGGTGGCGATGCCTTCGCCGAGGATGCGCAACGCCTCGGTGCTGAAGGCGCGGCCGGCGTGGTTGACGATGAAGCCGGGGCTGTCCGGCGACACCGCCGGGAAGTGCCCGGCCTGCTCCGCCAGGCGGCTCAGGCGGCGCACCACGGAGTCCTGGGTGCGCTGGCCGCGCACCACTTCGACGATGCGCATCAGGGGCACCGGGTTGAAGAAGTGGAAGCCGGCGACCCGCTCCGGATGCTGGCAGCGGGCGGCGATGCGGGTGACCGACAGCGACGAGGTGTTGCTCGCCAGCACGGCGTCCGGCGCCACGCGCTTTTCCAGCTCGGCGAGCAACGCCTGCTTGGCGCCGAGGTCCTCGACGATGGCTTCGATCAGCAGGTCGCAGTCGGCCAGTTCGTCCAGGCTATGGGTCGGCAGCAGGCGCTGCAGGGTCCCGGCCAGCGCCTCCGGGCTGAGCTTGCCCTTGGCCACCGAACGTTCCAGCAGCTCGCGGTTGAAGGCCAGCGCCTGCTCCACGGTCTGCGGATTGCTGTCGTACAGGCGCACCGGCAGGCCGGCCGTGGCGAACAGCTGGGCGATGCCACGGCCCATGGCGCCGGCGCCGATCACGCCGATGCGGTTGAAGGACTCGGTCATGCTGCGGGTCTCGTCGTGCGAACCTGCTTCAACCATAGACGCTTCGGTCATGCGTTGGTCCCTTTGCCCAGTTCGAGATCGCGCAATTGGCGGCGCAGCAGCTTGCCGACGGCGGTCCTGGGCAGCTCGTCGAGCACCTCGACGAAGCTGGGCACCTTGTAGCCGGTGAGGTGCTCGCGGCAGTGGGCGATGATTGCGGCCGTATCCAGCGCGGGGTCGCGCAGGCTGACGAACAGCTTCACCGCCTCGCCCTTGCGCGTGTCCGGCACGCCTATGGCTACGCACTCGCGCACGCCGGGGTGGCGCATCACCGCGTCTTCCACTTCGTTGGGGAACACGTTGAAGCCCGAGACCAGGATCATGTCCTTCTTGCGGTCGACGATCTTCAGCATGCCGTTGGCATCCACTTCGGCGATGTCGCCGGTCTTCAGCCAGCCATCCTCGGTCAGCACCTGGGCGCTCTCCTCCGGGCGCTGCCAGTAGCCCTGCATCACCTGCGGGCCGCGCAGCCACAGCTCGCCGGGCTGGTCGGGGCCGGTGTCGGCGCCCTCCTCGTCCACGGTGCGCAGCTCGGTGTCCACCAGCGCCTGGCCGACATAGCCCTCGCGATACGGACTCAGCAGCGTGCCGGTGGAGACCACCGGCGAGGCCTCGGTCAGCCCGAAGCCTTCGCGCACCGGGGCGCCGGTCAGCGCTTCCCAGCGCCGGCCCACTTCGCGGTTCAGCGGCGCGCCGCCGGAGGTCACCCACTTCAGGTGGCTGAAGTCGATGCCGGCGAAATCCGGGTGGTTCATCAGGCCGACGAACAGGGTGTTGATCCCGCTCATCAGGGTGAAGGGATAGCGGCGCATGGCGCCGAGGATTTCATCCAGGTTGCGACCGTCGCGGATGAACACCGTGTGCAGGCCCATGCCCACCGAGGACAGGCAATTCGTGGCGAAGGCCATGATGTGGTAGAGCGGCAGCGGCGCGATGCGCAGGTCGCTGGCCGGCTCCAGCAGGCCAGGGCGCATGAACAGTTCGAGGGTCTGGATGACGTTGGCGATCAGGCTGCGATGGCTGAGCATCGCGCCTTTGGACACACCCGTGGTGCCGCCGGTGTATTGCAGCAGCGCCAGGCGGTCCAGGCCCGGCTCGGTGTCCACCGGCGGCGCCTCGGCGCCCAGGCGCAGGGCCTGCTGGAAGCGCATGCAGTCGGCGTCTCCGCAGTCGAATTGCGGGCGCTCGATATCGTCGATCGAGGTCAGCAGCACCTGTCGCACGTCGGTTTGCGCCTGCACGCCGCGCAGCAGTGGCAGCAGGCGGTCGAGCAGCAGGATGGCGCTGGCGCCGGAGTCGGCCAGCTGGTGGCGCAGCTCGCTGGAGGTGTACTGCGGATTGGTGTTCACCAGCACCACGCCGGCCTTCAGCGCGCCGAAGGTGGCGATGGGGTACTGCAGGGAGTTGGGCAGCATCAGTGCCAAACGCTCGCCCGGTTGCAGGCCGGCGTGGTGGCGCAGGTAGCGGGCGAAGGCGTCGGCCTGGCGTTCCAGATCGGCGAAGCTCAGGTGGCTGTCGCCGCAGGAGAACGCGGAGCGTTCGGGAAAGTCGCGACAGGCATCGCGCAACAGGTCGTGGAGGTTCTGGTAACCGTGGCGGGCAATCTCGTTGGCCACGTATCCGGTTGCAATGGCGGGCATCGACTTCTCCGTTTCTTCGCTTCGATTGGCTCTGAGCTTTGAATTGTTGTTCTGCACAGCGAAACATCGTGTCGAAATCGATGGTATGCGATAGGCTTACCCGGTGCAACGAGCACATTCGGACCGCTGCGGGGCGAGGGGCCGATCTGCTATCGTTCGCCCGCGCCGCCAGCGGCGCCCGTCATCCAGATTCCCCCGCCGAGGCCCCATGAGCGACGACGTCGAAGACAGCAGCAACCCCAAGGACCGCAAGTTCGTCGAGGCCCTCGCCCGCGGGCTGGACGTGCTGCGCGCCTTCACCCACGGCTCGGTGGTGCTCGGCAACCAGGAAATCGCGCGGATCACCGGGCTGCCCAAGCCCACCGTGTCGCGCATGACCTACACCCTGACCAAGCTCGGCTACCTCTGCTACTCGCAGCAGCACGAGAAGTACCAGCTGGATTCCGGCGTGCTGGCGCTGGGGTATGCCTACGTTTCCAACCTGCGCGTGCGCCAGCTGGCCAAGCCGTACATGGATGCCTTCGCGCGACGCACCAACACCACGGTCGGCCTGACCTGCCGCGACTGGCTGTCGATGATCTACGTGGAGAATTGCCGCCCGCCGGAGGCGACCTCCCTGCGCATGGACGCCGGCGTACGTCTGCCACTGGCGACTACCGCCGCGGGCCGCGCCTACCTGGCGGCGACGCCGGAGCAGGAGCGCGAGCATCTGCTGTCGGCGCTGCAGGAGCGCCATGAAGGCGACTGGTCCGCCATGCGTGCTTCGCTGGAGGCTTCGTTCGAGGAGTATCGCCAACATGGGTTCTGCCTGTCCCTGGGCGACTGGGACCGCAATGTGCGCGCCGCCGGCGTGCCGCTGCGCCTGGCCGACGGCGGGCTGATGGCGCTGACCTGCGGGGCGCCATCGTTCCAGTTGAGCGAAGAGACGCTGCGCGGGTCGCTGGCCCATGAGCTGGAGATGCTGGCGCGGGATATCGAGAGCCTCGGGGCCTGATTTTCTCCACGATGCTTTTCGTGTAGGAGTCTCTGCGCCGCTTCGACGTGTGCAGAGAGATTGTATTTCGCCCCCTCGGGCGACCTCCTTTGGCAAACGCCCCAAAGGAGGCAAAGGTCTTGCCCCTTCATCCGGTTTTTCGCTTAGGCGAAAAATTCCCTCGTCGAAGCGAAGTTTCAGGGGCACGCCACGACGGGCCATCCCTGGCCCATCATGGCTCTCGCGACATCCATGTCGCTCAACCCCTGAAACTCCACTTCAACGAGGCCTCCTGAAAGGGGCGGTCCGGAGTGCGCGCATGTTTCTCTGGAAGCCTTCCAGAGCACGGGCCAGAACCCGAACCGAGGCGCAGGGCATGCTTTCCTGTAGGAGCGAGCTTGCTCGCGAACCGCCCCAGTGCCCAAGTCGCCAGCAGATATGTTCGCGAGCAAGCTCGTTCCTACAAGGGTAGGTGGATGCGTTACGCCACCTCCATCAACCCCGCATACACCTTCAAATGATGATCATCGTCCCCCAGCTGATGGCTGAGCATCACCAGCCGCTTGGCGTGGTGCGCCAGCACGTATTCCCAGGTCATGCCGATGCCGCCGTGCAGCTGGATCGCCTGCTCCGCCACGTAACGCGCCGCGCGGGTGACGATGAACTTGGCCGCCGCCAGGGTGCGGCTGCGCTCGGCGCTGTCGGGTTGGTCGGCGACGCAGGCGGCGAGGATGGCCATGCTGGTGGCCTGTTCCAGCTCGCTGCGCATGTCCACCATGCGGTGCTGCAGCACCTGGAACTTGCCGATCGGCACGCCGAACTGCTTGCGCGTCTTCAGGTAGTCCAGGGTCAGTGCGCAGGCTTCCTGCAGGCTGCCGAGGGCTTCGGCGCACTGCGCGGCAATCGCCCTGCCCTGTTGATAACGCAACGCCGGTAGCGCCTCGCCGGGTGTGCCGACCGCTTCACCAACGGCACCGTCGAGGAACAGCTCGCAGGCGCGCTGGCCGTCCACCGTCGGGTAGTCGCGGCGACTGACGCCGGTCTGCTGCGGGTCGACCAGGAACAGGCCGATGCCTGCTTCGTCCCGCGCATTGCCGGCGACTCGCGCCGAAACGAGGATCGCCGTGGCGCTCTGCCCGCCGATCACCACTGCCTTGCGGCCGCTCAGTTTCCAGCCGTCGCCGGCCTGCTCCGCGCGGGTCTGCACGTCGTGCAGCTGGTAGTGGCTCTGCGGCTCTTCCAGGGCCACCGCCAGCTGCGCCTCGGCGCTGGCGATGCGCGGCAGCCAGTGGTCCTTCTGCACGTCGCTGCCCAACTGGGCGATCAGGCCCCCAGCGTGCACCACCGATTGCAGGTAGGGCTCCAGGCACAGACCGCGGCCCAGTTCGGTGAGCACCAGCAGGCTTTCCACGCCGCCGCCGAAGCCACCGTGGCTTTCCGGCAGCGAGACCGAAGTCAGCCCCAGCTCGCCCAACTGGCGCCAGAATTCGGCGCTGTAGCCCAGCTCGCTCTTGCTGAACCCCTCACGCTTGTCGAACGGGTAGGCGTCGCGGACCAGGCGGGCCGCGGTGTCCTGCAGCATCTGCTGCTCTTCGCTCAGTTTGAAGTCCATGGTCAGCCCCTCACAGCTCGAGAATCATCTTGGAGACGATGTTCTTCTGGATTTCGTTGGAGCCGCCGAAGATCGACAGCTTGCGCAGGTTGAAGTACTGGCTGGCCGGTGCCGCCGAGTAGTCCGCGTGCAACGGCTCGGCGCCCAGCTCGAATTCGTCCTCGATGAAGGGCAGCGCATAGGGGCCGAGGACCTTGCGCAGCAGGTGGCTGATGGCCTGGCGGATCTCGGTGCCCTTCACTTTCAGGATCGAGCTTTCCGCCCCCGGCACGCCGCCTTCGCGGGCGGCGGCGAGGATGCGCAGGGTGCTCATCTCGATGGCCATCAGCTGCATCTCCACCTCCGCTACCTGGGCGCGGAACAGCGGGTCATCGAGCATCGGCTTGCCATCGCACAGCTCGCGGCTGGCCACGCGTTTCAGGTGCCCGAGCACCGCCTTGGATGCGCCGATGCCGGCGAGGCCGGTGCGCTCGTAGGTCAGCAGGTACTTGGCGCAGGTCCAGCCTTCGTTCTCGCGGCCCACCAGGTTTTCCACCGGTACGCGCACGTTGTCGAAGAAGACTTCGTTGACCTCGTGCTCGCCATCCAGGGTGATGATCGGGCGCACGGTGATGCCAGGGGATTTCATGTCGATCAGCAGGAAGCTGATGCCGCGCTGCTGCTGCGCTTCCGGGTCGGTGCGCACCAGGCAGAAGATCCAGTCGGCGTGCTGGCCGAGGGTGGTCCAGGTCTTCTGGCCGTTCACCACGTAGTGGTCGCCGTCGCGCACGGCGCGGGTCTTCAGGCTGGCGAGGTCGGAGCCGGCGCCCGGCTCGGAGTAGCCCTGGCACCACCAGTCGCTGCCGTCGAGGATGCGCGGCAGGTAGTGCGCCTGCTGCTCGGGCGTGCCGAACCTGATGATCACCGGGGCGACCATGTTGACGCCGAAGGGGATGGTGCGCGGCGCGCCGAAGGCGGCGCATTCCTCTTCGAAGATGTGCTTCTGCACGGCGTTCCAGCCGGTGCCGCCGAACTCCTCCGGCCAGTGCGTGGCGTACCAGCCCTGCTCGGCGAGCACGCGCTGCCAGCGCTGGTGGTCGCCCTTGTTCAGGTGCTTGCCCAGGCGCACCTTGGTGGCGATGTCCTGGGGCAATTTGCTTTCGAGGAAGGCGCGGACTTCGTCGCGGAACGCCAGCTCGTCGGGGGTGAAATGGATGTCCATGGCGGTTCCTCTACAGATCGGCGAAGCGGCGGCCCTCGGCCACCAGGCGTTCGAGCAGCGGCGCGGGTTGCCACCAGGCGCCGAGGCGCTGGTGGAACTCGCGGATTCGTTCGAGCACATGGGCAAGGCCCAGGCTGTCGGCATGGAACAGCGGGCCGCCGCGCCAGGCGGGGAAGCCGTAGCCATTGAGGAAGATCACGTCGATGTCGCTGGCACGCTGGGCGATGCCTTCGTCGAGGATGTTGGCGGCCTCGTTGATCAGCGCGCAGATGCAGCGCTCGACGATCTCTTCATCGCTCACCGGTGCGCGGGTGATGCCGCGATCGGCGGCGGCCTGCTCCAGCATGGCCGGCAGCGCCGGGTTGTCCTGCGGGGCGCGACCGCCTTCGCCGTAGAGATAGAAGCCAGCGCCGGTCTTCTGCCCGAGCATGCCGGCGGCGATCAGGTGATCGAGCACGGTGGGCAGTGTCTGGCCGGGCTTGAGGTTCGGTCGCTGCCGCGCGCGGATCGCGTGGCTGATGTCCAGGCCGGACAGGTCGCGCACCGCCAGCGGCCCCATGGCCATGCCGAAGGTGCGCAGGGCGCGGTCCACCTGCGCCGGTGTGGCGCCCTCCTCCAGCAGGAATTCGGCTTGACGGCCGTACTGGAAGATCATGCGGTTGCCGACGAAGCCGTCGCACACACCGACCACCACCGAGACCTTCTTCAGGCGCTTGCCCAACTGCATGGCGGTGGCCAGCACGGCATCGCTGGTGGCCTTGCCGCGCACCACTTCGAGCAGGCGCATGACGTTGGCCGGGCTGAAGAAGTGCAGGCCGACCACGTCCTGCGGACGCGTCGTGAAAGCGGCGATTTCGTCGAGGTCCAGCGAAGACGTGTTGCTGGCGAGGATTGCGCCGGGTTTGCACACGGCGTCCAGCTGCTCGAAGACCTGGCGCTTCACGTCCAGGCTCTCGAACACGGCTTCGACCACCACGTCCACGTCGCCCAGTACGGCGTAATCGAGCACGCCGCTGATCAGGGCCATGCGCTGCTCCAGCTCTGCCGCGCTCAGGCTGCTGCGCGCCACGCTGGCGGCATAAAGGCTGCGGGCGCGGTCGAGGCCGCGCTGAAGGGCTTCTTCGTTCACTTCCAGCAGCTTCACCGGGATGCCGGCATTGGCGAAGCACAGGACGATGCCGATGCCCATGGTCCCGCCGCCGATCACCGCGGCGCTGCGTACGTCGCGCGGCTGGGTGTCGGCGGCGAGGCCTTCGACCTGGGCGGCATCGCGCTCGGCGAAGAAGGCGTGGATCTGCGCGGCGCGTTGCGGCGATGCCATGCACTGCTGGAACAGCTCGCGCTCGCGGGCCAGGCCTTCGCGCAGCGGCAACTGCGTCGTGGCTTCCACTGCGTCGATGCAGCGCAGCGGCGAGAACTGGCCGGGCAGGCGCTTCTGCACTTCGCTGCGCTTCTGGGCGATCAGCTCGGCGAGGCCTGCTTGCTGAACACGCTCGTTGCACTCGCCGGTGCGGCGCGGGCCTCTGCCGCCCGCCAGCAGGCGCTGGGCGAAGGCGAGGCCGGCTTCGATGAGGTCGCCGTCGAACAGTTCGTCGACGATGGTGCTTTCAAGGGCTTCGGTGGCGCGGATGGGCGCACCGCTGACGATCATGTCAAGGGCCTTCTCGACACCGGCCAGGCGCGGCAGGCGCTGAGTGCCGCCGGCGCCGGGGAGCAGGCCGAGCTTCACTTCCGGCAGGCCGACCTGGGCGTCGCGGCGGGCGATACGGTAGTGGCAGGCCAGGGCAACTTCCAGCCCGCCGCCCAGGGCGGTGCCGTGGATCACGGCGACGCTGGGCTTGGTCGCACTTTCGATGGCCTCGACCACTTCCGGCAGCAGGGGGGCCTGCGGTGGCTTGCCGAATTCGCGGATATCGGCGCCGGCCATGAAGGTGCGTCCGGCGCAGACCAGCACCACCGCGCGCACCTGCGGATCGGCCTCGGCCTGCTGGAAGGCGGCGAGCAGGCCCGTGCGGACGCCATGTCCGAGGGCGTTCACTGGTGGGCCGTCGACCGTGACCAGGGCAATCTCGCCCCGGCGTTCGAGCTGTACCGCTTCTGACATGCTGTGCTCCGTTTAGAGTTGTTTTAACGGAATGATGTTTCGCTGTGCAGAATACGATGCAGTTTTTTATCGATTGATTGCAAGGCTTTTCGTAGGAGCGAGCTTGCTCGCGAACGAACCCGCTGCAAGGCGATTCGCGAGCAAGCTCGCTCCTACAGGGATCTCCGTCAGGGCCTCTGCGTGCTTCCAGCGACCAGCAGGTCGCCGTGCAACTCGCAGTAGCACTCGTCGTTCCAGCCATAGTGAGGATCGCGGCAGATCGAATGTCGGACAGGGCCGGCATTGCCGGGTTTGCGCGTTTTCAAGTTGTCGCGCAAGGCCGCGTAGATCGAGCCAGGCTGCGGCCAGTCGGTGCGCACGGGGCCTTCGCCGAGCTGGTTGCCGGCGCGCAGTTCGGCCCTCAGGATGGCATCGAGTTCCGGGCAGAGCTGGGCGGTGGGTTGGCGTCTCATGGGAGTCCTTCCTGGAGAGAATCTATTGTGGCGCCGGACATTATCCGCCGTTTCCCGCACTGCATCGCCGAGTGGAAAGGTCCCTCCATTCGCCTGGTGAATAGGGTTCGGCCGGCACTCCGGACTTGGCATAGTGAAGCTCACCCTCTGCAGGAGCGCGCGCCATGAACGAGTTCGAACACCAGCTGCTGGCGGTCAACGGCATCCTGCTCAGCCTGTACAGCGCCGGCCCGGCGGACGGCAAGCCGGTGTGGCTGCTGCACGGCTTTCCCGAGTGCTGGCATTCCTGGCAGCACCAGATGCGCGCCCTCGCCTCCTCCGGTTATCGCGTGTTCGTCCCTGAGATGCGCGGCTATGGCCAGACCAGCGCGCCGGATGCGGTGGACGCTTACGACCTGCTGACCCTCTGCGCGGACATCCAGGGCGCGATGGATGCGCTGGGGCATTCGCGGGTGGCGATGGTCGGCCATGACTGGGGCGCGCCGGTGGCCTGGCATCTGGCGCTGCTGGAGCCGCAGCGGGTAGAGGTTCTGGCGACGCTGTCAGTACCCTTCGCCGGCCGCGCCAAGCGTCCGCCGGTGGAGATCATGCGGGAGGTGTTCGCCGGTAGGTTCTTCTACATCCTCTACTTCCAGGAGCCGGGCTGCGCCGAGGCCGAGCTGAATGCGAACATCGCCCTGAGCCTGCGCCACTTCCTCGGCGACAACGTGCACCTGGCGCCGGACCAGTCCCCCGATGGCCGTTTGTTCGATGGCCTGCCACCGCCACCGGCGCAGCCCGCCTGGTGCAGCGCCGAGGATTTCCAGTACTACGTGCACACCTTCGAGGGACGCGGCTTCCGCGGCGCGCTGAACTGGTACCGCAACTTCGAGCGCAGCTGGCAACTCACCGCGCCGTTGGCGGGGCGCAAGGTCGAGCAGCCGACGCTGTTCCTGATCGGTGACCGCGACCCGGTCGGTCGCTTCGAGGCGTATACCCTGCAACGCATGCCCGAGCATGTGCCGAAGCTGGAGCAGCATGTGCTGGAAAACTGCGGCCACTGGATCCAGAACCAGCAGCCGGCGCGGGTCAATGCGTTGCTGGGCGACTTCCTCGCCCGGCATTACCCAACCTGAATCAGGCGCCGCGGCGCATGCCGATGTGCGGGATGTCGTCTTCCAGGTAGACCTCGGTGACCGGAGCGAAGCCGTAGCGGCCGTAGTAGCCCTGCAGGTGCGCCTGCGCCGAGAGGTAGATCGGCAGCCCCGGCCAGCGCCGGGCGATGGCCTGCAGCGCCTGCTCCATCAGTTCGTGCCCCAGACCCTGGCCACGGCCCTGCGGGGCGATCACCACGCGGCCGATGACCACGTCGCCCTCATGACGCTCGGGGTCCAGCAGGCGCAGGTAGCCGAGCAGACGGCCACCCTCCTCTACCATCAGGTGGCAGGTGTCGCCGATGAGGTCGAGGCCATCGACTTCCTGGTAGGGGCATTTCTGCTCGACCACGAAGACTTCGGTGCGCAGGCTGAGGATGGCGTACAGCTCCTCCTTGCTCAGGTCGCGGTGGTGCTTGCAGGTCCAGTTCCGGGCCATGCTGGGTACTCCTGTCGATGGGGGCGTCATGGTAGCGCGTCGCTCAGACCGGCGCCTGGAAGCGCAGGCGCGACGAGCCCCCGAAGTGGCGGCGCAGCGCTTCGATGGCGACCTTGACCTTGGCCGGCTGCGCATCGCGGCGCGGTGTGACCGCGTAGATGCCGAACGGCGGCAGCTTCCATTCCGGCAGCAGCCGTACCAGCCTGCCCTCCTCCAGCGCCTCGCGCACTTCCGGTTCGGGCTGGGCGGAAACGCCGAGTCCGTCGAGGGTGAACTGGCGCAGGGCGATCATGCTGTTGGCGGCGACTCGCGCTTCGAGCCGCAGCTTGCAGCTCTCCCCGCCCGGGCCGCTGAAGTTCAGGTAGCTCTGGTGCGCCACGGTATTCAGGGCCAGCCAGTCGACGCCCTGCAGTTGCTGCGGATGGTCGATCGGCGGCATTCGCCGCAGGTAGGACGGCGCGGCGCAGATGACGTTGTTCCACTCGGCCAGGTGACGCGCCACCAGGCTGGAGTCGGACAGGCTGCCGACGCGGATGGCGAGGTCGATGCGCTGCTCGATCAGGTCGATCTGCTCATCGTGGAAGAACAGCTGCAGGCGCAGTTGGCGGTGGTTTTCCAGCAGCGGACGCAGGGCCTCGGTGATCAGCTGGCCGGAGAAGCCCACCGGGGCGGCCAGGCGCAGTTCGCCGACCGGCGCCTCGCGCCATTCGCCCAGGCGTTGTTCGGCTTCCTCGGCGATTGCCAGCATCTGCGCGCAACTGCGGTAGAAGGCCTCGCCCGCCTCGGTCAGGGTCAGCTTGCGGGTGGTGCGGTGCAGCAGCGTCACCTGGGCGTGGGCTTCGAGCTTGCGGATCTGCTGGCTGACCGCCGAGGGCGTCATGCCCAGGCTTTCGGCGGCGGCGGCCATGGAGCCGCGGGCCACCACGGTGGCGAAGACCGCCATGCCCTTGAGGTTGTCCATTGTGAAGCTCCGCTTAAGAGTGAAAGGCAAATTAGCCGGTTTTTCCCTGGATTTCCTCCGCCTAGCATGACAACTCCCAAAAAAGGAGAAGAGAACGATGCCGCTAAGCCGTGCCACTGTCGCCACCCCTGACGCCGCGCGCTACCTCAAGCGCCTGTGCAACCACTTCGCCCACAAGTTGCCGGTCGAGCTGACCGAGGATCGCGGCGTGCTGCGTTTCGATTTCGGCACCTGCCGCCTGCACGCCACGCCGGACGCCTTGCTGATGGACGCCGAGGCTGCCGATGCGCAGGCACTGGAGCGCCTGCAGAACGTGGTGGTCAGCCACCTCGATCGTTTCGCCTGGAAAGAAGGGCAATTGCCGGTCAATTGGCAGGCTGCCTGACCCGCCTTCGAAAAAAGCCCGCAAAAACGAAAAAACCCGGCCTTGGCCGGGTTTTTTGTTGCCTGGAAAAAGGCAGTCGTCGCTCAGCGTGAATGACTAACTCAGTCTTATTTGTTTGTATTTTGTTCATATCATTTAGAAATGAACATTAAATGACCCAATATGTATTTTAAGGTTATTTGTATGCTTTTTGATCAAATCGAAAAGTCAATACTTTGAAATATTTTGTAACCGTGTGGCCACTTTTACCCCGAGTTATCCACACGGTCGATGCGCAAAATCTGTACAGAACGCCCCTTTACCCGGTAGGCGGCCTGGTAGGGCCAGCGCTCCACCGGCAATTCCCGGACGCCGGGCACTTCGCTGGGCACGCCGCTGCTGCTCAGGTCGAGGTTCGCCAGCGGACGAACCTGCTCGACGATGTCCTGGATGGCCCGCAGCGCCTTCTCCGGTCCGATCAGCACGACGTAGTGGTCATAGATGGCGTCCAGGTCGCCCGCCGCCTTGTGCGTCCACTTCAGGCTCATGCCAGCCCCCACTTGGCTTCGATGACGGCGTGTTCCAACAGGTGGCCGGCATCGGCGTCTGCCACGCCTTCATCGATGGCCGCGACGTGCCAGCTCTGGCGCTCCAGGTACTGCGCCAGGGCCTGGCGCAGGTGGTACGGCCGGTCCCGGTGGGTGGCGCGGGCCAGCTGGTCCAGGGCCTGGACGAGGGCGTCATCGGCGCGGAAGGAGACAACGGTGGTCACTTTTCGTACAGTTCCGTTTACGCTGTATACAGTGTTTACAACGATAACATACGTATACGAATCAAGCACTTGGCGGAGTAGAAGTTTTTTCCCGACGGGAGCCGGAGGAGGGGGAAAAAACCCGTCTGGCAAGGGCTGACGGGGCACTTTCGCGGTAGCGAAAGTTGGCTTCAGGCTTTGGGGATTTGCCGGGAGGAGGTGGCGGATCAGGCTTTTGCGGGCAACGGCCTGCATCCCACACAACAACAACAGGAGCCTCCCGCCATGTTGCTCGATTACCTGATCATGCTGGTCTACGCCCTGGGCATGCTCGCCCTGGGCTGGTACGGAATGCGCAAGGCGCGCAACCAGACCGACTTCCTCGTGGCGGGGCGCCGCCTCGGTCCCGGCCTCTACCTGGGCACCATGGCGGCCGTGGTGCTGGGCGGCGCGTCCACCATCGGTACGGTGAAGCTCGGCTACCTCTACGGGCTGTCCGGCCTGTGGCTGGTGTTCATGTTGGGCCTGGGAATCATCGTCCTCAGCCTGGTGTTCTCGCGGCAGATCGCCAGGCTGAAGGTCTACACCGTCACGCAGATCCTGGAGCAGCGCTACCAGGCGTCCTCGCGACTGATCGGTGGCATCGTCATGGTGGCCTACGACCTGATGGTGGCGGTCACCGCGACCATCGCCATCGGCTCGGTGACCGAGGTGGTCTTCGAGATCCCGCGCATCCCGGCGATCCTCTGCGGTGGCGGCATCGTCATCGTCTATTCGGTGATCGGTGGCATGTGGTCGCTGACCCTCACCGACATCATCCAGTTCGTGATCAAGACCCTCGGCATCTTCGCCGTGCTGCTGCCACTGTCGATCCACCAGGCGGGCGGCCTGTCGCGCATGCAGGAAGTGCTGCCGGCGGGCTTCTTCGACCTCGGGCACATTGGCCTGGACACCATCCTCACCTACTTCCTGCTGTACTTCTTCGGCGCGCTGATCGGCCAGGACATCTGGCAGCGCGTGTTCACCGCGCGCAGCGAGAAGGTGGTGCGCTA
This sequence comes from Pseudomonas sp. QE6, assembly GCF_041379005.1. Taxonomy (NCBI): domain Bacteria; kingdom Pseudomonadati; phylum Pseudomonadota; class Gammaproteobacteria; order Pseudomonadales; family Pseudomonadaceae; genus Pseudomonas; species Pseudomonas sp. QE6. The sequence goes on from NZ_CP166873.1 coordinate 1,153,098, forward strand.
CGCCGGCCTCGGCGCGGGCATCTACTGCATGCTCTACGGCCTGGCCTGCGCCTTGATCGGGGCCGCCGCCCACGTGCTGATTCCCAACCTCGCGGTACCGGAGAACGCCTACGCCGAGATCACCCGCCAGGTGCTCGAACCCGGCCTGCGCGGGCTGGTGGTCGCGGCGGCGCTGTCGGCCATCATGTCCACCGCATCGGGCTGCCTGCTGGCCGCCGCAACGGTGCTGCAGGAGGATGTCTACGCGCGCTTCCTGCGTCCCGGCGCGCCCAACGGCCTGCGCGAGAGCCGCCTGTTCACCCTCCTGATGGGCGTGGTGATGCTGGCCCTGGCATGCCTGGTCAACGACGTCATCGGCGCCCTGAGCATTGCCTACAACCTGCTGGTCGGCGGGCTGCTGGTGCCGATCCTCGGTGCGCTGCTGTGGCGCCGCGCCTCGGCGCGCGGAGCGATGGCCAGCATCGTCGTCGGCTGCCTGGTGGTGGTCCTGTTCATGGCCATCGACGGCGTGCTCGCCAACACCCCCATCGCCTACGGCCTGCTCGCCAGCCTGGTCACCTTCGTGGTGGTCAGCCTCGCCGGCGAGCCGGCCGCCAGCCTGCAGGCGCAGGCCGACTGATCCCCCTTAATCCATCAGGAGACCCGCCATGTCCCATGACTACCCGCAACCCCTGGACGCCGCCGAGATTCCCCGCTTCGCCGGCATCCCCAGCTTCATGCGCCTGCCGATCTTCGAGGACCCGGCGCAGTTGGACATCGCGCTGCTCGGCGTGCCCTGGGACGGCGGCACCACCAACCGCGCCGGCGCCCGCCATGGTCCGCGCGAGGTGCGCAACCAGTCGAGCCTGATGCGCAAGGTGCACCACGTCAGCCACATCGCGCCCTACGACCTGGTGCGCGTCGGCGACATCGGCGATGCGCCGGTGAACCCCATCGACCTGCTGGATTCGCTCAAGCGCATCGAGGGCTTCTACCGGCGTATCCATGCCGCGGGGACCGTCCCGCTGTCGGTGGGCGGTGACCACCTGGTGACCCTGCCGATCTTCCGCGCGCTGGCCGCCGAGCGGCCCATCGGCATGGTCCATTTCGACGCCCACTCCGACACCAACGACCGCTATTTCGGCGATAACCCGTACACCCACGGTACGCCGTTCCGCCGCGCCATCGAGGAAGGGCTGCTGGACCCGAAACGTACCGTGCAGATCGGCATTCGCGGCTCGATCTATGACGCAAACGACGAAGCCTTCGCGCAGGAATGCGGCATCCGTGTGATCCACATGGAAGAGTTCGCCGACCTGGGTGTCGAGGCCACCCTCGCCGAAGTGCGCCGAGTGGTGGGGCAGGGGCCGACCTACGTCACCTTCGACGTCGACGTGCTCGATCCGGCCTTCGCGCCGGGCACCGGTACGCCGGAGATCGGCGGCATGACGACGCTGCAGGCGCAGCACATGATCCGCGGCCTGCAGGGGCTGAACCTGATCGGCGCCGACGTGGTGGAGGTCTCGCCGCCGTTCGACCAGGGCGGGGCGACCGCGCTGGTGGGCGCCACCATGATGTTCGAGCTGCTCTGCGTACTGGCCGACTCGATCGCTGCGCGCCGTTGACCGCCATGGGGGTTCACGGGGCGGCGCCCTCGGCGCTATAACGAAAGGCCTGCGCCCGCCGCCGCGAGAACTCCCATGCTGGGCAATCTTTCCGATATCGACCTGCGCCTGCTGCGCATCTTCTGCACTATCGTCGAGGCGGGTGGCTTCACCGCCGCCCAGGTGCGCCTGAATACCAGCCTGTCGCGCTTGAGCGTGCTGGTGCGCGATCTGGAACTGCGCCTGGGCTATTCGCTGTGCCGGCGCGGCAGCAGTGGCTTCCAGCTGACCGAGGAAGGAGAGCAGCTCTATGAGGCGGCGCTCGGATTGTTCGTCGACATCGAGCGCTTCCGCGAGCAGGTGACGGGACTGGGTGGACGCGACCGCGAGGTCTTGCACTTGGGCTGCGTCGACGGCGTGCTCGGCCAGCAGTGCTGGCCGTTGCCGCTGGCGATCCGGCTGTTCCGCGAGGGCAATCCGCGGGTGCGCCTGAACCTGCACACCCAACGTCCGGACGAGCTGGAAAACGCCGTGCTGGAAGAGCGCCTGCAGCTGGCCATCGGCGCCTTTCACCATCGCCTGTCCGGGCTCCGTTACCAACTGCTGTTCCGCGAGGAGCAGAACCTGTATTGCGCCCGCGAGCATCCGTTCTTCGGGCGCGCGGAAGACGAGCCGTCGCTGGAGCAGATCTGCGCCGCCGAGTACGTCGGACGTGGCTACATGGCCGAGAGCCGGCGTCCGCACGGCCTGGTGTTCAGCCACACCACCAATGCCTACAGCATGGAAGCCATCGCCAACCTGGTGTTCAGCGGCACCTTCATAGGCTACCTGCCGACCCACTACGCCAGCGAATGGGTGGCCGACGGGCGCCTGCGGGCGATCCGGCCGGCGCAGCTGGCCTACGTCTCAGACTTCCATTGCGTGACTCGCCAAGGCGCGGAGCCGGGCGAGGCGCTGGGGGCGTTCCTCGATGCGCTGGCGCGGGCCCAGGCCAAGCTGGGGAGCGGAGTGTGCGCCCCATGAGCCCTTTGCAGGCCCTGCACGAGGATGGCTTCGTCCTGCTGCGTGGCCTGCTGGATGCTGCGCAGATAGCCGAGGTGCGTGGGCTGATCGATGGCCTGCGGCCGCTCCACTGGGACTATGAGGGCCTGGTGGATCATTACAAGTGTGTGTTCAACCGCTCGCCGCTGTGGCTGCCCTATCTCGACCCGCCGGGACTGATCGAGGTGGTGGAAGCGGCGCTGGGCGGGGATTGCCATGTGATCGGCCAGACGGCCTGGCGCTGCCATCCCGGTTTCATCGGCGCGGAGATGCACCAGGACTACCTGCCCGTCGCGCTGCCGGAGCAACTGCTGGCGTCGGGATTCGACCTGCCGATGTTCATCGCTACCGCGCAGATCTACCTCGACGACATCGACGAGGCGCTGTGCCCGACCTGGGTGATTCCCGGCAGCCATCGAGCCGGCCGCGCGCCGGCGCCCGATGAGCGCGAATGGCAGGGCAGGGCGGCCAGGCCGGTGCTCTGCCAGGCCGGCGACTGCCTGCTGTTTCGCAGTGACCTGTGGCATGCCGGCAGCCGCAACCTGAGCCCGCGTACGCGTTACCTGCTGCAGGTGCACTATGGCCGGCGGATGGTTGCGCAGAAGTTCTCGCCCTATCTGGACTGGGCCTTCAACCCGGAGGTGCTGGCCGCCTGCACGCCACGACAGCGGCGCCTGCTGGGCGACCACGAGGCCGCCGAATACGACTGAACCAGGAGGACTCCATGGCTGCTGTGCATGCCGGTGGCTGCCATTGCGGGCAGGTCCGCTACGAATGCGACGCCGAGTTGAACGACGTCGCCCATTGCCACTGCTCGATCTGCCGGCGCACCACCGGCGGCATCGTCACCACCTGGGCCACGGTGCCGCTGGGAAGCTTCCGCTGGACCGCCGGCACGCCCGCCGAGTACCGCTCTTCGCCGTCCTGCGTGCGTTACTTCTGTGTCAACTGCGGGGCGCAGCTGGCGCTGTTCACCGACCTCGCACCGGACACCCTGGACCTCACTACCGCGACGCTGGATGACGTGGCCGAGGTGCTGCCGAACCGGCATATCTGGGTGAAGAGTCGGCTGCCGTGGATTCACCTGGATGAGCAGTTGCCCGAGGAGCAGGAGGAGAAGCTCTAGCTCCCGCGGTTCGGATGGGTTCGCGAGCAACGCCCAGCCGTGGAGAGTTGCCCGTGGGAGCGGATTTATCCGCGATCCGGCCGGGTGGCCGGATCAGGGCAACTCCAACCCGCCCGCCGCCTTGTGCAACGCACGCAGGTGCGCCCCGATCTGCTTGGTGTTGGCCTCCAGCGCCGCCAGCTCGGCGCGGCGCTCGGGCGTCAGCAGGGCGCGCACTTCGCGGTCGAGGTTGTCGCTGAGCTGGCGCAGGCGCTTCTGCCGTTGCTGCGTCTGCTGTTCGAGGGTGACGGTTTCCTTCGCCTGGGGCAGCCCGTAGCCACCGTCGAGCAACTCCGCCGGACGGCTGAGGAAGCCGCTGTCGTCGAGGATCTGCTGCAGCGTCTTGCCGGCGGTGGCCAGCCGGGTGTCGGCGCTCAGGTCGCCGCGGTTGCTCAGGTAGAGCTGCTTGAGTTCGTCCTGGGCCAGCAGCAACTGGCGGCGCAGCGAGGCCTGTTCGAGCAGGAGCAGGGCGGCGCTGGCGCGCAGGTCGGCCTTGTCGAACCAGGGGCGGCGCTCGGTGGCGGGCAGCGCGAGCCAGTCCTCGACCTTGTCCTGGCGGATGTCCAGACGCTTCTTCAGCACCTCGAACATCGCCTGGTAGCGGTCGCGGAAGGAGTCGAAGCGATAGCCCAGGCGCAGGGCTTCCTTGGGGTTGTCCAGCACGCTCGGATCGGCGATGCCCTGGTTCTCCAGCAGGCCGAGCACGCCATAGGGGGTGATGCTGTCCATGTTCTGCAGGCTTTGCCGCTGGATGCCGCTGCGCAGCAGTTTCAGGGTCTCCACGGCGCAGTTGTTGGACAGGAAGTAGTAGTTGCCGTCGTAGCTCCAGTGGCTCTGCGCGGAACGCTCCACCAGGCTGTTGATCTCCTCGCGGCTCAGGCGCAGCGGGATCGAGGCCAGGCTGCGCAGCTCGACCTTGGTGTATTCCTCGATCACCTGCGACAGCGGCAGCACGAAGAGTCGCGAGGGATAGGCGCCGGTCAGGCCGTCCCAGCTGGAGAGCTGCAGGTCGCCGACGAAGGCGCGGTAGGAGAGCACCAGGTGCCGGTCGAGGTCCAGGCGGCAGTCCGGCCCGCGCGGGCGGCCCGGCGCGCAGACCACCAGGCGCAGCATGGTATGCCCCCAGCGGCTGGCGATGTCGGCGTTGGCCTCGGCGATGAAGTAGTCCACCTCGTAGACCCGCTCCGGGTCGAGGTAGCCCAGCGGCTGCTGGCCGAAGTCGCGGCCGGCGTTGAGGTAGGCGTAGCTGCTGGCGCAGGCGTCGTGCGGGCGCTCGCCGAAGCGTGCGGCGTAGTAGCGGTACAGCGCGGGGCGGCGGCAGGCGTAGCTCGGGTCGAGGAGGAAATACTCCATGTTCACCGCGACGTATTCGCGCGGGTTGCTCAGCTCATAGCTGTCCGGGCTGCGCAGGACGAAACGGTTGTGCTGCTCGCGTTCCCCATGCTTGCCGGCGTACTGCGGCCAGCCGGCGAGGTCGAGCAGGCGCGGGTCGTCCGACAGCGTGAAGCGGCGACCGGTCTGGCCGCGGCATTCATCGGGCGCGCCGACACGCCCCAGGCTCTTGTCGCGCAGGGTGCAGCGGCGGATGACGCGGGCTTCGTCGGCATCCCACAGGCGCGCGCGGTCGTAGAGGTGGGTCAGTTCGTGGAGCAGGGCGGCCAGCAGTTCGCGGCGCAGGGTGCCGTGGGTGCGCCCGGTCTGCCGGGTAGCGGCGCTGCCGTCGGTGAGCGCGGCGAGGTAGCGGGTGCTGAGGGCGATGGCGTCGGGGCGCAGGGCGCGGCCCATGCCGTTGCTGGGCAGGTCTTCGCGCCATTGCACCTCGACCTTGCGGTCGAGACGCTCGACGAAGCTGGCCGGCAGGGTCTGCAGGGCCTCGTCCAGCAGTTGCTGGCTGGCCTGGCGCTGGGCGCCGCTCAATCCGTCAGTGTCGAGCTCCAGGCGGAGCGAGGCTTGGCTGCTGGCGGCGACGATCAGTGCAAGGGCCGCCAGCCAGCGGCCAACCCGGAGCCTCACAGAGCGAGGATGGCTTCGGCCAGGGCCTGGTCGGAGGCCTCACGCGCCTGCGGCACGTCTTCGCGCAGTACCTTGAACGCGGCTTCCAGCTGGGCGCCGCGAATGGCGCCGTCGCTGCCGACGAAGCTGGCGGCGTCGTCACGGGCTTCCTGCACGATCTTCATGTCGCGCACGGAGGTGGTGGTGTCCGAGGTGAAGTCGATGCTGCGGGCGAAGGCGTTGGTGGTGATGTTGAACACGCGAATCACCGACTGCGCCTGGGCGCCGGAAGCGCAGGCAGCGAGCAGCAGGCCGAGGATCAGGGGGCTCTTGGGGATCGAGCAGAGGCGCATGGATGTCTCCGAAAGGGCAGCGGGAGCTGCTCACGACTTATTGGGCAAGAATCGCTTCGGCCAGTTCCCGATCATTCGCCGCGAGTGCCGGGTGCCGCTCGCGCAGCCATTGCAGCGCTGCTTCGAGACGGGCGCCGCGCAGCTCGCCACCGCTGGCGATGAACCCTGCCGCATCGTCACGAGCGCTGCGCAGCAGCTTGTTCTCGAACGGAGTGCTGGTCAGTTTGCTGGTGACATAGCTGGTCCCTACCGGGAACTGGGTCGTCTGGTCGAATGCCCGGGCAGGCAGGGTGCAGAACAACAGCGGTAGCATGAGCAGTAGAGGGCGCATGGGCGGAGATGATCGGAAAAGCACGACCGCCAAGGCTAACGGAATGCGTGGCCGAGGGCCAGCGCGACGCGCCGGGCGGAGCGCCCGGCGCGGGGAGGCATCAGATGGTCAGGATGGCCTGTGCCAGCTGCTGGTCGTTGGCCGCCAGGGTCGGCATCTTGTTGCGGATGTGGCGCAGGGCGGCTTCCAGGTGGGCGCCGCGGATGTCACCTTGGCTCGCCACGAAGGTCGCGGCGTCGTCCTTGGCTTCGAGAACGATCTTGTCGTCCTTGAAGGAGTTGCTGATGTTGGAGGTGGCATCGGAGGTGGCGCCGGTGGCACGTACCGACAGGTCGGTGGTGTAGACGAAGCTGGTGGCGAAGGCGCCGGTGGCGCAGCCCAGCAGGGTGGCTGCGGCGATCAGTTGAAGGCTTTTCTTCATGGAGTGGCTCCGGATAAGGCACAAAAAGGTGGCCGGGGGGCCACTCTACTGGAGCACAGACTAGCCAAGACTGATTCGCATCACCAGAGGTCAGCGCCAGAATGGTTTCGAGATTTCGGCGACACGCTCGCTGGGGCTGATGCCGAGGTCGGCGAGCTGCCGGCTGTCCAGCTCGGCCAGCTGGAGGCGGGTGCGGGTGTTCTGGTGCCACTGGCGCAGCAACTTCCAGAGGGTACGTTGCATCCCGGTGCGCGGCTTGGTTGCCGGTCGGGCGAGGGCGTGTTCCATGGCGGTGTCCTCCGGCTCCTTTAGGGAGCGAGTGGTATGGGAGGACATGATTGGGTGGAGGTGGGGTGACTCGCCAGTCACAGCTGGATGTGATTGCCTAGCCACACTTGCGGCTTTTTCTCAGCTGTTCCTGCCCCTCTGCGCCCAACTGTTCCGAATTTGCCGTTTTCCTTGCAATGAGGTGGCTTAAGTGGCTTTCTAGCTGACGCTTCCGACAAGGGCGGCTGCGAGGTAGGGCCTCGGTTCAGCTGAAAGAACAATAAACGACCCTGCGTTACTAGGGCTGAAGAATGACGATGACGATTTTTGTCAGAAACCGAGCTGGCGATTCCGATTATTCGATCGTGCCCAATGGCCCCGGTCCGGGCCTGAGTTTCCTGTATCAAAACCTGCTTGCCGTACTGAACGGGCTGGGCGATGTGGTGGAGGTTGCTGCGGGCGCCGATCTTCATCGTTTCTGCCAGGATGTTCGCGCGGATGGCAATAAGCCGGTTTATTGCGTGTTCGGCCTTCCCGGCGAGGCGGATACTCCCGAGTGCTGCCCGGTCATCGCGGCCATTGCCTGGCCTTTCGAGATTCTGCCATCCGATTTCGACCCCGCCTGGCGCGAACGCCTCCTGCTATGTGCCGGTGTCATTACTTTCAGCCAGCAGAGCGCGCAGGCCATTCGTCACCTTATGGGTGAAGACTTCCCGGTCCTGGTGACGCCGGCCCAACCCTGGGAGCGGTTCGCCGTCCTCTGCCCTGCTGAAGGCGCTCTTCCGCTCCTGTCGCCACGCACGCTCCGTTTCACCGGGCAATTGCTGGATAGCCCCTCCATCGGCCTGTCGGTCGATGCCCTGGCGCGCCCTGAGCCAGCGGCTGAGGAGTCCCCTGTCATCGAAGAGCTTCTGGCACGGACCCAGGCCGAGCCCGCGCGCCTGAATTGGCGTCAGCGTTTGCAGGTTTCCTCGGCCCTTGCCCGAGGCTGGTGGCGGGAAATGACGGATGCTGACGGCCATCGGAATAGAGCGCCCGTCGTGGTGGAAGCGAAGCTCGAAGTCGAACCCGAGCCCGTGATGGAGGCAGCTCACGTCGAGACGCTTCCAGCCCTGCCGCAACGCATCACGCTGCATGGCGTGGTTTATACCTGCGTGTTGCGCGCGGAAGATGAAACACGCAACTGGACGGAAATGCTGACGGCTTTCTGCCTTACCTTCCGTGACGAGCCCGATGCGACCCTGGTCTTCAAGTTCACCCATGCCAATCTCAGCTCGGGCCGCATCGCCATGCTGACCAACCTCTCTCGGTTGTCGCCCTTCCGATGCCGGGTGGTCGTGATCAATGGCTATCTCGATGAGCCGGAGTATGCGCAACTGATTGCGGCCAGCCACTATCTGGTTCATCCGGCGTTGAGCGAATCGTCCGCTGTCACCGTGCAGGAGTTCCTTAGTGCAGGCCGGCCCGTGCTCGCGCCGCGCCACAGTGCCTTGGGCGACTGGCTGGAGGAGGATTATCCGCTGCTCTTCCAGTGCAGCCGTCAGCCGACCCACTGGGCAGGTGACCCTGACAAGCGTATGCGCTTCTTCGACCATCGCCTGAACTGGCAGTCGATGTGCGCTGTGTTCCAGGCCAGCTTCGATCTTGCCGTGAGCCGCCCCATGGAATACCAGGCCCTGTCGGCGGGTGCTCGCACCGGCATGCAGGTGCGTGCGTCCATGAACCTGCTCCTTGCGCAGTGGCGCGAATTCTTTTCGAGGGTTTGCCGGGAACCCGTCGCAAGCCGGCCCCTTGGGCGCGTGCTGGGAGCCCGGACATGAGGATTCTGGCCTATTCCGCAACCAGTGCGGCAACGATCCGCACCAGCCTCGGGGCGCCGGAGTACAGCTACTACTTCGTCTTGAAGGAATTCCTGCCGGCACTGCGCGAGTTCGGCGAGGTGGTGGTGATCGACGATCCCGCCGAACAGGTCGACGCGATCTACCAGGATTGTCGTCGGCGTGGGGAGGGTTGCGTTTTCCTCAGTTTCTCGCCGCCACACAAGACTCTGAACACGCTGGAATGTCCGACCGTGCCGGTGTTCGCCTGGGAGTTCGACACCATCCCCGATGAGGTCTGGCTCAATGATGCCGGGCAGGACTGGTCGTTCATGCTGCGGCAGTTCGGCCAAGCGATCACTCATTCCCGCTCGACGGTCGAGGCTGTGCGCAAGAAGGTCCCGCCGTTCTATCCCATGCTCTCTGTGCCTTCGCCGGTCTGGGATGCCTTCGATGGCCTGCGGCGGCTGAAGGAGCAGCGGGGCACTGGCCGCATCAATGGCAAGGGCGTGGTCTTCGATACCGCGAATCTGGATCTGCAACAGTTCCTGCAGGCCGATCCGGAGCATTGGCACCTGTTGTTCAAAGGGGAGCCCGCTCCAGGAGTGGTTGGCGAGCCTGAGCCACCGGCTCCAGTCATCGAGTCGCCGCCCGAGGCGCCGGCCTATCCACCGCCCGAGAGTCTGGCGGACTGCCTGCGGGTGACGCGTCGGTATGTCGGGGCCTGGTACCAGACGGTGCTGGCGGATTTGCTGCCGGAACGCCTGAGGCGCCTGGTCCGTCGGCTGCGTGGCCGCGATGCGATCACGGTGGCACCAAAGCCTGAGGTGGCCGCGCCAGCACCGGAACCCATCGAAGACGATCCGTTCCCGCAACGGGCGCTGTTCATTCCCGGGGCCTTCTCGGTGGAGCTCGACGGCGTAGTCTTCTCGACGGTGTTCAACCCCTATGACGGCCGCAAGAACTGGCCCGACCTGATCAGTGCCTTCTGCTCCGCCTTCGCCGACAAGGCCGATGCCGTCCTGGTGTTCAAGCTGACCCACCGGGAATACTGCTCGGCCATGACGGAGATGTTGCGCTTCCTGGCGCGCCTGCCGGAATTCCGCTGCCGCGTGGTGCTCATGCACGGCTACCTGGAAGACGAGGATTACCGGGCGCTGATGCAGGCCACCTCCTACGTCGTCAACGCGTCTTTCGGCGAGGGACAGTGCCTGCCGCTGATGGAATTCCTGTCCTGCGGCAAGCCGGCCATCGCGCCGTCGCACTCAGGGATGAGTGACTACATCGATGAGCAGGTGGCGTTTCGAGTCGGCAGCTGGGCTGAAGCTGCAACCTGGCCGCATGACCCTCGCAGCGCATTCAGGACCTGCCGTCAGCAGGTCGACTGGGACTCCTTGCGAACGGCCTACCTGCAAGCCTGGACACTGTACCGCGAGCAGCCTGATGGCTATCGGGAGATGGGCGATCGGGCGATCGAACGTATGCGTGGGTACTGCTCGCGACAGGCGGTGATCGAGCAGCTTGAACCCTTCCTGCAAGCCGTCATCTGGCGGGCTGCCGCCGCCGTGGAATCGAGAACCCGAGGTATGAGCGCGTGAGCCGGCGAATCTGCGATATCGAAGTCCTCCGTGCATTTGCCGTGCTGGCGGTGGTCTTGCATCACATCAACGGTAATCTGACGTCGATGCAAGCGCCGGGATTGCCATGGCCACTTCTGCACCTGGGGGGCTGGTTCGGCGTCGATCTGTTCTTCGCCATTTCCGGATTCGTCATCGCCCGGGACCTGATTCCCAGAATGGCCGCCTGCCAGGGCTGGCGCGCGTCGCTGGCTGTCGCCCAGGCATTCTGGGTACGCCGTATCTGGCGGCTCCTGCCGTCGGCCTGGCTGTGGCTGGCCCTGGTCCTGCTCGCCGTGCTCGTGTTCAACCAGTCAGGCGCCTTCGGTACCCTCAGGGCGAACCTGGAGGCGACCCTCGCCGGCGTGTTGAATTTTGCCAACATCCGTTTCGCCAATTGCTTCATGCGCTGCGAGTACGGCGCCAGCTTCGTTTACTGGAGTCTGTCCCTGGAAGAGCAGTTCTACCTGCTGTTCCCCTTGCTCCTTTTCGTGGCCCGGCGTTATCTGCCGCTGGCCTTGATCGCGCTGGTGCTGGTGCAGTTGGTGCAGGTCCGCACGCCGTGGCTGATGGTTTTCCGCACCGATGCGCTGGCGCTGGGGATTCTGCTGGCCGTCTGGAGCGCGCGACCTTCCCATGCCGCGATGATGCCTGGATTTCTGTCACGGGTGCCGGCGCTGGCGACGGCATTGCTGCTGGGCAGCGTGGCGTTGCTGGCCTACCTGGCGTCACCCTTTGCCGAAGATTTCCACTACAAGGTCGGGCTGATGGCGCTGGTCTCGGCGGCGCTGGTGTGGCTGGCTTCCTATGACCAGAACTGGTTCTGTCGCTGGGCGCCTTTGCGTCGGTTGATGCTCTGGCTGGGCGCTCGCTCCTATGCCATCTATCTCATCCACGTCCCGATGTTCTTCTTCGTTCGAGAGCTGCAGTTCCGCCTCTTCCCCGGAGTAGGTATCGATGGCCGCGGGTACTTCCTGGTGGCGTTTCCGGTAGTACTCGTCCTGATCGGCCTGCTCGCGGAACTGAATTATCGCTTCGTGGAAATGCCCCTGCGTCGCCGTGGAGCCCGGATCGCCGATGGCATCGCCAAGCGGCCTCGCCCTGCGATGCAGTCGCCCATGGCGCTGCCCGACTAAACCTGAACGTCAGAGGATCGAATGTTTTCTCGACTCAAAAGAATGCTGCGGGCGTCTGCTCCTGCGGCAGATGCGCCGGTACTGCCACTGACGCCACCGCAGAGCATGCAGGTGCAGACGCCTGAGGAAGCGCTACCGGAACTGGGGCTGATCGATATGTCCCTGAGCGGCTGGTTCCGCAACGAGACAGGGGAGCTGCTCGAAGACTTCCCGATTTTGGCCCAGGATTCGGTCCTCGATATCGGTTGCGGTGACGGCGGTTTTACGGCGTTCGCCGGTCGCCAGGGGGCGGAAGTCTTCATCGCCGACATCAATCAGGAAAACGTCAGCGCGGCGGTGAAGCGTCTGCAAGAAACGCCCGCCCGTGCCGTGCATCCGCTGATCACCGATGGCGACCCGATACCGCTGGAAGACGGCCGGGTCAGCCGGGTGATCGCCATGGAAGTGCTGGAGCATGTAGACGACCCGGCGAAGTTCATGGCTGAACTGGTGCGGGTCGCCCACCCGGGAGCCTTGTTTCTCCTGACGGTACCCGATGCGGCGGGCGAGAGGGCGCAACAGGGCCTCGCCCCTGAGAGCTACTACCGCAAGCCGAACCATATTCGCATTTTCGAGCGCGACGAATTCGAGAGCCTGGTCCGTAGCGCCGGGCTGACGGTCGAGAAGAGGCTTCACTACGGCTTCTATCGGACGATCTGGTGGATGCTCTACTGGACGACCGATCACCCTCCCTTGCATGAAGCGGACTCCAATCCGCTGATTGAGAAGTGGCGGGAGATGTGGGGGGAAATCCTGTCGACACCTCAGGGGCGCAAGATCAAGCAGGCGCTGGATGAAGTGCTGCCCAAGAGTCAGGTCATCATCGCGCGCAAGCCTTGAATCCATGGCGCTCCCCCCTGACCGGGCATGGCCCCCAAATCAACCATAACCAGAAGTGACCATGAGCCAGATCGATACCACCCACAGCGGCCAGCATGCGCGCACAACTGTCTTCTCTGTAGCCCGATACTCCGGCTGGGTCGCCGTCGCACTTTGCGTCCTGGTGTTTCTGTTCGAGTTCCGAATGTATCCGGTCGAGCAGCTGGATGATGCGTTCATCAGTTATCGCTATGCGCAGAACCTGGTGGCAGGGCATGGCTTGGTGTTCAACATCGGTGAGCCGGTGGAGGGCTACACCAATCTGTTGTGGACCTTGCTGGTTGCCCTGGGCATCGTCCTGGGGGGCGACGCGGTGCAGGTGGGCGGCTGGTTGGTGCAGATATTCGGTACGCTCCTGCTGGTGGCCAGCTATGTCTATGCCTCGCGCCTGCTGGCACCCTCGATGAAGGGGTGGGCCGGATGGGCCCCCATCGTACTCCTGGCCAGTAACTCCTTTGCCTGCTGGACCGGTGGCGGCCTGGAGACGACCCTGTTCGGCTATCTGGTATTGATGGCCTTCATCGACCATCTGGAACGGCGGTTCGGCCGGGTGGCGTTCTGGTGCGTTTTGGCCACCATGACACGTCCGGAAGGGGCGATCCTGGCCGGTGTGCTGCTGGGCGGCAGCTGGCTCCAGGCTGCACTCCTGCAGCGCCCGAGGGACCTGGCGGGCTGGTGGAGGTTGTCGCTCCCCAGTCTGGCCTTTGCTGCTTACCTGGCTGCACATACGGCGTTCCGGCTGTATTACTACCACGACGTCGTACCCAATACTTTCTACGCCAAGGTCGGCGGTATCCCGCTATCGCGTGGGTTCGAGTATCTCTACAACGCCGGTGTGGATGGCCCGATCCTCCTGGTATTTCCCGCATTGCTGGCTGCCTTCGCGTTCCGCCGGTTCCGCATTGCCATGGCCTACATACTGATCACGTTCGCCTACATCGTGTATGTCGGTGGGGATGTATTCGCCTTTGGTCGCTTTACCCTGCCCGTACTGCCGTTGCTGACGGCGGGTGCCATAGCTGGTGTTCTGTGGCTCTGGTCGAAGCAGCGCGCAGCCGGCGTGCTCCTGGGGCTACTGCTACCGGCGACTATCATATGGTCGCTCTGGCTGAGCTGGCCGCGAACGATCGATCACTATGATCTGGAGCCCGCCTTGTCTCTGGCGCTCGCCAAGCGCGATGCCGCTCGCCTGCACATCTTCGGAGACACCGAGGAGGGAATTCGCAATTACGTGCAGCGCATGACCGCGCTGCGCCCGGCGCCGAAGCTCGTCGCTGCGGTCGGGATCGGTAAGTTCGGGTATTACGCGAAGGATGTGGAGATCCTGGATGTGCTGGGCCTGGTCGACAAGCATGTGGCGCGCAGTACCAAGGTCGTTCCGGCGCTGCTGTTGATACCGGGGCATCAGCGGACGGATTCCGACTACGTTCTCGACAGGAAGCCGGACTTCATTCTGATTCTTCGTCGCGACACTCCCGGCGCTCTGACACTGCCGTCGACCGTTGACCTGTGGACCAATCCACGACTGGATCAGGAGTACCGCTGGGACAGCGATTTCAATGCCTACAGGCGCCGGGACTATCTGGGGCAGTGAGCGTGGGCAGTGCCGCTTCGGGCTATTGCGGCGACACAGGAGCCCGGTCCGTTCAGGCCGGCTCCTGGCTCATGCTGGCAAATCCGCGGCGTTCCAGCCGGTAACGATCGAACAGTTGCTGCAGGGTCAGCAGCAGCTGCGCGACCATCAGGCTGACCAGCAGCGTGACCGGAATCATCAGGGTGGGGCGGTCGTAGCTGATGTTCCAGAGCCGTTCGCATAGGTAGAAGGCGAAGATGTGGCAGATGAACAGGGGATAGGCCATTCGTCCCAGGTGATTGTCCACCGTCGCCCAGCGTGCTGGCGAGGGTTTGCAGCGCATCGCCGCGCTCACCAGCGGCAGGGCCAGCACCGCGCCCAGCAGCACCTCCTTGACCTGGGGATTGGCCAATAGACTGAACCACGGTGCTATGCCGAACAGCATGACGGCATAGACCAGCCACAGGGCCAGGCTGACTCGGCGATAGAACGCATCGTCCTTGTCGGCCTGTGCACAGCCGAACAGGAAGAAGACCAGGGCGCCAAATATGAATCGGTAGCCGAAGTTGTTGCTGTTGTAGTCGCCTGCAACGAAGAACAGTGCGCCGATCTGGATGCTGCCGGTGATGAGGCAAAGTGCCAGGAATACCGTTCGCGGAAGGAGCGCCAGCAGCGGTACCAGCAGATAGAAATGGAATTCGGCGGCCAGCGACCAGGCTGGCGGGATGATCGGGTGGGGCAGCATGCCCGGGATCACCAGAGGCTCGAAGACATAATTCGCCGGCAGCAGAGCGAGATTGAGCAGCACCTTCGTCAGGTCCGCTTGCTGGTTCATGAACAAGGTATGTTCTGCCGGCCCGATCATGGCGATTGCGCTGAAGCTGAGCGCGACCATGACGGCATACTGTGGGTAGAGCTTGAGCAGGCGGTCAACATAGAAATCGCGTACCGGGAATGAGGACATCCTGGTGAACCGCCGATAGCTGCGGCGCATCAGCAACCCGCTGGTGAAGTAGAAGATTATGACGGCAGTGACCCCGGTATTAAGCGGCAGACCGAGGCCCGGGATGTGCGAGAGCAGCACGAGCAGAGCGAGAATGAATCGGGTTGTTCCCAGCATCCAGGGGACCTCTTGTTATTCAGTCGCGGACACGCAGGTATGTCAGTCCAGCCGAGTCAGGGTCATGCCTTGCAGGCGCATGTCGACCTGGCCATTCCACAGCACCCGGAACTCGTAGGGTGATGCTCGTAGAGCGGAAACATTGAAGCGAATGCAGACGCTACGTGCTTTCCCGTCGGTGCCAACCAGTTCGAGTGCCTGTTTCTGCTCGCCGGGCTGGCCAGAGTGGAAAATGTCGAAAGTGGCCGCCGCTATCGCTTCGGGAGCCGGGCTCAGGTACTTCAGCGTGACTTCGTAGGTGCCTCTGGACAGGCCCACGTAGGGGCCGAACGAGAGGAACCCCGGCGCGTCCTGTTGGCTGATCGCGATGCGCTCGGAGCCTGCAGTGCGCCCCGTCAGCGAGGGCATTTGTCCGGCCGGGTAGTACCTCGAGGGATCGCCCGGCTTGCTGAAATAGCCGGTGATCGCGACGGCCATCGCATACGCGATGACGACCAACCCCGCGCGTGGCCTGTTGGGCACTTGCTGCCTAGCGAACAACCAGGCGCCGTAGGCGAGTACGAACAGCAGCAGGGCGGTGAACAGGTAATTCGGCGCGAAGCGGCCGGCCCAGTCGATGTTGTACAGCGCCGGCACCCAGTTCTGCAGAGGGCGATAGAGGGCGGAGTACTCGCTCAGCCAGTTCGCGGCCGGGCGGTTGTAGAGACTGACGCCAAAGTAGGCGTACTTGAAGAAGAACGTCAGCTGTAGCGTGATGAGCGTGAGCAGCAGCAGGATCAGCTTGTTCCTGCCCAGTACCCCCTGCAATGGTTTCAGCGCGGCCATGGTCGGAAGGAACAGGACTAACGCCGCTGACCAGCCGAAGCGTCCCGAAAACGACAGGCCGCCATACCAGTTCGGGTGCATGGCATTGGGCACGACCAGCGAGCAGAAGGTCAGCCCCCAGAACAGCGTCGGCACGGGATATTTCCGGAGCATCCCTGGCAGATACAGGATGCCCAGCCAGAGCAGCGGGTTCTGCAGGAGCATGCCCTGGTTCTGGTCGAGCAGCAGGCCCAGCAGAACCATGCCGGTCGTGGTGCTTAGCTCCAGCGCGCCATCGCTGTATGGTCCCGATATCTTCCCGAAGGCATGGAAGTTGTAGCTCGCCAGCAACAGCAGTGAGCCGCCCAGCAGGACCGGCCAAGCCAGTCTCTGCAGCAGGCTTGCGCTGCTGTGCCATGCGACCCAGCACCCCGCGCCGGCAAGCACCAGAGCCGTAGCGCTGAGTTTGATCTGCAGCCAGGGCAGGAAGGCCACGGCCAGGGCGTAGGTTGCCTGGATTGGCAGGCGTCTCGGGATTCGCGGCGTATGCAGCCAGTACAAAGCCGCCAGCGCAATGCTGCCGGCGAGGACATCCGGGTAGATCTGGCCTGCGGCCGGCACTAGCGGCAGCCCCGCCGTGAGGGCAAGCACGCCCAGGGTCGCCAGGCGCCGGTCGAGCCCGGCATGCAGTGCGATCCTCCAGCTGAGCAGCACGCCCAGGGTGCTCAGCAGTACCATGAAGAGTTTGGCGGCCCAGACCCCGCCGAGAGCGAACGGGATCGTCAATAGCAGCGGCAGGCCGATGTTGTGGAAGCTGTATCGGCCATTGGCCCCGCCGGCCGCGTGAGTGTTGGAGTCGGCGGCGGGTGTGCCCGGGGCTGCCAGGCCTTCCTTGACGAGTTGGTGGCTGGCGAACTCGTCTTCGTACGCCCGGGTCAGTTCCAGGCTGCCATAGCTGGCGAGGCTCTGGCTGATGATCAGATAGTGGGGCTCATCGCCAGTTACATCGTTGATGCTTCTATTCTGCCATAACAGAAGGGCGGAGAGGCACAAAAGCCAGTAGAGGCAGCAGGTGAGCAGGATTCTCCCGCGAATCTCTTCCCGGGCGCCCGTCACAGCGACAGCCGCCTGAAGCCGAACTCCAGGATGGAGCGGATGATGGTCATGATCAGGCAGCAGAATCCCGGCGTGTAGAGCACGTCCTCGCCCTTGTCGATGCCCCTTTCGATGTCGCCTGCAACATGGCCGATCACCAGGCCTGTCACTCCGCCCAGGTAGCGCTTGTCGAGGATGTACTTGATGACCAGGCCAGCGCCTGTGCCGATCAGGAGCGGGAGTGTGATGTGGTAGGGGCTTGCATACTGACGGGTCGTCATATCCTGACAGAAAATGTTGGCAACAGTTGCGATTACCGGCAATAACGTGTAGATCAGGGCAGGTTTCATCAGTGTGTCTGCAAAGGGCCATCCGGGGCCGAGTGGCGTGAATGCTACCCCACGGAGGACCCTGTCTCCAGAGTGCAAACGGTTGAGGATCGGGGATGCTTCATGAAGGTCGGGTCAAGCGGGCCGACGATCAGTCTGAACGCATTTCGTGCCTGAACGGATGGGGTGTCGGCGCGGTCGGGTGAGTGATCGCCCTACCGCCTGGCGACCTCACTGTAGACGGCTTGAACATGACTGACCAGTCAGCCATTTTTGGGTTCCTATTCACCAGAACAATCAGAGAGACTGGCCTTTGGACAGAAAACTCCTCGTAACAGGGCTTTCCGGGTTTGTAGGGACCCAGTTGCGAGCATCGCAGCCTTCCGGATGGCGGCTCATGGAGCTGCCTCGCTTGGACTTGCGTGACCCCGGCGCACTGGACGGATACCTGGCAGACGGGCCGCCCGATGCGGTGATCCATCTGGCCGGCCAGACCTTCGTGCCGCAGGCGTTCAAGGACCCGGCGGGAACGCTGCAAGTGAACGTACTGGGGACCCTGAATCTGCTGGAGTCGCTCAAGCGTTGCGGTTTTTCCGGGGCTTTTCTCTATGTCAGTTCCGGAGACGTTTATGGACAGGTGAGTGAGGCGCAATTGCCCATCACCGAGGAACAGATGCCTCGCCCACGCAATCCCTATGGTGTGAGCAAGGTCTCGGCGGAGCTGTTGTGCCAGCAGTGGAGCTTCACCGAGTCGTGGCGCATGATGGTGGCACGTCCGTTCAACCATGTGGGGACGGGTCAGAAGGCGGATTTCGTCCTGCCTGCGGTGGCAAGGCAAGTGGCGCGTATCCGGCGTGGCTTGCAGGCTCCCCGCATCGAGGTGGGTGACATCGATGTCTCCCGTGATTTTCTCGATGTGCGGGACGTGCTGGCGGCCTATTTCGCGCTGCTGGAGCATGGTCGCAGCGGGGAGGTGTACAACGTGTGCTCGGGACAGGAATACCGGGTGCGAGACCTGATCGAGCGGATGGTCCGGTTGGCCGAGGTCGAACTGGAGATCTGCCAGGACCCGCAGCGTCTGCGGCGCGCGGAGCAGCGCAGGGTCTGCGGTAGCCATGCCAAGTTGCGACAGGAAACGGGCTGGGCGCCAGAGATCAGTATGGAGCGGACGCTCCGGGATATTCTGGCGGACTGGGATGTCAGGGTGTTGCAGGAGTAGATCCTTCGCTATTGGGGGAATGGTCGGGAACCCCGATCCGGCGACGAGCAATCGCCAGTGAAGTCGGCGCGGCAACGCCACAAGCGTGCAAATGCGCGACCGCAGTAACGCTTCACGCGGAGACCATGGAGGGCATGCCCCGCCAGCCAGGGGATCCGGAATAACTAAAATCAACTCGCAGGCCATGATTCTGCGAGACATCACGGATGCCAGAAGAATGACAAAAAGTGCTCTGATCACCGGCCTGACCGGCCAGGATGGCGCGTACCTTGCGAAGCTGCTGCTGGAGAAGGGCTACAAGGTCCACGGACTGGTCGCCCGCCGCAGTAGCGATACGCGCTGGCGCTTGCGCGAGCTGGGTATCGAGTCCGAACTGGTCTACCTCGACGGCGATCTGGCGGATGCCTCTTCCGTCCAGCGTGCCGTCATCAAGGCCAAGCCGGACGAGCTCTATAACCTGGGTGCGCAGAGCTTCGTCGGCAGCTCCTGGGACCAGCCCGTCACCACCGGGATCGTCGACGGCCTGGGGGTCACTCATCTTCTGGAAGCCATCCGCCAATTCAGCCCGGAAACGCGCTTCTACCAGGCCTCCACCAGTGAAATGTTCGGCCTGATCCAGGCCGAGCGGCAGGACGAAAACACACCGTTCTACCCACGCAGCCCCTACGGGGTGGCTAAGCTCTATGGTCACTGGATCACGGTGAACTATCGCGAGAGCTTCAAGCTGCACGCCTCCAGCGGCATCCTCTTCAACCACGAGTCGCCACTGCGCGGCATCGAGTTCGTGACGCGCAAGGTCACCGATGCGGTGGCGCGCATCAAGCTCGGCAAGCAGAACGAACTGCGCCTGGGCAACATCGATGCCAAGCGCGACTGGGGCTTTGCCGGTGATTACGTGGAAGCCATGTGGCGGATGCTGCAGCAGGACCAGCCGGATGACTACGTGGTGGCCACTGGCGTGACCACCACCGTGCGCGAGATGTGCCGCATTGCATTCGAGTACGTCGACCTGAAGTACCAGGACCATGTGGTGATCGATCCTGCCTTCTTCCGCCCGGCGGAAGTGGATGTACTGCTGGGTAACCCGGGCAAGGCCGAACGCGTTCTGGGTTGGAGTCCAAAGACCAGCCTGGAGTCGCTGATTCACATGATGGTTGACGCCGACCTGCGTCGAGTCGGCAAGGAGTAAGCCATGCTCATTCCCGTCATTCTCTCCGGCGGCGCCGGCACACGGCTGTGGCCGGTATCCCGCGAAGGTCAGCCGAAACCCTTCATGGCAATGCCCGATGGGCAGTCCCTGCTCAACAAGACCTATCGGCGTGCGGCCGGCCTGCTGGGGGGCGACGGCAGCATCGTCACGGTGACCAACCGCGACTACTACTTCCAGAGCAAGGACCATTTCCAGGCCGCCAGACTGCGCCAGCGCGGCCACTTCATTCTCGAGCCGACTGGGCGCAATACGGCACCCGCCATCACGGTCGCGGCCCTGGCGTTGCGTGCCATGTACGGCGATGACGTGACCATGGTGGTGATGCCGGCGGATCATCTGATCCGCGATGTCGAGACGTTCGCCAACGCCGTGGAACACGCGGTCGAACTGGCTGCACAGGGGCGACTGGTGACCTTCGGTGTAGTCCCCACCACGCCGGAGACCGGTTTCGGCTACATCGAGACCGGAGACGCGCTGGACGCCAAGGGCGGCAGCACGGTGAAACGCTTCGTCGAAAAGCCCGATCTGGATACCGCCAGACAGTTCCTCCAGGCCGGCACCTTCCTCTGGAATTCGGGAATGTTCTGCTTCACCGTCGGCACCTTCATCAGCGAGCTGGAAAAGCATGCGCCGCAGATGCTGGCGCTGGCCATCGACTGCCAACTGGCGAGCCAGCCGGAGGAGATGGGCAATGTAGTCCAGCAGGAGCTGCCACACGAGCATTTCTGTAATCTGGAAGACATCTCCATCGACTATGCGCTGATGGAGCGCTCCGATCGTGTTGCCGTCGTACCCGCGACCTTCGACTGGAGCGACATCGGCTCCTGGACCGCCATGAGTACGCTGGTGGACGCGGACGCCGACAACAATCGTGCGGCCGGCAACGCGATCTTCGTCGACAGCCGAGACAACTACGTGCAGAGCGAGGGGCGCCTGATCGCCACCGTGGGCGTCGAGGGTCTGATCGTGGTCGAGACCGCCGATGCCATCCTGGTGGCGCGCGCGGATCGGGTGCAGGACGTTCGCAAGGTCGTCAAGCAGCTCAAGGACAGCGAGAACGAGGCGTATCGCCTGCACCGCACGGTAAGCCGTCCCTGGGGCACCTACACCGTTCTCGAGGAAGGTTCGCGCTTCAAGATCAAGCGCATCGTGGTCAAGTCCGGAGCTGCGTTATCGCTGCAGATGCACCATCACCGCAGTGAGCACTGGGTGGTGGTACAGGGCATGGCCAAGGTCACCAACGGCGAATCCGTACGGCTGGTGAACAGCAACGAATCGACCTACATCCCCGCGGGGCACCGTCATCGCCTGGAGAACCCAGGCGTGATCGATCTGGTGATGATCGAGGTGCAGAGCGGTGAGTATCTGGGCGAGGACGATATCGTCCGCTTCGAGGATATCTACGGCAGGATCGTTTGATGTCGCTGAGCATGTTGAAAGGTGTCTGGCACTATCGAGGCTTTATCTTCGGCAGTGTGCGCAGGGAGTTCGAGTCGCGTTATCGGGGGTCATTGCTGGGGGCTGCCTGGACGGTGCTCAACCCCCTGGCAATGATCGTGGTCTACACGGTGATCTTTTCGGAGGTAATGCGGGCGCGCCTTCCTGGCGTTGACGACAAGCTCGCCTACAGTGTGTTCCTGTGCTCCGGTCTGCTTACCTGGGGGCTGTTCTCCGAGGTGGTTTCGCGTTGTCTGACGATGTTCCTGGACAACGCCAATCTACTGAAGAAACTCAGCTTCCCGCGCATCTGCCTGCCGGTGGTCAGTGCCTGCAGCTCACTGGTCAATTTCGCCATTATCTTCGGCCTGTTCTGCGGCTTCCTGCTCATCACCGGTCGTCTTCCCGGCGTCGCGCTGCTGGCGTTCCCGATGCTGGTGGCGTTGCAGCTGCTGTTCGCGATTGGCCTGGGCATGCTGCTCGGGTTGCTCAACGTGTTCTTCCGGGATGTCGGCCAGATCTTCGGTATCGCCTTGCAGTTCTGGTTCTGGTTCACCCCTATCGTCTACCCGCTGAGCATCCTGCCCGAGCAGATCCGCCGGTTCGTGCAGCTCAACCCATTGAGCGCGCTCATTGAGGCCTATCAGAATCTTTTCCTCTATGGCCGCTGGCCGCAGTGGTCGAGTCTACTGCCACTCCTCATTGTCAGCGGCGTGCTCTGCATGATGGCGCTGGCCCTCTTCCGCGCGCGATCCGGCGAGATGGTGGATGAACTCTGATGGGACATATACGCATCGAAAATCTGGGCAAGGCCTACCGGCAATACCCCACGCGTTGGTCACGCCTTGCAGAATGGCTGATTCCCGGGGGCGCGGCGCGGCACCAGCAGAATTGGGTTCTGCAGGACATCAGTCTGGATGTGCGTCCCGGAGAGGCGGTCGGTATCGTCGGCTCCAATGGCGCCGGTAAGAGCACTCTGCTGAAGATCATTACCGGCACCACGATACCCACCAGTGGTTCCTGCAGCGTGGGTGGCCTGGTTTCTGCGTTGCTGGAGCTGGGGATGGGGTTTCATCATGACTTTACCGGCCGCCAGAACGTGTATATGGCGTCGCAGTTGCTCGGCCTGCAACGTGATGAGATCGAAGAACTGATGCCCGCCATCGAGGATTTCGCGGAGATCGGTGATGCTATCGATCGTCCGGTGCGCACCTACTCCAGTGGTATGCAGATGCGCCTGGCGTTTAGCGTGGCCACGGCTCGTCGGCCCGACGTACTGATAGTCGACGAAGCTCTGTCGGTGGGGGACGCCTACTTCCAGCACAAGAGCTTCGAGCGCATCCGCAGCTTCCGGCAGGCCGGAACCACATTGCTGATCGTTTCTCACGACCGTTATGCGATCCAGTCGATCTGCGATCGTGCGGTGCTGCTGGAGTTCGGCCGAATGGTAATGCAGGGTGATCCGGAGATGGTTATGGATTATTACCATGCCCGGATGGGAAATGGTCTTAACCAGATGGCGCGCCAGGAGATGCTTGAGAATGGCAAGACCCGCACCATCTCCGGCACGGGCGAGGCGGAAACCGAGTTTGTGCGCATTCTTGGATCTAACGGTGAAGAGCTTGACGTTGTAGAGGTCGGCCGTCCAGTCGTGCTCGAAGTAGGCATCCGTGTGAAAAGGGACATCGACCGGCTGGTGTTGGGCTTTATGCTCAAGGATCGCCTTGGCCAGGCGATGTACGGCATCAACTCGCACCGCCTGCAGATGGAGCAGGAAAACCTGGTCGCCGGCGAACTGGTGGTCTATCGCTACGCGTTTCCGATGCGGCTGGGGCAGGGCAATTACTCGGTATCGCTGAGCCTTTCCCGATTCGATTCTCACCTGGATGGCAATTACGAATGGCGTGACTGCGCCATGATCTTCCATGTCATCAACAGTACCCGCGAAAACTTCATTGGCTACTCCTGGCTGGGAGCGCAGCTGTCCGTGGAACGAGAGGGACACCCGCAAGCTGCGGCCCTGAGCAGGAGTCTGTCATGACGCGTCTGCTGATCGAATGCACCTATGTCTACGAGCACCCCGACCTTAATTCCGGCATCCAGCGCGTGGTGCGCAACGTCATCCAGCACCTGGGAGGCCCGCGGGGCAAGGTGGAATGCATTCCCGTTGTCATGCAGGATGGCCAACTCAAGCGTGTGCTTGAGCTGATTCCCAGTGGCAGGAGCGAAGAACCCAGCGGCATTCGCCGCTGGATCCATCGATTTGACCATGCTCGGCTGCGCTTCTGGGGGCTGTACGCCCGAGTGGCCTCGCTATTGCGGATACGCGATGACAGTCGCGCGCGCCAGGCGCTGTTTTGGACCTGGCGCATCGCGGGGCTCAGCCTGACGGCTCCGATTCGCCTCCTGCTGTGGCTGGAGCGGCGTCTGGGGCTTACCCGGCAACGCAGTATCGATCTGGAGACGGCGCCAGGCGATGTGTTCCTGATGCTCGACTCCTCCTGGCACGTAGATTTCTATTCCCTCGCGGACAAGCTGAAGCGACAGGGCGTGATCATCATCTCGGTCATCTATGACCTGATTCCGCTGACTCACTCGCAGTTCTGCGATGCTGGGTTGACCAAGGTGTTCGACCGCTGGTTCGGCTGGGTCGCCAACACGGCCGATGGTTTCATGGCCATCTCGCAGACCGTGCGCGATGAAGTGCGTGAGGAAGTAGTGCGCCGTCTTGGGCCGGAAGAGGCCGATAAGCGTCTCTTCGACTACTTCTACCTGGGCTCGGAGCTGGACCTGAGTCGCCGCGACAGCGTGCTGGACCCCAAGCTGATGAAGGTCTTCGAGGACACCGCCCCGGTCTATCTGATGGTCAGCACCATCGAGCCGCGAAAGAACCATCAGTATCTGCTGGACGCCTTTGCCCGGCTTTGGGCGCGAGGTTCGAATGCGCGACTGTGCATAATCGGCAAGATCGGCTGGAAAAGCGAAAGTCTGATCGGCGATATACACCGACATCCAGAGCTGGGCAAACGACTGTTCATGTTCAACCAGCTAAACGACAGGGGCTTGGAGTATGCCTACGCGCGGGCTCGCGCGCTGGTCTTCCCCTCGCACGCGGAAGGCTTCGGCCTGCCGTTGGTGGAGGCAATGCAGCGCTCGCTGCCGGTCATGGCCAGCGATATTCCGGTGTTTCGCGAGATTGGGCGAGACTACATGGCTTACTTCGACCTTGACTCACCGGACGCCCTGGCTTGCCTGATTGAGGAGTTTGAAACCAGCGGTCGCTTCCCCGCCTTCGCCGACCCGACTCAATGGCAGTGGATCGGTTGGCGCGAGGCAAGCCATCAACTGTTGGATCGAATCATGGTTGACGTTGAGCGTCGTCGATCCGGTTTTCCCGTTCTCGAACATGCCGATGCAGATTGCGTTTAACGCCCGCATCCTCCAGGCGCCGAGAACCGGTATCGGCCAGTATGTGTCGTCCCTAACCCAGGCGTTGCAGGGACAGGCGGGAGTCAGTCTGCAGCTGTTCCTCGGCCGTCATTGGGCGGTCGATCTGCCGCCCGCACCGATGCCCGGTTACTCGCGTCGCGTTGCGCTGGCCAAGCGGGTGCCAGGCGCTTACCGCATCCGCCGTTGGCTGGAGCAGGGCAGCTTCGACCGTGGGTTGCGCCAGCGCTCAATTGACCTTTACCACGAGCCCAGCCTGTGGCCGCTTGAGTTCGACGGGCCCATGGTCATGACCCTGCACGATCTGACCCATGTGCATTACCCGCACACTCAGCCGGCTGATCGCCTGGCCGAAATCGAGCGACATGTCGGCAGTGGCGTCGAGCGGGCGCAGTGCGTGTTGACTGACTCAGAGCATGTGGCCAGCGAGGTTCGTCGTCACTTTGCCCTGCCCGCGGAGCGCGTGGTGGTGGCGCCTCTTGGCTACGCAACGCGCTTTCGCCCACGCACGGATGAGGAACTGGCGAGCGCGCTGGCGTCGTTCGGTTTGTCAGCGGGGCGCTATCTGATCTGCGTCGGCACATTGGAGCCGCGCAAGAACCTTCAGCTGGCGCTGCGGGCCCATGCGTTGTTGCCGGCGGCGCTGCGCACGCGTCTGCCATTGGTGATAGTCGGAATGCCAGGCTGGCGCAGCGAGGGGCTGGATGGGACGCTGGATGCCGCGGTGAAGGGGGGCTGGGCCAAGGTGCTGGGCTATCAGCGCGACGACGTGTTGGCGGAGCTACTGGCCGGAGCAAAAGCACTGCTCTTCCCCTCGCTCTACGAAGGCTTTGGCCTGCCAGTGCTGGAAGCGATGGCCAGTGGCGTGCCGGTACTGCTCACGCGCAGTTCATCGTTACCGGAGGTCGCAGGTGCGGCAGGTATTTACGTCGACGCCCACGATCCGCAGGAGATGTGTGCCGCTATCCAGGAACTGGTGGACGACTCTTCTCTCGG
The DNA here is from genome assembly GCF_041379005.1 of Pseudomonas sp. QE6. Taxonomy (NCBI): domain Bacteria; kingdom Pseudomonadati; phylum Pseudomonadota; class Gammaproteobacteria; order Pseudomonadales; family Pseudomonadaceae; genus Pseudomonas; species Pseudomonas sp. QE6. Next base: position 1,178,968 of record NZ_CP166873.1, read on the forward strand.
GCAACGTTGCCGCGAACTTGGGCTGGAAAGGGCACAGGAGTTCAGTTGGCAACGCTGCGCCCGGATAACCAGCGAAGCCTACCGAAAGGCTGTGGGAGGCTGAATGCGCGTACTACATTTCTTCAAGACCTACCTGCCGGACTCGGTCGGTGGCATCGAGCAGGTGATCAACCAGCTCTGCCGCACGGGGCACAGTCATGGCATCGAGAACCAGGTGCTGACCCTGAGCGCCAGTCCCGATCCGGCCGAGGTGATGGTCGACGGTCATCGGGTGTTCCGGGCGCGCCTCGATCTGCAACTGGCCTCCACCGGCTTCTCCTACAGCGTCGTACCGCAGTTCCGCAGGTTGGCGGCCGAAGCGGACATCATCAACTTCCACTTCCCTTGGCCGTTCATGGACGTGGTGCACCTGCTGTCGGGCGTGCGCAAACCGACCGTGGTCACCTATCACTCCGATATCGTCCGCCAGAAGCATCTGTTCAAACTGTACCAGCCGCTCATGCATCGCTTCCTGAACAGTGCTGACCGGATCGTCGCCGCGTCGCCCAACTATCTGAAATCGAGCGATGTGCTGCGCCGTTACCCGCACAAGGCGCAAGTCATCCCCTACGGCCTGGACAAGCAGGCCTATCCCACCCCCGCTGCGGAGTGCGTCGAGCGCTGGCGGCGGGCGGTAGGGGAACAGTTCTTCCTGTTCGTCGGTGTGATGCGCTACTACAAGGGGCTGCACATCCTCCTTGAGGCGGTGAAGGGCACCGGCTATCCCGTGGTGATCGTCGGGGCCGGCCCGCTGGAGCAGCAGCTCAAGGCGCAGGCCGCGGCGCTCGGCGTCGAGTCGCACGTCCGCTTCGTCGGCCGTGTCAGCGAGGAAGACAAGGTCGCCCTGTTGCAGCTGTCACGCGCGATCGTATTCCCCTCGCACCTGCGCTCGGAGGCCTTCGGTATCTCCCTGCTCGAAGGGGCGATGTATGGCAAGCCGATGATTTCCAGCGAGATCGGCACTGGCACGAGCTTCATCAATGCTCATGGTCTGACCGGGCTGGTGGTGCCACCGAGCGATCCGCAGGCGTTCCGACAGGCAATGCGCTGGTGCTGGGAGAATCCGCAGGCGGCGGCTGAGATGGGGCGGCAGGCGGAAGTTCGCTATCGCGAGCTATTCACCGCGGATGCTATGGGGCGGGTCTGGGCAGATCTGTATCGCAATCTGCTGGACGAAAAAGCGGAGAGGGGGATTCTGCTGCCCGAAGGCCGTTCTGGCTGAACGGCCGGGGCAACATACTTACCAGTACAGTTACGGCGAGCCTGGAGAGAGTGGCTCAGTTGTACTGTTGAATCAGCGCCAGAACGGCTTGTTCAGTTCGGCGTAACGCTGGGCTTCGCTGATGCCGGCGTCGGCCAGCAGGCGGGAGTCCAGGCGGGCCAGCTGACGGCGGCTTTCCATGCGGCGCTGCCACAGGCGAACGGTGCCGACAAGGCCACGGTGGGCGCTGGAGGTGCTACGGGTGGTGCTCAGAGCTGCGGAACCGAGGGTACGTTCCATGGTGGTCATCCTTCTCGCTTGTGGCGAGTAGTCAGTTGCTGAATTGATTGAGCATATGATCTGACTTTTTGGTCAGGGACGACAGGTACAGTTGCACTGTATTGCAGCTGGTCAGGCGATTGTTATTTTGAACTGTAATGGTGTTTTTCGGGACGAACTGTACCGTTGCGCTCCATTCTGGTGCGCAATTGATAGGCGTCTGAGGTATTTCGAGGGTGCCGACCGGGGTGGCGGCGGGGAGAGCTGAACAGTTGAAGCGGGATAAAAATCTGTTCAGGAGTGTTTTTACGTGGTTTTTTTTCGGCTGTAAACCCTTGCGGGCCATTCATTGCTGAATGGCCCGCAAAAGGCTCCGGATCAGCTCGCCGCCAGCATGTGGCCGCGTTCTTCCAGATTGATGTGCCACTCCAGGGCCTCGCGCAGGATGTGCGGGGTATGGCCGCCGCGCTCGCAGGCGGCTTCGAAGTAACTGTTCAGGGCGTCGCGGTAGGACGGGTGCACACAGTTGTCGATGATCACCCGGGCGCGCTCGCGCGGTGCCAGGCCACGCAGGTCGGCCAGGCCCACTTCGGTGACGAGGATGTCCACGTCGTGCTCGGTGTGGTCGACGTGGCTGACCATCGGCACCACGCTGGAGATATTGCCGCCCTTGGCGATGGACTTGGTGACGAAGATGGCCAGGTGCGCGTTGCGGGCGAAGTCGCCCGAGCCGCCGATGCCGTTCATCATCCTGGTGCCGCCCACGTGGGTGGAGTTCACGTTGCCGTAGATGTCGAACTCCAGCGCGGTGTTGATGCCGATGATGCCCAGGCGACGGACCACTTCAGGGTGGTTGGAGATCTCCTGCGGACGCAGCACCAGCTTGTCCTTGTAGCGCTCCAGGTTACCGAACACGTCGGCGTTGCGGCGCGTGGACAGGGTGATGGAGCTGCCCGAGGCGAAGCGCAGCTTGCCGGCGTCGATCAGGTCGAAGGTCGAGTCCTGCAGTACTTCGGAGTACATGGTCAGGTTCTCGAAGGGCGACTCGATCAGGCCGCACATCACGGCGTTGGCGATGCTGCCAATGCCGGCCTGCAGCGGTCCGAGGCTGTTGCTCATGCGGCCGGCTTCCACTTCGCGCTTGAAGAAGTCGATCAGATGGTTGGCGATGCCCTGGGTCTCGTCGTCCGGCGGCAGCACGGTGGACGGGGAGTCCGCCTGGTCGTTGACGACGATGGCCACGATCTTTTCCGCCGGAATCGGGATGGCGGTGCTGCCGATGCGGTCGTCCACGCGAGTGAGCGGGATCGGCGTGCGGGTCGGGCGGTAGGTCGGGATGTAGATGTCGTGCAGGCCTTCCAGGTTGGTGTTGTGCGCGACATTGATCTCGACGATCACCTGCTTGGCGAAAATCGCGAAGCTGGCCGAGTTGCCCACGGAGGTGGTCGGCACGATGTGGCCTTCCTCGGTAATGGCGACGGCTTCGATGACGGCGATGTCCGGCAGCTTGAGCTGGTGGTTGCGCAGCTGTTCGACGGTTTCGGACAGGTGCTGGTCGATGAACATCACCTCGCCGGCGTTGATCGCCTTGCGCAGGGTGCTGTCGACCTGGAAGGGCATGCGACGGGCCAGCACGCCGGCTTCGGTGAGCTGCTTGTCGAGGTCGTTGCCCAGGCTGGCGCCGGTCATCAGGCTGATGCGCAGCGGCTCCTGCTTGGCGCGCTCGGCGAGGGCCTTGGGTACGGCCTTGGCTTCGCCGGCGCGGGTGAAACCGCTCATGCCGACGGTCATGCCGTCCTTGATAAGGGCCGCGGCCTGGTCGGCAGTCATCACCTTGTCCAGCAGGGAGGACATACGCACGCGATCACGGAACATGGGAAAACCTCGGGCAGTAGGAAGTGCGAGGCCGCCAGTCTAGGGACTCGGCGATTTTTGGCTCTTATACCAAGGTCGAAAAATCGCCCGGCCGGTCGCCTTCTTACTACCAAAGTCCACCAGATTTCCCATTGCCCGAAAGCAAGACACCGGCGCGAGGCCGGTGTCTTGGGACCTGCGGTCGTCTTAGTCGACGGCCTTGACCATGTCTTCGATGACTTTCTTGGCGTCGCCGAAGACCATCATGGTCTTGTCCAGATAGAACAGTTCGTTGTCCAGGCCGGCGTAGCCGCTGGCCATCGAGCGCTTGTTGACGATCACGGTCTTGGCTTTGTAGGCCTCGAGGATCGGCATGCCGGCGATCGGCGACTTCGGATCGTTCTTCGCGGCCGGGTTCACCACGTCGTTGGCGCCCAGGACCAGCACCACGTCGGTCTGGCCGAACTCGGAGTTGATGTCTTCCATCTCGAACACCTGCTCGTAAGGCACTTCGGCCTCGGCCAGCAGGACGTTCATGTGGCCTGGCATACGGCCGGCAACCGGGTGGATGGCGAACTTCACGTTGACGCCGCGGTGGGTCAGCTTCTCCGCCAGTTCCATCAGCGCGTGCTGGGCACGGGCCACCGCCAGGCCGTAGCCGGGAACGATGATCACGGTGTCGGCGTTGGTCAGCAGGAACGAGGCATCGTCGGACGACCCGGATTTCACCGGGCGGGCTTCCTTGGCACCGGCCGGGCCGCCAGCGTCCGCTTCGGCGCCGAAGCCACCGAGGATGACGTTGAAGAACGAGCGGTTCATCGCCTTGCACATGATGTAGGAGAGGATCGCGCCCGAGGAACCTACCAGGGAGCCGGCGATGATCAGCATCGAGTTGTTCAGCGAGAAGCCGATACCTGCCGCGGCCCAGCCGGAGTAGGAGTTCAGCATCGACACGACTACCGGCATGTCCGCGCCGCCGATCGGGATGATGATCAGCACGCCGAGGATGAAGGCCAGGGCCAGCATCACGACGAAGGCGGTCAGGTTACCGGTGAACATGAACAGCAGGCCCAGGCCCAGGGTGGTCAGGCCCAGCACCAGGTTGAGCATGTGCTGGCCGGTGAACTGCACCGGGGCGCCCTGGAACAGGCGGAACTTGTACTTGCCCGACAGCTTGCCGAAGGCGATCACCGAACCGGAGAAGGTGATGGCGCCGATGGCCGCGCCGAGGAACAGTTCCAGGCGGTTACCGGACGGGATGGTGTCGCCCAGGTTCTGCACGATGCCCAGGGACTGCGGCTCGACCACGGCGGCGATGGCGATGAACACGGCGGCCAGACCGATCATGCTGTGCATGAAGGCGACCAGTTCCGGCATCTTGGTCATCTCGACGCGCTTGGCCATGATCGAACCGGCGGTGCCGCCGATCAGCAGGCCGACGATCACGTAGACGATGCCGGTGGTGGCGATCTCACTGCTGATCTTGAACACCAGGGCCACGGTGGTGAGCACCGCGATGGCCATGCCGACCATGCCGAACAGGTTGCCGCGGCGCGACGAGGTCGGGTGCGAAAGGCCCTTGAGCGCCTGGATGAAGCAGACCGAGGCGATGAGGTAGAGGAGGGTGACGAGGTTCATGCTCATGTCAGTGCTTCTCCGCCTTCGGCGCTTTCTTCTTGAACATTTCCAGCATGCGGCGGGTGACCAGGAAGCCACCGAACACATTCACTGCAGCCAGGGCCACGGCCAGGGTGCCCATGGCCTTGCCCAGCGGGGTGACGGTCAGGGCGGCGGCCAGCATGGCGCCGACGATCACGATCGCCGAGATGGCGTTGGTCACGGCCATCAGCGGGGTGTGCAGGGCAGGGGTGACGTTCCAGACCACGTGGTAGCCGACGTAGATCGCCAGCACGAAGATGATCAGGTTGTAGATGCCGTGGGAGATCAGCATGTCTTCCATAGTTTCTCACCGGTCTTCAGGGCCGGACGCGGGGTCCGGCGCGTTCTTATATAAGAAGGGCGTGGCGCTTCAGCCGTTCTTGCGCACGATCTGGCCGTCACGGCACATCAGGCACGCGGCGACGATGTCGTCTTCCAGGTTCACCGTGAAGCCTTCGGCGGTCAGGGTGAGCTTGAGGAAGTCGAGCAGGTTGCGTGCGTAGAGTGCGGAGGCGTCCGCCGGCACCAGCGCGGCCAGGTTGCTCAGGCCGACGATGGTCACGCCGTGCTTGACCACGACCTGGTCGGCTTCAGTCAGCGGGCAGTTGCCGCCCTGGGACGCCGCGAGGTCGATGACCACCGAGCCCGGCTTCATCTCGGCGACGGTCGCCTCGTGCAGCAGGGTCGGCGCCTTGCGGCCCGGAATCAGTGCGGTGGTGATGACGATGTCCGACTGCTTGGCGCGCTCGTGCACGGCCTTGGCCTGGCGCTCCATCCACGAAGCCGGCATCGGACGGGCATAGCCGCCAACGCCTTCGGCGCACTCGCGCTCTTCGTCGGTCTCGTACGGCACGTCGACGAACTTGGCGCCCAGGGATTCGATCTGCTCCTTCACCGCCGGGCGTACGTCCGACGCCTCGATCACCGCGCCCAGGCGCTTGGCCGTGGCGATGGCCTGCAGGCCGGCAACGCCGGCGCCGAGGATCAGCACGCGGGCGGCCTTAACGGTGCCGGCGGCGGTCATCAGCATGGGCATGAAGCGCGGGTAGTGGTTGGCAGCGAGCATCACGGCCTTGTAGCCGGCGATGTTGGCCTGGGAGGAGAGCACGTCCAGGCTCTGCGCGCGGGAAGTACGGGGCGCGGCCTCGAGGGCGAAGGCGGTGACGCCGCGTTCGGCCATGCGGGCGATGTTCTCGTTGTTGAAGGGGTTGAGCATGCCGATCAGCACGGTACCCGGCTTCATCTGCGCCAGCTCGCTTTCGCTGGGCGCGACAACCTTCAGCACAAGCTCTGCACCGAAGGCATCGGCGGCAGTGCCGATCTTCGCACCAACGGCTTCGTAAGCGGCATCCGGCTGGCTGGCGCTGACGCCCGCACCGCTCTGAATGACGACCTGATGGCCTTGCCCGATCAGTTTCTTGACCGTCTCCGGCGTTGCTGCGACCCGCGTCTCACCGGCTTGGGTCTCGAGGGGTACACCGATCTGCACTCGCAAATCTCCTGCGTGATCCTGGGATTGTCCGGGCTACTACGTTGGTGACCCGGGTTATCGAACTGGCAACGGTCTTTTCTTGTTTTAGTGGCCGGGCGGGTGACCCGGTGGCCGCGGCATTGTGCAATCTAGCCTGGAGGGCTTCAAGAAGTTCTGGAGTGGTACGCAGCGATAACTACAAGTCACGTTTCGACCAATGGTTTTCCGGTCGCCGCCGAGGCCGCGTGTGCCTTGGCGTTTAGCCTAATTGCCTATTGTGACCAGACGGAAACGTCATCCTCGCCGTGAATGACCACCCATCAGAGGCTCCCCATACCCACCGAAAGGCCCGGTAATCCTGCAACAGGCTCAGGCATAGGTGTTAATTAATGTTTCTAATATGGAGTATGAGTCATTACTGATGTCTGATTTCCTGTAGCAGATTTTTTACATTGACTACGGGGTCAGAAAACCCTGCGCGAGGCTTCAAATCCGCGCATTGCGCCGGATCAGAGCCTAAGGAAGAGGTTTAGCAGAAAGTTCGCGGTTGTCCTGCCGGGGCGGGAATGACACAGAAAAAACAACGGCCACCGTTGTCGGGTGGCCGTTGGGGGTGAGACATGGTGTCGCGGGGGATCAGTTGTTCGCGCTGATCACGCTGGGCAGCTGGGCCGCGAGCTTGTCGTTGTGCAGCGGGGCGCGGATGAAGCCGTGCTGGGTGCCGTCCGGGCCGATGATCACCAGGTTGCCGCTGTGGTCGACGGTGTAGTTGGGCTTGCTGGTGTCTGCCGGGATGTAGGGGATGCTCATGGCGTTGGCCAGCTTCTGCACGTTCTCTTCGGAGCCGGTGATGCCCTGGAAGCCGGCGTTGAAGAAGCCGAGGTATTCCTTGATGCGCGGCGCGCTATCGCGGTGCGGGTCGACGCTGACGAACACCACCTGCAGGTTCTTCGCCACTTCCGGCGGCAGCTTGGTCTGCAGTTCGCGCAGTTGCGCCAGGGTGGTGGGGCAGACGTCCGGGCAGAAGGTGTAGCCGAAGAACAGCAGGGACCACTTGTCCTTCAGGTTGGCGGTCTGGAACGGCTGGCCGTCCTGGTCGGTGAAGGTCAGGTCGGGGACGTTGCGGGTCTGCGGCAGGATCACGATGCCGGCGTCGAGCAGCACCGTCGGATCGAGCTGGTGGCGCTGGGTGAGCACCTTGTGGATGGTGAGGCCGAGGATCAGGGCGACGATGGCGACGAGGATGAAGACGGTCTTGTTGACTCGGGACATGGGGTTCTCGTGGGTCGGGACGTCTGGGCTTTGAGCTGCTGTTCATACCCTTGGCATGGACGCGGCGATGTTCGCGAGCAAGCTCGCTCCTACAGGGGAGTCCAGAATTGTAGGAGCGAGCTTGCTCGCGAACCGGCCTCAATAGTTCAGGTGCAGCGGCAGGTAGTGGTCCACCAGCAGCGCGATGAACAGCAGGAAAAGGTAGGCGATAGAGTACTTGAAGGTCTTGATCGCCGCATGGGGCCGACTGCCGCAATAGAGCGCCCAGGCCCAGTCGAGGAAGCGCGCGCCCAGGGCCAGCGCGGCGAGCAGGTAGACCAGCCCGGCCATGTGGATGACGAAGGGCATCAGCGTCACCGCGAACAGCACCAGGGTGTAGAGCAGGATGTGCAGCTTGGTGTAGTGCTCGCCGTGGGTCACCGGCAGCATCGGAATGTCGGCCTTGGCGTACTCGTCCTTGCGGTGCAGGCACAGCGCCCAGAAGTGCGGCGGCGTCCAGGCGAAGATGATCAGCACCAGCAGCAGCGGTTCGGCGGACACCTGCCCGGTCACCGCCACCCAGCCCAGCAGCGGCGGGGCGGCGCCGGCGAGGCCGCCGATGACGATGTTCTGCGGCGTGGCGCGCTTGAGAAAGCCGGTGTAGAGCGCCGCGTAGCCCAGCAGAGAGGCCAGCGTCAGCCAGGCGGTGAGGGCGTTGGTGAACACCAGCAGCACTGCCATCCCCGCCACTGACAGCAGCATGGCGAAGCCCAGCGCGAGGGGCGGCGACACACGGCCCTCGGCCAGCGGGCGCTTGTGGGTGCGCGCCATGATCGAGTCGATGCGCCGGTCCACCACGTGGTTCACCGCCGCCGCGCCGCCGGCGCACAGGCCGATGCCGAGGTTGCCGAATACCAGCACCTGCCAGGACACGCCGGCCTTGGTGGCGAGCAGCATGCCGATCAGCGAGGTGATCAGCATGAGCAACACCACCTTGGGCTTGGTCAGTTCGAGCAGGTCGCGCCAGCTGGCGTGGCTGGATGTGCTGATGACGCTGGCCATGGTCATTTCTCCGTCTGGTGGATCGGGGCCGGCGCACCGTGGCGCCGGCCGGCCGTCGTGCTCAACCGTGCAATTTCAACCTTGAGAGGGATAGGCCACCGGGCGCTCCAGGGCGTCCAGGGTGATCGGGCTGCTGGCGGGCAACTCGACGCGTTTCGCTGCGGGTGCGCGCACCCGGTAGTTCACCAGCACCAGCATCAGCAGCAGGAAGGCGCCGCCGCCGTTGTGGGTCACCGCCACCGGCAGCGGCAGGTGCAGTAGCACGTTGCTGATGCCCAGGCCGATCTGGATCGACAGCCCCAGCAGCATCAGCGCGGTGATGCCGATCAGCCCGTGGCGCTGGAGATTCCAGGCCAGCAGCAGGAGCACCGCCGTTACGCACAGCGCGCCCATGCGGTGGGTCATGTGGATTGCCGTGCGCGCGTCGCTGTCGAGCTGGCCGCCCAGGTAGTTCGGGCCGATGTGCTGGGTGAGGTGGAAGCCGTTGGCGAAGTCCATGTCCGGCCACCACTGGCCGTGGCACATCGGCAGGTCGACGCAGGCCACCGCCGCGTAGTTGCTGCTGACCCAGCCGCCGAGGGCAATCTGCCCGATCACCAGCAGCAGGGCGAAGGCGGCGAGGGCGCGCAGGCGCGAGGGCAGTTGCAGAGGCGCGAACGCGCCGGACAGGCGCAGGCTCAGCAGGAACAGCAGCGACAGCGTGGTGAAACCGCCCAGCAGGTGCGCGGTGACCACCTGCGGCCAGAGCTTGAGCGTGACCGTCCACATGCCGAACGCGGCCTGGGCGATCACCACGCCGAGCAGCAGCAGCGGTAGGCGCAGCGGCTGGCCGTCACGGCCGCGCCGGACCAGCGCGTGGATGGCCAGGCCGAGGATCAGCAGGCCCAGGCTGCCGGCGAAGTAGCGGTGGATCATTTCGTTCCAGCCCTTCTGCGCCTCCACCGGAGCGTCCGGGAAACGCATCTCGGCGTGGGCCAGCTGCGCCTCGCTGGTCGGCACATGGACGAAGCCATAGCAGCCGGGCCAGTCCGGGCAGCCGAGGCCGGCGTGGGTCAGGCGGGTATAGGCGCCCAGCAGGATCACCACGAAGGCCAGGGCCGTCGCCAGGACGGCGACGTAGAAGGCGGGTTTGCGTGTTGCCTGGATCATGCGTCGCTCCCGATCTTGTTGTTGTCGTGGGGCTGGCGATTCCCGATCAAAAGAGCATCAACCGATGTTGGACAGCTTCAGCAGCAGCTGCAGGTCCTTGAGGATCGACTTGCCGTCGGTCCCGGCGTCATAGCGCAGCACCAGGTTGCCGTGGGGGTCGACGATCCACAGTTGCGGCTGGGCGCCGGTGTGCTGGGTCGGCGTCAGGCCCAGGCGTTGCAGGCGCGGGTAGTCCTTGTCGAGCAGGCTGGTGAACTCGGCCGGCAATGGCTTGGCAAAGGCCAGCACATGTTCGGCGCGGCTGGCTTCGCGGCCCAGGCCGATGTTGATCTGGCGAGCCAGGTAGACCAGTTGCTGGCAGTCGCTGGCGCAGGTTTCCGGCGCGGTGACCAGCAGTTGCCACTGGTCGCTGGCCTTGTCGTCCTGCACGCCGAGGTCGGCCGGGGTCTGCCCGGTGGCGATCAGGTCGCCGTGGTAGCTGCGGCCTTCCGGCACCCAGAATTGCAGCTTGTACATGGCGGTGGCGAGCAGCATTGGTCCCAGCACCATGCCGAGGATCAGTAGCAGTTGCACGCGTCCGCGGCGGCGGGCGGTGGCGTCAGGCAGAGTCATGGCGGTCATGGTTGGAAGTCTCCCGTGCGCGACGGATGCCGAGGTAGAGGTAAAGGCCGGTCAGTGCGAACGCCAGGGCGAACCATTGCACGGCATAGCCGACGTGGCGCTCCGGTGGCATGGCGACGATCGGCCAGTCGGTGTCGAGGGCGGCGTCGCCCGGTTCCAGGCGGATTTCCAGCGGCAGCCCTTGGCGGCCGAGCTGGTCCCACAGGGCAGGGGCGTCCACCTGGGTGACCAGGCGCGGCCAGCCGGCGACCGGCGCGGTTGGCGTGGCGGGCGGCGGCAGGTAGGTCCAGGCGTCCAGCAGCAGGTCGTGGTCGGGCGTGTCGATTCGCGGCGGCACGCGGCGATCCGGCCAGGCGGTCCAGCCGCGATTGATCAGCAGCCACTGGTGGCCGGCCCGGTCATAGAAGGGTTGCAGCACCTCGACGCCGGCGCGGCCGTCGCGGGTGCGGTTGTCCAGGAGGACGGTGTGTTCGGCGTCGAGCTGCCCCTGCAGGCGCACCCGCACATAGCTGCGCGGTGGCAGGCGTTCGAGTTCGGCGGCGGAGATCGGGTCCTGCTGGCGCTGGGTTTCGGCGGCGGTGAGCAGGGTGCGCTTTTCGGCGGCGCGCGAGAGCTGCCAGCAGCCCAGGCCGAGCAGCACCGGCAGCAGCGCGAGCACCACCAGCGTCGGCGCAAGGCCGGGCCGGAAGGCCTGCGCCACGCGGCTCGAACGGTGCGGAGTAGCGTGCTGGCTATACTGCAAGACATCCCCCTTAACCCCAGTCCCCCGCGGACAGGAGGCCGGTAATGCTCAAAGCTGCGATCGTCCTGTTGTTGCTGGCGACCGTCGTCAGTCTGTTCAGTGGTCTGTTCTTTCTGGTCAAGGACGAAGGGCACGGTTCGCGCGTGGTCAACGCCCTGACCGTTCGTGTGATCCTCGCCGCCCTGACCGTCGCACTCATCGCCTGGGGCTTCTACAGCGGTCAACTGAGCAGCCCCGCTCCCTGGCATTTCTGATTCCGCATTGCTTTTCGAGCTTGCTCGCGAACGCTTTTTTTTCTGATGCCCCAGTGTTGGGCGGTTCGCGAGCAAGCTCGCTCCTACAGGTCCTGCAATTTCTCCCGCCTCACAGCACGTAAACGAAGGTGAACAGCCCGACCCACACCACGTCGACGAAGTGCCAGTACCAGCTGGCCGCTTCGAAACCGAAGTGGTGTTCGGCGTCGAAGTGCCCGCGCAGGATGCGGATCAGCATGATGGTCAGCATGATCGCGCCGATGGTCACGTGGGCGCCGTGGAAGCCGGTGAGCATGAAGAAGGTCGCGCCGTAGATGCCCGAGCCCAGGGTCAGGCCCAGTTCGCTGTAGGCCTCGTGATACTCGTAGGCCTGCAGCACCAGGAAGCAGGCGCCCAGCGCGATGGTCAGCGCCAGCCACAGCTTCAGCGGGGCGCGATGGTTCTTCTTCAGCGCGTGGTGGGCGAAGGTCACGGTAAAGCTGGAGCTGACCAGCAGCAGGGTGTTGATCAGCGGCAGCTTCCACGGATCGATCACTTCCTTGGGCGGCGGGAACAGCTTGTTGTCCGGGTTGCTCAGCTGCGGCCAGCCCTGCTCGAACTGCGGCCAGAGCATGTGCGAGATGCCGTGGTGGCCTTCGCCGCCCAGCCACGGGTTGACGAAGTGGCGCACGTAGAACAGCGCGCCGAAGAAGGCGGCGAAGAACATCACCTCGGAGAAGATGAACCAGCTCATGCCCCAGCGGAACGAGCGGTCCATCTGCGGGCTGTACAACCCGCCACGGCTTTCCTTGATGACGTTGCCGAACCAGCCGAACAGCATGTAGGCCAGGATCAGTCCGCCGGCGAAGAAGATCCACGGGCCGTGGGACTTCTCATGGCCGGCACTCATGTCGTTCATCCAGGTGCCGACGCCGAACATCGTCACCAGCATGCCGATGGTGGCGATGATCGGCCACTTGCTCTGCGCGGGGACGTAATAGGGATCGTGGGTGGTCATCGTTCTTGTTCTCCTGTTCCTTTCAGCGCTCGTTACTGGCCACGGGCGGCTTGCGGGCAGTGATGTCGAACAGCGTGTAAGCCAGCGTCAGGTGACGCACATCCTTGGGCAGGTCGCGGTCGACGATGAAGCGCACCGGCATTTCGATGCGCTCGCCCGGCTGCAGGACCTGCTGGGTGAAGCAGAAGCATTCGGTCTTGTGGAAATAGGTGGCCGCTACCGACGGCGCGATGCTCGGGATCGCCTGGGCGGTCATCGGCTTGTCGGTGGGGTTGCGGGCGACGAACAGCATCTGGTTCACCGCGCCCGGATGCACCACCAGTTGCTCGGCCTCGGGGTGGAATTCCCAGACCATGTCGATGTTGTTGTTGGCGACGAACTGGATCTTCACCTCGCGCGACTGATCGACCACCTGGCCGTCGTCCCGGTAGGCACTGCCGGAGGTCTTGCCGTTGATGCCCAGCGCCTTGCACATCACGTCGTACAGCGGCACCAGGGCGAAGCCGAAGGCGAACATGGCGACCACGGCAATGACCAGCCGGGTCACCAGCTTGCGCGTTTCGATGTTGCCGTCGCTCATGGGATTCCTCCTCTGTAGGAGCGAGCTTGCTCGCGAACCACTTGAAGCCATGGCCTCTGGGGGAGGCCGGTTCGCGAGCAAGCGCGCTCCTGCAGGTAAGCCCTTACTTCACTTCCGGAGGCGTGCTGAAGGTGTGGTACGGCGCGGGCGAAGGAATCGTCCACTCCAGGCCTTCGGCGCCATCCCATGGCTTGGCCGGGGCCGGCTTGCCGCCCTTGATGCACTTGATGACGATGAACAGGAACAGCAGCTGCGTGGTGCCGAACATGAAGGCGCCGATGGACGAGACCATGTTGAAGTCGGCGAACTGCAGGTTGTAGTCCGGAATCCGTCGCGGCATGCCCGCCAGGCCCACGAAGTGCATCGGGAAGAACGCCAGGTTCATGCCGATGAAGCTCATCCAGAAGTGCAGCTTGGCGAGACTCTCGTCGTACATGTGCCCGGTCCACTTGGGAATCCAGTAGTACACCGAGGCGAAGATGCCGAAGATCGCCCCTGGCACCAGCACGTAGTGGAAGTGCGCCACCACGAAGTAGGTGTCCTGGTACTGGAAGTCCGCCGGGGCGATGGCCAGCATCAGGCCGGAGAAGCCGCCGATGGTGAACAGGATGACGAAGGCCACGGCGAACAGCATCGGCGCCTCGAAGGTCAGCGAGCCCTGCCACATGGTCGACGCCCAGTTGAACACCTTCACCCCGGTGGGCACGGCGATCAGCATGGTCGCGTACATGAAGAACAGCTCGCCCACCAGCGGGATGCCGACCACGAACATGTGGTGCGCCCAGACGATGAAGGAGAGGAAGGCGATCGATGCGGTGGCGTAGACCATCGAGGTGTAGCCGAACAGCGGCTTGCGGCTGAAGGCCGGGATGATCGAGCTGACGGCGCCGAAGGCCGGCAGGATCATGATGTACACCTCGGGGTGGCCGAAGAACCAGAACACGTGCTGGAACAGCACCGGGTCGCCGCCGCCGGCCGCGCTGAAGAAGCTGGTACCGAAGTGGATATCCATCAGCATCATGGTCACGCAACCCGCCAGCACCGGCATCACGGCGATCAGCAGGAAGGCGGTGATCAGCCAGGTCCAGACGAACAGCGGCATCTTCATCAGCGTCATGCCCGGGGCGCGCAGGTTGAGGATGGTGGCGATCACGTTGATCGCGCCCATGATCGAACTCATGCCCATCAGGTGGATGGCGAAGATGAAGAAGGTCACGCTGTGCGGCGCGAAGGTGGTGGAGAGCGGCGCGTAGAAGGTCCAGCCGAAGTTCGGGCCGCCGCCGGGCATGAACAGGGTGCTCACCAGCAGCGCGAAGGCCGCCGGCAGCAACCAGAAGCTGAAGTTGTTCATGCGTGGCAGGGCCATGTCCGGCGCGCCGATCATCAGCGGCACCATCCAGTTGGCCAGGCCGACGAAGGCCGGCATCACTGCACCGAAGACCATCACCAGGCCGTGCATGGTGGTCATCTGGTTGAAGAACGCCGGCTCCACGATCTGCAGGCCCGGCTGGAACAGTTCGGCGCGGATCACCATGGCGAAGGAGCCGCCGAGCAGGAAGGCGCAGAAGGCGAACCACAGATAAAGCGTGCCAATGTCCTTGTGGTTGGTGGTCAGGACCCAGCGCATCAGACCCTTGGCGGGGCCGTGGTGGTGGTCGCCGGCGTGAGAATGGTCGGGGTGATCGATCACAGCACTCATCGCGGCCTCCTTATTTTTGCTTCTGCTTGTAGGCGACCACTTCTTGCGGGGTCACCATGTCGCCGTCGTTGTTGCCCCAGGCGTTGCGCTCGTAGGTGATCACCGCAGCGATGTCGACCTCCGAGAGCTGCTTGCCGAAGGCCGCCATGGCCGTGCCCTGGACCCCGTTGAACACGGTCTCCAGATGGTGCTCCTTGGGCCCGGTGACGATCTTCGAGCCCTTGAGCGCCGGGAACATCGGCGGCATGCCCTGGCCCTCGGGCTGGTGACAGGCCGCGCAGATGGTGTGGTAGACCTTGTCGCCACGGGCGACCAGCTCGTCCTTCGTCCACTCCTTGCTGGTCAGCTCCTTGAGCTTGGCGGCCTCTTCCTTGCGCTCGGCCAGCCACTTGTCGAAGTCGGGCTTGGATTTGACGTCCACCACGATGGGCATGAAGCCGTGGTCCTTGCCGCACAGCTCGGCGCACTGGCCACGGTAGATGCCGGGCTTGTCGACCTTGGTCCAGGCCTCGTTGACGAAGCCGGGAATGGCGTCGCGCTTGACCGCGAAGGCCGGCACCCACCAGGAGTGGATCACGTCGCTGGAGGTGACCAGGAAGCGCACCTTGACCCCGGCCGGCAGCACCAGCGGGTTATCCACCTCCAGCAGGTAGTGCTCGTCCTTGTCGGCCTTGTTGTGGATCTGCTCCTGGCTGGTGGCCAGGTTGGAGAAGAACTCCACGTCCTGGCCCAGGTACTTGTACTGCCACTTCCACTGGTAGCCGGTGACCTGCACGTCCAGCTCGGGCTCCGAGGTGTCGTACATGTGGATCAGCGTCCGGGTGGCCGGGACGGCCATCACCACCAGGATCAGGAAGGGAATGATGGTCCAGAGGATTTCCACCGTGGTGCTTTCGTGGAAATGCGCGGGCTGCTGCCCGGTGGACCGGCGGTGGACGATCATCGACCAGAACATCGCGCCGAACACGATGATGCCGATGACCACGCAGATCCAGAAGATGGTCATGTGCAAGTCGAAGACATTACGGCTGACTTCCGTCGCACCGGGGGCCATGTTGACCGTCCAGGCGGCGTTTGCCTGACTGAAAGCCAAGAGCAAAAGGAAGCCCATCCAGACTCGTGGATGTCGCAGCATTCGGGTTCCCCTTATCGTTGTTTTTATCCCGCCGGCATTGCGCCCCGGCTGCAACCCCTCGTTCCAGAGAGGTTGCGAGCCTGAACTCACCAACGGCCAAGGGAGCGACCGCCAAGACAACTGACTTTGACCGTCATTACCTCGGCGCACGCAGGGCAGGCCGGGTCCATCAGGTTTTTCGTGTGTCGAGTCGGAGTATAGACACGGCTTGCGACATAACAACGCAGAGTAAAAAACCGTTTCTAAAGACCGAAGAGTGATCTCAAAGCCACGGCCGGCGCGGCTTTGGAGTACCATGGTGGCGGTGTGATATGCCTGGACGGCATAAACACTTCATGAATATGACAATCGCGTCTTAGCTGCAGCCGGACGCCGGCTAAGGTCTTTCTTCACGTTCCAAACCCGTTGTCTTGGAGTTGTCATGAATACCGCTGCACTGCGTGAGCTGATCCGTAATGCCCATCTGCTCGAGTCCCGCCACGGCCATCTCGCCCGCCTGATCCAGAGCCAACTGCAGAGCCTGCACAAGAGCATCGCGCTCGCCGGTGAAGACCCCAGCGGTACGCTGACCCGTTTCGTTCACGCCTACATCGAACAGGTGCCGGATTTTCTCGACGCGGCCAACGCCGTGGCCCGCGAGGCGGGTATCGAGGACCGCATCAAGCCGGTGCTCAAACTCGCCGAGCAATTCTTCCTCACCCCGCCAGCCCTGCTCGACGGCCATGACGGACTCGATGCGCTGCTGGACGAGGCCTACCTCGCCCATCGCCTGGTGGAGGAAGTGAACGACCGCTACATCGCCCACTTCAACCAGCCGCTGATCCCGCTGGACACCACGGTGGCGAACCTGGTGGCGCACCAGCTGATCGGCGAGCCCTTCGCCAACCAGTTGGATGAAGCCGTGCACCACGCGGTCGACGGCATGCTCGACGAAAGCACCTTCGCCTCGGACACGGCGCAGAGCTACCGCGCGCGCCTGAACGACCCGCAGGTGGTGATGGCCTGGCAGCAGTGGCCATGCCTGTCGCGGCAGTTCGGCGTCGAACTGGAGCTGGGCCGCGACTGAGGGGTCAGCTCGCGCCTTGCAGCGCGCGCACCCGTCCTTCCACGCGGCGCCGCAGGCCGTTGCCTTCGATGCAGAGCCGGCAATCGCTGGCCGCGGCAGTGCGT
The DNA here is from genome assembly GCF_041379005.1 of Pseudomonas sp. QE6. Lineage (NCBI taxonomy): Bacteria > Pseudomonadati > Pseudomonadota > Gammaproteobacteria > Pseudomonadales > Pseudomonadaceae > Pseudomonas > Pseudomonas sp. QE6. The sequence goes on from NZ_CP166873.1 coordinate 1,196,131, forward strand.
CCCCAATCCTCCAGCAATTCCATGCAGGCGTGGTCGATGTAGCTCAGGTGCTGCAGCGGCACACGCAGGTGCGTTCCGGGCTTCACCGACTGCAACACCCTGGACAGCGCCGGCACCTTCAGGAAAGTCGCCGCGCCGACCAGTCGCAGTTCCGCACCGTTGCCCTCGTCGTCGTAGCGCAGCTGGATCTTCAGCCGCGCGGCCTTGAACACCAGCTTCAGCACTGTCAGCGCGAAGCCCAGCAGTACGCCGGTCAACAGGTCGGTGGCGACGATGGCCAGCGCGGTGGCCGCATGGACCAGCACCGGCATCCGCCCGTAGCGGCCCAGTGAGCGCAGCGCATTGAGGTCCACCAGCTTGATGCCGGTGTAGACCAGCACGCCGGCGAGGCTTGCAACGGGGATCTGCCGCAGCAGCCCGCCCAGCAGAGCGACGAACGCCAGCAGCCACAGCCCGTGGAGGATCGCCGAGGCGCGGCTGCGCGCGCCGGCCTGCACGTTGGCCGAGCTGCGCACGATCACCCCGGTCATCGGCAGCGCGCCGACCAGCCCGCAGAGCATGTTGCCCACGCCCTGGGCGCTCAGTTCGCGGTCCATGTCCGAGCGCGGGCCGCTGTGCATGCGGTCCACCGCGGCGGCGGAAAGCAGCGTCTCGGCGCTGGCGATGAAGGCCACCACCACGGCGGCCAGCAACAGCGTCGGATCGAGCAGCGCACCAAGGTCCGCGGGCCGCAGCCAGTCGATGGCGTCGCCGAGGTTCTGCGGCACGTTCACGCGCAGTACGTCGAGGTGAAACACCATGCTCGCCGCCGTTGCCAGGCTCACGCCAAGCAACGCGCCGGGTAGCATGCGCAGCCGGCTCGGTTTGAAGCGGTCCCACAGCGCCATGCAGGCCATGGTGCCCAGCCCGAGCATCGCCGCGTCGAACCCGCTCGCCTCGGACAGCAGCGCCGTCGGGAAAGCCAGCAGGTTATCCAGCCCGGATGCCTGCGGCTTGAGGTCCAGCATCACATGTACCTGCGACAGCACGATGAGAATGCCGATACCCGCGAGCATGCCATACACGACGGCCGGCGAGGTCACGCGGAACCAGCAGCCCAGGCGCAGCCGGCCCGCGAGCAGCTGTAGCGCACCGGCCAGCAGCAGTATCGGCCCGAGCATGGCCATGCCGTGGGTGCGCACCAGCTCGAAGACCAGCACCGCAAGGCCCGCCGCCGGGCCGCTGACCTGCAGCGGCGAGCCGGCGAGAAAGCCGACGACGAGGCCGCCGATGATGCCCGTCACCAGCCCCTTGGCGGGCGGCATGCCCGAGGCGATGGCGATGCCCATGCACAACGGCAGGGCGACGAGAAAGACCACCACCGACGCGAGCAGGTCGCGTGGCAGCGCTTGGCGCAGTTGGGAAAATCCGGATGCAACAGAGTGGGAAGCCGACATGGCGCTGTTCTCCTTCGGGCATTTTTCGGGCACGCGAAAGCCCACGATGACGGCCTCGACCGCATCGACACGCGCAATTCAACGGGGCGGCGAACGCGGTGGCGGCGCTCGCCTCAGGCAGGGATCAAGTCAGACGCGGGGCGCGGCGTTTGTTCTGAGGGCCGCCGCGCCCCTGGAAGCTTTTTACTGAGGGGAGTAACGCGGGCGCGGAGTGGCGTTGGGCGTCGGGCCTTCGCCGTCGAGGGCGCGGAAGCGGCCTTCCTGGGCGTCGTAGGCCTTGATGGCGCTGGTCTCGATGTCGTACACCCAGCCGTGGATGAACAGCTGGCCGGACGCCAGGCGCGCCGCTACCGAGGGGTGAGTCTTCAGGTGATCCAGCTGGGCCACCACGTTCTCCTCGGTGAGGATGCCCAGGTGCTCATGGCTGGCGCAGCCACAGGTCTGCGCGACCACGGTGCGAGCCACTTCGGCGTGGCGCAGCCATGCTTTTACCGTCGGCATGCCTTCCAGCGTCTGGGGCGCCAGCACCGCTTTCATCGCGCCGCAGTCGGAGTGACCGCAGACGATGATGTGCTGCACGCCCAGGGCCATGACCGCGAACTCGATGGCGGTGGACACGCCGCCGTTCATCTGGCCGTAAGGCGGCACGACGTTGCCGACGTTGCGGGTAACGAACAGGTCGCCCGGCGAACTCTGGGTGATCAGCTCCGGAACGATGCGCGAGTCGGCGCAGGTGATGAACATGGCACGCGGGTTCTGCGCGTGGGCCAGCTTCTTGAACAGCTCTTCCTGCTGCGGGAAGACCTCATGACGGAATTGACGGAAGCCCTCGACGATATGGCGAAGCGCCTCATCAGCAGATTCGTGGGCGTGATCCTCACCGTGCGTTTTGTCGTTCATGTATCAGCCTCGAAGAATGACGAAGAATTTTCCCACGTCAGCCGACGCTCTCCCCAGGGAGAAAAGGCACAGCCGTGGGAAAAAATCTGTCGTGACCGGTAAGTCACTTTGTGCTCAAACCCTAGAGAAGGAAGATTAAACCAAAATTAAAAACCGCTCTGGCATGAGCTTTTGCATGATGTTTCGCCGATATTCAGCGATGATATCGGCAAGCTATCATGGCGTTACGATGTTGTCGTGATGTCGTTGCGCTCGTCGAATTTTCCCGCAATGCGTCAGAACAGACTCATCTGGCTACGCGGTGGCGCGAACGCCGTGCAGTCCAGGCCGAAGCCGCCACGGCGGTTCAGACCGAGGCGGCGCAGGGCGACCTCGAAGCGCTTGGCCAGCAACTCGGCGAACGGCCCCTCGCCACGGAAGCGGTGGCCGAAGCGGCTGTCATAGATTTCCCCGCCGCGCACCTGGCGGATCAGGCTCATCACATGGTTGGCGCGCTGCGGGTAATGCGCCGCCAGCCATTCCTCGAACAGCGGCCCGACTTCCCGCGGCAGGCGCAGCAGCATGTAGCTGGCGCTTTGCGCGCCGGCGTCGTGCGCCGCTTCCAGCAGCGCTTCCAGCTCGCGGTCGTTGATCATCGGAATCATCGGCGAACACAGAACCCCCACCGGAATGCCCTGTTCGCGCAGCACGCGGATCGCCCGCAAGCGCGCCGAGGGTGCGGCGGCGCGGGGTTCGAGGATGCGTTTGAGTTCATCGTCCAGGGTGGTCAGGCTGATCATCACCCCGACCAGGTTCAGCTTCGCCAGTTCGGCCAGCAGGTCGAGGTCGCGCAGGATCAGCGAGCCCTTGGTGACGATGGTCACCGGATGGCGGAAGCGCAGCAGCACGTCGAGGATCTGCCGGGTCAGGCGCTGCTGGCGCTCGATGGGTTGGTAGGGGTCGGTGTTGGCGCCCAGGTTGATCGGCGCGCAGACGTAGCCCTTCCTGCTCAATTCCTGCTCCAGCACCTCGGCGGCGTTGCTCTTGGCGATGAGCTTCGTCTCGAAATCCAATCCTGGCGACAGGTCCCAGTAGGCGTGGCTGGGCCGCGCGTAGCAGTAGATGCAGCCATGCTCGCAGCCGCGATAGGGGTTGATCGAGCGGTCGAAGGGCAGGTCTGGCGACTGGTTGCGAGAGATCACGGTCTTTGCCAGCTCGGTGCGGATTTCGGTCACCTGGGGCCTGGGGACCTCGTCGAACCAGTCGTTATCCACAGGCACCGAGGTGGTCGGCGCGAAACGGTTGTGCGGATTGCTGGCGGTGCCACGGCCGCGGGGTGGGAGCTGGAAGGTCATGTGGGAAGGCTCTGAAAGAATGCTGTATATAAATACAGTAATCCACGGAGTTTTCCACAGCCAGCGTGAACCGCCCGGTGGTCGGATTCACGCCTGTAGGGTGTATAACGCTCCGCGTTATACGCCGATTGATCCTGGTTCCAGCGCGCTTCGAGGTTGGCCATGAAGGCGCGCTGGGATCGGTGAGTCGGCGTACAACCGCGAACGGTTGTACGCCCTACGACCATGCTGGTTGAGGAGCTGTTGTAGGAGCAACTGTCTTGTCCCGGCTGAATCTGTGCCAGGGCTTTCCCCCTCACCCCAGCCCTCTCCCTCATGGAGAGGGAGCCAGATCGTGCCGGCTGACATAGTGCTTTCATCCTGCACCGGACGGTCCCCTCTCCCCCTGGGAGAGGGTTAGGGTGAGGGCCGACCCGAGCGCAGATGCATCTCGTAGGAGCGGACTCTGTCCGCGAAACGATCAAAGCACCCGCGCGAACACCCAGTACAACCCCGCCGCGAGCCCGATGGCCGCCGGCAGGGTGAGCACCCAGGCCAGCAGCATGTTGCGGATGGTCGGCCATTGCAGGCCGCTGCCGTTGGCGGCCATGGTGCCCGCCACGCCGGAGGACAGCACGTGGGTGGTCGACACCGGCAGGCCGAAGCCGTCCGCCGCGCCGATGGTGAGCATCGCCACCAGTTGTGCGGCGGCGCCCTGGGCGTAGGTCATTGGCGTCTTGCCGATGCCTTCGCCGACGGTGGTGACGATGCGCCGCCAGCCCACCAGGGTGCCCAGGCCCAGCGCCAGGGCGACGGCCACCTTCACCCACAGGGGAATGAAGCGGATCGTCCGTTCGCCTTCGCTGCGCAGTGCCTGCAGGGTGCTCCAGGTTTCCAGGTCGACCTGCTGTTCGCTGTGGTCGAGCAGACGGATGGTCTCCAGGCTCAGGTACAGGTCGTTGCGCAGGGCCTGTACCTCCTCGCCGGGGACCTTCGCCATCTCGCCGTGCCGCTCCAGGCGCGCGGCGACATCGCCGATGACCGCGCCCAGCGCCGGTAGCAGGCCCGCATCGACGCGCGCGTCCTCCTGATAGGCCAGCAGCACCTGGCGCGGATCGCCACTGGCGGCGCCGCCGGCATGTTGCAGTTGTGCCTGGCTGGCCTGGGCCAGGCCCAGCAACTGGCGGGACTGTTCCGGGGAGTGGCCGCGATCCACGGCGAACGCCAGGGGAACGGTGGCAATCAGGATGAGCATGATCAGGCCGATGCCTTTCTGACCGTCGTTCGAGCCATGGGCGAAGGAAACCCCGGTGCAGGTGACGATCAGCAATCCGCGAATCCACCAGGGCGGCGGCGTGCGCCCTTCGGGCGAGCGGAACAGCGCGCGATTGCGGATGCCCGCGCTCATCACCCGCAGCAGGACGAAGGCGCTGAAGAAGCCGACCACCGGCGACAGCAGCAGGGCATAGCCCACCGTCAGCAACTGCGACCAGGCACTGCCGGACAGGCCCAGGTGTCCGGCCATCGCGCCGTGGGCCAGGCCGATGCCGACGATGGAGCCGATCAGCGTGTGCGACGAGGACACCGGCAGTCCCAGCCACCAGGTGCCGAGGTTCCACAGGATCGAGGCGATCAGCAGGGCGAAGATCATCGCCAGGCCCGCGTTGCTGTCCACCTTCAGCAACAGGTCCAGCGGCAGCAGCGAGACGATGGCGAAGGCCACCGCGCCGCTGGAGAAGAGCACGCCGAGAAAATTCCACAGTCCCGACCAGGCCACCGCGAAACGCGGCGGCAGCGCGTTGGTGTAGATCACCGTGGCCACGGCGTTGGCCGTGTCGTGGAAGCCGTTGATGAATTCGAAGCCCAGCGCCACCAGCAGGGCGACGACCAGGACCAGCGTCGGCCAGCCCGCTTGCAGCGGTGTGCCGCTGGCGCGAATGTCCTGGCCGAGACTGGTGAAGGTGAACACCAGGGCCCCGGCCAGCAGCAGGAAGAACGTCAGGCGCCCCTTTAGGCCATGGGTTTCGCGCAGTACGGGGCTGATCGGGAACTGGGTCAGGCGCGAGGCGCGCATCACTTCCAGCAGGCCATAGCGGTCAAGCACGGTAGTGGCGCTCCCTCCGGGGAGTGAATGGGATGTCGGTCACGGCGGATTCCTTGCGGTGATGCGCTACAGACTAGCCGCCCTGCGGGCGACCGGCCTCAACGCAGGTCAATCGACAGCATCTTCCGGTTGCCAGCGGGCCGTTCGCCGGGAACCGCCGGACGGCCCGCTGGCGCCGATGCACGGCCCTATACTGAAGCCTGGACGACCGGGCGCTCTGTGTGCCCGGCCAGGGTCAGGAGCGGGCGGCAGGTCCTTCGGACGCCGTCGAGCCGGCGAGCGGCCATGAACAGTCTGTGTTTCTGCAGTGCCATCGGGGCGCCCTGGCGACGGTGCGGTGTCCTCATGTTGCTTCTGCTGGCGCTGGCCGGTTGTTCCCATCGCCCCCCCGAGCCTGTCGGTCCGGTCAGCGAGGCCACCTGGCGGCAGGTGGACGCCGACATCGGCGCCGCCTCCCTCAATGCCACGTCCCAGGCCCGCGCCTACGCCGAAGGTGCCATGGAGCACTGGATGGACCTGGTCTACCAGCGCACCGACAGCAAGTTCATCCCCTGGTTTTCCAGCTACTGGACGCAGCAATGGCTGAGCATGAAGGTCGCCTGGTACAAGATGGGCTCCCAGGGCGATCTTGATCCCACGGTGGATCGGTTGGCGGCCTACCTGCAGGAGGAATACCACCAGCAGGTGCTGGTGCCGGTAGCGAAGGAACTCGATCCCGATTCCATCATGGAAACCGCCGCCCGGCGTTACATCGGCGAGCTGGTGGAGGCCCTCGGTGCGATTCCCCAGCGCCGCGGCGTGCCGCAGAAGGCCTTCGACGAGCACCTGAGGGGCATTCCGGCGATTTCCCTCGGTCCGCCGTCGAGCCGCGACGCTTCGCTGTATGACGTGGTGCGCGCCAAGGACGTCGGCGAACTGCCGGCCTTCGCCGCGCTGATGCAGGCGATTCGCAAGGCGGCGGGCAAGGCGGGCGCCGGCACCAAGGTCAGCGGGGTTTCGCCGGTGGCCCAGCGAACCAGTGCCAAGCTGGTCAACGAGCTGCGCAATCGCAGCATCGCCGGGGTAGTCGCCAGCGCGGCCGGCAAGGTCGCCGGTTCGATCATCTCGGTGGCTTTCACCCTGTTCAGCCTGAGCAGCAACGACCACGACCGGCCCGAGGTGGAAAGCCAGTTGCGCAAGGAGATCAACGAAGCCTTCGACGAACAGTGGCTGGCGCTGATGCATGACCCGCAGGGCGGCGTGATGGCGGGTGTCGACTACCTCGGCGGACGGGTCCGGCAAAGCCTGACGGGGCAGCTGGCGCAACCGGTGGAGGATGGGGAGGGGACTGAAGACGTTCAGTCCTTTGGCGCCACGCCGCCTCCGCCCATCGACGCCAGCGGCGGGATTCGTGTGCTGCGCCAGGGACAGGGATCCGCACCCTGAGCGCGACATTCGGCGCCTGACGCTTCGCGCAGGCGACCATGCGCAGTATCCTTGCCGCCCGACTTTCGCGGCCGGACGCTGATCCCATGCATTACCAGAACATCCTCTTCGACCTCGACGGCACCCTCACCGACCCGCGTGAAGGCATCACCCGCTCGATCCAGTACGCCCTCGCCCAGCTCGGCATCGACGAACCCGACCTGCGCCAGCTCGAACACTTCATCGGCCCACCGCTGCTGCAGTGCTTCATGAGCACCTACGACTTCGACGAGGCGCGCGCCTGGGAGGCGGTGAACCACTACCGCGTGCGCTTCAAGGACACCGGGCTGTACGAGAACAAGGTGTTCGACGGCGTGGGCGAACTGCTCGAACTGCTCGGCGGCCAGGGCCGCACGCTGTACATCTGCACCAGCAAGCCGACGGTGTTCGCCGCCGAGATCGCCCGGCACTTCGACTTCGCCCGCCACTTCAAGGTGATCTACGGCAGCGAGCTGGACGGCACGCGCACCAACAAGGTCGAGCTGATCGAGCACCTGCTGGGCCTCGAAGGGCTGGACCCGCAGCAGACGCTGATGATCGGCGACCGCAAGCACGACCTGATCGGCGCCCATCGCAACGGCCTGTCTGCCGCAGGCGTTGGATACGGCTTCGGCAGCCGTGAAGAGCTGCTGGCGGAAAGCCCGGCGCATTACTTCGCGAGCATGGACGAGTTGCGCGCGGCGTTTGCCTGACGGCGTTGCGCCTCACCTGTAGGAGCAGATCTTATCCGCGATGGCCGTGGCACGGCGTCGGGATTTCGCGGGCAAGGTCCGCTTGTACGAGATGCATCTGCGCTCGGTTTGGCCCTCACCCTAACCCTCTCCCAGGGGGAGAGGGGACCGTTTGGTGCAGGATGAAACCTTCGCGTCAGCCGGCTCGGACTGCCCCCTCTCCCTGAGGGAGAGGGATGGGGTGAGGGGTAGGCATCGGCACGGACTACCCGGAAGAAGACAGTTGCTCCTACGCGATGCACACCTCGCGCGCGGCTTTGCTCACATCAGCCGCGCAGCCACTCTGCCAGGCGCGCCATCATCGCGTCGCACTTCGCCAGCTGCTCCAGGCTGACGAACTCGTCCGGCTTGTGCCCCTGGTCCATGCTGCCGGGGCCGCAGACCACGGTGGGAATGCCGACCTGGTCAAACAGCCCGCCCTCGGTGCCATAGGCCACGGTGGAGAACTCGCGGGAGCCGCTGAGCAGGGCGATCAGGTCGGCCGCCTCGGTCTGCGGGTCGGTGGCCAGTGCCGGGTAGGCGGACAGCGGGGTGAAGCGGATGTCCGCCTCGGCCTTCACTGCGCGCATCTTCGGCAGCAGTTCGGTCTCGGCAAACGCGCGCAGGTCATCGGCGACCTGTTGCGGGTCGTCACTGGGCAGCGCGCGCACTTCGAAATCGAATTGGCATTCGGCGGGCACGATGTTCAGCGCGCGGCCGCCATTGATAACGCCGGTCTGCACGGTGGAGTAGGGCGGATCGAAGCGCGGGTCGTGGCGCGCAGGCTCCGCCAGGCGGGTGCCGATCTCGCCGAGGCGGCCGATCAGCCTGGCCGCGTACTCGATGGCGTTCACGCCCTGCGGTGCATAGGCCGAGTGGCAGGCCGCGCCATGGACGTTGCAGCGCATCGCCAGCTTGCCCTTGTGCCCCAGCACCGGCTTGAGTTCGGTGGGCTCGCCAATGATGCAGACCATCGGCTTGTGTTTGCGCTGCTCCAATGCGGCGATCAGCGAGCGCACGCCCAGGCAGCCGACTTCTTCGTCATAGGAGAAGGCCAGGTGCACCGGCAGGCGCAACGGCTGGGCGAGGAAGGCCGGAACCGCCGCCAGCACGCAGGCGATGTAGCCCTTCATGTCCGCCGTGCCACGGCCGTAGAGGCGACCGTCGCGCTCGGTCAGCTCGAACGGCGGGACCGTCCAGTTCTGCCCGTCCACCGGCACCACGTCGGTATGCCCGGACAGGCATACGCCGCCGCGATCCCGCGGGCCGAGGGTGGCGTAGAGGTTGGCCTTGCCGCCTTCGGCGTCGTAGAACAGCTCGCTCTCGACGCCTAGACCTGCGAGGTAGTCGCGGATGTATTCGATCAGCGCCAGGTTGGGATTGCGGCTGACGGTGTCGAAGGCGATCAGCTTGGCGAGGATTTCACGGCTGGTAGACATGGTCGGGTCCTGCTTCAGAGCGTTCTTTGGCGATGCAGTACTTCAATGCACGCGCGGCTACCCTCTCCCCCGCCCTCTCCCTGAAGGGAGAGGGAGCTGTCCTTACCGGCTGACAGCTCTGTTTCATCCTGCGCCGATCTGTCCCCTCTCCCTTCAGGGAGAGGGTTAGGGAGAGGGGCTCTCGCAGGCGAGGTACGGCGTTACTCGTCGCCCGGTACGCCGTAGCTCGGCGCCTTGGTCGGGTCGAGGGCGCGGGTGAGATAGTCCTGCAGCTGCGGCTTGTAGGCGATCCAGAGCTTCTCCAGCTCATCGATCGGCGCCTCGTCGGCCCAGTCTACGCGCAGGTCGACGATCGGCCAGACCAGATCGCCCACCACCTTCATCGCCGCCGAATGCACGGGGCCGGCTTCGCCACCGGCGGCCATCGCCGCCTGCATGGCCGCCAGCAGGCGTTCGGCCAGGCAGCCGTCGGCCTGCTCGAATGCCTTGGTCATGGCTTCCATGATCGACGTGGAGGACAGCAGGTTGCCCGCCGCCACGCAGTTCTCGCCGGCCACCGCGTGGTTCACGCCCAGCGCTTCGCTGCCGGTGAACAGCGCGACCTTGCCGTGCTGGTCGATCACGGTCACCTGGCGGTACTGGCTGTAGCCGTTGCTCGACAGCGCCTTGTCCAGCGCCGCGCCCGGCTCCAGGCCGGTCTCCAGCAGGTCGAGGATCTGCGGGCCGAGGGCCGGCAGGGTGACGTTCTGTGTGGCCACCGCGCCAACGCCGGCGCGAACCCAGGGGCAACGAGCGCCCACGGCAATGCTCGAGGAGCTGATGGCGATACCCAGCTGGCCGGTTTCGGCGCAGCGTCCAACGATGGAAAAGGTCATGGGAGCTCCTTAATCAATCTTGCGTCGTAAACGACAAAACGGCGAGGCAGGGGGATCCCCGCGTCGCCGCTTCGCCTCAGCCGTCCATCAGTCCGGGATCACCGCGATGACGTCGATCTCCATCAGCCACTGCGGCTGGCCGAGGGCCGACACCACCAGGCCGGTGGAGATCGGGAACACGCCCTTCAGCCACTTGCCGACTTCCTGGTACACCGGCTCGCGGTAGCGCGGGTCGATGATGTAGGTGGTGGTCTTGACGATGTGCGACAGGTCGCTGCCGGCTTCTTCGAGCAGCTGCTTGACGTTCTTCATCGCCTGCTCGGCCTGGGCGCGCGGGTCGCCCAGCCCTACCAGGTTGCCCTCGAAGTCGGTGCCGACCTGGCCGCGTACGTACACGGTGTTGCCGGCGCGTACGGCCTGGCAGAGGTCGTTGTCCAGGGTCTGGTTCGGATAGGTGTCCTTGGTGTTGAACATGCGGATGCGAGTATGGGTAGGCATCTCTTACTCCCAGGAAGCGGCTTTTTGAACGGAGGCTTCGCGCTGCGAAGCGTCCTGGTATTCGACATATTTACGCTGGGTGGCGATGTGGCCGGCCACGTGCTTGGCGTCGTGCCAGACACCCCAGATGAACGAGGAACCCCGGCGCGACAGCCACGGCAGGCCGACGAAGTACACGCCCGGCTCGCGGGATACGCCACGCTGGTGCTTGGGCTTGCCCTTCTCGTCGAAGGCATCGACCTGCAGCCAGTCGAAGTCCACGGCGTAGCCGGTGGCCCAGATGATCGAGGTGATGCCGGCGGCGGCCAGGTCCAGTTCCAGGATCGGGTTGCGCACGCACTCGGCGTCCGGGTAGACCCTGCGGGCCTCCGGCTCTTCCGGCAGGTCCAGGCCGTTGCGCTCGATGTAGGCATCGGCGGCGTCCAGCAGGCCCAGGTAGTTCTCGTCGCCCGCCTTGAGGTTCTTCAGCAGGTCGTCCTGGAAGGTCACCTTGCCACCTTCGAAGGCCTTGGTCAGGCCGACCAGGGTGATGCCCTCGTTGGCCAGGCGGCGGAAATCGATGGTCTCGCCGCCACGGGCGCCGCTCACGGCGATGGTCACGTGCTCGCGGCCCGGCTGCACTTCCTCGGCGTCCCACAGGCCGAGCACGCCCAGCCACCAGACGAAGTCGCGGTTGCGGTAGGAGCGCGGCGGACGGTCATGGGCGCCCACGGAGAGGAAGACCTTCTTGCCGGCGCGGTTCAGCTCGTCGGCGATCTGCACGCCGGAGGAGCCGGCGCCCACCACCAGCACGGCGCCTTCGGGCAGCTGCTGCGGGTTGTAGTACTGGGCCGAGTGGATCTGCTGCAGGCTCTCGGTCTTCGGCGCAATGGCAGGGATCACCGGGCGCTGGAACGGGCCGGTGGCGGAAACGATGCGCAGGGCCTGGAGGGTGCCTTCGGAGGTTTCCACGGTGAAGCCGGGACGGCCGTTGTTGCGGGTCACCTTCTTCACTTCCACGCCGGTGTGGATCGGCGCGTTGAACTGCTTGGCGTAGGCGACGAAGTAGTCCGCTACCTGCTCCTTGGCCGGGAACTCGTCCGGGCCGACGGAGAATTCCATGTTCGGGAAGCGGTCGTGCCAGGCCGGGCCGTTGGCGACCAGGGAGTCCCAGCGGCCGGTGCGCCAGGCTTCGGCGATGCGGCTCTTCTCGAGCACGATGTGCGGTACGCCCAGGCTGGTCAGGTGCTCGCTCATGGCCACGCCGGCCTGACCGGCGCCAACGACCAGCGTATCGATTTCCAGGTTATCGAGCGACTTCTTGGCGAAGGCGTTCGGATTCAGCTCGGTCATGGCTTGCTTCCTCTGACTCTGATCTCGTTGTTCTGCTTGTTGCGGCTAGTAGCGAGGTGCTTGGGCGCATTCTGTTCAGAGGCTGGCAATAGCGAAATTATGTTTTTTGTAGTCGCTGGCTAGGGAAAAGCTGTCGGGCCGCAAGCCACGCGGCATGAGGGCCGAAAGGGCGGGGGTATAGGATTTTTGGTGGCTGGGATGACAAATTGGATAGGCAGGATGTGGGCAGGGCGCTGTAGGCGGTTTTTCCGGGCTTTGGGCCAGCCGCGTAGGGCGTACAACCGTTCGCGGTTGTACGCCGATACACCTCGCCCTATCGCAGCTCCGTGGCTGATCTCGGAATGCCCTGAAGCCAAGGCCAATCGGCGTATAACGCGGAGCGCTATACGCCCTACGGGTACGGATCAGCGACTCTCCGCCACCGCCTCCAGGAACCGCTCCAGCACCAGGTTCGGCCGGCGGCCCTTGCGGGTCACCACGGTCAGCGGGATGTCGTAGTGGAAGCGCTCCGGCCGCAGCGCCCGCATGCGGCCCTGGGCGACCCAGTCGGCGGCGTAGTGGTCGGGCAGGTAGCCGATATAGCTGCCGGTGAGGATCAGGAAGGCCATGCCCTCGCGGTCGGAGGCATTGGCGCCGCCGCGCAGTTCCTGATGCCGCTCCTGCGCCTCGGCGGGGATGCGATAGCTCGGCGCCACGGCATCGCAGGCGTGTACCTCCTCCACCGTGATGCTCGCGTCGTCGCGCTCGAACAGCGGGTGTTCGCGGCTGCAGTACAGCAACGAGCGTTCTTCATAGAGAGAGGAGTACTCCAGCCCCGACAGCGGACTGATCAGCGGCACCACGCCCACGTGCAGGCGTCCGTCGAGCACGCCCAGCTCGATCTCGTTGGGCGTGGTCATGCCGATATTGATCCGCACCCCCGGCCCGCTGGCCTTCAGGGTGCGCAAGGCGTGGGTGATGCGCATCTGCGGCAGGGTCACCAGGTTGTTGATGATGCCGATGTTCAGCGCGCCGCGCAGGTGCTGGTGCAGCTCGTTCACTTCTGCGCGGAAGCCCTCCAGCGCCGCCAGCAGCGACTGGGTGGCGCGGTACACCTCGCGGCCCTCGTCGGTCATGGCGAAGCCGGCGCGGCCGCGCTGGCACAGGCGCATGCCCAGACGTTTCTCCAGGTCGCCCATGTGCAGGCTGATGGCCGAGCGGCTGATGCCCAGCGTGCTTTCCGCGGCCGAGAAGCTGCCGCACTCGACTATGGTTTTGAAGATCCGCAGCAGGCGGATCTCGAAGTCGCTGACCTGGCCCAGGGAGGGGGCGCGGGATTTTGCCATTTTAGTTTTACCGATTCGAAACTGAACGTGAGAAGAATAGGCTTTAACTCACGTTTAGTCAGGCCCAATCTAGTCCTAATACACCAGGCCCGACGCGGCCTGCGCGCCCAACAAGACTGTCGTCGAGGACAAGCTCCATGAACCAGCACGTGAACGTCACCCCGTCGGTGGCCAGCGAACTGAACCTGAAGGCCCACTGGATGCCCTTCAGCGCCAACCGCAACTTCCACAAGGACCCGCGCATCATCGTCGGCGCAGAAGGCAGCTACCTGGTCGACGACAAGGGCCGCAAGATCTACGACAGCCTCTCCGGCCTGTGGACCTGCGGCGCCGGCCACTCGCGCAAGGAAATCGCCGACGCGGTGTCCAGGCAGCTGACCACCCTCGACTACTCCCCGGGCTTCCAGTACGGCCACCCGCTGTCCTTCAAGCTGGCCGAGAAGATCGCCCAGATGACCCCCGGCAACCTGAACCACGTGTTCTTCACCGGCTCGGGTTCCGAGTGCGCCGACACCTCCATCAAGATGGCCCGTGCCTACTGGCGCATCAAAGGCCAGTCGCAGAAGACCAAGCTGATCGGTCGCGCCCGTGGCTACCACGGCGTGAACGTCGCCGGCACCTCCCTGGGCGGCATCGGCGGCAACCGCAAGATGTTCGGCCAGCTGATGGACGTCGACCACCTGCCGCACACCCTGCAGCCGGGCATGGCCTTCACTCCGGGCATGGCCGAGACCGGCGGCGTCGAGCTGGCCAACGAGCTGCTCAAGCTGATCGAACTGCATGACGCGTCCAACATCGCCGCCGTCATCGTCGAGCCGATGTCCGGTTCCGCCGGCGTACTGGTACCGCCGAAGGGCTACCTGCAGCGCCTGCGCGAAATCTGCGACCAGCACAACATCCTGCTGATCTTCGACGAAGTGATCACCGCCTTCGGCCGCATGGGCAAGGCCACCGGCGCCGAATACTTCGGCGTGACTCCGGACATCATGAACGTCGCCAAGCAGGTCACCAACGGCGCCATCCCCATGGGCGCGGTGATCGCCAGCAGCGAAATCTACGACACCTTCATGGGCCAGAACCTGCCGGAATACGCGGTGGAATTCGGCCATGGCTACACCTACTCCGCGCACCCGGTCGCCTGCGCCGCCGGCATCGCCGCGCTGGACCTGCTGGAGAAGGAAAACCTGATCCAGCAGTCCCTGGAGCTGGCGCCGTACTTCGAGAAGGCCATCCACGGCCTGAAGGGCGCGAAGAACGTCATCGACATCCGCAACTGTGGCCTGGCCGGCGCGATCCAGATCGCCGGCCGCGACGGCGACGCCATCGTGCGTCCGTTCGAAGCCAGCATGAAGCTGTGGAAAGAAGGCTTCTACGTGCGCTTCGGCGGCGACACCCTGCAGTTCGGCCCGACCTTCAACGCCAAGCGCGAAGACCTGGACCGCCTGTTCAGCGCCGTCGGCGATGCCCTCAACGGGGTGGCTTAAGTGAGCGAGCGTCCCAAGGCCGTCCCCACGGTACAGATCGACAACGACAAGGTCCTGGTCACCGAGTGGCGTTTCGCCCCTGGCGCCGAGACCGGCTGGCACCGCCACGGCATGGAGTACGTCGTGGTCCCGGTGACGGGCGGCGAGCTGCTGCTGGAAACCCCCGAGGGCGAGCGGCGCGCGCCGCTGGTCCTGGGCCAGAGCTACACCCGCCAGATCGGTACCGAGCACAACGTGATCAACCCCTGCGATCACGAAGTGGCCTTCATCGAGATCGAGCTCAAGGACGGGCAGCCGCACGACCACTGAGCGCGCGGGCACGCGAGAAGGCTTGGCCGGGAAACTCCTTTTAAAGTGCAGTGCCCGGCGAGCCACGCGGCTCCGCCCACACATCGAACAAGCCCCCTCTCCCTTCAGGGAGAGGGCTGGGGAGAGGGGCTCTTGAAGCCCTTCACCCGAACCACTCAAGCGAGAAGAGACAACCCATGAGCACCGTCAAGCACCTGATCGGCGGCGAACTGATCGCCGACACCGGCCGCAGCGCCGACGTCTTCAACCCGTCCACCGGCGAAGCCGTGCGCAAGGTCCCCCTGGCCAGCCGCGCCACCGTGCAGAAGGCCATCGACGCCGCCAAGGCCGCCTTCCCGGCTTGGCGCAACACCCCGCCGGCCAAGCGTGCCCAGGTCCTGTACCGCTTCAAGCAACTGCTCGAAGCCAACGAGCAGCGCATCAGCCAGCTGATCAGCGAAGAACACGGCAAGACCCTCGAAGACGCCGCCGGCGAACTCAAGCGCGGTATCGAGAACGTCGAATACGCCTGCGCCGCCCCGGAAATCCTCAAGGGCGAATACACCCGCAACGTCGGCCCGAACATCGACGCCTGGAGTGACTTCCAGCCCATCGGCGTGGTCGCCGGCATCACCCCGTTCAACTTCCCGGCCATGGTTCCGCTGTGGATGTACCCGCTGGCCATCGCCTGCGGCAACACCTTCGTGCTGAAGCCGTCCGAGCGTGACCCGAGCTCCACCCTGCTGATCGCCGAACTCTTCGAAGAAGCCGGCCTGCCCAAGGGCGTGCTGAACGTCGTGCACGGCGACAAGGAAGCCGTGGACGCGCTGATCGAGGCCCCGGAAGTCAAGGCACTGAGCTTCGTCGGCTCGACCCCGATCGCCGAATACATCTATTCCGAAGGCACCAAGCGCGGCAAGCGCGTGCAGGCCCTGGGCGGCGCCAAGAACCACGCCGTACTGATGCCCGACTGCGACCTGGACAACGCCGTCAGCGCCCTGATGGGCGCGGCCTACGGCTCCTGCGGCGAGCGTTGCATGGCCATCTCCGTGGCGGTCTGCGTGGGCGACCAGATCGCCGACGCGCTGGTCGACAAGATCGTCCCGCAGATCAAGGGCCTGAAGATCGGCGCCGGCACCTCCTGCGGCCTCGACATGGGCCCGCTGGTCACTGGCGTGGCGCAGGCCAAGGTCACCGGCTACATCGACAGCGGCGTCGAGCAGGGCGCCAAGCTGCTGGTCGACGGCCGTGGCTACAAGGTTGCCGGCCACGAGAACGGCTTCTTCGTCGGCGGCACCCTGTTCGACCAGGTGACCCCCGAGATGACCATCTACAAGGAAGAAATCTTCGGCCCGGTCCTGTGCATCGTCCGCGTGAACAGCCTCGAAGACGCCATGAAGCTGATCAACGACCACGAATACGGCAACGGCACCTGCATCTTCACCCGCGACGGCGAAGCGGCCCGCCTGTTCTGTGACGAGATCGAAGTCGGCATGGTCGGCGTCAACGTACCGCTGCCGGTACCGGTGGCCTACCACAGCTTCGGCGGCTGGAAGCGTTCGCTGTTCGGCGACCTCCACGCCTACGGCCCGGACGGCGTGCGCTTCTACACCAAGCGCAAGGCCATCACCCAGCGCTGGCCGCAGCGCAAGTCGCACGAAGCGGCGCAGTTCGCCTTCCCCAGCAATGGTTGATGGTGGATAGGTAAGCGAGAAGGGCCGGTCGGAAGACCGGCCCTTTTTCATTCGGGCTAGTCGGACCAGATGAGTCTCAGCACGTCCTCCCAGCGCATCCAGATTCCGCCCTGCCAGTTCAGCATCCATCGCTTCGTATTCCACGCGAGCATCACGCGTCGGGGTGCTTCGGTTTCCGGTGCGCGTTCGTCGCGCAGGGTTGGGATGACGTCCTGGGTCAGCCAGCGGTCGAGGGCTTCGAGTTCGGGTGGCCGAAGCGGAGCAGGGCCTTGTATACGGCGGCTTCGCTGAGCATCACGGTTTGCTCTTCCGTGCCGGTGCTGTACGCGAGTTGGACGGTGCGGACTTCGTGATCGTAGAAGCGGTGGTGGATGCTGTGAGGGAAGCGGTAGGCGAGCAGGCGGGCGATGTCCGAGGCGACGAACCAGGCCTGGTTGTCGATCATGACGCCGCGCAGGAAGCGTTTGTGGCGGGTGAAGAAGGTTGGGGTGTATGCGTCGTGCATGGATGGAGCTCCTATCAATTGAATGAGCTGCCACCTGCGTCGCCAAACGAAGGGAGGCAGACCGCGCGGGGTTGGCGAACCGGTTGATAGGACCCGGCAGACACGAGGGTCTCCCCGCGCGATCTGCCATTAGCGTTGCAGAAAATTCTGCAGTTGTGCGAATGCCTGCAAAAACTTACGCCGTTTTCGCACGCACCTTGTGGCGCAATCGCGCCTATCAACAACCAGGTCGCCAAACCCGGGTCACGGAATGTAACGGCGGGAGGATAGAAATGGAGCGGATTTCCCAGCAAGCCGGCCGATTCCGGGAGGACTGTAGGAGCGGACGTTGTCCGCGATGCTTTTCGTCTCTGGTTTGGGTGTTTCTGCGCCGCTTCTGTGTGCGCGGGGACTTTTTGTTTCGCCCCCTCGGGCGACCCACTTTGGCAAACGACCCAAAGTGGGCAAAGGTCTTGCCCCATCATCCGGCCCCGGCTTCGCCGGGGTCCCCTCGCTCCATCGAAGTTTCAGGGGCCCGCCGCGAAGGGCCATCCCTGGCCCATCGCGGCTCTCGCGGCATCCATGCCGCTCAACCCCTGAAACTCCGATTCCACTCGGCCTCCTGAAGGGGCGCTCCGGTGCGTGCGGAGATTTCCCTGGAAGTCTTTAAAGCCAGAGCCAGAGCCAGAGCCAGAGCTATGCGGTGCGTATGCCTTCGTAGGAGCGGACCTTGTCCGCGAAGGCTCATCCCTGCACCCACGTTGCCGGATGAATACCCGTAGGGCGAATAACGCGCAGCGTTATCCGCCGTGATGGGTTTCGCTTCGCTCTACGCCATCCTACGAAGATCAGTCCTGCATGAAGCAGCCAGAGTCATAGGCGCGCGCAGAGTCCCGTCAGGAGGCCGAGTGGAGGTATTGCGCAGAGGGGCGAGCGGCATGGATGCCGCGAGAGGACTAGGCGTCCCCGCTAAGAGAGCCAGGGATGGCCCTTCTACGCCGACCCTCGGAGCGATACCGGAAGGAGGGGAGTCCGGCGAAGCCGGACCCGGATGTCGGGACGAGCCCTTTTGGTTCCTTTTGTGAGGGCGGCTATCCGACGTTTGAGAAAAGTGACTCGCCCGAGGGGGCGAAACAAAATCTCTCAGCACACGCCGAAGCGGCGCAGAAACACCGACCAGGACGGCGGATAACGCTTTAGGCGTTATGCGCCCTACAAGTGCATCGCGGACGGAGTCCGCTCCTACGGGAGTTCATCGCGCCGCGTAGAAGCGAGCCCCATCGGCGATCAGCCGAAATGCTTCTTCAGGTAAATCCGCTGATGCCCCGGCGGGCAATCTTCCAGCACGCCCATGCGCTCGAAGCCCTGCTTCTCATAGAAGCCCGGCGCCTGGAAGCTGTAGGTGTAGAGGAACACCCCTACGCAGCCACGGCGGCGGGCTTCCGCTTCGGCGTGGGCGATGAGCTGGGCGCCGAGGCCGTTGCCGCGCTGGTCGCCCGGCAGCCAGAGGTAGTCGATGTAGAGCCAGCCCATGCCCGATTGGCCGAACATGCCGCCGACCACTTCGCCCTGCTCGTCGCGGGCGTAGAGCTCGAAGTCGTCGTAGGTGTTGCTGCGGCCCATCTGCTCGAAGTTGTAGGCGAGCAGGCCCTGGACGACTACCTCGCGCGCGCGAGGGTCGACGCCGAGGGTGAAGTTGAAGGTGGTTTGCATGGTGCCCTCCGGATTGGCGAAGGCGACCAGTCTAGGGAGATGCCGCCCCGATGGGTAGATGCCTTTGGTAAGGGTGCGGCGCACAAAGACTGGGCCCCGGGAGAGGCGGCACCTGCGCCATTCGTGTCGGGGCAGCCGTCACCCGGGCCCTCTCTTGGAGGGAGAGGGCGCGTTCCGTGCCGGCTGAGGGAGCTACCCAGCACATACCGCCCTCGTTCGGGGGAGGAGGCCTCTCAAATTTCCTCCTTGCGTGAAGTCCGTATCAGCTCGAGCGTGGTGTCACGGAAGCGCAGGTAGCGATAGGCACCGTTGGCGGGGCCGTACATCCAGGTTTCCAGTTGCGGGCTGCCGGGGATGATCTCGCCGTCCTGCCCGCGTCGGGGCGGAGTCGGCGGGACGATGGCGCGCTTGTCCGGCTGCCCGCACTTGGCGAGCACCTCGTCCATCGGGTCGCCTTCGTTGATCAGGCTGGTACCGCAACGCAGGGTACCGGCGTGGGCAATGCTGGTGGCGAGTAGCATGAGCATTGAAATCAAGAGGGGGCGCATGTGGGCTTCCCTGGCCGTCATCTGGAGGTACTCTAGCCGCTCACTACGCACCGGGTGTTGAGCTGTGGCAGATGTCCGGATTCGTCGCGCCGCCTCAGTGCGCGGTGCTGACGTTGCGCACGTAGAAGTCTTTGCTCCCACCGTTGGCACCGCCCCTGGCCTGAAGCTCGAAGCGCTTCGGGTGTCCCTTGATCAGGTCGCTGAGCTTCTTGAAGCCGTACAGGCGTGAGTCGAATGCAGGGCGCAGTTTGCTGATGTTCTGACCAAGCGCGCCCAAATGTACCCAGTCGTCATCGTCGTCGGCGATGTCATCAAGCACCTTGGCGATGAATTCGAGCGGAACCTTCTGAGGTTTCGGTTTGGCGGCTGGCTTGGGCGCATCTTCGACATTAGGGGCGGCCGATCTATCGCTGGCCGCGGGCGGCTCGGCCAGCGTCTCCGGCGTGGCGCGCAGGATCTCCGTATAGACGAACTTGTCGCAGGCAGAGACGAAGGGCTTGGGTGTCTTTTCCTCGCCGAAGCCGTAGACGGTCAGCCCTTCCTCGCGCAGCCGCGCGGCCAGGCGGGTGAAGTCGCTGTCGCTGGAGACCAGGCAGAAGCCATCGAAACGACGGGTGTACAGCAGGTCCATGGCGTCGATGATCAGCGCGCTGTCGGTGGCGTTCTTGCCACTGGTATAGGCGAACTGCTGCATCGGCTGGATGGAGTGGTCCAGCAGCACCTGCTTCCACTTGCCCAGTTGTGGCTTGGTCCAGTCACCGTAGATGCGCTTTACGCTGGCGACGCCGTACTTGGCGATCTCTTCGAACAGCCCTTCGACGATGGCGGCGGGGGCGTTGTCGGCGTCAATCAGGACGGCGAGGTGCTTCTGCTGGCGGGGAACGGGGGTCTTGATAGCCATGTTGCATCCTTTCCTGGCGGTCCATGGACCTTAATCGGGGCTGGCGACAGATGCCAGAAGAGTGAAGCACACCGGTGCGCTGCTTCAGCTCACCCCTGCGCGAACTCGCACTTGTCCCGCCCGCTGCGCTTGGCATCCAGCAGCGCGGCGTCGGCGCGGCTGACGGTCTGCGAGTAGCTTTCGCCGGGCTGGTGTTCGGCCACGCCGAAGCTGGCGGTGACGGAGAGGGCTTCGGTGCCGACACGTACGACGAGGCAGCGAATGTCGTTGCGCACGCGCTCGATGATGGCGGCGGCATCGGTCAGGCGGGTTTCCGGGAGGAGGATGAGGAATTCCTCGCCGCCCCAGCGCCCGCAGAGGTCGTACTGGCGCAGCGCGGCCTGCATGGCGCGGCCGATTTCCACCAGCACGCGGTCGCCGATGTCGTGGCCCCAGGTGTCGTTGACCTGCTTGAAGCGGTCCACGTCGAGCATGGCCAGCACGTAGGTTTCGCGGTTGCGCTGGGCCCGTTCGCTTTCCTCGCGCAGGCGCTCCATCAGCAGGCGGCGGTTGGCGATGCCGGTGAGCGGGTCGTGGGTGGAGGCTTCGCGCAGGGCGATGTTCAGGTCGCGCATCATGTTCTGGTAGCGGTCGGAGATGCGCGCGACCTTTTCCAGCTGGCGCAATTGCTTGTGGTAGCGCTCGGACAGGGTGCTGTTCTGCGCCCGGGCCATGGACTGGAAGCCGTCGGAAATCTTCGCGATGCGCTCCAGGCGCGCGAGCTGGTCGAGCGATTGCTGGTGTTTCAGGTACAGGGCCTCGCGCAGGGGGTGCCCTTCGTACTGAGGATCGGCCAGCAATTCGTCGATCAGCAGGTCCAGCTCGCGCTCGCTTGTCATGGCTCTTACTCGTCGTAGGCTTGGATGACGAACGGGAAGGTACAGTCTTCGCGGAATTCCTCGGCCAGCTCGGCGACGCGCTCGTTGCGGCGGTCGTAGTGCCAGGTGACGGTGGCGGTGCGGCCGTCGCGGTGGGCTTCTTCGAGCAGGTCGAAGATATCCATCATGGCCTTGATGGAGCTGGTGTTGAGGTACAGCAGGCGCAGGTCGAGGGCGAGCGGGCGCCGGGCTTCGGCGAGGAAGCGCTCGACCCATTCGATCACCTGGCCGAACAGTTCATAGGAGTTTTCCGGGTAGGAGTCGCCCTGCATGGTGAGGGTGCCGGCCTGCCAGTCGCCGTGGATCGAGGGGGTGGACTGGGTTCCTGAGATGTTGAGCTCGGTCATGGCTGGGTGTTCCTGAATTCGCAGGTTCAGATCACGGCGCGCAGGCTGAAGAAGGCGCGGCCATCGGGTTGTTCGGTAAGGGAGGTCTTGAGCGGCGCGCTGGATTTGCGGGCGATGTCCAAGAGGCCAAGGCCCGCGCCGGAGGTGGCTTCGGCATCGCGCGGGCGGCGCAGTTGTTCCTTGTAGGCGGCCTTGAGCTGGACCTTGTCCAGACCGGCGATGGCCTCGATGCTGCGCACCAGGCTGCGGCCGTCCTCGAGCTCCACCAGGTTGCCGGCGGAGACCACGTAGTGGCCCTCGTCGTTACGGGCGATGGCGACGGTGGCCGAGGCTTCCTGCTCGCCGTAGCCGCGCACGGCGGCGTAATGGCGGATGTTCTGGGTCATCTCGATGTACACCGCGAACACGTCCATGGCTTCGCTGGGATGCGCCTGTTCGGCTTGCAGGTAGTTGCGCAGGGCGTGACCGATTTCCTCGATCAGGCTGCGCGAGATGGGGCCGTTGAAGCAGAGCAGGATGCGTTGCCGGGTGAAGCTCTCGCGCATGGCCAACAGATCTAGCGATTCCATGGATTAACCCCTAGTCGAATCGGAAGGAGAGGATGGTGATGTCGTCGCGCTGCGGTCGCTCGCCCTGGTACCGGGCCAGGGTCGCGGCGAACACGTCCGCCTGCTCGGCCAGCGGTCGGCGCGCGTGGCTGCGCAGCATGTCGGCGAAGCGGCTGTTGCCGAAGCCGAAGCCATGCTCGCCGCCGGCCTGGTCGAGGAAGCCGTCGGTGCACAGGTAGTAGGTCCAGCCCGCTTCCATGGGGATCTCGACGTCCTGGTAGTCGCCCTGGCGCTTGTCGCCGATGGCGCGGCGTGCGCCCTTGTATTCGCGCACGTCGGTGCCGTCGCTGGCGAACAGGGAGATCTTCGCGCCGGCGAAGTGCAGCAGGCGGCGGCCGTGGTCGACGCGCACCAGCCCGGCGTCCATGTTGGTGGCCAGGGAACGGGTGACCTGTTCCTCGCTGAGCATGCCGCGCATGACGTGGTCGGTCTCGCGCAGGATGGCGGCCGGGTCGTGGCTCTTCACGCTGTCCACCGCGTGGTCGATGGCGGCCAGGGCGAGCATGGTCATCAGCGCGCCGGGGACGCCGTGGCCGGCGCAGTCGACCACACCGATCAGGCTGTCGATGGGCCCTTCGCGGTAGATGTAGAAGTCGCCGCCGACCACGTCGCGCGGCTTCCACAGGACGAAGTGGTGCTCGCCCAGGGACTTCTGCAGCTGGCGGTCGGGAAGGATGGCGCGCTGGATCAGGCTGGCGTAGTCGATGGAGTCGCCGATCTTCTTCTGCGCGGCGGCCATCTCGCGGTTGGCCGCTTCCAGCGCCTGGGTGCGCTGCTGCACCTTGTCTTCCAGTTCCTCGGTGTGCCGGCGTACCTGGTCGGCCATGCTGGCGAAGGCCGACGACAGCTCGCCGATCTCGTCCGGGCGGGTGCGCGGCAGCGGGCTGTCGTACTGGCCGGCGGCAATCGCCTTGGCCGACTGCTTGAGGCCGCGCAGCGGGCGCAGCACCAGCAGGTCGACGGTGTAGGCGAAGCCCAGCAGGAGGATCGCCAGCAGCCCGGCGAGGGTGCCCACCAGCGGCCACATCCAGCGGCTGTCGAGCACCTGGGCGGCGTGCAGGTCGATGACGCTGAGCACGTGCCAGCGCAGCTGCGGGATGTAGGCCATGGCCAGCAGCTGGTTCTTGCCGTCCACCGTCGCCCACATCATCTCGACTTCGCCGGGGTTGGTCTCGGCCTGGCGCAGGGTCTGGCGCAGGGCGTCGCGCTCGCGGTCGTTGCCCAGCAGGTCGAACACGCGATGCTGCGCCTTGGCGCCGGCGCCGGAGGAGTAGGCGATCATGTTCGTGTCCGGGTGGGCCTGGATGGCGCCGTCGGGGGCGACGATCATCGGCGTCACCCCGGCCTCGCGGCGCGAGATGAACTGGTCGAGGAACTCGGTGAGGTCCAGGCCGCCACCGGCCAGGCCGACCTTCTCGTTGCCGGAGCGGACCACCATGTTGAACCAGACCTTGGTGACCTTGAGCTTCTCGTTGTAGTCGACGTTGATGTTGTACGGCTCGTCGCGCGCCAGGGTCTCGAAGTACCAGGCGTCCTTCGGGTCGTCCGGGCTCAGGGTGTAGCGCGGCGAGTTGGACAGCGGCGAATTGGAGTCGTTGAAGTAGTAGTGGTGCGAGGCGTTCACCACCACGAAGTAGGAGTAGTTGTGCTGGTCGGCGCGGAAGCCCTCGGCTTCGCGGAAGAACAGCGAGCGGCGTGCCGGATTGTTCTCGGCGAGCATCCAGTCCTGGGTCACCACGGACTCGGCCAGTCGCCGCGACAGCGCAAGCTCGCGAATCACCGGAGCGATGATCTTCTGCTGGTTGAGCAGGGTGAAGTTTCTCGCAAAGGCGAGGCCGAAATGCGTGCGGATGTCCTCCATGGCCTTCCAGCCCAGCAACACCGCCGGTACCAACGCCAGAAGACAGGCGATGAGCAGTGCCACCACCGATTTACCGCGCAACCCCCATCTTGCCGCCATGGCTCTCTCAGTTCCCCTCGTCGCCCGCCGTCTGCCGGTCTTTTGGCGAAAGCTCAATTGTGCAGTTTGTATACCGGCACAATCAAACCAAATTAATGGCGCAACGCCATGATTTTGGCGCCATGCTATCGACTGAGAGTCTAGTCACTGTCTGAAAGATCGTTCTGATGGCGTTCTAGTTTCGTGCGCTACTAGACGCGATTTCCGCCACCGCTCTGTCGAGCCTGGTGCAGGAGGGCTGCGGCGATGCGTTCCAGCGGCAGCACTTCCTTCGCCGCGCCCAGCTCCACCGCCTCGCGGGGCATGCCGTAGACCACGCAGCTGGCTTCGTCCTGGGCGACGGTGTGGCCGCCGGCCTGGCGGATCGCCAGCAGGCCCCGCGCGCCGTCCTTGCCCATGCCGGTGAGCAGGGCCGCCAGCAGGTTGCGCCCGGCGCAGCGGGCGAGGGAGTCGAACATCACGTCCACCGCGGGCCGGTGGCCGTTGACCGCCGCCTCGTGCTGCAGGTGTACCACGTAGTTGGCGCCGCTGCGGCGCACTTCCATGTGGAAGTCGCCGGGGGCGATGAGCACATGGCCGGGGAGGACCCGGTCGCCGTCCCGGGCCTCGCGCACGGACAGTCGGGTCTGGCGGTCCAGGCGTTCGGCATAGGATCTGGTGAAGCCCGGCGGCATGTGCAGGGTGACCACGGTGCCGGGGCAGTCCGGCGGCAGCCCCAGCAGCACTTCCTTGATCGCCTCGGTGCCGCCGGTGGAGGCGCCGATGGCGATGATCTTCTCGGTGCTCAGCAGCGGCCCGCCGGCCGCGACGCTCGCTCCGGCCGTGGCGCTGGGCCTGCGCATCCGCGCGCGGGCGGCGGTCTTGAGCTTGGCGCGGATTTCCTCGGTGTAGGCCTGCATGCCTTCGGCAATGCCCAGGCGCGGCTTGGCGATGAAGTCGATGGCGCCCAGCTCCAGGGCGCGCAGGGTGGCTTCGGAGCCTTTCTCGGTGAGCGAGGAGATCATCAGTACCGGGGTCGGCCGGCCCTTCATCAGCTTGTCGAGGAAGGTCAGGCCGTCCATGCGCGGCATTTCCACGTCGAGGGTGATCACGTCCGGCGAGTGCTGCTTGATCAGGTCGCGGGCGGCGAAGGCATCTGGCGCCAGGCCCACCAGTTGCAGCTCCGGGTCGCCCTGGATGATGTCCTTGAGCAGGCTGCGGACCAGCGCCGAATCGTCCACCACCAGAACCCTGACCGCCATGACGTCCTCCTTCAGAACAGGTCGATGGTGCCGCCGCGAGCCTGCCGCGACAGTTGCTGGCGGTACTGTCGCTCGCGCTGCAACAGCGTGTCGTTGGCCAGCGCGCGCAGTTTGCGCACCAGCACCCGGCCGCTGCCGGGGAAGTAGTAGACCTTGCGCGGGTGCACGTCGAGCAGGTCCTGGGCGAGCACGGGAATGCCCTCGGCGCTCAGGTAGTCGAGGACGAATTCGACGTTGCGCTGGCCCACTTCGGCGCTGAGGTTCTGCAGCACCGAGCCGCCGCCGAACACCTTGGCCTCGAAGTTCCGGCGCTGTGCGCCGCGGCGCATCAGGCCGTTGATCAGCAGGTCCATGGCGTGCACGCCGTAGCGCCCGGAGCTGGTCAGCAGGCTGTTGGCGCCGGTGTCGCCGGGCAGCATGAAATGGTTCATCCCGCCCAGGCCCAGGCTGCGGTCGCGCAGGCAGACCGAGACGCAGGAGCCGAGCACGGTGACGATCATCAGTTCCTCGTCGGTGACGAAGCATTCGCCGGGCAGCAGTTTGACCGCGTCCAGGCCGAAGCGCGGATCGTAATAGCGGTTGAGTTGGCTCATCTCAGGCGGGTCTCGCCGCCTGGTAGGTGGTGCGGCCCACCGAGCGCACCAGGTGGGCGGCGTGGACGAAGTTCTCCGAGTGCCCGGCGAACAGCAGCCCGCCGGGCCGCAGCAGGGCGACCATGCGTTCGAGCAGGCGGGTCTGGGTCGGCTTGTCGAAGTAGATCATCACGTTGCGGCAGAAGATCGCGTCGAGCCCGCCGGCGATGCCCCAGTTGGCGTCCAGCAGGTTGATCTGGCGGAACTCCACCAGTTGCCGCAGCTCGCCGACCACCCGCGCCTTGCCGGCGTTGGCGCCGGTGCCGCGGAGGAAGAAGCGCCGCTTCTGCGAGGTGCTCAGTGCTTCCAGGCGCTCCAGCGGGTAGATGCCCTGGCGGGCGCTGTGCAGCACGCCGGTGTCGATGTCCGAGGCGACGATCTGCACCGGCGGGGTGAAGCTGCCCAGGGCGTCCACCAGCGTCATGGCGATGGAGTAGGGCTCCTCCCCCGTACTCGATGCGGCCGACCAGACGCGCAGCGGGCGGTGGTCGAGCAGCTGCTCGTCGGCGAAGCGCGCCAGGTGTTCGAAGTGGTGGCGCTCGCGGAAGAAGGCGGTGAGGTTGGTGGTCAGCGCGTTGACGAACAGTTGCCACTCTTCCTCGTGGTTCTCCAGGTAGGCGAAGTACTCGGCGAAGCTGTTCAGCCGCAGGCTGCGCAGACGCCGGGACAGGCGGCTGTAGACCAGTTGTTGCTTGTTCTCCGAGAGGCTGATGCCGGCGTGCCGGTACAGCCGTTCGCGCACCTGCTGGAAGTCGCGGCGGGTGTAGTGGAATTCGTGGTCGGGGGCGGGCAGGTTGATCGACATCGTCAGTCTCGATGGTGAGCAGCTTGCGTAGGGCGGATAACGCCCGTGGCGTCATGCGCCCTACTGGAGTTGTAGGGCGTACAACCGTTCGCGGTTGTACGCCGATACACCGTACTCATCGTCGGCGTTATGGCTGAGCCCTGAGCGCCGTGAAGCCGCGACTGCGTGACCGAGCCCGGAGTGCCTGGGGTCAAGATCAAACGGCGTATAACGTCGAACGTTATACGGTCTACGCTTACGACTCATCTCCGACCCTCCCTGGTCAACACGCGGCAACCGGCCCTCCCATTGCTCCGGTCGCCGCCGTCCCTGCCCCGCCCACTAGAACTCTTCCCAATCCTCCTCCTTGCCCTTGGCCCGCACCGCCTTGGCCACCCCGCGCGAGGCGCGGGTACTGTGGGCCGGCGCCTCGGTCCGCGCCGGGCGGGCGGCAGCCAGGGGCACCACGGTGGCCGAGGTGTCGAGCTTGAACACCGAGACCGACTGGTTGAGCAGCCCGGCCTGTTCCTGCAGGGCTTCTGCGGAGGCCGCGGCCTCTTCCACCAGGGCGGCGTTCTGCTGGGTCATCTCGTCCATCTGCGATACCGCGCCATTCACTTCCTCGATGCCGCTGCTCTGCTCGGCACTGGCCGCGGCGATCTCGGCCATGATGTCGGTGACGCGCTTGATCGCCACCACGATGTCGCTCATGGTCTGGCCGGCCTGGGCCACCAGGGTGTTGCCGTTCTCCACCTTGTCCACCGAGTCGTTGATCAGCGTCTTGATCTCCTTGGCGGCGGCGGCGGAACGTTGCGCCAGGGTGCGTACTTCCCCGGCCACCACCGCGAAGCCACGGCCCTGCTCGCCGGCACGGGCGGCTTCAACCGCGGCGTTCAGTGCGAGGATGTTGGTCTGGAAGGCGATGCCGTCGATCACCCCGATGATGTCGGCGATCTTGCGTGCCGAGTCGTTGATGGCGGACATGGTGCCCACCACCTTCTGCACCACGTTGCCGCCCTCGGTGGCGACTTCCGAGGCGTTCACCGCCAGCGAGTTGGCCTGGCGGGCATTCTCGGCGTTGAGCTTCACGGTGCTGGTCAGCTCTTCCATGCTGGAAGCGGTTTCTTCCAGGCTGGAGGCCTGCTGCTCGGTGCGGGTGGACAGCTCGGCGTTGCCGCTGGCGATCTCGCTGGCGGCGGTGTGGATGGTATCGGCGGCCTCGCGGATCTGCCCGAGCATGCGCGACAGGCTCTGCGCAGTCTCGTTGGAGTAGTCCTTGAGCTCGCCGAAGGTGCCCTGGTAGTCGGCGTCGATGCGCTGGGTGAGGTCGCCCTGGGACAGCGCGGCGAGCATCCGGGTGACGTCGCGCAGGCCCTTGTCGGCGGTGTCCACCAGTTGGTTGAGGCCGCTGGTGAGGTTGAGGAGGAAGCCGGATTTGCCCTCCTCGGCGATGCGCCTGGAGAAGTCGCCCGCGGCGGCGGCATTGACCAGTCCGGCCACCTCGCGCTCGACGTTCACTTCCAGCGTGCGGTCGTTCCATTCCACCACCGAGCCGAGGCGCTCGCCGGTTTCGCTCATGACCGGGTTGGCCACCAGGCCGAAGGTGCGTCCGCCGACTTCGATCTGGGTACGGAAGGTGCTGGTGAAGGTGGCGAGCAGGCGCTGCTGGTGCTCGGGATGCTTGTGGAACTGGTCGATCGAGCCGCCCATCAGCTTGTTCACCGAGAAGTTCGGCAGTGCCTTGCGCAGATCGGCCTCGGCATTCTGCAGCATGGCGGTGACGGTCTTGTTCATGTAGATGATGTTGCGCTCGCCGTCGGCGATCATCACGTTGGTGCTGCAGTTGTCCAGGGCGCTCTTGATCCGCGCGTTCTCCCCGGCGATGCGTTGCTCGCGCTCGCGGGCGGCCAGCTGCTCGGTGATGTCCTGCCACTCCACCACGGCGCCGAGGCGTTCGCCGGCTTCGTTGATCACCGGGTTGGCCACCACGGTGAGCGTGCGCCCGCCCAGCTTGATCTTGGCCTCGTAGGTGCCCGTCAGACGGTCCAGCAGGCCGCGCTGGTGTGCCGGTTGCTTGTGGAAACGGTCGATGCTGCCGCCGAGGATGTTGCTGGCGCGGAAGTCCGGCAGCTCCTTGCGGATATCGGCTTCGGCAGCCAGGAACATCTGCCCCACCGCCTGGTTCATGTAGACGATGTTGAAGTCGCGGTCGGCGATCATCACGTTGGCGGTGACGTTGTCCAGCGCGCTCTTGAGTCGCACGTTGTACTCGGCGGCTTCGGCGGAAGCCTTGAGGCTGGCGCGCACGCCGTCGATGGCCTCGGTGATCACCGCCTTCTTGCCCGGCAGGCGGTCCATCTCCACGCTGAGGTCGCCACGGCCGTAGGCGGTGACGGTGGAGACGACCTTCATCTTCACCGCGATGTGCGCGGCGACCAGGTCGTTGATGCCCTTGGCGATGCGCGCCTGGCGGCCACCGAGCCTGTCGGCGGGGATCACTTCGTCGATCCAGCCCAGCTCGTGCTGGCGGGTCATTTCCACCAGGCCGGCCTCCAGGGCCTCGTTCTGCGCCAGCTCCGCGCGCTGCTCGCGCAGGGTGCGCTGCACGTTGCGCAGGCCGTCGTAGAGGCGCTCGTAGCCGGGCGCGGGAGCCTCGCCGATGGCGACATCGAGGTTGCCGTCGACCAGGCTGTGGAGAATCGCGGTGATGCGGTCGGCGCGCTGCTGCGCCACGGCGTGTGCGTTGAACAGACCCATTGTCGTTATCCTCGGCTCATTCTTTTTGGTCGTGTGGCAGTCAGGCGGCGGCTTCATCGACCAGCGCCATCTCGCGGCTGGTCATGAGTTTTTCGATGTCCACCAGGATCAGCATCCGCTCGCCCGCGGTGGCCAGGCCGAGCAGGTATTCGGTATCGAAGCTGGCGGCGAACTCCGGCGGCGGCTTGATCTCCTCGCCGGACAGGGCGATCACGTCGGATACCGAGTCCACCACCGCGCCGACGATGCGCCGGCCGACGTTGAGGATGATCACCACGGTGAACTGGTCGTAGCTGATGTCGTCCAGGTTGAATTTGATGCGCAGGTCGACGATGGGCACGATGGCGCCGCGCAGGTTGATCACGCCCTTGATGAAGGCGGGGGCGTTGGCGATCGCGGTGACCTGGTCGTAACCGCGGATCTCCTGCACCCGCAGGATGTCGATGGCGTACTCCTCGCGGCCCAGGGTGAAGGTCAGGTATTCCTGCGCGGGGCTGGTCGCTGCGCTGGCTTCAGTGGCGCTCATGAAGGCTTTCTCCTTGTGCCGCCAGGCGCGGCAGCGCGTCGACATCGAGGATCAGGGCGACGCTGCCGTCGCCCATGATGGTGGCGCCGGCGATCCCGTCGATCCGGCGGAAGTTCTGTTCCAGGCTCTTGATCACCACCTGCTGCTGGCCGACCAGTTCGTCCACCTGCAGGGCGAAGCTCTTGCCCTCGGATTCGAGGATCACCACGATCGCCTGTTCCGGCGGCAGGGGCGTGGCGTCGATGTGCAGCAGTTCGTGCAGGGAGAACAGTGGCAGGTACTCGCCGCGCACGCGGATCACCGCCGCCTCGTCGCCGGCCATGCCGCGCACGTCGTCGGCGCGGGCCTGCAGCGACTCGACGATGTAGGTCAGCGGGATCACGTAGTTGACCTTCTCCACCGCGACGATCAGGCCGTCGAGGATGGCCAGGGTCAGCGGCAGGCGGATGCACAGGCGGGTACCCATGCCGGGGGCCGAGTCGATCTCGATGCGCCCGCCCATGGCCTGGATGTTGCGCCGTACCACGTCCATGCCGACGCCGCGCCCGGAGAGCTCGGTGACGGTCTCGGCGGTGGAGAAGCCGGGCATGAAGATCAGCTGCCAGACCTCGGCGTCGGCCATCGAATCCTGCACCGCCATGCCCTTCTCGCGGGCCTTGGCGAGGATGCGCTCGCGGGACAGGCCGCGGCCGTCATCGGAGATTTCCACCACCACGCTGCCGCCCTGGTGGCTGGCGGCGAGCTTCACCGAGCCCTGGGCCGGCTTGCCGGCGGCCAGGCGTTCGGCGGGCGTCTCGATGCCGTGGTCGATGCTGTTGCGCACGATGTGGGTGAGCGGGTCGCTGAGCTTTTCGATCACGCTCTTGTCCAGCTCGGTGTGCTCGCCCTGGAGGATCAGTTCCACCTGCTTGCCCAGGCGCGCCGAGGTGTCGTGCACCAGGCGCGGGAAGCGGCTGAAAATGAAGCTGATCGGCAGCATGCGGATCGACATCACCGATTCCTGCAGGTCGCGGGTGTTGTGTTCCAGCTGCGCCAGGGCCTGCTGCAGACGTTCGTAGTGGCTGGGGTCGAGGTCTTCGCTGAGCTGGCTGAGCATGGCCTGGGTGATCACCAGCTCGCCCACCAGGTTGATCAGGCTGTCGATCTTCTCGACGCTGACCCGGATCGAGCTGGACTCACCCTCGCTGCGGCTGTCCGCGCGCGTCGCCGCCACGGGCTTGGCCGGGGCTGGCGCGGGCACGGGAGTGGGTGCGGCGGGGGTCTCGCTGGCGGCGCCGGGCGAACCCGGTGCATCGTCGAAGAAGCCGAAGTCTTCACCGGCAGGCGTGGCCGAGGGCGTACCTGGCGCGTCATCGAAGAAGCCGAAGGCGTCGTCGCTGGCGGCGGTCGCCCCAGGCGTGCCGGGGGCGTCATCGAAGAAACCGAAGCCGTCGTCGGTCGGCGCATTCGAAGGCTCCGCCAGCCAGGCGCGCAGGCGTTCCACCGTGGCCTGCACCGGCACGCTCGGGTCCGGGCTCTGGTCGCGGTGGGCGTCGAGCAGACGCTGCAGCACGTCGCGGGCTTCGAGGAACACCCCGATCATCTCCGCGCGCAGGGCGGTCTGCCCGCAGCGGATGCGG
Source organism: Pseudomonas sp. QE6 (assembly GCF_041379005.1). NCBI lineage: Bacteria > Pseudomonadati > Pseudomonadota > Gammaproteobacteria > Pseudomonadales > Pseudomonadaceae > Pseudomonas > Pseudomonas sp. QE6. The sequence continues at coordinate 1,228,030 of NZ_CP166873.1, forward strand.
TCGAGCAGGGTTTCCAGCTCGTGGGTGACGGCGGTCAGGTCGTCGAAGCCGAACATGCCGCTGGAGCCCTTGATCGAGTGGGCTGCGCGGAAAATCCCGTTGAGCGCCTCGGCGTCCGGCTGATCGAGGTCGAGCCCGATCAGCAGGAGTTCGAGGGTGGCCAGGTGTTCGTCGGTTTCCTCGAAGAACACCTGGAGGAATTGCTCCATACCGGTAGCCATTGAGGGTTCCCCTACGGCAGGACCTTGCGGGTCACTTCCAGGAGCTTGGGCGGGTCGAACGGCTTGACCAGCCAACCGGTGGCGCCGGCGCTCTTGCCCTGCTGCTTCATGGCGTCGCTGGATTCGGTGGTCAGCATGAGGATCGGCACGCTGCGGTAGCCGGCCATGTCGCGCAGGCTGCGGATCAGCGAGAGGCCGTCCATGTTCGGCATGTTCTGGTCGGTGAACACCAGGTTGTAGGTCTTGCGCTGGGCCTTGCCCAGGCCGTCCTTGCCGTCCACGGCCTCGTCCACGTCATACCCGGCGGACTTGAGCGTGAAGCTCAGCATCTGCCGGATCGAGGCCGAGTCGTCGACGATCAGAATCTGCTTTCCCATTGCGTGACTTCTCCTTGCTCCAGGGGACTGCATTCGGGGGTGTCGGTGGGCGTCAGCCCACCAGGGCGATGTTTGCCAGGTACTCGATGATCGACTGCAACATGTCCTGCCTCCTTCGCACCCGTTGGCCGGGCGCATTCAGAACAGCTCGACTTCCCCAGCGCTGAGGCTGGTCTGCGCCACCGGGTTGCTCAGCGGACGGCCGAGTTCGGCGACTTCCGTTCGCAGCCGCTCGCCCCATTCGCGGGGCTCGCGGCCATCCAGCGTGCCGAGGCCGACGGCCAGCGCGCCGAGCCGCGCGCTGTGCTTGCCGATCTGCCCCAGCAACTGGCTGCTCATGTCCTGGAATTGCAGGGCGGTGACCGCCGCGTTGACGCCGTCGCCCACTTCCAGGGAAATCCGGTCCAGCTCCTGCACCACCTTGACGGTGTGCTGGTTCATCGCGTCGAGGTCGTCGAGCATGCTCTGGATCTTCTGGCGCGAGTCCAGGGCGAAGGACATGTCCTTGTCGGCCAGCTGGGCGATGGCGCCTTCGGCATCCTTGATCTCGTGGTAGACCACGTCGACGTGTTCGCGGATGGCTTGCGAGAAGTGCGTGGAGCGGGTGGACAGCGCGCGCACTTCATCGGCCACCACGGCGAAGCCGCGACCGCTCTCACCGGCGCGGGCGGCCTCGATGGCGGCGTTCAGGGCCAGCAGGTTGGTCTGCTTGGCGATGGCGTCCATGTCCTGGGTGGATTGCAGGATTTCCGCGATCTTGTGGGTGACGCGGTCCATGCGCTCCACCAGCTGTTGCGAGGTGCGGCTGGTTTCCAGGGTCGCCTCGACGAACAGCCCGAGGGTTTCCTGGGTGGCGTGGATGAAGCGCTGGAAGTCGATGTCGTCGTCCAGGTGGCCGCGTCCGTCGTAGCGCTCGATCAGCGAGTGGGACAGGCCGCGCTGGGTATCGATGCGTTCGGCCAGGCCGTGGAAGCTGTCGGTGAGCTGACCGATGGCGTGGTGCAGGATGCTGTCGATCTGGTGGGTGTGGCCGTTGAGACTGGAGAGGTGGTTTTCCATGGCGTCCTGCAGCGGGCGCCACTGCGGCAACTGCTCGCTGTCCAGGCTCACCTGCTGCGCGCTGGCCGGCGCCTGGGCGGGGCCGGTCAGCAGGGTGCCCAGGGCCAGGCTGGAGAGCCAGCCCACCGGCAGCAGTATCCAGATCGGCACACCTACCCAGCAGAGCCCGGCTACCAGGGCCCAGGGCAGCGACTGGAGGATCAGGCGTTTCGGCCACAGCGGGCCGCCGGCCTGATCGACAGGCGAATCGAATCGGGTATCGCGCATGCTGCACTCCATTGCCGAGCGCCAGGAAGGTAGGCCACGCGGCTGCTGAGATAGGTCCTGAGCAGTACGTCGGCCTGGCTTCTTAAAGCTAGAGTGTCGTTGGATGATGTCAAATTGACGCTAGTTTGTCGGCGGCCGGCAAGGGGCCTTGATTTAGATGGATTTTTGCGTGGAGGGCCGTTGGTCGCGCTTTGCATCCGGCGACGGACGGTAGTCTGGAAGCCCCGTATCCCGGGGGCTCCAGGTGTTTTTTGGGTGGCAAAACGGGTCGGGACTGGCATTGCGTGCCAGCCCGATTTTCCCGTCGAGGGTTCAGCGCGCGAGGAACGGCGGCGGTGCGTCGATCACTCCGGTTTCGTTGACGTACTGCTTGTAGTGTTCGATCAGCGCTTGCAGCTTTTCCGGCTGGCGCGTAGCCAGGTCCTGGGTCTCGCCGGGGTCGCTGGCCAGGTCGTAGAGCTGCCAGGTGGCCGGGCCGACCGGCGCCGGCAGGTACACCGCCTTCCAGTCGCCCTGGCGTATGGCGCGCATGCCGAACAGCTCCCAGCCGGTGACGGTCTTCTCGTCGTGGGCCTGCTCGGTCTCGCCCGACAGCCAGCCCAGCCACGACTTGCCGCGCACCTCGGCCACGTCGCGGCCGCGCCAGCGCTTGCCGGGGTGGCGCACGCCGGCGAGGTCGAGAAGGGTCGGGGTGATGTCCATCACCGTGGAGAAACCGTGGCTGATCTCGCCCTGGCGCTTGAGCTGCGGGTAGCGCACCAGCGCCGGCACGCGGATGCCGCCTTGCGTGGTGAAGGCCTTGTACAGCCGCGACGGCGCGGTGGCCGCCTGCGCCCAGCGCGGGCCGTACCAGATGTAGGAATTGGCGCGACCGATGTTCTCCAGGCTGTTGTCGTAGTGCTGGTCGAGGAAGCTCAAGAGGTCCGGGCCGAAGCGCGGGAAGGCTTCCAGCAGTGCGCCCTCGGCGCCGTTGTCGGACATGAACAGGACGAAGGTGTTGTCCAGTTCGCCCTGCTGGCGCAGGTAGTCGACGACGCGGCCGACGTTCCAGTCCAGGCGCTCGACCATCGCCGCGTAGACCTCCATGGCCCGCGCCGATTTCGCCTTTTCCTCGTCGCTGAGCTGCGCCCACTCCTTGCTGATCGCCAGTACCGGATGCGCCTTCACGTCGGCGTCGATCAGGCCCAGCGCCTTGAGCCGCTCCAGGCGCTCCAGGCGCAGCGCCTCGGGGCCGGCGTCGTAGCGGCCCCGGTACTTGTCGACCACCTCCCTGGGCGCCTGCAGTGGCCAGTGCGGCGCGGAGAAGGGCAGGTAGGCGAAGAACGGCCGGCTCTGGTCGCGCTCCTTCAGGTACTGGATCAGCTTGTCGCCGAAGGCATCGGAGGAATAGAAGTCCGCCGGCAGCTCCTCGATGAACCGGTCGTCCTCGACGTACAGCGCCGGCGTGCTCTTGAGGATGCGCGGCGTGGTCTCGTCGTAGGGCGGCTCGAAACCGTAGTGGTTGGCGGCGCCGGGCAGCAGCGAGAAGGAGCGCTCGAAACCGCGCGCGTGGGGCGCCTGTTCCAGCTTCAGGCCCAGGTGCCACTTGCCGGCCATCAGCGTCTGGTAACCGGCCTCGCGCAGCAGTTCGGGCAGGGCCACCACGCGGTCGTTGAGGTAGCCCTCGTAGCCCGGCTTGCCTTCCAGCTCCGGGGTCAGCGCCTCGGCCATGGTGCCGATGCCGGCGATGTGGTGGTCGGTGCCGGTGAGCAGCATCGAGCGGGTCGGCGAGCAGGTCGGCGCGGTATGGAAATCGGTCAGGCGCAGGCCGTCGAGGGCCAGGGCGTCGAGATTCGGGGTGGAAATCTCGCCGCCGAAGGCGCCGAGGTCGGAGAAGCCGAGGTCATCGGCGACTATGACGAGGAAGTTGGGGCGTTTGCTCATGGTCGGACTCGGTAGGTTGGCTTTTCGTAGGAGCGAGCTTGCTCGCGAACCGCTCCGCAGCGGGGTTTGTTCGCGAGCAAGGACTGGGCGTCCCCCTCGTTCCTACAAGGGCGGGGTTCTTTGAATCAGCAGGCAATGAACTCGAACGGCAGGTCCTCGACCCGCCTGGGCTGCGGCGCGACGTAATCGCCATCGCCGGTCAACTCGTGCAGCAACGCCTCGCGCAGGCGCAGGAAATCGAAGCCGCCGCGCTCGCGCGGATGCGCCAGCGGCACCTCGACGATCCGCTTGATCCGCCCCGGCCGCGGCGCCATCACCACCACGCGGTCGGCGAGGAACAACGCCTCCTCCACGTCATGGGTGACCAGCACGGTGGTGATCCGCTCGCGCTGGCGGATGCGCAGCAGCTCTTCCTGCAACTGCTGGCGGGTGAGGGCATCGAGGGCGCCGAAGGGCTCGTCCAGCAGCAGGATGCGCGGGCTGGCCACCAACCCCCGGGCGATGGCCACGCGCTGCGCCATGCCGCCGGAAAGCTGGTGCGGGTAGGCCCGCTCGAAGCCCTTCAGACCCACCAGCTGCAGGTAGTCGGCGACCTTGCTGGCCTTGCCGGTGGTGCTCAGCGGTTCGTTGACCAGGCCGAGTTCGATGTTCTGTTCCACCGTCAGCCAGGGGAACAGGCGGTGTTCCTGGAAGACGATGCCGCGCTCGCCGCCGATGCCGTCGATGGGTTTGCCGGCGATGCGGATCTCGCCCTGGAACTCGCGGTCCAGGCCGACCAGCAGGCGCAGCAGGGTCGACTTGCCGCAGCCGCTGGCGCCGACGATGGCGATGAACTCGCCCTCGGCGATCTCCAGGTCGAAGCGTTCGATGGCCTGCAGCTCGCGGCCGTCCACGGGGAAGCGTTTGGCGACCTGGCGAAAGCTCACCAGAGCCTGGGAAGTGAAGGCGTTCATGCGTGTCTCCAGCGCGTCGTGCGCGCTTCGATGCGGTGTCCGAGGGCGGCGAGCAGGGCGCCGGTAAGGCCGACCAGCAACATGCCGGCGCCGACCAGGTCCATGCGGAACAGTTGCTGGGCGCCGATCATCAGGCTGCCGATGCCGCCGTTGGACGGCATGAAGTACTCGGCGCCGATGGTGCCCAGCCAGGCGTAGATCAGTGCCAGGCGGATGCCGGCGAACACCGAGGGCGCGGCTCCCGGCAGCACCAGTCGGCGCAGCCGCTGCCATGGCGACAGGCGCAGGGCGAGGGCCGCTTCGCTCAGTTGCGGCGGCAGGCTGGCGACGCCGCGCTGGGTGGCCAACAGCAGCGGGAAGAAGGCGGCCAGGCCGACGAACACCACCTTGGCCGTCTCGCCCAGGCCGAACCAGGCGGTGAGCAGCGGCACCCAGGCGAAGATCGCCACCTGCCGCAGCGCGGCGAAACTCGGGCCCAACAGGCGCTCGGCGGGACGCAGCAGGCCGAGCGTGAGACCCAGGGCGAAGCCCAGCGCGCCGCCCAGCAGCAGGCCGCCGAGGGTGCGCTTCAGGCTGGCCAGCAGCGCACCGGGCAGGCTGCCGTCGAGCAGCCCCTGCCACAGGGCGATGGCCACCGAGGCGGGGCTGGCGAGGATGGCCGGATCGACCCAGGTGAAGGCACTGGCGCCCTGCCACAGGGCGAGCAGCGCCAGCGGCAGCAGCCAGGGTTGCAGTCGTTGCCAGCCTTGCCCGCGTGCGCTGCGGCGCAGCTCACCGGCGGCCTGCTGCGGCCAGTGCAGCAGGCGCTTGTCCAGGGCCTGGAGGCCACGGTCCATGGCCGCGCCCACCAGGCCGATGACCAGGATGCAGACGAATACGGTGTCGAGCATGAACAGTTGGCGCGCCTGCACCATCAGGTAGCCGATGCCTTCGCTGGAGGCCAGCAGCTCCACGGCCAGCAGCGAGGTCCAGCCCTGCGCCAGGGCCAGGCGCACGCCGGTCAGGAATGAGGGCAACGCCGCCGGCAGGATCAGCCGCAACACCAGCAGGTGACGCGGCAGGCGCAGCACGGCGGCGGCCTCGCGCAGGCGCGGCTGGGCGTCGCGCACGCCGACCAGGGTGTGCAGGGTGACCGGAACGATCACCGCCTTGATCAGCACCACCAGCTTGAGCAGCTCGCCAATGCCGAAGAACAGCATGAACAGCGGAATCCAGGCCAGGGTCGGCACCTGCGCCAGGGCGCTGAAGGTCGGCAGGATCAAGCGCTCGGCGCGCCGGCTGAAGCCCAGCCAGGCGCCGAGGGCGGCCCCGCTGGCGATGCCGGCGAGCAGGCCCCAGGCCAGGCGCTTCAGGCTGATGCCCAGTTGCAGCCAGAGCTCGCCGCCCAGCAGCTCGCGGGCGGCCTGCAGCACCAGCTCCGGGGTCGGCAGAATCTGCGCCGACATCCAGTGCCGGTGGCTGGCGACCCACCACAGCAAGGCCAGGGCGGACGGCACCAGCCAGGGCAGCGCGCGGGAGGCCGAAACCCACGGCAGGCGCGGTGGAGCGAGCGCCGGACGGGGAGCGGGAAGGGCAAGGCCGGAGGGCTTTGTATTATTCTTCATTGGAATATGAAAAATCCAATCAATGCATTTATGAGCTAAGAAAGGTCATTTAAGGGAAGCCCTTCTGCCTCGGCCAATGCATTCGAGGAATATTTTTTATGCCGTCGGGGCATTCCCGCGCGGAGCCCGAGTGCGCCTGATTTAGGTCTTTCAGTTACTAAAAAATAAGTTTTTATTATTTTCTTTGCAGGCCAAGAGCTGCCTTTAGTGCCTCCCACGCATTCAACCCATTGCAGGAGGCAGGCGCCATGAAGGCCCTCATCCAACAGTTGCTGTCCCTCTTCGCCGCACCGGTGCTGGCCGGCCTGCTCGGCGCCTATCCGACCTTCACCCAGGCCGCGCCGGTAAAGGAAATCCGCATCGCCGTCCCCGACGTCAGCGCCGGCCCGAAGCCGTCCGGCGGCGGCATCGTCGACGTGCTCACCACCCGCCAGTTGCTGGAAAAGGAATTCGCCGCCGACGGCATCGCCATCAAGTGGACCTTCTTCAAGGGCGCCGGCCCGGTGATCAACGAAGCCCTGGCCAACGACCAGGTGGACTTCGCCTATCTCGGCGATCTCGCGGCGATCATCGGCAAATCCAGCGGGCTGGACACCCGCCTGCTGGCCGCCACTGCGCGCGACGTCAATCACTACCTCGGGGTGCAGCCGGGCTCGGACATCAAGTCCCTGGCCGACCTCAAGGGCAAGCGCGTGGGGATCTTCCGCGGCACCGCGAGCCAGCTGTCGTTCGACAACGCCCTGGCCAGCGCCGGGCTTTCCGAGAAGGACCTGAAGGTGATCAACCTCGACTTCAGCGCCGCGCTGGCGGCCCTGGCGGCCAAGCAGATCGACGCCACCTGGGGCCTTGCCGGGCTGTTCGCCCTGCGCGAGAAGGGCCTGGCAGACATCGTCCTGAGCACCCACGACCTCGGCGGCGCCGGCACCCTGCAGGCGGGGCTGGTGGGTAACGGCGCGTTCGTCGACGCCCATCCCGACCTCACCGAGCGGCTGCTGAAGGTGCAGTTGCAGGCGGTGCAGTGGGCCAGCGCCGAGGCCAACCGCGATGCCTACATTGACCTGGTGTCGAAGCAGGCCAACTACCCGGCGGTGATCTTCCGTAGCGAGTATCAGGATCGTGGGCTGGCGGAGGTGTTGTCGCCGAAGCTGGATGCGGGGTTCCTGGCGAAGCTGGATGCGTCCATCCAGGCCGCGAAGCGCTACGGGTTGATCCGGCGGGAGTTCAAGGCGGCGGATTGGGCGAAGCCGGAGTTGCAGGCGGCCGCGGGCAAGCAGATCGCCGGGCAGCCGGTGGCGGCGATCCAGTGACGCAGGGCGCCTGTCGCGGACAGGAAGCACCGCTCTCGTAGGAGCGGACTCTGTCCGCGATGCTTTTTGTTGGGTGTTCAGCGCCGCTTCGGCGTGTTCGGGGAGATTTTGTTTCGCCCCCTCGGGCGACCCACTTTGGCAAACGACCCAAAGTGGGCAAAGGTCTTGCCCCATCATCCGGGTCCCGCTTCGCGGGACTGATTCGCTTCGCTCACCCTTTGGGCCAGCCTTTGGCTGTTACTTCGCTGCGCTTCGTTTCCCTCGCTCCATCGAAGTTTCAGGGGCTCGCCGCGAAGGGCCATCCCTGGCCCATCGCGGCTCTCGCGGCATCCATGTCGCTCAACCCCTGAAACTCCGATTCCACTCGGCCTCCTGAAGGGGCGCTCCGGTGCGTGTGGATATTTCTCTGGAAACCGCTTTTTGTAGGAGCGAGCTTGCTCGCGAACCGCCCAACTTCAATGTGACCGGGAAAATCTGTTCGCGAGCAAGCTCGCTCCTACGAAGAGCAGCCCGCACGTGGAATCTATCCTGTAGGGCAAAGCGCAGCGTTATCCGCCGTGATGGGTATCTCCTCGCTCCACACCATCCTACGAAGAGCAATCCAGCATGAAGCAGCCAAAGTCCCAGGCGCGCGCAGAGTCCCGTCAGGAGGCCGAGTGGAGGTATTGCGCAGAGGGGCGAGCGGCATGGATGCCGCGAGAGGACTAGGCGTCCCCGCTAAGAGGGCCAGGATGGCCCTTGTACGCCGACCCTCGGAGCAATACCGGAAGGAGGGAAACGGAGCGAAGCGAAGTAACAGCCGAAGGCTGACCCGAAGGGTGAGCGAAGCGAATCACCCCCGGCGAAGCCGGGGCCGGATGTCGGGACGGGCCTTTTTGGTTCCTTTTGGGGCCCCAAAAGGGACTCGCCCGAGGGGGCGAAACAAAATCTTTCAGCACACGCCGAAGTGGCGCTGGAACACCCATACCCCACAACGGCGAATAACGCCTTCGGCGTTATCCGCCCTACGAAAAGCAAGAGCATCGCGGACGGAGTCCGCTCCTACGGGGCTCGCGGTATCGATTGGTTTTTACTGTACTGGGACGACATGCCCCGCTTGGTCACCGACGGCCTCCAGCGGCGTCACGCCGCCTCCCCATCCAACTCCACCAGCAACTCGATCATCGCCCGCGCCGCCGCCGAGAGGCGGTCGCCGGTGCGGGTGACGATGCCGCAGCGGGCCTGGAGGATGTCGACGTTGGCCGGCAGGTTGCGGAAGTACAGGCGCACCAGCTCGCCACGGGCCATGGGCTCGCTCACCGCTTCCTCGACGGCGATGCCGATGGCCTCGGTCTGGCTGACGATGCGCACCAGGGAGGCCATGTCCTCGCACTGGATGTTGGCGGTGACGTCGATCTTGCCGCTCAGGTTCGCCAGCATCTTGCGCGCGCTGGGCGGGATCAGGGTGGCGGCCAGCGGGTAGGCGAACATGTCGTTGGTGGAAAGGCTCTCCTTGGCCAGCAGCGGGTGCCCCTGGCGGCAGAAGAACAGGCCGTTGCGCGGCCTGAGCGGGCGGGTCTGGAAGTTGGGGTCGGCCTCGAAGTGGCGGATGTCGGCGACGAAGAATTCGATCTCCTCGCGGCTCAGGTTGCGCGCCAGGCGTTCCCAGTTGTCCACCCCGAACTGGATGTGCAGGCGTGGGTAGCGCCGGACGAACTGCGCCACCGCATCGGACACCAGCTTCTGCGCTGGTGCCGGCCCACAGCCGAAGCGCAGCTCGCCCGAATCCAGTTTGTTCAGCTGGGCGATGGCGTGGCTCAGGTTGCTCGCGCCCTGCACCAGGCTCAACGCATGCTGCAGCACCACCTGGCCCTCGGGGGTGGGGCGCAGCTCCTTGCTGGCGCGGTCCACCAGGCGGCAGCCCAGTTCCTGTTCCAGGCCCTGGATGCTGCGGCTGAAGGCCGGCTGGGTGATGCCCATGGCGTCGGCGGCACGGACGAAACTCCGGTGTTCGTTGAGGGCGATGAAGTACCGCAGTTGGCGCAGATCCATGATGCATTTCCGGCATTGAAAATAGTGGGCAAAGGCATTTGCCCCAGGGGATGCGCTGGTTTTAAATGCAAGCTCTTATTCCGTCAATGAAGAATAAAACTTAAATCTATTCTTTTAAGAAATAAGAATATGCATGAGACCAGGAGCCGCCCGATGCATGTCTTGAGCCGCCCGCCTTGCCGAATGTGCCGTTGCTGCGGCCGTCCGCGCTGCCGCTGACCGCCCCGCCGCCCTGACGCGGCGTCATCCCGAATCACTGAGCTGCCGTTCGCCGCGCTGACGCGGTGCGGCCCCCTTTTGCCCGCGCACTTCGCGGTCGCCCAAGGAATCACCCATGAGTTCGAGACAGCACTTCCCCTCCATCGCCCCGCGCCGGCTGCGTGCGCCGGACTACGCCGTCATCCTGCTGCTGGCCCTCGGTGGCGCGCTGCCGGTCCTCGCCGACGAGCAGGACGAGGACACGACCACTGCGACCACCGCCGTGGCGCCCGCCACCAAGTCCACCAAGGCTGAGCCCGCCAAGGCCGATGCGACCCTGGGCAAGGTCACCGTCACCGCCCGCCGCCGCGAGGAGGACTCGCAGAAGGTGCCGACGCCGATCACCGTGCTCGGCGGCGAGACCCTGGAAAGCCAGCGCATCTACAAGGTGCAGGACCTGCAGCAGGTGCTGCCGAGCGTCAACGTCGCCTTCATCCATGCGCGCCAGTCGAGCATCGCGGTGCGCGGCATCGGCAACAACCCGGCCAGCGACGGCCTGGAAGGCAGCGCCGGGGTCTACCTGGACAACGTCTACCTCGGCCGCCCCGGCATGGCGGTGTTCGACCTGCTGGACATCGAGCAGCTGGAACTGCTGCGCGGCCCGCAGGGCACGCTGTTCGGCAAGAACACCACCGCCGGCGTGCTGAACATCAGCACCCGCGCGCCGACCTTCAGCCCCGAGCGCAGCGTCGAGGTGTCCGGTGGCCAGGATGGCTACTTCCAGGGCAAGGGCACCGTGTCCGGCGCGCTGACCGAGACCCTGGCCGGGCGCGTGTCGGCCTACCGCACCCGCGACGACGGCTACATCAAGAACGTCTACGACGACAACGACCTCAACGGCGGCGCGCGCCAGGGCATCCGTGGCCAGCTGCTGTTCAAGCCCAACGACGACTTCGACCTGCGCTGGATCAACGACTACAACGAGGAGGACTCCAGCAACGGCAGCATGGTGGTGTACGGCGCCGCCGACCGCTTCTGGCAGCGCGCCGCCGCCGTGGGCGCCTCGCCGATCCGCGACCCGGACCGGCACAAGGTCAACATCAACGGCCGGCAGAACGTCAGCGTGCACCAGGGCGGCAGCTCGGTGGAGGCCAACTGGAACCTCGATGGCGGCTTCAAGCTGACCTCCATCAGCGCCTACCGCTACTGGCACTTCACCCCGGCCAACGACGAGCAGCTCAACGTCTCGGCGATCAACAACACCGGCGTGGAAGTCCACGACCGCCAGTTCTCCCAGGAAATCCGCCTGGCTTCGCCCACCGGCGGCGCCTTCGACTACGTGCTCGGCGCCTACGCGTTCAACCAGAACCTGGGCAACAAGACCTTCACCGATTACGGCCCTCTGGCCGACCAGTACCTGCTGGGCACCAACCTCAACGCGCTGAACGACACCTACACCAAGGCCAACGGCAAGATCGAGACCGACAGTTTCGCGCTGTTCTCCCAGGGCACCTGGCACCTTACCGACAAGCTGGATTTCACCGCCGGCCTGCGCGGCACCTATGAGGAAAAGGCCGCCAAGGTCGAACGTTTCGCCCCCGTGGGCGGCGCGCCGGTCACCGGCGCGGGCGCGGTGGTGCGGCGCAACCAGCTGGGCGCCTACGATTCGGGCGACCTCAGCCTGTACAGCTTCGCTCCCTCGGCGCTGCTGAGCCTGAGCTACCAGTTCAGCGATGACCTGCTGGGCTACGCCTCGCTGTCCCACGGCGAGAAGTCCGGCGGGGTGAACCTGGCCGTGGCCAGCGCGCCGACTGCCGGGGCGGATTCCCTGCTGGTCGGCCCGGAGCGCGCCAACGATGCCGAACTGGGGATCAAGTCGACCCTGTTCGACAACCGCCTGCAGCTCAACACCAATATCTTCTGGACCGGCATCCACGGCTACCAGGCGACCACCCTGTACCAGCCGCCGGGCTCGACCCAGCTGGTCTCGGTGCTCTCCAACGCCGGCAGCGTGCGCTCGCGCGGCCTGGAGTTCGAAGCCACGGCGTTGCCCGTGCGCGGCCTGACGCTGAACTTCAACGGCTCCTACAACGACGTCACCTACCTGTCGTTCAAGGACGCCCCGTGCCCGGCGGAGGTCTCCACCAAACCCGGCGCGCCGGCCACCTGCGACCTCACCGGCGAGGACGTGGTGGGCGCCTCGAAGTGGATCGCCAACCTCAACGGCGAATACACCTGGAACCTCGACGACGGCGTCCGCCCCTACGTGACCGGCAGCTACGCCTACCGCTCCGAGGCCGAAGGCACGCTGGACAACTCCGACCTCTCGAAGATCGACGGCTACGGCCTGGTGAACCTTTCCGCCGGCCTGCGCAAGGACATCGGTGACGGCCAGCTGGATGCCTCGATCTGGCTGAAGAACGCCTTCGACAAGGACTACTACCTGGCCGCCTTCGCCAGCATCAACGGCTCCTACACCGCCTCGGTGGGGCAGCCGCGCACGCTGGGCGCCTCGGTCCGTTACGACTTCTGATCCCACTCCCGCGTCGGCAGCGGCGCGGTCCATTGCCAAAGCAAGAGGACTTCGACATGAGCAACGCAGCACAAGTCATTCCGCAACCGGGCATCGAACTCGACATCCATCCGGTGGCCGGCCGCATCGGCGCCGAAATCCGTGGCGTGAGCCTTTCCGGCACGCTCGACGCCGCCACCGTCGAGGCGATCCAGGCCGCCCTGGTGAAGCACAAGGTGATCTTCTTCCGAGGCCAGGGCCAGCTCGACGACGCGGGCCAGGAAGCCTTCGCCCAACTGCTCGGCGAGCCGGTGGCGCACCCCACTGTGCCGGTGGAGAAGGGCACCCGTTACCTGCTGGAGCTGGACGGCGCCCAGGGCCGACGCGCCAACTCCTGGCACACCGACGTGACCTTCGTCGAGGCCTATCCCAAGGCCTCGATCCTGCGCAACGTCGAAGCGCCCGAGGCCGGCGGCGACACCGTGTGGGCCAACACGGCGACCGCCTACGACGACCTGACGCCGGAACTGAAGGCGCTGGCCGATTCGCTCTGGGCGGTGCACAGCAACGAGTACGACTATGCCGGCATCCGCCCGAACGCCGATCCGGCGCGCCTGGAGGAATACCGCAAGGTGTTCACCTCGACCCTCTACGAAACCGAGCACCCGGTGGTGCGCGTGCACCCGGTCAGCGGCGAGCGGACGCTGCTGCTGGGGCACTTCGTCAAACGCCTCAAGGGACTCTCGCAGCATGACTCGGCGCACCTCTTCGCGGTGCTGCAGAGCCACGTCACCCGCCTGGAGAACACCGTGCGCTGGCGCTGGCAGCCGGACGACGTGGCGATCTGGGACAACCGCGCGACCCAGCACTATGCCGTGGACGATTACGGCACCCAACCGCGCATCGTGCGCCGCGTGACCCTGGCCGGCGAAGTGCCGGTGGGCATCGACGGGCAGCGTAGCCGGACGATCAGGAAGGTTTGACCAGGGCCCCTCACCCCGCCCTCTCCCTCTGGGAGAGGGCGGGGTGAGGGCCGCATCGCACGGACTCACAGGAAAGTACCCATGACCCAATCCACCGCCCTCAAGCAATCCACCCCCGAACCCTTCGCCATCGTCCCCCTCGACGCCCCGCTGGGTGCTGAGGTGCGTGGCCTGGACGCCCGCGAGCCGCTGACCCCGGAGCAGATCCTGGCGATCAAGCAGGCCCACCGCGACCACCACATTCTGATCTTCAAGAACCAGCAGCTCGACGACGAGCAGTACCTGCGCTTCGCCACTCTGTTCGGCGCGGTGTTCCAGCCGCCGGCGGACGTACCGGTGCTCTCCTCCGGCGCCGACGGCAAGGCGCCGGACATCGTCAAGGTGGCCAATACCGGCGACGGCGAGCTGGGCAATTTCGCCCTGCCGGCCCACGTCGATCACCAGTGGACGCCAGTGCCATCGTCCGGCTCCTTCCTCTACGCGCTGGAGGTGCCGAAGACCGGTGGCGAAACCCTGTTCACCAACCTGGCGCGCGCCTACGAGACACTGGACGAGGCGACCCGCGCCGAGATCGATCCGCTCAAGCTGATCAACTACAACCCCTTCATCCGTCTCAAGAACGGCGGTTACAACGGCGGCTTCGTACGCTACCGCACGCCGGACATCGAGCCGATCCAGGGCACCGAGCACCCGCTGGTGCGCACCCATCCGGAGAGCGGTAAGCGTGTGCTGTTCCTCTCGGTGCACACCGAGGTGGAAATCCCCTGCCATGATCCGCGGCAGGGCGCGGCGCTGATCGAGCGGCTGCGCGAGCACCTGCAGCGGCCGGAGCTGAGCTACACGCACCGGTGGGAAGTGGGCGATATCGTCTGGTGGGACAACCAGGCCACGCTGCATGCGCGCAACGCGTTCCCGGCCAGCGAGCGGCGGCGCCTCAAACGCATCAGCCTGAGTGGTAGCCGTCCGTTTTGAGTGAGCAATGAGGCGCGGGGGAATGGCCGGCGACCTATCCGCCAGCCGTTCCGCCGCGCCTCACCAATTACGGCTTACAGGGTGCCGAGCAGCTTGCGCGCGGCCTGGGTGTGGTCGGCGATCAGGCGCTTGAGGTCGAGGCCTTCGACTTCGCCGTCGATGACCCGCCAGGTGCCGCCGATCATGATCCGGTCGGCCTTGTCGGCGCCGCACAGCAGCAGCGCCGAAAGCGGATCGTGGCTGCCGGAGAAGCGCAGTTCGTCGAGCTTGAACAGCGCCAGGTCCGCCTGCTTGCCCACGGCCAGTTCGCCAATGTCGCTGCGGCCGATGAGCTTGGCCGAACCCTTGGTCGCCCAGCCCAGCGCGCGTTCCGGGGTGATCTTCTCGGCGCCGTAGCGCAGGCGCTGGATGTACAGGGCCTGGCGGGCTTCGAGGATCATGTTGGAGGCGTCGTTGGAGGCCGAGCCGTCCACGCCGATACCCACCGGCGCGCCGGCTTCTTCCAGGGCCACGGTCGGGCAGATGCCCGAGGCCAGGCGCATGTTCGAGCTGGGGCAATGGCAGACGCCGGTGCCGGCCGCGCCCAGGCGCTGGATTTCCTCGTCGTTGAAGTGGATGCCGTGGGCCAGCCAGGTGCGCGGGCCGAGCCAGCCGACACTGTCCAGGTAGTCCACGGTGCGCTGGCCGAAGCGCTGCAGGCAGAAGTCTTCCTCGTCGAGGGTTTCGGCGAGGTGGGTGTGCAGGCGCACGTCTTCGCGCTCGGCCAGTTCGGCGCTGGCGCGCATGATTTCCGGGGTCACCGAGAAGGGCGAGCAGGGCGCCAGGGCGATCTGCACCTGGGCGCCGTCGCCGCGCTGGTGGTACTCGCGGATCAGGCGTTGGCTGTCGTCGAGAATGGCTTCGGCGCTCTGCACGGTCTGCTGCGGCGGCAGGCCGCCGTCGGCTTCGCCCAGGCTCATGGAGCCACGGGTGAGCATGGCGCGCATGCCCAGTTCCTGAAACACGCCGGCCTGCACGTCGATGGCCTGCTCCAGGCCATCGGGGAACAGGTAGTGGTGGTCGGCGGCGGTGGTGCAGCCCGAGAGCAGCAGCTCGGCCAGGGCCACCTTGGTGGCCACGCCCAACTGGTCAGGGGTCAGGCGCGCCCATACCGGGTAGAGGGTCTTCAGCCAGGGGAACAGCGGCTGGTTCACCACCGGCGCCCAGGCGCGGGTGAGGGTCTGGTAGAAGTGGTGGTGGGTGTTGATCAGGCCGGGCGTCAGCACGTGCTGGCTGGCGTCGAAGGTCTGCTCGCAGGGAGCCTTGGGCTGCTGGCCGGCGGCGACCAGTTCGACGATGCGGCCGTCCTGCACGACGATGCCGCCGCGGGCGTCCTGATCGTTGGCAGTGAAGACGGCGAGCGGATTGCGCAGCCAGAGACGGGTAGAAGGCATGAGTGATTCCTCGTTGGGCGGAGCCGCCGTGTGAGGCGAGCCGGCTCCATTGATGAGAGAGCCAGCTCAGTGTTCACCCTGTCTGCTGATCCAGGTTCGTTGACCCGGAGGTCAGACGTGGGCGCATGGTAACGCCGCCGGGACGCTTCGTCACCAGTCGATCGTCGTTCCCTGGTAGTCCAGGTAGAACTGGCCGCCACGGCCGGCGTGGGTTTCGACCTGATCGGCGAGGCCTTTCACGCTGGTCGGAACATCCAGCGGCGCGGCTTCGCCGCCCATGTCGGTGCGCACCCAGCCGGGGTGCAGGTTGAGCACGGTGATGCCGGTTTCCCCCAGTTCGGCGACGAAGCTGCGGGTCAGCGAGTTGAGCGCCGCCTTGCTCGCGCGGTACAGCGCCATGCCGCCGGATTCGTTACCGGCGACGCTTCCCAGCTCCGAGGTCATGAAGGCCAGCACGCCGCGTTCGCCGTCCAGGCGCGGCAGCAGGCGCTCGGCCAGGCGCAGCGGCGCCACGGCGTTGACCATGAACAGCTGGCCGATGTCGGCAAGGCTGGCGTCGATGGCCGACTGGTGCGGTGGGCCGTAGATGCCGGCGTTGATGAAGACGAGGTCGAAGTGCGCGCCGGCCAGGGCCTCGGCGAGGCGGTCCTGGGAGTGCACGTCGTCCAGCAGCAGCGGTTCGACGCGCACCGGCAGGTTGGCCAGCTCACCGGGGTGGACGACGTCGCGCACGGTGGCGGTGACGTCCCAGCCACGGTCCAGCAGTTCACGCACCAGGCCCAGGCCGAGGCCACGCGAGGCGCCGATGATCAGGGCGGATTTCGGGAGGGTCATGGCGGGGCTCCGGTGGGGAAGGGATAGGGAAGGATAACCCACGCCGCGAGGTACCAGCCCTTGTAGGAGCGAGCTTGCTCGCGAACGAGCCCCGCTGAGGAATCGGTTCGCGAGCAAGCTCGCTCCTACAAAGAGCAAACGCGCAAACGACAAGGCCCGGCATGAGCCGGGCCTTGTGGATAAAAAGCCCCGGAGAGTGTGCGCCGGGGCCAGGGCAAGTCGCCCAATCAGTCGGTGGTGATCTTCGAGTGCTTCTGGGTGTCCTTCATGGTCGCGTAGACCAGCAGCGAGCAGGCGATGCACGCGGTGACGTACCAGTAGAAGCCGCTCTCCATGCCGATGCTCTTGAACCACAGCGCCACGTACTCGGCGGTGCCGCCGAAGATCGACACGGTCAGCGCGTAGGGCAGTCCCACGCCCAGGGCGCGGATCTCGGTGGGGAACAGCTCGGCTTTGACCACGGCGTTGATCGAGGTGTAGCCGCTGACGATGACCAGCGCGGCCATGATCAGGAAGAACGCGCCCCACCAGGTGGTGACGGTGTGCAGGGTGCTGAGGATCGGGTAGGTGAAGACGGTGCCCAGCACGCCGAAGGCGATCAGGATCGGGCGGCGGCCGATCTTGTCCGACAGCGCGCCGACGATGGGCTGCAGCAGCATGAACAGGAACAGGGTGGCCGCCGAGATCATGGTCGAGTCGGTCTTGCTCATGCCCACCGTGTTCACCAGGTACTTCTGCATGTAGGTGGTGTAGGTGTAGAAGGCCAGGGTGCCGCCCATGGTCAGGCCGACCACGGTGAGCACTTCCTTTGGATGGCGCAGCAGGGCGCGGATCAGGCTTTCCTTGGGCTCTTCCTTCTTCCTGGTGAAGGACTCGGTCTCTTCCATGCCGCGACGCAGGAACATGGCCACGACCGCGCACAGCGCGCCGATGAAGAAGGGCACACGCCAGCCCCAGCTTTCCAGCTGCTCGGTGGTCAGGGTCTGCTGCAGCACGATCAGCACTGCCAGGGCGATGAGCTGGCCGGAGATCAGGGTCACGTACTGGAAGCTGGAGAAGAACCCGCGCTGTTCCTTGTTGGCCATCTCGCTCAGGTAGGTAGCGGACGTGCCGTACTCGCCGCCGACCGACAGGCCCTGCAGCAGGCGCGCGAGCACCAGCAGGATCGGGGCGCCGACGCCGATGGTTTCATAGCTGGGGGTCAGGGCGATGATCAGCGAGCCGAAGCACATCAGCAGGACCGAGGCCAGCAGCGCCGCCTTGCGGCCCTTGCGGTCGGCGTAGATGCCCATCAGCCAGCCGCCGATCGGGCGCATCAGGAAGCCCACGGCGAAGATCGCGGCAGTGTTCAGCAGTTGGGCGGTCATGTCGCCCTGGGGGAAGAATGCCTTGGCGAAGTACAGCGAGAAGGCGGCGTAGACATACCAGTCGTACCACTCGACCAGGTTGCCCACCGAGCCACTGAAGATCGACTTGATGCGCTGGGAAGTCGTACGAGGTGCGGCAGAAGCGGAGACGGCGCTTGCGCTATCCATGGGTATTCCTCTTGTCGTTGTTGTCGTCAGGCGTGCGGACTACGGAACGGCACGCCGGCGCGCCGCGAGGGCGGCGCAGTGAGCAGGGCGATAGCAGGCAGCGTGCCAAGGCGCGAAAGCCCCGTGGCAGAAGGGTTCCGGCGTTTCGAGAAGGTATTTGGGCAGGCGAAGGAATGCCGATGGGCGAGGGTGGTGAGCGGAAATCCGCCGATGTGAGGAGCCGTAGGATGGTGTGGAGCGAAGCGATACCTATCATTCCCGGCCGATGGGGATCGCAATCTCCACCCATCCGAGGAAAACGCTGCTGGATGCCCTACCGCTGCCGGAACAAGTCTCCGGGTGTAAACCCGAACAACCCCTTGAACGAGGCGATGTACGCCGAGGTGGAGTCATACCCGCAATCCAGCGCCGCGGCGGTGACGCTGTCGCCGGCCTCCAGCGAACCGAGCGAGGCGAGCAGGCGCTGGCGCTGGCGCCAGAGGCGGAAGGTCATCCCGGTCTCGCGCTGGAACAGCCGCGACAGGGTCTTCTCCGAGGTGCCGATGCGCTGCGCCCAGTCGCCCAGGGTCTGGTTGTCGGTGGGCTGGTCGATCAGCGCCTGGCACAGTTGCAGCAGTCGGCCCTCCTGCGGCATCGGCAGGGAGAAGGCGACTTCCGGCAGGGTGCGCAGCTGGTCCAGCAGCACCTCCACCAGCCGCGATTCGGGGCTGTCGCCCTGGGGATAATCCACCGGCAGCTCGCAGAAGCTCTTGATCAGCTCGCGGGCCAGCGGCGTCACTTCCAGCACCCGGCAGCGGTCCGGCGCCCATTCGCAGGCATCGTCGCGGATGTACAGGCTGCGCATCTCGGCCTGGGTCGAGGTCACCACCTCATGGTCGAGATAGGCCGGAATCCAGATCGCCCGCTGCGGCGGCGCGAAGAAGCTGCCCTCGGCGGTATGCACGCCGAGCACGCCGCTGATGGCGTAGGACAGCTGCACCCAGGCGTGATGGTGCTTGCTGGTCCAGGAACCGGCGCGCAGGCGCTCGGCGCGGGCGTAGACCGGCCGGGGCAGGCGTTCGAGCACCGGGATCAGGCGTTGCAGTTCGGGAGCTTGTCCTTTCATCGGTATATCTTGGGTGTATGTCGCTAGCTGACGAAGTCTGGCAGGGCTACCCTGCCGTCTCAAGCCGTATCCGGAGGTCGTCGATGCTCAGCTTTTCCGCCCAGGAGTACCCCTATCCCTCGCAGCGCTCGCTGGTCTTCGGCCGTCGCGGGATGGTCGCCACCTCGCAACCGCTGGCGGCGCAGGTCGGGCTGGACATGCTCAGGCGCGGCGGCAACGCCATCGACGCGGCCATCGCCACGGCGGCGGCGCTGACGGTGGTCGAGCCCACCGGCTGCGGCATCGGCGGCGACGCCTTTGCCCTGGTCTGGGTGAAGGACCGCCTCTACGGCCTGGATGCCAGCGGCCACGCGCCGCAGAAGCTGAGCATCGAGGCGGTGCAGGCCGCCGGCCATTCGAAGATGCCGCTGTACGGTTGGACCCCGGTGACCGTGCCGGGCTGCCCGGCGGCCTGGGCCGAACTGTCGCGGCGCTTCGGTCGCCTGCCGTTTGCCGAGCTGCTGGCGCCGGCCATCGAACTGGCGCGCGACGGTTTCCCGGTTTCGCCGGTGATCGCCGGCCTCTGGCAGAGCGGCCTGGACAAGTTCCGCACGGCGCGGCCGCAACATCCCGAGTTGCAGACCTGGTTCGACGAATTCCTCCTCGACGGCCGTGCCCCCTTCGCCGGCGAACTATTCGCCAATCCGGCCCAGGCCGACACCTTGCAGGCCCTTGCCGAAAGCCAGTGCGAAAGCTTCTACCGTGGCGAGCTGGCGCGCAGCATCGCCGCTCACGCCGAGCGCAGCGGCGGCTACCTGCGCGCCGATGACCTGGCCGGCTACCGGCCGCAGTGGGTCGAACCGATCTCGCTGAACTACCGCGGCTACGACGTCTGGGAAATCCCGCCCGCCGGCCAGGGCCTGGTGGCGCTGATGGCGCTGAACATCCTCCAGGGCTTCGACTTCGGCGACCGCGACAGCCCGGAAACCTGGCACCGCCAGGTGGAGGCGATGAAGCTCGCCTACGCCGATGGCCGCGCCTACATCGGCCAGCCGGACTGCATGCGCGTCAGCGTGGCCGATCTGCTCAGCGACGACTACGCCGCCAGCCGCCGTGAACTGATCGGCGCGCGGGCGCTGGAGCCGCATCCGGGCAAGCCGAAATCCGCTGGCACCGTGTACCTGGCCTGCGCCGACGGCGAGGGCAACATGGTCTCCTTCATCCAGAGCAACTACCACGGCTTCGGCTCCGGCGTGGTGGTACCCGGCACCGGCATCGCCCTGCAGAACCGGGGCGCCGAGTTCAGCCTCGATGCGCAGCACGTCAACGCCCTGCGCCCCGGGAAGAAGACCTTCCACACCATCATTCCCGGCTTCCTCAGCAAGGACGGTGTGCCGCTCGGCCCGTTCGGCGTGATGGGCGCCTACATGCAGCCGCAAGGGCACGTGCAGATGGTGATGAACCTGGTGGACTTCGGCCTCAACCCCCAGGCCGCACTCGACGCGCCGCGCTGGCAGTGGCTGGGGGACAAGCGCGTGGGCATCGAATACCACGCGCCGCGGAGCCTGGCGGCGGTGCTGACGCGGCGTGGCCACCATGTGGAAGTGGCCCATGACCTGACCACCTATGGCCGCGGCCAGATCGTCCTGCGCGACCCGGTGAGCGGGGTTCTTTGTGGCGGCACCGAGCCGCGCACCGACGCCCATATCGCCGTCTGGTAACGCAACCGCCCGGCAGTCCGGCGCAATCTTCAGGTGTGGCGCGTGCCCGCCTCTGGCATCATTCGCGCCCGAAAAAATGCGTGATGTTTCCCTCGGGGCACTGTGTAGATTTCCTACAGAAGAGTTGTATACACAATTTGAATTGATTCGATTCAACACAAATCTGTCATGTATCCAATTTTCTTCCTGGTGATCGCCAAAGTCTGCACCTGAATGGCGCGAGGCTGCCCTGGAATCCGGAAAAGTTGTCTCGTGGGTCAGAAAATTGCCGACCCAGAGCCGGCTTGAGAGTGTCCGCCGTCCCTGCGGGGACCACGCAAAAAGCACGGATCGATCATGGATCCGGCATAAAAATGGAGCGCTCGGTCAGGTTTGGCGCCAATCTTGCTTTCCCAGGCCAGACCTGACCGACAGGACAGGTTCCGCTGACAACTAAAAACGTAATTCGACTGCACTGATTTAGGAGCAACGCATGACTCGCACTCTCGCATCCCTGCTGTTTGCCAGCGGGCTGCTGGCGGCCGGCCAAGCCATGGCCGGCGGTGAAGACCTGACTCCGGCTCCGGCCTCCAACGACGGCCCGCTGATCTGGCACAACGAAAGCCTGAGCTACCTGTGGGGCAAGAACTACAAGGTCGATCCGCCGATCCAGCAGACCTTCACCCTCGAGAGTGCGAGCGCCTGGACCTGGGGCGACATCTGGTTCTTCGTCGACCAGATCAACTACAACGGCAAGGAAAGCTCGGTAAACGGCAAGAACAGCTACTACGGCGAGTTCAGCCCGCGCCTGTCGTTCGGCAAACTCACCGGCACCGACCTGTCCTTCGGCCCGGTCAAGGACGTGCTGCTGGCCAGCACCTACGAGTTCGGTGAAGGCGACGTCGAGTCCTACCTGCTCGGCCCGGGCTTCGACCTGGCCCTGCCCGGCTTCGACTACTTCCAGCTGAACTTCTACTACCGCAAGCCCGACGGCAACCGCGTACCCTCCGGCGCCTGGCAGATCACCCCGGCGTGGGCCATCACCATCCCGGTGGGCAACTCCGACATCCTGTTCGACGGCTTCATGGACTGGGTCGTCAACAACAAGGACGCCAGCTCCAGCGAGCGCGGCCAGAGCGACTACCACGCCAACCTGCACTTCAACCCGCAGATCAAGTACGACCTGGGCAAGGCCATGGGCTACGAGGCCAAGCACCTGTACGTGGGTATCGAGTACGACTACTGGTCCGACAAGTACGGCATCAAGGATTCCCAGTACTTCACCACCGACCAGAACACCATGAGCGCACTGGTCAAGTACCACTTCTGACGGCTCGCCGGGCCCCGCCACGCGGCGGGGTCCGCGGTCCCGCATGGCGCATTGCCACTCATTTTCTCCGACGAGCGCTTGAATCGCCCGCCCTGCCTGGGTTATCCATGCTGCGCCCCCCGTAGACGTGGACTCGCCCCATGACCCTCCAAGTGCCCGCCCATACCGTGCAGAACGGCGACAAGCCCGCCGGCCGCATTCGCCAGAAGAACGAAGAAGCCATCCTCACGGCCGCCGAGGAAGAGTTCGCCCGTCACGGTTTCAAGGGCACCAGCATGAACACCATCGCCCAGCGCGTCGGCCTGCCCAAGGCCAACCTGCACTACTACTTCAGCAACAAGCTGGGGCTGTACGTGGCGGTGTTGAGCAACATCCTCGACCTGTGGGACAGCACCTTCAACCATCTCACCGTGGACGACGACCCGGCCACCGCGCTGGCTGCCTACATCCGCGCCAAGATGGAGTTCTCCCGCCGCTACCCGCAGGCCTCGCGGGTGTTCGCCATGGAGATCATCAGCGGCGGCGAGTGCCTGACCGAGCATTTCAGCCAGGACTACCGCACCTGGTTCGCCGGCCGCGCCGCCGTGTTCCAGGCCTGGATCGCCGCTGGCAAGATGGACCCGGTCGACCCGGTGAACCTGATCTTCCTGATCTGGAGCAGCACCCAGCACTACGCCGATTTCGCCACCCAGATCGCCTTCGTCACCGGCCGCAAGCGCATGTCCAGGCAGGACTTCGGCGAGGCCGGCGACAACCTCATCCGCATCATCCTCAAGGGCTGCGGCCTGACACCGCCGGCGACGGCATGAGTTTCACCCTCGCCGCGCCCGCCCTCTACCAGGAAGATATCCGCAAGAGCCGCTTCCACTGCGTTGCCGCGCCGATCGCCAGCGAGGCCGAGGCGCTGGCCTTCCTCGCCGCCCACCGCGACGCCAGCGCCGGGCACAACTGCTGGGCCTGGAAGCTGGGCAACCAGTACCGCTTCAGCGACGACGGCGAACCCGGCGGCACGGCCGGACGCCCGATGCTGGTGGCCATCGAGGGGCAGGACATGGACCGCGTGGTGGTCATGGTCAGCCGCTGGTTCGGCGGCATCAAGCTCGGCACCGGCGGCCTGGCCCGCGCCTACGGCGGCTGCGCGGCGAAATGCCTGCAGGACGCGCCGCGCGTGGAGCTGGTGCCCAGCAGCCGGCTGGCCTTCGAGTGCAGCTTCGCCGAGCACGCGCTGTTCAAGGCGCGCCTGCTGGCCCTGGGCGCCACCATCGAAGACGAGGCCTTCGGCGCCAATGGCGTACAGCTGACGCTGAACCTGCCCACGGCCCAGGTGGATGCCCTGCAGCGGTTGGTCAGCGACCTCAGCCGGGGCCGTATCCAGGCGCAATCGCTGGACACCTGAAGCTTCTCCCCAATCGCCGTGGAACCGCCTGTGGATAACCTGTGGTTCGACGCCGCCTGCCCGGATGAATCGTGGTCTTGGGCGGGTTGCTCGATTTTTGATCAAAAGCGCCGGCAGGCGCTGGACATTATTTGAACAAGCTGTGGAAAAGCTGTTGGCAGATTTGCCCGGATTTTCCTGATCCGGCGGCCGCCGAATCATTCAGTGAACTTATGCAGCTCCCGGAGCGACTGGGCTCGGACCTTTCGAGCGAATGTTCAGTGGCAGTGGAGAACCCGGTGTAAAAGCTCTGAACAATTTGTGGGTAATCTGTGCGCTATTCGGGCCCGATCATTGCTCGTCCGGGGCGATGATCGATCAGCAAGGCTCACTGACAAGCAGGTTGCGCGGAACCAGGGGTCCCGCCAGCCTGTGGGTAACTTTGGGGAAAAGACGCCGGCGCGGAGGCCGGCGCCGGGGGCTCACAAGCGGAATTGCGCCATCTGCCGCGCCAGGTCGTCGGCCAGGGCGCGCAGCTCGCGGCACTGCTCGCTGCCGTGCTGCACTTCGCGGGTGGTGGCATGGGCCAGGTCGGCGATGCCCTGCACGTTGCGGTTGATCTCCTCGGTCACCGCAGACTGCTCCTCGGTGGCGGTGGCCACCTGGTGGTTGATGTCGCTGATGCGTTCCACCTGGTCGGCGATGGCGCCCAGCGAGACTCCGGCCTGTTCGCTGGCGGTCAGGCTCTGGCCGGTGGCCTGCTGGCCGGAGTGCATCGAGCGCACGGCAACCTCGGCGCCGTTCTTCAGCCGCTGGATCATGGCGAGGATTTCGTCGGTGGAACCCTGGGTGCGGCTGGCCAGGGTGCGCACCTCGTCCGCCACCACGGCAAAACCACGGCCCAGTTCGCCGGCCCGCGCCGCCTCGATAGCGGCGTTGAGGGCGAGCAGGTTGGTCTGCTCGGACACGCCGCGGATCACCGCCAGCACCTGGTCGATGCTCGCCACCTGGTCGGCCAGCTGGCCCACCGCGCTGGCGGCCTCGCCGATCTCCCCGGACATGCGTTGGCCGAGCTGCAGCGAGCCATCGACCACCCGCCGCGCCTCGCCGGCCTCTTCCCGCGCCTGCTGCGAGGCACTGGCCGCCTGTTCGGCGTTGCGCGCGATCTCCTGCACGGTGCTGCCCATTTCGTTGACCGCCGTGGCGACCATGTCGGTCATCTCCTGCTGGCGGCCAGCGCGTTCGGCGGTGTTATCCACCACCCGCGCCACTTCGCCGACCGTCTGTAGCAGCCGCTGGCTGGTGGCGAGCACGGCGCCGATCAGCGCACGCTGGCCTTCGAGGAAGCGGTTGAAGCCGCGCGCCAGGTCGCCCAGCTCGTCGGCGCGGCTGTCGTCCAGGCGGCGGGTCAGGTCGCCACCGCCTGCGCCGATGTCCAGCAGCGCGCCGGTGACCTGGCGAATCGGTTTCACCAGGCTGCGCGCCATCAGCACCACCAGCGCCAGGCAGACCAGCGCCACCAGCGCGCCGGCAAGGCCCGAGAAGGCCAGCGCTTCGCGGGCGTCGGCGTAGATTTCCGCCTCCGGCACTTCGCTCACCAGGGTCCAGCCAAGGTCGTGCAAGGGCAGGCTGGCAGCCAGGAAGTCGTCGCCGTCGCGCTCGAAACGGGCGCTCTGGAAGCCCTGTTTGCCGAGCAGCGCGGCCGCCGCCTGGGCGCCGAGCAGATCGTCCAGGGTGCGGCCCTTGGGCAACGACGGGTCGGGGTGGATCTGCACCTGGCCGTCGTTCTTCACCAGGTACACGCGCCCGGACGCTCCGAAGCGGAAGTCGCGGATCAGCGCCGACAGCTCGCGCATCTCCAGGCCCAGCCCGGCGATGCCCAGGAGCTTGCCATCGCGCTCCACGCGCTGGTCGATGAACAGCGCCAGTTCGCCGGTGCCGCCGTCGGTGTCGATATTCCACATGCGTGGCTTGCCGCTGTCGATGAACTGGAAGTACCAGCTGTCCTTCGGCTCGCTGCGGCTCAGGGTGCGCTCCTTGCCCTTGTCGCTGTAATAGGCGCCGCTGGCGTTGGAGGTGATCAACGCGGAGAAGGCTTTCTGCGAGGCGCGGATGCCGCCCAGGTAACGGGTGAATTCGGCGAGCCGTTCCGGGCTTTCGCCGGCGGCCAGCCAGTCCTGCACCAGGGTGTTCTCGGCGATGCCGGAGGCGGCGGTGATCGGCCCGGTGAGGCGTCGTTCGAAATCGTTGGCGATTGCCTGGATGCTCGCTGGCAGGGCCTGTTCGAGCAGGTAGCGCTCGCTCAGGCGATTGACCAGCACGGCATACAGGCCGAGGACGATGAGCAGGCTGATCAGCAGGGCAGCGCCCATGCTGAGGATGAGTTGGGTCTGGATACTTCGCAGGCGCATGTTCTTGTTCTCCTCCGAACGCACGGCGAATCGCCCGCTGCAGGAAGCGGGCGAAGAGACGGGGTCAGGAGGTTATCGGCCGGGGTGCGGAAAACTGTTGTCCAGTTGGTCAGCTTTTCGTCGGGTCGCTGCACAGCGCCGCCCAGGCCACGCCTTCACGGGTCTGGCGCGGCGGTGCGTCCTGGTGATAGCGGGCGATGACCTGGGCGGCAATGGAGATGGCGACCTCCAGCGGCCGTTTGCCGGGCACCTCGGCCAGCCCGATGGGGCAGTGCAGCTGGGCGATGACCTCCGGCGCATAGCCGCGCTGTTCCAGGCGCATCTGGAAGCGCTGGGCCTTGGTGCGCGAACCGATCATGCCGAGGAAACCGGCGTCACCGCGCTTGAGCACGGCTTCGGCGAGGGCGTAGTCCAGCGGGTGGTTGTGGGTCATGACCAGGAAGTAGCTGCCCGGCGGCGCTTCGCTCACCGCGTCTTCCGGCTCGTCGAGCAGGCGCATGCGTACGCCCTCGGGGACCGTCTGCGGGAACTCGGCCGCGCGGCTGTCGACCCATTCCAGGCGCAGCGGCAAGCCCGCCAGCAGCGGCGCCAGGGCGCGGCCCACGTGGCCGGCGCCGAACAGCAGCACCTGCGGCCCGCGCGCGGCGAAGCACTCGAACAGCAGGCTGGCGCGCCCGCCGCAGCATTGGCCCAGGCGCGGGCCGAGGGGGAAGTGCTCCAACGCCTGCGCATCGCGGCCGGCCAGCAGGAGCTTGCGCGCGTGCTCGATGGCGGCGAACTCCAGGTGACCGCCGCCGATGGTGTCCACCGTGGTCTCGGCGGTGACCAGCATCTTGCTGCCGGACTCGCGCGGGGTGGAGCCCTGCACGCCGACCACGGTGACCAGCACATAGGGCTCGGCGCTGTCGCGCAGGCGGGCGATGGCGTCCATCCAGGTCTGGGTCATGAGTGGGTCTCCTTGCGCAGCGCCTCACAGGCCCAGAGTACCCGCTCCGGCGTCGCCGGCGTATCCAGCTCCGGGCTCACCCGGTAGTCCGCCAGGCTGGCGACGGCATCGCGCAGCGCCGACCACACCGAGATCGCCAGCATGAACGGCGGCTCGCCCACGGCCTTGGACAGGTACACGCTGTCCTTTTCGTTGGGCCGGTCGAACAGCGCCACGCGGAAGTCCTCGGGCATGTCGCTCACCGCCGGAATCTTGTAGGTCGCGGGCCCCACCGTGAGCAGCCGGCCCGCGTCGTCCCAGCGCAGCTCCTCGGTGGTCAGCCAGCCCATGCCCTGGACGAAGCCGCCCTCGATCTGGCCGATGTCGATGGCCGGGTTCACGCTGCGGCCGACGTCATGCAGGATGTCCACTCGCCGCACGCGGTACTCGCCGGTGAGCGTGTCCACCTCCACCTCGGACACCGCCGCGCCATAGGCGAAGTAGAAGAACGGATGGCCCTGGCCCTTGTCGCGGTCGTAGAAGATCTTCGGCGTGCGGTAGAAGCCGGTGGCGGAGAGCTGGATGCGCGCGAAATAGGCCGCCTGGATGACTTCGGCAAAGCCCAGGCGTTGCGTGCCGACGGTCACGCCGCCGTGTTCGAAGCGCACCTCCTGCGGCTTCACCCCGTCGCGTTCGGCGAGGAATTCCGCCAGGCGCTTCTTCAGCGTGCGCGCCGCGTCGCGGGCGGCCATGCCGTTCAGGTCGGTACCGCTGGAGGCGGCGGTGGGCGAGGTGTTGGGCACCTTGTCGGTGCGCGTCGCGGTGATCGCCACGCACTCCAGCGGTACCTGGAATTCCTCGGCGACGATCTGCGCGACCTTGGTGTTCAACCCCTGGCCCATCTCGGTACCGCCGTGGTTCAGCTGGATGCTGCCGTCGGTGTACAGGTGGATCAGCGCGCCGGCCTGGTTCAGGTGCTGGGCGGTGAAGGAGATGCCGAACTTCACCGGCGTCAGCGCCAGGCCCTTCTTCAGCACCGGGCTCTGCGCGTTGAAGGCGTGGATCGCCTCGCGCCGTGCGTGGTAATCGCTGCTCCGTTCCAGGCGTGCGATCAGCTCGCCCAGCAGGTTGTGCTCGACCTTCTGGTGGTAGGGCGTCAGCTCGCGCCCCATGCTCCCGTAGAGATTCAGCTTGCGCACGTCGAGCGGGTCCTTGCCCACCGCGCGGGCGATGTCGTCCATGGCGCGCTCGATGATCATCATCCCCTGCGGCCCGCCGAAGCCCCGGAAGGCGGTGTGCGAGACGATGTTGGTGAAGCTGCGGTAGCCGGAGATGGCCACGTCGGGGATGAAGTAGGCGTTGTCGGCGTGGAACATCGCGCGGTCGACGATGGCGTCGGAGAGGTCCGGCGAGTGGCCGCAGTCGCCCACCACTTCCAGTTGCGCGGCCAGCAGCCGGCCGTCGTCGTCGAAGCCGATGCGGTAGCGGTTGTGGAAGGGGTGGCGCTTGCCGGTCAGGCGCATGTCGTCGGCACGCGGCAGGCGCAGCTTCACCGCGCGACCGGTCTTGCGTGCGAGCAGCGCGGCGAGGCAGGCGAAGGGCGCAGCCTGGGTCTCCTTGCCGCCGAAGCCGCCGCCCATGCGCCGCACTTCCACCGTGACCTTGGCCAGCGGAATCGCCAGCACCTCGGCCACCAGTTTCTGCACTTCGCTGGGGTGCTGGCTGGAGGTGTGCACCAGCATTCCGCCGTCGTCGGTGGGCAGCGCCATCGAGGCCTGGCCTTCGAGGTAGAAATGCTCCTGCCCGCCGACGAACTGGCGGGCTTCCAGCACGTGCGGCGCAGCGGCCAGCGCGGCCTCGGCATCGCCCCGGCGCATGTGATGCGGCGGGCGCACGAAGCGTTCCTCGGCCTTGGCCTGGAGCGGGTCGAGCAGGGCGCTTTCCTCGGCGTATTCGACCTTCGCCAGGCGCACGGCGCGGCGCGCCTGGATCAGGCTTTCGGCGGCCACCGCGAACAGCGCCTGGCCGTGGTATTTCACCCGGTCTCCGGCCAGCAGCGGGTCGCCGGGGAACACCGGGCCGATGTCGGTGTGTCCGGGCACGTCGTCCAGGGTCAGTACCGCCATCACGCCGGGGGCGGCACGCACGGCGTCGAGGTCGAGGGCGCGCACGGCGCCACAGGCGATGCCGGTCAGGCCGACAGCGGCGTGCAGCAGCTCGCGGGGCTCCTTGAGGTCGTCCACGTAGCGCGCCGCGCCGCTGGCGTGCAGCGCCGCGCTGTCGTGTTCGCGGGGCTGTCCCGCGCTGTGTACGGCGGCCGTTACGCCGTTGCTGGCCAGCGGCGGCAGACTACGCATGGCGCACCTCCGCAGGGCTCTGAGTCCATTCCAGTAGTGCGCGCTGCAGGAGGTTCTGCGCCACCTTCAGGCGATAGGCGGCGCTGGCGCGCAGGTCGTCGATGGGCTGGAAGTCCTCGGCGATCGCGGCCTGCGCGGCAGCCACCGCACGGGCATCGAAGGGCCGTCCGCGCAGGGCCGCTTCACTACGCACACCGCGCAATGGCGTAGCCGCCATGCCTCCACACGCGAGGCGCGCATCGGTAACGATGCCGGCGTCATCGAAGTCCAGGCGCAGGGCCATGCAGACGGCGGAAATGTCGTCGTCGCGGCGCTTGGAAATCTTGTCGATGCGGAATTTCTGGTGGGCTTTCAGGCGCGGAATCAGCACCGACTCGATGTACTCGCCGGGTTGCAGGATCGTCGTGCGATAGCCAGTGAAGAAGCCATCGACGGGCACCTCGCGCGTCGTGCCGGCGCGGCGCAGCCGAAGCTTCGCATCCAGCGCCAGCAGCACCGGCGGCATGTCGCCGATGGGCGAGGCGTTGGCGATGTTGCCGCCCAAGGTGCCGCGCTGGCGGATCTGCAGCGAACCCAGGCGCTCCATCAGGGCGGCGACGCCGGGGAACTCGGCGAGGGCTTCGAGGCAGTCGGCGTAGGGGCGGGCGGCGCCGATCAGCAGGTGGTCGGCGTGGGTTTCCAGGTGCTGCAGTTCGCCCAGGTTGTCGAGGTGGATCAGCGCCGGGAAGGCCTTCAGGTTCTGCGTGGCTTCCAGCGCCAGGTCGGTGCCGCCGGCGATCAGCCGTGCCTGTGGATGGCGTTGCAGCAGGTCGTCCAGCTCATCCAGCGAGGTGGGTAACCAGGCGTTTTGTTCGCTGTCGTGCAGCGTGCCCTTGGCGGGCAGTTCGCGCAGCCGGGCGAGGGTAAGCGCGGCGTCCCGGGCGAAGCGATCGGTACACGGCTGCCCGGCGATCTGCGTGGCGGCGTCGAGGATCGGCCGGTAGCCGGTGCAGCGGCACAGGTTGCCGGACAGGGCGGTCAGCGCCGTCTCGCGGTCGTGGGGCGGCGGCGAGTGGTGCCAGGCGAACAGCGACATGACGATCCCCGGCGTACAGAAACCGCATTGCGAGCCGTGGCAGTCCACCATCGCCTGCTGCACCGGATGCAGCGCGCCTGCCTGGCCGAGGTGCTCGACGGTCAGTACCTGGCGCCCATGCACCGCCCCGAGCAGGGTGATGCAGGCGTTCACCGCGCGGTAGCGCAGCTTCTCGCCGTCGGGCTCGACGAGCACCACCGTGCAGGCACCGCAATCGCCGGAGGCGCAACCTTCCTTGGTGCCAGTGCGGGCCAGGTGGCTGCGCAGGTAGTCGAGCAGGCTGGTTTCCGGCGGCAGTCCGTCGGCCCGGATCAGCTCGTCGCCCAGCAGGAACTGGATCATGGGGAGTCCTCGTCGTCAGGCGCCGGTGCCCTCAAGGCAAGCATAGGCTCGTGGGGCTTTTTGACCAGACAGCCAGGAATGCCGACGGGGTTTGCGGATGCGTGGGGCGTACAACCGTTCGCGGTTGTACGCCGATACACCGCGTTGCGTCGTCGGCTCCGGCGCGGGCTCGGAGTGCCTTGGGGGCAAGGTCAATCGGCGTATAACGCGGAGCGTTATACGCCCTACGCGGATGCCTTCAGGCGTAGGACGAGGAAGCTGGTTTCGATAGGAAACTTCTTCCTTTTATATATCTACCGATAGACACGCTCAATTAAATTGATGCCCTAAATCAATGGGCCTTTCTTGTCATCAGGCGATAATCTTCTCCCTGTCGAATTCCAACGATCGACCCACTCGATTAAACGACAACTCTCTACGAGGAATTGCCTAATGAACCTGATCAACACCCAAGTTCAACCGTTCAAGGTCAACGCTTTCCATAACGGCAAGTTCATCGAAGTCACCGAAGAGTCCCTCAAGGGCCACTGGTCGGTTCTGATCTTCATGCCGGCAGCCTTCACCTTCAACTGCCCGACCGAGATCGAAGACGCGGCCAACAACTACTCCGCTTTCCGTGACGCTGGCACCGAGGTCTACATCGTTACCACCGACACCCACTTCTCCCACAAGGTGTGGCACGAAACCTCCCCGGCCGTGGGCAAGGCTCAGTTCCCGCTGATCGGCGACCCGACCCACCAGCTGACCAACGCTTTCGGCGTGCACATCCCGGAAGAAGGTCTGGCTCTGCGTGGCACCTTCGTGATCAACCCGGAAGGCGTGATCAAGACCGTCGAAATCCACTCCAACGAGATCGCTCGTGACGTCGGCGAAACCCTGCGCAAGCTGAAAGCTGCCCAGTACACCGCCGCTCACCCGGGCGAAGTCTGCCCGGCCAAGTGGAAAGAAGGCGAGAAGACCCTGGCTCCGTCCCTGGACCTGGTCGGCAAGATCTAAGAACGGTCGGGAAGCGGTTGCGCGGCGGTTCCTGCCGCGCAACTTCCGGGTATCTGCTCACGACGCTTCCCAATCCGTTTTCGCAATACCCCGAGGATGCCTACCGGCATCCTCCCTACCCAAGCCAAAAGCGTGCGTAGGGCGGTCCCGAGGGACGCGCCGGGGAACCCTTTTGCCCAAATTTCAAAGGAAGTCGGATCATGTTGGACGCCACTCTTAAAACTCAGTTGAAGGCCTACCTGGAAAGGGTCACGCAGCCGTTCGAGATCGTTGCGTCCCTGGATGACGGCGAAAAATCCCGCGAACTGAGCGAACTGCTGCATGAAATCGTCGGCCTGACCGACAAGATCACCCTGCGTGAAGATGGCAGCGACGAGCGCAAGCCGTCCTTCGCGCTGAACCGCCCGGGGGCGAACATCGGCCTGGCTTTCGCCGGCATCCCCATGGGCCACGAATTCACCTCCCTGGTGCTGGCGCTGCTGCAGGTCGGCGGCCACCCGTCCAAGCTCGAAGCCGACGTGATCGAGCAGATCAAGGGCATCCAGGGTTCGTTCGAGTTCGAAACCTACTTCTCGCTGTCCTGCCAGAACTGCCCGGACGTGGTGCAGGCGCTGAACCTGATGGCCGTGCTCAACCCGAACATCCGCCACGTCGCCATCGACGGTGCGCTGTTCCAGGAAGAGGTCGAGCGTCGCCAGGTGATGGCTGTGCCGAGCATCTACCTCAACGGTGAAGTGTTCGGCCAGGGCCGCATGGGCGTGGAAGAAATCCTCGCCAAGATCGACACCGGCGCCGCCGCTCGCGAAGCCGAGAAGCTGTCGGCCAAGGAAGAGTTCGACGTGCTGGTCGTCGGCGGTGGCCCGGCTGGCGCCGCGGCGGCCATCTACGCCGCTCGCAAGGGCATCCGCACCGGCGTTGCCGCCGAGCGTTTCGGCGGCCAGGTGCTGGACACCATGGCCATCGAGAACTTCATCTCGGTGACCGAGACCGAAGGCCCGAAACTGGCTCGCCAGCTGGAAGAGCACGTCAGGCACTACGACGTGGACATCATGAACCTGCAGCGCGCCAGCGCGCTGATCCCGGCGAAGAATGCCGGTGAGCTGCACGAAGTGCAGTTCGAGGGCGGCGGCAGCCTCAAGGCCAAGTCCGTGATCCTGGCCACCGGCGCCCGCTGGCGCGAAATGGGCGTGCCGGGCGAGAAGGAATACAAGGCCAAGGGCGTGTGCTTCTGCCCGCACTGCGACGGCCCGCTGTTCAAGGGCAAGCGCGTGGCGGTGATCGGCGGCGGCAACTCCGGCGTCGAAGCGGCCATCGACCTGGCCGGTATCGTCAGCCACGTGACCCTGCTGGAGTTCGACAGCAAGCTGCGCGCCGACGCCGTGCTGCAACGCAAGCTGTTCAGCCTGCCGAACGTGGAAGTGATCACCAGCGCGCTGACCAGCGAAGTGAAAGGCGACGGCCAGAAGGTCACCGGCCTGGTCTACAAGGACCGCAACTCGGAAGAGTTCAAGTCCATCGACCTGGAAGGCATCTTCGTGCAGATCGGCCTGCTGCCCAACAGCGAATGGCTCAAGGGCACCATCGAGCTGACCCCGCGTGGCGAGATTATCGTCGACGCTCGCGGCGAAACCTCGCTGCCGGGCATCTTCGCCGCCGGCGACGTGACCACCGTACCGTACAAGCAGATCGTGATCGCGGTCGGCGAAGGCGCCAAGGCGTCGCTCTCCGCCTTCGACCACCTGATCCGCACCTCCGCGCCGGCCTGATGGTCCAGCGCTAGAAAGACGCCCGGTTCACGAGAGTGAGCCGGGCGTTTTCTTTTGTGCGGGGAAAGCGTTCGCGAGCAAGCTCGCTCCTACAGTGGGAGGCGCGATCTGCTCTTCGTAGGAGCGAGCTTGCTCGCGAACATCGCCTCGCCCAAAGCTTCAGAGAATCGGCGACACCAACCGCGCTACTCGCATGCCCAACTGCTGCAACCGGTGCAGGCGCTTGCGGTCGTCCAGGTTCATCTCCACCGATTGTTCGAAGTCCGCCTCCAGCATGCGCTCCACCTCCTGGGCGAATCCTTCGTCGACCGTCACCACCATGATCTCGAAGTTCAGGCGGAACGAACGGTTGTCCAGGTTGGCGCTGCCCACCGCCGCCGTGTCGTGGTCGATCAGCAGCACCTTCTGGTGCAGGAACCCGGGCTGGTAGCGGAAGATGCGCAAACCGGCGCGCACGGCGTCCAGCGCATACAGGCTGGAGGCGGCGTACACCGTCTTGTGGTCGGGCCGTGACGGCAGCAGGATGCGCACGTCCACCCCGCGCAGTACCGCCAGGCGCAGCGCGGCGGCCACCGCCTCGTCGGGAACGAAGTACGGCGTGGTGATCCAGATGCGTTCCACCGCCGCGTTGATCGCCTCGACGAAGAACAGCGAGCAGGTCTCCTGCGGGTCGGCCGGGCCGCTGGGCACCACCTGGCAGAGCATCCCCGATTCTTCGTAGGCCTTGGGCAGGATCAGCGTCGGCAACGTGTGGCTGGCCCAGTACCAGTCCTCGGCGAAGCACTCCTGCAGGCAGGCCACCGCCGGGCCGCGCAGTTCGATGTGGGTGTCGCGCCAGGGCGACAACGGCGGCTTCTCGCCGAGGTATTCGACGCCGACGTTGTGTCCGCCGACGAAACCGCGCACACCGTCGACCACCACGATCTTGCGGTGGTTGCGGAAATTCACCTGGAAGCGGTTGATCATCCCGCTGCCGGTGCTGAACGCATGCACCTGCACCCCGCCACTGCGCAGCTTGTCGACGTAGCGGCCGGGCAGGGCGTGACTGCCGATGCCGTCGTAGAGCAGGAACACGTCCACACCGTTGGCCGCGCGCTCCAGCAGCAGTTGCGCGAGGCGCTGGCCGAGGGCGTCGTCGCGGATGATGAAGAATTGCACCAGCACCACCTGCTTCGCCGCGGAGATGGCCTCGAACATGGCCTCGAACGACGCCTTGCCGTTCACCAGCAGGCGCACGTGGTTGTTCGCCAGGGTCGGCATGCGCGCCAGCCCGACCATCGCCTTGAGCCCCTTGTAGCCATCGTACTGGCGCGCCGCCAGGGCTTCCTCGACCCAGGGCCGCCAGTCCAGCTCGGCGGCGGCCACGTGCATCTCCTCGTTGGCCTGCCGGCGCGCGCCGATGTAGGCATCGAAGCGGCTGCGGCCGAACACCAGGTACGGCACCAGGGTCAGCAGTGGCATGAACACCAGCGAGGTGGCCCAGGCGATGGCGCCCTGGGCCGTGCGCACGGTGAGTACGGCGTGCACCGCGGCGATGACACCCAGTATCTGGATCAGCACCAGCAGGTGGGTGATGTAGGAGGAATACTGCATGGGCGCGCGATCGAATCCTTGTGGTCGGCGTGTGTCCTGAGCTTAGTTGGTGCCCGGCGGCTGCGGCCAATGCGGCACCGGGCCGCGCCAGCGCTCCCAGGCCTTGCCCAGGCGCAGTACCTCGATATCGGCGAAGCGCGGGCCGACGATCTGCAAGCCTATGGGCATCCCCTCGGCGGTGAAATCGCAGTTGATCGAGAGTGCCGGCTGCTCGGACATGTTCCACGGCACGGTGAAGCCGATGTGCTCGAAGGGTCGCGCCGGGTCGTTGCTGGGCGAGGCGAACTCGGCCGGAAAGGCCGCCACCTGGTTGGTCGGCGAGAGCAGGAAGTCGACGGTGTGGAACTGCTCGGCGGCGCGCCTGCGCATCTCGAAGGTGCAGTTGAAGCCGCGCACGGCTTCGGCGCCGGAGACCGCCGCGCCGCCTTCGGCCCATTGGAAGATGTACGGCAGCACCCTGGCCTGGCGCTCGGCCGGGAGGTTTTCCAGGTCGGCCCACAGGCGGGCGCGCCAGAACCGGTCCAGCCCTTCCAGCAGCTCGCCATCGAGGATCGGCCGTACCTCGATGATCTCCGCACCGGCCTCGGCGAAGCGTCGTGCGGCGGCTTCCACGGCGGCGCGCACCTCGGGTTCGGGCTGCAGGCCGCAGCCGGGGTCGAGCTGCAGGCCGATGCGCAGGCCGCGCACGTCAGCGGGCTGGACGTGCCAGTCGAGGTCGGCCGGGGGCAGGGCGGTAGCGTCGCGCCAGTCGGGACGGGACAGGTGCTGCATCATCAGCGCCGCATCGTCCAGGGTACGGGTCATCGGCCCGGCGCAGCGTCCGGTGTAGTAAGGATCGATGGGAATGCGCCCGAGGCTCGGTTTGAAACCGACCAGGCCGCACCAGCCGGCGGGCAGGCGCACCGATCCACCGATGTCGGTGCCGATGTGCAGTGGCCCGTAGCCCGCCGCAGCGGCGGAGGCCGCGCCGGCGCTGGAACCGCCCGGGTTCATGCGCAGGTCCCAGGGGTTGCGCGCCAGCTTGTGGAAGCTGGAAAGCCCGGAGGAGAGCATGCCGTAGTCCGGCACCGTGGTCTTGCCCAGCAGGATGGCGCCGGCTTCGAACATCCGCGCGGCAGGCGGTGCGTCGGCGCTGGCCGGCTGCAGCAGGGTGGCGGCGCTGCCCAGGGGGATCGGGTCGCCGCGGGTGGCGATCAGTTCCTTGATGGTCACCGGCACGCCATCCAGTTCGCCGCAAGGCGCGCAGCGTATCCAGCGCGCCTCGGAGCGCCGCGCCTGTTCCAGCGCGCGCTGCGGGTCGAAGGCAAAGAGCGCGCAGAGCTGCGGCTCCCAGTGTTCGATATGGGCGATCAGGTGGTTGAGGTACTCCACCGGCGAAAGCTGGTGCGAGCGATACAGGGCGAGCAGTTCGACGGCGGACAGGTCGTGCAACGGTGGCATGGCGGTCTCCGGCGGGGGCGTCGTCTCACCCTAGCCGAATCCGCGCCAAGAAGGGATAGGCGCGGTGGAGACAACGCGCTCGCCCTGTCCTGAGTCAGGGTTCAGGCGCGCTGGCGCGACTGCTGGTCGATCAGGTACTGCAGGCGGTACAGGTGGCGGTAGCCGGCTTCCCAGGCGCCATGCCCGGATTTCACGTTGATGTGGCCGGCGGACGGCAGGATCACCGTCTCGGCGCCCCAGGTGCGGCCGAGGATCAGGGCGCGCTGCGGGCTGCAGGCCGAGTCGTTGTCCGAACCCACCAGCACGGCCGGGAAAGGCAGCGCCTCGCGGGCGATCGGTGCGAAGTTGCGCAGGGCTTCGTGGCAGGTTTCCCGCTCCACGTCCGCCGGGGCGACCAGCAGGGCACCGGAGACCTGCGCCAGGACGCGGCGATCGGCGCGGGCGGCCCAGGCGGCGACGGTGACGCAGCCCAGGCTGTGGGCGATCAGCACCACGCGGCCCGGCTCGCGGCGAATCTCGCGGTCCAGTTCGGCGACCCAGTCGGCGCGCTGCGGGGTGATCCAGTCACGCTGCTGTACCCGCGCGGCATTGGGCAGGGCGCGCTGCCAGTGGCTCTGCCAATGGGCGTCCTCGGATCCGTGCCAGCCCGGCACGATCAGGTAGCGGATGCGTTCGTTGCGCATGGAGCGGCCCTCTCGAATCGTCATGAGAAGGCATTCTAGGGAGGGTTTTAATATTCGTTAAGGAATAAGAAATTCTTTGCTTATGCAATATTTCTGCTAAACGAACGGCTATAAGGGCTTATTCCTGCACCCGGCGCAGTGGGCAGCAGCGCGCCAGGATGCCTTCCAGGTTGAGGTCGGGCATGGCGCAGTCACGCAGGGCCTTGGCGGTCTGCTCGACGTAGTCGCGGGTGGTGCCGAAGTGGCCCTGGGCGCTGTCCAGCACGTGCTGGAAGATGCTGTCGGGCAGGGAGCCGGCGTAAGTGGGCAGGTGGCGTTCGAGGACGAAGCCCAGCGCGCGCACGCGGGTGCCGTCGTCCAGGCGGCAGCTCAGCCACTCCGGGCGGTAGGAGGCGTAGGGCATCTCCCGTTCCCAGAGCGCGTAGAGGTTGGCGTCGAGGTTTTCTTCCGGCAGGCGGAAGGCGAAGCCGGAGCAGGAACCGCCCCGGTCGAGACCGAGCACCAGGCCCGGCGCTTCCGGCGTGCCGCGGTGGGTGAGGGACCACAGGTAGAGACCGCGATGGTAGCCGTGCACCCGCGCGCGGCGGGCCTCGGCCACCGGGAACTCCGGCCGCCAGATCAGCGAGCCGTAGGCGAACAGCCAGACGGGACCGGCGCCGTGTTCGCCCATGGTGATGTCGAGCGAGGCGCGCAGTTGTTGTGCTGTGAAGCGTTCCGGCACCCCCAGTGTCGGCGGATAGAACGGGCCATCCAGGGCGGGAGACGATGTCATGCGGTACCCCTCAGGTCTCCTGACTGTCATCAACTTAGTGTAAGCGCGCGAGGCGCGGAAGGCCCTGATGGGCAAAGGGATAGCGCCGGAGTGGGGATGACGACGAACGGCGGTGGTAGCGGGCGGGGCAACCGCAGGAGATTCTATGTCTACCCCAGCGTATCGGCCTTGGGCCGACTCCGTCCGCAGGGATCGGGACGGGCGGTTCGCGAGCAAGCTCGCTCCTACAGTTTCAGGCCGAGCCCGCTCTTCGTAGGAGCGAGCTCGCTCGCGAACCCCGACGGATGTCGGGAATAAAAAAAGGCCGCTCACCCCTGCCTGAGTAATGGGTGAGCGACCTTGAAGCCTGTTGCGTTGTGGAAGACCCGTTGTACACCCGCTCTATTTCAAGGGTTTTACAGTCGCCTCAACGCGCGGTGATCACCGCCAGTTTGGTGATCCCGGCCTTCTCGATGGAGGCCATGGCCTTGGCTACCTGGCCGTAGTTCACCCCTTCGTCCGCCTGCAACTGCACGCGCAGTTCAGCATCTTTCGCCTTGGCCGCCGCCAGATTGCTCTGCAGCAGGTCCGGCTGGATCTCGTCCTTGTTGATGAACCACTTGCCGGCGCCGTCGATGCTCACCACCAGCGGGTCCTTCTGCTCCGGCGGGGCGACCGCCTCGGTCTTGGGCAGGTTGATCGGGATGGCGTTGGTCAGCAGCGGCGCGGTGACGATGAAGACCACCAGCAGCACCAGCATCACGTCCACCAGCGGGGTCACGTTGATTTCGGAAAGAACCTCGTCGCTGTCCTGGGTCGAGAAGGCCATGTCAGCTCGCCTCCTTCACGCTGGCGCCGGTGCTGGGTTTGCGCGCGGTGGGCAGGCTGACGACGCGGAAGGCGCTCTTCTGCGCGAGGCTGTAGAAGTCGTGGGCGAAGTCGTCCAGATCGGCCGCGGTGAGCTTCAGGCGGCGCAGGAAGTAGTTGTAGACCAGCACCGCCGGCACGGCGACGGCGATGCCCACGCCGGTGGCGATCAGTGCGCTGCCGATGGGGCCGGCGACGGTTTCCAGGCTCGCCGAGCCCGCCGCGCTGATGCCCTTGAGCGCTTCCATGATGCCCCACACGGTGCCGAACAGGCCGATGAAGGGCGAGGTGGAGCCGATCGAGGCGAGCACCGCCAGGCCCGATTCCAGGGAGCGGCGCTCGCGCTGGATCTGCTGGCGCAGGGCGCGTTCGAGGCGGTCCTGGTGGTTGATCGACTGCGCCAGGTCCGGCTGGCCGTGGTCCTGCACCTGGATTGCAGCGAAACCGGCCTGCGCCACGCGAGCGCCGGCGCCGGGCTTGCCGGCGGCCTGGTCACCGGCGGATTCGAGGCTGGTGGCGCTCCAGAACTGCTTCTGGAAGCGCTTGTCCTGGGATTTCTGGCGGGTGAACTGGACGCCTTTCACCAGGGCCAGGGCCCAGGTGACAACGGAGAAGCCGACCAGCAGCCAGATGACTGCGCCTTCGACGGATTCCAGTGGGTTCAGGGGCAGACTCATGGGTGTTCTCCTTCCGCGTTTCTCGTGCGGCTGATCTGGGCAAATGGAATCAATGCAATTTGAAGTCGATGGGCACGCTGACCCAGCCGTCCTGGGCCACGTCGCCGCGCTTGGCGGGGACGAAGCTCCAGCGTTTCACCGCGCGCACCGCGGCATCGTCCAGGGCGTCGCGGCCGCTGCTCTTCTGCACCTGGATCTCGCTCGGGCTGCCGCTGGCCAGCACATGTACACGCAGCAGCACGGTGCCTTCCCAGCCACGGCGCTGGGCCAGTGGCGGATATTCCGGCGCCGGGTTCTTCAGGTAACCGGCGCTGGCCGAGGGCGGCGTCAGCGGGGCCGGAGCCGGTGCCGCCGGGGCGGGCGGAGCCGGAGGCGGCGGAGTTTTGGCCTTCGGCGGCGCGGGCTGCTCGACCGGCTTGGGCACGGGTTTGGGCTTGGCGACCGGTTTCGGCTTGGGTTTGGGAATCGGCTTGGGCGGCGGCGGTTTCACCGCGTTCTCGTCCACCACCGGGGGTGGCGGCTCCTGCACCACGGGTTCGGGGATCGGCTCGGGTGGCGGCGGTTCGACTACCGGCGGGGTGGGCGCAGTGAATTCGATGGTCATCGGCGGCACCTGCGGCGGTACCTCCGGCAGCTTCGGCGTGGGCTGCTGGCTCAGCCAGTAGATCACCGCGCCGTGTAGCGTCAGGGCGAACAGACCGAGCAGCACCGCTTCGCGGCGACCGAGGGTGCGGGCTTTCGCCGGCACATGGCGGCCCAGCTCCAGCGCGTGGCGCAACGGGCGGCCGAGATCGACCAGGTCGCCGCCGGGCACGTGGCGCAGGAAGGCATCCGGCGCGAGGGCATGCTGGGGTTGAGCCATGAACGATCTCCTTGCAGGTCTGCGCGGCTCTAAGTCGCGCTTGGAACGGACCTGCATGATTGGCGGAGCGTCTTAGCTCTTGAAGTGATTATTTTTGTTATTGAAATAACTTTCAGGACTATGTGTTTCGGCTACATCGCTGCAGGCCACGCCGTGCGCGGGATTGCGGGAAGTGGCTAAAAACCGATGCTTTTGCTGCATGGAAAATATGCGGGGAAGGCTGGTGAAAACGGCTCAGAACTGCGGGGTAGAGCTTTCCTGTAGGAGCGAGCTTGCTCGCGAACCCGCCCAGTTCCGGCGCGACCGGCAAACATTGTTCGCGAGCAAGCTCGCTCCTACAAAGAACAAAAGCACCTCCCGGAAACGAAAAAGCCCGGTCGAATGACCGGGCTTTTCCAGAGCCTCAGGCTCGCGGCGATCAGAACGCCGGGACCACGGCACCCTTGTACTTCTCGAGGATGAACTGCTTCACCTCGGGGCTGTGCAGGGCGGCGGCCAGCTTCTGCATGGCGGCGCTGTCCTTGTTGTCCGGGCGGGCAACCAGGATGTTCACGTAGGGGGAGTCGGAACCTTCGATGGCCAGGGCGTCCTGAGTGGGGTTCAGCTTGGCTTCCAGGGCGTAGTTGGTGTTGATCAGGGCCAGGTCGACCTGGGTCAGCACGCGCGGCAGGGTGGCCGCTTCCAGCTCACGCACCTTGATGTTCTTCGGGTTCAGGGCAATGTCCTTCGGCGTGGCGGTGATGGACTTGTTGTCCTTCAGCTTGATCACACCGGCCTTGTCCAGCAGCAGCAGGGCGCGGCCGCCGTTGGTGGCGTCGTTGGGGATCACCACGGTGGCGCCGGAGGGCAGCTCTTCGAGCTTCTTGAACTTGGTGGAGTAGGCACCCAGCGGCTCGATGTGCACGCCGGTGACGGCAACCAGCTTGGTGCCCTTGGACTTGTTGAACTCATCCAGGTACGGCTGGTGCTGGAAGAAGTTGGCGTCCAGGCGCTTCTCGGCAACCTGGGTGTTGGGCTGCACGTAGTCGGTGAATTCCTTCACTTTCAGCTCAACCCCTTCCTTGGCCAGGATGGGTTTGACGAAGTTGAGGATCTCGGCGTGCGGCACCGGGGTGGCGGCGACGGTCAAGCTGTCGGCGGCCTGGGCCAGCGGGGCGGAGATGGCTGCGGCAGCGGCGAAAGCAGCGAGCAGTTTTTTCATTGTTGGCTCCTAAGAAAGCCCGCGTCCGGCGGGCCAGTCGGTTACTTGCGGGAGAAGTGGACCACCAGCTTGTCGCCGACGGTCTGCAGAATCTGTACGAGCACCAGCAGCATCACCACGGTGACCACCATCACGTCGGTCTGGAAGCGCTGGTAGCCGAAGCGGATGGCCAGGTCGCCCAGGCCGCCCGCGCCCACCACGCCGGCCATCGCGGTGTAGGACACCAGGGTGATGGCGGTGACGGTGATGGCGGCGATGATGCCCGGACGGGCCTCGGGCAGCAGTGCGTTCCAGATGATCTGGCGGGTGCTGGCGCCCATCGCCTGGGTGGCCTCGATGATGCCCTTGTCCACTTCGCGCAGCGCGGTTTCCACCAGGCGCGCGAAGAACGGCGTGGCGCCCACCACCAGCGGCGGGATGGCGCCGGCGACACCCAGCGAGGTGCCGGTGATCAGCACGGTGAAGGGGATCATCACGATCAGCAGGATGATGAACGGCAGCGAGCGCAACACGTTCACAACGAAGGACAGCAGGGCATACACCGCGCGGTTCTCGAACATCTGCTTGGGCCCGGTGAGGAACAGCAGCACGCCCAGCGGCAGGCCCAGGACGATGGTGAACAGCAGCGAACCGCCGAGCATCCAGAAGGTGTCGATGCTGGCCTGGAGGATTTCCGACCAGTCGATGTTTACAAAGAACTCGCTCATGCGCGCAGCACCTCGACGTGGACTTCGGCGGCGTTCAGCTGCGCCATCGCGGCTTCGATATCACCGCCTACCAGGGACAGGGTCAGTTGGCCGTAGGGTTGGTCCTTGATGCGGTCGATGCGCCCCGCGAGGATGCTGTAGTCCACGCCGGTCTGGCGCGCGACGGTGCCCAGCAGCGGCGCGTAG
The DNA here is from genome assembly GCF_041379005.1 of Pseudomonas sp. QE6. Classification (NCBI taxonomy): domain Bacteria; kingdom Pseudomonadati; phylum Pseudomonadota; class Gammaproteobacteria; order Pseudomonadales; family Pseudomonadaceae; genus Pseudomonas; species Pseudomonas sp. QE6. The sequence goes on from NZ_CP166873.1 coordinate 1,270,567, forward strand.
GTCGCCTCGCCGCGGAAGGTCAGGCGCAGGATGCGGCCCGGCACGTGGGCGAAGTCGTCGTGCTGCTCGTCCTCGTCCACGCGCTCGGCTTCGAAGACAAAGCGGCGGGTGGTTTCGTGCTGCGGGTGCAGGAACACGTCGGCGACGTCGCCCTGTTCGACGATGGTGCCGGCGTCCATCACCGCCACCTGGTCGCAGACGCGACGGATCACGTCCATCTCGTGGGTGATCAGGACGATGGTCAGCTTCAGCTCGCGGTTGATCTCCGCCAGCAGTTGCAGGACCTGGCCGGTGGTCTGCGGGTCCAGCGCGCTGGTGGCCTCGTCGCAGAGCAGGATCTTCGGCCGGCAGGCCAGCGCACGGGCGATGCCGACACGCTGCTTCTGGCCGCCGGAGAGCTGCGCCGGGTACTTGCGGGCGTGGTCCTTGAGGCCGACGCGTTCGAGCAGTTCGTCCACCCGCGCGGTGATTTCGGCGGCGCTGTAGGTGCCGGCGAGCTTCATCGGCATGGCGATGTTGTCGGCGACGGTCTTGGAGGCCAGCAGGTTGAAGTGCTGGAAGATCATCCCGACGCGCTGGCGGAAGCGGCGCAGGCCGTCGGCGTCGAGGGCGGTGATGTCTTCGCCGTCGATGACGATGCGCCCGCCGCTGGGCTCTTCCAGGCGGTTGATCAGGCGCAGCAGGGTGCTTTTACCGGCGCCGGAATGGCCGATCAGGCCGAAGACCTGGCCGCCCTCGATGGTCAGGCGGGTCGGCTGCAGGGCCGGGATATCGCGTCCGGCGACGCGATAGGTCTTGTGGACGTCGTGGAATTCGATCACTTAGCGAACCTTGTGGGTACGAGGAGGCGCCGCTCGCTGCCGGGGCCGTCGGATGAACAGGCGTAGGCAACGAGCGTAGGCGGTCAGCCAAAACCGCGCATTTTAACCTGCTTTTTTATGGCTGATTAATCTTTGTTCAGATAAGCGCAGAACAAAAGAGAATAAAGGGCGCCGCGAACGGGCGCCCGTGAGGACGTTACGGTGTGCAGTTCGGCTGGGCAGCCGGGGCGACCGGCACGGCGGGCTTCTGCAGGCCGCTGACATCGGCGGCGACGCCGGGCGCGCGGGGCATCAGCGAGCGGGCGCGGGTCAGGGCCGCGGTGGCGCCGTTGACGTCGCCGTTCTGCAGCGCCGTGCGGCTGCGCTCCAGGTAGGCGTCGGCCAGGCGCTGGCGGCGCTCGGCGAGCTGGGTGGCGGTCTCCTGCTCGGAGCCGAGCTTGAGTTGCGCGGATTCCAGACGGCCGGCGGCCAGTTCGGTTTCGAAGCCACTGCTGCTGGCCGGGGTGCTCGCGGTGCTCTGGCAGGCGGTGAGGGCCAGCGCCAGAGCCATCAGCGAGAACAGGCGGATGACGAACGACTTCATGCGTCAGGGTCTCTTTTGATCAAAAAATCGCCAAATTCTACACCGTCCGGCGCGGCAGGACAAAACTCAGCAGGAACAGCCCGGCTGCGCTGACCACGATGGAGGGGCCGGCGGGGGTGTCCTTGAACCAGGACAGCGAGAGCCCGGCGCACACCGCCACCAATCCAATCAGACTGGCGCCGAAGGCCATTTGTTCAGGGCTGCGCGCATGCCGTTGGGCGGCTGCGGCGGGAATGATCAGCAGCGAGGTGATCAGCAGCACGCCGACGATCTTCATGGCCACGGCGATGACGATGGCGATCAGCAGCATCAGCGCCAGGCGGATGGCGGTAACGGGCAGGCCTTCGACCCGCGCCAGTTCCTCGTGCACGGTGATCGCCAGCAGCGGCCGCCAGAGCCAGCCGATCAACCCCAGCACCAGTGCGCTGCCGGCGACTATCCACAGCAGGTCGGTCTGGCTGACGGCGAGCAGGTCGCCGAACAGATAGGCCATCAGGTCGACGCGCACCTCCTTCATGAAGCTCAGGGTCACCAGGCCCAGCGACAGCGTGCTGTGGGCGAGGATGCCCAGCAGGGTGTCGGCGGCCAGCGGCTGGCGCTGCTGCAGGGTGACCAGCAGCACGGCGAGCAGCACGCAGCCGACGGTCACGGCCAGCGTCGGGCTGACATCCAGCAGGAAGCCGAGGGCGACGCCGAGCAGGGCGGCGTGGGACAGGGTGTCGCCGAAATAGGCCATGCGTCGCCAGACGACGAACGAACCCAGGGGCCCGGCGACCAGCGCCAGGGCCAGCCCGGCGAGGAGGGCGTTGAGCAGGAAGTCAGCCATGGTTGCAGTCGGGGCCGTGCTGGTGGACCGGAGTGAAGCGCGTGCCGGCGGGGAAGGCGGGTTTCACCACCTCGCCGTGCAGGTCGTGGGAATGGTCGTGGTGGTGGTGATAGACGGCGAGGCTGCGGGCGTCCTGGCCGAACAGCTCGACGAAGGCCGGGTCGCCGCTGACCTGTTCCGGATGGCCGGAGCAGCAGACGTGGCGATTCAGGCAGACCACCTTGTCGGTGGCGCTCATCACCAGATGCAGGTCGTGGGAAACCATCAGCACGCCGCAGCCCAGGCGGTCGCGCAGGCGGCCGATCAGGCGGTACAGCTCGGCTTGCCCTGCGACGTCGACGCCCTGCACGGGCTCGTCGAGCACCAGCAGTTCCGGCTTGCGCAGCAGGGCGCGGGCCAGCAGCACGCGTTGCAGTTCGCCGCCGGAGACGCTTTGCAGCGGCTTGTCGATCACATGTGCCGCGCCGACTTCCTTCAGCGCCGCCAGCGCCTGGGAGCGCTGCACGCCGGGCACCAGGCGCAGGAAGCGCAGCACGGTGAGTGGCAGGGTCGGGTCGACGTGGAGCTTCTGCGGCATGTAGCCGATGGACAGCCTGGGCGCCCGCCAGACGCTGCCGGTGTCGGGCTTGAGCAGGCCGAGTACGCTGCGCACCAGGGTCGTCTTGCCGGCGCCGTTGGGGCCGATCAGGGTGACGATCTCGCCGGGGGCGATGGTCAGGTCGACGTTCTGCAGCACCGCCTGGCCGGCGTAGCTGACGCCGACGCCTTGCAGGCGGATCAGGGCGTCGCTCATCAGGCCTCCCGCTTGCCGGGGGCGCAGGCACCGCAGAGGCCGACCACTTCGACGGTCTGGGTTTCCACGGCGAAGCCGACGCTCTTGGCGCCGGCGACTATGGCTTCGCTGATCGCCGGCTGCTCCAGCTCGATGGCGGTCTTGCAGGCGCGGCAGATCAGGAACTGGCCTTCGTGGGCGTGTTCGGGGTGGGCGCAGCCGATGAAGGCGTTGAGCGAGGCGATGCGGTGCACCAGGCCGTTTTCCAGGAGGAAGTCCAGCGCGCGGTAGACCGTCGGCGGCGCTGCCTTGCGGCCATCTTCCTCGCTCAGCACGGCGAGGATGTCGTAGGCGCCCAGCGGCTTGTGGCTCGCCCAGACCAGCTCCAGCACGCGCCGGCGCAGTTCGGTCAGGCGCACACCCTGGCGCGCGCACAGCGCATCGGCGTCGGCCAGGGCGCTGGCCACGCAATTGGCGTGGTCATGCGGACGGCAGGCGAGGGGAGTCTTGGGGGCGATCTTGTACATGCGGCGGCGACGCTCTTGTGTAGAGACGTTATTATATTACTCTTTCATCTCCCCCTGTGTGAGTACCGCCGTGTCCTTCCGTCCCGTCGCCCTGCTGACCGCCGCTTGCGCGCTGCTGCTCAGCCTCCCCGTGCGCGCCGAGGTCAGCGTGCTGACCAGTATCAAGCCGCTGCAACTGATCGCCGCCGCCATCCAGGACGGCGAAGGCACGCCGGACGTGCTGCTGCCGCCGGGCGCCTCGCCGCACAGCTACTCGCTGCGCCCCTCCGATATCCGCCGGGTGCGCGACGCTCAGCTGTTCTACTGGATCGGCCCGGACCTGGAGAACTTCCTGCCCAAGGTGCTGGAAAGCCGCAAGGGCCCGAGCGTCGCCGTGCAGGACCAGGCCGGCATGCACCTGCGCAAGTTCGCCGATTTCAGCGGGTCCAACCATCCGGATCACGACGACGACCCAGGCCATGACGAGATTGGCCATGACCACGACCATCGCCCCGGCATGATCGACGCCCATCTCTGGCTGCTGCCGGCCAACGCCCAGGTGATCGCCGCGCGCATGGCCGAGGACCTGGCCATCGCCGACCCGGCCAATGCCAGCCGCTATCAGGCCAACCTGAAGGCTTTCGACGAGCGCATGGAGACGCTCGATGCGCGCCTGAAGCAGCGCATCGATCCGCTCAAGGGCAAGCCGTTCTTCGTCTTCCACGAAGCCTTCGACTACTTCGAGGAGGCCTACGGCCTGCGTCACACCGGGGTATTCGCGGTATCCGCCGACGTGCAGCCGGGCGCCCGCCACGTGGCCGCCATGCGCGCGCAACTGCAGAAGGCCGGGCCGTCGTGCATCTTCAGCGAACCGCCGCTGCGCCCGCGCCTGGCCGATACCCTGAGCCAGGGCCTGCCGGTGCGCCTGGCCGAGCTGGATGACCTGGGTGTCGGCGTGAAGGTGGATGCCCAGGGCTACGAGAACCTGCTGGGCAACCTGGCGGGTGAGTTCGCGGGGTGTCTGGAGAAGCTCTGATCCGGGCTTCCCGGGAATTTCCTCTGCCTGGGGTATCCCCTCACCCTACCCCTCTCCCAATGGGAGAGGGGTAGGGGCTCTTCGTAATCCGCCGCAGAACCCGCGTCCGGAAAGATCGCGGCCAAGGTCCGCTCCTACGGGCGCATTCCCGCGCCTGATCGTCGCACCCACCCCCTCCGAAAACCCTCCCCTCCTGCCCCCAAGCCTGCCGATCGTCTGGAATTCCGGACCCATCGCTGCGTCTGCCGGTCAACCGGCTATTGTCTGTCTTTATGGGTAGCCGGCACTACATATTGATGCCTGTCAGTTTTTGGCTCCCACATATTGGGTTTACTCGCGCTCCGTTGTGCCTGCCACCCAACTGCCAGGAGGTTATTTACCGGATGGCCAAGACCGATGCGCGCCCCCGCGGCGCAGACCAAGGAGTCCTCGCCCTGCAACCCGCTTCGCAGGATATCTGGGACAGCAAATACCGCTTGAAGCACAAGAGCGGCAAACCCGTCGACGGCAGCGTCGACGAGACCTGGCAACGGGTCGCCCGCGCCCTGGCCGGCGTCGAGGCGAACGAGGCGCTGCGCGAACACTGGTACGAGCGCTTCCTCTGGGCCCTGCGCAATGGCGCCATCCCGGCCGGGCGGATCATCTCCAACGCCGGCGCCCAGGGACACAAGCCCGCCACTTCGACCATCAATTGCACCGTCTCCGGGATCATCCGCGACTCCATGGACGACATCCTGCAGAAGGTCCACGAGGCCGGGCTGACGCTCAAGGCCGGCTGCGGCATCGGCTACGAATTCAGCACCCTGCGCCCGCGCGGCGCCTACGTCTCCGGCGCCGGTGCGCACACCAGCGGGCCGCTGTCGTTCATGGATATCTACGACAAGATGTGCTTCACCGTGAGCTCCGCCGGGGGACGGCGCGGTGCGCAGATGGGCACCTTCGACGTCAGCCACCCGGATGTGCGCGAGTTCATCCGCGCCAAGCGCGAGGACGGTCGCCTGCGCCAGTTCAACCTCAGCCTGCTGATCACCGACGGCTTCATGTCCGCGGTGGAGAACGACGAAGACTGGCCGCTGCTCTTCCCGATCCACCAGAAGGAGCGCGACGAAGTCGACCTGGAGGACGCCGAGCAGGTGCTCTGGCGCGACTGGCCGCTGCACGACGACTACCTGGTGGGCGAGGACGGCCGCGTGGCCTGCAAGGTCTACGGCCGGGTCAAGGCGCGGCACCTGTGGGACATGATCATGGTCTCCACCTACGACTACGCCGAGCCGGGCTTCATCCTCATCGACCGGGTCAACGAGCTGAACAACAACTGGTGGTGCGAGGCCATCCGCGCCACCAACCCCTGCGGCGAGCAACCGTTGCCGCCCTACGGTTCCTGCCTGCTGGGCTCGGTGAACCTGACCTGCTTCGTGAATGATCCCTTCGGCGAGAGCGCGCGCTTCGACTGGGAGCGCTTCCGCGAGGTGGTGCGCGTGTTCACCCGCATGCTCGATAACGTGGTGGAGATCAACGGCCTGCCGCTGGAGCAGCAGCGCGCGGAAATCCTCGGCAAGCGCCGCCACGGCATGGGATTCCTGGGCCTCGGCTCGGCGCTGACCCTGCTCAAGCTGCGCTACGGCAGCCCGGAAGCCTGCGTGTTCACCGAGGAAGTGGCGCGCGAAATGGCCCTGGTGGGTTGGGAAGTGGCCCTGGAGCTGTCCCGCGAGAAAGGCCCGGCGCCGGCCCTGGCACAGGACTATGAAGTGACCGCCGAGATGCTGCGCAAGCGGCCGGAGATGGTCGAAGATGGCTACAAGGTCGGCGACAAGGTGGCTGGCCGGGTGCTCCACGCGAAGTACTCGCGCTACATGCAGCGGGTCGCAGAGTACGCGCCGCGGCTGGTGGAGGAGCTGGCCGAACAGGGCGCGCGCTTCACCCACCACAGCTCCATCGCGCCCACCGGCACCATCAGCCTGAGCCTGGCCAACAACGCTTCCAACGGCATCGAGCCGAGCTTCGCCCACCACTACTCGCGCAACCTGATCCGCGCCGGGCGCAAGACCAAGGAGAAGATTTCGGTCTACAGCTACGAACTGCTGGCCTACCGCGCCCGGGTGGACAACCACGCGGTGCCGGACTCCGAGGAGGAGAAGCACCGTCTGCCGGACTATTTCATCACCGCCGACGACATCACCCCGCAGCAGCACGTGGACATCCAGGCCGCCGCGCAGAAGTGGATCGACTCGTCGATCTCCAAGACCGCCAACGTGCCCACCGACTACCCGTTCGAGGACTTCAAGGACATCTACCTCTATGCCTGGCGCCAGGGCCTGAAGGGCTGCACCACCTTCCGCTTCAACCCGGCGGCCTTCCAGGGCGTATTGGTGAAGGAGGCTGACCTGGAAAAGACGGTGTACCGCTTCGAGCTGGAAGACGGCAGCGTGGTGGAGCTCAAGGGCAACGAGGAAGTGGAGTACGACGGCGAGATCCATACCGCCGCCAACCTCTTCGACGCCCTGAAAGAAGGCTATTACGGCAAGTACTGATACCCCTGGAGAGACGTCATGAGTGTCAAGATCAACCAGAAGATCAAGGGCTTCCAGGTGGTGGACGTGGCCGAGGAAAAGGCCCGCGCCGAGGCCGCCGCGGCAGCATCCGTGGTGAAGATGGACGAGACCCTGCAGCGGCCGGAGATGCTGGTGGGCGCCACCTACAAGATCAAGTCGCCGCTGTTCGAGCACGCGCTGTACGTGACCATCAACGACATGGTGCTCAACCCGGACACCCCCTACGAGCAGCGCCGGCCCTTCGAGATCTTCATCAACTCGAAGAACATGGATCACTTCCAGTGGATCGTCGCGCTCACCCGCATCATGTCGGCGGTGTTCCGCAAGGGCGGCGACTGCACCTTCCTGGTGGAGGAGATGAAGGCCGTGTTCGATCCGCGTGGCGGCTATCTCAAGCGCGGCGGCGTCTACATGCCGTCCATCGTGGCCGAGATCGGTGCGGTGGTGGAGCGCCACCTGGTCGCCATCGGCCTGATGGAAGGCCCGCAGCTGGACGAGGAGCAGCGCCTGTACCTGGCCGAGAAGCGCGCGGCCTATGAAGCGGCGCAGGGCACCAACAAGGCCGAGCCCGGCGAAGGCTTCCCCCCGGGCGCCCAGCTGTGCGGCAAGTGCAACACCATGGCGGTGGTGCAGATGGATGGCTGCGCCACCTGCCTGAATTGTGGGCATTCGAAGTGTGGGTGAGCGGGGTGAGCCGGAGTCTTTGCGACGCATGCGTCGCCCGGCGAACGACCGGCCATGGATGGCCGGGCCGGGGTTGAGCTTGAGCAGGGGAGCTGCGGCAGGGCTGCCAGCTCCGGGTTGGATCTTTACGCCCCCGCTTCACGCCGGACTGTTCTTCCGTAGGAGCGAGCTTGCTCGCGAATGAACTCCGCTGCCGGGCTGTTCGCGAGCAAGCTCGCTCCTACAGATCCCGCGTCGCGACCAAATCCGGTGTCACAGCGCAAACGGCAAATGAATCTCCACCTTCTGCCGCTTCTCCAGCCGTCGCTCGAACTCGCTCGGATCGTGGATCAGCACGTCCTGCCCGGCAAAGGCCTCGGCGGCGATCAGCCGCGACAGCCAGAAGCGCACGCAGGCCACCCGCAGCATCTCCGGCCACAGCTCGGCTTCCAGCGCGGTGAACGGCCGCTTGGCCGCATAGGCCGCCAGCAGCGCGCGGGCGCGCGGGCCGTCGAGGGCGCCATCTTCGCTGGAGCACCAGTCGTTCACGGTGATCGCCAGGTCGTAGAGCATCCAGCCCGAGCAGGCGTTGTAGAAGTCGATCAGCCCGGACAGGTGCGGGCCGTCGAACAGCACGTTGTCGCGGAACAGGTCGGCGTGCAGGTTCGCGCGCGGCAGCGCCGGCTGCTCGGCGAGCAGGCGGGCGATCTCTTCCAGCGCATCGGCCAGGAGGTCGGCAGCCTGGCCGGACAGGTGCGACTGGAAGGCTTGGCCTTCATGCAGCATCCAGCTCAGGCCACGATCGCTGGGGCGTTCGATGATATGCCCGCGTGTCGCCAGGTGCAGGCGCGCCAGCAGGTCGCCGACTTCCCGGCAATGGTGGTTGTTCGGTGTCCGCTCGTGGCGGCCCGGCAGGCGCGGCTGCAGCAGTGCCGGCTTGCCTTCGAGCTGGCGCAGCGCCTCGCCATCCTTCGTGCGCAGCGCATAGGGCACCGGCAGGTCGGCTTCGTGCAGGACGTCGAGCAGTTCGATGAAGAACGGCATTTCCTGCACCGGGCCGCGCTCGACCAGGGTCAGGACGAATTCGCCCTGCTCCAGGCTGACGAAGAAGTTGCTGTTCTCCGAGCCCTCGGCGATGCCGCGGAAGTCGTGCAGGCGGCCGAGGCCGTAGGGGGCGAGGAAGTCTTCGAGAACCGGACGTTCCAGAGGTGTGAATACCGACATGCTCAATCCTCTGGAGCGTCGTGGGTGGAAAGGGTTACCAGCTGAAGATCTGCCACTGTGGAATCAGCTTGTCTGGTTGGTCCGAGCGGATGAAGTTGCCGTCGCTGCCGTCCTGGCGCACCAGGAAGTACGGCTTGCCGTGCTTGGGCGTGACCTTGATGGCGTAGAGGAAACCGTTCACACGGTATTCCTGGATGGTCTTGTCGCCTTCCTGGCGGATGGTTACATCCGGCTCCGGCGTCGGGGCATCGTCCGCCGCCATGACGGAAGTCGCGCCAAGACCCAGCAGAGCGGCGAGCAACAGGCGGTTCAACGTACGCATGATAACCTTGTCCCTTTGTCGAATTGGCTACGGACAGTTTAGCCCGAGCCCTTCTGAAAAGGTTGATTCCCCTCATGAGCCAAGCACCCCTCGTCCTCGTGGACGGCTCTTCCTACCTGTATCGCGCCTTCCATGCCCTGCCGCCGCTGACCACCTCCACCGGCATGCCCACGGGCGCGGTGAAGGGCGTGCTGAACATGCTCAAGAGCCTGCGCAAGCAGTACCCCGACAGCCCCTTCGCGGTGGTGTTCGACGCCAAGGGCCCGACCTTCCGCGATGCGCTGTTCGCCGAGTACAAGGCCAATCGCCCGTCGATGCCGGACGAGCTGCGCGTGCAGGTCGAACCGCTGCACGCCAGCGTGCGGGCGCTGGGCCTGCCGCTCTTGTGCGTGGAAGGCGTGGAGGCGGACGACGTGATCGGCACCCTGGCCCGGCGCAGCGCCGCGGCGGGGCGGGCGGTGGTGATCTCGACCGGCGACAAGGACATGGCGCAGCTGGTCGATGGGCACATTACGTTGGTCAACACCATGACCGGAAGCGTGCTCGACCCCGATGGCGTAAAAGAGAAATTCGGTGTCGGTCCTGAGCTGATCATCGACTACCTCGCGCTGATGGGCGACAAGGTGGACAACATTCCGGGCGTGCCCGGGGTGGGCGAGAAAACCGCGCTGGGCCTGCTGCTGGGCGTCGGTGGCGGCCTGGATGTGCTCTACGCCAGCCTGGACAAGGTGCCCGAGCTGCCGATCCGCGGCGCCAAGGGCCTGCCGGCCAAGCTGGAAGAGCATCGCGAGATGGCTTTCCTCTCCTACGAGCTGGCGACCATCAAGACCGACGTCGAACTGGACGTCGAAGTCGAGGCGCTTCATCCCGGCGAGCCGCAGCGCGAGGCGCTGATCGGCCTGTACCGCGAGCTGGAATTCAAGAACTGGCTGGACGACCTGCTGCGCGAGGCCAAGGAGGAGGGCGGCGGCGACGTCGAGGCGGCGTCCGTCCAGGCCACCGCGAAGTACGACACCGTGCTGGAACAGGCCGAGTTCGACGCCTGGCTGAAGAAGCTGGAAGCCGCCGACCTGATTGCCTTCGACACCGAGACCACCAGCCTCGACCCGCAGCAGGCGCAGGTGGTGGGCGTGTCCTTCGCGGTGAAGGAGGGCGAAGCCGCCTACGTGCCGCTGGCGCACAGCTACATGGGCGTGCCGGCGCAGCTTGATCGCGACGCCGTGCTCAAGGCCCTCAAGCCGCTGCTGGAAGACCCGAAGAAGCACAAGGTCGGCCAGCACGCCAAGTACGACATGAACGTCCTGGCCAACGCCTCGACGCCCATCGCCGTGCAGGGCATCGCCTTCGACACCATGCTCGAATCCTACGTGCTGGACTCCACCGCGACCCGTCACGACATGGACAGCCTGGCGCTCAAGTACCTCGGCCACAGCACCATCCGCTTCGAGGACATCGCCGGCAAGGGCGCCAAGCAGCTGACCTTCGACCAGATCGCCATCGAGCAGGCCGGCCCCTACGCGGCCGAGGATGCCGACGTGACCCTGCGCCTGCACCAGACCCTGTGGGCCAGGCTGCGGGCCATTCCGTCGCTGGAGAAGGTCCTGACCGGGATCGAGATGCCGCTGGTGCCGGTACTGGCGCGCATCGAGCGCAACGGCGCGCTGGTCGACGCCAACCTGCTGGGCAGGCAGAGCGTCGAGCTGGGCGAGAAGATGGTCGAGCTGGAGCGCAAGGCCTATGACCTGGCCGGGCAGGAGTTCAACCTTGGTTCGCCCAAGCAGCTGGGCGCCATCCTTTATGAAAAGCTTGGCCTGCCGGTGCTGGCCAAGACCGCCACCGGTCAGCCGTCCACCGCCGAGAACGTCCTCGCCGATCTCGCCGAGCAGGACTACGAGCTGCCCAAGGTGATCATGCAGTACCGCTCCCTGAGCAAGCTCAAGAGCACCTACACCGACAAGCTGCCGGAGCAGATCAACCCGCGCACCGGGCGCATCCATACCAGCTACCACCAGGCCGTGGCGGCCACCGGCCGGCTGTCCTCCAGCGACCCGAACCTGCAGAACATCCCGATCCGCACCGCCGAGGGCCGACGCATCCGCCAGGCCTTCGTCGCGCCCAAGGGCTACAAGCTGCTGGCGGCGGACTACTCGCAGATCGAACTGCGCATCATGGCCCACCTGGCCAAGGACGAAGGCCTGCTGGACGCCTTCCGCCACGACCGCGACGTGCACCGCGCCACCGCTGCCGAAGTGTTCGGCGTGCCGCTGGAGGCGGTCACCTCCGACCAGCGCCGCAGCGCCAAGGCGATCAACTTCGGCCTGATCTACGGCATGAGCGCCTTCGGCCTGGCCAAGCAGATCGGCGTCGAGCGTAAAGAGGCGCAGGCCTACATCGACCGCTACTTCGCCCGCTATCCCGGCGTGCTGGCCTACATGGAACGCACCCGCGCCCAGGCCGCCGAGCAGGGCTTCGTCGAGACGCTGTTCGGCCGCCGCCTGTACCTGCCGGAAATCGGCTCGAAGAACGCCGCCATGCGCAAGGCCGCCGAGCGCACCGCGATCAACGCGCCGATGCAGGGCACCGCCGCGGACATCATGAAACGCGCCATGGTGGCTGTGGATAACTGGCTGCAGGAGAGCGGGATCGACGCCCGCGTGATTCTCCAGGTACACGACGAACTGGTGCTGGAAGTGCGGGAAGACCTGGTCGAGCAGGTCAGCAACACCATTCGGCCGCTGATGAGCGGCGCGGCAGAGCTGGATGTGCCGCTGGTAGTCGAGGCCGGGGTGGGGGCGAACTGGGACGAGGCACACTGACGAACGGTCGAGGGGCCCGGCTGGCGGGCCCTTCAGCGAGCCTGTCACTGTTCGTTCAGAACATCGCAAAAAATATTTCTGTGACCTGCTGAACTTTCCCGCAAAGGCCTCAGTCAGAACACGTGAATGGCTGGTGAAGCCCTTCGATGCTCCTTTGCAGTGTTTAGTGTTGGCAGATTACTGGACCCCGCCCTAGCGGTCCGGACTTAAACCCCGAACTTCCCCCTCCCCATACGAAGCTCGGGGTTTTTTTTGCCTGCGATTCAGCCTTCGGCTTCCTCGCCCATCTCTTCTTCCTCGTCATCCAGCAGCCCCAGCCAGCCGGCCAGGACCATCTGCGCCTCTTCCACGCCCTGGCGCTTGGGGGCGGAGAACAGCTGCAGGGTGGCCACGTCGCCCCAGCCCTGCTGGATTTCCTTGCGCACTTTCAGCAGCGCGTTCTTCGCCGCGCCGAAGGCGAGCTTGTCGGCCTTGGTCAGCAGCACGTGGATCGGCAACTGGCTGGCCTGGGCCCAGTCCAGCATCAGGCGGTCGAAATCGGTCAGCGGATGGCGGATGTCCATCAGCAGCACCACGCCGGCCAGCGCGTTGCGGCTGCTCAGGTAGGCCTCCAGGTGCTGCTGCCAGTGCAGTTTCAGCGGAATCGGCACCTTGGCGTAGCCGTAGCCGGGCAGGTCGACCAGGCGGCGCTCGTCATCCAGGCGGAAGAAGTTCAGCAACTGGGTGCGGCCCGGTGTCTTGGAGGTGCGCGCCAGGTTCGCGTGGGTCAGGGCATTCAGCGCGCTGGACTTGCCCGCGTTGGAGCGGCCGGCGAAGGCGACTTCCAGGCCGGTGTCTTCCGGGCACTGGTTCACCTTGGCGGCGCTGATGAGGAACGTGGCCTGTTGGCACAGGCCGAGAATCGGGTTTTTCGCAGGGTTCATGGGGGGCATGGGCATATTCGCAGAGGGGTGCGACCAGGTGTCGCGGGGAGCGGGCTCGTTTCCGTTTCGGCATTGGAAGTATATAATGCCGCGGATTTTGTGTGCGCTTTATCCCCCAGGGTCGGGCGCCACGGGAACTCCAGAAGTTCGCGCATTTAGAACGCGAACGTTCCCTGACGATGAGGACAATCATGAAGAAACTGCTGTTCGCAGCCATCGTTGCCGCGCTGGCCTCCAGCGCCCAGGCCGCCCAGGATCCGGAAGCCGTGTTCAACCGAGCCTGTGGCGCCTGCCACAGTGGTCAGTTGCCGATGGCGCCGAAGAAGGGCGATGCCGCCGCGTGGAAGCCGCGCCTGGACAAGGGCATGGACACGCTGGTGCAACACGTGACCAACGGTTTCAACGCGATGCCGCCTCGCGGCCTGTGCACCGACTGCAGCGCCGAGGATTACCAGGCCATCATCCAGTGGATGTCCAAGTAATCCCGGAAGCCCTACTCTTTCACCCTTAGCCGTTATTGGATTAGCTGATGAACAAATTGATCGTGAGTCTGCTGTTGACCCTGGGCCTTACCGGCGTAGCGCACGCCGCTGGCGATGCCAAGGCCGGTCAGGCGAAAGCTGCTGTATGTGGTGCCTGCCACGGCGCCGATGGCAACAGCATGGCGCCGAACTTCCCGAAACTGGCCGGCCAGGGTGAGCGTTACCTGCTCAAGCAGATGCACGACATCAAGGAAGGTCGCCGCACCGTGCTGGAAATGACCGGCCTGCTGACCAACCTGAGCGACCAGGATCTGGCCGACATCGCCGCCTACTTCTCCAGCCAGAACATGAGCATCGGCATGGCCGATCCGAAGCTGGTCGCCCAGGGTGAAGCCCTGTTCCGCGGCGGCAAGCTGGGCGAAGGCATGCCGGCCTGCACCGGTTGCCACAACCCCAGCGGCCTGGGCAACGCCGAAGCCGGCTTCCCGCACCTGGGTGGCCAGCACTCGGCCTACACCGCCAAGCAGCTGACCGCCTTCCGCGAAGGCGAGCGCACCAACGACGGCGACGCCATGATCATGCGCAGCATCGCCGCCAAGCTGTCCAACAAGGACATCGCTGCGATCTCCAGCTACATCGAAGGCCTGCACTAAGCCGCGCGCCGGGCGGAAATCGCTGGAATGAAAAAAGGGTGGCTTCGGCCGCCCTTTTTCGCATCCGCCGCCACTACAATGCTGGAACCGCACCTGGCGCCCCAGGTCAAAACCGCTTCATCCCGCCGCGCCCGAGCGAGGCGGATCCGCTCAGCCAAGGAGTGAACCATGCGTAACCTGATTTTCACCGCCGCGCTTGCCGTTGCCGGTCTGTTCGCCTTCAACGCGAATGCCGCCGAGTTCGAGGCTGGCAAGAACTACACCGAGCTGAGCCAGGCCGTGCCTGTGTCCCAGCCGGGCAAGATCGAGGTGGTGGAGCTGTTCTGGTACGGTTGCCCGCACTGCTATGCCTTCGAGCCGACCATCAATCCGTGGGTCGAGAAGCTGCCGGCCGACGTGCATTTCGTACGCATCCCGGCCATGTTCGGCGGCCTGTGGAACATCCATGGCCAGCTGTTCCTGACCCTGGAATCCATGGGCGTGGAGCAGAAGGTTCACCATGCGATCTTCGAAAAGCTGCACAACAACCCCAAGAGCCTGACCACCCCGGAAGAAATGGCCGCCTTCGTGGCTGAGCAGGGCCTGGACAAGGACAAGTTCCTCAGCACCTACAACTCCTTCGCCATCAAGGGCCAGATCGAGAAGGCCAAGAAACTGGCGATGGCCTACCAGATCAGCGGCGTACCGACCATGGTCGTCAACGGCAAGTACCGTTTCGACATCGGTTCGGCCGGCAGCCCGGAGGCCGCCCTGGAGCTGGCTGACCAGCTGATCGCCAAGGAACGCACCTCCGCCAAGGCCGCCCAGTAAGGAGCTGGCGATGCTGCGCCGGCGGACTCGAGATCGTGTCGCGGGGGCCTGTGTCCCGAGGGTGAATCCCATCCACGGGAGCGCTTCGGGCTTGCCCGACGACGGCCGGCTCCGCCTGCTCAGCTTCAACATCCAGGTCGGTATCAGCACCGAGCGTTACCGGCACTACCTGACCCGCGGCTGGCAGCACCTGCTTCCGACCGCGGGGCGGGCCGGCAACCTGCAACGCATTGGCGAGCTGCTCGCCGACTATGATCTGGTCGCGCTGCAGGAGGCCGACGGCGGCAGCATCCGCTCCGGCAACATCAACCAGGTCGAACACCTGGCCCAGCTCGGTGCCTTTCCCTACTGGTACCAGCAACTCAACCGCAATCTCGGGCGCATCGCCCAGCACAGCAATGGCTTGCTCAGCCGTCTGCAGCCCACCGCCCTGGAAGACCATCCGCTGCCCGGCCCGCCCGGACGCGGCGCGATCCTCATGCGCTTCGGCGAAGGCGAGGACGCCCTCGCAGTGGTGATGATGCACCTGGCCCTGGGCGCGCGAACCCGCACCCGCCAGCTCGCCTACATCCGCGAGCTGCTGCAGGGCTATCGCCACCAGGTGCTGATGGGCGACATGAACACCCACGCCGCCGACCTGCTGGAAAGCTCGCCCCTGCGCGACCTCGGGCTGATCGCGCCGCAGGTGGAGGCCACCTTCCCCAGCTGGCGCCCGCAGCGCTGCCTGGACCATATCCTGCTCAGTTCCGAGCTGGCGCTGGAGCGCGTCAGCGTCCTGCCGCAACCGATTTCCGACCATCTGCCGGTGGCCGTGGAAATCCGCTTGCCGGATGCCTTGCGCACCTCCTCGTCGCTCGCCTTGCGCGGCGAGGCCATTGAATGAGTCGCGAAGCCGAGCCGCGCTGGAAACAGAAGTACCTCGACAACCTCGAGCAACAGGAGAAGCTCGAGCGGCGCTGGAACGCCCGCGTCGACCTGCTGCGCCGAGGCCTGGTGCGCAGCAGCCTGGCGGCGGAAGGCAGCGACAAGGCGGTGGACGCCTGCATGAAGGAGCTGCGCGAGGTCCTGCGCCGCGACGAAATGGACGCCGGCCTTGCCCGCCTGATCCCGCAACTGGAGCGTGCGGTGCTCGATTCCGAGCAGCGCCGCCAGCAGCGCATCGAGCAGAACATCGCGGCGCTCTCCCAACTCGCCCAGCAACTACTGGCGCTGGAGCTGCCGGGGGACGTGCGCAAGCCGCTCAAGCATTTCGCCAGGGACATCGCCGCGCGGGCCAGCAGCTCCCGTGAGCTGCCGGCCCTGCTCACCGAGCTGAGCGGCTTGCAGCGCCGTGTACTGGAACATTTCAACGACGTCGACAATGAGCAACGCCCTGGCCTGCTGCAACGCCTGTTCGGTGGGCGAGAGGCTGCCGCCGATGCGCCGGAAGAGTTGCAGGTGGCCACTGCCGCCATGGCCGAAGCATCTGTGGTCGAAGCGGCGGCGCTGGGTGAGCCGGAGGCAGCCCAGGTTGAATCGCCGGCACTTGCACCTGCCCCCGAACCCGAGCCTGTAGCGGCCAAGCCCTTTGCCGAGCCGGTCGTGGCGACGGCCACCCCGGTGGCTGCCGAAGCGCCGGCCGTTTCTCCAGGCGTGACGCCGGGACCTGCCCTGCTCGACAGTCTGCCATTGCCCCCCGGCCTGTTCGGCGAGCCCGCCGAGACAACCGATCCGTACGCCCTGCCGTCGCGCCCGGAGCCGGGCTACAGCGCGGTCGCGCCGCATATCGAAGCCAGCCTGCTGCATCTGCTGGACGAGATGCGCCTGCCGATCACCCACCAGCCCCAGGCTGATGCCCTGCGCACCCGCATTCACGGCAGCCTGAACTGGTACGAGCTGGTGCCGGTGCTGGATGACCTGGCGGTGCTGGTGCTATCGCTCAACGACAGTGGCCAGCGTGAATTCGAAGGCTACCTGTATCAGCTCAACGAGCGCCTGGGCGTCTTCCTCGACGGGCTGCAGGCCGTTCACGACAACCACGACGGTGCAAGCTCCAGCGCCCGCGCTCTGGATGACACGCTGCGTGAGCAGGTCAGCGACCTGAAGGAAAGCGTGCTGGAGGCCACCGACCTCGAGGGCCTCAAGCGCCACGTGGAAAGCCGCCTGCAGGGCCTGGTCGGCACCATGGACCAGTTCCGCGAGGAGCGCGAAGCCCGCGAACGCGAAGTGGGTGAGCGCATCCAGTCGCTGATGACGCGGGTCGCGAGCATGGAAGAGGAGGCGCGGACCTTCAAGGCCAATATCGAGGACCAGCGGCAGAAGGCCATGACCGACGCGCTCACCGGCCTGCCCAACCGCGCCGCCCTGATCGAGCGCCTGGAGCAGGAAGTGGCGCGCTGGCAGCGGTCCGGCGGTGACCTGCTGCTGGCGGTCCTGGACGTGGACCACTTCAAGCGCATCAATGACGACTTCGGCCACCTGGCCGGTGACAAGGTGCTGAAAATCATCGCCTCGGAGCTTTCCAAGCGCCTGCGCAAGACCGATTTCATCGCCCGCTACGGCGGCGAGGAGTTCGTCGTGTTGCTGCCGGCCACTCCCCTGGAGGGCGGCCGGCGGCTGCTCGACCTGCTGCGTGGCGCGGTGGAAGCCTGCCCGTTCCACTTCAAGGGTGAGCGTCTGGTCATCACCTGTTCGGCCGGTTTGACCGCCTTCCGTACCGACGAGCGCAGCGATGCGGTCTTCGAGCGCGCCGACCAGGCGCTGTACCGCGCCAAGCGTGGCGGGCGCAATCGACTGGAAGTCGACTGAAATCGCCGGCGGCGACCGGATTCGCGAGCAAGCTCGCTCCTGCAGCAACCGCTGCCGTTCGTGCGGGAAATTCTTGACGAACGAAAGAACATAGGTTTTGATTCGCGCAATTATCTTTCGAATCGAAACTTAAGCATTCATGTCGAAACGCAACACGCCCCAACGCCGCCACGACATCCTGGCGCTGCTCGCCGAGCAGGGCGAGGTCAGCGTTGACGATCTCGCCCGCCGTTTCGCCACCTCCGAGGTGACCATCCGCAAGGATCTCGCCGCCCTGGAAGGCAACGGCCTGTTGTTGCGCCGATACGGCGGCGCGGTGCCGATGCCCCATGAGCTGATCGGCGAGCCAAGCCAGCCGCTGTCGCGCTACAAGCAGGCCATCGCCCGCGCGGCGGCCACCTGCATCCGCGAGCATGCGCGAATCATCATCGACAGCGGCAGCACCACCGCGGCCTTGATCCCTGAGCTGGGGCGCAAGCCGGGGCTGGTGGTGATGACCAACTCCCTGAGCGTGGCCAACGCCCTACGCGAGCTGGAGCGCGAGCCGGTGCTGCTGATGACCGGCGGAACCTGGGACCCGCACTCCGAGTCCTTCCAGGGCCAGGTGGCCGAGCAGGTGCTGCGCTCCTACGATTTCGACCAGTTGTTCATCGGCGCCACCGGCCTGGACCTGGAGCGCGGCACCACCACGTTCAACGAACTGCTGGGGTTGAGCCGGGTCATGGCCGAGGTCGCCCGCGAAGTGATCGTGATGGCCGAGTCCGACAAGCTGGGCCGGCGCATCCCCAACCTGGAACTGCCCTGGAGCAGCGTCCAGATCCTGATTACCGACGAACGCCTGAGTGACGAAGCGTTCGAACTGATCCAGGCGCGTGGCGTGAAAGTGATCCGCGCGCGCTGCGAAGACTGAAAAGGAGAGCCATCCCATGTGTGGAATCGTAGGCGCCATCGCCGAACGTAACGTGACCCCGATCCTCGTCGAAGGCCTCAAGCGCCTCGAATACCGTGGCTACGACAGTGCCGGGGTGGCGGTGGTCGATGGCTCCGGCGCGCTGGATCGTCGCCGCCGCGCCGGCAAGGTGTCCAGCCTGGAGCAGGCCATCGAGGAGCAGCCGCTGCTCGGCCGCCTGGGCATCGCCCATACCCGCTGGGCCACCCACGGCGCACCCACCGAGGCCAATGCCCACCCGCACTTCTCCCATGGCGAGCTGGCGGTGGTGCACAACGGCATCATCGAGAACCACGAAACCCTGCGCGAGATGCTCAAGGCGCGCGGTTACCTGTTCACCTCGCAGACCGACACCGAGGTCATCGTCCACCTGCTGCACCTGCGCCTGAGCGAGATGGGCGACCTCACCGTCGCGCTCAAGGCGACCGTCAAGGAGCTGCACGGCGCCTATGGCCTGGCGGTGATCAGCGTCAGGCAACCGGACCGTATCCTTGCCGCACGCAGCGGCAGCCCGCTGGTGGTCGGCCTGGGTCACGGCGAGAACTTCCTGGCTTCCGACCAACTGGCCCTGCGCCAGGTCACCGACCGCTTCATCTATCTGGAAGAAGGCGACATCGCCGAGATCCGTCGCGACAGCGTGCAGCTGTGGGACGTGAAGGGCGATCCGGTGCAGCGCGAGGCCGTGCGTTACCACGAAGGCGCCGAGGCCGCCGACAAGGGCGAGTACCGCCACTTCATGCTCAAGGAAATTCACGAGCAGCCGTCCGTGGTGCAGCGCACCCTGGAAGGTCGCCTGGGCACCGAGCAGGTGCTGGTGGACAACTTCGGTCCGCAGGCCCGCGAACTGCTGGCCAGGGTGCGCACCGTGCAGATCGTCGCCTGTGGCACCAGCTACCACGCGGGCATGGTCGCCCGGTACTGGCTGGAAAGCCTGACCGGCATCCCCTGCCAGGTCGAGGTCGCCAGCGAGTTCCGCTACCGCAAGGTGGCGGTGCACCCGGATTCGCTGTTCGTCACCATCTCCCAGTCCGGCGAGACCGCCGACACCCTGGCCGCACTGCGTTATGCCAAGGAGCTGGGCTTCCTCGCCAGCCTCTCGATCTGCAACGTCGCCACCAGTTCGCTGGTGCGCGAATCGGACATGACCCTGCTGACCAACGCCGGCCCGGAAATCGGTGTCGCCTCGACCAAGGCCTTCACCACCCAGCTGGTGGCGCTGCTGCTGCTGACCCTGGGCATCGGCCAGGTGCAGAAGCGCCTGGGCGAGGGCGTCGAGGCCGAGCTGGTGGCCGAGCTGCGCCGCCTGCCGACCCGCCTGGAAGAAGCCCTGGCGATGGAGAAGGTGGTGGAGAAGGTCAGCGAACTGTTCGCCGAGAAGCACCACACCCTGTTCCTCGGTCGTGGCGCGCAGTACCCGGTGGCGATGGAAGGCGCGCTGAAGCTCAAGGAAATCTCCTACATCCACGCCGAAGCCTACCCGGCCGGCGAGCTCAAGCACGGCCCGCTGGCCCTGGTGGATGCCGATATGCCGGTGGTCACCGTGGCGCCGAACAACGAGCTGCTGGAAAAGCTCAAGTCCAACCTGCAGGAAGTGCGCGCCCGTGGCGGCGAACTGGTGGTCTTCGCCGAAGGCGGCAGCGGCATCGCCAATGGCGCGGGCACCCATGTAGTGGGCATGCCGGCGATCCACGATTGCCTGGCGCCGATCCTCTACACCGTGCCACTGCAGCTGCTGTCCTACTATGTGGCCGTGCTCAAGGGCACCGACGTCGACCAGCCGCGCAACCTCGCCAAGTCCGTGACCGTGGAGTAAGCCGGTCACCACCAGGTAGTCTCTGGTCTTTAACAATAAAGTCCGTATCTGAAGAATAAAGTCCGTATCAGCCAGCCCTAGGTGGATTTCATCTAGGGCTGGCTCGTCCGTGCTCGATGCTAACCCTCTCCGTTTTGAGGGCGCTGGAGTCAGCTTCAAGTGTTTCTGAACATCCAAAAAGATGAGTCATTTGACTCGTTTCTTTCGAGAAATAACCTCTTCCTAGGCCGTTGTTCTGATGAGGCATCTGCATTCGTCAAGGCAAAAAATACAGTCGGCAACAAATGGGTCTATTCGGTAGTTGAGGAGTTCTCGGGACTATTGGGTGGCCGGGATCTTAGTGTGATTGAAATGATCCTCCAAAATCATACCCTGCGTCCCGCTCACGAGACTTTTGTTGATTGTAGATTTAAGTTTAGTAGGGGTTTTGCGCAAGGTGATGAGAATATTTCATCTTATATACGAAGCCAAGGTATCGGTATTTGTATACTTTGCGCAGAAGATGATATGGACTCAAAGGGGTTCACATACTGGCGCAGAAGTCATCAAACAGATGCGAATGTGTGCCCCCTTCATAATGTACGTATCAATCGTAATTGTCATGCTTGTGGTAAAGCTTTTTCGCTAAACGGATTATATTCTCAATTTTTATGGGAGGGTTGCGACTGTGGAGCGAGCCCCATGGCTGGTGAGTGCTGTTTAAATGAGGACTGGCATTCCCTGCAAGTTGCTAGGTTCTATTGCGCAGTTCTCAATCAAAGTAAATGCTTTGATGCCCAGGAAGCGTTGTCAAAAGTGGTTTGTCGGCTGGAGAGCGTTGAGCTTGATTCGCTGGGGGTCGGTCTTTTTAATAGCTTAGATGGGATTGCACATTATAAGGATTCGTCCAAGTGGTGGATTAATATAGATTACTATAGGAATATGGCTGCATGCGGAAGTTTTGTGTCCACGAATGATATTGTGCGGCTTGCTGCTGTGGCTTACCGAGAATGTGATGAGTTTGTTTCGGAGTGTACTTCGGTGACTTCATTTTCTCGAGAAAGCCCGCGAGATAGGTTGCTCTTGGGGGCTTAAAATCCAACGCTGGGATTACAGGCGTTTATCTGTTGGCAGCCTTCCATGAATGAGTAGGCCAAGCTATATCATCTCGTGAAGCCGAAATTCTGTGCGTCAAAGCGACGCTCTATTGAGTTGCGGATCGTTCTATCTCAGAAGATGTATTTCTAACCGGGTTTTGGGTTAAAGTAAACTTCAAAGGACATGTTCTTACCCTTCGTGCTGAATATCGCAGCCCAAGCGCGCTTTAGATTTAACCGCCGTTTTGACTCTCACATCACATATCATGCGTCTGGTGAGTAGGTGTCTGAGTGACAGATATGGCTACTGCTGAAGCTCTCGTTCGGCTTGTATCTGGTCACTGTGCCAGTTCTGCCAGGCTTCTATTTCGCTCTTGAAGGTCAATGGGCATACCAATCTCTTGCGAATCCACTGAACGTCGAACGGTTCCTTAGCAAAAACATAACGATCAGCATGCTCAATGATGATCTTTTGGATTAATCGCGCTGTATCTACATCGGCTGTCGTTCCCCGCGGCCAGGATCGTCTTCCAATACATGTATAGAGCAGATGTTTGGGGCTGAGTGGGAGGAGGATATCTCCGTTTTTCACTCCCCAGCCGCCCCCAAAATCATAGCTATTCCGATCCTCGAAATTGAGCTTTACGAGAGGATTGTCTGTCGTCGGCCAAGCCATGCCGGACGGCGAATGCAGGATCGTCCATTTGAGCGCTGGGAGCTTATGGATTGTTTCCGTGAGTGTGCGCCTCATTTGGTCGAGCCATAACCGCCGGCCAATGATGGTCTCAGCGCGGACCTGCCCACTACCGTCTGGAAGTCGCTCAACGCGGACTTTGAATAATCCAGCGTCAAAGGGGGCATCTGAACGAGTCGGTAGCGGTTCATTTCGTCGGATTAGATCTTCCAATGTGGAGATGGATCGCTCCATTGTCTCCTCCATCAGATCCTGCAAGGTCGCCTTTTGGCGCTTCAAGAAGCTCCGGAGACTGGCCGGAGTCCGAACATCCAATGCCATAGCGAAGCGCTCCAGACGCTTCCAATGCTCTGGCAGTAGGCGCTCGCCTAGGACTGCCCGACGGATAGGCTCTTCGGCAGGACCTTCGAACTCAGAGTCGAGCCAGCGCTCGAATTCGTCCGTCTCCTCATGCCCCGCGAGGTAGGTATAAAGGTGTTGGTGGTAGGCAATCCCCTTCAGCGATTGAGTTCGCCAAAGAGGGATATTCTCACTAGGTACGAGAAGGCGATATGTGGGGATCATGCCGCCAGTCGCCCACTGCTTTAGGTAGAGCTTAGGTACATAGTGATTGTCTTTACGTAGTTGCTGCATCGTCTAGTGATTTCGCGAGTAGGCGGGAATTCCAAATACTGCGGCGTAGCCGCGTCACCTTGGTTACCGTAGCAGCTTCGATGGTATTTGAGGATGGTTGAAGTGGATTTGGGCGCCAGTAACCTCCGTTGGCGCATCGCTAGAAGCCATCCCATTGACTAATATCTGGGCCCGGCGGACCCTATTTGGGGAGTGGTAAATGAAGCGCTGTTGTAACCGGATGCGGCTAGGTTAGAATTTGTATCCCGCCTCCACATGGATGTCCTAGACTGTCTAAAATCCAACAGTCCAGTTTAAGGAATTGCAGGATGGTGAATTCATCCATGTCATTGCTCCACCAAGTCTATCTCAGAGCAGTCGCTGAGATCAGTATTTTATATCGCTTGCCAGATTGTGTGCATGAATGCTCCGTTTGATATCTATTTATAATCAGAGCGTTAATTAATTTTGTCGGGGAATGGTTTAGTAATGACGACTATGGAAATTCTCGCACTTGTGCTTTCAAGCTCACTTGCTTCCGCCGTTATATCAACCGTTCTTGGTGGAATGATTTCAGGCTGGCTAAAGCGAATTGATTATGCAGACGAATACTATAGGCAAGTCCTCCAGCGCAGAATTGAAGCCTACGAACTCCTGGAGGCAGAAATTGGCATACTCAAGCAGTCATGCTTGGCAGATGATGGGAAAGCATATCACTTAATATTTGCCTATGGGATAAACAGTTTCTACGACCTTCAAAAAGGCCTTATGGCTGTAATGGCAAAAAGCCTATGGCTAAGTGATGAGCTACAAGATATCGTAGTCAGCATTAATCGCGAGCTTCTTGATGCTTCATTCATAGCCCAAGACGATGAAGAGCTTGTAAATGTCGGAAAAGAAAAATACCAGAAAATTGCAAGCCTTCGCCACCAGTTAGAGCAAAGATTCTCGCATGACATAGGCGCTCTTCATCAGATTAAATATTTTCTAAAGAAAAAGGCGAAATCAAAGCACGAATTTTCCTTGTTCGAAATAAATTCGCACGTTAACTCTTGATTAGTAGTTCAGGCGCCTCGCTCAATGCGCCTGGAAGTTGAGTTGTTGATCTCCTTCGAGCCAAGAGCTAGAGCTCATAAATATGAATAAGTCAGTGCCGACATGGAAGCTATTTGAAGATCTTGTTAGTCGTATTTTGGAAGCGAACAGTTTTCACGTGACGACTCATAACCTCAGAGGAGACAGAGGGTTTGACCTGCTGGCTACCTACGGGAGGGAGAATTGGGCAATTGAGGTAAAATATTACCGCACCGCACGCGCTCAGCCCTCTCTCATTGATGCGGCCGCAGCTCGTGTAGCGGGTAATGGGATAATGGCAAAGGCCCAAAAAGGAATGCTGGTAGTTTCCTGCTTTCTCCCAGAAAAGCTGAGAGAGGTGCTTGGGCAGAAGTTTAGTATTACTTTTATAGATCAGATTGACCTGAGAAACTGGTGTGCATCATACCCTGACCTCTTGGAGGAGTTAGATGCGCTGTTGGAGTCTAGTCCGAGCGAGCCCCCAGCAACATACTTGACATCTAATGGTCCTACGCTACATAGCAAGCCTCTCAGAGAAGTCTCGCCAAAATTTCACGACACGAGAGGAACCGAGTTATGCCAGGAACTCAAAGGCATTAGCAAGGGTAAGGCATCTTGGGCGAAGTATGAAAAAGTATGCGAAAGAATCCTAAAGTACCTATTTTCGAACGACCTTCATGGGTGGCACTCTCAAAAGAGAACTGATGACGGGCTTAGTCGTTACGACTACATATGCCGCGTGAGGCCAACCACTGAATTCTGGAAGTTTGTCATCGACCATCTTGATAGTCGATATGTGCTTTTTGAGTTCAAGAATTACTCGGGAAAAATTAAGCAAGGGCAAGTGCTAACGACGGAAAAGTACCTTTTGGAGCGCGGCCTCCGACGCATGGCAATTATTATGACTAGAACTGGCGCAGAGTCTAATGCCGTTGCAATGACGCAGGGAGCCATGCGTGAACAGGGAAAGCTAATGCTCATCGTGAACGATGAAAAGGTATGCGAAATGCTTCATATGAAAGAGCGGGGAGAGGACCCCACTGACTGCCTTTTCGAAATTGCCGATGATTTCTTGCTGACCTTGCCAAGGTGAGTTCTAAAAAATTACTCTAACGCACCTTCGGGGCGGTAGCTGAATTCAGATTTTAGTATCTGCTCTTGGGGCGCGGGCGTAGACCTGAGAATCCATAAGTATAAAAAGGGGGTAGGATAAAAAGCAGCTCTTGAGAGCTGCTTCTTTATTTGCTTGATCCTTTTCGAATTGACGGGACTGGCACGATAAACTGGTGTTTGGCCGCAAGCGTCGGTGCATAGATGGAGTGGATGGCGGTCCCGTCCGGCGCTTGTAGTTCGATCTCGATCTCAGAGACTCCCAACGATCTTAATTTGTCGGTCAGCTGCGTCTTGTTTCTTGGGAAGTTCAGATGCTCAGAATTCAAGGGCGTCGGTTTAAATTTCTGAATCTGGCAAGCCTCGAATATTTCGACCGTTTCCTCGAAAGTCCAGTTTATGTCGTCCAGTTTGCCTGGGCGATATAGCAACAATGACACGGCGCGTGGGCTGTCATGTGCGTGTAAACGAGCCAGTAGTTCCTGAAGTTTCTCGTGCCCCTCACCGAGTCGCTTCTGTGCCGTCCTTTCTCCAGTTGCAGCAATACCGATGTACTCGATATTCAGGGGGATGAGCGGATGCTTGATGAGCCGACGGCTACTCATTAAAGGTAAGTCGCATTTTAAGAACCTTCTCGTATCTCTGGGTAGGGCCAGTTCGAATCCGTCAAGTTGTCTGCCCATTCTCGCAGCGCTTACATATTTAAGAGGAACCAGTAATGAATGG
The DNA here is from genome assembly GCF_041379005.1 of Pseudomonas sp. QE6. Lineage (NCBI taxonomy): Bacteria > Pseudomonadati > Pseudomonadota > Gammaproteobacteria > Pseudomonadales > Pseudomonadaceae > Pseudomonas > Pseudomonas sp. QE6. The sequence goes on from NZ_CP166873.1 coordinate 1,296,397, forward strand.
AAATTCTGGATATGAGATGTGTGTACGCCAGGCTCCAATTCCATGCTGATCTCCGCCCGGAAGCTTTCTGGCGTGGTCACACCTACGCTGTTCTGCAAAATTTCAAAGCGTGTGTGGGTGACGATCATGTAGAAGTGAAACCCAGAGAAGTCCCCTTCTAGAACAACCTCTCTGTCGTCTGCTTGATACACCTTAACGCCTTCGCCCAGCGGAGTAGATTCCTTACTGTCCAGCACATTTATGTTGTTAACCTGCACGACTGTTGCTGGGCCCGAGGTCATCACAAGACGCATGCGTTTCCCTTATTTCCTAAAAAATCCAGTACAAATTTTAATCCATAACAGGAGCAGTTAAAGGCTCTCTGTAGATTATGGCAAAATTGAACTGATCACATCCTTCAATATGTCAGATTCTTTTGCATCAGTTACCAGGGGCCGCTCTCCAGTGTTTTAACTTCACTCCGGTACGTGGGACTAACCCCAGAGTCCTTCGTAATCCGCAGACCGCGAACTGGGTGGGTAGAGGGGACGGCGGATCGTGACCGGCAGAGGCATAGGAGAGCTGACACCGACCACCATCGCCTCACCTTGTCCCAGCGTCGGCAGGAACGATGCCGCAGTCGCATCTAAGTCGCCACATGCTTTCTCAACGATGTGCCGGTCCCGCTCGTTAATGAGACGGTGAACGATGAACATCCCCATCTGGCTCAGTACGTCCTCTGGGATATCACGCGGTCGTTGGGTGGCAAGAACGCAGGTCAACGAGTACTTTCGACCTTCCTTGGCGATCAAACCGAACGCATCCAAATCTGCCCGTGTAAATTCATCACCGACGGACTTGTCTAGGAACTGGTGCGCCTCGTCGAGCATGACGACCAGGGGCACAGCAAGGAATCTCCCTTGCCGTGCAAGGCCTAACAAATAACGCCCGACCGCATTCGCGACGACCTCACGTGCATTATGTTCAAAGGAGAGGTATTCCAAGCTGATACGCAGCACGCGCTGATTTGGGTCGGCCAGAAATGCGTTGACGACGTCAGGGAGTGGAGCAAGCCCGGCGGGGGCGAATAGGCACTCAAGGTTGGGAGAAGCCAGTTCGCTTTCGATTCGCGACAAGAGCGTAACGCAGGCAGATTGCTCGTTTTGCGTGGGCGCGCCCCAGCTTCCGGCTTGTGCGCCGAAGCCGCTTGGGTAGACGCACTCTTCCCAAATTTGGCTTGATAGCTGCGTGATGTCGAAGTACGCACCCGGTCGATTCAATGCTAAGGCATGTTGAACGCAAGCAGCTTCAAAGTGTTGGCGGGGCTGCCCGGCCTTACGTATCAAACCGCCATTTGCGAGCCCTGGGACCAAATGCGCAATTTTCAGGCTGCGCAGAGCTTCTTTAAGTTTGGGAGCCTGAACCCCCGGGCTTGGGCGCAGTAGGACAAAGAGGTCCGACTCGGTCAGGTCCCAGTACGGAAAGCTCAGGAATTGCCTCGTGTCGTTCTGGTTTGTCCTGCGACCACCTAGGTAAGCATGACTGATACCGGCACCGGTTTGGGTCTGAAACTCCCCGGTAGCGTCGAATAGAATTGCTTTACCGCCTAGGCGGGCGATCTCCTCAGTGAGTCGAGCCAACGTCCAGCTTTTGCCTCCGCCAGTTGCGCCAAGAACTGCGCAATGACGCCCTAGGAGGTGGCTGGGCGAAAGTGAGACTAAGGTGTCGCGAGCATGCGGAAAGTTGGCGAGTTGGATGCGTTTTGTATCAGGGGTCGCACCTGACTCGACAACCTGTTTAACGATCAATGGGTGTGCGGAGAAGACGTGTTGACCGATCCGCGGCGACACAGGAACTCCTCGTAGCGCATGCCCCGTTTCTAGATCGATTGCAGTAAGAAGTTGAACCACGCCTAAGGGATTAGGATTTGTATCGCGCTCGCGAGTGGGCTCGACAGTCAGCCGCTCACGTTCAGGGAGCCGGGTTTCGACAATGCGACCGAGTACGGCATGCTCTTCACCTTCGATGATGACAAACTCGCCCACCTGGCCTCGCTGCAGCGGGTAGCCCGCGACATGGGTACTTCCTTGGCCAGGCGCTAGAGGGAGATTGACATCAACCGACGCTGGGCGAACGACGGAGACCGAACCAACGTATCGCTGGCGGTCAAAGGGCGATACGACGAGGCCGCTCATGCCGCACCAATGTTGCGGAGTCTCGCGACATGACGCTCGAGGTCGGTTTCGGCGGCCAGATCTGGCACAAGCGGGACCATTTGCTCGAAGCCGCAGTTAAGGAGGGTGATTCGTGCATCACCAGCACTTGCGAGGTTGCGAAGTTGGCCAAGGTACTTGTTGGCTGCACATTCTCCGTCGCCCTGCTGCTGGCCATTGTTCCATGGGGCCAGCCCCGGACTCACCACCACAATCTTCAACGATAGGTTGGAGCGGATGGCTGACATGATGGGTTCGGCGAGGTGGTTGTCATTGAATCCAAAGCCAATAACCAGAATCCCCGTGTCAGGCTCACGCACGGCCGACTGAAATGCGCTGATCATTTCCAAGTACGGCTGCTCGAATGCCAGTTCGTACTTCGAGTTGCGCGGATAAATGAGGACTGGCTTGCCCGTCTGCATCCACTTGGTGATTTCGCCCGAGGCCTCCTGACGTTGCCAATCGACCGAACCATGCAGCTTGTAGAGCAGGAATGAGTTGGGAATCGGGTCAAAGGATTCGGTGTCACCTAACCGGCGTACCGTCTCATAAGTGAAGTGAATGGCATCGAAGGTTGGCGGCGCAGTATGGGAAAATCCATCGACTACGACGTATCGCCCTTGCCGGCCGGCCTCTTCGTAACAGCGGTCGTAGTTGGTGGTGAATATCTTCATTCGCGACTTACGCTGCGGTCGGCGTGCTGCTCTGCGAAGGAACTCTGTGTGGATAGGCAGGGGGTGGTTCTGCACGACAAAATTTGTTGCCGCAATGATGTGCGCTTCAGCAAGGGAGACGAACCCTACAACCTCATCCTTCACCGCGCCGGTAAGGAAGGACTCGGCAAGGCGACACCTAGACATTAAGGCCTCAATGTCTGTCATGCTTTGAGGGTGTCCCACAAGCTCCAGGAGCTGGATAAAGGTGGGGCCAGGAGGCGTACGAGCAACTGAGGCAGCGTCCTGCTTGGCCTGAATCTGTTGCCAAAGATCCCGCATAGTCGGCGCTTTACCTCCCCCTTGGGTGGCAGGCTGCACGCACAGAGAAGTTCCCAGCCCAGAAAGGACAACCAAGTTGCTGCAACGTAGTACGTCGGAGAGCGCGCGCTTAGCTTCCGACAAGGCCGGATCGTCAATTTGGGGAGCACCTGGTACAGCCGGAATTGCGGCTGCAGCACCGACTGGCAGTGGAGGCGCCGCCTCTAGCCACTGATGGTTGGTCCTGGAACTGAAAACCTGCATTTGAAACTCCCTCGAAGGTGCAGCGCGGAGCAGTTTCCTTCCTGCTGCTTTCACCCCACTGAGCTGTACCCACCGAAGGGCTAACGCACATGGGGGCACGGCTGTCATTGTGGGCGGTCGACAAGTGTCCGAGATTAGCTCACTAGTCCTGGGCAACGAATGCCTTCTTTGGAGAAGCTAAACTGGCCAGCGGTTGCTCCGCAATGGGGCCAGGCTGTGTGAAAACGTCGTCCTCGCCTAGAGTTGCTGGAGCAACCTCAGCGGGGGCGGCGTATGAAGCGATTCATCGAAGAGGTGAGCCGGACACAAGTCAGCTTGCTTACCGAATGCCTGGATGACTTCGTCGCCGAAGACAACCCGATCCGCGTGGTCGAAGCCTTCGTCGAGCGACTGGATTTGGTGGCCCTGGAGTTCGATGGGGTGACTCCTGCCGTGACTGGGCGACCGTCCTATCACCCTGCTGTGCTGTTGAAGGTCTACATCTACGGCTACCTCAATCGCATTCAATCCAGCCGTCGCCTGGAGCGCGAATGCCAGCGCAACCTCGAACTGATGTGGCTGACTGGGCGACTGGCTCCGGACTTCAAAACCATTGCCGACTTCCGGCGTGACAACGGCAAAGCCATTCGCAATGTCTGCCGGCAGTTCGTCGTGCTGTGTCGCCAACTCGATTTGTTCTCCCAGTCGCTCGTGGCCATTGACGGCAGCAAGTTCAAAGCGGTCAACAACCGTGATCGCAACTTCACCCACGGCAAGCTGCGCGCCCGGATGGAGCAGATTGAAAAAAGCATCGACCGTTATCTGGCCGCGATGGACACCGCCGACCGAACTTAGTCCGATGTCGCCGAAGCCAAGGCCAGCCGCCTCCAGGATAAAATCGAGAAACTCCGCCAGCAGATGCAGGCGCTCAAGGAGATGGAGCAGCAGCTACGCGAAGCACCGGATGGACAAGTCTCGCTCACCGATCCGGATGCACGCTCCATGGCTACCAGCGGCAAAGGCAGCGGCGTAGTCGGCTACAACGTGCAGACGGCGGTCGATAGATCGCGAACCAGAGATGATGAGCGTGCGCCGTCAGACCGTGGAGCACCCGTTTGGCACGCTCAAACATTGGATGGGCGCGACGCACTTCCTGACCAGAACGCTGCCCCGATTCAGCACGGAAATGAGCCTGCATGTGCTGGCCTACAACCTCAAACGACTGATGAGCATCTTCGGCGTCAGCGGTGCGATGGAGGCACTGCGGGCCTGAGGTCTGCCATTTTCCTGCGGCTCTTCACCTCAAACAGCCATCTGCCGTTTCAGGAGACTCACGCATTGGTTAATAGCCAGTGGTCGCTTTAGTCGCGTGCACTTTCGGGGGCTAACCCCAAATTCGGTTCCGGTGTAAGCACTTCGCCGTTTTCACACAGCCTGGACCCAAAGCAGCCCCTCATTAGGCATACCCTGCTTCCTTCTCTTGGAAGTGCGCGCCCACATCCCGTGCGCTTACTCTTGAGAACTGATCTGTTTTGAAAGGTGGTGTAGTATCATCAAATGACGTTCCAAAATTTGTCATTTGAGGTGCCGGACATGAACCCTTCGATTGAGTTGACGGCTGCGCCGGGGAAGCGCGAGCGGGAGGGCTATGAAGCTTTCTACCGTTTGGCGCATAGCCTGAGCGAGAAGTCCGAAGCGGATCGCATAGAGGCCATGGCGGCGGGCTTCAAGACGCAATGGCTGTTTGCAGTGCAGCGTGCCTTCGACATCAACAAGATTGGCTTAGCCAGGCTGTTTGAGGTTTCGCCCTCAACGATCGACCGTACCGTTAAGGGGGGGCGCACGCTTGGTGTCGTGGCGTCAGAGCGTCTGGACAGGTTAGCGGAGGTCTCGGTGCTGGCCGAGTCGGTGTTCGAGGACAAGGGCGTGGCTACGTGCTGGATGACGACACCTAACAGTGCCCTGGGGGGCTCAACACCGTTTCAGCGTTGCCTGACCGAGCTCGGCGCCCGCCAGGTTCGGCGAATTCTTCATGCCATCGAATGGGGCGGTGTGGCCTGATGCGGGCTTGGCGGATCTGCAAGACATCGCGGGCAAATGACCTATCTGGCATAGGAGCGGGAATCGAAGGCGGGCGTTGGAACGAGCAACAGGTGGATGCGGTTTACATGGGATTGTCCCCGGCTATCTGCGTCCTGGAGACCTTTGTTCATCAGAACGGGCTGCCCTTGATTCCGATGGCGATTACGGAATGGGCTCTGCCAGATGATGAGGATCTGTATTGGAAGCCTAATCAGGCAGAGCTACCTGTAGGGTGGAATGCGCTTCCAGCTGATACGCCCAGTATGTCCTTTGGTACCCAATGGTTGCGCCAAGGGGGCCAGCTGGGTCTGATCGTGCCTTCGGCGGTGATGCCGCTTGAGCGGAACATTGTGCTTAACCCGAGGCATCCGGCGATCAAACAGGTGGTTGTCACCAGGCAGGACACATTCGTGTATGACGCCAGGATGTTTACGCTGAAGAAGTGATGGGTTGGCTAACGCCTGCCGCGGGCCGCTAGCGAACGCACAGCCGTACGGGCCCTGCCAGGCACGACTGACGGAAACCGGCGGGAGACTTGCCTAATACTGCTTTTCCTTAGCTCAAACCCCTAGTTTAGCTGTACAGCTAAACTAGGGGTTTGAGCTAAGGAAACGGTTGTGCCGGGCAGGAATGCCTTCTTCACGTCCGTCACTGGTCGGGCTTTATTCGAATGGACTGTCCGATGACGATCAATGCAAGACACCCGTAATTACCGCCCAAATCCTGAAGGAGACAAGCTGCTGATCTGGGAGCTACACCATCCGGTGCTACGCCATAGCGGGCCGCGCGATCGCGCTGACCGGGCAATGACTTCTCCAGGTAGGAATGCAATCGAACATCGCGAAGTCTCACTAGCGCTGTCGGATGGGTGGTTGGCGATATCAATCGGCTATTATGATAAAAGATGACATCCGTCAGAGGCGTCATCGTGTATTTGCCCGTACGCTCTGACGTCTCCTCTAAGCAGAAATATGGATATTTCTATGCTCAGAACGCCGCAAGGAAGCAGGTTCTACGAATGCCTCCCTTCCGTCACGCACAAGCGTGAGCGCGCGGTTCTTCCGAGTTTCTTGCAGAGACTTTCATGAATTATTTTACTGATACAGCCGTCAACATCCTCGGTAACAGCAAGCTGCGCTCACCTCAAATCGAGGCGTACATAAAGGCGCAGGAACACTTCGCGAACAGTCCCGCGGAAGATGCTCTCATCGTGCTACCGACAGGGACGGGCAAGAGTGGGCTGATCTCGATCGTTCCGTTTGGCCTGGCTAAAGGGCGAGTACTCATCATCACGCCTGGCCTCGTCACCAAGCAGAGCATCCGCAAAACTCAGGACGCGCTAGAGGATAATTTCTGGATCAACTTCGACGTGATCTTCAGCGGAGATGACCTGCCAGTTCTCTGCGAGTATCAGTCGCAGACGCTACAGAGCAGCCTTGAAAGCAGCCATATCGTCTACTCGAATATCCATCAGATTCACAGCGAACGCAGTTCTGCACTTACCAAGCGCGTTCCCGCCGATTTCTTTGACCTGATCATCGTCGATGAAGCGCACCACGCTCCGGCCTCCAGCTGGAGACAAACGCTCGCGCATTTCTCGAAGGCGAAGAAGATCTTCGTTACGGGCACTCCTTTCCGAGGTGATAATCAAGAGCTCCCAGGGACGCTCATCCACGAGACGCCGCTTTCCGAGGTAATGCGGGACCGGTACGTGAAGTGGCTGCGCAAGGAAACGGTCAATGCTCACAGCCTCTTCTTCACTCTGGCTGACTATCCCGACCGGCAGTTCTCCAAGGACGAGGTGCTGAAGCTCAAGGATCGCGAGTGGATCGAGAGGAGTGTTGCCCTCTCTGAAGAGTGCTCAATGGATGTGATCCAGCAGAGCCTGCAGAACCTTCGTGACTTGAAGAAAGCGTCACCCAACGTCCCTCACAAGATTCTGGCTGTGGGTTGTAGCATCGCGCATGCCGAGGATCTGTTCAGGTGGTACCAGGGGCAGGGGTTGAGAGCCGCAATCCTGCATAGTGATATGGACGCCTCTGATGTGGATGCGGCCTTCCGTGTTGTGGAGAACCACGAGTGCGATGTAGTCATCTCCGTAAACATGCTTATGGAGGGCTACGATCACAGGTACCTCACGGTTCTGGCGCTGTTCCGCCCATACCGGAGCATCAACGCATTTGCCCAAATCGTTGGGCGAGTTCTTCGCGCAATCCCCGCCGAGGAAATCACCGCCTTCGAGATCGATAACAACGCGGTAGTCATCTATCACCAAGAGACCGGCCTGGACTCAATGTGGAGTGAGTTCCAGAAGGAGGTCGATCGCGCGAAGCACCAGCGCACTCGCGAGTACATCATTACTGATGACGAGTACGTCAGGCGGGACCAATCGCTGGCCGGGGTTACGTCATCCAGCGCATTCGTCAGCGACCAGGATTCTTATCTGGAGGATCTCGATTTCAACAAGATCTTCTCGGAGAAGCGCGCAGAGATCGATCTGAAGGCCAGCCAAACCATCCAGGCTTTGCCGAACATCGAAGGGTACGATGCTGAAACGCTGGCTAGATTGAAAAGCGTGCTTGTGGAGGCAGAGACCAAGCGCGCGGCTGAGATTATCGACCCGAACCTGGTGGCCAAGCGTCCTGAAATCGCTCGGAAGAGGCTTCGGGAGATCCTGACGAAGAAGGCTCAGGATGAGGTGGCTACGCTGTTAAGCGACCTGGGCATTTCTGAAAAATCGTCGACGCTTTATCGGAAATTCGCGCCGCTTTTGCCGATGATTCAGCCCAATACACCGAACGACGGTATACTGGTTAGCTTTATCAACACGAAGCTCGCGAAGAAGTTTGGTAAGGTCGCAGACCGGGATAGCGGCTCCCTTACCAAGTCAATCGAGCATGTCGCAGTGATCATCGTAGAGCTGAGGGGGATGCTGAGATGAGCCTCGAAACGATTCAAACGCTCGTTGACGAGCTAACCACCCTCCATATCACGCGTGGGGTTCAGCCAGGCGATCTGGCCGATAACATCTTCGAAGACTCCTACGTGACGTCTAGCTCGCGTAAGACGCCGACTGGCGCTCAATTCGAGATGACCTTCCAAGAAGTCGATGAAGACGACCAGGTCAGCCAGGTGACGATGCGGTATACCTACGATCAGGCTCGCTATCTGCTGCTGGTGGAGCAAAAGGTCTCGGGCAAAAGGTTCGTGGTGCAGTGGGATCGCGCTGCCTGCATCAAGGGAAAGGTCGACCAGCTCGAAGGGCTACTCAGCGCTGAGCTGCCTAAAGAGCGAGTGAGTTCTATCCTCGCTACCATCCCCTCTGACTTCCTGAAGCTTTTCCCCAAGCTCCAACTGGTCGCCTAGAACAACCCACTATCTCCTCTCTTCGCAGCCGGGCCCAACCTAACTTGGTGACCTGTGTGTATCGAAGGAATGACCGGCGTGAAGCGACTATAGGTACAACCGGTTGAGCCCACAGTTGCTCGTGGGCTCTATTGGAAGGCTAAAGCCGTCAGGGGCCGTCCTGCCACTGACCGAAGTGCCGCAATGGGGCAGCAGCTGGTTCAGCTCAGGCATCTCTTGGCTGGTCCCTGGGGCTTTGATCTGTAGATGTGGAAGGCCGAGGGCGAAGGCTTGTGCGTCTTCGCTAAAGCACTGTATTTAAATACAGTATGTGATATGGTTCTCGATAGAACGAAATGTCCTGCAGCTGTCAACTTAAATTTGACCAAGAGCATTGACTTGTAGAGAATCGCCCCTCATTTTTTATAAACCACCCACTGATACGAGGAGGCCGCATGGAGTACCGCACTGCAAACGACGTCCTTCAGGCGCATTGGGATGGTCGGCTCCCCGTGAATCCTCGAGCGATTGCTGAGGCAATGGGCATCGAGGTCAGGCCTCTCACTCCGTTTGACCCAGAGACGTGGCGGCCCAATGAAAGCGGTCATTATTCCTATCGAGATGGTAGGCCTCTGATCACTTTCAACTTCACCGATGCTCCTGTGCGTCAGCGTTTCACAATTGCCCACGAGATAGGCCACCACGTGCACGGCGATCTCGATGCACCGCGAGATACGTATGAGCAGTTCAGCGCAAAAGCCCGTGACCCCAAAGAGGTTGCCGCCAACAGGTTTGCTGCCGCGCTGCTCATGCCTGCGGCGCTGGTGAAGCATATGGTGCTGGAGCAGAGAGTTACGGACCTGTCTCGTCTGGCGAAGGCCTTCGGTGTCTCGACAGCTGCCATGGAATTCAGGTTGAAGGCGATTGGGCTTCTATGAGCGAGGCGAGCGACGATCTGTCTTTGGGAGAGGCGGATAACCCTGGTTTGATAAGCGACTATCTGAGAAAGGAAGCTTGGCGGTTCCGGTGGGAAAAGCGTCTGACCAACGTTACGGTTGGGTTGGTGGTCGTTTTCTACCTGGCGCTGCTGGGCTTCGTTTTTTTCGGGAATATTCGAGTTTCAGCAGGACTCTGGTACTTCTTCGCCGCTGTGAGGCCTCACACCACAGGTGACATCCCTATCATCGTATCGCTCTCGAGCGTCCCGACTCTGCTGCTCATTGCGCTGCTCAGATACTTCCACCATCGGCCAAAATCTGAGCAGGATGATCCACAGGCGCCGCTTCCGATAAGCGTTGAAGCGGCCAAAGAGATCATCAAGGCAACAACAGACGCAATGAAGGGGCCTGCTAACTAACCCACCTGAAGGTGATGGCCTCCAAATAAAGAAAGGCCCGCTTTGAGTGCGGGCCTTTCCCATTGCTACACTACAGAAGCTGAGTTTGGTTAGCGTCCTTTCTCAGCAGTGTGATGCTTGCCACGGCCCCAGCTAGGTCTCGTCTCGCACAGATCAGCCTAGTTTGGGGCCTTCCTTTCATGGGCACCTGGTGGGCAAGCTTGCACCGGATGCCCGCAGGCCCTTCTTTTGATCATGATGACCTCCCTTTAGGCCTCCGCCTTACCTGTAGTGCTTGTCGATGCCGACGCTTTGGGAGTGGCGGCTATAGCAGCTGCAGCAGCGGCCTCTGCAGCTCGTTGGGCTTCGCAAGTCTGCCTGAACGCCTCAATCTCACCGTATGCGCCGACCTCGATCAAACGGTCGATGAAGCGTGCATAAACAACGTCTTGGACTTTCCCGGTCGACCTCATCCATTCAACTGCAGCGTTCGGGTTAAGCAGCAGTACGTAGTGGAAATCACCGGATGGCCCTGACTTAGTCGCAATAAAATTCAGCTCACGGAGCTTTTTCATCCTCCTACGCCAAGTGTCGACAGCTCGCTCACCTAGAAAACCCGCCTCCGCGGCAAACGTCGCGGGATGTTCAACAGTGACGAAAGCATGGTCGGGAGAACGAGCCCAAAGGCAGAAGAGAGTGTGTCCTGCTGGCTGCCCTTTGGATTGCATATCGATAGCCTGCATCGCAATTGGCATCGTTCGAGGGATGGTGCTGTAACCATCGTTGGTCTTCCGATGCCAGAGCCATATAGGTGCGACGTTGGGAAAATGAATGCTCATCAACTGCTGAGCACGCTCGGCCATTTTCATGCGCTTTGCCGAGGACTGCTTTCCATTCGCCATGTTCATTTCCTGGTTCACTTGCTGTTGGGGCCAGTCTCCGCCTGTGGGGCCAGGCCGACAACCCGTGGATACACGCGCTGATAAGGCAGATCTAAGCAGATCGAAAGACCTATATATTGATTTGGGTTTCTATGATTCAGCCTAGTTCATAGTTATCAATTTGCATGATTCCGCGCAGATTTTATTTTTTTTATGTTTAAAAACAATTGGTTAAAAGTTAACCGTGTGCTCGTGGTTCTCCGTGTGCTCGGCGTGCTGATGTGCTCGTCGTGCTCGTGGGATTCTTAAGGGGACGAGGGTGCTGTCTTGGGGCACAAAATCTGGTCTGCGGAAATTGCTGAGGCAGCTGCCCATGAAGGGCGCCGAGGGAGGCTGCACAGCTAAACACGAAGTGCCTTCGACTCGACGAAGGCACTTCGTGGCCTCCAATGCATTCGTACGCCGCGACTCACGACGCTGCTGTGCGGATTCGGTATCAGTCGAATAGAGACTGCATCCCCTGCCACGCAATGGCTCCGAGCAGCAAGATCAGCCAAGTCTTGTTCTTCTTAAGGTAAGGCCAGAGGTAGATGGCCAACACGGTGGTGATTGCGATGATGTTGGGTGTGCTCATGGAGACTCCGTACATTGTGGATTGAGTCTCCTATCCTCATGAGCTGAAAGCTCTGTGGGTGCTCAATTCGTACCGTTTTGGGGGGCAAATAGCCGGGAGCGAAAAACGCCCACGGTGGCGAGCCCTGAGGTTACGGGCAAGATGGGTGCACGCTGGCCGGCTAATACAGAGCTCTTCCCAACGAATGATTTGTCCTATGCGATCGTGCGCCGCATGGCTTGGAAGCGCTCTCTGTCGGGGGTAGGTAAAGTCGAAGGGTTCTCGGATCAACGGAGGCGCCGCTCACTCTAGGTGAGTAGCTCGCCTTCGACGCGAATGCCTTTGTGCGGATTCCAGGGCAGGTGGTTTCCACAGGGTCGCTAGAAGAGCTCGGGTTTTGGGGTATCGGTTTCGCTTCTCTAAACAGGCCGAGAGACGGGGGATCTGCATGAAGAGCTGCTCGCGTGATGGAGCCGCGCAGGGTTCGTCCTTCTGCATCCGCGCGATCTCACCTTGAACGGCCGACGCAAGTTCGAGGTCCCGAGCATTCCAGTCTATGTTCGAGTTATTGCCGCAGCGTCCTGTCGGCAACGAGGCTGTGTGCTGAAGCAGCCAAGATCTGTCGTTTCTATAGAGCCAGGCGTAGACAGCCGATGCGTGCGAGCGAAGGGCCTTGGCACCAAGGCTAGGATGAAGCTCCTGCATCGATAACCACTCCCTTCGATGCTCTACCTGGCTTCTCGTGAAGCTGGCTTTAAGCCATGCAGCTTTGGCCTCTGGTGCACTGCGAAGAAGCTTGTTCACCGTCGATATGGTCACTCCAAAGCTCGAACAGATCTCGGCCTTGAGCGCGCCTTCGGTGAGCTGCCTTAACGCTTCAGACCTCATGCCTCCTTTGAGTACTTTGGGACGTGGTGCGCCTCGCGGTGTGTTTGGTGGCAGAGCCGCAGTTTCGTGGTGGTGGGCGAGCTGAGATGTCTGAGGTTCGTTAGCGGGCCTCAGATGATCGGCCTCGACCGCTAGGTAGGCTGCTGAGAAGTGCTGTAGGTCTCCAAACAACCAGCTGATCAACGCCAGATGCTTCAGGGGATGGGAGTGACCTCGGGGAGTCGTCGTCAGTTGCTGCAGCATCGACCGTAATGCCGCCCGGTCCCTTGGAAGAGCATCCAGGGGGTGGAATGGCGCCAAGAGATCAAAGTGTCCAAGCAGGGCCGTCTCAAGGTCCGTAACCGTTTCGCCCAGCTCATGCCGGCGCTGTAATTCCTGGCGGTACGTCTCAGCGACCAGCTCAGGTTGAAAGGTCAGACCGAAGCCTGCTCTGGCTAGATCAACAGCAGACTTTGAAATGCTAGTAAGTGCATTCTGTACAAGCAATGAATAACCTTTCTGAGTGTTGTGATTGCACTCGTCATTAGGAAGTGCCCACGAATGGGGGGAGTTCCACTTGCGTTTCTGACTGAAGGTCGTGAGTTCCATTTTATGGGGAAGGCAGAGAAGTGAACCCGGATATTGATGGCTGAGATGCCAATAGGCGACGCCATGCCTTTCATTATCTTCTTTCGCACAAGCGGAGCAGAATTTGAGGGGGTGTTCTGCTCCGTATTTACTTACAATCAAGCCGAGGCGGTATTTGATTGATCCAAGCAGTTGGCCCTTCATTGAGTTGATGGCTCCGTCCAAGTTGGCTTCAGATTGAAATGGAGCGAAGAAGGGTAAAATAGTGCGCTCCTTTATTATTCTTTCGGAGACGCCAATCTCTGGAATATTGAGCGTGTCAAACACGGAAAGATTGCAAGGGAAGTCATGTCTAGGAGCGCGCCATCCAGTGCCAATCGCTGTGGCTAGAGGGGTCTCAGCGAATTGATATCCGAAGAATCGCCGGTGTCTGACGCACCAGCTATAGAATGATTCGTCATCAAGCCATCTTAAGATTAATGACCTTGCCATGATTTTCTTACAAGAAAGGTGCTTGGGTTTGTCCAGAAAACGCTGGAATTAGTTTAATGCAGTTCCAAGATGGTAGTGGGAGTGTGTTGTGAATTTTTGGTTATATGGATATATAGCAAGGCTATTTCGATGGCGGGGATGGCATAAGATGGATCTTATTATTTTTAAGAAGATTAAGGATCAAGAAATTATGCCAAAAAGCAACTTAAATATAAGTCGGAAATGGTCTGGAAGTTGTCAGGAAGTGTCATCTGGCGGTACGATGAAGAGCTAACTGGCGTTTCCTTTATCGGTACGCTGGCCTCAATGGCAGGAATGGCCGGCCACGGAGGAGTTTATGGCCTGGTGCTGCACGCCCCCGGAAGGGCTGCGATCGGGCTGATTTTGCGAAATGGAGACTGCATATGACGGCTACCTAAAAATATCAGGAGCCAGATAGACAAAGACCCAATTGCGAGTTGGGCCTTTGTAGGGGTGTCAGAATAAGAAGGCTGACGACCCCATTCTCTATCTCAACGTGCGGAGCGTCAAGCCCTGCACTGGTTCCGTTCGTCCCAAATAAATCGTGCCCAAGCGAGGCTTAGGCGCGCCGATTTCGTGCCGGCCTCTGCCAGGCCGGCACGGGCGAGCCATTAGAGAATGGACAACAAGATGGCAACTCAACAGAAAGTAAAAACGATCTACGAGAGACAGTTCGGGTTCCAATGGGGAATGACTTACTGCCCTTCTATTATGGCTGTGCGAAACGAAGCTCCCCGCGGTTCTCGCTGCAGTCAGTTGAATAGTAGAAAGCTCGGTCGGTCGATTCACCTTATCTCAACGCATGAGCGGACTTTTGCTCAACTTGCTCTCTATCATCCGCGATTGTTCGATCTTCACGAGCAAAAGATGCTATCTCCCGCCGCCATGTTGCATCCTTTACATGGCCATCCGAGCGCGATAGGGATGAGCCTTGGATCAACTTCCGGAACTGTAAGCATTGCGGATAGGATCGGTCTTAAACATCACAAGGTGACAGTGGAATGTGCTGATGGCCAGCGTGAGTCCACGCCATTTCCCTATTTGGGAGATCTTCTTCTCTATCTAAAAGATGAGTCGGGAATTCCTTACGCCATAAATTGGTCGGTTAAGGGGAGTCGTGCTGACTTTGCTGAGAACGAGAGGAAGTCCGTGAAACCTCTTGTTCAGCAGCGGCGTGATAAGGAAAAGGCCCGCCTGAGGCACTTGCTGGAAGAAGAGTACTATCGGGAGATGGGCATAAAAACCATTAGGGTATCTTCCGAGGATATTGATCAAACTGTGGCTGCAAACCTTAGTTTGCTATATGGCTGCCACGACGACGATTTTGACTTGGATGAAAGCCTCCTTGATGATTATTCCTGCGACGTTGAGTTGGCGATTGATGATGGAGTCCCTGTTTCAAATGTGGCTTTAAGTTATGGTCGGAAATGGGGGCGTCGAGATCAATTTATACGAAAGTTCTACAAGGATGTCTGGGCACGGCGACTATCTGTCGATTTGTTTAGCCCAGTTCTGATTGATCATCCGCTCCAACGCGCTGAACGTGACATATTGGATGTATACGCGGAACTCTACAAAGGAGACGAGAAATGATGACGGGATCGATCATCGTCGCTCCGGAGGGATACCGTGGATTCTCAAAGAATCAGGAGTATCGTTTTCTGCGTAATGACGGTGCACGAAATCGAGTGCTCCTTGTTTTGTTCGGCGAGGGTAAGGAAGGCATGCGAGCCAACCTCGTAACACTCACCCGAGTAGAGTTTGAGAGTGCGCTTGAGCAAGGTTTTCTGGTGGAAATTGATGACGAATATGCAGGCCCGCCATGGCTACAACCGATCTGGGGCAAGTCGCTGTCGCAGATAGAGGAGGGGCGTAAGAGTCGGAAGGTGAGCTATCAGGAAATCGTTGACGATCGGTACATGGCAATCAAAGAGCTTGATGACCGCCTTGAGGAGATTCTTGCGTCTGATAATCCTAACTCAATAATTGTCGCGCACGCCAAGGCTCACGCGCAGAATTCGACACGCCTTAAATTTTGGTTCTATTCCTATATTTGTTTCGGTCGACAGGTCAGAGCGCTTCTCCCTGTCTATCACAGGATAGGGCATTGGGACCGTGAGGCAAAAGCTAGGACGGCTAAGAAATATGGCCGGCCGTCACGAGTAAATGGACGGAATGCTGGTTTTAACGTTACTAGCGATATGAAGGAGAGGATCTTAGCGGGTTTCAAAAAGCACAAAGGTGAAGACAAGACCCTGAACCAAATTTGGCGAGCTACTTTGGTAAGCCACTTCAAGTGTAAGTCTTTAGGGAAAGACAAAGGTTTCGTAAGTCCTACCGGTGAGTCATTCCCTTCGGAAAATCAATTCAGGGACGTCCTCTTTAAGTTTTCCGATCGCGAAGAGCTGAACCGCGATCTAAAGGGAAAAAATTTGGCGCGAAGCAAGTCAGGGTCGAAAGGTAGTTTTTCCGCCAAACTGTTGAACGTAAACCAGCGAGTGGAGTTGGATGGATATAATCCGGGGATGAAGGTTTCCGGCTTAGAGGAAAATAGCGCACAAAAAGCGTTTTGTTGGGTTCGCGCTGTATGCGGAGTTTCTGGCGCTATTCTTGGCATAGGCTTTGCCAAAGCAAATGAAACCCTGGAAGCCTATAAGATGTGTTTATTTTCTATGGCTGTCCGAAAGGTGAGGTTCTGCAGTTTGTTTGGTATTTCGATTGAGGATTATGAGTGGCCATGCTATGGCCTTCCTTCAGACATTGTAGTTGATCGCGGCCCAGGGGCTACCTTGCCTAGCTTCGCTCAAATCAAGTGGCTTAAGGCTCTTGAGATTCCTCCTTCTTATTCGGGCCAGTCTAAGGCCACAGTTGAGTCATCTCACCCTAGGTCGAAAGAAAGTCAGGGTCAGCCTAAGCACTTTCAAGCTGATTTTAATTTTGTTGACATGGCTAAGCATGCGATTTTTCAAGTGTTGAAGGATAATTTGCTTTCGGATGCGTCTGCCAGGATGGAAGGTGAGCTAATCGAAGCTCGAGTCGAGCCTAACCCGGCTGCGGTCTGGGCCTACTACAGCAAGCGGGGCCGTGATAGCGGCCGTGAGATGCCCTTCGATGAGGCTGCCAGGGAGTTCCTTTCGCCGCAGCCGGCCACTATTGGCAGAGACGCAGTATATTTTCTACACAGGAAGTATATCTCGAAGACCTTAGTCGAGTCGGGGGCGTTTGATCGCGCCGCGAGGCGGGGAAAGATCCCTGTAAAGGCATACGTACTCAACGCCTGTCTTCGGCATATTTGGATCGAGTATGAAGGAGAATTACTCGAACTGGATGTAGTTGTGCCCGCACGTGCCGCTCCTGGCAGTCAGGACATTTCGCTCTACGAGCTTATTGAGCTCAATGACACCCTGCTAGACCTGAAGGCTATAGCCAGAGAGCAAAAGCCCGCCAAAGAGCAGGAGCTAGAAGACCGCTTTGAAGTTAGCTCGGGTCACAGGTGGATGGCTGGACGATGGAAGTGGGGCCCAGTTAAGAGGAACGCCGCGAGCCGCGCGGATGAATCGGCCTACCGCTCAACTCATCAAGGGGGCGAGTGATGAGAATCCTAACCTCCCGCTTTGATGGATTATGCCGCGATGATTATATAAAAGAGACTGTGGAAGTAATCCCACCTGCGCTGGGTGGTCTGGCGAGTCTGGAGGTGGGGGTTGCGGCTGAAGTTCTAACTGCCTCGCTCAAAGAAATATTTCTCCCTAACAAGTTTGTAGTCGAGTTCATAAAAGAGATGGTTGGTCGCTCAGCTTTGTACTGCTCTGATGTGTACAGCTCGGAGGCGGCTTACCTGAGAGGGGTTTATTCCCCACGTGACACTGAAGTTTTTCCTATTTGTTTGACTGGTTTGGCTGGGGTCGGAAAGTCACAACTCATCGCCGCTCTCCGGAAGGTTCTTCCTGGGCCTGTTGAGTTAGAGACAGATCACGTCAGTGGAAAGCTACAGGCAGTGTCCCATTGGTACGCCAGCGGACGGGAGAAGGCTGGAGGGCGGCAGTTGCTGCTCGATTTCTTGGGTGAGGAGTTTAAAACGTCAGTCCCGAAAGTGAACTCAGCAAAGCTTTTGCAGGAGAGTCGGCGGCGTGCTTGGCAAGAGGCAGTCGCATTAGCGATCTTGGACGAAACTCAGCATATTAATACTGGTAGCGGTGCAGCCAGAGTCGTAGAGATCATACTCACATTGTCCGGCATCGGTCCGTCTGTCCTGTTTGTATCCAACTATAGTCTTCTTCATAAACTCCTTGCGAGGAATAGTGAGGATAAGCAACGCCTATTGTCTGAGCCCAAAATTATGGTTCCGGATATCCCTGGCAGCCAGGAATGGTATGACTACTTGCATGAGTGCGTATCGGTTGGTGGGGAAAATTTCTCTGTGACAGCAGATGAGATTGTCGATGAGGTATTTAAATCAACTCATGGTATCAAAAGACTTGTTGTTCAACTTTTCAAAGCTGCTTATTTCGAGGCGCGGCGGTCCGGAAGGGTAAGTATTACGTTCGCAGATATCGTGAACGGATATCGCTCAGTCGAATACGCTTCGAATCGGCTGGATGTTGAGGAGTTGCAGAGTATTTCCGTGCAAGGCAAAAGCTCTAGGAGGAGGCTAGACCTCGTCTGTCCATTTGAACTCCCATCTGAATATAGTGCAAACGTGGCGAGTTATATACGTAGAGAGCGTGATATCGCAGCGAACCGCATCGCGGTAATGTCTGCTCTGACTCCAGCAGAGAGGTCTGCAGCCGAGGGAATGGCCCCGGATCCAGTCAAGCCCAAGACGAAGAGGCGCCCTGCACCCAAGAAAGCTACCAATGAGCAGCTTGTTGAGGCTTTCTACAAATTCGGGCAAGCGTGGTCCTCGAGCGCCCGCAAAGCGTAGCTTCGACGCCCTAGAGGCCGCGGTTTCACTGTGGGGACGGACTTTATTCGAAAAAATGCGCCCCGCGGTGCTTGAGGGGGAGAAAGTGACGGACTTTGGATTGGAAAGCGCTTCTCTGGAGGCCCCGGATCATGGGAGGATCTAAGACGGACTTTATTCTTTGAGATCATCTCCGAGGGCCGGCGCATTGCGCCGGCCTTCGGTCCTTCCTTCCCCCGCCTCTGGTCGATAGGCGTTTTCGCCGCAAAGGCGTCACAATTTCCCTACAAAACCTTCACGAATTCTTCGCGCTCCTGCCAAGACGATAAGTCAGCCTTTGCGCAGCGTCCGTAACGGGCGAACTGCGTAGCCGAGGCCATTTGCGGCTCCGGACTTACAAGACCAGGAACCGGCCATGGCCGGTCACCAACAACACACTGGCTCGGGCGACCCATGACGATCGAAGCGTTCGTGCTGACACGGGATGTTTCCGCCCTCGCTTCCCGCTGGGGTCGACATCCATGAAGTTCCTGGTCACCGGCGCTGCCGGTTTCATCGGCTTCCACACTGCGCAGCGGCTGTGCCGCGACGGCCACGACGTGGTCGGCATCGACAATCTCAACGACTACTACAGCGTCGAGCTCAAAGAGGCCCGCCTGGCCTTGCTGCGCCAGGAGCGCAACTTCCGCTTCGAGCGCCTGGACATCGCCGATGCGCCGGCCCTGGCCGCGCTGTTCCAGCGGGAGCGCTTCGAGCGGGTGATCCACCTGGCCGCCCAGGCCGGGGTGCGCTATTCGCTGGAAAACCCGCAGGCCTACGCCGACGCCAACCTGACCGGCTTCGTCAACCTGCTCGAAGGCTGCCGCCATTCGCAGGTCGGCCACCTGGTGTATGCCTCCAGCAGCTCGGTGTATGGCATGAACAGCAGCATGCCGTTCAGCACCGACGCGGCGGTGGACCAGCCCGTGTCGCTGTACGCCGCGACCAAGCGCGCCAACGAGCTGATGGCGCACACCTACGCGCACCTTTACCGGCTGCCCCTCACCGGCCTGCGCTTCTTCACCGTGTACGGCCCCTGGGGGCGTCCGGACATGGCGCTGTTCAAGTTCACCCGGGCGATCCTCGAAGGCAGCCCCATCGATATCTACAACAACGGCGAGATGTCCCGCGACTTCACCTACATCGACGATGTGGTGGAGGGCGTAGTGCGTATCCAGGACTGCCCGCCCCAGCCGGGCGAGCACGGCGAGGCGCCGGTGGCGCTCTACAACATCGGCCGTGGCGAGCCGGTGCGCCTGCTCGACATGGTGGAGTGCGTGGAGCACGCGCTGGGCCGCCGGGCCGTTCGCAACTACCTGCCGCTGCAGCCCGGTGACGTGCTGCAGACCTGGGCCGACGTCGAGGCGCTGGCTCAGCGCACCGGCTTCCGCCCGGCGACTTCGCTGCAGAGCGGGGTCGAGCGATTCGTTCATTGGTACCGCGAGTTCTACGCGGTTGAAGAGCCCTGCGCCGGTGCGGCGTGAAGGCCACGGAGTAAGAGTCCAAGCATGTCCAACAGCCCTTACGTGTCGGTGCTGATTCCGGCGAAGAATGAAGCCGAGAACCTTCCCGGGCTCCTCGAGGAAGTCCGTCAGGCCCTGGCCGGTGAGACCTTTGAAGTCATAGTGGTCGACGACGGCAGTACCGACGCGACCCGTGCCGTGCTGCAGAGCCTGCAGCGGAGTGGTTACGCCGAGCTGAGGGTGCTGACCCACGAGCGTTCGCTGGGCCAGAGCACGTCCATCTACCACGCCGCCGAGGCCGCCCGTGGCCGTTGGCTGGCGACCCTGGATGGCGACGGGCAGAACGACCCGGCGGATATCCCCGGGATGCTCGCCATGGTCCGCGCCGCCGACTGCCCGGCGGACCTCAAGCTGATCGCCGGACACCGCGTGAAGCGCCAGGACAGCGCCAGCAAGCGCTGGGCCTCGCGCTTCGCCAACCGCCTGCGCGGCCGTCTGCTCAACGACCACACGCCCGACACCGGCTGCGGGCTCAAGCTGATCGAGCGCGAGGCCTTCCTGCGCCTGCCGTACTTCGATCACATGCACCGCTTCATTCCGGCGCTGATCCAGCGCCACCAGGGCGCCATGCGCGTGCACCCGGTGAATCACCGGCCGCGCAATGCCGGGGTGTCCAAGTACGGCAACCTGGACCGCGCGCTGGTGGGCATCCTGGATCTGTTCGGCGTCTGGTGGCTGATCCGGCGCACCCGCCTGGATGCCGTTCCCCGCGAACTGGGACGCTGATCCATGGCGAACCAGGGCGAGCCGGGCAACCCCCTTTCCAGCCTGGCCCTCCTGTGTGTCGGGCGCGGAACGCAGCATTCCTGGTTGTGGCGTTGCGCCGAGCGACCCTGGCTGCTGCTGGTGCTGGCGGCCCTGTTGCTGGGGGCCGGCCTGGGGCTGCGCCAGCCGGGCAACGTCGACGAGGAGCGCTTCCTCGGCGTCGCCCTGGAAATGCTGCAGAACGGTGACTGGCTGATTCCCCACCGCGCCGCGGAAATCTATCCGGACAAGCCGCCGCTGTTCATGTGGCTGGTGGCGCTGCTGGTGCGCCTGGGCGTGACACCGAACCTGGCGCTGTTCCTGCCGGCTTTCGGTTCCGCTCTGGTGGCCACCGCCTGCCTCTACGACCTGGGCCGTCGCCTGTGGAATCGTCGCATCGGCGTCATCGCCGGGCTGCTGTTCCTGGCCACCTACCAGACCTATTCGGTGCTGCGCGATGGCGGCATCGACGGTTTCCTCTGCCTGTGGATCAGCCTGGGCATCTATGGCCTGGGCCGCCACCTGCTGCTCGGTCCGGCGTGGCGCTGGTTCTACCTGGCCTGTGCGGCGATGGGCCTGGGCATCATCAGCAAGGGCGTGGGCTTCCTCCCGGCGCTGATGCTGATTCCCTACGCCTATGCGGCGCGCAAGGGCTGGCCCGGCGTGGTGCGCATGCCTGGCCAGGCGCGCGCCTGGTGGCTGGGCCTGCTGGTGGCCCTGGGGGCCATCGCGCTGTGGCTGGTGCCGGTGGTGCTGCACGTTCTGCTGAGCGGCAGCGCCGATGGCCGCGCCTACCTCGACGACATCCTCCTGCACCAGACCGCCAGGCGCTACGCCAGCGCCTGGCAGCACCAGGAACCGTTCTGGTACTTCTTCGCCAAGGTCATACCGCAGTACTGGCTGCCGCTTGTGCTGGCCCTGCCGTGGATGGTGCCCGCCTGGCGCCGCCAGCTGGCCCGCCATGACGGCCGCCTGCTGGTGCTGCTCGGCTGGGTGGCGCTGGTGCTGCTGTTCTTCAGCCTGAGCTCCGGCAAGCGCAAGCTCTACATCTTCCCCGCGCTGCCCGCCCTGGTGCTGGCCATGGCGCCGCTGGTGCCCTGGCTGCTGCGCCGCTGGTTCGCCGAGCGGCCGAGGGCGCGCAAGGTCTTCCTGGTCATCGCGCTGTTCTGGTTTGCCGCCTGGTTCGCCCGTGGCTTCATCGAGCCGCTGCGCGACCCCGGCGACGACCGCCGTCCGCTGATGGCGGAGGTGGCACGCCTGAGCGGCGGCGCCGAGCTGGTGCTGACCAACTGGCGCGAGGGCCACTGGCTCTACGCCCGTCAGCCGCTGGTGCACTTCGGCCTGGATACCCCGGCCCCATTGAACAAGGCGCTGACCTGGTTGCGCGGCCATCCGCAGGCGCTGGCCATGGTCTCCGCCGAGGGCCTCGAGCGTTGTTTCCGCCGCGAGCGCGCCCGCGAAGTGAAGGGGGACTACGAGGAGCACTGGTTCCTGGTGGGCGCCGACGCCGACAACGGCCAGTGCGCCGACGACGCTTCCGCCCCGGCCTACCGCTTCGCCTGGAAGCAGCCGTATTTCTGAGTGTCCACTTTGCTGGGAGTCTGAACGTGAACCGAGTCGCCAATAGCGTGGACGTCATGCAGCTGCATCCCCTGCGCCGCCGTTTCGACCGGCGCACCGTGCTGTGGCTGGCTCTGACACTGGTGCTGCTGGTGCCGGGTGTGACGCTGCTGCTCATGAAGCACTGGCCGCAGCAGGCCTACTTCTACCTCAGCAGCCAGCTGCATGCTTCGGAGTGGGCCGGGCGCAGCGTCTGGCTGCCCGACTACAAGGTGGTGATCGATGCGCAGCCGGTGAAGGGCATCGAGTCCGACCTGTCCGCCCTGAGCTACGACTTCGACCATGATCGCCTGATCGCCGTGACCAACGCCGGTGCCATGAAGCTGGCGGTGTTGAGCAAGACCGGGGTGCTGCTGGCGCAGTATTCCATGACCGGTTTCCAGGACGTGGAAGGCGTGGCCTACCTGGGCGGCGGCCTGGTGGCGGTGTCCGATGAAAACTTTCAGCAGATCGACTTCTTCACGTTGCCGGAGCAGCCTGGCCAGGGCATCGACGCCCGCGATGCGCAGTCGTTCGCCCTGGAGATCAACCCGAGCGTGCACAACAAGGGTTTCGAAGGGCTGACCTACGACCCGGATCACGACCGCCTGTTCATCGGCAAGGAGCGCGGCCCGCGGCAGATCTACGAGGTCACCGGGGTTCGCGCGAGCCTCGCCGGCAAGTTGCAGCTCAGGGTGATCGACCACACCGCCTGGGTGAAGCGCAGTGTGTTCGGTACCGATATCTCCGACCTCCACTACGACCGCAAGAGCGGCCATCTGCTGGTGCTCAGCGAGGAGTCGAAGCTGATCATGGAGCTGGACGGGCAGGGCAAGCTGGTCAGCTTCCGCTCGCTCGGCGGCTTTGGCGACCTGAAACACGCGGCGCCCCAGGCCGAGGGGATGACCATGGACGCCGACGGCAATCTCTACGTGGGCAGCGAGCCGAACCTCTTCTACCGCTTCGAGAAGCAGCGCTGAGGGGGCCGCTTCGGGTGCCCCTGGGGCGATTCCTTCATTCAGCGAAACGGCTTCAGGGTCCCCGACGGCTCACTGACTCTGCGCGCTGGCGCCCTCGGCCTGGCGCCGGATCAGCGCCAGGTTGCGCAGGTAGACCACGATGCCGAAGGACTGGCCGAGGATGATGACCGGGTCGCGCTGCGCTACGGCGTAGCTGAACAGCAGCACGCTGCCGGCCATCGACAGGTACCAGAAGTAGATGGGGTTGACCGGCCGTCCGGCGCGCTCGGAATACCACAGCTGCAGCACGAAACGCCCGGTGAAGAGCACCTGGCCGACCATGCCGAGGGTGGTCCAGAACGGATCGGCGCCGGTGATGGCATGGATGATCGGTTCGGGCTTGGACATCCAGCCCAGCGCGATGGCCACCGCCGACCAGGTCAGCCAGGGCCAGGCGAAGAACAGCGCCCGGCCGCCGCCGTGGCGACGATCCAATTCCAGGTTACGCAGGTAGATCGCCAGGCCCGCGAGTTGCCCCAGGCAGATCACCAGGTCCCGCTGATGGGTGGCGTAGGCCAGCAGCAGCACCGCGCCGGCACAGCTGAAGTACCAGAAGTGCACCGGCATCAGGCTCTTGCGGGCGCGTTCGGACAGCACCCACTGGACCAGGAAACGGGCAGAAAAAGCCGCCTGCGCGGCCAGTCCGATGGCAAACCACAATGGATTGGCTGCGTTCAAGCAGAGCCCCTCGGTCGAATCGACGAAAGCCGCGTCTTTCGCGGCCTGTAGCACTGCCCGGCAGTATACACGGGGCAGATGTCTGTTAAATGTCGGCGACCAATGGTCGAGCGATAGGGCTGAGCGGCGGCGAGGGAAGAGGGCAGATCAACATTCCCCCGGTGCCTGCACGTCCGGGGGTGTGGACGGGGCACCGAGGCCAGGCGGCAGGAGCCGCAACACGAGGGGAATGGAAATCGACCTTGTCTTGTGGACAAGGTCGGGCCCCGACCCTCCGAGGGGTACCTGACAAGTCTCCCGAAGGGCGCAAGGCGGGCCAACGATAGAAGCTGGCCACTGGCCGGTCAATCGAAAACGACAAACGCCCGTTGGGCCTGTCCGATATTCGAACCAAAAGCGCGAGGCAATGCCGCGGAGTTCGTTAGCCGGCTATCGGAGGTGTCTATACTGTTTCTGATTGTGTCAGCGTCAGATCGCCCGGACCACGCGGTGATAGGGCTGATACGGGGCGGCCAGGGACCTCCGCCCAAAGATCCGGGACGCTGTTCAACCCAATCAGAGAAGCCCCATGAACGCACCTGCCTCCGCGCCGCAGTACTCCGCCCATGAGCGCCGTACGCGCATCCTCGCCATCGTTGGCGCCTCCTCGGGCAACCTGGTGGAGTGGTTCGACTTTTACGTCTACGCCTTCACTGCCCTGTACTTCGCCCACGCCTTCTTCCCCTCGGACGACCCGACGGTGCAACTGCTCAACACCGCCGGGGTGTTCGCCGCCGGCTTCCTGATGCGCCCCATCGGCGGCTGGATGTTCGGCCGCATCGCCGACAAGAAGGGCCGCAAGACAGCGATGATGATCTCGGTGCTGATGATGTGCGGCGGCTCGCTGGCGATTGCCGTGATGCCGACCTACGCCAGCATCGGCGTCGCCGCGCCCGCCTTGTTGCTGCTCGCGCGACTGTTCCAGGGCCTTTCGGTGGGTGGCGAGTACGGCACCAGCGCCACCTACATGAGCGAGGTGGCGCTCAAGGGCCAGCGCGGCTTCTTCGCCTCCTTCCAGTACGTCACCCTGATCGGCGGGCAGTTGCTCGCGGTGCTGGTGGTGGTGGTCCTGCAGCAGCTGCTGACTACCGACGAGCTGAAGGAATGGGGCTGGCGGATTCCCTTCGTGGTCGGCGCCATCACCGCGGTGATCGCCTTCTACCTGCGCCGTTCGCTGAGCGAGACGGCCAAGGAATCCAACCTCCAGCGCAAGGAGTCCGGCACCCTCACCGAACTGTTCGCCCACCACAAGCGCGCCTTCTTCACCGTGCTGGGTTTCACCGCCGGCGGCTCGCTGATCTTCTACACCTTCACCACCTACATGCAGAAATACCTGGTGAACACCGCCGGGATGGACCCCAAGGTGGCCAGCGGCGTGATGACCTTCGCGCTGTTCGTCTACATGTGCATGCAGCCGTTGTTCGGCGCGCTGTCCGACCGCATCGGGCGCAAGACCTCGATGCTCTGGTTCGGCCTCCTGGGGATGCTCTTCACCTGGCCGATCCTCTCCGCGCTCAAGGCGGTGAGCAGCCCCTACCTGGCCTTCGTGCTGATCATCGCGGCCATGGCCATCGTCAGCCTGTACACCTCCATCAGCGGCCTGATCAAGGCGGAGATGTTCCCGCCGCAGATCCGTGCCCTGGGCGTGGGCCTTTCCTATGCGGTGGGCAACGCCATCTTCGGTGGCTCGGCGGAATACGTCGCCCTGGGCCTGAAGAACCTCGGCGTCGAGGAGTACTTCTATATCTACGTCTCGATCATGTGCGGCGTGGCGCTGGTGGTCTGCCTGCTGCTGCCGGACCTGCGCAAGGTCAGCTACCTCAACGACGAGGACTGACCTTGCCCGGCGCCCGGCTGTTCAGTCGCTGCCCCGGCCACGCAATGCGTGATCGGGCAGCGCCAGGGCGATCAGCAGGGTCAGGGCACCGAAGCCGGCGTTGATCAGGAACAGGTGGCTGAACACCCGGTCCAGTGTCTGCCGCTGGGGCTCATGGCCGGCGCCGCTCAGGCTGTCGAGCAGGGCGCTGGCCGACAGGCCATGGCCGGCATCGCCCGCCAGCGGTTGCAGCATGGCCAGCAGCAGGGCTGACATCAGCGCGATGCCCACCGCACCGCCCAGGGAGCGGAACAGCGTGATGTTGCTGGTGGCCACGCCCAGGTAGCGGGTGTCCACGGCGCTTTGCGCCGCCACCAGGCTGGTGGGGAACTGGGTGCCGGCGGCGGTGCCGGTCAGCAGCATGCACAGGCCCGAGAGCAGGTAGGCGTCCGGCGGCGCCAGCGCCAGGCCGGCGATGGCGCAGGGCGTCAACAGCGCGCCGGCGACGATCTGCGGCTTGTAGCGGCCGAGGATCGCTGTCAGCCGCCCGCAGCAGTAAGCGCCCAGCGGCACGCCCATGGCCAGGGGCAGCAGGTGCAGCGCCGCGCTGTCCGCACCGGCGCCGGTGACCGACTGGAAGCGCAATGGCACCAGCACCGATAGCGAGATGACCTGGAAGCTGGCGAAGAAGCTGATCAGCCAGCTCAGCGTTGCCGCGCGGATACGGAACAGGTGCATCGGCACCAGCGGTTCCGGCGCCCGACGCTCCTGCAGCACGAACAGCGCGATCAGTACCAGCGCGGCGGCGAACAGCCCGAGCATCTGCGGATCGTTCCAGCGCGCGCCCTGGCCGACTTCGGTGATCGCCAGCAGCAGGCTGCCCAGGCCGGCGATCATCAGCGCGGTGCCCAGGTAATCGATCACCGGCTGCCGGCCCGGCACCGGCAGGCCGCGCAGGGTGCGCCGCGAGACGGCCAGGGCGACCAGTCCCACCGGCAGGTTGATCAGGAACACCCAGCGCCAGGACAGGTACTCCGTCAGCAGGCCGCCGAGCACGGGACCCGCGATGCTGGCGATGGCGTACATGCTGCTGAAATAGCCCTGGTAGCGGCCGCGCTCGCGGGGCGGGACTATGTCACCGATGATCGCCTGGCTCACCGACATCATGCCGCCGGCGCCGATGCCCTGCAGCACGCGGGCGAGCACCAGCTGTTCCATGCTCTGCGCGGCGCCGCAGAGCGCCGAGGCGGCGGTGAACAGGGCGATGGCGAACAGCATCAGCACGCGCCGCCCGTAGAGGTCGCCGAGCTTGCCGTAGATCGGCATGGAGATGGTCATAGCCACCATGTAGCCGGAGATGACCCAGGCGAGCAGGTCGAAGTCGCCGAAGCCGGCGGAGATCGCCGGTAGCGACACGGCGACGATGGTCTGGTCCAGCGCACCGAGGAAGATCGCCAGCATCAGCCCCACCAGAACGGTGCGGACCGCCGGACGCGGCGCGGAGAAGGTATTCAAGGTGGCCCCCTTCACTACAGAGGTCCTCCGGTCGGAATGCACGCGGAGGGGGCGACAGTGTAGTCCAATGAAGTAACGGCCGGTCATGCCGGCATCATCGTTACCGGCTGGGAAAGGCTCTATCTCAGGACTGGAAACGAAGTATCACGGCGGCGCTGCTACGCTTGCGTAGCGAACTATCGTTGCATACGTTCTTTTTGGAACGCCCCCGCCGGGGGTGCAATCCACTGCAAAGAACCCGGTAGACGCACCGCTGCATGGGTGCCCGATAGTCTTTTGCGGGCCAGGCCATAGGGACAGACTATGGAGTAACTGGTCTATAGTTCTTCAGCCCTGTGACCAGGAGGTATGCATGAAAGCCAATCTGCCCTCTGAGTTGCTGTCCCTGCAGTTGCCGCTGCGCATACGCATCGGCGAGGCCCAGGCCTTCGACCTGGGGCCGGACCCGCAGGTAACTCTCGTCGTGCGTGACCCGACGCTGCTGACCGAGATCACCCAGCCTAGCCTCGATGTGCTGGGGCGCGCCTACGTCGAAAAGCGCATGGACATCGAAGGCCCGATCGGCGAGGTGATCGCCATGGGGGATGCCCTGAGCGCAGCCCTGGGCGGTGATGACGACGCGGGTGACTACGTGCGCGAAAGCCACGACAAGGCCACCGACGCCGAGGCGATCCACTACCACTACGACCTGTCCAACGAGTTCTACCAGCTCTGGCTGGACCCGGAGATGGTGTACTCCTGCGCCTACTACGAGACCGGCAATGAGGACCTGGCCACGGCCCAGCTGGCCAAGCTGCGGCACCTGTGCCGCAAGCTGCGCCTGAAGCCTGGCGAGAGGCTGCTGGATGTCGGCTGCGGCTGGGGTGGGCTGGCGCGCCTGGCGGCGAAGGAATTCGGCGTCCTGGTGCATGGCATCACCCTCAGCGAGGAACAGCTCAAGCTCGGCCGCGAGCGGGTCAAGGCCGACGGCCTGGAAGGCAAGGTGACCCTGGAGTTGCGGGACTACCGCGACCTGCCGCGCGACGGCCGCTTCGACAAGGTGGTCAGTGTCGGCATGTTCGAGCACGTCGGCCATGCCAACCTCGGCATCTACTTCCAGCACCTGTTCGACGCGGTACGCCCGGGTGGGCTGGTGATGAACCACGGCATTACATCCAGCAATACCGATGGGCGTCCGGTGGGCCGCGGCGCCGGCGACTTCATCGACCGCTATGTGTTCCCCCACGGCGAGCTGCCGCACCTGTCGCTGGCCGTTGCCCGCATGAGCGAGGCGGGGCTGGAGGTGGTCGACGTCGAAGGCCTGCGCCTGCACTACGCGCGCACCCTGGACTTCTGGAGCGCGAGCCTCGAAGCGAAGCTGGCGCAGGCGGCCAAACTGGTCCCCGAGCAGGCCCTGCGCATCTGGCGCCTGTACCTGGCGGGCTGTGCCTACGGCTTCAAGCAGGGCTGGATCAACCTGCACCAGATCCTCGCCAGCAGGCCGCACGCCGATGGCAGCCATGAGGTGCCGTGGAGTCGGGGCGATATCTATGCCTGAGGCGTTCCACGGGCGATTCCGGGCCCGCTTTGCGGGCCTGGTTCGTCCGAACTAAGACCAAAGATGATGTCGCAATGCTTGCATCGGGGGCTGGTAGAGGGTAAACCGTCGCCTCCCTTTGGCTCGCCCCTTCGGATCCATGGTGTCCTTCCTCTCTGAACTGTCCCTCGTCGAACTCACTCCGGCCCAGGCGCCGTGGCCTCTCCTGCTGCTGGCCGACCCCTGTCGAGCGCAGATCGAGCGCTACCTGCCGCAGTCCCGGGTGCTGGCGCTCCGCGATGGCGAGTCGGTGCGCGGCGTACTGACGTTGACGGCACGCAGCTGGGGCGTCGTCGAGATCACCAACCTCGCAGTGGAGGAGGAGTGGCAGGGTCGCGGCCTGGCTCGTCGCCTGCTGACTGCCGCGATCGACGCAGCGCGCGCCATCGGCGCCCTGCGCCTGGACATCGCCACCGGCAATTCCAGCCTCACGCAACTCGGCCTGTACCAGCGCATGGGCTTTCGCATCGCCAGCGTGGAGCACGACTACTTCTCGCTGAACTACCCGGAGCCCATCATCGAAAACGGCATCCGCTGCCGGGACCGACTGCGCCTGGACATGGTGCTCTAAGGGCGCGCCCAGCGGCTCACCGCCACCGCGTCGTGGGCATGCAGGCTTTCCGCATGCACCACGCGCACCTCGAAGCCTGACACCTCTTCCCGCTGCACCAGAGCCCGGTGCAGGCGGCGCGCCGCATCCTCGCAGAACATCAGGTTCTGCCCGTTGGCCAGGGCGAAGGCCTGCTCGTCGGCGCGTTTCACCGCGGTCTGCACGGCGGTGCCGAGGGCGGCTTCGGCGTGGTCGATCAGTTCGTTGAACGGAAAGGCCATGGCCGCCGGGACGAGCCGCAGGCGCAATTGCGCCTCGCTGCGCTGGCTGTGTGGGGTAGCGGCGATGCCCTGCGGGCTGCCGAGCCAGGCGCGGACTTCCTCGGCCTGCAGGGCCCTGCCGGCGAAGTCGGCGTCGAAGCGCTGCTGGATCAACTGGCGGGCGAGCGCCGCGGAGCAGGGGCAGGTGGAGGAGTAGGGCAGCGACAGGTGCAGCTCCAGCGCCAGCTCATCGCCCTCCAGGCGCGCATGGATTTCGCAGGCGTAGCGCTTCCAGCCGCGCAGCGGACTGACCAGGGCGGGGCGGCGCAGCATCAGCTCGAAGCGCAGCGTCAGGCTGGCCTGGCAGGAAAGCTGCGCATGGCTCATGAGGAATTGCCCCAGCGTTTCACGCAGCAGGACGGGCGACAGTTCCGCCTCGGCCAACGCCTCCAGCGCCAGGTACAGCCGCGACATGTGGATGCCGCGTGCCTCGGCGTCATCGAGGCTGACGCCCGCGTCGGCGAAGGCGGCGACGCGCTCGCCGGCGATCTGCAGTGGCACGGCGATGCCCTGCATGCCGACCCAGTCGAGCGGGACAGACGGGTGCGTGGACTGGCAAGCGATGTCGGGAAGGAAGGCGGTCATGGGCGGTCACAGTCAGCAATTGTTATAATATAACGTATTTGCCTGGCAGCATTTCCGCAACGGATTCCTTCAGCGTGCCTGCTGCCTGCAGCCGCTCACCCGTCCGCAGGTCAGGCGGGTGCTGTCGCCGGAGGAGCTGCTGAAGCGGCTGATGTTGGTCCAGCCGATACCCCGGCTGGTGCCGACCCACACCTGCCCGTCGCTGGCGATGCCGCTGAAGAAGGTCAGGCTGCCGTAGCGCGTGCCGGTCTGCGCCCAGCGCCTGCCACTGGCTGCCTCGAAGCCGCGCAGGTAGGTGTCGTGGCCCTGAGTGGCGACGCTGTAGAGATCGCCCGCGTCGGTCATGCAGGCCAGCACCTGCGCCGACCAGGCGCAGCGTGCCGGCACCTCGCCGGGGAAGGGCAGCGGCGCCTGTCCGCTGGCATGGGCGAACGGAGCGAACAGGCAGAACAGCAGGGCGCGGCGCAGCATCGGGTATCCGGAGCATCGGTGAGGGCAGTGGTATCGCACGTCAGCGGTCGCTTGTCGATCTTGCATTGTTATAATATAACATAAAAGATCACCTCCGATCCGGAGACGGCCATGACCGAACAGGAACTGCTCGCACAGCCCGGCGAGGCCTACATGAGCGAGGCACAACAGGGCTACTTCCGCGACCTGCTGCTGAACCAGCGCGGCGAGTTGCAGGTGCGCATCGACGAGGAATTCCACGCCCTGCAGGACGGCGAGCGTCCCAGCGACGACGCCGATATCGCCAGCCGCGAGGAAGCGCGCCAGTGGCAACTGCGCGTGCTCGAGCGCGAGAAGAAGCTGCTGGACAAGATCGACCAGGCGCTGGAGCGCCTGGCCCGGGGCGACTACGGCTGGTGCGAGGAGACCGGCGAGCCGATCGGCCTGCGCCGCCTGCTGCTACGCCCCACCGCCTCGCTCTGCGTCGAGGCCAAGGAGCGCCAGGAACGGCGTGAACTGCACGTCCGCGAAGCCTGATTTTCTGGAGCCCACCCGTGAACAGCCCCATGAACAAGCCACTTCCCGTCACCGTCCTGTCCGGCTTCCTCGGCGCCGGCAAGAGCACCCTGCTCAACCATGTGCTGAAGAACCGCGAGCAGCTCAGGGTCGCGGTGATCGTCAACGACATGAGCGAAATCAACATCGACGGTCGCGAGGTCCAGCGCGATGTCAGCCTCAAGCGCGGGCAGGAGCGCCTGGTGGAGATGAGCAACGGCTGCATCTGCTGCACCTTGCGCGAGGACCTGCTGGAAGAGGTCAGTCGCCTCGCCCGCGAAGGCCGCTTCGACTACCTGCTGATCGAGTCCACCGGCATCTCCGAGCCGTTGCCGGTGGCCGAAACCTTCACCTTCCGCGACGAGCAGGGCCGCAGCCTGTCCGACCTGGCGCGGCTGGATACGCTGGTCACGGTGGTCGATGGGCTGAACTTCCTCGCCGACTACCAGGGTGCCGACAGCCTCGCCGAGCGCGGCGAAACCCTCGGCGAGGATGACGAGCGCTCGCTCAGCGACCTGCTGGTGGAGCAGGTGGAGTTCGCCGACGTGATCCTGGTGAGCAAGATCGACCTGATCAGCAATGCCGAGCGCGACGAGCTGCTGGCGATCCTGCGCAGGCTCAATCCGGACGCCTACATCCAGCCCATGGTGATGGGCCAGGTGCCGTCGGCGCGCATTCTCGACACCGGCCGTTTCGACTTCCAGCGTGCCGCCCGTGCACCTGGCTGGCTCAAGGAACTGCGCGGCGAGCACCTGCCGGAGACCGAGGCCTACGGCATCGCCTCTACCGTCTATCGCGCGCGCCGGCCCTTCCACCCACAGCGCTTCCACGACTTCCTGGCGCAGCCCTGGAGCAATGGCCGCCTCCTGCGTTCCAAGGGCTTCTTCTGGCTGGCGAGCCGCTACCGCGAGGCGGGCAGCTGGTCCCAGGCCGGCGGCCTGCTGCGCCATGGTCTGGCCGGACGCTGGTGGCGCTTCGTGCCGCGCGAGGACTGGCCGCAGGACACCACCGAGCTGCAGGCCGTGCTCAAGCACTGGGACGCCGACAGCGGCGACTGCCGCCAGGAGCTGGTATTCATCGGCCAGGACCTGGACGTCGGCCGCCTGTGCGCCGAGCTGGATCGCTGCCTGCTGAACGACGCCGAGATGGCGGCCGGCACGTCCGCCTGGAAACGTCTGCCCGACCCCTTCGACCCTTGGGAGGCGCAGGCCTGATGTTCGCTTTCGATACGCCGGCCTGGCCGCGCCAGGTGCTGGGGAGCGATCCGCAGGTGCTGGCCGAGGTCCTGATGGACGACGTCAACCTGGCCGTCTGGCAACGCACGCTCTACCCGGAAATCAGCGCCTTCGCCGACCGACTGGCTAGCCGGCCGCTGGACCTGAAGCAGAGTCTGGACGTGCAGGAAGAGCGCGTGGTGCTGGGTGAGCTGCTCGAGCATGCTCCCTTCGACGGCTGCGCGCTGTTCCGCGCCGACCTGGAGTGGCTGCTGGAAGCCTTTGCCTGCCTCACGGGCGCACGCCGCATCGGCCTGCGCCTGCGCTGTCTGGATCGCGCCATGTGCCCACGCTTTCACGTCGATCATGTGCCGCTGCGGCTGGTCACCACCTACGCCGGCCCGGCCAGCCAGTGGCTGGAGGAGGGGGCGATGGCCCGCAACTGCCTGGGCGAGCCGAAGGCGGAGCCCGCCGACTCTGCGCCGATACGTCAGATGGCGGCCGGCGACGTGGGGTTGTTCAAGGGCGAGAGGTGGGCCGGCAATCCTGGTCGCGGCATCGTCCACCGCTCGCCGCAACCGGAGTCCGGTGAACGGCGCCTGCTGCTGACACTGGACTGGCTGGGCTGAATTCCACACCGCCGGACTGGCGCAGGGCAGGCAAAAAAAAGGCCGCCAGGGGATGGCGACCCGATTCACCAAGATCATGTTCGGCGTGGGGTGCCGAGAGGGTGTGAGGTACCCAGCGACAGTAAGCCTGATGCGTGTGACAGGACGATGACCGGGGTTCAGGGCTTGCGCCACTGGCCGTGGCTCTGGCTCTCGCAGAACGGCTGGAGGATCCGCGCATCGCTGGCCACCCCGTAGTAATGGATGTCCTGGCGGTAGGGCATGCCCTGCACCTGAGCGTTCTCGCAGACGCCGAAGGCGCCGCTGGGGCAGCTGTCAGCGTAGGTGACCTGGACCTTCTGGTCCTTGAGCTGCGGTTGGCAGAACCCTTCGCGGAACAGCTTTTCGGGAATGCTGCGGTTCTGCTGGCAGACCTTCACGTCGAGGTTGGCGCCCTGGCTGTGCACCACGCAGGCTTCGCCGTGGGCGAGCAGCGGCAGGCAGGCGAGGGCGAAGGGCAGGAGCTGGCGCATGGTCGGTCCGGGGGTGCGATAAGAAGCCGCGACTCTAGCGCTTTTCCCGGCGAGCGTCAGGCGGCACCATGGGCGAATGTTGAAGCAGATCCCGACTCATCTCATTGCCGGCTCCCTCGGCGCGGGCAAGACCAGCCTGCTGCGCGACCTGCTGGCCCAACGTCCGGCCCACGAGCGCTGGGCGGTGCTGGTCAACGAATTCGGCCAGGTTGGCCTGGACGCCGCGCTGCTCAGCCGTGACGAGGACGGCGTCGCCCTCGGCGAGGTCGCCGGAGGTTGCCTGTGCTGCGTGAATGGCGCGCCCTTCCAGGTCGGCCTGGGCCGGCTGCTGCGCAAGGCCAGGCCGCAGCGGCTGTTCATCGAACCCTCCGGGCTCGGGCATCCCGCGCAGCTATTGGCGCAACTGCGCGCCGCGCCCTGGCAGGGCGTGCTGGCGGTCCAGCCGCTGGTCATGGTGCTGGACGCCGCGGCGCTGGCTGCCGGGCAGCCGTTGCCCGAGGCCCAGCAGAATGCCTTGGCGCAGGCCGGACTGTTGCTGTTGAACAAGAGCGAAGACCTCGATGACGCGGCCCGCACCGCGCTCCTGGCCGGCTTGCCGGCGTTACCGATGCGCTGGACCACCCAGGGCCGGCTGGCGTTCCCCGAGTTGCCGACCACGCCCCTGACGGAGGCCGCGAGCGAATTGCCGACCCTGCCGAAGGGTGTGGAAGGTGCCGTGCTGCTGCGTCGCGACCAGCCGATGCGGCAGGTGCGTATCGAGGATGGCCGGCAGGCGATCGGCTGGCGCTTTCACCCCGACTGGCGCTTCCGCATTGCCGAACTGGATAACTGGCTCGCCGGTTTACCGGGGCTGCTGCGGGCCAAGGCGGTCCTGCACGGCGAGGCCGGCTGGCTGGCGTGCAACCGCACCGCAGAGGTTGCGCCCTGGACACCCAGCCCCTGGCGGCGCGACAGCCGGATCGAGCTGATCCTGGCGGCGCAAATGGACCCGCAACCGCTCCACGACGCGCTTTTGCGCCATGCCATCGCGCCGTCCTGACGGACGAGGTTGCCCTTGCGGGATTAGTGAATGATAATAATTATCAGAAGTTACTGCTTCCTGAACTCTTTCCGCAGGCTTTCTCATGTCGTTACCCCAACTGCGCGAAGCGGCTGATGACCCTCTCGCCGTGTCCGCCGAGGCCCCGCTGTTCCCTGCAGCCACGGTGGAAGACAGCGCCGTATTGCCCAGCGTGAACGCCCAGCGCGTCAACGAGGCCAACCTGCGCCTGGTCAGTTGCGAGGGGGAACGCCGGGATGTGGACGTAATCCCCGAAGAGGTGCTGATCCCCTACGCCATTCCCGTGGAAGGCGTGGAGGAGGGCGAGGAACCGCCGCGCAGTGGCGGCTGGTGGCGCCCCTCGGGTCTGGCGATCGGCATGCATGCGGCGATAGTCGCCGCGCTGTTCTGGGTCGTCCCTGCGCCGACGGAGCTGAACCTGGGGCAGGGCGAGCTGCCCAAGGCGATGCAGGTCAGCGTCGTCACCCTGCCGCCCAAGCCCGAGCCGGTGCAGCAACCGCCGGCCGCCGCGCCGGTGCCGACGCCGCCCGAACCACCCAAGCCGGTCGAGCCGCCCAAACCGGTGGAAAAGCCCAAGCCCAAACCCAAGCCGGTGGAAAAGGCGATTCCCAAGGTCGCGCCCAAGCCCAAGCCGAAACCCAAGCCCGAGCCTGAAGCGGAATCGGCGCCGGAAACCACCGCGCCGCCGACCCCGGCTGCACCGCCGCCGCCCGCCGCGCCGACCGTTGGCCAGTCCACCCCGGGCGCGCAGTCGGCGCCGACCGGCGCGCAAGGCCCCGCCGGCCTGCCGACCGGCAGCCTCAACGACAGCGACATCAAGCCGTTGCGCATGGATCCGCCGACCTATCCGCGCATGGCGCAGGCGAAGCAGATCGAAGGGCGCGTGAAGGTGCTGTTCACCATCACCAGCGACGGCCGGATCACCGACATCCAGTTCCTTGAGTCCACACCACCGCGCGTGTTCGAGCGCAGCGTGCGCGACGCCATGGAAAGGTGGCGCTTCGAGCCCCGCACACTGGGCGGTCGGATCGTGGCACGCCAGGCGACCAAGGTGTTCAACTTCGAGCTGAAGAAAGGCCGCTGAGGCTCTTCTGACCCAATAGAAAACGCGCCCCAGGGCGCGTTTTCTATTGGCACGGCTCTTCGTAGGAGCGAGCAAGTTCGCTCCTACGAAAGCATCAGCTCCGCACGCAGCAACTCCAGCGCCTCACGCGCCCCACCCACGGCGATCTGCGCCGGCACCCCGAGCATCAGGTTCAGCGGCAGGCCGAAGGCCTCCACCTGGTTGCCCTCGCGGTCGCACTCCGGTTCGTCGCCCTTCCACTCGCACGGCAGGCGCTCGGCGCAACTGCCGCCCTCCTGGATGTAGCCATACAGCGGCTTGCCCAGGGCGGCCGCGTAGCCCAGCTCGAAGGCCGTGCCGCTGTCCGGCTCGGCGCCACGGAAGGGGTTGAGGTTGGCGACTACCGCGTCGGCCTCGGCGATCAGCGCAAGGTTCGCCTGGTAGATCCACAGGGCCTGGTCCCGCGGCCGGTCGATCCCCTCGGGCACCGAGTGGTCCAGCGGATACAGCCCTTGCAGGCCGAACTCGGCGCACAGGGCCTTCAGCCGTTCGCCCTGCTCGAAGGCGTCGGGGCGGAACACGTCGGGGCCGGCGAGGTAGATCTTGAGCATGGTCAGAGTCCCATCAGCGACAACATCAGGAAGGTGGCGAACAGCACGAAGTGGGTCATGCCTTCGATGGCATTGGTCTTGCCGTCATGCAGGTTGAAGCCGGCGACCATCAGGGTGATGAACATCATGCCGGTCTGCAGCGGGGTCATCGCCATCTGGATCGGCTGGCCCTTGAACAGCGCCAGGGCCTCGATCACCGGCACGGTGAGGATCACGGTGGACAGCGAGGCGCCTAGGGCGATGTTGACCACCGGCTGCATGCGGTTGGCCAGGGCTGCGCGCAGCGCGGTGAGGATTTCCGGGCTGGCGGAGATCGCCGCCACCAGCAGCGCCGGCACGATGGGTGGCACGCCGCTGCCTTCCAGGCTGACATCCAGGGCCTTGGACATCACCTCGGCCAGCGCGCCGATCAGCACCACGCCGACCACCAGCAACGCCATGGACTGCTTGCTGCTACCCGCGCTCTCGTGGCTTTCGCCATGCTCGCCGTGGGCGGCGTAGTTGTAGCTGAAGAAGTAGCTGTGCTGGCCGGTCTGCATGCGCAGGAACAAGGCATAGAGCATGACCATGCAACCGATGGTGAAGAAGGAGTAGAGCTTCCACTGCTCGGCGGGGATCAGCTCCGGCACCACCATGGAGATGCCCACGGCGGTGAGGATCATGGTCACGTAGGTCTTGCCCGAGTCGTCGTTGTACGACTGCTCGCCGTGCTTGAGGCCGCCCAGCAGCGCGGCCAGGCCGAGGATGCCGTTCATGTCCAGCATCACCGCGGCGTAGATGGTGTCGCGGGCCAGGGTCGGCGAATGGTTGTGGCCCATCATGATCGCCAGGATCACCACTTCCACCAGCACTGCGGCCAGGGTCAGGATCATGGTGCCGTAGGGCTCGCCGACCTTCTCCGCGAGGATTTCGGCGTGGTGCGCAACGCGCAGCGAGACGCTGATGATCACGGCCAGCAGGACGCTGGCGGTGATCCCGGCGAGCAGCTTGCCGCCGCCCAGCAGTCCATGTTCCAGCGGATACACCGCGGTCGCCACCAGCAGGGCAAGGAGGAGGAATCTTTCGTCTTTGAGCGCGCGCAGCATCGAGGGCTATCCATATCCGGTAGGAGCGAGTGCGCCATCTTAGGCAATGCCCGGAAGGCGCACCAGCGGCCGTCGGCTCACAGCATCTTTGCCAGCAGCCGCGCCCGGGCATGCGATAATTTCCCCGACCGCCTGATCACGAGACCTCACCATGTACGACTGGCTCAATGCCCTGCCCAAGGCCGAACTGCACCTGCACCTGGAGGGTTCGCTGGAGCCCGAGCTGCTCTTCGCCCTGGCTGAGCGCAACAAGGTCGCCCTGCCCTGGGGCGACGTCGAGAGCCTGCGCCAGGCCTACGCGTTCAACAACCTGCAGGAATTCCTCGATCTCTACTACGCCGGCGCCGACGTGCTGCGCACCGAGCAGGACTTCTACGACCTGACCTGGGCCTACCTCGAGAAATGCAAGGCGCAGAACGTCATCCACGTCGAGCCGTTCTTCGACCCGCAGACCCACACCGACCGTGGCATCCCCTTTGAAGTGGTGCTGCGCGGCATCCAGGGCGCGCTCAAGGATGGCGAGAAGCAGCTGGGCATCCGCCACGGGCTGATCCTCAGCTTCCTGCGGCACCTGTCCGAGGAGGAAGCGTTCAAGACCCTGGAGCAGGCCCTGCCGTTCCGCGACGCCTTTATCGCCGTCGGCCTGGACAGCTCCGAGGTCGGCCATCCGCCGAGCAAGTTCCAGCGCGTGTTCGACCGTGCCCGCGCCGAAGGCTTCCTCACCGTGGCCCACGCCGGCGAAGAGGGCCCGCCGGAATACATCTGGGAAGCCCTGGACCTGCTCAAGATCGAGCGCATCGACCACGGCGTGCGCGCCATCGAGGACGAGCGCCTGATGCAGCGCATCATCGACGAGCAGATCCCGCTGACGGTCTGCCCGCTGTCCAACACCAAGCTCTGCGTGTTCGACCACATGCGCGAGCACAACATCCTCGACATGCTCGAACGCGGGGTGAAGGTGACGGTGAACTCGGACGATCCGGCCTACTTCGGCGGCTACGTCACCGAGAACTTCCAGGCGCTGCACGAGCACCTGGGCATGACCAGGGAGCAGGCGCAGCGGCTGGCGCAGAACAGCCTGGATGCGCGGTTGGTGAAGTGATGCGGTTTGTCAGGGAGCGGTGGGCGCCAGCAGGCCCAGGCTGTCCAGCAGGCACTCCAGCTCCCGCATGTCCCGCGCCCGCTCGAACGCTCCGGTCAACCCGCTGAAGTCCAGCTCGCCGAACCCGACCACCCGTGCGCCGGCAGCCAGACCGGCGCGCAGGCCGGGCAGGCTGTCGTCCACCACCAGGCAGCGCTCGGGCGCCACGCCCATCCGCCGGGCGGCGTGGCGGATCAGTTCGGGATCGGGCTTCCAGGCGCCGACTTCGTAGGCGCTGATCACGCGCCCGCGAAAGTCGTCCAACAGCCCCGCGCAATCCAGACTGGTCTCGATCTTTTCGCGCGGGCCGTTGGAGGCCACACACTTCGCCACCCGCAGCCGGCGCACCAGTTCCACCGCGCCGGGCATCGGCTGTAGCCGGGCGCGCAGCCAGGGCAGGCTGCGGTGGCGGTATTCGACGAGGAAGTCGGCGGGCGCCACCTGTGGATAAAGTCGCCCCAGATGCTCCACCACGTCCTGGAAGCGCTCGCCGCGGTAGATCGGCAGGATGGCGTCCAGCGTGGTACGCGCACCACGCTCGTCGAGTAGCCGGACGAGCAGTTCGGCGGACAGCTGCTCGCTGTCCACCAGCGTGCCGTCGCAGTCGAAGATCAGCGCGTCGATCCGCCCCGGCATGTCAGGCCCCGGCCACCGTGGCCGTCAGCGCAGCAGGGAAGTCGTGGTGATAGATGGCCGCACTCGGCACGTCGAGTATCCCGGTCTTGCGCAACTTGCGCAGTACCCGCGAGTTGGCTTCGCACAGGCGCACCTCGATGCCGCGCCGCTGGAGGTCCTCGATCACCTCCCGCAACGTCTGCAGGCCGGTGATATCCATGAAGGGGACCCGGCGCAGGCGGATGATCAGCACCTTCGGGTCGGTGTGGGTCGTGACCAGGGCGCGCTCGAAGGTTTCCGCTGCGCCGAAGAACAGCGGCCCCTCGATGCTGTAGACCAGCACCCCCGGTGGCAGATCCGCCAGCCCTCGGCCGCGCAGTTCCACCTCCAGTTCCGGGCCTTCGTTGGCATGCACTTCCACCGACGACGCCATGCGCCGCATGAAGTGCAGCATGGCGAGGATCACGCCGATGTTCACCGCGATCACCAGGTCGCTGAACACCGTGAGCAGGAAGGTGATCAGCAGGATCGCCACGTCGGCGCGCGGTGCGCGCTTGACCATGAACAGGAAGTGCCGCATCTCGCTCATGTTCCAGGCCACCACGAAGAGAATCGCCGCCAGCGCGCAGAGCGGAATGTTCGAGGCCAGCGGGGCGAGGAACAGCAGGATCAGCACCAGGGTCACGGCATGGGTGACGCCAGCCAGCGGGCTGTTGCCGCCGTTGCGGATGTTGGTGGCGGTGCGGGCGATAGCGCCGGTGGCGGCGAAGCCGCCGAACAGTGGGGTCACCAGGTTGGCGATGCCCTGGCCGATCAGTTCCTGGTTGGAGTCGTGGCGGGTGCCGGCCATGCCGTCGGCCACCACCGCGGAGAGCAGTGACTCGATGGCGCCGAGCATGGCGATGGCGAAGGCCGGACCGATCAGCTCCAGCACGCGCGGCAGGGTCACTTCCGGCAGGCTGAAGCTCGGCAGGCCTTGGGGAATGCCGCCGAAGGCGCTGCCGATGGTGGCCACGCCGGCGAAGTGGAACAGCGACTGGATGGCGGTCACCACCACCATCGCCACCAGCGGGCCGGGGACTCGCTGCAGGGCCTTGATGCGCGGCGTGAAGAGCACCAGCGCCAGGCTCAGCAGCGCCAGCAGGGTGGTCGCGATATGCAGTTGCGGCAGCACCTGCAGCAGGTGCCAGAGCTTCTGGTGGAAGTGTTCGCCGCTGACGGCGGGCAGGCCGAAGAAATCCTTCCACTGGCCGACCCAGATGATCACCCCGATGCCGGCGGTGAAGCCGACGATCACCGGTGCCGGGATGAAGCGGATGATCGCGCCGAGGCGGCTCACACCGAGCAGCACGAGGATGGCGCCGGCCATCAGCGTGGCGATCTGCAGGCCGTCGACGCCGTACTTGGCGGTGATTCCGGCGAGGATGACGATGAAGGCGCCGGTGGGCCCGGCGATCTGCACCCGGCTGCCGCCCAGCAGGGAGACCAGTGCGCCGGCCAGGATCGCCGTATAGATGCCTTGTTCCGGCTTGACCCCGCTGGCGATGGCGAAGGCCATGGCCAGCGGCAGTGCCACCACACCGACTATCACGCCGGCGACCAGGTTGCGTGTCCAGTGCTCACGGCCGAACAGGCCGGCCTTCCAGGCGTCCAGCAGGGCGATCATCGCGGTCTCCGACGGGGTACTGGCTGCAGATACTAACAGGGCGGCGCGCGGGCGGGTGGTGGCGCAGGTCATGGCCGCGGCGTGCTGTCGCAGGTTGAACAGCGTGATCAGAATATTGCACAACCCTGATGGCGCCTGATGTCCGGGTCGCTCCGCAGACGCCTGTATATGGGCGTTCATGATGAGTATCGAGGCCGTCGATTTGCCAGTTGACCGGAAAATTGGCACAATATGTTCATTATGTTGAACATCAAGGCTCTACCTCTTCCCACTTCCCGCCTGGTTTCGCGCGAGCGTTACTGGACCGGCGACCTCTAGCCCCTCCCTTCGGCTGCCACCTGTTGGTGGCGCCAAGCGCGGCGGAACCTCCGCTGCCCGAGTCGGCGCCACCGAACCCGAACCGAAAACCGCCGCAAGGATGCTCTTAGCGAGACTGCGCGCGGCCGCCCGTGGGAGGGCTTGCACCATGCGTTCCTGGATCTATCTGTTTGCCGCCATCGGCTTTGAGGTCGTTGGCACCACTTCGATGAAATTCACCCATGCGCTGTACCCGGTCGCGGGTCTGCTGCTGATGTACCTGATGGTCGGCCTGTCGTACTACTTCCTGTCCCTGGCCATCAAGCATGTACCGGTGGGCGTGGCCTACGCCCTCTGGGAAGGCATCGGCATCGTGCTGATCTCGCTGGTCAGCGCCGCCTGGCTGGGCGAGGACCTGACCCTGGAGAAAGGGCTGGGCCTGGTCGTGATGATCGCCGGCATCCTGCTGGTGAAGTCCGGCACCCGCAAGAACGAGCGTGAGACCGACATGGAGGCCGTAGCATGCTGAACCATGACCTGATTCCGATGGCCTGGCTGGGCCTGGCCATCGTCCTGGAAGTGATCGCCAACCTGCTGCTGAAATACTCCGACGGCTTCCGCAAGCGCATCCTCGGCGTCACCTCGATTCTCTTCGTGCTCGGTGCCTTCACCGCGCTGTCGCAGGCGGTTCGTGGCATCGAGCTGTCGGTGGCCTACGCGGTGTGGGGCGGCTTCGGCATCCTCGCCACCGTGGCCATGGGCTGGGCCCTGTTCGGCCAGCGCCTGTCCTGGCGCGGCTGGCTGGGTCTGGCGATGCTGATCCTGGGCATGGGACTGCTGAAGCTGGCCTGATCAGCCCGTAGTGACGAAAAGGCGGAGTCTCCGAAAGGGGGGGGCTCCGCCTTTTTTCGTGGCGCCGTACTGTCATCGTGCTCGGCGCCGTGGACTGGATCTGTGTCTTTGTAGGTGGGATCGTTCATCTATTGTACTGAGACACTTCCTACAGCTCCGCTTCCACTGTGAGGCTATGCTCGGTGGGTCCACAGGGCTGTGGATAGTTCGTTCCGATCGACGAGAAGGACCTTCATGATCTCCGTCTACCAACTCAAGTCCCGCTTCCAGAACCTCCTGCGTCCCCAGGTGACGCGCCTTCACCAGCGCGGCGTGACGGCCAACCAGGTGACGCTCGCCGCGTGCGGTGCTTCGCTGCTGGTCGCACTGGTCGTAGCGCTGCTCAGTGCCCATGCCTGGGTCTTCCTGCTGATTCCGTTGTGGATGTTCGTGCGCATGGCGCTCAACGCCATGGACGGGATGCTCGCCCGTGAATTCGGCCAGCAGTCGAAGCTGGGCGCCTACCTCAATGAACTGACCGACGTGATCGCCGACAGCGCCCTGTACCTGCCGTTCGCCCTGCTGCCGGGTGTTTCGCCAGGGCTGGTGGTGCTGGTGGTGCTGCTGGCGGTCATCAGCGAATACGCCGGTGTGCTGGGCGTGATGGTCGGTGCCTCGCGTCGCTATGACGGCCCGATGGGCAAGAGCGATCGCGCGCTGTGCTTCGGCCTCTTCGGTGCGGGGCTGGCGATTGGACTGTTGCCGCTGGACTGGCTGAACGACCTGCTGGTGGTGGTGGCGGTGCTGCTGGTCCTGACTATCGTCAATCGCGTGCGCCACGGGCTGTCGGAGCAGCGGGAAAAGTCGGCCGCCTGAGCGCGTCTCACGGCCTGAACGGC
Source organism: Pseudomonas sp. QE6 (assembly GCF_041379005.1). Lineage (NCBI taxonomy): Bacteria > Pseudomonadati > Pseudomonadota > Gammaproteobacteria > Pseudomonadales > Pseudomonadaceae > Pseudomonas > Pseudomonas sp. QE6. The sequence goes on from NZ_CP166873.1 coordinate 1,339,565, forward strand.
GGGGATGGGATCGTCCCCGAAGCCATCGAACAGAGGAAGTCATGCGCGAATCTTCGAATCACCACTTCGTTACCCACGACGGCGTCGAGCTGTTCTATCGCCACTGGCCCGCTGCGCCGGCCGCTGATGCGCCACGCCGCGCGGTACTGCTGTTCCATCGCGGCCACGAGCACTCCGGGCGCATCGCCCACCTGGCCGACGAACTGGACATGCCCGGCTTCGACATCTTCGCCTGGGACGCCCGCGGCCACGGCCAGTCCCCCGGCGCGCGCGGCGACAGCCCGAGCTTCGGCACCAGCGTGCGCGACGTGCAGACCTTCGTCGAGCACATCGCCGCGACCCATGGCATCGCCATCTGCGAGATGGCGGTGGTGGCGCAGAGCGTCGGTGCGGTGCTGGTCTCCACCTGGGTGCACGACTACGCACCGCCGATCCGCAGCCTGGTGCTCGCCTCGCCGGCGTTCAAGGTCAAGCTCTACGTGCCCTTCGCCCGGCCGGGGCTGAAGCTGGCCCGCTGGTGGCGCGGCAACTTCTTCGTCAACAGCTACGTCAAATCCAACTTCCTGACCCACGACCCCGAGCGCATCGCCTCCTTCGACAACGACCCGCTGATCGCCCGGGCCATCTCGGTGAACGTGCTGCTCGGCCTCTATGACGCGGCCGAGCGCGTGGTGGCCGACGCCCAGGCGATAAAGGTGCCGACCCAGCTGCTGATCTCGGGCTCCGACTTCGTGGTGCACCGAAAGCCGCAGCAGCGCTTCTTCGACAACCTCGGTACGGCGCGCAAGGAGCTGCACATCCTGCCCGGCTTCTTCCACGACACCCTCGGCGAGCTGAACCGCGAGCAGGCGGTGGGCCGCGCCCGGCGCTTCATGCTCGAATGCTTCGGCCGCGCGCCGGAGCGCCCCGACCTGCGCGATGCCGACCGTTTCGGTTACACCTGTGCCGAGGCCGAGGCGCTGGCCACGCCGTTGCCGACCTGGTCGATCCGCGACCTCTACTGGCGCGCGACCCGCGCCAACATGCGCCTCGGCCGGCTGTTGTCCGACGGCATCAACCTGGGCTTCCAGACCGGCTTCGACTCGGGCAGCACCCTCGACTACGTCTACCGCAACCAGCCCACCGGCGCTGGCCCCGTGGGTCGCTTGATCGACAGGACCTACCTGGAATCCGCCGGCTGGCGCGGTATCCGCCAGCGCAAGGTGAACATCGAGGAACTGCTGCGCCTGGCCATGGCCGAGCTGCGCAAGCAGGGCCGCGAGGTGCGCATCCTCGACATTGCCGCCGGCCACGGGCGCTATATCCTCGAAGCATTGCAGGGCGTCGAGCCGTTGCCGGAGAGCGTGCTGCTGCGTGACTACAGCGAGCTGAACGTGCGCGAAGGCTCGGCACTGATCGAGCGGCTGGGCCTGAAGGACCGCGCCCGCTTCGTCCAGGGCGACGCCTTCGATGGCGCCGACCTGGCCGCCGTCGAACCCAAACCGAGTCTGGCGGTGGTCTCCGGCCTCTACGAGCTGTTCGCCGACAACGCGATGGTCAGCGGCTCGCTGGCCGGCCTCGGCGAGGCGGTCGAAGAGGGCGGTTACCTGATCTACACCGGCCAGCCCTGGCACCCGCAACTGGAGCTGATCGCCCGCGCCCTGACCAGCCATCGCGCCGGCCAGGCCTGGGTGATGCGCCGGCGCACGCAGCTGGAGATGGATCAGCTGGTGGAGGCCGCCGGCTTCCGCAAGCTGGCCCAGCGCATCGACGAGGACGGCATCTTCACCGTGTCCCTGGCCCGCCGGGAGCGCAGCTGATGGCGGCAGCAATGCCGGCGCGCGATCCCGGCGTGCTGCGCCGGGCGGTGATCTGGCTGGTGTTCCTCGGGCCGTTCTTTTTCGCCAGCTACGGTTTCGCCAACTGGGCAGCGGCGCAGCGCGAGGCGGTCGGCGTATGGGTGTTCGACTGGGAGCGCGGCATGCCGCTGTGGCCCTGGACGATCATCCCGTACTGGTCCATCGACCTGCTCTATGGCCTGTCCTTCCTGCTGCCGCGCACCCGCCGCGAGCTGGACAGCCACGCCCTGCGCCTGCTCAGCGCGCAGGTGATCGCGGTGAGCTGCTTCCTGCTCTTCCCGCTGCGCTTCAGCTTCGAGCGTCCGGCGCTGGAGGGCGTGTTCGGCTGGCTGTTCGACCTGCTGATGGGCTTCGACAAGCCCTTCAACCAGGCGCCTTCGCTGCACATCGCGCTGCTGGTGATCCTCTGGGTCGCCTACGGCCGCTATGCCGGCGGCCTGTGGCGCTGGCTGCTGCACGGCTGGTTCGCGCTGATCGGCCTGTCGGTACTGACCACCTGGCAGCACCACTTCATCGATGTGCCGACCGGCGCGCTGGCCGGCTGGCTGTGTGTCTGGCTGTGGCCGCGCGAGGGCCGCTCGCCCATTGCCGCCTGGAAGTTGAGCGGCGATCCGCGCCGGCTGCGCCTGGCGGCCTTCTACGCCATCGGATCGGCATTGTGCGCGTGGCTGGCATCCGCCGCTGGCGGGGCTTGGCTCTGGCTGTGCTGGCCAGCGGTTTCGCTGGCGCTGGTCGCGCTTTGCTACCTGGGCATCGGCGCGGAGGGCTTCCAGAAGCGCGCGGACGGTCGGCATTCGCTGGCAGTGTCCTGGCTGCTGGCGCCCTATCTGCTGGCCGCCTGGATCAACTCCCGCGCCTGGACGCGCCGCCATCCCCAGCCGGACGAAGTGCTGCCCGGCCTCTGGCTCGGCCGCCTGCCCGGCGCCGCCGATCTGGCAGCAAGGCCGGACCTCGCCGTTCTTGATCTGTGTGCCGAGCTGCCGTGCGCGGCGCACGGCGAAGGCTATGCCACGCTGCCGCTGCTCGATCTGCTGGCGCCCGGTGCCGAAGAGTGCCGGATCGGCGCCGAACTGATCGAGACGTTGCGCCGCCATGGCCCGCTGCTGGTGTGCTGTGCGCTGGGCTATTCGCGCAGTGCCACGGTGGTCGCCGCCTGGCTGCTGATTTCCGGACGCGCCGCCACCGTCGATGACGCCGTGGCGCAGCTGCGCCGGGCGCGCCCGCAGGTGGTGCTCAAGGCCGAACAACTGGCGGTGCTGGCGCAGATCGCCGGCCAGCCGCACGAGCCGCAGGAGGTGAGCCATGTCGGTTGATCCGGGTCTGATCCTGGTTGCCAGCCTGCTGCGCCGTGGCGGCAGCCTCAATGGGCTGTCCTCGGCGCTGACCGTGCTCGCCCTGGCGCTCGGCTTCTACGGTGTGCTGATGGCCAGCGCCACACTGGCGTTCAGCCTGTGCATGGCGCTGCTGGTGCTGCTGGGCCTGGTGCAGAAGTTCTACGCCATGCGCGTGGCGCTGGACGCCGATCTGTTCCAGGCCATGGCGAATGCCGGTGATGCGTTGCCGGAGAAAACCCGTCAGCTGGACGACGCACTCGCCACCTACGCCGGCGTACCTGCGGATAAAGCCGGCCGCCCCTGGAGCGAGCGCAGTCGTGGCGCGCTCGCCCTGTTGCGCCGGCAGGCGCTGTTCTGTGCGGCGCAGTGGCTGCTCGCGCTGCTGTGCCTGATCACCCTGACCTTCCAATCCTGAGGAACGTACCCGGAATGCTGGAACGACTCTTCGCCTACGCCATCATCGCCGGCGCCCGCGCGGTGACCGGCCTGCGCAGCTTGTGGATCGGCACCACGCCGATTCCGGCGCAGCGCATCTACTACGCCAACCACAGCAGCCATGGCGATTTCGTTCTGCTCTGGGCTTCGCTGCCCCCCGAGCTGCGCGCCCGCACCCGGCCGGTGGCCGGCATGGACTACTGGGGCAAGGGCGGCCTGCGTGGCTTCATCATCAATCGCGTGTTCCATGGCGTGCTGATCGACCGCCAGGGCGCGGCCGAAGGCCGCAATCCGCTGGAGCCGGTGGAGCAGGCGCTGGCCGACGGCGACTCGCTGATCCTGTTCCCCGAGGGTACGCGCAACCTCGACGAGGAGGTGCGCCTGCTGCCGTTCAAGAGCGGCATCTATCACCTGTCCAAAAAACATCCAGAGGTGGAGCTGGTGCCGGTGTGGCTCGACAACCTCAACCGTGTGATGCCCAAGGGGCGCGCGCTGCCGTTGCCGCTGCTGTGCACTCTGAGCTTCGGTGCGCCGCTGGCGGTGCAGGAGGGCGAGGGCAAGGAGGCCTTCCTCGAACGCGCCCGCGAGGCGCTGCTCAAGCTCGCTGCGCCGGAGGGCCACTGAGATGAACCAGACCTGGCTACTCTTCGGTGGCATCGGCGCCATCCTCGTTCTCGCTTCGCTGGTCGGCGCGGTGCTGCGCTGGAAGGCGCCGCCTGGACCGCATGCGGTGATCGACAACCTCAACGCGCGGATCAACGCCTGGTGGGTGATGGTCGCGGTGATCGGCGGTGCCTTCGCGCTTGGTCACTGGGCGGTGATCCTGTTGTTCTACGGCGTGTCCTTCTATGCCTTGCGCGAGTTCCTCACGCTGATGCCGACCCGCCGCAGCGACTACCCGGCGCTGGTGGCGGCGTTCTACTTCGTGCTGCCGATGCAGTACCTGCTGATCGGCATCCAGTGGTACGGGCTGTTCTCCATCTTCATCCCGGTCTACATGTTCCTCCTGCTGCCGATCCTCGCCTCGCTGGGCGGCGACTCCAAGCATTTCCTCGAACGTGCCTCGAAGGTGCAGTGGGGGCTGATGCTGGCGGTGTTCTGCATATCCTTCGTGCCGGCGCTGCTGACGCTGGACATCGCCGGCTACGAGGGCCGCAACCTGCTGCTGATCGCCTTCCTGGTGATCGTCGTGCAGCTCTCGGACGTGTTGCAGTACGTCTGCGGCAAGCTGTTCGGCAAGCGCAAGATCGCGCCGAACCTGTCGCCGTCCAAGACCGTGGAAGGCTTCGTCGGCGGCGTGGCGCTGGCTACCCTGGTCGGCGGCGCATTGTGGTGGATCACGCCGTTCAAGCCCTGGCAGGCGCTGCTGATCGCGTTGATGATCAACATCCTCGGCTTCTTCGGCGGGCTGGTGATGTCGGCGATCAAGCGCGACCGGGGCGTGAAGGACTGGGGCCATATGATCGAAGGCCACGGCGGCATGCTCGACCGCCTGGATTCGGTGTGCTTCGCGGCGCCGGTGTTCTTCCACTTCGTGCGCTACTGGTGGACCTGACGAGCGGCAGGCCAGACAGGACGGGGCCTGGAGCCAGGGTGAGGGAGTTTTTCCTGCCCTGGCCGATGTCGTTGCCGTTGCGGGGACGGGTTCGCGGCTACGCTTGATGGGATCGCTGGCAAATTGCCGTGGGGCCAGCGGTACGCCAGGGGGGCAGCCAGTCTACTCACTGCGAGGCCACGAACCATGGGAACTCACTTCATTGTTGAGCTCTTTCGGCGTGCTTTCGGCGGAGTTCGCCCATGAGCACGCTATTTGACGGCGTTTTTTCCCCCGCCTGCCTGATCACGGCCACCGGCGCGTTCTGCACCGAGGCGGTGATCACTTCCTTGCGGCGCCACTCCACTGCGCGGCTCATCGGGACCAATATCCAGCCCCCGGAGTGGTGCACCACCTCGACGCTGCTGGATGCTGCCTACCAGGTGCCCCCCGCAAGGGACGTGACCGCCTACATCCGCCGCGTACTGTCGATCTGCGAGGCCGAGCGGGTAACCCATGTGCTGCCGCAGATCGACCCCGAGATCGACGCGTTCGCACTGCATCATGAGACGTTCACCTCCCGTGGCATCACGCTGTGCATGCCGCCGCTGGATACCATCCACGTCGCCCGTGACAAGTGGCGGGTGTTCCAGGCATTCCAGGACGTCCAGGGCATCCGCGCCATTCCCACCTGGCGCCTGCAGGACCTGCCGGTGCCGGGACTGGAGCTGCCGCTGATCGCCAAGCCCTGCGATGGCCGCAACTGCGAAGGGCTGGTGCGTATCCACGACCTGGACTACCTGCGCTACATCCAGGACAAGTGCCAGGATCGCGACTACATCGTGCAGCCGCTGCTGCCCGGCGAGGTGTGCGTCGTCGACGTGGTGCGGCATGCCGGCAGCGGGCAGTGGGCCGGCATGGCCCGGCAGGAGCTGGTTCGTACCTCCAACGGCGCCGGCCTGACCGTGCAGATGCTGCCCGATGCGTCGCTGGTCGAAGCCGCGGGCCGGGTCGCACAGGTGCTCGGCGTGAATGGCTGCATCAACATGGAGTTCCTCGTCCATGAGGGCGACGCGCTGCTGATGGACGTCAACCCGAGGTTTTCCGGTGGGATCGCCTTCACCAGGCTCTCCGGCTACGACATGGTGCTCAATCATTTCCGCTGCTTCTCGCGGAGCCAACTGGATGCGCCTGTCGTGCCCGCGCCGGCCATCCATGCGCGGCATTACGTGGAGGTCACCACCGTCAGCGGGACTTAGGCGTTCCTGGCCGTGATACCACATGGTGCGCTGCGCGCGGGTTCAATCCCGGGTGCGCCGCGTCATCGGTGATCTGCTGGGCCGTGATTTTGTGGCGCTAAACTCCCTATCTTTCATCGTCCGGCGCTCCGCTGCAGTCATGCAGCGGATACCCTGCAATCTGTGCTGCACGATTGCGCGCAGTGCTGCGTTCTTGCATACATCCTTCCGCTCCAGCCCACGGCGCACGGGCGTTTCAGGCTGGCATGCAACATGCCTTGATCTTCTTGAGAGCCGCCGGGCGAACTCGAGCGGTCGCTTCGTCGTGTTGGGAATTTGCATTGGAGAGGGAAATGGACCCGCTAAAACTGCTGCTGGACAGGGGCCTGCTGCTGTCCGACAGCCTGACGTCCCAGGGACGCTTCATCGAGGTTTCCGCCGAGCAGACCGACCAGCTCGGTTATGCGCCCGGTTCGCTGGATGGCCAGGGCGCCGAGCTGATCTACACCGCCGACTCGCTGAACGCGCTGATGCAGCTGTTCGCCAACCCGCCGGCGGATGAGCGCGTACAGGACCTGGAGCTGACCCTGATCCGCCACAACGGCGGCCTGCTGCCGGTGCTCGCCAGCGGCGTGCTGCAGTGGCGCGACGGCGAGCCGGCGCGCCTGCACCTGGTGAAGATGCCGCTGGGCCCGATCAGCCGCCGCCTGGGCGAGCTGCAGAGCGCCAACGAAGTGATGAGCCAGATGCTCTTCAGCGCGCGGGTGGCCTACTGGTGCATCGAGTTCGCCGAGTCGGTGGACGTGCGCGAGACGCCCGACGAGATCGTCCGCCAGGTGTTCGAGAATCGCTCCTACTGGCGCATGTGCAACCGCGCCATGGCGAACATCTACGAGATGCCCGCCGACGTCGACTTCAGCGAGCAACCGGTGCGCCTGTACTGGCCGCGCAGCCCGGCCAACGAAGAGTTCGTGCGGCGCCTGATCGAGGCGGACTTCCACGTCGACGGCGCGCTGTCGGTGGACCGCCGCCACGACGGCTCGCCCGCCTATGTGGAGAACGACGTGCGCGCCAGCATCCACAACGGCCGCATGCTGCGGATGTGGGGCAGCCTGCGCGACGTCAGCCAGGAACTGCGCATGCAGCACGATGCCGAGCAGCGCATCGAAGCGTTGCGGCGGGTGTTCGACGCGGTGCCCGACGCCGTGCTGGTGATCGACGAGGCGGCCCAGCCGCAATGGCGCAACGCGGCCTTCGAGCAGACCTTCGGCATCACTCGCGCGGCCGGCCTGGCCTCGACCCTGAACCGCATGCCGCTGCCGGAGCGCACCTGGCAGGTGCTCGACCTGCCCGACCAGTTCGGCAACTACCAGTCCTTCAACAGCCACTGCTCGCGCATCCTCATCCGCGAGGGCGTGGCCTGGCGCGTCTTCGTGCTGCGCCAGGCGAACAAGGCGACGGAGCTGCATCCATGAGCGAAGAAGGTTTCTTCGCGTCCCCGCGCATGGGCATGCGCTCCTCGGTCAGCGCTTCCGGGGAGATGCTCTCCGCGCTGCTGGAGACGCCGGCGCTGCATGCCCTGCTGGACAGCTTCAGCGAGGCGCTGATCGTCTGCGACGGTGAATCGCGGGTGCGCTTCATCAACCTGGCAGCGGAGCGGGTCAACCGCGTGACTCGCGTGGACGTGCTGGGCTTGCCGGACGTGGACTTCTTCCAGCGTTCGGCACTGCAGTTCGACGATTTCCAGCAGACCCTGCGGCGTGGCGGCAAGAGCGCGCTGACCCGTTCGCGCGATGGCCGGGTATTCCTCACCCGCGCCCAGGCGGTGCCGACCACGGCCTACGAGAAGCCCTACAGCCTGCTGATCCAGCGCGAGTACGAGCCGGGCACCGCGGGCAGCCTGCGCAGCCCTTCCGGGCGCGCCTCGACCACCGACCTGCAGGGCCTGGGCGACCCGCAGGACAACGCGCTGCACATGTCGCCGCTGCTGTCATCCATCGCCGACATGGGCGTGCGCGCCTTCCGCCGCCGCGCGCGCCTGCTGCTGCTCGGCGAGCCCGGCGTGGGCAAGACCGCCATCGCCCGGCACATCCACCGCGCCGCCGGCTGGGGCGACCGGCCCTTCATCGATGTGAACTGCGCGAGCATCCCGGAAACCCTGTTCGAGTCGGAGATGTTCGGCTACGAGCGCGGCGCCTTCACCGGCGCGCTGCAGTCGGGCAAGCGTGGCTATATCGAGAGCGCCTCGGGCGGCACGCTGTTCCTCGACGAGATCGGCGAAATCCCGCTGCAGGTGCAGGCCAAGCTGCTCAAGTTCCTCGAGGACGGCACCATCCAGCCGGTGGGTTCGCCGCTGTCCAAGCAGGTCCAGGTGCAGGTGATCGCCGCCACCAACAAGGATCTGCGCGCCCTGGTGGCGGCCGGTGAGTTCCGCGCCGACCTCTATTACCGCCTGGCCGTGCTGCCGGTGGAAATCCCGCCGTTGCGCGCCCACCGCGACGACCTGCCGGTGCTGATGGACATCCTCCTGGCACGCATCAACCGCGACCGTCAGCCGCTGCTGCGGTTGTCCTCGGCTTGCCGCGAGCGCCTGCTGGCCTACGACTTCCCCGGCAACATCCGTGAGCTGGTGAACATCTTCGAACGCCTCGCCGTGCTGGCCGACGACGTGGCGGAACAGCTGCACCTGCCGCCGGAACTGCTCGGCGCGCCGCCGGCCGGCAGTCCCGTCGCCGCCGACGAACCGGCTGCGACCATCGACGACCAGCCGCTCAAGGCCCAGGTGCAGCGCTACGAGCGCCAGGTGATCCTGCGCGCGGTGCGCCTGTGCGGCAGCAAGCGCAAGGCGGCGATCCACCTGGGTATCGACGTCGGCACCTTGATCCGCAAGTTGCAGCGGGACGATTGAGCGTCCTCCGAAAAATTCGCCTCACGTAGGGCGGATAACCCGTTCCGGGTTATGCGCCTACGTTCCGCCTACCATGCCGGAATTTCCCGTACCTGTAGGAGCGAGGGGGACGCCCAGTTCTTGCTCGCGAACAATCCCCGCGCGGCGGCGGTTCGCGAGCAAGCTCGCTCCTACGGAAAGCTCACCATCTACGCATCCGCGCGACCAACCGGTCACGCTGCTTTCGCACGCGAGGCACGAGCGCCCCTGCGACAATCCACCGCTGCAAGCCTGCCTACAGGCGTTGTCATTTCTGCTTACACCTCTAATCTCGTGATTTTATTTTTTCTTTAAATTTCAATTACTTAAATATTTGGCACAGTCTGTGCCCTGTCTCCTGCGACCCGTGACCGTGCACGGGTCCTCGAATCGCGCCGGCGCTCCTGACCGAGAGCGCCGGCAGTTCTGGAGGCACAAGAACAATGCTCATCACAGGTATCAAGAGCCGGCCGGTCTACGACCAGTTGCGCCCGCTCGCCGGTGGCCACCACCACATCATCGCCGGCCAGGGCAGCGGCGGCGCCGCCATGCTCCGCCTGCTCGCCGAGATGCCGCGCACCGCGCCCATCCGCGTGCTGTATTCCACCGAGACTTTCTCCGGCCAGGATCACCTCGCCGCGCTGCGCGACATCACCGACGTGGAGCTGGCGATCTACCCGAGCAATCGCGCGCTGGTGGATGACCTGCACGCGCTGCTGGGCCAGTCGCGCATGGGCACCCGCCTGTATCTGGCCGGCTCGGAAAGCTTCATCGGCACCGCCATGCAGGCCGCCGACGCGATCAACCTGAACAAGGACGAGGTGCTGCGCGAACACGCCGGCTCCTTCGTACGTCGCGTCTGGTGCGTGCACTGCGACGGCTACACCGAGAACGTCACCCAGCGCGTCTTCGAGTGCCCGCACTGCGCTCGCACCCTGGTGGTCCGCGACCACTACTCCCGCCGCCTCGCCGCCTTCCAGGCGGTGAAGGCCGACGCCGAAGTCCCCGGTGAGCTGCCGGAAGCCGAGGAGCTCGACACATGAGCCAGTCCAACGGAACCCTCAAGGTCCGCGTCACCCGCATCGAGCAGGTGACCCCGGAGATCAAGCGCTTCACCCTGGTGTCCACCGACGGCGCGCACCTGACGCCCTTCTCCGGCGGCAGCAACGTCGTGGTACTGATGCCCCACGCCACCGGCACCTACCGCAACGCCTACTCGCTGATGAGTTCGCCCTACGACGCCAGCGCCTACCAGATCGCCGTGCGCCGCGTGGAAGAAGGCCGTGGCGGCTCGAAACACATGCATGACGTGGTGAAGGAAGGCGACGAGCTGGAAATCCTCCGCCCGGTGAACCTGTTCCCGCTGAGCAAGCACGCGCGCCTGCACCTGTTCATCGCCGGCGGCGTGGGCATTACCCCGGTGTGCTCGCAGCTGGCCGAACTGCGCCTGCGCGGCACGCCCTTCGAAGTGCACCTGGCGGTGCGCGGCGACGCCCATGCGCGCCTGGGTGAAGAACTGCGGCAGGCATACGGCGACGCCGTGCGTCTGTACCGCGACGACCGTGGCGAGCGCCTGAATATTTCCGAAGTGCTGGCCGACCGCCCGCTGGGCAGCGACGTCTACGTCTGCGGCCCCGAGGGCATGATCCAGGCGACGATCGACGCCGCCCACGCCCATGGCTGGACCGACAGCCACATCCACTACGAGCGCTTCCTCGAACAGGGCAGTGTCGGCGAGGCGTTCCAGGTCACCCTGGCGCGCAGCGGCGCGACCATCCAGGTATCGCCCGACCAGAGCCTGCTGGAGGCCGCCGAGGCCGCCGGCCACGAGATCCCGTATCTGTGCCGCGGCGGCGCCTGCGGCATGTGCGAGACCAATGTCCTGGAGCTGGACGGCGAGATCCTCCACACCGACGACTGGCTGTCCGACGAGGACAAGGCCGCCAACACCAAAATCATGCCCTGCGTGTCGCGCGCCAAGTGCTCGCGGCTGGTCATCGACTGCTGAGCCGGAGAACGACCATGACCATCCAATTCCGCCCCGACGAAACCTACCGCGACGACTACACCTACGCCAACAGCCAGGAATGCATCGACCGCGCCCCCTGGCCCTTCCCGGACGACGAGTACATGTACTCGATGAACCTGGAGCCGCACGTCAGCGTCGGCGATGGCGCCTTCCGCGCGGTGTTCGACATCGACGAGCACTACATCAGCGAGTGCCGCGACCGTGCGATCACCCTGGAGAAGGACCCGGGCATGCACTACGTCTCCGCGCCGCACATGATGGAGGCGCAGTGGGACCTGCTCGAACTGATCATGGAGTCCTACGCCAAGGATTACCCGGAGTACTTCTCCCTGGAGAAGGACGGCACCCGCTGGCACTGGACCAACAAGCTGTTGAACATCGACGACACCTTCACCTTCGGTGATCCCTCGACCCTGCCCTATGAACCGATGGAGTACGTCACCCGCCAGGCCCAGGGCGACTGGGTCCTGCAGGAAGAACGCGACGGCACCCTGTACTGGGGCGCGGGCATCGCCACCCAGCGCGCGGACTACTCGCTGCGCTTCAACCTGGGCATGGCCTGGCACGAATTCCACGGTCCGGTGCCGCTGGTGAAGGAAACCGGCATGCTCGACCGCGCGCTGAAGTTCCTGCTGCGCCTGCGCAACGGCCACCCGGTGCGCCGCCTGAACTGGTCGCTGACCGTCAACCCGCGCCTGGACGTGTCCGCCGAGTCCCTGCCCGAGTGGGCGCCGGACCGCACCACGGTGACCGCCGAGAACGCCGGTAAAAAGGTCTACTTGCGCATCGAGCTGCAGCCGTTGCACCGTCTGCCGCGCAGCAACGCCATCGTATTCCCGATCCGCACCTACCTGCTGAGCCTGGAAGACATCGCCACCAACCCGGCGTGGGCCAAGCGCATGCACCGCGTGCTCAAGTCCCTCAACCAGGAACTGGTGGACTACAAGGGCTTCACCCGCTACCGCGACCAGGCGGTGGAGTGGCTCTCGCAGTTCGACGACGGCAAGTGACAGCACAAAGAGCATCGTCGCTTTGCACCCATAAGAAACCAACCCGAAAAGGGAATCGGCGGGCGTCGTGAGGCCCGCCGGTCGATTGCCTTCTGCCCATCAACCCCTGAGAGGAAACAACGATGAGTGGGTCCCCTGCCAAGCGTGCCGCTGGCGTAACCGATTCCGATGCCGAGCAGCTCGCCGCGCTTGGCTACAGCTCCAATTTCGAACGCAGCATGAGCCTGTGGGAGAACTTCTCCCTGGGCTTCACCTACCTGTCGCCTGTCGTGGGCGTCTACACCCTGTTCGGCCTGTGCCTGGCCGCCGGCGGTCCGCCGATGTTCTGGACCTACCTGCTGATCGGCCTGGGCCAGCTGCTGGTGTGCCTGGTGTTCTGCGAAGTGGTTTCCCAGTTCCCGATTTCCGGTGGCGTCTACCCCTGGGCGCGTCGCCTGGTGGGCAAGCGCTGGGCGTGGATGGTGGGCTGGGTGTACGCCTGGGCGCTGTGCACCTCCATCGCCGGCATCGCCGTGGGCGCCAGCCCGTACATGGCGGCCATGCTTGGCTTCGAGATGCACGGCAACGCGGCCATCGGCATCGCCCTGGCGCTGATCGCGCTGTCCACCGTGCTCAACCTGTCCGGCACCAAGCTGCTGGCCCGCGTGGCCATGTTCGGCTTCATCTGCGAGCTGGGCGGTGCGCTGCTGGTGGGCGGCTACCTGCTGATCTTCGAGCGCCACAACGACTTCAGCGTGCTGTTCAACACCTTCGACATCAAGGTCGACGGCTCCTACTGGCCGGCCTTCCTCGCCGCGTCCCTGGCGGGGCTGTTCCAGTACTACGGCTTCGAGGCCTGCGGTGACGTCGCCGAGGAAACCCCGAACCCCGGCAGGATGATTCCCAAGACCATGCGCATGACCATCTACATCGGCGGCGCCGCCGCGATGTTCGCCTGCCTGGCGCTGATCCTCTCGGTGCCGGACATCCAGCGCGTGATCAACGGCGAAGACACCGACCCGGTGACCACCATCCTGGCCAACGCCTTCGGCCCGGTGGGTTCGAAGCTGGTGATGGCGGTGGTGATGGTGTCGTTCGTGTCCTGTGTGCTCAGCCTGCAGGCCGCAGCCAGCCGCCTGCTGTTCGCCTATGCCCGCGACGAGATGATCGTCGGCAGCAAGGCCCTGTCCAAGCTGAACACCAACCACGTCCCGGCGGTCGCGCTGGTAGTGGCGGGCGTCATGCCCGCGGCCATCGTCTGCCTGGGCCTGTTCATGGCCGATGCCGTGGCCACCATCGTCGGCTTCGCCGCGATCGGCATCTACGTGTCGTTCCAGCTGATCGTCATCGCCGCGCTGATCGCCCGCGCCAAGGGCTGGGTGCCCGGCGGGCAGTTCACCCTCGGCAACTGGGGCGTGCCGGTGAACGTGGCGGCGCTGGTCTACGGCGTGGCGGCGATCACCAACATGGTCTGGCCGCGCACCCCGGATGCGCCCTGGTACATGAACTACTCGATGATCCTCACCACCCTGGTGGTGCTGGGCGCGGGCCTGCTCTACATGCTGCTGGCCAAGCCCTACGACAAGGGCACCGCGCCGGCGGGCGACGCCCACCGGATCTCCGGCCGCCAACTACCCGCGCGCGCTGCGGGCGCGCTGACCGAACCGGCTTGATCGCAACGTTGACGCAATTCGGGCCATACGCCTGAGGGGCTGCGTCTGGATCGTCACCTTCCCCTGGTGACGCTCCCCTGCGTTTGCGCAACGGACCACCATCCCCGCGATGGCTGGTCCGTTTTTTTATGCCCGCTTTTGTAGGAGCGAGCCTGCTATCTGGCAATCCACAGCAGGCACAGCGAGAGCGTCACCAACGAGCCCAAGGTCGACACCAGAATGCTCCGCGACACCACCGCCGCCTCGCGCTGGTAGTACTCCGCGAGCATGAACGGCCCGGTACCGGTGGGTAGCGCGCTGAGCAGCAGCGCCGAGTCCGCCCACAGCGGCGGCAGGTCGAACACCTTGTAGGCGAGGAAGCCGGTGAGCAGCGGCTGGCCGATCAGCTTGATCATCACCAGTGGCCAGGCGCCGACCTGTTCGCTTTCCTGCTTCTGCGCCAGGAACAGCCCCAGCGACACCAGCGCGCAGGGCGTGGTGGCGGCGGCGAGCATGTCGAGGAAATGCAGCAGCGGTTCCGGCAGGCCAATGCCGCTTGCGGCCCACAGCCCGCCGATGATCGGCGACACCACCAGCGGGTTCTTGCCCAGCGCTCTGGTCACCACCCACACGGCGCGGCCGATGTGCTTCTCGCTCTGCAGGCCGACCTCGATGAACACCACCGAGATGGCGAACAGCACGCAGACCACCAGCAGGGAGGCGATCAGCGCCGGCTCCAGGCCGTCCTGGCCGAACACCAGCAGGCACAGGGGGATGCCCATGTAGCCGGTGTTGGCGTAGGACGCGCTGAGTCCGTCGATGCTCGCCGCCGGCAGCGGGCGGCCCTGCAGCAGGCGCCAGGCGAGGGTGGCGAAGAACACCAGGAGGCAGCCACCGGTGAAGGCGGCGAGGAAGCCCGGCTGCCAGATTTCCGCCCAGGTCGCGGTGGCGGTGACCTTGAACAGCAGCGCCGGCAGGCACAGCCAGACCACCAGCCGGTTGATCTCCGAGGCCGCCTGCGGGCCGAGGCGGTGGGTGCGCCGGCACAGCCAGCCCACCAGGATCAGCGCGAAGATCGGCAGGACGACGGACAGCACGTGGGACATGGCGGCACAACCGGACAATGGAACGGCCGGCGAGCATAGGGGCCGGGGCCGCCGACGTCCAATGCGACCTCGGTCTGAGGTCAGACGCGCCCGCTGACCGGGATGCAGGCGCCGGTGATCGCGGCCGCGTCATCCGAGGCGAGGAACAGCAGGGTCGCCGCCAGTTGCTCCGGACGCACCCAGCGGTCGAATTCGGCGTCGGGCATGTCGGCGCGGTTCTGTGGCGTGTCGATGATGCTCGGCATCAGTGCATTGACGGTGATGCGCGCGTCTTTCAGCTCTTCCGCCAGCGCCTCGGTCAGGCGCATCACGCCGGCCTTGGACGCCGCATAGGCGCCGGTTCCCAGCGCTGCGCGGGTGGCGGCGGCCGCCGCGATATTGAGGATGCGACCCTGGCCACGCGCCTTCAGGTGCGCCAGCGCGGCCTGGCTGGAGACCACGGCGGTGCGCAGGTTGATGCGGTACATCAGGTCCCAGGTATCGACGTCGCCATCGGCCAGGGTTTCCCAGTGGAAGCCGCCGGCGACGTTGATCAGCGCGTCGAGGCCGCCGAAGTGCTCGCTGGCGCGGTCGATGGCGGTACGGGCGGCGGTGCTGTCGGTCAGGTCGACGCCGCCCAGGGACAGCGCGCCGGCCTGTGGATAACGCGGGCTGACGGCCCGGTCGAGCAAGGCGACCTGCCAGCCAGCGTCGGCGAAGGCCTGACCGACCACGCTGCCCAGGTGGCCGAAGCCGCCGGTGATGGCGACGATCTTGTTCATGGAGTGCACCCTCGTGGCGTTGGAAGAGCGGCTCTTATAGGGTTAGCACGCCAGGCGTAGGAAGGTCGCCGACGCCAGATGCAGGGACGGATCGGGACGGGCGGTGTCAGCCTTGCATCAGCTCGCCCAGCAGTTCGTCCTTGAGCCGTTGCAGCAGCGCATCCCCGCGTTGGCGCGGGTGCGGCAGGTCCACCCGTACCTCATGGCGTATCCGCCCCGGCCGCGCGTCCATGACGATCACCCGGTCGCCCAGGTACAGCGCCTCTTCCACGTCGTGGGTGACCATGATCATGGTGCTGCGCTGCTGCACCCAGATGCGTTGCAGCTCGTGCTGCAGGCGCACGCGGGTGAGGGCGTCGAGGGCGCCGAAGGGTTCGTCCAGCAGCAGCACCTTGGGCCGGGTGATCAGTGCGCGGGCGATGGCGGCGCGCTGCGCCATGCCGCCGGAAAGCTGGTGCGGGTAGGCCTGCTCGAAGCCGGTCAGGCCCACCAGTTCCAGGTGATCGGCGACCCGCTCGCGCTTTTCGGCGCGGCTGAGCTTCTGGTTCTTCAGCGCCAGGGCGACGTTTTCCTGCACGGTCTTCCAGGGGAACAGGCGGTGGTCCTGGAACACGATACCGCGCTCCAGGCTGGTGCCGGTCACGGTCTGCCCGTCGAGCAGGATGCGCCCGCTGTAGTCGTTCTCCAGGCCGACGATCAGCCGCAGCAGCGAGGATTTGCCGCAGCCGCTGGCGCCGACGATGCTGACGAACTCGCCGGGGCGCACCGCCAGGTCGATGTTCTCCAGCACCGGCAGGCTGCGGCCGTCGATGGAATAGGCCTTGCTCAGGCCCTGGATGGCCAGGGCGCCGTATTGCGCCTGCCGGGTCGGCAGAATGGCGGGGTCGAGGATCGCGTTCATGGTCTGGGCACTCATGGCAAATAGGGTCAGCGCAGGTTGCGCCAGCGCAGCAGATGGCGCGCGGCGCGGGCGAACAGCTGGTTCATGGCGTAGCCGAGCAGGCCGATGCTGAGCACGCCGATCACTACGATCTCCATGCGCGATCCGGTCTCGGCGTTCATCATCAGGTTGCCCAGGCCCATGCCGGTGGAGAGGAACAGCTCGCAGCCCACCGAGCTGACCCAGGCGAAGGCCAGCGCGTGCAGCACGCCGTTGCTCAGGCTGGGCAGCGCCCCTGGCAGCAGCACCTCGCGGAACTGCTGCCAGGGGCCGAAGGCATACAGGCGGCCCACTTCGCGGTAGCGCTTCTCCACGTCGCGGAAGCCCTCGAAGGCGTTCAGCGTCATCGGGTAGAAGGCGGCGAGGCTGACGATCAGCACCTTGGACGGCTCGCCGCTGCCGAACCACAGGGCGATCAGCGGGATCAGGCCGAGTATCGGCACCTGACGGATGGTGTGATACAGCGGCGCGAACAGCCGCTCCAGCGGCCGCGACAGCGCCATGCCGGCGCCCAGGGCGAAACCGGCGAGCACGCCCAGCAGCAGGCCGAGGCAGGTGCGTTGCAGGCTGGCGGAGACGCTCAGCCACAGCTCGCCGGTACGGATCAGCTCGGCGAAGCCGGCGCCGATGCGCTCCAGCGGCACGAAGGCGTAGGCCGCGCTGGCGCCCTGTTGCGACTGCCAGTGCCAGGCGGCGATCAGCAGCGCCGGCAGCAGCAGTCCGCGAAGACTCTTGAGCAAACGGATCATGGCGTCGGTCTCCAGCGCAGCAGGCGCTTCTCCAGCAGGCGGAAGGCGAAGTCGAGGACGAAGCCGATGGCCCCGGTGACCACCACGCCGACCATCACGATGTCGATGCGCAGCATCTGCCGGCTCAGCTCGATCAGCTGCCCCAGGCCGCTGTCGGCGGCGAGCAGTTCGGCGGCCACCAGCACCATCCAGGCGCGGCTCAGGCTGATGCGCAGACCGGTGACGATGGGCGGCGCGGCGGCGGGGAAGGCGACGTCGCGCAGCAGGCTCCAGAGCGGCAGGCGGTACACGCTGGCGACCTCGAAGTAACCGCGCGGGATACCCTTCACGCCTTCGCTGGCGGCCAGCGCCACGGGGAAGAAGGCGGCCTTGGTGACGATCAGGATCTTGAAGGTCTCCTCCACGCCGAAGAACAGGATGAATATCGGGATCAGCGCGATCGACGGCACCTGGCGCAAGGTGTGGAACAACGGCGCGCAGTAGGCTTCCACGGTTTTCGACAGGGCCATGGCGGTGCCGAACAGCAGCCCGCCGACGGCGCCGATGGAGAAGCCGATGGCCAGGCGCGACAGGCTGTTCGCCACGTGTTCGCGCAGCTCGCCGCTGGCCAGCAGGTCCTTGAAACTGGCCCAGACTTCGGCAGGCGGCACCAGCAGTTGCGGCGGGAACCAGCCGGCGCGGGTGGCGACGAACCAGGCCAGCAGCAGGAGCAGCGGGGAAGCGAACCAGCTCAGGCGATCCAGGGTGCGAGTCATGCTCAACCCTCCTGGCCGAGCAGCGGCCCGGCGCTGTGGCGGCGCAGCTTGCGTTGCCAGCAGAACAGCGCGGCCAGCAGCACCAGGGGAATCCAGCAGAGGAACAGGTTGTCCAGGCCGACGAAGTGGCTGATCGCCCCGCCCAGCAGCGCGCCGGAAAAGCTGCCGGACATGGAGGCGAGGTTGAACAGCCCGGAAATCTTGCTCTTGTCCATGGCGTGCTCGCCCAGCTGGGCCATGTTCACCAGGTGGATGAGCGCCGCCGCCGCGCTGAGCAGCACGCCGCCCAGGGCCAGCAGCCAGTAGTCGCGGGCGACGCCCAGCAACAGCAGGGCGGCCAGCGCCGCGGTGAGGCTGCCGACATAGGCCAGGCGCCGTCCGCTGCGTTCGATAAAGTAGCCGAAGCCGAACAGCCCGAGCACCGAGGCCAGGCCCTGGATCATCACCAGGCTCACCGCCTGGCCCTGGGACAGGCCGGCGACTTCCATCGCCAGCAGCAGGATGAAGGTGCCGAACAGCGCGCTGGTGGCGGCGCTGAGCAGTTCGATCAGGCAGCTCTCGGCGATCTCCACATTGGCCAGCATGGCGCCGACCTGTTGCAGCAACCCGCCGGTGGCGGCGGCCACGGGTACGTCCTCGCTGGGCGCCTCGCCTTCCCAGAAGCCCAGGCTGTAGAAGGCCATCAGGCCGAAGCACAGGCCGATGGCGGCAAAGCCCCAGGTGAAGCTCGTCGCGCCGCTCAGCCAGTTGCCCAGCAGCGGCCCGAGCAGGCCCATGCCCAGGGTCAGCGAGCCGCGGTACCAGCCGGCCTTGTCATTGCCGATGCGCTTGAGCTGGCGCAGGAAGGCGCTGTTCATGGCGACGATGCGGAACGGGATGCACAGGCCGATCAGCAGGCGCGCAAACGCCAGCCACAGCCAGCCACCGAACAGGGGAATGGCAAGGTTCAGCAGCATCGGCCCGAGGCTGGCGAGGAAGTACACCCGGCGCGCGCCGAAGCGGGCGATGACGAAGCCGGCGGGCAGGGTGAGGATCACCATGCCGAGGGCTTCCATGGCCGAGATGATGCCGATCTGCATGGCGTTGGCGCCGATGCTGATGGCGTACAGCGTGGTGACGATCTTCGCCATGCCGATGGTGGCGCCGCTGAACGCCGCCAGCAGCATGAAGTTGAACAGGAAGGCGCCGGGCCGCGCCGGGCTAGATGGCGACATCGATCTTCCCCAGCAGGTCTTCCAGCGGACGCGGGTCGATCCAGTCGTCCACGTTGACGTGGTTGCCGATGAACTCCCAGCGCTGCAGGAACGCGGTGAGGTCGCGCAGGGCGTTGACCGAGCGCTCGGCCAGGTTGGTCTGCAGGCGCAGGTGCGCGTCTTCGCCGTAGGCGCTGGCCACCCAGAACTCGCTGGTGTTCAGCTCGCGGGCGAGGAAGCGGCGGGTCTCCTCCGGGTGCGCCCAGGCCCATTGCTCGGCGCGCAGCACGGTGTCGAGCACCCGCACGGCGGCATCGAAATGTTCGTCCAGCAATTGCTGGTCGACGGTCAGGGTGCGCGGTGTGCCGATGTTGGAACGCACCAGCGGCTCGGGGTGCGAGCCGACGTCCAGCACCACGTGCAGGCCGAATTCATGGGCCAGCTGCAGGCCGTGGGCGCCCTTGAGGAAGATGGCGTCGATGTCGCCGCGCAGCAGGCCGATCAGCTCGTTGTTGCGCTGCACCACGCGGTTGCCCTTGAGCGCCACCTGGGCGCCGAACACGTGGCGCACCGGGTCGTCGCTGTAGGTGCCGCCGTAGGGGTAGTCCACCAGATCGACGTCGCGCACCTCCAGGCCTTCCACGCGCAGGGCGTTCTCCAGGCCGCGCAGGGACTGGGCGCGGGTGAAGTCGATCTGCACGTTGGCCCACTTCGGCAGGCCGAAGCGCCGGTGGCGCAGGTCGCGGATACTGCGCACGCCGCTGTCCGGGGCGCTGACGATCAGTTGCACCTCGTCGCTCCACGACAAGCCGATCACCCGGGTGCGCGCGCCGCTGGCGCGGGCCCAGATGGCCGGGATGTTGCCGCCGTGGCGCACGGAGTAGGGCAGGTGATGGTCGAAATGTGCCTCGCGCACCTCGCGTTCGGAGGATTCGCGCAGCGACTGGATGCGCGTGCCGAACGGGCGGAAGGCCTGGGCCAGGCGCCCGGATTCGACGGCGATGCCGAGCCCCGTGGGAACGGGGCTGTGGGTGTACCAGAGGGTTTCCAGCGGTGTGCTCATGGGTGTCCGTCAGGGAAGAAAACCCCTGCGCCGTCGCGCAGGGGCCGGAGAGAGGGAATCGCCCTCGTGACGTTGATCAGCCGGTCTTCTGTGCCAGGCGGCTGCGCAGGGCTTCCAGCGGGCGCGGGTCGATCCACTCGCGCACGTCGAAGCGTGCCGGGATGAAGTTCCAGCGCTGCAGGAAGTCGGTGAAGTCCTGCAGGGCGAGGATCGAGCCTTCGTCCAGGTTGGTGCGCAGGCGCAGGTGGGCGTCCTCGCCATAGGCGGTGGCGACCCAGAACTCGCTGCTGTTGGTTTCCCGCGCCAGGTAGCGGCGGGTCTCGTCCGGGTGCTGGTGCGCCCAGTCTTCGGCGCGTAGCACAGAGGCGAGGATCGCGCTGGCGGCGTCGGGGTGCTGCTGCAGCAGGTTGAGGTCGACGCTCAGGGTGCGCGGCGTGCCGTTGTTGGAGCGGATCAGCGGCTCCGGGTGGGCGCCGGTGTCGATCACCGTGTGCAGGCCGAACTGCTGTGCCAGCTGCACGGCGTGGGCGCCCTTGAGGAAGATGGCGTCCACTTCGCCACGCAGCAGGCCGACCAGCTCCGGGTTCTGGCTGCGCTGGCGGCTGCCGCCGTGGCCGGTGATGCCGACGATGTTGCTCGGCGCCTCGTCGCTGAAGGTGCCCTTCAGGCCGAAGTCCACCAGCTCAACGTCACGCACTTCCAGGCCTTCCAGGCGCAGGGCGTTTTCCAGGCCGCGGATGGCCTGGGCGCGGGTGAAGTCGATCTGTGCGCCGCTCCAGTCCGGCAGGCCGAAGCGCCGGCCCCTGAGGTCACGCACGGTGCGGATGCCGCTCTCGGCGGTGGTCAGGATCAGCTGCGCCTCGTCGGCCCAGGACAGGCCGATCACGCGGGTCTCGCGGCCGCTGGCGCGGGCCCAGATGGCAGGGATGTTGCCGCCGTGGCGCACCGAGTTCTGCAGGGTGTGGTCGAAGTGCGACTCGCGCACCGCCTGGTCGGCGGACTCGCGCAGCGACCTGATCTGCGTGCCCTGCTCGGCCAGGGCTTCTTCCAGCCAGCCTTTCTGCACGGCAATGCCGAGGCCGGTGGGCACCGGGCAGCGGGTGTACCAGAGGGTATCGAGGGGACGGGACATGTTCAGCTCCTTGTGGCTCAGGCGCGAGCCTTGAGTTCGTGGACGTCGGCGCGTTTGCCCTGGACCAGCGGCAGGACTTCCTGGCCGATCCGCAGGGCTTCTTCCAGGTGCGGGTTGCCGGCGAGGATGAAGGTGGAGAAGCCGGCGTCGCGGTATTCGGCGAGGCGTTCGGCGACGTTCTCGTGGCTGCCCACCAGGCCGATGGTCGGCCCCGGTTTGGCCTTGCCGAAGCCGGCCCAGAGGTTGGGGCCGATGATCAGGTCGTCGAAGCGCTCGACGTTCTGGTGGTAGGCGGTCTGCCGCGCGGCGCCGACGGAATCCGAGCCGGTGGCGAAGTTCTTGATGAAGGCGCTGGTGCGCGCGTCGATGCGCTCGTACTGGCGGCGCAGTTCGCTCCAGGCGGCCTCTTCGGTTTCGCGAGCGAACAGGTCGATGCGGATGCCGAAGCGGATCTCGCGGCCCTGCTTGTCGGCCAGCTCGCGCACGCGCTCCAGGTGCGGCTTGAGCTTGTCGATGGGCTCGGCCCAGTTCAGGTAGACGTCGGCATGTTTCGCCGCAACGTCCAGCGCCGGGTCGGAGAAGCCGGAGAAGTACACGCCGGGCTTGCGCACGTGCTTCAGCGCGATGGGCAGCGAGCCGTTCTCCAGCTGGTAGACCTCGCCCTGGTAGGAGAACTGCTCGTTCTTCCACAGCCCGTCGATGATGTCGAGGAACTCGCCGGTGCGCTGGTAGCGCTTGTCGTGTTCGAGGAAGTCGCCATTGGCGCGCTGGCTGGCGGGGTTGCCGCCGGTGATGATGTTCCACTCCAGGCGGTCGCGGGACAGGTGCTGGAGGATCGCCGCCTGCTGCGCGGCGTAGGCGGGCAGCGTCCAGGCGGCCTGGAAGGCGATCAGGAACTTGATCCGGCGGGTCTCGCGGGCCAGAGCGGCGGCGGCGATCCACGGCTCCGGTCCGGTGGGCAGCAGCGCGCCCTCGAAGCCGGCGATCTCGGCGGCCTTGGCCACCTGGGCGATGTAGTCGATGTAGGTGAAGCCGTCCGGCTCGCCGTTGGGCAGGCGGCCCGGGGCGATGTTGCCGGGACGCTCGATATGGCTGCCACGGTTGTTCTTGTCCGAGGCGAGATAGGGACCGTCGCTGCCCAGCGGCAGTCGCCAGAAGAATTCGGTGCTCATGGCCTTGCTCCTTTGCTTTGCGGGGGCAGCGTCGTGCTGCTCGTGCAGGGTCTTGAGCAAGGGCTGTGCCCAAAGGCTGCAGGCCAGGCGTGGCGGGGCTTTCAGGGTGGCGTGCTGCTGTGGCAGCAGGGCGTTTGTCTGTACAGCAGCAGTGGGGCAGCAGGGGATGCTGGGCGGGCAGCAATTTCGGCGGTGTTCGGGCCATTGGTGGCCTTCCGTTCGCTTTGATGATTCGTAATTAGCTGATTTGTATGGGTATTTTTGAGTGGCACAAGTCCTGCTCAGTCACTGGAACACCGCCACGCGGTTCATCCATCCCCGACTGCCAGGAGGCATTCCATGTCCACCCTCGACCCGCAACTCGCCAGCCAGCTCGAACAGGTCCGCCGCGACTTCGCCAAGGCCTTCCGCGTGCTCAAGGAAAGCCGCACCCTGACCGCCACCAACACCTACCAGGCCTACGTGCGCGTGCCGGACAGCGACCAGGTGATCGCCGTCCACGCTCCCAACCCCTGGGCCGACGACCAGGAAATCCGCGCGGTCATCGCCACCTGGGACGGCGAAGTGATCCTCGACGAAAGCATCCCTGGCGCGACCCCGCTCAGCGGCCGTGGCGCTGGCGGCAACGGTAAGCGCTACGCGGCGATCTTCCAGGCGCGCCCGGAAATCAATGTGGTGATCCACGTCCACACCCCTTACCTCGGCGGCTGGGCCAGCGCCCACCGCGTGCTGCCGATCCGCTACGCCGCCTCCCAGCGCGTGACCCTGGCCCGCGAGCTGCCGATCTACATCGACCGCCGCCAGCCTGAGCCGCTGTTCATCCTCGACAGGATCGCCGAGAACCCGCACACCCCGGCCATCCTCGAAGCCAACGGCGGCGCGACCTTCTGGGGCGAGGACCTGATCAAGGCATCCAAGCTGATCCTGCTGATCGAGGAAGGTGCCTACTTCCAGGGCCTCGCCGAAGGCCTTGGCGGCTCCCAGGAATTCGGTCCCGGCGTGCTGGAGCAGCAGTGGAAAATGACCGGCCTCTGGGAGCAGGGCCAGAAGCTGCTGGGTGCTGCGGCCTGAGTATTCGCCTGAACCGAAAAAGCCCTCTTGCGAGGGCTTTTTCATGGCTGCGAATCGGCGGCTTTTCGTAGGAGCGAGCTTGCTCGCGAACCGTGCCTGCGACTGGGCTTGTTCGCGAGCAAGCTCGCTCCTACAGGTTCGGTTGGCTTCTGTGCTGTGGGAGCAACTGTCTTTCTCTGAAGGTCCGTGCCGAGAAACTCCTTCGCCCGGAAGGGAGAGGGGACCGGACGGTGCAGTATGAATCCATGGCGCCAGCCAGCACGGACAGCGCCCTCTCCCTTCAGGGAAAGGGCGGGGGGAGAGGGCTGGCCCCGGCGCGATGTTTCAGGTGGGAGCGGATTTATCCGCGATCGATTCCCGGCCGCTCGGAGCTGGCCGGTGGCCCATCGCGGACGGAATCCGTTCCTATGCGAAGGTCAAGGCTTGGCCGCGACGGAGGGCCCTGTGCTGGGCTGCCAGAAGCTCTCCAGTTGCAGGTTCTTCAGCCCCTGCTCGACGAACTTCGGTTCCAGCAGGTCCTCCACCTTCACCTCGCCACGGATCAGCCTGGCCTGCTGGCTGTAGGCGATGCCGTCGGCGTAGTGCTTGCGCAGGTCCTCGTCGTAGATCGGCGAGAAGTGCGCCGACCAGGGCTCGCCGGCCACCTCGCGCTGCAGCACGCTCAGCGGTACGCCGGAGCGCGATTGCGCCTCCTGGTAGGCCGCCTGGTTGGCGTCCTGGGAGACCCACCACGCGGCCTTCAGGTAGGCGTCCACCACCAACTGGGTGAGATCGGGATGGTCCTTGACGAAGTCCCGCGCGGCCCAGACTTCGGCGCGCATCTTCCAGTCCGCCGGGGCCTCCTTGCTCGACCAGATGATGCGGCCGACCTGCTTGTCTTCCAGCAGGAAGGCGTCGCTCAGGGTGAAGAAGGCATCCACCCGCCCGGCGCTCAGCGCGGCGGCGCCGGCCTGCGGGTTGAGGTTGAAGATGCGGAAGTCCTCGAAGCCCAGGTGGTTGGCTTCCAGCAGCTTGGCGAACGACAGCTCCCACGGCCGACCCCGGTGCAGGGCGATGCGCTTGCCCTTGAGGTCGGCGATGGATTTCGCCGTGGAGCCCGGCGGCACCACGAGGTAGACGTTGTTGCCGATGCCGCCGGGGACGATCAGCTGGGTCTGCACGCCCGAGGCGTTGGCGATGATCGACGGCAGGTCGCCATAGAAGGCGAAGTCGATGCGCTTGTTGGCGAACTCCTCGTTGACGAAGGTGCCCACCGAGGCGGTGGCGGCGGGCACCCACTCCAGCTTGATGCCGCGCTGGGCCAGTTGCTGCTGCAGCCACTTGTCGCGGTCGATGACGGAGGCCGGGCCGTTGAAGGTGATCTGCCCGGCATTGGCATAGGCCACGGTGGCGATGCGCAGGGTGGTCGGCTGCTCGGCGGCCAGGGCGTGGCCCGCGAGCAGCAGGGCGGCGGCCGGCAGCAGCCGGCGCAGCGTGCGATGGATCAGGGACATGGTCGTTACCTCGCTCAGAAGTCGGTGGTGACCGAGACGCCGAAGGTGCGCGGGTCGCCGAACATCACGGCGGCGGTCTGGAAGCCGCCCGGCAGGGTGTGGTTGCGGTATTCCTTGTCGGTCAGGTTGTTCACGTAGGCGGTGACGCGGGTGGTTTCGCCCGGCAGCTCGTAGGTCACCCGCGCGTTGCCCAGGGTGTAGCCGCCGGAGCGCATGTTGGCGCTCTGGTCGTTGGTGAAGAAGTACTGGCGGCTGCGGGTGTTCCAGTCGGTGCCGAGGATCACCGCGCCGCCGACGTTCAGCGGGATGCGGTAGTCGGCGCCAAGCACGGCCGAGACGTTGGGTGCGCGGACGAAGTTGTTGCCCGAGTAGTCGTTGGGGCCTGAGGTGTAGTCGGTGAACTCGGTGTGCAGCAGGCCCAGGCCGAAGTTGACGTGGAGGTTCTGCACGGGGATGGCTTCCAGTTCGAACTCGGCGCCGTAGGCCTCGCCCTGGGCGCCGTTGGCCAGGCGCGAGACGGTCTGGTTGTTCACCGCGGTAACGATGTTGAGCTGGATGTCCTCGTAGTCGTAGTAGAACAGGCTGGCGTTGGCGTTCAGGCGGCCGTCGAACCATTCCGACTTCAGGCCCAGCTCGTAGGAGGTGAGGTATTCCGGGTCCACCGTGGCGACGGTGGCCTGGCTGGTCACGCCGGTGTTGTAGCCGCCGGAACGGAAGCCACGGGCATAGCGGAAGTAGGCGCGGGCGTTATCGGAAATGCGGTACTCCGGGGTCAGGTCCCAGCTGTAGTCGCTCCAGGTGTTGCTCTCGTCCTGGCTGGCGTTGGCGACCAGTTGTGAGAGGACGTTGTCCTGCTTCCACCAGTCGCCGTTGCCGAACACCGCGGGGCCGCGGTTCTGCAGGCGCAGCAGGTCGATGTCCTTGGTCTCGCGGGTCCAGCGCAGGCCGGCGGTGAGGCTGAAGTCATCGGTGAAGTTGTAGGTGGTGCTGCCGAAGACGGCGTAGCTCTCGCTCTGCTGGTCGTAGCTGACGTTGTTGTAGGAGCGCGGGATGTAGGGGTTGGTCAGCGCCGCGTTGACACTTTCCGCCTGCAGGTCCTCGTTGAAATAGTGGAAGCCCAGCACCCAGTTCAGCCGGTCGGTGCGCGGCGAGGCCAGGCGAAACTCCTGGGAGTACTGCTGGCTGTCGGCATAGGCGTAGCTGCGCTGCAGCTCCAGCGGGGTGTTGTCGCTGTCGGTCCAGCCGTCGCGGGTGAAGTGCTCGAAGGCGGTGATGGAGGTCAGCTCCAGGTCGCCCAGTTGCCAGACCAGGTTGAGGTTGCTGCCCAGCTGGTCGATCTCGGCCTGGTACTTGGCGTTGAAGTTGGCCTTGCCCAGCTTCGGGTCGATGGAATAGCCGAACTGGTTGGTGCCGTTGGGCCGGGTGCCGTAGCTGACGGTGTTGTAGCTGGCGGTGTCGTGGTAGCTGCGGGCGTGCAGGTTGAGGTTGGCGTCGAGGTCGTCGTTGATCCGCGCGGCGAACTGCAGGCGCACGGCGTCGTCTTCCAGCGCGCCCTGGTCGTCGTTGTCGTTGATGTTCTCGGTGTAGCCATCGCGGCCCTGGTGATGGAAGGACAGGCGCCCGGCCAGCTTGTCGTCCACCAGCGCATCGCTTACCGCGCCCTCGACGATGCGGTTGGCGTAATTGCCCATGTCGACCTTGAAATAGCCCTCGGGGCTGAAGGTCGGCTTGCGCGAGATGAAATTGATCGCGCCGCCCGTGGTGTTCTTGCCCCACAGCGTGCCTTGCGGGCCGCGCAGCACCTCCACGCGCTCCTGGTCGAACAGCGGGAAGCCGGTGGCGCTGATGTTGGCGATGTACACGTCGTCGACGTAGATGCCGATCGGGCTGACGGTGTTGGCGCCCTGGTCGCCGGTGCCCAGACCGCGAATCCACCAGCGCGGACGGCCGTGGCCGTCGGTGGTGCCCGCCGAGGCGTTGGGCGTGTAGCGGGTCACTTCATTGGCCGATTGCAGCGAGGCGTCGCGGATCTTCTCGCCGCTGAGCACGGTGATTGGCGCCGGTACTTCCTGTACCGACTCCTCGCGCTTCTGCGCGGTCACCACCACCTTGCCGAGGGTCGGCGCGGCGCTGGTCTCTTCAGTGTTCTGCGTATCGCCCTCGGCCGCATGGACGGCGACGCTGGCCAGGCTCGCCAGGATGGCAAGGGAAAGGGTGTTGCGTTTGAACATGGTGTCCCCAAGGGGCGGCGAAAGGACGGCCGGCTCTGTGGTGCTCGGTCGTCGCCGCAAGGCATCTAGCTGTTATTGCGTTGCTCTTGTGTTGGCTCACGCGTGATAAGGCCGGTTGGCTTGCTGGGGCTATCGCAACATCCGTACCGCTTTGTTGGTCGGCCGCAATGCATTGATATGTAAGGATTTTTTATTTCGACTGAAGATGTGTTGCTGCTGGGGAAGCAGCCCATGCTGGCCTGCCGCTGCGTGGGCAGCAGTGGGGCAGCAGGTCATCCGGCTTTCGTCGAAAGGCCATGGGAACGCCATCTGCCGCTGCTAAGCTGAAGTCCTGCAAGTCCTGGAGTTGGCAATGAATACCCTCCTGCCGGAACGCCCCCTGCAACGCTTCCCGCGCAATCTGCGTGGACGCGATTTCGTGGTGGGGGATGTGCATGGCCATTTCGAACTGCTCGAACGCCTGCTGGAACGGGTGGCATTCGATAGCGCCGCTGACCGCCTGTTCGCCGCTGGCGACCTGGTGGACCGTGGGCCCTATTCGCCGCGCGTGCTGGAGTGGCTGGAGCACCCCTGGTTCGCCTCGGTGCGCGGCAACCATGAGCAACTGGTGATCGACTCGGTGCTGGCCGGCGATGACCGCGACCTGCACTACCGCAACGGCGGCGTGTGGCTCTACGCCTTGCCGCAGGATGAACGCGAGCGCATCGCCCGACGCCTGCAGCGCCTGCCGTTGGTCATCGAAGTGGAAGTCGCGGAGGGGCGGCGCGTCGGCATCGTCCACGCCGAACCGCCGATCTCGCCCGCTTTCCCGGATTGGGACAGCGGCATGGCCGCCCTGGCCGGGGAACTGGGCAGCGCCGCCCGGCGTAGCGCGGCGGCATTGGCGATGTGGGCGCGCACCCGCATCGAGGGCGAGGACGATACGCCGGTGCCTGGCCTGGAGCGTCTGTATGTCGGCCACACGGCGCAGACCCGGGTACGCCGGCTGGGCAACACGCACTACATCGACACCGGCAGCGGCTATGCCGACGGCGTCCTGAGCCTGGTGGACGTGCACAGCGGGAAGGTGGAAACGGCGACCGCCCACTGAGCGGCCGCCGGCGTACGCTTACTCGCCGCGGATGTACTGCTCCAGCTGGCGGATCAGGTCGGCCTGCTCGGCGATGGCCGCCTTCACCAGGTCGCCGATGGACAGCAGGCCCAGCAGCTCACCGTTCTCCACTACCGGCAGGTGGCGCAGGTGGCGCTCGGTCATGATGCTCATGCACTTGTCGATGTTCAGGTGGGTTTCCACGGTGATCACCGGCGCAGTCATCACCTCGCGCACCGGCGTGTCCTCCGAGTTGCGCCCCTTCAGCGCCAGGCGCCGGGCGTAGTCGCGCTCGCTGAAGAAGCCGACCACCTGGTTGGCCTCCACCACCGGCAAGCCGCCGAGGTTCTTGTCCGCCATCAGGCGCAATGCGTCGATCACCAGCGCGTCCGGGCCAATGGTGTAAACCTGCTGGTCCGCCTTGGCGTTCAACAGCTGAGCCACATTCTTCATTCCTGCCCCCTTTCGTCGTCTCACGGCGCGATGCCCGAGGTTCATAGAGAATCGTGGACAGATGGCGATCCGGCAAGGTCGGAAAGCGGCGTACAGAGGATTGAAAGCGTCATGCTGCGGCTGCGCGACTTATACTGTCCTTCCCCTCCTGCTTCTCTGATCGACCATGACTGACGACGACCGCGATCTCCCCGAGCCCGAACATGACCATCTGCTCGACCTCGACGACGACCTCGACAGCCTGCTGGACGCGGACGCGGCGTACTTCGACGACCATCCGGATGACGATGAGCCGGAGGAATACCAGTCGGGTCTGGACGATGAGGACGATTGGCCGGAGGACTGATTCCAGACGGCTTCTTTGCGTCATGAAGTGCTGGCAGAATGCCCCAGACCAGAAGAGGGATCACCATGCGCTACCTCCCCATCGTCCTGAGCCTCGCCCTGCTGGGCGGCTGCTCCTCCTCGGTCCGCACTGACGAGCGCGGCGCCCCGATTTCCTTGTACCGCGATACCCGCCACAACCTGGTGGTGAATTTCCAGCCGGACCCCCAGGTGGCGGCCAACCCGCGCTGGCGCACGCTCATGAACAACTGGCGAGAGGCCCTGCGCGAGGAGGCGGATTCGGCGGACTATCAGCTGTCGGTCCAGGACGGCGAGCCGCGCGCCACGCAAACCCTGTCCACCCTGGTGG
This sequence comes from Pseudomonas sp. QE6, assembly GCF_041379005.1. Classification (NCBI taxonomy): domain Bacteria; kingdom Pseudomonadati; phylum Pseudomonadota; class Gammaproteobacteria; order Pseudomonadales; family Pseudomonadaceae; genus Pseudomonas; species Pseudomonas sp. QE6. The sequence goes on from NZ_CP166873.1 coordinate 1,369,443, forward strand.
TGATCGAGGTTGGCGCTGGCCATAGCGCCAACAATCGCCCGCGCGCCGACGACGGCGAGTGGGTCACCTCCACCGTGCGCTACCACGACGGTCTCACCGGCCAACTGCTCGCTTCGCGTCGCTACGACAGCGAAGCCGAATCCACCGGCGACCTGTTCGCCTCGATGGGGGCGGCGCAGCTGGATGCGGTGTCCGAGCAGATCGTCGAGGAAATCACCGGCGCCCTGCTGGTCGCCCGTCCTTCCCGCCCGCTGCCGTCACCCACGACTCCCGCCGCCCCGGTCTCTCCGCAACGGAGCGTCCCCGCTCCGGTCGCCCCGACAGCGGTCGAAACCGTCGCCCACGCCGCCCCGCCGCGAAGCCAGGAGCAGCAGATCCTCGACCTGCAGCAGCGCAACCTGCCTTACGAGGAATACCGGGACGAGTACCGGCGGATCATGGGACGCTGACGGCGGCGCCGCGTCTCTGCGCCCTAGGTCGGGCGTTCGGGGCTACCAGAACCAGCCGTCGTCCGACAGCTCCTGCTGGCAGCTCTTGTACTGTGCGCTGTACAGCGAGGCGCGTGCCTGGACCTTCTGCGACACGTTCTTCAGCCACGGCTTGGCGTCGTAACTGCGATTGCGATAGCCGCCCCAACCCTCGTGGTAGTTCAGGTACTGGGCGTAGGCGTCCCACTTGGAGACGCGGTTGACGCTGTAGGTTTTCTGCATGTACCAGCCCATGAAGTCCAGTGCGTCGGCGAAGTCGTCGCGGTCCGCGCCCCAGTCGCCGGCGTCCTTCTTGTAGTCCGCCCAGGTCTCGTCCTTGGCCTGGGCGTAGCCGTAGGCGGAACTGACCCGGCCCCAGGGGATGAAGCCGAGGAAGTAGTAGCGGGGCGGCAAGGCGTCGTGCCTGAAGGATGACTCCTGGTACATCATCGCCATCGGCACCTGGATCGGTGCTCCCCAGCGCTTCTGCATCTTCAGCGCCGCTTCGTGCCATTCCGGCTTTTCGCGAAAGATCTCGCAGAGGTTGTCGGGATTGGCAGGCGGCTTGGTGGCGCAACCGGCAAGGGCCAGGAGCAGGGCTGGCATCAGGAGCCGAAGCATTGGCGGTTTATCCTTTTCGCGCGCGATGGCAGCAGGCTTATACAGTCTTTGCGGGTGAAGATGAATCGTATGGCGTCGAGGGCAATTTTGGCGCTGGAATCCGCCAGTTGCCCGGTATACCCGGTGGGAAGCGGCGGGCATGCGCAAGGCCGAATGGCCAGAAACAGGAAAGCCCGCTCAGGGCGGGCTTTCGGGTCGTTTCGCAGACCGCTTGAGGCAGCTCGAAACAGGGAGATGGCGCTCCGGCGAGCTTCTAACCTAATCTCTATCTATATGATATTTATGGTTTTGTTTTATTAATTTTCACCTGGTGTACATGCTGGTGTACACGAGCTCGGCTGCTGGGGTCGGAATCATTCGAAGCCGGCCCTTTCTTGGCTAAATGTTTGGGCGGATCTCAAAGCCGACCAACGGTTGTAGGTCTGCTTCACTGCGCTAGAGCTTCGTCAGTGCCTGCAGGGTCACATAGTCGCCTACTTGCCCCGCGCCCGGCTCGCTAGTCACTCGACTGGCGCTTCATGTAGCCAGAGCTACAGGTGCCGTTCGTTCGCATGATGCAGTAAAAGTCATCGTCCACTACCTCGGAGCTGGCCTGGATTTTGGCGAACCGCTCACGGCGTAATGCGGCGAGGCGGCGCTGTTTGCGGCGCCACCAGAAATAGCAGATCAGGCCGACCAAGGCCGCGCCCAATATTAGGTAAATGTCACTCGTAACTGACGGGAGGCTCATGTCATCACCAATTCGTTTTCGCGCGAGGCGGAGATGGGGGCTCTAATTCCAACACTGGTTCAACGTAGTTTGCCCCAACTGCTTCAGTGCATTTCTGCCCCTTTTGTCTGAAGTACCCCTGCCGACTATCGTCTGGCATCATCCAATTTCAATGCAAAACCGTTCCCAGATGGCCGGGCGGATGATTCAAGGGATGAAACATGGCAGCCAGTAGTAACTTCGCTTTTCTACAGGAACACGACCCGCTGTTCCTGCAATTGGCCAGCACCGCTGAACAAGTATTCGCCGCCGATCCCAACACCACCCTGATCAAACTACGCCAGCTCGGCGAAGCCCTGGCCCAGGATCTGGCCAGCCGCGCCGGCATCGAGTTCGACCAGCAGACCTCCCAGGCCGACCTGCTCTACAAGCTCGGCCGCGAAATCCAGCTGGATCGCAGCATCAGCAGTCTGTTCCACACCCTGCGCATCGAAGGCAACAAGGCCACCCATCAGTTCCGCACCCAGCACCGCGAAGCCCTCGACGGCCTCAAGGTCGCCCGCGCCCTCTGCGTCTGGTATCACCAGGCTCTCGGCAAGGCCGGCAGCAACTTCAAGCCCGGCCCCTTCGTGATGCCCAGCGACCCCAGCGCGCCGCTGCGCGAGCTGCAGGGTGAGATCGAACAGCTCAAGGCGCAGCTGCACGAGTCCAGCCAGCAGGTGGAAAGCAATCAGCAGCTCACGGCACTGCTCAAACGCGAGGCCGAGGAATACGCCGTGCTCGCCGAGCAGATGGATGCCGAGTCGCGCCGCTACAAGGAACAGGCTGCCGCCCATGAAGCCGCGCTCGCCCAGCTGCGCGCCGAACACGAGCGCAGCCTCAAAGCCCTGCAGCACGAGCTGGAGGCCAAACCCCAGGCCACTCAGCAGGTACTGCACAAGACCCAACAGGCCAGCAGCCATTTCGACCTGTCGGAAGACCTCACCCGCATCATCATCGACCAGCAGCTGCTCGAAGCCGGCTGGGAGGCCGACTCCCTCGACCTCACCCACGCCAAGGGCGCGCGCCCGGAAAAGGGCAAGAACAAAGCCATCGCCGAATGGCCCACCAGCAGCCCCAAGGCCTGTGCCGACTACGTACTGTTCGCAGGCCTTACGCCCATCGCAATCGTCGAAGCCAAGCGCAAGCGCATCAACATCAGCGCCTGCATCCCCCAGGCCGAGCGCTATGCCCGCGACTATCCGATGAGCGGCGAACAGCAGCCCGCCTGGGAGCTGGCCGGGCTCAGCCAGCCCTGGGCCGACGGCCAGGGCGGCCAATTCCGCGTGCCCTTCGCCTTCGCCTGCAACGGCCGACCCTTTATCAAGCAGCTGGCCGAACAGTCCGGCACCTGGTTCCGTGACCTGCGCAGCCCGGCCAACACCGGCCGCCCGCTGCCCAGCTTCCATACCCCGGAAGGCCTGCTCGACCTGCTCAAGCGCAGCCGCGAAGACGCCGAAGCCAAACTCAAAAGCGAAGGCTTCGCCTACCTCAAGCTGCGCCCCTACCAGGAAAAGGCCATCCAGGCCGTCGAGCAGGCCCTGGCCAACAACCAGCGCGATTGCCTGCTGGCCATGGCCACCGGCACCGGCAAGACCCGCACCATCATCGGCCTGCTCTACCGCTTCCTGAAGGCCGAGCGCTTCAAGCGCATTCTCTTCCTGGTCGACCGCAGCGCCCTCGGCCAGCAGGCCGTGGAAGCTTTCCACGACATGACGCTGGAGCAGAACCAGACTTTGGCGCAGATCTACGACATCAAGGAGCTCGGCGACATGGCCGCCGAGGCCGCCACCCGCGTGCAGGTGGCCACCGTGCAGTCCATGGTTCGCCGCGTGTTCCAGTCCGACAACCCACTGCCCATCGACGAGTTCGACTGCATCATCGTCGACGAAGCGCACCGCGGTTACACCCTCGACCAGGACATGACCGAAGGTGAACTGGCCCTGCGCGACACCGCCCAGTACCTCTCGCAATACCGCCGCGTGCTCGACTACTTCGACGCCTGCAAGATCGGCCTCACCGCCACCCCTGCGCGGCACACTAGCGAAATCTTCGGCAAGCCGGTGTTCACCTACAGCTACCGCGAGGCCGTGGCCGACGACTGGCTGATCGACCACGAACCGCCGATTCGCTACGTCACCCGCCTGGCCGCTGAAGGCATCCACTTCGCCAGGGGCGAGACGGTCAGCGTGCTCGACACCCAGACCGGCGAAGTGGAAAGCGCAGAGCTGGAAGACGAACTCGACTTCAACATCGAGTCGTTCAACCGCAGCGTGATCACCGAGGCCTTCGACCAGGTGATTTGCAGCGAGCTGGCCAAGGAGCTCGACCCCTTCGGCGAAGAGAAGACCATGATCTTTTGCGTCAACCAGAAGCACGCCGAGCGCATCAAGCGCCTGCTCGACGACGCCTTCGCCGCCCACTACGAAGAGCAGTACAACGAAGCCGCCGTGCGCATCATCACCGGGCAGAGTGACAAGGTCGACCAGCTCATCCGCCTGTACAAGAACGAGCGCTTCCCCAACATCGCCATCACCGTCGATCTGCTCACCACCGGCATCGACGTGCCAAGCATCTGCAACCTGGTGTTCATGCGCCGGGTACGCTCGCGCATCCTCTACGAACAGATGAAGGGCCGCGCCACCCGCCGCTGCGACGACATCGGCAAGACAGTGTTCCGCATCTACGACCCCGTCGACCTCTATGCCGCGCTGGAAGCGGTCGACACCATGCAACCGCTGGTGAAGAACCCCAACGTGCCGCTGGAGCAGCTACTAACCGAGCTGGCCAACCCCGCCAGCCTGGAGGCGCCCGGCAGCCGCGAGGGCGCCAGTCATGCCGACGACGTCCTCGATCAGCTCGGCCAGCGCGTTATGCGCATCCTGCGCAAGGCGCAGCACAAGGCCGAACACAAACCCACGCTCAAGCAGAGGCTCGACGAGCTGCAGGAAGCCTGGGGCGTGCCGCCGGCCGAACTGCACCAGCACCTGCATAAACTTGGCCCACAGCAGGCCGCGCACTTCGTCAGAACCCACAGCCGTCTGCTGCAGCAGCTGGACAGCGTCAAGGCCCTGCTCGCCTCAGAAAACTACCCGGTGATCGCCACCCACCCTGACGAGCTCAAGGTGCGCGAGCAGAACTACGGGCAGAACCAGAAGCCCGCCGACTACCTGGAAAGCTTCCACGACTTCATCCGTAACCAGCTCAACCAGTCCGCCGCGCTGGCCGTGGTGGTCAACCGCCCACGCGACCTCACCCGCGAGCAATTGCGCGAAGTACGCCTGCTGCTGGACAACGCCGGTTTCAGCGAGGCCAATCTGCAAAGCGCCTGGCGCAACGCCACCAACCAGGAGATCGCCGCCAGCATCATCGGCTACATCCGCCAGGCCGCTATCGGAGAAGCCCTGCTGCCGTTCGAGCAGCGCGTGCAGCAGGCCATGCAAAAGATCTATGCCCTGCAGCTCTGGACACCCGTTCAACGCAGATGGCTGGAACGCTTGGCCAAACAGCTGGTGCATGAAGTGGTCATCGATCCACAGCAGGTTAACGACGCGTTCAGAAATGACGGTGGGCTCAAAGGCCTGGATCGAAACCTGGGTGGCAACCTGGATCGAGTGCTGGAAGCCCTGAATGACAATCTGTGGTCAGCCGCAGTATGAGCGCTCCGATAGCCGCCCAGCTCAGTACTCATACTTCCTGCATGCAGGGTGCTCGCAGCAGCTTTCTAGTGGACGTCCGTCCATCAGAGCAGTGCCAAAGAGCCTGCGAAAGAGTGCCAAATTTCTTGCAAAACGATGCGCTGATGCATAACCTCTCACGCAACACACCCGCCATGCCTATGGTTGCTTCGGCAGCTACGCACAAATTGAGCGGGTTTTTTATGCCCGGTAGTTTTTCCGCATGAAGCCCTTCGGCAAGCCAGCCATCGACATTCCTGCGCAGCTGGCCCTGCTCAAGCAGCGCGGGCTCATCATTCAGGATGAAGGCAAGGCGCACTGCTTTCTGGAAGCCGTCAGCTTCTTTCGCCTTACCCCCTACATGCGCCCGTTCCAGCTATCGGAAGATGCCGATCACGGCTTCAAACCGAACACGCGCCTACAAGCGCTCACCCGCCTGTACGACTTCGATCGTCGGCTGCGCCTGCTGGTCATGGACGCTATCGAACGCATTGAAGTCGCCACTAGGGCCGTCATCAGCAACCACATGGGGCCGCAATGCGGCTCGCACTGGTACCTGGACGCTCGTTTCTTTCAGCGGGGCTATCGCCACCAGGCGCTGCTCGACAGCATTCGCAGCAAGCAGGACAAGGCACTGCAGGATCATCTGCGGGAATGCCAGCGCATCGATGCCTCCCAAGCGCCGGATGCCCGCAAGGAGCAACTCAAGAGCCTGCGCGCCAAGGAAAGCTACGCGCGGCACTACGCCCTGACCTACAACGCCCCCGACCTCATGCCCGCCTGGGCGGCCATGGAGGAAATCACCCTGGGCGACCTCTCGCACCTGTACAAAGGCCTGGCCCGTGACGCCGACAAAAAGGCCATCGCCAAGCGCCTGAAGCTGCCGGCCCCACTACTGCAATCCTGGCTGCACACCCTGACCACCATCCGCAACATCTGCGCCCATCACGCGCGGTTGTGGAACCGCGAGCTGGGCATACGCCCCGAGCTGCCCAGAACGGTCAATTTCCTCTGGCCGCAGCATCTGCAACAACAGGGGCAGCATGCCCGGATGTTCACTGTGCTGTGCATCCTCAACCTGCTGATGCGCCAGGTCAGCCCGCATACCAGCTGGGACAGGCGCCTGCATGAGCTGCTGAACGAGTTTGCCGAGATCAACCTGCCGGCCATGGGCTTCCCGCCCGACTGGCAAAACGACCCGTTCTGGCAAGCGCCCGGCTAAACCCCATTTTCCCTCGTGAGCCGAATAGCCCATTTATTCGGCTCACGGCATGAGCCAATTAGAGAAAGTCCGCTATGACCAACACCGATATCGTCCAGAAACTCTGGAGCCTCTGCGACGTCCTCCGTGACGACGGCGTCAACTACAGCGACTACGTCACCGAACTGGTCCTGCTGCTGTTCATCAAGATGGAATACGAGCAGGTGCAGAACGGCAGCGGCTTCGAGCACAAGCTGCCCGCAGGCGCCCGCTGGCCGGACCTTACCGGCAAATCCGGCCTGAACCTGCTCAACCACTACCGGCAGATGCTGTTGGATCTGGGCAAGAACAGCGACCCGCTGATCGCTGCCATCTACGCCGACGCCCAAACCCGCCTCAAGGAGCCGCGCCACCTCGACCAGCTGATCCAGAGCCTGGACGGCATCGACTGGTTCAGCGCCCGTCAGGACGGCCTCGGCGACCTCTACGAAGGCCTGCTGGAAAAGAACGCCAGCGAAACAAAGTCCGGCGCTGGCCAGTACTTCACCCCACGCCCGCTGATCGACAGCATCATCCGTGTCATCCGGCCGCAACCCGGCGAAGTGATCCAAGACCCGGCCGCCGGCACCGCCGGCTTCCTCATTGCCGCCGATGCCTACATCAAGGAGCACAGCGACGATCACTACGACCTCAACGACCGTGAGCGCGCCTTCCAGCGCAACCAGGCCTTCGTCGGCATCGAGCTGGTGCCCGGCACCCGCCGCCTGGCCCTGATGAACTGCCTGCTGCACGGAATGGAGGGCGACGCCGAGGGCGTGGTGCACCTGGGCAACGCCCTCGGCCAGGCCGGCGTGAACCTGCCCAAGGCCGATGTCATCCTCTCCAACCCGCCCTTCGGCACCGCCAAAGGCGGCGGCGGCCCCACCCGCGACGACCTCACCTACAAGACCAGCAACAAGCAGCTGGCCTTCCTCCAGCACATCTACCGAGGCCTCAAGCCCGGCGGCCGCGCGGCGGTCGTATTGCCGGACAACGTGCTGTTCGAGGCCGGCGTCGGCACCGACGTGCGCCGCGACCTGATGGACAAGTGCAACCTGCACACCATCCTGCGCCTGCCCACCGGCATCTTCTATGCCCAGGGCGTGAAGACCAATGTGTTGTTCTTCCAGAAAGGCTCACCGGACAACCCGCGTCAAGAACAGGGCTGCACCCGCAGCGTATGGATCTACGACCTGCGCACCAACATGCCCAGCTTCGGCAAGCGCACCCCCTTCGGCGCCCAGCACCTCAAGCCCTTCGAGGAGGCCTACGGTGCCGATGCCAACGGCACCAGCCCGCGCGCCGAGAATGTCGAGGGCATCGCCGAGCAAAGCCGCTTCCGCGTCTTTACCCGCGAGCAGATCCGCGAACGCGGCGACTCGCTGGATATCAGTTGGCTCAAGGATGCCGACAGTCTGGATGCCAGCGAGCTGCCGGCGCCCGAGGTGCTGGCCGGTGAGGCCATGGCCGAGCTGACCGAGGCCCTGCGTGAACTGGATCAGCTGATGCAGGCGCTGGGGGCCGGGGATGAGGCGGAGCAGCAGAAGCGCATGCTGGCGGAGGTGATGGGGTTGGCGGTGGCTCAGGAGGTTGGGGATGAGTGAGTTGCCGGCTGGCTGGGCACTTGCTCGTTTGGAAGACTTGGCCGAATTGAATCCCAAACAGAGCTTTGATGATGAGCTGGCAGCGGGTTTCGTCCCGATGTCCCATGCGCCAACCAACTTTCGGGACAAGCTGCGTTTCGATGAGCGCCCGTGGGGTGAAATCAAGAAGGCTTACACGAACTTCAAAGATGGAGACGTGATTTTTGCCAAGGTCACGCCCTGCTTTGAAAACGGCAAGGCGGCCTTTGTTGAAGGAATGCCCAACGGTATCGGTGCTGGTAGTAGCGAGTTTTTCGTGCTTCGGCCGAGTTGCGATGGGGTGTCGGCCAAGTATCTGCTTGCCTTGGTCAAAAGCCATGATTTCCTGAGCGAAGGCGCGGAAAACATGACCGGCGCAGTTGGTTTGCGCCGAGTGCCCAAGCAGTTCGTGGAAAGCTATTTAGTGCCCGTTCCGCCAGCTGCAGAACAAACCCGCATCGCCCAAAAACTCGATGAACTGCTGGCCCAGGTCGACACCCTCAAAGCTCGCATCGACGCCATCCCCGCCCTGCTCAAACGCTTCCGCCAATCCGTCCTCGCCGCAGCGGTTTCCGGGCGGTTGACGGAGAAATGGCGAGAAGTAAATTCGGCATCAGAAACAGGCTTAGATGTAATCAAGCGAGACCAGTTGGCCAAGCAGGCTCTGCTGGAGGAGCAACCAGAACTCAAGAAAAAGAAGTCATCAATACAGTCTGAGATTGATGAGGATTATCTTTTTGCAATCCCTGAGGGCTGGGCATTTACAACATGGGGGAAAATTTCCGAGTGGATCACATACGGATTCACTCGCCCAATGCCGAAGTCTGAATCAGGAAAGAAGTTACTGACAGCCAAGGATGTTCAACGCTTCGCGCTTGAGCTTGTCGAGTGCGGGCTCACAACGACGGATGCGTTCGAATCACTTTCGGACAAAGACCGTCCTCAAAATGGCGACCTACTCATTACCAAGGATGGCAGCATCGGTCGCGCGGCCTTAGTCAGAACAGAGGAAGACTTTTGTATCAATCAAAGCGTTGCGGTTTGCTGGCTGCGATCTACGGCAATGAACAAGAGTTACCTGGAGCTGCTTTCCAATAGCGACTTCACTCAGCGCTTTGTACTGGACAAAGCGCAGGGAATGGCAATTCAACACTTGTCGATCATTGATTTCGCTAAATGCCCTGTTCCAGTCCCCCCGAAGAGTGAGCAAGACGAGATTGTTCGTTCGGTCGAACAGCTCTTCGCCTTTGCCGATCAACTGGAAGCCAAGGTCGCCACCGCCCAGGCCCGTATCGACCGCCTGACCCAAAGCATCCTGGCCAAGGCCTTCCGGGGCGAACTGGTGCCCCAAGACCCGAATGACGAACCCGCCAGTCTGCTGCTCGAGCGCATCCAGGCCCAACGCGCCGCCGCCCCCAAAGCCAAACGCGGCAGAAAGGCTTCGGCCTGAGCAGACCATCGATTCGCTGAAGGAGCAGCCCCATGAACCCCAAGGATTGGATTGACCTACTGCAACGCTTGGTCGGCTGGATCAGTGACCGACGCAATCCGGTTCGCCGGCAGGCTGTGCGCGTGCTCGCGACCTTTGAAGCCTACGGCGTGGCTTGCACCGAGATCAATGCACTGCTGCCGGCCTCGCTGCAGCTAACGGCGTACCAGTGGTCCAACCCCGATCAGCTCAAGCTGGTATTGCAGCAAGCGCATCTCGACTGGATCAACCATTATTTCGCTCTTGAGCCCGGCTGGCTGAGCGGTACGAGCAATGCCGCTCACCAGCAGATTTTCAGTTACAAGACTCCGGCTGAACTGCATAAGTGGTTTATGCAGCACAGCCATGTGGCGGAGGGCATCGAGTTTCGGCTCTATCTGATCACCCCGGACACTCACGAAATCAGCCCTGACAGTGAGGGCTACTACGCCCTGGTATTGGAGCAGCTGGGCGATGATTACTCTGCCTGCAGCCGTTTCTTCCACCTCGCCGGAGGCGGACATTTCGAGCACCACCCCAGCCTGGTGCATCTGCTGCAGGTTCTGGCCATTGCCCACTACCACGGCGCCATCTTCCAGCGCTCGCAGTTGGACACCACCTCTCTGTACCAATTGAGCCATCACCAGGGTCTGATTCCATCTTGGTTGGATCGCTGCCGTCCCCACCCGCTGGCCGCTGACCATGAGCTATGGCCGCACTTCTCCGGACACTCTCCATGGCTGGATGCACTACGCGCCGAGGCTGAGGAAGGCCTGCTCCGCGCCGGCCTGAACGAAGTGGTTGAGCGGCTGCAAATAGATACACAACGTTTTTCCCGCCTGCCCAGCAGCGGCCCATCGCCGACTGCTCTAGCTCGCTGATTGCAAGGAGGCCCTATGCCTATTCCAGATTTCCAGAGCGTCATGCGTCCAGTGCTCAATGCCGTCGCCGATGGCACACCGCTGGGCCTGAGCGCACTGCGTGAACGCATTGCCGACGAATTCCAACTCAGCGAAACAGAATGCCATGAACGCCTGCCTTCAGGGCGCCAGACCGTAATCAACAACCGTGTGGGCTGGGCACGCACCTACCTGAACAAGGCTGGGCTGCTGAGCATTCCAGCCAAAGGCCAGGTACAGATCACCCCGCGCGGGCTGGAAGCCCTGACCTCAGGTCCAGAGCGCATCACCGTGGGCTGGCTGAAGCGCTACCCGGAGTTCGCTGAGTTTCACTCGGCCCGGCCCAGCAGCACCGACAGTGAAGTGCTGCCAGTCAGCGTTGATGAAGACATCACGCCCGATGAGCAATTGAGCCAGGCGCACCAGGCTCTGATGAAGTCGCTGGCGGATGATTTGTTGGCCCAGGTGCGCGCCGCAACGCCCAACTTCTTCGAGCAGCTAGTGGTCGATCTGATGATTGCCATGGGGTACGGCGGCTCGCGCAAGGAAGCCGGACGTGCCACCCAGCAGACCAACGATGACGGCATCGACGGCATCATCAAGGAAGACAAGCTAGGACTGGACGTGATCTACCTGCAAGCCAAGCGCTGGACCAACACGGTACACCGCCCGGAAATCGACAAGTTCATCGGCGCCCTCACCCGCCAACGCGCGCGCAAAGGCGTGTTCATCACCACCTCAGAATTCTCTGCCGGTGCGCGTGAAGCTGCCATGGGCCTGGACATCAAAGTGGTGCTGATCGACGGCGTGGAACTGGCCCGCCTGATGGTCGAGAACAACCTCGGCTGTAGCGTCAAACACACCTACGAAGTGAAGCAGCTGGACAGCGATTACTTCGTCGAGGAATGAGCTACTGCTTCAACAACCATTGAATGGGTCGTTGCCATGGAGTGTCCGTGATGCCCCTGCAAAATCGAATGAATCCCAGGGGACAACTGCATAGCGTCAAAGCCCGAGGCCATCTAATGGGCAATCGTGGCCAGTTACACAATGCGGCACGCGAGATCGTACGGTCCTGGAAACTGAACCGTTGGATCACCTGTGCCCTGGAGTACCAGGGCATCAAGCGTGAGTTGATGGCACCGAACAGCTATACCGAGCTGTTCTTTCTCGATGAGCCCACCAGCTATGCCGCTGGGCACCGCCCCTGCGGCGACTGCAGGAAGGAGCGCTACAAAGCCTTCAAGGCAGCTTGGGCGAAAGCCTTCCCGGATCAGGATCAGTCAGCCGCAGGTATCGACAAGGTTTTGCATGCCGCTCGCTTGAATACCGATAACAGCCTGCGCACCTGGCAAGCGAGCTTGGCAGTATTGCCGGAAGGAACCATGGTCGAGCATGAGGGGGAAGTGGTGCTGCTCTGGGGCGGGCGTCAGTGGCGCTGGAGTTTCGACGGTTACAGTCCGCTTTCTCCAGCGCTGGCTAACGGGGTGGTTACGGTGCTGACTCCGGAACCGATCGTGGCGCTACTCAGAAACGGCCTGGCCGCAGATCTGCAGGTGCATCCTTCTGCCGAAGTCTGATGGGAGTGTGGGCATGAGAAACTGCTTTCGCGAGCCGATTCCGGCGATCCTAGATACCGCACGCTACCTGGATGCTGGTGCTTCGGCGCATCTCTCGGGCCACCGGAAAATGGCGTCTGCACTGTTCCAGCTGGCTAATTGCGACACGACCCGAGCCTGGCTGGAGTCCATCTGGGGCGGCAAGAGTCCTTATGTGCAGCTGACACCTTTGCCTGATCAGCCGCATGATCCGGCCCGGCGCGTGCAGTCGCGTATGCCGAGCAAAGCGCAGATGGCTCAGCTGCATGCGCGCGATGGATACCACTGTCGTTATTGCGGCATCCCGGTGATCCGTCCGGAGGTGCGCAAGAGGGTTTGCCAGCTGTATCCCGAACAGGTGACATGGGGCTCCACCAATGCCTCCCAGCATACAGGCTTCCAAACGCTGTGGGCGCAGTACGACCATGTACTGCCCCACGCGTATGGCGGCACTAATGATCTGGATAACCTGGTGGTGAGTTGCGCTGCGTGCAACTTCGGCAAGATGTCTTACCGCCTAGAGGAACTCAATCTGAGTGACCCGCGCGAGCGGGCACCTGTGCGGTCTCAGTGGGATGGCTTGGAGCGGCTGTTGAGCCGCTGAATCAGTCCGGCAGGTTGTTGCGCCACTCGTTCTGCTCGCGCAGGAGCTGCCTTAGCTCCCGCAGCTGCGATCGGATACCGCCTTTCCAAGCATTGCGAGCAGATTTGGCCTTTCCTTCAGCGCTTACCGGCCCGCTGCTTTTTTGCCACGGCTGCCATTGCCGGATCTGCTCCGCTTGCCGTGCCTTCCGCTCGGGTGTCCAGCTGTTCGCCATGTCCCACCTCCAATAGTTCGTTCTGCGTATTTTGTTTTTTCCGCGTGCGCGTGCGTGCGGGGCTGCTGTCGTTATTTACCTGCACCTGGTTGCCGATGTTGGCCTGTTTGACGAATGCGATCTGCTTCGGCGTTTTGAGCTCACCCAGGGTTTGCAGGGTCGCCCGCGCCTGGTTCTGCGCCTTCAATGCCAGGCGCATGTAGCGATCCATGGTCTCTAGGTGTCCAGCGCCCAGCGCTTTAACGGCTAGCCTGGCAAACAGACCATCTAGGGTGTGTGCCTGGGCCACTAGCATGCTCTCGGCGCGCGACAGGTCGTCTGCGTGAATGGCTGCAGTCTGTTGTCTGAGCTCATCGATAATCTCGCTGGTTTGGGAGTGGTCGAGGTTATGACAGGTGGTAAGCACCGAGGCACTCATGCATTCCGGTCCGGTAACGGTTCGGGCCAGCGACTGGTTGGAGCTCACCGCTTGGTGAGGCTCAACCTCTCGTTTTTGTTTCATTACGGGGCTCCAGGATGTTTGCGATAGGCCAGGGCCACCAGCGCCTTGTCTGATGGGGCTCTAGCCGATTTTTTGCCTTTGCGTTGTTGGATGGGAGGTTTTGCTCGATCGGTTAGCTCCATGCGGTGCTGTCATAACGGGCACGCAACTCGGCACCTGTTACGCAGTAACGCCCGAGCGAGGGATAGCAGTGCGGACAACCTCCCAGGGCGTGGGCATGGAAAGCATCGCGGGCCGTGAGCCAGGCCTGAGATGCAGTGGCCGCCGTGTGGTGGGCGTGCTGCGGCTCGCTAGACTCCCCATGCTCCGGCGTCTGCTGCTCACTAGGCGCTATGGGTTGGCACCATTGCGGGTGCGAGCGGATCAACTTCGCAGCAAAGCGAGGGTGCAGTTGGTGCTGTTCGGCCAGGTCGTGGTGATCCACAAAACCACGATCCAGCAGATCGGCCGGCGCGCAGTCCAGCAGACTGGCGAGGCGCGTCAACCATTCCCAGCCTTGCTGCGGCGGAGTGTTGGCCAAGTTCAGAGCGTCAATGATTTCAGGCTTGCGTGCAGCCAGCAGGGTCAGCAGGTCGGCGTCGGGCTCGTGGTCAGCCTCCCAGGTCAGCTTTCCATCGACCAGCAACAGCAGCACGCCGTTGGCTTGAGCCAGTGCCAGCAGTTCGATGGCGCTCATATCACACCCCGCAACTTGGCAGGGGCTGCGACATTTGCGACTTTTGCGACAAGCCCAGTGGTTGCTGGGTTCGTCGGTTGCAGCAACGTTGCGACAGGCTGCGACAAACTCTGAGTCGGTGCGCCACTGTCGCAAGGTGTCGCAGCCGTGTCGCAAGCGTTCGGCCTCTCAGTGGTGCGGGCTGTCGCAAAAGTCGCACTTGTCGCAGAGGGGACGAGATTGAAGGTCTTGCCATCGGCAGAGCTCAGCCAGCGGTGTTCAACCAGTACGGCCAAGATCGCGTCCCGTTGCTTGGCACTTTTACGGATGAAGGGCGGGCCTTCGCGTTGCAGGGAGCGAGCATCGAAGCGGTGCCAGTGGTTGTTCTGCAGCCAATCCAGCAGGCGCTGGGCCTGGAGCAACTGCGGATCAACCTTGCTCGGGTTGGTCAGGCGCATAGCCTCGGCCAGATACCAGCTCACCAACTCGGTAGCTCGCTTGATCAAGTCAACACCAATGGTTTTCCGGCCTTCGACCACGGCCAGTACACCGGCAATACGCAGCAGGTTTTCAGCACCCTTGGAGGCAGTTGGCTTGATCTCCTGCATTTCGCCACCCTGGCCAAGCTGACGCTCAATGGCATCGTGCGCAGCGATCCATGCAGCCAGGGCATCAGGCTCCAGCACCAGTGTGGGCGGGTTCAGCTCGCCGTATTCATCCTTGGTGGGCTCCTGCGCCAGCAAGCAGGTCATACGCTCCCAGTAGCGACTAAGGCGAGGATCACGGGTCGGGTCGGCGTCACGGTAGAAGCGCGTGCCGGCCAGCGACTCAGGCCAGGCGATCAGAAAGCGGGCGAGAAAGCCTTGCCCCTGCATAACCGGGTTGCTCAGTACCTCGGTGGCGACGATGGGCTGGATCATCAGGTGGGCACTGAGGCGGCAGCCATAGCGAGCCGAGCTTTCACCCTCGGAGGCGCGAGTACGGCTGATGGGAGCGCCGTCCCACAGCTTGGACAAGCCCGCTACGCTCTTGAGAGCGTTCTCGGGTTTGGTGGCATAGCCGCCAAAGAACTGGCCGCCCTCATCACTGAACAGCCCTTGCGAGGGATATCCGCGCAGCAGGGACTTTTGCAGCCCTTCGAGGGTCGGCTCTTCGGAGAGGATGAAGGGCCATGGCGGCGTCTCAGGCTCCAGCAGCTCACTCAGCTGTTCGGCTACCGCCTCGGGGTTGCCCTTGGCTTTTTCAAGAATGTTGGTGCGGGCTTTCTGGTAGGCGTCGCGCTGGTCGCGGTATTCCTTGGTATCGGTCTTGTACTGCTCCAGCAGTTCGCGCTGGTACTGCTGGTGCGCCTGCAAGGCCAGGCGATCCGCTGCCGACTTGCGGTCGCCCGACTCCGCCACGGTCATGGCGAACAGCGATAGCGGGATTTGTTGGCCGGCGCGCTGGGCGTTGCCGTGTGCCTGGGCGGCCATTGCCGCAGCGGACAGTACCGACTGTGCGGCCAATACGTCGGGCACCTGTACGGCCTCGACAATAGCCTTTGCCGCCTGGCCGATCAGATCACCCAAAGCATGGATCGGGTACGGTGCAGACTTCTCCAGTTCGGGCAGCAAGGGCAGCGGTTCGAGATAGATGGGTGCCGGGATCAAGGGTGCGGTCATGCGTGGACCTCCCGCCATTGGCGCAGGTCGTTGAAGTCGGAGAGGTGCAGGGGGGCATCAGCGGGCCAGGTCGGCAGGATCAGGCCGCAGCCCAGGGCAGCGGCAGCGGCGATGGCCGCCGTCTTGCCGGGGTTGCCTTCGGTCTGGCGATCGTCATCCCCGGCGACGATCAACACGGCGTTCGGGTGGCGGCGTTGCAGGTGGCGGCCAGCCTCCAGCAGGTTGCCGACATTCATCGCGCAGGCGATCGGGTGGCCCGTCTCGGCGTGCAGGGTGGCGCCCGTGGCCCAGCCTTCGCACAGGTACAGAGGCTGGCCGACGGTGATAATCCCGAGCGGCGAGTAACAGCCCTTCACCCGGCCACCGGAGAGGAAGCGCTTTTGCCCATCGGAGCCGATGCATTGCAGGTTCACCAGCTCGCCCGAGTAGTACAGAGGCACCAGCAGCACATCACCCCGCTGGCGCAGGTTGTACGGGCTGCAGCCTTTGGCGATCAGGTAAGGGTGTACAGGATCGGCGCGGCGAGCATCACGCCACAGGCGGGCGGCATACTCGGCGACGGCTTGCTGACGCTGGTGCTGCTCGGCCTCGCGCTGGCGCCTGGCCTGCTCGATGCGCTGGCGGATCAATTCAGTCTCCAGCGGATCAGCAGGCTTGCGGCTGCTCCAGGTGTGCGACGTGCCCGCCCTCCAACTGCCGAAGCAGGCCGAGGCGATGCCGTCGAGGAACAACACATACCAGCCGTTGCGCGATCCGGTCCGGTCGCCAGGGACGTGGAAACGATGAATCGCACCATCAGGGGTTGGCAGCCAGTCCAGCGGGCCGAATGCGGATTGCAGGGCGTCACGGAAGGCTATTACGAAGTCCATTGCAGTACCCCCAAACCGATCAGCAGTGCCAGATGCAGCACCAGCAGCAGTAAGCTGGCTTTTTCCAAGCAAGGAGGGCGGATGGCATCGAAGGCGTTGATAGGACCCTGCTGGCGAGCGTGCTGGACGTTCCAGCTGGCATCATGGGGACGCATATCTTTGGGGCCGACCTGTTGGTCGGCCTTCTTCTTGTCCGTCATTCTTAGGCGCCCCCCACCCTGAGCGCGATGCGCTTACGCACCCACTCTTGAACCTCGGCCAGAACCCAGCCGACAGGGGCGCCACGCGACTGGCTGTCGCTCAGCGGGACCGGCTTAGGGAAGGTCGGATCGTCCTTCAGGCGCTTGTAAACGGTGGCGCGCGCGAGGCCGGTGATTTGCTCGACTTCGGGAATCCTGATGATGATCAGGGACGGATCGAACGGCTGAAGGGTGGCAACAGCCGAGGAGGGGACAAGATTGCGGAGATTCGGCATTTGAGTATCCACGTTTTATGAGGTGGATACGCAAGCTATGTGACTCAACTGCCTTGTAAACAAGAAGAACCAATATTTTTTATTCTGATACAGCCTTGTGGTTCCCCTAGGGCGTCAGCCTGTTCTTGAGGGAATAGCAGGTACCCTCGTGCTCACTGGCAGCGCCCGACTTCACCACGATCATGTGCCGTGCGGCGATCTCTGCGATTGCAGTTACGCCTGCTTGCCGAAACTAACCGGCACCACGTTGCCAGCAGCCAGCTTGTCCAGGTGGTCGGCGTACCACTGCATCATGCTGCGCCGCTGCTCCAGATAGATGGCCTTGTTGTAGACCCCGGCCACTCCATCCTCAACATGGGATAGCTGCGCTTCTACATGCTCCTTAGCAAAACCATGCTCGCGCAGGGTGGTGGAAGCGATATGGCGGAAGCCGTGGCCGGTCTGGCGGCCGGCGTAACCCATGCGCCGCAAGGCCATGTTGAAGGCCATGTTGCTGCGCGGCTTGGTTCGGCTACTGCGCCCGGGGAACAATAAAGGGTAGGCACCGGTCAGGGTGTGCAGTTGCTCCAGCGCTTCGAGTGCCTGGCGGGAGAGCGGCACCAGGTGCGCCCGCCGCTTCTTCATCCGCTCGGCCGGTATCGACCACAAGCCTGCCTTGCGGTCGAACTCATCCCAGCGCGCTTCGCGCAGCTCGCTGGGGCGCACTCCGGTAAGCATCAGCAGGCGCAGACCAAGACGCAGATCGTGTGCATGGGGGTAAGCGGCAATGGCCCGCAGGAGGGAGGGCAGTTCGTTAGCGCTGACGTGGGCATAGTTCTCCGCCGGCTTGCTCTGCAGGAAGCGGCTCAGCCCCTCGATAGGGTTATGTACAGCGCGGCCAGTGACGCGGGCCAGGTCATAGACCTCCTTGCAGGAACGGCGCACCCGGCCCATCTGCTCGATGATGCCCTTCTGCTCCATAGCCTTGAAGAACTCCATCCACTCGATGGGAAGTATCTCGGTATACAAGCGCGGGCCGAACACCGGAAAGACGTGCAGCTCCAGAGCGCCGATGGTGCGCTTGGCAGTAGCCGGTGCCCAGGTGGCCACCCGAATCTCTATCCACTCCCGGGCCAGAGCCTCGAAGGTGCTATTGGCGGCCACCAGGTCGGCAGCCTTGCGGGCCTGCTTGCTGGCGATGGGATTCTTGCCGTCCGCCAGGTCAATGCGCAGCTCGGCAGCTTTCTGCCTGGCGGTCGATCCGCTCACCTCGGGGTAACTGCCCAGGCCGAGCCATGACCACTTGCCGTCCGGTTTCTTGTAACGGAAGTTCCACGACTTCTGACCGTTGGGCTTGACCCGGAAGTACAGCCCGCCGCCGTCAAGTTCCCGGTAGGGGGAGCTCTCCGGCTCCAGGCCAGCCAGTGCGGTATCTGCCAGGGGGCGACGCTTGATTTCGCTGCGCTTCATGCTTGTACACCACCGGTTCTAATTTTCATCAGGTGTACACGCTGGTGTACATGGCGGTCAAGCATAGAGGTAGATAAGGAGATACAGCTAGAAACAAGAAAGCCCGCACGGGGCGGGCTTTTCAGGGTGTTTCGTAGACTGTTGGAGACTGCTCGAAACAGCTATTTGGCGCATCCGGCGGGATTCGAACCCACGACCCCTGCCTTCGGAGGGCAGTACTCTATCCAGCTGAGCTACGGATGCGTATGCCGCGCCTGGCGCGGCAGGCGGCAATCATACGCATCTCGGGCTTGGGCGTCCAATAGCAGTACGCTCGTTCATGATATCGAACGAAAAGTGCCGCCTGTCGGTAGAAATGCTCCGAAAAGGCTCTGCCATCGGATACCTTCGTGGGTTTTGTCGAACAAGCTCTTGCCCTTTGCGGTTGAGGGCCCTAGGATTCGTTTGAGATTTCAAACGCCTCCCCATCACAACAACAGGAGACCGGAGAATTGGCATCACACCAGCCGGCCAACAGCCTGCGGGATGACATTCTTCCGTTGTGCCAACCGCTTGTCTTCACTGGCAGCAGGTCCCTGTGCGGCTTCCGTCGATCAGCGTACCGGAAGGTTGTAGGGCAGACGTCTTCTTGGACTCAATCCAGGAATCCGTGCGTGAGCGAACTGGACCAGACCGGGCAATGACCCCGTCTGTGTTTTTTCGTGTCCGCATGCCGAGCGAACTAAGAGCCGTTCGCCTGGCGTCGCCCCTTGCTGTGGCGACCTTCGCCCCTGGCACCGACATGGATCGGTCGGGGTGAATGAACGGTAGGGACTGCGGTCTCTCCATTCCAGACAACAAGACAGGTGGGGACTCGAGGTAGACCCGCCGTCCACAGGCTTTCCTCGAAAGGAGACAGGTCATGCAACTCAATGATGCCAAGCTGTTCCGTCAACAGGCTTACATCGACGGTTCCTGGGTCGACGCCGACAACGGCCAGACCATCAAGGTGAACAACCCGGCCACCAACGAGATCATCGGCACCGTGCCGAAGATGGGCGCCGCCGAGACCCGTCGCGCCATCGAAGCCGCCGACAAGGCCCTGCCGGCCTGGCGTGCGCTGACCGCCAAGGAGCGCGCCAACAAGCTGCGCAAGTGGTTCGACCTGATGATCGAGAACCAGGACGACCTGGCTCGCCTGATGACCATCGAGCAGGGCAAGCCGCTGGCCGAAGCCAAGGGCGAGATCGCCTACGCCGCCTCCTTCCTCGAGTGGTTCGGCGAAGAAGCCAAGCGCATCTACGGCGACACCATTCCGGGCCACCAGCCCGACAAGCGCATCATCGTGATCAAGCAGCCGATCGGCGTGACCGCGGCTATCACCCCGTGGAACTTCCCGTCCGCGATGATCACCCGTAAAGCCGGCCCGGCCCTGGCCGCTGGCTGCACCATGGTGCTCAAGCCCGCTTCGCAGACCCCGTACTCCGCCCTGGCCCTGGCCGAGCTGGCCGAGCGCGCCGGTATTCCGAAGGGTGTGTTCAGCGTCGTCACCGGCAGCGCCGGCGAAGTCGGCGGTGAGCTGACCAGCAACCCGATCGTGCGCAAGCTGACCTTCACCGGCTCGACCGAAATCGGTCGCCAGCTGATGGCCGAATGCGCCAAGGACATCAAGAAGGTGTCCCTGGAGCTGGGCGGTAACGCTCCCTTCATCGTGTTCGACGATGCCGACCTGGACGCCGCTGTCGAAGGTGCGCTGATCTCCAAGTACCGCAACAACGGCCAGACCTGCGTCTGCGCCAACCGCCTGTACGTACAGGACGGCGTGTACGATGCCTTCGTCGAGAAGCTGAAGGTTGCCGTGGCCAAGCTGAACATCGGCAACGGCCTGGAGCAGGGCATCACCACCGGTCCGCTGATCGATTCCAAGGCGGTTGCCAAGGTCGAGGAGCACATCGCCGACGCCGTTTCCAAAGGCGCCAAGGTCCTCGCCGGCGGCAAGCCGCACGCCCTGGGTGGCACCTTCTTCGAGCCGACCATCCTGGTCGACGTACCGAAGAGCGCCCTGGTGTCCAAGGACGAAACCTTCGGCCCGCTGGCGCCGGTGTTCCGCTTCAAGGACGAGGCCGAAGTCATCGCCATGTCCAACGACACCGAGTTCGGCCTGGCCTCCTACTTCTACGCCCGTGACCTGGCCCGCGTGTTCCGCGTGGCCGAGCAACTGGAATACGGCATGGTGGGCATCAACACCGGCCTGATCTCCAACGAAGTGTCGCCGTTCGGCGGTATCAAGGCTTCGGGCCTGGGCCGCGAAGGTTCGAAGTACGGCATCGAGGACTACCTCGAGATCAAGTACCTCTGCCTCGGCGGTATCTGATTCCGTTTTTCCGTGGGCGCGCGGGTGGCAGGCAAGAGCTGACAGCCACCTTCGCGCCGGCGTTTTCCGGTGGTAGCACCGGACAACCCGTCCGGCGGGCCGCAAGTGCCGCGACAGTCGATCATCGTATGCTGTCGTGTGTGGCTTCTCCCCGCTTTCATCCTTTGATCCGGTCGCCCGATGAGCGGCCACTGAGGAAGCTATGAGCAAAACCAACGAATCCCTGCTGCAACGTCGTCAGGCCGCCGTACCGCGCGGTGTAGGCCAGATCCACCCGGTCGTCGCCGAGCGCGCCGAGAACTCCACCGTGTGGGACGTCGAAGGTCGTGAGTACATCGACTTCGCCGGCGGCATCGCAGTACTGAACACCGGCCACCTGCACCCGAAAGTGGTTGCCGCCGTTCAGGAACAACTGACCAAGCTGTCCCACACCTGCTTCCAGGTGCTGGCGTACGAGCCCTACATCGAGCTGGCCGAAGAGATTGCCAAGCGCGTTCCGGGCAACTTCCCGAAGAAGACCCTGCTGGTCACCTCCGGCTCCGAAGCCGTTGAGAACGCCGTCAAGATCGCCCGTGCCGCCACCGGCCGCGCTGGCGTGATCGCCTTCACCGGTGCCTACCACGGCCGTACCATGATGACCCTGGGCCTGACCGGCAAGGTCGTTCCGTACTCCGCTGGCATGGGTCTGATGCCGGGCGGCATCTTCCGCGCCCTGGCTCCGTGCGAACTGCACGGCATCAGCGAAGACGAGTCGATCGCCAGCATCGAGCGCATCTTCAAGAACGATGCTCAGCCGCGCGACATCGCTGCCATCATCATCGAGCCGGTTCAGGGCGAGGGTGGCTTCTACGTCAACTCCAAGTCCTTCATGCAGCGCCTGCGCGCCCTGTGCGACGAGCACGGCATCCTGCTGATCGCTGACGAAGTACAGACCGGCGCTGGCCGTACCGGCACCTTCTTCGCCACCGAGCAACTGGGCATCGTTCCGGACCTGACCACCTTCGCCAAGTCCGTTGGCGGCGGTTTCCCGATCTCCGGCGTTTCCGGCAAGGCCGAAATCATGGACGCCATCGCTCCCGGCGGCCTGGGCGGCACCTACGCCGGTAGCCCGATCGCCTGCGCCGCGGCCCTGGCCGTGCTGAAGGTCTTCGAAGAAGAGAAGCTGCTGGAGCGTTCGCAGGCTGTTGGCGAGCGTCTGAAGGCTGGTCTGCGCGACATCCAGGCCAAGCACAAGGTGATCGGCGACGTTCGTGGCCTGGGTTCGATGGTTGCCATCGAGCTGTTCGAAGGCGGCGACCACAACAAGCCGGCCGCCGAGCTGGTCAGCAAGATCGTGGTTCGCGCCCGTGAGAAAGGTCTGATCCTGCTCTCCTGCGGCACCTACTACAACGTCATCCGCTTCCTGATGCCGGTAACCATTCCGGACGCCCAGCTGGACAAGGGCCTGGCCATCCTGGCCGAGTGCTTCGACGAGCTGGCCTGAGCCTTGACGGTTTAGCCGCTGTAATGAAAAGGCCCGCGAAAGCGGGCCTTTTTTTGTGCCTGAATTTGATTGCACTCATGGGAAAGCGCCTAGGCTTTGGACTACGCTGCGCGTTATTTCGTAGGCCATTGGCCGGCGACATCCGAGGACGCGCAAACCGGCAGGGAACGCTCTGGATCGGTTGTTCGTGCCGGCGTCTGGCGTCCGTTTCGAACGAGGTGATTGATGAGTGTATCTCCCGGCGTGCTGGTCGCGGCCAGCGATCCCTGGAGCCGTGAACTGCTGGGCCAGCTGGTGCTCAGCGTGCGCTGCGATGCCAGTGTGGAGTTCTGCGAGGATGGACTGGCGGCAATCGATGCCTGCCGGCGGCAGCCGTTCGCCCTGGTATTGGCCGAGCAGGAGCTGCCCGGCAGCGATGGCCTGGAGCTGCTGCGCCAGGTCCGAGCCCTGCGCCGAGGATCGGTGACCCAGCCCTTCATCCTGATCAGCTCGAAGGCGGACGCCGCCAGCGTTCGCGCTGCGCTGCCGCTGGCGCCGACGGCTTATCTGGTGAAGCCTTACAACGCGGAGAATCTGCGCGCGCGCCTGCGGGCGGTGCTGCTGGTGCCGGGTGAGAGCGTCGTCTGCGAGCTGCCGGCCCTGGAGCAGAGCCTGTCGCTTGCGCGCTTCCTGCAGACCGAGCGGGACGCCACCGATGGCGCGCCGTTGATGGGCGAGGTTGGCAAGGCGGTGAACCGCTGCATGGAGGCCAGCGACATCAATCTGGAGATGCTCGAGCAGGAATTCGGCCATGATCCGCAGATCACCGCCTGCCTGATCTCCGCCGCCAACAGTGCCGCCCGGCACGTCGGCATGCCCTGCCAGACGCTTCTGCAGGCCTTGTCGCGACTGGGTGTGGCCCATGCCCTGAACCTGATGCTGGCGGTGGCCTTGCAGCGTGCTGCGACGCTGGACGATCCGTTGCTGACGGAGCGCGCCGAGCGCTTCTGGCAGCTCTCGCAGCACAGTGCCGATGCCGCCTTTGCGCTGGCCGAGTCGCTGGGCGCGGACGCCGACCGCTGCTTCACGGCGGGCCTGCTGCACTGCCTGGGTGACCTGGCGTTGCTGCGCAGCCTGCAGGATTGGAGTAGTGCGGGCGGGGCACTCAGTGAGCGTGAAGTCGATGCGGCGCTGGCCGAGCATGGGGCGAGCTTTGGTTCGGCGTTGCGGACCCGCTGGCGCCTGCCGCTGGAGTTGCGCAACCTGATCGCGGCGGCCTATGCCCTGAGTGGCGGGGTGCTCAGCCGCGAGGCATTGATCGTCAACCTGGCCGCCAATGCGGCGCGTCTGCCGGAGGCCGAGTTGCCGAGCCTGGCGGAGCACAAGGCGGTGCGCATGCTGCAACTGTCGTCGGCGCAGCTGGGCCTGCTGAGGAAGGCGGCCGCGCCGGATGGCGCGGCCGATCACGCTTAGCGCGCGGCGAGCAGTTCCTTGCCACGCACGACGGCGGCGCGAACCTGCTTGGGCGCGGTACCGCCGATGTGGTCACGGGCGTTCACCGAGCCCTCCAGGGTCAGCACGGCGAACACGTCGTCGCCGATCTGGTCGCTGAACTGGCGCAGCTCGTCCAGGCTCATCTCGGCCAGGTCCTTGCCGCTGTCCACGCCGTATTTCACCGCGTGGCCGACGATCTCGTGGCAGTCGCGGAAGGGCAGGCCCTTGCGCACCAGGTAGTCGGCGAGGTCGGTGGCGGTGGAGAAGCCGCGGCGGGCCGCTTCGCGCATGATCTCGCGCTTGGGCTTGATCGCCGGGACCATGTCGGCGAAGGCGCGCAGGCTGTCGCGCAGGGTGTCGGCGGCGTCGAACAGCGGTTCCTTGTCTTCCTGGTTGTCCTTGTTGTACGCCAGCGGCTGGCCCTTCATCAGGGTCAGCAGGCCGGCGAGGTGGCCGAACACGCGGCCGGACTTGCCGCGAACCAGCTCCGGCACGTCCGGGTTCTTCTTCTGTGGCATGATCGAGGAGCCGGTGCAGAAGCGGTCGGGCAGGTCGATGAACTGGAACTGGGCGCTGGTCCAGAGCACCAGCTCTTCGGAGAAGCGCGACAGGTGCATCATCGCCACGGAGGCGGCGGCGCAGAATTCGATGGCGAAGTCACGGTCGGACACGCCGTCCAGCGAGTTGCCGGAGATCGCTTCGAATCCCAGCAGTTCGCAGGTGATGGTCCGGTCGATCGGGTAGGTGGTGCCGGCCAGCGCGGCGCTGCCCAGGGGCATGCGGTTGGCGCGCTTGCGGCAGTCCACCAGGCGCTCGTAGTCGCGGCTGAGCATTTCGAACCAGGCCAGCAGGTGGTGGCCGAAGGTCACCGGCTGGGCGGTCTGCAGGTGGGTGAAGCCGGGCATGATGGTGTCGGCTTCGGCGTCCGCCAGGCCCAGCAGGCCCTGCTGCAGGCGGGTGATCTCGGCGAGGATCAGGTCGATCTCGTCGCGCAGCCACAGGCGGATGTCGGTGGCCACCTGGTCGTTGCGCGAGCGGCCGGTGTGCAGCTTCTTGCCGGTGATGCCGATGCGGTCGGTCAGGCGCGCTTCGATGTTCATGTGCACGTCTTCCAGGTCGACGCGCCAGTCGAAGGTGCCGGCCTCGATCTCGCTCTGGATCTGCTTCAGGCCATCGATGATGGTGTCGCGCTCGGCGTCGGTCAGCACGCCGACCTTGGCCAGCATGGTGGCGTGGGCGATGGAGCCCATGATGTCGTGGCGGTAGAGGCGCTTGTCGAAGTCGACGGAAGCGGTGAAGCGGGCGACAAAGGCATCGACGGGCTCGCTGAAACGGCCGCCCCAGGACTGGTTGGTCTTCTCTACGCTCATGGATCTCTCTCGCGGAAACGGGCAGGCGCGGCGCGCGGCCTGCATGAAGGGCAAAGTGCGACGATAATAGCAGGCTGAAGCACAAAACCGGCGGCGCTTTGGCGGTTGGGGGTGGGGGAGCGGCGATGAATCGCAGCGCGGCCCCGGCCGATCCTTGCGCTGCCCGACATTTCCCGGTTCTGGTCGCACGCCGCGCTTGCCGCCGTGCGGGCGCTTACGGAAACTGCGTCGATGCCCATACTTGCCAAGACCGGCGTCCGGCCGGCACCCGACGACGACTTCTTCATTCCCGAACTGTGCCAGCCCGAAGCGCTGTTCAGCCTGGTGGTGCTGGCCGAGATGCTGGTGCTGGTGATCGTGCTGGCCGAGCCGATGACGCCGAGCTTCAACTGGGTGCGCCTGTCGCTGATCTCGCTCTTCGTGCAGTGGAACGTACTGCTCTCGGCCGGCCTGCTGTGCCGGATGCGCCCGCTGCTGGCGCGCTGGCCCGCCTGGCGCGCCGGGGTGATCAGCTGTGCGCTGGTAGTGGCCCTGACACTCGCCTGCACGGCGGCGGCCGATTATCTCTCCCTTGGCGGGCCGATGTCCCGCGTCGGCGAGGTGAATCTTTACCTGCGCCATGCGTTGATCGCCCTCATCATGTCCACCCTGTTGCTACGCTACTTTTATCTCCTGAGCCAATGGCGGCGCCAGGAACAGGCCGAACTGCGGGCACGGATCGAGTCGCTGCAGGCGCGTATCCGTCCGCATTTCCTGTTCAACAGCCTCAACAGCATCGCCAGCCTGATCGAGCTCGACCCAGGCAAGGCCGAGCAGGCGGTGCTGAATCTGTCGGACCTGTTCCGCGCCAGCCTGGCCAAACCCGGAACATTAATTTCCTGGGGGGAGGAACTCGAGTTGGCCAGACGCTATCTTTCCATAGAGCAGTTTCGTCTTGGCAACCGCTTGCAGCTGGACTGGCAGGTGGACGGCGTGCCCGATGGCGTGCCGATCCCCCAGCTGACGTTGCAGCCCTTGCTGGAGAACTCGTTGATTTATGGCATCCAGCCGCGCATAGAGGGCGGTCTGGTGAAGGTTGAGGCGGACTACCGTGACGGTGTGTTCCAGCTCTGCGTGAGCAACCCGTACGACGAGTCGACGCAGACGTTGCCCACGAAGGGGACCAAGCAGGCGCTGCAAAATATTGCGGCGAGACTTGCGGCACTTTTCGGGCCAAAAGCTAGTCTCAGCGTCGAGCGCCGTGACGGACGGCACTACACCTGTCTACGCTATCCATGTGCGCGTCTCATGCAGGAAGCCTGAGCTTATGAATGTCCTGATCGTCGATGACGAACCCCTGGCGCGAGAGCGCCTGGCCCGGCTGGTAGGGCAAATGGACGGCTATCGCGTCCTGGAGCCCTCGGCCAGCAATGGTGAAGAAGCGCTGACGCTGATCGACAGCCTGAAGCCGGATATCGTCCTGCTGGATATCCGCATGCCCGGCCTGGACGGGCTTCAGGTGGCGGCCAAGCTGTGCGAGCGTGAAGCCCCTCCGGCGGTGATCTTCTGCACCGCCCATGATGAATTCGCCCTGGAAGCGTTCCAGGTCAGCGCGGTGGGCTATCTGGTCAAACCGGTCCGCAGCGAGGACCTAGCCGACGCCCTGAAGAAGGCCTCGCGGCCCAACCGCGTGCAACTGGCGGCGCTGACCAAGCCCCCGGCGGCCGGCGGTCCCGGTCCGCGCAGCCACATCAGCGCGCGGACCCGCAAAGGCATCGAACTGATTCCGCTGGAAGAAGTGATCTTCTTCATCGCCGACCACAAGTACGTGACCCTGCGCCACGCCGGTGGCGAGGTGCTGCTGGATGAGCCACTGAAGGCGCTGGAGGATGAGTTCGGCGAGCGCTTCGTGCGTATCCACCGCAACGCGCTGGTCTCCCGCGAGCGTATCGAGCGTCTGCAGCGCACCCCGCTGGGGCACTTCCAGCTGTACCTCAAGGGGCTCAATGGCGATGCCCTGACCGTCAGCCGCCGGCATGTCGCGGGCGTACGGCGACTCATGCATAACCTGTAGCGACACAGTGCCGCATTCCGCCTGAAGCCTGGGCCCGCCGCCCGGGTTTCTGCGCGCGCGAGCTGTTATGATGCGGGCAATCTCTTGCACGCTTCCATTGCACGGAAATGCCCATGTCTTCTCGCGAAATCCGTATCGCCACGCGTCAGAGCGCGCTGGCCCTGTGGCAGGCCGAATACGTCAAGGCCCGCCTGGAACAGGCCCATCCCGGCCTGGTCGTAACCCTCCTGCCGATGACCAGTCGCGGCGACAAGCTGCTCGACGCGCCGCTGGCGAAGATTGGCGGCAAGGGTCTGTTCGTCAAGGAGCTGGAGACCGCGCTGCTGGAGAACGAGGCGGATATCGCCGTGCACTCCATGAAGGACGTGCCGATGGACTTTCCCGAAGGCCTGGGCCTGTACTGCATCTGCGAGCGCGAAGACCCGCGCGACGCCTTCGTCTCCAACACCTACGCCAGCCTCGATGAGCTGCCCGCCGGCAGCGTGGTCGGCACCTCCAGCCTGCGCCGCCAGGCGCAGCTGCTGGCCAGCCGTCCGGACCTGCAGATCCGCTTCCTGCGCGGCAACGTCAACACCCGTCTGGCCAAGCTCGACGCCGGCGAATACGACGCCATCATCCTCGCCGCCGCCGGCCTGATCCGTCTCGGCTTCGAAGCTCGCATCCGCTCCTCCATCAGCGTCGAAGCCAGCCTGCCGGCGGGCGGTCAGGGCGCGGTGGGCATCGAGTGCCGTACCGCCGACAGCGAAATCCATGCGCTGCTCAAGCCGCTGCATCACGCCGAAACCGCTGTACGCGTCACTGCCGAACGTGCCCTGAACAAGCGCCTCAACGGCGGCTGCCAGGTGCCGATCGCCTGCTACGCGATCCTCGAAGGCGACCAGTTGTGGCTGCGTGGCCTGGTCGGCCAGCCCGATGGCTCGCAGCTGCTGCGCGCCGAAGCGCGCGCCTCGCGGGCCGACGCCGAAGCGCTCGGCGTGAAGGTGGCCGAAGACCTGCTGGAGCAGGGCGCCCAGGAAATCCTCACGGCGGTGTACGGCGAGGCCGGTCACCCGTGAGCCGCTGGCGGCTGCTGCTGACCCGCCCCGAGGAGGAGTGCGCGGCACTGGCCGCCAGCCTTGCCGAGGCGGGCGTCCACAGCGCCAGTCTGCCGTTGCTGGCGATAGTCCCGCGGGAGGAGTCGCCGGCCGAGCGCAGCCTGATCCTTGACCTGGACCGCTACTGCGCGGTTATCGTGGTCAGCAAACCGGCGGCGCGCCTGGGCCTTGAGCGGCTGGACCGCTACTGGCCGCAGCCGCCGCTGACCCAGAGCTGGTTCAGCGTGGGGGCGGCGACCGCGGCTATCCTCGAAGACTACGGCCTGACCGTGCACTACCCGGCGGACGGCGACGACAGCGAGGCGCTGCTGAGGTTGCCGGCGCTGGAGCAGGCCTTGCAGGTGCATGATCCGAAGGTGCTGATCCTGCGCGGCGAAGGTGGCCGAGAATTCCTCGCCGATTGCCTGCGCGGCCAAGGCGTGGCGGTCGACTATCTGGAACTCTACCGGCGCGAGTTGCCGTCCTATCCCCCGGGTGAACTGCCGAGGCGCATCCGGGAAGAACAGCTGAATGCCGTGGCGGTCAGCAGCGGGCAGGGGCTGGAGTTTCTGCATCACCTGGCGGGGCAGGACTGGCCGCAGGTGAGTGCGTTGCCACTGTTCGTGCCCAGTCCGCGCGTGGCCGAGCAGGCCCGCGAGCTGGGCGCGCAGCGGGTGATCGATTGTCGGGGCGCCAGCGCTGCGGCACTGATGGAGGCGCTGCGAAGCGCCGACAAGAACAATTTCTGAGCGAAGGATGGATCTGTGAGCGAAGCCGTCACTCCCCAAGAGACTCCCACTCCGACCAATCCGGCCCGTGAGCCTGTACCGCGCAAGGGCGGCACCGGCATTGCCCTGCTGGCCCTGCTGGTCGGCGCCGCCGGCCTCGCCGCGGGCGGCTGGGGTATCTGGCAAGTCCAGCAGTTGAAGGCTGCCGAGCAGCAGCGCGCTGCCCAGCTGGAGGATGCGCGCGGGCAGGCGCAGAGCGTGCAGAACAGCAACAGCGAGCTGAACAAGCGCCTGGATGCCTTGCCGACCGCCGATGAGCTCGAGGCCCGCCGGCGCCTGGTGGTGGAGCTGCAGGGCGATCAGCAGCAGCTGTCCAAGCAGCTCAAGCAGGTGCTGGGCCAGAGCCGCCAGCAGTGGCGCCTGGCGGAGGCCGAACACCTGCTGCGTCTGGCCGCGCTGCGCCTGTCCGCGCTGCAGGACATCGATAGCGCGACCGAGCTGGTGCAGGGTGCCGACGATATCCTGCGCCTGCAGAACGATCCGGGTGCCTTCGCGGCCCGCGCGCAACTGGCCAAGAGCCTGGAAGCGCTGCGCAGCCTGCCGCGTCCGGACCGCACCGGGCTGTTCCTGCAACTGGGCGCCCTGCGTGACCAGGCCGCGCAACTGCAGCCGCTCAACCCGGCCTTCAAGGCCGACGACAGCGGCTCCGTCGCCAGCACTGCCTGGGGCGACGGCAGCAGCACCTGGGACCAGTGGTGGGAGCGCATCTCGCGCTACGTCCGCATCGATTTCAACGCCGGCCAGGACATCCGCCCGCTGCTCTCCGGCCAGCAGCTCGACCGCGTGCGCCTGGCCCTCAGCCTGGCGCTGGAACAGGCACAGTGGGCGGCCCTGAACGGCAAGCAGGAGGTCTACCAGCAGGCGCTGAAACAGGCCCGGCAGATCGTTGGCGACTTCTTCAACGCCGACCTTGCCGACAGCCGCGCCCTGGCGACCCGCCTCGACGAACTGGGCGGCCAGGCCGTGACCGTGCAGACGCCGGACCTGGGCCCCGCCCTCAGCTCGCTGCAGGCCTACCTCGCACGCCGCGACGCCGCTGCCGCGCAGCAGGAAACCGTCGCGCCTGACGCGGGGGCCCAGCCATGAGTCGCGTCTATGTACTGATCCTGGCCGTCGTGCTGGCCGCCACCCTTATCGGGCTGGCCGTCGCCGAACAGTCCGGCTATGTGCTGATCGCCTACAAGAGCTTCCGCTACGAGTCCAGCCTCTGGACCTTCCTCGCCCTGCTGGTGGTGCTCTGGGCGCTCTACCTGGCGGTGCGGCTGGTGATGCGTCTGCTGGGTGTCTCCGGGCGAGTGGTCAATCCCTGGTCGCGCTTCAACCGTCGTCGCCGTTCGCTGTTGGCCGAGGAGAACGGCCAGCGCGACCTCGCCGAGGGACACTGGCAGCAGGCGCTGCGTCACCTGCGCCGCGCCGCCGAACTGAGCGAGCGTCCGCTGCCGCACTTTCTGGGCGCCGCCCGCGCGGCCAACGAGCTTGGCAAGACAGAAGAGTGCGATGAGCTGCTCGACCACGCCCTGAAGCGTGAGCCGGGCGCCGAGCTGGCCGTGGGCCTGACCCGCGCCCAGTTGCTGATCAACCGGGGCGATGTCGCCCAGGCACGCGGGGTGCTGGACAAGCTGCACCAGGACCATCCGCGTCATCCCACCGTGCTGCGTCTGCTCCAGCAGCTGTACGTCAGCCAGCATGACTGGCAGGCCCTCTGCGTGTTGCTGCCCGAGCTGCGCAAGGAGCGCGTGCTGCAGAACGCCGAGCTGGCCGATCTGGAGCGCCGCAGCTGGATCGCTTCGCTTGCCGAGGCCGGTGAGCGGGGCGTGGGGCAGGGTGAGAGCAGCCTGCAACCGCTGACCCAGCGCTGGCAGAACGTGCCGTCCAATCTTCGCGCGCAGCCGCCGCTGGTGGCTGCGTACGCCGAGCAGTTGCTGCGCCTGGGCGCTCCGGAAGAGGCCGAGGACGTGCTGCGCAAGGCGCTCAAGGAAGGCTACGACAGCCGCCTGGTGTATCTGTATGGCCGCGCCCGTGGCCGCGATGGCGCGCACCAGTTGAAGACCGCCGAAGGCTGGCTGAAGCAGCATGGAGATGATCCTGAACTGTTGCTCACCCTTGGTCGCCTGAGCCTGCAGAACAAGCTGTGGGGCAAGGCGCGCGAGTATCTGGAGGCGAGCCTTGCTCGCCAGCGCAGCGCGGAGACCTGCGCCGAGCTGGCGCGTCTGCTGGCGCAGCTGGGCGAAGTGGAACGCAGCAACCAGCTGTTCCAGGAAGGCCTGGGCCTGCTGGCGCCGTCGGCCTCGTTGCCGGTGGCGGTTCGGGCCTGACCCCGCTGCAAGAGAACGGCGCCTGCGGGCGCCGTTTTCGTTTTTCAGAGCCTGTTCACGATCTCGCGAGCTAGAGCAGAACAAGGCGCAACCACCAGCTGGAGTAACAGCCGCAGGCTGGCCCGAAGGGTGAGCGCCAGCGAATCAAACAGGCGAGGACGCGGAGTCCTACGCGTTGTAAATGAGCAGTTCTCGCCTGTTTTTAACGCAGTTATGCCGACGCGCAGCCGATCGTGGGCAGGCTCTCAGGGCTTGTCGTAGCTGATGCGATAAATCGCTCCGTTCTGGTCGTCGCTCACCAGCAGTGCGCCGTCGGGCGCCACCAGTACGTCGACCGGCCGGCCGTGTACCTTGCCGTCCGCATCCAGCCAGCCTTCGGCGAACACGCTCTGGCGCTTGAGCGTGCCGTCCTCGTTGAGCTCGACCCGGGCCACGCGATAGCCGATCTTCCGGCTGCGGTTCCAGGAGCCGTGCTCGGCGATGAACAGGTTGTTGCGGTACTCCGGCGGGAACTGGTCGCCCGTGTAGAAGCGCAGCCCCAACGCCGCCACGTGCGGGCCGAGCCTGGCCACCGGCGGCGTGAAGGCGGAGCAGGGCGTCCTGCCTTCCTCGGGGTCGGCAAGGTCGCCCTGGTGGCAGTCGGGGTAGCCGAAGTCCTCGCCGACGCGGCTGATCGTGTTCAGCTCATCGTCGGGCCGGTCATCGCCGAGCAGGTCGCGACCGTTGTCGGTGAACCAGAGCTGGTGCGTCTGCGGATGCCAGGTGAAGCCGACGGTGTTGCGGATGCCGTAGGCAACCACCTCTCGCGTGCTGCCATCGGTGTTCATGCGTTGCAGGTTGGCGTAGCGCTCGCGGTCCGGGCGGCAAAGGTTGCAGGGGGCGCCCACCGGGACATAGAGCTTGCCGTCCGGCCCGAAGGCGATGAACTTCCAACCGTGGGCCGTCTCGGACGGGAACCGGGCGGGCAATTCCTCGGGAGCCAGTGGGCTATCGAGGTGCTGCTCGATGCCGCGCAGCACCACCACGCGGCTGATGGCCGAGACATACAGGTCGCCCTCGTGGAAGGCGACACCCACCGGCATCTTCAGCTTCTCCGCCACCACCGAGACGCGGCCGTCCGGACGCACCGCATAGACCTTGCCGGCGTTCGTGCTGCCGACGAAGAGGGTGCCCGCATCGCCCCAGGTCATGGCGCGCGCGCCGGGCACCTGATCGGTGAGCAGGCTGATGTGGAAGCCCTCGGGCAGTCGGATGTGTTCCAGGGAGCTCTCCGAGCAGGCCGGAAGACTGACCAGGCACAGGAGCGCAAAAAGCGGCAGCGGACGACGCATGGCATGGATTCCCGGATGAGTGCCACCGGCAGTGTAGACAGCCGCCTTGAAACGGCGCCGGTCTTTCCTCTACCGTAGCGCCCTTCCTGCAGCAGCCCATTCAGCGGAGCCGCCATGAACCTGGCCAGCCCTCGTTCCCTGTTCTTCCTCGCCTTCCTCGCCTGCGCCGCCATGCTCGGCACCGGCTTCTACCTGCAATATGTGGTCGGGCTGGAGCCCTGCCCGCTGTGCATCCTGCAGCGCATCTTCTTCGCCGGCGCCGGGCTCTTCGCCCTGATCGCCGGGCTGCATGGCCGTGCTCCGCGGCTGTACTCGGTGCTGATCCTGCTCTTCTCGCTGGCCGGTGCCGGCACCGCGGGCCGGCAGATCTGGCTGCAGACCCTGCCGCCGGATCAGTTGCCGGCGTGTCTGCCGCCGCTGGACTACATGCTCGAAAGCATGCCCTACACCAAGATCATCTACACCATGTTCCACGGTTCGGCCGACTGCGCCGAGGTCAGCTGGACCCTGCTCAGCCTGAGCATTCCGGAGTGGAGCCTGCTCGCCTTCATCGCCTTCTCGCTGTTCGCCATCTTCCAGTTCTTCCGCCGCGGCTGAGCGTCGCAGGCCTTTCTGCTCTGGCCTGCGCTGTCTGGCGCAGGCCAGAGAGGCCGCGGTCTTCCGATTAAACGCTCGTATGAATTTTCCGCGCGCCGGTGTCTTGAAGGCGAAATCGCGCGGGCATACTCTGGACTTCCATTCCGCCGGAAAGCCGCCGCCGAAGAAAACCAATCACGCGGGTACCGAGGTTCGACAGAATATTGTCCCGGGGCGGACATTGCCGGGACGGCGACAAGGGAAGTGAGGACAACATGCTCGAGAGCTGCCGTAATGCCCAGGAACGTTGGGGAGGCGTACACCAGCTGATCGATCGCTGGCTGCGGGATCGACATGAATTGGTCCGGGCATTCGATTCCCTGGACGGTGTCCAGGCGCCGAAGACCAATGCCGAATCCCTGCAGAGCTTTTGCCAGCTCCTGCTCGACTACGTGTCGGCAGGGCACTTCGAAGTCTACGAACAGTTGATGAACGAAGCGCAGGCCTTCGGCGACACCCGGGGTCTGGAACTGGCCAAGCAGATTTATCCCCGTCTCGAAACCATCACCGCCAACGCACTCAACTTCAACGACCGCTGCGACAACGGCGACTGCCGCGAAGGCACCTGCCTCACCAGCGAGCTGAAGAGCCTGCGTCAGCAACTGCACGAACGCTTCGAACTGGAAGATTGCCTGATCGAAGTGCTGCACAACGCTCACGGACAGAACGTCGCCACGGTCTGATCGACGCACCGGGTGTGAAGACGGCGCGAGCGCTTGAAGCGATCGCGCCGTTTTATTTTCAGCGACTTTCCAGCAGCTCGATCTCGAACACCAGGGGCGCGTACGGCGGAATCAGGTCGCCCGCCCCGTCGGCGCCATAAGCCTGCGCCGAAGGCACCACCACTCGCCAGCGTGCACCCACAGGCATCGCCTGCAGTGCCGTACGCCAACCGGGAATGACCGCATCCAGACGGAACCATTGCGGTGAGCTGCTGGCATCGAACTGGCTGCCATCCGCCAGGCTGCCGGTGTAGTTCACCCGTGCCTCGCGCAGTTGCGGATTGCTGTTGCCGTGTCCGCTTTTCAGCTCGCTGACCAGTACCCCGCCCGGCAATTCACGAACGCCGTAGCGCGCCTTTTCGTTGACCAGAAAACGCTTCTCCGCAGCCCTGGCGGAGTCGGCGGAAGCGGTGGCTGCTGGGGTACCTTGCTGCGGCTGATCATGGGCGCTGAGCACAGTCGCCATGCGCTCCTGCGGCAGTGCCAGCGGCTCGCCGCGATAGCTCTGGCGCAGGCCTTCCAGCAGGTCGCCGATGGCGATATCCGGGACCTCCTGATGCAGTCGTTCGCCCAGTTGCACGCCCAGGCTGTAGGCCAGTTCGTCCTTGGGAGGTGCGGCGCTGACCATCAGAGGAGTGACCAGCAAGCAGAGCAGGGCAAGACGATGCATGAGTTCTCTCGGCGGTGAAATCCGCTGGAGATTATGCCCGGCGCGGGCTCCAGCTCAATCAGGACAGTGGCGAGCCGCTTCCGACGGGGCTAGTATGGGCGCAACCACGTCCGCCAGGAGGCACGTCATGTCGGCCAACAAGAAACCTGTCACTACCCCTTTGCACCTGCTGCAGCAGTTGTCCCACAGCCTGATCGATCACCTCGAAGGTGCCTGCAAGCAGGCCCTCGTCGACGCAGAAAAGCTCCTCGCCAAGCTCGAGAAACAACGCGGCAAGGCACAAGAGAAGCTGCACAACGCACGCACCAAACTGCAGGACGCCACCAAAGAGGGTAAGACCAAGGCCCAGGCCAAGGCGAAGTCCGCCATCGCTGAGCTGGACGAAGCGCTGGATACCCTGAAGGCCCGTCAGACCGAAACCCGTGCCTACATCGCCAACCTCAAGCGCGACGTACAGGAGAGCCTGAAGCTGGCCCAGGGCGTGGCCAAGGTGAAGGAAGCCGCAGGCAAGTCCCTGGCCAGCCGCAAGCCGGCCGCCGCGGCCAAGCCGGTTGCCAAAGCTGTTGCTGCGAAGCCCGCCGCCAAGCCTGCTGCCAAAGCTGTTGCTGCGAAGCCCGCCGCCAAGCCTGCTGCCAAAGCTACCGCTGCGAAACCCGCCGCCAAGCCGGCTGCCAAAGCTGCCGCTGCGAAACCCACCGCCAAGCCGGCTGCCAAAGCTGCCGCTGCGAAGCCCGCCGCCAAGCCGGCCGCTAAAGCTGCTGCTGCGAAGCCCGCCGCCAAACCGGCCGCTAAAGCTGCTGCTGCGAAGCCCGCCGCCAAGCCGGCCGCCAAAGCTGCTGCTGCGAAGCCCGCCGCCAAACCGGCCGCCAAAGCTGCTGCCGCGAAGCCCGCCGCCAAGCCGGCTGCCAAAGCTGCTGCTGCGAAGCCCGCCGCCAAGCCGGCTGCCAAAGCTGCTGCCGCGAAGCCCGCTGCAAAACCGGTTGCTAAAACTGCTGCCGCCAAGCCTGCTGCCAAAGCTGCCGCTGCGAAGCCTGCCGCCAAAGCTGCTGCCGCGAAGCCCGCTGCAAAACCGGCTGCCAAAGCTACCGCTGCGAAGCCTGCCGCCAAGCCGGCTGCTAAATCTGTTGCTGCGAAGCCCGCTGCCAAACCGGCCGCCAAGCCTGCTGCTGCGAAGCCCGCAGCCAAACCGGCCGCCAAGCCCGCAGCCAAACCGGCTGCCAAGCCTGTTGCCGCCAAGCCTGCCGCTCCGGTAGCGCCTGCCGCACCGGCTGCTCAACCGACCGCACCGGCTGCTCCTGCCGCTGCTCCTGCCGCCAGCGCCACTCCGGCACCGGCACCGGCAGCTCCGGCCACCACCAGCAGCACCTCCTCCAGCGCTTCCTAAGGCTCAGGAGAGGCTCGCCGCGGTGCGCAGGGTCTCCCGCGCATCGCGGCGCAAGCTGCCCGCATCACCCGTCGCTGCTTCCAGCCAGCGCGACAAGTCTTCCGCATTACCCCGTGGCCAATCCTTCGCCACGCTTTCCAGTCGCTCCAGCAGCACCTTTTCCGCTTCCAGTTCGAGCTGCTTGATTCGCTCGCGCAGCGGCGCCAGTTCCGTATCCTGCTTCGCCGCTTCCCGCCAACGCTGACGCAACGAACGCAGCGGCACAATCACGTCTTCGCGCCAGTCCTGCGCCACACTGTCCAGCGCATCCATCCTCGCCTGCGAGAAGGCCACGCCCGCGCTGCCCAGCCAGGCCGCCGCGAGCGCCAGGCAGACGTCCGCCCCCGCTTCCTGCAAGGCCAGGCAAGCCGGCTCAACCCCAGGGCGGGCGTAGAGTTTCAGCGCATACGACCAGACATCATCAGACATAGACCACCCACAGCGATTGCCAGGCGAAGCTGATAAACTCCGCCGCCATGATTCGACTACAAAATCTTACGCTACAGCGTGGCCCCCAGCGCTTGCTGGAAGGTGCCGAACTCACCCTGCATGCCGGACAGAAAGTCGGCCTGATCGGCGCCAACGGCGCCGGCAAGTCGAGCCTGTTCGCCCTGCTGCGCAGCCAACTCGGCCAGGACGCCGGCGACTGCTACCTGCCGGCCGACTGGCGCATCGCGCACATGCGCCAGGAAGTCGATACCCTCGACCGCCTCGCCGTCGACTACGTGCTCGATGGCGACGTGCACCTGCGCAAGATCCAGGCGGACCTCGCCGCGGCCGAACAGGCCCACGATGGCACCGCCCTGGCGCGCCTGCACAGCGAGCTGGACAGCGCCGACGGTTATACCGCCGACGCCCGTGCGCGCAAGCTGCTGGCCGGCCTGGGCTTCACGCCCGAGCAGATGGACCGCCGCGTCGGCGACTTCTCCGGTGGCTGGCGGATGCGCCTGAACCTGGCGCAGGCGCTGATGTGCCCGTCCGAATTGCTGCTGCTCGACGAACCCACCAACCACCTCGACCTCGACGCCATCCTCTGGCTGGAAGAGTGGCTCAAGGGCTACCCGGGCACGCTGCTGCTGATCTCCCACGACCGAGATTTCCTTGACGCCGTGGTGGACAACATCGCCCATCTCGAACAGCGCAAGCTGACCCTGTACCGCGGCGGCTATTCGGCCTTCGAGCGCACCCGCGCCGAACGTCTCGCCCAGCAGCAACAGGCGTACGAGAAGCAGCAGGCGCAGCGCGCGCACATGGAAAAGTACATCGCCCGCTTCCGCGCCCAGGCCACCAAGGCCCGCCAGGCGCAGAGCCGGATCAAGGCGCTGGAGCGCCTGGAAGAACTGGCGCCGGCCCACGTCGACTCGCCGTTCGACTTTGCCTTCCGCGAGTCCGACAAGATTTCCAGCCCGCTGCTGAACCTGTCCGAAGCGCGCCTTGGCTATGGCGAAAAAGCCGTGCTGGAGAAGGTGAAACTGCAGCTGGTGCCCGGCGCGCGCATCGGCCTGCTCGGCCCCAACGGCGCGGGCAAGTCGACCCTGATCAAGACCCTGTCCGGCGACCTGTCGCTGCTGTCCGGTGAACTGAGCCGTGGCGAGAACCTCGCCATCGGCTACTTCGCCCAGCACCAGCTCGACTCGCTCGACCCCAAGGCCAGCCCGCTGCTGCACCTGGCGCGCATCGCGCCGGCCGAGCGCGAACAGACCCTGCGCGACTTCCTCGGCGGCTTCGACTTCCGCGGTGATCGTTGCGACGAACCGGTGGTGAATTTCTCCGGTGGCGAGAAGGCGCGTCTGGCCCTGGCGCTGATCGCCTGGCAGAAGCCCAACCTGCTGCTGCTCGACGAACCGACCAACCACCTCGACCTGGAAATGCGCCTGGCGCTGACCCTGGCGCTGCAGGAATTCTCTGGTGCCGTGGTGGTGGTGTCCCACGATCGTCACCTGCTCAAGAGCACCACCGACGAGTTCCTGCTGGTGGCCGATGGGTGCATCCGCGAGTTCGACGGTGACCTCGACGACTACGCCCGCTGGCTGGTGGATTTCCGTGCCCGCCAGGCGCCATCCGCGCCTGCCGCACCGGCCGGCGACAAGACCGACAAGCGCGCCCAGCGCCAGGCCGCCGCCGCACTGCGTCAGCAACTGGCACCGCACAAGCGCGAGGCGGAAAAGCTGGAAAAGGAGCTGGGCAAGGTCCACGAACAGCTCGCCGAGATCGAGGAGCGCCTGGGCGACAGCGCGCTCTACGAAGCCGCGCGCAAGGATGAACTGCGTGACCTGCTGGCCCGTCAGTCCACCCTCAAGGCGCGCGAAAGCGAACTGGAAGAAGGCTGGCTGATGGCGCTGGAAACCCTCGAAGAGCTGCAGCGCCAGCTCGAGGCCAGCGAGTGATGGAGGGGCCTGCTGCGTTGCGGCAGGCGTCCAAGCTGTTTTCCAGAAATCCATCCGCGCTGGCGCGGACCGAATCTTCCCACCCCCACTGACGGACGTCCCCCACTATGGAATGGCTCACTAGCCCCGAGATCTGGGTTGCCTTTCTGACCCTGACTGCCCTGGAAATCGTGCTGGGCATCGACAACATCATCTTCATCTCGATCCTGGTCAGCCG
The DNA here is from genome assembly GCF_041379005.1 of Pseudomonas sp. QE6. Lineage (NCBI taxonomy): Bacteria > Pseudomonadati > Pseudomonadota > Gammaproteobacteria > Pseudomonadales > Pseudomonadaceae > Pseudomonas > Pseudomonas sp. QE6. The sequence goes on from NZ_CP166873.1 coordinate 1,408,506, forward strand.
CCTGCCGGTCGCCCAGCAACCCAAGGCGCGCTTCTTCGGCCTGGCGCTGGCGATGGGCACGCGCATCCTGCTGCTGCTGTCGATCACCTGGGTGATGCGCCTGACCGCCGACCTGTTCACCCTGTTCGACCACGGCATTTCCGGGCGCGACCTGATCCTGTTCTTCGGCGGCCTGTTCCTGCTGTTCAAGAGCACCATGGAAATCTTCCACAGCCTGGAGGGCGCGGAAGACGGCGAGCAGCAGGGCGGCAAGGCGCGCGGCTTCATGGGCATCATCATCCAGATCGCGATCATCGACATCGTGTTCTCCCTGGACTCGGTGATCACCGCCGTGGGTCTGGTGCAGCACGTGCCGGTGATGATCGCCGCCATCGTCATCTCGGTCGGCGTGATGATGCTCTCGGCCGGGACCATCAGTGCCTTCATCGACAAGCACCCGTCGCTGAAGATGCTGGCGTTGTCCTTCCTCATCGTGGTCGGCACCGTGCTGATCGCCGAGGCCTTCGAAATCCACGTGCCGAAGGGCTACGTGTACTTCGCCATGGCCTTCTCGCTGGCGGTGGAGGCAATCAACATCCGCCTGCGCGGCGCCATGGCGCGCAAGCGTGGCGAAGAGCCGGTGAAGCTGCGCAAGGATGTGCCGAGCTGATCGCTCCGTGTCGATGAAAAAGCCCGGCTTCGTGCCGGGCTTTTTGTTTTTCGCAGGAGCGAGGAGGAATGCGACCTTCGTCGGCGGCACTGGGCGGCGCGCCGGGACTAGGGCACACTGGCTGCCCGTAACAAGATATTGCGCTCGCTCGGGCGCCGTGAGGTTCGAGATGCTCGCCAGTACCTGGTTCGCCTTCTTCATCGCCTGCTGGGTGATCAGCCTGTCGCCCGGCGCCGGGGCCATCGCCTCGATGTCCTGCGGCCTGCAATACGGTTTCTGGCGTGGTTACTGGAACGCCCTGGGGCTGCAAATCGGACTGGCCCTGCAGATCGCCGTGGTCGCCGCCGGCGTGGGGGCGCTGCTGTCCGCCTCCGCGCTCGCCTTCAGCGCGATCAAGTGGTTCGGCGTGGTCTACCTGGTCTACCTCGCCTACCGCCAATGGACCTCGCCGCCGCAGGCGATGGACGCGGGTGGCGAGCGCCCGATCGGCCGGCCGCTGTCCCTGGTGCTGCGCGGCTTCCTGGTCAATGCCAGCAACCCCAAGGCGGTGATCTTCATGCTCGCGGTGCTGCCGCAGTTCGTCGATCCGCACCGGCCGATGGCAATCCAGTACCTGATCATGGGCGTCACCATGATCACCGTCGACCTGATCGTCATGGCCGGCTACACCGGTCTGGCGGCCCGAGTGCTGCGCGCCCTGCGTTCGCCGCGTCAGCAGAAGGTGATGAACCGCACCTTCGCTACCCTCTTCGTGGGCGCTGCCACGCTGCTCGCCACCGTCCGCCGCGCCCCGGCCTGAGGGCGTTTGCAGCGCGCCCGCGGTGTCGTCAAAGACTCATCGGGCGCCGTGTCGTGGGACATTGTCCTTGCATAGATGGAAACCTGAGGTGACAATTTAACCTCATTCATTCTCATTTAGCTTCCGCTATGCAACCCTCCAAACTTCTCGTCTGGCTGTTGCCGCTGCTCGGCCTTTTCAGCCTTGGAGCTCATGCCGACACGGTTGTCGACCCCTCGCAAGCCCTTCACCTGCTCAGCTATCTCGCCGCCGACTACCCGGCGACCGTTGCCGACGGCCAGATCGTCGACGCCAGCGAGTACAAGGAGCAGCTGGAATTCGTCGGCAATCTCCATGCGCTGATCCTGGCCCTGCCGGCCCGCCCCGAGCGTGCCGACCTGGAGAAGGCGGCTGAAGCCCTCAGGCAGGCCATCGAGCAACGCCAGCCCGGTGCGCAGGTCGCCCAGCAGGCGCGCCATCTGGAGGCGCGCGTCGCGGACATCTACCAGGTGGTGCAGACCCCGGCGATCACGCCGGATCCGTCCCGCGCCGCCGAGACCTATGCCCAGCAGTGCTCGATCTGCCACGGTGACGCCGGCAAGGGCGATGGCCCGGCGGGCATCGGCCTGGAGCCGCCGCCGGCCAACCTGACCGACCGCGCGCGCCTGGATCACCTGAGCCTGTATGACCTGCACAACGTCATCGGCCTGGGTGTCGCCGGCACCGACATGCCGGCCTTCGCTGACCAGCTCGACGAGCGTCAGCGCTGGGACCTGGCAGCCTACGTCGCGAGCCTCAGCGCCGGCCAGGCCAAGGCCGATCCAGCCCATGCCTACCCGCTGGGTACCCTGGCGACCCAGACCCCGGCCGAAGTCGCCGAGCGCGATGGCGAGGCCGCAGCGGAAAGCTTCCGCGCCCTGCGCGCCCATCCGCCGCTGGAGCACCGCGGCCCTGCGCAGCAGATCGACTACACCAGCGCGACCCTGGACAAGAGCTTCGCCGTGTATCGCGCAGGCGACCACGACCAGGCCTACGACTTGTCCGTGGCGGCCTACCTGGAAGGCTTCGAGCTGGTGGAAAGCTCGCTGGACAACGTCGACGCCGACCTGCGCAAGGCCACCGAGAAGCAGCTGATGGCCTACCGTCAGGCCCTGCGTGACGGCCTGTCGGAAGGCGAAGTGGCCCAGCAGCTGGAACTGGCCAAGGCCAAGCTGGCCGCGGCTGCCAAGGCCCTGAGCGGCGACTCGCTGAGCTTCTCCATCAGCTTCGTCTCGGCCCTGCTGATCCTGCTGCGCGAGGGCGTGGAAGCGATCCTGGTGCTGGCCGCCATCCTCGCCTTCCTGCGCAACACCGGGCAGGAGAAGGCCGTGCGCGGTGTGCATTTCGGCTGGGGCCTGGCCTTCGTCGCCGGCTTCGCCACCTGGGCCGTGGCCGCCTACGTGATCGACATCGGCGGCGCCCAGCGCGAGCTGATGGAGGGCTTCACCTCGCTGTTCGCCTGCGTGATGGTGCTCTGGCTCGGCGTGTGGATGCACGACCGGCGCCACGCCGCTGCCTGGCAGGACTACATCCGCAGCAGCCTGGTCGGCGGCGGTGGCCGCTTCGGCTTCGCCGTGCTGGCGTTCTTCTCGGTGTACCGCGAGCTGTTCGAAGTCATCCTGTTCTACGAGACCCTCTGGCTGCAGGCCGGCCCGGCCGGGCACAACGCGGTGATCGCCGGTGCGGGCACTGCCGTGGTGGTCCTGGTCGGCATCGCCTGGGTGATCCTGCGTGGTTCGGCCAGGCTGCCGCTGAAGCTGTTCTTCACCGTCAACGCCGCGCTGCTCTGCGCCCTGTCGGTGGTCTTCGCCGGCCATGGCGTGGTCGCCCTGCAGGAAGCCGGGGTGATCGGTACCCGCCCGGTGCCGTTCTTCGACTTCGACTGGCTCGGCATCAAGGCCGACGCCTACTCGCTGTCGGCCCAGACCGTAGCGCTGCTGGCGGTGGCCCTGTTCTACGGCCGCAGCTACCTCAGCGAGCGTCGCAAGGCGGAGAGCATCGCCTCCTCCTGATGCGATGACCACGCGCTTCACGACGGCCAGTGCGATACTGGCCGTCGTGCTTTTCGAAGGAAGGTTTTCCTGATGCGTATCTGGATCGATGCCGACGCCTGCCCGCGCGCGGCCAAGGACCTGGTGGCGAAGTTCGCCCTCAAGCGCAAGCTGGAGGTGGTGATGGTCGCCGGCCAACCCGTGGCCAAGCCGCCGTTCGCCTGCGTCAGCCTGATCGTCGTGCCCAGCGGAATGGACGCCGCCGACGACTACCTGGTGGAGCAGGCCGAGCCGGGTGACCTGGTGATCTGCAGCGACGTGCCGCTGGCCGACCGGCTGGTGAAGAAGGGCGTCGATGCCCTCGACCCGCGCGGCCGCGAGTTCGACGAGAAGAACATGGGCGAGCGCCTGGCGGTGCGCAACCTGTTCACCGACCTGCGCGAGCAGGGGCAGGTGGGGGGAGGGCAGGCGCCCTACGGCGACAAGGACCGGCAGGCCTTCGCCAATGGCCTGGATCGGCTGCTGACGCGGTTGATGCGCGAGGCGGAGAGTCGCAAGGCCTGAACATGAAAACGCCCGGCATTGCCGGGCGTTTTTATTTCAATGGGCAGATCGGTGTGGCATCGGTTCGCGAGCAAGCTCGCTCCTACGGGGGGCATCCGCTCTTCGTAGGAGCGAGCTTGCTCATTCGACGCTCAATGGCTTCAGGCCAGCTCCAGCACCCGATCCACCGCCTTGTTGATCCCGCTGGCGGCCTCGGCTATGGACTGCGCCAGCATGTAGGCCGGGGTGGTGACCAGCTTGTGGTCCTTGTCCTCGACGATGTCTTCCACGGCGCAGTCGATGTGCTTGGCGCCCATGCGGGTCAGCGCCTGGGCGGTGCCTTCATCATTGCCGATGGTGCATTCCACGCCGGCGCCGTAGATGCGCGCGGCCATGGCCGGAGCGATGCAGATCAGGCCGACCGGCTTCTTCGCCGCGGCGAAGGCCTTGGCCAGGGCCAGCACGTCCGGTTGCACTTCGCACTGGTCGCCCTTGAAGGCGAAGTCGCTGAGGTTCTTCGCGGCGCCGAAGCCGCCGGGGATGAGCAGCGCGTCGAAGTCCTCGACCCTGGCTTCGCGAACGTCCTTCACCTCGCCACGGGCGATGCGCGCGGACTCCACCAGCACGTTGCGGCTCTCGGCCATCTCCTCGCCGGTCAGGTGGTTGAGCACGTGGTGCTGGGCGATGTTGGGGGCGAAGCACTGCACCTTCGCGCCGCGCTGGGAAAGGCGCAGCAGGGTGATCACGCTTTCGTGGATCTCAGCGCCGTCGTAGACGCCACAGCCGGAGAGGATGACGGCAACTTTCTTCTGCATGGACTGCTCCTGTTCGAGGGTGCCGGGCGTGTCGCGATATGCCGCCCGGGTTGTCGCCGGCGGTCGGGGCCGGCGCGGGGCAAGAGGCTAGGATCGATGAAACCAGGGCCTTACCCACAAGCATAACGACTCGGCCGCGCCATGAACTACATCCTCTTCGCCGTACCCTTCTTTTTCCTCCTGATCGCGATCGAGTTGCTCGCGGACCGCTGGCGGGGCATCAGCACCTATCGCCTGAGCGATGCGCTGAACAGCCTCAGCGCCGGGGTGCTGTCCACCACCAGCGGACTGCTGAGCAAGGGGCTCGCGGTGGTGACCTACACCCTGGCCTGGCAACAGCTTGCACTGTTCGAGCTGTCGGCGGGGAGCCTGTCGGTCTGGGCCTTCGCCTTTGTCTTCTACGACTTCTGCTACTACTGGAACCACCGCCTGGGCCACGAGCGCAATGTGCTCTGGGCGGCGCATTCGGTGCACCACCAGAGCGAGGAGTACAACCTCTCCACGGCGTTGCGCCAGACCAGCACCGGATTCATCTTCGGCTGGATCTTCTACCTGCCGATGGCGGTGGCCGGCGTGCCGCCGCTGGTGTTCCTCAGCGTCGGCGCGCTGAACCTGCTGTATCAATTCTGGGTGCACACCCGGCACATTCCCAAGCTCGGCGTGTTCGAGTGGGTCTTCATCACCCCGTCCAACCATCGCGTGCACCACGCGCAGAACCCGGTGTACATGGATCGCAACTACGGCGGCGTGTTCATCCTCTGGGACCGTCTGTTCGGCACCTTCCAGGAGGAGCTGGACGAGGAGCCGGTGGTGTTCGGCGTGAGCGTGCCGCTGGCCAGCTGGAACCCACTGTGGGCCAACCTGCAGGTCTACGCGCACCTGTGGAACGATGCGCGCCGCGCCGGCAGCGTCCGGGACAAGCTGCGCATCTGGTTCATGCGTACCGGCTGGCGCCCGGAGGACGTCGCCCAGCGCTATCCCATGGCCAAGCCGGACCTGGCGGCTTTCCGCAAGTTCGAGGTGCCGCTCACGCGGGGCAGGCAGTGGTACGCCGGTATGCAGTTTGCGACCTACGTGGTGATCGGCACCTGGCTGCTGGGCGTGGGGGAAGGCTGGCAGGTGTTGCCGCTGCTGATCGGCTGGAGCTGGATGGCCTTCGGGCTTTACGCCATCGGCTGCTGGCTGGAGAACCGCGCCTGGGCGCTGCGCATGGAAGTGCTGCGCCTGGCGCTCAACGTGCCGGCGCTGGCGGCACTGGCGCTGTGGGGTGGGATTGAGCTGCCGCAGTGGACGCCTTGGGCGCTGGCGTTCTACACGCTGGGGAGCCTGATCGGGCTGCTCGGTCTGCGGCGCGCCGAGCGGCTGACCCTGGCCGCCTGACTCAGGCCTTGCTGGCGCTCTTGAAGCGGCGGCGCAGCCAGAGCAGCAGGCCGATGACGATCAGGCCGCCGAGCACCATCAATTCGTACTTCTTGATGTTGCCCAGCACGCCTTCGAGCACGCTACCAAAGTAGTAGGCTGCCGAGCCCAGCGCGGTGGCCCAGACGATGGCGCCGATGCCGTTGAGCAGCAGGTAGCGTCCCGGCGGATAGCCGGACAGGCCGATGGCTACCGGCATTACCGTGCGCAGGCCGTAGACGAAGCGGAAGCTCAGCACCCACATGTCCGGGCGACGGCGCACGTGTTCCAGCGCCTTGTCGCCCATCTGCTGCCAGCGCGGCTTGCGCGCGAGCAGCTTGCGGCCATGGCGGCGGCCGAGGAAGTACCACAGCTGGTCGCCCGCGTAACTGCCGAGGAAGGCCACGGCGATCACGTATTCGAGCTGCATGTAGCCGCGAAATGCCAGGAACCCGGCCAGAACCAGAATGGTCTCGCCCTCGAAGAAGGTGCCGAGGAACAGGGCGATATAGCCGAAATCCTGCAGGAATTGTTGAAGCATTATCGAGGCAACGCAGCGAAATGAAGGCGAAGCCTAACTCGGTTGTCGCTCCGGGGGAAGGCGTGCCAGTCGCGCCCCTGACCTGGGGCAACTCCCTCCGGCCGCCAGCCGGTGTGGCAGGATGCCGCGACCAAGGGTCACTGTTACCGCTTGTTACCAATCGGTCATAATTCACGGCTATAACTGTCACACTGTGCCTGTCTGTCCAGGCCCTGGAGTACGCCGTGAGCTTCATTCCTGCCGATCGTGCCTTCCCTTTCACCCGCCTGCGCCGCAATCGCCGTGACGACTTTTCCCGTCGTCTGGTGCGCGAGAACGTGCTGACCACCAATGACCTGATCCTTCCGGTGTTCGTCCTCGACGGCAAGAACCAGCGCGAGGCGGTGGCCTCGATGCCGGGTGTGGAGCGCATGTCCATCGACCTGCTGCTCAAGGAAGCCGAGGAGCTGGTGGAGCTGGGCATTCCGGCCGTCGCGCTGTTCCCGGTGACCCCGCTGGAGAAGAAGTCCCTCGACGGCGCCGAAGCCTTCAACCCCGACGGCATCGCCCAGCGCGCCACCCGGGCCCTGCGCGAGCGCTTCCCGGAGCTGGGGATCATCACCGACGTCGCCCTGGACCCCTTCACCAGCCACGGCCAGGACGGCATCCTCGATGAGGACGGCTACGTGCTGAACGACATGTCCGTCGACGTGCTGGTCAAGCAGGCGCTGTCCCACGCCGAAGCCGGCGCCCAGGTGGTTGCCCCGTCGGACATGATGGACGGCCGCATCGGCGCCATCCGCGAAGCCCTGGAGTCGACCGGCCACGTCAACACGCGCATCATGGCCTATTCGGCCAAGTACGCCAGCGCCTACTACGGCCCGTTCCGCGACGCCGTCGGTTCGGCCGCCAACCTGGGCAAGGGCAACAAGGCCACTTACCAGATGGACCCGGCCAACAGCGACGAAGCGCTGCACGAGATCTACGCCGACCTCGCCGAAGGCGCCGACATGATCATGGTCAAACCGGGCATGCCGTATCTCGACATCGTTCGACGGGCGAAGGACGAATTCCGCGCGCCGACCTTTGTCTACCAGGTCAGCGGCGAGTACGCGATGCACATGGCCGCCATCCAGAACGGCTGGCTCAGCGAGGCGGTCATCCTGGAATCGCTGCTGGCCTTCAAACGCGCCGGTGCAGATGGCATCCTGACCTACTTCGCCAAACGCGCTGCAGAACAATTGAAAAAGGGGGGCTGACCCCCGCCGACGAGACTTGCGATGAATACCGAAGGCCTTAGCGAAACCGAAGTTATCGAAGCTGAATCCACCGAAGTCGTCGTGGCCGAGACCACCGAGGCGACGCCTCCTCCTCCGGAGGTGGCCGCTCCTGCGGTCAACGTGGACGACAGTGCCCTCTACATTCATCGCGAGCTCTCGCAGCTGCAGTTCAACATCCGCGTGCTGGAACAGGCACTGGATGAGTCCTACCCGCTGCTGGAGCGCCTGAAGTTCCTGCTGATCTTCTCCAGCAACCTCGACGAATTCTTCGAGATCCGCGTCGCCGGCCTGAAGAAGCAGATCACCTTCGCCCGCGAACAGGCCGGCGCCGACGGCCTGCTGCCGCACCAGGCGCTGGCGCGCATCAGCGAGCAGGTGCACGAGCAGGTCGCCCGCCAGTACAGCATCCTCAACGACATCCTGCTGCCGGAGCTGGCCAAGCACGACATCCGCTTCATCCGCCGCCGCTACTGGACGCCGAAGATCAAGGCCTGGGTACGCCGCTTCTTCCGCGACGAGATCGCGCCGATCGTCACCCCCATCGGCCTCGATCCGACCCACCCGTTCCCGCTGCTGGTGAACAAGAGCCTGAACTTCATGGTCGAGCTCGAAGGCCTGGATGCCTTCGGCCGCGACTCCGGCCTGGCGATCATCCCGGCGCCGCGCTCGCTGCCGCGGATCATCCGCCTGCCGGAAGACGTTGCCGGCGCCGGCGACAACTACGTGTTCCTGTCGTCGATGATCCACGCCCATGCCGACGATCTGTTCCACGGCATGAAGGTGAAAGGCTGCTACCAGTTCCGCCTGACCCGTAACGCCGACCTCTCGGTGGACGCCGAGGATGTCGAGGACCTGGCCCGCGCGCTGCGCGGCGAACTGTTCTCGCGCCGTTACGGCGACGCCGTGCGCCTGGAGGTGGTGGACACCTGTCCGACGCACCTGTCCAACTACCTGCTCAAGCAGTTCGGCCTGGCCGAAAGCGAGCTGTACAAGGTCAGCGGCCCGGTCAACCTGACCCGCCTGTTCAGCGTTACCGGCCTCGCCAGCCATCCGGAGCTGCAGTACCCGCCGTTCACCCCGGCGATCCCGAAGCTGCTGCAGAAGAAGGAAAACCTGTTCAACGTGCTGGGCAAGCTCGACGTGCTGCTGATGCACCCGTTCGAGTCCTTCACCCCGGTGATCGACCTGCTGCGCCAGGCCGCCAAGGACCCGAGCGTCCTGGCGATCAAGCAGACGCTGTACCGTTCCGGCGCCAACTCCGAGATCGTCGACGCGCTGGTGGAAGCCGCGCGCAACGGCAAGGAAGTCACCGTGGTGATCGAGCTGCGCGCACGCTTCGATGAAGAATCCAACCTGCAGCTGGCCAGCCGCCTGCAGCAGGCCGGCGCCGTGGTGATCTACGGCGTGGTCGGCTTCAAGACCCACGCCAAGATGATGCTGATCCTGCGTCGCGAGGACGGCGAACTGCGCCGCTACGCGCACCTGGGTACCGGCAACTACCACGCCGGCAACGCCCGCCTGTACACCGACTACAGCCTGCTGACCGCCGACGTGGCGCTCTGCGAGGACCTGCACAAGCTGTTCAACCAGTTGATCGGCATGGGCAAGACCCTGCGCATGAAGAAGCTCCTGCACGCGCCCTTCACCCTGAAGAAGAACCTGCTGGAGATGATCAACCGCGAAGCCGCCCAGGCCGCCGAGGGCAAGCCGGCGCACATCATGGCCAAGGTCAACTCGCTGACCGACTCCAAAGTGATTCGCGCGCTGTACAAGGCCAGCCAGGCCGGGGTGAAGATCGACCTGGTGGTGCGCGGCATGTGCTGCCTGCGTCCGGGCGTTCCGGGCGTGTCGCACAACATCCAGGTACGTTCGATCATTGGCCGCTTCCTGGAGCACAGCCGGATCTACTACTTCCTCAACGGCGGCGACGAGAAGCTGTTCCTCTCCAGTGCAGACTGGATGGAGCGCAACCTCGACATGCGCGTGGAGACCTGCTTCCCGGTGGAAGGCAAGAAGCTGGTGCAGCGGGTGAAGAAGGAGCTGGAGTCATACCTGGCCGACAATACCCAGGCCTGGGTGCTGCAGGCCGACGGCAGCTACGTGCGCCAGAGCCCCAGCGGCAACCAGAACGCCCGCAACTCCCAGGCGATGCTGCTCGAACGCCTGTGCACCCCGGTGATCAGTTCGCGCTGATCGGCGGATGTCACCCAAAGCCCTGCCTCGGCAGGGCTTTTTCATGGGGGCACCAAGGCTCTTAGTAGGAGCGAGCTTGCTCGCGAACCATGGACCCGCAACGGAGGCTGTTCGCGAGCAAGCTCGCTCCTACAGGTCATGCCAGGCCTGGCGCCCGGAATGAAAAGGCCCCGGCGTTTGCGCGCCGGGGCCTTTTTCTGTCGCGGGGGAGATCAGCTCACGCTGAGCGAATAACCCACGCGGGCAAGCCAGCCGGCTTCCTGCTCGAAGTCCGCCTGGGTCAGCGGGTTGGCGGCCAGCCAGCCGTCCGGGAAGCGCACGTTCAGGCCCTTGGAAGAGGCCTTGAGGGCCACCGCCGGCATCTGCTGGGTGCCGCGGATGTGGTGGAAGAGGATGGCGAAGCGCAGCACGATGCACAGGCGGATCAGCTTGTCGCCCTCGTCGCCCAGTTCGTTGAACTTGTCCGCCGGGATGTTGCGGCGGTGGCCGCGCACCAGCAGTGCCAGGGTCAACTGGTCGATGCGGGAGAAGCCGGCCAGGTCCGAGTGCTCCAGCAGGTAGGCGCCGTGCTTGTGGTAGTGGTAGTGGGCGATGTCCAGGCCCAGCTCGTGGACGCGGGCGGCCCACATCAGCAGTTCGCGGTGGCCGTCGTCGTTCAGGTCCCAGGCGTCGGCGACCTGGTCCAGGGACTCCAGTGCCTTGGCCTCGACACGCGCGGCCTGTTCAGGGTCGACGTGGTAGCGCTCCATCAGCGCGCCGATGGTGCGCTCGCGGACGTCTTCGTGATGGTGGCGGCCAAGCAGGTCGTAGAGCACGCCTTCGCGCAGGGCGCCTTCGGAGTGGGTCATGCGGTTCAGTTCGAGGGCGTCGAACAGCGCCTCGAGGATCGCCAGACCCGCCGGGAAGATCGGTCGGCGGTCGGGCTTGATGCCGTCGATGTCGAGCTTCTCGACCTCGCCTATCTTGAACATCTTGCGCTTGAGCCAGGCCAGCCCCTCGGGATTGACCTCGCCGTTGCCGTGGCCGCCGGCCTGGATCGCCAGGCAGATGGCGCGGATGGTGCCGGAGGCGCCCACCGCCTCGTCCCAGCCCAGGCGACGCAGGCTGTTCTCGATGCTCATCAGCTCCAGGCGCGCCGAGGTGTAGGCCTGGGCATAGCGCGCCGGGGTGATCTTGCCGTCCTTGAAATAGCGCTGGGTGAAGCTCACGCAGCCCATCTGCAGGCTCTCGCGCAGTTGCGATTCGAACTGCTGGCCGATGATGAACTCGGTGCTGCCGCCGCCGATGTCCACCACCAGGCGCTTGCCGGAGGTGTCCTGCAGGGTATGGGACACGCCCAGGTAGATCAGGCGCGCTTCTTCGCGGCCGGAGATGACTTCCACCGGGTGGCCGAGGATCTGGTCGGCGACGCGGATGAAGTCGGCGCGGTTGCGCGCCTCGCGCAGGGCGTTGGTGCCCACCACGCGGACCGAGCCCGGCGGCATGCCGCTGATGAACTGGGCGAATTGCTTCAGGCAATCGAAGCCGCGCTGCATGGATTCTTCGGTGAGCATGCGGTCTTCACCGATGCCGGCGGCCAGCTGGACCTTCTCGCCGAGCCGCTCAAGGATGCGTATCTCGCCGTGATCGGCCTTTGCCAAAACCATGTGGAAACTGTTCGAGCCGAGGTCGATGGCCGCGATCAAGGGAAAGGTCTTGGCTGGGGTATGGGGCATGTTTGAAGGTCCGGACAAATACAGGAGACATCCTGCCATTTTAGGCAAGGAGTGCCAATGAAGAGGGTGTCACCGATCAGCGAATGCCGCATCAGCGATAGATAGACTCAATCAGCTGTGCCTTTCGGTGCGGGCCGAGGCGGGATATGATGACGGACACTTTTTCGCATCCGATTGACGGAGAGAATACATGAGCGAACATATCGTCAATGTTACCGATGCCAGCTTCGAGCAGGACGTACTGAAGTCCGACGGTCCCGTGCTGGTCGACTACTGGGCTGAATGGTGCGGCCCGTGCAAGATGATCGCCCCGGTACTCGACGAGATCGCCAAGGACTATCAGGGCAAGCTGAAAGTCTGCAAGCTGAACATCGACGAGAACCAGGACACCCCGCCGAAATACGGCGTGCGCGGCATCCCGACCCTGATGCTGTTCAAGGGCGGCAACGTCGAAGCGACCAAGGTTGGTGCACTGTCCAAGTCCCAGCTGGCAGCCTTCCTCGACAGCAACATCTGAGTCGAAGCCTGCATGAAAAGCCCCGCAAATCAGCGGGGCTTTTTTCTTTTTGCGGTGATTTTCCCCTAGACGCTCCGAAACTCGGGTGTTAAATTCGGGCGCACAACGTTGATTTACGTTGTCCCCTGCAAGCCGTCGCCGACGCACTTCCTATTCGAATTCCAAGCGATCCTGTCCGTCATCTGCGGCACGGCTCTTCAAGCATCACGCTTGTTCCCTATTCCCCTTTCAGCGTATTTACGTCCCCTTCTATGAATCTGACCGAACTCAAGCAAAAGCCGATTGCCGAATTGCTGGAAATGTCCGATGCCATGGGCCTGGAAAACATGGCTCGTTCGCGCAAGCAGGACATCATCTTCGCGCTGCTGAAGAAGCACGCGAAAAGCGGTGAGGAAATCTCCGGCGACGGCGTGCTGGAGATTCTCCAGGACGGCTTCGGCTTCCTGCGCTCCGCCGATTCCTCGTACCTGGCCGGCCCCGACGACATCTACGTCTCGCCCAGCCAGATCCGGCGCTTCAACCTGCGCACGGGCGATACCATCATCGGCAAGATTCGTCCGCCGAAGGAAGGCGAGCGTTACTTCGCGCTGCTCAAGGTCGACACCATCAACTTCGACCGCCCGGAAAACGCGAAGAACAAGATTCTCTTCGAGAACCTGACCCCGCTGTTCCCGAACAAGCGCCTGACCATGGAAGCCGGCAACGGCTCCACCGAGGACCTCACCGGCCGGGTGATCGACCTCTGCGCCCCGATCGGCAAGGGTCAGCGCGGCCTGATCGTCGCACCGCCGAAAGCCGGTAAGACCATCATGCTGCAGAACATCGCGGCGAACATCACCCGCAACAATCCCGAGTGCCACCTGATCGTCCTGCTGATCGACGAGCGCCCGGAAGAAGTGACCGAGATGCAGCGCACCGTGCGCGGCGAAGTGGTCGCCTCCACCTTCGACGAGCCGCCGACCCGCCACGTGCAGGTCGCCGAGATGGTGATCGAGAAGGCCAAGCGCCTGGTCGAGCACAAGAAGGACGTGATCATCCTGCTCGACTCCATCACCCGTCTGGCCCGCGCCTACAACACCGTGATCCCCAGCTCCGGCAAGGTGCTCACCGGCGGTGTCGACGCCCACGCCCTGGAAAAGCCCAAGCGCTTCTTCGGCGCCGCGCGCAATATCGAGGAAGGCGGTTCGCTGACCATCCTCGCCACCGCGCTGATCGAAACCGGCTCGAAGATGGACGAAGTGATCTACGAGGAATTCAAGGGCACCGGTAACTCGGAACTCATCCTCGACCGTCGCATCTCCGAGAAGCGCGTGTTCCCGGCGATCAACATCAATCGCTCCGGCACCCGTCGCGAAGAGCTGCTCACCGGTGAGGAAGAGCTGCAGCGCATGTGGATCCTGCGCAAGATCTTGCACCCGATGGATGAGATCGCCGCGGTCGAATTCCTGCTCGACAAGCTCAAGCAGACCAAGACCAACGATGAGTTCTTCGACTCCATGAAGCGCAGCAAGTAAGCGCCGCCGACAAATCCGTTCTGGCGTTGTTGCCTGGCCTTGCCCTACGAGAAGTACTGTCTGCGGCCAGGCGCCTAGCCAGAACCGCTTCGCTCGGATTTGTCAGCGACGCTACGCGCTTTTGAATGCCACAAGGCCGGGGAAACCCGGCCTTCGTGTTTCTGCGAGGCGTTGTTAGCGGCTAAACTGTCGCATCTTCACCTTCGCATCGAGACCCTCATGCAGTATCGCGACCTGCGCGAGTTCATCGCCGCCCTGGAGCAGCGTGGACAGCTCAAGCGCATCCAGGCGCCGGTTTCCCCCGTGCTGGAAATGACCGAGGTGTGCGACCGCACCCTGCGCGCCAAGGGCCCGGCCCTGCTGTTCGAAAAACCCACCGGCTACGACATCCCCGTGCTCGGCAACCTGTTCGGCACGCCCGAGCGCGTGGCCCTGGGGATGGGCGCGGAGGACGTCTCCGAGCTGCGCGAGATCGGCAAGCTGCTGGCCTTCCTCAAGGAGCCGGAGCCGCCCAAGGGGCTCAAGGACGCCTGGTCGAAGCTGCCGATCTTCAAGAAGGTCATCAGCATGGCGCCGAAGGTCCTCAAGGACGCGCCGTGCCAGGAAGTGATCGAGGAGGGCGACGACGTCGACCTGTCGAAGCTGCCGGTACAGACCTGCTGGCCCGGCGACGTCGCGCCGCTGATCACCTGGGGCCTCACCGTTACCCGCGGGCCGAACAAGGAACGCCAGAACCTGGGCATCTACCGCCAGCAGGTCATCGGCCGCAACAAGGTGATCATGCGCTGGCTCAGCCATCGTGGCGGCGCGCTGGACTACCGCGAGTGGTGCCAGAAGCACCCGGACAAGCCCTACCCGGTGGCCGTGGCCCTGGGCGCGGACCCGGCGACTATCCTTGGCGCCGTCACCCCGGTGCCGGACACCCTTTCCGAATACGCCTTCGCAGGCCTGCTGCGTGGGCACAAGACCGAGCTGGTGAAGTGCGTCGGCAGTGACCTGCAGGTGCCTGCCAGCGCCGAGATCGTCCTCGAAGGGGTGATCCATCCCGGCGAGATGGCCGACGAAGGCCCGTACGGCGACCACACCGGCTACTACAACGAGGTGGACCGCTTCCCGGTGTTCACCGTCGAGCGCATCACTCGCCGGCAAAAGCCGATCTACCACAGCACCTACACCGGCCGGCCGCCGGATGAGCCGGCGATCCTCGGCGTGGCGCTGAACGAAGTCTTCGTGCCGATCCTGCAGAAGCAGTTCCCGGAGATCACCGACTTCTACCTGCCGCCCGAAGGCTGCTCCTACCGCATGGCGGTGGTGACCATGAAGAAGCAGTACCCCGGCCATGCCAAGCGCGTAATGCTGGGTGTGTGGTCGTTCCTGCGACAGTTCATGTATACCAAGTTCGTCATAGTCACGGACGATGACATCAATGCCCGCGACTGGAACGATGTGATCTGGGCGATCACCACGCGCATGGACCCCAAGCGCGACACGGTGATGATCGACAACACGCCGATCGACTACCTGGACTTCGCCTCGCCGATTTCCGGCCTGGGTTCGAAGATGGGCCTGGACGCCACCCACAAGTGGCCGGGCGAGACCAGCCGGGAGTGGGGCAGGGTGATCGAGAAGGACCCGGCGGTGACTCGCCGCGTCGATGAAATCTGGGCGAGCCTGGGTATCGATTGATGCAGGCTCTCCCCCGGTAGGAGCGAGCTTGCTCGCGAACAGCCCCCGCAGCGGGAATGGGTTCGCGAGCAAGGACTAAGGCGTCCCCCTCGGTCCTACAGAAATCAGAAGAACGAGAACAACGCTTGAAAGTGACCTTGCAACCCTCCGGCGCCCAGCTTGAGCTCAGGCCCGGCGAACGTATCCTCGACGGTGCGCGGCGCCTGGGCTACGAGTGCCCGCAGAGCTGTCGCAACGGCAACTGCCACATCTGTGCGGCACTGCTGGTGGAGGGGCGCGTGCGCCAGGACGGGGAGGTGCGCGACCACGGCGAACTCTTCACCTGCCTGGCCGAGCCGCTGGAAGATTGCGTGCTGCATTGGGATGGCGTGCTGGCACCGGGCGAGCTGCCGGTACGCAAGCTGTCCTGCCAGTTGATCCTTTGCGAGCCGGTGGGTGGCGATGTCTGGCGCGTGCGCCTGCGCGCGCCGGCCGGCAAGCCGCCGCGCTACCACGCCGGGCAGTACCTGCTGATCGAGCGCGATGGCAGCGACCCGGCAGCGTTCTCCATGGCCTCCGCGCCGCAGGAGGGGCGCGATCTGGAGCTGCACATCCTGGCCCGGGAGAACAGCGCCATCGACCTGCTGGCGCAGTTGCAGCGCGACCGTTTCGCCCGCGTGCAGATGCCGTTCGGCGATGCCCACCTGGCCGACCTGCCGGACGGCCCGCTGGTGCTGATCGCCGCCGGCACCGGCATGGCGCAGATGCACAGCCTGATCGAATACTGCCGCGCCGCCGGCTTCGCCCACCCGGTGCACCTGTATTGGGGCGTGCGCCGCCCGGAAGATTTCTACGAGCTGCCGCACTGGGAACAGTGGCAGGGCGTGCCCAACCTGCACCTGCACAAGATCGTCAGCGATCTGTGCGGCTGGGTGGGGCGCTGCGGCCTGCTGCATGAGGCGGTATGCGAGGACTTCTCCGATCTTTCCGGCCTGCGCGTATACGCCAGCGGCTCGCCAGCGATGGTCTACGGCACCCTGGATGCGCTGGTGGCGGCGGGCATGGATCCACATCAGATGCGCGCGGATGTGTTTGCCTACGCGCCGCGGGGCTGACCTGAACGAGCTTTTCGTAGGAGCGAGCTTGCTCGCGAACCAGAGTAAACGGGCATGCCGATGCTGGGCGGTTCGCGAGCAAGCTCGCTCCTACAGGTCCCGCTGCGCTTCGGCGCCGGTGGAAAACTCCTCCTGCAACGCCGCGCGAATCCACTCCTCGAACCACGCCGCATCGGCGCTCACCGGTCCCGGCGGGAGCAGCAACTGGTAGCTCTCCAGCGGCACTTCCTCGGCCAGCGGCCGCACCAGGGTGCCGGCAGCCAGCTGGTGCTTGACCAGCACCAGGTTGGCCAGGGCGATGCCGTGGCCCGCCTCGGCCATCGACAGGGCGTGGTCGTTGCTGACGTACAGCACTTCCGGGCTCACCCGCAGGTCCAGGCCGATGGTGGACAGCCAGAGGTTCCACCATTCGCCGTCGTCCACATGGATCAGTTCGTGCTGCGCCAGGTCGCGAGCGCTGGTCAGCGGACCGTGCTCGGCCAGGTAGGACGGTGAGCAGACCGGGAACACCGCCGGGCGGATCAGCGTTGCGTGGCATTGCGGGTAGATGCCCGGCAGGCCGTAGACGATGCCCAGGTCCGCGCTCTTGCCGTCCACCTCGGTGAAGGTGGGGTTGGGCTCCACCGCCACCTTCAGGCCCGGTCGTTGCTGGCGCAGGGTTTCCAGGCGCGACATCAGCCAGCGCTTGGTGAAGGCCGGCACCGCCATGATCTTCAGCCAGCGGGCCGAGCCACCGGGGGCGAGCTCGTGGCCGGCGTCGGCGATCTGCTGCAGGGCTGTGGATATCTTCGCGTAGTAGCGCTGCCCGGCGGGCGTGAGGCTGACCCCGCGCGGGGTGCGCTCGAACAGCTGCACGCCCAGCCACTCCTCCAGCAGCTTCACATGGCGGCCGATGGCCGGCTGCGTGACGTGCAGGTCCCGGGAGGCCGCGACGTAGCTGCCCAGCCGGGCGGCGGCCTCGAAGGCACGGACGGCATTGAGCGGCGGAAGGCGCTGGATCGACATGGAAATGGCCTCGACGGTGAGCTGTTAATTTTTTTAATACCGAATGTAAGAAAATTGAGCTTTCCGCTCAACCACCTTTCTTCGAATATCCGCTCCAGGAGCACCACGATAATTCGAGCCGAACATGCGGCCGGCGCTGGTTCCAGCGTTTCTCTAGTCCTGCCAGAACAACTACAAGATCCCCCGACCGCCAGCGTGCGGCGGACGGGAAGGATGCGGAGGTTTCACCATGAATGCCCTGCACAGCCTGCAGACGGCGGCGGTTTCGATCCGCTCCGTGCGCAAGGTCTACGGCGATCCGGCCAGCGGCCCCGTGGCGCTGAAATGCGTCGACCTGGATATCCGCGACAACGAGTTCTTCACCCTGCTCGGCCCCTCGGGCTGCGGCAAGACCACCCTGCTGCGGATGATTGCCGGCTTCGAATTCCCCACCGCCGGGGAAATCCAGCTGTATGGCGAAAACATCGCCGACCGCCCGCCGTTCGAGCGTCCGGTGAACACCGTGTTCCAGCACTACGCGCTGTTCCCGCACATGACCATTGCCGAGAACCTGGCCTTCGGCCTGGAATCGCACCCGATGGGCCAGCGCATGAGCAAGGCGGAAGTCGCCGAGCGCGTTCGCGAGATGCTCGCCCTGGTGCAGATGGAACGCTTCGCCCAGCGCAAGCCGACCCAGCTCTCCGGCGGCCAGCAACAGCGCGTCGCCCTGGCCCGTGCCCTGGCGCCGCATCCCAAGGTACTGCTGCTCGACGAGCCGCTCTCCGCCCTCGATCTCAAGCTGCGCCAGGCCATGCGCGAAGAGCTCAAGGCGATCCAGTCCAAGACCGGCATCACCTTCATCTTCGTCACCCATGACCAGGAAGAAGCCTTGACCATGTCCGACCGCATCGCCGTGCTCTCCGAGGGCGAGGTGCAGCAGGTCGGCTGCCCGGACGAGATCTACGAGCATCCGCGCAATCGCTTCGTCGCCGACTTCATCGGCGAGACCAACTTCCTCCCGGCCCGGGTCGAGAGCATCGCTGGCGACTGCGCGCAGTTCCGCATTCCCGGTGGCCAGCTGATCCAGGCTGCCAGCCGCGACGGCCTCAGGAGCGGCGCCGAGGTCACCCTGTCGATCCGCCCGGAACGCCTGCAACTGGTGGCCGAGGACAACCCGTCCGCCACGCCCTGCAGCATCGCCCAGCAGATCTACCTGGGCACCGACCTGCAGTACCAGGTCAGCCTCGCCGACGGCACCCGCCTGACCGTCCGTGCGCCCAACAGCGCCGGCCAGCGTCAGCGCCTGGTGGCCGGGCAACGCGCCGGGCTGCTGTTCGAAACCGGCAGCGCCAGTGTCCTGCTGGACTGAGCGGGGGGTGAGCATGAACCAGATATCCACCACCGGCGGTGCGCTGGAGCGGCGCAAGGCGCTGAGGAGCTTCCTCGGCGTGTCGCCCGCGCTGGTCTCCATCGGGCTGTTCCTGATCGTGCCGATCTTCATCGTGATCGGCTATTCGCTGATGCAGGCCAACCCCTATGGCGGGGTCAACCCGCACTTCAGCACCGACGCCTATGTCTCGCTGCTGTTCGAGCGCCAGCTCGACGACAGCCTGGCCTTCGCCGACTCCTACATGGTGATCGCCCTGCGCTCCATCGGCATCGCGGCCGCGACCACCTTCATCACCCTGCTGGTGGGCTTCCCGGTGGCGGTCTGGCTGGCGATGCAGCCGGCGCATCGCCGTGGCCTGCTGATCTTCCTGATCACCGTGCCGTTCTGGGCCAACCTGCTGATCCGCACCTACGCCTGGATCCTGCTGCTGCGCGGCACCGGCGTAATCAACGGCACGCTGATGAGCCTCGGCATCATCCACCAGCCGCTGGACCTGCTGTACACCGATGGCGCCGTGCTGCTGGGCCTGGTCTACACCTACGCGCCCTTCGTGGTGCTGCCGATCTACGCAACCCTCGAGAAGATGGACATGCGCCTGCTCGAAGCTGCCCAGGACCTCTACGCCGGGCGCATCCGCACCCTGCGCAAGGTGGTCCTGCCGATCGCCCGTCCGGGCATCCTGGCCGGCGCCATCCTCACCTTCGTGCCCTGCCTGGGCGCGATGATCGCTCCCGAACTGCTCGGCGGCGGCACCAAGATGATGCTCGGTAACCTGATCTTCCGGCAGTTCAGCGACGGGCGTAACTGGCCCTTCGGCGCGGCGCTGTCGCTGGTGCTGATGGCCGCGGTGATGCTGGTGCTGATGTTCTACGCGATGCGCGCCGAGCGCCTGCGCATCGCCCGGGGAGGTGAATGATGCTCTCGCTGCTGACCAAACGCCGTCTGGGCGTGCAGGACTTCCGTGGCTTCGGCGCCCTGAGCCTGCTGTTCTACATCTACCTCTACGCGCCCATCGTGGTGCTGGTGGTGCTCTCGTTCAACGCCAACCAGTCCGCCACCGTGTGGACCGGCTTCAGCCTCGACTGGTACCGCAGCGCCTTTGCCAACCAGGCGCTGCGCCAGGCCGCCGGCAACAGCCTGCTGATCGCCGTGTGCGCCTGCGTGCTGTCCACCGTGATCGCCACCCTGGCCGCGCTGGGCACCTCGCGCGGGGCCAAGTTCAAGGGCCTGCGCCTGTCCATGGGGGCGATCATGCTGCCGCTGGTGCTGCCGGAGATCGTGGTCGGCGTCGCCACCCTGGCACTGTTCTCCACCCTCGGCCTGTCGCTGGGCTACGGCAACCTGATCATCGCCCACACGGTGTTCTGCATCCCGTTCGCCTACCTGCCGATCCGCGCCCGCCTGAACGACATGGACCTGTCCCTGGAACAGGCTGCCGCCGACCTCTATGCCGGCCCCTGGCGGACCTTCCGCAAGGTCACCCTGCCGCTGCTGACCCCGGGGATCGTCTCCGGGCTGATGCTGGCCTTCATCGTCTCGCTGGATAACTTCGTGATCTCGATGATGGTCTCCCAGGCCGGCACCACCACCTTGCCGATCTTCATCTTCGGCCTGCTGCGCATGGGCGTGACGCCCGATGTGAACGCGGTGTCGACCCTGATCCTCGGTGTTTCCGTGTTGTTCGTAACCCTGTCGTTCCTGCTCGGCAAGAAGAAGGCCTGAGCCCACATACCGGAGTAGAAGATGAGCAAACTGATCGCAGCAGTAGGGGCCTCGCTGACGCTGGCCGTGGCCGTCCACGCGCAAGCCGCCGAGCAACTGAACGTGGTGAGCTGGAGTGGTTATTTCACCCCGCAGATCCTGGAGAAGTTCGAGAAGGAAACCGGCATCAAGGTGACCGTGGATTCCTACGACTCCAACGAGACCCTGCTGGCCAAGCTCAAGCAGGGCGGTGCCGGCTACGACGTGGCCATTCCCTCGCACCAGTTCGTGCCGATCCTGGTGAAGGAGAAGCTGCTGGAGCGCTTCGATCCGGTCAGCCAGCCGTACTACGCGAACATCGTGGACAACCTGAAGAAGCCTACCTGGGACCCGGAAGGCGCCTACTCGGTGCCCTTCATCTGGGGCACCACCAGCGTGGTGCTGGATACCGCCAGGTACAGCGGCCCGATGGACAGTTACTCGGTGCTGTTCACCCCGCCCAAGGAACTGCAGGGCAGGATCAACATGTTCGACTCCTCCAGCGAGGTGATCGACACCGCCAGCCTCTACCTGGGCATCCCGCCGTGCAGCGAGGACCCCAAGCAGATGCAGCAGGTGCTCACCCTGCTGAAGAACCAGAAGCCCTTCGTGAAGACCTACAGCTCCAAGGCCGGCTCGATCCGCGAGAACCTGGCCTCGGGCGAGGTCGACATGTCGATGTTCTGGGGCGGCTCGTCGATGCGTGCGCGTGAGATGAAATCGAGCCTGAAGTATCTCTACCCGAAAGAGGGCGTGATGGCCTGGGTGGACAACCTGGTGATCCCGGCCGGCGCCAAACACCCGGAGAGCGCCAAGAAGTTCATCGCCTTCATGAGCCAGCCGGAAAACTCGGCGATGACCCAGAACTTCCTCAAGCACCAGAGCCCGATCAAGGGCGTGGAGCCCTTCCTCGACGCTGGCCTGAAGGATGCGCCTGAACTGCACATCCCCGAAGGCACCAAGGTGGTATTCAGCCAGACCTGCGGCGAAGGCGCGATCCGCCTGGCCGACCGTATCTGGACCAACCTGATGCGCTGATCCCCGCCAAGCGGGAATACGGCAAAGCGATGCGCGCGTGCGCCGGCTCGGCGCAGCGGCATCGCTCGGCCTGAAGAACGCAACAAGCCCCGCCTGCGGGCGGGGTCGCTGAACCCGACCGACGCTTCCCACCTGCCGGAAGCCTGATGAAAGAAGGCCGCGCTCCATGAGCCAGTACAAGCACAATAACGAACTCGTCCAGCTCCAGGCCCACGAACTGGCCCAGCGCATCCGCCTGCGCCAGGTGTCCTGCCGCGAAGTGATGCAGGCCTACCTCGGGCAGATCGAGCGCTACAACCCGGCGGTCAACGCCATCGTCAGCCTGCGGCCGGCGGACAGCCTGCTGGCCGAGGCAGACCAGCGCGACGCCGAGCTGGCCCGTGGCGAGTACCACGGCTGGATGCACGGCCTGCCGCACGCGGTGAAGGACCTGTCGCTGACCCGGGGCATCCGCACCACCCTCGGCTCGCCGCTGTACCGCGATTACATCCCCGAGCGCGACGGCATCATGGTCGAGCGCATCAAGGCGGCCGGCGCCATCATCATCGGCAAGACCAACACCCCGGAATTCGGCCTGGGCTCGCACAGCTACAACCCGATCTTCGGTGCCACCGGTTGCGCCTACGCGCCGGAGCGCACCGCCGGCGGCAGCAGTGGCGGCGCCGCAGCGGCCCTGGCGCTGCAGATGGTCCCGGTGGCAGACGGCAGCGACATGATGGGCTCGCTGCGCAACCCGGCGGCCTTCAACAACATCATCGGCTTCCGCCCGTCCCAGGGCCGCGTGCCCTTCGACGACAGCGCCGACCTGTTCATCGACCAGCTCGGCTATGAAGGCCCCATGGGCCGCAGCGTGCGCGACGTGGCCTTGCTGCTGTCGGTGCAGGCCGGTGGCGACGCCCGTGCACCGCTGTCCATCGCCGAGTCCGGCGAGCAGTTCGCCGGCAGCCTGGAGCGCGACTTCAAGGGGGCGCGCCTGGGCTGGCTGGGCGACCTGGGCGGTCATCTGGCCATGGAGAAGGGCGTGCTGGAACTGTGTCGGACCGCCTTCACCGACTTCGAAGCCATCGGCTGCCAGGTCGAGGACACCGCCCTGGGCTTCTCCGCAGAGCGGCTCTGGGACACCTGGCGCACCCTGCGTCACTGGATGGTCGCCGGCTCCCTGGGCGCGGCCTACGCCGACCCGGCCAAGCGCGAGCTGCTCAAGCCCGAAGCGATCTGGGAGATCGAGAACGGCCTGAAGCTCTCCGCCATGGACGTGTTCCGTGCCTCCGCCGCGCGCAGCGACTGGTACCGCGCCATCAGCCGGTTGTTCGAGCGCTACGACTACCTGCTGCTGCCCAGCACCCAGGTGTTCCCGTTCGACAAGACCTGGGACTGGCCGAAGGAAATCTCTGGTAAGCCGATGGACACCTACCACCGCTGGATGGAGGTGGTGATTCCGGCCACGCTGTCCGGTTGTCCGGCGGCCAACGTGCCGGTGGGCTTCAATGAGCAGGGCCTGCCCATGGGCATCCAGATCATCGGCAAGCACCAGGCCGACATGGCCGTGCTGCAACTGGCCCACGCCTACGAGCAGGCGTCGCGCTGGTACCAGCGCTGTCCGCCGCCCATGCTCAAGGGCGATTGACCCACTTATCCACAGCGAGGGGGACGCATGAACATCAGCTTCTTCCAGGAACTGCTGCAAAGCATCAGCGAGCGCGGCCGGCAATTGCTGGAGTCGCGCGAGCCAGCGCCGGGCAATGCCCAGGCGCTGGCGCAGGCGTGCCACAAGCTGATCTCCAGCCACGGCGAAGCCTCGGGCGTCGCCCTGGCGCAGCAGGTGCTGTGTGCCTATCGGGATTGCCCGCAGGCGCAGCAGAAAGCCTTCTTCGACATCCTGCTGAAGGATTTCGCCCCATCCCGCGAAGCGCTGGCCGAAGCCTGCCAGCGTTATCTCGACGACCCGTCTTCGGCCAACACCACGGCGCTGTTCCAGGCCAGCGAGCCGCCACGCCAGGAACTGTTCCGCCGCCTGAACCAGGCGCCCGGCGGCACCGCCCAACTGATCGCCATGCGCCGCCTGTTGCTGCAGGAATTGAAAGCCAGGCCGGAACTGACGGCGGTGGACCACGACCTGCAACACCTGCTGGCGTCCTGGTTCAACCGGGGCTTCCTGGTGCTGCGTCGCATCGACTGGTCGACCCCGGCGTCGATCCTGGAAAAGATCATCAAGTACGAGGCCGTCCACGCCATCAAGGACTGGGACGACCTGCGCAGCCGGCTGCAGCCGGCGGACCGCCGCTGCTTCGCCTTCTTCCACCCGGCCCTGGCCGACGAGCCGCTGATCTTCGTCGAAGTGGCGCTGACCCGCGCCATGCCGGGCGCCATCGCTGACATTCTCGAACCCGGCGCCACAGCGCAACCGGCGGAGGAGCCGGACACCGCAGTGTTCTATTCCATCAGCAACTGCCAGGACGGCCTGCGCGGCATCTCCTTCGGCAACTTCCTGATCAAGCAGGTGGTGGAGGAGCTGGCGCGGGAGATTCCGGCCCTGCGCCAGTTCGTCACCCTCTCGCCGGTGCCCGGCTTCCGCCGCTGGCTCGATGGCCTGGGCGAGGACCCGCAACTGGGCGCGGCCGCCGCTGACGTGCTCAAGGCCCTCAAGCCTGACACACCGCCGCCGCCACGCACGGAGCACCCGCTGCTGGCGCTGGCCGCCGAATACTTCCTGCACGCCAAGAACGGCGGCGGCCTGCCGCTGGACCCGGTGGCGCGCTTCCATCTGGGCAACGGTGCCCGCCTGGAACGCCTGAACTGGCGCGGCGACCTCTCCGCGACCGGTCTGCGCCAGGCCGCCGGGCTGATGGTCAATTACCGCTACGAACTGCGCCAGATCGAAAAGAACCACGAAGCCTACGCCAACCAGGGCGCGGTCACGGCCTCTGCCGAGGTCCGCAAGCTGGCCACCCTGTCGGCGAAAACAAAACGCTAGGACCCGCACATGAACCAGAGCCTTTTCGCCGAAGTCGGCAAACACCTGCCCAGCGACCTTTCCAAGCCCTTCATCCGCACCCCCGAGGGCGGCGGCTACAGCTACGCCGACATGCTGCGCAGCACCTCGCAGTTCGCCCATGCGCTGGTGGAACTCGGCGTGCAGCCGGGCGACCGCGTCGCCGTGCAGGTCGACAAGAGCCCCGAGACGGTGATGCTCTATCTTGCCGTGCTGCGCGTCGGCGCGGTCTACCTGCCGCTCAACAGTGGCTACACCGGCGAGGAGCTGCGTTACTTCCTCGACGACGCCGAGCCTTCACTGTTCGTCTGCGCCCCGGCCTTCGAAGCCCAGGCCCGCGAACTGGCCGAGGCCAGCGGCGTGGCCCGCGTGGCGACCCTGGGTGACCAGGGCGACGGTTCGCTGATGGACGCCGTGCAGGGCAAGCCGGGACGCTTCGTCGACGTGGAGCGCGCATCGAGCGACCTTGCCGCGATCCTCTACACCTCCGGCACCACCGGGCGCTCCAAGGGCGCGATGATCAGCCATGGCAACCTGGTCTCCAACGCCCGCGCACTGGTGGATTACTGGAAGATTTCCCCCTCGGACTGGCTGCTCCACGCGCTGCCGATCTTCCACATCCACGGCCTGTTCGTGGCCTGCAACAGCCTGCTGATGGCCGGCGGCTCGATGCTGTTCCTGAGCAAGTTCGACGCCGCGCAGATACTCAAGCTGCTGCCCCGGGTGAACCTGCTGATGGGCGTGCCGACCTTCTACACCCGCCTGCTCGACCAACCGGGCCTGACCCGCGAGGCGGTGGCGCACATGCGCCTGTTCATCTCCGGCTCCGCGCCGCTCACCGCCGAGACCCACCGCGCATTCTCCGAGCGCACCGGCATGGCGATCCTCGAGCGCTACGGCATGACCGAGACCGGCATGAACACCTCCAACCCGCTGGACGGCGAGCGCATCGCCGGCACCGTCGGCTTCCCGCTGCCGGGCGTCGAGCTGCGCATCACCGACCCGGCCAAGGCCGAGCCGACACTGCTGCCCCAGGGCGAGCCGGGAATGATCGAAGTGCGTGGGCCGAACGTGTTCCAGGGCTACTGGCGCATGCCGGAAAAGACCGCCGAGGAACTGCGCGCGGACGGCTACTTCATGACCGGCGACATCGGCTTCATCGACGACAAGGGCTACGTGCAGATCGTCGGCCGCAGCAAGGACATGATCATCAGCGGCGGCTACAACGTGTACCCGAAGGAGCTGGAACAGATCCTCGACACCCTGCCGGGCGTCGCCGAGTCGGCGGTGATCGGCGTGCCACACCCGGACTTCGGCGAAGGCGTCACCGCCGTGCTGGTGGCGAACAAGGAACACACCCCGACCGAAGCGGAGGTCCTCGCCGCCCTGGACGGCAAGCTGGCGCGCTTCAAGCAGCCCAAGCGGGTGATGGTGGTCGACGCGCTGCCGCGCAACGTGATGGGCAAGGTGCAGAAGAATGTGCTGCGCGAGCAGTTCAAGGCTTTGTATTCCTGATAGTCCGCGCGGGTCAGTTGTTCGCGAGCAAGCTCGCTCCTACAGGTCGGGCCTAGCGCCGGAGCGCTCTTCGTAGGAGCGAGCTTGCTCGCGAACCGCCCAACGCCGGTACCCATTGTAGGAGCGGGCCATGCACGCAATCCGCCGGCAGGGCCGGCATTTCCTTTTGCGCTGATGTTGCAGGTCGTCTGCGTTGGCTTGGGTGTTCCCGCGCCGCTTTGGCGTGCGCGCGGACTTCTTGTTTCGCCCCCTCGGGCGACCTCCTTTGGCAAACGACGGATGGCCGCCCCACCCAAAGGAGGCAAAGGTCTTGCCCCAATCATCCGGTTTTTCGCTTGGGGCGAAAAATACCCTCGTTGAAGCGAAGTTTCCGGGGCACGCCGCGATGCGCCATCCCTGGCCCATCGCGGCTCTCGCGACATCCATGTCGCTCAACCCCTGAAACTCCGCTTCAACGAGGCCTCCTGAACGGGGCGGTTCGGAGTGCGTGGATGTTTCTCTGGAAATCTTTTTAAAGCCAAAGCCAAAGCCAAAGCCGGCGAGATGGGGCTCTTCGTAGGAGCGAGCTTGCTCGCGAATCGCTCAACGCCGGATTTCCCTGCAGGAGCGACAGAATGAAAAAGCCCCGCTTGAGCGGGGCTTTTTTGGTGTCGCCGGAACGCTATCAGCGCACGGTCACCACCACCTTGCCTACCGCCTTGCGCTGGCCCAGGTGATTGATCGCATCCGCCGCCTTCTCCAGCGGGAAGGTCTGCGACACCAGCGGCTTGATCTTGCCCTCGGCGAACCAGCTGAACAGCTGCTGGAAGTTCGCCGCGTTGTCCTGCGGCTGGCGCTGGGCGAAGGAGCCCCAGAACACGCCGACCAGCGACGCGCCCTTGAGCAGGGTGAGGTTGGCCGGCAGCGAGGGGATGGTGCCACTGGCGAACCCCACTACCAGCATGCGGCCGTTCCAGGCGATGGAGCGGAAGGCCTCCTCGAACAGCTCGCCGCCCACCGGGTCGTAGATCACATCCACGCCCTGGCCGCCGGTGATTTCCTTGAGCTTGTCCCTCAGGCTGCCCTCGCTGTAGTTGATCAACACGTCGGCGCCGGCGGCCCTGGCCACTTCCAGCTTGGCGTCGCTGCTGGCGGCGGCGATCACCTTCGCACCCATGGCCTTGCCGATTTCCACCGCCGCCAGGCCCACGCCGCCGGAGGCGCCGAGCACCAGCAGGGTCTCGCCCGGTTGCAGGTTGGCGCGCTGCTTGAGCGCATGCATGGAGGTGCCGTAGGTCATGCCGAAGGCCGCTGCGCTGGCGAAGTCCATGCCGTCGGGAATCGGCATCACGTTGTATCCGGGCACCGCCACTTCCTCGGCGAAGCTGCCCCAGCCGGTCAGCGCCATCACCCGGTCGCCGGGCTTCACGTGGGTGACCTTTTCACCGACCGCGCCGACCACGCCGGCGGCCTCGCCACCCGGAGAGAACGGGAAGGGCGGCTTGAACTGGTACTTGCCCTCGATGATCAGGGTGTCGGGGAAATTCACCCCGGCGGCATGCACCTGCAGCAGGACTTCGTTCTTCTTCGGCTCGGGGCTGGCGACGTCTTCCAGCACCAGGGTTTCGGCGGGGCCGAAGGCTTTGCACAGCACGGCTTTCATGGGGATTTCTCCGCTTTAGGTATCGGGCCAGTGTAGGAGTGCATGGCGAGGGGGCAAATCACCATGGTCCCGGCTTATGCCCCGATATAGCTTGGGCGGCGGCGCGAGTGTGGCTATCCTTTGGGCCATCGAATCCGGAGACATCGCCTTGAGAGCTTTCCTCGCCCTGTTGCTGGTCCTGTCCTTCAGCCCCTTCGTTGCCGCGGAAGAAGAGGCCAAGCCCGAAGACGCCAACAAGCCGGTCTTCGTCGACCTTACCCCGGCGCTGGTGGGCAACTACGGCAGCGGTCCGAAGCTGAAATACTTCAAGGCCGACATCGCCCTGAAGGTCACCGGCAAGGAGGCCTCGGAGAAGGTCGAGCATCATGAGCCGCTGATCCGCAACCAATTGGTGATGCTGTTCGCCCAGCAGACCGACGACTCCCTCGGCAGTGTCGATGGCAAGGAAAAGCTGCGCCAGGAGGCTCTCAAGCAGGTGCAGGGCGTCCTGCAACAGGAAGAGGGCAAGCCGCTGGTGGACGACCTGCTGTTCAACAACCTGATCGTCCAGCCCTGACCTCAGGGCCTGCCCATCGCGCAGTATGGCCCTAAGCCCCGTCAAACCAGGCATGTAGGAAATTTCCTAGTCACGCCTGACTTGTATCAAGCGTCATTCGCCGCCGATTACCGATGATCCCCTCATGATTCGCTCGAATTCGAGCGCACGCAGAAGGGGATTATCGGATGGCAGGAATCGCAAAAAGCTGGCGCACCCGCGGACTGATCGTGGTGGTTGCGGCCGTGCTCGCCGCGCTGGCCTGGCAGACGTTCAAACCGGCCGGCCTCCCCGAAGGCTTCGCCGGCGGTAACGGACGCATCGAGGCCACCGAGGTGGACGTGGCCACCAAACTGCCTGGACGGGTGGCGGAAATCCTGGTGGACGAGGGCGACTTCGTGAAGGCCGGCCAGGTGGTGGCGAGGATGGACACCCAGGTGCTCCAGGCCCAGCTCGCCCAGGCCCAGGCCGAGGTGCGCCAGGCGCAGAACGCCCGGCTCACCGCCGAATCCCTGGTCGCCCAGCGCACCAGCGAGAAGGCCACCGCCGAAGCCGTGGTCGCCCAGCGCCAGGCGGAACTGACCGCCGCGCAGAAGCGCTTCACCCGCACCGAGCAACTGGTCAAGCGCAACGCGCTGCCGCAACAGCAACTCGATGATGACCGTGCGGTGATGCAGAGCGCCCAGGCCGCACTGGCCGCCTCGCGCTCGCAGGTGGTGTCGGCGCAGGCCGGCATTGCCGCCGCGCGCTCCCAGGTGATCGAGGCGCAGTCGGCCATCGAGGCCGCCACCGCGAGCACCGTGCGCCTGCAGGCGGACATCGACGACAGCCTGCTCAAGGCCCCGCGCAACGGCCGCGTGCAGTACCGCGTGGCGCAGCCGGGCGAAGTGCTGGCCGCTGGCGGCAAGCTGCTCAACATGGTCGATCTGGCCGACGTCTACATGACCTTCTTCCTGCCGTCTGGCCAGGCCGGCAAGGTCGAGCTGGGCCAGGAGGTGCGCCTGGTGATCGATGCGGTGCCGGAGTACGTGATCCCGGCGAAAGTCTCCTACGTCGCCAGCGTCGCGCAGTTCACCCCGAAGACCGTGGAAACCGCCAACGAGCGCGAGAAGCTGATGTTCCGCGTCAAGGCGCGGCTCGATCCGCAGCTGCTTGCGAAGTACATCACCTACGTGAAGACCGGCGTGCCGGGCATGGCCTACCTGCGCCTCGACCCGCAAGCGCAGTGGCCGGCTGAACTGCAGATCAAGGTTCCGCAATGAACGCCGCCGACTGCGTGGCCCGTCTGGCCGGCGTCTCGCTGCGCTACGGCGAGACTCGCGCGGTGGACGACGTCACGCTGGAAATCCCGGCCAACCGCATGGTCGGCCTGATCGGCCCGGACGGCGTGGGCAAGTCCAGCCTGCTGGCGCTGCTCGCCGGTGCGCGGAAGATGCAGGACGGCGAAATCCAGGTGCTCGGCGGCGACATGCGCGACGCCCGCCACCGTCGCGCCGTGTGCCCGCGCATCGCCTACATGCCCCAGGGCCTGGGCAAGAACCTCTACCCGACGCTCTCGGTGTTCGAGAACGTCGACTTCTTCGGCCGCCTGTTCGGCCACGACAAGGCCGAGCGCGAGCGGCGCATCGCCGACCTGCTGCACAGCACGGGCCTTGCGCCGTTCGCCGAACGGCCGGCGGGCAAGCTCTCCGGCGGCATGAAGCAGAAGCTCGGGCTGTGCTGCGCGCTGATCCACGACCCCGACCTGCTGATCCTCGACGAACCCACCACCGGCGTCGATCCGCTTTCGCGCAACCAGTTCTGGGAGCTGATCGGCCGCATCCGTGCCGGCCGCGAAGGCATGAGCGTGCTGGTGGCCACCGCCTACATGGAGGAGGCCGAGCGCTTCGACCACCTGGTGGCGATGGACGACGGCAAGGTGCTCGCCACTGGCACGCCCGCCGAACTGCGCGAGCACACCGGCACCCGGAACCTGGAAGAAGCCTTCATCGCCCTGCTGCCCGAGAGCAAGCGCGCCGCTCACCACACGCTGGTGATTCCGCCGCGCGCGCAGAGCGAAGGCGCTCCGCAGATCGCCATCGAGGCCGAAGGACTGACCTGCCGCTTCGGCGATTTCGTCGCGGTGGACCATGTGAGCTTCCGCATCGAGCGCGGGGAAATCTTCGGCTTCCTCGGTTCCAACGGCTGCGGCAAGTCCACCACCATGAAGATGCTCACTGGCCTGCTGCCGGCCAGCGAAGGCACCTGCGCGCTGTTCGGCCAGCCGGTGAACGCCAACGACATGGAGACCCGCCGGCGCGTCGGCTACATGTCCCAGGCGTTCTCGCTCTATGCCGAACTGACGGTGCTGCAGAACCTGGAGCTGCACGCCAAGCTGTTCCACCTGCCGGCCGACCGGATCGGGCCGCGCGTACAGGAGATGCTCGAACGTTTCGACCTGGGCAAGGTGTGCAACGAGCTGCCCGACAGCCTGCCGCTGGGCATCCGCCAGCGCCTGTCGCTGGCCGTGGCGGTGATCCACAAGCCGGAAATCCTGATCCTCGACGAACCCACCTCGGGCGTCGACCCGGTGGCCCGCGACGGCTTCTGGGAGCTGATGGTGGAGCTGTCGCGCAACGACGGCGTGACCATCTTCATCTCCACCCACTTCATGAACGAGGCCGAACGCTGCGACCGCATCTCGCTGATGCACGCCGGCAAGGTGCTCGACAGCGATACTCCGCAGGGCCTGATGGAAAAACGTGGCCTGCCGACCCTGGAAGCCACCTTCATCGCCTACCTGGAAGAGGCCGCCGGCAGCGCGCCGGTGCCGGAGGCGGCGCCCGCGCCACAAGCGCCCGCGACGCCCTCGAAGTACACCGGCAGCGACCGTTTCAGCTGGCTGCGCCTGTTCAGCTACGCGCGCCGCGAGGCCATGGAGCTGCGCCGCGACCCGATCCGCCTGACCCTGGCGCTGGTGGGCACCGCGCTGCTGATGTTCATCATCGGCTACGGCATCAACATGGACGTCGAGGACCTGACCTACGCGGTGCTCGACCGTGACCAGACCACCACCAGCCAGGCCTACGCGCTGAACATCGCCGGCTCGCGCTACTTCATCGAGAAACCGACCATTCAGGACCCGGACGACCTGGAGCGGCGCCTGCGCAGCGGCGAGATCAGCCTGGCAGTGGAGATCCCGCCGAACTTCGGCCGCGACCTCAAGCGCGGCGCCGATCCGCAGATCGGCGTATGGATCGACGGCGCCATGCCGACCCGCGCCAACACCGTGCTCGGCTACGTACAGGGCCTGCATTCGAGCTACCTCGCCGATCTCGCCCGACAGAATGGCAGTGCTGCCGCCAGTGCGGCGGCCAGCACCGAAGTGCGCTACCGCTACAACCCGGACGTGGAGAGCCTGAAGGCCATGGTGCCGGCGGTGATCCCGCTGTTGCTGATCATGATCCCGGCGATGCTCACCGCCCTGGGCGTGGTGCGCGAGAAGGAGCTGGGCTCGATCACCAACCTCTACGTCACGCCGGTGACGCGCCTGGAGTTCCTGCTGGGCAAGCAGTTGCCCTACATCGGCATGGGCATGATCAACTTCGTGCTGATGCTGGCCATGGCCGTGCTGCTGTTCCAGGTGCCGCTCAAGGGCAGCTTCCTCGCGCTGCTGATCGGCGCCTTCCTCTACGTGGTGACCAGCACCGGGCTGGGGCTGCTGCTCTCGACCTTCATGAAGAGCCAGATCGCCGCGGTGTTCGGCACCGCCATCGCCACCATGATCCCGGCCATCCAGTTCTCTGGGCTGATCCACCCGGTGTCGTCGCTGGAGGGCGCGGCGGCGGTGATCGGCCAGCTGTACCCGACCTCGCACTTCCTGGTCGTCAGTCGCGGCGCCTTTTCCAAGGCGCTGGGTTTTGCCGACCTGTGGGTCTACTACCTGCCGCTGCTGGCGATGGTGGTGGTGCTGACGCTGCTCAGCGTGGCCTGCCTGAAGAAGCAGGAGGCCTGAGATGAAGAAACTGGCGAATATCTTCAACCTCGGCATCAAGGAATTCCGCAGCCTGGGCCGCGACTACGCGATGCTGATCCTGATCGCCTGGGCCTTCACCCTGGGCGTCTACAGCTCCGCCACCGGCGTGCCGGAAACCCTGCATCACGCGCCCATCGCCATCGTCGACGAGGACCAGTCGCAGCTCTCCACGCGCATCATCAATGCCTTCCAGCCGCCGTACTTCCGTGTCCCGGAAATGATCGGCCACGCGCAGATGGACCGCGGCATGGACGTCGGCCTGTACACCTTCACCCTGGACATCCCGCCGGACTTCCAGCGCGACGTGCTGGCCGGGCGGCAGCCGGCGATCCAGGTCAACGTCGACGCGACCCAGACCGGGCAGGCGTTCTCCGGCGCCGGCTACATCCAGAACATCGTCGGCACCGAGGTGCGCGAGTTCGTCAGCCGCTACCGCGCCGAGGCGGCGATGCCGGCGGCCCTGGCGGTGCGCATGGAGTTCAACCCGAACCTGACCCAGGCCTGGTTCGGCGCGGTGATGGAGGTGATCAACCAGATCACCATGCTGTCGATCATCCTCACCGGCGCCGCGCTGATCCGCGAGCGCGAGCACGGCACGGTGGAGCACCTGCTGGTGATGCCGCTGACCGCCTTCGAGATCATGATGGCCAAGGTCTGGTCCATGGGTACCGTGGTGCTGGTGGCGGCGGCCATCTCCCTGCAACTGGTGGTGCGCGGCTGGCTGGACGTGCCGATCAGCGGTTCGGTGGGGCTGTTCCTGCTGGGCGCGGCGCTGCACCTGTTCGCCACCACGTCCATGGGCATCTTCCTTGGCACCGTGGCGCGCTCGATGCCGCAGCTCGGCCTGCTGGTGATCCTGACGCTGATGCCGCTGCAGATCCTCTCCGGCGGTACCACGCCGCGCGAGAGCATGCCGGAGCTGGTGCAGACCATCATGCTGGCGGCGCCGACCACCCACTTCGTCAGCCTGGCCCAGGCGATCCTCTATCGTGGGGCGGACCTGTCCATCGTCTGGCCGCAGCTGCTGGCGATCATCGGGATTGGCGCGGCGTTCTTCGCAGGCGCCCTGTGGCGCTTCCGCCGGACCATCGGGCAGATGGCGTAATGTCCGCTCTTTGCTCTTCGTAGGAGCGAGCTTGCTCGCGAACAAGCTGTCCGGCAGTTCCGGAGTCAAGCGGGTTCGCGAGCAAGCTCGCTCCTACAGAAATGCCATCCTCACTCCACCGGCCACACGCACGTCTGGTTCCGCCCCCGATGCTTCGCCGCGTACAGCGCCTGGTCCGCCTGGGCGATCAGCTGGTCCGGCTCGCTGTCCTGCCCCGGCTTGGCGATGGCCACGCCGATGCTGATGGCTAGGCGCCCCAGCTCCGTCGCCGGGTGGGCGATGCCCAGCTCGGCGATCCGCTGGTGCACCCGCGCGGCCACGTGGGCGGCACCGTCCAGGCCGGTATCGGCGAGGATGATCACGAACTCCTCGCCACCGTAGCGGCAGGCCGCGTCCCCTTCGCGCTGCAGGCAGCCGCGAAGGGCGCCGGCGACCCGGCGCAGGGCATCGTCGCCGGCCAGGTGGCCGAGGCAGTCGTTGAACAGTTTGAAGTGATCGACGTCGAGCATCAGGATCGCCAGCGGCGAGTCGGAACGGCGCAGGCGACGCCATTCGCTCTGCAACTGGCGGTCGAAGTAGCGGCGATTGTACAGGCCCGTGAGGCCGTCCTGCTGCGACTGCTTCTGCAACTGGGCTTCCAGCTGCAGGCGTTCGCCGTTGTCGCGGGCCACGGCGATCAGGTACTCGCGTTCGCCCTGGCGGGCCAGCTGAGTATTGATCTCCGCCGCCTGCAGGCTGCCATCGCGGCGCTGCATCTCGCGCTGGAAGATCATCGACAGGTTCAGTCGATTGGCCTGCTGTACCAGTTGCAGCCAGGCAAAGAAGCCGGGAATCAGGCGCTCCGGGTCGTCGCGCAGCAACTGGCGGAACTCCTCGGCGCTGTAGCCCAGGCTGCTGTAAGTGGCGCAGTTCATGTGCAGCAGCTCGCGGGTGTGCAGTTCGAAGATGAACAGGGCGTCGCGGCTGGAGTCGGTCAGGTCGAGCACCAGTTGCAGGCGTTCGCGGCTGTCCAGCAGGTGCCCCTCGATTTCCTGGCGCTGCTCGGCCTCCAGGTTCAGCAGGCGGTTGCTGGCGCTCAGCGCGGTGGCGCGACGGGCGTTGTCCCGCGCCAGGGCGAGGGCGGCGATCAACAGCAGGCTGATGGTCACGGCGGCGCTGAAGACGACCGCCGGCAGCGGTGTGGAGAGCGATTTCACCAGTGCCGCGCTGGGGCTGAGCTCCAGTTCGAAACTGCGGTTGTTCAGCAGCTGCAGCGGCAGGCGCAGGGTGTCCTCGGCGCGGCTATCCGGTTGGGCGCGGACGTACAACGGCTGGCCATGCTCCAGCAGGCGCACGCTGAACAGCTGGCTGTCGGCCTGCTCCAGCAGATGGTTCATCAGGTTGCCGACGCGGAACACACCCTCCATGAAACCGTCGAATTGCAGGTTGCCGTCCGGCGCGCGCAGGTAGACCGGCGTGTAAAGCACGAAGCCGCGTCCACCCTGGAGCAGCTCGATGCTGTCGCTCAGGTGTGGCTTGCCGGTGTCGCGAGCGGCCATGGCGGTGGCATAGCCGGGGCTCATCGGCGTCAGCCAGTAGTTCAGCGCCACCTCGTTGCCCTGCAGGGGCTCCACCCAGTGGATGCGCAGGTCCGCATCGGCCCACTGGATCGACTGATAGCCGGGGAAGTTGTCGATGTAGAAGCGTGCGTTGAGTTCCCATTCCGAGCGCTGGATGCGCCCGTGGTGGGTCCAGAGCTCGGCCAGCAGGTCCAGCCCCTGCACCTGTTCGTGCAGGTTGGCCTCCAGTTGATGGGCGAGGGCGCGCGCCTGGAAGTTCAGGCGTTCGCGAACCCGTTGCCGTTCGCTGTTGGCCAGTTCGAGGCCGAGCCAGGCGCTGGCCAGCAGCAGAACACAGAGCAGGCCGCCAAGTCCGAGGTAGGTGGCAAGGGAGGACTTCAGGCGGTCCATGCGATGAATTCCGGAAGCGTTCCTTACCTAATAGCACAGTGATATCTGCCTTTCACGGCCAGGCTATTTCCAGGCTTGTCCCCCGTCAGTGCCGGGCCAGGCCCAGCACGATCCGCCACTGCTCCTCGGTCACCGGCATCACCGACAGACGGCTGCCGCGCTGGACCAGCGGCATGTCTTCGAGCCCTGCCTGGGCCCTGAGCGCGGCCAGCGGCAGCACCGCCGTGAAGGCTTCGACGAAGCCCACGTCGCGCGCGGTCCAGGGGTTCTTTTCCGCGCTGGCCTTGGGGTCGTGATAGTGGCTCTGCGGATCGAGCGCGGTAGGGTCGGGGTAGGCCTCGCCCTCGATCTGCGCGATGCCGGCGATGCCCGGCTCGGGGCAACTGGAGTGGTAGAAGAAGAACAGGTCGCCCGGCTGCATGCTGCGCATGAAGTTGCGTGCCTGGTAGTTGCGCACGCCGTCCCAGCGCGCGGTCTTCAGGCGCTTGAGGTCGTG
Source organism: Pseudomonas sp. QE6 (assembly GCF_041379005.1). Classification (NCBI taxonomy): domain Bacteria; kingdom Pseudomonadati; phylum Pseudomonadota; class Gammaproteobacteria; order Pseudomonadales; family Pseudomonadaceae; genus Pseudomonas; species Pseudomonas sp. QE6. The sequence goes on from NZ_CP166873.1 coordinate 1,444,639, forward strand.
GATGGAGAGTTCGTCGGGCTCGGATTTCATCAGCCAGTAAGCGCGTGCCATTGGCGAAGGGCTCCTTGTATGTGGCGAGTGTCCGGAAGCGGGCGCGGGCCGTCCGGGGACTAAGGGTAGGTGTTTCCCCTGCGACAAGCTGCCGGCTCGCGGAAGATTTACCGTAGGAAGAAAATGTAGGAAAACGGCATGAACATTGCCTGAAAGTGCCCGAAGTTTTGGCAGGTGCGCCTCCTCCGACGATCGGTTGGCGTCAGAATTGCGAGAAGCATTTCATTGTCGGAGAATGCCGCCGTTTTTAGCTTGGCCCGCCGGACGGACAAAAAAACACCGCCGGCCATCGTGGACAGTTTGCCTGGAAGGGGGAGGCAATCGATGAAACGCAAGCCTGATCTTTTGTGGGTTCTGGTAATCCTGTTCGGCCTGGGGGTCGTCACCACCGGTTACACCCAGAGCCTCTGGGAACGCCAGGGCAGTATTCCTGCCCAGGTCACTCAGCAGCCCTGATTGCCTGCCGGGTGTCGCAGGGATCGCGACGCCTGTGCAAGCCGGCCATACCAGCCGCCATCCGTCACCGTGCCCATCAGCGGTACGTCCCAGCTGGCCAGCTCCAGCTGATCGACCTTCTGACACTCGTGCGCCAGACCCAATAGTGTCGGTGTGTGCCAATTTTTGCGCATGCCCAGGTAGGCCAGGGTGCGATCGTAGAACCCCTTGCCCATGCCCAGGCGTCCGCCCTGCGGATCGAACCCCACCAGTGGCAACAGCAACAGGTCCAGCGCCCACGCCGGGCGTTGCTGGCCGCGGTTGGGCACCGGCTCGGCGATGCCGAAGCGGTTGCGCGTCCAGCGTTCGCCGATGCCGACGCGCTGGAAGGTCATGTGGGTTTTCGGCCAGTCCGACAGCACCGGCAGATAGGTTGCCTTGCCGCGCTTCTGCGCCGCCTTCATCAGGGGCCGTGGATCGATCTCGCCGTCAGCCGGCAGGTACAGGGCGATGTGCTTCGCCCGACGAAACAGCGGGTGCTGCGCCAGCTGGCGATACAAGGCCTGGGCCGCGAGGCGTTGCTGGAGCGGGGTTAGGGCGCGTCTGGCCTGGCGCAGTTGGCGGCGCAGGGCGGGACGGGAGAGACCGTCGGAATGGATCATGGAAGGGTAAAGCTCCCCGGACATGCCGCTGTCGGGTTAGCCCTTGAACCCGAGAGTTCAAGGTGGTGGTTGCAGTAGGCTTTAAGGCTTTCCGTCGTGCGGACATGCACACCAGCCCAACTGGCAACCCCCGTTGTTGCAATTATCGGCTCAGGGACATCACCGACTGGCCAACACACCAGGGAACGATGCGGATTATACCCCAAGGAAATTTCCCTGGTCAGACTTCACCCGGCTCCTTATCGGTGGTAAGGGCACGGTCCACGCGTTCGAGCAGTTCGCGCACGCGTTCGCGGGTGGAGCTGCTGTCGTGGTCCTGGCGCTCCTGCTTGTGCAGCAGGTCGTGGGTGATGTTCAGTGCGGCCATCACCGCCACGCGGTCGGCGCCGATCACTTTGCCGCTGGAGCGTATCTCGCGCATCTTGCTGTCGAGGTAGCGCGCAGCGCTTTCCAGGTTGACGCGTTCCTCGGGAGGGCAGGTGATGCAGTACTCCTTGTCGAGGATTTGAACATTGAGGGTATTCGACTGGCTCATGAGTCCTGCTCCAAGGCTTTGAGTCGCAAAATCATCGCTTCGACCTTCTGCCGCGCCAATTCGTTCTTCTCGATCAGATGGGCGCGTTCTTCCCGCCAGCTTTTCTCGTTCGCCCGCAGCAGCCGGTTCTCGGCCTTGAGCTGCTCCAGGCGCTGGAGCAGCTGGTCGAACTTGGCGATCAGCATGTGCAGGTCGGCGTCTTCCATGGGCTCTCGCTTGGCTCTTTACTCGTAAGAATGGGAGTGACCGGAAACTATATAGGACCGCCGCGGGGGTGGGTCAACGCGGCGACCCGTTACATGGTCTTGCACAGGGCGGCGGTGCTAGGATACGGGACCACATTCTATGCGCGGCGCCCGATGGCGCCTAGCTGCCTTACCCCGGGTTCGATCATGTCCACGTCAAGTTCCGCCTATACCGCCTTCTCCGCCCTGCTCGCCGAGGCCGCCCTGCCGATTTCCCCCGCCGAGCTGCACGGCCACCTGCTCGGCCGCGTCTGCGCCGGTTCCGGCTTCGACCAGGACGAGTGGCTGCAGGCCGCCGGCGAACTGCTCGGCGGCGAGCCGGGCGAACGCCTGAGTGCGGCCCTGGGCGGCCTGCTGGGCATGGTCCAGCAGGACTTCAGCGCCGGCGAGATGGCCGTGGTGCTGATGCTGCCCAACGACGACGCCCCGCTGGCCGAGCGCGCCGCGGCCCTGGGCCAGTGGTGCCAGGGTTTCCTCGCCGGCTTCGGCCTGGCGTTGCGCTCCCCCAGCCTGTCCGACGAAGCCGACGAAGTGCTCCAGGACATCGCCGCCATCGCTCAGGTCCAGGGCGCGCTGGAAGATTCCGAAGACGGCGAGGCCGACTATATGGAAGTGCAGGAGTACCTGCGCGTCGCCCCGCTGCTGCTGTTCTCCGAGTTCGGCAAGGTGCCGGCACCGGCCGAGAAACCGTCCCTGCATTGAGGTTGCTGCATGATCCGTATCGCCAAGTCGGAATACGCCCGTCGGCGCAAGGCGCTGATGGCGCAGATGGAACCCAACAGCATCGCCATCCTCCCGGCGGCGCCGATGTACATCCGCAACCGCGACGTCGAGCACGTCTACCGCCAGGACAGTGACTTCCAGTACCTCACCGGCTTCCCCGAGCCGGAGGCGGTGATGGCGCTGATCCCCGGCCGCGAACATGGCGAGTACGTGCTGTTCTGCCGCGAGCGCGATCCGGAGCGTGAACTCTGGGACGGTCTGCGCGCCGGGCAGGACGGCGCGATCAGCAGCTTCGGCGCCGACGATGCGTTCCCCATTGGCGACATCGACGACATCCTCCCCGGCCTGATCGAAGGCCGCGACCGCGTCTACTACGCGCTGGGCGCCAACCAGGAATTCGACCGCCGGCTGGTGGACTGGATCAACGTGATCCGCTCCAAGGCCCGCCAGGGGGCGCAGCCGCCGAACGAGTTCGTCGCCCTCGACCACCTGCTGCACGACATGCGCCTGTACAAGAGCGCGGGCGAGGTGAAGGTGATGCGCTACGCCGCCGAGGTATCCGCCGGCGCCCACGTGCGCGCCATGCAGATCTGCCGTCCGGGGCTCAGCGAGTACCACCTCGAAGCCGAGCTCGACTACGCCTTCCGCAAGGGCGGGGCGAAGATGCCTGCCTACGGTTCCATCGTCGCCGCCGGCCGCAACGCCTGCATCCTGCACTACCGGGAGAACGACGCGCCGATCAAGGACGGTGACCTGATCCTGATCGACGCCGGCTGCGAGATCGACTGCTACGCCAGCGACATCACCCGTACCTTCCCGGCCAATGGTGTGTTCAGCCCCGAGCAGAAGGCCATCTACCAACTGGTGCTCGACGCCAACATGGCGGCCTTCGACTACATCGCGCCGGGCCGCCACTGGAACGAGGCCCACGAGGCTACCGTGCGGGTCATCACCGCCGGCCTGGTGAAGCTCGGCCTGCTCAGCGGCGATGTCGACGAACTGATCGCCAACGAAGCCTACAAGGCCTTCTACATGCACCGTGCCGGCCACTGGCTGGGCATGGACGTGCATGATGTCGGCGAGTATCGCGTCGGTGGCGAGTGGCGCGTGCTCGAAGTGGGCATGTCGATGACCGTCGAGCCGGGCATCTACATTTCCCCGGACAACACCGATGTGCCGAAGAAGTGGCGCGGCATTGGCGTGCGCATCGAGGACGACGTGGTGGTGACCAAGACCGGCTGCGAGATCCTGACCAACGGTGTGCCCAAGACCGTCGCCGAGATCGAGGCACTGATGGCGCAAGCCCGCGCCCAGGCCGCCTGACATGCAACGAGCGCAACTGGCCATAATCGGTGGTGGCCTGGTGGGCGCCAGCCTGGCGCTGATTCTCCAGGCTGGCGCACGCGAGCGCGGCTGGCGGATCGTGCTGGTCGAGCCGTTCGCCCCCGGCGATGCCTATCAGCCCAGCTACGATGCGCGCTCGTCCGCGCTGTCTTTCGGCAGCCGGCAGATCTATGAACGCCTGGGGCTCTGGCAGCAGATCGCCCAGCGCGCCGAGCCGATCTCGCAGATTCACGTCTCCGACCGCGGTCGCTTCGGCTCCGCGCGCCTGACGGCGGTGGAGGAGGGCGTTCCGGCCCTGGGCTATGTGGTGGAGAACGCCTGGCTCGGCCAGAGCCTGTGGCGTGCCCTGGACCCGGAAGTGGTCAGCTGGCGCTGCCCCGCCGAGGTGCGGCGGATGGAAGCGATCGGCGATGGCTATCGCCTGACTCTGGACGACGACACGCAGCTGGACTGCGACCTCGCCGTGCTGGCCGATGGCGGCCGTTCCGGCCTGCGCGAGCAGCTGGGCATCGGCGTGCGCTCCTCGTCGTACGGGCAGACCGCGCTGATCGCCAACGTCAGTCCGTCCGAAGCCCACCGTGGCCAGGCCTTCGAACGCTTTACCGAGAACGGCCCGCTGGCCCTGCTGCCGCTGCCGGAAAACCGCTGCGCGCTGGTCTGGACCCGCAACGGCCGCGATGCCGAGCGCTTGCGCGAGCTGCCCGATGCGGCCTTCCTGTCTGAATTGCAGGAAGCCTTCGGCTATCGCCTCGGCGCCTTCCGCCAGGTCGGCGCCCGCTATGGCTACCCGCTGAGCCTGATCGAGGCCGAGGAACAGATTCGCCCGCACCTGGTGGTGCTGGGCAATGCCGCTCACAGCCTGCACCCGATCGCCGGACAGGGCTTCAACCTGTCGCTGCGCGATGCCCAGGCACTGGCTGACCGGCTGTTGCAGGAAGAGGCCGTGCCGGGCGATTTCGCCGTGCTGCAGCGTTATCTCGACGGCCAGCGCCTGGACCAGCAGATGACCGTCGGCTTCTCCGACCGTGTCACCCGCCTGTTCTCCAACGCCCAGCCGCTGCTCGCCACCGGCCGCAACCTGGGCCTGCTCGGCCTCGACCTGCTGCCGCCGGCCAAGCGCTGGTTCGCTCGCCAGGCCATGGGCCTGGGCGCCCGCCCGGTGTGACAGCCCCCAGTCAGAAGGAAATTCGATGCACGCGGATCTGGTAATAGTCGGGGCCGGCATGGTCGGCAGCGCGCTGGCCCTGGCCCTGGAAGGCAGTGGCCTGGACATCCTGCTGCTGGACGGCAGCCCGATGAGCGTCAAGCCGTTTGACCGCGAGTCGAGCTTCGAGCCGCGCGTCAGCGCGCTGTCCGAAGCCAGCCGGCGCATCCTCCAGCGCCTGCACGCCTGGGACGGCATCGCCGCGCGCCGCGCCGAGCCTTATCGCGAGATGCAGGTGTGGGACGGCTCGGGCACCGGGCAGATCCACTTCAGCGCCGCCAGCGTGCATGCCGAGGTGCTCGGCCATATCGTCGAGAACCGCGTGGTGCAGGATGCCCTGCTGGATCGCCTGCACGACTCCGCCCTCGGCCTGCTGCCCGGCGCGCGCCTGGAGCAGCTGCGCCATTCCGGCGACGACTGGCTGCTGACCCTGGCCGATGGCCGGGAAATCCGCACGCCGCTGGTGATCGCCGCCGACGGCGCCAACTCGGCGGTGCGCCGCCTGGCCGGCTGCGCCACCCGCGAGTGGGATTACCTGCACCACGCCATCGTCACCAGCGTGCGCTGCGAGAAGCCGCACCTGGCCACGGCCTGGCAACGCTTCACCGATGACGGCCCGCTGGCCTTCCTGCCGCTGGCGAAGGAGGGCGACGCGCACTGGTGCTCGATCGTCTGGTCGACCACTCCGGAGCAGGCCGAACGCATCATGGCGCTGGACGACGACGGTTTCCGCGCCGCCCTGGGACGGGCCTTCGAGCACCGCCTGGGCGCCATCGAGCATGCCGACCGCCGCCTGTGCATCCCGCTGCGCCAGCGTCACGCCAAGCGCTACGTGGAGCCGGGGCTGGCGCTGATCGGCGATGCCGCGCACACCATCCATCCGCTGGCCGGGCAGGGCGTCAACCTCGGTTTCCTCGATGCCGCGGTGCTCGCCGAGGTGATTCTGCATGCCTACGAGCGGGGCGAGAACATTGCGGAAGAGCGCGTGCTGAGCCGCTTCGAGCGCCGCCGGATGCCGCACAACCTGGCGATGATGGCGGCGATGGAAGGCTTCCAGCGCCTGTTCCAGGCCGACCCGCTGGCGGTGCGCTGGCTGCGCAATGCCGGGCTGCGGCTGGTGGACAAGCACCATGAAGCCAAGGGCATGTTCGTGCGGCAGGCGCTGGGGCTTTCCGGCGATCTGCCGACACTGGCGCAGGTCTGATAACGGCGGCCTGCGGCCCCAAGCCGCACCCCGCCGAAATACCCCGACACACCTGCGCGACCCAGTGGCAAATGCGGTTCCTTATCATTTGCGGGATATCTTCCCCGCAAAGGACACGCCCATGCTCATGCGCAAAGGTCTTCCCGCCACCCTCCTGCTGGCCGCCATCGCTGGCACTGCCCAGGCCGCCGACGAAGTGGTGGTCTATTCCTCGCGCATCGACGAACTGATCAAGCCGGTGTTCGACGCCTACACCGAGAAGACCGGGGTGAAGATCAAGTTCATCACCGACAAGGAAGCGCCGCTGATGGCGCGGATCAAGGCCGAAGGCGCCAACACCCCGGCCGACCTGCTGCTCACCGTGGACGCCGGCAACCTCTGGCAGGCCGAGAAGATGGGCATCCTGCAGCCCTTCGACTCGCCCACACTGGATGCCAACATCCCGCCGCAGTACCGCTCCGGAACCGACAGCTGGACCGGCCTGTCGCTGCGCGCGCGCACCATCGCCTACTCCACCCAGCGGGTGAAGCCAGATGAGCTCTCCACCTACGAGGCGCTGGCCGACAAGCAGTGGGAAGGCCGCCTGTGCCTGCGCACGGCGAAGAAGGTCTACAACCAGTCGCTGACCGCCACCCTGATCGAGACCCACGGCGAGCAGAAGACCGAGGAAATCCTCAAGGGCTGGGTGAGCAACCTGGCCACCGACGTGTTCTCCGACGACACCGCGCTGCTCCAGGCCATCGCCGCCGGCCAGTGCGACGTCGGCATCGTCAACACCTACTACTACGGCCGTCTGCACCAGGAAAAGCCGGACCTGCCGGTGAAGCTGTTCTGGCCGAACCAGGGCGACCGTGGCGTGCACGTCAACCTGTCAGGCATCGGCCTGACCAAGTACGCGCCGCACCCGGAGCAGGCCAAGAACCTGGTGGAATGGATGACCGGCCCGCAGGCCCAGGCGCTGTTCGCCGGTATCAACCAGGAATTCCCGGCCAACCCGAAGGTGGCTCCGTCGCAGGAAGTGGCGGCCTGGGGCGCATTCAAGGCCGACAGCATCCCGGTTGAAGTTGCCGGCAAGCGCCAGGCCGAGGCGATCAAACTGATGGATCGCGCCGGCTGGAACTGATTGCCTGCCGACGCCTCAAGGGGCGTCGGCCTTTGCCTGGTACTGTGCCGAAACGGCCTGATTGGTGCCCCGCAGGAAGCAGGTGAGCAACCCGTCCTCGGCGTTGTCCCGGCGCAGTACCAGGCGCAGGCGCCGGTCGACCTGCTGGCCTTCGACTTCGCCATCATAGGCCTCCTCGCGCGTCAGGCCCGCGTCGACCCAGACCTCCTGCCAGCGTTGCGCCTGTTGCGGATCGCCGGCCAGGGAGCGGTGGGCGAGGTTCAGGCAGGCTTCGGTGGCGGTGGGCTCGTCGGCCACTGCCAGTCCACACAGCGGGGCGAATAGCAGGGTTGGCAGAGCGCGGCGAAGAAACATGGGCTTTTTCCTGAAGGAGGGGAATGGCAAAGTGGCCGATTCGACCGCTCTACCTTGCGCTTTATCCCTGCTCGTTGAGGATCAGTCGATTTCGAGCTCGCTGGCGGCGTGTTCCGAGCGCCATTCGGATATGTCTGACCCGAGTACCCACTGAAGTTTCTGGATAGTCCGCTGCATGCGCGTCAACCGCTGGTACCCCACCACCTTCCTCGTCGCCGCCCTGGTATTGCTGCCGATCAGCGTTTTGCTGCTGAGCTGGGCGGAGATCGACCGGGAGATCTGGGCGCACCTGTGGGACACCCAGCTGCCGCGCCTGCTGGGCAATACGCTGGTCCTGGTCGGCGGCGTCGGGGTTGGCGTGACCGTGCTCGGCGTGAGCCTGGCCTGGCTCACCAGTCTCTGCGAGTTTCCCGGCCGGCGCTGGTTGGACTGGGCGCTGATGCTGCCCTTCGCGGTGCCGGCCTATGTGCTGGCGTTCGTCTTCGTCGGCCTGCTGGACTTCGCCGGGCCCGTGCAGACGCTGCTGCGCGAGTGGTTCGGCAGCGGCCTGCGGTTGCCACGGGTGCGCTCCACCGGCGGGGTGATCATCGTCCTGGTGCTGGTGTTCTATCCCTACGTCTACCTGCTGGCGCGCACCGCGTTCCTCGCCCAGGGGCGCGGGCTGACCGAAGCGGCGCGGGTGCTCGGGCTGTCGCCGTGGGCGGCGTTCTGGCGGGTCGCCCTGCCCATGGCGCGGCCGGCCATCGGCGCGGGCCTTGCCCTGGCGATCATGGAAACCCTGGCGGATTTCGGCACCGTCTCGGTGTTCAACTTCGATACCTTCACCACCGCCGTGTACAAGACCTGGTACGGCTTCTACAGCCTCTCCAGCGCCACCCAGCTGGCCAGCCTGCTGCTGCTGTTCGTCATGCTGGTGTTGCTGGGCGAGCGCTACAGCCGGGGTCGCAGCGGCGTGCCCAGCGAGCGGCCGCGCGGTGCCGCACTGTATCGCCTGCATGGCTGGAAGGCGTTCGCGGCGACGGCCTGGTGCCTGCTGGTGTTCGCCTGTGCCTTCGTCATTCCGCTGCTGCAACTGCTGGCCTGGTGCTGGCAGAAGGGCCGTTTCGACCTCGACGAGCGTTACTGGGGGCTGATACTGCACAGTCTTTACCTGGGCGGCTGCGCCGCGCTGCTGACGGTGGCGGTGGCGCTGCTGCTGGCCTTCGCCCGCCGTCTGTCGCCCACGCCGGCGGTGCGTTCGGCGGTCGGCATCTCCAACCTCGGCTATGCGCTGCCCGGCTCGGTGCTGGCGGTGGCGATCATGCTGGCCTTCAGCTGGCTGGACAACCACGCGGTGATTCCGCTGTCCACCGCCCTAGGCGGTGCCGGCAAGCCGTTGCTGCTGGGCAGCCTCGGCGCGCTGCTGGTGGCCTACCTGATCCGCTTCATGGCGGTGGCCCATGGCCCGCTGGAGGGCGCCCTGGCGCGCATCCGTCCGTCGCTGCCGGAGGCGTCGCGCAGTCTCGGGGTGGGCGGTGCGGGACTATTCTTCAGGGTCTACCTGCCGCTGCTGCTGCCGGGGACGCTGAGCGCCGCGCTGCTGGTGTTCGTCGACGTGCTCAAGGAAATGCCGGCGACGCTGCTGATGCGCCCCTTCGGCTGGGACACGCTGGCGGTGCGGGTCTTCGAAATGACCAGTGAGGGCGAGTGGGCGCGGGCGGCGCTGCCGGCGCTGACGCTGGTGCTGGTGGGGTTGTTCCCGGTCGTCGGCCTGATCCGCCGCTCGGCGCGCGCGGCCGGTTGCGCCGATCGCTGAGATTCGACTGTCGGACCCGCTGTCCACAGGCCGGTCATGCGACTACAATGCGCGCGTTTCGTGCGGGCCGCTCTCGCGCTCCGCACCCGCCTCGCCCGGAAGGAGACCACCCATGGGACAGCGCACACCGCTCTATGATTTGCACGTCGCCCTCGGCGCCAAGATCGTCGATTTCGGCGGTTGGGACATGCCGCTGCACTACGGCTCGCAGGTCGAAGAGCACCACCAGGTACGTCGCGACTGCGGCGTGTTCGACGTTTCCCACATGACCGTGGTCGACGTCACCGGTCCGCAGGCGAAGGAATACCTGCAGCGACTCCTGGCCAACGACGTCGAACGACTGCAGACCCCGGGCAAGGCGCTGTACAGCGGCATGCTCAACGAGCGGGGCGGGGTGGTCGACGACCTGATCGTCTACCTCGGCGTGTACGGCTACCGCGTGGTGGTCAACGCTTCCACCCGCGACAAGGACATGGCCTGGATGCAGGCCCATACCGAAGGCTTCGACGTCACCCTGAGCGAGCGCGCGGACCTCGCGATGCTGGCGGTGCAGGGCCCGAACGCCCGCGAGAAGACCGCCGAACTGGTCACTCCCTCCCGCGCCGCGCTGATCGGCGAACTCAAGCCCTTCCAGGGCAAGGCCGACGGTGACTGGTTCATCGCCCGCACCGGTTACACCGGCGAGGACGGCCTGGAAATCATGCTGCCGGCCGCCGAGGCGCCGGGCTTCCTCAACGAACTGGTCGGCGCCGGCATCGCCCCGGCGGGCCTCGGCGCGCGCGACACTCTGCGCCTGGAAGCCGGGATGAACCTGTACGGCCAGGACATGGACGAAGAGATTTCCCCGCTGGCCGCCAACATGGGCTGGACCATCGCCTGGGAACCGGCCGAGCGCGACTTCATCGGCCGCCAGGCCCTGGAAGCGCAGAAGGCCGCGGGCGATGCGCCCAAGCTGGTCGGCCTGGTGCTGGAAGAACGCGGTGTGCTGCGCGCCCACCAGGTGGTTCGCGTCGCGGGCGTCGGCGATGGCGAGATCACCAGCGGCAGCTTCTCCCCGACCCTGGGCAAATCCATCGCCCTGGCCCGCGTGCCGGCCGCCACCGGCGATCGCGCCGAGGTGGAAATCCGTGGCAAGTGGTACCCGGTTCGCGTCGTTCAGCCGAATTTCGTGCGTCATGGCAAAGCCCTGATCTAAATTGCATCTAACTTGAATAGGGCGGCATCGCCGCCCGTCGCCCAGTCACCGAGGAAAAACAAGATGAGCAATATCCCCGCCGACCTGCGTTACGCCGCCAGCCATGAGTGGGCGCGCCTGGAAGCCGACGGTACCGTGACCGTGGGCATCTCCGACCATGCCCAGGAAGCCCTGGGCGATGTGGTCTTCGTCGAACTGCCGGAGCTGGGCAAGACCCTCGCCGCCGGCCAGGAAGCCGGTGTGGTGGAGTCGGTGAAGGCCGCCTCGGACATCTACGCCCCGGTGGGCGGCGAAGTCATCGCCGTCAACGACGTGCTGGCCGACACCCCCGAAGAAGTGAACAACGACCCGTACGGCTCCTGGTTCTTCAAGCTCAAGCCGAGCAACCCGGCGGAGCTGGAAAAGCTGCTCGACGCCGCCGGCTACCGCGCTTCCTGCGACGCCGACGCGTAAGACACCGCTGTACACACAGGCCTCGATTCGTCGGGGCCTGTTCTTTTAGGGAACGACCTTTTCGAGACCGACGCCATGTCGAACACCCCTTCGCTTTCCCAGCTGCACCAGCCCGATGCCTTCCTCGTCCGCCATCTGGGCCCGGATGCCGCCGAACAACAGGCCATGCTCGATACCCTGGGGGTGAGCAGCCTCGACGACCTGATCGTGCAGACGGTGCCGCCGGCCATCCGCCTGAACCGGCCGCTGGACCTGCCTGCCGCGCTCGACGAGCAGGGCGCGCTGGCCAAGCTGAAGGGGTACGCGCAGAAGAACGAGCTGTGGACCAGCCTGATCGGCACGGGTTACTACGGCACCCTGACTCCCACGGTGATCCTGCGCAACGTGCTGGAAAACCCGGGCTGGTACACCGCCTACACGCCGTACCAGCCGGAAATCGCCCAGGGTCGTCTCGAATCCCTGCTGAACTTCCAGCAGATGACCATCGACCTCACCGGCCTGGACCTCGCCAGCGCCTCGCTGCTGGACGAAGCCACCGCCGCCGCCGAGGCCATGGCCCTGGCCAAGCGCGTGGCGAAGGCCAAGAGCAACCTGTTCTTCGTCGACGCCAACTGCCACCCGCAGACCATCTCCGTGGTACAGACCCGCGCCGACGCCTTCGGCTTCGAGGTGGTGGTCGACGAGGTGGAGAACCTCGGCCAGCACGCGGTGTTCGGCGCGCTGCTGCAATACCCCGACACCCGTGGCGAGGTCCGCGACCTGCGCAGCCTGATCGACGCACTGCACGCCCAGCAGGCCATCGCCTGCGTGGCCAGCGACCTGCTCGCGCTGCTGCTGCTCACCCCGCCAGGCGAGCTGGGCGCCGACGTGGTGCTGGGCAGCGCCCAGCGCTTCGGCGTGCCCATGGGCTACGGCGGCCCGCACGCGGCCTTCTTCGCCTGCCGCGACGAATACAAGCGCGCCATGCCGGGGCGGATCATCGGCGTGTCCAAGGATGCCCGCGGCAACACCGCGCTGCGCATGGCCCTGCAGACCCGCGAGCAGCACATCCGCCGCGAGAAGGCCAACTCCAACGTCTGTACCTCCCAGGTGTTGCTGGCCAACATCGCCAGCCTGTACGCCGTCTACCACGGCCCGCAGGGCCTCAAGCGCATCGCCCAGCGCGTGCACCGCCTGACCGCGGTCCTGGCCACCGGCCTGGAAGCCAAGGGCGTGAAGCGCGTCAACCAGCACTTCTTCGACACCCTGACCCTGGACGTCGGCGCACAGCAACAGGCCATCGTCGAGCGCGCCCGCGCTGCCCGCGTGAACCTGCGCATCGTCGGTGAAGACCGCCTGGGTGTGAGCCTGGACGAAACCACCAGCGCCGAAACCCTCGCCACCCTGTTCGACATCCTGCTGGGTGCCGGTCACGGACTGGACGTCGCCCAGCTTGACGCCGGCAAGGTCGCCGACGGCATTCCCGCCGACCTGCAGCGCAGCAGCGGCTACCTGACCCACCCGGTGTTCAACCGCCACCACAGCGAAACCGAGATGCTGCGCTACCTGCGCCAGCTCGAAGGCAAGGACCTGGCGCTGAACCAGGCGATGATCCCGCTGGGCTCCTGCACCATGAAGCTCAACGCCACCAGCGAGATGATCCCGATCACCTGGCCGGAATTCGCCACCCTGCACCCCTTCGTGCCGCGCGAGCAGGCCGAGGGCTACCGCCTGATGATCGAGGAGCTGGAGCGCTGGCTCTGCGCGATCACCGGCTTCGACGCCATCTGCATGCAGCCCAACTCCGGCGCCCAGGGCGAGTACGCGGGCCTGCTGGCGATCCGCAAGTACCACGAGAGCCGGGGCGATGCGCACCGCAACATCTGCCTGATCCCGTCCTCGGCCCACGGCACCAACCCGGCCTCGGCGATCATGGCGAGCATGCGCGTGGTCATCGTCGAGTGCGACAAGGGCGGCAACGTCGACCTGGAGGACCTCAAGCGCAAGGCCGAGGAAGCCGGTCCGCAGCTGTCCTGCCTGATGATCACCTACCCCTCGACCCACGGCGTGTACGAGGAAGGCATCCGCGAAATCTGCGAGGTCATCCACGCCCAGGGCGGCCAGGTGTACATGGACGGCGCCAACCTCAACGCCCAGGTCGGCCTGGCGCGTCCGGCCGACATCGGCGCCGACGTGTCGCACATGAACCTGCACAAGACCTTCTGCATTCCCCACGGCGGTGGCGGCCCGGGCATGGGCCCGATCGGCGTGAAGAAGCACCTCGCGCCCTTCGTCGCCAACCACCCGGTGATCCGCATCGAAGGCCCGAACCCGCTCAACGGCGCAGTGAGCGCCGCGCCCTGGGGCAGCGCCAGCATCCTGCCGATCAGCTGGATGTACATCGCCATGATGGGGCCGCAGCTGGCGGATGCCACCGAGGTGGCGATCCTCAACGCCAACTACGTGGCCAGCCGCCTCGACGGCGCCTTCCCGGTGCTTTACCGCGGCCGCAACGACCGTGTCGCCCACGAGTGCATCCTCGACCTGCGCCCGCTCAAGGCGCAGACCGGGATCAGCGAGGAAGACGTGGCCAAGCGTCTGATGGACTACGGCTTCCATGCGCCGACCATGTCCTTCCCGGTGCCCGGCACGCTGATGGTGGAGCCCACCGAGAGCGAGTCCAAGCATGAGCTGGACCGTTTCATCGAGGCGATGCTGTCGATCCGCGCCGAGATCGCCAAGGTCGAGGCGGGCGAATGGCCGGCGGAGGACAACCCGCTCAAGCGCGCGCCGCATACCCTGGCGGACGTCACTGGCGTCTGGCAGCGCCCGTACGAGATTGCCGAAGCCGTGACCCCGACCGAGCACACCCGTGCCTTCAAGTACTGGCCGGCGGTGAACCGTGTGGACAACGTCTACGGCGACCGCAACCTGTTCTGCGCCTGTGTGCCGGTGGATGACTATCGCGAGTGATCGCTGAGTCGAACTGAAAAAGCCGCCTTCGGGCGGCTTTTTCTTGGTGGCGATTTCGCCGTTATGGACAGGCTCTTCGTAGGAGCGAGCTTGCTCGCGAACCGACCCAGCGACGCACTCACCGGCAAACACCGTTCGCGAGCGAGCTCCTACAGCGAGCAGATCGGCGCAGGAACGACTCGCGGTGCCGACGGGGCGAAGCGGTACCCATGCTTCGCCAGCCACGGCGATACGCCCCTGGACGAGCGCCAGGGGCCGCGCCGGTGGGGTTCACTGGGCAGGTGCATCGTTGCCGCGGATCAGGATGGCGTTGGCCAGCTCCATGTCGCTGCGTTGGCGCAGACCGGGGTTGTCGCTGCGCAGGCGGGTCAGTGCGGATTCAAGGTAAGGACCACGGATCGCGCCATCGCTGGCGACATAGGTGCTCGCGTCGTCCTGGGCGGCGGCGATCAGTTTGTCGTCGTGCCTGAAGGTCAGGTAAAGCGACGCGGTGGTCGCGCCGGACGAAATGATGTCGCGCAGGAAGTCGTCGGCCATGGCCGAGGCAACAGGCACTGCGAGCAGGGCGAGAACGGTGGCCAGTTTGGCGGTGTGCATCAGAATCACCTCCGGAGGGTCCGTGTACAGGTGAGATGCGTGGGTTTTGCGGGGAGTTCCACCTTTGCGCCGGGCGGCGCGCGTTGCGCTGGTGGCAGCGCGCGCCGTCGCGGTCAGCGTTGGCTGGCGAGGAGGGCGGTGGCCAGGTCCGCGTCGCTGGCGCTGGCCAGTGCCGGGTTGCTGGTGCGCATCTGCAACAGCGCGGCCTCCAGATAGGGGCCGCGGATGGCGCCATCGGTGGCGATGAAGCTGGCGGCGTCGTCCTGGGCCGGGCCGACCAGCTTGTGGTCATCATGGCTGGTCAGGTAGCTGGAGGCGGTGGTGGCGCCAGAGGTCAGGACCGAGCGCCAGAAATCGTTGTCTTCGGCCATGGCCGAGGCCAGGGGGAGCAGGGTCAGGGCAATGACGGCGGGGATGAAGCGGCGACGCATGGTAACTCCTTGGTTGAGTGCGTCTGTCAGAGCTTTTGCCGCTTCGCTAGTTCCCATCTGTTCGTCGGAAGATTCACTCGCGCTTGAGCGTGGGATCGTCCGGATTCTGTTGCTCCAGTTCCGCCAGCAGCATCTGCACCTTCTGCATCTGTCCGGTTTCGCGCAGGTAGGCGATCAGCGTCAGGCGCGCTGCGCGGTTGGCCGGGTGACGTTGCAGCAGCGCCTCCAGCTCATGGGCGGCGGCATCGGCTTCGCCGCTGTCGTGCAGGGCGATGGCCAGCACGTAGCGGAGCTGGTCGTCGTCCGGGGACAGCCGCACCGCTTCGCGCAGCTCCTTGAGCGCCGCCGCGCGTTCACCCTGGCGCACCAGGGCGAGGCCGTTGACGTGGTGCAGCAGGCCGGCGTTGGGATGCTGGCGCAGGGCGTCGTCGAGCAGTTGGCGGGCGTCGGCCTGGCGACCGTTGGCTTCCAGCCACTGGATCAGGGTGACGGTGGCCGGCAGGAAGTCCGGGTTGTGCGCCATTGCCGCGCGCAGCGCGGGCTCGACCTGCTCGGTGCGGCCGGTGCGCTGGTAGAGCATGGCGAGGTTGAGGTTGGCTTCGGCGCGTTCGGCCAGGCTCTTCTGCACGTCCTCGTACTCGCGCAGACCCTGGTCCAGCGCCTCGTCCAGGCCGGGACGCGCTTGCGGCGGCACCTGCGACAGCTGCCAGGCGGCGGCGATGCGCACGGCGCGGATCGGGTCGGACAGCAGCGGCGCCAGCCACAGCGCTTGCTGCTGTGGCGCAGCCAGCGCAGCGAGGGCGCCGATGGCGGCGTTGCGTACCAGCGGGTCGGCATCCTTCAGGCCCAGCACCACCAGTTCCAGTGAGCGCGGGCTGGGGTAGGCGGGCAGTTCGGCGAGCAGGGTGGCGCGGCGGATCGCCGGCAGCTCCGGCGAGGCCAGCAGCAGGTGCAGCGCGCGGGATGCGCCCGGCTTGCCGCCACGGGCCTTCCACAGGGTGTCGTCATAGCGCGGCGTGGGGTTGCCGGAGGCGCTCGGCTTGGCCGGCTGTTCGCTGGCGTACCACTGGCGGAACTGCTCGGTGACCTTCTTCGCCGGAGTGTCCTTGTGGCAGGCCAGGCAGGCATCCGGCGCGCCGATGCGCCGGGCATGGGCGGGGTCGGGCAGGCTGAAGCCGTGGTCGTGGCGGTAATCGTTGACCATGTAGTAGCGGCCCGGCATGTGACATGAGGTGCACTGCGCGCCGGGGCTGCCGGGTTCGTGGTGATGGTGCTCGGGCGAGTCGTAGTTCTTCGCCTGCAGGCCCTTGCCGTCGATCTGCGGGCGCACCGGCTTGCCGGCGGTGTTGTGGCATTGCAGGCAGACACCATTGCCCGGCGCCTTCAGCTCGCCGCTGTGCGGGTTGTGGCAGTCGGTGCACTGCACGCCCTTGGCGAACATCTTGCTCTGGGTGAAGGAACCCCACTCGAAGACTTCGTCCTTGATCTTGCCGTCGATCTCGTAGAGCTCGAGGGTCAGGGTGCTGGGCAGGTAGTCGTCCATGAAACGTTGCTTGTTCCGGTAGCCGTCGCCGAGCGGCGCGCGGCGGGCATGGCAGCGGGCGCAGGTTTCGACGACGGTGCTCTGGCTGGCATTCTTCAGCGGCGCCTCGAAGCCCTTGTCGGCGCTGCGGTCGGGCTTCTGCGCCCATTCCAGGTGTTTCGACGCCGGCCCGTGGCAGGCCTGGCAGCCGACACCGAGGCTGTTCCAGTGGCTGGCGAAGCTGTCGGTCCTGGCGTCGTAGTTACGCTTGAAGCCGGTGGTGTGGCACTCCACGCACATGAAATTGGCGTTCTGCGCGGGGCGGGTCCAGTGCAGTTCGTCCCTGTAGTCGATACGCTGCCCGGGCATGAGCTGGAACCAGCGGTTCTTGCGGCTATCCCAGGCCACGCCGAGGGCCTGCAGGCGGCCGCCGGGGTACTCCAGCAGGTACTGCTGCAGGGGTTCGAAGCCGAAGGTGTAGGCCACCCTGAAGTCCGCCGGCTTGCCGTCGTTGCCGGGGGTGTTGACCCAGTATTCGTCGCCCTTGCGGAAGAAGCGGGTGGTCTCGACCTCGCCCTTGAAGGTGACATCGGCGAAATCGCCGAGCACGTTGCCTGCGCTGGCCGGCTTCATCGCTTGCTGGTGATGGGAGCCCTGCCAGTCCTTGAACTGATCCTGGTGACAGCCCTGGCATTGCTGCTCGGCGACGAAACTGGCCGTCGTCTCGACCTCCGCCTGCGCGGTGGGCCTGGCCTGGGTTTGCGGGCGTGACGCCAATTGTGGCTGCGGTGCGCTGTTCTGCACGTACCACCAGGCCCAGGCGGCGGCGATCAGCAGAATGCAGGCCAGGCCAAAGGCAATGCGGCGGACGAGAGGATTCGTGGCGTCGTTGTTCTTGGGCTTTGGCATGCGGCTCTGCGGCGAATGTCACGGAGTGGAGGAGCTTCGGTGACTGCCGGAGGGATGTCAAACCGAGCGGAGGATGGGGCCGGGGGATCGTTTGCGGCGGGCTCTCTCCCCGCACGGGGAGAGGAAAGCGTCGGCCTGGTGCTGCCGATGTCCTCCGGCTCGTCGTTGTACTGATCGGAAACGCTCTCGAACGGCTCTGCAAGGCTGGGGGCGGCTTCCTGATTCACCATGCGTATTGCATGCGGAATGTCCACGTATTGGCTTCCGGCGCCGAATCCGGGCGGGAGACCGTGTCCATGTACGAGATCATGCCGCCAACGTTGCGCGAGAGCATGAAGCCCAGGGAGGCGCCGGCCATAGTGGTGTCCTGGGCGTTGTCCTGCTCCTCGCCAGCGATCGTGCTTTCGCCGCCCCATTTGTAGCTGGCGTCCAGCGAGGCCCAGAGGGCGGGATTGAAGCTGTAGCTGTAATGCAGTTCGGTGGCGTACAGCGGGTCCTGCTTGAGCTTGTGGTGGCCGAGGAACTCGTCGTTGTCCTGGAAGAAACTGGCGTAGGCGTTGGCCTCCAGCCAGGTCCTGCCGATCGGCGTGCCGAACGCCAGCTCGGGTTTGACGATCCAGCGGTTGGTGCCGATGTTCAACAGCTTCTTGTTGTCGTAATCGCCGGTCGGAGCGGTGACGAAGATGGCGCCGGAAAGGAAGGTTTGCGGCTTCCAGCTGGCGAACTCCTGCCGGGTCAGCGCGGGAGCGCCGAACAGGTTGTGGGCGAGCACGATGGTGGTGTCGCCCATGCCGTCGTTGCCTTTCTTGCCGGGAATGCCGTCGAAGCCCGCTTCCCCGTTGACATAGGGCTGAAGGACCTGGATGCCGGTGGAGCGGCCGTCGACGCCGAAGCTGTAGGCATAACGGGCGAGCCACACGTCGGCATTGACTGAGACGCCGTTGATGGCGATGGCCTGGTCCACCGAGGTGTTGGAGTCGAGCACGGTGAGGTACAGGAAGGCGACGCTGGTATCGATCGGCAGGTTCTGCCAGTCGCGAGCGTTGTCGGCCTGGGCGCTGACGAGACCCAGCATGCCGATGCCGAGCGTGGCGGCGAGGGCGATCGGATGACGGCGTGCCGGAGTGGGGCTGCGGTGCTGCGCGTGACTTCTCATTGCGTATTTCCAGCTCTTGGATGAGATGTCCGTTTTTGGCTGGCCGTCGGGATTTCGGCTTCGGCCGAGGCTAGCGAGGCGGCTGCGAGTTGGAAATCGCCCATTGGGGTGAAGTCGGGCTTGGTAGCTGGTCCGGCGTGGCGAGCGGGCGCGACGAAATGTCCGCAGAACGGGGCACCGTGAAGCCGTGCGGGTGGGACTCGGCCGGATTTTCAGGAGTGCAGGTGGCGGGTGCTCAAGGCTGCCGAATTGCCGCCACCCTTGCGCTGTCCACCTTCACTTCGGGATTGCCGAACTGCGCGGTGAGATAGTTCACCAGCGTGGCGATCTGCTCGTCGTTGAGGGTGCCGGCAAAACCGGGCATGAACAGCTCCTCGTCGCCAACCTTGCGGTGTACGCCGCCGAGCACCACCTGCACCAGATTGTCCGGCTGCAGGGCGCCGACCGCGCTGTTCTTCAGCAGCATCGGGTAGTAGCCATCCTTCACCCCTTCGCCGCTCCAGGAGTGACAGCTGGCGCAGTTGCCCAGGAACAGGCGGGCGCCGTCGTCCTGCTTCTGTGCGGCGAAGTCCTGGCCGCGCAGGGTAATCACGTCCTCGGCCGGCTTGCCCCACTGGAAACGCGCCTTGCGCTCGCCGTCGCTGACCGCCGGGACGCTGCGCAGGTAGCTGGCGATGGCTTGCAGGTCGGCTTCGGTCAGGTACTGGAAGCTGTGCTCGACTGCCTCTCCCATGGGGCCCGCGGCCTGGGCCTTGCCCGGCACGCCGCCGGTCTTGAGGTACTGCACGATCTCCGCGTCGCTCCAGCCGCCTATACCGCTGTGGGTGTCGGGGGTGATGTTGAAGGCATACCAGCCGCCCAGGGCAGCGCCGGCGAGGAAGCCGGTGCCGCGTTCGTTCATGGCCTTTTCCTGGAAGGCCATGCCGCGCGGGGTATGGCAGGTGCCGCAGTGGGCCAGACCCTGGACCAGGTAGGCGCCGCGGTTCCAGGCCTCGCTCTGCTTCGGATTGGGCTGATAGACCTGGTCGTCGTGGAACAGCAAGTTCCAGATCGCCAGCGGCCAGCGCATGTCCAGCGGCCAGGCGATGTCCGAGTCCCGGTTGGGCTGCGCCACCGCCTGCACGCCGCCGTTGATGAACCAGGCGTAGAGCGCCTGCATGTCCTCGTCGTTGATCTTCGCGTAGGCGGTATAAGGCATCGCCGGGTAGAGCCGGGTGCCGCCCTTGGCCACACCGTCGCGCAGGGCGCGGGCGAAGTCGTCGTAGCTGTAGCTGCCGATACCGGTCTTCGGGTCGGGAGTGATGTTGGTGGAGTACACGGCGCCCAGCGGCGTGGCCAGCGGCAGGCCACCGGCGAAGGGCTTGCCGCCCGGCGCGGTGTGGCAGGCGGCGCAGTCGCCGGCGCGGGCCAGGTATTCGCCACGTTGCAGCAGTTCCTGCGGCGCCGGATCCAGTGCATTGGCGGCGTGGCTCAGCAGCGGTGCGGCGAGCAGGGAGAGGAGTGCGAGAGCTTTCATCGTCAGGCCTCCCGCTTCAGTTGATCGGCCAGGCGCAGGGCCAGGGCGGCGATGGTCAGGGTGCAGTTCACCGAGCCGACGGTGGGCATCACGGCACTGCCGGCGATGAACAGGTTGGGGTGGTCGTGGCTGCGACAGTGGCTGTCCACCACCGAGTCCTTCGGATCGGCGCCCATCAGGGTAGTGCCGGTGATGTGGTTGTTGTTGGCGAAGTTGTCCTCGAACACCACCTCGGTGCCGCCCAGCAGTTTTGCCGCGTGGGCATACACCTCGCGGGTGTGCGCCGCGCTCTTGTGCACGTAGTCGTCCATCGCGTAGGTGAACTCCGGCTTGGGGATGCCCACCGCGTCGCGCTCGCTGGCGCTGGGGACGATGCGGTTCTCCGGGTGCGGGAGGATCTCGTGGAAGCTGTCGAAGCGCACGAAACGCGCGGCGCGGTCGCGGATCTGCGCCTCCAGCTCGCGGCCCAGCAGCAGCGGGCCCTTGCGGATCAGCTCGGCGGCCACCTGGTCGGTGCGCGAGAGGTTCGACAGGTGGATCTTCTTGGAGGCGTATTCGCTGCGGAAGGCGCCATCGCGGAAACCCACCATCGAGGTCATCTCCTGCGGCCCACGGCCCGGCCAGAGCTTCTCGTTGGCGAAGAACTGCACGGCGGTGCCGGGGTGGTCCATGAGGTTGCGGCCGACCATGTCCGAACTGTTGCCGACCTCGGACATCAGCATCAGCTTGGGCGTCTCGATGCCGTTGGCGGCGAGGATGAAGGTGCCGCCTTCGACCCGGTGCTCGTTGCCTTGCGGGTCCTTGTACAGCGCGGCGGTGATCTTGCCGCCGGCGCCTTTCTCCAGCTTGAACACCACGGCGTTTTCCACCAGCCGCGCGCCGGCGCCTTCGGCCTTCTCGACGTGGACGATGCCGTTGTACATGGCGCCGATGGGGCAGATCGGCATGCAGTTGTTGTTGCCGCAGCAGGTCGGTCGCTGATCGTAGGGGCGGCTGTTGCGCGCCACCGGCTCGGTGACCACGCGGTAGCCGTTGGCGTTGAGCAGAGTCTTGATGCGCTGTTCGTTCCACGACAGCGGTAGGGGCGGCATCGGGTAGGGCTGGCTACGCGGGGAGTCCAGCTCCTCGTCGCCCGGTCCCCAGACGCCCAGTTCTTCCTCGGCGCGCTGGTACCAGGGTTCGAGTTCCGCGTACTCGATGGGCCAGTCACGGCCCACGCCGTAGAGGCTGAGCAGCTTGAAGTCGTTGGGCAGGAAGCGCCAGGCCGAGGCCGCCCAGTGCCAGGTGGTGCCGCCGACCACGCGCAGGTATTGCACGTCGTAGGGGTGGGTGCCCTTCTGGATCAGGTAGTGGTTGTCCGGCTTGAACTGCGGGTGCGGCGCGTGCGGGCTCGAGGGGTAGGCCGCCTGGTTGTCGGACTTGTCCGCCTGGTTGCGGAAGCGCTCGACGATCTCCCAGCGCGCCATGCGCGGCCCGGCCTCGAGGATCAGCACGTCCTTGCCGGCCAGCGCCAGTTGATGGGCCACCAGCGCCCCGGCGACGCCGGAGCCGACCACCACGAAATCCGCGCGTTGCGTCTCGGCCATGTTCACACCTCCCGCTCGGCCGGCTGGGCCGCCCAGAAGCCCGGCTTGTTCGGGCAGTAGCTGCGGATCACCAGCACGTCGTCCACCGCCTTGAACATCAGCGCCTGCTCATAGGTGATCAGCGTGGCGTTGCTGGCATCGCCGATCTGCCCCAGGTACCAGCCGCCGAGGATCTGCCGGGCCAGCCACTGCGGGCGCTCGCCCCAGCTGGCGGGCGGCTCGGCCAGGTTCGCCTGCAGCTCGGCGAGGCTCTGCTTGAGCGCGGTGTCGCGCTGGGCCAGGGCCTCGAACAGGCGCTGGCCGATGCGTGGGTCGAGGTTGCTGCGCCCGGTCAGGCGCTGGGACAGGGTCATGAAGCTGGCCAGTTCCGCCTCGGCCTGGGGCGTCAGCGCGGCCCAGGTGCGGGCGGCGGGGCTGAGCAGCAGGCCGCCTACTGCTGCGCCGGCGCAGGCCACCGCCAGCAGGCGGCGGCGGGAAAGGGGAAAGTCGGGTCGTTGAACGTCGGACATGCGAACCTCTCTGGCACCAGGCATTGGTGGCGGCGCGCGGTCTGGCGCCGCTGGCGTCGTGTCGTTCGGAACTTGCGGCGGCCACCGGGCCGGTCGGGGTGGCGAGAGCGGGCCGCGCCCCTTAGTATTGCCGCTTGTTCAGATTCTGCCCGGGCGGATCGATCCCCCGACGGCCACCGCGAGCCGCGCCGCAGAGCCTCACCGGATAAGACTGCATCGATGAAACAGTACCTCGACCTCATGCGCCACGTGCGCGAACACGGCACCTTCAAGAGCGACCGCACCGGCACCGGCACCTACAGCGTGTTCGGCCACCAGATGCGCTTCGACCTGGCCGAAGGCTTCCCGCTGGTGACCACCAAGAAGTGCCACCTGAAATCGATCATTCACGAGCTGCTGTGGTTCCTCAAAGGCTCGACCAACATCGCCTACCTGAAGGAAAACGGCGTCTCGATCTGGGACGAGTGGGCCGACGAGAACGGCGACCTGGGCCCGGTCTACGGCTACCAGTGGCGCTCCTGGCCGGCGCCGGACGGCCGTCACATCGACCAGATCGCCAACCTGATGACGATGCTGAAGAACAACCCGGACTCGCGCCGTTTGATCGTCTCCGCCTGGAACCCCGCGCTG
Source organism: Pseudomonas sp. QE6 (assembly GCF_041379005.1). Taxonomy (NCBI): domain Bacteria; kingdom Pseudomonadati; phylum Pseudomonadota; class Gammaproteobacteria; order Pseudomonadales; family Pseudomonadaceae; genus Pseudomonas; species Pseudomonas sp. QE6. Next base: position 1,467,770 of record NZ_CP166873.1, read on the forward strand.
ATCGACGAGATGGCCCTGCCGCCGTGTCACGCGCTGTTCCAGTTCTACGTCGCCGACGGCAAGCTCAGCTGCCAGCTGTACCAGCGCTCGGCCGACATCTTCCTCGGCGTGCCCTTCAACATCGCCAGCTACGCGCTGCTGACCCTGATGGTCGCGCAGGTCGCGGGTTTGCAACCGGGCGAGTTCATCTGGACCGGCGGCGACTGCCACCTGTACGCCAACCACCTGGAACAGACCGACCTGCAGCTGACCCGCCAGCCGCTGCCGCTGCCGACCATGAAGATCAATCCCGAGGTGAAGGACCTGTTCGACTTCCGCTTCGAGGACTTCGAGCTGGTCGGCTACGAGGCCCACCCGCACATCAAGGCGCCGGTCGCCGTCTGACCTGTCCTCGATGAAGAAAAGGCCGGCGCAATGCCGGCTTTTTTGTTTCTGCGGGGCCTGTTTCGCAGGAGCAACTGTCTTCTTCTGGAGGAGTCCGTGCCTGCGCATCTCCCTCTCCCCAGCCCTCTCCCTCTGGGTGAGGGCCGACCCAAACGCAGATGTATCTCGTAGGAGTGGGCTTTGTCTGCGATGGACCCAGCGTGAGGCCGGATCGCAGACGGAGTCCGCTCCATCGCCCCATGAACCATCGTGTCTCCCTATTCACTTGATGAATAGCTGTTTCGCCAGGCGGTACAGGGTTTCGTGATACTGCGCCCGGTTGCTATGCTCCCCGGGCTGGCCGCCAAGTAGGCCAACGGATTTTCCGCCGAATAACGACAAGACCGGGGACCGTCATGCAGCCTTTCAGCTTCGCCACCACCGCGCAGATCCTCTGCGAGAGTGGTTCCGCCGCCCGCCTGGGTGAACTCTGCCGCGAACGCGGCGCCCAGCGTGTACTCATCGTCACCGACCCCGGCATCACCCGGTTGAACATGCTTGATGGCGTGCTGCCGGGCTTTGCCGCCGCCGGTGTGGCGGTGGAGGTCTTCGACCAGGTGCTGGCCGATCCGCCGGAAAGCGTGGTGCTGGAAGCCGCCGACCAGGCGCGCCGGATGGCTGCGCAACTGGTGATCGGTTTCGGCGGCGGCAGCTCGATGGACGTGGCCAAGCTGGTGGCATTGCTGGCGCATCCGCTGGCCTCCCAGGGGCTGAAGGATATCTTCGGCGTCGGCAACGCCCGCGGCCCGCGCCTGACGCTGCTGCAGGTGCCGACCACCGCCGGCACCGGCTCGGAAGTCACGCCGATCGCCATCGTCACCACCGGCGAGACCACCAAGATGGGCGTGGTCAGCCCGCACCTGCTGCCGGACCTGGCGGTGCTCGACGCCGACCTCACCCTCGGCCTGCCGCCCGCGGTCACCGCCGCCACCGGCATCGACGCCATGGTCCACGCCATCGAGGCGTACACCAGCAAGCTGAAGAAGAACCCGCTGTCCGACCTGCTGGCCCGCGAGGCCCTGCGCCTGCTGGCGCTGAACCTCGACGAGGCGGTGCACAACGGCAGCAACCGCGAGGCGCGCCAGGCCATGCTGCTGGGCGCCTGCCTGGCCGGCCAGGCCTTCGCCAACGCCCCGGTGGCCGCCGTGCACGCGCTGGCCTATCCGCTGGGTGGGCACTTTCACATTCCCCATGGGCTGAGCAATGCACTGGTACTGCCGGAAGTGATCCGCTTCAATGCGGCCAATGCCGGCACGCTCTACGCCGAGCTGGCGCCGTTGCTGCTGGGCGAACGCCTGCGCGCGGACGCGGACCGCACCGAGCAGCTCATCGCCGAACTGGCCGAGCTCAGCCCGCGCTGCGGCCTGCCCTCGCGCCTGCGCGACGCCGGCGTGCCGCAGGACAGCCTGCCACGCCTGGCCGCCGACGCCATGCTGCAGCAACGCCTGCTGGTGAATAATCCCCGTGAGGTCAGCGAGAGTGATGCGCTGGCCATCTACCGAGCCGCCTACTGAGAGAACGATGAGCGAACAGCACCCCAGCCGCGCCGATTACGCACACTTCCAGCCGATCACCACTCGCTGGCACGACAACGACATCTACGGCCATGTGAATAACGTGACCTACTACGGCTTCTTCGATACGGCGGTGAACACCTACCTGATCGAGCGCGGCGGCCTGGATATCCACGACGGCGAGGTGGTGGGCTTCGTGGTCAGTTCCAGCTGCGACTACTTCGCGCCCGTGGCCTTCCCCGAGCGCATCGAGGTCGGCCTACGGGTAGGCAAGCTGGGCAGCAGCTCGGTGCAGTACGAGCTGGCGATCTTCCGCGCAGGTGAAGACCTGGCCTGTGCGGCGGGCAGGTTCGTGCACGTGTTCGTGGATCGCGCGAGCAATCGTCCGGTGCCGATTCCCGCGCCGTTGCGCGAGGCGATGGAAGTATTGCTCCGCGCCTGAACGGTGTTTCGTAGGAGCGGACTCCGTCCGCGATGCTCTTGCTCTTCGTAGGGCGAATAACGCCTCTGGCGTTATCCGCCGCCTTGGCTTTGGGTGTTTCTGCGTCGCTTCGGCGTGTGCTGAGAGATTTTGTTTCGCCCCCTCGGGCGAGTCACTTTCTCAAACGCGAGAAAGTAACCAAAGCGCTTGTCCCTGCATCCGGCCCCGGCTTCGCCGGGGTCCCCTCGCTCCATCGAAGTTTCAGGGGCACGCCGCGAAGGGCCATCCCTGGCCCATCGCGGCTCTCGCGGCATCCATGCCGCTCAACCCCTGAAGCTCCGATTCCACTCGGCCTCCTGAAGGGGCGTTCCGGCGTGCGCGGAGATTTCTCTGGAAGTCTTAAAGAGCCAGAGCCAGAGCCAGAGCCAGAGCCAGAGCCAGAGCCAGAGCCAGAGCGCGGCACTCTGCTCCCGTAGGAGCGGACTTTGTCCGCGATAGGCGCGATGTCACATGGAAAGGGCAGCGCCTCACCATCCCATCGGGTAATGCTGAATCCGGCAGGGCTTGGGATTGCCGTCGTTCTTGCACTCCCCATCCAGGTACTGATAGCGCATCCACACCCGCTGGCCCGGCTTGGGCCAGTGCCTGCGCGCAATCATGCTCTGGTAATCGGCGCTCTCCGGCGCGAAGGCGATCACTTCGCCGCGAATCGGGCACTCGGTCGACGCCGGCTGGGCCTTCACCGACTCCACCCGTCCCTTCAGGGCAGGGTGGGGCTGGGTCACCCTCCCGGTGATCTCCACCTCCATCCGGCAAACCTGCCAATTCGCCGCCTGAGTGCAGGGTGCAATGAACAGGGGCAGGAACAGTCCAGCAGCAACTTTCACGACAAGAACTCCTTGTAGGCAGTGATCCTTCACCCGCAAGCCTATACCAGGCGCGCCGGATGGTAGGGCGGCCACCGGTCGAGCTGAGCGCGCTGCTCTCGGTTCGCCAGGCCTGAAATGAAAGAGCCCGCCGGAAGGCGGGCTCTTTCTGGGCTCAACGCAGCATCAATCGTCGTCGTGATACTTGTGTTTGTGCTTATGGTGACCCTTGGCCTTGTGGTAGCCGTTGTCGTGATGGCCATCGTGGTCATCATCGTCATCGTTGTTCTTGTCGGACATGTGGTTGCCCAGCGCGCCGCCCGCGGCGCCGCCCAGGCCTGCGCCGATGGTGCCGCCGGTGGAACCGCCGACCTTGTTGCCGATCACCGAGCCGCCCGCGGCGCCAAGACCGCCGCCAATGGCCGCCTCGGTCTTGTTGCCGTTCTTCGCGCCCATCGCGCCGCCGGCCGCGCCGCCAACGCCCGCGCCAATGGCCGCACCGGTGGAGCCGCCCAGGGCGCCGCCCACGACGTTGCCCAGGGCACCGCCTACGCCGCTGCCAATGGCAGCCTTGGTGTCATCGGCCATGGCCTGGCTGGCCTGGCTGGCCAGGAGGGCCAGCGCCAGAACAGAAAGAGTCTTACGCATCTTGCGAACCTGAATTTAGGAATGGGATGGGGAAATTGTCCCGCACACAAAACAGCCGGGCAACGCCTGCCCGGCTGTCAGTCATCATTTCCGTGGACTGATCGCGGTTTGCCTGCCGCGAATCAATCGTCCCAATGGCGACGATGGTGCTTGTGCTTGTACCAGCCGCGATGGCGGCCGTTATCGTGCCAGTCGCCGCGGTCGTAGTAGCGGGCACGACGGTAGCCGTGATGGTAGTCATCATCGTCGTCGTCGCGGTTGTTGTCGGCGTAGTGGTTGCCCAGCGCGCCGCCCGCGCCGCCGCCCAGGGCCGCGCCGATCAGACCGCCAGTGGTGCCGCCCATCTTGTTGCCGATCACCTGGCCGCCGGCTGCGCCCAGGCCACCGCCGATGGCGGCTTCTGTCTTGTTGCCATGGCGGGCACCGACCGCACCACCGGCCGCACCGCCGATACCACTACCAATGGCGGCGCCGGTGCTGCCACCGACCGACTGGCCGATGACCGAACCCAATACCCCGCCCAGGGCGCCACCGACGCCGGCACGGGTGTCGCCGTCCGCGAAGGCGGTGCCACCAACCAGCGCAAGAGACAACAGGAGCATCGAGGAGTATTTCATAGAGAGGATCTCTCTGTGGGGATGTTGGAAGCGATCCTCGGGTCGTGCGAAGGCTCTGGCAAGGTACTTCCGACGAATAACACGACTTTCATCAAATAATGCAAGTATTTGATTTAAGGTCAGAACTTTTTCGATTTTGCGCGGTCTGAGTGTTATTCCAGGGTTCTGTTTTGTGTGTGTTTTTCACGCAAAGTGCCATTGCAATGATGGCTTTTCACGCGACAGGCCCGTCCCTTCCGAGTTTACCTTTCAACCTCCTCCTGTGGGACGTGCTTCGGCGGATTTTTCGCAGGAACGTAGGGCGTATGACGTTTGACGTTATACGCCGCTTGACCGTGGTTCCCGCTGGCCCGGTCTTCAACCTGGCGGCCTGTCACCGAACGCCCCGAGCCCGCCCACGCGGCAACTGATAATCAAGGTGTATCGGCGTACAACCGCGAACGGTTGTACGCCCTGCGGGGCCCACAGAAGGCACAGGCCCCGGCTTGCCGCACAACATCAAACGATCCGCAGGCTCGGTCGGGCCTTCTCGAAGCGGATGGCGACGAACTTGGAGGTCGGGGTGTAGCTGCCCACGCCGTGGCTTTCCAGTGGCACCAGCGGGTTGGTTTCCGGGTAGTAGGCCGCCGCCTGCCCGCTGGGGATGTCATAGGCCAGCAGGGTGAAACCGCTGACCCGGCGCTCCACGCCGTCCGCCCAGAGCGACACCATGTCGACCTTCTCGCCCGGCTCGAAGCCCAGGCGGCGGATGTCCGCTTCGTTGGCGAACACTACCTCGCGCTGGCCGCGCACTCCGCGGTAGCGGTCGTCCAGGCCGTAGATGGTGGTGTTGTACTGGTCGTGGGAGCGCAGCGTCTGCAGGATCAGGTGCGGTTCCTGGCCGGACTGGCGGACCTTCTCGTGGACCAGGTCCGCCGGCAGCGGCTGGTCGTGGAAGTTGGCCTTGCCGCTGGCGGTGTTCCAGCGCCGGTCGGCGGCGGTGTTGCCCAGGTGGAAGCCGCCGGGGTGCGCCACGCGGCGATTGAAATCGGTGAAGCCGGGGATGGTGTCGGCGATCAGGTCGCGGATGCGGTCGTAGTGGGCGATCAGCGCGTCCCAGTCCACCGGGTGGTTGCCCAGGGCGGCCTTGGCGATGCCGGCGATGATGGCGGGTTCCGAGCGCATCAGCTTCGAGGAAGGCTCCAGCTGGCCGAAGGACGCGTGGATCATGCTGAAGGAGTCTTCCACGGTCACCGCCTGCGGGCCTTCGGCCTGGCGGTCGATGTCGGTGCGGCCCAGGCAGGGCAGGATCAGCGCGTCTCCGCCCACGGTGAGGTGGCTGCGGTTGAGCTTGGTGCTGATCTGCACGGTCAGTGCGCAGCGCTCCAGGGCGCGGTGAGTGCGCGCGCTGTCCGGGGTGGCCTGGGCGAAGTTGCCGCCCAGGCCGATGAAGACTTTCGCCTCGCCCTTGAGCATCGCCTCGATCGCCTCGACCGTGTTGTGGCCGTGCTTGCGCGGTACCTTGAAGTCGAAACGGCGTTCGAGGGCGTCGAGCAGGGCTGCCGGCGGGCGATCGTTGATGCCCATGGTGCGGTCGCCCTGCACGTTGCTGTGGCCGCGCACCGGGCACAGGCCGGCGCCGGGGCGGCCGACGTTGCCGCGCAGCAGTTGCAGGCTGACCAGTTCCTGGATGGTCGGCACCGAATGGTGGTGCTGGGTGATGCCCATGGCCCAGCACACGATCACGCGCTCGGCGCGGCGGTACATGATCGCCGCCTGCTCGATCTCGTCGAGGCTCAGGCCCGACTGCTGGACTATGTGGTCCCAGCTGGTGTCGTCCACTGCGGCCAGGTAGGCCTCGACGCCCTGGGTGTGCTCGGCGATGAAGGTGTGGTCGAACACCGCCGGCTCGCCCTTGGCCTGGGCCTCGCGCTCCCACCGCAGGAGGAACTTGGCGATGCCGCGCACCGCGGCCATGTCGCCGCCCAGCGCCGGGCGGAAGAACGCGGTGTTCAGCGGTTCGGAACCGTTGGTGAGCATCTCCAGCGCGTTCTGCGGGTGCTGGAAACGCTCCAGGCCGCGCTCCTTGAGCGGGTTGAAGGCGACCACCTGGGCACCGCGCTGCACCGCTTCGCGCAGCGGTTCGAGCATGCGCGGATGGTTGGTGCCGGGGTTCTGGCCGAACACGAAGATTGCGTCGGCATGCTCGAAGTCGTCGAAGGTCACGGTGCCCTTGCCGACACCCACGCTCGCGCCCAGGGCCACGCCGCTGGCTTCGTGGCACATGTTCGAGCAGTCGGGGAAGTTGTTGGTGCCGAAGGCGCGGACGAACAGCTGGTAGAGGAAGGCCGCCTCGTTGCTGGCCCGGCCTGAGGTGTAGAACTCGGCCTGGTCGGGGCTTTCCAGCGCGTTCAGGTGCTCGGCGATCAGGGCGAAGGCGTCGTCCCAGGCGATCGGCCGGTAGCGGTCGGTGGCCGGGTCGTAGCGCATCGGCTCGGTCAGGCGGCCCTGGTATTCGAGCCAGTAGTCGCTCTGCTCGCGCAGCGCGCTGACGCTGTGGCGGGCGAAGAAGGCAGCGTCCACGCGGCGCTTGGTGGCTTCCCAGTTCACTGCCTTGGCGCCGTTCTCGCAGAACTTCACCCGACCGTCCTCGGGCGAGTCGCCCCAGGCGCAACCGGGGCAGTCGAAGCCGCCGCTCTGGTTGGTCTTGAGCAGTGCGCGCAGGTTCTTGAACGGCTGCTTGCTGTCCAGCCAGAAGCGGGTGACGCTGATCAGCGCGCCCCAACCGGCGGCCGGGCCTTTGTAGGGTTGGTAGCGGGGTTTTACGGGTTGCAGGCTCATGTGGGCTCTTTCTTGAAGGACGGCGGCGGCGCTTTTTCAGGGGGCGGTCAGACGGCTTTCGGCGCCGGGCTGTAGACGCGCGGGGCGCTGCGGTGGGGCAGGTGGATCAGGTTCAGGTTGTGCTCGCGGGCCCACTGCACGGTGAGCGCGGTGGGCGCGGACAGGCTGACCAGGGTGGGCAATCCGGCGCGCAGGGCCTTGTGGATCAGCTCCAGGCTGCAGCGGCTGGTGACCACGGCGAAGCCGTCGCGGAGGTCCAGGCGCTGGCGCTTGAGGGCGCCGATCAGCTTGTCGAGGGCGTTGTGCCGGCCGATGTCCTCGCGGCACAGGCGGATCTCGCCGCTGCCGTCGACGAACAGCGCGGCGTGCACGGCGCCGCTGCGGCGGGCGATTTCCTGCGCGGCGTTCACCCGCTCGCGCAGGCCGGCCAGGTGGGCGGCGGGTGGTAGCGGTGCAGACGGCAGTACCGGCAGGTTCGGCAGCGCCTGGTCCAGCGCCTCGACACCGCACAGGCCGCAGCCGGTATTGCCGGCCAGCTGGCGCCGCTGCTCCTTGAGCGCCCAGAAGGCGCGGTTGCTGACCTGCACCTCGGCGGCAATTGCATCGCCGTGGGGCGTCAGGCGGATGTCATAGATGTCGTCGATGGACTCGATGAAACCGGCGCCAAGGCTGAAGCCGTGGACGAAATCTTCCAGATCGTTCGGCGAGACCATCATCACGGCCTGGCTGAGGCCGTTGTAGGCGATGGCCAGGGCGACTTCGTCGGCCAGTGGGGCGCTGCCGATGTCGCTTTCCGGGGTGAGTTCGGCGTAGGTGTAGCCGTCGACGGCGGCGTCGGCGGACGTGTCGGGAGCCCGGACCTCGGCGGCGGCCGGGCGGGCGATCAAGCAAGGCATGGGCTGAGCCCTATGGTTCTCTAGTAATAGCGCCAGACTAGGCCGATACGCGGGAAGCGTCTAATGGGTAGTTTCGATACCGTGATCGACGCCATCTATCACTCCGCCGGAGAGCCGTCCAGCAGCGTGGCCGCTTCGCGGAAGCAGGCTTCGGCCAGGGCCGAGCGCGGCTCGCCACGGCGAATGATCAAGCCCAGCGGGGAGAGGGTGCGGGCGTCCTCTATCGGGGTGAGGGCGAAGTGCTCGCCCTGGGCGTCGAGTCCGCTGCCCAGCGGCATGATCGCGCAGCACAGGCCGCGCTCCACGGCTTGCAGCAACTGGTGCACGGCGTCCGTTTCCAGGCGCGGCCGGGGTGTCAGGCCACGGCTGCGGAAGCCATGGTCGATGGACTGGCGAAAATGCATGCCGGTCGACAGCAGGCCCAGGGGCAGGTCCGCCAGGGCGTCCCAGCCGAGGGTCGGGCTGGCGAACTGGAAGTGCCGGCGGTCGTGCAACAGGCCCATCCGCGTGCCGGCCAGTTCCAGTCCTTCGAAGTGCTCACGGTCGAGGCGGTCGAGGTAGGACAGGCCGAGGTCCAGCTGGTTGCGGCCAAGACCTTCGAGGATGTTTTCCGAGCTCAGGGCATAGAGCTGGAAGCGCAGCTCCGGGTGGCGCTGGGCGAACAGCTCGATCAGCCGCATGGGGTCGAAACCCGCCAGCGGCACCAGCCCCAGGCGCAGGGTGCCGACCAGTTGGCCCCGGCAGGCGGCGGCCTCGGCGTACAGGCCGTCGTGGGCGGCCAGCAGGCTGCGGGCCCAGGCCAGCACGCGCTCGCCGGCCTCGGTGAAGCCTTCGAAGCGCTGCCCGCGCCGCACCAGCTCCAGGCCCAGCTCCTCCTCCAGGCTGCGCAGGCGCATCGACAGGGTCGGCTGGGTGACGTGGCAGCGCGCCGCCGCCTGGCCGAAATGCCGCGTCTCGTCGAGGGCGCAGAGGAACTTGAGCTGTTTGATGTCCATCGTGGGATGGCTCCGGGAGGCGGCTTTCAGTCAGTAAAAAGGCCGGGCTGGGAATAATCCGGCGGGCGTTGCCAATCTTGCCGACTAGACTCCTAGCGCACGCGGTCGGCCCAATGCCGGCCGCCTGTCACTGTAACCGTAGGGAGATTGGAAATGGGCATTTTTGCTTTTGTGAAGGAAGCCGGCGAGAAGCTGTGGGAAAGCATCGTGGGCCAGGAGGCGCAGGCGGCGGAATCGCTCAAGGAGCATATTGCCAAGGTCGGCCTGGGCAACCCGAACATCCAGGTCAGTGTCGAGGGCGACAAGGTGATCGCCACCGGCGAGGTGGCCAGCCAGGAGGAGAAGGAGAAGATCCTGCTGACCCTGGGCAACGTCGCGGGTGTCTCCGGCGTGGAAGACCACATCACCGTCGCCACGCCGGCCCCGGAGGCGCGCTTCGTCACCGTGAAGAAGGGTGACACCCTGAGCGCCATCGCCAAGGCCGAGTACGGCAACGCCAACGCCTACATGAAGATCTTCGAGGCGAACAAGCCGATGCTCAGCCATCCGGACAAGATCTATCCCGGCCAGGTGCTGCGGATTCCGGCGTAACGCCCAGGAGCCCGGCCCGGTGCCGGGCTTTTTTCGCCAAGCGGGAGTCAGAGCCCTTCGATCAGCGTCCGGTAGCTGTCCTGGGCGGCGAACTCCTCGGTGTCCTTGGGCCCGCCACGGCTGTCGGGCTGGCGCACCGCCAGCAGATGGCCGACGCCGAACTGCCGCGCCGCACGCAGGATCGGCAGGCTGTCATCGATGAACAGGCTGCGCGCCGGGTCGAAGCCGATGTCGGCGTGCAGCGCCTGCCAGAACTGCGGATCTTCCTTGGGGTAGCCGTAGTCGTGGGAGCTGATCAGGCGGTCGAACCAGGGCGCGAGCTCGACCCGTTCCAGCTTCAGCGACAGCGAGTCGCGGTGGGCGTTGGTGATCAGCACCGCGCGCTTGTCGTGCAGGCGCAGCGCGGCGAGGAACAGGTCGGCATCCGGGCGCAGGGCGATCAGGTGGGCCACCTCGCGCTTGAGGTCGCGGACCGACAGCTTCAGCTCGCGGGTCCAGAAGTCCAGGCAGTACCAGTTGAGTTGTCCGGCATGCTCGCGGAACAGCGGCAGCAGCTCGGCGTCGGCCTGCTCGCGGCTGATGCCGTGGTGTTCGGCGTAGCGCTGGGGCAGGTGTTCGAGCCAGAAATGATTGTCGAAGTGCAGGTCGAGCAGGGTTCCGTCCATGTCGAGCAGGACGGTATCGATGGCTGACCAGGGCAGGCTTGGCATGGTGGGCTCGGTAACAGGGTGTCGTAATTGCGCAGTGAATCGGCAGGCTCCGCGCAACATCCGACACGGACAATCGGAGAAGGCGGGTTATCATAGCCGACCCGGCCACCCCCAGGAGTCGCCCCATGCGTCAGAAACCCACGGTGCTCGCCCGCGAGATCGTCGCCAAAAGCCGACTGTTCGCCGTCGAAGAGCTGCAATTGCGCTTCTCCAACGGTGTCGAGCGCACCTATGAGCGGCTGGTGGGCAAGGGGCAGGGCTATGGCGCGGTGATGGTGGTGGCGATGCTCGACGCCGAGCATGTGGTCCTGGTCGAGGAATACTGCGCCGGGGTCGACGAATACCAGTTGTCGCTGCCCAAGGGGCTGGTGGAGCCGGGCGAGGACATCCTCGCCGCCGCCGACCGCGAGCTCAAGGAGGAGGCCGGCTACGGCGCCCACCAGCTCGAGCACATCACCGAACTGTCGCTGTCGCCCGGCTACATGAGCCAGCGCATCCAGGTGGTGCTGGCGCGCAATCTCTATCCCGAAAGCCTGCCCGGCGACGAGCCGGAGCCGATGCGGGTGGACAGGATCAGTCTGCGGGAGCTGTCCAGCCTCGCCCAGCATGCCCAGTTCAGCGAAGGACGCGCACTGGCCGCGCTCTATCTGGTGCGCGACCTGTTGACCCAACGAGGAGAGTACCAACCGTGATGCATGCCTTTCTTCCCGCGGTCATCGACCTGGTGCACAAGGCCGGCGACGTGATCCTGCCGTTCTGGCGCAGTGATCTGAACGTCGAGCAGAAGGCCGACGCGTCGCCGGTGACCGCCGCCGACCTGGCTGCCCACCGCCTGCTGGCCGACGGCCTGCGCGCGTTGGCGCCGGAAGTGCCGGTGCTGTCGGAGGAAGACTGCGACATCCCGCTTGAGCAGCGTGCCCAGTGGACGCGCTGGTGGCTGGTGGACCCGCTGGACGGCACCAAGGAGTTCATCGCCGGCAGCGAGGAGTTCACCGTCAACGTGGCGCTGATCGAGCGCGGTCGGGTGGTGTTCGGTGTCGTCGGCATCCCCGCCAGCGGCCGTTGCTACTACGGCGGCACCGGGCTCGGCGCGTGGCGCGAGGAGCGCAGTGGCGATCCGCAGGAAATCAGCGTGCGGGTCAGCCCGACCGAAGCCTTCACCGTGGTGGCCAGCAAGCGCCACTCCAGTCCCGCCCAGGAGCGCCTGCTGGCCGGCCTGGCGGAGCGTTTCGGCGATCTGGAGCTGGCCAATATCGGCAGTTCCCTGAAGTTCTGTCTGCTGGCCGAGGGCTCGGCGGACTGTTATCCGCGCCTGGCGCCCACCTCGCAGTGGGACACGGCGGCGGCCCAGGGCGTCCTGGAAGGCGCCGGCGGCGAAATGCTCGACCTGCATGGCCAGGCCTTCACCTATGAGGCGCGGGATACGCTGCTCAATCCGTCGTTCCTCGCCCTGCCGAAGGCCGCGGAATGGCGTGAGGAGCTGATCCAGCTGGCGCGTGCGCTGGACTGATTGGCCCTGCTGCTTTGCCTAGGAGCGAGCTTGCTCGCGAACCAGCCTGACGCCGGTGTTGCCGGTCGACCCGTTCGCGAGCAAGCTCGCTCCTACAAAGACCTTCTTCTATCGTCGTGATCCATGCCTGAATTACCCGAAGTCGAAACCACCCGCCGGGGCATCGCGCCCTACCTCGAAGGCCAGCGCGTCAGTCGCGTGATCGTCCGCGAGCGCCGACTGCGCTGGCCGATCCCCGAGGACCTCGACGTGCGCCTCTCCGGGCAGCGCATCCTGCAGGTGGAACGGCGGGCCAAGTACCTGCTGCTCAATGCCGAGGTCGGCACGCTGATCAGCCACCTGGGCATGTCGGGCAGCCTGCGCCTGGTCGAGTGCGGGCTGCCGGCGGCGCGCCATGAGCATGTGGACATCGAGCTGGAGTCGGGCCTGGCGTTGCGCTACACCGATCCCCGGCGCTTCGGTGCGCTGCTGTGGAGCCAGGCGCCGCTGGAGCACGAACTGCTCCGCCACCTCGGCCCGGAGCCGCTGACCGACGCCTTCGAGGGCGAGCGGCTGTACCAGATGTCCCGCGGCCGCAGCATGGCGGTGAAGCCCTTCATCATGGACAACGCGGTGGTGGTCGGCGTGGGCAACATCTACGCCACCGAGGCGTTGTTCGCCGCCGGTATCGACCCGCGCCGCGAGGCCGGTACCATCTCCCGTGCCCGCTACCTGAAGCTGGCGCAGGAGATCAAACGCATCCTGGCGATCGCCATCGAGCGTGGCGGCACCACGCTGCGCGATTTCGTCGGCGGCGACGGCCAGCCGGGATACTTCCAGCAGGAGCTGTTCGTCTACGGACGCGGCGGCGAGTTCTGCAAGGTCTGTGGCTCGACCCTGCGCGAGGTCCGGCTCGGCCAGCGCGCCAGCGTGTACTGTCCGCGCTGCCAACGTTGACACTCGCGCCCCCCGTTAATCTGTCGCTCTAAAATAATCCATAACAACAATGGCCCCTCTCGAGGGGGCCACCAGGTGATTCATGTCCGGTAATTATCTGCCCCGCAATCCGCTGGCCGAGGCGCTCGGCCATGCCATGCTGCGCGTTGCGGGCTGGCGCATCGAGGGCTCGCTGCCCGCCCTCGACAAGTTCGTGGTGATCGGCGCCCACCACACCTCCAACTGGGATTTCATGCTGTTCCTCGCCGCCAAGTTCGTGCTGCGCCTGAACGCGCGGTGGTTCGGCAAGCACACCCTGTTCAGTGGCCCGCTGGGCGGGCTGATGCGTCGCTGGGGCGGCATCCCGATCCAGCGGCACCTCAAGCTCAATACCGTGGACCAGGCGGTGCAGGCCTTCCGCGAAAGCCGCGAGATGATGCTGATCCTCTCGCCGGAGGGCACCCGCAAGAAGGTCGAGCGCTGGAAGATGGGCTTCTACCACATCGCCCGTGGCGCGGGCGTGCCCATCGTGCTGGCCGCGCTGGATTATCCGGGGCGGCGCATCGTCATCGGCGAGCCTTTCTGGCCGACGGGGGACGAGGCGGCCGATCTGCGGCGGATGCTGGATTTCTACCGGCCGTTCGTGCCGAAAAAGCCTGAATATGCATTCTTCGGCGATTGAAGGCTGTCACGCGACAAGTCACGGAGCACTGTTATAGTTAATGGCAGTCTGCCTGCCCAACTACATAAAAAGGACTTCTCTCCATGAACCTGTTTCGCACCACCGCCGTTGTCCTGGCTCTGACCTGCGGGCTGTCGGCGATGCCGGCCGTCGCCGAAGAAGTGGTGGCTTCCAGCACCAGCGGCGACCCGATCTACACCGTCGAGGCTCCGCCCGGCTACGCCATGATGGGCGACCTGATCTTCGCCCGTCCGCTGCTGATCGCCGCCACCGTGGTGGGGGCCGCGGCGTTCGTGGTGACCCTGCCGTTCAGTGCGCTGGGTGGCAACGTCAAGGAAGCGGGCCAGGCGCTGGTGGTCGAGCCGGGCAAGTCCGCCTTCGTTCGCTGCCTGGGCTGCACCAAGAGCGGCTACAAGCAGGACTGAGTCCTGCCCTCGGGGACGGCTGCTTCGGCCGTCCCGTGATAGCGAACGCATCCTCGGCGATGCGTCGATTGCAGCAGGTAACGTATGGATACGACCCGGCTGAAGAAGCACCTGCGTCCCGTGCTTCTGTTGCTGGTTGCCGTTGGTCTTGGCTATAGCTTCTGGTCCAGTGCCGGTCTGCTGCAGTTGGGCGCGGGGCTGGCATTGTTCCTGTTCGGCATGCAGTGCCTGGAAGAGGGCCTGCGCGACCTGGCCGGCAGCCAGCTGGAGCGCTGGCTGGAGAAAAGCACCGCGACCCGTGGCAAGAGCCTGCTGTTCGGCCTGGTCGGCACCTTCCTGCTGCAATCCTCCACCCTGGTTTCCCTGCTCACCATCGCCTTCATCAGCACCGGGCTGATCCAGCTGGCCGGTGGTATCGCCATCCTCTTCGGCGCCAACCTCGGCGCCACCAGCGGCATCTGGTTGCTCGCCCTGGCCGGACAGAACCTCAGCCTGAGCCCGCTGGCCCTGCCGCTGCTGGTATTCGGCGTGCTGATGGGTTTCAACGGCGACAAGAGCAAGGCGGCCGGGCGCATCCTCCTGGGGATCGCTTTCATCTTCCTGGGCATCGACCAGATCAAGGAGGGTTTCCAGAGCTTCGGCGACGCCCTGGACGCCAGCGAGCTGCAGGCCGAGGGCATGCTCGGTTCGCTGCTGTTCGTCACTTTCGGCGTGCTGATCACCGTGGTGCTGCAATCCAGCCACGCCACCCTGATGCTCACCCTGGCGGCACTGGCCGGCGGCCAGCTGGAACTGGGCCAGAGCCTGGCGATTGCCATCGGCTCCAACGTCGGCAGCAGCGTCACCACGGCCTTCGTCGGCTCCCTGGGCGGCAACCGCAGCGGGCAGCGGCTGGCGCTGGCGCACGTGCTGTTCAACGTGGTGACCGGTGTGCTGACCTTCATCCTGCTCTCGCCCCTGACCTGGCTGGTGCACGCGCTGGTGGCGCCGTTCGGGCTGGCGGACAACCCGATGATCCAGTTGGCGCTGTTCCACACGCTGTTCAACGCCATGGGCGTGCTGCTGTTCTGGCCGTTGCAGGGTGCCCTGGCCAAGGCGCTGGTGCGCTGGTTGCCGGAAGTGGAGGAGCCGCCGGTGCTGATCACCGACATGGCGCCCGCCGAGCCGAGCATCGAGCGCACCCACGCGCGCTACCTCAACGAGCGGGCCCTGGACTCCGCCGACGCCTCCGCCAGCGCAGTGCTGCAGGAGCTGCGCCACCTGGGGCGGCTGAGCATCGAGGTGATCTGCCACGCGCTGTACCTGCCGGTGGAAATGCTCAGCCAGCCGCGCGTGGACGAGGGCCAGTTGCAGGCCGCGCCGGACCGCCACGCGCTGTCCGCGGAGGTGCTCTACCAGCGCCATATCAAGGGCGTCTACGGCGACCTGCTGAGCTTCATGGGCCGCCTGGACGTGCCGCTGGACGAGGAGCACCAGCGGCTCTGGCTGTCCTGCCAGGTGGTGGCGCTGCAACTGGTGGACGCGGTAAAGGACGCCAAGCACCTGCAGAAGAACCTCGGCCAGGCCCTGCAGGGCGAACCATCGAGCACTCGCGAGGCCTATGTGGAACTGCGCCGCCACCTGCTCGGCATGTTGCGGGAAGTGCGGGCGATGGGCACGCTGATCGGTGGTGAGCTGCCGGAAGACGCGCTCCTGGCGCGCCTGCAACTGCTCGACGAAAGCGCCGCGGCGTTCGACGCGGCCTTCCGCCAGCGGTTGTTCGCTGCGGTGCGCCAGCAGAAGCTGGACGGTCTGCAGACCAGCTCGCTGATGAACGACCTGGGCTATGCCAGCCGCATCGTCCAGAGCCTGCGCAACGTGCTGCAGCTGGGCACCGAACATGGCCTGTTCGAGCCGCAGGACGACGACGCGCCGGCCCTGATTCTCCCCTGATGTGCTGCCCCTGATCAGCGCAGCGGCATCGCCAGCTCGGTGGCGATGCCGATACCGCGCGGATCGCTGGCCGTCTGCACCGCCCCGGACTTCTTGTTCCACAGCAGCACCTGCTGGTTGCCGTAGGCGCGGCCGACATCCTTCAGCGTGTAGCCACGGCGGCTAAGCTCGGCCATCTCGCTGCCGCTGAAGGCGCGCGGCTCGTGCTCGATCACGTCCGGCAGGTACTGGTGATGGTAGCGTGGGGACGACACCCATTGCCGGATCGGCTTGCCATCCAGGTAATCCAGCATCGCCAGCAGCACCATGCTGGGAATCCGGCTGCCGCCGGGGGTGCCGAAGGCTGCCAGTTCCGTGGGGCTCTCGATGAAGCTCGGGCTCATGCTCGACAGCGGACGCTTGCCTCCCGCCACGGCGTTGGCCTGGCTGCCGGCCAGTTGATAGGCGTTGGCGCCGCTGACGTCGGTGGCGAAGTCATCCATCTCGTCATTGAGCAGCACGCCGGTGCCGGGCACGGTGAAGGCGGCGCCGAACGGCAGGTTGACCGAGAGGGTCGCGGCCACCGCATTGCCGTCCGCGTCCATGACCACGAAGTGGGTGGTGTGGTCGCCCTCGCGCCAGGCCGGCGCCGGGGGCAGCGATGCACTCGGGGTGGCCCGTTGCGGGTCGATGCCGCCGGCCAGGCGCTTGAGGTAGTCGGGAGCGAGCAGCTGTGGCAGCGGATTGGCGACGCGGTCGGGGTCGCCCAGCAGGCCGCGGTCACGGTAGGCGCGGCGCAGCACTTCCACCACATAGTGGGTGCGCTGCACCGGCTCGGCCTTCTGCCACGGCAACTGCTGCAGCATCCCCAGGCTCTGGGCCAGGGCGACACCGCCGGCGGAGGGCGGCGGGGCGCTGATCAGCTCCTTGCCGCCGGCCAGCGGATAGCGCAGCGCCGGGCGCTCCACGGTGCGGTAGCTGGCCAGGTCCTCCAGGCTCCAGACGCCGCCGGCGGCGCGGACGCCCTGTACCAGCTTGTCGGCGGTTTCGCCTTCGTAGAAGCCGATCCGGCCATAACGGGCCAGGCGCTCCAGGGTGCGCGCCAGCTCCGGCTGGCGCACCAGGTCCCATTCTTCGGGCAGGTTGCCGCTGGGGAGGAAGATGCGCGCGGTTTCGCGGTCCTTGCGCATGGCGTCCAGGCGCCAGGACGCGCGATCGATGTAGACGCGGTCGACGGAGACGCCGTCGGTGGCCAGGCGGATCGCCGGCACCAGGTTATTGGCCAGGGTCTTCTTGCCGTAGCGGCTGGTGATGTCCGCCAGCGCCGCGGGCAGGCCGGGGATGCCGGCGGCCAGTGCGCCATTGATCGACAGCTGCGGGTCGACCCTGCCGCTGCGCTCGTACATCCGCGCATGGGCGGCCAGCGGGGCGCGCTCGCGGGCGTCGATGAAGCGGTAGGTCGGCGGGTCGCCGGCCTGGCGCAGCAGGAAGAAGCCGCCGCCGCCCAGGCCCGAGCCATAGGGTTCGGCCACCGCCAGCGCGGCGCTGATGGCCACGGCGGCGTCGAAGGCGTTACCGCCGTCGGCGAGGGTTTCCAGGCCGGCCACGGTGGCGGCCGGATGGGCGCTGGCAACGCCGGCCTGCGCCGGGTGTTCCGCGGCATGCAGGGCGGCGCTGAGCAGCAGCAGGCTGCAGAAGCCGAGCAGGGTGGCGCGGGAGCGGATATTCAACAGGGACATGGCATCTCACGAACCGCCGGTTGCACCGGCTGGAAACCTGATTGGGCGAAGTAGGGAGGATAGACAATCCCGTGGCCCAAGGGTTTGTGAGAGCTCAATGAAAAAATGTCGAAACGCGCGTGATCAGGCCTTGCCGGTGAGCTTCTTGTACTTCTCCATCAACTGCTCCTTGCTCTCGACGTTGTTTTCGTCGAGGGGGATGCAGTCGACCGGGCAGACCTGCTGGCACTGTGGTTCGTCGTAGTGGCCGACGCACTCGGTGCACAGGTTCGGGTCGATCACGTAGATCTCCTCGCCCTGGGAGATCGCGGCATTGGGGCACTCGGGTTCGCAGACGTCGCAGTTGATGCAATCGTCGGTGATTTTCAGGGACATCGAACAACTCCAACCAGGGCGGCGGCCATGGCGATCGGTAGCAACAATGGTGAAATTGTGCCGCATCGGCGCGTTCGTTGCACGCGAAGTGGGATCAGAGGAGGAGCTGCTGCCGCCATCCTTGGCGGCCGCGCGTGTCAGCGCTTGAAGCGCTCGGCCAGGGCGCTGGCGACCGCGGGATGGACGAATTTGGCGATATCGCCGCCCAGCGCCGCGATTTCGCGCACCAGGGTGGAGGAGATGAAGGAGTACTTCTCCGACGGGGTGAGGAACATGCTTTCGAGGTCAGGGGCGAGCTGGCGGTTCATGTTGGCCAGCTGGAATTCGTACTCGAAGTCCGACACCGCGCGCAGGCCGCGCAGCAGGATGTTGGCGTTCTGTTCCTTGGCGAAGTGCGCGAGCAGCGAGGAGAAGCCGACGACTTCGACGTTGGGCAGGTGCGAGGTGACCTGGCGAGCCAGCTCGACCCGTTGCTCCAGCGGGAACAGGGGGTTCTTCTTGGGGCTGGCGGCGACGGCGATGATCACCTGGTCGAACAGTCGCGAGGCGCGTTCGACCAGATCCGCATGGCCTTTGGTGATGGGGTCGAAGGTACCCGGGTACAGCACTCGATTCATCGCGGCGTCCTGGTCGGCTCTTGTTGGCAGGCTGGGCATTAGCGGGGCGGATGGTAACGCAGCATGTCCGTGGGGCCAAGCGACCTTGGTAGTGCTTCCGCGCACGGACTACCTGAGTTTATCGGCGGCGGACCATGCAGTCACGCGCAGGGCCCGTGCCAGAGCCTGCGCGGCCGGCTTCCCGGTCGCTGCCCCCCTTGTAGGAGCGAGCTTGCTCGCGAACCGCCCGGTTCCGATTTCTCCGGGAAACCCTGGTTCGCGAGCAAGGTCGCTCCTACGAAAGGCCGCCGGCATGGGCGGCCGGGGAATCGCTTCAGGCTTTGCCCAGGCGCTTGGCCAGGGCGTCGGCCAGTTGCGCGGTAAGGCCGTACACCGACAGCTGCGGGTTGGCGCCGATGCTGGTGGGGAACAGCGAGCCGTCGTGGATCGACAGGTTCTGTAGCTGGTGGTGACGGCCGAGGCTGTCGCACACCGACTGCTTCGGGTCTTCGCCCATGGCGCAGCCGCCCATCACGTGGGCGCTGCCCAGGCGGGTGCGGTACAGCTCCAGGCTCAGGCCGTCGATCAGCGCGTGGGCTTCCTTGGCGCTCTTCACATAGCCGGCGTCGGCATGCAGCGGCAGCACCGCCTTGGCGCCGGCGGCGAACTGGATGTCGGCCATGGTGTGGAAGGCGCGGCGGATGCCGTCCCAGGTGTAGTCGGTCATCTGGTAGTCGAGCACCGGGGTGTCGTCGCCGCGCAGGCTGACGCTGCCGACCGCGCTATCGGGGTGGAAGCCGTCGCGCATCAGGGCGAGGAGCACGTTGGTGTGTGGCAGCTGCTCCATGCGCAGGGCGTTGTCCTCGCCGAAGCGGCCGAGCAGGGTGGCGGTGAGGGAGGGTTGCAGCGGCGGCACTTCGAGCTTGTAGGACATGCGCCCGGTGGCGCCATCGTCCCACTGGAAGTGGTCGGAGTAGATCGACTGCGGCGCGCCGTAGAAGGGGTTGATCACCTCGTCGAACAGCGCGGCGCTGAAGTTCACCACGTGCAGGAAGGTGCGCTGGCCTACGCGGCCGTTAGGGTCCGGGGCCTTGGAGCGCATGAGGATCGCCGGGGTGTTGATGCCGCCGCCGGAGAGCACGTAGTGGCGCGCCTTGACGGTGATCTTGCGGCCGGTGGGAGCGACGCAGCGCTCGTCCATGGCCAGGCATTCCAGGCCGCTGACCTTGTCACCGTCGATCAGCAGGCGATTGGCGCGGGCGAGATAGAGCAGCTCGCCGCCCTTGTCGAGGGTGGCTGGAATGGTGGTCACCAGCATCGATTGCTTGGCGTTGGTCGGGCAGCCCATCCCGCAGTAGCCCAGGTTCCAGCAGCCACGCACGTTGCGCGGGATGACCTTCCAGTGCAGGCCGAGCTTGTCGCAACCCTTGCGGATCACGTCGTTGTTGGCGTTCGGCGGCAGTGCCCAGGGCGCGACGCCCAGGCGCTGTTCCATCTTCTCGAACCAGGGCGCCATCTCGGCCACGCTGTGGCCCTTGACGCCGTGCTCCTTGGCCCAGTGCTCCAGGGTCGGCTCCGGCGTGCGGAAGCTGGAGGTCCAGTTGACCAGGGTGGTGCCGCCCACGGCGCGGCCCTGGAGGATGGTGATGGCCCCGTCCTTGCTCATCCGGCCGATGCCTTCCTGGTAAAGGGTCGGGTAGGCCTCGGCTTCCTGCATCTTGAAGTCGGAGCTGGTCTTGAGCGGGCCTTCCTCCACCAGCAGCACCTTGTAGCCGGCGGCGCTGAGGGTTTCGGCGGTGGTGCCGCCGCCCGCGCCGGTGCCGACGATCACCACGTCGGCTTCGAGGGTCAGGTCGTTTTCCAGGCGTGAGCCGTCATGGACTTTCCAGCCACCGGCCAGGCCGGCGGCGAACAGATCGGGTACAGGCATCGGGATTCTCTCAGGCGAATTCTTGTTGTTCTGGCCGGGTCAGACCTTCGGCGGGCCGGGGTAGCCGCAGTGCCCCCAGGACTCCGGGCGGCCATACCAGGCCATCAGGACCAGTTGCAGCAGCGAGCTGTGGCCCATCTTCAGCAGCGAGATCGAGCTGTTCTGCCAGCGGTCGAGGAAGTGCTTCACGTCGGCGGCGCTGGCGTTGTCCCAGCTGCCCCAGACGCCGGTCAGCGGGCCACGGGTGATCGGCAGGGCGAGCACGTCGAACAGCTGCACGGTGAGCTTGAGCATCTCCGGAGAGAGACGATTCAGGCCGAAGTCCATGCTTTCCAGGGTGCCCTTGACCGCGTCGGCCATGCGCTCGGCGGGCACGGCGCCGGCCAGCATCACCGGGATCAGGGCGCGCAGGAAGGGCAGGTCGGAGTCGCGCAGGACCTTGTAGCCGTTGGCCGGCACGCTGGCCGAGCAGCCGCTCAGGGTGGCGGTGATGCCGGCGGTGGCGAGGAAGGCGCCACCGAGCAGGCCGACTTTGAGAACGCCGCGCCGGGACAGGCCCGGTGCGCTCAGGGAGGTGTCTGTCATTCTTGTTGGTCACCTGTGATGGAGGTACCTGTGATGGACGGTACCGGTGTGTAGCGCCGCCGGGGTTGCCGGCGGCCGGAAAGCTCAGCGGATGAACAGCTTGTACACCAGCTTCTGCAGCGACTTGCCATAGGGCGGGTAGATCACCCGGGCGGCATTGAAGCGCGGCTTGCTGAACACGCCCTTGGCCTTGGAGAAGGTCAGGAAGCCTTCATGGCCGTGGTAGTGCCCCATGCCCGAGGGGCCGACGCCGCCGAACGGCATATCGTCCTGGGCCACGTGCAGCAGGGTGTCGTTCAGGCACACGCCGCCCGAATGGGTCTGCGCCAGCACGTGATCCTGCTCGCGCTTGTCGTAGCCGAAGTAGTACAGCGCCAGCGGGCGGTCGCGCTCGTTGATGTAGCGCAGCGCCTCATCCAGGCTCTGGTAGGGGATCACCGGCAGCAGCGGGCCGAAGATTTCCTCCTGCATCACCTTCATCTCGTCGTTCACGTTCAGCAGCAGCGCCTGCGGCAGACGGCGTCCCTGGGCCTGCGGGAACAGCGGGATGACCGTGGCGCCGCGTGCCTTGGCATCGGCCAGGTAGCCGTTCAGGCGCGACAGCTGGCGCTCGTTGATGATTGCGGTGTAGTCCGGGTTGTTCTCCAGTTTCGGGAAGAAGCCCTGCACCACCTGGCGGTAGCTGTCGACGAACTCGTCGACGCGGTTGTGCGGCACCAGCACGTAGTCAGGCGCCACGCAGGTCTGCCCGGCGTTGAGCGACTTGCCGAAGGCGATGCGCTCGGCGGCGTCCTTCATCGGCACGCTGGTGGAGACGATGGCCGGCGACTTGCCGCCCAGTTCCAGGGTCACCGGGGTAAGGTTCTCGGCGGCGGCGCGCATCACGTGCTTGCCGATGCTGGTGGCGCCGGTGAACAGCAGGTGGTCGAACGGCAGCTTGGAGAAGGCCACGCCCACTTCCACCTCGCCTTCGACGACCGCCACCATGTCCTCGGGGAAGATCTTCGCCAGCAGCGTCTTGAGCATGCGGGCGGTGGCGGGGGTGGATTCGCTCATCTTGATCATCACCCGGTTGCCGGCGGCCAGGGCGCCGGTCAGCGGACCGATGGCGAGGAACAGCGGGTAGTTCCACGGCACGATCACCCCCACCACGCCCAGCGGCTGGTAGACGACCTTGGCCGTGGCCGGCTGGAACTGCATGCCCACGCTGCGGCGGGACGGCTTCATCCATTTCTTCACGCGTTTGGCCGCGTAGTGCACGCCGTGCAGGCTGGGCAACACCTCGGCGAGCAGGGTTTCGTCGGCCGAGCGGTTGCTGAAGTCGCTGTTGATCGCGTCGATGATCGCCTGCTGCTCGGTAACCAGCAGGTTGGCGAGGCTCTTCAGCCAGGCGATGCGCTGGCCGGCGTCGGGCATCGGGTTGGCACGGTAGGCCTGACGCTGGCGTTCGAGGAGGGATTCCAGCTGGCTGATCTGCTGCTGGCTCTGCTGCAGGTAGGCGATGTCGGCGACCATGACGGGGCTCCTTGGCGGAAGCGACTGGGGGAAGCGTCCGGTGGGTAGGCGCTTCCTGTTGTTGTACTGTCGCTGGATTTTTAGAGCAATTACTCTAGAGTGTCAATCAGCATGCCGTGCCCGTGTCGCCAGGCCCAGCCAACGAAAAGCTGGAATGCGCCTGCCCAGGTGTTACGCGGTAGCAATCGGTGTACCTTTGCCCCCGCAATCCGTCTTCACGAGTTCCGCGAATGGCCCCACGCATCAAGACCCGCGAACGCATCGCCCAGGCCAGCCTGGAGCTGTTCAACGCCCAGGGCGAACGCAGCGTCACCACCAACCACATCGCCGCGCACCTGGGCATTTCGCCAGGAAACCTGTACTACCACTACCGCAACAAGCAGGCGATCATCGCCGAGCTGTTCGCCGAGTACGAAGGCTATGTGGACCAGTTCCTGCGCGTGCCGGACGACCGTGCGCTGACGGTGGAAGACAAGATCTACTACCTCGAATCGCTGCTGGAGGCGATGTGGCGCTACCGCTTCCTGCACCGGGACCTCGAGCACCTGCTCGACGCCGATCCGGAACTGGCCGCCAACTACCGCAGCTTCGCCCGTCGCGCGCTGGTCAACGCCAAGGCCATCTATCGGGGCTTCGTCGACGCCGGCATCCTGCTGATGGATGACACCCAGCTCGAAGCCCTGACCCTCAACGCCTGGATCATCCTCACCTCCTGGGTGCGCTTCCTCTGCACCACCCGCGAGGTAACCGGCGACCTCAGCGAAGCCCAGCTGCGCCGGGGGCTGTACCAGGTGTTGGCGCTGGAAAGCGGACACATCGCCGCGGATGCGCGCGAGGCGGTGGCGGCGGTATTCGATCGGTTGTACGTGCCGCTGGAGGGTTGATTTTCCGAGGGATTCGAGCGGCGCGGATGCTTTCGCGTGACTGGTTCTCCCTCACCCCAGCCCTCTCCCGGAGGGAGAGGGCTGGGGGCTCTCGTCGTGCGCTATCCCTCTCAAGCATCCACCTTGCGCGGCCCCGGCACCCTTGGCCGGCGCAGGGCGATGCCGTGGCGCAGGAAAAACTCCTCCACGCCCTCGGTGGCGTCCGTATAGAGCGTGCGCTGCGGATGATCGGCGAGAAACCGCGCCATCAGCAGGCGCCCCACGCCGCGCGACTGAAAGCCCGGCAGCACGGCGATTTCCGCCAGCCAGGTGGTCTGCGCCGTTTCGCTCTCGGCCCGCAGCAGGCCGATGACCTGCTCGCCGTCCTGGACCAGCAGGGTGTAGCTGGAGAATTCGTAGAGCTCGCGTATTTCCTGGGTCGTGCCGGGCGAGCCCCAGCCCACCGCGCGGTAGAGCGCGGCGATCCCGGCGCACTGCGCATCGCTTAGTGCCGGGTTGTGCAGAATCGTCAGCGCTGTGTCGGTCATGGCATCACTCCTGTCCGGCCTTCCCCTCCTGGGTACACCTCCAGTCTGCCCCATCGCGGCCCCGGCTGGCTGATCCAGGGCAGTCAGGCGCCGTGCCGCTGCTGCAGCCACTGCGGGATGCGGCGTTCCAGATAGTAGTCCGGCCGCCCTGGCGAGCCGCCGATGAAGCCGACATGGCCGCCATGGGCCAGCAGCTCCAGCTCGGTGGAGGCCGAGAGCTCGCTGGTCTGCGGAATGCTCTGGGCGTGGATGAAGGGATCGTCGCTGGACTGGATGACCAGGGTCGGCACGCGGATGCCGCCCAGGTAGTAGCGGCTGGACGCCCGTCGATAGTAGTCGTGGACGTCGGCGAAACCGTGCAGCGGTGCGGTCACTCGGTCGTCGAAGTCCCAGAAGGTGCGCATGCCGTCCAGCGGGCCGAGACGCTCCAGCGCGGCGAGCTTCTCCGCATGACCGCTGGCGGCGAAGGCCTGGCGCTTGGTCTGCACGTAGGCCACCAGCTCGCGCATGAAGTGCGCCTGGTAGACCCTGGAAAAACCAATGCCGATGCGGTCGGCGCACTGATCCAGGCGGAACGGCACCGACACCGCCACCGCGCCCCTCAGTGGGCAACTGTCCGAGGATTCGCCCAGGTACTTGAGCAGCACATTGCCGCCCAGCGAGTAGCCCACGGCATACAGCGGCGCCATGGGTCGTCTGGCGCGGACGTGGGCGATCACCGAGGCGAGGTCTTCGCTGACGCCGGAGTGGTAGCCGCGCGGCAGCAGGTTCGACTCCCCCGAACAGCCGCGCCAGTTCAACGCCACGCTGGCCCAGCCCTGTGCCGCCAGTTGCTGCTGCAGGCCGAGGATGTAGTGCGAGGACGAGGAGCCGGTCAGCCCGTGCAGCGCCAGCACCAGCGGCGTACCGGCCTCATGCGGGCCGTGCCAGTCCAGGTCGATGAAGTCGCCATCCTCCAGCCACAGCCGTTCACGGGTGCGGGCAAGGCTCGGCAACTGGCGCAGAAGGGAGCCGTAGAGCGTCTGCAGGTGCGGGCCGGGGAGCCACCAGGCGGGTTTGAAGGGGGAGTTCATCGAGTCAGTTTCGGATCAGGTTCATGATCAAGTGAATCATCAACTCTTTCTGTGATGGATCGCTTTGCGCCACCAGTAGCGCTATGGCAGCCAGCGCGTTGTCGTTGATCTTCAATTCACCATCTTGCTTCAGATGATGTTGGTTGCGCTGCAGGAACCAGATGAAGAGGAAGGCACCGATACGCTTGTTGCCGTCAGTGAAGGGATGATTCTTGATCACGAAATACAGCAGGTGAGCGGCCTGTTCCTCGATGCTTGGGTAAAGGAACTGGCCGTCGAAAGACTGCGTGACGTTGCCCAGTACGCCAAGGAAGCTGTCGTCCTTGGGGCGCCCGAAGAGCTCGCTCGCTTCGCTTCTGGCAAGCAGATCTGCCTTGAGCGCGGCGATAGCGCCATTCGCTTCGGAGGGCTCGATGGCATAGCGGATGTTCTCGTCGAAACCTTCGCTGGGTAGGCGTTCGCTGTCGAACTGGTTGAGCAGGACGAAAGTCCGGGCATAGCCGGCGATGACGGAAACCAGGCCCTTGGCTTCCGGAAGGCTGGCCTGATCGATGAGGTTTTCCTGGAATAGCGTCAGAGTGCGTTCCAGCTCTCGGATGCGGGCTTGCTGGGTGGTGAGACGTTGCTCGTTGAGTGCGTACCCTTTGACCAGGTAGTCCTTGAGTATCTGGTTGGCCCAGATACGGAAGTGGGTACCCTGACGGGAGTTCACCCGGTAGCCGACGGAAATGATGGCATCGAGGTTGTAGTGCTTGAGTTGGCGGCGCACTTTTCGAGTGCCTTCTTCGCGAACTACTAAGAAATCCTTAGTAGTTGCTGGCTCGTCCAGTTCGCCGTCTCGATAAATATTCTTCAGGTGAATCAGCACGTTTTCCGGAGTGGTGCCGAAAATCTCGCCCATTTGCCGTTGGGTGAGCCAGACGCTGTCACCCTCCAGGCGAACCTCGGTTTTTTTATCCCCATTGCCGGACTGATAAATGGCTATTGGGGTAGAAACTGTCGATTCGCTCACCGTTGGCCTCCCTGTCGCTCAACATAGTCGAGGGCGGTTCCTCGCCCTACGGCTCTTCCCGCTGCCACAACGCGTAGTTCACCGCCCCGGCCTTCTTCTCCCGGTGCAGCCGCCAGTTGGCCGGCAGGCCGAGACTGGACGGTGCGGCTTCGCTTTCGGTGTAGACCCAGGCGTCCTTGGCCAGCCAGCCGCGTTCTTCCAGCAGACTGCAGGCGTTCTGCAGCAGGTCCTGGTGGAAGGGCGGGTCGAGGAACACCAGGTCGAACGGGGCCGGCGGCTGACCTTCCAGGTAGCGCAGGGCGTCGGTCAGCAGGACCTGGCCGCTGTCGCACTGGAGGGTGCCGAGGTGGCCGCGCAGGGCGGCAGCGGCTTCCGCGTTGGTATCCAGCGCCAGGCCCGCGCTGGCGCCGCGCGACAGGGCTTCGAGGAACAGCGCGCCGCTGCCGGCGAAGGGGTCCAGCACGCGGGCGCCGGGGACGTAGGCGGCCAGCCAGTTGAACAGGGTCTCGCGCACGCGGTCCGGGGTCGGGCGCAGACCCGGGCCGTCGGGGAAGGCGAAACGCCGGCTGCGCCACTCGCCACCGATGATGCGCAGCTGGCCCTGGCCGCCGTGGGGACGTTGTGCGGCGCGCGGGGCGCCGCCGGGTCGTTTGCTCATCAGTGCTCCGGTACGCCGGCAGGTTGCGCGGCGGGCTTTTCGGTGGGCGGCGGCAGCGGCTTCTGCGGCACGGTCGGGCCGGTGGTGACGATGACGAAGGCGTCCGGGTCGAGGTGGCGGCGCATGGCCTGCTGCACCTGCTCGACGCTCAGTGCCTGCACCTGGCCGAGGAAGGTTTCCAGGTAGTCCAGCGGCAGGTTGTAGAAGCCGATGGCGCCCAGTTGGCCGACGATGTCGGCGTTGCTCGCGGTGGACAGCGGGAAGCTGCCGGCCAGTTCGCGCTTGGCGTCGTCCAGTTCCTTCTGTGTCGGGCCCTTGTCGAGGTAGTCGCGGACGATGTCCTGGACCAGCTTGAGAGTGCCCTCGCTCATCTCGGCGCGGGTCTGCAGGCCGATGGTGAAGGGCCCGCGCGACTGCATGCCGGTGAAGCCGGAGTAGACGCCGTAGGTCAGGCCGCGCTTCTCGCGTACCTGGTCCATCAGCCGGGAGCCGAAGCCGCCACCGCCGAGGATCTGGTTGCCCAGGTAGAGCGCGGCGTAGTCCGGGTCGTCACGGGTGATGCCCAGCTGCGCCAGCATCAGCTGGGTCTGCTTGGACGGGAACTCGATATGGGTGACGCCGGCCTTCGGCGTCTGCGGCTCGGCCGGGGCCGGCAGGGCAGGGCCCCTGGGCAACGACTGGGAGACGCGGTTGGCGATGCTCTCGGCCTGCTCG
This sequence comes from Pseudomonas sp. QE6, assembly GCF_041379005.1. Classification (NCBI taxonomy): domain Bacteria; kingdom Pseudomonadati; phylum Pseudomonadota; class Gammaproteobacteria; order Pseudomonadales; family Pseudomonadaceae; genus Pseudomonas; species Pseudomonas sp. QE6. The sequence goes on from NZ_CP166873.1 coordinate 1,495,322, forward strand.
CGGGTCAGGTCGCCGACCAGCGCGATGACCACGTTGCCGGCGGCGTAGCCCTTCTGGTGGAAGGCGCGCAGCTGGGCGGTGGTGATCTTCGGGATCGACTTCTCGTTGCCGTCGCTGGAGTGGGCGTAAGGGTGATCGCCGTACAGCCGCTTGAACAGCTCGAGACCCGCCAGCTTGCCGGGGTTCTGCTTCTGGTACTCGAGGCCCGCCAGCACCTGGTTCTTGATGCGCACCAGAGCGTCCTCGGGAAAGGTCGGCTGACCGATCACCTGGTCGAACAGCGCCAGCGCGGCGTCGCGCTTGGCCGGCTCGCTCAGGCTGCGCAGGCTGGCCACCGCCATGTCGCGGTAGGAGCCGTTGCCGAAGTTGGCGCCCAGGTCGTCGAAGCCGGCGGCGATGGCACTGGTGTCCTTGCCGGGCACGCCTTCGTTGAGCATGGCGTTGGTCAGCATGGCCAGGCCGTAGGTGTCGCCATCCTGGCTGCTGCCGGCGGCGAAGGTCAGGCGCAGGTCGAACATCGGCAGCTCATGGGCTTCGACGAAGAGCACGCGGGCGCCTTCGGCGGTCTGCCATTGCTGGATGTTCAGCTTGCGGTGGCTGGGCGCCTTGCCGGCGGCTTCGGCGAGGGATTGCAAGCCGGTGGGCGTACTCGCCTCGGGCGCCGGCTTGGCGCCCCCGGTATTGGCGGCGGGGCGGGAAACGAACAGTACCAGTCCGGCGATCAGCAGGATGACGATCAGCCCGAGCAGGCCGTAGCGCAGGCCATTGCGTTCACTCATGGCTCGGCTCCTTGTCGGTGGCGACTTCCGGCAGGACCTGGGCGAGGGTCAGGCGGGAGCGGGTGAAATAGGTGCGGGCGGCTTTCTGGATGTCCTCGGCGGTGACCGCCTGCAGGGACTCCAGGTCCTGGTCGGCCAGCTTCCAGGACAGGCCGACGCTTTCCAGCTCGCCGATGGTGCTGGCCTGGCTGGCGATGGAGTCGCGCTCGTAGACCAGCCCGGCGATCACCTGGGCGCGCACGCGCTCCAGTTCTTCCTTGCTCGGTGGGGTTTTCTTCAGCTCTTCCAGCTGCTGCCAGAGGGCGGCCTCGACCTGGTCGAGGGTCTTGCCGGTCTGCACGTTGGGCGTCGCGGAGAGGAAGAACAGGCTGTCGCCACGGGCGAAGGCGTCGTAGGAGGCGGAGGCGCCGGTGACGATTTCCTCGCCACGCTCCAGGCGCGAGGCCAGGCGGGCGCTGTAGCCGCCGTCGAGGATCGCCGAGAGCAGGCGCAGGGCGTTGACCTCGCGCGGATTGTCGATGCTGCCCAGGCTCGGCACGTTGAAGCCCATGATCAGGCTCGGCAGCTGGGTGCGCACATGCAGCGTCAGACGGCGCTCGCCGGGTTCGGCCAGCTCCAGCGGCTTGCGCGCGGCAGGCAGGTCGCGCCTGGGAATTTCGCCGAAGTACTTCTGCGCGAGGGCTTTCACCTCGTCGCCGCTGACGTCGCCGACCACCACCAGGGTGGCGTTGTTCGGCGCGTACCAGGCCTGGTACCAGTGGCGCAGATCGTCGATGGTCATGCGCTGCAGGTCGGCCATCCAGCCGATGGTCGGCGTGCGGTAGCCGCTGGCAGGGTAGGCGGCGGCCTTGAAGCGCTCGAAGGCCAGCGAGTTGGGCTTGTCGTCGGTGCGCAGGCGGCGCTCCTCCTTGATCACCTCGATCTCGCTGTTGAACTGGTCGGCCGGCAGGGCGAGGTGAGCCATGCGGTCGGCTTCCAGCTCCAGCGCCACCGGCAGGCGGTCGCGGGCCAGCACCTGGTAATAGGCGGTGTAGTCGTCGGTGGTGAAGGCGTTCTCGTCCGCGCCGAGCTCGCGCAGCACCAGCGAGGCTTCGCCGGGGCCGAGCTTGCGGCTGCCCTTGAACATCATGTGTTCCAGGGCGTGGGACAGGCCGGTGAGGCCGGGCGTCTCGTAGCTGGAGCCGACCTTGTACCAGAGCTGGGAAACCACCACGGGGGCGCGATGGTCTTCGCGGACCACGACTTTCAGGCCGTTGTCCAGGGTGTATTCGTGGGTGGGCTGTGGGTCTGCGGCCATCGCCATCAGCGGCAGCAACAGGGAACCGAGCAGCAGGCCGGCGTGGCGGCGTGCAGGGGTTTTCATCGTCGAATGAACCTTTCGGGCTATCCGCAGGGTCTATGCAGGCTGGCGGCCAGCCTCTTAACCCCGGCGGGCGAGGAGATGCTAGGATACCCATCCGTTTTCCGGGCGGCCACGTTCAGGGCTTCTCAAAGCTGTTTCGAGGCTTTTTTGCTGCCTGCCTCCGTGGCGTCCCCTAGAGATTCGATCCCTACATGTTTGGTTCCAACGACGACAAGAAGGCCCCGCCCGCCGGGGAAAAGAAAGGACTGTTCAGCTGGTGGCGCAAAAAGCCGCAGGCCGAGGAACAACCCGCCGCCGAAGCCGCGCCGCAGGTTGAACAGCCTGTTGCCGCCGAACCGGTTCCCGCACCCGAGCAGGCGCCCGCCGCCCAGGCCGAGCCGGTAGCCCCGCGCGCCGAGCCGACGCCTGAACCGACCCCCGAACCGATAATCGACGTGGTGCCGGCCAGCGTGCCGGTCGAGCCGGTGCAGCCGGAGCCGCAGCCCGCTCCGCAACCGGTCGTCGCCGAGGCTCCGCAGCCGGCCGTCCAGCCGGTCGAGCCTGCGCCCGTCGCCGCGCCCGCCCAGCCCGTGGCCGTGGTTGAAGCCCCCGCCGTGATCGCACAGCCGGAGCCCGAGCCTGTCCCACAGCAGGGACCCGAGCTGCAGGCCAAGCCTGCCGCCGCCGAGCCGGCCAAGCTCGGCTTCTTCGCCCGCCTCAAGCAGGGCCTGTCGAAGACCAGCGCCAGCATCGGCGAGGGCATGGCCAGCCTGTTCCTGGGCAAGAAGGCCATCGACGACGACCTGCTGGACGAACTGGAAACCCGCCTGCTGACCGCCGATGTCGGCGTCGAGGCCACCACCGCCATCGTGCAGAACCTGACCAGGCGCGTGGCGCGCAAGGAACTGGCCGACAGCGAAGCGCTGTACAAGGCCCTGCAGGAAGAACTGACCGGCCTGCTGCGCCCCGTGGAACAGCCGCTGGCCATCGAGTCCGGCAAGCAGCCCTACGTGATCCTGGTCGTCGGCGTGAACGGCGTCGGCAAGACCACCACCATCGGCAAGCTGGCCAAGAAGCTGCAGCTGGAAGGCAAGAAAGTCATGCTGGCTGCCGGCGACACCTTCCGTGCCGCTGCCGTCGAGCAGCTGCAGGTGTGGGGCGAGCGCAACAACATCGCGGTGATCGCCCAGCACACCGGCGCCGATTCCGCCTCGGTGATCTTCGACGCCGTGCAGGCCGCCAAGGCCCGTGGCATTGACGTGCTGATCGCCGACACCGCCGGTCGCCTGCACACCAAGGACAATCTGATGGAAGAGCTGAAGAAGGTGCGCCGCGTGATCGGCAAACTGGACGAGACGGCTCCCCACGAAGTCCTGCTGGTGCTCGATGCCGGCACCGGGCAGAACGCCATCAACCAGGCCAAGCAGTTCAACAACGCGGTGGAGCTCACGGGCCTGGCCCTGACCAAACTGGACGGCACCGCCAAGGGCGGGGTGATCTTCGCCCTGGCCAAGCAGTTCGGCCTGCCGATCCGCTACATCGGCGTCGGCGAGGGGATCGACGATCTTCGAACCTTCGAGGCCGACGCCTTCGTCCGCGCACTCTTCGAGACCCGGGAGATCGCATGATCCGTTTCGAGCAGGTTGGCAAACGCTATCCCAACGGCCATGTTGGCCTGCACGAGATTTCGTTCCGCGTGCCCCGCGGCGAGATCATGTTCGTCACCGGCCACTCCGGCGCTGGCAAGAGCACCCTGCTGCGCCTGATCCTGGCGATGGAGCGACCCACCTCCGGCAAGCTGCTGCTCGGCGGGCAGGACGTGTCGCGCATCTCCACCGCGCAGATTCCGTTCCTGCGCCGGCAGATTGGCGTGGTGTTCCAGAACCACCAGCTGCTCAACGACCGCAGCGTGTTCGACAACGTTGCCCTGCCGATGCAGATCCTCGGCCTGCCCAAGCCGGAGATCGCCCGCCGCGTGGAAGAAGCGCTGGAACGGGTGAACCTCAAGGAGAAGGCCCAGGACCTGCCGTCCGACCTCTCCACCGGCCAGCAGCAGCGCGTCGGCATCGCCCGCGCGGTGGTGCACCGTCCGGCCCTGCTGCTCGCCGACGAACCCACCGGCAACCTCGACCCGCGCCTGGCCTCGGAAATCATGGCCGTATTCGAAGACATCAATCGCCTGGGCACCACCGTGCTGATCGCCAGCCACGACCTGGCGCTGATCGCGCGGATGCGTCACCGGATGATCACCCTGCAGCGCGGCCGCATCATCGCCGACCGCGAGGAGACCGCCTGATGAGCGCCAACGACCTGCCCCACGGCCCGGAAGAGGGCACGCCGCAGCGCAACACCCGCGAGCGCCCGGACGAGCACGAAAACCAGGACCAGAGCGCCTCGCTGGCCGCCTATGTGGAAAACCACCGCGCCAGCCTGGCCGACAGCCTGCACCGCCTGTTCAGCCATCCCTTCGGCAGTTTCTTCACCTGCCTGGTGATGGGCATTACCCTCAGCCTGCCCATGGGCCTGTCGCTGCTGCTGGGCAACGTCGAGCGTCTGGGCGGCTCCTGGCAGCGCGCCGCGCAGATTTCCCTGTTCCTCGATTTGAAGGCCACTGACAGCCAGGGCCAGGACCTGCGCGAACAGATCGAGAAAATGCCCGACGTGATCGAGGCGCAGCTGATCAGCCGCGACGATGCGCTGAAAGAGCTGCAGGAACAGTCCGGCCTGGGTGAGGCTCTGAAGGAGCTGCCCGACAACCCGCTGCCGGCGGTGATCTCGGTGACTCCCAAGCAGATCGACAAGGCCCAGCTGGATGCCTTGCGTCAACGCCTGTCCGAACTGCCGGGCGTACAACAGGCACAGCTGGACCTGGTCTGGGTTGAACGGCTGTCGGCGATCCTCAAGCTGGGCGACCGCTTCGTCTTCGGCCTGACGATCCTGCTGGTGCTGACCCTGCTCCTGGTCATCGGCAACACCATCCGCCTGCACATTGAAAACCGCCGTAACGAAATCGAGGTGATCAAGCTGGTCGGCGGGACGGACGGTTACGTGCGCCGCCCCTTCCTCTATATGGGCGCCTTGTACGGCCTGGGCGCGGGCATCCTGTCCTGGGCGCTGCTGGCCTTCGGCCTGAACTGGCTAAACGACGCGGTGGTCAACCTGGCCGGGCTCTACGGCAGCGACTTCGGCCTGGCCGGGGTGCCGGTGGACGATGGCCTGTCGCTCACCGTCGGCGCCGTGCTGCTGGGCTGGATTGGCGCCTGGCTGGCCGTGGCGCGCCACCTGCGCGAGCTGGCGCCGCGCTGAAACCCCCTGATTTTGCTGGGGTTAAGCGGGTGTAAAGGAACTTTTACACCCGCTTGCAGTCAGATTTCGCAGTGCTACACTGCGCGAGTTTCGTGAATCGGAGGATTCGCATGACCACTTCTCTGCAACCTGTTTATGCCCTGGCTCCCGGTGCGAACCTGGAAGCCTACGTGCACTCGGTGAACAGCATTCCGCTGTTGTCGCCGGAGCAGGAGCGCGAACTGGCCGAACGCCTCTTCTATCAGCAAGATCTGGAAGCGGCACGGCAAATGGTTCTGGCGCACCTGCGCTTCGTCGTGCACATCGCCCGGAGTTATTCCGGGTACGGCCTGGCCCAGGCCGATCTGATCCAGGAAGGCAACGTCGGCCTGATGAAGGCCGTGAAGCGCTTCAACCCGGAAATGGGTGTGCGCCTGGTGTCGTTCGCCGTCCATTGGATCAAGGCGGAAATCCATGAGTTCATCCTGCGCAACTGGCGGATCGTGAAAGTCGCGACCACCAAGGCGCAGCGCAAGCTGTTCTTCAACCTGCGCAGCCAGAAGAAGCGTCTGGCCTGGCTGAGCAACGACGAAGTGAACAGCGTCGCCGAAAGCCTGGGTGTCGAGGCCCGCGAAGTCCGCGAGATGGAGAGCCGTCTCACCGGGCAGGACATGGCCTTCGACCCGGCGGCCGATGCCGACGACGAAAGTGCCTACCAGTCTCCGGCGCATTACCTGGAAGACCATCGCTACGACCCGGCGCGCCAGCTGGAGGAAGCGGACTGGAGCGACAGCTCCACCGCCAGCCTGCACGAGGCGCTGGAAGGCCTGGACGAGCGCAGCCGCGACATCCTCTACCAGCGCTGGCTGGCCGAGGAGAAGGCGACGCTGCACGACCTGGCGGCCAAGTACAACGTGTCCGCCGAGCGCATCCGGCAGTTGGAAAAGAACGCGATGAACAAACTCAAGGGTCGCATCGAAGCCTGACCGGCTTCGGCGCGCCCGGCGAGTCCGAGAACCGCACCCCTGGTGCGGTTTTTTTCTGCCCGCGCAACCGGAGAGCTCCATGCCGCGCATTCGCCCCGCCTACGGCCTGTTCTTCCTGGTCATCGCCGTGCTGGCCTTCGCCCTGGGCTCCTGGGTCGCCCGCACTTCGGCGCCGCCCAAGCCGCCGCACTGGTTCGGCGAGTGGAAGGACGGGGTGTTCGAGCCGCTGGCCGATGGCCGCCTGACCCTGGGCGTGGTCCAGGCTCGGCTGCCGGGCGAACTCTGGCTGATCGCCAGCCAGGACGGGCCGCAACTGTCCTACCGTGGCCAGTTGCACACCGATGAAGGTCTCTGGCAGGTCGAGGCGGAGTTGCAGCTGAGCACGTCTGAACAGGACAGCCTGGCCAAGGCCACCGGTGTTCATCCCGGCAGCAAGGACCTGCCGTTGAGTGCCGGGCTGATGCATCAGCTGGAAGGCAAGTCGGTGGCGGAATTGGCGCTGGCGCCGCAGGAAGAACTGGCCGTCGGCCGTCTGGCGGCCAGCCTGGGCGATCCCAGGCTGCGCCTGCAGACCGATGCGGGCGAAGCCTGGGTCTACCCCGAGCGGGGCCTGACCTTGCTGCACAAGGATGGTCTGCTGCAATGGCTGCGTGTGGTGCCGCGCAACACCTTCGAGAAGACCCGGCCGCATTGAGTCGCTGGACTGGGGAGTCCCGCGCCGGCGGGGGTTACAGCCGGCCGAGGTAGTCGCTGCCGCCCAATTGCCACATCTGCTGGCGGATCCAGGCGGCGCGCTGGCGCACGTAGGCGCCGGGGTGACTGGCGCTCCATTTGCGCGGGTTGGGCAGCACGGCGGCCAGCAGGCTGGCCTGCTGTTGCGACAGGCGCTTGGCATCGACCCCGAAGTGATGCTGCGCGGCGGCCTGTGCACCGAACACCCCGGAATCCCACTCCACGCTGTTCAGGTAGACCTCGAGAATCCGCTGCTTGGACCAGAAGGTCTCGATCAGCAGGGTGAACCAGGCCTCGAATCCCTTGCGAACCCAGCTGCGACCGGACCAGAGGAAGACGTTCTTCGCCACCTGCTGGCTGATGGTGCTGGCGCCGCGCACGCTGCCGCCGTGCCCGTTATGGGCCAGCGCCTGCTGGATCGCCGGCAGGTCGAAGCCATGGTGTTCGGCGAATTTCTGGTCCTCGCCGGCGATCACCGCGATCTTCAGGCTCTCCGGCAGTTCGTCCCAGGAGCGCCAACTGCGCTGCAGGTCGATCGGCTGCCCGTCGAACCAGGATTCGATCTTGCGCTCGACCATGACCATGGTGCCCGGCGGCGGCACCCAGCGCAGGACGATGACCAGCGCCACGCTGACAGCGACGAACCAGAGCGCGAACTTGAACAGGCGGCGGAGCAGCTTGGGCATTCGAGACTTTGCCGGGGCGGATGAGCGGGCCATTATAGCGGCACTCATCTGTCTGGAGCTTTCGCATGCTGCGCATCTTCCTCATGCTCGCCGCCTTTTTCGGCTTCACCGGCGTGGCCCTTGGCGCCTTTGCCGCCCACGGCCTGAAGAACCGTCTTACCCCGGAGTACCTGGCGGTGTTCCAGACCGGCGTGCACTACCAGATGCTGCATGCCCTGGCCCTGCTGGGCGTGGCGCTGCTCTCGGTGCAGGTCGGCGGGGCGCTGGTGAAATGGGCCGGCTGGGCCTTCGTCACCGGCATCCTGCTGTTCTCCGGCAGCCTCTACCTGCTGACCCTGGCGGGCCTGAGCGTGGGCATCGTCACCCCGATCGGCGGCCTGTTCTTCCTCATCGGCTGGGCCCTGCTGTTCGCCACGGCCGCGCGCCTGGGCTGACCCGGACGTCAGAAAAACGGGGCTGCGACGCCCGATACCTTGGTCATCGGGCGCGATCGGGCTAGAATGCCGACCCCCTCCAGCAATGACCGTCCCGCCCATGCGTATTTTGTTGAACGGCGAATCTTTCGAGCTGCCCGACGGCCAGACCGTCGCCAACCTGCTCGAGCGTCTCGACCTCACCGGCAAGCGTGTCGCGGTCGAGCTCAATCTGGACATCGTGCCGCGCAGCCAGCACGCCGCCACCGCCCTGAGCGAAGGCGACCAGGTGGAAGTGGTGCATGCCATCGGCGGCGGCTAGAGTCCGCCGCCACATCTTTCAGGCCCCGCAAAGCTTTCCCAATTCCTGAGGAGTGATCCGATGAGCCAAGCTTCCTCCACCCCGCCGGTCGACAAGCCCTTCACCCTGGCTGGCCGCACCTACAATTCGCGCCTGCTGGTCGGCACCGGCAAGTACAAGGACCTCGAAGAGACCCGCGTGGCCATCGAGGCCTCGGGCGCCGAGATCGTCACCGTGGCCGTGCGCCGCACCAACATCGGCCAGAACCCGGGCGAGCCCAACCTGCTGGACGTGATCCCGCCGGATCGCTACACCATCCTGCCGAACACCGCCGGCTGCTACGACGCCGTCGAGGCCGTGCGCACCTGCCGCCTGGCCCGCGAGCTGCTGGATGGCCACAATCTGGTCAAGCTGGAAGTCCTGGCCGACCAGAAGACCCTCTTCCCCAACGTCGTCGAGACCCTCAAGGCCGCCGAAGTGCTGGTCAAGGACGGCTTCGACGTCATGGTGTACACCAGCGACGACCCGATCATCGCCCGCCAGCTGGCCGAGATCGGCTGCATCGCGGTGATGCCGCTGGCCGGCCTGATCGGCTCGGGCCTGGGCATCTGCAACCCCTACAACCTGCGCATCATCCTCGAGGAAGCCACCGTCCCGGTGCTGGTGGATGCCGGCGTGGGTACCGCCTCCGACGCCACCATCGCCATGGAGCTGGGCTGCGAGGCCGTGCTGATGAACACCGCCATCGCCCACGCGCAGAACCCGGTGATGATGGCCGAGGCCATGAAGCACGCCATCGTCGCCGGTCGCCTGGCCTACCTGGCCGGCCGCATGCCGCGCAAGCTGTATGCCAGCGCGTCGTCGCCGATGACCGGCCTGATCAACTAAGTATTTCCACCCCAGCGCGCGGGCCGGTTTGCCTCTGGTAACCGGCCCGCGTGTGCATTTACCCGCAAGGTTCGAGTCATGAGTGAATCCTTCGAAAACCAGCCCGATGGCGAAAACCGGCCGATGCGCACCATCAAGAGCTTCGTGATGCGCGCCGGGCGCATGACCGAGGGCCAGCAGCGCGGCCTCGAGCAGGGCTGGCCGAAGTACGGCCTGGAGCTGGCCGACGGTCTGCGGGACTTCGACCAGGTGTTCGGGCGCCAGGCGCTGCGCACCTTCGAGATCGGTTTCGGCATGGGCCACGCCACCCTGGAAATGGCCGCCGCCGCGCCGGACCAGGACTTCATCGGCGTGGAGGTGCACCGTCCGGGCGTGGGCGCATTGCTCAACGGCATGCTCACGCAGAACCTGACCAACATCCGCGTCTACAGCTGCGACGCGCTGGAAGTGCTGCGCGATTGCGTGGCCGATGCCAGTCTCGACCGCGTGCTGCTGTTCTTCCCCGATCCGTGGCACAAATCGCGTCACCACAAGCGCCGTATCGTCCAGCCGGCCTGGGCGGAACTGGTGCGGCAGAAGCTCAAGGTAGGTGGCGTGCTGCACATGGCCACCGACTGGGAAAACTATGCCGAGCACATGCTGGAAGTGATGAATGCCGCACCCGGCTACCGCAACCTTTCGGCGGATAATACCTACGTACCGCGCCCGGACGAGCGGCCGGTGACCAAGTTCGAACGCCGCGGCGAACGCCTCGGCCATGGCGTCTGGGACCTCAAGTTCGAGCGCGTCGACTGAACCACCCGAAGGCCTGCCAAGCAGGCCTTTTTCATGGATGAACATCGACTAGACCGGGACCACCCGGCGGCCGGGAAGGCCACCCTCACCTCCTGACAGAAGCGGCACCCGCCGCGGACGAAAATAAGAGTGGCGGACAGGAGTCCGTCGCAAAGGAGTCTGCTGTGTTGAAGAAACTTGCTGTACTGCTGGTGGCAGGGGTGTGGGCCCTGCCGACGCAGGCGAAAGTCGACGCTGCCGAGGCGGCGCGACTGGGCCGCGACCTGACGCCGATGGGGGCGGAGAAGGCCGGCAACGCCAGCGGCACCATCCCGGCCTGGACGGGCGGCATCACCACGCCGCCGGCGGGTTACCAGCCCGGCGCCCACCATATCGATCCCTATGCCGGCGACGCCGTGCAGTACAAGGTCGACAGCAAGAATCTGGCGCAGTACCAGGCGCTGCTCACCCCGGGCACCCAGGCGCTGCTGCAGGAGAACCCGGATTACTACCTGCGCGTTTTCCCCAGCCGCCGCAGCGCATCCTTGCCCCAGCGCATCTATGACGCCACCCGCTTCAACGCCGAGAACGCCGAGCTGATCGCCGACGGCAATGGTGTGCAGGGCGCCGCCGCCGGCGTGCCCTTCCCGATCCCGAAGAGCGGCCTGGAAGCGATCTGGAACCACATCATGCGTTACCGTGGCGAGCAGATTCACATGGTCACCAACCAGGCCGCCGTGCTCGCCAACGGCAGCTACAACCTGCTCAAGCTCGGCCGCGACGTGTACTTCAACTACGGCCGCGAGGGCATGACCCCGCAGGACCTGAACAACACCCTGTTCTACTACAAGTACAACGTGGTCGCCCCGGCCAAGCTGGCCGGCTCCGCGCTGGTGGTGCAGGAGACCCTCGACCAGGTGCTGTCGATCCGCAAGGCCTGGCGCTTCAGTCGTGGCGAGCGCCGCGTACGCCGTCTGCCGAGCCTGGCCTACGACAGCCTGCAACCGGACACCAATGGCCTGGCCACTGCCGACACCGTGGACGTCTACAACGGTGCGCCGGATCACTACGAGTGGCAGCTGCTGGGCAAGCGCGAGATGCTGGTGCCCTACAACAGCTACGCGGTGCACCAGAAGGGCATTCCCTATGCCGACATCCTGCGCACCAAGACCCTCAACCCCGAGCTGCTGCGCTACGAGCCGCACCGGGTCTGGGTGGTCGAGGCGACCCTGCGCAAGGGCATGAGCCATCCGTTCGCCAAGCGCCGTTTCTACCTGGACGAGGACAGCTGGCAGATCCTCGCCTCCGACATCTACAACCAGGACGGCAAGCTGATCCGCGCCCAGGAAGTGCACCCGATCAACTACTACGATGTGCCCACGGTGCTCAGCACCCTGGAGGCGCTGTATGACCTGGATGGCGCGCGCTACTTCGTCGACGGCCTGGACAACAACGAGCCGATGTACGACTTCAACGCCCCGCTGGGGCCGCGCGACTTCACCCCGCAGGCGCTGCGCCGCGAGGGTAATTGACGCAAGCAGAGGCCGCCGTGAGGCGGCCTTTGTCTATCCGCGTGACGTGGGTGGGCAGAGCTGTAGGAGCGGGGGGGCGCCCAGTCCTTGCTCGCGAACGTACCATCCGGCTGCATCAGCGTTGAGGCGGTTCGCGAGCAAGCTCGCTCCTACAAAAGCCCATGCCCCCGCTGATGTCCGAGCGCGTCACTCGATCAACTCTGCCCCCAATACCGTGGTCTCCGGCATGCGCATTGGCGCTGGGCTGATCTGCAGGTACTTGATGCTGGTGCGCGGAATGATCAGCAGGTCGCCATCCACCTCGATGCTGATGGCCGGCGACTCCATCTGCTTGCGGATGCCGCGGGCCACTTCGGCGGGGTCGTCGCTCTGCTGCGGGAAGCGCAGCGCCAGGCGCTGGCCGTCGGTGAAGTGCAGGTAGAGGTGCTTGATCGGTTTCATGTGTCCTCCGGCGGTGGGGCCAACCGCCGGAGGCACGCAGGTCAGCTGCGGTCGGCGATCATGCCAATCACGAAGAACACTAGCAGCAGGATCGGCGCCAGGGTGTAGTTGTTGAAGTAACCCAGCCCCTTGGCCAGCCAGGGGGTGACGAAGACCATCGCCAGGCCGTAGCCCACGGCGCAGATCAGCACGAACAGCAGGGTGCGGAAGACGAAGTTCAGGCTGCCGATACGCTGCTGAATCCAGGCGTTGATCGCCGGGCCGAACAGCACCAGCACGGTGGCCATGATCGCCAGGGCGATGTCGGACAAATGGCCACGGCACCAGCGGGAGACGGTGGCAATCAGGTCGAGCGCGAAGTCCATTGGGGCTCCTTGGGATCGAGAGTCGCCGGGGAGTGTACACGGCGGGCGACGATGGCGTCGCCCGGCCATGCTCGCGTTAAAAGCTCAAGGCAGGAAGCGCTGCAGCAGGTCATTGAGGAATAGCTGGCCGCGTTCGGTCGGGGCCAGGCGCTGCGGGTCGTCGACCAGCAGGCCGTCCTTGCGTGCCTGCCGGCAGGCTTCGTCGATGGCGGCCAATGGCAGGCCGGTGCGCTCGGTGAAGGTCGCCGCGGAGACGCCGTCGGTCAGGCGCAGGGCGTTCATCATGAATTCGAAGGGCAGGTCGTCCGCCTCCAGCTCGCGTTCGCCGGCCTGGAAGGGCTTCTCCGGATTCAGGTAGTCCTTCGGCAGGCGGGTCTTCCAGGTGCGCAGGATGCGCCCCTCGGGCGTGCTCAGCTTGGCGTGGGCGCCGGCGCCGATGCCGAGGAAGTCGCCGAAGGTCCAGTAGTTCAGGTTGTGCCGCGCGCGCTTGCCGCCACGGGCGTAGGCGGAGGTTTCGTACTGCAGGTAGCCCGCCTGCCCGAGCAGGGCCTGGCCGGCTTCCTGGATTTCCCACAGCTGGTCGTCCTCGGGCAACTCCGGCGGCTGGCTCCAGAACACCGTGTTCGGCTCCATGGTCAGCTGGTACCAGGACAGGTGCGTCGGTGCCAGGGCGATGGCTTGCTTCAGGTCGCTCAGCGCATCGGCGACGCTCTGTTCCGGCAGGCCGTGCATCAGGTCCAGGTTGAAGTTGTCGAAGCCGGCGCGGCGGGCCATTTCGGCGGCGCGCACGGCTTCCTCGCCGTCATGGATGCGGCCCAATGCCTTGAGCTTTTCGGCCTGGAAACTCTGCACGCCGATGGACAGGCGATTGATGCCGAGCTTGCGGTAATCGGCGAACTTGGCCTGCTCGAAGGTGCCCGGGTTGGCTTCCAGGGTGATCTCGATGTCGTCCTCGAAACCGACCTGCTTCTCCAGGCCTTCGAGGATGCGGCCCAGCGCCTGGGCGGAGAACAGGCTCGGCGTGCCGCCGCCGAAGAAGATCGAGGTCAGCTTGCGGCCGTGCACGTGCGCGCGGTCGGCGGCGAGGTCGGCCAGCAGCGCCTCGACATAGGCGTCTTCCGGCAGCTCCGGCCCGGCGGCGTGGGAGTTGAAGTCGCAATAGGGGCATTTGCGCACGCACCAGGGAATGTGTACGTACGCGGACAGCGGCGGCAGGCGGAAACCGGAAACCACCGGCCCGGCGTCGAGCCCGTGGCTTCCTGCCTGGCTCATAGACCCAGCCGCTGCTTCAGCAGGGCCATCGCGCGGGCGCGGTGGCTGAGCTGGTTCTTCTGTTCGGGGGGCAGTTCGGCACTGGAGCATTCGGCTTCCGGCACCCAGAACAGCGGGTCGTAGCCGAAGCCGTGCTCGCCGCGGGCTTCGCGCAGGATGCTGCCGTGCCAGAGGCCTTCGCAGAGGATCGGCAGCGGGTCGTCGGCATGGCGGACCAGGGCCAGCACGCTGACGAACTGGGCGCCGCGTTCTTCGTCCGGCACGTCTTTCATGGCGTCGAGCAGCTTGGCGTTGTTCGCCGCGTCGCCCTTGCCGTCGGCATAGCGCGCGGAATAGATGCCCGGCGCGCCGCCGAGGAAGTCCACCGCAAGACCCGAGTCGTCGGCCAGCGCCGGCAGGCCGGAGATGCGTGCGGCGTTGCGGGCCTTGAGGATGGCGTTCTCGACGAAGGACAGGCCGGTTTCTTCCGGTTCCACATCACTGAACTCGCCGATCGAGCGCACCTTCACGTGGGCGCCGAGCATGGCCTGGAGTTCCTTGAGCTTGCCGGCGTTGTGACTGGCCAGCACCAGTTGTTCGAGCTTGATCATTCGTCGGGGAAGATTTCCTGCATGAAGTCGAAGCTCTGCGGAGCTCCGCCTCCGGACTGGACCTGGATGGTGAAGGTCAGGGTCTCGCGGCCTTCGATGGGGAACTGCGCCAGGTTGTAGACGGCGCCTTCCTCGACCACGCGCTTGAAGGTCAGGGGGATTTCCTGGCCCATCAGATTCTTGGCGCTGCCGGCGACCGTGGCGTTGGCCGGCTTGCCGTTGGCGTCCAGCGGCACGATGTTGACCACGCCCTGGGCCTTGCTGCGCACCACGCCCACGGCCTGCGCGACCTTGGGCTGGAGGAAGCTGGAGTTGAACACGCTGTAGTGGACCTGGAGGTCACCCAGGCGTTTGACCTGCTCGGCGACGGCGGGCAGGGCCAAGACCAGGCAGGCGATGAAGGTAAGCAGGCGGCGCATGATAGTTCTCCTGGGGGCGATCAGATGGCGATGCGATGGTCCTGCACGCCAGGGCCACTGACCCGGTAGATACCGATCTCACCCAACAGATTAGGCCAGATTCGCGAGGCCCAGCCATGCTGGTGCTCGCGGTCCACCGCCAGATGGTCGAGAACCTTCACCTGCAGCTGCCGGCACAGGGCCTCGAAGTCGCGGAAGGTGCAGAAGTGAATGTTCGGCGTGTTGTACCAAGTGTACGGAAG
The DNA here is from genome assembly GCF_041379005.1 of Pseudomonas sp. QE6. Lineage (NCBI taxonomy): Bacteria > Pseudomonadati > Pseudomonadota > Gammaproteobacteria > Pseudomonadales > Pseudomonadaceae > Pseudomonas > Pseudomonas sp. QE6. Next base: position 1,510,369 of record NZ_CP166873.1, read on the forward strand.
GAAGTCCGACACCGGCATGCGACCGTTGCGCGCGAGGTACCAGCGGCAGCGCCAGTGGCCGAAGTTGGGGAAGGTGATGATGCACGTCTTGCCCACCCGCAGCATTTCCGCCAGCACCTTGTCCGGGTAGCGCAGGGCTTGCAGGGACTGGGTCATCACGACCACGTCGAAGCTGTTGCTGCCGAAGTTGCCCAGGCCCTTGTCCAGGTCCTGTTCGATGACGTTGACGCCACGCTCGATGCATTTGGCGATCTTTTCGGCGTCGATTTCCAGCCCGTAGCCGCTGACCTGCTTGTGGTCACGCAGCCAGGCGAGCAATTCGCCATCGCCGCAGCCCAGGTCGAGTACCCGGCTGCCGGCGGGGATCCAGTCTTGGATGATGTCCAGGTCGGCGCGCATGGCGTTCCTTCTTATACGCTGATGCGGTTCATGTAACCGCTGAAGGCTTGCAGGTAGCGGGGAATCGGCATCAGGAAGGCGTCGTGGCCTTGCGGTGCGTCGATTTCCAGGTAGCTGACGTTCTTCTTCGCCGCCAGCAGGGCGTCGACGATTTCCCGCGAGCGCGCCGGGGAGAAGCGCCAGTCGGTGGTGAAGGACATCAGGCAGAAGTCCGCTTTCACTCCGGCCAGGGTTCGCGCCAGGTCGTCGCCATGGGCGGCGGCGGGGTCGAAGTAGTCCAGCGCCTTGGTCATCAGCAGGTAGGTATTGGCGTCGAAGCGGGTGGAAAATTCCTCGCCCTGGTAGCGCAGGTAGCTTTCCACCTGGAACTCGACGCTGTGCAGATCGTAGTTGAGCTTCTCCGACTTCATGTCGCGGCCGAACTTGGCGCCCATGGCGTCATCGGAGAGGTAGGTGATGTGCCCGACCATCCGCGCCAGGCTCAGGCCGCGGCGGGGGATCGCGTCATGCTCCTGGAAATGGCCGCCGAAGAACTCGGGGTCCGAGAGGATCGCCTGGCGCGCCACTTCGTTGAAGGCGATGTTCTGCGCCGACAGCTTGGGCGCGCTGGCGATGCACAGGCAGTGACGCACTCGCTCGGGGTAGCTGATGGTCCATTGCAGGGCCTGCATGCCGCCCAGGCTGCCGCCGATCACCGCCGCCCACTGGGCGATGCCCAGACGATCGGCCAGGCGGGCCTGGCTGTGTACCCAGTCTTCCACGGTAACCACCGGGAAATCCGCGCCATAGACCTTGCCAGTGGCCGGGTTGAGGCTGGTCGGCCCGGTGGAACCGTTGCAGCCGCCCAGGTTGTTCAGCGCGACGACGAAGAACTTGCGGGTGTCGATGGGCTTGCCGGGGCCGATGCAGCTGTCCCACCAGCCGGGCTTGCGGTCTTCGCTGCTGTGGTAGCCAGCGGCGTGATGGTGGCCGGACAGCGCGTGACAGATCAGCACGGCGTTGCTCGCCGTGGCGTTCAGCTCGCCATAGGTCTCGATCACCAGCTGGTATTCGGGCAGTGTCTTGCCGCAGGCCAGGGGCAGCGGCTCATTGAACTGCAACGTCTGGGGGGAGACCAGACCGACGGAATCTTCGGGGAAGACTGTTGGCATCGACCCAGCTCATGAATAAAAAAGGAGAGCCAGTCTAAAGAGCGCCGCCCCCAGCGGCAAGCGCTGGGGGCGGGGTTCAGGCGCGCTGCGAACCGGGCAGTGTGACGACCTTGGCCTGGCGGTGCAGCGGCGAGGGGCGACGCAGCTGGCGGAGGATGTCGGAGGCCTCGGCGAGCTGCTTTTCCAGCTCGTCGGTATAGCGCCCCAGCAGCAGCGAGCGCTGCCGTGCCTGCTGGGTTTCCTGGGCCAGCGCCTTGAGCCGCAGCATGTGGGTTTCCAGCAACTGCTTGTGCTCCAGGCTGTACTGCATCAGTGGCATCAGCGCATCGGTGGCCCACTGCTCGGCCTCCTCGCGCAGGCGCAGGTGCAGGCCGATGACTTCCTGGGCCACGGTGGCAAAGAAGCGCCGGGTGAGGGTGCGCTGCTCGGTGAGCAGGGTCTTCAGGTGCAGGCGGAAGCGGTCGGCCTTGTCCTGCAGCTTGGCCAGCTCGCGCAGGTAACGCTCGACGCTGAACTGCGGGGCGTCCAGGGCATTGAGCGGGTTTTCCTGATTGTGCCGCTGGTAGATGGCCGCGACCATGCGGTTGGCGGTCTCCGCCTCATGGTGCAGGCCGACCAGGTCCCCCTGCACAGTGTGGAAGAACTGCAGGATCGCCTGGTTGATGCCCACTGTGGTCCAGCTCCCGCGCAGCTTCTGGTGAACCCGCTTCAGGTGCAGCTCCAGGCGCTCGGGGTGCAGCGCCTCGCGCAGTTGCTCGCCCTGGTGGCGCAGCAGGCGCTGGTTGGTCTTCAGGTTGAGCAGGCGCTTGTGGTGCTGGCTGTGGTCTTCCTTGGTCCTGGCGGTCAGCTCGAACAGCAACTGACCGCTGTCGTGCTGCTGGCTGTCGAGCAGTGCGTGCTGCTCCTTCACCTTCTCCAGGCGCACGCGCAGGGTGTGCTGGGTGTTATGCGCCAGGGACAATACCTGGCCGACCACGGCGCTTTCGAGCAGGCGCTCCTTCTGTGTGACGATGCGTTCGCAGAGCAGGTCCTCCAGGCTTTCCATCTGGCTGCGGGCCAGCAGCTCGCGGTCGCCGCGGACCTTGGCCAGCAGCGCCTGCTTGGCCGAGAGCGGCAGCACGTCGTTGCGGGCGATGCCCAGCTGGCGCGCGGTGGCTTCCTGGATCTGGCGGATGGCGCCCTGCACGAAGCTTTCGCCGGCCAGGTCGTCCCACAGCACGTCGACCTTGTTCAGCACCGCGTAGAGCGTGGTGTGGCTGTCCTCGCTCAGCTGGCGGATATGGTTCTCCCAGATCGCCATGTCGGAAGCGGTGACGCCGGTGTCGGCGGCCAGCAGGAACAGGATCGACTGGGCGGCGGGCAGCATGGACAGGGTGAGTTCGGGCTCGCTGCCCAGGGCGTTCAGGCCCGGGGTGTCGAGGATGCGCAGCCCCTGGCGCAGCAGCGGGTGGTCGAAGTTGACCAGCGCGTGGCGCCAGGCCGGCACCAGCACCATGCCGGGCTTGTCGGTGGTTTCCAGCAGGTCCGGGTGGAAGCCCAGCTGGATCGCCTGCTCCACCGGCAGCGGTTTGGTCTTGGCGACCTGGGCGAAGGCTTCGGCCATGTTCGCCGGGTCCGAGGTGTCCAGCGGAATGTTCACCCAGTGCCGGGGAATGCGCTTGAACTGCGCGACACTGGCATCGGCCACGCGGGTCTCGATCGGCAGCAGGCGGATGTAGGGGCGCTCCGAGCGCGGGTCGAAGAACAGCTCGGTGGGGCACATGGTGGTGCGCCCGGCGTGGGACGGCAGCATGCGCCGGCCGTAGCCGGCGAAGAACAGGCTGTTGATCAGCTCGGTCTTGCCGCGCGAATACTCGCCGACGAAGGCCAGGGTGATGTGGTCGATGCGCAGCAGGCGCAGGGTGCGTTCGAGGCGGCTCTCGATGTCCGGCGTGTTCAGCCGGCAACGCTCCAGCAGGCTGCGATAACGGGTGATCTCCCGGACCAGCTCCCGCTTCCAGGTAACGTAGGCATCGATCTGCTGGCTGAGACGCTCCATGCTCATTCAGGCGTTTCCTTAGGCTGGCGCGTCCGGCGCGGGGATGAATACCCCGGATTATGCGATGGCGCGAAGTAGCGTCAATTGGCCTTCATCACAATACCGCGCGTAAGGTCGGCCAAGGCTACCGAGCGGTAATCCCCAGCTCTTCCGGGAGCTTCGACGGCTTGGGGATGCGCACGCGCTTCTGCCGATTCAGCTCGCCGCTTTCCAGTTTCACCTGGCTCTTGGGCACGCCGAAGGCCTTGCCGAGGAAGGCCAGCAGGTGGGCGTTGGCCTTGCCTTCCACGGGCGGAGCGGTGAGGCGGATTTTCAGGCGCTCACCGTGCAACCCGGCGAACTCGTCACGGCTCGCCTTGGGTTGCAGGTGGCAGTCGAGGATCAGGTCCTCGCCGTCCCAGTGGTAGAAACTCATCTGTCTTGCGAACTCTCGGAGCTCGCCGGGGCTGGCGAGCTCCTCTGCCAATTACATGAACGGGCTGAGGATCTGCGGCATCCCGGTCATGGCCGCCAGGTTGCCGATCACCAGCATGTCGATCAGCTTCAGCGCGATGAAGGCGAAGATCGGCGAGATATCCAGGCCGCCGAGGTTCGGCAGCAGCTTGCGGAAGGGCGCCAGGAAGGGCTCGCAGATCTGGTTCACCAGCTGGGCGCCGGGGTTGTAGCTGCCCGGGGCGACCCAGGAGAGGATCACACTGATGATCAGGGCGAAGAAGAACACCTTGAGGAACAGCGAGGTCACCGCGATCACCGACCACACCAGCAGCTGCAGGATGTAGCCGCCGACGCCGTAGCCCATCAGGGTCAGGGTGACGATCATCAGCACCAGCTGGACCAGGATGGCCAGCACCAGCGAGGCGAAGTCGACGCCGCCGAAGCCGGGGATGATGCGGCGCAGCGGGTTCAGCAGCGGCTTGGTGGCGCGCACGATGAACTGGCTGAGCGGGTTGTAGAAGTCGGCGCGCACCAGTTGCAGGATGAAGCGCAGCAGGACGATCAGCAGGTACAGGCTGCCGAGGGTCTGGATGACGTAGATGGCGGCGGTGGAAAGACCGGTCATTGAGGGCTCCTTGTCATTGACCCAGTTGTTCGGCCAGCTCGGCGGAGCGATGGTCGGCGGCGCCTACCGCCTTCTCTACCAGCGCTTCGAAACCGTTGGCCTGGAAAGTCTTGATGGCGGCTTCGGTGGTGCCATTGGGCGAGGTCACGCGGCGGCGCAGTTCGGCCGGGTCGACATCGCTGGTGGTGGCCATCTGCGCGGCGCCCAGGGCGGTCTGGCGGGCCAGCTGGCCGGCGACCTCGCGGGACAGGCCGAGTTTCTCGCCGGCGGCGGTCATGGCTTCCATAAGAAGGAAGAAGTAGGCCGGGCCGCTGCCGGAGACGGCGGTGACCGCGTCGATCTGCTTCTCCGCGTCCAGCCACAGGGCGATGCCGACGGCACTCAGCAGCTTCTGCGCCTGCTCGCGCTGGGCGGCGCTGACGCTGGCGTTGGCGTACAGGCCGCTGGCGCCCAGGCCGACCAGTGCCGGGGTGTTGGGCATGCAGCGGACGATGGCGCGCGGCTGGCCGTCCACCGGGCCCAGCCAGCGTTCGAGGCTGGCGCAGGGGATGCCGGCGGCGATGGAGACGATCAGGGCGTTGCCCGAAAGCGCCGGCGCTAGGGCCTGGCAGACGTCCTTCATGACTTGCGGCTTGACCGCCAGGACCACCACGTCGGCGCCGGCTACGGCGCTGGCGTTGTCGGCAACGACCTCGATGCCGTGCTCGGCGGCGATCTTCGCGCGCTGCTCGGCGCCCGGATCGCTGGCGCGGATGTGGCTGGCTTCGACGCCCTTGGCGCGCAGGCCGCCGATGAGACTGGCGGCCATGTTGCCGGCGCCGATGAAGGCAATGCGGGTGCTGCTCATTTAGTCTCTTCCTTTATTCAGTGCGAAGCGCCGTAGTCGCGGGCGCCGAACAGGGCGGTACCGATCCGCACCCAGGTGGCGCCTTCGTCGATGGCGGCTTCGAGATCGTGGCTCATGCCCATGGACAGGCTGTCCAGGCCGAGGTTCAGGGCGTGCATCGCCTCGCGCAGGCGGGCGAATGCAGCGTGCTGTGCGGCAACATCTTCGGTCGGTTCGGGAATCGCCATCAGGCCGCGCAGCCTGAGGTTGGGCAACTGTGCCACCGCCTGGGCGAGGGCGGGCAGTTCCTCGGGGGAGCAGCCGGACTTGCTGTCCTCGCCGCTGACGTTCACCTGCAGCAGCACGTTCAGTGGCGGCAGGTGCGCCGGACGCTGTTCGGACAGGCGCTGGGCGATCTTCAGGCGGTCCACCGAGTGTACCCACTGGAAGTGCTCGGCGATCGGCCGGGTCTTGTTGGACTGGATCGGACCGATGAAGTGCCAGGTCAGCGCCAGGTCGGCCAGCTCCGTCTGCTTGGCCAGCGCTTCCTGCAGGTAGTTCTCGCCGAAATCGGCCAATCCGCAGGCGAATGCCTCGCGGATATCGCCGGCCGGTTTGGTCTTGCTGACCGCCAGCAGGCGCACCGTGTCCGGGGCACGCCCACAAGCTTGCGCCGCCTCACGGATGCGTGCGCGAACCTTTGCAATATTCTCTGCTATCGTGGACATTACCGTCGCTTTTCCGCCCGGCTGCTGCGAGTTCTGCGGCATTCTACCTGCTTGCTCTTGATTGGGGAGTCCCATGGATATTACCGAGTTGCTCGCCTTCAGCGCCAAGCAGGGCGCTTCGGACCTGCACCTCTCGGCCGGTCTGCCGCCGATGATCCGCGTCGATGGCGATGTTCGCCGGATCAACCTGCCGCCCCTGGAGCACAAGCAGGTCCATGCGCTGATCTACGACATCATGAACGACAAGCAGCGCAAGGATTACGAAGAATTCCTGGAGACCGACTTCTCCTTCGAAGTCCCCGGGGTCGCCCGTTTCCGGGTCAACGCCTTCAACCAGAACCGTGGCGCCGGCGCCGTGTTCCGTACCATTCCCTCCAAGGTACTCACGATGGAGGACCTGGGCATGGGAGAAGTGTTCAAACGTGTTTCCGACGTGCCGCGGGGCCTGGTGCTGGTGACCGGCCCGACCGGTTCGGGCAAGTCCACCTCGCTGGCGGCGATGCTCGACTACCTGAACAACACCAAGTACAGCCACATCCTCACCGTCGAAGACCCGATCGAATTCGTCCACGAGTCGAAGAAGTGCCTGGTCAACCAGCGCGAGGTGCACCGCGACACCCTCGGCTTCAACGAGGCGCTGCGCTCGGCCCTGCGTGAGGACCCGGACATCATCCTGGTGGGCGAGATGCGCGACCTGGAGACCATCCGCCTGGCGCTGACCGCCGCGGAAACCGGTCACCTGGTGTTCGGCACCCTGCACACCACCTCCGCGGCCAAGACCATCGACCGTATCGTCGACGTGTTCCCCGCCGAGGAAAAGTCTATGGTCCGTTCCATGCTCTCCGAATCGCTGCAGGCGGTGATCTCCCAGACCCTGCTGAAGAAGATCGGCGGCGGCCGTGTCGCGGCCCACGAGATCATGATCGGCACCCCGGCGATCCGTAACCTGATCCGCGAGGACAAGGTCGCGCAGATGTACTCGGCAATCCAGACCGGTGGCGCGATCGGCATGCAGACCCTGGACATGTGCTTGAAGGGCCTGGTCGCCAAGGGTCTGGTGACCCGCGAGGCGGCCAAGGAGAAGGCCAAGATTCCGGAAAACTTCTAACCCCACCGGGCCGCTCCCCGGCCCGGCGCACGGAGCGCGCCACACGCACTCGCTCCGTGATTCGACAGCCTTGTCGCAGTCAGCGTGAACCTTCGCGAGAACGATCATGGAATTCGAGAAGCTGTTGCGCCTCATGGTGGAAAAGGGTGCCTCCGACCTCTTCATCACGGCGGGCGTGCCGCCTTCGATGAAGGTCAACGGCAAGGTGCTGCCGGTGACCAAGACCGCGCTGTCGCCGGAGCAGACCCGCGAGACCGTGCTCTCGGTGATGAACGAGCAGCAGCGCCGCGAGTTCGCCGAGAACCACGAGTGCAACTTCGCCATCAGCGCCCGCGGCGTCGGCCGCTTCCGCGTCAGCGCCTTCTACCAGCGCAACCTGGTGGGCATGGTGCTGCGCCGCATCGAGACCAACATCCCGACCTTCGAGGACCTCAAGCTGCCGGAAGTCCTCAAGAAGCTGGCGATGACCAAGCGCGGCCTGGTGATCTTCGTCGGCGCCACCGGTACCGGCAAGTCCACCTCGCTGGCGGCGATGATCGGCTACCGCAACAAGAACTCCACCGGCCACATCATCTCCATCGAAGACCCGATCGAATACATCCACCAGCACCAGGGCTGCATCGTCACCCAGCGCGAGGTGGGGCTGGATACCGATTCCTTCGAGGTGGCCCTGAAGAACACCCTGCGCCAGGCGCCGGACGTGATCATGATCGGCGAGGTGCGCTCGCGCGAGACCATGGACCACGCGGTGGCCTTCGCCGAAACCGGCCACCTGTGCCTGGCGACCCTGCACGCCAACAACGCCAACCAGGCGCTGGAGCGGATCATCCACTTCTTCCCGGCCGACCGGCACGGCCAGGTGTGGATGGACCTGTCGCTCAACCTCAAGGCCATCGTCGCCCAGCAACTGGTACCGACCCCTGACGGCAAGGGCCGCCGCGCGGTGATCGAGGTGCTGCTGAACACCCCGCTGGCCGCCGACCTGATCCGCAAGGGCGAAGTGCACGAGCTCAAGCCGCTGATGAAGCGCTCCACCGAGCAGGGCATGCAGACCTTCGACCAGGCGCTGTACCAGCTCTACAGCCAGGGCGAGATCACCTACGAAGATGCGCTGGCCTACGCCGACTCGGCCAACGACCTGCGCCTGATGATCAAGCTGGGCTCGGAAACCGACGCCGATCATCTCTCCACCATGACCCAGGGGCTGACCCTGGAAATGAGCGACGACGACCCCAACCGCCGTTTCCGCTGATCCTGCTTTCCGAACAGATGGCACCCGAGAAGCCCGCCTGGCGCGGGCTTTTCGTTTATCCTGGGCGTACCGCAACGACACGGGAGAAAGGCATGTCCGCCAACCCTGATACCCACAGCAAGGTCATCGGCTACCTGCTGTGGATCTTCGGCTTCACCGGTTCGCACCGCTTCTACTATGGCCGGCCGATCACCGGCACTATCTGGTTCTTCACCCTCGGCCTGTTCTTCATCGGCTGGATCATCGACCTGTTCCTCATCCCCTCCATGGACGACGCGGCAGACCGGCGCTATCGGTCTGGCGGCGTGGACTACAACGTCGCCTGGATCCTGCTGACCTTCCTCGGCGTGTTCGGCGTGCACCGCATGTACATGGGCAAGTGGCTCACCGGCATCCTCTACCTGTTCACCGGCGGGCTGTTCTTCATCGGCGTGCTCTATGACTTCTGGACGCTGAACAGCCAGATTTCCGAGCGCAACGGGCCGCAGCGGATCTGACGCCTGCGCGGACCCCCTCCCTTGTAGGAGCGAGCTTGCTCGCGAACCGCTTCAAGGCCAGCGCTGCCGGGCAGCACGTTCGCGAGCAAGCTCGCTCCTACGAAAAACAACTCCGCCGTCTTTCGTCGCGCCGCCTGGCGCGAGCACCGCCGCCCGCCTAAGGTCAGGAGGACAGTAGCAGGCGCCGCCGGGCGATCCCCGGCTCGCCCCGAAGGAGTGGCTGCCATGAGCAACGAATCCCGCCCCGCCGTGCTCGACCTGATCGGCAATACCCCCATGGTCCGCGTCACGCGCTTCGATACCGGACCCTGTACCCTGTTCCTCAAGCTCGAATCGCAGAACCCCGGCGGCTCCATCAAGGACCGCATCGGCGTCGCCATGATCGAAACCGCCGAGCGCGAGGGTCGGCTCAAGCCCGGTGGCGTGATCGTCGAAGCCACCGCTGGCAACACCGGCCTGGGCCTGGCGCTGGTGGGCCGGGCCAAGGGCTACCGGGTGGTGCTGGTGGTGCCGGACAAGATGTCCACCGAGAAGGTCCTGCACCTGCGCGCCATGGGCGCCGAGGTGCACATCACCCGCTCCGACGTCGGCAAGGGCCACCCCGAGTACTACCAGGACGTCGCCGCGCGGCTGGCGAAGGAGCTGCCCGATGCCTTCTTCGCCGACCAGTTCAACAACCCCGCCAACCCCCTGGCCCACGAAACCGGCACCGGCCCGGAGATCTGGGCGCAGACCGGCCATGATCTGGATGCGGTGGTGGTCGGCGTCGGCTCCGCCGGCACCCTGACCGGGTTGACCCGCTTCTTCCAGAAGGTCCAGCCGCAGCTGGAAATGGTCCTGGCCGACCCGGTGGGTTCGATCATGGCCGAGTACTCGCGCTCCGGTCAGCTGGGCACGCCCGGTTCCTGGGCGGTGGAGGGCATAGGCGAGGACTTCGTGCCGTCGATCGCCGACCTCTCCAGCGTCCGCCACGCCTACTCGATCAGCGACGAGGAGAGCTTCCGCACCGCCCGTGAGCTGCTGCGCAACGAAGGCATCGCCGCCGGCTCATCCACCGGGACCCTGCTGGCCGCCGCGCTGCGCTTCTGCCGCGAGCAGACCGAGCCCAAGCGCGTGGTCAGCCTGGTCTGCGACACCGGCACCCGCTACCTCTCGAAGATCTACAACGACCAATGGATGACCGACCAGGGCCTGCTGCAGCGCAAGCGCTACGGTGACCTGCGCGACATCGTCGCGCGGCGTTTCGAGGAGGGCCGGGTGGTCAGCGTCGGCCCCGGAGATACCCTGCTCACCGCCTTCCAGCGCATGCGCCTGGCGGACATCTCCCAGCTCCCGGTACTCGACGGCCAGCGCCTGGTCGGCGTCATCGACGAGTCCGATATCCTGCTGGGCGTGCATGACGACCCCGAACATTTTCGCAGCGACGTCGCCAGCGCCATGAGCACGGCCCCGGAAACCCTTGCGCCGGGCGCCAGCCTCAAGGAGCTCGAAGCCGTGCTGGCGCGCGGACTGGTTGCCATCATTGCCGATGCCTCGGGCTTCCATGGCCTGATCACACGATTCGATTTGCTCAACCATTTGCGGAGGACCCTCGCATGAGCCAGCACGACGACCGCCTCGGTTTCGCCACCCGCGTGATCCACGCCGGGCAGGCGCCGGACCCGTCCACCGGGGCGATCATGCCGCCGATCTACGCCAACTCCACCTACCGCCAGGACAGCCCCGGCGTGCACAAGGGCCTGGACTACGGCCGTTCGCACAACCCCACGCGCTGGGCGCTGGAGCGCTGCGTGGCGGACCTGGAAGGCGGCAGCAAGGCCTTCGCCTTCGCCTCGGGGCTGGCGGCCATCTCGGCAGTGCTGGAGCTGCTCGACGCCGGCTCGCACGTGGTTTCCGGCAACGACCTCTACGGCGGCACCTTCCGCCTGTTCGAGCGGGTGCGCCGGCGCAGCGCCGGGCATGATTTCCACTTCGCCGACCTGGCCCAGCCCGGCGCGCTGGAAGCGGCGCTCACCGACAAGACCCGCATGGTCTGGGTGGAAACCCCGAGCAACCCGCTGCTGCGCCTGACCGATCTGGCCGCCATCGCCCGCACCTGCCGCGAGCGCGGTATCCTCTGCGTGGCCGACAACACCTTCGCCAGTCCTTACGTGCAGCGCCCGCTGGACCTGGGCTTCGACATCGTCGTGCACTCCACCACCAAGTACCTCAACGGCCACTCCGACGTGATCGGCGGCATCGCCATCGTCGGCGACAACCCCGACCTCGCCGAGCGCCTGGGCTTCCTGCAGAACTCGGTGGGCGCCATCGCCGGCCCGTTCGACGCCTTCCTCACCCTGCGCGGGGTGAAGACCCTGGCCCTGCGCATGGAACGGCACTGCGCCAACGCGCTGGAACTGGCGAAGTGGCTGGAGCAGCAGCCGCAGGTGAAGCGGGTCTACTATCCGGGCCTGCCGTCGCATCCGCAGCACGAGCTGGCGCGTAAGCAGATGAAAGGCTTCGGCGGGATGATCTCACTGGACCTGAATACCGATCTGGCGGGTTCGAAGCGTTTCCTGGAAAACGTCCGGCTGTTCGCCCTGGCGGAAAGCCTGGGCGGGGTGGAAAGCCTGATCGAGCACCCGGCGATCATGACTCACGCCAGCATCCCGGCGGAGAACCGTGCGGAGCTGGGTATCGGCGACTCGCTGATCCGCCTGTCGGTGGGGGTGGAAGACGTGGAGGACCTGCGCGCCGACCTGGCGAAGGCCTTGGCGATGATCTGACGCCCTGCATTGATGCGCTTTTCGTAGGAGCGAGCTTGCTCGCGAACATCCCGAGCACCTGAGTTGGGTCGGTTCGCGAGCAAGCTCGCTCCTACAAGAGGTGGTCGGCCTCGCTGCAGGTCCGGGGCAAATGAAAAAGCCCGCCAATCGGCGGGCTTTTTCATGGGGCGACGGGGCGTTACACCGCGTGGACGATATGCCCGTCCACCAGGGTGCAGCGCACCACGCCCGGCAGGCAGTGGCCGAGGAACGGGCAGTTCTGGCCACGGGAGTGCCAGGTCTCGCCCGCCAGGGTCTGGCCGTCGGCTTCGAACAGCACCACGTCCGCCGCCGAGCCCACCGCCAGTTTGCCGGCCGGCAGGCGCAGCGCCGCCGCAGGGCCGCTGGACAGGCGTGCCAGCAGGGTCGGCAGGTCGAGCAGGCCGTCCTGCACCAGGGTCATGGCCAGCGGCAGCAGCAGCTCGACGCTGCTGATGCCCGGGTCGGTCGCTGCGAACGGGGCGTTCTTCGCGTCCGGCTCGTGGGGCTGGTGGTGGCTGGCGATGGCCTGGATCACGCCGCTCTTCACCGCTTCGCGCAGCGCATCACGGTCCTTGCGCGAGCGCAGCGGCGGCTGCACGTGGTACAGGCTGGAGAAGTCCGCCAACGCTTCGTCGGTGAGGATCAGCTGGTACAGCGCCACGTCGGCGGTGACCGGCAGGCCGCGGGCCTGGGCCTGGGCGATCATCTCGACACCACGGGCGCTGGTCAGCTGGCTGAAGTGCGCGCGCACGCCGGACTGCTCCACCAGCAGCAGGTTGCGGGCCAGGGCCACGGTCTCGGCGGTTTCCGGAATGCCGGCCAGGCCGCGGAAGCTGGCGGTCGGGCCTTCGTGGGCGAGGCCGCCTTCGGCCAGGTCATGGTCCTGGGAGGTGAAGATCACGGTGAGGTCGAAAGTCGCCGCGTATTCCAGCGAACGCAGCAGCACGCGGTTGCTCGCCATCGGCGCCAGGCCGTTGGTGAAGGCCACGCAGCCGGCATCGCGCAGGGCGACCAGTTCGGACAGCTGTTCGCCGCCCAGGCCCTTGGTCAGCGCGCCGATGGGGAAGACCTTGGCGTTGCCGGCTTCGCGGGCGCGGTCGAGGATCAGCTCGGCCACTGCCGAGGTATCCAGCACCGGCTTGGTGTGCGGCGGGAAGCACAGGCTGGTGACGCCACCGGCGGCGGCGGCGCGGGTTTCGCTTTCGATGTTGCCCTTGCGGCTGTAGCCCGGCTCGCGCAGGGCCACGCTCAGGTCCACCAGGCCGGGCGCGGCGGTGAGGCCCGCGGCGTCGATTTCCTGGGCGGCGTGGAAGCCTTCGGGGGCTTCGCCGATGGCGATGATCTTGCCGGCTTCGATGTGCAGGTCGCAGACCTTGTCCAGGCCGCTGGCGGGGTCGATCAGGTGGGCGCCACGGATGCTGACGGTCATTGCGCGTCCTCCTGTTCCAGCTGTCGTTGGGCGTTCTGGCCGCTCATGGCCATGGACAGCACGGCCATGCGGATGGCGATGCCGTAGGTGACCTGGTTGAGGATCACCGACTGTTCGCCGTCAGCCACGGCAGAGTCGATCTCCACGCCACGGTTGATCGGACCGGGGTGCATGACGATGGCGTCGGGCTTGGCCAGCTTCAGGCGCTTGCCGGTCAGGCCGTAGAGCTTGAAGAACTCGCCCTCGCTGGGCAGCAGGCCGCCCTGCATGCGCTCGCGCTGCAGGCGCAGCATGATCACCACGTCGACGTCCTTCAGGCCTTCGTTGGCGTCGGTGTAGACTTTCACGCCGTACTGCTCTTCCAGGCCGACCGGCAACAGGGTGCGCGGGGCGACGACGCGGATGTCCGGGCAGCCCAGGGTTTTCAGCGCGATCATGTCGGAGCGCGCCACCCGCGAGTGCAGGATGTCGCCGACAATGGCCACCGAGAGGTTCTCGAAGCTGCCCTTGTGGCGGCGGATGGTGAGCATGTCCAGCATGCCCTGGGTCGGGTGGCCGTGGCGGCCGTCGCCGCCGTTGATCACGGCGACGTTGGGGCTGACGTGCTCGGCGATGAAGTGCGCCGCGCCCGAGTCGCTGTGGCGCACGACGAACATGTCGGCGGCCATGGCCTCGAGGTTGCGCAGGGTGTCGGTGAGCGTCTCGCCCTTGCTGGTCGAGGAGGTCGACACGTTCAGCGAGATGACGTCGGCGGACAGGCGCTGGGCGGCCAGTTCGAAGGTGGTGCGGGTGCGCGTGGAGTTCTCGAAGAACACGTTGCACACGGTCTTGCCGCGCAGCAGCGGGACTTTCTTCACCGCGCGGGCGCCGACTTCGAGGAAGGAGTCGGCGGTATCGAGGATTTCAGTCAGCAGTTCGCGGGACAACCCGTCGAGCGAGAGGAAGTGGCGCAGCTGGCCCAGGTCGTTGAGCTGCAGCGGGCGCTTGGCGTCGGTCGGCATGTGGCAGGCCCTGAAGGTAGGTGATGGATGTCCGGGCGCGCGGGGTTAGAACCTGTTTACGATCTGCTGCGCGTCGGCATAACCGCGTTGAAATCGTTCTCGGGATGCTCATTTACTGCTTGTAAACTCCGCTCCCTCAACCGATTTCGCCTTGTTCTGCTCTAGCTCGCAAGATCGTAAGCAGGTTCTTACAGCGCGGAGCTGAGAAGCGTGCGCTCGAGGACGAGTGGTGCGGGACCGCGCAATTTTACCCGCTCATTGGGGGCGAGCGACAGGGTTTCGCCGACGACATCCGGCCGAATCGGCAGTTCGCGCTTGTTGAGGTCCACCAGGCAGACCAGGGTCACGCTGGCCGGGCGGCCGTAGTCGAACAGCTCGTTGAGCGCGGCGCGGATGGTGCGGCCGCTCATCAGCACGTCGTCCACCAGTACCAGGTGCTGGCCGTCGATCTCGAAGGGCAGCTCCGACGGACGGACCTGGGGGTGCAGGCCGCTGCGGGTGAAGTCATCGCGGTAGAAGGAAACGTCGAGGATGCCGAGGATCTCGTCGCTGCCCAGTTCCTTGAGCAGTTCCTGGGCGACCCAGATGCCGCCGGTGTGGATGCCGACGAAGCGTGGCGAGTCGATGTTGCGCTGCGCCAGGTAGTTGCGCAGGTCGGTGGCCATGCGGGGGAGGAGTTCGGCGGGGCTGGGCAGGGTCATGACGTCTCCGGTTCGGTTGGCGAGGCCACCCGGCGCGGGCGGCCATCGGGGCGGACCGTTCCGGGAAGGACTGGTCCGGCAAGCTTAGCGGCTTTCGCTCCCCTGGCGCTGTCACAGGTCAAGGGGACTTTTTTGCAGATCAGGTCGCAGGTCAGGCGGGGGCGTTTTCGGCCAGCCAGCCCTCCAGCAGCAGGGCGGCGGCCAGGGCGTCCACCGGGCGCTCGCGGTAGCCGTCGCGCTGGCCCTGGGCCAGGCGCTCGCCCTTGGCGGCGTAGGTGGTCAGGCGTTCGTCGTGGGTATGCACCGGCAGGTTGTAGCGGCCGTGCAGGCGCCGGGCGAACTTCTCGGCGCGTTCGCTCATGTCGCTGGGGGTGCCGTCCATATTCAGCGGCAGGCCGACGACGATGGCGTCGGGCTGCCACTCCTTGATCAGGGCTTCCACGCGGTTCCAGTCCGGCACGCCGTTCTGCGCCTTGAGTACGCAGAGCTCGCGGGCCTGGCCGGTGATGGCCTGGCCGACGGCGACGCCGATCTGCTTGGTGCCGTAGTCGAAGCCCAGGAGTAGGCGCAGGGGTTTGCTCGACATCAGGCGTGCCCGGCCTGGGCGGTGAGCAGGTTGAGGTTGATCCCCAGGCGCTCGGCGGCGGCGGACAGGCGTTGCTCGGCCGGCACCTCGAAGAGCACCGCGGGGTCTGCGGGGCAGGTCAGCCAGGCGTTGTCGGTCAGTTCCGCTTCCAGCTGCCCGGCATCCCAGCCCGCGTAGCCGAGGGTGATCAGGTGCTGCGCCGGGCCGCTGCCGTCTGCGATGGCGAACAGCACGTCCTGGGATGTGGACAGCGACAGCTCGCCCAGCTCCAGGGTGGCCTGGTAGCTGCGTCCGGCAGGGTGCAGGACGAAGCCGCGGTCGGTCTGCACCGGGCCGCCGTTGTAGATGACCATGCCCTGGCAGCGTGCCGGCGGCAGTTCGTCCGGACGCAGCTGTTCGAGCACGTCGGAGAGGCTCAGACCGCTTGGGCGGTTGATGATCAGGCCCATGGCGCCCTGCTCGTTGTGGTCGACGATGTAGGTGACGGTCTGGGCAAAGTTGGGATCCGCCATGTGTGGCATGGCGATCAGGAAGTGGTGCTTGAGAGAGCTTGCGGCTGTGCTTTTCATGCCAGCTAGTTTCAGGCCTGCGGACCAAAGGGACAAGCCTTGAAAACGCCACCCTGTGCCTTCAGGCACGACTGGCTCAGCGGCTGGACAGGCGGTCGCCGCGTTCGAAGCGCCAGGTGCGGATGATTTCCAGGCGGTCGATGTCCGACAGGTCGCCGGAGAAGGGCGCGAAGGGCGCCGCCAGTCGTACGATGCGCTGGGCGGCCTGGTCGAGCATGGGCTGGCCGGAGGATTCCAGCACCTGCACTTCATAGAGGGAGCCGTCGCGGTTGATCGACACCAGCAGGCGCAGGCTGCCGTAGATACGCTGGCGGCGGGCCTCGTCGGGATAGTTCAGGTTGCCGATGCGCTCGATTTTCTTGCGCCACTCTTCCTTGTACCAGGCGCCCTTGTCGCGCATGGTCGAGGCGGCGCTCAGGCGGTGGATGCGCGGGCGCTTGGCGTAGGCCTGCTGTTCGCGGGCGAGGTCGGCTTCGAGGCTGGAAATCTGCGCGGAGAGCTGGCTGGAGTCGAACTGCGGCGCGGGCTTGGCGACGGTTTCCGCCTTGGGCGTCTGCGTCTTGGCCTGGACCTTGTCCGGGCGCGGGCTGCGGGTGGCGACGGCGGTCTTGGGCGCTTCCGGGCTCTTGGCCTGCTTCGGCGTGGCCGGTGGTGCGACCTTCTTCACCTCGGTGTCCTGGAACGGCGCCTGCTCGGTGGTCTTGGGGATCGCCTTGTGTTCCAGCGTGCCACTGCCCTGCTGGTTCATCTGGGCGAGGTAGTCGGCCTTCTCGGGCGCCTTCTCGCTCTTGAAGCTGGCCAGGGTGATTTCCAGGGTTTTGCTCAGCTGGCTGGGCATGGGCATGGTGAAGCCCACGCCCAGCAGCACGGCCACGTGCACGATGGCCGCAACGAACAGGGTGAAACCCAGCCGGTCCGCCGGGCGTACGCCGGAGGACACGGGGAAGTCGGAATGGGTTGCAGCGTTCATTGCAGGTCGCGTAGGCCAGGGTGGGGCGAAAGTCTGCCGACCGGGCTTATAAAAGTCTATGACGCACTACGCGCCTTGAGCTTTTCGTCGATGACCGCCATCAGCCTTTCACCGATACGGGTGTCGTAGGCCGCATCGATCTCGCGGATGCAGGTCGGGCTGGTGACGTTGATTTCGGTGAGGTTCTCGCCGATCACGTCCAGGCCGACGAACAGCAGGCCGCGCTTGCGCAGCTCCGGGCCGACTTGCGCTGCGATCCAGCGGTCGCGCTCGGACAGCGGCTGGGCCACGCCACGGCCGCCGGCGGCCAGGTTGCCACGGGTCTCGCCCTGCGCCGGGATGCGCGCCAGGCAGTATTCCACCGGCTCGCCATCGATCATCAGGATGCGCTTGTCGCCGTCCTTGATCGCCGGGATGTAGCGCTGCGCCATCACCTGCTGCTGGCCATGGCGGGTCAGGGTCTCGAGGATCACCGAGAGGTTCGGGTCGCCTTCGCGGTGGCGGAAGATCATCGAGCCGCCCATGCCATCCAGGGGTTTGAGAATGATGTCACGATGCTCGGCGGCGAACTCGCGCAGAATATCGGACCGGCGGCTCACCACGGTGGGCGGCGAGCACTGCGGGAAAAGGGTGGCGAAGTACTTCTCGTTGCAGTCGCGCAGGCTCTGCGGGCGGTTCACCACCAGGGTGCCGGCGGTCTCGGCCTGTTCCAGCAGGTAGGTGGAGTAGACGAATTCGTTATCGAAGGGCGGGTCCTTGCGCATCAGGATCACATCCAGCTCCGACAGCGGCTGGTCGATTTCCGCGTCCAGCTCGAACCAGTGGGCCGGATCGTAGAAGACCTTCAGGGGGCGCATGCGGCCACGGGCCAGGTTCTCCTTCTGGTAAAGATCCTGCTGTTCCATATAGAACAGCTCCCAGCCACGGGCCTGGGCAGCCAGCAGCATGGCCAGCGAGCTGTCCTTCTTGAAATTGATCTGCGCGATGGGGTCCATCACGATCCCGAGGCGTACGCTCATGGGATGTCCTCCTGGGACTGAAGAGGGCGGTGAAGAGCACCGTCGAAAAGGCTGAAAAAGGATGCTCAGGGTGGCGCTGGATGTGCGCTCGGTCAAGGAAAAAGCCTGCGCGTTCCGGGTCTTATGGCCTGAATTTGCTGGGCGTGGTAAAGATTCTGACGATTGTGGTAAAAGGTTCCCACGATTGGGTCGCAGCCCGACGGTGGCAGGGCGCTCGCGCACTGATATAAAAAGTGGAAAAACGATTCACCGAGATGGTAAGGGCGAACATGGAACAGCATTCCGACGGTTTGAAAGTGATGGTGATCGACGACTCCAAGACGATTCGTCGCACCGCCGAAACCCTGCTGAAGAAAGTCGGCTGCGATGTCATCACAGCCATCGACGGCTTCGACGCCCTGGCCAAGATTGCCGATACCCATCCCAGCATCATCTTCGTCGACATCATGATGCCCCGCCTGGATGGCTATCAGACCTGCGCCCTGATCAAGAACAACAGTGCCTTCAAATCCACCCCGGTGATCATGCTGTCCTCCAAGGACGGCCTGTTCGACAAGGCCAAGGGTCGCATCGTCGGTTCCGACCAGTACCTCACCAAGCCCTTCAGCAAGGAAGAGCTGCTCGGCGCGATCAAGACCCATGTGCCTGACTTTACCCCGGTGGAGCACGCTTCCTGAAGTCCGGCCCAGCCGCCGGTGACGCCTTTTCCGTATGGGGACCACAATGGCTCGAATTCTGATTGTTGATGACTCGCCGACCGAGATGTACAAGCTGACCGCGATGCTGGAAAAGCATTCGCATCAGGTGCTCAAGGCCGAGAACGGCGCCGACGGCGTGGCCCTGGCCCGCCAGGAGAAGCCGGACGTGGTCCTGATGGACATCGTCATGCCCGGCCTGAACGGCTTCCAGGCAACTCGTCAGCTGTCCAAGGACCCGGAAACCAGCGCGATTCCGGTGATCATCGTCACCACCAAGGATCAGGAAACCGACAAGGTCTGGGGCAAGCGCCAGGGCGCGCGCGACTACCTGACCAAACCGGTGGACGAAGAAACACTGCTCAAGACCATCAATGCGGTGCTGGCCGGCTGAAGCCGGGCCGCACGCGCTGAAAGTCTTCAAGAACATAATTATTAAAGAAGGCCAGGGCCGGCATGGCGGAAGTCCAGAGTCCTTTCGAGGTTCTCGTCCAGATCGATCAGCGCTGTCGTCTGCTGGCCGCGGGCCTGCCTGCGCAGCGCGAAGTGGCGCAGAGCTGGAACGGGATTGGCTTTCGCATGGCCGGGCGCCTGTTCGTGGCACCCATGGGGGAGGTCGGCGAGGTTCTTCACGAGCCGCGCTACACACTGCTGCCCGGTGTCCGTGACTGGGTGAAGGGGGTCGCCAACGTGCGCGGCCGCCTGTTGCCGATCATGGACCTGTGCGGCTTCCTCGGCGCGGAGCTGTCGCCTCTGCGCAAACAGCGGCGCGTGCTGGTGGTGGAACACCAGGAAGTCTTCGCCGGCCTCATCGTCGATGAGGTGTTCGGCATGCAGCACTTCCCGGTGGAAACCTTCAGCGAGCAGCTGCCGCCCCTCGAAGCGGTCCTGCAACCCTTTATTCATGGCGTCTTCAATCGAGAACAGCCCTGGTTGGTGTTCAGCCCGCATGCGCTGGCGCAACACCCGGCGTTTCTCGACGTCGCCAGCTAGATTTTGACCGGTTGGGCTGGCTCGCCAGCCCGTGTGTGACATGGAAACCGTAAGCGTGGGGGTCCAGGCGGGGGCCGTATATGAAAAAAATCAAGGCAGGCAGTCTCTTTTCGGGCACGCGTAGCAGCTCGCTGATCCTCGGACTCTTCGTGGTCCTGATCGTGGCGATCGTCTTGCTGTTCGCCAACTTCGCTTACCTCAACACCCAGGCGGACCACGACAAACAGTACATCGGCCATGCCGGCGAACTGCGCGTGCTGTCCCAGCGTATCGCCAAGAACGCCACGGAAGCCGCGGCGGGCAAGGGCGAGGCGTTCAAGCTGCTGAAAGAAGCGCGCAACGACTTCGAGAAGCGCTGGAACATCCTGGTCAAGGGTGACGAAACCACCGGCCTGCCGCCCAGCCCCGCTTCGGTACAACCGCAGATGGACCAGGTGCAGAAGGACTGGGACACCCTGCGCAAGAACACCGACTCCATTCTGGCCAGCGAGCAGACCGTACTGTCGCTGCACCAGGTGGCCGCGACGCTGGCCGAAACCATCCCGCAGCTGCAGGTGGAGTACGAAGAGGTCGTCGACATCCTTCTGGAAAACGGCGCCCCGGCCGACCAGGTTGCGGTAGCCCAGCGCCAGTCGCTGCTGGCCGAACGTATCCTCGGCTCGGTGAACAAGGTACTGGCCGGTGACGAGAACTCCGTGCAGGCCGCCGACAGCTTCGGCCGCGACGCCAGCCTGTTCGGCCGCGTGCTCAAGGGCATGAAGGAAGGCAACGCGGCGATGAGCATCTCCAAGGTGACCAACGCCGAGGCCGTCGACCGTCTCAACGAGATTTCCGAACTCTTCGAATTCGTTTCCGGCTCCGTGGACGAGATCCTCGAAACCTCGCCGGAACTGTTCCAGGTCCGTGAAGCGGCCAACACCATCTTCGGCGGTTCGCAGACCCTGCTGGAGAAGGCTTCCAGCCTGGCCAACGGCTTCGAGAACCTGGCCGAGGGCCGTGTCTTCAACCAGGTCGCCAGCGCCATGCTGGGCGTGATCGCCCTGGGCGCGATCATCCTCATCGGCCTGGTGATGGTGCGCGAGACCAACCGCCGACTGGCCGAAACCGCCGAGAAGAACGACCGCAACCAGGCGGCGATTCTGCGACTGCTCGACGAAATCGCCGACCTCGCCGACGGTGACCTGACGGTGGCCGCGACCGTGACCGAGGACTTCACCGGTGCGATCGCGGACTCCATCAACTACTCCATCGACCAGCTCCGCGAGCTGGTGGAAACCATCAACCTGACCGCCGTGCAGGTGGCCGCCGCCGCCCAGGAAACCCAGGCCACCGCCATGCACCTGGCCGAAGCTTCCGAGCACCAGGCCCAGGAAATCGCCGGCGCCTCCGCCGCGATCAACGAAATGGCCGTGTCCATTGACCAGGTATCGGCGAACGCCTCCGAGTCCTCGGCGGTAGCGGAACGTTCCGTAGCCATCGCCAACAAGGGCAACGAAGTGGTGCACAACACCATCACCGGCATGGACAACATCCGCGAGCAGATCCAGGACACCTCCAAGCGAATCAAGCGCCTGGGCGAATCGTCCCAGGAGATCGGTGACATCGTCAGCCTGATCAACGACATTGCCGACCAGACCAACATCCTCGCCCTGAACGCCGCGATCCAGGCGTCCATGGCGGGCGACGCGGGCCGCGGCTTCGCGGTGGTAGCGGACGAAGTACAGCGCCTGGCGGAACGTTCCTCCGCGGCGACCAAGCAGATCGAAGCGCTGGTGAAGACCATTCAGACCGACACCAACGAAGCGGTGATCTCCATGGAACAGACCACCTCCGAGGTGGTGCGCGGTGCCCGCCTGGCGCAGGACGCCGGTGTGGCCCTGGAAGAGATCGAGAAGGTATCCAAGACCCTGGCGGCGCTGATCCAGAACATTTCCAACGCCGCCCGTCAGCAGGCGTCCTCCGCCGGCCACATTTCCAACACCATGAACGTGATCCAGGAGATCACCTCGCAGACCTCCGCCGGTACCACTGCCACCGCGCGCAGCATCGGTAACCTGGCGAAGATGGCGAGTGAAATGCGTAATTCCGTATCCGGCTTCAAACTGCCGGACCTCGCGGAACAGGCCTGAGCAGGGGAGGTGCGCTGCCCGGGCGGTAGCGCACGATTGTCTTGAGCGAGGGGCGCGACATGCAGGCAAGTGGCGTCTGGTCGTTGCAGCCGTTGGCCGACATGTCGGCCGCGGAATTCCGCGACTGGCAGGCACTGTTGGAAGACCGTACCGGCGTTGTCGTCAACGAGCAACGCCGCGCCTTCCTGCAGACCAGCCTGGGCGCCCGCATGCGCGAACTGGGCATCAGCGACTACGGCAGCTACTACCGGCAGGTCACCGACGGCCCGCGCGGTGCCGTGGAATGGTCGAACCTGCTGGACCGTCTCACCGTTCAGGAAACCCGTTTCTTTCGCCACAAGCCCTCCTTCGAGCTGCTCGAGCGCTACCTGCGCCGGCGCCTCGAAGAGGTCGGCCAGGGCCGGCCGCTGGCCTTGTGGAGCGTGGGCTGTTCCAGTGGCGAGGAGCCATACTCCCTCGCCATGGTCGCCACGCAGGTCCTGGAGGCCGCCGGGCGCGCGCCGTTGTTCGGCGTGACCGGGACCGACATCAGCCTCAACGCCCTGAGCAAGGCGCGTGAGGCGGTGTACGCGGCACGCAAGCTGGATGAGATCGATGCGGCGTTGACCGGGCGCTTTTTCAGCGTGCGGGACGACGGGCGTTATCAGGTGGTACCGAATCTGGTCGAGCGCGTCTGCTGCGCCCGGCTGAATGTGCTGGAACTGGCCCAGGCGCCAATGTCCGGCATGGATGTGATCTTCTGCCAGAACCTGCTGATCTACTTCCGCCGCTGGCGGCGGCGGGAAATCCTCAATCGCCTGGCCGAGCGGCTGGCGCCGGGGGGACTGATGGTGGTCGGAGTCGGCGAGGTGGTGGATTGGCACCATCCGGCCCTCGAACCGGTCGCCGACGAGCGCGTTCTGGCCTTTACCCGGAAGGGATGACACAGACACATGAGTGGAGTGGCTATGGGTGATCGGCACGATTATGTCGCCCTGGAATGGGTAAAAGGCGAGATTGCCGAAACGCTCAAGCAGGCGCGGCAGGCGCTCGAATCCTACGTCGAGAATCCCCAGGACCCGACGCGGATGGGCTTTTGCCTGGCCTATATCCACCAGGTGCGGGGCACCCTGCAGATGGTGGAGTTCTACGGCGCGGCACTGCTCGCCGAAGAGATGGAGCACCTGACCCAGGCATTGATCGACCAGCGCGTCACCAGCCAGGGCGAGGCCCTGGAAGTGCTGATGCAGGCGATCCTGCAGCTGCCGGTGTACCTGGATCGCATCCAGAGCGCCCGCCGCGACCTGCCGATGGTCGTGCTGCCGCTGCTCAACGACCTGCGCACCGCCCGTGGCGAGAAGCTGCTGTCGGAAACCAGCCTGTTCGCCCCCGACCTCTCCCGCGGTGCCACGGCGCTGCCGGTGGACGCCCTGGCGCGGCTGCGTACCGCCGAGTTCACCACGCTGCTGCGCAAGCTGCGGCAGATGCTGCAGGTCGCCCTGGTCGGCGTCATACGCAACCAGGACCTGCCGACCAACCTGGGCTACATGGCGCGCGTCTTCGCCCGCCTGGAGTCGCTGTGCAAGGACGCGCCGCTGGGCCGTCTGTGGGTGATCGCCTCGGCGATTGTCGAAGGCCTGGCCAATGGCAGCATCGCCAACGGCACCTCCATGCGCAACCTGCTGCGCCAGGTGGACCGCGAGTTCAAGCGCCTGGTCGAGCAGGGCGCCGATGCGATGAACCAGCCGGCGCCGGACGAACTGATCAAGAACCTGCTGTTCTACGTGGCCAAGGCCTCCGACCAGTCGCCGCGTGTGCGTGCGGTGAAGGACGAGTACCGCCTGGATGACGCCCTGCCCGGCGCGGCGGTGGTCGACGAGGAACGTGCCCGCCTGGCCGGCCCCGACCGCGACGCCATGCGTTCGGTGGTGGGCGCATTGTGCGAGGAACTGGTGCGGGTCAAGGACAGCCTCGACCTCTTCGTGCGCAGCGACCGCAGCGTGGTGGGCGAGCTGGAAAGCCTGCTGGCGCCGCTCAAGCAGATCGCCGACACCCTCGCGGTGCTGGGCTTCGGCCAGCCGCGCAAGGTCATCCTCGACCAGATCGACGTGGTCGGCGCCCTGGCGCGCGGCCAGCGCAAGCCGGACGATGCGACGCTGATGGACGTGGCCGGCGCGCTGCTCTACGTGGAAGCGACCCTGGCCGGCATGGTCGGCCCGAGCGAGCAACCGGGCAGCGAGGAAAGCCGCCTGCCGACCACCGATGTCGAGCAGATCCACCAGGTGGTGATCAAGGAAGCGCGCAATGGCCTGGAGCTGGCCAAGGACGCGATCATCGAGTTCATCGCCTCGCAATGGAACCACCAGCACCTGGCCCGCGTGCCGGAGCTGCTGACGCAAGTGCGCGGTGGTCTGGCGATGATCTCCCAGGAACGTGCGGCGAAACTGCTGGAATCCTGCAATCGCTACATCCAGGAACAACTGCTGGTGCGCCAGGCCGTGCCGGACTGGCACAGCCTCGACACCCTCGCCGACGCCATGACCAGCGTCGAGTACTACCTGGAGCGCCTGTCCGAGGACCAGGGCACCCAGGGCGACCTGATTCTCGACGTGGCCGAGGAAAGCCTGGAAAGCCTGGGCTACTCCCTCAAGCCGCGCCCGTCGATCCTCGATGCCGTCGAGCCGCCGGCTCCGGCGCCGCTGGACAATCCGCTGGATGAAATCGACGTGCTCGCCAGCGCGGCCCTGGCCGCTGACCTCGCCGTCGAGCCGGAGCAGCCGGAGGCGCCGAGCGTCCTGCTGGCGGCGCTGGATGAACCGGTGGAAGAACTGCCCGCCGCCCCGGTGGACGATTTCAGCACCCTGGCGCCGGCGGAGGAACTGACCCTCGACGATCTCCAGGTCGAAGCGCCGACCTTCGAACCACCGCAACTCGATGCCGAGCCAGTGGCCGATCTGGGCGCCGGGGTGCTGGACGAACCAGACGCTGCGCCGGAGGCCAGCCAGGAGGCGCCCGAGGCGCTGAGCTGGGGCCAAAGCCTGCTGGATGAGCCGGCTGCCGCGCCAGTCGACCTTGCGGCGTATGCCCCGCTGGAACCCCTGGCGCTGGATGTCCCGGCTCCGGACCTGGGCGAACCGGCCTGGGAGCTGGACAACATCGTCGAGCCCGTGGCCTCGGAAGATAACCTCTGGGAATCGCTCGACCTGAGCACCGAGCCCAACGAGCTTCCCACCCAGCCCGAGCTGAGCGATGCGCCGGCCAGGACCGACGAAGCGAGCGCTTCGCTGGAGCCTGCTGGCGACAACGCGCCCGCTGTCGAAGAGGACTGGCTGAGCAGCGACCCGAGCCAGCCGTCTACCGAACCCATGGCACCGCTGGCGCTGGATGAGAGCTTCGGCGTCAGCGAGCCGACGCCCGCTACGCTGGCTGACGAGCTGAATTTGGACATCGTCGAACTGCCGTCCGCCGAACAGCCGCTGGTGAGCGACGACAACTGGACCCTCGGCGAGCTGTCCGAGACGCCCGCCCTGGGCGAAGGCGTCGACCTCAGCCTGGATGCGCCGCTGACCCTGGACGAACTCCCGGGCGCCACCGAGCCGACCACCCCGGCGGACGAGCTGAGCTGGGATGTCGTCGAACTGCCTGCCGCCGAACGGCCGCTGGTGAGCGACGACAACTGGACCCTCGGCGAGCTGTCCGAGACGCCCGCCCTGGGCGAAGGCGTCGACCTGAGCCTGGATGCGCCGCTGACCCTGGACGAACTCCCGGGCACCCTGGAGTCGGTTCCGACCGCCTCCGCCGCCCCGGCGAACGAATTGAGCTGGGACGTCGAACTGCCGACCACCGAGCAGCCGCTGGTCAGCGATGACAACTGGACCCTCGGCGAGCTGTCCGAGACGCCCGCCCTGGTCGAGGGCGTCGACTTCAGCCTGGACGCGCCGCTGGCGCTGGACGAGCTTCCGGCGGCCCTCGAGCCGACCCCGGTCGCGCCGATTGCCTCGGCGGATGAGCTGAGCTGGGATGTCGAATTGCCCGCCGCCGAACAGCCTCTGGTCAGCGATGACAACTGGACCCTCGGTGAGCTGTCCGAGACGCCCGCCCTGGCCGACGGCATCGACTTCAGCCTGGATGCGCCGCTGGAGCTGGATGCCCTGGCCGCTGATGGCGGCGAGCCGCACGCGCCGGTGGAAGACTGGAACGATCTGGATATCACCGACCTCGACCTGCCGGAAGTCGAACTGCCGAGTCCGCCGCCCGTGGCGGAGCCGGTCGCCGAGCCGGTGGCGAAGCCCCTGTCCCTCGCCGAAGTGATGGCCGCTCCCACCCAGGCCATCAACCCGCCGGCGCAGGAAGTGCCGCCCAGCCTGCTGCCGCCACCGGCCGACGAAGAGCCGATGGACGAGGAACTGCGCGAGGTCTTCATCGAAGAAGCCGGCGAGGTGCTGGAAACCATTGGCGAGTATCTGCCCGCCTGGCTGGCGAACGGCGACGAGCGCGATGCGCTGACCGAGATCCGCCGCGCCTTCCACACCCTCAAGGGCAGTGGCCGCATGGTCCGCGCGCTGGTCATCGGCGAGCTGGCCTGGTCCATCGAGAACCTGCTCAACCGTGTGCTCGACCGCAGCATCTCCACCACCCCGGCCGTGCAGCAGGTGGTGCAGGACGTGGTTGCGCTGATGCCGGAGCTGGTCGAGGAATTCGCCGCCAACGCCCAGCGCCAGCGCGACGATGTCGACCGCCTGGCCGCCACCGCGCATGCCCTGGCCAAGGGGCAGCCGGTCCCGCCGCCCGGCGGTGGACAGCCGCAGCCGGACGCTGCTGCCGAGGCCGCCATCGAGGAGACGAGCGCGCCCGCCGCGTCGAGCAGCGCGGAAGTCGAAGGTGAAAGCCTCGACCCGCAACTGCTGGAAATCTTCCGCAACGAGGCGGAAACCCATCTGGAGACCCTGGTCGGCTTCCTCGCCGATTGCGCGCAGCAGCTGCCGCAGCCGGTGACCGACGACCTGCAGCGCGCCCTGCATACCCTCAAGGGCAGCGCGCACATGGCGGGCATCTTGCCGATCGCCGAAATCGCCACGCCGCTCGAGCGGCTGATGAAAGAGTTCAAGACCAACCTGCTGCAGATCGACCTGCGCGAGGCCGAGCTGCTGCACGGCGCCGAGCGTCTGTTCCGGGTCGGCCTGGACCAGCTGCTGGAAGGCCGCCCGCTGGCGCCCATCGACGGCAGCGCCGAACTGCTGGCGCGCATCGCCCAGGTCCACCAGGAGCGCCTGGAGGCCGCCGAGGCCAAGCGCCGTGGCGAAAGCGGCGAGGGTAGCGATCCGAAGCTGATCGGTATGTTCCTCGCAGAGGGCATGGACATCCTGCTGGACGCCGAGGACCTGCTGCGGCGCTGGCGCGAACATCCGCAGGAGCGCCAGGAGCTGGGCGCGCTGCACGACGAGCTGGAAACCCTCAGCCGCGGCGCGCAGATGGCCGAGCTGCCGCAGATGGCCGAACTGGCCGATGCTCTGCTGGCGGTCTATGGCGCGGTACAGCAGGGTCGCCTGGATGTCGGCGATGCCTTCTTCAGTGCCGCCGAGGAGGCCCACGAAGCCCTGATCGGCATGATGGACCAGGTGGCCGCGGCCCTGCAGGTCAGCGCCCGCCCGGAACAGGTCGAGGCCCTGCGTCGCTTGCTGGACTCGCCGGCTGAGCCGGAACAGGACTTCGTCGACCTGGAGAGCCTGACCGCCGACGACTTCCCGGCCGAGGACGAAGAGTTCCTGCTCGACACCCGCCCGGTGGCCGAGGAAGACCTGCCGGACGGCCTGACCTGGCCGCCGCGCAACGACAATGCCGAGCAGGCGCAGCCTGCCGATGACGACGAAGTCATCACCGCCGCCGACCCGCGTCCCTATGCCGCCCCGCAGCCTCCGCCGCAAGCGCTGGACGAGGAAATGGTCGCGATCTTCCTCGAAGAGGCGGTGGATATCCTGGACAACGCCGGCCAGGCGCTGGAGAAGTGGCTGCAGTCACCCGAGGCCCTGGCGGCCCTGTCGACCCTGCAGCGCGACCTGCACACCCTCAAGGGTGGCGCGCGCATGGCCGAGATCCGCGAGATCGGCGACCTGTCCCACGAACTCGAATCGCTTTACGAAGGACTGCTGGACCATCGCTTCCAGCACAGCCCGGCGCTGGGCGGCCTGCTGCGTACCTGCCACGACCGCCTGGCGACCCAGCTCGACCAGTTGCAGGCCGGGCAGGCGCTGACCGACCCGGCCGACCTGGTGCAGACCATCCGTACCTTTCGGCAGAATCCCGCCGCCGGCTTGAGCGCCTCGCTGGCCCAGGCCCCGCTGGCGGTGGACGCCGAAGCGGAGCAGGAGCCTGTCGCGCAGGAGATCGAGCTGGAGCTGCCCGCCGAGCCTGAGCTCGCCGCCGAAGCCGAGGAAACCCCGGCGGCGCTGCCGGAGGTCGATCTGCAGGCCTTCCTCGACGAGGCCGAGGCGGATATCGCCGAAACGCCGCAGGACGGTGCGCCGGAACCGATGGCCACCGCCGGCTACGAGCTGGACGACGAACACGACCAGGAGCTGGTGGAAATCTTCCTCGAGGAAGGTTTCGATATCCTTGAAAGCTCCTCCGGCGCCTTGCAGCGCTGGATGGAAAACGTCGACAACAGTGTCGAACTGGAGGCTTTGCAGCGGGATCTGCATACCCTCAAGGGCGGTGCGCGAATGGCCGAGATCCGTCCCATCGGCGATCTCGCCCACGAGCTGGAATTCCTCTACGAAGGCCTGTGCGGCGGGCGCCTGCGCGCCAGCCCCACGCTGTTCGAACTGCTGCAGCGCTGCCACGATCGTCTCGCCGAGATGCTCGAGGCCGTCCAGGGGCACCGGCGGATTCCGGAGGGCGACTCGTTGATCGAGGCGATCCACCGATTTCGTGCAAGCCCCGACGAGCAACTGAGCGTCCCCAGCAGTGTCAGCCTGCAGGCCCTGACCGCCGAACCCGCCCTGGCGGAAGGTCCGGAAGCGGACATCCTCGATATCTTCCTCGAAGAGGCCGACGACCTCCTCGACGCCATGGAACAGGCCCTGGGCCGCTGGGACGCCGAGCGCGAAAACGGTGCGCTGGACGAACTGCTGCGGATCCTCCATACCCTCAAGGGCGGTGCGCGCCTGGCCGGCCAGAGCGGTCTGGGCGACCTGGCCCACGACCTCGAACAGCACCTGTCCGAGGCCCAGCAGCAGGGCGCGCCCTGGCCGGACAGCCTGCTGCTGGACGTGCAGTCCGGCTTCGAAGGGTTGCAGGCCGAAGTCGACCAGTTGCGCCAGCACCTGGGCGAAACCGAAGTGACCGCCCCCGAGCCGGCACCGCTGCCGCTCGAAGTGGCGCCGCCGGCGTCCCTGCCGAGCGTACTGCCCGAAGCCATCATGGCCGCGACCGTGCCGCAGCGCGTCGAGGCGCCGGTGGTGCTGCCGTTCGTCCGCCGCGCCCAGGAGGCTGCCCAGGAAGCGGCCGCCCGCCGCGCGCCGCAGGAGCTGGTGAAAGTCCCCGCGCAACTGCTGGAAGGCCTGGTCAACCTCGCCGGTGAGACCTCCATCTTCCGCGGCCGGGTCGAGCAGCAGGTGAGCGACGTCGGTTCGACCCTGACGGAAATGGAAGCCACCATCGAGCGTGTGCGCGACCAGCTGCGCCGTCTCGATACCGAAACCCAGGCGCAGATCCTCTCGCGCCACCAGGCCGACGCCGAGCGCGCCGGCTACGAAGACTTCGACCCGCTGGAGATGGACCGCTACTCGCAGCTGCAGCAGCTCTCGCGCGCACTGTTCGAGTCCGCCTCCGACCTGTTCGACCTGAAGGAAACCCTGGCCGCGAAGAACCGCGACGCCGAGACCCTGCTGCTGCAACAGGCGCGGGTCAACACCGAGCTGCAGGAAGGCCTGATGCGCACCCGCATGGTGCCGTTCGATCGCCTGGTGCCGCGCCTGCGTCGCATCGTCCGCCAGGTGGCGAACGAGCTGGGCAAGCAGGTCGAGTTCGTGGTCAGCAACGCCGAAGGCGAGATGGACCGCACGGTGCTCGAACGCATCGTCGCACCGCTGGAACACATGCTGCGCAACGCGGTGGACCATGGCATCGAGTCCGGCGAGACACGCCGCCTGGCCGGCAAGCCGGAAACCGGCACCATCCGCCTGACCCTGGGGCGCGAGGGTGGCGACATCCTCCTGACCCTGGGCGACGACGGCGGCGGCATTCGCCTCGATGCGGTGCGGCGCAAGGCCATTGAGCGCGGCCTGATGACCGAGGACAGCGACCTGACCGACCACGAGGTGCTGCAGTTCATCCTCGAAGCCGGTTTCAGTACCGCCGAGAAGATCACGCAGATCTCCGGCCGTGGCGTCGGCATGGACGTGGCCGCCTCCGAAGTGAAGCAACTGGGCGGCTCCATCAGCATCCACTCGACGCTGGGCGAGGGCACGCACTTCAACATCCGCCTGCCGTTCACCGTGTCGGTGAACCGCGCGCTGATGGTGCTCTCCGGCGAGGACCTTTACGCCCTGCCGCTGAACACCATCGAAGGTATCGTGCGGGTGTCCCCCTACGAGCTGGAGGCGCTCTACGAGCAGGCCGCGGCCGAGGGCAGCACTGCGCCGCGCTTCGAATACGCAGGTCAGGACTACGAGCTGAAGTACCTGGGCGACCTGCTCAACAACGGCCAGCACCCGAAACTGGTGGGCCAGTCGCTGCCGCTGCCGGTGATCCTGGTGCGCTCGGCGGACCATGCCGTGGCGGTGCAGGTCGATGCCCTGGCGGGCTCCCGCGAAATCGTGGTGAAGGGCCTCGGCGCGCAGTTCGCCGGGGTTGCCGGCATCTCCGGCGCGACCATCCTCGGTGACGGCCGCGTGGTGGTGATTCTCGACCTGCTGGCGACCATCCGCGTGCGCCATGCCCACGCGCTGCAAGCCCAGCCGCGCCGTCAGCTGGCAGGCCCTGCCGCGGCGGAAGTCGAACACCAGCGCCCGACCCTGGTCATGGTGGTGGACGACTCGGTCACCGTGCGCAAGGTCACCAGCCGCCTGCTGGAACGCAACGGCATGAACGTGCTGACCGCCAAGGACGGGGTCGACGCCATCGCCCAGCTGCAGGAGCACAAGCCCGACATCATGCTGCTGGACATCGAGATGCCGCGCATGGACGGCTTCGAGGTGGCGACCCTGGTGCGCCACGACGAGCAACTCAAGGACCTGCCGATCATCATGATCACCTCGCGAACTGGCGAGAAGCACCGCGATCGCGCCCTGGCCATCGGCGTCAACCAGTACCTGGGCAAGCCGTACCAGGAAACTGAACTGCTGGAGAGCATCCTGAGCCTGGTGAAGTCCCATGTCTGA
Organism: Pseudomonas sp. QE6; assembly: GCF_041379005.1. Taxonomy (NCBI): domain Bacteria; kingdom Pseudomonadati; phylum Pseudomonadota; class Gammaproteobacteria; order Pseudomonadales; family Pseudomonadaceae; genus Pseudomonas; species Pseudomonas sp. QE6. Next base: position 1,541,665 of record NZ_CP166873.1, read on the forward strand.
GCAGAGCACGCCGCGTATCGCGGTCATCGCCGACACCTCCCTGCAACGCCATGTGCTGGCGCAGGCGCTTGCCGGCCACGGCTACCAGGTGGTGCTCAACGCCGACCCGGCGCGCCTGGACAGCGAGCAACTGGACGCCTGCGAGACCGACCTGTGGCTGGTGGACCTGGCCCAGCAGGAAGACTCGCCGCTGGTGGACAACCTGCTGGAGCAGTCGCGGATACCCGTGCTGTTCGGCGAGGGGCACGCGCCGGAGCGGCATTCCGAGCATTACCCGCGCTGGGAGCGGCGCCTGGTCTCCAAACTGCGCAAGCTGGTGGGCGACCCCAGCGCCGGCGTCGGCAGAAGCCTGGCGGCGCTGCTCGATGAAGCGCAGCGGCCCAGCCGCGTGGCGCTGCCCGACGACCTCGCCGCATCGCCACTGAAAGCCGGTGAGCCTGCCGCGCAGGTCTGGCTGCTGGCGGCGTCGCTGGGCGGTCCGGCGGCGGTGAAGGCCTTCCTCGATGCACTGCCCGGCGCCTTGCCGGTCGGTTTCCTCTACGCCCAGCACATCGATCCGGCGTTCGAGGCCAACCTGCCGCAGGCGGTCGGCCGTCACAGCCAGTGGCACGTGAACACCGTGCGCGACGGCGATCCGGTGCGCTGCGGCGAAGTGGTGGTGGTGCCGATCAGCCAGGAGCTGGGGTTCGACGGCGAAGCGCGGATGCGCGTCCTCGAACGTGCCTGGCCGGAGCCCTACAGCCCGTCCATTGACCAGATGATGCTCAACCTGGCCCAGCAGTACGGCGATCGCTGTGGCGTGATCGTCTTCAGTGGCATGTGCAGCGATGGCAGCGCGGCGGCGGCCTACGTGCGCAGGCAGGGCGCGGAAATCTGGACCCAGCGCGCCGACAGCTGCGCCTGTTCGAGCATGCCCGACAGCCTGCGTGAAGGGGGCTACAGCACCTTCTCGGGCGACCCGCGCGAGCTCGCGGCGACGCTGGTCAACCACCTGGCCGCGCAGTGCGTGGCCGAAGTAACGTGAGACGTGGAGTGCTGCGATGAGTGATCTTTCCGTGGTCAGGGAAGGCGGCCAGGTTGCCGCGCCGGACAGCCTGACCGGCCTGCTGGTGCCGCTGGCCGACCGCAACCTGCTGCTGCCCAACGTGGCGGTGGCCGAACTGATCACCTACCGCGCACCGCACCCGGTGGACGGCCTGCCCTCCTGGTACCTGGGCCAGGTGGCCTGGCGTGAACTTCGCCTGCCGCTGCTGTCCTTCGAGGCGGCTTCCGGTGGCCAGGCGCAAGTCAACGCCGGTGCCCGGGTGCTCGTGCTCAACGCCCTCGGCGGGCGCCCCAACGTCAAGTTCCTCGCCCTGCTGGTGCAGGGCATTCCGCGCTCGCTGAAGGTCGGCGCCGACCTGCAGCGCGCCAACGTGCCGCTGGCGCGGCTGGAACTGGATGCGGTCAGCCTGGGCGACGAGCAGGCGCGCATTCCCGACCTGATCGCGCTGGAACAGATGCTGGCCGATTCCGGCCTGATCTGATGCCGGCATGAACGGCCTGCGTCTCGCACAGCTGGGTGGTGAGCCCGGCTTCGAGGTGGCCAGTGCCACCCTCGGCGGACATTCCTTCGAGCGCCACAGCCACGACGAATTCGTCATCAGCGCCAACCTGCGCGGCGAGGAGCGGGTGTGGCTGGACGGCCGCACCTTCGCCGCCGGCCCTGGCGTCATCACCAGCTACAACCCCGGGCAGATCCAGGGCGGCGGAGTCGCCGAGGACCAGCCCTGGCAGTTCGTTAGCCTCTATCTCGCGCCCGAACAGCTGGCCGCCATGCTCGGTCTGACACGCCTGGAGTTCGAGCGCCCCACTGCGCGGTTGCCCGCTCTCGCGTTTGCGATGGCGGATGCCGTCGAGCGTGTGCTGGGTGGTGACGCCTTCATCCGCGAGCGCGGCGAGGAGCGCCTGACGCTGCTGCTCGCCGAAATCGCCCGTGTCATGGGGGTGCGCCTGTCACAGGAGGGTGTGCAGAGCGGTGGTCGGATTGCCGACCTGCAGGACTGGCTGGCCGCCGATCTGGCGCGACAGCCGAGCCTGGATGAGATGGCGACCTATCTCGGCCTGTCGCGCTTCCACCTGCTGCGCAGCTTCCAGAAGCAGGTGGGCCTGAGCCCCCGGCAATGGGCGATGCAGCTGCGTACGCGCCGCGCCCAGGCGCTGCTGCGTGCCGGCCTACCGGCCACCGAGGTGGCGCACGAACTGGGTTTCGCCGACCAGAGCCACCTGAACCGGCATTTTCGCGCGGCCTATGGCGTGTCGCCGGGCGACTTCCAGCGCGCCCTGCGCTGAGCAATCCGGTTCAAGTACGACAGCCTTTGCCCAGGCAGAATTGCGCCATCGCCATTCTGTTCGAGAACTAATCCATGACCCTGTTCTTCGCCGCGCTGCTGTTCGGCATCGTGTTCTGCCTGTCGCCCGGCGCCGTGCTGGCCGAAACCCTGCGCCGCGGGCTCAAGGGCGGATTCCGCCCGGCGCTGCTGGTGCAGTTCGGCTCGCTGATCGGCGATGCGGTATGGGCGCTGATCGGCCTGACCGGCCTGGCGCTGCTGCTGGGCCATGAGACGCTGCGCCTGCCGCTGACCCTGGCCAGCGCGGCCTACCTGGCCTGGCTGGGTGTACAGAGCCTGCGCGATGCCCGCCAGGTCGGGGTAGTGGATGAGGGCGATAGCGGCGAGCACAACGCCGGCGCCTTCGCTTCCGGGGCGATGTTGTCGCTGTCGAACCCGAAGAACATCGTCTACTGGGGCGCGCTGGGTGGAGCGATGGCCGGTCTGGTGGACGATGTGCCGACGCTGGGGGACTCGCTGGTGTTCTTCGCCGGCTTCATGACGGCGTCGGTGCTCTGCTGCTTCTTCTGCGCGGCACTGGTGGACTGGCTGCGGCGCAACGCTTCGCCGCGCTGGCACCGGGTGAGCCACGCGTTGTGCGGGGTGGTATTGCTGGTGTTGGCGGGGTTGGCGCTGCGGGGGATATGAATCGCCGGGGCTCAGTGCCGGGGCTGTTCGCGAGCAAGGACTGGGCGTCCCCCTCGGTCCTACCGACAGCCGGCTGGCACGGTGCGCTTTGGGTAGGAGCGAGCTTGCTCGCGAACCCGCCCAACGCAGATGCGTTTAGAAATCGCCCCATAGCTGCTGCGCCACGCTCAGCGCAACGACGGGCGCCGTCTCTGTCCGCAGCACGCGCGGCCCGAGCCGGGCGGCGTGGAAGCCCGCCGACTTCGCCTGCTCCACCTCGGCATCGCTCAAGCCACCCTCCGGCCCGATCAGAAAAGCCAGGCTCTGCGGCTTGTCATGACTGGTCAACGGCTCCGCCACCGGGTGCAGCACCAGCTTGAGCTGCGCCTCGCAGCCCTCCAGCCACTCCGCTAGGGGGACCGGCGCATTGAGCACCGGCAGCACCGAGCGGCCGCACTGCTCGCAGGCGCTGATCGCCACCTGGCGCCAGTGGGCCATGCGCTTGTCGGCGCGTTCGTCCTTCAGGCGCACTTCGCAGCGTTCGCTGACGATCGGGGTGATCTCGCTGGCGCCCAGTTCGGTGGCCTTCTGGATCGCCCAGTCCATGCGCTCGCCACGGGACAGTCCCTGGCCCAGGTGCACGCGCAGCGGCGATTCGGGCTGGCCGTCGAATGCTTCACGCAGTTCCACGCGCACCGTCTTCTTGCCGACTTCGATCAGCTCGCCTAGGTATTCGCGGCCGGAACCGTCGAACAGCTGCACGGCGTCGCCCGCCGAATGGCGCAGCACGCGGCCGATGTAGTGGGCCTGGGCTTCGGGCAGCTCGTGCTGGCCGAGGGAGAGCGGGGCGTCGATGAAGAAGCGGGAGAGGCGCATGGCGGTATCGGTGCAGAAGGGGAAAGCGGCAAGCTTAAAGCTTTCGGCCTGCCGCTTGTAGCCGATCAGCCCGGATCGCGATGCCCGGGGAAGCGTTCGCTGACCGCCACGCTCACGCTGTCGCGGGTGGCGATGTCGATGCCTTCACTGGCGACTTCGGCGAGGAAGTCGATCTGTTCGGGGGTGATGATGTACGGCGGCAGGAAGTACACCACGCTGCCCAGCGGACGCAGCAGCGCGCCGCGTTCCAGGCCGTGCTGGAAGACCTTCAGGCCGCGGCGTTCCTGCCAGGGGTAGGCGGTCTTCGTAGCCTTGTCCTGGACCATCTCGATGGCGAGGATCATGCCGGTCTGGCGGATTTCCGAGACATGCGGGTGGTCGGCCAGGTGCGCGGTGGCGCTGGCCATCTTCGCCGCCAGGGCCTTGTTGGCCTCGATGACGTTGTCCTGCTCGAAGATGTCCAGGGTCGCCAGGGCGGCGGCGCAGGCCAGCGGGTTGCCGGTGTAGGTATGCGAGTGAAGGAAGGCGCGCAGGGTGGCGTAGTCGTCGTAGAAGGCCTGGTAGACCTTGTCCGTGGTGAGCACCGCGCTCATCGCCAGGTAGCCGCCGGTCAGCGCCTTGGACAGCACCAGGAAGTCCGGGGTGATGCCGGCCTGCTCGCAGGCGAACATCGTCCCGGTACGGCCGAAGCCGACGGCGATCTCGTCGTGGATCAGGTGCACGTCGTAGCGGTCGCAGGCTTCGCGGAGCAGCTTGAGGTAGACCGGGTGGTACATGCGCATGCCGCCGGCGCCCTGCACCAGGGGCTCGACGATGACCGCCGCGACTTCCTGATGGTGCTGCTCCAGTGCCTGCTCCATGGCGGCGAACATCGTCCGCGAGTGTTCTTCCCAACTCACGCCTTCGGGGCGCAGGTAGCAGTCGGGCGTCGGCACCTTGATGGTGTCCATCAGCAGCGACTTGTAGGTCTCGGTGAACAGCGCCACGTCGCCTACCGACATCGCCGCCACGGTCTCGCCGTGGTAGCTGTTGGTCAGGGTGATGAAGCGTTTCTTCTGCGGCTGGCCGAGATTGTGCCAGTAGTGGTAGCTCATCTTCAGCGCCACCTCGATGCCCGCCGAGCCGCTGTCGGCGTAGAACACCCGGGACAGGCCCGCCGGGGCCAGGCGCAGCAGGCGCTCGGACAGCTCGATGACCGGCTGGTGGCTGAAACCGGCGAGGATCACGTGCTCCAGCTGGTCCACCTGGTCCTTGATGCGCTGGTTGATGCGCGGGTTGGCGTGGCCGAAGACGTTGACCCACCAGGAACTGACCGCATCCAGGTAGCGCTTGCCTTCGAAGTCCTCCAGCCAGATGCCTTCGCCGCGGCGGATCGGAATCACCGGCAGGCGTTCGTGGTCTTTCATCTGGGTGCAGGGGTGCCACAGCACCTGGAGATCACGCTGCATCCACTCGGCATTCAGGCCCATGGGGCTGCTCCTTATCTGGCTGGTCGTCTGACTGGCGGCTTGAGAGGGTCGGGCAAGCCTATGCAATGCGATTGAGATGAACAAGGACGGGTCCTACGACACATGCCGCAGGTTGCCGACCAAGACAGCTATTCGGCTTCCGGGCGCTCACGTATGCTTCGCGCCTTTGTACCAACTGGGGAAGCTTGGCGATGAAAATGGGATGGCTGCGCGCTGCCGCGTTGCTCGCTCTGGGGGTGTTCAGCGCGGTGGCGCTGGGCAAGGACAAACAGCCGACGGCCATCGTGGTCGGCGGTGGACTGGCGGGCCTGTCGGCGGCCTACGAGCTGCAACAGGCCGGCTGGCAGGTCACCGTGCTGGAGGCCAAGCCGCAGGTGGGCGGTCGTTCGGGCCTGGCCACCAGCGAGTGGATCGGCAATGCCAAGGTGCAGCCGACGCTCAACGGCTATCTGGATACCCTGAAGATCAAGGCCGTTCCGGCCCCCGAGTTCGTGCGTACGCCGAGCTACCTGATCGACGGCGTGTATTACTCCAGCAGCGACCTGAAGCAGAAGATGCCGGCCGTCGCCGCTGATCTGGAGCGCTTCGAGAAGTCCCTGGACGAACTGGCCGCCTCCATCGAGGACCCGCTCAACCCACTGTCGAGCAAGACCCTGTTCGCGCTGGACCAGATGAACGCCGCGCGCTGGCTGGACAAGCTGAACCTGTCGCCGACCGCTCGCCTGCTGGTCAACCAGCGCATCCGCTCGCGCTATGACGAACCGTCGCGCCTGTCGCTGCTGTACCTCGCCCAGCAGGGCCGCGTGTACCGCAACGTCGACGACCGCGACCTGCGTGCCGCGCGTCTGCCGGGTGGCAGCCAGGTGCTGGCCCAGGGCTTCGTCAAGCAGCTCAAGACCATCAAGACCAACGCCAAGGTCACCTCGATCAGCCAGGACAAGGACGGCGTGACCGTCAAGGTCGGCCCCACCGGCTACAGCGCCGATTACCTGGTGCTGGCCGTGCCGCTGCGTGCGCTGGGCAACATCACCATGATCCCGAGCCTGAACGAGAAGCAGCAGGCGGCGCTCAAGGGCACCAACTACGGCTGGCGCGACCAGATCCTGATGAAGTTCAAGCGCCCGGTGTGGGACGACAAGTCGCGCCTGTCCGGTGAAATCTTCAGCGACCAGGGCCTGGGCATGATCTGGGTGGAGCCTGCGACCAAGGGCGGCGCCAACGTGCTGATCAACCTGTCCGGCGACAACGCCCGCGTGATGCAGGCCTTCGGCGACCGCCAGGTGCTGGAGCAGGTGCTGATCCGCATGAACAAGTACTACCCGAAGATGCGCGGCGCGTACGACGGCTATGAAATGCGCCGCTACAGCACCGACGTCGGTACCGGCGGCTCCTACCTGGCCTACGGTCCGGGCCAGATCAGCCGCTTCTGGCGCGTCTGGGAAACCCCGGTGTCCCGCGTGGCCTTCGCCGGCGAGCACACCGATGCGCTCTACCCGGGCACCCTGGAAGGCGCCCTGCGCAGCGGCAAGCGCGCCGCCAGCCAGGTCCGCGACCTGTATGCCGGCAAGACGCCGGTGCTGGAAGGCAAGATGGCCGTGGCCGACAGCAAGCCGGCCGCTGGCGAGGCTCCGGCCGCCAAGGGCGAGAAGAAGGGCATCCTGTCCTGGCTGCCGTTCTGATCGGAAGCGTCCTACACACAATGCCGGCGAAAGCCGGCATTGTTGTTTCTGGGGCTCTGGTACGCCCCTTTCACCGGCAATCTATCTTGTGAATCGATGTTTCAGAGCAGGATTTTCCACTTTTATTCGATGGATTTGCCGTTAGTCTTGAGCCTCCGTTTTTCAAGGATGTTGATCGATGCAATGGCGTAATTCCCCCTCCCGCTACGGACTGGTCAGCCTGTTCCTGCACTGGGGCAGTGCGCTGGCGGTCTTCGGCCTGTTCGGCCTGGGCCTGTGGATGCGCGAGCTGGACTACTACGACACCTGGTACCACCGCGCTCCGGACATCCACAAAGGCATCGGCATCCTGCTGCTCATCGCGCTGGTTCTGCGTGTGCTCTGGCGTTTCGTCAGCCCGCCGCCGCCGGCCCCGGCCACTCATGGCCGGAACACCCGGCGGGCGACCGTGCTGGGCCACCTCGGCCTGTATGGCCTGTTGTTCACCGCCATGATCGCCGGCTACCTGATCTCCACCGCCGAAGGTAAGCCGATCAGCGTGTTCGGCTGGTTCGACGTGCCCGCCACCCTCAGCGGGCTGCCCGACCAGGCCGACGTCGCGGGCGTCATCCACCTGTACCTGGCCTGGGCGCTGGTGGTGCTGGCCGTGCTGCACGCCCTGGCGGCCCTCAAACACCATTTCATCGATCGCGACGCCACGCTGACGCGCATGCTCGGCCGCGCCGCGAAGTAAAAACCTCACTCACAGGGAGATTGTTCAATGCTGAAGAAGACCTTCGCCGCGCTGGCTCTGGGCACCGCTCTGCTCTCCGCCGGCCAGGCCATGGCCGCGGACTACAAGATCGACAAGGAAGGCCAGCACGCCTTCATCGAGTTCCGCATCAAGCACCTGGGCTACAGCTGGCTGTATGGCCGCTTCGACGACTTCGACGGTGCCTTCACCTTCGACGAGAAGAACCCGTCCGCCGACAAGGTCAAGGTGACCATCAACACCAACAGCGTGAACTCCAACCACGCCGAACGTGACAAGCACCTGCGCAGCGCGGACTTCCTGAACGTTTCGAAGAACCCGACCGCCACCTTCGAGTCCACCGCCGTGAAGGCCGATGGCAAGAACGCCGAGATCACCGGCAACCTGACCCTGAACGGCGTGACCAAGCCGGTCACCATCAAGGCTGAACTGATCGGCCAGGGCGACGACCCGTGGGGCGGCTACCGTGCCGGCTTCCTCGGCACCACCACCCTCAAGCTGAAGGACTTCAACATTCAGCGCGACCTCGGTCCGGCTTCCCAGGAAGTGGAGCTGACCCTGTCGGTCGAAGGGGTGCGTCAGTAAGACGCCCCAGTGCGAAAACGCCGGCGAATGCCGGCGTTTTCGTTTCTGCGCCTCACTCCGGGCGGCCCGGAAGGCACTCCTGGAGCAAGTGGGTGAGCAACTGTTGCTGGGCATCGTCCAGCGGCGCAAACAGAGCGTCATGGGTGCGTGCGAGGATGGCCTGGGTGCGGGCCTCGACGGTCAGCCCGGCCTCGGTGAGGAACAGCTGGAAGCTGCGCTGGTCACCGGGGTTGCGCTCGCGGCGGACCAGTCCCAGCGCTTCCATCTCGCGAATCTTGCGGGTGACCAGTGCCTTGTCGCGGCACAGCTTGCGGCCCAGGCTCTGCAGGCTCTGTCCGGCATCGGCGGCGATCAGTTCGAGCAGGCGGATGTCCGGTGGCGCGAGGTCGATACCTTCGGCGTACAGCTGGTCCTGGATGCTTTCGCGCAGGTGGTCGAAGACCTTCATCAGGGCCTGCGGCAGCTCGGGATTCACGGTATGGGTCATCGGCGCGGTCACGGTAAAAGGAATGTAAATCCGGTTGATTGGATCAACCATTTTTCTTATTTTAGTTGATGTTATCAACTTTATGCTGTCAGGCGTCCGCCTTGCGGGAAACCTACTGCGAATTCGGCAAGAAGCTAAATCGTTTCAGTAGTTTTCCCTCAGGGCTTTCGGACGTTTACAGACACTACTGAATGTAAGTATTTTTGCCAGCTTTTCCGGACCGGCAAGCCCACAGCCAACCCGGATGCTTCGCTCACGAGGACAACGATATGCAACGAAAGCCAGCCATGCGCGCCCTGGTCCCGGCCCTGCTCGTCGCCATGGCCACCCTTGCCGGCTGTGACAAGAGCCAGGCTCCGCAGGAGAAGCCGATCCCCGAAGTCGGGGTGGTGACCCTGCAATCGCAGGAGGTGACCCTGAGCACCGAGCTGCCCGGCCGGACGACTGCCTATCGCATCGCCGAAGTTCGCCCGCAGGTGAACGGCATCATCCTCAAGCGCCTGTTCAAGGAGGGCAGCGACGTCAAGGAAGGCCAGCAGCTGTACCAGATCGACCCGGCCACCTACGAAGCGACCCTGCAGAGTGCCCAGGCTAATCTGGTGTCCACCCAGCAGCAGGCCGAGCGCTACAAGGAGCTGGTCAAGGACGAGGCGGTGAGCAAGCAGCAGTACGCCGATGCCCAGGCTGCCTACCTGCAGGCCAAGGCCACGGTGGACAACGCCAAGATCAACGTGCGCTACACCAGGGTCTACTCGCCGATCTCCGGCCGCATCGGCCGCTCTTCGGTGACCGAGGGCGCGCTGGTGCAGAACGGCCAGGCCAACGCGATGGCCACCGTGCAGCAGCTGGACCCGATCTACGTCGACGTGACCCAGCCCACCACCGCGCTGATCCGCCTGCGCCGCGAGCTGGCCGCCGGACAGCTGGAGAAGGCCGGCGACAACGCCGCCAAGGTCAAGCTCTACCTGGAGGACGGCTCGGAGTATCCGCTGGAGGGCAAGCTGGAGTTTTCCGAAGTGTCGGTCGATCAGGGCACCGGCTCGGTCACCGTGCGTGCGATCTTCCCCAACCCGAACAAGGAGCTGCTGCCGGGCATGTTCGTCCACGCGCAGCTGCAGGAAGGCGTGAAGAAGCAGGCCATCCTCGCTCCGCAGCAGGGCGTGACCCGCGACTTCCGTGGCCAGGCCACCGCGCTGGTGCTGGGTGAGGGCGACAAGGTCGAGCAGCGCACCCTCAAGGCCGAGCGCACCGTGGGCGCCTACTGGCTGGTCAGCGATGGCCTGAAGCCGGGCGACCGCCTGATCACCGAGGGCCTGCAATACGTCCAGCCGGGCGTCCAGGCCAAGGCCGTACCCGCGAAGAACGTGGCGCCTACCGCCGGCGCCGCCGACAAGCCCGCCGCCGCTCAGCCGGCCAAGCAGGGTTAATCAAGGGGATTCGTAATGTCGAAGTTTTTCATTGACCGGCCCATCTTCGCCTGGGTGATCGCCCTGGTGATCATGCTGGCGGGCGGTCTGTCGATCCTCAAGCTGCCGGTGAACCAGTATCCGGCCATCGCACCGCCGGCCATCGCCATCCAGGTCGCCTACCCCGGTGCGTCCGCCGAAACGGTGCAGGACACCGTGGTGCAGGTCATCGAGCAGCAGATGAACGGTCTCGACCATCTGCGCTACATCTCCTCGGAGTCCAACTCCGACGGCAGCATGACCATCACCGTGACCTTCGACCAGGGCACCAGCCCTGACATCGCCCAGGTCCAGGTGCAGAACAAGCTGCAGCTGGCCACCCCGCTCCTGCCGCAGGAAGTGCAGCAGCAGGGCATCCGCGTGACCAAGGCGGTGAAGAACTTCCTGATGGTGGTCGGCGTCGTCTCCACCGACGGCAGCATGACCAAGGAAGACCTGTCGAACTACATCGTTTCCAACATCCAGGACCCGCTGTCGCGGACCGCCGGTGTGGGCGACTTCCAGGTGTTCGGTTCGCAGTACGCCATGCGCATCTGGCTGGACCCGGCCAAGCTCAACAGCTTCCAGATGACCCCGGCCGACGTGAAGGCGGCGATCCAGGCGCAGAACGTGCAGATCTCCTCCGGCCAGCTGGGCGGCCTGCCCGCGGTCAAGGGCCAGCAGCTCAACGCCACCATCATCGGCAAGACCCGCCTGCAGAGCGCCGAGCAGTTCAAGGAAATCCTCCTCAAGGTCAACGCCGACGGCTCTCAGGTCCGCCTGAAGGACGTCGCCGACGTGGCCCTGGGCGGCCAGGACTACAGCATCAACGCCCAGTTCAACGGCAAGCCGGCTTCGGGTATCGCGATCAAGCTGGCCACCGGCGCCAACGCGCTGGACACCGCCAAGGCGATCCGCTCCACCCTGAAGACCCTGGAGCCGTTCTTCCCGCAGGGCATGAAGATCGTCTACCCGTACGACACCACCCCGGTGGTCTCCGCCTCCATCCATGAGGTGGTGAAGACCCTGGGCGAGGCGATCCTGCTGGTATTCCTGGTGATGTACCTGTTCCTGCAGAACTTCCGCGCCACGCTGATCCCGACGATCGCCGTGCCGGTGGTCCTGCTGGGCACCTTCGGTGTGCTCGCCGCCTTCGGCTTCTCGATCAACACCCTGACCATGTTCGGCATGGTGCTGGCGATCGGCCTGCTGGTGGACGATGCCATCGTCGTGGTGGAGAACGTCGAGCGGGTGATGGCCGAGGAAGGCCTGTCGCCCAAGGAAGCCGCGCGCAAGTCCATGGGCCAGATCCAGGGCGCGCTGGTGGGCATCGCCCTGGTGCTGTCGGCGGTGTTCCTGCCCATGGCGTTCTTCGGCGGTTCCACCGGGGTGATCTACCGGCAGTTCTCCATCACCATCGTCTCGGCCATGGCCCTGTCGGTGCTGGTGGCGCTGATCCTGACCCCGGCGCTCTGCGCCACCATGCTCAAGCCCATCGAGAAGGGCGACCACGGCGAGCACAAGCGGGGTTTCTTCGGCTGGTTCAACCGCATGTTCCTGTCCACCACCCACGGTTACGAGCGTGGCGTGGCGTCGATCCTCAAGCACCGCATCCCGTACCTGCTGATGTACGTGCTGATCCTCGGCGGCATGGTCTACCTGTTCACCCGCATTCCCACCGCGTTCCTCCCCGACGAGGACCAGGGCGTGCTGTTCGCCCAGGTGCAGACCCCGGCCGGCTCGTCCGCCGAGCGCACCCAGGTGGTGGTGGACTCGATGCGCGAGTACCTGCTGGACAAGGAAAGCAGCTCGGTGGCCTCGGTGTTCACCGTGACCGGCTTCAACTTCGCCGGCCGCGGCCAGAGCTCGGGCATGGCGTTCATCATGCTCAAGCCCTGGGAAGAGCGTCCGGGGGCGGAGAACAGCGTCTTCGCCCTGGCCCAGCGTGCCCAGCAGCACTTCTTCAGCTTCAAGGATGCGATGGTGTTCGCCTTCGCCCCGCCGGCGGTACTCGAACTGGGTAACGCCGTGGGCTTCGACATCTTCCTCCAGGACCAGGCGGGCGTTGGCCACGACGTGCTGATGCAGGCGCGCAACCAGTTCCTCGGCCTCGCGAGCAAGCACCCGGCGCTGCAACGCGTGCGTCCCAACGGCCTGAACGACGAGCCGCAGTACAAGCTGCTGATCGATGACGAGAAGGCCAGCGCACTGGGTGTTTCGCTGGCGGACATCAACAGCACTATCTCCATCGCCTGGGGCTCGAACTACGTCAACGACTTCATCGACCGTGGGCGGGTGAAGAAGGTCTACCTGCAGGGTCGCCCGAATGCGCGGATGAGCCCGGAAGACCTGGACAAGTGGTACGTGCGCAACGACAAGGGCGAGATGGTGCCGTTCAGCGCCTTCGCCACCGGCGAGTGGAGCTACGGCTCGCCCAAGCTGGCGCGCTACAACGGCGTGCCGGCCATGGAAATCCTCGGTGAGCCGGCTCCGGGCCGCAGTACCGGTGAGGCCATGGCGGCGGTCGAGGAGATCGTCCAGCAACTGCCCAAGGGCGTTGGCTATGCCTGGACCGGCCTGTCCTACGAGGAACGGCTGTCCGGCTCCCAGGCCCCGGCGCTCTATGCCCTGTCGCTGATCGTGGTGTTCCTCTGCCTGGCGGCGCTGTACGAGAGCTGGTCGATTCCGTTCTCGGTGATGCTGGTGGTGCCGTTGGGCGTCATTGGTGCACTGCTGGCGACCTCCATGCGCGGCCTGTCCAACGACGTGTTCTTCCAGGTGGGCCTGTTGACCACCATCGGCCTGTCGGCGAAGAACGCGATTCTCATCGTGGAATTCGCCAAGGAACTGCACGAGCGCGAGGGCAAGCGCATCGTCGAGGCGGCCATCGAGGCCTGCCGGATGCGTCTGCGTCCGATCGTCATGACCTCCCTGGCGTTCATCCTCGGCGTGGTGCCGCTGGCGATTTCCTCTGGCGCCGGCTCCGGCAGCCAGCACGCGATTGGTACCGGTGTGATCGGCGGCATGGTCACCGCGACCGTCCTGGCGATCTTCTGGGTGCCGTTGTTCTACGTGGTGGTCAGTACCCTGTTCAAGGACGCCGCGTCCAAGGAACAGGAAGCCACCGAGAAGGGCCATTGATATGAGAAAGTCCCTCTTGTCCCTTGCGATCGCCGCCGGCGTGTTGTCCGGTTGCTCGCTGATCCCCGACTACGAGCGCCCCGAGGCGCCCGTGGCCGCGGCCTACCCGCAGGGCGAAGCCTACGATGCGGCGAAGCCGGCCAACGCCGGCGCCGACATCGGCTGGCGCGAGTTCTTCAAGGACCCGCAGTTGCAGCGGCTGATCGAAGTGTCGCTGGAAAACAACCGTGATCTGCGCGTGGCCGCGTTGAACATCGAAGCCTACCGGGCGCAGTACCGCATCCAGCGGGCCGACCTGTTCCCGGCGGTGGATGCCGGCGTCAGTGGTTCGCGCCAGCACGTGCCGAGCAGGTTGTCGCAGACCGGCAGCTCGACGATCAGCAGCCAGTACGGCGCGACCCTGGGCGTCACCGCCTGGGAGATCGATCTGTTCGGCCGCCTGCGCGCCCTGCGCGACCAGGCGCTGGAACAGTACTTCGCCAGCGAGGAAGCGCGCCGCAGCACCCAGACCAGTCTGGTGGCCAACGTCGCCAACGCCTACCTGACGCTGCGCGCCGACCAGGCCCAGCTGGAGCTGGCCCGCAATACCCTGGCCACCTACCAGAAGAGCTACGACCTGACCAAGCGCAGCTACGAGGTGGGTGCCGCCTCGGCGCTGGACCTGAGCCAGTCGCAGACCTCGGTGGAGCGCGCCCGTGCGATCTCGATGCAGTACACGCGCCTGGTCGCCCAGGACCAGAACGCCCTGGTGCTGCTGCTCGGTTCCGGCCTGCCGGCCGACCTGCCTCAAGGCAGGGGCCTGGACGACGAACTGCTGGCCAGCGTACCGGCGGGGCTGCCTTCCGACCTGCTGCAGCGCCGTCCGGACATTCTCCAGGCGGAGCACCAGCTCAAGGCCGCCAACGCCAATATCGGCGCGGCGCGCGCGGCGTTCTTCCCCAGCATCAGCCTGACTGCCAATGCCGGCAGTCTCAGCCCGGATCTCTCCGGTCTGTTCGACGCCGGTTCCGGCAGCTGGCTGTTCCAGCCGTCCATCAGCCTGCCGATCTTCAACGCCGGCGCCCTGCGCGCCAGCCTGGACCTGGCCAAGGTGCAGAAGGACATCAACGTGGCGCAGTACGAGAAAGCCATCCAGACGGCCTTCTCCGAGGTCGCCGACGGCCTCGCCGCCCGCGGCACCTTCGGCGAGCAGCTGCAGGCGCAGCGTGCGTTGGTGGAAGCCAGCGACCGCTACTACCGCCTGGCCGACAAGCGCTACCGCACCGGCGTGGACAACTACCTGACCCTGCTCGATGCACAGCGCTCGCTGTTCAGTGCCCAGCAGCAGCTGATCAGCGACCGCCTGAACCAGCTGACCAGCGAGGTCAACCTGTACAAGGCCCTCGGCGGCGGCTGGCAGGCGACGGCGGCGGAAGCCAAGCCGATCAAGGACGAGGCGCCCAAGGGCTGATCGCTCCCGGTTGGAAATGAAAACGCCGCCCTTCGGGGCGGCGTTTTTGTTTGTGCAGAAATGGCGGGCGCAGGGCGTCGGAGTTTGGTCCGCGAGCAAGCTCGCTCCTGCAGGGGCCGGCCTCCGTGCTCTTCGTAGGAGCGAGCTTGCTCGCGAACCCGCCGGACTAGAGCATCGCGCTGCGCGTCGCCGGCTGGATATGGTTGTCCGCCAGCCAATCCAGCGCGCACTCGCGCAGGCGTTCGGCCTGGTAGGCGTACCAGGCCTGCAGCAGCTCGGGGTAGCCCATCAGTACATGGCGGAAGGCCTTGAACGGCTTGCGCCCCTCGATGGCGTTGGCCAGGGCGGAGTAGGCGTGGGGATCGGGCACCTCGCGCAGGAAGTCGCGCATCAGCTCCAGTGACTGGCCGCTGCTCAGCGGTTCGATGGGCAGCAGGCGTTCCGGCTCGCGGTGCAGCAGTTCGGCCAGCTCCGGGTCGGGATCGTCTTCGGGAATCAGCAGCACCTGGCCGCTGAAGAGGTCCAGGTAATGATCGATCCCCTGGGTATCGAGCGCGAAGGCCAGTTCGTCGAGGTCGATGGTCAGCGGGCGCATGGTCACTCTCCCAAAGTGGCGAGTCACCGATGCTACGCCATGCGGATGACAACTGTCCTGCCATTGCCGGTCGGCGCGGGAGCACCGACCGGTTCGGGGTCACAGGCGGAAGCGTCCCACCTGCAGCTGCAGCTCGTTGCCCAGGCGCGCCAGTTCGGTGCTGGAGCTGGCGGTCTGCTCGCTGGCGGCGGCGGACTGGTCGGCGATCTCGCGGACCTGCACCACGCTGCGGTTGATCTCCTCGGCCACGCTGCTCTGCTGTTCGGCGGCGGAGGCGATCTGCAGGTTCATGCCCTGGATGTCCGCCACGGTGCGGGCAATGGTGCTCAGTGCCTCGCCGGCACGGCGCGTCAGTTCCACCGAGCTGCCGGTCAGGCGGCGGCTGCCGTCCATGCGCTGCGCCGCATCCTGGGCGCCGCGCTGCAGGCCGGCGATCAGGCCTTCGATCTCCTCGGTGGACTGCTGGGTGCGCCGGGCCAGGGCGCGCACTTCGTCGGCCACCACGGCGAAGCCACGCCCTGCCTCGCCGGCGCGAGCCGCCTCGATGGCGGCGTTGAGCGCCAGCAGGTTGGTCTGCTCGGCCACCGACTTGATCACGTCCAGCACGCTGCCGATCTTCTCGCTCTCCTTGCGCAGCGACTCCATGGCCTCGGCGGAGCGATCCACCTCGCTGGCCAGGCGGTCGATCTGCGCCACCGCATCCTGCACCACCTGGTCGCCCTGGCGGGCCTGTTGGTCGGCCTGCTGGGCGGCGGCGGAGGCCTGTTCGGCGTTGCGCGCGACTTCCTGCACGGTGGCGGCCATCTCGTGGATGGCGCTGGCCACCTGCTCGGTCTCCACCCGCTGGGCATTGACCCCGGCACGGGTCTGCTCGGTGACCGCCGAAAGCTCGTCGGCGGCCGTGGCCAGCTGGCCGACGCTGCCGCCGAGCTGGCCGATCAGCCGGGCCAGGTTCTCGCGCATGCGCAGCATGACCCGCTGCAACTGCCCGAGCTCGTCGGGACGCTGCAGGTTCAGGTCGCGCGCCAGGCCCCGCGACAGGTCGCCCTCGGCGATGTACTCCGCCAGTTCCAGCGCCTCATGGAGTGGCCGGACGATCTGCCGGTTGATGGCCCAGCCGGAGAGCAGGCCGAAGGCCAGGGCGAGGAGCGAGATGAGAATCAGCCGGGTCTTGGCGGCGGCGGTTTCCGCGGCGTTGCGTTGCAGGGTGTCGTCGTACAGGCGGGTGCTGGCGCCGAGCATCGCCTGGCTGGCGGCGTCCAGGGCCTGACGCGCCTGCTGCGAGGCGCTGCCCCCGGCACCGGTCATGCCATTGAATGCCGCTTGGTAGCCGGTCACGGCCTGGCGTACGGCGTTCAGCTTGGCGGCATCGATGTCGCTGCCGCTCAGGCGCTGCTCGATCAGCGTCAGCAGCTTCGTGCTGTGCTGCTCGACCCGCTGGGCCTGGGCGCGGTCGCCACCCAGTTCAAACTGCAGGCGGGCGAGGTTGGCCTGCTGGCCGAGATTGCCCAGCTCGGCGATGGTCGCCAGCTGCTCACCGCGTTGGGTCTGGTTGTCCAGGCTGCGCAGGCCGCCGAGCAGGACCAGCAGCGTGAGGAACAGGAGGATGCCGAATCCCACCACCAGCTTGAGGCTGACGTTCAGACGTCCCAGCTGGACTACTAACCAATCGTACATGTCGAAAGCTCCAGAAAGGCTTCGCCACGGGATCGACGGCCCGGGGCAGGGAGGATCGGGATGGGGCAGGTGAGGCGGATTTCTCGGGGCGCATCTGTGCGCGCCAGAGGCTATCGGCGGCTGTTTCGGAAACTAAAGGTCGGAAATGGTCACGATATGTTCGTGGCGCCGCCCGCATGCCCTACGAGAAGCCCACAGGAACGCAGGGCGTATAACGCTCCACGTTATACGCCGCCTGGCCTTGTCATCCGGCCATACGGACTTCGACCGGAAAGCAGTCACCGAGCGCTTCGAAGCACCTCCATGCGCCAACCGACGATCACGGTGTATCGGCGTACAACCGCGAACGGTTGTACGCCCTACGGAAAGAGAAAGGCCCGCATTGCGCGGGCCTTCTTCAGCACGGCAGGAATCAGACGCGGAAGCGGCTGACCAGCATCTGCAGTTCGTTGCCCAGGCGCGCCAGCTCCATGCTGGAGGCGGCGGTTTCCTCGCTGGCGGCGGCGGTCTGCTCGGAGATGTCGCGCACGTTCATCACGCTGCGGTTGATCTCCTCGGCCACGGCGCTCTGCTGCTCGGAGGCGGCGGCGATCTGCTGGTTCATCGACTGGATGGTCGACACGGTGCGGGTGATGGCGCCCAGGCGCTCGCCGGCACGGCGGGTCAGGTCGACGGTGCTGACGGTCAGTTCGCGGCTGGTTTCCATCATCTGTACGGCCTGCTGGGTGCCGCTCTGCAGGCCGGCGATCAGCTCCTCGATTTCCTCGGTGGAGGACTGGGTGCGCTGCGCCAGCGCGCGCACCTCGTCGGCCACCACGGCGAAACCACGCCCGGCGTCGCCGGCGCGTGCGGCCTCGATGGCGGCGTTGAGCGCCAGCAGGTTGGTCTGTTCGGCCACCGCCTTGATCACGTCCAGTACGCTGCCGATCTTCTCGCTTTCGCGCTTGAGCTTGAGCACCGACTCGTTGGAGCGGTCGACCTCGCCGGCCAGGCGGTCCATCTGCCCCACGGCCTCGTTCACCGCACCTTCGCCGTCGCGGGCCTGGCGGTCGGCGGCGGAGGCGGCCTCGGAGGCCTCCTCGGCGTTGCGCGCGACTTCCTGCACGGTGGCGGCCATCTCGTTCATGGCGGTGGCGACCTGGTCGGTCTCGGTCTTCTGGTTGTTGACCCCGGCACTGGTCTGCTCGGTGACCGCGGAAAGCTCCTCGGCCGCGCTGGCGATCTGCGTCACGCCGTCGTGGATGCGGCCGATCAGCTCGCGCAGGGACAGGTTCATGCGCTGCATGCTCTTCTGCAGCTGGCCCAGTTCGTCGGAGCGGCTGGCGTGGATGTCGTGGGAGAGATCGCCGTCGGCGATGCGTTCGGCGTGGCCCAGCACCTCGCGCAGCGGATCGACGATCTGCCCGGTGATGATCCAGGCAGCGATCAGGCCCAGCACCAGGGCGATCAGCGCGGAGAGGCCGAGCAGGGTCTTGGCCTGGGCGACGCCGGCATCGCGCTTGGCGGTTTCGCTGACGGTGAGTTCGTTGCTGATCTTCTCGATCTGCACGCCAGCGTCGCGCATGCGATCACGGGCGGCCTGGCTGGCGTTGACCTCGGTGCGGTAGGTATCGAGTGCCGCGCGGTAGGCGGCCAGGGCATCGAGGGCGCTCTGGTAGTCGGCGGCCAGGTCGGCGGGAGCATGCTGCATGCCCGCTTCTACGGCCTGGGTGGCCTGCTGGAGCCCGTCGATGGCGGTATTTTCCAGCGCGGGATTGTCGACGCTGGTGTAGGCGAGCACCTGGAAGCGCGCTGCCATCACCTGGCGGCCCAGGCTGGCCAGTGTCTGCAGTTGCTGCAGGCTTTCGCTGCTGCCATTGGCGACCAGTTTCTGCTCCGCCTTCTCCAGGCCGCCGGTGATGAGCGCGGCGTTGCGGATGAGGTTCTGCTTGGCGGCGTCGCGGGCCGCGAAGGACTTCAGCAGTTCGTCATACAGTCGGCGGTACTCCGCGGACAGCTCATGCTGCTGGTCCAGCTTGCGGCGGTCCTGCGCTTCGCTGAACTTGTCGTAGAGGGCCTGGTGGCGCTGGTCCAGCTGGTCCAGGGCGTCGACCACCAGCTTGGCGTCTTCCGGCGCGCGGGTGGACTGGAACTTCAGGCGGGCGATGCGCAGGTCCTTGGCGCCGGCCACCAACCCGGAAATCTCGCCGAGCTTGTCGCCACGGTTGATCACGTTGCCCAGGTTGATCCAGCCGGTGAGGGCGATCAGCAGGGTGAGCAACAGCACCAGGCCGAAGCCTGCGGCGAGTTTGAGTTTGACAGTCAGGTTGTTGAACCAGCGGAACATGGCGGTGGAGCTCCAGCGATGAACAGGGCCGGTACGCATGGCAGAGCGGGATGTGCGCTGAGTGGGAGCGACCGGTACTGCGGGTATCGGCGCCTGCGCCTGGAACTAAAGTGTTTTGCGGTGTTTTTCTGACTGGTGGTTCACGCTGGATGCCGCGTGGTTGCTGGCCTGGAGCCAGCCTGGACTAGAACAGGCGTGCCAGGAGCGCGGTGACGGCGGTTTCGACGCGCAGGATGCGCTCGCCGAGCTGGACGGGATTGAGCCCGGCTTCGCGGAGTTTTTCCACTTCGTAGGGAATCCAGCCACCCTCCGGGCCGATGGCCAGGGTGACGGGCTCGGCGAGGGCGCGCGGGCACTCGGGCCAGGGACCGGGGTGGCCGATCAGGCCGAGGCTGCCGGCGGCCAGGGCGGGCAGGCGGTCCTCGACGAAGGGCTTGAAGCGCTTCTCGATGATCACCTCCGGCAGCACGGTGTCGCGGGCCTGTTCCAGGCCGAGGATCAGTTGTTCGCGCACCGCCTCGGGTTCGAGGAAGGGGGTCTGCCAGAAGCTCTTTTCCACCCGGTAACTGTTGAGCAGCACCAGGTGCGGCACGCCCATGGCGGCGACGGTCTGCAGCACGCGGCGGAGCATCTTCGGGCGGGGCAGGGCGAGCAGCAGGGTGAGCGGCAGCTTGGCCGGCGGCGCCTGGTCGAAACTGACCTGCAGCTCGGCTTCGTTGGCTTCCAGCCGCAGCAGGCGGCCTTCGCCCATCAGGCCGCCGAGGCGGCCGACACGCAGGCTGTCGCCGCTTTCGGCACGGTGGACTTCCTGCATGTGGGTAAGGCGGCGGTCGCGCAGGATCACGCGATCCGCCGCGACGAAGTCGGCGTCGTCGAGCAGCAGCAGGTTCACGGACGGGTCGCCGGCGGCTGGTCGCCCTTGGACTCGTCTTCTTCCGTCTCCGGGCCGCGCTTGCGGATCAGGTGGCTGAACAGCACGCCGGCCTCGAACAGCATCCACATCGGCACCGCCAGCAGGGTCTGCGACAGCGGGTCCGGCGGGGTGAGGATCATGCCGACGACGAAGCAGCCGATGATCACGTAGGGGCGGATCTTCTTCAGGTAGGCCACGTCGACCACCCCGATCCACACCAGCAGCACGGTGGCCACCGGAATCTCGAAGGCCACGCCGAAGGCGAACAGCAGGGTGAGGAAGTCCAGGTAGCTGTTGATGTCGGTCATCGGCGTCACGCCTTCCGGGGCTTGGCCGAGGAAGAAGTGGAACATCAACGGGAACACCAGGAAGTAAGCGAAGGCCATGCCGGCGTAGAACAGCACGATGCTGGAGGCCAGCAGCGGCAGGGCGACGCGCTTCTCGTGCTTGTACAGGCCAGGCGCGATGAAGCCCCAGACCTGGCCGAGGATCACCGGCATGGCGATCAGCACGGCGACGATCATGGTCAGCTTCAGCGGCGCGAGGAAGGCCGACGCCGGGTCGATGGCGATCATGGTCGCACCTTCGGGCAGGAAGCGCCGCAGCGGCTCGGAAGCCAGGGCATAGATCTTCTGCGAGAAGTACAACAGGCCGATGAAGATCACGAAGATCGCGATCACGCAGCGCAGCAGGCGGGTGCGCAGCTCGGTCAGGTGCGAGACCAGGGGCATTTCCTGGTCGTTTTCGGGCTGGTCGGGTTTTTCGGCGCTCATGGGTTACGCGGCGTCTCGGACGAAGCGGGCGGCTGGCTCGCGGCAGTCGGTTGGCTGGCTTCCGGCGCTTGTGGCGCAGCGGCAGGCGCCGATTCCGGGGCGGCCGGCGGGACGATGCCCGCGCCCGGCAGGCTGTTCAGGCGGCTGTTGGGCGCGATGGTCGGCGCCGCGGGCGGCTCGACGGGCGCGCCCTGGCCTTCGGGCTGGGCCGGCTGCCGATGCGGGTTGAAGGTTTCCCGAGCCTGGGATTGCAGGTCGGTCAGCGGCGCCATCAGCTTCTTGGCTTCCTGTTCCATCTGCAGGATGTGTTCGTTGTGCAGCTGGCGGCGGATTTCGTCCGCACCCAGCTCACGCTCCACTTCCGTCTTGATGGCGTTGAAGCTGCGCTTGAGCCGGCCGATCCACAGCCCGGCGGTGCGCGCGGCACCGGGCAGGCGATCAGGACCGAGCACCAGCAGGGCGACGAGGCCCACCAGCAGCAGTTCGCTGAAGCTGATACCGAACATGGTTTATCCCATCAGTCCTTGCGAGCCGGCTCTTCGACCTTCTGCGCCGTGGCGTCGATGGTGTGCGGCTGGTTCAGCGGCGGGGTGCCGGCAGCGGCGTTGGGGTCTTTCTTCTCGTCTTCCTCGGTGTTCATCGCCTTGCGGAAGCCCTTGATGGCTTCGCCGACGTCCGAACCCAGGTTCTTCAGGCGCTTGGTGCCGAAGACCAGGACCACGACGATCAGGATGACGACCCAGTGTTTCCAGTCAAAGATGCCCATCTTGTTCTCCTTGAGGTAATCGGGTTCAGGCCGACGGTTGGCGGGCTGCCTTCTCGTCGTGCCCGGAAAGGCCAAAGCGGCGGTCCAACTCGTCCAGTACCGCCTGCGGGTGCTGGCCGAGGGCGGCGAGCATGACCAGGGAGTGGAACCAGAGGTCGGCCGTTTCGTAGATCAGGTCCGTGCAGTCACCGCTCGCGGCGGCGTCCTTGGCGGCCAGGATGGTTTCCACCGACTCCTCGCCGACCTTTTCCAGAATCTTGTTCAGGCCCTTGTGGTACAGGCTGGCCACATAGGAGCTGTCCGGTGCGGCATTCTTGCGCGCTTCGAGGACTTCCGCCAGACGGGCGAGGGTATCAGTGCTCATGGGGTTTTCCTGTACCTACGTGGGAGTAGATGGCATCCGGGTCCTTCAGGACCGGGTCGACGGTCTGCCAGGCGCCGTTCTCGAACACCCGGTAGAAGCAGCTTTCGCGACCGGTATGGCAGGCGATGCCGCCCAGTTGCTCGACCATCAGGATCACCACGTCGGCGTCGCAGTCCAGGCGCAGTTCGTGCAGCTTCTGCACGTGCCCGGAATCCTCGCCCTTGCGCCACAGCTTGCCGCGCGAGCGCGACCAGTAGATGGCGCGGTTTTCCGCCGCGGTCAGGGCCAGGGCCTCGCGGTTCATCCAGGCCATCATCAGCACGCGACCGGTGCGATGGTCCTGGGCGATCGCCGGCACCAGTCCATCGGCATTCCACTTGATTTCGTCCAGCCAGTCTTTCATCTCGGGTTCCGTACGGCGGGCACACGCGATGCCCGGAGCCACTGTCTACAACGCTTAAGTGTGCCAGCCGGGGCGGCGACTGGCTATCGGCGCAGGATCAGATACAGACCGCCGGCCAGCATCGCCCAGGCCGGCCAGGCCGCGAGGCTGTGGGTGGCCAGGCCGGTTTCGGCGGCGCCGGCGACCAGCACCGCGCCAATCAGACGCGCCGGCCAGGCGCTGGCCATGCCGGCCTGGCCGTTGCCATCGCGGGCTTCGTTCTGCGGTTCGCGGGATAGCCGTTCGAGCGTGTCGCGGGTCATCTGCGCCAGGTGCGGCAGCTGCTCAATGTGTTGCTGGGCGTTGCGCAGCAACTGGCCGGGGCTGACGCGGTCGCGCATCCAGCGTTCGAGGAAGGGCTGGGCAGTGGTCCACAGGTCCAGCTCCGGGTAGAGCTGGCGGCCCAGGCCTTCGATGTTCAGCAGGGTCTTCTGCAGCAGCACCAGTTGCGGCTGCACTTCCATGTTGAAGCGCCGCGCGGTCTGGAACAGGCGCAGCAGCACCTGGCCGAAGGAGATGTCCTTGAGCGGCTTCTCGAAGATCGGCTCGCACACGGTACGGATCGCCGCCTCGAAGTCGTTGACCTTGGTCTCGGCCGGCACCCAGCCCGAGTCGATGTGCAGCTGGGCGACCTTGCGGTAGTCGCGCTTGAAGAAGGCGATCAGGTTGCGCGCCAGGTAGTCCTGGTCCTCGTCGGTGAGGCTGCCGACGATGCCGCAGTCCACCGCGATGTACTGCGGGCTCCAGGGCGTACGGGTGCTGACGAAGATGTTGCCCGGGTGCATGTCGGCGTGGAAGAAGCTGTCGCGGAACACTTGGGTGAAGAAGATCTCCACGCCGCGTTCGGCCAGCGCCTTGAAGTCGGTGCGCTGGTCGCGCAGGGTGTCCAGGTCGGTGACCGGGATGCCGTAGATGCGCTCCATCACCAGCACCTTGGGGCGGCACCAGTCCCAGTAGACCTGGGGTACGTAGAGCAGCGGCGAGCCGTCGAAATTGCGCCGCAGCTGCGAGGCGTTGGCGGCCTCGCGCAGCAGGTCGAGCTCGTCGTAGATGGTCTTCTCGTAGTCGCTGACCACTTCCGCCGGGTGCAGGCGGCGGGCGTCGGCGGAGATGCGTTCGGCGGTGCGGGCGAGGATGTGCAGCCAGGCGATGTCGGAGCGGATCACCGGCTCCAGGTTCGGGCGGATCACCTTCACCACAACTTCTTCGCCGCTCTTGAGCTGCGCGGCGTGGACCTGGGCCACCGAGGCCGACGCCAGCGGTTCGCGCTCGAAGCGCGAGAACACCTGCTCGATCTTCGCCCCCAGCTGCTCCTCGATGCGCGCCACGGCGAGCTCGGGCGGGAAGGGCGGGACCTTGTCCTGCAGGCGCGCCAGCTCGTTGGCGATGTCGTCCGGCAGCAGGTCGCGGCGGGTAGAGAGGATCTGGCCGAACTTGATGAAGATCGGCCCGAGGTCTTCCAGGGTCAGGCGCAGGCGCTCGCCGCGCGTGAGCTGCAAGGGTTTGCGCGGCAGCCAGCGCCACGGCAGCAGGCCGCCGACCAGTCGCAGCCACCAGGGCAGGAAGGGCAGTTCGAGGACCATGTCGTCGAGTCGGTAGCGGATCGCCACGCGCTGGATGCGCAGCAGGCGGCGGAAGGCGAGCAGCTTCATGCGTCGGGCTTGATCTTCTGGGTCAGGCGGGTAATCCGCGCGTCGAGGCGGTCGAGGGATATCTTCAACTGGTCCAGCTCTTCGAAGCGGGCTTCGGCTTCATGCTGGCCGACCAGGGTGCGGCTTTCTTCGGCCAGGTAGTCGGCCAGGCTCAGGCGCAGGCTTTCCAGGCTGTCTCCGGCCCAGGCCATGCTGCCGCGCAGGCGTGCGCCGAGCAGGTGCGCGGGCACCGGGCCGAGCCAGCGGGAGACTTCGTATTCCCAGTCCAGCTCCAGGCTCTGCAGGATGTCGGCAATCTCCAGCAGCATGGCGCTGTCGCCGCTCATCTCCACTTCCGGGCTGTGCAGCACGCGGGTCTTGTCCCGCGCCAGGGCCAGTTGCAGCAGGCTGCCGGCTGGCGCGCGCAGGGTGCAGTCGACTTCGGCCTCAAAGTGCGCGGCCAGGTGCAGACCGTCGGCGTCGGGGAGGATGAACAGCCTGAGCGCGGGCGCCTGGCAGTCCACCTCCAGCACTTCGCCGGCCAGTCGGCCCAGGCGCTGCAGCGCCACGCCGTCCAGCCGCAGGACGCGGTTCAGGGTGGCTTCGGCGCTGGCCAGCACGGCCTGGGTCAGCAGGGTCATCAGGGCTTGATGCCGCGGTGCAGGGCGACGATACCGCCGGTCATGTTGTGGTAGGTGACGCGGTCGAAGCCGGCTTCCACCATCATCGACTTCAGGGTTTCCTGGTCCGGGTGCATGCGGATCGACTCGGCGAGGTAGCGATAGCTTTCCGAATCGTTGGTGACCAGCTTGCCCATCAGCGGCAGGAGGGTGAAGGAGTAGGCGTCATAGGCCTTGGACAGCAGGCTGCTGGTGGGCTTGGAGAATTCCAGCACCAGCAGGCGGCCACCCGGCTTGAGCACCCGCAGCATGGAGCGGATGGCTTCGTCCTTGTGGGTGACGTTGCGCAGGCCGAAGGCGATGGTCACCGCGTCGAAATGGTTGTCCGGGAAGGGCAGCTTCTCGGCATCAGCCTGGACGAAGCTGACGTTGCCGGCGACGCCGCTGTCGAGCAGCTTGTCGCGGCCGACCTTGAGCATCGAGGCGTTGATGTCGGCCAGCACCACTTCGCCGGTCGGGCCGACCAGGCGGGAGAACTGGCGGGTCAGGTCACCGGTGCCACCGGCGATGTCCAGCACCCGGTTGCCGGCGCGCACGCCCGACAGCTCGATGGTGAAGCGCTTCCACAGACGGTGGACGCCACCGGACATCAGGTCGTTCATCAGGTCGTACTTGGCCGCCACCGAGTGGAAGACCTCGGCGACCTTCTCGGCCTTCTCGCTCTCGCGCACGGTCTTGTAGCCGAAGTGCGTGGTGGGGTCGGCGCTGTCCTGGCCGGCTTGGGGCTTGCGCGGTTCGCTCATGGCATTTCTACCCTGGAAGTCAGTGGCGGGCATTCTAACAGGAAGCAGAGAAAACGCCGCCCCGGTCACCGTGCCCTCGGGGTGCGGCGATACGGCGCGGCGCGTATGATCGCGGGGTCAGTCAGTCACGGAGTCCCAGCATGTCCCGTATCCACGTCGAACGTCCCCATTCCCTCGGCCGCGAGGCCGCCCGCGCCAAGGCAGAGAAGCTTGCCGACAAGCTCACTCGCGAGCACGGCGTGAGCAGCGAGTGGCAGGGCGACACCCTGGTGATCAAGCGCAGCGGCGTGGACGGGCGCATCGAGGTGGGCGAGGACAAGATCGCGGTGGACGTGAAACTGGGCCTGATGCTCTCGGCCATGAGTGGCCTGCTCAAGGGCGAGATCGAGCGCGCGCTGGACAAGGCACTGGCGTGATTCTCTGCGGCCCCGCTCCCTGCGGGGCCATGCCGTTTTCCGGACGGCGCCGGCGTTCCTGTGAACGCTGGTATGTGTTTTCTAATTTTCCCCGATACCTTGGCCCACAGTCCCGCCTTTCGCGGGCAGCTATTCGACATCATCGAATCTGAATCCTGTGAGGTGCCACCATGGCCAAGGCAGTCAGCAAGAAGAAAGTCGCAGAACTCGAATCCTCCTTCTACACCGACGCCAAGCACTACGCGCGGCAGATCTGGCTTGCGGGCCTGGGTACCTACGCCAAGGTCGGCCACGAAGGCAGCGAGTACTTCAAGGAACTGGTCAAGTCCGGCGAGTCGGTGGAGAAGAAGGGCCGCGAGCTGGTCACCACCCAGATCGATGCCGCCAACGACAGCGTCAAGGGCCGCCTGCACGGCGTGAAGGCCAAGCTCAACCTGGACAGGATCGAAGAGGCTTTCGACGTCCGTGTCGCTGCCGCTCTCAATCGCATCGGAATTCCCTCCAGGCGTGATGTGGCGGCGCTCTCTGCTAAGCTGGATTCGCTGAGCGAAGCGCTCGAGCGTGTCGCGAGAACTCAATAAGGAGAGCAGGATGGCTGGCAAAAAAACTACCGATAAAGAGTCCAGTTGGATCGGCGAGATCGAGAAGTACTCGCGGCAGATCTGGCTGGCCGGCTTGGGGGCCTACTCGAAGGTCAGCAAGGACGGCAGCAAGTTGTTCGAGACCCTGGTCAAGGACGGCGAGAAGGCTGAAAAGGAAGCCAAGACCGAAGTCGACAAATCCGTTGGCGCGGTGAAGTCTTCCGCGCGTTCGGCCAAGTCCAAGGTCGAGGCGGTCAAGGGCAAGGCGATCGACAAGTGGGGCGAGCTGGAGGAGGCGTTCGACAAGCGTCTGAACAGCGCGATTTCCCGCCTGGGCGTGCCGAGCCGCAATGAGGTGAAGGACCTGCACAGCAAGGTCGAGAGCCTGACCAAGCAGATCGAGAAGCTCACCGGCGTCAGTGTGAAGCCCGCCGCGAAACCGGCTGCCAAGGCTGCCGCCAAGCCTGCAGCCAAGGCTGCTGCCAAACCCGCCGCGAAAGCCGCAGCCAAGCCGGCCGCGAAACCCGCTGCGAAGACCGCTGCCGCAAAACCCGCTGCCAAGCCTGCGGCGAAACCGGCCGCCAAGCCGGCCGCTAAAGCTGCCGCGAAGCCTGCTGCCAAGGCTACCGCCAAACCGGCTGCGAAGCCGGCGGCCAAGCCCGCTGCAAAACCGGCCGCCAAGGCTGCTGCCAAGCCCGCTGCGGCGAAGCCCGCCGCTGCGAAACCGGCTGCCGCGAAGAAGCCGGCGGTGAAGAAAGCCGCTGCGCCCAAGCCTGCTGTTGCCAAGCCAGCTGCCGCCAAGCCGGCGGCTCCGGCCGCCACTCCGGCACCGGCGGCGCCTGCCGCTGCTCCGGCCGTGACGCCCGCCGCCGCTCCGGTGACGCCGCCGACCCAGGCCTGATAAGCCTGTCGCCGTACCCACGCCCGGCCTCGCGCCGGGCGTTTTCATTTCAGCGTTCCAGGTAGCGCTCGGCCAGGCGCTCGGCGAACAGCCGCGACTCTTCCCGCAGGTGCGGAGCCACCAGCATCATCACCTGGTAGACCACATGGCGCACGTCGCCCGGGTGGCCGAGGATGCGCTGGTAGTCGAGGGAGAACAGCAGGGTCAGGGTGATCTGCTCGACCAGTTGGCCGAGGGATTCGGTATCGCTGCGCAGTTCGCCGCGGGCCTTGAGCTGCGCCAGCAGGGTCGCCAGGGTGCGCTTGAGCCCGTTGAGCCAGCTGCGCATGCCGCGCGCCAGCTTGGGCAGGCGCCCGGCGAGGTTGGAGAGGTCCTGGAACAGGAAGCGGTAGTGCGCCAGCCGCTCGACGATCAGGTGCAGGAACAGCCAGTAGTCCTCGGCGCCCAGGCGCACGTCTGCCGGCGGATCGAGCAGCGGCGCCAGTTCGTCCTGGAAGCGCTCGAACAGCGCCAGCACCAGCGGCTCCTTGCCGTGGAAGTGGTAGTAGAGGTTGCCGGGGCTGATGCCCAGCTCGGTGGCGATCTCCAGGGTGGAGACATTGGGTTCGCCCCGCTCGTTGAACAGCAGCAGAGCACACTCGAGGATCCGGTCGCGCGTTTTCATCCGTGTTCTGGTTCTGGCCGCAGTGGGCCGACGATAGCTTCAGGGGAGGGTGGCTGCCAATCGGCCGATTTCAAACTTCCGCATGGCTTTGGGGAAACTCCTTCGTAGGATGGGGGAGCGAAGCGATACCCATCAGCGGTGCATGCCCGTGACTCTATCGATGGGTATCTCTTCGCTCCACGCCATCCTACAGGTGCCTCTCACAGTGCCGGCTGCAGGTGGCGCGAACCGCCCGCAATGGGGTGTCCGTCAGCGCACGTGCACGTAGGTGCCCGGCGCGTCTTCCTTCGCCGGGTATTCGGCGTTGCCCAGCTCGAAACTCACCGGCCGGCGTTCGCCGGAGCGCTGCTGGATCCACTCCAGCCACAGCGGCCACCAGCTGCCCTCGTGGCGCTGGGTGTCGTAGTACCAGGCGCGCGGGTCGGAGCTGAGCTTGCCGTTGTCGAAGTAGCACGCCTTGGGGTTGCCCGGCGGATTGAGGATGCTCTGGATGTGCCCGCTGTTGGACAGGATGAAACGGCTCTCGCCACCCAGCAGCAGGGCCGAGCGATAGACCGCGTCCCAGGGCGTGATGTGGTCGGTGATGCCGGCGACGTGGAAGTTGTCCACCGCGACCTTCTTCAGGTCGATGGCCGTGCCGTTGACTTCCATCGCTCCTGGCCGGGCCAGCGGGTTGTGCTTGAAGAAGTCGAGGAAGTCGCCATGTAGAGCGGCCGGCAGGCGGGTGTTGTCGTTGTTCCAGTAGAGGATGTCGAAGGCCGGCGGCTCCTTGCCCAGCAGGTAGTTGTTGACCCAGTAGTTCCAGATCAGGTCGTTGGGCCGCATCCAGGCGAACACCTTGGCCATGTCGCGGCCGTCCAGTACGCCCTGTTGGTAGGAGCGGCGCTTGCTGCTTTCCAGGGTCTGCTCGTCGGCGAACAGCGCGGCGGGGGTTTCCACCTGGCTGTCGAGCAGGCTCACCAGGTAGGTGGCGCTGGCGATCTTGCGCAACTGCCGGCGCGCCTGCAGATGCCCCTGCAGCGCAGCGATGGTCAGGCCGCCGGAGCAGGCGCCCATCAGGTTGACGCTGCGGCTGCCGCTGATCGAACGGCAGGCTTCGATGGCCTCGTCCAGCGCGCTGACGTAGGTCGACAGGCCCCACTCGCGGTGGCGCGCATCGGGGTTGCGCCAGCTGACCATGAAGACCTGCAGATTGTTCTTCAGTGCGTACTGGACGAAGCTCTTCTCCGTCGTCAGGTCGAAGATGTAGTACTTGTTGATCTGCGGCGGCACGATCATCAGGGGCTTGGCGTGCAGGTGCTCGCCCATCGGCTTGTACTGGATCAGCTCCAGAACTTCGTTGCGGAACACCACGGCGCCGGGCGTGGTGGCGACGTTGTGACCGATCTCGAAGGCGTTGCGGTTGACCTGGCTGGGCATGCCGCCGTTGTGCATCAGGTCGTCGAGCAGATGCTGCGCGCCCTTGAGCAGGCTCTGGCCGCCGGTGTTGAACAGTTCCTTAACCGCCAGCGGGTTTAGCAAGGTGTTCGACGGCGAGGCGGCATCGGACAGGATCGACAGCAAAAAGCGCGCGCGGGCGCGGTCGTCGCAGTCCAGGTTGCTCTCGTCGATCCACGCCAGCAGCTGTTTCTGCCAGGCGAGGTAGGCCTGCACGGTGCGCCGGTAGATCGGGTTGAGGCGCCAGGACGGGTCCTGGAAGCGCGCGTCCTGCGGATTGGGCTGCAGTGGTGAATCGCCGATCAGCACACGACCCATCTGCTTGCCGAAGGCGGCCAGGTGCCGCGCCGAGTGGATCGGCTGGCGCACCCCCTGCACGGCGAGCAGGCGCAGGGTGGACAGCAGGTCCTTGCCGCGCAGGCCGACGATGGCGCTCTGCGCATTCATGAACTCGGTGGGGGCGGGGACGCTACCCGACTCGGCTTTCTCTCGCATGAACTGCACTCCGTAAAGGGGCCGACCTGACAATGGCAAAGCAAGGCCTGTACCGGAGTCGGGGGGACCCCATCGCAGGCGGCTGCCGCCGGTTCGAGGGATGCACGGGTATCGACGCAAGAGGAAAAACTGCCCGAAAACAGAGCAGCGGATCAGCAGCCGGGCAGCAGTTCGGCCCCTTTTGGGGCGGCCGGGAGCTGCTGGCCCGAATCAG
The DNA here is from genome assembly GCF_041379005.1 of Pseudomonas sp. QE6. Taxonomy (NCBI): domain Bacteria; kingdom Pseudomonadati; phylum Pseudomonadota; class Gammaproteobacteria; order Pseudomonadales; family Pseudomonadaceae; genus Pseudomonas; species Pseudomonas sp. QE6. The sequence goes on from NZ_CP166873.1 coordinate 1,572,162, forward strand.
GCGCTACGTGTCGATACCCGCGAACACGCCTGTTTGTTGTTAGTAACTGCGAAACGATTGGTCAAGGCAGGGTGCCCGCCGAGCATGACGAAGCCATGACACCTAGCTGGCCTTTGGCGTGAACGGTCGCGGGTGGATGACCGCGCGCTGCCGCTCCTCCTGGAGGAACTTCATGATGATCGGCGCCACGGTCTCGGCGCGGGTCACCAGGAACAGGTGGCCGTCGTCGATCACATGCAGTTCGGCGTTGGGGATGCGCCAGGCGATCAGGCGCATGTTGATCAGCGGGATGATCGGGTCGTCATCGCCAGCCAGGACCAGTGTCGGCTGGCGGATCTTGTGCAGCCAGTGGATGCTGGTCCAGCCAAGGCCGGCGAAGAGCTGCCAGTAGTAGCCCATCTTGCCCGAGGAGCGCGCCTTGCTGGCGAACGCCAGGGCCAGCTTGGGGTCGCGGCGGAAGGCGCCGCCATAGATGTCCGGGGCGATATGTATGCCGTAGGACGGCTGGATGTAGCGGCGCGGACTGGCCATGCGCCAGAGCACCTTGGGCTTGCCCGGCACCATCACCGCGCCGGCGGCGGTGGCGGCGAGGATCAGCTTCTTGCAGCGCTCGGGGTAGTCATGGGCGAACTGCTGCGCCAGCGCGCCGCCCCAGGACACGCCGATGGCCGTCACCTGGCCGTAGTCCAGGTAGTCGAGCATCCGCGCGGCCAGCTTGGCCAGACCGGGGAAGCGGTACGGCGTGTTGGGCGTGGACGAGCCGCCGACGCCGGGGACGTCGAAGGCGATCACCTCCAGGTCCGGGTCCAGTGCGGCGACGAAGGGGAACACCAGTTCCAGGTTGGCGCCGATGCCGTTGAAGATCAGCAGCGGCGTCATGTGTGTCTTGCCCGGCCGCACGGCGGTGCGGATGGTCTGCCCGTCGAGTTCGATGGTGCGGAACTCGAAGGGCTGGGCGGCCGGCGCCTTGTCCGGCAACACCTCCGGGCTGCTGCGCCGGGTTTTGGCGCGGCGGGGCCCGGCGACCACTTCGGTGGTCGCTGTCGGTTGCGGGGAGGCGTCGTCCAGGGCGGCGCCGACGGGCGGGACAGGTTCTGTCTTCATCGTTCGTGTACGTAGGTTCCGGGGGCGGCTTCGGCGGCCGGGTGGGCCTTGTTGCCCAGCGCGGTGGGCGCCTTGCGGGTCTTGCCCGAGCGCTCGGCCAGCCAGTTCTGCCAGTGCAGCCACCAGGAGTCGGCATGCTTGCTGGCGTTTTCCTGCCAGGTCTTCGGATCGGCGGAAAGCTCAGGTCCGGTCATGAAGCGTGCCTTGGGGTTGCCCGGCGGGTTGAGGATGCTCTGGATGTGCCCGCTGTTGGACAGGATGAACTCACACTTGCCACCCAGCAGCCGCGCGGAGCGGTAGCAGGCTTCCCAGGGCGTGATGTGGTCGGACAGGCCGGCCACGCAGTAGAAATCGCAGGTGACCTGCTTGAGGTCGATCGGCGTGCCGGACACTTCCAGCGCGCCTGCGCGGGTCAGCGGATTGGTCTTGAACATCTCCACCAGCTCGCCGTGCAGCGCGGCCGGCAGGCGGGTGGTGTCGTTGTTCCAGAACAGTATGTCGAAGGCCGGCGGCTCGTTGCCCAGCAGGTAGTTGTTGACCCAGTAGTTCCAGATCAGGTCGTTGGGCCGCATCCAGGCGAACACCTTGGCCATGTCCTTGCCTTCCAGGACGCCGGACTGGTACGAGCGGCGCTTGGCGGCTTCCAGGGTCTTCTCGTCGGCGAACAGCGCGACCTGGGTATTCAGCTCGAAGTCGAGCACGCTGACCATCTGGGTGAAGGCATGCACCTTCTCCTCGCCCTGGGCCGCGTAGTGGCCGAGCAGCGTCACCGTGGTGATGCCGCCGGAGCAGGCGCCGAGCATGTTCAGGTCCTTGCTGCCGGTGATGGCCAGGACCACGTCGATGGCTTCCTTGAGCGCCTCGATGTAGGTGGTCAGGCCCCATTCGCGTTGCGCCTTGGTCGGGTTGCGCCAGCTGACGATGAAGGTCTGCACGCTGTTGCGCAGGCAGAAGCGCGCCAGGCTCTTCTCCGGCGACAGGTCGAAGACGTAGAACTTGTTGATCTGCGGCGGTACCACCAGCAGCGGGCGTTCATGCACGCTCTCGGTGATCGGCTTGTACTGGATCAGCTCCAGCACGTCGTTGCGGAACACCACCGCGCCTTCGGTCAGGGCCAGGTTCTTGCCGACCTCGAAGGCTTCCATGTTCACCTGGCTGGGCATGCCGCCGTTGTTCACCAGGTCCTTGGCCAGGTGGGTGAGGCCGTCGAGCAGGCTCTTGCCGCCAGTCTCGAAGAAGCGCTTGACCGCCGCCGGGTTGGACAGCGTGTTGGTCGGCGCCATGGCCTCGGTCATCAGGTTGATGACGAACTGGCCGCGGCTGATGTCCTGCGACGAGAGGTCGCTGTCGCCGATCCACGAATGCAGTTCCTTGCGCCAGGCCAGGTAGGTCTGCAGGTAGCGGCGGTAGAGCGGGTTCTGGCTCCAGGCCGGGTCGTTGAAGCGGCGATCGTCGTCGGCCGGCTTGAGTTCGGATTTGCCGAGCAGCACGTTCTTCAGCTCCAGGCCGAAATGGGTCACGTGCTTGGCACTGTGGAAAGGCTGCTTGATCGCTTGCAGCAGCACCATGCGGGCAGACGTAAGCAGGTCCTTGCCGCGAATGCCGATCACCGGGTTGAGGTTGAGTGTGTTTTCCGCGGCTTGCTGAGGCAGATCGTTGTTCTTTTTCTGGGTCATCGGCGACGCTCCATTGTCCTGAGACGAATACTGGCGAGGCTCATCTGGAGTGACGCGGCCAAGTACTGCTCGGGTTGGCGGAACGTGGAGAACACTCCACGCGGTTCATCACTTGGCGGCGTCACTGGAAGTCAGGAACCTCAAGTGCGGTGCATTGCACTGTCTTGGTTACCCGAGTTTCCTTCACCGCGCAAGCTGGTGCAGCGTGGGCCTTCTCCTAGGAGTATGTCGGGAAAAGTTAGAAAACGCGCTCTAGAGAGGGGGGATCCTCCGAACTCGTCCACGGCAACCACGCAAGAACCAGTCTGCATGGCGAATGTTGCAAATGGCGTGCCCCAAGGTGATTGCCCGACGAAGGTTTGTGCGGAGGAGGGGGGAGGGAAATTTCGAATGAGTTGGAGGGGCTTGCTTGCCGGGGCAACTGTCTGCGCATTCGTAGGGCGTACAACCGTTCGCGGTTGTACGCCGATACACCAGGATCGTCAGTTGGCGCAGTGGTTGGGTTCGAAGCGCTCGATGACAGATTCCTGGTTGAAGCCTGCGCGGCCGGAAGCCACGGTTAGGCGGCGTATAACGTCGAACCTTATACGCCCTACGCTCCCGGTGTAGGAGCGGACCTTGTCCGCGATCGCGCCTACAGGCGGAACCTACAGCATCAGCTTGACCACCGACTCCGACGGATCGCGCGACTTCCCGGCTTTCTCCAACTGGGCCAGGTAATCCGCCCACATCTCGTCCTGGCGGGTGCACAGTTCGTACAGGTAGTCCCAGGTGAACAGCCCGCTGTCGTGGCCGTCGTCGAAGGTCAGTTTCAGTGCGTATTGCCCGGCGGGCTCCAGTCCGGACAGGCCGACATTGAGCTTGCCGACCTGCAGCACCGGATTGCCATGCCCCTGCACCTCCGCCGAAGGGGAGTGCACGCGTAGGAACTCGGCCGAGAGGTCGTAGGACTGCTCCCCATAAGTCAGCGAAAGCTTCTTCGAGGCCTTGTGCAGCTTGATGGCGGTGGGAATGCGCATGGACGGCTCCTGATACGTGCGTGTGGCCATTGTAGCGCCGGCACAAACGAGCGGGGCGCCCTGAGGTGCCCCGTCGCAACGATGCGGATCGCTTACAGGATATAGCGGGACAGGTCTTCGTCCTGGGCCAGTTCGCCCAGGTGGCCGTTGACGTAGGCCGCGTCGATCACGATCGGCTTGTCGCTGTGCTCGCTGGCCAGGTCGGCGGCGTCGAAGGACACCTCTTCCAGCAGGCGTTCGAGCAGGGTGTGCAGGCGACGGGCACCGATGTTCTCGGTCTTCTCGTTGACCTGGTAGGCGATCTCCGCCAGGCGCTTGATGCCGTCGGCGGCGAACTCGATGCCCAGGCCCTCGGTGTTGAGCAGCGCGGTGTACTGCTCGGTCAGCGAGGCGTGCGGCTCCTTGAGGATGCGCTCGAAGTCGCTCGGGGTCAGGGCTTTGAGCTCGACGCGGATCGGCAGGCGGCCCTGCAGTTCCGGCACCAGGTCGCTGGGCTTGGACAGGTGGAATGCGCCCGAGGCGATGAACAGGATGTGGTCGGTCTTCACCATGCCCAGCTTGGTGTTCACGGTACAGCCCTCGATCAGCGGCAGCAGGTCGCGCTGCACACCCTCGCGGGAAACGTCGGCGCCGCCGGCGTTGGCACGCTTGGCGATCTTGTCGATCTCGTCGATGAAGACGATGCCGTTCTGCTCCACCGCTTCCAGGGCGCGGGCCTTGAGGTCTTCTTCATTGACCAGGCGCTGGGCTTCCTCGTCGCGGATCAGCTTCATGGCCTCGGCGACCTTCAGCTTGCGGGTCTTGCGCTTGCCCTTGCCCATGTTGGAGAAGAGGTTCTGCAGCTGGTTGGTCATTTCTTCCATGCCGGGCGGGGCCATGATTTCCACACCCGAGGGAATGTCGGCCACTTCGACGTCGATTTCCTTGTCGTCCAGCTGGCCTTCGCGCAGACGCTTGCGGAACAGCTGACGGGTGTTGGAATCCTCGCGCGGCGGCTCGTCGCCGAAGCCCCCGGTGCGCGCCGGCGGCAGCAGGGCGTCGAGGATGCGCTCTTCGGCGGCATCTTCGGCGCGGTACTTCACCTTCTGCACTTCCTGCTCGCGGAGCATCTTGATCGCGGCATCGGCGAGGTCGCGGATGATCGACTCGACGTCACGGCCGACGTAGCCGACTTCGGTGAACTTGGTCGCTTCGACCTTGATGAAGGGGGCGTTGGCCAGCTTGGCCAGGCGACGGGCGATCTCGGTCTTGCCGACGCCGGTCGGGCCGATCATCAGGATGTTCTTCGGCGTCACCTCGGCGCGCAGCTCGGCGGGCAGCTGCATGCGCCGCCAGCGGTTGCGCAGGGCGATGGCCACGGCGCGCTTGGCGTCTTCCTGGCCGATGATGTGACGGTTGAGTTCGTGGACGATCTCACGGGGAGTCATGGACATTTGATGCGTTACTCCGGAACGACAACGCCTCAGATGGCGCTGTCGAGCTCCTCGATGGTCAGGTTCTGGTTGGTGAACACGCAGATGGAGCCGGCGATGTTCAGGGCGGTCTCGGCGATCTCGCGGGCGCTCATGTCGTCGCTGGCCTTCTGCAGCAGGGCCATGGCCGCTGCCTGGGCGAAGCCGCCGCCCGAACCCATGGCGATCAGGCCATGCTCGGGTTCGACCACGTCGCCGTTGCCGGTGATGATCAGGGAGGCGTCCTTGTTGGCCACGGCGAGCATGGCTTCCAGTCGGCTCAGGGAACGGTCGGTACGCCAGTCCTTGGCCAGTTCGACGGCCGCACGCACCAGGTGGCCCTGGTGTTTCTCCAGTTGCTGCTCGAAACGTTCGAAGAGGGTGAAGGCATCGGCGGTGGCGCCGGCGAAGCCGGCCAGCACTTCACCGTGGTACAGGCGGCGGACTTTCTTCGCGTTGCCTTTCATCACGGTGTTGCCCAGGGAAACCTGGCCGTCGCCGCCCATGACGACTTTGCCGTTACGGCGGACAGATACGATGGTGGTCAAGGGTCTTACTCCACACTGCGGGGCGATGTGCCCGAATGCAGAGTCAGATGGGGACTACAAAGGCGGGGTTCAAGTCCTGCGCCGAGCGGTGAACGCGCTTTTCGCGCGCCGCCTGTCGGCGCAGGGCTCGATTCCTGGAGGGATCAGCGGGTCTGGCGCTGCTGTAACAGCAGATTGCTGAAGCCGTTGCCGGCCAGCTGCTTCTGCGCGGCCGAGGCCTTGGTGCGGTCGCCATAGGGGCCGACCATCACCCGGTACCAGGTTTCGTCGCGCACGGTGCCGGATTCCACGCGGGCGTTCTGGCCCATCATGATGATCTGCGCGCGCAGGTGGTCGGCGTCGGACTGCTTACGGAACGAGCCGGCCTGCAGGTAGTACTGGGTGGCGGCCACGGCCGGCGGCGGCGTGGGCTTGGCCGGTGCGGTCGGGGTTGCCGGGGGCTGCGGTTGCGCCTGCTTCTGCGCCGTCGCCGCCGGGTTGGCGGTGGCGGCGCCAGCCGGAGTGGCCGGGGTAGCGGCAGGCTTGACCACCGCGGGCGGCGGCGGATTCTGCCCGCTCAGGGCGGCCAGGGCGCGCTGGGTGTCGATCTTCTCGGCTTCTTCCTTGGTGGCGACCACGGTCGGCGGCTGCTGCGGTTGCGCAGGCTTGGCCGGCGGCGGTACGGCCTCGGGCGGAACCGCGACTTCCGAGCCCGGCAGCAGGGTGTAGAAGTCGTACTTGGGCTTCACCCCGGTCGGCGCGCCGGGCTGTTGCTGCTGCACGGTGCCCGACGGCTTGTTGGAGCCCACGACGGCCTTGGGCGCCTCGGGCTTCTCGCGTTTGACGTCGTTGCGACCCGGCTCCAGCTTCATCAGGAACATGATGAAGCCGCCGATGGCCAGGCCGGCGACCAGCCAGACCCAGCCGGGGACCGAACTCTTCTTGGCCGGGGCCTGGTAGCGGCTGGCGCCGCGCTTGGGAGCGGGTTTCTTCTTCGCCATGGGTGCTTACATGCGCTCCAGGGTTTCCAGGCCCAGCAGCTCCAGGCCCTGCTTGAGGGTACGGCCGGTCAGCGCGGCGAGGCGCAGGCGGCTTTCCTGTTGCGCCGGGTCCTCGGCTGCGAGGATCGGGCAGTGCTCGTAGAAGCTGGAGAACAGGCCGGCCAGCTCGTACAGGTAGGCGCAGAGGATGTGCGGCACACCCTTGACCGCCACGTTGTTGAGCAGATCGGTGAACTGCGCCAGCTGCGCGGCCAGGGCGATTTCCTGGGGCTGCTGGAGATTGATCCTTCCGCCCACTTCGTCGTAGCCCTTGCCCAGCTTGCGGAAGATGCTCGCCACGCGGGTGTACGCATACAGCAGGTACGGCGCGGTGTTGCCTTCGAAGCTCAGCATCAGGTCGAAGTTGAAGCTGTAGTCGCTGGTGCGATGCTTGGACAGGTCGGCGTACTTCACCGCGCCGATGCCGACGGCATGGGCGATCTGGCGCAGATCCTGCTCGCTGAAGTCGGGGTTCTTGCCCTTCACCAGGGTGTAGGCGCGCTCCTCGGCCTCGATCAGCAGATCGATCAGCTTCACGGTGCCGCCGTCGCGGGTCTTGAACGGCTTGCCATCGGCGCCGTTCATGGTGCCGAAGCCCATGTGCTCCAGCTCCATGCTGGCCGGGACGAAGCCGGCGCGGCGGGCCACTTCGAACACCTGCTGGAAGTGCAGGGCCTGGCGCTGGTCGACGAAGTACAGCACGCGGTCGGCGTGCAGCACCTTGTGGCGGTAGCGCATGGCGGCGAGGTCGGTGGTGGCGTAGAGATAACCGCCGCCGGCCTTCTGCACGATCACCGGCAGCGGCTCGCCTTCGGCATTCTTGAACTCGTCGAGGAACACGCACAGGGCGCCGTCGCTCTCGACCAGCAGGCCCTTGGCGGTGAGGTCGGCGACCACGTTGGCCAGGTCGTCGTTGTAGGCGCTCTCGCCCTTCACGTCGGCCATGGTCAGCTTCACGCCCAGCAGGTCGTAGACCTTCTGGCAGTGGGACAGGGAGATGTCGTTGAAACGGGTCCACAGGGCGATGCACTTGGGATCGTTGGCCTGCAGCTTCACCACCAGCTCACGGGCGCGGTCGGCGAACTCGGGGGACTCGTCGAAGCGCTTCTTGGCGGCGCGGTAGAAGACTTCCAGGTCGTGCAGCTCGGCCTGGGCGTCCACCGGCTGTTCTTCCAGGTAGGCCAGCAGCATGCCGAACTGGGTGCCCCAGTCGCCCACGTGGTTCTGGCGGATCACGGTGTCGCCGAGGAATTCCAGCACGCGGCTGACGGCGTCGCCGATGATGGTCGAGCGCAGGTGGCCGACGTGCATTTCCTTGGCCAGGTTCGGCGAGGACAGGTCGACCACCACGCGCTGCGCGGCACCGGCCTTGCGCACGCCGATGTGACCGTCGGCCAGGGCCTTGTCGAGGCTGGCGGCGAGCCAGGCCTGGTCCTGGAAGAAATTCAGGAAGCCGGGACCGGCGATCTCGACCTTGGCCACTTCCGGGCTCTGCGGCAGCGCCTCGACCAGCTTGGTGGCGAGGTCGCGCGGCTTCATGCCGGCCGGCTTGGCCAGCATCATGGCGATGTTGCTGGCGAAGTCCCCGTGGGTTCGGTCCTTGGTGTTCTCCACCTGGATGTCGGGCGTCAGGCCGGCCGGCAGGGTGCCGTCTTCGGTGAGGCTGACAAGGGCTTGCTGGATCAGGTGGCGAATCGTGTCTTTCATGGTTTTCTCCGTGCTCGCGTGCATCCGGCGCGCGCGACCGGTTATCGGGCTCAGAACCGCGCATTATCCGTGGCTGGGCATGGCTTGCCAACCGCGGCGCACTCCTTGCTCAGTCTCGCCGCTGTGCCGTCCGTCGCGGCTGATGGAAGTCAATGCAGGACGGATGCGCAAGGCCGGGCGGTTTCTTGGGAAGAGATCGTCCGGGCGAATCGTCAGAAAAGATCGATCGGGTCGACGTCCAGCGACCAGCGCACCTGGCGTCCGCTGGGCATGCCTTCGAGCGTCTGCAGCCAGGGCGTGAGCAGGCGGTGCAGCGGTGCGCGGGCGGGGCTCATCAGTAGCAGCTGGGCGCGGTAGCGGCCGGCGCGGCGTTCCATGGGCGCCGGCACCGGGCCGAGAAGCTCCACGTCGCTGCCCAGCGTGGCCTGCAAGCGCTCCGCTTCGGCGCAGGCTTCATCGAGGAAGCCTTCGGCCTGCCCCGGCTTGTGCGCCTCGGCGCGCAGCAGCGCCAGGTGCGCGAAGGGTGGCAGGCCGGCGGCGCGGCGTTCGGCCAGGGCCTGGTCGGCGAAGGCGAAGTAGCCCTGTTCGGTGAGCTGCACCAGCAGCGGGTGGTCGGCCAGGTGGGTCTGGATCAGCACGCGGCCCGGTTCCTCGGCGCGCCCGGCGCGGCCGGCGACCTGGACGATCTGCTGGGCCATGCGTTCGCTTGCGCGGAAGTCGGCGGAGAACAGCCCGCCGTCGGCATCGAGGATCGCCACCAGGGTGACGCGCGGGAAGTGGTGCCCCTTGGCGAGCATCTGGGTGCCGACCAGGATGCACGGCTCGCCTTTGTTGATGGTGGCGAAGAGGTCGCGCATGGCGTGCTTGCGCGAGGTGCTGTCACGGTCGATGCGCAGCACCGGGTAATCGGGGAAGAGGATGCGCAGGCGCTCCTCGGCGCGCTCGGTGCCGGCACCCACCGGGCGCAGGTCCACGGTGCCGCATTTCGGGCAGTTGCGCGGCGGCCGCTCGCGGTGGTCGCAGTGGTGGCAACGCAACTCGCCACTGCCCTGGTGCACGGTCATTCGCGCGTCGCAGCGCGGGCACTGGCTGATCCAGCCGCAGTCGTGGCACAGCAGGGTCGGGGCGAAGCCGCGGCGGTTCAGGTAGACCAGCACCTGCTGGCCGGCGGCCAGGGTTTCCTTGATCGAGCGTTGCAGCGGCATGGAGATGCCCGAATCCAGCGGCAGGCTCTTCACGTCCAGGCGCTGGAACTTCGGCTGGTGCGCGCCGCCGGCCCGCTGGGTCAGGCGCAGCAGGCCGTAGCGGCCGCTCTGGGCGTTGTGCAGGCTTTCCAGCGCCGGCGTGGCCGAGCCCAGCAGGATTGGCACGTTCTCCAGTCGTGCGCGCACCATGGCCAGGTCGCGGGCGTGGTAGCGCAGGCCTTCCTGCTGTTTATAGGAAGCGTCGTGCTCCTCGTCGATGATGATCAGCCCCGGACTCTTCAGTGGGGTGAACAGCGCCGAGCGGGTGCCGATGATGATGTCCGCCTCGCCATCGCGGGCGGCGAGCCAGGCGTCGAGGCGCTCGCGGTCGGTCAGCGCCGAGTGCAGCAGGGCGATGCGCGCATTGAAGCGACGCTCGAAGCGCGAGAGGGTCTGCGGGCCGAGGTTGATCTCGGGGATCAGCACCAGCGCCTGCTTGCCGGCCTCCAGGGTTTCGCGGATCAGCTGCAGGTAGACCTCGGTCTTGCCGCTGCCGGTGACGCCGGCCAGGAGGAAGCTGTGGAAGCCGCCGAAACCGGCGCGCACGGACTCGAAGGCGGCGCGCTGCTCGGCATTGAGCGGCAGCTCGGCTTGCGCGAGCCACGGGCCGTGGTGCGGCGGCACGCTGTGGACGCGTACCTCCAGCGAGACCAGCCCCTTTTCCTGCAGCAGGTCGAGGCTGTCCTTGTTGATCTGCAACTGGCTGAGCAGTTCGTGGGCGACGCCGTGGGGGTGCTGCTTGAGAACCTTCAGCGTCTCGCGCTGGCGCGGCGCGCGAGCCAGGCGCGGGTCGTCCTCGCGGGCGCCGGGTTCGGCATGCCAGAAGCGCTGCTGGCGCACCTCGGCGGGGTCGCCCTGGCGCAACAGGTTGGGCAGCGCCCAGGACAGCGTGTCGCCCAGGCTGTGCTGATAGTACTGCGCGGTCCAGCGGCACAGCTCCAGCAGGTGTGCCGGCATCGGCGGTTCGCGGTCGAGCACGGCCAGGGCGGGGCGCAGCTTGTCCGCCGGCACGTCGGAAGTTTCCACCTTGTCCACCAGCACGCCGACCATCTCGCGGCGGCCGAATGGCACGCGCAGCCGCACGCCCGGCTGCAGGCGCGACACATCGACGCCGCGCGGGGGCAGGTAGTAGAACAGGCGGCGCAGCGGCGAGGGCAGGGCGAGGCGTAGAATGGCTGGTGAGGGCACGCGGCGGATTCCGGAGCGGCGGGGAGCGGCGATCTTAGCACCCGGCGACCATCGGTCGAGGCTTGACTTGCGTGGAAAAACAGCTCTGGTATGATCCACGCCCTTAATTTGTGCGGTGCCCGGTAAAGATCCCGCCTGCGGTCCTCGATGACCGTGGCTCGGCTTCTGACAGAGACTGGGTGGCGGCACACCAACCAGAGAGAAGACATCATGAAACCGGAAATCCATCCCGCGTACGAAGAAATCGAAGCTACCTGCAGCTGCGGCAACGTGATCAAGACCCGTTCGACCCTGTGCAAGAGCATCCACCTGGACGTCTGCTCCGAGTGCCACCCGTTCTACACCGGCAAGCAGAAAGTCGTCGACACCGGCGGCCGTATCGATCGCTTCAACCAGCGTTTCGCCATGTTCGGTGGCAAGAAGTAAGATCGATTTCCGGGAAAGGCCCTCGATGGTTTTTCACGGTATCTCGAAAAAGGCGTCCCTCGTGGGCGCCTTTTTTATGGCCGTCTGCTTTGCGGCGGACGGGGCTGCCGCTGCCTGCCCGAAGCCCGAGTCGCCCGAAACGGTGCGCGTGGCGCGGGTGGTGGACGGCGACACCCTGAAGCTCGCCGATGGCCGCAGCGTGCGCCTGATCGGCGTGAACGCCCCGGAGCTGGCCCATCGCGGGCGCCCGGAAGAGCCCTTCGCCGTTGCCGCACAGCGTCGCTTGCAGGCGCTGGTGGCGGCCAGCGACGGCGAGGTCGGCCTTGTCAGCGGCCGCCAGGGCAAGGACAAGTACGGCCGCACCCTGGCCCACGCCTATGATTCCCGCGGCGACAATCTCGAATCCCGCCTGCTCGCCGAAGGTCTGGGCTACCTTGTAGCTATTGCGCCGAATACCGATCTCACCGCCTGCCAGCAGGCTGCCGAGCGCGAGGCGCGCAGCGCCGGGCTGGGGCTGTGGAAGCGTCCGCCGGTGCAGGCGGCGCAGCAACTCCACGACAGCGGCTTTGCCGTGGTTCGCGGTCGCGTCGAACAGGTGCAGCGTAACGGCGGTGGCCTGTGGATCGATCTCGATGGCCCGCTGGTGCTGCGTATCGATCCACGGCTGCTGAAGAACTTCGACAGTGCAACCCTGCGTGACCTGCGCGGTCGACAGGTGGAAGCGCGCGGCTGGGTGATCGACCGGTCCGAGCGCGGTGCAATCAAACCAGGACAGGCACGCTGGATGCTGCCTTTGACCGACCCGGCGATGATGGAGGTATTGCCATGAGCGTGCGCTCGTTCGGAATCCTTGCCCTGCTGGCGCTGCTGAGCGTCCTGGCGGGCTGCGCGGTCAACCCGGCCACCGGCAAGACCGACTTCGTGATGATGAGCGAGCAGGAGGAGCTCGGCCTGGGGCAGAAGTACAGCCAGGAAATCCTCAAGCAGTACCCGCGCTACGAGGACGAGAAGCTGCAGGCCTACGTGCAGCAGGTCGGCGAACGGGTCGCCCGCGCCGGCGACCGGCCCAACCTGCAATACCACTTCACCGTCATCGACACCCCGGACATCAACGCCTTCGCCCTGCCCGGCGGTTACGTCTACATCCATCGCGGCCTGATGGCCTACCTGGGCTCGGAAGCGGAGCTGGCTGCGGTGCTCGGCCACGAAGTCGGCCACGTCACCGCCCGCCACAGCGTGCGCCAGCAGAGCCAGTCCAGCGCCTGGAACATCCTCGGCCAGGCCGTGGCCATCGGCACCGGGGTTGGCGCCGCCGCCGACCTCACCAACGTGCTGGGTACCGCCTTCGTGCGCGGCTATGGCCGCGACATGGAGCTGGAAGCGGACGGACTGGGCGCCAAATACCTGGCTCGCGCCGGCTACGACCCCACTGCGATGATCCAGGTGGTGCGGGTGTTGAAGAACCAGGAAGACTTCGCCCGCGACGAGGCCAGGCGCAAGGGCCAGGCCACCCAGCCGGTGGGCTACCACGGCCTGTTCGACACCCACCCGGACAACGATCAGCGCCTGAAACAGGTGATCGGTCCGGCCCAGGCCCTGGCCGGCAGCGGCCAGCGTGAAGTCGGCGCCGAGCGCTACCTGAAGGCCATCGACGGCATGCCCTTCGGCGACTCGGCCTCCAGTGGCGTACGCCGCGGGCAGAGCTTCTACCACTCCGAGCTGGACTTCACCCTGACCTACCCGGCGGGCTGGGGCATTCTCAACCAGCCGACCGCCCTGGTGGGCTTCACCGCCGACCAGCAGGCCTACATCGGCATGAAGCTGGTGCAGCGCGATGGCCAGCTGACGCCGGCGGAGTTCCTGCGCAAGGGCGCGGGCGGCCGCCTGGCGGGGGAGGAGAGCTTCCAGCAGGCCGGCCTGGACGTCGCCACCGGCGTGGTGCCCGGCTCGCCCGCGCGCCGCGTCGCGGTGATCTACCAGAAGGATCGCGCCTACCTGTTCGTGGGTGCGGTCAAAGGCCGCGCCTCCCTGGAGAGCGTGGACGACCAGTTCCTGCAGGTGATCCGCAGCTTCCGGCCGCTGCGCGCGGACGAGAAGAAACTGGCGCAACCGCGCCGGATCGCCGTCGTTCAGGTCAAATCCGGGCAGACTGTCGAGGAGTTTGCGAAAGCGGGGCCGGGTCTGGAAACTGACTCGATAAATCGTATACGCTTATTGAATGACTTGTATCCAATCGGCCGGCCAAAATCTGGAGATTGGCTGAAGGTCGTACGCTAGAGGTCTTGACAGCAGGGGCTTGGGCTACCTTGGCAGGTGCGGGCTTTCTGCGTATGCTCGGACCCCCGTCTGTCCAACAAGTAACAAAAGCGGAAGTGCCCAAATGTCTGATCTCAAGACCGCTGCCCTCGAATATCACGCCCAACCCCGCCCCGGTAAACTGAGCGTCGAGCTGACCAAGCCGACCGCCACCGCCCGCGACCTGTCGCTGGCGTACAGCCCGGGTGTTGCCGAGCCGGTCCGCGAAATCGCGCGTGATCCGGAGCTGGCCTTCAAGTACACCGGCAAGGGCAACCTGGTCGCGGTCATTTCCGATGGCACCGCCATCCTCGGTCTGGGCAACCTCGGCCCGCTGGCCTCCAAGCCGGTCATGGAAGGCAAAGGCGTGCTGTTCAAGCGCTTCGCCGGTGTCGACGTGTTCGACATCGAAGTCGACGCCGAAAGCCCGCAGGCCTTCATCGATACCGTCAAGCGCATCTCCATCACCTTCGGCGGCATCAACCTGGAAGACATCAAGGCACCCGAGTGCTTCGAGATCGAGCGCGCGCTGATCGAACAGTGCGACATCCCGGTGTTCCACGATGACCAGCACGGCACCGCCATCGTGACCGCCGCCGGCATGCTCAACGCCCTGGAAATCGCCGGCAAGAAGCTGGAGTCCGCGAAGATCGTCTGCCTGGGCGCCGGCGCTGCCGCCATCTCCTGCATGAAGCTGCTGGTGAGCATGGGCGCCAAGGTCGAGAACATCTACATGATCGACCGCCAGGGCGTGATCCACGCTGGCCGTAACGACCTGAACCAGTACAAGGCTGTGTTCGCCACCGAGACCGACAAGCGCACCCTGTCCGACGCCCTGGATGGCGCCGACGTGTTCGTCGGGCTGTCCGGCGCCAACCTGCTGAGCGCCGAAGACCTCAGCCGCATGGCACCCAACCCGATCGTCTTCGCCTGCTCCAACCCGGACCCGGAAATCAAGCCGGAACTGGCCCACGCCACCCGCAATGACGTGATCATGGCCACCGGCCGTTCGGACTACCCGAACCAGGTGAACAACGTGCTGGGCTTCCCCTTCATCTTCCGCGGTGCCCTGGACGTACGCGCCACCCGCATCAACGAAGAGATGAAGATCGCCGCCGCCCTGGCCCTGCGTGACCTGGCCAAGCAGCCGGTACCCAAGGACGTGTGCGACGCCTACGGCGTGAGCGCCCTGGAGTTCGGCCGCGAGTACATCATTCCGAAGCCGATGGACAAGCGCCTGATCACCGTCGTTTCCGACGCCGTGGCCAAGGCCGCCATCGAGACCGGCGTGGCGACCCTGCCGTATCCGAAGCACTACCCGCTGAAGTCCGTCGAAGACGTCTTCAACGGCTGATTCGCTACGGCTCACGAGAAACCCCGCTTCGGCGGGGTTTTTCGTTTCTGGCGGGAGGCCGGACCCGGAGGGCTATGCTTTAGGGAAGGGCGTCGTCCATCCATTCGCTGCGGCGCCCGCCGGCTGCGGCCGGGAGGCGCCATGTTGAGGCTGCTCCGTCGACTCGCCTGTTTCCTGCTGCTTGGCGCGGGCGGGACGCTGGCGGCTCCCACGGCGGTGGTGCTGGATGTGGACGGCGCCATCGGGCCGGCGACCGCCGACTACGTGGTGCGTGGCATCAATCGCGCCGCCGGTGAGGGCGCGGCGCTGGTGGTGCTGCGCATGGACACCCCCGGCGGGCTGGACAGCGCGATGCGCAGCATCGTCAAGGCGATCCTGGTCAGCCCGGTGCCGGTGGCCGGCTACGTCGCCCCCGGCGGTGCGCGGGCCGCCAGTGCTGGGACCTACATCCTCTACGCCTGCCACATCGCGGCGATGGCGCCGGGCACCAACCTGGGCGCGGCGACGCCGATAGCGATCGGCATGCCCGACCCCGAACACTCGCAGGACAAGGGCGCCGCCAAGCCTGACGACAACCGCAGCACCCTCGAACGCAAGCAGATCAACGATGCCTCGGCCTATATCCGTGGCCTGGCGCAACTGCGCGGACGCAACGCGGAGTGGGCCGAACGCGCGGTGCGCGAGGCGGTCAGCCTGGCGGCGGACGAGGCGCTGAAGGAGAGGGTGGTGGATGTGGTGGCGCCGGACATTCCCATGCTGCTGACCATGATCGACGGCCGCAGCGTCAGCGTCGAAGGTCACGACCTGCGCCTGCAGGTGGCTGGAGCGGCGCTGGTGCAGCGTGAGGCGGACTGGCGGACCAGGCTGCTGGCGGTGATCACCGATCCCAGCGTGGCGCTGATCCTGATGATGATCGGCATTTACGGGCTGATCTTCGAGTTCGCCAATCCCGGCATGACGCTGCCCGGCGTGCTCGGTGCGATCTGCCTGCTGCTGGGGCTGTACGCACTGCAGATGCTGCCGGTGAGCTATGCCGGGATGGCGCTGATCCTGCTCGGCCTGGCCTTCATGGTCGGCGAAGCCTTCATGCCCAGCTTCGGCGCCCTCGGGCTGGGCGGCATTGCCGCCTTCGTGGTCGGCGCGCTGATCCTGGTGGACACCGACGCTCCCGGCTACGGCATTCCCCTGGGGCTGGTGGTGGCGTTGGCGACTGTCAGCGCGCTGTTCATCGCCGGTGTCCTCAGTGTTGCGCTCAAGGCGCGCCGCCGCGCCGTGGTCAGCGGTCCGGCGGGCCTGGTGGGGAGCCTGGCGACCATCCAGTGGGTGGCCGATGACGATCCCTGCGCCGGCTGGGTGCTGCTGCAGGGCGAGCAGTGGCAGGTCCACGCCAACCGGCCGCTGCACAGTGGCCAGCGGGTGCGGGTGATGGCGCGTAACGGCCTGAGCCTCGAAGTGGCGGCCAACGACGATTCAGGAGGTGTGTGATGGGTTTTCCCTTCGGGCTGTTGGTGGCGCTGATCCTGCTGCTGTTCCTGGTACTCAGCGCGCTGCGAATCCTGCGTGAATACGAGCGTGGGGTGGTGTTCCAGCTGGGCCGCTTCTGGAAGGTGAAGGGGCCGGGGCTGGTGCTGGTGATTCCGGTGGTGCAGCAGATGGTCCGGGTCGACCTGCGCACGGTGGTGCTCGACGTGCCGCCGCAGGACGTGATCTCCCGCGACAACGTCTCGGTGAAGGTCAATGCGGTGGTGTACTTCCGCGTGCTCGACCCGCAGAAGGCGATCATCCAGGTGGAGAACTTCCTCGCCGCCACCAGCCAGCTGGCGCAGACCACCCTGCGCGCGGTGCTGGGCAAGCACGAGCTGGACGAGATGCTGGCCGAGCGCGAGCGGCTCAACATGGACATCCAGAAGGTCCTCGATGCGCAGACCGACGCCTGGGGCATCAAGGTCGCCAACGTCGAGATCAAGCACGTCGATCTCAACGAGTCGATGATCCGCGCCATTGCGCGCCAGGCCGAGGCGGAGCGGGAACGGCGGGCCAAGGTCATCCATGCCGAGGGCGAGCTGCAGGCGTCCGAGAAGCTGATGCAGGCCGCCGAGATGCTCAGCCGCCAGTCCGGCGCCATGCAGTTGCGCTACATGCAGACGCTGGGCTCGATCGCCGGCGACAAGAACTCCACCATCGTCTTCCCCATGCCCATCGAGTTGCTCAGGGGCCTGCTGGAGCCCGGCGGCAAGTCGAACAAGCCTGACTGAAGGCAAATTCCTTCGGATAGTCAGCGTCTATAGTTCCAGGCTCATGCATTGACGCGTCCATTCCAGGACGAAGTGGGCGCCCTGGGGGAAATGATGAAACCTACCCTGCTGACGGCCCTGACGCTGGCCGTTGCCACTGGCCTGCTCGGTTGCGCAGGCGCACCTCAGATGAGCTGGTCGCGAGTGGGCGACTCCGCCCAGCGCGCGGTGGTCAGCCCGGATGTCTGGGGACCGGTGGCCGGCGCCGCGGTGATCGCCGCCGGAAACTGGGACCACAAATGGCAACGCTCGGCGAGCGATCACGACTGGTTCTTCGGTGGCGATGCCAACCAGGCCGCCGACCACATGCTCAATCTTGCCACCGGGCTGAGCGTAGCCAGTGCCCTGATTGCCGCGCCGAAAGAGGCGGACACCGAGGAGAAATGGAGCTGGCGCGGGCGCAACCTGGCCCTGCTGGCGGCGGATCGCTACGCCGTGACCGGATTCGTCGAGGAGGCCAAGGAGTGGTCCGGACGCGAGCGCCCCGATGGCGTTCCCGACGACTCCTTCCCGTCCAAGCACACCGCCGTCACCGCCGTGCACACCAGCTTCACCCGGCGCAACCTGGACTACATCGACATGGACCCGACCCTGCGCTACACCGCCAAGGCCGGGCTCTACACGCTCGATGGGCTGACGGCGCTGGCGCGGGTCGAGGGCGACAAGCACTACCCCACGGACGTGCTGGTGGGCATGGCGGTGGGCAACTTCTTCGCCAACTTCACCTACAACCTGTTCCTCGAAGGGCCCGAGCGCGACCGCTACAACCTGACGGTGGTCCCCGAGACCGGCGGTGGCATGAGCCTGCGCGCGGCGATGCTGTTCTGAGGTTGGTGCGGCCCCGTGGGCAGCGTCTAGTCTTGAAAGCTACTCCCTGGACGATACCCCCTCGATGCCGCTGCGCCTGCTGCTGATCCTGTTGTTCCTGTGCGTTTCCAGCGCGGCGCGGGCCGGGGAAGTGTTGCGCGTCGCCGCCGACCGTTGGCCGCCCTACGCGGACCGCCAGTTGCCGGGCAACGGCGTGGCGGTGCACCTGGTGCAGGCCGCGCTCAAGCGTGCCGGCTACGCCAGCGAATACATCGAGGTGCCCTGGCCGCGTGTCCTGCATGGCGTGGCGAATGGCGAATACGACCTGGTGGCCGATGCCTGGTACGCGGCGGAGCGCGAGGCTTTCGCCGTGTATTCCGAACCCTATATGGTCAACCGCGTGCGCCTGATCAAGCGCCGGGGCGCGCCCATCACCTTCGCCAAACTGGCCGATCTCTACCCGTATCGCATCGCCATGGTGCGTGGTTACGCCTATTCCGAGGCCTTCAACAGCGACCCGAAACTGCAGCGGGTGCCGGTGTTCAGCTTCGTCAATGCGGCGCTGATGCTGCAGGCCGGGCGCGTGGATCTGACGCTGGAAGACGAGATCACCGCGCGCGTGCACTTCAACGGCGACCTTGCCGAACTCAAGGACCAGCTGGAGTTCCTGCCGCTGCCACTGACTGAGAATGGCCTGCACATCCTGGTGGGACGGCATGTTCCGCAGCACGCGAAGATCGTTGCGGCGTTCAACAAGGCGATCCGCGAGATGAAGGCAGACGGCAGCTACGACGCGTTGTTGCGGGAGCATGGGTTGTAGGGCGCCTATCGTCGGCTCTGCAGCCGCACTCGGAGTGCCCCGAAACGGCAACTCGGAGTCAGGCTCCGAGCGATCCGAAAACAAGGTCGGGTTGCGTATGTCGGCGAGCGTCATACGCCCTATTCTGTCCTGCTCGCGAGGATGCTCGGCCTTGCAGGGGACTCATGCCGCTTCGGACTGCTCCGCGCCAATCTTCTTCTTCAGCAGATGCGCCGCCAGGGTGCGCAGCGGCGTGAGCTGCCGGCAGATCAGCGCCAGCTGGGTCTGCACCAGTCGATGCGCGTCATCCTCCTCCTCGGGCAGCTCCTCCAGGCGCTTGGCCAGCGCATCTTCCTCATCGCTGTAGATCGCCACCGGGCGCTGCTCGGTGAGGCGCGTGGCGATGTCGTCGAGGCTGGCGGTGAGGCGTTCGGCAGCTTCGCCGATCAGGTTGTCGCTCGGCGCCGGTGGCAGGCGGTCGCGGTGCGCGCCGAGGGCGGAGAGGTAGCTGAGCAGGGTGTGGGACAGCACCAGGAAGCGGAAGCCGATTTCCGCGTCCTTCCGGAAGTGGCCGGGCTCCAGCAGCATGTTCGACAGCGTGGTGGAGAGCGTGGCGTCGGCGTTGTGCGCGTTGCGCCGGGCAGTGCGGTAGGCCAGGTCGTCGCGCTTGCCGTTGGCGTACTGCTGCATGATCTCGCGCAGGTAACGGCTGTTGCAGGCCAGGGTGCCGCCGACCAGGCGGTGCAGGCTGCGGCCGTGCCAGTCGGGCAGGACCAGGAGCACCGCCGCGCCGGCGATCAGCGCGCCGAGCAGGGTATCGAACAGGCGCGGCAGGATCAGCCCGTAGCCGTCGCCCACCTGGTTGAAGCAGAACAGCACCAGCAGGGTGATCGCCGCTGTCGCCAGGGTGTAGCGGGTGCTGCGGGTGGCGAAGAAGGCGACCCCGGCGACCACCGCCAGCAGCGACTGGATCAGCGGGTTGGGGAACAGGTCGATCAGCGCCCAGCCGGCCACCAGGCCGATCAACGTACCGAGGATCCGCTGCACCAGGCGGATGCGCGTGGCGCCGTAGTTGGGCTGGCAGACGAATACGGTGGTGAGCATGATCCAGTAGCCCTGGGTCGGGTGGATCAGGTGCAGCACGCCATAGCCGGCTGCAAGCGCCAACGACAGGCGCAGGGCGTGGCGGAACAGCAACGAGGTCGGCGAGATCTGCAGGCGGATGCGTTCCAGCGCATCCTTGAGCGAGCGGGGAGAGCGGTCGAGCAGGGTGCTGTCCTGCTCGTCGTCCAGGGCGTCGGGGTTGCTCGCGCCGCTGAGTTTCCGGTCCAGCGTGGTGAGGTTGGCCGCCAGCGCGCCGAGGGAACGCAGCAGCCCGCGCCAGGCCGGGTTGCCCTGCTGGCGCAGGTATTCCAGCGAGGCGTTGAGGTCGGCCAGGGCCAGTTCGCTGTCGTTG
Organism: Pseudomonas sp. QE6; assembly: GCF_041379005.1. Taxonomy (NCBI): domain Bacteria; kingdom Pseudomonadati; phylum Pseudomonadota; class Gammaproteobacteria; order Pseudomonadales; family Pseudomonadaceae; genus Pseudomonas; species Pseudomonas sp. QE6. Next base: position 1,592,549 of record NZ_CP166873.1, read on the forward strand.
TAGTCGAACGGCTGGCGCAGCTGGATGGCCTTCGCCAGCGCCCTGCAGGCCTTGCCCTGTTGGTTGAGCAGGCGCTGGCAGCGGAACAGCACGTCGCTGTGGAAGAAGGCTTCGGCCAGCTGGTTGTACGGGTAGTGCGAGGAACTGGCGCGCTCGTGGACGTCCTGGGCGATGAAGTAGAGCTTCAGGTAGCGACTGATCTTCGGGCTCGGTCGTCCATGGGAAAGGCGCGCGAGAATGGTTTCCTTGGCCTGGTTGAGCGCCACCACCACGCGGCCGTTCTGCCGCGCCAGGGCCAGGCGCTGGGCCTCGACGTCGAGCTGGCGCAGCGGCTCCAGCAGGGTCGACTTGATCTTCAGGTACTGGCCCAGTTCGAGGAACAGCCGGGCCAGGCTCTGCTGTACCGGCTGGTTGGCGAACAGCGCGTTCCACAGTACCGACAGCAGGCCGTACCAGCCGGCGCCGATCACCAGCAGCGCCGGCTCGCGCCAGAAGTCGCTGGGCGTGCCGCCGCGCTGGTCGACCCCGATCATGGTGTAGATCGACAGGATCAGCGTGGCCGAGGCGATGGCCGCGTAGCGTTCGCCCAGCGCGCCGAGCAGGGTCATGGCGAAGGTCGAGAGCGCAAGGCCGGCGACGAAAACGAGCGGGTAGGGGAACAGCAGCTCCACCGCCAGCGAGGCGATGCTGAAGCACGCCAGGGTCACCAGCAGCGCCTGCAGGCGGCCCAGCCAGTGATCGTCGGTTTCCGCCAGGGCGCTGGCGATGACCCCGAGGAACAGCGGGATCACCAGCTCCGGCCGACCCTGCAGCCAGCACGCGAGCATGACCCCGCTGAGGGCGACGAACACCCGCAGGCTGTAGGCGAACTTGTCCAGCGCCCAGAGGCGCCGCAGGGACTGGAGCAGTGGGGAGGAAAACATGCGCGTGCGGGACTTCCGGGTGTCTGCGCTCAGACTAGCGGAACGTCTGCCGCGCTGCTATCGCGAGTGCTACACGCAGCTGTCTCGGCTGCGCAGAGGGGCTTCTCGTAGGAGCGAGCTTGCTCGCGAACGGTGTTTGCCGGCGATACCGATGCCGTGCGGTTCGCGAGCAAGCTCGCTCCTACAGAAGAGCCACTCAGAGAATCCGCGCCTTGAACGAACGGCCCTTGATCTTGCCTTCGTTGAAGTGTTTCAGCGCCTGCCTGGCGACGTCGCGCTCCACGGCAACGAAGGCCTGGAAGTCGAAGATGGCGATCTTGCCGACCTGGGTCCCTTTCAGGCCCGCGTCGCCGGTCAGCGCGCCGAGGATGTCGCCAGGGCGCAGCTTGTCCTTGCGCCCGCCGGCGATGGCCAGGGTGGTCATCGGCGGCAGCAGCGGGGCGTCGTTGGCCTTGAGGAAGTCGATGCGTTCCCAGTTCAGCGGTGCGCCCTGCAGGTCCTCGATGGCCTGGGCGCGGCTGGCCTCGGCCGGGGTGACCAGCGACAGCGCCAGGCCCTTCTCGCCGGCGCGGCCGCTACGGCCGATGCGGTGCACGTGGACCTGGGCATCGCGCGACAGCTCGACGTTGATCACCGCTTCCAGCGCAGCAATGTCCAGCCCGCGGGCGGCCACGTCGGTGGCCACCAGCACGCTGCAGCTGCGGTTGGCGAACATCGTCAGCACCTGGTCGCGCTCGCGCTGCTCCAGGTCGCCGTGCAGGGCCAGGGCGGAAATCTTGCGGGCGTTGAGCTGCTCCACCACTTCCATGCACTGCTGGCGGGTATGACAGAAGGCCACGCAGGACTGCGGACGAAAATGCTGAAGCAGGCGTACGACGGCATCGAGACGCTGCTTCGGATCGATCTCGTAGAAGTGCTGTTCGATCTGACTGTCGTCGTGCAGCGCCTCCACTTCCACGCGCTCGGGATTCTTCAGGAACTTCGCCGCCAGTTGCCCGATGCCTTCGGGGTAGGTGGCGGAGAACAGTAGGGTCTGACGGCGCGTCGGCAGCTGGCCGATGATGTCGGCGATGCTGTCGTAGAAGCCCATGTCGAGCATGCGGTCGGCTTCGTCCAGCACCAGGGTATTGAGGCCGTCGAGTTTCAGGGTCTCGCGGCGCAGGTGCTCCTGCACCCGGCCCGGAGTGCCGACCACCACGTGGGCGCCGTGCTCCAGCGAGCCGATCTGCGGGCCGAAGGGCACGCCGCCGCAGAGGGTCAGCACCTTGATGTTGTCGGCGGCGCGGGCCAGACGGCGGATTTCCTTGGCCACCTGGTCGGCCAGCTCGCGGGTCGGGCACAGCACCAGCGCCTGGCAGCCGAAGTAGCGCGGATTCAGCGGACTGAGCAGGCCGATGCCGAAGGCGGCGGTCTTGCCGCTGCCGGTCTTGGCCTGGGCAATGAGGTCGCGGCCCTTGAGGATCGCAGGCAAGGCGGCGGCCTGGATCGGGGTCATCTCGCGGTAGCCGAGGGAATCGAGGTTGGCCAGCAGGTCGGCCGACAGGGGAAGGCTGGAGAATGCGGAGGTGGTCACGAAAGAGGCCCGGGTGAATCCATATGGCCGCGCAGTGTAGCAGGAGGGCGCCTTCCAGCGGGCCGGGATACCGGCGGTGCAAGGCTTTGCGGCCACTCGTCAGAAAACGCGCGACCGGGCACATATGGTTTTTTATACAGATTCGCTTTCCGCAGATTTTTGTCGTAGAGTGCCTGAACTGTGTTTGCATGGGTCGCCGTCGATCGTGACCTGATGCGGTCGGTTATTCCACCCCGTCCTGCTCGACTCCTTGTAACTCCTTGCAACTCAGTTCCTGGCCACTCGTGTGGCTAATTTCCAATTCGTTCCAAGGAGAACACCATGTCGAATCGTCAGAACGGCACCGTCAAGTGGTTCAACGAAACCAAAGGCTACGGCTTCATTACCCCGGAAAGCGGCCCGGACGTATTCGTTCACTTCCGCGCTATCGAAGGTAACGGCTTCAAGACCCTGGCCGAAGGCCAGAAGGTCAGCTTCGAAGTCGTGCAGGGCCAGAAAGGCATGCAGGCCGAGCGCGTTCAGGTGATCAACTAAGATCCCCTGGCGTCAGCCAAAGAACCCCGGGTGGAAACATCCGGGGTTTTTTATTGCCTAAAGCTGCCGTTATCCCTTCCGGAGTCTCCATCCATGTCGTCGCCTGTCCTCCGCCTGCTGGTCCTTGGTCTGTTCGCCTTTACCGGCACCTGCGCCGTTGCGGCCGACGAGCCGGCTCAGCCCGTCCAGCCGGCCCAGCCCAGTAGCTGGGGCTGGACCGAGACGATCAAGCTGATGCCCGAGGAAACCGCGCTCAAGGCCCGGCTGGATACCGGCGCACAGACGTCCACGATGGACGCGCGCAACATCACCCGGATCAAGAAGAACAACGAGCGCTGGGTGCAGTACGACGTGATGGTCACCGACCCCGCGACCGGCAAGGAACTGCGCCTGCCCTTCGAGCGCAAGATCGAGCGTGTCCTGAAGTTCCACTCGGCCAATGGCGTCGAGCGCAGCCCGGTAGTGCTGATGGACGTGTGCCTGGGCAACAAGGTCTATCGCGAGCAGTTCTCCCTGCGCGACCGCCAGGCCCAGGAATTCCCGGTACTGCTCGGCCGTCGCAGCCTGGAGCACATGGGCACGGTGGACTCGTCCAAGACCCAGACCCTGGCGCCCAGCTGCAAGCCCTGATCAGTGCTCGCTGACGTCGTTCTCCGGATCGACCCGGCGCGGCGTGGTGCGGCCGTCCTCTGAGTTGAGCTGGAAGAAGATCGCCGCCGCCAGCATCGACATCAGTCCGACGCTCAGATAGGTCGCGTGGAAAGCTGACAGCACGTCGCCCTGGGCACTTTCCAGATCGCCATTGAAGCCGCCCAGCAGCGCTGCCGCACAGGCCACGCCCAGGCCGATGGACAGCTGCATGACCACCGAAAGCAGGCTGTTGCCGGCGCTGGCGTTGTCGTCGCGCAGGTCGATCAGGGTCAGGGTATTCATCGCGGTGAACTGCAGCGAGTTGATCCCGCCCAGCACCGCCAGCTGAACCAGCAGCAGCGGGTAGGAAACGTCCTGGTCCACCAGGCCGAGGCTGGCGATCATCGCGCCCAGCAGCAGCGTGTTGCCCACCAGCAGCCTGCGGTAGCCGAACAGCTCCAGCAGCGGCTTGGCCAGCGACTTGATCACCATGGCCGCCAGCGCCATCGGGATCATGGTCATCCCCGCCTTGGCCGGTGAGTAGCCCAGCCCCACTTGCAGCAGCAGCGGCGTGAGGAAGGGCAGCGAGCCACTGCCCAGGCGGGCGAACAGGTTGCCCAGCACGCCCACGGCGAAGGTGCGGGTGCGGAACAGCGAGGGATGGAACAGCGGCGCCTCGATGCGCAGCGCACGCAGCCAGTAGGCCGCCAGCAGGACCAGGCCGCCCACCAGCAGCAGGACCACGCGCACGTGGGGCATGTGCAGCTCGCCCAGGCCCTCCAGGGCGATGGTGATCAGCACCATGGCGCCGCCGAAGAGCAGGAAGCCGACGCTGTCGAAGCGCGTGGCGCGCACGCCGCGCAGGTCCGGCATCAGGCGCAGGGCGACGAGGAAGCCGACCAGCCCCACCGGCAGGTTGATCAGGAAGATCCAGTGCCAGCTGGCGTATTCCACCAGCCAGCCGCCCATGGTCGGGCCGGCCAGCGGGCCGAGCAGGCCGGGGATGGTGACGAAGCTGAGAATCCGCACCAGTTCGCTGCGCGGGTAGACCCGCAGGATCACCAGGCGCCCCACCGGCATCATCAGTGCACCGCCGATACCCTGCACCACCCGCGCGCCGACCAGGGTGCCAAGGGTCGGCGACAGTGCGCAGAGCAGCGAGCCGAGGCTGAACAGGAAGATCGCGAAGAGGAATACCCGGCGCGTGCCGAAGCGGTCGGAAATCCACCCGGAGGAGGGGATCAGCAGCGCTACCGTGAGCAGGTAGGCGATCACCACGCCCTGCATGCGTAGCGGGTCTTCGTTGAGCGAACGGGCCATGCTCGGCAGCGCGGTGTTGAGGATGGTGCCGTCCAGGGCCTGCATGAAGAAGGCGATGGCCACCAGCCAGGGCAGCAGGCGGGCCACGCGGGGCGTCAGGGTGAAGGGTTCGCTCATGGTCGATCCATCGGTCAGGAATGGCTCTAGCTTAGGGAATCTTGGCGCGACTGGGGAAATCCACGTGCGGATCGCCGCCGGCGGTTCGCAACGCGCTCCAGTGGATCAGCTTCCCCACTCCGGAACCGCTGTGCTAGACCTTTACCGGTCACTTTTTTCCGCGCTTGCGATGGCGTGCCGGGTTTCGCCGCAAACGCCCGGCATGGCGGAACGATGTCACCCCCGACCGGTCGATATGGCGTCCGGTCGCTTGCCGGAATTCCCAGAGGAGACAGCGATGTCCGTCAAACCCCGAGTCACCCTCGCCCTGGCCACTGTGCTGGCGGCATCTTCCGCATTTGCCTTCAACCTCGGCGACGCCGCCAAGGCGGTGTCCGGCGCCACCGGCGGGAGCACCGCCCAGGTCGCCACCACGCCGCAGACCAGTGGCCTGCTCGGCGCCCTGACCGGCCAACTCGGGGTCAGCGACGAACAAGCCGTGGGCGGCACCGGTGCGCTGCTGGGCCTGGCCAAGAACAAACTCAGCGGCGGCGACTATTCGCAGCTGCTGCAGGCCGTTCCCGGCCTCGACAAGCTGTCCGGCGCCAATGCACTGGGCGGCCTGGGTGGCCAGCTCGGCAACTCGGCGGCCGGCAGCATGCTGGGCAATGTCAGCAGCCTGGGCGACGTGAACAAGGCCTTCGGTGCGCTGGGCATGGACCAGAGCATGACCGGCAAGTTCGCCGGCGTGCTGCTGGACTACTTCGGCAAGCAGGGCGTGAACAGCCAGCTGCTGAGCAGCCTGAGTGGGCTCTGGGGCGCAGGCGCCTGAGTTAACGGGCCGCCGGACGGCGCGGAACCGCCGTCGGCCTGCTTTGTCATATCGACGACCCGGTCCCTGTTCGGGGCCGGGCATCCTCTCCGGAGCCGTCGATGTTCGCCAAATCCGCCGCTGTCCTGGCCGCCGCCGGGCTGGCCGTATCCCCTGTGTTCGCCGCCACCTTCACCGAGACCGCCGACCCGGCGCCCGCGGCTGAAGCGCCCGCGCAGACGGCCAACGCCCTGCTGGCCAACCTGACCCATCAACTGGGCGTTACCGAACAGCAGGCCATCGGCGGCACCGGCGCCTTGCTGGGGCTGGCCCTGAATACCCTGAAGGAAACCGACAGCACCCAGCTGCAGAGGGCCATGCCGAACGCACAGCAACTCGCCGGCAGCGGTTCCATGGGTGACCTGGGGGGAATGCTGGGTGGACTGGGCGGTGCTGCGGCACTGCTCGGCGGGATCAACAACCTGCAGGACGTCGACCAGATCTTCGGTGTGCTGGGCATGGACCAGTCGATGATCGGCCGCTTCGCCGGGGTGATCCTCGACTACTTCACCGAACAGGGCCTGAGCAGCCAGTTGCTCGGCACCCTCGGCGGTCTCTGGGGTATGCCCGCATCGCCAGCGCTGAAGGCTCCTGCGGTCAGCGGACGCGGGGCATGAGCCCCGCGTCAGAATTCCTCGCGCAGCGCCTCGATACGCGCGTCCTTCTCTTCCCACAGGCGTGATACCCAGGCCTGCACGTACTGGCGGAATTCCGGGTCGTTCTCGTAATCGCCCTGCCACAGCGCAGGGTCGATCTCGCGCGCCTGGATATCCACGATCACCCGTGGCACGCGCCCGCACAGCAGGTCCCAGAAGCCCGGCCGCGGGCCCTTGGGGTAGACCAGGGTGACGTCCAGCAGGGTATCGAGCTGCTCGCCGAGGGCCGCCAGCACGAAGGCCACGCCGCCTGCCTTGGGCCGCAGCAGGTTCTGGTAGGGCGACTGCTGCTGGGCCTGCTTGGCCGGGGTGAAGCGGGTGCCTTCGAGGTAGTTCACCACGGTCACCGGCATGCGCTTGAACTTCTCGCAGGCGGCCCTGGTGATCTCCAGGTCCTTGCCCTTGAGCTCCGGGTGCTTCTCCAGGAAGGCCTTGCTGTAGCGCTTCATGAAGGGGTAGTCGAGCGCCCAGAAGGCCAGGCCGAGGAAGGGTACCCAGATCAGTTCCTTCTTCAGGAAGAACTTGAAGTAGGGCGTCTTGCGGTTGAACGCCTGCACCAGCGCCGGGATGTCGACCCAGGACTGGTGGTTGCTGATCACCAGATAGGAGGTGTCGCCGCGCAGGTCGTCGCCGCCGCGGATGTCCCAGACGGTCGGGGTCATCAGCGCGAAGATGGCCTTGTCGATCTCGGCCCAGGTCTCGGCGATCCACATCACCCCGCGCGAGCAGGCGTCCTTGGCTGCCTGGCCGGGGACCACCAGCTTGAGCAGGGCGATCAGCAGCATCGGGCCGATCAGGACCAGGGTGTTGAACAGCAACAGGAGGCTGGCGATGAGGCCGGCCAGTGTGTGCTTGGAGAGTGCCCGCATGGAGATCCGATTCCTTGTGCGACGATGGCGCGGCCATGATACGCAGACAATTCCCGTGGCCCAAGCGGGATGCTATGGCGAACCAAGGGCCGTCGTGCTAGTCCTATGCGCACATGCCCCACCCCGGAGACTCCGCGTGAAACGCGCCCTCGCCCTGCTTTCCCTGCTCGCCCTGCCCAGCCTGGTGCTGGCCGCTGAACCCAAGCTCTATGGCCGCTACGAATGGGTCAGCCTGCCCGAACTCGACCAGACGCTGCAGGCGAAGATGGACACCGGCGCCTACACCTCGTCGCTGTCGGCCAAGGACATCCAGATCTTCCAGCGCGACGGCGAGGACTGGGTGCGCTTCAAGCTGGCCACCAAGGACGGCGGCGACTCGGTGTACGAGCACAAGCTGCTGCGCATCTCGAAGATCAAGAACCGCGCCGAAGGCGCCGCCGAGGACGAGGAGGAAGACAGCAACCCCGGCCTCAGCCAGCGCCCGGTGATCGAGCTGCCGGTGTGCCTGGGCGGCGACCAGCGCACCATCGAGGTCAACCTCACCGACCGCAGCCACTTCAACTACCCCTTCCTGATGGGCACCAAGGGCCTGCGCAAATTCCACGTCGCGGTCGACCCCGGCGAACGCTTCAGCGCCGGCAAGCCGAACTGCTCCGGCGGCTGAGGCCGCGATTGACGCGGTGCCGGGCTTGCGGCACCGTGCCGGCAGTTTCCACGGAGCCGGAATCTCATGCCGCACATCCTCATCGTCGAAGATGAAGCCGCCATCGCCGACACGCTGCTCTACGCGCTGCAGGCCGAGGGCTTCGAGACCTCCTGGCTGAGCCTGGCCGGCGCGGCGCTGGAGCGGTTGCAGCGCGAGGCCTTCGACCTGGTCATCCTCGACGTCGGCCTGCCGGACATCAGCGGTTTCGAAGCCTGCAAACGGCTGCGGCGCTTCTCCGAGGTGCCGGTGATCTTCCTCACCGCCCGCGACGCCGAGATCGACCGTGTCGTGGGCCTGGAGATCGGCGCCGACGACTATGTGGTCAAGCCGTTCAGCCCGCGCGAAGTCGCCGCGCGGGTGAGGGCCATCCTCAAGCGCACCGCGCCGCGCGTGGCGCCCGCCAGCGCCGCTGCCGGCAACGGTCCGTTCGAGGTGGACGAGGAGCGGGTGCTGATCCGCTACCATGGCCAGGCGCTGGCGCTGACTCGCCACGAATTCCGCCTGCTGCAGACCCTGCTGGCGCGCCCGGAACGGGTATTCAGCCGCGAACAGTTGCTCGATGCGCTGGGCGTGGCCGCCGACGCCGGCTACGAGCGCAACGTCGACAGCCACATCAAGAGCCTGCGCGCCAAGCTGCGCCAGGTCGCCGCCACCGCCGAGCCGATCCAGACCCATCGCGGCCTGGGCTACAGCTACGCGCCGGACAAGAGCTGATGCGCCTGTCGCTGCGGATCTTCCTGGTCTACTTCTTCTTCGTCGGGCTGACCGGCTGGTTCGTTCTGCGCACCGTGATGGACGAGATCCGTCCCGGCGTGCGCCAGTCCAGCGAGGAGACCCTGGTGGACACCGCCAACCTGCTGGCCGAGGTGCTGCAGGCCGACGTGAAGAACGGCACCCTCGACCAGAGCCGGTTGCCCGAGATGCTTCGCGCCTACGGTGCGCGCAGCCCGCAGGCGGACATCTGGGGGGTGAACAAGACGGCGGTGAACCACCGCATCTACGTCACCGATGCGCGCGGTATCGTCCTGCTGGATTCCCTCGGCCAGGCGGTAGGCCAGGATTATTCGCGCTGGAACGACGTCTACCTGACCCTGCGCGGCCAGTACGGCGCACGCTCCAGCCGCGAGTCGGCGGACGATCCGGAATCCTCGGTGATGTACGTCGCCGCGCCCATCCGTGACGGCGAGAAGGTCATCGGCGTGGTTTCGGTCTCCAAGCCCAACCGCACCCTGCAACCCTACATCGACCGCTCGCAACGCCGTCTCGCCTGGCTGGGCGCGGGCCTGATCGTTCTCGGTCTGCTGGTCGGCGCGTTGCTGTCCTGGTGGCTCAGCCGCTCCCTGGAGCGCCTGACCCGCTACGCCCAGGCGGTCAGCGAAGGGCAGCGCGCCGAGCTGCCGCGCTACCGGGGTGGCGAGATGGCGCAGCTGGCCGGCGCGGTGGAGCGCATGCGTGTGCAACTGGAGGGCAAGGCTTACGTCGAGCGTTACGTGCACACCCTGACCCACGAACTGAAAAGCCCGCTGGCGGCGATCCGGGGCGCGGCGGAACTGCTCGAAGGCGAGATGCCGGCCGAGCAGCGGGCGCGCTTTGTCGGCAACATCGCCGGGGAAAGCGAGCGCCTGCAGCAGTTGATCGAGCGCCTGCTGAACCTGGCCCAGGTGGAGCAGCGCCAGGGCCTGGAGGAGCGGGTGCCGGTGGCCCTGCACGAGCTGGCCGATGAGTTGATCGCCGAGCGCCTGGCGCGGGTGCAGGCGGTGCGATTGGCGAACGATATTCCGCCTGGGGTGAGCGTGCTGGGCGAGCGTTTCCTGCTGCGTCAGGCGCTGGGGAACCTGCTGGACAATGCGCTGGATTTCACCCCGGCGGGCGGCACCATCCGCTTCGACGCGCAGCCGGAGGGTAACGGCTGGCGCGTCGAGCTGTTCAACCAGGGCGAGGCGATCCCCGACTTCGCCTTGCCGCGCCTGACCGAGCGTTTCTACTCCCTGCCGCGTCCGTCCAGCGGGCGCAAGAGCACCGGGCTCGGGCTCAACTTCGTGGCCGAGGTGGCGGCGCTGCATGACGGTGAGCTGCGCGTCGAGAACGCCGACGGTGGGGTTCGGGCGCGTCTGTCGATCTCTGTGTAGGGTGTATAACGCTCCGCGTTATATACCGTTTGGCCTTGATCCCAGAGCACTCCGAGTTCGACTCTGGAGCCGCTGATGAGACGAGGTGCAGCGGCGTACAACCGCGAACGGTTGTACGCCCTACGGCAGCGCCAGCCTCCACACAAACTCCACACAGTCTCCACATCCCACCCCCGGTACCCCCACGGCCGCGCCCCAAGCTCTCCCCGTCCCCATCCCACGGAGAGCCCTCCCCATGAATCGCCAACTCGGCCTCAAGCTCGGCGCCATTGCGCTCTTGATCGTCCTCCTGCTGATCCCCCTGCTGATGATCGACGGCCTGGTCGACGAGCGGCAGAACTATCGCGACGAGGTCCTGCAGGACATCGCCCGCAGCGCCAGCTACAGCCAGCAACTCACCGGGCCGCTGGTGATCGTGCCTTACAGCCGCACCGTGCGCAGCTGGCGTATCGACAAGGGCAGCCAGCAGCGCGTGCTGCAGGAGCGCGAGGTGCGCGGCCGCCTGTTCTTCCTGCCGGAGACCTTCCTGCTCGACGGGCAGATGCGCACCGAAGTACGCCATCGCGGCATCTACGAGGCGCGCCTGTACCACGCCGACAGCAAGATCAGCGGCGGCTTCGTGCTGCCCGCCAACTACGGCATCGGCAGCGACCTGGACAGCTATCGCTTCGACGCCCCCCTGCTGGCGGTCGGCATCAGTGATGTGCGCGGCATCGAGAACGCGCCGAAACTGAAGGTCGAAGGTGAGCTGCGCGATTTCCAGCCCGGCACCCAGAGCCAGTTCCTCGGCAACGGCGTGCACGCCGTCCTGCCGTTCAAGGCGAGCGACCGTGAGCAACGCTTCGACTATGCCTTCGAGCTGTCGCTGCTGGGCAGCAGTCGCCTGGACATCATCCCGGTCGGCCGCGACAGCCAGGTCAACCTGGTTTCGGACTGGCCGCACCCGAGCTTCGGCGGCGAGTTCCTGCCCACCGAGCGCAGCACCAGCGACCAGGGGTTCAGCGCGCGCTGGCGTACCAGCTTCTTCGCCACCAACCTGGAAGAACAGCTCAAAGCCTGCACGGCGCCGTCCCAGGCCGACACCGCCCGGGCAGTGACTGCGGATGACCCGGACCTCGCTGCCGCCGCTCCAGCCGAGTGCAGCGGGTTTGGCCAGCACCGTTTCGGCGTGGCGCTGGTGGACCCGGTGGACCAGTACCTGAAGACCGACCGCGCGGTGAAGTACGCGCTGCTGTTCATCGGCCTCACCTTCGCCGGCTTCTTCCTCTTCGAGGTGCTCAAGCGCCTGGCGGTGCACCCGGTGCAGTACGCCCTGGTGGGCATGGCGCTGGCGCTGTTCTACCTGCTGCTGTTGTCGCTTTCCGAGCACCTGGGCTTCGAGCTGGCCTACCTGATTTCCGCCAGCGCCTGCGTCGGGCTGATCGGCTTCTACCTCTGTCATGTGCTGCACAGCCTGGGGCGCGGCGCCGGCTTCAGCGCCGGGCTCGCCGGGCTCTACGGGATGCTCTACGCGCTGCTCAGCGCCGAGGACTACGCGTTGCTGATGGGCTCGCTGCTGCTGTTCGGTGTGCTCGGTGGCGTGATGGTGCTGACCCGCCGGCTGGACTGGTACGGCATCGGCAAGCCGGCGCGCGGCGATGACCTGGAGTTTTCCCTGGACGAAGTGCGCGTGCAGCGCTGAGGAGAATCGAGATGCCGAATCCGATGCGTTTTTCCCTGTGCCTGCTGGCCGGCCTGCTGCTCGCCGGACTGTGCCTGCCGGTGCTGATGCTGCTCGGTCGCTTCGACTGGATTGCTCTGCTGGTCGCCAGCGGCAAGCCGCTGGCGCACCTTGCCTTGCTGCTGCCGAGCGGACTGTGGGAGCAGCTCAGCGGGGTGGAGGATGCGGCGCACAATCCCCATGTGCGCTCCTTCCTGGAGATGTGCATGGGCGTTGCGCAGATGGGCCTGTTGCTGGCGCTGCCGCTCTACCGCCTGGGGAAGAAGTGATGAGCGCCTGGCGTGGATTGCGCGAAGAGCGTGAGGTGGGACGGCGGCTGGCGCGGCGGATCGCCGGGTTGTTCGGGGAAGTGAAGGGCACGCGGGTGGTGCGCGATGAGCGATTTCAGCGGCGGGTGGTGCGTCGAGTCGGTGTTGCTCATGACTTTGGGCACTGGGCCTTGCCCCTCACCCCAACCCTCTCCCAGAGGGAGAGGGAGCTGGGCGGTGCCGGATGGCGGGGCTGGAGTTCGCCGGCTCGCTCCTCCGGTGGCATTGCGTAATGGGTATCAGGCCGGCACGGTCGCCTGCAGCGACGGCCGCTGGCTGACCTCGGCGAACCACTTGGCCAGCCGCGGGTACTCGGCGCGCCAGTCCCAGTGCGGTTGGCGGAAGTCCAGGTAGCCCAGGGCGCAGGCCACGCCGATGGCGGCGACGTCGAAGCGTTCGGCCAGTTCGGCGTGGGCCGGGCCGTCGAAGTAGGCGAGGGTGCGGACGATCTTCAGCTGCTGGTTGTCGAGCCAGGTGTCCCAGTGCTTTTCCGGCGGACGCATGGCGGTCTCGTAGCGGATCAGCACGGCGGCATCCAGCACCGCGTCGGCCAGCGAGGCCAGGGTCAGGCGGCGCCAGCGGGCCGGGCCTTCACGGGGAATCAGCGGTTCGCCGCTGTGCTGCTGGTCGAGGTATTCGAAGATCACCCGGCTGTCGTGCAGGTCCTGGCCGTCGGCCAGGCGCAGGGCGGGAATCTTGCCGGCGGGGTTGTCCCGCAGCACGCCGGCGTCCGGCGCGATGGGGGTGTGGACGGCGGCGTAGAGTTCGACCTGGTCGAGCTGACCGGTCTCGTGCAGCAGGACCATGACCTTGCGCACGAAGGGCGAGGCGGCGGCGTGGAACAGGATGGGACGGACGCTCATGGGTTCTCCTCGGCGTTCATTCGTGGATGACCACCAGGCGGTCGGTGCCGGATTCGGCGCCCCAGACCTCGCCCGGTCGGCCCAGCAACTGGCGCACGTTGGCGTGCTCGCGGTCGCTCGGATAGGCGGTGAATCGTTCGCTCTGCGGGTCGAAGCGCAGGATGGCGTTGCTGGCGAAGTCGCTCAGCCAGACCTGGTCCATGGCGTCGACGTAGAGGGCATAGGGCTGCGGATGATCGCCCGGCAGCTTCCAGGTTTTCCACTGGTTGTTGTCCGGATCGAAGCGTGCCAGCCGGCCGTCGCTCCACTGGCTGATCCACAGCCGCCCGACCGAGTCGGACCACAGCCGGCGCGGGCCGCTGCCGGCGCTGGGCGTATCGATGCGGGTGACCTTGTCACCGACCGGGTCGATATGACCGATGTAGTCGCCGGCCAGCGAGGCGTACCAGAGTTCGCCGTCGGGCGTCACGGCGATGCCATAGGGTCCCTTGCCCTTGGGCGCGGACCAGACCTTGAGTTCGCGGGTCGTGGGGTCGAGGCGGCCGTAGAAACCGTTCTGGCCGGTGAACCACAGAATGCCATCGTCATCGAATACACCAGTATTGAGGTTCGCCTTGGCCGCCTCCTTGGGCAGCGGAATGACTTCCACGCCCAGGCGTTCGCGGTCGACGTGGACAATGGCATTGAGCCCGCCGTCGGTGATCCAGGCGTCGCCATCGGGCCCGGCGACCACGCCGTGGGGCGCGGAGCCCTTGCCCAGGTCGACCTGCTCGGTGGCGCCGGTCTGCGGGTCGAGCCGGCCGAGCGCGCCGGCGTGCTGCGCGGTGTACCAGACCTTGCCGTCCTCCGTGGGGGCGACATCGTGCGGGCCGGAGCCCTTGGGCAGGTCGAAGTACTTCACGCTGGCGGCGTCGGCGCCGCCAGCCAGCAACAGGCCGGCGAGCAGCAGGGGCAGGGCGCGCAGGGTGGTGGACATGGGGCTCTCCTTGGCGGGTCCGGAATTGGCTGAGACTGTACGCCGGGCTTGGCGTTCGGCGATATGGAGGAGTGAAGCGCGTGACAACCATACAACTACTGGGGGCGGCGTGCCGCCAGGGTTCGCCAGTCAATGACGACGCCATCGGCTATACCGCGGGCGCGGCCTGGGTGCTGGACGGCGCCACCAGCCTGGGGCCGGGGCTGGTGGATGTGCAGAGCGATGCGCGCTGGCTGGCGCAGTGCGCCAATGGTCACCTGCAGCGCCTGCTGGAGGACCAGCCGGGGCTGCCGACCGGGGCCTTGTTGCAGGCCTTGCAGCAGGGCATCGCCGAGGACTTCCGGCGTGACGCGGGGGTTGCCGCCACAGCGGAGCTGGACCTGCCCACGGCCTGCCTGAGCCTGCTGCGGGTGCTGGACGACGGCGCGCTGGAATTGCTCAACCTGTGCGACAGCCGCATCCACCTGGCCTGGGACGACGGCCGTGTGGAGAGCTTCGGCGACACGCCGCTGGAGGAACTGGACCGGCAATCGGTGGAGCGCCTGCTGGCGCTGCGCGAGAGGCATCCGGACTGGAGCCACGCCCAGCTGTTCCAGGCCAGCCGCGAATGGGTGCGGCGCAACCGGGCGCTGGCCAACACGGTGCAGGGTTACTGGGTGCTCGATCCGACCGACCGCTGGCTGGGGCAAGTGCAGCGGCGCGTGCTCGACCCCGCGCGGCTGAAGGCGTTCATGCTGGTGACCGACGGCTTCGACCGCCTGCTGGAGTTCCGCCGCTATGACCTGGATGCGCTGTTCGCGGCGCTGCCGGAGCGCGGGGTGGAGGCGCTGATCGACGAGCTGCGCGCGCTGGAGTCCGCCGATGGCCAGGCGCTGGAACATCCGCGCCTGAAGATCCATGACGATGCCAGCGTGGTCTGGGGGGAAGTGCGCCGCTGAGGGTTACCCGGCAGCACGGCGGGATGGCAGTTGCGTAGGAGCGGACTCCGTCCGCGATGCTCTCCGGCGCGATGTGGACCTTACAGGAACCGTGCAGCAGGTCTCGTGTTGCCGCAACTCGTAGGATGGGTGGAGCGAAGCGATACCCATGCTGTCGGTGCACAGTATTGATGGGTTTCGCTTCGCTCAACCCATCCTACAAGAGCCAAGGTTCCACGCCCCGGCTTCTCCCTGAAGAGAAAGGGCGAACCGCGCGCCGGAATTACTCGGCAATCGAGTCCGTCCGCTCGTCACCACTTGTAGGTCAGGCTCGCCACCACCTTGCGCTGGTCGCCGTAGTAGCAGTAGTAGCCGTCGCAGGTGGAGATGTAGTCCTTGTTGAACAGGTTGCTGGCGTTGACCTGGACCGAGGCGCCATCGAGGCCGCTGGAGAGTTTGCCCAGGTCGTAGTGCACCGCGGCGTCGTACAGGGTGTAGGAACCCGTGTAGCCGTCGTAGGTGTTGGCCTGGTCGCCATAGGTGTCGCCCACGTAGCGCACGCCGTAGCCGACGCCGAAACCGTCGAGGGTGCCGGCGTGCCAGGTGTAGTCGGCCCACAGTGCGGCCTGGTTGCGCGGCACCCGCTGCAGGCGGTTGCCGGCGTAGATACCCTTCTTCACCTCGGTGTCGGTGTAGCTGTAGCTGCCGATCAGCTTGAGGTTTTCGCTCAGGTTGGAGTTGGCCTCCAGCTCCAGGCCAGTGACCTTCACTTCGCCGGTCTGGCTGGTGACGGAGACGCCGCCGACGTTGTCGGTCACGCTCACGTTCTTCTGCCGCAGGTCGTAGACGGCGGCGGTCAGCAGGGTATCGCTGCCCGGCGGCTGGTACTTCACGCCCAGTTCCCACTGCTTGCCTTCGGTGGGCTTGAACGACTCGGTGGCGGAGACGTCGGCGCCACTGGCCGGCTGGAACGACTCGGCATAGGACAGGTACGGCGCCACACCATTGTCGAAGAGGTAGCTCAGCGCGGCGTTGCCGCTGAACTTGCTGTCCGACTCGGTGCTGGTGGCGTCGCCCTTGTTGTGGAATTCGGTGCCGGTGTGCACCCAGTCCTGGCGGCCGCCGAGGGTCAGGCGCCAGTTGTCGAGGGCGATCTGGTCCTGCACGTAGGCGCCGCTCTGGAAGGTCTTCTGGTTGTAGTCGTAGTAGGCATCGGAGCGCGGCGGACGGACGATGGGCTGGCCGTAGATCGGATCGTTCACGTTGGTCGGCGGAACGTTGTAGCCGTAGATCGCCAGGTAGTTGGTGTTGTTGCGGTTGTGGTCCAGGCCCAGCAGCACGGTGTGCGCGAGCGCGCCGGTGTGGAAGTCGGCCTGGAAGTTGTTGTCCACCACGAACTGGGTGACGTCCTCGTCCACCGAGGTGCTGACGCGGTTGAGGGTGCCGTCGTCGCTGACGGTTTCCAGGTAGCCGCCCGGAGTCAGGGCATCGAACGACAGGTCGTTCTTCATGTAGCGCAGGTTCTGGCGGAACTGCCAGACGTCGTTCAGGCGGTGCTCGAGGCTGTAGCCCAGCCACCAGGTGGTGCGGTCGTAGTTTTCCCAGTCCGGGTCGCCCAGGTTCTTGTGGTGCGAGATGTCGCCGAAGGGCGCGTCGTACTTGGTGCCCTTGAGCGGCAGGAACTGGGTGGTGATGCCGGTATCGTCGCGGGTGAACTGGCTGAGGAAGGTCAGCCTGGTGTCGTCGTCCGCGTTCCAGGTCAGGCTCGGCGCGAGGTTGTAGCGCTTGTCCGGGATGTGGTCGATCTGCGTGTTGCTGTCGCGCGCCACGCCGCTGACGCGATAGAGCAGGTTGCCCTGCTCATCCAGCGGGCCGGTGCTGTCGAAGTTGATCTGCTTGTGGTTGTAGTTGCCGCCCTGCACCTGCACGGTATTGGACTGCTCGGCCTGCGGGCGCAGGCTGCTCATGTCCAGCAGGCCGCCGGGCGGGGTCTGGCCGTAGACCGAGGAGGCCGGGCCGCGCAGCATGGCGACGCGCTCCAGGTCCCAGGTTTCCAGCTTCGGGTTGGCATAGATGCCGGTGGCCATCGGCAGGCCGTCGAGGAATTGGGTGGGCTTGAAGCCGCGCACGAGCAGCCAGTCGGAGCGGGTATCGCTGCCGAAGCTGCTGGCGACGGTGCCGGGCATGTAGCGCACGGCGTCGTCGATATTCTGTACCGCACGGTCCTGCATCTGCTCACGGGTGGCCACGGAGATCGACTTGGCGGTTTCCAGGATCGGCGTATCGGTCTTGGTGCCGATGCGCGAGCGAGTGGCGACGTAGCCGACCGCCGGGCCGTCCGGGTCTTCCTGGGCGGCGCTGATGGTGGTGGCGGACATCGACAGGGTGTCGTTCGGCGCCGGGCGCAGGCTGTAGCTGCCCGAGCCGCTTTCCACCAGTTCCAGCCCGGTGCCTTGCAGTGCCTGGCGCAGCGCGCCGACGGTATCGAAGCGGCCTTGCACCGCGTGGGCGCTGCGGCCCTGGGCCAATGCCGGGTCCAGGCTCAGGCTCAGGCCGCCTTCGGCGGCGATGCGGTTGAGGGTGCTGGACAGCGGGCCGGCTGGCAGTTGGTAGTCACGCACGGCTTCGGCGGCGATGGCCGAGGTGGTGGCCAGCAGGATGGCGGTGGCCAGCAGGCAGGGGCGGAGCGAAAGGTCGAACGGGCGGCGCATGGACAACGACTCCTGGAAACGTTTCTCGATGCCTCCTTGCCGAACGAGATTGGAAAAGTGATAGGGCTGGGTGAAATTTTTTTCGTTGCGGGTTTCGGGCGATTCGCGGAGTGGGCTTTCGTAGGAGCGGAGCTTCTCCGCGATGCTCTTGTGGGGATTGAGGATTCGCGGACAAGGTCCGCTCCTACATGGATACTCCTGCGCTAGGGTTAGGGAGAGTGAAATCCCGGTACCGAGTCACAGAAGAAGACAGTTGCTCCTAAAAAACAGACCTCAGTGGCTCGGTACTACGCGCGACCACCAGGGGCCGTGCTTCTCGATCCGCACCGGCAGGCTTGGCTCCAGCGAGCTCAGGGCCAGGCCGATGTCGTGCAGCGGGAAGCTGCCGGTGATGCGCAGGTCGGCCACCGCCGGGTCGATGCCCAGGTAGCCCGGACTTTCCCGCGACAGGCGCTCGACCAGCTCGGCCAGGCGCACGTTGTCCACCACCAGCATGCCGTGGGTCCAGGCGTCGGCGACGGCGCTGTTGGCCTCTACCGGGCCGAGTCCGTCAGGCCTTACGCGCACGTGCTGGCCCTGGGCGATGACCTTCTCCTCCTCCCGCTGTTCGGGGCGTGCGGCAACCGCCGAGTGCAGGACGCTGAGCAGGGTGCCGTCGTCGCCGTCGCGCTCCACCAGGAAGCGCGTGCCCAGGGCGCGCAAGCGTCCGTCGCGGGTCTCGACGATGAAGGGCCGGCTGTCACCATGGGCGGTTTCCACCAGGATCTCGCCGCTGAGCAACACGATGCGCCGCTGCTCGGCGTCGAAGCGCAAGTCCACGGCGGTGCGGCTGTTGAGCTTGACCAGGGTGTTGTCGGGCAGGCGCAGCTCGCGTTGTTCGCCGGTGCCGGTGAGCAGGTCGGAGAAGGCGTACTGCACGGGCAGGTAGCGGTTGCCCACGCCGAGAGCCAGCGCGCCGACCAGCAGCAGCGACAGGCCGCTGCCCGCCAGTCGGCGGGCCTTCTGCCGTGCCTCCCGCGGTGAGCGCAGCAGGGCGTTGCGCGCCGCCAGGGGCGCGGCGCCGGCGAGGCTGCGGTCGAGCATCCCCAGCTGGCTCCAGGCCCGTGCGTGCTCGCTGTGTTCGGCATGCCAGCGGCTGAAGGCGGCCTCGTCATCCGGATGAGTCTCGCCGGAGCCCAGGCGCAACTGCCAGCTGATGGCCTCGTCAAGCACGCGCAGGGAAACCGGCCCCTTCATGTCGGCGTTCCGTACAGCGCGATGTAGCACTGGCGCAGGCCCTGGGCGATGTACTGGCGCACGCGCGGCACGGAGACACCGAGCAGCTCGGCGATCTCGGCGTGGCCCAGGCCGTCCAGGCGGTTGAGCAGGAAGGCCCGGCGCGCACGGGTGGACAGGCTGCCCAGCAGGCGGTCGATTTCGCGCAGGTCGGCGAGGATCAGGCAGTGCTCTTCCGCCGAAGGCTGCACGGCCTCGGGCAGGTGGTGCAGCTCTTCCAGGTAGGTCTGTTCCAGCGCTACGCGGCGCCAGTGGTCCACCAGCAGACCCTTGGCGATGGTCACCAGGAAGGCCCGGGGTTCGCGCAGGGACGGCAGCTCGCGGCGGCCGAGCACGCGGACGAAGGTGTCCTGGCTCAGGTCTTCGGCGCGCTGCACGCAGCCCAGGCTGCGGTTGAGCCAGGCGGTCAGCCAGTCGCGATGATCGCGGTACAGCACTCCAACGCGTTCGCCATTGCCAATCCGGACGGCCGACACCCCTTGCTCCCCCATGCCCAGGTCGGGCACTAATTTAATAACGAGAACTATTCGCAAATGATCGCAGACTGCCGCTGGCGCTGCAATCACGCTCGTCGGCTTTTATCGGTCGATCGCCGATGGATCGACGGCGTTCTACAATCGATCCTCTTCCTTCTGGCGGATAACCGGTATGCGCGAACCCCTGCTGATCATTGGCTCCTACCTCTCGCCCTACGTGCGCAAGGCGCTGGTCATGCTCGAACTCAAGGGCGTGGAGTACCGCGTCGATTCCGTCGTGCCCTTCTACGGGAACGCCGAGTTCGAGCGCCTGAGCCCATTGCGCCAGGTGCCGGTGCTGGTGGACGGCGACCTGGTGCTCAACGATTCCTCGGTGATCTGCCAGTACCTGGAGGAGCGTTATCCACGGCCCGCGTTGTACCCGGCGGACATCGCCGAGCGCGCCCGCGCGCGCTGGATCGAGGAGTTCGCCGACGCCCGTATGGGCCAGGTGGTGATCTGGCAACTGTTCGACCAGCTGGTGATCGGCCGTGGCGTGTGGGGCCGCGAGCCGGACGCGGCGCTGCTGGAGAAGACCTACCAGCAGGACCTGCCGGCGGTGTTCGATTACCTGGAGGCGCAGCTGCCGGCCAGCGGCTGGCTGTTCGGCGAGCTCTCCATCGCCGACATCAGCGTCGCCTGCTTCATGCGCAATGCGCAGTTCGCCCGTTACGAGCTGGACGCCCAGCGCTGGCCGAAGCTGGCGGCGATGCTGGACGCCGCCTTCGCGCTGCCGGCGTTCCAGAAGCTCAACCCGTTCGAACGCGCCATCGCCCGCACGCCGATCCTGCAGCAGCGCGAGGCCCTGCTGGCCGCCGGTGCGCCGGTCAGCGCCATCAGCCACATGCGCGAGCAGCCGGTGCGCGGGCCGATGAGCCGCAGCTGATCAGGCTTGCTGGAGAAAGCGCCAGAGCCGCTGCGCCACCGGCCCGTGGGAGCGGTCACGGCGACGCGCGGCGACCAGCTGCTCGCGGCGGCCGGGCAGCTGCGCACCGCTGAGGTCGCGCAGGCGCCCAGCAGCCAGTTCTTCTTCAATCAGGTGACGCGGCAGGTGGCCCCAGGCCAGGCCGTGCAGCACCAGTTCCTTCTTCATCGCCTGGTCCGGCACCGTGCATTGCGGCGCGCCGTCGAGGGTGAAGTAGTCCACCGGCGGCGAGTGCCGGGCGCTGTCGCGCATCACGCACTGGGTGAGCGCGCGCAGGTGCTCGGGGGCGACGTTTTCCCTATCCGGAAGCAGCGTTGGTGCGATCACCGGGACGAAATCGACGTCGCCCAGGTCGATCCATTCCAGGCGCGGGTCGGCCTTGTCCACGCGGTGCAGGATCAGGTCGGCATCGCCATCCAGTAGCCGCTCCAGCGGGCCGCTGACGCTCTCGAAATAAAGTTGCAGGCGCGTCTGCGGCTCCTCGGCGAAGAAACGCGCGAGCTTTTCCAACAGCGCCGGACGTGGACAGAAGTCGCCGAGCACCACGCGCAGTTCGCTTTCCTCGCCGGCCGCCAGGTGGGCGGCGTGGTCGCGCAGGTTGCCCAGCTCGCGGAGCAGGCCCTGGGCGCGGCGGTGGAAGGACGCCCCGGCGGCGGTCAGGCCGACCCGATAGCCGCTGCGGTCCAGCAGCTCGAAGCCCAATTGCTGCTCCAGCCGGGCGACGGCGGCAAATACCGCCGGGTGCGAGCGGTGCAGTCGCTGCGCCGCGGCCTGGAAGCCGCCCGCCTCGACGACGGCGTCGAAGCAGTGCAGGTCGTGCAGGGTGAAATCGTGCATGTCAGCTTTCCTGACAAAATGGTTCAGGTCTTTGTAATTTCTTCGGAATCCCGCCGCAACTACCTTCGTCTCCACATTCACTCGAGGAGACGCTCCCATGAGCTCGCTGCACTACCTGACCACCCGCGACAACGCCCGCATCGCCTACCGCCTCGACGGCGCCGCCGAGCTGCCGCTGCTGGTGCTGTCCAACTCCATCGGCACCGACCTGCACATGTGGGATGGGCAGGTCGCCGCTTTCACCGAACACTTCCGCGTGCTGCGCTATGACGCCCGCGGCCATGGCGCCTCCAGCGTACCGCCGGGGCCTTATGCGCTGGGGCAGTTGGGCGAGGACGTGATCGAGCTGCTGGATGCTCTCGGCGTAAAGCGCGCGCATTTCCTCGGTCTCTCGCTCGGCGGATTCGTTGGCCAGTGGCTGGCGGTGAATGCGCCGCAACGCGTCGAGCGGCTGGTGCTGGCGAACACTTCGGCCTGGCTCGGGCCGCAGGAGCAGTGGGACGCGCGCATTGCCGAGGTGCTGGACGCGGAAGACCTGCAAGACACCGCCGCCACCTTCCTCGCCAACTGGTTCCCGGCGTCCTGGCTGGCGCAGCGGCGGCCGGAAGTGGAGCCATTCCGCGCCACGCTGCTGGCGACCAACCGGCATGGCCTGGCCGGCTCCTTTGCCGCCGTGCAGGGGGCCGATCTGCGGGAAGCGCTGAAGGCGGTTCGCCTGCCGACACTGGTGATCGCCGGGCAGTTCGACACCGTGACCGCCGCCAGCCACAGCGAGCTGATCGCCGAGGCGATCCCTGGGGCGCGCCTGCTGACGCTGCCGGCGGTGCACCTGTCGAACATCGAGTTTCCCCGCGAGTTCGAGGGCGCGGTGCTGGATTTCCTGCTGGCGCCCTGAACGAAAAGGCCGCCCGAGGGCGGCCCTTGTCTTGTCGGCCGATCAGTGGTGCGCCGCATCCACCGCGATGGGCTCACCGGAAACCTCCGCATAGCTGCGCTTGCGGTCGGCCAGGGCGTAGTGGATCAGCGCCCCCAGGCCGGCGCCGAAGAACCAGGAGAACTGCGACAGCGCGTCGAAGGCCGGCACCAGCGCCAGCACGATGGCGATCAGCGCCGCCGGGATGAAGGCCGCCACGGCGCGCAGGTTCACGCCGCCACGGTAATGGTAGGCGGCCTCGCGGCTTTCGCTGTAGAGCTCCGGCAGGTTCACCCGGCCACGGCGCACCAGGTAGTAGTCGGTGACGATGATGCCGTACAGCGGGCCGAGCAGGGCACCCAGGCCGCCGAGGAAATACACGATCACCGCCGGGCTGTTGTACAGGTGCCAGGGCAGGATCAGCACCGCGATGGTGGCGCTGAGCAGGCCGGCGCGGCGGAAGTTCAGCAGGTTCGGCGCGAGGTTGGTGAGCACGTAGGCCGGGGCGACGAAGTTGGCCATGATGTTCACCGCCACGGTGACGATCAGGAATGCCAGGCAGGCCAGCACCAGGCCCGCGGTGTTGGGGATGGCGGCGACGATCTCGGTCGGCCCCTGCACCAGCTTGCCGTCGATGCTGAATTGCGCGCCGGCCAGCACCACGGCGATCAGCGCGAAGCCCAGCATGTTCACCGGCAGGCCCCAGAAGTTGCCCACGCTGATGGTGCGGCGGTCCGGGCAGTTACGGGTGAAGTCGCAGAAGTTGAGGATCATGGTGCCGTACAGCGACACCCAGAGCGCGGCGGCGCCGAACACTTTCAGCCACATCGTCGATCCGGCCGGCGCGTTGCCGCTGGACCAGGAGATCGACAGGCCGCTGCGCCAGTACATCCAGCCCGCCAGGGTGGCGAAGGCGATGAGGATGATCGGGCCGGCGAAGGACTCGTAGCGCCGCACCATCTCCATGCCGTAGGCGAAGATCGCCAGTTGCACGCACCAGATGCCGAGGAAGGTGATCCAGCCCAGGGTGGAGAGGCCGAGGATCGAGTTCTGGTCGTAGGACTTGAGGTCGGGAGCGATGGCGGTGAGCAGCACGCGCAGGACCACCGAGGCGAGGTAGGTCTGGATGCCGAACCAGGCGATGGCGATTACCGCGCGGATCAGCGCCGGAACCTGGGCGCCATGGATGCCGAAGCTGATCCGGCACATCACCGGATAGGGCAGGCCGGTCTTCTGGCCCATGTAGCCGGACAGGTTCATCAGCCCGTAGATCACCAGCGCGCCGAGGGCGAAGGCGGCGAGGATCTGCGCACCACTCATGCCGAGGGCGAAGAGCCCGATGGCGAAGGAGTAGTTGGCGATGTTGTGCACGTCGTTGGTCCACAGCGCGAACAGGCTGTAGCGCCCCCAGCTGCGGCCCTGGGCCTTGGTCGGGGCGAGGTCGGCGCTGTACAGACGCGGGCTCAGGGTTGGCGCGGTATCGTTGCTGGACGCCGCGCTGTCGACAGGTTGGATGGAGGAAACGCCGGACAGATGAGTGGGACTGGAATTCATGGGCTACTCGGATTTTGTATGCACGGCTTTTTGGGTTTGTATGCAAAAGCCAAATCCGTGCCAGTCCGCGCCGGGCGCTTCCCGATGCCTTTCCGGTCTCGATGGTTGACCTGGCAGGAGCCCTGATTTGGTGCGGGCTTTGTGCCTGTCCGATCGATCAGGAAAAGATTTCTCCAGATTTATCATTGACTTAAAGGTCAGGTTTTCTGATGTGTGATTGGGGCATGAATGGGGATTTTGTACACAAAAATTGTGCACAGGCGTTACGTATGGGGATCTGGTGCGGCGACGGGCATCGCGGACGAAGTTAGCTCCTACGAGAAGAAGACTCGCGATGGAGACGAATCCGTGCCTTTGGTTCTCTTTTGGGCTCTTGTAGGAGCGGAGCTTCTCCGCGAAATCGGTGCACGCTGAAGGATTCGCGGACAAGGTCCGCTCCTACGGGAGCCTGATCGGGACGTAGGGCGTATAACGTTCGAAGTTATACGCCGTTTGACCTTGGCTTACGGCTGCCCGGACTGCAACCGGCTGGCGCTTCGAACTCGACCAATGCACCAACTGACGATCCTGGTGTATCGGCGTACAACCGCGAACGGTTGTACGCCCTACGAATGCGCAGACAGTTGCTCCTACGGTGCGTTTTTGCACTCGACGTAGGAGCGGACTCCGTCCGCGATGGTCCCCTCGTTTTCAGAGGCCATAAAAAAACCGCCCCGAAGGGCGGTTCTTTCATCGCAGCGCGAAGTTCTTACAGACCGTTCTTGGCCTTGAACTCGCGGCGGCGGCGGTGCAGGACCGGCTCGGTGTAGCCGTTGGGCTGCTTGGTGCCCTCGATGACCAGTTCCAGCGCGGCCTGGAAGGCCACGTTGTCATCGAAGTTCGGCGCCATCGGGCGGTACAGCGGGTCGTTGGCGTTCTGACGGTCCACCACCGAAGCCATGCGCTTGAGGCTTTCCAGCACCTGCTCCTGGGTGACCACGCCGTGGCGCAGCCAGTTGGCCAGCAGCTGGCTGGAGATGCGCAGGGTGGCGCGGTCTTCCATCAGGCCCACGTCGTTGATGTCCGGCACCTTGGAGCAGCCGACGCCCTGGTCGATCCAGCGAACCACGTAGCCGAGGATGCCCTGGGCGTTGTTGTCCAGCTCGTTCTTGATCTCTTCCGCGCTCCAGTTGGTGTTCTGCGCCAGCGGAATGGTCAGGATGTCGTCCACCGAGGCCGGTACGCGCTTGGCCAGTTCGGCCTGGCGGGCGTACACGTCGACCTTGTGGTAGTGCAGCGCGTGCAGGGTGGCGGCGGTCGGCGACGGAACCCAGGCGGTGTTGGCGCCGGCCAGCGGGTGAGCGATCTTCTGCTCGAGCATGGCGGCCATCAGGTCCGGCATGGCCCACATGCCCTTGCCGATCTGCGCCTTGCCCTGCAGGCCGGTGGCCAGGCCGACGTCGACGTTGTTGTTCTCGTAGGCGCCGATCCACTTCTCGTTCTTCATGGCGCCCTTGCGCACCATGGCGCCGGCTTCCATGGAGGTGTGGATCTCGTCACCGGTGCGGTCGAGGAAGCCGGTGTTGATGAACACCACGCGTTCGGCGGCCGCCTTGATGCAGGACTTCAGGTTGACGGTGGTGCGGCGCTCTTCGTCCATGATGCCGACCTTCATGGTGTTGCGCGGCATGCCCAGCACGTCTTCGACGCGGCTGAAGATTTCGGCGGCGAAGGCCACTTCTTCCGGGCCGTGCATCTTCGGCTTCACCACGTACATCGAGCCGGTGCGGCTGTTCTTGCGGGTGGTGTTGCCCTTGAGGTTGTGCAGCGCGATCAGGCCGGTGAACAGGCCGTCCTGGATGCCTTCGGGTACTTCGTTGCCCTGGGCGTCGAGGATCGCCGGGTTGGTCATCAGGTGGCCGACGTTACGCACGAACAGCAGGGAGCGGCCATGCAGGGTCAGCTCCGAGCCGTCGGCCTTGGTGTAGACGCGGTCCGGGTTCATGGTGCGGGTGAAGGTGTTGCCGCCCTTGGTCACGGACTCGGCCAGGTCGCCTTTCATCAGGCCCAGCCAGTTGCGGTAGACCACGACCTTGTCGTCGGCGTCGACGGCAGCGACCGAGTCTTCGCAGTCCATGATGGTGGTCAGCGCGGACTCCATCAGCACGTCTTTCACGCCAGCGGCGTCGGTCTGGCCGATCGGGCTGGTGGGGTCGATCTGGATTTCGAAGTGCAGGCCGTTGTGCTTGAGCAGCACAGCTTGCGGCTTGGCGGCGTCGCCCTGGAAGCCGAGGAACTGCTCGGCGTTCTTCAGGCCGGTGTCGCTACCGTTCTTCAGGGTGACGGCCAGCGCGCCGTTCTTCACGGTGTAAGCGGTGGCGTCGATGTGGGAGCCGGATTCCAGCGGTGCGGCTTCATCGAGGAAGGCGCGGGCGAAGGCGATGACCTTGTCGCCACGGACCTTGTTGTAGCCCTTGCCCTTTTCGGCGCCGTTCTCCTCGCTGATCGCGTCGGTGCCGTACAGTGCGTCGTACAGCGAACCCCAACGGGCGTTCGAGGCGTTCAGGGCGAAGCGCGCGTTCATCACCGGCACCACCAGCTGCGGGCCGGCCATGCGGGCGATTTCTTCGTCGACATTCTGGGTGCTGGCCTGGAAGTCAGCCGCTTCCGGCAGCAGGTATCCGATTTCCTGCAGGAAGGCCTTGTAGGCGACCGCATCGTGCGCTTGACCGGCGCGGGCCTGGTGCCAGCCGTCGATCTTCGCCTGGAGGTCGTCGCGCTTGGCGAGCAGGGCTTTGTTCTTGGGGGCCAGATCGTTGATTACGGTTTCCACACCTGCCCAGAACTTGCCGGCGTCGACGCCGGTGCCGGGAATGGCTTCGTTGTTTACGAAGTCGAACAGGACTTTGGCGACCTGCAGGCCACCGACTTGAACGCGTTCAGTCATTGCTTGCCTCACTCTGCTCAGGACCAGCTCAGGACACAGGCAAATCGCCTTGTAGTCCGAGCCGCGGAATACTACATGATGCCATGGGAAAAATCAGTGGGCTTGCGTCGCGGTTAGACCAAAGTACGCATCTCAGTCACGTAGCGCTTAATATGTTCGCAAAGTTCTTATGGGTTGTTCCATATAAATCTTTAAACTGTATACGAATGACTTGATCCGGTACCTGTGGCACCCCGTCGCAGCCAGCGTCGCACGCCCTGCCTATACTGCTTTCTCCGTCCTGGAGAATCCCGCATGTCCGTGACACTTGCCACCCCCGCCGATCTCGACGACCTGGTGCCGCTGTTCTCCGGCTACCTCGACTTCTACGAGGTGCCCGCGCCCCATGCGGCGATCCGTAGCTTTCTCCAGGCGCGCATCGAGCAGGGCCAGTCCACCGTGTTCATCGCGCGCAGCATTGACGGCGTGGCCGTGGGCTTCGTCCAGCTCTATCCCTTCTTCGCCTCACTGACGCTGCAGCCGGCCTGGCTGGTCAGCGACCTCTACGTGATGCCGGCTGCCCGCCGCGACGGTTATGGCGAGGCACTGATGAACGCCGGCCGCGCCCATGCCGAGGCCACGGGCGCCTGCGGCCTGATGCTGGAAACCGCCAAGACCAACCGCGCCGGCCAGTCGCTCTACGAGCGCCTGGGCTACCAGCGCGACGAGAAGTTCTACACCTACTGGCTGGATCTTTCCGCCTGACGGAGGCTGCACCATGGATCACCTCGTTCTCACGGTCATCGCCCCGGACCAGCCCGGCCTGGTGGAGCGCATCGCCCAGTGCATCGCCGCCCATGGCGGCAACTGGCTGGAAAGCCGCATGTCACGCATGGCCGGGCAGTTCGCCGGCATCCTGCGGGTGGCGGTTCCCGCCGAGGGCTACGACGAACTGGTCGAGGGCCTGCAAGGCCTGTCGGCCTTCGGCATTCGCGTGCTGCTGGCGGAAAGCGGTATTGAGCCGGCGTGCAACTGGAAGCCGATCCACCTAGACCTGGTTGGCAACGATCGTCCAGGCATTGTCCGCGATATCACGCGTCTGCTCACCGAACATGGCGTCAACCTGGAGCGCCTGACCACCGAAGTCCTGCCGGCGCCGATGAGCAGCGAACCGCTGTTCCATGCCGAGGCCCTTCTGGCGGTGCCGCTGACCTTGCCGCTGGAAACCCTGCAGACGCGTCTGGAGGAGCTGGCGGACGACCTGATGGTGGAAATGAATTTCCACAGCGGGGATTGATTCGCCGCCCTTCCATCGTCTCCTTGTGGGTAAGTCTGTGGGCTCTCTGTGACTGGATTCATGGAGGGCCCATTTTCATTGAGACTCGCCCATCAGCGCTTATCCACTGTTGGTCTCGCCGCTGTGCACAGATCGCGTGGATCGGTCCGTGAGCTTTCTGTTGATAACCCGCTGCACGCCACTGGTGACGAGGCTTTGCTGGCGTTGCTCGTTTTCTGAGCGGTTCTTCTGTCCCCGCCATGGGAGCAGGTGCGCAGGACGCGCCGCCCCGTCGCTGTGCACAAAACCTCTGGATGAGTCTGTGGAAAGGCCGTGGGCTGATGGCTGTAAGCCTTTGTCTGCGCGGCTTGTGAAGAGTTGTCCAAGATCCGGCCAGCACTCCCCGGAAGATTCACAGTAGACGGGGATTAGCCTGTGGAAAAACACTGGGAATCCGTCGGTATGCCAGGAGTACCGTGGTTTTGCGAGGATTGAGCGAAAAGTGATCGAAGGGCCCGCCCGCGAATCGAGGGATCAGCGTTGAGGCATCGGGGTTGGGGATAAGGGCACGTGCGAGGCGCTTATCCCCGTTTGTGCGGGATGGTGCTGTGGATAGTCTGGTGGTGGCTTGCTGAAAGCCCCGAAAGGCGGGGCTTTCAGTGGGGTGGTCAAGGATTGATCAGTTGCCGCGGGACAGGCGATACCAGATGTCCATGCTGTACACCACCAGCGCCAGCCAGATGCAGCCGAAGGACACCAGGCGGGTGCTGTCCAGGTGCTCACCGAACAGGAAGATGGCCTGCAGCAGCACCAGGGTCGGCGCCAGGTATTGCAGGAAGCCCAGGGTGGCGTAAGGCAGGTGGCGGGCGGCGGCATTGAAGCAGACCAGCGGCACCAGGGTGATCGGGCCTGCAGCGGCCAGCCAGAGGGCATCCTGGGTAGTCCAGAAGTCCGCATGCACGCTCGGTCCGTTGGCAAACAGCACGAGGTAACCGATCGCCAGCGGCAGCAGGATCCAGGTTTCCACCACCAGCCCCGGCAGTGCGGCCACCGGTGCCTGCTTGCGGATCAGCCCGTAGAAGCCGAAGGTCAGCGCCAGCGCCAGCGATACCCAGGGCACGCTGCCCAGTTGCCACAGTTGCTGCGCCACGCCCAATGCGGCGAGGCCCACGGCGACCCACTGCAGCGGGCGCAGGCGCTCGCGCAGGATCACCAGACCCAGCAGGACGTTGATCAGCGGGTTGATGTAGTAACCCAGGCTCGCCTCGATCATGTGGCCGTTGTTCACCGCCCAGACGTAGACCAGCCAGTTGCTGGCGATCAACAGGCCGCTGGCGGTGAGCACGGCGATGCGCTTGGGATTCTCGCGCAGCTCGCGCCACCAGCCGGGATGCTTCCACACCAGCAGGAGCAGGGCGCCGAACACCGCGGACCAGATGGCGCGATGGGTGATGATTTCCAGCGCGGGGATACGTTCGAGCAGTTTGAAGTAGATCGGGAAGAGCCCCCAGATGACATAGGCAGTCAGGCCCAGGGCATAGCCCCGGCGGGGATTGGCGGTAGCCATGGAACATCCTTGGTTAGGCAGCTAATGAGTGGCTGGCTAATTCTAGGGTGCGCGCAGGGGCTTGTCTGTGTCGGGGAGGTGACCGACGACTGGGGAGCAGTGAATGTGCGTAACGTTGGCTTTACGGGGGCGAGCTCTTCGTAGGAGCGAGCTTGCTCGCGAACGGGTTTCCCGGTCGCTCCGGTGTCATGCGGTTCGCGAGCAAGCTCGCTCCGGCAGGGGTTGGGGAGCCGCGAACGGTCGTATGCCCGCTGCGGTGCAGGAGCTGACTCCGTCCGCGATCCGGTCAGCAGGCCGGCAATGAACGCCGGCCTAGGCTCAGAACAACCGCAACGGCTCCTCATCCAGCGCCGCCAGTTGCTCGCGCAGTACCAGCACCTGGTCGCCCCAGTAACGCTCGCTACCGAACCAGGGGAAGCTCGGCGGGAACGCCGGGTCGTCCCAGCGGCGCGCCAGCCAGGCGCTGTAGTGCATCAGGCGCAGGGCGCGCAGGCCTTCGATCAGCGGCAGCTCGCGCGGATCGAAGTCGTGGAATTCCTGGTAGCCGTCGACCAGTTCCGAGAGCTGTCCGAGGCGCTCCTGGCGCTCGCCCGCGAGCATCATCCACAGATCCTGTACGGCGGGGCCCATGCGGCAGTCGTCGAGGTCCACGACGTGGAAGGTCTCGTCGCGGCACAGCAGGTTGCCGGGGTGGCAGTCGCCATGCATGCGGATGGGCGTGTAGCTCACGCGCGCGTAAAGCTCGTCGATTTTCTTCAGCAGGTCGCGGGCCACGGATTCGTAGGCCGGCAGCAGGCTCCTGGGGATGAAATTGCCTTCCAGCAGGGTCGCCAGGGACTCATGGCCGAAGTTCTCCGGCGTGAGCGCTTCACGGTGCTCGAAGGGGCGGTTGGCGCCCACGGCGTGCAGGCGGCCGAGCAGTTGGCCCAGGCGATAGAGCTGGTCGAGGTTGCCCGGCTCCGGCGCGCGGCCGCCACGACGGGGGAACAGGGTGAAGCGGAAGCCCGCGTGTTCGAACAGGGTCTTGCCCTGGTGGACCAGCGGCGCCACCACCGGCACCTCGCATTCGGCCAGTTCGGCGGAGTAGGCGTGTTCTTCGAGGATCGCCTCGTTGGTCCAGCGCCCCGGACGGTAGAACTTGGCGATCAGCGGTTCGCCGTCTTCGATGCCCACCTGGTAGACGCGGTTCTCGTAACTGTTGAGCGCCAGCACGCGGGCGTCACTGAGGAAGCCGATGCTTTCCACTGCATCCAGAACCAGGTCGGGCGTGAGGTCGGAGAAGGGATGGGACATGGCAGCGATCCGGGCAGTGTGCAGGCCGCCTAGTGTAACCCCGTGGGCGATTTGCCTCAGTGTTCGTTGCAGTCGTGCTGTTTCAGGTAGTCGAGGAAGTGCGTGGCCAGTGCGCGCCGTTCGCCGCGCACCAGGGTCAGTTCCTGCATGGGCTGCGTGGTGCAGCCGACAGGGTAGGGCTTCTCGCCGTGGCCCTGCTGGTGCAGGTGGTCGAGCGGCGCAGGTTGCGCGCTGAGCAACAGGTCATAGGGTGTGCCCTGGCGCACCTGTTCACCGAGCTGCTCGTCGCCACCGCTGATCAGCAGCACCTTGTTGTGGGTGTCGAGCTGGTAGCGGTCCACCAGCGGCTCCAGCGTGGGCATCAGCGCCTGGCTGGCGCCTATGCGCAGCACGTCGGGGCCGGCGTGGCCAGCCAGGGGCAGGGACAGCAGCAGGGGTAGGGCGAACAGGCTGAGCAGGCGGCGCATGGTGGGGCTCCAGTGTGGCTGAACCGCAAGGCCCGCCCGGAAGGGGCGGGAGTCTCTGGCGATCATTGGAGCGCGGCGCGCTGTCGCGGGGCTTGATGTATGGCAGGGAAACTACAGCGGCGTGCCGAGGATCACCTGAGCCGGGGAGAACTGCGCGCGCACCTGGGCACCGGGCTTCAGGCGCAGGATTTCGACGCGCTCCGGATCGGTCAGGGCGCAGAGCATCTGCCCGCTGGGCAGCTGGATGCGCACTTCACTGGGGCCGTCGTCCGCCTCGCGGATGTCGTCGATGTGCCCTTCCAGTGCGTTCAGCCCTTCCGGACAGGGAATGTGCGGCAGGTCGACATACAGCCAGCCTGCCTTCATCAGCGCCACCACCGGCTGGCCGTCGCGCAGCTCCAGCTTCTCGGTGCTTTCGCGGGTGACCCGCGCCTGGATGCGCGAACCGCCGGGCAGCTCGATGCACACCAGGTCGTTGAGCCCGGCGTGCTCGATGGCGCAGATATGTCCGTGCAACTGGTTGCGTGCGCTGGTGCGCATCATCAGGCGGCCGATCAGCTCCAGGTCGGCCCGGTGCTCGACGTGTTCGACGATGTGTTCGCGCAGGGCTTCCAGGCGCTGGTAGAGCGCCAGCAGGCGTTCGCCGTCGGCGGTCAGGCGCGCGCCGCCGCCGCCCTTGCCGCCGACACTGCGTTCCACCAGTGGGCGGTCGGACAGGTTGTTCAGTTCGTCGATGGCGTCCCAGGCGGTCTTGTAGCTCATGCCGGCCGCCTTGGCGGCGTGGGTGATCGAACCGAGCTGGGCGATCTGCGCGAGCAGGGCGATGCGTTGCGGGCGGCGGGTGACGTGCTGGGTCAGCAGGCTGAGGGTGGTCATGGTTTCGCGAGTGCTTATTGGTATGCGGCGAGGCTCCGTCGCCAGCCGGCAAAACGCAAGGGAAAATTGCCGGGAATGTGGACGAGCGGTCGTCTATTCCGGGGCCGGCGTGCGTGCCAGGCAGTAGACGTCGACCCGCCGGGCACCAGCCTTGCGCAGTGCGCGGGCGATGAACTGGGCGGTGGCCCCGGTGGTCAGCACGTCGTCCACCAGCGCCAGGTGCAGGCCTTCGACCCGTGCGCCGTCGGCCAGGGCGAAGGCGTGGCGCAGGTTGCGTTTGCGCGCGGCGGCGTCCAGGCCCTGCTGCGCGGGGGTGTCCCGGATGCGCCGCAGCAAGCGGTTATCCACAGGCAGACCCAGGGGTTCGGCCAGCCAGGCGGCCAGCAGGGCGGCCTGGTTGAAGCCACGCTGGTGCTCGCGTTGGCATGACAGCGGCACGGGTACGAGACGATCCGGACGCGGCAGTCCCTCGTCGAAGGCATGTTTCAGGTGGCGCGCCAGCAATTGCGCGAGCAGCCGGCCGAAGGGCGCGTTGGCCTGGTGCTTGAAGCGGGTGATCAGGGCGTCGACCGGAAAGCCGTAGCGCAGGGGCGTTTCGACGCGCTGGAAGGCGGGGGCGCGGCGCAGGCATTGCCCGCAGGCGAGGCCGACGACCGGCAGCGGCAGGGCACAGATCGCGCAGTGCCCGGTGAGCCAGGGCAGGTCATCGTCGCAACCCGCACACAGTGGCAGCTCGGCCTGTTCCGTCATCGCGCCACACAACAGGCATCGCACGCGTGGGCGCCACCAGAGGGGGCGCCATTGCCGGATGGGATTCCATTGGGAGAACCGCATTCCGCCCCTCCATGGGCGGCCGCTGTCAGTGGATCAGCCAGCTCAGGACCAGCAGCCCCAGCACCGTCCTGATCAGCCCGCCGAATATCGAGCGCCGCAGGAAGGCGCGGATGCCACTGTAGAGCAGCAGCAGGCCGAGGAAGAGCAGGACGAAGCTGAAGATCGAGACGTCGATTCCGACGGCGCGCGCCAGGCCGTGGAAGAAATCGTCCATGGCGCGCCACAGGCCGCCGAGCACGCCCGACAGCAGATCGACGATGAAGCGGATGGCCTTGCCGACCATCTGGCCGAGGCTGTCGAAGAATCCTTCTGTTCCCATCGTGGGGGTGACTCCTGAATGTCCTGCTGGATTGGAGCGTGTCTGGAGCGCCGGGTTCAGCGAATCGCGGCGCATGAAAATTGTATTGATCAATAAGTGATCACTTGTAGACCTGTGTCGCGTTACTGGTTGAC
Organism: Pseudomonas sp. QE6; assembly: GCF_041379005.1. Lineage (NCBI taxonomy): Bacteria > Pseudomonadati > Pseudomonadota > Gammaproteobacteria > Pseudomonadales > Pseudomonadaceae > Pseudomonas > Pseudomonas sp. QE6. The sequence goes on from NZ_CP166873.1 coordinate 1,626,041, forward strand.
AGCGTCACAGCTCCCAATATGATGCCTTTAGCCTGAATCCCGGTGGCGTGCTGCCGGCTCACTAGACAAAAAGGCGCCCCCGACAGCGTCGAAAGGAAATGCCCATGAGTGCCACTGCAGCCCAGCTAACCCGCCACGACTGGACCCTTGCCGAAGTCCGTGCCCTGTTCGAACAGCCGTTCAACGACCTGCTGTTCCAGGCGCAGACCGTGCACCGCGCGCACTTCGACCCGAACCGCGTACAGGTTTCCACCCTGCTGTCGATCAAGACCGGCGCCTGCCCGGAAGACTGCAAATATTGCCCGCAGTCCGGCCACTACAACACCGGCCTGGACAAGGAAAAACTGATGGAAGTGCAGAAGGTGCTGGAAGCAGCAGCCGAAGCCAAGGCCATCGGTTCCACCCGCTTCTGCATGGGCGCGGCGTGGAAGCACCCATCGGCCAAGGACATGCCCTACGTGCTGGAAATGGTGAAGGGCGTGAAGAAGCTCGGCCTGGAAACCTGCATGACCCTGGGGCGCCTGGACCAGGAGCAGACCAAGGCACTGGCCGAAGCGGGCCTGGACTACTACAACCACAACCTCGATACCTCGCCGGAGTTCTACGGCAACATCATCACCACCCGCACCTACGGCGAGCGCCTGCAGACCCTGGCGTACGTGCGCGAGGCGGGGATGAAGATCTGCTCCGGCGGCATCCTGGGCATGGGCGAGTCGGTGGACGACCGCGCCGGCCTGCTGATCCAGCTGGCCAACCTGCCCGAGCACCCGGAATCGGTGCCGATCAACATGCTGGTCAAGGTGAAGGGCACTCCGCTGGCCGAGGAGAAAGACGTCGATCCGTTCGACTTCATCCGCACCCTGGCCGTCGCCCGCATCCTGATGCCGAAATCCCACGTGCGCCTGTCCGCCGGCCGCGAGCAGATGAACGAGCAGATGCAGGCCCTGGCCTTCATGGCCGGCGCCAACTCGATCTTCTACGGCGAGAAGCTGCTGACCACCAAGAACCCGCAGGCCGAGAAGGACATGCAGCTGTTCGCGCGCCTGGGCATCAAGCCCGAGGAGCGCGAGGAGCATGCCGACGAGGTGCACCAGGCCGCTATCGAGCAGGCGCTGGTGGAACAACGCGACTCCCAGCTGTTCTACAACGCGGCTTCGGCCTGATCTGCTTTTCTATGTAGGAGCGAGGGGGACGCCCAGTCCTTGCTCGCGAACCGCACAGCAGCTGAGTGCCCTGGACGCTTGTTCGCGAGCAAGCTCGCTCCTACAGGTCCTCTTCCCGGAGGACCGTCGCCGATTCGGGGTTGCGTATGTCTTTCGATCTCGCCGCCCGCCTGGCCCAGCGCCAGGCGGAGGACCTTTACCGCCGCCGCCCGCTGCTGGAATCCCCGCAGGGGCCGGATGTGCTCATCGATGGCCAGCCGATGCTGGCCTTCTGTTCCAATGATTACCTGGGCCTGGCCAATCACCCCGAGGTGATCGCCGCCCTGCGCGCCGGCGCCGAGCGCTGGGGCGTGGGCGGTGGCGCTTCGCACCTGGTCAACGGCCATTGCGGCCCGCACCACGAGCTGGAGCTGGCACTCGCGGAGTTCACCGGCCGCCCGCGTGCGCTGCTGTTCTCCACCGGTTACATGGCCAACCTCGGCACAGTCACCGCCCTGGTGGGCAAGGGCGACAGCGTGCTGGAAGACCGCCTCAACCACGCCTCGTTGCTGGACGCAGGCCTGCTCTCCGGCGCGCGCTTCTCGCGCTACCTGCACAACGATGCCGCCAGCCTCGCCGCGCGCCTGGACAAGGCCGAAGGCAACACCCTGGTGGTGACCGATGGCGTGTTCAGCATGGACGGCGATCTGGCCGACCTGCCCAGTCTTTGCGCGACGGCTCGAAAGCAGGGCGCCTGGATGATGGTCGACGATGCCCACGGCTTCGGCCCGCTGGGCGCGACTGGCGGCGGCATCGTCGAACATTTTGGGCTGGGCATGGACGATGTGCCGGTGCTGGTCGGCACCCTCGGCAAGGCCTTTGGCACCGCGGGCGCCTTCGTCGCCGGCAGCGAGGAACTGATCGAGACGCTGATCCAGTTCGCCCGCCCCTACATCTACACCACCAGCCAGCCGCCGGCCGTGGCCTGCGCCACGCTGAAGAGCCTGGAGCTGCTGCGCGCCGAAAGCTGGCGCCGCGACCATCTCAATGCGCTGATCGCCCGCTTCCGCAGCGGCGCCGAGGCCATCGGCCTGCGCCTGATGGACAGCCCGACGCCGATCCAGCCGATCTTCATCGGCGGCAGCCGCCAGGCCATGGCCCTGTCGGCTGAGCTGCGCGAGCACGGCATACTGGTCGGCGCCATCCGCCCGCCGACCGTGCCGGCCGGCACCGCGCGCCTGCGCGTGACGCTTTCCGCCTCGCACAGCGAGGCGCAGGTCGACCGCCTGCTCGTGGCGCTGGCGGAAAGCTGGCAGCGCGTGTCGTCTAGCCTTCTGGCAGAGATCGATGCCGAGGAGGGCGATGATGCGTGACCAACTGATCCTGCTGCCGGGCTGGGGCCTGGGCAGCGCCCCGCTGGAACCGCTGCGCGATGCGCTGCTGGAGCAGGCGCCGCACCTGAACGTGCAGGTCGAGCCGTTGCCGACCGATGCCGACCCCGGCGTCTGGCTCGACGAACTGGACGACAACGTCCCCCATGACGCCTGGATCGCCGGCTGGTCGCTGGGCGGCATGCTCGCCGCCGAGCTGGCGGCGCGGCGCGGCGAATCCTGCCGAGGGCTGGTCACCCTGGCCAGCAACCCCTGCTTCCGTCGTCGCGAAGATTGGCCCGAAGCCATGGCCAATGAGGTGTTCGAAGATTTCTTCGAAGCCTTCCTGCTGGAGCCGCAGCTGGTGCGCAAGCGCTTCACCCTGCTGGTCAGCCAGGGCGCGCGTGACGCCCGCACCCTGGCGCGGCAACTGCAGGTGGCGCTGCCGCAACTGGATGCCGCTGGCCTGACCGCCGGCCTGCAGTTGCTCGGCCAGCTCGATACCCGTGCCGCCCTGAGCCGCTATCCCGGCCCGCAGTTGCACCTGTTCGCCGGCAACGACGCCCTGGTGCCGGCCTCCGCCGCCGACGCCCTGCTGGAATGGCTGCCGGACGTCGAGGTCAGCCTGGTGCCCGACGCCAGCCACGGCCTGCCGCTGGAACAGCCGGACGAAACGGCCGCCGCCATCCTGAGATTCATCCACGAGGGCGACGATGCCTGAAAGCAGTCACAGCGTGCTGCCTGACAAGCGTCAGGTCGCCGCTTCCTTCTCCCGCGCCGCAGAGACCTACGATGCGGTGGCCGACCTGCAACGCGCGGTCGGCTCGCAACTCCTGCAGCGGTTGCCGAACGAGCTGGTGCCGCAGCGCTGGGTCGACCTGGGCAGCGGCACCGGCTATTTCACCCGCGCCCTGGCGGAGCACTATCCACAGGCCCATGGCCTGGCCGTCGACATCGCCGAAGGCATGCTGCGCCATGCCCGCGATCTGGGTGGCGCTGAGCATTTCATCGGTGGCGACGCCGAGCATCTGCCGCTGCGCGACGGGGCGTGCGACCTGTTGTTCTCCAGCCTGGCGCTGCAATGGTGCGCGGACCTGCCCTCGGTGCTGAGCGAAGCACGGCGGGTGCTGCGTCCGAACGGCGTGCTGGCGTTCAGCAGCCTGTGCATCGGCACCCTGGGCGAGCTGCGCAGTGCCTGGCAGGCGGTGGATGGCTTCGTCCATGTGAACCGCTTCCGCGCGTTCGAGGACTACCAGCGGCATTGCGCCGCCAGCGGGCTGGAGGTGCTGGAGCTGCGCACCGAGGACCGCGTCCTGCATTTCCCCGATTTGCGCAGCCTCACCCATGAACTCAAGGCGCTCGGCGCGCACAACCTCAACCCCGGCCGGCCCGACGGGCTGACCGGGCGCGAGCGGGTGCGCGCGCTGATCACCGCTTATGAACAATTCCGCCAGCCCCAGGGACTGCCGGCCACCTACCGGGTGGTCTACGCCGTCCTGCGCAAAATCTATTCTTAGTAGGAGCGGACGCTGTCCGCGATGGCCATTGAGTCGATGGCTGATCCCGGACGCAGTCCGCACCTGCGGAAAAGCACCGAGGTACCTATGTCCCACGCCTACTTCATTACCGGCACCGACACCGAGATCGGCAAGACCACCCTCGCCGCCGGCCTGCTCCATGCAGCGCGGCTGGCCGGATTGTCCACGGCGGCAGCCAAGCCGGTGGCCTCCGGTTGCGAGCGGACGCCCGAGGGACTGCGCAACGAGGACGCGCTGGCGCTGCTGGCCGAATGCAGCCTGCCGCTGGCCTACGACCAGGTGAACCCCTTCGCCTTCCAGCCCGCCATCGCGCCGCACCTCGCCGCGCGGGAGAAGGGCGTGAAGCTGCAGGTCGAGACGCTGGCCCCGGCCGTGCGCTCGGTGCTCCAGTTGGGCGCCGACTTCACGGTGGTGGAAGGGGCGGGCGGTTGGCGGGTGCCGTTGTCGGGAGAGGAAAGCCTGTCTGACCTGGCGATCGCCCTTGGCCTGCCGGTGATCCTGGTGGTCGGCGTGCGCCTGGGCTGCATCAACCATGCGGTGCTCAGTGCCGAGGCGATCCAGCGGGATGGCCTGCAACTGGCCGGCTGGGTGGCGAACATCGTCGACCCGAGCACGTCGCGCCTGGAGGAGAACCTGGCGACCCTGGCCGAACGGCTGCCGGCGCCCTGCATCGGCCGGGTGCCCCGCCTGTCGCCGGCGACGCCCTCCGCTGTCGCCGCCCATCTGGACCTGAGCATTCTCGATCTGTAACAACGCCTGGCCGGGCGCGCGGAAGTCTGCTTGAATGGTGGCCATTGGCTGCTTTTGTCCAGGGAGACGCACCGATGGAAATCTCCGGTAATGCATTTGCCGTGGGCCTGAGCTCGGTCCAGAGCGGACAGCAGCGCGTCGACCAGGCCGGCGCTCAGATAGCCAGCGCCCGCAGCGGCGCAAGCGACGCCCTGGCGGGTCACCTGGTGGACCTGCGCCGCGGCCAGCGCGAGGTCGAGGCCGGCGCCAAAGTCATCCAGGCGGCCGACGAAACCCTCGGCACCCTCATCGATATCCGCGCCTGACGTTCGCTTTCCCTCCGTATTTTCTTCCCGCCCTGCCGGCTGTCCTTGCGACGCGCCGGCCGCTCTGCCATGGGCTTTAATCAATCTCAGGACGGCGGCGCGAAGGCCCTCCGGCGGTAGCCCTGCGAGCGTGACCGGGTGGTCGGTCTGCATGCTTGACAAGGGTATGGCGTAAACGTATGTTTCAAACGCCTGTTTGACTGTCGGGATGCGTGCGCGCACCGACTGGGCGGCCGGGAACGATCCCGCACTGCGACCGCAACGACCGGTCGCCCATTAACCAGAACCCTTCGTAGAGGTTTACCGCTATGCCTGATTACAAGGCCCCCTTGCGTGATATCCGTTTCGTTCGCGACGAGCTGCTGGGCTACGAAGCGCACTACCAGAATCTGCCGGGCGCTCAAGACGCCACCCCGGATATGGTCAATGCCATCCTCGAAGAGGGTGCCAAGTTCTGCGAACAGGTAATCGCTCCGCTGAACCGCGTTGGCGACCTGGAAGGCTGCAAGTGGAGCCCGGAAGGCGTGAAGACCCCGACCGGCTTCAAGGAGGCCTACCAGCAGTTCGTCGAAGGCGGCTGGCCGAGTCTGGCCCATGACGTCGAGCACGGCGGTCAGGGTCTGCCCGAATCCCTCGGCATGGCCATCAGTGAGATGGTTGGCCAGGCCAACTGGTCCTGGGGCATGTACCCGGGCCTGTCCCATGGCGCCATGAACACCCTGCACGCCCACGGCACCCCGGAGCAGCAGCAGACCTACCTGACCAAGCTGGTTTCCGGCGAGTGGACCGGCACCATGTGCCTGACCGAGCCGCATTGCGGCACCGACCTGGGCATGCTGCGCACCAAGGCCGAGCCGCAGGCTGACGGCACCTACAAGGTCACCGGCACCAAGATCTTCATCTCCGCTGGCGAACACGACATGGCCGACAACATCGTCCACATCGTGCTGGCCCGCCTGCCCGACGCCCCGCAGGGCACCAAGGGCATCTCGCTGTTCATCGTGCCGAAGTTCCTGCCCAACGCCGAAGGCGGCGTAGGCGAGCGCAACGCCGTTTCCTGTGGCTCCATCGAGCACAAGATGGGCATCCACGGCAACGCCACCTGCGTGATGAACTTCGACGCCGCCACCGGCTTCCTGATCGGCCCGCCGAACAAGGGCCTGAACTGCATGTTCACCTTCATGAACACCGCTCGCCTGGGTACCGCGCTGCAAGGCCTGGCCCACGCCGAGATCGGTTTCCAGGGTGGCATCGCCTACGCTCGCGAGCGTCTGCAGATGCGTTCGCTGACTGGCCCGAAAGCCCCGGAAAAAGCCGCCGACCCGATCATCGTGCATCCGGACGTGCGCCGCATGCTGCTGACCGCCAAGGCCTTCGCCGAAGGCAACCGCGCCATGCTGTACTTCGCCGCCAAGCAGGTGGACATCGTGCAGCGCAGCCAGGACGAAGAGCAGAAGAAAGCCGCTGATGCGATGCTGGCCTTCCTGACTCCGATCGCCAAGGCGTTCATGACCGAAGTGGGCTTCGAAGCCGCCAACCACGGCGTGCAGATCTATGGCGGCCACGGCTTCATCGCCGAGCACGGCATGGAACAGAACGTCCGCGACAGCCGCATCTCCATGCTGTACGAAGGCACCACCGGCGTTCAGGCGCTGGACCTGCTGGGCCGCAAGATCCTGATGACCCAGGGCGAAGCGCTCAAGGGCTTCACCAAGATCGTGCACAAGTTCTGCCAGGCCAACGAAGCCAACGAAGCCGTGAAGGAGTTCGTTGCACCCCTGGCCGCGCTGAACAAGGAGTGGGGCGAACTGACCATGAAGGTCGGCATGGCCGCCATGAAGGACCGCGAGGAAGTCGGTGCCGCTTCGGTGGACTACCTGATGTACTCCGGCTACGCCTGCCTGGCCTACTTCTGGGCCGACATGGCTCGCCTGGCTGCCGAGAAGCTGGCCGCCGGTACCAGCGAAGAGGCTTTCTACCAGGCCAAGCTGAAGACCGCGCGCTTCTACTTCCAGCGCATCCTGCCGCGCACCCGCGCGCACGTCGGTGCCATGCTGTCCGGCGCCAACAACCTGATGGACCTGGCCGAGGAAGATTTCGCCCTCGGTTACTGATCAGCGCCATGGAGGGGCGGTTCGCCGTCCGTCTGCTGAACAGGAAAAAGCCCGCCGGATGGCGGGCTTTTTCGTGTCCGTGAGCACGCAATTACCGCTGGAAGGTGCCATTATTACGCCACTTGCCGGTCCGCTGACCTCGAGTCCGGCGCCCACGCGTCGGAACTCCTTGTGCGACCTACGGCCCCCTACCGGCTCAGCCACTTCCTTGCCCCCCTGCTGCTGATTCCGGCTGGCATCGTCGCCGGCTCCCTGGCCGAACTGTCCGAATTCTTCACTTCGCTGTTCAACGTCCTGCCGACCCTGTTGCTGTTGCTCGGGGGCGCGCTGTGCCTGGTCTACGGCCGCCAGCGCCAACTGTTCATGCTGGGGGTGCTGTACATCGCCTACTTCCTGCTCGATACCCAGGTCGATTATTACCGCCTCCAACACGCGACCCGAGCGGACGCGGCGCTGGTGTTCCACCTGTGCTGCGTGCTGCTGCCGCTGCTCTACGGGATGTACGGCATCTGGCAGGAACGCATGCAGCCGCTGCAGGATCTGCTGGCCCGCAGCGCCGTGCTGCTGGCGGTGGCTGCGACGGCGACGGCGCTGGCGCAACGTTTCCCGCAGGGGCTGGCGGAGCTGCTCAGCGACGTCCACTGGCCCTCGCTGCACGGGCGCTGGATGAGCCTGGCGCAATTGTCCTACTTCGGCTTCATCCTCGCCTTCATCGCCCTGCTCGCCGCCTACCTGCGCCAGCCGCGGCCGCTGCACGCCGCGCAACTGGTGGGGCTGGCAGGTCTGCTGTGGATGCTGCCGAAGGTGTTCATCCTGCCCCACGCACTGACCGTGATGACCAGCCTGGTGATGCTCAACCTGGCCGGTGCGGTGGCCCACGAGGCGTACCAGATGGCTTTCCGCGACGAGCTCACCGGTCTGCCCGGACGCCGCGCGCTGAACGAGCGCTTCCAGCGCCTGGGTCAGCAGTACGTGCTGGCGATGATCGACGTGGACCACTTCAAGAAATTCAACGACAGCCACGGCCACGACGTCGGCGACCAGGTACTGCGTATGGTCGCCAGCCAGCTGCGGCGCACCGGTGGGGGTAGCAAGGCGTATCGCTACGGTGGCGAGGAATTCACCCTGGTGTTCTCCGGCAAATCGGTGGAGGAGTGCCTGCCGCACCTGGACGCGGTGCGCCGGGCCATCGAGGGCTACGCGGTGCAGCTGCGCGACCGTGGCAACCGGCCCAGGGACGATCGCCAGGGTCGCAGCAGGCGCAGCGGCAGGGAAGCGCAGACGGTCTCGGTGACCATCAGCGTCGGCGTCGCCGAGCGCGACGGCGAGCGGCGCAGCCCGGAAGAAGTGATCAAGGGCGCCGACCAGGCGCTGTATTCGGCCAAGAGCGGCGGCCGCAACCGGGTGGCGGTGCACGGGCAGGCCCACCGCGGCGCGGTACGCACGGGGTGATGCCTGCTTATGGCTGCGCATTCAGCGCGTGCAGCCTGATTGCCCGGGCATCCGCGCAGCTTTAGGTTCGAGGTTTCCGCGCCACTCTGGCGCCCTGAACCGAACGGAGATTCGCGATGCCCGAGTACAAGGCCCCCCTGCGCGACGTGCGCTTCCTCACCGACGAAGTCTTCGACTTCACCGGCCGTTACCAAGCTCTCGGCGCCACCGACGCCACCCCGGACATGTTCGCCGCCATCCTCGAAGAGGGCGCCAAGTTCTGCGAGCAGGTACTCGCCCCGCTGAACCGCTCCGGCGACGAGGAAGGCTGCCACTTCGACAACGGCACTGTGACCACCCCCGAGGGCTTCAAGGAGGCGTTCGCCCAGTACGTCGAGGCCGGCTGGAACGGCATCTCCAGCGATCCGGAATACGGCGGCCAGGGCCTGCCGCCGTCCCTCGGCCTGCTGGTCAGCGAGATGATCGGCGCGTCCAACTGCTCCTGGGGCATGTACCCCGGCCTGACCAAGGGCGCCATGGCCGCCATCCACGCCCACGGCAGCGAGGAGCAGAAGAACACCTACCTGCCGCGCATGACCAGCGCGGTCTGGACCGGCACCATGTGCCTCACCGAGCCGCACTGCGGCACCGACCTGGGCATCATCAAGACCCGCGCCGTGCCCAACGCCGACGGCAGCTACGCGATCACCGGCACCAAGATCTTCATCTCCGCCGGCGAACACGACCTGAGCGAGAACATCATCCACCTGGTGCTGGCCAAGCTGCCCGATGCGCCGGCTGGCACCAGGGGCATCTCGCTGTTCATCGTGCCCAAGTTCAATCTCGACGCGAACGGCGAGGCTGGCGAGCGCAACGCCGTGGCCTGCGGCTCCATCGAGCACAAGATGGGCATCAAGGCCTCGGCCACCTGCGTGATGAACTTCGACGGCGCCCGTGGCTTCCTCATCGGCGAGGCCAACAAGGGCCTGGCCTGCATGTTCACCATGATGAACCATGCGCGCCTGGGCACCGGCATGCAGGGACTCTGCCTCGGCGAGACCAGCTACCAGGGCGCCGTGCGCTACGCCCAGGACCGCCTGCAGATGCGCTCGCTGACCGGCCCGAAGGCGCCGGAGAAGCCCGCCGACCCGATCATCGTGCACCCGGACGTGCGCCGCATGCTGCTGACCATGAAGGCGTTCAACGAAGGCAACCGCGCGCTGGCCTATTTCACCGCGCAGCTGCTGGACATAGAACACCTTTCCCAGGACGCCGAGGAACGCGAGCGCGCCGCCAACCTGCTGGCCTTCCTCACCCCCATCTGCAAGGCCTTCATGACCGAGACCGGCCTTGAGGTCACCAACATCGGCATGCAGGTGTTCGGCGGCCACGGCTTCATCCGCGAGTGGGGCATGGAACAGCTGGTGCGCGACTGCCGCATTGCGCCGATCTACGAGGGCACCAACGGCATCCAGGCGCTGGACCTACTGGGGCGCAAGGTCCTCGGCAGCCAGGGCAAGCTGCTGATGGGCTTTACCAAGCTGGTCCACCAGCTCTGCCAGCAGCAGGCCGAGCATCCGCAGTTGAAAGCGCAGGTCGCGCAACTGGCGGCGCTGAACAAGCAGTGGGGCGAGCTGACCCAGAAGGTCGGCATGGCCGCCATGAAGAACCCGGACGAAGTCGGCGCCGCCTCGGTGGATTACCTGATGTTCTCCGGCTACGTGACTCTGGGTTACTTCTGGCTGCGCATGGCGTTGGTCGCCCAACAGAAGCTGGAGGAGGGTGCCGGCGAGGCGGCCTACTACCAAGCGAAGCTGGTGACCGCCGAGTTCTACTTCAGCCGCCTGCTGCCGCGCGCCCAGGCTCACGTGGCGGCGGCGGAGGCCGGTTCCGACGTACTGATGCGCCTGTCGGCCGAACAGTTCGCCCTGTAAATCGCGCGCCAGACGAGAAGGCCCGCCGTGTGCGGGCCTTTTCGTCACAGCTACATTTCGTGACCAATCTATTGTTGTTTGGTCACAACATGACGCTTAAAGTCTGAAAAGTTGTTGGAGTAAACTCCGGCGGCGTACCTTCGCGTACCTCCTATTCTGATACCGCTGGCTGGCTGATCAGCCGTCGTTTTCGTTCGAGGATTTATCATGGCTGACTACAAAGCTCCCCTGCGTGACATGCAATTCGTCCTCAATGAGGTCTTCGAGGTTGCCAAGCTCTGGGCAGAACTGCCGGCGCTGGCCGAGACCGTCGACGCCGAGACCGCCAGCGCGATCCTCGAAGAAGCCGGCAAGGTCACCGGCGGCGTGATCGCCCCGCTGAACCGCAGCGGCGACGAGGAAGGCTGCAGCTGGAGCGCCGAGGGCGTGAAGACCCCGGCCGGCTTCCCCGAGGCCTACCGCACCTACGCCGAAGGCGGCTGGGTGGGCGTGGGCGGCGCGCCGGAATTCGGCGGCATGGGCATGCCCAAGGTGATCGGCGCCCAGGTCGAGGAAATGGTCAACTCGGCCAACCTGTCCTTCGGCCTGTACCCGATGCTGACCGCCGGCGCCTGCCTGTCGCTGCTCAACCACGCCAGCGAAGAATTGAAAGCCAAGTACCTGCCGAACATGTACGCCGGCACCTGGGCGGGTTCCATGTGCCTGACCGAACCGCACGCCGGCACCGACCTGGGCATGATCCGCACCAAGGCCGAACCGCAGGCTGACGGCAGCTTCAAGATTTCCGGCACCAAGATCTTCATCACCGGCGGCGAGCACGACCTCACCGAGAACATCATCCACCTGGTGCTGGCCAAGCTGCCCGACGCGCCGGCCGGCTCCAAGGGCATCTCGCTGTTCCTGGTGCCGAAGGTGATGGTCAACGAAGACGGCTCCCTGGCCGGGCGCAACGCCGTGTCCTGTGGCTCCATCGAGCACAAGATGGGCATCAAGGCCTCCGCCACCTGCGTGATGAACTTCGACGGCGCCACCGGCTGGATCGTCGATGCGCCGAACAAGGGCCTGGCCGCCATGTTCACCATGATGAACTACGAGCGCCTGGGCGTCGGCATCCAGGGCCTGGCCACTGGCGAGCGCTCCTACCAGAGCGCCGTGGAGTACGCCCGTGAGCGCATCCAGAGCCGCGCGCCGACCGGCCCGGTGGCCCAGGACAAGGCCGCCGACCCGATCATCGTGCACCCGGACGTGCGCCGCATGCTGCTGACCATGAAGGCGTTGAACGAGGGCGGCCGCGCCTTCTCCAGCTACGTCGCGATGCAGCTGGACACCGCCAAGTACAGCGAAGAGCCGGCCACCCGCAAGCGCGCCGAGGAACTGGTTGCCCTGCTGACCCCGGTGGCCAAGGCCTTCCTCACCGACATGGGCCTGGAAACCACCATTCATGGCCAGCAGATCTTCGGCGGCCACGGCTTCATCCGCGAGTGGGGCCAGGAGCAGCTGGTGCGCGACTGCCGCATCACCCAGATCTACGAAGGCACCAACGGCATCCAGGCGCTGGACCTGATGGGCCGCAAGATCGTCGGCAGCGGCGGCGCCTACGCCAAGCTGTTCACCGATGAGATTCGCGCCTTCACCGCTTCGGCGTCGGCTGAGCTTTCCGAGTTCACCGGCCCGCTGAACGCCGCCGTGCAGAATCTGGACGAGCTGACCGCCTGGGTCCTGGACCGTGCCAAGGGCAACCCGAACGAGATCGGCGCCGCCTCGGTCGAGTACCTGCACGCCTTCGGCTACACCGCCTATGCGTACATGTGGGCCCTGATGGCGCGCGCCGCGCTGGGCAAGGAAGGCCAGGACGAGTTCTACGCCAGCAAGCTGGGCACCGCGCGCTTCTACTTCGCCCGCCTGCTGCCGCGCATCCACTCCCTGACCGCCTCGGTGAAGGCCGGCAGCGAGTCGCTGTACCTGCTGGACGCCGCGCAGTTCTAAGCGCTACGCAAAAGCCCCGCTTCGGCGGGGCTTTTTTATACGGTTTGGTAACCGGGGTATCACGATAACGTGTAAGCCTAGGCTTACAAACGCTGGTGGTGATCAGCGTCTGTCTGAAATGTCCTTACGCGGTTAACCTTTTCCTCAGTCAGGACATTGCGCAGGAAGCGCCAACGACAATACGGAAACAAGGGAATCCACCACGGATGGTGGCCAGCACGGACGTCAGGATATCGGTCTGCAAAACCCCGCTTCGAAAGAAGCGGGGTTTTTTCTTGCCTGGGATTTTTGTGTCGCGATGCGCCTGCTTTCGTAGGAGCGGATCTTATCCGCGAATCCGGCCGATAGGCCGGTGGCAGGAGATTGCACCGCTGTCGCGGTGATCGCGGAGAAGCTCCGCTCCTACGAGAGCCGGAGCTCCTGCCCCGTTACACCGCCCCGTCGAGCAACGACCGCAACAGCTCCACCGTCGGCTGCTGGCGCTGCGCGTCGCGATACACCAGCCCCACGCTCAGCGGAATGCGCGGCTCGCTCAACGGCTTCCACAGCAGGTTCGGATTGCCGTGCATCTGTCGTGCGCGCCCCGGTAGCACGGTGGCGAAGCGGCTCTGCGGCAGGCTGTCGAGGATGCCGCTCATATGGTTCAGCTCCGCCTGCACCCGTGGTCGCCGGCCGATGGCCGCCAGTTGCTCCTGCCAGATCTGCCGGGCGCGGAATTCCTCGCCCAGCAACAGCATCGGCAATTCCGCCGCCTGGGCCAGGGAGACTTTCTTGAAATCCTTCAGCGGATGGTCCGCCGCGATCACCAGTTGCAGCTCGTCCGGGTACAGCTCCACGCCGTGCAGCGCCGGTTGGCGCGGTGGCAGGAAGCCGATGCCGATGTCCAGCTGACCGGCCAGCAGGCGTCGCTCGATCTCCACGCCCGAGAGTTCATAGATGCGTACCTGCACGTGCGGCTGCGCGCTGTGCAGGCGCTCCACCAGGTGCGGCACCAGGTTGGCGTTGACCGTCTGCAACACGCCGATGCTCAGGCTCCGCGCGCTCTGCCCGCGATAAGCCCGCAGGGACTCGCGGGCGCGTTCCAGGCCGTCCAGCAGCGGCACCGCGTGGTTGTACAGCGTGTGCGCGGCGGCGGTGGGCAGCAGGCGCTTGCCGCTGCGCTGGAACAGCGCCACGTCGAGGTTCTGCTCCAACTGGCGGATCTGCTGCGACAGCGCCGGCTGGGAAATCGCCAGGCGTTCGGCGGAACGCCCGACATGGCCTTCCTCATAGAGCGCGACGAAATAGCGGAGCTGGCGAAAATCCATAAGGTCTGCTTATCAACGAAACTGGAAAATCGAAATGGATAGTCACCTATCCAGACCTCTACTCTAGCGCTTGTCCGCTGTCTCAGATGGGTAGACAAAGGTGGAAGGCATCGTCATCCAGGGCGTTTTCATAGGCAAAGTCGAAGAGAGCTGGGGCGGTTTGCTCAGCGACATCGACAAGCTGGAAGCGCATCAGGAAGTCTGGCTCGGCGCCGAGGGGCTGCCGGGGGACGCACGGGCCGACCTGCGCCGCGATGGCGGCCTGGACCGCGCGCTGCACCACTATCCGGCCGAGCACTACCGCCACTGGCGCAAGCAGCACCCGCAGACGCGCTGGCGACAGCCGGCCTTCGGCGAGAACCTGTCGACCTTCGGCCTCAATGAACACGAGGTGTGCATCGGCGACCTGTTCCGCTGGGGCGAGGCGCTGATCGAAGTGAGCCAGCCGCGTTCGCCCAGCTATCGCCTGGCGCGGCGCTGGAACCTGCCCGAGCTGCCCTTCGAGGTGCAGGAGCAGGGGCGCTGCGGCTGGTTCTACCGGGTCCGTCGTGCCGGCATGGTTGCACCCGACGCACCGCTGGAACTGGTGCAACGGCACTACCCGCAGCTCTCCGTGGCGAGCCTGCTGGACTGGTACTTCGGTCACCCGCTGGAACGTACCGGACTGCGCCTGATGATGGCCTGCGACGCGCTCTCCCTGCGCTGGCGCAAGACCGCCGCGCAACGCCTCACCAGTGGCGTGCTGGAAGACTGGACGGCCCGCCTGGCGGGCCCCGAATGTTCGGAGCAGGGCGGCCTGCAAACCTGAGCCGCGCTGCTTCGCAAATGCCCTCGCGCCCGCCTCCGGACGTCGTCTTGGTCCTGTGGGGCGGCTTTTCTTCCCGCCGCCGGCTCCCTCGATGGGGCCGGCGGCGCTGTCATCCCGTCGTAACACCGCGTTCCTAACCTTCCGCGCATATCTTTTACTGACAACCCGAGCCGTCCCGCCGACGGCCGCGCGGAAGGAACCCCTCCATGAGCGAACGATTCCAGGACTTTCACGATCGACTGGCCGCCTTCGATGACCAGGCGGTCAACCCCTCCGGCAACGTGCCGATGAGCGAGCTGATCGACCCGGCCCGGCGCCGCCTGCTGAAGAACAGCCTGGTGCTCGGCGCGGTCGGCTTTCTCGGTGGCGGACTGTTCCCCGGCCGCTCGCTGTTCGCCGCCGATGCTCCGGTGCCGTCCGCGCTGCTGGGCTTCAAGGGCGTGCCGGTGCAGCAGGACCCGAAGTTCGACCGGGTGATCGTCGCCGAAGGCTATACCGCCCGGCCGTTCTTCTCCTGGGGCGACCCGGTGGTCAGCGGCTCCCCGGCCTGGAAGGGCGACGCCAGCGAGGACTGGAAAGCCCAGGAACTGCAGGCCGGCGACAACCATGACGGCATGCACTACTTCCCTTTCCCGGATGCGCCGGACAGCCATGGCCTGCTGGTGATCAACCACGAGTACATCAACCCGACGCTGCACGCCAAGGGCCAGACCTTCGAAGACCGCCCCGATGGCTCCCGTGGCCGCCCGGAAGGCGAGGTGCGCAAGGAAATCGCCGCCCACGGCCTGAGCGTGATCGAGGTGAAGAAGAACGCCAGCGGCCAGTGGCAGCGCGTCGAGGGTTCGAGCTACAACCGCCGCATCACCGGCAGCTCGCCGCTGGAACTGTCCGGCCCGCTGGCCGGCAACGACCTGCTGCGTACCGCCAGCGATCCGGACGCCAGGCAGGTGCTCGGCACCCTGAACAACTGCTCCATGGGTGTCACGCCCTGGGGTACCTACCTCGCCTGCGAGGAGAACTGGCACCAGTACTTCGTCAACCGCGACAAGGACGACTACGCCAAGCGCGTCTCGCACAAGCGCTACGGCCTGTCCAACGGCCAGTTCAGCAACTACTACGCCTGGGAGGCGGTGGACGCGCGCTTCGACGCCACCCCCAGGGCCGACCAGGCCCACGGCGGCCACGTCAACGAGCCGAACCGCTTCGGCTGGGTGGTGGAGATCGACCCGTTCGATCCCAAATCCACGCCGAAGAAGCGCACCGCCGTCGGCCGCTTCTGCCGCGAGTGCTCGACCCTGTCGCTGGGCGCGGACAACCGCATGGCCTTCTACTATGGCGACGACACCAAGGGCGAGTACATCTACAAGTTCGTCCCGGCCGGCACGTACGACCCGGACAACCGCGCCGCCAACCGTGACCTGCTGGACGAAGGCACCCTTTATGTCGCCCGCTTCAACGCCGATGGCAGCGGCCAGTGGCTGCCGCTGGTGCATGGCCAGAACGGCCTGACCGCCGAGAACGGCTTCGCCAGCCAGGCCGAGGTGCTGGTCAACGCCCGCGCCGCCGCCGACAAGCTGGGCGCCACCCCGATGGACCGTCCCGAGTGGGTCGCTGTGCAGCAGAGCACCCGCGAGGTCTACGTCAGCCTCACCAACAACGACGGCCGCGGCAGGAAGCAGCCGGTGGACGCGGCCAACCCGCGCAAGGAAAACCTGCACGGGCAGATCCTGCGCTGGAACGAGGCCGGTGGCGACCCGACGGCGACCCGCTTCCAGTGGGAAGTCTTCCTGCTGGCCGGTGAGCAGAAGGGCTCCGGCGCGCCGGAGAACCTGGTCGGCAGCATCAACGGCGACATCTTCTCCTCGCCGGATGGCCTGTACTTCGACACCGCCGGCCGCCTGTGGATCGAGACCGACTACGACGACGCCGAGAAGCCCATGCATGTCATGGGCTGCAACCAGCTGCTCTGCGCCGACCCGCACAGCCGCGAGGTGCGCCGCTTCCTGGTCGGCCCGCGCGGCTGCGAGCTGACCGGCATCACCCAGAGCCCGGATGGCAGGACTATGTGGGTGAACATCCAGCATCCGGGTATCAGCTTCCCGGCCAGCGACGGCAAGAGCATCCCGCGCTCCACGACGCTGGTGATCACCAAGGATGATGGGGGTGTGATCGGGACGTAATTCCAGCGTTCAAGTCTGGCAGGGTACGCTCCCGTAGGAGCGGACCTTGTCCGCGAATCCAGCCGGCCGCTCGGTGTTTGAGATGGCACCGCTATCGCGGTGATCGCGGAGAAGCTCCGCTCCTACGAAAGCCAGTTCTGCGCGGGCTGTTCTTGTAGGAGCGAGCTTGCTCGCGAACGAATCTCGCCGTGAACTCAGAGCTCGACCTCACCCCCCGCCAGGGCGCACAGCTCGGTGAAATCGAGAATCTCCGTCTCCCGCCCGTCCACCCGCACCAACCCGTGCTTCTGCAGGCGGGTGAAGCTGCGCGACACGGTCTCCACCGCCAGCCCCAGATAGTCGCCGATCTCGTTGCGCGACATGCTCAGTCGGAAGCGCGTGGCCGAGAAGCCCCGGTCGCGGAAGTGCGCGGAAATGTTCAGCAGGAAGGCGGCAATGCGCGAGTCCGAGTTCAGCCTTGAGAGCAGCAGTTTCATCTGCTGATCCTCACGGATCTTGCGGCTCATCATCAGCATGATCTGGTGCGAAAGCCCCGGAATCTGGTTCGACAGCGCTTCCAGCTGGCTGAAGGGAATCTCGCTGCACAGCGTGCTTTCCAGCGCCTGCGCCGATACCGGGTAGCTGCCTTCGCCCATGCCGGAGAAGCCGAAGATCTCGGTGGCGAAATAGAATCCGGTGATCTTCTCCAGGCCCTGCTCGTTGGTGGTGAAGGTCTTGATCGAGCCGGAGCGGACCAGGTACACGTTGTGGAACGGGTCGCCCTGGCGGAACACGAAATCGCCCTTGTTGAGCAGGTGGCCCGGCTTGATGATCGCCTCCAGCTCCTGGATCTTGTCATCGCTCAAGGTCGGCGGCGCCAGCCGGCAGTTCTTGCAGTACGGTTGCGCTTTGATCATCTGATTCATCCCTATCCCCATGCGCCGGCCCATACGCGTAGCACAGCATTCTCGGGCGTATCGCCCCCTTCAAACCATAGCAACAGACGGCCATCTGTCACTTGTGGGAGGCCGGGAAAAGCCTGCATCGAATGGATTTTTCATTCCGGCTTGACCCTTTCTTGACTGCGCGGACCTCAGTCTTCTCCACCGTGCACCATGGGGTCGTTGGGGGGAGCCCACAGTTACTCCGGGTGCCGGTGACGCGGCCGGCGGGAAGGGCGCGCGTCCATTCCGCCCACTTCCGGAGTCTTGCCCGTGAACAAACTGCCACAGATCACCCTGGCCTTCTGGGTGATGAAAATCTGCGCCACCACCCTGGGGGAAACCGCCGGCGACCTGCTGTCGATGACACTGAACGTCGGCTATGCGATCAGCTCGCTGATCCTCATCAGCGTCTTCCTCGTCACCCTGATCGGCCAGCTCGCCAGCAAACGCTATGTGCCCTGGCTGTACTGGCTGGTGATCCTCTCCACCAGCACCGCCGGCACCACCATGTCGGACTTCATGGACCGCACCCTGGAGCTGGGCTACGCCAGCGGCTCGGCGATCCTGGTGAGCATCCTGGTGGCGATCTTCGCAGCCTGGCGCTTCAGCGGCACCTCGCTGTCGGTGGACAACATCCGCAGCTTCAAGGGCGAGATGTTCTACTGGGTGGCGATCCTCTTCTCCAACACCCTGGGCACCGCGCTGGGCGACTTCCTCGCCGACGATTCCGGCCTGGGCTTCGCCGGCGGCGCGCTGCTGATCGGCAGCCTGATCGCGGTCGTGGTCCTGCTGCACTATTTCACCAGATTGTCCTCGGTGCTGCTGTTCTGGGTCGCCTTCGTCCTCACCCGCCCGTTCGGCGCGACCCTGGGCGACGTGCTGACTAAGTCCCACGAGAAGGGCGGCCTGGACTTCGGCACCATCGGCTCCTCGGCGATCCTCGCCGGCATCCTGGTGGCGCTGGTGATCGTGGTCAGCATGCGGCAGAAGCGTGAAGAGGAATCCAGCACGGCGGTGCTGGCGTCCTGATACTCGACGCCGCTTTCCGTCGATGAGGGATGCGCTGGGCTAGCCTTGTGAAATTTGTTCTGTTATTTTTCATGAAAAATAAACAAAACAATTTCACGAGGTGGCCATGTTCCTGCGTTCGACCGAGCCGGTCGGCACTTACTATGCCGGCGCCAACCCCGAGCTGATCCAGCCGCGCGAGGCCCTGCGCGAGCCGCTGGAGTGCGAAGTGCTGGTGATCGGCGCCGGTTTCAGTGGCCTGCACACGGCCCTGCAACTCGCCGAAGGCGGACGCCAGGTCTGCATGATCGAAGCCAGCCGCATCGCCTGGGCCGCCTCCGGGCGCAACGGCGGCCAGGCCCTGCCGGGCTGGTCCAGCGACCTGGGTCCGATCGAGGCCGACCTCGGCCACGAAGGCGCGCTGCGCCTCTGGCAGGGCATGCTCTGGGCCGCCCACGAACTGCGCGACCTGCCGCAACGCCACGGCTTCGACTGCGACTACCGCATCGGCCACCTGTGGACCGCGGTGCTCAAGCGCCGCGTCGGCTCGCTCTACGACTGGCAGGCCGAGGCCAACCGCCGCTGGGGCTATGAAGGCTTGCGCTTCGTGCCGCGCGAGGAACTGCCGGAGTGGATCGCCAGCGACCGCTACCAGGCCGGTCTCTACGACCCCAATTCCGCCCACCTGAACCCGCTCAAGCTGGCCTACGGCCTGGCGGGTGCCTTCGAGCGTGCCGGCGGACGCATCTTCGAGCAGACCCGCGCCCTGAGCTTCCGCGAGAACGGCAGCGGCTATGAGGTGACTACGGAGCATGGCAGCGTGCGCTGCGCCTCCCTGGTGCTGGCCTGCAACGCCTATATCGACGGGCTGGACCGCGACGTCTCCGAACGCATCCTGCCGGTGGGTACCTACCAGGTCGCCACCGCGCCCCTGGGCGAAGAGCTGGCACGCTCGCTGCTGCCGAAGAACTGCTGCGTCACCGACAACCAGTTCGTCCTCGACTACTTCCGCCTGACCCCCGACCACCGCCTGCTGTTCGGCGGCGGCTGCACCTACCTGGGCGGCATGCCCAGCGATATCCGCGCCGCCACGCGCCCCTACATCGAGCGGGTATTCCCGCAGCTCAAGGGCGTGGAGCTGGAGTACGCCTGGGGCGGCCACATCGACTGCACCCTGCGCCGTACTCCGGACATCGGCCGGCGCGGCGAGCTGTACTGGCTGCAGGGCTATTCCGGCCACGGCGTGCTGCCGAGCCTGGCCGCCGCCCGCGCGGTGAGCGAGGCGATGCTGGGACGCGGCGACGAGCTTGACCTCTATCAACGCATCCGCAATCCCGGGTTCCCCGGCGGTCAGCGATTCGCTGCGCCACTGGAAGCCGTCGGCAAGGCCTGGTATCGATTGCGCGACTTTTTCTGAATCGGATTTCGCCATGACCCAGACGGTCACCAACGAACACCTTGCCACGCTGATCCGCGACCTGCGCAAGCACAAGAACCTCACCCTGGGCGCGCTGGCCGAACAGATCGGCCGCTCGGTGGGCTTCCTCTCCCAGGTCGAGCGCGGCCTGTCGCAGCCCACCGTGGCCGACCTCACCGCCATCAGCGAAGCCCTCGGGGTGCCAACCACCTACTTCTATGCCGGCGACACCCGTCGCGAGCTCGACTGGGTCACCCGCCCGGCCGATCGCCGCACCCTGTACTACGCCGGCGGCGTCACCGACATCCTCGCTTCGCCGAACATGTCCGGCGGCTTCTCCATGCTCGACAGCATCCTCGCCCCTGGCGCCACCAGTGGCGAGGGGCACCTGAACGACAGTTCGGAGCAGGGCGGTTTCGTCCTCGAAGGCGAGCTGACCATCTGGTACGAGGGCGACACCGTCACCCTGCATGCCAACGACAGTTTCCAGTTGCCGCCGCACAGCCAGTTCCGCTACGGCAACCTCACCGACCAACCGACAAGGGTGCTCTGGATCTTCACCTGAATTTCGACCGGTACCTGCTGCGCTCGCCCATGCTGCGTTGGAAGTCGGCTCGGATTGCTCATTTAGCGGCCTAAACTCCGCATCCGAGCCGACTTCCGCCTTGCCTGGCCTTCGCTCGCGACGGTCCCACCTCGAAATTACTCCAGGCTCCCGAGAACAAAAGGCAATCCCAATGAACCGCCCAACCTATCCCGACCTGCTCAGCGAAGTCCGCGCCTTCCGCCAGCAATACCCGGACATCCGCTATGTCGACCTGATCTGCCTGGACATTCCCGGCCACTTCTACGGCAAGCGCTACCCCGTGGACATGCTGGAAAAGGTCGCTGCCGGCAGTCCGCTGAAACTGCCGCAGAACTGCGTGCTGCTGGGCGCGCAGGGCGGCCTGCACCCGATCGGCGACTACTGCTTCAACGACGGCGACCCGGATGCGCCGCGCCGCCTGATCCCCGGCTCGCTCAAACCGGTGCGCTGGGAGAACCAGCCGCTGGGCCAGATGCTGATCAGTTCCGACGGCACCCACGCGCCCATCGAGTTCGAACCGCGCGAAGTGCTCGCCCGCGTCATGCAGCGCCTGGAATCCAAGGGCATCCGCCCGGTGGTGGCCTTCGAGCTGGAGTTCTACCTGTTCGACAAGAAGCTCGACGCCGGGCTGCCGCAGTACCCGCGCGACCCGCTGTGCGATGACGAGGACGACCAGCCGAACATGCACATCGAGCGCCTGTCGCGCTTCTCCGACGTGCTCCATGAGATCGTCGAGGCCTCCCGCGAGCAGGGCGTGGATGCCAACGTGATCACCGCCGAGATCGGCCCGGGCCAGTTCGAGATCAACTTCGCCCACTGCGACGACGGCCTGCATGCCGCCGACCAGGCCGCGCTGTTCGCCCGCGCCACCCGTGGTGTGGCGCTCAAGCACGGCTACCGCGCCAGCTTCATGAGCAAGCCCTACCTGCACGCGCCGGGCAGCGGCATGCACGTGCACGTCAGCCTCTACGACCGCGACGGCAACAACCTGCTCGAGGGTGACAACCAGCAGGCCCTGCGTCACGCCGTGGCCGGCTGCCTGGAACTGCTGCCGCACTGCATGCCGATCTTCGCCGCCAACCACAATGCCTACCGCCGCTACGGCTCCCGCGTGAACGCGGCGAGCAAGGCCAGCTGGGGCTTCGAGGACCGCGATGCATGCATCCGCATCCCCGAGTCCGACGGCAAGAACCTGCGCATCGAGCACCGCCTGGCCGGCGCCGACGCCAACCCCTACCTGGTGCTGGCGGCGATCCTCACCGGCATGGAGCACGGCCTGGAAGCCAAGCGTGAACCCATCGCCCCGCTCAACGAAGATCGCACCAGCGGCATCGACTTCCCCCGCGACATGCTCGGCGCCGTTTCCGCCATGGAAGACCATCCGGTGGTGAAGGATGGCCTGGGTAGTGAGTTCGTCTTCGTCTACTGCGAGAACAAGCGCCACGACCACCTGGACTTCATGAACGAAGTCAGCGCGCGGGAGTATCGCTGGTTCCTCTGAGGGTCAAAGGCCCCTCACCCTGACCCTCTCCCGCACGCGGGAGAGGGTCCATTCGGTGCAGGCTGACACCATGGTGTCAGCCGGTACGGACGGCGCCCTCTCCCCCTGGGAGAGGGCTGGGGTGAGGGAAGTTCACGCACGGATTCGACCTGTAGGAGCGGACTTCGTCCGCGATTCGCGCCCATGGGGCGCCCCTACAGGCGAGCGCCGTAGCCAGCCAGATTCTCTGAACCCGCTCAGCGCGCCGGCGGTCCATTCCATGCACGAGGCAATCTTACAAGGAGCCATCGCATGGACCTCATCCGAATCCTCATCGCCATCCTTCTGCCGCCGCTGGGCGTGTTCCTCCAGGTCGGTTTCGGCGGCGCGTTCTGGCTCAACATCCTGCTGACGCTGCTCGGTTACATCCCCGGCATCGTCCACGCCGTGTACATCATCGCCAAGCGCTAACCCGCCTGGCTTCCCTCCCAGAAATGCTCCGCCAGCAGCCGCAACTCCCCAGCCAGCTCCGCCATGCGCGTCGCACTGCGCTGGCAGGTGCCGGCGTTGGCTGCATTGCTGTCGGCCGATCCACGAATCGCCTGCAGGCTGCGCTGCACCTCCTCGCTGGCCGCGCCCTGCTGCTCGATGGCAGTGGCGATCTCCAGGCTCATGCGCTGGATCGACGACACCTGCTCGCTGATCCGCTCCAGCGTGCCTGTGGCCTGGCCGGCCTGCTCCAGGCTGGCCAGCGCCTGCTCGCAGCAGTGCCACAGGGCGCGCACCGAATCCTCGGCGCCGCGCTGCAGATTGCCGATCAGCCCCTGGATATCCCGCGCGGACTCCTCGGTCCGCGAGGCGAGGGCGCGTACCTCGTCGGCGACCACCGCGAAGCCGCGCCCGCTGTCGCCCGCTCGCGCCGCCTCGATGGCGGCATTGAGCGCCAGCAGGTTGGTCTGCCCAGCCACGTCGCGGATCACCTCCAGCATCCGCGAGATCGCCTCGCTGTGCGTCTGCTGCGCCTCCACCGCGGCGCAGGCCTGGCGCACGCCGGCTTCCAGTTCGGCGAGCTGGCCACGGGTACTGCGCACGTCGTCATGTCCGGACTGGGTGATGCGCTCGCTGCACTGCGCGGCCACGGCGCTGTGCTGCGCATGACGGGCCACCTCCTGCACGCTCTGCGCGAGCTCGTGCATGGCGTTGGCCACCTGCTCGGTCTCGCGTTGCTGCAACTGCGTGGCCGCGCTGCCGCCGGCCATGGCGTCGGCCAGCGCCGTGGCATGTTCGGCCAGTTGCTGCGAGGCATCCGCCATGCGCCCGACCACGGCGGCGGTTTCCGCTTCCAGCATGCGCAGGGCGAAATCCAGTTCGCCGAACTCATCGTCGCGGCCTGAGTACAGACGCTGGCTCAGCGGGTTGTCGGCGATGCTCCGGGCGCGTTTGAGCAACGCATCGAGCGGGCGCAGACGCAGCCACACCCAGCCGCCGGTGAGCCCCAGCGCGAGCAGGGTCCCTGGCAGTGTCAACTGTGGCGAGAAGAGCGCCAGCAAGCCCCCGACACCCTGGGCTACACCCATTCCGATCAACAACTGCGCCAGCAGCGGCAAACGCGGCCGGGACACGCTCGCGCCCTCCCGCAACTCCGCGTACAGCTGTTCGGCAGCCTCGACCTGCGCGGCGCTGGGCCGCGTGCGCACCGACTGGTACTCCACCACCCGGCCATTGCGGTGGATCGGCGTGACGAAGGCGCTGACCCAGTAGTGATCGCCATTCTTGCAGCGGTTCTTCACCAGCCCCATCCAGCTGCGCCCGGCCTGCAGCGTCTGCCACAGGTGGGCGAAGGCGGCCGGTGGCATGTCCGGGTGGCGTACGCGGTTGTGGTTGAACCCCAGCAGCTCCTCGGCGCTGAAGCCGCTGATGGCGAGGAAGTCCGGGTTGACGTGGCTCACCGCGCCCTTGAGGTCGGTGGTGGAGAGAATGTTGGCGTGTTCCGGGACCTCGACCTGGCGTCCGGTGACCGGCAGGTTCAGCTTCATCGCGGCAGCTCCGGGCTGTTCTCGAACAGTGCTTCCGGCGCCTGCGGCCGGCCGAACAGGAAGCCCTGGGCATAGCGGCAACCCTCCTGGTGCAGGAAGTCCAGGTGCGCCTGGCGCTCGACGCCTTCGGCCACCACCTCCAGCCCCAGGCTATGGCCGAGGCCGATGATCGCCCGGCAGATGGCGCTCAGCTCCGGGTCGTCGGGCACGCGGGTGATGAAGCTGCGGTCCACCTTCAGGATGTGCAGCGGGTAGCGCTTGAGATAGCCCAGCGACGAATAGCCGGTGCCGAAGTCATCCAGCGCCAGGCGCACGCCCTGGGCGGCCAGTTCGCGCAGGCAGGCGAGGGTCTCCGCGCCGTCCTGCATCAGCAGGCTCTCGGTGATTTCCAGCACCAGGCTGCATGGCGACAGACCGCTTTCCGCGAGGATCTGCCGGACCCGCGCGGCGAACCCCGGCTGCTGCAGCTGGCGGCTCGACAGGTTCACCGAGCAGTACAGGTCCTTGCGCCCCTCGCGCTGCCAGAGCGCCGTCTGCCGGCAGGCCTGGCGCAGCACCCAGTCGCCGACCCGGACGATCTCCCCGGACTCCTCCAGCACCGGGATGAACTGCAGCGGCGACACCGCCTCGCCATTTCGGCTCCAGCGTAGCAGCACCTCCACCGCCACCCAGCGGACCTCGTCGCCGTCCAGGCGCACGATGGGCTGGTAGTTCAGGCTGAACTCTTCGTTGCGCAGCGCCTGGGCCAGCGCGCTCTCCAGATCGAGCCGGCGCTGCGCCTCAGCCTGCAGTTCCTGGCTGAAGCGCGCGTACTGCGCCTTGCCGGCCTCCTTGGCGCGGTACAGCGCCAGGTCCGCGGCCTGCAACGTGTCGATGGCCTGGCCGTCGGTGATCAGGCCGGTGATGCCGATGCTGGCGCTGACCACCAGCGTCCGGCCGTCCACGTTCAGCGGCAGGTGCAGGTAATCGAGCATGCGCTGGGCGACCTGCTCGGCATCGTTCAGGCTGGCCAGGTCGTCCAGCAGTACCACGAACTCGTCGCCGCCGAAGCGCGCCAGGTGATCGCCCAGGCGCAGGCAGCGCAGCAGACGCTGGGCGACCTCCACCAGCACCCGGTCGCCCACCGCGTGACCGAGGCTGTCGTTGATCAGCTTGAAGCGGTCCAGGTCGATGAACAGCAGCGCGGATTCGCGCGCACCGGGGCGGCGCTGGCGCATCAGCGCCTGCTGCAGCAACTCGTCCAGGCGCAGGCGGTTGGCCAGGCCGGTCAGTGGGTCGTGGCGCGCCGCGTGGCTGAGCTGGTGCTCGCTGGCCTTGCGCTGGCTGATGTCGGTCTGCGATCCGGCCATGCGCCCGTCGGTGATCACCCCGCGCGCCTGCACCCAGAGATAGCCGCCGTCGCGCTGGCGGATGCGGTACTCGTGATTGAGCAGCGGGCTGCTGCCGCGCAGGTGCGCATCGATGGCCTGGCGCAGGCCGGGCAGGTCGTCCGGATGCACGCGGGCGAACCAGCTGGTGCTGCTCTCGCCCAGGTTGTCGCGGGAGAGGCCGAGCATGCGCGCCCAGCGTTCGGAGACGTAGAGGCGGTCGTTGCCCAGGTCCCAGTCCCAGATGCCGTCATTGGCCCCGCGCAGGGCCCGGGCGAAGCGCGCCTCGCTGTCCTCCAGAGCCTGGCGCTGCGCCGCGCCGTAGGTGTCGATGGCCAGTGACATGTCGAAGAACACTCGCTTGAGCAGGCTGCTGAAGCTCGCCGCTTCCGGAGCATCGCCCAGCAGCTCGTCGAGCATGTGCTCCAGGTACAGCCGATAGGCGCCCAGGTACCACTTCAGCTCCACGCCCACCTGCTGGTGCACCAGCCCGATGCGCAGGCGATCCCGCACATAGTCGGCGCTCTGCGGGGCGTCCCAGAGCTGGCGGTAGTACTCGAACTGGCTGCGCTTGAGGCGCTCCATCGTCGCCGGGTCGGCGAGGATCGCCGCCAGGTGGGGGAAATGGTCGAGATGGTCGTAGAGTCGATCGATGAACTGCCGGTGGCACAGATCGAGTTCACTGGCGTGTCCGTTCAACTGACGGGCATCGTCCTCGCCCCAGTTCAGGTACTCCAGACGCTGTTCGATTTCCGTCATCGACAGGCCGATGCGCTCGAGCACGCTGTCGAGCTTCGGTCCCAGGCCCATGCTTGGCTCCTTGCGGGTGGCTGGTTTTTGTTCGGGCATGAAAAAAGCGCCGGCCCGTCAGCCGGATGAACGGCGACAAACACGGCGCTTTGTCTTGCAGGCCCACAAGTCCTGCCCGGCAAAGCCAGCTTCCGCAGCAGCGGAACGCGGGTCGGAGAGTTTTACACCAGTGCGCGCTGCCCCGACAACTCCTCCAGCGCGGTGCTGAGCCGCTGGCGCAACTCCCCCAGCTCGCGCGAGCGGAAGGCATGGCGGCTGCGCTCCAGCACGCCGATGGCATCGGCCAGCAGCGCATGCAGCTGCGCCGTCTCGCTCAGAGGCGCGTCCTTGAACCAGCGGCACAGCGGCGCCTGCTCGCAGTCCCCGGGGCCTTCGAGCACCGCACAGGGGAGACCGTAGGCAGCCAGCAACGCACGAACCTGACGGGCCTGCGCCGGGTCCTGGGATGTGACCAGCAGCTGCACCGGGAACCGGTGGAGAGTCATGACAAAGCTCGTTAGTGGCAAAAGGACATCAATTTAATGAGCTGTGGATATCGAGCATTGATCCTCGTCATGCTCGGGAGCGCCGTTGATGACGAAGTGAAGAATGGCATGCAACGCTTCTTTCCGGGCAGGACCTGTTCCCCCAGTGACCATCGCTGCATGCATGAGGCGTTGGCACCGGGACCCCGATGGCTGTGCCGGCAGAGGCCGAGGAGACAGGCATGCCCAACGCTTGCCGGGGTAGCGCGGCCACTTGAGATGCGCAGGGGGAGGCGTGTTAGCCTTCGCGGCGCCTCCCATGCCGGCCCTGTGACCTATGCGACTTGTGCTCGACCCTCATCGCGAAATTGATGCTGCATTGCTGCATTATCGGCGCGTTTTCAGCGTACTTGCTTTATTCAGCGGGGTGATCAATCTGCTCATGCTGGTTCCTTCGCTGTACATGATGCAGGTCTATGACCGGGTGTTGACCAGTCGCAACGAGACGACGCTCCTAATGCTGACCCTGATCATGCTGGGCCTGTTCGCGCTTGGCGGGTTGCTGGAGTGGGTGCGTGGCCAGGTGATGATCAAGATGAGTGCCGGCATCGATACGCAGCTCAGGGATCGGTTGTTCTCTGCGGTATTCGAGCGGAGCCTGCGGCAGGCCAGCTCGGACCCCGCACGGTTGATCCATGACCTGGGCAATATCCGGCAACTGGTTACGGGCGCTGGGTTGATTGCACTGATGGACCTGCCTTGGCTACCCATTTACCTGCTGGTGGCGTTCCTTTTTCATCTCTGGCTTGGTGTCTTCACATTGGTCGGCGTGCTGTTGCTGGTCGGGCTGGCATGCTGGAACGAGCTGGCCACCCGAAAAGGATTGGCTGAAGCCGGCAGGCTTTCGTTGCAGTCGTCCAGTTACATCAACAGCAGTTTGCAGAACGCCGAAGTGATTTGGGCGATGGGCATGCTGGGTGCGCTGCGCAGGCGTTGGGGCGACCTGCAGCAGCGCCTGGTCCAGGCCCAGGTCGATGCCAGCGGCAAGGCCGCGAGGATCGCCGCCCTGACGCGCTTCGTGCGTATCAGCTGGCAATCCCTGGCCATTGGTCTGGGGGCCGTTCTGGTTCTTGAGAGTCAGATTTCCGCCGGGGTGATGATCGCAGTGTCGGTGCTGCTGGGGCGCGCGATGGCGCCGGTCGAACAGCTCGTCACCCATTGGAAACAGTTCGGCAGTGCGCGTCACAGCTACGACCGGTTAAGTAGCCTGTTCGCTGACTTTCCCCCTGAGCCGCCACGCCTGGCGCTGCCCGCGCCGAGCGGCGCGTTGCATCTGGAGCGTGTGGCGGTTCGGCCACCGGGGGCAGCCAGGGCGGTGTTGCAAGGGGTAAGCCTGACGCTGGCGCCCGGTGAGGTGCTGGCGATCATTGGCCCGAGTGCCTCGGGCAAGTCTTCGCTGGCCCGGGCCATGATCGGTATCTGGCCTGCCTGCGAAGGTTCCGTGCGTCTGGACGGCGCGGAGATCGTCCAGTGGTCGCGCCAGGCGCTGGGGCCCTATGTGGGTTATTTACCCCAGGACATCGAACTGTTCGATGGCACTGTGGCGGAGAACATCGCCCGTTTCGGCGAGCTGAACTCGGCCAGGATTGTGGATGCCGCGTGCAAGGCGGGCATCCACGACATGGTGCTGCACTTCCCCGAGGGCTACGACACGCTGCTGGGTGCGGGGGGGCTGGGGTTGTCGGGGGGGCAGAAGCAGCGCATCGGCCTGGCCCGTGCGCTCTATGGGCAGCCGGTGCTGGTGGTACTGGATGAGCCGAACTCCAATCTCGATGAACAAGGGGAGGCGGCGCTGGTGCAGGCAGTCGCTTCGCTCAAGGCGGCCGGCTCCTCCGTGGTGCTGGTCACCCACCGGCCCAATGTATTGCCGGCGGTAGACAAGCTGGTCTATCTGCAAGGAGGCGAGATGAAGTTGTTCGGTCCGCGGGACCAGGTACTCAAAGTGCTGCTGCCGGTGACGAGCCAGACGGGCGTGACGGTATGAACACGGCTGACCGCTGGAGCGGGAAAGCGCCGCGGGCCCTGGAGACTGACCCCAATCGAGAGGTGCGTTTTGGCTTGTCGCTGCTGGCCATCGGTCTTGGCGGCTTCCTGTTGTGGGCGGGGTTTGCCCCGCTCGATCAAGGCGTGGTGGGAAACGGCACGGTGGTGGTAGCCGGTGAGCGCAAGACCGTGCAGACCCTGCAAGGCGGGGTTATCGAGCGCATCCTGGTGCGTGAGGGCGACCAGGTCCGCCGGGGGCAGCCGCTGTTGCAATTCAACGAGGTTCAGGCCCAGGCGCAGTTGGCCGTGGCACTGGGGCAATGGTTCACGGCGCGTAGCGTCGAGGCGCGGCTGATTGCCGAACGGGTGGGGCATCCCGAGATCGTCTGGCCGGAGGAGTTGCAGGCGCGACGAGGAGATCCTCGTGCACAGGCGGCGATGGCCTTGCAGCAGGATCTATTTGCTACCCGCCGGGCCGAGCAACTGAGTCAGTTGCAGATCCTCAAGCATGAGCAGGCGGCCTTGCAGGAGCAGCTTGGCGGCTATCAGCGGATCGCCACCAGCCAGGACAACCAGCTTCGCTTTCAGGAACAAGAACTCGTGGGCCTGCGCAGCCTCGCCCGGGATGGTTACGTGCCGCGCAACCGTCTGCTCGAGGCCGAGCGCAATGCCGCCGAACTGACTGCCACGGCGGCACGGAACATTGCCGATATCGGCCGAACCCGCCAAGCGATTCGGGAGAATGCGCTCAAGTCCTTGCAGCAGGAGCAAAGCTTCCGCCGCGAGGCGGAGTCGCAACTGACCGAGGTGGCGGCCGAGGCGGCCGGCCTGACCGAACGGATCAAGGCGCTTGAGTTCGAGCTGGCCAACAGCAGGGTGACTGCGCCGGTCGATGGCCAGGTGATCGGGCTGGTCGTACACACGGTCGGAGGTGTGGTGCCCGCTGGACAGCGCCTGATGGACATCGTGCCGCAAGGCGGTGATTGGGTGCTCAAGGCGCAGTTTCCGCCGTTGGTAGCCGACCGATTATCGCAGGGCCTGCCGGTGGATATTCGCTTCGCCTCCTTGCAGCGAGTGCAGGTGCCGGTGCTGCTGGGGCGAGTGACCACGGTGTCCGCCGACCAGTTGCTGGATGAGCGTTCGCGCCTGCCGTATTTCTCGGTGGAGGTGGCACCGGCGCCCGGGATGAATGCCACCCTCCAGGAGGTGGGCCTGGTCGTCAAACCGGGGATGCAGGCGGATGTGATCATCAAGACCGGCGAGCGCACGCTGTTTAGTTACCTGCTACGCCCGCTGACCGCGCGCTTGAGCAGTGCCTTCAAGGAGGAGTGATGCGCATCGTGCTGATGGTCTTGGCCTGGTCGACCGGCCTGGCCGTTCAGGCCAGCGAGTTGAGCCTGCTGCAGGCTTACGACTCTTACCGTTCCGGCGACGCGGAATACCAGGTGGCTGGCTATGCCTATCGCGCCACACAGGAGGAGGAGGTGATCGGGCGAGCGCCGCTGCTGCCCAGCGTTGACATCAGCTCGCGTTACGGCGAGGGGGAGCGGTTGGGCGGCGGCAGTGGCGCGGTCTTGGAAGATCAGAACTTCCAGGCTGATTCCCACGCGCTGATCGTTCAGCAACCGCTGTATGACAAGGCTCGCTGGGCCGGCTACGAGCAAGCCAAGGCTCGCGGCAAGCTGGGTGCCACGGAGTTCGGGAGCGCCGGTCAGAAGTTGTTCCCTCGTGTGGTCGATGCCTATTTCGAGGTGGCAAGGGCTGAGAACGAGCTTCGTCTGGCGCGGCAGCAGATGCTGGCGATCGAGGCGCTGGCAGAGCAAAGCCGGCGGCTGTTCGAAGCGGGCGAGGGGACCGTCACCGACAGAGAAGAGGCACAAGCGCGTCTGGATCTTGTGCGGGCCGAGGTCATTGAGCAGGTCGCCCGCCGCCATCTTGCGCTGAACCGACTGGAGGAACGAGTCGGATCCGTGGTGACGCAGGTGGCTGCGGTTCAGGAGCACTTGCCGCCGCCGGATTTGCTGCCACCCGGAACCGACCTGGCGTACTGGCTCGATTGGGCGAAGAAGTCCAGCCCTCTGCTGGAGAGCCGAAGAATTGCGGTTGCCGTGGCGCAGGCCGGGCTCGAAAAACAGCGGGCGGGGCACTACCCACGCCTGAATCTGACCGGCCAGTTGGCGCAGTCCGATCCGGGTAGTCTCAACGATCAGGCGCAACGTCAGTCGACTTACTATGTCGGCGTGCAACTGACTGTCCCTATTTACGAGGGAGGTGGGGTGAGCGCCTCGATCCGCCAGGCCGAAGCGTTGCAGACGGAAGCCGAGGCCGAATACGACGCGGCATTCCAGCAGTTGGCCGAAGAGATCGAAGCGGATTATCTCGGTGTGGTGAGTGGCCTGGCGAAGAGCGCGGCCCTGTTGGCGGCGGTACACTCCAACCAGCGCGCCCTGGAATCGGCGCAGAAGGGCTACCTGGCCGGGGTGCGGTCCACCGTGGAGATACTCGATGCCCAACAGCGGCTGTTCGCCGCTCGTCGGGATCTGCTCAACAGCAAGCTGCTGGTCCTGCAGAGCTACGTTGGTCTGCACAGCCGTTGTGGTTCGATGACCCGAACCCGCCTGCAGCAGGTGCAGGCGCTGTTCTGAGCGCAGGCCGGGTCAGGCGATCAGGCCGCTGCTGCTGAAGCTGCTGACGCCCACCAACTGGACTTCAAACTCGGCTGCCGTATCGGCGTCCACGCTGCCAGCAAGGATGCCGTCGCTGTAGCGCAGCTGGCCGGCGGCATTGGTAGTGCTGAAGGCCGCACTGCCGATGAAGGTGAAGGCATCGTTGCCGCTGGTATCGGAACGTGCATCCAGGGTGGACAAATCGATCTTGTCGCCTTCGGCGAGCTTGAAGTCCTTGATCACGTCGCGCAGCGATCCGAGAACGGAATCGGTCAGCGCGTCGAAGTCGAAAATGTCCGCACCGAGGCCTCCGCTCAAC
Organism: Pseudomonas sp. QE6; assembly: GCF_041379005.1. Taxonomy (NCBI): domain Bacteria; kingdom Pseudomonadati; phylum Pseudomonadota; class Gammaproteobacteria; order Pseudomonadales; family Pseudomonadaceae; genus Pseudomonas; species Pseudomonas sp. QE6. Next base: position 1,658,025 of record NZ_CP166873.1, read on the forward strand.
TGGTCGGTACCGCTGCCTCCGAGGAGTGTGTCATTTCCGGCGGCGCCGTTGAGTACGTCGTTGCCGGCGTTGCCATACAGGTAGTTCGCGCCGCTGTTGCCGGTGAGGGTGTCGTTGTAAGCGCTACCGCTGACCCGTTCGAAGTTGAGGACAGTGTCGGTGCCGGAGCCACCGGTGGCCTGGGCGGTGGTGAGGCCCAGGTTGAGGGTGACGCCCTTGCTGGCATAGCTGTAGGCCAGCAGGTCGATGCCGGCGCCGCCGTCGAGGCGATTGTCGCCGCTGCCGGAATAGAGGGTGTTGTTCAGGGCATTGCCGGTGCCGTTGGCGGCACCGCTGGCGAGGAGGCGCAGGTTTTCCAGATTGCTGCCCAGGGTGTAGGCCGAGAGGTAACTGAGGACCGTGTCGGTGCCGCCAGTGGTGGCATTGGCGTTGGTTTCGCTGACGACGTCGCCGCTGTTGTCGACGTAGTAGGCGTCCGAGCCGTCGCCGCCGATCATGACGTCGGCCCCGGCGGCGCCGTTGAGTACGTCGTTGCCGGCGTTGCCATACAGGTAGTTCGCGCCGCTGTTGCCGGTGAGGGTGTCGTTGTAAGCGCCACCGCTGACCCGTTCGAAGTTGAGGACAGTGTCGGTGCCGGAGCCACCGGTGGCCTGGGCGGTGGTGAGGCCCAGGTTGAGGGTGATGCCCTTGCTGGCGTAGTTGTAAGCCAGCAGGTCGATGCCGGCGCCGCCGTCGAGGCGATTGTCGCCGCTGCCGGCATAGAGGGTGTTGTTCAGGGCATTGCCGATGCCGTTGGCGGCACCGCTGGCGAGGAGGCGCAGGTTTTCCAGATTGCTGCCCAGGGTGTAGGCCGAGAGGTAGCTGAGGACCGTGTCGGTGCCGCCAGTGGTGGCATTGGCGTTGGTTTCGCTGACGACGTCGCCGCTGTTGTCGACGTAGTAGGCGTCCGAGCCGTCGCCGCCGATCATGACGTCGGCCCCGGCGGCGCCGTTGAGTACGTCGTTGCCGGCGTTTCCATACAGGTAGTTCGCGCCGCTGTTGCCGGTGAGGGTGTCGTTGTAAGCGCTACCGCTGACCCGTTCGAAGTTGAGGACAGTGTCGGTGCCGGAGCCACCGGTGGCCTGGGCGGTGGTGAGGCCCAGGTTGAGGGTGATGCCCTTGCTGGCGTAGTTGTAAGCCAGCAGGTCGATGCCGGCGCCGCCGTCGAGGCGATTGTCGCCGCTGCCGGCATAGAGGGTGTTGTTCAGGGCATTGCCGGTGCCGTTGGCGGCACCGCTGGCGAGGAGGCGCAGGTTTTCCAGATTGCTGCCCAGGGTGTAGGCCGAGAGGTAACTGAGGACCGTGTCGGTGCCGCCAGTGGTGGCATTGGCGTTGGTTTCGCTGACGACGTCGCCGCTGTTGTCGACGTAGTAAGCGTCCGAGCCGTCGCCGCCGATCATGACGTCGGCCCCGGCGGCGCCGTTGAGGACATTGTTGAGGCCATTGCCTGTCAGGCGGTCGTTGTAACCGGAGCCAGTGGCGTTTTCGATATTGGCGCCATAGGCGATGGCCAGGCAGTTGTTGATGTAGCTGCTGCCGTCCCAGAACTTCTTTCCGATGCTGCTGAACGAGCCGGCATTGAGATTGATAGCGACGGCGTCCAGCTGGTTGCTGCCATCGATGGTATCGGTGCCGCCCGCATCCCAGATGGTTTCGAATACGCTGGTGCCTGCAGCCCACTTGTAGGTGTTGTTGCCGGTCTGCCAGCTCATGTTCGCGCCGTAGATGTACTGGATCGCCGCGATGTCGAGCAGCATCGGAGTGGTCGGCTCGAAGTAGTACGGGTCCGTATAGCTCATCACGGTGTAACGGACGTTATCGTACTGCGCCGGGAGAATGGTGCCGTTGCTGGAGCCAGGCTCGAAGGGGTGCTTGAGGCCCAGGGCGTGGCCGATCTCGTGGACGAAAGTCAGGTAGTCGAAGTCGCCGGCTTGCGGGGTGGCGCCTGTGTTCGGGCCGATCCAGACGTCGCCCGCACTGGGTGTGGAGTCGGGCATGTAGGCCCAGGCCGCTGCATCGGCGTCCATGTTCCAGTAGCCGCCGAAACGCAGCGTGCCGACCTGGGTATTGCTCTCCGTTATCTTGGAGAAGCTGATGTTGGCTACTGCGCTCCAGGTTGCCAGCGCCTTGGTCGCGGCGGCTTGCTGGCCCGCGCTCAGGACGAAATAGGCATCCGGCTCATGAGCGTCGGAGTAGTAGGGGTCGAAATAGGCTGTGTTGCCGAGGAAGCTGTAGCTGAGCGAGAGGGTTCCTGCGCCGCCCCACCATTTGGTGCCGTCGATCAGGGCGTTGGTCTGCGTGTTGCTGGACAGAATGACGAAGGTGTTGGGCGAAGATCCAGTGGGGGTCGGCATTGGAATTACCATCCTGGCAATTTGACGACGAGGGGAACAGCCTGTGAGTGGAAAATGGTGGGCCCACACGGACTCGAACCGTGGACCAAAGGATTATGAGTCCTCTGCTCTAACCAACTGAGCTATAGGCCCCCAGAAGGCCGGCGGATTATACCGATGCGTTTTCCGGAGCGCCAACCGAGTTCAGTGGAGTGAGGAATCGATTGGCAAAGGCGTCGGCTGGCAGCGGTGGGCTCAAGGCGTAGCCCTGGATCTGGTCGCAGCCTTCGGCTTCGAGGAAGTGTTCCTGGGCCTGGTGTTCCACGCCTTCGGCGATCACGGTGAGGTTCATGCTGCGGCCCAGGGCGATGATGGCGCGGGCGATGGCGGCGTCGTGCGGGTCGTCGGGCAGACCGTGGACGAAGGAGCGGTCGATCTTGAGGATGTCCAGCGGCAGCTGCTTGAGGTAGCTCAGGGACGAATAGCCCGTACCGAAGTCGTCGATGGCCAGTTGCACGCCGAGGCCCTTCAGGCCGTGGAGGATATCGAGGGCTTCTTCGGTCTGGTGCATGAGGAAGCTTTCAGTGATTTCCAGCTGCAGGCGCGAGGGCTGCAGGTGGTAGCGGGCGAGCAGGTCGCGGATGCGTTCGATGAGATGGGGCTGGCGCAGTTGTGCGCCGGCGAGGTTGACCGATAGGGGGCCGAAGGCCGCGTGGCTGTCCTGCCAGCGGCTCATCTGCCGGCAGGCCTCGCGCAGGACCCAGTCGCCCAGCGGCAGGATCAGGCCGTTCTCTTCGGCCAGCGGGATGAAGCGGTCCGGGGATATCGCGCCGAATTGCGGATGTTTCCAGCGGATCAGGGCTTCGGCGCCGACCAGCAGGCCGCTGCCCAGCGCCAGTTTGGGTTGGTAGTAGAGCTGCAGTTGGTCGCTTTCCAGCGCGCGGCGCAGTTCGTGTTCCAGGGCCATGCGTTCGGTGGCCTGGAAGGTGAGTTCGCGGGTGTAGAACTCGACGCGGTTGCGGCCCTGGGCCTTGGCGCGGTACATGGCGGCGTCGGCGTTCTTCACCAGGGTGGCGACGTCGCTGCCGTCGCCGGGGTAGAGGCAGATGCCGATGCTGGCGCTGACGAAGAACTCCTGTTCGCCGGCTATGAATGCGGTTTCGAAGCAGTGCAGCAGCTTTTTCGCGACGTGCTCGGCGTCCACCGCCTGGTGCAGGCCGGGCAGCAGGATGATGAATTCGTCGCCGCCCTGGCGGGCCACGGTGTCGATGTCGCGCAGCTGATCCCGCAGGCGATGGGCGATGGATTGCAGCAGCAGGTCGCCGACCGGGTGCCCGAGGCTGTCGTTGATGTGCTTGAAGCGGTCGAGGTCGAGGAAGAGCACGGCGCCTTGGTGGTGGTCTTCCTGGGCTTCCTTGAGCGCAGTGGTCAGGCGGCTTTCGAACAGCAGGCGGTTGGGCAGGCCGGTGAGCGGGTCGTGGTGGGCCTGGTAGTCGAGCTTTGCCTGGGCGTACTTGAGCGTGGAGATGTCGGCGAACACGCCGACGTAGTGCGACAGTTCACCGTCGGTGTTGTGCACGGCGCTGATGGTCAGCCATTCCGGGTACAGCTCGTGGTTCTTGCGGCGGTTCCAGATTTCGCCCTGCCAGTGGCCTTCGGCGTTGAGCTGGTGCCAGAGGGCAATGTAGAAGCTGCTGTCGTGCTGGCCGGAGGAGAGCAGGCGCGGCGAGTGGCCGAGCGCTTCGGCTTCGCTGTAGCCGGTGATTTCGCTGAAGGCGCGGTTGACGGCGATGATGCGTTGGCTGGCGTCGGTGATCATCACGCCTTCTGCGGTGCTTTCGAAGACGGTGGCGGCCAGTTGCAGTTTTTCCTGCATCTGCTGGCGTTCGGTGATGTCGCGGGCGATGGTCAGCAGGCAGTCGTCGCTGCCGATGGTGATGCGGTGGGCGGACAGTTCGCACAGGCGCAGGCTGCTGTCGCGGGTGCGGATCTGTACGGTGAAGTCCTGTACACGCGAATCCTGGTCGATGAAGCTGAGCAGGCGCTCGCGATCTGCCGGGTTGGCCCAGAGCCCGAGGCTCAAGGTGGAGCTCTGGGCCACTTCGGCCCGGTCGTACCCGGTGATGCGGGTGAAGCCTTCGTTGACCTCCACCAGTCGCCCGTCGCTGATGCGGGTGATGAGCATGCCGTCGGGGGAGGCGTGGAAGGCCTTGGCGAATTTTTCCTCGGAGACGCGCAGTTGCTCCTGGGTCTGCTTGACCTGGGTGATGTTGCGCACCACCACGACCAGGGCAGGAGTTTCGTCGAGGACGATGTGCTGGGCCGAGAGCAGCCCGGTGAAGCGCTTGCCATCCCGGCGATTGAGGGGGATCTCGATGTTGTCGAGGTTCTGCCCCTGCAGGCGGGCGAGCATGGTCGGCCCCATGCCGGGTTCACCCCAGATGCCCAGTTCGGTGGAGGTCTTGCCCAGTGCCTCGCTGGCGGTGATGCCGATCTGCTGTTCGAAGGTGCGGTTCACGGCCAGCAGTCTCCCGTCGTCGCGGCGGGCGAGGACGATGATGTCCGGGCAGTGATGGAACACCGAGGCGAACTTCTGCTCGGACAGGCGCAGTGCCTGTTCGGTCTGCTTGGCTTCGGTGATGTCGATCATCAGCCCACGCAGGATCTGCTCGTCGCCGTGCTGGATCAGCGTCACGATGTCGCGAATCCACACCACGCGGCCGTCGGCGGCGAGCATGCGGTAGTCGAAACTGTGGTTGCGCCCCGCCTGGCTTTCGCTCATGCAGTAGGTGACAGCCTGCTCGGCGTCGTCCGGGTACAGGGTGCGCTGCCAGAAACCGGGTTCCAGCCAGTCCTTGATCGGGTAGCCGAGCAGGCGTTGGGCGTGGGGGGAGACGTAGGTGAAGCGGTTCTCCGACAGGCGCATTTCCCAGGCGATGGCCGTCAGGCTCTCGACCAGGCCGCGATAGTGCTGCTCGCTGTCGCGCAGGGCCAGTTCGAGCTTTTCCCGCCGCTGCATTTCGCCGCGCAGGCGGCGGTTCATGGTGATCAGCACCAGGACGGTAAAGGCGATCAGCAGGAACACGGGTAGAGCAATGCCGAGCATCTCCCGCCAGATCGGCCGTTTGTCGAGCAGGCCGCCTACCCAGGGCTCCTGCAGCGCTTCGATGTCCTCGGGTGTGAGCTCGGCGAGAGCCTTGTCGATGATGCCGGCGAGGATGGCCTGGTTCTTCGGCACCGCCATCGCCAGCTGGTAGCGGTAAGGCGTTTCGCCGCTGATCTGCACCCCTTCGAGCTTGAGCTGGCGCAGGTTCCAGACACTGGACGCGAGATCGCCGACGAAGGCGTCGACCTGTCCCGTGGCCAGGGCCTGCAGGCCGGCGGCGATGCTGGGCAGTGGTTGCAGGCTGATATCAGGGTGGTTGTTGACCAGAAGCTCATAGGGCGCGTAATGGGCGACCACGCCGACCTTCAGTCCATACAGGTCCGTAAGGTTGCGGGGTGTGGGGCCGTCGTCGCGCGCGAGGATGATGATCGGGAAGTCGAGGTAGGGGCGGGTGAACGTCAGGTAGCCCACGCGTTCCGGGGTAGCCATGACGCCGGGGAGGATGCTGATCTTTTCTTCACGAGCCCACCGCAGGAGTTCACCCCAGTTGGCCGGCTCCACCGGTTCCAGCTGGACGTTCAGGCGTTGGGCGATGAGGTTGGCGTAGCTGGCGGCGAGCCCCTGGTAGTGGCCGTCGCTGTCGCGGAATTCGAAGGGTGGCCAGGAGGTATCGACGCCCAGGCGCAGGCTCGGGTGTTCCTGCAGCCAGCGCTGTTCCTCGGGCGTGAGGTTCAGGGCGAATGCCTGTCCGGCCCAGAATGCGAGGCACCACAGTAGAACTGCCTGCAGACGCGGCATGAAGGGCCTCATTGCTGGGGGGGATTACGCCGAAGTGTAGACGTGGCACTTTGCCCAGTGGAAGGCCCCAAAGAAAAACCCCCGGTTTTCGGCCGGGGGTTCTTCATCACTCGTCGAGGAAGGAGCGCAGGTGTTCGCTTCGCGACGGGTGGCGCAGCTTGCGCAGCGCCTTGGCTTCGATCTGGCGGATACGCTCACGGGTTACATCGAACTGCTTGCCGACTTCCTCGAGGGTGTGGTCGGTATTCATGTCGATGCCGAAGCGCATGCGCAGGACCTTGGCTTCGCGAGCGGTGAGGCCGGCGAGGACTTCCCGGGTGGCTTCCTTGAGGCTCTCGCTGGTCGCCACTTCGATTGGCGACTGCATGGTGGAGTCCTCGATGAAGTCGCCCAGGTGCGAATCTTCGTCGTCACCGATCGGCGTTTCCATGGAGATCGGTTCCTTGGCGATCTTCAGGACCTTGCGGATCTTGTCTTCCGGCATGTCCATGCGTTCGCCCAGCTCTTCCGGGGTCGGTTCACGACCCATCTCCTGCAGCATCTGGCGGGAGATTCGGTTGAGCTTGTTGATGGTCTCGATCATGTGCACCGGGATACGGATGGTGCGGGCCTGGTCGGCGATCGAGCGGGTGATCGCCTGGCGAATCCACCAGGTGGCGTAGGTCGAGAACTTGTAACCGCGACGGTATTCGAACTTGTCCACCGCCTTCATCAGGCCGATGTTGCCTTCCTGGATCAGGTCGAGGAACTGCAGGCCGCGGTTGGTGTACTTCTTGGCGATGGAGATCACCAGGCGCAGGTTCGCCTCGACCATTTCCTTCTTGGCGCGGCGGGCTTTCGCCTCGCCGATGGACATGGCGCGGTTGACGTCCTTGATCTCGGCGACGGTCAGCTGCGAGCTGGTTTCCAGGTCAGCCAGCTTCTGCTGGTTGCGCAGGATGTCGTCCTTCAGGCGCTCGATGGCCTCGGCATACTTGGGCTTGCCCTTGAGTACGGTGTCGACCCAGGCGGTGTCGGTTTCGTGGCCGGGGAACTGGCGCAGGAAGTCGGCGCGCGGCATGCGGGCATCACGCACGCACAGCTGCATGATGGCGCGTTCCTGGCGGCGGACGCTGTCCAGCGAGTCGCGAACCTTGGCGACCAGGGCATCGAACTGCTTGGGCACCAGCTTGATCGGCATGAACAGTTCGGCCAGGGCGAGCATTTCCTCGCTGGCCTGCTTGCTGCCGCGGCCGTGCTTCTTCAGGGCCTTCTTGGTCTTGTCCAGCTGCTCGGAGACGGCGCCGAAACGACGGGCGGCTTCTTCCGGGTCCGGACCGCCATCGCCTTCGTCATCGTCGGAGCTTTCGCCGTCGCCTTCTTCGTCTTCTTCGTCGTCCTTGGCCTTGGCATCGGCGCTGTCGTCCTTCAGGTCGACGGGCTCGACTTCCTCGGCCGGCAGGCTGCCGTCATCGGGGTCGATGTAGCCACTCAGAATGTCGGACAGGCGGCCGCCTTCGGCGACCACACGGCTGTATTCTTCGAGGATGCCGTCCACCGCGCCCGGGAACTGGGCGATGGCGCTCATCACTTCGCGGATGCCTTCCTCGATGCGCTTGGCGATTTCGATCTCGCCTTCGCGGGTCAGCAGTTCCACGGTACCCATTTCGCGCATGTACATGCGCACCGGGTCGGTGGTGCGGCCGACGTCGCTCTCCACTGCGGCCAGGGCGGCAGCGGCTTCTTCGGCGGCGGCTTCGTCGGTATCGGTCTCCGCCAGCAACAGGGCATCCGCATCCGGGGCTGTCTCGAATACGTTGATCCCCATGTCGTTGATCATGCGGATGATGTCTTCCACCTGTTCCGGATCGGAAATATCCTCCGGCAGGTGGTCGTTGACCTCTGCGTAAGTCAGGTAGCCCTGCTCACGACCACGGGTGATCAACTCTTTGAGACGAGATTGCTGTTGCGCTTTTCCGGACATAACACCCTATCCACTGAAGGTCTTGGCGGGCTGAAATTAAGCCGAGGATTATACCAGATTCGAGGCTTCAGGCGCCAGTTCAGCTCTGGGCGCCTGATGAAGAGGCGGTGCTGTAGTGCTCCCGCAATAACGCTTTCTCTTCGTCGGTCAGTTCACTGGGATTCTTTCGCAGCACGCTTTGCAGGCGGGCTTCGCGGCTGCTGAGCAGTTGGTTGTGTGCAAGTGTAGTAATGGTGTCGCGGAACTGCTTTTCAAGATTGTCCTGACCGATCAGCCATTCTTTCCCCGCCAGCACCTGTAGCAGGCGCCCCTGGGGCGTTCCGTGCCAGCGCGCGATGAGGTGCATCGAGCCCTGTTTCGGATTCTTTTGCAGCGCTTCGACCAATGCCGCGAGCAGCTGCGAGTAAGTCTGTCCTTCGTTGGCGAAGTGGCTGGCATCCTCGACCTTCTGCGCCAGCTGCGGGTGGTGCAGCAGAGTCCGCAGGGCGGTCAGGGTCGGCGATTCGACGCTGATCTCGGTACGCGGTTGGCGCGGCGTGAAGTCGCCTTTGCGGCCTTTGCCGTCCCACTTGCGGTCGCCTTTCCAGGGCTTCTTGCCCGGCTTGCCGCCGCCATTGCCAGCGGGAAAATCCTTCGGCGCCTCGAAGTAGTTCGAAGCATCCTGGTAGTGGTTGTCGCCGTGGTCGGCGAACTGACCCATGTCGTAGTCGGCGTACTCGTGGGCGTGCTGCTCCGGGCCGTGCGAGGGGGTGGTGGCGCCATGGCTGGCGTGGCCGGAACGTGGCGCGCTGATCTGGTTGAGCGCGTCGCTCGATAGTCCGGTGATCTCGCCCAGGCGCTGGCGCATCAGCAGGCGCAGGGTGTTGCCGGGGATCTTCTCCAGCAGCGGCCCGGCCAGGGTTGCCAGGTGCGCCTTGCCTTCCAGCGTGCTGGGGTCGGCTTCCTGGGTGAGCTGCTGGAAGAAGTAGTCGGCCAGCGGCTGGGCCTGGTGGGCGAGGCGGGCGCGGAAGGCGTCGGGGCCTTCCGCGCGCACCAGGCTGTCCGGGTCTTCACCTTCGGGCAGGAACAGGAAGCGCACCTTGCGCCCGTCCTGCAGGTTGCTCAGCGCCGATTCCAGGGCGCGCCAGGCCGCGTTGCGGCCGGCCTGGTCGCCGTCGAAGCAGAACAGGATGTTCGGCACGATGCGGAACAGCCGTTTGATGTGTTCTTCGCTGGTGGCCGTGCCCAGGGTGGCGACCGCGTTGCGGATGCCCTGCTGCGCCAGGGCGATGACGTCCATGTAGCCTTCGACCACCATGATCTCGTCGAGATCCCGGTTGTTCTTCCGTGCCTCGTACAGGCCGTAGAGCTCCTGTCCCTTGTGGAAGACCGGGGTTTCCGGCGAGTTCAGGTACTTGGGCTTGTCGTCGCCCAGCACCCGGCCGCCAAAGGCGATCACCCGGCCGCGGCTGTCACGGATGGGGAAGATCACCCGGTCGCGGAAGCGGTCGTAGCGCTTGCCGCTGTCGGGATTTTCCACCAGCAGGCCGGCGTCGAGCATGGCCTTGAGCTGCAGGCTGTCGCCGCCCAGGTTCTTCAGCAGGTTGTCCCAGCCCGGCGGCGCGAAGCCCAGGCCGAAGTCGCGGGCGATCTCGCCAGTCAGGCCGCGGCCCTTGAGATATTCCACGGCGGCCTTGCGTGCCGGGTGGCTTTTCAGTGCCTGGCGGTAGAAGTCGGCGGCGGCGCTGAGCAGCGGGTAGAGCGGTGAGTCGACCGGCTGGCGGGGCTTGTTGCCGCGCCGGCCTTCCTCGCGGGGCACGTCCATGCCGGCGCGCTTGGCCAGGTCCTCGACCGCCTGGACGAAGTCCAGCTGGTCGTGGTCCATGATGAAGCCGAGCGCGTTGCCGCCGGCGCCGCAGCCGAAGCAGTAGTAGAACTGCTTGTCGGGGCTGACGGTGAAGGAGGGGGTCTTCTCCTTGTGGAACGGGCAGCAGGCGCTGTAGTTCTTGCCGGTCTTCTTCAACTGGATGCGCGAGCTCACCACATCGAGAATGTCGGTGCGGTTGAGCAGGTCATCGATGAAGGATTGTGGAATCAGGCCGGCCATAGACTCATCGGGACGCAGGGTGGACCCAAGCATAGCCGTGAGCGGCTAGTCGTGGGTTTGCAAAATAAGCATGGGCTGGAAAGCAAAAAACTCCGAAGTTCGCGAAGGCGAATCGGAGTGATCGTACCTGGTTTCAGGCACTCGCCCGGCGAGTGGGCCGGGCGATGCGGAAAGCGTGCGACGTAGCGCTGTAACTCAGTACAGGCGCTCGCGGCGGCGCTGCTCGCGCTGCACTTTCTTGGCGTGACGCTTAACAGCGGCAGCGGCCTTGCGCTTACGCTCGGCGGTCGGCTTTTCGTAGAACTCGCGGCTACGGACTTCGGCCAGTACGCCTGCTTTTTCGCAGGAGCGCTTGAAACGACGCAGGGCTACGTCGAAGGGTTCGTTCTCTTTAACTTTGACGGCGGGCATCCAGGTCGTACCTTCAATGATTACCGGGGGTTTATCGCGCTCCTGACAGTTGGTTCGGGAGTCGGCGGTTTTCAAGGGTTGCGGATATTAAACGTTCGGGCGAAGGAATGCAAAGCCTCCGATCGAAAAGCGCTGGTCCGAAGCCAAGCCGGCGATTATGATGCGCGGCTTCAATTTTGCCCAGAGTAAAGGCTCAAACCCATGCGAGTGCTGGGGTTGGAAACCTCCTGCGACGAAACCGGCGTCGCACTTTACGACAGCGAAAAAGGCCTCCTGGCCGACGCGCTGTTCAGCCAGATCGATCTGCATCGCGTGTACGGCGGCGTGGTCCCCGAACTGGCCTCCCGTGACCACGTCAAGCGCATGCTGCCGCTGATCCGCCAGGTGCTGGACGAGTCCGGCTGCACGGCCGAAGACATCGACGCCATCGCCTACACCGCCGGTCCCGGCCTGGTGGGGGCGCTGCTGGTCGGCGCTTCCTGCGCCCAGGCCATGGCATTTGCCTGGGGCGTGCCGGCCGTCGGCGTGCACCATATGGAAGGCCATCTGCTGGCGCCGATGCTGGAAGAGCAGCCACCGAAGTTTCCGTTCGTCGCCTTGTTGGTCTCCGGCGGTCATACCCAGCTGGTTCGGGTGGATGGCATCGGTCGTTACCAGCTGCTTGGCGAGTCGGTGGACGACGCCGCCGGTGAAGCCTTCGACAAGACCGCCAAGCTGCTTGGCCTGGGTTATCCCGGCGGCCCGGAGATCGCTCGTCTGGCCGAGCGCGGTACTGCGGGTCGCTTTGTCTTCCCGCGGCCGATGACGGACCGCCCCGGCCTGGATTTCAGCTTCAGTGGCCTGAAGACCTTCGCCCTGAATACCTGGCAGCGTTGCGTCGCCGAAGGTGACGACAGCGAGCAGACCCGCTGCGATATCGCCCTGGCGTTCCAGACCGCCGTGGTGGAAACCCTGACCATCAAGTGTCGTCGCGCGCTCAAGCAGACGCACCTGAAGAGCCTGGTGATCGCCGGTGGCGTGAGCGCCAACCAGGCCCTGCGCCAGCATCTGGAAAAGATGCTCGGCGAGATGAAGGGCCAGGTGTTCTACGCCCGCCCGCGCTTCTGCACCGATAACGGCGCGATGATCGCCTATGCTGGCTGCCAGCGGCTGCTGGCCGGGCAGAAGGATGGTCCCTCGATCGGCGTAAAGGCGCGCTGGCCAATGGAGTCGCTGCCGGCTGTCTGAATAATGAAGCTGCAAACGACGCGGCACATGCTCTGAGCGGCATGGGCCGTTTTTTCGCTTGCAGCGCGGTTTGCCGGACAGGAAGCTGGTGGATCAGAAGTGACGTTCGCGTCCGGCGATCAGATCGCGCAGATTGCTGCGGTGACGCCAAACGATCAGGCCGGTGAGTACGGTCATCGGCAGCAGTGCCGAAGGTTCCTGCCAGGCCAGCAGCGGCAGGGTCAGCGGTGTGGCCACCAGGGATGCGAGCGAACTGGTGCGCGAGAGCTTGAAGGTGACCAGCCAGGCGGCTGCCGCGAGCAGCGCCGCCGGCGGGTACAACGCCAGCAGCATGCCGGCGGCAGTGGCGACGCCCTTGCCGCCACGGAAGTTGAAGTACAGCGGATAGAGGTGGCCGATCACGGCGGCCAGTCCGATCCAGGCCTGTTCCACGTCGGTCAGGCCGATCAGTCGGGCGATGAGTACGGGGAGCAGCCCCTTGGCGAGGTCGCCGAGCAGGGTGAGGATGGCGATCTTCCTGCCGGCCAGGCGCAGCATGTTGGTGGCGCCGGGGTTGCCCGAGCCGCTGGCGCGCGGGTCGGCGGTGCCGAACAGGCGACTGAGGAGTACCGCGAAGGACAGTGATCCGAGCAGGTAGGCGAGGATCGCCAAGAACCAGAACATGGTTTCCACCGGAGACGAGGTCGTTTCCGATTCTAACGGGGCGCCGGCCGATTGTCGTGTCGCCTTGGAGCATGCAGTCAGTGGACAGAGTTTTCATCGAGGGGCTGGAAGTGGACACCGTGATCGGCGTCTACGACTGGGAGCGGGGTATCCGGCAGTGCTTGCGCCTGGACCTGACGCTGGGCTGGGACAACCGCCCGGCGGCGGCCGACGACGACATCGCCAAGGCCCTGGACTACGCCCTGCTCTCCGAGCGGGTCATGGCGTTCGCCCGTGACGCGCATTTCCAGCTGGTGGAAACCTTCGCCGAGCGTCTGGCCGCGTTGCTGATGGCGGAGTTCGGCATCCAGTGGCTGCGCCTGAAAGTCACCAAGCCCGGCGCCGTCGCGGCGGCCATCGGCGTGGGTGTGGAGATCGAACGCGGATGCCGCTGACGACGGTCTACCTCGGGCTGGGCAGCAATTTCGAGCGCGAGCGCCATCTGCTCGCCGGGCTCGAGGCGCTGGACGGCTTCCTCGAGGATATCCACTGCTCGCCGGTGTTCGAGAGCGAGCCGGTGGGGATTCGCAGCGGTCCCTTCTACAACTTCGTGATCGTGGCGCGCACCGAGCTGCCGCTGGCGGAGCTGAGCCTGCGCCTGAAGCATATCGAGGCGGACAACGGCCGCTATGCGCCGGAACGCAAGGGCTTGCCGCTGGATATCGACGTGCTGCTGTATGGCGACCTGCACGGCGAGTTCGACGGCCTGACGCTGCCGCGCGCCGAGGTGTTGAAGAATGCCTTCGTGCTCTGGCCGCTGTCGCTGCTGGCGCCGCAGCTGAAGCATCCGGGCGTGCAGCGTTCGTTCGCCGAGCTGTGGGCCGAGGCGCGGATCGACCAGCGGCTCTGGCCGGTGCCGTTCCAGTGGCGCGGTGTGGAACTGACCCCGGCGGCGCTGCTCGAGGCGCATCCGGCGGCTTGAACTGCTTGGCTCTTCGTAGGAGCGAGCTTGCTCGCGAACCGCATAACACCGGGTTTATCGGTGATATTGTTGGCGAGCAAGCTCGCTCCTACAGGGTTTCCCCGCCGATTCAGCCTGCGTAGTTTTCCTTGTAGGCCTTCAGGGCATTCAGACGCTCGCGCTTGAGCGCTTCGCCCAGTTCGGCGCCCTTGTATCCCTTTTCCAGCAATGGCTGCACCGCGACCGCACGGGCGGCTTGTGCCGCACCGCGCAGGTAGTCCGCCTGTGGATACTCACGCTGCTCCAGCCCGTGGCGGCCGCGGGCATCCATCTCGCTGGCCTGGAGAAACTCCTCGAAGCGCTGTGGGCGGCGGTAGACGTCGAACGCCTGCAGCAGCTCCAGGATCGTGTTCGGCCGCAGCTCCAGCGCGCGGTGGCAGTGGGTGTGGTACTCGCCGACCAGTCGCGCCAGTTCCTGGCATTCACGCGGGACCTTGAAGCGCGCGTTGATCGCATCGATCAGCGGTAGACCCAGGTGTTCGTGGGCATGGTGTTTGGGCCAGTCTTCCTTGCGCGTTTCACCCTTGCCGACGTCGTGCACCAGGCTGGCCCAGCGCACGCTGAGCGGCTGGTCGCGTTCGGCGCACTGGCGCAGGACGGCGAGTACGTGCTCCCCGGTATCCACTTCCGGGTGGTGCTCGGGCGGTTGCGGCACGCCGAACAGCGCATCGACTTCCGGCATCAGCACGGCCAGGGCGCCGCAGTCGCGCAGGACCTGGATGAACACGTCCGGGCGCGGCTCCATCAGGGCGCGGGAGATTTCCTTCCAGCTGCGCTCGGCGGTCAGCGCTTCCAGTTCGCCGGAGTCGGACAGCTCGCGCATCAGCGCCAAGGTCTCCGGCGCCACGGAAAAACCCAGCGGTGCGTAGCGGGCGGCGAAGCGGGCGACGCGCAGCACGCGCAGCGGGTCTTCGGCGAAGGCGGGGGAGATGTGGCGCAGCAGCCGGGCCTGGAGGTCCTTCTGGCCGCCGTAGGGGTCGATCACCGTGCCCTGGTCGTCCTCGGCCATGGCGTTGATGGTCAGGTCGCGGCGGATCAGGTCCTCTTCGAGGGTGACCTCGGGGCTGGCGTGGAAGGTGAAGCCGCCGTAGCCGCGCCCGCTTTTGCGTTCGGTGCGGGCCAGAGCGTATTCCTCGCCGGTCTTCGGGTGGAGGAATACCGGGAAGTCGGCGCCCACCGGGCGGTAGCCCTGGGCGAGCATCTCGTCGGCGCTGGCGCCGACCACCACCCAGTCGGTGTCGCTGAAGGGGATGCCGAGCAGGCGGTCGCGTACGGCGCCGCCCACCTTGTAGATCTGCATGAAGCTGTCTCCTGTTCTGGGGGATAGCTTCGGGGTTTGGCGCGGGTGGGGCAAGCGGTGCGGGGCGTCGGAGCGGATGGGATTACGGCGAGGCGGCGGGGACTTGCTTGAGCAGGGCATCGATGGCGTCCTGCAACAGCGTCGCGCTGGCGTGCGCCGGGCTCAGGCCGGTGCTGACGGTGCCTTCCCAGAGCGTCTGCTCCTGCGCATCGGTCAGCCGCAGGCGCAGGGTGCCGGTTTCATCGCGCAGGCGGTGGATGGCGAGGTAGGGGCCGAGCGGATTGGGCGGCGGGGTGTCGACCTTGAACTCCAGCGGCGCGTCCTGCAGGGCCAGCCAGTAGTAGACGCGGATCTGCGGCGTGGCGCTTTCCCGGTAGCCGTGCTCGATGAGGCGCTGGCGCACCTGCGCGTTGATCAGCGGGTAGCGGTTGCGGTAGGGCAGGGCGTCGACGGCATTCTCCGGCGGCATCAGCTGGAAGTCGCGCAGGCTGGACAGCCGCGCGTCGGCCGGATGGGAGACCTGGGCCCGCGGCATCGGGTTGGTGCAGGTCGCGACGGCAAGGCAGAGCAGCAGGATGGCGAACAGGCGCATGGCGATCTCCACGGGGAGTCTCGCCATGCTGGAAGCGGCCCGATACACCGGTCAACCGATCAAATGGGTGGAATGATCAGGTCGAGCCGCGGGTAGCCCTCCTCGCTGTCGCGTTCACCCTTTGGGGGCATGTGGAAGGTATTGACCAGGTTGTCGCCCTGCAGGGTTTCCAGGTGGATATCGAAGCCCCACAGGCGGTGCAGGTGCTTGAGTACGTCGTCGGTGGATTCGCCCAGCGGTTTGCGGTCGTGCTGCTGGTGGCGGAGGGTCAGCGAGCGGTCGCCGCGGCGATCGACGTCCCAGATCTGGATGTTCGGCTCACGATTGCCGAGGTTGTACTGTGCCGCCAGGGTTTCGCGGATCTTGCGGTAGCCGTCGTCGTCGTGGATGGCGTCGACCAGCAGGTCGTCCTTCTGGTCGTCGTCGAGGATGCTGAACAGCTTGAACTCGCGGATGACCTTGGGCGAGAGGAACTGCAGGACGAAGCTTTCGTCCTTGAAGCTCTTCATGGCGAACTTCAGGGTGGCCAGCCAGTCGCTGCCGGCGATGTCCGGGAACCAGCGCTTGTCCTCCTCGGTGGGGTTTTCGCAGATGCGGCGGATGTCCCGGTACATGGCGAAACCCAGGGCGTAGGGGTTGATGCCGCTGTAGTAGGGACTGTCGAAGCCGGGCTGGTAGACCACACTGGTGTGGTACTGGAGGAACTCCATCATGAAGCCGTCGCTGACCAGTCCCTCGTCATAGAGGTCGTTGATCAGGGTGTAGTGCCAGAAGGTCGCCCAGCCTTCGTTCATCACCTGGGTCTGGCGCTGCGGGTAGAAGTACTGCGCCACCTTGCGCACGATGCGCACCACTTCGCGCTGCCAGGGTTCGAGCAGCGGGGCGTTCTTCTCGATGAAGTAGAGGATGTTCTCCTGCGGCTCGCTGGGGTAGCGGGCCAGGCCCTGTTCCTTGTCCTTGCCGGCGGCCTTGGGAATGGTCCGCCAGAGGTCGTTGACCTGGCGCTGGATCTGTTCCTCGCGCTCCTTCTGGCGCTGCCGCTCTTCCTCGGCGGAGATCGGGTAGGGCCGCTTGTAGCGGTCCACGCCGTAGTTCATCAGGGCGTGGCAGGAGTCCAGCAGGTCTTCCACGGCATCGATGCCGTAGCGCTCCTCGCACTTGTTGATGTAGGACTTGGCGAACACCAGGTAGTCGATGATCGAGGTGGCGTCGGTCCAGGTGCGGAACAGGTAGTTGCCCTTGAAGAAGCTGTTGTGCCCGTAGCAGGCGTGGGCGATCACCAGCGCCTGCATGCACTGGGTGTTCTCTTCCATCAGGTAGGCGATGCACGGGTCGGAGTTGATGACGATCTCGTAGGCCAGGCCCATCTGACCGCGCTTGTAGTTCTTTTCCGTGCTGAGGAAGTGCTTGCCATAGGACCAGTGGTTGTAACCGATGGGCATGCCGACGGAGGCATAGGCGTCCATCATCTGCTCGGCGGTGATCACCTCGATCTGGTTGGGGTAGGTGTCCAGCGCGTAGCGCTCCGCGATACGGCTGATTTCGCGGTCGTACTGCCGGATCAGCTCGAAGGTCCACTCCGAGCCGGTGGCGATCGGCTGACGCTTGCTCATGCGACGAGCCTCCTCTGGAACAGCTCGCGGAACACCGGATAGATGTCCGAGGAGGAGACGATCTGCTGCTGGGCGAAGCTGTCTTCGAAGCTCTCGCGGATCTTCTCGTACTCGAACCACAGTGCCTGGTGCTCGCGCGGGGTGATCTCGACGTAGGTGTAGTACTGCACGAACGGCATGATCTGTTTCATCAGGATATCGCGGCAGACCGGCGAGTCATCGTTCCAGTTGTCGCCATCCGAGGCCTGGGCGGCATAGATGTTCCACTCGTTGGTGGGGTAGCGCTCGGCCATTACTTCCTGCATCAGCTTGAGCGCGCTGGAGACGATGGTGCCGCCGGTCTCGCGGGAGTAGAAGAACTCTTCCTCGTCGACTTCACGGGCGCTGGTGTGGTGGCGGATGAACACCACTTCGATCTTCTCGTAGTTCCGCTTGAGGAACAGGTAGAGCAGGATGAAGAAGCGCTTGGCGATGTCCTTGGTGGCCTGGGTCATGGAGCCGGAGACGTCCATCAGGCAGAACATCACGGCCTTGGACGTCGGGTTGGGCTGCTTGATCAGCAGGTTGTACTTGAGGTCGAAGGTGTCGAGGAACGGCACTTTGTCGATGCGCGCGCGCATGCCGGCGATCTTCTGTTCCAGTTCCTGGATGTCGCCCAGGTTATCCGGCTCTTCGCGCTTGAGCCGGTCCAGTTCGGCCAGTGCCGCGCGCAGCTTGCTGCGGGTCGAGCCGGACAGGGCGATGCGCCGTGCATGGGCCGAGCGCAGGGTGCGCACGATGTTGATGCGCGAGGGGTTGCCCTCGTTGCTGATGCCGGCGCGCACGGTCTTGAAGGTGTCGCTGCCGGTGAGATGACGCTTGACCAGGTTGGGCAGTTCCAGGTCCTCGAACATGAAGTCGAGGAATTCCTCCTGGGTGATCTGGAAGACGAAGTCGTCCATCCCATCGCCCTGGTTGCTGGCCTTGCCGCCACCGCGTCCGCCACCGCCGCCCTGGGGCCGCGGGATGTGTTCGCCGGAGGTGAATTCCTTGTTGCCGGGGTGGACGATCGTCTGCCGGCCGCCACGGCCATGGTGCAGCACCGGCTCGTCGATATCGCGGCCGGGAATACTGATCTGCTCGCCATGTTCCATATCGGTGATGGAACGACGGCTGACGGCCTCCTCCACGGCCTTCTTGATGTGCTCACGGTAACGCCGCAGGAAGCGCTGGCGGTTCACCGTGCTCTTGTTCTTGCCGTTCAGACGCCGGTCGATGACGTAGCTCATGAATGCTCCTCAGGGCCTGCTGCGCGGCGGCGTGGAGCCGCCCCGGAGCAGGTCCGAATGCGACGGCGACCGGCGCGACGGAAACCGCCGCGCCGATGGCAGACTACTGCGACTTGCGAACCCGCAGATACCATTCCGACAGCAGGCGCACCTGCTTCTCGGTGTAGCCGCGCTCGACCATGCGTTTGACGAAGTCGTTGTGCTTCTGCTGATCCTCCTTGCTCGCCTTGGCGTTGAAGCTGATGACCGGCAGCAGGTCCTCGGTGTTGGAGAACATCTTCTTCTCGATCACCACGCGCAGCTTCTCGTACGACAGCCAGCTGGGGTTCTTGCCGTTGTTGCCGGCACGGGCGCGCAGCACGAAGTTGACGATTTCGTTGCGGAAATCCTTCGGGTTGCTGATGCCGGCGGGTTTCTCGATCTTCTCCAGTTCCTCGTTGAGGGCGGCGCGGTTGAGGATCTCGCCGGTTTCCGGGTCGCGGTATTCCTGGTCCTGGATCCAGAAGTCGGCGTACAGCACGTAGCGGTCGAAGATGTTCTGGCCGTACTCGCTGTAGGACTCCAGGTAGGCGGTCTGGATTTCCTTGCCGATGAACTCGACGTAGCGCGGCGCCAGGTATTCCTTCAGGAAGCGCAGGTAGCGTTCGCGGGTTTCCGGCGGGAACTGTTCCTGCTCGATCTGCTGTTCCAGCACATAGAGCAGGTGTACCGGGTTGGCCGCCACTTCATGCGGGTCGAAGTTGAAGACCTTCGACAGGATCTTGAAGGCGAAGCGGGTGGAAAGCCCGGCCATGCCCTCGTCGACCCCGGCGGTGTCGCGGTACTCCTGGATCGACTTGGCCTTGGGATCGGTGTCCTTGAGGTTTTCGCCGTCGTAGACGCGCATCTTCGAGTAGATGTTGGAGTTTTCCGGCTCTTTCAGGCGCGACAGCACGGAGAACTGCGAGAGCATCTTCAGGGTGTCCGGCGCGCAGTGGGCGTGCGCCAGGGAGCTGTTGACCAGCAGCTTGTCGTAGATCTTGATCTCGTCGGAAACGCGCAGGCAGTAAGGCACCTTGACGATGTAGATGCGGTCGATGAAGGCCTCGTTGTTCTTGTTGTTGCGGAAGCTGTGCCACTCCGACTCGTTGGAGTGGGCGAGGATGATGCCGCTGTAGGGCAGCGAACCGAGGCCTTCGGTGCTGTTGTAGTTGCCTTCCTGGGTCGCGGTGAGCAAGGGGTGCAGGACCTTGATCGGCGCCTTGAACATCTCGACGAACTCCATCAGGCCCTGGTTGGCCCGGCACAGCGCGCCCGAGTAGCTGTAGGCATCGGCGTCGTTCTGCGGGAATTCTTCCAGCTTGCGGATATCCACCTTGCCGACCAGCGCGGAGATGTCCTGGTTGTTCTCGTCGCCCGGTTCGGTCTTGGCGATGGCGATCTGGTTGAGGATCGAGGGGTGCAGCTTGACCACGCGGAACTGGCTGATGTCGCCGCCGAATTCATTGAGACGCTTGGTCGCCCATGGCGACATCACCGAACGCAGGTAGCGCCGGGGAATGCCGTAGTCCTCTTCGAGGATGGCGCCGTCCTCATCCGGGTTGAACAGCCCCAGGGGCGACTCGAACACCGGTGAGCCCTTGATGGCGTAGAAGGGCACGTGCTCCATCAGCTGCTTGAGCTTTTCGGCCAGGGACGACTTGCCGCCGCCGACCGGGCCGAGCAGGTAAAGGATCTGCTTCTTCTCTTCCAGGCCCTGGGCCGCGTGGCGGAAGAAGGCGACGATCTGGTCGATGCACTCTTCCATGCCATGGAAGTCGGCAAAGGCCGGGTAGCGGCGGATCACCTTGTTGGAGAAGATCCGCGACAGGCGCGAATCGACGGAAGTGTCCAGTAGTTCAGGCTCACCGATGGCCATCAGTATCCGTTCGGCAGCGGTGGCGTAGGCGGTCTTGTCCTGCTTGCAGAGATCCAGGTACTCCTGCAGGGAGTATTCCTCTTGGCGGGTCGCTTCGAAGCGTTCCTGGAAGTGACTGAAAATGCTCATGACGTCTCCTCGCTCGATGCATGGAGCCGGCGCGGGATCGGTCGTGTGCGGGTGCGGTCGGGCCGCCAGTGATGCCGGCGAGAATCCCCCAGAACTCCAACGGAACCTGGCCTCTGCCCTGATCCGCCCCAAATGGTCACTGCCGATTACCCGGAAGCCGGTGTGCCGGCTCTCCCTGTTTTGGATGGCCTGAGGGAAAGGATAGTTCGTTCTCAGACCTGTAAAGGGCGAAAGCGCGAGAAGTTACAGATTTTTTGAAGGGCTATTCCGCCTCTTTCGTAGGGGCTTTCAGTCGGAGCCGCCTGCGCTGGTATCCGCGGGATAGACGCTGCGCCACAGTTCGAAACCGCCGTCGAGGCTGTAGACCTCGGAGAAACCCTGCTGGACGAAATAGGCCGCCGCGCTCTGGCTGGAGTTGCCGTGGTAGCAGACCACGACCAGCGGCGCATCCATGTCCGCTTCGCGGATGAAGTCGGCCACCGAATAGTTGTCGATGTGCCGGGAGCCGGTGATGTGGCCGATGGCGAAACTCTGCGGGTCGCGGATGTCGACGACCTGGGCGCCGCCTTCGCGCAGTTGCTGGGCCAGGTCGGGGGCGATGCGCTTGAAGTCGCTCATGTGGGATACCTCGCAAGAGGCGGGGCGCCTGGCCCCGCTGGAATCAGGGGTGTTCGCGGGCGCAGCTGCAGTGGATGCGCTCGAGGGTGTCGACGTTCAGCAGGGTCATGCTGCCGCCCCAGACGCAGCCGGTGTCCAGGGCGAACAGGCCGGGGGCATCGCACTGGCCTTCCAGTGCCGCCCAGTGGCCGAAGATGACCTTGCGTCCGGCGGCCTTGCGCTCGGCGTAGCTGAACCAGGGGGCGTAGCCGGGAGGGGCGGTGTCCAGGCCTTCCTTGGATTTCAGGTCGAGCTTGCCCTCGGGGGTGCAGAAACGCATGCGCGTGAAGTAGTTGGTGATCACTCGCAGGCGCTCGATGCCGTGCAGCTTCTTGTCCCACTTGGCTGGCTCGTTGCCGTACATGCCATCGAGGAACAACGGCAACTGCTCGTCGTCGCGCAGCACCGCCTCGACTTCGGCGGCGCGCTGCAGGGACTTCTCGATGGACCACTGCGGCGGAATGCCGGCGTGCACCAGGGTGAAGTCGCGCGCGGCGTCGTGGTAGACCAACCGCTGCTGGCGCAGCCACTCGATCAGCTCGGCGCAGTCCGGGGCCTCGATGATCTCGCGCAGGGTGTCGTTCTTCTTCAGGCGCTCGGTGTTGTAGGCCACCGCCACCAGGTGCAGGTCGTGGTTGCCCAGCACGCACACCAGCGATTCGCGGATGGAGTAGAGGTAGCGCAGGGTTTCCAGCGAGGCCGGGCCGCGGTTGACCAGGTCGCCGACCAGCCAGAGCTTGTCCTTGGCGGGGTCGAACTTCACCTGCTCCAGCAGACACTTGAGTGGTTCCAGGCAACCCTGCAGGTCGCCGACGGCGTAGGTGGCCATCAGTGCAGGGCTCCCGGCACGGCCAGGCGAAACACCGGGATCTCCGCGTCGAAGTGGTGGCCGTCGTCGGCGATCATCTGGTAGCTGCCGTGCATGCTGCCCACCTGGGTGGTCAGCACGGTGCCGCTGGTGTAGGTGTGACTGGCGCCCGGTTCGATCAGCGGCTTCTCCCCGACCACGCCGGCGCCGCGCACTTCCTGCACGTGGCCGTTGCCGTCGGTGATGACCCAGTGACGGGTGAGCAGCTTGGCGGCTTGTTCGCCCTGGTTGTGAATGGTCACGGTGTAGGCGAACACGTAGCGCTGCTGTTCCGGCTGCGACTGCTCCGGCAGGTGGCGGGTGGTGACGCTGACGGTGACGTTGTAGCGCGGATCGCTCATGCGGAAGTGTCCTGCGCAGGGTGATCGGCCAGGCGGTTGGCCAGGCGGACGAAGTCGGCCACGTCCAGCTGCTCGGGGCGCAAAGTCGGGTCGACGCCGGCGGCTTCGATCTCTTCCACGCTCATCAGGTTGCGCAGGGTGTTGCGCAAGGTCTTGCGGCGCTGGTTGAAGGCTTCGCGGACGATGCGTTCGAGCAGACGGTGGTCCTTGGCCGGGTGCGGCAGCTCGGTATAGGGCACCAGGCGCACGATCGCCGATTCGACTTTCGGCGGCGGGTTGAAGGCGCCCGGGCCGACGGTGAACAGGTAATCCACCCGGCAGAAATACTGCACCATGATCGACAGGCGGCCCCAGTCGCCGTTGCCCGGCTCGGCGGCCAGGCGCTCCACCACTTCCTTCTGCAGCATGAAGTGCATGTCCCGGATGATCGAGGCATGGTCCAGGAGGTGGAAGATCAGCGGCGTGGAGATGTTGTAGGGCAGGTTGCCGACCACGCGCAGCTTGTCCTCCGGGGAGGCGACGAGACTTGCGAAGTCGAACTTCATGGCGTCGCCCTGGTGCAGGCTGAAGTTGGGCTTGAGGCCGAAGCGCCATTTCAGTTGCGGGATCAGGTCCAGGTCCAGCTCGATCACGTCGAGCTTGGCGCCGCTGTCCACCAGGCCTTCGGTCAGGGCGCCCTGGCCCGGGCCGATTTCCAGCAGGTGCTGGCCTTCCTTGGCGGCGATGGCACGCAGGATGCGGTGGATCACGCCGGCATCGTGCAGGAAGTTCTGGCCGAAGCGTTTGCGGGCGCGATGTTGGAAGAGTTCGGACATAAAAAGCAGCTCCAGGCTTCAAGCTGCAAGCGACAAGCCAGAGCCAAAGCGGTGATCAAAGGGTGAAAGTCTACCAGTTGGCACCGCTTGCCGCTTGTTGCTTGCCGCTACCGGCTGGCGGCAGCCGCCGCCATTTGGTAGGCGGTTTCCAGAGCGACCTGCAGGCTGCCGCTGTCGATCCGGCCGGTCCCGGCGAGGTCCAGAGCGGTGCCGTGGTCCACCGAGGTGCGGATGATCGGCAGGCCCAGGGTGACGTTCACCGCCGCGCCGAAACCCTTGTACTTGAGCACCGGCAGGCCCTGGTCGTGGTACATGGCCAGTACCGCGTCGCAGTGCTCCAGGTGCTTGGGAGTGAACAGGGTGTCGGCCGGCAGCGGGCCGATCAGCTGTATGCTCTCAGTACGCAGGCGTTCCAGGGTCGGCTCGATGACGTCGATTTCCTCGTGGCCGAGATGGCCGCCTTCGCCGGCGTGGGGGTTCAGGCCGCAGACCAGGATGCGCGGGTTGGCCAGGCCGAACTTGTCACGCAGATCGGCATGGAGGATGCGGGTGACGCGCTCCAGGCGCTCCGGGGTGATGGCGTCGGCGATCTGCCGCAGCGGCAGGTGGGTGGTCACCAGGGCCACGCGCAGGCCGCGGGTGGCGAGCATCATGACGACCTGGGCGGTGGCGGTGAGGTCGGCGAGGAATTCGGTGTGGCCGGAGAAGGCGATGCCGGCCTCGTTGATCACGCCCTTGTGCACCGGAGCGGTGATCATCCCGGCGAAGTGTCCGTCCAGGCAGCCTTGCCCTGCGCGGGTCAGGGTTTCCAGTACGTAGGCGGCGTTGGCCTTGTCCAGCTTGCCCGGTTCGACCGGCGCGGCCAGCGGGGTGTCCCAGACATACAGGGTGCCGGCGGCGGACGGTCCGCTCGGCCAATGCCCGGGGCCGACCTCCTGCAGGGTAATGTTCAGCCCCAGCAGCTCGGCGCGCTCGGCCAGCAGCTGCCGGCTGGCGACGGCGACCAGCGGGTGGGGCTGGGCCTCGCGGGCCAGCAGCAGGCAGAGGTCGGGGCCGATGCCGGCGGGCTCGCCGGGGGTCAGGGCAAAAAGCGCGGAAGTGCTCATCAGATAATCTCGAATCGGGGCGTTGGAGCGGATGCGCCTACTCTACGACGAAGCCCCTCTGCGACGAAGCTTGGCGCTGATAAAAAGAAACCCGGCCATGGCCGGGTTTCTTCGGAGCGGCTCGCGCCGCTTACTGCTTGATCTCGACGTAGGCTTCGTCGCGGATCTGCCGCAGCCAGGCCTGCAGTTCCTCGTCGTACTTGCGTGCGCGAAGGGTCTGGGCAGCCTGCTGTTCGCGGAACTTGTCGCTGCTGTCGGTGGCGCGACGGCCGAGGACTTCCAGCACGTGCCAGCCGAAGGGCGAACGGAACGGCTTGGTGACCTGGCCTTGCGGGGCGTTGTTCATCACCTCACGGAATTCCGGTACCAGGGACTCCGGGTCGACCCAGTTGAGATCGCCGCCGTTGAGCTTGGAACCCGGATCCTCGGAGTATTTCTTCGCCAGTTCGGCGAAGCTCTCGCCAGCCTGGATACGCTCGTAGAGCTTCTCGGCCAGGCGCTGGGTCTCTTCGTCGCTGCGGATTTCGCTGGGCTTGAGCAGGATGTGACGGACGTGCACTTCGTCACGCAGCATCTTGCTGCCGCCGCGCTTCTCTTCCAGCTTGATAATGATATAGCCGCCCGGGGTGCGCACCGGCTCGGTTACGTCACCGACGGCCAGGCTACCGACCATGCTGTCGAACGGGGAGGGCAACTGGGCAGCCTTGCGCCAGCCGATCTCGCCGCCTTCCAGGGCGTTGTCGCCGGCCGAACGGGACACCGCCAACTGGCTGAAGTCCGCGCCCTGCTTGAGCTGCTGGTACAGCTCGGTGGCCTGGCGGCCAGCGGCCTGCACGGTTTCCGGGGAGGCGCCATCGGGTACCGGGATCAGGATGTTGGCCAGTCGGTATTCTTCGGAGAGCTGGATCTTGCCCATGTCGGAGGCGAGGAAGTTCTGCACTTCCTGCTCGCTGACCTGGATGCGCTCGGCCACGCGGCGCTGACGCACGCGGCTGATGACCATCTCGCGGCGCACCTGCTCGCGAGCGTCGTCATAGGACAGGCCGTCACGGGCGAGGGCGGCGCGGAACTGATCCAGGCTCATATTGTTGCGCTGGGCAATGGTGCCCATGGCCTGGTTCAGCTCCTCATCGGTGATGCGGATGCCGGAGCGGTCGCCGATCTGCAGCTGGATGTTCTCGATGATCAGGCGTTCGAGCACCTGCTGGGTCAGAACATGTTCCGGCGGCAGCGGTGCGCCACGCTTCTGGATGGTTGCACGGACTTCGCGCAGGCGCTGGTCCAGCTGGCTCTGCATCACCACGTCGTTGTCGACGATGGCGACTACACGGTCCAGCGGAACCACTTCGGCGTGCACGACGGAACTTGCCAACAGCGCGCCCAGCATCAGCGGGCGCAGGGCCTTACATAGCATTGTCTTCACGTTGACGATAACCCTGGATACCTTGGTCGAGGAAGCCTTCCACCTGGTTGCCAACCACGCCGCCAAGGCCTTTCAAGATGATTTGCAGGAACACACCGTGGTCGGCCTTGGATGTCGAGGTCACGTAATCCTCGTCGTCGTAGTCGACCCAGTAGCGATTGATCAGGCGCAGCTTCCAGCAGCAGCTGTCGTACTCGAAGCCACCGAAGGCTTCCAGCGTGCGGCTCTGGTTGTAGTCGAACTGCCAGCGGCCGATGGCGGCCCACTGAGGCACAACGGGCCACATGAACGACAGGTCGTGCTGGTCGATCTTGTACTCGTCGCTGCCGTACTCGAAGGTGCCGCGTGATGGATTGAAACGCTTGCTGTCTGCGCGGTAGCGGTAACCGACGTTCAGCACTTTCCGCGGATCGTCTTCGGGCTGGTAGTGGAACATCAGGTTGCCGTTGTCGGTATGGTGCCTGTCCGCATTCCAGTTGAAGTCCGAGCTCGCATACCAGTCATGGTTGAAGCGGTACTGGCCGGTCAGGGCGTACGGCGAGCGCCAGGTATCGGCGTCCGGGTTGCTTGCGCCACTGACTGCCAGGTCGTTCTCGGTCAGGCCGGGCAGTTGTACGCGACGATCACTGAAATAGTAGATCTGGCCGGCGGCAATATAGGCGCGCTCGAAGCCGTCGTCCTCGATGAAGCGCGAACCCAGGCCCAGGGACAGCTGGTTGGCGTCGCCAATGCGGTCCTTGCCGGTGAAGCGGTTTTCACGCCACAGCGAGTCGTAGCTGAAGGTGAACTCGCCGGTGTCGAAGGTCGGCAGGTTGTCCTGGTTCTTGTACGGCACGTACAGGTACATCGCGCGCGGTTCCAGGGTCTGGCGGAACTTGGTGCCGCCGAAGCTGGTGTCGCGGTCGAAGTACAGGCCGGAGTCCAGCTTGGCCAGGGTCAGCGAGCGGTCAGGGCTGCTGTCGTAGTTCAGCCAGGGCTGGTTCTGGGTGATGTATTTCTGACCCTTGCCATCCAGGTCGAGGTCATACTTGGTATAGAGTCCCTTGACGGTCGGGGTCATGAAGCCCCAGCTGCGGTTCATCGGCAGACTGATGCCCGGTTCGGCGTGGAAACGATCGCCGGTCGCGCGTGCAAGGCCCTGGATATTGGTATCCGGACGCGCGTACTCTTTGGGGTCCTCTGGACTGATGCGATAGAAGCCTTCATCCAGGTCGCGGTCGAAGCGAACCAGTTCGGTACCATAGGTGAGTTTCAGGCCGCCCGGATTGAATGGCAGCTGGCCATCCAGGGTGAGCTGCGGCAGGCGGTCGTACGGTGTTACGTCGGTCACAGTCGCCAACTGGTACGCCTGGGCGTTCAGGCGAGCGGTGTAGGTGTCCCCGCGGTAGGTCAGTGAGCCTCGCTGGTTGACGTAGGTCGGCGTGCCGATGCCCAGCGAGGTATCCAGGTCCTGGAAGTAGTACGGGTCGCTGATGCGGGTATAGTCCACCTGCGCCAGCAGGCGCGAATCCAGGCCGCTGACGTTTTTCCAGCCGTACAGCCAGCGGGTGTCGGTGTACTGCGGGAAGTCCTCGCGGTCATCGTTCTTGTCGTTCAGGTAGGCCGCGTTGAACTGGCCTTCGCTGGTGTGGGTCAGGTAGCGGAACTCGCCTTCCATCAGCAAGCCACGCTTGACCATGTAGCGCGGGTACAGCGTGGCGTCATAGTTCGGCGCCAGGTTGAAGTAGTACGGCGTGGTCAGGGTGAAGCCGGTATCGGTGGAACTGGCGAACGACGGCGGCAGGAAGCCGGACTGACGACGGTCGTCGATCGGGAAATAGATGTACGGGGTGTAGAACACCGGAATGTCCTTCACCCGCAGGGTCGCGTTGGTCGCGGTGCCGAAGCCGGTGGCCGGGTTCAGCTTGATGTTGTTGCCCTTGACGACCCAGGCGTTGCTGCTGGGTTCGCAGCGGGTGTAGGTACCATCCTTGAGCTGGATGATCGCGTCTTCCTGGCGTTTGGCGTACAGCGCGCTGCCGCGTACCTGGGCCTGGTGCATGACGTATTCGGCGTTGTCGATCTTCGCTTCGCCGTTGTCCAGCTGCAGCTCGGCATGATCGCCGACGATCAGTGCGCCGTTGTCGCGCAGCTTGACGTTGCCGACCAGCTCGCCGCGGTTCTCGGCCTGGTGCAGATTGGCTTCGTCCGCCTCGACCTGCATGCTGCCCTGGCGCAGGACCACGTTACCCGCAAGGGTGGCGATCTGCTTTTCCTGCTCGTAGCGCGACACCTTGGCCGAGACGTAGGTCGGTGCCTCGTCGTTCGGTGTCTTGTCGTTCATGCCTGGACGCACCGGCTCGACGTATTCGCCGCCGCAGTACGGACCGATCTCCGCCAGTTGGGCGGCGGTCAGCTTGTCCCGCGGGACCCAGTCGAGGTGGCTGTAGTCGGTGCTGCGCGACTTCAGGCCGCGGCCGCCGGACTGGGTAACCAGTTGCTGGGGCTCTTCAGCGCTGCTGGTAGAGCCGCCAGTGGAGGCTTCGCCGCCGGTGGCGGCGGTGCTGGCGCCTGCACTCACGGCAGTGGCGCTGTGCTGCGGACGCGGAATGCTGGTGGCGCTCTCCTGCGGTGCACAGTTCCAGGCACCGGAGGCGGAGGGTTGGCAGGCGAACTGCTGACCGGGTGCCGCGGTCACAGAGGCGAGCGGCTGAATAGCCAGCAGGCCACCGGTCACCAGTAAGGGGAATTTTCTACGGAACACGGGGAAATTCACTGCCATCTTGTTAATCCGGGCTTCCTGCAAGCCATCGGCCCAGTGAGGACCGCGAGCCTCTCGATGGGCTCAAAAAGATGCTGGATAATAAAGCATGACCCGCGCAACGGCTAGGGCCGTGGAGAACCCATAAAGATGTCACAGGATGCCCGTTACCAGCAGATGATCGGCTGGTTGGACTTGAGTTTGCCCGCTGTGTTCAATGCCGAAGGTTGGGGCCCGGTGCCCGAGGCGAGCCTGACGCCGGCCAGCAGCGATGCCAGTTTCCGTCGTTATTTCCGTTGGCAGGGCGATGGCCGCAGCCTGATCGTGATGGATGCGCCGCCGCCCCAGGAAGATTGCCGTCCCTTCGTCAAGGTCGCCGGTTTGCTGGCCGAGGCCGGCGTGCACGTACCGCAGATTCTCGCCGAGGATGTCGAGCAGGGTTTCCTGCTGCTCAGCGATCTCGGCCGTCAGACCTACCTCGACGTACTCAACCCGCAAAACGCCGAGGAACTGTTCGAGCCGGCGCTCGATGCGCTGGTGGCCTTCCAGCAGATGGACGTTGCCGAACGCCTGCCGGCCTATGATGAAGCCCTGCTGCGCCGCGAGCTGCAGCTGTTCCCCGACTGGTACCTGCAGCGCCACCTGGGCGTCACCCTGGAGGGCGAGCAACTGGCCGCCTGGCAGCGCACCTGCGACCTGCTGGTGGGCAGTGCGCTCGAACAGCCGCGCGTACTGGTGCACCGCGACTACATGCCGCGCAACCTGATGCTCAGCGAGCCGAATCCGGGGATCCTGGATTTCCAGGATGCCGTCTACGGCCCGGTCACCTATGACGTAACCTGCCTTTACAAGGACGCCTTCCTAAGCTGGCCGGAGCCGCGCGTGCACGATGGCCTGTCGCGCTACTGGCGCAAGGCCCAGGCCGCCGGCATTCCGCTGCCGGAGCGCTTCGACGACTTCCTGCGCGCCAGCGACCTGATGGGCGCGCAGCGTCACCTCAAGGTGATCGGCATCTTCGCCCGCATCTGCCACCGCGACGGCAAACCGCGCTACCTGGGCGACGTGCCGCGCTTCTTCCGTTACCTGGAAAACGTCATCGCCCGTCGTCCCGAACTGGCCGACCTCGCCGCGCTGCTGGCCAGCCTGCCCAAAGACGAGACGCATCCCGCATGAAGGCCATGATCCTCGCCGCGGGCAAGGGCGAACGCCTGCGCCCGTTGACCCTGCATACGCCCAAGCCGCTGGTGCGCGCGGGCGGCGTGCCGCTGATCGAGTACCAACTACGGGCGCTTCGCCGTGCGGGTTTCGATCAATTGGTGATCAACCACGCCTGGCTCGGCCAGCAGATCGAGGACTACCTGGGCGACGGCGCGCGGTTCGAGGTGAGCATCCGCTATTCGGCCGAAGGCGAGCCGCTGGAAACCGGCGGCGGCATCTTCAAGGCGCTGCCGCTGCTGGGGGACGAAGCCTTCGTCATCGCCAACGGCGACATCTGGACCGACTTCGACTACGCGAGCCTGCACGGCGCGCTGGCCGAGGGCGATCTGGCGCACCTGGTGCTGGTGAACAATCCCGGGCATCACGCGCGCGGCGATTTCTGCCTGGGTGACGGCCGGGTGAGCGACTACCGAGAAGGCGAACCGAGTCTGACCTACAGCGGCATCGCCGTCCTGCATCCGGCGCTGTTCGATGGTTGCGAGCCCGGTGCCTTCAAGCTGGCTCCCTTGCTCCGCCAGGCAATGGCGGCGGGGCGCGTGAGCGGCGTGCAGCACGCGGGGCGCTGGGTCGATGTTGGCACCCATGAGCGTCTGGCCGACGTCGAACGCCAGTTGGCGGAGGGCTGAGGTGTTCTGGCCGGGCACATTGCTGGGCCTGCTCGCCGGCTGGGCGCTGGCAAGCATTCCCGGGGCACTGCTCGGAGGGCTGCTCGGCCAGGTGCTCGATCGTCGTCTGAGGGTGCGCTCCTGGCGCGGATTACTGGAGCAGTTGCGTGGCGGTCCGCAGGTCGGTGACCGCGAGCTGCTGTTCCTCCTGCTCGGCTGCCTGGCCAAGAGCCGGGGGCGTGTGCATGACGCACATATCCAGCAGGCCCGCGCGGAAATGCTGCGCCTGCAACTGGACGACGATGCGCGCCGCCAGGCCATCGAGGCCTTCGGGCGCGGCAAGAAGGGCGGCGAACTGCTGGAGATCGGCCTGCGCCAGCGGCGCGGTCATGAAGCGACAGCGGAAGGGCTGCTGCTGGCCTGCTGGCGGATGGCCTGGGCGGCCGGTGCGCCGGGTTCGGCAGAGAAACGCCTGATCCTGCAATGGGGGGACTGGCTCGGTCTTTCGCGCGCCCGCATTCAGGCCCTGGCCGCCAGTGCGGAGCGGGCGAAGCCCGCGGTGACGCCGCGCGAGTCCTATACCCAGGCCTTGCGCGTGCTGGGCGTGACGCCGGACAGCGAGCCGGAGGAGATCAAGCGCGCCTACCGCAAGCTGGTCAGCCAGAACCACCCGGACAAGCTCGAAGGCCTGGGCGCGAGCCCCGAGCGCATCGCTGCCGCCACCGAGAAAACCCGCGAGATCCAGGCCGCCTACCTGCTGGTCCGGCAGCGCCGCGGTTTCCGCTGAATCAGGGCTGCTCGATCGGCTCCAGGTGCATCGACAACCAGCCGCGAATTCGGCGGTAAAGCTGTTCCTGCTCGGTGGCGAGGTCGGCGGGCAGGGCGTTCATGCCGATCTGGATGTAGTTCGGCGATTTCTGCCGTTTGCTGGCCTGCAGGCGCCGCTGTGCTGCGGTGCGGTCGGCGGCCTTGTCCTTGTAGTAGAAGTCGCCGGTGGCGAGGCTGAGCAGGGGGACCGTTTCTTCCAGCGACGGCAGGAAGTCGCGCGGCATGGCCGGCGCCACCAGCAGCAGATTCTTGATATCGGCCGGCGCGCGTTCGCCCAGGTAGCGGGTTGCCCAGTAGGCGCCGGTGCCGTGCCCCAGGAGGACGATGGTCCTGGGCTTGTGCTGCTCGGCCAGATCGACCGCCGCCTGGATGCGCGCCAGCACCCGCTCGGCGTGGGCCTTGCGCAGCGCCACCGGGTCGGTCGGTGTCGGCGCGCTGTCTGCCGGGCTGGCCTGGGCGGGCTCTGCGCTGCCGGCTTCGCCGGTGCTTTCCGGGGTTGGCGTGGCGTTACCGGCGCTACCCGTCACTTCCGGTTTGCTGGTGCTGTCGGCGGCGGTGGCGTCGGTGTCCGCGCTGGCCTTGTCCGCCGACTCGGCCGGACGCGGCACCGGGGCGGTGCTCTGCGGGTCGGGCAGGGTCACGCTGAGGCTTTGCCAGCCGGCGTCGGGCAGCTTGCGTCGCAATGGGCTGATCGCCACTGGCCAATCGGCGCTTTCGCCGTCGCCGGGGATCAGGATCACCACGCCTTCCGCCTCGGCGGTGTTGGCCGGCAGCCAGAGCGCGAGGAAGCTTTCGTCCCCCGCCCGCAGCATCTGCCTCTCCTGTTCCGGTAGCTGCCGTTCCAGGCCGCTGGCGTCGTCCTGGCTGCGTTCGCTGATCTGCGCCCGCACCGCAGGCTTCTCCTCGGCGGCGGGCTTGGTTGCTTCGGCCCAGGCCGTCGACAGGGGCGACAGGCCGAGCGACAGGCAAAGGGCGAGCAGGGTAGGGCGAGGCAGGTGCGGCATCGGCGATATCCATGTCCAGGGCGGGCGCGAGTGCGGCCAGCCTAACGGCTGTTATTGGGTTTGTCAGGCGCAGGCCATGCCGGGTTCCACCGGGGTTGCTGTAAGGTATGCCGGCTGTTTAGTGGCGTGATCGAGTCCTGGGGTGCTGTCGGCATGAGTCGTCTGTTCTGGAAAGCCTGTCTGTTCTGGCTGTGCTGCCTGCCGCTGCTGGCTGCGGCGGAAACCGCTGCGCCGTCGCTGACGCTGGACGAGGCGCAGCGCGCGTGGCTGGCCGAGCACCCGCAACTGCGCGTCGGTACGCTGCTGGAGGCGCCCTATGTGCAGCAGGACCGGCGCCTGCAACAGCTGTCCGGAGCGAACGTGGAACTGCTGGAGTGGCTGGCCAAGTCCATGGGAGCGACCTTGCAGTGGCGCACCTATCCGGACCCGGCGGCACTGGAGCGTGCGGTGCGCTCCGGGGAGATCGACCTGGCGCCCGGTATCAGTCAGACGCCGGCGGCGTTGCGCGACTGGCTGTTCTCCGACCCCTACCTGCGGGTGCCGCGCCTGGTGGTGGGCGACCGCCGCAGCGGCACGTCGGTGGAGCTGGACAACCTCGGCGACGGCGAGTCCGTCTCCGTGCGCGGGCCTGGGCCGGTGGTGGATTATCTGCGCGGCACCTATTCGAGCCTTGCGTTGCAGGTGGTCGACAGTGATCGCGAGGCGCTGCGCAAGGTGCTTGGCAGTGAAGCCAACTATGCGGTGATCGACGAAGCACAGCTGGCCCGCCTGGCCCGCGAGACCGAGTTCACCGGCCTCTCGGTGGTGGCCGATATCGGCTACCCGCAGCTGCTGCGCATAGCCACCCGGCGCGACCTGCCGCAGCTGGCGTCGATCATCGATGCGGCCCTGCGCGCGGTGCCACCCAAGGACCTGGACCAGCTCCACGAGCGCTGGCTGCAACCGACCTATCCGCGCCTGGGCTCCTCGCCGGGCTTCTGGCAGAACCTCTGCATCCTCCTCGGCCTGCTGCTGGCCTTCGCCACCGGCGCCTTGCTGTTGCAGCGCCGCCAGCATCGGGCGCTGGAATCGCGCCTGGTCGCGGCGCGGCGCGATATCGAGTTGCGCCAGGCTGCCGAGCAGGCGCTGCGCCTGACCCAGTTCGCCATCGACAGCAGCACGGTGGGCATTCTCTGGGTCAACTGGGACAGCCACGTACGCTATGCCAACCGCGCCGCCGAGGAAATGCTCGGCTATCTGCCGGGCAGCCTGGTGGATCGCCCGTTGGCGGACCTCGAACCGACGCTGGACATGGACCGCTGGCTCAACCTCTGGCGCCGCGCGCGCAATGCCGACGAGGCGCCGCTGAGCTTCGAGACCCAGTGCCTGCGCGCCGACGGCCAGTGGCTGCCGGCGGATGTCTCGCTGAGTTTCCTGCGTTTCGGCGATTCCGAATACCTGCTGGTGTTCCTCAACGACGTCACCGAGCGCCGCCGCGCCCGTGCCGCGCTGGAGGAAAGCGAGGCGCGCCTGCAGGGCATCGCCGCCAACGTGCCGGGGCTGGTGTTCCGCCTGGAGCCCAACGCGCCGGAGGACGACTCCGACTTCGCCTACATCAGCTTCATCACCGGCGGCAGCGAGACCTCCCTCGGATACGCCCCCGGCTACCTGCGCGAGAGCGGCCTCGGGATCATGGGGCTGGTGGTGCCCTCCGAGCGCGACAGCTATCTCGCCAGCCAGTTGCAGGCGGTGGAAAGCGGCAGCAACTGGCGCTGGCAGGGGCGCATCCTCACCCGCAGCCATGAGCCGCGCTGGGTGGACATCAAGGCCACCGTGCGGACCCTCGACGACGGCCGCCTGGCCTGGGACGGCGTGGTCTGGGATATCACCGAGAACAAGCAGATCGAGCTGGAACTGGGCGAGTCCCGCGCGCAACTGCGCGAGTTGTCCGCGCACCTGGAAAGCGTGCGGGAGGAGGAGAAGGCGCGGATCGCTCGGGAAGTGCACGATGAACTCGGTCAGGTGCTCACCGTGCTCAAGCTGGAAACCTCGATGTGCGAGCTGGCCTACGCCGAGCTGGACGGCGGCCTGCGCGAGCGCCTGGACAACATGAAACGCCTGATCGCCCAGTTGTTCCAGCTGGTGCGCGACGTGGCCACCGCGCTGCGTCCGCCGATCCTCGATGCCGGCATCGGTTCGGCGGTGGAGTGGCAGGCGCGGCGCTTCGAGGCGCGCACGCAGATTCCCTGCCTGGTGCAGGTGCCGGAGAACCCACCGGCGCTGTCGGACGCCAAGGCCATCGGCCTGTTCCGCATCCTCCAGGAGGCGCTGACCAATGTCATGCGCCATGCCCAGGCGCATACTGTGGAGCTGCAACTGAGCGTCGAGGGCGACGAGTTGTGCCTGCGCATCGAAGACGATGGCGTGGGCTTCGACCCCGGCGCCACGCGCCAGGGCGTGTCCTTCGGCCTGGTGGGCATGCGCGAGCGGGTGCTGATGTTCGGCGGCACGCTGCAGATCGACAGCCAGCCCGGGGAGGGCACCACGCTGTGGATCCGGGTGCCCCTGGGCAACGACGGTTATGGCGACAACCCTAACGATAATGACAACGAACGGGAGGAGTGGCGGTGATTCGAGTGCTGGTGGCGGAAGACCATACGATTGTGCGCGAGGGCATCAAGCAACTGATCGGCATGGCCAAGGACCTGCAGGTGGTGGGCGAGGCCACCAACGGCGAACAGCTGCTCGAAACGCTGCGCCAGACTCCGTGCGAGGTGGTTCTGCTGGACATCTCCATGCCCGGCGTCAACGGCCTGGAAGCCATCCCCCGAATCCGCGCACTGAATAACCCGCCGGCGATCCTGATGTTGTCGATGCACGACGAAGTGCAGATGGTCGCCCGTGCGCTGAAGGCCGGCGCTGCCGGTTATGCCACCAAGGACAGCGATCCGGCGCTGCTGCTCACTGCGATCCGCAAGATCGCCAGCGGCGGCCGCTATATCGATCCGGACCTGGCCGACCGCATGGTCTTCGAAGTCGGCCTGACCGACTCGCGACCACCCCACGCGCTGCTCTCCGAACGGGAGTTCTCGGTGTTCGAGCGCCTGGTGCATGGCGAGGGCGTCAACGAGATCGCCCAGCAGCTGGCGGTCAGCAGCAAGACCATCAGCACCCACAAGGCGCGGCTGATGCAGAAGCTCAACGCCAACTCGGTGGCGGACCTGGTGCGCTACGCCATGGAGCACAAGCTCCTCTGAATTGGCCTGTTCGCTGTTTGATCTGTGGCAGTCGGCCTGCTGAATTTTCCCCTCGCTCTGTGCGACGTGTCCGATTTTTGTAAGAAGCCGTCTATCTAGCCAGCGTGAGGCAGGGAATCATTGCCCGCTTCATGCAGTACGTCGTGATAACAAGGAGAAGAAGATGTTGCGAGCGGTAAGGGGAGGGCTGCTGGTCGGCCTGCTGGGGAGCGTCGCGCTGCCGGCGCTGGCGGACTATGTCACGGTGATTTCCTTTGGCGGCGCCAACAAGGAAGCCCAGGAAGCGGCCTTCTACAAACCCTTCAAGGCAGCCACCGATACGGCGGTCGTGCACGGCTCCTATAACGGCGACCTGGCCAAGCTCAAGCGCATGGTGGAGATCAGCCATGTGTCCTGGGATGTGGTGGAGGTCGAGGCTCCCGAACTCGCCCGTGGCTGCGAGGAAGGGCTGTTCATGAAACTCGACGCCAAGACCGTCGGCAATGCCGCCGATTTCGTCCCCGGCGCGGTGCAACCCTGCGGCGTCGGCATCTTCGTCTGGACCACCCTGCTGGCCTACAACCAGAGCAAGCTGCAAGGCACGCCCAGCGGCTGGGCGGACTTCTGGGACACCAAGAAATTCCCCGGCAAGCGGGGCCTGCGCTGGGGCGCCAAATACAGCCTGGAATTCGCCCTGATGGCGGACGGCGTGGCACCCAGGGATGTCTACAAGGTGCTCGCCACCGACGAGGGCGTCGACCGCGCCTTCCGCAAGCTCGACGAACTCAAGCCGAACATCAACTGGTGGAAATCCGGGCAGGATCCGGTGCGCGACCTGGCCGACGGCACCGTGGTGATGAGCTCCGCCTACAATGGCCGGATCGCCGCCGCGCAGGGCGAGCAGAAGGGCTTCCGCATGGTCTGGGCCGGCGGCATCTACGACTTCGACTTCTGGGCGCTGCCCTCGGGCGTGTTCAAGAAGGAGCTGGCCGAGCAGTTCGTCCATTTCGCCAGTCAGCCGCCGCAGCAGAAGGCCTTCGCCGAGAATATTTCCTACGGCCCGACCAACCGCAAGGCTGTGGAGCTGCTGGCGCCGGACGTCGCCGCCAACCTGCCCACCGCGCCGCAGAACATCGCCAACGCCGTCGGCATGAACGTAGCGTTCTGGGCCGAGCACGGCGATGCCCTGGAGAAGCGCTTCCAGGCCTGGGCCAAGCGCTGAAGGCGGGTGTCGGACCCGTCGCGCAAGCAGCGGGTCCGATATGTCATTTCGCCACTTTTTGTAGGGCGATCCCTACAAAGCATCCTCTCTAAGCCTTATAGCAATCTCTCATACCGCCCGATTTGCGCGCAGGTCCAGCTTCTCTAGGCTTGAGATCAACGGCATTTACAAAAAAACAAAGGTGCGGTTATGGCCGAGAATCAGGCAAACGATGTGCTGGTGAGCTTCCGTGGTGTGCAGAAGAGCTACGACGGCGAATCGCTCATCGTGAAGGACCTCAATCTGGACATTCGCAAAGGCGAATTCCTGACGCTGCTGGGGCCTTCCGGTTCCGGCAAGACCACCAGCCTGATGATGCTGGCCGGTTTCGAAACCCCCACCGCCGGTGAAATCCAGCTCGCCGGCCGCGCCATCAACAACGTTCCCCCGCACAAGCGCGACATCGGCATGGTCTTCCAGAACTATGCCCTGTTCCCACACATGACCGTGGCCGAGAACCTGGCCTTCCCGCTGTCCGTGCGCGGCATGAGCAAGACCGACGTCACCGAGCGCGTGAAGCGCGCCCTGTCGATGGTCCAGCTCGATACCTTCGCCGGCCGTTATCCCGCCCAGCTCTCCGGTGGCCAGCAACAGCGCGTGGCCCTGGCCCGCGCGCTGGTCTTCGAGCCGCAACTGGTGCTGATGGACGAACCCCTGGGTGCGCTCGACAAGCAACTGCGCGAGCACATGCAGATGGAGATCAAGCACATCCACCAGCGCCTGGGCGTGACCGTGGTCTACGTGACCCATGACCAGGGCGAGGCGCTGACCATGTCCGACCGCGTGGCCGTGTTCCACCAGGGCGAGATCCAGCAGATCGCCCCGCCGGCCGAGCTCTACGAGCACCCGCGCAACTCCTTCGTCGCCAACTTCATCGGCGAGAACAACCGCATCGCCGGCCAGCTGCAGGCCCGCGATGGCGACCGCTGCACCGTGGGCCTGGCCCGTGGCGAGAAGGTCGAGGCGCTGGCGGTCAACGTCGGCAACGTCGGTGACACCGTCAGCCTGTCGATCCGTCCCGAGCGCGTGCGCCTGAACGGTCACAGCGAAAACTGCGTGAACCGCTTCTCCGGCCGCGTCGCCGAGTTCATCTACCTGGGCGACCACGTGCGCATCCGCCTGGAGGTGTGTGGCCGTACCGATTTCTTCGTCAAGCAGCCGATCGCCGAGCTCGATCCCGCGCTCAGCGTTGGCGATGTAGTACCGCTGGGCTGGGCCGTCGAGCACGTCCGCGCGCTCGATCCGCTGCCGGCGGCGTGACACCAAGGCCCGGCCACTCCCGGGCCTGATGCATCCAAGAAAAACAAACCTGCACACTGTGGAGAGAACAATAATGTCGAAGTCCCTGAAAGCAGCGGGCCTGAAGCTCGCGGCACTGAGCGTCGGCCTGGCCTGCGCGGCCCAGTCGATGGCCGCCACCGACCTGACCGTGGTGTCCTTCGGTGGCGCCAACAAGAACGCCCAGGTGAAGGCGTTCTACGAGCCCTACCAGAAGAGCACCGGCGACAAGATCGTCGCTGGCGAGTACAACGGCGAGATGGCCAAGGTGAAGGCCATGGTCGACACCAACAGCGTCTCCTGGGACCTGGTGGAAGTCGAATCGCCGGAACTGGCCCGCGGCTGTGACGAAGGCCTGTTCGAACCCATCGACCCGGCCATCCTCGGCAAGGCCGACGACTACGTACCGGGCGCCGTGACCAACTGCGGCGTCGGCTTCTTCGTGTGGTCCACCGTCCTGGCCTACAACGCCGACAAGCTCAAGACCGCCCCGACCAGCTGGGCCGACTTCTGGGACACCCAGAAATTCCCGGGCAAGCGTGGCCTGCGCAAGGGCGCCAAGTACACCCTGGAGTTCGCCCTGATGGCCGACGGCGTCGCGCCCAAGGACGTCTACAAGGTGCTGGCCACCAAGGAAGGCCAGGACCGCGCCTTCAAGAAGCTCGACCAGATCAAGCCGAGCATCCAGTGGTGGGAAGCCGGCGCCCAGCCGCCGCAGTACCTCGCTTCCGGCGACGTGGTCATGAGCTCCGCCTACAACGGCCGTATTGCCGCCGTGCAGAAGGAGAGCAACCTGAAGATCGTCTGGAACGGCGGCATCTACGACTTCGACGCCTGGGCCATCCCGAAGGGCGCCAAGAAAGTCGAGGAGAGCCTCAAGTTCATCGCCTTCTCGGTCAAGCCCGAGCAGCAGAAGATCTACGCCGAGAACATCGCCTACGGCCCGGTGAACAAGAACACCGTGCCGCTGCTCGGCAAGGAACTGCTGCACAACATGCCGACCACCCCGGAAAACATGCAGGGCCAGGTGGGCATGGACGTGACCTTCTGGGCTGACTACGGCGAACAGCTGGAGCAGCGCTTCAACGCCTGGGCTGCCAAGTAAGACGCAGTGCCTGACCGCCGTGGCCGCCCGAGCCACGGCGGACCGGAGTCGCAGCGCCCCCTCGCGGCGGCTCCTCCTGACACCACACCTTGGCCGCTTCCGGGCGGCCTGTTTTACCGGAGTTCGCTATGGCCACCGCTGTGTCCCTGAACGAGGTCGCCGGCACCACCACCCTCAAGCAGCGCCTGGCGCGTGCGGAGCGGATGAACCGTTTGAAGTCCCAGGCGCTGATCCTGCCGCTGCTGGTCTTCCTCCTGCTGACCTTCCTGGTGCCCATCGCGGCGCTGCTCTACAAGAGCGTGAACAACCCCGAGGTCGTCGGCGCGCTGCCGCTGACCGTCAACGCCATTTCCGAGTGGGACGGCAAGTCGCTGCCTTCGGATGCGGTGTACAAGGCGCTGAGCGAAGACTTGGTCGCCGCGCGCAAGAACCAGACCATCGGTGACCTTTCCAAGCGCCTGAACATGGAGCTGGCCGGCTACCGCAGCCTGCTGTCCAAGACTGCCCGCGCGCTGCCGTTCAAGGAGCAGCCGGCGTCGTACAAGGACGCGATGGAAGGCCTCGACGAGCGCTGGGGTGACCCGGCCTACTGGCAGGCGATCCGCCGCAACGCCAGCCACGTCACTCCCTATTACCTGCTGGCGGCGCTCGATCACCGTATCGACGACCTGGGTGAAATCGCCCGCGCCACGCCCGACCAGTCGATCTACCTGGACATCTTCGCCCGCACCTTCTGGATGGGCGCGGTGATCACCGTGATCTGCCTGCTGCTGGCCTACCCGCTGGCCTACCTGCTGGCCATCCTGCCGACCCGCAAGTCCAACCTGCTGATGATCCTGGTGCTGCTGCCGTTCTGGACCTCGATTCTGGTGCGTGTCGCCGCGTGGATCGTGCTCTTGCAGTCGGGCGGCCTGATCAACGGCGCGCTGCTGAAGATGGGCCTGATCGACCAGCCGCTGCAGCTGGTGTTCAACCGCACCGGCGTGTACATCTCCATGGTCCACATCATGCTGCCGTTCATGATCCTGCCGATCTACAGCGTGATGAAGGGCATCTCCCCCAGCTACATGCGTGCCGCCATCTCCCTGGGCTGCCACCCGTTCTCCAGCTTCTGGAAGGTCTACTTCCCGCAGACCGTCGCGGGCGTCGGCGCCGGCTGCCTGCTGGTGTTCATCCTGTCGATCGGCTACTACATCACCCCGGCGCTGCTGGGCAGCCCGAACGATCAGATGGTCAGCTACTTCGTCGCCTTCTACACCAACACCACCATCAACTGGGGCATGGCCACGGCCCTGGGCGGCCTGCTGCTGTTCGCCACCCTGGTGCTCTACGTGATCTACGGCTGGCTGGTGGGCGCGAGCCGCCTGCGCCTGGGCTGAGGAGAAGAAAATGCTGAGTCCCTACATGTCCCCGGTCGAGCGTCTGTGGTTCTACACCCTGCGCATCCTCTGCGGCCTGGTGCTGCTGTTCCTGGTGCTGCCGGTGCTGGTGATCGTGCCGCTGTCGTTCAACTCCGGCACCTTCCTGGTCTACCCGCTGCAGGGCTTCTCCCTGCGCTGGTACGCCGACTTCTTCAACTCCGCCGAGTGGATGCGTTCGCTGACCAACAGCATGATCGTCGCCCCGGCGGCCACCGTGCTGGCCATGGTCTTCGGCACCCTGGCCTCCATCGGCCTGACCCGCGGCGAATTCCGCGGCAAGGCCCTGGTGATGAGCCTGGTGATCTCGCCGATGGTCGTGCCGGTGGTGATCATCGGTGTCGCCAGCTACCTGTTCTTCGCGCCGCTGGGCTTGGGCAACAGCTACATCTCGCTGATCATCGTCCACGCGGTGCTGGGTGTGCCCTTCGTCATCATCACCGTGTCGGCGACCCTGCAGGGCTTCAACTACAACCTGGTGCGCGCCGCCGCCAGCCTGGGCGCGCCGCCGGTGCTGACCTTCTTCAAGGTCACCCTGCCGCTGATCGCGCCGGGGGTGATCTCCGGTGCGCTGTTCGCCTTCGCCACCTCCTTCGATGAAGTGGTGGTGACCCTGTTCCTCGCCGGCCCCGAGCAGGCCACCCTGCCGCGCCAGATGTTCAGCGGCATCCGCGAGAACCTCAGCCCGACCATCGCCGCCGCGGCGACCCTGCTGATCGGCTTCTCCGTCCTGCTCCTGCTCACCCTCGAGTGGCTGCGCGGCCGCAGCGAGAAGATGCGTACCGCACCAACTGCCTGATCCACAGTGTTTCGCGGACGCTTCCGTCGCCGTGCTCACCCACGGCGGCGGGATCGATCCGCGATCTTTTTTCGACTCTCCATTCCGCACTCCCGTATCGGCCATCGGTGCAATCATCGGTGCGATCCCCTTCGAGCCGTCCGAGCGGCTACAATGCGCGCCATCCGTGATTTCGCCCACAGAGGTGCGCCATGCAACCCTACGCCATCGCTCCGTCGATCCTTTCCGCCGACTTCGCCCGCCTGGGTGAGGATGTGGACAAGGTGCTCGCTGCCGGCGCCGACATCGTCCACTTCGACGTGATGGACAACCACTACGTGCCCAACCTCACCATCGGCCCGATGGTCTGCTCGGCCCTGCGCAAGTACGGTGTCACCGCGCCCATCGACGTGCACCTGATGGTTTCCCCGGTGGACCGCATCATTGGCGACTTCATCGAGGCCGGCGCCACTTACATCACCTTCCACCCGGAAGCCTCCCAGCACATCGACCGTTCCCTGCAACTGATCAAGGACGGCGGCTGCAAGGCCGGCCTGGTGTTCAACCCGGCCACCTCGCTGGACGCGCTCAAGTACGTGATGGACAAGATCGACATGGTCCTGCTGATGAGCGTGAACCCCGGCTTCGGGGGGCAGAAGTTCATTCCCGGCACCCTCGACAAGCTGCGCGAAGCCCGCGCGCTGATCGATGCGTCCGGTTGCGACATCCGCCTGGAGATCGACGGCGGCGTCAATGTGAAGAACATCCGCGAGATCGCCGAAGCGGGTGCCGACACCTTCGTCGCCGGCTCCGCCATCTTCAACGCACCGGACTACGCCGAGGTCATCCGCGCCATGCACGCTGAGCTGGCGCAGGCGCGCAAGTGATGAGTGCTGCACAGCTGCCGTTCGCCGGGCTGCCGCGTCTGGTGATGTTCGACCTGGACGGCACCCTGGTGGACTCGGTCCCGGACCTCGCCGCCGCGGTGGACAAGATGCTGCTGGCGCTCGGTCGCCAGCCGGCGGGCCTGGACGCCGTGCGCCACTGGGTCGGCAACGGCGCACGCGTCTTGGTGCGTCGCGCCCTGGCCGGCAGCATCGAGCACGAAGGCGTCAGCGAGGAAGACACCGAGCGCGCGCTCGATCTCTTCATGGAGGCCTACGCCGACAGCCATGCGCTGACCGAGGTCTACCCCGGTGTCATCGAGACCCTGAAGTGGCTGAAGAAGCGCGGCGTGGAGCTGGCGCTGATCACCAACAAGCCCGAGCGCTTCGTCGGCCCACTGCTGGACGAGATGAAGCTGGGCAAGTTCTTCCGCTGGATCATCGGTGGCGACACGCTGCCGCAGCAGAAGCCCGACCCGGCCGCGCTGCTGTTCGTGATGAAGATGGCCGGCGTGTCGGCGGAACAGGCGCTGTTCGTTGGCGATTCGCGCAACGACATCCTCGCCGCCAAGGCCGCCGGCGTGCGCAGCGTCGGCCTGAGCTATGGCTACAACCACGGCCGCCCCATCGCCGAGGAAGCCCCGACGCTGGTGCTCGACGACCTGCGCCATCTGCTGCCTTGCTTCGATTCGGGCAAAGCGATAGTGTTGCCCGACTCCGCCTCAACTCCCGCTCAGCGAGACAGCACCGTGGAAACGGCCCCCCACACACTCTGGATGAAGGTCATCAAGGCCCTGGCCCGCTGGCGCTGGCGCGCCTGACATCCCCTGGCCGGTACGCCCGGCGTGTGTGCACCCAAGACCGTTTCCCCCTCAGAGCCTGTTAACTGCCGGCAGACCCGCACTGCGCGAAACAGGCTCCTCTTACGAGGCTGATCATGACCCGCGAAGAATTCCAGCGCCTGGCCGCCGAAGGCTACAACCGCATTCCGCTGACCTGCGAAACCCTTGCCGACTTCGACACCCCGCTGTCGATCTACCTGAAGCTCGCCGACGGCGCCAACACCTACCTGCTCGAATCCGTGCAGGGCGGCGAGAAGTGGGGGCGCTACTCCATCATCGGTCTGCCCAGCCGCACCGTGCTGCGCG
Organism: Pseudomonas sp. QE6; assembly: GCF_041379005.1. NCBI lineage: Bacteria > Pseudomonadati > Pseudomonadota > Gammaproteobacteria > Pseudomonadales > Pseudomonadaceae > Pseudomonas > Pseudomonas sp. QE6. The sequence continues at coordinate 1,701,142 of NZ_CP166873.1, forward strand.
TGTACGGCCACCAGGCGAGCATCAAGGTCGACGGCGTCGAGACCGAGAGCTTCGAGTGCGCCGATCCGCTGGCCTTCGTCGAGGAGTTCAAGGACCGCTACCGCGTGCCGACCATTGCCGGTCTGCCGCGCTTCAACGGCGGCCTTGTCGGCTACTTCGGCTATGACTGCGTGCGCTACGTCGAGCAGCGCCTGGCGCAGTGCCCGAACCCCGATCCGCTGAACAACCCCGACATCCTGCTGATGGTTTCCGACGCGGTGGTGGTCTTCGACAACCTCGCCGGCAAGATGCACGCGATCGTCCTCGCCGACCCGGCCCAGGCCGACGCCTACGACAAGGGCCTGGAGCAACTGGAAGAACTGCTGGAGCGCCTGCGCCAGCCGATCACCCCGCGCCGCGGCCTGGACTTCAGTGCGGTCAACGCCCCGGAGCCGCAGTTCCGCGCCAGCTTCACCCGCGAGGACTACGAGCGCGCCGTCGGCACCATCAAGGAATACATCCTGGCCGGCGACTGCATGCAGGTCGTGCCGTCGCAACGCATGTCCATCGACTTCGCCGCCGCGCCGATCGACCTGTACCGCGCGCTGCGCTGCTTCAACCCGACGCCGTACATGTACTTCTTCAACTTCGGCGACTTCCACGTGGTCGGCAGCTCGCCGGAAGTGCTGGTGCGCGTCGAGGACGGCGAAGTCACCGTGCGTCCCATCGCCGGCACCCGCCCCCGTGGTGCGACCGAGGAGGCCGACCGCGTCCTGGAAGAAGACCTGCTCTCCGACGCCAAGGAAATCGCCGAGCACCTGATGCTCATCGACCTGGGCCGCAACGACGTCGGCCGCGTCTCCGACACCGGCACGGTGAAGGTCACCGAGCAGATGGTGATCGAGCGATACTCCAACGTCATGCACATCGTTTCCAACGTGAACGGCCAGCTGAAGCCCGAGCTTTCCGCGATGGACGCCCTGCGCGCCATCCTGCCGGCCGGCACATTGTCCGGCGCGCCGAAGATCCGCGCGATGGAGATCATCGACGAGCTGGAGCCGGTCAAGCGTGGCGTCTACGGCGGCGCCGTGGGCTACCTCGCCTGGAACGGCAACATGGACACCGCCATCGCCATCCGCACCGCGGTGATCAAGAACGGCGAACTCCATGTCCAGGCCGGTGGTGGCATCGTTGCCGACTCGGTACCGGCGGCCGAGTGGGAAGAAACCATCAACAAGCGCCGTGCGATGTTCCGCGCCGTGGCACTGGCCGAGCACACCGCCAAGCTGCACGGCAACGGTTGAGTCGCCGACTCGAAAAAAGCCCCGCTTCGGCGGGGCTTTTTCTTTTCCGTAGGAGCGGGTTACACCTGTGTTCTGGATGAGGGGGATCCCTGCGCAGAACTATCAGGGAAGCAGGACTCTTCGTAGGAGCGAGCTTGCTCGCGAACGGATTTCGCCGGCTGCTCCGTCACTAGGCCGGTTCGCGAGCAAGCTCGCTCCTACAGGGCGTGGCGTTCGGCTCACCCCGCCTGCCGTGCTTCCACCACCTGCAGGTTCGCCTTGCGCCGGGCGAGGGCGGCGTCGGCCTGCTGCGAACGTTCCTCCACGTAGGCCGCCAGGTGATCCACCGCCACGTACTGCATCGCCTTGTGGCTGTCGTCCAGCGTGGTCACCGGCAGGGCGATGCGCCCGCAGGACAGCGCCTTGCTGAAGTTCTCCCGGTTCAGGTTGCGGAACCAGCGTTCGCGTACCTGCTCCAGCGGCACCAGGACATCCCCGAATATCTGATAGACCAGGCTCACCGTCTCCGGGCGCGGGGCGGGACGAATATCGGCGGTCGACTGCATGGGACTCTCCTGTACCGATGGTGGTGGCGACGGAAGAAAATATAGCAAAAGTTGTATTTGTCTTCAATCTCCAGACAAAGAAAACCCCGCCGAAGCGGGGTTCTTGATGTTTAGCGCACCAGGGTCGGCGCACGGCGATGGCGCACCGTGGACCACCAGAACACCCAGCCGATCATGCGGATCTGCCCACTGTCGAATTGCTCGGGTGGGTACTCCTCGTCGGGGTATTCGTCGCGGTTGAAGCTGCGCAGGCGAATGCCGCCGCCGGGCAGGCGGTAGACGAACTTCACCCGCAGCATGCCCTCGTGTTCCAGGGCATAGATCTCGCCGTCGGTGATGTGCGTGGTGGCCGTGTCGATGCCGATGGTGGAGCCATCCATGATCAGCGGCTCCATGCTGTTGCCGGTGAGCTGGGCGCAGATCGCCGCCGCCGGGTCCACCCCCGCCGCGCGCAGGGTGGCGTAGGAGAAGCGCAGCTTGCGCCCCTCTATCTCGCGCACTGCGGTGCGGCCGGCGCCGGCCGCCAGTTCCACTTCCTTGTACAGGCGTAGTTCCACTTCGTCCTCGTCCAGCGGCGTGTCGCTATCCCATGGGTGCAGCGGTTCCAGTCGCAGGGGGCTGCCATCGGCGGGGCGCGGCGCGGATGCGTTGGTGCCCGGTGCTGGCGTGCCTTCGCCGGTGGCCAGCCAGGTCGGCGAGACGCCCAGCGCGCTGGCGATCTCGATCAGCTTGCGCGTGCTCTGCGCCTTGCCCGAGGTCAGCTTGTGGATGGTGTTCTGCGAAACCCCGGCGGCTTCGGCCAGGGTTTCCTGCTTGAGGTTACGCGAGGCCATCGCCTGCTTCAGACGGTCGGCCAGTGTCGATGAGGGTGTCTTGTCCATGGCCGGCACTCTACCTCCTGGGTTGTAGCCTGTAAATAGCTTTGGTGTTGACTGAATATAGCTATAGTTGTAATCATGAAAACCAGCAGCCCACCGAGCAGACGAGAAACCGGTCTGGGCTGATGGGAAGCAACGGCTTCCCCATCGCTGCGGCAAGGATGCCGCAGGTTGCCTGCAGGCCGTGATGCGCGGGGCAGGCTGGAGGACGCGGGCGAGCCAGGGAGGCGCCGCCCGCGTACCGGCAAGGGACGCTGCCGTGAAGGGCTGGCGTCCGCGACGAATAGATCGCGACTGACCACCCCAGGCGACCGAAGGCTCGGCGACCCCGGAGGGCACGTCGCCAGGAGGACCTTCATGAACCAACACACGAACTGCGCCATGCGAAGGGCCAATCCCGCCCAGGCGGAGGTGCGCCATGGCTGATATCGCCGACTACGCCAACGACCTGGTGCTCGACCGCATCGAAAACCTGCTGCACAGCCGCCGCTCGGCAGTAGCCGTCAGCTCCGCCGAATACTGCGAGGACTGCGGCGACGACATCCCTCCGGCGCGTCGCCTGGCCGCGCCGGGCTGCACCCGCTGCATCGACTGCCAGGCAATGGACGAACTGGAGCGGCGGCACTGAGCCGCCTTGGGAGAAACGCAGTGATCAAACCCATCGACGAAATGCTCAAGCTCTGGGCTGAAGAGATGCATAACCCTGGCAGCGCCGGTGGCGGCTACGCCGGGGGCAACCTGCTGGCGATGATGATCGCCAACAAGGGCGAGATGGTGCGTGGCACGCGGGGCAGCCGGGTGATCCTCGATCGTGTCGCCGAGCTGGACCTGATCATCAACCAACTGCCCGACGAGCAGAAGGAGGTGGTCACCGAGCACTACCTCAACCGCGACAGTGAGGCTTCGCAGAAGTATCGGCACTGCCGCTGCAGCCGCAATACCTTCTACCTGCGCTTGCACGTGGCGCACCAGAGCATCCAGTCGCGGCTGATGCGCCGCGCCGCCTGAATCTTTCCCGCCCTCCGAAGCCCGGCCCAGTGCCGGGCTTCGTGCTTTTCGCGCGCAGTGTTGCGCTATGCTCGCGCTCCATGAAAACGCCTATCCTCATTCGCCGCGCCGAACCCGCCGACGCCGATGCCATCCTGCGCATCCTCGGCGAAACCTACGAAGCCACCTGGAAGCCCGCGTTGACTGCCGAAGCCATCGAGCGCTTCGAGTCTTCCGCGCACACGGCCGCCTATGTGCGCGAGCGCCTACCGTTTTTCCATGTCGCCTGTATCGATGACGCTGTTGTCGGCCTGCTCGACTGGCGCGACGACTTCATCGATGCCCTGCATGTCTCTGTGCAGCGGCAACGGCTGGGGATTGGCGCGGCACTGCTGAGTCATGCCGAAGCTGAGATCGCCGGGGCGGGGCATCGCCAGGTCCGCCTGGAGACTGACACCTTCAATCTTCAGGCGCGCGCCTTCTATGGCAAGAATGGCTACGCGGAGATCGATTTCTACCCCGACGAGGAGTGGCACAGCGGCTTCACGACGGTGCTGATGACCAAGGCACTGTGAAATTTCCGAAGCCGGATTTCCGCGTTTCGACTGCACATTCCGGTGTGTCATCCACCTATTGCCGTGCATTCCCCAATAAGCCTTGTTCCGGCGGGAATCGGGGGGTACAAAGTAGTCATTCTTGTAAAGGTGCGTCCCCAGGGAGCACAACGCGAACCCCCGAAAAGCCCGGCCAGTGAGCCGGGCTTTTTCATGCCCGCGTTTTTCTGATCCGCCGTGACGGCGGGTGGCCGGCGAGCACGCTGGCAGTCATCCCCGGTTGGCTGATAGCCGCCGGTTTCGCCCGTTCGCGGGCGTCTTTATCCAAGGTGAGCCAATGGGCAACGAACCTCAGACCCTGGCCGACGTGCCTTTGTGGGGACTGATCCTGCTCGCTGTCGCGGGCGGCATCAGTGGTGAAATGTGGCGCGCCGACAAGGCGGGCCTGGGCGGCTGGCGATTGCTGCGGCGACTGGCGCTGCGCTCCGGCGCCTCCATCGTTTGCGGCATGGCAGTGATGTTCCTGGCCATGGCCTGCGGCGCCTCGCTGACGCTGGCCGCCGCCATCGGCAGCCTGACCGCGGCGGCCGGCGCGGAGATCGCCGTCGGCCTCTATGAACGCTGGGCGGCCAAACGCCTGGGCGTGTGCGAACTACCGCCGAGCGAGCGCGGACAAGAGTGAAGCTGCAAGGAGACGACATGTCCGAACAACCTTTGACCCTGGCGCTGCTGCTCGATGCGGTGGAGCAGACGCTGACCGCGCGCCTGACCGAGATCGGCACCTTCCTGCGCGGCCCGCTGAGCAGCGTGCCGGCGACACTCCCGGCATTGGCGCTGGAATGTGCCGGCCTGCTGCCGGGACAAGATCCCGGCAATGGCCAGACGGCCCTGATCTGCCGGATGCAGGCGCGCGTCCTGGTGGAGCGTGACGACGAAGCCGAAGCCCTGGCGCTGCGCAACGTCGCCGCGCTGACCATCCTGCTGCGTGCGCAGAACTGGGGGCTGGAACTGGAGCCGGTGAGCTTCATTCAGGCGCAGCCGGAAAGCGACGACCCGGCGCTGGCGGCGTGCCGCGTCTGGCGGGTCGAGTGGCGTCAGCCGGTGCTGCTGGGCGAGACCGAGTGGCTGTGGGAAGACCAGCCGCCGGGCAGCCTCAGGCTCGGTTTCGATCCCGAAATCGGTCCCGGCCACGAGGACGATTACTTCGACCCGGGAGCCCTGCAATGAACCAGGACTACGTGAGCGCCGAGCACGACCGCATGCTGGCCGCGCTGGTCATGCCCTGCGAAGTGGTAGCGGTGGACCTTGCGGCGGCGCGGGTGCGCGTGCGCTCCGGCGAATGGACCAGCGCCTGGGTGCGCTGGCACGCCCAGGCGGCGGGGGCCGCACGGCACTGGCGGGCGCCGAGCCTGGGCGAGCAGGGCGTGTTGCTCAGCCCGTCCGGCATGGCGGCCATGGGCACCTTCGTGCCCGGTCTGTTTGGTGCGGCAGTCGCTGCGCCGAACAATCGCGGTGAAGTGGAGAGCTGGCATTTCCCCGACGGCGCGGTGCTGAGCTACGACTGGCAGGCGCACCGCTACGACCTGCAACTGCCGGCCGGCAGCGCCACGGTGAAGGTCGGCGGTACCCAGGTGGTGATCGACCCCGGTGCCGTGAGCGTCACCGCCGCGAGTATCCAGCTGACCGGCCCGGTTAGCATCAAGGGCGCGCTGACGGTGAACGGCAATATCAGCAGCACCGGCTCGATCATGGACACCGCCGGCAACAGCAACCACCACACCCACTGACGCCTTTCCACTTTCAACCCGGCCCGCCCCGCGCGGGCCTTTGCATTTCTGGAGACCTGCCATGGGCAACTTTTCCCGTGCGCACCCTGAGCGACGGAGGGCGCGGCCATGATCGGCATGGATCGACGTAACGGCCAGCCGCTGAGCGCGCTGGCGCACCTGAAGCAATCCATCGAGGACATCCTCACCACCCCGCTGGGCAGCCGGCGCATGCGCCCCGAATACGGCAGCCGTCTGCGACGCATGGTCGACCTGCCGGTGACCGAAGGCTGGAAGGGCGCGGTGCAGGCTGAAGTAGCCCGTGCCATCGGCCGCTGGGAGCCGCGCCTGCGCCTGAGTTCGGTGCAGGTGACGGCGGTGGTGGGCGGCAGCGTTTCGCTGCGCCTGCGCGGCATCTACCTGGGCGACGAAGTCGGCTTGGAGGTGGCGGCATGAGCCTCATCGACCTGTCTCAACTGCCTGCCCCGGAAGTGGTGGAGGACCTCGATTACGAGAGCCTCTACGGAGAGCTGCTGGCGGACTTTCGCCGTGCCATGGGAGAGGGCTGGAACGCCGCGCTGGAGTCCGATCCGGTGGTCAAGCTGCTGGAACTGGCGGCCTACCGCGAGCTGTTGCTGCGCGCCCGGATCAACGATGCCGCTCGTGCGGTGATGCTGGGTTATGCGACCCAGGGTGATCTTGACCAACTGGCCGCTGGCTACAACGTGAAACGCCTGGTGATCCAGGAGGCAGATGCCACGACCTCGCCGCCGACTCCGGCCGTGCTGGAAGGCGATGACTCGCTGCGCAACCGCACCCAACTGGCTTTCGACCAGCTTTCCGTCGCCGGCCCGCGTAATGCCTACGTCGCCTTCGCGCTCGGCGCAGACGGGCGCATCGCCGATGTCTCGGCGATCAGCCCGCAGCCGTGCGAGGCACTGGTCAGCGTGCTGTCCTCCGAGGGCAATGGCACCGCCTCGGAAGAGTTGCTCCAGGCGGTGCGCAATGCGCTGAACGATGAAGATGTACGCCCGGTGGGCGACCGTCTCACCGTGCAGTCCGCCATCATCGTGCCGTACCAGGTCGACGCGGTTCTCTACATCTACCCGGGCCCGGAAGCCGAGCTGATCCAGCAGGCCGCCGAAGCTTCGCTGCAGACCTACATCGCCACCCAGCGCCGCCTCGGCCGCGACATCCGCCGCAGCGCGCTGTTCGCCGCCCTGCATGTGGAAGGCGTGCAGCGCGTCGAACTGGCCAAGCCGGCTTCCGACGTGGTGCTCGACGCGACCCAGGCGGCGTACTGCAGCGGCTACCAGATCCGCGTGGGAGGTTCGGATGAGTAGCCGCCTGCTGCCGATCAACTCGACGCCGCTGGAGCGCGCGCTGGCTGACGTGCAGGTCGGCGATCTGCCGGTCCCCCTGCGCGAATTGATGGACCCGCAACGTTGCCCGGTGGCCCTGCTGCCGTACCTCGCCTGGGCCTGGTCGGTGGACCGCTGGGACCCGTCCTGGAGCGAGGCGGTGAAGCGCAAGGCGGTGGCCGCGGCGTTCCGCATCCACCAGCACAAGGGAACCACCGCCGCCCTGCGGCGGGTGATTGAGCCGCTGGGCTACCTGATCGAAATCATCGAGTGGTGGCAGGGCTCGCCCATGGGCGCGCCGGGCACCTTCCGCCTGCGCATCGGCGTGCTCGACAGCGGCATCAGCGAGGAAATGTACCAGGAGGTGGAGCGTCTGATCGAAGACGCCAAGCCGCTCACGCGGCACCTCATCGGGCTGGATATCAGCCTGGAATCCCAGGGGCGGATCAACGTCGGCTCCGGGCAATACGACGGCGACATCGTCACCGTCTATCCCTATCTCCCGGATGTGATCGAAACACTCGGCAGCTACGGCTTGCCGGGACGGGAGCACACCATCGATAGCTTGAGCGTCTACCCATGGCCGTAACCTACTACGCACTCCTTACCACAATCGGTGCCGGCAAGCTGGCGAATGCCGCTGCGCTGGGCACCACCCTGAAAATCACCCAGCTCGCCGTGGGCGACGGCGGCGGCAACGTGCCGACCCCCGATGCCAGCCGCACGGCTCTGGTCAACGAAGTGCGCCGGGCGCCGCTGAACCAGCTCAGCATCGACCCGGCCAACAGCGCGCAGATCATCGCCGAGCAGGTCATCCCCGAATACGTCGGCGGCTGGTGGATCCGCGAGATGGGCCTGTACGACGAGGCCGGCGCGCTGATCGCCTACGCCAACTGCGCGCCCTCCTATAAACCGCAACTGGCCGAAGGCAGCGGCCGCACCCAGACCGTGCGCATCGTGCTGATCGTCAGCAATGCAGCGTCGGTGGAACTGAAGATCGATCCGAGTGTGGTGCTGGCGACTCGGGAGTATGTGGATTCGGCTTTCCTTGCGCGAGTGGCTTCGGAAACCAGCCTCGGAGTTGTTAAGCTCGCAACTGCGGCAGAGGTGCAGGTTGGCACAGAGGTGACCCATTGCATTACGCCTGCCACCCTGGCTGCTCGAACTGCCACGGAAACGCGCACAGGCCTGGTTGAGCTGGCAAGTGCTGCTGAGGTGCAGGCCAAAGTCGATACTACTCGAGTTGTCACCCCTGCCGGACTTTCCTCCTGCAAGGCATCCGAGACAGCATCCGGATTGGTAGAACTCGCAACATCTGCAGAAACTTTGTCGGGAACTGATGCAGAGCGTGCGGTAACACCATCGGGCTTGAGCGCTCGGACTGCCACGGAAGCGCGCACAGGTCTGGTTGAACTAGCAAGCGTTGCAGAGGTGCAGGCCAAAGTTGATGCCTTCCGAGTTGTCACTCCTGCCGGTCTAGCGTCCTGCAGGGCTTCCGAGGAGTCGTCCGGATTGGTTGAGCTCGCCACCAGCGCTGAAACACTCTCCGGCGCTGATTCGGAGCGTGTGGTGACACCGGCGGGACTGAGTGCTCGAACGGCGACTGAGACACGAACTGGGCTGGTAGAGTTGGCTACTGCTGCGGAGGTCCAGGCCAAGACTGACACCGCCAGAGCGATCACTCCCGCCGGCCTAGCAGCGTGCACGGCGACCGAGGCTCGGGCCGGGCTGGTTGAGCTTGCAACGATCGCCGAAGCGGCAGCCGGAGCGGACTCAGAACGCGCGGTAACACCCGCCGGTCTCGCGTCCGGCATCAGTTCACGTTTTAGCGCTGAAAACGTCTGGCGGTCTGCGTCTGTAAGCCTGAACGTGGCTGGTGCCGTGAAGTATGAACGGCTGCCTACGGGCCTGGTGCGAATGTTCGGCATGGTCATCCCGACCGGTAATAGTGAAGGCAAGGGGACGGTGCGGGTTAACTTTCCGTTCGCGTTGAGCTCCGTCTGGTCAGTCGTGGCGACCGAGTTTCAGGCCGAGGCGACCGTAGGTTCGGGAATTCAAGCATCTCCCAGCGCGGTTACCGGTTCGTACGTGGACATCTGCTTCAAAACTCTCCCCAACGGTACCTTGCGCATCGAGTACCAGATACTTGGCAGCGTCTGAAGCTGCGCTCTGGCGGTTGCGTACGATCAACTGAAGTTTCGTTCCATGAGTCTGTATACACCGGCCTTGCCACTGGGCCCGTATGAAAAGGACTCGTCACATCAGCACGATGTCGTTTCGACCTGCTGAATGCCCAAAGCCAACCGCCTCCCGGCGGTTTTTTTATGTCTGGAGAAAAACCTATGAGCTTCTTTCACGGCGTCACCGTGACCAACGTCGACGTCGGCGCGCGCACCATTGCGCTGCCGTCGTCCTCGATCATCGGCCTGGTGGATACCTTCACCCCCGAGGCCACGCTGACCGCGAAGGCGGACGTGCCGGTGCTGCTCACCAGCCTGCGTGAAGCGGCCGCCGCCTTCGGTACCGCGTCGGCGATCTACAAGTCCTGCACCGCGATCTTCACCCAGTCCGCCGCGGTGGTCGTGGCGGTCGGCGTGGCCAAGGTGGAGGATGCCGCGCAGCTGACTTCCGCGATCATCGGCACCGTCACCGAGGCCGGCCAGCGTACCGGCCTGCAGGCGCTGCTCGACGGCAAGTCGCGCTTCAATGTCCAGCCGCGCCTGCTGATCGCGCCGAAGCATTCCGCCACCCAGGCGGTCGCCACCGCCATGGGCGCACTGGCCGACAAGCTGCGCGCCATCGCCATCGTCGACGGCCCGAACACCACCGACGAAGCGGCCATCGCCTATGCCGGCGAGTTCGGCAGCAAACGCATCTACCTGGTCGATCCGGGCGTGCAGTACTGGGACACCGCCAGCAGCGCCACGCTGAACGCGCCGGCCTCGGCCAACGCCGCCGCGCTGTTCGCCTGGACCGACAGCCAGTACGGCTTCTGGTCCTCGCCGTCGAACAAGGAGCTGCTCGGCATCACCGGTACCGGCCGCCCCATCGAGTTCCTCGACGGCGACGAGACCTGCCGCGCCAACCTGCTCAACAACGCCAACATCACCACCATCATCCGTGACGACGGCTACCGCCTGTGGGGCAACCGCACCCTCTCCAGCGACGCCAAGTGGGCCTTCGTGACCCGCGTGCGGACCATGGACATGGTGATGGACGCCATCCTCGCCGGGCACAAGTGGGCGGTCGACCGCGGCATCACCAAGACCTACGTGAAAGACGTCACCGAGGGCCTGCAGGCCTTCATGCGCGACCTGAAGAACCAGGGCGCGGTGATCGACTTCGAGGTCTACGCCGACCCGGAACTCAACACCGCCAGCCAACTGGCCCAGGGCAAGGTGTACTGGAACATCCGCTTCACCGACGTACCGCCTGCCGAGAACCCCAACTTCCGCGTCGAGGTGACCGATCAGTGGCTCACCGAAGTTCTGGACGCAGCTTAAGGAGACCTATCGATGATTCCGCAGATCCTCACCAACACCAACCTCTTCGTCGACGGCGTCAGCTTCGCCGGTGACGTGCCGTCCCTGACCCTGCCAACCCTCAAGGTCAAGACCCAGGAGTACCGTGCCGGCGGCATGGATGCGCCGGTCCTGCTCGATGTCGGCCTGGAGGCGATGGAAGCCAAGTTCACCACCAACGGCGCGCGCCGCGAGGCCATGAAGTTCTTCGGCCTGAGCGACCAGGGCGCCTTCAACGGCACCTTCCGCGGCTCCTTCAAGACCCAGAAGGGCGGCACCGTGCCGGTGGTCGCCACCGTTCGCGGCCTGCTCAAGGAGATCAACCCGGGCGACTGGAGGGCCGGCGACCTGGCCGCCTGCACCTACAGCGTGGCGGTCTCCTACTACAAGCTGGAAGTCGAAGGCCGCGAGATGTTCGAGATCGACCCGGCCAACTCGGTGCGCAAGATCGACGGCGTCGACCAGCTCGCCGCCATGCGCAGCGACCTGGGCGTCTGAGGAGAACCCTGATGCAAGACTCCGTCAAACAGCCCGCGTGGCTGAGCCTGTCCGAGGACGCGGCGGTGGTGAAGCTGTCCCGCCCGACCTCCTGCAACGGCGTCGAGGTCGACGCTCTCACCCTGCGCGCGCCGACCGTGCGTGACATCCGCCTGGCCAGCAAGGTGGCCAGTGATGACGAGGAGCGTGAGCTGCAGCTGTTCGCCTCGCTGCTGCAGGTCAGCCGCCAGGACCTGGAGGGGCTGAAGCTCAGCGATTACCAGCGCCTGCAGCACGCCTACTTTCGCCTGGTGCGAGAGGACGGCGATGAGCTTCGCGCTGATGCGCCAGCTGGCGCGGCGACTGGCGACTGAGTCGGGCTTCACGGCCGGTGAACTGGAGCGCATGACCCTCGGCGACCTGCGTTGGTGGCTGGGGGATGAAGCGGGCTAGTTCGCCCTGAAGGGAGCGTCGGGTAACCGGCGCTCCTTTGTCGTCAAAGAGGCAAGTGAAATGAATATGAGTGAGAAGCCGGAACTGGTGGCAGGCGCAATCGCGGGTCTGGGCAGCACGCTCGGGAGGGTGGTCGGGGATGCCGCCACGCGCCTGGGCACACTCGCCGGTTGGCTGGGCCCGCGCCTGCCGCTGATGACGCTGGCGGATGAAGTCGAGGTCGTACAGGACAACCAGGACATCCGCCAGCGCGCCAGTGAGCGCAATGCCGGCGAAACCCGGCTGGCGCTGCGGCGGATCATCGACCTGCTGGCGCTGCGGCCGTTGGATATTCGCCTGCCAAAAATCACAGTCAGCGTGGCGCAGGCTGCGAGCGCGTCGGCGAACGATTGGCAGCGCCTGGAGACGGCGACCAAGTCTCTGTTCGAATTGAGCTCGGTGGGGGATGTTGCGCGCTCCGCCGTCAGCATGAACCTGGCGTTCCGCGGGCGGCTGATGCAAGTGCGCGAAGCGGCGGGGCAACCCTACGATCCGACAGCAGAAACGGCTCTCGGCGACCAAGTGGTGACGGCGGGGCACGACGCCGCGATGCCGCGTGACAAGGTGCTGGAACTCGCGCAAGCCATGGTCGAGCGCAAGATCCCGCTGAGCGACGTGGCCGCGGTGCTGCCGGTGGCGGCGAAGTTTGCCCAGGGCCAGGGCGTGTCGACAGAAACTGCGGCCCAGCTGGTCAGTGAGCTGCAGCAGAAGGGCGGCATCAACAACGCGGCGGATCTGGCGCGTGCGCTGAGTGCGGTGGCCTGGCGCGGTCAGAAAGAAGCTCCGTCGGTAGAGCTGTTCAGCCGTGATCTGCTCACTGGGCTGACCACGATCCGGACGGGCGATGCGCAGAAGGTCGAGAGCTTGCTTCAGTCCCGGCAAGCCCTTACCGACGCGCCTGGCGATCTGTTGCAGCAAGGTGTGGAGAAACGTCGCGAGTCGCCGCTGGGCCAGTTGGAGCAGAAAGAGCAGTTGATCAGCGGCGCGTTGCTGCAGATCGGCGATGCGTTGCTCAAGAGCAATGATTTCCTGCTGACCGCGGCTGCGGTGATGGGTGGTGGATTGCTGGCGGTGAAGTCGGCCATCGGTATCAAGCAGTTCGCCCAGGACGCCAGGGGATTGCTGCCCGGGAACTGGGGCAAGCGTGATGTCCAGGACGTCTTCGTCACCAACTGGCCAGCTGGCAGCTTCGGCGATTTGCCTGATCGCAGTCCGAAGGGCAAAGGCAAGGGGAAGTCCGGTGGCAAGACCAGGCCGGAGGGCACCGGCAAGAGTTCACGCGGCAGCATCCTCCAACGTGCGCGATCCACGCTGGGACGCGCCGCCAGTGCCGCTTCCGGATGGATTGGGAGGACTGCGCAGACGGTTCGCTCTTCGCGGGTCGGGCGCGTGGCGGGCGGCCTGGCGCGGGGTGCGGGCACTGCACTGAGGCGTTTCGGCCCGGTCAACGCAGCGCTGGCAATTACCGATGTCGCTTCCATCTACAACAGCAATCAGTCGCCACAAGAAAAGGCGGTCGGCTATGGCAAGGCGGGCGGCTCGGCCATCGGTGCGGCTGCTGGTGCTGCGCTGGGCACATTAATCCCGATCCCAGTGATCGGCACGCTGGTGGGCGGCGCCATCGGCGCGAGCGTGGGCGAGTGGATCGGCGGCAAGGCCGGCGCTCTGCTCGGTCCGTCGGATGCAGCTCCGAAACCGCCGCCCGTCGCGCCGCAACCCGCAGCTCCGGCCGCTGCAACACCCGTTGCCAGTGGCCCGCCCAACTGGACCTTCTCGCCGCAGGTCAGCATCAACGTGGCGGGCAATATCGTTAACCCACAGCAACTGCTGGACGAGCTGATCCCGACCCTGCGTCGCCTGATCGCCGAAGCCCAGCAGGAACGTCAGCGCAATGCGCTGTTCGATACCGTCGTCGTGTAAGGAGGCCGCATGACCTATCTGGAACAGTTCCATGCCGGTCTCGACAAGATCGCCGGCGCCGCCACGGCTGCCCGGCGCGACCTGGGACAGGTGGCCGAGCCGTTGGACAAGGCGATGCTGCACATCCGCAGTGGCGTCTCCGTGCTCGAAGGTTTGCCCGGCGTGACGCCGGAGGCGGCGGCCAAGCTCAAGCGCGTCACCGACGGCGTCCTGCGCGCCCAGAGCAAGTTGCAGAGCGTGGTGAACAAGGCCCAGCGCGAGCAGGAAAAGCTGCAGCAGGACATCGACAAAGCCAAGCGCGTTGCCATCGAGGTGAACGAGCGGGTGAAGAGGCTGGGCGAGGAGGTCAGTCGTGCCGGGCAGGCGGTGAACAAGGTTCTGGGCAAGATCGACCCGCGCCTGGGTGACATCCTGCCGACCTCGGTGCTGGCGCCCAAGCTCGATCCCTCCGAGCAGATGTGCAAGGTGCCGCAGCACCTGCTGATCATGACGCCGCTGAAGTCGACCGAGCAGACCTACTACTTCAATGTGGACACCACCGGCTTCCAACGCCTGACGCGCACCAGTAGCTACGCCTGGAAGGACCAGGCGCGGCTGGGGCGGCGCAGCGCTCAGCAGAGTGTCGGCCTGGGCCCGGAAACCCTCACGCTTAGTGGCGTGGTGATGCCGCTGTTCATCCGCGCCGGCGATACCGCTCAGCGGGTCGGTTGGAACCAGCCGCGCACGTTGCGGGATATCGCGGCGCTGCGCGAACCGGTCCACCTCGGCACGGGGCGTGGCGACGACCTGGGCAACTGGTGCCTGACCAAGATCACGGAGACGCAGGAGGCGCTGTTCGCCAATGGCGTGCCGCGTCAGCAAACCCTCGACCTGGAGTTCACCCGCTATGGCGACGACGATAGTCAGAAGCGCTGACGGCGACCTGCTGGACCGCCTGTGCTACCAGCGCTATGGCCACCTCAATGGCTGCGTGGAGGCCGTGCTCGATGCCAACCCCGGACTGGCTGACGAACCGCAACCGCTGCGAGCGGGAGTGATCATCCATTTGCCGGAGCTGGCGGCGCCGGCTGACCAGAGCGTGCGCCTGTGGGAGTGACCATGGCAGATCGCTTCCACAACCAGGCTCCGCTTCGGCGGGGCCTTTTCATTCAGGGGGGCTTATGAAACCAGTCTTTCGCATCAGCGCCGACGGTGCGGACATCACCCCGCTGGTCAGTGACCGGCTGATCGAGCTGCAGCTGACCGACAAACCCGGCCTGGAGTCGGACACCTTCCAGATCACCATCGACGACCGCGACGGCGCGGTGACCCTGCCGCGTCGCGGGGCTGCGCTGGAAGTCTTCCTCGGCTACGACGGTGCCCCGCTCACGCGCATGGGCCGCTATGTGGTGGATACGCTGACCTATGGCGGCATGCCGGACAACCTGGTGATCAAGGGCAAGAGCGGTGACATGCGCGGACAGGGCAAGGCCAGCCGTAGCGGCCACTGGGAGGGTGCCAGCCTGGCGAGCGTGGTGGCGGACATCGCGGCGCGTAATGGCTGGCGGGCGGCGTGCAGCGTCGAGACGGTGATTGCACGTGTCGATCAGATCCGCGAGTCGGACTTCAATTTCATCACCCGCCTGGCGCGGCTGTACGACTGCACCGCAAAGTTGGCCAACACCAGCCTGCTGGTGCAGCCGCGCCAGTCCGGCCGCAGCGCCAGTGGCCAGGCGCTGGAGATACCGGTACTGGGGCGCGGTGATGTCAGCGCCTTCCGCTTCACCCTGGACGATCGCAAGGTGGTGGCGGCGGTGAAGGTGCCCTATCGCGGCACCGATGGCGTGCAGAGGCAGGTGCGCGTGGCCAACCCGGATGCTCCATCGAAGGTCGCCGCCGAGCACTGCGATCGCCATCCGCAGCCGGACGAGGCGGCCGCCCGGCGCGTCGCCGCCGCACGCTTGGCCGAATTCAATCGCAACAGCGCCGACGTGCAGCTGGACATGCCCGGCCGCGCCGATCTGTTCGCCGAGTTGACCCTTGACCTGCAAGGTTTCAAGGCAGGATTGGACGGGCGCTACCTGATCGACTCGGTGACCCAGCATTACTCTGTCGGTGGCTGGACCACCACGGTGAAATGCAATGGTGGCGCACAGGGGAAAGGCAAGGCAGGGGAGGGTGGCTGACATGCGCATTGACGAACGCCAACTCCTGCTGATCCTGCCCAACGCCCGCCCTGTCGCGGGCATTTTTCTGTCCGTGCTGAACGAGGCAATGTGCGACTTCGCCATCGACGCGCCGCCGCGTGCTGCGGCCTTCCTCGCCCAGATCGGCCATGAGAGTGCGCAACTGACCCGTTGCGTCGAGAGCCTGACCTACAGCGCCCAGCGTCTGGCGGCCGTCTGGCCTCGGCGTTTTCGCAGCGTCGATGGCTCGCCCACGGCGCTGGCGCGGGAGATCGCCTACCAGCCCGAACGCATTGCGAACACCGTCTATGCCGGGCGCAACGGCAACAGGGACGAGGCCTCCGGCGATGGCTGGCGCTTTCGTGGGCGTGGGTTGTTGCAGGTCACCGGGAGGAGCAATTACCGAGCGGCTGGCGAGGGGCTCGCGCAACCCTTTGTCGCGCGCCCGCAATTGCTCGGCGAGCCGCGCTGGGCCTGCCGGTCCGCCGCCTGGTGGTGGCAGCGCCACGGCTTGAATGAGTTGGCCGATGATAGTCGTTTCGAGGAAATCACCCGCACGATCAACGGTGGGCTGACTGGGCTGGAAGAACGGCTGCGCCTGTGGCGCCGGGCACAGGAGGTGCTGGGATGAGTCGCATCAGACTGGTGCTGGGCGTTGCGGGCATTCTGCTCAGCGGCTGTGCCGGTGGTTGGCTGACGGCTCGTTTCTATGGTGGGCAACTGGAACGCTTGCGCCTGGAGCAGGTGCGCTGCAGCGATGCCGGCGAGGCGCTGGAAGCCCAGCTGGCGCTGCAGAACGGGCAGATCGATGCGCTGGATCAGGCCGCTCGCCTGGGCGCGGAGTCCGCCGAGCGCGCCCTGGCCGAAGCTCGCGAGCAGGCGGAAGGTCACGAAGCCGCTGCCAGCCGGCTTCTGCTGGAGCGCAGTCAAGGCGAGGAGTGCGCCGTGGTGCGTCAGTTGATAGACCGAGAGCTAATACCATGAAATTGCCGCTGCTCATCTTCGCGCTGCTAATGTCCGGTTGCGCTACGTCTGCGCCCAAGCCTGTGGAAATTCGCATACCCGTCCCGGTGCCATGCCAGGCGCCAGTCATCGAAATACCCCGGTTCGCCACCGCCGACCTGCGCCCGGTGGACGATCTGCAAACCAAGGTGCGGGCGCTGCTGGCAGAGCGCCGGCAGCACCTGGCCTACGAAACCCGCCTGCGCGCGGCGCTCGATGCGTGCCGCTGAACCGTCCTGCCTTCGTCGGCGGGGGCGCCGTGCGTATTGCGCTGGCGCCCGGCCTTGGGCTACTGTTCGGCCATTGCTAGGCGAGACCGCAACCGTGATCCACCGCAGCCGCATCATCACCTCCCTCCTCAAGGCATTCGCCCGTTGGCGCTGGCGCGCCTGATTCCTTCTTTCCCGGCATGACGCCGGTCTCTTCTTACGCGTCCATTCCCTCCATCCGCTGGCATAATCGCCAGATTCGCGCAGCCTGCGAGGCCGCAACGGGTGTCGACGATGGCGCGATCCGAAAGCAGTGCAATCATTGAGGTTCGAGCAGACATGCTGCTGATGATCGATAACTACGATTCCTTCACCTACAACCTGGTGCAGTATTTCGCCGAGTTGAAGGCCGACATCCACGTCATTCGCAATGACGAACTGAGCGTCGACGAGATCGCCGCGCTCAACCCCGAACGCATCGTCCTGTCCCCCGGCCCGTGCACGCCGAACGAGGCGGGCGTGTCCCTGGAAGTCATCGAGCGCTTCGCCGGCAAGCTGCCGCTGCTGGGCGTGTGCCTGGGCCACCAGTCCATCGGCCAGGCTTTCGGCGGAGACGTGGTGCGTGCCCGCCAGGTCATGCACGGCAAGGTCAGCCCGGTATTCCACAAGGACCAGGGCGTGTTCGCCGGCCTGAACAATCCGCTGACCCAGACCCGCTACCACTCGCTGGTGGTGAAGCGCGAGACGCTGCCCGACTGCCTGGAGATCACCGCCTGGACGGCGCTGGAAGATGGCTCGGTCGACGAGATCATGGGCCTGCGCCACAAGACGCTGAACGTCGAGGGCGTGCAGTTCCACCCTGAGTCGATCCTTTCCGAACAGGGCCATGAAATGCTGGCCAACTTCCTCAAGCAGACCGGTGGGGTGCGCGCATGAATATCAAGGAAGCCCTCAGCCGCGTGGTCAACCAGTTGGACCTGACCACCGAGGAAATGCAGGACGTCATGCGCGAGATCATGACCGGGCAGTGCACCGACGCGCAGATCGGCGCCTTCCTCATGGGCATGCGGATGAAGAGCGAAACCATCGACGAGATCGTCGGTGCCGTGGCGGTGATGCGCGAGCTGGCCGACCAGGTCGAGCTGGACAGTTTGAAACACGTGGTCGACGTGGTCGGCACCGGCGGTGACGGCGCGAACATCTTCAACGTGTCCTCGGCGGCGGCTTTCGTGGTTGCCGCAGCGGGCGGCAAGGTCGCCAAGCACGGAAACCGTGCGGTCTCCGGCAAGAGCGGCAGTGCCGACCTGCTGGAAGCGGCCGGCATCTACCTGGACCTGAAGCCCGTGCAGGTGAAACGCTGTATCGAGACCGTAGGCGTCGGCTTCATGTTCGCCCAGGTCCACCACAAGGCCATGAAGCACGCTGCCGGCCCGCGCCGCGAGCTGGGCCTGCGCACCCTGTTCAACATGCTCGGCCCGCTGACCAACCCGGCGGGCGTGAAGCACCAGGTGGTCGGCGTGTTCAGCCAGGCGCTGTGCCGCCCGCTGGCCGAGGTGCTCAAGCGCCTGGGCAGCGAACATATCCTGGTGGTGCATTCCCGCGATGGCCTGGATGAGTTCAGCCTCGCCGCGCCGACCCACGTCGCTGAACTGAAGGACGGCGTGGTCACCGAATACGAGGTGCAGCCCGAAGACTTCGGCATCAAGAGCCAGAGTCTGATCGGCCTGACCGTGGACAGCCCGCAGCAGTCGCTGGAGCTGATCCGTGATGCCCTTGGCCGCCGCAAGACCGAAGCGGGGCAGAAGGCCGCCGAACTGATCGTGCTCAACGCCGGCGCCGCACTCTACGCAGCCGACCTGGCCACCAGCCTGCACGAAGGCATGCAATTGGCTCACGACGCCCTGCACACCGGGCTGGCGCGGGAGAAAATGGAAGAGCTGGCGGCCTTCACCGCCGTTTACCGAGAGGAGAACGCACAGTGAGTGTGCCGACGGTTCTGCAGAAGATCCTGGCCCGCAAGGCCGAAGAAGTCGCCGAACGCCGCACCCGCGTCGGCATCGCCGAGCTGGAGCAGCTGGCGCGAGCCGCCGACGCACCGCGCGGTTTCGCCAACGCCCTGCTGGAGCGTGCCAAGCGCCGCGAGCCGGCGGTGATTGCCGAGGTGAAGAAGGCTTCGCCGAGCAAGGGCATCCTGCGCGAGAACTTCGATCCGGCCGATATCGCCCGCAGCTACGAGGAGGGCGGCGCCGCCTGCCTCTCCGTGCTGACCGATGTCGACTTCTTCCTCGGCAGCGATGCCTACCTCAAGGAAGCCCGTGCCGCCTGCAGGCTGCCGGTGATCCGCAAGGACTTCATGATCGATCCGTACCAGGTGGTGGAAGCCCGCGCCATCGGCGCCGACTGCATCCTGCTGATCGTCTCGGCGCTGGATGACGTGCGCATGGCCGAGCTGGCCGCGGTGGCCAAAGGCGTTGGCCTCGACGTGCTGGTGGAAGTGCACGACGCCCCGGAACTGGAGCGTGCGCTGAAAACCCTGGACACCCCGCTGGTCGGCATCAATAACCGCAACCTGCATACCTTCGAGGTCAGCCTGGAAACCACGCTGGACCTGCTGCCGGAAATCCCGCGCGATCGTATGGTGATCACCGAAAGTGGCATCCTCAACCGCGCCGACGTCGAACTGATGGAAGTCAGCGACGTGTTCGGCTTCCTGGTCGGCGAGGCCTTCATGCGTGCCGAGGAGCCGGGTACCGAGCTCAAGCGCCTGTTCTTCCCCGAACACAGCAAGGTCAAGCTGGGCTCCGATCCGGATTGATCGTTCCTGCGAACAACAAAAAAGCCGGCGATTGCCGGCTTTTCTGTTTCTGGAGTGTCTTCAGCGGGTGCCGAAGACCACCATGGTCTTGCCCTTCACGTGCACCAGACCCTGTTCTTCCAGGCTTTTCAGCACGCGGCCGACCATTTCGCGGGAGCAGCCGACGATGCGGCCGATTTCCTGGCGGGTGATCTTGATCTGCATGCCGTCCGGGTGGGTCATGGCGTCCGGCTGCTGGCACAGGTCCAGCAGGGTGCGGGCGACACGGCCGGTCACGTCGAGGAAGGCCAGGTCGCCAACCTTGCGGGTGGTCTTGCGCAGGCGATCTGCCATCTGGCTGCCGAGGGTGAAGAGAATCTCCGGGTCCTGCTGGCTCAGTTCGCGGAACTTGGCGTAGCTGATCTCGGCGACTTCGCATTCGGTCTTGGCGCGGACCCAGGCGCTGCGCTCCTGGTTGCTGCTGCCTTCCTTCTCGAAGAGCCCCATCTCTCCGAAGAAGTCGCCGGTATTGAGATAGCCGATGATCATCTCGCGGCCATCATCGTCCTCGATCAGTACGGTCACCGAGCCCTTGATGATGAAGAACAGGCTCTCGCAGCGGTCGCCGGCGTAGATGATGGTGCTCTTGGCGGTGAAGCGGCGGCGGTGGCAGTGCGCGAGCAACTTGTCGAGGTTCTTGATTTTGGGTGTGAGGGTAATAGCTACCATGCCCGAGTCCCGGAAAGTAAAAGAGTGGCCTTTGCACAACAGGCGTCTAATGATTTTTTATTCAGTATGAGTGGCGCCGCATGTCCCTGGCTGGATCCCCCTCGATCCCCAGGGCGGCAAGATTGCCCCTTGGCGCAATGACTTGCCTGTAGGTAATTGGGCAAGAGATTAACAGACGACGTGTTACCAACAATGAGAAAACCGGAACATTCGTCGGGGCAATTTCCGAGAGTGTGCCAGTAAAATGGCGCCAGCTTAAGCAATAAATGACAGTGATCCTCGCTGAATTGCGACACAGCTAACAGCCGGCGGCTCCCCTGGGCGGTCGAGAGGGCTGTGATAAGCTGGCGCCCCTTTTTCCGGCGGAGTTCTTCTCAATGAAAGCGCGAATCCAGTGGGCTGGCGAAGCCATGTTTCTCGGTGAGTCCGGCAGCGGCCACGTGGTGGTGATGGATGGTCCGCCGGATGCCGGTGGCCGCAACCTGGGCGTGCGCCCGATGGAGATGCTGCTGCTGGGCCTGGGTGGCTGCACCAACTTCGACGTGGTGAGCATCCTGAAGAAGGGTCGCCAGCCGGTGGAAAGCTGCGAAGCCTTCCTCGAAGCTGAGCGTGCCACCGAAGACCCCAAGGTGTTTACCAAGATTCACGTGCACTTCGTCGTCAAGGGCCGTGGTCTGAAGGAAGCGCAGGTCAAGCGCGCGGTCGAGCTGTCGGCCGAGAAGTACTGCTCCGCCTCGATCATGCTGGGCCGCGCCGGCGTCGAGATCACCCACGACTACGAGATCGTCGAGCTGGGCTGACAGCCAGGTTCATCCTTTCATCATCAAGGGTGCGCAAACTGTGGCAGAGGTCGCCTGACCTCTGCATAATGCGCCACCTTTTTTCAGGGCCCTGCGGCTCGAAACCAAGCAACCACAATCGCCATCGCGAAGAGGTGTAAACCGTCCTACGCAGGTGCGCCGTACGCATCTGACGGGCATGCTCAACCACGCGGCAGAGCCGCATTGAAGAGAGTTCCCACGGTGAAAAGCAAACTCAAGCTCCACGGGTTCAACAACCTGACGAAGACCTTGAGCTTCAACATCTATGACATCTGCTATGCCGAGACGCCTGAAGACCAGCAGGCCTACGTGCAGTACATCGACGAAGAGTACGATGCCGAGCGTCTCACGCAGATCCTCACCGATGTTGTCGACATCATTGGCGCAAACATCCTGAACATCGCCCGTCAGGACTACGACCCGCAAGGCGCCAGCGTGACCATCCTGATCTCCGAGCAGCCGGTCACCCCGACCGACAGCCAGATCGAGGAATCCCCGGGGCCACTACCGGAAACCATCCTGGCGCACCTCGACAAGAGCCATATCACCGTGCACACCTATCCGGAGATCCATCCGGTGGAAGGCATCGCGACTTTCCGGGTGGACATCGATGTGTCGACCTGCGGCGTCATCTCGCCGCTCAAGGCGCTCAACTACCTGATCCACCAGTTCGATTCGGACATCGTCACCGTGGATTACCGCGTGCGCGGCTTCACCCGCGATGTGGAAGGCAAGAAGCACTTCATCGACCACGAGATCAACTCGATCCAGAACTATCTCTCCGACGACACGTACGAGGCCTATCAAATGACCGACGTGAACGTGTACCAGGAGAACATGTTCCACACCAAGATGTTGCTCAAGGAGTTCGACCTGGACAATTACCTGTTCGGCGATGCGACCAGCAACCTGTCGCCCGAGCAGCGCAAGCAGGTGGAAGAGCGTGTGCGTCACGAGATGCTGGAAATATTCTACGCGCGCAACATGCCGCGCTGATCGAGCTACTGCGCTGGGAGATACGGCGTTGAAAAGCCGGGCCGAAATGCTCATTTGCTGCAGCAAACTCCGCTTTCATCCCGACTTTTCGCCTTGTCTCTCCTGCGCTCGTAACGCTCGATAGTAGAAACGAAAAAGGGGCACCCACCGGGTGCCCCTTTTTGTTTCCGGCCAGCTCAGATCCGGTAGGTGGACTTGGTCATCACCTTCGACAGCAGGGTCATGCCGAACTTCACTGGCGCAGGGAAGCGCAGGCCGCCGGCCTCGATGGCGCTGGTGGCGTGGTGCTGCTCGTCGGTGCGCATCTGTTCGAGGATGGCGCGGGACTTCTGGTCCTCGGCGGGAAGCTCCGTCAGGTGCTCGTCGAGGTGCTTGCACACCTGATCCTCGGTGGCGGCGACGAAACCGAGGCTGACGCGGTCGCTGATCAGACCGGCGGCTGCGCCGACGCCGAAGGACAGGCCATAGAACAGCGGATTCAGCAGGCTCGGTCGGCTGCCCAGTTCGCGGATGCGCTGTTCGCACCAGGCCAGGTGGTCGACTTCCTCGTCGGCGGCGACCTCCATGGCTTTGCGTACGTGCGGCAGCTTGGCGGTCAGCGCCTGGCCCTGGTAGAGCGCCTGGGCGCAGACTTCACCGGTGTGGTTGATGCGCATCAGACCGGCGACATGGCGGGCATCGGTTTCGCTGAGCTCGGCGTCGGGCTGGACGATGGCCGGCGACGGGCGCCCCGGGTGGCCGCTGAACGGCAGCAGGGTGCGCAAGGCGGCATCGGCCTGCAGCAGGAAGCGGTCGGCGGGGGAGTAGTGACGGTCGGCGGACATGGCGCACCTCCGGAAAGAACATTCGCCCGGCAGTTTACCGGATGGCGGATGACAGGTCTTGCCGTGGTGCGCGCAAAGAGTCCCCCTGGTTGCCTGTCAGCCCGGCGGCCAGTGCATCTGGCGCTGGCCGAGCACGTGCATGTGGATGTGGTGCACGGTCTGCCCGCCCAGGTCGTTGCAGTTCATCACCACGCGGAAGCCTTCGTCGCAGCCCAGTTCCTTCGCCAGGTGCTGGGCAGTGAAGAGGATATGCCCGGCCAGCGGCTTGTCCGCTTCCTGCAGGTCGTGGAGGGTGGCGATGTGCTTCTTCGGCACCACCAGGAAGTGCACCGGCGCCTGTGGGCCGATGTCGTGGAAGGCGATCACCTGGTCATCTTCATAGAGCTTGCGCGCGGGAATTTCCCCGGCGACGATCTTGCAGAACAAACAGTCCACGGACGTTCCTCCGATCTGGTTGGCTGGAACAGGAGTTTAGCGGCCGTGACCCGCACCGCCCAGATTCGCGGCGGTATTCGCAAGGAGCCCGCGTGCAGAACGATATCCATGACCTGGGCCTGGTGCTCGATTCCAGGGTCAAGCTGATCGTGATCGAGTCCTGGGACGAGCCCCGGGTCCTGGAAACCCTGACCGGCCTTGCCGTGCGCCGTGGGCTCGACCTGCGGCTGTGGTCGGCGACCGAGGGCTTGCAGCGCCTGGGCTTCGGCGGCGAGCCGCAGGGCGCGGGCGACAGCCGCGAGGCGGAAGCCGCGCTGCAACTGATCAAGGCCGACCCGCAGCCGACGCTTTATGTGCTTTGCGACCTGCATCCCTACCTCGATGACAATCCCCGCGCGGTTCGCCTGCTCAAGGAAATCGCCATGGCCGAGGGCACGTTCAAGCCCACGGTGATCCTGGTCTCCCATGCGCTGAAGCTGCCGGCGGAGGTCCAGCGTTTCGCCGCGCGCTTCGCCCTGTCGCTGCCTTCGGAGGACGAGCTGGTCGGCATCGTCCGCGAGGAGGCCACGCGCTGGAGCGAGCGCAACAGCGGGGCGCGCGTGCGCACGGACAACCGCACCCTGCGCCAGGTGGTGAAGAACCTGCGTGGCCTGACCCACGGCGAGGCCCGCTCGCTGGCCCGTGGGGTGATCTGCAATGACGGTGCGATCACCCAGGAAGACCTGCCGGAACTCAACCGCACCAAGTTCGAGCTGCTCAACCTCGACGGTGTGCTCAGCTTCGAGCACGACACCGCGCGCTTCGCCGAAGTTGGCGGGCTGGCGAACCTCAAGCGTTGGCTCGGCGAACGTCAGAGCGCCTTCACCGAGGGCAAGGAGAAGGACCTGCCCAAGGGTGTCCTGCTGGTCGGCGTGCAGGGTGGCGGCAAGAGCCTCGCGGCCAAGGCCGTCGCCGGACTCTGGGGCTTGCCGCTGCTGCGGTTGGACTTCGGCAGCCTGTACAACAAGTACTTCGGCGAGACCGAGCGTAACCTGCGCGAGGCGCTGCGCCTGGCCGACAGCATGGCGCCCTGCGTGCTCTGGGCGGACGAGATCGAGAAGGGCGTGGCCACCGGCGACCAGGACAATGGCGTCAGCCAGCGCGTTCTCGGCACCCTGCTGACCTGGATGGCCGAGCGCAAGGCGCCGGTGTTCATGGTCGCCACTGCCAATGCCATCGACCGTCTGCCACCGGAACTGGTGCGCAAGGGGCGCTTCGATGAACTGTTTTTCGTCGACCTGCCGGAGCCTGAGGTGCGTATGGAGATCTTCCGTATCCACCTGACGCGCCGCGAGCTGGACGTGGCGCAGTTCGAGCTGGGCGCGCTGGCCGATGCCGCGGAGGGATTTTCCGGCGCGGAGATCGAGCAGGCCGTGGTCGGCACCT
Organism: Pseudomonas sp. QE6; assembly: GCF_041379005.1. Taxonomy (NCBI): domain Bacteria; kingdom Pseudomonadati; phylum Pseudomonadota; class Gammaproteobacteria; order Pseudomonadales; family Pseudomonadaceae; genus Pseudomonas; species Pseudomonas sp. QE6. The sequence continues at coordinate 1,726,326 of NZ_CP166873.1, forward strand.
TCTATGCCGCGCAGGCGCGGCAGAAATCGGTGGATCAAGCGTTGCTGCTGGAGGAGATCCGGCGGACCGCACCGCTGTCGGTGGTGATGGCCGAGGAGCTGGCCCAACTGCGGGAGTGGGCCGACGGCCGCACGGTGCGGGCCGACTGAATACGGCTCAACTGGCCAGCGCCATGCGGTTGAGACGACCGGCCAGCTTGCGCAGCGCCCAGCGTGGCAGCAGGCGTACGGCGAAGGCCATCAGGCGGTTGCGCCAGCCAGGGATGATGATCGCCGGCGCCCGGCGCAGCGCCCTGACGGTGCGGAAGGCGACCTCTTCGGGCGACATCATCAGCTTGCCGCCATCGAAGCGGGAGGTCTGCAGCTCCGCATGGCGGAAGAAGGCGGTGCGGGTCGGTCCGGGGCACAGTACGGAAACCTTGATGCCGCGTCCGCGCAGCTCCTCGCGCAGCCCTTCGGAGAAGTGCAGCACGAAGGCCTTGCTGGCGTAGTAGCTGCTCATCCACGGGCCGGGCAGCAGGCCGACCACCGACGCAACATTGAGAATCTGCCCGCCGCCATCTCGCTCCATCATCGCGCCGATGCCATGGCACAGGCGCGCCAGCGCCAGCACGTTGAGCTCCAGCAGTTCCTGCTCGCTGGACCAGTCATGGTCGAGGAAGGCGCCCGAGGTGCCGATGCCGGCGTTGTTCACCAGCAGCTCGATCTGCCGCCCGCTTTGCTCCAGCTCGTGGAGCAGACCGGAAATCTGCAGCGGCTCGGAGAGATCGCAGACGCGGAACAGCACCTCGACGCCGAAGCGCTGCGACAGCTCGCAGGCGATGCTGTCCAGCGCATCGCGCTGGCGGGCCACCAGGATCAGCGCCTGGCCGCGCCGCGCGAGGGCTTCGGCCAGCGCCAGGCCGATGCCGCTGGAGGCGCCGGTAATGAGGGCAAAACGAGGCATTCAAAGGTCTCTGTGGCGGGGTGGCGTTCGACCACGCCCGCCGCGGGTTGTTGCATTACTGGTCGGTGCTGCCGGCGTCGTCGGAGTCGGCGCCTTCGGTGTCGCCGCTGTTGAACTCCTCAGACGGTTCGGCCGATGCGGCGGCATCCGGCTCGCCCTGTTGGTACTGGGCTGCGTTGGCGCGCTCGACGTACTGCTCGTAACTGGGAATCGCGATGGCGGCAAGGATACCGACTACCACCGGAACGATCACCATGCTCCAGGCCAGCGCCACTACGCCACGGCTGTTGGGCGGCGGCGGCGGGCCGTAGCGGTTGGCGCCGTCGTTGCCGGGGATCAGCATCATCAGCAGGGGGAACACGCTGCCCACCACCGGGACGATGTTGAGCAGCATCAGCCATCCCGACCAGCCGATATCGTGCAGGCGCTGGATGCCCATCATGACGCCGACGATCGCATAGGCGATGAACACCACCGCCGCCAGCAGCATGCCCAGCGTCTGGGAGATCGCGAAGGCGCCGGCCACCAGCAGGAAGATCGGGATGGCAACCAGGAACAGCGCCATGCTCCAACCCAGGTAGCGCACCCGGCCGATACGGCCTTCGCTGGTGAAGGGCTGGAGTTCGCCGAATTCCGGCAACTCGTCACCCACTTGGGCCTGTGGCGGCGCATAGGGGGAGGCGGTCGATGTCGCTGCGCCAGGCGTCGCCAGGCTGGCGTTCATCTCGGCCTGACGGGCGAGATAGCGCTCGATGATGATGCCGCAGGCGCTGCAGTCGCTGGCCTTGAGCTGTACATGCCCGCACTTGGGGCAGGTCATCTGGTCGTCGCGCAGCGTTTGGGCGGGGGCGCGGCTGGCGAGCGTGGCTTCGCTGGGATGGTCGTCGGTCTCGACCAGGCTCAAGCCGCCCGCTTGTTCCTCGGCTTCCTTGCGGGCGTTGGCGCCCGCGCCATGCAGGGCGCGGAGGTATTTGTCGGCTTCGTCGTCGGAGAGGTCGCGCTTGAGCACTACCGGCTTGCCGCTGAACAGCGCTTCGATCTTCGACGTGTCGCTCTTGAACAGGCGAGCGAGATTTTCCTTGGCGGTTTCCAGCGGTGTCTGCGGCATCAGCGTGCCGTCGAACACGATCTTGAAGCGGGCTTGGTCCATTGGGGCATCCTTGTCAGCGGGCTGTGGTGAGATCGATACAGCGTAATCGTGCCTTCTGGGGCCAACAAGCGGCCCCGCTACACATATCGGCAAGTGGTGGCGCTGGTCAGACCAGCAGTTGGCCGGGCAGCGTCGTGCTGCGGCTCAAGGCCTGGCGGTACTCGTTGTCGAGCCGGGCGATGAGTTCCTCCACCGACGGCAGGTCATGGATGTTGCCCACCCCCTGGCCGGCCGACCAGACGGTCTTCCAGGCCTTGGCCTCGTCGCTCACCGGCTTGAGCTTCTCGCCATAGTTGATGTCGGCCTTGTCGGTCAGGCGTTTCATGTCGAAGCCGGCGGCCTCCAGGCTCTGGCGCATGAAGCTGGCCGGTACGCCGGATACCGCTGGCGTATGGATGATGTCGGCGGCGCGGGCTTCGAGGAGCATCCGCTTGTAGTCGGTGGAGGCGTTGCTCTCGCGGGTGGCGATGAAGCGGGTGCCCAGATAGGCGAGGTCGGCGCCAAGCACCTGTGCGGCGAGAATCTCGTGGCCATGGTTGATGCAGCCGGCCAGCAGCAGGGTCTTGTCGAAGAACTGGCGGATCTCCGCGATCAGCGCGAAGGGGCTCCAGGTGCCGGCATGGCCGCCGGCGCCGGCGGCGACCGCGATCAGGCCATCGACTCCGGCCTCCGCGGCCTTTTCGGCGTGGCGGCGGGTGGTGACGTCATGGAAGACCAGTCCGCCATAGCTGTGCACGGCGTCCACCACCTCGCGCACCGCGCCCAGGCTGGTGATGACGATGGGGACGCGATGCTCCACACACAGCGCCAGGTCTGCCTGCAGACGCGGGTTGCTGTGGTGGACGATGAGGTTCACTGCGTAGGGCGCGGCCTTGGGATCGGCGGCCAGGCCCGCCTCGATTTCCTCCAGCCAGGCCTTGAAACCGCTGCTTTCGCGCTGATTCAGCGCCGGGAAACTGCCGACGATGCCGCCCTTGCAGCAGGCCAGAACCAGTTGCGGGGTGGACACCAGAAACATCGGCGCCGCCACCAGGGGCACGCGCAGACGGCGGTCGAGCAGGGCAGGCAGGGACATGACGGTTTCCTCGGTCGAGAGGGTCAGAAGGGTTTGATCACCACCAGGATGACGATGGCGAGCAGGAACAGTACCGGTACCTCGTTGAACCAACGGTAGAACACATGGCTGCGGCCATTCTCGCCGCGGGCAAAGCGTTTGAGCATGGCACCGCAGGCGTGGTGGTAGCCGATCAGCAGGACCACCAGGGTGAGCTTGGCATGCAGCCAGCCCTGGCTCAGCCAGGCGGGGTTGAGGTAGAGCATCCAGGCACCGAGGAGGATGGTGAGGATCATCGAGGGACCCATGATGCCGCGGTACAGCTTGCGTTCCATCACGCAGAAGCGCTCCCGGCTGGCGGCATCCTCGCTCATGGCGTGGTAGACGAACAGGCGCGGCAGGTAGAACAGGCCGGCGAACCAGCAGACCACGGCAATGATGTGAAAGGCTTTGAGCCATAGGTACAGCATCTGTACTTCCTCGAATCGGTGATGAGCCGATAGTAGTGGCGCGTTGCAATGGCGTCATCCCTGGTTCTATTACACTAGGGACGTCATCGACCTTTCCATGCGTGGCGCGTTGCCGCGTATGCCGCTCGGCATCCGGCAGATGCCCGGCTCGTGCCCATGTCCGATTCCACGCCACCCGAGAGCGCCTCCGAGTCGATTGCCCAGGCTTTGCCGCAGCAGGCGCTGAAGCGCTCATGGCTGCGGCATCCTTTGCTGCGACGCTGGCGACGGACCCTGGCTTTCTGGGTGGGGGCTTTGCTGGTGGGGCTGGTGGCGCTGGTCTTCGCGCATCTGGCGGACCTTGCCAGCGCGACGTTTCGCGGGGTGGTCGCGCACAGCCAGTGGTGGCCGTGGCTGATCTGTCCGCTGGGCTTCGCCGGATTGGTCTGGCTGACCCAGGGCGCGCTGAAAAATACCCGTGGCAGCGGCATCCCACAGGTCATCGTGGCCCTGGAGCAGCGCAGCAGCCGGACCCGCAATGCCCTGCTGTCGCTGCCGATCGCAGTGGGCAAACTCTTCCTCACTCTGCTGGCGCTGCTGGTGGGCGCCTCGGCCGGGCGCGAGGGACCGACGGTACATATTGGCGCCGCGCTGATGTATTCCCTCGGCAGACGGCTCGGTCTCTACGGCAAGCGTACGGTTTCCGGGCTGATCATCGCCGGTGGCGCGGCAGGCATCGCGGCGGCCTTCAATACGCCGCTGGGCGGGGTGGTATTTGCCATCGAGGAGATGGGCCGCAGTTTCGAGCAGCGTTTCAGTGGTCTGGTGCTCACTGCGGTCCTGCTTGGCGGTATGGTTACGCTCGGCCTGATGGGCAGCTACAGCTATTTTGGCCGGCTCTCCGAGAGTATGCCGTTGGGGCGCGCCTGGATTGCGGTGGTGGCCTGTGGTGTTCTCGGCGGGCTGTTCGGCGGTCTCTACTGTCGCCTGATCCTGCCCACTCAGCGAGGCCCCCTGAGCTTCATCAGCCGCTGGCGTGGGCGTTGGCCGATCCGTTTCGCCTTCGCCTGCGGTCTGCTGCTGGCGCTGCTGGGCCTGCTGTCGGGGCAGCACGTGTTCGGCACCGGCTATGCCGAGACCCGCTCCATTCTGGAAGGCCAGCCGGTGGTGGGGCATGACTTTCTGCTATGGAAGTTCATTGCCAACGTCGTCTCCTTCATCGCGGGGATTCCCGGCGGCCTGTTCTCGCCTTCGCTCACCGTCGGGGCCAGCCTTGCCCCCTGGCTCACGCCGTTGATTCCCGGCGCGAGTCTGCCGGCGGTCGGGTTGCTGGGAATGTCCGCCTACCTTGCTGGTGTGACACGCACGCCCCTGACCGCCACTGTCATCACGGTGGAAATGTCCCACAGCCCGGACATGCTGATTCCCATCCTCGCTGCGACCCTCCTGGCCAGCGGCATATCCGGCCGTCTGACTCCGCTGCCCATCTACCACGCGCTCGCCCGTCAGATGCAGGAAACCCAGGCCCCGACCAAAGGGTCTGCCTCCTAGGCACATTCACTCTGTTCAGCGGGGGCAGCGGCTCATATCATGACTGCCCCTGAGTTTGGCCCCATAGGTGGAGTGACAGGTAGATGATCAAGGTCGGTATCGTAGGTGGTACGGGTTATACGGGCGTGGAACTGCTGCGCCTGCTGGCACAGCATCCCCAGGCGCACGTCGAGGTGATTACCTCGCGTTCCGAGGAGGGCGTGAAAGTCGCCGACATGTACCCGAACCTGCGAGGCCACTATGACGGCCTGGCGTTCAGCGTGCCGGACGTGAAGCGTCTGGGCGAATGCGACGTGGTGTTTTTCGCCACTCCCCACGGCGTCGCCCACGCCCTGGCCGGCGAGCTGCTGGCCACCGGTACCCGGGTGATCGACCTGTCCGCGGACTTCCGCCTGCAGGACGCCGAAGAGTGGGCCAAGTGGTACGGCCAGCCTCATGGCGCGCCTCAACTGCTGCCCGAAGCCGTCTACGGCCTGCCGGAAGTGAATCGCGAGGCCATCAAGTCAGCGCGCCTGATCGCCGTGCCCGGCTGCTATCCGACCGCCACCCAGCTCGGTTTCATCCCGCTGCTGGAAAACGGCCTGGCCGATGCCAGCCAGCTGATCGCCGACTGCAAGTCCGGCGTCAGTGGCGCCGGCCGTGGCGCCAAGGTCGGCTCGCTGTTCTGCGAGGCCGGCGAGAGCATGATGGCCTACTCGGTCAAGGGCCACCGTCACCTGCCGGAGATCAGCCAGGGCCTGCGTCGTGCAGCGAAAGGCGATGTCGGCCTGACCTTCGTACCGCACCTGACCCCGATGATCCGCGGTATCCACGCGACCCTGTATGCCCGCGTCGCCGACCGTGGCGTGGACCTGCAGAAGCTCTATGAAGAGCGCTACGCCAACGAGCCGTTCGTCGACGTGATGCCGGCCGGCAGCCATCCGGAAACCCGCAGCGTGCGCGGCGCCAACGTCTGCCGCATCGCGGTGCACCGTCCGCAGGGCGGCGACCTGGTAGTGATCCTGTCGGTCATCGACAACCTGGTGAAGGGCGCGTCCGGCCAGGCGATCCAGAACATGAACATCCTGTTCGGCCTGGACGAGCACCTGGGCCTGTCCAACGTCGCGCTGCTGCCGTAAGGACGGTTTGACCTGGGGAGCGGTCGATTGATCTGGACCAAAGGATGAGTCGGATTAGTTGACCGTTTTTCTGGGGTAAGCGGATAATAGCCCGCAATGTTGTAACGTACGGCCTCGGCCGGGAGAGTTGTCACCATGACCATCGAAACCTTCACCCCCACCCCGCTGGTGTTTTCCCACGGCGCTGCAAACAAGGTGAAGAACCTGATCGACGAAGAAGGCAATCCGCGTCTGAAGCTGCGGGTGTTCGTCACGGGCGGTGGCTGCTCGGGCTTCCAGTACGGGTTTACCTTCGATGAGGACACCGCGGACGACGACACCATTGTCGAGCGCGACGGCGTCAGCCTCGTGGTCGATCCGATGAGCTTCCAGTACCTTGCCGGTGCGGAAGTGGATTACCAGGAAGGCCTCGAAGGTTCGCGGTTCGTCATCAAGAACCCGAACGCAGCGACCACCTGCGGCTGCGGTCAGTCCTTCTCGATCTGATGCAGTAGTAATGAAAACGCCGCGCAATTGCGCGGCGTTTTTGTTTCTGCAGTCGACTCAGGCAGGGTAGAGCGCGCCCAGAATGCGCGGCCCTTGGGCGGCGGTGACTTCCGGGCAGTTGCCGGGCCGGCGCTCGATGAACCGATGGGCCAGCCAGGCGAAGGCCATGGCTTCCATCCACTCCGGCGGCACGCCGCGGTCGATGCTGCTGATCACGCTTGCGCCAGACATATGCGCGGCCAGGCGTTGCATCAGGGTGGTGTTGAACGCTCCGCCGCCACAGACCACCACTTCCTCGCAGCCCGGCTGCGCATCCAGAAGCGCGGCGGCAATACTGTGTGCCGTCAGCTCCAGCAGGGTCGCCTGCACATCTTCGGCCTTCGCCGGACCGTGCTTGGCCAGCACCGATGTCAGCCAGTTCAGGTTGAAGCGTTCGCGGCCGGTGCTCTTCGGGCCCTTGGCGGCAAAGAAGTCGTCCGCCAGCATCGCCCGTAGCAGAGACTGGTCGATACTGCCGCTGGCTGCCCACGCGCCATCACGATCGTAGGCCTCGCCACGTTGCTCCTGAATCCAGGCATCCAGCAGCACATTGCCCGGGCCGCAGTCGAACCCACGGACGGGCTTGCCAGGGCTGAGCAGGGAAACGTTGCTGAAACCGCCGACATTGAGGATCGCGCACTCGCGGCTGTCGCTGCCGAACAAGGCCTGGTGGAAGGCCGGGACCAAGGGCGCACCCTGGCCGCCGGCAGCCACGTCGCGACGACGGAAGTCAGCCACCACATCGATACCGGTCAGCTCGGCGAGCAGCGCGGGATTGCCGATCTGTACGGTGAACCCCAGCTGCGGCTCGTGGCGAATGGTCTGGCCGTGGCTGCCGATGGCGCGAATCTCACTGGCATCCAGTGTCTCGCGGGCCAGGAGCTCGTTGATGCCTTGGGCCGCCAGGCGAACCCAGTTGTTTTCCGCAAGGGCGGAGCGGGCGATTTCGTCGGGGCCGGAGGAGCAGAGCGCCAGGAGATCGGCGCGCAGGGTCGGCGGCATGGGAAGGTAATGGGAGGCGAGCAGCGTGGTCTGCTCGCCTTGCTCGATCAGGGCGATGTCCAGTCCGTCGAGACTGGTGCCGGACATCACCCCCAGATAGCGCGGCATGGCTCAGCGCTTGTTCAGGGCCAGGAAGGTTGCCTTCTCCTGGTCCATGCGAGCGATCAGCGGTTGGGTCTGAGCGAGGAAGCGCTTGCGTTCCGGCCCACTCAGCGGGTCGGCCGTCGGCAGCTTGGCGCTCAGCGGATCGACGTGCTGGCCGTTGACCTGGAACTCGTAATGCAGGTGCGGGCCGGTGGCGAGGCCGGTCATGCCGACGTAACCGATGATCTGGCCCTGCTTCACCGCCACACCGGAGCGGATGCCCTTGGCGAAGCGACTCATGTGGCCGTACACCGTGCGATAGCGCTGACCGTGCTGGATGACCACGGCGTTGCCGTAACCGCCCTTGCGGCCGGCTTCGAGGATCTTGCCGTCGCCAGTGGCCTTGATCGGCGTGCCGATCGGCGCCGCGTAGTCCACGCCCTTGTGTGCGCGAATCTTGTTCAGGATGGGGTGGAAGCGCCCGATCGAGAAGCGCGAGCTGATGCGGGCGAAGTCCACCGGGGTGCGGATGAACGCCTTGCGCATGCTGCTGCCGTCGGCGCGCAGGTAGCTGGTGTTGCCCTGCTTGGTGGTGTAGCGCACCGCGGTGTATTCCTTGCCGCGGTTGACGAAGCGGACAGCGAGGATGCTGCCGGTGTTGACCTGCTTGCCGTTCACCTGCTGGGATTCGTAGATCACATCGAACTCGTCGCCTTCGCGAATATCCTGGGCGAAGTCGATGTCGTAGCCGAGGATATTGGCCATCGACATGATCAGGTCGTGGGACAGGCCTGCGTTCTTGCCGGCGGCGAACAGCGAACTGTCGATGCGGCCGTGGGCGTAGTTGGCGTGCACCGACGGTTTGACCAGGTCGCGCTTGAAGTCATAGCCCTTGGCGGACTTGCTCAGGCTGATGGTCTCCATGTCGCTGCGCTTGACCTTCAGGCCCTGCAGGTCGCCCTTGGCGTCAATGAGGAAATCCACGTCTTGGCCGACATCGAGACGAGTGAACTGCTTGGCGTCCTTGTTGGCGGCAAGCATGTCGTGCACGACGTTCGCCGGCAGGCCGGCCTTCGCGAACACGTTGGAAAGAGTGTCGCCCTTGCCCACGGTCACGCTCTTCCACGCAGGCTCTGCGGGGGCGGAGGGGGAGGCTTGTTTACTCGAGTCGGCGAGATCGTTCTTCTTGTCCGCGTCTTTTCCGGCGCTGTTCTGGTTATCGGACGAGCCTTCTATCTGTGCAAAGGGAGAAGAGCCGTCGTCTTCCGTGACCGGGGTGGGTCGAAGATCGTCTTTTTCCTGAATGATGCGGTCTGTACCGCTCTCCAGCTCCAGATTGAGCGTGGTCTTCTTCGCCTCGACCTCGGCCGAGGGGAACACCAGCAGAGCCAGGCTGAGGAGCGCTGCTACACCGCTTGCGGCCAGCAGATGGCTCTTCGGGTAGTACGGCGCTTTCTGATCGGATTGCGTCATGGCGTGAGTGGTGTTTTGGGAATGTGAAATAACTGCCTAAAATATAACCAAATTCCTTCAGAGGCAACCCTGCTGACGGGCTTCTGACGTCCTGTCCTCTGGCGCCGGGCAAAACTTGTTTTTAGTGCCTGTTCTTGTATCGTTGGTTCCCTTTCGCAATTCGCAACGTACAGGAACCTGCAATGAAGTCGGTCGAAGAGCAGCTGGCGCTGATCAAGCGCGGAGCAGACGAAATTCTCGTGGAGGCCGAGCTGATTGAAAAGCTCAAGCGCGGCCAGCCCCTGCGTATCAAGGCCGGCTTCGACCCGACCGCCCCCGATCTGCACCTCGGTCACACCGTTCTAATTAATAAGCTGCGCCAGTTCCAGGATCTGGGGCATCAGGTGATCTTCCTGATCGGTGACTTCACTGGGATGATCGGTGACCCCAGTGGGAAAAGTGTTACCCGTCCTCCCCTCACTCGCGAGCAGGTTCTCGAGAACGCCGAGACCTACAAGGCACAGGTTTTCAAGATCCTCGACCCCGCGAAGACCGAAGTGGCCTTCAATTCCACCTGGATGGACCAGCTTTCCCCCGCTGACTTCATTCGCCTGGCTTCCCAGTACACCGTCGCCCGTATGCTGGAACGCGATGATTTCAGCAAGCGCTATGCCAACAACCAGTCCATCGCCATTCACGAGTTCCTTTATCCGCTGGTTCAGGGTTACGACTCGGTAGCGCTGCGCGCTGACGTGGAGCTTGGCGGCACCGACCAGAAGTTCAACCTGCTGATGGGGCGTGAGCTGCAGCGTGCGTACGACCAGGAGCCGCAGTGCATCCTGACCATGCCGCTGCTGGAAGGTCTGGATGGCGTGAAGAAGATGTCCAAGTCCCTGGGCAATTACATTGGCATCCAGGAAGCGCCGGGCGTCATGTACAGCAAGCTGGTCTCCATTCCGGACACCCTGATGTGGCGTTACTTCGAGCTGCTGAGCTTCCGCTCCATGGAAGAGATCGAAGGCTTCAGGAAGGATGTAGAGGCTGGCGCCAACCCGCGCGACATCAAGATCAAGCTGGCCGAGGAAATCGTTGCTCGCTTCCACGGCGAAGAGGCTGCCGCTTCGGCGCACAAGTCCGCCGGCAACCGCCTGAAGGATGGCGAGCTGCCGGAAGACCTGCCGGAAGTGGAAGTCGCTGCGGCTGAAGACCTGCCGATCGGCGCTGTCCTTAATAAGGCTGGCCTGGTGAAGAACTCCGCAGTGGCTCGCGACCTGCTGTCTTCCAGTGGTGTGCGTGTGGATGGCGAAGTCGTGGATCGCAGCTTCGTCTTCAAGATCGGCGCTACCCACGTCCTGCAGGCCGGCAAGAAGGCCTTCGCACGCGTCACCCTGGTCGCCGAGTAAAGAAAGTTTAAAAAAGTCGTTGACGGGCATTTTCAAGTCCCTATAATGCGCACCACTCCCAGCGACGAAGTGCTGAAAGAGCTTGAAAATCAAGCACTTATAAAGCTCGAAGTTGAGAGTGGTGGTCCGGCAGGTGAATCGCTTGCCGCTGTTCACTGACTGCTTCGGCAGTGAGTCGAAAAGAAGATCGCCGAGGTGCTTGACAGTGAGTTTGATCGCTGTAGAATGCGCCTCCCGCTGATGAGAAGGTTTCCTTCGCTGAAGCGCAAGCGGTTGAGTAGAAAAGAAAATTTTCGAAAACAATGCTTGACAAGATGAGACGCTGCTGTAGAATGCGCGCCTCGGTTAAGACGAAAGCCTTGACCAACTGCTCTTTAACAAGTCGAATCAAGCAATTCGTGTGGGTGCTTGTGATGTAAGACTGATGATCGACTGATTATCAGCAGCGCAAGTAACACTCGTGAATTCGAGAGTTTTAGCTCTTTAAATAGAGCATGCGATTGCTGAGCCAAGTTTAGGGTTTTCGCAAAACCCAAGCAGTATTGAACTGAAGAGTTTGATCATGGCTCAGATTGAACGCTGGCGGCAGGCCTAACACATGCAAGTCGAGCGGATGAGTGGAGCTTGCTCCATGATTCAGCGGCGGACGGGTGAGTAATGCCTAGGAATCTGCCTGGTAGTGGGGGACAACGTTTCGAAAGGAACGCTAATACCGCATACGTCCTACGGGAGAAAGCAGGGGACCTTCGGGCCTTGCGCTATCAGATGAGCCTAGGTCGGATTAGCTAGTTGGTGGGGTAAAGGCCTACCAAGGCGACGATCCGTAACTGGTCTGAGAGGATGATCAGTCACACTGGAACTGAGACACGGTCCAGACTCCTACGGGAGGCAGCAGTGGGGAATATTGGACAATGGGCGAAAGCCTGATCCAGCCATGCCGCGTGTGTGAAGAAGGTCTTCGGATTGTAAAGCACTTTAAGTTGGGAGGAAGGGCAGTAAGTTAATACCTTGCTGTTTTGACGTTACCAACAGAATAAGCACCGGCTAACTTCGTGCCAGCAGCCGCGGTAATACGAAGGGTGCAAGCGTTAATCGGAATTACTGGGCGTAAAGCGCGCGTAGGTGGTTTGGTAAGATGGATGTGAAATCCCCGGGCTCAACCTGGGAACTGCATCCATAACTGCCTGACTAGAGTACGGTAGAGGGTGGTGGAATTTCCTGTGTAGCGGTGAAATGCGTAGATATAGGAAGGAACACCAGTGGCGAAGGCGACCACCTGGACTGATACTGACACTGAGGTGCGAAAGCGTGGGGAGCAAACAGGATTAGATACCCTGGTAGTCCACGCCGTAAACGATGTCGACTAGCCGTTGGAATCCTTGAGATTTTAGTGGCGCAGCTAACGCGATAAGTCGACCGCCTGGGGAGTACGGCCGCAAGGTTAAAACTCAAATGAATTGACGGGGGCCCGCACAAGCGGTGGAGCATGTGGTTTAATTCGAAGCAACGCGAAGAACCTTACCTGGCCTTGACATGTCCGGAACCTTGCAGAGATGCGAGGGTGCCTTCGGGAATCGGAACACAGGTGCTGCATGGCTGTCGTCAGCTCGTGTCGTGAGATGTTGGGTTAAGTCCCGTAACGAGCGCAACCCTTGTCCTTAGTTACCAGCACCTCGGGTGGGCACTCTAAGGAGACTGCCGGTGACAAACCGGAGGAAGGTGGGGATGACGTCAAGTCATCATGGCCCTTACGGCCAGGGCTACACACGTGCTACAATGGTCGGTACAGAGGGTTGCCAAGCCGCGAGGTGGAGCTAATCCCACAAAACCGATCGTAGTCCGGATCGCAGTCTGCAACTCGACTGCGTGAAGTCGGAATCGCTAGTAATCGTGAATCAGAATGTCACGGTGAATACGTTCCCGGGCCTTGTACACACCGCCCGTCACACCATGGGAGTGGGTTGCTCCAGAAGTAGCTAGTCTAACCGCAAGGGGGACGGTTACCACGGAGTGATTCATGACTGGGGTGAAGTCGTAACAAGGTAGCCGTAGGGGAACCTGCGGCTGGATCACCTCCTTAATCGAAGATCGCAGCTTCTTCATAAGCTCCCACACGAATTGCTTGATTCACTGGTTAGACGATTGGGTCTGTAGCTCAGTTGGTTAGAGCGCACCCCTGATAAGGGTGAGGTCGGCAGTTCGAATCTGCCCAGACCCACCAATTGTTGTGGTGTGCTGCTGATCCGATGGGGCCATAGCTCAGCTGGGAGAGCGCCTGCTTTGCACGCAGGAGGTCAGGAGTTCGATCCTCCTTGGCTCCACCATCTCTAAATCGTCGAAAGCTCAGACAGGAATGTTCGGTGTAACGAACCTTGCTGTCTGGTCTTTGTGCCAGAACTGTTCTTTAAAAATTTGGGTATGTGATAGAAGTAGACTGAATGATCTCTTTCACTGGTGATCATTCAAGTCAAGGTAAAATTTGCGAGTTCAAGCGCGAATTTTCGGCGAATGTCGTCTTCACGTTCGAGACAGTAACCAGATTGCTTGGGGTTATATGGTCAAGTGAAGAAGCGCATACGGTGGATGCCTTGGCAGTCAGAGGCGATGAAAGACGTGGTAGCCTGCGATAAGCTTCGGGGAGTCGGCAAACAGACTTTGATCCGGAGATCTCTGAATGGGGGAACCCACCTAGGATAACCTAGGTATCTTGTACTGAATCCATAGGTGCAAGAGGCGAACCAGGGGAACTGAAACATCTAAGTACCCTGAGGAAAAGAAATCAACCGAGATTCCCTTAGTAGTGGCGAGCGAACGGGGACTAGCCCTTAAGCTTCTTTGAATCTAACAGAACGCTCTGGAAAGTGCGGCCATAGTGGGTGATAGCCCCGTATGTGAAAGGTTCTTTGAAGTGAAATCGAGTAGGACGGAGCACGAGAAACTTTGTCTGAATATGGGGGGACCATCCTCCAAGGCTAAATACTACTGACTGACCGATAGTGAACCAGTACCGTGAGGGAAAGGCGAAAAGAACCCCGGAGAGGGGAGTGAAATAGAACCTGAAACCGTATGCGTACAAGCAGTGGGAGCCTACTTGTTAGGTGACTGCGTACCTTTTGTATAATGGGTCAGCGACTTATATTCAGTGGCGAGCTTAACCGTATAGGGAAGGCGTAGCGAAAGCGAGTCTTAATAGGGCGATTTAGTCGCTGGGTATAGACCCGAAACCGGGCGATCTATCCATGAGCAGGTTGAAGGTTAGGTAACACTGACTGGAGGACCGAACCCACTCCCGTTGAAAAGGTAGGGGATGACTTGTGGATCGGAGTGAAAGGCTAATCAAGCTCGGAGATAGCTGGTTCTCCTCGAAAGCTATTTAGGTAGCGCCTCACGTATCACTCCAGGGGGTAGAGCACTGTTTCGGCTAGGGGGTCATCCCGACTTACCAAACCGATGCAAACTCCGAATACCTGGAAGTGTCAGCGTGGGAGACACACGGCGGGTGCTAACGTCCGTCGTGAAAAGGGAAACAACCCAGACCGTCAGCTAAGGTCCCAAAGTTGTGGTTAAGTGGTAAACGATGTGGGAAGGCTTAGACAGCTAGGAGGTTGGCTTAGAAGCAGCCACCCTTTAAAGAAAGCGTAATAGCTCACTAGTCGAGTCGGCCTGCGCGGAAGATGTAACGGGGCTCAAACCACACACCGAAGCTACGGGTGCATCGTAAGATGCGCGGTAGAGGAGCGTTCTGTAAGCCTGTGAAGGTGAGTTGAGAAGCTTGCTGGAGGTATCAGAAGTGCGAATGCTGACATGAGTAACGACAATGGGTGTGAAAAACATCCACGCCGAAAGACCAAGGGTTCCTGCGCAACGTTAATCGACGCAGGGTTAGTCGGTCCCTAAGGCGAGGCTGAAGAGCGTAGTCGATGGGAAACAGGTTAATATTCCTGTACTTCTAGTTACTGCGATGGAGGGACGGAGAAGGCTAGGCCAGCTTGGCGTTGGTTGTCCAAGTTTAAGGTGGTAGGCCGAACACTTAGGCAAATCCGGGTGTTCAAGGCCGAGAGCTGATGACGAGTCGTCTTTTAGATGATGAAGTGGTTGATGCCATGCTTCCAGGAAAAGCTTCTAAGCTTCAGGTAACTAGGAACCGTACCCCAAACCGACACAGGTGGTCGGGTAGAGAATACCAAGGCGCTTGAGAGAACTCGGGTGAAGGAACTAGGCAAAATGGCACCGTAACTTCGGGAGAAGGTGCGCCGATGAGGGTGAAGCATTTACTGCGTAAGCCCATGTCGGTCGAAGATACCAGGCCGCTGCGACTGTTTATTAAAAACACAGCACTCTGCAAACACGAAAGTGGACGTATAGGGTGTGACGCCTGCCCGGTGCCGGAAGGTTAATTGATGGGGTTAGCGAAAGCGAAGCTCTTGATCGAAGCCCCGGTAAACGGCGGCCGTAACTATAACGGTCCTAAGGTAGCGAAATTCCTTGTCGGGTAAGTTCCGACCTGCACGAATGGCGTAACGATGGCGGCGCTGTCTCCACCCGAGACTCAGTGAAATTGAAATCGCTGTGAAGATGCAGTGTATCCGCGGCTAGACGGAAAGACCCCGTGAACCTTTACTGTAGCTTTGCACTGGACTTTGAGCCTGCTTGTGTAGGATAGGTGGGAGGCTTTGAAGCGTGGACGCCAGTTCGCGTGGAGCCATCCTTGAAATACCACCCTGGCATGCTTGAGGTTCTAACTCTGGTCCGTCATCCGGATCGAGGACAGTGTATGGTGGGCAGTTTGACTGGGGCGGTCTCCTCCTAAAGAGTAACGGAGGAGTACGAAGGTGCGCTCAGACCGGTCGGAAATCGGTCGCAGAGTATAAAGGCAAAAGCGCGCTTGACTGCGAGACAGACACGTCGAGCAGGTACGAAAGTAGGTCTTAGTGATCCGGTGGTTCTGTATGGAAGGGCCATCGCTCAACGGATAAAAGGTACTCCGGGGATAACAGGCTGATACCGCCCAAGAGTTCATATCGACGGCGGTGTTTGGCACCTCGATGTCGGCTCATCACATCCTGGGGCTGAAGCCGGTCCCAAGGGTATGGCTGTTCGCCATTTAAAGTGGTACGCGAGCTGGGTTTAGAACGTCGTGAGACAGTTCGGTCCCTATCTGCCGTGGACGTTTGAGATTTGAGAGGGGCTGCTCCTAGTACGAGAGGACCGGAGTGGACGAACCTCTGGTGTTCCGGTTGTCACGCCAGTGGCATTGCCGGGTAGCTATGTTCGGAATAGATAACCGCTGAAAGCATCTAAGCGGGAAACTAGCCTCAAGATGAGATCTCACTGGGAACTTGATTCCCCTGAAGGGCCGTCGAAGACTACGACGTTGATAGGTCGGGTGTGTAAGCGCTGTGAGGCGTTGAGCTAACCGATACTAATTGCCCGTGAGGCTTGACCATATAACACCCAAACAATTTGTGTGTTCGATGGTGAAGTCGACGAACCGAAAGTTCGTGTGAACCGCAAATGACTGTCACATACCCGAATTCGGATGAGCGTGTGTGAATGCCACGAGCGTCCTAAAGAATTGCTTGACGACCATAGAGCGTTGGAACCACCTGATCCCATCCCGAACTCAGCAGTGAAACGACGCATCGCCGATGGTAGTGTGGGGTTTCCCCATGTGAGAGTAGGTCATCGTCAAGCACCTATCCCAAAGCCCCTGGTTAGCGAAAGCTGGCCGGGGGTTTTGCTTTTGCGCGCGGGAAAGTCGGCAGCTTTGCTGCATAGGCAAGCCCGGCATGCCTCTATATGATGCGTGCCTGAATATTGCGGGGGTGATATGCAGACCTTGCTGACATTGCTGAGCGACGGCCGCTTCCATTCAGGAGAGGAGCTTGGTGCTCTGCTGGGCGTGAGCAGAAGTGCCGTCTGGAAACGCCTCGAAGGTTTCGAGCGCGACTACGGAATGGTGGTGCAGAGAGTGCGCGGCCGTGGTTATCGCCTGGAAGAGCCGCTGAGCATCATCGCGCCCAGGCCGGACTCCGGTCCCTGGCCTCTGGATGTGCTTTTCTCCATCGACTCCACCAATGCCGAAGTGCTGCGGCGACTCTCCGCAGGGATGGCTGCGCCGTTCGCTATTCTGGCTGAGCGCCAAACTGCCGGCCGTGGCCGGCGTGGGCGCCAGTGGGAAAGCCCGTTCGGCGCCAACCTTTATTACACCCTGGGCATTACCGTTCGCGGAGGCGCCAAGGAGCTCGAAGGGCTGAGCCTCGTTGTTGGGCTTGGTGTCGCGCGAGCCATTCGC
Organism: Pseudomonas sp. QE6; assembly: GCF_041379005.1. Taxonomy (NCBI): domain Bacteria; kingdom Pseudomonadati; phylum Pseudomonadota; class Gammaproteobacteria; order Pseudomonadales; family Pseudomonadaceae; genus Pseudomonas; species Pseudomonas sp. QE6. Next base: position 1,743,354 of record NZ_CP166873.1, read on the forward strand.
TCCCTGGGTGTTGCCGATGTCGGGCTCAAGTGGCCAAACGATGTCCTGGTCGATGGCAGGAAAATCGCTGGCATATTGCTGGAGCTCACCGGGGATCCGGCCGATATCTGCAGTGTCGCTATTGGTGTCGGCATCAACGTGAATATGCGCAAGGCAGAGGCTATCGATCAGCCCTGGACCTCGCTGCGCGAATCTCTGGGCAAGCTGGTCGACCGCAATGCGCTGCTCGAGGTGCTGGAGTCGGAGCTTGCCCAGGTGCTTTCCCGCCACCGCGAGCAAGGCTTCTCTGCCAGCCTCGAGGAGTGGGAGTCTCTTCATCTTTGGCAGGGGAAGCAGGTCAAGCTATCCACTGCCTCCAATAATATCGTTGGACGCGCGTTGGGCATCGATGAACGAGGCGCTTTGCGCCTTCTGGTCGATGGGCAGGAGCAGCGTTACAGCGGAGGCGAGCTGAGCCTGAGGTTGTCTGATGATTCTTGAATTGGATTGCGGTAATAGCCTGATCAAGTGGCGGGTGGTCAGAAAACACGACCTGGTGACTGTCGCCGGGGGTGTGGCCGATTCTGATCCGGCGCTGCTTGCACAGTTGCAGGCAAACGGGGCTCTGGAGATCCGCTATTGCCGCATGGTGAGTGTGCGCAGTGAGCAGGAGACCGAAGCGCTGCGCAGCTCGCTCGAAAATGAGTTTCCCGTCTCGGTTCAGGTTGCCGCGGCGGCGAAAGAGCTAGCAGGCGTGGTGAACGGCTATCGCGAATACCAGCGGCTGGGCATGGATCGTTGGCTCGCCTTGGTGGCCGGACATTGTCTGGCGGGGCGTGGCTGCCTGGTGATCGATCTCGGCACCGCAGTGACGTCCGATCTGGTGGATGCTTCCGGGCGCCACCTGGGTGGGTACATCGCCCCGGGTATGCCGTTGATGCGCAGCCAGTTGCGGACGCATACACGCCGTATTCGCTATGACGACGAAGCGGCCCACGAGGCGCTGCAGAATCTGTTGCCGGGCCAGGAAACCTCTGAGGCGGTAGAGCGGGGCTGCGTCCTGATGCTTCGGGGCTTCGTGCGGGAGCAATACGCACTCGCGAGTCGTCTGCTGGGCGACGAATGTGCGGTGTACCTCACCGGAGGGGACGCCGAACTCGTGAAGGACGAGCTTGCGCGTGCCGTGGTGCTTCCGGATCTGGTGTTTCTCGGCCTGGCGCTCGCCTGCCCGATTGAGTGAGTCTGATCGATGCGTTGGTTCTTTCTGTTCCTGTTGGCATTGAACGTCTTCTATTACGTATGGCATCAGCAGCAGGCGCCGCTCCGCCCCAAGGAAGTTGCGCCCCTGAGTCTGTTCCATAGCGAGCAGAAGAATATTCGCCTGCTGAGCGAGTCGAGCGAGGCGCCTCAGCGTCGGCAGGCTGATGAAAAGCCGGCGGCCCCGGCGTCCGCCTGCCTGTTCCTGGGGAGTTTCCCGGCCGAGGAGCGCGCCCGGCTGCTGGCGCAGCGACTTATCAGTCTGGATGTGCAGGCATCGGTGCAGACGGTGGATGCGGCTGCCGGTATGGATTACTGGGTGTATCTGCCGCCACTGGCTTCACGCCAGGCCTCGTTGTGGCAGCTGCGTGAACTGCAGGCGCGCAAGATCGACAGTTACATCATTACCGAGGGCGATCTGGCGGATGGCATCTCGCTGGGGATCTTTCAGCGCAAGGACTCCGCAGACAGCATCGTGGAACGCCTGAAGTCGGCGGGGTATGACGCGCTGATCCGCGAATTGGCACGCTCGCAGCACGATTATTGGGTGCAGGTCGCCCCGGAGAGCAGTCGCCTGGTGGATGATTCCCTGGTGCGCCAACTGGGCTCGGATTTCCCTGAGCTGCAAAAACAAACAATGCCGTGCAAAAGCGTTGCAAGCCCTCAATAGTTTGAATAGAATGGCGCCCGCTTCACAGGGGTGACCTGAAAAGGGAATGTACTGGAAGCCGTTGTCGAAGAGCTAAGCTCAAGTTTTTTAAAGAAAAACAGTTGACAACGCGGTGGCAGGCTGTAGAATGCCGCCTCACTCGGAGGGGTTCCCGAGCGGCCAAAGGGATCAGACTGTAAATCTGACGTCTCAGACTTCGAAGGTTCGAATCCTTCCCCCTCCACCAGTTTCAAGCGTGAGCCTCAAGCTCCGCGGGTATAGTTCAGTGGTAGAACCTCAGCCTTCCAAGCTGATGATGCGGGTTCGATTCCCGCTACCCGCTCCAAGTTTGTTGCTTATGTCTTGCTCATGTAGCTCAGCTGGTAGAGCACACCCTTGGTAAGGGTGAGGTCAGCGGTTCAAATCCGCTCATGAGCTCCATCTCGCAAAGGCAGATATGAAAATATCTGCCTTTGTTTTAATGGTGACGTGACTTTCTCAATTCCTTATGGGAGGCGGACAAGATGGCTAAAGAAAAGTTTGAGCGTAACAAGCCGCACGTAAACGTCGGCACCATCGGTCACGTTGACCACGGTAAAACCACTCTGACCGCTGCTCTGACCAAGGTCTGCTCCGAGACCTGGGGCGGCTCCGCTCGCGCTTTCGACCAGATCGACAACGCGCCGGAAGAGAAGGCTCGTGGTATCACCATCAACACCTCTCACGTTGAATACGACTCGCCCGTTCGCCACTACGCGCACGTAGACTGCCCGGGCCACGCCGACTACGTGAAGAACATGATCACCGGTGCTGCCCAGATGGACGGCGCGATCCTGGTTTGCTCGGCTGCTGACGGCCCCATGCCGCAGACCCGCGAGCACATCCTGCTGTCCCGTCAGGTAGGCGTTCCTTACATTGTCGTGTTCCTGAACAAGGCCGACATGGTTGACGACGCCGAGCTGCTGGAGCTGGTCGAGATGGAAGTTCGCGACCTGCTGAACACCTACGACTTCCCGGGTGATGACACTCCGATCGTCGTTGGTTCCGCTCTGATGGCTCTGAACGGCCAGGACGACAACGAGATGGGCGTTTCCGCCGTGCGCAAGCTGGTAGAGACCCTGGACTCCTACATCCCTGAGCCGGTTCGTGCAATCGACCAGCCGTTCCTGATGCCGATCGAAGACGTGTTCTCGATCTCCGGTCGTGGCACCGTGGTAACCGGTCGTGTTGAGCGCGGCATCGTCAAGGTTCAGGAAGAAGTGGAAATCGTCGGCATCAAGGCGACCACCAAGACCACCTGCACCGGCGTTGAAATGTTCCGCAAGCTGCTCGACGAAGGTCGTGCTGGTGAGAACGTCGGCGTCCTGCTGCGCGGCACCAAGCGTGAAGACGTAGAGCGTGGCCAGGTTCTGGCCAAGCCGGGCACCATCAAGCCGCACACCAAGTTCGAGTGCGAAGTGTACGTGCTGTCCAAGGAAGAAGGTGGTCGTCACACCCCGTTCTTCAAGGGCTACCGTCCGCAGTTCTACTTCCGTACCACCGACGTGACCGGCAACTGCGAACTGCCGGAAGGCGTTGAGATGGTAATGCCGGGCGACAACGTGAAAATGGTTGTCACCCTGATCGCTCCGATCGCCATGGAAGAAGGTCTGCGCTTCGCGATCCGCGAAGGCGGCCGTACCGTTGGCGCCGGCGTGGTTGCCAAGATCATCGAATAATCGATTGATCTTTTCCCCTCAGGCCGGCATAATGGTCGGCCTGACTTTGTTCTAGGCCAGTAGCTCAATTGGCAGAGCGGCGGTCTCCAAAACCGCAGGTTGGGGGTTCGATTCCCTCCTGGCCTGCCAGATTCCTCAAGATCTGGCACTTCTTTAAACGGGATTCCTAGCAGATGAATGCGAAGGTAGAAGCCAAAGAGTCGCGTCTTGATCTCTTGAAGTGGCTTGTGGTTGCGGTGCTGGTTGTAGTGGCGGTGGTTGCCAACCAGTATTACTCGGCGCAACCGATCTTCTATCGCGTTCTCGGTATTCTCGTAATGGCTGCTGCTGCAGGCTTCACTGCGCTGCAGACCGTCAAGGGGCGTGCATTCTTTACTCTCGCTAAAGAGGCTCGCGCCGAGATTCGCAAGGTTGTATGGCCGTCTCGTCAAGAGACAACTCAGACCACGCTGATCGTAGTGGCAGTAGTGCTGGTAATGGCGCTGGTGCTTTGGGGGCTCGACTCCCTGCTGGGTTGGCTGGTTTCCATGATCGTAGGTTAAGGGTGTTCCGTGGCTAAGCGTTGGTACGTTGTGCATGCCTACTCGGGTTACGAGAAGCATGTCATGCGCTCGCTGATCGAGCGGGTCAAACTGGCCGGCATGGAAGACGGGTTTGGTGAGATTCTCGTCCCCACCGAAGAAGTCGTGGAGATGCGGAACGGCCAGAAGCGCAAGAGTGAGCGCAAGTTCTTCCCCGGCTATGTCCTGGTGCAGATGGAAATGAACGAGGGTACTTGGCACCTGGTCAAGGATACTCCTCGCGTCATGGGCTTCATTGGTGGTACTGCCGATAAGCCGGCTCCGATCACCGATAAGGAAGCTGACGCCATCCTGCGTCGTGTTGCCGATAGTGGTGACAAGCCGAAGCCGAAGACCCTGTTCGAGCCGGGCGAGACCGTTCGTGTGATCGATGGTCCGTTCGCTGACTTCAACGGCGTCGTCGAAGAGGTTAACTACGAAAAGAGCCGCATCCAGGTCGCTGTGCTCATTTTCGGTCGCTCTACCCCGGTAGAGCTGGAGTTCAGCCAGGTAGAGAAAGTTTAACTGGCACAATGAATCCCACACCCCGCAGCCCTAGGCTGCGGGGTTTTGTCGTCATTGGGATAAACGCGAAAGCAACCGGGGAGCCCGTCAGGGCGCTTGACCCGAATTTGGAGTAGCAAATGGCTAAGAAAATCCAGGCTTACATCAAGCTGCAAGTAAAGGCCGGCCAGGCCAACCCGTCGCCGCCCGTTGGCCCGGCTCTGGGTCAGCACGGCGTGAACATCATGGAATTCTGCAAGGCGTTCAACGCCAAGACCCAGGGCATGGAACCTGGTCTGCCGACTCCTGTGATCATCACCGTTTACAGCGACCGCAGCTTCACCTTTGAAACCAAGAGCACCCCGGCATCCGTTCTGCTGAAAAAAGCAGCCGGCATCTCCAGCGGCTCCGCTCGTCCGAACTCCCAGAAAGTGGGCACTGTTACCCGTGCTCAGCTGGAAGAGATCGCCAAGGCCAAGCAGGCTGACCTGACCGCTGCTGACCTGGACGCTGCCGTACGTACCATCGCTGGCTCCGCGCGCAGCATGGGCCTGAACGTGGAGGGTGTGTAATGGCTAAGCTGACCAAGCGTCAAAAGGCTATCGCCGAGAAGGTTGAAGCCGGCAAGCAATACGGCTTCGAAGATGCCGCCAAACTGCTGGCCGAACTGTCGACCATCAAGTTCAAGGAATCCGTAGACATCGCCATCAATCTGGGCGTTGATCCGCGTAAATCCGACCAGGTCGTGCGTGGCGCCACCGTTCTGCCGAACGGTACCGGCAAGTCCGTACGCGTTGCCGTCTTCACCCAGGGTCCGGGCGCTGAAGCTGCTCTGGCTGCCGGTGCTGACAAGGTCGGTATGGACGAACTGGCTGCCGAAATGAAGGCCGGTGACCTGAACTACGACGTCGTCATCGCTTCCCCGGACGCCATGCGCGTTGTTGGCCAGCTGGGCCAGGTACTCGGTCCGCGCGGCCTGATGCCGAACCCGAAAGTCGGCACCGTGACTCCGGACGTCGCTACCGCCGTCAAGAACGCCAAGGCCGGTCAGGTACGTTTCCGTACCGACAAGAACGGCATCATCCACGCTTCTGTTGGCAAGATCGACTTCGAGCCGGCCAAGCTGAAGCAGAACGTGGAAGCGCTGCTGAGCGATCTGAAGCGTCTGAAGCCGTCCTCCTCGAAGGGCGTGTACGTTCAGCGCGTAACCCTGAGCACCACCATGGGCCCGGGTCTGCAGATCGATCAGGCTTCGCTGGAAGGCTGATGAACTAAGTCGAGCAGTGGGTTCGCCCACTGTTCGCAGGTATTGGGGTCCCTGCCTGGCGGGGGCTGTCCAAGACCGTAGGCGGCGCAAGCCTTAAACCTCAAGCCTACGCAGATGGTGCTCCCGATTCGTTAACCGAATCAGACACCAAAACGCCGTCCGGCTCCGGCTGGACGAATCGGTAACATCCAGGAGTAAACCCGTGGCAATTAAACTCGAAGACAAGAAGGCCATCGTCGCTGAAGTCAACGAGGCTGCCAAAGCCGGTCTGTCCGCTGTCGTGGTTGATGCACGCGGCGTGACTGTCGGCGCAATGACCGGACTCCGTAAAGAGGCCCGCGCAGCTGGTGTGTACGTGAAAGTCGTACGTAACACCCTGCTCAAGCGCGCCGTTGAAGGCACTCAGTTTGAAGTGCTCAACGACGTGTTCAAGGGCCCGACCCTGATTGCTTTCTCCAACGAACATCCGGGCGCTGCCGCTCGTATCTTCAAGGAGTTTGCCAAGGGTCAGGACAAGTTCGAGATCAAGGCGGCCGCGTTCGAGGGTCAGTTCCTCGCAGCCAATCAGATCGACGTGCTGGCGACCCTGCCGACCTACAACGAAGCCGTTGCACAGCTGATGAGCGTCATTCAGGGCGCTACCAGCAAGCTGGCTCGTACTCTGGCGGCAATTCGCGATCAGAAAGAAGCTACCGCAGCCTAAGGCTCGGCAACTGCTTTCAACCTTTTTTGTTTAATTCGATGGCCTTAGGCCGTCACCCAATACAGGAATTAGAGTCATGGCTCTGACCAACGAAGACATCATCAACGCCGTATCCGAAATGTCCGTCATGCAGATCGTTGAACTGATCAAGGCGATGGAAGAGAAGTTCGGCGTTACCGCTGCTGCCGCTGTTGCTGCTGGCCCGGCTGCTGGCCCGGCTGCTGCTGCTGAAGAGCAGACCGAGTTCACCATCGTCCTGGCCGAAGCTGGCGACAAGAAAGTGAACGTGATCAAGGTCGTTCGTGAACTGACCGGCCTGGGCCTGAAAGAAGCCAAGGCTGTCGTTGACGGCGCCCCGGGCGTGGTCAAGGAAGGCGCTTCGAAAGAAGAAGCCGAAGCTGCCAAGAAAGCCCTGGAAGAAGCAGGCGCCAAGGTCGAGCTCAAGTAAGTTCGGACCTTGCGTCTACAGCCCGAGCGTTAAGCGACAGGCTGATGGCTGGTGGCAATTGCCACCGGCCTTTTTCCGTTATGGGTGGGGTGCCGTGGGTGCCCCTCCATAACGCGAAAATCCCGCCCGAGTGGCGGCGCAAACCTAGGGTTTGCACGATTTTTGGGCTGCTCCCTGCGAGGGAGAGGCCAATCAAGCAGGTGACCAAGCTGGGGAACGCTGATGGCTTACTCATACACTGAGAAAAAACGTATCCGCAAGGACTTTAGCAAGTTGCCGGACGTCATGGATGTGCCGTATTTGCTGGCCATCCAGCTGGATTCCTATCGCGAATTCCTGCAGGCCGGCGCGAGCAAGGACCAGGTTCGAGACATCGGCCTGCATGCGGCCTTCAAGTCCGTTTTCCCGATTATCAGCTATTCCGGCAATGCTGCCCTGGAATACGTCGGCTACCGTCTGGGTGAGCCGGCATTCGACGTCAAGGAATGCGTGCTGCGCGGTGTGACCTTCGCCGTCCCGCTGCGTGTGAAAGTGCGCCTGATCATTTTCGACAAAGAATCGTCGAACAAAGCGATCAAGGACATCAAGGAACAGGAAGTCTACATGGGGGAAATCCCCCTGATGACCGAGAACGGTACCTTCATCATCAACGGTACCGAGCGCGTCATCGTTTCCCAGCTGCACCGTTCCCCGGGTGTGTTCTTCGACCACGACCGTGGCAAGACCCACAGCTCCGGCAAGCTGCTGTACTCCGCTCGCATCATCCCCTACCGCGGTTCCTGGCTGGACTTCGAGTTCGATCCGAAGGACTGCGTGTTCGTCCGTATCGACCGTCGCCGCAAGCTGCCGGCGTCCGTCCTGCTGCGTGCGCTGAACTACAGCACCGAGGAAATCCTCAACGCGTTCTATGACACCAACGTCTTCCAGATCAAGGGCGAGACCCTGAACCTGGAGCTGGTGCCGTCGCGTCTGCGTGGCGAGATCGCCAGCTTCGACATCAAGGATGCCAGCGGCAAGGTCATCGTCGAAGCCGGTCGTCGTATCACCGCGCGCCACATCAACCAGCTCGAGAAGGCTGGTATCACCCAGCTGGAAGTGCCGTTCGACTACCTGATTGGCCGTACCGTGGCCAAGGCCGTCGTGCACCCGGCTACCGGCGAGATCATCGCCGAGTGCAACACCGAGCTGACCGTCGACGCCCTGGCCAAGATCGCCAAGGCCCAGGTCGTGCGTCTGGAAACCCTGTACACCAACGACATCGACTGCGGTCCGTTCATCTCCGACACGCTGAAGATCGACTCCACCAGCAACCAACTGGAAGCGCTGGTCGAGATCTATCGCATGATGCGTCCTGGCGAGCCGCCGACCAAGGAAGCTGCCGAGACCCTGTTCGGCAACCTGTTCTTCAGCGCCGAGCGTTACGACCTGTCGGCCGTTGGCCGCATGAAGTTCAACCGTCGTATCGGTCGCACCGAGATCGAAGGTCCGGGCGTACTGAGCAAGGAAGACATCGTCGAGGTCCTCAAGACCCTGGTTGCCATCCGTAACGGTAAAGGCATCGTCGACGACATCGACCACCTGGGTAACCGTCGTGTCCGTTGCGTCGGCGAAATGGCCGAGAACCAGTTCCGCGTTGGCCTGGTGCGTGTAGAGCGCGCGGTCAAGGAACGTCTGTCGATGGCCGAAAGCGAAGGCCTGATGCCGCAGGACCTGATCAACGCCAAGCCGGTGGCTGCCGCGATCAAGGAGTTCTTCGGTTCCAGCCAGCTGTCGCAGTTCATGGACCAGAACAACCCGCTCTCCGAGATCACCCACAAGCGCCGCGTCTCCGCACTCGGGCCGGGTGGTCTGACCCGCGAGCGCGCGGGCTTCGAGGTTCGTGACGTACACCCGACCCATTACGGCCGCGTGTGCCCGATCGAAACCCCTGAAGGTCCGAACATCGGTCTGATCAACTCCCTGGCCACCTACGCCCGCACCAACAAGTACGGCTTCCTGGAAAGCCCGTACCGCGTGGTGAAGGAAGGTCTGGTCACCGACGACATCGTCTTCCTCTCCGCGATCGAAGAAGCTGACCACGTCATCGCTCAGGCGTCCGCGACCCTGAACGAAAAAGGCCAGCTGATCGACGAACTGGTCGCCGTACGTCACCTGAACGAATTCACTGTGAAGGCGCCGGAAGACGTCACCCTCATGGACGTTTCGCCGAAGCAGGTCGTTTCCGTCGCTGCCTCGCTGATTCCGTTCCTCGAGCACGACGACGCCAACCGTGCACTCATGGGTTCGAACATGCAGCGTCAGGCTGTACCGACCCTGCGCGCCGACAAGCCGCTGGTAGGTACCGGCATGGAGCGCAACGTCGCCCGTGACTCCGGTGTCTGCGTGGTGGCTCGCCGTGGCGGCGTGATCGACTCCGTCGATGCCAGCCGTATCGTGGTGCGCGTGAACGACGACGAAGTCGAGACTGGCGAAGCCGGCGTCGACATCTACAACCTGACCAAGTACACCCGTTCCAACCAGAACACCTGCATCAACCAGCGTCCGCTGGTGCAGAAGGGTGACAAGGTTTCGCGCAGCGACATCCTGGCCGACGGTCCGTCCACCGACATGGGTGAACTGGCTCTGGGTCAGAACATGCGCGTAGCGTTCATGCCCTGGAACGGCTTCAACTTCGAAGACTCCATCTGCCTGTCCGAGCGCGTGGTCCAGGAAGATCGTTTCACCACGATCCACATCCAGGAACTGACCTGCGTTGCCCGTGACACCAAGCTCGGCCCAGAAGAGATCACCGCGGACATCCCGAACGTGGGTGAGGCTGCGCTGAACAAGCTGGACGAAGCCGGTATCGTCTACGTCGGCGCCGAAGTGCAGGCCGGCGACATCCTGGTCGGCAAGGTCACCCCGAAAGGCGAGACCCAGCTGACTCCGGAAGAGAAGCTGCTGCGCGCGATCTTCGGTGAGAAGGCGTCCGACGTGAAGGACACTTCCCTGCGCGTGCCGACCGGCACCAAGGGCACCGTCATCGACGTACAGGTCTTCACCCGTGATGGCGTAGAGCGCGACAGCCGCGCCCTGTCCATCGAGAAGATGCAGCTGGACGAGATCCGCAAGGACCTGAACGAAGAGTTCCGCATCGTCGAAGGCGCGACCTTCGAGCGTCTGCGTTCTGCCCTGGTCGGTGCCAAGGCCGACGGCGGTCCTGCCCTGAAGAAAGGCGCAGAGATCACCGACGAGTACCTGGACGGCCTCGAGCGCGGCCAGTGGTTCAAGCTGCGCATGGCGGAAGACGCTCTGAACGAGCAGCTGGAGAAGGCCCAGGCCTACATCAGCGACCGCCGTCAGATGCTGGACGACAAGTTCGAAGACAAGAAGCGCAAGCTGCAGCAGGGCGACGACCTGGCTCCGGGCGTACTGAAGATCGTCAAGGTCTACCTGGCCATCAAGCGCCGCATCCAGCCGGGCGACAAGATGGCGGGCCGCCACGGTAACAAGGGTGTGGTCTCCGTGATCATGCCGGTCGAAGACATGCCGCACGACGCCAACGGTACTCCGGTCGATATCGTCCTGAACCCACTGGGCGTACCGTCGCGTATGAACGTCGGTCAGATCCTCGAAACCCACCTGGGCCTCGCGGCCAAGGGGCTGGGCGAGAAGATCAACCGCATGCTCGAAGAGCAGCGCAAGATCGCCGAACTGCGTGCCTTCCTGAACGAGATCTACAACGAGATCGGCGGCCGCCAGGAAAACCTGGACGAGCTGAACGATAACGAGATCATCGCTCTGGCCAACAACCTCAAGGGCGGCGTGCCCATGGCTACCCCGGTGTTCGACGGTGCCAAGGAACGCGAGATCAAGGCCATGCTGAAGCTGGCCGATCTGCCGGAGAGCGGCCAGATGCGTCTGTTCGATGGCCGCACCGGCAACCAGTTCGAGCGTACGACCACCGTTGGTTACATGTACATGCTCAAGCTGAACCACCTGGTCGATGACAAGATGCACGCACGTTCCACCGGCTCCTACAGCCTGGTTACCCAGCAGCCGCTGGGTGGTAAGGCGCAGTTCGGTGGCCAGCGTTTCGGGGAGATGGAGGTCTGGGCGCTGGAAGCCTACGGTGCCGCCTACACCCTGCAGGAAATGCTGACCGTGAAGTCGGACGACGTGAACGGCCGTACCAAGATGTACAAGAACATCGTGGACGGGGATCACCGCATGGAGGCCGGCATGCCCGAGTCCTTCAACGTGCTGATCAAAGAGATCCGCTCGCTCGGCATCGATATCGAACTGGAAACCGAATAACACGTGACGTCAGAACGGTGCGGCTGGTCAAGGCTAGTCGCACCGGGTCCGTGAGGAGGAAAGGCCTTGAAAGACTTGCTCAATCTGTTGAAAAACCAGGGTCAAATCGAGGAGTTCGATGCCATCCGTATTGGTCTGGCCTCGCCCGAGATGATTCGTTCCTGGTCCTTCGGCGAAGTTAAGAAGCCGGAGACCATCAACTACCGTACCTTCAAGCCGGAGCGCGATGGCCTGTTCTGCGCCAAGATCTTCGGCCCGGTGAAGGACTACGAGTGCCTGTGCGGTAAGTACAAGCGCCTCAAGCACCGCGGTGTGATCTGCGAGAAGTGCGGCGTTGAAGTCGCCCTGGCCAAGGTGCGCCGTGAGCGCATGGGCCACATCGAACTGGCCTCGCCGGTCGCCCACATCTGGTTCCTGAAGTCCCTGCCGTCCCGTATCGGCCTGCTGCTGGACATGACCCTGCGTGACATCGAACGCGTGCTCTACTTCGAGAGCTACGTGGTGATCGATCCGGGCATGACCACCCTGGAGAAGGGCCAGCTGCTGAACGACGAGCAGTACTTCGAAGCTCTCGAAGAGTTCGGTGACGACTTCGACGCCCGCATGGGTGCTGAAGCCGTTCGCGAGCTGCTCAACGCTATCGATCTGGAGCACGAGATCGGCCGCCTGCGCGAAGAGATTCCGCAGACCAACTCGGAAACCAAGATCAAGAAGCTGTCCAAGCGCCTGAAGCTGATGGAAGCCTTCCAGGGCTCCGGCAACCATCCCGAGTGGATGGTGCTGACCGTCCTGCCGGTGCTGCCGCCGGACCTGCGTCCGCTGGTTCCGCTGGATGGCGGCCGCTTCGCGACTTCGGATCTGAACGATCTGTATCGCCGCGTGATCAACCGTAACAACCGTCTGAAGCGCCTGCTCGACCTGGCCGCTCCGGACATCATCGTGCGCAACGAAAAGCGCATGCTGCAGGAAGCCGTCGACGCCCTGCTGGACAACGGCCGTCGCGGCCGTGCCATCACCGGCTCGAACAAGCGCCCGCTGAAGTCCCTGGCCGACATGATCAAGGGCAAGCAGGGTCGCTTCCGTCAGAACCTGCTCGGTAAGCGCGTGGACTACTCCGGCCGTTCGGTAATTACCGTAGGTCCGACCCTGCGTCTGCACCAGTGCGGTCTGCCGAAGAAAATGGCCCTGGAACTGTTCAAGCCGTTCATCTTCGGCAAGCTGGAAGGTCGTGGCATGGCCACCACCATCAAGGCCGCCAAGAAGATGGTCGAGCGCGAGCTGCCGGAAGTGTGGGACGTTCTCGCCGAGGTGATCCGCGAGCATCCCGTACTGCTGAACCGTGCGCCGACCCTGCACCGTCTGGGCATCCAGGCGTTCGAACCGGTACTGATCGAAGGTAAGGCCATTCAGCTGCACCCGCTGGTCTGCGCCGCGTACAACGCCGACTTCGACGGTGACCAGATGGCCGTGCACGTCCCGCTGACCCTCGAGGCTCAGCTGGAAGCGCGCGCGCTGATGATGTCCACCAACAACATCCTGTCGCCCGCCAACGGCGAGCCGATCATCGTTCCGTCGCAGGACGTGGTAATGGGTCTGTACTACATGACCCGTGAAGCGATCAACGCGAAGGGCGAGGGCATGGCTTTCGCAGACCTGCAGGAAGTTGACCGCGCGTACCGCAGCGGCCAGGTGTCCCTGCACGCCCGCGTGAAAGTGCGCATCAACGAGAAGATCAAGAACGAAGACGGCAGCCTGACCGCCAACACCCGCATCGTCGACTCCACCGTCGGCCGTGCGCTGCTGTTCCAGGTTGTCCCGGCCGGCCTGCCCTTCGACGTGGTCAACCAGTCGATGAAGAAGAAGGCGATCTCCAAGCTGATCAACCACTGCTACCGCGTGGTGGGTCTGAAGGACACCGTCATCTTCGCTGACCAGCTGATGTACACCGGCTTCGCCTACTCGACCATCTCCGGTGTGTCGATCGGCGTGAACGACTTCGTCATCCCGGACGAAAAGGCCCGCATCATCGATGCCGCCACCGAGGAAGTGAAGGAGATCGAGAGCCAGTACGCCTCCGGCCTGGTAACCCAGGGCGAGAAGTACAACAAGGTGATCGACCTCTGGTCCAAGGCCAACGACGAAGTGTCCAAGGCGATGATGGCCAACCTCTCGAAAGAGAAGGTGACCGATCGCGAGGGCAAGCAGGTCGACCAGGAGTCCTTCAACTCCATGTACATGATGGCGGACTCCGGTGCGCGGGGTTCCGCGGCCCAGATCCGTCAGCTGGCCGGTATGCGTGGCCTGATGGCCAAGCCGGACGGCTCCATCATCGAGACCCCGATCACCGCGAACTTCCGTGAAGGCCTGAACGTACTCCAGTACTTCATCTCCACTCACGGTGCTCGTAAAGGTCTGGCGGATACCGCACTGAAGACCGCGAACTCCGGTTACCTGACCCGTCGTCTCGTCGACGTGGCCCAGGACCTGGTCGTGACCGAAATCGATTGCGGTACCGAACACGGCCTGCTGATGTCCCCGCACATCGAAGGCGGCGACGTGGTCGAGCCCCTGGGCGAGCGCGTGCTCGGCCGTGTGGTGGCCCGCGACGTGTTCAAGCCGGGCAGCGACGAAGTCATCGTCGAGGCTGGCACCCTGATCGACGAGAAGTGGGTCGACTTCCTCGAGCAGATGAGCGTCGACGAGGTACTGGTTCGCTCGCCGATCACCTGCGAAACCCGCCATGGCATCTGCTCGAAGTGCTACGGCCGCGATCTGGCCCGTGGTCACCGCGTGAACATCGGTGAGGCTGTCGGTGTTATCGCCGCCCAGTCGATCGGTGAGCCGGGTACCCAGCTGACCATGCGTACCTTCCACATCGGTGGTGCGGCCAGCCGTACTTCCGCCGTGGACAACGTACAGGTCAAGAACGGCGGCACCATTCGCCTGCACAACCTGAAGCACGTAGAGCGTGCCGACGGCGCGCTGGTGGCGGTTTCCCGTTCCGGTGAGCTGGCGGTCGCCGACGACTTCGGTCGTGAGCGCGAGCGCTACAAGCTGCCGTACGGTGCGGTGATTTCCGTGAAGGAAGGTGACAAGGTCGACCCGGGCGCCATCGTCGCCAAGTGGGACCCGCACACCCACCCGATCGTCACCGAGATGGACGGCACCGTGGCCTTCGTGGGCATGGAAGAGGGCATCACCATCAAGCGCCAGACCGACGAACTGACCGGTCTGACCAACATCGAGGTGATGGATCCGAAGGATCGTCCGGCTGCCGGCAAGGACATCCGTCCGGCCGTGAAGCTGATCGACGCCGCTGGCAAGGATCTGCTGCTGCCGGGTACCGACGTACCGGCCCAGTACTTCCTGCCGGCGAACGCCCTGGTCAACCTCAACGATGGCGCGAAAGTGCGTATCGGTGACGTTATCGCGCGTATTCCGCAGGAAACCTCGAAGACCCGCGACATCACCGGTGGTCTGCCGCGCGTTGCCGACCTGTTCGAAGCTCGTCGTCCGAAAGAGCCTTCGATCCTGGCGGAAATCAGCGGCACCATCTCCTTCGGCAAGGAAACCAAGGGCAAGCGCCGCCTGGTCATCACTCCCACCGACGGCAGCGATCCGTACGAGGAGCTGATTCCGAAGTGGCGTCACCTGAACGTGTTCGAAGGTGAACAGGTAAGCCGTGGCGAAGTGATCTCCGACGGCCCGAGCAACCCGCACGACATCCTGCGTCTGCTGGGCGTCAGCTCGCTGGCCAAGTACATCGTCAACGAGATCCAGGACGTGTACCGTCTGCAGGGCGTGAAGATCAACGACAAGCACATCGAGACCATCCTGCGCCAGATGCTGCGCAAGGTCGAAGTGGCCGAGTCGGGCGATTCGTCCTTCATCAAGGGCGACCAGGTCGAACTGGTCCAGGTGCTGGAGGAGAACGAAGTACTGGCTACCCAGGACAAGTTCCCGGCCAAGTACGAGCGCGTCCTGCTGGGTATCACCAAGGCCTCGCTGTCCACCGAGTCGTTCATCTCGGCGGCTTCCTTCCAGGAGACCACCCGCGTCCTCACCGAGGCGGCGGTCACCGGCAAGCGCGACTTCCTGCGCGGCCTGAAGGAAAACGTGGTCGTGGGTCGTCTGATCCCGGCAGGTACCGGCCTTGCTTACCACAGCGAGCGCAAGCGTCAGCGCGACCTCGGCAAACCGCAGCGCGTCAGCGCGAGCGAAGCCGAAGCTGCACTGGCCGAAGCGCTCAATCTGAGCGGTAACTAAGCCTCAAACAAAGCCCCGGTTGTCTTGACAACCGGGGCTTTGTCTTGACGGTGTACAGGAAGCTCATTAGTATCTTGTACCCCGAAAATTGGCAGGGCTCATGCTCTGCCCATTTTCGTTTTTAAGTGTCGTAAGACAATCAGTGGAGCTATAGATGGCAACTATCAACCAGCTGGTGCGCAAACCGCGCAAGCGCCTGGTAGACAAGAGCGGCGTTCCTGCCCTGCAGAACTGCCCTCAGCGTCGCGGCGTATGCACCCGCGTATACACCACCACCCCGAAGAAGCCGAACTCCGCACTGCGTAAAGTGTGCCGTGTTCGTCTGACCAACGGTTTCGAGGTTTCCTCGTACATCGGTGGTGAAGGTCACAACCTGCAAGAGCACAGCGTAGTGCTGATCCGCGGCGGTCGTGTAAAGGACCTCCCGGGTGTGCGTTACCACACCGTGCGCGGTTCGCTGGATACCTCCGGCGTCAAAGACCGTAAGCAGGGTCGTTCCAAGTACGGCGCCAAGCGTCCGAAGTAATTTTGTTTTCCTATTTGCTGAGTCGATAAGAGTAAGGTCGGGCCTGGTCCCGAGCTAACCTGAAGACCGTTTGAGGGCTTATCAATGCCAAGACGTCGTGTAGCGGCCAAACGTGAGATCCTGGCCGATCCGAAATACGGAAGCCAGATTCTGGCCAAGTTCATGAACCACGTGATGGAAAGCGGCAAGAAAGCCGTTGCCGAGCGTATCGTTTACGGTGCTCTGGACAAGGTCAAAGAGCGCAGTAAAGGTGACCCCCTGGAACTCTTCGAAAAAGCACTCGACGCCATCGCTCCGCTGGTCGAAGTGAAGTCCCGCCGTGTCGGCGGTGCTACCTACCAGGTTCCGGTCGAAGTACGCCCGTCCCGTCGTAATGCACTGGCCATGCGTTGGCTGGTGGACTTCGCCCGCAAGCGTGGCGAGAAGTCCATGGCCCTGCGCCTGGCAGGCGAGCTGCTGGATGCCGCTGAAGGCAAAGGCGCTGCCGTCAAGAAGCGTGAAGACGTGCACCGTATGGCTGAAGCCAACAAAGCGTTCTCGCACTACCGCTTCTAATTACGGCATCAATACTTCTGCGAGGGCTTTATGGCTCGTAATACAGCAATCAACCGCTACCGGAACATTGGTATCTGCGCCCACGTTGACGCGGGCAAGACCACCACTACCGAGCGGATCCTGTTCTACACAGGTCTCAGCCACAAGATGGGTGAGGTACACGACGGCGCTGCTACCACCGACTGGATGGTGCAGGAGCAGGAGCGTGGTATCACCATTACTTCCGCTGCGATCACCACCTTCTGGGAAGGTTCGCGCGGCCAGTACGACAAGTACCGCGTAAACGTCATCGACACCCCCGGCCACGTAGACTTCACCATTGAAGTTGAGCGCTCCCTGCGCGTACTGGACGGCGCCGTCGTTGTGTTCTGCGGCACCTCCGGCGTTGAGCCGCAGTCCGAAACCGTATGGCGTCAGGCCAACAAGTACGGTGTTCCGCGTATCGTTTACGTGAACAAGATGGACCGCGCTGGCGCCAACTTCCTGCGCGTCGTCGGTCAGATCAAGAACCGTCTGGGCCACACCCCGGTTCCGGTTCAGCTGGCCATCGGTGCAGAAGATGACTTCCAGGGTCAGATCGACCTGATGAAGATGAAGGCCATCTACTGGAACGAAGACGACAAGGGCACCTCTTACCGTGAGGAAGAGATCCCTGCCGAGCTGGTCGATCTGGCCAACGAATGGCGCAACAACATGGTCGAGGCTGCTGCCGAGGCCAACGAAGAGCTGATGAACAAGTACCTGGAAGAGGGCGAGCTGTCGATCGAAGACATCAAGGCCGGCCTGCGTCAGCGTACTATCGCCTGCGAAATCGTTCCGGCTGTCTGCGGCTCCTCCTTCAAGAACAAGGGCGTGCCCCTGGTTCTCGACGCCGTTATCGACTTCCTGCCTGCTCCGACCGAGATTCCGGCGATTCAGGGCGTCCACCCGGACAGCACTGATGACAACGAAATCCACGACGAGCGTCCGGCTGACGACAACGCTCCGTTCTCCGCTCTGGCGTTCAAGATCGCTACCGACCCGTTCGTAGGTACTCTGACCTTCGTTCGCGTCTACTCGGGTGTTCTGGAGTCCGGCCAGTCGGTCGTCAACTCCGTCAAGGGCAAGAAAGAGCGCGTTGGTCGTATGGTGCAGATGCACGCCAACCAGCGTGACGAGATCAAAGAAGTGCGCGCTGGCGACATCGCGGCTCTGATCGGCATGAAGGACGTCACCACCGGTGACACCCTGTGCGACATCGAGAAGCCGATCATCCTCGAGCGTATGGACTTCCCGGAGCCGGTAATCTCGGTAGCTGTAGAGCCGAAGACCAAGGCTGACCAGGAGAAGATGGGTATCGCCCTCGGCAAGCTGGCCCAGGAAGACCCGTCGTTCCGCGTCAAGACCGACGAAGAAACCGGCCAGACCATCATCTCCGGTATGGGTGAGCTGCACCTGGACATCCTCGTCGACCGCATGAAGCGCGAGTTCGGCGTCGAGGCCAACATCGGCAAGCCGCAGGTTTCCTACCGTGAAACCATCTCCAAGGACAACGTAGAGATCGAAGGCAAGTTCGTTCGCCAGTCCGGCGGTCGCGGCCAGTTCGGTCACTGCTGGATCCGCTTCTCGACTCCGGATGTGGACGAGAAGGGCAACATCACCGAAGGTCTGGTATTCACCAACGAAGTCGTGGGCGGTGTGGTTCCGAAGGAATACATCCCGGCGATCCAGAAGGGTATCGAAGAGCAGATGAAGAACGGCGTTGTTGCCGGCTATCCGCTCATCGGCCTGAAGGCTACCGTGTTCGATGGTTCCTACCACGACGTCGACTCCAACGAGATGGCGTTCAAGATCGCTGCTTCCATGGCGACCAAGCAACTGGCCCAGAAGGGTGGTGGTAAGGTGCTTGAGCCGATCATGAAGGTAGAGGTGGTGACTCCTGAGGACTACATGGGCGATGTGATGGGTGACCTGAACCGTCGTCGTGGTCTGATTCAGGGGATGGAAGACTCGGTCTCCGGTAAGGTGATTCGTGCCGAGGTTCCGCTGGGCGAAATGTTCGGTTACGCAACCGACGTGCGTTCCATGTCCCAGGGTCGCGCAAGCTACTCTATGGAATTCTCCAAGTACGCCGAGGCTCCGTCGAACATCGTCGAAGCTCTCGTTAAAAAACAAGCTTGATTCAGCCCTTTAAGTACGAGGTTTACTGTCGTGGCTAAGGAAAAATTCGAACGTAACAAACCGCACGTCAACGTTGGCACCATCGGTCACGTTGACCACGGTAAAACCACTCTGACCGCTGCTCTGACCAAGGTCTGCTCCGAGACCTGGGGTGGCTCCGCTCGCGCTTTCGACCAGATCGACAACGCGCCGGAAGAGAAGGCTCGTGGTATCACCATCAACACCTCTCACGTTGAATACGATTCGCCCGTTCGCCACTACGCGCACGTAGACTGCCCGGGCCACGCCGACTACGTGAAGAACATGATCACCGGTGCTGCCCAGATGGACGGCGCGATCCTGGTTTGCTCGGCTGCTGACGGCCCCATGCCGCAGACCCGCGAGCACATCCTGCTGTCCCGTCAGGTGGGCGTTCCTTACATTGTCGTGTTCCTGAACAAGGCCGACATGGTTGACGACGCCGAGCTGCTGGAACTGGTCGAGATGGAAGTTCGCGACCTGCTGAACACCTACGACTTCCCGGGTGATGACACCCCGATCGTCGTTGGTTCCGCTCTGATGGCTCTGAACGGCCAGGACGACAACGAGATGGGTGTTTCCGCCGTGCGCAAGCTGGTAGAGACCCTGGACTCCTACATCCCTGAGCCGGTTCGTGCAATCGACCAGCCGTTCCTGATGCCGATCGAAGACGTGTTCTCGATCTCCGGTCGTGGCACCGTGGTAACCGGTCGTGTTGAGCGCGGCATCGTCAAGGTTCAGGAAGAAGTGGAAATCGTCGGCATCAAGGCGACCACCAAGACCACCTGCACCGGCGTTGAAATGTTCCGCAAGCTGCTCGACGAAGGTCGTGCTGGTGAGAACGTCGGCGTCCTGCTGCGCGGCACCAAGCGTGAAGACGTAGAGCGTGGCCAGGTTCTGGCCAAGCCGGGCACCATCAAGCCGCACACCAAGTTCGAGTGCGAAGTGTACGTGCTGTCCAAGGAAGAAGGTGGTCGTCACACCCCGTTCTTCAAGGGCTACCGTCCGCAGTTCTACTTCCGTACCACCGACGTGACCGGCAACTGCGAACTGCCGGAAGGCGTTGAGATGGTAATGCCGGGCGACAACGTGAAGATGGTTGTCACCCTGATCGCTCCGATCGCCATGGAAGATGGCCTGCGCTTCGCGATTCGCGAAGGCGGCCGTACCGTTGGCGCCGGCGTGGTTGCCAAGATCATCGAGTAATCGCTGATCCGCTCCAGAAAAAGGGACCCCTCGGGGTCCCTTTTTCATTGAGTTGGTTAAATATTGACACCCCCAAGGTGCATCCGTACAATTGCGCCTCCTTTTAACGGGCGGAGTCCGTCCGTTGGGAATGGCAACTTGGAGTCTGAGGTCAAATGCAAAATCAACAAATCCGTATTCGGTTGAAGGCTTTTGACCATCGCCTGATCGACCAATCTACCCAGGAAATCGTGGAAACCGCGAAACGTACTGGCGCTCAGGTGCGTGGTCCGATTCCTCTGCCGACCCGCAAGGAACGTTACACCGTGCTGATTTCCCCGCACGTCAACAAGGACGCTCGTGACCAGTACGAAATTCGTACCCACAAGCGTGTTCTCGACATCGTTCAGCCGACCGACAAAACCGTCGACGCGCTGATGAAGCTCGACCTTGCTGCTGGCGTCGAAGTACAGATCAGCCTCGGCTAATGCCTTCGGCATTGGTCGTGTAACGCTCTGAAATGGGCGGCCATAGCGGGTGAAAGCCCCGTACACTAAAGAGGTTCTAAAGATGACAATTGGTGTTGTCGGTCGTAAGTGCGGCATGACCCGCATTTTCACCGAAGATGGTGTCTCCATTCCGGTCACGGTCATTGAGGTCGAGCCGAATCGCGTCACCCAGTTCAAGAACGAAGAGAGCGATGGCTACCGCGCGGTCCAGGTGACTGTCGGCGAGCGTCGTGCTTCCCGTGTGACCAAGGCGCAAGCCGGTCACTTCGCCAAGGCGAATGTCGCCGCCGGTCGCGGCGTGTGGGAATTCCGTCTGGACGAGGAAGCCTACAACGCCGGTGATGCAATCACCGTCGAGCTGTTCCAGGCTGGCCAGCTGGTAGACGTTACCGGCGAGTCCAAGGGTAAAGGCTTTGCCGGTACCATCAAGCGCTGGAACTTCCGTGGTCAAGATAACACCCACGGTAACTCCGTTTCCCACCGCGTCCCGGGTTCCATCGGCCAGTGCCAGACTCCTGGTCGAGTGTTCAAGGGCAAGAAAATGTCCGGCCACCTGGGTGCTGAGCGTGTAACCGTTCAATCCCTGGAAGTCGTACGTGTCGATGCAGAGCGCAATCTGCTGCTGGTCAAAGGTGCCGTTCCCGGCGCTACCGGTGGTGATGTGCTGGTGCGTCCGGCAGCCAAGGCTCGCGGTTAAGAGAGGAAGCTGAGATGCAACTGAATGTAAATGGCGCTCAGGCGATCGAAGTTTCCGAGCGTACCTTTGGCAGCGAATTCAACGAGACTCTGGTTCACCAGGCTGTCGTCGCCTACATGGCTGGCGGTCGTCAGGGCACCAAGGCTCAGAAGACTCGTTCCGAAGTCTCCGGCGGTGGCAAGAAGCCGTGGCGTCAGAAGGGCACCGGTCGTGCTCGTGCTGGCACCATCCGCAGTCCCATCTGGCGTGGCGGTGGCGCGACCTTCGCAGCCAAGCCCCAGGATCACTCCCAGAAGCTCAACAAGAAGATGTACCGCGCTGCTCTGCGCTCCATCCTCTCCGAGCTGGTTCGTCTGGATCGTCTGGTTGTCGTTGCCGACTTCGCTGTCGACGCACCGAAGACCAAGGGTCTGGTCAGCAAGCTGGAAGGCCTGGGCCTGAAAGATGTACTGATCGTCACCGAAGGCGTCGATGAGAACCTGTACCTGGCAGCTCGCAACCTGGCCCACGTCGACGTACGTGACGTCCAGGCTTCCGATCCGGTCAGCCTCATTGCCTACGACAAGGTGCTGGTCACCGTGTCTGCCGTGAAGAAGTTCGAGGAGCTGCTGGCATGAACCAGGAACGCGTATTCAAGGTGCTGCTGGGCCCGCATATCTCCGAGAAGGCCACCGGCCTGGCGGACGGCAACAGCCAATTCGTTTTCAAGGTTGCCACTGATGCAACCAAGCTGGAAATCAAGAAGGCCGTAGAAAGCCTGTTCGGCGTGAAAGTACGTCGCGTCACCACCCTGAACGTTCAGGGCAAGACCAAGCGTACCGTTCGCGGCCTGGGCAAGCGTAACGACTGGAAAAAAGCGTACATCGCTCTCCAGCCGGGCCAGGATCTCGATTTCGCAGCTGGCGCTGAGTAAAGGGGTGCATCATGGCAATCGTTAAATGCAAACCGACTTCCGCTGGTCGTCGTTTCGTCGTCAAGGTAGTGAACCAGGACCTGCACAAAGGTGCTCCGTTCGCTCCCCTGCTCGAGAAGAAGTCCAAGTCGGGCGGCCGTAACAACAACGGTCGTATCACCACTCGTCATATCGGTGGTGGCCACAAGCAGCACTATCGTCTGGTCGACTTCCGCCGCAACAAGGATGGCATCCCTGCCATCGTTGAGCGCGTCGAATACGATCCGAACCGTACTGCTCACATCGCTCTGCTGAAATACGCGGACGGCGAGCGTCGCTACATCATCGCCCCGAAAGGTGTGGTGGCTGGTGATCAACTGATCTCCGGTATCGGCGCTCCGATCAAGGCCGGCAACAACATGCCGCTGCGCAATATCCCGGTGGGTAGCACCATCCACGGTATCGAGCTGAAGCCTGGCAAAGGCGCTCAGATCGCTCGCTCCGCTGGCGCTTCGGCTCAGCTGGTTGCCCGTGAAGGTGCCTACGTAACCGTGCGTCTGCGCTCCGGCGAGATGCGCAAAGTCCTGGCTGACTGCCGTGCGACCCTGGGTGAAGTCTCGAACTCCGAGCACAGCCTGCGTTCGCTGGGTAAAGCTGGTGCCAAGCGCTGGCGTGGCGTTCGCCCGACCGTTCGTGGTGTTGCCATGAACCCGGTCGACCACCCGCATGGTGGTGGTGAAGGTCGTACCTCTGCTGGTCGTCATCCGGTATCGCCGTGGGGTCTTCAGACCAAGGGTAAGAAGACTCGCGCGAACAAGCGTACCGACAACATGATCGTCCGTCGCCGCAAGTAAATAGAGGGATACGACAGTGCCACGTTCTCTGAAAAAAGGTCCTTTTATCGATCTTCACCTGCTGAAGAAGATCGAAGTGGCGGTGGAAAAGAACGACCGCAAGCCGATCAAGACCTGGTCGCGCCGTTCGATGATCCTGCCGCACATGGTTGGTCTGACCATCGCTGTCCACAACGGCCGTCAACACGTGCCGGTCCTGGTCAACGAAGACATGGTCGGTCACAAACTCGGCGAGTTCGCTGCTACCCGCACTTATCGTGGGCACGCTGCGGACAAGAAAGCCAAGCGTTAAGGGGTAAGGAAGATGGAAGTAGCCGCTAAGCTCTCGGGCGCTCGTATCTCCGCCCAGAAAGCCCGCTTGGTCGCCGACCAGATCCGCGGGAAGAAGGTGGGCGATGCGCTCAACCTCCTGGCTTTCAGCAACAAGAAAGCCGCCGAGATCATGAAGAAAGTGCTGGAGTCGGCCGTGGCCAACGCCGAGCACAACGAAGGCGCCGATGTGGATGACCTGAAGGTTTCCACCGTCTTCGTCAACGAAGGTCGTTCGCTCAAGCGCATCATGCCGCGTGCCAAAGGCCGTGCTGATCGCATCGTCAAGCGGTCTTGCCATATCACTGTCAAGGTTGCGGACAAGTAACGGAGTCGATCAGATGGGTCAGAAAGTACATCCCAATGGCATCCGCCTGGGTATCGTCAAGGAGCACACCTCCGTTTGGTACGCAGATAAGCGCACTTACGCCGATTATCTGTTCGCCGACCTGAAGGTACGTGAGTATCTCCAAGACAAACTAAAAAGCGCGTCCGTAAGCCGTATCGATATCCATCGTCCGGCTCAAACTGCACGCATCACCATCCACACCGCTCGTCCCGGCATCGTGATCGGCAAGAAAGGTGAAGATGTTGAGAAGCTGCGTCAGGACCTGACCAAGCAAATGGGTGTGCCTGTGCACATCAACATCGAAGAGATCCGCAAGCCGGAACTCGACGGTATGCTGGTTGCGCAAAGCGTAGCTCAGCAGCTGGAGCGTCGCGTCATGTTCCGTCGCGCCATGAAGCGCGCCGTACAGAACGCCATGCGCATTGGTGCCAAAGGCATCAAGATCCAGGTAAGCGGTCGTCTGGGCGGCGCTGAAATCGCTCGTACCGAGTGGTATCGCGAAGGTCGTGTGCCCCTGCACACCCTGCGTGCCGACATCGACTACGCAACCTACGAAGCGCACACCACCTACGGTGTGATCGGTGTGAAGGTTTGGATCTTCAAAGGCGAGGTCATCGGTGGCCGCCAGGAAGAGCTGAAGCCTGTAGCGCCCGCTCCTCGTAAAAAAGCTGCTAAGTAAGGAGTACGCAAATGCTGCAACCTAAGCGTACGAAGTTCCGCAAGCAAATGACCGGTCACAACCGTGGCCTGGCTCATCGCGGTTCCAAAGTCAGCTTCGGCGAGTTCGCCCTCAAGGCAACCAGTCGTGGCCGTCTCACCGCGCGTCAGATCGAGTCCGCACGTCGTGCGCTGACCCGTCACGTTAAGCGTGGCGGCAAGATCTGGATTCGCGTATTCCCCGACAAGCCTGTTACCAAGAAGCCCCTGGAAGTACGTATGGGTAAAGGTAAGGGCGGCGTCGAGTACTGGGTAGCCCAGATTCAACCGGGCAAGGTCCTGTACGAGATCGAGGGTGTATCCGAAGAGCTGGCGCGTGAGGCATTCGCCCTGGCTGCTGCAAAGCTGCCGCTCGCCACCTCCTTTGTTAAGCGGACGGTGATGTGATGAAAGCGAATGAACTTCGTGAAAAATCCGTTGAGCAGCTGAACGAGCAACTGCTCGGCCTGCTGCGCGACCAGTTCAATCTGCGCATGCAGAAGGCAACTGGCCAGTTGGGGCAGTCTCACCTGCTCTCGCAAGTGAAGCGCGACATCGCTCGCGTTAAAACTGTGCTCAACCAGCAAGCAGGTAAGTAATCATGGCTGAAGCTCAGAACACCGTCCGTACGCTGACCGGCCGCGTCGTCAGCGACAAGATGGACAAGACCGTTACCGTTCTGATCGAGCGTCGCGTCAAGCACCCGATCTACGGCAAATACGTGAAGCGTTCGACCAAACTGCACGCCCACGACGAAACCAATCAGTGCCGCGTTGGTGACCTG
Organism: Pseudomonas sp. QE6; assembly: GCF_041379005.1. Classification (NCBI taxonomy): domain Bacteria; kingdom Pseudomonadati; phylum Pseudomonadota; class Gammaproteobacteria; order Pseudomonadales; family Pseudomonadaceae; genus Pseudomonas; species Pseudomonas sp. QE6. The sequence continues at coordinate 1,768,535 of NZ_CP166873.1, forward strand.
GTCACCATCCGCGAGACCCGTCCGCTGGCCAAGACCAAGGCCTGGACCCTGGTTGATATCGTCGAGCGCGCGGTTGAAGTCTAAGGGTCGGAGATAGAAGATGATTCAGACTCAATCCATGCTCGATGTCGCTGACAACAGCGGCGCGCGTCGCGTAATGTGCATCAAGGTACTCGGCGGTTCCCACCGCCGTTACGCCGGCATTGGCGACATCATCAAGGTCACCGTCAAGGAAGCGATTCCTCGTGGCAAGGTGAAGAAGGGCCAGGTAATGACTGCCGTGGTCGTTCGCACCAAGCACGGCGTACGTCGTACCGACGGTTCCATCATTCGCTTCGACGGCAACGCCGCCGTCCTGCTGAACAACAAGCAGGAGCCGATCGGCACCCGTATCTTCGGGCCGGTGACTCGTGAACTTCGTACCGAGAAGTTCATGAAGATCGTCTCCCTTGCCCCTGAAGTGCTGTAAGGAGTAGCCGTCATGCAAAAAATTCGTCGTGACGACGAAGTCATCGTCATTGCCGGCAAGGACAAGGGCAAGCGTGGCAAGGTGCTGAAAGTTCTCGCTGACGACCGTCTGGTCGTTGGTGGCGTGAACCTGATCAAGCGCCACACCAAGCCCAACCCCATGCTCAACCAGCAAGGCGGGATCGTCGAGAAGGAGGCGCCTCTGCACGTCTCCAACGTCGCCATCTTCAACGCTGAAACCAACAAGGCTGATCGCGTTGGCTTCAAGGTCGAAGACGGTAAGAAGATTCGTGTCTTCAAGTCGACCCAGAAACCGGTTCAGGCTTGAGGGAGCTAGGTAGATCACCATGGCACGATTGAAAGAAATTTATCGGAAGGAAATCGCTCCCAAGCTGAAGCAAGAGCTTCAGCTGGCGAACGTGATGGAAGTTCCGCGCGTTACCAAAATCACCCTGAACATGGGTCTTGGCGAGGCTGTTGGTGACAAGAAAGTCATCGAGAGCGCCGTAGCCGATCTGGAAAAGATCGCGGGTCAGAAGCCGGTTGTGACTTACGCCCGTAAGTCCATCGCCGGTTTCAAGATCCGTGAAGGCTGGCCGATTGGCGTGAAAGTCACCCTGCGTGGCGATCGCATGTACGAGTTCCTGGACCGTCTGCTGTCGATCTCCCTGCCGCGCGTGCGTGACTTCCGCGGTCTGAACGCCAAGTCCTTCGACGGTCGTGGCAACTACAGCATGGGCGTCAAAGAGCAGATCATCTTCCCGGAAATCGATTACGACAAGATCGATGCCCTCCGCGGTATGGATATCACTCTGACCACCACCGCTCGTTCGGATGATGAAGGTCGTGCCCTGCTGCGCGCCTTCAACTTCCCGTTCCGCAACTGATTGGAGTAGGACCATGGCTAAAGAGAGCATGAAGAACCGTGAGCTGAAGCGTCAGCAAACGGTAGCCAAGTACGCCAAAAAGCGTGCCGAGCTGAAAGCGATCATCGCTAATCCGAACTCCTCTGCGGAAGAGCGTTGGAACGCCCAGGTCGCCCTGCAGAAGCAGCCTCGTGACGCGAGCGCCAGCCGCCTGCGTAACCGCTGCCGCCTGACCGGTCGTCCGCACGGCTTCTACCGCAAGTTCGGTCTGAGCCGTAACAAGCTGCGCGAAGCTGCAATGCGCGGCGACGTACCGGGCCTGGTGAAAGCCAGCTGGTAAGTCGTTGGCGGAGCCGGCAACGGCTCCGTTGATCGCTTAACGAACCAAGCCCCCTCGTGGGGCTTGATTCGTTTTTGAGCGATCTCTAGAATACCCGGCTCCCCTGAGCCTGGGTTTTAGTTCGCCTGGCGTTTTAAGGGCGAGTTATGAAGTTGAAGGCTTATCTTTTGTATCAGGAGCATTAAGCCCATGAGTATGCAGGACCCGTTAGCAGACATGCTAACTCGCATCCGTAATGCCCAGATGGCTGAGAAGACCGTCGTGAGCATGCCGTCTTCCAAGCTGAAAGCGGCAGTCGCCAAAGTCCTCAAGGACGAAGGTTACATTGCGGATTTCCAAGTCAGCGCCGAGGCCAAGCCTCTGCTGTCGATCGAGCTGAAGTACTTCGAAGGCAAGCCTGTCATCGAGGAAGTGAAGCGAATCAGCCGTCCTGGCCTGCGCCAGTACAAATCCGTAGACCAGCTGCCGAAAGTACGCGGTGGCCTGGGTGTGTCGATCGTCTCCACCAACAAGGGTGTGATGACTGATCGTGCTGCCCGTGCCGCTGGTGTTGGTGGCGAAGTGCTCTGCACTGTGTTCTAAGGGGAATCAGCATGTCTCGCGTTGCTAAGAACCCCGTCAAACTGCCCGCCGGCGTTGAAATCAAGCTGGCTGGTCAGGACCTCTCGGTCAAGGGTGCCAAAGGCGCTCTCGAGCTGAAAGTCCACCCGTCCGTCGAAGTCATTCAGGACAACGGTGAGCTGCGTTTCGCTGCGCGTAACGGCGACCAGCAGACCCGTGCCATGGCCGGTACTACCCGTGCTCTGGTCAACAACATGGTAATCGGCGTCAGCCAGGGCTTCGAGCGCAAGCTCCAGCTGGTCGGCGTTGGTTACAAGGCGCAGGCCAAAGGCCAAGTGCTGTCCCTGGCTCTCGGCTTCTCCCACCCGGTTGATTACGAACTGCCTGCCGGCATCGTCGCGGAAACCCCCAGCCAGACCGATATCCTGATCAAGGGCATCGACAAGCAGCTGGTTGGCCAGGTTGCCGCGGAAATCCGCGACTTCCGTCCGCCGGAGCCGTACAAAGGCAAGGGCGTGCGTTACGCCGACGAAGTCGTCCTTCGTAAAGAAGCCAAGAAGAAGTAGGGCATAGCAAATGAGCGTCAAGAAAGAAACCCGTCTGCGCCGCGCTCGCAAGGCACGCCTGAAGATGCGCGAACTGGAAGCCGTACGCCTCTGCGTGTACCGCTCCTCCCAGCACATCTACGCCCAGGTCATTGCGGCCGATGGCGGCAAGGTCCTGGCCAGCGCCTCGACCCTGGACAAGGAACTGCGCGAAGGTGCCACCGGCAACATCGACGCAGCCAAGAAAGTTGGTCAACTGGTCGCCGAACGCGCCAAGGCTGCCGGCGTCACTCAGGTGGCGTTCGACCGTTCTGGCTTCAAGTACCACGGCCGTATCAAGGCCCTGGCTGATGCCGCTCGCGAAGGCGGTCTGGAGTTCTAAGTTATGGCAAACAACGATCAAAAGCGCGACGAAGGCTACATCGAGAAGCTGGTTCAAGTTAACCGCGTCGCCAAAACCGTTAAAGGTGGCCGTATCTTCGCCTTCACCGCGCTGACCGTGGTTGGCGATGGCAAGGGCCGTGTTGGCTTCGGTCGTGGCAAGGCGCGTGAAGTGCCGGCTGCCATCCAGAAGGCCATGGAAGCTGCTCGCCGCAACATGATCCAGGTTGATCTGAACGGCACCACCCTGCAGTACCCGACCAAGTCCGCCCATGGCGCCTCCAAGGTGTACATGCAGCCGGCTTCCGAAGGTACCGGTATCATCGCCGGCGGCGCCATGCGTGCCGTCCTGGAAGTGGCCGGTGTGCAGAACGTTCTGGCGAAGTGCTACGGCTCCACCAACCCGGTGAACGTGGTCTACGCAACCTTCAAGGGCCTGAAGAACATGCAGTCCCCTGAGTCGGTAGCGGCCAAGCGTGGCAAGAGCGTCGAGGAGATTCTCTAACCATGGCAACTGTCAAAGTTACCCTGATCAAGAGCGTGAACGGCCGTCTGGCCAATCACAAGGCTTGCGTCAAAGGCCTGGGCCTGCGTCGCATTGGTCACACCGTTGAAGTTCAGGACACTCCTGAAAATCGCGGCATGATCAACAAGGCCTACTACCTGCTGCGTGTGGAGGGTTAATCCATGCAACTGAACGATCTGCGTTCCGCGCCGGGTGCCCGTCGCGAAAAGCACCGTCCGGGCCGTGGCATCGGTAGCGGTCTGGGCAAGACCGGTGGCCGTGGTCACAAAGGTCAGACCTCCCGCTCCGGTGGCTCCATCGCTCCGGGCTTCGAGGGTGGTCAGCAGCCGCTGCACCGTCGTCTGCCGAAGTTCGGCTTCAACTCGCTGAAGGCCCTGGATCGCGCAGAAGTGCGTACCTCCGAGCTGGCCAAGGTCGAGGGTGATGTCGTAACCGTGCAGGCCCTGAAGGATGCCAACGTGATTAACCAGAACGTACAGCGTGTGAAAGTCATGCTGTCCGGCGACGTTACTCGCGCAGTCACCCTGAAAGGCATCGGCGCCACCAAAGGCGCTCGTGCGGCTATCGAAGCAGCTGGCGGCAAAATCGAGGACTAAATGGCTAAGCAAGGTGCTCTCTCTGCGCTGAGCAACGGTGGTGGTTTGTCCGAGCTCTGGGCACGTCTGCGTTTCCTGTTCCTGGCGATCATCGTCTATCGGATCGGCGCGCACATCCCAGTTCCGGGCATCAACCCCGATCGCTTGGCGGCACTGTTCCGGCAGAACGAGGGGACCATTCTTAGCCTCTTCAACATGTTTTCCGGCGGCGCGCTGGAGCGCATGAGTATCTTTGCACTGGGGATCATGCCGTACATCTCGGCATCGATCATCATGCAGCTCATGACCGCTATCAGCCCGCAGCTGGAGCAGTTGAAGAAAGAGGGTGAGTCTGGGCGTCGCAAGATCAGCCAGTACACCCGCTACGCAACTCTCGCTCTGGCACTCGTCCAGGCCATCGGCATGTCCGTTGGTCTGGGCAGCCAGGGTGTGGCCTTCTCCAACGACTTCGGCTTCTACTTCGTGTCGGTCACCACCTTCGTGGCGGGTGCGCTGTTCATGATGTGGCTGGGTGAGCAGATCACCGAGCGGGGTGTCGGCAACGGCATCTCCATGTTGATCTTCTCCGGTATCGTCGCAGGCCTGCCCCGAGCAATCGGTCAGTCCTTCGAGTCCGCGCGTCAAGGTGATATCAACATCTTCGCCCTGATCGCCATCGGCCTGCTGGCCGTGGCCATCATCGCGTTCGTTGTATTCATCGAGCGTGGTCAGCGCCGTATCGCCGTGCATTACGCCAAGCGCCAACAAGGCCGCAAGGTGTTTGCCGCCCAGACCAGCCATCTGCCGCTGAAAGTGAACATGGCGGGTGTAATCCCCGCGATCTTCGCCAGCAGCATCCTGCTGTTCCCGGCATCCCTGGGTGCCTGGTTCGGCCAGTCGGAAGGCCTGGGTTGGCTGCAGGACGTCGCGCAAGCGATCGCGCCTGGTCAGCCGCTGAACATTCTGCTGTTTAGTGCAGGGATCGTCTTCTTCTGCTTCTTCTACACAGCGCTGATGTTCAACCCGAAGGACGTGGCGGAAAACCTCAAGAAGTCCGGTGCATTTATTCCGGGTATTCGTCCGGGCGAACAATCGGCTCGCTACATCGATGGCGTGCTGACTCGTTTGACCATGTTCGGTGCCCTGTACATGACGGCTGTGTGCCTGCTGCCCCAGTTCCTGGTCGTAGCTGCCCACGTACCGTTCTACCTTGGCGGGACCTCGTTGCTGATCGTGGTCGTGGTTGTGATGGACTTTATGGCCCAAGTACAATCGCACCTCGTTTCTCACCAGTACGAATCCCTCATGAAGAAAGCCAACCTGAAGGGCTATGGCAGCGGCCTGCTGCGCTGACCCGTAAGGTTCGAGGAGTCACTGATGAAAGTTCGTGCATCGGTAAAGAAGCTGTGCCGTAACTGCAAGATCATCCGTCGCGAAGGCGTCGTTCGTGTGATCTGCAGCGCGGAGCCGCGTCACAAGCAGCGCCAAGGCTGAGTGTGAACCACGCGTTATAACCCGGCAGCTAGTGTGCTGCCGGGTTGATTATTTGTTTTTACAGCGCTAATATCCGCGCCCTTTCTTGGCTTCCTGGGCGCCGGGTAGCTGTCAATTGGAGTTTTTCTGAATGGCCCGTATTGCAGGCGTAAACATTCCGGATAACAAGCACACTGTTATCTCGCTGACCTACATCTATGGTGTCGGTCGCACTACCGCACAGAGCATCTGTGCAGCCACCGGCATCAGCCCGGCTGCAAAGATCAAGGACCTGAGCGAAGAGCAGATTGATTCGCTGCGTACCGAGGTGGCCAAGCTGACCACCGAAGGTGACCTGCGTCGCGAAATCAACATGAACATCAAGCGTCTGATGGACCTCGGTTGCTACCGCGGTCTGCGTCATCGTCGCGGTCTGCCGGTTCGCGGTCAGCGTACCAAGACCAACGCGCGTACCCGTAAGGGCCCGCGTAAGCCGATCCGCAAGTAATCGCTTAGGAATTTAGTCATGGCAAAACCTGCTGCTCGTCCTCGTAAGAAAGTCAAAAAGACGGTGGTTGACGGGATCGCGCATATCCACGCGTCCTTCAACAACACCATCGTTACCATCACCGACCGTCAGGGCAACGCCCTGTCCTGGGCTACCTCCGGTGGTTCGGGCTTCCGCGGCTCGCGTAAGAGCACTCCGTTCGCTGCCCAGGTAGCGGCCGAGCGTGCCGGCCAGGCTGCTCTGGAATACGGTCTGAAGAACCTCGACGTCAACGTCAAGGGCCCGGGCCCGGGCCGCGAGTCGGCTGTACGTGCGCTGAATGCCTGCGGTTACAAGATCGCCAGCATCACCGACGTAACCCCGATCCCGCACAACGGCTGCCGTCCGCCGAAAAAGCGTCGCGTGTAATAGGAGACAGTGAGAAATGGCTCGTTACATTGGTCCCAAGTGCAAACTGTCTCGCCGCGAAGGCACTGATCTGTTCCTGAAGAGCGGCGTTCGTGCCCTCGACTCGAAGTGCAAGGCAGAAAACGTTCCTGGCCAGCATGGTCAGCGTCGTGGTCGTCTGTCCGACTACGGTCTGCAGCTGCGCGAGAAGCAGAAAGTCCGCCGCATCTACGGCGTTCTGGAACGTCAATTCCGTGGCTACTATCAGGAAGCGTCCCGCCGCAAGGGCTCCACTGGTGAGAACCTGCTGCAGCTGCTCGAGTGCCGTCTGGACAACGTCGTCTACCGTATGGGCTTCGGTTCCACTCGTTCCGAATCCCGTCAGCTGGTGTCCCACAAGACCATCAGCGTGAACGGTCAGACCGTTAACATCCCGTCCTACCAGGTCAAGGCTGGTGACGTCGTTGCTGTTCGCGAGAAGTCGAAGAACCAGCTGCGTATCGCCCAAGCCCTGGAACTGTGCGCCCAGCGCGGTCGCGTTGAGTGGGTCGAAGTGGATAGCGACAAGAAGTCCGGCACCTTCAAGAGTGTCCCGGCTCGTGCCGATCTGTCCGCCGACATCAACGAAAACCTGATTGTCGAGCTCTACTCCAAGTAAGGGCTAGAAAATAGGTGCATCCATGCAGAGTTCGGTAAATGAGTTCCTGACCCCCCGCCACATCGATGTGCAGGTGGTCAGCCAAACCCGCGCCAAGATCACCCTCGAGCCCCTCGAGCGTGGTTTCGGCCATACCCTGGGCAACGCGCTGCGTCGCATCCTGTTGTCCTCCATGCCTGGCTGTGCAGTGGTCGAGGCCGAGATCGACGGCGTACTCCATGAGTACTCCGCCATCGAAGGTGTGCAGGAAGATGTCATCGAGATCCTGCTCAACCTGAAAGGCCTGGCCATCAAGCTGCACGGCCGTGACGAAGTGACGCTGACCCTGGCGAAAAAGGGCTCGGGTGTGGTGACCGCTGCCGATATTCAGCTGGATCATGATGTCGAGATCGTCAACGGTGACCATGTTATCGCCCACCTGGCCGATAACGGCGCGCTGAACATGAAGCTGAAAGTCGCTCGTGGCCGTGGCTACGAGCCGGCTGATGCCCGTTCGAGCGATGAAGACGAAAGCCGTAGCATCGGCCGTCTGCAGCTCGACGCCTCGTTCAGCCCCGTACGTCGTGTTGCCTACGTGGTCGAGAACGCCCGTGTCGAACAGCGTACCAACCTGGACAAGCTGGTCCTCGATCTGGAAACCAACGGCACCCTGGACCCCGAAGAGGCTATCCGTCGCGCCGCTACCATCCTGCAACAGCAGCTGGCAGCGTTCGTGGACCTCAAGGGTGACAGTGAGCCCGTCGTTGAAGAGCAGGAAGACGAGATCGATCCGATCCTGCTGCGTCCGGTCGATGACCTGGAGCTGACCGTCCGTTCGGCCAACTGCCTGAAGGCAGAGAACATCTACTACATCGGTGACCTGATTCAGCGCACCGAAGTAGAGCTGCTCAAAACGCCGAACCTGGGTAAGAAGTCCCTGACCGAAATCAAGGACGTTCTGGCCTCTCGCGGTCTGTCCCTCGGTATGCGCCTCGACAACTGGCCGCCGGCAAGTCTCAAGAAAGACGACAAGGCTACTGCCTGATCGTCGTAGCTACCGAACGTAAAGTTTGGAAAGGAATTGAACCATGCGCCATCGTAAAAGTGGTCGTCACCTGAGCCGCACCAGCGCGCACCGCAAGGCTATGTTCCAGAACATGGCTGTGTCGCTCTTCGAACACGAACTGATCAAAACCACCCTGCCCAAGGCCAAGGAACTGCGTCGCGTTGCCGAGCCGCTGATCACCCTGGCTAAAGTGGATAGCGTTGCCAACCGTCGTCTCGCTTTCGACCGTACCCGTTCGAAAGAAGCCGTAGGCAAGCTGTTCAACGAGCTGGGCAAGCGCTACGCCAACCGTCCGGGCGGCTACCTGCGCATCCTGAAGTGCGGCTTCCGCGCCGGCGACAATGCCCCCATGGCATACGTCGAACTGATTGACCGCGCTGTTGGCGGCCAAGCAGTAGAAGCTGCAGAGTAAGGTTTACGCCTTGCTTATAAGAAACCGGGCCTTGCGCCCGGTTTTTTATCGCCTATCGAAAAGTATTTCTCTATCGATGAGCTCGAATCAATAAATTGGCTCATTACCCGTCTCCTCGACGATCCTGACGTCGCCGACTTCCACTGCTCGCCGAGGGGGCCAACAGCCGCAACGCCGGTGGAGGCGCTTAATTGTCCGATCGGGATGTCGGGCCGCGCTCACCGCTTCCGTGAGCAGCGGATACCGCTCCCGCCGTTGAGGAGAGTAACGATGAGCGACAACACCCGCCTGACGACCGCTGCCGGAGCGCCGGTCGCCGATAACCAGAACGTCCAGACCGCCGGCCCGCGGGGGCCGATGCTGCTGCAGGACGTCTGGTTCCTGGAGAAACTGGCGCACTTCGATCGTGAAGTGATTCCTGAGCGCCGCATGCATGCCAAAGGCTCCGCCGCCTATGGCACCTTCACCGTCACCCACGACATCACCCGCTACAGCCGCGCCAAGCTGTTCTCCCAGATCGGCAAGCAGACTCCGTTGTTCCTGCGCTTCTCCACCGTGGCAGGCGAGCGCGGCGCGGCGGATGCCGAACGCGATATCCGCGGCTTCGCCCTGAAGTTCTACACCGAGGAAGGCAACTGGGACCTGGTGGGCAACAACACCCCGGTCTTCTACTTCCGCGACCCGCTGAAATTCCCCGACCTGAACCACGTGGTGAAACGCGACCCGCGCACCAACCTGCGCAACGCCACCCTGAAGTGGGACTTCTTCTCGCACCTGCCTGAAGCACTGCACCAACTGACCATCGACTTCAGCGACCGCGGCCTGCCGCGCAGCTACCGCCACGTCCATGGCTTCGGCAGCCACACCTTCAGCTTCATCAACGCCAGCAACGAGCGCTTCTGGGTGAAGTTCCACTTCAAGACCCAGCAGGGCATCGAGAACCTGAGCAACGAGGAAGCGGCGAAGCTGGTCGGGGCCGACCGCGAGAGCTCGCAGCGTGACCTGTACGACGCCATCGAACGCGGCGACTTCCCGCGCTGGACCATGTACGTGCAGGTGATGCCGGAGAAGGAAGCGGCCACCTACCGCTACAACCCGTTCGACCTGACCAAGGTCTGGCCGCACGGCGATTATCCGCTGATCGAGGTGGGCTACTTCGAGCTGAATCGCAACCCGGCGAACTACTTTGCCGAGGTCGAGCAGTCCGCGTTCAGCCCGGCGAATATCGTCCCCGGGATCGGCTTCTCGCCGGACAGGATGCTCCAGGGGCGCCTGTTCTCCTACGGCGATGCGCACCGCTACCGCCTGGGCGTGAACCACCACCAGATCCCGGTTAACGCCGCGCGCAACAATCCGCGCATCTACCACCGCGACGGCGCCATGCGGGTGGACGGCAACAATGGCGACATGACCGTCACCTACGAGCCGAACAGCTTCAACCAGTGGCAGGAGCAGCCGGACTACTCCGAGCCGCCGCTGACCTTGGAAGGCACCGCCGATCACTGGAACCACCGCGTGGACGATGACTACTACAGCCAGCCGGCCGCGTTGTTCCGCCTGTTCGACGAGGCTCAGCGGCAGCGGCTGTACGCCAACATCGCCGGTGACATGGCGGGCGTGCCGGAAGCCATCCAGCGTCGCCAGCTCGCGCTGTTCTTCAAGATCGACCCGGCCTATGGCGAGGGTGTCGCCAAGGCGCTCGGTCTGAAGCTGGACTAAGCTCAGGCATCGGAACACGCCGCCCTCTCCGGAGGGCGGCTTTGTTTCCGGCCAATTACGGGCTTGACCCCGGTCATCCCCAGCCGGACCATAGCGCCGTTTAATTTGCCGTCACGTTCCAGGGAGAAGGCTGATGCAAGGCCATGCCGAGGTTATCGACTATCTGAACACGCTGCTGACCGGGGAGCTGGCCGCTCGCGACCAGTACTTCATCCACTCGCGGATGTACGAGGACTGGGGCTTCACCAAGCTCTACGAACGCCTCAACCACGAGATGGAAGAGGAAACCCAGCACGCCGATGCCCTGCTGCGCCGCATCCTGCTGCTCGAAGGCACGCCGCGCATGCGTCCGGACGACATCCATCCGGGCAAGACCGTGCCTTCGATGCTCGAAGCCGACCTCAAACTGGAGCGCCATGTGCGCGCCGCCCTGGCCAAGGGCATCGCCCTGTGCGAGAAGCACAAGGACTTCGTTACCCGCGACATCCTCCGCGTGCAGCTGACCGACACCGAGGAAGACCACGCCTACTGGCTGGAGCAGCAGCTCGGGCTGATCCAGAAGATGGGGCTGGAGAATTACCTGCAGTCGCAGATCTGATCCGCAGCTTCGGTTCGACAAAGGCCCCCGGCGCTCAGGCTCCGGGGGCTTTTTTATTTGCGCGCGGAGCAGAAAAAAGCCCCTGCGCCGATTGGCAGCAGGGGCTTTTTTCCTGCCGGCGCGGATCAGGCCCGATCGCGCTCCAGCAGCGGTTTGAGGAAGCGCCCGGTGTGCGATGCCTCCATCTCCGCGACCTGCTCCGGCGTGCCGGTGGCGATGATCTGGCCGCCCTTGGAGCCGCCTTCGGGACCGAGGTCGACCAGCCAGTCGGCAGTCTTGATCACGTCCAGGTTGTGCTCGATCACCACCACGGTGTTGCCGTGGTCGCGCAGGCGGTGCAGCACGTCGAGCAACTGCTGGATATCCGCGAAGTGCAGGCCTGTGGTCGGCTCGTCGAGGATGTACAGGGTCTTGCCGGTATCGCGCTTGGACAGCTCGCGGGACAGTTTCACCCGCTGCGCCTCACCGCCGGACAGGGTGGTCGCGCTCTGCCCCAGCTTGATGTACGACAGGCCGACGTCCATCAGGGTCTGCAGCTTGCGGGCGATGGCCGGGACGGCGTCGAAGAACTCGCGCGCGTCCTCGATGGTCATGTCCAGCACCTCGGTGATGCTCTTGCCCTTGTAGCGGACTTCCAGGGTCTCGCGGTTGTAGCGCTTGCCCTTGCAGACGTCGCAGGGGACGTAGATGTCCGGCAGGAAGTGCATCTCCACCTTGATCACGCCGTCGCCCTGGCAGGCCTCGCAGCGGCCGCCCTTCACGTTGAAGGAGAAGCGCCCCGGGCCGTAGCCGCGCGAACGGGCTTCCGGTACGCCAGCGAACAGCTCGCGGATCGGCGTGAACAGGCCGGTGTAGGTCGCGGGGTTGGAGCGTGGCGTGCGGCCGATCGGGCTCTGGTCGATGTCCACCACCTTGTCCAGGTGCTGCAGGCCGTCGAAGGAGTCGTGCGGCGCGACCTCCAGGCTGGTGGCGCCGTTGAGCGCGGTGGCGGTGATCGGGAACAGGGTGTTGTTGATCAGCGTCGACTTGCCGGAGCCGGACACCCCGGTGACGCAGGTGAACAGGCCGACCGGGATTTCCAGGTTGACGTTCTGCAGGTTGTTGCCGCGTGCGCCCTTGAGCTTGAGCAACTGCTTCTTGTTGCGCGGCGTACGCTCGGCCGGCACGACGATCTTGGTGCGGCCGGACAGGTACTTGCCGGTGACCGAATCCGGGTGGTCCATGACCTCCTGCGGCGTACCCTCGGCGACGATCTGCCCGCCGTGCACGCCGGCGCCGGGGCCGATGTCCACCACGTAGTCGGCGAGGCGGATGGCGTCCTCGTCGTGCTCGACCACGATCACCGTGTTGCCCAGGTTGCGCAGGTGGGTGAGGGTGCCCAGCAGGCGTTCGTTGTCGCGCTGGTGCAGGCCGATGGAGGGTTCGTCGAGGATGTACATGACGCCCACCAGGCCCGCGCCGATCTGGCTGGCCAGGCGGATGCGCTGGGCCTCGCCGCCGGACAGGGTGTCGGCGCTGCGATCCAGGGTCAGGTAGTCGAGGCCGACGTTGACCAGGAACTGCAGGCGTTCGCGGATCTCCTTGAGGATCTTCGAGGCGATCTCGCCGCGGCGGCCGGTCAGGGTCAGGCTCTCGGCGTATTCACAGGCGGTGCCCACCGGCATCGCGGTGATCGCCGGCAACGTCTTGTCGCCGACCCACACGTGGCGCGCCTCGCGGCGCAGGCGGGTGCCGTGGCAGTCCGGGCAGGGCTGGGTGCTGAGGAACTTGGCCAGCTCCTCGCGCACGGTGGCCGACTCGGTCTCGCGGTAGCGGCGCTCCAGGTTGGGCAGGATGCCTTCGAACGGGTGCGCGCGCTTGACGATGTCGCCACGGTCGTTGAGGTAGCGGAATTCGACGTTCTCGCGGCCCGAGCCGTTGAGGATGAACTTCTGGTGCTCCGGATCGAGGTCCTGGAAGGGCTCCTCCAGGCTGAAGCCGAAGTGCCCGGCCAGGGAGCCGAGCATCTGGAAGTAGTAGACGTTGCGCCGGTCCCAGCCGCGGATCGCGCCTTCGGCCAGGGTCAGCTCGCCATTGACCACCCGGCGCGCATCGAAGAACTGCTTCACGCCCAGGCCGTCGCAGGTCGGGCAGGCGCCGGCCGGGTTGTTGAAGGAGAACAGCTTGGGTTCCAGCTCGCTGATGGAGTGGCCGCAGATCGGGCAGGCGAAGCGGGCGGAGAAGATCATCTCTTCGCCTTCTTCATCGTCCATCGGAGCGACCAGGGCGATGCCGTCAGCCAGGTTGATCGCCGTCTCGAAGGATTCCGCCAGGCGCTGCTGCAGGTCGCCGCGCACCTTGAAGCGGTCCACCACCACGTCGATGGAGTGCTTGAGCTTCTTGTCCAGCTTGGGCAGCTCGTCCAGCTCGTAGAGCTTGCCGTTGACGCGGGCGCGGACGAAACCCTGGGCGCGCATCTCCTCGAACACCGCCAGGTGCTCGCCCTTGCGCTCACGGATCACCGGGGCCAGCAGCATCAGCTTGCGGCCTTCGGGCAGCGCCAGCACCTGATCGACCATCTGGCTGACGGTCTGCGCCTCCAGCGGGATGTCGTGGTCCGGGCAGCGCGGGATACCCACGCGCGCGTAGAGCAGGCGCAGGTAGTCGTAGATCTCGGTGATGGTGCCCACTGTGGAGCGCGGGTTGTGCGAGGTGGATTTCTGCTCGATGGAAATGGCCGGCGACAGACCTTCGATGGTGTCGACGTCGGGCTTTTCCATCATCGAGAGGAACTGCCGGGCATAGGCCGACAGGGATTCCACATAGCGGCGCTGACCCTCGGCATAGAGCGTGTCGAAGGCCAGGGAAGACTTGCCGGAGCCGGACAGGCCGGTGATCACGATCAGCTTGTCGCGGGGCAGGGTCAGGTCGATGTTCTTCAGGTTGTGGGTACGTGCCCCACGGATGAGGATCTTGTCCACAGCGGCCTCGCATGGCGGGCGAAAACCGTTGAGTATACGGCCGGCCGTCCATGTGCGGCAAAGTCGCGCGAGTGTGCCGGCGGGCGGCAGGACTGGTAGAATGCGCGGCTATTTTTCGGCGTTGGCGACAGCCGGCCCTTCGCGGAGTGGAAGGGCGCGCCGTCACGGGGGCACTGAAGCGCAACCCCGACATCCGTCTTCCCATGAGGGGCTTATGCACGATTCCCACACTGAGCGCATGAGTGGCACCGAAACCCGCGCGGCCGCCGGCCTGTCCCTGGTCTTCGCGTTCCGCATGCTCGGCATGTTCATGGTGCTGCCGGTTCTGGCGACCTACGGCCAGGATCTCGCTGGCGCGACCCCGGCCCTGATCGGCCTGGCCATCGGCGCTTACGGCCTGACCCAGGCCATCCTGCAGATTCCCCTGGGCACCCTGTCCGACCGCATCGGCCGCCGGCCGATCATAGTCGTCGGCCTGCTGGTATTCGCCGCCGGCGCCGCGCTGGCGGCCAACGCCGACTCCATCTGGGGCATCATCGCCGGCCGGGTGCTGCAGGGCGCCGGGGCGATTTCCGCCGCCGTGATGGCGATGCTCTCCGACCTGACCCGCGAGCAGCACCGTACCAAGGCCATGGCGATGATCGGCATGAGCATCGGCGTGTCCTTCGCCGTGGCCATGGTCGCCGGCCCGGTGCTGACCCACTGGTTCGGCCTGCACGGTCTGTTCTGGTTCACCGCCGGCATGGCCCTGGTGGGCATGCTGATCATCCTGTTCGTCGTGCCGACCCCGGACCATCGCATGCAGCACCGCGAATCCAGCGTGGCCAAGCAGTCGCTGATCCCGACCCTGAAGAACGGCGAACTGCTGCGCCTGGACGCCGGAATCCTGGTCCTGCATGCCATCCTCATGGCCAGCTTCGTGGCCCTGCCGCTGGCGCTGGTGGAACGCGCCGGGCTGCCCAAGGAGCAGCACTGGTGGGTGTACCTGACCGCACTGCTGGTGGGCTTCTTCGGCATGGTGCCGTTCATCATCTACGCCGAGAAGAAGCGCCAGATGAAGCGCGTGCTGAGCGGCGCGGTGGCGACCCTGATGCTCTGCGAGCTGTACTTCTGGGCCTTCGGCGACAGCCTGCAGGAACTGGTGTTCGGCATCATCGTCTACTTCACCGCGTTCAACCTGCTGGAGGCCTCGCTGCCGTCCCTGGTGAGCAAGGTTTCGCCCGCCGGCGGCAAGGGCACGGCGATGGGCGTGTACTCCACCAGCCAGTTCCTCGGCGCCGCGGTGGGCGGCATCCTGGGCGGCTGGATGTTCCAGCACGGTGGCCTGAACGGGGTATTCATCGGCTGCGCCGTCCTTGCTGCCATCTGGCTGGCGATTGCTGTTACCATGCGTGAACCGCCGTATGTAACGAGCATTCGTCTGCCTCTTTCCGATGAGGCGCTGCGCGATGCCTCGTTGGCCGAGCGTTTCAAGGCATTGCCCGGTGTGAGCGATGTGATGGTGGTCATCGAAGAGGCCGCCGCTTATGTCAAAGTAGATTCCCAACAAGTGGATCGCACGTCCCTCGAGCGCCTGGCTGGCGCCGAGCCGGCGACGTGCTGAAGCCTTTAGGAGAGCGTCATGGCCCGTGGGGTTAACAAAGTCATTCTGGTGGGTAACGTCGGTGGCGATCCGGAAACCCGTTATATGCCCAACGGCAACGCGGTGACCAACGTCACCCTGGCCACCAGCGAGAGCTGGAAGGACAAGCAGACCGGCCAGCAGCAGGAACGCACCGAGTGGCACCGCGTGGTGTTCTTCGGTCGCCTGGCGGAAATTGTCGCCGAGTACGTGCGCAAGGGTTCGCAGATCTACGTCGAAGGCAGCCTGCGCACTCGCAAGTGGCAGGGCCAGGACGGTCAGGACCGCTACACCACCGAGATCGTGGTCGACATCAACGGCAACATGCAGCTGCTCGGCGGCCGTCCGGGTGCCGGTGGCGACGACGCTCCGCGCGCCCCGCGTGAGCCTCAGCAGCGTCCGCAGCAGGCGCCGCGTCCGGCCCCGCAGCAGCAGTCCCAGCCCGCTCCGCAGCCGGCCCCGGACTACGACAGCTTCGACGACGACATTCCGTTCTGAACCCAGCGGTTGGAGTCACCAAGAGCGCAGCCTTCGAGCTGCGCTCTTGCGTTTCTGGGACGCTCGTTTTGGCGAAGGTCCGCAACAGTCTTTCTCGAAAGTGACTATTTAATTAGCTAGCTAATTAAATGATTCTGGAATTGCCTTGATGTGTGGCAAAACCGGAGAAGAAAAGACATGAGCATTACAGTGACCGAGCGTGACGACGACCATAAATCCCGCGAGTTCCGCGCCCTGGGCGGGCGTTGCTGGGATGTGTACCAGGAAGGCCAGTTGGTCGGCATCTTCCATACCGAGCGTGAGGCGCACGCCTACCGCACCTCCCTGGAATTGGAGACACGCCACCGCCAGGCGGCAGAGTTCTAGTCAGACCGGAGCAGAAGGCCCCGCCAAAGCGGGGCCTTCTGCCGTCGGTGGATCAGTGCAGGCGTTTTCGCAGTTGATGCGCCGGAATGCCGAGCAGCAGGATCAGCGCGCCGATTGCCAGGACCACGCCGATCACGTCGAAGGCCTGGTACAGGCTGCCGGTGGCGGTCTTGATCGCCCCGACCACGATCTGGCTGATCACCCCCGCCAGGCCGCCGATGGCGCTGATCACCGCGATGCCGCCGGCTGCCCGTGTCGGGCTGAGCAGCGCCGGTGGGATGGTCCAGAACAGCGAGAGGGCGGACATCGCCGTCGCTGCGCCGACGGTCATCAGGATCACCGAGAGCAGCAGGTGGCCCTGGACGAGGCCGAGCAGGAAGAAGCTGCTGGCGCTGACCAGCATGGTCGCACCGACGTGCCAGCGGCGCTCCTGGCGTTTGTCCGAGCTGCGGCCGAGCAGGTACATGCCGACGATGCCCACCGCGTAGGGCAGGCTGGCGAGCAGCCCGATGGACCTCAAGTCCTCCACGCCGAAGCCGCGGATCAGTGTCGGCATCCAGTACGACACGGTGTTCGAGCCGCTGTAGACGCAGAAGAACACCAGCCCGGCGATGTACACCCGCGGATCGCGCAGCACGTCGAGCAAGCGGCCGTGATCGCCGGATTTTTCCGGCTCGGTGGCCAGTGCGGCTTCCAGGCGGTCCTTCTCCTCGTCGCTCAGCCATTTCGCGTCGCGTGGGCGATCCGCCAGCCAGTACCAGCCGAACACCCCCAGCAGCATGGCGGGGATGCCTTCCAGGACGAACAGCACCTGCCAGTCGCGCAGGCCCATCCAGCCGTGGAAGTGGGTCATGATCCAGCCGGCCAGGGGTCCGCTGGTGATGCCGGCGACCATCGCCGACATGATGAACACGGCGGTGATCCGGCCGCGCAGTTCGCTGGGGAACCAGTAGGTGAGGTAGAGAATGACGCCCGGGAAGAACCCGGCTTCGGCGACCCCGAGGAAGAACCGCGCGACGATCAGCTGGTTGGCGGTGGTGACGAAGGCGGTGGCGACGGTGACCATGCCCCACAGCACCATGATCCGCGTGAGCGTGGCGCGGGCGCCGACGCGCTGCATGTACAGGTTGCTGGGCACCTCGAAGAGGATGTAGCCCAGGTAGAAGATGCCGGCGCCGATCCCGTAGGCGGCCTCGCTCAGGGCGATATCCTCGGCCATGCGCAATTTGGCGAAGGAGATGTTGAGGCGGTCGATGGCGTTGATCGCGTAGGCGACGACCAGGAAGGGCAGCAGGCGCCAGATCACCTTGCGGTAAAGCGCCCGGGTCGAGGCCGGCGAGTTGGTCGTGGGCGACGCGATCGTCTCGAACGTTTGACTCATGGTTGCTCCTGCTGGCGTGGCCAGATTGTTCTTGTTGTGTTCGCAAGCGGTCAGGAGCGTCGAGGATAGGAGGGTGGTCTCGCGGCAGAACTCACCCGAAGGGGGGGTATAGGGGGGGTATTTGTAAGAGGAAGTTGCAGGGGCCGGGCCCCTGCAACGACTGGACGGTGCGATCAGAACTGGTAGTTCACCGTTGCGGTGACGTTGCGTTTTTCGCCGAAGTAGCAGAAGTCCAGGCTGTAGCAGGACGCCACGTAGTCCTTGTCCAGCAGGTTGTTGGCGTTGAGGCTGACGTCCAGCCCCTTCAGGCCGACGCGGGACAGGTCATAGCCGATGCGCGCATCCACCAGGGTGTAGTCCGGCACGCGCAGGGTGTTCTCCTTGTCCGCCCAGGTCTCGCCGACGTAACGGGCACCGCCTCCAAGGGAGAGGCCGTCCAGCGGGCCGGCATCGAAGCCGTAGTCGGCCCACAGCGAGGCCATGTGCTTGGGCGCCTGGTTCGGGGTGTGGCCCTGGTTGCCGTCCAGAGACTTCGTGTAGGTGATGTCGGTGTAGGTGTAGCTGCCGAGTACCTTGAGGTTGTCGGTGACCTGGGTGTGGGCTTCCAGCTCGAAGCCCTGGGAGCGCACTTCGCCCACGGAGGTGTAGAAGTTGTCCTGCGGCTCCTTGGAGGCGACGTTCTCCTGGGTGATGTGGAAGATCGAGGCGGTATAGAGACTGCGGCTGCCCTCGGGCTGGAACTTCAGGCCGGCTTCCCACTGCTTGCCCTCGGTCGGCTCCAGTGGCGTGCCGGATTGGTCGGAGTAGGCGTTGGGGTTGAACGACTCGGAGTAGCTGATGTAGGGCGCGACGCCGTTGTCGAACAGGTAAAGCGCGCCGATGCGCCCGGTGAATTTCTTCCAGTCGTCGTCGGCCTTGCTGCCGGTGCTGCGGTTCTTGTCTTCGACGGTCACCCAGTCCTCGCGCATGCCGAGGGAGAAGCGCCAGTTGTCGATGTCGATCAGGTCCTGCAGGTAGACGCCGGTCTGCTCCAGGCGACGGGTGTGGTTGTCGTCGGGGTAGTAGCTGATGGCGTCGTTGCCATAGTGCGGATTGAAAGCATCCAGCGGGGCGGCCTGGCCGGAGGACCAGTCCACGCTGGTGCGGCGGCGCTGGTAATCCAGGCCCATCAGCAAGGTGTGTCGGGCGGCGCCGGTGTCGAACTCGGCCTGGGCGATGTTATCCACGATGTACGCCTGCAGGTGCTCGCGGGCGCCGGAGAAGTAGCGGTTCAGGGTGTTCTCGTCCGGCGCGGTCCAGCCGTAGGCGTAGACCTGCGAGAGGTCCACATCGGAGTCCAGGTAGCGGAAGTTCTGCCGCGCGGTCCACACGTCGTCGAGGCGGTGTTCCAGCTGGTAGCCGAACATGCGCTGGGTGCGGTCGAAGTCGTCCTTGCTCGGTTCGCCGTCGAAGAACTCGCGGGAGATCTTCTGGCCGTTGTGGTGGAACAGCGTGCCGTCCGCCGGCACGCCGCCGTGGTAGCCGCCGTTCGGGTCGTGCTGCAGGTAGCCCTGCAGGGTCAGGGTGGTGTCCTCGGTGAAGTCGATTGCCAGGGTCGGGGCGATGGCGTAGCGCTCTTCCTTGACATGGTCGAACTGGGTGTCCGAACCCTTGCCCAGGCCGACCAGGCGGTAGGCGATGCGCTTCTCCTCATCCAGCGGGCCGCTGAAGTCGAAACCCAGCTCCTTCTGGCCCATGTTGCCGACCGTGCCGGTGATCTGGTGGTAGTCCTCGTACAGCGGCTTCTTGCTGGTCAGCGCCACCAGCCCGCCCGGCAGGCTGCGGCCATAGAGCACCGAGGACGGACCCTTGACCACGTCGATGCGTTCGAGGAAGTACGGGTCGATCTGCATCGAGCTGAAGGTGCCGCTGTCGCCCATGGCCTTCAGGCCGTCGAGGTAGATGTTGTCCACGCTGTTGTCGGCGAAGCCGCGCATCACCACGTAGTCGTAGCGGTTCGATGCGCCGACCTGGCCGGTGAAGATGCCGGGGGTGTAGCGCATGGCCTGCTGCACGGTCTTGGAGGCGGTGTCGTCGATCTGCTCGCGGGTGATCACCGAGACGCTCTGGCTGGTTTCCAGCAGGGACTTGGAGGTCTTGGTGGCGATCTGGCTGTGGGTCGCGAGGTAGCCGTCTTCCTCGCCCAGCGCGTTGCCCAGGGCGAACACATCGCTGGACGGCATGGCCAGCACGTCGGTCGGCGCGGCGGGGCGCAGCACGTAGTTGCCGTTGCCCTGGTCCGTGGCTTCCAGCGGTGAGTCCAGCAGCAGGCGCGATAGGCCCTGGTCCACCGAATAGGTGCCGTTCAGGCCGGCCGAGTTCAGCCCGCGCGTCTGCTCCGGGGTAGCCGACAGGGTAATCCCCGCCTCGCGGGCGAAGCTGTTCAGCACCTCGCCCAAGGGCCCGGCCGGAATGGCGTAGGCGCGACTGCTGGTGATGGCGGCAGCGTCGGCGGCCAAGGCAGTCAGCGGCAGGTTGGCACCCAGGCTCGCGCAGAGCAGGGCGCCGCGTACGGCATGGGCCAGGCGGTTGGCGCTGGGCAGGGTGGGGGACGGCATCGGGACGTGAACGGCTCGCATGGATGGGGTTCCGGAGAGGAGGGGAAATGAACGGGTTATTCCTCCTTGCCGGCCGACGCGGCGAAACCCGACAAAAATAATTCTCGATTGCGAAGAAATGTTATTGGGCGGCGTACCTTGATCCATCACGGGCCCCAAGGCCGAACTCGACGTGCTTTGCTACCCCGGCTAAACGGCGGATAACGTCGAACGTTATCCGCCCTACGTTCCAGCGCGGGCTCAGCCCCGCGCGCTCACCGTCACCCACCAGTCCGTACGTTTCTCCACCCGCACGGGAAGCGTCTGCGGCAGCAGGGCAAGCACTTGATCGGTGTCGTCCAGGCGGAACACCCCGGAGAGACGCAGGTCGGCCACGCTCGCATCGCAATGCAGATGCCCATGGCGATAGCGACCGATCTCGGCGAGGAAGTCCGCCAGACGCATATCGCGGGTGACGATCAGGCCGTCGACCCAGGCGCCGCTGTCCATGTTGCTGCGCTCGGCCAGCAGGGCGCTGTCGCCATTGATCTCGTAGGTCTGCCCGGCCTTGGCGATGGCGGTGGCCTGGCCGCGTACGCGTGGGGCGATGGCCACCGAACCGTCCGCGACGCTCAGGTGCGTGGAGCGCTCGTCCTGGCGCAGCACGAAGCGTGTGCCCAGGGCCTCGAACAGGCCGTCGCGGTTGCTCACCCGCAGTGGCCGCGCGGTGTCCTTCGCCGTGCTCAGCAGCATCTCGCCGCGTTCCAGGAGCAGCAGGCGCTGGCGCGAGTCGAAGTGCACATTCACCGCGCTGTCGGTGTTCAGTTGCAGCACGCTGCCGTCGGCCAGGGTGAAGCACTTGCGCTCGCCGGTGGCGGTGCTGTAGTCGGCCATCCAGCGTTGCCAGGGGGCGACCTCGCGGGCCAGCCACAACGCCGAGGCGCCGATCGCGAGGGTGGAAAGCAGCTTCAGCGCCTGGCGCCGCTGCACGCGCTGGGTGGCGTTCTCCAGCGCCACGCGGGCGCCCGGCACGGCCTGGTAACCGGCCGCCAGTTCGCTGTTCAGCGCCTGTACCCGCAGCCAGGCGGTCTCGTGTTCGGGGTTGGCCTGGCGCCAGTGCTGGCAGGCGCTGAGCAACTCGGGATCGGCATTGCCGTTCAGGCGCAGGGTCCACTGGATCGCCTGCTTCACCACCCGTGGATCGGGCGCGAGGCTGGCGCCGTTCATTCGGCGTACCGCAGCTGGTAGCAGTGGAACAGCGCTTCGGCGACGTAGCGCTCCACCGAGCGCACGGAGACGCCAAGCTGCTCGGCAATCCGGGCATGGGGCAGGCCCTCGCATTGGGCCAGCAGGAAGGCGCTGCGCACCTTGGGCTTGAGGCCGTCGAGCAGGCGGGCAATGTTTTCCAGCAACTGCAGGATGCTCTGCCGCGCCTCCGCCGAGGGCACTTGCGCTTCCGGCAGATGAGCGATGGCGTCGAGGTAGGCGCGCTCCAGTTCCTCGCGCCGCCAGTGGTCGATCACCAGGCCGCGGGCGATGACCCGCAGGAAGGCGCGCGGCGTGTGCAGTTCGATGCGCTCGGGCTTGAGCAGCACACGCACGAAGGTGTCCTGGGCCAGGTCCGCGGCATCGGCGGCATTGCCCAGGCGGCTGCGCAGCCAGTTGTGCAGCCAGCCGTGGTGGTCACTGTAGAGCGCGTGGACGTCGAAAGTGGATGACATGGGCGAGCGAAATGCTGCAAATGATAATTTGTCGCATTTTCAATAAGCCATTGGTCATTTGCAAGCGTGCTCGCCGGATCGGTGTTGTTGCAGGAGCGAGCTTGCTCGCGAACGTCCCGGCACCGCAGCTACCGGGGAAATCTGTTCGTGAGCAGCTCGCTCCTGCGAAAAGCGGCCATGCCGCTCTTCAGCGGTACCAGCGCGGCGTATACACCCAATCGCCGCCACCGGCGCGGGGGAAGCGGCGGGTCAGGGACGAGCCGACGATCACCAGGGTGCGCATATCCACCATCTCCGGCACCAGCTCGCCGAGCGTCACCACCCGCAGTGCCTCGGCCGGGCGGCCGATATCGCGGCCGAGCACCACCAGGGTTTCCGGCGCGCGGTGCTGGCGGACGATCTCCAGCGCGCGCCCCAGCTGCCACGGGCGCGCCTTGGAGATGGGGTTGTAGAAGGCCATGGCCAGGTCGGCGGCGCCGGCATGCTCGAGTCGCTTCTCGATCGTCTCCCAGGGCTTGAGGTTATCCGACAGCGAGATCAGACAGAAATCATGCCCCAGCGGCGCGCCGGCCTTGGCGGCGGCGGCCAGGGCGGCGGATACACCCGGCAGCACCTCCAGTTCCACGCCGTGCCAGTGCGGATCGCTGCTCTCATGCAGCGCTTCCATCACCGCAGCGGCCATGGCGAACACGCCGGGGTCGCCGGAGGAAATCACCACCACCCGCCGCCCGCTGGCGGCCAGCTCGAAGGCGTGGCGGGCGCGCTGCATTTCCTCGCGGTTGTCGGTGCAGTGGCGCACCTGGTCGTCGCGCAGCGGCTCGGCCATCTTCACGTAGGTCTCGTAGCCGAGCAGGTCCTGTGCTTCGTCCAGCGCGCGTCGCACGGCGGGGATCATGAAGTCGCTGGCGCCGGGCCCTAGGCCGATGACGCTGAGTCGCCCGCGCGGCTGGCCGATGCGCTCGGCTTCGGCGGGCGTCGTGGCACGGAGCAGATGGAAGGAGTCGCCGTGCAGCACGTCCGGCGGCAGTGCTTCATCGTTGTGGATAAAGCGCAGTGGAACGCCCAACTCTGCGGCGGCGCCAGCCAGGGCGGGATCGGCCATACGGCAGCGCGGTGCCACCAGCGCGGCCAGCGAGGCTTCGGCCAACCCGGCTTGGGCCAGGCCCTGGCGGATGCGCCGGGGTAATTGCGAATCCACCAGCGTGACGTGGGCGAGCACGATGCGCGGATGAATGCGCAGTTCGTTCTGTGCAATGCCAGTGGTGTGCGCGTCGATGCGCAGGGTGTGCGCGGCGTCCTCGGCCAGCGGCAGGTCCAGTTCATCGAGCCAGGGCGCGTCACCTTCGATACGCAGGGTATCGCCGCCCAGCAGGTCGGAGACGAAGCGCTTGCCCTGCTCGATATCGGCCAGGGCATAGCCTTGGGGCGGGTCGAGCAGGCAGGCGCCGAAGCGCAGTTCGCCGCTGGTAGTGATCGCTGGCGCCACATCCAGCGCGGCGGCGATCTCGCGGGCCATGCGGTTCACCCCGCCCAGCCCACCGAGCAGCGGCACCACGGCGCTGCCGTCTTCGGCGACGGCCAGCACCGGCGGCTCAGCACCCTTCTCGACGAGCAATGGGGCGAGGGTACGGATGACGATGCCGGCGGCGCACAGGGCGATGATCGGGGTGTCGTCGCGGTACAGCTGGCGCAGGGTATCGCCGAAGTTTGCGTAGGACTCGTCGGCGCCTTTGACGCGCTCCTTCAGGCCCAGCACGCGCGCCTGCGGATAAGCACCCTGGAGGCGTCGTGCGGTGGCCAGCGCTCCCTGGCCGAGAATGACGATGGCGGCGCGCATCAGCCGTTCCACCGCTGGCCGGGGATGACGATCATCGAGAAGTAGGGCGAGGCCATCGGGTCCACGTCATCCAGCGCGACGATGCGCTGCTCGCGCATGGTGGCCCGTTCGACGTAGTGGGCGCCGCTGTCGCGGCCCAGCTCGCGCAGTACGCGGCGGACCTTGTCGAAGTTGCGCCCGAGCTTCATCACCACCGCCGCATCGGCGTCGGCCAGGCGACGCTTGAGCTCGTCTTCGGGCAGCACGCCGGACAGCACCGACAGGCTCTGGTTGCGGTACACCAGCGGCACACCGAGCACCGCCGCACTGCCGAGCATCGAGCAGACGCCGGGTACGACTTCGGTGTCATAGCGCTGCGAAAGACGGTCGTGCAGGTACATGTAGGAACCGTAGAAGAACGGATCGCCCTCGCAGATCACCGCCACGTCGCGGCCGGCGTCCAGGTGCGCAGCCACCTGGGCGGCGGCGGTGTCGTAGAAGTCGCTGATCACCCCTTCGTAGGTCAGCGGCGGTTCCAGCTTCTCGGTGGTCACCGGGTACACCAGCGGCAGGCGCTGCTGATCTTCGCGCAGGTGCTCCTCGATGATGGCGAAGGCGTTGCCGCCCTGGCCTGCATGATGCTTGGCCTTGGCCACGAAGTAGCCGATCACCGGGGAGGCGCGCAGCAGGCGCAGGGCCTTGAGGGTCAGCAGTTCCGGGTCGCCCGGGCCGACGCCCAGGCCGATGAGACGGCCAGCCATCATTCCACCTCCGTGGCCAGGGCGTTCACCGCCGCGGCCGCCATCGCGCTGCCGCCGCGGCGCCCGCGGACGATCACGTAGGGCACGCCACGGCTGTCGGCGGCGAGGGCGTCCTTGGACTCCATGGCGCCGACGAAACCCACCGGGAAGCCGAGGATCAGCGCCGGTTTCGGCGCGCCTACATCGAGCATTTCCAGCAGGTAGAAGAGGGCGGTCGGGGCGTTGCCGATCACCACCACGCTGCCTTCCAGGTGCTCGCGCCAGTGCTCCAGCGCCACCGCCGAGCGGGTGTTGCCCAGCTCGCGGGCGAGCGTCGGAACGTCCGGGTCGTTGAGCGTGCAGATCACCTCGTTGTGGGCCGGCAGGCGCGCGCGGGTGATGCCCTCGGCAACCATCCGCGCATCGCAGAGGATCGGCGCGCCCTTGGCCAGGGCCGCGCGGCCGATGGCGCCGGCGCCTTCGGAGAAGCGCAGGTCCTGCACCACGTCGACCATGCCGCAGGCGTGGATCACCCGCACGGCGAGCTTTTCCAGATCGGCGGGGATGCCGGACAGGTCGGCTTCGGCGCGGATGGTGGCGAAGGATTGGCGATAGATCGCCTGGCCGTCGCGGATGTAATCAAGCATCGGTGGGGACTCCGGGCGCGGCGAGCAGGTCGCCGGCGGCATCGAGGGAAAGGTTGCGCGCCAGCGGCTGGCCGAAGCCGGCGACGCCGTCGGCGCGACGGAACAGGTCATAGCGGCCGTCGTCGACGGCCAGCAGGGTATAGGGCGCGACGTGGGCGGCGGCGCAGGAGCGCGGACAACCGCACAGGTGCACGCCGGCCGTTGGCGCTTGGCGCAGACGCTCGGCCAGGCGCCGGGCGTCGGCCTTGGTGTCGGCCAGGCCGCGCGCGCAGCCGCTGGATCCGCTGCAGGCGACGATGCGCGACAGCGGCTGTGCGGCTTCGGTCAGCAGCCCGAGGTTTGCCAGGGCGGTGAGTACGACGGCAGCGTCGGACTGGGCCACATCGGGGAGGATCAGACTTTGCCAGGGCGTCAGACGCAGTTGTCCGCCACTGAAGCGCTCGGCGAGATCGGCCAGGCCGACCAGCAGGGTGCTGTCGAGCCGTCCGAGGACGAATCCTGCGCCGACCATGGCGCGCTCCGGCTGGCGCTGCGGATGAATCCCGAGGTGCGCGAAGGCTGTCGGCGCAAGACGACGCCAGTTATCCACAAGCGGGCCGAGTTGCAGGGCGAAGGGCAGGCGTTGCTGCAGGTGCTCCAGCAGCGTCTTGTCGCCGAGCGTTTCGCGCAGATGGCGCATGCGCGTCTGGCCATCGCCGGCCAGGTCGAGGAACAGGTGCAACAGGGTTTCCACCAGCAGCGGCACCTGCTCGGCGGTGACAGCGGCGAGGGCGGGGCGATCCGTCTCGTTTCGTGGTGGGCAACCGGCCAGGCCGAAGGCGAACAGCGGCGCCGCAGCGTCGGACATCGCCGACAGCCAGATATCGTTGGGATGCTCCAGCATTGCCAGCGCTTCGCCGCCGTCCAGCTGGATGCCGAACTTGGGTGACAGGCTGTGGAAGCGCGGGGTGTCTTCCAGCAGATCGAGCAACTGGTGAGCCAGTTGCCTGGCGTCGAATGCCATGTCCAGGCCGAGGGCCGGGCTGACCAGCAGGTTGCGCACGTCGTCGGCCGCCAGCTCGCGCGGGCCGAGGCCGGCGGCCAGCAGCTCGCGGCTCAGCGTGTTCCCGGTACCGGCGTGTATGCCACGGATCTGCAGGTTGGCGCGGTTGGTCGCTTCCAGCACGCCGTCGGCATGGCGCTCGGCCGCCTGGGCGATGGCGCGCGCGGCGCGGGCATCGAGTTGTCCACAGGGCAGCTTGATGCGGCAGATGCCGCCATCGCGGGAGGCCACGATGCGCAGCAGGCCGGGGCAGGCTGACGGACGGACGGGCAGAACGGAGGAATCGTGCACTGAGGTCACCAGGGCTGGGTCGCGGTGACCTGCGAATCCCCCACGGGGGACTTCACGACACCGATACACCCCGCTCGATGTCCGCACGCGCGACTGGTCTCGTCGGCAGGTCTCCTGGCTGACAGGTCGTCATCCTGCGCGGCCTTCCCGGTTACCCAGTGGCCTGATCGACCGCATGAAAGGGATCATCATGCGGTCGGATTGCGCGGACTCGCTGCTTACAGTTGCGGGGGCAGCCACGGTTCAACCGTGTTCCCTCTTCGGCTCTCGGATGCATCGCCTTCAAGCAGCGAAGCGTCCTACGAGCACCGACGATGCGGGTATTATGCCTGCTTTGCCCGAGGGCGGGACAAGCCTGCCCGTCGGATCGATCGCCGCACCCCTTCAGAGGAATTCCCATGACGCCTTGGCTGACCATCGTCGGCATCGGTGAGGACGGTTACGCCGGCCTCGGCAAGGCCGCGCGCCGAGCGTTGCTCGGCGCCAGCGAGGTGATCGGCGCGCCGCGCCAGCTGGAGCTGCTGCCGCACTGCCTGCGCGCCGATCGCCAGGCCTGGCCGAGCCCGTTCAGCCTGGAGCCGGTGCTGCGCCGGCGTGGCCAGCCGACCTGTGTGCTGGCCAGCGGCGACCCGATGTGGTTCGGGGTTGGTGCGAGTCTCGCCCGTCAGATTCCGGCGGAGGAAATGCTCGTGCTTGCCGCGCCGTCCTCCGCTTCGCTGGCCGCCGCGCGGCTGGGCTGGGCGCTACAGGAGTGCACCTTGCTGTCCCTGGTGGCGCGCCCTTTGGCGGCGCTCAATGCGCAGATTCATGAGGGTGCGGAGCTGCTGATCCTCAGTAATGACGGCGACAGCCCGGCCGCCATTGCCGCGTTGCTGCGCGAACGCGGTTTCGGCCCGAGCCGGATCAGCGTGCTGGAGCACCTGGGCGGCGAATCCGAGCGGCGTATCGACGGCCTGGCCAGCGACTGGTCGCTGAACAGCAGCGCCGCCCTGAACCTGGTGGCGGTGGAATGCGTGGCGGGCGCCGATGCCGTTCGCCTGCCGCTGACCACCGGCCTGTCGGATGACGCCTTCCGCCACGACGGCCAGTTGACCAAGCGCGATGTGCGCGCCGTGACCCTGGCGCGCCTGGCGCCCGGGCCGGGCGAGCTGCTCTGGGACGTTGGCGCCGGCTGCGGTTCCATCGGTATCGAATGGATGCGCGCCCATCCGAGCTGCCGCGCCCTGGCCATCGAGGCGAACGATGGGCGCCAGGCGCACATCCGCTTCAACCGCGACGCCCTCGGCGTACCAGCGTTGCAGCTGGTCTGTGGCGCTGCGCCGGAGGCCCTGCAAGGACTGGAGCGCCCCGACGCGATCTTCATCGGCGGCGGCGTGACCGTGCCGGGCGTCCTCGAACATTGCTGGGAGCAGCTCAAGCCGGGCGGCCGTCTGGTCGCCAACGCCGTCACCCTGCAGAGCGAGGCGCTGCTGGTGAGCTGGCGCGAGCGCATCGGCGGCGAACTGACCCGCCTTGCCGTGGCCCAGGCCCAACCGCTGGGAGGCTTCGATACCTGGCGCGCGGCGTTGCCGATTACCCTGTTGGAAGTCTGGAAACCGCGGGCCGACTGAACCATGCGTGACGAAACTCCCGAGGAACCCCGCCCACTACGCAGCGGCTACACCACTGGCAGCTGCGCCACCGCCACCAGCCTTGCTGCGGCGCGCCTGCTGCTGACCGGCGCAGCCAGCGACGCGGCGCAGATCGCCTTGCCCAAGGAGCGCATCGCCACCCTGCGCCTGGAGTTCTGCCGGCTGACTGCCGAGGGGGCGGAGGCGGGCACGCTGAAGGATGCTGGCGACGACCCGGACGTCACCCACGGCGCGCTGGTCTTCGCCCGCGTTGCTCTGAGCGCCGAAGCGGGAGTGCGCTTCCATGCCGGAGAAGGCGTCGGCAGCGTGACCAAACCCGGCCTGGTGCTGGCGGTGGGCGAACCGGCGATCAACCCGGTGCCGCGCCAGATGATGCACGACAACCTCGCCGCCCTGGCCGCCGAATGTGGCTACACAGGCGGCTTCGAAGTCACCATCGGCGTCGAGGGCGGCGCCGAGCTGGCGCTGAAGACCATGAACCCGCGCCTGGGCATTCTCGGTGGGCTGTCCATCCTCGGTACCACCGGGATCGTCCGGCCGTTCTCCTGCTCGGCCTACATCGCCTCGATCCAGCAGGGTATCGACGTCGCCCGCGCCAACGGCTTCCGCCATCTCGCCGCCTGCACCGGCAACGCCAGCGAGGACGCCATGCGCCGCCGCTATGGTTTCGACGACACCGCGCTGATCGAGATGGGCGACTTCGCCGGCGCCGCCCTCAAGCACCTGCGCAAGGCGCCCGTGGAGCGCTTCAGCGTCTGCGGCGGCTTCGGCAAGATCAGCAAGCTCGCGGCCGGCCACATGGACCTGCACAGCCGACACTCCAGCATCGACCTGCCGCAGCTGGCGGAGTGGGCGGCGGAGATTGGCGCGTCGGCGGACCTGCAACAGCGCATGCGCGAGGCCAACACCAGCCAGCAGGCGCTGGCGCTGTGCCGCGAAGAAGGAATTGCCCTGGGGGACGCCGTTTGCGCCCGCGCACTGGCGTTCGCACGGCGTATCGTGCCGGCCGAAGTACGGCTGGAAGTCTTCGCCATCGATCGCCAGGGCAACCTGGTCGGCGAGTCCCTGGAGGCTCGATGAAGCGTGTCCTGCTGCTGGGCGGCATCGGCGAGGCGCTGGCCATTGCGCGTCGGCTGGGCCCCCGACACCTGTACAGCCTCGCCGGGCTGGGCAAGGTGCCGGACGACCTGGCCTGTGAAGTGCGCGTCGGCGGCTACGGCGGCGCGGAAGGATTGGCAGCGTTCATCCGTGAACAGGGCTTTGACCTGCTGCTCGACGCGACCCATCCCTATGCCGCGCAGATCAGCGCCAACGCCGCCCGCGCCGCACGACTGGCCGACGTGCCCTGCTGGGCGCTGCGCCGACCGGGCTGGCAGGCGGGAGCGGAGGACGACTGGCACGAGGTGGCCGGCTGGCCGGCGCTGATCGAAGCCCTGGAGCGCTTCCGCCGGCCGCTGTTCACCATGGGTCGCGAGCCCCTTGAGCACCTCGACGAGATTCCCGCGCACCAGCACTGGACCGTGCGTTGCCTGCAAAGCCTGCCGGGCAACGGGCGTGCCGAGGTGCTGGGCGCGCGCGGTCCCTTCACCCTCGACGGCGAGCGCGAACTCTTCGAGCGCCTGGGCACCGACGTACTGGTCAGCAAGAACAGCGGTAGCCAGGCCACCGAGCCGAAGTTGCAGGTCGCCCGCGAGCGGGGCGTGCCGGTGCTGATCCTGGCGCGGCCGCCGTTGCCGGAGGTGGATCGGACATTCGAGAGCGTCGAGGCACTGTGGGGCGCGCTGGAGCCGTTCGCCTAGCACCGGGTTTCGCCCGCACCGCGTCGCGCTCTATGCTGTCTTCCGTTCTCACAGGGAGTGACGATCATGCTGCGAATCCTCGGACGCGCCTCTTCGATCAACGTGCGCAAGGTACTCTGGACCTGCGCCGAGCTGGACCTGCCCTACGAGCGGGAAGACTGGGGCTCGGGTTTTCGCTCCACCGCCTCGGCGGAGTTCCTCGCCCTCAATCCCAATGCCATGGTGCCGGTGATCGTCGACGGCGACTTCGTGCTCTGGGAGTCCAATGCCATCTGCACCTACCTGGCCGGCCAGTACCCGCGCAACGACCTGCTGCCGACCTCGCCGCGCGAGCGGGCGCGGGTGGAGCAGTGGATGGGTTGGCAGGCCACCGAGCTGAACAACGCCTGGCGCTATGTGTTCATGGCCAAGGTGCGCAACAGCCCGAGCCATACCGACGAATCCGCCGTCGCCCTGAGCGAGGCGCAGTGGAACCACTGCATGTCGATCCTCGATCAGCAGTTGCAGAACACCGGTGCCTTCGTGGCCGGTGAGCGCTTCACGCTTGCCGACATCGTGCTCGGTTTGTCGGTGAACCGTTGGTACCTGACGCCCATGCAGCGCCCTGACCTGCCTGCCGTGGCCACGTATTACGAGCGGCTCAGCGAGCGGACGGGGTTTCTGCTGTACGGGCGGAATGGGGAGCCTTGAGGGCTGGAGAGAGGCGGCTCTCAGCGCTGGACCGCTGCAGCTTCGTCGATGCGCCGATACTCCGCCCCCAGCTCGTCCGCCAGCTTCCGCGCGCGTCCCAGCCGCACCGCGCTACCTTCGATATCCACCAACAGACTCGGACAGGGCAGGGGCTGCAACGCCGGCCAATCCCGCAAGCGGCCATCGGTGAGCACCAGTAGGCGCTGATGCTCATCCGGCTTCTGCCGCTGGCGCTTTTCCAGCCAATCGCGGGCCAGCTGCAGTGCTTCGATCAACGGAGTGCCGCCGCCGGCACCGAGCTGTTCCAGCCAGTTCTGCAATTGCGCCGACGCCTTCTGCCCTTGCCAGAGCCAGCATGGTTGCGCGCCTGTGGCATGCAGCACGGCAAGGCGGGCGCGTTGGCGGTAGGCCTGTTCGAAGGTCTCCGCGAGCAAGCCTTTGGCCTGTGCCAATGCGCCGTGGCGACGGGTGCTGGCGGAAGCGTCGACTATCACCAGCCAGAGTTCGCCGGGCTTGCGGCTGCGGGCGCGCAGCACCAGGTCGGCGCGGCGTTGCGGGCGACCGTTGCGCAGGGTGGCGGGCCAGTCGATGCGGCCGAGCGCGCCCTGTTGGCGGGCGCCGCTGCGGCCGCCGGCGAGCTGGCCGGGTCGAGGGTTGGCATCCGCGCCAGGGGCCGGGCGCGGGCGGATGCTCAGAGCTTTTTTGGCCAGCCCGTCAGTTGCCGGCGTTCGCCCATGGCGACGCTCTGGGCGGGCATTTCGCCCCACTGGCCTTCGCCGTTGGAGGCGTTGGACGGCGCCTGGGCCTGGCTGGAAGAGGACTGCGGCGGCGTGCTCGATTGCGGCGGTGCATGGCGACGGCGGTGGGCGAGGGCGAAGTGCTCGACCGCGTCGATGTCCTGCGCCTCGATGGCGCTGGCGCCGCGCCAGGCCGTATGGGCGCGGGCCGCGCGCAGCCAGACGAGGTCGGCGCGCAGGCCATCGACGCCAGCGGCGTGGCAGCGCTCGGCGATTTCGTTCAGCGCAGCGTCATCCAGCGCAATCGCCGCCAGCTGTCGTCGCGCATCGACACAGCGCTGTTGCAGCGCCTGCTGCGCTGCTTGCCACTGATCGAGGAACGCCTGCGGGGCGGCATCGAAGGCCAGGCGGCGCCGGACGATCTCGGCGCGCTCGGTGGGGGCCGGCGTGCCTTGCAGTTGCACCTTGAGGCCGAAGCGATCCAGCAGTTGCGGGCGCAGTTCGCCTTCCTCGGGGTTCATGGTGCCGATCAGCACGAAGCGCGCCGGGTGCCTGTGGGACAGGCCGTCGCGCTCGATCAGGTTGATGCCGCTGGCGGCCACGTCGAGCAGCAGGTCGACGAGGTGGTCGGGCAGCAGGTTCACTTCATCCACATAGAGCACGCCGCCGTGGGCGTGGGCCAGCACGCCGGGGGAGAACTGTGCGCGGCCTTCACCCAGCGCGGCATCCAGGTCGAGGGTGCCGACGATGCGCTCCTCGCTGGCGCCCAGCGGCAGGGTGACGAAGCGCCCGCCGTCCAGCAGGTCGGCCACGCCACGCGCCAGGGTGGACTTGGCCATGCCGCGCGGCCCTTCGATCAGCACACCGCCGATGGCCGGATCGATGGCTGCCAGGCACAGGGCCAGCTTCAGCTCATCGGCGCCGACGACGGCAGCCAGTGGGAAATGGGGAAGGGCGGTCATGGGGATTTCCTGCGGATTGCGTCCGTGCATGGTAGCGAACCGGGCGTACGACGCGCGACTCATGTCCATCGCCTTCATAGAGACAAGTCATTGATCGGCGCGCCGCGATGCAGTAAGTTGAGCCCCATTCCACGGAGAACATCATGCCGTCCAGCCTGTCCATCCAGTCCCTCGCCCGCCTCGGTGCCATCGGCTCCGCGGTCGCTCGTGCGCAGGTTCTGGCCGCGGCTGTCGGCTATTTCTTCTATGGGTATTGGTTTAGCCAAAGGCGCGCCTGATACCCCACAGGCGCCCTAGCAAGCAGGGTCGCCAACCAGACAGATTCACGAAACCCCGGTCGGCAACCCGACCGGGGTTTTTGTTTTTCCGGCCCACAAGGCCCACCGCATCGAAACGAGCGAAAACGCTCAGACAGAGGATCGACACATGAACACCACTTATTACCGCTATTACCGCAACTCCGACTGGCGATTTAGCAGCGCGCTGCGTGCCACCCAACGAGCCTTGCCACGAACACTTAGATAGAGCGCCGAGCGCGGAAAGAACACCGCGCCGGCCAAGGATGCCAGTCAGATGAACGCTTCCACCTCCACCCTGATCCGCCACGATATCCAGCAGTCCGCCGAAGTCCTGGACCTGCCGTTGCCCTCCGCCCGCCGCCGCGAACAACCGCTGCCGAGCCCCGCCGAGCTGCGCCAGCGCCTGCCGCTCTCCGCCGCCATGGCCCACCGCGTACGTGAAGGCCGCGATGCGATCCGTGCCGTACTCGATGGCCGCGACCCACGCCTGCTCGTCGTCATCGGCCCCTGCTCGCTGCACGACCCCGTTTCCGCCCTCGAATACGCCGACCGCCTCGCCGAACTGGCGCCGCAGGTGAGCGACCAGCTGCTGCTGGTGATGCGCGCCTACGTCGAGAAACCGCGCACCACCATCGGCTGGAAAGGCCTGGTCTACGATCCGCAGCTGGACGGCACCGGCGACATGGCCGGCGGCCTCGAATTGTCGCGCCGACTGATGCTGGGCATGCTCGAACGCGGCCTGCCGATCGCCACCGAACTGCTGCAACCGCTGGTGGCCGGCTACTTCGACGACCTGCTGGGCTGGGCCGCCATCGGCGCGCGCACCAGCGAATCCCAGGTGCACCGCGAGATGGTCAGCGGCCTCGATCTGCCGGTGGGCTTCAAGAACGGCACCGACGGCAGCATCGGCATCGCCACCGACGCCATGCGTTCGGCGGCGCACCCGCACCAGCACTTCGGCATCGATGCGCTGGGTCGCCCTTCGCTGGTGCAGACCCAGGGCAACCCGGATACCCATCTGGTACTGCGCGGCGGCCACGCCGGGCCGAACTTCGATGCGGCCAGCGTGCGGCAGATTCGCCAGGGGCTCGAGAAGCTCGGCTTCAATCCGAGCATCATGGTGGACTGCAGCCACGCCAACAGCGGCAAGGACCCGCTGCGCCAACCGGCGGTACTGGACAGCGTGCTCGACCAGCGCCTGGCCGGTGACGCTTCGCTGCGCGGCGTGATGCTGGAGAGTCATCTGTTCGATGGTTGCCAGCCGTTGTCTGACGAACTGCGCTATGGCGTGTCGATCACCGATGGCTGTCTGGGCTGGAGCGGTACCGAAGCGCTGTTGCTGAATGCGGCGGAGCGCCTGCGTCGCGGCTGAGGCTTTTCCTGTAGGAGCGAGCTTGCTCGCGAACCAGTTTCCCGGCAGCACTGAAGCCGGGCGGGTTCGCGAGCAAGCTCGCTCCTACACGTCAATGCGCCACACCGTGCTGGAGGTAGGCTTTAACGAAATCCGCTCCTACGAAAGCCGGAAACCCCTCACTGCTCCTCGCTGTCCACCAACAGATTCTCCAGCATCTCCCGGTACTCCCCCGGCTCCTCCCACAAGCCGCGCTGCTGCGCTTCCACCAGGCGTTCGGCGATGTCGCGCAGGGCTTCGGGGTTGTGCTGGCGGATGAACTCGCGGGTGTCGTCGTCCAGCAGGTAGGCGTCGGCCAGCAGGCGGTACTGGTGGTCGTCGACCAGCTCGCTGGTGGCGTCGAAGGCGAACAGGTAGTCCACCGTCGCGGCCAGTTCGAAGGCGCCCTTGTAGCCGTGGCGCTTCATGCCGGCGATCCATTTCGGGTTCACCGCGCGGGCGCGCACCACGCGGCCGAGTTCCTCCTTGAGGGTACGGATGCGCGGGTTGTCCGGCTGGCTGTGGTCGCCGTGGTAGCTGGCCAGCGCCTGGCCCTGGATGACCTCGGCGGCGGCGAGCATGCCGCCCTGGAACTGGTAGTAGTCGTTGGAATCGAGGATGTCGTGCTCGCGGTTGTCCTGGTTGTGCAGCACCGCCTGCAGGCCGGACAGACGCTGGGCGAAGCGCTCGCGCGCCGGGGTGCCGTCGTCGCCGCTGCCGTAGGCGTAGCCGCCCCAGTTCAGGTAGGCCTCGGCAAGGTCGGCGCGGCTGTCCCACTGGCGCGATTCGATCACGCCCTGCACGCCGGCACCGTAGGCGCCGGGCTGGGCGCCGAAGATGCGCCAGCCAGCCTGGCGCCGGGCCTCGTCGCTTTCCAGTCCTTCGCTCAGCAGGCGTGCCTGGTCGGCGCGCACGCGGGCGGCCAGCGGGTTCAGGTCGTCCGGTTCATCCAGCGCAGCGACCGCCTGCACGGCGGCATCGAACAGGCGAATGAGGTTGGCGAAGGCGTCGCGGAAGAAGCCGGAAACCCGCAGCGTCACGTCCACCCGTGGGCGATCGAGCAGGCTGATCGGCAGAATCTCGAAATCTTCCACGCGCTGGCTGCCGGCCTGCCACACCGGCCGTACGCCGAGCAGCGCCAGCGCCTGGGCGATGTCGTCGCCGCCGGTGCGCATGGTCGCCGTGCCCCACACCGACAGGCCGAGCTGGCGCAGGTGGTCGCCGTGGTCCTGCAGGTGACGTTCGAGCAGGCGGCTGGCGGACTGGAAGCCAAGACGGAAGGCGGTGGGCGTGGGCAGGTTGCGCACGTCCACGGTGAAGAAGTTGCGCCCGGTGGGCAGTACGTCGACCCGCCCGCGACTGGGCGCGCCGCTGGGGCCGGGCGGGACGAAGCGACCGCCGAGGCCGGCGAGCAGGTGACCGATCTCGCTGGCGCCACAGGCATCCAGGGTCGGTGCGATCTGCTGGTTAAGTTGCGCGAGGACCGCCGCGCTGGCGCTGCCGGGCGCGCTGCCGACGCCGTCGATCAGCCGCAGGGCGAACAGCTCCAGGCGCTCGCGGGTGTCGCCGTTGCTGCGCCAGGGATCGTTGCTCACGGTCAGCAGCACGTCCGGGCGCGGGCCTTCCCAGGGTTCGGCGAAAGCTTCATCCAGCGGGTCGCGGCCCAATTGCAGGTCTTCGCTCAGCGCGCGCAGCAGGCTGGCGTTGCCGCCGCGTCCATCGCCGCGCGGGATGCGCACCAGCGACAGCAGCGTATCGCGGCGCAACTCGCCCACGGGCGACTCGCCGAACACGTGCAGGCCGTCGCGAATCTGCGATTCCTTGAGGTCGCAGAGATAAGCATCCAGCTGCGGCAGCCAGCTTTCCGGATCGTCGCTCAGTTGCAATCCCAGCTCGCGGTCCAGAGCGGTCTCGCGCACCAGCGTGAGGATGTCGCCGCGCAGTTCGTTGGCGCGGCGTGGGTCGAGCAGGGAGGCGTCGTAGTACTCGTCGGCCAGGCGTTCGAGGTCGCGCAGCGGGCCGTAGTTTTCCGCGCGGGTCAGCGGCGGCATCAGGTGGTCGATGATCACC
Organism: Pseudomonas sp. QE6; assembly: GCF_041379005.1. Taxonomy (NCBI): domain Bacteria; kingdom Pseudomonadati; phylum Pseudomonadota; class Gammaproteobacteria; order Pseudomonadales; family Pseudomonadaceae; genus Pseudomonas; species Pseudomonas sp. QE6. The sequence continues at coordinate 1,804,834 of NZ_CP166873.1, forward strand.
GCCTGGGCGCGGCGCTTGGCCTGGGCGCCTTCGCCGGGGTCATTGACGATGAACGGGTAGAGATTGGGTAGCGGGCCGAGGATCGCGTCCGGCCAGCACTCTTCCGAGAGACCGACGCCCTTGCCGGGCAGCCATTCGAGGTTGCCGTGCTTGCCGACATGAACCACCGCGTCGGCGCCGAACACTTCGCGCAGCCAGAAGTAGAAGGCGAGGTAGCCGTGGGGTGGCACCAGCGACGGATCGTGATAGATCGCCGCCGCGTCGAGCTGGTAGCCGCGCGCCGGCTGGATGCCGACGAAGCCGAGGCCCAAGCGCAGGCCGGCGACCATCATACGCCCGCTGCGGAACATCGGATCCTGCTGCGGTTCGCCCCAGCGCTCGCGCACGGCCTGCTGGTTGGCTGCGGGCAGGCGCGCGAAGCAGGCGAGGTAGTCGTCCAGCGCCAGGCTTTGCGCACAGGGGCGCAGGTCGAGGCTGTCGAGGTCATTGCTGACGCCGCCGAGCAGCTGCTGGATCAGCGCGGTGCCGGAGTCGGGCAGGCCGGCGACTGGATAGCCTTGCGCCTCCAGTGCGCGGAGGATGTTCAGCGCGGCGGCCGGCGTATCCAGGCCGACGCCGTTGCCGATGCGCCCGTCGCGGGTCGGATAGTTCGCCAGGATCAGCGCCACGCGCTTGTCGGCGTTGGCCTTGCGCGCCAGCAGTATCCAGCGTCGCGCCAGTTCGGCGACGAAGTCCATGCCCGGCAGGTGCGGCAGGTAGCAGACCACGTCGCTCTGGCTGCGCTCGCTGCGCCAGGCCAGGCCCTTGAAGCTGATCGGCCGGGTGATGAGGCGGCCATCCAGTTCCGGCAGCGCGATGTGCATGGCCAGGTCGCGCGGGCCGAGGCCCTGCGGGTTGGCGCGCCAGAGGTCGAGGTTGTCCAGCGAGCAGATGGCCTGCAGCACCGGCACGTCGCGCCGGAAAGGACGATCCTGTGGGGCTTCCGGGTTGGACTGGGCGAAGCCGGTGGTGTTGATGATCAGCTCGGCATCGGCGCTGTCGAGCAGGTTTTCCACCGCGTCCAGGCAGGCGGTTTCCTTGAGGCTGGCCACGGCGATGGGCAGCGGGTTGATGCCCTGGGCCCGCAGGCGTTCGCAGAAAGTGTCGATGAAGCCGGTGTTCGCCGCCTGCAGGTGCGTGCGGTAGAACAGCAGCGCGGCGACCGGGCACTCGGGGTTCCAGTCCGCCTGCCAGCGGGCGAGGTCGCAGTTGCCGAGCTGCGGGTGATGGAGCGCCACGCGCGGCAGGGTCCGGGGTTCGCTCCAGGCGTATTCACGTTGCAGATGACGGTTGGCGAGGCAGGCGAAGAACTGCCGGGCGTTGTCCATGCCGCCCTGGCGCAGGTACTGCCATAGGCGCTCGGCATCCTGCGGCGGGACGCTGCACAGGGCAGTGAGTTCGGGGTCGGGCTTGTCGTCGCCGGGCACCGCGATCAATGTGACGCCGCGTTCGGCCAGCGCCGCCAGTTGCTCCATGCCGTAGCGCCAGTAGCCGACGCCGCCGTGCACCGAGATCAGGATGACCCTGGCGTGCTGCAGCACCTCGTCGACGTAGAGGTCCACCGAGGCGTGGTTCTGCAGCTGCATGGGGTTGGCCAGGCGCAGGCTCGGGTAGTCCTCCGGCAGCGCGCGGGCGGCCTCGGCGAGCAGCGCCAGGTGCGAGTCGCCGCTGCAGAGGATCACCAGTTCGGCGGGCGTCTGGGCCAGATGGGCGATGCCGTCGTCGGGGACGAAGCCGCCGGGTTGGGTGCGCAGCAGGTGCATGGGATTGCTCGGTTTGGGCTGTATGTAGGAGCGAGCTTGCTCGCGAACCAAGCCCCGCTGCGAGGCTGTTCGCGAGCAAGCTCGCTCCTACACGATCAGGAGAGAGCAGTACGCAGCTCGTTGGCGATGGTGGCCTGGTCCAGTTCCTGGCCGATCACCACCAGGCGGGTACCACGGGTTTCGTCGCTGCGCCAGACGCGGTCGAAGTGCTTGTCGAAGCGCTTGCCGACGCCCTGTACCAAGAGGCGCATGGGCTTGCCGGGGATGGCGACGAAGCCCTTGATGCGAAGCACGGCGTGGCGCTCGACCAGGGTATTCAGCGCATCCAGCAGGGCGCGTTCTTCCACTTCCGGCAGGTCGACGTGGAAGGAGTCGAACTCGTCATGGTCGTGGTCTTCATGGCCCTCGTGGTCGTGGTGAGTCGGGCGGCTGTCGATGTGCAGCTCGGCCTCGGCGTTCAGGCCCAGCAGCACCGAGAGCGGCAACTGGCCGGCGCTGGCTTCGACGATCTTCACTGCCGGCGGCAGTTCCTCGGCGACTTCGGCGCGCACGCGGGCCAGGGCGTCGGCATCGAGCAGGTCGGCCTTGTTCAGCACCACCAGGTCGGCGCTGGCCAGCTGGTCTTCGAAGAGTTCGTGCAGCGGCGATTCGTGGTCCAGGTTCGGGTCCTGCTTGCGCTGCTCGTCGACCTGCTCGGGGTGGGCGGCGAAGGTACCGGCGGCCACGGCCGGGCTGTCGACCACGGTGATCACCGCGTCCACGGTGCAGGCGTTGCGGATTTCCGGCCACTGGAAGGCCTGCACCAGCGGCTTGGGCAGGGCCAGGCCGGAGGTCTCGATGAGGATCTGGTCGAGGTCGCCGCGGCGCGCCACCAGCTCGCGCATCACCGGGAAGAACTCTTCCTGCACGGTGCAGCACAGGCAGCCGTTGGCCAGCTCGAAGACGCGGCCGACCGCCTCTTCCTCGCTGCAACCGATGGAGCACTGCTTGAGGATGTCGCCGTCGATGCCCAGCTCGCCGAATTCGTTGACGATCACCGCGATGCGGCGGCCTTCGGCGTTGTCGAGCATGTGGCGGAGCAGGGTGGTCTTGCCGGCGCCGAGGAAGCCGGTGACGATGGTGACGGGGAGTTTGGCCAGGGTTTTCATGCGCGCCTCGCAAGCGGAAGTTGGAAGGCGGATGAAGGGCGCGCGCGCGGGTTCGCCGCGCAACGAAGGTCGCCACCGGATCACCCCGCCCGGTTGTCTGTTGATAACGAACCAGTTCTGGATCTCGCGAGCTAGAGCCAGGCAAGGCGGAGGATCGCCGGGGACGCGGAGTTGACTGTAGTCAATGAGCAGTCCACGGCGATCCTCCAACGCAGCATGGCCGACGCGCAGCAGATCGAAAACCAGTCACGAGGCAGGTCTCCTGGCTCACAGCCCTCTGTCGTCTCTTCGCCTTCCCGCCCGAATCGGCAGTGGCGCGTGAAGAGACAGGCTGTTCACAGTTGCGGGGGCAGCCGTGGCGCATCCGAAGATTTCCACGTTCCCTCTTAGCTCCGGCCAGCGCCGGAGAACCTCGAAGGGAGGAAGGCTACGCAGCACAGGCGGGGCGGTCAATCGCCGGGGATCGGTTGCCGCGCGGTTGACGCTCGCGGGGCTTCGTGGTCAGCTAGCGCGGTTTCAGGTGTCTCGCGCCGTCGCGCGCGAGGTGAAACGGGAAGCCGGTGCGTCCACAAGGACAAGGCCGGCGCTGCCCCCGCAACGGTAAGCGATTGATGAGTCATCGGTAGCCACTGTGCTCGCGCATGGGAAGGCTGACTCGCCCGGCCATACGGTCGATATCGCAAGCCCGGAGACCGGCCTGGAATCCTTCGTTTTGGCAAACCCGCGGTGGGCGGGCGCAGGCCGTGGCGCGACCTTGTGGCGCGTTCGAATGCGTTCAACCTCTGCGTTCTCTACTTTGATTTTCAGAGGGAACGTTCATGTCCAGCAGTATCCTGACGCAACAGGCGTCGAGCACTTCCATCCCCCTTTCCAAGCGCATCGCCCTGGCCGTCGGCGCCAGCCTGCTCGGTGCGCTGCTGGTGTATTTCGCCGGTTTCTCGCATCTGGAAGCGGTGCACAACGCTGCTCACGATACTCGCCACAGCGCAGGCTTCCCCTGTCATTGACCTCTGTCGGCTGCGCGTAGGCGCGGTCGAGTCAATGCGCCTCTGACTGCTCGTACGAGACGGTCGAGGCATCGCTTTGCCTGGCTCGTGTGACCCGAGAGCTCGGAGAAGGAAAAGGAAAGGAAAAATGATCAAACGTATCGCCCAGACCGCCGGTTTCGCCGGTCTGATCGCGGCGCTGGTGCTGACTGTCGTCCAGTTGCTGTGGGTATCCCCGCTGATCCTCAAGGCGGAGACCTATGAAAAGTCCGAGCCGGTAGCGATGGCCGAACACAGCCATGAGCACGCCGACGGTGCCGCCGCTGGCCACCATCACGACGCGGAAGCCTGGGAGCCGGAAGACGGCTGGCAGCGCATCCTCTCCACCACCGGCGGCAACCTGGTGGTCGCCGTGGGCTTCGCGCTGATGCTGGCCGGCCTGTTCACCCTGCGCGAACCAGGCAAGACCTCCGAAGGCCTGCTCTGGGGCCTGGGCGGTTTCGCCGTGTTCACCCTGGCGCCGTCGTTGGGGCTGCCGCCGGAGGTTCCGGGCACCGCCGCCGCTGAGCTGACTCTGCGGCAGACCTGGTGGATCGGCACCGCCGCGTCCACCGCCGCCGGCCTCGCACTGTTGGTGTTCGGCCGCAACTGGGCACTGAAGATCGTCGGTGTCGCGCTGTTGGTGGTACCACATGTGATCGGCGCGCCGCAGCCGGACGTGCATTCCAGCCTCGCGCCGGAAAGCCTCGCCCATGAGTTCATCATTGCCTCGCTGGTCACCAACGCGGTGTTCTGGGTGGCGCTCGGCCTCGTTGCGGCCTGGCTGTTCCGCCGCTTCGCGCCGTCGACCTGATCCACGCGCTATGCTCGACCCCGCAGCCGGCCCAGCCGACTGCGGGGTTTTTCATTTGGAGGAGAGTGACGATGACGCTGGTTGCCGGCCTCGGTTGCCGCCGGGGCTGCCCGCTCGATGAACTGCGTGCCTTGCTGCGGGAGACGCTGGCCGAGGCCGGGCTCGACGAGTCGAACCTCACCGCGCTGGCCAGCGCCACGCTGAAGGCCGACGAGGAAGGACTGGCCGCCCTGGCCGCCGCGCTCGACCTGCCGCTGGCGCTGTTCACGCCGCAACAACTGGCCGCTTGCGAGAAACACCTGGGCGAGCCCTCCGACGCGGTGCGCGCGGCGACAGGCAGCGCCAGCGTGGCCGAGGCCGCGGCACTGCTGCAGGCCGAAGCCCAGGGCGGTGCCTCGGCACGCTTGCTGGTGGACAAGCGCCGCAGCGAGCAGGCCACCTGTGCGCTGGCCTTTGTCCCTGTGGAACCCCAGGAGCAGCCATGACGGTCTACTTCATCGGCGCCGGTCCGGGCGATCCGGAACTCATCACGGTCAAGGGCCAGCGCTTGATCCGCAGTTGCCCGGTGATCCTCTACGCCGGCTCCCTGGTGCCGCCGGCGGTACTGGAAGGGCACAGCGCCGCGCGCGTGGTGAACACCGCCGAGCTGAATCTGGAAGAGATCGTCGCGCTGCTGGCGCAGGCCCACGCCGAAGGCAAGGACGTGGCGCGCGTGCACTCCGGCGACCCGTCGCTGTACGGCGCCATCGGCGAGCAGATTCGCCAGCTGCGCGAGCTGGATATTCCCTACGAGATCATCCCCGGCGTCACCGCCACCTCCGCCTGTGCGGCGATTCTCGGCTGCGAGCTGACTCTGCCGGATATCTCGCAGACGCTGATCCTTACCCGCTATGCCAGCAAGACGCGCATGCCCGAAGGCGAATCCCTCGCCGAGCTGGCGCAGCATCGCGCAACCCTGGCGATTCACCTGGGCGTCGGCCAGCTGGAATCCATCGTGGCCGAACTGCTGCCGCACTACGGCGCGGATTGCCCGATCGCGGTGATCCACCGGGCGAGTTGGCCGGATCAGGACCAGGTCACCGGCACCCTGGGCGATATCCTGCCCAAGGCGGAGGCCAAGGGTTTCAGGCGCACGGCGCTGATCCTGGTGGGCAAGGTGCTGGGGGCGGAGGGTTTTGCCGATTCGTCGCTGTACAGCGCGGGGCATGCGCATCTGTATCGGCCCTAGAACGCGGGCTTTTGCTTCCAGTAGGAGCGAGCTTGCTCGCGAACAGAGTTTCCTGGGGGCACCAGAGCTGGGCCGTTCGCGAGCAAGCTCGCTCCTACGAAGAGCCGCTCAGGCCAGCCATTGATCTCCACGCGGCTGCATTCCGCGCCGCAGGTACCAGCGCACCCACAGGTGCACGCCAAGCGCGGCGATCACAGTGAGCAGGATCATCAGGCCTTCCGATTCCATGGCAGTTTCCCTCATCCGGGTTTCCTGCCTGACAGGGTAGGCCTGCGACAAAGCGCCGCACAGATACAGGTCGTTTCCGAATGTGCGGATCAGTCTGACGGCAGAGGCCTTCAGCCTTGCAGCGAATGAATGATCCGTCCGAGGGTTTCCATGGCCTGCTCGCTACGGGCTGTCCACGGATGGCCGTAGTTCAGGCGCAGGCAGTGGCCGAAGCGTCTGGTGGCCGAAAAGATCGGCCCCGGCGCGAGGCTGATGCCCTGGGCCAGGGCGAGCTGGAACAGCTTGAGCGCGTCGATCTGTTCGGGCAGCTCCAGCCACAGGAAATAGCCGCCGTTGGGGCGGGTGACGCGGGTGGCGGCGGGAAAGTGCCGCGCCACCGCGGCGAGCATCGCATGCTGCTGGCTTTCCAGGGCGTGGCGCAGCTTGCGCAGGTGGCGGTCGTAGCCGCCATGTTGCAGGTAGTCGGCGATGGCGGCCTGGGCCGGCACCGAAGCCGACAGGCTGGTCATCAGCTTGAGCCGCTCGATCTGCTCGGCGTAGCGCCCGCCGGCCACCCAGCCCACGCGGTAGCCCGGCGCCAGGCTCTTGGAGAAGGAACTGCAATGCATGAACAGGCCTTCGCTGTCGAAGGCCTTCACCGGCTTGGGCGCCTGGGCGGCGAAGTACAGTTCGGCGTAGACATCGTCCTCGATCAGCGGCACCTGGTGCTTCGTCAGCAGGGCGGCGAGGGCGCGTTTCTTGTCCTCGGCCATGCTGGCGCCGAGCGGGTTCTGGAAGTTGCTCATGAACCAGCAGGCCTTGATCGGCAGGCGCGCCAGGCTGTCGGCGAGCACGTCGAGGTCGATGCCCTCGCGCGGGTGTACGGGAATTTCCACGGCTTTGAGCTTCAGCCGCTCCAGCACTTGCAGGCTGGCGTAGAAAGCGGGGGCTTCGATGGCCACCAGATCGCCCGGCTGGGTTACCACCTGCAGGCACAGGTTCAGCGCCTCCAGCGCGCCGTTGGTGACCACCAGTTCCTCCACTGGCAGCGGCATGCCGCCGACCATGTAGCGCAGGGCGATCTGCCGGCGCAGCGCGTGGCTGCCGGGGGCGAGGTCGGCGACCACAGAGCGCGGGTCCATGTCGCGCACGGCATGGGCCATGGAGCGCGCCAGGCGCGGCAGGGGGAACAGTTCCGGCGCCGGGAAGGCCGAGCCGAAGGGCACGGTGTCCGGGTCCTTGATCGAGCTGAGCACCGAGAACACCAGTTCGCTGACGTCCACCTCGGTGGTCTGCGCGTCGTGACGGGCGATTTCCGGCTCGGCCAGGGCGCGCTGCACGTGCTCGCGGACGAAGTAGCCCGAGCGCGCGCGGGCGACGATCAGGCCGCGATCCTCCAGCAGGTAGTAGGCCTGGAACACGGTGGAAGCGCTGACCCCGTAGGTGCGGCTGGCGTGCCGCACCGAAGGGACCTTCTGGCCGGGGGCGAGCACACCGCTGCGGATAAGGCCGGCGATCTCGTCGGCGAATTTCTCGTAGCGCTTCATCTTGTCCTGCACGGCGGCCTGAGGGGCGGAAGAATCCGCCCACTCTAGGCGCTGCGCCGAGGTCACGCCAAGCTCCCGCGCCATCTTCAGCGCCTCGGCGAGACGAAGGTGCTGGCGGCGTCGATCACCTCATTGCCGTCGCTGACCCGGAAGTGCAGCGGCACCGAGCCGCCGGCGCTGCTCTGCGCCAGGCTTGCCACCGAGATGGCGAAGTCGCGGATCTCGCCCGGCTGCAGCGTCAGCTCCGGCACGCCCTGCAGGCGGTAGCCGACGCCGTTGGCGAGGCTCAGCTGGTAGTGCTGCGGCTGCTGGGTCTTGTTGATCAGCTTGAGGTTGTAGATGTTCTCGATCTCGCCGGCGGCGTTCTCGCGGAACAGGCCACGGTCGCGGGCGACGTCGAGGTTGATCAGCGGCCGCGCTTCCAGCGCCCAGACGAAGGCACCGATCATCACCAGCAGCACCGCTGCGTAGCCGATCAGGCGCGGGCGCAGCAGGTGGGTCTTGCCGCCTTCCAGCGCGCGCTCGGAGGTGTAGCGCACCAGGCCGCTGTCGTAGCCCATCTTGTCCATCACCGAGTCGCAGGCGTCGATGCAGGCGGCGCAGCCGATGCAGGCGATCTGCAGGCCGTCGCGGATGTCGATGCCGGTGGGGCAGACCTGCACGCACTGCTGGCAGTCGATGCAGTCGCCCAGGCCGAGGGCCTTGGGATCGGCGTCCTTCTTGCGTGCGCCACGGGATTCACCGCGTGCCGCGTCGTAGGAAATGATCAGGGTGTCCTTGTCGAACATCACGCTCTGGAAGCGCGAGTACGGGCACATGTGGATGCACACCTGCTCGCGTAGCCAGCCGGCGTTGGCGTAGGTGGCGGCAGCGAAGAAGGCGACCCAGAAGGTGCTTTCCAGGTCCAGCTTGAAGGTGAATAAATCCGTCACCAGCGGCCGCACCGGCGTGAAGTAGCCGATGAAGGTGATTGCCGTGGCCAGGCTGATCAGCAACCAGAGGCCGTGCTTGGCGCCCTTGCGCAGGACCTTCTCGGCGCTGACCGGACCCTTGTCGAGCTTCATGCGCTGGTTGCGGTCGCCCTCGGTGACCTGCTCGGCCCACATGAAGATCCAGGTCCACACGCTCTGCGGGCAGGTGTAGCCGCACCAGACGCGGCCGGCGAACACCGTGATGAAGAACAGGCCGAAGGCGGCGATGATCAGGATCGCCGAGAGCAGGATGAAGTCCTGCGGCCAGAAGGTCGCGCCGAAGATGTAGAACTTGCGCTCGGGCAGGTTCCAGAGCACCGCCTGGCGGCCGTTCCATTGCAGCCACAGGGTGCCGAAGAACAGCAGGAACAGCAGCGCGCCGCCCAGCCGGCGCAGGTCGCGGAAGCGTCCGGCGAAGCGCTTGGTGTAGACCGTCGGGGTGACGGCCGACAGAGGTTTGGGCGGCGGGGTGAAACGTTGCGGTGCGTCGATCTCGATGACCTTCGCGGGGATTCTTTCGCTCATTGTCGTGGCCCATCAGGCAGAAGAGGCGCCGCGACTGTACGAACCGTTCTGCACCCGAAACAGATTCAGGTTCGCCGGAAAAAACCATATCAGATGGCGGAATCCGCCCTGTGCCGCGTCGCTGCGGGGCTGGCGCCGTACGTGATAAAACGCCTGGTCGGGCCTGTTGCGGCAACTGGTCGCAGGCCCGTCGGGGTAGGCATCGCCCCCATCTGATCCGGTTTTTCCCGTGCGATCTGCCGCTGTTTTGCACAACAGGCGCCGGCCATAGTTCGGTCAACCGAAAAGTGGCGCGTCCGACGACAGAAGCAGGCCGCCACGCAACGATCCGAAGGTGGCCTGGCGATGTACCGATACGACGATTACGACCGCGCCCTGGTGCGCGAACGGGTGGCGCAGTTCCGCGATCAGGTGCAGCGGCGCCTGAGCGATGAGCTGAGCGAAGAGGAATTCCTGCCACTGCGCTTGCAGAACGGCCTGTACCTGCAGAAACATGCCTACATGCTGCGGGTGGCGATTCCCTACGGCACTCTGTCCAGCGAGCAGATGCGTACCCTGGCCTGGATCGCCCGCGAGCACGACCGTGGCTATGGCCACTTCACCACGCGGCAGAACATCCAGTTCAACTGGGTGGAACTGGCGCGTGTGCCGGACATCCTCGAACGCCTCGCCGATGTCGAGATGCATGCCATCCAGACCTCCGGCAACTGTGTGCGCAACATCACCACCGAGGCTTTTGCCGGGGTTGCCGCCGACGAGTTCCTCGATCCGCGCCCGCTGGCGGAAATCCTTCGCCAGTGGTCCACGGTGAACCCCGAATTCCTCTTCCTGCCGCGCAAGTTCAAGATCGCGATCTGCGCCGCCGAGGAGGACCGCGCGGCGGTGATGATGCATGACATCGGCCTCTACCTGCGCCGCGCAGAGGACGGCGAGCTGCGTCTGAAGGTGCTGGTGGGCGGTGGCCTGGGACGTACGCCGATGCTCGGCCAGGTGATCCGCGACGACCTGCCCTGGCAGCACCTGCTGTCCTACGTCGAAGCCATCCTGCGCGTGTACAACCGCCACGGCCGGCGCGACAACAAGTACAAGGCGCGGATCAAGATCCTGGTGAAGGCGCTGGGCATCGAGGCGTTCTCCCGTGAAGTGGAGGAGGAGTGGCAGCACCTGCGCGACGGCGAGGCGCAACTCACCCTCGACGAATACGAGCGTGTGGCGGCCGCATTCGATCCGCCGGTCTACGCTCCTGCCGACGAACTTGCCTACGGCACGGCGCTGGCCGCCGACGCCGCATTCGCCCGCTGGGTTTCGCGCAACGTGCGCCCGCATCGCGTGCCGGGTTATGCCAGCGTGGTGCTGTCCACCAAACCGGGCGCCGAGGCGCCGCCGGGGGATGTCACCTCCTCGCAGATGGAGCGCGTGGCCGACTGGGCCGAGCACTTCGGCTTCGGCGAAATCCGCGTCGCCCACGAACAGAACCTGGTGCTGCCGGACGTGCGCAAGGCAGACCTTTACGCACTCTGGCGCGAGGCCTGCGACGCCGGGTTGGGCACGCCGAACCAGGGCCTGCTCACCGACATCATCGCCTGCCCCGGCGGCGACTTCTGCGCACTGGCCAACGCCAAGTCGATCCCCATCGCCCAGGGCATCCAGCAGCGCTTCGAGGACCTCGACTACCTGCACGATCTGGGCGACCTCAGCCTGAACATCTCCGGCTGCATGAACGCCTGCGGACACCACCATATCGGCAACATCGGCATCCTCGGCGTCGATAAGAACGGCAGCGAGTGGTACCAGATCACCCTCGGTGGCGCGCAGGGCGTGAACAGCGCACTGGGCAAGGTGATCGGCCCGTCGTTCAGCGCGGCGGAGGTGCCGGACGTGATCGAGGCGCTGGTGCAAACCTACGTGGAGCAGCGCGGTGCCGGTGAGCGCTTCGTCGAGACGGTGGAGCGCATCGGCCTGGAGCCGTTCAAGGCGCGGGTCTACCGCCAGGCGGAGGTGCCGGCATGAAGAATCTGATTCGTTTGCGCGACGGCATTGCCGAGCTGGCACCGAATGATCCCTGGACCTTGTTGCGGGAAATGCCCGAGAAGTTGCCTGATGGCAATTTCATCCTGCCGCTGAAGGAGTGGCTGGCGCTCAGCTCTGGTAGGAGCGAGCTTGCTCGCGAACAGAGTTCCACTGGTGCGCCGGAGCCGGGCGGCTCGCGAGCAGGCTCGCTCCTACAGGAATACGGCGTGTGGCTGGCGCCGGACGACGATCCCGAGGAACTGATCTGGCGCCTGAAGGAACCGGCGCTGATCGCCATCGACTTCCCCAGCTTCCGCGATGGCCGTGGCTACAGCCTGGCCTATCTGCTGCGCAGCCGGCTGGGCTGGCGCGGCGAACTACGTGCCGTGGGCGACGTACTGCGCGACCAGTTGGCACACATGCGCCAGTGCGGTTTCGACGCCTTCGCCGTGCGTGAGGACAAGTCCGTGGAGGACGCCCTGAAGGGGCTTGCCGGCCTCAGCGTCCTCTACGGGCGCTCGGTCATCGAGCCGCGCCCGCTGTTCCGGCGCCGCTCCTGACGGGGCGCAGCGGGTCGGCCACGCTTGACGCTATGCCGGGGCACAGGAAAAATGCGGGCATCACCCTCCGGCGCCCGTGCGTGCCGGCGGTAACCCACGGATTCGAGTGACCCCCAGAATATGCGCATGCGCCTGATGCTGTTGGGTGGCGGTAATGCCCTTGGACAGGCGCTGATCCGCCTTGGCGCCGAGGAGGACATCGGCTTCCTCGCCCCCCGGCCGCCCGAAGGGGGCTGGGACGCTTCCAGCCTCACCGTCCTGCTGGATGAAACCCGCCCCGACGCGGTGATCAACCTTGCCTACTACTTCGACTGGTTCCAGGCCGAAAGCGTCAGCGATGCCCGCCTGGCCAGCCAGGAGCGCGCGGTGGAGCGCCTGGCCGAACTCTGCCAGCATCACGAAATCCTGCTGATCCAGCCGTCCAGCTACCGCGTATTCGATGGCGCACGCGCCACCGCCTACAGCGAGAAGGACGAGCCGCTGCCGCTGGGCCCGCGCGGCCAGGCGCTGTGGCGCATGGAGCAGTGGGTGCGGGCGACCTGTCCGCGCCACGTACTGCTGCGCTTCGGCTGGCTGATCGACGATAGCCGCGAAGGTTCGCTCGGTCGCTTCCTCGAGCGCGCCGAAAAGGAACAGGTGCTGTTCCTCGCCGACGACCGCCGTGGCAACCCGACGCCGGTGGACGACGCCGCCCGGGTGATCCTCTCGGTGCTCAAGCAGCTCGATTGCCAGGCGCCGCTTTGGGGGACCTACCACTACGGTGGCCTGGAGGCCACCACCACCCTGTCCCTGGGCCAGGTGGTGCTCGGCGAGGCCCGCGCCTTCCATGCCCTGGCCGTCCAGGAGCCGAGCCCGCAGGCCCACGCCGCGCGCCCGGACGCCAGCGATGAGCCGCAGCACGCGGTGCTCGCCTGCAAGAAGATTCTTCATACCTTCGGCATCAAGCCGCGCGCCTGGCGCGCCGGCCTGCCGGCCCTGCTGGATCGTTACTATCGCCATGTCTGAACGTCTTTCCCCTTCCGCGCAGCCGATCCTCATCACCGGCGGTGCGGGGTTCATCGGTTCCCACCTGGCGGACGCGCTGCTGGCGCGGGGCTTCGCCGTGCGCGTGCTGGACGACCTGTCCACCGGCAAGCGTGAGAACCTGGATGCGCGCGTCGAACTGGTGGTCGGCAACGTCGCCGACGAGGCGCAGCTTCGTCGCGCGGTGAGCGGATGCCGGGCCGTGGCGCATCTGGCGGCCGTTGCCTCGGTGCAAGCATCGGTGGACGATCCGGTGGCGACCCACCGCAGCAATTTCATCGGCACCCTGAACCTCTGCGAGGCCATGCGCCTGGAAGGCATCCAGCGCGTGCTGTTCGCCTCCAGCGCCGCGGTCTACGGGCAGAACGGCGAAGGCGCCGCCATCGACGAGGACACCGCCAAGGCGCCGCTGACGCCCTACGCCTCGGACAAGCTGGCCAGCGAGTACTATCTGGACTTCTATCGCCGCCAGCATGGCCTGGAGCCAGCGATCTTCCGCTTCTTCAACGTCTACGGGCCGCGCCAGGACCCGTCGTCGCCCTATTCGGGGGTGATCAGCATTTTCGCCCAGCGCGCCGAGCAGGGCCTGCCGATCACCGTGTTCGGCGATGGCGAGCAGACCCGTGATTTCATCTACGTGGGCGACCTGGTCAAGCTGCTGGTGCAGGCGCTGCTGGCCGATGATGTGGCGGAGTCGGCGATCAACGTCGGGCTGGATCAATCCACCAGCCTGAACCAGCTGCTGGCCGAGATCGGCAAGCTCACCGGTGGCTTGCCTCCGGTCACCTACGCAGCTCCGCGTGCCGGCGATATCCGCCATTCCCGTGCGAACAACCGCCGTCTGCGTGGACGCTTCCAGCTGGACGAACCCACGCCGCTGGCGGAAGGTCTCGCCCAGCTGATCACCACCAGGGTTTGTTGATCGCCAGCAGGAAGATGCCGGCCAGCGAACCCAGCGCCAGGACACTGAGCGCTGCCTTGCGCGGTTTCGATGCGCTGCGCAGGGCGAATGCCGCCAGCGCGATGTAGAGCACCAGCAGGCCGATCTTGGCCTGCAGCCACACCGGCAACGGCCAGGGCATCGCCAGGTGCACCAGGCCCAGGGCGCTGAGCAGCAGCAGGGTATCGATCAGGTGCGGCAGGCCGCGTTGCCAGCCCGAGGGGCGCTTGCCCCACCAGCTCAAGCCCAGGCGCAGGACGAAGAGCAGGCTGCTGATGATCGCAAGGCTGACGTGCAGTGCTTTGAGTTCGAGGTACATGGCGATTCCCGGAAGACGAAAAAGGCGCCCTTGGGCGCCTTTTTTCATGTTTGCTCCGTCAGAAACGGTAGCCGAAACCGACCATGTAAACCCAGGGGTCGACGTCGACATCGACCTTGGTTTTCTTCACGCCCAGAGCGGACGGGCCGTCGACGCTGGCCTTGGTGTCGATGTCCATGTACCAGACCGCGGCGTTGACGAAGGCGTGCTCGTTGAGCATGTAGTCCATGCCCAGTTCGGCGGCCAGACCCCAGGAGTCCTGCAGCTTCAGGTTGCTGAAGCCCTGGTCCTTGCGGTTGCTGGCCAGGTCTTCGTCGAAGAAGGTGGTGTAGTTCACGCCCAGGCCGCCGTAGGGCTGGAAGGCGGAGTTGGTGCCGCCCATGGGGTAGTACTGCAGCAGCACGGTCGGCGGCAGCTGCTTGATGTCGGCCAGCTTGCCGTCCAGGCCGGAGAGGCCGGTAGCCTTGTTCAGGCCCTTGACGTCGACCTGGTGCTTGAACGGAGTGGCGGCGACCAGCTCGACGCCGATCTTGTCGGTGAGCAGATAGGCGAAGGTCAGGCCCAGCTGGGTGTCGCTGTCGACGGTGGCCTTGGTGCCGCTGACCTTGGCGCCGTCGAGCTTGATGTCGGAACTGCTGTCGTCCGGGGCTACGGTGGCGATACCGCCGCGAACGAGGAAGTCGCCCGCCTTGTGGCCGCGGATGGTGTCAGCCTGGGCCACGACGGGGGCCGCGACGGCGAGTGCAAGAAGCGAGGTGGTGAGCCAGGACTTACGCATGATGAGCTCCATATCTCTTTGGTATAAGTGTTGGTGCTCATAATGGTAGAGAGTGCTAAAAGCGCAAATTTGATTTGGCTCAATAAAGCCCGCAGGCTTCGCAGGATATCGGGGTGCGGCGAAGTGTCGCGCCCTATTCTCCGGTGTATTCGTAGGGCTCGATGAGGCTCGCCTGCATCTGGTAGCCGGCCTCGGCCAGGTCGCTCTCCACGGCCTTCACGCTCAGTTTCCCGGTGATCCAGAACGGCTGGTACAGCTCGTCCACCTTAACGCCCTTGCCGCCTCGAACATATACGATCTGGTTGGATGGCGGCGGCGGCACGTGGATGCAGGCGCCGTAGTAGGGCACCAGCAGGAAGTCGCGCACCGTCTGGCCGTCTTCCTCCACTTCCAGCGGCACGATATAGCCCGGCATCTTCACTTCCTGACCGTCCAGCGCCTGTACCACCGGGGCGTTGGGCGTCTGCTGCTTCACCGCCGGGCCGCTCTCCGAATTGAGTACATCGGAGAGCTTGGACAGGTCGTGCAGCGGAACGGGCGGCGGGGGCGGCGGCGCGCCCTCGGGGATCAGCTCGGGCCAGGTCAGCTCGCGCGGCGCCGCCCACACGGCGGCGCTGATGGCGAGCAGCAGGGGGAACAGCAGGCGGCGCATGGGGCTTCCTCAGAGGCGGATCGACAGACCATCGGCCAGCGACTGCCGATAGGCGCGCCACGCCGGCACACAGCCGATCAGCAGCGCGGCCAGGAGTATGCCGCCCAGCAGGGTCCATTCATAGGCGCTGGGCAGCGCCAGTGGCAGGAAGATGCCGTAGTTCGCCTGTACATATGCCTGGCTGCCGGCGATGCCGGCGTAGAGCAGCCCGACGCCCAGCGCCACGCCCGCCAGCGCCAGGGCGAAGGCTTCGGCCACCAGCAGGCTGAAGATGTGCCAGGGCCGCGCGCCCACCGAGCGCAGGATGGCCATCTCGCGGCGGCGCTCGTTGAGGCTGGTGAGGATCGCCGTGAGCATGCCGATCAGGCCGGTCAGCACGACGAACAGCGAGACCACGAACAGCGCCTTCTCCGCCGTGCCCATCAGGCCCCAGAGCTCCTGCAACGCCACGCCGGGGAGGATCGCCAGCAGCGGCTCGCCGTCGTATTCGTTGATCTGCCTCTGCAGGGTGAAGGTGGCGACCTTGCTCTTCAGGCCCAGCAGGAAGGCCGTGATGGCCTTGGGCTGCAGGTCCATGCCGCGCGCCTGGTCTTCGCTGATGCGCGCCGCGCCGCGCGCCGGGACACCGTTCTTCCAGTCGACGTGCAGCGCCTCCATGCCCTGCAGGGAGATGTGCAGGGTGCGGTCCACCGGCGTGCCGGTGCGCTTGAGGATGCCGACCACGGTGAAGGGCTTGTCGTCGTGCTGCACCAGGGCGATGGTGCTGACGCCGTGGGCGAGGACGATCCTGTCGCCCAGCTTGTAATGCAGCGCTTCGGCCACTTCGGCGCCGAGTACCACGTCGAACAGGTCCTGGCCGAACGGCCGGCCTTCGGCCAGCTCCAGCGTCTGCCCGCGGCCGAAGCGGTAGTGCTCGAAGTAGCCGGTGTCGGTGCCCATCACCCGGTAGCCGCGGTGGGAGTCGCCCAGGGAGATCGGGATCGCCCATTTCACCAGCGGGCTGTGGGTGACCGTCTCGTAGCTTTCCCAGCGGATGTTGTTGGTGGCGTTGCCGATGCGGAACACCGAGTAGAGCAGCAGGTTCACCGAGCCCGACCGCGCGCCGACGATCAGGTCGGTGCCGGAGATGGTGCTGGCGAAGCTGGCCTTGGCCTCGGTGCGCACGCGCTCCACCGCCAGCAGCAGGCAGGCGGAGAGGGCGATGGCGAAGATGGTCAGCAGCGCGGTGAAGCGGCGGTTGGAAAGGCTGGCGAGGGCCAGGCGCAACAGGTACATGCTCAGATTCCCGGGGCGCGGGCGGCGCGGTTGAGGTCGGCGAGGGAGACGCTGCGGTCGAACAGCGGCGCCAGGCTCTGGTCATGGCTGACGAACAGCAGGCTGGCGCCGGCCTCGCGGCATTCGGCGAACAGCAGCTGGAGGAAGGCTTCGCGGGCGTCGGCATCCAGGGCGGAAGTCGGCTCGTCGGCGATTACCAGTTCCGGCTGACCGATCAGCGCGCGGGCAGCGGCGACGCGTTGCTGCTGGCCGATGGAGAGGCTGTCGGCGCGGCGCTCGATCAACGCCGAGTCGCCCAGGCCCAGGTGCTTGAGCAGCGTTTGCGCCGCCTTGGCCACGCTGCCGTGGCGCAACGTCGCTCGCTCGGCGCGACTGCGCGAGAAGTGGCAGGGTAGCTCGACGTTCTCCCGCACCGAGAGGAACGGCAGCAGGTTGAACTGCTGGAAGATGTAGCCGGTGTGGTCGACGCGAAAATGATCGCGGCGCGCGGACTTCATCTGCGCGATGTCCTCGCCCAGCAGCGTCACGCTGCCGCGCTGGGGGCGCTGCACGCCGCCGAGCAGGCCGAGCAGGGTGGTCTTGCCGCTGCCGGACGGGCCCTTGAGAAACAGGGTTTCGCCAGGGGCCAACTGGAAGGCGGGGATATCCAGCAGCTCCACCTGGCCGGGCCAGGCGAAGCCGAGGTTGTCGAGTTCGAGCAATGCGGTCATTTCAGCGATTCAGAAATTCAGGGTCGGGGCGGCGGCGGTCAATTCTGCACCTTGCTGGCCGCTCGGGCCGATCAGTTGTACCTGAATTTTCTGGGTCGTCGGGAAGCGCTTGAACAGCGGGGCGAAGTCGAGGGTGGCGAGCTCCTGCGGTTGGGCGCAGGTCAGTTGGTAGTGGGCGTGGATATCGGCGTGCTGATGCCCTTCGTGCTCGTCGTGGTCGTGATCATCGGCCTCCGGTGCATCGCCGAACAGCGGGCTCGATAGCTCCACCGACTGCACGCTGCATTGGGCCGAAGCGGGGAGCTTGAACAGTTGCAGCGGTTGCTTGAGCTGGGCTTGTGTCGTAGCGACGGTGGCCTTGTCGGCATCGCTGGTGGCGGCGTGCTCGAAGCCGACGAGGTTCATCGCCGGGCTGTCGAGTTCCAGCTCCAGGGTCTTGCCGTCGAGGGCGGCGTTGAGCTGGGCGACGCCATGCTCGTGCTTGCCGAGGCTGCCGTGTTCATGTTCGTCGTGGGCTTGTGCGGCAAAAGGCAGCAGGGCGACAGCGAGGAGCAGGGGGCGCATGGGAGAACTCCACAGATGAATGATTTTGTTACGTTATAACAGATGAATTATTAACGCCAGCTTAGCGTGGGTTTGGCGTGGCGCCGATGCCGTGGGAGCATGCGCGAAAGGCCGCGAGGAGAAGGGCGATGCTGAGAATCAAAGGCACCATCGGCGATTGGCCGGTGGACCTGACCGTGGAGATGGACGATGCCGACTGGGCGCGTCTGGCGCAGAACTTGCCGACAGCGGCCGTTGCGCGCGCCGCACCGGCAGCGGTGTCGAGCGGTCCGGCTGATCAGCTGTGGCTGGCCGCGCAGGACCTGCTGCGTCGCAGTGGCAGCATTGAAGGTCCGCAATTGATGAATGAGCTGGAGGCGCTGGCCGGCAGCGCGGGGGCGGCGAAGGGCTTGCTGGTGCGCCTGCGGCATAGCCCGAAGGTGAAGATCGAGGTGCGCGAGGGCGTGCAGGTCTTCAACTGGGCGGAGGAGTAGAAGCTTTTCGTAGGAGCGAGCTTGCTCGCGAACAGCCCCGATGCGGGTTTGGTTCGCGAGCAAGCTCGCTCCTACAAGGTCGATTTCCCGCCGCGAACGCGGCGGCGGATCGATCAATACAACACGTTCGCCAGCTTGCGGCGGTAGGCGATCACCAGCGGGTGGTCGTTGCCCAGCAGGTCGAACACCTGGACCAGCGTCTTGCGCGGCAGGTCTTCGCCGTAGCCGCGGTTGCGCACGAACAGCCTGAGCAGGGCGTCCATGGCTGCCTCGTACTGCTGGCGGGCCAGTTGCTGGACGGCCAACTGGTAGGTGGCCTCGTCGTCGTTGGCGTCGGCGGCCAGGCGGGTCTTCAGCGCGGCGGCGTCGGGCAGGTCGGCGGCCTGGCGCAGGAAGGTCAGCTGGGCCCTGGCCGCGGCCAGCGCCTGCTTGTGGTCGTCGCTCTTCACCGCGTTGAGCACGGTTTCGGCCTCACCCAGCTCGCCGCGCTCGGCAAGGCAGCGGGCGTACAGGATCAGTGCGGCGGCGTTGGTGTTGTCTTCGCCCAGCAGGGCTTTGAGCTGCGCCTCGGACTCGGCGAAACGGCCTTCGTTGAAGGCGGTCTGTGCGGCCTCCAGCGGATCGGCGGCGGCCGGCGCCGGGGGCTGCACGTGCTGTTCGAGCATCTGGCGGATCGCCGATTCCGGCTGCGCGCCGGCGAAGCCGTCCACCGGCTGGCCGTCCTTGAACAGCACCACGGTGGGCAGGCTGCGGATGCCGAAGCGCATCACGATGTCCTGCTCGACGTCGCAGTTGACCTTGGCCAGCAGCAGCTCGCCCTGGTAGGACTCGGTGATCTGCGCCAGCAGCGGCATCAGCGCCTTGCACGGCGCGCACCAGTCGGCCCAGAAGTCCACCAGGACCGGCTTGACGAAGGAGTTCTCGATGACGACCTGATCGAAGTTGGCGATGCTGGCGTCGAAGATGTAGGGCGTATCGCTCATGGGGGATCTCGGGCGAGTGGGGCGATGAAGAGGTTGCCACTATAAGTGGGGGCGGTGGGGAACGGAAACAAGCTCCCGGTTAGCGCCCGGCATGAATCAACGCACCAACGTAGGATGGGTGGAGCCTAGGCGATACCCATGCTGTCGGAGCGCTAATTGATGGGTATCGCTTCGCTCCACGCCATCCTACAGAAGCGTTCCCGGTTCAGCCGCGCCGCGCGTGATACAGGCTGACGTGCCTGAACTCCGCCGGTTCCGCCAGGTCCGGCCAGGTGCAGCCTTCGAGGATCCCCAGGCGCTGGTACAGCGGATGGCTGAAGTCGCGCACCCGAGAGTCGGCCACCAGGGCTTCGCGGCCACGGCTGAGGAATTCGTCCAGTAGCGGCAGGTTGGCGCGGTCGTAGAGCACATCGGCAACGATGATCAGGTCGAAGCGGTCGGCTTCCTTGAAGAAGTCGTCCGAATAGCTCAGCTCAACGCCGTTCAGCTCGGCATTGGCGCGGCAGGCTTGCAGCGCCAGCGGGTCGAGGTCGCAGGCCACCACTTCGGCGGCGCCGGCCTTGGCGGCGGCGATGGCGGCGATGCCGGAGCCGGCGCCGAAGTCGAGCACGCGCTTGCCGCGCACCCATTCCGGCTGTTCCGCCAGCCAGTGCGCCAGCACCAGGCCGCTGGCCCAGCAGAAGCACCAGTAGGGCGGTTCTTCGAGAATGCGTCGGGTCTCGTCCGGGCTGAAGGCGCGATCCATGTTCTGCGCGTCGATCAGCCAGAGCTCGATGTCGGTGCCGGGCAGGCGCTCGGCCGCCAGGCGGGCGTCGCCCAGCAGTTCGCTCAGCGCTTGCTGCAATGGCAGCGGCGCGGTCATGGCGCGCGCTCCAGGCGCAGCTCACCGAGGGCCTGGGTTTCCGGCTGGGTGATGCGCACCGGCGGCAGGCGCCAGGCGAGCTGGCCGGACTGCGAGACGCGGGCGTGCAGTTCGACACGGGCGCCGGTCGGGAAGGATTGCGGGTTGAATATCAGGCGGAAGGGCAGGGCCTGGCCGGTGGCTATCAGCTTCTCGCTGGAGAGCAATTGTTGCGGACGGTCGCGCTCATCGATCACCAGCAGGGCCAGTTCCACTTCGCCTCCGGCGGGCAGGTAGCCCTGGCGGCTGCTGAGCTGGCCGGTCAGCGCGCGCATGTTGGCCGGCACCGGGGCTTGGGCCGCGGCGGCGCGGGCGGGCGCGGATTGCGGGGCCTGCGTGGCGGGTGCCGGCTTGTCGCTGGAACAGGCAGCGAGCAGGGCAATGAGGGACAGGCAGAGAAGACGGGCGGACATGGGCGGACTCCATCGCGGCACATTTCCAGGCGGGCGCCTGTATAGCCTAAAGCGTCCGGCTTGTCTCGGGGAGGCCAGGGTTTCATCGGCGGAGCGATGCGCTACCATGAGCCTTTCCCTCATTCGTACAAGACCCGCCATGCATTGTCCCTTCTGCGGCGCCCACGACACCAAAGTCATCGATTCGCGCCTGGTCGCCGAAGGCGATCAGGTCCGCCGGCGCCGTGAGTGCCTGAACTGCGGCGAGCGCTTCACCACCTTCGAGACCGCCGAACTGGTCATGCCACGCCTGATCAAGCAGGACGGCAGCCGCCAGCCATTTGACGAGGACAAGCTGCGCGCCGGCATGCAGCGCGCGCTGGAGAAGCGCCCGGTGAGCATCGAGCGGCTCGAGGAGGCGCTGGCGCACATCAAGCACAAGCTGCGCGCCACCGGCGAGCGCGAAGTGAAGTCGCGGGTGCTGGGGGAACTGGTGATGGCCGAGCTGCAGAAGCTCGACGAAGTCGCCTACATCCGTTTCGCCTCGGTCTATCGCCGCTTCCAGGACCTCAACGAGTTCCGCGAGGAGATCGAACGCCTGGCCCGCGAGCCCTCGAAAGAATGAGCGATCTTGACCCGATGAACACCCTGGACGAGGCCTGGATGGCCCGCGCCATTGAGTTGGCGCGCAAGGGCTGGTATTCCACCCATCCCAACCCCCGGGTCGGCTGCGTCATCGTGCGTGACGGCGAAGTGGTCGGCGAGGGCTGGCACGTGCGCGCGGGCGAGCCGCATGCCGAGGTCCACGCACTGCGCCAGGCCGGCGACAAGGCCCGTGGCGCCACCGCCTACGTCACCCTGGAGCCGTGCAGCCACTTCGGCCGCACGCCGCCCTGCGCGGATGCGCTGGTGAAGGCCGGCGTGGCGCGGGTGGTGGCGGCCATGCAGGACCCCAATCCGCAGGTGGCCGGCAACGGCATGCGGCGCATCGCCGACGCGGGTATCGCGGTGCGCGCCGGCGTGCTGGAGAGCGAAGCCCGTGCGCTGAACCCCGGCTTCCTCAAGCGCATGGAAACCGGCCTGCCCTTTGTGCGGGTGAAACTGGCGATGAGCCTGGACGGCCGCACCGCGATGGCCAGCGGCGAGAGCCAGTGGATCACCGGCCCGGCGGCGCGCCGGGCCGTGCAGCGGCTGCGCGCGCAATCGAGCGTGGTGCTGTCCGGCGCCGATACCGTGCTGATGGACGATGCGCGACTGACCGTGCGCCCGGACGAACTCGGGCTGGATGCCGAGCAGAGCGAACTGGCGATGCGCCGTCCGCCGCTGCGGGTGCTGATCGACGGGCGCCTGCGCGTGCCGCTGAGCGCCGCGTTCTTCCAGGCGGGGCCGGCACTGGTGGTCAGCACGCGGGAGGCCCCCGACTATGCCCAAGCCGGTCACGACCAGCTGGTGCTGGCCGGTGATGACGGCCGGGTCGACCTGCCTGCCCTGATGGCCGAGCTGGGCCGCCGTGGCGTCAACGAAGTGCTGGTGGAAGCCGGCCCGCGCCTGGCCGGCGCATTCGCCCGCCTGGGTCTGGTCGACGAATACTGCATCTTCATGGCGCCCAAGCTGCTCGGTTCCTCCGCGCGCCCGCTGCTGGAGCTGCCGCTGGAGCGCATGGCCGAATCCCGCGAGCTGAAGATCAGCGACATCCGCGCGGTGGGCGACGACTGGCTGGTCACCGCTCGCCCGCACTGACGGCCGCATTCGTCGCCCGGCGAATGCGGGTGACTGAATAAACAGAACCTTCCGACTTGTGCCGGCCTGTGGTAAAACGCCACACGCGGTTGACGTAGTAAACGACCGCGATTGACGTTCTCAGGGCGGGGTGCAAGTCCCCACCGGCGGTAATGGCGTGCAATACGTCTAGCCCGCGAGCGCTTGTCACGACCGGTTCGCCGGATGTGCAAGGTCAGCAGACCCGGTGTGATTCCGGGGCCGACGGTAACAGTCCGGATGAAGAGAGAACGGGATGAGCCAACGGGGCGTGCCTGTGCACGTCCGCGAAATCCCTTCGATCCGATACGCCCTGTTTTCTAACCAAAACAGGAGTTCGCCACTATGCAACATCTTTCCCTGTTGGCTTCGCGGGCCTGCCGGCCAGCCGCCTTCGTCGTGCGGGAGGCAACATGTTCACCGGCATAATCGAATCCATCGGCAGCATCGCCTCCATCACCCCCAAGGGCGGTGACGTCCGGCTGTACGTGAAGACCGGCAAGCTCGACCTCGCCGACGTCAAGCTCGGCGACAGCATCGCGGTCAACGGCATCTGCCTCACCGCGGTGGAGCTGCCCGGCGACGGCTTCTGGGCCGACGTCAGCCGCGAGACCCTGGCGCGCACCGCTTTCGCGCAGCTCAAGGTCGGCAGCCGGGTGAACCTGGAAAAGGCCCTGACCCCGACCACCCGCCTGGGCGGCCACCTGGTCAGCGGTCACGTCGACGGCGTCGGCGAGATCGTCAAGCGCGAGGAAAACGCCCGCGCCATCCAGTTCACCGTGCGCGCGCCGCGCGAGCTGGCCAAGTACATCGCGCTCAAGGGCTCGATCACCGTGGACGGCACCAGCCTGACGGTGAACGCGGTCAATGGCGCCGAGTTCGAGCTGACCATCGTTCCGCACACCGTGCAGGAAACCATCATGGCCGACTACCGCCCCGGGCGCCTGGTCAACCTGGAGGTCGACCTGCTGGCGCGCTACCTGGAGCGCCTGCTGCTGGGCGACAAGGCCGCCGAGCCCGCTGCCGGCTCGACCGGCATCACCGAAGCATTCCTGGCCGAAAACGGCTTTCTGAAACACTGATAAGGCTTGTCCCCGTATGGCACTCAACAGCATTGAAGAACTGCTCGACGACATGCGTCAGGGCAAGATGGTCATCCTCATGGATGACGAGGACCGCGAGAACGAAGGCGACCTGATCATCGCCTCCGAGTGCGTCCGCACCGAAGACATCAACTTCATGGCGCGCTTCGCCCGTGGGCTGATCTGCATGCCGATGACCCGCGAACGCTGCGAACGCCTCGGCCTGCCGCTGATGGTGCAGCGCAACGGTTCCGGCTTCGGCACCAAGTTCACCGTCTCCATCGAGGCCGCCGAGGGCGTCACCACCGGCATCTCCGCCGCTGACCGCGCCCGCACCGTGCAGGCCGCCGCGGCGAAGAACGCTGTCGCCGCCGACATCGTCAGCCCCGGCCACATCTTCCCGCTGATGGCCCAGCCTGGCGGCGTGCTGGCGCGCGCCGGTCACACCGAGGCGGCCTGCGACCTGGCGCGCATGGCCGGTTTCGAGCCCTCCGGCGTGATCTGCGAGATCATGAACGACGACGGCACCATGGCCCGCCGCCCGGAACTGGAAGAGTTCGCCCAGCAGCACGGCATCAAGATCGGCACCATCGCCGACCTGATCCACTACCGCCTGATCCACGAGCGCACCGTCGAGCGCCTCGCGGAACAGCCGCTGGACACCGAGCTGGGCCAGTTCAAGCTGATCACCTACCGCGACTCCGTGGAAGGCGACGTGCACCTGGCGCTGACCCTGGGCAACGTCTGCGCGGAAGAGCCGACCCTGGTGCGCGTGCACAACCCCGACCCGCTGCGCGACCTGCTGATGGTCAACCAGGCGGGCCGCTGGAGCCTGCGCGCGGCCATGGCCAAGGTGGCCGAGGCCGGTACCGGCGTGGTCCTGCTGCTGGGCCACCAGGTCGGCGGCGAGGACCTGCTGGCGCACGTCCGCGAGATCACCAACGCCCATGCTCCGGTGCAGAAGCCGACCACCACCTACAGCACCGTGGGTGCCGGTTCGCAGATCCTGCGCGACCTGGGCGTTCGCAAGATGCGCCTGATGTCGGCACCGATGCGCTTCAACGCGATATCCGGTTTCGATCTGGAAGTTGTAGAATACCTGCCCGCTGAATGAACCCTACCGCCGTGCCCTGGCACGGCGGTGCCGTTCTTCTACCCTATTTGCGGAGCGTCACGAGACGCTTCGGCTCTTTAACAGACGAGACCTGCCCATGACCCTGAAGACCATCGAAGGTACCTTCATCGCCCCCAAAGGCCGCTTCGCCCTGGTGGTTGGCCGCTTCAACAGCTTCGTGGTGGAAAGCCTGGTGGAAGGCGCCATCGACGCGCTGGTGCGCCATGGCGTCGCCCAGAGCGAAATCACCGTGATCCGCGCTCCGGGCGCCTTCGAAATCCCGCTGGTAGCGCAGAAAGTCGCCCAGCGCGGTGAGTTCGACGCCATCATCGCCCTCGGCGCGGTGATCCGTGGCGGCACCCCGCACTTCGAATACGTAGCCGGTGAGTGCACCAAGGGCCTGGCGCAGGTTTCCCTGCAGTTCGGCGTGCCGGTCGCCTTCGGCGTGCTGACCGTCGACTCCATCGAACAAGCTATCGAGCGCTCCGGCACCAAGGCCGGCAACAAGGGCGCCGAAGCTGCCCTGTCCGCCCTGGAAATGGTGAGCCTGCTGTCGCAGCTGGAGGCCAAGTGAGCCAGGACAGCGGTACTCCGGCCAAACCCGCCAAGCCCAACAAGATTGCCATGCGTCGCAAGGCCCGCAGCCTCGCGGTGCAGGCCCTGTATTCCTGGCAGATGGCGGGCCAGCCGCTCAACGAGATCGAGGCGGCCTTCCGCGTCGATAACGACTTCAGCGATGTCGACGGCGCCTATTTCCACGAAATCCTCCACGGCGTGCCGCGCCTTAAGGGCGAGCTGGACAAGGAGTTCACCCCTTGCCTGGACCGCGCGCTGGAAGAGATCGACCCGGTCGAGCTGGCGATCCTGCGGCTCTCCACCTACGAGCTGCGCAACCGCCTGGACGTACCCTACAAGGTCGTCATCAACGAAGGCATCGAGCTGGCCAAGACCTTCGGCGCCACCGACGGACACAAGTTCGTCAACGGCGTGCTGGACAAGCTGGCCCCGCGTCTGCGCGCGGCGGAACTGCGCGGCGCCAAGCGCTGAGGCATGGGTGAGTTCGAGCTGATCCGTCGCTACTTCGCCTCGGCCGCCTGTGCGGCCGGCGGCGAGGCGGTGGCATTGGGGATCGGCGATGACTGTGCGCTTCTTGCGCCCCAAGCCGGCGAACAGCTGGCGATTTCCACCGATACCCTGGTCGTGGGCGTGCATTTTCCCGCCGTCTGCGATGCCTTCCTGCTCGGCCAGCGCGCCCTGGCGGTCTCCGCCAGCGACCTGGCCGCGATGGGCGCCTCACCCATCGGCTTTACCCTTGCCCTGACCCTGCCCGAGGCCGATCCGGCCTGGCTGGAGGGCTTCGCCCGTGGTTTGAACCAGAAGGCGCAGGAATGCGCGCTGGCGCTGATCGGCGGCGATACCACCCGTGGCCCGCTGTCCATGACGATCACCGTGTTCGGCGCTGTGCCCGCCGGGCAGGCAATTACCCGTGCCGGCGCCCGGCCGGGTGACCTGCTCTGTGTCGGCGGTGCCTTGGGCGAGGCGGGCGGCGCGTTGCCGCTGGTGCTGGGCGAGCTCACGGCCGAGCCGGCCATCGCCGAGCCGCTGCTGGCGCGCTACTGGTCGCCCCGGCCGCAGCTCGCGTTCGGCCAGGCGCTGCGGGGCAAGGCCAGTGCGGCGCTGGATATTTCCGACGGGCTGCTGGCCGACTGTGGGCATATCGCCCGGGCCTCCAGCGTGGCGCTGGTCATCGAGGCCGAGCGTTTGCCCGCGAGCGCGCCGCTGGAGGCGCTGCTGGGTGCCGAGCGCGCACGACAACTGAAGCTCGGCGCGGGGGATGATTACGTACTGGCCTTCACGCTGCCGCCCGAGCACTTGCCCGAGCTTTCCGCGAACTGGCCGCAACTCTGCGTGGTCGGTAGGGTGGAGGCCGGCTCCGGCGTCCGCGTGCTGGACGCGCAAGGCACCGATATCACGCCGCGCCAGGGCGGCTACCTGCATTTCATGGAGTGACCGTGACAGAACACCCCGACCAGGCTCCCGCACAGCCCGTGCCCCATTCGGTATGGAGCAATCCCTGGCATTTCCTGGCCTTCGGTTTCGGTTCCGGCACCCTGCCCAAGGCGCCTGGCACCTGGGGCTCGCTGGTTGCGCTACCCTTCATACCACTGTGGCAGATGCTCCCGGACTGGGGGTATTGGCTGATGCTGGGCGTGACCATGCTGTTCGGCTTCTGGCTGTGCGGCAAGGTGGCGGACGACCTGCGGGTGCATGACCACGAAGGGATCGTCTGGGACGAGATGGTCGGCATGTGGATCACCCTCTGGCTGGTGCCGGAAGGCTGGTGGTGGCTGCTGGTCGGCTTCGTGGTGTTCCGCATCGTCGATATTTCCAAGCCCTGGCCGATCAGTTGGGTCGACCGCAACGTCCATGGCGGCGTGGGCATCATGCTCGATGACGTGCTGGCCGGCGTGTTCGCCTGGCTGGTGATGCAGGGGCTGACCTGGGGTTGGGCCCGCTGGCTGATCTGAGCGCCTGAGGACGATCGATGCGCCGACTGCTGTACCTGCTTTGCGTACTGTGGTGGCTGCCGGCATGGGCGGATGGCCCGCCTACTGAAATCCGTGTTGCCAGCGAAGCCTGGGTCAACTACACCCAGGCCGATGGCCGCGGGTTGGCCTGGGACCTCCTGCGTGCCTTGTACGAGCCGGAGGGCGTGCGCCTGATCCCGCGCAGCGAGCCTTATATGCGCTCGGTCGGCCTGGTGCAGCGCGGCGAGGCGGACGCCTGGGTTGGCTCCTATCGCGACGAAATCAGCAACGCCATCTATCCGCGCTGGCCCTACGACGTCGACCCCATCGGCGCGCTGGGGCGCAGGGATTCCCCGGCGCCGACGCTGGCCGACCTGGCCCGCTTCCGCCTGGCCTGGATGCGCGGCTACGCCTTCGACCGCTACCTGGATCACCTGGCGCAGCGCAACGAACTGCAGCGCCGCAGTTCGGCATTGCCGATGCTCGACAGCCGGCGGATCGACTATTTCATCGATGCCCGCCCCGAACTGGAGGAAATGCTCCAGGGCAAGGGCGTCGATGCCAGTGGCTACCGGATCACCGATATCGCCTCGATTCCGCTGTATCTTGGCTTTGCCAACAACGAACGCGGCCGCGCGCTGGCGCAGCTGTTCGATGCGCGTATGCAGGTGCTCTATCGCAGTGGCGAACTGGAGCGCCTGTTCAAGCGCTGGCATTGGCCCTATGCCCCGTTGAAGCCGCTGCTGCCACCCAAGGAGTGATCGTGATGCCGCGCCTGTTCCTGCTGTTCTGCCTGTCCTTCTGCTCCGCGCTGGCGCTGGCTGCGCCCCAGGTGCGCGTGGTGGGGCTGTTCCCTGGAGCTGCGGTGCTCAACATCGACGGCCAGCGCAAACTGCTCAAGGTCGGCCAGACCGGCCCGGAAGGCATCCAGCTGATCAGCGCCGACGCCCACAAGGCCGTGCTGCGCGTCGGTGGCGTGGAGCAGAGCTACGAGCTGGAGCGCGAGTACAACGGCGGGGGCTATTCGGCGCCGGCGGCGCGCACCGAGATGAGCATCGCCCGCGGCAACGGCGGCCACTACTGGGTCTCCGGGACCATCAACAACCAGAGCGCGCAGTTCCTGGTGGACACCGGCGCCACCTCGGTGGCGATGAACGAAGGCCAGGCACGCCGCCTGGGTATCGACTACCGCGCCGTTGGCACACCGATGATGGCCTCCACCGCGAGCGGTACCGCCAGGGGCTGGAAAGTGACGCTCAACAGCGTGAAGCTCGGTGGCGTCGAGGTGCTGGGGGTGGAAGCGGTGGTACTGGAGGGTGAATTCCCCACCGAAATCCTGCTCGGCATGAGCTACCTCAACCGCGTGGGTTGGCGTGAGGATCAGGGCATGATGTACATCCAGGCCAAGCATTGAGAGCTTGCCCAGAATCCGCTGCGCGCCGCTTCCATCGATGGCGTCGATGCTTATCTTGCAGAATTCGCAATGACGGTGCGGCCGGCGCTGCTGCTACAATGCCGGTCCTCCTTCCTTAGATAAATCTTTCAGGAGTTTCCGGTGTCTGTCGTTTTCGTCGCCGCCTCCAAGCTGCCCACTCCCTTCGGCGAGTTCACCATGCATGGCTTCCTCGATGAGGAAACCGGCAAGGAACATGTCGCCCTGACCATGGGCCAGCTCGACGACGGCCTGCCGGTGCTGGGACGTCTGCATTCCGAGTGCCTGACCGGCGATGCGCTGTTCAGCCTGCGCTGCGACTGCGGTTTCCAGCTCGAAGGCGCACTCTCGGCCATCGCCAAAGAAGGGCGCGGCGTGCTGCTGTACCTGCGTCAGGAAGGCCGTGGCATCGGCCTGCTCAACAAGATTCGCGCCTACGCCCTGCAGGACGAGGGTGCGGACACCGTGGAAGCCAACCTGGCCCTGGGTTTTGGCGCCGACCAGCGCGACTACGCCATGTGCCTGCCGATGCTCAAGCACCTGGGCGTCTGCTCGCTGAAGCTGATGACCAACAACCCGCGCAAGGTGAAGGCGCTGGAAGGCTACGGCCTGACCGTTGCCGAGCGGGTGCCGCTGCAGAAGGGCCTGAACCCGCACAACAAGCGCTACCTGGCGACCAAGGCCGGCAAGCTCGGCCACATGCTGGGCAACATGCATCAGGGCGAAGCCGAGGCCGAGGTCGAGGCTTCGTGAACCGCGCCGTCGCGCGGCGCCGGCTGAATCTGATCTGGTGGCTGCTGCTGGCCCTCGCGTTGGCGCCGCAGCACCTGCTGCTGGCGCTGGTAGGCGAGACGGGCTGGTCCGAACAGCTGGCCACACCGTTTTTCGTCGCCGGGCTGATCTCGATGTTCCTCACCCTGCCGCTGTTCCGTGGCTACAAGCGCGCGCTGGTCGCTGCGCAGAATGCCCGTGACAGCGCCGGCGAGCCGGCTGCCTGGCAGGCGCTCGGCGCCGCGCAGCGCCGTGGCGTGCTGGTCGGCAGCCTGCCGGCCTGGATCGGCGCCCTGGCGGTGCTGGTCGACCTGAGTGGCGTCGCCGTCCTGCTGCTGGGGCTGGCCAGTCTGGTCATCCTCTGGCTTTACCGCATTCCCCGCCAGCTTGTCTGATGCGCCTCATTCTCTGCCTGCTCGCGCTGCTGCTGGCCTTGCCGTTGGCGGCGGCGGAGCGGGTGGTCAGCCTGGCGCCGTCCCTCACCGACATGGTGCTCGAACTCGGCGCGGCCGACCGGCTGGTCGGCGTGCTCGATGGCGGGCCGCGTCCGCCGGGGCTGGATGGCCTGGCCTCGGTGGGGCGTTATGGGCAGGTGAATCTGGAGCAGGTGCTCAACCTGCGCCCCGATCTGCTGCTGGTGTGGCCAGGAGCGGTGCCGGAAGCGCAGTTGGCGCGGCTGGAATCCTTCGGTATTCCCCTCTACATCGCCGATCCCCATCGCCTGGAGGACGTCGCGCGGCAACTGCGCGAGCTGGGCGAGCGCCTGGGCCGGCAGGAACAGGGACAGGCGCTGGCGAAGCAATTCGAAGAGCGTTTGCAGACGCTGCGTAGCCAGTTCCACCGGGAGCGGCCGCTGAAGGTGTTCTATCAGGTCTGGAATCGCCCGCTCTACACGCTGGGCGGCAACCAGATCATCAGCGATGCGCTGGGCGTCTGCGGCGGCCGCAACCTGTTCGCCGACCTCCGCCTGCCGGCGCCGCAGGTCAGCCAGGAGGCCGTGCTGGCGCGCGATCCGGAGGTGATCCTGGGGGGCAGCCATGCCGAGCTGCAATCCTGGATACGGATGCCGCAGCTCACCGCCACGCGCCTGGGCCAGCTCTGGCCCATCCCCGACAAGAACCTGGAGCGGCCGAGCTACGCGATGCTCGATGCCACCGAGAAGCTCTGCCGGTTGTTGGCGGGGGCCAAGGTCACGGACTGAGTGGGGTGGGTTCGCGAGCAAGCTCGCTCCTACGAAGAGCGACTCCGGTGTATCCGGGAGCCTGTAGGAGCGAGCTTGCTCGCGAACCATGCGGATCAGAGCGCCTGTATCAGAACCCCTCCAGCACGATCTTGCCCTTGGCCGTATTGCTCTCCAGCAGCGCGTGGGCGCGGCGCAGGTTGGCCGCGTCGATTCGGCCGAAGTGCTCGCCCAGGGTGGTCTTCAGCACGCCGCTGTCGATCAGCCCGGCCACGCGCTCCAGCAGCTTGTGCTGCTCGATCATGTCGTCGGTGTGGAACATCGAGCGGGTGTACATGAACTCCCAGTGCAGCGACAGGCTCTTCTGCTTGAGCAGGCGCACGTCGAGGTTCTCCGGGTCGTCGATCAGCGCCAGGCGGCCTTGCGGGCGCAGGCTGGCGACGATCTCGGCCAGGTGCTGCTCGGTCTGGTTCAGGCTGGCCACGTGGGTCACTTCGCCGATGCCGATGCGTTTGAGTTCCTCGCTCAGCGGTTTGCGGTGATCGATCACGTGGTGCGCGCCGAGGTTGCGCACCCATTCCTGGGTTTCCGGGCGCGAAGCCGTGCCGATCACCGTCATGCCGGTGAGCTGGCGCGCCAGTTGGGTGAGGATTGAGCCAACGCCGCCGGCGGCGCCGACGATCAGCAGGCTCTGGCCCTTGCTGGCGCTGCCCTCGGCCACCTGCAGGCGGTCGAACAGCAGTTCCCACGCGGTGATGGTGGTCAGCGGCAGGGCGGCCGCATGGGCGAAGTCGAGGTTCTGCGGCATGTGGCCGACGATGCGTTCATCCACCAGCTGCAGCTCGGCGTTGCTGCCGGGGCGGGTCAGGTCGCCGGCGTACCAGACCTTGTCGCCCGGCTTGAACAGGCTGACTTCGCTGCCCACCGCGCGGACCACGCCGCTGGCGTCCCAGCCGAGCACCTTGTACTGGCCCTCGGCGGGCTGGGCGCGCAGGCGCACCTTGGTGTCCACCGGGTTGACGGAAATGGCGCGGACCTCCACCAGCAGGTCGCGCGGGCCGGGCTCGGGCTCCGGCAACTGGATGTCGAGCAGGGCATTCGGGTCGCTGCTGGGCAGGCTCCGGGTGTAGCCGATGGCTTTCATGGGCGTTCCTTTCAGTCGATGCGCTTCATCAGGCGGATGTCGAGTTCCGCCAGGTCAGGTTCGGAGGCCTTCAGCAGGGCCTGGAAGTGCGGACTCGCCTCGTGTTCGGCGAGGGCGTCTTCATCACGCCACTGCTCGATCATGTAGATCAGATCGGCGTCCTTGATGTCGCGGTGCAGGTCGTACTGCAGGCAACCAGCCTCGGCGCGGGACGGCGCGAGCATGTCGTGCAGGTGCTGCTGCAGGCTGTCGGCACGGCCGGGCTTGGCGCGAATGATGGCGATCAGGGTCAGGCTCATCCGTAAGGTCTCCAGGTGCGTTGAAGGTGTAGGCATGCTGCTCTCTTTCACCATCAAGAAAAACCGCGTAAGTAGAGAGTCTCTTTCAAAGGATTTTTGAAAATGCTGCGTTTCGACGACTTGCAGATCTTCGTCCGCACCGCCGAGCGCGGCAGTCTCTCGGCCGCGGCCCGCGAGCTGGAACTGTCGCCGGCGGTGGCCAGCGCGGCGCTCAAGCGCCTGGAAAGCGAACTGGATGTACGCCTGTTCGCCCGCTCCACCCGCAGCCTGCGCCTGACCGCCGAGGGCGAGCTGTACCTGGCCCATGCCCGCGCCGCCTTGCAGAGCCTGGACGATGGCCGCCAGTTGCTGGCCGGCGGCAAGAGCGAGATCGCCGGCAACTTCCAGGTCTCGGCGCCCTCGGATTTCGGCCGCAACGTGCTGCTGCCGTGGCTCGACGAGTTCCAGGCGTTGCACCCGCGGATGAACCTGCGCCTGCTGATCAGCGACCGCCAGGCCGATCTCTACCGCCAGCCGGTGGATGTGGCCTTCCGCCTGGGCCTGCCGGGGGATTCGAACCTGGTGGCCTTGCCACTGGCCCCGGACAATCGCCGGGTACTCTGCGCCGCGCCGGACTACTTCGCCCGCCACGGCAAGCCCAGGCATCCGGACGAGCTGCAGAAGCACAACTGCCTGCTCTACATGCTCGGCGGCCGCGCCCATGAGCGCTGGCGCTTCAGCGACAGCCGCAAGCAGCACGAGGTGACGGTGCATGGCGACCGCCTCTGCGACGACGCCGACGTGGTGCGTCGCTGGGCGGTCTCGGGGCAGGGGCTGGTGTACAAGTCCTGGCTGGACGTGGCGGCCGACGTGCGCGCCGGCCACCTGGAAGTGGCGTTGGCGGGCTACCTGGGCGAAGCCACGCCGATGAACCTGTTCTGCACCCACCGCGCACAGCTCAGCCGGGCGGTGACTCAGCTGCGCGAGTTCATCCAGTTGCGCTGCGCCGAGCTGATGCGGGATCGGCCCTGGGCGTAGGCCTTAGAGGGGCTGGTAGCGGTGAATGGCGCTGCCCAGGCCCCAGATGCTGGCGAAGGCCAGCAACATCAGGACGGTCGGCAGCAGGCTCCACCAGAGGCGCGGCGCCAGGGCTGACAGCTCCACGCGGCGCTGGCTTATCCACAGGCTGGCGGCGCACACCGAGGCGCCGAGCAGGGCGCCGGCGGTGATGTCGCTGGGCCAATGGGCGCCCAGGTAGACCCGCGAAATGGAGATGAAGGCCGCCGGGATGACGGCCAGCAGCATCCAGGTCAGGCGCACGCGCGGGCTTTTCTCGCGGCTGGCCAGCACGCCGAGCACCAGGAAGAAGGCGAAGGACGCCGAGGCATGGCCGCTGGGCATGCTGAAGGCGGACAGCGGGTCGGCGATCACCTCGGGGCGGGCGCGCCCGAAGAAGTGCTTGAGCGTGGTGTTGAGCAGCGCCGTACCCACCAGGGTGCCGGCGGCGAAGATGGCGTGGCGCCACAGGCGCAGCACGGCGAGGAGCAGGGCGAGGAGGGAGCCGGCGATGAACTGGGTGCGGAAGTCGCCGACCCGGGTGACGGCAACCATCACCTCATCCAGCCAGCCCTGGCGATGCTCTTGCACCAGCGCCATCAGACCGTGGTCAAGGGCGTCCAGGTGCGGCCAGCCGACCAGCATGGCGATCAGCAGGGCGAAGCAGCCAATGGCGCCGATCAGCGCTGCGTTGCGTTCCTTGCGCAGTTCGGCGTGGATGATCAGCGCCAGCACCGCCGCGATGCACGCGGCAACCACCCCGGCCTCCGCCCAGAAACCTTCCGGCAGCGGCAGGCGCATGGCGGCGCCGGTTGCCCAGCCGGGCACCAGGTAGGCGATGGACCAGCCGGCGGCAGCGACGATCGAGACCGCGAGAAAGCGGCCGAAGGGCATGTCCAGCATGCCGGCGATCATCGGCAGGAACGGCCGCAGCGCGCCGATGAAACGACCGACCAGCAGACTGGCGACGCCGTAGCGGGCGAAGAAGCCTTCGGCGCCGGCCAGCCATTCCGGACGATGGCGCAGCACCGGCAGGCGGCGGATGTCCTGGTGGAAGTGGCGGCCGATCCAGTAGGACGAGATATCGCCCAGCAGGCCGCCGAAGAACGCCAGCGCCAGGGTTTCGCCCAGGCCCAGGATGCCGCTGCCGGCCAGCACGGCGATGGCGAAGAGCATCACCACGCCGGGCAGGAGGATGCCGATGATGGCGGCGCATTCGAGGAAGGCGACCAGGAACAGGACCCCGGCCAGCCATTGCGGGTGGGTGGCCATCCAGGTGTTGAAGGCGGCGAGGTCGATCATCGCTGAGGGGCGTCCTGAGTTCCGAGCAGGTGATAGTCGTGTCCTTCGACCTGTCCGCGACGCAGCGGGTTGCGCGTGCAGAAGGGGGCGAAGGCGGCATCGACGAAGCGGTATTGCAGGTGTTCGTCGCGGCCATGGGGAATCCCCAGGCGCGCGGCCTGGATGACTTGTGCCGGGCGCTCGCCAATGTCGTCGACGAACAATCGCTGCGGATCGAAGCGCTGGGCATCCCAGTCCGGCACCTTCAGGCCCAAGGCGCGGCAGAGCAGGGTCTGGCCGGCGCAGAGCTTGCCGATGGGGCGCTCGCTGCCGTCGGCGGCCGGGTTGAGCTGGCGCATGCGGGCCAGGGCGGCGTCGCCGGAGACGCGGTCCATCCAGGGGTGCCCTGACTTGATCAGCACCGCGTTGCCGGCGCCGCCGGCGCTGAAGTTGAGCGAATCGCCGCCGCGCGCGTAGTACATATAGATGTGCCCGCCGTCGAGGAACAGCGCCTTGCGCTTCTCGGTGTAGCCGAGGGACGCGTGGCTGCCTTTCTCGGCCAGGTAGTAGGCTTCGGTCTCGATGATCCGCGCCGACAGCCAGAGGTCGCCGACCCGGTGGCGGATCACCTTGCCCAGCAGTTCCCGGGCGACGGTGAGCGCATCGCGGTTGAAGAAGGTATCCGGCAGGGGATTGGCGTCGGGCCAGGGCAAACTTAGGTTGGGTTCGTCGGGCATCGGATTGTCGGGCCAGGAGAGCCGGTCTTAGGCTGGCGAATCATAACAACAAGAATCTTAACCATGGCTGAACGCGTCCGGGCCGACAGCGCCCACATCACCCCCAGCGCGCACTACACCGGTTACGTGTGGTTCCGCCATCAACTGGCCGAGCCGGCCTTCGCCACGACCTTCGGCCGCTGGGTGCATGGCTGCGTGGCGCCGATCAACTGGGGCGCGCGCATCGGCTTCGGCCTGAATATCGAAGACTTCCTGCTGCAGCGTCATTTGCTGATCGACGCCCGGCTCACCCAGGCCATCGAGCAGTGCGGGGTCACCCAGGTTGTGGAGATCGCCTGCGGGCTGTCGCCCCGTGGTCGGCGCTTCCGCCAGCGCTATCCGCAGCTCACTTACCTCGAGGCCGACCTGCCGCCCATGGCTGCGCGCAAGTCGGAGCTGCTGCAGGCGCAGGGCTGGCTCGACGGCAAGCACCGCGTGCGGCCCGTGGATATCCTCGCCGAGCACGGCGAGCAGAGCCTCGGCGCCCTGCTGGCCGGGCTCGACCCGAGCCGTCCGGTGGTGGTGATCACCGAAGGGCTGGTGAACTACTTCCAGCGGCCGGTGATCGAGGGCTTCTGGCGACGGCTGGCGGAGGCGCTGCGGGTATTCCCGGAGGCGACCTACCTGACCGAGCTCTATCCTGACCTGCGCGAGCATCCGCGCTACCGGCAGATTCGCTGGGGTGTGGGGCTGATCGGACGGCTGACGCGGGGTGGCTATCCGTTGCATTACCGCAGTGCTGACGAGATCGAGCAGGCGTTCATCGGTTGTGGTTTTGGCTGGGTGGGCGTGCTCGATCCGCAGGTGGATGGCGCGGGGTTGGGCTTGCCGAAGGGGCGGATGCCGAGCCTGGTGCGGGTGATCGAGGCGCGGGTTTAGATTCTGGGCCGGGCGGTTCGCGAGCAAGCTCGCTCCTACAGGGTCCCGGATGCACTGGAGCCGCTTTTTGTAGGAGCGAGCTTGCTCGCGAACGGTGCCAGGTCGTAGGGCGGATAAAGCGGAACGCTTTATCCGCCATCTCTCTTCGATTGACCCGGCTGATGGCGGATAACTCCCGAGGCGTCATGCTCCCTACGGGGATTATTTATCAGGCTGCGAAGGCCCCCTGTTGCATCGGCACGATCATCGCCGCCAGCGCCGCGCTGGCCTGCGGGTCGCCGTGGGCGAAGATGAACGCCAGCCCGTCCGCCGTGTAGCGCAGCGGCAGGATGTCCAGCTCCGGCAGCCCGGTAGCCGTCAGCTTCCAGCCCCGCGCGGGGCGCTCCGCCGGCAGACCAACCCGGATCAGCCCGCCGAAATACCCCAGCTCCGCCAGCTCGCAGCGCCATTCGCCACCTTCACCATTGCGCAGCACGGCCCGCGTGTCGGCCGGCGCCAGGCGCGCTTCGAAGCGGCGCTCCAGGTGCAGCAGTTGCTGGCGCTGGAAGCGCGTGCTGCCGGCGGCGCTGCGGGGCAGGGCTTCACCCAGCAGGAAGGGGTTGTACAACCGGGCGCAGGCGTCGCGGCGTTCGAACTGGGCCAGATGGTCGGCGTTGTGGATCAGGGCGAATTGCGCGTCCGCACAGGCGTGGGCGAACTCGGCGTGTTCCCATGGCTGGGTGAAGTGATCGTATTCGCCGGCCAGCACCAGGGTCGGGCATTGCGGATGGCGGTCGAAGCCGCCGAAGGCCAGCAGACGCTGGCTGTTCTGCCGGTAGCGCTCGATTTCCGCCGGGGTCAGGCGTTGCAACTGCCGTAGCAGCGCCTTGCGGAATACCGGGGAGACGCCGGTATCGGCCAGGCGCAGCGGGTTGATCAGGCCGGTCAGCACACCGTGGGCGAAGGGTTCCTGCTCGCCCTGCTCCAGGCGGGCCAGGGCCTCTTCCAGCAGGGCGCGGGCGCCGGGACGGCCGAAGGCGGTGATGCCGGCCAGCAGCAGGCGCGCGCAACGCCGGGGATGGCGGGCGGCGAACAGCGCCGCCAGAGCCGAGCCGTAGGACAGGCCGATGGGCATCAGCGGCGGCAACTGCAGGGTTTCGGCGAAGGCGGCGATCAGGTCGGCCAGGTCCTCCAGGCTCAGTTCTGGCGCCAGTTGCAGGTTGCCGCCCTGGCTGGGCAGGTCGAGCAGGATCACCGGATGCCCGGCGAGCAGCTCCGAGACCTCGCTGGCGAAGGAGCGGAAGCTCTGGAACGCGCCCCCCAGCAGCAGGACCGGCGGCCTGGGATCGTCTTCCCGCGAGGAGAAGGCCTGGTAATGCAGTTGCCAACCGTCCAGATCGAGCACCGCGGGAGCGGCGCTCAGCGTCTGGGCGCTGTAATCGGTGCGATAGCGCATGGCAGTTCTCCGGCGGTGGGCCGCCTCTTGTTGTTCTTCCCTGGCGCCGTGTGATGGAGGCACGGGTACATTTCGCACCAGGGCCTGCAGCCGTTCAGGCGAGGCCGATGCGAAACGACTGCAGGCCCTGAGCAAAGTAAACAGTGGATACGAATTTGTTTACCCAACCTTCGGGGGGCGATGCGCGAGGGGAACTGCCTGGGTGTCACCGTTTCGCCGCCGGGCGCCTGGGCGTGCGCAGGGATGGCGTTACCCGGACGGGCGTGAAACGGCCTGTCTACCGGCCGGCTGCTGTGGCTGGCCGGTAAGGGCGCGGTCCCGCTATAATCGCGCATTTCCCTCACGCAGACGCGTTAGATCATGACCGAGTCCGTTCTCGACTATATGAGCCGCCTGGGCCGCGCCGCCCGTGAAGCGTCGCGCGTTGTCGCGCGCGCCACGACCGCGCAGAAGAACCAAGCCCTGCTGGCCGCTGCCGATGCCCTGGACGCCGCCCGCGCCCAGCTGACCGAAGCCAACGAAAAGGACCTGGCCAACGGCCGCGCCAATGGCCTGGAACCAGCCATGCTGGACCGCCTGGCCCTGACCCCGGCGCGCATCGACGACATGATCGAGGGCCTGCGCCAGGTCGCGTCGCTGCCGGACCCCATCGGTGAGATCCGCGACATGCGCTACGTGCCGTCCGGCATCCAGATCGGCAAGATGCGCGTGCCGCTGGGCGTGGTGGGGATCATCTACGAATCCCGTCCGAACGTGACCATCGACGCCGCCAGCCTGTGCCTGAAGTCGGGCAACGCGACCATCCTGCGCGGAGGCTCCGAGGCGATCCATTCCAACCAGGCCATCGCCGCCTGCATCCAGCAGGGCCTGGCCGCCGCCGGTCTGCCGGCGAGCGCCGTGCAGGTGGTGGAAACCACCGACCGCGCTGCCGTCGGCGCGCTCATCACCATGCCCGAGTTCGTCGACGTGATCGTTCCGCGCGGCGGCAAGAGCCTGATCGAGCGGATCAGTCGCGACGCCAAGGTCCCGGTGATCAAGCACCTGGACGGCATCTGCCACGTCTACATCGACGTCGCCGCCGACCTGGACAAGGCCATCCGCGTCGCCGACAACGCCAAGACCCAGCGCTACGCGCCGTGCAACACCATGGAGACGCTGCTGGTCCACGCCGGCATCGCCGACCGCGTGCTGCCGCCGCTGGCCGCCATCTACCGCGACAAGGGCGTGGAGCTGCGCGGCGACGCCGCCACCCGCGCGCTGCTGGGCCAAGACGTGCTGGAAGCCACCGAGGAAGACTGGCGCACCGAGTACAACGCGCCGATCCTGTCGATCCGCATAGTCGATGGCCTGGACCAGGCCATCGAGCACATCAACACCTACGGCTCGCAGCACACCGACGCGATCATCACCGAGAACTTCACCGACGCCCGCCGCTTCCTCACCGAAGTGGATTCGGCCTCGGTCATGGTCAACGCCTCGACCCGCTTCGCCGATGGTTTCGAGTACGGCCTGGGCGCGGAGATCGGCATTTCCACCGACAAGCTGCACGCCCGCGGCCCGGTCGGCCTGGAAGGCCTGACCAGCGAGAAGTACGTGGTGTTCGGCGACGGGCACGTGCGCACCTGATGAAGAAGGCGCGTCCCCGGCGGATCGGCCTGTTCGGCGGCACCTTCGATCCGGTGCACATCGGCCACCTGCGCAGCGCGGTGGAGATGGCCGAACAGTTCGAGTTCGACGAACTGCGCCTGATGCCCAACGCGCGTCCGCCGCACCGCGTCACCCCGCAGGTGAAGCCGGCGCAGCGGCTGGCGATGGTCGAGCTGGCAGTGGCCGGCGTGGCCCCGCTGGTGGTCGACGACCGCGAGCTCAAACGTGACAAACCCTCCTACACCATCGACACCCTGGAGTCGCTGCGTGGGGAGCTGGATGAGCAGGACCAGTTGTTCCTGCTGGTCGGCTGGGACGCATTCTGCGGTCTGCCGACCTGGCATCGCTGGGAAGAGTTGCTGGAGCACTGCCATGTCGTCGTGCTGCAGCGCCCGGATGCCGACAGCGAGCCGCCGGAAGACCTGCGCGACCTGCTGGCGGCGCGCAGTGTTGCCGACCCGAAGGCGATGACCGGCCCGGCCGGGCAGATCACCTTCGTCTGGCAGACGCCGCTGGCAGTTTCCGCCACCCAGATTCGCCAACTCCTGTCGCAGGGGCGCTCGGCGCGCTTCCTGGTGCCGGACGCGGTGTTGAACTATATCGAGGCACACGGCCTGTACCAGGCGCCTCACTGATCAAGTTAGAGAGTCATTCAATGCAAACCGAACAACTGGTCGAACTGGCCATCGCCGCCCTGGAAGATCTCAAGGCGCAGGACATCACCGTCATCGACGTGCGCGAGAAAACCAGCATCACCGACGTCATGGTCATCGCCACCGGCAGCTCCGGCCGCCAGGTCAAGTCGCTGGCCGACAACGTGCTGGAAAAGGTCAAGGAACAGGGCGTCAAGCCCATCGGCAGCGAAGGCCAGGAAGGCGGCGAGTGGGTCCTGATCGACCTCGCCAACGTCGTGGTCCACGTCATGCAGCCGGCCACCCGCCAGTTCTACGACCTGGAGCGCCTGTGGCAGGGCGCCGAGCAGAGCCGCGCACACCACAGCGCCGAGTAAGTCCGCCGTGCGTCTGCGTCTGATCGCGGTCGGCTCGCGCATGCCGCGCTGGGTGGAGGAGGGCTGGGCCGAGTACGTCAAGCGCCTGCCCTCTGAGCTGTCCCTGGAGCTGGTGGAAATCCCGCTCAACACGCGCGGCAAGAATGCCGACGTGGCGCGGCTGATCCGCCAGGAAGGCGAGGCCATGCTGAGCAAGGTCCAGCCCGGGGAACGCATCGTCACCCTGGAAGTCGAAGGCAAGCCCTGGAGCACCCATCAGCTCGCGCAGGAGCTCGACCGCTGGCGCCTGGACGCGCGCACCGTCAACCTCATGGTCGGCGGGCCGGAAGGCCTGGCGCCGGAGGTCTGCGCGCGCAGCGAGCAGCGCTGGTCGCTGTCGCCGCTGACCCTGCCGCATCCGCTGGTGCGCATCCTGGTTGGCGAACAGATCTACCGCGCCTGGACGGTTCTGTCCGGGCACCCCTACCACAAGTAGTCGTAGCCGTTTTCGATGCCGCAGCCGATACAGCTCAAGGACCACGAGAAGGACGCCCGCCTGGTCCGCGCCCGCGTCATCGTCGGCGGGGTGGCGATCTTCCTGCTGGCGCTGGTGCTGGTGGCGCGCATGTATCACCTGCAGGTGACGCAGTACGACTACCACTCGACGCTGTCGGAAAACAACCGCGTCCACGTCCAGCCGATTCCGCCCAACCGCGGGCTGATCTTCGACCGCAACGGCGTGATCATCGCCGACAACCGTCCCAGCTTCAGCCTGACCATCACCCGCGAGC
Organism: Pseudomonas sp. QE6; assembly: GCF_041379005.1. Lineage (NCBI taxonomy): Bacteria > Pseudomonadati > Pseudomonadota > Gammaproteobacteria > Pseudomonadales > Pseudomonadaceae > Pseudomonas > Pseudomonas sp. QE6. The sequence goes on from NZ_CP166873.1 coordinate 1,845,821, forward strand.
GCACCGAGAACCTCAAGGACACGCTCAAGACCCTGGTGGACATCCTCGGCCTCACCGAGGAAGACCAGGCCATCTTCGAGAAGCGCATGAAGCAGGGCCGTCGGCCGTTCGAGCCGGTGCCGATCATGTTCGAGCTGTCCGAAGAGCAGATCGCCCGCATCGCGGTGAACCAGTACCGCCTGCCCGGCGTCGACGTGGCCGCGCAGTTCGTCCGCCATTACCCGCTGGGCGAGCACTTCGCCCACTCGGTCGGCTACGTCGGGCGGATCAACGAGGCGGAGCTCAAGAAGCTCGACCCGGTGGCCTATTCCGGCACCCACCACATCGGCAAGACCGGCGTGGAAAAGTTCTACGAGAACGAACTGCACGGCACCGTGGGCTACGAGGAAGTCGAGACCAACGCCCGTGGTCGCGTGCTGCGCGTGCTCAAGCGCACCGAGCCGGTGTCCGGCCGCGATATCGTGCTGAGCATCGACAGCAAGCTGCAGGCCAAGGCCGAGGAGGCCCTGGCCGGCCGCCGTGGCGCCATCGTGGCGATCCAGCCGTCCACCGGCGACGTGCTGGCGATGGTCAGTCAGCCGAGCTATGACCCCAACCTGTTCGTCACCGGCATCAGCTTCAAGGACTATTCCGCCCTGCGCGATTCCGAAGACCGTCCGCTGTACAACCGCGTGCTGCGCGGCCTCTATCCGCCGGGCTCGACGGTGAAACCGGCGGTGGCCATCGCCGGTCTCGATGCCGGCGTGGTGACACCGGCCACCCGTGTGTTCGACCCCGGCTACTACCAGCTGCCGAACTACGACCACAAGTACCGCAACTGGAACCGCTCGGGCGACGGCTGGGTGAACCTGGAAACCGCGATCATGCGGTCCAACGACACCTACTTCTACGACCTGGCCCACAAGCTGGGGATCGACCGCCTGCACGACTACATGAGCGAGTTCGGCTTCGGCCAGCGCGTGGCCCTGGACATGTTCGGCGAGGCCGAGGGCCTGATGCCCTCGCGCCAGTGGAAGCGCGCGCTGCGCCGCCAGGCCTGGTTCCCCGGCGAGACGCTGATCCTCGGTATCGGCCAGGGCTACATGCAGGCCACGCCGCTGCAACTGGCGCAGATGACCTCGCTGATCGCCAACAAGGGCAAGTGGATCCGTCCGCACCTGGCCAAGACCATCGACGGCCAGCCGCCGGTGGACCCCGAACCGATGCCTGACATCCTGCTCAAGGACCCGAACAACTGGAGCCTGGTCGACAACGGCATGCAGCAGGTGGTCCACGGTGCCCGTGGCACCGCGCACAAGGTCGGCGCCACCGCCGTCTACCGCATCGCCGGCAAGTCCGGTACGGCGCAGGTGGTGGCGATCAAGCAGGGCGAGAAGTACGACCGCTCCAAGCTCCTCGAACGGCACCGCGACCACGCCCTGTTCGTCGGCTTCGCCCCGGCGGACAACCCGCAGATCGCCGTGGCGGTGATGGTGGAGAACGGCGAGTCCGGTTCCGGCGTCGCCGCACCCGTGCTCAAGCAGGTGATGGACGCCTGGCTGCTCGACGAAAACGGCAAGCTCAAGCCTGAATACGCGCCCCAGGCCACGGCGGAGGCAGCCAAGCCATGACCAAGAACGGCAATTTCGACCGCACCCTGTCCAACGAAGACGTGATGAAGCGGCGCTCCAGCCTGTTGCAGCGCCTGCACATCGACGGCCTGCTGCTCCTGCTGCTGGTGACCCTGGTCTCCGTCGGCCTGTTCGTCCTCTATTCGGCCAGCGGCAAGAGCTGGGACCTGCTGATCAAGCAGGCGTCCTCCTTCGGCCTCGGCCTGGGGGCGATGTTCGTCCTGGCGCAGATCGAGCCGCGCTTCCTCGCCCGCTGGGTGCCGCTGGGCTACCTGATCGGCGTGGCGCTGCTGGTGGTGGTGGACGTGATGGGCCACAACGCCATGGGCGCGACCCGCTGGATCAACATCCCCGGGGTGATCCGCTTCCAGCCGGCGGAGTTCATGAAGCTGCTGATGCCCATGACCATCGCCTGGTACCTGTCCAAGCGCTCGCTGCCGCCGGGCTTCAAGCACAGCGTGGTGGGCCTGGCGCTGATCGTGGTGCCCTTCGTGCTGATCCTCAAGCAGCCGGACCTGGGCACCGCCATGCTGGTGCTGGCCTCCGGCGCCTTCGTGCTGTTCGTCGGCGGCCTGCGCTGGCGCTGGATCGTCATGGCCGTGTCGGCGGCGGTTCCGGTGGCGGTGGCCATGTGGTACTTCGTCATGCACGACTACCAGAAGCAGCGCGTGCTGACCTTCCTCGACCCGGAAAGCGACCCGCTGGGCACCGGCTGGAACATCATCCAGTCCAAGGCCGCCATCGGTTCGGGCGGCGTCTTCGGCAAGGGCTGGTTGCTGGGTACGCAGTCCCATCTGGATTTTTTGCCCGAAAGCCACACGGACTTTATCATTGCCGTGCTCGGCGAAGAGTTCGGTCTGGTCGGGGTGTGCCTCCTGCTGGTGCTGTACCTGCTGGTGATCTACCGGGGACTTTGGATCACCGCCCAGGCGCAGACGCTGTTCGGCAAGCTGCTCGCCGGCAGTATCACCATGACCTTCTTCGTGTATGTGTTCGTCAACATTGGTATGGTCAGCGGGTTGTTGCCAGTGGTGGGGGTTCCGCTGCCCTTCATTAGTTATGGCGGAACTTCACTGGTGACCCTGATGTCAGGGTTCGGGGTTTTGATGTCGATCCATACCCATCGCAAGTGGATCGCCCAGGTTTGATGACAAGAGTGAAGAAAGGGATGCAAGTATTGCGCGCCTGGGCTGCCAGGGGAGTGCATTGGGTCGGAATCGCGGGGGCGATCGGCATGTCCGGTGCTGCTGCCGCGGGCGACTACGATGGCTCGCCGCAAGTGGCCGAGTTCGTCAGCGAAATGACCCGTGAGTACGGCTTCGCCGGCGAACAGCTCATGGCGTTGTTCCATGACGTGGAGCGCAAGCAATCGATCCTCGACGCCATCTCCCGCCCCGCCGAACGGGTGAAGACCTGGAAGGAATACCGCCCGATCTTCGTCACCGACGCGCGCATCAACCGCGGCGTGGACTTCTGGAACCAGAACGCCGAGGCCCTGGCCCGCGCCGAACAGGAATACGGCGTACCGGCCCAGTACATCGTCGCCATCATCGGCGTCGAGACCTTCTTCGGTCGCAACACCGGCAACTTCAAGGTGATGGACGCGCTGTCCACCCTGGGCTTCGACTACCCGCCGCGCGCCGACTTCTTCCGCAAGGAACTCAAGCAGTTCCTGCTCCTGGCCCGCGAACAGCAGGTCGACCCGCTCAGCCTGACCGGCTCCTACGCGGGCGCCATGGGCCTGCCGCAGTTCATGCCGAGCAGCTTCCGCGCCTACGCCGTGGACTTCGACGGCGACGGCCACATCAATATCTGGAGCGACCCGACCGATGCCATCGGCAGCGTCGCCAACTACTTCAAGCAGCATGGCTGGCACACCGGTGAGCCGGTGGTGTCGCAGGCCGAGCTGGGCACCTCCACCGCCGAGGACGCCATCACCCAGGGCCTGGAGCCGCAACTGAACCTCGGTCAGCTACGCTCTCAGGGCTGGCGCACCCATGACGTGCTGCGCGACGACCTGATGGTCACCGCCATGCGCCTGGAAGGCGACCAGGGCCCCGAATACTGGGTTGGCCTGCCGAACTTCTATGTGATCACCCGTTACAACCGCAGCGCCATGTACGCCATGGCGGTGCATCAGCTGGCCGGCGAGATCGCCAAGGCGCGAGGTGTCCATTGAGCAAGCGAATCGCAAGTCCCGGCCTCTGGTCGCTGGCCGCCTGCGTTGGCCTGAGCACCGTGTTCCTCGCCAGCTGTACGGGCAACCGCGCGCCGCAGCAGCAGCCAGTCGCCAGCGGCGGCATTTCCGGCCCCTACGACTACAACCGCCCGCACCGCGACGGCGCGCCCTGGTGGGACGTCGACGTTTCGCGCATCCCCGACGCCGTGCCGATGCGCCATAACGGGCCGGTGAAGAACAACCCCTACACCGTGCTGGGCAAGACCTACTACCCGATGAACGACGCGCGTACCTACAACGTCGTGGGTACCGCGTCCTGGTACGGCACCAAGTTCCACGGCCAGGCCACCGCCAATGGCGAGCAGTACGACCTGTACGGCATGACCGCCGCGCACAAGACCCTGCCGCTGCCCAGCTACGTGCGCGTCACCAACCTGGACAACGGCAAGAGCGTGATCGTCCGGGTCAACGACCGTGGTCCGTTCTATTCCGACCGGGTGATCGACCTGTCCTTCGCCGCGGCGAAGAAGCTCGGTTACGCCGAAACCGGCACCGCGCGAGTCAAGGTCGAGGGTATCGACCCGGATCGCTGGTGGGCCTCCCAGGGCAAATCGCAGCCGATGATCATGGCGCTGCCGAAGATGGCCCCGCAGCAGCCGGCCGCCGCGCAGCCCCAGGCCGTGGCCATGGCGCAACCGATCGAAACCTACACCCCGCCGCCCACGCAGCACGCAGCGCCCGTGGCGCCGGTTCAGATCGACTCAAAAAAAAACGCTTCATTACCAGCCGATGGCCTGTATCTCCAGGTGGGTGCCTTCGCCAACCCGGACGCTGCGGAGCTTCTCAAGGAGAAGGTCGGCAGCCTGACGGGGGCGAAATCCTTTATCAGCTCGGTCGTGGTCAACCAGCAGACCTTGTACCGAGTGCGCCTGGGGCCGATCAACACGCAGGATGAAGCAAGCCGGATGCAGGACAGCATCCGCGTGGCCAATCTTGGCCAACCCAAGCTCGTGCACCTGGACTGAGTCTCCACGGCACGAGCCGCAGTGGTCCGCAGAGGCCGCGGCATGAGTTCCCCCTCGAGGGGATTGTTTGTTTGACCATTAGTGAACCCCAGAGAAACGGATGAACATCTTCAACATCGCCAAACGCCTGTCATTGCTTGTGCTGCTCAGCGCCCCCGTGGCCAGCTGGGCCGCTGAAGTCGTTCCTGCCGCACCGCAACTGGCTGCCAAGGCCTGGGTCCTGATGGACGGCGCCAGCGGCCAGATTCTCGTCGAGAACGCCGGCGACGAGCGCCTGCCCCCGGCCAGCCTGACCAAGCTGATGACCGCCTACATCGCCACCAAGGAAATCGAAGGCGGCCGCATCGCCGAATCCGACATGGTTACCGTCAGCGAGCACGCCTGGCGCACCGGCGGTTCGCGCATGTTCATCAAGGTCGGCTCCCAGGTTTCGGTGAGCGACCTGCTGCACGGCATCATCATCCAGTCGGGCAACGACGCCTCCGTCGCCCTGGCCGAGCACATCGCCGGCAGCGAAGACGCCTTCGCCGACATGATGAACACCACCGCGCAGAAGCTGGGCATGACCAACTCCCACTTCATGGACGCCACCGGCCTGCCCAACCCGGATCACTACTCGTCCGCCAAGGACATGGCCGTCCTGGCCCGCGCCATCATCTACGGCGAGCCGACCCATTACGCCATCTACGCGCAGAAAGAGTTCTTCTGGAACAACATCAAGCAGCCCAACCGCAACCTGCTGTTGTGGCGCGACAAGACCGTCGACGGCCTGAAGACCGGCCACACCGACGAAGCCGGCTACTGCCTGGTGGCCTCCGCCGTGCGTGACGGCCAGCGCATGATCGCCGTGGTGTTCGGCACCAACAGCGAACAGGCTCGCGCCGCCGAGACCCAGAAGCTGCTGACCTACGGCTTCCGCTTCTTCGAATCGCAGACCTTCTACAAGAAGGGCGCCGAGCTGACCAAGGCCATGGTCTGGAAGGGCTCCGAGCACGAAGTCAAAGCCGGCCTGGCCGAGGACCTGACCATGACCGTGCCGCGCGGCCAGCTCAAGCAGCTGCAGGCCAACATGGTCGTCGAGCCGAGCCTGATGGCCCCGATCCAGCAGGGCCAGGTGATCGGCAAGGTCGAGGTCAAGCTGGGTGACAAGGTCGTCCGTACCTCCGACCTGGTTGCCCTGAACGCCGTCGAAGAAGGTGGCTTCTTCCGCCGCATCTGGGACAGCCTGCGTCTGTTCTTCTACGGCCTGTTCAACTGACCGCCCGTCCCGGCCTTGTACTTTTGTATACAAAGCCGGGATTGATCCTCACGCGCAGTCGCAAACTCGGGTAAAATGCCCGCCTGCGACTGCGCGGTCCCCCCGTGGCCCGGCAGCCGTCGTCCGATCCACCCGGAGCGACCTCATCCAGGGCGCTCATGCGGAGGCGGGCCACCCGCCCGCGACAGCCATGACTGATACCACCAATACCGTCGATACAACCGAGCAGCCCGCGCCGAAGATCGAGTTCCCCTGCGAACGCTATCCGATCAAGGTCATCGGCGACGCCGGCGAAGGCTTCTCCGATCTGGTCGTCGAAATCATCCAGCGCCACGCGCCCGACCTCGACGTCACCACCCTGGTCACCCGTGACAGCCGCAACGGCCGCTTCCTGTCCGTGCAGGTGCTGATCACCGCCACGGGTGTCGATCAGCTGCAGAACATCCATAAAGACCTGCGCGCCACCGGTCGCGTCCACATGGTGCTCTGATGGGTGAAACGCTGGGCGGTGAGCTGGGAATCCTCCGCTTTCGAGAGTTGGGCGTTCGCCCATATGAGCCGACCTGGCACGCCATGCAGCGCTTCACCGCCGAGCGCGAGCCCGCTACGCCCGATGAAGTCTGGCTGCTCGAGCACGAGCGCGTCTTCACCCAGGGTCAGGCCGGCAAGGCCGAGCACGTCCTGTTCCCCGGCGACATTCCGGTCGTCCAGGTCGATCGCGGTGGCCAGGTCACCTACCACGGCCCCGGCCAGTTGGTGGCTTACCTGCTGCTCGACGTGCGCCGTTCCGGCATTGGCGTGCGCGATCTGGTCTCACGCATCGAACAGAGCCTCATCGGCCTGCTGGACAGCTACGGCGTCAACGCTGTGTCCAAACCCGATGCTCCGGGCGTCTATGTCGACGGCGCGAAGATCGCATCCCTCGGCCTGCGCATCCGCAACGGCCGCTCCTTCCATGGCCTGGCGCTGAACGTGGACATGGACCTGGAACCCTTTCGACGCATCAATCCCTGCGGTTACGCAGGCATGGCCATGACCCAGCTGCGAGAGCTGGCCGGCCCCATCGCATTGGCCGATGTGCGCGAGCGCCTGCGTGGCGAACTCGTCCAGCGCCTTGGCTACGCGGCACAGAAGACCCTAACGGGCGGGATCTAACCTAGATGAGCACTGTTGTGGAGAACTCCGGTCAGGCCGCCCCGGCCGCCAAGCCCGGCAAGGTGGAAGTCGGCGTCAAGCTGCGCGGCGCAGAGAAGGTCGCGCGCATTCCGGTGAAGATCATCCCCACCGAGGAACTGCCGAAGAAGCCCGACTGGATTCGCGTGCGCATCCCCGTTTCGCCCGAGGTCGACCGCATCAAGCAACTGCTGCGCAAGCACAAGCTGCACAGCGTCTGCGAGGAAGCCTCCTGCCCGAACCTGGGCGAATGCTTCTCCGGCGGCACCGCGACCTTCATGATCATGGGCGACATCTGCACCCGCCGTTGCCCGTTCTGCGACGTCGGCCACGGCCGGCCGAAGCCGCTGGATGTGGACGAGCCGAAGAACCTCGCCATCGCCATCGCCGACCTGCGCCTGAAGTACGTGGTGATCACCTCGGTGGACCGCGACGACCTGCGTGACGGTGGCGCCCAGCACTTCGCCGACTGCCTGCGCGAGATCCGCCAGCTGTCCCCCGGCATCCAGCTGGAAACCCTGGTCCCGGACTACCGCGGGCGCATGGACATCGCCCTGGAAATCACCGCCCAGGAGCCGCCGGATGTGTTCAACCACAACCTGGAAACCGTTCCGCGCCTGTACAAGTCCTCGCGTCCGGGTTCGGACTTCGAGTGGTCGCTGGACCTGCTGCAGAAGTTCAAGCAGAGGGTGCCGCACGTACCGACCAAGTCCGGCCTGATGCTCGGCCTGGGCGAAACCGACGAGGAAGTCATCGAAGTCATGCAGCGCATGCGCGAGCACGACATCGACATGCTCACCCTCGGCCAGTACCTGCAGCCCTCGCGCAACCACCTGCCGGTGCAGCGCTTCGTCCACCCGGACACCTTCGCCTGGTTCGCCGAGGAAGGCGCGAAGATGGGCTTCAAGAACGTCGCTTCCGGCCCGCTGGTGCGTTCCTCGTACCACGCCGACCAGCAGGCGCACGGGCACAAGATCGGCTGATCGAGCCTGCTCCACATGAGGCCGCCTCCCGCCAGGGACGCGGCCTTTTGTTTTTTCAGCCGCCGCAACGCCAACGTCGGCATCGCTGAAATGTCCGCTGCGCCTCTCTCCCGTCCCCTTATTCGAAGCGAGTCCAACGCTGATCCTTAATCACGTCGAAAGTGCTGAAAACCTTGAACTTCAGCTCGATCTGCGTTGAACAGGAAAATTCTGATAGGTCGTGAGGGTATCACCGACAGCGCCCGGTCCCGGCAGTCTGGAAAATCGTCAGGGTCGCTAGCCCTCATCCAACGGGCAGCGAGATGTGCCACGGGGGAACAACGATGTGGCTCGACTCCCTGGAAGGAGAACCCCCGGCCTCCCAGAACACTGCTGAGAAATTCAAATGAACAAGCTGCTCGTAGCTGCCCTGATCTCCGCTGCCTCCATCAGCGCATACGCTGCTGACGTCAAAGTCACCTTCGACGGTGAAGTCGTTGACCAGACCTGCAAGATCAACGGTTCCGTCCCGATGGTCGACGTTGCTGTCACCCTGCCGAAGGTCGGTGCAACCTCCTTCACCACCAGCTCTCGAGTATCCGGTGCGAAGAAGTTCGACCTGACTCTGACCGAGTGCACCGCCGCCCCGACCCTGCGCTGGGAGCCGCTGCCGAACGTCGACCTGACCACCGGCAACTTGAGGAACCTGGTCGCCGGCGGCTCCAACGTTCAGGTCCAGGTTCTGAACCAGAACCAGCAGGTGATCGACCTGAACAACGACACTGGTTACGCGGTGACACTGGACGCTTCCAACAGCGCGACCGTGAGCTACTACGGCCAGTACTACGCCAATGTGCTGCCGGCCACTTCCGGTCTGGTCAACACCTACGGCTACATCACCCTGACCTACTAAGGGTGTGCGGCCATAGTGCCGCATCGGGTGGCTGCAATACCGTCGGGAGCGCTTCGCTCCCGACGTTCCTCTCATAGGTTGGTGTGTGATGTTCAAGCTCTCTTCCAGGTCTCTGTGGTTTGCCGGCTGCATGAGCGCAGTCTTCCTGTGGTCCAGCATGGCCAATGCCGGCATCGTCATCACGGGTTCCCGCGTTGTTTATCCCGCCAAGGACAGAGAAGTGACGGTCAAGATGACCAATAGCGCGGAAGAGCCGTCGCTCGTTCAAGCCTGGGTCGACAAAGGCGATGCCAAGCTCACCCCCGACAAGGCCGATGGTCCGTTCCTGATCACTCCGCCCATTACTCGGGTCGAGGCGAAGAAAGGGCAAGCCCTGCGCCTGGTCTACACCGGCGATGATGCTGTTTCCAGGAAGCAGGAGTCCGTTTTCTGGCTGAACGTGCTCGATGTTCCACCGATGCCCAAGGACAAGGAAGCCAACTTCCTTCAGGTGGCAGTTCGTTCGCGCCTCAAGATTTTCTATCGCCCGGACGGCTTGCCCGGCTCCCCGGCCGAATCGGCCCAGGGTCTGAAATGGTCGGTGGTCCAGACTGGCAGTGGCTATGCCGTGCGCGCCACGAACGGCGGCGCCTTCCACGTTTCGCTCTCCTCCATCTCCGTCCAGGCCAACGGCAAGTCGTATCAGGTCAAGCCAGAGGACGTGAAGATGGTCGCCCCTGGCGCCAGCGAGACTTTCCCGGTTCAAGGGTTGAACACCGCACCCGGCGCTGGGACCCAGGTCGACTACCAGTGGGTGAACGACTGGGGTTCCCCGCAGAAGCTTGAAGCCAAGCTCTGAGCACCTGATTCCGCCAGCCGAGGCAAGTGCCGGCTGCCGCCCCCTAGCGAACCCAATGCATGCACACCCAGCCTTCGTCTGGGGTGGATTGGCTCGTCCGCAAGAAGGCGGATCAACAGAGAAAACGATCATGGACATCATGCAAGGCACCTTCACTCAGCAGCGCACTCCGTTGGCGTCCGCAGTCGCCATGGGTTCGCCCCGGCTACCTGTTGCCATGGGATGTTGTCTGCTGTACGGGGCTTTGCTCGCTTTCGGCACGACCTCCGTCTTGGCAGATGACGCACCTGCCGTAAAACGGAACTCCAGCTCGCTGGAAGTTGTCGAGTTCAACCCGAGCTTCTTCGACCATGGCGGGAGCGCGCCCAGCGTGGACGTCTCCCGATTCGAGAAGGGAACGCCCGTCGAACCCGGCGTCTATCGTCTGGACGTCTACGTCAACCAGTCCTGGGTGGGGCGAATCCCGGTCCGCGCGGTGTCCGAAGGCAGCGGCCGGGACGCCACCTCGACCTATTGCATCAAGAGCTCCCAGTTCGCCGAGCTGGGCATCGATGTCAGCAAGCTTCCGCCAGAAAAGCAGAAGCTGATCACTGGCGACTGCGTTGATTTCAACGCGGTGGTTCCTGCGGGCAAGCTCGACATCGATCTCTCCGAACTCTCCGCCAGCGTCTCCATCCCGCAACTCTACCTGGGCCGACAAGTCCACGGTTACGTCGATCCATCGGAGTGGGACAGTGGCGTAACCGCCGGTTTCCTCATGTACGACACCAACGTCTACAAGAGCGATAGCCATGGTTCCGACTCGACCAATTATTACGCGGGCATCAACGCCGGCGTGAACCTTGGCGAATGGCGTGCACGCTATAACGGCAGTTACAGCCGCAACGAAGCGGATAACAGCAAGACCACAAGCAACTACAACTCCATCAGCACCTACGTCCAACGTGACGTTACGCCGCTGAAGTCGCAGTTCACCGCGGGTCAGTACTACACCGATAGTGCCGTCTTCGACTCCGTGCCGTACACCGGGGTACAGCTCGCCAGTGATGACCGGATGCTGCCCGACTCGCAGCGTGGCTTCGCCCCTACCATCCGTGGCGTGGCGGATACCAACGCGCGGGTGCGGGTGAAGCAGGGTGACAACATCATCTATGAAACCAGTGTCGCTCCCGGTCCGTTCGAGATAAACGACCTGTACAACACCGGCTATTCCGGCGACCTGACGGTGGAAGTGACCGAGGCCGATGGTCGAGTGAAGTCGTTCCTGGTGCCATTCGCCTCGATCAACCAGCTCGTCCGCCCTGGGATATCCCGGTATAGCGTAACGGCGGGCAAGTATCGCGATGACAATCTGGACCGCGAGCCCAACTTTGCCCAGGGCACTTATCAGTACGGTGTCAGCAACTACTTGACCGCCTATACCGGAGGCATTGTGGCCGAGGACTACGCGGCGGCCCAGGGCGGCTTGGCCTTGAGTACTTCGCTGGGCGCCCTGGCGGCGGACGTGACGCAGTCCAAGGCCAAGAACCTAAACGACAGCCAATACGGCCTGAAGAAGGACATGAGCGGTCAGAGTTACCGCCTGACCTACAGCAAGCTGCTGGAGCCGACCAATACCAACTTCACTATCGCCGCCTATCGCTTCAACAGCGAAAACTACCTGAGCTTCCAGGACTTCGCCCAGGCCTGGGGCACCGAACGGGAAAACAACTACACCCTCTATCGGCAGCGCAACCGCTATCAGTTGGGCATCAACCAGCCTCTTACCGATCGGAGCTCCCTATTTTTCAGCGGTTCGAAACAGAACTACTGGAACAAGGACAGCAGCGATACCAGCTTCCAGGGGGGCGTCAACACGGGCTTCAACTGGGGCTCGATGGCGCTTTCCGCTTCGCGCACCAGCGATCAGGACGGTCAGTACGACAACACCTACATGCTCAGCGTGACAGTCCCCATTGGGTTGGGTAATCGTCATCCGATGTCGCTGACCAGCAACGTCAACTTCACCGATGGCAAGAACAACAGCATCCAGACCAGCCTGAGCGGCTCAGCCGGGGACAATAACCAGCTGTCCTATGGCATCTATGGTTCAGGCAACAAGTATGACGACGACCGTACCTACAACAGTGGTGCGAACCTCTCCTACAGCGCACCGGAAGCCATCTACAACGCCAACTTCAGTACGGGCGACGGTTACAAGCAGGTGGGATTGGGCGTACGCGGATCGGTCGTTGCGCACCCCGGCGGCATCAACTTTTCGCAGAACCAGGGCGAAACCATGGCAGTGGTCGAGGCCAAGGGCGCAGAGGGGGCTCTTGTTTCCAACAATATCGGCGCCAAGGTTTCCAGCAACGGCTACGCCGTGGTGGGTGGCTTGATGCCTTACCGCCGGAACGACGTGGAACTGGACCCCAAAGGAACCTCCAATAACGTCGAACTGCAGGTTACCTCGCAGCAAGTTGCGCCGCGCTATGGATCGGTCGTGATGCTCAAGTACCCCACCCTGACCGGCACGCCCGTTTTGATGACCGTGAAACGTGAGGATGGCGAGATTATCCCGTTGGGCACAGAGGTGATGGATAGCGAGGGTAACAACTTGTCGATGGTTGGGCAGGGTGGTCGCATTTTCCTGCGCGGTTTGCAGGATAAGGGAGAGTTGCTGCTCAAGTGGGGGGAAGGATCTGGGAAAAGCTGCCGGATTGCTTATCAACTGCCAGCTAATACCAGTAAGGACGCACCTTTCACTAAGGTGGATGGCATTTGTCGAACGATATTGGATAAATCTCAAATCGCTCAAAGATGATGTGAGCTAAGCACGGGTGAATACAGAGGCGCATCAGGTCGTTATGAGCCGAGGTTGATATGAAAAGGTTGTTTGTTCTTTTGTTTGTTTGTCTTGTTTCGGTGCAGGCACATGCCGTTAGTCTCTGTGTCGCAAGCTCTGGATTGCCGAGCGTATTGATGTACCCAGGTACGGTGGCTGTCGCATCGAATCTGAATTATGGAGATACGATACCGGGCACGCAGCGAACGTTCTTTATTTCAGGCGTGTGTGCAATTGGAAAAGGGACCCCGGCGACTATTCAGGTCGGCAGTAGAATTGTTATGTGTACCATGAATGGTGGGTCGACTGAGATTTCAAGTGGTATCTATTCCACCGGGATTGCAGGGATAGGCATGAGAGTTCGGGACGGCGCAGGTAATCCAATTACCAATGCGACATCTCAAGAATGTGCTTCACAGATTTCAACCATCGGCTCGGGAGGTTCTTATAATTTCTCCGGAACCCTGGAGTTGGTAAGGACCTCCGGCGCGATTGTCCCCGGATCGACCCTGGTCAAGTCTGCAACTGAGTGGGCGTTTGGTGTCTATAATACCAACATAGTTTTAAATAGCGATAATGGGAATATCTATTCGGGGAGCAGCAGTATTTCTTTGTCGGGATCCGTTGTATTTCGTCCATTGACTTGCACAATAACTGCGCCTGGTACGGTGTCGATGAGAAAAGTGGGGATAGGCTCCTTCCCAAGCATCGGGGACTTTGGTGGCGAAACTCAATTCAATATAGGGCTTCAATGCAATGATAATGCATTGGTGGGTATGACGATGGATGCTGCGCCCGGTTATGGCGTCTTGGATGCGATGAGTGGGGTTATCAGCACTTCGCAGTTGAATGGGCAAGCAAGAGGGTTCGGTTTGCAAATTCTCCGTGGCGACGGGGCTGTCATGCCATTTCAATCTCGAGTCGGTATGGGGAGTGTTGTAGCCAATGCTACAACGAATTATGGCTTCTTTGTTCGATATATAAGGGTGTCTTCGCCAATCTCGGCAGGCAAGGTTTCGGGTGCTCTGGTGGTTACGATGGATTATCAATAGGGGCCGCTGGAGGGAGTAAAGGACTTTATAGTTGGTTTGGTGTGGTCGGATGGCATGTTTTTATTAATTGATGCCGAAAGGTCTTCGTTGAAGAGGGAACTCAAGAGCGTGGCAAAAATGACGCTGCGATCACGGAGAAGTCCGATGCGGTTCGTCGCACGGTACGGCTTATCCGAAGTGAGTATGGAACGACCAGATTCCTGCCTTCATGTCTTGGTCTTTACCCGGTGGCGCCTCTCGGAGCCGCTTTCGTCTGGAGTTATTGAGCGGCACGCAGGTCTTTGAGCAAATCCAGGGTCGGATAACCGTCTGCCGGTTGGCCGATGGACTGCTGGTAGGTGCGGATGGCTCTGCGCGTATTGCCGCCAATGATTCCGTCCGCCGTGCCGGGCTGGTAGCCGCGAGAGAGCAATAAATTCTGTAGCTCCAGGCGCTCGTTACGACTCAGGGGCACATCGCCCACTGGCCACTGCCCCGCGAGTTGGCCGCCTCCCTTGAGACTGTCGGCGAGCAAACCTACGGCTAGAGCATAGGACGTCGAGTTGTTGTACTTGAGGATGGCGCGGAAGTTGTCCGTTACCAGGAAGGCGGGGCCGCGGTAGCCAGCCGGCAGCAGCAGTGATGCATGGGTCTGGGTGTTATCCGACAGAGCGCCTGCCACTGCCTGGATGCCGAGGTGTTGCCATTCGCTCATGGGCTTGCGGATATCCATGTCGGCCAGGGCATAGTCGAAGCCCTGCGGTAGCCGAACTTCGAAGCCCCAGCTCAGGCCTCTCTGCCAACCGGAGCTGCTCAGGTAATTCGCCGTGGAAGCCAGGGCGTCGTCGGGCGAGCCCCAGATGTCGCGCCGGCCATCGCCGTCGAAGTCCACTGCGTAGCGGTTGTAGGTGGTGGGGATGAACTGGGTCTGGCCCATGGCACCGGCCCAGGAGCCGATCATGTTGCTCACGGGTACGTCGCCATGCTGGAGGATCTGCAGGGCGGCGATCAGTTGACCGCGGCCGAAGTCCGGGCGGCGGCCTTCGTAGGCCAGGGTGGCCAGCGAACGGATCACGTTCTTGCTACCCATCTGCTGGCCGAAGTTGCTCTCCATGCCCCAGATGGCCACCACGGCTTCGCGCTCGACCCCGTAGGTGGTGTCGATGCGTTGTAACGCCTGGGCGTTCTGCAGCAGGCGGTCCTGGCCATTACGCACCCGCGCCGGAGAGACGGCGCTTTCCAGGTACTGCCAGACCGGGCGGGTGAACTCGGGTTGGCTGCGGTCAGCTGTGACCACCGATTCGTCGGGCTCAATGCCGGCGAAGGCGGCGTCAAAGGTGTCCGCACGGATGCCGGCGGTCAGCGCCTGGGTCCGGAAACCCTCGCGCCATTGGGCGAAGCTCTGTGTCGACTGTGCCTGTGAGGCAGTGACGGAGTCCTTGGATGGAGGCTCCGTGCAGGAGGTCAACACGCCTAAAGAGGCCAGGGACAGCGCGACGGCGAGCAGGCAACGTGGGCCGACAACAGATGAAACAGGCTTGCGCATTGCTCTCCTCGGGGACTGGCAGGGGAGCGACCACCTTAGCATGGCCACTATGACGCGTCTGCGCTGGGCAGAAACAATGGGTGTGCAGGGTTCGATGGCAACGGCAAAGGAAAATTCCCGAAGCATCGCAGCGCCCGCCGGGCGGCAAAGGGGGCCAAGACGCTACTGCTTGGGCTTAGTCCCGTTTTCCTGGTCGATCCTGGGCGCGCTCTGGCTCAGTTCCTTGAGCATGTCGTCATAGGCGGCGCAGTCGTCCGGGCGTTGCTCGCTGGAGCGGGATTTCTTCATTTCCGCGAGCCTCTGGTTGAGCTTCTGGGCGCGCAGGGGATCGCTGCGGGTGATTTCGGTGACCTTGGCGGCGACTTGCCTGCCCTTGGCTTCGGCTTCCTGGTCGGAGCAGAACGCATGGGCGGAGAGGCTGAAGGGGAGGGCGAGGATGGCGACGATCAGAGGCGCTTTCATGTGCGGAGCTCCTTGGTTTTGGCTGTCCGGTTGAAAGCGAAGGAGCGGGGATGGTTCAGGTTTTCTGACGTTTTCAGGCCGCCAGAAGCGAAGAAGCCTCCCAATTTCGGGAGGCTTCGCGGCGGTAGCTGCCTTTGCCTTTGAGTGGTTGTTCCTGGCGGCTGCGGAACAGCGGTTGCGCGACCAGGGATTTGGCCTTGTTCGGCCGCTTGGATTTCTTCGCCATCTGTATTTCCTCGTCTGGCTTGCTTCATGGGGCCGGCTCTGCGCCGGCGCGCGCATCTTCCGCCTATCTGGCACGCTTGTCCATGCCGCTGGTCAACCGGCGGGCGGGCCAAGGCTGGCGCTCGCCGTTAAGGGCTACGCTGGGACGGCGGATATTTCTGACACAACGGGCAACAACGAGGAAAGGGTGATGAAGTTTCTCTGCATGATCTACTTCGATGAGCGCAAGGCGGCTGAACTGCCGGAGGCCGAGCTGCGCGGCATCGTCGACGAATGCATGACCTACAGCGAGCAATTGCGGCGCAGCGGCAACTACATCGCCGCCAATGCGCTGTTGCCCACGACCACCGGCCGTACCTTGCGCGGTCATGGGGAGCGGCTGGCGATCACTGACGGCCCCTTCGCCGAGACCAAGGAGCAGCTCGGCGGCTTCTACCTGATCGAGGCTACCGATATGGAGGAGGCCCAGCGCATCGCTGCGAAGATTCCGCCGGGACGCCTCGGCTGCGTGGAAGTGCGGCAAGTCCGCGAGTGGGAGTAGAGCCGATGTTCGGCCCTCGGCTTTTCGTAGGAGCGAGCTTGCTCGCGAATGATCCTGCGCCGATGTCTCATGGGGCGCCTGTTGATGGAGGGCGTAACTGCAGGGCGCTTAACGCCCTGCGTTAAGCACTGTTCGCGAGCAAGCTCGCTCCTACAGGTTGGCATGCCGGCTTTTGGTTTTCGGGTCGGCAGACGTCGCAAGAGTCCTGGCGTCAGGCCGATGGCAGGCTGATGCGCTGTCCGGCGACCAGCAGGGCGAGGCGGGCGAGGCCGCTCCAGGGATCGCCTGGCGCTTGCCCCTTGATCTGCGCATCGATCAGTTGGGCATCCTGCAACATCTGGTTCCAGCGGCTGCCGGTGTGACGCTGCAGGGCGCGGGTCATCAGTGGGCGGCGCTTGTCCCAGATGGGGGGGCGGGCCTGGCTGAAGGCCTTGTCCAGCGGCACGCCCTGGCTGAATTGTTGCGCCAGGGATGCCAGCACGCGGATTTCCCGGGCCAGGGCCCAGAGAATCACCGGAGGCTCCACGCCCTCGCCGCGCAGGCCTTCGAGCATGCGCAGGCAATGTGCCGCTTCGCCGCCGAGGGCTGCGTCGATCAGGCCGAAGACGTCGAAGCGCGCGCTATCGGCTACCGCCGCCTGGACGGTGGCGGCGTCGATCTGCTGACCATCGGCCAGCAGCTTGAGCTTTTCGATTTCCTGGGCGGCGGCCAGCAGGTTGCCTTCCACCCGGGCGGCGATCAGGTCCACCGCTTCCTGGCTGGCGGCCAGTCCCGCCTGGGACAGGCGCTGGCGAATCCACTGCGGCAGCTGGTGCACGTCGATCGGCCAGATCTGAATGAACTGGGCGCCGTCGCCATCGATCAGTGCCTTGGCCCACTTGGTCTTCTGCGTGCTGCCGTCGAGCTTGGGCAGGCTGACCAGCAGGACGGTGTCCTCCGGCGGGCGTTGCAGGTATTCCAGCAGGATCGCCGCGCCCTTGTCGCCGGGCTTGCCGGAGGGCAGGCGCAGCTCGATCAGGCGCTTTTCAGCGAACAGCGAGAGGCTGGCGCCGGCTTCGAGCAGCTGGCCCCAGTCGAAGTTGGCTTCGGCGTTGAATACCTGGCGCTCGCCGAAATCGCGCTGGCGGCAGGCCGCGCGAATGGCGTCGCAGGCTTCCTGGCAGAGCAGCGGTTCGTCGCCGCTGACCACGTAGACGGGGGCGAGGTTGCCTTGCAGGTGCTTGGCGAGTTGTCCGGGATTGAGCTTCATGATGAAAAAGGGGCCGGTTGTCCGGCCCCTGTCTGTCACTCGGCTTTCGGGAATTCGATCGGCGACTGCTGCGGCTGCGCCTTGGCGGCGTCCTCCGCGGCTTTCTGCGCGTCCGCTTCGGCCTTGGCCTTGGCATCGGCCTTGCGTTGCAGCTCATCCAGCTGGGCCGGGGTGATCATCTGCAGGCGCATGGCCATCTGCTGGACCAGGTCGCGGCGCATTTCTTCGCGGATCTGCGCGGCTTCCTGATCGGAACCGACCAGGTTGTTCTCGTCCTGTACGTAGACCTTGCGCACCTGCACCTGGCCATTCATCAGCAGTAGGTCGTTGGTGCCACGGATTTCGTAGTCCAGGGTGTTGGTCAGCTGGTTTTCCGCGCTACGTGCCGAGCTGGTGTAGCTGACGGTACGGTTGGTCACGTCCTCGCGAGCGAGGATGACGTGGTAAGGCGCGCGCGAGACGACTTTCACGCCGCTGCCTTCGAGCACCTGCTGGAGCTGCTTGACCGTTTCGCCATAGGCGTTGCGGGCGGTCAGGTCGACTTCCTTGAGCGCAAAGTTCGTATCGCCCATGCCGCGCAGGTGGAAACCGCAGGCGGTCAGCACGCTGGCCAGGCCGATCAGCGCGAGGCTGGTCAGGATACGTTTCATCAAGCTTCCCTCACTCCTGTTGATCCGGGGTGCCCGTGGCCAAGGTGCCACGGGCGAATAGGTCTTTTCCAGCGTCGGTGTCAGTTGGCCACAATGTTGACCAGCTTACCCGGAACCACGATCACCTTGCGGATGGTCAGGCCGTCGGTGAAGCGCAGTACGTTCTCGTTGGCACGCGCCGAGGCTTCCACCTCTTCGCGGCTGGCGCTGGCCGGTACTTCGATGTGGCCGCGCAGCTTGCCGTTGACCTGTACCACCAGTTGCAGGCTGTCCTGCACCAGGGCGGCTTCGTCGACCTGCGGCCAGCTGGCGTCGATCACCGCGCCGTCCTTGCCCAGTTCCTGCCAGATCACGTGGCAGATGTGCGGGGTGATCGGGGCGAGCAGCAGGGTGACGCTTTCCAGGCCTTCCTGCAGCAGGGCGCGGTCGGCGTCGGTAGCGGTCGGGGCCTTTTCCAGCACGTTCATCAGGGTCATCACGGCGGCGATGGCGGTGTTGAACTTGTGGTTCTGGCCCACGTCCTGGCTGGCCTGGCGGATGGCCAGGTGGATGGCGCGATGGATAGCCTTCTGCGCGTCGTCCAGGACGGATTTGTCTACGGCGCCGGCGGGGCCTGCGTTGACGTGGGCCTGGGCCAGGCGCCAGACGCGGCGCAGGAAGCGGCTCGCGCCTTCGACGCCGGAGTCGGACCACTCCAGGCTCATGTCCGGCGGCGAGGCGAACATCATGAACAGGCGGCAGGTATCGGCGCCGTAGGCATCGATCATCGCCTGCGGGTCCACGCCGTTGTTCTTGGACTTGGACATCTTCTCGGTGCCGCCGATTTCCACCGGCTGGCCGTCGGTCTTCAGGCGCGCGCCGATGACCTTGGCCTTGGCGTCACGCTCGACTTCCACGTCGGCCGGGTTGAACCAGTCCTTGCTGCCGTTCGGATTGGTGCGGTAGTAGGTCTCGGCGACCACCATGCCCTGGGTCAGCAGGTTCTTGAACGGCTCGTCGGAGTCGATCAGGCCTTCGTCGCGCATCAGCTTGTGGAAGAAGCGCGCGTAGAGCAGGTGGAGGATGGCGTGCTCGATGCCGCCGATGTACTGGTCGACCGGCAGCCAGTAGTTGGCGGCCTTCTTGTCCAGCATGCCGTCTTCGAACTGCGGGCAGGCGTAGCGGGCGAAGTACCAGGAGGACTCGACGAAGGTGTCCATGGTGTCGGTTTCGCGCTTGGCCGGCTGGCCGCATTTCGGGCAGCTGCAGGCGTAGAACTCGGGCATCTTGGCCAGGGGCGAACCGGCGCCGTCCGGCACCACGTCTTCGGGCAGGACGACCGGCAACTGGTCGGCCGGGACCGGCACGTCGCCGCAGGCGTCGCAGTGGATGATCGGGATCGGGCAGCCCCAGTAGCGCTGGCGGCTGATGCCCCAGTCGCGCAGGCGGAACTGGGTGCGCGCCTGGCCCAGGCCCTTGGCGGCGAGGTCGGCGCCGATGGCGTCGAACGCGGCCTGGTAGCCGAGGCCGTCGTACTTGCCGGAGTTGACGGTGATGACGCTGTCGTCCTTCAGGCCGTACCACTCTTTCCAGACGGTCGGCTCGAAATCATTGTCGGCGCCGACCTGGGCGATCACCTGCTTGATTGGCAGGGCGTACTTGTTGGCGAATTCGAAGTCGCGCTCGTCGTGGCCCGGAACAGCCATCACGGCGCCTTCGCCGTAGGTCATCAGGACGTAGTTGGCGATCCATACCGGCAGTTTCTCGCCGGTCAGCGGATGCTCGACGAACAGGGAAGTGGCGACGCCTTTCTTCTCCTGGGTGGCGATGTCGGCTTCGGCGACGCCGCCGCGCTTGCACTCGTCGATGAACGCCCGCAGCGACGGATCGCGCTGGGCGGCGAGGGTGGCCAGGTGGTGCTCGGCGGCCACGGCGACGTAGGTGGCGCCCATCAGGGTGTCCGGACGGGTGGTGAAGACCTTCATCTGGCCGGCTTCGCCGATGGAAGCCTGGTCATAGGGGAAGGCGATCTCCATGCCGCGGGACTTGCCGATCCAGTTGCGCTGCATGGTCTTGACCTGTTCCGGCCAGCCCGGCAGGTGGTCGAGGCTTTCCAGCAGCTCTTCGGCGTAGGCGGTGATCTTGAAGTAGTACATCGGGATTTCGCGCTTCTCGATCAGCGCGCCCGAACGCCAGCCACGGCCGTCGATGACCTGCTCGTTGGCCAGTACGGTCTGGTCCACCGGGTCCCAGTTCACGGTGCCGTTCTTGCGGTAGATCACGCCCTTCTCGAACAGGCGGGTGAACAGCCACTGTTCCCAGCGGTAGTAGTCCGGCTTGCAGGTAGTGACTTCGCGGGACCAGTCGATTGCCAGGCCCAGGCTGTTGAGCTGGGACTTCATGTAGGCGATGTTGTCGTAGGTCCAGGCTGCCGGCGCGACGTTGTTCTTCATTGCGGCGTTTTCCGCCGGCATGCCGAAGGCGTCCCAGCCCATCGGCTGCAGGACGTTCTTGCCCTGCATGCGGTGGTAGCGGCTGATCACGTCACCGATGGTGTAGTTGCGCACGTGCCCCATGTGCAGCTTGCCGCTCGGATACGGGAACATCGACAGGCAGTAGAACTTCTCCTTGCCGGCGACTTCGTCGACGCGGAAGGAGTTGTGTTCGTTCCAGAACTTCTGTGCCTGGGATTCGATCTCGAGAGGCTGATATTGCTCGTGCATGGCGCGATTTGAACCTGTACGGAAAAGAAGTGTGCGGCCGGGGGGAGGTCGAGTGGCCCTCCGCTCACCGACCCCTGAGAAGACATGGGGCGGGCGGCTACAGAAAGCCTCGTAGCATACATGACCCCCACCCGAGCCGGTAGCCCGCGCCGTTTGTCGCACGCTCGGTGTGGCGCGGGGTGGGCCGCTAAGCTTTGCCTGAGGGCGGGAGGTTTCCGCCTGTCTTGAGGTGACTGATGGCTGAGTTGCATCGCGCAAGTGCTTCGGGTTCCGGTCTGTATGAACGGTTGTTGCAACGACTGGCGCTGGCTCTGGATGAGGCCGATACCGCTGAGCGTCTACGAGACGAATGTCCGGTCGAGCTGGAACTGCGCGGCCTGAGCAGTGCGGAAATGCAGCTGATCCGCGCCTATCTCGATCAGGATGTGAACTGGTTGCGCGGCTGGCATGCCGCCGCAGAGGAATTGGCGTTGCTGGAGCAGGGTCCGGCACGGGCATCCCGTCCGCCGCGCCACGTTACGCCGCCCAGCAGCCGTCCACGGCTGATCGGGCGCCCGCATCCGCAGCATTTGCAATGCGCCTTGTGCGGCACGCCGGTGGCTTGGAGTCGCAGCCAGGGCGTGCTGCCTTGCACGTCCTGCGGTTCCCAGTTGTTCCGCAACGCAAAGGCGCGCTGATCGCGCTGTGATCCGTTAGGCTTGGCGCTCGACAAGGAGTCGCCAATGCCGCTTCGCTACATCCTCAAACAGATTCTCATGCCGCCAGGACTGCTGCTTCTGCTGCTGCTCCTGGCGTTCGTCCTGCGCCGACGTTTTCCCCGTTTCTCGATCCTGTGCTTTTTCAGCGGATTTCTCGGTCTGCTGGCGATGAGCCTGCCGGTGATGGTGGAGTGGGGCGCGCGCCAGCTGGAGCAGCAGGCGCCGCTGAAACAGGCGGACTGGGCTGGGCTGGCGCAGCGCGCCGACGCCATTGTGGTGCTGGGGGCCGGCCGGGTACGCGGCGACCGCGCCTGGGACGAGGACCAGCCCGGCCTGATGGCCCGCGAACGGCTGCGCTACGCCGCTCGCCTGGCCAAGGCCAGCGGCTTGCCGGTGCTGACTTCCGGCGGTCTTCACTACGGTACGCCGCCCACGGAGGCCTACATCATGGCCCGCAGCCTGAGCGACGACTATGGCGTCGAGGTGCGCTGGCAGGAGGGTGCGAGCCGCACGACCTGGGAGAATGCCCTGCTCAGCGCGCCTATCCTGCGTGAGGCCGGAATCCGGCGCGTGGTCCTGGTGACCCAGGCGGTGCACATGCCGCGCGCAATGTGGAGCTTCGAGAAGGCGGGTTTCGAGGTGGTGCCGGCACCGGTTGGCTATATCGGTGTGGACAATGCCCGGCCGCTGGGTGGCTGGCTGCCGGAAGGGCGCGCCGTCTGGCAGAGCGAGCAGTTGCTCAACGAGGCGATCGGGTTGGTGGGGTACCGGGTGTTTTATCGGTAGGGCACGCCGATTGGCCCTGGTTTTAGATCGCTCCGGGCTTGACCATGGAGCCGGTCGAGGGCGCGGTGTATCGGCGTACAGCTGCGAACGGTTGTGCGCCCTGTGTTGGCTTGAGCTCCTGAGTTCACTGACGAAAAGGGCCTCTCATGAGGCCCTTTCTTTGTGCGATCAGCGGAACAGGCGGCGCTCTTCCGGGTGCGTCTTCCGCCGCACCAGCGCCCATACCAGCAGCACTGCGCCCAGGATCACCAGCGGCCAGACGCGCCACTTGAGATAGGGCGTCAGGCCCTGCATCGGCACCACTTCGCCGTGCAGCACGCCTTGCTGGAACTGCGGGATCTGCACCGCCAGCTTGCCGAACGGGTCGATCAGCGCGGTCACGCCGTTGTTGGTGCCGCGTACCATCCAGCGGCCGGCTTCCAGGGCGCGCATCTGCGCCATCTGCAGGTGTTGCAGCGGACCGATGGAGGTGCCGAACCAGGCATCGTTGCTGATGGTCAGCAGCAGTTGGCTCTGTGCCGCCAGTTCAGCGGCGAACTCCGGGTAGACCACTTCGTAGCAGATGTACGGCGCGATGCTGTAACCCTTGGCCTTGAGCAGCGGCTGGTCGGCCGGCCCGCGGGCGAAATCGGACATCGGCAGGTCGAAGAAGGCGATCAGTCCGCGCAGCAGGTCCTGCAGGGGCACGTATTCGCCGAAGGGCACCAGCTTCTGCTTGAGGTAGTCGCCGCTGCCATCGCCAACCACGGTGATGCCGTTGTAGTAGCGTACGCCCTCGGCCGTCTTCTGGCGCACTGGCACGCCGGTGATGAGCGCGGCCTTCCTGGCGGTGACAACCTCGTTGATCATCGCCAGGTAGCCGGTGGCCTGGTCCTTGAGCACGGGGACGGCGGTTTCCGGCCAGACGATCAGGTCAGCGCCGTTCTGTTCGGCGGTCAGGTCGCGGTACAGCTCCAGTTGATGGGTAACGGCCTTCGGGTCCCACTTCATTTCCTGGGCGATGTTGCCCTGCAGGGCGGCGACCTTCAGCGGGGCTCCGGCCGGGGTGGTCCAGGCGTGGCCCTTGTAGGCGATGCCGACGGCCCAGGGCGCAATCAGCAGGATCAGCCCTGCGGCCAGGCGCGCGGGGCGCTGGGTGAGTGCCGGGATGTTGATGATCAGCGCGCCGGTGAGGGCGATGCTGAACGACACCAGCCACACGCCGCCGATGGGCGCGAGTCCCGCCAGCGGCCCTTGCAGCTGGCTGTAGCCGGCGTAGAGCCAGGGGAAACCGGTGAGGAACCAGCTGCGGAACAGCTCCAGCGCCACCCACAGCGCGGCAAAGGCCAGCGCGTCGCTGACCGGGGCGTTGTTGCGGCGGAACAGGCGCGCCCAGGCCCAGGCGGGCAAGGCGAAGAAGAAGGCCACGCCAGCGCTGAAGCCGATCACCAGGAAGGCGGCCAAGGGCCCTGAGGCACCACCGAAGTCGTGGATGCTGAAGTAGATCCAGCTGGTGCCGGCGATGAAGGCGCCGAAGCCGTACCACCAGCCGCGCCACAGCGCGGAGCCGGCGGTGGTGCCGCGCAGGCCGAGGTAGAACAGGGCGAGGGACAGCAGCGCCAGCGGCCAGTAGCCGAACGGAGCCAGGGCCAGCGGGGTGAGCGCGCCGGCGGCCAGGGCGAGCAGATGGCCTGGCAGGCCGGGGCGGGTGATCCAGCGCATCGGGAGTCCTTGTTGCGGTTAAGCGATGCGCAAGAGTAATGGAGAGACGAACGGTAGGCTATGGGGATGAGGGCCAAAAGCCATGAGCCGGCTGCGGCGGGATGTTGCAGGAAGCGTCGGAGTTATTTGTAGGAGCGAGCTTGCTCGCGAACCAACCCCACTGCGGGACATGTTCGCGAGCAA
This sequence comes from Pseudomonas sp. QE6, assembly GCF_041379005.1. Taxonomy (NCBI): domain Bacteria; kingdom Pseudomonadati; phylum Pseudomonadota; class Gammaproteobacteria; order Pseudomonadales; family Pseudomonadaceae; genus Pseudomonas; species Pseudomonas sp. QE6. The sequence goes on from NZ_CP166873.1 coordinate 1,870,377, forward strand.
GCTCGCTCCTGCAGGTGTTTGCCCGGCGCAGCGGGTTCGGTCTTGGCATCCGCGAGCATCGGCGTACAACCGCGAAGGGTTGTACGCCCTACGCTCAGTCTTGCAGCGGGGTCAGGCGCAGCAGGTGCAGGCGGCGGCTGTCCGCGTTGAGCACGCGGAAGCGGAAGCCACCCAGTTCGGTGGTCTCGTTGCGCTTGGGCAGGTGGCCGAAGGCGCTCATCACCACGCCGCCAACGGTGTCGAATTCCTCGTCGGAGAATTCCGCGCCGAAGAAGTCGTTGAAGGCTTCCACCGGGGTCAGCGCCTTGACGATGAAGTCGCCGCTGGGCAGCGGCTTGATGTAGCTGTCTTCCTCGACGTCGTGCTCGTCCTCGATGTCGCCGACGATCTGCTCCAGCACGTCCTCGATGGTCACCAGGCCCGCCACGCCGCCGTATTCGTCGATGACGATGGCCATGTGGTTACGGTTGGCGCGGAACTCACGCAGCAGCACGTTCAGGCGCTTGGACTCGGGCACGAAGGTGGCCGGGCGCAGCAGGTCCCTGATGTTGAAGGCGTGGTTCTGGTCATGAAGGATCAGCGGCAGCAGGTCCTTGGCCAGCAGGACGCCCATGATGTCGTCCAGGCTCTCGCCGATCACCGGGTAGCGCGAGTGCGCCGCTTCGATGATGGCGGGGAGGAAGTCGGCGGGCTTCTGCGTCGACTTGATGGTGATCATCTGCGAACGCGGGATCATGATGTCGCGGACCTGGAGGTCCGCCACCTGGATCGCGCCTTCGACGATGGACAACGCTTCGCTGTCCAGCAGCTTGTTGTCGTGGGCTTCGCGCAGCAGCTCAAGCAGCTCCTGGCGGTTTCTCGGCTCATGGGCAAAAGCCTGGGTGATCTTGTCCAACCACGACTTGTGCCCATTGCTCGATCGGTCTTCGCTCATCTTTCCTTGCTCAGTGGCGTTTATTCTTCATCGGCCGCATACGGGTCGGGATGACCCAGTTCGGCCAGCAATTCCCGTTCCAGGCCTTCCATTTCCTCGGCTTCGGCGTCTTCGATGTGATCGTAGCCGAGCAGGTGCAGGCAGCCATGGATGACGAGATGGGCCCAGTGGGCCTCGAGGGATTTGCCCTGTTCGGCGGCTTCGCGCTGCACCACCGGGGCGCAGATCACCAGGTCGCCGAGCAGCGGGATGTCCAGCAACTCGTCGGGAACGTCGGCGGGGAAGGACAGTACGTTGGTGGCGTAGTCCTTGTGTCGCCAGGTCTTGTTCAGGTCGCGGCCTTCGCTTTCATCCACCAGGCGGATGGTCAGCTCCGAGTCGTTCTGGCGCTGGCGCAGGGCCAGTTCGCACCAGCGGCGGAAGTCGGCTTCGCTCGGCAGGCCGGATACTTGCGAGGCGACCTGCAGGTCCAGTTCAAGCATGCTTGCTGCCTTGGCTTTCGACGCCGGTCAGGCGGTTCTCGTAGGCGTCATAGGCATCGACGATGCGCTGCACCAGCGGGTGACGCACGACGTCCTTGGACTTGAAGTGGGTGAAGCTGATGCCGGGCACGTCGCGCAGCACTTCCATCACGTGCTTGAGGCCCGAACGGGTACCGCGCGGCAGGTCGACCTGGGTGACGTCGCCGGTGATCACCGCGGTGGAGCCGAAGCCGATGCGGGTGAGGAACATCTTCATCTGTTCCATCGTGGTGTTCTGGCTTTCGTCGAGGATGATGAAGCTGTTGTTCAGCGTGCGGCCGCGCATGTAGGCCAGCGGTGCGACCTCGATCACCTGGCGTTCGATCAGCTTGGCCACGGTCTCGAAGCCGAGCATCTCGTACAGCGCGTCGTAGAGCGGGCGCAGGTAGGGGTCGATCTTCTGCGACAGGTCGCCGGGCAGGAAGCCGAGCTTCTCGCCGGCCTCGACCGCCGGGCGCACCAGCAGGATGCGGCGGATCTGCTCACGCTCCAGGGCGTCCACGGCGCAGGCCACGGCGAGGTAGGTCTTGCCGGTGCCGGCCGGGCCGATGCCGAAGTTGATGTCGTGATCGAGGATGGCCTTCACATAGCGCTGCTGGTTGGCGCCGCGCGGGCGGATGTGTGCCTTGCGGGTCTTGAGCGTCACCATCGGCGCGTCGTGCGGACCGGCGAGGTCTTCCAGGCCGGATTCCTGCAGGAACAGGTGAACCATGTCGGGCGTCAGTTCGGTGCCGCTCTGCGCCTCGCGGTAGAGGCGTTGCAGAAGGTTTTCGGCAGCCTGGGTGCGCGCCGGCTCGCCGACCAGTTCGAACTGGTTGCCACGGTTGCGGATCTCGATGTCGAGGCGCTTCTCGATCTGGTGCAGATGCTCGTCGAACTGCCCGCACAGGTTGGCAAAGCTGCGGGCCTCGAAAGGTTCGAGCATGAAACGATGGATATCCAGAGGGGCGTTCAAGGGTTCTCTAAGTCGCCATGTTGCGAAAGGGGGATGGTCGAAGAATAACCCCGGGCGACCGACTACGAAAGTTCGGACGCCATCGGGGGGATTCAGCGGTCGATGATCAGTGGCGTGCTTCCACGAGGGTGGCGCGCAGGGAGTTGGGCAGCGCCTCGTAGATTTCCACGTCGACGAACTGGCCGATCAGGCGCGGGTTGTCGCTGCGGAAATTCACCACGCGGTTGTTCTCGGTGCGGCCCTGGAGCTGGCCGGGGTCGCGCTTGGAGTAGTCGGTGACGAGGATGCGCTGGACGGTGCCGACCATCCGTCGACTGATCTCGAAACCCTGCTGTTGCAGGCGGCTGTTGAGGATCAGCAGGCGCTGCTTCTTCACCTCTTCCGGGGTGTCGTCGACCAGGTCGGCGGCCGGAGTGCCCGGGCGCGAGCTGTAGATGAAGGAGAAGGAGAAGTCGAAACCGACGTCCTCCACCAGCTTCATGGTCTGCTCGAAATCCTTCTCGGTCTCGCCGGGGAAGCCGACGATGAAGTCCGAGCTGATGCAGATGTCCGGCACCGCCGCCTTCAGCTTGCGGATGCGCGACTTGTATTCCAGCGCGGTGTGGTTGCGCTTCATCGCCGCCAGGATACGGTCGGAGCCGGCCTGCACCGGCAGGTGGACGAACTTCACCAGCTGCGGCACTTCGGCGTGGGCGGCGATCAGTGCGTCGGAGAATTCCAGCGGATGCGAGGTGGTGTAGCGGATGCGCTCGATGCCATCGACCTCGGCGACCACGCGGATCAGCTCGGCGAAATCGGCGATGCGGCCGTCATGGGTCTGGCCGCGGTAGCCGTTGACGTTCTGCCCCAGCAGGGTGACTTCCTTCACGCCGTTCTCGGCCAGGTGGATCACCTCGGCGAGCACGTCGTCGAACGGGCGGCTGACTTCCTCGCCGCGGGTGTAGGGCACCACGCAGAAGGTGCAGTACTTGCTGCAGCCTTCCATCACCGAGACGAAGGCGGTGGGGCCGTCGACGCGGGGCTCGGGCAGGCGGTCGAACTTCTCGATCTCCGGGAAGGACACGTCCACCTGCGGTTTGCGGGTGGCGCGGGCGGCGTCGATCATCTCCGGCAGGCGGTGCAGGGTCTGCGGGCCGAACACCACGTCGACGTAAGGCGCGCGCTCGCGGATCGCCGCGCCTTCCTGGCTGGCCACGCAGCCGCCGACGCCGATCACCAGGTTCGGGTTCTGCTGCTTGAGCACCCGCCAGGCGCCCAGCTCGGAGAATACCTTCTCCTGGGCCTTCTCTCGGATCGAGCAGGTGTTGAGCAGGATGACGTCGGCTTCTTCGGCCTTCTCGGTGATTTCCAGGGCCTGGTGTTCACCCAGCAGATCAGCCATGCGCGAGCTGTCGTACTCGTTCATCTGGCAACCGTGGGTCTGGATGAAAAGCTTCTTGGCCATGGAATCTTTCTGAGCTGGTTAAAAAATGACCGCGCATTATATGCCTCGACGCGGGTGTCTGCCACCGCTCCTGAGTGGGAAGGGCGCGGCTGTGCTATCCTGCGTGCCCATTTTGCAAAGCTGTCATCCTTCGTTCATGAGCAAGCGCGAGAACCCGATCTACAAGGTGGTCTTCCTCAACCAGGGCCAGGTGTACGAGATGTATGCCAAGCAGATCTACCAGAGCGATCTGTGGGGCTTCCTGGAGATCGAGGAATTCGTTTTCGGCGAGCGTACCCAGGTGGTGGTGGACCCCAGCGAGGAAAAGCTGAAGGCGCAGTTCGACGGCGTCATCCGCAGCTTCGTGCCGCTGCATTCGATCATCCGCATCGACGAAGTGGAGCGCCTCGGTACCGCGAAGATCAGCGACGCCAAGATCACTGGCAACGTGATGCCGTTCCCCATGCCGATGCCGGATAAGAACAGCTGAAAGCTATAAGCCTCAAGCGCTAAGCAGGAGCACGCTTGCTTGAGGCTGCGGCCTTCGGCCGCTACGGCAGCGGCGAGAACGGCGAGTTGCCGGCGGTCTGCAGTTCGATCAGGTAGTTGCGGAAGATCTGTCCGAGCACCTTGGTGGCGATGTCCAGCTCGTCCTTGTTCATCTGTTCGGCGACCAGGTCGGCGCTGTCCATGGCGTCTTCGGCGCCGTTCACCGCCGCCATCTTCAGCACGATGTAGGCCTGCACGTTGTTGGCCTTCACCCCTTCACCGCGGAAGAACATGGTGCCCAGGCGCAGCTGGGCATTGGCGTGGCCTTGCAGCGAGGCCTTCTCGAACCAGTGCAGCGCGGCCTGGAAGTCGCGCGGGGCGAGGTCGCCGCTGTAGTAGAACTCGCCCAGTTCGTACTGCGCCTGCGCATCGCCGCCATTGGCTGCCTGCTGGCAGCTGGCCAGGGCCTGTTGCAACTGCTCGGGGACGGTGTTGAGGACGCAGCGGCCGGTCGCCGGAATCAGCAGCGAGTTACCGCCCGCCTGGGTCAACAGGGGGAAGGCAAGCAACAGGCAACCCAGCAGCAGGGTACGACCGGTGCGGTACATGGGGAACAGCGGCCTCCAGAATCGGGGCGGGCAAAGCCCGGCCGGCGAAATGCGCCAGCTTTCACATTATGAAATAAGCGGGCGCTTCCTTACAAAGTCTTTACCTTCTTTTCTGTTTTTTCTGCAGAAGCGGTGAAGGCGCGGGAGGAAGGCGTAACGCGGGAATAAAGGCGGGGTAGAGCGGAAGGCGCCCGTTCGGGCGCCTTCGCAGGGACTTACTTGAGCGCGGCGAAGGCGCGCTCGGCGGCGTCCAGAGTCAGCTTCAGCTCGGTTTCGCCGTGGGCAATGGAGGTGAAGCCGGCCTCGAAGGCGCTCGGCGCCAGGTACACGCCCGCGTCCAGCATCAGGTGGAAGAAGCGCTTGAAGCGTTCCACGTCGCTGCCCATCACGTCCTCGAAGGTCACGATGTCGTCGGCGCCGGTGAAGTACAGGCCGAACATGGCGGCGCCCGCCTGGGTGGTCACGAAAGGCACGCCGGCGGCGTCGGCGCGCTCCTGCAGGCCTTGCAGCATGCGGGTGGTGTAGGTGGTCAGCTCGTCATGGAAGCCCGGGCGGCTGATCAGGCGCAGGGTGGTCAGGCCGGCGGCCATGGCCAGCGGGTTACCCGACAGGGTGCCGGCCTGGTAGACCGGGCCGAGCGGGGAAATCTGCTCCATGATCTCGCGCTTGCCGCCGAAGGCGCCCACCGGCATGCCGCCACCGATGATCTTGCCGAAGGTCGACAGGTCCGGGGTGATGCCGTAGTGGGCCTGGGCGCCGCCCAGGGCAACGCGGAAGCCGGTCATCACTTCGTCGAAGATCAGCACCACGCCGTGCTGGTCGCACAGGCTGCGCAGGCCTTCGAGGAAGCCCGGGGTCGGCGGCACGCAGTTCATGTTGCCGGCGACCGGCTCGACGATGATGCACGCCACGTCCTTGCCGACTTCGGCCAGGGTCTTCTCGACCGCGGCGATGTCGTTGAACGGCAGGGTCAGGGTGTGCTTGGCGAAGGCCGCCGGCACGCCCGGGGAGTTCGGCACGCCGAAGGTCAGGGCGCCGGAGCCGGCTTTTACCAGCAGGCTGTCGGAGTGGCCGTGGTAGCAGCCTTCGAACTTGATGATGCTGTCGCGGCCTGTGTAGCCACGGGCCAGGCGGATGGCGCTCATGGTGGCTTCGGTGCCGGAGCTGACCATGCGCACCATGTCCATCGACGGAACCAGGGAGCAGACCAGGTCGGCCATTTCCACTTCCAGCGCGGTCGGTGCGCCGTAGGAAAGGCCGTGGTCGAGCTGCCTGCGCACGGCGTCGAGCACGTCCGGGTGGCTGTGGCCGAGGATCATCGGGCCCCAGGAGCCGACGTAGTCGACGTAGCGCTTGTCATCCTCGTCCACCACGTAGGCGCCTTCCGCGTGCTTGAAGAACAGCGGGGTGCCGCCGACGCTCTTGAACGCGCGCACCGGCGAGTTCACGCCACCGGGGATGTGTTTCTGGGCATTGGCGAAAAGCGTTTCGGAACGGGACATGGGTGTACCTCGCGAAGCTGTCGGGTGCCGGGCGCGGATGGCGCGCTCAGCGGGTTTCGAAGAGTTGGCTGAAGGCGCGCGCGCGCTGTTCGACCTCGGCCGGGGAGTCGGCGGCGAACAGGGCGTGGATCACGGCGATCATGTCGGCGCCGCGGGCGATCAGCTCGGGCGCGTTGTCCAGGGTCACGCCGCCGATGGCCACCAGCGGCACGTTGAAGCGGGCCTTGGCCTGTTCCAGCAGTTCGACGCTGGCGGCGGAGGCGCCGGGTTTGGTCTGGGAGGCGAAGAAGCGGCCGAAGGCGACGTAGCTGGCGCCTTCGGCGATGGCCTGCTCGGCCAGTTCCAGGCTGGCATGGCAGGTGCCGCCGATCACCGCATCGCGGCCGAGCAGGGCGCGGGCGGCGGCCAGCGATCCGTCGGTCTGGCCCAGGTGCACGCTGACGCCCAGGCGCGCGGCCAGTTCGGCGTCATCGTTGATCAGCAGCGTGGCGCCGTAGCGTGCGCAGAGTTCGCGCAGGGCCTCGGCTTCACGCAGGCGGCGCGAGGCGTCGGTGGACTTGTCGCGGTACTGCAGTAGCCGTGCGCCGCCTTTCAGGGCGGCTTCGACGTAGGGCAGCAGGCGGCCGCCGTCGAGCAGCTGGCTGTCGGTGATGGCGTAGAGTCCGCGCAGTTTCATCAAGGCCTCGATCTTCTGGTGCGGTGGATCAGTTGCAGTAGTCCAGCGGCAGGCGGCGCGGCACGTACTGGCCGTGGCCGGGTGCTTCCGCGTCGCGCAGGGTGCGCCAGGTGTAGTCCAGGGCGCTGCGCACCGCGCTCACCAGTTCCTCGCCGAGGGCCAGGCGGCCGGCGAGGGTGCTCGCCAGGGTGCAGCCGGAGCCGTGGTAGCTGCCGGGCAGGCGCTGGCAGGTGAAGGTGTGGCGCTGGCCGTCGCGGGTGTAGAGGCGATTGTGCACTTCGGACTCGTCACCATGGCCGCCGGTGATCAGCAGATGCTGGATATAAGGCAGCAGCTTCTCGGCGCACTCGTCCGCCGTGCCTTCGGGCAGTTCGGCGAGGATGCGCGCTTCGGGCAGGTTGGGCGTGGCGATGGCGGCGATCGGCAGCAGCCGCTCGCGCATGGCATAGCCGACGTCGTCCTTGCCCAGTGAGCCGCCGCCACCGGCGCGCAGTACCGGGTCGCAGACCAGCGGCACGCCCGGCAGGGACTGCATGATCTCTACGACCGTGTCGACCATCTGCACCGAGCCGAGCATGCCCAGCTTGACCGCGGCCACCGGCATGTCGGCGATCACGGCGTTAGCCTGGGCCAGCACCCACTCGCGGTCGAGCACGCGGAAGTCGGAAACGTTGACGGTATCCTGAACGGTCAGTGCGGTGACGGTCGGCGCCGCGTGGCAGCCTTGGGCGATCAGGGCTTCGATATCGGCCTGCAGGCCGGCACCGCCACTGGGGTCGTGGCCGGACAGGCAGAGCACTACGGGACGGGAGGTTGGCTTTTTCATGGCGCGGGAGCTTATCACCAAAACGTGGCCTTGAGCTGACCGAGCGGTCCGATCCGCATCGCCCGGCCAAACCCTGGCCGGAGGGTCGAATGCCACGTGGCACAAGGCCTGTGCTAGAGTTCGCCGATTCCAACACAACGCCTCTACGGCGCGCCATAACGGGAGATGGGGCTCCCAGGCGTGGCTGTCGGTGGCACTGCGGGGCATCATGCGGCATTGGCTGATCTTCCTGATCCTTCTCATCCTCTCGCCAGTGGCGAGCGCCATCAGCTTCGACGAGCATGTCGGGCAATTGCCCCTGGGCCGGGCAATGGATGTCTTCGAGGACGTGCGTGGCACGGCCGATATCTCGGAGATCAGCTCTCCGGCGCTGGCCGCCAGCTTCCGCCGGCACGAGCGCGACGTGCTCAACGCCGGCTACTCGCGTTCGGTGTTCTGGTTGCGCCTGGACCTGGACTACCAGCCCCAGGCTTCCCGTGACCCCGCCAACTGGCTGCTGGAGCTGGCCTACCCGCCGCTGGACAAGCTCGACCTCTACCTGCCCGACGGCAAGGGAGGGTTCCAGCTGGCGCAACGCACCGGCGACACCCTGCCCTTCGCCAGCCGGCCGATCCGCCAGAACAACTACCTGTTCGACCTCAAGCTGGAGCCCGGCAAGCCGCTGCGGGCGTACCTGCGCCTGGAAAGCCAGGGCTCGATCCAGGCGCCGCTGACGCTCTGGTCGCCCAAGGCCTACCTGGAAGAACAGCCGGGGCGCATCTACGTGCTGGGCATCATCTACGGCGTGCTGCTGGTGATGCTGATCTACAACCTGTTCATCTTCCTCAGCGTCCGCGACACCAGCTACCTCTACTACATCCTTTATATCGCTTCGTTCGGCCTCTACCAGGTCTCGGTCAACGGCGCCGGCATCGAGTACTTCTGGCCCGACAGCCCCTGGTGGGCCAACGCTTCCACGCCCTTCCTGATCGGCTCCGCCGGGCTGTTCGGCTGCCAGTTCGCGCGCAGCTTCCTGCACACCCGCGAGCACAGCCTGTGGATCGACCGCCTGCTGCTGGTGCTGATGGGGGTTGGGGCGCTGGTGATGACCCTGGCGCTGACCGTCAGCTACGCCGTCGCCCTGCGCCTGGCCACCTACCTGGCGCTGGCCTTCACCGTGGTGATCTTCACCGCCGGCATCCTCGCCTGGCTGCGCGGCATGCGCGTGGCGCGCTATTTCATCTTCGCCTGGAGCGCCTTCCTGCTCGGCGGCGTGGTCAACACGCTGATGGTGCTCGGCCTGTTGCCCAACGTCTTCCTCACCATGTACGCCAGCCAGATCGGTTCGGCGCTGGAGGTCGGCCTGCTGTCCCTGGCGCTGGCGGACCGCATCAACGCCATGAAGGAAGAACGCACCCGCATCCTCCAGGAAACCAGCCGCAAGCTGGAGCAACTGAACCTGGAGCTGGCCAGCAGCAACCGCCTGAAGGACGAATTCCTCGCCACCGTAACCCATGAACTGCGCACACCGATGAGCGGGGTGATCGGCTCGCTGGAGCTGATGCAGACGGTGCCGATGGACATCGAGCTAGCCCAGTACCACAAGACCGCCACCGGTTCGGCGCGGGACATGATGCGCATGGTCAACGACATCCTCGCGCTGCTCGAACTGCAGGCCGGCAAGCTCTACCCGCGCCGTGAGCCGTTCAGCCTGCGCGGCCTGTGCGATGGTCTGCGTGCCCAGTACGCGCCGCGCGCCGAGGAGCGCGGGCTGCGCTTCGTGCTGCAACTGGACGAGAGCCTGCCCGATACCCTCGAAGGCGACGCCGGCAAGCTGGCCCAGGCGCTGGGCTACCTGATCGATAACGCCATCAAGTTCACCCACCACGGCGGGGTCAGCCTGCGCGTCAGCGGGGAGCCCAATGCGGAAGGGCTGGCGCTGCGCCTGGAGGTCCAGGACAGCGGGATCGGCTTCGCCACGCCATCGGATGGGGCGCTCTACCAGCGTTTCTACCAGCTCGACGGTTCGCTGACCCGCGAGTACGGCGGCCTGGGCATCGGTCTGGCGCTGTGCCGCAAACTGGTTGCCCTGCTGGGCGGCGAGCTGTCCCACCAATCCGCGCCCGGCCAGGGCAGCTGCTTCAGCCTGACCCTGCAGGTCGGCCAGCCGGTGCAGAGCATCGCCCCGCCGCCGCGTCGCGCAGGTGGGCAGGCGTTGCGCGGCCCGGAACAGTGCACCGTGCTGGTGGTGGAAGACAATGCCATCAACCAGTTGGTGATTCGCGGCATGCTGCTCAAGCTCGGCTACCGCGTGCGCACCGCCGACAACGGCGCCGAAGCCATCGAACTGCTGCGCCGCGAGGCCGTCGACGCGGTGTTGCTCGACTGCCAGATGCCGGTGATGGACGGCTTCGCCACCTGCCGCGCCCTGCGTACCCTGCCGCGCTGCGCCGACCTGCCGGTGCTGGCGATCACCGCCCACAGCCATAGCGGCGACCGCGAGCGCTGCCTGGCCGCCGGGATGAGCGACTACCTGGCCAAGCCGGTGAAGTTCGAGGAGTTGCAGACGCTGCTGCACGACTGGCTGCTGTGCCAGCCGGCGTTGCCCAGCCCGGCATGAAGTACCTCGCCCGAAATGAAAACGCCCGGCATCTGCCGGGCGTTTTCATCTGGACTGCGGGTCAGGCTCAGACCTTGACGACCCAGCCTTCCGGACCTTCCACGTCGCCGGTCTGGATGCCGGTCAGCTCTTCGTAGAGACGACGGGTCACCGGGCCGACGTCTTCGCGGCTGTAGAACACGTGCAGCTTGTCGTTGTACTGGATGCCGCCGATCGGAGTGATCACCGCGGCGGTGCCGCAGGCGCCGGCTTCCTTGAAGCGCGCCAGGTCGTCGATCTGCACGTCGCCCTCGATCACCTTCAGGCCCAGGCGGTCGGCCGCCAGCTGCATCAGCGACAGGCGGGTGATGCCCGGCAGCACCGAGCTGGAGCGCGGAGTGACGAACTCGTTGTCGTGGGTGATGGCGAAGAAGTTGGCCGAACCCACTTCCTCGATGCGGCTGTGAGTGGCCGGGTCGAGGTAGATGCAGTCGGCGAAACCGGCCTTCTTGGCCTGGGAACCCGGCAGCAGGCTGGCGGCATAGTTGCCACCGACCTTGGCGGCACCGGTACCGTGGGGTGCGGCGCGGTCGTAGGTGGAGATCATGAAGTCATGGGGCTTCATGCCGCCCTTGAAGTAGGCGCCGACCGGGATGCAGAACACCGAGAAGATGAATTCCGGGGCCGGGCGCACGCCGATGTTTTCGCCGACGCCGATCACGAACGGACGCAGGTACAGGGCGCCACCGGAGCCGTACGGCGGAATGAAGCGCTCGTTGGCGCGGACGACCTGCTTGCAGGCGTCGATGAACTGCTCTTCGGACACCTGCGGCATCAGCACGCGGGCGCAGCTGCGTGCCATGCGCGCGGCGTTCTGGTCCGGGCGGAACAGGTTGATCGAGCCGTCCTTGCAACGGTAGGCCTTCAGGCCTTCGAAACACTGCTGGCCGTAGTGCAGAGCCGTGGAACCCTCGCTGATGTGCAGGGTGTTGTCCTCGGTCAGCTTGCCGTCGTCCCACAGACCATCGCGCCAATGGGAGATGTAGCGGAAGTCGGTCTTGATGTAATCGAATCCGAGCGAGCCCCAATCGATGTCTTTTTGTTCCATGGTTGCCTCATTCAATGGGATTACCGAATGCTCGCCTGCAAGGGAGCGGCAGGCGAGCATCCGGACAGATGATTTCGGGACCCTGGCGGCGGGCGCGGCCTGAATCGACCAGGATTCGGCTGCGCGGCGGGAACGGCGTCCTCCGCTTGATGGTCACCACCAGGACTCCACCAAGACTTGCCATGATACCGGCGATATTCGTGGCTGTGGGCACTTGCAGGCGAATATCCCTGCCATCAGTCGCATCGGGAACCGAGCGACACCTCCGATCGGACGTTGCGTGGGGCTGTCCTGATAGTCGCTACCGCTGGCGCTTTTGCCCCTTTGGCCAAGCCATGAAGCATGGTTCACTGCTTGAAAGTCCTGAATCCGGGTTCAGAACATGGCCTACCGTGTCACCGAAGCGCGCCTGCGCCGAGACGTCGAGGAGCGCGAGCGGATTCTTTCCCTGGCGCTGGCCCGCGTGGCCGACGGTGGTTTCGCCGCGCTGACCATGCAGACCCTGGCCGAAGACGCCGGAATCGCCACCGGTAGCCTCTACCGGCACTTTCGCGGCAAGGGCGAGCTGGCCGCCGAGGTCTTCGCCCGCGCCAGCCAGCATGAGGTCGATGCCCTGGCCGAGGTACTCCATGTGCCTGATAAGGCCGCCAGACGCCTGGAACACGGTCTGCGCCAGTTTGCCGCGCGCGCCTGGGGCAGCCGCCAGTTGGCCTTCGCGCTGATCGCCGAACCGGTCGATCCCGAAGTCGACGAGCAGCGCCTGATCTACCGCGAAGCCTACGCGACGCTGTTCGTGCAATTGCTGGAGCAGGGCATCGCCCAGGGTGAATTCCCGGCCCAGCCCGTTCACCTGGTCGCCGCCTGCCTGGTCGGGGCCATCGCCGAAGCCCTGGTCGGGCCGCTGTCGCCGCCGGCGCGCGCCGCGCGGGATGCCGGCCAGCCCGGTGCGTCGCTGGCGGAAGTCAGCGACGCCCTCGTCCATTTCTGCCTGCGCGCCGTCGGTGCGTGCCTTTCCGCTATGCAAACGCCTGCCAAGGAGGATCAGCCATGAGCCTGCACCAGTACGCCGAAACCCACGAAGTGACCAACCAGGTGCCGCCTCTGGACGGCGCCAACCTCTACCGCGTCGACCTGCCGCTGCAGGAATGGGTGCGCCGCTACGAAGGCGGCTGGGCCGAGCAGAAGCTCGACGCCTATGGCGCGCTGGCCGGCGGTCCGCTGATGGCGGCGGGCTTCCTGGCCAACGAGAACAAGCCGGTGTTCAAGTCCCACGACCGCTACGGCCACCGCATCGACCTGGTGGAATTCCACCCGGCCTACCACGAACTGATGCGGGCCTCGATCGAGGCCGGCATCCCGTCCATGCCCTGGACCGATCCGCGCGCCGGCGCCCAGGTCGCCCGCGCCGGCCTCAGCTACCTGCACAGCCAGGCCGAGGCCGGCACCGGCTGTCCGCTGACCATGACCTTCGCCAGCGTACCGGCCCTGCGCCTGCAAGCGGACATCGCCGAGAAGTGGCTGCCGAAGATCCTCTCCACCCGGTACGACCCGCGCAACCTGCCCATGGAGCAGAAGGCCGGCGTGACCATCGGCATGGCCATGACCGAGAAGCAGGGCGGCACCGACGTGCGCGCCAACACCACCCGCGCCTACCCGGTGGGCATTCCCGGCCCGGGGCAGGCCTACGAACTGGTCGGCCACAAGTGGTTCTGCTCGGCGCCCATGTGCGACGCCTTCCTTACCCTGGCCTACACCGACAAGGGCCTGACCTGCTTCCTGCTGCCGCGCCACCGCCCGGACGGCAGCCGCAACGAATTCTACATCCAGCGCCTGAAGAACAAGCTGGGCAACTGGTCCAATGCCTCCAGCGAAGTGGAATACCGCGGTGCGCTGGCCTGGATGATCGGCGAGGAAGGCCGCGGAGTACCGACCATCATCGAAATGGTCGCCATGACCCGCTTCGACTGCATGATCGGCTCCAGCTCGCTGATGCGTCAGGCGCTGACCCAGGCCGCGCACCACTGCGCCTACCGCCAGGTCGGCGGCCGCGTGCTGGCCGAGCAGCCGCTGATGCAGAACGTGCTGGCCGATCTTGCCCTGGAAAGCGAAGCCGCGCTGGCCCTGACCATGCGCATGGGCCGCGCCCTGGACCGGTTGCACGACGAGCAAGAAGGCAAGTTCGCCCGCCTGGTCACCGCCGTGGGCAAGTACTGGATCTGCAAACGCGCCCCGGCGATGATCAACGAAGCCGCCGAATGCCTGGGCGGCGCCGGCTACGTCGAGGACACCATCCTCCCGCGCCTGTACCGCGAGGCGCCGGTCAACTCCACCTGGGAAGGCTCGGGCAACGTGCAGTGCCTGGACGTGCTGCGCGCCCTGTCCAAGGAGCCCGGCGTGCTCGACGCGCTGTTCGCCGAACTGGGCGACGGCCACGGTGATGCGCGGCTCGCGTCCTTTATTGGCAACCTCAAGGCGTCCTTCGCCGACACCCACGACATCCAGTACCGCGCCCGCCAGCTCACCGAAAACGTGGCGGTCGCCCTGCAGGCCAAGCTGTTGCTGGAGGCGGGTAACGCGACGGTCTCCGATGCCTTCATCGCCAGTCGCCTGAGCGATGGCGGTCGGGTCTACGGCACACTGCCGCGCGGGGTGGATGTGGCTGCTCTGGTGGCGCGCTCGACGCCGCATCTGGCGTGACACCTGGAAGCGGCGGGGCGGTTGCGTCCCGCCGCTCAGCCCAGCAGGCGCCTGCTCAGTAGCTGCTGGAAATCGCGCCGCCCATCGATCACCAGATAGACGTGAACTGTCCGACCGCTGATGCGATAGATGACTCGGTAGGGCTTGAATAAGACCTGACGGTATTCCTGAATTCCCAGCTTCATCAGTTCCCGAGGGGGGCTGCCGCGCTGAGGTTGCTGGCGCAGATCGGCGATGGTCTGCAGCAACCGGTCGAGTACGTAATCGGCGTTCTCGGGGCAGTCGAAATCGCTGATGTAGTCGTGGATACCTTCCAGGTCCCGCTCCGCGCCGCGAGTCAGCAGAACCTCATAGCTCTCGACGCTCACGATTGCTGGCGGCGCTTGCGCAGGCGCTCGGCCACATCGTCGATCGAGCTGGTCGCTCCCGCTGCGATCTCCTGGTTGCCCAGTGCGAGCACCTTCAGCAGAGCCAGTGTTTCCTGGGTTTCCTCATAGGAACGCACGTCCTGGATCACCGCCTTGGCCTCGCCGTTCTGGGTAATGATCAGCGGTTCCTGCTGCTCCCCGAGTTGCTTGAGTACCTCGGCGGCGTTGGCTTTCAGGTAGCTGATGGGTTTGACCTGGCTGGAGTAGCGCACGCTGTGTACCTGCAAGTAAGGATCGAATAAGGACTTTATAAGGTCCGATTATCCTATGGTGTCGCTGGTCAGACGGAAGATCAAGGGCGAAATCTGTCATCCCTTTCCGTGACGGAAGCAGGCAAGATGGAGCTGATCGTTCAGACAGGATGCCCACCATGAGTCTTTCGACTGGCGACGAACGCTTCGTCGCCCAGACCGCCGAAGAGGCCGTCGACCAACTGGCCGTGCTGCACGAGCGGGCCACCGGCGCCCTGAACCAGGCGCTCAAGCGCTACCTGAAGGAGCGCGTGGTACCCGACGCCGAGCAGCGCAGCCTGTTCCGCTACCCGGAATTGCGGGTGATCTACCTGTGCCAGGGCGAGGTGCCTTCCACCACCCGCGCCTATGCCAAGGTCCAGGTGCCCGGTACCTACGCGGTGACCATCACCCAACCCAAGGCCTTCCGCAAATACCTGCTGGAGCAGTTGCGCCCGCTGATGGAGGACTTCACCGTGCGGGTCGAGGTCGGTGTCAGCGACCAGAACATTCCTTACCCGTACGTGGTGGAGCAGGGCGACGAGCTGGGTGGTTCCGGGGTTACGGCCGCGGAGCTGGCGCGGGTGTTCCCCAGCACGGACCTGTCCGCCACCTCCGATGGCATCGCCGACGGCCTCTACGAGTGGGAGGGCGCCGACCCGATGCCGCTGGCGCTGTTTCACGCCGCGCGCACCGACTTCTCCCTGCGCCGCCTGGTGCACTACACCGGCAGCGACTGGCGCCATGTGCAGCCGTGGATCCTGCTGACCAACTACCACCGCTACGTCGACCAGTTCATCCACCTGGGACTGGAGCGCCTGCGCGACGATCCGCGCTTCGTGCGCATGGTGTTGCCGGGCAACGTGATCGTCGAACGCGGCATGGACGAGGGCGAGGCCAATGCCATAGTCGCCGGCGTCGAATGGCACCGTTTCCAGATGCCGGCCTACCACCTGATCGCCGAGGACGGCGATGGTGTGACCCTGGTGAACATCGGCGTCGGCCCGTCCAACGCGAAGAACATCACCGACCACCTGGCGGTGCTGCGTCCGCACTGCTGGCTGATGGTCGGCCACTGCGGCGGCCTGCGGCAGTCGCAGACCATCGGCGACTACGTGCTGGCCCATGCCTACATGCGCCGTGACGGCATCCTCGACCGCGTGCTGCCGCCGCATATCCCGATTCCGGCGCTGGCCGAGGTGCAGCTGGCGCTGCAGGAAGCCGCCGCCCTGGTGACCGGCGAGCGTGGCGACCAGCTCAAGCGCCGCCTGCGCACCGGCACAGTGCTGACCTACGACGACCGCAACTGGGAACTGCACTGGGCCCAGGAGCGCCCGTTGATCAACCTGGCGCGGGCCATCGCCGTGGACATGGAGAGCGGCACCATCGCCGCCCAGGGTTACCGCCTGCGGGTGCCCTACGGCACGCTGCTGTGCGTCTCGGACAAGCCGCTGCACAGCGAGATCAAGCTGCCCGGCGCGGCCACGGCGTTCTACCAGCGCGCGGTGAGCCAGCACCTGTCCATCGGCATCGCCGCCGTCGACCTGCTGCGTACCCAGCTCAACTCGCTGCACTCGCGCAAGCTGCGCAGTTTCGACGAGCCGCCGTTCCGCTGATCCCAAAGCGCGGCGGGGCACCGCTTGCCCCGCCGCCAGCCGCAGGAGGTGGCTGCCGATGACCGATCCTCGCAAGACCCCGGCGGGCCGCGTGCTCGCCCTGCTGGACCTGACCTCGCTGAACGATGGCGATGACCTGCAAAGCACCGTCGACCTCTGCCGCCGGGCTCTGACGCCCTATGGCGAGGTGGCGGCGGTGTGCGTCTGGCCGAAGCTGGTGCATGTTGCGCGGCGTACGCTCAATACCCTGGGCGGGCGTGGTGTGAAAGTCGCCAGCGTGTGCAACTTCCCCGCCGGCAGCGCGCCGCTGGCCGAGGTGGTGGAGGAGGTGCGCAAGACGCTGGCCGAGGGCGCCGACGAGATCGACCTGGTCTACCCGTGGCGCCGACTCATGGCGGGCGGCCCCTCCGGCGCTGTGGACCTGATCCGCGCCTGCAAGGCGTTGTGCGGACCTTATCATCGGCTCAAGGTGATCCTCGAAACCGGCGAGCTGGCCGATCCGGAGCTGATCCGCACGGCCTGCCGCGAGGCCATCGCCGGCGGCGCCGATTTCCTCAAGACCAGCACGGGCAAGGTGGCGGTGAACGCTACGCCGGAAGCGGTGCGGGTGATGCTCGAATGCATCGGGGAAGCTGGTGGCAAGGTGGGCCTGAAGGTTTCCGGCGGCCTGCGCACCCTGGCCGATGCGCAGCGTTACCGGGCGCTGGTGGAGGAGCGCTTCGGCGCTGCCTGGATCACCCCGGAGCACCTGCGCTTCGGCGCCTCGTCGCTGCTGGATGATCTGCTGCGCGAGCTGGGTGTGGATGCGCAGCCCGTGTCCACTCGTAACTATTGATCGGCGTACGTTGACGAGTTTCGGGGCGTGCCTAGAATGCTCGCCTCGCGCGCCATGGGGAACCGTGGCGCGGCCCTCCGGTCGGACCTTCGCCGACCCTTTTGCTGGTGATCCCATGTCGTTCTGCGCCCCTTCGCATCTCACCAATCCCTTGCGCCGATTCGCCCGCCGGCTGGTGGAAGGCGGCACCCCGGAAGTCGCCGCGCCATTGCCGCTGCCGGAAAGCCTGGCCGGCGAGCCCTGGTTCTCGGTGGGCAAGGCGGTGGAAGGCCTCGGCGGCGAGCGCGTCGACGGCTGGTGCCTGGAAGAGTGGCCGGGCCTGGCCCTGCGCGCCCGTTTCAGCGCCTGCTGGCGCGATGCCCAGGGACGACTGTGGAACGTGCTGCCCGGTGGTGGGGCGATCGCCTTCCTGCCCGATCCGAAACGCCGTTACGCAGGTGTGCCGCTGGCCGAGCAGTTCCACGCCCTGGAGCGTGACGAGCTGCTGGAGGACTACCTCTGGCTCTGCCGCGAACTGGCGCGCAACCAGCTCGACGACGAGCGCCGGGAAGTCCGCGAGGGCATGCGTCAGCGTCTGGAAAGCTGGCTGGAGCTGGGCGGCCGGGGCGACAAGGCGTGTCCGTGCGGCAGCGGCAAACGCTATCGCAGTTGTTGCAGCAAGCGGGTGCGCGAGAGCTGAGGCGGCTCTTTGTAGGAGCGAGCTTGCTCGCGAACGAACTTGCCGGCGGCTGCGGCGTTGTGCGGTTCGCGAGCAAGGACTGGGCGTCCCCCTCGGTCCTACAATGTCACCCACGGCAGCGGTGCTATGTGCCACTGGTCCCCCGGCTTGGGCGCCCGGAAGCGCTCGGTCGCAACGCCGTGCTGCTCCAGCGCCCGCGCCAGATCGCTGACCGGCGTGAACTGCCCTTCGTCGCTCAGGCGGAAGGTGCCGAAGTGGATGGCCATGCTGCACTGCGAGTCGAGCTGCTGGTGCGCCTGCACGGCGTCATCCGGGTTCATGTGGTGGTGGCGCATGAACCAGCGCGGCTCGTAGGCACCGATGGGCAGGGCGGCGAAGCGCATCGGGCCGAAGCGCTGGTGCATCAGCTTGAACTCTTCGCCCAGGCCGCTATCACCGGGGAACAGCACCGGGCCGTCCGGCGATTCCAGCACGAAGCCCAGCCACAGGGTGCGGTTGGTGTCGCGCCGCGAGCGGGCTGACCAGTGCTGCGCCGGCACGCCGGTGAGCAGCATGCCTTCGGGCAGCGGCAGGCTTTGCCACCAGTCCAGCTCCGACACGTCATTGAAGCCGCAGGCGCGGATCAGTTCGCCGTTGCCCAGGCCGGTCACCACCTTTGCCTCCGGGAAGCGCCGCGCCAGTTCGCGCAGGCTGCCGATGTCCAGGTGATCGTAGTGGTTGTGGCTGACCAGGATCAGGTTGATCGGCGGCAGTTCGTCCAGCGCCAGTCCCGGCGGGTGATGGCGGCGCGGACCGATGAAGCTGAACGGGCTGGTGCGTTCGCACCACAGCGGGTCGGTGAGGATGTTCAGCCCGCGATGCTGGATCAGCAGGGTGGCATGGTTGATGTAGGTGACGCGCAATTCCTCGCCGCTGACCTGGGCCTGTACATCCGGCCGTGTGGCCGGTCCCGGCTGGTCGATCCAGGGCGTCTGCCGGCCGCGCTCGCGCTGCCATTTGAGGAAGGCGCGCAGGCCGTGGTGCGGCTGACGGTCGAGGTTGTGGAAGCGTTGGCCGTCGAAGTTCGCGGTTTGCGGGCCACGGTAACGGGCGCCGAGGCGGCCGCTGAGATTGCGCAGGGTGATCAGCCAGGTGGGGTGGCTCATGGGCGTGCTCTTGCAGGGAGGGCTCGGCACAACCTAGCATGCCGGGCAATCGCTTCACCCCCATCTCCGGTTACCAGTCTTTTCGCCATGCCCCGTCCGCCTCGCCCGGTTTCCCGTCGTCCCGCTCCCCGTCCTGCGCCGCGCCGCGTGGCCAAGGCGCCGCCGGCACAGCCACGGCTGATCCTGCTGAACAAGCCGTTCGACGTGCTGACTCAATTCAACGATAGCGAGGGCCGGGCGACCCTGAAGGATTTCGTCGAGGTACCGGGCGTCTATCCCGCCGGACGGCTGGACCGCGACAGCGAAGGCCTGCTGCTGCTGACCAACGACGGCCGCCTGCAGGCGCGCATCGCCGATCCCAGGCACAAGCTGCCGAAGACTTACTGGGTGCAGGTGGAAGGGGAGCCGAGCGACGAGCAGCTGGAACAACTGCGCAAGGGCGTACAACTCAACGACGGCCCGACCTTGCCGGCCGAAGCGCGGCGGCTGGAGGAGCCGCAGCTGTGGGAGCGCAACCCGCCGGTGCGGTTCCGCAAGTCGGTGCCCACGGCCTGGCTGGAACTGGTGATCCGTGAGGGCCGCAACCGCCAGGTGCGGCGGATGACGGCGGCCGTTGGCCTGCCGACCCTGCGTCTGGTGCGCGTGCGGATCGGGCCGTGGAGCCTGGACGGCCTGCAGCCGGGGCAGTGGCGGGAAGTCAGCCCCGATCTCTGACGACCGGGGCGGGCGCGGGAGCGGGCGTCAGAAGCCGCCTTCGAGCCCCGCGACTACGACGGACTTGATCAGGAAACCCAGTACACCCAGGCCCAGGGCGAAGAACAGCACCATGGTGCCCATGCGGCCGGCCTTGGACTTCTTCGCCAGATCCCAGACGATGAAGGCCATGAACAGGATCAGGCCGGTGACCAGGCCGTACATCATCCAGTCTTCGAAACTTTCGTTCATTGCTGCTCCTGCCCGGTACGGAGGTTGTCCGAGGGACGCCGGGGCTGAGGGTGGTGGTGGAGAAGGCGCGCATTATACGCATCTGGTTGTTTGATGATCAGGGGTGTTCAGAAATTGATCAGTTCTTGCTGTGGGTGGGGTGGAGCGCCCCGAAAATTCCCGCTGCGGCGCGGCTGGCGGGGAAATTTCCGGTAATGGAGTGGTCTTGCGGGACGCGGGGTGCGCTGCTGTGTCGCAGGGGGATATGTTGTAGGAGCGAGCTTGCTCGCGAAGGGGCTGGCGCTGGATTTGTCTCCGTCCGCGATTGGCGCTGGGCAGTGCGGTTCGCGAGCAAGCTCGCTCCTACGAAAAGCGTCAACTCTGCGATCAAACCCGCAAGTGATCCAACGGCAACTCGGTGCTGGCCAGCACATTGCGCAGCACGAAGCTCGATCGCACGCTGGTCACCCCTTCGATGCGGGTCAATGTGCCGAGCAGGAAGTGCTGGTAGCGTTCCATGTCCGGCACCATCACCTTCAGCTGGTAGTCCGCGTCCATCCCGGTCACCAGGCTGCACTCCAGCACCTCCGGGCATTTGCCAATGATCTGCTGGAAGTGCTCGAAGCGCTCCGGAGTGTGGCGGTCCATGCCGATCAGGACGAAGGCGGTGAGGCTCAGGCCGAGTTTCTTGCTGTCGAGCAGGGCGACCTGGCGGACGATGTAGCCGTCGTCTTCCAGCTGTTTGACCCGCCGCGAGCAGGGGGAGGGCGACAGGCCGATGCGTTCGGCCAGCTCCTGGTTGGAGATGCGCGCGTCGCGTTGCAGTTCGGCAAGAATGCGCAGGTCGTAGCGGTCCAGCTTGTCCATGGAAGCCTCGTGTATCTATTAAATTGCGCTCATGGCGTAATTTTTAGCTATTTGTTGCTAAGGTAGCGCCTGTATGAGCAATCTTAGCAATCATTTCCCTGCTCTGTCGCCGTAGTATTTCTTCCAGATTCACAGCCCGGACATCACGTCCCCTGCGATACGCCCAATCAGGCGTTTCGCGGCCCGCCGACCCAACAGGATCGCGCCGGCCACCGGGCTACGCACTGCCCAGAAGGCGGAGCGAGGTGAGCCGGCGCCAACAGCGACGAGCAGGACGAGATTCCGAAAGGGAGGCTGACGAGCCTCCCTTTTTTCTTGCCCGCGATTTCTCTGCCATCTTTACCCTGACTTTACTCAGCGCCTTGCAATACGCGGCCTGTGCCGTGGTCTATGGCATTGTCGCATCACTGTTTTCGGCCGAGGCCGAAGTGAGGGTTCCATGAAGTCGGGCATCTGGCCGTTCGCCGGGGTTGCCATGCTCTCCCTGGCCATTGCTGCCCAGGCGTTGGCAGCCGAGCCGCCGGACCTCTCAGGTCAGTCCCAGGGGCGGCCTGCCGCCGGCCAGGGCAACAATGCCGGGGGCGGGCGCACGACCATGTCCCATGAGGGGCCGGGCCGGCCCATGGGCAATTGGCAGCAGCGGCCGCCGGAGAACTCCGGCGGGCAGTGGCAGGGACGTCCTCAAGGGAACAATGGCCAGTGGCAAGGTCATCCCCAATGGAATGGCAATGGTCAGTGGCAGGGCCACCCCCAGTGGAATGGCAACGGCCAATGGCAGGGCCGTCCCCCCGTCAACAATGGCGGCCAATGGCAGGGCAATCCCAGGGGGGATCATGACTGGCATGGCAACCCTCCGGGCAGCAACGGTGGGCAATGGTCGGGGCGTCCTCCGGTCAATAACGCCAATCCGGGGATTCCCCCGCCCAGCGGCAACGACCAGTGGAAAGGCCGTCCCATCGGCGCAGGCACCACCCAATGGCAGGGCGATCATTCCGACCGGCCGGGCTGGCAAGGGGGCTCGCGTCCGCCTCCCGGTGGCTGGCAGGGGCGTCCGCCGCCGTCCCATGGCAACTGGGGCCCGCATCCCTCGTACTGGCGTCCGGGCTACGTGGTGAACAGCGTGCCGGCGGGGCATTACCGGGTGCCCTATCGCGGTGCCGACTACTTCTTCGGCGACGGCTACTGGTATCGCCCTTATGGCTCGCGCTACGTGGTGGTAACGCCACCCTACGGGGTGCGGGTGCGCTACCTGCCGTCCTACGCCGAGCAGGTGTGGATCGGCAGCATCGGCTACTTCCTGGTGGCGGGGACCTATTACCTGTGGCAGGCCGGTTCGCAGGAGTACGAGGTGGTGGCGCCGCCGATGGAGCAGCCGCTGGTGGCGCAGTCGTCCTACGACGTGATCGCCTACCCGCTGTATGGCCAGGGGCCGGAACAGCAGAATCGCGACCGCTACGAATGCCACCAGTGGGCCGCCAGCCAGAGCGGCTTCGACCCGGCCTCGGCGACCTACGCGCCGCCGGCCTATGTCGCCGACAACTACCGCCGCGCCCTGGGCGCCTGCCTGAGCGGGCGCGGCTACAGCATCAACTGATGGTCTCCTTGCCCACCACTTCCTGCGGGTCGGCGTGCACCAGCACCTCGGCTCGCGGGAATTCCTTGTGGATCGCCAGCACCGCCTCGTCGCACAGCTGATGCGCCTTGGACAGGGTCAGCTCGCCGGGCAGTTCCAGGTGCAACTGGACGAACCAGTGGGTGCCGGAAATCCGCGTGCGCAGGTCGTGGGCGCCGAGCACGCCGGGCACTTCGCGCACGAGTTCGAGCATCCGCGTGCTGACATCCGGCGGCAGCTCCTCGTCCATCAGCACGGCAACGGATTCGCGGGCGATCTGGAAGGAACTCCAGAGGATGTACAGGGCAATGCCCAGGCCGAAGATCGCGTCCATCTGCTGCCAGCCGAATTGCGCCAGCAGCAGGGCGACCAGGATGCTGCCGTTGAGCAGCAGGTCCGAGCGGTAGTGCAGCGAGTCCGCGCGGATGGCGTTGGAGCCGGTGATCTTCACCACATGCCCCTGCACTATCAGCAGGGCGGCGGTGAGCGCCAGGGACAGCAGCATCACCGCGATGCCCCAGCCGGCCGCTTCCACCGGCTGCGGATGTTGCAGGCGATCGATCGCCTGGGTGCCGACCAGCACCGCGCTCACCGCGATGAACAGTGCCTGGGCCAGCCCCGAAAGGGATTCGGCCTTGCCGTGGCCGTAGCGGTGATCGTCGTCCGCCGGGCGGATGGCGTAGTGCACCGCCAGCAGGTTGAGGAAGGAGGCAGCGCCGTCGAGCAGCGAGTCGGTCAGGCCGGCGAGCAGGCTGACCGAGCCGCTGAACCACCAGGCGATGGCCTTGGCCACCACCAGGGTGATGGCCACGCCGAGCGACGCAAAGGTCGCCAGCCGCATGAGGTGGGAGTGGCTGGCGTACTTGAGCATCAGGTGTCCATACGGTTGGGCAGGAAATAGATGTAATCGAGCAGTGGTGCCTTCTGGCCCATGGCGGTCAGCGCCGCGCTCATCTGGCCGCGATGGTGGGTACCGTGGTTGACCAGGTGCTGGACGATGTTGGCCAGGCTCTGGCGGTGCGCCTGGCCGGCCATGTTGCGGTAGTCCAGCGCGCTGCCGAGGGTGGCGTCGGTCTGCTTGTCGAGCCACAGCCGCCAGGCGTCGACGCCTTCCTTGAGGAATGCCGTAAGGCCGTCGCGGTCGGGTGCCGCCTCGGCATCCAGCCGCTCGAACTGCCAGGGCTCTCGCTGCACACGGGCGAACCAGATGCGATCGACCACCGCCAGGTGGTTGAGGGTGCCGTGCAGGCTGTCGAAGAACAGCCCGCGTGGCGCGCGGTAGGCCGCCTCGTCCAGGGACGCGACGGCCTCCAGGATGCGGTCGTAGGCCCACTGGTGGTACGCCAGGAGTTGACGAAGGTGTGAAGCGAGAGCGCCGTGCATATCAGGCCTCCGGGTGCAGACCCAGGCTGGCGAGTTGTTGGAGGCTGCCGCTGCGCTGGATCAGACGCGGGTCGTCCAGGGGCAGGCTGCGGCCGGTTTCACGCTCGAGGATCGCCTTGAGTTTAGCCTTGTCGACGGTGCCGTCTTCACTCACGGCATCCTTGAGCTTTTCCGGCGCGACCGAGTACTTGGCATCGGGCAGGTAGATGGCGCCGGTAGCGAAGTCTACGCCGAAGGCGATCAGGCCCGGGATGATGTAGAACAACAGACCGATGGCGTCGAAGGCGACGATGGCCGGGTCGACACGACCGTCGATCTGGCCGCGGCGATCGGGGTAGAACAGGGTGCCGCAGGCCGTCAGCTGACTGAACAGGGTGGCGCAAAGAACCGCGCAGGACACACGGGTGGCGAGACGCATGGAGAACCTCCGGGAGGATGATGCGAATAACTATATCAACGAGCCCATGGCCATTGCTGGTGGATTCGCACGCTGTGGCGGGCCCGTTGCTTCTAAGACTGTCGAGTCGACCTTGCGGTTCGCCCGGTATAATCGCCGGCCCCCGCGTCAGCCGGGTTACCGCACCGTGAAAGCTTGAATCAGGAGCCGGCATGAACGCCCTTCCCATCGACAGCGTCCTCCCCGAGCTGCGCCAGGCACTGGCCGCGCGCCACGAGGTGGTGCTGGAAGCGCCACCCGGCGCGGGCAAGACCACCCGCGTGCCGCTGGCGCTGCTCGATGAGCCGTGGCTGGCCGGGCAGTCGATCCTGATGCTGGAGCCGCGCCGCCTGGCCGCCCGCGCCGCCGCCGAGCGCCTGGCCGCCGAGCTGGGCGAGAAGGTCGGCGAGACCGTCGGCTACCGTATCCGCCTCGACAGCAAGGTCGGCCCGAAGACGCGCATCGAAGTGGTCACCGAAGGCATCCTCGCCCGCCGCCTGCAGGACGATCCGGCGCTGGACGGCGTCGGCCTGGTGATCTTCGACGAATTCCACGAACGCAGCCTCGACGCGGACCTGGCCCTGGCGCTGACCCTCAACGGCCGCGCACTGCTGCGCGACGAGCCGGCGCTGAAGGTGCTGGTGATGTCCGCGACGCTCGAAGGCGAGCGGTTGTCCGCGTTGCTCGACGACGCGCCGGTGGTGCGCAGCGAGGGCCGCATGTTCCCGGTGGATATCCGCTGGGGCCGTCCCTGGCAGGCCGGCGAGTTCATCGAGCCGCGCGTGGTGCAGACGGTGCAGCAGGCGCTGGCCGACGAGAGCGGCAGCCTGCTGGTGTTCCTGCCCGGCCAGGCGGAGATTCGCCGGGTGGCCGAGCAACTGGGCGAGGCGCTGGCCGGTCGCCCGGAAACTCTGATCTGTCCCCTGCATGGCGAGCTCGATCTCGACGCCCAGCGCGCCGCCATCGAGCCCGCGCCGGCGGGCAAACGCAAGGTGGTGCTGGCGACCAACATCGCCGAGACCAGCCTGACCATCGACGGCGTGCGCGTGGTGGTGGACGCGGGGCTGGCGCGGGTGCCGCGCTTCGACCCGGGCAGCGGCATGACCCGCCTGGATACCCAGCGTATCTCCCGCGCCTCCGCCACCCAGCGTGCCGGCCGGGCCGGGCGACTGGAACCGGGCGCCTGCTACCGGCTGTGGTCCGAAGCCCAGCACGAGCAACTGCCGGCCTATGGCACGGCGGAAATCCTCCAGGCCGACCTCGCCGGATTGGCCCTGCAACTGGTGCGCTGGGGTGTCGCCCCGCAGGAGCTGGCCTGGCTCGACCTGCCGCCGGCGGCCGCTTATGCCCAGGCGCTCGACCTGCTGGAGCGCCTGGGCGCGCTCGCCTCCTGCGCCGGTGGCGGCAGCCTGACGCCCCACGGCCAGGCCATGGCCGAGGTGCCGGCGCACCCGCGCATCGCCCATCTGCTGCTGCGCGGCCATGCGCTGGGGCTGGGCGCGCTGGCCTGCGATCTCGCCGCGCTGCTCGGCGAGCGTGACATCCTGCGCGGCAACGACGCCGACCTGCACCACCGCATCGCCCTGCTGGCCGGCGAGCAGAATGCCCCGCGCGCCAGTCGCGGTGCGGTGCAGCGGGTGCGGCAGCTGTCTCGGCAGTTCAAGGGCTACCTGCGTGGCCCGGCCCGCGAGCCGGTGAGCGATCCCGATCATCCCCGTTGGCTCGGCGGCCTGTTGGCCTTCGCCTACCCGGACCGCATTGCCCGCCAGCGCCGCGCCGGCGGTGGCGAATACCGCCTGGCCAACGGCCGCGCCGCGCAGTTCGGCGAGCCGGACGCGCTGATGAAGGAGCCCTGGCTGGTGATCGCCGACCTGGGCAGCCGCCAGGGGCAGCGCGAGGAGCGCATCTATCTGGCGGCGGCGCTGGAGCCGGCGCTGTTCGAGTCGATTCTCGCGGAGCAGGTCAGCGTCCACGACGAACTGGACTGGGACGAGCGCGAAGGCGTGCTGCGGGCCGAGCGCCAGCGCAAGGTCGGCGAGCTGGTGCTGGCCAGCGAAGCCTTGCCCTCGCTTGACGAGGAGGCCCGCAGTCGTGCGCTGCTCGGACTGGTACGGCGCAAGGGTCTGGAACTGCTGCCGTGGACGCCGGAGCTGCGCCAGTGGCAGGCGCGGGTCGGGCTGCTGCGTCGACTGGATATGGAAGGCAAGGGCGAGAGCGAGTGGCCGGACGTCAGCGATGCCGTGCTACTGGACTCGCTGGAGGATTGGCTGTTGCCGTATTTGGGCAAGGTTTCGCGGCTGGCGCACTTCGCCAACCTGGAACTGGCCGGGATTCTTCACAGCGTATTGCCCTGGCCACTGCCACAGCGCCTTGACGAGCTGGCGCCGCGAACCTTGCAGGTGCCGTCCGGGTCGAACATCCGCCTGGACTACACCGAATTCCCGCCGGTGCTCGCGGTGCGATTGCAGGAGCTGTTCGGCCTGGCCGACACGCCGCGCATCGCCAATGGCCGGGTGGCGGTGAAGCTGCACCTGCTGTCGCCGGCGCAGCGACCGGTGCAGGTGACCCAGGACCTGGCCAACTTCTGGCGCAGCACCTATGCCGAGGTGAAGAAGGACCTGAAGGGACGCTATCCGAAGCATTACTGGCCGGACGATCCGCTGATCGCCGAGCCGACGGCAAGGGCGAAGCCGCGCAAGGGGTGAGATTGGCGCACGGGGTTGCCCTCACCCCAGCCCTCTCCCGGAGGGAGCTGTCCGTGCCGACGGATGATGCGGTTCAAGCCAGGGCGTATAACGTTCGACGTTATACGCCGTTTGACCTTGATATCAGGGCTCTCCGAGTTCAGCCCCGGCACCAGCCTCGGGACAAGGTGAATCGGCGTACAACCGCGAACGGTTGTACGCCCTACGGCAACTGCATCTCATAACCCGCTGCCTGCAACTCGTCGTAGGCGTGGTCCAGTTGTTCGCGCAGCCGTTCGGCATCGGGCGCGTGGCGGGACACGATCAGCTTGGTCGGCACGCTGTACAGGGTGTCGAAGGCCAGCGGCGCCATGTTCAGCCCCCGGCGGGCCTGCTCCACCGGCGCCTGATAGTCGATGAGGTAGTCGCCGCGGCCACGCTCGAGCATCTGCAGCGCCGCCGCATGGGTGCTGGTGCGGTGCAGCTCCAGTTTCAGGTGTGGGTCGTCCAGCAGGTCGGTGATCGGCTTCCAGTAGCTGTAGCCGCCGATCAGGATGATCCGGCTGCCGGTCAGCCCCTGTGGCAGCTGCGGTGCGGCGTGTGATGGCAGGCGGTAGAGGTTGAGGTCGACGTGGCCGAGCGTGCGCTCGCACTCCAGCGTGCTACCGACCAGTTCGGGCTTGCCAGGGGCGCCGGCCCACAGCTGCACGCTGCCGTCCTGCAGGCCGAGGTACAGGCGCGCGCTGGGCAGCGAGCGGAAGTTGGCGCGGTAGCCGGCCTTGAGCAGGATGCGCCGGACCAGGTCGGCGCCGCTGCCGCGGGTGCTGCCGTCCGGGGCGGTGTAGGTGTAGGGCGGGAATTCGTAGTAGCCGACGTCCAGCACCGGCAGTGGGCGCGGCAGGCGGTCGGCCAGGGTCGGAAGGCCACTGGCGCTGGCGTGTAGGCAGAACAGCATGGCGAACAGCCAGGCGATACGGCGAAAAAGCATGGCTACCTGCGGTGGGGCTTGTCGTTATTGTGCGCGGCTGGCGCAGCATGCGTCGGTGCCGGCGCGCTGTCCAGCACCGGCCGGCGCGGGCGTGCGGCAACACTCAGTGCGGCAGCAGGAAGCGCCCGTTGAGCGGCAGGTGGTTGGAGATGCGCAGGGTGTCGTTGCGCCGCACGCTGGCGTCGAGGCGGCTCAGGCGGGGGCTGTAGAACAGGTAGTCGAGGGTGCGGTCGGGGTTGTGCACGCGCGGGTCGTTGGGGAAGTGGGTGTACCACTGCGCCTGCTCGGCGCCGCTGGATTCCTGCACCGCCGGGATCACCGGGTAGCGCGCCGCCAGCAGGTTCAGCTCGCTGTTGGCGCGGTAGGGCGCGCGCAGCACCTCGGGCAGGTAAGGGTACTGGCCCAGCGGCAGCAGGCCGAGGTCGCCGCCCAGCAGCCAGGGGTTGCCGGTGGTCTGCAGGGCGTTGAGGTGGGCTTCCAGGACTTCGACCTGGCGCTGCGGGGTGTCGTCGCCGTTGGGGCGTTCCAGGCGGGTATTGATCACCGTGAGCTGGCCGCCGCCACGGATCGGCAGCGCGCTTTGCAGCAGCGCGGGTTGCGGGGCGAACAGGCGTAGCAGAGGGATCGACGAGCGCTGCGGCAGGGCGATGCGCTCGCCGCCGGCGATCTGGAAGCGGCTGAAGGTCACCAGCTTGCGCCCGGCGCTGCCGAATACGTGGGGGTTGGGATCGAAGCGCGCCTTCCAGTCGAAGGCGGCGGTGGAACAGGGGTAGAGGTCGGTCAGGCGGTCGCCGATCAGCGCCTGCTGGTCCTGCTTGCCGGTGGCCGTCGCACCGTCGTCGACCTCCTGCAGCAGCACGATGTCCGGCGCCTCCTCGCGGATCACCCGCACCACCTCGTCGAGGCTGTAGGCGATGTCCTCGGCGCTGGGCTTGTCGTCCGGGCCGACGGTGTCGGGCAGGTCGTCCCAGAAGATGTAGCGCTTGCCGGCCAGGTACTGGACGTTCCAGGTCATCACCTTGAGCATCTGCCCCGGTTGCAGCTGCGGCGCCGGTGCGCGGCATTGCGCGGCGACAGTCTCTCGCTCGGCGGGACGCCAGGCCAGCAGCCAGGCGCCGGCGGTCGCGGCGAGCAGCAGGAGGATGAGCAGCAGGAGCAGGATGCGGCGCGGCAGCGAGAGGTTCATACAGCCTAGGGACTATCCTTGATGTGCGAGAGGATAGTGTTTGTGACCGCGCATTTCACCTGCGCGTTTCCTCCGCCAGGCATTCTGTACCTTGAGGCGCGAGAGCGCCGGGAGGTTCGTCCCATGACCGAGGCGCTGATCGCCCAGCGCGGACCCTATGCGGTGGAAGTCCACGCCGGCGAAGACTATTTCTGGTGCCGCTGCGGCCGGAGCGCCAGCCAGCCGTTCTGCGACGGCTCGCACAAGGGCACCGGCCTGTTTCCGCTGAAGTACCACGCGCCGCGGGACGAGCTGCTGTTCTTCTGCGGCTGCAAGCACACCCGTACGCCGCCGTGCTGCGATGGGACCCACGCATCCCTCTGAGGAGACTGGCATGCCGCGCAAACTCTTCACCCACCAGGCCTATCGGCACAAGGTGGTGCTGGTCACCGGCGGCTGCTCGGGGATCGGCCGCGCCCTGGCGTTGCGCTTCGCCCAGGCCGGCTCGCACCTGGTGATCCTCGACCTCGACCAGGCGGCGCTGGACAGCCTGGTCCAGCACCTGCGCGAGCATCACAACGTCGAGGCCCTCGGGCTGCGTTGCGACATTGCCGATGCCGAAGCGGTGCGCCGCTGCGTGGCGCTGGCCATCGAGCGCTTCGGCGGCATCGACGTGCTGGTGAACAACGCCGGCATCACCCATCGCAGCCAGTTCGCCGACACGGACCTGGCGGTGTTCCAGCGGGTCATGGCGGTGAATTTCTATGGGGCGCTGCATTGCACCCAGGCGGCGTTGCCCAGCCTGCTGGCGCGGCGCGGGCAGATCGTCGTGCTCAGCTCGCTGACCGGCTTCGCGCCGCTGCTCTACCGCAGCGCCTACAACGCCAGCAAGCATGCGCTGCATGGGCTGTTCGACACGCTGCGCATGGAACTCGACGGCACGGGCGTGGCGATCACCCTGGCGTGCCCGGGCTTCACCGCCACCGACCTGCGCAAGAACGCGCTGGTGGGCGACGGCTCGGTGATCCGCCAGCCGGCGCTGGTGCTGGGCGCCGAAGTGGCCTCGCCGCGCGACGTGGCCGAGGCGATCTACCAGGGCGCGCTGCGCCGCAAGCGGCTGCTGGTGCTGTCCAACGTCAACTGGCGGGCGCGGGTGCTGGCCAGGTTCTTCCCGCAGCTGTTCGAGAAGCTGCTGGTGCCGAAGATGTCGGGGCTCAAGCCGGGGCATTAGCTCTTTGTAGGAGCGAGCTTGCTCGCGAAGCTTTTGGAGCGCCTGTTGGCGCTGTTCGCGAGCAAGCTCGCTCCTACAGGTAGAGCCGTTCAGTGCGCGTGCGAGTCGTGGGCGTTGCCCGCCAGTTCCATGTCCCAGAACGCCGCCTCGATCTTGTGCCCGTCCAGGTCGCGGATGAAGCAGCCGTAGTAGGGCTCGCCATAGAGCGGGCGCGGGCCGGGTGCACCGTCACCGGTGGCGCCGGCGGCCAGCGCGGCCTGGTAGAAGGCGTCCACCGCCTCGCGGGTATTGGCGATGAAACCGAAGTGGGTGCCGTTGCCGACGCTGGCGGGGCGTCCGTCGATCGGTGTCTGTACCCAGAATTCCGGAAATTCGCGGCCGTAGGCCACGGCGCCGGGGTGCTCCATGATGATCCGGCAGCCCAGGCTGGGCAGCACCGCGTCGTAGAACGCCTTGGCGCGGGCGTAGTCGTTGGTGCCGATGGAAATGTGCGAAAGGCAGCTGGGCGGATAGCTCGGTTGGTCGCTCACGGGGCGTCTCCAGTCAAAAGGCGGGAGGCTCCAGCGTAGAAGGCGAACGAACCGTTCGCCGTGGGGAAGTGTTGCCGATTGCTGCGGGCCTCAGGCCTCGCGCCCTTCGTTTTCCTCGCGTCCGGGGCCGAGGATGAAGATGCGGTAGGCCGCCACCGTCACCAGCAGCTGGAAGAAGCCGCTGAGCGAGTGCAACAGCACGCCCAGGCCGGGCGAGTCCTGGGCGACCTGGCTGATCCAGCCCTCCGCCATCCAGACCGGCGCAAGGATCACCAGGGTGGTGGTGAGCAGCAGGAAGAAGTGCCCGGTGGTCAGGCGGAAACTCTCGCGCATGGCGTCGATGGGCG
Source organism: Pseudomonas sp. QE6 (assembly GCF_041379005.1). Lineage (NCBI taxonomy): Bacteria > Pseudomonadati > Pseudomonadota > Gammaproteobacteria > Pseudomonadales > Pseudomonadaceae > Pseudomonas > Pseudomonas sp. QE6. Next base: position 1,901,794 of record NZ_CP166873.1, read on the forward strand.
AGTTGCCGCGCTGCACCAGGAGGAATTCGGAGAAGGTCATCTTGACCATGAAGAACAGCCCCGGCAGCACGTAGAGCGCCAGGCCCACCAGGATCAGCAGCGAGCTCAGCGCCGAGAGCAGGGCGAACGCCGGCCACAACCGCAGCGCCGCATTCCACAGCTCGCGGACGCCCCGCTCGCGCCCCTCGCCGGCATCGATCATGAAGAGGATCAGGCTGGCCGTGTACAGCGGATAGAACACCAGCCCGGCGGCCATGCCCCAGGGCGCGAAGTTCTGCGAGTCGACGTTGACGTCGATCTGCTGCTGGACCAGCGTTTCCACGATGATCCACGGCAGGCACAGCGGTAGCAGCTTGCCGATGTGACGGGAGAAGAAGAACCAGGTGTCGCGCAGGACTGAGATGGGATTCATCGGCATGGGAGACGGATCGACGGGCCTCGACTCTAACTTAAGCAAACCTTCAGTTGAAGGTAGGACATTTCCGTCACCGGAACTTGTTTTTTGCCGTCCCGATCCAATCTTCTGTTCAACACCCCGCTCACTCGAGGCCCGCCATGAATTCCGAAGAGCAATCCCTGATCGACGGTCTGTTCGCCCGCCTGCGCGACGCCGAGGCGCAGACCGCGCCGCGCGACGCCCAGGCCGAGGCACAGATCAACCGGCATCTGGTGCAGCAGCCGGCGGCGCCCTATTACATGGCCCAGGCGATGCTGATCCAGGAAGCGGCAATCAAGCGCCTGGACCAGCGCGTCAAGGAGCTGGAAGCCCAGGCGAAGGAGAGTCGTCCGAGCAGCGGCGGCTTCCTCGCCGGCCTGTTCGGCGGTGGCCAGAGCCAGGAGCCGCGGCCGGCGCAAACCCAGCAGCGACCCGACGGCTGGGGGCAGACGCGTTTCTCCCAGCCCGGCGGCAGCGCCAGCTACGCCAGCAACCCCAACGACTTCCGCCCGGCCCAGCCTGCCCAGGCCGCGCCCCAGGGCGGCGGCTTCCTGCGCGGCGCGCTGCAGACCGCGGCTGGCGTGGCCGGCGGCGTGATGGTGGCGGACCTGCTGACCAGCATGTTCCACCACAACCTGCCGCAGGAAATCGTCGAGGTGATCCAGGAGCAGGCGCCGGTGCAGCCGGAGCCGTCGAACTTCGATGACTCGCTGGGCGAAGGCGATCGCTACGCGGACAACGGCGACAACTACAACGATGGCGACGACACCAGCTTCTTCGACGACGACGGCGACATGTTCAGCTGATCGGGACTGAACTGTCCCGCCCGCCGGGACTGGCGGGGGCCGCGCACTGTGCCGATAATGCGCCCCCGCTGTTCGTGTCCCGGAGTCACCGTTGAAGACCATCGCCCTGTTCGCCGACGTGCAGAACCTCTACTACACCGTGCGTCAGGCCTACGGCTGCCACTTCAACTACGCCGCGCTGTGGGCCGAGCTGCGCGCCCAGGGCAACATCGTCCAGGCCTACGCCTACGCCATCGACCGGGGCGACGCGCGCCAGCAGCAGTTCCAGCAGATCCTGCGCAAGCTCGGCTTCACCGTGAAGCTCAAGCCCTACATCCAGCGCGCCGACGGCTCGGCCAAGGGCGACTGGGACGTAGGCATCACCATCGACATCCTGGATGCCGCGCCGAACGTGGACGAGATCGTCCTGGCCTCCGGCGACGGCGATTTCGACCTGCTGCTCGACCGCGTTCGTGCCGGCGGCACCGACGCCACCGCCTACGGCGTGCCGGGCCTCACCGCCCAGGCGTTGATCCGCGCGGCCAGCCGCTACGTGCCCATCGAAGGCGCGCTGCTGCTGCGTTCCTGACCCTTGCGGCTACAATGCCGCCCATTCCGAACATTTTTTTCGAGCGCTCCATGACCTTCGCCACCCTCGGCCTGATCGATCCCCTCCTGCGCGCCCTCGACGGGCTCGGTTACCAGAACCCGACGGCGGTGCAGGCCCAGGCCATCCCCGCCGTGCTCAAGGGCCGCGACCTGCTGGCCGCCGCCCAGACCGGCACCGGCAAGACCGCCGGTTTCGCCCTGCCGCTGCTGCAGAAGCTGTTGCAGGAAGGCCCGCAGGTGGCGGCCAACTCGATCCGCGCGCTGGTGCTGGTGCCGACCCGCGAGCTGGCGGAGCAGGTGCACGAGAGCTTCCGCGCCTACGGCCAGCACGTGCCGCTGCGCACCGCCGTGGCCTACGGCGGGGTCAGCATCAACCCGCAGATGATGAAGCTGCGCAAGGGCGTCGATGTGCTGGTGGCGACTCCCGGCCGCCTGCTCGACCTCTATCGGCAGAACGCCCTGAAGTTCACCCAGCTCCAGGCCCTGGTGCTGGACGAAGCCGACCGCATGCTCGACCTGGGCTTCGCCCGCGAACTGGATGAAGTCTTCGCCGCGCTGCCCAAGCGCCGGCAGACGCTGCTGTTCTCCGCGACCTTCTCCGACGCCATCCGCCAGATGGCGCGCAATCTGCTGCGCGACCCGCTGACCATCGACGTGGCGCCGCGCAACACGGCGGCCAGGACGGTGAAGCAGCATCTGGTCACGGTGGACAAGAAGCGCAAGGCCGAGCTGTTCCTGCACCTGCTGCGCGAGCAGGGTTGGCGCCAGGCGCTGGTGTTCGCCAAGACCCGCAAGGGCGTCGACGAACTGGTCGGCCTGTTGCAGCAGGAGGGCATACGCGCCGACTCGATCCACGGCGACAAGCCGCAGCCGGCGCGCCTGCGCGCCCTGGCGCGGTTCAAGGCCGGCGAGGTGGACTTCCTGATCGCCACCGACGTCGCCGCCCGCGGCCTGGACATCGAGGAGATGCCGCTGGTGGTCAACTTCGACCTGCCCATCGTCCCCGAGGACTACGTGCACCGCATCGGCCGTACTGGCCGCGCCGGCGCCACGGGGCAGGCGATCTCGCTGGTCTGTGCTGACGAAGTACAGCAACTGGCGGCCATCGAGACGCTGATCGGCCAGACCCTTCAGCGCCGCGGCGAGGACGGCTTCGAGCCCGACCACCGGGTGCCGGTCACCGCGCCGGGCGGCCAGGTGCTGAAGAAGCCGAAGAAGCCCAAGCAACCCAAGGTGCCGGACGGCAAGCCGGGCAAGGTGCACCTGGGCTCGCTGCTGGATGACAAGCCGCAGGTCAAGGCGGTGCGCAAGGCGCCGGGGTTCGGGCTGGGCGGCAAGCCTGCCGGTGGCAAGGCGCCGGGCGGGAAAGCGGGTGGCGGCAAGGGCGGTCGCCGCCCGTGAGCCGATAAGGCGCGCGCCTGCTCCATCGCGGTGCGAAGCAGGGGGCTGAGTCCGGGAAATTCGTGGCGTTCGGTGGTGTGGCGCAAAAGCTGCATTTCCGTGTGGAATCCCGAACGCCTATAGTGTGCCCATCGCGCACACAACAAGAACGACAGCCCATGCGCCACAAGGAACTCAAAGCCTGGACCGGCGGAGTCGCCCACCTGCTCCCGCTGGCCCCCGGTCGCCCGCGTCTGCTCGGCCTCAGCCAGTGGCTGCAACAGGTCTGCGCGGTGGATAATTTCGTGCTCTTCGTCTACGAAGGCAACCACCGGCCGCTGGACCTGTTCGACACCTTCCCGGCCGATGTTCGCCATGTCTATGTCGAGGACTACCAGGTCGGCCCCTACCTGCTCGATCCCTTCTACCTCGCCTGCACCCGCAACCAGGCGCCGGGGCTATGGCGCCTGCGCCAGTTCGCACCGGACCACTTCTATCTGGGCGAGTACTACCAGACCTACTACCAGCAGACCGGCCTGACCGAGGAGATCGCCTTCTTCGTCGATCTGGCCGACGGCGCCACGGCGGTGCTCTCGCTGATGCGCAAGACCTCCAGCCCCGCCTACAGCCGCGACGAGATGCAGTTGCTGGAGTGCGCGCGCCCGGTGGTCGAGCAGGTGGTGCGCGAGGCCTGGGAGCTGCGGCGTGCGCAACCGCGCCCGGCGCAGGACCTGGACTACCAGATCCGTGAGGCCTTCGACCAGTTCGGCGCCCAGGTGCTCACCGCCCGCGAGCAGGAAATCGTCCAGCTGCTGCTGCGCGGCCACTCCAGCGCCTCGGTGGCCGAGCAACTGGACATCAGCCCCGGCACGGTGAAGATCCACCGCAAGAACATATACGCCAAGCTCGGCATTGGCAGCCAGTCCGAGTTGCTCGGGCTGTTCATCCGCGAGCTGGCGGGGCGGGATGGGGCGGGCGGGATGCGCGCGGTCGGCTGACCGTGGGGTGAATAACCGTTCGCGGTTATCCGCCGTTGCCTCTGGCTGCGTTGCTCGTGGCGGGCCAGCGCCCGAGCTGCCGACGGCTATCTTTTGTAGGAGCGAGCTTGCTCGCGAACCGCTCAACACTGGAGCGGCCGGGGATTCCGTTCGCGAGCAAGCTCGCTCCTACAGGGATATCCCGTGCCGTTGTCACAGCTCGCTCTGTCCGGAGAGGGGCGTTTGATCTGCCATGGGAGCTCCAATCCCGCCATCTATCCCCCGAGGGATATATACACCCCGAAAGCCCCATTGCTAGCGTGACCACCAACAAGAACAAAGTGGGAGCGCAGTGATGGAAAGCGGTCAGGACTTCGATATCGAATTCCGTAACGTGGTCAAGCGCTACGGCAGCGTGCCGGCGGTCAACGGGCTGAGCTTCAGGGTGAAGCGCGGCGCCTTCCATTCCTTCCTCGGCAGCTCCGGCTGCGGCAAGACCACCACCCTGCGGATGATCGCCGGCTTCGAGCAGCCCAGCGAAGGCGAGGTGCTGCTGGCCGGCAAGGCGGTGGCCGGCGTCCCGGCGCACCAGCGCCCGGTGAACATGGTGTTCCAGCATTACGCGCTGTTCCCGCACCTGACGGTGGCGGAGAACATCGCCTACGGCCTGCGCTACCGCACGCCGCGCCCGGACCGCACGCAGCAGCGCCGCATGGCCGACGAGGCGCTGGAGATGGTGCGCCTGTCCGGCTTCGGCACGCGCAAGCCGCACGAGCTTTCCGGCGGTCAGCAGCAGCGCGTGGCGCTGGCTCGCGCGCTGGTGAACAAGCCCACCGTACTGCTGCTCGATGAGCCACTGGCTGCGCTGGATCGCAAGTTGCGCAAGGAGATGCAGTCCGAGCTGCTGCGCTTGCAGCGCGAGGTCGGCATCACCTTCGTGCTGGTTACCCACGACCAGGAAGAGGCGCTGTCGATGAGCGACAGCATCAGCATCATGAAGGACGGCCTGATCATCCAGACCGCCACCCCCGAAGCGCTCTACGAAACCCCGGCGAGCCGCTACGTGGCCGACTTCATCGGCGAATCCAACCTGTTCTCCGGCACCGTGCGCCGCTTCGAGGGCGAGCGTGTGGTGCTTAGCACCTCGGCTGGCCTGGAGTTGAGCAGCCCACCGACACCCACCGGCCCCTCGCTGGCGCCCCAGGCCGAGGGCTGCATCGCGGTGCGCCCCGAACTGGTCGGCATAGCCGCCGCCGATTCGGACCTGCCGCGCGAGGTACGCCTGAAGGGCCGTGTCGAGGACCGCATCTACCTGGGCAACCTCACCGAATACCGCGTGCGCACCGACGCCTTCGGCATCGTCTGCGTGCGCGTGCCGCGCCAGGCCGGTGGTGCTGGCGGTGGCTTCGAACATGGCGCGCCGGTGCAGGTCGGCTGGAACCAGGCCAGCGGCCTGGCCATGGCCCTGTGAGTTCAACGATCCAATCCTAACGACAAAAAATCAGCAGACAGGCGGGGAGTGACGATGGACAAGAAAAGCTTCATCAAGACGATGCGCAGCTGGGAAAACGGCTCCATCACGCGGCGAGACTTTCTCGGCAAGACCGGCCTCGGGCTGGCGATGGCGGTGGTCGCCGCCAACACCCCCGGTCTGCTGACCGGCAAGGCCTATGCCGGCGAGAGCACCGCCATCGGCGACCGCCTGGCCCTGGCCACCTGGCCGAACTACCACAGCCAGGAAAATTTCGACGCCTTCGCCAAGGCCACCGGCGCGCGGGTGCAGATGAACGTGTTCGGCTCCAACGAGGAGATGCTCGCCAAGCTGCAGGCCGGCGGCAGCGGCTGGGACGTCTTCGTGCCGACCAACTACACCATCAGCACCTACGTGAAGCTCGGGCTGATCGAGCCGCTGGACCTCTCGCGCATCCCCAACTTCGATCCCAAGGCCTTCCAGGAGCGCTTCATGGCCCAGGGCACGGTGGACGGCAAGGTCTACGCGGTGCCGAAGAACTGGGGCACCACCGGCATCGTCTACGACGCCAGCAAGGTCAAGGGCGCTCCGGATTCCTGGAAGCAGTTCTGGGACCTGACGCTGACCAGCGCCTCCGGCCGCACCATCGTCCACGACTACCAGCTCACCGCCATCGGCAACGCACTCAAGTACTACGGCTACAGCTTCAACTCGCTCGACCCGAAGGAGCTGGCGGAAGCCGAGAAGCTGCTGATCCAGGCCAAGCCGCACCTGTTCGCGATCAACTCCGACATCCAGCCTTCGCTGCGTAATGGCGACGCCTGGATGGCCATGGCCTGGACCGGCGACGCCTCGCAACTGCACCGCGACAACCCGGACATGACCTTCGTGCTGGGCAAGGAAGGCGGCGAGATCTGGAGCGACTTCTTCGCCATTCCCAAGGGCGCCGAGCACAAGGACGCCGCCTACGCGTTCATCAACTACCTGCTCGACCCGCAGCACAACAAGCTGGAGGTGCTCGCCCACGGCTACCCGAGCGGGGACAAGCGCGTCGATGCGCTGCTGTCCCAGTCGATGCTCGACGACCCGATCATGTACCCGGCGGCCGAGCGTCTGGCGCCGCTGGAATTCGGCGCCGCGGCGACTCTCACCAGCCCGGCGCGCGCCGAACTGATGGCGCGGTTCAAGGCCGCTTGAGAACTGTAGGAGCGAGCTTGCTCGCGAACCCGCCCCGCCTCTGATCCGCCGGGGAACGCGTTCGCGAGCAGGCCCGCTCCTACAGGGGAACTGCGTAACCCCATGCGTAGGGAATCGAACATGAACATCGCTGTCAGCGCCCCGTTGCCGCAGACCCGGGCGACGCCCACGGCCTTGCGTGCGAAAAGCCTCGGCCGCCGCGTCACGCTCCTGCTGCTCCTGCCGTCCACACTATGGTTCCTGCTACTGCTGCTGATGCCGCTGGTGATCATCCTGGTCTTCAGCTTCGGCGAACGCAGCGCCGTGGGCGGCTACGGTGGAGGCCTGACGCTGGAGAACTACCTGAATCTCGGCTCCCGCGCCCAGGCCTTCTGGAACACCCTGACCCTGGCGCCACTGGGCACCCTGGCGTGCCTGCTGGCGGCCTATCCGCTGGCCTACTTCCTCGCGGTGAAGGTGCGGCGCAACAAGTCGCTGCTGCTCACGCTGGTCATCGTGCCGTTCTGGACCAGCTTCCTGATCCGCACCTACGCCTGGATCTTCCTGCTCAGCGGCCGCGGCATCCCGGCGCTGCTGGAGACCTTCGGCATCGCCGACGTGCGCCTGATCAACACGCCCTACGCGGTGCTGATCGGCATCGTCTACGGCTACCTGCCGCTGATGGTGTTCCCCATCTACGTGACCCTGGAGAAGCTCGACAAACGCCTGCTGGAGGCTTCCGGCGACCTCGGCGCCAGCGCCTTCGAAACCTTCCGCCGGGTCACCCTGCCGCTGTCCGCACCGGGGGTGATCACCGGCGTGATGCTGGTGTTCATCCTGCTCATGGGCGAGTTCCTGATCCCGGCGATCCTCGGCGGCGGCAAGGTGTTCTTCGTCGGTAACGCCCTGGTCGACCTGTTCCTGCAATCGCGCAACTGGGCGTTCGGCAGCGCGGTGGCGATGACCCTGGTGGCGATGATGCTGGCGATCATCGGCGTCTACCTGAAACTCGTGGCCCGCTTCGGCGGATCGCGCAACGACGGGGTGCTCTGACATGTGGCTGCGCAGTTACTCCACCTCGGTCTACCTGTTCCTCTACGCGCCCATCGCGCTGATCATGCTCTTCGCCTTCAACGCCGGGCGCAGCGGCCTGAGCTTCCAGTGCTGCTCGGTGCAGTGGTTCGGCCGCGCCTTCGGCAACCCGTTCATCATGGAAGCGCTGGGCAACAGCGCGATGATCGCCACCTGCTCGGCGCTGATCGCCACGCTGTTCGGCACCCTCGCGGTGTTCGGCCTGCAGCGGGTCGGCAAGCGCGTGCGCCTGCTGTTCGACGCACTGACCTACTGCGCGATCATCGTGCCGGGCATCGTCATCGGCATCGCCACGCTGATCGCCTTCATCACCCTGTTCGACGTGCTCAACCCGCTGCTGGCGCTGCTGGACATCGGCCTGCCGAAACTCAACATGGGCTTCGGCACCGTGGTGGCGGCGCACTCGCTGTTCACCATGGCGCTGGTGATGGTGATCGTCCGCACCCGCGTCGAGGCCATGGACAAGTCGCTGCTGGAAGCCTCCGCCGACCTCTACGCGCCGCCGCTGGACACCTTCTGGCGGGTGACCCTGCCGCAGATCGCCCCGGCCATCCTCGCCGGCTTCCTGCTGGCGTTCACCTTCAGCTTCGACGATTTCATCATCGCCTTCTTCGTCGCCGGCTCCGAGACCACGCTGCCGATCTACATCTTCTCGTCGATCCGCCGGGGCATCACGCCGGAGATCAACGCCATCTCCACGGTGATCATCTGCGCCTCGCTGGCGCTGCTGTTCACCTCCCGCTACCTGCAGAACCGCCGCACCGGCGTTCAGGCCGCCTGAGGGCCGACTTCAAGGAGACTCGAGGATGCGCGACCAGCTCTACATCAACGGGCAATGGGTCAGGCCGGACCTGGGCGGCCGCTTCACCAGCTTCGACCCCGCCACCGGCCAGCCCCTGCAGGAAGTGCCGGCGGCGACCGAGGAAGACATCGACCACGCGGTACGTGCGGCCCGCACGGCGTTCAATCGCGGCTGGGGCCAGAGCCGTGGCGCCGAGCGCGCCGAATGGCTGGAAGCGCTCGCCGCTGAACTGGAACGCAACCAGGACTCGCTGGCCGAACTGGAGGTGCGCGACAACGGCAAGCCGCTGCCCGAGGCGCAATGGGACGTGGCCGACGCCATCGGCTGCTTCCGCTACTACGCCGAGTTGGCGCGGGAGCTGGACCAGCGCCAGGACCAGGTGCTGGCGCTGCCCGACGAGCGCTTCCGCTGCCGTATTCGTCAGGAACCGGTGGGCGTGGCCGGGCAGATCATTCCCTGGAACTACCCGCTGTTGATGGCTTCGTGGAAGGTCGCCCCGGCCCTGGCGGCGGGCGCCACCTGCGTGCTCAAACCCTCTGAGCTGACGCCGCTGAGCGCACTGGAGCTGGCCGCTGCGGCGGATGCCGTGGGCCTGCCGGCGGGCGTGCTCAACGTGCTGCCGGGCCTCGGCGCGGAAGCCGGCGGGCCGCTCAGCCAGCATCCGGGCGTGGACAAGCTGGCCTTCACCGGCAGCGTGCCGACCGGCTCGCGGATCATGTCGGCGGCCGCCCAGGACATCAAGAACGTCAGCCTGGAGCTGGGCGGCAAGTCGGCCTTCATCGTCTTCGACGACAGCGATGTCGAAGCGGCGGTGGAGTGGATTCTGTTCGGCATCTTCTGGAACCAGGGCCAGGTGTGCAGCGCCACCTCGCGCCTGCTGGTGCAGGAGGGCATCGCCCCGCGCCTGATCGAGCGTCTGGTGGAGGCGACCCGCGCCATCACCATCGGTAATGGCCTGGAGCCGGGCGTATTGCTCGGCCCGCTGGTCAGCCAGGGGCAGCATGAGAAGGTGCTGGGCTTCGTCGAGAAGGGCCGCGCCGGTGGCGCCCGGCTGCTTACCGGCGGCAAGCGCCCGACGGGGCTGGAGCAGGGCTGGTTCATGGAACCTGCGATCTTCGACGAGCCGGCGGAGGACGCGCTGATCTGGCGCGAGGAAATCTTCGGCCCGGTGCTCTGCGTGAAGCGCTTCAAGACCGAAGCCGAGGCCCTGCGCCTGGCCAACGACAGCCGCTTCGGCCTGGCCGGGGCGGTGATGTCGGGCGACCCGCAGCGTGCCGCGCGGGTGGCCGACGGGCTGCGTGCGGGGATCGTCTGGGTCAACTGTTCGCAACCGACTTTCACCCAGGCGCCCTGGGGTGGCATGAAGCAGAGCGGCATCGGCCGCGAGCTGGGCGTGTGGGGGCTGGAGAACTACCTGGAGGTGAAGCAGGTGACCGAGTACGTCTCCGGCCAGCCGTGGGGGTGGTACCTGAAATAGGGCGAGCGTAGGGCGTATAACGCTCCGCGTTATACGCCGTTTGACCTTGGCCACGGCTCGCTCGCGGTCGACCTTGGTCACGAACGTAGGGCGAATAACGCCTGAGGCGTTATCCGCCGTCTTGTTCGGTGTTTCTGCGCCGCTTCGGTGTGCTCGGATATTTCTTGTTTCGCCCCCTCGGGCGAGTCCCTTTTGGGGCCCCAAAAGGAACCAAAAGGGCCCGTCCCGGCATCCGGGTCTTCGCTTCGCTCAGACTTCCCTCCTTCCGGTATCGCTCCGAGGGTCGGCGTACAAGGGCCATCCCTGGCCCTTTACGCCTCTCGCGGCATCCATGCCGCTCGCCCCTCTGCGCAATACCTCCACTCGGCCTCCTGACGGGACTCTGCGCGCGCCTGAGATTCCTCTGCTGTTATAGGGCTGTTACAGCGGCCGTTGCATATAGCGATGGCTGGCAACGCCCGGCAGTGTCGAGATGCGCTCCACCTGCACGCTGAAGCCAAAGCGTTCGTAGAGCGCCTGGGCCCTGGGGTTGGCCACCGACACATCCAGCGCTGCCGTCGGCAGGCCGGCGTGGCGGCCGCATTGCAGGAAGTGATCGATCAATTGGCTGCCCAGCCCTTCGCCACGCAAGCCTGCGGAGACGCCCAGGTGCGCGAGGTAAAGCGTCTTGCGGGGTGGCGGGCAGATGATCCGTTCCAGTTGCAGGCCCCGCACTATCACCTTCGGCGCGCCCAGCCCGAAGTAGCCGAATATCTGCCGTGTCGCCGCGAGCATGTAGCCCAGGTTCACCTCGCCGCCGAACACCGTCCCCGCCGCCACCACGTCACCGTCGCGCTCGCCGACCCAATGCTGTCGCCAGCCGAACTGGCCGCCGCCCTGGAGGAAGGCGTAGCGCAGGAAGTCCTGGGCACTGTTGCGGCCGGGGCGGGCGAAGGCGTAGTCGAAGGCGTCGGGGCCGGAGCTGTAGATCAACGGGATGGCGGCGTCGACGTCGGCAGGGCAGGCACGGCGGAAGGTCAGTGGCATGCAGGCGACTCCTGGGTGGGAGTCTGCAATCTAGCACTATCGTTCCAGTTGTGCAGTGCTCAGTTTTCCTGCTGCAACCAGCGCAGGGCGCCGAGCCCGGCGGCGCGGCCGCTGGCGAAGCAGGCGGTGAGCAGGTAGCCGCCGGTGGGCGCCTCCCAGTCGAGCATTTCGCCGGCGCAGAACACGCCCGGCAGTGCCTTGAGCATCAGGTTTTCGTCCAGCGCCTCGAAGGTCACCCCACCGGCGCTGCTGATGGCCTCGTCCAGCGGACGGGGGCGAACCACGGTCAGCGGCAGGGCCTTGATCAGCGTGGCCAGGCGCTGCGGATCGGCATAGTCGGCGGCTGTGGACAACTCCCGCAGCAGCCCGGCGCGCACGCCGTCCAGGCCGAGGCGGCCACGCAGGTGGTTGGCCATGGACTTGGAGCCGCGCGGCTGCGCTACTGCCTTCGCCACCTGCTCCTGGCTGCGGTTGGGCAGCAGGTCGAGATGCACCGTGGCGCGGCCGTGCTGTTCGATGCGCTCGCGGATCGCGGCGGACAGTGCATAGACCAGGCTGCCTTCGATGCCGCCGGCGGTGACCACGAATTCGCCCTGGCGGGGTTCGCTGCCGGCGATGGACATGGCTACCGGTTTGACCGGCGCGCCGGCGAACTTGTCGCGGAAGAACTCGCTCCAGCCTTCCACCTCGAAGCCGCAGTTGGTCGGGCGCAGCGGCGAGATATCCACAGCGCGCTCGGCCAGCAGCGGTACCCAGGCGCCGTCAGAGCCCAGGCGCTGCCAGCTGCCGCCGCCCAGGGCGAGCACGACGACGTCGGCGCTGACACTTCGCTGGCCTTCCGGGCTGTCGAGCAGCAGGGCGCCCTCGGCAGCCCAGCCCAGCCAGCGGTGGCGGGTGTGGATAACCACGCCGGCGTCGCGCAGGCGCTTGAGCCAGGCGCGCAGCAGCGGCGCGGCTTTCATGTCGGTGGGGAAGACGCGGCCCGAGGTGCCGACGAAGGTGTCGATGCCCAGGCCGTGAATCCACGCGCACAGCGCCTGGTTGTCGAAGGCATCGATCAGCGGCGCGAGGGTTTGCGCGCGTTTCCCGTAGCGCGAGAGGAAAGGCTCGCGCGCCTCCGAATGGGTGATGTTCATGCCGCCCACGCCGGCCAGCAGGAACTTGCGCCCGACCGACGGCATGGCATCGAACAGCTCGACCTTCACGCCGGCGCCGGCCAGGACTTCGGCGGCCATGAGGCCGGCGGGGCCTCCGCCGATGATGGCTGCGGTGCGGGGAGCGGGGGCTGGGGTGTGGGTCATGCGGTGGCCAGGCGGGAAGGTGCGATCGGGGCGCAATTCTAGCGCAGCGGCCTCGCCCGGCGGCTGAACATTTTCCAGCCAGTGCCGCCGAATGCCGGGCGCATCGGCGCTGCACGCGCTTTCCCGCAGCTTATCCACAGGCTGCTCCACAGTTGCCGTGGACAACCACGGGCGTGTGGAGGGAAGCGGATCATCCATGGAAGTGGCGCGCTTCGCCGTTCCGTGGTTCTCAGTTGGAGGTGATTACGAGAATTCCTACAAGGGATCGGGAGGGCGCCTAGTTCTGGCGCTTTTGTGAATCCATCAGCATGCCGGCCTGTTGCAAAAACGGTCCTGTCTGTCGATGAAAGTGCGTGATTACCTCCGTTCCCATGAAGCTCACCTGTGGAGTGAGGGCAACGATACCCGAGTGCGCGTCAATGGCGTCGATATCGTCATTCGACGGCTGCCCAGCGATGAGATTCGCGGCCTGCTGAACGAAGCCGTGGCGCACATGCTGGTGCGTCTGGAAAAGAACATCCGGCCGTCGAAGCTGAAGTTCGAGCAGAAGCTGCTCGAACGTATCTCCCTGCAGGTGGCGCTGCACAACCTCTATGTGTTCACCAACTGGAGCCGTTTCCTGCCGCGTTATCTGGATTACGCCGGACCGCTGCGGGCCCAGGAACTGCTCAAGCACCATGTGCCGGAACAGGTGCTGGGCGTCTGCGAGAAGGTCTTTGGCGCGGATGCCCGGCAGCGTGCGGCGGTCCTGCTGGGGTTCTCCGAGCAGGAGCTGACGCGCTGGGAGCAGCAGCGCCTGCCCATGCGCATGTGCACCAACAACTCGCGCTACCGCGTGAGCTGAAACTCCGCCGCCACCCGGCTGGCGCTGTGGTGCAGGATGCCATGGCGCCGCGCCAGGGCCTGGCGGTCCTTGTCGTAGCCACCACCGATCACGCCGACCACCGGGATGTCGCCGGAAAGACAGCGGCGGATGACGTGCTCGTCACGCGCGGCCAGCCCGGCATCGGTGAGTTGCAGGTAGCCCAGGGCGTCGTCCTTGTGCACGTCCACGCCGGCGTCGTAGAGCACGATATCCGGCTGGTACAGCGGCAGCAGGTAGTCCAGCGCCTCCTCGACCACCTTCAGGTACTGGGCGTCGCCCAGGTGCAGCGGCAGGGGAATGTCCCAGTCGCTCTGCGCCTTGCGCGCGGGGAAGTTCTTCTCGCAATGCAATGACACCGTCACCGCGTCCGGCACGTTCTCCAGGATGCGCGCGGTGCCATCGCCCTGGTGCACGTCGCAGTCGAAGATCAGCACGCGGTTGGCCTTGCCGCTTTCCAGCAGGTACAGGCTGATCACCGCCAGGTCGTTGAAGATGCAGAAACCCGAGGCGTGGTCGTAGTGCGCGTGATGCGTGCCGCCGGCGAGGTGGCAGGCCAGTCCGTGCTGCAAGGCCAGCTCCGCGCTCAGCAGCGAGCCGCCGACCGCGCGCACGGTGCGCCGTGCCAACGCCTCGCTCCAGGGCAGGCCGAGGCGGCGCAGCTCCTCACGGCTCATCTCGCCACTGCAATAGCGCTCGATGTAGGCGCGGTCGTGGGCCAGGGCGAGGATGTCCACCGGGCAGAGTTCCGGACGCAGCAATTGCGAGTCTTCCACCAGCGCGCTGTCCACCAGGTGGTCGCGCAGCAGGCGGAACTTCTCCATGGGGAAGCGGTGGTTGTCCGGGAAGGGCGGACTGTAGTCGTCGTGGTAGACCAGGGGCAGCGGCATGGCGTCGGTGGGGCAGGGGCGATGCGTCACAGGGTACGTCGCCGGAGTGTGCAGACGAAAGGGCCGGCGAAGCGCCGGCCCTCTTGCCTTCAGCCTTCGCTGGATAGCGCCGTGTTGCGGCGCGCACTGCGGCTGGTGGCCACCGAGACCGACCACAGGACGAAGCCGCCAATCGCCAGCAGGCTGCCGACCCAGCCCGGCGAGGTCCAGCCATAGCCGGCGGCCAGGGCCAGGCCGCCCAGATACGGGCCCAGGGCGTTGGCGAAGTTGAACGCCGAGTGGTTCAGCGCCGCGGCCAGGCCCTGGGCGTCTTCGGCAACGTCCATCAGGCGGGTCTGCAGCACGGTGCCCAGGGCGCCGCCGAAGCCGACGAAGAACACGCAGATGGCGATGGTCCAGATGTTGCCGGCGGTGAACGGGAAGATCGCCAGCACCACCGCGCTCCACACCAGCAGGCCGCCGGCGGTGGGCATCACGGCGCGGTCGGCGAGCACCGGGATGAACAGGTTGCCCAGGGTCATGCCGACGCCGAACACCGCCATCACCAGCGGCACGACACTCGGCGAGACGTGGGTGACGGCGCCGAGGATGTCGGCCAGGTAGGTATACACCGCGAACAGCCCGCCAAAGCCGATGGCGCCGATGCCCAGGGTCAGCCAGACCTGCCCGCGCTTGAGCGCACCCAGCTCGCGCAGCGGGCTGGAGTCTGGCTCGGCCGGCGAGTACGGGGCGAACAGGCGCACGCAGATCATGGTGGCGACGCCCAGGGCGGCGACCAGGGCGAAGCTCCAGCGCCAGCCCACGGCCTGGCTCAGCCAGTTGGCCAGCGGCACGCCGATGATGGTGGCGACGGTGAGGCCGAGGAACATCCGCCCGACCGCCACGGTGCGCCGGTGCGGCGGCACCACGGAGGCGGCGACCAGCGCGGCGATGCCGAAGTAGGCGCCGTGGGGCAGGCCGCTGATGAAGCGGAACAGCAGCATCCAGTGGTAGGTCGGCGCCAGGGCGCTGAGGCCATTGCCGAGGGCGAACAGCGCCATCAGCAGCACCAGCAGGGTGCGCCGCGGCAGGCGCGCGCCGAGCACCGCCAGCAGCGGCGCGCCGACCACCACGCCCAGGGCGTAGGCGCTGATCACATGGCCGGCGGTCGGGGCATCGATGCCCAGGGCCGGGGCGAAGTAGGGCAGCAGGCTCATGGTGGCGAATTCGGTGGTGCCGATGGCGAAGCCGCCGACGGCAAGGGCGAAAAGCACCAGGGCCGTACTGCGAGGCAGTCCGGTGGTGGAGGTGGTCATGGGGTTTCCTTGGTCTTTTTCGAGGTGCGCCGTGGCGGCGCGGCTGTCTGCTCAGGGCACGGTCAAGGCAATGACCGACAGCGAGGGTGCGACAAAAATACCAGAAGCGGGCGGGGCTGTGCTGAATCGATTGCGCTGGCCGGACGGACTGCGTCTGTCAGACATGTCTGCGGGTATCATGGGGCTCCCGATGAAAACCGAAGGCCCGTCGATGGATATTCCCAGCCTGACCACCGAGCGCCTGCTACTGCGACCCTGGCGCGCCGCCGACCTGCCGGCTTTCGCCGCGCTGAACGCCGACGCCGAGGTGATGCGGCACTTCCCGGCCTGCCTGAGCCGCGAGGACAGCGACCTGCTGGCCGCGCGCATCCTGCTGCACTTCGACGAGCACGGCTTTGGCCAGTGGGTCGTCGAGCGCCGCGAGGACGGCGCCTTCATCGGCGTGCTCGGGTTGGCGCGAGTGTCCTTCGACGCACCCTTCACCCCGGCGGTGGAAATCGGCTGGCGCTTCAACGCCGCTTATTGGCGTCAGGGGTACGCGCTGGAAGCGGCCCGCGCGGCGCTGGCGTTCGCCTTCGAGCGACTGGGGCTGGAGGAAGTGGTGGCCTTCACCGTGCCGGCCAACCTGCCGTCCCAGGGGCTGATGCAGCGCCTGGGCATGCAGCGCGATGAGGCCGGTGACTTCGAACATCCGCGCCTGCCGGAAGGCCACGCGTTGCGTCAGCACGTGCTGTACCGAATCCGCCGGGAAGATGCGGCATGACTCCTGAAGACGGCGTGCGCGCCTACCACGAACTGAGCCGGCACCGTCCGGAGCGCTTCGCCCCCGGCCCCGGCCAGCTCGACTGGGCGACCCAGCCGGCGCCGTTTCGCCGCTATGCCGGAGCCCGCCTCATCGAACTGCTGCACCGGCCGCAGGAGGAATCGCCCGGCTACGACGAGGTGTTCGCCGGGCCCATCGGCCAGCCGGCGCCGCTGAGTCTCCAGGGCGTCTCGCAACTGCTCTACGACAGCCTGGCGATCTCCGCCTGGAAAGAGGCCGGCGGCAGTCGCTGGGCGCTGCGGGTCAATCCGTCCAGCGGCAACCTGCACCCGACCGAAGCCTATCTGCTGCTGCCTTCCGGGGCTGTGGACAACGCCGCGCTGCTGGCGCACTACAGCGCCGACGAGCATGTGCTGGAGGTGCGCGCCGAGCTGCCCGCGCCCCTGGCCGAGCAACTTGAGGCCGCGCTGCCCACCGGCGGTTTCCTGCTGGCGCTGGCCAGCATTCCCTGGCGCGAGGCCTGGAAGTACGGCGAGCGCGCCTACCGCTACTGCAATCACGACCTTGGCCACGCGCTGGCCTGCCTGAGCATCGCCGCGGCGATCCAGGGCTGGGAGGTTCGCCTGCTGCGAGGCATGGCCGAGTCGCGGCTGGATGCGCTGATCGGCCTGGACCGCGAAGGCTTCAGCGAACGCGAATGCGCCGACGCGCTGTTGTGGATCGGCCCGACACAGGCGGCCGAGTTCCCGCTGCCCAAGGCCCTGCTTAAAGGCCTCGCCGAGCTGCCGCTGGCCGGCGTGCCGAATCGCCTGTCGCGGGAGTATCGGCACTGGCCGGAGCTGGAGCGCGTGCACCAGCTGTGTCGCGCGCCGATGTTGCCCGCGCGCCAATGGCGCGCCGCGAACGCCGATCCGGCTGTGGATAACCCCGGCCTGCCGCTGCGCCCGATCCTGCATCGCCGCCGCAGCGCGCAGTCCATGGACGGCCGCAGCGGCATTCACGCCGAGCTGCTGTATGCCTGGCTGCGCCGCCTGCTACCGGAGCGCTCGCCGGTGCCCTTCGCCTGCACGGGAGAGCCGACGCGCATCGACCTGCTGATCTTCGTCCACCGCGTCCAGGGCCTGGAGCCGGGGCTGTACTGGCTGGGCCGCAGTGGTCGCGCGCCAGGCGGGTTGCGTGAGGATTACCTGTGGCAGCCGGTGACGGAGAGCGGTGTGCTGCTGTACCGCCTGCTGTCCGGCGATGCGCGCGGGCTGTCGGCCTTCCTGTCCTGCGGGCAGGACATCGCTGGCGACGGCTGCGTTGCCTTCGCCATGCTCGCTGATCTCGAGGCCGCGCTGGCCGAGGGCGCCTGGACCTACCCGCGCCTGTACTGGGAAGCCGGGCAGGTCGGCCAGTTGCTCTACCTGGAATCCGAGGCGGCGGGCCTGTCGGGCACCGGCATCGGCTGCTATTTCGATCCGGCGCTGGACGAATTGCTCGGTGGCGGTCCGGACTGCCCGGTCAGCCTCTATCATTTCACCATCGGCCGCGCGGTCTGGGACGAACGCCTCACCAGCCTTCCCGCCTACAGCGCGCCGCGCCGACTCCCACTTCAGCAAGACCGCAATTGAGGAAACAACGCGCATGACCCAGATCCTGGACAACCTGGTGGCTCTGCTGAGCCTGGAGCAGATCGAAGAGAACCTGTTCCGCGGCATGAGCCAGGACCTCGGGTTCCGCCAGCTCTACGGCGGACAGGTGCTCGGCCAGGCGCTGTCGGCGGCCAGCCAGACCGTCGATCCCGAGCGCCACGTACACTCGATGCACGGTTACTTCCTGCGTCCGGGCGATGCCAGCAAGCCGGTCGTCTACCAGGTCGACCGCGTGCGCGACGGCGGCACCTTCAGCACCCGCCGCGTCACCGCGATCCAGAAGGGCCAGCCGATCTTTGCCCTGAGCACCTCGTTCCAGACTGACGAAGGGGGCTTCGAACACCAGATCACCATGCCCGACGTGGTCGGCCCGGAGAACCTGCCGACGGACCTCGAGCTCAAGCAGCGCAGCGCCCAGCAGTTCCCCGAGCGCATCCGCGACAAGCTGCTGTACCCCAAGCCCATCGAAATCCGCCCGGTCACTCAGAACGACCCTTATGACCCGGTGGTCGGCGAGCCGATCAAGTACCTCTGGCTGCGTGCCGACGGCAAGCTGCCGGACGTGCCGGCGCTGCACAAGTACATCCTCGCCTACGCCTCGGACTTCGGCTTCCTCACCACCTCGCTGCTGCCCCATGGCCGCTCGGTGTGGCAGAAGGACATGCAGGTCGCCACCATCGACCATTCCGTGTGGTTCCACCGCGACCTGCGCGCGGACGAGTGGCTGCTCTACGCCATCGACAGCCCCTGGGCCGGCAATGGCCGTGGCTTCGTGCGCGGCAGCGTGTTCAACCGTGACGGCCAATTGGTCGCTTCGGCGACCCAGGAAGGCCTGATCCGCCACCGCGAGGATTGGTCGTGAGACTCGACGAGATACGCCACTGGGTGTTCGACATGGACGGCACCCTGACCCTGGCGGTTCACGATTTTCCAGCGATCAAGCGGGCCCTGGGCATTCCCCAGGAGCACGACATCCTCTCCCATCTCGCGGCACTGCCGGAGGACGAGGCGGCAGCCAAGCATGCCTGGCTGCTGGAGCACGAGCGCGAGCTGGCGGTGGCCTCCACCGCAGCGCCCGGTGCGGTGGCGCTGGTGCGGGCGCTGCATGGCGCGGGCTATCGCCTGGGTATCCTGACCCGCAACGCCCATGAGCTGGCGCTGATCACCCTGGACGCCATCGGCATTGGTGACTGCTTCCTCACCGAGGACATCCTCGGGCGCGGCGAGGCCGATCCCAAGCCGAGCCCGGATGGTCTGCTGCGTCTCGCCGCTCGTTGGGATGTGGCGCCGCAGCGGATGCTGATGGTCGGCGACTACCGCTTCGACCTCGACTGCGCCCGCGCGGCTGGTGCGTACAGTGCGCTGGTGAACCTGCCGGACAATCCCTGGCCCGAGCTGAGCGACTGGCACGCGCAGGATTGCGCGGAGTTGGGGCGGATGGCGGGGGTTCTGGTCTAAGCCCGTGGTTGTGCGGGTTCGCGAGCAAGCTCGCTCCTACAGGTCTTGCTTACACTGAAGCTTCGGAGTGTGCCGGGCTGCTCTTCGTAGGAGCGAGCTTGCTCGCGAACAGCCATTGGCACCGCTGCTGCAAATCCAGGGAGCCTCGAACGTAGGATGGGTATCGCTTCGCTCCACGCCATCCTACAAAAGCACTACGCCTTACAGCTCCGGCGTCCAGGTCACCGCCAGCAGCGCGGTGCGTCCCGGTTCGCGGTAGGGGCTCGCTTCGCCCGTGAAGTCCATCGGGCTGGTCGGGCGCAGGTAGTCGCCCAGGGCGTAATTGCGGTCCAGGGCGTTATCCAGCTTCAGGTCGAAGCGAATCTCATCGCTGGCCAGCCAGCTGGTGCGCAGGTCGAGTACGCCGTAGCCTGCGAGTTCGCGCGTGTTGGCGGCGTCGTCATAACGCTGGCTGACCGCGCGCCAGGAGCCGCCGACGCCGTAGGCGCCGAACTGGCGGTCGAGGTCCAGGCTCAGGGTGCGGCGCGCGCGGGTGGGCAGGGTGTGGCCGGTGTCGCGGTCGCGCGGGTCGATCAGGCTCAGGCCCAGGTTCGCCTGCCAGCCCAGCACTTCGCGGGCGACGCTGGCCTCGAAGCCATTGATGCGCGCCTTGGCGATGTTTTCCGGCTGGTTGCTGGTGCTGTCCCAGGCGATCAGGTCGTCGACGTCGGTGCGGTACAGCGAGGCTTCCAGATGGGTGCCGGAAAAGTCGCCGCGCCATTGCAGCTCGTAGGTCTTCGAGGTCTCGGGCTTGAGGTTGGGGTTGCCCGCACCGGGGTAGTAGAGGTCGCTGAAGGTCGGCGCGCGGAAGCCTTCGCCGTAGCTGGCGATCCAGCTCTGGTTGTCGCCCACCGGCAGGCTGAAGGCGGCGTTCCAGCTGTTCTGGGTGCCGTAGACCTGGTTGTCGTCGTGGCGCAGGCCAAGTTCGGTACCGAAGTGTTCGCCCTTGAAGCTGTGCTGGGCGAAGAAGGCGTGGTTCTCGCGCTGGTCCTGGGCGAACTCGGTGCTGCCTTCGACCCGGTCTTCGTACCAGTCGGCACCCAGGGCGAGCTGGTTGGCGGCGTCCAGTTGCAGGCGGTTGATCCAGCCGGCCGAGTGGCGGGTGGTTTCCAGGGTGCCGTTGTTCCAGCTGTCGGCGGCGCCCACGGCCTTGTTGCGGTCGAAGCTGCGGCCCAGTTCCAGGCGGCTGTTCCAGATGTCGGTGAGCTGTCCTTCGAGGTAGCCGCTGTAGCTGCTGACGCGGAATTCGTCGCGCGGCAGGCCCGGCTCGAAGTTGTAGGCGTCGTCGTATTCGTTCTTGCCGCGCTGGTCGTTGAGGTTCAGGCCGGCCTTCCAGTCCTCGTTGAAGCGGTGGTCGAGGTTCAGGTGTACGGCCTTGTTGCGCTGGGCGTCGTCGTCGCTGTCGGCGCCGACGTTGTCGCTGGTGCGGTCCCAGCCATCACTCTCGTCGAGGCTGCCGCCCAGGTTGAAGGTGGTGCGCTCGTCGCCGCCGGAGAGATTCACGCTGCGTTCGAAGGTGCCGTGGCTGCCGGCCGCCAGGCGCAGTTCCGGGTGCAGCCCGGCCTCGCCACGGCGAGTGAAGATCTGGATCACGCCGCCGATGGCGTCGGCGCCGTACAGGGACGAGCGCGGGCCGCGGGTCACTTCGACGCGTTCGATGTTGTCGATGCTCAGGTAGTCCAGGCGGGCGATGCCGGTGCTGGCCGAGGCGACGCGCTGGCCGTCGACCAGGACCAGCGTCTGCGCGGTGCTGGTGCCGCGAACGGAGTAGGAGACCACCCCGCCGGAGCTGCCCATCTGCACACCGGGCACGCGCTTGAGCAGTTCGGGCACGCTGCGTACCTGCAGGCGTTCGATGTCCTTGCGGGTGAATACGCTGTTGGCGGCGGTGGCCTGGGCGCGCGGCTGGACGTGGCGGCCCGAGGTGATCACCAGGGCGGGCAGGGCGTAGACGTCGTCGGTCGGAACGGCGGCATCGGCGAAGGCCAGGCCGGGCAGCAGGCCGGTGGCCAGGGCGAGTCGGGTCAGTTTCATGGATCGTCCTCAAAAGCGGTCGGATGACTTTCGAGGAGGGCGTGGCAAGGGCGGCGGGCCGCACTTGACGGTGCGGCCCTCCGCAACACCTGTCGGGGCGTACGAGGGCGGTCTCCGGGCTGCCGACACTCACGTCTGCGGCCTTCCCATGCGGATGCACAGTGGCGGTTCGCAGCGCGGCAGGCCGGGGCCTGCGGTCGGTTACCGTTGCGGGGGCAGCGCAGGTCTTTCACCTGCTTCCCGTTACCTCGAACGAAAACGGGCGCACCTTAGTAGGTGCGCCCGTCACTGGCAATACTCCGGGAGAGGCATGCGCTCAGCGGTTGCCGAGCGCCTCCAGGCGAGCGCTCACCGAGCGTTCGATGCCGGCAGCGTCAAGACCGCACTCGGCGAGCATCTGCGCGGGCTTGGCGTGCTCGACGTAGTAGTCCGGCAGGCCCAGGTGCAGGATCGGCTGCAGGATGCTCTCGCGGGCGAGGAATTCGCTGACGGCGGCACCGGCGCCCCCCATCACGGCGTTTTCCTCGAGGGTCACCAGCAGGTCGTGGCTGGCGGCCAGCTGGCGCACCAGTTCCTCGTCCAGCGGCTTGACGAAGCGCATGTCGGCGACGCTGGCGTCGAACTGCTCGGCGACTTTCAGCGCCTCGGCCAGTTGCACGCCGAACACCAGGAAGGCGACCTTGCCGGCCTTGCCTTCGCGGCGCAGCACGCCCTTGCCGATCTCGACCGGTTCCAGCGCCGCCTCGATGGGGGCGTTGGGGCCGGTGCCGCGCGGGTAGCGCACCGCCGCCGGGCCTTCGAAGTGATGGCCGGTGGTGAGCAGCTTGCGCAGCTCGTTCTCGTCGCTGGGGGTCATCACCAGCATGCCGGGGATGCAGCGCAGGTAGGAGAGGTCGAAGCTGCCGGCGTGGGTCGGGCCGTCTTCGCCCACCAGACCGGCGCGGTCGATGGCGAACAGCACGTCGAGGTTCTGCACCGCGACGTCATGGATCAGCTGGTCGTAGCCGCGCTGCAGGAAGGTGGAGTAGATCGCCACCACGGGCTTGGCGCCGTCGCAGGCCATGCCGGCCGCCAGGGTCACGGCGTGCTGCTCGGCGATGGCGACGTCGAAGTAGCGGTCCGGGAATTTATCCGCGAAGGCCACCAGGTCCGAGCCTTCCTTCATTGCCGGGGTGATGCCGACCAGGCGCGGGTCCTGGGCTGCCATGTCGCACAGCCACTGGCCGAACACGCTGGAGTACTTGGGCCCGGAGGGCTTCTTCGGTTCCGCCGGGGCCTTGATCGGCTCCAGCTTGGTAATGGCGTGGTAGCCGATGGGGTCGATCTCGGCCGGGCCGAAGCCCTTGCCCTTCTTGGTCACCACGTGGAGGAACTGCGGGCCGTCCAGGTCGCGCATGTTGCGCAGGGTGGCGATCAGGGTCGGCAGGTCGTGGCCGTCGATGGGGCCGACGTAGTTCCAGCCCAGCTCCTCGAACAGGGTGCCGGGGACCAGCATGCCCTTGGCATGTTCCTCGACCTTGCGCGCGATCTCCCAGGCGCCCGGCAGGCGCGAGAGGATCTTCTTGCTGCCCTCGCGCATGCTCGAATAGGTGCGGCTGGAGATGATCTTGGCCAGGTAGTTGGACAGGCCGCCGACATTCTTGGAGATCGACATGTCGTTGTCGTTGAGGATCACCAGCATGTTGGCCTTGACGTCCGACGCGTGGTTCAGCGCCTCGAAGGCCATGCCGGCGGTCAGTGCGCCGTCGCCGATCACCGCCACCGATTTGCGGTTCGAGCCCTGCATGCGCGCGGCAATGGCCATGCCCAGTGCAGCGCTGATGGAGGTGCTGGAGTGGCCGACGCCGAAGGTGTCGTACTCGCTCTCCGAGCGGCGCGGGAAGGCGGCCAGGCCGTCCTTCTGGCGCAGGCTGCCCATGCGCTCGCGGCGGCCGGTGAGGATCTTGTGCGGGTAGGCCTGGTGGCCGACGTCCCACACCAGGCGGTCGTCCGGGGTGTCGAAGACGTAGTGCAGGGCGACCGTCAGCTCGATCACGCCGAGCCCGGCGCCGAAATGGCCGCCAGTCTGGCCAACGCTGTACAGCAGGTACTGGCGCAGTTCGTCAGCGAGGGTCAGCAGCTCCGCTTCGCCCAGCCGGCGCAGTTCGACCGGCGTGCTGGCGCGGTCGAGCAGGGGCGTGGCGGGGCGCTCGCGGGGAATCTCGTGGAACGTCGTGGGCATCAGGCTGATCGTTATGAGAAGGCAAAAGATGCGGGAGTTTACCTGATGCTTGGGATTGGCCCAAGCAACGTGGGGCCAATCCATCGGCTGACCGGATGGTCGGATCGCAGTTGCGGACTGTGCCGAAATCGTCGTCGGGCTAGCCGATTGTGCGCAAGCGGTGGGAAGCCGGAGCGGCCACTGTAGGCCGGAACGGTCCGGCGGCGGATTGCCGCATCGGACGTAGACGACGGGTAAGGATTGAGGAGGACTGCGTGACCCGATTGAGCCTGGAAGAATTGCGCGAGCTGTCGGTGGCGATCCTGCGCCACCACGGTTTCAGCGAACCCCACGTGCAGGCAGTGACCGACACCGTGCTGGCCGGTGAGCGCGATGGCTGTACGTCCCATGGCGTCTGGCGGTTGCTGGGCTGCATCCATACGGCGCGCGCCGGCAAGGTGTCGCTCGATGCCGTGCCGGAGCTGTCGGAGCCCGCGCCGGCGCTGGTGCGCGTCGATGCCAAGGGCGGCTTCTCGCAGTGCGCTTTCGATCTCGGCTTGCCGAAGCTGGTGGAGAAGGCGCGCAGCCAGGGCATCGCCGCACTGGCGATCAATCATTGCGTGCACTTCTCGGCGCTTTGGGTGGAGATCGAGCGGATCACCGCCCACGGCCTGGTGGCGCTGGCGGTCACGCCGGCCCAGGCCTACGTAGCGCCGGCGGGTGGAACGCGGCCGTTGTTCGGCACCAACCCCATCGCGTTCGGCTGGCCGCGGGCCGGGCAGAACCCTTACGTCTTCGATTTCGCCACCACGGTCGTGGCGCGTGGGGAAATCCAGTTGCATGAACGCGAGGGCAAGGCGATTCCGCTGGGCTGGGGCATCGACGCCGACGGCAACCCCAGCACCGACCCTGGTGCCGTGCTCGAGGGCGCCATGCTGACCTTCGGCGGGCACAAGGGCTCGGCGTTGGCGACCATGGTCGAGCTGATCGCCGGGCCCTTGATTGGCGACCTGACCAGTGCCGAGTCCTCGGTCTTCGATGCGGGGACTAAGTCGTCGCCTTATCACGGCGAACTGCTGATCGCCATCGACCCCACGCGCTTCCTTGGCGCCGATGCCGCGCAGCACCTGGCGCGGGCGGAGACGCTGTTCGAATCCATCGTCGACATGGGCGCGCGCCTGCCCTCGCAACGCCGCTTCGCCGCGCGTGAGCGCAGCTTGGCCGGGGGTGTGGCGATCAGCGATTCGCTGTATGCCGATCTGCGCGGGCTGCTGGAGTAACGCGGGTACATTCTCCGTAGGAGCGAGCTTGCTCGCGAACCTGGGCCCGCAGCGGTGGTTGGTTCGCGAGCAAGCTCGCTCCTACAAAGAGCCACGCATAAAAAAGCCCCGGCGCCAGGCCGGGGCTGATCGTCGGTGCGGGACTGGCCGACATTCACTCCCTCA
Organism: Pseudomonas sp. QE6; assembly: GCF_041379005.1. Classification (NCBI taxonomy): domain Bacteria; kingdom Pseudomonadati; phylum Pseudomonadota; class Gammaproteobacteria; order Pseudomonadales; family Pseudomonadaceae; genus Pseudomonas; species Pseudomonas sp. QE6. The sequence continues at coordinate 1,926,946 of NZ_CP166873.1, forward strand.
CCGACGAACCCTCAACGGGACAACGGCTCCCGTGTCGTCTCGCCATCCACCAGCCGGGCGATGCCCAGCGGGTTGGCGTCCTTCAGCGCATCGGGCAGCAGCGCGTCGGGGTAGTTCTGGTAGCACACCGGACGCAGGAAGCGGTCTATGGCCAGGCTGCCCACCGAAGTGCCGCGAGCGTCGGAGGTGGCCGGGTAGGGGCCGCCATGGACCATCGCGTCGCAGACTTCCACCCCCGTTGGGTAGCCGTTGAGCAGCAGGCGGCCGGCCTTGCGTTCCAGCAGCGGCACCAGCGCGGCGAAGTGCGCGAGGTCGGCGGGCTCGGCGATCAGGGTCGCCGTGAGCTGGCCGTGCAGGGCTGCCAGGGCGCGGCGCAGTTCGGCCTCGTCGGCGACTTCCACCAGCACGGTGGTCGGGCCGAAGACTTCCTCCTGCAGCAATTCGTCGCCCTCCAGCAGCAGGCGGACGTCGGCCTGGAACAATTGCGGCCGCGCCTGCCGGCCTTCCTGCGCCTGTCCGGCGAGGTGGCGCACGCCGGGGTGGGCGTGCAGGCGCGCCAGGCCCTGCTCGTAGCTCTTCAGGGTGCCGGCGTTGAGCATGGTCTGCGCCGGGCGCTGGCCGAGTTCGGCGATCAGCTGGGCGGTGAACAGGCTGAAGGCCGGCGAGGCGATGCCGATGACCAGGCCGGGGTTGGTGCAGAACTGGCCGCAGCCGAGTACCACCGAGTCTGCCAGTTCACGGGCGACCTGTTCGCCACGCGCTTGCAGTGCGGCTGGCAGGACCAGCACCGGGTTGATGCTGCTCATCTCGGCGAACACCGGGATCGGCTGCGGGCGGGCGGCGGCCAGGTCGCAGAGCGCGCGGCCACCTTTCAGAGAGCCGGTGAAGCCCACGGCCTGGATCGCCGGGTGCTTCACCAGCGCCTCTCCGACACCACCGCCATAGATCATGTTGAATACCCCGGCCGGCATCCCTGTGGCTTCGGCCGCGCGAATGATCGCTTCGGCGACCCGCTCGGCGGTCGCCATATGGCCGCTGTGGGCCTTCACCACCACCGGGCAGCCGGCGGCCAGCGCGGCGGCGGTGTCGCCGCCGGCGGTGGAGAAGGCCAGGGGGAAGTTGCTGGCGCCGAATACCGCCACCGGGCCGACGCCGGTGCGGTACTGGCGCAGGTCCGGGCGCGGCAGCGGCTGGCGCTCGGGCAGCGCGCGGTCGATGCGGGCGCCGAGGAAGTCGCCGCGGCGCAGCACCCTGGCGAACAGGCGCATCTGGTTGGCGGTGCGGCCGCGCTCGCCCTGGATGCGCGCGGCGGGCAGGGCGGTCTCGCGGCAGACGATGGCGATGAAGTCGTCCCCCAGCGCCTCCAGTTCGCCGGCGATGGCGTCGAGGAATGCGGCGCGGCGCTCGGCGGGCAGGTTGCTGTAGAGCGGGAAGGCGGCTTCGGCGGCGAGGGCGGCGGCTTCCACTTCCTCGGGTGTGGCTTGCAGGAAGGCGCGGGGCAGTGCTTCGCCGGTGGTGGCGTCGAGGCTTTGCAGGCGGATGCTGCCGGCGCCGCTGCGGCGGCCGGCGATGAAGTTGCGGGCGAGTTCGGATGTCATCGGGTGCTCCGGATCAGGATTTGGCGTGGCGGGCGGCGGCTTCGGCGTCCACTTCGCGCAGCGACTTGCCGCGGGTTTCGCGGGTCAGGCCGACGGCGACCAGGGAGATGAGCGAGGCGCCGACCAGGTACCAGGCGATCGGGGTGGAACTGTTGTATTGCTTGAGCAGGCTGACGGCGATCAGCGGCGCCAGGGAGCCGGCGAAGATCGGCGCCACCTGGTAGCACAGCGACAGCGCGGTGTAGCGCACGTGGGTGGGGAACAGCTCGGCCATCAGCGCCGAGTAGGGCGCGTAGGTCATCGACTCGATGGCCAGGCCCACGGCGATGGCGGCCATGATCAGCCAGTCGTTGCCGGTGTCCATCAGCGGGAAGCCGACGAAGCCCCACAGCGCGGTGAGCAGCGCGCCGGTCAGGTACACCGGTTTGCGCCCGACGATGTCGGACAGGTAGCCCATCAGCGGGATCATGAAGAAGTGCAGCAGGTGCGCGCCGAACATCAGCAGGAGGATCTGCGAGGTGTCCTTGTGCACCACCAGCTTCAGGTAGGTGATGGAGAAGGTGACCACGGTGTAGTAGAGGATGTTCTCGGCGAAGCGCGCACCGATGCCGACCAGCACGGCGCGCCAGTGGCGGGTGACGACTTCCACCACGCCCAGCTGGGCCTGCTGGACGTGCTGCTGGCGTGCCTGGGCTTCCTTGAAGATCGGCGCGTCGTCGACCCGGCTGCGAATCCAGTAGCCGATCAGCACCACCACCGCGGAGAACCAGAAGGCCACGCGCCAGCCCCAGTCGAGGAACTGCTGTTCCGACAGGCCGGTGGACAGCAATAACAGGGCGACGGTCGCCACCAGGTTGCCGGCCGGCACCCCGGCCTGCGGCCAACTGGCCCAGAAGCCGCGGCGATCGTCCGGGCTGTGTTCGGAGACGAGCAGGATCGCGCCGCCCCATTCGCCGCCGAAGGCGAAGCCCTGGATCAGCCGCAGCAGCACCAGCAGGACCGGCGCGGCATAGCCGATGGTCTCGAAGGTGGGCAGGCAGCCCATGAGGAAGGTGGTGATGCCGACCACGATCAGGCTGATCTGCAACAGGTGCTTGCGACCGAGCTTGTCGCCGTAGTGGCCGAACACCAGGCCGCCGAGCGGGCGGGCGAGGAAGCCCACGGCGTAGAGGGCGAACGCGGCGATGATGCCGTCGATGGGGCTGTCGGTCTGGCGGAAGAACAGCTGGCCGAAGACCAGCGCCGAGGCGGTGCCGTAGAGGAAGAATTCGTACCACTCGGCCACGGTGCCAGCCATGGCGGCGGCGACCACGCGTTTCAGGCCGGCGGGTGCGTGGGTGGTTTCGCGGGGCAGATCACGGGATGCGGCGGTCGTCGTGGAGGTCATGGCGGTGGGGCTCCGTTGGTCCACGGTGGAAGAGGGGAGGTTCCTTCGCCCTGTCCGAGGGAGGGGGTGTTCGTGAAGGCTCCAAGCCGGCACGAACAGTCCCCTCTCCCTCTGGGAGAGGGCCAGGGTGAGGGCTGTCTCGAATGAACTCAGAGGCCCACGTCAGGCAGCTTCGGCCGGGTGGCCAGGGCCTTGGCCATGATCCGCTCGACGTGCTCGCGGTCGGCGCCTTGAAGCGCCAGGCGTGGTGGGCGGGTGAGGGCGGTGCCGCGGCCGGCGATCTCTTCGCAGAGCTTGATGCACTGCACCAGGTCCGGACGGGCGTCGAGGTGGAGGATCGGCATCAGCCATTCGTAGATCGGCATGGCCTCTTCGAAGCGACCGGCCTTGCACAGGCGGAAGATGGTCTCGCCTTCCTGCGGGAAGACGTTGGACATGCCGGAGATCCAGCCTTCGGCGCCCACCGCGATGCTTTCCAGCACCACGTCGTCGAGGCCGGCGAAGAGGATGAAGCGATCGCCCACTTCATTGCGCACGTCGATGAAGCGGCGGGTGTCGCCGGAGCTGTCCTTGAAGCAGACGATGTTCTCGCAGTCGGCCAGGGAGATGAGGATGTCCGGGGTGACGTCGTTCTTGTAGATCGGCGGGTTGTTGTAGACCATCACCGGCAGGTCGGTGCTGGTGGCCACGCTGCGGAAGTGCGCGGCGGTCTCGTGCGGCTTCGAGGAGTAGACCAGCGCCGGCATCACCATGATGCCGTCGACGCCGACCTTCTGCACCGCCTTGGCCACCTGGGAGGCGCCCTGGCTGGTGAACTCGGCGATACCGCAGATCACCGGCACGCGACCGCCGGAGGCATCCTTGGCAACTTCGGTCACGGCCATCTTTTCCTCGATGGTCAGCGAGGTGTTCTCGCCCACGCTGCCGCACACCACCAGCCCGGACACGCCGTCGCGCACCAGGTTGGAGATCACCTTGTGGGTGGCGTCCAGGTTGACCGAGAAATCGTCGTTGAACTGAGTGGTGACCGCAGGGAATACACCGCTCCAATTAACCTTCTTGCTCATGTTGCCTCCAATTGGCGTATTTCGTATACGAAATGGGTTGGAGAGTTCCGCTGCATTTCGTCATTCGACCCGTTGCGCGGGTCCGTTGGGTGCCGCTACGCGGCGAAAGGGGTGGGTCAGTAACCGTTGGGCCAGGTGTCGGAGAGCCGGTAGCCTTCGGGCCACGGATCGTCCGGGTCGAGCAGGTGCTGGTGGGTGCCGGTGATCCAGGCACGCCCGGCGATGCGCGGGTGGATGGCCGCCTTGCCGCCAACGCTGGTGAGGCCGTCGATGCGGCAGTGGAACTGCGAGCCGATGATCGAGTGGCCGACGAAGCGGTCGCCGTCCTTCAACTGGCCCTTGGCATGCAGCACGGCCATGCGTGCCGAGCAGCCGGTGCCGCAGGGCGAGCGGTCGATCTTGCCGGGGCGGATTACCACGGCGTTGCGGCCGTGCAGCACGCCGTCGATGCGCTCCACCGGGGCGGCCAGCTGGCAGAAGGAGATGTGTGCCCAGTCGCGGTTTTCCGGATGGACGAAGCCCAGCTGCTGGTTGGCGGCGTGGGTGATCTTCAGCCCGGTGGCGACCAGGTCGGCGGCCTCCGAGGCGTGCAGGCTGAAGCCCAGGGCCTGGGCGTCGGCGATGACGAAGCTGTCGCCGCCATAGGCGGTGTCCACCTGCAGCGAGCCGAGGCCTTCCACCTCGATCCAGGCGTCGAGCTTGTCGGCGAAGGAGGGCAGGTTGCGCACTTCCACGCGCTGCACCTTGCCGTCCTTGCAGTCGGCCACGGCCTCGATCAGCCCGCCGGGAGCTTCCAGGGTCAGGCGGGTCTGCGGTTCCTGCATCGGCAGGATGCCGCTGTCGAGCAGCACGGTGCTCACGCACAGCGAATTGGAGCCGGACATCGGCGGGGTGTCCGCCGGCTCCATGATGATCCAGCCCATCTGCGCGCGCGGGTCCTTTGCCGGGACCAGCAGGTTCACGTGGCGGAACACGCCGCCGCGCGGCTCGTTGAGGACGAAGTTGCGCAGCGTGTTGTCGCTGGCGATCCAGCGCGACTGCGCCCACAGGGTGTCGCCCGGCGGCGGGGCGACGCCGCCGACGATGACGTCGCCGACCTCGCCTTCGGCGTGGCAGCTGACCATGTGGATGATCTTGCTCGAACGCATGTCTGTCTCCTGATTCCTTTGGGGCCTGGGTAGGTGCGCGGTTACAGCACCGATCTCAAGAACTCCGCCGTCTCCGGTTTCTGCGGGTTGCCGATCACCTGTTCCGGCTCGCCGATCTCATGCACGAGCCCGTTGCGGAAGAACGCCACGCGGTCGGACACGTCGCGGGCGAAGCGGATCTCGTGGGTCACCAGCACCATGGTCATGCCTTCCTCGGCGAGCAGGCGCATGGTGTCGAGCACCTCGCCCACCAACTGCGGGTCGAGCGCCGAGGTGGCTTCGTCGAACAGCATGTAGTCCGGCGACATGGCCAACGCGCGGGCGATCGCCATGCGCTGCTGCTGACCGCCGGAGAGCTTGTTGGGGAAGACCTTGAGCTTGTCGCCCAGGCCCACGTGCTTGAGCTGCTTCACCGCCATCGCCTCGGCCTCTTCCTTGCTCTGGCCGAGCACCTTGCGCGGGGCCAGCATGACGTTCTCCAGCACGGTGAGGTGCGGGAAGGCGTTCCACTGCTGGAAGACGATGCCGATCTTCTGCCGCAGCTTGTTCAGGTCGGTGCCCTTGGCGTGCACCTCGGTGCCGTCGACGCGGATGCTGCCCTTCTGGATCGGCTCCAGGCCGTTGATGCACATCAGCAGGGTGGACTTGCCCGAACCCGAGCCGCCGATGATCGAGACCACTTCGCCCTTCTTCACGCTCAGGCTCACGCCCTTGACCACTTCGAGGTCGCCGTAGGCTTTGTGCACGTTGTCGATTTCAATCATTTTCCTGCCACCTTCTTTCCAGACGGGTGCCGAGGCGCGCCACCACCCAGCTCATGAGGTAATAGATGATCCCGGCGATGCACAGCACCAGCAGGGGCTCCTGAATGCGCGTGACGATGGTCTGCGAAGCGCGCAGCAACTCGACGATGCCGATCCACATGACCAGCGCGGTGTCCTTCATCACTCCCAGCACCAGGTTCAGCCAGCCGGGGAAGGCCACGCGGGTGGCCAGCGGCAGGACGATGTAGCGCAGGTCCTGCCAGTAGGAGAGCCCCAGCGAGCGGCTGGCGCGGCGCAGGTTGGGCTGCACGGCGAGGATGCCGCTGCGGACGATCTCGGTGCAGTACGCCGCCGCGTAGATGCCCAGCACCAGGCAGCCGACGGAGAAGGCGCTCCAGTTCAGCCCGGCGATGCTTTTCAGCGAGTTGAACAGCACGAACTGGATCAGCAGCGGCACGCTGCGGAACAGGTCGAGAAACCAGCCCAGCGGCAGGCTGGCGCGTGGCAGGGTGGCGCGCAGCCAGCCCAGCAGCACGCCGGCCAGGGTGCCGATGAGCATGGCGGCGATGGTCAGCTTGACGGTGACCCAGGCCCCCTGGAGGAGGAACTGCAGGTCATTGGCGGTGAAGCTCGTTTCGAACATGCCGTGCCTCCCTTAGTAGCGGAACAGACGCCAGCCCAGCAGGCGGGCGGCCGCCACGATGACCTTGGCGATGATGTAATAGAGCACCGCCGCCAGGGCGAAGTACTCGAAGGTGCGGAAGGTGCGCACGTTGAAGTCCTGGGTGACGCCGGTGAGGTCGTTGTTGAGCCCCACCACCACGCCCAGGGAGGTCATCAGCACCGCCCAGACCATCTGGTTGGTGAGCGGGTAGAAGACGATGCGCAGCAACTGCGGAATGACGATCAGCCGGTACGCCTGGAAGGCGCTCATGCCCAGCGAGCGCGCGGCGCGCATCTGGGTGTCCGGCACGGCCTTGAGGCCGCCGCGGAAGTTCTCCGCGAGGTAGCCGGCGTTGTTGAAGGTGATCCCCGCCAGCAGCGCCACCCAGGAGCTGACGTGCAGGCCGAAGGAGCCCAGGCCGAAGTACAGGATGTAGATCTGGAACAGCGATGGGGTGTTGCGCGCAATGGATACCCAGGTATCGGCGAAGCCCTTCAGCCACGGATTCTTCATCTGCCGCATGACGGTCAGCAGCAGGGCGATGAGCACCCCGAGGAGCATCGACAGGGCGGCGGTCTCCAGGGTCACCAGGGCGCCGCCGAGCATGTCCGGCAGGGCCTGGAAGGCCGAGCGCCAGTGGAAGCTGTAGTTGAACATCAGCCTGCCTCCCCGCTCAGCCAGGCCGGCACGCCGCCGTCGGCACGTGCGCTGCAGGCAGCCTCGACGCACACGGCCAGGCTGCCGAAATGCACCTGGCGGCCGGCCAGGCCCGGACCGTAGTGGGCGTATTTCGCCGAGTTGGTGATCAGCGCGGTGCAGTGCGGCGGGATGATCGGCTCGCCGAGCATGCACCAGCAGGTGTCGTTGACCAGCAGCGCGCCGAAGTCCTGCAGCACCTGCACGTGGCCCGCCGCCCGCGCCTGCTCCTGCACGGCGCGACCGAGGGTGATGACCAGCGCGACGTCCGGATGCTTGCGGCGCCCGGCCAGCAGCCGGGCGAGGCTGGCGCATTCGCTGGCGGAGAAGTGCGGGTTGCCCAGGGACACCAGCTGCACGGTCGGCTCGCTGGCGCGGTCCAGCTCGCGCCAGGTGGCGACCAGGTCCGCCGGGGTGACGCGCAACTGCTGGCGCGGCGCCTGGCCGCCGAGGGCGGTGGCCACGTCCGGCGCTTCCGGGGTCACCCCGGCGATGTGGAACATCGGCGCCGCGGAGGTGGTGGCGAAGGCCGCGCCGAAGGCTTTCAGCGCGTCACTGTCCGGGGCCAGTGCTTGCAGGCCCTCGACCACCGGGATGCGGCTGCCGCACAGCGAACCGATGTGGTAGCCGAGCAGCGGGTAGATCGACTCGTCATGGGTCGCCGGCAGCTCGACATCCACCCGCAGCGTGGCCAGCCGGCCTTCGTCGCGGTGACTGCCGACGTTCGGCGCGCGGCCGGTGAGGGCAATGCAGATGTCGAGGTAATCCGGGTACTTCAGGGTGCGCGCGCCGAGCACGCTGTTGGCGTACACCACGGCGTTGGACTCGGCCCAGACCACCTGGTCGCCGAGGCCAGGGGCGGTGTCCAGCAGGTAGGGCGCGCAGGTGTAGCTGAGCTGCGCGCCCATCGCCATGTAGGCGTCGCCCACCGCGCTGGCGGGCTCGCCGAAGTCCTTGTCGACCCCCAGCTCGCGCCACTGGCGGTGGTCCACGGAAATCGAATTGAGGGTGGTCGGCACCCGCACCTTGGCGCCCCAGTCCACCAGCTGGCGGGCGAAGCGCAGGCTCGCAGGGCCGGTGTAGATGCAGCCGTCGATGTGCGCCTGGGTCACGTCCAGCAGGTCCTTGGCGCCTTGCAGCGCGGCCATGCGCAGGAGGATCTGCATGGCTGCCTGGGCCGCCTTGCCGTGTGCGCCGTCGAGCAGCGCACGATCATCGGCGTCCAGCGCCAGGCCCTCGGGCAACGGGCCGGCATCGCTGGCCATCACGCCCCGCCAGTCATCGGCGGGGCGCTGTGGATAAAGCGTTACCCGGTCATTTTCGATGCGCGCCCAGACGCCGCCGGCGAGCCGCTCGAAGCCGTCACGCCCCAGGCACAGCACTGGGATCGCGCGGCCGAACAGCACCTGCGCCACCAGCACGCCGAGGGTGAGGATTTCGTCCGGCTCGGCCAACAGCAAGGCCGCTGGCGCGTGGCCATTGAGCAGCATTTCCAGCATCACGCTGCTGCCGGTGCAGGAGCCGCGTCCGCTGGGGATCGCCAGAACCCGGCCAGGCAGCAGCTGGCCACTGAGCGGGTGGTGGCGGTCGATGACTTCGCCGCTGAAGGGATCGACGCCCCCCCACAGGCTCAGCCCCGTCCCCGCGCACAACAACGCCCCCTCGGCGCTGCCGCCCATCAGGACGCGGCCGCTGAGGGCCACGTCCATAACCTCTGATGCGTGCATCGAAGACATCATCGGTCCGCCGTCAGTAGTACACGTGGGGAACGGTGAGTTCGACCGGGGTGCCGCCGACCCACTTGTCGTACAGCTCGGCGTAGCGGCCGGTGCGCACCTGCTGGTTGACGAACAGGTTGAGGTAGTTGATCAGGCCGAACTCGTTGCGCTGGGCGGCCAGCGACACGTAGTCGATGACGTAGGGCGCGTTGCCCGCCACCTTCAGGCCCTTGTACTTGCCGGACTTCAGGGTGGAGGCGGCGACGGTGTTGGTGACCACGGTGGCGTCGATGTGGCCCTGGGCGACGGCGAGGATGGTGTCGTTCTGGGTCTGGTAGGCGCGGAAGCTGCCGTTGCCCCACTTCTTCACGTCCTTCTCCAGGGCGATGGCTTCATAGGTGCCGCTGGTGTTGCCCACCGGACGGCCCTTGATGTCGGCGTAGCTGTTGATGCCGGTGTCTTCGCGGGTCAGCACCACCATCTGGAAGGCGAAGTAGGGCACGGTCATGCCCACGGTCTTGGCGCGCTCCAGGGTGTCGGAGGTGGAGGCGACGATGACGTCGGCGCGGCCGGAGACCAGTGCCGGGATGCGGTCGGGGAAGGGCGTCTCGACGACTTCGGCGGTAACGCCGAGGACTTTCGCCAGGTCGTTGCAATAGTCGACGTCGAAGCCCACCGGGTTGTTCTGCGCATCGCGCGAGCCCATGGGCGGGAAGTCCAGGGTCACCGCGCAGCGCAGCTTGCCGGATTCGATGATGTCGTCGAGCTTGTCGGCCTGGGCCTGACTGATAAGGAAGGTACTGGCAACAGCGGTGAGGGCTACAGCGATTCGACTGAATTTCATGGGGGCCTCGCTCTGGTCAGTGTTGTGCAGTGATTTTTGTATTAGGGATTTCGTATACGATATTTTCTAGAGCAAGGCATGTGCCAGAAATCGTCCGAGCGGGTGTCGTGGGACGCAGGCCCCGCCGTTGAGGGGGCGGACCCTGGGTAAGCGAGGGAAGTGGCTGAAGGGATGCTTCCGAAGGCTGTTACCGAATGAAGCAGGCGAGTGTTTCGCTGCCCCGAATGGAAGCACTACGAGTCAGCGCAGCGTGCTCTGCGACTCGCGATACTGGGTCGGCGACAGCCCGGTGAGGGCGCGGAACTGGCGGCTGAAGGCGCTGTGGTCGGTGTAACCGCAGCGTAGGGCGATCTCGGTGATCGGCAGGTCTTCGGCGAGCAGGCGGGTGGCGGCGCCGAGGCGCGCCTTGTGGATCATCTGCCGCGGCGTGAGCTGGAAGATGCGCTTGCAGTGACGCTCCAGCTGGGCGACGGACAGACCGGCCAGTTCGGTGAGTTCACTGAGGTTGATCGGCTTGTCGAAGTGCTCGCGGATATAGGCGTCCACCGTGGCCAGGCGCTGGTACGCCGGATGGGTCGACTGCGCTGCCTGCAGGTCGCTGGAGATGCCGGCCATGCCGATCACCTTGCCGTCGGCATCGCGCAGCGCCAGCTTGTGGGTCAGGCACCAGCCGGGCTGGCGCGCGGGGTAGAGGTGCAGTTCCAGCTGGTCGCTGAGCTGCCCGCCGGTTTCCAGCACACGGCGATCCTGCTCGGTGTAGATCGGCCCGAAGCGCGAAGGGAAGACGTCCTCGGCGGTACGCCCGAGCAGCTCGCCGGCATCCTTCACGCCGCAACGCCGCGCCAGGGTCCGGTTGACCATCACGTAGCGCGCGGCGGTGTCCTTGATGAAGAACACCACGCCGGGCATGGCGTCGAGCAGCGGAGTGATCTGCTGCAGGGTCTGCAGCAGGCTGTCCAGGTCGCGGGCGCCCTGGGGAATCAGGTCGTGCATCGGGAAGTGGCTTGGCTGACGAAACACGGCTGAAGATACGGGACGAATAGGCCTGGGGGAAGTTGCGTGTGCGTGCGTAGGGCGGAGGTAGAGACGGCGGATCAAGCGTGCCGCTTTATGCGCCCTACGGGGTGCGCTGTATGAGGCGGACGTAGGGCGCATAACGCCTCAAGCGTTATCCGCCACTCGCCGCTTGTGCCTTCAGTCTTCGGCCAACTGCAACAAGGTTTCCACCCGTGCCGGGCTGAACGGCGGGCGCGGCGCCGGCGGTTGCCAGCCGAACAGTTGCTGCACCGCCGCGCCGCACACGCGGCCCTGGCAGGCGCCCATGCCGCAGCGGCTGGCGAGCTTGGCGGCGGTCCAGTCCGGTTTGCCAACGAGGGCCGAGTAGGGCACGTCCTCGCAGCGGCAGACCAGGGTGTCCGGCTCGGCCAGTTGGCTCAGGCGCGGGTCGAGGGCGAAGTCGCGCCGCAGTGCATCGGCGAAGCCCTGCCAGCGCTGGCGCTGCGGCCACAGTGCGCGGGCGTGTTCGTGTTCGCCCACTGCTGCATGGCCGGCGATGCGGCCTTCCACCAGAGCGAGTTCGGAGCCGCCGAAACCGGTGCATTCGCCCGCCGCGTAGATACCGGCGCGGGTGCTCGCCTGCCAGGCATCGATGCGGATCGCGCCGTTCTCGATGGGGCAGCCCAGCGCTTGGCCGAGCTGGGTGTTGGGGACCAGGCCGAACCCGCAGGCCAGTCGGTCGCATTCGATTTCCACCACCTTGCCGCCCTGGTTCATGCGCACGGCTTCGAGACGCTCGTTGCCCAGCGCGGCGACCACATGGCTGTCGGCGCGGTAGGTACGATCGTAGAGACCGAAGGACTGCAGCAGCTTGTTCGGCCAGCGCGGCAGCATCACCGCGAAGCGCGCCAGCGCAGGCCACGAAGCCTGCTCGGCGATGCGCAGGATGCGGGCGCCGTTGCTGCGGGCGGTGGCGGCGCTGGCGAGCAGCAGCGGGCCGCTGCCAGCGATCACCACGCGTTGCCCATTGACCGGCATGCCGCCCTTGATCAGCGCCTGCAAACCGCCGGCGCCGGTAACACCCGGCAGCGTCCAGCCGGGGAAGGGCAGCAGCAATTCGCGGGCACCGGTGCAGAGAATCAGCTTGTGGTAATCCAGCCGCCAGCCGCGCTCGGCATCTTCCAGCAGCAGGCCCTGTTCGCCGGCCAGCGCCACCACGCGGGTACCGTTGTGAATGCGGACATTGGCGCAGGCGACAACCTTCTCACGCAACTCAATGGCGGCCCGGGGCAGATGCGCATTCGGACCGTCGCGCCAGATCTGGCCGCCGGGCAACGGGTTGTCGTCGAGGATGACGATGCTGGCGCCGCTCGGTGCGGCAGCGAGAGCGGCGGACAGCCCGGCCGGGCCGGCGCCGATGATGACGATATCGGCCACTGCGCTCATGGGCGGGTCTCCACCTGCATGCCGTCGCGGCAGAGGGTCTGGCAGGCCAGGCGGCGCTGGCCGTCGATGCTTACCCGGCATTCCTGGCAGACACCCATGCCGCACAGCGGCGCGCGGCGTTGGCCGCTGACCGAGGTGCGGGTGGTGCCGTCGCCACCCAGGGCGAGCGCGGCGGCCACCGTGGTGCCGGCGGCGACCCGCAGCGGGCGGCCGTCGAGGATCAGGTCAGGCATGGGCGGTGACTCCGAGGAAGCGGCGCGGGGAATAGGGTTCGGCGGCCAGCGGCAACGGCTCGTCGCACAGTTGCGCGGCGAGCAGGTCGGCGGTGCCCGGCGCGGTGGTCACGCCGAGACCTTCGTGGCCGACCGCCAGCCACAGGCCGGGGCGTTGTGGGTGCTCGCCCACCAGCGGCAGGCCGTCCGGGCTGGCGGCACGGAAACCGGCCCAGCTGCGAATCACGTTGAGGTAGGCCAGGCCGGGCATGTAGTCCACGGCGCGGCGCAGCATCTTCGCCAGCATCCAGCCTTCCACCTGCGGGTCGGTGGTGCCGAACTGCCGCGAGGCGCCGATGAACAGTTGCCCGGTCGGGCGTGGCTGGATATTGCAGGCTACCGACGGCCCGCTGGCATTGTGCGCACTGGTCACGTAGCCCAGCTCCACCAGCGTGCGGCGCACCTTGCCGGGGTAGCGGTCGGTGATCAGCAGATGGCCCTTCTTCGGCTCGATGGGCAGCCCCGGGCACAGCTCGCCGGCCTGGATGCCGTTGGCCAGCACCACGGCCCTGGCGCTCAGCCACTGGCCGTTGTCCAGGCGCACGCGGGGCTCGTCGATTTCCACCACCCTGGCCTGGCGCTGGCGGATCGGCTTGCGCGCCGACTCCAGCAGCCAGGCGGCGGCGCGCGGTGCGTAGAGAATGCCGTCGCCGGTGATCTCCAGCCCGCCGTGCAGGTCGTTGCGCAGCTCGGGTTCTTCCCGCTGCAGCTCCGCGCCGTTCAGCAGCCTGGCAGCCACGCCGTGCTCGCGCAGCACAGCGAACTTGCGCTCGGCTTCGGCCATCTCTTCGGCATTGGCCGCCAGCCACAGCGTGCCGTTGCTGCGATAGGCACACTCGGCGGGCATGTCGCGGCCCCACTCGCGCCAGCGTTGCAGCGAGTAGTCGCTCAGTGCGAGTTCGGCGGCGTTGTCGTCCAGCACCAGCAGATGGCCCATGCCGACGGCGGTGGCGCCGGGCAGGCGCGCGTCCAGCACCAGCACGTCCAGCCCGCGCTGGGCGAAGGCGTGGGCGCAGGCGGCGCCGACGATGCCGGCGCCGATGACGATGATGTCGGCATCGCTCACGGGCGGATGCCCCAGGCGAAGGGATCGTCCTCTTCCAGCAGCAGGGTGGCTTCGGCGCTGATGTTGGCGCGGCCCCGGATGGTCGGGATGATGCGCCCTTCCTCCGGCTCGCCGGCCCATTCGAAGCGGCCCTCGAACTGGCTGCCGATCACGCTGGCCTGGCGCCAGGCTTCGCCGGCAGCGAGCTTGCCGTCGGCGGCCAGGCACGCCAGCTTGGCGCTGGTGCCGGTGCCGCAAGGGGAGCGGTCATAGGCCTTGCCGGGGCAGAGCACGTAGTTGCGGCTGTCGGCGTCGGGGTCGTCGGCGAACAGCTCGATATGGTCGATCAGCCCACCGTCTTCGCCACGGATGCCCTGGTCCTCCAGCGCCTTCTGCACGGCGACGGTGTAGGCGGTGAGCGCTTCGAGATTGTCCCCGGCCACGCGCAGGCCGTGCTCGGAAATCAGGAAGAACCAGTTGCCGCCCCAGGCGATATCGCCGCGCACCAGGCCATGACCGGGCACTTCCACCGGCACCTGCTTGCGGTAGCGGTAGGCGGGCACGTTGCGCACACTCACCGAGCGGTCGTCGTGCAGGGTCGCTTCGACGGTGCCCACCGGCGTTTCGATCTTGTGCGTACCGGGACCGATGCGCCCCAGGTGCGCCAGCGAAACCACCAGGCCGATGGTGCCGTGGCCGCACATGCCCAGGTAGCCGGTGTTGTTGAAGAAGATCACCCCGGCACAGGCGCTCGGGTCCACCGGCTCGCAGAGCAGTGCACCGACCAGCACGTCGCTGCCGCGCGGCTCCAGCACCGTGGCGGCGCGCCAGGCGTCATGCTCCTTGGCCAGCCGCGAGCGGCGCTCGGCCATGCTGCCGTCGCCCAGATCGGGAAAGCCGTCGAGCACCAGGCGGGTGGGTTCGCCGCCGGTATGGGAATCGAGAACCTGGATGCGTTTCATGCTGCCCCCTGAGGTGTCTTGTTGTAGACCCTAGGGTGGCGCGGGGAGGTTCGGAGGGCTTGAGGGTTTTCCGCCGGGCCGATGATGAAATCGGCACAGCGGTGTCTTTCGATCAGCTCGGTGTCGGGCGGTTTGGCAGGTGCTCGTAGAGCGTGCGGCAGACGCCATTGATGTGTTCTTCCAGCAGCCGCGCCGCCAGCTCGCCGTCGCCGGCGCGGCAGGCGTCGAGAATGTCGTGGTGCTCGTGGTCGGCGCGCTCCTTGCCCGCGGACAGGCTCATCTGCATCCGCAGGTAGCGTTCGAGCTTGTCGTGGATCGAGCGGATCAGGCCGACGAGGTACGGCCGCTGCGCTGGCTCGTAGAGGCAGGCATGCAGCTCCCAGTTCAGCTCGGCCCAGCGGCCCACGTCATCCTCGCCGACGAACTCGGCACAGATGCGCTCGGCGCGCTCGAAGGTCTCCGCGGTCATGTTCGGCACCGCCAGGCGGATCGCCTGGGCTTCGAGGATCACCCGTACCTCGAACATCTGCGCCAGTTCCGGCTCGGAAATCTTCGTCACCAGCGCGCCCTTGTTGCGCTGGAATTCCACCAGGCCCTCGGCCTCCAGGCGCTTGAGCGCCTCGCGCACGGGAATCTTGCTGACGTTGAACACCTGGGCGATATCGTCCTGGCGGATCGGCTCGTTTTCCGGCAATTGACCGGAAATGATCGCCTCCCGCAAATGCTTGGCGATGATCTCCGAGGCGGAAGGAACGATGCCCAGGTTGGGCGCGTTGCGCAGGGGTAGCGTCACGAGGCGCTCCGATCAGGTGGATAGTGTCGAATATTGTATACGAAACGACCAGGGCACAGGGAGGGCCCGCTGATCGGGCGCTTCACGCCAATGGACACGCAAAGCGCGTGCCCGGTAACAGGGATCAGTTGCGGCGGTCGACGATATAGCGGGCCAGCGCGCGCAGCGGCTCGGCGGAGTCGCCGAAGCCTTCCAGCGCGGCCAGCGCCTGGTCGCGCAGGGTCAGGGCATACGCCTTGGCGGCGTCGAGGCCGAGCAGGGCGGGGTAGGTGGGCTTGTCGTGGGCCTGGTCCTTGCCCTGGGTCTTGCCGAGGGTGGTGGTGTCGCTTTCCACGTCGAGGATGTCGTCCTGCACCTGGAAGGCCAGGCCGATGGCTTCGGCATAGCGGCGCAGCGCTTCCAGATCGGCAGCGCCGGCACGGCCGCTGGCCAGGGCGCCGAGTTGCACGCTGGCCTCGATCAGCGCGCCGGTCTTGTGCCGGTGCATGGTTTCCAGAGCCGCCTGGTCGATCTTGCGGCCCACGGATTCCAGGTCGATCGCCTGTCCGCCGACCATCCCGGCGGAGCCGGCGGCGCGCGTCAGGATCAACAGCATGTCCAGGCGGGTCTGGGCGTCCTGCGGATTGAGGTCGGCGTTACCGATCACCTCAAAGGCCAGAGTCTGCAGACCGTCGCCCGCGAGAATCGCGCAGGCTTCGTCGAAGGCGATATGGGTGGTCGGCTGTCCACGACGCAGGTCGTCGTCGTCCATCGCCGGCAGGTCGTCGTGCACCAGGGAGTAGGCGTGGATCAGCTCCACCGCACAGGCCGCGCCATCGGCGCGCGCAAGCTCGCCACCCAGCGCCTCGCAGGCCGCGTAGGCCAGCAGCGGGCGCACGCGCTTGCCGCCGTTGACCACGCTGTAGCGCATGGCGGCATAGATGCGGGTGAGCTCTTCACGGGGGGCGACGAACAGGGTTTCCAGCGCAGCATCGACACGCGCCTGGCAGCGCGCCTGGTAGGCAGAAATCATGCGTCTTCGCCTTCCGGATCGAAGGGCGCTTCGCTCAACTCGCCGTCGCGCTCCAGCAGGATCTGCACCTTCTGCTCCGCCTGGGTCAGCGCCGCCTGGCAATCACGGGTCAGGCGAATGCCCTGCTCGAAGGCACCCAGCGAATCCTCCAGCGACAACTCGCCGCTTTCCAGACGCTCCACCAGCGTTTGCAGTTCGGCGAGGGACTGTTCGAAGTCAAGGGAAGCTTTCTTGCGGGCCATGCGGACATCTCGGCGGGGTATTCGGAAACCTCGGGACACTAGCAGAGACGGGGATTGCGGGCAAATGCCATGGTCTCCGCCCAGCGCTACCTGTGCCGCTGGAGCTGGATACAGAGGGCTAGGGCAGCCAGCAGTAGGGCAGTGTTTCATGGCAGCGGGAATCGCCCGATCCTTGACGCTATGGATGACACTGGCGCGATGGTTGGTGATCGGTGGCGAGGCTTTTCGCGGGCATTAAAAAAGCCGGCTTGTGGCCGGCTTTCAGGGGGTGGTCCAACCTTACTTCTGGTAAAGCAGACCGCCTTGATTCTGTGGCGACGCAGTGAGCTGCTCGCGGGGCGCAGATAGTAGCAAAGCCGGAACGAAAAGCCTAATCCCGGTCATGAAAAAGCCCCGCCTGGGCGGGGCTTTTCGCTGCGCGGATAATCCGCGCGACCATCACTTGGCCTGGAAGGCGGCGACGGCTTTGGTGATGTAGTCGTGAGCTTGTGCGGCGTTGCCCCAGCCCTCGACCTTCACCCACTTGCCCTTTTCGAGATCCTTGTAGTTCTCGAAGAAGTGCTTGATCTGCTCCAGCAGCAGGGCCGGCAGGTCGGTGTATTCCTTCACGTCCTTGTACAGGACGGTCAGCTTGTCGTGCGGTACGGCGATCAGCTTGGCGTCGCCGCCGGCTTCGTCGCTCATGTTCAGCACGCCAACCGGACGGGCGCGGATCACGGAGCCCGGAGCGACCGGGTAGGGGGTCACGACCAGCACGTCCAGGGGGTCACCGTCGTCGGCCAGGGTGTTCGGGATGAAGCCGTAGTTGGCCGGGTAGAACATCGGGGTGGCCATGAAACGGTCGACGAACAGGCAGTCGGTGTCCTTGTCGATTTCGTACTTGATCGGCGCGTGGTTGGCCGGGATCTCGATGGCGACGTAAATGTCGTTCGGCAGGTCTTTGCCAGCCGGGATGCTGCTGTAGCTCATGGACGACTCCAGATAATGGTCGGGCCGAAAAAGTGCGGCGGATTATAGGCAGATTGCCGTGTCCAAGCCACAGACATCGCCTAGTGCGCCTGAGTTTCCTGATATTCGGGGTGCTCGGCCTGAAGCAGGTGCAGGCGCGAAAGCGGATCTTGCCGGTAGAACAGCGAAAGCTGTTCATAGACTTTGGGATAGGCCTCCTGAAGGAGGTCGGGGGCAGTGAAGAAGTACTCGCTGGTGACGGCGAAGAATTCCGCCGGATTCTCGGCCGCATAGGGGTCGATGGCGGTATGCGCCTGCGGATCGCGGTCGAGCTGGCGGTTCATGTCGTCGTAGGCGCTCTGCATGGCGGAGGCCCAGTCGGTGACGCGCATGTCGCGGTGCAGCGGCGGCAGGCCGTTGGCGTCGCCGTTGAGCATGTCCAGCTTGTGCGCCAGTTCGTGGATCACCAGGTTGTAGGCGTCCCAGCCGCCGCCGCTTTCCACGCCAGGCCAGGCAAGGATCACCGGGCCTTGCAGCGAGGTTTCGCCGGCGCGCTCGTCGTCAAATTCGTGGATGACGCCGGCCGGGTCGCGGTGCTTCTGCGGGCTGACGAAGTCGTCGGGATAGAGCACCAGTTCGTGGAAGCCCTGGTACCAGTTCAGCTCCGGCAGATGCAGCAGCGGCAGTTGCGCCTGGGCGGCGAGCAGCAGGCGACGGAAGTCGTCCAGTTCGACGCCGGGCAGGGCGGAGAGGTGTTTGTCGCGCAGGAACAGCAACGCCCGCTCGCCGAGCAGGCGCAGTTCGTCATCGTTCAGGCCATCGAGGATCGGCAGGTGCCGGCGTACCTGCGCCCACAGCTGCGCATCCAGCGGATGGCGGGCGAGGAAGCGCCGGCGGCGCCAGTCGCTGAAGGACCACATGGGTGGCTCAGCGCTCGCCGGTCTGGGCCTTGGCCGACGGGCGCAGCTTGTGGCGGATGACGCCGATGATCATGGGCAGCAGGGAGAAGGCGATGATGCCGATGATCATCAGCGAGAGGTTCTGCTTGATGAACGGCACGTTGCCGAAGAAGTAGCCCAGGGTCACCAGGCCGCCGACCCAGGCCACGCTGCCGGCCACGCTGAAGGCCAGGAAGCGCAGATAAGGCATGTACGCCATGCCGGCGACGAAGGGCGCGAAGGTGCGCACGATGGGCAGGAAGCGCGCCAGGGTCACGGTCTTGCCGCCATGGCGCTCGTAGAAGGCGTGGGTCTGGTCCAGGTAGTCGCGGCGGAAGACCTTGGAGTCCGGGTTGCTGAACAGGCGTTTGCCCAGGGTTCGCCCGATCACGTAGTTGGTGCTGTCGCCGGTGATGGCCGCAACCAGCAGCAGGCTGCCGAGCAGCCAGGGGTCCATGCCGCCGGTGGCGCAGATGGCGCCGGCGATGAAGAGCAGCGAATCGCCCGGCAGGAAGGGCGTTACGACCAGGCCGGTCTCGCAGAAAATCACCAGGAAGAGGATGGCGTAAATCCAGGTGCCGTAGTTGGCCACCAGCATCGACAGGTAGGTGTCGAGGTGGAGAATCAGGTCGATCGGGTTGAAATCCATGAGAAGCCTGTTTTGACAGCGGGGGTGAACGGCCAGGGTGCGCATTATAGGGACGGTTGCGCGCCGGGAACGCTGTTCATCGCGTCCTGCGACGAACGTCAACTCAGGATATTACAGGTGGAAGGTGAAAATTCGGTTGGGGTGATGGCTGAAATGCCCTGTGACAAATGGGGCGGTCCGCCTCGTTTGGCGACAGACCCGCGTCAGAGCAGGCTCGCCTGCCAGCTCAGCAGCTCAGGCCTGGGGGCGCCGCCGAAGTGCTGCGCAGGCGCGGTGGCGGGCCTTGGCAACTGTTTGGCGACGGGATGGTTCGCCACGTCCCGTGAGTGCATGGCGGTTTCCAGGTGCGCCTCGGCGATCAGTTGCTGCAGGCGCCCGCTGCGGCGCAGGGTGCGCAGGCTGCGGTCGAGGCTGGCCGCCAGCTCCTCGCCATCGGCGCGCTTTCTGGGGACCAGGACGTAGAGCGGCTTGATGTCCAGCGGCGGCTCCACGAAGACCAGCTGGTCGCGCAGCGCCGGGGCGTTCTGGGCGAGCAGCTGATAGCCGGTATAGCGGTCCGCCACCGCCAGGTCGATGCGTCCGCGCAGGAGTTTTTCCAGGTTCTGCCAGTCGTTGCTGACCACTTCCTTGTTGAGGAAGTCGGCGGCGTCGAAGGCGCTCTGGTTGACGTAGCCGCGCACCACGCCGATGCGATAGGGGCGCAGGCTGTCGAGATCGCCGGGAACGATCGGCAACGCATGGTCGCGGCGGCGGAAGAAGCCGAGCTGGGAGTCCAGCAGTGGCATCGAGGTGTAGAAATCACGACTGCGGTCGGCGGAGAGGTAGGCCGGCATCAGCGCGTCGAAACGGCCTTCGCGGGTTTCGTTGAGTGCCCGCTGCCAGGGCAGGAAGATCAGTTCGGCCCGGTCGCCATTGAGCGCCAGGGCCTCGTCGAGAATGCGGGCGGCAAGGCCGTGCCCGGGCAGGTCGGGGCCGACATAGGGGGCCCAGTCCAGCGTGGCGATGCGCAGGGTCTGCGCCTGGCCGGCGGAGCACAGGAGCGCGAGGAGGAGGCTGGCGAGCAGGGGACGACGCATGGCTTCCCTTTGCTGGTGAGGATGGCGAGGCGATGGCCGGTCATCACTCTAGTGCGCCCGGCCCGCCGACGCCAGCGGGCCTCGGGGCCGCCGTCAGGTCAGGTCGTCGCTGATCGGCAGGATGTAGTTCTTGAACTCGGTGTCCTCGTGGAAGCCGATGGACTCGTAGACCTTCTGCGCCACTTCGTTGTTGACGCTGGTGGAGACGCGCATGCGCACCGCCTGGGTCTCGCGGGCCATCTGTCGCGCGGTCTGCAGCAGGTGGTCGGCCACCAGTTGGCGGCGCGCTTCCTCGGCGACGTAGATGTCGTTGAGGATCCATACGCGCTTGAGGGACAGGGAGGAATAGCTCGGGTAGAGCTGGCAGAAGCCCAGCAGCTTGCCGTCATCGTCGTCCGGCAGAGCCAGGTAGATCACCGATTCCTTGCGGCGCAGGCGCTTTTCCAGGAATTTCCGCGAGGATTCGGGGTAGGGCAGCTTGCCGTAGAACTCACGGTATTTGACGAACAGCGGCGCGAGCAGATCGAGGTGGTCGAGCGTGGCTTGCACGATACGCATGGGCGGGCCTCGGCGTGGTGTGAATGGGCTGGTATGGCAATGCAGGGGCTATGCCAGCGGATAGCCAGCGGTCCGATGCTGCACCAGAAATTGTTGAAAGCGCAATCCAAGCAAGCGTTTGATCTGGTGTGTTTGGCGGACCATTCCCAGCCGTGTGTGGGCATGAGCTTGCTCGCGAAGGTTTGCGGGGTGGTGACAGTGCGTCGATGTGCTGGTGGTGGGCAAGGGCTGTAGGAGCGAGCTTGCTCGCGAACCGCAAGGCACCGAGTTCCCCCGGCTGGAGGGTTCGCGAGCAAGCTCGCTCCTACGAAGAGCCGTTCATGTCGGCTGTCGCAGGGCTTCAGGTCAGCAGGAAATTCGCTCCGGGCCCTGTGCCTTCCAGCGTCGGCAGTTCCGCCTCGTCCTTCAGGTTCACTCCTGACAGTTGCCGGCGGCACGCCTCGCGCATCAGGTAGAGCAGGCGGTGGGCGGCCAGGCCGTAGCTCAAGCCTTCGAGCCGCACGTTGGAGATGCAGTTGCGGTAGGCGTCGTTCAGGCCGACCTTCGGCGCCCAGGTGAAGTACAGGCCGAGGCTGTCGGGTGACGACAGGCCCGGACGCTCGCCGATCAGGATGACCACCATCTTCGCCCGCAGCAGTTCGGCCACTTCGTCGGCCACGGCAACGCGCCCCTGCTGTACCAGTGCCACCGGCGAGAGGCTCCAGCCTTCGTTGCGTGCCTGTTCTTCCAGGCGTTCGAGGAAGGGCAGGCTGTGACGTTGCACCGCCAGCGAGGACAGGCCGTCGGCGATCACCACTGCCAGGTCGTAACCCTGGGGATGGCGGTCGGCATGGCGGCGCAGGATTTCCGCCGACTCTTCGTTCAGCCTGCGGCCCAGGTCGGGGCGTTGCAGGTAGATGTCGCGGTCGGCGGCGGCGCTGTGCAGCTGCAGACATTCGAGGCCGCGTTCGGCCAACTGCCGGGCCAGGCCTTCACGGTCGAAGGGCAGGTGCACGGCATCGCGGGCCTGGGCGTGGGCGAACTGGAAGTCCAGCTGTGCGCGGGTTGGCAGGCTGGTGCCGGCGCGGCCCAGGGCGATCCGCGCGGAGGTCAGGCGGCGCAGTTCCTGCCAGGGGTTGGGGATGTAGCTGTCGCTCATCGAGGCCTCCTCAGGACAACTGCGCCAGCGCGTGGCGGAAGGCGGTGGGCAACTGGCCGGCCATGTGTACCCGGCCGTCGCGCTGGTGGAGGATTTCCATGCGTTCCAGCCAGGCTTCGAACTCCGGCGCGGGCCTGAGGCCCAGCACCTGGCGCGCGTAGAGCGCGTCGTGGAAGGAGGTGGTCTGGTAGTTGAGCATCACGTCGTCGGAGCCGGGGATGCCCATGATGAAGTTGATGCCGGCCACGCCCAGCAGGGTCAGGAGCATGTCCATGTCGTCCTGGTCGGCTTCGGCGTGGTTGGTGTAGCAGATGTCGCAACCCATGGGCACACCGAGCAGCTTGGCGCAGAAGTGGTCTTCAAGGCCGGCGCGGATGATCTGCTTGCCGTTGTACAGGTACTCCGGGCCGATGAAACCGACCACGGTGTTCACCAGGAACGGCTTGAAGTGCCGCGCCACCGCATAGGCGCGGGTTTCGCAGGTCTGCTGGTCGACGCCGTGGTGGGCGTTGGCCGACAGCGCGCTGCCCTGGCCGGTCTCGAAGTACATGAGGTTGTCGCCCAGGGTGCCGCGCTTCTGCGACAGCCCCGCCTCGTAGCCTTCCTGGAGGATCGACAGGCTCACGCCGAAGCTGGCGTTGGCCGCCTCGGTGCCGGCGATGGACTGGAACACCAGATCCAGCGGTGCGCCGCGGTTGATCGCCTCGATGGAGCTGGTGACATGGGTGAGCACGCAGGACTGGGTGGGAATCTCGTAGCGCTGGATGATCGCATCGAGCATTTCCAGCAGGGTGCAGATCGATTGCAGGCTGTCGGTGGCCGGGTTGATGCCGAGCATGGCGTCACCGTTGCCGTAGAGCAGGCCGTCGAGCACGCTGGCGGCGATGCCGGCGGGGTCGTCGGTGGGGTGGTTGGGCTGCAGGCGCGTGGACATCCGCCCGCGCAGCCCCATGGTGTTGCGGAAGCGCGTGACCACGCGGATCTTCTGCGCCACCAGCACCAGGTCCTGCACGCGCATGATCTTCGATACCGCGGCTGCCATTTCCGGCGTCAACCCCGGCGCCAGGGCACGCAGGCTGGTTTCGTCGGCCTGCTCGCCCAGCAGCCAGTCGCGCAGGCCGCCCACGGTGAGATGGCTGACCGGCGCGAAGGCCTGGCGGTCGTGGGTGTCGATGATCAGCCGGGTGACCTCGTCGCTCTCGTAGGGGATCAGCGCCTCGTCGAGGAAACGCTTGAGCGGGATGTCGGCCAGCGCCATCTGTGCGGCGACACGCTCGGCGTCGCTGCCGGCGGCGACCCCGGCGAGGCGGTCGCCGGAGCGCGCCGGGCTGGCCTTGGCCATCACCTCGCGCAGGCTGTCGAAGCGCCAGGTCTGGCCTCCGACGCTGTGGGCGAATCCGGACATGGCGCTACTCCTCAACCCTGGCTGGCGAACGACGCGTCGGTGCCGCGATTGAGGCTGACCACGATGCTGCAGCAGGAGATGCCGCCGATCATCAGCACCAGGAACACCGAGGCGATCACGCTATTGAACCAGAGCATAGCGGCCAGGCACAGCAGCGCCAGAGCGAGGGCGATGCCGGGCACGACCGGGTAGCCCGGGGCGCGGAAGCTGCGCTCCAGGTTCGGCTCGCTGCGGCGCAGCTTGAACAGGCTGAACATGCTCATGATGTACATGACGATGGCGCCGAATACGCTCATGGTGATCATCGCAGCGGTCAGGGTCATGCCCTGCAGGCTGACCAGACCGTCGCTGAAGATCGCCGCGATGCCCACCGCGCCGCCGGCGAGGATCGCCCGATGCGGGGTCTGGAAGCGCGAGAGTTTCGCCAGGCCGCGGGGCAGGAAGCCGGCGCGGGCGAGGGCGAAGAACTGCCGCGAGTAGCCCAGGATGATGCCGTGGAAGCTGGCCACCAGGCCGAACAGGCCGATCCAGACCAGCATGTGCATCCAGGTGGAGTCGTTGCCGACCACGGCCTTCATCGCCTGCGGCAGCGGGTCGTTGATGTTCGACAGCGCGCGCCAGTCGCCCACTCCACCGGCGAAGATCATCACGCCGATGGCCAGCGCGACCAGGGTGAGGATGCCGGCGATGTAAGCGCGCGGAATGGTGCGTTTCGGGTCCTTGGCTTCCTCGGCCGCCATGGCCGCGCCCTCGATGGCGAGGAAGAACCAGATGGCGAAGGGGATCGCGGCGAAGATGCCGGCCATCGCCGGGGCGCCGAACACGTCGGAGCCGGCCCAACCGTTGAGTACGAAGTTGCTGAAGCTGAAGCCCGGTGCAACCACGCCCATGAACACCAGCAGCTCGGCCACCGCGAGCACGGTCACCACCAGCTCGAAGGTGGCGGCGATGCTGACGCCGAGGATGTTCAGGGTCATGAAGATCACGTAGGCGCCGGTGGCCGCCCACTTCGGATCGAGCCCGGGGAACTGCACGTTGAGGTAGGCGCCGATGGCCATGGCGATGGCGGGCGGGGCGAAGACGAATTCGATCAGGGTGGCGACGCCGGCGATCATCCCACCGGTCTTGCCGAAGGCGCGCAGGCTGTAGGCGAAGGGACCGCCAGCATGGGGGATGGCGGTGGTCAGCTCGGTGTAGCTGAAGATGAAGCAGGTGTACATTACCGCCACCAGCAGGGTAGTGACGAGGAAGCCCAGGGTACCGGCCGCAGCCCAGCCGTAGCTCCAGCCGAAGTACTCGCCGGAGATCACCAGGCCCACGGCGAGCCCCCAGAGATGCAAGGTTCCAAGCGTCGGTTTTAGTTGTGATGCGCTCATCGTGATTCCTCTTTCCCCTCGGGGCGTGGACGGATACCTGAGCCTCGATGGTAGTGGCGCAAAGCCTCGCGAGACTTGACCGCTGGAACCGGCTTTCGCCGCGCAGGGTCAACTGGCTGTTACCCATCGCCCCACACAGGGCGCAGCGCCCGATGATGGTGCCGAAATCGTGCCAGGTGCCCCAAGCTGTGGCAGCTGCAGGCCAGGCGTGGCGCTGTGTCCGGCGCTTTGGCCAATGCGCGTGAGGCACGGGATTTGCTTTGTATAAAGGTCCCCGTTTTCAGGGGGATCGAGTGCCTTGCGTGTTTCATAACAAGATCGGTAACCGTCATGAGCCAGCCCCTGTTCTCCCATCCCGGCCTGAGCGTGCCTCTGGCCAACAACATCGGCGTGCTGTCCGCTGCGGCCAGCGGCCTGGGTCGCTTCATCGGCGACCAGGGTGGCGACATCGATCGGGTCTTCGGCCGCGCGGGCATCGACCCGGAACGCCTGCTGCATCCCACCCTGAGCCTGGCGCTGACCAACTATTGCCAGGTGCTCGAAGAGGCGGCGCGACAGTCCGGTTGCGACAACTTCGGGCTGCGCTACGGCGAGCAGTTCCGGCCCCGCGAACTGGGGCTGCTGGGCTACGTCGGGCTGTGCTCCGAGACGCTGGAGGACGCGCTGAAGAACTTCTCTGCCGCCTTCCCCTATCACCAGCACGACACCCTGATCCGCCTGGTGGATTGTGGCGAGTGCTACCGCTTCGACTACCAGGTGCGCCATGGCGCCATTCTCGACCGCCGCCAGGATGCCGAGCTGACCCTGGGCATGGCGCTGAACCTGATGCGCCATGTGCTCGGTCCCGAGTGGGCGCCGCGCGCGGTGAGCTTCGAGCATGCGCGCCCCGAAGGCTGGCAGGAGCATGGGCGGGTGTTCGACGCGCCGGTGCTGTTCCAGCGCGGCTGCAATTCCATGCTGATTCCCAAACGCGACCTCTACGGCCGGCAGATGCCGGAGCGCGACGCCAACCTGTTGTTCCTGGTGCAGGACGTGATCCGTCGCCTGGGCGAGCAGGGCGGCGCGCCGAACCTGGTGGAGGATGCCGGCACGCAGATTCGCCTGGCGTTGAGTGAGGGCGAGCCTTCGCTGGAGATCATTGCCGAGCAGCTCGAACTCACCACTGCCGGCCTGCAGCGCCGCCTGCGCGAGGCCGGGCTGAGTTTCAGCCAACTGGTGGAAAACACCCGCCGCGAACTGGCGCTGCACTACATGCGCCAGCGGCAGCGGCCGATCTCCGAGCTCGCGCCGCTGCTGGGGTACTCCGAGACCAGCGCGTTCTCCCGTGCCTTCCGCCGCTGGTTCGGGGTGAGCCCGCGGCAGTGGCGTAGCGACGCGAGCTGATCGGCCGCGATCCGGTCCTGCGAACCGATCCCTCTCTGTAGGAGCGAGCTTGCTCGCGAACGGATTTCCCGGCGGCACCTGAGCTGGGCGGGTTCGCGAGCAAGCTCGCTCCTACAATTCCGCACGATATTCAAACCAGGTACAGGATCGGACTTCGTTCGCGATGGTCCGAGCCGCCGTAGAACATCGCGGACGAAGTCCGCTACTACGAAAGACATCCCGCCGAACCCTTTTCCCGGGCATAAAAAAGCGCGACCCGCAGGCCGCGCAAAGATCGATTGGAGAGAATGCCCGGCTCGCGCCGGGCGGGTGGATCAGAAGAAGCCCAGCGGGTTGATGTCGTAGCTCACCAGCAGGTTCTTGGTCTGCTGGTAGTGGTCGAGCATCATCTTGTGGGTCTCGCGGCCCACGCCGGATTTCTTGTAGCCGCCGAACGCGGCGTGCGCCGGGTACAGGTGGTAGCAGTTGGTCCACACACGGCCGGCCTTGATGCCACGGCCCATGCGGTAGGCACGGTTGATGTCACGGGTCCAGAGGCCGGCGCCCAGGCCGTACTCGGTGTCGTTGGCGATCGCCAGCGCCTCGGCCTCATCCTTGAAGGTGGTGACGCCCACCACCGGGCCGAAGATTTCCTCCTGGAACACGCGCATCTTGTTGTTGCCCTTGAGCAGGGTCGGCTGGATGTAATAGCCGCTGGCGAGGTCGCCGCTCAGGCGCTCGACCTGGCCGCCGGTGAGAACCTGCGCGCCTTCCTGCTGGGCAATGTCGAGGTAGGAGAGGATCTTCTCGTACTGCTGCTGCGAAGCCTGGGCGCCGACCATGGTGTCGGTGTCCAGCGGGTCGCCGCGCTTGATCGCCTTGACCTTCTTCATCACCACTTCCATGAACTGCGGGTAGATGGACTCCTGCACCAGCGCGCGGGACGGGCAGGTGCACACCTCGCCCTGGTTGAAGAAGGCCAGCACCAGGCCCTCGGCGGCCTTCTCGATGAAGGTCGGCTCGGCCTGCATGATGTCCTCGAAGTAGATGTTCGGGCTCTTGCCGCCCAGCTCCACGGTGGACGGAATGATGTTCTCTGCGGCGCATTTGAGGATGTGCGAGCCCACCGGAGTCGAGCCGGTGAAGGCGATCTTGGCGATGCGCTTGCTGGTGGCCAGCGCCTCGCCGGCTTCGCGGCCGAAGCCCTGGACGACGTTGAGCACGCCCGGCGGCAGCAGGTCGCCGATCACTTCCATCAGCACGCAGATGCCCAGCGGGGTCTGCTCGGCCGGCTTGAGCACCACGCAGTTGCCGGCGGCCAGGGCCGGGGCGAGTTTCCAGGCGGCCATCAGCAGCGGGAAGTTCCACGGGATGATCTGCCCCACCACGCCCAGCGGCTCGTGGATGTGGTAGGCGACGGTGCTGTCGTTGATCTCGGCGGCAGAGCCTTCCTGGGCGCGGATGCAACCGGCGAAGTAGCGGAAGTGGTCGGCGGCCAGCGGGATGTCGGCGTTCAGCGTTTCGCGGATCGGCTTGCCATTGTCCCAGGTCTCGGTGATGGCCAGCAGTTCCAGGTTCTGCTCGATGCGGTCGGCGATCTTCAGCAGGATGTTGGAGCGGTCCTGTACCGAGGTGCGGCCCCAGGCGTCAGCGGCGGCGTGGGCGGCGTCCAGTGCCTTGTCGATGTCGGAGGCGTCAGAGCGGGGGAATTCGGCGATAGCCTGGCCGTTCACCGGCGAGGTGTTGGTGAAGTACTGACCCTTTACCGGCGGGACGAATTCGCCGCCGATGTAGTTGCCGTAGCGCGCCTTGAAGGAAACGATGGCGCCTTCGGTACCGGGGTGGGCATAACGCATGGTCGAATCTCCTGGGTCTTGTGCTTGTTGGGGAGGACGTTGATCAAGCGTAGAGCAAGGGCCGGGCCATGCCAGCGCAAGCCGCGCCGCACAAGGCCTCGGGACTTTCGCCGGGGGTTGCTGAAACGCCCGCTGTGGCAGGCCTGGGACAGTGCGTCGTGACACTTTGTCCCGTATTCGTGACAGTCGTGACCTGACGGTCGGACAGGCGTTGCATTGCCCGGACACGTGGAGGATGCTGTCCGAGGTTCGTGGCCGATTCATGACGGCGACGGACCTTCGGGGCTGCCTCCCCGTCCCCATTGCGGAGAACAACAAGAATGCGTGCCAACGATATGAGCCGCCACGCCCGCCAGGTCATGACCGTCGCCGAGGGCCGTGCTCGTGCCGGCGCTCCCGGCGCCGACCCGTCGATCGCCCGTTCCTGGATGCGCTGCCTGGAGCAGTACCACCTGGACCCGGCGCAAACCATGGCGCCTACGGTGCTGGAACATGCCCGCATGCTGGAGCGCCGCGAGCGCCTGCAGCAGGTGCTGGAAATCGCCAGCGACGAGATGACCAGCCTGCACCAGCAGCTTTCCGGCGCCGGCCATGCGGTACTCCTCACCGATTCGCGCGGCGTCATACTGAACTGCGTCAGCGAGGCTGCCGAGCGGCGCACCTTCGAGCAGGCCGGGCTGTGGCTCGGCGCCGACTGGAGCGAGGCGCGCGAAGGCACCAACGGCATCGGCACCTGCCTGGTCGAGCGCCAGGCGCTGACCATCCACCAGGACGAACACTTCCGCAGCCGCCACACCGGACTGACCTGCTCGGCGAGCCCGGTCTTCGACCCCCAGGGCGAACTGCTGGCGGTGCTCGATGTGTCCTCCGCGCGTCGCGATGCCTCGCGGCAAAGCCAGTTCCACACCATGGCGCTGGTCAATCTGTCGGCCAAGGCCATCGAGGGCTGCTACTTCCTGCGCCATTTCGAGGACCAATGGCTGCTGCGCTTCCACCTGCAGCCGGACGGCCTGGGCCTGTTCAGTGAAGGCATGATTGCGTTCGACGGTGCCGGCCGCATCCAGGCAGCCAACCAGAGCGCCATCAACCTGCTCGGCAGCCATCGCGAGAGCCTGCTGGGGCGCTCGCTGGAACAGTTCTTCGACTGCCGGCTGGACGACCTCTTCAACCGCGCCGATCCGCAGCCCAATGCCAGCTGGCCGCTGCGTACCCATTCCGGCCGCACGCTGTACGCTCTGCTGCGTGGGCAGCGTCCCGTGCCCGCAGCGCCCGTGCTGCCGCGTGCACCGCTGGCCAAAGGGTTGTGCATCGATGATCCGCAACTGGCCCACGATTTCCGCCGGGCGCTGAAGGTCTACGCCCACGACGTGCCGCTGTTGCTGCAGGGCGAGACCGGCACCGGCAAGGAGGCTTTCGCTCGCGCCGTGCACCTGGGCGGCGAGCGTGCCGGCAAGAGCTTCGTCGCGCTGAACTGCGCGGCGATTCCCGAGACGCTGATCGAGAGCGAGCTGTTCGGCTATCGCGGCGGCAGCTTCACCGGCGCACGCAAGGAAGGCATGCGCGGCAAGCTGCAACAGGCCGACGGCGGCACCCTGTTCCTCGACGAAATCGGCGACATGCCGCTGGCCCTGCAGACGCGCCTGCTGCGGGTGCTGGAGGAGCGCCAGGTGGTGCCCATCGGCGGCGAGCCGCAGGACGTGGATATCCGTCTGATCAGCGCCAGCCACCGCGACCTGGAGGCACTGGTGGCGACCGGGCAGTTCCGCGAAGACCTCTACTACCGGCTCAACGGCCTGGTGGTGGCGTTGCCGCCGCTGCGCGAGCGTGCGGACCGGGATGCGCTGCTCGATCATCTGCTGGCCGAGGAGAGCAAGGGCCGTGCGGTGCGCCTGGAGGCAGACGTCCGCCGCCACCTGCTCGACTATCCGTGGCCGGGCAACGTGCGTCAGTTGCGCAATGTGCTGCGGACGCTGTGCGCGTTGTGCGAGGGCGGGCGCATCCAGATGGCCGACCTGCCGCCGGACCTGCGCCGCGCGCCGGCCCCCGCTGCCGTCGCTACGCCCGTCGTGGCAAGCGAGGAGGGTGGCGATGCACTGGGCAATGCCGAGCGCCTGGCCCTGCTGGAAGTGCTGGAGGCGCATCACTGGCACGTCAGCCGGGTGGCGCAGCAACTGGGCATCAGCCGCAACACGCTGTACCGCAAGCTCAACCGCCACGGACTGAGTCGCCGAACCTGAACAGGACGGTCCCGGTAGCAGCGGACTCTGTCCGCGATTGGCCCGGTGCCATGCGGTTCGCGAGCAAGCTCGCTCCTACGAAGAGCACGCGCGCCGAACCTGTAGGAGCGAGCTTGCTCGCTAACAGGTGCCAGGCTTGGGATGGATCCCCCGGCTGACTTCGCCCCTTCACCGAAGGAGCGTAGGGCGTATAACGTTCGACGTTATATGCGTTTGACCTTGAGCGCAGGGCGCTCCGGGCTCAACCAGGCGCTGGCGGCAGACAACGGTATAGCGGCGTACAACCGCGAACGGCTGTACGCCCTACGGTTCGCTCCCGTGACGACATTCTCCGCCCACCGGGAACCGCCTCCCCACCTCGTCGTCTGATGCCCCGGCGGCGGGCCGCGCGGGGGCGCGCTGTGCTACTCTGCCGCCCATTCGAAGCGCCTGGAAAGGCTTGATTGCAGGAGTCTGCATGCATATCCACATCCTCGGCATCTGCGGCACCTTCATGGGGTCGCTGGCCGTCCTGGCCAAGGAGCTTGGTCACCGCGTGACCGGTTCCGACGCCAACGTCTACCCGCCGATGAGCACCCAGCTCGAAGCCCAGGGCATCGAGCTCATGCAGGGCTATGACCCGGCGCACCTCGATCCGGCACCGGACCTGGTGGTGGTCGGCAACGCCCTGTCGCGCGGCAACCCCGCTGTGGAATACGTCCTGAACAAGGGCCTGCCCTACGTTTCCGGCCCCCAGTGGCTGGCCGACCACGTGCTGCAAGGCCGCTGGGTACTGGCCGCCGCCGGCACCCACGGCAAGACCACCACCAGCAGCATGCTGGCCTGGGTGCTGGAGCATGCCGGCATGAGCCCGGGCTTCCTGATCGGTGGCGTGCCGCAGAACTTCGGTGTCTCCGCGCGCCTGGGCGGCACGCCGTTCTTCGTGGTCGAAGCCGACGAGTACGACAGCGCCTTCTTCGACAAGCGCTCCAAGTTCGTCCACTACCACCCGCGCACGGCGATCCTGAACAACCTGGAATTCGACCACGCGGATATCTTCCCCGATCTCGCCGCCATCGAGCGGCAGTTCCACCACCTGGTGCGGACCATCCCCGGCGAAGGCCTGATCATCCATCCCACGTCCGAAACCGCACTCAAGCGCGTGATCGGCATGGGCTGCTGGACCCCGGTGCAGACCACCGGCGAAGGCGGCCAGTGGCAGGCGCGCCTGCTCAGCGACGACGGCTCGCACTTCGAGGTGCTGTTCGACGGCCAGGTGCAGGGCACCGTGGACTGGGAACTGACCGGCCAGCACAACGTCGCCAACGCCCTGGCCTGCCTCGCGGCGGCCCGCCATGTCGGCGTGGTGCCGGAGCTGGGCTGCGCCGCGCTGTCGGCCTTCAAGAGCGTCAAGCGGCGCATGGAGAAGGTCGCCGAAGTCAACGGCGTGACCATCTACGACGACTTTGCCCACCACCCGACGGCCATCGCCACCACCCTCGACGGTCTGCGCAAGCGCGTCGGCGATGCGCCGGTGATTGCCGTGGTCGAGCCGCGCTCCAACTCCATGAAGCTCGGCGCCCACCGCGACGGCCTGCCCGAGTCCGTGGTGCAGGCCGACAGCGTGTTCTGGTACGCCCCGCCGAACCTCGGCTGGGACCTGGCCGCCACCGTGGCCAGCTCCACCGTGCCGACCCAGGTGTGCGACTCGCTGGACGCCATCATCGCGGGCGTGAAAGCCATCGCCACGCCGGGCACCCAGGTGGTGATCATGAGCAACGGCGGTTTCGGCGGCCTGCACGGCAAGCTCGCCCAGGCGCTGGAGGGCTGATCCATGGCCGGAGCCGAACGCGTCACCCTCGCCATGACCGGCGCCTCGGGCGCCCAGTACGGCCTGCGCCTGCTCGACTGCCTGGTGCAGGAGGATCGCGAGGTGCACTTCCTGATCTCCAAGGCCGCGCAACTGGTGGTGGCCACCGAGACCGACGTGACCCTGCCGGGCAAGCCGCAGGCGATGCAGGCCTTCCTCAGCGAATACACCGGCGCCGCTCCCGGGCAGATCCGCGTGTACGGCAAGGAAGACTGGATGGCGCCGGTGGCTTCCGGCTCCGGGGCGCCCAGCGCGATGGTGGTGGTGCCCTGCTCGACGGGGACGCTCTCGGCCATCGCCACCGGCGCCTGCAACAACCTGATCGAACGTGCCGCCGACGTGGCGCTGAAGGAGCGCCGCCAGCTCATCCTGGTGCCGCGCGAGGCACCGTTCTCCAGCATTCACCTGGAGAACATGCTCAAGCTTTCGAACATGGGCGCGGTGATCCTTCCCGCCGCGCCCGGCTTCTACCATCAGCCGCAGACGGTGGACGACCTGATCGACTTCGTCGTCGCGCGCATCCTCAATCAACTGGGCA
Organism: Pseudomonas sp. QE6; assembly: GCF_041379005.1. Taxonomy (NCBI): domain Bacteria; kingdom Pseudomonadati; phylum Pseudomonadota; class Gammaproteobacteria; order Pseudomonadales; family Pseudomonadaceae; genus Pseudomonas; species Pseudomonas sp. QE6. The sequence continues at coordinate 1,959,530 of NZ_CP166873.1, forward strand.
TCCCCCAGGACATGCTGCCGCGCTGGGGCGAACACCATCTTGTCAGTGACGAATAAGCTCCTCGCCGCCCTGTTGCTGCTGCAACTGGGCGGTTGCGCCACCGTGAAGACCCTCAACGCCGCCAAGCCCGACGCGCCGCTGATCTATGCCGGCACCCGGCTGGACTGGTATTCGCTCAATGGCGGCTGCTGCCCGATGGACCGCTTCGGTGTCGAGGCGCCGGCCTATCCGGCGCTGGACCTGCCGGGCAGCGCGCTGCTCGACACCTTGCTGCTGCCATTCTCCATTGCGGCGGAACTGGGCGTCGGCCTGCAGGTACGCGGCGGGAACTGACGGCCTGTAGGGCGTATGACGTTCGACGTCGTGCGCCGTTTGACCTTGATCTCAGGGCTCTCCGAGTTTCATCCCGGCGTCGATGGCCAATAACGGTGTATCGGCGTACAACCGCGAACGGTTGTACGCCCTGCGTTCCGGGGGCGAATGGGGGATTGCGGAGGATTACTTACCCAGCCTGCGCAGTTCGTCCGATTCGACAACGCGGGTGCCCTTGCCGGTTTCCAGCGCCAGGCGCCAGAGCGCGCGGGCCAGGGCGCAGGCTTCGATGCCGTGCAGTTTGCCCGGCAGGATGCGGGCGAAGGGGGCGGCGAGCAGCTCGGCCAGGCGTACCTCTTCGCGCTGGCCCAGCAGCAGCGAGGGGCGGGCGATGGTCAGCTGCGGCCAGCCTTGCTGGCGCAGGGCGTCTTCCAGCTCGCCCTTGACCCGGCTGTAGAAGATCGACGACTTGCTGTCGGCGCCCAGGGCGCTGATCACCACGTAGTGCCGTGCACCCAGTTCGAGACCACGGGCGCCCAGTGCCAGGGGCAGGTCGAAATCGATGTTGCGGAAGGCCTCTTCGGAGCCCGCCTCCTTGATCGTGGTGCCCAGGCAGCAGAACACGGTGTCCACCGGCCGGGTCAGGTCCGGGATCAGTTCGGCCAGCGGGCCGATGGGGTTTTCCAGGCGCGGATGTTCGGCCAGCTTCCGTCGGGTAGGGGCCAGCACGCGCTTCACGGTGGGTTCGTTGAGCATGCGGTCGAGCAGGTGTTCACCCGTGAGACCGGTCGCTCCGGCAAGCAGGATATTCGTCGGTGTTGAGTACATCTGTGTTTCTCCCTGACACACTGACAAGCTTAGTTGCCGGCCTATTGTTTTGCCTGTACGGCGACACTCTTGGCATCGAGTGGCATATGGCGCTGCTGGGCACGCAGGGCCTTCCAATGGTTTAGAACCGTCGCTGGCGCCCAAAGTTGCGGCTCGGATGGCTCGAACTGTTCCTCCTTCTCGCGCCGGGCGACCGTGTTGCTGGCCTGCGCGAAGGCTTCCTCGAGGTCATCCGTCTGTTGGAAGGCCTTGGCGAACAGCGCGTCACCGAAGTAGGTGAAGTCGGCCTCTTCGGAGCAGCCGAAGGATACCCGGTCGCTGCGGGCGGCGGTCATGATCAGGGTCTTGTCGTCCTTGAGCGCGGGGATGAAGCCGCCGCTGTAGCAGGCCGAGATTACCAGGACCTTGTAGCGGTCCTTCAACGGCGCAAGCAGGGTGGCCAGTTCGCTGGCCGGCAGGTCGTCGAGCTTCAGGCCCGGCATGTCGAGCACCAGTTGGTGGTCGGAGGAGCCGTGGCTGGTCAGGTAGATGAAGACCAGGTCTTCCGGGCCGCTGCGTTCAGCCAGCGTACGCAGGGTGCGGGCCAGGCTTTCGCGGGTGGCCATTGGCCGGTCGGTGAGATGGTCGCGATGGTTCACCAGCGTCACCACGCCCTGTGCGCCGAAGCGCTGGCCCAGCAGGTTGGCGACATAGTCGGCCTCGCGCAGGAACACGCTCTGCTTGCCGTCGCCGCCCAGGCTCAGGCCGTAGAGCTCGATGGCTGGCGTGGACGGCGGGATGGCCGCCAGCGCCTTCTGCAGCAGCGGGCCCTGTTCCAGCAGGCCGATCTCCAGCGCGTTGGGCAGCAGTGCGCCGTGCTCGTCGCGCGTGCGCTGGCCACGGCTCCAGCTGCCGCGCTGAACGCTGCCGTCGCTGCGGGTGAGGGTGCCTTCGCCCGAGTATTCGCCACGGGCGAAGCCGCCGCGGTAGACCTGCCCGTCGGCCTGGCTGAGGGTGCCCTTGCCGTCGAAGCGCCACTGGCGGAACTCGCCCTGGTAGCGGCTGCCGTCGCTGCCGATGAACTCGCCCGTGCCGTCCAGCGAACCTTCCTTGAAGGTGCCGAGCCAGACGTCGCCGGCGAGGTTCTGGAAGCGTCCCTTGCCGTCGAACTGATCGTTGCGGAACTCGCCGCTGTAGTGGTCGCCGGCATCGTCGCGGAAGGTGCCCTTGCCGTTGAGCGTGCCGTTCTTGAATTGTCCGCTGTACTGGTTGCCGAGGCTGTCCACGCGCGCGCCTTCGCCATTGGCTTCGCCGCCTGCGAACCAGCCCTGGTGGCGGGTGCCGTCGGGCTGTTCGAGGGTGCCCGTGCCTTCGTAGCGCCCCTTGCGGAAGCCGCCGCTGTAGCTGGTCTGGCCCTGGGTCAGACGACCTTCGCCGTCGAACTCACCCTGCTTGAACTGGCCGTCATAGGTGCTGCCGTCGGCGAACTGCAGATGGCCCCGCCCCTCGAACAGACCCTCGCGAAAGCCTCCGACATAGGTCGTGCCATCACCGCCGCGCCACTTGCCCTGGCCGTTCTGCAGGCCCTTGTCGAATTCGCCGTCGTACCAGGCGCCGTTGGGGTAGTCCAGGCGGCCTTTTCCCTGTAACTGGCCGTTCACCAGTTCGCCACGATAGCGCGCACCATCGGGCAGGCGGCCGTCGGGTGGCGTCAGGGGCTCGCCTTCGCCGCAGGCGGCAAGGAGCAGGGCGAGGCCGAGGGGCAGGAGATGGCGTGGCATGGGAGGTCTCGAATTGCGGTGGGGCGCGATTTCAGTGTGGACGTAAAAAAGCCCGCGGGTGCGGGCTTTTTTCAGGGAACCTTGCTCAAGTCCACTGGGTGAGCTTGTTGCCTTCCTTGTCCTTGAAGGCACCGACGATGATCATGATGAAGTCGACCAGCGTCCAGATACCCAGGCCGCCCAGGGTGAGGATCTGCAGGATACCGGTGCCGATCTTGCCCACATAGAAGCGATGGGCGCCGAAGGTGCCGAGGAAGAAGCACAGCAGGAAGGCGGGGAGAATGCGTTTTTCGGTCATGGGACTGTCCTTGTGAATGGCCGGAGGCCGCCTGGCTGGCGGCCTCCGTCATTCTAATCCATAACCGTCAGGAAATGTTTCAGACGAAGCACAGGCTCAGGGATTCGGCGATGTAGGCGGGTTTGGCCTGGCCTTCGATCTCCAGGGTGCAGCGCGCCTTGATCAGCCACTGGCCGGGGTTCTTCTCGGTGATGTCGCTGATGGTCACCTGCAGGCGCACGCGGGAGTTGACCGGTACCGGCTGGATGAATCGAACGCTGTCCAGGCCGTAGTTCACCACCATCTTGGGGTTCTCCGGCAGCACCAGCAGGCCTTCGCAGAGTTTCGGGATCAGCGACAGGGAGAGGAAACCGTGGGCAATGGTGCCGCCGAACGGGGTCTTCTTCGCCTTTTCCGGGTCGACGTGGATGAACTGGTGGTCCTCGGTGCACTCGGCGAACTGGTTGATGCGCTCCTGGTCGATGGTGATCCACTGCGAGTGGCCCAGATCCTTGCCGATGTAGTCCTTCAGTGCGCTAACAGGTACGAATGCCATGTTTCCTCCGGGGAATGCGTTTTTTTCTTCTAGTGCGTCCAGCAGAGCGTAAAGCAGCCAGTAGATCAGCATGGGTACCGGGTGCGGTCAAGCCGGCCCGGCATTCATGCTTTGGGCGAATGCCGTGCCATAGCGGCGCCTGGCTGGGCATAATGGCGCCTCCTTGCGCTGGAGATGTCCCCATGCTGTTACGTGGCCTGACCTGGCTGGTGCTGTTCCAACTGCTCGGCACGGGTCTGAATGCTCTCATCCTGCACATGATTCCCGGCCCCATCATTGGGCTGGTGCTGCTCTTTCTGTACCTGGTGTGGAGCGGGGAAGTGAGTGCGCCGGTGAACGAGGCGGCCGGCTCGCTGCTGCGCTATCTGCCGTTGCTGCTGGTGCCGGCGGCGGTGGGGGTGATGGCTTACGCGAAGCAGATTGCCGCGGACTTCTGGGCCATCGTCGGGGCGCTTGCGCTGTCGCTGCTGGTGTCCTTCGTGTTCGCCGGCTGGCTGATGCAGAAGCTCATCGACCGCCAGCGCCAGCGGAAGGAGGGCGCCTGATGTTCGACTGGCAAGGTGCGGTGAACGCCGTCATCCACCATCCGCTGTTCTGCGTCGGCGTCACCCTGGGTGCCTACCAGTTGGCGCTGGCCGCTTATGAACGCACGCGTTGGGTATTCCTGCAGCCGGTGCTGGTGTCGATGCTGATCGTCATCGGCGTGCTGCTGGCCTGCGGCATCGACTACGCCGAATACAGCACCAGCGCCAAGGTGCTGACCATTCTCCTCGGCCCCGCCACCGTGGCGCTGGCGGTGCCGCTGTTCCTCAACCTCAAGCGCATCCGCCAGCTGTTCTGGCCGACCCTGATCACCCTGGTGGTGGCCGGGCTGTTCGCCACCGGGCTGGGCATCGGCCTGGGCTGGCTGTTCGGCGTTGACCACGAGCTGCTGATGAGCCTGGCGCCCAAGTCGGTGACCTCGCCGATCGCCATGCTGGTGGCCAGCCAGATCGGCGGCGTGGCGGCGCTGGCGGCGGTGTTCGTGTTGATCACCGGCGTGCTCGGCGCCATCCTCGGTCCGGAACTGCTGCGCCGCGTCGGTGTGCATCACCCGGCCGCGCAGGGCATGGCGCTGGGCATGACCGCCCACGCCGTGGGCACTTCCCGCGCGCTGCAGGAGGGCGAGGAATGCGGCGCCTTCGCCGCCCTGGCGATGAGCCTGATGGGCGTGGCCACTGCGGTACTGCTACCGTTGGCGGTAGCGCTGCTTGCCTGACGCCGCCCAGGGTTTCGAGGAATGACCATGATGTTTCCGCTGTTTCCCCTCAACACCGTACTGTTCCCCGGCTGTCGCCTCGACCTGCAGATCTTCGAGGCGCGCTACCTGGACATGATCGGCCGTTGCATGAAACAGGACGCCGGTTTCGGTGTGGTGTCCATCGTCGAGGGCGAGGAGGTCGGCGGTGCGCCGGAGCGCTACAGCCTGGTTGGTTGCGAGGCGCGTATCCGCGACTGGCAACAGCGACCCAATGGCCTGCTGGGCATTCGCGTCGAAGGCGGCCGGCGTTTCCGCGTGCTCTCCGCCAATGTGCAGCCGGACCAGTTGAGCGTGGCTGAGGTGGAGTGGCTGGACGAGCAGCCCGACCAGCCGCTGACCAAGGAGCACGACGACCTGGCGGCGTTGCTGGAGGCGCTGTCCATGCACCCCATGGTTTCCGCGCTGGAGATGGGCGGGGAGGTCAACGGCCAACAGGAATTGGCCTGTCAGCTCGCCTACCTGTTGCCCTTCGAGCGTGACCAGAAGCAGGTGCTGCTGGAGATGGACGACCCGACCGTGCGCCTGGCGCGGATTCAGGTTTTGCTGGAGCAGTTGCAGGGCGATTTCGTGGCCTGACGCAGCGGCTTTTCGTAGGAGCGAGCTTGCTCGCGAACAGACTCCGTAGCAGGGTTCGGTTCGCGAGCAAGCTCGCTCCTACAGGGTAAGCATTGGCGCCGCTGCCTGCCCTCACCCCAAGTCTCTCCCAGTGGGAGAGGGCCGGGGTGAGGGGAAACCCAGGCACGATCTTCCCAGGAGAAACGACAAGGCCCGCGAATGCGGGCCTTGTGTTTTCACGGCGTCAGCGAAGGATCAGAACGAATCCCCCGGCACCCGCACCCAGCCTTCCATGAGGATGCGCGAGCTGCGGCTCATGATGGCCTTGGTCACGGTCCACTCGCCGTCCACCTGCTTGGCCTCGGCGCCTACGCGCAGGGTGCCGGAGGGGTGGCCGAAGCGCACCGCGGTACGTTCGCCACCACCGGCGGCGAGGTTCACCAGGGTGCCGGGAATGGCGGCGGCGGTGCCGATGGCCACGGCGGCGGTGCCCATCATGGCGTGGTGCAGCTTGCCCATGGACAGCGCGCGCACCAGCAGGTCGACATCGCCGGCCTTCACCGGCTTGCCGCTGGAGGACAGGTAGTCCTTGGGCGGGGAGACGAAGGCGATCTTCGGCGTGTGCTGGCGGGTCGCGGCTTCTTCGGCCGTCTTGATCAGGCCCATGCGCAGCGCGCCGGCGATGCGGATCTTCTCGAAGCGAGCCAGCTGTTCGGGGTCGCCATTGATCGCTTCGCGCAGCTCGGTGCCCTGGTAGCCGATGTCCTCGGCGTTGACGAAGATGGTCGGGATGCCGGCGGTGATCATGGTCGCCTTGAAGGTACCGATGCCGGGGACTTCCAGGTCGTCCACCAGGTTGCCGGTGGGGAACATTGAGCCGCCTTCGTCGCTATCGTCGGACGGGTCGAGGAACTCCAGCACGATCTCGGCGGCGGGGAAGGTCACGCCGTCCAGCTCGAAGTCGCCGGTTTCCTGCACCTGGCCGTTGGTGATCGGCACGTGGGCGATGATGGTCTTCTGGATGTTGGCCTGCCAGATGCGCACCACGCAGGTGCCGTTGTCCGGAATGCGCGACGGGTCGACCAGGCCGGCGTGGATGGCGAAGGAGCCGGCGGCGGTGGAGAGGTTGCCGCAGTTGCCGCTCCAGTCGACGAAGGCCTTGTCGATGGAAATCTGGCCGTAGAGGTAGTCGACGTCGTGGTCCGGCTGGGTGCTCTTGGACAGGATCACGCACTTGCTGGTGCTGGAGGTCGCGCCGCCCATGCCGTCGATGTGCGCGCTGTACGGATCGGGGCTGCCGATCACGCGCATGAACAGCTTGTCGCGGGCCGCGCCGGGCACCTGGCAGCGCTCGGGCAGGTCCTGCAGGCGGAAGAACACGCCCTTGCTGGTGCCGCCGCGGATGTAGGTGGCGGGGATCTTCACTTGGGGTACGTGGGGCATTCTCAGGTCCTGTGCGTTACTTGTAGAAGCGAGCTTGCTCGCGAACGGCCCCGCAGCGGGGATGGGTTCGCGAGCAAGCTCGCTCCTACAGAAGTTGTGCCGGCCCGCGAGCGGGCCGGCTGTTACATCACGCTACCGCGCCTTCCAGGAAGTCCTTGGCGAAGCGCTGCAGTACGCCACCGGCCTTGTACACCTTCACTTCGGCGGCGGTGTCGAGGCGGCAGGTGACCGGGACTTCGACGACTTCACCGCTCTTGCGATGGATGACCAGGGTCAGGTCGCAACGCGGCGAGACTTCGCCCTTGATGTCGTAGGTCTCGGTGCCGTCCAGGCCCAGGGTCAGGCGGGTGGTGCCCGGCTTGAACTCCACCGGCAGCACGCCCATGCCCACCAGGTTGGTGCGGTGAATGCGCTCGAAGCCTTCGGCCACGATCACTTCCACGCCCGCCAGGCGAACGCCCTTGGCCGCCCAGTCGCGGGACGAGCCCTGGCCGTAGTCGGCGCCGGCCACGATGATCAGGTTCTGCTTGCGGTTCATGTAGGTTTCGATGGCTTCCCACATGCGCATGACCTTGCCTTCCGGCTCGACGCGGGCCAGCGAGCCCTTCTTCACCTCACCGTTGACCACGGCCATTTCGTTGACCAGCTGCGGGTTGGCGAAGGTGGCGCGCTGGGCGGTGAGGTGGTCGCCGCGGTGGGTGGCGTAGGAGTTGAAGTCCTCCTCCGGCAGGCCCATTTTTGCCAGGTATTCACCGGCGGCCGAGTCCGCCAGGATGGCATTGGATGGCGACAGGTGATCGGTGGTGATGTTGTCCGGCAGGATTGCCAGCGGACGCATGCCTTTCAGCGTGCGCTCGCCCGCGAGTGCGCCTTCCCAGTACGGCGGACGGCGGATGTAGGTGGACATCGGGCGCCAGTCGTACAGCGGGCTTTCCGCTTCCTGCACGCTGCCCAGGTCGAACATCGGGATGTAGACCTGCTTGAACTGCTCGGGCTTGACGCTGGAGGCGACGATGGCGTCGATCTCTTCGTCGGACGGCCAGAGGTCCTTCAGGGTAACCGGGTTGCCGTTCTTGTCGGTGCCCAGCGGGTCCTGCTCGATGTCGAAGCGCACGGTGCCGGCGATGGCGTAGGCGACCACCAGCGGCGGCGAGGCGAGGAAGGCCTGCTTGGCGTAGGGGTGGATGCGGCCGTCGAAGTTGCGGTTGCCCGAGAGCACGGCGGTGGCGTACAGGTCGCGGTCGATGATCTCTTTCTGGATCGCCGGATCCAGCGCGCCGGACATGCCGTTACAGGTGGTGCAGGCATAGGCGACGATGCCGAAGCCGAGCTTCTCCAGCTCCGGCAGCAGGCCGGCTTCTTCCAGATACAGCTTGGCGACCTTCGAACCCGGCGCGAAGGAGGTCTTCACCCACGGCTTGCGGATCAGGCCCAGCGCGTTGGCCTTCTTCGCCACCAGGCCGGCGGCGATGACGTTGCGCGGGTTGGAGGTGTTGGTGCAGCTGGTGATGGCGGCGATGATCACCGCGCCGTCGGGCATCAGGCCCTGGGCTTCTTCACCCTTGCCGGCGGCCAGCTTGGCTTCGTCGGCGATGCCGCGCTCGGCCAGCGCCGAAGTCGGCAGGCGGCGGTGCGGGTTGGACGGGCCGGCCATGTTGCGCACCACGCTGCCCAGGTCGAACTCCAGCACGCGCTCGTACTCCGCGGTTTCCAGCGCGGTGCTCCACAGGCCGAGGGTCTTGGCGTAGTTCTCCACCAGCGCTACCTGCTCGGGCTCGCGGCCGGTGAGCTTGAGGTAGTCGATGGTCTGGCCGTCGATGTAGAACATCGAGGCGGTGGCGCCGTATTCCGGGCACATGTTGGAGATGGTCGCGCGGTCGCCGATGGTCAGGCTGTCCGCACCCTCGCCGAAGAACTCGACGTAGGCGCCGACCACGCGTTCCTTGCGCAGGAACTCGGTCAGGGCCAGGACGATGTCGGTGGCGGTGATGCCCGGCTTGCGCTTGCCGGTCAGCTTGACGCCGACGATGTCGGGCAGGCGCATCATCGACGGGTGGCCCAGCATCACGGTCTCGGCCTCGAGGCCGCCGACGCCGATGGCGATCACGCCCAGGGCATCCACGTGCGGGGTGTGCGAGTCGGTGCCGACGCAGGTGTCGGGGAAGGCCACGCCGCCGCGCGCCTGGATCACCGGGCTCATTTTCTCCAGGTTGATCTGGTGCATGATGCCGTTGCCGGCCGGGATCACGTCGACGTTCTTGAACGCGGTCTTGGTCCAGTCGATGAAGTGGAAGCGATCCTCGTTGCGGCGGTCCTCGATGGCGCGGTTCTTCTCGAACGCGTCCGGGTCGAAGCCCGCGGCTTCCACGGCCAGCGAGTGGTCGACGATCAGCTGGGTCGGCACCACCGGGTTGACCTTGGACGGGTCGCCACCCTGTTCGGCGATGGCGTCACGCAGGCCGGCGAGGTCGACCAGCGCGGTCTGGCCGAGGATGTCGTGGCAGACCACGCGCGCCGGGTACCAGGGGAAGTCCAGGTCGCGCTTGCGGTAGACCAGCTGCTCCAGCGAAGCGGTCAGCTCCGCGGGCTCGCAGCGGCGCACCAGCTGTTCGGCCAGCACGCGGGAGGTGTAGGGCAGTTTGTCCCAGGCGCCGGCCTGGATCGCATCGACCGCCTCGCGGGCGTCGAAGTAATCCAGCGCGGTGCCGGGCAGGCGTTTGCGGAATTGAGTGTTCATCATTTGCGGTCCTTGAGCGGCACGAACTGCAGATCTTCCGGGCCAACGTAGTTGGCGCTCGGGCGGATGATCTTGCCGTCGATGCGCTGCTCGATGACGTGGGCGGACCAGCCGGCGGTACGGGCGATCACGAACAGCGGGGTGAACATGGCGGTGGGCACGCCCATCATGTGGTAGCTGACGGCGCTGAACCAGTCGAGGTTGGGGAACATCTTCTTGATTTCCCACATCACGCTTTCCAGGCGCTCGGCGATGTCATACATCTTGGTGTTGGACTGCTCGACGGACAGCTGGTGAGCGACTTCCTTGATCACCTTGTTGCGCGGGTCGGACACGGTGTAGACCGGGTGGCCGAAGCCGATCACCACTTCCTTGCGCTCGACGCGGGCACGGATGTCGGCCTCGGCTTCGTTCGGGTTGTCGTAGCGCTTCTGGATCTCGAAGGCCACTTCGTTGGCGCCGCCGTGTTTCGGGCCGCGCAGCGCGCCGATGGCGCCGGCGATGCAGGAGTACATGTCCGAGCCAGTGCCGGCGATCACGCGGGAGGTGAAGGTGGAAGCGTTGAACTCGTGCTCGGCGTACAGGTTCAGCGAGGTGTGCATGGCGCGCACCCAGGACTCGCGCGGCTTCTGCCCGTGCAGCAGGTGCAGGAAGTGGCCGCCGATGGACTCATCGTCGGTCTCGACTTCGATGCGCTTGCCGTTGTGGCTGAAGTGGTACCAGTAGAGCAGCGCGGAGCCCAGGGACGCCATCAGCTTGTCGGCGATGTCGCGGGCGCCCGGATGGTTGTGGTCGTCCTTCTCCGGCGACAGGCAGCCGAGCACGGACACGGCGGTGCGCATCACGTCCATCGGATGGGCGGACGGCGGCAGGGTTTCCAGGGCGGCCTTCACGCCTGCCGGCAGGCCGCGCAGGGCTTTCAGCTTGGCCTTGTAGCCGGCCAGTTCGGCGGCGTTGGGCAGCTTGCCGTGGACCAGCAGGTGGGCGATTTCCTCGAAGTCGCAGCGGTTGGCGAAGTCCAGGACGTCATAGCCACGGTAGTGCAGGTCGTTGCCGGTACGGCCGACGGTGCACAGGGCGGTGTTGCCAGCGGCGGTGCCACTCAGGGCCACGGACTTCTTCGGCTTGAAGCCGGTGGTGGTTTCTGCGGTAGCGCTCATCGCGTGTCTCCTCATCAAATCCGGTTGCTTGTTCTTGTTCCGCTGGCACAGGCCGTGCGGTCGGTTCGAATCTGGTCGGCGGATAACGCCTGTGGCGTTATGCGCCCTACGTTTGCTTGCTTCGTCATCCCCGCGAAGGCGGGGACCCGGAAACAATGGCGAATCCTGCGCTAGGCCCGATTCGCCGATTCATCTCACTTCTTGCCAGCAGCGAACAGCGCGTCGAGCTTCTGCTCGAAGGCGTGGTAGCCGATGCGGTCGTACAGCTCGGCACGGGTCTGCATCAGTTCGATCACGTTCTGCTGGTGGCCTTCCTGGCGGATCGCGGTGTAGACGGCTTCGGCGGCCTTGTTGGCGGCGCGGAAGGCCGACAGCGGGTAGAGCTGGATGGCCACACCGACCGAGGCCAGCTCGTCGCGGGTGAACAGCGGGGTGGCGCCGAACTCGGTGATGTTGGCCAGGATCGGCACGTTCAGCGCATCGACGAAGCGCTTGTAGGTCGGCAGGTCGTAGGCGGCCTCGGCGAAGATGGCATCGGCGCCGGCTTCGACATAACGCTGGCAGCGTTCGATGGCGGCGTCCACCCCTTCGGCCTGGATGGCGTCGGTACGGGCGATGAGGAAGAAGTTCGGGTCGGTCTTGGCATCGGCGGCGGCTTTCACGCGGTCAGCCATTTCCTCGACGGAGACGATTTCCTTGCCCGGACGGTGGCCGCAGCGCTTGGCGCCGACCTGGTCTTCGATGTGGGCGGCGGCGGCACCGGCCTTGATCAGGCTCTTCACGGTGCGCTCGATGTTGAAGGCGCTGGGGCCGAAGCCGGTGTCGATGTCCACCAGCAGCGGCAGGTCGCAGACGTCGGTGATGCGGCGCACGTCGGTGAGCACGTCATCCAGGGTGTTGATGCCCAGGTCCGGTAGGCCGAGGGAGCCCGCCGCCACGCCGCCACCGGAGAGGTAGATGGCCTTGAAGCCGGCGCGCTTGGCCAGCAGCGCGTGGTTGGCGTTGATCGCGCCGATCACCTGCAGCGGCTTTTCTTCGGCAAGGGCTTCGCGGAAACGTTGGCCGGCGGTCTTGTAGCTCATTGTTCACCTCGTACGTTGGCTGTCTTGGCTTGGGCGTCCAGGTAGTGACGCTCCACATTGCGTTTCGAGGCGCCGATGTGACGGCGCATCAGCAACTCGGCCAGTTCGCCGTCACGATCGGCGATGGCATCGAGAATCCGGTGGTGCTCGGCGAAGGCCTGGCGCGGCCGGTTGGGCGTCGCCGAGAACTGCAGGCGGTACATGCGCACCAACTGGTACAGCTCGCCGCAGAGCATGCGGGTGAGGGTGCGGTTGCCGCTGCCCTGGATGATCCGGTAGTGGAAGTCGTAGTCGCCTTCCTGCTGGTAGTAGCCGCGCCCGGCCTGGAAGGCCTCGTCGCGCTCGTGGGTGTCGAGCACCCGGCGCAGCTCGTCGATCTCTTCCTGGCTCATGCGCTCGGCGGCCAGGCGGCAGGCCATGCCTTCGAGGGATTCGCGGATCTCGTAGAGCTCCAGCAGCTCCTCGTGGCTGAGCGAAACGACCCGCGCACCGACGTGCGGCACGCGCACCAGCAGCTTCTGGCCTTCCAGGCGGTGGATTGCCTCGCGCAGCGGGCCCCGGCTGATGCCGTAGGTACGCGCCAGCTCCGGCTCGGAAATCTTGCTGCCGGGGGCGATCTCGCCTTTGACGATGGCGGACTGGATCTTGCGGAACACGTGTTCCGAGAGGGTCTCGCTGTCGTCCGAAACCAGGCTTGGCAGAGTCAGGCTATCGTTCATGGTGTCGACAATCTTCTTGATGTGCGGCGAAAGCTACCCCTCCAATGCGCCTTGGTCAATGAAGATTTGATGAAGTGTCGACAATCGTCTAACAAGCCCCTGGGTTTATACCCGTGTGGACAGGTCCGGCGGCGATGCTGTCCGCGCAAATGGCGGATATCCCCTCGTCAGCCGCTGTGCCGGCGCCGCTCAGGCCCGCTAGGATCGGGGGAAAAACGGAGATCGCGTGCATGCAACTCTACGACCGCTATGTGCTGCCCCGGCTGATCGATTTCGCCTGCGGCCTGGGCGATGTGATGAAGCAGCGCTCGCTGCTGGTGCCCCGCGCCCATGGCCGGGTGCTGGAGATCGGCATGGGCACCGGGCTGAACCTGTCGTTCTACGATCCGGCGAAAGTGTCGACAATCGTCGGGGTCGACCCCGCGGCGCAGATGCAGAAGCTCGCCCGCGAGCGCGTCGGGCGCATTGGCATTCCGGTGGAGATGGTGGCGCTGGAGCTGGGCGAGATCCGTGCCGACGCCGCGAGCTTCGACAGCATCGTCTGCACCTTTACCTTGTGCAGCATTCCCGATGCCGTGGCGGCGCTGAAGGAAATGCGCCGGGTGCTCAAGCCGGGTGGCGAATTCCTCTTCTGCGAGCACGGCCTGGCGCCGGACGCCAGCGTGCGCGCCTGGCAGCACCGGCTGACACCGGTGTGGAAGCCGCTGGCCGGCGGCTGTCACCTTGACCGCGACATGCCGGCGTTGATCCAGGCCGGCGGCTTCACGCTGCGCGAGCTGGTCCAGGACTACCTGCCGGGTCTCCGGCCGATGACCTATGTGTATCGCGGCATGGCCGACTGAGCGAAATCAGGCGGCGCGGTGCAGCGGAGTGACGCTGAGAATGTGGGAGCTGGCGAGGAACAGGTCCTGTACGGCGCCGCTGGGTGCCTCGCGGTTCTGGCAGTCGTCCAGGCGCACCATGGCGGGCGCATGGCCTTCGTGCAGGGCAAGGAAGTCTTCCCGGCTGATGCGGCCGCGAAGAATGCGTTGCGGTCGGTAGGGAGACCAGGTCTCCACTTCGACCCAGAGGCTTTCGGGATCGTCATGCATGGCGGATGGTCCGGTGGGAAAAGTGGCGTGCCTACCCTGAGACACCGGACCTGCGCCAAGTTCATCGGGGGCCCCCGATGAATTTGTAGAAAATTATTTTCTCCAGGCCGTGCGCCCTGCAGTGACGAGTCCCCGGCGAAGGCCTTGAACGGAGTCGCCGAGGTGTCAGCCGGCACGGTCTGCCCCCCTCCCGGAGGGCGAGGGCTGGGGGGAGGCGCAGGCACAGACTGTCCAGAGGAAGGCAGTTGCTCCTGCAAGAGCGTGCATTCAGATCAGAGCTGGATATCGTCGCGGATCAGCACGCAGGTGCAGCCGTCATTGTCTTCGCTCCAGTCGTGCAGGAAGTACATCTGGATCTTGCCGGCGTCCATCACCGCCAGGAAGTCGCCGACTTCCGGAACGAAGAAGCCCGGCGTGCCCGGCTCGGCTTCGGATTCGAGGCGCGCGTTGAAGAACAGCTCCGGGTCGGCGTCGTCGTAGAAGTCTTCGCGTTCGGCGGCGTCCCACTCGGCGGGGGCTTCGAAGGGGCCGAGGAAGAGCACCTTGGCACTGCCCATGTCCAGCTCTTCGGCATCCGGATCGTTGTCGTCCGGGCGGTAGACGTCGGCATCCAGTGCGTCGGCGTGGGCGAGGATGGCGCGGCGTGCGGCCATGCGCTGCTGCGGGTCGACGCCGGCATCGGCGCAGAGCTGGTTCCAGAGGGTTTCGGCTTGGGTGGACATGGGGGCTCCCGCTCGTGCGGTCGGTTCAAAGGTGGGTAGTGTCCGGGACAGTTCCCGGCAGATCAATGGGGCGCGCCGCCGCGTGGCATTACCTTTGTAGGAGCGAGCTTGCTCGCGAACGCTTTCAGGTGGATAGCACGGCTTCAGGCAGGTTCGCGAGCAAGCTCGCTCCTACCAAAAGCATTTGCGTTCACTCGCCCTTCAGGCCGTACTTCTTCACCTTGTCGAACAGCGTGGTCTTGGCCATGCCCAGGGCGTGCGCGGCCTGGCTGAGGTTGCCGGCGTGGCGTTCCAGGGCGGTGGACAGCAGGCTCTTCTCGAAGGCCTCCACGGCTTCGGCGAAGCGCGGTTCGCCCGCGTCGGGGCCGAGGTTGCCGCCGGCCAGCACCGGCAGGCCGAGGGCGAAGCGTTCGGCGACGTTGCGCAGTTCGCGTACGTTGCCGGGCCAGTCGTGGGCCATCAGGGTGGCGGCGGTGGCGTTGTCGATGACCGGCGCCGGGCGGTCGAAGCGCAGCGAGGACTGCTGCAGGAAGTGCTCGAAGAGCATCAGGATGTCTTCGCGGCGCTCGCGCAGTGGCGGCAGGTTGAGGGTGACCACGTTGAGGCGGTAGTAGAGGTCGCTGCGGAAGCTGCCGTCGCGGCCCATGGCAGCGAGGTCGGACTTGGTCGCGGCGATCACCCGGCAATCCACCGGGATCAGTTCGTTGGAGCCCAGGCGTTCCAGCTGCTGTTCCTGCAACACGCGCAGCAGCTTGATCTGCAGGTTCAGCGGCATGCTCTCGATCTCGTCGAGGAACAGGCTGCCGCCGTTGGCGTGCTCGATCTTGCCGATGCGCCGTTTGCCGGCGCCGGTGAAGGCGTGGGCCTCGTGGCCGAAGATCTCGCTGTCGATCAGGCTTTCCGGCAGGCCGCCGCAGTTGAGCGCGACGAAGGGCTTGGCCTGGCGCCGGCTGTAGTCGTGCAGGCAGCGGGCGACCAGTTCCTTGCCGGTGCCGGTCTCGCCTTCGATGAGCACATTGGCCGAGGTGTCGGCGACGTTGGTGATCAGCTCGCGCAGCGCCTGCATGGCCGGCGACCGGCCGATCAGCCGGCTTTCCAGGGCCTGGCGGCCGGCCAGCTGGCGACGCAGTTGGCTGACCTCGCGGGTCAGCGCCCGCTGGGCCAGCGCCCGGCGCGCGGTGTCGACCAGGCGTTCGGGCGAGAAGGGTTTCTCCATGAAGTCATAGGCGCCGTCGCGCATGGCCTTCACCGCCATGGCGATGTCGCCGTGGCCGGTGATCAGCACCACCGGCAGGCTGGGGTCCAGCGCCTTGAGTTTCTCCAGCAACTGCAGTCCGCCCATGCCGGGCATGCGGATGTCGCTGATGACGATGCCGGGGAAGTCGGCGCCGATCTTCTTCAGCGCCTCCTCGGCGCTGCCCACGCCGTCGCTGTCGATGTCTTCCAGGGCCAGCGCCTGCTGGCAGCCGAGCAGGACGTGCGGGTCGTCCTCGACGATCAGGACGCGCAGGGATTCTTCGCTCATGCGGGGTTCTCCAGGGCAGGCAGCAGCGGCAGGTAGAGCTCGAAGGCGGTGCCGCCGGCCTCCGGGTAGGCCACGCCCAGGCTGCCGCCGGCGGCGGTGGCGAGGCTGGCCGAAAGGGTCAGGCCCAGGCCCAGGCCGAGTTCGCCGGGCTTGGTGGTGAAGAAGGGTTCGAACAGGTGCGCGCGGGCGTCCTGGGGGATGCCGGGGCCGTTGTCGCGCACGACCAGGCGATAGCGGTCGTCGCCTTCGACACGGCCTTCCAGCCAGAGCTGGCGGTCGTCCTGCGGGCTCATGGCGTCCAGGGCGTTGGCGATCAGGTTGACCAGGATCTGTTCCAGGCGGGTCTGGTCGATGGCCAGGCGGGCGTCAGGGTAGTCACGATGCAGGCTCACCGGTACCTCCTTGAGGCGCACCTGCAGGACCATCATTGCGGCGTCCACCGCCTTGTCCAGGCTGGCTTGCCCGTGGTCGTCGGCGCGCCGGGCGAAGGCGCGCAGGCTGCCGGTGATGCGACCCATGCGGTCGACCATCTCGTTGATCGCGACCAGGTTGCTGCTGGCGATATCCAGCTTGCCGCGCGCCAGGAAGCGCACGGTGTTGCCCGAGAGCGTGCGCAGCGCCGCCAGCGGCTGGTTGAGTTCGTGGGCGATGCTGGTGGACATCTGCCCGATCACAGCCAGCTTGCCGGCCTGTACCAGGCGGTCCTGGGCCTTGCGCAGGGTGTCCTCTGCCTGGCGGCGTTCGCGGATCTGCTCGCGCAGGTGCTGGTTGCTGGCGCGCAGGTCGCTGGTGCGTTCCGCGATGCGCCGCTCCAGGGCGTTGTTGGCCTGCTCCAGCGCTTCGCGGGCGGCGAGGCGGGTGGCGATGACCTTGCGCCGCTCGTTCGAGGCGATCAGCAGGAAGGCCAGCAGAGCGAAGCCCAGGGCGGCGAGCATGCCGTGGATCATGGCTTCGCGGCGTACGTCGTGGAGCGGGCTGAGCAGGGTGAAGTTCCACGAGGTGTCGTTCAGGCGACGGGTCTGCATCAGGTAGTTGACGGGGCTGTGCCCGTCGGCTTCCGGCGACTGTGGCGGAAAGCTGATTTCCTCCACGCCGTCGCCCAGCGAACGGCGTGTAAGCGGCTGCCATTCGTTGAGCGCCCACCAGTAGTACTGCAGGCTTCGCGCCATGCGTTCCTTGTCGTCGGCGCTGAGCGGGCGCACTGCTTTCAGGCGCAGGGCGGGATCGCTGGAGAGGATGATGATGCCGTTCTCGTCGCTGACGAAGGCTTGCAGGCGGGCTTTCTGCCAACGCTCTTCGAGCGCCTCCATCTTCACCTTGACCACCGCCACGCCGATGATCTGGTCGCCGCTGACCAGGCCGTGGGCCAGGTAGTAGCCGGGCTCGCCGGTGGTGCTGTCCATGCCGTAGAAGCGCCCCGGGCGGCCGGCCATGGCGTCCTGGAAGTAGGCGCGGAAGGACTGGTCCTCGCCCTGGTAGCTGTCCACGTTCTGCCAGTTGCTGGTGGCCAGCACCCGCCCGGAGGTGTCCAGCAGGTAGATGGCACGGCTGCCGGCGCGGCGGTTCAGGCCTTCGAGGTAGGCGTTGACCAGGTTGCGGTTGTAGGGGGTGGGGTCGAGCAGCAGGCGCGTGACGTTCTTTTCCAGCTCCAGCACGCTGGGCAGGTAGGAGTAGCGGCTCATCTCGCTTTCCACGCCGCGGGCGTGCAGCTCCAGCTGACGTTCGCCACTGCCGATCAGGGCGCGGGTGCCGGCGCCATCACTGATCAGGTAGCCGCCATAGCCGAAGCCCAGGGTGAGCAGGAGCAGCAGGAGAGGCAGGAGGAGGTTGCGCAGCAGGCGTGGTTTCACGGTGAGCGGCGGTGGCAATGGGCTGGGAGGGCATTGCATCACAGTCGTCCGGGCCGAGCCAGTCTAGGGTCTGTAGGCGCTTCGGCGCGAGCCGCGTTGCTGCGACAAATCACGCCAGGCTAGGCGCGGGACGTAGGCAATGGTCATTCCCTTGGCAAGTCCCGCAACGACGCATGGCGTGATTTGCCGCGCAACCCGGAGGGGCGGGCCGCATTTTGCGCAGTGCTGCGTTACTCGTCGTTCATTTGGAATGACCAAACTACTCTCCTCGCGCCTTGCTCTGCGCAAAATGCGGCTCCGCCGCGGTCGTGCCGAAGTGCCTACAGACCCTTTCGCCGGGGCACGGCGATGGACTGGCTCGGGTACCACATGGTTAGGGCTTCACCACCAGGCCGACGCCGCGGCCTCGCGGATCGGAGGCTGTTTCCAGCGACTTGCCGTCGACGCGGATGGCCTGGATGTCACCCATGTTCCAGCCCTGGTCTTCCAGGGTGTAGCCCATGGCCTTCAGCTCGTCGGCGACCTTGCCGGTGAGCGGTGCGTAGGCGTCGAAGTAGAGGGTGTCCTTGGGCAGCAGCTGGTGATGCACGCGCTGCGCGGCCACGGCCTTCTCCAGGGGCAGGTGGTAGTCGTAGACGTTGTTCAGCACCTGGAAGATCGAGGTGAAGATCCGCGAGCCGCCGGGAGTACCCAGCACCAGGCTGACCTTGCCGTCGCGGGTGACGATGCTCGGGCTCATGGAGGAGAGCATGCGCTTGCCCGGCTCGATGGCGTTGGCGTCGCTGCCCACTACGCCGAAGGCGTTGGCCACGCCCGGCTTGGCGCTGAAGTCATCCATCTCGTCGTTGAGCAGGAAGCCGGCGCCCTTGACCACCACGCCGCTGCCGAAGTCCCAGTTCAGGGTGTAGGTGTTGCTGACGGCGTTGCCGTCCTTGTCGACGATGGAGAAGTGGGTGGTCTGGTGCGGCTCCAGGCCCGGACGGACTTTCTCGGTGGGCGAGATGGCGTTCGGGTTGACCTCGGTGGCGCGCTTGGCGATGTACGCCGGGTCGGTCAGCTGGGCCACCGGCACCTTGGAGAAGTCCGGGTCGCCCAGGTAGTCGGCGCGGTCGGCGAACACGCGCTTCTCGATCTCGGCCAGCAGGTGGATGTACTTGGCGGAGTTCAGTTCCACGCCCTTGAAGTCGGCGGCGCGCTGCTCCTTGATACCGATCAGCTGGGCCAGGGCGATACCGCCGGAGCTGGGCAGCGGCGCGGTGTACAGGCTGTTGCCCTGCCAGTCGATGCGCATCGGTTCGCGCCACTTGGCCTCGTAGCCGGAGAGGTCTTCCTGGGTGATCAGGCCGCCGTCGTGCTTCATCTGCGCGACCAGCAGCTTGGCGGTCTCGCCCTTGTAGAAGTCGTCCGGGCCCTTGTCGGCGATGCGCTCCAGGGTCTTGGCCAGTTCCGGCTGCTTGAAGGTCTGCCCCGGTTTCATGGTGCCGAAGTAGTCGCCGAAGTTGGTCTTGCCGTTGAACAGCGCGATGGCGTCCTGGCGGTACTGGTACTGCTGGTCGGCGACCTTGAAGCCGGTCCTGGCGTAGCCGATGGCCGGGGTCAGCAGTTCGCTCCACTTCAGCTTGCCGAAGCGCTTGTGGGCTTCCCACAGGCCCATCACGGTGCCGGGCACGCCGGCAGCCTTGGTGCCGACCAGGCTGAGGTTCTCGATCACCTCGCCCTTGTCGTTCAGGTACATGGTCTTGGTCGCGGCCTTCGGCGCGATCTCGCGGTAGTCGAGGAAGTACGGCTTGCCGTCGACATACAGGGTCATGAAGCCGCCGCCGCCGATGTTGCCGGCTTCGGGGTAGGTGACCGCGAGGGTGAAGGCGGTGGCGACCGCTGCGTCGACGGCGTTGCCGCCCTTCTTCAGGATCTCGGCGGCGACCTTGGCGCCGTACTGGTCAGGCGCGGCCACCGCGCCGCCGTCGAGGGTGGCGGCGAAGACCGAGGAACTGGCGGCGAGGATCGCGACGCCCAGGGGCAGTTTCGTGAAGTGGATCAGACGCATGGACCTTCCTTATTTATTGTTGTGTTTGCGGTGAGGTGGCGCGCCCCGCTTCAGCGGGGCGCACCGGTGGATCAGTGCGGCAGGATCTTGGCGAGGAATTGCTGGGTGCGTTCGGCGCGGTTCTGCAGGTCGCCGAAGAACTCTTCCTTCGGACAGTCTTCGACGATCTGCCCGCGGTCCATGAAGATCACCCGGTCGGCGACCTTGCGCGCAAAGCCCATCTCGTGGGTCACGCACATCATGGTCATGCCTTCCTGGGCGAGCTGGACCATCACGTCGAGCACCTCGTTGACCATTTCCGGGTCGAGCGCCGAGGTCGGTTCGTCGAACAGCATGACGATCGGGTCCATCGCCAGCGCGCGGGCAATGGCCACGCGCTGCTGCTGGCCGCCGGAGAGCTGGCCGGGGTGCTTGTGGGCGTGGGCCTTGAGGCCGACGCGGTCGAGCAGCTTCATGCCCTTGTCCATTGCCTCTTCCTTGCTCCGGCCCAGGACCTTGCGCTGGGCGATGGTCAGGTTCTCGGTGATGGACAGGTGCGGGAACAGCTCGAAGTGCTGGAACACCATGCCGACGCGCGAGCGCAGTTTCGGCAGGTCGGTTTTCGGATTGGCGATGGAGGTGCCGTCGACGGTGATGTCGCCCTTCTGGAAGGGCTCCAGCGCGTTGACGCACTTGATCAGGGTCGACTTGCCCGAGCCGGACGGCCCGCAGACCACCACGACTTCACCCTTGGACACCTTGGTGTTGCAGTCGGTGAGCACCTGGAAGTCGCCATACCACTTGCTGACGTTATCG
The DNA here is from genome assembly GCF_041379005.1 of Pseudomonas sp. QE6. Lineage (NCBI taxonomy): Bacteria > Pseudomonadati > Pseudomonadota > Gammaproteobacteria > Pseudomonadales > Pseudomonadaceae > Pseudomonas > Pseudomonas sp. QE6. The sequence continues at coordinate 1,980,289 of NZ_CP166873.1, forward strand.
ATGGAGATCATACGGTTAACCTTTTCTGCAGGCGCTTCACGCCGAAGGACGCGGCGAAGCTGATGACGAAGTAGACGAGACCGGCGAAGATCAGGAACTCATGGGGCTGGCCGATGATGTCGCCGCGGGAACGGGCGGCGTTGAGGAAGTCCATCAGGCCCACCGAGTAGACCAGCGAGGTGTCCTGGAACAGGATGATGCTCTGCTGCAGCAGCAGCGGGGTCATCTTGCGGAACGCCTGGGGCAGGATGATCAGGCGCATCGCCTGGCCGTAGGTCATGCCCAGGGCGTAGGACGCGCCGATCTGGCCCTTCGGGATGGCCTGGATGCCGGCGCGGACGATCTCGCAGTAGTAGGCCGCCTCGAACATCATGAAGGCCACCAGGCACGAGGTGAACGCACCCACCGGGGTGTCCTGGCCGGTGATCCAGCGCAGGATGAAGGGCACCGCGAAATAGAACCAGGTGATCACCAGCAGCAGCGGGATCGAGCGGAAATAGTTCACGTAGAAGCCGGCGATGTTCGACAGCAGCTTGCTGTTGGACAGGCGCATCAGCGCCAGGATGGTGCCCAGCACCACGCCGCCCAGCACGCCCAGCGCCATCAGCTGCAGGGTGGTGAGCATGCCTTCCCACAGGCCGGGGAGGGCGGGGACGATCTGACTGAAGTCCATCATTTACCTCCCACGGAGATCAGGCCCGGTACCGCGACCTTCTTCTCGACCATGCGCATGGACAGCATCAGGCTCATGTTCAGGGTGAAGTAGATCAGCGTGGCCAGGGTGAAGGCCTCGAACAGGTTGGCGCTGAACTCGGCGGTCTGCTTGGTCTGTGCCAGCAGCTCCATGAGGCCGATCAGCGACGCCACCGAGGAGTTCTTGAAGACGTTGAGGAACTCCGAGGTGAGCGGCGGAATGATGATGCGGAAGGCCTGCGGCAGCAGCACGTGGCGGTAGATCGCCGGCAGGCGGAAGCCCATGGCGCTGGCGGCGGCGAGCTGGCCCTTGGGCAGCGCCTGGATGCCGGTGCGCACCTGTTCGCAGACCCGCGCGGCGGTGAACAGGCCCAGGCACACGACGACGCTGACGAAGGCCGAGGTTTCCGGCGCCAGGCCCAGCTTGAACCAGTCCTGGATCGGCTGCGGCAGGTAGTCCGGCACCAGGAAGTACCAGATGAACAGCTGCACCAGCAGCGGCACGTTGCGGAACAGCTCCACGTAGGCGGTGGCGATGCCGGACAGCCAGCGGTTGGGCAGGGTGCGCATCACCCCCAGCAGCGAGCCGAGCGCCAGGGCGATGACCCAGGCCGCGAGCGAGACGGCGATGGTCCAGCCAAGGCCGGTGATGTACCAGTCCAGGTAGCGCTCATCGCCGATCCCGGTGGACTTGAAGAACACGCCCCAGTCCCAGTTGTAGTCCATGTCGGGTTTCCCCTCAGAGTCGTTCACGCTCCGTTGCGCGGAGCGTGAACAGGTATTTGTATTCACGGCACGAAGCCGGAAGCGGGCATGCAGCGGCCCGCCACCCGCGGGTAGCGGATGTTCCGGCATCGTCATCAGTAGGAGTGGGCCGGGAGCGCAGGGCCTGCGCTCCCGATCCCCCGCCAGTCTGCGCCTTATGGGCGCAGACCGACGCGACCGTTACATCTGCTCGGCAGACTTGTCGGTCGGAGTGGCGATCAGCTTCTTGAGCTCATCGCTCATCGGGAAGTTGAGGTTCAGGTTCTTCGGCGGGATCGGCTTCATGAACCACTGGTCGTAGATCTTGTTGACTTCACCCGAGGCGAAGGTGTCGGCGATGGCCTTGTCGACCACCTTCTTGAACGGCGCGTCGCCCTTGCGGACCATGCACGCGTAGATTTCGTAGGACTGGGGCTTGCCGACCACGTGCCAGTCGTCCGGCTTCTTGGCCTTGGCCATTTCGCCGTAGAGCAGCGCGTCGTCCATCATGAAGGCCACGGCGCGGCCGGATTCGAGCATCAGGAAGGACTCGCCGTGGTCCTTGGCCGAGATGATGTTCATGCCCATCTTCTTCTCGGCGTTCATCTGCTTGAGCAGGCGCTCGGAGGTGGTGCCGGCGGTGGTCACCACGTTCTTGCCATTCAGGTCGGCGAAGTCGTTGATGCCCGAGGTGGTCTTGGTCAGCAGGCGGGTGCCGACTTCGAAGATGCCGACGGAGAAGTCGACCTGCTTCTGGCGCTCCAGGTTGTTGGTGGTGGAGCCGCACTCGATGTCCACGGTGCCGTTCTGCACCAGCGGGATACGGGTCTGCGAGGTGACCAGGTTGTAGCGCACCTTGAGGTCCGGCAGGTTCAGCTCTTTCTTCAGGGCTTCGACGACCTTCAGTTGCAGGTCATGGGAGTAGCCCACCGGCTGGCGCGGATCGGTGGCGAGGTAGGAGAAGGGGATGGAGGCGTCACGGTGGCCGAGGACGACGGTGCCGGAGTCCTTGATCTTCTTCAGGGTACCGGTGAGCTCTTCAGCGACGACGGGAGTGGCGAGCAGCGCTGCAACAATGGCGGCGCCCAGCGCGCGGGGTGCGAAACGCATGGAATCTACCTCGACTGGTTGTGTTTGTTATTCAGTCCTGCGACTGGCGAGGGGTAGCCATGCCGCATGCTCGGGATGGACAGCAGCAGGCTCTGTGCCAACTTCTGCATTTGTTTTTAAGTTACTGAATATAAAGCATATTTTTATTGATGGCCGAGACTGATGCGTGGCGCGCTGTTCGGTAATCCGGATATTCGACGAATTCACGTTCGGAAATCCGAACGATTGCTGCCGAGGCTTCGCCTGGGAACTTTGCCTGGAGGCCGCGCCAAGTGTCGGAACCGCCGGAGCGGGGCGGCGGTTCCATGGGGAATGGACTTCAGTCCTGGTCGTTGATCTGTACGGCGGCGAGTCCCTCGCGGCGCAGCAACTCTCGCTTGCGCGGCAGTCCCCAGCGGTAGCCACCTTCGCCGGTACCGCCGACCACCCGGTGGCAGGGCACCAGCAGGCCGACATGGTTGCTGGCGCAGGCGCGGGCGATGGCGCGGGGATGGCTGCCCAACTGTTCGGCCAGCTCGCCGTAGCGCCGCGTCTCGCCGCTGGGGATGCGCGTGAGGGCGCGCCAGACGCGCAGCTGGAAGGCGCTGCCGTGCAGGTCCAGCGGCAGGTGGGCGGCCTGTTCGGGTTCTGCCAGCTGCGCCAGTACCTGCTGCAGCCAGTCGCCCAGGCCCGCGTCGTCGGGCACGCGCTCGGCGGCGCCGAAACGTTCGGCCAGCTGTTGCTCCAGCTCGCTGGCGTTATCGGCGAACAGCAGGGCGCAGACCCCCTTGTCGGTGGCCGCCAGCAGCATCTGGCCCAGCGGGCAGGGCGCGATGACGTAGCGCAGGTGTTCTCCCGCACCTTTTTGCCGGCGCTGCGCCGGGGTCAGCGGGGTGGCGCTTTCGTAGAGGGCGCGGGTGCCGGAGTAGCCGGCTTCCAGGGCCGCATCCAGCACCGAGCGCGCTTGCGGAAGGGCAGCGGCCAGGCGCTGTTCGCGGCGTGACTCGGCCCACGCGCGCGGGGTCAGGCCGGTGCGGGCCTTGAAGGCGCGGGCGAGGTGCGAGGCGGAGAGGCCGATGCGCCTGGCCAGCTCGCCCAGGGTCAGCGGTTTCTCCGCACGGTCGAGCAATTCGCAGGCCGCGGCGACCAGGGCATCCAGCTGCTCGCGAGGGCTGGGGCCGTTCGGTGAGCAGCGCTTGCACGGGCGGAATCCGGCGGCCTCGGCGGCGGCCGGGCTTTCGTGGAAGGCCACGTTGCCACGCGAAGGCCGGCGGGCCGGGCAATTGGGGCGGCAGTAGACACCGGTGGAGCGCACGCTGAAGACGAAGCGCCCCTCGAAACGCGAATCCCGTTCGCAGACCGCCTGCCAGCAACGTTCAGGGTTCAGTTCGAGGCTCATCATGGTGGGTCTCCATGGAATTCGGCGATGGGGAAATTGTCTGTCCGCCGTTGCGGGCGGGCAATCCGCATCGCGTTTTCAAACTGCGGGCTACGCTTGCCGATGTCCGCCTTCAGAGAGCGTTGCCTTGCTGCGATTCTGCTTCTGCTGCCTGCTGCTCGTCACGCTGTTCGCTCCGGCTCATGCCGATAGCCTGGCGCTGAACGAGCAGGAACGGGCCTTCGTCAGTGCCCACGAGCCGATCCGCGTCGGCCTGTTCCGCGCCGGTTGGCCGCCGTTCGAGGTGATCGACGAGTTCGACCAGTTCCACGGTATCAGCGCCGACTACCTGCAGCTGATTTCCGAGCGCCTGGGCATGAAGGTCCGGCCGGTGATCTACAACACCTGGGAAGACGTGCTGGCCGCCGTGCATGCCGGCGAGGTGGATCTGGTGCCGTCGGTGGCGATGACCGAGGAGCGCAAGCGCTTCCTCAGTTTCAGCCGGCCGTACCTGTTGACCAGCAGCCTGATCTTCGCCCGCCGCGACAGCACCATCCGCGTGCTCGACGACCTGTCCGGGCGGCGGGTGGCGGTGGAGCAGGGCTATGCCGTGCAGGAGCTGCTGACGAAGGCCGTGCCCGGCGTCGTCTTCGTGGTCAGCGACGATTCCTCCAGTGCCTTGAAGGCGGTTTCCACAGGCAAGGCCGATGCCTATGTAGGCAACCTGATCACCTCCAGCTACCTGATCGAGCAACTGAGCCTGAGCAATATGGAAGTCCGGGGCGACAGCGGCCTGGGCAACAGCCAGGTGCGCTTCGCCGTGCGCAAGGAGCTGGAGCCGCTGGTGCCGTTGCTCGACCGCGCCCTGGGCGACATCAGCCGCAGCGAGCAGGAGGCGATCCAGGCGCGCTGGCTGCCGTCCCTGGACGTGTTCGACTGGATGCACCTGTTGCAGATCGCCTGGCCCTGGGTGGTCGGCGTGCTCGCCCTGCTGGCCTTCGTCCTGGTGTGGAACCGGCGGCTGTCGATCCAGGTCGCCGAGCGCGCCCGCGCCGAGGCCGAGGAGCGCCGCCAGCGCAGCACGCTGCTGGCACTGATCAACGCGATCCCCGACCCGATCTGGTTCAAGGACACCCAGGGCCGCTACCTGGGGGTCAACCAGGCGTTCGCCGACTGCCTGGGGCGGCGCCCGGACGAGATCGTCGGGCGCAGCGACCGCCAGCTGTTCAGCCGCACTGCCGCCGCCGGCCGGCACGACCGCGACCACCAGGCGCTGACTGGCAGCGGGCCCTACGCCAGCGAAGGCTGGGTGATCTACCCGGATGGCCGGCAGGTGCTGTTCGATACCTTGCGCAGCGCCTTCCAGGATGACCAGGGGCGCCTGCTGGGGCTGGTCGGCGTGAGTCGCGACGTTACCGCGCGCAAGTCCACCGAAGTCGCGCTGGCCCAGGCTCGCGACCTCGCCGAGGAGGCCGCGCAGCTCAAGAGCGACTTCCTGGCCAACATGAGCCACGAAATCCGCACGCCGCTGAACATCATCATCGGCCTTGCCCACCTGCTGCAGGAAACCACCCTGGACGAGCAGCAACTGGACTACCTGGGCAAGATCCAGGGCTCGGGCCAGTACCTGCTGGAGCTGATCAGCGACATCCTCGACCTGTCGCGGGTTGAGGCCGGCAAGCTGGAGTTCGAGCACATCGATTTCGACCTCGAACGCATGCTCGGCGAGTTGTTCGACCTGCTGAGCATCCGCGCCGCGAGCAAGGGGCTGGCGGTGCGCTGCGAAATCGATTCGCGGGTGCCAGCCAAGGTGGTGGGCGACTCGCTGCGCCTGCGGCAGATCCTGATGAATTACGCCAACAACGCGCTGAAGTTCACCGAGCGTGGCGAGGTGGTGCTGGTCGTCGAGCTGGAGGAGGAGGACGAGGACAGCCTGCTGTTGTACTTCGGCCTGCGCGACACCGGCATTGGCATCTCCCCGGCGCAGCAGGACCGCCTGTTCGAATCGTTCCGCCAGGCCGACAGCTCGATCACCCGGCGCTACGGCGGCTCGGGTCTGGGGCTGGCGATCTGCAAGCGGCTGGCCGAGGCGATGGGTGGCAGCGTCGGTGTGGAAAGCGAGGCGGGGCAGGGCAGCCTGTTCTGGTGCCGCCTGCCGATGGGGCGGGTGGATGATGCGACGGAAGTCAACCTGGACAGCATCAGCCATGCCGCGCTCCCGTCCCCCGAGCCGCCGGCGCAGGCGGTGGCGCGGGCGCCGGTCAGCGGTGGCGACGGGGTCGAGGTCGAGCGCGTCTGCCGGCGCCTGGCGCAGCTGCTGGCGGCCGACGACCCGCGCGCCGGGCGTCTGCTGGGCGAGCGTGCAAGCCTGCTGCGCAGCGTCTTCAATGAGGGATACGAGGGCATCGCGACGAACGTCAGGCGCTTCGAGTTCGAACGCGCCCTGGAGCACCTGGTGAATCTCGCGAGGGAGTGCGATATCAGGATCTGAACGCCGGCGCGGATGAACGGTCCGATCCGGTGCCGCGTGGCAGTCTGAACAATTAGAGGGGAATGCGATGGATAGCATGCTGGACCGGCCCGAACAGGAGCTGATCCTGGTGGTGGATGACCAGCCGGACAATCTGATGCTCATGAGCGAGCTGCTCATGGACCGCTATCAGGTGCGCGTCGCGTCCAGCGGCGCCAAGGCCCTGCGCCTGGTGCAGAGCGATCCGCGCCCGGACCTGGTGCTGCTCGACATCATGATGCCGGAGATGGACGGCTACGAGGTCTGCCGGCAGCTCAAGGCCGACCCGGCCACGCGGGACATCCCGGTGATCTTCCTCACCGGCATGGTCAACGCCTCCGATGAGCAGAAGGGGCTGGACCTGGGGGCGGTGGACTACATCACCAAGCCGATCAGCCCGCCGGTGACCCTGGCGCGCATCCGCGCGCATCTCAACCTCAAGGCCAACGCCGACTTCCTGCGCGACAAGAGCGAGTACCTGGAGCTGGAAGTGCGGCGCCGCGCCCGTGAGCTGCAGGCCATCCAGGACGCCACGCTGGAGGCCATGGCAACCCTCTGCGACCTGCGCGACAACGCCCACAGCCAGCACCTGGTGCGCATCGAGCATTACATGCGCCTGCTGGGCAGCACCCTGGCGCTGCGCAACGAGTTCTCCAACGAACTCTCGGTGGAAAACATCGAACTGCTGGCGCGCTCGGCGCAGTTGCACGATATCGGCAAGGTCGCGGTGCCCGACCGCATCCTGCACCACCCCGGCCAGCTCGACGAGGCTGACCAGGCGATCATGCAGAGCCACACCACGGTGGGGCGCGACGCCCTGGCGGCGGCCGAGCGCAAGCTGGGCTACCCGGCCGACTTCCTGCGCTACGCCAAGGAGATCGCCCATAGCCACCACGAGCGCTGGGACGGCGGGGGGTATCCGGAAGGGTTGTCCGGCGAACGTATCCCGATGGCCGCACGGATGCTGACGCTGATCGACTGCTACGACGAGATGACCAGCCGCCACGCCTACCGCACCTCGCTGGGCCCGGACGAAGCGGCGGCGCGGATCAAGGCCGGCGCCGGCAGCCAGTTCGACCCGCGCATGGTGGAGGCCTTCAGCGAGGCCGCCGAAGGCTTCGCCAGCATCGCCCTGCGCTATGCCGACAGCGACGAGGCCCTGGGGCTGGAACTGCTGCGCCTGGAGGACGCAGTGATCGAAAACATCGAACTGACGCCGCCTGCCCCCTGATCGTGCTGGGCGACCGTCGGGGATTGCCGTATAAGGTGCGCAGCGCCCGCAGAGAGGTATGCCAGGAAGCCCGATGAAGACCCCGAAACGCATTGAGCCGCTGATCGAAGACGGCCTGATCGACGAAGTGTTGCGACCGCTGATGAGCGGCAAGGAAGCTGCGGTCTACGTGGTGCGCTGCGGCGACGAGCTGCGCTGCGCCAAGGTCTACAAGGAAGCCAACAAGCGCAGCTTCCGCCAGGCCGCCGAGTACCAGGAAGGGCGCAAGGTGCGCAACAGCCGCCAGGCGCGCGCCATGGCCAAGGGCTCAAAGTATGGCCGCAAGGAACAGGAGGAGGCCTGGCAGAACGCCGAGGTTGCCGCGCTGTTCCGCCTGGCTAATGCCGGCGTGCGGGTGCCCAAGCCCTACGACTTCCTCGACGGCGTGCTGTTGATGGAAATGATCGCCGACGAGGACGGCGACGCCGCGCCACGCCTGAACGACGTGGTGATGGAGCCGGAGCTGGCGCGCGAATTCCACGCCTTCCTGATCAGGCAAATCGTGATGATGCTCTGCGCCGGCCTGGTGCACGGCGACCTGTCCGAGTTCAACGTGCTGGTTGGGCCGGACGGCCCGGTGATCATCGACCTGCCCCAGGCGGTGGACGCCGCCGGCAACAACCACGCCTTCCGCATGCTGGAGCGCGACGTGGGCAACATGGCCGCCTACTTCGGCCGCTTCGCCCCGGAATTGAAGTACACCCACTACGCCAAGGAAATGTGGGCGCTTTACGAGGAAGGGAAACTGCTGCCGGACACCCCGCTGACCGGCCATTTCGACGATCCCGAGGACGAAGCGGACGTCGACTCCGTACTGCGCGAGATCGCCGATGCCCTGCGCGAACAGGCCCGCCGGGAGGCCGGTCGCGCCGCCCAGGATACGCCGCAGACCCGCGACGAACCGCCGCCTCCGCCGTGGGAGCGGGCTTGATCGGGTTGAACGACCCCGCTGACATCCTCACATTGATCGCCGCCCAGCCCGAGCGCATGCGCCTGCTGCGCGGCGTGCGCGACCACGGCCCGGCCGATGCCTGGATCGGCGCCGGCTTCGTGCGCAACGCCGTGTGGGATGCGTTGCACGGCTATGTCGACGCGACGCCGCTGGCCGATGTGGACGTGCTGTATTTCGCCGAAGACTGCCTGGACGCCGAAGCGGACGACGCCTGGGAGCGCCGCTTGCGGGAGGCTTGCCCGGAAGTGCCCTGGTCAGTGCGCAACCAGGCGCGCATGCATGTGCGCAATGGCGACAGAGCTTACCGGGATTGCGCCGACGCATTGCGGCACTGGGCGGAAGTCTGCACGGCGGTGGCGGTGCGTTTGCGCGGCGATGAGCTGGAATTGCTGGCGCCGCTGGGCGTCGACGACCTGCTGAGCCTGCGTGTTCGGCCAACCGAACGCTTCCATTCCAAGCCGGATATCTATCGCGAGCGGCTCGCGGCCAAGAACTGGCTGGCGCGCTGGCCCAACTTGCAGATCGAACCTCTGTAGAAGCAGTTGTCCTTATTCGGAAGTCTTTGCCTGGGCTTTCTCCCTCACCCCAGCCCTCTCCCCCTGGGAGAGGGCTGGGGTGAGGGCCGCCCCGAGGGCAGATGTATCTCGTAGGAGCGGAGCTTCTCCGCGAACATTGGTGCACGCTGAAGGATTCGCGGAGAAGCTCCGCTCCTACGAGAGCAAAAGCCCAGACGCTCTGTTTGCCCCGGCCTCAGGGCCTTCCGAGTCCAGCCCGGTCGCGGCGACGTAACGAGGCACAACTGTACGGCACCAACTGTATCCATACAGCGGCGGGCCAGACTGGTAGCGTTAGCCCATCCCACCCCGAGCTACCCGCCATGCCGCTGCGCCATATCCTGCTCGCCCTGCTGGTCACCCTGATCTGGGGCGTCAATTTCGTCGTGATCAAGGTCGGCCTGCACGACTTCCCGCCGCTGTTGTTCTGCGCCCTGCGCTTTGCCCTGGCGGCGTTGCCGCTGATCTTCCTGCGCGGCCCGCTGCCGGCGCCGTTCTGGCGCATCGTGCAGATCGGCCTGCTGCTGGGCGTGGTGAAGTTCGGTCTGCTGTTCGTCGGCATGCACCTGGGCATGCCCGCCGGCCTGTCCTCGCTGGTCCTGCAGAGCCAGGTGTTCTTCACCGTGCTGATCGCCGCCGCGCTGCTGGGCGAGCGGCCCACCCCGCGCGCCTTGCTGGGCCTGGCGCTGGCCGCCGGTGGCCTGCTGCTGATCGGCCTGGAGCGGCCGCTGGGCGACAGCCTGCTGGCCTTCCTGCTGGTGATCGCCGCGGCCCTGGCCTGGGCCTTCTCCAACATCGCCACCAAGCGCTCCGGCGCCAGCGACATGCTGCGCCTGATCAGCTGGGTCAGCCTGATTCCGCCGCTGCCCCTGCTGGTGCTGTCGTGGATATTCGAAGGTCCCGAGGCGATCGGGCACGCCGTGCTGAACATCAACTGGACCGGTGCCGGCGCGCTGCTCTACATCGCTTTCCTCGCCACCACCGTCGGCTTCGGCCTGTGGAGCTTCCTGCTGCGCCGCTACCCGGCCAGCCAGGTCACGCCTTTCGCTCTGGCCGTACCGGTTTCAGGTCTGCTGTCGGGTTGGCTGTTCCTCGGCGAAGCGCTGACCACCCAGGACTGGATGGCTTGCGTGCTGGTTTTCGTCGGCCTGGCCGTGACCGTGCTGCCGGCGTCGCTGTGGCGTCGCCGTACGACAGTGAGCGCCCAAGGCTGACCCGTACCTGTAGAAGGGTCAGATTGCTGCGCCGCGGTGATCCATCACCAGTTGTCTTGGGTCGTCAGTGAGAGACTGGCCGCTGCGGTTCGCGGCCGAGTTTCTCGCAGGTGACCAGGTAGTCGTCCACGGCCTCTTCGAACGCCCCACGCAACTCGCTCACCGACTCGCCGTGAAAACCAATCACGTTGCGGATACCGGCGATGTGGCCGATGAACAGCCCGTCGTCATCGCTGTATTCGATGCGGGCGGCGTAGCCTTGATATCTCATGAAGGAATTGTCCCGCTCTGTTGGGCAGTCGTTCTGCCCTCGGGCTTTGGTATCTATCAGTAACCGCGATGAGCACAAATCGAACGGGGCGCTTAGCCCCGTCCGAAAGCTCCTCAATGACAGCAATTCCCCGACTCCAGGTCCTTCAGTATCGGGCAGTCCGGCCGGTGATCGCCCTGGCAGTGGTCGCTCAGTTCCTGCAGGGTGTCGCGCAGGCTGCTGAGTTCGGCGATCTTGCGGTTCAACTCTTCGATATGCCGAGCGGCCAGGGCCTTCACGTCGGCGCTGGCGCGTTGGCGGTCCTGCCAGAGGGCGAGCAGTTGGCCGACTTCTTCCAGGGAGAAGCCGAAGTCCCGCGAGCGGCGGATGAAGGCCAGGGTGTGCAGGTCCTGCTCGCTGTAGTGGCGATAGCCGCTGGCGCTGCGGCCGGCGGGGGCGAGCAGGCCGATGGATTCGTAGTAGCGGATCATCTTCGCGGTCAGGCCGCTCTTCTTCGCCGCTTCGCCGATGTTCATGCCGATTCCTCTCGATCGAACGCCCCGCCTGCGCGGGGCGTGGTTGTCACTGGTGACCCTGCGGTTTCCAGCGCTTGAGCAGCAGGGCGTTGCTCACCACGCTGACGCTGGAGGCGGCCATCGCCGCGCCGGCGACCATAGGGTTGAGCAGGCCGAAGGCGGCCAGCGGGATGCCCACCAGGTTATAGATGAAGGCCCAGAACAGGTTCTGGCGGATTTTCGCGTAGGTGCGCCGGGAGATGTCCAGCGCCGCCGGGGCCAGGCGCGGGTCGCCGCGCATCAGGGTGATGCCGGCGGCGTGCATGGCCACGTCGGTGCCGCCGCCCATGGCGATGCCCACGTCGGCGGCGGCGAGCGCCGGGGCGTCGTTGATGCCGTCGCCGACCATGGCCACCACCTTGCCGTTCTTGCGCAGGGCGCCGACCACCTCGGCCTTGTCGCCGGGCAATACTTCGGCGTGCACGTCGTCCAGGCCCAGCGCATCGGCCACGACCTTGGCGCTGCCGCGGTTGTCGCCGGTGATCAGGTGGCTGGCGATGCCGCGCTGGCGCAGGGCGTCGATGGCGGGCCTGGCGCCGTCCTTGAGGCTGTCGCCGAAGGCGAACAGGGCCACCACGCTGGCCTGCGGCTCGCGCTCGATCAGCCAGGACAGGGTGCGTCCCTGGGTTTCCCATTTCTGCGCGGATTCCGCCAGGTCGCCGGGCGGCAGTTGCAGTTCGTCCAGCAGGCGGCGGTTACCCAGTGCGAACAGGCGACCGTCGACCTGGCCCTGGATGCCGCGTCCGGCCAGCGCCTGGATGGCATCGGCGGCGGTCGGGGCCAGCCCGCGCTCGGCGCAGGCATCGAGCACGGCCTTGGCCAGCGGGTGCTCGCTGCCGCGCTGCAGGGCGCCGGCCAGGGCAAGGGCCTGGGCTTCGTCATCGGCGGCGAGGTTGGTGATGCGCGGCTGGCCGGAGGTGAGGGTGCCGGTCTTGTCGAAGGCCACGGCATCGACCGCATGGGCGACTTCCAGCGCCTCGGCGTCCTTGATCAGGATGCCGTGTTTCGCCGCTACACCGGTGCCGGCCATGATCGCGGTGGGAGTGGCCAGGCCCAGGGCGCACGGGCAGGCGATCACCAGCACCGCCACGGCGTTGATCAGCGCATGTTCCCAGCCGGCGCCGGCGAGCAGCCAGCCGACCAGGGTAACCAGCGCGATGCCGATCACCACCGGGACGAACACGTTGCTTACCTTGTCCACCAGCTTCTGGATCGGCGCCTTGGCCGCCTGGGCGTCTTCCACCAGACGGATGATCCGCGCCAGCACGGTCTCGCCGCCCAGGGCAGTGGTCTTCACCCGCAGCACGCCTTCGCCGTTGATGGCGCCGCCGGTGACGGCGTCGCCGACGCCCTTGGCCACCGGTACGCTCTCGCCGGTGATCAGTGCCTCGTCGGCATGGCTCTGGCCGTCGAGCACCTCGCCGTCCACCGGGAAGCGCTCGCCGGGGCGCACCAGCACTTCGTCGCCCAGACGCAGCTCGGCGATGGCTACATCTTCCTCGATGCCGTCGCGGACGCGGGTGGCGCGTTCCGGGCGCAGGGCTTCGAGGGCGCGGATGGCGGCGGCGGTCTGGCGCTTGGCGCGGCTTTCCAGGTACTTGCCGAGCAGGATCAGGGTGATGACCACCGCGCTGGCTTCGAAGTACAGGTGCGGCATCTGCCCCGGCGCTGCGGCGTACCAGAGGTACAGGCTCAGGCCGTAGCCGGCGCTGGTGCCGAGGGCGACCAGCAGGTCCATGTTGCCGCTGCCGGCGCGCACGGCTTTCCAGGCGGAAACGTAGAAGCGCGCGCCGATGAGGAATTGCACGGGTGTGGCGAGCAGGAACTGCACCCAGGCCGGCAGCATCCAGTGCAGGCCGAACCAGTCGCCGATCATCGGCAGCACCAGCGGCAGCGACAGGGCGATTGAGGCCGCCAGCCACCAGCGCTCGCGGGCCAGGCGGGCTACCTGCGGGGCGACGCCGGGCTGCTCGGATTCAACGGGGCGGGCCTTGTAGCCGGCCTTGTCGACGGCGGCGATCAGCTCGGCGGTCTCCACCGCGCCGAGCAGGTCCAGGTGGGCGCGTTCGCTGGCGAGGTTCACGCTGACCTCGCGTACGCCGGGCACCTTGCGCAGGGCGCGCTCGACGCGGCCCACGCAGCTGGCGCAGGTCATGCCGTCGATGGCCAGCTCCAGGCTGTGCGCCGGCACCGCGTAGCCGGCCTGTTCGACGGCCGCCACCAGGGCGGGCAGGGTGTCGCCGCTGGAGGGGCCGGCCAGCTGGACGCGCGCCTGCTCGCTGGCGAGGTTGACGCTGGCTTCCTGCACGCCGGGCACCTTGCGCAGGGCGCGTTCCACGCGGCCGGCACAGCTGGCGCAGGTCATCCCGGAGACCGGGAGGTCGAGTTCGATGGGGTTTGCGCTGTTCATGGGGCTCTCCCTGAAGTTCCCCAACAGGATCAACCTTGACACAAGGGTAAGGTCAACCCCTTCCCGGCAGTCCCTTGCCGCAGGTCATGACTGCCCGTTCAACCGCCGCTGGAAACCGGTGTCAGGTACAGGCCGCTCTCGCTGTTGGCGATGCGGAACTTGCGCACCTCGCCGGCGCGCAGCATCACCGACTGCGCGCGCAGCGGCTCGATGCCGCCGTGGCAGAGGCCGGAGTTGGCGGTCTGCAGGCGCAGGGAGGTTTCGCCCGGCGGCAGGTTGAGGGCGACCTCGCCTTCGGGCTGCAGGCGCGAGACCTTCTGGTCCTGCACGTAGAGGTCGATGTCGCAGGCGGTGCCGGTGTCCAGGCGTTCGCGGCTGACGATCAGCACGGCGTAGGCCACCGGCTGGGCGTCGGGCACCGGCCAGGGACTGGGCATGGCGGGCGCCGGCTGGGCTGGGGGCTGCGGGGGAGGTGGCGTATCGGACGAGCCGTCGGCCTGCGCCAGTGCACAGGCCAGCAGGCCGAGGGTTAGAAGGAGGGAACGGCGCATGGGCGTTCTCCGGGAGGGGATCATCCGGGCAGCTTGGCTGAGAGCCTGACGCAGGACAAGCACGTGGAAACAAATCGCCGGGGGACTTGACCTTGCCACGAGGGGAAGGTCGAAACTGCCTCCAACGAATCATCACACGACAGGAGCTTTCCCATGCATACCTTCCAAGTCAAAGGCATGAGCTGTGGTCACTGCGTCCGTGCCATCACCCAGGCGGTCCAGGCACTGGATGCGGCCGCTGAAGTCCAGGTCGATCTGGGCCAGGGCGAAGTGCGCGTCGCCAGCCGCCTGGACGAGGCAGCCATTCTCGCAGCGATCCGCGAAGAGGGTTACGAGGCCAAGGCGGCCTGAGTCTTCTTTCGTTCCTTCCGGGCCGGTTCCACGCCGGCCCATCAGGCCGGCGGCGTGCTCCAGTCGCGCACCAGCCCTCTGAACAGTGCATCGAACAGGAAACGGGTCTCCCGTTCCGCGTCGAACAGTTCCGGGTCGCGCAGCCAGTCGCTGAGCAGGCCGAAAATCATCGCATGCACCGCGCGCGAAGCGATCTGCGGCGTCACGCCGGGCATCAGCCGGCTACGGCAGCTCTCGCGGGTGAACAACTGCTCGCACAGTTCGATGAATTGGCGGATGAAGTGGTTGTGGCGCTCCTCCGCATCGCGCAGTTCGTCGGTGAACTCGCAGCGTTGCAGCAGGATGGTGAGGATGCGCCGGCGTTGCGGGTGGCGCGCCAGGTTCTCGATGACTTCCACGCTCAATTCGAACAATGACTGTATCGGGTCGTGCCCGTCGCAGCCGGAGAGACGTTGTGCCAGTTGTTCGGGCGGCAGGCGTACCTGGTTGAGCAGATCGTTGAACAGATGCGCCTTGTTCTGGAAGTGCCAATACACCGCGCCACGGGTCACGCCGGCACTTCTGGCGATCTCCTCCAGGCTCGTGTTGGAGACGCCCTTGGCCAGAAAAAGTTGCTCGGCCGAGTCGAGAATCGTTTGGCGCGTCTTTTCCGAATCTTCTTTAGTTCTTCGCATGGCACTTGCTGGTATACAGGCTAGGATCACTACTCAGTTGGCAGTTTACTGATTTTAAAGTACGAACAGTCCCTTGCAGGCACTGGCGCAAGTGAACTCCTCTCAGTCAATATTCCTACCGTTCCGTTATTTTGGTCATTCCATGGAGAGGTTACATGCAGTTCGTCCGCCGTTTGCCCGTTGCAATTATTGTATTCGGCTTACCTGCCTTGTTCGCCACGGCGCTCCAGGCTGAGGACAAACCTGCTGCTGCCGCACCACCTCCGCCGCCGGTGACCGTGGAAGTCGCCAAGAGCTCTGTCGTCCCCGTGACCCTGGAATACGCCGCCCGCACCGCCGGTTACCGCGAGGTCGAGGTGCGCGCCCAGGTCAGCGGCATCCTGCAGCGCCGCACCTATGAAGAAGGCCGTCCGGTCAAGGAAGGCCAGGTGTTGTTCCGCATCGATCCGCGTCCTTACCAGGCCGCGCTGGGCCAGGCCCAGGGCTCGCTCGCACAGGCCCAGGCGCGCTACCGCCAGACTGACCGCGACCTGCGCCGTATCCGTGAACTGCAGAAGAAAGGCTTCGCCAGCGAGAGCGAGCTGGACCGCTACATCTCCAACTTCGAACAAGCCAAGGCTGACGTCGAAGCCGCCCGCGCCAATGTGCAGGCCAAGCAGATCGACCTGAACTACACCACGGTGACCGCGCCGATCTCCGGCATGGCGAGCAAGGAAGTCCGCTCCGAAGGCAGTCTGGTGGCCGCAGCCGACCCCGGGTCCAGCCTGCTGACCAAGCTCACCCAGCTGGACCCGGTGTACGTCAACTTCGCCTACCCCGATACCGAGGCGGCGCGCCTGCGCGATGGCGTGCAGAGCGGCCGGCTGAGCCTGCCCGCGGACGGCAAGCTCAGCGCCGAGCTGCACTTCGGCGATGGTAGCCAGTACCCCATCGATGGCGTGGTCGACTTCACCGACAGCTTCGTCAACACCGGCACCGGCACGGTGAATGCCCGCGCCGTGGTGCCCAACCCGAAGAACCAGCTGATCCCCGGCCAGTTCGTGCGTGTGCTGGTCAAGGGCATCACCCGCAAGAACGCGGTCACGCTGCCCGAGCGGGCGTTGGCCCAGGGCCCGCGCGGTACCTTCGTCTACGTCGTGGACAAGGACGGTATCGCCCGTGTACGGCAGGTCACCACCACGCAGACCGTGGATGGCCGCTGGGTCATCGATTCCGGCGTGGATGCCGGGGATAGAGTCATCGTGGATGGCCTGATCAAGGTCCGTCCCGATCAGCCGGTCAAAGCGGTCGAAGGTGGTGCGCAGCCGTCTGCGGCCAATACTGCCCAGACCCAGTCCTAAGGAGCGCCTATCGTGATTTCGCGCTTCTTCATCGATCGTCCGATCTTTGCCATGGTGATCTCCATCGTCATCCTGCTTGGCGGGATGGCGGCCATGCATGCCTTGCCGATTGCCCAGTACCCGGAGATCCTGCCGCCGCAGGTGTCGGTGACCACCAACTACCCGGGCGCCAGTTCGCAGGTGATCGCGGAAACCGTCGCCGCGCCGCTGGAACAGGAAATCAACGGCGTGGAGGGCATGATCTACCAGCTGTCCACTTCGGACAGCAGCGGTGCCATGACCCTCACCGTGTACTTCAAGGTCGGTACCGACCCTGACCAGGCCACCATCAACGTCAACAACAAGGTGCAGGCCGCGCTGGCCAAGCTGCCGCAGGAAGTGCGCCGGCAGGGCGTGAAGGTACAGAAGAAGTCCTCGGACATCCTGCAGCTGGTCATCCTGTACTCGCCGGACAACTCGGTCGACCCGGTACAGATCAGCAACTACGCGTTGATCAACGTGATCGATGAACTCAAGCGTCTGCCCGGCGTGGGCGACGTCACCCAGTTCGGCGCCAAGGATTACTCCATGCGCATCTGGCTGCGCCCGGACAAGCTGGCGCAGTACAACCTGACACCGACCGATGTGGTCAACGCCGTCCAGGAGCAGAACTCGCAGTTCGCCGCCGGCAACTTCGGCAAGGAGCCGCTGAACACCCCGCAGGACTTCACCTACACGGTGAGCACGCAGGGCCGCTTCTCCGATCCGAAGCAGTTCGAGAACATCATCCTGCGCACCGACAGCACCGGCGCCAGCCTGCTGCTCAAGGACGTCGCCCGAGTCGAACTGGGGGCCCAGGACTACTCGATGAAAACCACCCTGAACGGCCAGCAGAACGCGGCCTTCGGGGTGTACCTGCAGCCCGGCGCCAACGCCCTGGATACCGCCGAAGCCGTGCGCAGCACCATGGAACGGCTGTCCAAGCGCTTCCCGCAGGGCATCGTCCACACTATCCCCTACGACACCACGGTATTCGTGAAGGTGTCCATCGAGGAGGTGGTGCACACCTTCTTCGAGGCCCTGGTGCTGGTGATGCTGGTGGTCTATCTGTTCCTGCAGAACGTGCGCGCCACCCTGATCCCGGTGCTGGCGATCCCCGTGTCCCTGGTCGGCACCTTCGCCGGCATGTACCTGCTGGGCTTCTCGATCAACCTTCTGACCCTGTTCGGCCTGGTGCTGGCGATCGGCATCGTGGTCGACGACGCCATCGTGGTGCTGGAAAACGTCGAACGGGTGATGCGAACGGAGAAGCTCGGCCCACGTGAAGCGGCGATCAAGGCGATGGAAGAGGTGACCGGGCCGATCGTCGCCATCGTGCTGGTGCTCTGCGCGGTGTTCATTCCGGTTGGCTTCCTCGGCGGTCTCGCCGGTCAGATGTACCAGCAGTTCGCGATCACCATCGCGGTGTCGGTGGTGATCTCCGGCATCGTCGCGCTAACCCTGTCGCCGGCGCTCTGCGCGCTGATCCTCAAGCCCGAGCACAAGGAGCCGGCAGCGCCGTTCCGCTGGTTCAACCGCATGTTCGACAAGGCCACCGAAGGCTATGGCGCCGGCGTGCAGTTCTTCCTCAAGCGCGCCTCCATCGGCCTGCTGCTGGTCGGCGGGATGATCGCGCTGATGGTGGTACTGTTCGGCCGGGTGCCCGGCTCGCTGGTGCCTGACGAGGACCAGGGCTATGTGCTCAACGCCTATATCCTGCCGCCGGCTTCCTCGCTCAAACGCACCGAGGAGCTCACCGAGGCGGTCTCCGAGCAACTGCGCAAGCACCCGGCGGTCAAGGACGTGGTGACCTTCTCCGGTCTGAACATCCTGACCAACACCAACGTCACCAGCGCTGGTGTGTCCTTCGTGACCCTCAAGGACTGGAAAGAGCGCCAGGAGCCGTCGCTGGACGCGCGCAACCTGACGCGCACCTTCATGGGCATGGGCATGCGCGAGCAGGACGGCATGACCCTGAGCTTCAACCCGCCACCCATCACCGGCATGTCCACTACCGGCGGCTTCGAGGCCTACATCCAGGACCGCAGCGGCGGCACCCCTGAGCAGTTGCAGGAGATCGTGAAGAAGTTCATGGCCGCGGCGGCCAAGCGCCCCGAACTGGCCGGCGTGACCACCACCTTCAACGCCGACGTGCCGCAGTACTACATCGACCTGGACCGCACCAAGGCGCGCGCGCTGGGTGTGGCGATCGACGATGTGTTCACCGCCATGCAGGCGACCTTCGGCGCCTATTACGTCAACGACTTCAGCCTCTATGGCCGTACCTGGAAGGTAAACCTGCAGTCCGAGTCGGACTTCCGCCGCAAGCCGGATGACCTCCAGCAGGTCTACGTGCGCTCCGTCACCGGCGACCTGGTGCCGCTTTCGACACTGGTGCAGGTGCGCCGCATCCTTGGTCCGGACACCTTCTCGCGCTTCAACGTGTTCCCTGCGGCCAAGCTGCTCGGCGGCCCGGCACCGGGCTACAGCTCCGGCCAGGCGCTGGCGGCGATGCAGCAGGTGGCCGACGAGACCCTCGGTGAGGACTACATGCTGACCTGGATCGGTTCGGCCTACCAGGAACTGGAGGCGCAAGGCTCGGGCGGCCAGGCCTTCCTCTTCGGCCTGATCCTGGTCTTCCTCATCCTCGCGGCCCAGTACGAACGCTGGTCGCTGCCGCTGGCGGTGGTCACCGCGGTACCCTTCGCGGTATTCGGCGCCATCCTTGCCATCTGGCTGCGCGGCATCGATAACGACGTGTACTTCCAGGTGGGCCTGGTGACGCTGATCGGCCTGGCGGCGAAGAACGCCATCCTGATCATCGAGTTCGCCGTGCTCTGCCGCGAAGAGCAGGGCATGGGCCCGATGCAGGCGGCGCTCGAAGCGGCCAAGCTGCGCTTCCGTCCGATCGTCATGACCTCGCTGGCCTTCATTCTGGGTTGCGTGCCGTTGGCGATCAGCACCGGCGCGGGCTCGGCGAGCCGCCACTCGATCGGCACCGGCGTGATCGGCGGCATGCTCGCCGCGACCCTGCTGGCGACCTTCCTCATCCCGATGTTCTACATGCTGGTGGAGTCGCTGTCCGACAAGCTCGCCGCCCGCAAGAAGAAGCCTGCGGAGGCCGAGGCTCACAAGGCCTGAAGCCAGGGCGGACCGGCAGTGTGCCGGTCCGCCTACCATCTTTTCGGGAATTGATTAGTGAGCTTGCTAATTTCCCGGCCATTGTCACAATGCAAGGCTTCGTCGCGCAGCGCGCTCGCGGCAGAACCTTACACCCCGTCCGCCCTGGCGCCTGAACCGCCACCGCCGGTGTGTGCCCAGGTGACTTCATGAATCTCCGCATCCTGCTGATCCTTGGCGCCTTGAGTGCCTTCGGGCCAATGGCCATCGACTTCTATCTGCCCAGCTTCCCGTCGCTGGCGCACGCCTTCGACACCGACGTCGAACACATCCAGTTGAGCCTGTCGGCGTACTTC
Organism: Pseudomonas sp. QE6; assembly: GCF_041379005.1. Classification (NCBI taxonomy): domain Bacteria; kingdom Pseudomonadati; phylum Pseudomonadota; class Gammaproteobacteria; order Pseudomonadales; family Pseudomonadaceae; genus Pseudomonas; species Pseudomonas sp. QE6. The sequence goes on from NZ_CP166873.1 coordinate 2,000,337, forward strand.
GCCGGCCTTGCCATCGGCCAACTGCTCTACGGCCCCCTGGCGGATCGTATCGGCCGGCGAATTCCCCTGTTGCTGGGAGTGAGCATCTTCACCCTGGCCTCGCTGGCCTGCGCCTTCGTGCCGAACCTTGAGTGGCTGATCGCTGCACGATTCGTCCAGGCACTGGGTGGCTGCGCGGGCATGGTGATCTCGCGGGCGGTGGTGCGTGACCTGTGCGACCCGATCGCCGCCGCCAAGGCCTTTTCGCAACTGATGCTGGTGATGGGGCTGGCGCCGATACTCGCGCCGTTGGGCGGCGGCCTGCTGCTGGACCTGGCCGGCTGGCAGTCGATCTTCTATTGCCTGACGCTGTTCAGCGCGCTGGCCGGCGCGGCCATCGCCCTGTGGTTGCCGGAAACCATCCCGGCCGGCCCACGCGCACCCTTGCGCGGGGCAGGGCGGCAGTATCTGTCGCTGTTTTCCGATCGCTCCTTCCTCACCTACGCGCTGACCGGCGGTGTCGCCGTCGCGGGGATGTTCTCCTACATCGCCGGATCGCCCTTCGTGTTCATCCAGCTCTATGGCGTGCCTGCCGAGCACTATGGCTGGATCTTCGGCAGCAACGCGGCGGGGTTCATCCTGATGGCGCAGGTGAACGCACGGCTGTTGCGCTATCGCGGGCCGGGTTTCTGGTTGCGCAGGGCGGTGTGGGTGTACTTCGCCTGCGGCGCGACGCTGCTGGCGATCACCCTGGCGAGGCCGGCTGAACTGTGGCCGCTGTTGATCCCTCTGTTCGGCGCCATCGCCTGCCTGGGCTTCCTGCTGCCCAATGCTTCGGCCTGCGCGATGGCCAGCCAGGGGCGACACGCCGGAAGCGCGTCGGCCCTGATGGGGAGTCTGCAGTTCACCGTGGCGGCAGGCGCCTCGGCCCTGGTCGGCGCGCTGCACGATGGCTCGGCGCTGCCGATGGCCCTGGTGATCACCGCCTGCGGCTTGGCGGCCGCGCTGCTTGGCTGGTCCAGCGGACAGATCAGCGAACGCGCCGCCTGAACTGAATCAGCCCGCGGCGCGCTGGCGCAGCTCGGGCAAGTGGTGCGGTGCCCGCAACCGGGCTTCCAGGGTATCGACGAAGGTGCGAGCTTCCCGCTCGCTGCGGAAGCCGACGGCCTGTTGATCCAGGCAGACTTCCCACGGCTGATTCTTGTTGGCGGAGGACGGGCGAACGAGGATGTGCATGATGGGCACCCCTGGACGGTCTCTTGAAGGGAATCTCAGTGTAGACCCGTCACCGAACGCTAAAGGATGCGACATGGGGTCGCCGACGGCCGGCCGGTCCGCCTTTCATGCGCCGCCGCGGCCCTGGCTCAGGCGCCTGCGGTAGGCGCTGGGCGAGAGCCCCATCACCTTGCTGAAAAGTCTTGAAAAGTAATAGCTGTCGTCATACCCCACGGCCTGGCTGACCTGTGCGATGCCGCAGGCGCTGCTGTCCAGCAATTGGCAGGCGTATTCGATTTTCAGGTGCAGGAAGTGCTGGATCGGCGTGCGCCCGGTGAGCGCCCGGTAGCGGTTGACGAAGTGGAACTTGGAGAGGTTGCAGAAGGCCGCCAGCTGCGGCAGTTCCAGGCGCTGGTGCAGGTTGTCGCGCATGTAGGCGTGCAGGCCGTCCAGGTCGAGCCCGGCATCGCGAACCGGGCGCAGCAGCGGCAGTTGGCAGAGCAGGGCGCGCAGGCGGCTGGCGGCGAGCAGGAACGGCTGGAAGCGGTAGCCGCTCAGGCGCGCCTCCAGCAATTGGGCGAAGCCACTGACCAGGGTGTGCTGCAGGCCCCAGTGGCGGACCGGCGAATCTTCGTAGCCGGCGGCATGGCGCAGCCAATCGGCGCCGTCGCCGCGCAGATGCACCCAGTGGATCGTCCAGGGATTGGCGGTGTCGGCATGGTAGGCGTGGGCCATGCCCGGTGGCAGCCAGATCAGGTCGCCACAGCCGACCGCCTGGGTCCGCCTCTGGGCAACGAGTTCGCCCTGGCCTTCGCTGCAGTAGATCAGCAGGTGATCGTCGTGCTGCTCGCGGCTCATCTGGTGGTCGCGGGCGCGCCGGTAGTGGCCCAGGGAACTGGGATAGAGGTCGCGGCTGAGCGGGTGGGTGGAGAGCTTCTGCAGCAGTGTCGGCGGTAGCACCAGACGCAGGCTGTCGGCGGGAAGGGGCCAGTCCGAGGTTCTCGACATATGAGTAGTCCGCTCAGCAATTTAATCCAGCAAGAGCACAATTTAGTCGATCTCCGGCGCTGTGTGCCGGTGATAGCTTTGCCTTTGCGCGAAGTGTTCTGCCGTTGCTTGCGCAATAAAAGCCGGCTGCTGTCTGAGAGCGGCCAGCATACGACCAAAGGTTGATGGTGGGGTGATAAACCCCGGCCATACTCGTTGTTCGACCTCGATAACAACAAATAAGAGGCTCAGATGATGAACTACCGGCAGTGCTATGACCGCTCCATTGCGGAGCCGTCCTCCTTCTGGGCCGAGCAGGCCCGCCGCGTGGCCTGGTACCGCGCCCCGCAGGACATCCTGCAGTCCCTGCCCGACGGCAGCCACCGCTGGTTCGCCGATGGCCGCCTGAACTCCAGCTACCTCGCCCTCGACCGCCAGATCGAACTCGGTCGCGGGGAGCAGACCGCGCTGATCTATGACTCCCCCGTCACCCGGACCCAGCAACGCTTCACCTTCCTCGAGCTGCGCGACGAAGTCGCCCGCCTGGCCGGCGCCCTGCGCGCGCTGGGGGTGGAGCGGGGCGATGGGGTGATCATCTACATGCCGATGGTGCCGCAGGCCGCGATGGCGATGCTCGCCTGCGCGCGCATCGGCGCGGTGCACTCGGTGGTATTCGGCGGCTTCGCGCCCTACGAACTGGCGCTGCGCATCGACGACGCCAAGCCCAAGCTGGTCCTCACCGCCTCCTGCGGGCTGGAGTTCGACCGGGTCATCGAATACAAGCCGCTGGTGGACAAGGCCCTGGAGCTGGCGCTGCACCAGCCCGCCCATGTGCTGGTGTTGCAGCGCCCGCAGGCGATGGCCGAGCTGTTCGCCGGGCGCGATCTCGACTGGCGCGAAACCCTGGCCCACGCCCAGCCGGCGGAACCGGTGGAACTGGTCAGCGGCGACCCGCTGTACATCATGTACACCTCCGGAACCACCGGGAAACCCAAGGGCATCGTGCGCGACAACGGTGGCCACGCGGTGGCGCTGCACTATGCGCTGCCGACCATCTTCGGCCTGCAGCCGGGCGATGTCTGGTGGGGCGTGTCGGATGTCGGCTGGGTGGTCGGCCACTCGCTGATCGTCTATGGCCCGCTGATGAATGGCTGCACCACGGTGTTCTATGAGGGCAAGCCGGTGCGCACACCGGATGCCGGCAGTTACTGGCGGGTGATCGAGGAGCACAAGGTCAACAGCCTGTTCTGCGCGCCCACGGCGATCCGCGCGATCCGCAAGGAAGACCCCCACGGCGATCTGCTCAAGCACTACGACCTGAGTTCGCTGCGCCACCTGTTCCTCGCTGGCGAGAAGCTCGACAGCAGCACCCAGCACTGGCTGGAGGAACTCACCGGCAAACCGGTGCACGACCACTGGTGGCAGACCGAGACCGGCTGGCCGGTGACCGCGCCTTGTACCGGCCTGGACGGCCACGACCTGCGCGCCGGTTCCACCAACCGTGCGGTGCCGGGCTACCACGTGCAGGTGGTGGATGACGAAGGCCGCGTACTGGGCCCGAACGAGCAGGGCTCCATCGTCATCGCCCTGCCGCTGCCGCCCGGTTGCGCGCAGACCCTGTGGAATGATCATCCGCGCTACCTGCAGGCCTACCTGAAGACCTATCCCGGCTACTACCACACCGGCGACGGCGGCTATGTGGACGAGGAGGGTTTCGTCTACATCATGGGCCGGACCGATGACGTGATTAACGTCTCCGGCCACCGCCTCTCCACTGGCGAGATGGAGGAGCTGCTGGCGCTGCATGATGCGGTGGCCGAGTGTGCGGTGCTGGCCGTGGCGGACAATCTCAAGGGCCATGTGCCGCTGGGCCTGGTGGTGCTCAAGGACGACGCCAGGATTGCCGAGGACGTATTGCAGCGCGAGCTGGTGGCGCTGGTGCGCGAACGCATCGGTGCACTGGCCTGCTTCCAGCGCGCGGTGGTGGTCAAGCGCCTGCCCAAGACCCGCTCCGGCAAGATCCTCCGCGCGGTGTTGCGCAAGATCGCCGATGGCGAGGAATACGCGCCGCCTTCCACCATCGACGATCCCAGCATCCTCGGCGAGATCGCCGAGCGCCTGGGAGCGGCCGGGCTGGCCAAGGCGAGCTGATCCCACGCGCCGGCCTTGCCGGCGTCTTTCCAGGGCCGCCTTCGAGCGGCCCTTTTTTATCCGCCGTCCCTGGCCAGGGTGAGTGATGGCCAGCTGCTTCTATACTGGTCGAATAGGCCTCTACGGGTGGTATTGCAGTCATGGTCACCCCGGACATTCTCGACGAGGAAGAGCTCGCGGCACTGCGGGAAGTCACCACGCCGACTCCGCGCAAACCCGTGGCGCTACTGGTTGAGGACGATCCCGAGGTGTTGGCCGGGTTGTGCGAGTTGATCGAGACTGCCGACTTCCGTTGCCTGATCGCCCACAGCGCGGCCGAAGCACTACGCCGTATTCGCCGGGATGAGTCGGACATCGACCTGCTGATCACCGACCTGCCGATGGAGCGCAAGGGGGCGGGACTGGAGCTGATCCGCGATCTCAACGCCATCGGCACCTTCCTGCCGATCATCGTCCTTTCAGGCCAGGCCGACACCCTCGACCTAATCGAGGCGATGGGGCTGAACGTCTTGGAAGTCGTGCTCAAGCCGGTGGACCCGGAGTACTTCCTGTACGTGCTGAGCCGTAGCTTGTAGGCCTGTCGGTAGTCAGGAACGCAGAACGTATAACGTTCGACGTCAGACGCCGTTTGACCTTGGTTTCCGGGCGCTCCGAACCCGGCCTGGAGCCGGCCGATGTGCTGAGGTGAGTCGGCGTACAACCGCGAACGGTTGTACGCCCTACGGGGATTACAGCGTCTGCGCCTTGAACGTATCGCACTTGCCCGGCGAGCCGCTCTGGAAGCCCAGCTTGAACCAGCGCACGCGCTGCGCCGACGAGCCGTGGGTGAAGGAGTCGGGCATCACGGTGCCGCGCGCCTGGCGCTGCAGGTGGTCGTCACCGATGGCGTTGGCGGCATTCAGCGCTTCTTCCACGTCGCCCGGCTCCAGCCAGTTCAGGCGCTGCTGGGCGTGATTGGCCCAGACCCCGGCGAAGCAGTCGGCCTGCAGTTCCTGGCGCACCGACAGGCCATCGGCGCCTTCCATGCGCGCACCGCGCTGACGGGCGGCCTGGATCTTGGCGGAAATGCCCAGCAGGTTCTGCACGTGGTGGCCGACCTCGTGGGCGATCACGTAGGCCTGGGCGAAGTCGCCGGCGGCCGAGAACTTCTGCTCCATCTCGCGGAAGAAGCCGAGGTCGAGGTAGACGCGATGATCGCCCGGGCAATAGAAGGGGCCGACCGCCGAGGAGGCGAAGCCACAGGCTGAATTCACTCCGCCGTTGAACAGGATCAGCTTGGGCTGCTCGTACTGGGCGTTGCTGCGGGCGAAGATTTCTCCCCAGGTGTCCTCGGTGTCGCCGAGGATGGAGCGGACGAATTCCACCTGCGGGTCGTTGGGGTTGGCCGGCTTGCCCTGCACCGGGCGGCTCGGCGCCTGTTGCGAGACGTCCATCTGGCCGAGCAGCGAGCCGAGGATCTGCATGGGGTCCTGGCCCATCAGCAGGCCGACCACCACGACGATGGCCACGCCACCCAGGCTGAGGCCGCGTCCGCCGATGCGCGGGCCGCCGCCACCGCCCATGCCGCCGCCGGTTTCGTCCCGTGCGTCCACCACGTTGTCGCTGCGTCGTCCTTTGCGCCAGAGCATGGCGGCGTCTCCTTGAGGAAGTTGATTCAGTGTTGTCTCGGGGGGGCTGCGCCGCCAGCCCGATCGTCAGGCCAGGCGGTGCAGCAGTTCGGCACGGGCGAGCAGTTGCACATCGCCGCCGACGCGGACCTCGTCGTCGTGTCCGACCAGTACGTCGAGGCGGCTGGGGCGGCCGACGAAGCGGCCCTGGGAGAGGTGGAACGGCTCGCCATGGCGGGCCTTGCCCAGCTCCACCAGGTAGGCGGCGACGGGGCCGGCGGCACTGCCGGTGGCGACGTCCTCGATGATGCCGGCGCCATCCCAGGTACGGCCCTCGCGGTTATCCACATCCAGCACGAAAACGAAGGCGGCGTGGAGCTTCGCCAGCTCGGCGCTCACGTCCGTGCGCTGCCGCACGCGGCCCAGGGCTTCGCCTTTCACGGGCAGCAGCAGGTAGGGCAGGCCGGTGCTGACCACGACGGCGGGGTAGTCGGCGAGGTCGGCGGCGGACAGCGAGAAGGCCTCGGCGAACCCGCGACGGGTCTCGTCATCCAGCACGTTGCCGAAATCCGCCGTGCCCTGGTTCATCTCGGCGTGGAAACCGGCGCCGCGCTTGCGGGTGGCGACCTTCACGTCCTTGGCGGCCAGTTGCAGGGTCCAGAGCTCCTCCTCGCCGCGCTGGTGCAGGTGGTGCAGCAGCGCGGCGGCGCCCAGCACCGGGTGGCCGGCGAACGGCAGTTCCTCTTCGGGGGTGAAGATGCGCGCCGAATAGGTGTCCAGCGTAGCGGAGGGGAACAGGAAGATGGATTCGAACTGGCGCAGTTCCTGCGTCAACGCCAGCAGCGTCGCATCCGGCAGGCTGCGCGCGTCGGGGAACACCGCCAGGCCGTTGCCGCTCAGCGGTTGCTGGGCGAAGACGTCGAGTTGCCAATACTGAAGGGGGGACATGGGACTCCAGGGGCCGCGTCTGAGCGGCCGATAAGAAAAACTCGACAGCCAGCCTAGCGAGCTATATGTTCGCCGACAAGAAAGCGCCCGTCACAGCGCCGCGCTTTCCAGGCCACCGCAGTGGCCGGCGTCGCTCGGACGGTTCCGGGCGCCTACGTTCATCAGAGGACACCATGACTGAACCCCGTTCAGCTCGTCGCTTTGCGCGCATCGATCGCCTGCCCCCCTACGTTTTCAATATCACCGCGGAACTGAAGATGGCCGCCCGCCGCCGTGGCGAGGACATCATCGACCTGTCCATGGGCAACCCGGACGGGGCCACGCCGCCGCACATCGTCGAGAAGCTCTGCCAGGTCGCCCAGCGCGAGGACACCCACGGCTATTCCACTTCCCGTGGCATTCCGCGCCTGCGCCGCGCCATCTCGCACTGGTACCGCGATCGCTACGACGTGCAGATCGACCCCGAGTCCGAGGCCATCGTCACCATCGGTTCCAAGGAAGGCCTGGCGCACCTGATGCTCGCCACCCTGGACCACGGCGACACCATCCTCGTGCCCAACCCCAGCTACCCGATCCACATCTACGGCGCGGTGATCGCCGGCGCCCAGGTGCGCTCGGTGCCCCTGGTGCCGGGGATCGACTTCTTCAACGAGCTGGAGCGGGCGATCCGCGAATCCATTCCCAAGCCGAAGATGATGATCCTCGGCTTCCCGTCCAACCCCACCGCGCAGTGCGTGGAGCTGGACTTCTTCGAGCGCGTGGTCGATCTCGCCAAGCGCTACGACGTGCTGGTGGTGCACGACCTGGCCTATGCGGACATCACCTTCGACGGCTGGAAGGCCCCGTCGATCATGCAGGTGCCCGGCGCCAAGGACATCGCGGTGGAGTTCTTCACCCTGTCCAAGAGCTACAACATGGCCGGCTGGCGCATCGGCTTCATGGTCGGCAACCCGGAGCTGGTCTCGGCACTGGCGCGGATCAAGAGCTACCACGACTACGGCACCTTCACCCCGCTGCAGGTGGCGGCCATCGCCGCGCTGGAAGGAGACCAGCAGTGCGTGCGCGACATCGCCGAGCAGTACCAGAAACGCCGCGACGTGCTGGTGAAAGGTCTGCACGAAGCCGGCTGGATGGTGGAGAACCCCAAGGCCTCCATGTACATCTGGGCGAAGATTCCCGATGCCTATGCGCACCTGGGCTCTCTGGAGTTCGCCAAGAAGCTGCTCAAGGACGCCAAGGTCTCGGTGTCGCCGGGCATCGGCTTCGGCGACTACGGCGATGACCATGTGCGCTTCGCCCTGATCGAGAACCGCGACCGCCTGCGCCAGGCGGTGCGGGGGATCAAGGCGATGTTCCGCGCCGACGGCCTGTTGCCGGCGAAGGCGGAATAAAAAAGCGGCGGCCAACTGGCCGCCCCTTTCATTTGCAGTATTTCCCGGTAGTAGCGAGCCGAGTCAGTGCGCGGGGTAGTCCGCCAGCACTTCACGCTTGCCGGTCCTGGTCAGGCCAACCACCTGGTAGGCGTCGTGGCGGTCGCCCATTTCCATGCCCGGCGAGCCCACCGGCATGCCGGGTACGGCGGCGCCAGCCAGGTCCGCGCGCTCGCGCAGCTTGAGTACGTCGGCTGCCGGCACATGGCCCTCGACGAACTTGCCGTCGATCACCCCGGTATGGCACGAGCCCATGCTGTAAGGCACGCCGAGTCTGGTCTTCACTGCACTCATGTCCGCCTCCACATGGTCGTTGACGGTGAAACCGTTGTTCTCCAGGTGCTTGATCCAGTCCTTGCAGCAGCTGCAGTTGGCATCGCGGTGCACGTCGATGGTCAGCGGCTCGGCGGCCTGGGCGGCGCCGGCGACAAGGGCGGTGAGCAGAAGCAGGGTACGCATGGTGGAAACCTCGAGGACCGGAAGCGCCCGAGGATACTCCCGGTGGCTGGACCACCCCATCCATCAGCTGTATCTATATATGACGGAGGCCCCGAACTTGCCGCGTCTTCCGGGGTCTGTAGCTGATCGGTGATGCGTCCGCGGCACTGGGTCGCAGGTGTGGACGTGTTGGAAATGGCTGTTCGGCCAAGGAGAAAGAGCATGCTCTTCGCCCGTCTCGTCCTGTTGGTCCAGGCTCTGGTGTGGGGTGGCCTGGGGCTGCTGTATTGGATACGCCCCTACGAAATGGCCAACCTCAGCGGCATGCTACTGATGGAACCTTCCTCCGTGAGCGATGCCCGGGTGTTCTATGGCGGGCACCAGTTCGCCCTCGCGCTGTTCCTGGTATTCGCCCTGCGCCGCCGCCTGCTGGTGCGCCCGGCGCTGATCCTGGTGATCCTGGTGCAGCTCACCCTGACCCTGTCGCGCCTGCTGATCGCCTGGACCGAAGGCGGGATGGCGGTGGACGCGCAGCTGGCCGGCGTGGTCTATCGCGGAGCGATTTCCGCGCTGGCGATACTCGCGCTCTACTGGCTGGAGCGGCAGTCGCGCAACCGCTCGACCCCGCCCTCGGCCAGGAAGCCTGACGACCATGACGAGTCGGACGAGCATCGCGCGGACTTCGAAGGCCTGTGAGCCGCGGGAGGCAGCGGTTGCCTCCGGATGAGCGGCGCGGCTCAACGCACCCGGAATGCCGGGTTACCCCGCGTGTCGTGCTATCGTATTGATTTTGCGGAAGAACCGGTGCGGGGCCAAAGATGAAGTTCGTACATCAACGTGAACACCTGAACGAAGGCGATCTGGTGGTCATCGAGTGCTCCATGACCTGCAACATCCGCCTGATGACCGACGCCAATTTCCGCAGCTTCAAGAACGGCGGCCGCCACGCCTACCACGGCGGCGCGTTCGACCGTTTCCCCGCGAAGATCAAGGTGCCCAGCACCGGCTACTGGAACGTCACCATCGACACCGTGACCCGCCGCGCCATCAGCGTCACGCGCAAGGCTGACTTCAAGTACAGCATCAAGTTCGTCCGCAAGTCGCCGTCCAACTACAGCTGATATCCAGAGCCTCTCTCAGCGTCCGGCGTGTGCGGGGAATTCCTGCAGCAGCCGGGCGATGGCGTCGTCGAACGCCTGCTGGGTCAGGGACGGATCGTGCAGCTGGCGCGCCACCTGGGCCTGGAGCAGCACCTCGCCCGAGGCATCGTCGAGAATCCGCAGGGCCAGCCGGGCCTGTTCGGAGTCGGCGATCTGCGTCTGGGTGATCACACCCGCCTGGGTTGCCACCGGCCGCTGGATCACGCCGGTCTGGGTGTCCAGGCCGAGCATGTAGATCACTCGCAGATCTCCCGCATTTTCCTGGTAGCGATAACCCTTGGCCTCCAGCGCCCGGCGGACGCCGAGGTCGAAGCGGTCTTCGAGGTCGTCGCGGTGGCCCGGCGCGCGCACGGCCTGGATGAAGAAGGTGCTCTGGTGACCGTCGGCGTTCGGCGAAACGCTGACACTGGCGGGATCGCTGGCGCAGCCGGCCAGCAGGAGGAGCAGAAGGGGCAGGATCAGGCGGGGCATGGACGGTACTCTGGCTGTTGTCCCCCAAGCCTAGCCCCTGGCGGGGAGGGTGCCGCCCAACCCTTGGTTGGGCGGCCCGCTGTTGGGCGAAGAGTGCTCAGCGGCGGGTCAGCAGCACGCCGGCTTCCATGTGGTGGGTGTAGGGGAACTGGTCGAACAGGGCGCAGCGGCTGACCTGGTGGGTGTCGTGCAGCTGGGCGATGTTCTGCGCCAGGGTCTCCGGGTTGCAGGAGATGTACAGGATGCTGTCGAAGCGGCGGGTCAGCTCGCAGGTGTCCGGGTCCATGCCGGCGCGCGGCGGGTCGACGAATACGCTGCCGAAGTCATAGGACTTCAGGTCCACGTCGGCCAGGCGGCGGAACGGGCGCACGTCATTGAGCGCCTGGGTCAGCTCCTCGGCGGACAGGCGCACCAGGGTCACGTTGTCCACGGCGTTATCGGCCAGGTTCGCCAGGGCGGCGTTCACTGAGGTCTTGCTGATCTCGGTGGCCAGCACCTTGCGCACACGGGTGGCCAGCGGCAGGGTGAAGTTGCCGTTGCCGCAGTACAGCTCCAGCAGGTCGTCGTCGCGCTGGCCCAGGGCTTCGTACGCCCAGTTGAGCATCTTCTGGCAGACCTCGCCGTTGGGCTGGGTGAAGGCGCCCTCCGGCTGACGGTAACGGAAGCTGCGGCCGGCAACGGTCAGTTCTTCATTCACGTAATCACGGCCGACGACCAAGCGCTTGCCACGGGAGCGGCCGACGATGCTGACGCCCAGCTCCGCAGCCAGCTTCTCGGCGGCGGCCTGCCAGGCAGCGTCCACCGGGCGGTGGTAGCAGAGGGTGATCAGCGCGTCGCCCGCCAGGGTGGTGAGGAATTCCACCTGGAACAGCTTGTGGCCCAGCGTCGGCTCGGCCCAGGCGGCTTTCAGGCGCGGCATCAGTTCATTGATGCGCTGGCTGGCGATGGGGAACTGTTCGATCAGGATCGGCGTGTGCTTGTCGCCCTGCTCGAACATCGCGTAATGGCGTGCCTCGCCCTCGCGCCACAGGCGGAACTCGGCGCGCAGGCGGTAATGCTCGCGGGGCGAATCGAACACCTCCGGCTCCGGCGCGGCGAAGGGCGCCAGCAGCTCGCGCAGGCGCGCGGCCTTGTCGGCCAGTTGGCTGTCGTATTGGGAGGGATCGAAACGCGGACTGCTCATGGGGCGGGTAACTCGTGTGGAGGCGGCGGCATTTGATGGGTATCGCTTCGCTCCACGCCATCCTACATCAGTGCCGCTTGTAGGATGGGTGGAGCGCAGCGATACCCATGCCGCGAAAGAAAAATCAGGCGTTGTACCAGCCCAGCTTGATCACGAAGAGCACGGACAGGATGACCAGCGCCGGGTTCAGCTCGCGGAAGCGGCCGGACAGCAGTTTGCAGGCGGTCCAGGTGATGAAGCCGAAGGCGATGCCGTTGGCGATGGAGAAGGTCAGCGGCATGGCCAGGGCGGTGACCACCACGGGAGCTGCGACGGTCAGGTCGTCCCAGTCGATCTCGGCCAGGCCCGAGGCCATCAGCACGGCGACGAAGAACAGCGCCGGCGCGGTGGCGAAAGCCGGGACGTTGCCCGCCAGCGGGGCGAAGAACAGTGCCAGCAGGAACAGCACGGCGACCACGATGGCGGTCAGGCCGGTGCGGCCGCCGGCGGAAACCCCCGCCGCCGACTCGATGTAGCTGGTGGTGGTGGAGGTGCCCAGCAGCGAGCCGAACATGGCGGCGGTGCTGTCGGCGATCAGGGCGCGGCCCATCTTCGGCATGTGTCCGTCCTTGCCCATCAGACCGGCGCGCTTGGCCACGCCGATCAGGGTGCCGGAGTTGTCGAACAGGTCGACGAAGAGGAAGGCGAAGATCACGCTGGTCAGGCCGATGTCCAGGGCGCCCTTGATGTCCAGTTGTAGGAAGGTCGGCGCCAGCGACGGTGGCATCGACACCACGCCGCCGAACTTGGAGACGCCCAGGGCGATGGCGATGAAGGTCACCACCAGGATGCCGATCATCACCGCGCCGGTCACGCGGCGGGCTTCCAGGGCGACGATCAGGATGAAGCCGAGGATTGCCAGCAGCGGCTCGGGCTTGGCCAGGTCACCCATGCCCACCAGGGTGGCGGCGTTGGCAACGACGATGCCCGACTCCTTCAGCGCGATCAGCGCGAGGAACAGGCCGATGCCCGCGGCAATGGCCGAGCGCAGCGCCAGTGGGATGCTGTTGATGATCCATTCGCGGATGCGGAAGATCGAAATGATGAAGAACATGCACGCGGAGAGGAACACCGCACCGAGCGCCACCTGCCAGGTGTGGCCCATGTGCAGGACCACGGTGTAGGTGAAGAAGGCGTTCAGGCCCATGCCGGGAGCCAGGGCGATCGGGTAGTTGGCGATCAGGCCCATCACCGCCGAACCGATGGCGGCGGCCAGGCAGGTGGCGACGAAGATCGCGCCCTTGTCCATGCCCGTTTCGCCGAGGATGCTCGGGTTGACGAAGAGGATGTAGGCCATGGTCAGGAAGGTGGTGATACCCGCCAGGATCTCGGTGCGCACGTTGGTATTGTGCGCCTTGAGTTGGAACAGCTTTTCCAGCATGTTTGGCTCCCCGTGGCGCTCTCGCGCCGTTATCGTTCTGGCCGGGAAAAGCAAGGTGCATGCCCAGATGGGCCCTGCGCCTTTTCTTGTGGCCGGCAAAAAGGCGCGCATGATACCAGCTCGTCCCGCGCCGGAGAATTTCTGACCGGACCGCCAGCATCCGTTCGTCATCCAGCATAGTCGCGGGTGCCGACCAAGGGAGTGCAACTTGTGCCACGAAGGTGGTCTGACTCTCTATATGACCCTGGCCTGATTGGCCGTTCTGCCTGATTCGCATCCGATGAAACGCTCGATACCGTTCCTTCTAGCTGCACTGCTGGCCGCCTGCGCCGGTGCTCCGCCGACCGCCCCGCAGCACAGCTTCGACGTCCACGCCCTGGCCGAGCGCGCCTCGGCCAGCACCCGCACCCTGGCCGACCCGCAGGGCAAGGCGGTGCTGGTGACGACCCAGCCGACCCTGACCCAGCGCGACGTACAGCAGGCCGAACTGGCCAGCGTCGCCGACGGCAAGCCCGCGGTACAGGTGCAGTTCACCCCTGACGCCAGCCAGCGCCTGGCACGCCTGACCCGCGAGGAGCAGGGCAAGGCCCTGGCGGTGGTGATCGATGGGCAACTGCGCCTGTTGCCCAGGGTCGAGCGTCCGGTGACCGATGGCCGGGTGACGCTGCAGGGGTTCGCCAGCCAGGCCGAGGCGGAAACGCTGGTGCGGCAGCTCAATGAGCTACGGCAGGTTCCGGTCCAGCCGGAGCAGAAGTCGAGTGGGCAACCGTAATAAAGGGGGGATGGCCCGCTCCGGTGCCTGCTTTTGTAGGAGCCACGTCGCGCCGACCAAATCGCAGACATGAAAAAGCCCGGCATCAGCCGGGCTTTTTCGTATAGCGGTTCGCGGTTTCAGCTTAGGCGCCGTATACCGGGAACTTGGCGCAGATGGCCTTGACCTTCTCGCGCACGCTGTCCACCACGGACTCGTCGCCCATGTTGGTCAGGATGTCGCAGATCCAGCCGGCCAGCTCGCGGCACTCGGCTTCCTTGAAGCCGCGGGTGGTGACGGCAGGGGTGCCGATGCGCAGGCCGGAGGTGACGAACGGGGAACGCGGGTCGTTCGGCACGCTGTTCTTGTTCACGGTGATGAAGGCGCGACCCAGGGCGGCGTCGGCGTCCTTACCGGTGATGTCCTGCTTGATCAGGGACAGCAGGAACAGGTGGTTCTGGGTACCGCCGGAAACCACGTCGAAGCCGCGCTCGATGAACACGCTGGCCATGGTCTGGGCGTTCTTCAGGACCTGCTGCTGGTAGGCCTTGAACTCGGGCTGCAGGGCTTCCTTGAAGCACACGGCCTTGGCGGCGATCACGTGCTCCAGCGGGCCACCCTGGGCGCCCGGGAAGACGGCGGAGTTCAGCTTCTTCTCGATCTCTTCGTTCTTGCGAGCGAGGATCAGGCCGCCGCGCGGGCCGCGCAGGGTCTTGTGGGTGGTGGTGGTGACCACGTCGGCGAACGGCACCGGGTTCGGGTAGACGCCAGCGGCGACCAGACCGGCCACGTGGGCCATGTCGACGAACAGGTAGGCACCGACCTTGTCGGCGATGGCGCGGAAGCGGGCGAAGTCCAGCACCTGGGAGTAGGCGGAGAAGCCGGCGACGATCATCTTCGGCTTGTGCTCGACGGCCAGGCGCTCGACTTCGTCGTAGTCGATCAGGCCGTTGGCGTCGATGCCGTACTGCACGGCGTTGTACAGCTTGCCGGAGGAGGAAACGCTGGCGCCGTGGGTCAGGTGACCGCCGTGGGCCAGGCTCATGCCCAGGATGGTGTCACCGGCGTTGAGCAGGGCCAGGTAGACGGCGGAGTTGGCCTGGGAGCCGGCGTGCGGCTGGACGTTGGCGTAGTCGGCGCCGAACAGCTGCTTGGCGCGGTCGATGGCCAGCTGCTCGACGACGTCGACGTACTCGCAGCCACCGTAGTAGCGCTTGCCCGGATAACCTTCGGCATACTTGTTGGTCAGCACCGAACCCTGGGCTTCCATCACCGCCGGGCTGGTGTAGTTCTCGGAGGCGATGAGCTCGATGTGCTCTTCCTGGCGCTGGGCTTCCTGCTCCATCGCGGCGAAGAGTTCGGCATCGTAGCGGGCGAGGGTCAAATCACGGCTGAACATGGCGGTCCTCTTAAGGATCGGGTGCTGGGGAAAGGCGCGCATTCTAACCCAAGGCGGCTGTGCTGGCACATGAAAGGCGGTCATGTGGCTGACAAATGGCCTTCACGGCCAGCTGCAAGCGCCAAGCCACAAGCTTCAGGCGAGAAGCCAGGCCATCCTGAGCTGGCTTGCAGCTTGCAGCTTGCAGCTTGCAGCTGCTCGGCGATCAGCCGAGCAGGAAGATCGCGTTGCTGGCGAACAGCGCGGCGAACTGGTCCGCCGGCACCGGGCGGCCGAAGAGGAAGCCCTGTACCTCGTCGCAGCCGTGCTGGCGCAGGAACTCCAGCTGGTCGTGGCTCTCCACGCCCTCGGCGATCACCATGAGGTTCAGGCTGTGGGCCATGGCGATGATGGCGCGGGCGATCTGCGCGTCCTGCTCGCCATGGGGCAGGCCGTCGACGAAGCTGCGGTCGATCTTCAGCACGTCGATGGGGAACTGCTTGAGGTAGTTGAGCGAGGAGTAGCCGGTGCCGAAATCGTCCACCGCGATCGCCAGGCCCAGACGCTTCAGCCCGCGGAGAATCTGCATGGCCTGGGACACGTCGCTCATC
Organism: Pseudomonas sp. QE6; assembly: GCF_041379005.1. Classification (NCBI taxonomy): domain Bacteria; kingdom Pseudomonadati; phylum Pseudomonadota; class Gammaproteobacteria; order Pseudomonadales; family Pseudomonadaceae; genus Pseudomonas; species Pseudomonas sp. QE6. The sequence goes on from NZ_CP166873.1 coordinate 2,016,066, forward strand.
AGGATGCTTTCGGTCAGCTCCAGTTCCAGGCACGCCGGCGGAATGCCGGTGTCGCGGAGGATGCCGGCGATGCGCTCGCCCAGCTGGCCGTCGGCGAACTGCCGGGCGGAGAGATTCACCGAGACTTTCGGCACCCGTACCTTGTCGCGGTGCCAGGCCTTGAGCTGCAGGCAGGCCTGCTCAAGCAGCCAGTCGCCGACCTGGGCCACCAGGCCCAGCTCTTCCAGCACCGGAACGAACTCCGTCGGCGGGATCAGCCCGCGCTTGGGATGCTGCCAGCGCAGCAGCGCCTCGGCGCCGGTGAGGCGGCGGCCGTCACCGGTGAACTGCGGCTGGTAATGCAGGATGAATTCTTCCTGCTCGATGGCGCGGCGCAGGTCGCTTTCCAGTTCCAGGCGCTCCAGCGCGCGGGCGTTCATCTCGGCCTGGTAGAACTGGAAGTTGTTCTTGCCCACCTCCTTGGCGTGGTACATCGCCGTGTCGGCGTTCTTCATCAACTGGCTGAGCTCGGCGCCGTCCTGCGGCGACAGCGCCACGCCGATGCTGGCGGTGACGAAGAATTCGCGGCCTTCGAGGGTGAAGGGACGGGCGAGGCTGGCGAGGATCTGTTCGGCCACCTGGATCGCCTGGCGGAGCGCCCGCTCACGGTCGCCCTGGCCGGGCAGCAGCAGGGTGAACTCGTCGCCGCCCATGCGCGCCACGGTGTCGTCGTCACTGACGCAGTGGCTCAGGCGCTCGGCCACTTCCTTGAGCATGCGGTCGCCCGCGGCGTGGCCGAGGGAGTCGTTGATCGGCTTGAAGCGGTCGAGGTCGAGGAACATCAGCACCACCCACTGCTGGTGTCGCTCCGCCTGCAACAGCGCGGTGTGCAGGCGGTCCTGGAACAGCGTGCGGTTGGGCAGGTGGGTCAGGGCGTCGTAGTAGGCCAGGCGGTGAATGCGCCGCTCGCTGGCCTTGCGCTCGCTGATGTCGCTGAAGAAGCAGACGAAGCTCACCAGGTCGCCTTCCTCGTCGTGCACGGCGGTGATGCCGACCCAGGACGGATACAGCTCGCCGTTCTTGCGCTTCTGCAGGATCTCGCCTTCCCAGCTACCGCTTTTGCGCAGGCTGTCCAGCACGTGCTTGAGCTGGTTGGCCTCCTGGCGGTCGGCGGTGAGCAGGCGCGGCAACTGGTCCAGCACTTCCTCGGCCTGGTAGCCGGTGAGGCGGGTGAAGGAGTCGTTGATCTGCACGATGTAGCCGACCGGGTCGGTGACCATGATCGCCGCCGTGGAGTGCTCGAATACCGTGGCGGCCATGCGCATCTCGCGTTCCGCGCGGCGCTGCTGGCTGATGTCGCGGGCGACGCCGAGCAGGCCCTCGAAGCAACCGTGGTCGTCCCACATCAGGGCGATGCGCAGCTCCACCGGAATCTTGTGCCCATCGGCATGTATGCAGTCGAGGGTGAACAGCTGCGGCTCGGTGTTCTCGCGCAGCTCGGCGAGGCGCGTGGGCTCACCGATGGCGTCGTGCAGCCGCTCCAGCAGTGCGCTCAGGCGTTCCAGTTGCGCCGGGTTGGCGGCCACCTGCTGGAAGCCGTTGTGCAGCACCCAGTCCGCGCTGTAGCCGAACACCTGCTGGATCGACGGGCTGACATAGTTGAGCTTGACCTGGGCGTCGGTGGAGACGATCACGTCGCTGATGCTCTCGGCCAGCATGCGGTAGCGGCGGCTGCTCTCGCGCAGGGAGTTGTGCGCCTCGACGGTGTCGGTGATGTCCTTGGCCACGCCGATCAGCCGGGCCACGCGGCCGGCGGCGTCGCGGGTGAAGGCCTGCTCGCGGACGTCGAACCAGTGCCAGCTGCCGTCGCGGTGGCGCCAGCGCAGCTGGCTGTCGAGCAGCAGGCCGTCGCCCACCACCTGCTGCAGGTTGCGCACGCGCCAGTAGTATTCGACGTCGTCCGGGTGCAGGACCTTTTCCCAGAAGCGCTCGCCCATCGCCCGCAGCTCGTCGGGGCTGTAGCCGAGCTGGTAGCCGAGGTTGTGATTGCTGAAGATCACCCGGCGCGCGGCGATGTCGTGGATGTACAGGGTGTCGGGCACCGCGCGCACGGCGTCGGACCAGAACTTCTCGCGCTCGACCAGCGACAGCTCGACCTGCTTGCGCGAGGTGATGTCGGAGAGGCTGAGGGTGACCGCGTGGAAGTCCTGGATCATCTCCGGCACACGCAGTTGCAGCCAGAGGTGGCGCTGCTCGCCCTGGCGCGTCTGGATGCAGGCTTCCAGCTCGATCATGCCGTGGCCGGCCAGCACCGCGTCGAGCATCTTGCTGCGCACCCCGTCCGGGCGCATGCCGGCGCTGCCGAACAGCACCTGCCAGGCCTGCTCGGTGGTGCTGACGCCCATCAGGCGCTTGGCGACGTTGTTGATCTCGGTGATGCGCACCTGGCGCAGCAGCCCGGGCAGACGCTCGGGTTGCGCGGCGATCCACTCCTGCAGATCGTTCTGCCGGCGCAGGTTGAGGTCCACCAGGTTCTGCCGCAGTGCCGACAGGTCGAGCACACAGAGGGCGACGCCGACGCCGTCGAAGATGTCCTGGTAGCGCCGCCGCGTCTCTTCGAGGATATGCAGCGCCTGCTGTTCCTCGGTGACGTCGCGCAGCACCCAGACCTGGCCACCGTGCGGGAGGTTGTCGCGCAGCAGCCATGGCAGCTCCGGTGCGAGGGGATTGTCGTCCAGCGGGCGGCGGCTGACCGCGAACAGACGCGGCTGCCCGGTATGGTTGACCCGGACCAGCTCGGTGCTGCCGTTGTCCAGCGGGCTGACCTCGCCGCTCTGCTGGGCGCCCAGCCCCGGCAGGAGTTCCAGCAGATGATGGTTGGCGGCCTGGTCGGCCGGGATGCCGAACAGTAGCTCCGCTTGCGGGTTGAGGTAGGCCAGGCGGCCGTCGGCGCGGGTCACCAGCACCCGCTCGTCGATGGCGCCCAGCGCCTGCGCGGCCTGACGCAGGCGTTGCTGGGAGTCGACGGTCAGCGCGCGCAGGTTCTGTTGTTCACGCTGCAGGCGCAGCAGGGCGCCGCCGGTGACGCCGGCGAGCAACAGCAGCAGCGCCAGTTCCCCGACCAGCCGCGGCAGCAGTGCGGTGCGCACGCGCTGGGCGTCGAACAGCGGGCGCAATTGCCAGTCGGTGTTCTGGATCGGCAGTGCTTCGAGGCTCTGCGCCTGCTCCAGCGGCGAGGCAGCGGTAAGCGGGCCGGGGCGCGAACCGCTGGAGCGGCCGAGGACCTTGTGCCGTACCTGGTCTTCGAGAATCCATGGCGGCGCATTCGGACGCAGCTGCCCGCTCCAGCCACGGCGGGCGAGCCGCTCGTCGAGGCGGATGATGCTGTCCCCTCCGCCAGGCACGGTGGCGCGCAGCCAGATGTAGAACACCCCGCCGTTCTCTTCGCTGAAGGCGTAGTGATAGTCCTGCTGGCCGCCGCGCTCGCGCAGGGCGGCCAGGAAGGCGGCATCCTTGAAGCCAATGGCGGAGTCGCGCCGCGGTACGCCGTTGCTGTCCAGGCGCACCAGGCTGTGGAAGGCCGGATAGATGCGGCGCAAGCCGCTGAGCAGGGCGGGCTCGCCGTCGACATCGCCGCGGTCGTCGCGTTGCCGGAGCAGGGCCTGTGCGGCCATGGCCTTGAGCTCCAGGGTCAGCGAGATGCGCTGGGCCAGTTGTTCGCTGTGCAGCGTCACCCGCTCGCGCTCGAAGCGTTCCTGGCTGCGGAACTCCTGGTGCAGCTGCCAGGCCAGCAGGCCGAGCATCAGCAATACCAGCAGCATCAGGGCTGTCCGGGTCGCCACGCGGCCAGGTCGGGTCAGGGTGTCCGGGGACGGGCGGGGTGTTGTAGACAAGGACCTGTTACCTGGGGGCGATACGGCGGAATTCGGCATGGCTAGGATGCCCGGAAGTACGGCGATGTGCCAGCACGGCCGACGAGCGTCGTTTGCCCTTCCTGGCCCATTCCGGTAGCTTTGCCGCACGCGCGCGGGTGAACATGACCGCGCCATGCTTCGCGCGAAGGCCCTGAACCGGCCCTCTGCGCCCGCCGGTGGGGCGCTCCACCGTATCCGGCCAGCAGCGCCGGCACTGCCGCAGTCCATTCCGGCTCATTCCGATCACTTTTCATCTCAGAAGTCAGGTATCCATGGCTCAATACGTCTACACCATGCATCGGGTCGGCAAAGTCGTACCGCCCAAGCGTGAAATCCTCAAGGACATCTCCCTGTCGTTCTTCCCCGGCGCCAAGATCGGCGTGCTCGGCCTGAACGGCGCGGGTAAATCCACCCTGCTGCGCATCATGGCTGGCGTCGACACCGAGATCGAAGGCGAAGCCCGCCCGATGCCGGGCATCAACGTCGGCTACCTGCCGCAGGAGCCCAAGCTCGATCCGCAGGCCACCGTGCGTGAAATCGTCGAAGAGGCCGTCGGCCAGATCAAGGCCGCCCAGGCCCGTCTGGACGAAGTCTATGCCGCCTACGCCGATCCGGATGCCGACTTCGACGCCCTGGCCGCCGAGCAGGCCAAGCTGGAAGCGATCATCCATGCCTCCGACGGCCACAACCTGGAGCGTCAGCTGGAAGTCGCCGCCGACGCCCTGCGACTGCCGCCGTGGGACGCCAAGATCGAGCACCTCTCCGGTGGCGAGAAGCGCCGTGTAGCGCTCTGCCGCCTGCTGCTGTCCGCCCCGGACATGCTGCTGCTGGACGAACCGACCAACCACCTGGACGCCGACTCCGTCGCCTGGCTGGAACACTTCCTCCACGACTTCCCGGGCACCGTGGTGGCGATCACCCACGACCGCTACTTCCTCGACAACGTCGCCGGCTGGATCCTGGAACTGGACCGTGGCCACGGCATCCCGTTCGAAGGCAACTACTCCGGCTGGCTGGAATCCAAGGCCAACCGCCTGGCCCAGGAAGCCAAGCAGGAAGCCTCCCACGCCAAGGCCATGAAGGCCGAACTGGAATGGGTGCGCCAGGGCGCCAAGGGCCGCCAGGCCAAGTCCAAGGCCCGTCTGCAGCGCTTCGAGGAAATGCAGTCGCAGGAATTCCAGAAGCGCAGCGAGACCAACGAGATCTACATCCCCGCAGGTCCGCGCCTGGGCGACAAGGTCATCGAGCTGCACAACGTCAGCAAGGGCTACGGCGATCGCGTACTGATCGACGACCTGTCCCTGAGCATTCCCAAGGGCGCCATCGTCGGCGTGATCGGTGGTAACGGCGCGGGTAAATCCACCCTGTTCCGCATGCTGACCGGCAAGGAGCAACCGGACTCGGGCTCCATCGTGATCGGCGATACCGTGCAGATCGCCAGCGTCGACCAGAGCCGCGACAGCCTGGACGGCAGCAAGACCGTATGGGAACAGGTTTCCGACGGTTTCGAGCAGATCAAGATCGGCAACTACGAAGTCCCGTCGCGCAGCTACGTCGGTCGCTTCAACTTCAAGGGCGCCGACCAGCAGAAGTTCGTCAAGGACCTCTCCGGTGGTGAGCGTGGCCGCCTGCACCTGGCCCTGACCCTGAAGCAGGGCGGCAACGTGCTGCTGCTCGACGAACCGTCCAACGACCTCGACGTGGAAACCCTGCGTGCGCTGGAAGAAGCGCTGCTGGACTTCCCCGGCGCCGCCATCGTGATTTCCCACGATCGCTGGTTCCTGGACCGTATCGCCACCCACATCCTCTCCTACGAGGACGACGGCAAGGTGACCTTCTTCGAAGGCAACTACACCGAGTTCGAAGCCGACCGCAAGAAGCGTCTGGGCGACGCGGCTTCCCAGCCGCACCGCGTGCGCTACAAGAAGCTGGCGTAAGCCGCTTCTGCATGAAAACGGGGCCTTCGGGCCCCGTTTTCGTTTCAGCGTTTTTCTTCCCGGTGCTTCAGCGGCTGCGCTTGAGATCGTCCAGCGCGCGCTGCTGCTCTTCCAGCCGGCGCTCCAGCTTGTCGATCAGCCGCGCCTGGTCCGCCAGGGTGCGCTGCTGTTCTTCGAGTTGCCGGGCCATGCGCTTGAGGTCGTCGGTGCTGAAGTCCGACTTGTGAAGCGTCTCGCTGTCGAAGGTATCCGCCACCAGCAGCGTCCCGGACTGGGTGAAGTTGCCCAGCTTCATGGCCGCCTGGGCGGGAAGGCTGGCACTGGCGAGTGCTGCGCTCAGCAGGAGAGCGGCGAGTCGGGTGGTCATGGCGCTCCTCATTCAGCCACTTGTTTGCATGCGATCGCTATTGATTTTGTATACAAAAATCTGGTTTTCTGCATGGGCCGGCGAGCCTTGGTTTATATATTTGCACCAAAAAGATTCATAAAGGCGTCACTTTGCACTATCTGTGTGCGTTTCAGCTTGTTAGAGTCTGCCGGCAAAAAAGCATCACATAACCAGAAAAGTACCGGTGTAGACATGACGCAATCCGTTGACTCGTTCCTCGAGCGCCTCAAGCGGCGCGACCCCGATCAGCCCGAGTTCCACCAGGCGGTGGAAGAGGTGCTGCGCTCCCTCTGGCCGTTCCTCGAAGCCAATCCGCACTACCTGGAAGCCGGCATCGTCGAGCGTATCGTCGAACCCGAACGCGCGATCCTGTTCCGTGTGCCGTGGGTGGATGACGCCGGTCGCGTGCGAGTCAACCGTGGTTTCCGCGTGCAGATGAGCAGCGCCATCGGCCCGTACAAGGGCGGCCTGCGCTTCCACCCCTCGGTGAACCTGGGGGTGCTCAAGTTCCTGGCCTTCGAGCAGGTGTTCAAGAACTCGCTGACCTCGCTGCCCATGGGCGGCGGCAAGGGCGGCTCGGACTTCGATCCCAAGGGCAAGAGCGACGCCGAAGTCATGCGCTTCTGCCAGTCGTTCATGAGCGAGCTGTTCCGCCATGTCGGCGCGGACCTCGACGTGCCGGCCGGTGACATCGGCGTGGGCGCCCGCGAGATCGGCTACCTGTTCGGCCAGTACAAGCGCCTGTCCAACGAGTTCACCTCGGTGCTGACCGGCAAGGGCCTGGCCTACGGCGGCAGCCTGATCCGCCCGGAGGCCACCGGCTACGGCTGCGTGTACTTCGCCCAGGAAATGCTCAAGGCGCGCAACAGCGGCTTCGACGGCCAGCGCGTGGCGATTTCCGGCTCCGGCAACGTTGCCCAGTACGCGGCGCAGAAGGTGATGGAGCTGGGCGGCAAGGTGATCTCGCTGTCCGACTCCGAAGGCACCCTGTTCGCCGAGGCGGGCCTGACCCTGGAGCAGTGGGAAGAAGTCATGGAGCTGAAGAACGTCCGTCGCGGCCGTCTCAGCGAAATGTCCGGCCCCGGCCTGCGTTTCCTGGCCGGCCAGCGTCCATGGGCGCTCGCCTGCGACATCGCGCTGCCCTGCGCCACTCAGAACGAACTGGACGCCAGTGATGCGCGCACCCTGCTGGCCAACGGCTGTGTCTGCGTAGCCGAGGGCGCCAATATGCCGTCGACCCTGGAGGCTGTGGATATCTTCCTCGAGGCCGGCATTCTCTACGCGCCGGGCAAGGCTTCCAACGCCGGCGGCGTGGCCACCAGCGGCCTGGAAATGAGCCAGAACGCCATGCGCCTGCTGTGGACCGCCGGCGAGGTGGACCAGCGCCTGCACAGCATCATGCAGAACATCCACCATGCCTGCGTCGCCTACGGCGAAGAGCATGGCCGGATCAACTACGTGAAAGGCGCCAACATCGCCGGCTTCGTCAAGGTCGCCGACGCCATGCTGGCGCAGGGCGTGGTCTGATCGCACCCTGGAAATGAAGAACGGGCCCGATGGGCCCGTTTTTCTTTGTGGCTCGCGCAGGCTTTTCGTAGGAGCGAGCTTGCTCGCGAATCGGTCTGGCTCCGCTGCTCGGCTCGTTCGCGAGCAAGGGCTGGGCGCCCCCCTCGGTCCTGCAGTCCTGTCGTTAATCCACCGGTTTGGGCGTGGTCGCGGTACTCGGCGGCAGGATCGGGTATTCCACCTTCGGCTGCTTGCCAGTGGCGGTCTTGAGGAAGGCGACGATATCGCCGACTTCCTCGGCGTTCAACTGCTTGCCCAGCTGCGCGGTGCCCATGATCGCCACCGCTTCCTCCAGGTCCCAGACCTGCCCGCTGTGGAAGTACGGCGCGGTCAGCGCAATGTTGCGCAGGGGCGCGGCGCGGAACACGTACTGGTCGTTCTGCGTCTTGGTCACCGCGAAGCGGCCCTTGTCGCCGGTGGGCAGGATCTTGCCGTCGGGCTTCTTCAGCAGGCCGAACGGGAAGTAGGCCTGGCCGCCCAGGTTCACGCCGTTGTGGCAGCTGATGCAGCCTGAGCTCATGAAGGTCTGCAGCCCCCTTTTCTCCTTGGCGTCGAGGGCGTTGTCGTCGCCCTTGAGGTAAAGGTCGAAGCGCGAGTCCGGGGTGATCAGGGTCGACTCGAAGGCCTGCAGCGCGCGGGCCATGTTGTCGAAGCTGACCGGTTGCTTGTCGCTGGGGAAGGCCTTTTCGAAGGAGGCGACGTACTCCGGCATGCTGCGCAGCGTGGCCTCGACGTTCTTCGGTGTGTTGTGCATCTCCACCGGGTTCTGCACCGGGCCCTTGGCCTGTTCTTCCAGGTCCTTGGCGCGGCCATCCCAGAACTGCGCAACGTTGAACACCGCGTTGAACACGGTGGGCGAGTTGCGCGCGCCTTTCTGCCAGGCATGGCCGCTGGACGCGGGCACGTTGTCGGCACCGCCGGTGCCGATGTTGTGGCAGGTGTTGCAGCTGATCACGTGACTGGCGGACAGGCGCGGCTCGAAGAACAGCTGCCGGCCCAGTTCGATCTGGTTGGGGTCGAGCTTGTCGCTGGCCTGCTCCGGGATGGGCTTGAAGATGCTGTTGGCGTTGTCGCGCAGGACGTCGGCGTTCGCTTGCGCCGCCGCCGTGCTCACGGCCAGCAGCAGACTGCCCAGGACCAGTTTGATGGGCTGCATGTGGAGTCTCCTTTTTCTCAGGCTTTTCTGGTTTGTTCTGAGTTCAAGAAGAGGCCAGACGGACGGGGCGCGGCTTGACCGGAATCAAGCGCGCGGCGCCGTACGGGGGTGGAGGGTTGCCGCAGCGGTCAGTTGCCGCGCAGGGCGCGGGACAGTGCACGGTCTTTCTGCTGTTCCCAGTCTCTGTCCCGGTCGCTGTTGCGCTGTTCTTCGTACTGCTGGCGCTCCTGGCTCACGCGCATGGCCTGGCATTGCTGGAAGCCGTCGTTCCAGCCCAGGGCGTACTTCGGCTCATCGAGGTAGCGCGGCACGTTCTTGCGGAACTCGCCGGTGATGGCGCCCGCCGCCTGGCGACCACTGCCGCAACCGTCGTCGAAGCCGTCGGCGTAGGCGGGCGGATAGCCCTGGGCGATGAGCGTCTGGTGGGTGGTCTCGCAGCCGGCCAGCGGTGCGAGCAGAAGCAGAATGAGGATGGCGCGGGGCGCCATGGGAACTCCCGTGTGCCAATGGGCGGGCGCACGCGCCGGATGGAGAGGCACGTCCCGGCAGGGGACGTGTCAGCAATCTATCCGGCGAGCTGTGAGGAACGCGTCAAACCGGTGTGATGCGGATGTGCTGGCCACCCGCCGGATGGGCCTGGCAGTCGATTCGTATGGGCAGGAAAGCTTCGATCACCGCGCGGTTGCTCCGCAAGTGATCGCTCAGCAGCGGAGTGGTGAAGCTGCCGCCGCCAGCCAGGGCGATCGGCAGCAGCAACTGATCCGCCAGGTGTTCGTCGACGGCGGTACCGCTGGTGCGCCACGCATCCGCCTGCTGCAGCGCCTGGCCGGCAACCCGCTCGGCGCTGACGCCCGGCTGGCCGAAGGCGCAGAACACCAGCGTCAGCTGCTCGCACTCGATATCCAGCAGCAGCGCGTTGCCCGGCCCCTGGTCCTCGGGCAGGCGCACTACCTTGGTGTTGGCGGCGCTCCAGCCACGGTGGCGGCGGACCCGTTCCAGTTCGCGCTCGGCGACGTGGCCGGGTACGCCCGTCAGCAGGGCGCGGGCCGAGCGGGAGCGCTCGGCGCCAGCGTCCATCAGGTGCAACGGCTGCAGCTCGCTGGGCAGCACCCTCACCACCAGCTCGCCGCCTCCCGCCGGCATGAAACCGTGGCGCAGCAGCTCGAAATCCACCCTCGCTCCCATGCGCCGCAGCAGGGGCAGCCAGGTGCGCTCGATGAAATCGGCCGGCGGCGCCAGCGGGTTGTGGGTGCCACCGCTGAGCGCCAGGCTGCCCGGTGCGTCGGCGAACAGCAGCGCCGGCAGCAGGGTCTGCAGCACCAGCACGGCGCTGCCCGCACTACCGATGGCGAAGCGGTAGTCGCCGCCGAGGATCGCACCAGGACGGAAGGTCAGGCTGCGCGAACCCAGCTCCGCGCCTTCCACCGTCGCGCCGCAGATTTCCGCCGCCGCCCGCACCGCCGTGAGGTGCTGGCGCAACAGTCCCGGCCGCGAACGCCGGCCACGGATATTGACGATGCGCAGCGCCTTGCCGGTGATCATCGACAGGCTCAGCGCGCTGCGCAGGATCTGGCCGCCGCCTTCGGCGCCGTCGAGTTCGATCAGGTCCTTGCTCATCTTTCGATTCCTTGTCTTGCAGTCGAGGCGGGCCGTATTCGGCGTGCCTCGCGCTATCCCTTCACACACACCACCTGACGCAGGGTATGCAGCACTTCCACCAGCTCGCGCTGGGCCGCCATCACGGCGTCGATGTCCTTGTAGGCCATGGGGATCTCGTCGATCACGTCCTTGTCCTTCCGGCATTCGACATGGGCGGTGGCGCGCACCTGGTCTTCCACGGTGAACAGCTTCTTGGCCTTCGTCCGGCTCATGGTCCGGCCGGCGCCGTGGCTGCACGAGCAGAACGCCTCTTCGTTACCCAGCCCGCGGACGATGAAGCTCCTGGCGCCCATCGATCCCGGAATGATGCCGAGCTGGCCTTTCTGCGCGGACACCGCGCCCTTGCGGGTCACCAGCACCTCTTCGCCGAAGTGGCGTTCCTTCTGCACGTAGTTGTGGTGGCAGTTCACCGCTTCCAGGCTGGCCTCGAACGGCTTGCGGATGACCTGCCGCGCCGCCGCGATCACCGCGCGCATCATCAGCTCGCGGTTCTGTCGGGCGAAGTCCTGGGCCCAGCCCACGGCTTCCACGTAGTCGTCGAAGTGCCGGCTGCCTTCCTCGAAGTAGGCCAGGTCGCGGTCCGGCAGGTTGGCCAGGTGCTGGCGCATATCGGCCTGGGCCAGTTCGATGAACAGGTTGCCGATGGCGTTGCCCACCCCGCGCGAGCCGCTGTGCAGCATGAACCAGACGCGGTCGGCCTCGTCGAGGCAGACCTCGATGAAGTGGTTGCCGGTCCCGAGGGTTCCCAGGTGCTGGCGGTTGTTGGTCTTCTCCAGCTTCGGGTACTTGGCGGTGATCGCCTTGAAGCGACCGGCCAGCGCCTTCCACGCGTCATCGGCGTGATCCGGCACGTTTTCCCAGGCGCCCTGGTCGCGGCGGCCGAAGGTCTTGCCGTGGGGCACGGCCTTCTCGATGGCGCTGCGCAGGCCGTGCAGGTTGTCCGGCAGGTCGGCCGCCATCAGCGAGGTGCGCGCGGCGATCATCCCGCAGCCGATATCCACGCCGACTGCCGCCGGGATGATCGCGCCCCGGGTGGGAATCACGCTGCCGATGGTCGAACCCTTGCCCAGGTGCACGTCCGGCATCACCGCCAGGTGCTTGAAGATGAACGGCATCTTCGCGGTGTTCATCAGTTGCTGGCGCGCGTCGTCCTCGACCGGCACGCCCTGGGTCCAGAGCTTGATCGGCTTGCCGTTGGCGATTTCCAGCAGCTGGAAGGTCTTGTTGCTCATGCTTTGACTCTCTTCTGTTCGGTGGCGAGCTGGCCGGGGGCGGGTTGTGCCCGGCCGTCGCGAATTCGTTTGTTCAATCGGCACGCCCGGCAGCGAATCGCAGTGGAGTAGACCTGCCCTTTGCAGTCCTCGTACCACCATTTCTGCTGTGCGGCGGTCCAGGTTTCCCGGGCTCCGCAGTCCTGGCAGGTAAAGGCCTTATCCTCATACCAGCCGCGCCGGACGAAAAGCGGATCGCCGTAGCTGTTGTAGGGCGCCAGCTCGGAGCGGGTGACCGGGAAGGTGCCGACGGGCGCGCTTGGGGCCATGGGCTGTTCCGCGGGCCGGGCCCTCTTTGCCTTGCGGCGCTGCCGGGCCAGGCGGATTTCCTGGCGGCGTTGCTTGTTGCTTTTCAAGGCGCCTTCCTCTTTGCCGGGCAGGCCCTGTTCAGGCCTGCTTCAGCGTTACCAGTCCATTCAATACCTGATCCAGGCCGCCGAATACCGAGATGCGGTCGATTCGTTCGGCCACCCGTTCCAGGGTTTCCAGTTCCTTCAGGCGCAGGGCGGTGGGGTTTTCTTCCATCACCTTGGCCGTGTTCAGCAGCGAGCGGGTCGCCGAGGTTTCCTCGCGGCGGCGGATCACGTTGGCCTGTGCGGCCTTTTCCGCTTCCACCACCTGGGCCAGCAGCGCCTTCATCTCGCCCGGCAGGATGATGTCGCGCACGCCCAGGCCGCTGACCTCGATGCCGGTGCCCGCCAGCCGCTCGGCGAGGTGGGCGCCGACCGACTCGTCGATGACCTGCTTGTTCTCCAGCAGCTCATCCAGCGAACGCGTACCCACCGCCGCCCGCAGGCCGAACTGCAGCTCGCGGTACAGGTGCTCCAGCGGCTTGGACAGGCGCGAGTACGCCGTCAGCACGTCGCTGTAGCGCCAGTTGGCGGCCAGGTTCAGGCGCAGGCTCACCTTGTCGCGGGTGAGGATTTCCTGGCCGCTGACTTCCAGCGCCTGGATGCGCGTATCGATCAGCTCCACGCTCACCTGGCGGTTGTAGCGCCAGAAGCCGTACTGGCCCGCCGGCAGCAGTTCGATGACCGCGCCGTCGACCTTCAGTACGCCGACCTGGTAGGCCGGTACCTGCGCCATCAGCACCGCGTCCAGGCCGGTGAGGCTTCGGCCGCGCAGGTTCGGCTGGCTCAGTTGGGCCAGCAGCGGGGCGGCCAGCCGGTAGTCCTGGCTCAGGTCGATGCGCTCCAGGCGCTGTTCGGTCTGGCCCTTCCAGTACAGCCGGCGGCTGCCCGGCGGCAGGATTTCCGCCAGCACGCCGTCCTCGAAACGCAGGCCTGCCTCGTTCTCGGCCAGGTCCATACGGGTGAAGTAGCGTTCGACCAGCGCCGGTTCGGACTGGCGCAGGTAACCGGCCAGGCGGTGCTCGAACAGCGGGGTGTTCAGGCTGAAGGTTTCCACGCTCAGGCGGTTGTACAGGTCCAAGTGGCGGTGGATGCCCGGCTCGAGGATCGCCAGGAAGTCGCCCTCGGAGTACAGCAGGCCGCGTTCGTTCTTCTTCACGGTAAAGCGCTTCAGCAGTTTCATTGCTCTCTTCCTTCTTTTCTCTTGTCCTGGTGCCGGTGCTCGCCGGCCCGCCGGGTGGCGCGGATGGAGCCTGCGAGAGGCGGGCGCTGCGGGCGTCCTGTCCAGGCGGCCGATTCCTTCGGCCAGCACCTGCCTTGTCGCAAGCCCGATTCGCGTACCGGGCGGGCCGGCGGTGGCTCCGGGTCCCTTGCGTTGTTCAGCCATCCTGGCTGCTGGCGCATGTCCCGTTGCCGCACCGGCGGGGTGTTGCATTCATGAGTAGCTGCCTTAACAGGGCAGTGTTCGAGCGGGAGTCGAACCCGCGACAGGCCATTCCTTCGATGGCTGCTCTACCGGACTGAGCTATCGAACGGCGCGGGCAGGATTCGAACCTGCGACGGTTCCCTTCAAGGGGAGTGCTCTACCAGGCTGAGCTACCGCGCCATTGACCGTGACTGCTGCAGCGGCATGCGCGAAGCCGACACCAGGGGTGGGCTCGGGCACCGGCGGGAGTTGGAGTCCCTGCCCGTGGGCTGCATCAGCGATGCGGTCGAAAGGGATATAGCGAGGGGCGTGCCAGGTTTCTCCTGGCCTGCCTGAGTTTTTATTCAAGTTGTTGATAGATAACGATTTAATTATTTTTACTGGGTTTCAATATGCTGCTACGACTTGGTGGTTTTCCTGATTTATGGATATCTTTGGATCGGTATTTATCTTTTGGGATAAAAGATGCAGGCGAAGAAAACCGTCGCCATTGGCTTCCTCGGCTCGACCCTGGATCGGGTCGGCAAGGGCGCGGCGCGCTGGCAGAAATGGCGGCCGACCGTTGGTCTGTGCCAGCAGCAGGACCTGCTGATCGACCGCCTGGAGCTGATCCATGGGCTGGATGCGCGGGATGTGAGCCTGGCTGAACGCATCGCCGACGACGTCCGGCACGTTTCACCGGAGACCGAGGTGCGCCTGCATCCCATGGCGCTGCGCAACCCCTGGGATTTCGAGGAGGTCTACGGCGCGCTGCATGACTTCGTCGGTAGCTACGCCTTCGACACCGAGCACGAGGATTACCTGGTGCACATCACCACCGGGACCCACGTGGCGCAGATCTGCTGGTTCCTCCTGACCGAGGCGCGCTACCTGCCGGCGCGGCTGGTGCAGGCCTCGCCGTCGCGGCGCAAGGATGAGGCGCGGCACCCGGAAGGGACGGTGGCGGTGATCGACCTCGACCTGTCGCGCTACGACCGCATTGCCACGCGCTTCCGCCGCGAGCAGGAGGAGAGCCTGGCCTTCCTCAAGTCCGGTATCGCCACGCGCAATGCCGCATTCAACCGTTCCATCGAGCAGATCGAGCGGGTCGCCGGGCGCTCCCGCGCGCCAATGCTGCTGATCGGCCCGACGGGCGCCGGCAAGTCCTTCCTCGCTCGCCGCGTCTACGAACTCAAGCGCGCCCGGCACCAGTTCCAGGGCCGTTTCGTCGAGGTGAACTGCGCGACCCTGCGCGGCGATGGCGCCATGTCCGCGCTGTTCGGGCACATCAAGGGGGCGTTCACCGGCGCGCAGAATGCCCGCGAAGGCCTGCTCCGCGCGGCCGACGGCGGCATGCTGTTCCTCGACGAGATCGGCGAGCTGGGGCTGGACGAGCAGGCCATGCTGCTCAAGGCCATCGAGGAGAAGCGCTTCTTTCCGCTGGGCTCGGACCGCGAGGTGGGCAGCGACTTCCAGTTGATCGCCGGCACCCACCGCGACCTGCGTGAGCGCGTCGCCCAAGGATTGTTCCGTGAGGACCTGTTCGCCCGCATCAACCTCTGGACCTTCGACCTGCCGGGCCTGGCCGGGCGCCGCGAAGACATCGAGCCGAACATCGATTTCGAGCTGGAGCGCCACGCCCGCGAGCAGGGTCGCCTGGTGCGCTTCAACCGCGAGGCGCGCACGCGCTACCTGGCTTTCGCCAACTCAGCGCAGGCATTGTGGAGCGGCAACTTCCGCGAGTTGTCCGCCTCCATCACACGCATGGCGACCCTGGCTGACAGCGGGCGCATCGATGAGACGCTGGTGGAGGAGGAGATCGGCCGTCTGCGTCGCTTCTGGGGCGCCGCGCAGTCGGAGGGCAGTGTGGAGGCGCTACTGGGCGAAGGCGCCGAGGCGCTGGATCTGTTCGACCGCCTGCAACTGGAAGCGGTCATCGCCGTGTGCCGGCAGGCGCGTAACCTGTCCGACGCCGGGCGCCAGCTGTTCGCCGTTTCGCGCCAGGAGAAGCAGAACCCCAACGACGCCGACCGCCTGCGCAAGTACCTCGCCCGGTTCGGCCTGGATTGGGCGGCACTGAAGAACTGAGACGCGTGGCGCCTCAGTAGTGGTACCAGCGCAGCTCCAGCATCACCTCGTTGACCGGGGTGGCCAGCTGGCTGAACTCGCGCTGGGCCGACAGGCGCAGGCCGAGGTTGCGGCCCAGCTCCACCTGCTGGCCGAAGCTCACGTTGCGGCGCACTTCGCCGTTGTGGAAGTAGTCGCCCTTGGCTTCCAGGGTCAGGTTGCCCAGCGGGTTGCTCCACAGCAGGCCGGTGTCGAAGCCCAGCGCCGGAGCGATGGTCGCGGCGAAGTCCGGGTTGTTCTCGATCCGCGCGGTGCCCAGGGCATAGGCCTGCAGCTCGTCGCTGAGCTTCCAGCTGCCGCCGGCGCCGCCGTTGAGATGGCCGGCCAGGGTGTCGTGGTCGTCGTCGCTGTGCTTGCCGAGCACCCGTTCCCAGCCGCCGGAAACCTGCCAGGAGAGCGGCTTGAGCAGTTCGTTGCGCGGCGTCATCGAGCGGATGGTGACCAGGTCCAGTTGCTGCAATTGCCAGCGATTGCCCTCGTACTGGCGCAGCTTCATCTGGCCGATTTCGATCTGCGCGCCGAGGGGGAAGCCGTACTGGTTGTCGGCGAGGTCGTGGTAGGCCATGCGCAGGCCGTACTGGGCGAAGGCTTCGCCGTCGCGGCTGCCGGCGCCGAGCTGCCAGGTGCGCGACTCGTGGCCGTCTTCCGGCTGGCCGGGGCGCTCCACGGTCAGGGCTGGCGGCGGGTTCTGGTTGATCGCCTTGAGCAGGTTGTAGCTGCGCGAGGCAGTAGAGGCGTCGCGTTCCTGGCCGGTGGCGCGGTAGCGCACCAGGCGGAAGGCGGTGTCCTGCACCAGCGCCTGGCGGTCGGCGGGCAGGGCCTTGAATTCGGGGCTGTCGAGCAGCCGGTCATCGTCCGCCAGTTGGCGTGCCAGGACCTTCTCGTCGTGGCTCAGCGGCGCGCCGCGGGCGAGCAGTTCGCGCTCGCGGGAGGGGCGGTAGTCGATGCGGTCGATCATCCCGGCGTTCTTCACCGCGCGCACGGTGTCGGTGGGAATGGCGGTGAGCGGGAACTGGTCGGTGAGTTCGGTGCCGGGGCGGGCGATTTCCAGCAGCTCCAGCAGGCGGAACGAGCAGTTCTCGTCGAAGAAGTAGTACTTGAAGCGGACCTGCTTGAGCTCCCAGACGTGTTCGACCATCCGCCCGGTTTCTTCAGGGTTCAGGTTGAGCCGGTATTCCCAGAGGTCGCGGTTCTCCAGGCGGCTGTACTCGGAGAGCTTCTCGCGGTACGGCACCAGGGCGAACAGCCCGGGGTAGCCACCCATCAGGCCCTTCCAGGCGTAGAGGATGCTGTTGTCCATGCCCTCGATGTAGGCGCCGAAGTTCAGCGCATAGCTCAGCAGGGCTGTGTTGTCGGAGTCGACGTCGGCCTGGTCGATGCGCAACAGCGTGTGGCCGAACATCGAGGACGGGCTGTTCAGGTAGGCCGCCGGGAATACCAGCACCGCGCTGTGCGGATTGATGTCGGTGTACCAGGTCTTGTACTCCTGGCAGGCCACGGACGGCAGGTCGTCGAGCTGCAGTTGCTGGCGCAGCCAGCGGGTACGCGCCGGGTAGACGCACTGGGCGTGCTTGTCGCCGAGCTCGGCGGGGGCGTAGAGCGCCTTCATGGTCGCGGCCAGTTCGGCATCGGGGTGCTGCTCGCCGTCGGCGGCGAGGAAGAACTTCGGGTCGTCGACGAAGCTGCGCCAGCCGCCCAGCCTGGCATGTTCGTAGTGCCCCAGGGCGAGCCAGTAGGGTTCGCTGGCCAGTGCTTGCAGGCGCTCCGGAGCGATCTGTGGTGCGGCGAACAGTGGGGTGCAGGCGCACAGCGCCATCCAGGGCAACAGGCGTTTGGGCATGGAGGGGGCTACTGGAAGGGGAGAAGAGAGCCCACCGTGACGGTGGGCTCGCGCGTGGCCGTCAGGCCTGTTCGGCGTACTTGGCCAGTTGGGCGTCCTGCTTCAGGACAGCCTGGGTGTTGGCGTACACGTCTTCCGCGGTGACGTCGGACTTGTTGAAGATCTGGGCGAAGTGCTGGTGGGTCACTTCGGCGAAGTGCGCGCGATCCTGCGGCTGCACGCCCAGGACCACGGCGTAGGTGGTCAGGGCTTCGCCGTTGCCCTTGGCCATGTCTTCGGACAGCTCGTCCATCATGCTGCTGAGCACGATCATCGGCTTGCCGCCGTAGGTCAGTGCGCCGTTGGTGTGGCAACCGTTGGTGCCGGTGGTCATGCCGAAGGTGTTGTTGCCGCTGGTGCCGTTGGTGGTGGCCGCCAGGACGTGAGTGGCGGTGCCGCGCTGGCCCTTGAAGAGCATGTTGCCCCAGCCGCAGCCGTCGCTACCGGGAGCGTCGGCCATAGCACTCAGGGAGGCGGTGGCGAGGAGGGTACCGATCAGAATCCTTTTCATCGTTTTTCTCTCTTTTCTTGAATACGGGCAGGTGTCGCTGACAGCAAACAGCGCCGCCTGAAGCTTTTAGGAATGAGCGCGGGGTGTCAAGGAAGCCGGTGCGCTCCTGTGCGGCGCATTCGGGCTTTCCGCCGCCTGCCGGCAGGTTATTGATCGGCATCAGCGGCGGTTGCCTTGGAACGGGCCACACTGGAAGGAGTTCCCCTTGCAAGGAGGTCGCCATGGCCGATTTCGATCCGCGTCCGCGCCTGGATCAACTGGCGATGGAGTATTCCCGGCGCGCCGAGGCGATCCGTCGCGATCTCGGCCGGACCCATTCGCCGGATTTCGCCGAGCAGGCCCAGCAGCGGCAGAATGACGACGTCCTGCGGGCGTTGCTGGCGGAAGCGGAGGCGGGCATGCGGCTGGTCGGCCTGGCGCGTCTGCGCCTGGCGGACGGCACCTACGGCTTCTGCGCGCGCTGCGGAGAGCCCATCGAGGCGCGCCGGCTGCAGGCGTTGCCGGCGGCGGAGCACTGCCTGCGCTGCGCCGATGCGGTGGACTGAAACTGTCACCAATACTGCCTTGCCAGTGGCGCGCGGGCGGCGCGAGAATGCGGACAACTCTCCGCGGCCTTGCGCCGCCCGAAGCAAGGATTTCCGATGCCCGATTCCGTTGCAGCAGGCCTGCGCCTGGCGCCCGATGAACTGACCCGTCCCTTCTTCCCCGAACAATTTCCCTTCACCACCACCGACGAACTGGAGCCCTTCCTTGGCGTACTCGGCCAGGAGCGCGCGGTGGAGGCCTTGCAGTTCGGCGTGGCGATGCCGCGTCCGGGGTACAACGTGTTCGTCATGGGCGAGCCGGGCACCGGTCGCTTCTCGTTCGTGCAGCGCTACCTGAAGGCAGAAGGCAAGCGTCTGCCGACCCCGGCGGACTGGGTCTACGTCAACAATTTCGATGAATCCCGCGAGCCGCGCGCCATCGAGCTGCCGCCGGGTAGCGCGGCGGATTTCGGCGCCGACCTCGACCACCTGATCGACAACCTGCTCGCCACCTTCCCCTCGGTCTTCGAGAACCCGGCCTACCAGCAGAAGAAGAGCGCCATCGACCGCGCCTTCAACCAGCGCTACGACAAGGCCCTCGACACCGTCGAGCGCCTGGCGCTGGAGAAGGACGTGGCGCTGTACCGCGACAGCGCGAACATCGCCTTCACCCCGATGAGCGATGGCAAGGCGCTGGACGAAGCGGAGTTCGCCCAACTGCCCGAGGCGGAGCGCGAGCGCTTCCACGCCGACATCGCTGAACTGGAAGAGCACCTCAACGAAGAACTGGCCAGCCTGCCGCAGTGGAAGCGCGAGTCCAGCAACCAGCTGCGCCAGCTCAACGAGGAAACCATCACACTGGCCCTGCAGCCACTGCTGGCGCCGCTGGTGGAGAAGTACAACAACAACTCCGGTGTCAGCGCCTATCTGCAGGCGATGCAGTTGAACCTGCTGAAGACCGTGGTTGATCAACTGGTGGACTCCGACCGCACCGATCCGCAGCGCAAGCAGGGTCTGCAGGAGCAGTACGCGCCCAACCAGGTGATCGGCCACCATGCCACCAGCGGTGCGCCGGTGATCTTCGAGTCGCACCCGACCTACGACAACCTGTTCGGCCGCATCGAGTACGCCTCCGACCAGGGCGCGCTGTACACCAGCTACCGCCAGCTGCGTCCGGGCGCGCTGCACCGCGCCAATGGTGGCTTCCTGGTGCTGGAAGCGGAGAAGCTGCTCAGCGAGCCGTTCGTCTGGGATGCGCTCAAGCGTGCGCTGCATTCGCGCCAGCTGAAGATGGAGTCGCCGCTGGCCGAACTGGGCCGCCTGGCGGCCATGAGCCTGACGCCGCAGGTGATCCCGCTGAACATCAAGGTGATCATCATCGGTTCGCGGCAGATCTACTACACGCTGCAGGATCTCGATCCGGACTTCCAGGAGATGTTCCGCGTCCTGGTGGACTTCGACGAAGACATCCCGCTGGGCGAGGACAGCCTCGAACAGTTCGCCCAACTGCTGAAAACCCGCACCTCGGAAGAGGGACTGGCGCCGCTGACCAGCGCCGCCGTAGCCCGCCTGGCGACCTACAGTGCGCGCCTGGCCGAGCACCAGGGACGCCTGTCGGCGCGCATCAGCGACCTGTTCCAGTTGGTCAGCGAGGCGGACTTCATCCGCCAGCTGGCGAATGAGACGGTGACCGACCTCGGCCATATCGAGCGCGCCCTGAAGGCCAAGGAGACCCGCACCGGGCGGGTGTCCGGACGCATCCTCGACGACATGCTGGCCGGCATCATCCTGATCGATACCGAAGGCGCCGCCGTCGGCAAGTGCAACGGCCTGACCGTGCTGGAAGTCGGTGACTCGGCCTTCGGCGTGCCGGCGCGGATTTCCGCCACCGTCTACCCCGGCGGCAGCGGCATCGTCGACATCGAGCGCGAGGTGAGCCTCGGCCAGCCGATCCACTCCAAGGGCGTGATGATCCTGACCGGCTACCTGGGCAGCCGCTATGCGCAGGAATTCCCGCTGGAGATTTCCGCGAGCATCGCCCTGGAGCAGTCCTACGGCTACGTGGATGGCGACAGTGCCTCGCTGGGCGAGGTCTGCACGCTGATCTCCGCGCTGTCGCGCACGCCGCTGCGCCAGTGCTTCGCCATTACCGGCTCGATCAACCAGTTCGGCGAGGTGCAGGCGGTCGGCGGGGTCAACGAGAAGATCGAAGGCTTCTTCCGTCTTTGCGAGGCCCGTGGGCTGACCGGTGAGCAGGGGGTGATCATCCCGCGCTCCAACGTCAGTACCCTGATGCTCGATGAACGTGTGCTGCAGGCGGTTCGCAACGGCCAGTTCCATATCTATGCCGTTCGCCAGGCCGACGAGGCGTTGAGCCTGCTGGTCGGTCAGCCGGCCGGTGCGCCGGATGCCAAGGGCAACTTCCCGAAGGGCAGTGTGAATGCCCGCGTCGTCGAGCGCCTGAAGGAGATCTCCGAGCTGGGTATGGAGGAGGACGAGAAGGAAAAGCCGGTCAAGGAGGCCGTGGCGAAGGCCAAGGCGGCGAAGGCGCCGGTGGAGAAGGAGCGGGCGCGCAAGAAGAAGGATGCCGACTGAGCAGAACCTGATCAGCCGGGGACGCACCGCGCGGGGCGGCGCTCCGGCGCTACTGCCCCCGCGCAGTTCACATGCTTATCCACAGCCGGCGTGGATAAAACGGCGCTTTCGCGTGTCGGAACCTGGGTGTAGTCTCGAACTCAGGACCGCCGCGAGGGTGCCGCCATGCCGCGTAACCTCTGCCTTATCCGCCCCTGTCTGGGGCTGACCACGCGAATCGAATGCGCGATCAGGCCGTTGGCTGGAGAGAATGGACTCTGGACCTTGTTGTGCGCGGCCGGCATGGCCGGCGCACAACCCACCGCCATCAAGGCACAAGGCCCGTTCTTCGGGCCCTTCGTTGCCGAGGGTGTGCTCGAAGCGATTTCCGACTGCCTGGCCCAGCAGGGCTATGTCGAGGCGTACGATCCGCCGATCTGGCAGTTGCACCTGCAAGCTGAGCTGCGCCGTCTGAACGGTGAGCGCAGCCGCAATCTCGGGAATTATCAGTTCCGCCCCGAATCCTGATGCGGGACACCGTCTGAGCAGCGGATGCTTGTGGTGCCTGACGTTCGCCTGTCGATCCCGGGCAGCCGACATATTTGTCCACAGAAATGCGGGACGGCTCCGAAATTGCCTTCGGCTATACTCCGCACCTTCCGAACAGTCCCCTCGAGAGCCATGGAACGCTTCGTCGAAAACTCCCTGTATGCCGCCCGCTGGCTGCTGGCGCCGATCTACATCGGCCTGTCGCTGGCGCTGCTGGCCCTGACCATCAAGTTCTTCCAGGAAATCTTCCATATCCTGCCGAGCATCTTCACCATCGCCGAGGCGGACCTGGTGCTGGTGCTGCTGTCGCTGATCGACATGGCGCTGGTTGGCGGCCTGCTGGTGATGGTGATGTTCTCCGGCTACGAGAACTTCGTTTCCCAGCTGGATATCGACGAGAGCAAGGAGAAGCTCAGCTGGTTGGGCAAGATGGACGCCAGTTCGCTGAAGAACAAGGTGGCCGCCTCCATCGTGGCGATCTCCTCGATCCATCTGCTGCGCATCTTCATGGATGCCAAGAACGTCCCGGACAACAAGCTGATGTGGTACGTGATCATCCACCTCACTTTTGTCCTGTCCGCGTTCGCCATGGGCTACCTGGACAAGGCCACGCGCCACGACCACTGATCCCGAAAGTCCCCCTCCAGCCGCCCGGCCGTTGTGAAACGGACGGGCGGCTGCGTTTCCGCCTTGCGGTGACGGGGAGCTGTACAAGACTTTTTGCATGACGCCACGTGCAGGAGGTACCCCATGAACCTCGAGGAACTGACCAACCGCTCGCTCGCCGGGGATATCGACGAAATCAATCTGGTGTCGCTGGAAGGCGATATCTATGTGCTGGAAGCGCGGATGGGCGGCCGTTTCTATCCGGTCCAGGACGCGATGGGGCACGTGCTCAGCGTGCGCTCCGTCGAGCATGCCCGCGAGCTGCTGCGTGCCTTGCCGATAGTGCCGTTCCGGCTGGTGCACGCGGTGGTGCATGACGAGATGGTCGGCATGCAGGACGAGCGCGATATCGGCGACGGCGTGCCCATCCCGCTGCACTAGGCCGGCGGCGGTGGGGACGGCGAACCATCTGTGCTAGGCTGGCGGCCCTTTTTTGAACCCCCAGCGGAGCGCCGCCATGAGCGAACTCAACCTTTCCACCGACGAAGCCCGCGTCAGCTACGGCATCGGCCGTCAGCTCGGCGACCAGCTGCGCGAGAACCCGGTTCCGGGCATGACCCTCGACGCCATCCTGGCCGGCCTGTCCGACGCCTACGCCAACGTGGAAAGCCGTGTGCCGGGCGAAGCCCTGTCCGCCAGCTTCCAGGTGATCCGCGAGCGCATGCAGGCCGAAGCCCAGGCGAAAGCCGAAGCCGCCGCCGCCGTTGGCCGCGAGTACCTGGTGGACAACGCCAAGCGTGAGGGCGTGACCGTCCTGCCGTCCGGCCTGCAGTACGAAGTGCTGGTCGCAGGCGAAGGCGCCAAGCCGTCCCGCGAAGACACCGTACGCACCCACTACCACGGCACCCTGGTTGACGGCACCGTGTTCGACAGCTCCTACGAGCGCGGCCAGCCGGCCGAGTTCCCGGTAGGCGGCGTGATCGCCGGTTGGGTCGAGGCCCTGCAGCTGATGAATGCTGGCAGCAAGTGGCGCCTGCACGTGCCGAGCGAGCTGGCCTATGGCGGCCAGGCTGTCGGCAGCATCCCGCCGCACAGCGTGCTGGTGTTCGACGTCGAGCTGCTGGATATCCTCTGATATCGGGCGGCTCACTGCGGAGTGCCGTCCCTGGCAACTCCGCAGGAGAAAGGGGCGCTCCGGCGCCCCTTTGTGCATCCGCCTCCCGGGCGGCGGAGCACCGACGACGCAACCGGCGCCGCCGTAATCTCTCAAGCGCCTTCAGCGCAGCGCGCGGGCGTAACAGAACAGGAAGAGGTTGCGCACCAGCTCCTTGAGCACCAGCGGCTCGCTGGTATTGAGCTCCGATAGCTCCAGTCC
Source organism: Pseudomonas sp. QE6 (assembly GCF_041379005.1). NCBI lineage: Bacteria > Pseudomonadati > Pseudomonadota > Gammaproteobacteria > Pseudomonadales > Pseudomonadaceae > Pseudomonas > Pseudomonas sp. QE6. Next base: position 2,039,836 of record NZ_CP166873.1, read on the forward strand.
GCCCTGTTCGCGCAGCTCGTCCAGCGCCTCTTCCTCCAGTACCGCGCAGACTTCCCCGGTATCCCGATGCAGGATGCGCAGATAGGGATGCGGGCGATCCAGCCAGGCGTCGATCATGTAGGTCATGGCAGTTCCTCCGTGTGAATCGTTTATTGAGAATAATTCTTATTATCTCAATAGCAAGTCCCAATCGAAGATTTTTCTGCGCGGACGATGATCCCTTGCCCCGGGGCAACGGAAGGGCAACAAAAAGCCCGCCGCGGCGAACCGGGGCGGGCTTTTGCGAAACGGCGGATCAGTGTGTGCGGGCGACGGCGAACTCGGCCAGCTCGATCAGTGCGGTGCGGTATTCGTTGTCCGGCAGCACCTTCAGGCAGTCGATGGCGCGGGCGGCGTACTCGCGGGCCAGGTTGGCGGTGTAGTCCAGGGCGCCTGCGGCCTCGACGGCGGCGCGGATGCCTTCCAGGTCCTGGCTGCCGCCCTGCTGGATGGCCTTGCGCACCAGCGCGGCCTGTTCCGGAGTGCCGTCGCGCATGGTGGCGATCAGCGGCAGGGTGGGCTTGCCTTCGGCCAGATCGTCGCCGACGTTCTTGCCCAGGGTGGTGGCGTCGCCGCGATAGTCGAGCAGGTCGTCGACCAGCTGGAAGGCGACGCCCAGGGCATCACCGAACAGGCGCAGCGCCTCGGACTGCTCGGCCGGCGCGTTGGCCAGCGCGGCGGCGCTGTGGGTCGAGGCTTCGAAGAGCATCGCGGTCTTCCCGCGGATGACTTCCATGTAGGTTTCTTCGGTGGTGCTGGCGTCGCGCACCTTGGTCAGCTGCAGCACTTCGCCTTCGGCGATCACGCGGGTGGCCTGGGAAATGATGCGCATCACCGGCATGGAGCCCAGCTCGACCATCATTTCGAAGGAGCGGGCGTAGAGGAAGTCGCCCACCAGCACGCTCGGCGCGTTGCCCCACTGGGCGTTGGCGGTGGCGCGGCCGCGGCGCAGGCCGGAGGCATCGACCACGTCGTCGTGCAGCAGGGTGGATGTGTGCAGGAACTCGATGGTGGCGGCCAGCAGTTTCAGGTCATCGCCCGAGTAGCCCAGGGCCTTGCCCGAGAGCAGCACCAGCAGCGGACGCAGACGCTTGCCGCCGGCGGAGATGATGTAGTCGCCGATCTTTTCCACCAGGGGAACGCGGGAAGTGAGCTGGCGGCGGATAATGCCGTCGACGGCGGTGAAGTCGTCCGCCACCACGCGATAGAAAGCCTGGGGTTGCATCAAAGACAGCGCTCCTCGTAGATTGCGCGGCATGCTAGGTGCCGGGGGTAGGGCTGTCAAGGTAAGGCCCCGTGAGGCTTGATCCGGGACATGGCTTTGCGTACAATCGCGGCCCCGAACTTCCCTGGCATACCCTGCCTTACGCAATTGCACGGGCGTCCTTTCCGGCCCCATGCAGCCATGCCGACCGATTCCTCTTTCTATAAAGCGTCGGGTGAGCAGGTCTAACGGAGACATCCAGATGTACGCAGTAATTGTTACTGGTGGCAAGCAATACAAAGTCACCGAAGGCGAATTCCTCAAGGTCGAGAAACTCGACGTCGCCACCGGCGAAGCGATCAACCTGGATCGCGTTCTGCTGGTCGCCAACGGCGATGACGTCAAGATCGGCCTGCCGGTGGTAGAAGGCGCGAAAGTGACCGCTGAAGTGGTTTCCCACGGTCGTCACGACAAAGTGCGCATCATCAAGTTCCGCCGCCGCAAGCACCACATGAAGCGTCAGGGCCACCGCCAGTGGTTCACTGAAATCAAGATCACCGGCATCCAGGCCTAATTCCTTTTCAGGAGATTGACTCATGGCACACAAAAAAGCTGGCGGTAGTACCCGCAACGGTCGCGATTCCGAAAGTAAACGCCTTGGCGTGAAGCTGTTCGGTAGCCAGGCTGTGAAAGCAGGCAACATCATCGTGCGTCAGCGCGGCACCCAGTTCCACGCTGGCTACGGCGTTGGCATGGGCAAGGATCACACCCTGTTCGCGAAAATCGACGGCGTGATCAAGTTCGAAGTGAAAGGCGCCTTTGGCCGTCGCTACGTAAGCGTCGTCGCTGCCTAAGCGAGCTCTCACTGAAAAAGCCCTGTCTCGCGACGGGGCTTTTTTGTTTCTGGCGTTTCCAGGCGAGGTGCTGTCGGTTCGGGCGTTTGCGCGGACTTGGCTGTATCCTATGCTCCTTTTCTTATTTTCAACCCGCAGGTGCTGCGGGAGGCGTTCGCAATGAAATTCGTCGACGAAGTATCCATCCACGTGAAAGCCGGTGACGGCGGCAACGGCCTCATGAGCTTCCGCCGCGAGAAGTTCATCGAGAAAGGCGGTCCCAACGGCGGTGACGGTGGTGACGGCGGCTCGGTGTTCCTCGAGGCCGACGAGAACCTGAATACCCTGGTGGACTACCGCTATACCCGCCGTTTTGACGCCCAGCGCGGCGAGAACGGCGGCAGCAAGGACTGCACCGGCGCCAAGGGCGACGATCTGGTCCTGCCGGTGCCGGTCGGCACCACCATCATCGATGCCAACACCCAGGAAATCATCGGCGACCTGACCACTGCCGGTCAGCGCATCATGGTTGCCCAGGGTGGCTGGCACGGCCTGGGTAACACCCGCTTCAAGTCCAGCACCAACCGTGCGCCGCGCCAGACCACTCCGGGCAAGCCCGGCGAGGCCCGCGACCTCAAGCTGGAGCTGAAGGTGCTGGCGGACGTCGGTCTGCTGGGCCTGCCTAACGCCGGCAAGAGCACCTTCATCCGTGCGGTGTCCGCCGCCAAGCCGAAGGTCGCCGACTACCCCTTCACCACCCTGGTGCCGAACCTGGGCGTGGTCAGCGTCGGCCGCTTCAAGAGCTTCGTGGTCGCCGATATCCCGGGCCTGATCGAAGGCGCTGCCGAAGGCGCCGGCCTGGGCATCCGCTTCCTCAAGCACCTGGCGCGCACTCGTCTGCTGCTGCATATCGTCGACATGGCGCCGCTGGACGAGAGCGACCCGGCCGATGCCGCGGAAACCATCGTCAACGAGCTGGAGAAATTCAGCCCGGCGCTGACCGAGCGTGACCGCTGGCTGGTGCTGAACAAGATGGACCAGATCCTCGAGCCCGAGGAGCAGGAGCGTCGCAAGCAGGAAGTGGTGGCGCGTCTGGGCTGGGAAGGTCCGGTCTACGTGATCTCCGCCCTGGAGCGCGAAGGCACCGAGGCCCTGAGCCAGGACATCATGAAGTACCTGGACGAGCGCACCCTGCGCATCGAGGAAGAGCCGGCCTACGGCGAAGCCCTGGCGGCGCTGGATCAGCGCATCGAGGACGAGGCCCGTGCCCGTCTGCAGGCGCTGGACGATGCTCGTGCCCTGCGTCGCGCCGGCCTGAAGAATGCCGACGATCTGGATGACGATGATTTCGAGGATGACGAAGACGACGGCGATGGGCCGGAAATCTTCTACGTGCCTTGATCGGAGCGGCGCCGGCCGGTCCGGATGAAACGTGTGAAGCCTGACTTCTAAGGTTGAGGGTATGCGTGAGAAGGTCACCGGCGCCAAGCGCTGGGTAGTCAAGATTGGCAGTGCGTTGCTGACCGCCGATGGTCGCGGTCTGGATCGCGACGCCATGGCGGTTTGGGTCGAGCAGATGGTCGCGCTGCATTGCGCGGGCGTCGAGCTGGTGCTGGTGTCTTCCGGCGCCGTGGCGGCGGGCATGAGTCGCCTGGGTTGGGTTTCCCGGCCTAGCGACATGCACGAGCTGCAGGCTGCCGCCGCGGTGGGGCAGATGGGGCTGGTGCAGGCCTGGGAGTCCAGCTTTGGCGTGCATAACCTGCAGACCGCCCAGGTGCTGCTGACCCATGACGACCTCTCGGACCGCAAGCGTTACCTGAACGCGCGCAACACCTTGCGCACGCTGGTCGACCTCGGCGTGATCCCGGTGATCAACGAGAACGACACCGTGGTCACCGATGAGATCCGCTTCGGCGACAACGATACCCTGGCGGCGCTGGTCGCCAACCTGGTCGAGGCCGACCTGCTGGTGATCCTGACCGATCGCGACGGCATGTTCGACGCCGATCCGCGCAACAATCCCGATGCCCAGCTGATCTTCGAGGCGCGCGCCGATGATGCGCAGCTCGATGCGGTAGCGGGTGGCAGTGCCGGTGCGCTGGGGCGTGGCGGTATGCAGACCAAGCTGCGTGCAGCGCGTCTGGCGGCGCGTTCCGGTGCGCATACGGTGATCGTCGGTGGGCGCATCGAGCGCGTGCTGGATCGCCTGCGTGTCGGCGAGCGCCTGGGCACCCTGCTGACGCCCGAGCAGAGCCGCAAGGCGGCGCGCAAGCAGTGGCTGGCGGGGCATCTGCAGATGCGCGGCACGCTGGTGCTGGATGATGGTGCGGTCAAGGCCGTCGCCCATGATCACAAGAGCCTGCTGCCGGTTGGTGTGAAAACCGTGCAGGGCAGCTTCCGTCGCGGCGAGATGGTGGTCTGTGTGGATCAGCAGGGGCGCGAGATCGCTCGCGGCCTGGCCAACTACAGCGCTCTCGAGGCGCAGAAGATCATCGGCCAGCCGACCGACGCCATCGAGAGCCTGCTCGGTTATGTGGATGGTCCGGAGCTGGTCCACCGCGACAACCTGGTGCTCGTCTGAGGGGGGGAATCCATGCGCAAGGGATTGATGGCGGCGCTGATGCTGCTGCCGATGCTGGCGGGTGCCGAGGAGATCGGCGAGGTGTCCACGGTCTTCAAGTGGGTTGGTCCCAACGACAAGATCCTGGTGGAGGCGTTTGACGATCCCAAGGTCGAGGGTGTCAGTTGCTATCTGTCCCGCGCCAAGACCGGCGGCGTTAAGGGTGGGCTGGGGCTGGCGGAGGATCGCGCCGAGGCGTCGATCTCCTGTCGTCAGGTCGGCCCGATCCGCTTCGTCGGTGAGCTCAAGGACGGCGAGGAGGTCTTCAAGCAGCGCACTTCGCTGGTGTTCAAGAGCATGCAGGTGGTGCGATTCTTCGACAAGAAGCGCAATGCGCTGGTTTATCTGGTCTACAGCGACCGGGTGATCGAAGGCAGTCCGCAGAATGCGGTGACGGCGATTCCGATCATGCCGTGGCCGACGAAGTAAGCGAGAAGGGCGGGTGACCGCCCTTTCTTTTTGCCTGCAGGAAAGCTTTGCCTGTGGGTAACTCGTTTGAGAGGTGAATTGCAGGCAATAAAAAACCGGCCCTGGGGCCGGTTTTTCAAGAACGGAACGCTTACGCGGTGGCCAGGGCCTTCACGTGGGCGTTCAGGCGGCTCTTGTGGCGAGCGGCCTTGTTCTTGTGGATGATGCCTTTGTCAGCCATACGGTCGATGACCGGTACAGCAGCAACCAGAGCGGCCTGGGCCTTCGGCAGGTCCTTGGCGTCGACTGCTTTGACTACGTTCTTGATGTAGGTACGAACCATGGAACGCAGGCTGGCGTTGTGGCTGCGACGCTTCTCAGCCTGTTTGGCGCGTTTTTTGGCGGAAGGTGTGTTGGCCACCGTCGAGCTCCTCGAGAAAAACTTGGGATGTTGCGAATAAATTAAGGCCGCGAATGATGCCGTTGCATCTGGAGGTTGTCAAGGACATTGACAGTCCCCGACGAGCGGCGCGACCGGCGCACGCTGTCCGGCGGATGGGGTGATTTATTCGCCCCGCGGCCCTACACTGCTGCGCTTCGCCTGGCGGATGAGCGATCGCTCGGAGCCAGTGCCGCGCCCGGCAGGGGCGGCCATTCTACCAGTTCTGGACGCTATGAACCTACTCAAGTCGCTGGCCGCGGTCAGCTCGATGACCATGATCTCGCGGGTGCTCGGCTTCGTGCGCGACACCATAGTTGCGCGCATGTTCGGCGCCGGCATGGCCACCGACGCCTTCTTCGTCGCCTTCAAGCTGCCCAACCTGCTGCGCAGGATCTTCGCCGAGGGCGCGTTCTCCCAGGCTTTCGTGCCGATCCTGGCGGAGTACAAGACCCAGCAGGGCGAGGAGGCGACCCGTACCTTCATTGCCTATGTGTCCGGCCTGCTGACGCTGATTCTGGCGCTGGTCACCGCGCTGGGCATTCTCGCCGCGCCCTGGGTGATCTGGGTGACGGCTCCCGGCTTCGTCGACTCGCCGGAGAAGTTCGAGCTTACCAGCGCGCTGCTGCGAGTGACCTTTCCTTATATCCTGCTGATCTCGCTGGCGTCCCTGGCGGGGGCGATCCTCAATACCTGGAACCGCTTCTCGGTGCCGGCCTTCGTGCCGACCCTGCTGAACGTCAGCATGATCCTGTTCTCGCTGTTCCTGACGCCATACTTCAATCCGCCGATCATGGCGCTGGGCTGGGCGGTGCTGGCCGGAGGCCTGGCGCAGCTGCTCTACCAGCTGCCGCACCTGAAGAAGATCGGCATGCTGGTGCTGCCGCGCATCAACCTGCGCGATTCCGGCGTGTGGCGCGTGATGAAGCAGATGGGGCCGGCGATCCTCGGGGTCTCGGTCAGCCAGATTTCGCTGATCATCAACACCATCTTCGCCTCCTTCCTGGTCGCCGGGTCGGTGTCCTGGATGTACTACGCGGACCGCCTGATGGAGCTGCCGTCCGGCGTGCTGGGGGTGGCGCTGGGCACCATCCTGCTGCCGTCGCTGGCCAAGACCTACGCCAGCGATGATCGCCATGAATATTCGCGGCTGATGGACTGGGGCCTGCGCCTGTGCTTCCTGCTGGTGCTGCCGTGCTCCCTGGCGCTGGCGGTGATTGCCGAGCCGCTGACCGTCGCGCTGTTCCAGTACGGCAAGTTCAGCGCCCATGACGCCCTGATGACCCAGCGTGCGCTGATCGCCTACGCCGTCGGTCTGCTCGGTATCATCCTGGTGAAGGTGCTGGCGCCGGGCTTCTATGCGCGGCAGAACATCAAGACGCCGGTGAAGATTGCGCTGTTCACCCTGGTTTCCACCCAGTTGATGAACCTGGTCTTCATCGGCCCGCTCAAGCACGCGGGCCTTGCCCTGGCGATCAGCCTGGCGGCGTGCCTGAACGCCGGGCTGCTGTTCTGGCAGCTGCGCAAGCACCAGCTGTTCGATCCGCAGCCGGGCTGGGGCAAGTTCATCGCCAAATTGGTGGTATCTGTACTGGTGATGTGTGCCGTGCTGATCGGCATGATGTACGTCATGCCGGCCTGGGACGAGGGCGGGATGCCGATTCGCCTGGTGCGCCTGGGGGCGCTGGTGGTGGCCGGGGTGATTGCCTATTTCGGTATGCTCGCGCTCCTGGGCTTCCGCCTGCGGGACTTTTCCCGCCGCGCGGTGCTGTAACCTTCGCCGGGCAAAGCATGGCATCCGTTTGCAGCGACGGCATTTTGCCTGTCGCGCGGCGACGGGTGTGGGTATAATCGACCACTTTCTGAGCAATACGCGCGCTATGCAGCTGCTTCGAGGCCTTCACAATCTGCGGCCCCTGTCCGGGGGCTGTGTCGCCACCATCGGTAACTTCGACGGCGTCCACCTTGGTCACCAGGCGATCCTGGGGCGTCTGCGCGAGCGTTCGCTGGAGCTGGGTGTGCCCAGCTGCGTGGTGATCTTCGAGCCGCAGCCGCGCGAGTACTTCGCCCCGGATGCGGCTCCCGTGCGCCTGACCCGCCTGCGCGAGAAGCTCGAACTGCTGCGCCAGTACGGCGTCGATTTCGTCCTCTGCCTGGCTTTCAACCGCCGTCTGCGCGAGTTGTCGGCGGCCGAGTTCGTCCGCCAGGTGCTGGTGGAGGGCCTGCGGGTCCGCCATCTGGAAGTGGGCGACGATTTCCGCTTCGGCTGCGACCGTTCCGGCGACTTCGCCTTCCTGGTCAACGCCAGCGCGGAGCAGGGCTTTACCGTCGAAGCCGCGACCACCGTGGAAGTCGACGGCATGCGCGTGAGCAGCTCGCGCATCCGCAAGGACCTCGCCGACGGCGACCTGCACATGGCCGAGCGCCTGCTGGGTCGTCCATATCGTCTGAGCGGCCGCGTGCTGCACGGGCAGAAGCTGGGCCGTACACTGGGTTCGCCCACCGCGAACATCCAGCTCAAGCGCCGCAAGGCGCCGCTCAGTGGTGTTTACCTGGTCAGCACGATGGTGGCTGGCCAGCGCTGCAACGGGGTTGCCAACATCGGCACCCGACCGTCTGTGAATGGCGACGGCCGGCCCCACCTGGAAGTGCATCTGCTGGATTTCGCTGGCGACCTTTACGGCCAGCATCTGGACATCACTTTCCACCAGAAGCTGCGTGATGAGCAGCGTTTTGCCTCGCTGGAGGCACTCAAGGCGGCCATCCTCGCCGACATCGCCGCCGCCCGGGCCTATTGGCTGGGCCAACCGCTTGATTGAAGATCCTGAACAGGCCCTGAGATGACCGATTACAAAGCCACTCTGAACCTTCCCGAAACCGACTTCCCGATGAAAGCCGGCCTGCCGCAGCGCGAGCCGCAGACCCTCAAGCTCTGGAACGACATTGGCCTGTACCAGAAGCTGCGGAAGATTGGCGAAGGTCGCCCGAAATTCATCCTGCACGATGGCCCGCCCTACGCCAACGGCAGCATCCATATCGGTCACGCGGTCAACAAGATCCTCAAGGACATCATCGTCCGTTCCAAGACCCTGGCCGGCTACGACGCCCCCTACGTGCCGGGCTGGGACTGCCACGGCCTGCCGATCGAGCACAAGGTCGAGACCACCCACGGCAAGAACCTGCCGGCGGACAAGACCCGCGAGCTGTGCCGCGAATACGCAGCCGAGCAGATCGAAGGGCAGAAGGCCGACTTCATCCGCCTGGGCGTGCTGGGCGAGTGGGACAACCCCTACAAGACCATGGCGTTCGCCAACGAGGCCGGCGAAATCCGTGCCCTGGCCGAGATGGTCAAGCAGGGCTTCGTGTTCAAGGGCCTGAAGCCGGTGAACTGGTGCTTCGACTGCGGCTCGGCCCTGGCCGAGGCGGAAGTGGAGTACGCCGACAAGAAGTCCGACGCCATCGACGTCGCCTTCCCGGTGGAAGACGAAGGCAAACTGGCCGCCGCGTTCGGCCTGGACAGCCTGCCCAAGCCCACCGCCATCGTCATCTGGACCACCACCCCCTGGACCATCCCGGCCAACCAGGCGCTGAACGTCCACCCCGAATTCACCTACGCGCTGGTCGATACCGGTGAGCGCCTGCTGGTGCTGGCCGAGGAACTGGTCGAGTCCTGCCTGCAACGCTATGGCCTGGAAGGCCAGGTCATCGCCACCGCTCAAGGTGAAGCGCTGGACCTGATCCGTTTCCGCCATCCGTTCTACGAGCGTTTCTCGCCGGTCTACCTGGCCGAGTACGTCGAACTGGGCGCGGGCACCGGCGTGGTTCACTCTTCCCCGGCCTACGGCGAGGACGACTTCCGTACCTGCAAGCAGTACGGCATGGTCAACGACGACATCCTGAGCCCCGTGCAGAGCAACGGCGTGTACGTGGCCGACCTGCCGTTCTTTGGCGGTCAGTTCATCTGGAAGGCCAACCCGGCCATCGTCGCCAAGCTCGATGAAGTCGGCGCGCTGCTCAAGCACACCAGCATCAGCCACAGCTACATGCACTGCTGGCGCCACAAGACCCCGCTGATCTACCGCGCCACCGCGCAGTGGTTCGTCGGCATGGACAAGCAGCCGGAAGCCGGCGCCACCCTGCGTGAGCGCGCGCTGCAGGCCATCACCGAAACCGACTTCGTGCCCAACTGGGGCCAGGCGCGCCTGCACGGCATGATCGCCGGCCGTCCGGACTGGTGCATCTCGCGCCAGCGCAACTGGGGCGTGCCGATCCCGTTCTTCCTGCACAAGGCCACCGGCGAGCTGCACCCGCGCACCGTCGAGCTGATGGAAGCGGTCGCCCAGCGCGTCGAACATTCAGGCATCGAGGCCTGGTTCAAGCTCGACGCCGCCGAACTGCTGGGCGATGAAGCCGCGCAGTACGACAAGATCAACGACACCCTGGACGTCTGGTTCGACTCCGGCACCACCCACTGGCACGTGCTGCGCGGCTCCCACGCCGAGCTGGGCCACGCCAGCGGTCCGGCCGCCGACCTCTACCTGGAAGGCTCCGACCAGCACCGCGGCTGGTTCCATTCCTCGCTGCTGACCGGCTGCGCCATCGACGGCCACGCGCCGTACCGCCAGCTGCTGACCCACGGCTTCACCGTGGACGAGTCCGGCCGCAAGATGTCCAAGTCCCTGGGCAACGTGATCGCCCCGCAGCAGGTCACCGACACCCTGGGCGCCGACATCCTGCGCCTGTGGGTTTCCGCCACCGACTACTCGGGCGAGATGGCGGTTTCCCAGACCATCCTGCAGCGCAGCGCCGATGCCTATCGCCGCATCCGCAACACCGCGCGCTTCCTGCTTTCCAACCTGTCCGGCTTCGACCCGGCCAAGGACCTGCTGCCCAACGACCAGCTGCTGGCCCTGGACCGCTGGGCCATCGACCGCGCCCTGCTGCTGCAGCGCGAGCTGGAAGAGGCCTACCGCGACTATCGCTTCTGGAACGTCTACTCCAAGGTGCACAACTTCTGCGTGCAGGAGCTGGGCGGCTTCTACCTGGACATCATCAAGGACCGCCAGTACACCACCCAGGAAAACAGCGTCGCCCGCCGTTCCTGCCAGACCGCGCTGTTCCACATCGCCGAAGCCCTGGTGCGCTGGATCGCCCCGATCCTGGCATTCACCGCCGAGGAAATCTGGAGCTTCCTGCCGGGCGAGCGCGCCGAGTCGGTAATGCTGACCACCTGGTACGACGGCCTCTCCGAGCTGCCGGCCGACGCCGAACTGGACCGTGCCTACTGGGACGAAGTCATGGCTGCCAAGGCTGCCGTGAATAAGGAGCTGGAGAACCAGCGCAGCGCCAAGACCATCGGTGGCAACCTGCAGGCCGAGATCACCCTCTACGCCGAGGACTCCCTGGCCAAGCGCCTAGAGAAGCTGGGCAACGAGCTGCGCTTCGTGCTGATCACCTCCGCCGCCACCGTCGCGCCGCTGGCCGATGCGCCGGCTGACGCGGTGGAAAGCGAACTGCCGGGCCTGAAGCTGAAGGTGGCCAAGTCCGCTCACGCCAAGTGCGGCCGTTGCTGGCACTTCCGCGCCGACGTCGGCAGCCACGCCGCGCACTCGGAACTGTGCGGCCGTTGCGTCGAGAATATCGATGGCGCCGGTGAGGTTCGTCACTATGCCTAAGGACGCGCCGTTGGCTATTTCTCGCTTTGCGCCGGAGTCTGCATTTGCGCAGGACAAGGCGCGAGGAGTGAGGTTTGGTCGTCCAAATGAGCGACGAGTAACGCAGGCCTGCGCAAATGCAGGCCCGGCCCTTCGGGTTGTGCAAGAAATCGCGCCATGCTGCGTTGCTGGCCTTGATAAGGGAATGCCATTGTCTGCGGCCAGCGCCTTTCCTGGCGCGATTTCTTGCGGCAACGCAAAAGGAGAAATAGCCAATGGCGCGTCCTAATTTCGGCCGCCTCGGCTGGCTGTGGATCACCGTGCTGGTGTTTGTGCTGGACCAGGTCAGCAAGGCCTTCTTCCAGGCCGAGCTGACCATGTACCAGCAGATCGTGGTCATCCCCGACCTGTTCAGCTGGACCCTGGCCTACAACACCGGCGCAGCCTTCAGCTTCCTGGCCGATGGCTCGGGCTGGCAGCGCTGGCTGTTCGCCCTGATCGCCATCGTGGTGAGCGCCGTGCTGGTGGTCTGGCTCAAGCGCCTGAAGCGCGGCGAGACCTGGCTGGCCATCGCCCTGGCCCTGGTGCTGGGCGGCGCGCTGGGCAACCTGTACGACCGCATCGTGCTCGGTCACGTGGTCGACTTCATCCTGGTGCACTGGCAGAACCGCTGGTACTTCCCGGCGTTCAACCTGGCCGACAGCGCCATCACCGTCGGCGCCATCATGCTGGCGCTGGATATGTTCAAATCGAAGAAGTCCGGAGAAACCGCCCATGGCTGAGTCTTCTGCAACCATTCAGCGTATCGGTGCGGATACCCAGGTCACCCTGCATTTCGCCCTCAAGCTGGAAGACGGCAACATCGTCGACAGCACTTTCGACAAGCAGCCGGCCACCTTCAAGGTTGGCGACGGCAACCTGCTGCCGGGCTTCGAGCAGGCACTGTTCGGCCTCAAGGCCGGCGACAAGCGTACCCTGACCATCGAGCCGGAGCTGGGCTTCGGCCAGCCGAACCCGGCCAACGTCCAGGTGATGCCGCGCGACCAGTTCCAGGACATGGAGCTGGCCGAGGGCCTGCTGGTGATCTTCAACGACGCCGCCAAGACCGAGCTGCCCGGCATCGTCAAGGCCTTCGATGACCAGCAGGTCACCATCGACTTCAACCATCCGCTGGCCGGCAAAACGCTGGCCTTCGAAGTCGATATCATTGACGTCAAGCCTGCCTGAATGCGCGGGCGGTCCGTGTAAACGGGCCGCCGTGCACCCGGCGAAGAACTCCTGCCGGCCCCTCGTGGGCCGGCTTGCTTAGCACCCGAGGCCACCATGCAAATCAAACTCGCCAATCCCCGCGGCTTCTGCGCCGGCGTCGACCGGGCGATCGAGATCGTCAACCGCGCCCTCGACGTGTTCGGCCCGCCGATCTACGTGCGCCATGAAGTGGTGCACAACAAGTTCGTGGTGGAAAACCTGCGCAACCGCGGTGCCGTGTTCGTCGAGGAACTCGACCAGGTGCCGGACGACACCATCGTCATCTTCAGCGCCCACGGCGTATCCCAGGCCGTGCGCAAGGAGGCCGAGAACCGCGGCCTGAAGGTTTTCGATGCGACCTGCCCGCTGGTGACCAAGGTGCATATGGAAGTCGTGCGCTACAGCCGCGACGGCCACGAATGCATCCTGATCGGCCACGAAGGCCATCCGGAAGTGGAAGGCACCATGGGGCAGTACGATGACTCCAACGGCGGCGCCATCTACCTGGTGGAAGACGAGGAGGATGTGGCCGCACTGGAGGTTCGCAACCCCGAGGCGCTGCACTTCGTGACCCAGACCACCCTGTCGATGGACGACACCTCCAAGGTGATCGACGCGCTGCGGGCGAAATTCCCGCACATCCAGGGCCCGCGCAAGAACGACATCTGCTACGCCACCCAGAACCGCCAGGACGCGGTGAAGGAACTGGCCGACCAGTGCGACCTGGTGCTGGTGGTGGGCAGCCCGAACAGCTCCAACTCCAACCGCCTGCGCGAGCTGGCCGAGCGCATGGGCACCCCGGGCTACCTGATCGACGGCGCCGAGGACCTGAAGAAGGAGTGGTTCGATGGCGTGCAGCGCATCGGCATCACCGCCGGCGCCTCGGCCCCGGAAGTCCTCGTGCGTGGTGTGATCCAGCAGCTTCGCGAGTGGGGCGCGGAGCCCGAGGTTGAGCTGGATGGCCGGGAGGAGAACATCACCTTCTCGATGCCCAAGGAACTGCGGGTGAAGGCTGTGTGAGCCGAGTCCGGAAACAAGAAGGCCCGATCCTGTGATCGGGCTTTTTCATGGGCGGCTATTTGTCAGCGGCGCCAGCACTGGCTCAGGGTGGCGCCACTGCCTTGGCCTTTCACGCCGGCGTTGTTCAATGTCAGCGTTCCGCAGCTGTCACCGGACATCGCGCCCTTGGGGGTCGCGCTCAGCACATAGGTGGTTGCCGTCGGGGTTCCGGAGAAGGCCAGGGTGTAGTACTTGCTCGCCCCATCCTTGGGCGACTCGGTAAAGGGGAGGGTGACGGCGGCATCGGCGCTGGTCGTGTAGCGGCCGTTGGCGGTGTAGTAGCGCTCCATGAACTGGGACAGCTCCATGAGCGACGCCTGGGCGTCCGCGCGTCGTGCCTTCCTCACGTACTCCTGGTAGGACGGGTAGGCCACGGCGGAGATGATGGCGACGATCGCCACCACCACCATCAACTCGATCAGTGTAAAACCGTGGCTGCGCTGTCGACTGGCGGCCTTGCGTACAACTGGGAACATCTCTTCTTTCTCCATTATCGATTCACTTCGCGCCAGGACAGCCTTCCCGAAGTTCGATTCCCGGGCGGTACGGGGGCGCACTGCGGCTCCCCGCCCTTGGAACCGACGTAGCAGATCAGGTCGTCGCCATCGTCCTTGCTGAAGAAGCTCGGGGTCTTGATGACGCCGTCGGTCGAGTCGCTGATGCCCGAGTAAGGGATCTTGTTGCCCTCGCTGTCGACGTAGAAGTCGTGATCGTCGATCACGCCGTCACCGTTGGCATCGAAGTAGTTGTAAGCCAGGCGGCCATTGCCCAGGGCGTCCAGGGCCATGATCCAGCTGACGCCGCCGCCGGTGCAGGGGTCGTCGGAGGGCGTCAGTGTGGTGAAGGTGACACCGCCGCCGCGCAGTACGGGGCGGGAGACCACGCGCTCGCCCGTCAGGGTATTGCTGCCGCCCTGGGCCTGCTTCCACAGCAGGTCCATGTACCAGCCTTTCTTCGCCGTGGTCATGGCGTTATTGCTTACGACTCGCAGTCGATTGTCACCGACGGTTTGCTGGCCGAGGATCTTCTGCTCCAGCAGATCGTCACGGGCAACCGATTCGCCGGCATCGATGATGCCGTAGAAGGACTCGATACGTTGGTTCTGCTGCAGGTCGGCATCGGTCGTCTGGTAGAAACTGCCGGTGCCGAACAGCACCATGGGCTTGCCATCGGTATTCAAGGCGGCGGCCAGCGGCGCGGTGATCGGTTGTGCCCGGCTGGAGTCATCCCGAGCCTGGAACAGCGCGCCGCCGTTCAGCGAGCTGGGCGCGCCCCAGTTGCCGGGGTCGGTGCCGGTGATATCCAGCCGCCAGAGATTGCCCACGGTATCTCCGACATAGATTCGGTCGGCGATCCGATCATTGTTGATATCGATGGCCAGCGGGTCGGCCAGGCCGCCGGTCGTGGTGATGGTGAACTGCTTGATCACCGAACCGTCGCCGGCATCCAGAATCCACACCTTGCCGCTGCTGACCGTGTTGTTGACGAATCCGCTGGTGACTATCACCCCGAACTTGCCATTGGCCAGCGCCACGATCGCGGGACGCTGCATGGGGTTGCCCATTTCCGGTGCCGAGAACTCCCACAGGACCTTGCTGCTACTCATGTTGCTCGGGTCGGTGACATCCAGGGCGAAAACGCTCCTGCCGCCAGCGCCAGTGGTGCCGACGACGATGGTCTTCCAGCTCGAGCCGATGTAGGCGTCGGAGAAGGCCGGGGAGCCGTCGACATAGTAACGGTGGCTGTATTCGGGCTGGGTCAGCTGATAGAGATTGTCGGCGATGGAGCGTGGCACATAGGCGAAGAGCTCGGCCCCCCCATTGTTCAGGGTGCCGTCGAAGCCGTGGAGCATGCCGTCGTTCGCCCCGAGAACCACCAGCGGCTTCTTGCTCTTGTAGTTGCTGCTGGCGCGATAGGTGAGGTAGGCCGGGCCGGCGTTGCCCCATTGGCTGCCGGTCAGCAGGTTGTAACCGAAGTCCTGTTTGGCGACGTATTGCGGGTCGGAGTTGACGATGTCGCCGAGCCGGCTGCCGCGCTCACGGTAGGGATTGGACGGATTGCTGGTGCTGACTTCCCGGCTCCTGTCTCCGCGCAGGAAGGCCAGGCGGTTCTGTGCTTCCGCTTCGGTGACGGAGGTCGTGGCGTCGGAAGTGCGCCTGAGCGCCACCTTGGTATCGGCATCCAGGGAATCCCAGGTGAAGTCGACACCGCTGGTGCTGGTGAAATAGGTGTTCCCGGCTCGGCCCGCGAGGGAGTTCACGGTGAAGATCCTGCGCGTCGAAAGGTCGGTGAGAGCATCCAGCCGCGCGGCGGCGCTCCAGCTGGGAGTCGTCGCTACCACGCCACTGCCGTTGACGCTCTTGGCCTGCAGGTCACCGCTCCAGTGTTCGCTGTTGTACTGCGACTGGTAGATCGCGCTGCCGGTATCCAGCTGCGTGGAGTTGGTTGCCAGCGAAGTGGTCGAGCTGCGGACTTCCTGGACGATCTTGGCGAACGCGGTCTTCAGGCTGCTGACCATCTTCTCCGCATCGCTGGCGACGAAGAAGTTGTCCGGGCGCTTGTCGCCGGTCGACAGGGTTTCCCCGTTGGTCCACCAGAGGTCATCGGTCAGGCTGGCGGTCGAGCTGTAGGGGTCGAAATTGGTGGGGACCTTGAAGCCGCCGTATTTGGCCGCGAGCCAGTACTGGTTCTTGGCGCGACCTTCGAGTTTCTGGTTTTCCCGTACATCCACCCAGTAGGTGGAGACGGTCTGCTTGCCGCTCATTCGCGGGCGTATGTCCCTGGTGTGCGAGTCATAGGCCAGGCCCGCGATATAGGCGGAGTTGTTGCGTCCGGTGTAGTTGTCGGAGCTCTGGTTGAGACTGACACCTTCGAGGCTGCCGACCTTGCCGGTGGCCTTGACCACGTCGACGGTGGTGTCGTTCCGGACCTCTTCCGGCTTGGTCGGTTCCCGGTAGGCCGAGGTAGTTCCAGGCAGGTTCTTGTCGACGTGGGTGTTCACGTCGCCGATTCCGAGAATGACGTTCTTCTGGCAGGCATAGGTGATCGGATCGCTCCACGCGGTGACGACGGGGAATCCATCGGCCATCGTGTAGATGTTGGAGCTGATGTCGCTGTACTCGGGCACGTTGCCCTGATTCTTGAAGTAGCGGATCACCGTGTAATAGAGCTCGCTGACCGGGTCGAGGCTCTTGTGCGCCGCATCGGTCATGGAGCCGAACTTGTTGATGTAGTTGATCACGCCGCTGCGGCTGACTCCGCCCCCGGTGGCCGTGGCATCGGCAGGGTTGGGGTTGTCAGCGAAGACACCGGTCGTGGGATCCCACTCCCTCTGTGTGTTGCTGTCGCCACCTTCGCCCAGGGTCGGGCCGATGTACTTCTGGTTGGCGCGCAGGACACCCCCGTCGCGCAGCTCGTTGGAGTCATTCAGGTAGCTGAAGGCGCTGTAGCGAAGGGTGTTGGAATACTGTTGCAGCAGCCCTTCGGGTTTGTAGTTGCTGCCATAGCGCTTGCAGTTGCTTTCCGGCATGGCGCTGTCGCACACCTTGACCTGCACCCGTACGCGGAAAATGCTCTTGGTCTTCTTGCTGACGGTATAGGACGTCACCAGCCCGCCGGTTCCCCATTGGGCGGCAGTTCCTTCGTCATAATCCACCCAGCGCCCGGTATTCTCGGTGCCGCCGTCGGCCCCGCCGAGCCCGTCGGAGGCATTGGCGAACATCATGTCGTAGTTGAGCCCCTGCAGGCGGACGTAGAACGCTCCCCAGGCGCTTGAGGCGGGGGTCGCGCCGGTGATTTCCGATTTGGGCAGCATCCCTTGCCCGCTGGTCATCCGGTTGCCGGCACTGCTCTGGCCGGAGTGCCGGGCCTTCTGCAGGACGGTGAGGCTGGCGGTGTCCTGAATCCGGTTGCCGCCGGTCAAGGCGCTGCGGAACGGGTCGATGGTCGGGGTGCCTGCCCAGTTCAGGAAGTTGCCGCTCCATTCCTTCTTGGAGGCGCCGACATTGCACTTGCGGGCGTTGGCCGCTCCGACCGGGTAGAAATAAGTGTCGACGATTCTCTGCGCATCGGCGTTGTTCAGCGCGTTGTTCGCGCTGTAGTCATAGAGGCTTCTGCTCGAGTCGTAGGCGTAGCGATAGCACTTTTCCGGATCGAAATAGCCGATGTACTTGCTGCTCGAGCTGTAGGCGCCCAGGTTCGCGATGGACAGGATGGTGGGCCATTCCACCGACGGCGTCAGCGCCAGGCTGCCCGGTACGTTGGAGCTGCCCAGCAGCATCGGCGTCTGGGAGACCGCGGCCTGAACTTCGACCGCCTGCATGAAGAGCACGCTGAAGCTGAGGAACGACGAGCACCAGACGCCCAGGGTCCTCGGGGTTGCAAGTTTCTTGAGCATGTTGGATTTCTCGACAGTTCAGTCAGCGCTTGATGTACATCGACTTCAGTTGGTAGGTGGAAGCGGTGTTGCCTTCGGAGTCCTGCACGGCGCCAAACCCTTGTGCTTCCACTCTCACGACGGCGACGGTGATGGGCGCGCCGGCCTCCAGCGACGTCCCTGCTTTCACGACGGTGACGCCCGGCAGGGTGGTCAGTCGATACTTGGGAGTGGTCAGTCCCGAGATGTCGTTGGCGTCGTCCCAGGAACTGCTGGATACATAGTCCTGCCAATGGCTCACCGACTGGCCCTTGACGACGGCCTCGCCTTGCCGCATGGCAGCTTCTGCGGCCTGTAGCGCGTGGCTTTCGTCGCGAAGATTGCCGGCCATGCGTTCCTGCAGGGTGGTGCTGCGCATGCTGCTGATGCCGATGATGGTGAGCAGCAGGAGCATGATCAGTGCGACGAGCAGTACGGCACCCTGTTGCGCCCGGGGCGCCCTGTTGACTTTCATGGCAGGCGGTTCCTGAGGCCGATGGTCGAGGTGAATGTGCGGGTCATGGGGTTGGCGCTATCCGTGCTGACGGCCATGAGCGTGATCTGAGCCGACACCACCTTTGACCAGTCGGAGATGCTCGAGGCATCCATGTAGTCCCCGGAAACAGCACCATTGGCGTTGCCGACGGCGTACTTGATCTGCAGGTCCTGGATGCCCTCGGCAACTTCCTCGGCAGTTGCACCGCTGTTGTAGCGAATGCGGTAGAGCGAGGGGCTGCCTGCCGAGTTGTTACTGATGTAGTAGAGGGTGCTTTCGAACTTGAGGATGTCCGAGGTGTTCGGGTAGGTGTGCCCGAAGGACGCTCCGTCCACTGATACGGCGGAGTTGCTGGCTGATGAGTTGTTGCGGAACAGGTCGCATCCGATGGGATCGGACAAGACCAGAAGGGTGCCCTGGGCGATTCCGGTCGCCGCAGTCGTACTGATGCTGTCGGTGGAGGAGGCTGCCGAGGGAATCGCTCCGCTGGCTGCCGCCGCGTGCTTGACCAGTATGGCATCCGTCCCGCTGCGGCGAGTCCCGGAGAACCAGTTCGGGATGCTCTGGGCGCTCTCCCAGCCCTGCAGGGCCATGTCCAGGGTGTAGCGTGCATCCGTTAGGCCGGTGAGGTTGTTCAATACGCTGACACATTCGCCCTTGTAACCGGCGTTGCGCAGGTCATAGGTGAGGATCGTCATGGCGAAGCGGCCGTTTTCCTGCACGCGGGAAAGGGCGGTGTTGGAGCTGAAGGTCTGCTTGCTGGAGAGGAAGACTTGCAGTACGCCACCGATCAGCAGCAGCCCCAGCAGCATGGCGATCATCAGCTCGACCAGGGACAGGCCCGACTGCGATGAGTAACGCGCGAATTTCATAGACGGGTCCGGTACTCGAAGGTTTCCGAGGGGGTGTCGGTGTCGCTGGTTGCCTTGATGCGGGCCCGGTTGTCGTTCCAGCGGATGGAGATGGTGAAAATGTTGGCGTTCAGGGCGACCTTGCCGGTGCCGTCGGGCAATGACTCCGCCAGCCGGTTGAGCCATTCCGCCTGGTCCTTCGCCGCCCGGCTACCGGTCACCTCGTTGCTGGACGACGAGGTCGGGAAGTCGCTCATGCTGTAGTCGCCAGCCAGCGCCCTGTCGCGGTTGGCGCGCAGGCGGTCGGCCATGTCATTGGCGAGGATGCTGGCCTGGGAACGGTAGTAGGCGCCCTGATTGGTCTGGACGCTGGTGGCCTGAAGTCCTGCCATGCCCAGCAGTCCCACGGCGAGAATCACCACGGCTATCAGCACTTCGATCAGGGTCGTGCCCTGCTGTGTACGTGGAGGGTTCACTCGCAGTCCGCCTTCTCGATCTTGCTCAACCCGCTCAGCGCCACGGACACCGTGCGCTTCTGGTTGCCACTGCAGCTCGATTGCATGACAGAGAGGCTGGTGGCGGTACCGACCATGCCGTTGCTTTGGAACGTGACCCCGGCGTTCGGGCCGGTGATGGCGACATCGGAGGGCGACTGCCAAACCTTGATGATGTCGCCGCCGCTCTGCCGGATCAGCCAGCCGGCGCTCCAGTCGGTACCGCTCTCGCAGTCGTCGCCCGCGGCGTTCCGGCGGCAGAGGGTTACCCGGTTGTGCCGCATCACGGCTTCCGAACGGGCCAGTTGCAGTGCGGTTTGTAGCTCGCTGCTGGTCGTCGCGACCTGGCTGTCGCGAATGCTGCTGGTGAAGGACGGCACGGCGACGCTGATGAGGATGGCCAGGACGACGATGGTCACCATCAACTCGATCAGCGTGAATCCTGCCGAATGCATCGGGCGCGACATGGAGCATTCCTCGCGTTTTAAGTCGCGGCAATGCTGCCGTCTGTCGTAGGAAATGTCCTATCTAGACGGATGACCGTTCGCGATAGCGCGATGTTCGGTCATGCGATTTGCTCATATGTGACAGGTGTCGCGATGCGAGTGTGACGCATGTCAGTGGGGGCAGAGTGGGTCCGTCTCGCTGGATTCCCGACGAATTCTTCCGGCCCTGTTGATCACGATACGGGCTGCGGACTGTGTATTGGCGCAGAGCACGAAGTGCCCGGAGTGGAACGCTCCGTTGGGCTGGGCGCTGTAGCCGCCGGGTGTGTAGTGGACGTAGCGGCGGGAGGTGCTGTCGGGGATGACGGTGATGGACGAAATGGCCGCGTGAGTCGCCAGCAGTTGCTCGGAGGGTTCACGAATGCCGTTGTTGTTGCGGTCGACGAACAGCGTCCAGCCTTGCTCCCAGTTTCCATCCAGTGCCGCGATGCTGATCGGTTGCCCGCTCAGCACGGCCGTCGTGCGTGCTTGATTCAATGCGCTCTGCAGCTCCTGCGTGGCGACCTGCAGTCGATGCTCTTCCAGAAGTCGGCCTAATCCTGGCGCCGCGAGGGAGAGGGCAATGGCCAGGACTGCCAGGGTCACCAGCAGTTCGATGAGGCTGAAACCTTTGCGTTTGAGCATGTCCCGTCCCTGGTTCGTGGTTCTCGTCAGGGATTATTGGGGTTGCCTGTTTTGTGGTGTCTGAAGTCGTTGTAGGGCGCTTCCGGAGTGGTTGTAGTTGCCGCCCGTCACCCTGTCATTCCCGTTGCCCGGTATAGTGCTCGACTGGCGATTTCCCTTTGGTTTTCCGTAAGTGATGTGGGGCGTTGTATGCCGGATGTGATCGTGGTGGGCGGCGGGGTCGTCGGGCTGTTGTCTGCCTGGACCCTGGGGCAGGCCGGGGCCGAGGTGGTCCTGCTGGAGCGGGGCGAGACCGGGCGCGAGGCTTCCTGGGCCGGTGGCGGGATCGTTTCGCCGCTCTATCCCTGGCGCTACAGCCGGGCCGTGGCCAGTCTGGCGCACTGGTCGCAGGACTTCTATCCAGGCCTTGGCCAGCGGCTGCTGGTGGACACCGGCGTGGACCCGGAAGTGCATGTGACCGGTCTGTACTGGCTGGACCTGGATGACCAGGATGAGGCGCTGGCCTGGGCCCGTGCCCAGGGGCGTCCGCTGTCGGAGGTGAGCATCGCCGCCGTGCACGATGCCGTACCCGTGCTGGGACCGGGGTTCAGCCGGGCGGTGTACATGTCCGGCGTCGCCAATGTGCGCAATCCGCGTCTGGCCAGGTCGCTGCGCGAAGCCCTGGTGCGCATGCCGAACGTTTCCGTGCGCGAGCAGGTCGAGGTGACCGGCTTCCTCCAGGCCGGGGAGTGGGTGCAGGGTGTGCGCACCGCGCAGGGCGATTTCACCGCGGATTCGGTGGTGCTGGCGGCGGGCGCCTGGAGCGGCCAGCTACTGGCGAAGCTGGGGCTGGAGCTGCCGGTCGAGCCGGTGAAAGGGCAGATGATCCTGTACCGCTGCGCCTCCGACTTCCTGTCCAGCATGGTGCTGGCCAAAGGGCGCTATGCGATTCCCCGGCGCGATGGTCATATCCTGGTGGGCAGTACCCTGGAACATGCGGGCTTCGACAAGACGCCGTCCGCTGAAGCGCTGGCCAGCCTGCGAGCCTCGGCTGAAGAGTTGATTCCCGCGCTGGCGGGGCAGGAACCGATCAAGCACTGGGCAGGCTTGCGTCCGGGGTCGCCGCAGGGCATTCCGTTCATTGGCGAGGTGCCGGACCATCGCGGCCTGTGGCTGAACACCGGGCATTATCGCAACGGTCTGGTGCTGGCGCCGGCCTCCTGCCAGTTGCTGGCGGACCTGATGCAGCAGCACTCGCCGATCATCGAGGCGGCGCCCTACGCGCCGGAGGGGCGTCTGGTCGCAACGCCCATCGCCTGAGTCGATTGGGGATCAATCGATCCCCAGCTTCTTCAACCGATAACGCATCGAGCGGAAGGTGAGTCCGAGCCGCTGCGCCGCCGCGGTGCGGTTCCAGCGCGTCTCTTCGAGGGCCTGCATGATCAGCTTGCGCTCGATTTCCTCCAGGTAGTCCTCGAGGTTGTCGATCTGCGCAAGACTGGCCTGCCCGCTGTTGTCGCCGCCGCTGCTGGTCTCGGCCAGGCGCAGGTCCTGCGGCTGGATCACATCGTTCTCGCATAGGGTGTAGGCGCGCTCGAGCATGTTCTCCAGCTCGCGCACGTTGCCGGGGAAGCGGTAGCTCTTGAGCTTCTCCACGGCGTCCGGGCTGACGCTCGCAACAGGCAGTCCTGCATCGCTAGCCAGGCGCTGGAGCACGCGCTCGGTGAGTAGTGGAATGTCCTCGCGGCGCTCGCGCAGCGGCGGCACGCGCAGCTCGATGACGTTCAGGCGGTAGTAGAGGTCCTGGCGGAAGCGGCCGGCGGCAACTTCCGCCGCGAGGTCCTTGTGGGTGGCGCAGAGGACGCGTACGTCCACGGCCTGCTCCTGTTGGCCGCCGACGGCGCGCACGGCTTTTTCCTGGATCGCCCGCAGCAGCTTGACCTGCATGGGCAGCGGCAGGTCGGCGACCTCGTCGAGGAACAGGGTGCCGCCGTTGGCAGCCTGGAACAGTCCCTGCTTGTCCTCCACGGCGCCAGTGAAGCTGCCCTTCTTGTGGCCGAAGAACTCGCTTTCCATCAGCTCCGACGGAATCGCGCCGCAGTTCACCGGGACGAAGGCGATATTCGCGCGCGGGCCCTGTTCATGGATCAGGCGGGCGACCAGTTCCTTGCCGCTGCCGGATTCGCCGCTGATGTAGACCGGCGCCTGGCTGCGCGCCAGCTTGGCGATCTGGTTGCGCATCTGCCGCATGGGGGGCGAGTCGCCCAGCAGGCGATTGTCCACCGGGGCCTCGTCGGCATCGGGGAAGCGCAGGCGCAGCGCCGTGCTGACCAGCTCGCGCAGGCGTCCCAGGTCGACCGGCTTGGTGAGGAAGTCGAAGGCGCCGGCCTTGAGTGCCTGCACGGCGGTATCCAGGCTGCCGAAGGCGGTGATCATCGCCACCGGGGTTTGCGGATGGCGCTGCTGGATGTACTGCACCAGATCCAGCCCGGTACCGTCGGGCAGGCGCATGTCGGTGAGGCAGAAGTCGAACGGCTCGCGGGCCAGGAATTCGCGCGCTTCCTTGACGTTACGGGCGCTGCGGGTATCCAGCTTCATGCGGCCGAGGGTGATCTCCAGCAGCTCGCGGATATCGGGTTCGTCATCGACGATCAGGGCTTTTTGACGACTCATGCTCATTGCGTGTTCTTAGCTTTGTTTGCGTGGATGGGCGAAGGTGATGCGGAAGCAGCTGCCCCCCTCGTCACGCGTCTTATAGTCCAGGCGCGCCTGGTTGCTTTCACAGAGCTCCCGGGAGATGTACAGCCCAAGACCTGTGCCCTTGCTTTCGGTGGTGAAGAACGGCTCGAACAGCCTCACCCGCTGCTCCGCCGCAATGCCCTGGCCATCGTCGAGGACTTCCAGGATCGGCAGGTCGGTTTCGCTGTCGCGGAACAGGCGCAGCCACACCTGGCCGGTGCCGTTTTTCTTGGCGCTGTACCGTAACCCATTCTGGACCAGGTTGGTCAGCACCTGCGTCAGCTGATGCGGGTCCATGCGCGTCTGCACAGCGCCGGGCCCGGTTTCGACATGCAGCTGCTGGTCTTCGCGCAGCCCCTCACGCTGTTCGTCGACGAAACGCTGCAGCCAGTATTTCAGGTCGAGCGATTGGGGTTCCGCCTGGCGTCGGCGCGACAGCTGCAGCACGTTCTCGATCACCAGGTTCATGCGCCGCGACTGGTCCTGGATGATCTGCGTCAGCCGTCGGTCCGGTGGATCGAGTTCTTCTGACTCCAGCAGCAATTGCGCGGCGTGGCTGATGGCGCCCAGGGGGTTGCGGATCTCATGGGCGATGCCGGCGGTGAGGCGGCCGAGCGAGGCCAGCTTGAGCTGCTGCGCCTGCTGGGCGATCTGCGAGATGTCCTCGAGGAACATCAGGGTGTGCTGTTCATGGCCACGGTGCAGGGGGATGAAGGCGGGCTGCACGCTGGGCGCGGTCTCGTGTGGCTGCAGGCTGGGCGGCCGCAGGGCGGGGTTCCGCTGCCACAGCCGCAGGCTGTTGAGCAGCGCTGCGCTGTGCTCGGCCAGTGGCTGTCCGGCCAGTTCCTGTCCGCCGAGCAGGGTGGTGGCGCTCTGGTTGGCCAGCAGCACGCGCTGCTGATCGTCCAGCACCAGGATGCCGGTACGCATGCGCTGGAGGATCAGGGCGTTGAGTTCTTCGAGATTGGCTACCGTGGCGGCCCGTTGTTCCGCGAGGTTCTCGATGACCTGTTGGCGGCGCGCCAGCGCCTGGATCAGCAGCGCCGAGGCGAAGCACAGGGCGCCCAGCCCGCCGGCCTGTACATAGTGGTTGAAGGCGATCTCCTGGGTAAGGCTGATGTAGAAGGTCAGGTAGATCAGCCCGATGGACGCCAATGCGGCAATCAGAAGGCCTATCCGGCCGCGCAGCAGGATGTTGGCGATGGCGACGGCGATCACCATCAGCGTGCCGATACCGCTGGGGACGCCGCCGGCGGCGTAGAACAGGCCGCTGAGCATCAGCACGTCCAGCGCCGCCAGGATGAACAGCGGCATCAGTTGCCGGGGGGCCGGCATGAGGACGGCGATCAGGATGTTGACCACCAGGTAGGTCCAGCAGCCGATGTGGAACAGTTCGGTGTGGGCGAGCTTGAGGATCTCGCCGTCCAGGTTGCTGGAAATCAGCAGTACCAGGACCAGCCCTATGGTCAGGCGGTACAGGTGATACAGGCGCAGGACGCGCCGTCCCTGCCCGGTGAGCGAAATGCCTTCAGTGGCCACGGTCTGCACGATCCTGCTCGAGATGAGCGCGGCTGCAGTACCAGTTGCTCTCGTCCTGCAGGGCATTGCTGCGAGGGACGTGGACCCCGCACTGGGCGCAGCGCACCATGGGCACCGTTTGCTCCTCGCGGGGCTCCGGCGCGCTGGGGCGGGCGGGACGGGTGGCCTTGCGCCACAGCCACCAGCCGAGCGCGAACAGTAGGATCCAGAACAGCAGGCGGGTCATGGCGTTCCCTTATTCCATAGAGAGCCGCAGTGTATCCAAGGCGTGGGTTCGCGCACAGAGACGTGGTCCGCGCCGGCGGACGATCGCCCATGAAAAAGGGAGGCCGAGGCCTCCCTTGATCAGCGCATCCTCGCCACTCAGTCGAAGATGCCGAAGGTCATGTAGCTGAACCAGGAACGGTCGCTGCTGCCGCTGTTGCCTTCGGACTCATGCTCTTCTTCCTGCACGTCCGACTGGTTCTCAGGCTTGAGCTCCGCCGGAATCTGCTGCTCGGCGTCTTCGTACTGCTTGATCACGTCCTTGCTCGCCTGGGTTTCCATGTGCGGCGGGGCGTCGTTGCTCTCGATCAGGCCCAGGGTCGCCTTGGCCAGCCAGGAGCGGTTGTCGGCCTCGTCCTCGCGCGGGACGAACTGGCCGTCCTTCAGGCTCGGGTTGTCCGGGTAGTTCAGCTTCAGGGTCTGCAGGCTGGAATCGGCCAGGTCGTTCATGCCCAGGCGCTGGTAAGCCTCGATCATGATCGCCAGGCCATCGCCGACGGCCGGGGTTTCCTGGAAGTTTTCCACCACGTAGCGGCCGCGGTTGGCGGCGGCGACATAAGCCTGGCGCTTGAGGTAGTAGTGGCCGACGTGCACTTCATAGGCGGCCAGCAGGTTGCGCAGGTAGATCATGCGCGCCTTGGCGTCCGGGGCGTAGCGGCTGTTCGGGAAGCGGCTGACCAGTTGCGCGAAGTCGTTGAAGGAATCACGGGCGGCGCCCGGATCGCGCTTGGTCATGTCCAGCGGCAGGAAGCGCGCCAGCAGGCCACGGTCCTGGTCGAAGGAGGCCAGGCCCTTGAGGTAATAGGCGTAGTCGACGTTGGGGTGCTGCGGGTGCAGGCGGATGAAGCGCTCGGCGGCGGAACGCGCGGCCTCGGGCTCCATGTTCTTGTAGTTGGCGTAGATCAGCTCCAACTGAGCCTGTTCCGCATAGCGACCGAACGGGTAGCGGGACTCCAGCGCCTTCAGCTTGGCCACGGCGTTGGTGTAGCTCTTGTTGTTCAGATCGTCCTGGGCCTGCTGGTACAGCTGGCTTTCGCTCAGGTTCTCATCCACCTTCTCGCCCTTGGAGGAGCAGGCGGTGACGAAGGCGAGGATGGCGATCAGCAGCAGGTGTTTCACTTGCATGGCGGCTTGCGTCCCTGGACGGTCGGCTGTCGCGGCCGCAACCGTCTGTTATGATTGGCGCCCCAGGGGGATACCCCTGGGACAAAGGCCCCGTATTTAACCACAGCGCGCAGCCGAACCAAAAGGCCGCGCGCCCTTCGTGTCCCGCCATGTCCGATATCATCCAACTCGCGGCAGAAGTGCCGTTCGACCTCGGTGGTCAGCGTCTCGACCAGGTCGCCGCCCAGCTCTTCTCCGATCACTCCCGCTCGCGCCTGGCCAGCTGGATCAAGGACGGCCGCCTGACGGTGGATGGCGCCGTGCTGCGTCCGCGTGACACCGTTCACGCCGGCTCGCGCCTGGAACTGCAGGTGGAGCTGGAGGCCCAGGGCGAGTGGAAGGCCCAGGACATCGAGCTGGACATCGTCTATGAAGACGACCACATCCTGGTCATCGACAAGCCGACCGGACTGGTGGTTCACCCCGCCGCCGGCCATCAGGACGGCACCCTGCTCAACGCGCTGCTGCACCATGTGCCGCACCTGGCCAACGTGCCGCGCGCCGGCATCGTGCATCGCCTGGACAAGGACACCACCGGTCTGATGGTGGTGGCCAAGACCCTCGAAGCCCACACCAACCTGGTCGCGCAGCTGCAGGCTCGTACCGTCAGTCGGATCTACGAAGCCATCGTCACCGGCGTGATCGTCTCCGGCGGCACCGTCGATGCGCCGATCGGCCGCCATGGCGTGCAGCGACAGAAGATGGCCGTGGTGGACGCCGGCAAGGTCGCCGTCAGCCATTACCGCGTGCTGGACCGCTTCCGCGCCCATACCCACGTGCGAGTGAAGCTGGAAACCGGCCGTACCCACCAGATCCGCGTCCATATGACGCACATCGGCCACCCGCTGGTGGGCGATCCCACCTACGGCGGGCGTTTCCGCATTCCGCCGGGAGCGAGCCCGACCCTGATCGAATCCCTGCGCGATTTCCCGCGCCAGGCCCTGCATGCGCGCTTCCTGGAGCTGGACCACCCGGCGACCAACGTGCGAATGAAGTGGGAGTCGCCGCTGCCGGACGACTTCACCTGGCTGCTGAGCCTGCTGCGGCAGGATAACGAGTCCTTCGTATGAACCCCTGGCTGACGCCCGACTGGCCGGCCCCGGCGAATGTTCGCGCCTGTGTGACCACTCGGGCCGGTGGCGTCAGCGCGGAGCCTTTCGACAGCTTCAACCTGGGGGACCATGTCGGCGATGAACCGGCCGCCGTCGCCGAAAACCGTCGGCGCCTGACCACGGCGCTGGACTGCCAGCCGGCGTGGCTGAGCCAGGTGCATGGCATCGATGTGGTCGAGGCCGATCCGTCCGTTGTTGCCACCGCGGACGCCAGCTGGAGCGAGACCCCCGGTGTGGCCTGCACCATCATGACCGCCGATTGCCTGCCTGCGCTGTTCTGCGACCGCGCCGGCACCCGCGTTGCCGCTGCCCATGCCGGCTGGCGCGGGCTGGCCGGTGGCGTGCTGGAAGCTACGGTCGACGCCCTGGGCGTTGCGCCGGGTGAACTGCTGGTCTGGCTCGGCCCGTCCATCGGTCCGCAGGCCTTCGAAGTTGGTCCGGAGGTGCGCGAAGCTTTCCTGGCGGATCGTGCCGAGGCTGCGCGCGCGTTCGTACCCAGCGCCAATGCCGGCAAGTTCATGGCCGACATCTATGAGCTGGCGCGCATCCGCCTCGCCGCCAAGGGCGTGACGGCGGTCTACGGTGGCGGGCTGTGCACCTTCACCGATACCGAGCGCTTCTATTCCTACCGCCGCAGCTCCCGCACCGGCCGCCTGGCCAGCCTGATCTGGTTGGCCTGACCTGCTTTTCGTAGGAGCGAGCTTGCTCGCGAACCCCGACGGACACCACGGCAGCAAGCGGTTCGCGAGCAAACTCGCTCCTACAGGTCCACCACCCGAAACGGCTGGCAAGTACGCTCCTACGCCCATTTCGACAGCATCATCTGACGGATGTCATGGCCAAATGGCTTGAACCGACCAAAATCGACCTTATCTATCTGGCATCCCGGCGGGCTTTGTCGTGACCAGGGGCACTCATCGCTCCGGCCCGCTATAGAAAGGAAGGACGACCCTCATGCGAATAGACCGTTTGACCAGCAAGCTGCAGCTTGCGCTCTCCGATGCCCAGTCCCTGGCCGTTGGACATGACCACCCGGCCATCGAGCCGGTACACCTGATTTCCGCCCTGCTGGAGCAGCAGGGCGGCTCGATCAAGCCCCTGCTGATGCAGGTCGGCTTCGATATCCCTGCCCTGCGCAGCGCCCTCAATAAAGAGATGGACTCGCTGCCGAAGATCCAGAGCCCCACCGGCGATGTGAACCTGTCGCAGGATCTGGCGCGCCTGCTCAACCAGGCCGACCGCCTGGCCCAGCAGAAGGGCGACCAGTTCATCTCCAGCGAACTGGTACTGCTCGCCGCCATGGACGACAGCACCAAGCTCGGCAAGCTGCTGGGCAGCCAGGGCGTGTCCAAGAAAGCCCTGGAAAACGCCGTGGCCAACCTGCGCGGCGGCGAGGCGGTCAACGACCCGAACGCCGAGGAGTCGCGCCAGGCGCTGGACAAGTACACCGTCGACATGACCAAGCGTGCCGAGGACGGCAAGCTCGACCCGGTGATCGGCCGTGACGACGAAATCCGCCGGACCATCCAGGTCCTGCAGCGCCGCACCAAGAACAACCCCGTGCTGATCGGCGAGCCCGGCGTGGGCAAGACCGCCATCGTCGAAGGCCTGGCCCAGCGCATCGTCAATGGCGAAGTGCCCGACGGCCTGAAGGACAAGCGTCTGCTGGCGCTGGACATGGGCGCGCTGATTGCCGGCGCCAAGTTCCGTGGCGAGTTCGAGGAGCGCCTGAAAGCCGTTCTGAACGAACTGTCCAAGCAGGAAGGCCGGATCATCCTGTTCATCGACGAACTGCACACCATGGTCGGCGCCGGCAAGGCCGAGGGCGCCATGGACGCCGGCAACATGCTCAAGCCGGCCCTGGCCCGTGGCGAGCTGCACTGCGTGGGCGCCACCACCCTGGACGAGTACCGCCAGTACATCGAGAAGGACGCCGCCCTGGAGCGCCGCTTCCAGAAGGTCCTGGTGGACGAGCCGAGCGAGGAGGACACCATCGCCATCCTGCGTGGCCTGAAAGAGCGCTACGAGGTGCACCACGGTGTGACCATCACCGACGGCGCGATCATCGCCGCGGCCAAGCTCAGCCACCGCTACATCACCGACCGCCAGCTGCCGGACAAGGCCATCGACCTGATCGACGAGGCCGCCAGCCGCATCCGCATGGAGATCGACTCCAAGCCGGAGGAGCTTGATCGCCTGGATCGCCGCCTGATCCAGCTGAAGATCGAGCGCGAGGCGCTGAAGAAGGAAGACGACGAGGCCACCAAGAAGCGCCTCGCCAAGCTGGAAGAAGACATCGCCAAGCTCGAGCGCGAGTACGCCGACCTCGAGGAAATCTGGAAGTCGGAGAAAGCCGAGGTCCAGGGTTCCGCGCAGATCCAGCAGAAGATCGAGCAGGCCAAGCAGGAAATGGAAGCGGCCCGGCGCAAGGGCGACCTGGAGACCATGGCGCGCATCCAGTACCAGACCATTCCGGACCTGGAACGCAGCCTGCAGATGGTCGACCAGCACGGCAAGACCGAGAACCAGCTGCTGCGCA
This sequence comes from Pseudomonas sp. QE6, assembly GCF_041379005.1. Classification (NCBI taxonomy): domain Bacteria; kingdom Pseudomonadati; phylum Pseudomonadota; class Gammaproteobacteria; order Pseudomonadales; family Pseudomonadaceae; genus Pseudomonas; species Pseudomonas sp. QE6. The sequence continues at coordinate 2,070,061 of NZ_CP166873.1, forward strand.
ACAAGGTGACCGACGAGGAAATCGCCGAGGTCGTGTCCAAGTGGACCGGCATCCCGGTGTCCAAGATGCTCGAAGGCGAGCGCGAGAAGCTGCTGCGCATGGAAGACGAGCTGCACAAGCGCGTCATTGGCCAGAACGAGGCCGTGGTGGCCGTGGCCAACGCGGTGCGTCGTTCCCGTGCCGGTCTCGCCGACCCGAATCGTCCGAGTGGCTCCTTCCTCTTCCTCGGCCCGACCGGGGTGGGCAAGACCGAGCTGTGCAAGGCCCTGGCCGAATTCCTCTTCGACACCGAGGAGGCGCTGGTGCGCATCGACATGTCCGAGTTCATGGAGAAGCACTCCGTGGCCCGTCTGATTGGAGCGCCTCCGGGGTACGTCGGCTATGAAGAGGGCGGCTACCTGACCGAGGCCGTGCGCCGCAAGCCGTACTCCGTGGTGCTGATGGACGAGGTGGAGAAGGCTCACCCGGATGTCTTCAACGTGCTCCTGCAGGTCCTGGAAGACGGTCGCCTGACCGACAGCCATGGTCGTACGGTGGACTTCCGCAACACCGTGATCGTGATGACCTCCAACCTCGGTTCGGCGCAGATCCAGGAGCTGATCGGCGACCGCGAGGCCCAGCGCGCGGCGGTGATGGATGCGGTGAATGCGCACTTCCGTCCGGAGTTCATCAACCGGATCGACGAGGTGGTGGTCTTCGAGCCCTTGGCTCGCGAGCAGATCGCTGGCATCGCCCAGATCCAGATGGGCCGCCTGCGCAAGCGCCTGGCCGAGCGCGAGCTGAGCCTGGAGCTGAGCAGCGAGGCGATGGACAAGCTGATCGCCGTCGGTTTCGACCCGGTCTACGGCGCCCGCCCGCTCAAGCGTGCGATCCAGCGCTGGATCGAGAACCCGCTGGCGCAACTGATCCTGGCCGGCAAGTTCCTGCCGGGCGCGAAGATCCACGCCAAGGTGGAGAACGACGAGATCGTCTTCTCCTGATCCACAGCCCAAGAAAAAAGCCCCGCAATGCGGGGCTTTTTTCTTGTCTGGATCTTGTAGGCGCCAGTTTGCTCGCGAACCTTTCAGTGCCGGCTCAGGGGGCCTCGCGCGACTCCGCCAGCATGCTGAGCAGGCGCTCCAATACCAGGGCCTGATCCTCGGCGAGGTCGATGATGTGGAAGCCCGCCCAGCCCAGCTGGCCATTGGAGCCCCCGCGGCTCCACAGGCAGTCGGCGCCCAGCTGGATTTCCCCTATGCCATCCAGCGGCGGCCGTGGGATCAGGCGGCAGTCCCAGACCGAGTCGACGTTCGGCACGTCCACGCCGCAGAGCATGAAGCCCTCGCTGGACAGGTCGGCGAGGCGTCCGAGACTGCGCCCGGAGTGGCGGTCGAAGACCTCTACGGTCAGCCCGGTCTGGTGCCGGTGGTGCTGGCGACGTTCACTCATCGAGTGTTCCTCGGTTCTGTCCCGGGGGGCGCCCGGTGATACGTTGCAGGATCCGATAGGCCATGTTCAGCGCGCGATCCATCAAGGGAGTGACATGGTCCGTTGGGGCCAGGCGAACCTTGCCTGCCTCCATGTCCAGTGCCAGCTGTACCAAGGGTTTGACGGCCACGCGTTGACCGGTGTGGTCGACGAACATGTAGTTGCGGGTAGTCGGGCTGAACCAGGACAGCTTGAGTCGGCGGGCCGGTGTGACATCGTGGAATTCGAACCAGGTACCGAACTCCACCTGCGCCAATTCCTTGAGCAGCCCGCGTGCACGCTCGGACAGGGGCTCGCCGGTGTTGCGGTCGAGGCTCTGGCCTTCCGCGCCGAGCATGACCCCCAGCGGGCTTTCCGGCAGCTCCTGCCTGAACTGGGCCGCGACCTGCGGCTGCTGCGCCTGGATCGCGTGCTGGCAGGCGACCAGATCCTGCAACAGGCGGCGGATGCCATCCTCATGGTAGCCGCCGAGCAGTTCCAACCCTTTCTGCAACTCGTCCAACAGGCCCAACCGCAGCGCCTGCAGGTGCTCGCGTCCTGCCTCATCCAGCGGGGTGACGCTCCAGGCCAGTTGCTCGCCCACTTCGCAGGCGCGCTTCCACTCGTCGCTGTGTTCGCCGGCACGCAGTGAAATGAAGGTCAGTGCGTCACACCAGCTCTGTTCCAGGAAGTTGCGTACCAGCGGCGGCAGGTCGCGTCCTCCGGTGATCGCGGCAATGGCCTCCAGCGCCTGCTCGCGGGCGGCCAGCAGGCGGTCGCGGCCGCGTGCCGCCTCCATGGCGCGGCGTTCGCGCAGCTCCACCTTCTGCCGCAGGTTGGCGACAAACTCATTGAACTCGCCGAGCAGCGCGTCGAACAGGTCGAGATCGCCGACGAAGTCCTGGATCACCCGTTCCACCACCCAGTGCATCTTCGCCAGCAGGCTGCGCTCCTCATCCTCTCCGCCATAGATCACTCCGGCCTGGGCCATGGCATTGAGCAGCTTGCGCGCGGGATGGTGATGCTGGGTGAACAGCTGCTTGTCCTGCAGGGCGACCTTCAGATAAGGCGTGTGCAGGTGGGAGAGGGTGGTCTTGCAACTGTCGGGCAGGTTTTCGTCGTCGAGGATGAAGTCGAAAACCATCCCCACCAGATCGATGACGTCGGCTTCCTGGTCGGTCAGGCGGGTATTGCCGGGTTGCTCGGCGCCGGCCTCCAGCTCGCGCTGCAGATCGGCCTTCAGGGCGTCCACTGGCTGTGGTTGGCGCAGGCGCTGAGCCATTTCCTGGGCCGATTCGCGCTGCAGGCGGTTCAGCGCCTCAAGCAGCTCGCCGGCGCTGTAGGTGGTGGTGGCAGCCTCGGCGGAGGGGCCGAAGCTGACGATGCTGTGGCTGTTGCCGAACAGCGTGGCCTTGTCGCCGCGCCGGCGGAATTCGGCCAGCAGGACCGCCAACCCGCCGAACAGCGCGTTGCGATCGGCTGGCGGGAGGTCCGGCAGGTCAGCGACGTCGTAATGATGGGGCTGCAAGGGCGGTGCCGGCGCAGCGCTGCTCGGCTCGGGCGGGGCAGGGCGCTGCGCCGGGGTTGGGGGCTTATCGGGCACCCGGTACCTGAGGTTCGGCAGGATGCCGGCGTCGATCAGGCGCTGGTTCAACTGATCGTAGAGCGGCGCCAGGTGCTGCATCACCTGCTGATCGAACAGCACATAAAGGATGGTTTTGACGCGCAGGGGGAAGGCGGCCTGTGCCAGGGTTTCGCCATAGGCTCGGGCGATGGCCTGGGGGCCGAAGGGGTTGCGGTCCTCGCCGATCCTGCTGCCGTTGTTCAGTAGTGCCAGGCGCTGGCCGAGGGTGAACAGCGACTGGACGCACTGCGTCTTTACCTGATTCACCATATTGATGATGAGCAGGGTCTCTTCATATTCGTCGTGTTCTATCAGCGTCAGCCGATCCGCATCCAGCTGGTCATAAGGGTCGTCGGCGGGCAGCGTGCCTTCGAGGAAGTCGTTCAGGCCCTGGGCGATACGCTGGTGATAGAAGCGCTCCAGAGTTGGCCGCTCCCTGCGAACCTGCCGCATGGCGTCGAAGAACAGCGCCTGCACCTGATTGTTCTCGGCCTTCTCTGCGCATTCGAACAGCGTGTCGTCGATCTGGGAAAAGACATTACCGAGCAACTCGGCCAGGCGGTTCATCGCCATTTGCCGACAGGCTTGCATCAGCTCGCCGAAGCGCGGCTGGATGACGCGACTGGCGATCGATGAGGGCGGAGGGGTGTCCTTGGTGCTCATGCTCTTCCTGTCCGTGACCGGCCCGTTACACCCGTGGAGATCACATCGGTTATTCATGCAGATATAGCAATCCGCCTGCTCCCATGCAAAGAAGAGAAAAACTTTTTGGATCAGAGTGTTGACAGCCGTTTCGATATACGTAAAATGGCGCGCCTCTGATACGGGATTCCGGTGAAGCCGGAAGATCAGTAGAAGAGATTGGAAGGCTCGTCGTTCCGCGATAGCTCAGTCGGTAGAGCAAATGACTGTTAATCATTGGGTCCCTGGTTCGAGTCCAGGTCGCGGAGCCAACTTCCAAGCGGGGTATAGCGCAGTCCGGTAGCGCGCCTGCTTTGGGAGCAGGATGTCGGGAGTTCGAATCTCTCTACCCCGACCAAATATGGGTCGTTAGCTCAGTCGGTAGAGCAGTTGGCTTTTAACCAATTGGTCGTAGGTTCGAATCCTACACGACCCACCATATTCAGGGCGTCTGCATCGTCGGACGCTGGAAGCGGAATAAAAAGCCGCTTCACCAAGAAAGCCCGCCTTCATAGGTGGGCTTTTTTGTTTGCGCCTTCCAGCGTCCCCCTTCGCTACTCCGCCATTGCCTGTGTGAACACTCGACTGTCCAAGGCCGCCGTCCGACATCATCACGAGCTCGCCGTTGGCCTGGGCTTCCACCTTGTAGGGTGTGATTTCGCAAGCACCTGATAGCACTGATCAGAAAATCAGGCCGCCTTGTCGGAGTGTTCCGATCTCCTCGCGTGTGGCGGAAACTTAAGCTTCTCACCTCGAAACGAGTTCCTCCCGAGGTGGGTTTAAATGGCAGTGGAAACTATCGGTCTTGTTGCCGTCTCTGAGAATGCAGCCAGGAAGGTTGCAGTCAAGGCCGGTGGAAAGATCAAGGCGCATGAAGGCACCAAGTACCTTCTCCAGGTAGAAAACAACGATATCGCTCCCGAGAACGTCACCGTCAAGCGCGTAGGCGATGACCTGCAGATCACCTTCGAGGGCAGCGAAAAGCCCGATCTGACCCTCCAGAACTTCTTCGCTGACGGCATGGACGGCCAACTCTACGGGGTTGCCGAGGACCGTCAGTTGTATGCGTATGTGCGTACCGACGGCGAAGGCTTCGACGGTCACCTGCTGGTGGCCGATGGTGAGTCCGCCCCCATCAGTCTGGGCGGCGACTCCCTGGCGGATGGCAGCTCTTACCTGGCGCCCACCTTCGAGGAGGCGGCGGGCTTCGTCATGTGGCCCTGGCTGCTCGGCCTGGCAGGCGCAGGTGCCGCTGTCGCCGCCGTCATCCGTCACAACAACGATGACGGTCATCACCACACCACGACCAGTCCTGCGCCAACCAACTCCATCGCTACCGACGGTGTCGGCCCGATCCAGGGCCAGCTGTCCAATGGCGATGTCACTGACGATGCGCATCCGGCCCTCTCCGGCAATGGTGTGCCGGGCGCGCTCATTCACATCATCGACAACGGCCAGGAAATCGGTTCCACCACCGTGGCGTCGGATGGTGCCTGGTCCTACACCCCCCAACTGGCCGACGGCTCGCACAGCATCGATGTCATCCAGGAAGTCCCCGGCGAGAAGCCCAGCGACCCGCTCAAGGTGATCGATCTCGTCGTCGACACCGTCGCACCTGCCGCTCCGGAGGCCTGGCTTGCTCCGGCCTCGGGCAGTGATGCCAAGGGTGACGACGTCACCAGTAACCAGACAGCGACCCTCGACGGCAAGGCCGAGCCGGGTGTCGAGGTGGCCGTTACCTTCTCCACGGGTGAGGTGATCCATGCCAAGGCCGACGAGAATGGCGACTGGTCATTGGCCCCGACCCAGGCGCTGCCTGCGGGCAACAACGAAATCTCCATCATTGCCACCGATCCGGCGGGCAACCAGAGCGACACGACCCTTCTTCCCATCACTATCGAAACCCCGGCCTCGACCACGCCGAAGGGCGGTGATGTGACCAGCGACGTCAACGACAGCACCCCGGTGGTCGCCGTTAGCGACGCCGCGCCGGGCGACATCATCCACCCGCTCGATGCCGGGACCGGGCAGGACGGCCCCCCGGTCGCCACTGCAGTAGCAGAGGACTACGGCAGCAACGCCAGCCTGCTGGATGCAGGCTCGATGAGCACCCCGGTCGGGGCCTACGTCATCCAGTCGTTCTCCTATGAGTCGACCGGCAACACCGCTGGCCGTATCGAGGTCACTGGTGACCAGGTCTCCTCGTACGTCACCAGCAATCCTGCCTCGGTCACGCCGGCGGTGGGTGGCGATGCCCTCTCGATGCCCTCCGAGCCCCCTGCATACGCTGCCCACGGCTCGACTCACACCTTCGCTGGTTCTGGCCCCGATACGCTGGAGCTGGCTGGCGCCAACCAGGGCCCGGATCTGCGGGGGCTATCCGCAGACAACGATCCGGCCAGGATCGAGAAGCCCGACTTTGCCGGCGACAAAGCACTCACCGTCTCCCTCAACGACGTGCTGAATCAAGGTGAGAGCGACCTGTTCCAGAAGGGTAGCCAGCCCGGGGTAACGGTGGAAGGCGATGCCCTGAATGGCCACCCCGACCACGGCTCGGGTACCTGGCAGAGTACCGGCACCACTGCGCTCGGCAGTTCGATCTTCCAGGGCTACAGCCAGTTGGATGCCGAAGCCCTGATCAAGCAGGCCGTCGCCAGCAGCATCGTCTAACGCCCCCGCCCCGAATCCCTGCGCTTCGTCCCTGTCGGCGGAGCCAGCCAGAGAGTTTTGAACATGAAATCGACTATGACTGGAATTGGTGTGCCAAAGCACAAACGCCAACTGCCCGCGACCCTGACGGCCCTGGCAGTGATCGCTGGTTTCCACTCCCCCTTGGGCCTGGCGTTCGAGCCCAACCCGAAGATATACGGCGAGATTTACCAGAAGGTGGGCTCCGTCGTGCCCCAGCAGGCCCAGATCGTGATGTTCCGTGGCAAGGATGGCGGCAAGGACGCAGCTCACGTCTACATCGACGGTCAATTGCATAGCGCCCTGATGCCCGGCGGCTACACCCTGTTCTGCACCCCGGCGGGTGAGCACTCGCTGGAGTCCTACATCGGTGATGCGCCGGGATATACCGGCAAGCGCAACCCGCAGAGTTACGCCAGGCTCGACGGTGGGCAGACCTATGTCCTCGAAGCGCCTGTCGCTCCGAACCAGAGCACCCCCATCGTGCACACCGGCAAGGATGCCGAGCAGAGCCTCGAAGGCCTGCACCGCCAGATCCAGGTGCTCAGCCGTGCCAGTTCCGTGGTGCCCTGCAAGACCGGGACGCAGAGCAAACTGAGCCTGCGCAGCGACATGTTGTTCCAATTCGCCAAGGGCGGCTACGACGACCTGACCCCGGAAGGCCATGACGTCCTGCGTGAGGTGGTAGAGGCGATTCAGCAACAGCGCGAGAGCATCAAGGGTATCGAGGTGGTGGGGCATGCCGACCCGATCGGCAGCTCGCAGACCAACATGAGACTGTCGCGTCAGCGCGCCGAAACCATCCGTCGCGTGCTGCTGGAGCAGGGGCTCGCCAGCAATCTGGTTGAGGTTTCCTCCCGTGGCAGCGACGAGCCGGTGGTGCAGTGCGATAGCGGTTCGCGCAAGGAACTCATCGCCTGTAACGCGCCGAACCGTCGCGTGGAACTGGTCATCCAGGGGACTGCGAGCAAGTAAAAGGCCCGCTCCGTCTTACTCTTGCTGTGCTTCCCATCAGGGGCGCGTATCGCTGCGCGTTCCTGATGGGGGGCTTTCATCCCTCTGTTTCTCTGCGGGGCGTGCAATACGGCTAAGCAGGTGAGGGAAAGGTACGTCAGCCCAATCAGGGTTTTCCGATGCCGCCGGAAACGGCGCATTTCTACCATGCGCACAGCTTTCCCTTTACCTGTGAAGGTGTGCCCCATGAGTCCCTCTCTGACGCCCGACGCAGCAGTCGATCTGGGCGTTGCCTCCGAAAGTGACAGCCTGCTGGCCGCCGTGCGCTGGTTCTGCGTGCACTTCAAGCGGCCGACGAGCCTTGCGTCTCTGCATGCCGGCCTGCCGCGCGACCAACGCCTGAAACCGAGCCTGGTGGTGCGCATGCTCGAGCAGGCCGGTATCGGTGCCGGCTGGGTAAAGCGTCGCCCCGCCGAGCTGTCGTCCTATCTGTTTCCGCTGATGCTGCTATTCCGCAATGGCGAGGCGCGCATCCTGGTGGCCCGCCGTGGCGAACAGTTCGAGCTGATCGTTCCCGAGGCCGGTGGTGGCTCCATCACCCTGAGTGCCGAGGCTCTGCAGGAGCACTACCTGGGCTACGCGCTGCTGGTGCGGCCCAGGCCGGCACCGGATGCGCGCACTGAGATTCCGCGCGGGGAGGGTAAGGGGCACTGGCTGTTCTCCACCCTCTGGAGCTATCGCCGCTACTACTACAGCAGTGCGCTGGCGACGGCGCTGATCAACATCCTGGCGCTGGCCAGCACCTTCTTCATCATGAACGTCTATGACCGGGTCGTGCCCAACCAGGCGTATGTCACCCTGTGGTCCCTGGCCGCCGGTGTGGTGCTGGCAATCGGGTTCGAGTTCACCTCGCGCCAGGTGCGCGCCCATCTGATCGATACCGCCGGCAAGAAGGCCGACCTGATCCTGGGAACCAAGCTGTTCCGCCAGTTGCTGGAGGCGCGGCTGGAGTACAAGCCGCCGTCAGCGGGTTCCTTCGCCAACCAGTTCCGTGAGTTCGAGTCGGTGCGTGATTTCATCACCTCGGCTTCGCTCGCCACCCTGGCGGACCTGCCGTTCTGCCTGTTGTTCGTCTTCGTGCTGTTCGTGATCGGCGGGCCGCTGGCGCTGGTGCCGTTGGGCTCGATGATCGTCCTGCTCGGGGTGTGCGCCTACCTCCAGCTGCCGCTGTCGCGCCTCATGAAAGAGAACCTGCGCGGTGCCTCGCAGAAACACGGTCTGCTGATCGAAGCGATCGAAGGTGTCGAGACCCTCAAGGCGGCCCATGCCGAAGGCAGCATGCTGCGCCGCTGGGAAGACTTCAGTGCGCAACTGGCCGCTTCGTCGATCAAGAGCAAGGCCCTGTCGAACATGGCCGCCAACGCGGTCTCGCTGATCACCCAGATGACCACGGTGATCCTTGTGTTGTGGGGCGTCTACCGCATCGGCGACGGCGACATGACCCTGGGCGTGCTGGTCGGCATGGTGCTGCTCAGCGGCCGGGCGCTCGCCCCATTGGCCGGCACGGTGGGTCTGGCCGTGCGTTACCAGCAGGCAAAGACAGCGCTGAATTCCCTGAACCAACTGATGGAAATCCCCACCGTACGCGACAACAACCGTCGCTACCTGGAGGCGCCGAAGAACGCGACGCTGTCGCTGCGCAAGCTGAAGTTCTCCTACCCGGCTCCGCCGATGCAGCCACGGCCCAGGGTGCTGAACAACATCGACCTGAGCATCCGGCACGGCGAGCGCGTAGCCATCGTCGGCAACATCGGCAGCGGCAAGTCGACCCTGCTGCGGGTCATGGCTCGCCTGTACCAGCCGGTGGAGGGGCAACTGCTGATCGACGGCATCGATGCCGAGCAGATCGACCCGGCGGACTGGAATTCCACGGTGGGCTTCGTTGGCCAGGATGCCCGGCTGTTCTTCGGTTCGCTGCGCGACAACCTGCTGATCGGCAATCCATCGGCGAGCAGCGAGGAAATCCTCCATGTGGTGCGCCTGACCGGCCTGGACTCCGTGGTGGCCGGACATCCCCTGGGCTTCGACCGCCCGGTGGGCGAGATGGGGCAGGCGCTGTCCGGCGGACAGCGGCAGTTGGTTGCCCTGGCGCGGGCCCTGTTGCTGCATCCACAGGTACTGCTGCTGGACGAGCCCACCAGTGGCATGGACATGCAGACCGAGCGCTTGTTCCTGCAACGCCTGGAGGTGGCCACCCAGGGCTGCACCGTGGTGGTGGTGACCCACCGTTTCTCGGTGTTGGGGCAGGTCGGCCGCCTGATCGTCATGGACGCCGGGCAGATCCTTGCCGACGGACCGAAGGATGAAGTGCTGCGCGCCCTGCAGGCCAACAGCAGCAGCGCGCTGGGCAAGGCTCCGGCCACGACCTGGTGAGCGGATCATGACGGATTCCCGAAGCGGATCGGCAGCGATGCCGGCCGTCGCACAGCCCGAGATGGCGGTGGCGACGATGAGTGTCACGCCGTATGCGAAGGAAGTCGCACGGCTGCGCGACAACGATATTGCCTATATCTCGGACCTGCAGGCCGCGCTGATCGAGCAGAAAACCACGGCGAGTACCCTGGTGCTGCTGCTGATCGCATCGGTGTTCAGTGGGCTCATTCTTTGGGCGTACTTCGCCCGGGTGGAAGAGATCACCCGTGGCGAGGGCAAGGTGATTCCCTCCAGCCGCGAGCAGGTCATCCAGAGCCTGGAGGGTGGCATTCTCGAGCAGATGAACGTCCGTGAGGGCGATGTGGTGGAGGCAGGCCAGGTCCTGCTGAAGATCGACCCGACCCGAGCCAGCGCAAGCTACCGCGAAGCGCAGTCCAAGGCGCTGGCGCTCAAGGGGCAGCTGGCGCGCCTGCGCTCGGAGGCCTACGGCCAGCCCCTGGTGTTCCCGCCGGATGTGGTGGCCGTGTCTTCGATCGTGGAGGCGGAGACCCAGGCCTACAACGCCCGTAAGCATGCGCTGGACGATGGCATTGCGGGCTTGCGGAAGAGCCTGTCGCTGGCCCAGGGCGAGTTGACTGTCTCGGAGCGGCTGGCCAGGCAGGGCCTGATCTCGGACGTGGAGATCCTGCGCATGCGCCGCCAGGCCAACGAGTTCAACCTGCAGATCAGCGAGCGCCGCAACAAGTACCGCTCCGAGGCCAACGCCGAGCTGACGCGGGTGGAGAGCGAGCTCGCCCAGTCCGTGGAGAGCGCGGCAGGGCGTGAGGACGTGATGAAGCGCACCACGCTGACGGCGCCGCTCAAGGGCATCGTGAAGAACGTCCGCGTCACCACCATCGGCGGTGTGATCCAGCAGGGCCAGGACATCATGGAGATCGTTCCGCTGGAGGATCGCCTGCTGGTGGAGGCGAAGATTCGTCCGGCCGACGTGGCTTTCCTGCGCCCCGGCCTGCCCGCCACGGTGAAGATTTCCGCCTACGACTTCGCCATCTACGGCGGCCTCACCGGCAAGGTCGAGCTCATCAGTCCCGACACCATCAAGGACGACGAGATGGCCCGTCAGGGCCGCCCGGATACCTCGTTCTACCGGGTGCTGATCCGCACCGACGAAGCCGAGCTGAGCAAGGGCGACAAGCGCTTCCCGATCATCCCCGGCATGACCGCGACCGCGGAAATCCGGACCGGAGAAAAAACCATCCTGGATTACCTGCTCAAGCCCGCGCTGAAGGCGCGTGAGGCCTTCCGCGAGAGATGATGAGAATGAAACGCCCTGAACTGACCTCGAAGAACCCGCGTAATCGATCCCGGTTCGGCCGCCCGGCGCTCGCCGCGGCGGTGGCCTCGCTGGCGGCCATCTCGGGTGCCGATGCGGCATCGTCGGATAGCTATACCGGCTCGCTGAGCTTCTACTCCACACCAAAGGAGCGAGCTGCGGCAGAGTCCGATGCCTCTCGGGCGATGCCTGGCGCAATGCCGGCTGCCCCAGAGTCGGCTCCGCTTGCAAGGACTGTCGTCGCCAGGCCAGCAGCCATCGTTGATGCCGAGAAAGTGCCGGTCAAGGCTCCAGAAGCACGTGCGACTGCCGCGAAGCCCGCTCTGGATCTGAGCCTGCCAGTGGGCATCGGCACCGGCTCCCTGTACGGCAATGGGAGCGCAGTCTCGGCCTCGGGCATGGGCCAGGCGGAGGCCTCGCTCGCCTACCTCCGCGAGATGGTGAATACCGCGCTGCGCATCAGCCCGGAGATGAAGCAGGCCGACGCCAACTGGCTGGCGGCCAAGGGCGATGTGGATCAGGCCAAGGGCGAGCGCTGGCCGCAGGTACAGATCAGCGCCAGTTCGAAGACGCTGCAGTCCAGCAGGAGCGACTACGGCAACGATGGCGGCACGACGGTGCAGATGGTGACGCCGGTCTATGACTTCGGGGCGATCCGCCACACCATCGACAGCCGCAGCAATACCGCGAATGCCCAGGAAGAGGCGAAGGGCCAGACGCAGGTGACGGTTGCCTACAATACCGCCTCGGCGGTTGTGGAACTGGCCCACCAGCAGGAGTCGCTGGAGATCAGCGAGCGTTATGTGGCGCGCATGCGTGAGCTGGTGGACATGCTGTCGAAGATCGCCGCCGTGGACCCCGGCCGTGGTAGCGAGGTGGTGCAGGCACGCTCGCGCCTGCTGCAGGCGGAAACCGCCCGCGACATGGTGCAGTCCAAGCTGCAGGAAACCAGGGTGACTCTGACCAAGCTGGTGGGCGAGGAGGTGACGGTGCCGGCGGGTGTGCAGTGGGACTGGTCGCCAATGCCGTTGGACCAGGCGCTGGAGCTGCTGCCCGAGCAGCCCGTGCTGCGTCAGGCACGTTGGGAGAAGGAGGCGGCGCTCGCCAATGCCGAGTCGGTGAAGTCGTCGCGCATGCCGAAGCTGAACTGGGTGGTGGGGCGCAGCACCGGCAACAGTATGATCGACAACAGCGAGCCCTGGTCGACTGGCCTTGCCGTGGAGTGGCAGGCGTTTTCCGGTGGTTCGGCGTCGGCGGCGCAGCGCGCGGCCTATGCCCGGGCGAGCGCGGCCGAGGAGAAGATGGAGGTGACCCGTCGCGAGTCGGAGTACCGCATCCGCAATCTGGTCGAGCAGCGCGACCTGTCGGCGGCGCGCGCTGATGACTACAAGGCGCTGCTGACGGAGTCCGACCGGGTTCGCAAGATGTTCTATGACCAGTGGTACCACTTGGGCAAGCGCACGCTGCTGGATGTACTGATCGCCGAGAACGAGTACTACACGCACCAGATCGCCGCGTCCGATACCTACTACAGCGCCAAGGTCGCCGACCTGCGCATCCGCGCGGAAACCAGCGGCCTGATGGCCTGGCTGGCGCCGGGCAGCGAGTCGACTATCCGTTGATCGTGCACTGTCCGCGTAACGACCGTCCCCGCCCAGTTCATCCCCTTTCCTCCCGGCATGTCCGCTTCGGTGGTCATGGAGGCTCGACTCATCCCCATTGTGGGGCGGACATGCCGAGGAGCGCCTGGATCGTCCAGTAGGGTCGTCACAACTTGAAGCAGTTTGCCCCTTGCAAATGGCGCTGTGCGTCGATGTGTCGCAGGGTGCAGGCAGTGCTTCGACGACTTTCGCGAAGGTTCTTGATCGCCATCATGGCAAGGTCTTTGCCAAGTGCTTCACAGGCCGGGTTCGCTTTCCTCGCAATGGCTTTGAAAGCCGCGTTTTTCATGGATCTGACACAATTTCGTGGCTCCCGCGGACAGGCCTTTGGCAGGCAGGCAATACCCTTTCCCAGTTTGCGTGAATTGCTCATTTTCTGAGCGATTCATGCCGCCACTGTTTCCCGCGTTGAGAAAATATCTTGTTAAAAATGAAAGGCCGGGGCCTTGAAAGGCATTTCTGAAATGCTTTGTAATACCCGCCGTCCATTTCCTACCCCCAAATCGCTGAGTCGCACTGACGCAGATCATGGCCAGTGTTCACCCTTTGGTGCAGCGGCATAACAACAGGGGGCTGCCATCGGTGGGCTCCTGTCATAAGACGAGTCGGGCAATCCGCTCGTGCATCCGGTGTGCGACGCGCGCGTTCTAACGAGCCGCCAGTCCAGACACCACACGCTGAATACTCACGGAACGAATCAGCTGACGAAATCGGTTTCGCATCGCGAAGACCGGGCGACCTCCCTTTGCCTGGAATCCTTGCGGCCGCGTTCGTGAATCCATGACAGCCCTGGCAGGCGGCTTGGAAAAGTCGCGGGTAACGAGTCGTCGTGCAAGGCGTGGCGAAGGCTCATGGGCGGTGAAGCGATTTTCATCCACTAAGGCCGCAAGATGAAAAAAGAGCAGTACACAGGAATTTTGAAGAGACTTGCGTGGCTGCCGATGCTGATGCTCGGTGGTTGCAACATGGCGCTGTTCGACCCGAAAGGGCAGGTTGGCGCCGACGAGAAGTCCCTGATCATCACGGCAACCCTGCTGATGCTGATCGTGGTGGTGCCGGTCATCCTGATGACCTTCGCGTTCGCCTGGAAATACCGGGCTTCGAACACCAAGGCCACCTACATGCCGGACTGGTCCCACTCGACCAGGATCGAGCTGGTGGTGTGGCTGGTTCCCTGCCTGATCATCGCCGTGCTCGGCTGGATCACCTGGGAGAGCACCCACAAGCTGGACCCGTACCGTCCGCTGGACTCCGAGGTCAAGCCGGTGACCATCCAGGCCATCTCGCTGGACTGGAAGTGGCTGTTCATCTACCCGGAACAGGGTATCGCCACCGTCAACGAAATCGCCTTCCCGAAAGACACCCCGGTGAACTTCCAGATCACCTCGGATTCGGTGATGAACTCCTTCTTCATCCCGCAGCTGGGTAGCCAGATCTACTCCATGGCCGGGATGATGACCAAGCTGCACCTGATCGCCAACGAAGAAGGCGTGTTCGACGGTATCTCCGCGAACTACAGCGGCGGCGGCTTCTCGGGCATGAAGTTCAAGGCCATCGCCACCTCCGAGCAGGGCTTCCAGGACTGGGTCGCGAAGGTCAAGGCCTCGCCCGCCACCCTGCAGATGGATCAGTACCCGGAGCTGGTGAAGCCGACCGAGAACGTTCCGGCGACCTACTTCTCCACCGTCAGCCCCGAACTGTTCCAGCACATCCTCACCAAGTACGAGCACGCCGGCCACGAGATGGCGAAAGCCGAACAGGCCAAGGGCGAGCACGCCGAAGGTGCGCATGACGAGACCGCCATGGCCGGTCACGACATGCAGGGCATGCACGACATGCAAATGAATCCGAGCCAGGAGTAACCACAGATGTTCGGGAAACTGACACTGTCGGCCGTGCCGTATCACGAGCCGATCATCATGATCACGCTGGCCGTCGTCGCCCTGGCGGGCCTCGGCGTGTTCGGCGCGATCACCTACTACCGCAAGTGGACCTACCTGTGGACCGAGTGGTTGACCTCGATCGACCACAAGAAGATCGGCGTGATGTACATCATCGTCGCCCTGATCATGCTCCTGCGCGGCTTCGCCGACGCCATCATGATGCGCGGCCAGCTCGCGCTGGCTGAAGGCGCCAACCACGGCTATCTGCCGCCGGAACACTACGACCAGATCTTCACCGCTCACGGCGTGATCATGATCATCTTCATGGCCATGCCCTTCATGACCGGCCTGATGAACCTGGCCGTGCCGCTGCAGATCGGCGCGCGCGACGTGGCGTTCCCCTTCCTGAACTCGCTGAGCTTCTGGCTGCTGGTCGTCAGCGCCATGCTGGTGAACGTCTCGCTGGGCCTGGGCGAATTCGCCCGTACCGGCTGGGTCGCCTACCCGCCGCTGTCCGGCCTGGCCTACAGCCCGGGCGTGGGGGTGGACTACTACATCTGGGCGCTACAGATATCGGGTATGGGTACCTTGCTCACGGGTATCAACTTCCTGGTGACCGTGTTCAAGATGCGTACCCCCGGCATGAAGCTGATGCAGATGCCGATCTTCACCTGGACCTGCACCTTCGCCAACATCCTGATCGTTGCGTCGTTCCCGATCCTGACCGCGGCCCTGGGTCTGCTGTCGCTGGACCGCTACTTCGACATGCACTTCTTCACCAACGAGCTGGGCGGCAACGCCATGATGTACATCAACCTCTTCTGGGCCTGGGGTCATCCTGAGGTGTACATCCTGATCCTGCCGGCCTTCGGTATCTTCTCCGAAGTCACCGCGACCTTCGCCGGCAAGCGCATGTTCGGCTACACCTCGATGGTGTGGGCGAGCGCCGCGATCACCTTCCTCGGCTTCACCGTGTGGCTGCACCACTTCTTCACCATGGGTTCGGGCGGCGACGTCAACGGCTTCTTCGGCGTTGCGACCATGCTGATCTCCATCCCGACCGGGGTGAAACTGTTCAACTGGCTGTTCACCATCTACCGTGGCCGCCTGCGCTTCAACACCCCGATCCTGTGGACCCTGGGCTTCATCGTCACCTTCACCATCGGTGGCATGACCGGCGTTCTGCTGGCCATCCCGGGTGCCGACTACCTGCTGCACAACAGCCTGTTCCTGATCGCCCACTTCCACAACACCATCATCGGTGGTGCGGTGTTCGGCTACCTGGCCGGCTTCGTCTTCTGGTTCCCGAAAGCCTTCGGCTTCACCCTGGACGAGAAGTGGGGCAAGCGTTCCTTCTGGTGCTGGCTGGTCGGCTTCTACATGGCCTTCATGCCGCTGTACATCCTCGGCTTCATGGGCATGACCCGTCGCCTGAACCACTACGACAACCCGATGTGGAAGCCATACCTGGTGGTGGCGTTCTTCGGCGCCGTGCTGATCTTCTTCGGCATCGCCTGCCAGCTGATCCAGCTGTTCGTCTCGATCAAGAACCGCAAGGCCCTGGCCGACGTGACCGGCGACCCGTGGGGCGGCCGTACCCTGGAGTGGTCCACTTCCTCGCCGCCGCCGTACTACAACTTCGCCGAGCTGCCGCACGTCAACGACGTCGATGCGTTCCACGACATGAAGCAGACCGGTACCGCGTACCGCAAGCTGCCGGCCTATGCCCCGATCCACATGCCGAAGAACACCGCCGCTGGTTTCTCCATCGCGCTGTTCGCCTTCATCTTCGGCTTCGCTGCCATCTGGCACATCTGGTGGCTGGTGGGTGTCGGCTTCGTCGGCATGATCGCTTCGGTCATCGTCCGCAGCTACGTCACCGACCTGGACTACTACGTCCAGCCGGATGAGATCGAGCGCATCGAAAACGCTCATTTCCAGAAACTCGCTACTGCGCAGGTATAAGCCATGTCGACGGCAGTACTGAACAAACACCTGGTCGATACGCACGAAGCGGCGCACGACCATGACCACGCCCACGACAGCGGCGGCATGACGGTCTTCGGCTTCTGGCTGTACCTGATGACCGACTGCATCCTGTTCGCGAGCGTCTTCGCCACCTACGCTGTGCTCGTCGGCCATACGGCCGGCGGCCCCAGCGGCAAGGACATCTTCGAACTGCCCTACGTGGCCGTCGAAACCGCGATCCTGTTGATCTCCTCCTGCACCTACGGCCTGGCCATGCTGGCCGCGCACAAGGGCGCCAAGGGCAAGGCCATCGCCTGGCTGGGCGTGACCTTCCTCTGCGGCGCCGCGTTCATCGGCATGGAGATCAACGAGTTCCACCACCTGATCGTCGAAGGCTTCGGCCCGAGCCGCAGCGCCTTCCTGTCGTCCTTCTTCACCCTGGTCGGCATGCACGGTCTGCACGTTTCGGCCGGCCTGCTGTGGATGCTGGTGCTGATGGCGCAGATCGCCACCCGTGGCCTGACCGCGCAGAACAATACCCGCATGATGTGCCTGAGCCTGTTCTGGCACTTCCTGGACATCGTCTGGATCTGCGTCTTCACCGTCGTCTACCTGATGGGGGCTCTGTAATGACCGCTGCTGCACATCACCACGACCACCATGGTGCCGGCCACGACAGCCACGGCGCCGGTCACGGCAGCCTGAAGGCCTACGCCATCGGCTTCGTGCTCTCGGTGATCCTGACCGCGATTCCGTTCTACATGGTCATGGATGGCGGCTTCTCCCGTCACGCCACCATCCTCACCATGGTCATCCTGGGCCTGGTTCAGGTCGTGGTGCACCTCGTGTGCTTCCTGCACATGAACATGTCCTCGGAAGGCCGCTGGAACGTCATGGCGTTCATCTTCACCGTCATCATCATCCTGCTGGTGGTCGGTCTGTCGCTGTGGATCATCTACACCGCCGACGCCCTGATGATGCCGATGCCCTGAGGGCCGATGCCGTGAAATTCAAGCGTTATCTGCTGGTGGCCAAGCCGGGCATCATCTTCGGCAACCTGATCGCGGTGGCGGGGGGATACTTCCTCGCCGCCCGCGGCAGCGTTGACCCGATGCTGCTGCTGGCCACCGTGATCGGCCTGTCCCTGGTCGTTGCCAGCGGTTGTGTATTCAACAACTGCATCGACCGCGACATCGATCGCTTCATGGAGCGTACCCGCAGCCGTGTCACCGTGACCGGGCAGATCTCGCTCACGGCCGCTCTGGCCCATGGCGTGGTGCTCGGTGTGGCGGGCTTCGGCCTGCTGGCGTGGAAAACCAACGTGCAGGCGACCCTGCTCGCCGCGTTCGGCTTCTTCGTCTACGTCGTGCTCTACAGCCTCTGGCTCAAGCGCGCTTCGGTCTACGGCACGCTGGTGGGCAGTCTCTCCGGAGCCATGCCGCCGGTGGTGGGATACTGCGCCGCCAGCGGTCACTTCGACATGGGCGCGGCGGTACTGCTGCTGATCTTCTGCCTCTGGCAGATGCCGCACAGCTATGCCATCGCGATCTTCCGCCTCAACGACTACCGCGCCGCCGGGATTCCCGTGCTGCCGGTGGAGCGGGGCATCGAAGCGACCAAGAAGCAGATCCTCTACTACGTGCTGGCCTTCGGCCTGGCGACCCTGCTGCTGACCGTGACCGGCTTCGCCGGCTACGGCTACCTGGTGGTGGCGCTGGCCGTCAGCGCCTGGTGGCTGTTCATCGCGGTGAAAGGCTTCAGTGCCGAAGACGACCGCCGCTGGGCCCGCCAGCTGTTCGCCTTCTCCATCATCGCGATCAGCGTGCTGAGCCTGATGATGTCCATCGACTTCCAGGCCATCCCGGCCCAGTCGATGCTGGCGGCGCTGTAAGGCTGCTCGGCTGCAACGAAAAAGCCGCCCTTCGGGGCGGCTTTTTTGTGCCTGGTATTCATCGGCGATGCGGCTTTGTGTAGGAGCGAGCTTGCTCGCGAATGCTCCTTGCCGGCAGCTCCAGGGCTAGGGCGGTTCGCGAGCAAGCTCGCTCCTACAAGGGGGCAATTCCCGCAGGAGCGGACTTAACCCGCCATTGCTACCCGATCAATGCAGCTTCAAGCGCGGCTCCGTGCTGCGCCCGATGCGATCCGCAATCATCAGCAGCGCTGTGCGGAATGGCCCATACAGCGCCATCTGGTGCATGCGGTACAGCGACACGTAGAACATCCGCGCCAGCCAGCCTTCCAGCTTCACGCTGCCCATCAGGTTACCCATCAGGTTGCCCACCGCGCTGAAACGCGACAGCGAGATCAGCGAGCCGTAGTCGGTGTAGCGGTACTCCGGCAGCGGCCTGCCTTCCAGCTTCGCGACCAGCCCCTTGGCCAGCAGCGAAGCCTGCTGGTGCGCCGCCTGGGCGCGCGGCGGCACGGTGCGTTCGCTGCCATCGCCCATCGGGCAGGCGGCGCAGTCACCGAAGGCGAAGATGTCGTCGTCGCGAGTGGTCTGCAGCGTCGGACGGACCACCAGCTGGTTGATGCGATTGGTCTCCAGGCCGTCGATGTCCTTGAGCAGGCTCGGCGCGCGGATGCCCGCCGCCCAGACCTTCAGGCTCGCCGGAATGAACTCGCCCACCGCCGTGCGAAGGCCTTCGGCCGTCACTTCCTGCACCGCCGAGCCGGTGAGCACGCGCACGCCGAGCTTCTCCAGCGTCTGGTGCACCGGGCGGCTGATGCGCTCGGGCAGCGCCGGCAGCACGCGCGGGCCGGCCTCGATCAGGGTGATGCGCATGTTCTGCGGCTGGATGCCGGTCAGGCCGTAGGCCGCCAGTTCCTGCGCGGCGTGGTGCAGTTCGGCGGACAGCTCGACCCCGGTGGCGCCAGCGCCCACGATGGCGACGCTGATCTGGTCGTCCTTGTCCTGCCCGGCGTGGGCGCGCAGGTAATGGGTCAGCAGCAACTTGTGGAAGCGCTCGGCCTGCTCGCGGGTATCCAGGAAGATGCAGTGATCCGCGGCGCCCTGGGTGCCGAAGTCATTGGTGGTGCTGCCGATGGCCAGGACCAGGCTGTCGTACTCCAGGCTGCGCGCCGGCACCAGTTCCGCGCCCTGCTCGTCGAGCGTGGCGGCGAGCTGGATGCGCTTGCCGGCACGGTCCAGGCCGGTGAGGCGGCCGAGCTGGAATTCGAAGTGGTTCCATTTCGCCTGGGCGACATAGTTCAGCTCATCCTCCGAGGAGTTGAGCGAGCCGGCGGCGACTTCGTGCAGCAGGGGTTTCCAGATGTGGGTGAGGTTGGCGTCGACGAGCGTAATGCGCGCCTTGCCCTTTTTACCCAGGGTGCGGCCGAGACGGGTCGCGAGCTCCAGCCCGCCGGCGCCGCCGCCGACGATCACGATACGATGGGACATGTTGCATTCTCATAGCTTAGGGAATCCTGTATCGGCCCGTGGCGGCGCGGCGCTCACGCAAGGTAGGCCAGGAGGCGGCTCAGCAAGCCCAGGGCGATGACCACTGCAAGCAAGGCCCCCATCATCAGCCAGGGCTTGAACGGCGCACGCCGGACCTGGTGGACGGGGGAGCTGAGGTACTGATCGACCTTCTGCTGGTCTTCGGGGCTCAAGCGACTGGGCATGGGCGGCCTCCGTTTGTAATGCCGAGCATTCTAGTAGGGCTCGGGCAGCCCCTCAATGCACAAAGGGGCGAGCGGGTGTGCCTCAAAGGCCCACGCCCATGTCGAAGAGCACGGTGCGGCCGAGGCTGCCGCGCAGAAAGTCCGGCGCGTCGGTATGGGCGAATAGCACGCGGGCGAAGGTGGGGCCGACGATCGACAGCGAACGCCAGCCCTGGCGCAGGTATTCCGTGGGCGGCGGAAAAGGGGTGTTGAAGTCCGCCGTCTCACGCTTGAGGCTGACGAAGGCGAGCAGGTCCAGGTCGCGCAGATCGATGCCACGTTCGCTGTAGTTGTGCGCTTTCTTACGCAGGGTCGGCGCCAGGCGGGCCTGCAGGTCCGCGCAGGGAATCCGCCGCGGGCGCTGCTCGCGGCGGATCAACTGGTTGATGCTCTGCGCCATGCGCCGGCGAAGCAGTTCTTCGCGCCATTCCTCGTTGAGCCGCCGGCCCTGGTCGAGTACGAAGAACACCTCGAAGCTGGCGTCGCGAAACAGCACGTCCGGCGGCTGCTGTGTCGGCGCGATGAAGTCTTCCTGGCGATAGGGAACCTTCAGGGCCTGCAGCAGGCGCTGGCAGGCCCAGCACTCCCGCTCCCACTTGCGGCCGTTGGAGAGGAAGTCATTGGCTTGTTCCGCCTGGCGGGTCAGCAGGCGCAGGTAGTCGGACTCATTCATGCCTTCAGCATAGTTGCTGTGCATCGCAGGAGCGTTGCTGAATCGATGGGGCGGCGGTGGAATGGACGCCCGGTGTAGACTGTCGCGAGCCATGACACCGAGGTCGCGATGCTGCTTCGCTCCGCCGTTCCCGACGATCACGCCGCCCTGCGCGCCCTGTGGCAGCGCACGCCGGGTATCCAGTTGCGCCGCGACGATGACTATGAGCCCTTTGTCCTCTACCTGCGACGCAACCCTGGCCTGAGCCTGGTGCTGGAAGAGGACGGCCAGGTGATCGGCAGCCTGCTGGCCGGTCATGACGGACGCCGGGGCTATCTCCAGCATCTGGCGGTCGATGAAGCTTTTCGTGGACGCGGGCTGGCGCGGGCGCTGCTCGACGAGGCGCTGGCCCGGCTGGCACGCGAAGGGATCGGCAAGTCCCACGTCTTCGTGCTCAGGGATGCGCCCGAGGCCCTAGCGTTCTGGGAGGCCCAGGCGGGGTGGGGGCGGCGCGAGGATCTACAGGTTTTTTCCGTGGGAGGTTGAGCGTGAAACGATTGCTGAGCGGACTGCTGTTCCTGCTGCTGTCGGGCGTTGTGCTGGCGCAGGAGGCGACTACGGCGAGCGGCTGGACCTTGCTGGACCAGTTCGACAAGCCCTATACGGCCAACGCCGAGCTGCGGGTGGTGCTGATCGCCCGTGACATGACCGGCAGCAAGCTGGTCAAGTCCGCACTCGAAGGCCGTCCCGCCGGCTATCTCGAGGCCCGGCATGTGGTGTTCGTCGCCGACATCAGCCGGATGCCCGGGCCGATCTCGGCGATGTTCGCCGTGCCCGCCATGCGCGATTACAGCTACCGCGTGCTGCTCGACCGTGATGCGCGCATCGCCAACCGCTTCGGTGCCCAGCCGGAGGGAGTGACCTGGCTGCAACTGGAGCAGGGCAGGGTGGTCGATACCCGTCGCTTCGATAATGCCGAGGCGCTGCGCCAGGCCGTGGAGCGCGGCACTCCGTGATTGCTGCGCAGCTGCTCTCCGAAGAGACCCTGGAGCTGGGCTGGGCCATCTATCTGCCCGTTCTGGCCTGGGCCGCCTGGCGCGCGCCCTGGCTGGAGCTGATCAGCGACTTCCGCCGCCAGCATCTGGTGTTCGGCACCATGCTCGGGCTGTTCCTGCTGTGGCTGGTACGCCGGGACTTCGCCTCGGGGGTGTCCTTCCACTTCATCGGCATGACCGCCGTGACCCTGTTGCTGGACTGGCCGCTGGCGATCGTCGTCGGGTTGGTGGCGCAGATCGGCCTGTGCGTGATCGATCGGCAGGACTGGGCCGCCATCGGCATCAACGGCATCCTGCTGGTGTCGATTCCGGTGCTGATCACCGAGCTTGCAGCCATCTTCGTCGAGCGCCGGCAGCCGCGGAACCTGTTCGTCTACATCTTCTGCTCGGGGTTCTTCCCCGCCGCACTGGCGGCCCTGTGCAGCCTGATGCTCGGCCTGGGGCTGTTGTGGATGGATGGCCTGTTCCCCATGCCGCCGTGGATCGAGGACTTCATCGGCTACCTCTGGCTGATCATGTTCCCGGAAGCCTTCATCAACGGCACCATCGTCACCGGTCTGGTGGTGTTCTATCCGGACTGGCTGGAGACCTTCAATCGCACGCGCTACCTGCAGGCGCCCTGGAAGGACGACGATGAGTCGCGATGATGTTCGGCCATCGACGAGGGGCATCGCCGCCGTCGGTTGATCCAGGTCAGTTCGGAAACGTCGTACGATCGGGGAAGCTTGGCCCCCATTCGCGAGGAGGTAGCCGATGAGCATTCATAGCTGGGCAGAGCAGCGTCTTCAGGAACTGCTGATCGAGGCGGAGGCCGCGGGGCAGGACCCGCAACTGGTGGTGCGTGCGCTGCTCAGCGCGGTGGTGCGGGCCAACGCGCAGGTGCGCACCGAAGAGGACCTGGGGCACGAGCTGCATTTCCTTGCTGACAATCTGGACGAGGAAAGGGACTACGCCTTCATGCGTCCCTGAACGAAAAAGCCCGCAGATGCGGGCTTTTTGCTTTCCTTGTAGGAGCGAGCTTGCTCGCGAACGCTTTTCCGGTGGCTTCGGCGCTCGGGCGGTTCGCGAGCAAGCTCGCTCCTACAGATCAAAAACTGGCAATTCATATTGTGCTGGGCGCGGAAACGAAAAGGCCCGCTGATGCGGGCCTTTTCATGGGGGCTCAGTGTCCGCGCGGCTTTTCCAGGTCGCCGGAGAACAGCTCGTCTTCCAGGTTGTCACCCGGAATGGCGTGCTCCTCGGCAGCCCAGGCGCCGAGGTCGATCAGCTTGCAGCGGTGCGAGCAGAAGGGGCGGAATTCGCTCTTTGCGCTCCACTCCACGGGGGCGCCGCAGGTGGGGCATTCCACGGTCATAGGTTGGCTCATGGTTGTCCTCCACGCAGGCCGAGATAGAACTGATGCAGGCGCTCGACCTGCTGGTGCAGGTGCGCGAGATCGCCGTCGTTGAGCAGCACGTCGTCCGCGTGCTTGAGTCGGTCTTCGCGCACGGCCTGAGCCTTGAGGATCGCGCGGACCTGTTCTTCGGACACCTTGTCCCGACGCATGGTGCGTTCCAGTTGCAGGTGTTCCGGGGTGTCCACCACCAGCACGCGCTGGGTCATGCGGTGCTGCCCGGACTCCACCAAGAGCGGCGAGACCAGGATGGCATAGGGTGATTCGGCGCGCGCCAGGTTCGCGGCGATTTCCTGGCCGATCAGCGGGTGCAGCAACTGCTCCAGCCAGCGCCGCTCTTCCTCCGACGTGAAAATGCGTTCGCGCAGGGCCGCGCGATTGAGCTGGCCGTCCGGCAGCAGCACCGCATCACCGAAGCGGTCGACGATCTTGGCCAGGGCAGGGCGACCGGGTTCGACCACCCAGCGCGCGGCATGATCGGCGTCCACCATGTGTACGCCCAGCGCGGCAAAGTGCTCGGCGGCGGCGCTCTTGCCGCTGCCGATACCGCCGGTCAGGCCTAGAATCCAGGGTTTCATGGCTCTCCTTCTTGCCGGTCCAGCGACCGTCAGAACGCGCCGAACGGACTCGGCGCGAGGGAAGGCTAGTGGAAACCGGCGAACTGCAGATAGGTCGCGGTTATTTGATCACCCCAGAGCAGCGCAATCCAGCCGGCAATGGCCAGATAGGGGCCGAAGGGGATCGGTGTACTGGTTTCGGCCTTGCGCAGGCGCAGGGTAATGATGCCCAGTACCGCGCCCACCAGGGACGACAGCAGGATAGTCAGCGGCAGCACCTGCCAACCGCCCCAGGCGCCGAGCATCGCCAGCAGCTTGAAGTCGCCGTAGCCCATGCCCTCCTTGCCGGTGAGCAGCTTGAACAGCCAGTACACCGACCACAGGCTCAGGTAGCCGAACACCGCACCCCAGAGTGCGCCGCCCAGATTGGTGAACAGCCCGAAGTAATTGACGATCAGCCCCAGCCAGAGCAGCGGCAGCACCAGCGCATCCGGCAGCAACTGATGATCGACATCAATCATGCTCATCGCCAGCAGGCCCCAGCCGAGCAGCAGCATGGCGCCGGCCTGCCAACCGAAGCCGTAGTGCCAGGCGATGAAGGCCGAGAGCGCGCCGCACGCCAGCTCGATCAGCGGGTAGCGCTTGCTGATCGGCGTCTTGCAGGACGAGCACTTGCCGCCCAGCGCCAGGTAGCTCACCACGGGAATGTTTTCCCAGGCCTTGATCTCGTGGCCGCAGTGCGGGCACTGGGAGTTCGGGAGAATCAGGTTGTAGGTGGGTTGCGGCTCGTCTGCAGGCAGCTCCAGCGCTTCGCGCGCCTCGCGCTGCCAGTCCCGCTGCATCATTCGCGGCAGGCGATGGATGACCACGTTGAGGAAGCTGCCGATCAGAAGCCCGAGGACGAGCGCGCATAAAACAAAGGCCAGCGGGGTGCTGGCCAGGAAGTTGAGGACTGGCATGTGGCTTATACGACGTTGCCCAGTTGGAAGATCGGCAGGTACATGGCGATGATCAGGCCGCCAACCAGGACGCCCAGGACGGCCATGATCATTGGCTCCATCAGTGTGGTGAGGTTATCGACGGCATTGTCGACCTCTTCCTCGTAATAGCTGGCGACCTTGTCGAGCATGGCGTCCAGCGAGCCGGATTCCTCGCCGATGGCGGCCATCTGGATGGCCATGCTCGGGAACACGCCGGTGGTGCGCATGGAGAAGTTCAATTGCGTACCGGAGGATACGTCCTGCTTGATCCTGGTCACCGCATTACGGAATACCACGTTGCCGGTGGCGCCGGATACCGAGTCCAGTGCCTCCACCAGGGGAACGCCTGCGGCGAAAGTGGTAGAGAGCGTGCGGGCATAACGGGCGACGGCTGATTTGTAGAGGATGTCGCCGACAATGGGGAGCTTTAGAATTGAGCGATCAATGAAGTCTCTGAACTTCTCCGAGCGCTTGTGGGCCTCTCGTAAGGCAAAGGATATGGCGAATATTGCTATCAGAAAGATGAACCACCATTGCTGCAGGGTTTCCGATAGGGAAATAACCATTAGCGTGAAAGCGGGAAGTTCTGCCCCGAAACTGGAGAAGACCGACTGGAATTGGGGCACGACTTTAATCAGAAGAATCGCGGAGACGATGATCGCAACGACAATGACTGCGATAGGGTAGGTCATTGCTTTCTTGATCTTGGCCTTGAGCGACTCGGTTTTTTCCTTGTAGGTGGCGACCCGGTCCAGCAAGGTCTCCAGTGCGCCGGATTGTTCGCCCGCATCCACCAGATTGCAGTACAGGTCATCGAAGTACATAGGCTTCTTGCGCAGCGAATTGGCGAGGCTGTTACCCGAGGCAACCTCCTGCTTGATCTCATCGACTAGCTTGCGCATGTTCGGGTTGTCGAAACCCTCGCCAATAATGTCAAAGGACTGCAGCAGCGGAACACCCGAGCCCATCATTGTTGCCATCTGTCGGGTGAACAGGGCGATGTCCATAGGCCGGATGGCCTTGCCCTTGCCGAACAGCGAGATGCCTTTCTTGCGGACCTTGGTGGGGTTGATACCTTGTTTGCGCAACTGGGCCTTGACCAGCGCCATACTAGTTCCAGATAGCTCCCCCTTGATCTTCCCGCCCTTGCGATCAGTGCCTTCGAAAGTAAAGACACTGGTCCTCAATGCTTTTTCCGCCATGGATTAATCCTTGGTCACGCGGTTGATTTCCTCGAGGCTGGTAATGCCCTGCATGGCTTTCAGCAGGCCCGAGGTGCGCAGATCGTTGAAGCCTTCTTTGCGGGCTTGTTCTGCGATCTGAATGGAATTGCCTTCTTCCATGATAATCCGCTGTAGCGCCGGCGTGATTTTAACCACTTCATAAATACCCACACGCCCCTTATAACCGTTCTTGCAGTTTTCGCAGCCGACCGGGGCGTAGAGCTTGAACGAGCCGACCCGGTCTTCCGGAAAGCCTTCGTGGATCAAGGTTTCGCGCGGTACGTCGTGTTCCTTCTTGCAGGTCGGACAGAGTTTGCGTGCCAGGCGCTGGGCAATGATCAGGTTAGTCGAAGTGGCGAGGTTGAAAGAGGCAACCCCCATGTTCAGCAGGCGCGTCAGAGTTTCCGCGGCGCTGTTGGTGTGCAGGGTGGACATCACCATGTGTCCGGTCTGCGCGGCCTTGATGGCGATTTCCGCCGTCTCCAGGTCGCGGATCTCGCCCACCATGATCACGTCCGGGTCCTGGCGCAGGAAGGCGCGCAGGGCCTGGGCGAAGTCCAGGCCCTGTTTCGGGTTGACGTTGACCTGATTGATGCCTTCCAGGTTGATCTCTACCGGGTCTTCGGCGGTGGAGATATTGATGTCCGGCGTATTGAGGATGTTCAGACCGGTATAGAGGGATACCGTCTTGCCCGAGCCGGTGGGGCCGGTCACCAGGATCATGCCTTGCGGCTGCTTCAGTGCTGCGAGATACAGTTGTTTCTGCTCCTCCTCGTAGCCCAGGGCGTCGATGCCCATCTGCGCGCTGGCCGAGTCGAGGATACGCATCACGATTTTCTCACCCCACAGCGTGGGCAGGGTGTTGACGCGGAAGTCGATGGACTTGCTCTTGGACACGCGCATCTTGATGCGGCCGTCCTGGGGTTTGCGGCGCTCGGAGATATCCAGGCCGGCCATCACCTTGAGGCGCGCCGAGATACGGCTGACCAGTTGGACTGGCGGCTTGGCCACCTCCTGGAGCATGCCATCGGTGCGGAAGCGAACCCTGTATATCTTTTCATAGGGCTCGAAGTGCAGGTCGGACGAGCCGCCCTTGATGGCATCCAGCAGCATCTTGTTCACGAAACGCACCACCGGGGCGTCGTCGGCGTCACCGCCGATGGCCTCCTCCTTGCGCTCGAGGTTGCCGTCTTCGATGTCAAGGCCTTCCAGATCGACATCGCCCAGGTCGTCCAGGCCGCCGGTCGCGCTCTCGAAGAACTTTTCGATGGCGTCGCCGAGCCGGTCATCCTCCACCAGAATGGCTTCGGTGGTCAGTCCTGTACTGAACTGGACGTCAGTGATCGCCTGGTGATTGGTCGGATCCGAAAGGCCGACGAAGAGCTTGTTGCCTCGCCTCCACAAGGGGAGGACGCGATGCTGGCGCACGAGCTTCTCACTGACCAGGTCCTTGGGGAAGCTCTCCCGGTCCAGACTGCCCAGATCACAGAAGGCGATGCCGAATTGCTCGGCGGCCAGTTCTGTCAGAGGGCGGCTTTTCACCAGCTTGTTCTGAACCAGATAGGTCACTAGCGACAGCTTGTTGCGTTGCGCTTGTAGTTGAGCCTGCCGCGCGCTGTTCTCATCGAGAAGTTGAGACAGCACTAACTGCCGGGCGAGGCCGGACAGGACGACTTGATCGTTCATGGGATGCAGCCGGATGAGGAGTTCGATGACCTATATAACGCAGTTGGGAAGAGGTGCCAAATTCAGCCGAGAGGTGCTGTCGAAATTTGTCACTTCCTGCTTAATTTCGCTGTTCATTATCTGAATTATCATACGGAAGCCGGTTTTTTGGTGTGAAAAATTTGGCATGGAATCTGCTTGCTTCTGAATAGGTCCTAGGACCGTACCTAAAAACCTGGAGAGAATTATGAGAGCTCAAAAAGGCTTTACGCTGATCGAACTGATGATCGTGGTAGCGATCATCGGCATCCTGGCCGCCATCGCTATTCCGGCTTACCAGGACTACACCATTCGTGCTCGTGTGACCGAAGGTCTGTCCCTGGCTTCCGCCGCCAAGACCACTGTTGCTGAAAACGCCGCTACCGGTACCTCCCCGCTGAGCCTGGGCTGGACTGCTCCGGCCACCACTGCGAACGTCAGCTCTGTCAGTGTAGATGGCGCCACCGGTGCTATCACTGTCGTGTACACCACTGCAGCAGGCAACGGCAAGATCGTCCTGAAGCCGAACTCCGCAGGTTCTGCACTGAGCGCCGGCACCGTTCCGAGCACTTCGATCTCCTGGGGCTGCAAGACCGCTGATGGCTCTGACCTGGACGACAAGTATCGCCCGGCTAACTGCCGCGGCTGATTCTGGTTCCGGAAAGGCCCTCTATGTGAGGGCCTTTTTTCTTTTCTGCATCGGGGAATGTGATTGAAGCGAATTCTGCCTGCTGTCGTGGTCCTGATTGCCGTGGCGGCTATTTACCTGCAGGTCGTCAATTTCGAGTACGCCTGGGATGACCTTGCACTATTCATCGATAGTCCTGCGCTCAGAAGCGGATCGGACCTCGTAGAGGCAATTACCCGCCCCATCCTTCCTGGAACGTCATACTTTCGGCCGGCTGTACTGTTCAGCTTCTTCCTGGAGTTCAAGTATCTGGGCTTGAACGCGGCTGTATCGCATGGCGTCAACCTTCTTTTCTTTTTATTGAATATCGCGCTGGTGGGAGCAATAGCTTGGCGGTTGTTCCCTGAGCGCCGACATTTGCCTGCGTTGGCAATGCTCCTTTATGGGTTGCATCCAGCGATGATCGAGTCGGCTGCGTGGGTGGCTGGCCGCTTCGACCTGATGGTCACTTTCTTTGTATTATTTGGTTTGTTCTGTTACCTCTCGACTACGCGGGTTTTGATTCGTGCAACGGCGTGCGGCTTCGCGTTTTTCTGTGCAGCTGCATCCAAAGAGATGGCGGTGGTGTATCCGCTGCTTCTAGGCGTAATTGCCTTGATTGAAAGCCGGCATCAGCCGCTTCGTGCCCTTCCGGGTTGGTTGGGTACGCGTCGGGATCTCTGGGTGGTGGTCAGCGTTCTTGGTGCCGGGATTGTGTACCTTGCGCTGCGTCACCATTTTCTATCCAGTATGGCCACGACGGACGAGCGCGTGGCGTCGTTGTCGTTGTTCGAGCGCGTCGCCTTTGTAGGGCATACCGTACTTTTCTACTTGCGGGTCTGTTTCCTACCGTTCATGGATCTGGGCACGATGCATCCGTTCGACCCTTCTGGAACAGGGGCGGCACAGAAGGTCATTGGGTTAGTCGGGCTGATCGCCTTCTGCGCTTTTTGCGTATGGGCGCTGATTCGACGTAGCGTCTCCGCATTGCTTGCACTTGCCTGGTGTCTCGCGATATTACCGGTCTCAAATGTGCTGCCACTGACTGTTGGTGGCAATATCGGACATGAGCGCTTTATGGCTCTCCCGCTGGCGTTTCTCTGCATCTGGGTCGCTTATGCCCTGTCTGGCTTGTTGGGGCGTGGGCGCGTGACTGCCTATATGGGGATGCTGGTTGGCGCTTGGTTGATTGTCTCGGTGTTCAACTTGCTCATCACAATCCCCTTGTGGCGCAATGACGTGACGTTGTGGGTGTGGTCTTACAATGCGCATCCGGAAGTTCCTATTACGCAGTTTACCGTCGTGGCCTCTTATCTTCGTGCCGACAATCTTGATGAGGCTGGCAAGTATCTGGAGAAGATCGAAGCTTTCTATGACGATAAGCTTCCGCCTCGACTTCTGGCCATCAAGGGGCAATGGCTGCAGCGTAAGGGGCGTTATCAGGAGTCTGTATCGGCCTTGAAGAAGGCATTAAGCACCGAAATGCTACCTCATGAGTTGCTGAAGGAGCATGGTGTCGATTTCAGAAGTGCACGGGTTGATCTGGGAAGCTTCAATGAGGCTTGGTATCTGCGCTTCCTCTATGGCGCGTTGGCGGAGAACTACGTGAATATGCGGAGGTTCGATGAGGCCATTGACGCTCTGGAGATTGAAGAGTTCTATCAGCCCGACTATGCCCCCGCTCAATTGCTGAAGGCTTTGGCTTATTATGGTAAGAACGATATCGTAAATGGCGATATTAATTATCAGAAGGCCAAGAGTTTCTATACGCCGGCTCAGTGGCCGGGTGCTGATAATATTAAAAACCGATTCCTTGCCAAGCTCTGCTTTGAGCCGAATAAGCCGATCGATACTTGTGCAAGATGGGTCGTAGAGTTTCCAGCCAGTCTGGCTCATGAGTAAAAATTATCGCGCCTTGGTCATTGGCCTTTTGTTGGGGCTTTTTACCGTTGCCTTTATGCGTACAGCGTGGGTGACGGAAGATGCCTATATCAGCTTCAGGGTCATCGAGAACCTGCTCTCCGGTTACGGGTTGGTCTGGAATCCTGGAGAGCGGGTGCAGGTCTTTACTCATCCGCTGTGGTTGTTTCTGCTTGTCCCTTTGACCTGGTTTTTGCAGGATCCATTCTGGGCAAGCCTCTGCTTGTCCTATTTGCTGTTGCTTTTCGTCGTATTCATGTTGTATGTCGCAGGTATTCGCCGGCCCGCCTTGACGATGGTCGTGCTGCTGATTTTGCTGAGCTCGCGGGCATTTATCGATTACTCCAGTTCCGGCCTTGAGAATCCACTGGTACATGCCTTGCTTGTGGTCTTTCTTTGGGTCTATACGCGAGTGGGCGCTCATTCGCATCGGCAGTTGCTGCTCAGCGTATTATTCGCGCTGCTCTACTTGGCCCGACCTGATGCCGTTGTCATTGTATTGCCGGCACTGTGTCTTTTGGCTCTCGGTTACATCCATCGGGAACGTCGCTTTCCGTGGTCATTGTTTGTCGGTGTCGGCATCCTGCTGGCTTGGTCCGTGTTCGCGCTGTTCTATTTTGGCTCGATCCTCCCTAATACCGCCTTGGCGAAACTGGGGACTGGGTTGTCTTTTGCGCAGGCTTCAAGTCAAGCCATGGCGGGAGTACGCTGGGTTGCGCAAATGGACATCCTTACGCTGCTGCTGATCGTGGTGAGTGGCGCTTCGGCGCTGCTGTTTCGCGAAGGTAGTGCAAAGGTATTCGGGCTAGGGATTGTCCTGTGGTTCTTGTATTACTTCTATGCCGGCGGGGACTACATGGGGGGGCGTTTTTTCAGCCCTGTGGTAGTAGTGGCCGCTTGGCTCCTTATTGATCGGCTTCAGGAATCCCGACTTGATGCGAGGAGTGCCTGGTGTGCAGGGTTAGCAGTCATGCTGGTAGTTGGACTGAGGCCGTACCATGGCTTTGCAACCTTCTTCTCCGACGAGCCTTCAACATTCGAGCAAATACCAGGAGGCCTTCCGGCAACATTGTTGTCTCCGGCGGACTTTCATGACGTCCGCATCGGCAAGGATGGGATGGCGGATGAGCGCGGCTTTTACTATCGCTATCTGGGATTGTTGCCGAATCTGTTTGAGAAAGGGCTGCGTGAGAACAGTTTGCCTGCGTCGATAGGGCGGCAGGCGCAGGGGACGTCCTCACTTTTCCTAGCATGCAATATTGGGATTTTTGGGTATTACGCTCAGCAAAATATCGCGATCATTGACCCGCTTGCGTTGGCTGATCCACTGCTTTCCCGATTGCCGGCCCGAGAGGGCGCACGGGTTGGTCACTATGAGCGAGCTTTGCCCAAGGGGTATATCGAAACTCTGCTCGAGGGGACGAATCGTATTGAGGATCCCTCGTTGGCGAGGTTGTGGACCCTGGTGGAGAGAGTGACGCGAGGGGAGCTCTTCTCGGTCGAGAGATTGCAAGCAATCTATGAATTAAATGTTCATGGCGGCAGGTTGGTTCGAGAGGCTCATTATGACCGCAATGATCTTCATCTGCCTGGATTGGACCCTGGGTCAAAGGCCATGATGAGTTGTCTGGGGCAGGACCACGGCCCCTTTATATGGCCCGTGGTCACTGGTGAATCAGGAGTAGTTGTCGGAAATTTAGCGAGCCCATAGATACCTTGTCATTTGCTGGCTTGGGTGATAGTTTTCTGCCGCCGCCGGTGTAGCTCAGTCGGTAGAGCAGCTCATTCGTAATGAGAAGGTCGGGGGTTCGATTCCTCTTACCGGCACCAGCTCCAACAAAAAGCCCCGCTTTCCAGCGGGGCTTTTTGTTTGTCTGCGCTTCAGCCTTCGACATAGCCGTTGGGGTTGTGGCTCTGCCAGTTCCAGGCGTCGCGGCACATATCTTCGATATCACGGGTAGCGCGCCAGTGCAGTTCGTCGACGGCCAGGCCGGGGTCGGCGTGGTAGCTCGCTACGTCACCGGGGCGGCGTTCGAGGAATCGTCGGGGTAGCGGATGGCCGCAGGCCTTTTCATAGGCGTCGATGATTTCCAGCACGCTATAGCCGCGTCCTGTACCGAGGTTGAAGGTGCGGATGCCTTGGGCGTCGTCCAGCCAGCGCAGGGCGCATAGGTGGGCGTCGGCGAGGTCGCAGACGTGCAGGTAGTCGCGCACGCCGGTGCCGTCGGGTGTCGGGTAGTCGCTGCCGAATACCCGGATGAAGGGCTGCCTGCCGGTCGCCACTTGGGAAACATAGGGCATCAGGTTGTTGGGGATGCCATTGGGGTGTTCGCCGATCTGTCCGCTGGCGTGGGCGCCGACCGGGTTGAAGTAGCGCAGGATGGCGATTTTCCATTGCGGATCGGCAAGGGCTATATCCCGTAGTGCGATCTCCGCCATCAGTTTCGACTGGCCCTAGGGGCTGGCCGGTGCTGTGGGGGCGTCCTCGCGGATCGGGCTTTGCGCGACGAGCCCGTAGACCGTGGCTGAGGAGCTATAGATGAAGCGCTTCACGCCGTGGCGCTGCATGACCTCGCAGAGCGGCAGGGTGCCGGCGAAGTTGTTCTGGTAGTAGGTGATCGGGTTGGCGACCGATTCGGCGACGGACTTCAGGCCGGCGAGGTGGATGGTCGCATCGATCGCGTGCTGGCTGAAAAGCCGTTCGAGCGTGGCTTCGCAGCGGATGTCGCCTTCGATGAAGGACACGGATTGCCCGGTGAGTAGCTCGATCCGCCGCAGCGGGATGGTGGAGCTGTTGCAGAGGTTGTCCAGGATGACGGGGGTGAAGCCCTGCTTGATCAGCTCCAGGCAGATGTGGGAGCCGATGTAGCCACAGCCTCCGGTCAACAGAACCTTTCTCGTCATGATCCCGCCAGTGCTTCCCTGTGCCGGTTCGGCCGTCCTCGAATTCTCTCAGAGGCGGCCGAACCGGCCCTATGCAGGGCGGCGTGATCGATTTGGCAGCTTGGCGCTGGGCTCTTACAGGCTCAGTCGCATCGACAGATCCAGCGCCTTCACATCCTTGGTCAGAGTGCCGATGGAGATGTAGTCCACACCGGTCTCGGCGACGGTGCGCAGGGTCGCCTCGGTGATGCCGCCGGAGGCTTCCAGCTTGGCGCGACCGGCCGTGAGGGCGACGGCGGTGCGCATGTCGTCCAGGCTCAGCTCGTCGAGCATGATGATGTCTGCGCCGGCGTCCAGGGCCTGGCGCAGTTCGGCAAGGTCCTCCACTTCGATTTCCACCGGCTTGCCCGGGGCAATACGGTGGGCCTCGGCGATGGCCTGGGCGATGCCGCCGCAGGCGGCGATGTGGTTTTCCTTGATCAGGAAGGCGTCGTACAGGCCGATGCGGTGGTTGTGGCAGCCGCCACAGGTGATCGCGTACTTCTGCGCCAGGCGCAGGCCGGGCAGGGTCTTGCGGGTATCGAGCAGCTTTACGCCGGTGTCGTCGACCAGGTCGGCGTAGTGGCGCGCGCGGGTGGCGGTGCCGGAGAGCAACTGGAGGAAGTTGAGGGCGCTGCGCTCGCCGGTGAGCAGGGCGCGGGCCGGGCCTTCGAGGGTGAACAGGGTCTGGTCGGCGCTGACCCGCTCACCGTCCTTGACCTGCCATTTCACCTGGACGCGCGGATCGACCTGGCGGAAGACCTCGTCGACCCAGGCGCTGCCGGCCACGGTGGCGTTCTCGCGGGTGATGATGCGCGCGGCGGCGTCGCGCTCGGCGGGGATCAGCTGGGCGGTGATGTCGCCGCTGCCCACGTCTTCGGCCAGGGCGGCGCGCACGTTGGCCTGGATTTCCCCGGAAAGCTCGGCGAGGGTGAGGTTCGGCATGGAGGGCTCCTGTTCGCAGTGACGGGATTATACGGACGGCGGGCCTTGGCGGGTATCGATTGGCGTTTGGTGCTGGCCGATCATCCGTCAGACAAACGGCAGCGGAATCGGCGTGAATTTCTTCAAGATTGCGAGAAATGACTCTTGGTTGTTCAAGAAGCTTCCCTATAATGGATTCGGATCTTCCTACTTTTTGACGCCACGAATTTGACGTTAAGGATGACGCTTCGATGACTGTTGGTACCGCCAGCCAGCCCCGCCAGGGCTGACGGCAGGAGACGTGTGATGCAGAAGGATGCGAACGCGAACGTAGTGCCGCTGAACAAGCCGGCAGCTTCCGAACAGTCGCCGAATTCGTTCGCCGGGCGTTTGCCGGCGGCGCTGGTCAGTGTGCGCGACAAAGTCGCCATCCAGCTGCGTCAGGCCATGCAGGCGCTGTTCGACAACGCCGACGACACCCTGTTCGAGATGGCGGATCGCGCCTCCAACAACACCGAGCAGAGCGCCTATTTCGAAGCCATGCGCGACCTGCGCCTCAAGCGCAAGAGCATCGAGCGCGGCTTCCTGCAGAAAGTCTTCGAGCAATTCGCCGGCCTCGGTCAGTACGAGATCGGCCGGTCGTCGCCGCTGGAGTCCGTCTGCTACGACAATCTCAGCCTGGTCCAGAACGATGAGCTGGAAGAGGCCGTGGCGCTGGATGCCATGGTCGGCAAGGTGATGAGCCGTGATGGCGTGGCGCTGGGGCACCTCACGACCCGCCTCAACAAGCTGGTCAGCAAGAAGGTCGAGGACAAGACCAACCCGCTGGGGCCGCGTCTGCTGAGCGAGGCGTTCCTCGAGGCGTGCCAGGGGCTGGGCGTCGAGATCAAGGTCAAGCTGATCATCCTCAAGCTGTTCGACAAGTATGTGCTGGCCGAGGCTGAGAACCTCTATGCCGAGGCCAATCAGACGCTGATCGCCCTCGGCGTGCTGCCGGAGCTCAAGAACGTGCCGCTGCGCCGTCCGCCGCAGCGGAGCGCCTCCAGCCAGTCAGGCGGCGCGGCGCCGGTGGCTGGCGCGGTGGAGCAGACCGGCACGCAGTACCTGGACAGCGAGTCCCAGGCGGCTTTCGCGGCCCTCCAGGATCTGCTCTCGCAGGTGCGTGGCAGTGCCGTCGCGCCGAGTCGCCCAGTGCCCGCCGACGCAGTGCCGATCACCAGCAACGACCTGATGCGCCTGCTCTCCCACCTGCAATCGCACCTGCCGGCACAGACCATCGATGAGATCGATGTCCGCCAGCACCTGGATCACCTGCTGACCCGTGTCAGCTCCAAGAGCGGCCGTTCCCGTGTGGTTGGCCAGGTCGACGAGGACGTCATCAATCTCGTCTCCATGCTCTTCGAATTCATCCTCGATGACCGCACCCTGCCGGATTCGCTGAAGGCCCTGATCGGCCGCATGCAGATTCCGATGCTCAAGGTTGCGGTGCTCGACAAGACCTTCTTCAGCCGTGGCAGCCACCCGGCGCGCCGCCTGCTCAACGAGATCGCTTCGGCGGCCCTGGGCTGGGCCGAGCAGACCGACGGCCAGCGCGACTACCTCTACCAGAAGATCGAGCAGGTGGTGATGCGCCTGCTGAACGACTTCGTCGACGACCCGGCGATCTTCTCCGAACTGCTCGACGAGTTCATCGCCTTCACGGGCGACGAGCGCCGCCGCAGCGACCTGCTCGAACAGCGTACCCGCGACGCCGAGGAAGGTCGCGCCCGTGCCGAGCTGGCGCGCCAGGACGTGGAGCAGGTGCTCAATGAGCGTCTGCTGGGCCGCACCCTGCCGGAAGTGGTGGTACGTCTGCTGCAGGAAGCCTGGAGCAAGGTGCTGCTGCTGACCTGCCTCAAGCACGGCACGGCTTCCACCGAGTGGGAGTCCGCGCTGGCCACCATGGACGATCTGATCTGGAGTGTGGAACCCCACGAAGATCCGGATTCGCGCCTGCGCCTGCTGGAGATGGTCCCGCAACTGCTCAAGTCGCTGCGCGAAGGGCTGGCTTCCGCCGCCTTCGATCCGTTCTCCACAGGGGAATTCTTCAGCCGCCTGGAAGGGCTGCACGTACAGGCCTTCCAACGCTACAAGCAGGCTGAAGAGCGCAGGGCGGCCGCTCTGGACGACGATCTGCCGCTGCTCGACGAGCCGCTGGAAGCCACGGCGGAGGTCACCTCGGCCGCGCTGCAGCCGGCGATGGTGGCGGTGGTCGCGGAAATCGTCCTGGCCACGCCTGACGAAGCCCGGGCGGTGGAGTCCGAACAAGTGCTCGCCGATGACGACGAGTCGCTGCGCCGGGTCGACGACCTGCGGGTCGGCAGTTGGGTGGAGATCCAGGAAGACGAAGAGCACAAGCTGCGCTGCAAGCTGGCGGCGGTGATTCGTCCGAGCTGCCGCTACATCTTCGTCAACCGCACCGGCATGAAGGTGCTGGAGAAGACCCGCATGGGCCTGGCCTTGGAGTTCCATCGCAATGCCGTGCGCCTGCTGGACGACGCGCTGCTGTTCGACCGTGCCCTGGAGTCGGTGATCGGCAATCTGCGCCGCCTGAAGAACGCCTGAGATCCTGCCTACGACCTGTCGCTCGGTTGCAAAGCCACCCATAGGGCGCGCTGCTCTTGTAGGAGCGAGCTTGCTCGCGAACGGTATGGCACCATGCCTTGCAGGTTCGCGAGCAAGCTCGCTCCTACAAACGACACTCAAGTTCGTCGCTGGGCATATCCTCCAGAAGGTTCTGAGCCTGCGGGGTTGAGCCGGCGAGTTCATTTCCCCGTGCCGCTGCTTTAGAGTGGGGTTCTGCCAAGGAGCCCCCATGCAGCTCGATCCCCTTACCGGCTGGTGCCAAGGCGCCCAGCATTGCCCCTCGCCGAACTTCAACGCCCGCCCCGACGGCGAGGTGGTGTCGTTGCTGGTGATTCACAACATCAGCCTGCCGCCGGGCCAGTTCGGCACCTGCAAGGTTCAGGAGTTCTTCCAGAACCGTCTCGACGCCGACGAGCATCCCTATTTCGCCAGCATCGCCGCCATGACCGTTTCCGCGCACTTCCTCATCGAGCGCGACGGTTCGCTGTTCCAGTTCGTCTCGTGCAACGAGCGGGCCTGGCATGCCGGCGTGTCGCGCTTCGACGGGCGCGAGAACTGCAATGATTTTTCCATCGGCATCGAACTGGAAGGGACCGACTGCGATCCGTATAGCGATCGTCAGTACGCGGTGCTGGCGGAACTGACCCGGCAACTGATGGCCAGCTATCCGGCCATCACCCCGGCGCGCATTCAGGGGCATTGCGACATCGCCCCCGAGCGCAAGACCGACCCGGGCGAGGCGTTTGACTGGGCGCGCTATTTCGCCGCCATCGGTGCGAAGGAGTCGATATGAGTTTCCTGGTGTTGTTGCTGGTGCTGGCGGTCGAGAAGCTTTCCGCCTGGCGCGCGCGGTTGCAGCGCGACAGCTTGTGGCTCGGCTGGCTGGAGACCGTGGGCAGTGTTCCGTCGCTGCTGGCCAAGCCTTGGCTCGGACTGCTGGTGGCCGTGTTGCCGCCCTTGCTGCTGCTCGCCCTGCTGCTGACCCTGCTGGAGCCCGTCGCCTATGGGCTGCTGGCTTTGCCGGTACACCTGCTGGTGGTGGTCTGGAGCCTGGGTCGCGGCGACATCCTGCGGGCCATCGGCCCCTTCCGCGATGCCTGGCGCCGCGAGGATGCCCAGGGCGCCTACCACGTCGCCGAGCGCGACCTCGGCGTGCAGGCCGACAACGACGACGAGCTGCTGGCGCAGGTGCAGGGCACGCTGGTGTGGCAGGCCTACCAGGCATTCTTCGCGGTGATCTTCTGGTACGCGTTGCTGGGCCCGGTGGCGGCGCTGACCTACCGTCTGCTGGCCATCGCGGCGGAGCAGGGGCGGCACGCGGAACTGCGCGAGCGCGCCGTCCAGCTGCGCCATGCGTTCGACTGGCTGCCGGCGCGGGCGCTGGTGCTGAGTTTCGCCCTGGTGGGCAACTTCGTCGCCGTCAGCGGCAGCCTGCTGCATGACCTGCTGGCCTGGGACGTGCCCGCTGCCCGGCTGCTGGCGCGGGCCGGCTACGTGGCTGAGGATTTCAATGAAGGCGGGTTGGGTGCCAAGGGCGTCGCCAGCCTGGATGCGCTCTGGCAACTGCTGGTGCGTTCGGCGGTGCTCTGGTACGCCGTGTTCGCCATCTGGACCCTGCTGCTGTAAGTGCCTGATGCCGGCCGCGCTGCCGTTGGTCCGGTGATGGCATTTTAACCTTAAGTTACAGAACTCCCTGCCGATATCAGGTACACAGAAGCCTGTGCGCGCCGATCCGGTCTGTGATGTTCATCACGAGCCGTTCCGGCGAGCGCGCGTGCGGCGTGCACCAGCTCAGGTGCGCGCCTGCCATCCCCGACAAGCGACATAACAATAACGGGAACAGGAGACGTCTTTGTGAGGACTGTGCTCTATCCGGCCATCGCGCTGATGAACCGTCTGAGCTTCGGCATGAAGTTCAGCCTGATCAGCGTGCTGTTTTTC
The DNA here is from genome assembly GCF_041379005.1 of Pseudomonas sp. QE6. Classification (NCBI taxonomy): domain Bacteria; kingdom Pseudomonadati; phylum Pseudomonadota; class Gammaproteobacteria; order Pseudomonadales; family Pseudomonadaceae; genus Pseudomonas; species Pseudomonas sp. QE6. The sequence goes on from NZ_CP166873.1 coordinate 2,108,955, forward strand.
CTGCCGATGCTGATCACCAACTTCTACCTGGTGCGCGATTCCTATCGCCAGTTCGTCAGCACCCGCGCCGAACTTCAAAGCCTGCAGCTGATCGGCGATGGCCAGCAGATCCGCCGCAATGTCGAAGCCTATAACGACCTCCTGCAGATCAACAGCGTGCTCGGCCAGTCCAGCAAGGGCAGCGGCATCGACGGGCGCGTCAGCAAGGTACACAAGGAGCTGCTGGCGCAGATCGCTGCGCTGCAGCCGGTCACCCAGGATGCCGAGCAGGTCGCCGAGTTCAACACCCGGCGCGATGAACTGCTCAGCTCCCTCAAGAGCGTGGAGAGCGAAGGCTCGCTGCAGAGCAAGGCGGCCACGGCGGCACGTATGGTCAACCAGGCACAGGTCTTCAACAAGCTGCTGCTGTCCCATGGCGGGCTGAGCCAGGACGACGCCCGCGACGTGCGCCAGCTCGCCGAACTGATCACCGTCGTCACCCCACACATCACCCAGACCCTCAGTGTGGGCCGCACCATCGGCTCCAGCGCGTTGGGCCAGGGCTTCCTCAATTCGGCTTCCAGCGAGCGCTTCAATGACCTGCTGCAGGACCTGGAAAAACTCCACGTCGAATACGGCCTGAAGCTGCAGGACGCCCTGGGTGGCAGCGCTGCAGCCCAGGCCGCGCTGTCCGCCGATGCCGAGGCCAGCCGCGAGACCCTGAAGAGCCAGGGCAAGCTCTTCGAGGACAAGGTGGTGATGGCCGACACCCTCGACACCCCCTGGGCCGATTTCTACGACCAGGTCAGCCGCGCGATGGACAAGACCTACCGCCTCGACGACCAGGTCCTGGCGTTCGTCGATCACGCGCTGCAGGAGCGCCTGGCCAGCAAGCAGCGGCAGATGCTGTTGCTGGTGGTGGCGCTGCTGGTGGTGTTCCTCGCCATCGGCTACCTGTACAGCGGCTTCTACGTGTCCACCCGCACCACCCTCAAGAGCCTGGGGCAGATGATGGAGCGCGTTGCCTCCGGCGACATGACGGTCACCTTCCGCGCCCAGAGCCGGGACGAACTCGGCGAGCTCGGGCAGGCGTTCAACCAGACGGTGGCGAAGATTCATGACCTCATCGAGCAGGTCGGGCGCACCGTCGCCGAGGTCGAGCGGCAGACCGTACGGGTCGAGTCGGTGTCCGCCGAGAGCAACCAGGCGGTGACTGGCCAGCGCAACCAGATCGAGCAGGTCGCCACGGCGATGAACCAGATGGCCGCCACTGCGCAGGAGGTGGCACGCAGCGCCGCCGTGGCGGTGGGCAGCGCGCACAACGTCAACCAGGAAACCGCCAGCGGCCGTGCCCTGGTGGCGTCGCAGGTCGGCAGCATCCAGCGCCTGGCTGGCGAGATCGACGAGTCGGTGGCGGTGATCAACCAGCTGGCGGCCGACAGCGCCTCCATCAGTCGCGTGCTGGACGTGATCAAGGGCATCGCCGAGCAGACCAACCTGCTGGCGCTCAACGCCGCCATCGAAGCGGCGCGGGCCGGCGAGCAGGGCCGCGGCTTCGCGGTGGTGGCCGACGAGGTACGGACGCTGGCCAAGCGCACCCAGCAGTCCACCGAGGAAATCGAGCAGATGATCGCCCGCCTGCAGAATGGCGTCGGCGCGGCGGTGAAGGCGATGGGCAGCAGCCACCACACCGCCGACGGTACCGTGAGCCAGTCGGCTCAGGTGCAGCTGGCGCTGGAGAACATCCTCCAGGCGGTGGGCGCCATCGTCGACCAGAACCAGCAGATCGCCGCCGCCGCCGAGCAGCAGACGGCGGTCGCCCATGACATCGACCAGAACATCGTGCAGATCAACCAGGCCGGCGAGCGTACCGCCGAGGGCGCCAGCGAGACCGAGCGCGCCAGCCGCGAGCTGACCGGGCAGGTGGTCGAGCTCAAGCGCCTGATCGGCGCGTTCCGGGTCTGAGAAAGGGTTTTCATCAGCAGCCCGGTATCCGCGCGAGCGCAAGGACGCTTCCCCATCTCGCGGATGCCGGGTTGTCGGTGAATTCACATCATGGTGGTCGTTGTGTAGGGCGTATTACGCTCCGCGTTATATGCCGATTGGCCTTGGCCGGGCGCCCCACGGTTTCCAGTGGTCGCGCGGGATCGATGGGTATCGCACTCCACTCATCCTGCGGGGCCGATCTGAAGGTCTGGCGGTGGGCAACGATTGTAGGAGCGAGCTTGCTCGCGAACCGCCCAGCCTCCCATTCATCCGGTAAATCCGTTCGCGAGCAAGCTCGCTCCTACAAAAGAGCCGTCGGCTCACTTCCAGCCGAATAACTCCATTGCATTGCGCGTGCTGGCGCTCGCCAGTTCTTCCGGGCTGATGCCCTTGAGCTCCGCCAAAGCCGCGCAGATCTCCGGCAGGTGTTCGGGGCTGTTGCGCTGGCCGGGGTACATGGCTGGTGCCATGTCCGGGGAGTCGGTTTCCAGCACGATGGATTCCAGCGGAATCTCCGGCACCACCTTGCGTAGGCGGTTGGCCTGCGGCCAGGTCGGTGCGCCGCCGAGCCCCAGGCGAAAGCCCAGCTTGAGGTATTCGCGAGCCTCCTCGCGACTGCCGGCGAAGGCATGGATGATGCCCTGACGCCGAGGCTTGAAGCGCTTGAGGGTGGCGATCACCGCCGCGTGGGAGCGGCGTACGTGCAGCAGTACCGGCAGTTCGAAATCGATGGCCGTGCGCAGCTGATCCTCGAAGATCGCCTGCTGGCCGTCGCGGTCGAGGTCTTCCAGGTAGTAGTCCAGGCCGATTTCACCTACGGCGCAGAGCTTCGGGTGGCCCGCCAGGCGCTCCAGCCAGTCGCGCAGCGCCGTCAGGTGCTCGGGGCGGTGGCGCGCCAGGTAGATCGGATGCAGGCCGAGGGCGGCATAGAGGTCGGGCTCCTGCTCGACCAGCGCCCAGACGTCTTCCCAGTTCTCGCGGAATACCCCCAGCAGCACCTGACGGATCACCCCGCGCTCCCGGCTGCGCTGCAGCACCGCCTGACGGTCGTCGGCGAAGTCCGGGCAGTCGAGATGATTGTGGGTGTCGATCAGCTGCATGGCCTCACTCCGTGCGCAGCTTCAGGGTGCGCGCCACCGGATGCACGCCGGGGGTGTAGCTGTTCTGCTCGATGGCGCCCAGCGCCAGGTCCAGGGCGCGCTCGGCGATCAGGGCGTGCTGCTGGGAGATCGCGTTGACCTTCAGCGGGACGAAGTCGAGCAGTTGGGTGTCGCCGAAGGTGGCGATGCGCAGCCCCGCCGGCCAGCCGTCGGGCAGCGCCTGGAGCACGTCGAACACGCCTTCGAGCAGCACGTAGGAGGTGGTGATCAGCGCGTCGGGCAAGCGGCCCTGGCGCGCCAGCAATTCTTCCATCAGTTGGCGGCCGCAGGCTCGGCTGAAGGTTTCGCCGTGCTCGACGAGGACCTGCCCCTTGAACTCGCGCAGCGCGCTGCGGAATCCCGCCGCGCGCTCCTGGCTGATGATCAGCTCCGAACGCGCGCCGAGCAGGGCGATGCTCTGCGGCACGGGGGCGAGCAGGCTGGCGGTGAGGCGCTGGCTGGCCTCGCGATCGTCGCTGACCACCGAGCAGAAGCGCTGCGGATCGAGCTGGCGGTCCACCGCGATCACCGGCACGCCGATGCCCTGCAGGCGGGCCAGGCTGTCGTCGTTGCCGGGCAGGCAGCTGGCGACGATCAGCGCATCGCAACGTCGCGCACGGAACAGGTTGAGTACCTGGCGCTCGGTGTCCGGCTCGTCGTCGGAACTGGCGATCAGCAACTGGTAGCCACGGGCCCGGGCGCCCTGTTCGAGCAGCTTGGCCAGCTTGGCGTAGCTGGGGTTTTCCAGGTCCGGCAGGACGAAGCCGAGGGTGCGCGTCTGGCCGCGGCGCAGGCTGGCGGCCTGCTGGTCCGGGTGGTAGCCGTGCTCTTCGATCACCGCGCGCACGCGCTCCACCGTGGCGGCGCTGATGCGGCGCTGCACGGCCTTGCCGTTGATCACATAGCTGGCGGTGGTGACCGAAACACCGGCCAGGCGGGCGATATCACTGAGTTTCAGCACGATGGCTTGCCGACAATTGGGGGCTTCAAGGATCACGCATTATCGAGTAACGTTCCAGTCTCAATAGGTGAAACGATTCAGCATTGTCTGCGGCCATTGCCTGAAGACCGCCCCGGCGGTCGAGAAAGCCACAGGTTCTAAGCTGTTCACCATACAAGCGGATGACCGCCCCAAGCGCCGGCGCGCCAGAACGCCGGCGAGGAGAACGCGATGCTCGAACTGAACGCGCAGCAGGTTCGCATGGACCAGCGCGCCGCCGACAAGCAGGCCGCCCTGGCGCTGCTCGGCGCGGCCCTGGAAGATGACGGACTGGTCGCCACCGGCTATCTCGCCGGCTTGCAGGCCCGCGAGGCGCAGGGCTCCACCTACCTGGGGCAGGGCATCGCGATTCCCCACGGCACACCGGATACCCGCCACCTGGTGCAGCGCACCGGGGTGCGCCTGATGCACTTCCCCGAGGGCGTCGCCTGGGGTGACGGCCAGGTGGTGCACCTGGCCATCGCCATCGCCGCCAAGTCCGATGAACACCTGCATTTGCTGCAGTTGCTCACTCGTGCACTGGGCGATGGCGAAATGGGCGAGGCGCTGCGCCTGGCCGAGAGCCCCGATGCACTGCTGCAGCTGCTGCGCGGCGCGCCGCAGGCTCTGTTGCTGGACACCCAACTGGTCGGGCTGGGCGTCGTCGCCGAGGACTTCGACGAGCTCATCGTGCTGGGCGCGCGCCGGCTGAAGAAGGCCGGCTGCGTCGAGCCCGCTTTCGCCGCCGAGCTGCATGGCAGCGAGGCGCTGCCGCTGGGCGGCGGGCTCTGGTGGCTGCACAGCGCCGAGCGCGTCTCGCGGCCGGGCCTGGCCTTCGTCACGCCGCAGCGCGAGCTGAACCATGCCGGCCTGCCGGTGCGCGGGCTGTTCTGTCTGGCCAGCCAGGGCGACTCGCACCGGGCGGTGTTCGAGCGTCTCTGCGACCTGCTGGTGGACGGCCGCGCCACCGAACTGGCGCGGGCCACGACCAGCCGTCATGTGCTGGAGGCGCTGGGCGGCGAGTTGCCGGTGGACTGGCCGAGCGTGCGGGTGCCACTGGCCAACCCGCACGGCCTGCATGCCCGCCCGTCGCAGGTTTTGATGTTGCTGGCGCGGGACTTCGAGGGCGAGATTCGCGTGCGCATCGCCGAGGCCGACTGTGCGCCGGTGTCGATCCGCAGCCTGAGCAAGCTGCTCAGCCTGGGCGCACGGCGGGGGCAGGTGCTGGAGTTCTTTGCCGAACCCGAGATCGCCGAGCGCGCCCTGGAGGCCGTGCGCCTGGCAGTGGAGCAGGGGCTGGGCGAGGAGATCGAAGCGCTGCCCGAAACGCCGGAGCCGGCTGCCGACATGGTCGAGGCTACCGAAGCGGAAACCGTCGCGGCGCCGGAGGCGGGCAGCCGCTTGCAAGCCATCGCCGCATCTCCCGGTATCGTCTGCGGTCCTGCCTATGTGCAGGTCGAGCGGCCTTTCAAGTTCGCTGAGCGTGGCGGGTCGGTCGAGGTGGAGCGCCAGCGTCTGGATGAGGCGCGCGAGGCGATTTCCGCCGAGATCGAGGCACTGGTGAAGCGCACCCAGGTCAAGGCCATCCGTGACATCTTCGTCACCCACCAGGCGCTGCTGGAGGACCCGGAGCTGGCCGACGAGGTGCAGTCGCGCCTGGCCGAGGGCGCCAGCGCCGAGGCGGCCTGGAACCGGGTGATCGAGCGTGTCGCCAGCGAGCAGGAAGCGCTGCGCGACGCCTTGCTGGCCGAGCGCGCGGCCGACCTGCGCGACGTTGGCCGGCGGGTGTTGGCGCGCCTGTGCGGCGTACAGAGTGCCGCCGCGCCGGAGCGTCCGTACATCCTGGTGATGGACGAGGTCGGCCCTTCCGACGTGGCGCGGCTGGACCGCGAGCGGGTGGCCGGCATTCTCACCGCGCGCGGCGGGGCCACCTCGCACAGCGCGATCATCGCCCGCGCGCTGGGCATTCCCGCCCTGGTCGGCGCCGGTGCGGCGGTGCTGGCGCTGGAACCCGAGACCCTCCTGTTGCTCGATGGCGACCAGGGTGAGTTGCTGGTGTCGCCGAGTGCGGAGTGCCTGGCGGAGGCCGAACGCCTGCGCGACCAGCGCCGGCGACGTGCCGAGCGCGCCGAGGCGCGCCGTCATGAGCCGGCGATTACCCGAGACGGCCATGCCGTGGAAATCTGCGCCAACCTGGGCGACACCTCCGGCGCCGCGACGGCGGTGGAGCAGGGAGCGGAAGGCGTCGGCCTGCTGCGCACCGAATTCGTCTTCATGGACAGCCCCCAGGCGCCGGATGAGGCGACCCAGGAGGCCGAGTACCGCCGCGTGCTCGATGCCCTCGACGGACGCCCCCTGGTGGCGCGTACCCTCGACGTGGGCGGCGACAAACCGCTGCCGTACTGGCCGATCCCGCGGGAGGAGAACCCTTACCTCGGTGTGCGCGGCGTGCGCCTGACCCTGCAGCGCCCGCAGATCTTCCAGACCCAGTTGCGCGCCCTGCTGCGGGCCGCCGCCGGCCGCCCGTTGCGCATCATGTTCCCGATGGTCGGGCAGGTGGAGGAATGGCGGCAGGCCCGTGACCTCACCCGGCAGCTCTGCGCGGAGCTGGGCGGCGAGCATGACCTGCAACTGGGCATCATGGTCGAAGTGCCGTCGGCGGCGCTGCTCGCGCCGGTGCTGGCCCGCGAAGTGGATTTCTTCAGCGTCGGCACCAATGACCTGACCCAGTACACCCTGGCCATCGACCGTGGCCATCCGACTCTGTCGGCGCAGGCCGACGGCCTGCACCCGGCGGTGCTGCAACTGATCGACATGACCGTGCGCGCCGCCCATGCCCACGGCAAGTGGGTGGGTGTTTGCGGCGAGCTGGCGGCGGATGCGCAGGCGGTGCCGTTGCTGCTGGGGCTGGGGGTGGACGAGTTGAGCGTGTCGGCGCGCAGTATCCCGCTGGTCAAGGCGCGGGTGCGCGAGCTCGATCTGCCGATGGCCCGCGAGCTGGCGCAGAGTGCGCTGGCATTGGGCTCCGCCGCCGAGGTGCGCGAATGCGTCGCCCAGGCCCTGCCGGAGGTGAACTGATGGCGCGCCTCCTCACCATTACTCTGAATCCCGCGCTGGACCTGACGGTGCGCCTGCCCCGGCTCGAGGTCGGCGAGGTCAATCGCAGCGAGTCGGTGCTCAGCCAGGCGGCTGGCAAGGGGCTGAATGTTGCGCAGGTGCTCGCCGATCTCGGCCATTCGCTGAGCGTGACCGGTTTCCTCGGTGCGGACAATGTGGCGCCGTTCGAGGCGCTGTTCCTGCGCCGTGGTTTCGTCGATGCCTTCGTCCGCGTGCCGGGGGAAACCCGCAGCAATATCAAGCTGGCCGAAGGCGACGGGCGCATCACCGATATCAACGGCCCCGGCCCGGAGGTGAGCGCCCGCGAGCAGGACGCCTTGCTCGATTGCCTCGACCGGATCGCCAGCGAACATGAGCTGGTGGTGGTCGCCGGCAGCCTGCCGCGCGGGGTCGATCCCGACTGGTTGCGTGAGCTGTTGCTACGGCTCGGGCGGCGCGGTCTGAAGGTGGCGTTCGACAGCAGCGGTGCGGCCCTGCGCGCCGGGCTCGACGCAGCGCCCTGGCTGATCAAGCCCAACGATGCGGAACTGGCCGAAGCCTGCGGACAACTGCTCGATACGCCGGCGGCGCTGGCCGAGCAGGCCGAGGCGCTGCGGGTGCGGGGCATCGAGCAGGTGGTGCTGTCCCAGGGCGCGGACGGTGTGCGCTGGTTCGGCCCGCAGGGCAACTGGCGGGCGATTCCGCCCAGGGTCGAGGTGGCGAGCACGGTGGGCGCGGGTGATTCGCTGCTCGCCGGCATGTTGCACGGCCTGCTGGTTGGCTGGCCGGCCGAGCGCGTGCTGCGCCACGCCACGGCGGTGGCGGCGCTGGCGGTCACCCAGTTCGAGTTCGGCATCGGCGATGCGCCGCGCCTGAGCCAGATCGAAGACGGCGTACAGGTTCAGGCCCAGGCCTGAGTCGCGCCGCATCCAGAACAACAAGAGGTTATGACGATGAACCTTGCCCTCATCACGGCCTGCCCGAACGGCCAGATCACCAGTGTGCTCAGCGCACGCCTGTTGCGCGCGGCGGCCGAGCGCCTGGGCTGGTCGGTGTGCGTCGAGCAGCACGACCCGCAGCATCCCGAACACCGGCTCTCCGCGGTGCAGATCGCGGCGGCCGACTGGGTGCTGGTGGTCAGCGCGCAGCCGCTGGACCTTTCGCGCTTCGTCGGTAAGCGCCTGCTGCAGGCGCGCCCGGCCGAGGCGCTGGCCGATCCCGCCGCGTTCCTCCAGCGCGCGGCCCAGGACGCCGTCGTGTGGCAGGGCGAGGAGCGACCGAGCGTTTCCTCCGAGGTGGCGCGTGCGGCGAAGCTGGTGGCGGTCACCGCCTGCCCGACAGGCGTGGCGCACACCTTCATGGCCGCCGAGGCGTTGCAGCAGGCGGCGCAGCAGATGGGCTACGACCTGAAGGTGAAGACCCAGGGGTCGGTGGGCGCCCGCAATCCGCTCTCCGCCGAGGATATCGCCGGCGCCGATGTGGTGCTGCTCGCGGCGGATATCGAAGTGAACACCGAGCGTTTCGCCGGCAAGCGTATCTTCCGTTGCGGCACGGGTGTCGCGCTGAAGCAGCCGCAGGCGATCCTCGATCGCGCGTTGAAGGAGGCGACGGCGGAGTCCGCCGCGACGGCCGGCAGCGGCGCAACGCCGGGGAAAAAGGAGGCGCGCGGGGTGTACAAGCACCTGCTCACCGGCGTGTCCTTCATGCTGCCGATGGTGGTAGCGGGCGGCCTGCTGATCGCGCTGTCCTTCGTCTTCGGCATCGAGGCCTTCAAGCAGCAGGGCACGCTGGCCGCCGCGCTGATGCAGATCGGCGGCGACGCGGCGTTCAAGCTGATGGTGCCGATGCTCGCCGGCTACATCGCCTGGTCCATCGCCGACCGGCCGGGCCTGGCGCCGGGGATGATCGGCGGCCTGCTGGCGAGCACCCTGGGCGCGGGCTTCCTCGGCGGCATCGTCGCTGGCCTGCTGGCAGGGTATTCCGCGCGGGCCATTGCGCAGTGGATTCCGTTGCCGGCCAGTGTCGCGGCGCTCAAGCCGATCCTGATCATTCCGCTGCTGGCCAGCCTGTTCACCGGGCTGGTGATGATCTACGTGGTGGGTTCGCCGGTGGCGGCGATGATGCGTTCGCTGACCGACTTCCTCGCCGGCATGGGCACCACCAATGCGGTGCTGCTGGGGCTGCTGCTGGGCGGGATGATGTGCGTCGACCTCGGCGGGCCGATCAACAAGGCGGCCTATGCGTTCTCAGTCGGCCTGCTGGCCTCGCAGAGCTATGCGCCGATGGCGGCGGTGATGGCGGGCGGCATGGTCCCGCCGATCGGCATGGGCATCGCCACCCTGCTGGCGCGGCGCAAGTTCGCCCAGAGCGAGCGCGAGGCCGGCAAGGCGGCGCTGGTGCTGGGGCTGTGCTTCATCTCCGAGGGCGCTATTCCCTTCGCCGCCAAGGACCCGCTGCGGGTGATCCCGGCAAGCATCGTCGGTGGCGCGCTGACTGGTGCGCTGTCGATGCTGTTCGGCTGCAAACTGCTGGCGCCCCACGGCGGGCTGTTCGTGCTGCTGATTCCCAACGCGATGAATCATGCGCTGCTGTACCTGCTGGCGATCGCCGTGGGCAGCGTGGTGACGGGTGTGCTCTATGCCGTGCTCAAGCGCTCGGAAGCGGCGCCGATGATGGTGATGGGCGAACCGGTGCAGGGGCGGGGGTAGGGTTGAGGCGTTGCGCGGAGCTCAGCCCGTAGGGGCGGACCTTGTCCGCGAAGGCCCGACCTCGCTGAAGAGCTTCGCGGAGAAGCTCCGCTCCTACGAGAGCGGGATTCGGCGAGAGGTGTGAGGTCGCGCGCAGGACTCAAACCGTAGGAGCGGACGGAGTCCGCGATGAGCCCCGCAGCGGAGCTGATCACGGACGGAGTCCGCTCCTACGAAAGGCGCCGGCGAGCGGCGCCTCAGGCGTGGCGTTGCTGGGGGTGTTTCAGCGCTGGCACCGGAGCGGGTACCGGCAGGCGGTGCGAGTCGCCGCGACCCATGGCGAAGTATTCGAAGCCATGGCGCGCCATGCGCTCCGGGTCGAACAGGTTGCGGCCGTCGAAGATCACCGGCGCCTTCAGGCGGCTGGCGATCAGCTCGAAATCCGGCGCCTTGAACTGCCGCCATTCGGTGCAGATCACCAGGCCGTCGGCGCCGCCGAGGGTCGCTTCGGGCGTGCCCATCAGGGTCAGGCGCTCATCGTGGCCATACAGGCGCTGGGCCTCGGGCATGGCTTCGGGGTCGAAGGCGCGAACCTTGGCGCCGGCGGCCCACAGCGCTTCCATCAGCGTGCGGCTCGGCGCATCGCGCATGTCGTCGGTATTGGGCTTGAACGACAGGCCCCAGAGCGCGAAGGTGCGGCCCTTGAGATTGCCGCCGTAGTAGCTGTTGATGCGTTCGAACAGCTTGCTCTTCTGCCGCTGGTTCACCGACTCCACCGCCCGCAGCAGGTCGCTGGAGCAGTGCGCTTCCTCGGCGCTCTGGATCAGGGCCTGGACGTCCTTGGGGAAGCAGGAGCCGCCGTAGCCGCAGCCGGGGTAGATGAAGTGGTAGCCGATGCGCGGGTCGGCGCCCATGCCCTGGCGCACGGCCTCGATGTCGGCGCCCATGTGCTCGGCCAGCTCGGCGATCTGGTTGATGAAGCTGATCTTGGTCGCCAGCATGCAGTTGGCCGCGTACTTGGTCAGCTCGGCGCTGCGCAGGTTCATGCTGATGATGCGGTCGTGGTTGCGGTTGAACGGCTCGTAGATCTCGCGCATCACGTCCAGCACTTCCGGGCTCTCGCAACCGATGACGATGCGATCGGGTTTGCGGCAGTCGGCCAGGGCGGAGCCTTCCTTGAGGAATTCCGGGTTGGAGACGATCTCGAACTCCAGCGTCCGGCCGGTCTCCGCGAGCACCTGCTGCACGTGGGCCTTGACGCGGTCGCCGGTCCCGACGGGAACGGTGGACTTCTCCACGATGATCACCGGCTGGGTGCGGTTGCGGGCAATGCCTTCGGCGACGGCCAGCACGGCGCGCAGGTCCGCCGAGCCATCGGGCAGCGGCGGCGTGCCCACGGCGATGAACTGCACCCGGCCGTGAGCGGTTGCTTCGGCGACGTCGCTGGTGAAGTGCAGGCGGCCGGCCTCCAGGTTGTCCCTCACCAGTTCGGCAAGGCCGGGCTCGTAGATGCTGATGTGCCCGCGCTTGAGCTTGGCGATCTTGTCTTCGTCGATGTCCATGCACAGGACATCGTGGCCGACTTCCGCCATGACGGCGGCCTGGACGAGCCCCACATAGCCGATACCGAATACGCTGATTTTCATGCTGTGCTCTCCCGCTGAGGGCTCATGACCGGTTCAGGGGTCATTCGTACTGTGTGATTTTTTGGCGAGCGTCGCCGGATTTGATGACGTTTGTTCCATTGCCGCGACGCGGTGCGTTGATGGTGATCACACCGGCGATGACCAGGCCGACACCCAGGGTGCGCGGCAGGCTCAAGGGCTCGCCCAGGCCCGGCAGCCAGGCGGCGCCGAGATAGACGAGGGCATAACTGAGGCTCAGCAGCGAATAGGCGCGGCTCAGCGGCAAATGGTTCAGGGCGATCAGCCAGCACAGCATCGACAGCGCATAGGCCAGCACCGCGCCGGCCAGTACCAGCAGGGCGGCCACATCGAGGCCGCCGAGCGCATCGAGCCACTGCGAGGGCGCCGGCAGGCGGGTCATGCCCCAGCGCATGCCCAGCTGCGCACCGCTGACCAGCAGTACGCTGCCCAGGGCGAGACCGATGCCGCGCCAGACGCTCACGACTGCAACCCCAGCAGGGCCACGCCGGCGACGATCAGCGCGACGCCGCCCCAGTGGCGGGCGTCGATGTGCTCGCGGAACAGCGCCCGCGCGGCAAAGGTCACCAGTACGAAATTCAGGCTCAGCATCGGGTAGGCCAGCCCCACGTCCAGGCGTTGCAGCAGCAGCAGCCAGAGCAGCAGGCCGACGCCCAGACAGGCGACGGCCAGCAGCAGCCAGGGGCTGAGCAACTGCGTCAGCCAGCCGAGCTCGCGGCCCCGCCAGCTTTCGACCGCGAGCTTCTGCGCGATCTGCCCCATGCAGGTCAGCAGGCACACACTGGCCAGCAGCAGGGCGATCATTGCGCCACCGCCTTCGGGATCAGCAGGACGACGAGGTGGTTCTGCCGGAAGCTGATGGCGTCCTTCGGCATCTGCTTCAGGTCTTCCTCGTCGCTGGCGCCGTTGACCCGCAGCAGCACGCCGACGGAGCCCTTGGCGCGGGCCTGGGCGATCCAGGCCTGGGCATCGTCCAGGGTGATGCTGCGGCCGGCGCCCTCGGGATAGCCGAGGCCGTACTTCATCTCGCCCACGGTATTGAGCAGGTTCACGTCGCTGCGCCCGGTGCGCCAGGCCAGTGCGGTGGCGGCGCCTAGGTCGTTGCTCAGCAGGCTGTCGGCGCCGCGCAGCTCATCCAGGTGTTCGCGGACGAACTGGTCGGGCATCTTGCTGTTGACCATGGTATTGGGCATGGCCGCCGGCAGCAGCGCCACCAGTATCCACAGGGCGAACGCCGGGGCGGCCCACAGCCGGGTCGGGCGCAGCAGTTGCAGCGTGCCGCAGACCAGCCAGGCGATGCAGGCGATGGCGACCATCAGCACGCTGGGCGTTTCGTCCTTGTACAGCGGATGGCGCAGTTGCAGGACCACCAGTGCGATCAGGGCCGCCAGGCCGATCAGCAGGTTGAGTGCGCCGTTGAGGCGCAACATCCGCTGGCGCCCCTGTTGCAGCGCATCCGCCAGGCTGTCGGCCATCAACAGGGCCAGCGGAGCGAAGCACGGCATGATGTAGGTCGGCAGCTTGCCCTTGGCCAGGCTGAAGAACAGGAACGGCATGGCGAACCACAGCAGCAGGAAGCCCAGCCGCGGATCGCGCAGGCGGGTGGCGCCCTTGCACAATGCGGGAATGATCAGTACCGCCCAGGGCAGGGCGCTGGCGAACAGCAGCGGTACGAAGAACCAGATGGGGCGGCCATGTTGCGCGTCCTCGCCGGCGAAGCGACGGATATGCTCGTGCCAGAAGAAGAAGTTCCAGAAGTCCGGCTCGCGGGTGTGGATCAACAGTGCCCAGGGCAGGCTCACCAGGATGGCCACCAGCACGGCCAGCGGGCCGTAGCACAGCAGGTCCAGGAAGCGCCGATTGAGCAGCGCATAGGGCACGCCGATGATCACCGGCAGCAGGAGGGCGAGGAACCCCTTGGTCATCAGACCCATGGCGCAGGCCGCGCCGAGCAGGCTCCAGGCGGCCATGCGTGCCCGTGCCGTGGTGGCGTCGAAGGCGAACCAGAGGGCGACGAGGCTGAGGTTCACCCAGAGGGTGAACTGCGGGTCGAGGTTGGCGTAGCCGGCCTGCCCGGCGATCAAGCCGAAGCTGGCGTACAGCAGCCCGGCGGCCCAGGTACGGCGCGGGTCATTCCACAGGCGTCGGGCCACCAGCAGCACCAGCAGGGTGCTGAGGGCGGTGACCAGGGCCGAGGCGAAGCGCACGCCGAACAGGTTCTCGCCGAACACCGCCTGGCTCGCGGCGATCAGCCAGTAGCCGCCGGTGGGCTTCTCGAAGTAGCGCAGGCCCAGCAGGTGCGGCGACACCCAGTCGCCGCTCTGCAGCATGGCCTGGGCGATTTGCGCATTGCGGGTCTCGTCGGGAATCCACAGACCGTGGAAGCCCAGCGGCAGCAGGATGCACAGCACGAATGCCGCCAGCAGCGTCGGATAGGCGAGGCGCTTCATGCCTGTTGTACCCCCAGCCAGCCTTCACGGCCGGCCAGCTCGCCACGCACCAGACGGGCGACGGGAAGGCTGTCGGGGGTGTCGGGCAGCAGCCGGCCCAGGGGCTGGAACTGGATGTCGTCCTGTCGGGCGCGCCCGAGCAACTGACTGAACATGTCTGCCATGAGAATCCCTTCTACCTCGGCATGGATGGTGTAGACGTTGAGCGCGCCCTTGCGGAAGCGGCGGAGGATGAAGTCGTTGAAGTCGGCTGCGGACACCTGCGGCCCCACCACTTCATCGAAGGTCGGCAGGTCCACCGGAACCTGCGGCGCACCGATGCGGCCATCGTCGAGCCGGGGGCGGAACAGCGCGGTGCCGCGGCAATCGCTGTTGTAGCGAAAGCCGAAGTGCTCCTTGGCCTCCACTACGCGTTCATCGGCGCGCCAGCCGGCGGCGGCGGAACAGTCCACGGGTTTGCCGATGATGTCGGCCAGGGTGTCGACGCCCTGGCGAATCTGCTGCACCAGTTGCTCGGAACTCCAGCGCCCGGCGTTGGCCTGCCAGCCGTGATGGTCCCAGGCATGCAGGCCGATCTCATGGCCGGCTTCGCTGGCGCGGCGCATCAGGTGGCCGAGGTCGCGGCCGATGGGCTTGCCCGGCCAGGCGGTGCCGGCCAGGAGGATGTCCCAGCCGTACAGCCCGGCGGCGTTGGAGCGCAGCATCTTCCACAGGAACTGCGGCCGGATCAGGCGCCACAGGTGGCGGCCCATGTTGTCCGGGCCGACGCTGAAGAAGAAGGTCGCCTTGATGCCGGCTTCGTCGAGGATATCCAGAAGCCGGGGCACTCCTTCACGGGTGCCCCGGTAGGTATCCACGTCGATACGCAGTCCGGCCTGCATTACGCGATGCTTTTGCTTTTCAGCGGCACGGCGTGCGCGGCGCCGCCTTCGCGCTCGGCGAGGGCTTCGCGCAGGAAGAAGTCCAGCGTCTTGCCGATGGTTTCGGTCAGTTCGACGGTGGGCTCCCAGTCCAGCAGGCGGCGGGCGTTCTTGATGCTCGGCTTGCGGTGCGACACGTCCTGGTAGCCGTCGCCATAGAAGCTGCGGCTTTCCACTTCGCGGAAGCCGGCAAACGGCGGGAACTGGTCGCGCAGCGGGTGGGCTTCGAACTGGCGCAGCAGCTCCTCGCCCAGCTGGCGGATGCTGGCTTCGTTGTCCGGGTTGCCGATGTTGACGATCTGCCCGTCGCAGCGGCCGCCTTCGTTGTCGATGATCCGCGCCAGGGCTTCGATGCCGTCTTCGACGTCGGTGAAGCAGCGCTTCTGCGCGCCGCCGTCCACCAGGCGGATCGGGGTGCCTTCAACGAGGTGCAGGATCAGCTGGGTGATGGCGCGGGAGCTGCCGATGCGTGCCGAGTCCAGGCGGTCCAGGCGTGGGCCCATCCAGTTGAACGGACGGAACAGGGTGAACTTCAGGCCCTTCTGACCGTAGGCCCAGATGACCCGGTCGAGCAACTGCTTGGAGACCGAGTAGATCCAGCGCTGCTTGTTGATCGGGCCGACCACCAGGTTCGACTTGTCTTCGTCGAAGTTGGCGTCGGTGCACATGCCGTACACCTCGGAGGTGGAGGGGAAAATCACGCGCTTGTTGTACTTCACGCAGTAGCGGACCAGCTTGAGGTTTTCCTCGAAGTCCAGCTCGAATACGCGCAGCGGGTTGCGGGTGTACTCGATGGGCGTGGCGATGGCCACCAGCGGCAGGACCACGTCGCATTTCTTGATGTGGTACTCGATCCACTCGGTGTGGATGCTGATGTCGCCTTCGACGAAGTGGAAGTCGGGGTTGCTGCGCAGGCGCTCGATGGCGTCGGAGCCGATGTCCAGGCCGTAGACTTCGTAGTTGCCGTCGCGCAGCAGGCGCTCGGACAGGTGGTTGCCGATGAAACCGTTGACCCCGAGGATCAGTACGCGGGTCTTGCGCTTGGCCTTGCGCGCCGCGCCGTGCAGGCGCGAGCCTTCCACCAGGCCCATCTCGCGGGCCAGTTGCGGGCCGGCGAGGAACAGGCCGGCGTCGCCCTGCTGGCCGGAGAGGATTTCCAGCGAGTCTTCGCCACAGGCGATGCGCAGCGGATCTACACTGAGCACCGAGCCCGGCGCCTGGCCGCCGTTGCCGCTGGCGACGCGGGAGCTCCAGACGATCAGCTTGCGATCGCCCACGGGCGCGAAGGCGCCGGGGTAGGGCTGGGTGACCGCGCGGACCAGGTTGTGCAGCTCGCGGGCCGGACGCTGCCAGTCGAGGGCGCCGTCGGCCGGGGTGCGGCGGCCGAAGTAGCTGGCGCGGGACTCATCCTGCGCGACTTCGCTCAGCTCGCCCTTGACCAGTTTCGGCAGCGCGTCTTCCAGCAGTTCGCGGGAGGCCTGGCGCAGCTTGCCGTGGAGGATCAGTGCGGTGTCGTCCGCGCCGATCGCCACGCGCTGCTGGGCGAGAATGGCGCCGGCGTCGGCGCGCTTGACCATGCGGTGCAGGGTGACACCGGTCTCGGTTTCGCCATTGACCAGCACCCAGTTGGCCGGGGCGCGGCCACGGTAGCGCGGCAGCAGCGAGCCGTGCAGGTTGAAGGCGCCTTCGGAGGCGCAGGCCAACAGCTCTTCACCGAGCAGGTTGCGGTAATAGAAGGAGAAGATGTAGCGCGGCTGCAGTTCGCGGATGCGCGAGATCCACAGCGGGTGATTGACGTCTTCCGGAGCGTGCACGGGGATGCCATGGCGCGCGCAGAGCTGCGCGACGGAGCCGTAGAAGCGGTTTTCCTGCGGGTCGTCGGCATGGGTGAAGACAGCGTCGATCTGGTAGCCGGCGGCGAGCAGCGCTTCGATGCCGGTGCAGCCGATGTCGTGATAGGCGAAGACGATGGTCTGCTGGGTCATGGCTGGAGGGACTCGAGAGAAGAAGAGGGGGTGGTCGAACGGGTTTCGAGCGTGGTCCGCTGGCGGACGACGCGCTCGATGAAGAAGCGCGGGCGGGCGCGCACGTCGTTGTACATGCGGCCCAGGTACTCGCCGAGCAGGCCCATGCCGACCAGTTGCACGCCGGTGAAGGTGAACAGCACTGCGAACAGGACGAAGACCCCGTGACCGGCCCAGGCGGCGCCGAAGATCACGCGCAGCACGACCAGCAGCAGGGCGAAGCCGAAGCCCGCCGCCGCCATGGTGCCGCCCACCAGCGACAGCAGGCGCAACGGGGTGGTGGTCATGCAGGTGACCAGGTCGAACATCAGGTTGATCAGGCGCATGAAGTCGTACTTCGACTCGCCGTGCTCACGCTCGGCGTGGGCGACCATGATCTCGGTGGTGTGACGGGCGAAGCTGTTGGCCAGGATCGGGATGAAGGTGCTGCGCTCGCGGCAGGCCAGCATCGCCTTGACGATGCTCGCGCGGTAGGCGCGCAGCATGCAGCCGTAGTCGCTCATGGCTACGCCCGTGGAGCGTTGCACGGCGAGGTTGATCAGCTTCGATGGCCAGCGGCGCAGGGCCGAGTCCTGGCGCTTCTGGCGCACGCTACCGACCACGTCGTAGCCCTTGGCGGCTTCTTCCACCAGGCGCGGGATTTCTTCCGGCGGGTTCTGCAGGTCGGCGTCGAGGGTGATGATCACGTCGCCCCGGCATTCTTCGAAGCCGGCCATGATCGCCGCGTGCTGCCCGTAGTTGCGGTTGAGGATTACCGCGACGACGTGGCTGCCGGGTGCCTCGGCGGCCTCCAGGAGCAGGTCGGCGGAGCCGTCGCGGCTGCCGTCGTCGATCAGGATGATCTCGTAGTCGCGGCCCAGCTTCTCGCAGGCGGCGCTGGTGCGGCGCAGCAGTTCGGGCAGGCTGGCTTCCTCGTTGTACACCGGGATGACGATGGACACGAGGTTGATCGGATAGGCTTTCACGATGGCGTTACCGGGTGATGGTTTCGATGGCTTCCACCACGCGGTCGAGGTCGCCGGTGGTCATGTCGGGGAACAGCGGAATGGAGCAAAGGCGCGCCGAGTTCCATTCGGTGTTGGGCAGGCTGACCCCGGGGAAGCGCTGGCGGTAGTAGCTGTGCAGGTGGCTGCCGATGAAGTGGATGCCGCTGCCGATGCCGCGCTGTTGCAGGGCCTGCATGAAACCGTTGCGGTCGACGCCGCAGCGCTCGGCGTCGATGCGCAGGATGTACAGGTGCCAGGCGTGCTGGTGCGGGTAGTCGGGCACGCTCAGCGGCTCGACCGGCAGGCCGGCCAGGCGCTCCCGGTAGGCCGCCGCCAGTTCGGCGCGGCGTGCGTTGATCGCCTCCAGACGGTCGAGCTGGACCACGGCGATGGCCGCGTTGATGTCGGTGAGGTTGTACTTGAAGCCGGGCTCGATCACTTGGGCCTGAGGCTTGCGGCCATGGGTCAGGCGGTCGTAGGCGTCCACGCCCAGGCCGTGGAACTTGAGCATGCGCACGCGATCGGCCAGGGCATCGTCGTCGGTGACGAACATGCCGCCCTCGGCGCAGGTCATGTTCTTGATCGCATGGAAGGAGAAGATCGCGGTGCCGGTCTGGCCAACGGGGCGGCCGCGATAGCGGGTGCCGGCGGCGTGGGCGGCGTCCTCGATCACGGCGATGCCGTGACGCTGCGCCAGCGCGTTGATCGGCTCCATGTCGGCGGGCGCGCCGGCGTAGTGCACCGGGATGATGGCGCGGGTGCGCGGGGTGATCGCCGCTTCTATGCGGGCGGCGTCGGTCATCAGGGTGTCGCGGTCGACGTCGACGAACACCGGGGTCGCGCCCAGCAGGCAGATCATGTTGGCGGTGGAGACCCAGGTCTGCGAGGGGGTAATCACCTCGTCGCCCGGGCCGATGCCCAGCGCCAGCAGGGCCAGGTGCATGCCGCCGGTGGCCGAGGCGATGGCCACGGCGTGCTTGCAGCCGATGGATTGGGCGAAGCGCTGTTCCAGCTCCTGGTTCTGCGGGCCGGTGGTGATCCAGCCCGAGCGCAGCACCCGGTTGACCGCCCGGATCTCCTCGTCACCGATGCTGGGGCGGGAGAAAGGGAGGAAGTTCATGTCCATGTTGGGGGTCCTGATGGGCCGGAGCCGCGCTATTTGAGTGTAGGAAAGTTATCGAGGCATACGTTAAGAACCCGTTAAGTGCTTGTGGTGAAACTGTAATCCTGCCCATGGAAAGGGCCGCATCGCGATTCCGGACCCGGGTGAGGGAATGCGGGCGGCATTCTGAAAACGACATGGGAGTGTCGGTAATCTCTGTTGAACACTCGTTCATTCCTGGCGTATGTTGGCCCCACGCTCTGACGGACAAAAATTCCAATACCCGTCGGACATTCCGTCATTCGGATGAGGTTCTCGCATGCGTTATTCGTCGCTTGTGGACAGGATGGTCGGACCCGGCGTCGCCGCCTGGGACATTCACTACGCGGCCATCGCCGCCCAGCGCGAAGGCCGGGATGTGATCGTCCTGAGCGTCGGTGATCCTGACTTCGCCACGCCGGACTTCATCACCGAAGCCGCCGTCACCTCGCTGCGTGCCGGCGATACCCACTACAGCGACGTGGCCGGGCGCCCGGAGCTGCGCCAGGCCATCGCTGCGCTGCATGAACGACGATGCGGACAGGCGACGGCGGCCGAGAACGTCATCGTCGTCGCCGGCGCGCAGAACGGCCTGTTCGCCGCCGCCATGTGCCTGCTGGAACCGGGTGATGAGGTCATCGTCTTCGACCCGGTCTACGTCACCTACGAAGCCACCCTGAAGTCCACCGGCGCCGTGCTGGTACCGGTACCGACCCGCGCCGGCAACGGCTTCCGCCCCGAAGCCGCCGACCTGGCCGCCGCGATTACCCCGCGCACCAAGGCGATCTTCTTCGCCAACCCGAACAACCCCACCGGCGTCGTGCTCAACCGCGAGGAGCTGCTGGCCATCGCCGACCTGGCCCGCGCCCACGATCTCTGGGTGGTGGTCGACGAGGTCTACGAAGGCCTGACCTTCGAGCGCGAGCACCAGAGTTTCGCCGCCCTGCCGGGTATGGCCGAGCGCACTCTGAGCATCGGCAGCCTGTCGAAATCCCACGCCATGACCGGCTGGCGCGCCGGCTGGATCATCGCCAACCCGACCCTGGTCGGGCACCTGGAAAACCTTGCGCTGAACATGTTCTATGGCCTGCCGGGCTTCGTTCAGGAAGCCGCGCGGGTGGCCGTCGAGCGGCACGAGGAGGTGGTGTCGTCGATGCGCGAGATCTATCGCCGGCGTCGCGATCTGGTGGTCGCCGCGTTGAGCGACTGCCCGCGTGTGAAAGTTCTGAAGCCCGAAGCCGGCATGTTCGTCATGGTGGACGTGCGCGACACGGGGCTGAGTTCGCTGGACTTCTCCTGGCAGCTGTTCCATGCCACCGGCGTCTCGGTACTGGATGCGGCGGCCTTCGGCCCGCAGGCGGAAGGTTTCGTGCGGCTGTCCTTTGGCTTGAGCGACGAAAGCATGGCCGAGGCTTGTGCGCGGATCATTCGCTTCGTCGAAACGCTTACCGCAAGTGCCCGACCTGTAGGAGCGAGCTTGCTCGCGAACGCTCTTGATGTTTCCGGTGCAGAGGCAGGTTCGCGAGCAAGCTCGCTCCTACAAGAGCCGCAGCAGCCCGCCACAAAACCGGTCATCGAGGTCCGCGATCTGCACAAGCGCTTCGGCGACTTCGAGGTGCTCAAGGGCGTGTCGCTGTCGGCCCGCGAGGGCGGGGTGATCTCGCTGATCGGTGCCAGTGGCTCGGGCAAGAGCACCCTGCTGCGCTGCATCAACATGCTGGAGATTCCCAACCAGGGCACGGTCACCGTCAACGGCGAGACCATCGGCCTGACCCAGAACCGTCACGGCGAGCCGATGGTGGCCGATCAGAAGCAGTTGACGCGCATCCGCTCGCAGCTGGGCATGGTGTTCCAGAACTTCAACCTGTGGCCGCACCGCACGGTGCTGGAGAACCTGATCGAGGCGCCGACCTTCGTCCTTCACGAGAGCAAGGCCGAGGCCCGCGAGCGCGCCGAGGCGCTGCTGGAGCGTGTCGGCCTGGCGGAGAAGCGCCACGTCTACCCGGCCTTCCTCTCCGGCGGCCAGCAGCAGCGCGTGGCCATCGCCCGTGCGCTGGCGGTACGGCCGAAGGTCATGCTGTTCGACGAACCGACTTCGGCGCTGGACCCGGAACTGGTGGGCGAAGTGTTGCGGGTGATCCGGTCGCTGGCCGAGGAGGGGCGGACCATGATTCTGGTCACCCACGAGATGGCCTTCGCTCGCGACGTTTCCAGCCACGTGGCGTTCCTCCACAAGGGCCTGATCGAAGAGGAAGGCACGCCCGAGGAAGTCTTCTCGCGGCCGCGCAGCGAACGCTGCCGGCAGTTCGTCAACGCGCACCAGAATCGCTGACCGATGCCGCGCAGTCGGCGCATCGATGAGCGTGACCCATAACAATCGAAAACAAGGCAGGGGATCACGATGAACAAGAAAGGTCTGTGCAACTGGGTGGTGGGTGCAACGATGCTCATGGCCGGCGCGGTAAGCGCGCAGGCCGAGACGATTCGTTTCGCCCTGGCCGCCGAACCCTATCCGCCGTTCTCGCAGAAGCAGCCCGACGGCAGCTGGGCCGGCTTCGAGCCGGACCTGATCCGCAAGGTCTGCGCCGAGATGAAGGCGCAGTGCGAGATCGATGAAGTGGCCTGGGACGGCATCATCCCGGCCCTGCTGGCGAAGAAGATCGACGTGATCTTCAACTCCCTGTCCATTACCGAGGAGCGCGAGAAGCAGATCGCTTTCAGTCGCCCCTACTACGACACTCCGGTGGGCGTAGCCGCGCCTCAGGCCATGGACCTGCAGATCAGCCCCGAGGGCCTGAAGGGCAAGACCATCGGCGTGCAGATTTCCACCGTCAGTTCCAACTACCTGAAGAAGTACTACGAGAAGATCGCCGACGTGCGCTACTACGATACCCAGGACTCGGTGAACGCCGACCTGGTGGCCGGGCGCATCGACCTGATGATGGCCGACGCCATCGCCGTGGCGACCTTCCTCAAGTCGCCGGACGCCCAGGCGGCCGGCATCGTCAGCAAGGGCGAGGTGAAGCACGATCCGCTCTTCGGCCGTGGCGTCGGCGCCGGCCTGCGCAAGGAGGATACCGCGCTCAAGGCCCGGGTCGACGAAGCCATCGGCAAGCTGCTGGCCAGCGATGACTACAAGGCGCTGTCGGACAAGTACTTCGGCATGAGCGTCGCACCCAAGCAATAACCCCGGGGATGGGCTGATGGACCCGCGTCCGCTACGGGCGCGGGTACGGCACTGAGCCTCC
The DNA here is from genome assembly GCF_041379005.1 of Pseudomonas sp. QE6. NCBI lineage: Bacteria > Pseudomonadati > Pseudomonadota > Gammaproteobacteria > Pseudomonadales > Pseudomonadaceae > Pseudomonas > Pseudomonas sp. QE6. The sequence goes on from NZ_CP166873.1 coordinate 2,131,254, forward strand.
AATTACGGTGAATGCCATGCAAAGCATCTTCGACCTGATCGGCTTCGGCGCCACGGGCTGGGGCCCGGCGCTGTTCAAGGGGCTGCTGGTCACCCTGCAGATTTCCGTCGGCGCCTTTCTGGTCGGTCTGCTGATCGGTCTCGGCGCGGCCAGCGCCAAGATCGGCGGACCCCGGCCGCTGGCGATGCTGGCGCGCGGCTACACCACGCTGTGCCGGGCGGTGCCGGAACTGCTGCTGATCCTGCTGCTGTTCTATGTCGGCTCCATGGGCCTGAACCAGTTCTTCGCCTGGCTCGGCTTCGGCGAGGTGAAGCTCAATGGCATGATGGTGGCCATCGTCGTGCTCGGCCTGGTGCAGGGCGCCTATGCCTCGGAAATCTTCCGTGGCGCGATCCAGGCGATCCCCTACGGACAGATCGAGGCCGCGCGGGCCTACGGCATGCATGGCTTCGGCCTGTTCCGCCGGGTGACCCTGCCGATCATGGCGCCCAACGCGCTGGCCGGCATGGCCAACCTCTGGGTCAACCTGATCAAGGACAGCGCGCTGATCAGCGTAGTGGGCACCAACGAGTTGCTCTACACCGCCAAGCAGGCTGCCGGTTCCACCCGGCACTACCTGACCTTCTACCTCACCGCGGCGGCGCTGTACTACGTGCTCACCGTGCTTTCCAACCTGTTCGCAGGCTACCTGGAGCGGCGCTTCCGCCGCTGGATTCCGGCGGTCTGAGCGAGGCGCGGCAATGAACGAACACTGGCTATTCGTCTACGGCACCCTGCTGCTCAAGGGGCTGGGCACCACCCTGGTCATCCTGCTGATCTCCGCCATCCTGGGCTTCGCGCTGGCCCTGGGCGTGGCGCTGGCGCGGATGTCGCGCAACTTCCTGGTCTCGCGCCTGGCGCTGGCGTACACCAGCGTGATCCGCGGCACGCCGCTGCTGGTGCAGATCTACATCTTCTACTACGGCCTGGGCAGCCTGTTCGCGCAGTTCCCGCTGATCCGCGGCAGCTTCCTCTGGCCCTACCTGCGCGATGGTTTCTGGTACATCGTCATCGCGCTGATCCTCTCGGTCGGCGCCTATGTCGGCGAGGTGGTGCGCGGCGGGTTGAGGGCGGTGCCGCGCGGCGAGCTGGAGGCCGCCTCGGCGTTCGGCATGAACCGCACCCTGGTGCTCTACCGTGTCTGGCTGCCCCGGGCGATCCGCCTGCTGCTGCCGACCCTGGCGGGGGAGAGCGTGATGCTGCTCAAGTCCACCGCGCTGGCGTCCACCATCGCCGTGGTCGACCTGCTCGGCGCGGCCAACGTGGTGCGCGCGCAGACCTTCCATGTCTACGAACCGTTGCTGCTGGTGGCGGCGATCTATATCTGCCTGACCTTCATCATCGAAGCCGGCTTCAGCGTGCTGGAGCGCACCACGCCGATTCGCCGCGAGGCGCAGAGCACGACGTCGCGGTCCTGGCTGGGCAAGCGTCGACCGCGTACGGCGGTCTGAGATTTCAGAACTTGAATTACGATCTCGCGAGCTAGAGCTGGAGTAGGCGGAGGGTTTACGAAGAGCGGAGTTTACGTATGTAAATGAGCATCTGAGTACACCCTCCAACGCCCTCCAGCCGACGCGCAGCAGATCGTCAGGCATAGGCGCCGCGACGTAGCCCTTCAACCCAGCAACGGCTGAGCTCCAGACCGTCGGCGGCGCTGAAGGTGGCGGGGTTCAGGCACCACTCCAGCCACAGCCCGTCGAGCATGGCAGAGAGGCCGATGGCGGCCAGGCGCGGCCGTGCAACAGGGAAGCCCTCGGCGGCGGCGAGGTCGCTGATGAGTTTTTCCAGGATGGCGAGGTAGCTCTGGTAACCGCGTTCGTGGGCGTCGTTCACCGGCGGCGAGTGACGGATCAGGCTCCAGAACACCACCCAGGGGCTGAGCAGGTCGGGGTCCAGGACCTGCGGCGAGAAGGAGCCGGTGAGGAAGGCTTCCATGCGCGCAGCGGGGTCGTTGCCGGCGGCGTCGACCTGCTCGTAGAGCGCCTGGGTGACTTCGCTGGCGAGGGTCTCGTAGGCCTGGGCGACCAGCGCGTCGATGCTGCCGAAGTGGTGGTTCACCAGGCCGACGGCGACGCCGGCTTCCTTGGCGATGCGACGCACCGAGATGCCCGCGTGGCCATCGGCGACCAGGCACTTGAGGCAGGCTCGCACCAGATGGTCGCGGCGTTCCTCGGAGGTGGCGCGCTGGGTTTTCTGGCGAGGCATGTCCAAGGGGTGTCCTTGCGGGCTGGTAATCACTGGCTCCGATACTAGGAGGCGCCGAAGAAGATTTCCATGGGCGATTCGGACAGAGGCCCGACAAAAGGAGAGTGCATATGATCGAGGACGTTTCCTTCAGCGTACCCGGAGATTCCGGGGCCGAGCTGCGCGTGCGCGCCTGGCGTGTCGATGGCGGCAGACCGGGGCCGAAGGTGCACCTGCAGGCAGGGGTGCATGCCGATGAAATCGCCGGGATGCTGGTGCTCCACGAACTGCTGCCGCGCCTGCACGAGGCGGCGCAACATGGCGCGTTGAACGGCTGCGTGACAGTGGTGCCGCAGGCCAATCCGATCGGCATCGGGCAGTTTCGCCAGGGGCGCATCCTCGGCCGTCATCACGATGCGAGCGCGCGCAATTTCAATCGTGGCTTCCCCGCGTCGGCGTCGGCTCGCGGCACCTTGGACAACCTCTCGCTGTGGCAGAAACGCCTGGTCGAACTGGCCGCTCCGGCGGACATCGTGCTCGACCTGCATACCGACGACGAGGCGCTGCCGTATGTCTATCTGCACGAGTGCTTCTGGCCGGCCGGCCAGGACCTCGCCGCGGCGCTGCGCGCGGAACTGGCGATCATCTGGGAGGGCGACAGCGACGGGGCCTTCGAGGAGGTGGTGATCGCGCCCTGGCTGGCCGCGCAGCGCTTGACCGGGCGCCTGGTGGCCACGGTCGAGCTGCGTGGGCAGGGCGATGTCAGCGACGCGCTGGCGCGCCAGGATGCGGACGGTATCTACCGCTTCCTCGGGGCGCGCGGCGTGGTAACGGACGCCGGGCCATTGCCGGAGTGGAAAGGTGTCGCCACGCCCATCGGCTTCATGGAAACCGTGTTCGCCCCGGCCGCCGGCGTGCTGGTGTTCGAGCGCGAACTGGGCGAACGCATCGAGTCCGGCGAACGCTTCGCCCGCATCATCGCCCGTCCCGGTGACGCGAGCAGCGAGCACATCCTGCGCGCGCCGCAGGGTGGCATCCTCGCCACCCGCTACCGCGATCGATTGATTCCCCAGGGGGCGATTGCGGCCAAGCTGACTGGCAGCGCGACGTCCAGCACTTGGAGCGCTGGGGCACTCGATCCATAACGCCGAATTGCTCTTCGTAGGAGCGAGCTTGCTCGCGAACCCTGGCCCTGCAGCGGGGTTTGTTCGCGAGCAAGCTCGCTCCTACAGGGCTATACGTCAAAGCCAGACTGCGTTCCAGAAGGGATAGTCTCGAAGCGATTTGACCAGCCCTGCACGCAAGGGATTGGCGACCAGATATCGAGCGGTTGCTTGCAGGTCTTCGTCGCGGCGCAGGGCGTGATCGTGGAAGCCTGATTGCCAGACTTTACCTGTGCGTTTCAGCGCTCTGTTCAGTGAGATTGCTGTGAGGGATTTCAGCTGTTGCATAAAGTCACTCAATGAACCGCTCTCGAGTTGGACCAGGCAATGCAAATGGTCCGGCATCAATACCCAGGCGAGGAGACTGGCCTGTGCCAATTGGTGAAGCTCGCGAGCGACCGAACAGGATGCGTTCCATTGCGTGAATAGCGGTTCACGTTGATAGGTGACGGTTGTCACCAAATATCTCTGCCCTTCGAGCGAATGACGTCCGTTGCGCAAATCCTTGCCATGAAACCCCATCTCAGATCCCCTCTGCGTACTGATGGATACGCTTGCAGAAGAGTGGAGGCCTGACTGTAGGAGCGAGCTTGCTCGCGAACCTGCGGGGTCCGGTTCGCGAGCAAGCTCGCTCCTACAAAAGACGTTCGGTGCCAACAAAAACGCCCGCACAAGGCGGGCGTTTCGAGAGCGGCGAACTCAGTGGTGTTCGCGGGTGGCGCGGAAGGTGATGTCCGGCCAGCGCTCTTCCATCAGGCTCAGGTTGACGCGGGTCGGGGCCAGGTAGGTGAGGTGGCCGCCGCCGTCCACGGAGAGGTTCTCCATGGCCTTGTCCTTGAACTCCTTGAGCTTCTTCTCGTCCTTGCACTCGATCCAGCGCGCCGACCAGACGTTGATCGCCTCGTAGGCGCACTCGACCTTGTATTCCTCCTTCAGGCGGCTGGCGACCACGTCGAACTGCAGCACACCGACGGCGCCGAGGATGATGTCGTTGTTGCGCTCGGGGAAGAAGACTTGCGTCGCACCTTCCTCGGCCAGTTCCTGCAGGCCCTGGCGCAGCTGCTTGGATTTCAGCGGGTCCTTCAGGCGCACGCGGCGGAACAGTTCCGGGGCGAAGTGCGGGATGCCGGTGAAGCCCAGCGCCTCGCCTTCGGTGAAAGTGTCGCCGATCTGGATGGTGCCGTGGTTGTGCAGGCCGATGATGTCGCCGGCGTAGGCCTCTTCCAGCTGCTCACGCTCGCTGGAGAAGAAGGTCAGGGCGTCGGCGATCTTCACGTCCTTGCCCAGGCGCACATGGCGCATCTTCATGCCCTTCTCGTACTTGCCCGAGCAGATGCGCATGAAGGCGATGCGGTCGCGGTGCTTGGGGTCCATGTTCGCCTGGATCTTGAACACGAAGCCGGAGAACTTCTCCTCGGTCGGCGCCACGGTGCGCTCGTGGGTGCCGCGCTCCAGCGGTTGCGGGGCCCAGTCGACGATGCAGTCGAGCACCTGGTCGACACCGAAGTTGCCCAGTGCGGTACCGAAGAACACCGGGGTCATCTCGCCGTCGAGGAAGGCCTGCTTGTCGAACTCGTGGCAGGCGCCCTGCACCAGTTCCAGCTCTTCGAGGAAGTTCTCGTAGAGATCGCCCAGGTGCGCACGGGCTTCGTCGGAGTCGAGCTTGTCGATGATCTTCGTCTCGATGCGCTCGTGGCCGTGGCCGGGCACGTAGACGATGATCTTGTCCTGGGCGAGGTGGTACACCCCCTTGAAGTCCTTGTAGCAACCGATCGGCCAGGTGATGGGCGCGGCCTTGATCTTCAGGACGGCCTCGATCTCGTCGAGCAGCTCGATGGGGTCGCGGATGTCGCGGTCGAGCTTGTTGATGAAGCTGACGATGGGCGTGTCGCGCAGGCGGCAGACTTCCATCAGGGCGATGGTGCGCGGTTCTACACCCTTGCCGCCGTCGAGGACCATCAGCGCCGAGTCCACCGCGGTCAGGGTGCGGTAGGTGTCTTCGGAGAAGTCTTCGTGGCCGGGGGTGTCGAGCAGGTTGATCATGTGCTCGCGGTAGGGGAACTGCATCACCGAGGTGGTGATGGAGATGCCGCGCTGCTTTTCCATCTCCATCCAGTCGGAGGTGGCGTGGCGGTCGGACTTGCGCGACTTCACGGTACCGGCGACGGCGATCGCCTTGCCCATCAGCAGGAGCTTTTCGGTAATGGTGGTCTTACCGGCGTCGGGGTGGGAAATGATCGCGAACGTGCGGCGTTTGGCGACTTCGGCGGCCTGGATGGTCATGGATGCGTGCCTGGCTGGAATCGATGATGGGCCCGGATCGGCCCAAAAGCGCGGGATTATAACGGGAAATGACCGGTCGATCAGCGCCACCGGGCACCCGGCGGCCGACACGCACGCCGGCGGTCCCTCCGGAAGGGGCGTCGGCCATCGATCCCGGACGCGCCAGTGTCTCCCCTTATCCGGGGGGAAAAAGGTTCGTCGAGCGGTCCCTGTCATGCCCTTGAAACCCGCGTCTGTGCAGCATTTCATGACGTTTTGTTAAGGATTTGAAACGAAACGCCGGATCGCGACAAAGGGTTATGAAAAAGCGGCAATTTTTGATTGATCTGTGGTGCCTGTGGTCCTAAAGTTCGCGCCCGAACGCTCATGCTGGAAACGATCCATCCGGCTCAAGTACTGACGACGAGAGGTTGCCGACCCGGCGACTCCGCGCCCCGACAGGGGCAGGGAGCCCAGGAGAAGTCGGAACCGGTAATGCTCGGCGACATGCCTTGGGAAGTAGGCGAACCAAAGTGGGGAAACTGATCAGGCGTTCGTGGCTCGAAAGTAAAAGAGCCGTCCCTCTTTTCAATTGCGTGTTTTGCCATTTGGAGTCCCAACCATGTCCATCAAGGTCGAGGATTACTTCGCCCCGGAAACCTTCCAGCGCATGAAGGCGTTTGCCGACAAGCAGGAAACCCCCTTCGTCGTCATCGACAAGCAGACCATCGCCAACGCGTACGATCAGCTGACCGACTGCTTCCCCTTCGCCAAGATCTACTACGCGGTGAAGGCCAACCCGGCCACCGAGATCACCGAGCTGCTGCGCGACAAGGGTTCGAACTTCGACATCGCCTCGATCTACGAACTGGACAAGGTGATGAAGACCGGTGTGGGCCCGGAGCGCATCAGCTACGGCAACACCATCAAGAAAGCCCGCGACATTCGCTACTTCTACGAGAAGGGCGTGCGCCTGTTCGCCACCGACTCCGAGGCCGACCTGCGCAACATCGCCAAGGCCGCGCCGGGCTCCAAGGTCTACGTGCGCATCCTCACCGAGGGTTCCACCTCCGCCGACTGGCCGCTGTCGCGCAAGTTCGGCTGCCAGACCGACATGGCCATGGACCTGCTGGTGCTGGCCCGTGACCTGGGCCTGGTGCCCTACGGAGTGTCCTTCCACGTGGGTTCGCAGCAGCGCGACATCGGCGTATGGGACGCGGCCATCGCCAAGGTGAAGGTCATCTTCGAGCGCCTGAAGGAAGAAGACGGCATCGAACTGAAGATGATCAACATGGGCGGCGGCTTCCCGGCCAACTACATTGCCAAGACCAATAGCCTGGAAACCTACGCCGAGGAAATCATCCGCTTCCTCAAGGAAGACTTCGGCGACGACCTGCCGGAAATCATCCTCGAGCCGGGCCGCTCGCTGATCGCCAACGCCGGTATCCTGGTGAGCGAAGTCGTGCTGGTGGCGCGCAAGTCGCGCACCGCCGTGGAGCGCTGGGTGTTCACCGACGTAGGCAAGTTCTCCGGCCTGATCGAAACCATGGACGAGTCCATCAAGTTCCCGATCCACGTGGAGAAGAAGGGCGAGCTGGAAGAAGTGGTCATCGCCGGCCCGACCTGCGACAGCGCCGACATCATGTACGAGCACTACAAGTACGGCCTGCCGCTGAACCTGGCTGCCGGCGACCGCCTGTACTGGCTGTCCACCGGCGCCTACACCACCAGCTACAGCGCGGTGGAGTTCAACGGCTTCCCGCCGCTGAAGGCATTCTACCTGTAAGCTTCAGGCTCGAATGAAACGGCCCCGCGATGCGGGGCCTTTTCGTTTCTGGCGTTTGCTTTTCGTAGGAGCGAGCTTGCTCGCGAACCGCCCAACAGCGATGCTGCCGGCTGAATCTGTTCGCGAGCAAGCTCGCTCCTGTAGATAACGGATGCATCAGCGGACTTGGTCCGCGATGTGTCACGCGCGAGGGTCGATCGCGGACGGAGTCCGCTCCTGCGAAAAGCCATCGCATCGCGAAATGAAAACGCCCCGCAGAGCGGGGCGTTTTCACGATCTGGACCGACTCAGCCCTTGTTGGGCTGCGCCAGCGGAGTCTGGGCGGTATCCGGCGACTGGGATTCCTTGGCGATCTCCTGCTGCGGCGCGGCCTGGGTCGGCGGCAGCTTGTCGAACTCGCGCAGGCCATCCTTCTTGTACGGGTCGCCGATCCAGCGCGGGGCCACGGCGAACTGGTCGCTGACCAGGCTCTTGACCGGCTCGAAGCGGTCGTAGCTCAGGCCCGCCAGATCCGACAGGGTGTGGATCAGGTGCGAGCTGCTGTACGGACGGTTGGCGGCCGCCTGCAGGTCGCGCGGGTGCGCGGCCTGCCAACTGGGCGAGGTCCAGAGCATGAACGGGATGGTGTACATCGGCCGGGTCGGGGCGCCTTCGTTGCGGCCCAGGCGGTCGTGGTTGCCCGAGCTGTAGACATCCTCGCCGTGGTCGGAGAGGTACAGCAGGAAGCCGTTCGGGTCGGTCGCGGCGTAGCGCTTGATCAGGCTGGAGACCACGAAGTCGTTGTACAGCACGGCGTTGTCGTAGAAGTTGTAGGTTTCCACCTGGTCATCCGACAGCGCCGAGGGCACGCCCTGGCGGTCCTTGAACTGGGCGTACTGCTCCGGATAGCGGTAGCGGTAGTCCATGTGCGTGCCGAGCAGGTGGATGACGATGAACTTCTTCTGTGCCGGGTCCTGCAGGGCCTTCTCGAAGGGTTCAAGCACCACGCCGTCGTACTGGCTGGCGTTCTGGTTGCGCTGGTTGTTCAGGTAGAACTGCGCATCCGTCTGCTGCGAGAAGGTGGTGAGCATGGTGTTGCGCTTGGTCATCGTCTGCTGGTTGGTGATCCAGAAGGTCTTGTAGCCTGCCTGTTTCATCAGGTTGATCAGCGACGGATCGGTGAGGAACTTGTCGGGGTTCTGCTCGTCACCGAAGGTGAGGATCTGCTGCATCACCTCGATGGTGTAGGGACGCGGCGAGACCACGTTCTGGAACACCGTCAGGTTGTGGCCCTCGGCCGCCGCCAGGGCGTCGAGGTTCGGGGTGGTTTCGCGCGGGTAGCCGTACAGGTGCATGTGCTCGCGGGTGGTGGATTCGCCCAGCACCAGCACCAGGGTGCGCGGCGCCTCGCCGCTGCTGTCCTTGAGGTTCTGCAGCGGCGGCAGGGAGGCGTTCTGCTCCAGCAGCTTCTGCATGTTGTCCAGCTGCTGGCGGTACTGCGCGTAGCCCACGACCAGTTGCCAGGGCACGGCCGGCTCCATGCGCTGCTGCACCTTCTCCAGCGCCTCGGCGAAACTGCGCTCCTGGGTGACCATCTGCTTGTAGAAGGGGTAGACCAGGTTCATCGCCACCAGCAGCACGGCCACCGGTACGCGGGTGTAGAGCGGCAGGGTGACCGGGCGGATGCGCCGCCACAGCAGCACCGCGACCACGCTGTAGACCAGCAGCGCGAGGCACAGCCAGAGGCTGAAGTACTGGCTGAAATACTCGCCGGCTTCGGCGGTGTTCGATTCGAACATGACGAAGATGACGCTCTGCGAGAACTCCTGGCGGTAGATGCCGAAGTAGCTCAGGCCCACCAGCGACGCGCCCCACAGCACCAGGCCGATGATCGCCGAAATCCCGCGGGTGAAGCGCGGCAGCAGCAGCACGGGGGCGAGCCACAGGCTGCTGAGGAAGAAGGCGTCACGGAAGCCGGCGAAGCCGGTGGTGCCGCTGAGCAGGATCAGCAGTTGGGTTACGCCGGAGAAGTACCAGAAGAACAGGAGCAGCCAGCCCAGGCCGGCCCAGTCGACGCCTTTGCGGGCAGAAGGGGAATTAGTGGTAGACACACACGCCTCGTCGATTCGGGACAGAAGGCTGCAATCCCGCAGCCGAAAAAAGGCCGTGGAGGTTAACAGGAATGAGGTGAAAAATGCGTCAAGTTGCAGCGATCCTGGGCGTGACGCAGCGACTCCAGACGCATTTCGTCGGATTCATCGCCCAGTTCGGCGGCCCGCTGGCCATAGGCGTAAGCCAGCTGACGCAAGGCTTGCTGCGGGGACTTGGCCAGTTGCTCGCGGGCGACCCGCAGGAAGTTCAGGTTGCCGCCCTGCAGCGCGCGCTGCAGCCAGGGCAGGGCGCCTTCCAGGTCGCCGGCCTCGGCCAGCACCGTGGCGTGGCTGAACTGGCCACGGAAGTCACCGGCCTCGGCGGAGCGCCGGTACCAGCGATGGGCGGCCTCGGCATCGCGGGGGACCACCAGGCCCTCCTCGTAGAAGCGGCCGACCAGATTCATCGACTTGGCGTGCCCCAGTTCCGCCGCCCGGCGGTACAGCGCCAGGGCGTGCACCTCGTCGCGTGCCACGCCGCGTCCGGTGGCCAGCAGGTTGGCCAGGTTGTACATCGCCCAGTCCAGGCCGGCTTCGGCGGCGAGCGCGTAGTGGCCGGCGGCTGAGGCGGGATCGGCGCGGCAGCCCCAGCCGTGTTCCAGGCAGCGGCCGAGCATGTTGCGCGCCATGGCGTGGCCGCGCTCGGCGGCGATGCCGAACCAGGTCATGGCCAGCGTCGGGTCGCGCTCGATGCCATGGCCGTCGAGAAGGACCTGGCCGAGCAGCGCCTGGGCTTCCAGCTCGCCGTCGCGGGCGGCGGCGAGGATCAGCCGGGCGGCCTGGCGTGGGTTGTCGGCGAGCTGGCCATTGAGGTCTTCAACGGCGACTTCTTCGGTGCGGCGCAGGACGAAGCTCATGGGCGGTCAGACATCCACCCAGCGGCGCAGCAGGTTGTGGTAGGTGCCGGTCAGCTCGACCAGCGCCGGGTGCTCGGGCACGTCGCGGGTCAGTGCCTGGATCGACTGGTCCATCTGGTACAGCAGGGCGCGCTGGCTGTCCTCGCGCACCAGGCTCTGGGTCCAGAAGAAGGAGGCGATTCGCGCGCCACGGGTCACCGGGTTGACCTTGTGCAGGCTGGTGGCGGGGTAGAGCACCAGGTCGCCGGCCGGCAGCTTGACCTGCTGGGTGCCGTAAGTGTCCTGGATCACCAGTTCGCCGCCGTCGTAATCCTCCGGGTCGCTGAAGAACAGGGTCGAGGAGACGTCGGTGCGCACGCGCTCGCGGCCACCCTGGACGTCGCGCACGGCGTTGTCGATGTGGAAGTCGAAGGAGCCGCCGCCGGTATAGCAATTGAACAGTGGCGGAAAGACCTTGTGCGGCAGCGCGGCGGACTGGAACAGCGGGTTGCTCCACAGGCGCTGCAGCATGGCTTCGCCTATCTCGCGGGCCAGCGGGTGGTCCTGGGGCAGCTGCAGGTTGTGCTTGGCACGGGCCGACTGGTACCCGGCGGTGGCCTTGCCGTCGCCCCATTCGGCCTGTTCCAGGGCGGCGCGGATACGCACCACTTCCTCGCGGGTGAAGATGCCGGGAATGTGCAACAGCATGGGGCGGTTCCGTCGGTGCCTGAGAAGTTGTCAATGATAATGATTTGCAACAGCCGACTACAACCGCCATGCCCTGTCATTGGTCAGTCATGAAATGTAAATCTTGTAAATCATACGCGTATGAGAATAAGTGGTAATTGATATGAATTCTTAATTGCACTAGATTGCGCGGCCTTCATGAGCCCCTGGGGAGGGATTTGCAATGTCGCGCCAATCGTCCGATCTCGCCGGCAACACGCCGCGCCTCTTGGCATCCGCCGTCGGTGTCGCCATCACCGCCATGTCCGGCAGCCACCTGGCCCATGCCGCCGAATCCTCGGAGAAGAAGCCGAGCCAGGACGTATTGTCCCTGGACGCCGATACCGTCGTCGGTACCCAGCAGGACCCGACCACCTACAACGTCGAGAAGTCCGCGTCGAAGAAATACACCGCCCCGCTGCTGGATACACCGCGCTCGGTGACCGTGGTGCCGCAGCAGGTTATCAAGGACACCGGCGCGCTGACCCTGCAGGACGCCCTGCGCACCGTGCCGGGCATCACCTTCGGCGCCGGCGAGGGCGGCAACCCGACCGGCGACCGTCCCTTCATCCGTGGCTTCGACGCGCAGAGCGACACCTATGTCGACGGCGTACGCGACACCGGCGCGCAATCCCGTGAAGTGTTCAACCTGGAACAGATCGAAGTCAGCAAGGGCCCGAACTCGGCCTTCGGCGGCCGTGGCTCGGCCGGTGGCAGCCTGAACCTGATCAGCAAGCAGGCCAAGGCCGGCAACTTCACCGACGGCAGCTTCACCTACGGCTCCGACCAGACCCGTCGCTACACCCTGGACACCAACCAGGAGTTTCTCGACGGCAACGCCGCCTTCCGCCTGAACCTGATGACCCACGACCAGAACGTCGCCGGTCGCCAGGCGGTGGACGCCAGCCGCTGGGGTATCGCGCCGTCGCTGACCTTCGGCCTCAATGGCCCGACCCGCGTCACCGTCAGCCACTACCACCTGGAAAGCGACGACACACCCGACTCGGGCATCCCGTACGCCAAGAGCGCCGACCGCAGCAAGCACAACCCCGACAAGCCGGTGAACGTCGACCGCGACAATTTCTATGGCCTGGAGGATCGCGACTTCTCCAAGAGCCGGGTGGACACCAGCACCATCACCTTCGAGCACGACTTCAACGACAACCTGAGCCTGCGCAATACCACCCGGTACGGCACCAGCCACCAGGACTACATCATGACGCAGCCCGACGACAGCCAGGGCAACGTCAATAATGGCACCGTGTGGCGGCGCAACAACAACCGCATCAGCACCACCACCACGGCGACCAACCAGACCGACCTGTTCGGCGAGTTCTACCTGGCCGGGTTCAAGAACAGCTTCACCACCGGTCTTGAGTTCAGCCGCGAAGACAGCAAGCGCGATGGCTACACGGTCGACACCAACACCGGCCTGAACAGCAACAAGTGCCGTCCGGGAATCGTCGGTGCGCCCAGCGGGTACAACTGCACCAGCCTGGAAAACCCCAACCCGCACGATCCGTGGAACGGCAGCATCACCCGCAACTACAAGCCGCTGAACACCGTCGGCACCACCAAGGCGATCTACGGCTTCGACACCATCGACCTGAACGAGCAGTGGCAGATCAACGCCGGCGTGCGCTTCGACAGCTTCGAAACCACCGCGAAGAACCACAGCGCTTCACCCGCCACCAAGTTCGAAGACAGCTCCAGCTTCTGGAACTGGCAGGCCGGCGTGGTCTACAAGCCGGCGCCCAACGGCAGCATCTACGCGTCCTACGCCACCTCGGCGACGCCGCCGGGCAGCATGCTGGACAACGGCAACACCTCCAACGCGGTGGACGCCTTCTCGGTGAAGAACAACCTGGAACCGGAAGAAACCACCAACTACGAGATCGGTACCAAGTGGAGCTTCCTGGATGAGCGCCTGGAGCTGACCGGCGCGATCTTCCGCACCGACAAGGACAATGCGCGCATCCTGGTGGCGCCGCAGACCTACGACAACGCCGGCCAGTCCCGCGTCGATGGCCTGGAGCTGACCGCCAGCGGCAAGCTGACCGACAAGTGGAAGGTCTTCGCCGGCTACAGCTACCTCGACAGCGAACTGGTGAAAGCCGGCAAGACCGGCCGCAACGGCAACATCACCGCCAACGTGCCGTCCAACGATGGCAACGAAATGCCCAACACGCCGAAGAACAGCTTCAGCCTGTGGACCACCTACGACGTCCTGCCCAACGCCACTATCGGCGGCGGCACCTTCTACGTCGACAAGGTGTATGGCGACGTGGCCAACACCATGTACGTCCCGGACTACTGGCGCTACGACGCGATGGCCGCCTACAAGCTGAGCAAGAACGTCGACTTCCAGCTCAACGTGCAGAACGTCTTCGACAAGAAGTACTTCGACAAGGCCTACGCCTCGCACTACGCGACCCAGGCGGCCGGCCGCACCGTGCTCCTTTCCACCAACTTCCACTTCTAGGGTCCGCCTGCGGGCGAGCCACCCCGGCCGACGCTCCTCGGCCGGGGGTTTTTGTGTGTAAGCCCAGGGTAAAGGTTGAAAAAGACGGCTGTATTTGCGAGCCGTTCTCAATAAAATTCCGCTCCATGTAAAACGTGCGGCACGACGTGAGGCCACGGTGTTGAAGAAAGTCTGGTTCCAGTTGCATTGGCTGTTCGGTATCAGCGCCGGTCTGGTGCTGGCGCTGATGGGCCTGACCGGGGCGATGCTGTCGTTCCAGGATGAAATCCTGCGCGCCGTGAATCCCGCCAGTCTCACCGTGGAAAAGCGCGCCGAGGGCACGCTGCCGATGGACGAACTGATCCGCCGGGTGGAAAGCGCCGAGCCGGGCAAGAAGGTCGCCTTCGTCTGGGTGAAGATCGACGGCGACCAGGCCGGCCGTCTCTTCTACACGCCCAAGCCGGGCCAGCGCCGGGGCGAGTCGCGCTACGTCGACCCCTACACTGCGGACTTCCTACCGGCGCCCAGGGGCGAGGGCTTCTTCAACTTCGTCATGCAGCTACACCGCTTCCTCGCCGCGGGCGAGGCAGGCAAGCAGGTCACCGCCGCCTGTACCCTGATCCTGCTCTTCCTGTGCCTGTCCGGCCTGTACCTGCGCTGGCCGCGCAAGGCCCTGAACTGGCGCGTCTGGCTGACCCTGGACAGGGCCAAGAAGGGCCGGGCGTTCAACTGGGACCTGCACGCCGTGGCCGGTACCTGGTGCCTGGCGTTCTATCTCCTGGCGACGCTGACTGGCCTGTACTGGTCCTACGACTGGTACCGCGACGGCCTGTTCAAGCTGCTCGACGACGCGCCCGCCGGCCAGGCCAAGGGTGGCCAGCGCGGCGGCAGCAAGCGCGGACCGGCGCCGGAAGGGCCGCCGCCGGTGGTCGATGCCAGCGCCGTCTGGGCCACCATCCGGCAGACCGGCGGTCCCGCGATGGTTACCTACAACCTGCGCCTGCCGCCGGTGCAGGGCCGGCCCGCCACTGTCTTCTACCTCCTCGATGACGCCGCCCACGAGCGTGCCTTCAACGAGATGAGCATCGACCCGGCCAGCGGCAAGCTGCTGGCCCACAAGCGCTACAACGACAGTTCCTTTGGCAAGCAACTGCTGACCAGCGTCTATGCCCTCCACGTGGGCAGCTACTTCGGCCTGCCGGGGCGCATTCTGATGATGCTGGCGAGCCTGTCGATGCCGCTGTTCTTCATCACCGGCTGGCTGCTCTACCTCGATCGTCGCCGCAAGAAGCGCGCGGCCCAGGCGGCGCGTGGGGAACTGAACCATGACACCTGCGCCGACGCCTGGCTGGTGGGCTATGCCAGCCAGAGCGGCTTCGCCGAGCAACTGGCCTGGCAGAGCGCCGGGCAACTGCAAGCGGCCGGCCTGCCGGTGCGGGTCGAACCCCTGGCGAAGCTGGACCGTGCGCAGCTGGAGCAGACTCGCAACGCCCTGTTCGTGGTCAGTACCTTCGGCGACGGCGAGGCCCCGGACAGCGCCCGCGGCTTCGAGCGCCAACTGTTGGGCCAGCGCCTCGGCCTGGCCGACCTGCGCTTCGCCGTGCTCGCCCTGGGCGATCGCCAGTACGACCACTTCTGCGGCTTCGCCCGCCGCCTGCAGGGCTGGCTGCAAGGGCAGGGCGCGCACACGCTGTTCGACGGCGTCGAGGTGGACAACGGCGACGCTGCCGCGCTGCACGACTGGCAGCAGCGCCTGGCCGAACTCTCCGGCGCCGCGCCGCAGGCGGCGTTCAGTGCGCCGGCCTTCGAGGTCTGGACGCTGGCCGGACGTGAGCACCTGAACCCGGGTAGCCAGGGCGAGTCCACCTGGTTGCTGCGCCTGGCCGCGCCGAGCGATTCGCAGATCGACTGGAATGCCGGCGACCTGGTGGAAGTCGTGCCGCGCCAGCCACAGTTCCTGGTCAACGCCTGGCTGGGCCGCCTGGGGCTGGACGGCGAGTCCCGCATCCAGGCCGATGGTCTGGCCACACCCCTGAAGGATGCCCTGGCCGGGTGCCTGCTGCCGGGCAATCTCGAACACCTGGTCGGCCTGCACGCTCAGGCGGTGTACGACGCACTGATCAAGCTGTCGGTGCGCCAGTACTCCATTGCCTCGCTGCGCAGCGACGGCGCGCTGGAGCTGATCGTGCGCCAGGAGCAGCACGCCGACGGCTCGCTGGGCATCTGCTCCGGCTGGCTGACCGAGTACCTGCCGGAGGGCGGCAGCCTGCTGCTGCGCCTGCGCCGCAACCGCAGCTTCCACCTCAGCGAAGACGACCGTCCGCTGGTCCTGATCGGTAACGGCACCGGTCTCGCCGGCCTGCGCAGCCTGCTGCGCGCCAGCATCGCCGAAGGCCGCCGGCGCAACTGGCTGCTGTTCGGCGAGCGCAATATTGCCCATGACTTCTACTGCCGCGAAGAGCTGGAAGGGGCATTGGCGCGGGGCGAGCTGCAACGCCTGGACGTCGCCTTCTCCCGCGACCAGGCCGAGAAGGTCTACGTGCAGGATCGTCTGCGCGCAAACGGCGACGTGCTGGCCCAGTGGCTGGAGGAGGGCGCGGTGATCTACGTCTGCGGCAGCCTGCAGGGCATGGCCGAAGGCGTCGACCGTGCGCTGCGCGAGATGCTCGGCGATGCCGGGGTCGAGGCGCTGCTGGAGAACGGGCGGTATCGGCGCGACGTTTATTGATCCGGCGTTTGGGGTAGCCAATCGCGGACGGAGTCCGCTCCGACGCTCAGCGTGGCCGGCTTTGTGTAGGAGCGAGCTTGCTCGCGAACCCGCCCAGCGCTGGAGCCGCCGGGAAATCCGTTCGCGAGCAAGCTCACTCCTACAGGGCGGTGCCGCACTTCGCAGGCAATCCTTCTCCGAGCGGCATGAACAAAAAGGCCCCCGCCAATGCGGAGGCCTTGATATCACGAACGCAGCTCAGATCCAGATAACCACCGCCAGCAGCGCCGCCAGGAATCCCCACTTCTCCAGGTAATACAGCTTGCGGTTGCGCTTCTTCAGCGCCTTGCCGTGCAGGCGGATCCTGTACAGCGAGGCGAAGGCGCGGTTGATGCCGCCGGTCCTGTCGCCCGCGTCGTTGGGCGAGGCGGCGGCGGCCATCACATTGCGGCTGAACCAGCGGTTGAACGCCGTGGCCCAGCGGTACTTCAGCGGACGCTCGATGTCGCAGAACAGGATCACCCGGTCACGGTCCGTGGTGTTCTCGGCGTAGTGGATGTAGGTCTCGTCGAACACCACCGCTTCGCCGTCGCGCCAGTGGTAGCGTTCGCCGTCCACTTCGATGAAGCAGCCGGGATCGTTCGGCGTCATCAGTCCCAGGTGGTAGCGCAGCGAGCCGGCATAGGGGTCGCGGTGGCGTACCAGGCGCGAGCCCGGCGGCAGTTCGGCGAACATCGCCGCCTTGACCGAGGGAATCCGCCGCAGCAGCTCGGTGGTCTTCGGGCACAGCGCGTCGGCGGAGGGATGACTGTCGTCGTACCACTTCAGGTAGAAGCGCTTCCAGCCGGTCTTGAAGAAGGAATTGAAACCCACGTCGTTGAGCTGCTCGGAGCGCTTGATGCTGCCGGCGTCGCGCAGGTGCAGGGCTTCGCTGCGGATGGTTTCCCAGTTCTCCGTCAGCAGGCGCATTTCGGGGAATTCGTCGGTCGCCAGGTACGGGCGGCTCGGCACCCGGGAGAACAGGTACATGATGCAGTTGATCGGCGCGAGGAAGCTGGAGTGGTCGGTCAACTGGCGCGAGAATTTGTGGCGCACCCGCCCACGCAGGTGGACATAAAGGATGCTCAGGCCGAAGGTGGCCAGAAGGGCGGCTTTGATCATGCGAAAGACGATTTCCACTGGTCTAGACGGGGAATGGTACTCCTGCGAATCGTGACTGAGTATTCTCCGAAGGCCAAAGGCCAGCGTCTGCTTTAACCTGTAGGAACTTTCGAAAGATGGTGACCCCGATGACCGAACGCACCGCGCGGATTCTGCTCAACTGCGACATGGGCGAAAGCTTCGGTGCCTGGCGCATGGGGGACGATGCCCATGCCATGCCGCTGATCGACCAGGCGAACCTCGCCTGCGGCTACCACGCCGGCGATCCGCTGACCATGCAGCGCACCGTGCGCCTGGCGGTGGAGCACGGCGTGAGCATCGGCGCCCATCCCGCCTACCCTGACCTCGCCGGTTTCGGCCGCCGCCACCTGAGCTGCTCGCCCGAGGAAGTGCACGCGCTGGTGCTCTACCAGCTCGGCGCGCTGGACGCCTTCTGCCGCGCCGCCGGTACCCGCGTCGACTACGTGAAGCCCCACGGCGCGCTGTACAACGACCTGGTGCGTGACGACGCGCTGCTCTCGGCCGTGTTCGATGCCTGCGCCGCCTATCGCAAGAGCCTGCCGCTGATGGTCCTGGCGCTGGCCGACAACAGCCGCGAGCTGCAACTGGCCGACGCCGCCGACGTGCCGCTGATGTTCGAAGCCTTCGCCGACCGCGCCTACCTGCCCGACGGCCAGCTTGCCCCGCGGCGCCTGCCCAATTCCGTGCACCACGAACCGCAGCGGATTCTCGACCAGGCCCTGGCTATCGCCCGTGGCGAGCCCTTCCCGGACATCGATGGCAACCCGCTGCGCCTGCGCGCCGACAGCCTCTGCGTGCATGGCGACAACCCCGAATCCCTGGCGGTGCTGCGGCGCCTGCGTGGCCTGCTGGACCAGGCATGATCCGCCTCGAAGCTTTCGGCGCCCAGGCGCTGCTGATCACCCTGGCCGAACAGCCCGATGCCGCCTTGCCGCTGCGCATCGCGCGCCTTGCCGAACGTCTTCGTTCCGAGCTCGGGCCGGTGCTGACCGACTGCGTGCCGGGCTGGACCACCCTCCTGTTGCACTACGACCTGCTGCGCATCGACCTGCCGCAACTACAGCGCCGCGTGCAGGCTGCGCTGTCGGACTGGCCGGGTGACGCCACCGTGGAGGCGACGGGGCGCCTGCATGAGATCGCCGCGTGGTACGCCGGCGAAGACCTCGACGACGTTGCGCGCCTGTGCGGACTCCAGCCCGCGCAGGTGATCGAGTTGCACGCCGGCCGCGATTACCATGTTGGCGCTATCGGTTTTGCGCCCGGTTTCGCCTACCTGGGCGAGCTGGACGAACGCCTCGCCCTGCCGCGCCGCGCCACCCCGCGCACCCGGGTGCCGGCCGGCAGCCTGGCCATCGCCGAGCGGCAGACGGCGGTTTATCCCCAGGCCTCGCCTGGCGGTTGGCACCTGCTGGGGCGCACCGCGCAGCGGCTGTTCGATCCGTGCCGGGAGCCACCCTGTCCACTGGTGGTGGGCGACCGCGTGCGTTTCGTGCCCATCGACGAAGCGGCCTTTCGCGCCGCCGGCGGTGAACCATGAGCCTGAAGGTGCTCGCCTGCGGCCCGCTGTGCCTGCTGCAGGACGGCGGACGCCAAGGTTGGCAGGGATTGGGCGTATCGCCCGGCGGCCCTGTGGATAAACACGCGGCGGCCTGGGCCAACCGCCTGCTGGGTAACGCCCCAGACGCAGCACTGCTGGAGATCGCCCTGGGCGGCGTGGAGCTGGAAGCGCAGCTGGACACCTGGCTGGCGCTGACGGGGGCCGAGCTGCCTCTGAGCCTCGATGGCGAACCGCTGCCGGCCTGGTCGCGCTTTCGCGTGCGGGTAGGGCAGCGCTTGAAGCTGGGCTTCGCCCGCGCCGGACAGCGCGCCTATCTCGCCGCCGCGGGCGGCTTCCGCGCGGAGCCGGTGCTGGGCAGTGTCTCGACCCAGACCCGCGAGCGGCTGGGCGGCCTTGCCGGTGATGGCCAACCCTTGGCGGTGGGCGATGTGCTGGCGTGCGTCGCCGATGGCGCGTGTTTCACGCGTGGCGCCAGCGTGCCCTGGCCGTACCAGCCGGATTACCGCGAAGTGCCCACACTGCGTGTGCTACCCGGCCCGGACGCCTTCAGCGACGAACAACGCCGGGCCTTCTTCGAACAGCGCTGGCAGATCAGCCCGCAATCCGATCGGATGGGCGTGCGACTGCGCGGCGAGGCGTTGAGTGCGCCGCGTCGGCAGTGGTCATTGGGGGTGGTGGAAGGAGCCATCCAGGTGCCGCCGGACGGCCAACCCATTGTCCTGCTGGCCGACCGCCAGAGCATGGGCGGCTACCCGCTGCTGGGCGTGCTGCACCCATTGGATATCGGCCGCCTGGCGCAATGTCCGGCGCACAGTGGAGTGCGCTTCACCGAAGCGAGCGTGGAGCAGGCGCAGGCGGACCTGCGCGCGTTCCTGCGCTTCTTCGCTACTTAGGCAGGTGCCGCAACGGCAGCGGCGCGGACTCCTTCACGGTCTGGATCGCGAAGTTGCTGCGGATGTCGCTGACGCCCGGCAGCTTGAGCAGGGTGCCGGTGAGGAATTGCTCGTAGGCGCGCAGGTCCGGCAGCACCACTTGCAGGAGGAAGTCCGACTCGCCGCTGACCAGGTGCACGGAAATCACCTCCGGCAGGTCGATCACCGCCTGGCGGAAGGCGGCGGCGCTGGTGTCGCTGTGGCGTTCGACCTTCACCCCGACGAACACCGTCAGGCCCAGCCCGACTTCGTCGCGGCCCAGTTCGGCGTGGTAGCCCCGGATCATCCCGGCCTCTTCCAGCAGGCGCACCCGGCGCAGGCAGGGGGAGGGCGAGAGGCCGATTTCCTCGGCCAACTGCACATTGGTCAGGCGGCCATCGCGCTGCAGGGCGGCGAGGATGCGGTGGTCGTAGGCGTCCAGCTTGATATTTGGCATAAGTGAAGAGTTTTGTGGGTATGGCTTGGCAGGGTATGCCAATCAGTCTGCCGATCATGGTCGAATACGCAAGCACCTGCCTTGGCCTTCGGGCATAGAATCCTTATCCGCGATCACTTTTGCGGAGTTGCTTCTATGGATATCGGTGTGTTCCTGCTGGCCCTGGCGATGGTCTACCTGCTGCCGGGGCCCGACATGATTCTCCTGTTGCACACCGGCGCCCGCGAAGGTTGCCGGGCCGCGCTGGCGACCGCCGTCGGGTTGGCGCTGGCACGCGGTTGCCATGTGGCGCTGGCGGCGACCGGCCTGGCGCTGCTGTTCCGCACGGCGCCCTGGACCTTCGATGCGGTGCGTATCGTTGGCGGTGTGTACCTGGCGTGGATCGGCCTGCAGTTGCTGCGTGCGCCGTTGGGCCTCGCTGTGGAAAGCGCCGGATGCGCAAAGACCTCGACGAGCCATCGGCGGGCCTTCCGTCGCGGGGTGCTGACCAATCTGCTGAATCCCAAGGCGCTGATCTTCTGTTCCGTGCTGCTGCCGCAGTTCATCCAGCCGCAGAACGGCCCGCTGGCCGTGCAGTTCGCTGTGTTGGGCAGCGTGCTGGTGGTAGTGGGGTTGGGTTTCGACAGCTTCTATGCGCTCAGCGGCGAACGTATGGGGCGCTGGCTGGCGCGGCATCGGCTGATGCAGCGGGTGCAGCAGTGGGGCTTTGGCGGGGTGCTGCTGGGCTTCGGCGTGCGACTGGCGCTGATCCGCGATCTGTAGGGCGTATAACGCTCTGCGTTATACGCCGATTGGCCTTGGTCGCGCTTCGCTCGGGGGCAGCCGGGGCGTTGGCCAAGCTCGACCACCGTATCGGCGATGGCATTGGCATATCGGCGTACAACCGCGAACGGTTGTACGCCCTACAGGTCCTCCGGCTGGATTTTCCACAGGCGCGCTACCGAGGGCTTCTGCGGATTGCGCGCGACGACCAGCAACCCGAGGTCGCCGCCGCGCAGTTCCTTCAGGAGTTGCTCACCCGTGCGTTGTTTCATGCTTTCGGCCAGATGGCCCAGGGCAATGGCGGCCGCCGCCGGATGGGTGGCGACGGGCACGTAGCCGCCGTCATCCATGTCCAGCACGACGTGCTTCTCGCCGGGCTCCGGGGTGGGGATGTACAGGCTGGTCTTGAGCAATTGGGCCATGGCCGCATCGCGCTGGGCGGCGGAGAGCTGCCCCGGCGGCAAGGCGCGCTCCAGCGGGTAGAACTCGTCCTTTGGCGCCGCTGGCGGTTTCGCCTCGGGAGGCTCCGCGGGTGCCTTCGCGGGGGCGGGTTTGGGCGGTGGTGGCGGCGCCGGCGCAGCGAAGTCCAGCTCCTCCTGGTCGAGATTCTCCCAGTCGATCTGGTCGAGGTCGACGTCTTCCTTGATCTTCTTTTTCGGCGCCGCCTTCTTCCGCGAGCCCACGGCTGCGCGAACGTCGAGTCGCCGCTGGCGTTTCCACCGGTGGATCTGGACGTTGGCGATGACAGCGGTAACGAGGATGAGCAGGAGGAAGAACAACAGCATGACTGGCGTGGCCCTGTGGATAACGGCCACTGCGGTGCAGGACAGTGGCGGGACGCCACCCTAGCGGGACAGGCCGGATCAGGCGGTAGGCCTGTTCCTGATGCGTGGTAGGACGCAGCTGAAGCCAAAAGGGTGGGCCGGCCTAAGACCGGCCCACCGCGTTTCAGTTCAGGAATTGCTCCGCGTGGTGGCACGCGACCTGGCGCTCATCCAGCACCCGCAGCTCCGGCACCTCGCTCTTGCAGCGCTCCGTCGCATACGGGCAGCGCTTGTGGAAGGCGCAGCCGCTGGGCGGGTTGATCGGGTTGGGGAGTTCGCCCTGGATCTTGATCTTCGGCTTGTCCGGATCGGGGTGGATGGCCGGGGTCGCCGACAGCAGGGCCTGGGTGTAGGGGTGCAGCGGGCGTTCGTAGAGCTTGTCCGCCGGGCCCATTTCCGCCGGGCGGCCGAGGTACATCACCAGCACGTCGTCGGCCACGTGGCGCACCACGGCGAGGTTGTGGGAGATGAACACGTAGGCGGTGCCGAACTCCTGCTGCAGGTCCATGAACAGGTTGAGCACCTGGGCCTGGATCGACACGTCCAGCGCCGAGGTCGGCTCGTCCGCCACCAGTACCTTGGGCCGCAGCATCATGGCGCGGGCCAGGGCGATGCGCTGGCGCTGGCCGCCGGAGAACATGTGCGGGTAGCGCTGGTAGTGCTCGGGGCGCAGGCCGACCTGCTTCATCATCGCCTGCACGCGCTCGCGGCGTTCGGTGCGTGACAGGTTGGTGTTGATCAGCAGCGGCTCGGCCAGTTGGTCACCGATCTTCTGCCGTGGGTTGAGTGAGGCGTAGGGGTTCTGGAACACCATCTGCACGTCGCGGCGCAGTTGCTTGCGCGTCTCGTGGTTGGCGCCTTTCACCTCATGGCCGGCGATCTGCAGGGAGCCGGAGGTGGGTTCTTCGATCAGGGTCAGGGCGCGCGCCAGGGTGGACTTGCCGCAGCCGGATTCGCCGACCACGGCGAGGGTCTTGCCGGCCTGCAGGTCGAAGGACACGCCATTGAGGGCGCGGACCAGGGCGTGCGGTTTGAACACGCCCTGGGATATTTCGTAGTGACGGGTGAGGTCGCGGGCGGTCAGGACGGCGTTCATCGGGCCACCTCGGAGTTCAGGTTGAGCGGGTAGAAGCAGCGCACGGCGCCGCGCGCATGGGGTTCCAGGGCCGGGCGCACGGCGCGGCAGTTGTCCTGCGCGTAGGGGCAGCGCGGCGACAGCAGGCAGCCCTGCGGGCGGTCGTACTTGCCGGGGACGATGCCGGGCAGGGTGGCCAGGCGTTCCTCGCCGGCGCTGTGCTCGGGAATGGCCTTGAGCAGCGCTTCGGTATAGGGATGGGTCGGTGCGTCGAACAGCGCCGGCACCTGGCCGATCTCCACCGCTTGCCCCGCATACATCACGCAGACGCGCTGGGCGGTCTCGGCGACCACGGCGAGGTCGTGGGTGATCAGGATCAGTGCCATGCCCTGGTCGCGCTGCAGGTTGAGCAGCAGCTCCATGATCTGCGCCTGGATGGTCACGTCCAGCGCGGTGGTGGGTTCATCGGCGATCAGCAGCTTGGGCTCGCCGGCAATCGCCATGGCGATCGCCACGCGCTGGCTCATGCCGCCGGAGAGCTGGTGCGGGTAGGCGTCCAGGCGCTGGGCGGCGCCGGGAATTTCCACCCGTTCGAGCAGTTCCAGGGCGCGCTGGCGCAGGGCCTTGCCGCGCAGGCCGAGGTGCAGCCTGAGCACTTCCTCGATCTGGTAGCCGACGGTGAAGCTGGGGTTGAGCGCGGTCATCGGGTCCTGGAAGACCATGGCGATGTCCTTGCCGACGATGCGCCGACGCTCGCGGCCCTTCAGGCGCAGCATGTCGGTGCCGTCGAACTGCATGGCGTCGGCGGTGATGATGCCGGGGGCGTCGATCAGGCCCATCAGGGCCATCATGGTCACGGATTTGCCGGAACCGGATTCGCCGACGATGGCCAGGACTTCGCCCTTGTCCACCGAGAGGTCGAGGCCGTCCACCACCGGGACGGCGTTGCGGTCGCCGAAGCGGACCGAGAGATTGCGCAGGTCGAGGAGGCTCATACGGCGGTCTCCATCAGGCTCTTCTTGTTATTGGCGGAGTCGAGGCTGTGCATGGTCAATGTCCTCACGCCGCGTTCTTCCGCTTCGGGTCCAGCGCGTCGCGCAGGCCGTCGCCCATCAGGTTGATCGCCAGCACGCTGAGCAGGATGGTCAGGCCGGGTAGCGAGACGACCCACCAGGCGCGCTCGATGTAGTCGCGCGCGGAGGCCAGCATGGTGCCCCACTCCGGGGTTGGCGGCTGCACGCCCAGGCCGAGGAAGCCCAGGGCGGCGGCGTCGAGGATGGCCGAGGAGAAGCTCAGGGTGGCCTGCACGATCAGCGGCGCCATGCAGTTGGGCAGTACGGTGACGAACATCAGGCGCAGGGTGCCGGCGCCGGCCAGGCGCGAGGCGGTGACGTAGTCGCGGTTCAGCTCGCCCATCACGGCGGCGCGGGTCAGGCGCACGTAGGCCGGCAGCGAGACGATGGCGATGGCGATCACGGTGTTGATCAGGCCCGGGCCGAGGATGGCGACGATGGCCACCGCCAGCAGCAGCGAGGGCAGGGCCAGCATGATGTCCATCAGGCGCATGATCACCGGGCCCAGGCGGTTGGGCGAGAAGCCGGCGAACAGGCCGAGGATGATGCCGGGGATCATCGAGATCACCACCGAGGCCAGGCCGATCTTCAACGACAGCCGCGCGCCGTGCATCAGGCGCGAAAGCAGGTCGCGGCCCAGTTCGTCGGTGCCCAGCAGGAAGCGCATCTGCCCGCCTTCCTGCCAGGCCGGCGGGGTGAGCAGGTATTCGCGGAACTGCCAGCTCGGATCATGGGGCGCCACCCAGGGGGCGAACAGCGCGCAGAACACGATGACCAGCATGAACAGCAGGCCGCCGACCGCGCCCTTGTTGCGCGAGAAGGCTTGCCAGAATTCTTTCAGCGGGGAGGGGTAGACCAGGCTCGGGTCGCTGGCGGGAGCTTTGGCGTTGGCATTCATGGCGTGGGCTCCTCAGCGTTGGTGGCGGATGCGTGGGTTGGCCAGACCGTAGAGGATGTCCACGGTGAAGTTGACCAGGATCACCAGGGTCGCCACCAGGAGGATGCCGTTCTGCACCACCGGGTAGTCGCGGCGGCTGATTGCGTCGATCAGCCATTTGCCGATGCCCGGCCAGGAGAAGATGGTCTCGGTGAGCACGGCGCCGGCGAGCAGCGTGCCGACCTGCAGGCCGAACACGGTGAGCACCGGGATCATGGCGTTGCGCAGGGCGTGGATGAATACCACGCGGGCCGGCGACAGGCCCTTGGCGCGGGCGGTACGCACGTAGTCCTCGCGCAGCACTTCGAGCATCGCCGAGCGGGTCATGCGGGCGATCACCGCCAGCGGGATGGTGCCCAGCACGATGGCCGGCAGGATCAGGTGGCGCACGGCGTCCACGAACGCGCCTTCCTCGCCGGAGAGCAGGGTGTCGATGAGCATGAAGCCGGTCTTCGGCTCGATGTCGTAGAGCAGGTCCAGGCGCCCGGATACCGGGGTCCAGCCCAGGCTCACGGAGAACAGCATGATCAGGATCAGGCCCCACCAGAAGATCGGCATCGAGTAGCCGGCCAGGGAGATCGTCATCACCCCGTGATCGAACAGTGAGCCTCGCTTCAGCGCTGCGATCACCCCGGCCAGCAGGCCGAAGGTGCCGGCGAACAGGAGGGCGGCCAGCGACAGCTCGAGTGTGGCGGGGAAGAGGGTGAGGAATTCGTTCCACACGCTGTCGCGGGTGGTCAGCGATTCGCCCAGGTTGCCCTGGGCGAGGTTGCCGATGTAGTCGAGGTACTGCTGGTAGAGAGGCTTGTCGAGGCCCAGGCGGTGCATGGCCTCGGCGTGCATCTGCGGGTCGACGCGGCGTTCACCCATCATCACTTCCACCGGGTCGCCCGGAATCAGGCGAATCAATGCGAAGGTCAGGAGGGTGACGCCGAAGAAGGTCGGGATCAGCAGACCGAATCGGCGTGCGATGAAACTCAGCATGGTGGTTGAGGACTCCTCATCGAGCGGCTACTCATCGGGGTGCTGATGGCGCCGGTTTCTTATTGCTTCACCTGGATATTGGCGAAGTTGTTGGTGGTCAGCGGGCTGATGGTGTAGCCCTCGATATTGCTGCGTCGCACATTGAACAGCTTAGGATGCGCGAGGGGAATCCATGGGGATTGTTCGTGGAAGACGGATGTCGCCTTTCTGTAAAGATCTGCCCGTTTGGCCGTGTCATTCGTCTGACGAGCTTCCTGGATCAGCGTTTCGAAGGCCTGATCGCACCAGAACGCGTGGTTTTCACCGGATTTCGCCGCCGCACAGGAAAGGTTGGGCGAGAGGAAGTTGTCCGGGTCGCCGTTGTCGCCGGCCCAGCCGCCATATAGCGACAGGTCGTGCTCGCCGGCCTTGATGCGCTTGATCAGCTCGCCGAACTCCAGGGTGCGGATCTGCAGGTCGATGCCAACCTTGGCCAGATCGGACTGCAGCATCTGTGCCATCTGCGCGGCGTTGGGGATGGTCGAGGAGCTGCCGTTGCGGGTCAGCAGGGTCAGCTTGAGGTTCGCAACGCCCGCCTCCTTGAGCAGCGCCCTGGCGCGCTCCGGGGCGTGCGGCCAGTCCTGGATGTCGCTGTTGTAGCCCAGCATGCTGGACGGGTAGGGGTTGATGGCGGGGGTGACCGCATCGGCGCCGTACACCGCATCGAGCATGGCCTTCTTGTCGACGGCCAGGTTGATCGCCTGGCGCACGCGCACGTCGTCCAGCGGCTTGTGTTTCGTGTTCAGGGCGACGTAGGTGGTCAGCAGGGCGTCGATGCTGTCCACCGCGAGATTCTTGTCCTGTTGCAGTGCCGGCACGTCGGCCGGTTTGGGGTAGAGCGCGATCTGGCACTCGCCGCGGCGAATCTTCTGCAGGCGGACGTTGGAGTCCGGGGTGATGGCGAACACCAGGTTGTCGATGGCTGGCTTGCCGCGGAAGTAGTCCGGATTGGCGCGATAGCGCACCTGGGCGTCCTTGGCGTAGCGGCTGAAGACGAACGGGCCGGTGCCGATGGGCAGGTTGTTGATCTGGCCCTGCTTGCCGGCGGCGAGCAACTGGTCGTCGTATTCGGCGGAATAGATCGAGGCGAAACCCATGGCCATGTCGGCGAGGAAGGGGGCTTCGGGATGGTTGAGGGTGAAGCGCACGGTGTGCTCGTCGAGCTTGTCCACCGACTTGATCAGGTCGCGCATGCCCATGGCATCGAAGTACGCGTAGCCGCGCACGGCGGAGGCATGCCAGGGATGCTTGGGATCGAGGGCGCGCTGGAAGGTCCAGAGCACGTCGTCGGCGTTCAGCTCGCGGGTCGGCGTGAAGTACTCGGTGCTGTGGAACTTCACACCGGGGCGCAGGTGGAAGGTGTAGGTCAGCCCGTCGGGGCTGACCTCCCAGCGTTCGGCCAGGGACGGTACCAGTTCGGTGGTGCCCGGGCGGAAGTCCACCAGCCGGTTGAATATCGCTTCGCCGGCGGCGTCGTTGGTCACCGCGCCGGTATACTGGACGATGTCGAAACCTTCCGGGCTCGCTTCGGTGCAGACCACAAGGTTCTGCGCCAGGGTGGTGCCGCTGCCCAGGGCGAGTAGCAGGGGAAGTGCGCGCGTGAGCGTCATGGCGATTCTCCTCAGAGCAGATTGAACGGGAAGTTGCTGACCAGGCGGATCTCGTTGACGCTGCCGTCGACCTGGTTCTGGCTGGCAAGGTGCTTCATGTAGGTCAGGCGGAAGCTGCTCTGCTTGAGTGGGCCGCCCTGAAGCGTATAGCCACCCGATAGACCCAGTTCGTGGTGCTTCTCACCGTCCTGGTTGCGCACTTCGTCGTAGTTGCCATAAGCGCCGTTGCGGTCACCGTCGTAGTGGGTGCCGTCGATGCCCCAGCCCTTGGCGTACCACGCCATGGTGGTCAGGCCCGGCACGCCGAAGCCGGCCCAGTCGGTGCTGTAGCGCAGTTGCAGGGATTTTTCATTGGGGCCGTTGTAGTCCGACAGCAGCGAGTTGGCCAGGTAGATGGCGGCGGTCTCGTGCACGTAGTCGAAGTATTCGTCGCCGCGTATCTGTTGCCAGCCCAGCAGCACGGCGTGGGCGCCGTGGGTCAGGGTGAAGCCCAGGCTGTAGGCGTCGTTGTCGATGTAGCCGGCCTTGCGGTCGCCGCTGTCGTGGGTGCTGTAGTAGTTCAGGCTGGTATTGAGCGCCAGGGTTTCCGGGTCGCCCAGGTCGTGGGAGGCACCGAAGTAGTACTGGTTCCAGACGTCCTCGAAGTTGCCCGCGTAGGCTGTCAGCTTCAGATTCCTGAGCGCCTGGTAGCTGCCGCCCGCATAGCTGAAGCGGTCGCCATGGAAGCCCCGTGCACCGTATTCACTGGTGAGGCGTTCGTTGCCTGACGCGGTGCGTGGGCTGGCGCGGGTGAAGCTGCCGCCCTGCAGTTGCAGCCCTTCGAGCTCTTCGCTGAGCAGGCTGACGCCATCGAAGGACGACGGCAGGGCGCGGTTGTCGTTGATATTGAAGACCGGGGTTTCCACTTGCTGACGGCCGGCGCGCAGTTCGGTGTTGGAGGCGCGCAGTTTCAGGTTGGCCAACCCCATCTTCGACCATTGCCCTACGGCGTCGCCGTCGCTGTCGGTCAGGGTTCGGGTGCCGCCCCCGGCGATTGCCCCGTGCCCGCGCTCCAGGGCGATCTCGTTGAAGGCGGCGGCGTCCAGGCCCACGCCCACGGTGCCCTGGGTGTAGCCGGAGCTGTACTTGAGCTGGCTGCCCTGGGTCCAGGTGTAGCGGCTGTGGGTCGGCTCGGTGTAGCCGTCCTTCTTGATGTTGAAGTGGAAGCTGTCCTTCATCTGCTCGCGGGCGGCGAAGTTGCGGGTGCTGAAGGTCAGGCTCTGGCCGTCGATGAAGCCGCTGGCGCTGGCCTGGCCCTTCACCACCACTTCCTGCGCGTGGTTGTCTTCCTCGGGAGGCAGGTCCTCGCCGGCCTTGGCGGCCCACGCCGGGTTCATTGCGACACAGCCAATGGCCAGGGCCAGGAGGGACTGCGTGAGTGCGTAGTGCTGCATGAGTTGCTCCTTGTTGTAGTTGGGTTTTCCTAGCAACGAATGCATCTCCTCCGCCCATCGCGACGATGGGGGAGCCGGCAGGCGGAGGAGAACGCGGGATACGCCGCCCGGTCTGCGCCGGGCTGGCGTTCAGGCGATGGTCAGGGTTGGTTGGCCACGCCGTAGAAGGAGTTGCGCCCGAAGGGGCTGATCAGGAAGCCCTGCACCGACTTGCGCATGGGCTGGTAGACGGTGGAGTGGGCGATGGGGCTGATGGGCAGTTGCTGCGCCAGCAGTTGCTGGGCCTTCTGGTAGAGGGCGACGCGCTGGTCGTGGTCGGTGGTGGCCTTGGCCTGGCGCACCAGCTTGTCGTAGTCCGCGTCGCACCACTTGGAGACGTTGTTGCCGCTCACCGAGTCGCAGCCGTAGAGCGTGCCCAGCCAGTTGTCCGGGTCGCCGTTGTCGCCGGTCCAGCCGAACAGCATGGCGTCGTGTTCGCCCGCGTGGGCGCGCTTGATGTACTCGCCCCATTCGTAGGTGACGATCTTCGCCTTGATGCCGACCTTGGCCCAGTCGGCCTGGATCATCTCGGCCATCAGCTTGGCATTGGGGTTGTACGGGCGCTGCACCGGCATGGCCCACAGGGTGATCTCGGTGCCTTCGGGCACGCCGGCCTTCTTCAGCGACGCCTTGGCCTGTTCCGGATCGTAGGCCTGGCCCTTGATCGAGCTGTCATAGGACCACTGGGTCGGCGGCATGGCGTTCACCGCCAGCTGGCCGGCGCCCTGGTAGATGGCGTCGATGATCGCCTGCTTGTTCAGCGCCATGTCCAGCGCGCGGCGCACGTCGGTCTTGTCCAGTGGGGCATGGGTGACGTTGTAGGCCAGGTAGCCGAGGTTGAAGCCCGGCTGTGACGGCATGTTCAGGTTCGGGTCCTGCTTCAGCGCTTCCAGGTCGGCCGGGCGCGGGTTCAGGGTGATCTGGCACTCGCCGGCCTTGAGTTTCTGCACGCGCACCGAGGCATCGGTGTTGATGGCGAAGATCAGGTTGTCGACCTTCACCTCCTCCGGCTTCCAGTAATCCTTGTTGCCCTTGAAACGGATCAGCGCGTCCTTCTGGTAGCGACTGAACATGAAGGGACCGGTGCCGATCGGTTTCTGGTTGATCTCGGCGGGCTTGCCCTGCTTGAGCAACTGGTCGGCGTATTCGGCGGACTGGATGACGGCGAAGTTCATCGCCAGGTTCTGGATGAACGCCGCGTCGACTTCGTTGAGGCGGAAGGTCACGGTGTGATCGTCGACCTTGCTGACCTTGGCGATGTTGCGGTCCAGGCCCATGTCGGTGAAGTAGGGGAATTCGGTGGGGTACGCCTTGCGGAACGGCTGGTCCTTGTCGAGCATGCGGTTGAAGGTGAACAGCACGTCGTCGGCGTTGAAGTCGCGGGTCGGCTTGAAGTACTCGGTGGTATGGAACTTCACGCCCGGGCGCAGGTGGAAGGTCCAGGTCTTGCCGTCGGCGGAGGTCTCCCAGCTCTCGGCCAGGGCCGGCTGGGCCTCGGTGCCGCCGCGCTGGAACTGCACGAGCCGGTTGAACAGGGTTTCGGAGGTGGCGTCGTAATCGGTGCCGGTGGTG
Organism: Pseudomonas sp. QE6; assembly: GCF_041379005.1. Lineage (NCBI taxonomy): Bacteria > Pseudomonadati > Pseudomonadota > Gammaproteobacteria > Pseudomonadales > Pseudomonadaceae > Pseudomonas > Pseudomonas sp. QE6. The sequence continues at coordinate 2,162,003 of NZ_CP166873.1, forward strand.
TATTGGCCGGGGTCGAAGCCCGCCGGGCTGCCCTCGGAGCAGTAAACCAGGCTGGAGGCCGCATGGGCCGCGGAGCCGGCGAGCAACAGCCCGCCCAGGGCGATTGCGTGCAGGGGATTACGTTGCATCGTGCGCATTGCCTGACCTCATTCTTGTTCTTCTGAGGGGCCGGCGAACCGATAGGGTCCGGGACCGGCTCGGACGGACGGGGCCGGATAGGGCCGCCCGTAACTGGCTGGACCGTGCTTGCCCAGACCGTCGCAGAAGTTAAGTCAGGCTGAAATTAAGTTCAACTTAAAATTCAGTAAGACTGAAAGTTTTACCAGTCTGTGAATCAGGTCGCAGGATGTTCGCCGAACAGTGGCAGGGTGGTGACCGACAGCATTTCCGCGACGCTGTCCCCGGCGTTGCGCAGGCAGTGGCGTTTGCCGGAATCGAAATGCACGGAGTCGCCCGGGCCTAGTGGATAGCTGTGTCCGTCGATCTCATAGGTGATGCGTCCGCTGAGGACGTAGGCGAACTCCGAGCCGTCGTGGGTGATCAGCTCCGATTCGTAGCCCACCGGGACCGTGACTTTCACCGCATTCAACTGATTGCCGGGAAAGCTGCTGGACAGTCGCTCGTAGCTCAGCGGCTGGCCTTCGATGGTGTAGCGCACGCGCTCGCCCTGGTGCGAATCCGGGGGAATCTGCTGCGGCGAGTCGAACAGTGCGTTGAGGGGCACGTCCAGCGCCTTGGCGATGTTTGCCAGGGATGACAGCGAAACGCCGGTGAGATTGCGCTCGGCCTGGGACAGGAAGCTGGCGGTGAGGCCCGATTCGGCGGCCACCTGGTTCAGGGTTTTCTTCGCCGCGCGCCGATAACGGCGCAGGCGTTCTCCGATACGATCTGCGGACATTGGCAAGGCTCTTGTGGGACGCGGGCAGCATACCAGCGTCATCGCCCTCTGAAAGCACCGCGCCATGATGGGATGGAAAATCGGCCTGAAAACTGCCGCGGCGGAAAAGTCTTTGACCTTAAATTTAAGTGTTGCTTAAATTTCTCGAATTTTCATTCCCTCAGGGAGAGTCGCATGACACTGGGTGTAGGGGGCGCAAGCCCTGAACAAGCGCTGGCCAGGTTGCAGGTGATGACCGCTGGCGCCGAGCCAATCGCGCTGGCGGAGTATCGCCTGCGCATCGAGCGCCTGCAGCAGCTCATGCAGGCCCAGGGATTGGCGGCGGTGTTCGTCGATGCCGGCAGCTCGCTGTTCTATTTCACCGGGCTGAAGTGGAACCCCAGCGAGCGGATGGTCGGCGCCCTGGTGCCGGCGCGTGGCGGGGTGCATTACATCGCTCCCGCCTTCGAGGAGGGTACGGTACGTGACCTGCAGGTGCTGCCCGGCAGCATCAGCGTATGGGCAGAGCATGAAAGCCCGTTCACCCTGCTGGTCGGGATGCTGGCGGAGATCGAGGTGCGCGACGGCGCGCGAGTCGGGCTTTGCCACAGCCTGCCGTTCGGCATGTACGAGCGCCTGCGTCAGGCGGCTGGCGGGATGCAACTGGTGGATGGCGGTGCGCTGGTCGAGCAATGCCGCCGTTGCAAGTCGCCGGCCGAACTGGCGCTGATGCAGCGCGCCAAGGACATGACCCTGGAGGTGCACAAGGCTGCCGCCAGCATCCTGCGGGAAGGCATCACCACCACCGAAGTGACGCGCTTCATCGAGTCCGCGCACAGGAAGGTGGGGGCGCCGGGCTCGACCTTCTGCATCGTGCTGTTCGGCGAGGACAGCGCCTACCCCCACGGCGTACGCCAGCCGCGTCCGTTGCATGACGGCGACATGGTGCTGATCGACACCGGCTGCCAGCTGTACGGCTACAACTCGGATATCACCCGCAGCTACGTGTTCGGCACGCCCAGTGCGCGCCAGCGTGAGCTGTGGAACCTGGAGAAGGCTGCACAGCAGGCGGCCTTCGACGCCGCGCTGCTCGGCGCGCCGTGCGAGCGGGTGGATGCCGCCGCGCGGCGTTGCCTGGAGGCCGGCGGTCTCGGGCCGGATTATGCGCTGCCAGGCCTGCCGCACCGAACCGGTCATGGCATCGGGCTGGATATCCACGAAGGTCCGTATCTGGTTCGTGGCGACAGTACGCCGCTGGACGTCGGCATGTGCTTCAGCAACGAGCCGATGATCTGCGTGCCGGGCGAGTTCGGCATTCGTCTGGAGGATCACTTCTACATGACGGCGGAAGGTCCGCGCTGGTTTACCCAGCCGAGCCATTCGGTGGACGATCCGTTCGGTCTGAACGCCTGATCCAGGTGGGCTTTTCGTAGGAGCGAGCTTGCTCGCGAACAAACTCCGCTGCTGGGATGTTCGCAAGCAAGCTCGCCCCTACAGGTATCACTCGGGCTTCAGTTCTACTCGAGAGAAGTTGTTCGAGCCCAGGGGGCTGAGGGTGAAGCCCTTCACCTCCGGGCGCACCACCGCGAACTGCTTCGGGTAGGCGAGGGCGATCCACGGCGCCTCGCGCTGGAAGATCGCCAGGGCCTGTCGGTACAGGCCGGCGCGGATGTCCTGGTCGGTGCTGGCGCGGGCCTGGCGCAGCAGCTCGTCGAACTCGGCGTTGCACCAGCCGGCCTGGTTCTCGCCGCTCCTGGCCGCCGCACAGGACAGGTTCGGTGTGAGGAAGTTGTCCGGATCGCCGTTGTCGCCGACCCAGCCCATGAAGATCAGGTCGTGCTCGCCCTGCTTGGCGCGCTTGATCAGTTCGCCCCATTCGAACACGCGGATATCGGCGTGGATGCCGATCTTCTCCAGGTCATCCTGCAGCATCTGCGCGCCGATGCCGGGGTTGGGGTTGGTCGGGCCGCCGCCGGGGCGGGTCCAGATCGACAGCTTCAGGCCGGGCTTGATGCCGGCTTCCTCCAGCAACCGTTTCGCCCGTGCCGGATCGTGCGGCCAGCCCTTGAGCTGCGGGTCGGAGCCCCAAAGCGTCGGCGGATAGGGTGCGACGGCCGGGGTCGCGGCGCCCTCGCCGAACTGCGCCTTCAGGTAGGCGTTGCGGTCGAAGGCGAGGTTGATCGCCTGGCGCACGCGCACGTCGTCCAGCGGCTTGTGCCGGGTATTGAGGGCCACATAGGCCACCAGCAGGGAGTCCAGCTCCTCCACTTTCAGGTTCGGTTCCTGGCGCAGCGCCGGGATATCCGTGGGCTTGGGGTAGACGGCGATCTGGCAGTCGCCGGCCTTGACCTTCTGGATGCGCACGTTCGGATCGGGGGTGATCGCCAGCAGCAGGCGGTCGATCTTCGGCTTGCCGCCCCAGTAGTCCGGGTTGGCGTTGAAACGGACCTGGGCGTCCTTCTGGTAGCGCTGGAAGACGAACGGCCCGGTGCCCACCGGCAGGTTGTTCAATTGCTCGGCCTTCTGTGCCGCGAGCAGCAGGTCGCCGTATTCGGCGGAATAGATGGAGGCGAAGCCCATCGCCAGGTCGGCGAGGAAGGGCGCTTCCGGATGCTTCAGGGTGAAGCGCACATGGTGCTCGTCGAGCTTTTCCACAGCGCTGATCAGGCCCGGGAGGCCCATCGCCTCGGCGTAGGGGAAGCCGCGCGGGGCGAGCCTGTTCCACGGATGTTGCGGGTCGAGCTGGCGCTTGAAGCTCCAGAACACGTCGTCGGCGTTGAACTCGCGGGTCGGCGTGAAGTAGTCGGTGCTGTGGAATTTCACGCCCTGGCGCAGGGCGAAGGTGTACTGCAGGCCGTCGTCGCTGATGGACCAGCTTTCCGCCAGCGCGGGTACCAGGCGGGTGCTGCCGGGGGCGAACTGGACCAGGCGTTCGAATACCGTTTCCGCCGATGCGTCGGCAGTGGTGGCTGCAGTGTACTGGGTGATGTCGAAGCCTTCGGGGCTGGCCTCGGTACAGACCACCAGGGACTGACCAAAGGCCGGCGCGCAGCCGAGCAGGCTGACGAGAGTCAGGCGGATAAGCGCAGTGCGCACGGCGGGTTGCCGGAGAAAAGGCCGCCGGAGGACCCGGCGGCCATCGGCCTTACTTGCCTACGCTGACGCCGTAGAACGAGTTCAGCGCGAACGGGCTGATCTTGAAGTCCTGTACGGTCTTGCGCATCGGCTGGTACACGGTGGAGTGGGCGATCGGGGTGATCGGCACCTGCTCCTTGAGGATGTGCTGGGCCTGCTTGTACAGCTCGGTGCGCTTGGCCTGGTCCGGGGTGCGCTTGGCAGCCTTGATCAGCTTGTCGTAGGACTGGTCGCACCATTTGGAGAAGTTGTTGCCGTCCACGGCATCGCAACCGTAGAGGGTGCCCAGCCAGTTGTCCGGGTCACCGTTGTCGCCGCTCCAGCCGATCAGCATGGCGTCGTGCTCGCCACCCTTGGCGCGCTTGATGTACTCGCCCCATTCGTAGGTGACGATCTTCGCCTTGATGCCGACCTTGGCCCAGTCGGACTGCAGCATTTCCGCCATCAGCTTGGCGTTCGGGTTGTACGGGCGCTGCACCGGCATGGCCCACAGGGTGATCTCGGTGCCTTCGGGCACGCCGGCCTTCTTCAGCAGCTCCTTGGCCTTTTCCGGGTTGTAGCCGGCATCCTTGATGCTGTCGTCGTAGGACCACTGGGTCGGCGGCATGCCGTTCACGGCGAGCTGGCCGGCGCCCTGGTAAACGGCGTCGATGATCGCCTTCTTGTTCACCGCCATGTCCAGTGCCTCGCGTACTTCCAGCTTGTCCAGCGGCTTGTGCAGCACGTTGTAGGCGATGTAGCCGAGGTTGAAGCCCGGCTGCGACGGCATGTTCAGGTTCGCATCCTTCTTCAGTGCCTCAAGGTCGGCCGGACGCGGGAAGAGGGTGATCTGGCACTCGTTGGCCTTGAGCTTCTGCATGCGCACCGAGGCGTCGGTGTTGATGGCGAAGATCAGGTTGTCGATCTTCACCTCACCCTTGTTCCAGTAGTCCGGGTTGGCCTTGAAGCGGATCATCGCGTCCTTCTGGTAGCGGCTGAACACGAACGGGCCGGTGCCGATGGGCTTCTGGTTGATGTCGCTGGCCTTGCCCTGCTTGAGCAACTGGTCGGCGTATTCGGCGGACTGGATGGAGGCGAAGCTCATGGCCAGGTTCTGGATGAAGGCGGCGTCGACTTCGTTGAGGGTGAACTTGACGGTCTTGTCGTCGACCTTCTCCACCTTGGCGATGTTCGCGTCCATGCCCATGTCGGTGAAGTAGGGGAATTCGGTCTGGTACGCCTTACGGAACGGATGGTTCTTGTCGAGCATGCGGTTGAAGGTGAACAGCACGTCGTCGGCGTTGAATTCGCGGGTCGGCTTGAAGTAGTCGGTGGTGTGGAACTTCACGCCCGAACGCAGGTGGAAGGTGTAGGTCTTGCCGTCCTCGGATACGTCCCACTTCTCGGCCAGGCCGGGGATGACCTGGGTGCCGCCCCGCTCGAACTGGGTCAGGCGGTTGAACACGGTTTCCGCCGAGGCATCGAAGTCGGTGCCGGTGGTGTACTGGCCGGGGTCGAAGCCCGCCGGACTGCCTTCGGAGCAATAGACCAGGTTGTTGGCGGCGTGGGCGAGCGGGGCGCTGGCGATCAACCCAGCGGCAATCATGGAGCGGATGACGGCGTTCTTACGCATACGGACCTCTGGTTATTCTGGTTGTCATCGAGGAACAGCCTTGTGGGCTGCGTTGCGTGAAACTATGCACGGCACATGCCGTGCGCAAGTTGCTGGCGGGGATGAGTGTAGAAGTTGTGACGCGAGTGCAAGGGAATGTCGCAATTTCGACAATGGAAACCGCGTGGTCAGGTCGCGGCGTCCTGGTCTTCGGCGATGCCATGCCAGGATAAGGGAGTTGCCGTTACCGCTGGGCCACGGAAGCGGCCCAGCGGTAACGATTCAGATCAGGGCATCTGCACTTCGATCGTGCCGTCGGCGCTGACCACGACCTGGCTGGTGCCGGCTTCGATTTCCTGCGCCGGGGCGCCGCCGTAGCTGTCGGCTTTCATTGCCGCCATGCGCATCACCGGCATCGGGCGCGGCGTACCGGAGGTGTTCAGGTTCAGACTGACCAGCTTGTAGCCCTTGCCGCCGAGTGCGTCGGTGAGTACCTGGGCGCGGGCCTTGAAGGCTCCCACGGCGTCTTTCATCAGCGCGTCTTCATTCTTCACCCGGGTTGCATCGGCGATGCTGAAGTTCATGCTGCCCATCTTCAGCTTGCCGAGCAGGTCGGCGGTGAGCTGCGAGAGGGTGGCGAAGTCGGCGCTCTCCAGGCGGATTTCCGCGCGCTCGCGCCAGGCGGTGATCTTCTGGCCCTTGTCGTCATACACCGGGTAGCTGTTGCGGCTGCCCAGGCTGACGGTCACGCCCTTGACCTTGCGCGCCTGCTCCAGGGCGGCGTTCAGGGTGGTGGTGGTTTCGCCGGCCAGCTTGGCGGGATCGCTGGCCTGCCCTTCGGTGAACAGGGTCACGTGCATCAGGTCGTGGGCGACTTCCTGGCTGACCTCGGCGCGCAGCGAAACCTGGTTGTAGCGAGGTTCGTCTGCCAGGGCTCCCAGGCTGGTGGCACACAGGGCGATGGCGGCGGCGATGGCGGTGAAGGGTTTCTTCAGTACAGACATGGATGACTCCTTGCTCCAGAAAATGTCCCGGCCACAGCGTAGTAGAGGCTGTGGCGAGGACTGTCAGACCCTTTGACGGAGATTCGTTCCGCAGCGGGTTAATAGCGGGTGTCACCAATTGTTTCCGACCGCCAGGACCCGCGCTGGAGTATGCTGTGGCGCTATGCCGCATAAGTTGGAGGGGGCTCTTGGCTATACTCGCGCAAATTCCGGAATTCACCATGCGCACACCGGTTTTCCAGCTTTCCGCCAGTCGTCAGAACCTCCTGCATCTGACGCTTATCCGTATCCTCGTGCTCGCCGCCCAGGCCGGTTCCGTCGGGCTCGCGTACAAGGCCCAACTGATCCAGCTGCCATGGCTGGCCCTGAGCGTGACCCTCGGCGTTTCCCTGGTGCTCTGCCTGGGCACTGCGCTGCGCCTGCGCGGTCCGTGGCCGGTGACCGAGCTGGAATATGCCGTCCAGCTGGCCTGTGACCTGCTTATCCACAGCGTGCTGCTGTATTTCTCCGGCGGTTCCAGCAACCCCTTCGTTTCCTATTACCTGGTGCCGCTGACCATCGCCGCGGCGACCTTGCCCTGGCTCTACACCATCGTTCTCGCAGGCCTGGCGCTGGCCAGCTACACCGTGCTGCTGGTGTGGTTCCACCCGCTGGAAATGGCCGCCGGGCAGCGTGACAACCTGCTGGTCTATGGCATGTGGCTGAGCTTCGCCCTCGCCGCCGCGCTGATCACCTTCTTCGTAGCGCGCATGTCCGAATCGCTGCGCCGGCAGGAGCAATTGCAGGCCCAGCGCCGCGAGGAAGGCATGCGCGACCAGCAACTGCTCGCCGTGGCCACCCAGGCCGCTGGCGCCGCCCATGAACTGGGCACGCCGCTGGCGACCATGAGCGTGCTGCTCAAGGAATTGCGCCAGACCAATGCGGACCAGCCGCTGCTGCAGGAAGATCTCGCCCTGCTGCAGGAGCAGGTGAAGCTCTGCAAGGACACCCTGCAGCACCTGGTGCGCGCCGCCGAGGCCGATCGTCGGCAGGCGGTGGTCGAGCAGGGCGCCGACGAATGGGTGGACTCGGTCCTGCACCGCTGGCACCTGATGCGTCCGGAAGCCAGCTACCGCTACCAGACCCTCGGCAAGGGCAAGGCGCCGCGCATGGTTCCGCCCACCGACCTGAGCCAGGCGCTGCTCAACCTGCTGAATAACGCGACCGACGCCTGCCCGGACGACCTGGATGTCCGTCTGGACTGGGATGCCGGGGAAATCTGCCTGAGCATCCGCGACCAGGGGCCGGGCGTTCCCCTGGCCATTGCCGAGCAGCTCGGCAAGCCTTTCTTCACCACCAAGGGCAAGGGTTTCGGCCTCGGCCTGTTCCTCAGCCAGGCCAGCGTGACGCGGGCGGGCGGTACGGTGAAGTTGTACAACCATGAAGATGGCGGCACTCTGACGGAGTTGCGTCTGCCAAGAAGCTATGGCGTGGCTTGAGGGCCACGTCTGCGAGGAAGTCCCATGAGCGAAGAGATCCAGTTCGAAGGCGAAGAGCAGCCCCACCTGTTGCTGGTGGACGACGATGCCACCTTTACCCGCGTCATGGCCCGCGCCATGACCCGCCGCGGGCTGCGGGTGTCGGTCGCCAGCTCTGCCGAAGAAGGCCTGGCCCTGGCCAAGGAGGACCTGCCCGACTACGCCGTTCTCGACCTGAAGATGGACGGCGATTCCGGCCTGGTACTGCTGCCCAAGCTGCTGGAGCTGGACCCCGAGATGCGGGTGGTGATCCTCACCGGCTACTCCAGCATCGCCACCGCGGTGGAGGCCATCAAGCGTGGCGCCACCAACTACCTGTGCAAGCCGGCCGACGCCGACGACGTGCTGACCGGGCTGCTGTCCGAGCACGCCAACCTGGATACCCTGGTGCCGGAAAATCCCATGTCGGTGGATCGCCTGCAGTGGGAGCATATCCAGCGCGTGCTGGCCGAACACGATGGCAACATCTCCGCGACCGCCCGTGCCCTGGGTATGCACCGGCGAACATTGCAGCGTAAGCTGCAGAAGCGCCCGGTGAGGCGTTAAGTAATCGATAACACGAGGAGCGCCAACTGAGCGCTCCTTTTATTTTCAGCCGTGCGAGCTTGATTCCATGACCGACAGCGCCGAATACCGCGCGGCGAACGACGCCGTTCGCAGCCATTTCTTCCACCGGGTCTGGCAACTCACCGCGCCCTACTGGCGCAGCGAAGAAAAGGGCACGGCCTGGCTGCTGCTGATCGTGGTGATCGCGCTGTCGCTGGTCGGCGTGGGCCTCAGCGTCTGGCTCAACAGCTGGTATCGCGACTTCTACAACGCCCTGCAGAACAAGGACCTGAAGAGCTTCATCCACCTGATGCTGATGTTCTGCGGCATCGCGGCGGTGTTCATCCTCACGGCGGTCTATCGCCTGTATCTGACCCAGATGCTCACCATCCGCTGGCGCCGCTGGCTGACGGAGAAGCACTTCGCCGCCTGGCTGGGCGACAAGAACTACTACCGCCTGGAGCAGCGCGGTCACACCGACAACCCCGACCAGCGTCTCTCCGAAGACCTCAACAGCTTCACCGACACCACCCTGACCCTTGGCCTGGGCCTGATCCGCAACCTGGTCAGCCTGGTGTCCTTCTCCGTGATCCTCTGGGGGGTGTCCGGCAGCATCGAGCTGTTCGGCATCTCCATCCCCGGCTACATGTTCTGGGCCGCGCTGCTCTACGCGGCGGTCGGCAGCTGGCTGACCCACCTGATCGCCCGTCGCCTGATCGGCCTGAACAACCGCCAGCAGCGCTTCGAGGCGGACCTGCGTTTCGGCCTGGTGCGGGTGCGCGAGAACGCCGAGAGCATCGCCCTGTACAACGGCGAGGCCAACGAGAACGAACGGCTGATGACGCGCTTCCGCAATGTCTGGGGCAATTTCTGGGAACTGATGAAAGTCCAGAAGCGCCTGACCTTCTTCAGTTCCGGCTACGCGCAGATCGCCACCGTGTTCCCCTTCATCGTGGCCGCGCCGCGTTATTTCTCCGGGCAGATCCAGCTCGGCGAACTCATGCAGATCAATTCGGCCTTCGGCAACGTGCAGGACGGCCTGAGCTGGTTCATCGATGCCTACGCCAGCCTCGCCACCTGGCGTGCCACCTGCGACCGTCTGCTGAGCTTCCGTGGCGCAATGGCCGAGACGGCCAGCGAGTCGGCCGACATCGACGTGCGCAAGAGCGGCGAAAATCTCCAGTTGCAGAACCTCAGCCTGAGCCTTGGCAGCGGTCGCGAGCTGCTGGAGCCGGCCAGCCTGGTGGTGAATCCTGGCGAACACGTGCTGATCGGTGGCCCCTCCGGTGGCGGCAAGAGTACCCTGCTGCGCGCGATGAGCGGCCTGTGGCGCTACGGCAGTGGTGTGGTGCAGATGCCCGAGGCGCGCTGCCTGTTCGTGCCGCAGAAGCCCTACCTGCCGATCGGCACCCTGGCGCAGGCGCTGAGCTACCCGGAGCAGCCCGACCAGCACAGCGTGGAGCGACTGCAGGAAGCCCTGCGCCTGTGTCGTCTGGAGGCGCTGGTCCCGCGCCTGGACGAAGCCGATCACTGGCAGCGGGTGCTGTCCCCCGGCGAGCAGCAACGCCTGGCCATCGCCCGCGCCTTGCTCTACTCCCCGCGCTGGCTGTTCCTCGACGAGGCCACCTCGGCCCTGGACGAGGCCGACGAAGCGGCGGTCTATCAGGTGCTGCTGGAACAGTTGCCGGGCGTCACCCTGATCAGCATCGGCCACCGCGGCAGCCTCAAGCGTTTCCACCCCCGGCAGTTGCGCCTGGAAGATCGCCGGCTGCGGGAAATGGAGGCGGTGTTGCCGGCCTGATGGCAGTTTGATTCCCTGGCAGAGTGTGATCTGGTTAGTAAGAAACGTCTGAGAGTTATCTCAAAAGGGATGAATTCTTCTTAATTTCTTACATTTTCCAGTGTTTAGTCGCTGCGAAATTTTCAATAACAGGTACCCTGTCCGCCCCGGCCGGGCTCTGCCCGGCTTCACGGCAGCTCAACGGTACCGTCATGAAGTCCCTTTCCCCGTCACGGCAGGCCCTGACCCGCTCGGACCTGCGCCTGGTCGATCCGCGCCGGCTCCTGCTGGGGGGGGCGTGCGTGTCGCTGGTGGTGGCCGTTGCGGCTTTTGCCGGCGGCATCTGGGTGGGGCGCGCCCATGTAGAGCCCACCGTGCCACCCGCCGTTCAGGCCGAAAGCAGTGCCGAGGCACCGGAAGAGCGCTTTGCCGCCGAGCGTATCGGCCAGCTGTCCGGGCGCCTGCAGGTGCTGGAAAAGGACGCCGCCTACCTGCTGCAGGCCGTCGACAGCCATGAAGAGATTGCCCGCAAGCTGTCGAAGCTCGACCCCGAGTTGGTCCCGCAGGCCAAGGCGCCCGAGGTGCGGCACTCGGTCAACGGCGAAGGCGGCATCCTGCTGCCGCCGCGTCCCTGCGCCGAGCCGTTGCCTTCGACCGACATCGAGCAGAACGAGCGTTCCGCCCGCTGCCTGCGGCGCGTCTTCGATCAGTTGATGGACCAGGTTGCCCGGCGCAGCGCCGATTTCATGGCCATTCCGGCCCGCCGGCCGATGGAGGACGCGCGCCTGGGCTCGCCCTTCGGCAACCGCGTCGACCCCTTCAATCGCCGCCTGGCCTTCCATTCCGGCCAGGATTTCTCGGCACCCACGGGCAGCCCCATTCACGCCGCCGCTGGTGGCCGCGTGGTCGTCGCCGACCGTAATCCCTCCTATGGCAACCGTGTCGAAATCGACCATGGCAATGGCCTGGTGACCCGCTACGCCCACGCCTCGAAGCTGCTGGTGACGGTGGGGGACGTGGTATTGCCGGGCCAGGAGATCGCCAAGGTGGGCTCCACAGGGCGCTCCACCGGGCCGCACCTGCATTTCGAGGTGCTCTACCACGGCGAGTTCGTCGACCCGCAGAACTTCCTCTCTCTGGGCGGCATGGAGATCGACAGCGATGGCCTGGCCTCGGACTAGGAAACCTTCCACCCGGGACCTGCTGCGTGCCGAGCATCAGCCCCACGTTCCTCGCCGCCGGGGCCGGGTGGGGGTGATTGCCCCGCTGCTCTGCGTTGCCCTGGCCGCGGCGCTGGCGGGGGCCTATTTGCTGCGCACGCACGATGACGGGCAGGTGCGCCAGCGCATCGAGGCGCTGGAAACCGAGAACGCCCGCCTGACCACGGCGCTGGAAGAGCGGCGCCTGCAAGGCGAAGAGAACCAGGCCAATCGCGAGCAACTGATGCGGCGGATCGACGCGATGTCCGCCGAGATCAAGAAACTGAAGACTGAGCTGGCCTTCTTCCGCCAGCAGAAACCTGGCAAGTAGTCCATCTAGGGGGACAGATGTTCGGCAACAGCAAAAAGAAGGCGCCGCAGGTGTCGGTGGACAAGTTCTCCAGCCTGCTGTCGGGCAATGTCTCGCTGGCAGGGGACCTGCAGTTCGAAGACGGCCTGAAGATCCTCGGTACCGTGAGGGGCAATGTCAGCCACAAGCCGGGTGCGGCGAGCTTGCTGGCGCTGAGCGCGGAGGGACGGATCGAGGGCAACGTGAGCAGCTACGACGCCCTGATCGACGGCACCATCATTGGCGACCTCCATGTCGAGCACCTGCTGGAGTTGCACTCCAACGCCCGTGTCGTCGGCAACATCCAGTACCGCCAGCTGAGCATGGAGAATGGCGCCACAGTGGACGGCAAGCTGACCCGCCTGGCCGACGGCGAAGCGCCCAAGCCGCTGGAGCTGCCAGCACCGGTGCGCGAAGAGGCAGCCGAGGCCTGATTTGCCCCGGCGGGACCGGTACTTAGCTTGCTATGATTGCCGTTCCCAACGTCCTGAACGTTCCGCCCCATGCTCGCTCTTCTGCTCCAGACCTTCGGCATTACCGCCCCGGTCTTCGCCATGCTGTTCCTCGGAGTGCTGCTGCGCCGTCTGGGGGCGATCAATCCGGAGTTCATCCAGACCGCCTCGGCACTGGTGTTCAACGCCACCATGCCGGCGATGCTGTTTCTCGGCATCTACCATTCCGACCTGCACAGCGCGGCGCGTCCGGCGCTGCTGCTGTACTTCTGCGTGGCGACCCTGGTGGGCTTCCTGTTTGCATGGGGATGGTCGATCTGGCGGGTGCCCCGTGCGGATCGTGGCGTCTATACCCAGGGAGCGTTTCGCGGCAACAACGGCATCATCGGCCTGGCGCTGGCCACCAATCTCTATGGTGACCACGGCCTGGCGCTGGGTTCCGTTCTCGCCGCCCTGGTGATCCTCTGCTACAACACGCTCTCGTCGGTGGTGCTGGCGATCTACAGCCCGAGCATGAAGTCCGACCCCTGGAGCATCTTCAAGAGCGTACTGCGCAACCCGCTGATACTCGGCGTGCTGGCGGCGCTGCCGTTCTCCTGGCTGCAGATCGCGCTGCCGGCCTGGTTGCTGACCTCCGCCGACTACTTTGCCCAGATGACCCTGCCGCTGGCGCTGATCTGCATCGGCGGCACCCTGTCGCTGGCGTCACTGCGGGAAAGTGGCGGCATCGCGCTGAGCGCCAGCCTGATGAAGATGGTCTGGCTGCCGCTGATCTGCACCTTCGGCGCCTGGTTCTATGGGTTTCGCGGTGCGGAACTGGGCGTACTCTTCCTCTACTTCGCCAGCCCGACGGCGGCTGCAAGTTTCGTGATGGCCCGCGCGGCAAACGGTAACCACGAGCTGGCCGCCTCGATCATCGTGATCACCACCTTGGCGGCGGCGGTAACCACCAATATCGGCATCTTCCTGTTGCAGTGGGGCGGCTGGATGTAATCGCCGACGAGGCGTATTTGCAGATCGTCGAAGTACGACAAATATGAAGAGCCTTGTAAGACTTTGCTGAAAGACAGCACTGTGCCGCCAAGACGCAGTGAAGTTCATTTATTCGTTGTACAAGAACGGTTACATTTGGCGATCTTCTGCACGATCAAGGATTGTTCATGCACCCCACACGCCGGATTCTGTGTGCCGTCTCCTGCCTGCCGGCCTGTCTGCTGGCGGCGGTGGTCGCTGCCGAGCCGGGGGCCGAGCTGAGCAGTCCTACCGCCGGCTGGCGCTATTCCGGCCTGAACGATGATCCCAGCGTGCCCCGCGTGGCCTATCCCACGCCGCCCATCGACCGTGGTGGCGTGCGCGGCCGCAGCCTGATCGAAGGCCATCTGCGTGAAGTGTCCGGCATCGACCGCGCTCAGCGCCTGGTGGTCAACGGCAACCCGCTGCCCTTGTATACCGATGCCCAAGGCAAGTTCGTCCGCCCTTACAACTTCGGCGCCGGCAGCAACAGCGTCGCGGTGAGCAGCGACCAGGGCAAATCCCTCAAGCGCCTCCAGTACTACGAGGCCAACAACAGCCGCATTCCGCCGCGCATCCGCCTGGCGCTGGGCTGGAACGACCCCAAGGCGGAACTCGACCTGCATATCGTCACGCCCGACGGCCAACATGCCTTCTGGGCCCACCCGCGGCTGAGCAACGGCGGCGGCCTCGACCCTGACGGCGTCGACGGCCCCGGCCCGGAAATGTTCACCATGGCCGCGCCGCTGCACGGCACCTACCTGGTCTACGTGAACTACTGGGGCAACTACAACGCCAGCCAGGGTTACAACTTCCAGGAAGGCAACCACGAGCAGGACGTGATCACCGCCGAGATCAACCTGGTGTTCAACGAAAATACCGTCAACGAGAAGCGCGAGACCTTCGTGGTGCCCATGCGCACCATCGGTGATCTGGTGCTGGTGAAGACCTTCAACTACTGAATTCGCCCCTCGCAGGGATGACACGGGACAAGCGATCCATGAGCGAAAACACGCCCTCCAGCAGCCAAGACAGCACTCCCACGCCACCGGCAGCCCAGGCCACGCGCCGCGGGCCGCTGATCGCCATCGGCGTGGTCGCTGCCGTGCTGGTCGCCGGCGGCCTGGCCCTGGCCTTCGGCCTGATTCCGGCTTTCCACTCCGCGCCGGTCGGCACCCTGGAAGCGCCGGAGAGTCCGGAGGTTACCCGCGATCTCATGCGCCCCGACGCCCTGATCGAGAGCGCCTCGCTCAGCCAGTTGCCCAAGGCGGTGCTGGAAGTGCCGCTGCTGCGCGACGTGCTCACCGAAGACTTCGTCTTCTACTACGAGAACAACGCCGATCGCCTGGGCCTGACCGGCACCCTGCGGCGCATCGTCTACGAGCACGACCTGACCCTGAAGGACAGCGTGATCGAGGAACTGCTCGACCAGCCGGCCCAGGTCGCCCTCTGGCGCGGTGCCGACGGCCGCCTACGCGACTTCATGGTGGTCCTGCGCCGTGGTGGCCTGGCCAAGCTCCTGGAGCCGCTGGCGAAGGTCGCCGCCGACGATAGCCAGCTCAAGAAGGTCTCGGAAATCCAGGTGAAGGGCGCTGCCACGCCGGTCTACAGCCTGCGCTACGGCGCCGAGAAGAGCGTGCTGTTCGTTTCCCGTGGCGACCAGATGCTGGTGCTGTCGAATCCGAAGATGCTGTTCACCGCCGCCGATGAAAGCGGCTTGGGCGAGCCGGACGCCGCCATTGCCAAGGACCTGGGCACCCTGCTCGAGGGCGAGCCGCTGTTCGCCAAGGACTTCGCCCTGGAGCCGCGCGGCGAGCTGAAGCAGCGCATCACCCTGGGCGCCAGCGTGCTCGCCATGGGCTACCAGCGCTTCATCCCGACCTTCGCCGGTGTGCGTTTCGAGCAGGACAAGGAGGGTTGGCACAGCTACCTGGCGCTCAGTGAAGTCGCCCGCCAACCGGAGCTGGATTTCACCTCCGTGTGGCAGGCCATGCCCATGGGCGCCAGCGCCTGCGTGGCGTTGCCGGTGACGCCGGGCCTGTATGACAACCTGCTGGTGAAGCTGGGCGCCGAGCAGAAGATGGCCGCGTCCTTCTCCGAGCACCTCTCCGGCGCCGCCGGCCTGTGCTGGTATCCCGATTCGCGCCTGCACTCGCCGCTGCTCGCGGTGAAGCTCGACGCCCCCGCCAGCCCCGAGCTGGACGAGCAGCTGGGCAAGCTGTTCGGCAGCATGATCGGCGCCTACGAGGCCAATGTGGAGGGTGGCGCCTTCGAGGTGGAAAGCCGCGCGGAGGGTGACGGTCGCCTCTGGCAGCGCCAGGTCAGCTCGCGCTTCGGCCAGTATCCGGCCAGCGAGGCGGAAAATCCCGACCAGGTCAGCGGCAACGGCTTCTTCCGCGTCAGCCTGCTGCGCGATGGCAACACCCTGCTGTTCTCCATCGACGACAAGCTGCTGGACAAGGCCCGCAACACCCTGGCCAAGCGCTTCCCGCCGTTGGCCGACGTATTGCCCAAGGACGCCCTGGTGCCCGCGTACCTCGCGCCCAAGACGCTGTCCGAACTGCTCCAGCGCGAAACCCTCGACAGCCTGCCGCAGGACATCGAGCCGGTGTTCCGCAACGCTGCCGACACGCTGCTCCTGCCGCGCCTGAAGACCCTCGCCGGCAATGGCTCCTACGCCCTGACCCTGCCGGCCGGCAGCGGGCCCAGTGGCGCATGGCAGTGGCTGCCGCTGGACTGGAAGGCGCTGTGATCGGAAAGCCACTGACACTGCTCGCCGGTCTGCTGGTCGCCACGCTGGCGCACGCGGCGGAGCCGGCGCTGGATGCGCAGCAGACCCAGGTGTTCCGCGCCTGGTTCGTGCGCATCGCCGAGGAGCAGCTGCGCCGCGGCCCGAATCCGCGCTGGTACCAGCAGGACTGCGCGGGCCTCGTGCGCTTCGCCGCCAACGAGGCGCTGAAGGTGCACGACGCCAAGTGGCTGCGCGCCAACGGCATGTCCAACCGCTACCTGCCTCCGGAGCTGGAACTGTCCGACGCGCAGCGCAATCTGGCGCAGACCTGGCAGCAGGGCGGCGGCAAGACCGGCCCCTACGTCAATGCGATCAAACTCATTCAATACAACAGCCAGTTCGTCGGCCGCGACCTCAACCAGGCGCGGCCGGGCGACCTGATGTTCTTCGACCAGGGCGATGACCAGCATCTGATGATCTGGATGGGCCGCGACATCGCTTATCACACCGGCACTCGTACGGCGACCGACAACGGCATGCGCTCGGTCAGCCTGCAACAACTCATGACATGGAAGGACACCCGATGGATACCCGACGAATCCAATCCCAACTTTATCGGCGTCTATCGCTTGTCCTTCCTGACCCGATGAACGCGCTGCGCGGCGTGGCCGCTGCCCTGGCCTGCGTCGGCCTGTTCGCCGCAGCGCCCGTACTGGTGCAAGCGGATGACGACGTCCCGGCCAGCGGCTACACGCCCATGGCTGGCGAGTCGTTCTTCCTGCTCGCCGACTCGAGCTTCGCCTCCGACGAAGTGGCCAAGGTGCGCCTGGAAGCGCCGGGCCGCGATTATCGTCGCTACCGCATGGAGCCCTACGGGGGCGCGGATATCCGCGTCTATCGCATCGACCAGCCGCTGGACTTCCTCAAACGCCAGAAGAACCTGCACCGTGTGCTGTCCGAAGGGCAGTTCAAGGGCGAGGGCCTGTCCAACACCCTGGCCTACCTGTGGGACAACTGGTACCGCAAGTCGCGTCGGGTGATGCAGCGGACCTTCTCCTACGAGTCGCGCCAGCAGGTCACCGCCGTGGTGCCCGAGCTGAAGATGGGCAACGCCATCGCTGCGCCGACACCCTATGACGCGCAGCCGCAGTACGCGCCGATCCCGGGCCTGCCGATGGTCAGCCAGTTCCGCTACCCGCTGTGGGACGCCAAGCCCATCCAGCCGCCGAAGGACGTGACCCTGATGGGCTCCTCCAGCGAGTTCATCAACGTCGCACCGGGTAACGTCTATGTGCCGCTGGGCAAGCTGAAACCCGGCCTTTATCTGGTCGAGGCGCTGGTCGGCAAATACCGTGCGACCACCGTGGTGTTCGTCTCCAACAGCGTCGCCGTGAGCAAGATTGCGGGCAACGAGCTGCTGGTGTGGACCGCTCGCAAGCATGAAGGCACGCCGGTGGCCGGCGCCAAGGTGCTGTGGACCGACGGCCTGGGCGTGATGAGCAGCGGCAGCAGCGATGCCGATGGCCTGCTGCGCCTGCAGCACGTCAGCCCAGAGCGTTCCTTCGTGATCGGCGAGGACGAGGAGGGCGGTGTCTTCGTCTCCGAGAACTTCTATTACGACAGCGAAATCTACGACACCAAGCTCTACGCCTTTACCGACCGTCCGCTCTACCGTCCGGGCGACTGGGTGTCGCTGAAGATCGTCGGCCGCGAGTTCAAGAACTCCCGCGAATCGCAGGCGCCGCAGAGCGCGCCGCTGCGCCTGTCGGTGATCGACGCCGCCGGCACCACACTGCAGACCCTGGACCTCAAGTACGACGCCAAGAGCGGCACCAACGGCCGCTTCCAGCTGCCGGCCAACGCCGTGGCCGGAGGCTACGAGCTGCGCTTCGACTACCGCGACCAGACCTACAGCAGTGCCTTCCGCGTTGCCGAGTACATCAAGCCGCACTTCGAGATTTCCCTCGACCTCGCCAAGCCGGACTTCAAGACCGGCGAGCCGGTGAAGGGCAACCTGATCCTGCTCTACCCGGACGGCAAGCCGGTGGCCAACGCCCGCCTGGAGCTGAGCCTGCGCGCCCAGCAGCTGTCCATGGTGGACAACGAACTGCAGTACCTGGGCCAGTTCCCCGTGGAGCTGTCCAGCACTGAGATCACCACCGACGACCAGGGCCGCGCCGCGCTGGAGCTGCCGGCGGCGGAGAAGCCCAGCCGCTACATGCTCACCGTGTTCGCCAGCGATGGCGCCGCGTACCGGGTGAAGACCAGCAAGGAAATCCTTATCGAACGCGGCGCCGCGCGCTACCGCGTGAGCGCGCCGCAGCGCTTCAGCGCCGCCGGCGACAAGGTCGAGTTCAGCTACACCGCGGAGCAGCAGACGCAGATCCAGCCGACCGCCTACCGCTGGCTGCGCCTGGAAGACCGCAGCAGCGGCGACGGCGCGGTGCAGGGCGGCAAGTTTTCCATCACCTTCGACAAGCCCGGCACCTACAGCGTCGAGCTGCGCGACAAAGCCGGCCAACTGCTCGGCGGCACCGGCCACTCGGTCAGCGGCGACGGCGTGAAGACCGTGCCGGGCACCGTGGAAATCGTCCTCGACAAGGCCGAGTACAAGGCCGGTGAGGAAGCCCTGGCGCTGATCACCTTCCCCGAACCGGTGGACGACGCGTTGCTCTCGCTGGAGCGCGACAAGGTCGAAGCCACCGCGCTGCTGTCCAAGGGCGGCGACTGGCTGAAGCTGGAGAAGCTCAACCCGACCCAGTACCGCGCGCGCATTCCGGTGAAGCCGGACTTCTCGCCGAACCTGACCTTCTCCGTGCTCTACACCCGCAGCGGCGACTACAGCTTCCAGAACGCCGGCATCAAGGTCGCCGTGCCGCAGGTGGACATCGCCGTCAGCACCGACAAGGAACGCTACGAGCCGGGCGAGACGGTGACCGTCAACCTCGATACCACCTACGCCGGCAAACCGGTCTCCAGCCACCTCACCGTGAGCGTGGTGGACGAGATGATCTACGCGCTGCAACCGGAGATCGCCCCGGGCATCGACCAGTTCTTCTACCACCCGCGCCGCAACAACGTGCGCACCAGCGCCAGCCTGTCGTTCATCAGCTACGACGTCGCGTTGCCCGGCACGCCCAGCGCCCCCGGCCGCGCCAACCGCAGCGAGCGTGGGGTGAAGGTGCTGGAACGCCCGCGCCGCGAGGAAGTGGACACCGCCGCCTGGGAACCGGAGCTGGTCACCGATGCCAACGGCAAGGCCCGGTTCAAGTTCCGCATGCCCGACTCCCTGACCCGCTGGCGCATCACCGCCCGCGCCATGGATGACGAAGGCCAGGTGGGCCAGAAGAAACAGTTCATCCGTTCCGAGAAACCGCTGTACCTGAAATGGAGCGGGCCGAAGCGCTTCCGCAGCGGCGACGCGCCGGACCTGGGGCTGTTCGTGTTCAACCAGGGTGAACAGGACACCAAGGCCGAACTGCTGATCCGCGCCAACGGCGAGGAGAAGACCCAGGCGCTGGCGCTCAAGCGCGGCGTCAACTACATCGCCCTGCCGCAACAGCCGCTCAGCGATGGCGACTGGAGCGTGGAACTGCGCCAGGACGGCCAGGTACGCGACAGCCTCGGCGTCCACTTCAGCCTGGTGGCCGACAGCTGGCAGGTGCTGCAGTCCAAGCCGCTGCAGGTGAACGCGCAGAACACCCCGCTGCAACTGCCGGCGGATGCCCGCGACGTGACCCTGCGGTTGGACGACAGTGCCCAGGCCCTGCTGCGCGGCAACCTCGATTCGCTGCTGAACTACCCCTGGGGCGGCGTCGAGCAGACCGCCAGCCAGCTGCTGCCGCTGAGCATCGCCTACCCGATGCTGGCCAATGGCGAGCCGCGCGTGCGCGACCGCCTGCGCCTGATCATGCAGACCAGCCGCCTGCGTCTGGTGCAGATGGCCGGCCCGGATGCCTACTTCACCTGGTGGGGCGGCGAAGACAACGACGCCTTCCTCACCGCCTACGCCTACTACGCCGACTGGTACGCCAGCCGCGCCCTGGAAATCCAGTTACCGCCGGATCACTGGCAGCGCGTGCTGGAGCTGTACTCCGCCCGCGCCAGCGCTACGCCGCTGTTGCAGCGAGCGCTGATCCTGGCCTTCGCCCGCGACATGCAGCTGCCGGTGCAGACCCTGGCCAGCGGCCTGCTTGCCGACCTGCAGAACGTCGGCACCGGCGAGACGTCGAAGTCGGTAAACGACTTCGACAGCGAAGACAGCCTGGTCATGGGCCAGCCGGACTCCGAACTGGGGTTGGCAGTTGCTCGTGTACTGACGGCGAGTCTGGCCGAGCAGAGCAAGCTCGCATTGCCGCCAGGCTTCGCCAAGCAGCTGGATGCCGCGCGCCTGACGCTCAATACCAGCGAGCAACCGTTCGCCCGTGCCGTGCAGCTCTACAGTGGCTCGCTGGACGCCAATCGCGCCCGCTCGCTACTGCTGAGCCTGGCGCCTCAGCAGTCCACCATCGAGCGTGCCCTGGCTCTGGCCTGGATGCAGCGTGCCGTGGCGGCCGCGCCGGCTGCTGAACTGCCCAAGCCGGTGGCCGGCTGGAAGGAAGGCCAGAGCACCACGGGCGATGCGTTCTGGAAATGGCAGGGCGGCGGCGTTCCGGCGCAGCTCGACCTGACCGCCGCACCGTCGCGCCCGCTCAATGCCTCCATCACCTTCCGCAGCGCCGAAGCGCCGGCCAGCCAGTTGCCGGTCACCATCAAACGCCGCTTGCTGCGCCTGGTGCCGGGTGAAGAAGCCTTTGCCTTCAACGCCGAGGAGTTGGGCGACAAGCCGCTGTCCAGCGACGAGCTGTACCTGGACGAAGTGACTCTCACCACCGATCAGGCCCAAGCCCTGCGCTACGGCATGCTGGAAGTGCCGCTGCCGCCGGGCGCGGACGTCGAGCGCACCACCTGGGGCCTGCAGATCAGCGGTCTGGGCGGCGCCGAGGCCACCAGCCTGGAGCGCGCGCGCAACGAGCCGGGCGACCTGTTCTACGGCGTGCCGGTGGATACCCTGGGCGGCGAGCTGCGCTTCCGCCATCTGGTCCGCTTCTCGCAGAAGGGCAGCTTCGTGCTGCCGCCGGCGCGCTACCAGCGCCTCTACGCGCCGCAGGAGCAGGCGCTGGAGCAGCAGCCGGCCCTGGCGAAGATCAAGGTCCAGTAAATGCGCGTGCGCTTCGCCGGGCTGATCCTGCTGTTGCCGTTCTGCGCCTTTGGAGCGCAGGAGCCGGCGCAGCTGGCCTGGCGCACCACGCAGGGTGACGAACTGCTGCGCCTCGCTCCGCAGCGGGTGCTCGATCGCCAGCCATTGACGGCTGAGCTTCGCGCGCCGCTGGGCAGCCTGTGGAAGCTGTTCGTCTACGCCTGGCTGAACGACACCGGTCAACAGGAGCCGGCCTACCACTGCCGTGGCGAGAGCAAGGAAGAGGTCTATTGCTGCAGGGCCGGGCAGAGCGTCGAGCGCGACGCCGCGCTGGTGAAGTCCTGCGGGCTGTATTTCCAGCCGCAGCGCCTGGGCATCGACGACGCTGTCTGGCAGCAGTACTGGCAGGCGCGTCATGCGCCGACCTGGATCACGCAACTGGATCATCTGGGGCCGCAGACCGAAGTCCCGGTCGCCGAGTTGCTCGACCAGCTTCAGCACCTGCCGGCCCAGGAGCAGGCGCAGAAGGTGCTGCTCGATGTCAGCCTGGCCGCCGATGACGGACGCGCTCCGGCCGCACTGGGCGGGCGCTTGCGGGTGAAGACCTGGAGCTGGGAAGAAAACGGCAGGCGCGAAGGCGGATTCGCCGGCTGGTTGGTGGATGGTACGCCGCTGTGGGCGCGTGGGCCGGGCACCAGCAAGACCGTGCTGGCGACCTACGGCAATGCCATCGGCGCCGCGCTACCGGCGCCCTGGCCCCGTGATCCGGGGCGTTGCGTGGAGGTCAGCCTGTTCAGCCGCTATCCGCTGAAAGAGGTCTACGACGCGCGTAACCAGCCCGCCGCCGAAGGACTGCTGACGGGGCGACAGAATGTGCTGTTCGCCAATGGCGTGCGGCTCGACGTGAACAGCAGCGGCGACCTTTTCCTTGAGCGCGATGCGCAGGGCCCGCACCTGACGGCCCGCCTGTCCCGCGAGGAATACGTTGCCCGCGTAGTCGACCGCGAAGCTTCCGCCACCCCGCCGGAAGCGGCCAAGGCGCTGGCGGTGACCATTCGTACTTACCTGTTGCAGAACGGCGCGCCGCGCGGCGACTGCCTGAGCATCGATGACAGCAGCCAGCGCCAGCGCGTGGCGCCGCGCCCGGCCAGCGAGGCGGCGCGCGGCATCGCTGCCTGGACCGCCGATCTGGTGCTGGCCGGCGGCACCGTCACCTATCATTCCGACGAGGCGGGGCCGTCGAAGCTGTCCTGGCGCGACGCCCAGAAACAGGCCGCCACGGGGTTGCGCTACGACGCCATCCTCGCCCGTGCCTTCCCACGCACCAGCCTCAGCCGCTGGAGCAGCCCGGTGGCCGCCTGCCAGCCATTGCCCGAGGCGGAACGTTGGCTCAAGACGCAGCAACGCAGCTGGCGCCCGCGCCTGGATGGTGAGGCAGGCTATGAAGAATTGCACTCCTTCGCCGTATGCCGCCTGAGCAGCGGCCGGCCCTACGTCGATCGCGAACGCCAGCGCATCTTCGTACGCGGCCTGTACTCCCAGCAGGACCGGCTCGACCTGGCTCATGAATACCTGCACCTGGCTTTCCAGGCGCACCCCAATGGACAAGACGAGGGCTACGTGGAAAGCCTGGCCCGTCGCCTGATACTGGAATGATCGTCATGAAACTCGCCCATGCGCTCCGCCTGTCCCTGCTCGCCAGCCTGATTCCGCTGGGCGCGCAGGCCGCCGAATCGCCGATCCACATGGATACGCCGCTGGGCGGCTGGCGCGCGGGTGACGGCGACAAGGCCGACTTCCGGCAGACGGTGAACTACCCGGCGTCCTCGGTGAATTCGCGCTCGGATCAGTCCGACACCGCGCGCATTCGCGGCGAAATCCGCGCCCTGCCGAAGGACAGCAAGGAGCCGGCACGGTTGGTGGTCAATGGCGTGGCCATGCCGATGCGGGTCGAAAGCGACGGCAAGTTCGATCGTCCCTTTGCTTTCCCCTCGGGCTCCAACAGCGTCGAAGTCATCAGTCCGGACGGCCAGCAGCGCAAGCGCGTACAGTTCTACCACGGCGGCGGTGGCGGCGAGGTGCCGGCCAAGCTGCGGGTCATGCTGTCCTGGGACTCGGACAACACCGACCTCGACCTGCACCTGGTGACGCCCGATGGCGGGCACGTCTGGTACGGCAATCGCTCGCTGCCCAATGGCGCCGCCCAGGACGTCGACGTGACCACCGGCTATGGTCCGGAAATCATCGCCAGCCCGACCCCGCTCAAGGGCCAGTACCTGGTCTACGTGAACTATTACGGCGGCGGTTGGAGCGAGGACGAGAGCTCCGGTGACGTGAACGCGGCCAAGCCGCTGACCACGGCGCAGGTGACCATCGTCACGGAGGAGGGCACGGTGAACGAGAAGCAGGAGTCCTTCCTGATTCCCATGCGCCAGCCGGGTGAGCTGACGCTGGTGAAGCGGTTCAGTTATCCCTAACGACCGGAACGCTTTCGTAGGAGCGGACTCCGTCCGCGATGGGCTCCGCCGTCATGGCACTGGCGGATAGCCTGTTTCGGGTTATCCGCCCTACATGCTGCTTCGGGTGAGATTTTTTGCGCCGCTTCGGCGTGCGCGCGACCTTCTTGTTTCGCCCCCTCGGGCGACCTACGTTGGCAAGCGACCCAAAGTGGGCAAAGGTCTCGCCCCTCCATCCGGTTTTTCGCCTAGGCGAAAAATACCCTCGTCGAAGCGCAGTTTCAGGGGCCCGCCGCGAAGGGCCATCCCTGGTCCATTGCGGCTCTCGCGGCATCCATGCCGCTCAACCCCTGAAACTCCGCTTCAACGAGGCCTCCTGAAAGGGGTATCCGGAGCGTTGGGATACTTCTCTGGAAGTCTTCAAGAGCCAAGAGCCAAGAGCCAAGAGCCAAGAGCCAAGAGCCAAGAGCCAAGAGCCAAGAGCCAAGAGCCAAGAGCCAAGAGCTTGAGCCGAAGCTCGATGCGCTTTTCGTAGGAGCGAGCTTGCTCGCGAACTGCTGCGCTGCGAATTCCCTTGTAGGGGCGGGTCATGCCCGAAAACAGCGCCTATCGGCACTGCTGAAAGTCAGGCCTTCTGGTCCGCCTGCCAGGCGTCGATCACTTCCTGTGCTGCGCGGAAGGCGTCGATGGCCGCCGGGACGCCGGCATACACCGCGCAATGCAGCAGCGCTTCGCGAATCTCCTCCACCGTGCAGCCGTTGTTCAGCGCGCCGCGCACGTGGCCTTTGAGCTCCTGCGGGCACTTGAGCGCAGTCAGCGCGGCCAGGGTGATCAGGCTGCGGGTCTTGCGCGGCAGGCCGTCGCGGTTCCAGACGCCGCCCCAGGCGTGTTCGTTGACGAACTCCTGCAGCGGTTGGGTGAACTCGGTGGCATTGCCCAGGGCGCGGTCGACGAAGGCGTCGCCCATCACTTCGCGGCGAACCTGCTCGCCGGCCTTGCGGTTGTCGGTGCTCATCCCTACTCCTGGTCGAGGCTTTCCAGGCGCACCGGCGCGGTGCCGGAGCGCAACATGTTGAGTTGTTCGGCAGCGGCGCGCGATAGATCGATGATGCGCCCTCGGCCGAAGGGGCCGCGGTCGTTGATCCGCACCACGACGCTGCGGCCGTTGTTCAGATTGGTGACTTTCACCCGTGTGCCGAAGGGCAGGGTGCGGTGCGCGGCGGTCAGGGCGTTGAGGTTGAAGCGCTCGCCGCTGGCGGTGCGCTTGCCGTGGTGTGCCTTGCCGTAATAGGAGGCGGTGCCCTCGGCGCGGTAGCCGCGGCCGGAGACGCCCGAGTCGCGCTCATACGATGGGGTGCTGCAGCCGGCCAGAAGGGCCAGTCCGGCGAGAAAGAAGAAGGTTGGGAGTGAACGCCACATGATGGAGCTTCCAGAGGACGAATTACCCGGTGCTGGAGGCGGGCCTCGCTGACATCCTTGTCGCAGCACCGAGGGGGCCATCCCTGGCCGGTCGTTCGCCGGGCCAACGCAAGCGTTGGCACTCTTCTGGAAAAGAAGGGCGATTTAACCTTCGAGCTTTTTCTTCAGCAGTTCGTTCACTTGGCCGGGGTTGGCCTTGCCTTTGGAGGCCTTCATGGCCTGGCCGACGAAGAAGCCGAACATCTTGCCGCGCTTGGCTTCGTCGCTGGCGCGGTACTGTTCGACCTGCTCGGCGTTGGCCGCCAGCACTTCGTCGAGCATCCTGTCGATGGCGCCGGTGTCGGTGACCTGCTTCAGACCCTTGGCTTCGATGATCGCATCGGCCGAGCCTTCGCCCGCCGCCATCGCCTCGAAGACCATCTTGGCGATCTTGCCGGAGATGGTGTTGTCCTTGATGCGCAGGATCATGCCGCCCAGGTGCTCGGCGGAAACCGGCGATTGCTCGATCTCCAGGCCGTCCTTGTTGAGCAGGCTGGAGAGCTCGCCCATCACCCAGTTGGCCGCGAGCTTCGCGTCGCCGCAGATGCCCTGTACCTGTTCGAAGTAGTCGGCCATCTCGCGGCTGGCGGACAGCACGCTGGCGTCATAGGCGGACAGGCCGTACTGGCTCTGGAAACGCTCGCGCTTCTGGTCCGGCAGCTCCGGCAGGTTGGCGCGCAGTTCGTCGAGGAAGGCACGCTCGATCACTACCGGCAGCAGGTCCGGGCAAGGGAAGTAACGGTAGTCGTTGGCTTCTTCCTTGCTGCGCATGGAGCGCGTTTCGTCCTTGTTCGGGTCGTACAGGCGGGTTTCCTGCACCACCTTGCCGCCATCCTCGATCAGGTCGATCTGGCGCTGCACTTCGTGGTTGATCGCCTTCTCGATGAAGCGGAAGGAGTTCACGTTCTTGATTTCGGCGCGGGTGCCGAACTCGGCCTGGCCCTTCGGGCGCACCGACACGTTGCAGTCGCAGCGCAGCGAGCCCTCGGCCATGTTGCCGTCGCAGATGCCCAGGTAGCGCACCAGCGCGTGGATCGCCTTGACGTAGGCCACGGCTTCCTTGGCGCTGCGGATGTCCGGCTCGGAGACGATCTCCAGCAGCGGAGTGCCGGCGCGGTTCAGGTCGATGCCGCTCATGCCGTGGAAGTCTTCGTGCAGGCTCTTGCCGGCGTCCTCTTCCAGGTGCGCGCGGGTGATGCCGACGCGCTTGACGGTACCGTCTTCCAGGGTGATGTCGAGGAAACCCTTGCCGACGATGGGATGGTCCATCTGACTGGTCTGGTAGCCCTTGGGCAGGTCCGGATAGAAGTAGTTCTTCCGGGCGAAGACGTTGCGCTCGGCGATTTCGGCGTTGATCGCCAGGCCGAACTGGCAGGCCATGCGCACGGCCTCCTGGTTCAGCACCGGCAGGGTGCCGGGCATGGCCAGGTCGATCAGGCTGGCCTGGGTGTTCGGTTCGGCGCCGAAGGTGGTGGCGCTACCGGAGAAGATCTTCGATTGGGTGGAGAGCTGTGCGTGGATTTCCAGCCCGATTACTGTTTCCCATTGCATATCGTAATCCTTCCTCAGAACCCGGCCGGTGCTTGTTTGTGCCAGTCGCTGACCTGCTGGTACTGGTGCGCGACATTGAGCAGGCGGCCTTCCTGGAAGTATGGCGCGAGCAGCTGGACACCCACCGGCAGGCCGTCGACGAAGCCGGCGGGCATGGACAGGCCCGGGATGCCGGCGAGGTTGGCGGTGATGGTGTAGATGTCTTCCAGGTACTGGGCGACCGGGTCGTTGTTCTTCTCGCCCAGTTTCCAGGCCGGGTTCGGCGTGGTTGGGCCGAGGATCACGTCGACTTCGGCGAAGGCGCTGACGAAATCGTTCTTGATCAGGCGACGAATTTTCTGAGCCTTCAGGTAATAGGCGTCGTAGTAGCCTGCGGAAAGCGCGTAGGTGCCGACCATGATGCGGCGCTTCACTTCGGCGCCGAAGCCTTCGGCGCGGGAACGCTTGTACAGGTCCTGCAGGTCCTTCGGATCCTCGCAGCGGTAGCCGTAGCGAACGCCGTCGAAGCGCGACAGGTTGGAGCTGGCCTCTGCGGGGGCGATCACATAATAGGCTGGGATCGCGTGCTGCATGTTCGGCAGGGAGATGTCCTTGACCACTGCGCCGAGCTGCTTGAGCTGCTCGACCACCTTCATTACCGCGTCGGCGATGCGGCTGTCGAGGCCGGCGCCGAAGTATTCCTTCGGCAGGCCGATGCGCAGGCCGGTCAGCGGCTTGGCCAGGGCGGCCAGGTAATCGTCAACCGGTTGGTCGACGCTGGTGGAGTCCTTCGGATCGAAGCCGGCCATGGCGCCGAGCATCAGCGCGCAGTCCTCGGCGGTACGAGCCAGCGGGCCGCCCTGGTCGAGGCTGGAGGCGTAGGCGATCATGCCCCAGCGGGACACGCGGCCGTAGGTCGGCTTGATGCCGGTGAGGTTGGTCAGCGCGGCCGGCTGGCGGATCGAGCCGCCGGTGTCGGTGCCGGTGGCGGCCGGGATCAGGCGCGCGGCCACGGCAGCGGCGGAACCGCCGGAGGAGCCGCCCGGCACGCGGGAGGTGTCCCAGGGATTCTTCACCGGGCCGTAGTGGCTGGATTCGTTGGCCGAGCCCATGGCGAACTCGTCCATGTTCAGCTTGCCCAGGCTCACGGTGCCGGCGTCCGCCAGGCGCTCGACGACGGTGGCGTCGTAGGGCGAGACGAAGGCGTCGAGGATCTTCGAGCCGCAGCTGGTACGCACGCCCTGGGTGCAGAACAGGTCCTTGTGGGCGATCGGCGCGCCCAGCAGGGCACCGGTCTCGCCTTTGGCGCGCCGCTCGTCGGCCGCCTTGGCCTGGGCCAGGGCGTTTTCTTCGGTGACGGTGATGAAACTGTTCAACTGCGGGTCGAGCTGCTTGATGCGCGCGAGCAGGGCAGTGGCCAGTTCCTGGGCGGAGAATTGCTTGTCGGCGAGTCCGCGGGCGACTTCGGCGAGGGTCAATTGATGCAGCATATGTCCGTGTCCTTCTCGCTTACTCGATGACTTTCGGGACGAGGTAGAGCCCGTCTTCCACGGCCGGCGCGATGGCTTGGTAGGCGTCGCGGCGGTTCTCCTCGGTGACGGCGTCGGCGCGCAGGCGCTGCGTGGCTTCCAGCGGGTGGGCCAGGGGCTCCACGCCGTCGGTGTCGACGGCCTGCATGGCGTCGATCAGGCCGAGGATGTTGTTCAGGGTGTCGGTGGTACGCGAAATGTCGGCTTCCTCCAGGCCCAGGCGGGCGAGGTGGGCGATCTTTTCCACGTCGGAGCGTTCAAGCGCCATCGGGGTCTCCAGCTAGAGCGGCCCGGTTCGAACTGGACCTGGCCGGAAGGAATTTGTGGGGCAGGGAACAGAACCCGCGGCGGACGGTCGAAGGCCGCTGGGACGGGCCTGCGGGCCCGAAAAACGAGGAATCTAGCATAAATTGCCGCCTTGCCCAAAACCCCCGTCATTGTTAGAGTTTGCCGCACTTTTTTACCCGCGCATTTTTCACCCACGCTCCACCTACGGGTTTCTTTCCAATGTTCAAAAAACTGCGTGGCATGTTTTCCAGTGATCTGTCGATCGATCTGGGCACTGCCAATACCCTTATTTATGTGCGCGAGCGCGGCATCGTCCTGAACGAACCGTCCGTGGTCGCCATCCGCAGCCACGGCAGCCAGAAGAGCGTGGTGGCCGTCGGTACCGAAGCCAAGCGCATGCTCGGCCGTACCCCCGGCAACATTGCCGCCATTCGTCCGATGAAGGACGGCGTGATCGCCGACTTCAGCGTCTGCGAGAAGATGCTGCAGTACTTCATCAACAAGGTTCACGAGAACAGCTTCCTGCAGCCCAGCCCGCGCGTGCTGATCTGCGTGCCGTGCAAATCCACCCAGGTGGAACGCCGTGCCATCCGTGAATCGGCCCTGGGCGCTGGCGCCCGTGAGGTGTACCTGATCGAAGAACCGATGGCCGCAGCCATCGGCGCCGGCTTGCCGGTGGAAGAGGCCCGTGGTTCCATGGTCGTCGACATCGGCGGCGGCACCACCGAGATCGCCCTGATCTCCCTCAACGGCGTGGTCTACGCCGAATCCGTCCGCGTCGGCGGCGACCGCTTCGACGAAGCCATCGTCACCTACGTGCGCCGCAACTACGGCAGCCTGATCGGCGAATCCACCGCCGAGCGCATCAAGCAGGAAATCGGCACTGCCTTCCCGGGCGGCGAAGTCCGCGAAGTCGACGTCCGCGGCCGCAACCTGGCCGAAGGCGTACCGCGCAGCTTCACCCTGAACTCCAACGAAGTGCTCGAAGCGCTGCAGGAATCCCTGGCGACCATCGTCCAGGCGGTCAAGAGCGCGCTGGAACAGTCTCCGCCGGAACTGGCTTCCGACATCGCCGAGCGCGGCCTGGTGCTGACCGGTGGTGGCGCGCTGCTGCGCGATCTGGACAAGCTGCTGGCCCAGGAAACCGGCCTGCCGGTGATCGTCGCCGAAGACCCGCTGACCTGCGTGGCTCGTGGCGGCGGCAAGGCGCTGGAAATGATGGACCGTCATTCGATGGACCTGCTTTCCACCGAATAAGGTGGGGAGTCCTGTAGAGGTCGGTTGACGTTTCGTCCAGGCGGGTGAAACTTCAACCGACTTTGCACAGCTAGGAGCCGGTCATCAAACCGATATTCTCCAAAGGGCCCTCGCTGGGCGCGCGCCTGTTGGTGCTCGCCGTCCTGTCGGTCGCCTTGATGGTGGTCGACGCCCGCTTCGATTATCTGAAACCGGTACGCAGCCAGATGGGGCTCGTGCTGAGTCCGTTCTATGGTATCGCCGACTTCCCCGTGCGCGCCTGGGAAGGCGTACGCGACCAGTTCACCAGCCGCAGCGAACTGCTCGCCGAGAACGAGCGCCTGAAGGCCGAGCAGTTGCTGATGCAGCGCCGCCTGCAGAAGCTGGCCACCCTCACCGAACAGAACGTGCGCCTGCGTGAGTTGCTCAACTCCTCCGCCCTGGTCGACGACAAGGTGCTGGTAGGCGAACTGATCGGCGTCGACCCGAACCCCTTCACCCAGCGCATCCTGATCGACAAGGGCGAGAAGGACGGCGTGTTCCAGGGCCAGCCTGTACTCGACGCCAGCGGCCTGATGGGCCAGGTGGTCGAGGTGATGCCGTACACCGCCCGCGTGCTGCTGCTGACCGACACCACCCACAGCATTCCGGTGCAGGTGAACCGCAATGGCCTGCGCGCCATCGCCGTGGGCACCGGTAACCCGGAGCGTCTGGAACTGCGCTACGTGGCCGATACCGCCGACATCAAGGAAGGCGACCTGCTGGTCAGCTCCGGCCTGGGTCAGCGCTTCCCGGCGGGCTACCCGGTGGCCACCGTCAAGGAGGTGCTGCACGATACCGGCGGGCCCTTCGCCACTATCCGTGCCGTGCCGACCGCGAAGATGAACCGCAGCCGCTATGTACTGCTGGTCTTCACCGACAGTCGCACCCCCGAGCAGCGCGCCACCGATGCCGCCGAGGCGCAGGCCGAGGCCGACCGCAAGGCCGCCGAATCCACGGCCCAGCCTGGAGCAGCCGCTCCGGCACAGGACGCCGCTCATCCCGCCACTCCGGCGTCGCAGCCGGTGCATCCAGCCGGTGCGAATGGTGCCGCGCCTGCAGCTCCGGCAGCCCAGGCTCCGGCGCAGCCCGATGCAAGGAGTCGCCACTGATGGCCACCCAAGGCTCGCGAAACGGCTGGGCGATCTGGCTCAGCCTGCTCCTGGCGCTGTTGCTCTCGGTGGCGCCGATGCCCAGCTTCATGGAAATTGGCCGTCCGCTCTGGCTGGCGATGTTCCTGACCTACTGGGTGCTCTACCTGCCGCACAAGGTCGGCATGCTCAGCGCCTGGGTGCTGGGGCTCGCCGAAGACGTGCTGTACGGCACCCTGCTGGGGCAGAACGCGCTGATCCTCAGCCTGATCATTTTCCTGGTGCTTTCGCTGCACCAGCGTTTGCGGATGTTCCCCATCTGGCAGCAATGCCTGGTGTTGCTGGTGGTGTTCGGCCTGGCGCAACTGGTCCAGCTGTGGATCAGCGCACTGACCGGCAACCGTCCTCCGACCCTGGTGTTCCTGCTGCCGGCGCTGGTCAGTGGCCTGCTCTGGCCGTGGGTCTATACGTTGCTCCGGGCCCTGCGTCTGCGCCTGAACATCAACTGAGGCCCCGCTGCGGGGCGTTTCGTCGGGGCTGGCGCCAGTCGCGCCGGACCGGCTTCGGGAGTCTCTGATGTCCCAGTTGTACCTCGCTTCCAGCTCGCCGCGCCGCCGCGAGCTGCTGACCCAGATCGGCCTGCCGTTCCATATCGTGCCCGCCTCCGTCGACGAGACGCCGCAAGACGGCGAGCCGGCCGTCGCCTATGTCGAGCGCCTGGCGCGCGAGAAGGCCCTGGCGGGGCTGCATTTCCTGGCGCAGCGCGCGGATGTCTGCGTGCTGGGCGCCGATACCGCCGTCGTGCTCGACGGGCGCATTCTCGGCAAGCCGGCCGATCGCGCCGAAGCGCTGGGCATGCTGCAGGCGCTGTCCGGCCGCGAGCACGAGGTGCTCACCGCGTTGGCCGTGGCCAACCGTGAACGCTGCGAGGCGAAGGTGGTCAGCAGTCGCGTGACCTTCCGAAGCGTTTCGATGGAAGAGGCCGAGCGCTACTGGGACACTGGCGAGCCCCATGACAAGGCCGGTGGCTATGCTATCCAGGGGCTCGCGGCGGTGTTCGTCAGTCGTGTGGAGGGCAGCTACAGCGCCGTGGTCGGCCTGCCCCTGTGTGAAACTGCTGCATTGCTGGCTGACTTCTCCATCCCTTGCTGGCAGTCTTGATCACGAAGTAGCGCTGCCAATTCCCGGCGCGATAAGGAAGGGCGCATGAGCGAAGAGATCCTGATCAATATCACGCCGATGGAATCGCGCGTGGCGGTGGTGGAGAACGGCGTCCTGCAGGAGGTCCACGTCGAGCGCACGCTGCGCCGCGGGATCGTCGGCAACATCTACAAGGGCAAGGTCGTGCGCGTGCTGCCGGGCATGCAGGCGGCCTTCGTCGATATCGGCCTGGAGCGCGCGGCCTTCATTCACGCGGCGGAGATATCCACCCGCGAAGGTAGCGCCGTGGAGAGCATCAGCGCCCTGGTGCACGAAGGCCAGAGCCTGGTGGTGCAGGTCACCAAGGACCCCATCGGTACCAAGGGCGCGCGCCTGACCACCCATCTGTCGATTCCCTCGCGCTACCTGGTCTACATGCCGCGCACCAGCCACGTCGGCATTTCCCTGAAGATCGAAGACGAAGTCGAGCGCGAGCGCCTCAAGCAGGTAGTGGCCAAGTGCGTCGCGGCAGAGGGCATCGTCGAGCAGGGCGGCTTCATCCTGCGCACCGCCGCCGAGGGGGCCGGGGAGGACGAGATCCTCGCCGATATCCGCTACCTGCGCCGCCTATGGGACCAGATCGCCGCACAGATCCAGACCGTCGGCGCGCCGACCCTGATTTACGAGGACCTGTCCCTGGCGCTGCGCACCCTGCGCGACCTGGTGAATCCGCGCATCGAGAAGATCCGCGTCGATTCCCGGGAGAACTTCCAGAAAATCACGCAGTTCGTCGAAGAGCTGATGCCGGAAATCGCCGATCGCCTGGAGCATTATCCTGGTGAACGGCCGATCTTCGACCTTTACGGGGTCGAGGACGAGGTGCAGAAGGCGCTGGAGCGCAAGGTCCTGCTCAAGTCCGGCGGTTACCTGATCATCGACCCGACCGAGGCGATGACCACCATCGACGTGAACACCGGCGCCTTCGTCGGCCATCGCAATCTCGAAGAAACCATCTTCAAGACCAACCTCGAGGCCGCCACCGCCATCGCCCGCCAGCTGCGCCTGCGCAACCTGGGCGGGATCATCATCATCGACTTCATCGACATGGAAGACGAGGAGCACCGCCGCCAGGTCCTGCGGACCCTGGAGAAGCAGCTCGAACGCGACCATGCCAAGACCAACATCATCGGCATCACCGAGCTTGGCCTGGTGCAGATGACCCGCAAACGCACCCGCGAAAGCCTGGTGCAGGTGCTCTGCGAGCCCTGCCCGAGCTGCCAGGGGCGCGGCATGCTGAAGACCGCCGAGACCATCTGCTACGAGATTTTCCGCGAAATTCTCCGCGAAGCCCGCGCCTACCAGGCCGATTCCTACCTGGTGCTGGCCAACCAGAAAGTGGTCGATCGCCTGCTCGATGAGGAGTCGGGCAACGTCGCCGACCTGGAAGTCTTCATCGGCCGCACCATCAAGTTCCAGGTCGAGGCCATGTATTCCCAGGAACAGTACGACGTTGTCCTGCTTTGAGAGGCAGGTCCCAATGTCCTGGCTTTATACGGAATGCCGCTCTGGAACGGGCGGTTGCGGAGCTTTCGCTGGCGCACACTGTCAGACGGGGTTCGCTACTGCATGGCTGGGAGCCTGCACGATGACCGTTTACCTTCTGCCACGAGCGCCGTCCTGACATGGGGCGCCTGTTCGCTGCGTCGCTGCGCGTGCTCCTGGGGCTGCTGGCCCTGGGGCTGGTGCTGCTTGCGCTGTACGTTAGCCTGGGGCGCCAGCTGGTGCCGCTGGTGGCCGAGTACCGTGACGAGCTGGTGCAGAAGGCCAGTGCCCAGCTCGGCCTGCCGGTGACCATTGGCGGGCTCGAAGGTCACTGGCAGGACTTCGGCCCGATCATTGAGGTCCGCGACATCCAGCTGGGCGCTGGCAACGATGCACTGCGCCTGGAGCGCGTGCGCCTGACGCCGGACCTGCTCGGCAGCCTGATGGCGCGCCAGCCGCGCATCGACAGCCTGGAGCTGGAGGGCCTGCAGCTCACCCTGCGGGAAGACGAACAGGGGCAGTGGCATGCCGAAGGGTTGCCCAGCCACGGCGACAGCGACCCGCGCAAGCTGATCGACCTCCTGCTGGCCCCGAGCCGCCTGTCGCTGATGGACAGCCAACTGACGCTGCTGCCGCAGGGGGCACAGCCCCTCTCGCTGAGTTATGTCGGCATGACGCTGCACAGTGGCAGCCGTCAGCACCTCGACGTGCGTATGACGCTACCGGGCGGCGAGCCGGTAGCGGCCCGGCTGGATGCCCGCCTGAATCGCGACGATTGGCGGCAGAGCTCGGCGCAGGCCTACCTGAGCCTGCCGCAGACGGATTGGTCGAAGTGGTTGCCCGAGCGCCTGACCGGTGCCTGGAGGCTTTCCGAGCTCAAGGCGGGCGGCGAGTTCTGGGCGCGCCTCGAAAAAGGCCTGCCGGTATCGGGCGTCGCGCGCCTCAACGCGCCGTCGGTCAAGGCTGCACTGGGCGAGCAGAAGCCCGTCAGCCTGAGCGATCTGGGCGTAAGCCTGTATTACCAGCGCAATGGCGATGACATCGACCTGCGCGTTGCCGACCTGGCGGCCAACCTGGGCGATGCCCGCTGGGGTGAGGTGGAACTGTCGCTGACGCGGCGGATGAAGGGCGAGGAGCACTGGCAACTGCAAGCCGACCGCCTGGACCTGACCCCGCTGGGCCCGGTGATCACCGCCCTGGCGCCATTGCCGGACGCCGCCATCACCTGGTTGCAGGGCCTGAAACCGCACGGCGTGCTGCACAATGTCAATTTCGACTACTGGCCGCAGCGCGCCGGCGCCGAACGCGTCGCCTACGCCGCCAACCTGGAGAAGATTGGCGTCAGCGCCTTCCATGACGTCCCCGCCGTGGCCAACGTCGACGGCACCTTCAGCGGCAACCTTGGCGGCGGCACCCTGGATGCCAATGCCCAGGACTTCATGCTGCACCTGGCGACCCTGTTCCCTGAGCCCTGGCGCTACCGCACCGCCCACGCGCGGTTGTTCTTCCAACTGAACGATGAAGCCTTCACCCTCGGCAGCCACCTGATGCGGGTCGAGGGCGAGGAGGGCAACCTTGCCGGTGACATGCTGATCCGGCTGATGCGCGATCCTGCGCAGGAAGACTACATGGACCTGCGCGTCGGCATGAGCAACGGCGATGCGCGTTTCACCAGCAAATATCTGCCCACCGTCATTCCGCAGATGAGCAAGGACCTTGCCGCCTGGCTCAAGGGTTCGATCAAGAGCGGGCGCATCGAGCAAGGGTACTTCCTCTGGCAGGGCTCGTTGCAGAAGGGCGCGGCGCCGGAGGCGCACGCGATGAGCCTGTATTTCAAGGTCCACGACGGCGTGCTCGACTACCAGCCGGGCTGGCCGGGGCTGAGCAAGGCCGAAGGCGAGGTGCGGGTCGAGGACAGCGGCGTGAGCATCACCGCGCGCTCCGGCCAGATCCTGCAAAGCCAGGTGCGCGATGTGTCGGTGGAGATTCCCCATGTCCCGAGCGGCGAGATTTCCCACCTGCACGTCGACGGCGACATCGACAGCAGCCTCGACGACGGCCTGAAAATCCTCCAGGACTCGCCCATCGGCACCCAGCGCACCTTCGAGGGGTGGAGCGGCGACGGCAAGCTGGCAGGCCACCTCAAGCTGGATATCCCGCTGGCCAAGGAACAGGCCCGGCAAGCGCGGGTCATCGTCGATTTCGCCACCGAGTCCGCACGGCTGAAGATCGCCAGGCCCGAGCTTAGTCTGGAACAGCTCAAGGGCAAGTTCCGCTACGACACCGACAGCGGCCTGAGCGCGCAGAACGTCTCGGCCCATGCCCTGGGAGCCCGGATCACCGGCAGTATCCGCGCCGAAGGACGCAACGGCGATCCGCGTACCCGGGTATTGGTGGGGGGGCAGATGCCGATGAAGGCGCTGCTGGACTGGGGCAAGGTGCAGAAGCAGTTGCCGATCGCCGGCCGCGTGCCGTTCCAGCTCAATCTCCTGCTGGCGGGCAAGGACAGCCAACTGCAGGTCGCCTCCAACCTGCAGGGCGTCACCATCGATCTGCCGGCGCCTTTGGGCAAGGTGGCCACCGAGACCCGTGACAGCGAATGGCGCATGACCCTCGACGGCGCCGAGCGGCGTTACTGGGCGAGCTATGGCGATCGCGCCAGCCTGGCCTATGCCGCGCCGGCGGACAAGCCGCTCGCCGGACGGGGCGTATTGCGCCTGGGCGGCGATCCGGCGGTGTTGCCGAACTGGAATGGCGTGCAGATTCGCGGCCGCATCGATGAAGTGGATGCCGATGCCTGGCAGGCCGTCGCCAGGAAGTACGCCAATACCGGTGTCGAAGGGGCGTCCGGCCTGCTGCGCGGCGCCGATCTGCAGATCGGGCACTTCAAGGGCTTTGGCCAGAGCCTGGACAATCTTGGCGTCGACCTCGCGCGGGTCGACAGCAGCTGGCAGCTGGGTCTGGCCAGCTCGCTGGTGTCCGGCAAGATCATCCTGCCCGATGGCGGCAGCCGGCCCATCCAGGTCCAGCTCGATCGCATCGATCTGCCCAAGGGCGAGGCCATCGACTCTCCCGGCGCGGTGGAAGCGCCCGATCCCATGGCCAACATCGACCCGCGCTCGTTGCCGGCGATGGATGTGTCGATCCGCCAGGTCAGCAAGGCCGGCAAGCCGGTCGGCGCGTGGAGCTTCAACCTGCGGCCGACGCCCACCGGCACCAGCTTCAACAATGTGGCGCTCGACCTGCGCGGTCTGGAGCTCAAGGGCACCTTGCGATGGGACGGCGTGGCCGGTTCGTCGCGCAGCAGCTTCAATGGGCGCCTGGACGGCAAGAACCTCGCCGATGTGCTCAAGGCCTGGGACTTTGCGCCCAGCGTCACTAGCGAGCGCTTCCGCGTCGACATCAACGGCAACTGGCCGGGATCGCCCGCCGCGCTGAACCTGCGGCGCTTCGGCGGCAGCATCGATGCGAGCCTGCGCAAGGGCCAGTTCATCGAGGTAGAAGGTGGTGCCAACGCCCTGAGGGTATTCGGCCTGCTCAACTTCAACGCCATCAACCGCCGCCTGCGCCTGGACTTCTCCGACCTGCTGGGCAAGGGCCTGAGCTATGACCGCGTGAAGGGCGTGCTCACGGCCACCGATGGCGTCTACTTCACCCGCGAGCCGCTGCGCCTGGACGGTCCGTCGAGCAACCTGGAGCTGAACGGGACGCTGGACCTGGCCCATGACCAGATCGATGCCAAGCTGCTGGTGACCTTGCCGGTGACCAACAACCTGCCGCTGGCGGCCCTGATCGTCGGGGCTCCCGCCGTGGGCGGCGCGCTGTTCGTGGTGGACAAGCTGCTGGGCGACAAGGTATCGCGCTTCGCCAGTGTGCAGTACAGCGTGAAGGGGCCGTGGCAGAGCCCGACCATCGCCTTCGAGAAGCCTTTCGAAAAGCCTCATTGAGCCGCTCAATCGAGCACAAAGCCTGGGCTTCGGTTAGCATGAAACCCAGACACCGACGGAGCTTCGCATGTCCCTTGCCGTCATTCAGATGGTCAGCCAGGACGACGTCCTGGCCAATCTCGCCGCCGCCCGTCGCCTGCTCGAGCAGGCCGCCGAGGGTGGTGCGCGCCTCGCCGTGCTGCCGGAGAACTTCGCCGCCATGGGCCGCCGCGACCTGGCGGACATCGGCCGCGCCGAAGCCCTGGGCAGCGGTCCGATCCTGCCCTGGTTGAAAAGCACGGCCCGCGACCTCAGGTTGTGGATAGTCGCTGGCACCCTGCCGTTGCCGCCCGCGGGCCAGCCGGACGCCAAGGCCAACGCCTGTTCGCTGCTGGTGGACGAACGGGGCGAGGTGGCGGCGCGCTATGACAAGCTGCACCTGTTCGACGTGGACGTTGCCGACGCCCGTGGCCGCTATCGCGAGTCGGACGACTACGCCTTCGGCCAGCGCGTGGTGGTGGCTGATACGCCGGTCGGACGCCTCGGGCTGACGGTCTGTTACGACCTGCGCTTCCCTGAGCTCTATACCGCGCTGCGCGAAGCCGGCGCGGAACTGATCAGCGCCCCTTCGGCCTTTACCGCCGTGACCGGCGCGGCGCACTGGGAGATCCTCGTCCGCGCCCGCGCCATCGAGACCCAGTGCTACCTGCTGGCGGCCGGGCAGGGCGGTATCCACCCCAAAGGTCGGGAAACCTGGGGGCAATCGGCGATTGTCGATCCCTGGGGGCGTATCCTGGCTGAACAGGCCAAGGGCGAGGCCGTGCTGCTGGCCGAGCGGGACAGCGAGGAACAGGCGGCGGTCCGGCAACGTATGCCGATTGCCCGGCACAGACGATTTTTCCCGCCGGTCGAACCGCGACCGGCGCGTACGGAGTAGATATGAGCGAACTGTTGTCATCCGTCAGCCAGCACCTGCTGGTCCCTGGTGGTCTGGACATCGAGCGGTTGTCGCCGGTGCTGCATGAACTCAGCGGCCCGGGCATCGATGCGGCCGACCTGTACTTCCAGAGCCAGGTGTCCGAGTCCTGGATGCTCGAGGACGGCATCGTCAAGGAAGGCAGCTTCCACATGGACCAGGGTGTCGGCGTGCGCGCGCAGTCCGGCGAGA
The DNA here is from genome assembly GCF_041379005.1 of Pseudomonas sp. QE6. Classification (NCBI taxonomy): domain Bacteria; kingdom Pseudomonadati; phylum Pseudomonadota; class Gammaproteobacteria; order Pseudomonadales; family Pseudomonadaceae; genus Pseudomonas; species Pseudomonas sp. QE6. The sequence continues at coordinate 2,200,777 of NZ_CP166873.1, forward strand.
AGACCGGCTTCGCCTACAGCAACGCGATCACCCACGAGGCGCTGATCCAGGCCGCCCAGGCGGCGCGCTCGATTTCCCGAGCCGGCCAGAATGGCAAGGTGCAGGCGTTCAACGCCGTGGTGCCGCAACGCCTGTACGCCGGCGAGAATCCATTGGACGTGCTCAGCCGCGCGGAAAAGGTGGAGCTGCTGCAGAAGATCGATGCCGCGACCCGCGCGCTCGATCCGCGCATCCAGCAGGTCACCGTGAGTCTCGCCGGCGTCTGGGACCAGGTACTGGTCGCTGCGACGGATGGCTCGTTGGCGGCGGATATCCGTCCGTTGGTGCGCTTCAACGTCAGCGTCATCGTCGAGCAGAACGGCCGCCGCGAGCGTGGCGGCCATGGTGGCGGCGGCCGTACCGACTATCGCTATTTCCTGCAGGAAGACCGCGCCATGAGCTACGCCCGCGAGGCGCTGCGCCAGGCACTGGTCAACCTGGAAGCCGTTCCCGCACCGGCCGGCAGCCTGCCGGTGGTGATGGGTGCCGGCTGGTCCGGCGTGCTGCTGCACGAAGCGGTGGGTCACGGCCTGGAGGGTGACTTCAACCGCAAGGGCAGCTCGGCCTATAGCGGCCGCATCGGCGAGCAGGTCGCTTCCAGCCTGTGCACCATCGTCGACGATGGCACCCTGGCCGGTCGTCGCGGTTCGCTGTCGGTGGACGACGAAGGCACGCCGACGAACTGCAACGTGCTGATCGAGAACGGCATCCTCAAGGGCTACATGCAGGACAAGCTCAACGCCCGCCTGATGGGCGTGGCGCGCACCGGCAACGGTCGCCGCGAGTCCTATGCACACCTGCCGATGCCGCGCATGACCAACACCTACATGCTGGCCGGGCAGAGCGAACCGGAAGAGATCATCGCCAGCGTCGAGCGCGGTATCTACTGCGCCAACCTCGGCGGCGGCCAGGTGGACATCACCAGCGGCAAATTCGTCTTCGCCACCAGCGAGGCCTACCTGATCGAGAACGGCAAGATCACCCGCCCGGTGAAGGGCGCGACCCTGATCGGCAACGGTCCGGAAGTGATGAGCCGGGTGTCCATGGTCGGCAACGACCTGGCGCTGGACAGCGGCGTGGGCACCTGCGGCAAGGACGGCCAGTCCGTGCCAGTCGGTGTCGGTCAGCCGACCCTGAAGATCGACGCGATCACCGTCGGCGGCACGGGCGCCTGACGCCGTTGTCGGTGAGGCTGGATACGCAGGACGCGGCCGCTCAGCGCAGGCCGCGTTTGAGCTCGTCCAGCTCGCGGATGTACTTGAAGATCTTCCGCGCCGCCGCCGGAGGCTTGTTGTGAGCGGCCTCATGCTGGGCGTGGCGGATCAGCTGCAGCAGGTGCTGCCGGTCGCTCTCGGGGTATTCGCCGAAGAACGCGGCGAGTGCGTCGTCGCCACCGCTGATGAGGCGGTCGCGCCAGCGCTCCAGGGCGTGGAAGCGTTCGTTGTACTGGCGGGTGGAGCTGTCTACCTGTTCCAGCAGGGCAACGATGGCGTCGATGTCCTGATCGCGCATCAGCTTGCCGATGAACTGCCGGTGGCGCTTCTTGGCGGCGTTGGCCTTGTGCTTGGGTGCTTCGTCCAGTGCGCGGCGCAGCGGATCGGTCAGCGGCATGCGGTCCAGCAGGTCCGGCTTGAGCGTCGTCAGGCGCTCGCCGAGGTCCTGCAGGGCGTGCAGCTCGCGTTTGACTTGCGACTTGCTCTTCTCTTCGAAGAGCGAGTCGTCATCGTGAATTTCAGCCATGGCGGGGGTCTCGTTGAAAACGCCGCCATGATAACGAGTCGAGGGCCGCTTGTCCGGCCCGAGCTGGTCGCCGACCCCAAGAGGGCGTAGCGGCCGGCACATGAACAGGAGAGGCACGTAATGAGCGAACACAACCCGGCGGTCAGCCCGGACGTCCTGCCCGAGCTGCGCGAGCAGGTCGAGCGGATCATCGCCGAGGCTTCCAGGCAGGGCGCCAGCGCCTGCGAGGTGGCGGTTTCGGTGGAACAGGGACTGTCCACTTCGGTACGCCAGGGCGAGGTGGAGACCGTCGAGTTCAACCGCGACCAGGGGTTCGGCATCACCCTGTACGTCGGCCAGCGCAAAGGTTCGGCCAGCACCTCGGCCACCGGCGCTGACGCCATTCGCGAAACCGTGGCGGCGGCGCTGGCCATCGCCAGGCACGCCTCCGAGGACGATTGCGCCGGGCTCGCCGATCCGGCACTGATGGCCCGGGACCTGCCGGACCTGGACCTGTACCATGCCTGGTCGATCACCCCGGATCAGGCGGTGGAACGCGCGCTGGCCTGCGAGGCGGCGGCCTTCGCCGCGGATGCGCGGGTGACCAAGGCCGATGGCACCACGGTGAACACTCACCAGGGTTGCCGCGTCTACGGCAACAGCCACGGCTTCGTCGGCGGCTACGCCAGCACCCGGCACAGCCTGAGCTGCGTGATGATCGCCGAAGGCCAGGGGCAGATGCAGCGGGACTATTGGTATGACGTCAATCGCCGTGGCGACCTGCTGGCGAGTTCCGAGTCGATCGGCCGTCGTGCCGCCGAGCGTGCCGCCAGTCGCCTGGGGGCGCGGCCGGTGGCTACCGCCGAGGTTCCGGTGCTGTTCGCGCCGGAGGTCGCGGTGGGGTTGTTCGGTCACTTCCTGTCGGCGATTTCCGGCGGCAGCCTGTACCGCAAGTCGTCGTTCCTCGAAGGCACCCTGGGGCAGCGCCTGTTCCCCGAGTGGCTGACCCTCGACGAGCGCCCGCTGCTGGCCGGAGCGCTGGGCAGTGCATCATTCGATAACGACGGCCTGGCCACTTATGCCAAACCCTTCGTCGAAGGCGGCGATCTGGTTTCCTACATCCTCGGCACCTACTCCGGCCGCAAGCTGGGCATGCCCAGCACCGCCAATGCCGGCGGTGTGCACAATCTGTTCGTCAGTCATGGCGACGAGGACCAGGCGGCGCTGATCCGTCGCATGGGGCGCGGGCTGCTGGTGACGGAACTGATGGGGCAGGGCGTGAACCTGGTGACCGGCGACTACTCCCGTGGTGCCGGCGGCTATTGGGTGGAAAACGGCGAGATCCAGTTCCCGGTGCAGGAAGTCACCATTGCGGCGAACCTGCGCGATCTGTTCCGCAACATCGTGGCCATCGGCAATGACGTGGAGTTCCGCGGCAACCTGCACACCGGTTCGGTGCTGGTGGAGCGCATGACGGTCGCTGGCAACTGATAGTGCCATCCATGAAAAAGCCCGCCTGATGGCGGGCTTTTTCATTCATGCGCAGCCGTTTCCGACCTTTACTCGCCTTCGTCGAAGTAGTTGTTGATCAACTCGGCCAATGCACCCAGCGCCTCGTTTTCCTGCTCGCCTTCCGCGGCAATGTGCAGGTTGGTGCCCTTGCCGGCGGCCAGCATCATCACTGCCATGATGCTCTTGCCGTCGACGGTGCTTTCCGGGTTGCGCCCCACGCGAATCTGGCAGGGGTATCGTCCCGCCACGCCGACGAATTTGGCCGCCGCACGGGCGTGCAGACCAAGCTTGTTGATGATGGTGATTTCAAGGGCGGGCATCGCGAGGGGCTGTCCTTTGTTGTGTGTTGCTACTAGCTCAGGTCGCGGTGGCGAATCTGCACGTTGGTGAGGGTTTCCTTGAGGGCCTTGCCAATGCGCTCGGCCAGGTAGGTCGAGCGGTGCTGACCACCGGTACAGCCGATGGCGATGGTGACATAGGCCCGGTTGCTCGCGGCGAAGCGCGGCAGCCATTTGTTCAGGTAGCCGAGGATGTCCTGATACATCTCCTCGACATCGGGTTGTGCGGCCAGGTATTCCTGGACGTCCGCATCAAGCCCGGTGTGCTCGCGCAGTTCGGGCTTCCAGTAGGGGTTGGGCAGGCAGCGCACGTCGAACACCAGGTCGGCATCCACCGGCATGCCGCGCTTGAATCCGAAGGATTCGACGAGGAAGGCGGTGCCCAGTTCCGGCTTGTTCAGCAGGCGCAGCTTGAGCACGTCGCGCAACTGATAGAGGTTCAGGTGCGTGGTGTTGAGCTTGAGGTCAGCCAGGTCGGCGATGGGCGCCAGCAGATGGGTCTCGTCGGCGATGGCTTCGGCCAGCGAGCGGCTGTCGGTGGTCAGCGGGTGCCGGCGGCGCGTCTCGGAGAAACGCTTGAGCAGGGTCTCATCGTCGGCGTCGAGGTACAGCACATCGCACTGGATGTGCTTGTCGCGGGCCTCCTGCAGCAGTTCGGGGAAGCGCTGCAACTGGCTGGGCAGGTTGCGTGCGTCGATGGAGACGGCAACCTGCGGATGCAGCAGTTCGGTGTGCAGCAGCGCGCGCTGTGCAAGGTCCGGGAGCAGGCTGGCGGGCAGATTGTCGATGCAGTAGAAACCGTTGTCTTCGAGCACGTTGAGCGCGGTGCTCTTACCCGAGCCGGAACGTCCGCTGATGATGATCAGGCGCATGATCAATGGCCGTTCTGGAAGTCCACGACAATCCGGTACAGCTCCTCGCCGTTGGCGGCGTGGCGCAGGCGGTCACGGACGTCGGAACGGTCGAGCATGGAGGCGATCTGGCGGAGCAGTTCCAGGTGCTCTTCGGTGGCGGCTTCGGGCACCAGCAGGACGAACACGAGGTCGACCGGCGCGCCGTCGAGGGCATCGAAGTCAACCGGATGGTCCAGGTGCAGGATGGCGCTGATGGGGGACTTGCAGCCCGGAAGGCGGCAATGCGGAATGGCGATGCCATTGCCGAATCCAGTGGAGCCCAGGCGCTCCCGGGCCACCAGATTTTCAAAGATGTCTTGCGCGTCGAAACCTGGCAGCTCGCGAGCTACCAGGTTTGCGATTTGTTCAAGGACGCGTTTTTTACTGCCGCCCGGCACGTTTACCAGGGAACGGCCGGGGGTCAGGATTTGCTCAAGTCGAATCATAGGGAGGGGTTAACGAACACCAACTCCCTGCTGGCGTTCGAGGTATTTTTCCTTGTGCTTGATCAGTTGGCGGTCGAGCTTGTCGGTGAGCAGGTCGATGGCCGCATACATGTCTTCATGTTCGGCACAGGCCACTACTTCGCCACCTGCGATGTGCAGGGTGGCTTCGATTTTCTGCTTCAGCTTCTCGACCTCCATGATGACCTGAACATTGGTGATCTTGTCGAAGTGGCGCTCCAGTCGTCCGAGTTTTTCGCCGACATAGTCGCGCAGGGCGTCGGTCACATCCAGTTGGTGTCCACTGATGTTGACTTGCATACCGCTTTCTCCTTATTGCCCGTGTGTAAGTGGCAGGTTAGGTGGCCTGCCGCCGGAACACTTTGGCGTGGATCAACGTCATACCAGTCGCTTGCGTTCGCTGGAGGGAGCAATCCCTAAGGACTCCCGGTACTTGGCGACGGTGCGACGTGCCACTTGAATGCCCTGTGCCTCCAGTAAACCAGCGATCTTGCTGTCACTCAATGGCTTTTTCGGACTTTCCGCCGCGACCAGTTTCTTGATGATCGCGCGGATCGCAGTGGACGAGCATTCGCCGCCCTCCGAGGTGCTGACGTGGCTGGAGAAGAAGTACTTCAGCTCGAAGATGCCACGCGGGGTGTGCATGAACTTCTGCGTGGTGACGCGCGAGATGGTCGACTCGTGCATGCCCACGGCTTCGGCGATGTCGTGCAGGACCAGGGGCTTCATCGCCTCTTCGCCGTATTCGAGGAAGCCTCGCTGGTGCTCGACGATCTGGGTCGCCACCTTCATCAGCGTCTCGTTGCGGCTCTGCAGGCTCTTGATGAACCAGCGCGCTTCCTGCAGCTGGTTGCGCATGAAGGTGTTGTCGGCGCTGGAGTCGGCGCGGCGCACCAGGCCGGCGTACTGCGAGTTGACCCGCAGGCGCGGCACCGCTTCCTGGTTCAGTTCCACCAGCCAGCGTTCGTTATGTTTCCGGACGATGACATCCGGCACCACGTATTCCGCCTCGCCGGACTCGATCTGCGAGCCGGGACGCGGGTGCAACGACTGGATCAGCTCGATGGTTTCGCGCAGCTCGTCTTCCTTGAGCTTCATGCGCCGCATCAGCTGGCTGTAGTCGCGGCTGCCGAGCAGGTCGAGGTGGTCGGAGACCAGTTTCTGGGCTTCGGCCAGCAGGTAGGTGTTGGCCGGCATCTGGCGCAGCTGCAGCAGCAGGCATTCGCGCAGGTTGCGCGCGCCGACGCCGGCGGGCTCCATCTGCTGCACGCGGCGCAGGACGACTTCCACTTCGTCCATCTCCACACCCAGTTCGGGGTCGAGGGAGGCGAGGATGTCGTCGAGGGATTCTTCGAGGTAACCGTCGTCGTTGATGCCGTCGATGATGCTCAGGCCGATCAGGCGATCGGTGTCGGACATCGGGGCCAGGTTGAGCTGCCAGAGCAGATGGCTCTGCAGGCTTTCGCCGGCGGAGGTGCGGGCGGTGAAGTCCCACTCGTCATCATCGCTGCTGGGCAGGCTGCTGGCGCTGGTCTGGTAGATGTCTTCCCAGGCGGTATCGACCGGCAGTTCGCTGGGAATGCGCTCGGCCCACTGATCCTCGTCGAGGCTGTCGGCAGTGGGCGTGGTGCTTTCCTGATAGCTGTCCTGGGTGTTGCTGCTGGCGGTGGGAGCGGACTCGGCGCCATCGGCCATGGGGTCGCTGTTGTCGTAGTCCTCGCCGTCTTCCTGGCGCTCCAGCATGGGGTTGGACTCCAGGGCTTCCTGGATTTCCTGCTGCAGGTCCAGCGTGGAGAGCTGGAGCAGTCGGATGGCCTGTTGCAGCTGCGGAGTCATCGTCAGCTGCTGGCCCATCTTGAGGACGAGCGATGGTTTCATGGCTGGAACTAGGCACCTTGTTCGCTGGCGCAGCAAGCGCCATATCCACGACTACGGACGCCGGGGCGCCGCGAGGAAGCAAATTATATGCCTGAGTCTGGACGCTTTGCCTAGGGTCTGTCGACCTTTCGTTACAACCTGATTATCGGGCAGTTTCGAGGCGACCCGACGCGCGGCGCCGGATGCAGTCCGGGCCGTCAGCGGGGGAGGCGAGGCGCCGCCTGGCGGGCGGCCGCTGGGTCAGAGGCGGAACTCGTGACCCAGGTAGACTTCCTTCACCAGATCGTTGGCGAGGATGGTCTCGGCGCTGCCTTCGGCGATCAGTTGACCGTCGTTGACGATATAGGCGGTTTCGCAGATATCCAGCGTCTCGCGGACGTTGTGGTCGGTGATCAGCACGCCGATACCCTTGGCCTTGAGGTGATGGATGATCTGCTTGATGTCGCCGACGGAGATCGGGTCGACGCCGGCGAAGGGTTCATCCAGCAGGATGAACTTCGGCGAGCTGGCCAGGGCGCGGGCGATTTCCACGCGACGCCGCTCGCCGCCGGACAGGCTCATGCCGAGGTTGTCGCGGATGTGGTGGATGTGGAATTCCTCGAGCAGGCCCTCCAGGGCTTCCTGGCGGCCACTGCGATCCAGGTCGCTGCGGGTTTCGAGGATCGCGCTGATGTTGTCGGCCACCGACAGCTTGCGGAAGATCGAGGCTTCCTGCGGCAGGTAGCCGATACCGGCGCGGGCGCGGCCGTGCATGGGCAGGTGGGTCACGTCCTGGTTGTCGATGCGGACCACACCCTGGTCGGCGCGGACCAGGCCGACGATCATGTAGAAGCAGGTGGTCTTGCCCGCTCCGTTGGGGCCGAGCAGGCCGACGATCTGTCCGCTGTCGATGCTCATGCTGACATCGCGGACCACTTGCCGGCTTTTGTAGCTCTTGGCGAGGTGCTGGGCGGTGAGCGTAGCCATTACTGCGCTTGATCCTGCTTTTTCTTGGGCTGGATGACCATGTCGATACGCGGGCGCGGCGTGGTCACCTGGGCGCCGGTGGCGCGACCTGCGTTGACGATCTGGCGCTGGGTGTCATAGACGATCTTCTCGCCTTCGAAGGTGTTGCCTTCCTGGATCACCTTGGCCTGGTCGATCAGCACGACACGGTTCTGGGTGACGAAATACTGGATCGTCAGGCCGTAGGCCTTGGTGATCTCTTTCTCGGGCGAAGGCTTCTGCTCGAAGTAGGCGGGTTTGCCCACCGAGGTCACTACCTCGATATCGCCATTCTTATTCTGCTTGAGCGTGACGGTGTTGCCGGTCAGCTTCATGCTGCCCTGGGTCACCACCACGTCGCCGCGGTAGACGGCAACGCCTTGCTTGTCGTCCAGTTCGGCGCTGTCGGCCTGGACGCGGATGGGCTGTTCCCGGTCGGTGGGAAGGGCCCATGCGGCGGAGCTGCCGATGGCGGCGGCGAGGCTGAGGAGAAGGGGGAGGGTGTTAACGAGCCTCATGCTGACCTCTTACGTTGGACAGCAGGAGCATCCGGCTGTCTTTCAGATACGCTTTCATTCCAACGGCCGTGGTCACACCGTTGGGTTCGGTGATTTTCACGGGTTGGTCAGTCTGCGCATAGTCCTTGTCCGGGAACACCGTCATCCGGCTCGTGTTGAGCAGCAGCGTGCGCTGTTGCGCATCGGTACGCGCCACGCGCACGTCGTCGATCAGCTCGACCTGCTTGCCCTCGGGGCCGACTTCGGCGCGAACGCTCTGGACATGCCACGGCTGCGGTTCCTGTACGCGGTAGAAGTACAGGTCCGGCGTGGTGACCATGGTCACGTCGGTCGCTTTCAGGTGTTCCAATTTGTCTGCGGTCATCTCGTAGGCGAGCGTACCGTCGACGCGGTACTGCACGCTGTGGGCGTTGACCGCGTAGAAATCGATGGCGTCGTTGGTCTGCGACTTGAACTGGCGTTCGTTGAAGTCCAGGCGGACGTTCCAGTAATAGCCGAGTGCAATCAGCAGGACGGCGATCAGGGCGAGCAACAGCTTCTGGCGGAGTGTCTTGGGCATGTTCGGCTCTAGAGGTACGCGTTCTGGGCAGCTTCGAGATTGCCCTGGGCGCGCAGGATCAGCTCGCAGAATTCGCGGGCCGCACCTTCGCCGCCACGTGCCTGGGTGACACCGTCGGCGTGCTGGCGGACGAACGGGTCGGCGCTGGCCACTGCCATGCCCAGGCCGGCGCGGCGAATGGCGGGCAGGTCGGGCAGGTCGTCACCCAGGTAGGCGACTTCCTCATAGCCTAGACCGAGTTCGGCGAGCAGTTCGTCGAGGGCGACCAGCTTGTCTTCGCGGCCCTGGAACAGATGGGTGATGCCCAGGTTCTTCGCCCGGCGCTCGACCACCGGGCTCGAGCGGCCGGTGATGATCGCGGTGCGCACGCCGGAGGCCATCAGCATCTTGATGCCGTGGCCGTCCAGGGTGTTGAAGGTCTTGAACTCGCCGCCGTCGGGCAGGAAGTAGAGCTTGCCGTCGGTCAGCACGCCGTCGACGTCGAAGACCGCCAGGCGAACGGCCTTGGCGCGCTGCAGCAGGTCGGCGCTCATTCAGATCACTCCCGCGCGGGTCAGGTCGTGGATATGCAGGACGCCCACCGGACGGTCCTCGTCATCGACCACGACGAGGACGCTGATCTTGTGGTCATCCATGATCTTCAGGGCTTCGGCGGCGAGCATGTCGGGGCGCGCGGTCTTGCCGTGGACGGTCATGACCTGGTCGATGTTCACCTGATGCACGTCCAGCCCCTTGTCCAGGGTGCGGCGCAGGTCGCCGTCGGTGAAAATGCCGGCCAGCGTGCCCGCGTCGTTGAGGACCACGGTCATGCCCAGGCCCTTGCGGGTCATTTCCAGCAGCGCGCCGCTGAGCGAGGTGCCCAGCAGTACCTGAGGCAGTTCCTCGCCGACGTGCATCACGTTCTCGACCTTGAGCAGCAGGCGGCGGCCCAGCGCACCACCGGGGTGCGAGAAGGCGAAGTCCTCGGCGGTGAAGCCGCGGGCCTCCAGCAGGGCGATGGCCAGGGCGTCGCCGAGCACCAGCGACACCGTGGTCGACGAGGTGGGGGCGAGGTTCAGCGGGCAGGCCTCCTGCTCGACGCTGGCGTCCAGGTTGACCACCGCGGCCTTGGCCAGCGGCGACTCGGGATTGCCAGTCATGCTGATCAGGGTGATGCCCAGGCGTTTGATCAGGGGCAGCAGGGTGACGATTTCAGCGGTCGAGCCGGAGTTGGACAGGGCGATGACCACGTCGTCACGGGTGATCATGCCCATGTCGCCATGGCTGGCTTCGGCGGGGTGCACGAAGAATGCCGGCGTGCCGGTGCTCGCCAGGGTGGCGGCGATCTTGTTGCCGACGTGCCCGGACTTGCCCATGCCGACCACTACCACGCGACCGGTGCAGGCCAGCAGCAGCTCGCAGGCCTGGGTGAAGTTCGCGCCGATGCGCGCCAGCAGTGAGTCCACGGCGTCGCGCTCAAGACGGATGGTGCGTTGCGCCGAGTGGATGAAATCGTGTTTCTGGCTCATGTTCGAAAGGCGTGGGGCGAAATGAAGGGCGAGATTATAACGGGAAAGTGCCAAACGCTCATTACACACATTCTTAATGTGAGCGTATTTTGCTGAACATTGCCTTAACGACCCCCTGTGCAGGCCTTGGGGCGTGGCTTGCCGGAGTGCTATAGTTCGCGGCCGTTCGGCCTGTCACGCCGGGCCGTGCTCTCGTCGTGGGGGTGGCCAGAGGGACAGTGCCGTGATGCAAGGAGTTCTATGAGCACGAACGACCAATACGCTGTCGAGTTGAAGGGGCTGACCTTCAGGCGCGGCCAGCGTGCGATTTTCGATAACGTGGACATCCGCATCCCGCGCGGCAAGGTCACCGGGATCATGGGCCCCTCGGGTTGCGGCAAGACCACCTTGTTGCGGCTGATTGCCGCCCAGTTGCGTCCGTCGAAGGGTGAAGTGTGGGTCAACGGCCAGAATCTCCCCACGCTGGGGCGCAGCGACCTGTTCGACATGCGCAAGCAGTTCGGCGTGCTGTTCCAGAGCGGTGCGTTGTTCACCGACCTGGATGTCTTCGAGAACGTCGCCTTCCCGCTGCGGGTGCATACCCAGCTTCCCGACGAGATGATCCGTGACATCGTCCTGATGAAGTTGCAGGCCGTGGGCCTGCGCGGGGCGGTGGAGCTGATGCCGGACGAGCTGTCCGGCGGCATGAAGCGCCGGGTGGCGCTGGCGCGGGCGATCGCGCTGGACCCGCAGATCCTCATGTACGACGAGCCTTTCGTGGGCCAGGACCCGATCGCCATGGGCGTTCTGGTGCGCCTGATCCGCCTGCTCAACGATGCGCTGGGTATCACCAGCATCGTCGTGTCGCACGACCTGGCGGAGACCGCCAGCATCGCCGACTACATCTATATCGTCGGCGACGGCCGCGTGCTGGGGCACGGTACGCCGGATCAGTTGCAGCAGCTCGACGATGCGCGCGTGCGCCAGTTCATGAAGGGTATCCCCGACGGCCCCGTGCCGTTCCATTATCCTGCCCGCGATTATCGCGTCGATCTGCTGGGAGAACGCTGATGCGCAAGACTTCACAGCTCGAGCGAATTCGTCTGCTCGGGCGCGCGGGCCTCGATGTCCTCGAGGCGCTCGGCCGTTCGACCCTGTTCCTGGTGCACGCGATCTTCGGTCGTGGCGTTCACAGCGGCGCTTTCCAGTTGCTGGTCAAGCAGCTGTACTCCGTGGGGGTGCTGTCGCTGGCGATCATCGTGGTGTCCGGGCTGTTCATCGGCATGGTGCTGGCCCTGCAGGGCTACAACATCCTGGTGAGCTATGGTTCCGAACAGGCGGTTGGCCAGATGGTGGCGTTGACCCTGTTGCGTGAACTGGGGCCGGTGGTGACGGGTCTGTTGTTCGCGGGGCGTGCCGGTTCGGCGCTGACCGCCGAAATCGGCAACATGAAGTCCACGGAACAACTGTCGAGCCTGGAGATGATTGGCGTCGATCCGCTCAAGTACATCATCGCGCCGCGCCTGTGGGCCGGCTTCATCTCCATGCCTCTGCTGGCGGCGATCTTCAGTGTCGTCGGCATCTGGGGTGGAGCGATGGTCGCGGTGGACTGGCTGGGCGTTTACGACGGCTCCTACTGGTCGAACATGCAGAACAGCGTGCAGTTCACCAAGGACATCCTCAATGGTGTGATCAAGAGCGTGGTGTTCGCCTTCGTGGTGACATGGATCGCCGTCTTCCAGGGCTATGACTGCGAGCCCACCTCGGAAGGTATCAGTCGCGCAACGACGCGCACCGTAGTCTATGCCTCCCTGGCCGTGCTGGGGTTGGACTTCATCCTGACCGCTTTGATGTTTGGAGACTTCTGATGCAAACCCGCACCCTGGAAATCGGTGTAGGCCTGTTCATTCTGGCCGGTCTGCTGGCCCTGCTGCTGTTGGCCCTGCGGGTCAGCGGTCTGACCATCGGCAACACGGGCGACACCTACAGGCTGTATGCCTATTTCGACAACATTTCCGGCGTTACCGTGCGTGGCAAGGTGACCATGGCTGGCGTGACCATCGGCAAGGTCACCGCGATCGACCTGGATCACGACACCTACCGCGGTCGCGTGACCATGGAAATCAACCGCCAGGTGAACAACCTGCCGGACGACTCCACCGCATCCATCCTCACCGCAGGTCTCCTGGGTGAGAAGTACATCGGTATCAGCGTCGGCGGCGACGAAGAGCTGCTCAAGGACGGCGATACCATCAAGGACACCCAGTCCGCCCTGGTGCTCGAAGACCTGATCGGCAAATTCCTGCTGAATTCGGTCAACAAAGACGACTCGAAGAAATGAGGACTCATTCCATGTTGAAAACCTTGCGTCGTGGCCTTCTGGTCGTGCTCGCCATGCTGCCGCTGTTCGCTCAGGCCGAGCAGACCGCACAGCAAGTGGTACAGCAGACCGTCGACAGCCTGCTGACTGATCTGAAAACCAACAAGGCCAACTACAAGGCCAATCCCCAGGCGTTCTACGACACCCTGAACCGCATTCTCGGTCCGGTGGTGGACTCCGAGGGCATCGCCAAGGGCGTGATGACCGTCAAGTATTCGCGCGGCGCCACTCCGGAGCAGATCAAGCGCTTCGAGGAGACCTTCAAGGGCAGCCTGTTCCAGTTCTACGGCAACGCCCTGCTGGAATACGACAACCAGACCATTCGCGTGCTGAACACCGGCAAGCAGGACCAGGATCGCGCGTCGGTGAACATGGAAGTGGTTGGTACCAATGGTGCCGTCTATCCGGTGCAGTACACCATGGTCAACCAGGGCGGCAACTGGCGCCTGCGTAACGTGATCATCAACGGCATCAACATCGGCAAGCTGTTCCGCGACCAGTTCGCCGACTCCATGCAGAAGAACCGCAATGACTTGGAGAAGACCATCGCTGGCTGGGGCCAGGTGGTTGCCAATGCCCAGGAAGCGGCCAAGGGCCAGAAGCCGGAAGGCGGCGCCCAATGAGCCAAGGCAGCATCACGCAGCGCGCCGACGGCGAGCTCGCGCTGGCCGGTGTGCTGGATTACAGCACCGGGCCTGCGCTGCGCGAGCAGGGCGGTTGCCTGATCGCCGCGAGCAAGGCCGGCGCCCTGCGCCTGGACTGCTCGGCAGTGGAGCGTTCCAGCAGCGTCGGTTTGTCGCTGCTGCTGTCCTTCACCCGTGATGCGCGCAAGGCCGGCAAGACGCTGCAGATCGTCGGAATGCCTAACGACATGCAGGAAATCGCCAAGGTTGGCGGTCTCCTGGAGATCCTGCCGCTGCAGCACTGACGTACGAAGCAAAGCCCTCTGTCCGCGACTTCCCCTGGCGGGGTTCGCAGGCGGGGGGCTTTTTTGTATCATGGCCGACCCGCGCGCGTAGGGCGCCGAACGAGGTTGAGCATGCAGGCCGTAGAAGTCAAAAACTTCCTGGAATCGAAACTGCCAGGTACCCAGGTTGAAGTGGAAGGTGAAGGCTGCAACTTCCAGTTGAACCTGATCAGTGACGAACTGGCCGGCCTGAGCCCGGTAAAACGTCAGCAGCAGATCTATGCCCACCTGAACGAGTGGATCGCCTCCGGCGCCATCCATGCCGTCACCATGAAATTCTTCAGCCGCGCCGCCTGGGCCGAGCGTTCCTGAGCCCACGGGGAAACATTGCAATGGATAAACTGATCATTACCGGCGGCACTCGTCTCGATGGCGAGATCCGCATCTCCGGCGCCAAGAACTCCGCGCTGCCGATCCTCGCCGCGACCCTGCTGGCGGACACCCCGGTGACCGTCTGCAACCTGCCGCACCTGCACGACATCACCACCATGATCGAGCTGTTCGGCCGCATGGGCGTGCAGCCGATCATCGACGAGAAACTCAACGTCGAAGTCGACGCCAGCACCATCAAGACGCTGGTGGCGCCCTACGAGCTGGTGAAGACCATGCGTGCGTCGATCCTGGTGCTCGGCCCGATGGTCGCCCGCTTCGGCGAGGCCGAAGTCGCGCTGCCCGGCGGTTGCGCCATTGGCTCGCGTCCGGTGGACCTGCACATCCGTGGCCTGGAAGCCATGGGCGCACAGATCACCGTCGAAGGCGGCTACATCAAGGCCAAGGCTCCGGCCGGCGGTCTGCGTGGCGCGCACTTCTTCTTCGATACCGTCAGCGTGACCGGTACCGAGAACATCATGATGGCCGCTGCGCTGGCCAATGGCCGTTCCGTGCTGGAAAACGCAGCCCGCGAGCCCGAGGTCGTCGACCTGGCCAACTGCATCAACGCCATGGGCGGTGACGTGCAGGGCGCCGGCACCGACACCATCGTCATCAACGGCGTGAAGCGCCTGGGCGGCGCCAAGTACAGCGTCATGCCCGACCGCATCGAGACCGGCACCTACCTGGTTGCCGCCGCCGCCACCGGTGGTCGCGTCAAGCTGAAAGACACCGATCCGACCATCCTCGAGGCCGTGCTGGCCAAGCTGGTTGAAGCCGGCGCGCACATCAACACCGGCAGCAACTGGATCGAGCTGGACATGAAGGGCAACCGGCCGAAGGCGGTGAACATCCGCACCGCGCCGTACCCGGCATTCCCGACCGACATGCAGGCCCAGTTCATCTCCCTGAACGCCATCGCCGAAGGCACCGGCGCGGTCATCGAGACCGTGTTCGAGAACCGCTTCATGCACGTTTATGAAATGAACCGCATGGGTGCGCAGATCCTGGTCGAGGGCAACACCGCCATCGTCACCGGCGTTCCGCAGCTCAAGGGCGCACCGGTCATGGCGACCGACCTGCGCGCGTCCGCCAGCCTGGTCATCGCCGCCCTGGTGGCCGAAGGCGACACCATGATCGACCGCATCTACCACATCGACCGTGGCTATGAGTGCATCGAAGAGAAACTGCAACTGCTCGGGGCGAAGATTCGCCGCGTGCCGGGCTAGGGCTGAGCCAGACCATGCTGACGATTGCCCTGTCCAAGGGCCGCATCCTCGACGACACCCTGCCGCTGCTCGCAGCGGCAGGCATCGTGCCGACCGAGAATCCGGACAAGAGCCGCAAGCTGATCATCCCCACCACCCTCGATGACGTGCGCCTGCTGATCGTGCGCGCCACCGACGTGCCGACCTATGTCGAGCACGGCGCCGCCGACCTCGGCGTCGCAGGCAAGGACGTGCTCATGGAGTACGGTGGCCAGGGCCTTTACGAGCCGCTGGATCTGAAGATCGCCAACTGCAAGCTGATGACCGCCGGCGCGGTCGGTGCGCCGGAGCCCAAGGGGCGCCTGCGCGTGGCCACCAAGTTCGTCAATGTCGCCAAGCGCTACTACGCCGAACAGGGCCGCCAGGTCGACGTGATCAAGCTGTACGGCTCCATGGAGCTGGCACCGCTGGTCGGCCTTGCCGACAAGATCATCGACGTGGTCGACACCGGTAATACCCTGCGTGCGAACGGCCTGGAGCCCCAGGAACTGATCGCGCACATCAGCTCGCGCCTGGTGGTGAACAAGGCCTCGATGAAGATGCAGCATGCTCGCATCCAGGCGCTGATCGACACACTGCGTGAAGCAGTGGAGTCTCGACACCGGGCGTAATTCCTAGCGCGGCTATCTGCCGCGCCCGCCTATCCGTGTCATAGCCAAATTTTCTCGGGTGCCCGCACGGTAGGCTTGATAGTCTTGCGGCGCCCGAGATCATGCCAATTAAAGAGGCCAGCTATGACCGCACCCTTCGCCATCCGTCGTCTCAACGCCGCCGATCCGGACTTCGCGCGTCATCTGGACCATCTGCTCTCCTGGGAAAGCGTGTCCGACGATGCGGTGAACCAGCGCGTGCTGGACATCATCGCCGACGTGCGCAGCCGTGGCGACGCCGCCGTGGTGGAGTTCACCCAGCGTTTCGACGGCGTCGACGCCAAGTCCATGGCCGACCTGATCCTGCCGCGTGAGCGCCTGGAACTGGCCCTGACCCGCATCACCCCGGCCCAGCGCGAAGCCCTGGAAGTTGCCGCCAACCGTGTGCGCAGCTACCACGAGAAGCAGAAGCAGGACTCCTGGCGCTACACCGAGGCCGACGGCACCGTGCTCGGCCAGCAGGTCACCCCGCTGGACCGCGCTGGCCTGTACGTACCGGGTGGCAAGGCGTCCTACCCGTCTTCCGTGCTGATGAACGCCATTCCGGCAAAGGTCGCCGGCGTCGCCGAAGTGGTGATGGTGGTGCCGACCCCGCGTGGCGAGATCAATGAAATCGTCCTGGCCGCCGCCTGCATCGCCGGTGTCGACCGCGTCTTCACCATTGGTGGCGCCCAGGCCGTGGCCGCGCTGGCTTACGGCACCGAGAGCGTGCCGCAGGTGGACAAGATCGTCGGCCCGGGCAACATCTATGTCGCCACCGCCAAGCGCCACGTGTTCGGCCAGGTCGGCATCGACATGATCGCCGGTCCGTCCGAGATCCTCGTGGTCTGTGACGGCGGCACCGATCCGGACTGGATCGCCATGGACCTGTTCTCCCAGGCCGAGCACGATGAAGATGCCCAGGCCATCCTGGTCAGCCCGGACGCCGAGTTCCTCGACAAGGTCGCCGCCAGCATCGAGAAGCTGCTGCCGACCATGGAG
Source organism: Pseudomonas sp. QE6 (assembly GCF_041379005.1). Taxonomy (NCBI): domain Bacteria; kingdom Pseudomonadati; phylum Pseudomonadota; class Gammaproteobacteria; order Pseudomonadales; family Pseudomonadaceae; genus Pseudomonas; species Pseudomonas sp. QE6. Next base: position 2,217,783 of record NZ_CP166873.1, read on the forward strand.
CGCGCCGAGATCATCCGCACTTCGCTGAGCAACCGTGGCGCACTGATCCTGGTCGCCGACCAGGACCGCGCTTGTGAGGTCGCCAACCGCATTGCCCCGGAACACCTGGAGCTGTCGGTGGCCGATCCGGAAAGCTGGCTGCCGAAGATCCGCCATGCCGGCGCCATCTTCATGGGCCGCTACACCGCCGAGGCGCTGGGCGACTACTGCGCCGGCCCGAACCACGTGTTGCCGACTTCCGGCACCGCGCGCTTCTCCTCGCCGCTGGGCGTGTACGACTTCCAGAAGCGCTCGTCGATCATCTTCTGTTCCGCGCCGGGTGCTTCCGAGCTGGGCAAGACCGCGTCGATCCTGGCCCGTGGCGAGTCCCTGACCGCCCACGCGCGCAGCGCCGAATTCCGCATTCTGGACAAGGGTGAGTAACCGATGAGCAAATTCTGGAGTCCCTTCGTCAAGGAGCTGGTGCCCTACGTTCCGGGCGAGCAGCCGAAGCTGGCCAAGCTGGTCAAGCTGAACACCAACGAGAACCCCTACGGCCCGTCGCCGAAGGTGGTCGCCGCGATCCAGGCCGAGCTGAACGACACGCTGCGCCTGTATCCGGACCCCAACGCCGACCGCCTCAAGCAGACCATCGCCCAGTACCACGGCGTGAAGACTTCCCAGGTGTTCGTCGGCAACGGTTCGGACGAGGTCCTGGCGCACGCCTTCCACGCGCTGTTCCAGCACGGCAAGCCGCTGCTGTTCCCCGACGTGACCTACAGCTTCTACCCGGTCTACTGCGGCCTCTACGGCATCGACTTCGAAGCGCTGCCGTTGGACGAGCAGTTCCAGATCCGCATCGAGGATTATGCACGCCCGAACGGCGGCATCATCTTCCCCAACCCCAACGCGCCCACCGGTTGCCTGCTGCCGCTGGAGGCCATCGAGCGCCTGCTGCAGGCCAGCCCGGACAGCGTCGTGCTGGTGGATGAGGCCTATGTCGACTTCGGTGGCGAGACCGCGATCTCCCTGGTCAACCGCTATCCGAACCTGCTGGTGGCGCAGACCCTGTCCAAGTCTCGCTCCCTGGCCGGCCTGCGGGTCGGCTTCGCGGTCGGCCACGAAGACCTGATCGAGGCGCTGGAGCGGGTGAAGAACAGCTTCAACTCCTACCCGCTGGACCGCTTGGCGCTGGCCGGCGCGGTGGCGTCGTTCGAGGACCAGGCCTATTTCGAGCAGACCTGCAACGCGGTCATCCATAGCCGCGAGAGGCTGGTCGCAGAGCTCAATACCCTGGGCTTCGAGGTGCTGCCGTCGGCGGCGAACTTCATCTTCGCCCGCCACCCGCAGCGTGATGGCGCCGAACTGGCCGCGGCCCTGCGCGAGGAGGGCGTGATCGTGCGTCACTTCAAGCAGCAGCGGATCAACCAGTTCCTGCGCATCAGCATCGGCACCGAGGAGCAGAACCAGGCGTTGCTGGATGCGCTGCGCCTGAAGCTGTAAGTCTTTCGCGGTAAAGAAAAACGGCGCCTTCGGGCGCCGTTTTGCATTCAAGGATCAGCCGCCGTTGGGCGTCGGCGGCGGACGCAGGCCGACTTCGGCGTTCAGCGTTACCGGCTTGCCATTGCGCAGCACCTGGATCTGGATATTCTCGCCCGGCTTGGTGCGCGCCACCTGGTTCATCGAGCGGCGGCCATCGCTGGCAGCCTCGCCATCGATGTTCAGGATGATGTCGCCCGGCAGCAGGCCGGCCTTGGCGGCGGGGCCGTCGCGGTAGACGCCGGCGACGACGATACCGGCCTTTCCCTTGAGGTCGAAGGATTCGGCCAGCTCCGGGGTCAGCGGCTGTACTTCCACGCCGAGCCAGCCGCGGATCACCTGGCCATGCTCGATGATCGACTGCATGACTTCCAGGGCCAGCTTGGTCGGAATGGCGAAGCCGATGCCCTGGGAGCCGCCGGACTTGGAGAAGATCGCGGTATTGATGCCGATCAGGTTGCCGTTGGCGTCCACCAGCGCGCCGCCGGAGTTGCCCGGGTTGATCGCCGCGTCGGTCTGGATGAAGTCTTCGTAGGTGTTCAGGCCCAACTGGTTGCGGCCGGTGGCGCTGATGATGCCCATGGTGACGGTCTGGCCGACGCCGAAGGGGTTGCCGATGGCCAGGCAGACGTCGCCCGTGTGGATGCCGTCGGAGCGGCCGAGCATGATCGAGGGCAGGTCCTTGAGGTCGATCTTCAGCACCGCGAGGTCAGTCTCGGGGTCGCTGCCGACCAGGTGGGCGATGGTTTCGCGGCCGTCGCGTAGGGCCACGATGATCTGGTCGGCGCCAGCGGTCACATGGTTGTTGGTCAGCAGGTAGCCTTCCGGGCTCATGATCACCGCCGAGCCCAGGCTCGACTCCATGCGCTTCTGCTGTGGCAGGTTATCGCCGAAGAAACGGCGGAACAGCGGGTCGTCGAGCATCGAGTTGCTCGGCTTGCTGACCATCTTGGTGGTGTACAGGTTGGCCACGGCGGGCGAAGAGCGGGTCACGGCGTCGGCATAGCTGACCGGGCCCTGCTGGAGACGGCTGAGCAGAGGCGCTTGCTGCAGGTGCACTTCCTGTTGCGGTAGGCCGACCCACTGAGGGTTATGCTGGATGATCAGCAGCGCCAACAGGACGCCAACCAGCACGGGCCAGCCGAGGAAACGCAGGGCCTTCAGCATCGAAGAAAATCCTTGGGGTTGCTTGGCCGGGGGATGGCCGATAGGGTGGCGGCCATTATACGGGCGGCGCGCCAAGAAAATAGACGCCCGGAGCCGTGTTTGGAGGAATTTCTATGGCTATCGCGCTGAGCACTCTGGTCGAGGAAGCCGACCGCTACCTGGACGCCGCGAAGGTCCAGGATTACTGCCCCAACGGCCTGCAGGTCGAGGGCCGCCCGCAGGTGCGCCGCATCGTTTCCGGTGTGACCGCCAGCCAGGCGCTGTTGGACGCCGCCGTGGAGGCCGACGCCGATGTGGTGCTGGTGCACCACGGCTATTTCTGGAAGGGCGAGAATCCCTGTGTGGTCGGTATGAAGCAGCGGCGTCTGAAGACCCTCCTGAGCCGCGATATCAGCCTGCTGGCCTATCACTTGCCACTGGACCTGCACCCCGAGGTGGGCAACAACGTGCAGCTCGGCCGCCAGCTCGGCTTCGAGATCGAGGGACCGCTGGAGCCGGGCAATCCGCGCTCCATCGTGCTGGTCGGTTCGCTGCCCGAACCCATGCTGCCCAGCGATCTGGCGATCCATGTGCGTGACGTGCTGGGGCGTGAGCCGTTGCTGGTGGAAGGCGAGCGGGCGATCCGCCGCATCGCCTGGTGCACCGGCGGTGCTCAGGGCTACATCGACCAGGCCATTGTCGCCGGCGTCGATGCCTATCTGACCGGAGAGGTCTCCGAGCAGACCGTACACAGCGCGCGGGAAAACGGCATCAGCTTCATCGCCGCCGGCCACCACGCCACCGAGCGCTACGGGGTGCAGGCCCTTGGGGATTACCTGGCCAGACGCTTCGCCGTCGAGCATCTGTTCATCGATTGCCCGAATCCCGCCTGAGGCCGGCAGCAGCCAGCCTCGGCTGGAGCACTCAAGGGGTCGTGGCGTAGCGTTGGCGCGCCTGGCCCACGGCCTTGCCCAGCTCCCACACCGCCATGGCGTAATGCGTGCTGTGGTTGTAGCGGGTGATCACGTAGAAGTTCGGCAGGCCATACCAGTACTGGTAGTTACGCCCCATGTCCAGGCGCAGCAGGCTGGCCTGCTGGTGGCCGCTGAGCGAGCCCTGCGGGCGCAGACCGACGGCGGAAAGGGTGGCGACCGGGTACATGGTCTGGAAGCCATTCTCCAGCGACGGCGCCTGGCCGCTGGCGGGCACCGCCACCAGGTCACCGCTGATCCAGCCGTGCTGCTTGAAGTAGTTGGCCACGCTGCCAATGGCGTCGCGCGGGTTCCATAGGTCGATATGGCCGTCGCCGTCGAAGTCCACCGCGTACTGGGTGAAGGACGAGGGCATGAACTGCCCGTAGCCCATGGCGCCGGCGTAGGAACCGCGCAATGCCAGCGGGTCGTCGCCTTCCTTGCGCGCCTGCAGGAGGAACTGCTCCAGCTCGCCGCTGAAGAACTCGGCGCGGCGCGGGTAGGAGAAGGACAGGGTGGCCAGTGCGTCGATGATCCGCGTCTTGCCCATCACGCGGCCCCAGCGGGTTTCCACGCCAATGATGCCGACGATGATTTCCGGCGGTACGCCATAAGTGCGATAGGCACGCATCAGGTCGCCTTCGTACTGGTTCCAGAACTGCACGCCGTTCTGCACGTTGTCCGGGGTGATGAACTTCTTGCGGTAGCGCAGCCAGGCGCCGTTCGGCCCGCTGGGCGGCGTGTAGGTCGGCGCCTGGCGGTCCATCAGGCGGATTACCCAGTCCAGCTCCTGTGTCTGGGCAAACAGGCCATGCAGGTCCTGCCGGTTGAAGCCGTGCTTGCTCACCATCATGTCGATGAAGCGATTGGCATTGGCGTTGTTGGCGTAATCGCCGCGCAGCGGGGTGATCGGCTGCACCGAGCCGAACGCCGGGTGGGCACTGGGGCTGATCAGGGTGGGGGCCTGCGGCTTGGCGGCCGACTGGGGAGCGGATGTGGGTTTGCTGCTGCACGCTGAAATCAGGACAAGCAAAGGCAGAGCGAGAGCGATGCGGCGCATGGGGAATCTTCTGGGACAGGAAAAAGTGCTCGCTATGCTAGCGCAGAGCGCTTCCCAGGCAAGCGCAAGTCGCCAGGTACAGGCTCTCAATCTGTTGCAGGAAGCATTTTCCGGATGATCGGCAGCGGTGCGTGCCGGGGTTCGATCGTGAGGTGAACCGGTGCCTCGGTCGAGTCCCGGATCGCCGTGCCGGCGTAGTCTTCCCGAGCGTGCCGGAACGGCGCCGGGGTACCTTGCCGGCCGGCAATCCCGCGGGCTCCAGTAGTGAGCGCGGACGGCTATATGTGTATATTTTTTCGGTATAACAGGCGCGCGGGTTAGAGCCCTGCGCTGTGTTAGAGTGCGCCCTCGTCTACGGCCCGAAGGCCGTCCATAAGCAATTCCGTGAGTAGCCATGGTCGACAAACTGACGCATCTGAAACAGCTGGAAGCGGAGAGCATCCACATCATCCGCGAGGTCGCCGCCGAGTTCGATAACCCGGTGATGCTGTACTCGATCGGCAAGGACAGCGCGGTGATGCTGCATCTCGCGCGCAAGGCCTTCTTCCCTGGCAAGCTGCCGTTCCCGGTGATGCACGTCGACACTCGCTGGAAATTCCAGGAGATGTACCGTTTCCGCGACAAGATGGTCGCCGACCTGGGGCTGGACCTGATCACCCACATCAATCCCGATGGCGTGGCGCAGGACATCAACCCCTTCACCCACGGCAGTGCCAAGCACACCGACATCATGAAGACCGAAGGCCTCAAGCAGGCCCTCGACAAGTACGGCTTCGACGCCGCCTTCGGTGGTGCCCGCCGTGACGAGGAGAAGTCCCGCGCCAAGGAGCGCGTCTACTCCTTCCGTGACAGCAAGCACCGCTGGGACCCGAAGAACCAGCGTCCGGAGCTGTGGAACGTCTACAACGGCAAGGTGAAGAAGGGCGAGTCGATCCGCGTCTTCCCGCTGTCCAACTGGACCGAGCTGGACATCTGGCAATACATCTATCTGGAGCAGATCCCGATCGTCCCGCTGTACTTCGCCGAAGAGCGTGAAGTCATCGAGATGAACGGCGCGCTGATCATGATCGACGACGAGCGCATCCTCGAGCACCTCACCCCCGAGCAGAAGGCCAGCATCCAGAAGAAGATGGTGCGTTTCCGCACCCTGGGCTGCTACCCGCTGACCGGTGCGGTGGAGTCCACCGCCACCACGCTGCCGGAAATCATCCAGGAAATGCTGCTGACGCGAACTTCCGAACGCCAGGGCCGGGTCATCGACCATGACCAGGCCGGTTCGATGGAAGAAAAGAAACGTCAGGGCTACTTCTAAGGTTCTCGCACCATGTCGCATCAATCCGATCTGATCAGCGAGGACATCCTCGCCTACCTGGCCCAGCACGAGCGCAAGGAACTGCTGCGCTTCCTCACCTGCGGCAACGTCGACGACGGCAAGAGCACCCTGATCGGGCGCCTGCTGCACGACTCCAAGATGATCTACGAGGACCACCTCGAGGCCATCACCCGTGACTCGAAGAAAGTCGGCACCACCGGCGATGACGTCGACCTGGCGCTGTTGGTGGACGGCCTGCAGGCCGAGCGCGAGCAGGGCATCACCATCGACGTGGCGTACCGCTACTTCAGCACCGCCAAGCGCAAGTTCATCATCGCCGATACCCCCGGCCATGAGCAGTACACCCGCAACATGGCCACCGGCGCGTCCACCTGCGACCTGGCCATCATCCTGATCGACGCCCGCTACGGCGTGCAGACCCAGACCCGCCGGCACAGCTTCATCGCCTCGCTGCTGGGCATCAAGCACATCGTCGTCGCCGTCAACAAGATGGACCTGAAGGACTTCGACCAGGGCGTCTTCGAGCAGATCAAGGCCGACTACCTGCAGTTCGCCGACAAGATCAACCTCCAGACCAACTCCCTGCACTTCGTGCCGATGTCGGCGCTGAAGGGCGACAACGTGGTTAACAAGTCCGAGCGCTCGCCGTGGTACACCGGCCAGTCGCTGATGGAGATCCTCGAGTCCGTCGAGATCGCTGGTGACCGCAACCTCGACGACATGCGCTTCCCGGTGCAGTATGTCAACCGTCCGAACCTGAACTTCCGTGGCTTCGCCGGCACCCTGGCCAGCGGCATCGTGCGCAAGGGCGACGAAGTCGTGGCCCTGCCATCGGGCAAGGGCAGCAAGGTCAAGTCCATCGTCACCTTCGAGGGCGAACTGGAACAGGCGGGCCCGGGCCAGGCCATCACCCTGACCCTGGAAGACGAGATCGACGTCTCCCGTGGCGACATGCTGGTGCATGCCGACAACCGTCCGCAGGTGACCGATGGCTTCGACGCCATGCTGGTGTGGATGGCGGAAGAACCGATGCTGCCGGGCAAGAAATACGACATCAAGCGCGCCACCAGCTACGTGCCGGGTTCCATCCCGAGCATCAGCCACAAGGTGGACGTGAACACCCTGGAAGAGACCGCCGCCAGCGAACTCAAGCTCAACGAGATCGCCCGCGTGAAGGTCAGCCTGGATGCGCCCATCGCGCTGGACGGTTATGGCCAGAACCGCACCACCGGTGCCTTCATCGTCATCGACCGCCTGACCAACGGCACCGTTGGCGCCGGCATGATCATCGCCGCCCCGCAGGCTGGTCACGGCACCGCCATGCACCACGGCGCCAATGCCCATGTCGCTCGTGAAGAGCGCGCTGCGCGCTTCGGCCAGCAGCCGGCCACCGTGCTGTTCAGCGGCCTCTCCGGCGCCGGCAAGAGCACCCTGGCCTATGCCGTCGAGCGCAAGCTGTTCGACATGGGCCGTGCGGTCTATGTGCTGGACGGCCAGAACCTGCGCCACGACCTGAACAAGGGCCTGCCGCAGGATCGCGCCGGTCGCAACGAGAACTGGCTGCGCACCGCCCATGTGGCCAAGCAGTTCAACGAAGCCGGTCTCATCAGTCTGTGCGCCTTCGTTGCGCCGAGCGCCGAAGGTCGTGAGCAGGCCAAGTCGCTGATCGGTGCCGAGCGCTTCATCACCGTCTACGTCCAGGCTTCTCCGCAGATCTGCCGCGAGCGCGATCCGCAGGGCTTGTACGCCGCCGGCCAGGACAACATCCCGGGCGAGTCCTTCCCCTATGACGTGCCGCTGGATGCCGATCTGGTGATCGACACCCAGACCCAGTCGGTGGAAGAGGGCGTCAAGGCGGTCCTCGACCTGCTCCGCCAGCGCGGCGCGATCTGATCGCCCAGCGCTGATGAAAAAGCCCCGCAGATGCGGGGCTTTTTCTTTTCTGGTTCCCGACCATCCTGACATCTGACACGGATGTGCCCGCTTTCGTAGGAGCGGACCTTGTCCGCGAAATCCGTCCATCCCACTCAAGGATGTCCGGTTATGTCTCATCCCGCTTTTTCGGAGATTCCAGGCCACCGCTCGCTTCGCAAAGGGCGTTCGTCGATCCCTGGCTGCGTCTATCTGGTTACCGCGACCACGGAGCAACGCGCTCCCTTATTTGCAGACTTCAGGGCAGCTTGTGTTGCCTCATCAGCTTTTACTCGACGTTCTGTGTTGGGTCGAAACAGGCTCCTTGCCTGGGTTCTCATGCTTGATCATATCCATTGGCTCCTTCAACTGGGCGAAGGCGAGGATTTAGCCAAGTCGATTGGGCGAATGAAGGCTGTCAGTGCGCGAGAGGTCCGCCGCAAGGGCAACTGGAAGGACGCTGTCTGGGCATCGGCATTCCATGATCGGGTACTGCGGCGGGAAGAGGAGCTGGTGTCGGTGGCGCGGTATGTAGTGGCCAATCCATTGCGCGCGGGATTGGTAAGGTCGGTAAGGGAGTATTCCTTCTGGGATGCGGTGTGGCTGTGAGATTTCGCGGACAAGGTCCGCTCCTACGGGAGCAATGAAGCTCGAACAAAAAAGCCCCGCAGATGCGGGGCCTTTTAAGGGAGAAAAGACTCAGTATTTGCCTTTCAGCCCATACGTCTCATCCAGCGTACCCGGCCCTTCGCTGGGCTTGGGCGCGTAGTCGCGCGGCGCTTCGTTGTTCGCCGGCGGGGTCAGGCGCTCGCGGCGCTCGGGGTATTCGTCGGCGTGCAGGGCGGCCAGCAGGCGCTGCTTGGTCTGTTCGTCCAGGGCCAGGCGCTCGGCGCCCTCGGACAGGTGATCCTGGACATCCTGATAGCTCTGGGTGAGCTTCTTCATCAGGCTGGCGGAGGTATTGAAGTGGGTCACCACTTCGCGCTGGTAACTATCGAAGCGATCCTGCATGTCATCCACCTGGCGCTGCAGCTTGTTCGGCGCGGCGTTGGGGAGCAGGCGGGCGATCAGGAAGCCGATAGCGCCCCCGACGATCAGAGCGAGTAGCGGCAGCAACCAGGTGGTGAGGGACTGTTCCACGCGAATCCTTCCTCTATAGACGGCTTTGCTTTACGTTAGCGGCTTGCACCTGTGCTTGTATACCGTGGCGATAGCTTCGCCGCCTGCGCAGGTATTGTGCTAGACGAGACGACCCGCCACGGGGTCACGGAGCTGTTGTTTGACCACCCGCGAAATCCCCCTGTTCCTCGACGGCCCCGACGGCCAACTGGAAGCCTTGCACCTCGCCACACCCGACGCCAAGGGCGCCGCGCTGATCTGTCATCCGCATCCGCTGTTCGCCGGCACCATGCAGAACAAGGTGGTCGCCACCCTGCAGCGCGCCGCACGGGATGCAGGATACGCCACCTTGCGTTTCAATTTTCGTGGTGTGGGTCAGAGCGGCGGCGCTTATGCCGAAGGCCGCGGCGAGATCGACGATGCGCTGGCTGCCGCGCGCTGGCTGGCCGAGCAGTATCCGGGACTGCCGCTGACCCTGATGGGCTTCTCCTTCGGCTCCTGCGTGGCCGGCAACGCCGCCGAGCGCCTGGAAGAGGAGGGCGCTGCGCTGGCGCAACTGTTCATGCTGGCGCCGCCAGTGGAACGCTTCGACGTCGACCTGCCCGAGCGCTGCCCGCTGACGGTGATCCAGCCGGAGGCCGACGAAGTGGTCACGCCCGAACGCGTCTACGCCTGGAGCGCCGAGCTGGCCAAGCCCCACGAACTGATCCGCGTGCCCGAGTGCAGCCATTTCTTCCACGGCAAGCTGATCGAGCTCAAGGACCTGATTCAGGCCCGGCTCGCGTAGGCCGCCAAGCCGCGTTACCATCCGGCCCGCCATTTCATTTGTGTTGATTCCTGGATTCCCATGACGACCCGTATCCTGACCGGCATCACCACCACCGGTACTCCGCACCTGGGCAACTACGCCGGCGCCATTCGCCCGGCCATCGTCGCCAGCCGCGATCCGCAGGCAGATTCCTTCTACTTTCTGGCCGACTACCACGCGCTGATCAAGTGCGATGACCCGGCGCGCATCCAGCGTTCGCGCCTGGAAATCGCCGCCACCTGGCTGGCCTGCGGCCTGGATGCTGAAAAGGCGACCTTCTATCGCCAGTCCGACATTCCCGAAATCCCGGAACTGACCTGGCTGCTCACCTGCGTCAGCGCCAAGGGCCTGCTCAACCGCGCCCACGCCTACAAGGCCTCGGTGGACAAGAACGTCGAGGCCGGCGAAGACCCGGACGCCGGCGTCACCATGGGCCTGTACAGCTATCCGGTGCTGATGGCGGCGGACATCCTGATGTTCAACGCCCACAAGGTGCCGGTCGGCCGCGACCAGATCCAGCACGTGGAAATGGCCCGCGATATCGGCCAGCGCTTCAACCATTTGTTCGGCAACGGCAAGGAGCTGTTCACCCTGCCGGAAGTGGTGATCGAGGAAGACGTGGCGACCCTGCCGGGCCTGGACGGTCGCAAGATGTCCAAGAGCTACGACAACACCATCCCGCTGTTCGGCACCGCCAGGCAGCTCAAGGACGCCGTGGCGCGCATCGTCACCGACTCGCGCGCGCCGGGCGAGCCGAAGGACCCGGACAACTCCCACCTGTTCACCCTCTACCAGGCGTTCTCCTCCCATGAGCAACAGGCCGCGTTCCGCGCCGACCTGCTCGGCGGCCTGGCCTGGGGTGAAGCCAAGCAGCGCCTGTTCGAGCTGCTGGACAATGAGCTGGGCGAGGCTCGCGAGCGCTACCACGCGCTGATTACCCGCCCGGCCGACCTGGAAGATATCCTCCTGGCCGGCGCCGCCAAGGCCCGCCGCATCGCCACGCCGTTCCTCGGCGAACTGCGCGAGGCGGTCGGCCTGCGTTCGTTCCGCGAGCAGGTGCAGGTGGCCGCCGAAGGCAAGAAGAAGGCTGCCAAGGCGGCGCGCTTCGTCAGCTTCCGCGAGGACGACGGCTTCCGCTTCCGCCTGCTGGACGCTGCCGGCGAGCAACTGTTGCTCTCCATCGCCTTCGCCGACGGCAAGGCCGCGGGCCAGGTGACCAAGCGCCTGCAGTCCGAGGAGCTGGACCTGCACGCCGAGCTGAACGCCTTCAGCGTGCGCCTGGATGGTGAAGCCGTGGCCTACAGCCCGGAGTTCGACACCGACGCGGAGCGCGATGCCGCCATGCAGCGTCTGCGCGAGGCCCTCGCTCCCCAGGAGTGAGGGGTTGGCAGGCCGGTCCGACTACCGGCCAATTGCCAAGCAACGGGGGCGCCGCTACAGTGTGCGCCCCCGTTTTCGTTACCTTGCTACCGATCATGACGCCTCTTCAGCGCTACCAGGAAGACCTGAAACGCCCCGATTTCTTCCACGACGCGGCGCAAGCCAATGCCGTGAAGCACCTGCAACGCCTCTATGACGACCTGGTCGCGGCCGATAAGGGCAAGTCCGGTCTGTTCGGCAGGCTGCTGGGCAAGAAGTCCCAGGAGCCGGTGAAGGGCCTGTATTTCTGGGGCGGTGTAGGCCGCGGCAAGACCTACCTGGTGGATACCTTCTACGAAGCGCTGCCCTTCAAGCAGAAGATGCGCACGCACTTCCACCGCTTCATGAAGCGCGTCCACGAGGAAATGAAGACCCTCAAGGGCGAGAAGAACCCGCTGACCATCATCGGCAAGCGTTTCGCCGACGAGGCCCGGGTGATCTGCTTCGACGAATTCTTCGTCTCCGACATTACCGACGCGATGATCCTCGCGACCCTGCTGGAAGAGCTGTTCAAGAACGGCGTCAGCCTGGTGGCGACCTCCAACATCGTGCCGGACGGCCTCTACAAGGATGGCCTGCAGCGCGCCCGCTTCCTGCCGGCCATCGCCCTGGTCAAGCAGTACACCGAAGTGGTCAACGTCGACAGCGGCGTGGACTATCGCCTGCGCGCCCTGGAGCAGGCCGAGCTGTACCACTGGCCGCTGTCCGAGCAGGCCGAGCAGGCCATGACCCGCGACTTCAAGGCGCTGACGCCCGAGTGTGCCGCCGCCACCCGCGACGACGTACTGACCATCGAGAACCGCGAAATCCGCGCGCGCATCACCTGCGATGACGTGGCCTGGTTCGAATTCCGCGAACTGTGCGACGGCCCGCGCAGCCAGAACGACTATATCGAGCTGGCGAAGATCTTCCACGCGATCCTGATTTCCAACGTCGAGCAGATGAACGTGGCCAAGGACGACATGGCCCGCCGCTTCATCAACCTGGTGGACGAGTTCTACGACCGCAACGTCAAGCTGATCCTCTCCGCCGAAGTGGAGCTGAAGGACCTGTACGCCGGCGGCCGCCTGGAGTTCGAATTCCAGCGCACCCTGAGTCGCCTGCTGGAAATGCAGTCCCACGAATACCTGAGCCGTCCGCACCGTCCCTGACGGTTCGGCGAACGAAAAAGGCTGCCCGAGGGCAGCCTTTTTTGTTTGGGCTTTTCATAGGAGCGAGCTTGCTCGCGAACATTTCACCGGTAGCTCGGAAGCTGGGCGGTTCGCGAGCAAGCTCGCTCCTACAAATCAAGAATCAGCGCTGCGCCATTTCCTGCTGCGCCTTCTTCAGCAATTGCTGGGCATGGGCCACTTCCAGCGCTTCCATGGCGTTGATCGGCCTGATCGCCACCGCTTTCTCCAGTTGCTCCAGCGCCTTCTGTTCCTCGTCCCCGCCATACACGTAGCCCAGCGCATTGGCGTATTCGTAGTGGCCGATCGGCAGGTCATCGGCGGCGCGGAAGGAGCGGGCGAAATACTGTTCCATCTTCTCCGCGCTGACCCCGTAGGTCATCTTGCCCACCAGTTTGCCGACCTTGCGGATCACGCCGGCCTCGTAGCCGCCGTACAGCGCCAGGGCGAACGGCTGGTTCGGCTGCTGGGCCAGCAGAGCGTCCAGCTCCTTGGGGATGTCGCCGGTGTAGCCACGCTTGAGTACCACCGGTACGGGCAGGTCCTCGGCCAGGCGCGCCTTGGCATAGGCGCGGCCGAACTGGGCGATGGGGTCGGCATTGAGCAGCGGACCGGCCTGGTCGGTGTAACTGATCACTTCTTCCAGCAGGCGCTGTTTCTCGTTCTGCTCCGGGGCGAGGAACATGGCGTAGAGCACCTGGGCGAACATTCCCGGCACCTGCCCGCCGACGCCCAGCGCCAGGCCGTCCTTCTTGGCCTGGGCGAAGTCGCCGCGGAACACCTTGCGCCACACGTTCTGCAGCTTCTCCGCATAGATCTGCGCTTCCTCCGGCTTGCCGGTGAAGCCGGTGCCGGCAGCCACGGTCTTCTCCAGGGCTTCGGGATGCCGGGTCGCCATGCTCACTACCCAGTCGGCGTCGGGGAAGGGGTAGTTGCCAAAGCCGCGGGTCAGCTTCGGCCAGGCGGCGCGCAGCTTGTCGCCGCTGTAGTCGAAGGCGCTCTGGTCGTAGGGGAAGGGTTTCCAGGTGTCGTCCGCCACAGCGGTCAGGCTGAAGGCGGCCAGCAGGGCAAGCAGAAAGCGGCGCATGGCGATATCCCGTTGGGTTCTTGTTGTCAGGAGCTGCCCCGATCATAGGGCGGCGCCCGGGTCTGCGAACCCATCCTAGGGATGGCGTGTTTCAGCCTTCCTTCTGTTCGTACTGGCGCCGGTAATGATTCGGCGAAAGCCCGGTGTGCTGGCGAAACAGGCGGGCGAAGAAGCTGGCGTCGTCGTAGCCGACTTCGTAGCTGATGGTCTTGATGCTCTTGCGGGAGGTCGACAGCAGGTTGCGCGCGGTCTCGATGCGCAGGCGCTGCAGGTAGTGCAGCGGCTTGTCCCCGGTGGCGGCCTGGAAGCGCCGCATGAAGTTGCGGATGCTCATGCCGTGGTCCCGGGCCACGTCCTCGAAGCGGAACTTGTCCGAGAAGTGCTCTTCCAGCCAGTGCTGGATCTGCAGGATAGTCGGGTCGTGGTGCAGCTTCTGTCCGCCGAAGCCGAGGCGGCCGGGGGTGTAGCTGCGCTGTACCTCGTAGAGGATGTCGCGGGCCACACCCTGGGCCACGGCTGCGCCGCAGAAGTGCTCGATCAGGTAGATGTAGAGGTCGCGGACCGAGGTCAGGCCGCCGGCACTGTAGATGTTGTCGGCGTCGGCAATGTGCTTTTCCTGGTTGAGCAGCACCTTGGGGTAGCGCTCGGCGAATTCGCGGAAGAAGCGCCAGTAGGTGGTGGCTTCCTTGCCGTCGAGCAGGCCCGCCTCGGCCAGCCAGAACACGCCGGACACCTCGCCGCAGAGCACGCTGCCGGCCGCGTGGCGCTCGCGCAGCCAAGGCAGTACCTCGGGGTAGTGGGCGAGGAGTTCGTCGAAGTCGCCCCAGAAGGCGGGCAGGATCACCAGCTCCGGCTCATCTAGCGGGCCCTGCACCGGCAGGGTGTCGCCGCTGAAGCTGACCACCGGTTTGCCGTCCGGACTGATGATGCGGGTCTCGAAGCTCGGGTGCAGGCCGAGGCCCTGCTGGCGACCGTGGCGCAGGCTGGCCATGTGGAAGAAGTCCTTGGCCTGCATGAGGGTGGAGCCGAAGACGCCATGGGTGGCGAGAATGCTGACGCGGCGCAGCACGCTGGAAGCTGGTGTGGGCATCGATTCTTGTACTTCTTATGGATGTCTTGGCATGACGCTAAAGTGGTCATGATGCGGCTGGATCGTCTTATTTTTTGGCGAAAGTGTCCAGTGCAGAGCGGTTCTCGCTGTCCTACAGTCGGCCTTTCAATAAATCCTACAATCGATCCACAGGTGCACCGCATGATTCCGAGAACCCTGTTCAGTTCCGACCACGAGCTGTTCCGCGACAGCGTCCGCAAGTTCCTCGAACAGGAGGCGGTGCCCTTCCACGCCCAATGGGAAAAGGATGGTCACGTCGATCGCCAGCTGTGGAACAAGGCCGGCGAGGCAGGGATGCTCTGCTCGCACCTGCCCGAGGCCTACGGCGGCATGGCGGCAGACTTCCTCTACAGCGCCGTGGTGATCGAGGAGATCGGCCGCCTGGGGCTGACCGGTATCGGTTTCTCGCTGCATTCGGACATCGTCGCGCCCTACATCCTTCACTACGGCAGCGAGGAGCTGAAGCAGCGCTACCTGCCCAGGCTGATCTCCGGCGAGATGGTCTCGGCCATCGCCATGACCGAGCCGGGCGCCGGCTCCGACCTGCAGGGCGTGAAGACCACTGCCGTGCTGGATGGCGACGAGTACGTGATCAACGGCTCGAAGACCTTCATCACCAACGGCTGGCTGGCCGACCTGGTCATCGTGGTCGCCAAGACCGACCCCAAGGCTGGCGCCAAGGGCACCAGCCTGTTCCTGGTGGAGGCGGGCACGCCGGGCTTCTCCAAGGGCAAGCGCCTGGAGAAAGTCGGCATGAAGGCGCAGGACACTTCCGAGCTGTTCTTCCAGGACGTCCGCATTCCCAAGGAGAACCTGCTGGGCAAGGAAGGGCAGGGCTTCATCTACCTGATGCAGGAGCTGCCGCAGGAGCGTCTGACCGTCGCCCTGGGCGCGCTGGCCTCCGCCGAGTCGGCGCTGAAGTGGACGCTGGAGTACACCCGCGAGCGCAAGGCGTTCGGCAAGTCCGTGGCGGACTTCCAGAACACCCGTTTCAAGCTGGCGGAGATGGCCACCGAGATCCAGGTCGGTCGGGTCTTCGTCGACCGCTGCCTGGAGCAGCATCTGGAAGGCAAGCTGGACGTACCTACCGCGGCGATGGCCAAGTACTGGACCACCGACCTGCAATGCAAGGTGCTCGACGAGTGCGTGCAGCTGCACGGCGGCTACGGCTTCATGTGGGAGTACCCGATCGCCCGCGCCTGGGCGGATGCGCGGGTGCAGCGCATCTATGCCGGGACCAACGAGATCATGAAGGAGATCATCGCCCGCTCGCTGTAGGCGGCGTGGATGAAAAGAGCCCGGCATTTGGCCGGGCTCTTTCGTTGTGCCGTGGATCAGGGGGCCGGGTTCGGCTGGTCCTTGTGGATCGCCTCGATGCCGGCCAGCACCTCGTCGGAGAGCTTCAACTCGAAGCTGCCGAGATTGGCCTCCAACTGTTCGAGATTGGTGGCACCGATGATGTTGCTGGTGACGAACGGCTGGCGGGTGACGAAGGCCAGGGCCATCTGCGCCGGGTCCAGGCCATGTTCACGGGCCAGCGTCACATAGCGATCGCTGGCCGCTTCGCTCTGCGGGTTGGTGTAGCGAGTGAAGCGGCTGAACAGGGTGATCCGCGCATTGGTCGGGCGCGCGCCGCCGAAGTACTTGCCTGAAAGCATGCCGAAGGCCATCGGCGAGTAGGCCAGCAGGCCGCACTGTTCGCGAATCGCGATCTCCGCCAGTCCCACCTCGAAGCTGCGGTTGAGCAGGTTGTAGGGGTTCTGGATCGACACGGCCCGCGGCCAGCCGCGCTCCTGGGCGATCTGCAGGAAGCGCATGGTGCCCCAGGGTGTCTCGTTGGACAGGCCGATGTGGCGGATCTTGCCGGCGCGAACCTGCTCGTCGAGCACTTCCAGGGTGTCTTCCAGTGGGGTGAAGTCCTCTTCCTTGTGCTGGTAACCCAGTTGGCCGAAGAAGTTGGTGCTGCGCTCGGGCCAGTGCAACTGGTAGAGATCGATCCAGTCGGTCTGCAGGCGCTTGAGGCTGCCGTCGAGCGCTTCGACGATATTCTTGCGGTCGTGCCTGAGCTGGCCGTCGCGGATATGGCTGATGGCGTTGCCGGGACCGGCGATCTTGCTGGCCAGTACCCAGTCGGCGCGATCGCCGCGCTGGCGGAACCAGTTGCCGATGATCTGCTCGGTGCGGGTGTAGGTTTGCGCGCGCGGCGGCACCGGGTACATCTCGGCGGTATCGATGAAATTCAGACCGGCGGCCTTGGCCCGCTCGATCTGAGCGAAGGCTTCGCTCTCGGTATTCTGCTCGCCCCAGGTCATGGTCCCCAGGCAGAGTGCGCTGACTTTCAATTCGGTGCGGCCGAGCGGGCGGTACTCCATGCGGGTCTCCTCATGAAAACAAGTGCGTGACACGGTTGAAAATTCTGCCGGAATCTGCATAATTCCGCAGCCTTTCATCGGTGGGGGATGCCAAGCCTGCCGATCGATACATCTAGTCGTTACGGACGCACACCGACCCGAGCCCCAATTCGTGTCTGTCTTCGGCTGTCCTTGACTTGTCAAGGCAACCACTGTCCAGTAAGATTCGCCGTCTTATTTTCAGGCGGCCCCTGAGGCTATAACGAATGAAAACTTATACCGCGAAACCAGAAACTGTTAAGCGCGACTGGTTCGTCGTCGACGCTGCTGGCCTGACCCTGGGTCGTCTGGCTACCGAGATTGCTACCCGCCTGCGCGGCAAGCACAAGCCGGAATACACCCCGCACGTTGACACCGGCGACTACATCGTCGTCATCAACGCCGAGCAGGTTCGTGTCACTGGCGCCAAAGCTACCGACAAGATGTACTACCATCACTCGGGCTTCCCGGGCGGTATCAAGTCGATCAACTTCGAGAAGCTGATCGCCAAGGCTCCTGAGCGTGTTATCGAGACTGCCGTAAAAGGCATGCTGCCGAAGAACCCGCTGGGCCGCGACATGTACCGCAAGCTGAAAGTGTACAAGGGTGCCAACCACCCGCACACCGCTCAGCAGCCTCAAGAACTGAAGATTTAACGGGATAGCTCATTATGTCGGCGACTCAAAATTACGGCACTGGCCGTCGTAAGACCGCTACCGCTCGCGTCTTCCTGCGTCCGGGCACTGGCAAGATCTCCATCAACAACCGCACTATCGAGCAGTTCTTCGGTCGTGAGACCGCTCGCATGGTTGTCCGTCAGCCGCTCGAGCTGACCGAGAACACCGAGAAGTTCGATATCTACGTTACCGTTGTTGGCGGTGGCGTAAGCGGTCAAGCTGGTGCGATCCGTCACGGTATCACCCGCGCTCTGATCGAATACGACGAGACCCTGCGCAGCCCGCTGCGTAAGGCCGGCTACGTCACTCGCGACGCTCGCGAAGTTGAACGTAAGAAAGTCGGTCTGCGTAAAGCGCGTAAGCGTCCGCAGTACTCCAAGCGTTAATACGACGCTTCGAAAAAACGCCCAGATCCTTTGGACTGGGCGTTTTTTTATGTCTTCAATTTGTTCGTGCGGCAAGGTGTCGCATCCGCGCGAGCCCCGTCCGGCAAGGGTTTCGCTAACTTCGTATCGGGCTATTACCTTGTCAGCACAAGGGCTTTTCTTTACCATTTGGCGAATTTTTTGCGCGGCTCGAATTTTTACTTAAAAGCCTGAACTGAACAGGCTTGAAGCTGATGGGAGACGACTGAATGAGTAATGACGGCGTGAATGCAGGCCGGCGTCGCTTCCTTGTCGCGGCCACCTCGGTGGTTGGCGCGGCGGGAGCGGTCGGAGCTGCGGTCCCGTTCGTGGGGTCATGGTTCCCCAGTGCCAAGGCGAAGGCCGCTGGCGCGCCGGTGAAGGTCAACGTAGGGAAGATCGAACCGGGCCAGCAGGTTATCGCTGAGTGGCGGGGCAAGCCGGTGTTCCTGGTGCATCGCACCAAGGAAATGCTGGACGCGCTGCCGACCCTCGAAGGGCAGCTGGCCGACCCCGAGTCGAAGGCTTCGGAACAGCCGGCCTACGTCGATCCCAAGGTGCGTTCGATCAAGCCGGAGCTGGCCGTGATCGTCGGTATCTGCACCCATCTGGGCTGCTCGCCGACCTTCCGTCCTGAAGTCGCTCCCGCGGACCTCGGTCCGGATTGGAAGGGTGGTTACTTCTGCCCTTGCCACGGCTCCCATTACGACCTCGCCGGCCGCGTTTACAAGGGGCAACCCGCTCCGCTGAACCTGCCGATTCCGCCTTATTCGCTTGATGGTGATGAATTGACCATCGGTGTGGACCAGGAGAAAGCCTGATGAACAAGTTCATGGCTTGGGTCGATGCCCGCTTCCCCGCGACCAAGATGTGGGAAGACCATCTGAGCAAGTACTACGCTCCGAAGAACTTCAACTTCTGGTACTTCTTCGGTTCTCTGGCGCTGCTGGTGCTGGTCAATCAGATCCTCACCGGTATCTGGCTGACCATGAGCTTCACCCCGTCGGCGGAAGAGGCCTTCGCCTCCGTCGAGTACATCATGCGAGATGTCGACTACGGGTGGATCATCCGCTACATGCACTCCACCGGCGCTTCGGCGTTCTTCATCGTGGTCTACCTGCACATGTTCCGCGGCCTGCTCTACGGCTCCTACCAGAAGCCGCGCGAGCTGGTGTGGATCTTCGGCATGCTGATCTACCTCGCCCTGATGGCCGAGGCCTTCATGGGCTACCTGCTGCCCTGGGGCCAGATGTCCTACTGGGGTGCCCAGGTGATCATCTCGCTGTTCGGCGCCATTCCGGTCGTGGGTGACGACCTGGCCCAGTGGATTCGTGGTGACTTCCTGATCTCCGGCATCACCCTGAACCGCTTCTTCGCCCTGCACGTGATCGCCCTGCCGATCGTCCTGCTCGGTCTGGTCGTGCTGCACATCCTGGCGCTGCACGAAGTCGGCTCGAACAACCCGGACGGCGTGGACATCAAGAAGAAGAAGGACGAAAACGGCGTACCGCTGGACGGCATTGCCTTCCACCCGTACTACACCGTCAAGGACATCGTCGGTGTCGTGGTCTTCCTGTTCATCTTCTGCACCGTGATCTTCTTCTTCCCGGAAATGGGCGGTTACTTCCTCGAGAAGCCCAACTTCGAGATGGCGAACCAGTTCAAGACCCCGCCGC
The DNA here is from genome assembly GCF_041379005.1 of Pseudomonas sp. QE6. Taxonomy (NCBI): domain Bacteria; kingdom Pseudomonadati; phylum Pseudomonadota; class Gammaproteobacteria; order Pseudomonadales; family Pseudomonadaceae; genus Pseudomonas; species Pseudomonas sp. QE6. The sequence continues at coordinate 2,237,582 of NZ_CP166873.1, forward strand.
ACATTGCGCCGGTCTGGTACTTCACTCCGTTCTACGCCATCCTGCGTGCCGTTCCGGACAAGCTGATGGGTGTGGTCGCCATGGGCGCCGCCATCGCGATCCTGTTCGTGCTGCCGTGGCTGGACCGTAGCCCGGTTCGCTCGATCCGTTACAAGGGCTGGCTGAGCAAGATCTGGCTGGTGATCTTCGCGGTGTCCTTCGTGATCCTCGGCTACTACGGCGCCCAGGCTCCGTCGCCGCTGGGCACTACGCTGTCGCGCCTGTGCACCATTCTGTATTTCGCGTTCTTCATCCTGATGCCGTTCTACACCCGGATGGAGAAGACCAAACCGGTTCCGGAAAGGGTGACTGGCTGATGAAAAAGCAATTCGCAGCATTGATTCTGGCTTTCCTGCCGGTATTCGCATTCGCCAACGAAGCGGGTCCTGAGCTCGATCATGTCGATATCGACCTGACCGACAAGGCCGCCATGCAGGACGGCGCACGTACCTTCGCCAACTACTGCATGGGCTGCCACAGCGCCAAGTTCCAGCGCTACGAGCGCGTCGGCAAGGACCTGGGTATCCCGGAAGAGCTGATGATGAGCCACCTGGTGTTCACCGGTGCGAAGATCGGCGATCACATGGACATCGGCATGAAGCCCGCTGACGCCAAGGTATGGTTCGGTGCTGCTCCGCCGGACCTGACCCTGGTGGCCCGTGTGCGTGGTACCGACTGGCTGTACACCTACCTGCGTTCGTTCTACGAAGATCCCAAGCGTCCGTGGGGCGTGAACAACAAGGTCTTCCCGAACGTCGGCATGCCGAACGTGCTGGCCAGCGTCCAGGGCCGTCAGGTCATCGGCTGCAAGCAGGTCCAGGTCGTCGAGCATGGCAAGAAGCAGTACGATCCTCTGACCGGCACCCCGCTGACCCACGAGGCCTGCGATCAACTGACCGTCGTTCCGAAGACCGGTCAGCTGAACGAAGCCCAGTTCGACGAAAAGGTGAAGAACCTGGTGACCTTCCTGGCTTACTCGGCTGACCCGAACAAGCTGGAATCCCACCGCATCGGCACCTACGTCCTGCTGTTCCTGGCCTTCTTCTTCGTGTTCGCCTACCTGCTCAAGCGTGAGTACTGGAAGGACGTGCACTAAGCACTGCCAGCTGTAACAAGCGCGCGCCCTACGGGGCGCGCGCGTCTTTCTACCTCCCACCCCGAGGAGGCGCGCGGCATGGCCGCAATCAATAAGCTCACCTGTTTCTCCGACCCTTCCTGCCATTACAGCCATCGCGTGCGCCTGGTGCTGGCCGAGAAGAGCGTCGTTGCCGACATCATCGACGTGCCGGCCGGCAATATTCCGGCCAAGCTCGCCGAAGTGAACCCCTATGGCAGCCTGCCGACCCTGGTGGATCGCGATCTTTCGCTCTACGAGTCGACGGTGGTCATGGAATACCTCGATGAGCGTTATCCACACCCGCCGTTGCTGCCGGTCTACCCGGTGGCCCGCGCCAACAGTCGTTTGCTGATGCATCGCATCCAGCGGGACTGGTGCGCTCTGGTGGATCGCATTCTCGACTCGCGGCAGAAGGACGCCGAGCGTGCCTTGGCGAGAAAGGAATTGCGTGAGAGCCTGACGGGGGTATCGCCGTTGTTCGCCGACAAGCCCTTCTTCCTCAGCGAGGAGCTCAGTCTGGTGGACTGCTGCCTGTTGCCGATCCTCTGGCGGCTGCCGGTCCTGGGCATCGAGTTGCCACGCCCGGCCAAGCCGCTGCTGGATTACATGGAGCGGCAGTTTGCGCGGGAAACTTTCCGTGCGAGCCTGTCCTCTATCGAACGTGATATGCGCTAAGGAGCCTGATGATGAACTCCAGTCGTCCCTACCTCGTGCGAGCCCTCTATGAGTGGATCGTCGACAACGGCTGCACCCCGCATATCCTGGTCAATTCCGAGTATCCGGGGGTGCGCGTGCCGCCGGGCTATGCCAGCGACGGCCAGATCGTGCTCAACGTATCGCCCACCGCGGTGCGCCATCTGCAGATGGACAACGAGGCCGTCAGCTTCGAGGGCCGCTTCGGCGGTGTCGCCCAGAGCCTGTACATCCCGTCCCAGGCGGTAATGGCCATTTACGCTCGGGAGAACGGCCAGGGCATGGTCTTCGACCTGGAGCCGCCGGTGCCGACCGATGATGAGGACTTGCCGGACGATGGTCCGTCCGACGAGCCGCCGCGCCCCACTGGCCGGCCAAGCCTCAAGGTGGTGAAGTAATAAAAAAGGCGACCCGAGGGTCGCCTTTTTCATGCAATAACCGGCGCGATCAGTCGATGTACTCGAACAGTCGGACGATCTTCTGCACGCCATCCACGCCCTGTACCACCTGAGTGGCCAGGTCGCCTTCGCGGCGGGTGACCAGGCCCAGCATGTAGACGATGCCGTTTTCGGTCAGGACCTTGATGCGGGTGGAGGGCACGTTCGCATCTGCCAGCATCTGGCTCTTGATCTTGGTGGTCAGCCAGGTGTCGTTGCTGCGGGCGGCCAGGGAGGAGGGCTGCAGGATCTGCAGCTCGTTGTGCACGGTCTTGACCTTCTGCACCTCCCTGGCGGCCTGTTCGGCCTTGTTCTTCAGGTCGGCGCGCGGCGTCTGACCGGCCAGCAGCACCACGCCGTTATAGCTGATCACCACGATGTGGGAATTGCGGTCGAGATCCGGATCGGCCTTGGCGATGTTCACTGCCACCTTGGTTTCGATCAGCGAGTCGTCGATCTTGCTGCCAAGGGTGCGGGTGCCCTTGTCATCGTCGATCGGCTTGTCACGGGTGGCGCTGACGAAACTGGTGCAGCCACCCAGGGCCATGGTCACGGCCAGCGCGGCCGCGATCAGAGGGGTACGGGTCATTCTTCACTCCCGAACAGTTGACGGTCGATAAGGTCGCACAGGCAATGGATGACCAGCAGGTGGACTTCCTGGATGCGTGCGGTGACCTTGGCCGGAACGCGGATTTCCACGTCTTCGGGCAGCAGCAGCGATGCCATGTTGCCGCCGTCGCGGCCGGTCAGTGCTACGACAACCATTTCGCGATCATGTGCGGCCTGGATCGCCTGAATGACGTTCGCCGAGTTGCCGCTGGTGGAAATCGCCAGCAGCACGTCGCCGGGTTGGCCCAGGGCGCGGATCTGCTTGGAGAAGACTTCGTTGTAGCTGTAGTCGTTGGCGATCGAGGTGATGGTAGAGCTGTCGGTGGTCAGGGCGACCGCCGGCAGGCTAGGGCGCTCACGCTCGAAGCGGTTCAGCAGCTCGGAAGAGAAGTGCTGGGCGTCGCCGGCGGAGCCGCCGTTGCCGCAGGAGAGAATCTTGCCCTCGTTCAGCAGGGCGTTGACCATCACCATGCTGGCCTGCTCGATATGCGGGATGAGCACCTCGGTGGCCTGTTGCTTGGTCTCGATGCTGGCATGGAAGAGCTGGCGGATACGGGATTGCATGTCCATCAGGGATGACCTTTCGTCGGGCGTCTGATCAGGTGTCAAAGGCGTTGGGGATCCAGTTCAAGTGCCCTGCGGAGCCTGGGGTTCGATGGTCGATGGCGACGATGTCGAACCGGCAGGGGTGTCTGCTCCAGCGGGCGTTCTGTTGCAGGAAGTGTTCGGCGGCGGCGGTCAGGCGCTGACGCTTGCGCGAGTCCACACTTTCCAGCGCTCCTCCCCAGGCGTCATGCCGGCGGGAGCGAACTTCGACGAATACTACTGTATCGCCGTCCAGCATGACCAGATCGAGCTCGCCGCGGCGGCACGTCCAGTTCTGCGCCAGCAGGCACAGTCCATGCTGTTCGAGGTGGGCGCGGGCGCTGGCTTCCGCCTCGCGCCCGGCCTTCTGGGAGGGGCTGTTGCCGATCAAATACCGCTGTTCTCCAGCGGCTGCACCTGGCCATTCTTGAATTCGGCCCAGGGCAGGTGGCGCTCGATGCGCTGGCTGGCATTGACGCTCAGGGTGCCGGTCAGGCCGTCGACCTGCATGCTCGGTACGGCCTTGAGCTCCGGCAGGCGCGGGGCCAGCTGGTAGGCATCGGCACCCATGGCGTACAGGCGGCCCAGGCTGCCGTTGGCTTGCGGCCATTGGGCCGAGACCTGCTGGCGCAGCGGGTTGTTCGGCTCCAGCAGCCAGGGAGTTTCGCAGAAGCGGATGCCGTTCAGGTCCTGGTCCTGTGCCGGGTTGTTCACGCCGCTGTACAGGTTGGACGTGGCGTAGACCGGCAGGTCGCCCGCGTACTGGAAGGCCAGGGTCGGCTTGATCTGGCGAGCCTGCTGCGGGGTGGCGGCAAGGAAGATGAAGTCGATGTCCTGGCGGCGCGAGGGCTGGGTGTCGACGCTGCTGTCGAGCACGCCCTGCAGGCGCTTGGCGCGGCCTTCGCTCTGGCGCAGTTGCAGCAGGTCGGCGATCTGGCGGGCCAGCTCTACCGGCTGGTCGACATGCTCGGCGGCGATCAGGGTGCCGCCGGCGGCCTGCCAGTTGCGGCTGAAGGAGGCCAGGACGCGGTCGCCCCACTCGCCGCGCGGCACCAGGGCCACGGCGCGGCGCATGCCGTCGTTCCAGGCGCGGCTGGCAACTTCGCGGGCCTCGTCCTCGGCGGACAGGCCGAACTGGAACAGCTGGGCCGGGCCTTCCAGGTTGCCGTCGCTGTAATTCAGCGCGAGGGTGGTGATCGGCAGTTGCTGCTGGCTGCTCAGTTGCTTGACCAGGTTCTTCTCCAGCGGACCGACGACCAGTTGCACGCCGTCGGCCTGGGCCTGGCGGTAGAACTCGTCCAGCGAGCGGACCTGGGTACTGTCGTAGAGCTTGATGGCCGGCTGTGCCTGGCCGCTTTGCTGGGCCTGGTAGTGAGCAGCCAGGAATCCATCCTGCAGCGCGCGGGATACCGATGCCAGCTGGCCTTGTTGTGGCAGCAGCAGGGCGATGGTGTTCAGCGGCTGGGCGGCCAGGGATTTCAGCTTGGTCAGGGCGTCGGGCAGTTGCTTGGCGGCCGGGTGGTCCGGGTTCTGGGCGACCCACTTGTCGATGTTGGACTGCTGTTCCTTCAGCGTCGACGAGGTCTTGGTGATGCGTGCCAGTTCCAGCCAGCCGTTCAGGTCGCCTTCGTTGGCGCTGGGCTGCAGTTGCTCGGCCGGCAGGCTGGAGACCAGGCCCCAGATCGCTTCGTGGTTGCTCTTGCTGGCTTCGGCATTGAGCAGCGGGTCGATAAACACGCGCTCGCGAGCGGCGCTCAGGGCCTGACCGTCGGCGGCCAGTGCCAGGGACTTGACCATGCCGGCACGTGCCTGCAGATCGGTCGGCATTTCGCCCAGACGCTGGAAATTCGGATTCTCGAATGCCTTCAGGGCGGCCTTGGGCTTGTTGCGGGCCAGTTCTAGCTGGGCGCGCAGGGTGCTGGCGAAGACCTGCTGGGCCGGCTTCAGGCTATCCATCGGGGTCTGGTCGAGGATCTGCGTGGAGCGGCCGAAGTCCTTCTGCTTATACGCGAGGTCGGCGGCGGAAAGGCGCAGCACGGCGGCTTCGTCGGGCTTGGCGGTGGAGGCCTGCTGTAGCAGCTGTTCGATGCTGGCGTCGGGGGTGCGCGGCAGTTCGCCGAGGTTGGACGACGGGGAAGAGGCGCAGGCGGCGAGCATGCCGGCAAGGAACAGAGCGGAAAGCGGACGCAGGCGAGCGATCATATCGGGCTTCTCGTGACGCATTCAAAGAACTGCCGATTGTACCCAAGCGGCGAGGGTGACGCGATGGCAGCTGCCGGAATCGGGATACAATGCGGCTTTTTCAGATACTTCCGGCGAGGTTGGCGCGTGACACTTGGCACTCTTTATGTTGTGGCTACCCCCATCGGCAACCTGGATGACATCAGCGCCCGGGCGCTCAAGGTGCTGGCCGACGTGTCGCTGATCGCCGCCGAAGACACTCGGCATTCGGTGCGCCTGCTGCAGCATTTCGGCATCGAGACTCCGCTGGCGGCGTGCCACGAGCACAACGAGCGCGAGCAGGGCGGTCGATTCCTGGCCAAGCTGCAGGCCGGTGAGGACGTTGCGCTGATTTCCGATGCGGGCACTCCGCTGATCTCCGACCCGGGCTATCACCTGGTGCGCCAGGCGCGCGCTGCGGGGATACCGGTGGTACCGGTGCCGGGCGCCTGCGCGTTGATCGCCGCGCTGTCCGCTGCCGGGCTGCCGTCGGATCGCTTCGTCTTCGAAGGCTTCCTGCCGGCCAAGGTGTCCGGCCGTCGTGGTCGGCTGGAGGCGCTGGTGGATGAGCCGCGCACCCTGATCTTCTACGAGGCGCCGCATCGCGTGCTGAAGTGCATCGAGGATATGGCGGCGATCTTCGGCAATGACCGGCCGGCGCTGCTGGCCCGCGAGTTGACCAAGACCTTCGAGACCCTGAAGGGGCTCCCGCTGGGCGAGTTGCGCGATTTCGTTGCCGCAGACAGCAACCAGCAGCGTGGCGAATGTGTGCTGCTGGTGGCGGGCAAGCCGGCACCGGAAGGGGATGAGATGGTGGATGCGCAGACGTTGCGCGTGCTCGATCTTCTGCTGGCCGAATTGCCGGTGAAGCGTGCGGCGGCGCTGGCGGCGGAGATCACCGGGGCGCGCAAGAACCAGCTGTATCAGATCGCGCTGGAGCGCCAAGGCAAGGCTTGAGCTTGTTCTGCGCGTCGTCAGCCGCTAACCTTACGGACTGAGAGTTGGTTGGACAGTCGCTGTTTCGTGGTGTTCCATCACGGAATGGAGGAAAGTCCGGGCTCCACAGGGCAGAGTGCCAGGTAACGCCTGGGAGGCGCGAGCCTACGGAAAGTGCCACAGAAAATAACCGCCTAAGCGCAACAGCGCCGGTAAGGGTGAAAAGGTGCGGTAAGAGCGCACCGCACGGCTGGCAACAGTTCGTGGCTAGGTAAACCCCACTCGGAGCAAGACCAAATAGGAATCCATTGGCGCGGCCCGCGTTGGATTCGGGTAGGTCGCTTGAGGCATACAGTGATGTATGTCCCAGAGGAATGGCTGTCCTCGACAGAACCCGGCTTACAGACCGACTCTCAGCACTTTTCCCCCACTTCTTCCCACGATGACCATTTGTCGCTGATTGGAAGAAGTTACAAAGTTGAGAAATCACTTTAAGTATGAAAGCCCAGTGTTTTGAAAACACTGGGCTTTTCTCTTTCTAAGCGCGTCAAATTTCCCCCCGAAACCTTCCAAAAGCACGCTAAATCTCGGTCCTGTAAGGATTTTTCCCCTCTGGCTCGCCTTGACGGTGGGGAGCGCGGATTTCTATAGTGTGCGGAAGTGGTACGAAGTGGGTAAAAGTGGGATCAACAGGCATGGATAGCCAACCACAGGGGAAGCGCTGACGTGTTTCGCGGAGCTAACGCCATTAGTCTCGACGCCAAAGGGCGCCTCGCGATGCCGAGTCGGTATCGTGACGAGCTCGTTTCGCGTTGCAATGGCCAGCTCATCGTCACCATCGACGCTGTCGACACCTGCCTCACCGTATACCCCCTCCCTGAATGGGAACTCATCGAAGCCAAGCTGCGCGAACTGCCATCGCTGCGTGAAGAAACGCGGCGCCTGCAGCGTTTGCTGATTGGCAATGCCGTGGACCTGGAGCTGGATGGCGCCGGGCGTTTTCTCGTTCCTCCGCGCCTGCGCGAATACGCCGGCCTGGACAAGCGGGCGATGCTGGTCGGCCAGCTGAACAAGTTCCAGTTGTGGGACGAAGACAAGTGGAATGCGGTTGCCGAGGCCGACCTCGCAGCCATTAAAGAGCCCGGCGGCCTGCCGGACGAATTGCGCGACCTTATTCTGTGAGCCTGCCTGTGACCAGTACCTTCCAACACATCACCGTTCTACTCGAGGAGGCCGTCGAAGCGCTGGCCCCCGTGGAGGGCGGCCGCTATGTGGACGGAACCTTCGGAAGGGGAGGGCACAGCCGCGCCTTGCTCGGCAAGCTCGGCCCGGGTGGTCAACTGCTCGGGTTCGATAAGGACCCCCAAGCGATCGCGACGGGAAAAACACTGGCGGCCGAAGACGGCCGCTTCGTCATTGTGCAAAGGTCCTTCGCCGAGATGGCGGAAGAGTTCACCGCGCGTGACCTGCAGGGCAGCGTGAACGGTGTCCTGCTGGACCTGGGCGTGTCTTCGCCGCAGCTGGATGACCCGGAGCGCGGCTTCAGCTTCCTCAATGATGGCCCGCTGGACATGCGCATGAATCCGGACCAGGGCGTCAGCGCCGCGCAGTGGATCGCCAGCGCCGCCGAGGACGAGATCGCCCGCGTGTTCAAGGACTACGGCGAAGAACGTTTCGCCAAGCGCATGGCTCGCGCCATCGTGCAGCGCCGTGCGGAGAAGCCCTTCGAGCGTACTGCCGACCTGGCGGCCGTGATCACCGAGGCCAATCCGGCCTGGGAAAAGGGCAAGAATCCGGCGACCCGTGCCTTTCAGGGGCTGCGGATCTTCATCAACAACGAACTGGGCGATCTGGAGCGTGGCCTCGATGCCGCGCTGGAAGGCCTGGCCGTCGGCGGCCGCCTAGTGGTGATCAGCTTCCACTCGCTGGAAGACCGTATCGTCAAGCAGTTCATGCGCAAGCACGCCAAGGGCGAGGCGGACAACCTGCCGCGCAACCTGCCGATCCAGGTGAAGCCTTTCGAGCCGCGTCTGAAGCTGATCGGCAAGCCGGTCTACGCCTCCGAGGCCGAGCTCAAGGCCAACCCGCGTTCGCGTAGCGCGGTCATGCGCATTGCGGAGAAGCTGAGATGAGCCGCCTCTTCGCCAAGCGCCTGCCGACCGGCAGCTTCTTCATGTTGCTGCTGTTCATTGGCGTGCTGCTGTCGGCGATCTCCGTGTCCTATAGCGCGTACTGGAACCGCCAGTTGCTCAATTCCCTGTACACCGAACTCAGCGTGCGTGACAAGGCGCAGGCCGAGTATGGCCGGCTGATTCTCGAACAGAGCACCTGGACCGCGCATAGCCGCATCGAAGCACTGGCGACCGACCAGTTGAAGATGCGTGTGCCCGATCCGACCGAAGTCATCATGGTGGCGCCATGAAGCACTTGCCCGGAGCTCGCTACCCCTGGCGCTTCCGCGTCGTCGTCTGCCTGCTGCTGGCGATGGTGGCGGCCATCGCCTGGCGTATCGTCGACCTGCACGTGATCGATCATGACTTCCTCAAGGGGCAGGGCGACGCGCGCAGCGTGCGCCATATTTCCATTCCTGCGCACCGTGGCCTGATCACCGACCGCAACGGCGAACCGCTGGCCGTCAGTACGCCGGTCGCCACGCTCTGGGCCAACCCCAAGGAGCTGGTGCTCGAACGTAACAAGTGGGGCTTCCTCGCCGATGCGCTGGGGCAGCCGCAAGCGGCGCTGGCAGAGCGCCTGGATCAGAATGCCGACAAGGAGTTCATCTACCTGGTCCGCGGTCTGACGCCAGAGCAGGGCGAAGCCGTGATGGCCCAGGTGAAGGCTCACCGTATTCCCGGCGTGTACTCGGTCGAAGAGTTCCGTCGTTTCTATCCCGCCGGTGAAGTGGCTGCCCAGGTGGTGGGCTTTACCGATGTCGACGATCGCGGTCGCGAGGGGGTGGAACTGGCCTTCGACAGCTGGCTGGCCGGTGTGCCGGGCAAGCGCCAGGTGCTCAAGGATCGCCGAGGCCATCTGATCCGCGACGTGCAGGTCACCCGCAACGCCAAGGCCGGCAAGACCCTGGCACTCTCCATCGACCTGCGCCTGCAGTACCTCGCCAACCGCGAGCTGCGCAACGCGTTGGTGGAGAACGGCGCCAAGGCCGGCAGCCTGGTGATCCTCGACGTGAAGACCGGCGAAGTGCTGGCCATGGCCAACCAGCCGACCTACAACCCGAACAACCGCCGCAACCTGCAGCCGGCGATGATGCGCAACCGCGCGATGATCGACGTGTTCGAGCCGGGCTCGACCATGAAGCCGTTCTCCATGAGTGCGGCGCTGGAGACCGGCCGCTGGAAGCCCACCGACAAGGTCGAGGTCTACCCCGGCACCCTGCAGATCGGCCGCTATACCATTCGCGACGTATCTCGTACCGAAGGCCCTGTGCTGGACCTGACCGGCATCCTGATCCGTTCCAGTAACGTCGGCATGAGCAAGGTCGCCTTCGATATCGGAGGCGAAGCCATTTACAACCTGATGCAGAAGGTCGGCCTCGGCCAGGACACTGGCCTGGGCTTCCCCGGCGAGCGTGTCGGCAACCTGCCGAACTACCGCGAGTGGCGCAAGGCCGAGACCGCGACCCTGTCCTACGGTTACGGCCTGTCCGTTACCGCCATCCAGCTGGCCCATGCCTACGGGGCGCTGGCCAACAATGGCCGCAGCGTGCCGCTGACCATGGTCCGCGCCGATCGTCCGGCCGACTCGACCCAGGTCATCCCCGAGCCGGTCGCCAAGACCATGCAGGGCATGCTCCAGCAGGTCATCGAGGCGCCCAACGGCGTGTATCGCGCCCAGGTGCCGGGCTACCACGTGGCCGGCAAGTCCGGTACCGCGCGCAAGGCCCAGGTCGGCACCAAGGGTTACGCCGAGAACTCCTACCGCTCCCTGTTCGCCGGCTTCGCGCCGATGAGCAATCCGCGCTATGTCGCCGTAGTGGTCATCGATGAACCCAGCAAGGCCGGCTACTTCGGTGGCCTGGTCTCCGCGCCGGTGTTCAGCAAGGTGATGTCCGGCACGCTGCGCCTGATGAACGTGCCGCCGGACAATCTGCCGCCGGCGGCTCCACAGCAGCAAGCCGATGCTGCGCCCGCTACCAAAGGAGGGCGTGGCTGATGCCGATGAGCCTGAACCAACTGCTGCCGCAAGCTGAGAGCGGCGAGCTGATCCGCGAGCTGACCCTGGATAGCCGCACCGTGAAGCCTGGCGACCTGTTCCTGGCCGTGCCGGGGGGGCGCCAGGATGGCCGCGCGCACATTGCCGCTGCGCTCACTCAGGGTGCCGCCGCCGTCGCTTACGAAGCGGAAGGCGCCTCCGATCTGCCGCCCAGCGATGTGCCGATGATCGCCATCAAGGGCCTGGCCAGGCAGTTGTCTGCCATTGCCGGGCGCTTCTATGGCGAGCCGAGCCGTGGCGTCGACCTGGTCGGTGTGACCGGTACCAACGGCAAGACCAGCGTCAGCCAACTGGTCGCCCAGGCGCTGGACCTGCTGGGTGAGCGTTGCGGTATCGTCGGCACCCTTGGCACCGGTTTCTATGGCGCGCTGGAAAGCGGTCGCCATACCACCCCCGACCCGCTCGCCGTGCAGGCGACCCTGGCGCGCCTGAAGCAGGCCGGCGCCAAGGCGGTAGCCATGGAAGTCTCCTCCCACGGGCTGGAACAGGGCCGTGTTGCGGCGCTGGGCTTCGACGTGGCGGTGTTCACCAACCTGTCCCGCGACCATCTGGACTACCACGGTTCCATGGAAGCCTACGGCGACGCCAAGGCCAAGCTGTTCGCCTGGCCGGGCCTGCGCTGCCGGGTGATCAACCTGGATGACGATTTCGGCCGCCAACTGGCCGCCGAGTCCCAGGAATCGCGCCTGATGGGTTATAGCCTGATCGACCCGTCGGCCTACCTCTATTGCCGCGAAGCCAGGTTCAGCGACGCCGGCGTAGAGGCGCAGATCGTCACGCCGCAAGGCGAAGGCCTGCTGCGCAGTTCTCTGCTGGGCAAGTTCAACCTGAGCAACCTGCTGGCTGTGGTCGGCGCGCTGCTCGGCCTGGACTATCCGCTGGGCGAAGTGCTCGCCGTGCTGCCCCAGCTGGAAGGGCCGATCGGTCGCATGCAGCGTCTGGGTGGCGGCGACAAGCCGCTGGTGGTGGTGGATTACGCCCACACCCCGGATGCCCTGGAAAAAGTCCTGCTGGCCCTGCGTCCGCACGTGCACGGTCAACTGCTGTGCCTGTTCGGCTGCGGCGGCGACCGCGACAGCGGCAAGCGCCCGATCATGGCGCAGATTGCCGAGCAGTACGCCGACCGCGTGCTGGTCACCGACGACAACCCGCGCACCGAGAAGAGCGACGCGATCATCGCCGACATCCGTGCCGGTTTCGCCGAGCCCGATGCGGTCGAGTTCGTTCCCGGCCGTGGTGAGGCCATTGCTCGCCTGATCGCCTCGGCCGGCGTCGATGACGTCGTGCTGCTGGCCGGCAAGGGACACGAGGATTACCAGGAGATCGACGGCGTACGCCATCCGTTCTCCGATCTGGATCAAGCCGCCAAGGCGCTGGCTGCCTGGGAGGTGAAGCGTGCTTAAGCCCCTGTCGCTCAACGAAGTCGCCGGCGCACTCAATGGCCGCGTGGTTGGCGCGGACGTTGCCTTCGATGCCGTGAGCACCGACAGCCGCGCCATCGTGCCGGGCCAGCTGTTCATCGCGCTGACCGGTCCGCGCTTCGACGGTCATGATTATCTGGCCGACGTCGCCGCCAAGGGCGCCGTTGCCGCGCTGGTGGAGCGCGAGGTCGCCGGCGCACCGCTGCCGCAACTGGTGGTGAACGACACCCGCATGGCGCTGGGCCAACTGGGTGCGCTGAACCGCAATGCCTTCACCGGCCGTGTCGCCGCCGTCACCGGCTCCAGCGGCAAGACCACCGTCAAGGAAATGCTTGCCAGCATCCTGCGCACCCAGGGCGAGGTCCTGGCGACCCGTGGCAACCTGAACAACGATCTGGGCGCACCGCTGACCCTGTTGCAGCTGGCGCCGGAGCACAAGAGCGCGGTCATCGAGCTGGGCGCCTCGCGGATCGGCGAGATCGCCTACACCGTCGGCCTGACCCGCCCGCACGTTGCCATCATCACCAACGCCGGTACCGCTCACGTGGGCGAGTTCGGTGGACAGGACAAGATCGTCCTGGCCAAGGGTGAGATTCTCGAAGGCCTGGCCAGCGACGGCGTGGCCATCCTCAACCGCGACGATCCGGCGTTCGACACCTGGACGAATCGCGCCGCGGGCCGGCGCGTCTCCAGCTTCGGCCTGCACGACGAACGTGCGGACTTCCGCGCCAGCGACGTGCAGCGTGATGCCCGCGGTTGCCCCGGCTTCACCCTGCGCGGCCCGGCGGGCGAGGCGCGCATCCAGCTGAACCTGCTGGGTGAGCACAATGTTTCCAATGCCCTGGCCGCCGCCGCTGCCGCTCACGCCCTCGGCGTGCCGCTGGTCGGGATCGTTTCCGGCCTGCAGAGCCTGCAGCCGGTCAAAGGCCGCGCCGTAGCCCAACTGGCGACGAACGGCATGCGAGTGATCGACGACAGCTACAACGCCAACCCGGCTTCAATCTGCGCGGCGATTGATATACTCGCCGGCTTTTCCGGCCGGACCGTCCTCGTCCTTGGGGACATGGGCGAGCTGGGGGCCTGGGCTGAGTCTTCCCACCGTGAAGTGGGGACTTATGCCGTGGGCAAAGTCACCGCGCTCTATGCCGTCGGACCGCTGATGAGCCACGCCGTGCAGGCGTTCGGTTCCGCGGGCCGGCATTTCGCCGATCAGGCCAGCCTGATCAGTGCCCTGGCCGACGAAGCATCGACAACCACCATTTTGATCAAGGGTTCCCGCAGCGCGGCGATGGACAAAGTCGTCGCGGCGTTGTGCGCATCCTCCGAGGAGAGTCACTAAATGCTGCTGCTGCTCGCCGAGTACCTGCAACAGTTCTACAAGGGCTTCGGCGTCTTCCAGTACCTGACCCTGCGCGGCATTCTGAGCGTACTGACCGCGCTCGTCCTGTCCCTGTGGCTGGGACCGTGGATGATTCGCACCCTGCAGATCCGCCAGATCGGCCAGGCGGTGCGCAACGACGGTCCGCAATCTCACCTGTCGAAGAAAGGCACCCCGACCATGGGTGGTGCGCTGATCCTTACCGCCATCGCCATCAGCACCCTGTTGTGGGCCGACTGGTCGAACCGCTACGTGTGGGTCGTGCTCGCCGTGACCCTGCTGTTCGGCGCCGTCGGCTGGGTGGATGACTACCGCAAGGTGATCGAGAAGAACTCCCGCGGCCTGCCGAGCCGCTGGAAGTATTTCTGGCAGTCGGTATTCGGCCTGGGCGCTGCGATCTTCCTTTATATGACCGCCGAGACCCCGATCGAAACCACCCTGATCGTGCCGATGCTGAAGAACGTCGAGATCCCGCTGGGCATCTTCTTCGTCGTGCTGACCTACTTCGTGATCGTCGGCTCCAGCAACGCGGTGAACCTGACCGACGGTCTCGACGGCCTGGCCATCATGCCCACCGTGATGGTCGGCGGCGCGCTGGGCATCTTCTGCTACCTGTCGGGCAACATCAAATTCGCCGAATACCTGCTGATCCCCAGCGTTCCGGGGGCGGGCGAACTGATCATCTTCTGCGCCGCCATCGTCGGCGCGGGGCTGGGCTTCCTCTGGTTCAACACCTACCCGGCGCAGGTCTTCATGGGCGACGTCGGCGCGCTGGCCCTCGGCGCCGCGCTGGGCACCATCGCGGTGATCGTCCGCCAGGAAATCGTGCTGTTCATCATGGGCGGAGTGTTCGTCATGGAAACCCTGTCGGTGGTGATCCAGGTCGCCTCCTTCAAGCTGACCGGCAAGCGGGTATTCCGCATGGCGCCGATCCACCATCACTTCGAACTCAAGGGCTGGCCGGAGCCGCGCGTGATCGTGCGCTTCTGGATCATCACGGTGATTCTCGTGCTGATCGGCCTGGCCACGTTGAAACTGCGTTGAGGACTGATCGAGCATGAGCCTGATCGCTTCCGACCAATTCCGCATCGTTGTCGGCCTCGGCAAGAGCGGCATGTCCCTGGTGCGCTACCTGGCGCGCCAGGGCGTGCCTTTTGCCGTGGCCGACACGCGCGAGAATCCGCCGGAGCTGGCGACCCTGCGCGAGCAGTATCCGCAGGTCGAGGTGCGCTGCGGCGACCTCGACGCCGATTTCCTCTGCCGCGCCCAGGAGCTCTACGTGAGCCCCGGTCTGTCGCTGCGCGTCCCGGCGCTGGTGGAAGCCGCCGCCCGTGGCGTGCGCATGTCCGGCGACGTCGACCTGTTCGCGCGTCACGCCAGGGCGCCGATCGTCGCCATCACCGGCTCCAACGCCAAGAGCACCGTCACCACCCTGGTGGGCGACATGGCCAAGGCGGCCGGCAAGCGTGTTGCCGTCGGCGGCAACCTCGGCACCCCGGCACTGGATTTGCTGGCCGACGACGTCGAGCTGTACGTGGTGGAGCTGTCCAGCTTCCAGCTGGAAACCTGCGAGCGCCTGAACGCCGAAGTCGCCACCTGCCTGAACGTCAGCGAAGACCACATGGACCGCTACGACGGCATGGCCGACTACCACCTGGCCAAGCACCGTATCTTCCGCGGCGCCAAGCAGGTCGTGGTGAACCGCGCCGACGCGCTGAGCCGCCCGCTGATCGCCGACAACGTGCCGTGCTGGACCTTCGGCACCAACAAGCCGGACTTCAAGGCGTTCGGCCTGATCGAAGAAGACGGCGAGAAGTGGCTGGCCTTCCAGTTCGACAAGCTGATGCCGGCCCGTGAATTGAAAATCCGTGGCGCGCACAACCAGGCCAACGCGCTGGCCGCGCTGGCCCTCGGTCATGCCATCGGCCTGCCGTTCGAGCCGATGCTGCAGACCCTGCGCGAGTTCGCCGGCCTGGCCCATCGCTGTCAGTGGGTACGCGAGCGCAACGGCGTGAACTACTACGACGATTCCAAGGCCACCAACGTCGGCGCCGCCCTGGCCGCCATCGAAGGCCTGGGTGCCGATATCGACGGCAAGCTGGTGCTGATCGCCGGTGGTGACGGCAAGGGCGCCGATTTCCACGACCTGCGCGGCCCCGTGGCGCAGCATTGCCGCGCGGTGGTGCTGCTGGGGCGCGATGCCGAGCTGGTCGGTGCGGCCATCGGCAATGCCGTGCCTAAGGTGCGCGTGAATACCCTGGACGAAGCCGTCGAGCATGCTGCCGACCTGGCGCTGCCGGGCGATGCGGTGCTGCTGTCGCCGGCCTGCGCCAGCCTGGACATGTTCAAGAACTACGAAGAACGCGGACGCCTGTTCGCCAAGGCCGTGGAGGAGCTCGCCTGATGTTCTCCTTCCTGCGCCCCTATCCGTCCCCGCTGATCAGCCGCCATGGCATCGATATCGACTTCCCGCTGCTGGCGGGTTGCCTGGCGTTGCTCGGCCTGGGGCTGGTGATGGTCACCTCGGCGTCGTCCGAGGTGGCGGCGGCGCAGTCCGGCAACCCGCTGTACTTCTCGGTCCGTCACCTGATCTACCTGGCCATCGGCTTCGTCGCCTGCGGCCTGACCATGATGGTGCCGATGGAGACCTGGCAGCGCCTGGGCTGGAAGCTGCTGGCCATCGCCTTCGGGCTGCTGGTGCTGGTGATCACCCCCGGCATCGGCCGCGAGGTGAACGGCTCGATGCGCTGGATCGGTTTCGGTCTGTTCAACATCCAGCCCTCGGAGATCGCCAAGGTCTTCGTGGTGATCTTCATGGCCGGCTACCTGGTACGCCGCCAGGAAGAAGTGCGCGAAAGCTGGCTGGGCTTCTTCAAGCCCTTCGTGGTGCTGCTGCCGATGGCTGGCCTGTTGCTGCGCGAGCCTGACTTCGGCGCCACCGTGGTGATGATGGGCGCCGCTGCCGCCATGCTGTTCCTCGGCGGTGTCGGCCTTTTCCGCTTCGGCCTGATGGTGGCCCTGGCCATTGGCGCGGTGGTGCTGCTGATCCAGACCCAGCCCTACCGGATGGCGCGCCTGACCAACTTCACCGATCCCTGGGCCGACCAGTTCGGCGCGGGCTACCAGCTCAGCCAGGCGCTGATCGCCTTCGGTCGTGGCGGGTGGACCGGCATGGGCCTGGGCAACAGCATCCAGAAGCAGTTCTACCTGCCCGAGGCGCACACCGACTTCGTGTTTGCCGTCCTTGCGGAAGAACTGGGCATCGTCGGTGCCATGGCCACCGTCGCGCTGTTCGTCTTCGTCAGCCTGCGCGCGCTGTACATCGGCATCTGGGCCGAGCAGTCGAAACAGTACTTCTCCGCCTACGTGGCCTACGGCCTGGCCTTCCTGTGGATCGGCCAGTTCCTGATCAACGTGGGTGTGAACGTCGGCCTGCTGCCGACCAAGGGCCTGACCCTGCCGTTCCTCAGCTACGGCGGCAGCTCGCTGGTGATCTGCTGCGCCCAGCTGGGCATGCTGCTGCGCATCGAATGGGAACGTCGCACCGTGATGGGTAGCGAGGAATATGAATTCAGCGAAGAGGACTTTGCCGATGAAAGGTAACGTCCTGATCATGGCCGGTGGCACCGGCGGACACGTGTTCCCGGCTCTGGCCTGCGCCCGTGAGTTCCAGGCGCGCGGCTACAGCGTGCACTGGCTCGGCACGCCGCGCGGCATCGAGAACGATCTGGTACCCAAGGCCGGCCTGCCGCTGCATCTGATCAACGTCAGCGGTCTGCGCGGCAAGGGCCTGAAGTCGCTGCTGCGTGCGCCGTTCGACCTGCTCAAGTCGCTGTTCCAGGCCATCGGCGTGGTCCGCCAGCTCAAGCCGGTCTGCGTGCTCGGCTTGGGTGGGTACGTGACTGGCCCGGGTGGCCTGGCCGCCAAGCTGTCCGGCGTGCCGCTGGTGATCCATGAGCAGAACGCCGTTGCCGGCACCGCCAACCGCAGCCTCGCACCGCTGGCCAAGCGGGTCTGCGAAGCCTTCCCGGACACCTTCGACGCCAGTGCCAAGCGCCTGACCACCGGCAACCCGGTGCGCGCCGAACTGTTCCTGGAAGAGGGCGCCCGCGCGCCGCTGCCGGGTCGCCGCGTTCACCTGCTGGTGCTGGGCGGCAGCCTGGGCGCCGAGCCGTTGAACAAACTGATCCCGGAAGCGCTGGCGCAGATTCCCGCCGACGCTCGTCCGGCGATTCGCCATCAGGCCGGTCGTCAGCACGACCAGGTCACTGCGGAGCGTTATCGCGCCGCCGGTGTCGAAGCCGACGTCGCTCCGTTCATCGCTGACATGGCTGCCGCCTACGCCTGGGCGGACCTGGTGATCTGCCGCGCTGGCGCGCTGACCGTCAGCGAGCTGACCGCCGCCGGCCTGCCGTCCTTCCTGGTGCCGCTGCCCCACGCGATCGACGACCACCAGACCAAGAACGCCGAATTCCTGGTGCGGGAGGGCGCCGCCCACCTGCTGCCACAGAAATCTACCAGCGCCGCCGACCTGGCCGCGCAGTTGTCCGAGGTATTGATGCATCCCGATTCCCTGACCCGCATGGCCGACCGCGCTCGCAGTCTGGCCAAGCCCGAGGCTACCCGTACGGTGGTCGATGCCTGCCTGGAGGTGGCCCGTGGTTAAAGAACCCACCGGCGTCACCCGCACCATGCGGCGCATCCGTCGCATCCATTTCGTCGGTATCGGCGGCGTGGGCATGTGCGGTATCGCGGAAGTGTTGCTGAACCTCGGCTACGAAGTGTCCGGCTCCGACCTCAAGGCCTCGCCCGTGACCGAGCGCCTGGAGAAGTTCGGCGCCGAGATCTTCATCGGCCACCGTGCGGAGAACGCCGACGGCGCCGACGTGCTGGTGGTGTCCAGCGCGGTGAACAAGGCCAACCCGGAAGTCGCCGCGGCGCTGGATCGCCGCGTGCCGGTGGTGCCGCGCGCCGAGATGCTTGCCGAGCTGATGCGCTACCGCCACGGCATCGCCGTTGCCGGTACCCACGGCAAGACCACCACCACCAGCCTGATCGCCTCGGTATTCGCTGCCGGCGGCCTGGACCCGACCTTCGTCATCGGCGGTCGCCTGAACGCCGCCGGCACCAACGCGCAGCTGGGCACCAGCCGCTATCTGGTGGCCGAAGCCGACGAGAGCGACGCCAGCTTCCTGCACCTGCAGCCGATGGTCTCGGTGGTCACCAACATCGACGCCGACCACATGAGCACCTACGGCGGCGACTTCAACAAGCTCAAGCGCACCTTCGTCGACTTCCTGCACAACCTGCCGTTCTATGGTCTGGCCGTGCTTTGCGTCGACGACCCGGTGGTCCGCGAGATCCTGCCGCAGGTCGCTCGTCCGACCGTGACCTACGGCCTGAGCGAGGACGCCGACGTCCGCGCGATCAACATCCGCCAGGAAGGCATGCGCACCTGGTTCACCGTGCTGCGCCCCGAGCGCGAGCCGCTGGACGTCTCGGTGAACATGCCCGGCCTGCACAACGTGCTGAACTCCCTGGCGACCATCGTCATCGCCACCGACGAAGGCATCTCCGACGAAGCCATCGTCCAGGGCCTGTCCGGCTTCCAGGGCGTGGGCCGGCGCTTCCAGGTCTATGGCGACCTGCAGGTGGAAGGCGGCAGCGTGATGCTGGTCGACGACTACGGCCACCACCCGCGGGAAGTCGCGG
Organism: Pseudomonas sp. QE6; assembly: GCF_041379005.1. Lineage (NCBI taxonomy): Bacteria > Pseudomonadati > Pseudomonadota > Gammaproteobacteria > Pseudomonadales > Pseudomonadaceae > Pseudomonas > Pseudomonas sp. QE6. The sequence goes on from NZ_CP166873.1 coordinate 2,256,959, forward strand.
CGGTGATCAAGGCCGTGCGTGGCGGTTGGCCGGAGCGCCGTCTGGTGATGGTCTACCAGCCGCACCGCTATACCCGTACCCGCGACCTGTACGACGACTTCGTGCAGGTGCTGGGCGAGGCCAACGTGCTGATGCTGATGGAGGTCTATCCGGCCGGCGAGGAGCCGATCCCCGGCGCCGACAGCCGTCACCTGTGCCACAGCATCCGCCAGCGCGGCCAGCTGGACCCGATTTATCTGGAGCGCGGCGGCGACCTTGCCTCGCTGCTCAAGCCGCTGCTGCGCCCCGGCGACATCCTGCTCTGCCAGGGTGCCGGCGATATCGGCGGGCTGGCTCCGCAACTGATCAAGAATCCGATGTTCGGCGCCACCGAAGCTGGTGCTGAGGGGAAGAAGCCATGAGTGACGTCCTCAAATCCGCCCTCGATCCCCGCGCCTTCGGTCGCGTCGCCGTGCTCTACGGCGGCAAGAGTGCCGAGCGCGAGGTATCGCTGAAGTCCGGCGCCATGGTCCTGCAGGCACTGCAGGCCGCGGGCGTGGATGCCTTCGGCATCGACGTGGGCGATGACCTGCTGCAGCGCCTGATCAGCGAGAAGATCGATCGCGCCTTCATCATCCTCCACGGTCGTGGCGGTGAAGACGGCAGCATGCAGGGCCTGCTGGAAGTCGCCGGCATTCCCTACACCGGCAGCGGCGTGCTGGCCTCCGCGCTGGCGATGGACAAGCTGCGCACCAAGCGCGTGTGGCTGAGCCTCGGCCTGCCGACGCCCAACTATGCCGTGCTCAGCAGCGAGGCCGATTGCCGTGCCGCCGCCGCCGAACTGGGCTTCCCGCTGATCGTCAAACCGGCCCATGAAGGTTCCAGTATCGGCATGGCCAAGGTGGGCAGCGTGGAAGAGCTGATCACTGCCTGGCAGGGCGCCGCCCAGTACGACTCGCAGGTGCTCGTCGAACAGTGGATCAGCGGCCCCGAGTTCACCATTGCCGTCCTGCGTGGCCAGGTGCTGCCGCCCATCCGTCTGGGCACTCCGCACACCTTCTACGACTACGACGCCAAGTATCTCGCCAGCGATACCCAGTACCAGATTCCCTGCGGTCTCGATGCCGCCAAGGAAGAGGAACTCAAGGACCTGACCGCGCGCGCCTGCGATGCCCTCGGCATCCAGGGCTGGGGCCGGGCCGATGTGATGCAGGACGCCGAGGGGCGTTTCTGGCTTCTGGAAGTGAACACCGCACCGGGCATGACCGACCACAGCCTGGTGCCCATGGCCGCGCGCGCGGCCGGCCTGGATTTCCAGCAACTGGTGCTGGCCATCCTCGCCGACAGCGTCGAGGCAAGGGGGTAAGTCATGAACGGCGCGCAGCTTCGCCACCAGCAACCCGGTATCGGCCGTGTGCCCGCACGCAAGCCGACGGCCCGTGGCGCCAGCCGCCTGGTGGCCAAGGAGCCGCTGAGCGCGCGCATGCCCAAGCCGAGCTTCGGCTTCCTCAAGGTGCTGGTGTGGCCGCTGGTGCTGGGCGTGCTCGGCGTTGGTACCTATTACGGCGCGCAGTACGCGCTGCCCTATGCCGATCGCCCGATCGCCAAGGTCAGCGTGGAAGGTGACCTGAGCTACATCAGCCAGCAGGCGGTGCAGCAGCGGATCAGCTCCTACGTGTCGGCGAGCTTCTTCACCATCGACCTGGCCGGGATGCGCCAGGAGCTGGAGCAGATGCCCTGGATCGCCCATGCCGAAGTACGTCGCGTGTGGCCTGACCAGGTAGTGATCCGCCTGGACGAGCAACTGCCGATCGCCCGCTGGGGCAACGAGGCGCTGCTGAACAACCAGGGTCAGGCCTTCGCCCCGCGCGAAGTGGCCAACTACGAGCACCTGCCGCGCCTGTCCGGTCCGCAGCGCGCTCAGCAACAAGTGATGCAGCAGTACCAGATTCTCAGCCAGATGCTCCGTCCGCTGGGCTTCACCATTTCCAGCCTGGACATGAGCTCGCGTGGCGCCTGGACCCTGGGTACCGCGCAGGGCGTGGAGATCATGCTGGGCCGCGATCACGCGGTAGAACAGATTCGCCGGTTCGTGACCATCTACGACAAGGCGCTGAAAGATCAGATTTCGAAAATTGCGCGCATCGACATGCGCTACCCCAACGGCCTGGCCGTGGCGTGGCGCGATCCGGTGCCGGAAACGACGGTGGCCCAGACCACCGCCGTGCAGTGAGTTGAGGAGACTTCGATAAACATGGCAAGCGTGCAGAGCGGCAAAATGGTCGTCGGCCTGGACATCGGCACCTCCAAGGTGGTGGCGCTGGTGGGCGAGGTAGCGGCCGATGGCAAGCTGGAGATCGTCGGTATCGGGACGCACCCCTCGCGCGGCCTGAAGAAGGGCGTGGTGGTGAACATCGAGTCCACCGTCCAGTCGATCCAGCGTGCCATCGATGAGGCCCAGCAGATGGCGGGCTGCCGTATCCACTCGGCCTTCGTCGGCATCGCCGGCAACCATATCCGCAGCCTGAATTCCCACGGCATCGTGGCGATCCGCGACCGCGAAGTGAGCGGCGCGGACATCGAGCGCGTGCTGGACGCGGCCCAGGCCGTGGCCATCCCGGCCGACCAGCGTGTGCTGCACACCCTGGCCCAGGACTACGTGATCGACAACCAGGAAGGCGTGCGCGAGCCGCTGGGCATGTCCGGCGTACGCCTGGAAGCCAAGGTGCACGTGGTGACCTGCGCGGTGAACGCCGCGCAGAACATCGAGAAGTGCGTGCGCCGCTGCGGCCTGGAGGTGGACGACATCATCCTCGAGCAGCTGGCTTCGGCCTACTCCGTGCTCACCGAGGACGAGAAGGAACTGGGCGTGTGCCTGGTGGACATCGGCGGCGGCACCACCGACATCGCCATCTTCACCGAAGGCGCCATTCGGCATACCGCGGTGATCCCGATCGCCGGCGATCAGGTCACCAACGACATCGCCATGGCGCTGCGCACCCCGACACAATATGCCGAAGAGATCAAGATTCGATATGCTTGTGCCCTAGCCAAACTGGCCGGTGCGGGCGAAACCATCAAGGTGCCCAGCGTAGGGGACCGGCCGCCGCGGGAACTGTCGCGCCAAGCGCTTGCCGAAGTGGTCGAGCCTCGTTACGACGAGCTGTTCACTCTGGTTCAGGCAGAGTTGCGCCGCAGTGGCTACGAGGACCTGATTCCCGCCGGGATCGTCCTGACCGGGGGCACTTCCAAGATGGAAGGCGCGGTCGAGCTGGCCGAAGAGATCTTTCACATGCCGGTGCGCCTGGGCGTACCTCACAGCGTCAAGGGACTGACCGACGTCGTGCGCAATCCAATCTACTCCACGGGTGTGGGCCTGCTCATGTACGGGCTGCAGAAGCAGTCCGACGGCATCTCCATGTCCAGCGGCAGCAGCTTCAGCGACGAACCCAAGGCACCGGTACTGGAACGGCTCAAACGCTGGGTCCAGGGCAATTTCTGATTTACCACCGCGGTAAACGTAGGCGACACAACTAGAAAGGAAGGAGAGGGGAAATGTTTGAATTGGTTGATAACGTCCCAACTACAGCAGTCATCAAGGTCATCGGCGTAGGTGGTGGCGGCGGCAACGCCGTGAACCACATGGCCAAGAACAACGTTGATGGCGTCGAATTCATTTGCGCCAACACCGATGCGCAGGCGCTGAAGAACATCGCCGCGCGCACCGTGCTGCAGCTCGGCCCGGGTGTGACCAAGGGCCTGGGCGCTGGCGCCAACCCCGAAGTAGGCCGCCAGGCCGCCATCGAGGACCGCGAGCGTATCGCCGAAGTCCTGGAAGGCGCCGACATGGTCTTCATCACCACCGGCATGGGTGGCGGTACCGGTACCGGTGCTGCGCCGATCATCGCCGAAGTGGCCAAGGAAATGGGCATCCTCACCGTTGCGGTGGTGACCCGTCCGTTCCCGTTCGAGGGCCGCAAGCGCATGCAGATCGCCGACGAAGGCATCCGCTCGCTGGCTGAAAGCGTCGACTCGCTGATCACCATCCCGAACGAAAAGCTGCTGACCATCCTGGGCAAGGACGCCAGCCTGCTGGCTGCTTTCGCCAAGGCCGACGATGTGCTGGCCGGTGCCGTTCGCGGTATCTCCGACATCATCAAGCGCCCGGGCATGATCAACGTCGACTTCGCCGACGTGAAAACCGTCATGAGCGAGATGGGCATGGCCATGATGGGCACCGGCTGCGCCAGCGGTCCGAACCGCGCCCGCGAGGCCACCGAAGCCGCGATCCGCAACCCGCTGCTGGAAGACGTCAACCTGCAGGGCGCCCGCGGCATCCTGGTGAACATTACCGCCGGTCCGGACCTGTCCCTGGGCGAGTACTCCGACGTGGGTAACATCATCGAGCAGTTCGCTTCCGAGCACGCCACCGTGAAGGTGGGTACCGTGATCGATCCGGATATGCGCGACGAGCTGCACGTCACCGTGGTCGCCACCGGTCTGGGCGCTCGCCTGGAGAAGCCGGTCAAGGTCGTCGACAACACCGTGCAGACCCAGACCGTCACCACCCAGGCTCCGGTTCAGCGTGAGCAGCAGTCGGTTAACTACCGCGACCTGGACCGCCCGACCGTCATGCGCAACCAGTCCCACGGCGGCGCTGCCACCGCGGCCAAGCTGAATCCGCAGGACGATCTGGACTACCTGGACATCCCGGCCTTCCTGCGTCGTCAGGCTGATTGAGTCGATTTATCAGGAGTATCAATGTGATTGGTGTTCAGCAAAGGGCGGTTCTGCTATCATCGCCGCCCATTGTTGAAAACAGTTCGCAACTTGCGCGAAAGCGGCCAAAGCCATGATCAGACAACGCACCTTGAAGAACATCATCCGGGCGACCGGTGTCGGCCTGCACTCCGGGGAGAAGGTTTACCTGACCCTGAAGCCGGCTCCCGTCGATACTGGCATCGTGTTCTGCCGGACCGATCTCGACCCGGTAGTGGAAATCCCCGCTCGAGCTTCGAACGTGGGTGAAACCACCATGTCGACCACCCTCATCAAGGGTGACGTCAAGGTGGATACCGTGGAGCATCTGCTGTCGGCCATGGCTGGCCTGGGTATCGACAACGCCTATGTCGAGCTGTCCGCGTCGGAAGTACCGATCATGGACGGTAGCGCAGGTCCCTTTGTATTCCTGATTCAATCCGCCGGCCTGCAAGAGCAGGAAGCGGCGAAGAAGTTCATCCGCATCAAGCGCGAAGTGACCGTGGAAGAGGGCGACAAGCGCGCCACCTTCGTTCCCTTCGATGGCTTCAAGGTGAGCTTCGAGATCGACTTCGATCACCCGGTTTTCCGTGGTCGCACCCAGAAGGCCGTTGTGGACTTCTCCAGCACTTCCTTCGTCAAGGAAGTCAGCCGCGCGCGTACCTTCGGGTTCATGCGCGACATCGAGATGCTGCGTTCGCAGAACCTGGCGCTCGGTGGCAGTGTGGAGAACGCCATCGTGGTCGACGAATATCGTGTGCTCAACGAAGATGGCCTTCGTTATGAGGACGAGTTCGTCAAGCACAAGATCCTGGACGCCATCGGAGACCTGTACCTGTTGGGTAACAGCCTCATCGGCGAGTTCATCGGCTACAAGTCCGGTCACGCCCTGAACAACCGTCTGCTGCGCACCCTCATCGCAGACAAGGACGCTTGGGAAGTGGTGACCTTCGAGGACGCCAAGACCGCGCCGATCTCCTATATGCGACCCGCTGCGGCCGTATAAGGGAACCTCCTTCCTTCAGTAACACATTCAAAGGCCACCCTCGGGTGGCCTTTTTTTATGCCTGCCGTTTTACTCCGTCGACTTGCGGCTACGGCTGGCCAAGCGCTCCAGAGCGGCCTTCAGTTGCGGGTTGTCGATACCTTCGGCGGCTTCATGCAGCGTGGCGGCGGCGGATTCCGTCAGCGTCACGCTGCGCACCGGTGCACTGCTCTGGCTGAGCGGTTGCACCTTGAACAGGATGCGCGCCAGCCCGGCGAACTCCGGGTAGGTGACGAGTTGGCGCAGCAGGCGATTCTGCTGGTAGCGCAGGCGGGTAGCCCAATGACCATCGGTGACGATCAGCAGCAGGCTGCCTTCGCGCCAGGAGGCGATACGGCAGAAGGGGCGTGCGGCGGGCTGCAGTTGAGCGTCGAGCAGTTCCTGCAGGCGCGAGAGGCGCTGGGCCTCGGCGAACAGGGATTGCAGGGGCTTGGCTTCGCGCAGCAGCTTGGTCGATGCCTGGGCGGGCAGAGGGCGGAAGGCCATGATGGAAACCCCGGGGTGAATAAACAGCGATGGTAGCAGATGGGGGATTCATCCGGTTGCAGGATGCTTGCTCCAGCGCAGCCTTGAAGTTGTGCGGCCGAGTCACCATATCAACCCTGCGGATTGAATGTTGTCCGTCCACGCATTGCCCGAAATGTCGTGGGGTGCGAAGCTTCCAAGGATGACTTCGGCACTTTTTTCATACACGTTTCCGGGTAGAATGCCCGCTTCGTTGCCGTTCCGCGCCGCGGCCAGCCAGTCGGGCAGCCCTCCAATTCTCCAGTTCGGATGACCCAGTCGATATGTTTGCGCCTTTGTTGAAAAAACTCTTTGGAAGCAAGAACGAGCGCGAAGTGAAGCGCATGGTCAAGCAAGTCCAGGCCATCAACGCACTCGAGCCCCAGATGGTTCCGCTTTCCGATGAGCAACTCAAGGCCAAGACCGAAGAGTTCAAGGCGCGCCTGGCCAAGGGCGAGACCCTCGACCAGATCCTCCCCGAAGCTTTCGCCGTCGCCCGTGAGGCCGGCAAGCGTGTGATGGGCATGCGCCACTTCGACGTCCAGCTGATCGGCGGCATGACCCTGCACGAGGGCAAGATCGCCGAGATGCGTACCGGTGAAGGTAAAACCCTCGTAGGTACCCTGGCCGTCTACCTGAACGCCCTGGCCGGCAAAGGCGTGCACGTTGTCACCGTGAACGACTACCTGGCACGCCGCGACGCCAACTGGATGCGTCCGCTGTATGAATTCCTTGGCCTGACCGTCGGCATCGTCAGCCCGTTTCAACCGCCGGAAGAGAAGCGCGCCGCCTACGCCTCCGACATCACCTACGGCACCAACAACGAATTCGGCTTCGACTACCTGCGCGACAACATGGCGTTCAGCCTGGAAGACAAGTTCCAGCGCGAGCTGAACTTCGCCGTGGTCGACGAAGTGGATTCCATCCTCATCGACGAAGCGCGGACTCCGCTGATCATCTCCGGCCAGGCCGAAGACAGCTCCGAGCTGTACATCAAGATCAACAAGCTGATCCCGCGCCTGAAGCGTCACATCGAGGAAGTCGAAGGCCAGGTGACTCAGCAGGGCCACTACAGCATCGACGAGAAGACCCGCCAGGTCGAACTCAACGAGCAGGGCCACGCCTACGTCGAAGAGCTGCTGACTCAGAACGGCCTGCTGGCCGAGGGCGAGAGCCTTTATTCGGCGCACAACCTCAGCCTGCTGACCCATGTCTACGCAGCGCTGCGCGCCCACACCCTGTTCCACCGCAACGTCGAGTACATCGTCCAGGGTGACCAGGTCCTGCTGATCGACGAGCACACCGGCCGTACCATGCCGGGCCGCCGCCTCTCCGAGGGCCTGCACCAGGCCATCGAGGCCAAGGAAAACCTGCCGATCCAGGCTGAGAGCCAGACCCTGGCCTCGACCACCTTCCAGAACTACTTCCGCCTCTACACCAAGCTGGCCGGCATGACCGGCACCGCCGACACCGAGGCCTTCGAATTCCGCCAGACCTACGGCCTGGACGTGGTGGTGATCCCGACCCACCGTCCGATCGCCCGTAAGGACTTCAACGACCTGGTCTACCTGACCCAGGACGAGAAGTACGCCGCCATCATCACCGACGTTCAGCAGTGCCAGGCGCTGGGCCGTCCGATCCTGGTGGGTACCGCTTCGGTGGAAACCTCCGAATACGTCTCGCAGCTGCTGCAGAAAGCCGGCATCGAGCACAAGGTACTGAACGCCAAGTACCACGAGAAGGAAGCCGAGATCATCGCCCAGGCCGGTCGTCCGGGCTCGGTGACCATCGCCACCAACATGGCCGGTCGTGGTACCGACATCCTGCTGGGCGGCAACTGGGAAGTGGAAGTCGCCGCGCTGGAAAACCCCACCGACGAACAGATTGCCCAGATCAAGGGTGACTGGCAGAAGCGCCACCAGCAGGTCATCGAAGCCGGCGGCCTGCACGTGATCGCCTCCGAACGCCACGAATCCCGTCGCATCGACAACCAGCTGCGCGGCCGTGCCGGCCGTCAGGGCGACCCGGGCTCCAGCCGCTTCTACCTGTCGCTGGAAGACCACCTGATGCGCATCTTCGCCTCCGACCGGGTGAAGAACTTCATGAAGGCCCTGGGCATGCAGCCGGGCGAGGCGATCGAGCACCGCATGGTGACCAACGCCATCGAGAAGGCGCAGCGCAAGGTCGAAGGCCGCAACTTCGACATCCGCAAGCAACTGCTGGAGTTCGACGACGTCGCCAACGAGCAGCGCAAGGTGATCTACCACATGCGCAACAGCCTGCTGGCGGCCGACAATATCGGCGACACCATTGCCGAGTTCCGTGAGGAAACCCTGGCCAACACCATCAGCCAGCACATTCCGCCTCAGTCGCTGCCCGAGCAGTGGGACATCGCCGGCCTGGAAGCTGCGCTGTACAGCGACTTCGCCCTGAAACTGCCGGTACAGCAGTGGCTGGACGAAGACGAAAAGCTCTACGAAGAAACCCTGCGCGAGAAGATTCTCGCCGAGCTGGTGGCTGCCTACAACGAGAAGGAAGACCTCGCCGGCGCCGAAGCCCTGCGCACCTTCGAGAAGCAGATGCTGCTGCGCGTGCTGGACGACCTGTGGAAGGACCACCTGTCCACCATGGATCACCTGCGCCACGGCATCCACCTGCGCGGCTACGCGCAGAAGAACCCGAAACAGGAATACAAGCGCGAGTCCTTCAACCTGTTCCAGGAACTGCTGGACTCGGTCAAGCGCGACACCATCCGCGTGCTCTCCTTCGTTCAGGTCCGCCGCGAAGACCCGGCCGAAGAAGAAGCCCGTCTGCGCCGCGAAGCCGAGGAAATGGCCAAGCGCATGCAGTTCCAGCATGCCGCCGCACCGTCCATGGAGCAGGCCACCGCGACTGACGAAGACGGCGAGCAGCCCGAAGGCGCCACCAACGTGGTGCCGATGGAACCGGTGCGCAACGAGCCGAAGATCGGCCGCAACGAGCCGTGCCCCTGCGGTTCGGGCAAGAAATACAAGCACTGCCACGGTCAGGTGGAATAACCTCTCCCGACCCTGATTCCAACGCCGCGACCGGCTCAGCCGCTCGCGGCGTTTTTCTCATCTGATCCACTGACTAGATAGGAGCGCGTCACATGGCTGTTGGTCTCGGCCCCATGTCCACCCTGCACCCGGTCCCCGGTTTCGAACTCGGCATCGCGTCCGCCGGCATCAAACGACCCGGCCGCAAGGACATCGTGGTGATGCGATGTGCCGAAGGCTCCACCGTGGCGGGTGTGTTCACCACCAACGCCTTCTGTGCGGCGCCGGTGATCCTGGCGCGCAAACGTTTCCTCGGTCCGGTGCGCTACCTGCTGACCAACACCGGCAATGCCAACGCAGGCACTGGCGAGGCGGGCCTGGTCAATGCCACCCGCACCTGCGCCAAACTGGCCGAGCTGGCCGGTGTGCCGGAAAACGCCGTGCTGCCGTACTCCACCGGCGTGATCGGCGAGCCGCTGCCGGTCGAGAAGATCGAAGCCGCACTGCCGGCCGCGCTGGCCAACCTGTCCGTGGACAACTGGGCTGACGCCGCCGCTGGCATCATGACCACCGACACCCTGCCCAAGGGCGCCAGCCGCCAGTTCCAGCACGACGGCGTGACCATCACCGTCACCGGCATCAGCAAGGGCGCCGGCATGATCAAGCCGAACATGGCCACCATGCTCGGTTACATTGCCACCGACGCCAAGGTTGCCCAGGGCGTGCTGCAGGACCTGTTGCGCGATGCGGCGAACAAGTCCTTCAACCGCATCACCATCGACGGCGACACCTCCACCAACGACTGCTGCATGCTGGTTGCCACCGGCCAGGCCGCGCTGCCGGAAATCACCGCCGCGTCCGGCGCGCTGTTCGCCGCGCTGAAGCAGGCCGTGCTGGAGGTCTCCATGGAACTGGCCCAGGCTATCGTCCGTGACGGCGAAGGCGCCACCAAGTTCGTCACCGTCCAGGTGAACGGCGGTGCGACTCACCAGGAGTGCCTGGACGTCGGCTACGCCGTCTCCCACTCGCCGCTGATCAAGACCGCGCTGTTCGCCTCCGATCCGAACTGGGGCCGTATTCTCGCCGCCGTCGGCCGTGCCGGCGTGCCGGAGCTGGACGTGAGCCTGATCGACGTGTACCTGGACGACGTCTGCATCGCCAGCCGTGGTGGCCGCGCCGCCAGCTACACCGAGGACCAGGGCGCCAAGGTCATGGCCCAGGAAGAGATCACCATCCGTATCGATCTCGGTCGCGGCACCTGCAGCGAGACCATCTGGACCACCGACCTGTCCCACGAGTACGTGAAGATCAACGCGGAATACCGCACCTGATCGCTGCGTAAGCTCCTGCGTCGGCCCCGTGCCGGCGCCTCGCTTCACTCGGATTCCCGATTTTCATCGAAGGATGAAAATCGGGAATTTGTTTTCATGGCTCCCGCGCTCTAAGGTCTTTTGACTGACCCTCAAGAGCACCGCGTCCATGTCCCTTTCCCTGGTTATCGGCAGCAAGAATTACTCCTCCTGGTCCCTGCGCGGCTGGTTGGCCATGGCCCTCACCGGCGTCGACTTCGAGGAAATCCTGATTCCCCTGGGCGGCCAGGACACCGCGCGGCGCATCCGCGAGCACTCGCCCAGCGGCAAGGTGCCGGCGCTCAAGTGCGAGCACGGGGTGATCTGGGACTCCCTGGCGATCGCCGAGTACCTCGCCGAACGCTTCCCCGAAGCCCATCTCTGGCCCCGAGGCGAAGCCGCCCGCGCCCTGGCACGCTCGGTCTGCGCCGAGATGCACAGTGGCTTCATGGCGCTGCGCTCGCACATGCCGATGGATATCCAGCGCAACCAGCCGTTGGCGGAAGTGCCGGAGGCGGTGGAGGCTGATGTCGCCCGTATCGTCGAACTCTGGGGCCTGTGCCGCAAACAGTTCGGTCAGGATGGCCCCTTCCTGTTCGGCCATGCCAGCATTGCCGATGCCTTCTACGCCCCAGTGGCCACCCGTCTGCGCAGCTACTGCGTCACCCTGCCGATCGAGGCGCAGAACTATGTCGATGCGATCTATGCCTGGCCGACCTTCCGGCCGTGGCTGGAGGCGGCAATGGTCGAACGCGCCTGATCCTGACGGTAGAATGCTCGTCTGCGCGGGCCCTGCCTGAATCGGATTGAGGAGTAGCACTGTGAAACGAGTACATGTCGCCGCCGCCGTGATTCGCGGACTCGATGGCCGGGTACTGATCGCCCGCCGTCCGGACGACAAGCACCAGGGTGGTCTCTGGGAGTTTCCCGGTGGCAAGGTGGAGGAGGGCGAAGCGGTACAGGTCGCCCTGGCCCGCGAGCTGAAGGAAGAGCTGGGCATCGAGGTCGAGCAGGCGCGTCCGCTGATCCGTGTGCAGCACGACTACAGCGACAAGCACGTGCTGCTGGATGTCTGGGAGGTCTCCGCATTCTCCGGTGCGCCCCATGGCGCCGAAGGCCAGCCGCTGGCCTGGGTCGCTCCGCGCGACCTGCCGGACTACGAGTTCCCGGCGGCCAACGACCCCATCGTGCATGCCGCACGCTTGCCGGATCGCTACCTGATCACCCCGGATGGCCTGGAAATTCCGCAGCTGGTGCAGGGTGTGCGCGCCGCGGTGGCCGGTGGCATCCGCCTGATCCAGCTGCGCGCGCCGAACATGTACAGCCCGGAGTACCGCGACCTGGCGGTGGACATCCAGGGCCTCTGCGCCGGCAAGGCGCAGCTGATGCTCAAGGGCCCGCTGGAGTGGCTGGGTGACTTCCCGGCGGCCGGCTGGCACCTGACCTCCGAGCAACTGCGCAAATACGCACCCAATGGCCGGCCGTTCCCCCGTGAGCGCTTGCTGGCCGCCTCCTGCCACAGCGCCGAGGAGCTGGAGCTGGCGACCCGCATGGGTGTGGACTTCGTCACCTTGTCGCCGGTGCAGCCGACCGAGAGCCATCCGGGTGAGCCGGCGCTGGGCTGGGAGGCGGCCGCCGAACTGATCAAGGACTTCAACCAGCCGGTGTTCCTGCTCGGTGGTGTCGGTCCGCAGGATGTCGAGCGCGCTTGGGAGGCCGGGGCACAAGGCGTCGCGGGCATTCGCGCGTTCTGGCCGAAAGCCGAGGGTTGACCCACCGCTGAGTGGGTGGCTTTTTGTAGGAGCGAGCAAGCTCGCTCCTACAATTGGATGGTCGTCAGGCGGGCTTTTCCGCCGCCTGCCAGAGAATCTCGTCCACACCCTGGCGCCGGGCGATGAAGCGCGCGGCGACGAACAGCAGGTCGGAGAGCCGGTTCAGGTAACGCAGGCCGGCACCTTCCAGCGGTTCCTCGGCATTGAGCTGCTGGCAGCGCCGCTCGGCGTTGCGCGCCTGGGCACGGCACAGGTGGGCGAGGGCCACCAGGCGTGAGCCCCCGGGCAGGATGAAGTTCTTCAGTGGCCCGAGTTCTTCGTTCCAGCGATCGATGACCTGCTCCAGGCGTTCCACCTCGGCATCGTTCAGCGCACGGTATTCCGGCATCGCCAGTTCACCGCCGAGGTCGAACAGACGGTGCTGGATCGGTGCCAGCACGCCAATCACTTCTTCCAGCGCGCTGCTGCGCGCTTCGTTCAGCCCCGCCAGCAGCAGGCCGAGGTGGCTGTTCAGCTCGTCCACCGCGCCCATGGCTTCCACCCGTGGGTGATGCTTGGGTACCCGGCGGCCATCGGCCAGGCCGGTTTCGCCCTGGTCGCCGGTGCGGGTATAGATCTTCGATAGCCGGTTGCCCATGACTCAGTGCTCCTTATCGCCGCCCTCCAGCAGGGGCGGAGGGGAAGTGACGTCGGCGCCCAGGGGCAGCCGCAGGGTGAAGCAGGTGCCCAGGCCCAGCTCGGACTGCACCTCCATCTGCCCCTTGTGGTTGTTGGTGATGATGAAGTACGACACCGACAGGCCCAGGCCGGTGCCCTGGCCGACTTCCTTGGTGGTGAAGAACGGCTCGAAGATGCGCTTGCGCACCTTCTCCGGCATGCCGCAGCCGTTGTCTTCCACCTGGATTTCCGCCCACGGCGGGTTCAGCCGGGTGCGCAGGATGATGCGGCCGAGTTCGCCTTCCTCTTCGTCGTCGCGCAGGTGAATGGCCTGGGCGGCGTTCTTCAGCAGGTTGAGCAGGACCTGTTCCACTTCGTTGGCGATCACCGGGACCGGCCCCAGGCGCGCATCGAACTCGTGGATGATCTGCAGCGACTTGAAGTCGAAGCCGCCGGTGAGATCGAAGTCGTTGCCGGCGATCTCCACGGCCTGCTCCAGCAGCGCCGGCAGTTCGCAGGCGGTCATCTGGCGGTGGCTGCGGCGGCTGAAGGAGAGCATGTGGCTGACGATCTTCGCGGCGCGCGAGCCGGCGTACTGGATGCCGTCCATCAGCTTGGGAATCTCCCGCGCCTCCAGGTAGTGATTGAGGTCTTCCAGGTGGATGCCGACTTCGCCTGCGACTTCCAGGTTCTTCGGCAGGTCCGGCGACAGCCGCCGGCGGATGTTCTGCACGTTGTGCAGGATGGCCCCCAGCGGGTTGTTGATCTCGTGGGCCATGCCGGCGGCCAGGCCGCCAACGGAGAGCATCTTCTCCGACTGCACCATGAGTTCTTCCATGCCCAGGCGGTCGGTGATGTCGTCGATGCGGATCACCGCGCCGCGCCCGGTGCCGCCCATCAGTGGGTAGAAGGTCAGCGCGTAGTGGCGCGGGGCGTCGGTGAGGGCCCAGGTCACCCGCTCGACGCGCTCCACCTTGTGCTGCTCGGCGGCGCGGGTGAGTTGCGGCAGGAATGGCTTGAGCGAGGGGAAGGCGAGGAACACCGGCTGGTTCACCGCATCGTCCAGGCTGGTGCCGGAGAGCCGGCTGGCTTCCTGGTTCCACTGGGTGACGTAGAGCTGCTCGTCCACCGCGATGAGCGCCGAGGGCATCGAGTCGATGATGCTGTTGAGGTAGTGCTGGAAGCCCGTGAGCTTCTTCTCGATCTTGCTGCGGACCTGGACTTCCAGCTCCAGCTTGCGATTCGAGCGGCGGGTTTCCTCGGCCAGCGATTGCGCCTGTTCCACCGCTTCCTGAGCGTCGTCGCGGGCACGCTTGAGCTGCTGCTCGCGGGCTTCGATGCGGGTCAGCATGGTGTTGAAGGCATCGGCCAGGCGACCGATCTCGTCGGCGTTGCCGCGCTCGGCGCGCAGGGCGTAGTTCTCCTCGCGGGTGACCTGGCGCGAGAGCTCTTCCAGGCTGCGGATCGGCCGGGTGATCAGGCGACGGATCTGCTGGGCGATGAGCAGCCAGAGCAGCACGGAGACGGCGAGGATCACCAGGCTGGCGGTAAGGGTGCCGGTATAGAACGCGCCGGGCAGCTCGCTGCTGGCGACCAGCAGCAGATAGCCGCTGTTGCGCCCGGGTTGGGGCAGTTCGAACAGGGCGTTGAGGCGGTATTCGTGCTCCCGCCAGCGCTCCAGGTGGTCCAGCCGCTCGGGCAGCGCCATCGGGCCGTCGCTGGGGGACTGGGCGATGCGCTGGCCATCGCTGTCGTAGAGCGCGGCGGCGCGCAGCGGCTGATAGTCGTCCAGCTGCTGGAGCAATACCTGGGCCTGGGTCGGCGAGTTCAGTGCCGGTTCGCTGAGCGCCGGGTTGGCGATCAGCCGACCGATGGTCTGCAGGGCCTGGGGCGCCACGCTGTCCTGGGAAATCCAGTAGGCCGCGCTGATGAAGGCCAGGTTGGCCACCAGCATGACGGTGGCGAGCAGAACCAGCAGGGCGGCGAGGATCTTCTGGCCGACAGGCAGGTCTTCCAGGCGCTTGCGCAGGTTCAGGGGTGAGGGCATGGGCGGAACCGCAGGAAAACAGGGAGGCGGGCAGGGTAGCCCGCCATCAGGTGTCGGGCAATCCGCGCGCGCGCAGATACTCGCGCAACCTTTCATGCAACGCACGCAGCTGCGGCAGGGCCAGTTGCAGGCGGTCGCCCTCGCGGCAGGCATAGCCGAGCAGGTAGGCGATTTCGCTGCGCCGGCCGTTGGCGACGTCCTGGTACATGGAGGAGAAGTTGGCAGCGGTGGCGGCGATCACGCGCTCGACATCGCCTTGCAGTTCCCGACCAGCGGCTTCGAAGCCGGTGGCGTGCAGCAACTGCCCCAGCTCGTCGCAGAGTCCGGCCACTTCCGCCGGATGGGCCGCCAGCTCGCCGTTGCGGCACTGGTGCAGGACGGTGAGCGGGTTGATCGCGCAGTTCAGTGCCAGCTTGCGCCACAGGCGTTCGAGGATATCGCCGCTCCACTGCGCGGGAATCTGCGCATCATGCAGTTCCGCCAGCCAGTCCGGCTCGGGGCCGCCGAGTTCGTCGCCCAGCCAGGTCTGCCCCTGGCCTGCGAACACCACGCGGAAATCCGCTTCGCGGAATGCGCCCTCGGTGCTGGATGCGTACAGGCAACGGGCGCGGGGCAGGTGGGCGGCGACCGCCTGCTGGCTGCCCAGGCCGTTCTGCAACAAGATCAGTTCGGCGCCGGGGGCCAGCCGGGCCGCGATGCTGGCGGCCGCAGATTCGGCGTCGTAGGCCTTGCAGGCGAGCAGCAGACGCTGGATCGGTCCGCCCTGGGCGGCGGTTTCCGCCGGAATCGGATAGAGGCTTTCCCGCCCGTCTTCCACCAGGGTGATGCCACCCAGGCTGCGGTAGGCGTTGAGGCGTTGGCGGTCACGCAGCAGCAGGCGCACCGGCAGGCCGGCGCGGGAAAGGCGAGCGGCCCACAGGCAGCCGAGACTGCCGGCGCCGAGGATGTACCAGGTCATGGAAAAGACTTCGCGAACGTCGAGGGCTTACTGCGAAGTTTAGCGCAGCCCGGTCAGGCGACTGGCGTTGATTCGTCCGCTGGCGTAGGCATCGGGCAGCAGCGTACGGGCCTGCTGCATCAGTTGCTCGGCGTCCACCGGCAGTGCCTTGGCGTCCAGGCCCACCAGGCCAATGCCGGCCTTGAGGGTGATGAAGCCTTCGCTGGTCTTGAACGCCTTGAGGTTGAGGCCGTCATGCAGGCGGCGGAAGCTGCTCGGCGAGCACTCCTGCAGGTCTTCGAGCAGGGTGATCAGGGCGAAGTGCTGGTCGTCCAGGCGCGTCAGCACGTCGAGCGGTCGCACCAGCTGTTGCAGGCGCCGGGCGACGCCATGCAGCAGTTCGCTGTGGAAAGACGGGCCGTGCTGGTGACCCAGGGCGGCCAGCTCCGGAATGCCGATCAGCATGTAGCACACCGCGCCGCCGCGCGACTCCACCTGGCGGATGCTGTCGGCCAGCTTCTGCCGCAGGTAGCGCAGGTTGCCCAGGCCGGTGGCGCTGTCCACCAGGTTGCGCTCCTCCAGGCTGGTGATGTTCTCGGTGAGCAGGCGTTTTTCCATCAGCAGGCGCAGCAGGGTGTTGCTCAGGCGGTCGGCGGCCAGCACGCGGGGCACCAGCTGTTCGTTCATCGCCGATTTGCTGACGAAGTCATCCACGCCACGGTCGAAGGCTTCGGCCAGGGCGTTGTCGCCCTCCTTGCCGGTGAGCAGGATGATGTAGGTGTAGTGGTCGCCGCTTTCGTCGAGCTGGCGCACCCGGGCAGTGAGCTCCAGCCCGTCCATCTCGGGCATCAGCCAGTCGGCGAGGAGGATGCTGACCGGCTCCTTCTCCAGCAACTGCAGGGCTTCGCTGGCGCTGCTGGCGAAGCGCACATTCTGGTAGCCGGCCTGGCTCAGCGCACGGCCGATCATGGCGCTGGAGAACTTGGCATCGTCGACCACCAGGATGCTGAGATGGTTGGTAGGCATTGAAGGGCTCGCAAACGGGTGGGAAATGCCGGCTCTCGATATCAGAGGTCGGGCGCGGTCTTGTCTGTCAGTTATAATGACCGCGCATTTTTATCGTCAAGCCAGGTGCGATCACGTCTGTGAACCGGGTCGCGCCGTCCATCTGGAGAGATGTCATGCCTTCGTTCGACGTGGTGTCCGAACTGGACAAACACGAACTGACCAACGCCCTGGACAATGCTGCCAAGGAACTGGACCGCCGTTTCGACCTGAAGGGCAAATGCAGTTTCGAGTCCAAGGACAAGTCCGTCACCCTGACCGCCGAGGCGGAGTTCATGCTCGAGCAGATGCTCGACATCCTTCGCGCCAGCCTGATCAAGCGCAAGATCGACAGCCAGTGCATGGAGATCAAGGACGCCTTCCCGTCCGGCAAGGTGGTCAAGCAGGAAGTGAACTTCCGCGAGGGCATCGACAAGGACCTGGCGAAGAAGATCGTCGCCCTGATCAAGGACAAGAAGCTCAAGGTTCAGGCCGCCATCCAGGGCGAGCAGGTGCGTGTCACCGGCAAGAAGCGGGACGACCTGCAGGAGGCCATCGCGCTGCTGCGTGGCGAGTCGCTGGGCATGCCGCTGCAGTTCAACAACTTCCGCGACTGACGCGAAGGGAACCTGACGTCGGACTGCGCCGTCTCAGGTTACGGCGCAGTACCGGTTCAAACCGCCATGGCCCAGGCCATGGCGGTTTCGTTTCCGGTAGTGGGAAATCGGCCGGCGCGTTGCCGGCCAGCTGAAAAAGGGGAATGAATCCATGGATATCAATTACGACGGGATGATGAAGACAGCCGAGGCCTGGCTGCCGGTGGTGCTCGCCTACAGCGGGCAGATCGTCCTGGCACTGCTCACGCTGCTGATCGGCTGGTGGCTGATCAACACCCTGACCTCCCGGGTCGGCGGCCTGCTCGCCTCCCGTCACGTCGACCGCACGCTGCGCGGCTTCGTCGGCAGTCTGGTGAACATCATCCTGAAGGTGCTGCTGCTGGTCAGCGTGGCCTCGATGATCGGTATCCAGACCACCAGCTTCGTCGCCGCCATCGGTGCCGCCGGCCTGGCCATCGGCCTTGCGCTGCAGGGCAGCCTGTCGAACTTTGCCGGTGGGGTGCTGATCCTGCTGTTCCGTCCGTTCAAGGTGGGCGACACCATCGAGGCGCAGGGGGTGATCGGCACCGTCGACACCATCCTGATCTTCCATACCGTGCTGCGTACCGGCGACAACAAGCGGGTGATCGTGCCCAACGGCGCGCTGTCCAACGGCACCATCACCAACTACTCCGCCGAGCCGACCCGCAAGGTGGTGTTCGATGTCGGCGTCGATTACGAGGCAGACCTCAAGCGCGCCCAGTCGGTCCTCCTGGAACTGGCCAACGATCCGCGTGTGCTGCGCGATCCGGCACCGGTGGCGGTGGTGAGCACCTTGGGCGAGAGCGCCATCACCTTGTCCCTGCGTGTATGGGTGAAGAACGCCGATTACTGGGATGTGATGTTCCTGTTCAACGAGACCGCTCGTGACGCACTGGGCAAGCATGGCATCGGTATTCCCTTCCCACACCGCGTGGTGAAGGTGGTGAAGGGCGAGACGGTCGGCATCGACTGATACGTCCAGCGTTCCATGAAAAAGGCCGGCATTCGCCGGCCTTTTTCATGGTGCCTGGTGACGCTCCGCGCTGGCTTGCGTCTGGGGTTCTGGCGGCTGCTCGGGCGCGCCGTTGGTCATGTCGCCACGGTTGTGCAGCCAGAGCCAGCCGATCAGCAGCAGGGTCGGAACGCCGAGCAGGGCGGTGAAGAAGAAGAACCGCTCGTAACCCATGCCTTCGACCATGGTCCCGGAGTAGCCACCGATGAAACGCGGCAGCAGCAGCATGGTGGAGCTGAGCATGGCGTACTGGGTGGCGGAGAACTTCAGGTTGGTCAGGCTCGACAGGTAGGCGACGAAGGCCGAGGTGGCCAGCCCGCCGCTGAAGTTGTCGAGCATGATGGTCACCACCAGCATGGTCACGTGCGGCTCCAGCACCTTGAGCAGGGCAAACACGTTCTGGCTCATCAGCTGCGGATCGTCGATGGCGCCCATCTGCGCCAGCATGGCGAACAGCAGGTTGGTGGCCGCCGAGGCCGCGCCGCCGATGAACAGGATCGGCAGGATGCTGAAGCGCGCGATCAGCACGCCGCCGGCCGCAGCGCCAACCAGCGTCATGACCACGCCGAACAGCTTGCTGACGGTGGCGATGGTGTCCTTGGTGAAGCCCATGTCGATGTAGAACACGCTGGCCATGGTGCCCATGACGGTGTCCGACATCCGATAGGTGGAAATCAGGCCGAGCAGCAGCAGCGCCTGCCAGCGGTAACGGCGAACGAACTCGGTGATCGGCGTGAGCACCGGCGCCATCAGCAGGCGTCCCGGCGCGGAAATGCAGCTCAGGGCGATCAGCAGGTACAGCGATGCCAACCACCACTTGCCGGCGCTGGCCATGCCGTAGAACGCGGTGCTGGTTACCAGCAGGATGATCAGCACCATCACCGACACCGCCTGGTGGACGAAGTCGAACTGCGGCAGGCCCTTGCCGTGCACGGCGAGCAGCAGCGGGCGGCGTACCTTCGACAGCAATTCGCGCACCGGACGGATCTGCCGTCGCCCGTGCGGGGTCATGCAGATGCCGATGAAGATGGCGTAGAGCGCGGCGCGGGGCCAGGCCTGGTTGGTCAGCGCGGTGAGCATCGCCGGCACCGAGATCAGCAGCACCAGCAGCTGCAGCACCGAGAGCACCTGGTGGTTGAAGGCGAACGCCGAGCTGCCGGCCTGCGGCTGCACGTTCACCGGTGGCTCGCGCATCAGCAGGGTGGTGATCAGGCCGGGGAGGATGGCCAGCGAACACACCGCGTAGGTCAGCGCCCAGGCCGACTGGCTGTAATGCAGGACGCTGGAACCGGCCCACTCGGCGAGGAACAGCACGCCCGCGGTGGCGAACAGCACGGCGACGCGGTAGCCGGTCATGTAGCAGGCGGCGAGGGCGGCCTGGCGGGTGTTCTCGGCGATCTCCAGGCGGTAGGCATCGATGGCGATGTCCTGGGTGGCGGAGCCGAACGCCACTACCATCGCCAGGCAGATCAGCCAGTTGAGATGCGCTTGCGGGTTGCACAGGGCCATGCCGAGCAGGCCCAGGGCGATCAGACCCTGGCAGAACACCAGCCAGGAGCGGCGGCGGCCGAGTCGTCCGATGACGGGCAGGCGCCACTGGTCGAGCATCGGCGACCACACCCATTTGAAGGCGTAGACCAGCCCGATCCAGCTGGCGAAGCCGATGGTTTCCCGAGCGACACCCGCCTCACGCAACCACACCGAGAGGGTGGAGAGCACCAGCATGTACGGCAGGCCGGCGGCGAATCCCAGCAGCAAAAGCGCGAGGCTGGCGGGAGACTTGTAGGCAATCCATGCCTCTCGCCAGGAGTGCTCTTTCATGGGGGTTGTATTCCAGCAGATCGAAAATTACGCGAACTCTACTAGGACTGCTCGCTGCTAGGCCAGCCGTGCCGACGTATGTCCACCCTATCGTTATGGATTCTGACACCCTCCGCACGCAATCGTGCGCGCTGCTCGTTGCCCGACGGAGTGCCTTGCGCAAGGCTGATGCGACCGCCTGCGGCGATTACCCGGTGCCAGGGCAGGCGGGTATCGGACGGCAATTGTCCGAGAATGCGCCCGACCAGGCGTGCCGCGCGCCCAAGCCCGGCCAGGCGAGCCAGTTCGCCGTAGCTGACGACGCAACCCTCGGGTACCTGGGCGAGCACCAGGAAGATGGCCTCGCGGCGTACCTGCAGGCTTTCCAGTCCGAGATCGGCAGGGGGAGCTGGGGAGTCGGTCTTGCGCTTGGGCATGGCGTGATCACGTTTTGCGGCTTGCTTTCGCAGCATATCGGGATGTCGGCGGCGGGCAAATCCTCAGGTTTCCCGATGCCCATCTGTCGATGTGGATGAACTCTCCGCAAAAAGGGGCTGTCAGTCGTTGCTCAAGCGTCGGGTGTCTGGATAATGCCCGGCTTTTTTGCCCACAGAGCCCGTTGACCCAGACTCATGCTGTCCAGAAACCTGCTGTTTGTCGCACTTGCCAGTTGTTCACTCTCCGCCGTTGCCGACACCGTCTGGCTGAAGAACGGCGACCGCCTCACCGGTACGATCAAGCTCTACGACGGCGGTAAATTGCTGCTCAGTACCCAGTACGGCGGCGACATCACCCTGAAAGGCGACCAGATCGCCACCCTCGAGACCGACCAGAACCTGCTGGTGAAGTACGACGAGGAAAACGGCGAGCACTCCAAGGGGCTCAAGGCCGCGGACCCGGGCAAGGTCACCCTGGTCAACGGTTCGCCGCGCACGGTGGACGTGGCCAGCATCGAGCAGATGATGCCGCCCAAGCCGATTCTCGAAGACTGGGTGTGGACCGGCAACGTCGACTTTTCACTCGACCACAAGCAGGCCGAGAACGATGTCGAGGACTACGACATCGACTTCAAGACCAACGCCCGCCACGGCCGCTGGCGGCACAACCTGCAGGGCGAATACAACCGCGAGAAGAAGAACGACTCGGTCAGCACCAACAACTACTCGGCCGAGTACGCGCTGGACCGCTTCCTCGACGAGCACTGGTTCTGGCAGGGCCAGGCACAGTACAAGCGCGACTGGGTCGAGGACCTGGAGAAGAAGCGCACCGTCGGTACCGGTCCGGGCTACCAGTTCTGGGACAACGAGCTGGGGGCCTTCTCCCTGGCCACCCTGATCAACCGCAACGACTACGAATTCACCGATAACGAGAAGGACCACTTCTACTCCAGCAGCGTGAAGTGGGACTACAACCGCTTCCTGCTGGCCAAGCAGTTCGAGCTCTTCACCAACGGCGAGGTCAGCAAGCCGCTGGAGTCCAACGTGGACTACGAACTCGATAGCGAGGCGGGCGTGCGCTACAAGCTGACCTCCTGGGCGTCCCTGAGCATGAAGGCGGAGTGGGACAAGCTCAGCGGCCACGACGGTGACGTCAACGAGCGCCGCTACACCCTGGGTCTGGGTGTGGGTTGGTAGTGCCAAGTCCGTGCGGGGGGCTTTGACGCCGGCACGCACTGCTTTCGTAGGAGCGGATCTTATCCGCGATGCGGCCGCAAGACCGGCCACCACGACTGTCCCGGCTTCGTCGGGATTTCGCGGAGAAGCTCCGCTCCTACGAGAGCCCAATAAAAAGCCCCGCACTTGGCGGGGCTCTTTATTGGCCGGGCGGATTACAGGCGCAGACCGCCGTCCAGCTCCAGCACGCGGCCGGTGTAGTAGTCGTTCTCGAGGATGTAGGCCACCGAGTGGGCGATTTCCATCGGCTTGCCCAGGCGCTTGAGCGGAATGCCGGAGGTCATCTTCTCCAGGGCCTCGGGCTTCATGCTGGCGACCATGTCGGTCTCGATGAAGCCCGGTGCAACGCCGGCCACGCGGATGCCGTAGCGCGCCAGTTCCTTCGCCCAGACCACGGTGTCAGCGGCGACGCCGGCCTTGGCCGCGGAGTAGTTGGCCTGGCCCATGTTGCCGGCGCGGGAGATGGAGGAGATGTTGATGATCGCGCCTTCGTTCTTCAGTTCGATCATCTTCGCGGCGACTTCACGGGTGCAGAGGAACACGCCGGTCAGGTTCACGTCGATCACCGCCTGCCACTGGGCAAGGCTCATCTTGCTCATCTCGCCGTCCTTGACCTTGATGGTCAGGCCGTCGCGCAGGATGCCGGCATTGTTGACCAGGCCGTTGATGGCGCCGAAGTCGCTGGCGACCTGGGCCACCATATGGGTAACCTGTTCCTCATTGGCGACGTTGCACAGATAGGCGCGAGCGTCGCCGCCGGCGGCCTTGCAGGCGGCCACGGCTTCGTCCAGTTTTTCGGCGTTGAGGTCGACCAGCGCCAGGCGGGCGCCCTTGGCGGCGAGATACTCGCCCATGGCACGCCCCAGGCCCTGACAGCCCCCGGTGATGATGATGACCTTGTCTTTCAATTGCATCTGAACAACCCCACGAACAGTTTCTGGTGAGAAGCCTCGCCGGCAGCTGAGAACAGAGTCATCCTGCCCGTCCGTTTTACGACGGATTCTTTGCGAGGAGTCATAAAGGTGAGCGTGAAAGCCGCTAAGAATGCCCGAGAATTGCTGCTCAAGGAATACCGCGCGGTCCTCTCCACCCACTCGAAAAAGTGGCCGGGATTCCCCTTTGGCTCGGTGGTGCCTTACTGCCTGGACGCGGCGGGCCGGCCGCTGATCCTGATCAGCCGCATCGCCCAGCACACCCATAACCTGCTGCAGGACGGCAAGTGTTCGTTGCTGATCGGCGAACGCAGCGCCGACGACATCCAGGCCGCCGGCCGCCTGACCCTGCTGGCCGAGGCGCGGCAGGTCGAGGACGTGGACGCCATCGCCGACGCCGCCGAGCGCTACTACCGTTACTTCCCCGGTTCGCAGGACTACCACATCGTCCATGACTTCGATTTCTGGGTACTGGAGCCGGTGCAATGGCGCTACATTGGCGGTTTCGGCGACATCCACTGGCTGAGCGCCGAGAGCGTGCCGCTGGCCAACCCCTTCGTCGGTGAAGTGGAGCGGGGCATGGTCGGGCACATGAACAGCGACCACGCCAATGCCGTGGCGCACTATGTCCAACTGGCCGAACTGCCGGGCGAGGCAACGCCGGAGCTGGCGGGAATTGATACAGAAGGTTTCCACCTGCGGATCGGCCAGGTCCTGCACTGGTTGCCGTTCCCCGCGCCGTGCGGCGATCCTGGCGAGGTCCGCCAGGCGCTGGTGCAGCTGGCGCGGGCAGAAGTCTGGCCGGGCAATGAAGTGATCCAGGCTTGAGATATCCCTTGAAATCAGGGCGGGGCGTCGCCACCTAGCCTTTACCCGGGCAATTGCCCCGCCAAGGATTCACTGATGCGAGTTCCCCTTTTCCTGATTCTGTTGTTCCCGCTGATCGAGCTGGCCGTGATGATCAAGGTCGGTAGCGTGATCGGCGTGGGCTGGACCCTTCTGCTGATCATCGCCGGCGCCTTCATCGGTGCCGCGGTGCTGCGCGTGGCCGGCTTCGCGACGGCGATGCGCGCCCGTGAGCGCCTGAGCCGCGGCGAGTTGCCCGAGCAGGAAATGCTCGATGGCCTGGTCATCGCCGTCGGCGGCGGCCTGCTGATGCTGCCGGGCTTCATCAGCGACATCATCGGCCTGTTCTGCCTGATCCCCTTCACCCGTCACCTGATGCTCGGTCGCGTGCGCCAGCGCATGCAGGAGCAGGCCATGCGTCGGCGCGCCTTCGCCGACGATCCCGCTGCCCAGCAGCGTGGCGGTCCCAATGTGATCGAAGGGGAATACCAGCGCCGCGAGGAAGAGCGCGACCGTCTGCGTTGAGCGGCGAGCGGCCCTGGCCCTTCGCGGCGCCCATCCGAGTAAAAATTTTTTCTTCATACCCTTGAAATGCCTTGTAGCGACCTTATGTACCGGTCACCGCAAGGTCCCTGTCACACGGACAGGCTGCTCTTTACGCGACTCGCCAACCGGGTCGCAAACCGGCACCGCCGGATTCAACAAAACCTGCCGGGCATCGATCCGGCCGTTGGAAATCACTGTTTGGGAGAGTTACGACTATGAAGCTTCGTCCTCTGCATGACCGCGTCGTCATCCGTCGCAGCGAGGAAGAGACCAAGACCGCAGGTGGCATCGTGCTGCCGGGTTCCGCCGCCGAGAAGCCGAACCGCGGTGAAGTGGTCGCCGTCGGCGCCGGCCGCGTGCTGGACAACGGCGAAGTTCGCGCTCTGGCAGTGAAAGTGGGTGACAAGGTGGTCTTCGGCCCGTACTCGGGCAGCAACGCCATCAAGGTCGACGGTGAAGAGCTGCTGGTGATGGGCGAGTCCGAGATCCTCGCCGTCCTGGAAGACTGATCCAGTCCGTCCCCCAACCCACTGAATTCGATTTAGAGGAAAGAGAACATGGCTGCCAAAGAAGTTAAGTTCGGCGATTCCGCTCGCAAGAAAATGCTGGTCGGCGTGAACGTCCTGGCCGACGCTGTCAAAGCCACCCTCGGCCCGAAAGGCCGTAACGTGGTACTGGACAAGTCCTTCGGCGCTCCGACCATCACCAAGGATGGCGTTTCCGTTGCCAAGGAAATCGAGCTGAAAGACAAGTTCGAGAACATGGGCGCCCAGCTGGTGAAAGACGTTGCCTCCAAGGCCAACGACGCTGCCGGTGACGGCACCACCACCGCTACCGTTCTGGCCCAGGCCATCGTCAACGAAGGCCTGAAGGCCGTTGCCGCCGGCATGAACCCGATGGACCTGAAGCGCGGCATCGACAAGGCCACCGTGGCCATCGTTGCTCAGCTGAAAGACCTGGCCAAGCCGTGCGCCGATTCCAAGGCCATCGCCCAGGTCGGCACCATTTCCGCCAACTCCGACGAATCCATCGGCGAAATCATCGCTGAAGCCATGGACAAGGTCGGCAAGGAAGGCGTGATCACCGTTGAAGAAGGCTCGGGCCTGGAAAACGAACTGTCCGTCGTAGAAGGCATGCAGTTCGACCGCGGCTACCTGTCCCCGTACTTCATCAACAAGCCGGACACCATGGCTGCCGAGCTCGACAGCCCGCTGCTGCTGCTGGTCGACAAGAAGATCTCCAACATCCGCGAAATGCTGCCGGTGCTGGAAGCTGTCGCCAAGGCCGGTCGCCCGCTGCTGATCGTCGCTGAAGACGTCGAAGGCGAAGCCCTGGCCACCCTGGTGGTCAACAACATGCGCGGCATCGTCAAGGTCGCCGCTGTCAAGGCTCCGGGCTTCGGCGATCGCCGCAAGGCCATGCTGCAGGACATCGCCATCCTGACCGGCGGTACCGTCATCTCCGAAGAAGTCGGTCTGAGCCTGGAAGGCGCCACCCTGGAGCACCTGGGTAACGCCAAGCGCGTAGTCCTGAACAAGGAAAACACCACCATCATCGACGGCGCTGGCGCCCAGGCTGACATCGAAGCCCGCGTCCTGCAGATCCGCAAGCAGATCGAAGAGACCTCTTCGGACTACGACCGCGAGAAGCTGCAAGAGCGTCTGGCCAAGCTGGCCGGCGGTGTTGCCGTGATCAAGGTTGGCGCTGCCACCGAAGTCGAGATGAAAGAGAAGAAGGCCCGCGTCGAAGACGCCCTGCACGCTACCCGTGCTGCGGTGGAAGAGGGCGTGGTTCCTGGCGGTGGCGTGGCCCTGGTGCGCGCTCTGCAAGCCATCGAAGGCCTGAAGGGCGACAACGAAGAGCAGAACGTCGGTATCGCTCTGCTGCGTCGCGCTGTCGAAGCTCCGCTGCGCCAGATCGTCGCCAACGCCGGTGACGAGCCGAGCGTGGTGGTCGACAAGGTCAAGCAGGGTTCCGGCAACTTCGGCTTCAACGCCGCTACCGGTGTCTATGGCGACATGATCGAGATGGGCATCCTGGACCCGGCCAAGGTCACCCGTTCGGCCCTGCAGGCTGCTGCTTCCATCGGCGGTCTGATGATCACCACCGAGGCCATGGTTGCCGAAGTGGTCGACGACAAGGCTGCTCCGGCCATGCCGGACATGGGCGGCATGGGTGGCATGGGCGGCATGATGTAAGCCACCCGGCATCTGCTGTAGGAAGAAGCCCCGCCTAGGCGGGGCTTTTTCATGCGTGAGGGTTATGCCAGACTGCGCAGCAGGAGATGGCATTCCTCCTTCAACCGCCCTCGTGGCTGATGATGCCTACGCATTGACCTGGAAAGGCGCGTAGGCGCTCGCCTGCAGCCTGTCCAAAACATCCCTCCCAAGGACAGGATCATGTGGAAATCCATTCTCGCCGTATCCCTCGGCGCCGCCCTCGGTGCGCTGCTGCGCTGGGTGCTCGGGCTCAAGCTCAACACGCTGCTGCCTTCCCTGCCGCCGGGCACGGTGGTCGCCAACCTGTTGGGCGGCTACATCATCGGCGCGGCCATCGCCTTCTTCGCCAATTCCCCGGGCCTGGCGCCAGAATGGCGGTTACTGATCATTACCGGCTTCTGTGGCGGGCTGACCACCTTTTCGACCTTTTCTGCCGAGGTCGTGGTACTGCTTCAGCAGGGCCGTCTGGTCTGGGCGCTGGGCGCGGTCGCCACGCACCTGGCGGGTTCGCTGCTGATGACCATGCTGGGTCTGCTGTCGATCCACTGGCTGATGGGGCGATGAATATGGGGAGGTAGAGATGAACGGTTTCCAGTTGAAGTTCTTCACCCAGCAGGACCGCAAGCATGCCGGCCTGCCGCTTGCCCAGTGGCTGCTGGAGGAGGCGCGGCGGCAGGGTGTGCGCGGCGCGACCCTGATGACCGCAAGCGAAGGATTCGGCAAGACCGGGCGGATTCACTACACGCACTTCTTCGAGCTGGCCGATCAGCCGCAGGAGGTCACCATGGCGGTGAGTGCCGAGGAGTCCGAACGGATCTTCGCGGTGATCCGTCAGGCCGGGGTCAAGCTGTTCTACGTGAAGACGCCGATCGAGTTCGGGGTCGTCGGCGAGGGCGAGTGAGCCACGCCTGGCGCCGGGGCGGCTCGGTGCCGTTACCGCGCTCTCATTCGAATGTGAAATTTGTGTCAAACCCGTTTAAGTTCCATTTAAGGAAGATAGGCTAGGGTGCACTTCGGAGGAGAGTTCATGCGCATTCTGTTGGTTGAAGACAATCGGGACATTCTGGCGAACATGGCCGACTACCTCGGACTCAAGGGGTATACGGTGGATTGCGCGCAGGACGGGCTTTCCGGGCTGCATCTGGCAGCGACATCCCATTACGACCTGATTGTGCTCGACGTCATGCTGCCGGGGCTGGACGGCTTTACGCTGTGCCGCCGGTTGCGCGAGGACGCCCGGCGCGACACCCCGGTGATCATGCTCACCGCCCGCGACCAGTTGGATGACCGCCTGCAGGGCTTCCGTTCCGGCGCCGACGATTACCTGTTGAAGCCGTTCGCCCTGTCGGAGCTGGCGGCCCGCATCGAGGCCGTGCTGCGCCGCAGCCAGGGCGGCGGACGCCGCGAGCTGCAGGTCGGTGACCTGAGCTACAACCTCGACACGCTGGAAGTGAACCGCAACGGCAAGCCGCTCAAGCTCAACCCCATCGGCCTGAAGCTGCTGGCGGTGCTGATGCAGAAGAGTCCCCATGTGGTGCGTCGCGACGTGCTGGAAGAGGCGGTCTGGGGTGACGACTGCCCGGACAGCGACAGCCTGCGCAGTCACGTCCACCAACTTCGCCAGGTGATCGACAAGCCTTTCGATTCGTCGCTGCTGCACACCGTGCACGGCGTCGGCTACCGCCTGGCGGAGGAAGCGAATGGAGTATAAGCAGAGCCTTTCCCGACGGATTGTCTTTGCCTTCGTACTCATGACCGCCGCGGTAGGCGGACTCTTTTCGGTCGGGATCGTCGGGGTGGTCCATGTCGTCGAGGAGCGACTGATCTCCCACGATCTGGGCGGTGAGCTCGATCGGATTCTCCAGGCGGACCTGGCGATCGGCCAGGCCCCGAAGCTCGATCCCGGCATGCGCTTCTTCATCAGCGATGGCCAGGGCGTGTATGCCATGCCGCCGGCGCTGCGCCGCCTGGATGAAGGGTTCCACGAGGTCTTCGACGGCGAGTTGTCCTTCCATGCGCTGGTGCGTGATGAGGGTGGCCGGCGCTTCGTGCTGCTGCAGGACCAGAGCGATTTCGAGGCGCGCGAGCAGGTTCTCTACGCCTCCGTGGTTACCGGCTACGTGCTCAGCCTGACGCTGGCCGGCCTGTTGGGCTGGCTGCTGTCGCGCAAGGTCATGGAGCCGGTGGCCCGCCTGGCGCGCCAGGTACGTCACCGCGACCAGTTGCTGGAGCTGGCGCCGCCGATGGCCCCGGACTATGCCCGTGACGAGGTGGGTGAGCTGGCATCGGCCTTCGATTACGCCATGGGCCGGCTGCACGACGTGCTGACCCGGGAAAAGCTTTTCACCAGCGACGTCAGCCATGAGTTGCGCACCCCGCTGATGGTGATCGCCACCAGCTGCGAACTGCTGGCCGAGGAGCCCGGCTTGAGCGCCAGGGCGCGTAATCAGCTGGCGCGGATGACCAGCGCCTGCGAGGAGATGCGTGACCTGGTCCAGACCTTCCTGCTGCTGGCACGCGCGCAGCGCAAGGATATGGGAATCGTCCCGCAGGCGGGACTTCTGCAGATCGCCGAGGAACTGGTCGGACAATGGCGCGGGCCGATCGAAGCGAAAGGGTTGCGACTGGAATTCGTGGGGGCGCAAGCCATGCCTGGCCAGTTCAACGCACCGTTTCTTCGCTCGGTAATGAGCAATTTATTGCGCAACGCGATGCACTACACCGAAACAGGCAGCATCCGCTTACAACTTTCCGCAACCGGATTCTGGGTCGAAGACACCGGTGCGGGAATCCCCGAAGAGCAGCGCGAACGCGTGTTCCAGCCGTTCGTGCGGGGCGCGAACCCGCGTGGCGAGGGGCTTGGGCTGGGGTTGTCGCTGGTCAAGCGCATCTGCGCCTCGGAAGGCTGGGACGTCAGCTTGCATCCGGTTGAACCACACGGCTGTCGCTTCGAAGTTTGCCTAGCCGTTCTTTGACGAAAACTTCACAAGTGGGTGACCAGCCTGTGACAGGCTGGTTGGTATCGTTCGATCCGAGATAGGGATAGGTAAACATCCGATGAGTGACAAACCCGTCGATCTGGAGTTTTCCCAGAAATACGACCGCCAGCATGCCGAGCGCTATCTGCGTAAACACCAGGCCGGGCTGTCGCGGAAACTTTCCCACTGGCGGGATGTCCAAGTTGCCCGCCAGGCACTCAAACTCGCCGGTCAGCCCAATCTGGTGCTCGACCTGCCGTGCGGCGCCGGGCGCTTCTGGCCGATGCTGGCTGAAAAGGAAAACCGCGTGATCATCGGGGCGGACAACTCGCCGGACATGATCGCGGTCGCCTGTGCCGGGCAGCCGGAAGAGGTTGTAAAACGCGTTCGACCTTTGCAGACTTCGGCGTTCGCCATCGATCTGCCGGACAACGCCGTCGACAGCATCTTCTCGATGCGTCTGATGCACCACATCGGCGAAGTGGACGACCGACTGACCATGCTGCGCGAGTTCCACCGCGTCACCCGTGACTCGGTGATCCTGTCGATGTGGGTGGATGGCAACTTCAAGTCCTGGAAACGCAAGCGCGCCGAAGCCTCCCGCAAGAAGCACGCCTACCAGAACCGTTTCGTGATTCCGGCCAAGACCATCGAGGCGGAGTTCCGCCAAGCAGGTTTCAAGGTTCAGGATCACATTGATTTCGTCCCGCTGATCCATATGTGGCGGGTCTACATTCTGCGTAAGGAGTAACAATGGCCGCTGATCTGGCATCTCTGCAGCAAATTTCCGGTGAAAACGCTATCGATCGCTGGTTGCAGATTCCCGGCAAATGGGTAGAGGAACCGAATCGGCGGCGCGGCGGCGAAAGCGGTGTGCAGCGCGTCCTGACTGCTGACGGGCGCCTGCTGTACCGCAAGCAGCAGATGGGGCACATCTATCGCGATCTGCTGCATCCCTTCGGTTATCCCACCGCCATTCGCGAGCGTGATGCGCTCAAGGCCGCCGAGGCCCTGGGTGTGAAGGTCCCGACCCTGGTCTACGCCGGTTGCCGCAAGGTCAACGGTGAATGGCAGGCGCTGCTGGTCACCGAATCCCTCGACGGTTTCTCCAGCCTGGAAGACTGCTACGCCCGTGGCGACCGCGAACGTTGGGGCGAAGCGCTGCATCAACGCATTCTGCAACAATACGGTAGTACCCTCGCCAAACTTAACGCCGGCCATTGGCAGCATGGCTGCCTGTACCTCAAGCACGTCTTCGTGCGGGTGGACGGCGACAAGATTGAAGTGGCGCTGATCGACATGGAGAAGGCCCGCCGACGTTTCAGCGCCCAGCGCGCCGCTCGTCACGACCTTCGCCAGGTGAAACGCCGTTCGTCGTGGACAGAAGCGCAGTGGCAGGCCTTTGTCTATGGTTACCAAGCGGCGTTTGGCAGCGCCATCAAAGGGTTGCAGACATGAAATTAGAATTTACGCGAAGTTTGCTCCTGGTCGGCGCGCTCGGGGTGGCCACCCTGGCGGCGGCCGCTTGGCATGAACCCTCTCCCTCGGTCATTTCGAGCCGGGCGGACTCCTGTCCGGTACCGCCCAACATGCGTCACAAGGAAGCGGCCAGTCCGGACCAGGACCTGTTGCTGTTCCTGTTCGGCATGTCGCAGGGTGGCGTTGCGCAATCGCGCTGAGCTTCGTGTATCTGACAAGAACCCCGCTTCGGCGGGGTTTTTTGTGGGCGGCGGGTTTAGACTGCCGGTTCGAAGCCTGCAACGAGACGAGCATGAGCGACAGCGTATTTTCCCGGCGGATCGTGCAGAACCTGCTGGATACCGATTTCTACAAGCTGAGCATGATGCAGGCGGTGCTGCACAACTATCCCAACGCCGAAGTGGAGTGGGAGTTTCGCTGCCGCAACGAGGAAGACCTGCGGGCCTACCTGGACCCGGTCCGCGAACAGGTCGAGTACCTGTCGCAGCTGTCGTTCGCGCCCCAGGAGCTGGCCTTCCTCGAACGCATTCCGTTCTTCAAGCCCGACTTCATCCGCTTTCTCGGCCTGTTCCGCTTCAATCCCTGCTATGTGCAGATGGGCGTCGAGAATGGCGAGTTCTTCCTCCGCCTCAATGGCCCCTGGCTGCACGTGATCCTCTTCGAGGTACCGCTGCTCGCGACCATCAGCGAGGTGCGCAATCGCCACCGCTATCCGGGCGCGTCGCTGACGGCGGTGCGTGATCGTCTGCAGGAGAAGTTCCACTGGCTGCGTGGCGAGGCCAGCGCCGAGGAACTGGCCGGGTTCAAGATGGCCGATTTCGGCACCCGCCGGCGCTTCTCCTATCCGGTGCAGGAGGCCGTGGTGCGGGACCTGCGCGACGGCTTCCCCGGCCACTTCGTCGGCACCAGCAATGTGCACCTCGCGCGCCTGCTGGGGGTGAAGCCGCTGGGCACCATGGCCCACGAATGGCTGATGGCGCACCAGCAGCTCGGCCCGCGGCTGATCGACAGCCAGGCCGCCGCGCTGGACTGCTGGGTCCGCGAGTACCGTGGCCAGTTGGGCATCGCCTTGACCGACTGCATCACCATGGATGCCTTCCTGGTCGATTTCGACCTGTATTTCGCCAAGCTCTTCGACGGCCTGCGCCATGACTCGGGCGACCCGCTGGCTTGGGCGGAAAAGGCCATCCGCCACTACGAGCGCCTGGGCATCGATCCGCGCAGCAAGACCCTGGTGTTCTCCGATGGCCTGAACCTGCCGCGCGCGCTGGAAATCTATCGGGCGCTGAGGGGGCGAATCGACGTCAGCTTCGGCATCGGCACCCATTTCACCTGCGATGTGCCCGGTGCCACGCCGATGAATATCGTGCTGAAGATGACCGCCTGCAACGGGCACCCGGTGGCGAAGATTTCCGATACGCCGGGCAAGACCCAGTGCAGGGACGAGAACTTCCTGCACTACCTCAAGCATGTCTTCAAAGTACCGGGCTAGTCGATTGCGCAGTGCCGCGGGACACGCCACTCTTGCTGTTGAATTCATCGCGACAGGGCCACTGAAGGGGAACAACGGATGTCATCCACGAACGAACTCATCATCGGCGCGGGTCCCGACGGCCAGCCGGTCGGCCAGGCCTGGAAGCTCGCCAACCGCCACGGCCTGATCGCCGGCGCCACCGGCACCGGCAAGACCGTCACCCTGCAGCGCCTGGCCGAGTCCTTCAGCGATGCCGGCATCGCGGTCTTCGCCGCCGACATCAAGGGCGACCTGTGCGGCATCGCGGCTGCCGGCAATCCGCAGGGCAAGGTGGCCGAGCGCATCGCCAGCATGCCCTGGCTGAACTACACCCCCAAGGCCTATCCGGTGAGCCTGTGGGATGTGGCCGGCAAGTCCGGGCATCCGCTGCGCACCACGCTGTCGGAGATGGGGCCGCTGCTGCTGGCCAACCTGCTGGAACTGACCGAGAGCCAGCAGGCCGCGCTGTTCGCGGCGTTCAAGGTGGCGGATCGCGAGGGGTTGCTGCTGCTCGACCTGAAGGACCTCAAGGCGCTGCTCAACCATTTCAAGGAGCATCCGGAAATCCTCGGCGAGGACCGCGCGCTGTTCACCGCCGCCTCGTCCCAGGCGTTGCTGCGCCGTCTTGCGCTGCTGGAGCAGCAGGGCGCCGAGGCATTCTTCGGCGAGCCGGCCCTGCAGCTGGAAGACCTGCTGCGCCCCGAGGCCGATGGTCGTGGCCGTATCCACCTGCTGGACGCCAGCATGCTGGTGCACGACGCGCCCAAGGTTTACGCCACTTTCCTGCTCTGGCTGTTGGCTGAGCTGTTCGAGCAGTTGCCCGAGCGCGGCGATGCCGACAAGCCGATCCTCGCGCTGTTCTTCGACGAGGCGCACCTGCTGTTCAACGGCACGCCCAAGGCGTTGCAGGACCGTCTGGAGCAGGTGGTGCGGCTGATTCGCTCCAAGGGGGTGGGCGTGTATTTCGTCACCCAGTCGCCGAGCGATCTGCCGGACGACGTGCTGGCGCAGCTGGGTCTGCGCATCCAGCATGGCCTGCGGGCCTTCACCGCCAAGGAGCAGAAGTCGCTGCGCGCGGTGGCCGATGGGTTCCGTCCCAATCCGGCGTTCGACAGCCTCAAGGTGCTGACCGAGCTGGGCATTGGCGAGGCGTTGGTGGGCACGCTGGAGGAGAAGGGCACGCCGGCCATGGTCCAGCGTGTTGCCGTGGCGCCGCCGCAGTCGCGTATCGGCCCGCTGAGCGACGCCGAACGTGCGGAGGTGATCCGCCGCTCGC
This sequence comes from Pseudomonas sp. QE6, assembly GCF_041379005.1. Taxonomy (NCBI): domain Bacteria; kingdom Pseudomonadati; phylum Pseudomonadota; class Gammaproteobacteria; order Pseudomonadales; family Pseudomonadaceae; genus Pseudomonas; species Pseudomonas sp. QE6. The sequence goes on from NZ_CP166873.1 coordinate 2,290,980, forward strand.
CGCTGGCGGGCCGCTACGATCAACCGATCGATCGAGAGTCCGCGTACGAGAGGCTCACCGGGCGCGCTGACGACAAAATGGCGCCGACGGAAGCCAAACCGGAGGAGAAGGGCTTCGGCGGCGACCTGGGCGGGCTGGCCGGCGAGCTGCTTGGCACCCTGGCCAGCCAGACGGCGAAGACCGTGGTCCGGCAGGCGGCCAACCAGATTGGCCGACAGCTGGTGCGTGGATTGATGGGCGCGCTGTTGGGGGGGAGCAAGCGGCGCTGAGGGCATTGAGCGGACCCAGGTTCGCCCATAGCGGATAAGGGCCTGGCGCCCCCAACGCGCCTAGGAGAGCGGATTCCGCTTGCTCGCGAACAAAAAAGGCGCCCGAAGGCGCCTTTTGTTTTTTCGCAGCGATCAGATGCGGAAGCTGTCCACCAGTTGGCGCAGGCGGCCGGCCTGGTTCTCCAGGTCGGCGCAGGCGCGCAGGGTGGCCTGGAGGTTTTCCACGCCTTCCTGGTTCAGGGTGTTGATCTCGGTGATGTCCATGTTCAGCGAGTCGACCACGGCGGTCTGCTCCTCGGTGGCGGTGGCCACGGACTGGTTCATCGAGTCGATCTCGCCGATGCGGTGGGTGACGCTGGCCAGGCGCTCGCCGGCGCGGTTGGCGATTTCCACGCTTTCCAGGCTGTAGCGCTGGCTTTCGGTCATGGTGTCCACGGCTTCGCGGGCGCCGACCTGCAGCTCCTCGATCATCTTCTGGATCTGCTGGGCGGACTCCTGGGCGCGGTGGGCCAGGTTGCGCACTTCGTCGGCGACCACGGCGAAACCGCGGCCGGCTTCCCCGGCGCGGGCCGCTTCGATGGCGGCGTTCAGCGCCAGCAGGTTGGTCTGCTCGGAGATGCCCTTGATCACTTCGAGGATCTGGCCGATGTTCACCGTGCGGCTGTTCAGCGCCTCGATGTTGGCGCAGGCGGAGCTGATCTTGTCCGACAGCTGGTTCATCGCGCTGATGGTCTGCTCGACCACCTGGCGGCCGTCGCCGGCCTGGTGCGAGGCATCGGTGGCGTGGTGCGAGGCGTCGGCGGCGTTGCGGGCGATCTCCTGGGCGGCGGCGCCCAGTTCGTTGATCGCCGCGGCCACGCTGTTGGTGCGGTTGGCCTGTTCGTCGGAGTTGCTCATGGACGAGTTGGAAGCGTTGACCACCAGCTGCGAGACGTCATGCAGGCTGCGGGCGGTGGAGGCCACTTCGCGGATCGACTCGTGGATGCGCTCGACGAAGCGGTTGAAGGCGTTGGCCAGCACGCCGAACTCGTCGTTGCTGGCGACCTTCAGGCGCTGGGTGAGGTCGCCGTCACCCTGGGCGATGTCCTGCATGGCGCGGCCCATGTCGTTCAGCGGAGCCATCAGTACGCGGATCAGCATGCCCAGCAGGAGCAGGATGGCGACGATGGCGACGGCCGCGGCGACGCTGGCCGAGGCGCGGAACTTGCTCAGCATGGCGTAGGCGGCGCTCTTGTCGATGGACAGGCCGATGTACCAGTTCACCGAGGGCAGCCCCTTCACCTGGGTGAAACTGAGGATGCGGGTCTGGCCGTTGAGCTCGGCTTCGCTGAAGCCGTTGCCGATCTTCGGAGTGTTCTGCGGGTAGACCTCGGCCAGGGTCTTCATCACCAGGCTCTTGTCCGGGTGCACGAGGATCTTGCCGTCGCCACTGACCAGGAAGGCGTAGCCCATGCCGCTGAAGTTCAGCGAGTTGATGATCTGTACCAGGGCCTGCAGGCCAAGGTCACCCCCGACCACGCCAACGGTCTTGCCGCCATTGCGGGCCGGAGTGGCGATGGTGATGACCAACTGCTGGGTAGCCGCGTCGATGTACGGCTCGGTCAGGGTGGTGCCGCCGGCGGCCTGGGCGTCCTTGTACCAGGGACGGGTACGTGGGTCGTAGCCGTCGGGCATGGCATCGTTCGGCCGCATGGTGAAGGTGCCGTCTTCCTGGCCCAGGTAGGTGTAGTTGAACGTGCTGCGCAGGGTGTTCTGTTCCAGCAGCGCGGCAAGCTTGTCCGGCGCATTGTCGCGGGCGATGGTCTGCGCCGTGCTTTCGATCAGCAGCAATCGGCCGCTCAGCCAGTTCTGGATATTGCTCGCGGTCACCGTGCCCATTTCCCGCTGGTAGTCTTCGAGATCCTCGCGGATCGCGTTGCGCTGCAGGTAGTCGTTGTAGAGGGTGAAGAGGGCGAAAGCGGAGAAAACCACAAGCGAGGCGGCCAGGAGGATCTTATGGCTGAATTTCAGGCTCTTGATCATGCTGCGTCGAGTCCGGAGGTAGTGGGATGCCAGAACGGCGTGGGTCCGGGCGACAGGTCCGATGTCGCCAGGGTGCGCCCGCCCGTGTGGTGACGGAACGGACGAAGCCGGCTCGGCGGGTAGCCGGGCGGGCGGGGCCGGCACTCCCATGTGCCAGCGGTGATATCGGGTCCGCCTGGATTCGTTGTTCTCGCGGACCTTCATCTTTGCTGTCGGCACGCCGGGGAAAAGCTTGAGGCAGGAGGACGAACGGTAGGGCGGGCGAGGCCTGCCTGTCGCGAACAAAAAAGGCGCCCGAAGGCGCCTTTTGCTTTTTCGCACTGATCAGATGCGGAAGCTGTCCACCAGCTGGCGCAGGCGGCCGGCCTGGTTCTCCAGGTCGGCACAGGCGCGCAGGGTGGCCTGGAGGTTTTCCACGCCTTCCTGGTTCAGGGTGTTGATCTCGGTGATGTCCATGTTCAGCGAGTCGACCACGGCGGTCTGTTCCTCGGTGGCGGTGGCCACCGACTGGTTCATCGAGTCGATCTCGCCGATGCGGTGGGTGACGCTGGCCAGGCGCTCGCCGGCGCGGTTGGCGATCTCCACGCTTTCCAGGCTGTAGCGCTGGCTTTCGGTCATGGTGTCCACGGCTTCGCGGGCGCCGACCTGCAGCTCCTCGATCATCTTCTGGATCTGTTGGGCGGACTCCTGGGCGCGGTGGGCCAGGTTGCGCACTTCGTCGGCGACCACGGCGAAACCACGGCCGGCTTCCCCGGCGCGGGCCGCCTCGATGGCGGCGTTCAGCGCCAACAGGTTGGTCTGCTCGGAGATGCCCTTGATCACCTCGAGGATCTGGCCGATGTTCACCGTGCGGCTGTTCAGCGCCTCGATGTTGGCGCAGGCGGAGCTGATCTTGTCCGACAGCTGGTTCATCGCACTGATGGTCTGCTCGACTACCTGGCGGCCGTCGCCGGCCTGGTGCGAGGCATCGGTGGCGTGGTGCGAGGCGTCGGCGGCGTTGCGGGCGATCTCCTGGGCGGCGGCGCCCAGCTCGTTGATCGCGGCGGCCACGCTGTTGGTGCGGTTGGCCTGTTCGTCGGAGTTGCTCATGGACGAGTTGGAGGCGTTGACCACCAGCTGCGAGACGTCATGCAGGCTGCGGGCGGTGGAGGCCACTTCGCGGATCGACTCGTGGATGCGCTCGACGAAGCGGTTGAAGGCGTTGGCCAGCACGCCGAACTCGTCGTTGCTGGCGACCTTCAGGCGCTGGGTGAGGTCGCCGTCACCCTGGGCGATGTCCTGCATGGCACGGCCCATGTCGTTCAGCGGGGCCATCAGTACGCGGATCAGCATGCCCAGCAGAAGCAGGATGGCGGCGATGGCGATGATCGTGGCGATGATGGCCGAGGTGCGGAAGTCGCTGAGCATCGAATAGGCCGCGCTCTTGTCCAGCACCAGGGCGACGTACCAGGTCACGCCCGGCAGGCCTTTCACCGGGAACATGGATACCAGTTGCTCTTCGCCATCGAGGCTGACTTCCTGCACGCCGGTCTGTACCTTCGGGGCGCCCTGCGGGTAGATGTCGGAGAGGTTCTTGAAGATCTGCTGGCTGTCCGGGTGCAGCAGGATCTTGCCGGCGTCGCTGACCAGGAAGGCGTAGCCGTTACCGTCGAACTTCAGCGAGTTGATGATGGCGGTGATGGTTTCCAGCTTCATGTCGCCGGCGGCGACGCCGATCAGCTGGCCGTTGCGCATCACCGGCATGGACATGGCGAGGATCTGCTCGTTGGTGCCGGCGTCGAGGAAGGGCTCGGTGACGATCAGCCGGCCAGCGGCCACGGCATCCTTGTACCAGCCGCGCTGGCGCGGGTCATAGCCATCGGGCATCGGCGCATAGGGGCGCATGGTGAACACGCCGCTGGCGGCTTCGCCGAGGTAGACCGATTCGAAGTTCTTCTGCAACACCGCCTGCTCCAGCACGTGCTGGATGCGCTCGGGCGTCGGTTCGCCGTCGGCCAGTTGCGCGGCTTCGCTCTCCACCAGGTGGATGCGGCCTTCCAGCCAGCTCTGGATGTTGCTGGCGGTCAGGGTGCCGACCTCGGTCAGTTTGGAGTCGGTGGCGTCGTGGATCGCCTCGCGTTGGCGGAAGTCGTTGAAGAGGATGAAGCAGGCGAAGGCGAAGATGACCACGAGGGAGGCCGCCAGAAGAATCTTCTTGGCGAAGGACAGCGAGCGAAGCATCGGTAAAGCATCCTGCAGGTGGAACGAAGGGGTAGGCAGGATGTATCGGCGGGAAGTGGCGGAACTTTAGGCGGTGGACGATTTTTCCAGGCTCGACATGAAATACCCGCGAAGTTTTGCGGGTATTTCATGTTCTGTTTGTTGACCGCTCGGGCAATTATCAGGGATTACTTGGGAAGCTCACCGCTTATCTTGGTGAATACGCCACCGATATCAGTGCCAAGAGTTCTGGCCATTGCCACGATGGCTACCGCGATCAGGCCAGCAATTACCGCATATTCGATGGCGGTTGCACCTTCCCTGTCGGCAACGAAAGCTTTTGCCTTGCAGTACAGCTTCAGCGTCAGATCTTTGGTGTTCAGGTTCATCGTGATTGCTCCTAGCGGCACCACCGGGGCGACGCCCCGACTTCACCGTCAGGCTAGGCTCGGTATGGCGGAATGCAATTGATCAAATGGTGCTAATACCAAAGTTATAGTCATGGCGAAGTAGAACTATCTGAGGATTGGAATTTTCACACCGGCATTTGACGCTATTACCGCAGCAACTAAATTCTGCTTTGGAACAAGCAGGAACTAATTATGAGGAATGCTTCTTATCGAACTTCCTCGTCGGGCCGAAACAACAATAAGGGTCTGAAGGGCGTATACCGGCACTCCCGGTGTTGTGACTTCCGATCAGGCTGTGGACCACAGGTCCGCTCATCCCGATAACACGCAAGGATGTGGTCATGAATAGCAAGGTGCTGATGGTTTTCGCCGGGCTGTTGCTGTTGTGTGCTGGGGTTGTGGGTTATCTGGGATTGTCGATGGGGAAGCCGACGGCGCCGGTCGCAGGCGCCGTTCAGGAGGTCGCACCCGTTGCAATGGCTGAGGCGGACAAGCTGCAACGGACTCCTGTGGTGGTGGCGCGCCGCGATCTCGCGGCGCTGACGGTGATCGGCAAGGACGATCTGGCCATTGAGCTGCTGCACACCGCGCCAGAGGGTAGTTATCCCAAGCCTGAAGCCCTGATCGGTCAGCGCGTCTGGGTCGCGGTACCGGCCGGCAGCATTCTTTCCGCGGCGCTGATGGAGCCGGGCGGCCCACTGGCGCGGACCATCCGACCGGACGAGCGAGCCATGGCCATCGCGGTGGATGAGGTGATTGGCGGTGGTGGCTTCGTGCTGCCCGGCGATTACGTCGACGTGATGCTCTTCGTGAAGGATCAGCAGGGTACTGATCGCGTTATCAGTGCCCAGGTCGTGCTGCCCGGCGTGCGCGTCCTGACCTACGGTGAGCAGATCGCCGTCGCCAATGACGGCCAGGCCCGCAACGGCGGTGACCCGAAGGACAAGACCCCGCGCCCGCCGCGCACCGCTGTGCTGGCCGTGCCGGCCGAGGCGGCCTCGCGCCTGATGCTCGCCAGCCAGGCCGGCTCGCTGCGCCTGGCGGTGCGCAGCAAGGACGAGAACCTCTACGAGAAGGAGCAGCAGGGGCGCTATATACAGGCATCGCTGAATGCGTCCGGCAGCCAGCCGATCACCCTCGAACAATTGCTCGGCAAGGCCCGCTCTGCGCCGGTCGCACGCCAGGTTTCGGCGCCGGAGGTGAGTTCGGGCATCGTGGTCTATCGCGGTACCGCCGTCACCCGTGAAGCACATTGAGCAAGGAGTGCATCGATGTCCAAGCGCTTCATTCTGTCGCTGGCCGCGCTTCTGGCCTGTGCCGTCCACTCCGCCGCGCAGGCGGTGCCGAGCGCCTGTGCCGGTTTCGCCGGCCAGCAACTGAATCTCGACGTCCAGCAGGGCGCCCAGCTCGACCAGCAACTGCCGGTGCCGATCAAGCGACTGGCCATTGGCGATCCGAACATTGCCGACGTGCAGGTGGTCGACAAGCGTGACTTCCTCGTCACCGGCAAGGCCGAGGGCCTGACCAGCCTGTTGATCTGGACCCCCTGCAGCGACCAGCCGATGAGCAGCGTGGTGCGCGTCGGTTCGCGGGCAATCGCCGATGCGGGAGGGGCGCCAGGCAACCTTGCCGCCGGCCTGTCCAATCAGGTGCAGACTGACATCCGCTTCGTCGAGGTCAGCCGCAGCAAACTCAAGCAGGCCAGCACCTCCCTGGTGCGGCGGGGTTCCAATACCTTCGTGCTGGGATCTCCGGGCAGCCTGGGGAACCTGACGGTCGATCCCATTGGCAATCTGGATGGCACCTTCGGCAATGCCAATGGCGGTTTCAACATCATCTGGGGTGGCGGCAGCAGCAAATGGCTGGGCTTCATCAATGCCCTGGAGGGCAGCGGATTCGCCTATACCCTGGCGCGTCCGAGCCTGGTGGCGACCAGCGGGCAGAGCGCCTCGTTCCTGGCCGGCGGCGAGTTCCCCATTCCGGTGCCCAATGGCGATAACGACACCATCACCATCCAGTACAAGGAGTTCGGTGTTCGTCTGACCCTGACGCCCACGGTGATGAGCGACAGGCGCATCGCCCTGAAGGTGGCACCTGAGGTCAGCGAGCTGGACTTCTCCAGTGGCATCCGCACCAACGACATCGCGGTGCCGGCGCTGACCGTGCGGCGCACCGACACCAGCGTGATGCTGGCCGACGGCGAGAGCTTCGTGATCAGTGGGCTGATCAGCAGCAGCACCATCAGCAACATCGACAAGTTCCCCTTCCTCGGCAACATCCCGGTGATCGGTGCGCTGTTCCGCTCCTCGAGCCTGGACAAGGACGACCGTGAGCTGTTGATGATCGTCACGCCGCACCTGGTCCAGCCGTTGGCGGCCACCGCCTCGCTGCCGACGCTGCCGGGCGAGGGCCTGCGCAAGTACGACCCGGGTTTCGGCGAATTCTATTTCCTCGAAGACGGCCGTTTCGATCAGCGCAAGGCCAGCAGCGGGATGTCGCGCTGATGGACACCTATGACGCGGCATCCCGCCAGAAAACGGGCCGCAGGGAAGGGAGCGACAGCATGAGTCAGACATTCGTCGCACTGGTACAGCATCCCGGCGAGCAGGAGTGGCTTCAGAGCAGCCTGGCCAGCTGCGGGCAAGTGGTGGTGGCCAACAGCGGAACCCTGGAAGAGCTGCTGGCGCTGCTCGATGTCACCGGCGCCAGCGTCCTGTTCACCAGCCTGAACAAGGCCAACCTGGTGGCGCAGAGTTCGCTGGTCGAGGGGCTGGTGTCGGCCCGTCCGCTGCTCTCGGTGGTGGCGGTAGGCGATGGCCTGGACAACCAGCTGGTTCTGGCGGCGATGCGCGCCGGTGCCCGCGATTTCGTCACCTATGGTGCCCGCGCCAGCGAGTTGAGCGGTCTGATCCGCCGCCTGGGCGGCCGCTTGCCCAGCGTGCCGGTGAGCGCCGCGCGGCAGGGGGAGCTGGTGAGCCTGGTGAGCGCACGGCCGGACGCCGATGGCGCCTTCGTGGCGCTGCACCTGGCCCTGGCGCTGCAACGCCAGGCGGATAACCGCGTGTTGCTGGTGGACATCGGCCAGCCCACCGGCGAGGCGCTGGCGATCCTCGGCATGGAGTCGGCCTTCAGCTTTGCCGATGCCATGCGCAACCTGCGCCGTCTCGACCAGACGCTGATCGACAGTGCCTTCACTCGCCATGACTCCGGGCTGCGCATCCTCAGCCTGTCGGACGAGCCGGGCATCCTGGAGCGAGTCACCACCGCCGAGCTCTATCTGCTGCTGGGCAACCTGCGCAGTGCCTTCACCCATGTGCTGGTCAACCTCACCGGCGTCGCCGAGGGCGAGCTCAGCAGCCAGTTGCTGGGCCAGGCCAATCGCGTTCTCTGGCTGGTGGACCAGAGCGTGCCGTCCTGCAAGAAGGGGCTGGAGCGCCTGCGCCGGTTGCGCGAGCGCAGTTCCACGCTGCCGCGCATCGAGTTGCTGATCGAGCGCTACTGGCCGTCCGTGCCGCCGGATTCGGCGGCCCTGGGCAAGATGTTCGGCCTGGAACTGTTCGGCGTGCTGCCAGCCTCGCCGGAGGCGCGCCTGCGGGCGAAGAACATCGGCCAAAGCCTGTTCGAGCTGTCGCCGCGAGACCCGCTGACCGTGAAGCTGCGCGACCTGGCGGATAACCTGGGGGCGAACATTGGTGAACGGCCCAGACGCTTCGCCTGGCTCGGTTGGCCGAAGGCGGTGCGGCCATGAGCTACGGCAGCGACGGTGGTTTTTCCGGGCGCCATGACCAGGACCTGCAAGCGCTGAAAATGCGCCTGCACCGCTACATCATCGACGAGATCGACGAAGACGGCATGAACCTGCTGGAAGGCGCCCGCCCGGCAGTGGCCCAGTACGTCTCGGAAAAAGTGAGCGAATACGCCGCGCGCCGCCAGCTGGCAATATCCCGCTACGAGCTCGACCGCCTCGCCGAAGAGGTGGTGGATGAGCTGACCGGCTTCGGCCCGCTGGAAATCCTGCTGCGCGACCCGAACATCTCGGAAATCCTGGTCAACGGCCCCGACCGGGTCTTCGTCGAGCACGGTGGTCGGCTGTACCAGAGCGACCTGCGCTTCATCGACGATCACCATGTGCAGCGGGTGATCCAGCGCATCCTTGCGCCGTTGGGCCGGCGCCTGGACGAGTCCAGCCCGATGGTCGATGCGCGCCTGCCCGACGGCAGCCGGGTCAACGCGATCATCCCGCCGGTGGCGCTGGACGGGCCCTGCCTTTCCATCCGTAAGTTCAGCAAGGAACTGCTCAAGAGCGCCGACCTGCTGGGCTACCAGAGTGTCGACGAACCGATGCTGGCTTTCCTTCGCGAGGCGGTGGAAAACCGCTGCAACATCCTCATCAGCGGCGGCACCGGCACCGGCAAGACCACGTTGCTCAACGTGATGAGCAGCTTCATCGACGAGCGCGAACGCATCGTCACCATCGAGGACACCGCCGAGCTGCAACTGGGCCACAACCACGTGGTGCGCCTGGAAACCCGGCCGCCGAACGCCGAGGGCTTCGGCGAGGTCACCGCCCGCGAGCTGATCCGCAACGCCCTGCGGATGCGCCCGGACCGCATCATCCTCGGTGAGATCCGAGGCGTGGAAGTGCTCGACGTCCTGCAGGCCATGAACACCGGCCACGACGGCTCGATGAGCACCGTGCACGCCAACTCCGCCATGGACTCGCTGCTGCGCCTGGAGATGCTGGTCGGCCTGACCGGCCAGCGAGTGCCGGAGCAGACCCTGCGGCAGATGCTCTGCTCGGCGCTGGACATCATCGTGCAGATCACCCGCCTGGCCAGCGGCCGTCGTTGCATCAGCGAGATCATCGAAGTGCTGGAGGTGCGTGACGGGGTGTATGTCACCAACTCCCTGTTCAAGCTCGACCGCCGGGGCAGCGGACAGTTCGTCCGCACTGCCCAGCCGGGCGGGCTGAAGTTCCGCCAGGTGGTGGTATGAGCGGTGCCCTGTTGCTGGCCGCGGTCAGCCTGGTGCTGGCTCTCTTTGGCCTGCTGACCGGCATCATGGCCTGGCGCACTCGGCACAACGAGCAGGTGCTGCAGCGCCTGAGCGGCAGCGGCGCGCTGCCGGCGGAGACGGCGCGCGGCCGCAGCAGCCACTGGCTGGCGCGGCGCATGCGTCGCGCGGGTGTTGCCGACATGCGCCGCTGGCTGCTGTGTTTCGGCGTGGCGGCGCTGCTGATGGGGTTGCTCGGTGCCCGCCTGGGCGGTGCGCCTGGTGCGCTGGGCGCCGTGGTGCTGGCGCTGGCCGGCGGACATGTGCTGCTCAACGTGCTGTACCAGCGGCGTCTGAAACGGATGATCCGGCAGATGCCCAACTTCCTCGACCAGGTGGTGCGCAGCCTGCATTCGGGGCGGACCCTGGGCGACGCCATCGCTCAGGCGGTGAATGCGTCGGACGACCCGCTGCGAGAGGTCTTCGCCCTGGCGACCAACCATGTGCAGCTCGGCATCAGCCTGCCTGAAGCCCTGCAGGAAGTGGCGGAGCTCTATGACCAGGAGGAGCTCCACGTGTTTTCCCTTGGCGTGGCGGTGAACCACCGCTATGGCGGCAATACCACCGACCTGCTGGAAAACATCATCAAGGTCATCCACGAGCGGGAGAAACTCAGTCGCCAGCTGCACGCCATGACCGGGGAGACCCGCCTGAGCGCCCTGGTGCTGGCAGTCCTGCCGGTAAGCCTGGGGGCCTACATCCTGTTCACCAATCCCGGCTATCTGATGAACATGTGGCTCGACAGCAGCGGACGCTGGCTGCTGTTGACCTCCCTCGGACTGCAGGTGCTGGGCTGCTACACGCTCTGGCGCATGCTCAAGAGCATCTAGGAGGCGGGCAATGCCGATGACCTATGGTCTGCTCGTAGTAATCCTGGTCCTGGCTGCGGCGCTGGTGGCCTTGTCGCAGAGCCGCGCCGCCGGCCGCGAGCAGCGCCTGATCGAACAGCGCCTGGGCAGCGGCCCCTTGCCGCGCGCCGGCGGACGGCTTCTGGTCGGTTTGCTGGGGCGTGTGGGCGGCAGTGGGTTGGCGCAGCGGCTGCAATTGCGTGACCACGAGGTGCGCATCCTGCTGGAGCAGGCAGGCTGGAGCGGCAGTACACCGCGCAGCATCTACCTGATGTCATTGCTGCTATGCCCGTTGTTGCTGGTGGGGCTGGCGCTGGCCGTCAGCATGATGCCCAAACCGTTATTCGAATCACCGTTGCTGCCGGTGGTCTTCGCCGCGGGAGTCGGATTCCTCCTGCCCAAACGTGTGCTGGCGCATTTCGCCAGCAAGCGCCGCGAGCGCCTGGCGGAGGAAGTGATCGTGTTCATCCAGTTGATCCGCATCCTGTTCGACTCCGGCCTGACGGTGGAGCAAGGCCTGCGGGTGGTACGCCAGGAAGGGCAGAACATCGTGCCGGTGCTGGCCGAGGAACTGGAAACCGTGCTGGCGCATATCGATAGCGGCCTGGATCTGGCCGACGAGCTGGAGCTGCTCAACAAGCGCCTGGCCGTGAGCGAACTCAGCGACTGCTGCAACGTGCTGCGCCAGATGGTGCGCCAGGGGGGCAGTGCGCGCAGCTCGCTGCTGACGCTCAAGCAACTGTTCGAGGACCGCCGGCTGACCCGCTTGCAGGAAAAGGTCAGCAAGCTGTCGGCGAAGATGAGCCTGGTGATGATGCTGCTGCTGTTCCCGGCACTGTTGATCATCCTCGCCGGGCCGGGGTTCATCGCGATTACCAAGGCATTGGGGGGCATGAAATGAGAAACGCAGTCGCAGTCGGTCTGCTGAGCCTGACGCTGGGCGGTTGCGCCAACCTCGGCACGCTGGGTGGCGGTCCAGTCGGCCAGGCATGCAGCGAGCACTTGCCGCAAGCGGTGGAGTTGCAGCTCAACCTGGTGCGGGAAATGCTCGACCAGGGCCGCGCCCACGCCGCCCTGGCCAATCTGGAAACCCTGCCGCAGGACTCGCTGGACGTGCGCGAGAGCAAGGCACTGGCGCTGCGGCGTATCGGCAGTCCGTTGGCGCGGACCGAGTACCAGGCATTGCTGGGCACTTGCAAGGCCGGCGAGGCGCACCATGGCCTGGGCCTGATCGCCATGCGCAACGGCAACCGCATCGAGGCCGAGCGCGAGCTGCGTGAGGCGGCGCGGCTGCAGCCGACCGACAGCGACTTCCGCAACGACCTGGGCGTGGTGCTGCTGGAGCGCGGCGATCGCAGCGGCGCGCGCTTCGAGTTCATCACCGCGCTGGAGCTCAGCGAGGGCGGCAAGCTGCCGGCCACCAACCTGCTCAGCCTGATGTACCTGGAGGGCGAGAACACCCAGGCCGAGGGGCTGATCCAGCGTACCGGTCTGTCCACCGATGATGTGCGCGAGGCCCATGAACGCGCCGATTCGTTGCGCTCGTCGAGCTCCTCGCCCCTGCCGGCGGAGAGCCTCAGCCGTCAACAGCCAGCGCCCGTCACTGAACCGGTCGATGCCGTTGTGCAGGTCCGGACCTCGGTCGTCGATATCGATCCCGTGACCCAGGATCACACCACTGCCGCGGCGCGGGACGCCGGGCTGCTGGTCAAGGCCCGCTGAGGCGGGCGAGGAGGAGGAGGATGAAGGCATGGATTTTTGCCGGCACGCTGCTGGCCGCTCCGTTGCTGACGCAGGCGGTGGAGGCTCCGGCGGCACAACCCGGCACCGTCGAGCGCGATCAACAGGAGGTGCTGACCTGGCTGGACCTGCAGCGCAGCGGGCGCGCCGCATCGCCCTACCCACAGAGCGCCACGGCGGCTGAGCGTGACCGCGCCTACCAGCGCTACCTGAAGAGCTATACCCGCGAAATACCCGAATACCTGCTCGACGACAACAACGATTTCAGCACCGGGAAGAATTGATTCTTCGGGAGCGGATCATGGGACGCGAACGGCAACGGGGCGCGATCGGCATCATGGCGGCGGGAACGCTGCTGCTGGCGCTGGTTTGCCTGGCGCTGGTGATCGACACCGGGCGCCTGTACTACGAGCAGCGCAAATTGCAGCGGGTCGCCGACATGGCGGCATTGGAGGCGGCTGGGCAGAGTGGGATGTGCGCCCCTCCGCAAAGTACCAATGGGCAAGGAACCAACCCCCGGGACTTTGCTCTCTCCAGTGCGGCTGCGAACGGCTTTGTGCCCGCCTCTGCGGATGATCTGGTTACGAAGGTGGGCAGCATTACTTTCGATGATGAGTATGGTGACAAGGCGCGCCGTGTCTTCACGGAGGGCGGCGCAGACCTGGACTCGGTGAAGGTCGATGTCGCCCGTACCGTTCCCTCCAGCCTGATACTCAATGTCGCCAGCCTATTCAGCGGCGCGAAGGCGGAAACCCGCCTCAGCGCCGAGGCGGTAGCGCGCCGCACGGCGATGGCTGGAATATCGGCAGGGACTACCCTGGCCACACTCGACGACCAGCAGGCCGGGTTGCTCAATAACCTGCTCAATGCGCTGCTGGGCAGCAACCTCTCGCTGAATGCGGTGGGCTACCGTGGGTTGGCCAATGCCAATGTCGACCTGCTCGGGCTCTCGGACCAGATGCGTGCCCTAGGCGTCAACGTGGCCGCCGGCTCCGTGGATTCCTTGCTGGGTGCGCAGGCCAGCCTCGCCCAGTTGCTGGGGGCGACCGTCAATGCCATCGATCCTTCGCAGGTCGCCAACCTGGATACCGGGGTATTGGGACAGCAATTGCTCGGGGCTGGTGTCAAGTCAGCTGCCGTCACGTTGGGCAGCGTGCTATCGGTCGATGCTCCCACCTCGGTGCGGGACCAGGCGCTGAAGGGCTCGGTGAATGCCCTCGATCTGATCACTGCACTGGCCTTCGTCGCCAACCGGCAGCATGCCGTAACCCTGAACACCGGTGTGAATCTCGGTGGCCTGGCTTCGGCCAAGATCCAGCTCTGGATCGTCGAGCCGCCGCAGATCGCCTTCGGCTACCCCGGCAAGGACAGCAACGGCCAGTGGCGTACGCAGGTCCGCACGGCCGCGCTGCGTGCCAACGTCACGGGTACCGTGAGTCTGCCGGCGGTGCTCAGCATCGACCTGGGACTGGCGCTGGATGTGGCGCAGGGAACGGCGGCGCTGGACAGCATTGCCTGCGCAGGCGTGGGGAAACCGGTGAATGTCACCGTCCAGGCGTTTCCGGGGATTGCTCAGCTGTATCTGGGGACTTTCTCCAACCTGCAATCGGGGACTCCAATCACTCCGATCAAGGTCACCGTATTGAAAGTGTTGGGCCTGGGAATGGGGCTCGCGGAGGCTGACGTGTCTGGCAAAGCGGTCGTAGGGGGTGTGGATGCCGAAACCCTGACCTATACGGTCACGCAACCCTCCGACTTGCCGAGTCAGCCTCAGACTGCCACGAGCAAGTTGAGCGACTCGCTGAGCAATGCCTTGAGTGACCTCAGCTCGTCCCTGGAGGTGACGACGTATCTGGCCGGTGCAAAGGTACCGCTGGCGTGGCTGGTCACAGATGTGCTCCAGCTTCTGGTTCCGGCCATCTCCGCACTGGGAAGCATGGTCTTGGACCCGTTGCTGCAGCTTCTGGGTGTAGGTCTGGGAACCATTGACGTGCGCCTGATCGACCTCCAGACCAGTGGCACGGATCTACTGATCTGAAGGTTCGTGTCGCGTTCAGTGCACCGCGCTGCTGTGCGACGCGCTGGGGGAGAGCGCCAGGGCCAGCTGGGTGCGGTTGTGCATGTGCATCAGCCGTAGCACCTGGGACACGTAGAGTTTCACGGTGTTTTCGGTAATGCCCAGATCGTAGGCGATCTGGTAGTTGGTCAGGCCCTTGCTGACCAGCCGCGCCACCGCTTGCTGGCGCGGCGAGAGCTTGTTGAACAGCGGGTTGTTCACCACCGGCGCGATCTGTTCGGCATTGTTCGCCTGGCGTTCCGGCGCTTCGGGCTGCTCCTGCTTGAGGACGCTGGACGGCTGTCCGCCGCCATGTACCTCGTACTTGATCTTGTGGATATCCCGCGAGATCGAGTTGAGCGACTCGGCCAGGTACTCCAGGCGCTGGTTCACATGGCTCAGGCTGAGCTGACTGCGGATGCGCTCGTGCAGGCGCGCTTCCAGGCGTTCCAGACCATTGAGCAGGTCCAGCGGCGCGACCGGCTTCTGGTAGTAGTCGGCGACGCCGACGCGCATCGCTTCGATCACTTCCTGGCTGCCCTGCTGGCCGGTGAGGATGATGGTTTCGAAGAAGCGCCCGCCGCCGGCGATCTCCTTGAGCGCCTCGACCACGCGGATGCCGTTGTCCCGCCCCAGGCCCAGGTCGCAGATCACCAGCCCGATCGCGCTGTCGTCGCGAAACTTCTGCAGAGCGCTGTCCTTGCTGTCGCTGATGACGCAGCGGTAGCCGCTGTTTTCCAGAAGTTCGGAAAGTTCGGCGGTGACCTGGGGTTCATCGTCGATGACCAGCACGCTGAAGCGCCGATTGGCCGGTTTGTCCATGACTGCACGCTCCTTGCAAAGGCAAAACACATTGTTCTTGTCGTCCGGCTTTTGGATTTCCGTAGCCGGCTTCTACATCAGGTGACGGATGGTATTAACCCATAGCATATAGTCGTTAAGTCCGGGGGCCGCCATGTGAAGAAATTGTTCAGTGGGAAAAAGGGATATACGCCAACAGTCCGGCGAACAGGGAGAATATAAAGGGGAACGACTTGGATCTTGAAGGTAACAGTCTCGCTAATTGCGTTTGGTAATTAATCTTGAGCCAATCCGAACCCATCATAAGTTTGCTGGCGAACATCAGTGCCAGGCTGATCAGGCTCGCCAGTGCGAGCACGTAGAGCAGCAAAAGCGGATCGCTGGCGAGGGCGAGGGCGACCAGGGCCTTGACGTCGGCGGCGCCCAGTTTGCCCAGCAGGTAGCCCGGCACGCTCAGCACCAGTGCCAGGAGGGTTGCCGCCAGGGCGGCCGGCGGCGAGTGGCCGGTCAGCGTGTGGCCAGTGATCAGCAGGAAGGCCGCAGCGATCAGGGCACCGCCCAGGGTCAGCAGGTTGCTCACGCGCAGGCGTGTCAGGTCCTGGTAGGCACACACCGCGAACCAGCCCAGCAGCAGGAGTTTGACCAGCATCGGAAGCGTCCCTGTTCACACGAAAGAATTAATGCCTTATGGCGGGAATGTCTCTTCGCCAGCAGCATCTAGTATTAATCAATCAGTGCCGGACTTCGCCATAAGTTTCTTCAGGATTCTTTCGCGCAGCCGACTAACTGAACGGTCAATCAAATATCGAAAACCTGAGCGACCCATCGATTATCGAAGTTATTCGAGGAGTGCCGCGGATGAAAGGATTCGGCAGTTTTCAGATGCAACGCGGAGCGGTGGCGATCGAGTTCGCTGGGGTTTTCGTGCTGTTCTTCGCGGTGCTCTACGGTTTGCTCGGTTATTGCGTGCCACTCTTGATGCTGCAGGCCTTCAATGACGCCGCCGCGTCAGGGGCGCGCATTGCCATTTCGGTCAATCCGCAGGCCGACAATTATGAAACCCTGTTGCATCAGGTGGTGACGGATGAGGTGGACAAGCGCCTGGCCTGGATGCCGGATGCCTGGCACCAGGGCTGCTATGGCGGCTCGTACCTGGAGGATGCACCGCTGCCCACCGAGACGATAGGCGAAGAGGAGCGCGTCTACACCCGTATCAACGTGTGTGTCAGCTATCCCTACACGGCTTCGCCCATCGTGCCGCTGCTCACCTTGCCGGGCATCGGTACCATCCCGCATCTGCCAGACGTTCTCAAGGGCCAGGCCAGCCTGTTGTTCTAAGGATCGCCATGTTCGATTTCTTCCGCTCGCTGACCGGCTCGCAGGATGACGAGCCGCCGGAGCCTGCGCCCAATCGTCCCCTGGCCGCACGGCAGCGTCCGGCGTTGACGGCCGAGGCGGTGGCGCCGACGACTGCCGCGGCGCACTGGGACATCTGGCTGGAGCTGGACGGCCGCGACCGGGTGGTGGCCCGTGGAGGCCGGCAGGTGCACCGGCTGCTGACGCCCTCCGACGGCACGGAGGCGCCGGCGCTGGGCGACTACCTGGAGCGCCGCGTGCCCGGCAGCATGCCGCTGACGGGGTTGCGTGGCGGCGAGCGGGTCGATCTGGTGCTGCGCAGCAGCGGCGACCTGCCGCTGGTGTGCCGTTTCCAGGCGGTGTTGCAGGCCGACGAGCACTGCCTGTTGCTGGGCACCGATATCTCCGACCTGAACTGGCAGTCCGACAGCCAGCAGCACAAGCTGCAATGCCTGAACCTCAGCAAGTTGCTGCTGGCGCGCTTGCGGCACAGCTCGCAGCGGCGCCTGGGCGATGCGGTGGGCGAGGTGCTGGAGTCCTTCTGTGGCGCCTTCCAGATGCGCTCCATGGCGTTGCTGCTGGAATCGGTCGACAGCGTGCTGAAGGTCTTCGCCTGCCACGTCCAGCCGGGGTTCGACAGCCTGATGCGCGAGGGCCTGACGCTGCCCGATGGCGAACTGCGACAGGCCTCCGGCGCCTACCTGCTGGAGGCGGGCGCGGGTCATTCCGAACTGTTGCGGACGCTCTGCTGCGACTGCCTGTACCTGGTGCCGGCGCCGGTCCGTGGCGGACGCCTGGCCGGGCTGCTGGCCGAGCCCGCGGGGCCGGGCGGCGCCCCCCAGGGGCCGACGCCCAGCGACTGGCAGTACCTGGCGGAAATCCTCGCCAACCTGGTGCATGAACGTTCCGAGCTGCACAGCCTGCGCGACAGCAGTCGGCGTCTGAGCCTTTTGCAGGACATGGTCGGCGGTGGCTGGTGGCGGATGCGCCTGGAGGACGAGGTGTTCGAGCTGTCGCCGGCCGTGGCGGCATGCCTGGGGCTCGGCGCCGGGCAGGGTGAACTGGCCCTGGCCGACCTGCTGGCCATGCTGCACCCGGCCGACGCCGATGAGCTTCGCCTGCGTCTGCGCAACCTGCAGCCCGGCGCTCGCCTGGTGCAGGACCTGCGCCTGCGCGGCCAGGCGCCTGCGCAGGCGCGCCGCTGGCTGCGCCTGCAAGGCCGGATGCAGGCGCGGGCCGGCGACCAGATGATGGATGGCGTGCTGCTGGACATCAGCGAGGGCAAGCAGCAGGAGGAGCAGGCGTTGGCGGCCCATGCCCGGCTGCGCAACCTGATCGACAGTGCGCCGGTGGTGATCTATGTGCAGCGGGTGGAGGAAGGGCACCTGATTCCCGAGTTCTACAGCGAGAGCGCCGGCAACCTGCTGGGTCTCGACCTGCAGGGGCAGAACTGGCAGGCGCTGGCCGAACGGGTGCACCCGGAGGACCTGGAGATCTTCCTCGCCCGTGGTCGCGAGTTGTTGCGCGAGGGCAGGGTGCGTACCGAATACCGCCTGCGCGATGCCGCCGGCGAGTGGCACTGGTTGTACGACGAGGCCAAGCTGCTGCGCGATATCCAGGGCATCCCGCAGGAGGCGGTTGGCCTCTGGCTGGACGTCACCGAGCAGCATCTGGCGGCGCTGCAGATCGCCGAAAGCGAAGAGCGCTACCGGGTGCTGGTGGAGGACTCGCCGGCGCTGATCTGCCGTTACGCCCCGGACCTCACCCTGACCTTCATCAACCACACCTTCGCCCAGGTGCTGGGCGAGCCGGTGGAGGCGCTGCTGGGCCGGCGCCTGGACGAGTGGTTGTCCGCCCAGGATTGCAGCGCTCTGCGCGCCCGCCTGGTCGGCGGGGCGCAGGCGACCAGTGACGACTCCTGGGAATTGCGCTTCTCGCTGCCCGGCCAGCGCAACCTCTGGCTGGTCTGGGCGGACCGCCCCTTGCTGGACGCCGACGGGCAGTTGCTGGAGGTGCAGGCGGTCGGGCGCGACAACACCGCCGTGCGCCGTGCCCAGCAGCAGCTGGCGCAGGGCGCGAAGATGGCCAGCCTGGGCGAGATGGTCAGCGGCATGACCCACGAGATGAAGCAGCCCCTGCACGTGATGCGCATGGCGCTGTACAACGCCCGTCAGCGCCTGGCCGACGCCGACTACCTGAAGGACAAGATCGAGCGCGCGGACGCGCAGATCGACCGCCTGTCCCGAGTGGTCGCCCACATGGGCGTGTTCAGCCGCACCTCCGAGCTGGAGATGTCGTCCTTCGATCCCTTCGCGGCCTGCGAAGGCGCGCTGGAGCTACTGGGCGAGAGCCTGACGCAGCAGGGCATCCTGCTGGAGTGCCGGCCACCGCCGCAGCGGGTGGTGGTCCATGGCTTCGCCGATCAGCTGGAGCAGGTGCTGATCAACCTGCTGGCCAACGCGCGCGATGCGCTGCTCGGGCGGGACGGCGAGGGCGCGCGCTGGATCGGCCTGTCGCAGGAGCCCTGTGCCGATGCGGGATGGGTCGAGCTGCATGTGCGGGATAACGCCGGCGGCATCGATGAAGCCCTGATGGAGCGGATCTTCGAGCCGTTCTTCACCACCAAGCCGATCGGCAAGGGCACGGGCCTGGGGTTGTCGGTGAGCCATGACCTGATCCGCAACATGGGCGGCAGCCTGTCGGTGGACAACCACAAGGGCGGGGCGCGCTTCCGGGTGCGCTTGCCGCTGCGGCCGGCGGCCGACTGAGCGATCGGCACCCGTTGCGCCGGATAGGTAGGACTGCCCTGTAGGAGCGAGCTTGCTCGCGAACCGTCCGAGCATCGGAACCATTGGAAAACATCGTTCGCGAGCAAGCTCGCTCCTACGAAAACGCAAAAAAAACGCCTGCGGATGCAGGCGTTCTTCCTGGGGGCGGGCCCGGCTCAGATGAGCTTCGAGGTGAGCCAGAACAGACCGGCGGCCAGACCCATCGAGGCGGGCAGGGTGAGCACCCAGGCCATGATGATGTTGCGTACCGTGCTGCCTTGCAGGCCGCTGCGGTTGGCCACCATGGTGCCGGCCACACCCGAGGACAGCACGTGGGTGGTGGAAACCGGCAGGCTGTAGATGTTGGCCAGGCCGATGGCGGCGGTGGCGGTGAGCTGGGCGCTGATGCCCTGGGCGTAGGTCATGCCCTGCTTGCCGATCTTCTCGCCGACGGTGAGTACCACGCGCTTCCAGCCGACCATCGTACCGATACCCAGGGCCAGGGCGACGGCGATGATCACCCAGAACGGTGCGTATTCGGTGGTGCTGGTCAGGTCCTTGCGCAGCTTCTCCAGGTCCGCCTTCTCGCGGGCCGGCAGCTCGGACAGCTTGCCGACCTTCTTCGCGGTGTCGTCCAGGCACAGCAGGTAGCGGCGTACCTGTACGCGGGCATCGTTGCTCAGGTCGGTGTAGCTGGAAACGCCGCGCAGGTCGGTCAGCAGGCCATTGAGGGTGGCTTCGGTCTGCTTCGGCTCGCAGCGGTACAGGTCCGGCATGTCGGCCTCATTGGCCTTGCCCAGGGCCAGCATCTCGCCGAGGGTCTCGGAGTGGCGCTGGTAGAACTGCTGCAGGTGGGTGGCGGCGTCACGGGTACGCTCGATCTGGTAGGTGGTGCTGTTCAGGTCGAGAACGAACTGGGCCGGCACGATGCCGATCAGCACCAGCATGATCAGGCCGATGCCTTTCTGGCCGTCGTTGGAGCCGTGCACGAAGCTCACGGTCATGGCGGAGATCACCAGCACCAGGCGGTTCCAGAACGGCGGATGCTTCTTCTCGTCGACGTCGCGGCGGGTTTCCGGGGTCTTGTGCATCTTCGACAGCGGATACATCCACTTCAGGCCGATCAGCAGCGCGGCGGCGACCAGGAAGCCGGCCAGCGGCGAGAAGATCAGCGACAGGCCGATGTCGATCGCCTTGCCCCAGTTGATCCCGTCGGCCAGCGGTATGTCGGTGAGCAGCGCGTTGGCCAGGCCCACACCGAGGATCGAGCCGATCAGGGTGTGCGAGCTGGAGGCGGGGATGCCGAAGTACCAGGTGCCGAGGTTCCAGGTGATGGCGGCGGCGAGCAGCGAGAACACCATGACCAGGCCGTGGCCGGTGTTCACGTTGATCAGCAGTTCCACCGGCAGCAGGTGGACGATCGCGTAGGCGACGCCGACGCCACCGAGCAATACGCCGAGGAAGTTGAAGATGCCGGAGAGGATCACCGCGCGGTAGGGCGACATGGCCTTGGTGTAGATGACCGTGGCCACCGCGTTGGCGGTGTCGTGGAAGCCGTTGATGAACTCGAAGGCGAGTACGAACGCCAGTGCCAGAACCAGGCTGACACCTACCCAGATATCGAGTCCGCTGAAGAGATCGAACATGAAATTTCTATGACCGGTCGGAGACGGGGCGGCGATTATGCCAGAAGCAATGAGTACCGTATTTAGCCTGAAACGGTTTCTCGAATTCGCGCGACGCCACGCCGCACGCTGCTTTCAGACAGGGTGGAAAAAACTTGCAATGCTTCCACGCCGGGCCGCCGGCCCATCTGATGAATGTTTGAGGTCAGTACCGGACTCCCCCACGGAGCCCATCCCACCCGCAAGCTGCGGCAAAAAGTCTGCCTGGCCGGCCTGGCGGAGGAACCTTCGTACCCGGACCTACGGTTTAGGGGAAGCGGCTTCCTGTTCCTTTTTCAGTCGTTGTTCTTCGATCTTTTCCAGCTCCCGGTCGAAGGCCTGGTCGAGCAGGTTGCGGCGCTTGCGCCACGGCTTTCGTTCGGGGTCCGGCTGGGCGGCATAGAGAGTGACTTCGCCGCCGTATACATCCTTGTAGCGTTGCTCCTGGCGCTCCAGTTCCGCGCGCAGTTCGTCTTTGGTCACGATGTGTCCTGATGACAGAGAGAATTCGTTGCCGGCGGACGCCCTGCCTGGACGCCGCTCCAGGCAGTGTAGACGCTGGGCGTTACATAGCCGGGAGGACCGGAAACGGCGCGGATTATAACCTTTCGCGAGGGGGACTCGCGCCGATACTGCCGACGGACGGCGTCAGGGCAGTAACGGCGCGGGTTGCGGGAGGGCTCAGGCGGTGCGGCTGAGATTCAGCTCGCCGATCTTCTCCAGCCGCGCGCGGACGATGTTGCGGCTGATGCCCAGCAGGCGGCCGGTCTGCAGCTGGTTACCATGGCAGAAGTGGTAGGCGGTGCGGAACAGCACTTCCTCGATGTGCTCGTAGAGGTCGGGCTTGTTGCTTTCGAACAGCTCCAGCAGTGCCTGCTCCAGTGTGGCCTCGACGCGCGGGGCGAGGGCGTGGGGGATGTGCTCCTGGCGCAGCAGGTCGTGGCGCGGCGACGACGGCAGCTCGGCCAGTTGCAGGTCGCCCGGCTGCACCTGCTGGTTGCGGCATACCAGCAGCGCATGGTGGATGGCGTTTTCCAATTCACGGATGTTGCCCGGCCAGCTGTGGCCGAGCAGCTTGCGTTCGGCTTCGGGGCTGAGGGAGGCGCGGTTGTAGCCCAGGCGCTGGCAGTGTTCTTCGAGGAAGAATTCGGCCAGCGGCAGGATGTCGCCGGGGCGCTCGCGCAGCGGCGGCAGGCGAATGGTGGCGACGTGCAGGCGGTAGAACAGGTCCTCGCGGAAGTGTCCGGCGACCACTGCGTCGGCCAGGTTGACGTTGGTCGCGGCGACCACCCGCACGTTGATCGGCACCGGTGTGCGCGAACCCAGGCGCACCACCTCGCGCTCCTGCAGCACGCGCAGCAGCTTGACCTGCATGTTCAGCGGCAGGTCGCCGATCTCGTCGAGGAACAGGGTGCCGCCGTTGGCGGCCTCGAACCAGCCGGCCTTGCTGCTGGTGGCGCCGGTGTAGGCGCCTTTCTCGTGGCCGAACAGTTCGCTCTCCACCAGCGTCTCGGAGAAGGCGCCGCAGTTCACCGCGACGAAGGGCGCGGCGCTGCGCCGGCTGAGCTTGTGGATATGCCGGGCGACCAGCTCCTTGCCGGTGCCGGTTTCGCCGATGATCAGGGCGTTGGCCTCGCTGGGCGCGAGGCGTTCGATCCGGTTGAGCAACTCCTGCGAGCGCGGATCCTTGAACACCAGCACCGTGGCGCGGACCGACTTGGTTTGCTCGCGGGCATTGGGGAGGGTCAAGAGCGACATGGCAGGCTTCCTGGCGTACCGGATGAATGGGCAACGCCATACTGCGTCATTTTTGTTATTTCAAAAAATTATTAATTAGAATTTATATATAACTTAAATATTCTGGTGGGCAGCAACGGCCCCTGCACCATTCATGATTCTGCCCGGGGTTCCACGCTGTCCGGAGTCGCCAATGCGAGGGCGCAGGCTACGCTGAGAAGGCAAACCATCCCAGGAGACCACTCCATGACCACCGTTCGCGTTCCGCTGCTGGCACTGGCTCTGCTGTTTTCGGTGCAGGGCTTCGCCGCTACCGCCGCCCAGACCGCGCAGCAGGAAAAGATGAAGACCTGTAACGCCGATGCCACCACCAAGGCCCTCAAGGGCGATGAGCGCAAGGCGTTCATGAGCAAATGCCTTTCGGCCGGGAGTGATGCCAAGGCGATGACGCCTCAGCAGGAGAAGATGAAGACCTGTAATGCCGACGCGACCGCCAAGGCCCTCAAGGGCGACGAGCGCAAGGCGTTCATGAGTACGTGTCTGAAGAAGTGAGGATGGGGCGCGGCAGTGCCGCGTGATTTGCTGGAAGGGCAGCCTTGGGCTGCCCTTTTTCGTGTCTGACGCTTCTGCAGGTTCGCGAGCAAGCTCGCTCCTACAGGCAGATCTAACTTCGGTGTGCTTTTCGTAGGAGCGAGCTTGCTCGCGAACCCATCTGCTTGGTCAGATGCCGGAAAACACCAGCCAGGCGCTGATCAGGGCGTAGGCCACGATCGTTGCATCGACCCGCAGGCCGGGCGAAAAACGCCGGGACCGGTTCATTTCCTGGCCACCGCGGACCAGTAGCCCTGGGCATTGCGGAACGGCTGGCGAGCCATCTGCTCGGGGCGGGTGATGCCATCGGCGAGCAGGGCGTTGACGAGGGCGGAAAAGGACTTGGCGCTGTAGCTCATGTTCGGCTCCTGATGCTTTCTCTCCATTGGGTGGAGCCATGAAAACATCGGGGCCACTATCGACGGAAATGGATAGCCTTAAGGGTGACCATCGATGAAATTGATGGAAGGCCAGGACAGCTCCAGCTGGCTTTCGAAGCGACGCGGCTCGCCCGTGAGCGGATCGATGAAGTCCAGCCGGCGGGCCAGCAGCTTCAGCGGCTTCTCGTAGTCTTCCGGCGGGCGCTCGTCGCGTGGCGGCAGGGTGGGGTAGAGCGGGTCGAAGCACAGCGCCGCGCCGAGGGCCGACATGTGCATGCGCAACTGGTGGCGCTTGCCGGTCACCGGATGCAAGCCATAGCGCCATAGCGCGCCGCGCCGCTCCAGCACCTCGATGCGCGTTTCGCTGTTGGGCGCGCCGTCCACTTCCTGCATCAGGATGAACGGATCGCCATCCACCATCCGCGATTTGCGCACTTGGGGAAACGCCAGCTGCGGCAGTGCCGGGGCGATGGCCTCGTACATCTTGTCGATGCGCCGCTCGCGGAACAGCGCCTGGTAGGCGGCGCGGCTGTCGGGGTTGGCGGAGAGCAGCACCAGCCCGGCGGTAAGCCGGTCGATGCGGTGCAGCGGCACCAGCAGCGGGTTGTCCAGGCGCCTGGCCAGGCGCGCGAGCAGGGTCTGCTCGACATACTGGCCGGAGGGCGTCACCGGCAGGAAATGCGGCTTGTCCGCTACCACCAGGTGCTCGTCGGCGTACAGGACCGACTCCTGGAACGGCACCGGCGTCTCCTGCGGTACTTCGCGGAAGTAGTGGATGCGCAAGGCTTCGCGATAGGGATGCTGCGGGCCGATGGGCTGGCCGTCGCTGTCCAGCACCTTGCCGCGCGCCATGCGGTCCAGCCAGGTATCGCGGCTGATCGCCGGGAAGCGCGCGCACAGGCAATCCAGCACGGTCGCCCAGGGGCCGGCGGGCAGGTGCAGGGTGCTGGCGCGTTGCTGGGCGGCGGAGAAGCGGGAGCTGGACATCGGAAGCGGCGACCGGGGTTCGACAAGCCGTGCATTAGGCCGCAGCCGTGCGCCGGTCGTCAAAGCGGCGCGACTTCCGGTGTCAGGCCGCGACGGGGTTGATCTCCACCGTAACGTGCACCAGTTCCTCGTGCACCTGCAGGCGCCGGCGCACCAGTTCGGGCGTCAGGTCGCCGGCGGTGGCCAGGCTGAGGATGCAGGCGTAGCGCGACTTGCCCACGCGCCACAGGTGCAGGTCGGTGATGCGCGCCGGCTGCGGCAGTTCGGCGACCACCTCGCGGATTTCCTCCACCACCGGATCGTTCATTTCCGCGTCCAGCAGCACCCGGCTGCTCTGCTTGAGCAGGCCGATCGACCAGGCCGCCACCAGCGCGGCGCCGACGATGCCCATCAGCGGGTCGAGCCAGGCCGCGCCCCAGAACATGCCGCCGATCAGCGCGACGATGGCGGCCACCGAGGTGGCGGCGTCGGCGATCACGTGCAGGTAGGCGGCACGCAGGTTGAGGTCATGGCCATGGTCGTGATGATGGTCGTGCCCATGGTGATGGTGGTCATGATCATGGTGGTCATGGTGATGGTGCTCGCCGCGCAGCAGCCAGGCGCAGACCAGGTTCACCAGCAGGCCGAGCGCGGCGATGGCGATGGCCTGCTCGTAGTGGATCGGCGTGGGGGCGAGCAGGCGCGCCACCGATTCGAACAGCATCAGCCCGGCCACGCCCAGCAGCAGGATGGCGCTGGTGTAGCTGGCCAGCACCTCGATCTTGAAGGTGCCGAAGGCGAAGCGCGCATCGCCCTTGAAGCGCCGCGCCGCCACATAGGCGAAGAACGCCAGGCCCAGCGCCAGGGCATGGGAACTCATGTGCCAGCCGTCGGCGAGCAGTGCCATGGAGTTGAAGATCCAGCCGCCGGCGATCTCCACTACCATCATCACGACGGTCAGCAGCGCGGCCCGCAGGGTGTTGCGTTCGGCCAGGGGATTGCCTTCGTGGAACTGGTGATCGTGCCGGCCGTCTTGCGGCTGCGCCATGTGCTGCATGATGATGGTCCGTAATAGATGCCTGGATACTATACCCCAGTATACTTTGGAGTGTTGACGTGGGACATACCATCAAGGACCAGAAGAAGCTGCTGACCCGGGTGCGCCGCATCAAGGGGCAGAGCGAGGCGCTGGAGCGGGCGCTGGAAGCGGGTAGCGAATGTGCGGCTATCCTGCAGCAGATCGCCGCCATCCGCGGCGCGGTGAACGGCCTGATGGCCGAGGTGCTGGAAGGTCACCTGCGCGAGCACCTGGGCGCCGAGGAGCGCACCACAGCCGAGCGCCAGGAAGACCTGGAGCAGGTGATGGGCGTGCTGCGCTCCTATCTGAAGTGACTCAGCCGGACAGCCGCACCGCCAGTTCGTCGACTTCCTCGGCCCAGTCCGAGTCATCCTCCAGGGCTTCGCGCAGGAACTCCGCCTGGGCGGGACTCCAGAACGGCGCATCCGGCAGTGCCTGGCCCGCGGCCAGGCGGTGGCTGCCGAGAAAGGCGTCGATGTCCTGGCGGCCATTGGGCAGGCCGAGTTGCTTGAACAGTGCGCCGAGCGTGTGGGGGCTGGTATCCATGGGGACCTCCGGTGAACCCGATGAGAACAGGGGACGCGTTCGTGGACGCGGGTGGCTGCAACAACTATAGGTGCATCTGCCCGATGCCAGCGGGTGATCGGCCCGCGTGCACGGAGAATAGATAGCCAGCTTTCAATTTCCCCGACGCCGCGTAATGATGGGCGCAGCCCTCCCACCGCCAGGCCTGTCCATGAGCTCTCCCGAGCAGCGAACTGCCTCCGTCACCCTGCAGATACTCGCGACCGTTTCCTTCACGCTGATCCTCTACCTCAGTATCGGCCTGCTGCTGCCGGTACTGCCGGGGTTCGTCCATGAGGGGCTGGGCTATGACACGGTCACCGCCGGTGTGGTGATCAGCCTGCAGTACCTCGCCACCCTGGTCTCGCGCCCCCTGGCCGGCTACCTGACCGACACCCATGGTGCCAAGCGCGCGGTGCTCTATGGGCTGGGCGTACTCGGCAGCGGCGGGCTGCTGGTGCTGCTCTCCACCAGCCTGGAGAGCGTGCGCTGGCTGAGCCTGATACTGCTGCTGGGCAGCCGCCTGCTGTTCGGCCTGGCGCAAGGGCTGCTGGGCATCGGCACGGCCAGTTGGGGCATTGCCCTGGTCGGCACGCAGAACACCGCCAAGGTGATCTCCTGGAACGGCATCGTCAGCTACGGCGGCATCGCCATCGGCGCGCCGCTGGGCGTCACCCTGTCCGCTTCGCTGGGATTGTGGAGCCTGGGCGCGAGCATCCTGCTGTGCACCGTCCTGGGCCTGCTCGCCGCCCGTGGCCGGCAGGCCGTGCCGATCATCGCCGGTACGCGCATGGCCTTCCATGCCGTGCTCGGCCGCGTGCTGCCCTATGGGATGTGCGTGATGCTCGGTTCCATCGGCTTCGGCACCCTCGCCACTTTCATCACCCTGTATTACAGCAGCCAGGGCTGGGCCAATCCGGCCTGGTGCCTGACGGCGTTCGGCGTCTGCTTCATCGGCGCGCGGCTGTTGTTCTCGGGGACGGTCAACCGCTTCGGCGGCTTCGTGGTCGCGGTGGTCTGCCTGGCGGTGGAGGCCTGCGGCCTGCTGCTGCTCTGGCAGGCGCCAGGACCGGGCTTCGCCCTGCTGGGGGCGGCCCTCACCGGTTGCGGTCTGTCGCTGGTCTATCCGTCGCTGGGCGTGGAGGCAGTGCTGCGCATTCCGGCCAGCAGCCGCAGCGCGGGGCTGGGGGCCTATGCGCTGTTCTTCGATCTGGCGATGGGCGTGGCCGGTCCGTTGATGGGGCTGATCGCCGTCCACCACGGCTATGCGTCGACCTTCCTCGCCGCCGCCGGCCTTTCCGCCTGCGGCTTCGTCATCTGCCTCGGCCTGCTGCGCTGGACGCGGCAGCGCCATGAGGAGCTGCCGCAGGACTGATCACACCGGCGGGAAGGCCTTGAAGGCCTCCAGCGACTCGGCATGCAGTGTCCAGTCGTGCAGGGCGGGGTAGGTGTCCGCCGGCATGTACTGGACGTGCAGCAGCTGGATGAAGGTCCAGGCCACGGCAATGCTCAGGCCGGCCTGATCGAGGCGCCCGTCGCGCGGCAGCGGGTGTTCCGTGAGTTCGCGCTCCAGCGCGGCACAGGCGGCGTGCAGCTGTTCCTCGACGCGCCCTTGCCAGGGCATGTGCTGCTTGTCCTCCGGACGTTGCTGCTCGTAGTAACGCTGCACCGCCTTTTCCATCGCCGCCAGCGCCAGTCCCAGCAGGCGGGTGGCGCGCACCCGCGCGGTGGATTCGCCGGGCATCAGGCTGCGTCCGGCTTCATGCTCGATCAGGTCAATGATCAGGGTGGAGTCCATCAGCACCTGACCGTCTTCGAGGATCAGCGTCGGTGCCTTGACCACCGGGTTGATCCCGCGAAACTCCTCGTAGGTGCTGAATACCGAGAGCGGGCGATGCTGGAATTCGATGTCCAGCAGACGCAGGGTGATGGCGACACGGCGGACATAGGGGGAGTCGAGCATTCCGATCAGTTGCATGGGGGCATCCTGTTCTTGGCGATCACATCGAGGCTGGCGCGTTTTCCCGCGCAATGGTCATGAATCTAGCCGCTTTGTTCGCATAGACGAATCGAAGATTTTCGGCGGTTTCGATTGAACATGCCCACGTGAGTCTTTCTCCGGCCAGAGCCGCTTCGGGATCGATCATGGGGCATGCGCGCAACCCGACGGAGAGATGAGGCGGCGTAAAGCAACGCAGGCGAGGGTGCGGCGTGCCGACCGCGGGCTGGCACCGCACGGGCGCCAGCCCGGAGCTCAGAAGGCTTCGTCGATGTAGTGGAAGGGGTAGTCCTGGCTCTTGTACTTGCCGATCCTGCCGCGCTTGGGCAGCTTCACTTCGTCGCGTGGCACTTCCTTGTACGGCACGTGCTTGAGGATGTGGCTGATGACGTTCAGGCGTACACGCTTCTTGTCCTCCGAACGCGCCACGAACCAGGGCGCCCAGGGCGAATCGGTGGCAGCGAACATCAGGTCGCGGGCGCGGGTGTACTCGTCCCAACGGGTGTAGGACTTCAGGTCCATCGGCGACAGCTTCCAGATCTTGCGGCCGTCGGTGATACGGTCGCCCAGGCGGCGCGCCTGCTCTTCGGGGCTGACCTCCAGCCAGAACTTGAGCAGGATGATCCCCGACTCGGTCATCATCCGCTCGAACAGCGGGGTGACGGCGAGGAACTTGTCGGCCTGCTCCTCGGTGCAGAAACCCATCACCCGCTCGACGCCGGCGCGGTTGTACCAGCTGCGGTCGAAGATCACCACCTCGCCTGCGGCCGGCAGGTGGGTGAGGTAGCGCTGGGCATAGAGCTGCGACTTTTCCCGCTCGGTTGGCGCCGGCAACGCCACCACGCGGAACACCCGCGGGCTGACGCGCTCGGTAATGGCCTTGATGGTGCCGCCCTTGCCGGCGCCGTCACGGCCTTCGAAGACGATGCAGACCTTCAGCCCCTTGTGCACCACCCACTCCTGCAGCTTGACCAGTTCGATGGTCAGTTTCTTCAGGTGTTCTTCGTATTCCTTGTTCTTCATTTTCCCGGTCTTTTCGGGGACCGGGTTGTTCGCCTTGCTCTTCTTGCCCATTTTTTTCTCCATGGCTGGCCCGTGTGGCCGTGGGATGGATCATAGCCGCTGGCCACAGCGCTGGAGCCTAATCGAGTTGGTTTCGAAAATGTAGGAGATGGCGGGGAGCGCTCGTGGTTATGAGGGGCGGACAATCCGCCATTTCCAGGCGGTGACGAAAATCGCTGAAGCAAGAGGGAAAAAGGCTGCTCCGGCTCACGCTTTTTGGTGAAATGCGGTGCATTCCACGCGGCGTCCGAACGACGTCCGTCCGAACCAGGAGAGACGATGAGCGAGCAGCGACTGACCCCCGGCCTGATGGTGATCCACGGCAACCATCCGGAAGCGCTGCGCGACCTGCTGGTGCAGTGGATGAGCCTGCATCCGCTGGCGCCGCTGGAGAACGAAGTCATCCTGGTGCAGAGCAACGGCATCGCCCAGTGGCTGAAGCTGGCGCTGGGACGCGACGTGGAAGAGGGCGGCTGTGGCGTGACCGCCGCGCTCGATGTGCAACTGCCCGCGCAATTCCTCTGGCGCGCCTATCGCGCGGCCCTGGGGCGCGACGAGATTCCCGAGGTCTCGGTGCTCGACAAGGGCCCGCTGACCTGGCGCCTGATGCGCCTGCTGCCGACCCTGCTGGAGCGGGAAGAGTTCGCCGCCCTGCAGCGCTTTCTCGCCGACGACGCCGACCTGCGCAAGCGCTATCAACTGGCCGAGCGCCTGGCCGACCTGTTCGACCAGTACCAGGTCTACCGCGCCGACTGGCTGGAAGACTGGAGCCGTGGCGTCGACCAGTTGCGCCTGGCCAACGGCACCCTGAAGGAGCTGGAAGCCGACAATCGCTGGCAGGCCGCGCTGTGGCGCGCGCTGCTCGATGACGTCGGCCCCGAAGGCCTGGCCACCAGCCGTGCCGGCGTGCACGGGCGTTTCATCCAGAAGCTGAAGTCCGCCGAGAATCCTTTGCCGGGCTTGCCGCGCCGCATCGTGGTGTTCGGCATCTCTGCCATGCCGGCGCAGACCGTCGAAGCCCTCGCCGTGCTGGCGCGCCACGCCCAGGTGCTGCTCTGCGTGCACAACCCCTGCCGTCACCACTGGGCCGACATCGTCGCCGACAAGGACCTGCTGCGCCACGAGTACCGCCGCCAGCGTCGCCGCGCCGGCACGCCGGAGCTGCTCTCCGACGACCAGCAGCACCAGTACGCCCAGCCGCTGCTAGCCGCCTGGGGCAAGCAGGGCCGCGACTACATCAACCTGCTCGACCAGTACGACGACCCGGACAGCTATCGTGCGCGTCTGGGAGCGGTGAGCAACGGGCGCATCGACCTGTTCAGCGAGGACGAGCCGCGCAACCTGCTCGGCCAGTTGCAGGACGACATTCTCGAACTGCGCCCGCTGGCCGAAAGCCGCGGGCACTGGCCGGCGGTCGACCCGCAGGCCGACGACTCGATCCGCTTCCACGTCGCCCACAGCGCACAGCGCGAGGTGGAAATCCTCCACGACCAGCTGCTCGCCCGCTTCGACGCCGACCCCACGCTGCGCCCGCGCGACGTGATCGTCATGGTGCCGGACATCAACCCCTACGCGCCGCACATCGAAGCCGTATTCGGCCAGTTGCCGCGCGATGACAAACGCTTCATTCCCTACACCCTGGCCGACCAGGGCCAGCGTGGCCGCGAGCCGCTGCTGGTGGCGCTGGAGCACCTGCTGCGGCTGCCCGACAGCCGCTTCGCGGTGAGCGAAGTCCTCGACCTGCTGGACGTGGCCGCCCTGCGTGAGCGCTTCGGCCTGACCGATGCCGACCTGCCGCTGCTGCGCCGCTGGATCGACGGTGCCGGCGTGCGCTGGGGGCTCGACGGCCAGCAGCGCGAACGCCTCGGCCTGCCCGCCGCCGCCGAAGCCAACAGCTGGCGCTTCGGCTTGCGGCGCATGCTGCTCGGCTTCGCGGTGGGCGAGGGCGAGGCCTTCCAGGGCATCCAGCCCTACGCGGAAATCGGCGGGCTGGATGCCGCCGCGCTCGGCCCGCTCGCGGGGCTGCTCGGCGCCCTGGAACAGGCCTGCTTCACCCTCGCCGAAGAGGCCGCGCCGCAGCAGTGGGTGGAGCGCCTGCGCGGGCTGCTCGACGCCTTCTTCCGGGTGACCGACGATCACGACGAACTGCTGCGCCAGCAATTGCTGGACCTGCTCGAACGCTGGCTGGAAATCTGCCAGCACGCCGGCTTCAGCGACCCATTGCCGCTCTCGGTGGTGCGCGAGGCCTGGCTCGGCGGCCTGGACGCGGGCGGCCTGAACCAGCGCTTCCTGGCCGGCGCGGTAAGCTTCTGCACCCTGATGCCGATGCGCGCGATTCCCTTCCAGCTGGTCTGCCTGCTGGGCATGAACGACGGCGACTACCCGCGCCCACAATCGCCGCTGGACTTCGACCTGATGCGCAACGACTACCGCCCCGGCGACCGTTCGCGTCGCGAGGACGACCGCTACCTGTTGCTCGAAGCGCTGCTCTCGGCCCGCCGCCAGCTCTACGTCAGCTGGGTTGGCCGGAGCATTCGCGATAACACTGACCGCCCGCCGTCGGTGCTGATCGGCCAGTTGCGCGACCACCTCGCCGATGGCTGGCGGCGCGCCGATGGCGGCGACCTGCTGCACGGCCTGACCCTGGAACATCCGCTGCAACCCTTCAGCCGCGCCTACTTCGCCCAGGCGCCGGGCCGGGGTGTCGACGGCCTCTACACCTACGCCCGCGAATGGCGCGACGTGCACCGCGAACAGGATGCCGAAACGGATGACGCGCCGTTGCCGCCGCTGGGCCTCGATGCGCCGATCGGCTTGCGCACGCTGTCCGATTTCATTGCCAACCCGGTGGGCGCCTTCTTCGTCCAGCGCCTCAAGGTGCGCTTCGCCGAGGAGCAGCTCACCGGCCAGGACGAGGAGCCCTTCGAGCTCAACGGCCTGGACGTCTGGCAGCTGCAGTTCGAACTGTGCGAGCGCCTGCGTCCCTGGGTGGAGCAGCATTGGCAGGCCGAGCAGCTGGATTCGCAGCTGACCGGGCAGGTGGAGCGCTTGCGCCGCGAAGGCCGCCTGCCGCTGGCGGCCTTCGGCGAGTTTTCCGCCCAGTCGCTGGTGGCGCCGCTGCAGGACCTGCTGGCGCGCTACCGCGAGCAGCTCGAGCACTGGTCGCAGGTTGAAGAGGAGCAGCGCGAACTCAACCATGGGCATGCCGGCATCGAGCTGGCCGACTGGCTCGGCGGCCTGCGCCGCAATGCCGATGGCCAGCTCGCCAGCCTGCAACTGGTCAGCGGCAAGCTCCACGAAGGCAAGGGCTACAAATGGCATGGCCTGGTGCGCCCGTGGGTGCGCCATCTCGCGCTGCAACTGTGCGGCGAGCCGGTAACCAGCGTGCTGGTCGGCCTGACCGGCACCCTCGAATTCCCGCCGCTGCCCGCCGAGCAGGCGCGCGCCGAACTGAACAGCCTGATGGACGCATGGTTCCAGGGCATGAGCCGGCCGCTGCCGGTGGCCTGCAAGACCGCCTTCGCCTGGCTGGCGGCCGGCGAGGATGCCGACCGCGCCAGGCGTGAAGCCGCCAAGCGCTACGACGGCGGCTTCAATCTCGCTGGCGAGGCGGCGTCCTCGCCGGCGCTGGCGCGGGTCTACCCGGACTTCGACAGCCTCGAGGCCAGCGGAGAATTCGCCGCCTGGGCCGAGTCGCTCTACGGGCCCCTGTTCGAATTGCTGCAGCGCAAGGAGGAGGCCGCATGAGCGCCGTCGATTCAGGTTCGCAAGCGCTCGACCCGCTGAGCTTCCCGCTGCACGGCAGCCGGCTGATCGAGGCCAGCGCCGGCACCGGCAAGACCTTCACCATCGCCTTGCTCTACGTGCGCCTGGTGCTCGACCACGGCGGCGAACAGGCCTTCGGCCGGCCGCTGAGTCCGCCGGAGGTCCTCGTGGTGACCTTCACCGAAGCCGCGACCCAGGAGTTGCGCGAACGTATCCGCGCGCGCCTGGGTGAAGCCGCGCACTGCTTCGCCGAGCCCGAGGGCGAGCACGACGGCCTGCTGCGGACGCTGCGCGACAGCTATCCCGTCGAGCGCTGGCCGGGCTGCGCGCGTCTGCTGCGCCTGGCCGCCGAATGGATGGACGAGGCCGCCGTCTCCACCATCCACAGCTGGTGCTACCGCATGCTGCGCGAGCATGCCTTTGACAGCGGCAGCCTGTTCACCCAGGACCTGGCCGCCGACCAGAGCGAACTGCTCGCCGAAGCGGTACGCGATTACTGGCGGCGCAATTTCTATCCCCTGGGCGTGGCCGCCGCCAATGCCGTGCGCCATTGCTACGCCGGCCCGGAGGCACTGATGCGCGCCTTGCAGCCGCTGCTGGCGGCGCAGGAGGCGGGCTTCCGCTACGGCGACCAGCCGCTCGATGCGCCGACCTCGCTGGGCGAGTTGCTGGAGTCCACCGGCCACTGGTACGAGGAACTCGAGGCCGCCCAGACCCGCGCGCGCGAAGCCTGGGCCGCGGACCGGGCGAATCTCGCCGAACTGCTGCGCAACCTGCGCGGTGACCTCAACGGCAACAGCTATCGCGGCAAGGACGACGACGCCATCTTCGGCGGCTGGATCGAGGCGTTGGACGCCTGGAGCGAAGGCGCCGACGCACCGGACAACCTGGCCAGGTTCGGCCAGACGCGAATCAAGGTGAAGGCCAAGGCCGTGGTGCCGGAACACCCGGCATTGCAGGCCATCGACGCCTGGTGCGAGCGCGCCGAGCAGCGTCCGGAGATCGCCCCGCAGCTCCTGCTGCATGCCCTGGGCGAAGTGCGCCAGAGCCTGGAGGCGGAGAAGCAGAAGCGTGCCGAACTGGGCTTCGACGACCTGCTGGTGCGCCTCGAC
Source organism: Pseudomonas sp. QE6 (assembly GCF_041379005.1). Lineage (NCBI taxonomy): Bacteria > Pseudomonadati > Pseudomonadota > Gammaproteobacteria > Pseudomonadales > Pseudomonadaceae > Pseudomonas > Pseudomonas sp. QE6. The sequence goes on from NZ_CP166873.1 coordinate 2,325,419, forward strand.
CGCGCGTTGGCCGGCAGCGGCGGTGAGCGCCTGGCCGAGCGCATCCGCGAGCAGTTCCCGGTGGCGCTGATCGACGAATTCCAGGACACCGACCCGCTGCAGTATCGCATCTTCGAGCGCGTCTACCGCATCGCAGAGAACCCGCGCAGCCTCGGTCTTTTCATGATCGGCGACCCCAAGCAGGCGATCTACGCCTTCCGTGGCGCCGACATCCACACCTACCTGCGCGCCCGCTCCGCCACCGCCGGGCGTCACTACACCCTGGGCACCAACTTCCGCTCCACGCGCGCCATGGTGGCGGCGGCCAACCGCTGCTTCCAGTTCGCCGAGGCGCATCCGCGCGGCGCCTTCCGTTTTGCGCAGCAGGGGCAGGACAACCCCGTACCCTTCCTCGAAGTCGGCGCCCGTGGGCGTGACGAAACCCTGCTGCTGGAAGGTGGCGAAGCGCCGGCCATGACCTTCTGGCAGTTGGACAACGACGGCCAGGTCTGCGGCTCGACTGTCTACCGCCAGGAGATGGCCGCGCGCAGCGCCAGCGCCATCCAGCGCTGGTTGAGTTCGGCGCAGAGCGGCTTCCGCAAGGCCGATGGCCACTGGCGCGCACTGCGCCCGGCGGACATCGCCATCCTGGTGCGGGGCCGCAGCGAGGCCGAGGCGATCCGGAGCGAGCTGGCCGCACGCCGGCTGGCCAGCGTGTACCTGTCCGACCGCGACTCGGTGTTCGACAGCCCCGAAGCGGTGGACCTGCTGCACTGGCTGCGCGCCTGCGCCGACCCCGGTAATGACGGTACCCTGCGCATCGCCCTGGCCACCCGCAGCCTGGCGCTGGACTGGGCAACCCTGGAACGGTTGAACCAGGACGAGCGCTTCTGGGAAGACATGGTGCTGCGCTTCCGCGACTACCGCGTGCTCTGGCAGCAGCAGGGCGTGCTGCCGATGCTGCGTCGCCTGCTCGCCGACTTCGCCTTGCCGGCGCGCCTGCTGCGGCAGATCGACGGCGAGCGCAGCCTGACCAACCTGCTGCACCTGGCCGAGTGGCTGCAACGCGAGGCAGTGGAGCTCGACGGCGAACACGCGCTGCTGCGCGTGCTGGCGGAGCAGCTGGAAAGCCCCTCCAGCGAAGAAATCCTTCGTCTGGAAAGCGACGCCGACCTGATCAAGGTGGTGACCATCCACAAGTCCAAGGGCCTGGAGTATCCGCTGGTGCTGCTGCCCTTCATCTGCAGCTGGCGCGAGCTGGATGGCAAGAGCGGCACGCCGCCGAGCTTCCAGGCAGGGGAGGCGCGGGTGGTGGAGCTGTCCCGCGACAAGGAACTGGCCAAGGCGGCTTATCAACAGGCCAACGACGAACGCCTGAGCGAGGACATGCGCCTGCTCTACGTGGCCCTGACCCGTGCCTGCCACGCCGTGTGGCTGGGCGTGGCGCCGCTGGTGATGAGCAACAGCAAGAGCCCGGAACTGCACAAGGGCGCGATCGGCTACCTGCTCGGTGGCGGCAATGCGCTGGGCGTGGAAGACCTCGCCACGCGCCTGGGCGAATTGCAGGCCGGCCACCGCGAGATCGTTCTGGAAGCGGCGCCCCTTGCCGACCTGCAACTGTTCGTCGGCCCGCAGGCCGGCGAACTGGGCGCGGCCCGCGAGCCGCGCCGACGGGTGGCGGAGAAGTGGTGGATCGCCAGCTACTCCGCGCTGGCGAACCTGGCCGGCGACGAGGACATCGAGTCACCCGCACCCGCGCCGGCGGCGGACGAGCCCACCAGCGCAGACGAAGACCTGCTGCGTGAAAGCAGCCTGGAGGAAGCCCGCGAAGCCGATGCCGTGCCGGCGCCGTTCAGCCTGCACGCCTTCCCCCGAGGGGCCAACCCCGGCAGCTTCCTCCATGGTCTGCTGGAGTGGGCGGCCGACGAAGGCTTCGGCGCCTGCGACCCGCAGCAATTGCGCGATCAATTGGCGCGGCGTTGCCAGGTGCGCGGCTGGGAAGCCTGGATCGAGCCCCTGCATGGCTGGCTGACGCAGTTGCTGCACACCGAGTTCCGCCTGCCCGATGCCACTCCGGTCAGCCTTGCCGGGCTCTCCAGCTACCAGAAGGAAATGGAGTTCTGGTTCGCCACCCGCCAGGTGGACAGCCAGCGCCTGGACCGCATCGTCACCCGCCATACCCTCGGCGGCGCGGCGCGGCCGGCGCTGCAGGCCAACCAGCTCAACGGCATGCTCAAGGGCTTCATCGACCTGGTGTTCGAACACCAAGGCCGCTACTACGTCGCCGACTACAAATCCAACTGGCTCGGCGCCGACGACGAGGCCTACACCGAGCCGGCCCTGCGCGAAGCGCTGCTGGAGCACCGCTACGACCTGCAGTACGCGCTCTACCTGTTCGCCCTGCACCGCCTGCTGCAGGCACGCCTGCCGGACTACGACTACGAGCGGCATGTTGGCGGCGCGATCTACCTGTTCCTGCGCGGCAGCCAGTCGGCGACCCAGGGCATGTACCTGGAGCGCCCGGCCAAGGCCCTGATGGAGGAACTGGACCGCTTGTTCCGCGCGGTCGATGAGGAGATTCCGGCATGACTGCGCCGCTGAACACCGCCGGTGAAATGCTCGAACTGATCGGCCGCTGGGCCGAGCGCGGCTGGCTGCGCGAGCTCGACCGCGCCTTCGCCGCCTTCCTGGTGGAGCGGGCACCGGATGCGCATCCGCTGTTGATCCTGGCCGCCGCGCTGGCCAGCCACCAGCTCGGTCGCGGGCATGTCTGCCTGGACCTTGCTGCGACCCTGGCCGACAGCCGTTTCGCGCTGTCGCTGCCGCCGGAGGGTGACTCCGCGAAGGACGCGCCCGAGCTGCCCGGCGTACTGCTCGACAGCACGACGCTGGACGCCTGGCAGGCGGAGCTGAACGACCCGCGCCTGATCGGCGAGGGCGCCGGCGATACGCCGTTGGTGCGGGTCGGCCGGCGCCTGTACCTGCGGCGCTACTGGCAATACGAATGCGCGGTGCGCGCCGGCATCGACCAGCGCCTGCGCCAGGGCGAAGCCTTGCGTGCCGGCTTGCCCGCCGCGCCGTTGCGCCAGGCGCTGGATGCGTTGTTCCCGAAGAAGGCCGGCGCTCCAGCGGACTGGCAGAAACTGGCCTGTGCGCTGGTGGCGGGGAATGCCTTCGGCATCGTCACCGGCGGCCCCGGCACCGGCAAGACCACCACCGTGGTCAAGTTGCTGGCGCTGTTGCAAAGCCTGGCGCTGGGGGAGGGCGGGCGGCCATTGCGCATCCGTCTCGCGGCACCCACTGGCAAGGCGGCTGCGCGCCTGAATGAATCCATCGCCGGCGCCGTGCAGCGCCTGCAGCTCGACGGCCTGCCCAATGGCGAGGCCGCGCGCGAGGCGATTCCCACCGAAGTCACCACGCTGCACCGCCTGCTCGGCAGCCGCCCGGACAGTCGTCAGTTCCGCCATCACGCCGGCAACCCGTTGGCGTTGGAGCTGCTGGTGGTGGACGAAGCCTCGATGGTCGATCTGGAGATGATGGCCTCGCTGCTCGCCGCCCTGCCACCGCGCGCACGGCTGATCCTGCTCGGCGACAAGGACCAGTTGGCCTCGGTGGAAGCCGGCGCGGTACTCGGCGAACTGTGCAGCCGCGCCCGCGAAGGTCACTACCGCCCGGCCACTCGCGACTGGCTGGAAGCAGTGACGGGAGAGCCCATCGATGCGGCGTTGCTGGACGAGCAGGGCAGCGAACTCGACCAGGCCGTGGCCATGCTCCGCCACAGCCACCGCTTCAGCGCGGGCAGCGGCATCGGCCAGTTGGCGGAGGCCGTGAACGCCGGCGATATCCCGGCCCTGCGCGAGGTATGGAAGGCGCGCCACGAAGACCTGACCCGCATCGCCGTCGACGCCCAGGACACCCGCAGCCTGCGCGACCTGGTGGTGGACGGCGGACGTGGCGGCGATCTGTTCGGACCGGTCGGCTACCGCCATTACCTGAGCGTGCTGGCGGCCAGGCGGCCAGCCGAGAATGCTGACCAGGCGGCGCTGGACGAATGGGCCCGGCAGGTGCTGGAGGCCCATGGGCAGTTCCAGCTGCTCTGCGCCTTGCGGCGTGGTCCCTGGGGCGTCGAAGGGCTCAACACCCTGATCACTGGAATGCTGCACAGCGAAGGGCTGATCCCCTCGACGCAGGTCTGGTTCCTCGGCCGCCCGGTGCTGGTGACGCGCAACGACTACGGCCTGGGGCTGATGAACGGCGACATCGGCATCACCCTGGCGCTGCCCCAGCCGGCGGACGACGGCAGCGTGCGCTGGGCGCCGCGCGTGGCCTTCCCGGCGGGCGACGGCAGTGATGCGATTCGCTGGATCCTGCCCAGCCGCCTGCAGGCGGTGGAGACCGTATTCGCCATGACGGTGCACAAGTCGCAGGGCTCGGAATTCACCCACGCCGCGTTGCTGCTGCCCGACAGCCTCAACCCGATCCTCACCCGCGAGCTGGTCTACACCGGCATCACCCGTGCCCGCCGCTGGTTCACCCTGGCCAGCGCCGGACGCGGCTGGCAGGTGCTGGAGCAGGCGACGGAAAGGCGGGTGCAGCGGGCGAGCGGGCTGCTGGATCGCTGAGGGTCGCTGGCGTGCGGCCTGGAAACTGGCGCTCTTCGCAGGATGCACGGATGCTCCGGCGTTCCCCTACAAAGGCGGATAACGCTGCGCGTTATTCGCCCTACGGGTGTTCATCCTGCAGCATAAGTGCATGTGGTCAGCCTTCGCGGACAAGGTCCACTCCTACGGAAACGGACGACTCCAGAGCTCCTCCCGACCATGCATGAGCTTCGAGCTCAGCGTTTGAATCCCTGGCGAAAAAATTTTCCTGCTGCTGTCGATTTCCATTGCCGCGCTTCGACTAGAGATAGAACGCAGTCGCCATAGCGGGAGTCGAGCATGAAATACCTCTGCCTGATCTACGTGGACGACAGCCGCATCGCCCAGTTGCCGGGGCCGGTGTTCCGCCAGGTGATCGACGAATGCCGCTGCAACGAGGCGCGGCTGCGCGAGAACGGCCAGTTGCTGGCGGCGCAGGCGCTGGAACCGGTGGCCAGCGCTACCACGCTGCGCCATGCCGGTGGAGACCTGGTGATCACCGACGGGCCGTTCGCCGAGACCAAGGAACACCTGGGCGGCTTCGTGCTGCTGGAGGCGCGCGATCTCAACGAGGCGTTGCAGATCGCCAGCCGCTTGCCGTCGGGGCGGCTGGGCTGCGTCGAGGTTCGACCGGTCCGCGACTGGGACCGTTACTTTGCCGGGCAAGAGCCCATCGACACCATCAGGAGGATGTCATGTTGAAGTGGATTGCAGTGGTCGTGGTTCTGGCCGTGGTCGTGGTGCTGGTCCTGGCGGCGAGTCGTCCCGACAGCTTCCGTGTGGAGCGCACGGTGCGCATCCAGGCGCCGCCGGAGAAGGTCTACGCCTACATCGAGGACTTCCACCGCTGGCCGCAATGGTCGCCCTTCGAGAAGCTCGACCCGTCCATGCAGCGCAACTTCTCGGGTGCGGACAAGGGGCTCGGCGCGGTGTACGCCTGGGCCGGCAACAGCAAGGCCGGCGCGGGGCGCATGGAGATCATCGAGAGTACCCCGGCGACGCGGGTGAGCATCGCGCTGGAGTTCCTCAAACCGTTCAAGGCCAGCAATACCGCCGAGTTCACCCTGCTGCCGCGTGACGGTGGCACCGACGTGACCTGGGCGATGTTCGGCCCCACGCCCTTCGTGGCGAAGATCATGCACCTGTTCTTCAGCATGGACAGCATGGTCGGCAAGGACTTCGAGGCGGGCCTGGCCAACCTCAAGCGGCTCAGCGAGCAGGACTGAGTCTTCCAGCAGGGCAACCGTCGAGGAGGTCCGCCATGTGCCCCTTGTGCCTTACCACCCTGACGCTGGCGGTGTCCGGCGTCCTCTGTGCCGGCGGCGCCAGCGCGTTCGCCATCACCCGGCTGCGTGGCCAACGCCGCGTACGCCCCAACCCGCAACCGGGCCGGTCCCAGGAGCGTGCAGCATGAATCTCGCCAACCAGGCTTTTCCCCGTGTGGTCTCCCGTGATGAATGGCTGCAGGCGCGCAAGCGCTTGCTGGAGCAGGAGAAGGCCGCCACCCATGCCCGCGATGCGCTCAGCGCCGTGCGCCGGGCGTTGCCGGTGGTGCGCATCGACAAGGATTACCGCTTCGAAGGCCCTCGCGGTACTTCGCGGCTGGTGGACCTGTTCGAAGGGCGCCCGCAACTGATCGTCTACCACTTCATGTTCCACCGCGACAAAGCCCTGGGGTGCGAGGGCTGCTCCTTCCTGATCGACAACCTGGGACGGCTGGAACATCTGCATGCGCGCGGCACCACCCTGGCCATGGTCTCCCGTGCGCCGCTGCAGGAGATCGCGCCGTTCCGCGAGCGCATGGGCTGGACCCTGCCCTGGTATTCCTCGTTCGGCAGCGATTTCAACTACGACTTCCACGTCACCATCGACGAGCAGGTCGCGCCGGTGGAATACAACTATCGTGACAAGGCGGAGCTCGAACGCCTGGGGCAGGGCTACCACGTGCAGGGCGAGCAGCCGGGCATGAGCGTGTTCCTGCGCGACGGCGACCAGGTGTTCCACAGCTACTCGACCTACGGCCGTGGGCTGGAAGCGCCGCTGTTCACCTACCACCTGCTCGACCTCACGCCGCTGGGGCGTGGCGAGGGCTGGGGCGGCATGCCCGACTACGAAGGCAAGGGCATGAACTGGACGCGCTTCCACGACGAGTACGACGAGCCCGCCACGCCGCACGGCTGCTGTGCGTCCTGACCCGGCCCGGAGAGGAGGACAACACCATGAGCGCTGCCGAAAACACCCAGGCCAACGCCGAGCTGCATGCGCTGCTGGCAAGCTGGCTGAGCGCCGTGCACGCATGCGATGCACAGGCCATCGCCGGCCACTACAGCCGCGACATCCTCGCCTTCGATGCGGTGAAACAGTTGCAGTTCAGGGGCGTGGAGGCCTACACCAGGCACTGGGCCGAGTGCCTGCAGATGTGCACCGAGCACAGCTTCGACATGCACCAGCTGAGTTTCGAGGCCGCAGGTGACATCGCCTTTGGCCACTACCTTTGCTATTGCGGCGGGACCGACAAGGACGGCGTGCACAACTCCGCCTGGGCGCGCGCCACCCTCGGCCTGCGCCGTGAGCAGGGGCAGTGGAAGATCGCCCATGAGCACTTCTCGATACCGTTCGATCCGGCGACCGGGCAGTTGTTGTTCGACGCCAAGCCCTGAGCGTTTCAGGAGCCGAGGCGTCGGTGCCCATTTGTAGCGAGCTTGCTCGCGAACCCCGCCTGAAACCCGGCTTCAAGCGGTTCGCGAGCAAGCTCGCTGCTGCGAAAGGCAGTCGGCCGACTGCGGCGCCTCGCCGGCCACAACGAAATACCCTGCAACCCTCTCCCGTGCACACCCGTCCGGCCGCTTCCCATACCGTCGAAAACCCGTGCAGGATAGGCAGACCCTTCTCACCCCAAGGACCGCCGGCCGCCATGCATGACTACGCCCCCCAGGCCCTGCGCGATGTGGTGGACGATGTCTATCGCCGCGAGTCGCGCCGCGTGCTGGCCACGCTGATCCGCCTGCTGGGGGACTTCGATCTGGCCGAGGAGGCGCTGCACGAAGCCTTCGTCGCCGCCGTGGAGCAGTGGCGGCGCGATGGCGTGCCGGCCAATCCGCGCGCCTGGCTGGTCTCCGCCGGACGCTTCAAGGCCATCGACGGCCTGCGCCGCCGGTCGCGCTTCGACGCCTCGCTGCTGCAGATCGCCGAGCAACTGGAGATCGACACGCAATCGGTGGAGGAGCAGGCCGACGAGAGCGTCGAGGACGACCGCCTGCGCCTGATCTTCACCTGCTGCCACCCCGCGCTGCCGGCGGACGCCCAGGTACCGCTGACCCTGCGCGAGGTCTGCGACCTGAAGACCGAGGAGATCGCCCGCGCCTATCTGGCCACGCCGTCCACCATTGCCCAGCGCATCGTCCGCGCCAAGGCGAAGATCCGCGATGCGCAGATCCCCTACCAGGTGCCGGAAGCCGCCGAGTTGCCCGAGCGCCTGGCCAGCGTGCTGCGGGTGATCTACCTGGTGTTCAACGAAGGCTATTCGGCCTCTGCGGGCGATTCGCTGACCCGCACCGACCTGTCGGCGGAAGCCATCCGCCTGGGCCGCCAGTTGCTCGAACTGCTACCGGAAGCGGAAGTGATGGGGCTGCTGGCGCTGATGCTGCTGCACGAATCGCGGCGCGAAGCGCGCACCGGCCCGGACGGGCAGATGGTGCTGCTCGAACAGCAGCAGCGCCGCTGCTGGAACCGCGAACTGATCGACGAGGGCCGGCAACTGATCGTGGCGGCGCTGGCCACCCGCCGGGTCGGCCCCTATACCCTGCAGGCGGCGATTTCCGCCGTGCATGCGGTGGCGCCCGATTTCGCCAGCACCGACTGGGCGGAGATCGTCGGCCTGTACGACGCCCTGCTGGGCATCCAGCCGTCGCCGGTGATCGAACTCAACCGCGCAGTGGCGCTAGCCATGCGCGACGGCCCGGAAGCGGGGCTCGAACAGGTGGACGCCATTCTTGCCGGTGGCGAGCTGCAGGACTACCACCTGGCCCACGCGGCCCGCGCCGACCTGTGCCGACGCCTGGACCGCCGCGACGAGGCCCGCGCGTCCTATACCCGGGCCCTGGAGCTGGTGCGCCAGGAGCCGGAGCGGCGCTTCCTGGAGCAGCGCCTGCGCGAACTGGCCGAGTGACCGCCTTTGCTGGGGACTGGCGGGCAGGCGAAGGGTTACAGGCTGCTCACCAGGTGCCCGCCATCCACCGCCAGCACGGCACCGGTCATGAAGGCGCCGGCGTCGCTGGCCAGCAGCAGGAAGGGGCCTTCCAGTTCGCGGAGCTGGCCCAGGCGGCGCATGGGCACGATGTCACGGATATAGGCCTGGCCCTTCTCGCTGTCGAAGTAGGTGTCGTTCATTTCCGTCTTGAAGTAGCCCGGCGCGATGGCGTTGACCCGCACCTGGTAGCGCGCCAGCTCCAGCGCCAGGGATTTGCTCAACTGCACCACTCCGGCCTTGGCCGCGCAGTAGTGGCTGTAGCCGCCACCCACGCGCAGGCCGAGGATGGAAGCGATGTTGACGATGCTGCCGCCGCGCTGGGCCTTGGCCAGGCGCTGCGCCGCGCACTGGGCCACGCGCCAGACGCCATCGAGGTTGGTGGAGAGCATGGCGCGCCAATCGTCCTCGCTGATCTCCAGCGCCCGCTTGCCGTTGCCGATGCCGGCATTGTTGAGCACCACGTCGACCACCCCGAACTGCGCTTCGGCACTGTCGAAGGCCGCTTCCACGCTGGTGCGGTCGGTCACGTCCAACGCTACCGGGTACGCTTCGCCGCCATCCTGGCGAATGGCCTCGGCCAGTTGCGCCAGCCGCTCGGTGCGCCGCGCCGCCAGTACCACCTGCGCACCGGCACGGGCGGCGACGCGCGCCAGGTGGGCGCCGATGCCACTGGAGGCGCCAGTGATCAGCACGGTCTTGCCGGCCAGGGAGAAGAGGTCGTTGCTCATGGCTGCACCTTTGTCGGAAAGCGAAATCGCGGGTCGTCAAAGATAGCCCGAGGCGCCCTCAAGGGCGTGCAGGGTGCGCCATTCGCAGCGCGAATGACGAGGGGGCCAAAGAAAAAGCCCGGCACAAGGCCGGGCTTTTTCATGACGCGAGTGAAGCTCAGGCGGCGAGGGCGCGGGCCTGCTTCTTCTTGACCTGCTGGCGGCAGGCGTCGCCGAAGGCCTTGAAGATCTTCACCGAGTCGGGGTTCTGCGCGGCTTGCCACTCCGGGTGCCACTGCACCGCGAAGAGGAAGGACGACAGGCTCGGGGCGTGGATCGCCTCGACCAGGCCGTCTTCGGCATGGGCGATGGCTTCGATGCCCTTGCCCAGGTTCTTCAGGCCCTGGCCGTGCAGCGAGTTCACGCGGATCTCGTCGCCCAGCAGCTGCTGCAGCCAGCTGCCCGGAGTCGGGCGAACGCCATGGACCTGGCTGTACTGCACGTCGACCGGGTCTTCGGGATTCTCGCGATGGTCGTTGAAGCCGGGCTCGGCGTAGACCTTCTGGTAGATATCGCCGCCCAGGGCCACGTTGATTTCCTGCATGCCGCGGCAGATGCCGAAGATCGGTAGGCCACGGGCAATGGCAGCCTTGATCAGCGGAATGTCGAAGTTGTCGCGGTCCTTGTCCTGGCCCTTGCCGGGGGTTTCGTTTTCCTGGCCATAGAGCGTCGGATCGATGTTGCTGCCGGCACCGGTGAGGTACACGCCGTCGGCCATGTCCAGGTACTGCTCGAGGTCTTCGATGCCGCAGCAGGTCGGTACCAGGACCGGCACGCAATCGGACTGTTCGACCAGGGGCACGATGTATTTGTGGGTCATTACCTGATAGTCGTGGCCTTTGCGCTCTTGGCTGCCCATGGACATCAGGACGACGGGTTTGCGGAGGGTCTGTTTCTTGTTGCCAATGTTGCTGTTGGACATATGTCACCTTTGGACGGGCTGCAGCCCATCGTTTTTGTGCAGGCGCACTGCTCTGAGCTGGGCTACCTGAGGTTCCGAGCACTGCCGGGAACGCACAGAAGGCGAAATTTCCCGGTCGAAACCTGCCTACCAGCCTGCCAGAGCCGTTAAATATGTCAAACGATTTCGGCGAGTGGCGTCAAAAATAATAGCCGAAATTCTGTCGAATAATCCTGTTAACTGATTGTTTTTTAAATGATTTTTATAAATATCAATTCGAAGCAAAAAGTCCATTATTTAAAACGCATGTCAATAATGGTGAAAAATTCTGAACATTTTTTCATGGCGGGTCGCCGCACGCCCCCAGCGGCGCGCTCTGCCTTGCGGCTTGCCGCTCAGTCGCACTCGATGCGGTTGCGTCCGTTCTGCTTGGCGCAATAGAGCGCGCGATCGCTGCGCGAAAGGGCGGCCTCGGCGGACAGATCGCTGCCCTGCAAGGTCGTGATGCCGATGCTGATGCTCAGCGGAATGCGCTCGCAGCCCAGCAGCACCGGCTGGTCGTCCAGTTGCTGCTGCAGGCGCTTGGCGAAGGCCTCGGCGCTGCCGACATCCGCATCGCCCAGCACCACGGCGAATTCTTCGCCCCCCATGCGTCCGGCGAAGTCGATGCGGCGGATCGCGCGGCCGAGGATGCGGGCGAAATGGCGCAGCGCTTCGTCGCCCACGCCATGGCCCCAGCGATCATTGATGGATTTGAAGTGGTCCAGGTCGCACATCAGGATCGCCGCGCTGCGCACGAGTCCGCGCTGCACACGGCCCAGTTCGGCCTCGATCAACTGCATGAAGTGGCGCCGGTTGGGCAACTGGGTGAGGAAGTCGGTCGTCGCCAGCACCTGCAATTCGGCTTCGATGCGCTTGCGCTCGGTGATGTCGGTGAACAGTCCATGCCAGATCACGCTGCCATCGGCCAGGCGCTTGGGCTGAGCGTTGCCCTGGCGCCAGAGCATGCCGCGCCCGGGCAGCAGTACGCGGAACTCATAGCGCCATGGCCGCAGCGTTGCCGCGGAGGCATCCAGCGAAGCGAGGAGGGCGGGCAGGTCATCGGGGTGTACCAGGGTGCGCAGGATCGCCGAATTGCCGCTGACCTGCTCGGGACCCATGCCGAAGATTTCCCTGACGCCGGCGCTGACGTAGGGGAAGGTGCCGGTGCCGTCGGGCAGGTGGCGGAACTGGAAGACCATGCCGGGAATTTCGTCGGTCAGGTCGGTGAGCAGCTCGACGTTCTGTCGCAGCTGCTCCGAGACGCCCCGCAGCGCGGTGATGTCGGTGGTGGTGCCGATCATGCGCAGGGGGCGGCCGGCGTCGTCGCGCTCGACGACCTTGCCGCGGCTGCAGACCCAGATGTAGTGGCCCGCCTTGTGGCGCAGCCGGTGCTCCACTTCATAGGCCGGCGTACGGCCTTCGAAGTGTGCGCTGATGGTCGCCTGGACATAGCCGAGGTCGTCGGGATGCACGCGCAGGTAAGCATCGTCGATGCGATTGCTGATCTCGTTGTCGGCATAGCCCAGCAGGGCCTTCCAGCCGGAGGAGTAGTGAATCTCGCCGGTGGGGACATGGCGGTCCCACACCCCCGTGCCGCTGCCGGCAATGGCCAGCGCCAGGCAGCTTTCGTCTGTGCGGTCGAGCAGTTCCTGGGCGATGCTCGCGGCATCGTCCAGTGCGCATCGCGTCGCGGCGTCCAGCGTGCGCGGCTGGTCGTCCAGCACGCACAGCCAGCCCAGGGTGGTGCCATCGGCGGTGTGCAGGACTGCGGTACCCAACGGGTGCAGGTCGCCCTCGCGGCTGCGCAGGGGCGCCGAGGCGGCATTCAGGCAGAGCAGGGTGGCAAAGGACTGCGCCGCCTCGTGCGTCAGGCCATCGAAGCCGAGCAGGCGGCCATGGGCATCGGCCAGCAATGCGGCGACCGCGCCGAAGCGGTAGCGGGTCAGGCGCAGGAGACTGTCGAATCGCCCGTATTCCTGTACTTCAGGATCAGTGGAAGTCCGCATGGGATGACTGCTTCCTCACCGGAGAATGGGGGCGTTCCCGTCTGGCGGCGCGGACGACGCCGTCTTGCGGCCGACAGATGGCTCTATGAAATCACGGCGCAGGCGTACCCCACAATCTCCCCGTGAGGCAGGGGCGACGAGTGAAACGGCGGCCGGTGGCGGTCCGGTCGCTTGCGTGCCGAGCAGGTCCGGGGGCTCAGCTCAGGAGTTGGTCGATCAGGACGGCATTGGTGTAGATCAGGCTGCCATCGCTGGCCCGGTGGCCCACCAGGTGGAAATGCCCGCGCTGGTCACTGTGGCTCAGGTAGACGCGGTATTGGCAATCGGAAAGCGGACCAAAGCCTTCGGGCATCTTCAGGTCGAGGTTGTCCAGGTCGGCATCCACCATGACGTCACGCTTGCCGCTGTTCTGCAGGTAGTCCTCGGCCTGTTCCAGACGCAGGTGATCGGCGTCGCTGACGAAGAAGTGGATGTCCTCCAGTGGAATGGGTTTCTGGTCGGCGCTGGTCTTGCACCAGCCTTCGAGAGTCATCGCGCTCATATGAGGTGGCCTCCTTCAGCAGTGCGGGCATTTGGGGGGGCCGCGACTGTCACTGCTTTTGACCGCCGCTATTGGAGTGTGATTCAACCTATATTGCGCCGGTGATGGCCGGGCATAAAAAAAAGCCGCTCCGGGGAGCGGCTCGAAGGACGTTGAAGGAGCAATCACAATATCAACGTCAGGAGTCATCTTTCGATAATCGACGATGGCGATATCGAAAGCGGGAGAGATGGCGGGAATTCTAGAAAGTTCGAAGGTTTGGATAAACCCTGCTTCGGGGAAGAGACTTTCTGTCTCAGTGCAATAATGCAGGATCAATAGCGGGACAACTCTCGGAATTGTCCGAAAGTTGTCCCGTGATGATTGTCGGTCGAATTACAGGATCGACAGCGGATAATCGACGATCAGACGAAGTTCGTTGTTGTCCGATTCGCCCTGGTCGGCATTGGCACGGTGGAACGCCTGGCGCAGGCGGAACGACATGTCCTTCACCGGGCCGGACTGTACGACGTACTTGGCTTCGAAGTCAGTCTCGTGGTGCTTGCCGTCTTCGCCGTAGAGGCCGACATACTGGCCGTTCGGGTCGGCATGGGTGCCGTCGATGTTGCTGCCGTTGATGTAGCGGGTCATGAAGCTCAGGCCCGGCACACCGTAGGTGTCCATCGCCAGGTCATAGCGCACCTGCCAGGAGCGCTCGCCCGGACCGTTGAAGTCGGAGAACTGCACGGAGTTGGCGAGGAAGATCGAGTCGCCGCCCGCGCCTGCGCCATTGTCGCCGAAGCCGACGTAGTCGAACGGGGTGTCGCCGTTGACCTTCTGGAAGGCCAGGGTGACGGTGTGCGCCTGCAGGAAGGAGTAGGCGGCGGCCAGCGACCAGGTGGTGTTGCTGATCTCGCCGGCCTTGGCCTGGCCGTAATCGGTGGTGCGGTAGATGTTGAAGTCCAGGCCCAGCGACTGGTCGTTGCCCAGCGGCTGCAGGTAGTTCACGTTGGCGTAGTACTGGCGCCAGATGTCCTCGAATTCCGAGCCGTACAGCGAGGCGTTCAGGTTGTCGGTGATGGCGTACTTGCCGCCGACATAGTCCACGCTGTCGGCTTCGACGTTCGCGTAGGTCGCGTACAGGCCGCCGTCGTGGCTGGTGGTGATCGGGCTGGTGCCGGCGGTGAAGTGCCCGGCTTCCAGGTCAAGACCTGCGATTTCGCTGCTCAGCAGGTTGAAGCCCGAGGCGGTCTGCGGAATCAGGCGGCTGCCGCCGGCGGCGAAGACCGGCGCGACCGGCTGCATGTCGCCGAATTTCAGCTCGGTCTTGGAGATACGCATCTTCAGCGCGGCGCCCGCCTTGCCGTAGTCATCCTCGGGGTCGCCATGATTGTCCACCGGCAGGTTGCCGGTGCCGGTCCGGCCGCCGCCCGCGTCGAGCTTGAGGCCCAGATAGCCGAAGGCGTCCACGCCGAAGCCGACGGTGCCCTGGGTGTAGCCGGAGGAGAAGTTGGCGAGGATGCCCTGGGTCCAGTCACGGTTATCGCCGGAGCCGTTCTTGCCGTCGTGGTCGTAATAGTAGTTGCGCAGCAGGACGTCGAACTTGGCGTCGTCGACGAAGCCCTTGGCATCGGCCTGGTCGGTGACGAAGGGTTCGGCGCCGGCGAACTGGCTGGCGGCGGCGGAAACGGCGAGCACGATAGCGCTGCGTTTGAGATGCTTCATGGATATTGCCCCTAGAGTCTTGGAGACCCGGCCCGTTGAATCGCGTGAGGGCCGGAATTTTTATAGGCAGGCACAATGAATCCGGTCATGGATCAACCACGGCGGAAGTCGCAGGAAGTTGCGTTGACATTGTTGCGATCAACTTTCTCCTGCCCGCTCCAGGCAGGAAAAAGCCAGCGTAATAATGCCGAAAGAGTGCCCGCTTTAAATAACGGAATATGAAAAGGTCTATGTCCTGAATTGTAATAATCCCTCTGTGAAGTTCGAGGGAAATATCACTCGCTCATACGATGGATGTATTGACGGATGACAAAGCGAGGGGAATGGCGATGTTGCGGGAAACATCAGTCGGCGTGGCGGTGGGAGACGGGATGAGGCTAAGCTGCGCGTCCCGGGCGGGCCGAACGGCGCCGCTCATAGCCCCTGATAGCAGAGAGTTTCCCATGGCGCAGAATGACAGCCCCTTCTTCATTCCCGACGCGGACCCCGAATCCATTTCCTCCGACGTGGCCGGTTTCGGTGGCCTGCTGGTCTCCACGCAGATCCCCACCCTGGAAGACGGCAGCCTCGAGCTGGGCGACATCAAGGCCCAGAGCGAAGCCACCCTGCGCAGCCTGAAGGTCGCGCTGGAAAAGGCCGGCAGCGGCCTGGACCACGTCCTGCACCTGACCATCTACCTGACCAGCATGGCTGACCGCGCCGCCTTCAACGAGGTGTACTGCAGCTTCTTCGGCAAGCCCTATCCGGTGCGCGCCGCCGTCGGTATCTCCGAGCTGGCGGTCGAGGGCATGAAGGTCGAGGTCACCGCCATCGCTGCCAAGCGCGCGGGCTGATCCCGCCTGCATCGCTGCAAGCGTGGGCCATGCCCGCGAGAGGGCCGCTGACGCGGCCCTTTTCTTTTTCCCCGGCCAGTGTGGCTGACGCGCCGGGACGATTTCGCGGACAAGGTCCGCTCCTGCAGGTTCGCACTGCGCCTTCTTTATCGCGGGAGCGAGCTTGCCCGCGAACACCCTCAATACCGAACTCCCCCCGCAAATGTATTCCTTTGTATCCGCACCCCCTGACGGGATACAGACATACAAAAGACTCCCGCTCCAGATACGCCGGCGATACATCGCTACGGCGAAATAGCCCTACCCGAACGAAACAATGCGACGGCAGGGGAAACCCTTCCAGCGCCTCGTTCCAGGGATTCGCCCTTGCGGCATTACCCGGCGCGGAACGCGCCACAGCATCTGGAGAAGCACAATGACTCGTATCTCGAAAACCCAACTCGGCCTGCTCGCTGTCGCCCTGGCCGGTGGCCTGAACCTGGCGTCCTCCGCCTTCGCTGTCGAAGCGCTGCCCCAGGGCTACCAACTCGCTTCGGCGGAAAAAGCCGGGGAGGGCAAGTGTGGCGAGGGCAAATGTGGCGCCAGCGGCGCCCAGGCCAAGGCCAGCCAAACCAAGGCTACCGGCACCGAAGGCAAGTGCGGTGAAGGCAAGTGCGGCGATGCCTCCTTCGCCCGTACCGATGCCGACCACGACGGCCGCGTCTCCCGCGCCGAACTGTTGGCCGTGGCGCCCAAGGCCAACGCCGAATTCGACGCCATCGACGCCAACCACGACGGCTTCCTTTCCGAAGGCGAAACCTACCAGTTCCGCAAGAACCAGTTCGACTCCAACGGCAAGCCGTTCCCGTCCGACCTGTACAGCAAGCTGAGCCAGGCCAAGAACTGATCCGCGCCGACAACCTCCCCGCGCCGCTGGCCGGGGAGGGCACTTCCCTCCGAAGGAGACCGCCATGACTCTTCCCGTTTCCCTGCACGGTGCCGGCCTCGGTCTGCGTCGCGCGCTGCTGCCCGAACTGCTGACCATGGCCGACGGCGCGGTGGACTTCCTCGAAGTCGCCCCGGACAACTGGATCGGCGTCGGCGGCTCCTACGGTGAAGGCCTTGCCCGCCTGGCCGAACGCTTCCCGCTGTCCTGCCATGGCCTGTCGCTGTCCCTGGGCGGCCCCGAGCCGCTGGACCACGGCTTCCTGCGCCGCGTCCGCGAATTCCTCGACCAGCACCAGGTGCCGCTGTTCAGCGAACACCTGAGCTACTGCTCCGACGACGGCCACCTGTATGACCTGATTCCCATGCCCTTCACCGACGAAGCCGTGCGCCACATCGCCGGACGCATCCGTGAAGTGCAGGACGCCCTCGGCCGCCGTATCGCCGTGGAAAACATTTCGTACTACGCCGCGCCCTACCAGGCGCTGAGCGAAATCGACTTCCTCCGCGCCGTGCTCGCCGAAGCCGACTGCGACCTGCTGCTGGACGTCAACAACCTCTACGTCAACGCCCACAACCACGGCTATGACGCCGCCGGTTTCCTCGCCCACGTGCCGGCCGAGCGTGTCGTCTGCCTGCACGTAGCCGGTCACTACGACGAGGCGCCGGACCTGAAGATCGACACCCACGGCGCCGCCGTGAAGGACGACGTCTGGGGCCTGCTGGCCAGCGCCTACCAGCACCTGGGCACGGTACCGACGCTGCTGGAGCGCGACTTCAACCTGCCGCCGCTGGCCGAACTGCTTGGCGAAGTGAACTGCATCCGTGAGCTGCAGATGGCCGCCCGGCCGCTGGAGGTGCGTCATGGCTGAGACCCTGCGCGAGCAGCAGCTGCGCATGACCCGCTTCATCCGCGACCCGCAGGCCAACGAGCCGCCGCCCGGCATCGAGGCGCGGCGCCTGGCGGTGTACCGGCAACTGTTCTTCGGCAACCTGCAATCGCTGCTGGCCGGCAACTTCCCGGTGCTGAGTGCGAGCCTTGGCACCAAGCAATGGCAGTCGCTCACCGAAGACTTCTATGCCCGTTACCGCTGCCACACGCCGCTGTTCACCGAAGTGGCCGGCGAGTTCGTCGAGTACCTGGAAAGCCGCGCCGACCAGCCCGGCTGGGTGGCCGAACTGGCCCACTACGAATGGATCGAGACCGCGCTGCTGCTCAGCGATAAAGCCGAGCCGGCCCATGATCCGGACGGCGACCTGCTCGACGGCGTGCCGCTGCTCTCCAGTCTCGCCGTGCCGCTGGCCTATGCCTGGCCGGTCAGCCATATCGGCCCGGACAACCTCCCGCCGGCAGCGCCGGCCGAACCCGCGTTGCTGCTGGCCCGCAGAGGGGCAGACCTGAAGGTGCATTTTTCGCGCCTTGCGCCCCTGGCCCATGCCCTGCTGGTGTCGCTGCAACAGTGGCAGCTCACCGGCCGTGAACACCTCAAGGCGCTGGCGGAAATCGCCGGCATCGAACTGGCTGCCATCGAAGGGCAGGGCATTGCCCTGTTGCGCAGCCTCAAAGAGCAAGGCGTGGTGATTGGCACCCGCCCCAACTGCACCACTTCACGTCGTCTACCATTGGCTCGCCCCTGAAGGAGAAGCACCAT
Source organism: Pseudomonas sp. QE6 (assembly GCF_041379005.1). Lineage (NCBI taxonomy): Bacteria > Pseudomonadati > Pseudomonadota > Gammaproteobacteria > Pseudomonadales > Pseudomonadaceae > Pseudomonas > Pseudomonas sp. QE6. Next base: position 2,343,657 of record NZ_CP166873.1, read on the forward strand.
GACTGATACCCTGGCAACCGTGATCTACACCGCCCAGACCCACACCACCGGCGGCCGCGACGGGCGCGGCCAGAGCACCGACGGCGCGCTGGACCTGCCGCTGAGCCCGCCCGGCTCCGGCCGTCCCGGCACCAACCCCGAGCAGCTGTTCGCCATCGGCTGGTCTGCCTGCTTCATCGGCGCCCTGCGTCGCTCCGGCCAGAAGCTGAATATTCGCCTGCCCGGCGACGTGGCGGTGGACGCGGAAGTCTCCCTGGGCAACACCGCCGACGGCGGCTTCGCCCTGGCCGCCAAGCTCACCGTGCACCTGCCGGGTTTGTCGGCGGAGGACAAGGAGAAGCTGGTGGCCGAGGCGCACCAGATCTGCCCCTACTCCAAGGCGACTCGCGGGAATATCGAGGTGGGGTTCGTCATCCCCTGATCGCGTTCTTATCCACAACCCAGCCCGCGCATCTTCACTGGTGTGCGGGCTTTTTGTTTTGCAGGACCAAGAGGGATGTCCAGCGCCGCCTCCGCCGGGAAATCTGTTCGCGAGCAAGCTCGCTCCTACAGTCTTGCCCACCGTCAGGCGTTTGGATCGGTCCCGTAGGATGGGTGGAGCGGAGCGATACCCATCGATCCCACGCGATCACAGCATGGGTATCGCAAGCTCCACCCATCCTGCGCACTGCGCGATTGCGACCGACCGAGCATGGGGTATGAATTCCGGATGTAGGGCGAATAACGCCCCAGGCGTTATCCGCCATGCATTTCCCATTTGTAGCGAGGACACCGGTGATGAATTGACAGCGGATAACCGTGAACGGTTATCCGCCCTACGGTCCTGAAATGGGCACTTCGGAGTGCACGGAAATTTCTCTGGAAGTCTTTAGAGGCCAGAGCCAGAGAGCAGGGGCTGCTTTCGTAGGAGCGGACCTTGTCCGCGAAATCCATCGCGGCGGAATCCCCGTCAACAGGTCAACACTTCCGTATTACGCCCGCTCCCTCCGGGGAGTTCATCGCTCAATGCAGGAATGGCGGCGGGACTTCGCGGACAAGGGCTGGGCGCCCCCGTCGCTCCTACGGGAGTTCCAGCCGCATTGCGGATTATCTGCCGTGCGCTCCAGGGGGCCTGTAGCGCGCAGGATGGGGGAGCGATACCCGTAGAGGAATCGATAGAAAGCCTTCTGTTCCATTCCGCATCCTGTAGAAGCGGACGGCGCCCGCGAGTCGCGAACGAAGTCTGCTCCTGCATGCCTGCAGAGCTTTCCCGCAGACAAATAAGAACGCCCTCTCCATCGGAGAGGGCGTTTCTGCCGAACAGTCGGGCGTGGAGATCGATCAGCTGACGCGCGAAGTCCCCAGGAACCGCCGCACCAGCCCATCCACGCTCAGAGCACCCGAGCCCTTGAGCATCAGCGGCAGCAGCGCCACCAGGTAGATCAGCGGCAGCTTGTAGTTGCCAAACCCATGGTCGGTGATGGTGTACCCCTGGGCCAGCTCCGCCAGGCTCGACCACTGCGCCGGCCAGTGCACGGCGGCGATGGCGACGATGGTCACGACGATCAGCGAAGCCGACGCGAAGCGCGTGGCGAGGCCCAGCAGCAACAGCACGGGCGCGATCAACTCGGCCCACATCGACACCTGCCAGTCGAAGCCGACGGAGAAGTGGTTGAAGGGGAAGGGGAAGTTGGCGTGGATCTGTTCGAACCAGTTGTCGCCGTGCCATTTCTCCAGGCCCGACTCGAAGAACTCCCAGGCCAGGAACAGCCGCAGGGGAATGTCCCAGCCCCAGGCAGCGAGGCGGTCGAGTTGGTCGAAGACGGCTTTGATCGGGTTCAGGGTCAGCAGGGTCATGGCGCACCTCATGGGCAAAACAGTGGGTAAGAAGGTCGTACAGGCCGGGCGTCATCGCCCGGTCGCGGAAGAAGGCGGATTCAGCGGGCAGCGCTCAGCGCGGCAGCGGGGCGGGTTTCACGGCGCAGGCGCACGGCCAGCTTTGCCGTGAGCTTGAGGGCGACCGCCGAGCTGATCAGCGCGAAGCCCAGCGGGTACCAGGAGCCCAACGGCAGGCGCTTGTAGAACGACAGGACGAAGACGGCGGCGATCACCCAGGTGCCGCTGCTGTGCAGGGCCTTCCAGGCGCGGGCGCCGAGCAGCTTCACGGCGGCGGGGAAAGAGGTGAGGGTCAGCAGGACGATGAACAGGTAGCCGATGGAGCCAGGGATGTTCGCGGCGACACTGCGGCCGTGCCAGAAGGTCTCGGGGAAGAACTTCACGTAGAGGAGGATCAGCACCGCGTGCACGGCGTGGGAGAATGCGAAAGCCAGCCCCAGGAAACGCCGCTCGCGCAGCAGGCCACGGGTGAAGGCGCTGGGTACGAGAACCGTCAGGGACGAGGCGAGGAAGGCGGCGAGGAACAGCGCGAAGGACGTCCGCGCGGTGGTGCGGATTGCGCTGCGCAGGGCGTCCACCCATTGCGGCTGGGCCCAAAGGGCCAGCGCGGTGACGATCAGCACCAGAGCGGACAGCAGGGAGAACAGGCGCCAGCCATGCAGGCTGGCGGATTCGGCGGGACGGGTCATGGCAGGCTCCTTGGGGAACGCGGCGTGCGGGATGCCGCCGCGATTCGTGGAGCCATGCTGCCAACGGGCTTTATCTCGGATGTGTCCGTTAAAGCCCGTCATGTATCCCTTTGTACAGTCCTTTCACGAGCAAGGTGTCAGGCGGAGGGGCGCAACTCCAACTGAGCGCACAGCCCGCCGCTGGCGCGGTTGGACAGGCTCAGGGTGCCGCCCAGCGCCTGGCTCAGCTGCTGGGCGATCGCCAGCCCCAGGCCGGTGCCGCCGGTACTGCGGTTGCGCGAGCTTTCCACGCGGTAGAAGGGTTTCACCACTTCTTCCAGTTCCTCTTCGGGGATGCCCGGGCCTTCGTCCAGTACACGAACACACACAACGCCCCGGGCGTCGCGCTCGACTTCCACCAGGGCGGAGCCGCCGAACTTCAGCGCGTTGTCCACCAGGTTGGTCAGCACTCGGCGCAGCGCGTGCGGGCGGGTTTCCAGCACGGCGTTGCTGTTGCCTTGCAGCTCCACGGCCTGGCCGCTGTCCTGATAGTCGAGGACGAGGCTGTCGAGAAAGGCATCGAGGTTGACCTTCACTGCCGCTTCGCTGGCGCCGTCCATGCTGCGCGCATAGGCCACGCCTTCGCGGACCAGGTGCTGCATTTCCTCCAGGTCGCTCCACAGGCGCTCGCGCTCGGGGGAGTCGTCCATCTGCTCGACGCGCAGTTTCATCCGCGTGATGGGGGTCTGCAGGTCATGGGAGATGGCGGCGAGCAGCTGCATGCGTTCCTTGAGATACGATCCGATGCGACCCTGCAGTGCGTTGAAGGCGCGGGCGGCATAGGCGACTTCGCTCGGGCCGCGTTCATCCAGCTCCGGCGCCGGGGCGTCCGGGTCGAGGTGATCCACCGCCTGGGCCAGCCGGGTCAGCGGGCGGATGGCCAGGCGTACCGCGAGCCAGGTGCAGAAGAGCAGCAGTGCCAGTTGCACGATCAGCACCCAGGGCAACCACTGCGCCACAGGCACGCCCTTGGGCGTCACGTCGATGGTCAGCGGGCTGCCGTCCTTGAGTGTCAGGTGTACCTGGAAATGCGGGATGGAGCCGGGGATGTTCTCGAAGCGTAGTGGGTAGCGCGGCCCGACCACTTCGGCGATGGACAGGGCGGCCATCGGCGCCTCTGCCATGTTCATCGGTTCTCCCGGCTGGCCCTCGTTCAGCAGGTAGCGGTAATTGGGCCGCTGCACCATGTGTAGCCACGCCTCGCGTTCATCCCTGGGCAGGCGGTCGAGCAGGGCGACGGCGGTGCTGACGTCGGTTTCCAGGTTGCCCAGCATCATGTTGCGGGCGCTCTGGTAGCGCTCGTAGAACTGCGAGCAGAACGACAGGCTGTAGGCGAACACCAGCCCGGCGAGGAAGATCAGCGCCAGGCGCGCGGCCAGCGTACGTGGCCAGTGCAGGACGGATTTCATGCGTTGGGCTCGAGCAGTTCGACGGCCAGGGCGAAGACGTAGCCTTCGCTGCGCACCGTCTTGATGTAGGCCGGCTCGCGGGCGTCATCCAAAAGGCGCTGGCGCAGGCGGCTCACCAGCAGGTCGATGGAGCGGTCGAAGATGTCCGCCTCGCGGCCTTGCGTCAGGTTCAGCAGTTGTTCGCGGCTGAGCACGCGTTGCGGGTGGTCGACGAACACGCGCAGCAGGCGGTACTCGGCGCCGCTCAGGGCGACCAGCGTGCCGTCCTCGTCGAGCAGATGGCGCGCGGTGGTGTCCAGCTTCCAGCGGCCGAAGCCGATCAGCCGGCTGGCCTCGCTGACCTGCAGGTTCGGCGGCAGCATGCGGGTGCGGCGCAGCACGGCGTTGATCCGCGCCAGCAGCTCGCGGGCGGAGAAGGGCTTGGTGAGGTAGTCGTCGGCACCCATTTCCAGGCCGATGATGCGGTCGGTCTCGTCGTTGCGTGCGGTGAGCATCAGCACCGGGGTTGACTTGTGCTTGCCTACGCGCAGCTCGCGGCACAGCTTCAGGCCGTCGTCGCCGGGCATCATGATGTCCAGCACGATCAGATCCACGGTGTTGCCGTCGAGGAAGGCGCGCATCTGCCGTCCGTCCGCGGCCAGGCTCACGCGCAGGCCGTTTTTCTTCAGGTAGTTGCCGACCAGCTCGCGGATCTCGCGGTCGTCATCGACGATGAGTACGTGATCGACATGGTCCATGCCGGTTCCTCGTTCGTAGTGGGTTGAGCGAAGTGTATAGCGCCGCTCCGCGCTTGCCCCGCGCGCTTTGTATTCCACTGTATCTCGCGCCGCCGTCGATACCTGGCGCGGCAATCCCGCGCCGCACGCGACACAAGCCCGATACCTCCGGCCACTGAAATGGGCACCAACGGCAAGGCAAACCGCCTCCCGCCGGCAAACCCATCACAGGACAGGAGTTCATCATGAAAGCCCTCCACCTCGGCAGCGCCTGCCTGCTGGCAGCTATCGCCGCCTTCGCCAGCCTTGGCGCCCAGGCCGCCGATTCCACGCCGGTCGAGCAGTATCACTATGGCCAGAAACTCGACGTAAAGCAGGTCATCGCCATCCACGAAGACAGCGGCTCTCCGTTCGACTGCGGCATCGTCAACGCCCGCATGGATTACCTGGATTCCCACGGCCAGGCGCACAGCCTGGGGTACCGCAAGTTCGCCACGAACTGCAACGAAGGCGGCTGATTTCCCCTTGGCTCCGGCCATGGACGGCCGGGGCGTTTCTTCTCATGCCTGCTCGCAAACTCAGGGCCGCTGGCCCATCGAGGTGCTCATGTTGCTCATCGCCTTTCTCGGCGGGGCGCTGACGCTGCTCAGTCCCTGCATCCTTCCCGTCCTGCCGCTGCTGCTGCAACGCGCCGGCGGCCCGGCGTGGTCGCCCTGGGTCACGCTGCTCGGGCTGGCCAGCGGTTTCGCCGTGCTGGCGAGCCTGGCCACGGTCTCCAGCAACTGGGTGATCGCCGCCAGCGAATGGGGGCGCTATGTCGCCCTGGTGTTGCTCGGCGTTTCCGCATTGGCGCTGCTCTGGTCGCGCTTCAGCGATTGGCTGGGCAAACCCTGGGCCTGGATCGGCGACCGTCTGCACGGCGAAGCGCGCCGCTTGCCGCCAGCGATTTCCGCGTGGGTGCTGGGTTTTGCCGCCGGCCTGCTGTGGGCGCCGTGCGCGGGGCCGGTGCTCGGCCTGATCCTTTCCGGCGCCATGCTCCAGGGCCCCAGCGCGCAGACCAGTCTGCTGCTGTTCGCCTATGGCCTGGGCAGCGCCACTGTGCTCGGTATCGTCCTTTTCGCCGGCCGCCGGCTGATGCAGCACCTGCGCCCGCGCATGGCCGTCATCGAGGGCCTGCGTCGCGCCACCGGTGTGCTCGCCCTGCTGGCGGTGGTCGGCATCGCCAGCGGCGTCAGCGCGCAGCTCGCTTCCGGTAGCTCGTCTACCCTGGTGAACGGCCTGGAACGCAAGGTCATCGACAGCGTGCCCGCGCTGCTCGCCAAGCTCATGCCCGGCGATACCGCCCAGGGCGCCGAACGCCTGCCGGACCTCGGCGCCGCCCCGGAGCTCGCGGGCGCGGTGGAGTGGATCAACAGCCCCGAACTGAAGACGCAGGGCCTGCGCGGCAAGGTGGTACTGATCGACTTCTGGACCTACGACTGCATCAACTGCCAGCACAGCCTGCCGTACGTGAACGCCTGGGCGAAGCAGTACGCGGACCAGGGCCTGGTGGTGATCGGCGTGCACACCCCGGAATACCCCTACGAGCGCATCCCGGCCAACGTCCGCGACGCGGTGAAACGCCACGACATCCACTACCCGGTGGCGCTGGACAACCAGTACCGCATCTGGAACGCCTTCGGTAACCAGTACTGGCCGGCGCACTACTTCATCGATGCCAAGGGGCGGATTCGCCACCTGGCGATCGGAGAGGGTGGGTATGGGGAACAGGAAGAGGTGATCAAGGCGTTGTTGAAGGAGCGGGATGGAGCTGCCGGCGCCTGAAACGAAGAGGGGCAGATATTGGTTCTGCCCCTCTTTTTCATCAGCTGGAAGGCCAGCTTCACTATGATTTCCCAGCCCCCAGTGGTCTGGCTTGAAGCTCCACACCCAGTGCGCGCATGACTTTCATCACAGTCTCGAAGCGCGGCTTGGCGCCAGGTTCGAAGACCTTGTACAGGCTTTCCCGCCCCAGCCCCGAGTCATTGGCAATCTTGGTCATACCACGCGCCTTGGCGATATTGCCGATGGCCACCAGCAATTCGTCCGAATCACCATCGGCCAGCACCTGGGACAGGTATTCAGCGATCACTTCCTCATTGTCGAGGTAAGCGCTGGCGTCGAATTCGCGTAGTTCGAGGGTCATTCAATCTCTCCCGCCAGCTGCTGCGCCAGCTTGATATCGCGCTGCTGAGATGACTTGTCGCCACCGCACAGCAGCACGACCACCACATTGCCGCGGCGCGTGAAATACACGCGATAGCCGGGGCCGGTATCCAGGCGCAGTTCCGAGACGCCAATGCCGACGGACCTGGCGTCGCCGAGATTGCCGCTCTTGATCCGCTCCAGGCGTCGCAGGATCGTCACCTTGCCCTGGATGTCGCGCAGTCCCGCGAGCCAGCGACCGAAGATGTCGGTTTGCTTGATCTGGTAAGTCATGCCGCGACTGTATCCATGAGAATACAGCGGGGCAACGGACTACGCATCTGAAAGATGACAACGCGAGGTGTCACGGGCTGGTGCTGTTGTAGGCTCGGTCTGACGAGGCCTCACTTCATTCTGAAGGATCAAAAGGACGCAGCGGACGTCCTCACCACCGCAACAACCTCGGCCCCAGCAACGCCCCCGCCACAGTGGGCACGAGCATCCCCAGCAGGTACCAGACGCCCCAGAACGGCACGCCCATTTCCGGGCAGTGCAGGCAGTAGGCGAGGGTGGCGGTAGCCCCAGCCAGCAGGCCGCCGGCGGCGCCGGCCTGGCGCAGGCGGGTAGGGGCGAGGCCGCGCAGGGCCCAGAACACGGTGGCGAACGTCGGCAGCGAAAGCAGGGTGATGTTCAGCGGGCAGGTGCGCCAGGTGCGGCCGAGGATCAGGTCGGCGCGGGCTTCCGGCGGCGCGCCGACGAGGGTGACGGCCGCGCCCAGCCAGACCAGCAGCAGGGGCAGGACGAGCAGCGTCCAGGCGGCGCCGCCGCGCACGCCCGGCCGGGCCAGGCGCTGGTTGAGCCAGAGGGCGAGCAGGGCGAGGCTGCCGGGCAGCGCGACCTTCGCCCAGAACAGCGGGGTGCGTGCCACCTCGGCGAGGTCGGCGCGAACCCCGTACAGCGCCGCCATCAGCAGCAGCGCGCCGAGGCCGCCGCCGAGCAGCGCAAGGCCCAGGCGGCGCGCCAGGGCGTGGCGCTCCACGGGGCCTTCGCCGCTGGCGAGCAGGTCGATCAGTTCATTGGTGTTCATCGTTACGCTTACCTCGAATCATGCCGGCCAGCGCCTTCAGGCCCCGGTGGATACCGACCTTGACCGCCGAACTGGACAGCCCGGTGAGACGCGCGGTCTCTTCCACCGACAGTCCCTCCAGCTTCACATGGACGATCGGCAAACGCTGGCGCTCGGGCAGGTGCTGGAGCAGCTTGCCCAGGTCGCGGCTGGCCTGCGCGGGCTCCTCGTCGCCCTCGGCGAACAGGTCACCGTCGTCGTCCAGCGGGTCATGCAGCGCATCGCGCCGGGCGAAGGTGCGGAAGTGGTCGGCCAGCTTGTAGCGGGCGATGGCCTGCACCCAGGCGGTCAGCGGCTGGTCGGCGCGGTAGGTGTGGCGGGCGTTGTGGACCGCCAGCAGGACTTCCTGCAGCAGGTCCTCGATCTCGCTGGGGCGTCGCTCCAGGCGCCGTCGCAAAAAGCCGCGCACATGGATCGCCAGGTGCGCGAGAAATTCACGATAGGCCGCCGCGTCACCCGCCATGCCGCGCAGCAGCAGGGCCTGCAACTGCGCTTCACGCGCGCTCAATGCGTCCTCTCGGGTAGTTCGTTGCATCGGCCGCCTGGGTTACATCCGTGAGCAAATTTTCTTTTCCGGATCGCTCCGCTGTCAGTGGCGGGCAGTCCCTGGGCATGAAAAACATCAGCACTTCATAACGTTAGCGGGGGTGATGAAAAAATTTCAAAAAAAATTTCCAGGTGCCTGTAACCACCGCCGCGCAGCACACGAATTACTCCACGAGCCCGGCAGTTCGCCGAGCCCTTCCAACCCTCGTGGAGACGACATCATGAAAAGCCTCACCCTCGCCACCGCCGCCCTTGCTCTCGCCTCCCTGGCTGGCGTTGCCCTCGCGGACGACACGAAGACCCCGGCCGGCAGCGGCGCGGCCATGGAGAAGTGCTACGGCGTGGCCATGGCCGGCAAGAACGACTGCAAGGCCGGCGCCGGCACCACCTGCGCGGGCAGCGCCAAGAAGGACTACGACGGCATGCACTGGAAGAACGTCCCGGCCGGCACCTGCACCACCATCAAGACGCCCCACGGCATGGGCTCGCTGACCCCGATGAAGTCCTGACAGGGAGGCGCCGACCATGTCCGTGTGCAACCGAATGGGCGCCGGTCTGGGGCTGAAGGCCGAGCATTACGGCGAAGCCTGGACGTGCGACGCCGACGGCCTGTGGTTCGAGGTCCATCCGGAGAACTACATGGTCGGCGGCCCTCGCCGCACCTGGCTTGAGCGGATGGCCGAGCGCCACCCGCTCTCGCTGCACGGCGTCTCGCTGTCCCTGGCGGCGGACGCCCCGCCGGATACGGAGCACCTGCAACGCCTGCGCGTGCTGGTGGACCGCGTCGAGCCGGCGCTGGTCTCCGAGCACCTGGCCTGGTCCGCCTGGCGCGGCAAGTATCACCCTGACCTGTTGCCCTTCCCACGTACTGACGAGGCGCTGGCGCGCATCGCCGACAATATCCAGCGCACCCAGGACGCCCTCGGTCGACGCATCGCCATCGAGAACCCGAGCCATTACCTGCGCTTGGACGGCCACGACTGGGACGAGATCGACTTCCTCGCCGAACTGGTGCGGCGCACGGGTTGCGCGCTGCTGCTGGACGTCAACAACGTCCATGTCAGCGCCCACAACCTCGACTACAGTGCCGCCGCCTACCTGTACCGGGTGCCCGCCGAGGCCATCGCCGAGATTCATCTTGCCGGGTACAGCCACGACGAAGGCGGCACGTTGTTGATCGACTCCCACGACGCTGCCATCGCCGAGCCGGTCTGGGCGCTCTACCAACGCCTGGTCCAGCGCATCGGGCCACGGCCGACGCTGATCGAGCGGGATGACCATATCCCCGCGTTCGGCGAACTGCTGGCCGAGCGCGAGATCGCCCAGGCCACGCTGAATCTCGCAGGAGGCTGCCCATGAAACGCACCCTCGGCCAGTTCCAGGACGCCTTCATCGACGCCCTCTACCAGCGCCCGGCCCCCGAACTGGATGCGCTGACCTCACAGGCGGCCTTCGCCGTCTACCGCAACACCGTACTCAAGGGTTGCGTGGACGCCCTCTGCGACAACTACCCCAGCGTCGAGCGGCTGGTCGGCACGCCGTGGATGCGCGCCGCTGCCGCCGAATACGCCTGGCGCTCGCCACCGACCGATGCGCGGATGGCGCGCTACGGGGCGGCGTTCCCGGCCTTTCTCGCGGATCTGGAAAGCGCTCGCGAGTTGCCGTACCTGGCCGATGTGGCGCGGCTGGATCGCGACTGGCTGGAGGTTTTCTGCGCGCCCACCGAGCCGAGCCTGGAGCTGACGTCGCTGCTGGGCATGACCGCCAGCGATCTCGGCGGGCTCTGCCTGCAACCACGCCGCGCGGTGCGCTGGCGCTGGTTCGAGACACAGCCGGTGTACAGCCTCTGGCACTGCAGCCGCGAAGGCCTGGACTGGCCGGAGGAACTGCCGTGGATCGGCGAGGGTGCACTGCTGGTGGCCGGCTCCGAGGGCGTTGTCGGGCTGCCGCTGGAGAAAGGCGGCTGTGCCTTCCTCGATGCCTGCGCCGCCGGCCATGTCCTCGACCAGGTCTCGACGCTGGCGCTGGAGGCTCAGCCCGATCTCGACTTCACCGACCTGCTCGGCCGCCTGCTGCGCGCCAATGTCTTCCGTCCCCTTTGCCTCGATTGAAGGAGCCCGCCATGGACATCGCCCATCCCTCTCCCGCGTCGCCCCGCCGGCTGTGGAACCAGTTGGCCGACTGCCTGCAGCGCTGCCTTGGCGAATCCTTCCTGTGCCTGGTGGCGCGGCTGGGGATCGCTTCGGTGTTCTTCATGTCCGGGCGGACCAAGGTCGAGGGCCTGCTGACCATCACCCCGAGCACCTACGACCTGTTCCAGACCGAGTACGCGTTGCCGCTGATCTCGCCCTACCTCGCGGCGCACCTGGCGACCTACGCCGAACACCTGTTCCCGATCCTGCTGGTGCTCGGCCTGTTCACCCGCCTGTCGGCGCTGGCGCTATTGGGGATGACCACGGTGATCGAAGTCTTCGTCTATCCGGACGCCTGGCCCACTCACCTGTCATGGGCCGGCCTGTTGCTGCTGCTGATCGCCCGCGGAGCGGGCGGCTGGTCGCTGGATCGGCTGCTGCGGCTGCGCTGACCGTCGCTCAAGCCGTGCGCCGGGCGGGTCTCCGCACGGCGCGCAGCTTGCCGCTGCTGCCACCGCCGCAGAAGAAGCGCTCGCCGCCGTCGGATTCCAGCCCGGAGACGCCGATGCCATCCGGCATCTCCACGCTCTCCAGCACTTCGCCGGTGCCGGGGTCGATGCGCCGGATGTCGCTGCGCTCGTTCTCCCAGGTGCCGTGCCAGAGTTCGCCGTCGACCCAGGAAACCCCGGTGACGAAGCGGTTGGACTCCAGCGTGCGCAGCACTTTCCCGCTGTCCGGGTCGATCTGGTGGATCTTCCGCTCGCGGTACTGCCCGACCCAGAGTGTGCCTTCGGCCCAGGCCAGGCCCGAATCGGCGCCATTGCCGGGGGCGGGGATGCTGGCCAGCACCTCGCCGGTCGCCAGATCGATCTTCTGGATGCGCGCATCGGCGATCTGATACAGGTGCTGGCCATCGAAGGCCGTCCCGGCATCGCCGGGGACGTTCAGCGTACGGACGGTTTTACCGTTGTCCGGGTCGAGGGCGATCAGCTTCTCACCGACGGCGAACCACACGCGCTCGCCGTCGAAGGTGACGCCGTGGACCGCGTCGACCCCGGGGAAGGGACCGAATTCGCCGAGGATCTCGGCAGTTGAGCGTTTCATGGGGCAGTCCTCGTCTGAAGTGATTGAGACTCCAGCCTAGTTCCCCGACCAGGGCGTGGGGAGTAACAAGGTCGTCGCGAAACCCGGCACCGTGGGGGCGGTCCAGCGCCGCGCGCGTCCCTGGCCGAAGGACTGCACCTTGCCGGCCTCCGCCAGGGCGTCGAGCGCGCGCTGCACGGTGCGCTGGCTGGCGCCCAGCGCCAGGGCCAGCGCCGAACTCGACCACGCCTCGCCATCCGCCAGGCACGCCAGCACTCCCGCGTGGCGCTCCTCCAGCGGCCGGGCCAGCACGCAGACCTCCCGCGTGGCCAGCGGCGCGAGAGTGAAGCCACGTGGCGTTGCCTTCACCTCGGCCAGCGCAGCGAGCGCCTTGCGCAGGCGGCCGATCTCCACCCGCAGGCGGGCGCGGTGGGTTTCGTCCGGCGTGTGGGTGCGGAAGGCACGGGCGATCAGCGTGTTGCGCGGCACATCGGCGGGCCAGCTTTCGGCCAGCGCCTGGGCCAGGCAGAACAGCACCGGACGGCGCGCCAGCGAGATCGCCATCCCGCCCCGGCACACCGCATAGCGGCAGGCATCCACCAGCAGCGCATCGGAGGCCCGCAGTTGCTCCACTTCATCGAGCCGCAGCGGTCGCGTGTGGCTGCCATCGATCAACCGGGCGGCGGGCGCATCGAGCAGCGCCATGGCCCGCTCGACCTCCGCCAGCAGCGCGGGAATGCCGGCGCGCTGGGCTTGGTACAGCGCCTGGGAAAGGGCCTCCCGCGCCGCCGCACTCTGCACCCGGCGCAAGGCGATGCCGGCGCTGATCAGCGCGTGGGTCGTGCCCAGGGCCGGGGGCAGGGGGGCGGGGTCGAGCTCCGCCAACTGCCGCTCGGCGTCGTCGACCCGGCCGATCAGTAGCAGGCGGCGGATTTCCAGGTAGCTGGCATGGGCGGCATTCAGCCGGTCGCCGTGCGTCTCCAGCGTCGCCCGAGCGGCGGCCAGCGCTTTAGGCGGCCAACCGAGATCTCGGCTGGCGAGCGCCACTTCCGCCTCGGCGACGATACAGCGGGCGCGCGACATCGCCTCCCGTGGCCCGAAGGCGCGAGCCGCCCGGCGCAGCAGCAAGCGGGCACGGCCCAGGTCGCCCAACTGCGCCATGGCGATGCCGCGCAACGCCAGCGCCGGCGGATCCTCGCGCAGGGCGATGCGGTTCAGCGCCGCCAGCGGGTCGCCCGCCGCCAGCGACCGCGCGGCAGCCGCTACCAGGGAGTCCATCGCAGTCTTGCCACGCGTGTCATTCCCGCCACATTTGTCACTCCCGCCATGCCAGGCCCCGAGCCTAGCCTATCCCTCGCCCATCGACCGATTTGTCGCCACCGGCGACCGGAGGATTTCCCCATGGCAACGCACCCCCTCGCCACCCGCGAACAATGGCTGGCGGCCCGCCTGGAGCTGCTCGACGCCGAAAAGGCCCTGACCCGCCAGAGCGACGAACTCGCCCGCCGACGCCAGGCGCTGCCCTGGGTCAAGGTCGACAAGGCCTACCGCTTCGACACGGCGGATGGCCCTGCCACCCTTGCCGAACTGTTCCAGGGGCGCTCGCAACTCTTGGTCTACCACTTCATGTTCGGCCCGGACTACAGCGCCGGCTGCCCGTCCTGCTCGGCTATCGCCGACGGCTTCGACGGCATCGTCGTCCACCTGGCCAACCATGACGTGACGCTCTGCGCCGTTTCCCGCGCGCCACTGGAAAAACTGCAGGCCTACCAGCGGCGCATGGGCTGGCGCTTCCCCTGGGCCTCATCGAAGGACAGCGACTTCAACTTCGACTTCAACGTCGCCTTCACCCAGGAACAGCAGCGCGTCGGCGCGATCGACTACAACTACGGGCGAAGCGAGCCGGCTCTCGACATCTCCCGTATCCCCGAAACCATGACCCGCTTCGCCGCCCGCTGCGGCACCGACGTGCCCACCTTCGCCCGCGACCGCCCCGGCCTGAGCACCTTCATCCGCGAGGACGGCGCCATCTACCACAGCTACTCCACCTATGCGCGTGGACTGGATGCCCTGTGGAGCATGTACACCTGGCTGGACCGGGCGCCGCTTGGGCGTAACGAGCAGGGCCTCTGGTGGCGGCGGCATGATGAATATGGGGTGTGATCGGAGGAGGGTGGCTCTTCGGCAAAGGGACAACTGCTGCTGGCCTTCTCCAGTTGCGCCCGAATTCATCTATCGCAGATGAATTCGGGCGCAAGGGATTTCAACGCGCCGAAGCACTCACCACCGCAGCCGGCCCTTCGGAGAGGAAGCACTTGTAGACCCTGGCCTTTACCCGCCAGCCGGCCGCAGTCTTTTCCAGCCTGTCCTCGTACTGCCCCCACATCGAATAGAGCGCCCCGGCACAGTCATTGATGCCGCGATGGACGGCGTAGTAATGGACTTTGCTGGTGGCGGAGTTGCCGTCGATATCGATGGTGAAGTTGCCGACGTTGTGGTGCGTGGCGCCACAGTTGGAGCCTTCCCCGAGGTTCAGATGCATGGACGCGATCAGGCTCGCGAGATTCGGACTGACCACGCCGGGGCCCAGGGCCTGGGTGTAGTCGCCGGTGGCTTCGTCCATGAAGACGTCGCCCAATTCATCGAAGCGCTTGCTGTCGACGAGGTCGCAATAGCGGACGTAGAGGCCTTCGATTTCGAGACGGTCGATCAAGTGGTATTCAGGCATGACTCGGGCTCCGAGCACTGTGGTGTGAATTCAGGGGCTGGTGGTTGGCGTCCGCGCGATCTGGACTTCGCGGCAACTCTAGGGCTGGGAAATTGGCGGCGCCTCGTCCATTTGCGGCAAGTAAGGTCGCATCGCATCAAGTCGCCGGTGATGCCTTCCCTAGACTCGGAGACGACCCCGACGCACCCGCGCCTCCGAGGAGCTGCCATGCCCACTGAATCCGTTGCCGTTCTTGATGCTCATGCCCAGGCCCGCGCCGAGCTTGCCTGCGCCTTCCGCTGGACTGCCCGACTGGGGATGCACGAGGCGATCGCCAACCACTTCAGCCTGGCGGTGTCCGAGGATGGCCGGCGCTTCCTGATCAACCCCTATGGCCGGCACTTCTCGCGGGTGCGCGCCAGCGACCTGCTGCTGCTCGACGCCGACGACCCTTCCGTGCTGAACCGCCCGGACGCCCCCGACATCACAGCCTGGGCCCTGCATGGCGCCTTGCACCGTCGCCACCGGCATGCGCGCTGCATCCTCCATGTGCACTCGAAGTACGCCACCGCGCTGGCCTGCCTGGCCGATTCGCGCCTGCCGCCGATCGAGCAGAACTCCATGCGCTTCTTCGAGCGCGTGGCGATCGACGAGGGCTTCGACGGCATGGGCCTGGGGGACGAGGCCGAGCGGGTCAGCCGCCAGCTCGGCGACAAGCCGATCCTGCTGATGGGCAACCACGGCGTGCTGGTGGCGGCGCCCAGCGTGGCGCAGGCATTCGATGACCTCTACTACTTCGAGCGGGCCTGCGAGATCTATCTCACCGCGCTTTCCAGCGGCCGTCCGCTGCGCATCGCCAGCGACGAGGTGGCGCGCAAGACCTGCCGCCAGTGGTTGGACTACCCGGACTTCGCTGTCCGCCATTTCGCCGCGTTGCAGGCGATCCTCGATGAGGAAGAGCCCGACTACCGCGCCTGACGGGGTGCCCGCGACCCGCTGACGCGTTGCAGGCGCCGCTAGTGCGGCAGCAGCGAAGGGTCGTGGGCCAATGGCTGGCGCATGACCGGCGCGTTCAGGCTCTGCGAGCGGTCGTTGCTCGGCGGGCAGCCGAACTTGGCCCGGTAGGCGCGGGAAAAGTGTTCGAGCGAGCCGAAGCCCGCGCTGGCAGCGACCTGGGCCACGCTCATGCGGGTCTGTTGCAGCAGGTTGTGGGCGCGCGCCAGGCGCAGGCTGAGGTAGTACTGGAGCGGGGTCAGGCCGGTGTGCTGCATGAACTGTCGCTCCAGCTGCCGGCGTGACAGCGAGACCCGCTCGGCGATGACCTCGCAGCTCAAGGGTTCCTCCAGATGCTGCTCCATCAACTCGATGGCGCGGCTCATCTTGCCGGCCTGGGCGTGCAGGCTGCGGCGGTAGCCTTCGGCCTGCTGCACCTGCGGCTCGCGCACCTGCTCGATGAGCATGTGCATGGCCACTTCGCGCGCCAGGTTGCCGCCGGCCAGGCTGTCCAGCCAGCTGAGGAGCATGTCCAGCACTGCGGTGGCGCCCGCGCAGGTCAGGCGGGTGCGGGCCAGGCAGTAGAGCTGGGCGCAGGCCTGCACCTTCGGGTAGCTCTCCTGGAAGCCTTGCAGGTTGTCCCAGTGCACCGCGGCGGGGTGACCGTCGAGCACACCGGCGGCGGCCAGCAGTTCGGTGCCGGTCTCGATGCCGACCAGTACCGCGCCGAAGGCCGCCTGGCGCTTGATCCAGGCCTTGAGCGCGGGGTTACGCGCGTGGCGGTGCACGTCGAAGCTGGCGATCACCACGCAGGCGTCGAATTCACCGGGTTCGCCGATGCTTGCCTGGGGGCTGGCGAGCAGGCCGTTGCTGGCGGGTACCGGCTGGCCGTCCACCGACAGCAGGGTCCACTGGAACAGGCTGCGCTGGGCCAGCCAGTTGGCAATCGACAGCGGCTCGATCAGCGCGGCCAGGCCGAAGTTGGAGAACGACGGCAGCAGCAGGATGCCGATGCGCAGCGGCGGTTGGCTGGGGTCCTGCCAATCCAGGCTGAGGGGTTCGGTTCGTTTCATGGTGGCACCTGGCACGGAAATGGGCGCCGGCTGCATTGGCCGCCGCCTCGCTCGAATGGAAAGGCCCGCAGCGCCCATGCAAGCGGAGCGGGCCGGCTTTGGCAAGTGCGCTTCAACGCTGGCATTCGCGCCAGCGCGGGTGAATCCATACCGGCGCATCGCTGGCTGGCAGTGGGCCGTGACCCCGGATCAGGTCGCTGGCCTTCTCGGCGATCATCACGGTGGGCGCGTTGGTGTTGCCGCTGACGATCTCCGGCATGATCGACGCATCGACCACGCGCAACCCGCGCAGACCGTGCACGCGCAGCTGCGGGTCGACCACCGCCTCGGGGTCGCAGGCGGGCCCCATCTTGCAGGTGCCGCTGGCGTGGTAGCCCGTCTCGGTGACGCGCCGGGCCCAGGCGTCGAGCTGGGCGTCGCTTTGCTGGTCGGCGCCGGGCACCAGCTCGTCACCGGCATAGGCGGCCATGGCCGGCTGGGCGAGGATTTCGCGCACCAGGCGGGCGCCGGCGCGCATGTCGGCGCGGTCGCGCTCGGTGGTCAGGTAGTTGAAGGCGATGCGCGGCGCCTGGCGCGGATCGGCGCTGGCCAGGCTGACGCTGCCCAGGCTGGTCGGGCGCATCAGGTCGATATGTACCTGGAAGGCGTGTTCCGGCACCAGGTCGACGCTGCCCGGCTGCACCGCCAGTGGCATGAAGGTCAGCTGCAGGTCGGGAAACTCGACCCCGGCCCGTGAACGGATGAACGCGCCGGCCTCGAAGTGATTGCTTGCCGCGAGCCCATCGTGACTGGCGAACCAGCGGGCGCCGATGAGCCACTTGCCGGGGGCGCGGGTCCAGGGGTAGATGGAGACCGGGCGCTTGCAGCGGTACTGCACCACGGTGTCCGGGTGGTCGTTGAGGCGTTGGCCGACGCCCGGCAGGTCACGCACCACGGGGATGCCCAGGCGCTCCAGTTCCTTGGCCGGCCCGACGCCGGAGAGCATCAACAACTGTGGCGAGTTGATCGCACCGGCGCTGAGCAGCACTTCATTGCGTGCGCGCACCTGATGCAGTTCGCCGTCCATTTCGAACTCGACGCCATAGGCCTGGTCGCCGTCGAAGAGGATGCGCCGGCTCAATGCCGAGGTCGCCACGGTGACGTTGCCGCCTTTCAGGGCCTCGGCCAGGTAGCCGCGTGCGGTACTCCAGCGCTTGCCGTCGCGGGTGGTGCGGTCCACCGGGCCGAAGCCCTCCTGGCGATAACCGTTGAGGTCGGGGCTGTAGCCGTAGCCGGCCTGCTGGCCGGCCTGGATGAGGGCCCGGCACAGCGGCGGCGAGGTATCGCCGGGGGTGACATGGAGCAGCCCGGCGTCGCCCCGGTAGGCGTCGGCGCCGTCGCGATGGTTCTGCGCGCGGATGAAATACGGCAGCACTTCGCGATAACTCCAGCCCTCGCAGCCGCGCTCGGCCCAGCCGTCGTAGTCGCGGGCATGGCCACGGATGTAGACCATGCCGTTGATCGAAGAGGAACCGCCCAGCGTGCGCCCGCGCGGGGTGCCGATGCGACGGTGGTCCAGGCCCGGTTCCGGCTCGCTGGTGTAGCTCCAGTTGAAGCGCGTGCCGCCCACCACGATGCCCACGGCGGAGGGCATGTCGATGGTCCAGCTGCGGTCCACCGGGCCGGACTCCAGCACCAGGATGCGCAGCGCCGGGTTCTCGCCCAGGCGCTTGGCCAGCACACAGCCGGCCGAGCCTGCGCCGATGATCAGGTAGTCGTATTCATGCGCGAGCATAGGACTCTCCCATGGCAGGTTGGCGCGCGATCAGCGGCCGCTGATGCCGTCGAACACCAGCTTGTGGAAGTGGTGCACCAGGTGTTCGCTCTCGTTGCTGCGTTCGGCGTCGATCATGTAGCGGCCCTGGTCGTAGCCGAGGGAGCGCAGGCCCTTCTGCACGCTGATGTTGAGCTCGATGTCTTCCGGGCCGAGTTCTTCGTTCATCCACTTCATGCAGGCGTGCGAGACCTCCGGGACTTCTTCGTGCGGGCTGTAGTAGCCGAAGCGCAGCAGCGAGCGTTCGGCATCCAGCGGAATCATGATGAAGGTGCCGAGGAACTCGGAGAACGGGAAGGTGTAGAAGGTGTTGTTCGGCCACAGGCCGATGTTGAAGAAGCGCTCGTCGGGGTTGCGCGGGCCGCTGAGCTTCACCCCGTAGGCGTCCTCGGCCTGCAGGTTGGCCGGGGCGATGTAGGTCCACCAGTTGTCGCGCTTGGTCAGGCGGTAGCCCTTGAAGTCGATCAGCTTGGCCAGGTCGATGTGGCAGGGGCCGGAAAGCTTGAAGTGATAGCCCTCGATGGAGTTGTCCATGATCACTTTCCAGTTGGCCGGAACGATCACGTCCTGCTCCTCGATCAGGCGCATCTTGCCCAGGTCGGGGAAGACCGCGCGCATTTCCTCGTCGGCCTCGGGGAAAAGTTCGGCCAGTGCCGGGGCCTCGGCGTCGAAGTTGAAGTAGACGAAGCCGCCGAGCTCCTCGACGCGGATTTTTGGGATGTTGAAGTCCTGCTTGTCGAAGGCGATCAGCCGCTCGCTGCGGGGCGCGCTGCGCAGGCTGCCGTCCATCTCGTAGCACCAGGAGTGGTAGGCGCAGCGCAGGACCCGCGTGTTGTTGCCACGGCGGACGTCGAGCAGGCGATTGCCGCGATGCTGGCAGACATTGTGGAAGGCGTTGATCTGGCCGTCGTTGCCGCAGGCCACCACCACGCTCTGGTCGAAAATGTCGCAAACCACGAACTGCCCGGGTTCGGCGAACTCGTTGCGGTGCCCGGCGAGGTGCCAGGCGCTCATGAAGATGCGGTCGCGTTCGGCGGCGAAGATCTGCTCGTCGAAGAAGTAGCGCGAGGGCAGGGTGAAGGCCTCTTCCGGGCGCTGCTGGGCCCATTCTGCAATGGAGGTGCTGCGTTTGATCTGCTCGACGGATTGCATGGCTGGTCTCCTCCAGACTCCGCCCCCGGGTTCGGTTCGGGGGCTTGCTCGGGGCCTAATCTAGGGGAGGGTAGGAGGCGGCTCTTGATGAAAAGCGACAACTTCGCGGGCTGGAATGATCAACCGCGCATCGCTCGTGCTGGCTCTTCTGCGAGCTGCTGGAACGGAGCGACCTTAGTCCACCGGGACGAAGCCGCGGAGCAGTCATGCCCCTACAGTGGCCTCACCAACCCCTGTAGGAGGGTGCCTGCATGAGCAACAGCGAAACCCGGATCGCCAACTTGCTGTATCGATACGCCGAGCTGCTGGACGGTGGAAACCTGGAAGGCGTGGCCGAGCTGTTCCGGCATGCGCGAATCAAGCTGCAAAGCGGCGATGAGCGGGTCGGGGCTGACGAACTCCTGCGCATCTTCCGCCAGCAGGTAGAGATCCATCCCTGCGGAACGCCGCGCACGAAGCACCTGGTCACCAACCCGATCATCGAGGTCGATGAGACCTCGGGGCGCGCCACGGCGAGATCGTACTTCACTGTCCTGCAGGGCACCGACAGCCTGCCGCTCCAGCCGATTGCCTGTGGGCGGTATCATGATGCCTTCGAGCGTGTCGACGGCGTATGGCGCTTCTCGTTCAGGGACTACACGCTGCTGGATATGACGGGCGACCTGAGTTGCCATCTGCGCGCTTGAACGAGGGACACCGGGCACTTCACAGCTGGGCGTTGCAGCGGAGGCCTTCGAAGCGCCGCATGGCCCGTTGTGCATCGTCCAGAACCTCATCAAAGATGGCTTCCACGGTTTGCACGGCGTTGGCGAACACGACCGATGGGCCGTAGTCGAGCATGCCAAGACGGCTATCGCCCGTCCGGTAGGCCTGGGTGGTCAGCGCTCCCATTACGTGGGGGCGATAGCGTTCGAATTCGCTCGCTCCCGCCGCGTCCAATGCCGCAACGGCCTTGGCGCTGTCATTGTTCAAAACCCGGTGATGCTGGCGCAGGCCGGTCTTCACGACGACGCTTTGCGTTCCATCGCTCTGAACCAGTTGTTCCTTGTAGTCGCGGTGAATCCATAACTCCTCGGACACCAGCATTCGCGAGCCCATCAGGATGGCATCCGCCCCCATCATGAGTGTCGCGGCCAACTGGCTGCCGGTTCCTATTCCGCCGCCGATGACCAGTGGAGCGGAAATCTCTCTTGGGGCAAGGGCTGCCTGAACCATGCTGCTGATGCCATAGGTGCCCGGATGGCCCCCGCAGTCATTACCCACGACTATCACCGCATCCACGCCAAGCCGCGCGGCGGATCGAGCGTAACGGACAGCGGGAACCTTGTGCAGGACTTTGATACCTGCCTCCCGCAGCGACGAAAGCACTGCTTCGGGGCTCCCCCCAGAGGTCTCGACACAGAGCACTTCTTCTTCGGCGAGAATCCTCACCTGTTCCTGCAATAGAGCCACCGCCTTGGCCTGGCCCGAAAGATAGAGATTCACGCCAAAACGCTTGCCGGACGTGAGCTCACGGCATTGGCGCAATTGCGCGCGAAACTCTTCCGGATCGGGAAAGCCGGCCGCAACGATGAACCCCATGCCGCCAGCGTTGACGACGGCCGCCACATAGCGCGCATCCGAAACGCTGGGGCCCATGCCCCCGCAAAGGATGGGATGGCGAATGCCGAGCAGCTCGGTGATGCGGGTTTGGAAAAGGGGATGGCGCATGGGCTCTCCGACTCGATTAATCCAGAGCGTCTGATCAGGTCGAGCGTGATGACGGGCGTGGCGCACTTGGTCGTACTCAACCGAACGGTCGGTCATCTTATAGCTGAACAATTGTTCAGTTGTAAGGGCGTCGGTGGGGCCGGTTGGCTGCCTCCCGGCCCACGGAGACCGTCGTTGCGAGGGGGCGGGCTTATTTTTCTATTCTGACGCTGACTTTGGCGCTGGCCGGAGGACATGCCGAGCCACTTCCAGAAAGGGGCCCAGTCGCCTTGGTGGACAACTCCTGGCACAGTTTCGCGACT
This sequence comes from Pseudomonas sp. QE6, assembly GCF_041379005.1. NCBI lineage: Bacteria > Pseudomonadati > Pseudomonadota > Gammaproteobacteria > Pseudomonadales > Pseudomonadaceae > Pseudomonas > Pseudomonas sp. QE6. Next base: position 2,365,206 of record NZ_CP166873.1, read on the forward strand.
TATCGTTCAAAGGGCGGGAGAACGGTTACGCGACTGGGCCGTTATTCGAGAAAGCCAGTCATCGCGTGGCTTTTTTGCTTCAATTCCGGCTGGCCCTGAACTGCTGCCAAGCTTGATTGAGCGATGCCCGCTGATTGGGTTCCAGGTTTTCCAGGAGATAGCTCCGGCGGCGTTGCTCGGTGCTCAGCAGCTGATCGGGGGACGATTTCGAGAGTGCCTGCATCTGCGGAGAGGAACTGGGGAGGGGGGCGTAGAAACGCGTTGCCCGGGCGTTCCGAATCGCGTTATCTGGCTGCAGCAGGAAATCAATGAACTGATACGCCAGCTCCGGGTGCGGCGCGTTGGCGGGGATCGCGAGGGTGTCGATATAGATCGCAGCGCCTTCGACCGGAATAACGTACCGAAGCTCCGGATTCTTCTCCTTGGCGAGGATCGCGTGGCCACTCCAGCTCATGGAGACGCAAAGGCGGTTGGCGACCATCTCGTCGATGAATCGCCAGTTGTCGAACGATCGAAGCTGCTTCGCTACAGGTTGAAGCGAGCGCAGGTTGCGCTCGATCTGACGCGCCGTGCTGGTCGCCAGGCTGTGGCCCCGGTAGTTGAGTAGCAGTGATGAAGTCTCTTCGGCCGCATCGAGCATCCCCAGCCCACACTTCGCCAGCTTGGCGGCCTGCTGTTCGTCGAACAGCAGGCTCCAGCTATCTGGCGCGGGGCCTCCATAGTTCACCTCGGCCAGTTTGGGGTTGATCAGCAAACCAATTGATCCCCACAAGTAGGGAACCGTATAGCTGTTGGCATCAGAGATGCCCGCGAGAGCGGAAGTCACCCATGGATCGAGGCTTGGGTAGTAGCTCAGGCGCTTGTTATCGATCCGGGCCAGGCGATTCTCAGCCAGCAATTGGCGCAGCATGAAGTGCGACGGTACGACGACGTCATAGGCCGCACCGCTCGCCATTGTCTGCACCAGTTCATCCGTCGTCGTGAAGGAGTGCGTCTCTACAGTGATGCCGGACTCCTTCTGAAACTCCTCGATTACAGCGGGATCGATGTAGTCCTTCCAGTTGTAGAAGCGCAGGGTTTTATCAGCATGCGCGGCAGTACTGGCAAGCAAGGCAACTGCACAGATCAAAGTCTTCATGAGACCACTCCGTTGGCAATTGTGATCGACCGCGGTGGATGTGTGGTTGGCTCAGAGCAAGCGGATGGGTGACCAGCAATTCGCCTGTTGGGTCGCGATCGATTCTGGCTGTGTGGAGGAGCCCTGCAAAGGAATACCGATTGTGTGTGGCTGCCAAGTTGTTGTGGGTGGGAGCACAGCTGCCGTAGAAAAAGGAGATAGCTTGATTTTCCATGCCCTGATGTGGGTGGCGCACTGAAAAGCAAAAGCCCCCGGCAACGAACGCTGCCGGGGGCTTTTGCAAGGGATTCTGGAGCGGGCGAAGGGAATCGAACAGTTCAAGCTGTATAGGCTTTCCAGCTTGTTTTGCGAATAGGCATACACGTAGGCATACACGATGCGCGCTGCTGGGCCACTTAGACGCCTCGATTGATCGATATTCGATCAGCCCTTTTTACCGGTCGAGCTGAACGAGTTTGCGTGCTAAACCTGCACGGAATCTTCATTGAGGACTCATCATGTCTGCGCGAGAACCCTTGGCAATCCAGGTAAGGAAGCTCCACGAGCAGTTGAGCGCCTTGACGAAAACGGTCGGCGAGATCGCAGAGATTCTGGAGGACAGGCCACATCAGCCCCCAATGCTGCCTGAGTGGCAAATGGCAGAATATCTTGGGATCACCAAGAAGGCCTTGGCTTCTCGCAGGTGCAAGAAGGTCATACCAGAGCACTTGATGGTGAGGTTCAATCGTAGCTGGTACTACAACGTAGACGCCTATGAGGAGTGGGTTCTGCAATTGTGGGAGTCAGCGCTAGCGGCCAGGCGAGTGGTCGATTCGATGTCCACAAGGAAAAAGTCATGGCGCCCCAAAGAATCAAACACTTGGATACTCAAGTGACCAGAGATCAGGTTAGACCCCTCTCCGGGACTGCAACAGTGCGATCGGACGCGGGCCTTGCTGGCTTTTACATGCCAGGAATTCCGGGGATCAGGTCTTGATCATGTACTCGCGCTTGGGGAGAGTCATCGGGCGGTGATCATCGAGGTCGACGATTCTGATGACCTTGTTGCCCGGGAAGCGCTGGAAATGAAGGACGTAACGTGAAGTTAACACCTTCGAGAAGGGGTTAAGCTTTTCGTAGTCCGGGATGCCGATGTGGTAGTGCCACAGGTAGTTATCTCGGGCGTACTGCACCTTCGTGTAGTAGTCAGGATCGGTCCCAGGGACGTCAGTAGACGGCTTAAGCTTGCCAGGTAGGCCATTTAGGCCATTAGCCTGGCAATGCTTAATGAACAGGGCGATTTTGACTTTGTCGTCGTGCGGGAATTGCGAGAAGTTGGCGCTAAAGAAGTCGCTTAATTCAACGGTCAGAGCCATCTTTGGCAGTCGGTCCAGAGATCCATTCGATCAGCTCTTCCGTGGCCAGGCCTGTAGGAACGACCCGGTGACCGCCATTGATAGATTTGCGCAACCTGGCGAGGTTGAAGCTGGCTTCGCCCTTCTCGTGCTGGCTCGCACCATGGCGCTTGTGCTTGTCCATCTGTTGTGTTTCCGATTAAGGCTTGTTAACAACCTAATACATGGTGCTATTGCCATCAACTGGCTTTCTGTCCAGCTGTAAACCAGACCTTACACAATTCATCGCTAAGGCGGCATACACGACTTATTCTGGCGCATTAAGCGTCGTATCCGCCCGTCTATCCGACAGAAAGTCATCATCAATCTGCCACTACAGGCGCTGGATTTAGGTTCCAGTGGGCCAAATTGGCCGACTGCAGGGCTTAGCTAGCGTACATGCACCCCATGCATGGGGTTAGATCCTAAGAGTAGTAACCGTGGCTGACCGCACTTGTCTCAAGCACCCATAGCGCACCGCATCGGCGCCGTGGTCAGGCCCGGAGCTATCAACATCCTCAACCCGCTTCTGATCCCGTGCGAGAGTAGGGAGGGTCTCCCACAAGTAGGTGCAACCGCGGCTGATGTACAGGCCTGGCACATCTGGCTTACCTGCATCAGCGAGCAGCCGGCGCATGATGTTCCATCCGGTGATTCGGTCAGCCTTCTTGGCCGGGGCGAAGTAAACACCACAACGCGTGAACTCATCAGCAATCGAGCCTGAACCGTGACCGGTTTTTGCAAAGATCGCATCATCTGCGACGCCCTGCGGGCGCATCTTCCAATGCTTGCACATGGCAAGGATCTCTTCTGCCAGCACCGGGACAGTCCATCCAAGGCCGGCGTTGGGATTGTCCTTCTTGCAGGTGGCAAGCTCATCGACCGCCACCAGGCTATCCCTCGGGTAGAACACGCCATCCGGACCAATTCCGCCAGGTGATTTGGCGATCACGTAGGTGGCGCTCGGGGCGCTGCTTCCGAAGTCGTGAGCGAGATAGGTCTGCCAACCGCTTGGAATGTGATCCCACACGGCTACAGCATTGCGCCCTTCGTCCAGCACAGAGGCGAAGTAGGCACCGCGGTTTACTGCCCAGTCACCAGTCATCCAGGCCCGCAGCAGCTCAGGGTCATCAGGGCAGGCCGATTCCAGTTGCTCTCGGTATTGCTCCGTATCGATAAAGGTGTTGCTGTCGAAGGTCGACGGGGCATAGATCCACTGCCGCTTGCTCTTCTCCTCAAGGAATGGAACCCAAGGCGCCGACTTGAAGACGTAACGCTTGGCTAGCCAGTAGTGACCGGGCCCACCAGGGTTTGCAGCGATCACCATGCGGATCGGCATATCCTTCGGACCACGAAGGTTCGAGCGCATCAGATCGAGCAGATCAGGACTCGGATACTGGCCCGCCTCATCGATGATCAGCAGCGTGAAGGAACGACCCTGATACTTCGTGTAGTCGGCCATCGTCTCCAATTGGCCAAGCTCGATGTATCCGCCGTTGGGCATCCTCCAGATGTGCTCGGCAGCGTTGTAGCGTGCTGCGGTGCCGTAGACCATACCGAACAGCTCTCTGCAGATCAGTTCGAAGTCAGCCAGGCCCTTGTAGGTACGGCGCAGGTACAGGATGCGCGCCTTCTCCTTGTATTGCTCCGTGTGACGGAGGCAGAGCAGCGCTAGGCCATAGGATTTGCCGCCACCCCGTCCACCACCGCAGAAAACATCGAGCTCTTCGGGAACAAGCATCATGCGTTGCTGGAAGGTGTTGAACTCAATCGCGCTCATGCTGAAGCTCCTTCCGCCGAGGGGTTACGTCCTTCGTGAAGTCCTCCAGGGACATCGCCCCTGGCATCTCGAATGTCACGCTGACTCGGTTGGCGATTTCGGACTGATCACCCTCGCGATAGCCATGACGCGCCTTCAGCAGGAAAATTGCGGCCGTGACGTTGCCCCCCTTGGTGGCCGAGTCATAAAGGCTTGAGAACAGTGCTTTGTGCTCACGTTCGCGCCCGTGATCGACGGCTTGCTGCAATTCCGGGTAAAGATCTAGCCAGCAATTCAGGGTTTCTACGGTGGTACCGAGCCCGTAGGCCAAGCCCTTCTTGTTCCAACCCTCTGAGGCCATTTGCAGGAGTTTCTCGGCAGCCCCACGAGGGGGCTTTTTCCGAGTTCCTGTAGGACGATTGCGTACAGCTTTTGAAGCCATAAGGACTCCTATCGGCCGCGCTGGTCTTCGATCTTGATGATCCGGCGCGTGTGCTCGATTTGCTCTTGGGTGAAGCCGAACGCCTTGGCTGCCTTATCCCGTCCTGCTCTAACCAGAACCTTGATCGTTTCGTCTTTGAGGCCGCAGGATTTCACGCCAATACCGGCGATGAAGCTCATTGCTTTCTGGCCCCACTCCAGTTGGTCCTTAAAGACCTGGATCGCGTGAGCCGCGGCGGGGTCAGCTTGCCGGCGACGCTCATTCCAGCTTTCGCGCACGTCCTTGGTCTGCCAATCCACGCCGATATAGGGCGCTCGTAGGAGAGCAATCTCCATGCGCTCATATTTCGGGCTGGCCTTCATCTCGTTCAGAATCTTGGTTTTTTCATTCGCGCTGAGCCCACGGAAGTAGTCGCGAATCTCCCGATCAATGATTGCCTCGGCTGCGTTCTGCGGGTGTAGTTCCGGCACGCGGTAAAGCTCTTCCTCGGCTCGCTGAATGCCTTCGGAGAATTTCTCTACGCCCTCCAGCTGGATTGCCAGCGTATCGAGAGCGCGCAGCCTGAAGTCTTTCAACTTCGCTTCTTTCCCAGCTTCAGAGAGCAGAGGGTCTTTCATCACCGAGTCGGTGAAGGCTTTCAATTCGTTGATGAAGGTCTTGCTCACGGCGAAGCGAGATACCAAGTCGCCACCAAGGTCGGCCTCGGAAACCTCGGGAAGAAACACTTGATGCTCTCCGATGTCGTGGCGGACGCCGTGCTCGGTTTTTACAGATTGGTCAAAGTTCATTCGTTACTCCTGATCCGGGCTTACCGGTTTGCAATTTGTGCTGCTTCTTCAAGGACGATGCGGTCGAACAAAAGCACAGTGATGCGCACGATTCCGTGGGGCGCCTGCTTCGAATGTCCGTACTCCAAGGGGATTGAGTACGGGGTGTTGTTGACGAGGTAGGCTGTCTGCCCAATCTCCAGGCCTTTGGCCCCGAGCCTTACCGCGGAAAGGGTGTCCATTCCGCTCGGATCAACTCCTTCGATTTCACCTGTTGGTGGGGAATCGATCCCGAACTGCCAATTCCTGCGGAAGTGCCCACCGACATACCCAGCCGGCCGATAGACATCCATCGAGTCATTGACCTTCAGGCCAGGCTTCAGCCGGCGGTTCTTGGTCAGATTTGCCGGGTTACTGCGAAGTGCCTGGTTGTGCTCGATGACGGCCTTGTTGTACTGGGTAGCTGTCGAATTGACTGCCCAGATATCTGGATTCCCTACCGGGGAGCGTTGGATGAGCTCGTCAGCGAGGCGCACAACTACCTCCTGGAAGAGCTCTTCCATGTCTTCCTTGCTCTTGGCAGCCCAGGCGCCGATCTGAGCGCTGAACGACCCCTGCAGGCCACCAAGGAACTGCCTGCCGACGGTGCGGCTGTTGTGGTTGGCCATCAGCTGTACCGTGTCGCGCGGGTAAGCGCTGATGTAACTTCGCGGCCGATGGTCGCCGTAGATTTGCGCGACACCGGGGTGTCACCCGAGAGGTAGAAATTGCTGGTGTGATTGACGACGTATTTCCCGGAAGCGTCTGTCTGACCACCAGCGGAGCGGACGCCCAGTGCGCCATCAGGGGTGCGCACGAGCGGCATGATTGCCTCGGGCCCGGCCTCGCCCATCAAGCCCATCCGACCGTTACCCATGCCAAAAGCAGTTGGGCTGCTGACGATGCTGTTGGTAAAGGCACCGCCATTCGCGAACATCTGCATTCCGTCCATGAATGCGCCGCCTTTGGCAAAGAGCCCGCTGGAGCTAATCAGCGTGTCCAGGCTCGCCGATGCATATCCCTTGGAGAACAGGGAGCTGGTGGACGATGCCAGGCCCAGCCACCCCATCAATCCGCCTGTTCCGTCACTTCCACCCGCTGCATAGGCGATGGCTTGACGCACCTGGATGCGAATGAGGTTGGAGATGATCGAGTCCGCCAGGTCACTGAAGCTCAGCTTCCCGGTGCGCACGAACTCGACAAGGGCATCTTCCGTGCCGCGGAAGGCATCGGTGAAAAGTTCGTAGGTCTGGCCGGCTGCGTCCTTGGCTGAGTCCAGATAGTCGGCCCAAGCATCGCTGGCACCGTTAACCCAGTCCTCACGAGCGGCATCCAGCTTGTCGAACTGTGCCTGCTGCTGCGCAAGCTGCTTTTCGTAGGCGTCTTGTTGAGCCTTGCTCTCTTGCTCGTACAGGCTCTTGCTGATGTCGCCACGGTTGAACTGTTCTTGGAGCCTTGCCTGCTCCCGGGTAAAGTCCTGCTGCAGGCGCAGTTGCTCCTGCATCCTCTGGCGAGTGCGGGAGCCCTGGCCAATTCCAGCTAGCTGCAGGTCGAACGCGTTTTGCTGCGCGGCTACCTTCGCATCGATGGTTGCTTGGAATGCGGATAGCTTCTGCAGGTCTTGCCGCTTCTGGATTTCTGAGTCCAGGGCCACGTTCTTAGCGAGCTGTGCCTTGATGGCCTCTTGGCTTGCCAGCAGAGACTTCTGGTCAGCTGTGAGTACCTTCTTCTCCTTTAGATCGGTAATCAGCTGTTCGAACTGGAGCTGCTGCTTTTGCGATGAGGTCAGTTTTTCAGTGGTATCAAGCTGCCCTTGAAGGGTAGCCTGCTGATCCCGCAGGGATTGCAACATCTTCGTCGCAGCATCGTCCTGATAAGCCTTTGCGCGTGGCGTCCGAGGGTCTTTGATCCGCGTCTCTATACCTGCAAGCAAGGTGTCGTAAGCGCCGCCAGAGAAGTTCTTTCCGTCGTATTCAACGCCGGCGAGCAGAGGGCTGGATCTACCCGTACGAGCGGCAGCCTCCATAAGATCCAGGAACTGATCCTTGAGCTTCTTGATTGCCTCGGTACGCCTGCTGGCAGGAGATGCGTTGGCGAGTTGGTCATCCAGGCTTTTGGAAATGCTGATGTACTTCTGTTCAGCCTCGGTCAGTTCACCCTGAGCAGACGCGTTTTCGTTTCGAGCATCCCGAAGCTTGTAGAAGCCCTGCAACTGGGATGCGATTGCCTCGTCTGTGTTGTCTCCGAAACCAAACAAGCTGGAGAGTCCACCCAAGAATCCGCCTTCTTTTCGTGTCTGTTGGATGCGCTCCAGCTGCGCGATCTGGTCATCAAGGCCAGGGAAAAGCTCTCGCTTAACTTTGCTGTAGGCGGTGCTGATCGCATTGCCCACATCGTCCCACCCGCGTTCTAGATCGGTCAGAGACGCCCGGTATTGCTTGAACCTTTCCTGGGCGTTCTGGTTGAGCGATTCGCTCAGACGGTCCAGCGCTTCTTGGTGCTCGCCCTGATCATCAAGGGCTCGGATCACATCAAACTGCGCAGCACTGATCAGGCCGTATTTATCGCTGAGCTTTGCGGCGGCGTCCGTGGCGTTGTCGCCGATGCTGGCAAGATCCTTTGCCACCTCAGCAGCGCCCTTGCCGGTGTACTGCGAAATTGCGGCAGCAGCCTCTCCAAGGTTTTCCAATTGCGTTCGGCTAATGTTCCCTGCAGAGCCGAGGGCGATCACAGCGTCTTCCGCACTTCCCAGATTGCCTGTCAGATAGCCGGCTTGAGTAGCCAGCTTCTGCATTTCTGAGGCAGATACGCCAAGGGTTCCGGTCCCTGCGTACAGCGCCTTGTTGAAAGCTGATGCGGACTTCTCGGAGTCGTAGAACGCATATGCGAGCCCGGCAGCTGCTGCACCAGCGACTGTGAGTGGGTTCACAAGTGCCAAGGCGTACCGACCGACAGCCGAAAAGGCTGGGCCGATCCCACCAAACGAGTCTTTTATTTGGCCGCCCTGCTGGAGCAACACGGTGAAGGGCGATTGACCGGATGCGAGGCTGACAGCGATGTCGGTGAACTGGGCAGGAAGGAGGCGCAAGGCAGCTGCAGTTTGCTTGGCGGTGTTCCCGGTACGGACAAGCTGGTCGTCAGCAGTACTCAGTGCGTCGCGCATCCCTTGAATCTTTTGGGAGTAGACCGCGAAGTCACCCGGATCCAGGATGTTCTTGTGCCTGGCAAGTTCCTTCTCCATGTCATCAAGACGCCCATAGGCAGCAACAACCGGGTCGATCTTGCCAAGAAGCGCAGCGAGTTCCTTCTGCTGGTCGCGGATAGCCTGGCTGCCCTGGGTGAACGATTTTGCGAGACGCGCAGCGGGGTCGCTTGCCTGTCCCATCTTGGTCGAGGCCGTGGTCCACGCAGACCCTGCCTTGCTAGCTGCAGCCTCGGTACGAGAGCCAGCATCCGTGAGCTTGTCGAGGTCATCAGCCGCAGTCCGAACCTCGGACGAATCAACGGAAAGCGCGAGGGAGTTGATATCCATCAGGAAGCCACCTCGCTATTGGGATTGCGCGGTGGGAACTGGAATGCCTTAGAAATCTTGATGCTGTCCCGGCGCACTTCTGCGATGAAGAACCGGCCGCCAGCAGCAAGGTTAGGCTTGTACTCGCGTGAGAGACGACTCTGGTGCTGGGCAAGAGCAATCATGCCGGGACGATCTGCAGGAATCCCCTCCAGGAATGGCTCCCACGAAGGCTGATGTGGCGAGCGGTAACGGGTGTGGATTTGACCGATGTGAATGTCTTCGCTGCCGATTTCCCTGCGGAAAAGGTAACCAACGATCTGTCCTTCATCCTCTGAGTAACCGACCACGGCGAGATCCAAGCCCAAACTTTCCTCTTGGGCCTGATAATGCTCCCGACAGTAGTCGACAGATGCTCTGAGGAGGCTTGGTAGTCCCTCTACCAGCTGTTCCAATGAGCCGGTGAACGTCACCAAGGAAGGACTTGCTGAAGCCAGGACGTAGTCAGTGCCGCGGAAGGCGATCACCGCGTTAATGTGGTTGAGAACCATCATCTTGCTGGCCTCGGCAATCGTTCCGTCAGGCAGCACGGCCTCGGTGTCGACGCCGACCAAGCCGAGATCCGGCTCTACGAATGCGTTAAGGATGCTCATACCTTGCCGACCTCCTTACCAAGACGCTTGGCGACCGAGCTGTGTTTCTGCTCGTATGGAACCGGATCATTGAAGCCAGAAATCTCTGCGCTGATCTGGGCGCCAATGTACGCGCCGTAAGGGCTTCCGCCTGTAACCACGGCGCCAGCAACCGCGCCAGCAATGCTAAGGATTGCCTGGCCGGTGCTCATGTTCTGTCCAGTGCTCATTGGCTTACCTCCAAGGCGCTGAAGTCATCGAGATGAATTAAGGGTTTGTTCTCCGCTAGTGCGACGAGCAGGGCGGTTGCTTGCACGTTCCCCTCCTCGGATGCTTGCCTTAGGCGCCGCCATGCATCTCGTAAATCGCTACTTGTAGGCCTGTTATTTCTGCAACGTGGCTTCCTCATTTCTCACCCCTCGCAACGTAATAACGTCGCAGATGAATATGTTTAAATTTTAATCAATATATGTATATTTGTACAGTATTTAGTCAGGGGCTAGGTCGACGTCAGGCCACCTGTAGCGCGCTGCAGACAAGGCTTCCTCCCGAGTCATCGGTTCTCCGATCATTACGCACAGAGGCTTTCCAGCCCTGATGATCTGCCAGTGACAGCGGCGCTCGATTCCGTCGTTTGCGGCAAGCTCGGCGATCAGTTCGAGGCGATGGGCTTTGATATAGGCTCGGACGTCATCGGTTAGCCGGCTAGCAGGGGAAACGACGATGCGTTTCCCCTGGATCTTGGCCGCGAACCCCTTCTGGACGAGGTAGTCAATCGCGGCCATTTTTAGAAGCCCTCCATGTCCTTATCATCGAAGTCCGGAGTGGTCTTCTTGCAGAAGGTGCTCACGTTTTCCAGAAGGTGCTCATCCTTTTCAGTGAGCACCTTCTGTTTTTTATGAGCACCTTCTGCATTTAAAGACCAGAGCCACTGCTGCTTTTCATCGCCAAGGCGCCCGCCTTCCTTGATCGCTGCGACGCCGATTTCCTTCTTCGCCCTGCGAACAGTTGCCCAGGAAACTCCTGCCTCGCTTGCCTCTGATTTGACCTGTTTGGCCGGTACCGGGCCATGCGAGAGGAGGTCACGAAGAAAGTCGCAGGCTTCTTCGAATTCGGACTTGTGGTCGTCTTCTCCGCTGCCCTCGACTTCAGCAAGGATGTCCCGAGCGCTGCCCTCAATCCGATCACCCCACACCACTCGTGTGGTTTCGATCCCATCGCCTACAGTGCAGGGGTCAATCGTGTAGCTGACGCCACCTTGGTCGTCGCTGATGTTCGACTTGGCGCGGGCCAGTACTCGGACATCCGAATCCTCCTGCTTGGCGGCTACCAGGACCGTTCTGGCGAGCGCCCCGAAGGCCTGGCTACCAATCACGCGATCAGCTGGAGAAGATCCGCCGCTTCCCTTGCTGAAGTGGCTGATGCCAACCACAGCAGCTCCCTGAGACTCGGCAAAATCGACAACCGTCTGCAAAGCCCTGCGCACGTCATTGGCCTTATGCATGTCGCCCTTCACGACGTTGACTACGGGGTCTAGCAGCAGCATTGATGCTCCACCGATCGCATCCACGGCGTCACGGAGCAGGTCAAAGTCCATAGCTGGGTCGAATGGCTCTAGATCTCCCAGTTCGTTGATACGCCCCTGGATGATGTGGACTCGATCCAGGTTTGCGCCCGCAGCCATTAGTCGGGGGACCAGAGTGTCGGAAGGATCGTCCTCAGATGACCAGATCAGGGCGTTTGCCGGAGTGGTACAGATCTCACCGTCCGGCCAGCGACCTCCGCTGGTAAGAGTGCCGATCAAGCCGATAGCCAGCGTGGTTTTACCACTCCCACCAGCGCCGGCCAGAACGGTCAACTTCCCCTTGGCGATCCAGCCAGGCCAGAGCCAACGGATGGCTACCGGAGTGATTGCAGATGCCGGCGTGAGATTTGCCCGCCACAGCGGAGAGGCTGGTGGCTTCATGATCGAAACGGGATCAGCACTCATGTGAAGCCCTCCAGTTGGCGAGGTCGTTGAAGTCGGTCAGGTGGATTGGGGAGCCCTCTGGCCAGTCAGGGAACGTGACGAGAGACTTCGTTGCCTTGGCGGCTTCGATAGCAGCTGTTCTTCCAGGATTTCCGGCTGTCTGTCGGTCGTCATCGCCGGCAACAACCATCTCCACCAGGTCGCCGTATTTCGCGCGAAGGGAGATCGCCACGGGTCGCAGGTTATTGGCGTTCATCGCTGCAGCCACTGCTCCACAGGCATGCTCATGGAGGGTTGCAGCAGTAGCCCAGCCTTCAGCGATGTACAGCCGGCGACCTGGAGAGATGTTTCCAAGGGGCGAATAACAACCTTTCACCTGGCCGCCAGAGAGGAACCGCTTGGACCCGTCAGGGCCGATTCGTTGCAGATTCACCAGTTCGCCGTTGAGGTACAGAGGCACCAACAGCGTGTCGCCGGACTGGCGTAGGGAGTGCGGCCGAACCGCCTTTAAGGTCAGGTAGGGGTGGGATGGATCTGCTCGGCTGGCATCACGCCACATGCGTTTGGCGTACTCTGCCGCGGCCTGTTGGCGACGGGCCGTATCAGCCTCGCGCTGAGCCCTGGAAAGCTCGATTCTCTGCGCGATCAGTTGCGCCTCCAGCGGATCAGCAGGCTTTCGGCTACACCAGGTGTGATGGTCCCCAGCCTTCCACGTTCCGAAGGCGCCGGAAGCGATGCCGTCAGCATGGAGGACATACCAGCCATTCACGGAGCCGGATCGATCACCAGGGACATGGAAGCGACGGAGAACACCGTCGGCGACAGGATTGATCTCGACTTGGCCGAGTCCGGAACGCATGGCTTCGAGGAAGGCGGATTCAATTGCGACCATGCTCAGCCTCCTTGATGTACAGGAGGTGATCAGAGGCCTTGTCAAAAATCAGCGCGGCGATGTCCTTGCCAAGTTCGTAAGGAACCACGCCCACCAGGACCATTGCATCCATCCGGCCAAGGGCCATGTAGCACTCCATCTCCCAGTCGTTCACGTTGGTTGTTCTGCGGATCTGCTCAAGGCAGAAATCCAACACTTCGCTGACCGTCAGGCTTTTTTCAGGCAAGCCGATCCCGTCCGGCGCAATGGCGCCGTTTTTTGTGGTCATGGTTGTTACTCCTTGCCTGGGGACTTGCCCGAATGGGAGCCGGTGGAGAGCATGGCTTTCAGATCAGCTCTGGCTTGTTGGCGCGCGCGGATGAGCGAGCCTGCATTGACTGACCCGAAGAACGTCCCTTCGCGAACTGTCAGGTTGCACCAGGGCTTCTTCGCTCTCAGTTTTGCAGCTGCCTTCTTTGCTTCACGCAGTTTCGCGAAAGGCCCGCAGAGGCCCATCGGGAATACGGGACGTAGTTCGTCCATGACGTAGAAGTAGTCGACGGCACAGCCACGTTTTTCGCGGAAGGCTCTCATTTCGCACCCCCGACGATTTGATTGATAACCTCCTTCAGGTCACGCACGGGAACCCAGGATTCACCATCGATGACACGCACGCGGGCCTTAAGCAGGTCGGCCAGGTGATCGATGTTGAGCTTTTGCTGGCGGGTGGCGGAGCGACGCTTAGACATGGACCACCTCCCGAGTATCAATGACCAATGTCAGGCGCTGCTCTTTGGAGAGTGCTCTGTCACTGTCCTCCGCCAGGCGCGACCCCAGAAGTTTGAGGGCAGAAAGGAGGCAGCCATATTCAGTCTGGTCAATGATGCGACCAGCTCCGGCGTCCACCGCCATCGCATCTTTCTCAAGGATTGAGGCGATGCCCCAGATAGCCTGACCGGCTTCCTGATTGATCTGAAGGAACTCGCGGGACACGTTCATTGGGCACCGCCTTGCGCTTCGAGAGCGCGGGCGCGGGCCATAGCGGCGTTGTAGCGGGCAACACGAACGGAAAGGGAGGAGTTGCTGTGGAGCGCTGCGAAGGCTCGTGCCTTCCAGGCTGCAGCATGATTGGACGGACTGCGGGTACGCATGGTGGAGCTCCTTTTGCTGGGGAGCTGCCACTGTTCGCGGCCAAGCGAGTAAGGTGGCAGCTGTACGCGGGTTGGCCGACCGGGGCAAAAGGAGAACCCGGCACACCCGAAGGTGTCCCACGCACAACCGCCATAACTGCGAATTGCGGGCACAAAAAAAGCGCCTGCAATCGTATGGTGGGCGCCTGTGCGCCTTTTGCTAGTCGACCGGCCAAGGTCGGTCACGGGATTTACCGCGACACGTTGACGATACATCCGAGTATCAGCAGATGCAAGGAGGGGAAGGACACTTTTCACGCAGCGTCCCTCTCTTTGATCTTCGAGTTGATCCACGCTTGGATTTCTTCGAAGACATAGAACGCTGATGCTTGGCGCGCCTTGCCGGATTTGATCGGTTTGGGAAAGTTGGGGTCGGTTTTGCGCAGACGCTCGAAGCTGGTCTTGGGTAGATCAAGCATTTCGAGCAGCGCTTTTTGGCGAACCAGTTGACGGCTGGGTGGGGCAAAGTTGGGCATATTGTGGCACCTCCTCTTGGGTGTGGTGCCATCATCGAAAGGGAGGTGTCCTCCCCCGCAACCTGCCCGGTATACCCCAACTACGGGGAGGAGGGTTGGTAAGCCAGCTCTTCACCAGCCTTGAGGCGATCCCATGCCTTATCGAATACCCCTTTAGAGCGGAATATGTCCTTTTTCTTTATCAACAGATCCCATACGTGAGCCTTCGCCCCGCGCTTGCCAGGTTGGAATGGGGGGAGTGATTTAGGGTCATATCCCAAGCCCTTCAGCGCTTCGATTATGGCTATCCCTTGAGCTTCCTGGCGCTGCATTGGTCTTGGCGTATTTGCAGCATCTGCGGGGCTCTCTGCTGCTTTTACATCACTGAACCGCACCAGTACGTCATCTCTGGTTAGTTTCGCTTTCCAAGGCATTCCAGGGGCAGGCTCAAGGGCCATTAGCCTGCCTTCCAGAACCAATCCATCCTTACTCTGCACCTGTGAAAGGGGATACAGAGGGTGATAAGCAAAATGCGGATGTGACACCTCTGCTGAAGCCATCAGCTTGATCATCGTGTCGGGGAGCAGTCGCAGGATACCCCTGTATTCGAAGCCCCTACGTTCGAACTCCCGGACCTGTAGTTTTTGGTCCAGTTCCTGGAGTTCCGCTCGCCAGCCGTTGATGCGATTTCGCAGCGCAATCACCTCATCTGAAGTGAGAGCATCAAATTTATCAGCGACGCCTGAAGCGTTTCGCCGGATCTGCCTCTCAGCGTTGGCGATCACATCTCGCAACGTGGACTGCTGCTGCAAGTTGCCGTGGGATCCCCTATCCCTATGCCAATCGTCACCTGAGTCGATGGCTAGCCCACTGAAGAAAAAGTAGAGGGGCAGCTTAAAACCGGCGCCGTGCTCGATGATCTGCCGAGGAGTCTGCGGTTTCCAGCGCTCCGCCAGTTCAGTGGCTGTCAGGAATTCGGGCTCGATCATGCTTGCCGCACCAGCTCAACGACATTCGACTCAGTGACGTTCACCTGCCGGTCAAACTCAGCTCGCTGAGCAGGCGTCATGCCCTGGGCCAGTTGGTCCAGATAGTCTGCGTACCATTGCATCATCGCGCGGCGTTGGGGAAGGTATTGGGCCTGGTTGTAGATGCCAGATACGCCAGCTTCCTTGTGAGCTAGTTGAGCCTCCACGTGCTCCTTGTTCCAGCCGTGCTCGCGCAGCAGGGTACTCGCAGTATGGCGGCTGCCATGACCTACAAGCTTTCGGTGGTAGCCGATCTTGTTCAAGGTGAGGTTAATCGTGTTCTCGCTGATCACTGGCTTCTTGGGGCCGATGCCAGGGAAAAGATAGCGGCCACGCCCAGTCATGCGATGAAGCTCTCGCAGGTCATCCAGCATCTGGCGGGAGAGGGGCACCACATGGTCACGGCGGGACTTCATCTTGGCTGCAGAGATCGTCCACAAGCCGGCGTCAAAGTCGATCTCCGACCACTCAGCCCAACGAACCATGCCCGGCCGACTGGCGGTGCGAAGGCACATCCAGGTCGCGGTTCTGGCCGGTAGACGGCTGGTGGTGGCCTTGAGGCTGTTGAGGAATGCGGGCAGCTCAGGCTCCAGGAGGTGAGGGTATTGCTTAGCCTTCGGCGTCTTGCTGGAGATGGCCAGCAGCTCGCTTGCCGGGTTGTTCTCGCACAGGCCGCGGGCGATTGCTTGGCTGAAGATCTGGCGCAGGGCCACACGCACCTTGTCGCGGGTGTTCGGCGCGTTGCGTGCTTCGATGCTGGCCTGCAGGTCTGCACAGTCCTTGCGCGTCACCTCGGTGATGGGCTTATCACCCAGAGCCGGGAGCACGTCATTGTCCAGGTATCCGCGCATGAGGCGCAGGGTGCTCTCGGCCAAGCCGTCAGTCACCTTACGCTGATACCACTGCTCAGCAGCAGCTCGGAAGGTATTGGCAGCAGCTATAGAGTCTGCCAGGCGAGTAGCCGCCTTGTGCTCAACCGGATCGACTCCAGACGACATCAGTTTGCGGGTGTCAGCGGCCTTCTCGCGTGCCTTTGCGCCGGTCAGCTCGGGATATCCGCCCAGGCCATGCCACGACCATTTGCCGTCCTGCTTCTTGTACCGCAGTTCCCACGACTTGGTGCCATTGGGCTTCACGCGGAAGTACAGGCCTGCTCCATCAGCTTCACGATAGGTCGTAGCCTCTGGCTCCAGGGTGGCCAACACCGTGTCTGCCAGGGGGCGCCGCTTGATGTCTGATCGCTTCATTTGTGTATGCCAAAGTTCGCGCTTTCATTGAGCATACAACCGGGCATACAGGCATACAAGGGGTGTGGTGGTGCGTGTTGGAGTTTTATAGGCACAAAAAAACCGGCTCTAGAGGCCGGTTTTTCTGGCTTTCACTGCCTGGAGATCAAGCGGAGAAAGGGAGTATTGGAGCGGGCGAAGGGAATCGAACCCTCGTCATGAGCTTGGGAAGCTCAGGTAATGCCATTATACGACGCCCGCTTGGGGGTGCCTTTTTACCAGAAGGCGGGGGCTTAGTGAAGCCTTGGGTAGCGAGCTGTGCCGGAGACGCTGCTTTCGTGCCGTGCCCGGTGCAATAAAAAACCGGGGGCGGTGGGTGGTGTCCGGCCCCCGGTGTCGTGCGCTGGCTGCATCAGCCCACCATGGCGGCAATCGGTACGCCCTGGGAGGTGGGCAGGTAGGCCGGGGCGAGCATGGGCTTGCGCTGGGGTTGGAGGAAGGCGAGGAGATGGTCCCGGGTTTCCTGCCAGCCCTGCTTGTGTTCCACGTCGATGAAGTGACCGACGTTGCGGATGGTGCGGAATTCGCAATCGCGGATCAGTTGCTGGAACAGGCGCGCGTCGGCCGGGCTGGTGTAGATGTCCAGTTCGCCGTTGAGGAACAGCAGCGGGATGTCGATGGATGAGAAATTCTCCATGTAGCTTTCCGCGCTGAGCTGGAGCACCTGGCAGATGTGGAAGTGCATCTGCCGGTATTCGTGCTCGTCGAGGCTGCTGACGTGGCGGAAGTTGTAGCGCTTGAACAGATGCGGCAGGTAGCGGCCGATGGTTTCGTTGACCAGGTTGCCGACGTTGGGGCGGTCGCACGCGGAGAGGTAGTCCAGACCGCGGTGCAGGTAGTCGAGCATCGACGCGTTGAGCAGCGGCGAGAACGAGTTGATGACCGCCTTCTTGATGCGAGCCGGGCGCTGGGCCAGGGCCAGCAGGGTGGCGACGCCGCCCCAGGAGAAGGACATCACGATGTCGGCGTGGTAGTGCTCGATCAACCCCAGCAGCAGGGCTGCCTCGTATTCCTTGGTGATCGGTTCGCGGCAGTCGTTGTGGGGCTTGGAACGGCCGGAGTACGGCTGGTCGTAGCAGACCACGTTGAAGTGCGGTTGCAGGTATTTCACCGTTTGCGCGAAGGAGGCAGTGGTCGCCAGCGAGCCGTTGACCAGGATGATGGTCTGGCGCGCTTCCTTGTTGGCGTGGAACTCCGTGTGTACCCGATGTTGCTGAATCTCGACGACGGCGGTTTCCGGCCTCATGTCGTTTTCCTCCAGACGCAGGTCATAGGAACGCATCCACGATCGGATGCGAAGAAAGTACCCAGGCAGAGGAAAGCGCCTTGACGTGACAGCTTCGTGTCAAACGGCGAAAGTTAATATTTTCTTAATTTTCAATTGGATACAACGCCAACAGACAGCGTTCCGACACCGTTTCCAGTGCGGAATGAGGGCTCTTGACCAGGCAGGGAAGGGGCGGCGTGAGGAACAGCTGCCGCGATGAAGCGTTCTTGGACGTTGTGCGTGACTCATTGGTCACGCTTGAGCCAGAGTTAAGCAGGCGGGGTTGCGCGATGCAACAGCCGGTGCGTGATTGTTCGCAATCGCCGGCCGGGAATCCGACGAAGTGACATTTATCTTTGTGACTCGCCGGCGATTTGGAGAAGGCCGATTACACTCTTTGTGTTAATCACTTCTTCCCGCCCGCAGATGAGCGTCGTTGACGTGCTCCTCTCAAGGCCGATACCGCGGACGGAGCGGGTCAATGGCACTGCACCCCATGCTGCGCAATCTGCAGGTCTTGCCGGCTGCCTGGCTGTGTGCGGTAGCCATGGCCGCAGATCGCTACGGCTGCGAGGTGCCGATCCGCGTTGCCTATACCCGCAACCTGGTGTTTTTTCACGACGACGGTGGAGGCATCGATGCCGATCTGATCGCCGAGCTGGCGCGGCGCAGCGGTTGCCGGTTCGAGGCTTCGGTGCGGCCGCGCGACGAGATCTGGCGGATGCTGGAGAGCGGTGACCTGGAGATGGGCACCAGCGGGGTTGCCACGCCGCAGCGGCGCGCCTTCACTTACCTGCTGCCGTACGTCTACCTGCGCAACAAGCTGATCGTGCCGGCGGAGCTGGGCAACCTGCAGTCGCTGGAGGACTTCCACGGCATGCCCGGTGCGCGTATCGGCGTGATCGCCGGCTACCGGCATGGCCCCTATATCGACGCCATGCTGCGCATCCTGCGGGGCGAGGGGCGGGTGGTGGAATTCCATGACGACACGACGCGCTTCGCCGCCTTGCTCAACGGCGGTGTGGAGGGAGTGATCGGTCACGAGCTGAACCTGGAGGGCGCCGTAGCCAATCGCCCTGAGCGCGAGCGGTTCCGGGTGGTGGATGTGATGAGTGGGCCGGCCACGCCGCATCACCTGATGCTCTCGCGCAAGCGCTTCACCCCAGCGCAGAGCGCCGAGTGGCTGCGCTTGATGGAGGCGCTGTGGCTGGACGGCAGCCTGGCCAGGATCATGCAACGCAACACGTCGCCGGCCATGGCGACCGAACTTCTCGATAGCGGATATCGCTACGGCTCAACGGACAGAGGCTGGTGATGATGAAGGCATTCAAACGGGGTGTTCCGCTGCAGCTGCTGGTGGCCGGGGCCATTATCGTCAGCATGCTGGCGCTGGCGGGCGCGTTGCTGATACAGGGCTACCGAGGCGTGGAAGGCGCGCTGGTGTCGGCGGCGGGCGAGTCGGCCAGCCAGTTGGGGGCGACCATCAACGAACGCATCCGCCGGCTGATCGACCCGGCGGAGAGCGCACTGCGGCTGATGACCCATGACCCCATCTCGCAGACCGACAACCTGCCGGCGCGCCTGGAGCGCCTGCCGATGCTGGTGGAGAACCTGCGCGCCAACCGTACCCTGAGCGCGGTGTACATCGGCTACCCGAACGGCGAGTTCATGCTGATCCGTGCGCTGCGCGTGCCCGAGGTGCGCCGCGTCCTGCAGGCGCCGGATGAGTCGAAGTACCTGGTGCAGAGCCTGACCCTGGACGACCAGGGTGCGCTGCGTGGCGAATGGCGCTTCTACGACAGGGACCTGCAGCTGTTGCGGGTGCAGGAGCGGCCGGACTACCAGTTCGATCCCCGGCAGCGGCCGTGGTACCAGGAGTCGCTCAACACCAGCACGACGGTACTGACCCAGCCCTATGTGTTCTTCACCACCCGCGAGATCGGCCTGACCCTGGCGCACCGCAGTGTCGACGGTGCGGCAGTGATCGGCATGGACGCCTCGGTCAACGACCTCGGCGGCGAGATGGGCGACCTGCGCCAGACGGCCCACACCGAGCTGGCGGTGGTGGATGGCAAGGGCACGGTGATCGCCTATCCGGACCTGTCCAGACTGCTGATCCATCAGGGCGAGGACTTGCGCCTGGCGACCCTGGACGAATTGAGCGTGCCCAGCCTGACCCAGCTGAATGCCGCGGCGATCCCGGCCAGTACGCCCCAGGCTTTCGAGGTGGGCGACGAGGCCTGGTACGGCATCTGGGTACCGCTGTCGAACTTCACCAGCAGCGAGGTGCGTGTGCTGATCGCCATTCCGTCCGTCGAACTGCTGGCCGGCGCTCGGCAACTGATGTTCAATCAGGCCCTGTGGAGTGCGGCGTTGCTATCGGTGCTGCTGCTGATCGGCTGGTATCTGGGGCGCCGCATCGCGCGTCCGCTGACGGCGCTGGCCGACCAGGTGGGGGCGTTGGCCGCCTTCGATTTCGCCCGTCCCATCGGGGTGAAGTCGAAGATTGCCGAGGTTCGCGACCTGAGCCGTGTGATGGGCAGCATGTCGCGCACCATTCACAACTTCCAGGCCATTACCCTGACCCTGAGCCGGGAGACCCACCTGGACAGCATGCTCGAAGGGGTGCTCTCGCGCCTGGTGGAGGCCACCGGCGTCATGGGCGGTGCCGTGTACCTGCTGGAGGATGAGGACTGCCGCCTGCGCCTGGCCTGCGCGGTGAACGGTGAGCAGTACCCGCAGTCGATGCTCATCGAAGGTTTCACCGAGGCACAGCTGGCCGAGCGGGTGGGGCAGGCGCTGGCCAATCGCGGGCAGTACATGGAGGTGTCGCTGCGCAATCGCAGTGATGAACTGCTGGGTGTCCTCGTCCTGCAACTGGCCGGGGAGGGCGCTCGCAGCCGCCAGCCGCGCCCGCAATTCAAACGCTTCGTCGAGGAGCTCTCCGGCGCCGCGGCGGTGGCCATCGAGACGCGCCAGCTGATCGAGGCCCAGCAACGCTTGCTGGACGCCATCATCAAGCTGCTGGCCGACGCGATCGACGCCAAGAGCCCCTACACCGGCGGCCACTGCGAACGGGTGCCGCAACTGGCGGACCTGCTGCTGCAGAAGGTGATCGACGCCCGCGACGGCGAGTACGCCAGCTTCACCATGAGCGACGCGGAGCGCTACGAGTTCCAGATTGCCGCCTGGCTGCACGACTGCGGGAAGATCACCAGCCCGGAGTACGTGGTGGACAAGGCCACCAAGCTGGAGACGCTGTACAACCGCCTGCACGAGGTCCGCACGCGCTTCGAGGTGATCTGGCGCGATATCGAACTGGACTACTGGCGCGGCCTGGCGGCGGGTGACGACATCGGCCCGCTGGCGGCACGGCGGGACGCGCTGCATGAGGCGTTGCGCGAGGATTACGCCTTCGTCGCCCAGGCCAATATCGGCGGCGAGTTCATGAAGGACGAGGATATCGAACGCCTGAAGCGCATCGGCGAGCGCCGCTGGCTGCGTCATTTCGACGATCGCCTGGGCATCTCCCGCGATGAGCTGGAACGCCTGCAGGGCCGCCCGGAGCCCACTTTGCCGGTGGAAGAGTTCCTGCTCGCCGACAAGCCCGAGCACCGCGAGCACTGGGGCGAGCGCAAGCCACCGGTGGACCGCGACGACCCGCGCAACGTCTGGGGCTTCGACATGCGCCTGCCGCCCTACGCGAGTAACCTTGGTGAGTTGTACAACCTGGGTATCCGACGCGGCACGCTCAACGAGGAGGAGCGCTTCAAGATCAACGAGCACATCGTCCAGACCCTGATGATGCTCACCACCCTGCCGCTGCCGCGCCACCTGCGCCGGGTCCCGACCATCGCCGCCAACCACCACGAGAAGGTGGATGGCACCGGCTACCCGCGCAAGCTGTCGCGGGAGCAGATGAGCATTCCGGAGCGGGTGATGGCGATCGCCGACATCTTCGAGGCGCTGACCGCCGCCGACCGCCCGTACAAGGCGCCGAAGACCCTGTCGGAGTCGCTGAAGATCCTGGCCTTCATGGCCCGCGACCAGCATATCGATGCGGAGCTGTTCCGGGTGTTCCTGATCCAGGGGGTTTACCTGGAGTACGGCGAACGCTTCCTGCGGCCGGAGCAGATGGATGCGGTGGATGTGCAGGCGATGCTGCAGGTGCTGGAGGGGGTGAAGGCGTAGGGCATACAACCGTTCGCGGTTGTACGCCGATACACCGAGCGCATCGTTGGCTCCATGGCAGAGCCCGGAGTGGTATGGCGCGTGGCTCCGTGGTCAGATTCGGAGTGCCCTGAACCCAGGGTCAAACGGCGTATAACGTTGAACGTTATACGCCCTACGCTCCCGGGAGAGGTGCGCAATCAGGGGCAGGTCGAGAGGCTCTTGATTTTGTAGGAGCGGAGCTTCTCCGCGAACATCGGCGCGCGCTGAACGCTTCGCGGAGAAGCTCCGCTCCTACGCAAACGTCACCTTTCACCGTGACGCCTTGTAGGAGCGAGCTTGCTCGCGAACCGCCACTCAGCGCTTGGCCAGGTTCTGCGCGTAGCGGTTGATCTGCGGGTTCTTCGCCACGGTGCAGCTCTGCCCGGCGAGGAACTGCGAGGTCTTCAGCCACTGCTGCTGCGGGTAGTAGGCGAACACGTAGCTGCCGTTCTTCACCGTGTCGATCAGCTTCTGCGCCACCTGCGGACGTACCGCCGGGCAGCCCAGGCTGCGGCCGAGACGGCCGAGGCCGGGGACAACCTTCGGGTCGGCGTAGGCGGCCGCGTGCATGACGATGGCGCGCTCTTCGCTGTTGTCGTTGAAGCCCGGCTCCAGGCCCAGCAGGCGCAGGGAGCGGCCATGCTTGCCGGTGTAGGTCTGGCCGGTCTGGTAGAGGCCGATGGAGGACTGGTTGCTCTCCGGGAGGTTGGAGAAGGAGGTGGCCATGTCGTCGCCACTCTTCTTGCCGTGGGCGACCCACTCCTCGAACAGCAACTTGCGCTGCCTGAGGTCGAACACCCACAGGCGCTTGTCGCGGGACGGCTTGGAGTAGTCGATGACAGTCAGCAGCTGGTTGTCGCCGCCCAGCTGGGTGCTGGCGCACTGCAGGGCGTTGAGCGCCAGGCGCAGTGTTTCGGTGTTGGTGGCGGGAGCGAGGCGGTGGAGTTCCTCGGCCGTCGGCAGGCGGGCGGCGGATGCACTCTGCCAGCTACCGAACGCGAAGAGCGCGGCACTGGCGACAGTGATCCGGAAGATCCCCCGTAACTTCGAAAAAGTCAGCATGAATACGACATTCCCGTTGAATCGATATGGTTTTTTCTGGGAAACGCCGCATTGTGCGTGATTTTTGACCAGTGGTGTGGTTGTTTTTTAACCATTTCCTAGGCCGCCTGTCGGTAAATGCGCGTGCTTGACGCTGTCGAACCCCGTCTGCTGCAGGAATGCCGGGCTGCGAAGTTGGCCTGTGGGCATTTCGGGAACGGGTGCTGTTTCGAACTTCTTCGGCCGCGGCGGCAGGCTGATGAGTACCGTCGATCCGGACGTTGAGGCATGGCCAGCATCAAGGGTGGCCCCCTGCTATCAAGCATAGCGGACGCACGCCGCCACGGGGCTGTGGACGCTGAAGGCGATGTCAGGGAAATCCGGAGCGGTGCGGGGTGAAGGCTGCGCCGCTCCATGGCTTCAATTTACCGGCTGGTTCTTCACCGGCTTCTGTTCCGCCTGCCGGTCGTTGGTGGTGATGACCGTGAAGTCCGGGTTGCTGCGCGTGCTGCGGGTGGACGGCAGGTCGGTGATGATCAGGGTGCTGCCGACATCCATGCTCGCCATCAGGTTGCGCAGGAACTCGCGGTCCATGCTGAACCTGCCCAGTTGCTCGGCGGGCGTCAGGCCTTTCTGCGGGTCGCTGACCTGCACGGTGGTCCAGCGCAGGCTGGGGTTCAGGCTGTCGATGTCGCTCTGGGTGGGCTTGGCCATCAGCGAGAAGGCGGCGACGCCGGTCTTTTCCTCCGGATGCTCGAAGGCCACCGGCGCGGTGCCGATCTGCAGGCCGCCACGGTAGACGTAGGCGCGTCGGTCGGCGCGACTGATCAGTACGGAGAGCGGGCCTTTCTCCGCCCCCGGATCGCTCCAGAACGGTATCACCATGCCGCTGTCGTCGTGCGGGCCGGCGGGGCGCCCGTCGCTGACGATGGGGGCGAGCAGGCCGGGATGGTAGACCTCCACCGGTGAGCTCTTGGCGTCGGAGATGATCACGGTGGTGGTGCTGAAACCGGTGACCTCGTAGAGCTTCTTGGCGAAGGCCATGGGCAGGCGAATGCAGCCGTGGGAGGCCGGGTAGCCGGGCAGGTTGCCGGCGTGCAGGGCGATGCCGTCCCAGGTCAGGCGCTGCATGTAGGGCATGGGCGCGCTGTTGTAGAGGTCGGAATGGTATTCGACCTTCTTCTGCAGGATGGTGAACACCCCGGTGGGGGTCTCCTTGCCCCGCTTGCCGGTGCTGACGGTGGCCACGCCGATGGCGATGCCGTTGCGGTATACGTAGGCGCGCTGTTCGGTGAGGCTGACCACCAGCGTGACCGGGCCGGCCGGGGAGATTTCCGGATACCAGAGGAACTGCCCGGGCTTGAGCGTCTTCAGTGCCGCCTGCAGGTCGGACAATGGCGAGGGCTTGCTCGGGGTTGCAAGGGCGAAGCTGGCGCTCAGGGAGAGCAGCAGAGCGACCGACAGTTTCTTCATCACCTTTCCTTGGGACGCGGATTTGCCTGGAGCTTAGCCAAGCCGTGGCGGAGGCTGCAAACCGCCGGGCTGAACGGTCTGCGGGGGATTGGCCGGGCTTGGTGTGCAGGTGATCGTGGGGCGTGCATGCGGCATTGGGGCGAGGCTCACCCCAGTTCGGCAATCTCCTGCGCCGTCAGCGCGCGGTACTGGCCGGGTTGCAATGCCGGATCGAGCATGAGGCTGCCCATGCTCTCGCGGTGCAGGCGCGTCACCTTGTTCTGGAAGTGGCCGAACATGCGCTTGACCTGGTGGTAGCGGCCTTCGTGCAGGGTCAGGCGCGCCGCGCGCGGGGCGAGGATTTCCAGTTGGGCCGGCAGGGTGGTGAGGTCCTCGAAGGCGAAGTACAGGCCTTGCTCGAAGGTCTGCGCGTAGTGCGCTTCGATGGGGTCTTCGGTTTCGACGTAATAGACCTTCGGCAGCTTGCGTCCCGGCAGGGTCATGCGCCGCGACCACTGGCCGTCGTTGGTGATCAGCAGCAGGCCGGTGGTGTTGTAGTCCAGGCGGCCACCGATGTGCAGTTCGTGCTTGTCCGGCTCGTCCAGCAGGTCGAGCACGGTGCGGTGTTCGGCATCGCGGGTGGCGCTGACGCAGCCGGCGGGCTTGTGCAGCATGAAGTAACGGGCGGGTTTGCCGACCTGCAGCAGCTCATCGTCCAGCTCCACCCGGCTGAACTCGCGGACTTCGTGAAGGCCGTCGCGCACCACCTGGCCATCGACGCGCAAGCGGCCTTCGGCGAGCAACTGGCGGGCCTGCTGGCGGTTGAAGCGGGGCAGGTTGGCGATGAATCGGTCCAGGCGCATCAGCGGTTCTCGTCGGCGTCCTGGCCCTGGGGGGCAAGCCCGGCGGCACAGCGCGGGCAGAGGCAGGCGCGGTCGATCAGCTCGGGTGGGATGCGTTCCAGGGCGTTGCGCTCGATGCGCTCGCTGAAACACCAGCACGCCTGGCCTTCCAGCGCCGGGTCGGCCTGGGTGCAGCGGTTGGACTGGCCGCAGAGCGGGCAGCGGCTGGGATCGGGAGTGACGTCGTTCATGACCGGGTGGTGCGAGGCAGACGGTGCGATGCGGGCGCACAGGGTGCAGCGCCCGTGCGCCTTGCGCAAGCGGATTCGGATCGACGCGGCGGGCGCCGGTCAGGAGCCGTTCGGCGCGACCTCGATGCGTTCGATCCAGGGCTCCAGTCGCTGGCCGAAGGCGATCTGCGCATTGAAGCGCTGCATCCGCTCACGGTCCTCGTCCGCCTGCCAGCTGTCCTCTTCCAGCGCCTGCCGCCAGCGCTGCGGCACGTTGATGCTGTCCACGCCCAGGGCGCTGGCGGTGCCGCCGAGGGTCCAGATGTGTTCGTGGAACAGCGAGATCGGTCGCACCCGGCCATGCACGATCAGGTAGCGCTGGCGGTCCGGGTAGCGCTGGCGCAGGGCCTGCAGGTCGAGGCCGACGTCTTTCAGCAGCAGGCGGGAGGCGTACTTCTCTTCGCTTTTCAGGGCGCTCTGACTGTCCTTGAGTTCGTAGGCCAGCTTCGGGTTGCCCGGCGCCGCGGAGGCAGCCTGTCGGGCTTCGTCCAGGCGCTTGCGCGCCAGTTGCAGTTCGCGCTGGTACAGCGGGCCGTCCAGTTCCAGCACCAGCAGGGCGGCGCGCGATTGCTGGCGGTCGAACTGGCGGGCGCTGTCGTCGTCCACCTGTTCGGGCATGCGGAAGCCGAGTCCGGCCATCTGCTTGGCCGTGATGCGCGGCTCCCAGGCGCGGCTGTGCGGGCCGGCGCCTTCGTCCTCGCTGGGGAAGCGCCAGTTCAGGCGCAGGCTCAGGCCGCTGTTTTCGTTATGCCAGGTGCTGTTGTGCGCCAGTTCGCGCTGGCTCAGTTGCGACTGGCTGTCCGGCGTGCCTGAGCGGTTCCAGGCCACGCCGCCCAGGGCCACGGCGTTGACCAGCAGGATCAGCGAGACGCCGCCGAGCAGCGCATGGGTGCGGGTCCAGTTCATGGCTGATTCCCTCCCAGCAGCCCGTGGACGTTACGCAGGCGGCGCAGCACGAGCAGGATCAGCACCGCGCACAGACCCAGCACGAGGAAGAACAGGTACTTGGGCATCACCGCCCACCACCAGTCGAAGAACTTGGTGTAGAGGAACACCACGAAGAAGGTCAGCCCGGTGTTCACCACCTCCGGCCATTCGCGGCGCGCGCCGAGCCAGATGACCAGCGCCGAGGCGACGAAGCCGAGCACCTGGTAGAGGTTTTCCACCGTGCTGAAGCCCAGCGGCAGGTAGCTGCCGCCGCCCCAGTTGGCCAGCACCAGCATCGGCAGGAACAGCCCGAGCAGGCCGAATACCCGGTAGATCGCGGCGAAGCCGTCGAAACGTCCCTGGCCGACCAGCGAGGGCACGAGGAAGATCAGCAGGGCGGCGGGGAAGAAGTTTTCCGGGCGCTCGCCCACATCCAGCCAGTACTCGCCGCTCCAGGTGCCGACCCGTGCGGCGACGTAGCCCATCACGCAGATCAGCGCGGCGGCCAGCAGCAGGCGGGCGTTGCAGGTGTAGGCCAGCAGCAGGGCGTAGGCGGCCCAGGGCAGCAGGGCCTTGTCCGAGGGGGTGATGTTGAAGATCTGCCCGATCATCACCACGTTCAGCACCAGGCAGGCGAAGGCCAGCATGGCCGCGAGCCTGGCGAAGTAGCCGGAGGCGTCGCGACGCTGCAGGACGAGGGTCAGCAGCAGGCTGCCCAGTGCGGCGGCGATGAGGACGGCCACCTGGGCGGTTTCCACGAACAGCCCCCAGAACTGGTAGAACAGGAAGAACAGGCTGGCCGCCAGGGCCAGCGCGCCGAGGAAGGAGGCCACGCGCATCCCAAGGGACAGCCGCTGGTCCTGGCTGTCGCGGTCGATGTCGAAGCGCGCGCGGTAGTCGGCGAGCAGGCGTTGCTGGTGAGCGTGCAGGCGTTCGCGTTGCGTGGCGTCGAGGGTAAGCGCGCCCTCGTCGTGCAGGCGCCGCAGTTCCCGGTCGAAGGCCAGGATGTCATCGACGCGGCGCTGCGCCTGCTGGTGGCTGAGTTCGGGCATGGCCGATCCTTGCGACGGGTGATGCTTGGACTCTAGCTCATGCCAGGGGGGCTTCCATGAGGTGGTCAGCCAGCGGGGGGAGGTGTGGGGTAGGGTTCGCGAGCAAGGGCGCTCCTACGAAGAGCGCATCGGTGCGTACCTCTGGGAGCGAGGGGCCCAACGAGATGTGCGGCCAGTCGAAAGACAGGAGCGCCGAGGAGGAGGCGGCCGGCAGACTGCACCGACCTTCATACAGGGAAACAACCTCATGTCCGAATTGCTGAGCTTCGCCAAGGGTGCGCTGGCCATGTTCTGGCTCGCCGCCGTCCTCAACCTGGTCTACCCGTTCGGCGAGTTGCATCGCCCGCTGCTCTGGGTGTCCGGCGTGATGCTGCTGGTGCATGTCGGCGAGGTGCTGCTGCTGGCGCGGCGCCGCTCGCCGGGGGAACAGTTGCAGGTCCTGCTGTTCGGCGTGCTGCACCTGCAGAGCCGCCGTCAGCGCCGTCTGGAAACTGTAAACGGCTGATTTACCAAAGCTTTACTTTGCGCAGCCGCACCGGCGCCTGGCTGAAATGTCTGATCCTGTGAGACCGGGAGAATCATCGCCCCGCATTCCCGCGGGGCTGCCGGCTCGTTTCAGGAGGCGCCATGCGTCGCATCTTCGCTGCTGTACTGCTCATCCTTCCGTTGACCGGTTGCGTGATTCACGAATACGACCACGATCGCGGCTGGCATGACCGAGGCTGGAATGACCGCCCGCACCGCGATTACCGCCGGGACTACCACGACCGCGATCACGATCGCTACGAGGGCTGGAGTCGCTGAGCCCTGACCGTCAGGGCGCGGCGCGAAACGCCGCGTCCTCTTCCAGCAATAAACTGACGAACTGGCTGGCCGCCGGCGACAGGCTGCGACTGGCGTGACGTATCAGGGCGTAGGCGGAGCCACGCGCTGAAGCGTCGTCGCGGTTGGGCCAGGGCAGCACGGCCAGGCGCCCTGCCTCTACATCGTCGGCCACCACGTCCCAGGTGGCCAGGCAAAGTACGTCGCTGCCTTTCACCAGCTCCTTGAGCATCAGCACGTCGTCGCATTGCACGCTCAGCGGCTGCTCGCGCCCGAGGTTCCGGGCCAGGCGCTCCTGGGCGTCGCGCGGCAGGCGCGGGCCGGCCAGTGGGTAGTCGAGCAGGCGCTCCACTGACGGTTTCGTGCCGATCAAGGGATGCCCCGGGCGGCAGAACAGCACGCTTTGGTGTACCCGCAGCGGCAGGATGTCGAGGCGGCTGTCGCCTTCCAGTTCGCGGTAGTCGGCGATGAAGAGTTCGATTTCATCGTCCAGCAGGCGCTGGTGCAGTTCGCTCCAGTTCTCGATGGAGAGCAGGACCGACACCTTCGGGTGCACGCTGCTGTAGCGCGCGAGCACCTGCGGCATCAGCCGCGCGGCGGGGAAGGGGCCGGCGCCCAGGCGCAGCTCACCGGTCTCCAGGTCCGCCAGTTGCAGCACGGCGTTCCTCAGCGCGCGGTCGCCGGCCAGCAGGCGGCGGGCGTGCTCCAGTACCAGCCGGCCGTGGGCGGTGAGGGTCACGCCACGCGGATTGCGATCCACCAGCTGGCAGTTCAACTGGCCCTCAAGCGCCTGGATGCTCCGCGACAGGGCGGGTTGGCTCAGGTTCACCGCGTCGGCGGCGCGGGCGAAATGGCCGTGTTCGGCGAGGGCGACGAAATGGCGGAGCTGGCGGAGATCACTCATGCGCTTCCTGCATGGATTATGAAATTGGAATGCATTGGAATTATTAGCGCGACGGCCGGCATAGTGCGAGCACAACAACAAAATCCCGGAGTCCTCCGATGTCCCGTCTTTCCGCCGCCGTTCTGCTGGCCAGCTTCTGCCCCGGCCTGCTCGCCGCCGCCGAGCAGCCCAAGCCGCCCACCGAGTTCACCATCGCCGCCCAGCAGAAGGTGCGCGAGTCGCTGCCGTTCTCCGACCGCGCCGACTTCGACCGGGTGGAGAAGGGGCTGATCAAGCGCCCGGAGAACCTGGTGATCAAGAACGATGACGGCAGCATCGCCTGGCAACTGGGCAGCTACGACTTCCTCAACGCCGGCAAGGACATCGACAGCATCAACCCGAGCCTGCAACGCCAGGCCCTGCTGAACTTGAAGTACGGCCTGTACAAGGTTGTCGACGGCGTCTACCAGGTGCGCGGCTTCGACCTCGCCAACATCACCTTCGTCGAGGGCAAGAGCGGCTGGATCGTCATCGACACCCTG
Organism: Pseudomonas sp. QE6; assembly: GCF_041379005.1. Classification (NCBI taxonomy): domain Bacteria; kingdom Pseudomonadati; phylum Pseudomonadota; class Gammaproteobacteria; order Pseudomonadales; family Pseudomonadaceae; genus Pseudomonas; species Pseudomonas sp. QE6. Next base: position 2,394,996 of record NZ_CP166873.1, read on the forward strand.
ACCACCCCGGCCACGGCCAAGGCGGCCTATGCACTGGTCAGCCAGGAGCTGGGACAGAAGCCGATCCGCGCGGTCATCTATACCCACGCCCACGTCGACCATTTCGGCGGGGTGAAGGGGCTGGTGACCCCGGAGCAGGTCGACAAGGGCGAGGTGCAGATCATCGCCCCCAAGGGCTTCATGGAAGCGGCGATCAAGGAGAACGTGCTGGCCGGCAACGCCATGATCCGCCGTGCCACTTTCCAGTACGGCACCCTGCTGCCCAAGGGCGAGCAGGGCCAGGTCGACATGGCCATCGGCAAGGCCGTGGCGCGCGGGCCGTTGAGCATCCTGGCGCCGACCAAGGTGATCGAGGGCGACTTGCAGGAGCTGGAGATCGACGGCGTGCCGGTCACCTTCCAGAATACCCCGGGCACCGAGTCGCCGGCCGAAATGAACGTCTGGCTGCCGCAGCAAAAGGCGTTGCTGATGTCCGAGAACGTCACCGGCACGCTGCATAACCTCTACACCCTGCGCGGCGCCGAGACCCGCGACGCGCTGGGCTGGAGCAAGTACATCAACGAGGCGCTGCACCGCTACGGCGACAAGGCCGAGGTGCTGCTCGCCTCGCACAACTGGCCGCGCTGGGGGCACGACGATATCGTCCGCACCCTGGAAAAGCAGCGCGACCTGTATGGCTACCTGAACGACCAGACCCTGTACCTGGCCAACCAGGGCGTGACCATCAACCAGATCCACGAGCGCTTCCAGGTGCCGCCGGAGCTGGCCAACGAGTGGTACAACCGGGGCTACCACGGCAGCGTCAGCCACAACGTGCGGGCGGTGGTGAACAAGTACCTGGGCTACTACGACGGCAACCCGGCGACCCTCAACCCGATGGCGCCGGAGGACTCGGCGAAGAAGTACGTGGAGTTCATGGGCGGCGCCGATCACCTGCTGCAACTGGCGAAGCAGTCCTACGACAAGGGCGAGTACCGCTGGGTGGTCGAGGTGGTCAACAAGCTGGTCTTCGCCGATCCGTCCAACCAGGCCGCCCGCGACCTGCAGGCCGACGCCCTGGAACAGCTCGGCTACCAGTCGGAGAACGCCGGCTGGCGCAACAGCTACCTGGTGGCCGCGCAGGAGCTGCGCAACGGCGTGCCGCGTGACCAGCCGTCGCTGCGGGTCACCAGTTCCGACGCCCTGGCGGCGATGGATACCGGCCTGCTGTTCGACTACCTCGGCGTGCGCCTGAATGCGCAGAAGGCCGAGGGTGAGGACCTGAGCATCAACCTGGTGCTGCCGGACGTGAAGGAGCAGTACCTGCTGGAGCTGAAGAACTCGCACCTGAACAACATCAAGGGCGTGCAGAGCGAAAGTGCCGGGCAGACCGTCACCATCGACCGCGCCGACCTCAACCGCCTGCTGCTCAAGGAAGTCTCGCCAGTGCGCCTGGTGTTCGAGGGCAAGCTCAAGAGCTCGGGCAATCCGCTGCTGCTGGCGAAGCTGTTCGGCATGCTCGACGACTTCGACTTCTGGTTCGACATCGTCACCCCGACGCAGAAGAGCTGATCCCCTCCTGCCGGACCGACAATGGCACAGTGCTTGATTGCATTGTGCCATTGTTTTTTTCGCGACCAGCTTGCACCATGCCGCTCCGGCGTACGCCTGGCCAGGCGTGCGTCTTCGCAGTCGAGAAGTCGCGATCGTGTCCAGCCCTTCCATCCGTGCGTTGCGCCGTTATCGGCCCGCAGCCCTGCTCCTGGCGCTGGCGGTGTCGCTCGCCGTGCTGGCCGGCGCGCAACCGGATGCCTGGGACTTCCGTCTGATCGCGCAGCGCGCCGAATCGCTCTATGGCCCGCTGGGGGAGGGACGGGCGCGTATTGACGCCTGGCAGCGCCTGCTCGAGGAGTCCGGCGGCCTGCCCGAGGGCGAGCAGCTGCAGGCGGTTAACCGCTTCTTCAACGCGCAACTGCGCTTCACCGACGACATCAGCCTGTGGGGCGACGTGGACTACTGGGCGACGCCGGTGGAGGCGCTGCTCAAGGGCGCTGGCGATTGCGAGGACTTCGCCATCGCCAAGTACATCAGCCTGCGGCATCTCGGCGTGCCGGCACAGAAGCTGCGCATCACCTACGTCAAGGCGCTGCGCCTGAACCAGGCGCACATGGTGCTGACGTACTACCCCCGCCCCGATGCGGTGCCGCTGGTGCTGGACAACCTGATCGGCAGCCTGTTGCCGGCCAGCCAGCGCACCGACCTGCAACCGGTGTACGCCTTCAACGGTGAAGGGCTGTGGCTGGCCAACGCCAGCGGCGGCAAGCAGGTCGGCGACAGCAAGCGGCTGTCTCGCTGGCAGGACCTGCTGAAGAAAATGAAAGCCCAAGGCTTTCCCCTGAACGAATGAGAGCGTGGAGACACTATGTCCCTGTTCAAACAATTGCTCATCGCCATCTGCCTGTTCCTGGTGGTCGCCTTCAGCGGCAGCTTCATGGTCAGCCTGGAAAGCTCCCGCGAGCAGTACGTCAACCAGCTGCGCTCCCACGCCCAGGACGCCGCGACGGCGCTGGGGCTGTCGCTCACGCCGAACATCGATGATCCGGCGATGGTCGAGCTGATGGTCAGCTCGATCTTCGACAGCGGCTACTTCGAGAGCATCCGCGTGGTCGACCTGGCCAGCGGCAAGGTGATCGTCGAGCGCACCGGCGTGCCGGACGCGGTGGCGGCCAGGGTGCCGCAGTGGTTCGTTGCGCTGATCGACCTGCATTCGGCCGGCGGTGACGCCATCGTCAGCCGCGGCTGGACCCAGGCGGCGCGGGTCGAGGTGCTGAGCCACCCGATGTTCGCCATCGCCAAGCTCTGGCAGAGCGCACTGGGCAGCCTGCTGTGGCTGGCCCTGTGCGGGGTGGCCAGCGGCGTGCTCGGGGCGGTCCTGCTGCGCCGCCAACTGAAGCCACTGGACTACATGGTGGAGCAGTCCCACGCCATTGCCCGCCGCGAGTTCCTCAGCGTGCCCGAGCTGCCGCGTACTCCCGAGCTGCGCCGTGTGGTGCAGGCGATGAACCAGATGGTGGAAAAGCTCAAGGCGCTGTTCCAGGAACAGGCCGAACGCAGCGAACGGCTGCGCGACGAGGCTTACCTGGACAGCCTGACCGGCCTGGGCAACCGGCGCTTCTTCGATATGCAGTTACACGCCCGTCTGAGCGCCGAGGACCAGGTCGGCAGCGGGCTGTTGCTGGTCCTGCGGGTGCGTGACCTGGCCGGCCTGAACCAGCGCCTGGGCGGCCAGCGTGTCGACCAGTTGCTCAAGGCGGTGGCCGATCAGCTGCGCCTGGCTGGACAGGACCTGGGCGCCGGCCTGACCCTGGCGCGCAGCCGGGGCGGTGAGTTCGTGATGCTGGCGCCGGGGCTGATGCCCGAGGACGCGCCTGCCCTGGCGATGCGCCTGGAGACCATGCTGGCGGCCCTGGCCAGCACCGGGGCCAGCGATGTGAGCCCGGTGGCGAGCATGGGGCTGGTGCCTTTCGTTTCCGGTGAGTCGGCGCAGGCGCTGCTGGTGCTGGCCGATGAGGCGCTGGCCCTGGCCGAGCGTGAGGGGGAACGCTGCTGGGCATTCCTGCAGGGCGGTGCGAGCCCGGTCGCCGAAGAGCGCCATGCCTGGCACCAGTTGCTGGGCCAGGCCCTGGCCCACAAGCGCTTCCAGCTGTATTTCCAGCCGGTGGTGGCTTGCAACGAGCCCACCCGGATACTGCACTACAAGGTGCTCTCGCGCCTGCCGGACGGGCAGGGCGGCCACATCGCCGCCGGACGCTTCCTGCCCTGGCTGGACCGCTTCGGCTGGACCGCGCGGCTCGACCTGCTGATGCTGGAAAGCGTGCTCGCCGACCTGGCCCGCCACGACCGGCCGCTCGCGCTGAACCTGTCGGCGGCGCTGCTGCGCGATGAGTGGGCCACCGGGAAGGTGTTCGACCTGTTGCGCCAGCACCCGCAGTTCGCCGGGCGCCTGACCCTGGAGCTGGAGGAAGACCAGTTGCCGGCCCAGGCAGTGCTGGAAATCCTGACCCGCCGCCTGCGCGAGTTGGGCTACCGCCTGAGCCTGCAGCATTTCGGTGGGCGTTTCAGCATGATCGGCAACCTGGCCCGCCTTGGCCTGGCCTACCTGAAGGTGGACGGCAGCCACATCCGCGCCATCGACCAGGAGAACGACAAGCGCCTGTTCATCGAAGCCATGCAGCGCGCCGCGCACAGCATCGACCTGCCGCTGATCGCCGAGCGGGTGGAGACGGCAGGGGAGTTCCGCGTGCTGCGCGAGATGGGGATTCAGGGGGCGCAGGGGCAGTTGTTTGGTGGGCCGGCGCCGTGGTGATTGCTGCCTTTTTTAGGAGCCTGCGCAATACACTGGTACTCGCCTGTCGGCGCAGATTCATCCGCGAGGGATTTCGCGGACAAGGTCCGCTCCTACGAAAGCAGATTCAGCGCGCTGTGCTCTTGGCTCTGGCTATTTAGGACTTCCAGCGAAATCTCAACGCACTCCGGACCGCCCCTTTCAGGAGGCCTCGTTGGACCGGAGTTTCAGGGGTTGAGCGACATGGATGTCGCGAGAGCCGCGATGGGCCAGGGATGGCCCTTCGCGGCGTGCCCCTGAAACTCCGGTTCGACGAGGGTATTTTTCGCCTAAGCGAAAAACCGGATGCAGGGGCAAGCGCTTTGGTTACTTTCTCGCGTTTGAGAAAGTGACTCGCCCGAGGGGGCGAAACAAGTAATACCCGCGCACGCTGAAGCGACGCATGAACACCGAACAGGACGGTGGATAACACCCGAGTTGCCCTGCGAACTGTTCGCGAGCAAGCTCGCTCCTACAGAAAAGCGCCTCGCCGACAGGTTTTGCAGGGTGCCTTTCCCTGCCAATGAAAACGGGGCTCAGATCAGCCCCGTTTCCTCATCGTCATTGATCAGCCGGGTCAACCCGCCCAGCGCCTCACGGGCCTGGGTACGGTTGAGCAGCTTGGAGCGTGCGGCCGGCGGCAGGTCGGTGATGCGAATGACGCCCTTGGCGATCAGCACCGAGATCAGGTCGTCCAGCACCCGGATCATGTCCAGGTCGCTCTGTTTGAGGTGCAGCAGGCTGCTCTCGGCGGCCTGCCAGGCCAGGATGTCCGGATGGTCGGCTGGCAGCGTTCCGGTCATCCCGTCGAACTCGGCGTCTTCGACGCGCGCCAGTTTTCCTTCGGCGTTGCGCTGGATGTACAGCATCGACCCGTCCCCATTGTCGGATGTGAAAGTACGCCAGCGGCGCCATCGCAAAGGATGGCGCCGCTGGCGCGATGGCTGAGACTGACTCTTTCGTCGCCTGGCGGCAACGGGGAATCAGTGATGCTCAGTCTTGACCACGGGATCGGAGCCCGCCACCAGTTTGTTGACGATCTCGGTGGAGGTCGAGCCGTAGCTGGTCAGGTCCACGCCGCTCAGCTTGATGGTGACGTCCGCGCCGCTGTTGACCTGGCCGGTGGTGCTCACCTGCAGGGTCGAGGTGCTGGTGTCTACCTTCAGGTAGCTGAGGATGTCGTTCTGCGCGGCATCCGGCAGCAGGTCGCTGATGTCGATGCGGTCGCCTTCACCGGCATTGAAGTCGGTGATGGTGTCGTTGCCGATATCGCCGGCCTTCCAGATGAAGGTGTCGGCACCCGCACCGCCGGTGAGGATGTCGTTGCCCTGGCCGCCGGTGAGCTGGTCGCTGCCGGTGCCTCCCAGCAGGATGTCGTTACCGCCCTCGCCGAACAGGAAGTCGTTGCCGCCCTGGCCGTAGAGGATGTCGTTGCCGTCGCCACCGTAGAGGTTGTCGCTGCCGCCACGGGTGTCGCCGTCGACGTTGAACAGCGCGTGGTTTTCCTTGATGAAGCTGTACATCTCCTCGGAGGTCGCCACGTGGCCGTTCTTCAGCTCCAGGAACGCCGACAGCGCGCTGACGCCGGAGCCCGCCGGCAGCTCGGCCGGTTTGACCGGGTTGCCGTTGACGCCCCAGGGCAGGTTGTCGGTGTTGATGCTGTCGCCGAAGACGATGTCGTTGCCCGAGCCTGCGTGGACGGTGTCGTTGCCCGAGGGCGCGAGGTCCGAGCTGCTGGAACCGCCGTGCAGGGCGGCATTGAGCTGGTTGGCCTGGGTGACGATATCGACCTGGCCGACCGGGGCTGCGACCTGGTCGTTGCGCGAGATGTTGTCGATGGTGACGGTGGCGTTATTGTCCTTGCCCTTGTCGCTGTTGTCGTTGAGCTCGAATTCGAGGCGATAGGTGCCCGCGCCTACGGCAATGGTGGTGAGGGTGCCGCCGTTATCGTTGGAGTCGAGGGTGTCCTGGTCGACCTGGCCCCAGCTACCGTCGGCCTTCTGCTTCTCCAACGTCCAGGTGAACTGGTCGCCCTTCATCATGTTCTTGACCAGGTCGAAGCTGAAGGTCGAGGTTTTGCCCTGAGCAACCGTCAGGTTCGAGCTCACGACGGTGCTGGAGCCGCTCTTCACGTGGGTGTCCATCATTTGCAGCTTGCCGCCGCTGATGCTGACCGAGCCGTTGCCATCGGTGTGCCCGGTCCATCCGCTGGGCAAAGCGGTACTGCCCTCGAAGTCGAACAGGGTGGTGCCCTTGTAGTAGGTCACCGAACCAGTGCCTGTGACCGAGGTGTTGTCGAAGTACTTGAGCGTGGCTTCGTTGACGTTGGTGCCGATGCCGATCGCGCGGACCTCGCTGAGCGCCGACAGGCCGGCGAAGGCCTGCGTGGTGTTCTGCATCAGGGTGCCGCTGCCGGTGGACTCGGTCGGGTCGCCGTCGGTGAGGAACAGCGTGACGTTCTCGTTGCCGTTCTGCTGCCCGTTGAACCAGTTCACCGCCTGGCCGAACGCCTCCTGGTAGTCGGTACCGCCGCCAGCCTGCAGGCCCTCGTACTGCGAGTTGCCGATGGCATCGGTCAACAGCTTGATGTTGGCATCGGTCAGGTCATTCACGCTGACCTTGATGCTGGCGGTACTGTCGAAGCCGATCAGGGCGATATTGATCACCCCGTCGTGGCCCTTGAGCTGGTTGGCGAGGTTGATCAGTGCGTCCTTGACCAGCTTCATCCGCGAGTCGGCGTAGGCCGTGCCGGAGACTCCTGCAAGGTTGTAGCCCATGCTGCCGGAGGTATCGACGATCAGGGCGATGTTGTAGTTGGTGCCCGGCTGGGTGACGGTCAGGGTGCCGCCCACATCGCCCAGGATCACGTCGTCGCCCGGGCCGCCGGTCAGGATGTTGTCGCCGTTGGGATCGGTGCCGGGGATCTGTACCTGGCCGACACGGATGTCGAAGCCGTGGGTCGCCGAGGTATCTACGCCACCGTTGGCGGTGCCGCCGCCGTCCTGCACGGCGAAGTCGAAGTGCGCGTTACTGCCCGCGGCGTCCGGTACGAAGGTCAGCTTGCCGCCGGCGATGGCGCTGGGGGCGATGGCCTGGCCGGCGACGACCTTGCTGCCGTCGAGCCACAGGGTGCCCGTATCGGGCAGGGCCTTGATGATGACGGCCTGCATGCCCTGGGACTGGCCGTCCGCGCTGTCGTTGAAGGCGAAGTCGTTCAGCCCGAAGGTGTAGGTCTTGCCGATATAGATGCTGGCCGTGGCATCCGCCGACAGCGGCGCGTCGTTCACCGAGTTGACGTTCAGGGTGATGGTGTTCGGCGTCGGGTCGAAGGCGCCGGCGCTGTCCTTCACCGAGAAGGTGAAGTCGGCGTAATGGCTGCCGCTGGCGTTGGACTCCGGGGTGAATACCAGGCCGCCCAACTGGCTGGCGGCGATCACCTGGCCGGCGATCACGGCGACGCCGTTGAGGGTCAGGCTGCCGGCGGTCGGCAGGCCGTCGATGCGTACGGCGCTCAGGCTGTCGCCCTGGTCCACGTCAGTGAAGCCGAAGTCGGCGGCGTTGAAGGTGCGGCTGCCGTCTTCGTTGAGGGTGATGCTGTTGTCGGTGCCGCCGGGGGCGTCGTTGACCGCATGCACCCGGATGTCCAGCGGCAGGGTGGTGGTCGCCTGGTCGTGGTTGCTTGCCTCGGTGGAGGTGGCGTTCACCTGCAGGGTGATGGTGCCGTTGGCATTGCTCGGCGGGGTGAAGGTCAGGTTGGAGAGGTTCCAGCCGGTGACGTCCACGCTGCCGCCGCTGGCGTCGGCGGTGAAGCTGTGGGTGCCGTCGCTCAGGGTGGCCCCATTGGGGATGCCACTGATGCTGATCGACAGGCTTTCCGAACCGTCGGTATCGACCAGCGCCGCATTGATCTTCGACAGCGGGATGCTGGTGTCTTCGTTGCCTTCGTTGGGCCCGAAGACGGTGTAGTGCCCCTGGCCATTGCTGCCGACCAGGTCGCCCAGGCGCTCGCCCGCGCCGGTCAGCTCGCCGGTGTTGTGGTAGACCAGCGCGTTGCCGGTGCCGAGGGTCTGCGCCGCACTGCCGTTGTCGGACATTTTCAGGTCGTAGCTGCCCGGGCCGCTCTGGTTGTGCTGGTAGAGGGCGAGGCTGTAGTAGCCGCTTTCGGTGGGCGTGAAAGTGCCGCTGAACTGGCCACCGGTGCCGCCCCAGGTGGCTTCGGCGACGTTAGTGCCGCCGACGACCAGGCGGATGCTGTCATCGCCCATGCCGCTGAAGGTGTAGGTGTGGCCGGCCTCGAGGAAGATCAGGCCGCTGACCTTGTTGGCGGTGCCGGCGCTGACGCTGGCGTTGTTCACGCTGTTGATCGAGCCGTTGCTGTTGGGCGTACCGGCGCCATCGATGACCGATTGCAGGGTGGAAGGTGCGGCACCGCTGCCGTTGCTACCCAGCGCCAGGCCCGTCCAGCTTTCCAGGGTCAGGCCGGTGGCCGGCGGATGGCCGGTGCTGCTATCCAGGCTGAGGTTCGGCTTGTCCGCCACGGCGATGACGGTCACGTTCACCGTCGAGGTGGAGGTACCGCCGTTGCCATCGCTGATGCTGTAGGTGATGGTGTCGGTGCCGCTGAAGTTGGCCTTCGGCGTGTAGGTGACGGTGCCGTCGGCATTGATCACCAGGCTGCCGTTGCCGGCGCTGGCCCCGGTGACGATCAGAGGGTCGCCGTCCACGTCGGCGTCGTTGTGCAGCACGTCGAGGGTGACCGAGCTGTCCTCATTGACGGTGGCGCTGTCGACGTTGGCAACCGGCGCATCGTTCACCGGCGTGACGGTGATGTTCAGCGTCGAGCTGCTGCCGGTGTTGGTGGTGTAGGTGATCTCCGGGACCGCACCGTTCCAGTCCTTCTCCGGGGTGAAGCTGTAGTTGCCGTCGCCGCTCAGGGTGAAGCTGCCGACGCCGCTGATGGTCGCGCTCTGGCCGGCATTGAAGCTGCCGTTTACGCCCGCGATGCTGAAGCTGGCGACGCTGAGGAGGTTATCCACGTCGTGGTCGTTGGTCAGCACGTTACCGCTGGCCGGGGTGTCTTCGGCAACGGTTTTGCTATCCGGGCTCAGAACCGACGGATCGTCCACCGGGGTGACGTTGGCGAAGCTGAGGTCGGCGGTGGCCGTGAGCTTGCCGTCGCTGACGGTGTAGGTCGCGGTCGGCACCGGGCCGTTGTAGTTCGGCGCCGGGGTGAAGGTGAAGCTGCCGTTGCTGTTGATCACCAGCGAGCCGACCCCGCTGAGGGTGGCGGTATCGCCGGCGGCGTAGCTGTTGCCGCCGACGGTGAAGCCGGTGACGCTCAGGGCATCGCCGTCGACATCGCTGTCGTTGGTGAGGACGTTGCCGCTGGCCGGGGTGTCTTCGGTAACTGATACCGGGCCATCATTGCGGGCGATCGGTGCGTCGTTCACCGGAGTGACATTGATCGTCACGATGGATTCGACATAACCGCCGTTGCCATCGCTGATGCCCACGGTGAAGCTGTCGGGGCCGTGGTAGTTGGCGTTCGGCGTATAGACGTACTGGCCGGTGGCGCTGTCCAGGGACAAGGTGCCGTTGGCCGGTTCCTTGCCGCTGACCACGGCGTAGCTGAGGGTATCGCCGTCGATGTCGCTGGCCGGGATCTGGCCGGGGATCGGGGTGTCTTCCGGCCCGTTGACGGCCTGGTCGGCGGTGCTGGGAGCATCGTTCACCGGGGTGACGTTGATGTAGACGGTGGCGGTGTCGATGCCGCCGTGGCCGTCATGGACGCCATAGGTGAAGGAGGCCTGACCGGTGAAGTTCGGCGCCGGGGTGAAGATCAGCTGGCCGCCGACGATGTCGAACGTGCCGTTCACCGGGCTGCTGAGCATGTAGACGGAGAGGTGATCGCCGTCTACATCGGTGTCGTTGCCGGTCAGAGCGCCGAAGTCGCCAAAGTTGAAGGTCAGCGGCGTGTCTTCGGCGATGGTGAAGTGATCATCGTGCGCCACTGGCGCATCGTTGACCGGGGTGATGCTGACGTCCAGGGTGCTGCTGAAGCCGGTATTGGTGGTGTAGGTGACCTGGGGCACCGCACCGTTCCAGTCGGGCTGCGGGGTGAAGCTGTACTGGCCGTCGGCGCCCAGGGTGAACTCGCCCTTGCCGGCGATATTGACCACGGAGCCGGCGGCATAGCTGCCGGACAGGCCGGCGATGCTGAAGCTGGCAACACTCAGCAGGTTGTCGACGTCCGAATCGTTGCTCAGCACGTTGCCCGTGGCGGAGTGGTCTTCTTCTGCGCTGCCAGTGTCGGCGACCAGCACGGAGGGGTCATCCACCGCAGTGACGGTGATATGCACGGTACCGGTGGCGACGTTGCCGTTGCCGTCGTGAATCCCATAGGTGAAGGAGGCCGGGCCGCTGTAGTTGGCCGTCGGGGTGAAGACCAACTGGCCGCCGACGATGTCGAGCGTGCCGTTCACCGGGCTGCTGACCATGTAGACGGAGAGATGGTCGCCATCGGCATCGGTGTCGTTGCCGGTGAGCGCGCTGAGGTCGCCGATGTTGAAGCTCAGCGGGGTGTCTTCGGCGATGGTGAAGTGATCGTCGTTGGCGACCGGCTTGTCCTGCACCGGGGTGACGGTGATGTCCAGCGTGGAGCTGCTGCCGGTATTGGTGGTGTAGCTGATCTGCGGGACTGAGCCGTTCCAGTCCGCCACCGGTGTGAAGCGGTACTGGCCATCGCTGTCCAGGCTGAACTCACCCACGCCGGCGATGGTGGCAGTGCTGCCGGCGGTGAAGCTGCCGGTGACGCCCGCGATACTGAAGCTGGCGACGCTGAGGACGTTGTCCACGTCGTGGTCGTTGGTCAGCACGTTGCCGGTGGCCGGGTTGTCTTCGGCGATGGTTTTGCTATCCGGGGTCAGAACCGACGGATCGTCCACCGGGCTGACATCGGCGAAGCTGAGTTCGGCGCTGGAGCTCAACTGGCCGTCGCTGACGGTATAGGTGGCGGTTGGCACCGGGCCGTTGTAGTCCTGGGCCGGAGTGAAGGTGAAGCTGCCGTTGCCGTTGATCACCAGCGAGCCTACGCCGTTGATCGTCGCGGTATCGCCGGCGGCGTAGTCGTTACCGCCGAAGCTGAAGCCGGTGACGGTCAGGGCGTCGCCGTCGACGTCGCTGTCGTTGGTCAGCACGTTGCCGCTGGCCTGGGCGTCTTCGGTGACGGCGCCCGGACCGTCGTTCAGGGCGACCGGTGCGTCGTTCACCGGAGTGACGGTGATATTCAGCGTCGAGCTGCTGCCGGTGCTGGTGGTGTAGGTGATCTGCGGGACCGAACCGTTCCAGTTCGCGGCCGGAGTGAAGCTGTAATCACCGTCGCTGCCCAGGGTGAAGCTGCCGACGCCGCTGATGGTTGCGCTCTGGCCGGCGTTGAAGCTACCGGTGACGCCGCTGATGCTGAAGCTGGCGACGCTGAGGGCGTTGTCCACGTCGTGGTCGTTGGTCAGCACGTTGCCGGTGGCCGGGTTGTCTTCGGCGACGGTTTTGCTATCCGGGGTCAGAACCGACGGATCGTCCACCGGGCTGACATCGGCGAAGCTGAGTTCGGCGCTGGAGCTCAACTGGCCGTCGCTGACGGTGTAGGTGGCGGTCGGCACCGGGCCGTTGTAGTTCGGCGCCGGGGTGAAGGTGAAGCTGCCGTCGCCATTGATGACGAGGCTGCCGACACCCTGGAGGGTGGCGGTCTGACCGGCGGCGTAGTTGTTGCCGTCGAAGCTGAAGCCGGTAACGGTCAGCTTGTCGCCATCGACATCATTATCGTTGGTCAGCACGTTGCCGCTGGTCTGGGTGTCTTCGGTGACGGCGCCCGGACCGTCGTTCAGGGCGACCGGCGCGTCATTCACCGGAGTGACGGTGAGATTGACCACCGATTCGACGGTGCCACCGTTGCCGTCGCTGACGACCACGGTGAAGGTATCGGTGCCGTTGTAGTCCTTGGCCGGGGTGTAGGTGTACTCACCGGTGGCCGGGTTCAGCGCCAGGCTGCCGTGGGTCGGTTCGGCACCCGGTTTCAGGGTGTAGCTGAGAGTGTCGTGGTCGACGTCGGTGGCGACGATCTGACCGTTGACCGGCGTGTCTTCGGCTGTGGTCTTGGACTGGTCGGCGGTTTCCGGGGCGTCGTTCACTGGCGTCACGTTGACGTTGACCACCGACTCCACCACGCCACCGTTACCGTCGCTGACGACCACAGTGAAGGTGTCGGTGCCGTTGTAGTCCTTGGCCGGGGTGTAGGTGTATTCACCGGTGGCGGGGTTCAGCACCAGGCTGCCGTGGGCCGGTTCGGCACCCGGTTTCAGGGTGTAGCTGAGAGTATCGTGGTCGACGTCAGTGGCGACGATCTGACCGTTGACCGGCGTGTCTTCGGCAGTGGTATTGGACTGGTCGGCGGTTTCCGGGGCGTCGTTAACCGGGGTGACGTCGGTGAAGCTCAGGTCAGCCGTGGCGGTCAGCGAGCCGTCCGTGAGGGTGTAAGTGGCGCTCGGCACCGGGCCGTTGTAGTTCGCTTCCGGGGTGAAGACGAAGCTGCCGTCGCCATTGATGACGAGGCTGCCGACGCCCTGGAGGGTGGCGGTCTGGCCTGCTGCGTAGTTGTTGCCGCCGAAGCTGAAGCCGGTAACGGTCAGCTTGTCGCCATCGACATCGCTGTCATTGGTCAGCACATTGCCGGTAGCCGGGGTGTCTTCGGTGACCGCTACCGGGCCGTCGTTCTGGGCGATCGGTGCATCGTTCACCGGAGTGACATCGGCGAATTTCAGGTCGGCCGTGGCGGTCAGCGAGCCATCGGTGACGGTGTAAGTAGCACTCGGTACCGGGCCGTTGTAGTTCGCTTCCGGGGTGAAGGCGAAGCTGCCGTCGCCCTTGATGACGAGGCTGCCAACGCCGTTGATGGTCGCGGTCTGGCCAGCGGCATAGCTGTTGCCGCCGAAGCTGAAGCCGGTGACGGTCAGGGCATCGCCGTCGACGTCACTGTCGTTGGTCAGTACGTTGCCGGTAGCCGGGGTGTCTTCGGTGACCGCTACCGGGCCGTCGTTCAGGGCGATCGGTGCATCGTTCACCGGAGTGACATCGGCGAATTTCAGGTCGGCCGTGGCGGTCAGCGAGCCATCGGTGACGGTGTAAGTAGCACTCGGTACCGGGCCGTTGTAGTTCGCTTCCGGGGTGAAGGCGAAGCTGCCGTCGCCCTTGATGACGAGGCTGCCAACGCCGTTGATGGTCGCGGTCTGGCCAGCGGCATAGCTGTTGCCGCCGAAGCTGAAGCTGGTGACGGTCAGGGCATCGCCGTCGAAGTCACTATCGTTGGTCAGTACGTTGCCGGCAGCCGGGGTGTCTTCGGTGACCGCTACCGGGCCGTCGTTCAGGGCTACCGGCGCATCGTTCACCGGCGTGACGCTGATGTTCAGCGTGGAGCTGCTGCCGGTGTTGGTGGTGTAGGTAACTTCGGGCACCGCGCCGTTGTAGTCCTGCACTGGGGTGAAGATGTAGCTGCCGTCGGCATTGATCACCAGCGAGCCGACGCCGCCGATGTTCGCGGTTCGTCCGGCGGTGAAGCTGCCCTGTACGCCATCGATGCTGAAACCAGTGACGCTCAGCGTGTTGTCCACATCGTGGTCGTTGCTCAGCACGCTACCGGCGGCCGGGGTGTCCTCGGCGACGCTGTCGGTGTCGGCAACCAGTACCGATGCGTCGTCCACCGGGGTGACGTCGGCGAAGTCGAGCTGCGCGGTGTCGATGGCGCTGCCGTCGCTGACAGTGTAGGTCGCGCTCGGCACCGGACCGTTGTAGTCCTGGGCCGGCGTGAAGGTGAAGCTGCCGTCGCCATTGATGACGAGGCTGCCGACGCCCTGGATAGTTGCGGTCTGGCCGGCGGCGTAGTCCTTGCCACCGAAGTTGAAGCCGGTGACGGTCAGCTTGTCGCCGTCGGCATCGCTGTCATTGGCCAGCACGTTGCCGGCGGCCGGGGCGTCCTCAGTCACCGAGATCGGACCATCGTTCCGGGCGACCGGCGCGTCGTTTACCGGGGTGACGTTGAGGTTGACCACCGACTCGACCGAGCCGCCTTTGCCATCGCTCACCACCACGGTGAAGCTGTCGCTGCCGTTGTAGTCCTTGGCTGGGGTGTAGGTGTACTCGCCGGTCGCCGGGTTCAGCACCAGGGTGCCGTGAGCCGGTTCAGTGCCCGGCTTCAGGGTATAGCTGAGCGTGTCCTGATCCACATCGGTGGCGACGATCTGGCCCGTGACCGGGGTGTCTTCCGCGGTGGTCTGCGACTGGTTGGCAGTGACCGGTGCATCGTTCACCGGAGTCACGGTTAGGTTGACCACCGATTCGACCGAGCCACCTTTGCCATCACTCACCACCACGGTGAAGCTGTCGCTGCCGTTGTAGTCCTTGCTCGGGGTGTAGGTGTACTCGCCGGTCGCCGGGTTCAGCACCAGGGTGCCGTGAGCCGGTTCAGTGCCCGGCTTCAGGGTGTAGCTGAGCGTGTCCTGATCCACATCGGTGGCGACGATCTGGCCCGTGACCGGGGTGTCTTCCGCGGTGGTCTGCGACTGGTCGGCAGTGACCGGTGCATCGTTCACCGGGCTGACATCGCCGAAGTTCAGCTGCGCGGTATCGGTCAGCCGGCCGTCACTGACGGTGTAGGTGGCGCTCGGCACCGGGCCGTTGTAGTTCTGCGCCGGGGTGAAGGTGAAGCTGCCGTCGGCATTGATCACCAGCGAACCCACACCATTGAGGGTGGCGGTCTGGCCTGCGGCGTAGTTGCTGCCGCCGAAGCTGAAGCCGGTGACGGTCAGGGCATCGCCGTCGACGTCGTGGTCATTGGTCAGCACGTTGCCGGCGGCCGGGGTGTCTTCGGTGACGGCGACGGGGCCGTCGTTGGCGGCCTCCGGTGCATCGTTCACCGGGGTGACGCCAACGTTGACGGTGATGGTGTCGCGGCCGCCCTGGCCGTCATCGACCACCACGGTGAAGCTGTCGTTGCCGTTGAAGTTCTGTCCGGGGGTGTAGGTGTAGGTGCCGTCGGCGTTGACCACGACGGTGCCGTTGCGCGGGGCGTCGCCCAGGTCGAAGCGCAGCGGATTGCCGTCCGGGTCGTTGGCGCGCAGGCGACCGCTGACCGGGGTGTCTTCATCGGTGCGAAGGGTGGTGTCCTGGCCTCGCGGGTCGTGGTTCGGCCCGCGCTGGCTTTGCCCGCCCAGCTCCTGCTGCTGCCGGCCGAAGGCTTGGCCGTCGTTGGAGGTGGAGAAGCCGATGTTCGGGTCGACCCGGCCACCCGTCTCGCCGAGCATCACGAAGCTGTGGCCGCCGCCTGCAGCGCCGGAGCCGCCGGTGGACGCGGTCGGACCGGCCGCGGTGGGGGCAAGGGTCTGGGTCGGGTCGAGGCCGGCGGCGATGGCTTTCTGCAGGTCCTCGGTGCTCGGTACGGAGAGTTGTGCCTGCGCGTGCGCGGGCGCCACGTGCGGCTGGTCGGTGCCGCTCCACTGGCTGTCGCGGCCCAGGTCGACCACGCGGCCGTTGCCGGTATCCAGGGTCACGGCGCCGGCGGCGCCCGTGACCAGCTGCTCACCCTGGTAGATGCGGTCACCCTCGACCAAGACGCGCTGGGCGCCTTCGGGAGATACCGCGACTACTTGCCCGATGATGCTTTTGACGACGGCGACGACGCTGCTCATGCACTTCTCCTGATGAGGCTTACCTGGTGTGCCGGCCGGGCGGCCGTTTTCCGTATCGGCGCCAGGGGCATTCCTTGTCATTCAGAGCGAAATATTTGGCGTCAGCAAATTGGCTTTATGTCAAAACGAAATTGCTTATATGCCAATCTATTGACCATTCGCGTGCCATCCTAAACAATTGGCAAATCGATGTCACTTTGATATCGAAGTGCTGTCCAAAATATTTTTCGTGAAATGGGTCACGTTTCTCGATGGGTCCTTGCAGCGTATTCGCCGGTCTTTTGACGCGCTTTGCGGCAATCGAATCGCTGCCGCAATCTCACTGATAAGGATGT
This sequence comes from Pseudomonas sp. QE6, assembly GCF_041379005.1. Taxonomy (NCBI): domain Bacteria; kingdom Pseudomonadati; phylum Pseudomonadota; class Gammaproteobacteria; order Pseudomonadales; family Pseudomonadaceae; genus Pseudomonas; species Pseudomonas sp. QE6. The sequence goes on from NZ_CP166873.1 coordinate 2,411,429, forward strand.
TTTCCTCATGCGTCTGCGATTCGCTCAAGTAGTGCCCTTTGCCCTGTCATTCGTGCTTCCCGCCCATGCCGATACGCTCAACCAGGCGATGCAGAAGGCCATCGACTACCACCCGGAAATCCAGGCTGGCGTGAACAGCCGGCTGGCCGCCGACAAGCAGCTGCGCGCCGCCCAGGGTGGCTATCTGCCGTCGGTTGACCTGCTCGGTGGCTACGGTCGCGAAGGCACCGACTCGCCCAGCACCCGGGCCGAGGGCAATGACCACTGGAAAACCATGAACCGTGGCGAGTCCAGTCTGCGCCTGCAGCAGATGGTGTTCGACGGCTTCGCCACCTCCAGCGAAGTGGGGCGCCAGCAGGCCACCGTGAACTCCCGCGCCTACGCGCTGCTCGGCACCTCCGAGCGCACCGCGCTGGAAGTGGCCCAGGTCTACACCGACGTGCTGCGCCGCCAGGAGATGGTCCGTCTGGCCGAAGCCAACCTGAAGCGCCACCAGCAGGTGTACGACCAGATCAGCCTGCGCAGCGCGCGCGGCGTCGGTCGCCTGGCCGACCAGGACCAGGCCGAGGCACGCCTGGCCCAGGCCCAGAACAACCTGTTCACCGAAAAGACCAACCTGGCCGATGCCCGCACCAACTACTTCAGCGTGGTGGGCAGCGAGCCGGTGGACCTGGCCGACCCCTCCGGCCTGAACGGCCAACTGCCGGCGGACCTGCAGGCGGCGCGCCGCCAACTGCTGGAAAACAGTCCGATCCTGCGTTCGGCGGAGTCGGACGTGGCGGCGGCGGAGAAGCAGTACGAAGCGGCGAAGTCGACCTTCTATCCGAGATTCGATGCAGAACTTTCCCGCGGTGCCGATAACAACATCGATGGCGATCCGGGCCACAACAACGAATGGCAGGCCATGCTGCGCATGCGCTACAACCTGTTCGCCGGCGGCAGCAACAAGGCCGAGCTGGAAGCCAAGTCGTACCAGGCCACCCAGGCACTGGATATTCGCAACAACGCCCTGCGCCAGTTGAACGAGGAACTCGGCTTGTCCTGGAACGCCCTGGAAAACGCCCGCGAGCAGCTGCCGATCGCCCGTCAGTACGTGGACTACAGCACCCGTGTGCGCGAGGCCTACCAGCAGCAGTTCACCATCGGCGAGCGCACCCTGCTCGACCTGCTGGACAGCGAGAACGAACTGTTCAACGCGTCGCGTCGCGCCGTCGACCTGAAGTACACCGAGCTGTTCACCCAGTACCGCATCAAGGCCACTCTGGGCGAGCTGCTCAAGAGCCAGGGCGTGGTGGCGCCGATGGCGACCGTGGTGAGCACCGACCTCAAGCCGCAAGTCCAGCTGCCGGGCCTGAACTGATCAGGTCTCCGGCCCCAAGCCAGCCCCAACCTAGAGTGCTCCCGCGTGGATCAAGAAGTCAGTCGAGTTTCCTCACGTCACGATCCGCGCGGTCTGCTCGATGACCCGCTGCTGGACAGCCTGCTGACGCTCTGCCAACTGCACCAGAAGCCGGCCAGCCGCGCCATGCTCACCAGCGGCCTGCCGCTGCCCGAGCAACGCCTGACCGCCGAGTTGCTGCCGCGCGCAGCGGCCCGCGCGGGTTTGCAGGGACGCCTGTTGCAACGGCGCCTGGAGCAGATTCCGGTGCTTGCGCTACCGGCCATGCTGCTGCTGCGCGAGGGGCGTTGCGCGGTGCTGCTGGGTTGGGAAGGCGAGGGCCAGGCGCGCCTGCTGCTCAGCGAGAGCGACGGCGGCGAGGTGCGCGTGTCCCGTGAGCTGTTGCTGGAGGATTACAGCGGCCAGGCATTCTTCGCCCAGCCGCAGCACAAGTTCGACCTGCAGCACGGCGAGCTCATTCCCCGTGCCAAGAGCTGGTTCCGCGACACCCTGAAGCGCTCGCGCTGGCTGTATGTCGACGCGGTGGCCGCGAGCCTGCTGATCAACCTGATCGCCCTGGCCGCGCCGCTGTTCGTGATGAACGTCTACGACCGCGTGGTACCCAACCAGGCCGCCGCCACCCTCTGGGTGCTGGCCATCGGCATCAGCGGCGCCTACCTGTTCGACCTGCTGCTCAAGACCATGCGCGGCCTGTGCCTGGACCTGGCCGGCAAGAAGACCGACCTGATCATCTCGGCGACGCTGTTCGAGCGCATCGTCGGCATGAGCATGAAATACCGGCCCGCTCGGGTCGGCTCGTTCGCGCAGAACATCCACGAATTCCAGACGCTGCGCGACTTCCTCAACTCGCTGACGCTCACCACCCTGATAGACCTGCCGTTCACCCTGCTGATCCTGCTGGTGATCGGCATCATCGGCGGGCCGCTGGTGTTCGTCCCGCTGGTCGCCTTCCCGCTGGCCGCGGGCCTGGGCTGGATGCTGCAGAAGCCGCTGGTGGAGACCATGAACCGCACCATGGCGCTGTCCGCCGAGCGCCAGTCGAGCCTGATCGAGACCCTGGCCAGCCTCGACGCGGTGAAGGTGAACAACGCCGAGAGCGAGCGCCAGTACCTCTGGGAGCAGACCATCGGCACCCTGAGCCGCCTGGAACTGCGGGTGAAGCTGCTGTCGTCCCTGGCGATGAACAGCACCGTGCTGATCCAGGCGCTGGCCGGAGTGGTGATGATCATCGGCGGCGTCTACCTGATCATCGCCGGCGACCTGTCCATGGGTGGCCTGATCGCCTGCTACATGCTCAACGGCCGCGCCCTCGGCCCGCTGACCCAGCTCTCCGGGCTGATCCAGCGCTACCAGCAGGCGCGCCTGTCCATGGAAACCACCAACCAGATGATGGAACTGCCGCAGGAGCGCAGCGCCGACGAGCGTCCGCTGACCCGCTCGCAACTGCGCGGCGGCATCGAGATGCGCGAGCTGGATTTCGTCTACCCGAACCAGCAGGTGGCGGCGCTGCACGGCATCAACCTGCAGTTCCGCCCCGGCGAGAAGGTCGGCATCGTCGGCCGCAGCGGCTCGGGCAAGAGCTCCCTGGCCAAGCTGATCGTCGGCCTCTACCAACCGGACAAGGGCAGCCTGCTGGTGGATGGCGCCGACGTGCGCCAGCTGGACATCAGCGAGCTGCGCCACAACATCGGCTACGTGCCGCAGGACATCAGCCTGTTCAGCGGCACCCTGCGCGACAACCTGGTCTGCGGGGCGCGCTACGTGGATGACGAGCGGGTGCTGGAAGTGGCCGAGCTGACCGGCGTGAACGAGTTCGTCCGCCTGCATCCGCAGGGCTACGAGCTGCAGGTCGGCGAACGCGGCCTGAACCTGTCCGGCGGCCAGCGGCAGAACGTCGCCCTGGCCCGCGCGCTGCTGCTCGATCCGCCGATCCTGCTGCTCGACGAACCCACCAGCGCCATGGACAACGCCGGCGAAGAGCGCCTGAAGCAGCGCCTGCATTCGATCATCGGCGACAAGACGCTGCTGCTGGTCACCCACCGCGCCTCCATGCTCAGCCTGGTGGATCGCCTGGTGATCATCGACAAGGGACGCATCATCGCCGACGGCCCGAAGGACGTGGTGATGGACGCATTGAAGAAGGGGCAGATCAGTGTCGCTTGATCCCAAAGGCAGCATTCGCCACAGCATCGGCGGTTATTTCAAGGGCGGCGACAACCTCTCCGGCCAGCCGCTTCCCGAAGTCAGCAAGGCACTGGTGGAAGACGCGCCGCGCGTGGTGCGCCTGACCATCTGGGTGCTGATCGGCTTCGTCCTGTTCCTCGGCCTGTGGGCGCACTTCGCCCAGATCGACGAGGTGACCCGTGGCGAAGGCAAGGCCATTCCCTCGTCCAAGGTGCAGAAGATCCAGAACCTGGAAGGCGGCATCGTCTCGCAGATCTTCGTCCACGAAGGCGAGGTGGTGCAGGCCGGCGAATCGCTGATGCGCCTGGACCCGACCCGCTTCCAGTCCAACGTCGGCGAGACCGAGGCCGACCGCCTGGCCATGTTCCTGCGGGTGGAGCGACTCTCCGCGGAGGTCGAAGACCGCGCGCTGAACGTCCCCGACGACGTGCGCGCCAAGGTGCCCGGCCAGGCCAGCAGCGAAGAGGCGCTGTTCCACAGCCGCCAGCAGCAGCTCAAGGACGAGGTCGCCGGCCTCGAGCAGCAACTGGTGCAGAAGCAGCAGGAGCTGCGCGAGTTCGTCTCCAAGCAGGCGCAATACCGCAACAGCCTGGAGCTGTTGCGCCAGGAAATCTCCATGTCCGCGCCGCTGGTGGCGCAGGGCGCCATGTCCCAGGTGGAACTGCTGCGCCTGAAGCGCTCGGAAGTGGAGAACCGTGGCCAGCTCGACGCCACCACCCTGGCGATTCCCCGCGCCGAGGCCGCGGTGAAAGAAGTCGAGCGCAAGGTCGCCGAGACCCGCTCGCGCTTCCGCAGCGACGCCCTGAAGGAACTCAACGAGGCGCGCACTGAACTGAGCAAGGCCGAGGCAACCGGCAAGGCGCTGGAGGACCGGGTCAGCCGAACCCTGGTGACCTCGCCGGTGCGCGGCATCGTCAAGCAGCTGCTGGTCAACACCATTGGCGGCGTGATCCAGCCGGGCAGCGATCTGGTGGAAATCGTCCCGCTGGACGACACCCTGCTGGTGGAGGCACGCATCCGTCCGCAGGACATCGCCTTCCTGCGGCCGGGGCAGCATGCGATGGTCAAGTTCACTGCCTATGACTACACCATCTACGGCGGGCTGGAGGCGGACCTCGAGCAGATCGGCGCGGACACCGTCACCGACGATGATGGCAACAGCTTCTACCTGATCAAGCTGCGCACCCGCAAAAGCCACTTGGGCACCGATGACAAGCCGCTGCTGATCATCCCCGGCATGATCGCCACGGTGGACATCATGACCGGCAAGAAGAGCATCCTGAGCTACCTGCTCAAGCCCATCCTGCGGGCCAAGGCGGAGGCGCTGCGGGAGCGGTGATCGACTTTGCATCCGCTCCTGCGGCTCGGGTTGCCCGGTCTTCGTAGGAGCGGACTCTGTCTGCGATGTTTTTCGTTTGGGTGTTTTTGCGCCGCTTCGGTGGGGGATGAGACTTTTTGTTTCGCCCGAGGGGGCGAAACAAGAAACATCCGAGCACGCCGAAGCGGCGCAAGAACACCGAACAAGACGAACAACTAGCGCCGCCCCAGCCCAGTAAAATGCGCCGAGCCATCAATATGCAACGGTAAACCGCTGCTGGTGATGATTGGCCTGCTCGGCCTCGTCGATCATCGCCACCGCCAGGTCCGGCAGGGAAATACGGCTCTCGCCCTGCGCATCGAACAACACCTGATCGCCGCCGAGGCGGAAGCTGCCGGTGCGGGTTTCGCCGTCGAGCAGCATCGCCGGGCTGAGGAAGGCCCAGTCCAGTTCCTTCTCCGCCCGCAACTGGTCCAGCGCATCGGCCGCGCCCAGTGCGCCTTGCTTCCATTGCTCGGGGAATTCCGGGCTGTCCACCAGGCGCTGGCCGGGGGCGATCTCCAGGCTGCCGGCGCCACCGAGCACCAGCAGGCGCTTCACGCCAGCGGCCTTCACCCCGTCGAGGATGGCGCGGCTGCCCCTGGCGTGGGCATCGCGGATGTCCGGATTGCCCCAGCCGGCGTTGAAGGCGCTGATCACCACCTCCTGGCCGGCGACGGCATGGGCGACCTGGGCCGGATCGTAGACATCGGCCTGAACCACCTTCAGGTGCTCGCGCGCCGGCAGTTTCGCCGGGTCGCGTACCAGGGCGGTCACCCGGTGACCACGACGCAGGGCCTCTTCGAGGAAGTAATGGCCAACATGGCCGGTGGCGCCGATCAGGGCAATGTTCATGGAATCACCTTTCGAGAAGTGCCGCTGGGGTGCGGCCGGTGATTCATCTTCGGTGCTGGACGGCTGCGGATAAACGGCCGTCGCCGCCATGCACTCGTAAGCCCTGCTTCACAATCGCCCGGCTACTGGTCGAACAGCTTCTGCACCACCGAGAAGTCCTGCTCGCCATGCCCCTGCTTCACCAGCAGCCGGTACAGCGCCAGGGCCAGGCTGCCCATGGGGGTGCTGTTGCCGCTGACCTGCGCGGTTTCCTGGGCCAGGCCCAGGTCCTTGGTCATCAGCGCGGCCATGAAGCCGCCGGTGTAGCCACGCGAGGCGGGGGCGGTTTCCATCACGCCGGGCCAGGGGTTGTAGACCTCCAGCGCCCAGTTGCCGCCGGAGCTGCGGCGCATGATCTCCGACAGTACCACCGGGTCGAGGCCGTTGGCGGCGCCCAGGGCCAGGGATTCGGCGGTGCCGATCATCAGCACGGCGAGCAGCTGGTTGTTGCACACCTTGGCGACCTGGCCGGCGCCGTCGCTGCCAGCGTGGAAGATGTTGCGGCCCATGGCAGAGAACACCGGGCGGGCGCGTTCGAGCACCTCGGCGTCGCCGCCGACCATGAAGGTCAGGGTGCCGGCCACGGCCCCGCCGGTGCCGCCGGAGACCGGTGCATCGAGCATCGGGATGCCGCGCTCGGCGGCGGCCAGGTGGACCTTGCGCGCGGAGGCGGGGGCGATGGTGGAGCATTCCAGCACCAGGGTGCCGGGAGTGATATGTGTCAGCAGGCCTTCGGCGCCCAGGTAGAGACCCTCGACGTGCTGGCTGGCCGGCAGCATGGTGATCACCAGGTCGGCGCCGTCGACCGCGTCGTGGGCGCTGCGCGCCGCGCTGGCGCCCTGGGCGACCAAGCCGTCGATGGCGCTCTGCACCAGGTCGAACACGCGCAGCAGGTAGCCGGCCTTGATCAGGTTGGCGGCCATGGGGGCGCCCATGTGGCCGAGGCCGATGAAGGCGATGGTTTGCATGCTGGTTTCCTCCTGTTGAACCACAGGCACTCCAGCGCAAGGTAGATACCTGTAGGAGCGAGCTTGCTCGCGAACGGCTTCGCTGCGAGGCCGGTTCGCGAGGCCGAATCCGTTCCCGACGGATTTCGGCATTTCCCACATCCCTGTGGTTCACAAGCTCGCTCCTACGGGGGAAGGGACCTAGAGATCCGCCAGCGGATGCTCGCCCTCCCAGGTCGCGTCGAAGTGCGCATTCACCACAGCATCAGGTATGGCAGCGATATCCGGCCAGTGCCAGTGCGGGGCGTTGTCCTTGTCGATCAGCCGGGCGCGCACGCCTTCGGGGAATTCCGGATGGCGGCAGCAGTTCAGGCTCATCGCGTACTCCATGCGGAACACCTCGGCCGTCGACAGATGGCGCGCGCGGCGAATCTGCTCCCAGACCAGGCGGGCCGTCAGCGGGCAGCCGGAAACCAGGGTCTTCGCGCCCTTGGCGATCAGCGCATCGCTGTCCTCGGTGAGCGGTGCCAGCGCGTGCCAGGCTTCCACCACGTTGGCGCAGTCCAGCAGCGCATCGATGCGCTCGCGGCGCGGCAGCAGCTGGGCTTGCGGCAGTTCCCCGCGGACCTCGTGCTCCAGCGCCTGGAGCAGGCTGTGCAGCTGCACGGCGGGCTGTTCGCGCCAGTTCAGCTGCACCAGGCCCTCGATCAGGTCTTCCTGCTGGGTGTCGAGCAGGAAGCGGTCGGCCAGGTCCAGGTCCAATGCGTCGCGGGCGTTCATCTGCGTGGCGGTCAGCCCGAGGAACAGGCCGAGGCGGCCGGGCAGGCGGGCGAGGAACCAGCTGGCGCCGACGTCCGGGTACAGGCCGATGCTGATTTCCGGCATGGCCAGACGGGTGGACGGAGTGACGATGCGTACCCCGGCGCCCTGCATCAGGCCCATGCCGCCGCCCATCACGTAGCCGTGGGCCCAGCAGATCAGCGGTTTGCCGTAGCTGTGGATGAGGTAGTCCAGGCGGTATTCGTCGGCGAAGAAGCGGCGGGCGAGGGTCGGTACCTCGCCGGGTTGCTCGCGGCAGGCGTCGACCAGCTTGCGCACGTCGCCGCCGGCGCAGAAGGCCTTGCCGCCATTGCCGCGCAGCACTACGCAGGCGATCTGCGGGTCGTTCTGCCAGACGCCCAGCTGATGGCTCAGCGCTTCGATCATCGGCAGGCTCAGGGCGTTCAGGCTCTTCTCGGCGTCGAGGGTGGCGATGCCAATGCGGAAGCCGTGCAGGCCGGGGCGCTCTTCGAACATCACGTTCATGATCAGTCCCTTACTGGTTGCGCCAATGCGGCTCGCGTTTTTCCAGGAAGGCGTTGACGCCTTCGCGGGTGTCGTCGGCATCGAACAGGTCGACGAAGCGCTCGCGCTCTTCCGGCAGCCAGGTGGTCGGGCCGCGTTCGCGGGCGCCCTGGATCAGCGGTTTGATGGTGCGTACCGCGACCGGGCTCTGACGGGCGACCTTGGCCGCCAGCAGCAGGGCGGTGCCGCGTGCTTCGCCGGTATCCACCACCTGCTCGACCAGGCCGATGCGCAGCGCGGTGTCTGCGTCGACGCGCTCGCCGCAGAGGATCATGCGCTTGGCCCAGCCTTCGCCCACCAGCCAGGGCAGCGCCTGGGTGCCACCGGCGCAGGGCAACAGGCCCACGGCGGCTTCCGGCAGGGCCATCTGCGCCTGGCGCTCGGCGATGCGGATGTCGCAGGCGAGGGCGCATTCCAGGCCGCCGCCCATGGCGTAGCCGTTGATCGCGGCGATGGACACGCCACGGAAGTCGCGCAGCGCCTCGAAGGCTTCGCCGAAACGGCGGGCCATCTCGCGGGCTCGGGCCTTGTCGCCGTCGGCGAACATGTTCAGGTCGGCGCCGGCGGAGAAGAATTTCGGGCCCTGGCCGGTTACCACCAGGGCATAGATGTCGTCGTCGCGGTTGAGGTGTTCGATCACCTGGCGCAGGCCGATCAGCGAGTCGCGGTCCCAGGTGTTGGCCGGAGGGTGGTTGATGGTGATCAGCGCGGTATGGCCGTGCTTTTCCACGGTCAGCTTGTGGGTGAGGTCGAAGACTCCGGGCTTGTAGGGCTCGAGGGCGTTGCTCATGGGCATCTCCTTGTCGGTGCCGCCGGCGGGCGGACGCATGTGCCTGGACTCTAGGCGCGCGCGATGGGGCGCGTCCATGTCCTATCTGTTCGATTGCGCCCGCGTGGGCGGGCGGTTTTTCCAGTGCGGCAGTTGTGTACTTTTCGTAGGAGCGAGCTTGCTCGCGAACCAACCCCGCTGCGGAGACTGTTCGCGAGCAATAACGAAGGCGTCCCCCTCGCTCCTACACAAGAGCCTTCAGAGCAGGCGATCCAGCATCCCACCCTGTTCCAGCAGGCGGCGGGCGATGATCACCCGCATGATCTCGTTGGTGCCCTCCAGGATCTGGTGCACGCGGCTGTCGCGCACCCAGCGCTCCAGCGGGTAGTCGTTGAGGTAGCCGTAGCCGCCGTGCAGCTGCAGCGCCTCGTTGCACAGGGTGAAGCAGCGGTCGGTGGCGAAACGCTTGGCCATGGCGCAATACAGGGTCGCCTCGCCGTCCTTGTGGTCCAGCTTGTGGGCGGCCAGGCGCACCATCTGCCGGCTGGCGGTGAGGTCGGTGAGCATGTCGGCGAGCTTGAACTGCAGGGCCTGGAACTCGGCCAGCGCCTTGCCGAACTGCTTGCGCTCCTCGACGTAGCGCAGCGACTGCTCCAGCGCCGCCTGGGCCGCGCCCAGGGAGCAGCTGGCGATGTTCAGGCGGCCGCCGTCCAGGCCTTTCATGGCGTAGACGAAGCCCTGGCCTTCCGGGCCGATGCGGTTGCCCGCCGGGATGCGCACGCCCTCGAAGGTGATGGTGCGGGTAGGTTGGGCCTTCCAGCCCATCTTGTCCTCGTTGCGGCCGTAGCGGATGCCCTCGGCGTTGGCCGGCACCAGGAAGCAGGAGATGCCCTTGGCGCCGTCCACTCCGGTGCGCGCCATGACGATCAGCACGTCGGTCGAACCGGCACCGGAAATGAAGGTCTTGGCCCCGTCCAGCACGTACTCATCACCGTCGCGGCGGGCACGGGTGCGCAGGTGCGCGGCGTCGGAGCCGGCGTCCGGCTCGGTAAGGCAGTAGGAGGCCAGGTGTTCGCCGCCGATCATCCCCGGCAGCCACTGGTCCTTGAGCGCGGCGTCGCCGAAGCTGGCGAGCATCCAGGTGGCCATGTTGTGGATGGTGATGTAGGCGGTGGTGGCGACGCAGCCGGCGGCCAGCTGCTCGAAGATCAGCGAGGCGGACAGCCGCGACAGCCCCAGGCCGCCATCTTCCTCGGCGATGTAGAGGCCCAGGTAGCCCTGCTCGGCGGCGCGGCGGATCACCTCCACCGGGAAGTGGTGCTGGCGGTCCCAGTCGGCGGCGTGGGGGGCCAGTTCGCGGCTGGCGAAGGCGCGGGCGCTGTCCACCAGCAGGCGTTGTTCTTCGGACAGATCGAAATGCATGCAGCTACCTCGGATTGTTCTTGTCGGCCACATCGTCGCGCGGTGCGCGGATTTCCATCGGTTATAGCGGTTGCAGGGGCGGCTGTGGATTGACGATCTTGCTCGGGAGATGGACGATCTTGGCATTCAAGCGCGCGGAATCCTCGCCATGTCCCGTCCCCTCACCTCGTCCTGGCCGTTGCCCCAGCAGGGCGTCCGTTTCATCACGCCGCCGCGCCTGCGCCGGGCGCTGGAGCGTCATCCGCTGGGCCAGTCCTGCTATCCGCTGGCGCTGGGCTATTACCCGGCGGCAGTCGGGCACCGCATGGAGCGGGAGAATCCGGACGATCATCTGTTGATCTACTGCAGCGCCGGTCACGGTTGGCTGGAAACGGCGGATGGACGATTCGAGGTTGCCGGCGGCGATCTGCTGGTGCTGCCCAAGGGCCGTGCCCATGCCTATGGCGCAGATGTGCAGCGGCCCTGGTCGATCTTCTGGGTGCATCTGGAAGGGCGGCTGGCCGAGGACTTCCTGCGCCCGCTGGGCAAGTCGCCACGCCTGCGCGTCGGTGTGCAGCCGCGCCTGCTCGGCGAGTTCGACGCATTGCTGGCGCTGCGCCGGCAGGGCCTGAGCCTGCCGCACTTCATCCATGCCGCGCACCTGCTGCAGAGCCTGCTGACCTCGCTGGCGCTGCGCCCGGCGCGGGCGCGGCTGAAGTCCGGGCGCGTGCTGGATGTGGAGGCGGTGCAGGCCCTGATGCGCGAGCACCTGCACGATGCGCTGAATCTCGACGAGCTGGCCGCGCAGTTCCGCCTGTCGCGCTTTCACTTCGCCAAGACTTACCGCGCGCTGACCGGACAGGCGCCGATCCAGGACTTCATCCGCCTGAAGATGACCCACGCCTGCCGCCTGCTCGACCAGGGCAACCTGGAAGTGCGGCAGGTCGCCGAGCAACTGGGTTACGCAGATGCCTATTACTTCTCGCGGCTGTTCAAGCGCGTGGTGGGCATGGCGCCCAGTCATTACCGGGCGCTGCACACGGGGTAGTCACGGTGCGGGTCGCCTTGACTTGACCGGGGCGCTTGCTTAGCGTGCCGGTTCGTTTTACCAGGCAGACGCACCATGACCAATGAAGATCGGATCAAGCTGGAAGCCAGCTGGAAGGAAGCCCTCCACGAGGAGTTCGAGAAGCCCTACATGAAGCAGCTGGGCGAGTTCCTCCGCGCGGAAAAAGCCGCCGGCAAGGTGATCTTCCCGCCCGGTCCGCTGATCTTCAATGCGCTGAACACCACGCCGCTGGATCATGTGAAGGTGGTGATCATCGGCCAGGACCCTTACCACGGCCCTGGCCAGGCCCACGGCCTGTGCTTCTCGGTACAGCCGGGCGTGCCGACGCCGCCGTCGCTGCAGAACATCTACAAGGAGCTGCAGCGCGACCTCAACCTGCCGATCCCCAACCACGGCTATCTGCAGCACTGGGCAGAGCAGGGCGTGCTGTTGCTCAACACCTCGCTCACCGTCGAGCAGGCCCGCGCCGGTTCCCACGCCCAGGCCGGTTGGCAGTTGTTCACCGACAAGGTGATCGAGGTGGTCAGCCAGCGCTGCGAGAACCTGGTGTTCCTGCTCTGGGGTTCCCATGCGCAGAGCAAGCAGAAGCTGATCGATGCGCAGAAGCACCTGGTCCTCAAGTCGGCGCACCCCTCGCCGCTGTCGGCCTACCGGGGCTTCCTCGGCAACGGGCATTTCAGCCGCACCAACAAGTTCCTCGAACAGCACGGCCTGGCGCCCATCGACTGGTCGCTGCCGCCGGTCTGACGGCGCGCCCGCAAAAAAAGAGGCCCGCACGAGGCGGGCCTGGAGAAATCGCCGGGGAACTCAGCCCGGCGAGCGTGGCACTTGGCGCCTGTTCAATGTCTGCCTGCACTTGCTCATGCGGCGTTAAAAACAGGCTCGGAATGCTCATTTACAGCTCGTAAACTGCGCTTCCTCGCCTGTTTTTGCCTTGCCTGAGCTGCGTTCGGCGAGACCTTGAACAGGCACTTACTCCGTCGCCTCGGCGCGACGCTGCCAGAGACGGAAACAGGGCTCGGCGAGGAACAGCACCAGCAGCAGGCGCAACACCTGCAGCGCCGTCACCAGTGGCACCGAGAGTTGCAGCGCCTCGGCGGTCAGGCTCAGCTCGGCGATACCGCCGGGCATCATGCCGAGCATCAGCGACTGGTGATCCAGCGGCCCGAGCCAGCCGATCAGCTCCGCCACCAGCGCCGCCGCCAGCATCATCCACAGGGTGCACGCCAGGCTGCGGCCGACGAAGGCCGGGGCATTGCGGAAGAAGCTGCGATTGAAATGACAGCCCAGCGCGCTGCCGATCAGCCATTGGCCCAGGGAACTGCTGCCCGCCGGCAGGCCGATCTGCAGATCGGCGGCGATGGCGGCGAGGGCACTGACCAGCAGTGGCCCGAGCAGCCAGGGATTGGGTTGGCGCAGCGCCTGCAGGACCAGCGCGACCACGGCGCCCGCCGGCAGCAGCAGGGCCAGCCAGCCCCAACTGACCGTGACGGAGTGCGCGCCTGGCGGCGGGGTGTCCAGCAGCCAGGTGAAGGCCGCTGGTACCAGCAATACCACCAGCAGCAGGCGCAGGCTCTGCGCCGCCGCCACGCGGCTGGACTGCGCGCCGTGACGCAGGCCGAGGTTGACCATCTCGCTGGCGCCACCGGGCATGCTGGAGAAGAACGCCGTGGCGCGATCCTCGCCGGCGCGCCGCAGCACGGCGATGGCGGCGAGGCTCGACAAGGTAGTGGCCAGCGCACCCAGCACCACGATGGCGCCATGTTCGAGCACCTGCTCGACCACCGCCGGGGTGAAGTGCAGGCCGATCCCGGTACCCACCACCCATTGCCCGGCCTTGCGCGCGCCGGGCACTTCCGCGAGCGGCCAGTCGAGCAGGCAGCGGCTGAGCATCACCGCCAGCAGCGAGCCGATCATCCAGGGCAGCGGCCAGCCGACCAGAGAGGCCAGCCAGCCACCGAGGGCGCCGATCAGGGGCGTTGCCCAGAACAGGCGCCAGTTCGCCAGCTTATGCATCGGCCAGCTCGACCGTTGCGCGACGGCTGCGCTTGCGCCAGGCGCGGTACAGCGGCAGGCCGAGCATGAGCACCACCAGCGCCCAGGTGCCGAGGGTGATCGGGCTGGACCAGAGAATGCCCAGTTCGCCGTTGGAGATCGACAGCGCGCGGCGCAGGTTCTGCTCCATCAGCCCACCGAGGATGAAGCCCAGCAGCAGCGGCGAGAGCGGGAAGTCCAGCTTGCGCAGGATGTAGCCGAGGATACCGATGGCGACCATCAGGAACAGGTCGAAGGTGGTGGCATGCACCGCGTAGACGCCGATCGCGGTGATGATCGCGATGCCCGGCACCAGCGCCCAGTTCGGCACCGAAAGGATGCGAGTGAAGACCCGGACCATCGGCACGTTGAGGATGATCAGCATGACGTTGGCGACGAACAGCGAGGCGATCAGGCCCCAGACGATGTTCGGCTGTTCCTGGAACAGCAGCGGGCCAGGGGTGATGTTGTACAGGCTCAGCGCACCGATCATCACCGCCGTGGTGCCCGAGCCGGGCACGCCGAGGGTCAGCATCGGCACCAGCGCGCCGCACGCCGCGCCGCCGATGGCGGTTTCCGGTGCCGCCAGGCCGCGCATGTCGCCCTTGCCGAACTGGCCCTTGTCGCCGGCCAGCTTCTTTTCGGTCATGTAGGCCACGGCGCTGGCCAGGGTCGCACCGGCGCCGGGCAGTACGCCCATGATGAAGCCCAGCGCGCCGCAGCGCAGGTTGACCACGAAGACCGAGGCCGCTTCCTTGGCGTTGAACAGCATGCGCCCGCTGGCCTCGACCATCTTGTGGCCGTGGTGGGTCTTCTCCAGCAGCAGGAGGATCTCGCTCACCGAGAACAGGCCCAGCACCAGCACCACGAACTGGATGCCGTCGGAAACGTGGATGCTGTCGAAGGTGAAGCGGTACACGCCGCTGTTGGCGTCGATGCCCACGCTGGAGAGGAACAGTCCGAGCAGGGCGGCCAGCAGGGTCTTCAACGGACGGTCACCGGCCAGGCCGCCGAGGGCGACGATGGCGAACACCATCAGCACGAAGTATTCCGCCGGACCGAAGGCGATCGCCCATTTCGCCAGCAGCGGGGCGAACAGCACCATGCCGCAGGTGGCGATGAAGGCGCCGATGAACGAACTCCAGGCCGACAGCGACAGGGCCACGCCGGCCAGGCCGTTGCGGGCCATGGGGTAGCCGTCGAGGGTGGTCATCACGGTGGAGGCTTCGCCGGGGATGTTCAGCAGGATCGAGGAAATCCGCCCGCCGTACTCGCAGCCCAGGTACACGGCGGCCAGCAGGATCAGCGCCGACTCCGGCGGCAGGCCGAGGGCGAAGGCCACCGGAATCAGCAGGGCCACGCCATTGATCGGACCCAGGCCCGGCAGCAGGCCGACGACGGTGCCGATCAGGGTGCCGATCAGCGCGGTGATCAGGTTGTAAGGGGTCAGGGCGACACCGAAGCCCTGGCCGAGATAACTCAAGGTATCCATGGTCATTTCCTCAGAACAGGGGTTCGAGAACGCCCAGCGGCAGCGGGACATCCAGGGTGCGGTCGAACAGCAGGTACAGGCCGATGGCGAGCAGCGTCGCGGTGACCACGCTGGCCACCGGGCGGCCGCCGTAGATCAGGGCGATGAAGGTGCCGACCAGGGCGCTGGCCGGGATGAAGCCCAGCGGTTCGAAGAGGCCGGCATAGACCACCAGCAGGGCAACGCAGAGCACCACCTTGGCCAGCAACGCGCCTTCCAGCGCGGGTTCGTCTTCCTCGCGCTTGATCGGCGTCGGACGGACGATCAGCCAGGCCAGGCCGGCGGCCATCAGACCCAGGCAGAGCAGGGGGTAGGCGCGCGGGCCGACCGGTTCGTAGGAGAAGGGCGCCTGGTAGTTCCAGGCGATCAGGGCGAAGGCGACGCAGGCGAGCAGCCAGGCGCCGGCGAACAGCCGCTGGAAGAGGCTGGTTTGCGACATGGGATGACTCCTTGCGTCGGCGACCTTGGGCGGCCGCCGACGCCGCGCGGGGCGTTACTGGATGAGGCCGAACTCGCGGGCGAGCTGCTTGTACTGGGTGACCTGCTGCTTCACGTAGGTATCCAGCTCCGGCCCGGTCATGGCGAAGGGGAACAGCTCGCGCTGGTCGCGCAGCTTGGCGAAGTCTTCCGAGGCCAGCAGCTTGTCGAAGGCGCCTTTCCAGAATGCGTAGTCCTCGTCGCTCACCTTCGGGCCGACGTAGAAGCCGCGCACCACCGGCCAGACGATGTCGTAGCCCTGTTCCTTGGCGGTGGGGATGTCGGTCATGCCTTCATCCTTCAGGCGCTCCTCGGCGAATACCGCCAGCAGGCGCATCTTGCCGGCGCGGATGTGTGGCATGGAGTCGGAGATGTCGGTGCTGCCGACCTGGATGTGCCCGCCCAGCAGCGCCGTGGCGATCTCACCGCCGCCTTCCAGGGCGACGTAGCGTAGTTGCTTGGGGTCGATGCCGGCGGCCTTGGCGATCAGCGCGGTCTGCATCCAGTCCTGGCTGCCGACGGTGCCGCCGGAGCCGATCACCACCTTGCTCGGGTCGGCCTTCAGTGCCGCGACCAGATCACCGAGGTTCTTGAACGGCGAGTCCGCCGGCACCGCGATGGCGCCGTAGCTGGTGCCTACCGCCGCCAGCCACTTCACCGCGTTCTCGTCGAAGCGGCCGAACTTGCCCTGGGCCAGGTTCAGCAGCGAGCCGCTGGAAAAGGCGGTGATGGTGTTGCCGTCGGCCGGTCGCTGGGCGACCACCGCGTTGTAGGCCACGGCGCCAACGCCGCCGGGCATGTAGGTGACGCGCATCGGCTTGGACAGCAGCTTCGAATCCATCAGGGCGCTCTGCGCCAGCTTGCAGGTGAGGTCGAAGCCGCCGCCGGGGGAGGCCGGGGCGATGCATTCCGGGCGCTTGGGCTCGGCGATCAGGCTACCGGCGAACAGCAGGGTGGCGCCGGCGAGGGTCAGGTTGCGCAGGACGGTGGACATGGGGCAATTCCTCTCTTGTTGTTGGTTTACCAGATCGCCAGGGAGTAGCTGAGGTAGATACGTGTCTCGTCGGCGTCCCGCGCGAAGCTCGAACGGTAGGTGGCGTTGCGCACGCGCACGGCTACGTCCTTGAGCGGGCCGCTCTGGATCACGTACTTGATGTCGGTGTTGCGTTCCCATTCCTTGCCGTGGCCGTCCATGCCATTGATTCTGGCATCGTCGCCGCTGACGTAGCGATTCATCAGGGTCAGGCCGGGAATCCCGAGGCCGGCGAAGTCGAAGTCGTGGCGCAACTGCCAGGAGCGTTCCTCGGCGTCGGCGAAGTCGCCGACCTGGACGAAGTTCACCAGGTACGGGTTGCTGCCGTCGATGTAGGGGAAGGCGGTGTCGCCGTTCATCTGCTGCCAGCCGAGGCTGAGCTTGTTGGCGCCCAGGGCGTAGCCGAGCATGCCGTTGAAGGCGCGGTTGTCGATCTCCCCGCCACGGGCTGCGCCCTGGTCATCGCTGAGCGCCAGGCGCAGGTCGGCGCTGAGTTTTCCGGGGCCGATCGGGTAGCTGGCGAGCAGGCCGACGAAGTGCTGACGATAGACGTCGTCCAGGGAGGCGTAGTGGTAGCGGCCGGTTAGATGGTCGGTGAGTTTGTAGTCGCCGCCGGCCAGGTCGTAGTGGTTGCCTTCGGCGCTGCCGCCGGAAAAGCGCTTGTTCTTGTTGTTCAGCGCCAGGTCCTGCCAGTCGGTGGAGTCGCGGTCCCTGGCCTTCTCCAGGCGGCCGCCGGTGAAGTCGAGGCCGGGCAGGTCGGTGGAGTTGAGCAGGCCGCCTTCGAAGGTCTGCGGGAACAGGCGGCTGTCGTTGGGTTGCAGGGTCGGCAGGTCGGGGATCAGGCTGCCGATCTTCAGCTCCGTCCTGGAGACCTTGAACTTGGCGGTCAGGCCGAGCTTGCTGTACTCGTCGGCGGCGCGGCCGTCGTCGTGGGTCGGCAGCAGGCCGGTGCCGGTGCGGTCGGGCGAGGAGTCGAGCTTCAGGCCCAGCATGCCCATGGCGTCGAGGCCGACGCCGACGGTGCCGGGGGTATAGCCGGACTGGAAGTCGAGGATGAAGCCCTGCGCCCATTCTTCGCGCTTGGACTGGCCGCTGCCATCGCGAAAATCACGGTTGAAATAGATGTTCTGGGCGCTGAGC
This sequence comes from Pseudomonas sp. QE6, assembly GCF_041379005.1. Lineage (NCBI taxonomy): Bacteria > Pseudomonadati > Pseudomonadota > Gammaproteobacteria > Pseudomonadales > Pseudomonadaceae > Pseudomonas > Pseudomonas sp. QE6. Next base: position 2,429,008 of record NZ_CP166873.1, read on the forward strand.
CTGGCGCTGCTGTCTTCGATGAAACCTGCGGCATCGCACAAGGGGGCGACACCGGCGAAGGCCAGCACGGCGCTCGCGTGGGCAGGGGACAGGCAGGGGAAAAACGGCTTGCGGACAGCCAGTGCAGCCTGGGGCTGGGCAGTGGTCATCTGTGGTCTCCGGTTCTTGTTGTTGTCACGAAAGGGCACCACGCCGCCTTTCGCTCTGAGCAGTCTTCGCCGCTTGGGGGCGATGCTAACGGGCTAAGCTTTCACCAGGCTTTCAGTTCCCTTTCGCAGTGTTTTCAGCGAATTTCCCCCATTCACAGCGGCTTGCGGATGGGTAAACTGCCGGCCAGATCCTGTAGCCCCGAGGGGTAGAAGCGCGTGCGAATCCTCCTGGTCGAAGACCATCCCCAACTGGGCGAAAGCGTCGCCCAGGCGCTCAAGGGCGCCGGCTGGACCGTGGACCTGCTGCAGGATGGCGTAGCCGCGGACCTGGCCCTGGCCAGTGAGGATTACGCCCTGGCGATCCTCGATGTCGGCTTGCCGCGGCTGGACGGTTTCCAGGTGCTGGCGCGCCTGCGCGAGCGCGGCAAGACCCTGCCGGTGCTGATGCTCACCGCCCGTGGCGAAGTGCGCGATCGCGTGCATGGGCTGAACCTGGGCGCCGACGACTACCTGGCCAAGCCGTTCGAGCTGACCGAGCTGGAAGCCCGGGTAAAGGCCCTGCTACGGCGCAGCGTGCTCGGCGGTGAACAGCAGCAGCGCTGTGGCGAGCTGGTCTATGACCTCGGCGCGCGGCGCTTCACCCTGGCCGACCAGGCGATGAACCTGACCTCCCGCGAGCAGGCCGTGCTGGAGGCGCTGATCGCCCGGCCGGGGCGGGTGATGAGCAAGGAGCAACTGGCTGCCCAGGTGTTCGGCCTGGACCAGGATGCCAGCGCCGATGCCATCGAAATCTACGTGCACCGCCTGCGCAAGAAGCTCGAAGGCAGTTCGGTGCGCATCGTCACCTTCCGTGGCCTGGGCTACCTGCTCGAGGCGCAGGATGGTTGAGCCGCGCCGCTGGCGCTTTCCCGGCGCCGGCAGCCTGCGCGGACGACTGCTCTGGCGCTTGGGCGGCATGCTGCTGGTGCTGCTGCTGATCGGCAGCGCGGTGACCTACTCGCGTGCCCGCCACGCCGCCGACATCGCCTACGACCGCACCCTGCTGGCCTCGGCGCGTGACATCGCCGACGGGCTCTACGCCAGCGACGGCACCCTGCGCGCCAACGTGCCCTATGTGGCGCTGGACGCCTTCGAGTACGACAGCGCCGGCCGCATCTTCTACCAGGTGATCGACCCTCAGGGACGGATGATCTCCGGTTACGAGAGCCTGCCCGCTCCCTCACCGGATACGCCGCGCACCGATGACTACCCGGCGCTGGCCAAGTTCTACGACGCCCAGTACCAGGGCCAGGGCGTGCGGGTGGTCAGTCTGCTGCAGCCGGTCAGCCAGCCGACGGTCAACGGCATGGCGGAAATCCGCGTGGCGGAAACCCTGGGCGCCCGCGAGCGGCTCGCGCGCAACCTGCTGGGCGACACCCTGTTGAACCTGGCGCTGTCGGCCATCGCCGCGCTGCTGATGGTCTGGTACGCGGTGAGCGCCGGCCTGCGCCCGCTGGATCGCCTGCGCGCGGCGGTGGAGGAGCGACAGCCGGATGACCTTCGGCCATTGCCGGTGGTGCGGGTGCAGCGCGAGTTGCGTCCGCTGGTGGCGGCGCTCAATCACTTCACCGTGCGCCTGCGCGGGCTGTTCGACCGGCAGTCGCAGTTCATCGCCGAGGCGTCCCACGAACTGCGCACGCCGCTGGCGGCGCTCAAGGCGCGGCTGGAACTGGGCCTGCGCGAGCAGGACCCGCAGCAATGGCGCGCCACCCTGGTGGACGCCGTGCAGAACACCGATCGGGTGACCGGGCTGGCGAACCAGTTGCTGTCCCTGGCGCGGGTCGAAAGTGGCGCGCGCGCCATCGCCGAAGGGGCGGGGGAGGACATCGATCTCAGCCAGCTGGCGCGGGAGCTGGGCCTGGCGCTGGCGCCGCTGGCCTACGCGCGGGGCGTCGCGCTGGCGCTGGAGGCGGACGATCCGGTGTGGGTGAAGGGCGATCCGACGCTGCTCAACGAGTTGCTCAGCAATCTGGTGGATAACGCCATTGCCCATGCTCCGGCGGACGGCAACGTGATCATCCGCGTACTGTCGCCGGCCGGCCTGGAAGTGGAGGACGACGGCCCGGGGATTCCGCCGGAGGAGCGCGACAAGGTGTTCCGCCGTTTCTATCGCCGCCGCCAGCAGGGTACTGGGCTGGGATTGGCCATCGTCGGCGAGATCTGCAGCGCACATCGCGCGCGTATTGAACTGGCGCAGGGCGAGCTGGGTGGTTTGCTGGTGCGGGTGAGCTTCCCGACGGAAAATGCCTGAGCCAGAAACACGAAACCCGCCAGATCTGGCGGGTTCCGTTATCGGGCGGGTGCATCGCGGACGGCGCAAGGGCGCCCCGGTTTCGTTACTGCAGCATGCTCATCGCGGCTTCCATCGCCGCCGAGAGGTCTTCGTCTTCCTTGAGGCTGGCGTTGGGGTCCAGGCCGAGCTTGGCGAAGGCCGGGATGCTGCTCCAGTCCAGCTCGGTGAAGGGGTGATTGCTGCCCAGGTAGCTCTGCAGGGTGGCGACCTGGACGATGTCCACATAGTCGACCTTGACCGAGTCGCGGTTGAAGTCCAGGTGCTGGCCCGGCACCGAGGCTATCGGCGCGGGGAAGTCCCAGGCCTTGAGGATGCGGTCGCCGATGATCGGATGGATGCGCTCGATCACATGGTTGAGGCTGATGGAGTCGGCCAGCAGCTCGCTGTGCTCCTCGGCGTAGGTGAGGATCGGCAGCGCACCGATCTGGTGCACCAGGCCGGCGAGGGTGGCCTGGTCCGGCGCCAGTCGGGTGTAGTGACGGCACAGGGCGTGGCAGATGCCGGCGATCTCGGTGCTCTTGTTCCAGACTTCGCGCATCTTGCGGTCGACCACGTCGGAGGTGGCCTGGAACATCTGTTCCATGGCAAGGCCGGTGGCCAGGTTGCAGGTGTAGTTCATGCCCAGGCGGCCGATGGCCATCTGCAGGTCGGTGATTTCCTTGGTGGTGCGCAGCAGCGGGCTGTTCACCACCTTGATGATGCGCGCGGTCAGCGCGGCATCGTTGCCAATCACCTTGGAGAGATCCTGGATGCTGCTGTCCGGGTCTTCCGCCGCCTCGCGCACGCGCAGGGCGACTTCCGGCAGCGTTGGCAGCACCAGTTCATCGTTCTCGATGGCCCGCAGCAGATCCTGTTGTACTTTGTCGGCAAGCTTGCTCATGGCACTTCCTGATTGGGTCTGATGACGCTTCTTGATGAGTCGTGTTGCCGGGCAACCCGTAGGGACGAGCTGCATTTTGCACGGCGGCGCATGACGCGTCGGTTAGGTGGATCACCAAATGGTATTTCTCACACCTTGCCTTGTGCCGGGCTCCCCACCCGGCAGCGTTCAGCGCTGAATCTCGCGGTCGCTGTCCAGGGTGTAGGGCAGGTCCAGCAGGCGCAGGGGCTGGCCTTCGGCCTCGCCCAGGCGCACGCGGCCATCGGTCACGGCGTCGTCCTGCAGCACGGCCAGCAGCTCCACGCCTTGTGCGGCGCGGGCGGCCAGTACCACTTCGCCGACGCTGGTGCTGTGCACCGGCGAGAACAGTTCGCGGCCCGGTTCCGGCAGTTCGTCGCCGTCCAGCTGCAGGCGGTGCAGGCGGCGCTTGAGGCGGCCGAGGTACTGCATGCGCGCGACGATTTCCTGGCCGGTGTAGCAGCCTTTCTTGAAGCTCACGCCGCCGACGGCCTGCAGGTTGATCATCTGCGGAATGAACAGCTCGCGGGTACTGCCGAACACCTGGCCAACGCCGGCGCGGACCTGGCCGAGCAGCCAGTCGTTGAGGCTGCCCTGTGCCAATCGGGCGTCCAGCCGCTCGCGCAGCTCGGAGGCGCGTGCTGCCGGTACCCAGAGTTCGACGCGACCATGGCCGAGGCCGATGGCGATCAGGCCGTCATGGCGCGCCACCTGATCGGCCTGGCCGTTCAGCGTCAAGCCCAGCTCGGCGAGCAGGGCATCGGCGCCGTAGAGTCCGAAGCGCGTCCACTGGGCGCTGTCGTCCGACAGGCTGGCCTTGGAGAACACGGCGTACTTCTTGAGGTCGGCGAGCTGGCTTTCCAGCAGGTCACGGGCCATCGCCAGCAGGTAACCATCGGCTTCGGCGACGATGCGGAAGCTGGAGGTCATGCGCCCCTTGGGGGTGCAGCGAGCGCCGAGGCTTGCGGTTTCGGCATCCAGGTAGCTGAGGTTGCAGGTCAGCTGGCCCTGGAGGAATTTGGCGGCGTCCACGCCGCGCACGGCGAGAATCCCTTCGTGATCGAGTTCGGTGAAGGAAGCGGAGGCAGTCATCACGATTCGCTGGAAGAAAGTTAGGGGCCTCATGATAGAGCCCGGACCGAGGCTTGTCAGCGGGTGCCGGGAGCCGGGCCGCATGCGTATAATGCCGCTCGGCTCGCGCCGGCCCGTGGCGGTGCGAGCGATCCGATGTAATCGCCCGCTGTTATTCGAGGTACCTGCAGATGACCGACGAAATCGAACTCAAACGCCTGTTCTGGCACAGCCGCCGCGGCATGCTGGAGCTGGACGTGCTGCTGGTGCCTTTCGTGCAGGAGGTCTATCCCGGCCTGCCGGCGGAGGACCAGGCACGCTTCCGCAAGCTGCTGGAGTGCGAGGACCAGGACATGTTCGGCTGGTTCATGCAGCGCGGCGAGCCGGAAGATGCCGACCTGCGCCATATCGTTCGCATGATCCTGGACCGTGTCCAGCCGAAGTGACCCCTTCGAATGCCGCTGGCGACCGTCCATCGGGTTGCTGGCGGCCTATCTCGGTGCGCAGTCGCTCGCCGTCCTGGCGCTGCTGTTCGCCGCCATTCCCGTTTCCCTGAGTCTGCTCGGCCTGCTGGCCTGTGCGCTGCACGCGTGGTACGTCCTGCCGCGCCAGGTGTTGCTGCGCTCCGCGGCGTCCGTGCGCGCCCTGCGCCACGGTGCGGAGGGTTGGCAGCTATGGAGCGAGCGTGATGGCTGGCAGCCGGTGCAGTTGGCGCCGGACAGCCTGGCGCTGCCGGTGCTGGTCGTGCTGCGTTTCCGCCGTCCCGGCCAGTGGCTGGCGCGCAGCGTCTGCGTGCCGGCCGATGCCCTGGCGCCGGACATGCACCGGCGCCTGCGCGTGAGGCTGCGCTTCAGCCGCAATAGGTGGGCGGCGCCAGGATAGTGTCGCGGGCTTCGGGCAGCAGGTCCGGGTAGTCGAGGGTGTAGTGCAGGCCGCGGCTCTCGTGGCGCTGCATGGCCGAGTTGATGATCAGCTCGGCTACCTGGGCCAGGTTGCGCAGCTCGATCAGGTCGCGGCTGACCTTGTAGTTCGAATAGAATTCGTCGATCTCGTCCAGCAGCAGGCGCACGCGGTGCTGTGCACGGGCCAGGCGCTTGTTGGTGCGCACGATGCCGACATAGTCCCACATGAAGCGCCGCAGCTCGTCCCAGTTGTGCGCGATGATCACGTCTTCGTCCGAGTCGGTCACCTGGCTGGCGTCCCAGCCGGGCAAGGCGGCGGGGGCGGGCGCACGGTCGAGCTTGGCGACGATGTCGGCGGCGGCGGAGCGTGCATAGACGAAGCATTCCAGCAGGGAATTGCTCGCCATCCGGTTGGCGCCGTGCAGGCCGGTGAAGGTGGTTTCGCCAATGGCGTAGAGGTTCGGCACGTCGGTGTGGCCGTGCTGGTCGACCAATACGCCGCCGCAGGTGTAGTGCGCCGCGGGCACTACCGGGATCGGCTCGTGGGTGATGTCGATGCCGAAGTCCAGGCAGCGCTCGTAGACCGTGGGGAAGTGCTCGCGGATGAACTCGGCCGGCTTGTGGCTGATGTCCAGGTAGACGTAGTCGATGCCCAGGCGCTTCATCTCGTGGTCGATGGCGCGGGCCACGACATCGCGCGGCGCCAGTTCGGCGAGGGGGTGGAAGCGTTGCATGAAGCGCTCGCCGTTGGGCAGGCGCAGCAGGCCGCCTTCGCCGCGCAGGGCTTCGGTGATCAGGAAACTCTTGGCCTGCGGGTGGTACAGGCAGGTCGGGTGGAACTGATTGAATTCCAGGTTGCCGACCCGGCAGCCGGCGCGCCAGGCCATGGCGATGCCGTCGCCGGAGTTGCCGTCCGGGTTGCTGGTATAAAGGTAGACCTTGCTGGCGCCACCGGAGGCGAGCACGGTGAAGCGCGCACCGAAGGTGTCGACCTCGCCGGTGTTGCGGTCCAGCACGTAGGCGCCCAGGCAGCGCTGGCCCTTCATGCCGAGCTTGCGCTGGGTGATCAGGTCGACCGCGACCCGCTGCGCCAGCAGTTCGATGTTCGGCCGCTGGCGCGCCTGCTCCAGCAGGGTATTGAAGATGGCGGCGCCGGTGGCGTCGGCGGCATGAATGATGCGCCGATGGCTGTGGCCGCCTTCGCGGGTCAGGTGGAATTCGAAGCCGCCGTCCTCGCGCCCCGGTTCGTGGTCGCGAGTGAAGGGCACGCCCTGTTCGATCAGCCACTGGATGGCTTCGCGGCTATGCTCGACGGTGAACTTCACGGCGTCTTCGCGGCACAGGCCGGCGCCCGCGACCAGGGTGTCCTCGACGTGGGACTCGACGGTGTCGGTGTCGTCCAGCACGGCGGCAACCCCGCCCTGGGCCCAGAAGGTCGAGCCCTGGGACAGTTCGCCCTTGCTCAGGACGGCAATGCGCAGGTGCGCCGGCAGCGTCAGGGCGAGCGTCAGGCCAGCGGCCCCGCTGCCGATCACCAATACATCATGCTGGAAGTGCTGACCCATGTCCGGCTCCACCAAAAAGGCGCCCTAGTATATAGAAGGGTGTCACGGCACAATACTGGCGAACCGATGACACCGAAGGCGCCTGCAGCGTACGGCAGTCGCAGGGCGGGCTCCAAGGGGCTCCCGCTCATGCCGTGAAACCAGGCGCCTTGGCGTTGCATCGTGGGTGACGGATCGTGGCAAAACGCCGGAACTTTTTTAGTCGTTCCGGTTCCAACCCGAAATACCTTAAGTCGCTTTCGCGCAGGCTTGGACTGCGCGGAGAGGGTGCGGGTGTTTCGCCCGATACAGTTGAATTCAGCGGGCTTCGGACGCATGTCTGGGTCCGGTTGCCGCCACTGTGAAAAAACTGTGCGGCGCATGCTTGGAGGGGAGAACTTTTGCAGACGTCCCGAGTCTATCTTGGCAGGACGATTCACCAGGGTGCTCGAAGCTCCTCCAGGTTCGTAGAGGAGCATTCATGCTAACCCAGGAACAGGATCAACAACTGGTTGAACGGGTACAGCGCGGAGACAAGCGGGCATTCGATCTGCTGGTGCTGAAGTACCAGCACAAGATTCTCGGGCTGATCGTGCGTTTCGTGCATGACGCCCAGGAAGCCCAGGATGTCGCACAGGAAGCATTCATCAAGGCGTATCGCGCCTTGGGTAACTTCCGAGGTGACAGTGCCTTTTATACCTGGCTGTACCGTATTGCCATCAACACCGCGAAGAACCACCTGGTGGCGCGCGGTCGGCGTCCGCCGGACAGCGATGTCACTGCGGAAGACGCGGAGTTCTTCGAGGGCGACCATGCCCTGAAGGACATCGAATCGCCGGAAAGAGCCATGCTGCGGGATGAGATCGAGGAAACAGTCCATCGCACCATTCAGCAGTTGCCCGAGGATCTGCGCACGGCATTGACCCTGCGTGAGTTCGAAGGCTTGAGTTACGAAGATATCGCCACCGTGATGCAGTGTCCGGTGGGAACGGTCCGCTCACGGATCTTCCGTGCGCGGGAAGCGATCGACAAAGCTTTGCAGCCTTTGTTGCATGAAGAAGTCTGAATACAGCGGCAACAGCCAAGAGAGGTACCGCTATGAGTCGTGAAGCCCTGCAGGAGTCGCTGTCCGCTGTTATGGATAACGAAGCGGATGAGCTTGAGCTGCGGCGAGTGCTTGCAGCCTGCGGCGAGGACGCCGAATTGCGGGCCACCTGGTCCCGTTATCAACTGGCCCGTGCGGTGATGCACCGGGAGCCGGCACTGCCAAAGCTGGATATCGCTGCCGCCGTGTCCGCCGCTCTGGTCGATGAAGCCGCGCCGGCGCCGAGCAAGCCCAATCCCTGGCGTAACCTTGGCCGCCTGGCGGTCGCCGCGTCGGTAACCCTGGCCGTGCTGGCCGGTGTTCGCCTGTACCACCAGGACAGCGGTGTCGCCAACGGCCTGGCCCAGCAGGCCCCTGCCACCCAGCAGATCGCTCTGCCGCAGGTACAGGGTCCGGCGGTTCTGGCAGGCTACACTCAGGACGAGGCGCCGCAGGTGATCACCAATGCCCGGGGTGGGCAGACCACCTGGCATGAGCAGCGTCTTCCGGGTTATCTGCGCCAACATGCGCAACAGTCCGCCGTAAACGGTACTGACAGCGCTCTGCCTTACGCACGCGCCGCGAGCCTGGAAAGCCGCTGATTTTGCGACCTTAAGGAGCGACATGCGCGCGACGACAGCACTGCTGTTCATCCTCGGCGGTCTGCTGGCTTTGCCAGTCCAGGCCGCCGATGCGTTGGACTGGATCAAGCGCCTCTCCGAGGCGGATCAGCAACAGAATTTCCAGGGCACTTTCGTCTACGAACGCAGCGGCACTTTCTCGACGCACGATGTCTGGCATCGGGTCGATGCCGATGGTTCGGTGCGCGAGCGCCTGGTGCAGGCCGACGGGCCGCGCCAGGAGGTCGTGCGGGTCGATGGCGCCACCCGCTGCGTGGGTGGCGGTATGGCCGGACAGGTGTCGGTGGGCGAGCTCTGGCCTTCGCACAAGCTGAACCCGCAGGAGCTGTCCTCCTGGTATGACATCCGTGTGGCGGGCGAGTCGCGTGTCGCCGATCGCCCGGCCGTTGTGCTCGCGGTGCTGCCGCGTGATCAGCACCGCTACGGCTTCGAGCTCCATCTGGACAAGGAAACCGGCCTGCCGCTCAAGTCCCTGCTGCTCAACGACAAGGGGCAGATCATCGAGCGCCTGCAGTTCACCCGTATCGATCTCACGGCGCCTGACGATGCCGAGCTGCAGCCGACCTCGAGCTGTCAGCCGGTCAAGGAGCTCAAGAGTGCCGGCGTGAAAACCGGCTGGCATTCGGAGTGGGTTCCTCCGGGATTCACCCTCAACAGCACCCTGCAGCAACGCAGTCCGGTCTCGAACGACCAGGTGCTCTGCCTGGCCTACGGGGATGGGCTGGCGCGTTTCTCGGTGTTCCTCGAGCCGCTGCATGGCGCCAAGGTCGATGATGCGCGCACTCAGTTGGGCCCGACGACAGTGGTATCCCGGCGTTACGCCAGCGACGATGGCGGCACCATGGTGACCGTGGTCGGCGAGATACCCAGCGGTACGGCCGAGCGGGTGGCGCTGTCCATGCGGCCGGCGGGAGCCCGGCCGGAGTGATCGAGGAGCGGGGGAGGGTGGTAGCGGTCGAGTCCGGAGTGGTCTGGGTCGAAACGCTGCGCCGCTCCACCTGCTCGGGATGTTCAATGAACGCCGGCTGCGGCCAGGGTATCCTGGGGCGGTTGGGTGTCGGTAACCGGCGTGGTCTCGTGCGCGCCTTGTCTTCGCTGAATCTGGCGCCTGGCGACGAAGTCGTGTTGGGCGTGGGCGAAGACCTCCTTCTGAAGAGTGCCCTGCTCTTCTATCTTTCCCCTCTGCTCGGACTTTTCGCGCTTGCACTACTGGCGGCGCGGCTCGGTTTCGGGGAACCTCTGGTCATTGCGGCCGGGCTTGCGGGATTCCTGCTGGCCTGGCTGCTCATGCGTCGCCTGGGGCGACGCCATTCGGATGATCCGGCGATGCAACCGGTTGTGCTGCGTGCGCTGGTCGGTGGGCCGTTCGGCCCGGTTTAGTGTCTTTCCCAATCAACATCACGGGAGCTGTAGTCAATGCAAACCCTGAAACGCAGCATGGCTGCGCTGATTGCCCTGCTGGCCCTGAGCCTGTCGGTCACTGCGCGCGCCGAACTACCGGATTTCACGCCGCTGGTCGAGAAGGCGTCGCCGGCAGTGGTCAACATCAGTACCACGCAGAAGCTTCCGGATCGCTCCAGTGCCCAGATGGGCATTCCGGACCTGGAAGGCCTGCCGCCGGGCCTGCGCGAATTCTTCGAGCGCAGCATTCCCCGTGGTCAGGGCCAGGCGCCCCGTGGCCAGCAGCGCGAGGCGCAGTCCCTGGGTTCGGGTTTCATCATTTCCGATGATGGCTACATCCTCACCAACAACCATGTGGTCGCTGACGCCGACGAGATCCTGGTGCGTCTGTCCGACCGCAGCGAGCACAAGGCCAAGCTGGTGGGCGCCGATCCGCGCAGCGACGTCGCCGTGCTGAAGATCGAGGCCAAGAACCTGCCGACCCTCAAGCTGGGTGACTCCGACAAGCTGAAGGTGGGTGAGTGGGTGCTGGCCATCGGTTCGCCGTTCGGCTTCGACCATTCGGTGACCGCCGGTATCGTCAGCGCCAAGGGCCGCAGCCTGCCGAACGAGAACTACGTGCCGTTCATCCAGACCGACGTGGCGATCAACCCGGGCAACTCCGGTGGCCCGCTGCTGAACCTGCAGGGCGAGGTCGTGGGTATCAACTCGCAGATCTTCACCCGTTCCGGCGGCTTCATGGGGCTTTCCTTCGCGATCCCAATCGATGTGGCAATGAACGTCGCCGATCAGCTGAAGAAGGCCGGCAAGGTCAGCCGTGGCTGGCTGGGCGTGGTGATCCAGGAGGTGAACAAGGATCTGGCCGAGTCCTTCGGGCTCGAGAAGCCGTCCGGCGCCCTGGTGGCGCAGCTGGTCGAAGACGGCCCGGCGGCCAAGGGCGGCCTGCAGGTGGGCGACGTGATCCTCAGCCTGAATGGCCAGACCATCAATGAATCGGCCGATCTGCCGCATCTGGTGGGCAACATGAAGCCGGGCGACAAGGCGACCCTGGAAGTCATCCGCGACAACAAGCGCCAGACCCTGAACATGACCATCGGCAACCTGCCGGACGAGGATGACGAAGTCGCCGCTGTCGAGGGCAAGGGCGCCGAGCGCAGCAGCAACCGCATGGGTGTGACCGTGGCGGAACTGACTGCCGAGCAGCGCAAGTCGCTGGATATCAAGGGCGGCGTGGTGATCAAGGAGGTCCAGGGTGGTCCGGCGGCGATGATCGGCCTGCGCCCGGGGGATGTGATCACCCACCTGAACAACCGCGCGGTGGATTCGTCCAAGACCTTCTCCGAGATCGCCAAGTCTCTGCCGAAGGATCGCTCCATCTCCATGCGCGTACTGCGCCAGGGCCGTGCGAGCTTCATCACCTTCAAGCTCGCCGAGTAAGCTCGGCACCGAAAAAGGGCGGTCTTCACCGCCCTTTTTCATGCCTGACCGTCCGGCGCAGGCGTGGCGGACGGTGCGGGATTCAAGTAAACTCCCCGGCTATTTTTCGGCGGATTGCCGCCTTCAGCCTTTCGAGTGTGTTCAGCCGTGAGTGACCTGAGTCATATCCGCAATTTCTCCATCATCGCCCATATCGACCATGGCAAGTCGACGCTGGCTGACCGCTTCATCCAGATCTGCGGCGGCCTGTCCGACCGCGAGATGGAGGCGCAGGTCCTCGACTCCATGGACCTGGAGCGTGAGCGCGGCATCACCATCAAGGCGCACAGCGTCACCCTTCACTACAACGCGAAGGACGGCAAGACCTACCAGCTGAACTTCATTGACACCCCCGGCCACGTCGACTTCACCTATGAAGTCAGCCGCTCGCTGGCGGCCTGCGAAGGCGCGCTGCTGGTGGTGGATGCCGGCCAGGGCGTGGAGGCGCAATCGGTCGCCAACTGCTACACCGCCATCGAGCAGGGCCTGGAAGTCATGCCCGTGCTGAACAAGATGGACCTGCCGCAGGCCGATCCGGACCGCGTGAAGGACGAGATCGAGAGCATCATCGGCATCGACGCCACCGACGCCGTGGCCTGCTCGGCCAAGAGCGGCATGGGCGTGGAAGACGTGCTGGAGCGTCTGGTCAGCGCGATTCCCGCGCCCGAGGGCGAGATCGAGGCACCGCTGCAGGCGCTGATCATCGACTCCTGGTTCGACAACTACCTGGGCGTGGTCTCCCTGGTGCGCGTCAAGCATGGCCGCGTCAAGAAAGGCGACAAGATCCTGGTGAAGTCCACCGGCAAGATCCACCAGGTGGACAGCGTCGGCGTCTTCACCCCGAAGCACACCGAGACTCCGGACCTCAAGGCCGGCGAAGTGGGCTTCATCATCGCCGGTATCAAGGACATCCTGGGCGCGCCGGTGGGCGATACCCTGACCCTGTCCAACACCCCGGACGTGGAAGTGCTGCCGGGCTTCAAGCGCATCAAGCCGCAGGTCTACGCCGGCCTGTTCCCGGTCAGCTCCGATGACTTCGAGGACTTCCGCGAAGCGCTGCAGAAGCTGACCCTGAACGACGCCGCGCTGCAGTACGAGCCGGAAAGCTCCGAGGCTCTGGGCTTCGGCTTCCGCATCGGCTTCCTCGGCATGCTGCACATGGAGATCATCCAGGAGCGCCTGGAGCGCGAATACGACCTGGACCTGATCACTACCGCGCCGACCGTGATCTTCGAGATCGTGCAGAAGAACGGCGACATCCTCTATGTCGACAACCCGTCCAAGCTGCCCGACCTCTCGTCCATCGACGAGATGCGTGAGCCGATCTGCCGCGCCACCATCCTTGTGCCTCAGGAGCACCTGGGCAACGTCATTACCCTGTGCATCGAAAAGCGCGGCGTACAGCGCGACATGCACTTCCTCAGCGGCCAGGTCCAGGTGATCTACGATCTGCCGATGAACGAAGTGGTGCTGGACTTCTTCGATCGCCTGAAGTCCACCAGCCGCGGCTATGCTTCGCTGGACTACAGCTTCGATCGCTTCGAGCCGGCCAACCTGGTCCGTCTCGACGTACTGATCAACGGCGAGAAGGTCGACGCCCTCGCCCTGATCGTCCACCGCGACAACGCCCCCTACAAGGGCCGTCAGCTGGTGGAGAAGATGAAAGAACTGATTCCGCGGCAGATGTTCGACGTCGCGATTCAAGCGGCCATCGGTGGGCAGATCATCGCCCGTTCGACGGTCAAGGCGCTCAGGAAGAACGTGCTGGCCAAGTGCTACGGTGGTGACGTGAGCCGTAAGCGCAAGCTGCTGGAGAAGCAGAAGGCCGGTAAGAAAAGGATGAAGCAGGTCGGTAGCGTGGAGATTCCGCAGGAAGCCTTCCTCGCTGTGCTCAAAGTGGACAGTTGAACCCTATGACGCTGAATTTCCCGCTGTTGCTGGTGATTGCCGTTGCTGTGTGCGGCGTTCTCGCCCTGGTGGACCTGGTGTTGTTCGCACCGCGCCGCCGGGCAGCCATTTCCGCCTACGAAGGCACGGTCGGCGAGCCTGATCCGGAAGTGCTGGAAAAACTGAACAAGGAACCGGTGCTGGTCGAGTACGGCAAGTCGTTCTTCCCGGTGCTGTTCATCGTGCTGGTGCTGCGCTCCTTCCTGGTCGAGCCATTCCAGATTCCGTCCGGCTCGATGAAGCCGACCCTGGAAGTGGGCGATTTCATCCTGGTGAACAAATTCGCCTACGGTATCCGCCTGCCGGTGCTGGACACCAAGGTGATCCCGGTGGGTGATCCGCAGCGCGGCGATGTCATGGTGTTCCGCTACCCCAGCGACCCGAACATCAACTACATCAAGCGTGTGATCGGCGTTCCCGGCGACACCATCCGCTATACCAGCGACAAGCGCCTCTACGTCAACGATCAGTTGGTCGCCGAGAAGCTCATGGGCGAGGAGCCGGGCAGCCTGGGCAGCGTGACGCTGTACAAGGAAAAACTGGGCGACGTCGAGCACCTGATCCGCAAGGAAATGACCCGTTATCGCGTCGAGCCGGGCAGGCAGTGGAAGGTGCCGGCCGAGCACTACTTCATGATGGGCGACAACCGCGACAACTCCAACGACAGCCGCTACTGGAACGACCCGAAGATCCCGAAGGACCTGCTGGGCATGGTTCCGGACCGCAATATCGTCGGCAAGGCGTTCGCGGTGTGGATGAGCTGGCCGGAGCCCAAGCAGCGCAATCTGCCGAATTTCTCGCGAGTGGGCGTGATCCACTAAAGTTGTGAGATGTTCGAAGCCTTCGGGCGGCGAACAGTGCTAGAAACCCGGGCGGGGCTGCACGCGGGGAGCGAGGCAGCCCCGCTTGCACTTGGACCCGCCGCGGTTGGCGGACAATAAGAACGATACCGACATGAGGTCGATATGAAGTACGCACGTTCGCAGAAGGGCATGTCGTTGCTGAGCTGGCTGGTGGTCCTCGCCGTGGTGGCGTTCCTGGCCAGCGCAGCGTTCAAGGTATTCCCGCACTACATGGATTACTACGCCATCGAGAAGGCCATCACCTCGGTGGAAACCGACAAGGCCGCCGAAGTGCGCACTGTTCCGGAGTTCTACTCTTACGTGGACAAGGCGCTGATGCTCAACAACATCCGCGACCTCAAGCTGGATGACGCGTTGGACGTGAAGCTCGAGAACAACGAATTCCGCGCCCACCTGAAATACGAAAAACGTGAGCCGCTGGTGCAGAACATCGACCTGGTGGTGAAATTTGACAAAGAATTCCGTGTACGAATGCCGTGAGTAACAGTCTGGATCGACTCGAGCGCAAGCTTGGCTATACCTTTCGCGACCAGGACCTGATGGTCCTGGCGCTGACCCATCGCAGTTTCGCCGGGCGCAACAACGAGCGCCTGGAGTTCCTGGGCGACGCCATCCTCAACTTCGTCATCGGCGAAGCCCTCTTCACCCACTTCCCCCAGGCCCGCGAGGGCCAACTGTCGCGCCTGCGCGCACGCCTGGTGAAGGGCGAGACCCTGGCCCTGCTGGCCCGCGGTTTCGAAATCGGGGATTACCTGCGCCTGGGCTCGGGCGAGCTGAAGAGCGGCGGGTTCCGCCGTGAGTCGATCCTGGCCGATGCCATGGAGGCACTGATCGGCGCCATCTACCTGGATACCGGCATGGACTCCGCCCGCGAGCGGATCATGGCCTGGCTCGGCCCGCAGCTGCGCGAGCTGACCCCGGTGGATACCAACAAGGACCCCAAGACCCGCCTGCAGGAGTTCCTGCAATCGCGCGGGTGCGAGTTGCCGCGCTATGACGTGGTGGATATCCAGGGCGAACCGCATTGCCGCACCTTCTTCGTCGAGTGCGAGGTTGCCCTGTTGAATGACAAGACCCATGGCCACGGCGGCAGCCGCCGTATCGCCGAGCAGGTGGCCGCTGCCGCCGCCCTGGCAGCCCTGGGCGTGGAGAATGGCCATGAGTGATCACGAGCAAGACCAGCACGACCCATCCGAGCACGATGAAGCGGGAGTCGTTCGTTGCGGCTATGTCGCGATCGTCGGCCGCCCCAACGTGGGCAAGTCGACCCTGCTCAACCACATCCTCGGCCAGAAGCTGGCCATCACCTCGCGCAAGCCGCAGACCACCCGCCACACCCTGCTGGGCATCAAGACCGAAGGTGACGTGCAGGCGGTGTACGTCGACACCCCCGGTCTGCACAAGGACAACGACAAGGCGCTCAACCGCTACATGAACCGTTCGGCCAGTGCCGCGCTGAAGGATGTCGACGTGGTGATCTTCGTCGTCGACCGCAATCGCTGGACCGACGAAGACCAGATGGTCTACGACAAGGTCAAGTACGTGAGCTGCCCGGTGCTGCTGGCGGTGAACAAGGTCGACCGCATGGAAGACAAGGGTGAGCTGCTGCCGCATCTGCAGTGGCTGGCCGAGCAACTGCCCAACGCTGAAGTCGTGCCGATTTCCGCCCAGCACGGGCAGAACCTGGATGTTCTCGAGGGGCTGGTCGCCGAGCGGCTGCCCGAAAGCGAGCATTTCTTCCCCGAAGACCAGATCACCGACCGCAGCAGCCGCTTCCTCGCCGCCGAACTGGTGCGCGAGAAGATCATGCGCCAGCTGGGCGCCGAGCTGCCGTACCAGGTCACGGTAGAGATCGAAGAGTTCAAGCAGGACGGCCCGATCCTGCACATCCACGCGCTGATCCTGGTCGAGCGCGATGGCCAGAAGAAGATCATCATCGGCGAGAAGGGCGAGCGCATCAAAAGCATCGGCCAGAACGCCCGCAAGGACATGGAAGTGCTGTTCGACTCCAAGGTCATGCTCAACCTCTGGGTGAAAGTGAAGGGCGGCTGGTCCGACGACGAGCGCGCGCTGCGTTCGCTGGGCTACGGCGACCTCTGACCGATCCTGCCCCGCGAGCCGCTCGCGGGGCACAGCTTCCGGCGCCTGAGTGCGCCCGCTTCCCGACTCCCACTCCAGGCGCAGCGCCATGAGCCTCGCTTCTCCCGCCCAAGCCGCCTTCGTCCTGCACAGCCGCGCCTACAAGGAAACCAGTGCGCTGGTGGACTTCCTCACGCCGCAAGGCCGGCTGCGGGCCGTGTTGCGCGGTGCGCGGGGCAAGGCCGGCGCGCTGGCGCGGCCCTTCGTCCCGCTGGAAGCCGAGTTCCGCGGGCGCACTGACCTGAAGAATGTCGTGCGCCTGGAGGCCAATGGCATTCCCAATCTGCTCAGCGGCGAGGCGCTGTTCAGCGGCCTGTACCTGAACGAGCTGATGATCCGCCTGCTGCCGGCGGAAGACCCGCATCCCGCGCTGTTCGACCATTACCGCGCGACCCTGCCGTTGCTGGCCGCCGGCAGCCCGCTGGAGCCGCTGCTGCGTGCCTTCGAATGGCGGCTGCTGGACGAACTGGGTTATGGTTTCTCTCTGGACAGCGATATCGTCGGCCAGCCGGTGGCCCCCGACGGTCTTTACCGCCTGCTGCCGGATTCCGGCCTGGAGCCGGTCGGCAGCCTGCAACCGGGGCTGTTCCATGGCTCCGATCTGCTGGCGATGGCCGAGGCCGACTGGAGCGCTCCGGGCGCGCTGGCGGCAGCCAAACGTCTGATGCGCCAGGCCCTGGCGCCCCATCTGGGCGGCCGGCCACTGGTCAGCCGCGAGTTATTCATGAATCGCAAGGACAACTCCCGTGACTGAAGCCAATCGTATCCTGCTGGGCGTGAACATCGATCACGTCGCTACCCTGCGCCAGGCCCGTGGCACCCGCTATCCCGACCCGGTGAAAGCTGCGCTGGACGCCGAGGAAGCCGGCGCCGACGGCATTACCGTGCACCTGCGCGAAGATCGCCGGCACATTCAGGACCGCGATGTGCGCGTGCTCGCCGAAGTGCTGCAGACCCGCATGAACTTCGAAATGGGCGTCACCGAAGAGATGATGAAGTTCGCCGAGATCATCCGTCCGGCCCACGTCTGCCTGGTTCCGGAGACTCGCCAGGAGCTGACCACCGAGGGTGGCCTGGACGTCGCCGGCCAGGAAGCGCGCATCCGCGAGGCGGTACAGCGGCTGGCCGCCGCCGGTTGCGAGGTGTCGCTGTTCATCGACCCGGACCAGCGGCAGATCGAGGCCTCTGCGCGTATCGGCGCGCCGGCCGTCGAGCTGCACACCGGCCGTTACGCCGATGCCCACACCCCCGCCGAAGCTGCCCATGAGCTGGCGCGCATCCGCGACGGCGTGGAGTTCGGTCTGTCCCACGGGCTGATCGTCAACGCCGGCCATGGCCTGCATTACCACAATGCCGAGCCGGTGGCGGCGATTACCGGGATCAACGAGCTGAACATCGGCCACGCCATCGTCGCCCATGCGCTGTTCGTGGGCTTCAAGCAGGCGGTGGCGGAGATGAAGGCGCTGATCGTGGCGGCGGCCAACCGCTGATTGAGGGTGGTTCGCGAGCAAGGGCTAGGCGCCCCCCTCGGTCCTACAAGGAGCACTGCTCTTCGTAGGAGCGAGCTTGCTCGCGAACCTGTCGAGACTTACGGTTTGCGCGCCACCAGCGTGGCGCGCAGCGGCGCCGGCAGGCCTTCGAGGGTGCGGCTATGGTCGTTCGGATCGAGGAAGTCCGGCAGCGACTGGTAGCGCATCCATTCCGTCGCACGCTGCTCTTCCACCGAAGTGCGGCTGATGTCCACGCTGCGTACGTCGGTGAAGCCCGCGCGGCGCAGCCACAGCTCCAGCGCCGGCACCGACGGCAGGAACCACACGTTGCGCATCTGCGCGTAGCGGTCTTCGGGCACCAGCACGGTGTTCACGTCGCCTTCCACCACCAGGGTTTCCAGCACCAGTTCGCCACCCCGGCGCAGGCAGTCCTTGAGCGCCAGCAGGTGGTCGATGGGCGAGCGGCGGTGGTAGAGCACGCCCATGGAGAACGCGGTGTCGAAGCCTTCCAGCTTTTCCGGCAGGTCTTCCAGGGCGAAGGGCAGGTGCCAGGCCGGCAGGTCCGGCAGGTAGCGCTTCATGGCGAGGAACTGGCAGAAGAACAGCCAGTTCGGGTCGACACCCACCACGCTACGCGCACCGGCGCCGAGCATGCGCCACTGGTAGTAGCCGTTGCCGCAGCCGACGTCGAGGACGCGCTTGCCCACCAGGTCGATGTGCGGCGAGACGCGCTGCCACTTCCAGTCCGAACGCCATTCGGTGTCGATGTGCACGCCGAACAGGTGGAAGGGGCCCTTGCGCCAGGGGATCAGCCCTTGCAGGGCGAGCTTGAGCTGCTCGCGGGTGCCCTCGTCGCAGGCGCCTTCGAGGTTGAAGCGCTCGCGCAGTTCGACGGCGGCGGCATGCAGCTGCGGCAGCCGATCCACCGCCGCCAGCCAGCGTTCCAGGTCGCCATGGCCGTCGTCGACCTTGGCGGTCAGTTGTGCGGGCAGCGAGGCGGCCCAGGATTCCAGCGGTGTGCCGGCCAGTTCGCGGCTAAGGCGGTCGAGGTCGAAGCGTTCGATCATGGCAGGGCAATCAGGGAAGCGAAGTTGAGGCACTGGAACCAGGGCACGACTTTGGAGAATCCCGCGGCCAACAGGCGTTCGCGGTGGGTCTCCAGGGTGTCGGGGCGCATGACGTTCTCGATGGCGGTACGCTTCTGGGCGATTTCCAGTTCGCTGTAGCCATTGGCGCGCTTGAAGTCGATGTGCAGGTCGGTGAGCAACTCGTGCTCCTGCTCGTCGGCGAAGCGCAGCTTTTCCGAGAGGATCAGCGCACCGCCCGGCAACAGGCTGTCGTGCAGGCGGGTGAGCAGCGCCAGGCGTTGTTCGGGGGCGATGAACTGCAGGGTGAAGTTCATCGCGATCAGCGAGCAGGGTTTGAGCTCCATGCTCAGGATGTCCGCCTCGATCAGCTCGACCGGCAGCAGTTCCTGATACATGGCGTCCTGGGCGCGCAGGTATTCGCCGCAGCGCTCGATCATCGGGGCGGAGTTGTCCACGCCGATCACTCGGCAGCCTTCGGTCCTCACATGGCGGCGCAGCGCCTGGGTCACCGCGCCGAGGGAGCAGCCGAGGTCGTACAGCACGCTATTGGGTGCGGCGAAGCGCGCGCCGAGCACACCGATGTTCTCGACGATGGTGGGGTAGCCCGGCACCGATCGCTTGATCATGTCCGGGAAGACGCGCACCACGTCCTCGTTGAAGGTGAAGTCGGGAACCTGGGCTTGCGGCTGGGCGAAGATGCGGTCGGATTCGCTCACGCTGGATGGGGCCTCGTTACGCTGAAACGGGCAACAGGGCGCGGCGCGCCCGGTCTGCCGGGGCGCGCATTGTAGCCGAGGCGCCCAGTGCGCCCAAGCTTCAGCCGATAAGGGTCACTTGAGCTGGTCGGAGAAGTATTCGCCGGCGCCCTGCAGCGGGCCGAGCGGATTCTTCTTGTCTTCCCGGCGGCGGATGTTCGGTTCGCCGTTGCTGGTCTTGTGCACCACCACGTCGTCGATCAGCACGAATACCGGGCGGAACGACCAGCCCTGGACCTCCCGGCGCTTGCGGAAGTTGAAGATGTCCGCCCAGAAGCTGCCCACCCGCTGGCTGTCGGTCTTGCTGAAATCGAAGGCATAGCCGACGCAGCGATCCTTGGCCTGCAGGCAGGTGATCAGGCCGTCAGGCAGGTAGTCGATGGGAATGTTGGGTTGCACGAACATCAACCGCACGTCGATGAACGAGAGCATCTTGGCGTTGCCCTGGGACAGCGGATCGAAGCCCAGCGCGTAGAGCTGCGACTTGGTGGTCTTGCCCGTCTCGACCTGGTTGAAGCGGCTCTGTGCATCCTGGTAGTCCAGGAAAGGTGACTGCACTTCCGCACGTTCGCTGGGCAGCAGGCTGCCACAAGCCGAGAGCATCACGCACGCTCCCAGCAACATCATCGAGCGAACTACTGCACGCATGGAGCTCCCCTTAATCGCGGTCTCTTGTAATTGATCTATAGCCGATGCCCAAGCGCTGTGCCGGACTTTTCTCACGCACTGGAAAGCCTATTCCACAGCCACTCCGTATCCTTGCATCAGCGGTTTCCACTGTTCGTTCCGGCGAAACTCGCGCAGGCCGTCATCGAGCTCGGCGAGGCGCTCCCTGACCGACTCCAGGCGCGGGTTGAGAGCGACGTACATAGGACGTTTATCGGCCAGTTGCCCGGCGGCACGAACCTGCCCGGACAAGCGGTGGCGATGCAGGTAGTGCTCGACGATCTGGCTGTCCTCGAGCAGCACGCTGATGCGGCCGAGCAGCAGCTTCTGGATGTTGCGCTCCAGCACCCGCTCGCCGCTGAGCACCTGTACCTGCTCGTGATCGTCCAGGTGGCTGTCACGCCAGGCGTCCAGCTGCGCGCCGTAGGAGTAGCCCTGGGCGAGGCCGATGGACTGGTCGTCCAGCGACGCCGGACCCTGGTAGCGCCACTGGCTGTCGGCACGGGTGTAGAAGCGCATGGTCACCCAGCCGATGGGCTCCTGGCCGATCGCCAGGCTTTCCGATTCTTCCGGGTAGGCGCCGACCACGCCGTCCACCAGCCCTTCACGGGCCATCTGCAGGGCGCGTGGCCAGGGCAGGGGTTCGAAGGCCGGGGGCTGGTTGAGGATGCGGGTCAGGGCTTCGAGCAGGTAGCCGGGTTTGTCCGGGTTATCCGGGCAGATATAGGGGCACCAATCGTCCCCGGCCAGGCGCAGTGGCTCCGCCGAAGCGATCAGAGAGATGCACAGGAGCAGAGCCGGCACAGCGAAACGCAGCATGTCAGACTCGGGTAGTGGGCTGTCCCGATGAGTATGGCAGAGCCTGATGACGACTTGTGACGGATGCCGCGATGCCGAACTGGCCCAGCCAGTAGGTGAGCATGATGGCGTAGGAGGAGCCGTCGAAGGCGCCGACGAAGCGGCTGATGCCGATCATCGAATCCGAGCTGACGAACAGCAGGGCGCCGACGGCGGCGAGGTTGCGGCTGGCGGCCGGCAGCTCGGCGCAGCCGAGGCGGGCGATGGCGCGCCAGAGCATGCAGCTGATGGTCAGGCTGTAGAGGGCGATCGGCAGCAGCAGCGGGCCCAGGCCCCGGCTGTAGAGCAGGGCGAACAGGCCGCCACCGACCAGGGCGGCGAACAGCAGGCCTGCCGGAGCCAGGCGCCGGGTATCGCCGAGGTAGGCGGCCAGATAGGCCAGGTGGGCCAGCAGGAAGGCGGCGAGCCCCGGGACGAAGGCATTGACCGGCCATTCCAGCAGGATGTCGCCGAGCATCGACAGCGCCAGTCCCGCTGCGATCCAGCGACGGTAGGTGTCGGCCGGCGTGCTCAGCACCCAAAGCAGCAGTGCGAGCACGGGCAGCGGCTTGCACAGCATGCGCAAGGGCGGCAGGTCGAAGGTGACGGCAAGCAGGTAGGCGATGCCGCCGATGAGTGCCAGAAATGCACAGCGCATGGGGTTCCCTCCCTTGGAAATGAGCGTCCACTGTGCCGCAGTACGCGCTACCTCCACAGGCCGCAGGCGTCAGCGCGAGCGGCTTATGGCGCCGGGTCAGCGTACGGCGATGGGGCAGACGAAGGTCTGCGCAGGCGCGACTTCCGGCTCCCAGGGGCGGCGATAGGCCAGTTCCAGCTTGTCCTCGCCGGTGCCGGTCACGCGGAAGCGCCAGGTGGATTCGCCGGCGCTGCCGACCAGGCCTGCGTCTTCCGGGTTGCTGTAGACCTCGGGGCCCAGGCTGCGCAGCAGACCATTGGCGGCGTTGCGCATTTCCCAGCGGAAACCGGTGGTGGGGTTGCTCGGCAGGATCAGGACCAGCTCCTGGCCTTCGTGCAGCTTCAGGGGCTTGCAGTCACTGGCGTCTTCCAGGGTGACCACGGGTTTGGACTGCCCGGCGCAGCCGGCGAGCAGGGCCAGGGAGAGGGGGAGCAACAGGCGGTACGACGGCATGACGACTCCTGGGGTGGGGACCAGACTGGCCGCAGGATATCGCAATCGGGGGAGAAGGAAATGTGCCGAGGCCTGGTAGGGCGCATTCCTTGCGGGCGCAGAACGCTGAAGTTCGTTTGTGGGAATGGATTCATCCGCGTCGGATTTCGCGGACAAGGTCCGCTCCCGCAGGGCGTTTCGGCTCTCGCAGGAGCGGATCCCATCCGCGATCCGTCAGGCGTCAGGCTGGGAACAACACCTTCGCCACATCGCCATAACGACGGGCGAAATGCACCGTCAGGCCTTCCTTGAGGTACTCCGGCAGCTCCTCGAAGTCACCACGGTTGGCTTCCGGCAGGATCAGCTCGTAGATCTTCTGCCGGCGCGCGGCGATCACCTTCTCGCGCACGCCGCCGATCGGCAGCACCTGGCCGGTGAGGGTCAGCTCGCCGGTCATGGCCACGCCTTTCTTCGGCGCCTGGTTGCGCGCCAGGGACAGCAGGGCGCTGGCCATGGTGACGCCGGCGCTGGGGCCGTCCTTGGGGGTCGCACCCTCCGGCACGTGCAGGTGGACGAAGGCCTGGTCGAAGAAGGTCGGATCACCGCCATACTTCTTCAGGTGCGAACTGATGTAGCTGTAGGCGATCTCCGCCGACTCCTTCATGACGTCGCCCAGCTGGCCGGTGAGCTTGAAGCCGCGATTGAGCGTGTGGATGCGCGTCGCTTCGATCGGCAGGGTGGCGCCGCCCATGCTGGTCCAGGCCAGGCCGGTGATCACGCCGACGCCGGAGAGCAGCTGTTCGGTGCGGAACACCGGTGTGCCGAGGTAATCCTCCAGGTCCTTTGCGCCGATCTTCACCACCGACTCCGGGTCTTCCAGCAGCTTCACCACCGACTTGCGCACCAGCTTGCCGAGCTGTTTTTCCAGCTGGCGCACGCCGGCCTCGCGGGCGTAGCCCTCGATCACCGCGCGCAGGGCGGCGTCGTTGATCGACAGGCGGTTCTTCGGCACGCCAGCCTTTTCCAGTTGCTTGGGCCACAGGTGGCGCTTGGCGATGGCCAGTTTTTCCTCGGCGATGTAGCCGGACAGGCGGATCACCTCCATGCGGTCGAGCAGCGGACCGGGGATCGAATCCAGGGTGTTGGCGGTGCAGACGAACAGCACCTTGGACAGGTCCAGGCGCAGGTCCAGGTAGTGGTCGAGGAATTCGACGTTCTGCTCCGGATCGAGCGTCTCCAGCAGTGCCGAGGCGGGGTCGCCCTGGTAGCTGCTGCCGAGCTTGTCGATCTCGTCGAGCATGATCACCGGGTTCATCACCTGCACGTCCTTGAGCGCCTGCACCAGCTTGCCGGGCAGGGCGCCGATGTAGGTGCGGCGGTGGCCCTTGATCTCCGCCTCGTCGCGCATGCCGCCGACGCTGAAACGGTAGAACGGCCGCCCCAGGCTCTCGGCGATGGATTTGCCGATGCTGGTCTTGCCTACGCCGGGCGGGCCGACCAGCAGCACGATGGAACCGGCGATCTCACCCTTGAAGGCACCCACGGCGAGGAACTCGAGGATGCGCTCCTTCACGTCGTCGAGGCCTGCGTGGTACTTGTCGAGCACCTTGCGCGCGTGTTTGAGGTTGAGCTTGTCGGTGCCCAGCAAGCCCCAGGGCACCGAGGTGGCCCAGTCCAGGTAATTGCGGGTGACGGCGTACTCGGGCGAGCCGGTCTCCAGGATCGACAGCTTGTTCAGCTCCTCCTCGATGCGCTTCTGCGCCTGCTCGGGGAGGACCTTGCCCTCCAGGCGGGCACGGAATTCGTCGGAATCGGCGCTCTTGTCGTCCTTGGTGATGCCCAGTTCCTGCTGGATGATCTTCAGCTGTTCCTTGAGGAAGAACTCGCGCTGGCGTTCGCCGATCTTGCGGTTCACCTCGGCGGACAGCTCCTTCTGCAGTCGCGCGACCTCCACTTCCTTGCGCAGCAGCGGCAGCACCTTCTCCATGCGCTTGAGGATCGGCACGGTATCCAGCACTTCCTGCAGTTCGGCGCCCGGCGCGGTGGTCAGTGCGGCGGCGAAGTCGGTCAGCGGCGACGGATCGTTCGGGTTGAAGCGGTTCAGGTAGTTCTTCAGCTCTTCGCTGTACAGCGGGTTGAGCGGCAGCAGTTCCTTGATCGCATTGATCAGGGCCATGCCGTAGGCCTTCACCTCGTCGCTCGGGTCGCTGGGGGTATGCGGGTACTCCACTTCCACCAGGAAGGGCGGGCGGTGGCGCTTGATCCAGCCGCGAATGCGCACCCGCGACAGGCCCTGGGCGACGAATTGCAGCTTGCCGCCCTCGCGGCTGGCATGGTGCACGCGCACCAGGGTGCCGTGCTCGGGCAAGCTGTTGGGATCGAAATGGCGCGGGTCGTCCGGCGGGTTGTCCATGAAGAACAGCGCCAGGCTGTGGTGCTCAGTCTTGGCCACCAGCTCAAGGGTTTCCGCCCACGGCTCCTCGTTGACGATCACCGGCAGCACCTGCGCCGGGAAGAACGGGCGGTTGTGGATCGGAATGACATAGACCGTGGTCGGCAGGCTCTGGCCGGGCAGCACGAGCCCGGTGTTGCTGACCTCTTCGGCGCTATTGATATCGTGAATCTCGTCGTGGTCGCTCATGAGGCACCTGACTGATTGGACATGACAGTCTAGATGGGGAAGCCGGAGCGGGGTTTCAATCCCATGTTTTGAGTGGATGTTTCGAGTCGATGTTGCAGGAGATTGCTTACCGCCGGATTAGCGGGCGCGGCCGCAGGAAGTCGCTGGGCGGCCGGTCGAACTGGCGGCTGAACATGGCACTGAAGGCGCTGGGCGTGCTGTAGCCGACTTCCAGCGCCACGCTCAGCACGCTCTCGCCCAGTGCCAGACGCTCCAGGGCCGCCAGCAGGCGCGCCTGCTGGCGCCATTGGCCGAAGGTCAGCCCGGTTTCGCGGAGGAACCAGCGCTGCACCGTCTTGGCGTCCACGTTCGCCTGCCGCGCCCAGTCGGCCAGGCCGGCGTGCTCGCCGGGGTCGCGCTGGATGGCCTGGCAGAGCGCGCGCAGGCGCGGGTGCGCCGGCAGCGGCAGGTGCAGCGGCAGCACGGGTTCTTCGCGCAGTTCGTCCAGCAGCAGGCCGAGGACGCGGCCGTCGCGGGAGTCCGGCGTCACTTCGCCGCTGATCGACAGCGCGGCCAGGATCAGCTCGCGCAACAGCGGCGACACCGCCAGCACGCAGCAGCTTTGCGGCAGGTGCGGCGCGCTGTCCGGCTCCACGTAGAGGGTGCGCACCTGCACGTCGCCGACCATCCGCGTCCAGTGCTCGACGCCGGCGGGTATCCACAGGCCGCGATTGTCCGGCACCACCCACTGGCCGCTGGCGCTGCCCACCACCAATACGCCGCGCACCGCATAGAGCAACTGCGCGCGGTGATGGCTGTGAGCCGGCACTTCATGGCCATCGGGGAAGTCCAGGGCGACGGCCGCTACCGGGCTGGCGGCCCGCTCGTCGCCATGGTCGAGCACCGAGTCGGTGGGGATGTCCTTTTTGCGCATCTGGCTGCCTGTTTATCGTTAGACGGCCACTTTCACCCATCGCTAGGCTGCTGGCCAGTCCCCATTCCCGTCTCGATGATCTTCGCCATGACCGAAATGTCCGCCATCGCCGAACAACTTGCGCGCATCGCCCGCCTGCTCGAACAATCCCTGCCGCCGCGCTCCGAGCTGGCGCTGGAGGAGGGCGCCATCGCCCACCTGTGGGAATACCGCCAGGGCCTGCCGCGCCTGACGCCGGTGCGGGAGCCGGCGTTGATCGCCTTCGACGACCTGCGCAACGTCGACCGGCAGAAGGCGCTGATCGAGCAGAACACCCGCCAGTTCGTCGCCGGCCGCCCGGCCAACAACGTGCTGCTCACCGGCGCGCGCGGCACCGGCAAGAGCTCGCTGGTGAAGGCCTGCCTGTACGCTTTCCAGGCCGAAGGGCTGCGCCTGATCGAGGTGGACAAGGAGCACCTGGCCGACCTGCCGCAGATCATCGACCTGCTGCGTCATCGCCCGGAGCGCTTCATCCTGTTCTGCGACGACCTCTCCTTCGAGGATGGCGAGACCGGCTACAAGGGCCTGAAGACCGTGCTCGACGGCTCGGTGGCCGGGCAGTCGGGCAACGTGCTGATCTACGCCACCTCCAACCGCCGCCACCTGCTGGCCGAGCGCGCCGAGGACAACCTGGCCTTCCAGCGCAGCGAAAGCGGCGAGTTGCATCCCGGCGAAGCAGTAGAGGAGAAGGTGTCGCTCTCCGAACGTTTCGGCCTGTGGATATCCTTCTATGCCTTCAGCCAGGAGCAGTACCTGGAGGCGGTCGCGCGCTGGCTGGAATACCACGGCCTGGGCCGTGTGGAGCAGGCCGAGTGGGAGCAGGCGGCGATCCGCTGGGCGACCCACCGCGGATCGCGTTCCGGACGGATCGCCGCGCAGTTCGCTCGGGATTACGCCGGACGTTAGCTTTAGAGCATCAGAACGCGACCTTCACCCCGGCCTGGATGCCGCGCCCACCGGCCGGCACGCTGTCGCGCAGGATCGAGCTGGCGTAGCGCACGGTCTGGTCGGTGAGGTTCTCGCCCTTGACGAAGGCCAGCCAGCGGCTGTCGCCCAGGTCGAAGCTATAGCCGAGGCTGGCGCCGAGGGTGGTGTAACCCTCGGTGCGCAGCTCGTTCTCCGGCACACGGTTCTGGTCGGCGGCGTATTCCACTTCCAGCCGCGCCTGCCATTGCTGCAGCTCCCAGAGCAGCGCGCTGTTCAGGCGCAGCGGGGCGATGCGCGGCAATGCTTTGCCAGTGTCCTTGTTCTTGGCGCGGGTGTAATCGCCGGAGAGCTCCAGGTCGAAGCGGCCGTAGGGGCTGTCCAGCAGGTGGATGCGGTCCTGCGCCTCGACGCCGTAGAAGTCCGCCTTCACGCCGCTGTAGAGGTACTCGGGCAGTGCCTCGTCATCGCCGGCATCCACCACTGCGCCTTCCTCGTCGCGGTAGCGTCCGCTGGCCAGCAGACCGATGTAGTTGGCGAAGCGGCTGTAGAACACGCCGACGCTGCCCTTGTGGCGGCCGCTGTCGAAGCGCAGGGCGAGGTCGGTGGAGACGGCCTTTTCCTTGCTCGCATCGGCGTCGCCCACTTCGTAGGTACCGGTGGCGGCGTGGGCGCCGTTGGCGTACAGCTCGTAGAAGGTCGGCGCGCGCTCGGTGTAGGCGAGAGTGGCGGCCAGCGACCAGATCGGTGTCAGGGTGTAGACCGCACCGGTAGACAGGCTGCCGGCGGTGAAGCTGCGCGAGCTGTCGTTCTCGGCGAAGCGCTCGTTGTCCTTGGCATTCGGAGCGATGCGGATGTGTTCCGCACGACCGCCGAGGTTCAGGGCGAGACGTTCGGTGGCCTGCCAGTTCTCCAGGAAGAACAGCGCGGCGCTGTCGGTTTCGGTGTGCGGTACGAAGGCTTCTTCGCCCAGCGCCGAGAAGCGGCTGTTGGCGACCTGCGCGCCGACCACGCCGTCCAGCGGGCCGATGGGTTTGTGTCGCGCCTCGATGCGCGCTTCGTAACCGTCGTTCTTGAAGGTGGTGCCGGTCTCGCCGCCCTCGATTTCTTTGTGCTGGTACTCGGTGTGGGCGGCGTCCAGCTTCACCGAGCTGAAGGGGCCGTCGAGATCGCGGATTTCCGAGGCGAAGGCGTAGCGGTCCTGCTGCATCTTCAGGCGTACGTCGTCTTCGGCGGGCGAGCCGTAGTTGCTGTCGTAGCCACTGTAGGACAGACCGGCATAGCCGTGATCCCAGTGATAGCTGCCGCCGATGGCACCGCTGTCCTGGCGGCCGTCGCTGTTGTCGACGCGATGCTTGCGGTCGTCATCGTCGATTGCACGCTGGCGGCTGGAGTGGGCGTAGCCGGGGATGCGCAGGTCGTTGAACTCGCGGGAGCCGGCGTCCAGGTGCAGGGCGAAGCTGCCGTCGCCGGCTTCCAGTGCGCCGGCGGCGCTGCGGGTTGTGTCCGAGCCGCCGTAGCGCAGCTCTCCCTGGCCGTGGATGCCGTCCACCGGTTCGCTGGGGATGCGGTTGTCGAAGCTGTTGACCACGCCTCCGATGGCGTTGCCGCCGTACAGCAGGGCGGCCGGGCCACGGACCACTTCGATGCGCTCGACCACATTCGGGTCTTCCGGCACGGCGTGGTCGTAGGACAGCGAGGAGGCGTCCAGTGCGCCCACGCCATTGCGCAGCAGGCGGATGCGGTCGCCGTCCATGCCGCGGATCACCGGGCGGCTGGCGCCGGGGCCGAACCAGGTGGACGACACGCCGGGCGTGCCGTTGAGGGTTTCGCCCAGGCTGCCCTTCTGCCGAAGGGTCAGCTCGTCGCCCTGCAGGACGCTGCTGGGCGTGGCGGGGGAGGTATCACCCAACGGGTTGGCGGTGATCAACTGGGGTTCCAGTTCGGTGGGGGCGGCATCGGCGAGCGAGGGCGCGCCCGCGCACAGGACCAGACCCAGCGGCGCGAGGCGCCAGCGCGAACGGGGGAGGGATGGGGGCATGACGAACTCCTGGTTTTTCTTCTGGCAAAGCGAACCCCTCCCTCCTGGTCAGGGATGTGTCAGGCGGCTGGGAAGGGGAAATGGGAATGTGTTATTTGTTATAACATAACATATCTATTGGTTAGCAATATTTCCAGGCTTAGATTCTTTAGTGCTTGTGTGTCTTTGGAGTTGCGCCCGGTTGCACCCGTGCACTGGGCAGGCCCGGCCGAATCCCGTACCATGCTCAAAATTTGATCAGTCATGCGCCATGTTCGAAACCCGCCTCGCCCGTCTGTCCGACCAGACTCATCGCCATGCCCACGACCATCACCAGTTGGTGATGTCGCTCAGTGGCCGTGCGGAGTTCGAGGTCAATGGTCGGGGCGGCGAGGTCTGCCGGATGCGCGCCTGCCTGGTGCCGGGGGATGTGGGACACGAATTCGCCGGCGTGGGTGACAACCATATGCTGATCGTCGACCTGGACGAGGCCGGCACCGGCGAGCAGGACCGTGACCTGCTGGCGCGTCTGTTCGAGGCGCCGCGCTATCCGACCCTGGATGCGGATTTCCAGAACCTGCTCAGTTATGCCGGCGCCGAGATCGCCCGCTACGGCAACGACCCGCTGCTGGCCCGCGCCCTGGGCGGTGTGTTGCTGCGCGCCCTGCACCTGCGCCTGTTCGGCGAGGTGTTGGCGCCACGCGGCGGGCCCCTGGACCTGGAACGGCTGGATGCCTATATCGGCCAGCACCTCGCCCGGCGCATCACCGTGGCCGAACTGGCGCAAGTCGCCTGCCTGAGTCCCAGCCAGTTCCACGCGCAGTTCAAGGACCGTGTCGGCCTCACGCCCCATCAGTACCTGCTGCGCCAGCGCCTGGACCGGGCCGCCCGTCTGCTGCGCGAGAGTGATCTGCCGCTGGTGCGGGTGGCGGGGGAGTGCGGCTTCTCCAGCCAGAGCGCGCTGACCACCACCATGCGCCGTTACCTGGGGCTGACCCCGGGCAACCTGCGCCGCAGCTGAAGTCTCCGATCTGAATCGATGCCAATGCTGACCAAATGGTCAGCTGGCGCTCTGCCAGTGTCGGAGTCTTTTGCAATAAATCCGGAGTTTTCAGCAAGAAATCCATAGGTGCAACCCATAGAGTCCGCCAACCGCGTTGCTGGTATCCCAAGGTGCAACCCGGTCAGACCAAGAACAACATCCAGCTCGATACGCGGGAGGGCAGCATGCCCATCACCGGTTTTGTCTTCGCCTGTAGCGCGCCTGCACCTGGCTGCGCCATTCTTTCCACGGCTCGGCCCGCAGCGCCCGCCCGTGGTGTCGCGCCGTCCGCCCTCGGACCAGCGGCGCAATCGACTCCTCAGCTTTCTGTACAATCCGCGCCCTCGTGCGCCGGCCACCCCCTGCCGCTTCTCAATGCGCGCGTGAGCACAGTTCTGAACGACCCCGGTGAATGCCACCGCCCGCCCCGTATCCTGTGGCGCGCAGGGCTTCATCGGAGTGCAGGCGTCATTTCCGGCGCCTGAAGGATCACCGGGCGTCGCCCGGTAAACGGCCCGCGCCTCGCTTACCCGCGAGGTCGGGACGACGGTCGCCGTGGTGAGACGGCGGCCGCAGGAGATCGCCAGCATGGACGAGGGCGGGCCTGCGACGGGAGGCGTAGCGGTTCGGTGCCGGATGGTGCCACGCGCAACCCGGTTTGCCTGTGAGCAAGCGCTAACCGGTCGGCGTCAACCACGCCGGCTGCCAGTCAAGGGCACGCATTACCCAGCGCGCCTGGATAAAAACAAGCTGTAGGGGAGTCCCCATGAGCGTCAACACGCCAACACTGATCACCTTCGTGATCTACATCGCTGCCATGGTTCTGATCGGCTTGGCCGCCTATCGTTCCACCAACAACTTCTCCGACTACATCCTCGGTGGCCGCAGCCTCGGCAGCTTCGTCACCGCGCTCTCGGCCGGCGCCTCGGACATGAGCGGCTGGCTGCTGATGGGCCTGCCGGGCGCCATCTTCCTGTCGGGCATCTCCGAAAGCTGGATCGCCATCGGCCTGATCTGCGGCGCCTACCTGAACTGGCTGTTCGTCGCCGGCCGCCTGCGCGTGCACACCGAGCACAACGGCAACGCCCTGACCCTGCCTGACTACTTCAGCACCCGCTTCGAGGACAACAGCCGTATCCTGCGGGTGATTTCCGCGCTGGTGATCCTGGTCTTCTTCACCATCTACTGCGCTTCCGGCATCGTCGCCGGCGCCCGCCTGTTCGAAAGCACCTTCGGCATGTCCTACGAGACCGCCCTGTGGGCCGGTGCCGCCGCGACCATCGCCTACACCTTCGTCGGTGGCTTCCTGGCGGTGAGCTGGACCGACACCGTGCAGGCTTCGCTGATGATCTTCGCGCTGATCCTCACTCCGATCATCGTGCTGTTCGCCACCGGTGGCGTGGAGCCGACCTTCGCTGCCATCGAAATGAAGGACGCGGCCAATTTCGACATGCTCAAGGGCGCTTCCTTCGTCGGCGTGATCTCGCTGATGGCCTGGGGCCTGGGCTACTTCGGCCAGCCGCACATCCTGGCGCGCTTCATGGCGGCCGACTCGGTGAAGTCGATCCCCGCTGCCCGCCGCATCTCCATGACCTGGATGATCCTCTGCCTGGGCGGCGCGGTTGCCGTGGGCTTCTTCGGCATCGCCTACTTCCAGGCGCATCCGGAGCAGGCTGGCGCCGTTGGCGAGAACCACGAGCGCGTGTTCATCGAACTGGCGAAGATCCTCTTCAATCCGTGGGTTGCCGGCGTGCTGCTGTCCGCCATCCTCGCCGCGGTGATGAGCACCCTGAGCTGCCAGCTGCTGGTGTGTTCCTCGGCGCTGACCGAAGACTTCTACAAGGCCTTCCTGCGCAAGAACGCCAGCCAGCTTGAGCTGGTATGGGTCGGCCGCGCCATGGTGCTGCTGGTGGCGCTGATCGCCATCGCCCTGGCCGCCAATCCGGAAAA
Organism: Pseudomonas sp. QE6; assembly: GCF_041379005.1. Classification (NCBI taxonomy): domain Bacteria; kingdom Pseudomonadati; phylum Pseudomonadota; class Gammaproteobacteria; order Pseudomonadales; family Pseudomonadaceae; genus Pseudomonas; species Pseudomonas sp. QE6. The sequence continues at coordinate 2,460,949 of NZ_CP166873.1, forward strand.
CCGCGTCCTGGGACTGGTGTCCTACGCCTGGGCCGGTTTCGGCGCCGCCTTCGGTCCGCTGGTGCTGTTCTCCGTGCTGTGGAAGGGCATGACCCGCAACGGCGCGCTGGCTGGCATCATCGTCGGTGCGGTCACCGTGATCGTCTGGAAGCAGTTCGGCTGGCTCGGCCTGTACGAGATCATTCCGGGCTTCATTCTCTCCAGCGTCTCGATCGTGGTGTTCAGCCTGATCGGCACCGCGCCGTCCAAGGCGATGATCCAGCGTTTCGAGGAAGCCGAGGCGGAATACGCCGAGGCTACTCAGTCGGCCGGCACTGCTGTGACCAGCCGCTGAGTCTCCGCTGAATGAAAAAGGCCGCGCTCCCGAAAGGGGCGCGGCCTTTTGCTTTTCGTAGGAGCGAGCTTGCTCGCGAACCGCTTGGTGCCTTGGGTGTCCGCTGGGTTCGCGAGCAAGCTCGCTCCTACAGGCTCAGCCTCGGCTCCGAGTCTCTTGTAGGAGCGCGCCATGATCTCACGCAGACAAAAAAGCCGCTCCTCGGAGCGGTTTTTTTCAATGTGAAGGGTGCCCGCCACTCAGCGCCGCCGCATAGCGCCAGCAGGCAAACAGGCAAAGCAACAACCCGGCCACCGCCAGCGCGCCGCCCACGTAGCCGATCCATTCCAGTCCCGCGCCTGCCGCCACGCGGCTGCCCAGCAGCGCGCCGCCGCCGATGCCGACGTTGTACAGGCCGGAGAACATCGCCATGGCCACATCGGTGGCGTCGTGGGCCAACTGCAGCACCTTGGCCTGCAGCGCCAGGCCGAAGCAGAGGATCGCTGCGCCCCAGAACAGGCTCAAGACCAGCAGCGCCACCGGCGAATGCGCCAGCGGCAGGAGCAGCAACAGGCAGGCGCCGAGCACGGCGATGGCGGTGCAGGGGAAGACCCGCGGGAAGCGCTCGCTGTAGCGGCTGAAGAGGATCGAGCCGAACAGCCCGGCGCCGCCGAACAGCAGGAGCAGCAGGGTGGTGCGCTGGCTGTCCAGCGCCGCGACTTCCCGGGCGAAGGGCTCGATGTAGCTGTAGGCGGTGAACTGCGCGGTGATCACCAGCACGGTGAGCACGTACATCGACACCAGCGCCGGGCGGCGCAGCAGCAGCGGCAGGCTGCGCAGGGAACCGGAGTTCTGGCTCGGCAGCAGCGGCAGCGAGCGCGCCAGCCAGAGCACCACCACCACCGAGACACCGGCGATGGCGAGGAAGGTCGTGCGCCAGCCCAGCGCCTCACCCAGCACACGGCCCAGCGGAATGCCCAGCACCATCGCCAGGATGGTGCCGGTGGCGAGCAGGCCGAGGGCTTTCGCCTGCTGGCCCGGCGGCGCCACGCGCACGGCGAGCGAGGCGGTGATCGACCAGAACACCGCGTGGGCGAAGGCGATGCCGAAGCGGCTGAGCATCAGCACGCTGAAGTTCCAGGCGACGCCCGAGAGCAGGTGGCTGCCGATGAACAGGCAGAAGATCACCACCAGCAGGCGGCGCCGTTCCATGTTGCGGGTCAGCAGCATCAGCGGCAGCGAGGTGAGGGAGACCACCCAGGCGTAGAGGGTGAGCATCAGCCCGGTCTGTTCCGGGCGCATGTCGAAGCTGCGACCGATATCGCTGAGCAGCCCCACCGGAACGAACTCGGTGGTGTTGAAGATGAAGGCGGCGAGGGCCAGGGCGATGACGCTCAGCCAACTGCCGGTGTGGGTGGGTTGCGTGCTGCTCATGGGAATCCTGAGGTGAGGTGGGGCTCAGGCCGAGTCCCCCGGCCATGCGCGGTGCGCTCCGGAGCCGATGGGGCGGAGTGCGGGCGGGCAAAGAGGAATCGTTATAGGTATGGGGGATGCGGCGGATGTGATTCTACCCACGGCCGCCGCGCCGTGCACGGCGAACGCCCACCTGTGCGGGCGCAGCGGCAAATGCCTCGACCAGCCTTAGGCGGCGTTGCCGATCAGCGGATCGGCTGCCTGGGCCGCTTCCTCGGCCAGCCAGTCGAGGAAGGCGCGCACCGGCGGATGGCGCTCGCGTCCCGGCACGCAGAGCGCGGTATAGCGGGCGCCGGGCACGTTGATCTCAGGGCGGTAGGGCACCAGCAATCCCTTCTCTACGCATTCGGACACCAGCAGCGAACTGGCCAGCACCAGCCCCTGGCCGGCGATGGCGGCCTGCAGGGCGTAGAACTCTTCCTCGTATTCGCGCTGTATCGCCTGGGTCAGCAGGCATTCCTCGCCGGCCGCCGCGCACCAGGCCTTCCAGCCGCGTTCGTAGAGTTCGGAGTTGTACCAGCGCACGCTGATCATCTCCGGCACCTCCACATCGGCGGTGGCCACCAGTGCCGGTGCGCCGTACACCGCGAAGCGCTCGCCGAGCAGGAACTGGCTGTGCATGCGCGGGTAGTCGCCGAAGCCGTAGCGGATCGCCAGGTCGACGCTGGCGTCCTGTTGCAGGTCGAGCAACTCGCACTGGCTGTCCAGGCGCAGGCGGATGTGCGGGTAACGGGCGTAGAAGCGCCCCAGGCGCGGCACCAGCCAGAGCGCGGCGAAGGCCGGTGTGGTGGAGATCGTCAGGCTGCTGGCGCTGCGCTGTGGGCGCAGGCTGTCCACCGACTGCGAAACCTCCAGCAGCGCGCCGTGCAGGCTGCGGAACAGTCGTTCGCCGGCTTCGGTCAGGCGCACCTGGCGCGGCAGGCGCTCGAACAGCGGCAGGCCCAACCAGTCCTCCAGCGCGCGGACCTGATGGGACACCGCCGTCGGTGTCACCGAGAGTTCCTGGGCGGCGGCCTTGAAGCTCAGCTGGCGCGCGGCGGATTCGAAGGTGCGCAGGGCGGGCAGCGGCAGGTTGACGAACATATGGCTCTCCATGGATGAGCTGTATTCATCTCGGCGGAGTTTCCCTCAGTTGTCCCCAAGGCGACCGGAAAATAGCTTTGGCGGTAAGGCAGAGGTGAATTCGAGACCTCTGCAGTGTATACCCACTCGAGGAGCTATAGATGAACAGGATTCTTGCCATTCACGCCAGCCCGCGCGCCGAGCGTTCTCATTCCCGGCGCCTGGCCGAGAGCTTTCTCGCCGCACTACCGCAGGCCGAGGTCACGCGCCGCGAGGTCGGCCGCGCCAGCCTGCCGCACGTCAACGAAGCCTTCATCGCGGCGGCCTTTCATCCCGAGCCGAACAATCGCCCGCTGACCATGCAGGCCGACCTGTCGCTCAGCGACCAGTTGGTGGACGAACTGCTCGACCACGAACTGCTGGTGATCTCCACGCCCATGTACAACTTCAGCGTGCCCAGCGGCCTCAAGGCCTGGGTCGACCAGATCGTCCGTCTCGGCCGCACCTTCGGCCTGCACGTGAATGCTGACGGGGCCGAGTACGAACCGCTGCTCAAGGGGCGCAAGGCGCTGATCGTCACCAGCCGTGGCGGCGCCGGCATGGGCCCGGGCGGCGAGCTGGAGTGGATGAACCATGCCGACGCCTGGCTGCGCGTGGCGCTGGGCTTCCTCGGGATCGAGGATGTACGGGTGATCGCCGCCGAAGGCGAGGAGGGCAATCCCGATGCCTTCCAGGCGTCCTACCAGCAGGCCGAGCGGGAACTGGCCGATCTCGCCGAGAGCGAGTGGGTGAGGGCGTGATGGCCTGGGCGATGCTGATGGTGGCGGCGGTGTTCGAGGTGATGTTCGCCGTGTCGATGAAGTACGCCGAGGGCTTCACCCGGCCGTTGCCCACCGCCGTGACGGTGCTGGCGGTGATCGGCGGGATCTTCTTCCTCACCCTGGCGATGCGTCAGTTGCCAGTCAGTATCGCCTACCCGATCTGGACGGCGATCGGCACCCTGGGCACGGTGATGTTCGGCTTCCTGCTGCTGGGCGAGGCGCTGACCCTGACCAAGCTGCTGTCGGTGGTGCTGATCATCGCCGGGGTGGTCGGGCTGCGGGTCTGACGGCTTGGTGTTAAGGTGCGGCGGATTCCCACCTGTCGAAGCCGGACCATGACTGAAAAACCGAAGAATCCGCTGCATGGCGTGACCCTGGAAGCCATCCTCAACCGCCTGGTCGAGCAGTACGGCTGGGACGGGCTGGCCAAGCGCATCGATATCCGCTGCTTCAAGAACGACCCGAGCATCAAGTCCAGCCTGACCTTCCTGCGCCGCACGCCCTGGGCGCGGGAGCAGGTGGAGGGGCTGTACGTGAAGACCGTCCAGGGCAAATAACGGCGCGGCTTTTCGTAGGGTTCAGGGATGTATCGGCGCCGGGGTGCTTGACGTGGATGGCGTCGGCCGGCGAACTCAGAGCTTTTCGTAGGAGCGAGCTTGCTCGCGAACCCCGGCTGGACACTCATGGCGTCCGGCTGTTCGCGAGCAAGCTCGCTCCTACAGGGCTGGCATCGGTGTCTACCGCCAACTCACCCGCAGATTGTCGATCGGCGTCTGGCACCCGGTGCTGATCCCCGGTTCCAGGTAACTCGCCAGCATCGGCGCCATGCCCTTGAGCACCTGCACCGGCAGCGCCGAGGTGAACTTGAAGTTGTCCGACTCGCTGCCGGCCACGTAGGCGGTGAGGGTGCCGAAGTGGCGTGGGCCGAGGTAGAACACGAAGGTCGCGGTGCGGTTCATCGCCTTGGAACTCTTCACCCAGCCGCTGCGGGTCACGCTCTCGATGCGGTTGTCGCCGGTGCCGGTCTTGCCGCCCATCACCAGGGCGCTGCCGTCGGCCAGCTTGAAGCTGCCGGACAGGCGCCGCGCGGTGCCGGCGTCCACCACCTGGGACAGCGCGGTGCGCAGGGCCTGGGCCACTTCCGAGCGCATCACCTGGCGGCCGGTGTTCGACTGCGGGCCGAGGCTGGCTTCGTACGGCGTGTTGGCGGCGAAGCGCAGGCTGTCGATGCGCAGGGTCGGCAGGCGCACGCCATCGTTGAGGATGATCCCCATCAGCTCGGCCAGTGCCGCCGGGCGGTCGCCGGAGCTGCCCAGCGCAGTGGCCAGCGACGGCACCAGGTGGTCGAAGGGATAGCCCAGGCGCTTCCACTGCTCATGCAGGTCGAGGAAGGCTTCCACCTCCAGCATGATGCGGATGCGCTTGTCGCGCGCGTACTTGTGCCGCGACTTGAACAGCCAGCCATAGACCTGTTTGCGCTCTGCCACGCTGGCCGCCACCGCGTCGTTGAAGGTGGCCGCCGGCTGCCGCTGCAGGTAGCCGAGCAGCCAGAGTTCCAGCGGGTGCACGCGGGCGACGTAGCCCTGGTCGTTGAGGTCGAAGGCGCCCGGCCCGTAGTGCGTGTAGAGGTCGGCGATGCGCTTGTCGGTCAGCTTCTCGCCGACGTACTTGCCTTTCTTCAGGCGGTCCTGGATGAAGGTGGTGAAGGTCGGCAGGTCCGCCTGCGGTTGCAGGTAACGGTGGATCGCCGCCAGCCGCACCGGCCAGGCGCGCAGGCCGTCGAGGAAGGTGTCGAGACGCTCGTCGGTGGTCTTGCCCTTGTATTTCTGCCAGAAGCGCAGCAGGTAGACCTGGCTTTCCTTGTCGACGAAGCGGTTGAGGTAGTCCTCGCGCCGCGGGTCCTTGTCGTTGGCCAGCACGGCGACCTTGCTGCCTTCGTTGGAGTACATGTCGTGGCGCACCAGGTCGCGCAGCAGGCGCACGAAGGGCAGGTTGATCGACTCGCGCAGGGCGTCCTGGATGGTCGGAATGCGGCCGTTGTCCTCCTTGCGGAAGTTGCTGAAGGTGTGGATGCCGCCGCCGGTGAAGAACGCCTCGTAGGGGCTGGCGGAGTACTTGCGCTGCATGGCCGCGCTGAGCATGTCGGGCAGGTTGCGGTCCTTGGCGGCGATCAGGTAGTCGATGGCCCAGCGGCTGAGGAAGTCGATGGGCTCCACCTGCACCTTCTTCAGGTCGGCGGTGCTCATCGGCGCGTACTGGTCGTGCAGGTCGGCGATGGTTTCCAGGTAGGTGGAGAGCACCCGCAGCTTGGCGGTGGAACCCAGCTCCAGCTTGCTGCCTTCGTTGATGTCGAACGGCTGCTCGGTGTTGTCGGTCTGCACGCGCACGCGGTTGCCACTGGCGGTGCGCTCGAACAGGGTGAAGCTGTAGCGCACGTCCTTGGTCTTGTCCTCGGAGAGCAGGTGCTCGCCGAACAGCCCGATCTGCGCGGCGAACTCCGGATCGGAGAGGTGCCGCAGGTAGGCGGTGACCTGTTCCTGCAACTCGTGCTGCAGGGTGGTGGTGAAGGACAGGTCGAAGCGGTCCAGGTCATACAGCGGCACGTCGAGCATCCCGGCCAGGCGGGTACGCGCCAGGGTCACGCCCTTGTTGTTCTCCAGCGGGGTGACGGTGGGCTGGTTGCGCGGGTCGCGGAAGACCAGTTGCTGCCTGAGCGCCGCATCGGTCAGCGCGGCGGGGACGACCCCGGACTGGGCGAGCAGGCGCAGGTAGCTGTCGGTCAGCCCGGACAGCTGGTCGCGGCCGCGCGCCAGGTACCAGGACGGCCGGCGGTGGGCGATCATCAGCGAGATGACCTGGCGCAACGCCTTGCCCTGTTCGGCCAGCGAAACGCCGCTGGCGGGCGGTGCGCTGAGCAACTGGTTGACCCGCTGGTAGTCGGCGCCGTACCAGATCCACAGGCCGTCCGGCAGGCCGCTGACTTCGCCATAGCCCGGCTGCGCCGAGAGCGGCACCGAGTTGAGGTAGGTGAGCACCACGTTGCGCCGCGCCGCCAGGTTTTCCGCACCGCCCTGGTAAGTGCGTACGCTGGCCGACGCCATCTGCCGCAGCTTGTCGGTGATGGAGTTGGTGCGACCGTCTTCGGAGTGCCGGTACTTCTCGATCTGCGTGGCCAGGGTGCTGCCGCCGGGAGCGTGGTTGCCCATGCCGACCAGCTTGCCCACCTGGGCCAGCGAGGCCTGGGTGAAGCGGCTCCAGTCGATGGCCGGGTTCAGATAGGGGCGCTGGGTGTCCAGCAGGTCGCGGTTCTCGATGAACAGCAGGCTCTGCACGATCATCGGGGAAATGCTGTCGAAGTTGGCGTACAACCGCTGCGGGTAGCGGAAGGCGTAGATCGGCAGGCCGCGGCAGTCGGCGATGTCCACGCCGGCCTGGATCTTCTCCGGATACGGCGGGAACAGGCCATGGCCGGCGTACTGCATCAGCGGTTCGGAGAAGCGCGCCTGGCTCAGGGTGATGAAGTTGCGCTGGTGCAGGCGGTCGAGGAAGGTCGGCAATTGCAGGTAGCCGAGCCTGCGGTCGAACGGCCCGCTCTGCGGGTACACCACCGCGCTGCTGGGACCCTGCGCCAGTTGCCAGGTCAGCTCGCCGGCGTAGCGCGCCAGCTCGCGCGCCTGCAGCTTGGACGTGCGCGCCTCGTAGAGCAGTGCGGCGCCGATGGCGGCGAGCAGCGGCAAGAGGAAGAGAAATAGCAGCAGGAAACGATGATGGTGAACTTTCGTCGGGGAAATACCGGGCTCCGAGCGACCCGGTTGAGCTGCATTATGCGTACCGGAATGCTTGGAGCTATCCATTTCACGACCTGCCCATGCTCAAACCACAGCCTAGGTAAGCGGACTCCGCCCACGTGACGACCGGCGCCCCTCCCGACGCCGCGAAAGCCCTGAGATAGCGGCTTTCCTAATTTCCAGCGTAGTAGGCGGCGAAAATTCTGCGCGCCGCGCTGCACACTTCCGCGCCCGTCGGATTGATTTGCCGATGGCCAGCAGGTGCAATAGGCGGGTCTGCCAGGTTTTTGCCGTACTGCGCCCCGGCCTTGGCAGCCCCTGATTTCTTCGACAGGACTTTCCGGCCATGCGTTCGTTTTTTCTGCCCGTCGCGTCCCTGCTGCTGATATCGCTCAGCGCCGTCGCCGCGCCCATGCCGTTCTACAAGTGGCAGAGCAAGCTGGACGGCCGCTATGCCTGCCAGCAGACCTCGCCGGGGGACGGCTGGCAGAAGATCGGCGGGCCGTTCCGCGACGCCGGCTGCCGCGAGATGCTGCCGCAGACTCCGCCGCCCAAGGGGCTGGCAGTGCCCAAGGCCTGGAAGACTCAGTGACGAGGCGCGGTAGGGGATACTTTTCTTGCTTCGATCTCTGGGCGGTTCGCGAGCAAGCTCGCTCCTACAGGTATGCCCCGGCGCTTTTCGTAGGAGCGAGCTTGCTCGCGAACCGCCTGACGCCGCAGTCGAGATTCGTAAGGCAGGGCTCACCGGATGCTCAACAGGAGGATTCCATGACCGACCAGAGCGCCCGAATCCGCCACAGTTGGCAGGCCAATGCCGACGCCTGGACCCGTGCCGTACGCGAACAGCGCATCGAGAGTCGGCGCCTGGTGGCCGACGCAGCGATACTCGGCGCCGTCGCCGCAGGGCCGGCACGCCGCGTGCTGGACATCGGTTGTGGCGAGGGCTGGCTATGCCGGGCCCTGGCGGAGCGGGGCAGCGAATGCGTGGGGGTGGACGCTTCCGCGCCGCTGATCGAGGCGGCCCGCCAGTCGGGCGGTGGGCGCTTCGAGGTGATGGACTACGCCGGGCTGATTACCGAGGGCGAGTCCCTGGGCCGCTTCGATGTGCTGGTCTGCAACTTCGCCCTGCTCGACGAATCCATCGCGCCGTTGCTCCTGGCCCTGCGCGAGCGCCTCGAACCCGCCGGCCGCCTACTGATCCAAACCGTGCATCCCTGGTCCGTCTGCGGCGACGAACCCTACGCCGATGGCTGGCGGCTGGAGACCTTCGCCGCCTTCGGCGAGGCCTTCAGCGCGCCGATGCCCTGGTATTACCGCACCCTGGAATCCTGGCTGACGCTGCTCGCCGCCACTGGCTGGCGTGTGCGGCAACTGCGCGAGCCGCGCCATCCGGAAAGCGGCAAGCCCTGCTCGTTGCTGCTGGACTTGCAACCGCTGGCCGGCTGAGTACGACCGGGTTGCACCTGGCGCGACGAATCGTCCCTACGCCTTTGGTCAAAAGGCACCCTTTTGGGGCAGACGTCTCCGGCGGACTTGTGTAAATTCGGCAGCGACCTCAGCCGTGGTCCACTCCCGCAATGCCCACGTCCACTCCACAAGAGCGGGCAGCCTCTTGCGGTGTGCCGTCCTGGAATCACCAGAATCTTCCGCCCCCTGTGCCGAACGGCGCGGTGGCGAAGCTTTTTTCCGGTGTTTCCGCATCCCGACTGCACTTCGAGTCCGCAGCTGATATTCCCCAAGAACAAAATGAGGTTGCATCACCATGTCGTCCCACGATCTCCAGCGGGATCTCAATGAGCGGCACATCCGTCTCATGGCCCTGGGCGCCTGCATCGGCGTCGGCCTGTTCCTCGGCTCCGCCAAGGCCATCCAGATGGCCGGCCCGGCCATCATGCTCTCCTACATCATCGGCGGTCTCGCCATCCTCGTGATCATGCGCGCCCTCGGCGAGATGGCCGTGCACAACCCCGTGGCCGGCTCCTTCGCCCGCTACGCCCAGGACTACCTCGGCCCGCTGGCCGGCTACCTGACCGGCTGGAACTACTGGTTCCTCTGGCTGGTGACCTGCGTCGCGGAGATCACCGCGGTGGCCATCTACATGGGCATCTGGTTCCCCGACGTACCGCGCTGGATCTGGGCGCTGGCCGCACTGGCGAGCATGGGCACCATCAACCTGGTGGCGGTGCGCGCCTTCGGTGAGTTCGAGTTCTGGTTCGCCCTGATCAAGATCGTCACCATCGTCGCCATGATCCTGGTCGGCGGCGGCATGATCATGTTCGGTCTGGGCAACGACGGCATCGCCACCGGCATCTCCAACATCTGGAGCAACGGCGGCTTCATGCCCCACGGCATCACCGGCGTGCTGATGTCCCTGCAGATGGTGATGTTCGCCTACCTGGGCGTGGAGATGATCGGCCTGACTGCCGGTGAAGCGAAGAACCCGCAGAAGACCATCCCCGGTGCGATCAACTCGGTGTTCTGGCGCATCCTGCTGTTCTACGTGGGCGCGCTGTTCGTGATCATGTCGATCTACCCGTGGAACGAGATCGGCACCCAGGGCAGCCCCTTCGTGATGACCTTCGAGCGCATGGGCATCAAGACCGCCGCCGGCATCATCAACTTCGTGGTGATCACCGCCGCGCTGTCGTCCTGCAACGGCGGCATCTTCAGCACCGGCCGCATGCTCTACAGCCTCGCCCAGCATGGCCAGGCCCCGGCCGTGTTCGCCAAGACCTCCAAGGGCGGCGTACCGCGTAACGCGCTGCTGCTGTCCATCGCCGCGCTGCTGCTGGGCGTGCTGCTGAACTACCTGGTGCCGGAAAAGGTATTCACCTGGGTGACCTCCATCGCCACCTTCGGTGCGATCTGGACCTGGGCGATGATCCTGCTGGCCCAGCTGAAGTTCCGCCGCGGCCTCTCCGCCGCCGAAGCTGGCAAGCTGCAGTTCAAGATGTGGCTGTACCCGGTCAGCTCCTACCTCGCCATGGCCTTCCTGGTGCTGGTGGTGGTGCTGATGGCCTTCTTCGAGGACACCCGCATCGCGCTGTACATCGGCCCGGCCTTCCTGGTGCTGCTGACGGTGCTGTACTACGCGCTGAACCTTGCCCCCAAGACCGAGCAGGGCGGTGCCGCCAGCCGTGCGTGAGTGACGGTTGAGTGAATGAAAAGGGCCTCTTCGGAGGCCCTTTTCTTTTGTGCGTTTACCTGGCGGTCAGGCGGCTGCTTTTCGTAGGAGCGAGCTTGCTCGCGAACAGGATTATCCGGCCACATCGATGTTGGAGGGCGAGCAAACCTCAGGCAGCCAACAACGGCGGCATCGGGCAATCGAGGATATCCGCCACCGCGCGCATCAGCTCCGCCTCGCTGACGTTGATTCGACCATCCTGCTCGACGCAACGGGCCATGGCCTTGAGCAGTTGCGGCTTCTGCAGCGGGCGCAACTGTTCCAGTTTCTTCAGCGCGGCTTCCAGTTCGCGCAACTGACCTGCGACCGGTAGCGAACGAGGCGTGAAGGGCAGTCCGCTCCAGGCGTCGGAGAAAGCCTGCTCGGTCTGTGCATCGCCGGTTTCGCCGGCGCGGGCGAGGAAGGCCAGCAGCACGGCGGCCGGCTCCTCCAGTTCCGCCAGCGCCACGTTGCCGATCTTCGCGCTGCCGGGGCGCAGGTTGCGTTCGACGATCCGCAGCAGGGTCCATTCCAGCAACTTCACCTTGCCGTCGAACTTGATCAGCAGGGCCATGTTTTCGCGCAGGCCGGTAAAGCCCTGGGTGTCGAGCTGCTTCAGCGCCGGCATGGCCAGGTCCAGCAGCGGCAGGCGCTGGCCGGGGTCGAGGTGCAGCAGCGACTCTTCCAGCAGGTCGAGCTGCAGCGCCAGGCTCAGGTCCAGGCGCGTCTTGAGCTGCTCCAGCTGGCGGCCGCGCAGGCCGGGTTCGCTGTCCAGCAGCAGACCGTAGATCAGCGCCTGGGCGCCTTCGGTGTCATGGGCGGCGCGTTGCAGGCGTTCGTCCAGACGCTGCAGGGTGCCTCGGGCTTCCTGCAGATGAGCGACCGTAGGGGCGCCGACGGCGGCGACCGCCACGTCGACGGCGCTGGGCTGATAGGCCTGGCCGGTGACGGCGGCGGTCCAGGCTTCCTTGCTCATCAGCGCCACGTCCAGGCGCGGCTCGAATTTCGGGTAGATCCCGTCCCAGCCCGGCTCGACGCGGCGGATGCGCTCCTTCAGCGGCGGGTGGGTGTCGAACCAGCTGCTGCCGACGCCGTCGCCGAAGTACATGTGGCTGAACTCCGCGGCGCGCGGGGCGCTGAGCAGTGCGCCAAAGGGATTGCTGCCGATCTTCTTGAGCGCGCCAGCGATGGTGGAGGGATCGCGGGTGAACTGCACCGCCGAGGCATCGGCCAGGAACTCGCGCTGACGGCTGACCGAGGCCTTGATCAACTGGCCGAAGAAGGTGCCGACGTAGCCCAGTACGTAGAGCACCACGCCGCAGCCGATGACCAGCAGCACCGCGCTGCCACCACCGTCCTTGTCGTTGCTGCTACTGCGGCTACCGACGCGGATGCCGGTGCTGGTCTCGTTCCAGCCACGCAGCAGCATGCCGCCGATCAGGCCGAGCAGGAGGATGCCGTGCAGCAGCGCGGTAAGGCGCGTGTTGAGCAGCATGTCGCCGTGGTGGATATGGCTGAATTCGTGGGCGATCACGCCCTGCAGTTCGCTGCGCTCAAGCTGCTCGATGGCGCCGCGGGTGATCCCGATCACCGCGTCGCGCGGACTCAGGCCGGCGGCAAAGGCGTTGATCGAGGCGTCTTCCAGCACATAGACCGGCGGCACCGGTGAGCCGGAAGCCAGGGCCATTTCCTCGACGACGTTGAGCAGCCGGCGCTCGTCGGTATTGCTGGCGCTGAGGTTGAGCAATCGGCCGCCCAGGCTCTCGGCCACCACCTTGCCGCCGGCACTCAACTGCACCTGCTTGTACAGCGCCCCGAGGACGACCACGCCGATGATCACGGCGGCCACCGCCAGGTACAGCTCGGGGTCGGGCAGGGAGGCGCGCGAGGTCAGGTGCAGCGCCGGCTCACCCAAATGCCGCCAGAGCCAGCCCAGGGCAAAGCTGGTGATGGTCACCAGGCAGACCACCGCGACGGCCAGCAGCAGGACCAGGCGCCCGGTCTGCCGCCGGGCGCGGTCCTGGTGTTCGAAGAAGTTCATCGCGCGTCAGAAGGCGACTTTCGGCGCGGCCTGGATTTCCTTGCTGTCCTCGAACTCCAGCAGGCTGGCGTCCTTGCTGTGGCCGTAGGTGGTGGCCAGGAAGTTGGCCGGGAAGGACTGGCGGTAGGTGTTGTACGCCATCACCGAGTCGTTGTAGGCCTGGCGGGCGAAGGCCACCTTGTTCTCGGTGCTGGAAAGCTCCTCGCTGACCTGCTGCAGGTTCTGCGAGGCCTTGAGGTCCGGGTAGGCTTCCAGGGTCACATTGAGGCGACCCATGGCGCCGCCCAGGGCGTTCTCGGCGGCGGCCAGTTGCGCCATGCGGCCGGCGTCGCCGGGCTGTTCGGAGGCGGCCTTCAGGCCGGCGACCGCGGCGTTGCGGGCGGCGATCACGGCCTCCAGGGTCTCGCGCTCATGCTTGAGATAGGCCTTGGCGGTTTCCACCAGGTTGGGGATCAGGTCGTAGCGGCGCTTGAGCTGCACTTCGATCTGGGCAAAGGCGTTCTGGTAGCGGTTGCGCAGCGCCACCAGGCGGTTGAACACGCTGATCAGCAGGAAGACCACGCCGGCGATGATGGCCAGGGTGACGATCGACGAAACGCTCATGGGATGTCCTTATCGGCAGGCGATTGAGCCTCGATGATAGCGGAAAGCCGGCACGGCGTTGGGTAACTTCTCACGTCTGGCTGCGTTGATTCGCTGGCGCTGCTGCGGCACTTTTCTGAACGACGAAGGGCCTCCGAAGAGGCCCCTGCAGCGTGGCGCGAGGATCAGCGATCGAGGTACTCGGCGGTAGAGATCACCTGCGCATAGGCGAAGGCGAAGGCTGCCATGTAGGCCGCATGGACCTGGGCGGCCGGCACCTTCACGCCATTGAATTCCAGGTCGAGGGTGGCGCAGGCGTCGTGCAGCACGGTCACCTCGTAGCCGAAGTCGGCGGCGGCCCGCACCGCGCCGTCCACGCACATGTGACTCATGTGACCGACCACGACGACGGACTCGATGCCGTGCTGGTCGAGGATCGCCTTGAGGTCGGTGCCGCGGAACGAGTTGACGAAGTGCTTGAGCACCACGGCTTCGCCGGGCAGATTGGCAACCTTCGGGTGAATCTGCGCGCCTTCGCTGCCGGGGGCGAAGAAGGGCGCGTCATCGCTCGCGAATTCGTGGCGGACATGCACCACCAGGTCACCGCGCTCCCGGAAGGCGGCGAGCACCTTGGCGGCCTGGTTGGCGGCGGGCTCGATGCCAACCAGCGGCCATTTGCCGGCGGGGAAGTAGTCGTTCTGGATATCCACTAGGATGAGCGCTTGCTTTGCCATTTCCGAATCCTCGGTGAGTGGGAAGTGGAGCCAGTATTGGCCATCCCGCGCCGGTGCGGGATCAGTCGGAACGACAATAACAGGGGGTAAAGTGACAATGCTTGGGCAAAGGCGCGTCGTCGAGATCGGCCTGCTGATCTATCCCGGTGTGCAGGCGGCGGCGCTGCACGGGCTGACCGACCTGTTCGCGGTGGCCGAGCGCATCTCCAGCGAAGAGGCCGGCGACCAGCTGCCGGCGCTGCGGGTCAGCCACTGGTCCGGGGAGGAAGGCGCCGCGCTCAGGCGCATCTTCGATACCCATCCGGACCTGCCGCCCGAAGCGGCCAGCCCCCTGGTCGCCGTGCTGGTACCGCCGTCGCTGTTCGGCCTGCCGGACGCCACGCCGGTGCGCCATCTCACCCAATGGCTGGCCGCGCGCCACGCGGACGGCGCCATCGTCGGCTCGGTGTGCATCGGCGGTTTGCTGGTGGCCGAGGCCGGCCTGCTCGACGGGCGCTCCGCCACCGCCCACTGGAGCGGGGCCGAGGCGTTTGCCCGGCGCTTCCCCAAGGTGCGCCTGGAGGCGCACAAGCCGATCGTCGACGATGGTGACCTGATCACCTCCGCCGGCCTGATGGCCTGGTCGGAAGTCGGACTGCGCGTGGTCGACCGCCTGCTCGGGCCGAGCATCGCCTCGCGCACCGCACGCTTCCTGGTGGTGGAGCACAGCGACAGCGCGCAGCAGTGCGGCAGCAACTTCGCGCCGCTGCTCGGTCACGGCGACGCGGCGATCCTCAAGGTCCAGCACTGGTTGCAGGGCAACGGCGCGGTGGACGTGAGCCTGCCCGCGATGGCCGCCCGGGCCGGGCTGGAGGAGCGCACCTTCCTCCGCCGCTTCCGGGCGGCCACGGGGCTCAAACCCACCGAATACTGCCAGCACCTGCGGGTGGGCAAGGCGCGGGAGATGCTGGAGTTCACCAATGGCACGGTGGATCACATCGCCTTTACGGTCGGCTATCTCGACCCGGGCTCGTTCCGCAGCACCTTCCGCAAGATCACCGGGATGTCGCCCAGCGATTACCGCAAGCGCTTCGGCGCCAGGCAGGCGGAGACCGCCGTCAGGGACTGACCGAGGTCGCCGCCTCCATCTGCTGCACCAGCAAGGGGGCGTATTCGGCGTCGGTCATGGCGGGGTGCACCTGCAGGTTCATCAGGTCGGTCCATTGCAGCATCCAGCGTTGCAGGTCGAGTGGGTTCTCGGCTTCCGCGAGGCCAAAGCCCATCATGTGGCCCATGGCATGCCAGCGGCCGACCAGCTTGACGTTGGCCGGTGGCAGGCCGCCGGTCTGCAGGAACCGCTGGATGACCTTGTCGCGGTTTTCCATGGGAATGGTCCAGTGCACCAGATAGAGCATGTCGCACCTCCGGCCCGGGTCCGGGCAGGCAAGATTCGCGGACCCGAATCGGCACCGCTGCCAGGGTCGCGCCCGTGTATCCCAGGCGTTACAGCCTCTGGCTGGGAGCGGTTTCCTCCTCACAGGCATAGCAGCCGGGCCGGCGCCAGCCACGGCCGCTGATCGGCGGTGCGCGGTGCAGTCGATCGACGGTCAGATCCAGCGATCGTTCTGCGCCGTGCGCTCGCCGCCGGCGTCGCCGGTGTTCAGCACTCCGCGCGGTTCGATCAGCATCACCTGCACCTCGTGCTCGGCGTACGGCTTGTGCTCGACACCACGGGGCACCACGTACAGCTCGCCGGCGCGCAGGGTGAGCGGACCGTCGCGGAAATCGATGCGCAGCTCGCCGTCCAGCACGATGAAGGTCTCATCGGTATCGGCGTGGCTGTGCCAGACGAAATCGCCGTGCAGCTTCACCACCTTGAACTGGTAGTCGTTCATTTCCGCGATGACCCGGGGCTGCCAGGTTTCGTGGATACGCGAAAGCTTGTCCTGCAAGTTGACGGGTTGGCGCGTGGTCATGCTGTGCTCCTTCAAATGAGTCGCCTGACACTACGGCTCCATTCGGAGCCGGTCTTGCAGAAAATTGCGCTTCGAGTACCTGCGCATTGGCTTCATCGGGTCGCCGGGATGCCCCTGCCGAGTGGAAGTAGCGGGCGGCTATGCTGGAAAGATTGCGCCCGTCCCCGCCGGAGATCGCCATGTCCACGCCCGTTCCCGCCATCCGCCCCAGCATCATCCCGTGCCTGCGCTACCGCGATGCGCCCCGCGCCATCGACTGGCTGTGCGCCATCTTCGGCTTCCGGCGCCAGTTGGTGGTGGCCGATGACCACGGCGGCATCGCCCATGCGCAGCTGGTGCTCGCGGATGGCAGCGGGCTGCTGATGCTGGGCTCTCTGCACGATAACGAGTACGGCCGGCTGATGCGCCAGCCCGACGAGGTTGGCGGCTGCACCCAGAGCATCTATGTCGTGGTGAAGGATGCCGAGGTGCTGTACCGAGCGGCGGTGGACGGCGGCGCACAGATCGTCATCGACATCAAGGACGAGGACTACGGCGGCCAGGGTTTCACCTGCCGCGACCTGGAAGGCCATATCTGGAGCTTCGGTACCTACGACCCCTGGCACTGAGACCCCACGCGAAAACCTGTCGGCTGCGCTACCCTGTCCAGCTCGCTGCCCCGACGGGCGGTCGGCCCCGTGATCCCCAACCCAACGACAAGGAGCACGTGATGAACACAGTGGTATTCGCCGATGGCGCCGCCGTTCCCGCCATTGGCCAGGGCACCTGGCGCCTGGGCGAAGACAGCTTCCAGCGCAAGCGCGAGGTCGCCGCCCTGCGCGAAGGCATCGAGCGCGGCCTGACCCTGATCGACACCGCCGAAATGTACGGCGAAGGCGGCTCGGAGGAGGTGGTCGGCGAGGCCATTGCCGGGTTGCGTGAGCAGGTCTTCCTGGTCAGCAAGGTCTATCCGCACAATGCCAGCCGGCGCGGCATCCCCGAAGCCTGCGAGCGCAGCCTCAGGCGCCTGCGCACCGACTGTCTGGATCTCTACCTGCTGCACTGGCGCGGCCAGTATCCGCTGGAGGAAACCGTCGAGGCCTTCGAGCGCCTACGCGAGGCCGGCAAGATACGCCGCTGGGGCGTGTCCAACTTCGACTTGGACGACATGCAGGAACTCGGCGAGCCGGCCTGCGCCACCAATCAGGTGCAGTACAGCCTGGAAGAGCGCGGTATCGAATGGGACCTGCTGCCCTGGTGCCAGGAGCAGCGCATGCCACTGATGGCCTACTGCCCGGTGGGGCAGGGCGGCAGCCTGCTGCGTCACCGCGCGCTGGCCGAGATCGCGGCCCGGCATGACGCCACTCCTGCCCGCGTGGCGCTGGCCTGGCTGATCCACCAACCGGGGGTGATCGCCATTCCCAAGGCGGTGGAGTCGCTGCACGTGCGCGACAACGCCGCCGCGCTGCAATTGCGCCTGAGCGCCGAAGACCTCGAACTGCTCGACGCCGCCTTCCCGCCGCCCACGCGCAAGCGGCATCTGGCGGTGGTCTGAGCCCTACCCGAGGGTCGGCCCCGGTCGTCGCCGCAAACGGCGTGGCCGGGGCAGGGTGCTAGCCTTCCCCGATACCGGACGCACCGGCAGGGAGGGCTGCACAGATGAGCAACTACACGGCCGATAGCGCGGCCATCAACCGGGTTCTCACGGATTACGTGGAGGGCATGACCTTTGCCGACGAGGCGAGGTTGCGCCAGGCGTTCCATCCGTCCTGCAAGATCATCGGCAACTACCACGGCGAGCTGGAATGGGCCTCGCTGGACGACTTCATCGGTGCGATCAAGGCCGAATCGCCGCCGTCGTCCGGCGCGCCGCCGGTATGGGAACTGAAGTCGCTGGACATCACCGGCGACAGCGCGGTGGCGAAGGTGACGGACGATTTCCTCGGCATGCATTTCACCGATTACCTGTCGCTGCTGCGCATCGGTTCGCAGTGGTCGATCATCAACAAGCTCTACTACCTGCACGAGTGACCGTGGAGCGCATCGGCCTGCGCGGTACGCCGGAAACCCTGCTGATCACCTTCTACGCCAAGGCGAAGGAGAGCGAGCTGCCGGACAGCCTGCTGCACGACCATTTCTCCCGGCGGGTGCTGGATCGGCTCGACTATGACTTCGCCCGCCTGCACCTCGGTCGCTCCGGGTGGATCGGCGTGGCGCTGCGCGCCAAGCTGTTCGACGACTGGGTGCGCGACTTCCTCGCGCGCCACCCGCAGGCGGTGGTGCTGCAGCTGGGCTGCGGGCTCGACAGCCGGGTCTGGCGCATCGATCCGCCGTCCTCCGTGCAGTGGTTCGAGGTGGACTTCCCCGAAGTGATTGCCCTGCGCGAACGCCTGTATCCGGCGCGGGAGAACTGTCACCTGGTGGCCAGCGCGCTGACCACGCCGGATTGGTGGCGCGTGGTGCCGGTGGGCCGACCGGTGCTGATCGTCGCCGAGGGCGTGCTGCCCTACGTGGAAAGCGAGGCGGTGCCCTGGCTGCTGCGTGCGCTGCTCGCGCATTGCGGCAGCGGCGAGCTGATCTTCGACGGCTATACCCGGCAAGGCATCCGCTGGATGCAGTACCACCCGATGATCCGCAAGACCGGCGCGATCCTGCGCTGGGGGATCGATGATGCTGCCGAGCTGGAGGCGCAGGTGCCCGGCCTGCACTTCGTCGATGCGGTCGAGCCCTACGACGAGGCGCAGATCGCCCGGATGTCCCTGGGCGTGCGCCTGCTGTACCGGATTACCCTGGCGATTCCGCCCTTGCGGCGCATGGGCCGGCTGCTGCGTTATCGGTTCGGCTGAACGCGGCCGCTCGGGCCGAGCGTGGCTGGCGAGGGGCGCGGCTGCTTTACTCAAGGGGCCATGACGATGTCTTGCAGGAGCTGTCGATGAAACTCGAGCCGCTGATGAACATGCACGTGAAGGCGAGCGTGCCGCTGGAGATTGGCCGGGTGCCCCACGGGCAACGCCTGATCTCGGCGGCCGGCGGCGGAACCTTCCAGGGCCAGCGCCTGAACGGCGAAGTCCTGCCCGGCGGGGGCGACTGGATTCTGGTGGACAGCGACGGCGGCTGGCACCTGGAGGTGCGCCTGGTGCTGCGCACCGACGACGGCGCGCGGATACTGATGCAGCATAACGGTCTGCTGGTGGCCAATCCGAAGACCATCACGGCGGTGTCCCGGGGCGAGAGCTCGGAGTACGGTGACACCTACTTCATGATTCAGCCGCGCTTCGAGGTCGGGGATGAGCGGTACCGCTGGCTGAACCATCTGCTTGCGGTGGGCGAGGGGCGGCTGGGACCAGGCTGGGTGGAGTACCGGTTGTATTCATTGGCCAATGGGTGAGCGATGAGAACCCGTAGTTGTCACATAGGGCGGGCACAGTGTGCGGACCAGGCTTCCGGAGACGACGCCATGCCGCTGCCCCTCAACATGCTTCCCGGTGACAAGGTTGTGCTGTTCGACGGCGCATGCCGTCTGTGCAATGGCTGGAGCCGCTTCCTCCTGCGCCATGACCGCCAGCAACGCATGAAACTGTGCAGCGTGCAGTCGGCGGAGGGCCAGGCGATCCTCGACTGGTTCGGGCTGCCGACCGACTATTTCGACACCATGCTGTACATCGACGGCCACTGCGGCTACGACCGCAGCGAAGCCTTCCTGCGCGTGATCGGCCAGCTGCCGGCGCCGTGGAGCTGGCTGCGCGTGCTGTGGCTGGTGCCCATGGAGTGGCGCGACGCGCTCTACGACCGCATCGCCCTCAACCGCTACCGCCTGTTCGGTCGCGAGGACCGCTGCCTGGTGCCCTCGCCGGAATTCCGCGGCCGCTTCCTGGGCAATGGCTAGCGCTGCCCTCGCGCGTCTGGCGCTGGGCGTGGTGTTCCTCTACCACGGGCTGGTGCCCAAGCTGTTGTTCCTCAGTCCCGACGAGGTGCGCATGATCGAGGCCCACGACTGGCCGCTGTCGACCTTGCGCGTCGCCCAGGCCGCCGGCGCCGCGGAGATGGTCCTGGGGCTTGCCATCCTCCTGCTGCGCCGCAGCCGCTGGCCCTTGTGGATTGCCAGCGTGGCGCTGGTGGCGCTGCTGCTGGACGTGGCGTTGTTCGTACCGGAGCTTCTGCTCGGCGCCTTCAACCCGGTCACCACCAATATCGCCGCGCTGGCGCTGTGCCTGATCGCCCTGCAGGGCGAACGGGGCGCGCGGTCGCCCCGCTCGAACGCCCTGCGTTAGAAGGTCTTCGAGACACCAGCCACCACGGTGGCGGTGCAGACGTCCTTGTAACCCTGGTTGTTGAAGCACTCGTTCTGCGAAAGGTCGGTGTCGATGTAGCTCAGCGACCAGTCCAGCCCCACCAGTTCATGGCTCAGCTTGACTTCCCACTCGTTGTAGCCGTCGCGGGTGTCGCCGCTGCCGGAGAGGTAGAGCGGGTCCTTGGCGTCGTTGTGGCCGAAGCGCGTGCGCAGCTTGAACTCGGCCGGCAGCTCGGCGTTGTAGGCCAGGTAGCTGTAGAGGTTGCTGTTTCTGTCGCCGAAGTAGTTGGGGTAGTCGTTGCCGTAGTAGACCCCCGCCTCGAAGCCATAGGCGTGGAGGATGGCGTACACGTCGCTCTGGTTGAACTCGCTCGACTTGGGATAGGTGTACTTGATGTAACCCAGGTCCAGGGCGACGTCGTCGTTGGCCTGCCAGTAGTAGCCTGCGTAGTAGTCCACTTCCTGGCGGGTGTCGTAGCCGTAGCCGTAATCGACGTTGGAGGTCCAGGCACCCACGTACAGGCCGCTGATGTGCTGCAGGGTGAGGCCGAACTGGGCGGCCGGGTCGCCCTGGGTCTGCGAGATGCCGCGGGTGCGATAGTCGCTGACCAGCGCGGCGTCGATCTGCAGGAGGAAGTCCTGGTTGAGCTCCACGGCCAGAGTCGAAGTGAGCGGCGCGCAGCTGAGCAGCGCACCGATGAGCCATTGCGGGCGGTTCATGCGGATGTCCCTTTGTTGTGATTGTGTGTGGGGCAGTGCGAAAAGGCCCGCGCAGCGCCAGCGCTCTCGACGTCGCCGAGGGACTGGAAGAGAACACTGGGCTGGCGGGCAGGGCGCCGGGGGTGTTCAGACCCCGGCGCAGGAGCCCGACTCGGTCAGAGAGCCGGAGCGTCGTCGGCGCGGTAGACTTCGCGACCTTCGAACAGGGTGTGCAGCACGCGTGCTTCGGCCAGTTGCTCATCGGGCACGCTGAACACGTCGCGGTCGAGGACGACCATGTCGGCCTGCTTGCCCGGGGCCAGGGTGCCGATCTGCTTGTCCAGACCGATGGTCTGCGCGGCATTGCGGGTGTAGGCGTAGAACATGGTTTCGCGGTCGACGCGCTGTTCAGGGCCCAGCACGCCCAGCTCGCCCTTGCGGGTGACGGCCTGGTAGATGGCTTTCAGCGGGTCCGGGGTGGACACCGGCCAGTCGCTGGCGCCGGCGATTTCGGCGCCGTTGTCCAGCAGGGATTTGGCCGGGTACATGCCGCGGTAGGCGTCATCGGCGATGTAAGGCTTCACCAGATCGACGGTGTAGGGTTCGGCGGCGGCCCAGTCCAGTTGCATCGAGGCAATTACGCCCAACTGCTTGAAGCGCGGGTAATCCTGCGGGGTGACCAGTTGCAGGTGGGTGATCGAGTGGGTGATGCCGCTCTGGCGCTCCTTGCGCGCCTGCTCGATGCCGTTGAGCGATTCGCGCACCGCGCGGTCGCCGATGGCGTGGATGTGCACCAGCCAGCCACGGGCATCGGCGGCGCTGACCAACTCGCCGAAATGCTTCGGATCGATCAGCAGCTCGCCAGGCTTGTGGCTGTTCTTGTAGTCCTCCAGCAGTGCGGCGGACTGTGCCGGGAATTCGATCACGCCATCGGCGAACACCTTGATGCCCGGCAGGGTCAGGTTGGGCACGCCCTGGAATTGCTGGCGGACCTTTTCGATCACGTCCAGATCGGCCGGGCTGCTCTTCGGATTGACCACCTGCAGCGCGGCGACGTGGGCAGTGAGCTGGCCGTTGCGGGACAGGTTGCGGTACACCGGCAGTACGCCGACGCTCTTCTCGGTGGGCTTGATGTTGAACACCGCCTCGCCCGGGCTGCCGTTGGCGGCCGGATCCATCCAGGCGGTGATGCCGAAGCTGTTGTTGTACTTCACGGCGGCCAGGCCCGCGCGGTCCATGGTCCTGGCGTCGGCGGCCGGCATGGCGGCGGCGACCAGGTCGAAGCCGGAGTCGACGACGAAACCGGTGGGGTTGAAGTCCTTGTCGTGGGCGATGTTCTGCTGTTCCAGCTTGCTCAGGCTGCGCAGGCGCTTGGCGTCGAGACCGGCGCGCTTGAGCATCACGGCGTTGGCCCAGGCGGTGTGGTGGTCGCTGCCGGCCAGCACCACCGGCACATTGGCCCACTCCCCGTGGTTCAGGCGCTTGGCCAGGCCATCGGCCTGGGACCAGTAGCTGGAGTGCATGCCGTTCATCACCACGATGTCGCCGACCCGCGCCTTGCCGCTGTCGCGGTCCTGCTCCAGGCGCTTCATGAAGGCGTCGAGGTCCATCTGCTCGTCCACCAGGCTGGCGGAGATCAGCTCCAGGCCGCCGAAGACGGAATGCGAGTGGCTGTCGATGAAGCCCGGCATCAGCACCTTGCCGCCCAGATCGACGACCTTGCTCCTGGCATCGCCCAGGGCGCGGATTTCGTCGTTGGAGCCCACCTTCAGCACTTTGCCGTCCGCCACCGCGACGGCCTGCTGCAGCGCCTGGCCGGGTTCGGCGGTGAAGACCTTGCCGTTGAGCAGGATCAGGTCTGCGTTCTGTGCCTGTGCTTCCAAAGTGCTGAGCGCGATCGCTACTGCCAGTGCGCCTTTGAGCCACGTGTGCATGAGGTTACCTTGTGTGCCGGTTGATTTTTATTGGTCTGCGCAAGAGGCTATCGAGGCGGCCGGCGGCCCGGAAGGCGCCTTCGCTCATAACACTTGTGAACGTTTGGAACGAATATGGACAAGTTCAGCAGCCTCGAGATGTTCGTCGCCAGTGCCGAAACCGGCAGTTTCAGCCGCGCCGCCGAGCGCCTGGGCAAGACGCCGTCGGCGGTGACCAAGGCCATCGGCCTGCTGGAAAGCGAGCTGGGCGCGCGGCTGTTCGAGCGCACCACGCGCAGCATGTCGCTGACCGAAGCCGGCCAGCTCTACCTGGACGGTGCCCGCGAAGTGCTGGAGCGCATGCGCGAGACCACCGAGGAAATCGCCCAGCTGCATCACAGCCTGCGCGGTGTGCTGCGCATCACCGCACCGCTGGTGTTCGGCCCGGCCTTCCTGGACCAGGCCTGCGCGGACTTCCTCGCCCTGCATCCGGATGTGCGCCTGCAGGTGGACCTTTCCGACAGTTATCTCGACCTGCTCGACGGCCGCTACGACCTGGCGCTGCGCATGGGCAACAGCGACCTGCCGGGGCTGATCGCCCAGCCCCTGGCCGGCAGCCGCCTGGTGGTCTGCGCGAGCCCCGCGTACCTGGCGCGCCGCGGCACGCCGCGGTACCCGCGCGAGGTGATCGAGCACGATTGCCTGATCTACCGCCATCCGGCGCTGGAAGAACGCTGGTGGTTCGACCTGGGCGACGAGCGCTATTCGACGCCGCGCCATGGACGCCTGAGCAGCGACAACCAGGCGGTGCTGCTGGCGGCTTGCCTGACGGGGCACGGCCTGCTGCCGTGCCCGCGCTGGAGCGTGCTGGAGCACCTGCGTTCCGGGCGGCTGGTCACGGTACTGGATGAGTTCTACTTCGAACCGGACACCTTCGGCGCACAGATTCTCGCGGTGTACCCGAGCAACCGCCGGGCCACGCGCAAGATCCACGCCTTCATCGAGCACCTGCGCGAGGCGCTGCACAGCAATGGCATCGCCTGAGCCGCTCAGAGCAGCGCGCCGGCCCAGGCCGAGACCAGCAGCAGGATCGCCATCAGCTGGTTCAGCCGCTGCATCTGCCGGGGCGTGAGCAGGCGCTGGCTGCCGATGCCGAGGCTGGCCCAGACCGTCATGCAGGGCAGCGACACCAGGAAGAACAGCAGCGACAGCAATTGCACGCGATCCAGGCGATCGGTGCCGTGGCCGGCGTACACGCTGACCACCGCCAGCGCCATCATCCAGGTCTTGGGATTGACCAGTTGCAACGCGGCGGCGCCGAGCAGGCCCAGCCGCGCGGCGTCGGCGTCCTGTTCCAGGCGGGCCGGCGGGCTGCGGAAGATCTGCCAGGCCAGCCAGCTCAGCCAGAGCACCCCGACCGCGCTCATGGCCTGCTGTACGCCGGGCAGCCGTCCCAGCGCCTCGCCCAGGCCGCTGCCCACCGCCAGCACCAGTGCAGCGGCGGCGCCGCAACCGCCGAGGATGATCGGTAGTGCCGCGCCCCAGCCGAAGCGCGCGCTGTTGCTAAACACCAGCAGATTGGTCGGACCGGGGGTGATGGAGGAGACGAAGGCGAAAAGCAGGAAGGGCAGCCATTGGCTGATCTGCGCGAGGGTCATGGCGAGGGCTCCGCTGAGTCGGTGGGAGCCTCATCTTCGCCAGGGGGCTGGGCTCAGTCTGGAAGCTTTGAGCAGCGCTTGCGGTAGTAGGCCGGCGTCACTCCGTAGGCGCGGCGGAACCAGCGGCCCAGGTGGCTCTGGTCGGCGAAGCCGAGATCGGCGGCGACGTCCGCCGGTGCTATGCCGCGACCGAGCAACTGGCGTGCGCGGGCGAGACGCAGCTGGATCAGGTAGGCATGCGGCGGCAGGCCGAAGGCCTGCTTGAAGGCGCGGGTCAGGCGGAAGCGGTCGCAGCCGCTGGCGCGAGCC
The DNA here is from genome assembly GCF_041379005.1 of Pseudomonas sp. QE6. Lineage (NCBI taxonomy): Bacteria > Pseudomonadati > Pseudomonadota > Gammaproteobacteria > Pseudomonadales > Pseudomonadaceae > Pseudomonas > Pseudomonas sp. QE6. The sequence goes on from NZ_CP166873.1 coordinate 2,485,730, forward strand.
AGGTCGTCGAGGCCGATGTCGGTGGTCAGGTTGGCGTGCAGGAAGTCCCGCGCGCGCTGCGCCACCAGCGGCAGGTGCACCTGTGTGGTGCCGCGCTGGCGCCAGTGCAGGTGGCGGGTCATGCCGTCGAGCAGGTCGTCGATGGCGCTCTGTCGGACGATCTTCAAATCATGGCTGTGCACCGCCTGGAAGGCGTTGTCGATGCGCCGCGCGAGCTGCGGGTCGTCGATCAGCAGCTCGGGTACGGCCAACTGGCAATTGCCCGGCGCTTCTTCGAACAGAGTGGCGATCTCCCGCTCCAGCCAGGGCGCGTCGAGATACAGGGTGCGGTAGGTGAAGCCACCCTCGGTGGGCGCATCGCCGTCATGGATGTCGCCGGGTTCGAGGAAGAACACCTTGCCGGTGGTGCTGATATGGCGCTGGTTGCGGCTGCGGAACTGCTGCACGCCGGACTCGGTGAAGCCGATCAGGTAGCTGTCGTGCCAGTGCGGGTCGTAGGCGTGGCCCTTGAAGTGCGCGCGCAGGCTCTGGATGCCGGTGTCGGCATCCTGCAGCAGGTCGATCCAGTTGTCCTTGTGCATGGGCCATTCTCGCCTCGCTTGCCCGGTTGGCCAGCATAGCGCGCCCAATTGCCCTGTCTGGAAGATTCGTGCAACCGCCGATCAGGCGGCTGCACGATCCGCGCGGGTCAGCCGGCGGCCGCTTCGAAGCTGTCGCTGCGCGCCATGCGCCAGATGCGCTCGTAGAACTCGCCTTCGATGTTGCCCGAGAGCAGTTCGCCGGGTTTCAGGAAGTAGTGCAGGTGCGAGAACAGGCGGATCTCGGTGGCCGAGACGCGGCGCACCAGGTGCTTGGCTTCCAGTTGCGAGGGGTGCTGCAGGCCGGCGGCGGCGATCATTTCGGCCAGGCCCTTGAGGGTGTTGTGGTGGAAGTTGAGCACTCGCTCGGCCTTGTCCGGCACCACCAGGGCGCGCTGGCGCAGCGGGTCCTGGGTGGCCACGCCGGTGGGGCACTTGTTGGTGTGGCAGCTCTGCGACTGGATGCAGCCGATGGCGAACATGAAGCCGCGCGCCGAGTTGGCCCAGTCGGCGCCCATGGCCAGCACGCTGGCGATGTCGAAGGCGCTGACGATCTTGCCGCTGGCGCCGATGCGGATCTTGTCGCGCAGGCCCAGGCCGACCAGGGTGTTGTGCACGAACAGCAGGCCCTCGCGCATCGGCAGGCCCATGTGGTCGGTGAACTCCAGGGGCGCCGCGCCGGTGCCGCCTTCCTTGCCGTCGACCACGATGAAGTCGGGGAGGATGCCGGTCTCGTGCATGGCCTTGGCGATGCCCATGAACTCCCACGGGTGGCCGATGCACAGCTTGAAGCCCACCGGCTTGCCGCCGGAGAGTTCACGCAGCCTGACGATGAAATCGAGCAGCTCCCTGGGGGTGCTGAAGGCGCTGTGGGAGGAGGGCGAGATGCAATCCTGGCCCATGGGCACGCCACGGGTGGCGGCGATTTCCTGGGTCACCTTGTGCTTGGGCAGGATGCCGCCATGGCCGGGTTTGGCGCCCTGGCTGAGCTTGATTTCGATCATCTTCACCTGCGGATCGACCGCCTGTTTGGCGAAGCGCTCGGGGCTGAAGGTGCCATCATCGTTGCGGCAGCCGAAGTAGCCGCTGCCCAGTTCCCAGGTCAGGTCGCCGCCGTACTCGCGGTGGTAGGGGCTGATGCTGCCTTCGCCGGTGTCATGGATGAAGCCGCCCATCTTGGCGCCCTTGTTCAGCGCGCGGATGGCGTTGGCGCTCAGCGAACCGAAGCTCATCGCCGAGATGTTGAACACCGAGATGGAATAGGGCTGCTTGCATTCCGGCCCGCCGACGTCGACGCGGAAGGTGCGCGGATCGGAAACCGGCGCCGGGCGGATGGAGTGGGCGATGAACTCGAAGCCAGACTGGTAGACGTCGATCAGGGTGCCGAACGGCTTGTCGGCGGTTTCGTTCTTCGCCCGCGAATACACCAGCGCGCGCTGGGCGCGGGAGAAGGGCAGGGCCTCGTTGTCGCCTTCGAGCAGGTACTGGCGGATTTCCGGGCGGATGCCTTCCACCAGGTAGCGGATGTTGCCCAGGATCGGATAGTTGCGCCGCACGGCGTGGCGTTCCTGGATGAGGTCGAGTACCCCAAGGATGCTCAGGGCGAAGGTGAGCAGGGTCAGCGGCCAGACATCGCCGAGGAACGGCAGGCTGAACAGGGTGAACAGGACACACGCGGCAAAGAAGGCATAACGGCTTAGGAGCGACAGGTTCATGGAGTCTCCAGTCGTCGGGCTGAACACGGTAAGGGTGAGTCGAAAGGACCGCTAGAGCATGGCATCCGTTGCACGGATGCGCCTGGCCGGAGGTCAATGCGACGTACTTTCGGACGATTTCTAGGGTTGGCGGAGCGACGTTAGTCCGAAGACGGGAAAAAAGAAAGCTAGCTAACGATTTTCTCTGGGGGTGAGAAAGCTTGTCTCAGGCGGTGCAAGAAATGGGGGCAGGGCGCGTGCTCTTCGTAGGAGCGAGCTTGCTCGCGAACCGCCCCCTACCCAACTAACAGGCGATCACATTCACCGCCAGCCCGCCCTTCGAGGTCTCCTTGTACTTGTCCATCATGTCGCGCCCGGTGTCGCGCAGGGTGTCGATGGCCTTGTCCAGGCTGACCAGGTGCTGGCCGTCGCCGCGCAGGGCCAGTTGGGCGGCGTTGATGGCCTTGAGCGAGGCCATGGCGTTGCGCTCGATGCAGGGCACCTGCACCAGTCCGGCCACCGGGTCGCAGGTCAGTCCGAGGTTGTGCTCCAGGCCGATCTCGGCGGCGTTCTCCACCTGCTCCAGGCTGCCGCCGAGGACTTCCGCCAGGCCGCCGGCGGCCATGGCGCAGGCCGAGCCCACTTCGCCCTGGCAGCCCACTTCGGCGCCGGAGATCGAGGCGTTGAGCTTGCACAGGATGCCGATGGCAGCGGCGGTGAGCAGGTAGCGTTCGATGGCGTCCACGCTGGCCTGGGTGTCGTAGCGGGCGTAGTAGTGCAGCACCGCCGGGACGATGCCGGCGGCGCCATTGGTGGGGGCGGTCACCACCCGTCCACCGGCGGCGTTCTCCTCGTTCACCGCCAGCGCCCAGAGGTCCACCCAGTCCATGGCGCCGAGGGTGCTGGCGATCAGGTTGCCGCTGTCGGCCTCGTTCAGCCGGCGGTAGAGCATGGGCGCGCGGCGGCGCACCTTGAGCCCGCCGGGCAGGGTGCCTTCGGTTTCCAGCCCGCGGCGCACACAGGCCTGCATTTCCTCCCAGATATGCGCAAGGCCGGCGTGGATTTCCGCCTCGCTGCGCACCGCGAGTTCATTGGCCCACATCAGGTCGCTGATGCGTGTGAAGCCCTGCTGGTGGCACAGGCGCAGCAACTCCTCGGCGCTATGGAAGGGGTAGGGCATGGGGCTGTCGGGCAGGGCGCGGTCGGTGTTGAAGTCGGCCTGGTCCACCACGAAGCCACCGCCGACGGAATAGCAGACGCGCTCGGCCAGCAGCTCGCCATTGGCCGCCAGCGCCCGCAGGTGCAGGCCGTTGGGGTGGGCGGGCAGGCTGTCGTCGTGGAAGACCAGATGTTGCGCCGGGTCGAAGTCGATTTCCTGAAGGCCGCCCAGGCGCAGGCGATGGCGCAACAGGATGTCGTCCACCTGTGGCGCCAGCGCGGTCGGGTCGGCTTCCGCCGGGTCGATGCCGAGCAGGCCGATCAGGCAGGCGCGGTCAGTGGCGTGGCCCTTGCCGGTGGCGCTGAGAGAACCGTAGAGATGCACCTCCACCGATTCCACCCGTTCCAGCAGGCCGTCCGCCCGCAGGCGGTCGACGAACTCGCGGGTGGCGCGCATCGGCCCCACGGTGTGGGAGCTGGACGGCCCGACGCCGGGCTTGAACATGTCGAAAACGCTGAGGCTCATGGGGAATTCCTCCTGTCCTCAAGCATGGACCCGCAACGGCACGGATGCTCACCGACCGCTCGACGGCTGGCCGTTCTTGCAGGAGCGAGCCTGCTCGCGAAACGCATGGCAGGGGCGGTGCCGGTAAATTCTGTTCGCGAGCAAGCTCGCTCCTACAGTGAGGGCTCGGCCCTCGCAGGAGCGGACCTTGTCCGCGATCCGGCCGGCAGGCCGGTGGTTGGGGATTGCACCGCTATCGCGGTGATCGCGGAGAGGCTCCGCTCCTACGGGAGCAGAAGCAGCTGTTGCTGGGGTTGGGTGTTTGTGCGCCGCTTCGGCGTGTGTTGGGAGATTTTGTTTCGCCCCCTCGGGCGAGTTACTTTTCTCAAACGCCAGAAAAGTAACCAAAAGGTCTTGCCCCTGCCTCCGGCCCCGGCTTCGCCGGGGTGATTCGCTTCGCTCACCCTTCGGGCCAGCCTTCGGCTGTTACTTCGCTGCGCTTCGTTTCCCTCGCTCCATCGAAGTTTCAGGGGCACGAACTAGGCGTCCCCCCACGAAGGGCCATCCCTGGCCCAGCGCGGCTCTCGCGGCATCCATGCCGCTCAACCCCTGAAACTCCGATTCCACTCGGCCTCCTGAAGGGGCGCTCCGGTGCGTGCGGAGATTTCTCTGGAAGCCGCTTTTTCGTAGGAGTGGACCTTGTCCGCGAAATCTATGTCGACGGAATGCGAAAGCATTTCAGCATGACGCCAGAACCCGTAGCGAGCTTGCTCGCGAACCGGGGCTGATCGCGGACGGAGTCCGCTCCTACGAGAGCCGCATGTATCCGTAGGAGCGGACTCTGTCCGCGATGCTCTTGCTTTTTGTAGGGCAATAACGCGTAGCGGTATCCGCCGCGATGGGTATCGCTACGCTCCACGCCATCCTATGGGAGCGTTTTGGTGCCTCACCCCTGCGCCTGCAAAAACAGCGAAAACAACTCCGACTGCGACTTGATCCCCAGCTTCGCGTACATGTGCTTGCGGTGGACCTTCACCGTTTCGGCGGAGATCGCCAGCTTGCGGGCGATTTCCTTGCTGGAGCAGCCGCTGAGCATCAGCCGGCCCACTTCCAGCTCGCGGGCGGTGAGCGGGGTTTCCACCTGCTGGGCGGTGGCTTCCAGACGGTTCTGCCAGCGCGGCGGCGGGGGCGCTTCCTGGACTTCGCACTCGAAGGTCATGCGCTGGCGCATCAGCCCGGCCACCCAGGGCTGCACCAGGCCCAGCAGGGCGATCTGCTCCGGGCTGAAGCGGCCCTTGCTGCCCACCGAGCAACACAGCGTGCGTTCGCCATCGAGTTGCACGTTGATCTGCACTTCGTCGGCCACCACGTTGAGGCTGAAGTAGCGCTGGTAGTAGTCGGTCTGCTCGAACATCTCCGGCGCCACGTCGTCCAGGCGGAACAGCCCGCTGCCGGGCGCCTCGCGGCTGGCGATGTAGAACGGGTCGAGCAGGTAGAGACCCTTGAGGTAGTCCTGGAACAGCGGGTCCGGCCCGCCGTCCTCGCCCGGGCATTCGGCGAACACCTGTGGCCTGCCATTGCTGAAAAGCAGCACGACCCAGCTGTCGAAAGGCACATACTGGCCCAGCAGACGCACCAGCAAGGTCCAGAAATTCGGCTTGTCCAACGCCTCGATCAGTTGCCCGACCGAGCGGTGCCAGGCGATGTCCTGAAGGGAAAGGCCCATGACTCTACCCCCGTTGGGTTACCACGCGGGCGTAATTACCCGGTGAGGGCGCCGCCGGCATACTCGACCGATACCTTGAGCCGGCGCGGGGTGCAGTTTGACCCTTTTGCAGCGCGCGGTCACCGGAAGACAGGAATCTGAGGAAGCCCATGAAAGTCGAACTCGTGCAACTGGCCGGCCGTGATGGCGATGTGGCCTGGAACCTGGCCCGCACCCTGGAGGCCATCCATGCCTGCGCAGCGGACACCCAGCTTGTGGTGTTCCCCGAGACCCAGCTGACCGGCTTCCCCACCGAGCAGAACATCGCCGCCATCGCCGAGCCGCTCGACGGCCCCAGCGTGCAGGCCGTGCAGCGCGCCGCGCGGGAGAAGAACATCAGCGTTGCCGTGGGCTTCGCCGAGGCCGCCGCCGACGGCCGCTTCTACAACACCACGCTGCTGATCGCCCCCGAAGGCATCGCCATGCAGTACCGCAAGACGCACCTGTGGGCGTCGGATCGCGGCATCTTCACCCCGGGCGATCGCTACGCCACCTGCCTGTGGAATGGCATCCGCGTCGGCATCGCGATCTGCTTCGACATCGAGTTTCCGGAAAGCGTCCGCGCCCTCGGCCAGTTGGGCGCGGAACTGATCATCGTGACCAACGGCAACATGGACCCCTACGGCCCGACCCACCGCACCGCGATCATGGGGCGCGCCATGGAAAACCAGGCCTACGCGGTGATGGTCAACCGCGTCGGCGAGGGTGACGACGGCCTGGTGTTCGCCGGTGGCAGCGCGGTGGTCGATCCCTTCGGCCAACTGCTCTGCGAAGCCGGCCGCGAAGAGTGCCGGCAGATCGTCGAACTGGACTTCGAGCGCCTGGCACAGGCGCGCCGCGACTACAGCTACCTGGCCGAGCGCCGCTTCGTGTTGCCGGGCGAGATGCGCGAGCACGAAGGCGGCCTGCGCGAGCTGATCATTCCGGCCTGAGGTTTCCTTCCGGCCCGTGTTTTCCGGGCCGGGGCGCAGGGCCGCGCCACCACAGCGATTCTCCAAGAAAGACGGGCCTCCCAGGCCTCGTTGGCTTCCGGGTGAGCGGAGGCCACTGCACTGCCATAACAAACACAACGCGGAGTAAGCAGTAATGGCTCAACTGAAACGAACCCTGTCGCTGGGTTCGGTGGTGCTGTTCGGCATCGCCTACATGACCCCGATCATCGTCCTGGGCACCTTCGGCATCCTCGCCGACGTCACCCGTGGCGTAGTGCCCTCGGCCTACCTCGTCGCCGCGGTGGCGATGCTCTTCACCGCGCTCAGCTACGGACGCATGGCCGCCGCCTTCCCGGTGGCCGGCTCCGCCTACACCTACGTGCGCAAGTCGATCAGCCCGAAACTGGGCTTCCTCGCCGGCTGGGCGGTGCTGCTGGACTACCTGTTCCTGCCCATGGCCATCTGGCTGATCGGCGCGGCCTACCTGCACTCGGCCTTCCCGGCGGTGCCCCAGGCGCTCTGGGTGCTGGCCTTCATCGGCGTGACCACGGCGATCAACGTCGTCGGCCTGCGCCTGGCGAAGAACGTCAACGGCGTGCTGATGCTGGTGCAGTTCCTGGTGCTGATCGCCTTCGTCGGCCTGGCGATCCACTACGTGATGGGCGACGCCAGTCGTCCGCTGTGGACCCTGGAACCCTTCCTCAAGGAGGGCACCCAGCTGCCGCTGATCATGGGCGGCGCGGCCATCGCCTGTTACTCCTTCCTGGGCTTCGATGCGGTCAGTACCCTGACGGAAGAAACCCATGAGCCGCGCAAGACCATTCCGCGCGCCATCCTGCTGATCACCCTGATCGGCGGTGGCATCTTCATTGCCGCCAGCTATTTCGTACAACTGGCGCACCCGTCGGTGGAGTTCCAGAACGCCGATTCCGCCGCCTACGAAATTGCCCGCAATATCGGCGGCGACCTGTTCGTCAGCTTCTTCCTCATCGGCCTGATCGTCGGCCAGTTCACCTCCGGCCTGTCGGCCCAGGCCAGCGCCTCGCGCCTGCTGTTCGCCATGGGCCGCGACGGCGTGCTGCCGCGCCCGTTCTTCGGTCGCATCAGCAAGCGCTTCGAAACCCCGGTGAACAGCATCGTGCTGTGCGGCGTGGTGGCCCTGCTGGCGCTGCGCATGGACGTCACCACCTCCACCTCGTTCATCAACTTCGGTGCCTTCCTGGCCTTCAGCCTGGTGAACCTCTCGGTGATCTTCCACTACTACCTGAACGCCGAGCGCCGCGGCCCGCGCGAGCTGGTGCTGTTCCTGCTGTTCCCATTGGTCGGCCTGGTCGCCGACCTCTGGTTGATGGTCAGCCTCGACCACCTGGCGATCTGGCTCGGCGCCACCTGGCTGGTTCTGGGTGTGATCTACCTCGCGGTAATCACCGGTGGCTTCCGCCAACAGCCTCCGGAGATGAGCTTCGAGGAGGCGTGACGGCCGGGCGGGGCTATGCTGGGGGCTCCGAGCAGTGGCGTGCCACAGGAGATCCCGCCATGTCCCGCATCACGCTTTATCACTCGCCCCAGACACGTTCCAGCGGCACCCTGGTGCTGCTGGAGGAGCTGGGCGCCGACTACGACATCGAACTGATCAACATGAAGGCCGGCGAGCAGCGCAAGCCGGCCTACCTGGCCATCAACCCGATGGGCAAGGTCCCGGCGATCCGCCACGGCGAAGCGCTGGTGACCGAGCAGGGCGCGGTCTTCCTCTACCTCGCCGATCTCTTCCCCCGCGCGGGCCTGGCGCCCGCCCTGGACGACCCGCTGCGCGGCCCCTACCTGCGCTGGCTGGTGTTCTACGGCTCCAGTTTCGAGCCGGCCATTCTCGATCGCGCGCTCAAGCGCGACCCCCCGCCGCCGGCCATGAGCCCCTACGGCGACTACGACAGCGTGATGCGCACCCTCGCCGAGCAGCTGGAAAACGGCCCCTTCCTGCTGGGCAGCCGCATGACCGCGGCCGACGTGCTGTGGGGGACGGCGCTGAGCTGGACCATCGGTTTCGGCGTGGTGCCCAGGCTGCCGGTGTTCGAGCGCTACGTCGAGCTCATCACCTCGCGGCCGTCCTTCGCCCGCGTACGCGAGCGCGATGAACAATGGGCGGCGGAGCATGCACGGGGCGCCGGGGTGAAGGTGCCCTGATGCCGAGCAGTGCGTTCTGCGAAAACGGTCTCAAGTCCCATGGGAGGTTTCTTATCTGCTTGTAGCTTTCTTTGCTGGCTTGCAGGGCTGATCAATGATGGCTCCAACGCCGCGTCCTCCCCATCTCGCGGCGTCTGCTCCAGCATAACGACGATAAAAGCGTTGCATCCGTTAGCTCCCGAAGCCCATCCGCGAGGATGGGCTTTTTTTCGTTCACTATTCCGGTGCCCTTCATGCCTGATCTTTCTCAGGTGAAATCGGAAAGGTCCTTAGTTTGGAGGGGAGAGGTGCAGGCAGCTCGGGGAAATGCCCGACGATGTGCTGATTATCTCAAATCGGCCTAGGTCTTTTCTTACGTGGATATCTGGGGCTTGGAGACGGCTGTCAGCTGCTGGATCATATGTTCCGCGCCCTGTTCCTACAGGGCGCCCTAAAGATTGATCGACTAGTCAATCGTTTAGTCCTTGGCCCTCCAGCAATGGCGGGCTTTTTTATGCACGGCCATGCAGGTTTTATGGGCGACGGTGTAGGGCGCTCAGGGCTGGGCGGTTGAGCACGCTTCCCTGCGAACCAGAGGCTTTTCGTCAGACTTGCCTTTCCTGTGGGATTCCAGTGTCAGCTCTTCGCTGCGCTGACGCCTTCCAGGGTAGCGAAGGAGGTGTCCTTGGCCGTCAGCAGGAAGTCGCGCATGAACGGCGCGTCCAGCATGTCGGCGCGAATCGCCGCGAACAGCGTGCAGTACAGGCCTTTTTCCCCCAGGCGCTTGGCGGTGACGTAGCCGCGCGAGCTGTATTCGTGCAGCGCCCAGTTGGGCAGGCTGCAGACGCCGCGCCCGGAGGCCACCAGCTGCATCATCATCACCGTCAGTTCCGAGGTCCGCACTTGGGCCGGCTCGATGTCGGCGGGCTCCAGGAAGCGGGTGAAGATGTCCAGGCGGTCGCGTTCGATGGGGTAGGTGATCAGGGTCAGGCTGGCCAGGTCTTCCGGGACTATGTACGACTTGCCGGCCAGCGCGTGGTGGTTGTCCACCGCCAGCAGCGCCTCGTAGGTGAACAGCGGCACGTAGGTGATGCCGGCCAGGTCCACCGGGTCGGAGGTCACCACCAGATCGAGGTCGCCACGGGCCAGGGCCGGCAGCGGGGCGAAGGAGAAACCCGAGGCGAGGTCCAGTTCCACTTCCGGCCAGGCATCGCGGAACTGGTCGATGGTCGGCATCAGCCACTGGAAGCAGCTGTGGCATTCGATGGCCATGTGCAGGCGGCCGGCGGTGCCGCCGGCCAGGCGCGCCAGGTCGCGTTCGGCGCCGCGCAGTTGCGGCAGCACGCTGTCGGCCAGTTGCAGCAGGCGCAGGCCGGCGCTGGTGAAGCGCACTGGCTTGGTCTTGCGGATGAACAGCGACAGGCCGAGGCGGTCCTCCAGTTCCTTGAACTGGTGGGAGAGGGCGGACTGGGTGAGGTGCAGGCGCTCGGCCGCCTCCACGAGGCTGTCGGCCTCGCGCAGGGCGTGGAGGGTTTTCAGGTGACGGAGTTCAAGCATGGTGCCGGCCTCGGCCTCAATATGAGGAAAACTTGATTACAACGCGAAGGAATTGAGTTTGTCTCATGAAGGGCCTGCTGTCGACAATGCGTGCATCGACGTATTGGTTTGGAGATTTCGCCATGGCATTGGCCCACACCCTCGGCTTCCCCCGCATCGGTCGCGACCGTGAACTGAAAAAGGCGCTGGAGGCCTTCTGGAAAGGCGAGCTGGACGAGGCCGGACTGCGCAATGTGGGACGTGAGCTGCGCGCCACGAACTGGCAGGCACAGAAGGATGCCGGCATCGAACTGCTGCCGGTGGGTGATTTCGCCTGGTACGACCAGGTGCTGACCCACTCGCTGACCTTCGGCGTGATTCCCGAGCGCTTCCGCCCGCAGGATGGCAAGCCGACGCTGCAGACCCTGTTCGCCATGGCCCGTGGCCTGCGCGGCGATGTCTGCTGCAATGGCGCCCATGCACAAGAGATGACCAAGTGGTTCGACACCAACTACCACTACCTGGTCCCGGAATTCAGCGCCGACCAGCAGTTCGAGCTGAACTGGGAGCAGTTGTTCGAGGAGGTGGATGAGGCGCTGGCGCTGGGACACGCCGTCAAACCGGTGCTGATCGGCCCGCTCACCTACCTGTGGCTGGGCAAGCTCAAGGGCGCGCACGCCGGCTTCGACAAGCTCGAACTGCTGGAACGGCTGCTGCCGGTCTACGGCCAGATTTTCCAGCGCCTGGCCGCCCAGGGCGTGGAGTGGGTGCAGATCGACGAGCCGATCCTGGCGCTCGACCTGCCGCAGGACTGGAAGAACGCCTTCGAGCGCGCCTACAACCTGCTCCAGCGCGAACCGCTTAAGAAACTGATCGCCACCTATTTCGGCGGCCTCGAAGACAACCTCGGCCTGGCCGCGAGCCTGCCGCTGGACGGCCTGCATATCGACCTGGTGCGTGCACCGCAGCAGTATCCGACCATCCTTGACCGTCTGCCGTCCTACAAGGTGCTGTCCCTGGGCCTGGTGAACGGGCGCAATGTCTGGCGCTGCGACCTGGAGGCGGCGCTGGAGGTGTTGCGTCACGCCCACGAGCGGCTGGGCGAGCGGCTGTGGGTGGCGCCCTCCTGCTCATTGCTGCATTGCCCGGTGGATCTGGACCGCGAAGACCAACTGGACGCCGAGCTGAAGGACTCCCTGGCCTTTGCCGTGCAGAAGTGCGCCGAGGTAGCGCTGCTGGCGCGGGCGGTGAACCAGCCCGAAGCGCCGGACGTGCTCGTCGCGCTGGCCAGGAGCCGTGCCGTGCAGACGCGTCGCGCCGCCTCGCCGCGCATTCACAAGCCCGAGGTGCAGGCGCGGGTGGCGGGCGTTCGTACCCAGGATGCACAGCGCCAGTCACCCTTTGCCGTGCGTATCGAAAAGCAGCGGGCGGGGCTCGACCTGCCGCTGTTTCCGACCACCACCATCGGTTCCTTCCCACAGACCCCGGCGATTCGCCTGGCGCGTCAGGCGTTCCGCCAGGGCACGCTGTCGGCTGCGGACTACGCGGAGGCCATGCACAGCGAAATTCGCCATGCCGTGGTGCTGCAGGAGGGGCTTGGCCTTGACGTGCTGGTGCACGGCGAGGCCGAGCGCAATGACATGGTCGAGTACTTCGCCGAACAACTCGATGGCTACGCCTTCACCCGCTTCGGTTGGGTGCAGAGCTACGGTTCGCGCTGCGTGAAACCGGCGGTGATCGTCGGCGACCTGAGCCGTCCGCGGCCGATGACCGTCGACTGGATTCGCTATGCCCAGGGCCTCACCGGCAAGGTGATGAAGGGCATGCTCACCGGCCCGGTGACCATGCTGATGTGGTCCTTCCCGCGCGAGGACGTGCCGCGCGAGGTGCAGGCGCGCCAACTGGCGCTGGCGATCCGCGACGAGGTGGCGGATCTGGAGCGCGCCGGCATCCGTATCGTGCAGATCGACGAGGCGGCGTTCCGTGAGGGCCTGCCATTGCGCCGGGACCAGTGGAAACCCTATCTGGACTGGGCCACCGAGGCCTTCCGCCTGTGCGCCTCGGGCGTGCGGGACGAAACCCAGATCCACACCCACATGTGCTACAGCGAATTCAACGACGTGATCGAGTCCATCGCCGCCATGGACGCCGATGTGATCACCATCGAGACCTCGCGCTCGGACATGGAGCTGCTGGAAGCCTTCGAGGCGTTCGAGTACCCCAACGAGATCGGCCCGGGCGTCTACGACATCCACTCGCCGCGGGTACCGGGGACCGAGGAGATGGTTGCCCTGCTGCGCAAGGCGGCGCAGCGGATTCCCGCCGCCCGCCTGTGGGTCAATCCTGACTGCGGCCTGAAGACCCGCGGCTGGCCCGAGACCGAGGCGGCGCTGATCAATATGGTCGCGGCGGCCCGCCAGTTGCGCCGCGAGTTCGCTTGAGGCGCTCCGGCGCAACTCACCAGCTCAGGTAGAACATCCCCTTGGCCAGCACCACGATGGCCAGCACATGGACGAACACGCTGTAGTGGATGCGCCGCGAGCGCTGGCCGGTCATGCGGCCGGTGCGGAAGGACAGCATGGCGAAGGCGAAATGCCCGAGCACGCTGGCAGCCAGCAGCAGCTTGAGGCTGAGCAGGGTGGCGAAGGTGGACGCCAGCGGATCGGCCAGCAGCGGCAGGTAGCGCAGCTGCAGCATGCCCAGGCCGGCGCCGAACAGGACGAGGATGGCCCACGGCATCAGACGCCGGGCGCGCCGCCCGACGGCGGCTTCCACCAGGTTCATGGCCCGCGCCGGCACGTGTTGGCGGACGCTCTCCAGGACCAGCACTTCGAAGAACACCGTGCCGACGAACAGGATCGCGGCGAGCAGGTGCAGGGTAAGCAGGAGCGGGTAGGCCATGGCGCTGGGTTCCGAAGGGGAAGCCGCTATCTTCGCCAGCGGGCTGTGGCTCGCCCATGATCCCGGTCACGCCGCGCGTTGTGACGGGGGCATGACCGCTCAGCGCCTTTAATCAAATTGTCACGGACCTGTGGCAGAGCGAATGACGGAAATTCATCAGAATCCCGTTCCACTGGGGTTTTGCGTTCCGGATTTTCATGATGCGTGCCTTCCTGCTGGCGGTCGCCCTTTTGTGCGGACTGCCGTTCTTTACTTTTGCCGGCGATCGTTGCGATCCCTGGGTGCCGACCGAGCTGGTCGACCTGGGCGACGTGCGCCTGGCCTACCAGAGCATCGGCCGTCCGCAGGACCCGGCACTGCTGCTGATCATGGGCCTGGGCGGCCAGCTGATCCACTGGCCCGACGAGGTGGTCGAGGCGCTCTGCCAGCAGGGCTTCCGGGTCATCCGTTATGACAATCGCGATGTCGGCCTGTCCGCCTGGCGCATTCCCACGCCCAGCGGCAACCTGACCTACGAAGTGATCCGCTATCGCCTGGGCCTGCCGGTGAGCGCGCCCTATAGCCTGACCGACATGGCCGGTGATTCGCTGCGTCTGCTCGATGCGCTGCACATTCAGCGTGCCCACGTGCTGGGGGCGAGCATGGGCGGGATGATTGCCCAGCATGTCGCCGACCTTGCGCCGGAGCGGGTGATCAGCCTGACCCTGGTGATGACCAGCTCCGGCGCCGAAGGCCTGCCGGCGCCCAGCGAGTCGCTGCTGCGCCTGCTCGCCCGGCGCGAGGCGGCCAGCCGCGAACAGGCCATCGAGCAGCAGGCCGATCTGCTGGCTGCACTGGGCAGCCCCGACGTGCGCGACGACCGCCAGCAATTGCTGCAACAGGCGGCGCGCTCCTACGACCGCGCCTTCAACCCCGAGGGCGTGCAGCGGCAAATGCTGGCGATCCTCGCCGAGCCGAGCCGGGTGGAGCTGCTCAACCGCCTGGACGTGCCGACCCTGGTGGTCCACGGCACCGCCGATCCCCTGCTGCCGGTGATGCACGGGGTGCATGTGGCGGCGCATATCCGCGGCTCGGAGCTGAAGCTGATCCCCGGCATGGCGCATCGGTTCCAGGAAGACTTCAAGGAACCGCTGCTCGGCGCGGTGTTGCCCTACCTGCGGGCGCATCAGGGGAACGGGCACGTCGCGCAGCTCTGATCCTGCGTAGCGCCAGCCTGTAGGAGGCGCTCTTCGCGGGCATGACCCGCTCCTCCGGATTTGGACGGCTCCCTTAGGAGCGGACCTTGTCCGCGAAATGGTCCGATTCACGCCGGGCCGTTCAGGGCGCGCCGGTCGGGACTTCGCGGAGAAGCTCCGCTCCTACGAGATGCATCTGCGCTCGGGTTGGCCCTCACCCTAACCCTCTCCCAGGGGGAGAGGGCTGGGGTGAGGGGGAAAGCCCTGGCACAGATTCAGCCGGGACAAGACAGTTGCTCCTACGAGATCAAAAACCCGGGGACGCGCAGGCCTATGACCGTCACGTTTCCGGCAGGCTGTAGCGCTCGGCGAAGTACTGGCGGAGGAACTCCACCGCCACCCGTACCTTGGCCGAGCTGGCCAGCGGCGCGGTGTACACCGCCCAGATGTCGGCCGGCTGCTGGTATTCCGGTAGCACCCGCTGCAGGCGTCCATCGGCCAGGCTGTCGTGCACGTCCCACCAGGAGCGCAGCAGGATGCCGCGTCCGTCGAGGCACCACTGGTGCACCACCTCGCCGTGGTTGGACGACAGCGGCCCCGTCACCTTCACGTTCTCCTCGCCATTGGGCCCCTGCAGGTGCCAGACGCCGAAGGGGTGGTCGCGCTCCTTGATCACCAGGCAGTCGTGCCCGGCGAGCTCCGCCAGGGTGCGCGGCGTGCCGCGCCGTTCGAGGTAGGCGGGCGCGGCGCAGAGCACCCGGCGGTTGCGCGCCAGGGGCTTGGCGATCAGGTGCGGATCGATCTCGTTGCCCACCCGCACGTCGAGGTCGAAGCCTTCGTCGATCAGGTCCACCAGCTGGTCCTGCACGTCCAGGCGGATATCCAGTTGCGGGTGGCGTGTCGCCAGTTCCGACAGGGCGGGGGCGACGAAGCGCCGGCCCAGCCCCAGGCTGCTGGCGATGCGCAGCTGGCCGCTGGGTTCGCGGTGCAGGGCGGAGACGTCGTCACCCATCCGCTGCACCGCGTCGAGGATGCGCAGCGCCCACTGGTAGACGCGCTCGCCGTCCTCGCTCACCGATACCCGACGAGTGGTGCGGTGCAGCAGGCGCACGCCGAGGTCCTCCTCCAGCAGGCGGATGCGCTTGCTGACGAAGGCGGTGGACATGCCCAGCTCGGCGGCGGCGCTGGCGAAGCTGGAGCAGCGGGCGACCTGGATGAAGACCCGCAGGTCCTCCAGGTTGGGAAGATTGTTCACGATTCGTGATCCAAGAATCCACGGAAGTGATGATTATGTTTGATTTGTCGGCTTATAGCATGAAGGCCACTTCTTCCCCATCCCATCTGCAAGGGTGCCCTCATGAGCAAGACATACAGAATCGCTGCCATTCCCGGTGACGGTATCGGCCAGGAAGTCCTTCCCGAGGGCCTGCGCGTGGTTCAGGCGGCGGCGCGCAAGCACGGCCTTAATCTGGAGATCGAACACTTCGAGTGGGCCAGCTGCGACTACTACCTGGAACACGGCAAGATGATGCCGGACGACTGGTTCGAGCAGTTGCAGCAGTTCGACGCCCTGTACTTCGGCGCCGTCGGCTGGCCGGACAAGGTGCCGGACCACATCTCCCTGTGGGGCTCGCTGCTCAAGTTCCGCCGCGAGTTCGACCAGTACGTGAACATCCGCCCGGTACGCCTGTTCCCCGGCGTGCCGTGCCCGCTGGCCAACAAGAAGCCCGGCGACATCGACTTCGTGGTGATCCGCGAGAACACCGAGGGCGAGTACTCCTCCCTGGGCGGCCGGATGTTCGAAGGCACCGAGAACGAGTTCGTGCTGCAGGAATCGGTGTTCACCCGCCGTGGCGTGGACCGCATTCTCAAGTACGCCTTCGACGTGGCCCAGACCCGCGAGCGCAAGCACGTCACCTCGGCGACCAAGTCCAACGGCATGGCCGTGAGCATGCCCTACTGGGACGAGCGCACCGCCGCGATGGCCGCCAACTACCCGGAAATCAGCTGGGACAAGCAACACATCGACATCCTTTGCGCGCGCTTCGTGCTGCAGCCGGAGCGTTTCGACGTGGTGGTGGCTTCCAACCTGTTCGGCGACATCCTCTCCGATCTCGGCCCGGCCTGCGCCGGCACCATCGGCATCGCGCCGTCGGCCAACC
Organism: Pseudomonas sp. QE6; assembly: GCF_041379005.1. Lineage (NCBI taxonomy): Bacteria > Pseudomonadati > Pseudomonadota > Gammaproteobacteria > Pseudomonadales > Pseudomonadaceae > Pseudomonas > Pseudomonas sp. QE6. Next base: position 2,502,296 of record NZ_CP166873.1, read on the forward strand.
TCAACCCCGAGCGCAAGTTCCCCTCGCTGTTCGAGCCGGTACACGGCTCGGCCCCGGACATCTTCGGCCAGAACATCGCCAACCCGATCGCCATGATCTGGTCCGGCGCGCTGATGCTGGAGTTCCTCGGCCAGGACGACGAGCGCTACCGCGCCGCCCATGACGACATCCTGAGCGCCATCGAGCAGGTCATCGCCAACGGCAACGTCACTCGCGACATGGGCGGCAAGCTGTCGACCCAGGCGGTCGGCCAGGCCATCGCCGAGATCGTCGCCGGCTGATCCCTTCGCTTCGGGCTGGCGCCTGCCCTGGACGGGGTATGGCGCCGCCATGAGGCGATGGACTGCTCTTGCGTTGCGTGGCAAATCACCGCACACTGTTAACCAATAGATTGTTGTTAACCAATGGTTGATTGATAGGAGAAACGTCAACCTGCCCTAGCGCTGCACTTCATGTCCCATCGCCTGCCTGGGCGGGGATGTGAAGCACAATAAAATCGTCTCAGGAGACGCCTGATGTCCCACAAGAATAAAAAGGTCGATGTATTCCTGATCACCATGAGCCTGGTTGCCGTCCTGCTCACCGTGATCGGCCTCGCTGCCTTCCCGGCAGAGGCGGAACACGCGGCCAATCAGCTGTTCGAGTTCTCCACCCGTTCCTTCGGTACCGCGGTCCAGTTGCTGATCTTCGGCAGTTCGCTGGCAGTGCTGTACATCGCCTTCAGCAAGTACGGAAACATCCGTCTGGGCAGTGGCAAGCCGGAATACTCCACCGCGACCTGGGTGTTCATGTTCATCTGCGCCGGCATGGGCTCCTCGACCCTCTACTGGGGCGTTATGGAATGGGCCTACTACTACCAGTCGCCCGGCCTGAACATCGCTCCGCAGTCCCGTGAGGCCCTGGAGTACAGCGTCAGCTATTCGTTCTTCCATTGGGGCATCAGCGCCTGGTCGATCTATGCCCTGGCGTCGCTGGCCATGGCCTATCACTTCCACGTGCGCAAGAAGAGCGGCCTGAACCTGGCTTCCATCGTCGAAGCCGTCACCGGCTTCAAGGCCACCGGCCCGGTAGGCCGCCTGGTCGACCTGGTCTTCCTGCTGACCATGATGGGCGCGCTCACCGTCTCCCTGGCGCTCACCGCTTCGACCCTGACCCGCGGCCTCTCCGGCCTGGTCGGCACGCCGGACACCTTCACCGTACAGGTCATGGTGATTGGCATGATCGCCGTGCTGTTCTCCCTGAGCTCCTACATCGGCATCGACGGCGGCCTGCAGAAGCTGAGCAAGATCGTCTGCTACGGCGCCCTGGTGTTCGCCGCGGTGGTACTGCTGGTCGGTCCGACCCAGTTCACCATCAACAACACCGCCAACGGCATCGGCCTGATGATCCAGAACTACGTGCACATGAGCCTGTTCACCGACCCGGCGGGCGATGGCGCGTTCACCCGCAACTGGACGGTGTTCTACTGGCTCTGGTGGGTGTCCTACGCGCCGGGCGTGGCGATGTTCGTGACCCGCGTATCCCGTGGCCGGCAAATCAAGGAAGTGGTGTTCGCCCTGCTGCTGGGCGGTAGCTTCGGCTGCTGGTTCTTCTTCGGCGCGCTGGAAAGCTACAGCATGCACCAGTTCATCACCGGCGCCATCGACGTACCGAAGATCCTCACCGAGCAGGGTGGCGAGAGCGCGGTGGAAGCGCTGCTGGTAGGCCTGCCGTGGGGCAAGGTGTTCCTCGCCGTGTACCTGTTCATCATGGCCGTGTTCTGCGCCTCGCACATGGACGCCGCCGCCTACGCCGTGGCCGCCACCAGCACCCGCAACCTGGAAGAAGGCGACGACCCGACTCCGACTCACCGTCTGTTCTGGGCCATCACCCTGACCCTGGTGCCGCTGGCCATGCTGTTCGCCAAGGCCTCGCTGTCGACCATGAAGACCGCCGTGGTGCTCACCGCGATCCCGTTCACCCTGATCCTGCTGGTGAAGGTCTACGGCTTCATCAAGTGGATGCTGGAGGACTACGCCAAGGTGCCGGCCTACCGTATCGAGGAAGAAGCCGCCGCCATGGCCGACGAGGCCCTGCCGGAAAGCGCCGAGCCCGCGCCGGTGCGCAAGCCTCTGGCCGAGGCAATGGCCCAGTAATTCCTGCGTGGCGCCGTCCGCCTCTGGGCGGCGCCACGCAGGCTTTTTTTTGCCTGTTTTGTTAACCAATAGGTTGCAGTTAACCAATAAGTAAACCGACCGCCTCGCCGCGAGTCGATGAAGCCTGGAGATAGAACGATGACCGATTTCGAACGCCTGCCCGCCGATTTCTGCAACAACCCCAACCACGCCTACACCATTCCGGCGAAGTTCTACACCAGCGATGCCGTGTTCGAGCACGAGAAGGAAAAGATCTTCGCCCATAGCTGGATCTGCATGGGCCACCGCAGCGAAGTGGCGGAAAAGAACGCCTACATCGTCCGCGAAGTGATCGGCGAGAGCATCATCGTCGTCCGTGGTCGTGACGGCGTGCTGCGCGCCTTCTACAACGTCTGCCCGCACCGCGGTCACCAACTGCTGGAAGGCACCGGCGGCATCGCCAAGAACGTGATCGCCTGCCCGTACCACGCCTGGACCTTCAAGCTCGACGGCGAGCTGACCCACGTGCGCAACTGCGACCAGGTGGAAGCCTTCGACAAGGGCGACTACAGCCTGGTGCCGGTGAAGGTCGAAGAGTACGCCGGCTTCATCTTCATCAACATGGATCTCGATGCCGGCAGCGTCGAAGAGCAGCTGCCGGGCCTGGAAGCGCGCATGCGCCAGGCCTGCGGCGTGATCGACGACCTGCACCTGGCCGCCCGCTTCGTCAGCAACACCCCGGCCAACTGGAAGTCCATCGTCGACAACTACATGGAGTGCTACCACTGCGGCCCGGCTCACCCGAGCTTCGCCGACTCCGTGGACGTTGGCCAGTACACCCACACCCTGCACGGCAACTGGTCGCTGCAGTACGGCATCGCCAAGTCCTCCGAGCAGTCGTTCAAGGTCGACGAAGGCATTTCCGATCCGTCCTTCGCCGGCTTCTGGGCCTGGCCGTGCACCATGTTCAACGTGCCGCCGGGCGCCAACTTCATGACCGTGATCTATGAGTTCCCGGTCGATGCCGAAACCACCCTGCAGCACTACGACATCTACTTCCTCAACAAGGACATCACCGAAGAGCAGCAGAAGCTGATCGACTGGTACCGCGAAGTCTTCCGTCCGGAAGACCTGCGCCTGGTGGAGAGCGTACAGAAGGGCCTGAAGTCCCGCGGCTACCGTGGCCAGGGCCGGATCATGGTGGACAAGGAGCGCTCCGGTATCAGCGAGCACGGCATCGCCCACTTCCACAACCTGATCGCCGTCGCCCACCTCGACTGATCCATATCGCCGCCGGCCCCTGCGGCCGGCGGTCTCTCGCGGAGTGCCTTGCGTGAAACTCAACGATTCCAACCTGTTCCGCCAGCAAGCCTACATCGATGGGCGCTGGTGCGACGCCGACGACGGCCGCAGCCTGGACGTGCATGACCCGGCCACGGGCGAGCGCCTGGGCAGCGTGCCGTTGATGGGCAGCGCCGAAGCGGTGCGCGCCATCGAAGCGGCCAACGCCGCACTGGAAGGCTGGCGGGCGAAAACCGCCAAGGAGCGTGCGCAGATCCTGCGTCGCTGGTTCGAGCTGCTGCTCGAACACGAAGAAGACCTGGCCCGGCTGATGACCTTCGAGCAGGGGAAGCCGCTGCACGAAGCCCTCGGTGAAATCCGCTATGCGGCCTCGTTCATCGAATGGTTCGCCGAAGAAGGCAAGCGCATCTACGGCGACGTGATTCCCAGCCCGGCGGCGGACAAGCGCCTGCTGGTGATCAAGCAGGGCATCGGCGTCTGCGCGGCCATCACCCCGTGGAACTTCCCGGCGGCGATGATCACTCGCAAGGCCGCGCCGGCCCTCGCCGCCGGCTGCACCATGGTGATCAAGCCGGCCAACGAAACGCCGTTCTCCGCACTGGCACTGGTGGAACTGGCTGAGCGTGCCGGCATCCCGGCGGGCGTGCTCAGCGTGGTCACCGGCGACGCGCCGGCCATCGGCGCCCAGCTCACCGGCCATCCGCTGGTGCGCAAGCTCAGCTTCACCGGCTCCACGCCGGTCGGCCGCCTGCTCATGGGCCAGTGCGCCGAGACCATCAAGAAGGTTTCCCTGGAGCTGGGCGGCAACGCGCCGTTCATCGTCTTCGAGGACGCCGACATCGAGGCGGCGGTGGAAGGCGCCCTGATCGCCAAATACCGCAATGCCGGGCAGACCTGCGTATGTGTCAATCGCTTCTACGTGCATGACGCGGTGTACGAACGCTTCTCCGCACGCTTCGTCGAGCGGGTGCGCGAACTGGCGGTCGGCCACGGCGCGGAGCAGGGTACCCAGATCGGTCCGCTGATCACCGACAAGGCCGTGGCCAAGGTGCAGAGCCTGGTCGATGACGCCACCGCCAAGGGCGCCGAGCTGGTGCTGGGCGGCAAGCCCCACGCGCGCGGCGGCAACTTCTTCGAGCCTACCGTGCTTGGCGGCATCCGCCCCGGCATGGACCTGCTGCAGGACGAAATCTTCGGCCCGGTGGCGGCGCTGGTGCGCTTCTCTTCCGACGCCGAAGTGATTGAACTGGCCAACGACACCCTCTATGGCCTGGCCGCGTACTTCTACAGCCGCGACCTGGCCCGCGTATTCAGGGTCGCCGAGCGCCTGGAGTACGGCATGGTCGGGGTCAACACCGGGCTGATCTCCAACGAGGTCGCGCCCTTCGGTGGCGTCAAGCAGTCGGGCCTGGGCCGCGAAGGCTCCAAGTACGGCATCGAGGACTACCTGGAAATCAAGTACCTCTGCCTGGCGGTGTGAGCCGGGCGAGGAATAGCCGGGGCGGCGAGGCCGCCGCCCCGTGTCGCAATTGAGGTGAATGATGGCCAACACATACGAGATGTTCAGCGTGCGGGTGACCGCGGTAGAACAGGCGACCCCGCAGATCAAGCGCTTCACCCTGGCGCGCACCGATGGCCAGCCGATGCCGGCCTTCACCGGTGGCAGCCACGTGATCGTGAAAATGACCGACGGCCTGAGCAACGCCTACTCGCTGATGAGCGACCCGCGCGACCTGAGCCACTACCAGATCGGCGTGCGCCTGGAAGAACAGTCCAAGGGTGGTTCGGCCTTCATGCACCAGCAGGTGGAAGTCGGCAGCGAGCTGACCATTTCCACCCCGAACAACCTGTTCGGCCTGGACCCCAAGGCCGGACGCCATGTGCTGATCGCCGGCGGCATCGGCATCACCCCGTTCCTTTCCCAACTGCATGAGCTGGAAGGCGGCGCGGTGCCCTACGAACTGCACTACGCCTTCCGCAGCCCGGAGCACGGCGCCTTCCAGGGCGACCTCGCCGACGGCCCGCATGCCGAGAGTGTGCGTTTCTACATCGACAGCCTGGAACGCCGCCTGGACCTTGCCGGGCTGTTCGCCTCGCTGGCGGAAGACGCCCACGTGTACGTCTGCGGTCCCAAGCCGCTGATCGATGCCGTGATCGACGGTGCGAAAAAGGCCGGCATCGCCGAATCCCGCGTGCACTTCGAACAGTTCGCCGCGGCCCCGGCCAGCGGCGGCGCCTTCACCCTGGTGCTGGGCCGCTCCGGCCGCGAGTTGCGGGTGGAAGAGGGCATGACCATCATCCAGGCCATCGAGAACGTGAAGGCCGCCAAGGTGGAGTGCCTGTGCCGCGAAGGTGTTTGCGGCACCTGCGAGACGGCCATCCTCGAAGGCGAGGTCGAGCACTTCGACCAGTACCTCTCCGACGATGAAAAAGCCTCGCAGCAGACCATGATGCTCTGCGTCTCGCGTGCCCGTGGCGAGCGCCTGGTGATCGATCTCTGATCCGTGCGTAGGGCGTACAACCGTTCGCGGTTGTACGCCGATACACCGCGCTCCATCGTCGGCTCCGACTACGCTCGAAGCGCTCTGGCATGGAGCTGCGGGCTCCCGTCCGGAGTGCGGTGGGCTACGGTCAAACGGCGTATAACGTCGAACGTTATACGCCCTACGTTCCATCTATCCGTAACTGCCACGCCTCTGTTATCCACCAGTTTACAGCTGTGTATACTGCGGTCCTCGACGACTTTCAGGGACCACGCCTTCCATGCAGGAAAACAGCTTCGCCTTCCGTCTCAAGGAATTGCTCGAACTCCACAAGCTGACCCTGCAGGCAGTGGGCACGGCCCTGGGCATCTCGCGCACCGCGGTGCACAAGTGGACCAAGGGTGGCGAGATCGACTACGACAACCTGCGCAAGCTGGCGGATTTCCTCAAGGTCAACTGGATCTGGTTGCGCTACGGCGAGGAAGCCCTGCGCGACGTGCAGCAGGCCGAGCCGATCGAACTGCCGATGACCGACCTGCGCCGCCGTTACACCGCCGAGATCATGGAAAGCGAGACGCGCATGAAGCTGGCCCAGGAAGGCGCACGCATCGTCACCTGGGAATGGAACCTGATCAGCGACGAAGTGACCTACTCGCCCAACGTCGAGGCCGTCTATGGCTGGCCGGTCACCTCCAACAAGGACTTCTGGCGCCATCTGCCGCCGGAGGACGTCGCCGCCATGCAGTCCATGTACGACCGCGCCATCGCCGAGGGCGGTACCTGCGAGTGCGACTTCCGCATCTTCCAGCCCGATGGCGCGCTGCGCTGGATCGCCTCCCGCGCCACCGTGGTCCAGGACGCGGCGGGAAGACCGGTGAAAATGGTCGGTATCAGCATGGACAACACCGCGCGGATGATCACCGAGGAGGCGCTGCGCAACAGCGAGGAGCGTTTCCGCGCGATCTTCGAACTGACCTGGGGCGCACTGGCCTACATCGGCCTGGACGGCGGCTGGCAGCGGGTCAATGGCAGCCTCTGCGAACTGCTCGGCTACAGCCCGCTGGAGCTGTACTCCATGACCTTCCAGGACCTCACCCACCCGGATGACCTGGGCAAGAATCTCGAATTGCTGCGCCAACTGCTGGCCGGCCATTTCGACCGCTACGTGGTGGAAAAGCGCGTGCGCCGGCGCGACGGCGCGTATGTCTGGGTGCGCGTGCGCACCTCGCTGCAGCGCCGCCGCCAGGATGGCCTGCCCGACCACCTGATCAGCGTGTTCGAGGACATCAGCGCCGAGCGCGCCGAACGCGACCGCCTGCAGGCGCGCATCGCGGAACTGGAAGCCCGCCTGGCCGAACGTGCCTGATTCAGTGCAGGCGCACCCAGATGCCCACCAGTAGCGAGGCGGCCACCAGCCAGGCCAGCGCCGCCATCGCCAGGGATAGCTCCAGGCGCAGGCGATCCACCAGCAGGTAGAGCGCGGCGAGGTAGACGAAGTAGGGGATGATCGACCACATGCCGAAGGCGATGGTGGTCTTCAGGTCATCCAGCGAGCGGCTCTTGCCGACGATGTAGTGGGCGATCAGGGCGAAGGTGGGGAACAGCGGCACCAGCCCGGCGATGTAGTAATTGCGCGTCTTCGACAGCGCGGCGAGGATCAGCACCACGCCGGCGCCGAGGGTTGCCTTGAGAATCAGGTCCACGGAGTTCTCGATACAGCGACGCCACCGGAATGGTGGCGTCGGGCATTATCGGCGAGCGCGGCGGGCCGTCAATCAGAGCGTGCGTTCAGGCCACCTGCGTGCTCGGCTCCAGCGGGCTTTCGCTGTGCAGGAACTGCTCCAGCCGCTCCTGCTGCCGGTCGGTGAGGAACAGGCCGAGCTTGGTGCGGCGCCAGAGAATGTCTTCGGCTTCGCGCGCCCACTCCTCGCGGCACAGGTATTCCACTTCACGGGCATAGAGCCCGCCACCCAGGTGTTCGCCCAGCTCGCTGAGGTTGGCGGCACCGTCCAGCAGCTTCCAGATGCGATTGCCGTAGGTGCTGGCCCAGCGCCGGGCGAGAGCGGGGTCGAGCTGGCGCAGGTGCTCCATCAATTGGATGGCCAGGTCCTCGATGCCGAGCATCGCTTCGCCGCCGGGCAACGGGGCGCTGGCGGTCCAGCGCGGACCCATGACGCCGGCGAAGTAGGGTGCCAGTTGCTCCAGCGCGGCTTCGGCGAGCTTGCGGTAGGTGGTGAGCTTGCCGCCGAACACCGAGAGCAGCGGGGCTTCGCCGGGGGTGTTGTCCAGCGCCAGGGTGTAGTCGCGGGTGACGGCGGACGGATCGTCGGACTCGTCATCGCACAGCGGGCGAACCCCGGAGAAGCTGCGCAGGATGTCCTCGCGGCCGAGTTGGCGCTTGAAGTGGGCATTGACCACGTTCAGCAGGTAATCGGTCTCTTCCTCGCTGATGCGGATCTGCGCCGGGTCGCCCTGGTATTCGCGGTCGGTGGTGCCGATCAGGGTGAAGCGCTGCAGATACGGGATAGCGAAGACGATGCGGCGGTCCTCGTTCTGCAGGATGTAGGCATGATCGCCGTCGTAGAGGCGCGGCACGATCAGGTGGCTGCCCTGGATCAGACGGATGCCATAGGGCGGGCGCTGGCGCAGTTCCTCGCGCAAAAAGCGGTCGACCCAGGGGCCGGCGGCGTTCACCAGGCAGCGGGCGCGGACCGAGTAGAGGCTGCCGTCCTTGCGCTCCAGGTGCAGGTGCCACAGCCCCTTGCTGCGCCGTGCACTGAGGCAGCGGGTGCGCGGGTGGATATGCGCGCCGTGCTCGCGGGCGCTCATGGCGTTGAGCACCACCAGGCGGGCGTCGTCCACCGAGCAGTCGGAATATTCGAAACCGCGGCTGATCTCGGCTTTCAGCGGGCTTTCCGGGCCGAAACGCAGGCCGCGCGAACCTGGCAGCTTCTCGCGCTTGCCGAGGTGGTCGTAAAGGAACAGGCCGGCGCGGATCATCCAGGCCGGACGCAGGTGCGGACGGTGCGGCAGGACGAAGCGCAGCGGATGGACGATATGCGGTGCCTTGGCCAGCAGTACTTCGCGTTCGGCCAGGGCTTCGCGCACCAGGCGGAATTCGTGGTGTTCGAGGTAGCGCAGGCCTCCGTGGATCAGCTTGCTGCTGGCGGAGGAGGTGTGGCTGGCCAGGTCATGCTGTTCGCAGAGGAACACCGACAGGCCGCGCCCGGCGGCGTCTGCCGCGATGCCCACGCCATTGATGCCGCCACCGACGACGGCCAGGTCATAGACTTCGGCCAGGGGCGCGTGGCGTGAGCGGGTTGGGTTCATGGGGGCGCCTCGGCATTGGAAATGAACGCGTTTATGTTCGTTTTCGAAAATATCTTAGTTCGATGAACGAAACATGACCACCCCGAGGCGCGAAATCGCGCAAGCGTTCGTCAGATTTTTCGAAATTGAAACTGTCGACTGGGGTGTCGGCTCAGACCAGTTCGAGCTGGACCTTGTGCTGCGCCAGCAGGCGCGCCACGGCGGCGGGCGGCGGGCTGTCGGTGAACACGCGGTTGACCAGGGCGATCGGGCCGAGGCGCACCATGGCGTTGCGCCCGAACTTGCTGGAGTCGGCGGCGAGGAACACCTGCCGGGCGTTGTCGATGATGGCGCGGGAGACGCGCACTTCCTGGTAGTCGAAGTCCAGCAGGCTGCCGTCGTCGTCGATGCCACTGATGCCGACCACGGCGAAGTCGACGCGGAACTGCTCGATGAAGTCCACCGCCGCCTGGCCGACCACGCCGCCGTCGCTGCGCACCGTGCCCCCGGCGACCAGCACTTCGAAGTCGGCCTTGCCGGCGAGGATGCTGGCCACGTGCAGGTTGTTGGTGATGATCTTCAGGTGGCTGTGGCCGAGCAGGGCGCGGGCGATCGCTTCGGTGGTGGTGCCGATGTTGATGAACAGCGAGGCGTTGTCCGGGATGTGCGCGGCGATGGCTTCGGCGATGCGCTGCTTCTCGTCGCGCATCTGGTCGGCACGGGTGTTGTAGGCGGTGTTCTCGACACTCGAGTCCCAGGCCGCGCCGCCGTGGTAGCGGCGCAGCAGGCTCTGTTCGGCGAGCTGGTTGATGTCGCGGCGGATGGTCTGCGGGGTGACGGCGAACTGCTGGGCGAGTTCCTCGATGCTCAGGTAGCCGCGCTCGCGGACCAGGTCGAGGATGCTTTGCTGTCGGGGTGGCAGGTTCATGCGCGGTGCTCGCTGGGACGGGCCGAAGGGGCAAGGATGCCGGAGTGGGCAGGGTCTGTCATGAACTTGTCGGAGCGAGCTTGCTCGCGAACCCCGCTTGGCACGTCGGCATCAGGCGGTTCGCGAGCAAGCTCGCTCCTACAAAGAGCCTGTCGCGTCAGTCCTCCGCGGCCCAGCCGCGGGTACGCTCAACGGCCTTCTTCCACCCCGCATACAGCCGTGCGCGCTCCGCTTCGTCACACGCCGGCTGGAACACCCGCTCGATCACCGCCTTGTTCTTCAATTCCGCAAGGCTGCCCCAGAAACCACAGGCCAGACCCGCCAGCACGGCGGCGCCGAGGGCAGTGGTTTCGCGCATCTGCGGGCGCTCCACCGGGGTGCCGAGGATGTCGGCCTGGAATTGCATGAGGAAGTTGTTGGCCACCGCGCCGCCGTCCACGCGCAGGGCGCGCAGCGGTTCGCCGGCGTCCTGCTGCATGGCGTCGAGCACGTCGCGGGTCTGGTAGGCGATGGATTCCAGGGTGGCGCGGATCAGGTGGTCGGCCTTCACCCCGCGGGTCAGGCCGAACAGCGCGCCGCGGGCGTACGGGTCCCAGTAGGGGGCGCCGAGGCCGGTGAAGGCGGGGACCAAGTACACGCCGTTGCTGTCCTTCACCTTGGTGGCGAAGTATTCGGAGTCGTGGGCGTCGTTGATCACCTTCAGCTCGTCGCGCAGCCACTGCACGGTGGAGCCGCCGTTGAACACCGCGCCTTCCAGCGCATAGGCCACTTCGCCGCGCGGGCCGCAGGCGATGGTGGTGAGCAGGCCGTGGGTGGATTTCACCGCCTTGGCGCCGGTGTTCATCAGCAGGAAGCAGCCGGTGCCATAGGTGTTCTTCGCCTGGCCCGGCTCCACGCACATCTGGCCGAACAGCGCGGCCTGCTGGTCGCCGGCGATCCCGGCGATCGGCGTGCGGTGCACGCCCAGGCCGCCGACCTTGCAGTGGCCGTAGATTTCGGAGGAGGCGCGCACCTGCGGCAGCATGGCCCGCGGAATGTCCAGGGCGGTGAGCAGGCGCTCGTCCCAGTCAAGGGTGTGGATATCGAACAGCAGGGTGCGTGAGGCGTTGGTGTAGTCGGTGACGTGCACCTCGCCTTCGGTGAGCTTCCAGATCAGCCAGCTGTCCACGGTGCCGAACAGCAGCTCGCCGCGCTGGGCGCGTGCGCGGGCGCCGTCGACGTTGTCGAGGATCCACTTGAGCTTGGTGCCGGAGAAGTAGGGGTCGATGACCAGCCCGGTGGTGTCGCGGATGTGCTGTTCCAGCCCGTCGCGCCTTAGCTGCTCGCAGATCGCCGCGCTGCGCCGGCATTGCCAGACGATGGCGTTGTGGATCGGCCGGCCCGTAGTCTTGTCCCACACCAGGGTGGTCTCGCGCTGGTTGGTGATGCCGATCGCGGCCACCTCGGCGACGCCGATGTTGGCCTGGGCCAGCGCTTCCACCAGGGTCGAGCTCTGGGTCGCCCAGATCTCCATGGGGTCGTGCTCGACCCAGCCCGGCTGCGGGTAGATCTGCGCGAACTCGCGCTGGGCGACGCTTACGACGTTGGCATCATGATCGAAGATGATGGCGCGGGAACTGGTGGTGCCCTGGTCGAGGGCAACGACGTATTTCTTGTTCGTAAGGTTCGTCATGGCGGCGGCCTTGTGCGGATTCCGTTCGGCGATCCCGGCTGTGGAGCCGAGAAGAGAATGGCGCAGAACATACGGGATTCATCCCCGTCGGTGAAGCGAACTCCGTGCAGCGCGCCACACCTTGGCTTACTGTTATGCGCTGGAAAGCCGCTTGCGAGAAGCCCGCCCGATCATGACTCCCGCCATCGACCTGCTGAAGAAGAACCGCGCCGAACACCAGGTGCTGAGCTACGAGCACGACCCCAAGGCGCCCTCTTATGGGCTGGAGGCCGCCGAGAAGCTCAACCTCGATCCGGCCCGGGTGTTCAAGACCCTGCTCGCCGCCAGCGAGAAGGGCGAGCTGCTGGTGGCCGTGGTGCCGGTGGCCGGCACCCTGGACCTCAAGGCCCTGGCCCATGCCGCCGGGGTGAAGAAGGCCGACATGGCCGACCCCAACGCCGCCCAGCGCGCCACCGGCTATCTGGTCGGCGGCATCAGCCCGCTGGGACAGAAGAAGCGCCTGCGCACCTTCATCGACGAATCCGCCCAGGGCTTCCCGACCATCCATGTCAGCGCCGGCCGGCGCGGCCTGGAAGTGGAGCTGAGCGCCGGGACGCTGGCCACGCTGACTGCCGCGAAGTTCGCCCCGATCGGTCGAAGCTGAACGGTCGAAGCAGTCGACTGTCTGGTCCGTTCTGTACGGTTCGCGGTTCGGCGGCTTCTGTCATGCTCGGGCATCACTTTTCAGGAGACTGTCATGCAACTCGACTTCCATCAGGTCGATGCCTTCACCGACCGCCCCTTCGCCGGCAATCCGGCGATGGTCTACCGCCTGGATGCCTGGCTGGCCGACGAGTTGATGCAGAAGCTCGCCGCCGAGCACAACCTGTCCGAGACCGCGTTCCTGGTGAACGAGGCCGACGGCTGGCGCATCCGCTGGTTCACCCCGACCGCCGAGGTGCCGTTGTGCGGCCATGCCACGCTGGCGAGCGCCCATGTGCTGTTCGAGGTGTTCGGCGAGCCGGGCCAGTCCCTGGAGTTCAATTCGCAATCCGGGCCGCTGCGGGTGTTCCGCGAGGAAGGCCGACTGGCCCTGGACTTCCCCGCCCAGACACCGAGCGAGGCGGGCAGCACCGTGGAGCTGGAGCAGGCGCTGGGCCTGCCGGTAGTGGACGCCCTGAGCACCCAGGCGCACCTGCTGGTGCTGCTGGAGTCGGAATACGCGGTGCGCAGTTGTTCGCCCGACTTCGCGGCGCTGGCGCGCATGCCGTACCTGGGGGTGATCGTCACCGCGCGCAGCGACGACTATGACTTCGTCTCGCGCTTCTTCGCCCCGGCCATCGGCCTCAACGAAGACCCGGTCACCGGCGCTGCCCATTGCAGCCTGATTCCCTACTGGTCGCAGCGCCTGAACAAGCTGCAGATGCGCGCCTACCAGTGCTCGGCGCGTGGCGGCGAGCTGTGGTGCCGCCTGGAGGGGGATCGGGTGCGTATCGCCGGCCATTCGCGGCTGATCGCCAGCGGCCGGATCGTCATCTGACGGTCAACGCTGGCGGTTGAGGACCTGCTGCGCTTCCACGCTGCCCTGGGCGGGGAACAGTACCAGGTGCTCGGCGGCAACGCTGATGCCTACCTCGTCACCGGGCTGGTGATCGGCATGGCTGGGGAAGATCGATTCCAGCTGGGTGCCGGTGGGCAGCTGAAGACGGTAAAGGGTCGCAGCGCCGAGGAATGACTTGCCGACGATCCGCGCCTTGAGCGCACCCTCGGCGGCAGGCACCAGGTCGTCCGGACGCAGCAGCACATCCACCGCGCTGCCATCGGGCAGGCTGTAGGCGCGGTTGCCGCGCAGCACACCCAGTTCGGTCTGCACCGCGTCGGGTCCGTGCATCTGGCCGCGAATGAAATAACCCTGGCCGATGAAGCTGGCCACGAAGGGCGTCTGCGGTTCGTGGTAGAGATTGAACGGAGTGTCCCACTGCTCCAGTCGGCCGTGGCGGAATACACCCACATGGTCGCTGACGGCGAAGGCTTCTTCCTGATCATGGGTGACCAGGATGGCGCTGGTGCCGCGCGCCTTGAGGATGTCGCGCACCTCGTGGCTGAGCTGGCGGCGCAGCTCCACGTCGAGGTTGGAAAAGGGTTCGTCGAGCAGCAGCAGTTGCGGTTGCGGGGCCAGCGCGCGGGCCAGGGCCACGCGCTGCTGCTGGCCGCCGGAGAGTTCGTGCGGATAGCGCTGGCCCAGGGCATCGAGCTTCACCAGCTGCAGCAACTCGTCGACGATGCGCTTGCGCTCGGGATGCTTGCGAATGCCGAAGGCGATGTTGTCCGCCACCGACAGGTGCGGGAACAGCGCGTAGTCCTGGAACACCATGCCGATCCGGCGCTTCTCCGGCGACAGGGTGAAGCCGGGGCGGGAGATGACTTCGCCGGCCAGTTCGATGCGCCCGCCCTGCACCGGTTCGAATCCGGCGATGGCGCGCAGCGTGGTGGTCTTGCCGCAGCCCGAAGGGCCCAGCAGGCAGCCGATGTCGCCCGCGTTCAGGTGCAGGCTGACGCCTTGCACCACGCGCTGCTGTTCATAGCCACAGGAAAGGTTATCGAGGGTGAGCAGCAGTGGTGGGGTCATCGAGCTTGGAACCTGTTCGGCCTCTCGCCGAGCGCAGTTCAGGCCGGGCGGAAGCAGGAAATGAAGCGCAGCCTACGCCGGTTCCTGCTTCCAACGCCGCCCGGGCAGGCACGGGCGGCGGATGGACAGGTTGTCAGGCGTAGTGGGCGTGCTCGACCAGCAGTTCGAGCAGGGCTTTCTGGGCGTGCAGACGGTTTTCCGCCTGGTCCCAGGCCACCGAACGCGCGTCGTCCAGCAGGTCTTCGCTGATCTCTTCGCCACGGTGGGCCGGCAGGCAGTGCATGAATAGTACATCCGCCGCCGCGCCATCGAGCAGCGCACGTGTTACCTGATATGGCTGGAACAGGCGCAGGCGCGCGGCCGCTTCGTCTTCCTGGCCCATCGAGGCCCAGACATCGGTGCTCACCAGGTGCGCGCCGGCCACCGCTTCGCGCGGGTCGCGGACGACCTTCACGCGCTCGCCCGCCAGCTCCAGCAGGGCGGCGTTCGGCTCATAGCCTTCCGGGCAGGCCACGCGCAGCTGGAAGTCGAAGCGGATGGCCGCCTCGATGTAGCTGTTGCACATGTTGTTGCCGTCGCCGATCCAGGCCACGGTCTTGCCGGCGATGCTGCCGCGATGCTCGTGGAAGGTCTGCATGTCGGCCAGCAACTGGCAGGGGTGCAGGTCGTCCGACAGGCCGTTGATCACCGGCACGCGGGAGTTCTCGGAGAACTCGATCAGGTTGCTGTGGGCGAAGGTGCGGATCATCACCGCATCGACCATCCGCGACATTACCTTCGCGGCGTCGGCGATCGGCTCGCCACGGCCCAGCTGGGTGTCGCGCGGGGAGAGGAAGATGGCCTGGCCGCCGAGCTGGATCATGCCGGCTTCGAAGGAAATCCGCGTACGGGTCGAGGCCTTCTCGAAGATCATGCCCAGCACGCGGTTCTTCAGGGGCTCGTAGAGCACGCCTCGGTCACGCAGGTCCTTCAGCTCGCTGCCGCGGCGGATCAGACCGAGAAGTTCGTCGGTCGTGTAATCCAGCATCGAGAGGAAGTGCCGTGCGCTCATGGTTCGTACCTACTACTTATTCTCAGAATCGGGCCGAGGTAGCGACCGGATTTCGTGAGAAAAAACGGCTGAACCTGCGGCGGGACCGCATGGAGCGGAAAATGGGGGAAGGCGCGATCCTATAAGGAAATTACGCATCTACGCAAGTTTCGTCCGGAGAGGGATCGGGTGGACACAGAAATTTCCCTCTGAGGGGACGGACGAGGCCGACATACGGGGCATTGGGGCGATTGATAGCTTTTCGCCGCCTTCGGAAGTTGGCCTGTCTGTTTCATCCCTCAAGGAGTTGTTTCATGAAGAAGTTCTGGATGTCCGCTGCCTTCGCCGCCGTGATCGCCACTGCCAGCGGTTGCACCACCTACAACATCAGTCAGCCGAGCGCCGCGCTGGACCAGGAGGTCAAGACCGGCCTGAAGGCCGATGTCGCCGTCGGCGAGACCATCAGTGGTCAGTCCCAGGTCAACATCCTGTTTGGTTTCCTGAAGTTCGGCGGCGACTCCCAGTTCGCCGACGGCGTGACCTACGGCGGCGAGTCCGGCGGCCTCGGCCTGGGCGCCTTCGATCCGATTTCCAGCGCCAAGGCGGCGGCTGCCTTCAAGGCGGTGAAGAGCTCCGGCTCCGACCTGATCGTGGCGCCGCGCTACGAAGTGAACGTCCAGGATTACTTCCTCTTCAAGAAGGTCGACGTCAAGGTCACCGGCAACAAGGGCTCGATCAAGAGCATTCACTGATCCGTCCCTCCGGCGGGGTGATCCCGTCGGCGCATTGCGCGGGTGCCATGGCCCCGCGCAATCCTTCCATCCTCCCCTCTGATGCCCCCTGATTCACCCGACTGACGCTAGTGGCGTTCGTCGCATCCCCGCTCCATAGTGCTTGCTCGACAAGACGACCGGCGTGCCACGCGCCCCCGGCGACAACAACGACGAGGCGAGCCATGAGCAAGACCCTCCACCACCGTGCGTGCCATCTGTGCGAGGCCATCTGCGGCCTGACCATCGAGACCGAAGGCGAGCACATCCTCTCGATCAAGGGCGATCCGCAGGACAGCTTCAGCCGTGGCCATGTCTGTCCCAAGGCCGTGGCGCTGCAGGACATCCAGAATGACCCGGACCGCCTGCGTCAGCCGGTTCGTCGGGTTGGCAGTGAATGGCAACCGATCGGCTGGGACGAGGCTTTCGAACTCGTCGCCTCCCGACTGGCGGATATCCGTGAACGCCATGGCAACGACGCCGTCGCCGTATACCAGGGCAATCCCAGCGTGCACAACTACGGGCTGATGACCCACAGCAACTACTTCCTCGGCCAGCTGAAGACGCGCAACCGCTACTCGGCGACCTCCGTGGACCAGCTGCCGCACCACCTGGTCAGCCAGCAGATGTTCGGCCATGGCCTGCTGATCCCGATCCCGGACATCGACCAGACCGATTTCATGTTGATCCTCGGCGGCAACCCGCTGGCGTCCAACGGCAGCATCATGACCGTGCCGGACGTGGAGAAGCGCCTGAAGGCCGTGAAGGCGCGCGGTGGCAAGCTCGTGGTGGTCGACCCGCGCCGCACGGAAACTGCCGCGATCGCCGACCAGCACCTGTTCGTCCGTCCCGGCGAGGACGCCGCGTTGCTACTGGGTATCCTCGATACGCTGTTCAGCGAAGGGCTGACCCGCGAGAGCCATCTGCCGGTGAGCGGCCTTGCGGCCGTGCGCGAGGCACTGAAACCATTCAAGGTCGAGGCGATGGCGCAGCGCTGCGGCGTGCCGGCCCAGGACATCCGCCAGTTGGCGCGGGATTTCGCCGCCGCCGACAAGGCTGTCTGCTACGGCCGCATGGGTGTTTCCACGCAGGTCTTCGGCAGTCTCTGCCAGTGGCTGGTGCAACTGATCAACCTGCTGACCGGCAACCTCGACCGGGTCGGTGGCACCCTGTGCACCACGCCGGCGGTGGACCTGGTGGCGAGCACCTCCGGTGGCGCCTTCAATCGTTGGCAGAGCCGCGTCTCCGGCCTGCCGGAGTACGGCGGCGAGCTGCCGGTGGCGGCACTGGCCGAAGAAATGCTCACCGACGGCGACGGACAGGTCCGCGCGCTGGTGACGGTGGCGGGCAACCCGGTGCTGTCCACGCCCAACGGCCGGCGCCTGGAGCAGGCGCTGGATGGCCTGGAATTCATGCTCAGCGTCGATCTCTATATCAACGAGACGACCCGCTACGCCGACCTGATCCTGCCGCCCACGGCGCCGCTGGAGCACGATCACTACGACACCACCTTCAATATCTTCGCGGTGCGCAACGTCACGCGCTTCAACGAGGCGGTGCTGCCCAAGCCGCAGGGCGCGCTGCACGACTGGGAAATCTTCGTGGGGCTGGCCAAGGCCTATGCCGCACGCATGGGCAGCGAACTCAAACCGACCATGGCGCCGGAGCAGATGATCGAGATGGGCCTGCGTTTCGGCCCCTATGGCGATGCCTCCGAGCACAAGCTAAACCTGGCGCGGTTGCGGGAACATCCCCACGGGCTGGACCTCGGCCCGCTGCAGCCCAACCTTGCGGCGCGCCTGAAAACCACCAGCCGCCAGGTCGAAGCGGCGCCGGAGATCCTGCTGAACGACCTGCGCCGCTTCGCCGACACCCAGGCGCCGACAGCGGACCAGCTGCTGCTGATCGGCCGCCGCCATGTGCGCAGCAACAATTCCTGGATGCACAACTATCACCGCCTGGTGAAGGGCAAGCCACGTCACCAGTTGCTCATGCACCCGCGGGACCTGGCGGCGCGCGGGCTGGCGGACGGGCAGAAGGTGCGGGTGCGCTCGCGGGTCGGCAGCATCGAGATCGAGGTGGCGGCCAGCGACGAGGTAATGGCCGGCGTGGTCAGCCTGCCCCATGGCTGGGGGCACGGGCGGCCGGGCGTACAACTGTCGATTGCTCGCGAGCAGGGCGGGGCCAGCGCCAACGACCTGACCGACGAGCGCCATCTGGATGCGCTCTCCGGCAACACGGCGCTGAACGGCGTGCCCGTTGAGGTCGAGGCGGCCTGACAGGCTGTCGCAGTGCTCCTGCAAAGCCGAGCGTAGTGCTCGGCTTTGCAGTACAATGCGCGCAACCGTGCCGGCCAAACGCCGCCTGTGGCGATGCCGGGTCAGTATCTGATAGTTCAGCCGAGGAAGTTCATGGATATCATCGATACCATCAAAGAACAGATCGCCAACAACCCCGTCCTGCTGTACATGAAGGGCTCGCCGAACGCTCCGCAGTGCGGTTTCTCGGCCCGCGCTGCGCAAGTGCTGATGGCATGCGGCGAGAAGTTCGCCTACGTCGACATCCTGCAGAACCCGGAAATCCGCGCCAACCTGCCCAAGTACGCCAACTGGCCGACCTTCCCGCAACTGTGGGTCGGCGGTGAGCTGGTCGGCGGCAGCGACATCCTGGTCGAGATGTTCGAAAAGGGCGAATTGCAGCCGCTGATCAAGGACGCCGTAGGCAAGGCCGACGCCTGAGTCTTTCGTGCTGTCGCACAAAGCCCCGCTTCGGCGGGGCTTTGTTTTTGGGAAGAAATAAATGACTGAGCAAACACGGACGAACGCTGCCCGCTGGGCCTGTGGATACTGCTTCGCCATGGGCGGGATGGTGCACGGCAGCGTGATGGGCCGGGTACCGGCCCTGAAGAGCATGACCGGGGTCGACGAGCAGGAACTGGGCCAGGCGTTGCTGGGCGCGGGCTTTGGCGCGCTGCTGGCGTTCATCTTCGCCGGCGCCCTGGTGCGCCGTTACGGCAGCCGGGCGATCACTGTCGTCTCCGGTCTGGCGCTGATGGCCAGCTTCCCGCTGCTGGGCCTGGCGCAGAACGTGTGGGAGCTGGCGGCGGGCTTTCTGGTGGTCGGCCTGACCTTCGCCACCATGGATGTGGCGATGAACACCCAGGCGGTGGAAGTGGAGCGGCGCCTCGGCCGGCCGTGTATTGCCAGCTTGCATGGCATGTACAGCCTGGGCGGGCTGGTCGGTGCGGTGGGCGCGGCGGCCTTCGCCGATCTGGCGCCTGTGTGGCATTTCACCCTGCTGGCGGCGATCGCGGTGGCAATACTGCCCTTCTTTGCCCGCAACCTGTTCGAAGGGCGCCCGGAGCCCACGGAGGAGGCGGCGCCAGCCCAACGTGGCTGGCGCCTGCCGCCACTGTCGCTGATCGGTCTTGGATTGCTGACGGCGTGCGCGTTCGTTTCCGAAGGGGCGGTCGCCGACTGGGGCGCCTTGCTGCTGCATCAGGTGATGGGCGCGTCCGAGCGTCTGGCGGCACTGGGCTTCGCGGCGTTCTCCGCGACCATGGTGCTGGGCCGGCTGTTCGGCGATCGCCTGCGTGTACGATTCGCCGACGAGGCCTTGGTGCGCAACCTGGCGTTGCTGGCCATCGCGGGCATGTTGCTGGCGCTGTTCAGCCCCTGGGTAGCGAGTGCTATCGCCGGCTTCGCCCTGGTGGGCGTAGGCCTGTCGGTGGTGGTACCGATCCTGATCGGCGCGGCAGGCAATCGGCCGGGCATCGAACCGTCCAAAGGCGTGGCGGCGGTGGCGGGGTTCGGTTACGGGGGCTTGCTGATGGGGCCGCCGCTGATCGGCTTCCTCGCCGAGCACGTGGGGCTGCGCCTGTCATTGCTGGTGGTGGTGGGGCTGTGCGCCGGGCTGGTGCTCAAGGCGTCACTGGTGCGGCGCCCGCCGAAGGCGAACGGCTAGGAGGGAAGGGCACCGGCGTCCACAACCGCGCCGGTGCCTTTTCGTTGATCAGTCGTCTTCGTGCATGTGCGACTGCAGGTAGTTCTCCAGGCCGACCTTCTGGATCAGGCCCAGCTGGGTTTCCAGGTAATCGATGTGCTCTTCCTCGGACTCGAGGATGTTCTTGAGCAGGTCGCGGCTCACGTAGTCATGCACGCTTTCGCAATGCACGATGGCGTCGCGCAGGTCCTTGCAGGCCTTGAGTTCCAGGTTCAGGTCGCACTGCAGCATTTCCTGGGTGTTCTCGCCGATCAGCAGCTTGCCCAGGTCCTGCAGGTTGGGCAGGCCTTCGAGGAACAGGATGCGTTCGATGAGCTTGTCAGCGTGCTTCATCTCATCGATGGACTCATGGTACTCGTGCGCGCCGAGGCGTTTCAGGCCCCAGTCGTTCCACATGCGCGAGTGCAGGAAATATTGGTTGATGGCGATCAGCTCGTTACCGAGGACCTTGTTCAAGTGCTGGATGACTTTCTTGTCGCCTTTCATGCCGGTGTCCTGCCGTGTGGAGTGGGAGAGACTGAAAGTGTGGTCCTCTTATAACTGACTGTCAAACATAAGTGCTTGAATTTGCTATAAAAAGGAATATGAATGCGAATGTTTTCATTCCGCAATTCGGCGTTAAGGCGCTGAATTTCAGGAATAAAAAAACCGGGCATGGCCCGGTTTTTTTCGGAATCTCTGCTGAATTGACCGTCAGTCGCGTCGATCAGCTTGCCGCGTAGGCGAGGGAGTAGTTCATCGACTGCGCGCTCTGCAGTTCGCCCAGGGTCTCGCGGACGACCTGTTTGGCGAGGCAGGCGCACTTGCCGCACTGGGTGCCGACACCGGTGCTTTCACGCACTTCGCGGTAATTGCAGCAGCCTTCGTAGATCGCATCGCGGATCTGGGTATCGGTGACACCTTGGCAGAGGCAGACGTACATGGGCACTACGCATCGTTGTGGGGTTGTTGGAGGCGATACTAATCTTAATGAGAATGATTGTCAAAGTTTGCTGGGCGGGCTTTTCCATGACCGGATAAATGGTCATGTCCGTCAATGGCTTAGCCTTGTGGGGCGATGGGGCAAAGCGCTGGGCGCCTCGGAAAAGGGCGGTGTATCATGGCCGGCCCACTGGAGTGGAAAGGCCCGTCGGTCCGGCTGCTTCGAACTGGGCGGGGCATCTTGCACTCCCTCACGTCCTCACCCCGAAGGAGACATGGAATGAGCGTACTCGTAGGTAAGAAAGCTCCCGACTTCAACGTAGCCGCCGTCCTCGGCAGCGGCGAAATCGTCGACAGCTTCGTGCTGTCCGAAGCCATCAAGGGCAAGTACGGCCTGGTGTTCTTCTACCCGCTGGACTTCACCTTCGTCTGCCCGTCCGAGCTGATCGCTCTGGACCGTCGCATCCCCGAGTTCCAGGCGCGCAACGTCGAAGTGATCGGCGTGTCCATCGACTCCCACTTCACCCACAACGCCTGGCGTAACACCCCGGTGGACAAGGGCGGCATCGGCCCGGTCAGGTACACCCTGGCCGCCGACATCACCCATGAGATCGCCAAGGCCTATGACGTCGAGTCCGCCGATGGTGTCGCGTTCCGTGGCGCCTTCCTGATCGACCAGAATGGTGTGGTGCGTTCGCAGATCGTCAACGACCTGCCGCTGGGCCGCAACATGGACGAACTGCTGCGTCTGGTCGATGCCCTGCAGTTCACCGAAGAGCACGGCGAAGTCTGCCCGGCCAACTGGAAGAAAGGCGACAGCGGCATGACCGCATCGCCGGAAGGCGTTGCCGCCTACCTGGCCCAGCATGCCAGCAAGCTGTAAGGCTGCCCGGTGATGAAAGAGCCCCGCTTCGGCGGGGCTTTTTCATGGGCGCGCAGTATTGCTTTTCGCAGGAAGCCGGCAAGCCCTGCGTGCAGGAAAGAAAAAGCCCCGCTTGAGCGGGGCTTTGTCATGGGATCAGGAAGAGAGGATCAGTCCTCGTCTTCCATCCAGCCGCCGAATTCCTTCCAGCGGTTGACGATGCCGCAGAACAGCTCGGCGGTCTTCTCGGTGTCGTAGCGCGCCGAGTGGGCCTCGCGGTTGTCGAACTCGATGCCGGCGGTCTGGCAGGCCTTGGCCAGTACGGTCTGGCCGTAGGCGAGGCCGGCCAGCGTCGCGGTGTCGAAGCTGGAGAAGGGGTGGAACGGGTTGCGCTTCACGCCGCTGCGGTTTACCGCGGCGTTGAGGAAGCCCAGGTCGAAGCTGCTGTTGTGGCCGACCAGGATCGCCCGCTTGCAGCCGTTGGACTTCAGCGACTTGCGCACGCCACGGAATATCTCGGTCAGCGCCTGCTCTTCCGGCACGGCCATGCGCAGCGGGTGGTCCAGCTTGATGCCGGTGAACTCCAGCGCGGCCTGCTCGATGTTGGCGCCTTCGAAGGGCTCCACACGGAAGAAATAGGTGTGCTCAGGGAACAGGTAGCCGCTCTCGTCCATGCCGATGGTGACGGCGGCGATTTCCAGCAGCGCGTCGGTGCCGGCGTTGAAGCCACCGGTCTCCACGTCCACGACTACCGGCAGGTAACCACGGAAGCGGCGCGCCATCGGGTGGCGCGGGCCGGGCGGGAAGGAACCGTCGAGTTCTTCCTCGAAGATTTCGTTCTCGTCACTCATGCCTCGGTCTCCAGCAGGCGCCAGCGCAGCTTCTCGCCGGCACGCAGCGGGACCACTTCGAAATCGCCGAACGGCAGGGCCGCCGGGGCTTCCCACTCTTCACGCACCAGGGTGATGCGGTCGCTGTTGCGCGGCAGGCCGTAGAAGTCCGGGCCATGGAAGCTGGCGAAGGCTTCCAGCTTGTCCAGCGCGTTGCGCTGCTCGAAGGCCTCGGCGTACATCTCGATGGCGGCATAGGCGGTGTAGCAGCCGGCGCAACCGCAGGCGGCTTCCTTGGCGTGGCGCGCGTGGGGCGCGGAGTCCGTGCCGAGGAAGAATTTCGGGCTGCCGCTGGTGGCCGCATCCAGCAGGGCTTCCTGGTGGGTGTTGCGCTTGAGGATCGGCAGGCAATAGAAGTGCGGACGGATACCGCCGACCAGCATGTGGTTGCGGTTGTACAGCAGGTGGTGCGCGGTGATGGTGGCGCCGACGTTGGCCGGGGCGGCCTTGACGAAGGCGGCGGCATCGCCGGTGGTGATGTGCTCGAGAACCACCTTGAGGGTCGGGAAGCGCTCGACCACACGGGTCAGGTGCTCGTCGATGAAGCGCTTCTCGCGGTCGAACACGTCGATCTCCGCGCGGGTCACCTCGCCATGCACCAGCAGCGGCAGGCC
The DNA here is from genome assembly GCF_041379005.1 of Pseudomonas sp. QE6. NCBI lineage: Bacteria > Pseudomonadati > Pseudomonadota > Gammaproteobacteria > Pseudomonadales > Pseudomonadaceae > Pseudomonas > Pseudomonas sp. QE6. Next base: position 2,525,801 of record NZ_CP166873.1, read on the forward strand.
GACTTCGGCCATGGCTTCCAGCACGTGGAAGATGTTGTCGATGCTGGTCACGCCGGAGTCGGAGTTGGTGGTGGCGCCGGCCGGGTACAGCTTGGCGGCATGCACATACCCCGAGGCCTTGGCGGTGCGCACGTCTTCGGCGCTGGTGCGGTCGGTGAGGTACAGCACCATCAGCGGCTCGAAGCGGCTGCCGGCCGGACGGGCGGCGAGGATGCGCTGGCGGTAGGCGTCGGCTTCGACGGCGTTGCGCACCGGCGGGACCAGGTTCGGCATGATGATGGCGCGGCCGAAGGTGCGGGCGGCGTCGCCGACGGTTTGCGCGAGTGCGGCGCCGTCGCGCAGGTGGATGTGCCAGTCGTCGGGGCGCAGGAGTGTCAGGCGGTCGGACATGCGGATTCCAGGGAGGCGGTTGCAGCGGAGAAAGTAGGGAAATGCTACCGGAAAAGGCCGCCGGCGGCACTCGCTATCAAGTTTCGCCGTGGCTGACCGATAGATTCAGAGACCCCATCTCTGCTTGTGTGGAACCGCCGTGCGCCAGCCATCTCTTCTCTTGCTCGTACTTTGCGCGAGTCTCCCGGCCTGGGGGCTGACGTTCCAGCCGCGTCTGGAAAGCGCCGAATGGACGGTGGCGGGCGACCAGTTCGAGTGCCGGCTGTCGCAGAGCGTGGCGGGCTTCGGCCTGGGCGAGTTCGTCTGGCGCGCCGGCGAGCAGCCGATCTTCCGTCTCAAGTCACCGCAGGACTGGCTCGGGCGCGGCTCGGCAACGCTGCTGGCCGCGGCGCCGCCGTGGCGGCCGGGGCAGGGCGACCTGAATCTGGGGGCGGTGCAGGTCAGTGGCGGCGAGGTGCCGTTCAACAGCAGCCAGCAGCAGGCCGGGCGCTTGCTCAGCGGCCTGCTGGAAGGGCGCACGCCGGAAGTGCGGCACCGTACTCGGGACGGCGATCGCTTGCTGGTGCGCTTGCTGCCGACGCGCTTCGCCGCCGGCTACGCGCAGTTCCAGGATTGTTCGGCGAAGATGCTGCCGGTCAATTTCGACCAGGTCCGGCAGAGCCAGATCGGTTTCCCCGGTGGCACCGAACTCGACGCCCTGGGCCGCGCCAAGCTGGACATCATCCTGCAGTACCTGAGGGCCGACCCGAGCGTGAACCACATCGAGATCGACGGTCATTCCGACAACAGTGGTAATCGCCTGGTCAATCGCGACACGTCGCGCCGTCGTGCTCTCGCAGTGATGGAATATCTCAAGGCCAATGGCGTGCCGGAGTCGCAGATCGTCGTGCGCTTCTATGGCGAACGTTATCCGTTGGTGAAGAACAACTCCGAAGCCAACCGGGCGCGCAATCGCCGGGTGACGGTGAACCTGTCCCGCGAAGTGATTCCCGAGGAGTCACCGGCCGAGGCGCCGACGGCTCCTGTTGCACCCACCGCCTCGGCGCCCGCCGCGCCGACACCCAGCGCCAGTGCCCCGGCGAAGGCCGCGGCTCCTGCCGCTCCGGCGGCGCCCGCCACCAAGGCTGCCACACCGCCTGCGACACCTCCGGCGGCGCCCAAGGGCTGAGCCTGCGGCAGCGAGTCGCACCGACGATAGTATTTGTCGCTTTGTCGTCAAAAGCTGTCGCGCCTCTGTAAATTATCCTGGGCGGGCAGTAGAATCGATCCCTTTCGTGACAACCCCCGTGGAGTTGAGTGGCATGGCGGACGTGAAGAAGGTAGTCCTGGCGTATTCCGGTGGCCTGGACACCTCCGTAATTCTGAAGTGGCTGCAGGATACCTATAACTGTGAAGTGGTGACCTTCACTGCCGACCTGGGGCAGGGCGAGGAGGTCGAGCCGGCCCGCGCCAAGGCCAAGCAGATGGGCGTGAAAGAGGTCTTCATCGAGGACCTGCGAGAAGAGTTCGTCCGCGACTTCGTCTTCCCGATGTTCCGTGCCAACACCGTCTACGAAGGCGAGTACCTGCTGGGTACTTCCATCGCCCGTCCGCTGATCGCCAAGCGCCTGATCGAGATCGCCAACGCCACCGGCGCTGACGCCATCTCCCACGGCGCCACCGGCAAGGGCAACGACCAGGTTCGCTTCGAGCTGGGCGCCTACGCGCTGAAGCCGGGCGTGAAGGTGATCGCTCCCTGGCGCGAGTGGGACCTGCTGTCCCGCGAGAAGCTGATGGACTACGCCGAATCCCACAACATCCCGATCGAGCGCCACGGCAAGAAGAAGTCGCCGTACTCCATGGATGCCAACCTGCTGCACATCTCCTATGAAGGCGGCGTGCTGGAAGACACCTGGACCGAGCACGAAGAAGACATGTGGAAGTGGACCGTCTCCCCGGAGAAGGCCCCTGACGCTGCGACCTACATCGAGCTGACCTACCGCAAGGGCGACATCGTCGCCATCGACGGCAAGGACATGACCCCGGCCCAGGTACTGACCGAGCTGAACCGCATCGGCGGCGCCAACGGCATCGGTCGTCTGGACATCGTCGAGAACCGCTACGTCGGCATGAAGTCGCGCGGCTGCTACGAGACCCCCGGCGGCACCATCATGCTCAAGGCGCACCGCGCCATCGAGTCGATCACCCTGGACCGCGAAGTCGCTCACCTGAAGGACGAGCTGATGCCGCGCTACGCCAAGCTGATCTACACCGGCTACTGGTGGAGCCCGGAGCGCGAGATGCTCCAGCAGATGATCGATGCTTCCCAGGAGCACGTGAACGGCGTCGTGCGCCTGAAGCTCTACAAAGGCAACGTCATCGTGGTCGGCCGCAAGTCCGACGACTCGCTGTTCGACGCCAACATCGCGACCTTCGAGGAAGACGGCGGCGCCTACAACCAGGCCGATGCCGCGGGCTTCATCAAGCTCAACGCGCTGCGCATGCGTATCGCCGCGAACAAGGGCCGCAAGCTGTTCTGATAAGCTGGTGACCCCGTGACAAGCGAACCCCGGCCACGAGCCGGGGTTTGCGTTTATAGGCCCCGCATCCGGGGCGCCTGAAGAGGAAGAATCGATGAGACTGCTGCACACCATGCTGCGCGTCGGCGATCTGGACAAATCCATCGCCTTCTACACCGAAGTCCTGGGCATGACCCTGCTGCGCCGCAAGGATTATCCGGACGGCCAGTTCACCCTGGCGTTCGTCGGCTACGGCAGCGAAGACGAGAACAGCGTGATCGAACTGACCTACAACTGGGGCGTGGACCAGTACGAGCTGGGCACCGGCTACGGCCACATCGCCCTGGAAGTGGCGGACGTCTACAAGGCCTGCGAGGACATCCGCTCCCGCGGCGGCAAGATCACCCGCGAGCCGGGCCCGATGAAGCACGGCACCAGCATCCTGGCCTTCGTCGAGGACCCGGACGGCTACAAGATCGAGCTGCTCTCGCCGCAGCGCAAGGACTGATCTTCCGCTCCTTGTGATTCGTCTCTGGAGAAACCCCGCCCTTGAAGGCGGGGTTTTTCTTTATTGGCTGTCATCAGAAAGTCACCGGAGCGGTCATACTCAATCTTGCATCGACGTCGGATGCGTCGATTGCGGAAGCAGTTTTCGCCATTTGCTTGTCAGAGACAGAGGAGCATCGTGCACGGGCCGGACAATCCCCGCTGCACCGCTTCCGATAATGACGACCGATGGACGGCCGCACCGATTTTTCCGGGTGCCCGGCGCTCTGCGTCCGGCAGCCTAAGTCAAGGAATACAGTATGTCCCCAAGACCGGTAAACAATGCCTCGGTCAGCCCCAAGGGCAGCCTCGAAACCCTCTCCCAACGTGAAGTGCACCAGCTCAGCGAAGCGGGCTCGGGCAGCAGCTACAAACTCTTCCGCCAGTGTGCCCTGGCCATCCTCAACACCGGCACGCAGATCGACAACGCCAAGCACATCCTCGACGCCTACCGCGACTTCGAACTGGAAATCCACCAGCAGGACCGTGGCGTGCGCCTGGAGCTGTTCAACGCCCCGGCCGACGCCTTCGTCGACGGCGAGATGATCGCCAGCACCCGCGAGATGCTGTTCAGCGCCCTGCGCGACATCGTCTACACCCAGAACGAACTCAACAGCCGGCGCTTCGACCTGGAGAGCTCGGCCGGCATCACCGACTACGTCTTCCATCTGTTGCGTAACGCCCGCGCGCTGCGCCCTGGCGTTGAGCCGAAGATCGTCGTGTGCTGGGGTGGCCACTCCATCAGCACCAACGAGTACAAGTACACCAAGAAGGTCGGCCACGAACTGGGCCTGCGCAGCCTCGATGTCTGCACCGGCTGCGGGCCGGGCGTGATGAAGGGCCCGATGAAGGGCGCCACCATCGGCCACGCCAAGCAGCGCAACACCGAAGGCCGCTACCTGGGCCTGACGGAGCCTGGGATCATCGCCGCCGAGGCGCCGAACCCCATCGTCAACGAACTGGTGATCCTGCCGGATATCGAGAAACGCCTTGAGGCCTTCGTCCGCGTCGGCCACGGCATCATCGTGTTCCCCGGCGGCGTCGGCACGGCGGAGGAATTCCTCTACCTGCTGGGCATCCTGATGCACCCGGACAACCAGGACATGCCGTTCCCACTGGTGCTCACCGGCCCGCGCAGCGCCGCGGCTTACATCGAGCAGTTGCACGCCTTCGTCGGCGCGACCCTGGGCGAGGCGGCGCAGCAGCGCTACCGCATCATCATCGACGACCCGGCGGAAGTGGCGCGGGAGATGAGCAACGGCCTGAAGCGGGTCAAGCAGTTCCGCCGCGAGCGCAACGACGCCTACCACTTCAACTGGTTGCTGAAGATCGACGAAGGCTTCCAGCGTCCGTTCGAGCCGACCCACGAGAACATGGCGGGCCTGGACCTGGGCTGCGACGTGCCGCCCCACGAGTTGGCGGCGAACCTGCGCCGGGCGTTCTCCGGCATCGTCGCCGGCAACGTGAAGGACCGTGGTATCCGCCTGATCGAGGAGTTCGGCCCGTACGAGATCAACGGCGACGCGGCGATCATGGAGCCGCTGGATGCGTTGCTGCAGGCCTTCGTCGAGCAGCATCGGATGAAGCTGCCGGGCGGCGCGGCGTATGAGCCGTGCTATCGGGTGGTGCAGCGCGCCGGAGTCGCGGTCTAAGCCTCCCCGACTTTGCCGGCGATGCCTTGATCAGGTGTCCTGCGCCGCTTCGGTGTGTGCTGAGAGATTCTGTTTCGCCCACTCGGGCGACCTACTTTGGAAAGACCCAAAGTAGGCAAAGGTCTTGCCCCGACATCCGGTTTTTCGCTTCGCGAAAAATACCCTCGGTTCTTCGGAGTTTCAGGGGCCCGCCGCGAAGGGCCATCCCTGGCCCATCGCGGCTCTCGCGACATCCATGTCGCTCAACCCCTGAAACTCCGATCACCTTCGGCCTCCTGAAAGGGGCATTCCGGAGCGTGCGGATGTTTCTCTGGAAGGCTGCAGGAGCCAAAGCGTGAGTTGGGGTCGTATTCCCGTATGCGCGCATGGCGCGTTCCTGCACAGAGCAAAAAACAAAAAGCCCCGCCAGGATGCGGGGCTTTTTCATACAGGTCTTGCTTTCAGGAGAAGGCTTACAGATCGAAATCGTAATCGGACAGTTGGCGCTGCAGGCGACGCTCTTCCAGGTAATTGTCGATGATGCGGCGCTTGGTCAGGTTGGTCTTGGCGACCTCTGCCGAGGCTTCGGCGCCGTCATCGCTGTCGTCTGTGCTGACATCGTCCTCGAGTTCGAGGTCTTCTTTGTCGTTTGCCATTCGGTGCACTCCACAACACGGGGTGTGTTGGCGCCCCTTATAGCGACAAAGGACCGGGCGGTAAAAAAGATTTTTTCAATGAAGCTGAAGGATTTTTCCCATAACGCTCAATCGTCCGAGGTCTTGTGCTTGTACTCGCACAGGTCTTCGATCCGGCAACTGCCGCACTGAGGCTTGCGCGCCTTGCAAACGTAGCGCCCGTGCAGGATCAGCCAGTGGTGTGCGTCGAGCAGGTATTCCTTGGGTACGAACTTCAGCAGTTTCTTCTCGACTTCCAGCACATTCTTGCCCGGCGCTATCCCCGTGCGGTTGGCGACGCGGAAGATGTGGGTGTCCACCGCCATCGCCGGCTGTCGGAAGGCGGTGTTGAGCACCACGTTGGCGGTCTTGCGGCCGACGCCGGGCAGGGCCTCGAGGTCTTCGCGATTGTCCGGCACCTGGCTGCCGTGCTTCTCGATGAGGATGCGGCAGGTCTCGATGACGTTCTTCGCCTTGCTGTTGTACAGGCCGATGGTCTTGATGTACTCCGACAGCCCCTCCACGCCCAGGGCGTAGATGGCTTCCGGGGTGTTGGCCACCGGGTAGAGCCTGGCCGTGGCCTTGTTCACCCCGACGTCGGTGGCCTGGGCGGAGAGCACCACCGCGATCAGCAGCTCGAAGGGCGTGCTGTAGGCCAGTTCGGTCTCGGGGTTGGGGTTGTCTTCTCGCAGTCGGCGGAAAATCTCCGCGCGCTTGGCGGCGTTCATTCAATCACTCCGGTCACGCGGACGCGTTGGCGCTCGGTCGCGGGTACGTCGCCCGCCTGCGCCTTGGCGCGTTCCGCCAGGCTTTCATCGATACGGTTTTTCAGTGCGATCAGCAGGCCCAGCACCAGGAAGGCGCCGGGCGGCAGGATGGCCAGCAGGAAGCCCTGGTAGTCCGCGAATAGCTGGATCTTCCAGGCAGCCGCCGCCGGACCGAACAGCAGGTTCATGTTGGCCAGCAGGGTGCCGTGGCCGAGCAGTTCGCGCAGCGTGCCCACCACCAGCAGTACCAGGGCGAAGCCGGCGCCCATCATCAGGCCGTCGAAGGCCGAGCGCGCCACGCCGTGACGCGAGGCGAAGGCTTCGGCGCGGCCGAGGATCACGCAGTTGGTGGTGATCAGCGGGATGAAGATGCCGAGAATCTGGTACAGCTCATAGGTCCAGGCCTGCATCAGCAGCTCGATGCAGGTGGTCAGCGCGGCGATGATCAGGACGAAGGCGGGCAGGCGCACGGCTTCGCTCACCGAACCACGGATCAGCGCCACGGCGGCATTGGAGCAGGCCAGCACGAAGATCGTCGCCAGGCCAAGGCCGAGGGCGTTGACCATGGAGTTGCTGGTGCCCAGCAGCGGGCACAGGCCGAGCAGTTGTACCAGGCCCGGGTTGTTCTTCCACAGGCCCTGCAGGGCCAGTTCGCGGTAGCCGGGATCACTCATGGCTCTCTCCTGCGGCCGGTTGCGCGGCGGGCGCGAGCAGTTCGGCCTTGTGCGCGTCGAAGTATTGCAGCGCCTTGTGCGTGGCCTTCACCACCGCGCGCGGGGTGACGGTGGCGCCGGCGAACTGGTCGAACTGGCCGCCGTCCTTCTTCACTCGCCAGCCGGCATCCCCCGGATCGCTCAGCGAGCGACCGTCGAAGCCATGCAGCCAGTCGCTCTTGCCCAGCTCGATCTTGTCGCCCAGCCCCGGGGTTTCCTTGTGCGCCACGACGCGCACGCCGAGCAGCCGGCCTTCGGCGGTGACGCCCACCAGCAGCTGGATGGCGCCGCTGTAGCCGTCCGGCGCGGAGGCCTGGAGGATCACGGCGGTGGCCTGGCCCTGGCGGCGCGCGACGAAAGCGGGCGCGGGCTCGTTGCGGCCGAGCAGCTTGGGATCGAAGGCGTCGACCTGGCTGTCCAGCGGGTGGTTGTCATAGCTGCCCGCCGGCAGCAGTTCCAGCAGGGCGCGGCCGCGTGCTTCGCGCTGGGCGTCGTCGATACGCTGCGCGGTGAACTGGTGGACCAGCGCCACCACGCCCACCGTGACCACGGCGAACAGGCCGAGCACCAGGGCATTCTTGAGCATCGAGCGGTTGGCGTCGGACATGTCAGTCCCCCACCTTGAAGCCGCGCTCGGGCTTCTTGTGCCCGTAGGTGCGCGGGCGTGTGTAGTAATCGATGGTCGGCGCGGCGAGGTTCATCAACAGTACGGCGAAGGCCACACCGTCCGGGTAGCCGCCCCAGGCGCGGATCACGTAGGTGAGCACGCCGACACCGATGCCGAACACCAGCCGGCCACGGTTGCTGGTGGCGCCGGATACCGGGTCGGTGACGATGAAGAAGGCGCCAAGCATGGTCGCGCCGCTGAACAGATGCAGCAGCGGCGAGCCGTGGGAATCCGAGCCGGAACCGTTCCAGAACAGCAGGGCCATGACGAACAGCGCGCCGAGCATGCCCAGCGGCGCGTGCCAGGTGAACAGCTTGCGCCAGAGCAGGAACAGCCCGCCGGCGAGGAAAGCCAGGTTGACCAGCTCGACGCCGCGCCCGCCGATATGGCCGAAGGCGCTGGACTGCGCCACCAGCTCGTCCATGGTCAGGCTGTTGTTGTTGCGCACCGCATCCAGCACGGTGGCGCCGACCCAGGCATCCGGCGCCTGGTTGGGGATGCCGACGATCTGCCGCAGTCCTTCGGCGAAGCCCGGCGCGCTGTCCGGCGACGGCCATTGGCTCATCTGCAGCGGGAAGGACACCAGCACCACCACGTAGCCGACCATCGCCGGGTTGAACGGGTTCTGCCCGAGGCCGCCATACAGGTGCTTGCCGAACACCAGGGCGAACACCGTGGCGATCCCGCTCAACCACCAGGGCGCATAGGGCGGCAGGGCGAGGGCGAGCAGCACGGCGGTGACCAGTGCGCTGCCGTCCTTGAGGAAGAAATCCAGCGGGCGGTTGCGCAGCTTGAGCATCGCCGCCTCGCTGGCCAGCGCGATCAGGCTGCACCAGAGCAGGTTGAACAGCGTGCCGACGCCGTACAGGCCGATCAGCACCAGGGCACCCGGCGTGCAGGCGGCCAGCAGGGTCAGCATGACCTTCTGCGTGCGGTTGCTGCCGGTGGCGTGGGGCGAGGTGATTCGGAGCAGCTTCATCGGGATTCCTCACCGCTGGCATCTGCCACGGCGCGTTCGGCCGCTTGCAGGCGGACGCGGGCAGTGGCCAGGGTGTCTTCGCCGGCGCCTTCGCGTTCGAGTTTCTTCAGGTCGGCGCGGGCGTAGGCCAGTTCGGTCTTGGCGGCGCGCAGGGCGGCGCTGACCGGGCGCTTGTCGGTGCGTACCAGCTCCGGCGGCGCCTTGCCGCTGGCGTCTTCGGCGGCGTGCAGGGCCTGTTCTGCTGCAGCGAGTGTCTGGCGCACCGAGGCCAGTTCCTCCTCGGAGGCGCCGTCGCGCTCGGCCTGGCGCAGGGCGTCGCGTTGGGCCACGTAATCCTGCTTGGCCTGGCGCAAGGCGAGTACGCCGTCGGCGGGTTCGCTGGTTCGCGGGGCCGGTACGGCGGCGGATTGCAGCTCGCTCAGGCGCTGCTCAATGCGTTCGACGTCCTCGCGCAGGGCGGCGAGGGTGGCGCGTTGTTCGTCTGTGGGCGTCTCGCCGAAGGCTTTTTCGGATTTCTTCAGTTGGGCGCGGGCCATGGCGGCATCGATCTTCGCTTTCTTCAACGCCGCTTCGTTATCGGCCGGGGCGGCGGGCGCCGGTGCGGGGCTCGCATCCGCGGCTTCGGCAGTGGCCAGCGCCGCCTTGGCCTGCTCGGCAGCGCTGCGCAGTTCGGCGACCTGGGCGCGCAGTTGTTCGGTGTCGTGGGCGGCCAGTTGCTTCTCGGCCTTCTTCAGGGCGACCTGGGCCATGCTCGCGTCGATCTTCAACCGCTTGAGCTGGTCCGGCGCATTGCCTACGGCCTTTTCGGCCTTCACCCGCTCGATCACCGATTGGGCCGCCGGAGCCGTCGCTTCTACCTTGGCCTCGTTCGCCTGTACCTGTGCGGCGCGCTCCTGGCGGGCCAGGCGCTCGGCAGCGCGCTGTTCTTCCTCGCGGCGTAGACGCTCCTGGCGCTGCTCGAAGCGCAGGCGCGACTGTTCGGCCTTCAGCTGGCGCTGTTGCAGCTCACGGATGTCGGCCTTGACCGCGCGGTAGTACTGCACCAGCGGGATGCTCGACGGACAGACGTAGGCGCAGGCGCCGCACTCGATGCAGTCGAACAGGTTGTGCGCCTGCAACTGCTCGTGCTCCGCACCGAGGGCGAAGTAGTGCAGCTGCTGCGGCAGCAGGCTGGCAGGGCAGACCTGGGCGCAGTCGCCACAACGGATGCAGGGCATGGCCGGTGGTGGCGGTGGCAGTTCCGCGCGGCTGGCCGCCAGCAGGCAGTTGCTGGTCTTGATCAGCGGCACGTCCAGCGACGGCAGGCTGATACCCATCAGCGGGCCGCCGAGGATCAGGCGGTCCAGCTTCGAACGGTCGAGGCCGGCGAAATCCAGCAGCTCGCCCACCGGCGTGCCGAGCATCGCCTCGACGTTGCAGGGGCGCTCCAGGGCCGCGCCGGTCAGGGTGGTAATGCGCGAGATCAGCGGCCGGCCGCGTAGCACGGCGTCGGCCACGGCCACCGCGGTGCCGACGTTCACGCAGAGCATGCCGATGTCCGCCGGCAGGCCGCCGGAGGGGACTTCGCGGCCGGTGAGAATCTGGATCAGCTGGCGTTCGCCGCCGGACGGATACTTGGTCGGGATCGCCCGCAGGGTGACCTTGCGTTCGCCGATGGCGGCCTGCACGGCGGCCAGCGCCTCGGGCTTGTTGTCCTCGATGCCAATCAGCACCTGATCGGGCTGGAGGATGTGCACGAGGATGTCGATGCCTTGCACCAGTTCCGTCGCGCGCTCGCGCATCAACAGGTCGTCGGCGCTGATGTAGGGCTCGCATTCGGCGCCGTTGATGACCAGGGTGTACAGGTCGTCCTGCGGGCGCGTGGCCAGCTTGGCGGCGGTGGGGAAGCCGGCACCACCCAGCCCGGCGATGCCGGCGTGGCGGATGCGCTCCAGCAGTTCGACCGCGGAGAGAGACGCATACTCGGGGCAGGGCGCGAGCTCAGCCCATTCATCCTGGCCGTCGCTGTCGATGACGATGGCCGGCGCCGTCAGCCCGGAGGCGTGCGGGTAAGGCTGTTCGCCCAGCGCGACCACGGTGCCGGAGGTGGGCGCGTGCAGGGCGGCGCTGATGGCGCTGCCCGGCTCGGCGATGCGTTGCCCCTTGAGCACGCGCTGGCCGACGTCCACGCAGGGCCGCGCCGGCTCGCCGATGTGTTGCTGCAGCGGCAGCACCAGCAGGCGTGGCAGCGGCGCTTGCTGGATCGGCGTTGCCGTGGACTGCTGCTTGTTCTCCGGTGGATGGATGCCGCCGGGGAAGCTCCAGACCTGCGCATTCATGCCGCCTGCTCCCGATCGCTGGCGATCAGCCGGGTGTCCGGCAGCGGCCACTTCCAGTCGCTGACGCGCACCGGCAGCTCGTGCATCTCGATGCAGTCCACCGGGCAGGGTTCCAGGCACAGGTCGCAGCCGGTGCATTCGTCGATGATCACCGTGTGCATCAGCTTGGCCGCGCCGACGATGGCGTCCACCGGGCAGGCGCGGATGCACTTGGTGCAGCCGATGCACTCGGCCTCGCGGATGTAGGCCACGCGTGGCGGGGTTTCCCCGGCGGCGTCCAGCGGCTGCGGCTCGACGTCCAGCAGGTCGGCGAGGGCGGCGATGGTGGCGGCGCCACCGGGCGGGCACTTGTTGATCGCGTCGCCCGCCGCGATGGCCTGGGCGTAGGGCTTGCAGCCGGCGTAGCCGCACTGGCCGCACTGGGTCTGCGGCAGCAGGGCGTTGATCTGTTCGGCCACCGGGTCGCCTTCCACCTTCAGGCGCACCGCCGCATAGCCCAGCAGCGCGCCGCTGGCGAGGCAGAGCAGGGCGACGATGGCGACGGCGAGCAGCACCGCGCTCATGGCTTGAGCAACCCGGTGAAGCCCATGAAGGCCAGGGACATCAGCCCGGCGGTGATCATGCCGATGGCGGCGCCCTGGAACGGCCTGGGCACGTCGGCGATGGCGATGCGCTCACGCAGGGCGGCGAACAGCACCAGCACCAGGGAGAAACCCAGCCCCGCGCCGAAGCCCTGCAGGGTGGACTGCAGGAAACCGTATTCGGGCTTGTTGGCGTTGAGCAGCGCCACGCCCAGGACGATGCAGTTGGTGGTGATCAGCGGCAGGAAGATACCCAGCACGCGGTACAGCAGCGGGCTGCTCTTCTTCACCAGCAGTTCGGTGAATTGCACCACCACGGCGATCACCAGGATGAAGCCGATGGTGCGCAGGAATTCCAGGTCCAGCGGCTGCAAAACGTAGCGTTGCAGGATGTAGCTGCACACCGAGGCGAGGGTGAGGACGAAGGTGGTGGCCAGGGACAGGCCGATGGCGGTCTCGATCTTGCGCGACACGCCCATGAACGGGCACAGGCCGAGGAACTGCACCAGCACGAAGTTGTTGACCAGGATGGCGCTGACCAGGATCAGGGCGAGTTCGGTCATCGCCGGGCCCTCCTGGCTGGGCGCGAAGGGAGGCGATTCATGCTCGGATACCGGCGGTAGGCAGGTTGATGGCAGCGAGGGCGCATAGGTCATGTACAAGAAGCGAGGTGGACAATTGTAACTCCCGGAAATCGGTTGCGGGGCCGGGGCCGGCCGGAGGAGTATCTTTGCCCGTGGAATCAATCAGTTCCCTTCATGGAAGTTGCCATGCCCAGAAGCCTGCCCAGGAGTTTCATCGTCCTCTGTCTGCTGTTTTCCAGCGGCCTGGCCACTGCCGCGCCATTCACGACCGCCGACCTGGTCACCTGGCCGCGCGTGGGCGTGGCCGATTTCGCCTGCCTGCTGGAACAGCGCACCGGGCAGGCCGATCCGCAGTTCAGCTGCGCCGCCAGCAAGCAGATGAGCAACTGGGGCGATGCCTGCAATGGCACGGACCTCAGCTATGCCGGCCCGCAGTTGCCGGCCGCGGCGGTGAGGCAGTTGAATCCGCGCATCTCGGAGGTGCAGCTGGACTGGGAGTACGGTCGCCTGCAATCGGTGACCGTCACCTTCGACAAGCTGATGACGGCGGAGGAGGTGGCGGACATCTTCCCGGAGGTGAACCTGGAGGACGCCACCTCGCTGCCGAACCTGAGCAACGCCTCGCTGCAGGACTGCGCCGCGGACAGCTCCTGCCTCTATCTGGAAGGCTTCGAGCACATGGGCGGCGGGGACGTGGACTGCGAGGTCGCTCAATAGGTCATGCAGGCGGCGTTGAGCAGCCCCACGCTGAGCGAAGCGCCGCCGAGCAGCACGCCGTGGGCGAGGGTGTTGCTTGCGATGCCGTCCTTGAGTTCCGGCACCAGGCGCGACAGGCCGAGGAACACCAGCACCTGCACCAGCATGGCGATCACGCCCCAGACCAGCATGTCGATCAGGCTGACGCTGTGGGCGATGGCGCTGGAGAGCGGCAGGGCGAAGCCGAGCAGGGTGCCCACCAGGGCCACCGCGGCGCTGATGTTGCCCTGGCGAATCAGCTGGATTTCCGCGTAGGGCGTCAGGCGCAGGTAGAGGCGGGTGAACAGCCCGAACAGGCCGATGGCCGAGGCGAAGTAGGCGAGGAAGTTGGGCAGGGTCTGCAGCAGGTTCATGGCGGATCCTCAGACGAAATAGTGGGGAACGAAGCGGCTGCTGTCGCGGGTGATGGGGCTGGAGTCCTCACGGATGCCCAGGCCCGCGGCCTGGCCGTCGATCACCCAGCAGCCGAGCACGGCGTAGTTGCCGTCGTGGTTGGCCAGCGGTGCGTAGCCCTGGTAGATGCAGGGTGCGTCGGCGTGGGGGCCGTCGCTTTCCAGTTGCAGGTCGCCGGCGACGATGCGGATGTTCTCGCCCTCGCGCGAATACAGCGGCTTGCGCACATAGGCGCCGGGGATGTCCTGGCGGTAGCTGGCCGGTAGCAGGTTGGGGTGCCTGGGGTTGAGCTTCCAGAGGATCGGCAGCATGGCCTTGCTCGACATCAGCAGCTTCCACGCCGGCTCCAGGAAGCGGATGCCGCTGCGCTCCAGGTGCTCGGCGAAGCTGTCCTGCAGCAGCCATTCCCAGGGGTAGAGCTTGAAGCAGTGGCGGATGTCCTGCTCGTACTGGTCGATGAAGGTGCCGCGCGCGGCGTGGTGGCCGATGAACTCCAGCGGCAGGTAGCGCGTCGGCAAGCCGGCCTGGTGCGCGGTGTCGAGCAGGTAGAGGACGTTGCCGGTGTCTTCCTCGTGGCCGTCGATGGCGGTGAAGTGCAGTGTGCCGTCGGGCGCGATGGCCTTCCAGCGCTCGATCAGCTTCTCGTGCAGCGAGTTGAACTGGTCGGCGGCCGGGTTCATGTCATTCAGCCACTGCCACTGCACCACGCTGGCCTCCAGCAGGCCGGTGGGGGTGTCGGCGTTGTACTCCAGCATCTTCGGCTCGCCCTTGCCATTCCAGGCGAAGTCGAAGCGGCCATAGAGGCTCGGGTCCTGGCGCTGCCAGGAGCGGATGATTTCCTCACGTGCGCCCGGCGGCAGGCGGAAGGGTTCGAAGTGGCCGGTACGGATCACCCACTCGACACATTCCAGGTAGCGCTGGTGCAGGTCCTCGCTGGCGGCCTCCAGCGTCTCGATCTGTTCGAGGCTGAATTCATAGGCCACCGACTCGTCCCAGTAACGGCCGTCGATGCTGTGGAAGGTGAAGCCGACCGCCTCGCAGCGCTCGCGCCAGTCGGCGCGCGGCGTCATGGCCAGGCGGCGCATCAGCCACCCCCGGAGAAGCGGGCACCGGAGTGGCCGAAGCCACCGCGGGTGACCAACTGGCGCGACTGCACCTGGTAGGTCTGCGCGGTCTTCGGGCGCGAGCCTTCCTCGTAGCTCGGTCCGCGATAGCGGCCGGAGCTGCCGCTGTAGCCGCCGGAACCACCGCTGCTGGAGGGCTCGGGTTCGCAGGCGTTGGGCGTAGTGCCCCAGTCCTTCAGGCAGTCTTCGCGGTTGGCGTAGAGGTCGCGGTACACCGGGTTGTGGTGCAGCACGCTGTAGAGCACCCCGCCGGTGAGCAGGGTGGTGAAGACGAGATTGGATTTCTTCATGGTCGGGCGCCCAGGGCGCTGCGGGGAGGCAGCGTCGGCAGGTCCTTGCGCGTGCGTTGAGTCCTTGAGGGGCGAGTCTAGCGATTATCCACCGCAGGCAGAAGTGATGCCTGTCGCACACGAAAACGCCGGCAATCTGCCGGCGTTTTCGTGGAGGCTAGGGTCTTACTTGACGCGCTGACCCGGCTTGGCGCCGCTGTCGGGGCTCAGCAGGTAGATCTCTTCGCCGCCGGGGCCGGCAGCCAGGACCATGCCTTCGGAGATGCCGAACTTCATCTTGCGCGGGGCCAGGTTGGCCACGTACAGGGTCAGGCGGCCTTCGAGCTTGCTCGGGTCCGGGTAGGCGCTCTTGATGCCGGAGAACACGTTGCGCTTCTCGTCGCCGATGTCCAGGGACAGGCGCAGCAGTTTGTCCGCGCCCTCGACGAACTCGCACTTCTCGATCAGCGCGATGCGCAGGTCGACGGCGGCGAAGGCGTCGAAGTTGATCTCCGCGGCCAGTGGGTCTTTCACCAGTTCGCCATTACCGGCGGGCTTGTTGGCGGCGGCGAGGTCTTCCTTGGAGGCTTCGATCATGGCTTCGATTTTCGCGGGCTCGATACGGGTCATAAGCGGGTTGAACGGGTTCAGTTGGTGGTTGGCCAGCAGTTGCTCGTGGTCGGCCCACTTCAGCGGGGCGACGTTGAGGAAGGCTTCGGCGGCTTCGGCCAGCTTCGGCAGCACCGGCTTGAGGAAGATCACCAGCTGGCGGAACAGGTTCACGCCCAGGGCGCAGATGGCCTGGACTTCGTCCTGCTTGCCTTCCTGCTTGTTCAGCGACCAGGGCGCCTTGTCGGCGATCCAGGCGTTGGCCTGGTCGGCCAGGGCCATGATCTCGCGCATGGCGCGGCCGAAGTCACGGGCCTCGTAGGCGGCGGCGATGCTCGGCGCGGCGGTCTTGAAGGACTCGACCAGCTCCGGCGCAGGGCTTGCGTCCACCAGCAGGCCGTTGTTGCCCTTGTGGATGAAGCCGGCGCAACGGCTGGCGATGTTCACGACCTTGCCGACCAGGTCGGAATTGACCTTCTGCACGAAGTCCTCGAGGTTCAGGTCGAGGTCGTCCACGCCACGGCCCAGCTTGGAGGCGTAGTAGTAGCGCAGGTATTCCGGGTCCAGGTGGTCCAGGTAGGTGCGCGCCTTGACGAAGGTGCCGCGCGACTTGGACATCTTCTGGCCGTTGACGGTCAGGTAGCCGTGCACGTTCAGTGCGGTCGGCTTGCGGTAGCCGGCGCCTTCGAGCATGGCCGGCCAGAACAGCGCGTGGAAGTTGACGATGTCCTTGCCGATGAAGTGGTACAGCTCGGCGTCGGAGTCCTTCTTCCAGTAGGAATCGAAGTCCAGTTCCGGACGGCGCGCGCAGAGGTTCTTGAAGCTGGCCATGTAGCCGATCGGCGCGTCCAGCCAGACGTAGAAGTACTTGCCCGGCGCATCGGGGATCTCGAAGCCGAAGTACGGCGCGTCACGGCTGATGTCCCACTCCTGCAGGCCGGAATCCAGCCATTCGGCGATCTTGTTGGCCACCGACTCCTGCAGGGCGCCGCTGCGGGTCCACTGCTTGAGCATGGCGTCGAAGTCGGGGAGCTTGAAGAAGTAGTGCAGCGACTCCTTGAGCACCGGGGTGGCGCCGGAAATCGCGGACTTCGGGTCCTTCAGCTCGGTGGGCGAGTAGGTCGCGCCACAGGCTTCGCAGTTGTCGCCGTACTGGTCGGCGGTGCCGCACTTGGGGCAGGTGCCCTTGATGAAGCGGTCGGCCAGGAACATCTGCTTTTCCGGGTCGAAGTACTGGGTCACCGGACGAGTGGCGATGTGGCCGGCTTCGCGCAGCTTCACATAGATGGCCGACGACAGCTCGCGGTTCTCGTCCGAGTGGGTCGAGTAGTAGTTGTCGAAGTTCACCTGGAAGTCGGCGAAGTCCGCCATGTGCTCGGCGCGCACGGCGTCGATCAGCTGCTCGGAGGTGATGCCTTCGCGCTCGGCGCGCAGCATGATGGCCGAGCCGTGGGCGTCGTCCGCGCACACGTACACCGCCTGGTTGCCACGCATCTTCTGGAAACGCACCCAGATGTCGGTCTGGATGTACTCCAGCATGTGACCCAGGTGGATCGAACCATTGGCGTAGGGCAGGGCGCTGGTGACGAGGATCTTGCGGGCTTCGGACATGATGATCGGCCGTTCCGGTTAAAACGAGGGAATCGGCAACTATATAGGGGCGGGGCGAAATTTTCATCCGTAGGCCGCTTGGGAGTAAGCCCGGGCCGCTCCTGCGACCGATGATCCCGAGCAAGGCTGCGACGAGAGGCGTAAGATACCCGCCCATTCTGCTCAGTCTTTCATCGGGAGTACCCATGGGCGCCGCCAACCGAGCCACGGTAGAAAACCTTCTCCGCCAGATCACCGACCCCCACACCGGCCAGAACCTGATGGACGCCGGCTACCTGCGCGAGCTGGACATTCAGGGCGGGCGCGTCTCGCTGACCCTGGAGCTGGGCTACGCCGCCGGCCTGTTCAGGAACGGCCTGGCGCAGACCGTGCAGATGGCCCTGGAAGCGCTGGATGGCGTCGACTCGGCCCAGGTGAAGGTGGAAACCCATATCGCCGCGCACAAGGCCCAGGCCCAGGTGCCGGGCATGAGCAACGTGAAGAACATCATCGCCGTGGCCTCCGGCAAGGGCGGCGTGGGCAAGTCCACCACCGCCGCCAACCTCGCGCTGGCGCTGGCCCGCGAAGGTGCCAAGGTCGGCATCCTCGATGCGGACATCTACGGCCCCAGCCAGGGCATCATGTTCGGCATCGCCGAGGGCACCCGGCCGAAGATCCGCGACCAGAAGTGGTTCATCCCGCTGGAAGCCCATGGCGTGGAAGTCATGTCCATGGCCTTCCTCACCGACGACAACACCCCGGTGGTCTGGCGCGGCCCGATGGTCTCCGGCGCGCTGATCCAGCTGATCACCCAGACCGCCTGGAACGACCTGGATTATCTGGTCATCGACATGCCGCCGGGCACCGGCGACATCCAGCTGACTCTCGCGCAGAAGGTCCCGGTGGCCGGCTCGGTGATCGTCACCACCCCGCAGGACCTGGCCCTGCTGGATGCCAAGAAGGGCGTGGAGATGTTCCGCAAGGTCAACATCCCGGTGCTGGGCGTGGTGGAGAACATGGCCGTGCACATCTGCTCCAACTGCGGCCATGCCGAGCACCTGTTCGGCGAGGGTGGCGGCGAGAAGCTGGCGGCGCAGTACGGCGTGGAGCTGCTGGCGTCGCTGCCGCTGTCCATGGCCATCCGCATGCAGGCCGACGGCGGCAAGCCCACCGTGATCGCCGACCCGGAAAGCCAGCTGGCGATGATCTACCAGGAAATGGCCCGCTGCGTCGGCGCCCGCATCGCCCTGAGCGAGAAGGCCGCGCCGGCGATGCCGAACATTTCCATCAGCGACGACTGAGCCGCAACAACGCCGCCCGGCGTGCCCCTTTGCCGGGCGGCGCGCCTGTCGGTAAGATTCGCGCTTCTTTTTCCATCCGCCTCACAGGACGCTCGCCATGACCATCAAATCGGACAAGTGGATTCGCCGCATGGCTCTGGAGCACGGCATGATCGAGCCGTTCGTCGAGCGCCAGATTCGCGGTGCCGATGACAGCCGGGTGATCTCCTACGGTGTCTCCAGCTACGGCTACGACGTGCGTTGCGCCGCCGAATTCAAGGTGTTCACCAACATCCATTCGGCCGTGGTCGACCCGAAGAACTTCGACGAGAAGAGCTTCGTGGACATCAACAGCGACGTCTGCATCATCCCGCCGAACTCCTTCGCCCTGGCCCGCACCGTCGAGTACTTCCGCATTCCGCGCGACGTGCTGACCATCTGCCTGGGCAAGAGCACCTACGCGCGCTGCGGCATCATCGTCAACGTGACCCCGCTGGAACCCGAGTGGGAAGGCCACGTGACCCTGGAGTTCTCCAACACCACCAACCTGCCGGCGAAGATCTACGCCCATGAAGGCGTGGCGCAGATGCTGTTCCTGCAGTCGGACGAGGCCTGCGAGGTTTCGTACAAGGATCGCGGCGGCAAGTACCAGGGCCAGACCGGCGTGACTCTGCCGAAGGCCTGATAACTCCGCAGTGCATGAAAAACCGGGCCCTGGCCCGGTTTTTTGTTGCCTGTGATTTGTTCCGCGTAAGCCAATTGGCTTCGACTGGGAGCGCATGCGCCAGGCCCAACAGGGGGAGACCCGTAGGAGCAACTGTCTTCGTCTGGGGGAGTCCGTGCCGATGCATCCCCCTCACCCCAGCCCTCTCCCTCAGGGAGAGGGAGCAGTCCGAGCCGACTGACGCCTAGGTTTCATCCTGCACCGAACGGTCCCCTCTCCCTGAGGGAGAGGGTTAGGGTGAGGGCCAACCCGAGCGCAGATATATCTCGTAGGCGCCTATTTCAGGTTGCCGCTGAGGAACTGCCGCAGCCGCTCGCTCTTCGGCTTGCCCAGCACCTCCTGTGGCGGGCCCTGTTCCTCGACGCGGCCCTGGTGGAGGAACAGCACCTGGCTGGACACCTCGCGGGCGAAGGCCATTTCGTGGGTCACCAGGATCATGGTGCGGCCTTCCTCGGCCAGCGCCTTGATGACCTTGAGCACCTCGCCGACCAGCTCCGGGTCGAGCGCCGAGGTGGGCTCGTCGAACAGCATGATTTCCGGCTCCATCGCCAGCGCGCGGGCGATGGCCACGCGCTGCTGCTGGCCGCCGGAGAGGAAGGCCGGGTACTTGTCGATCACCTGCGCCGGCAGGCCGACCTTGCTCAGGTAGTTGCGTGCGCGGTCCTCGGCTTCCTTGCGCTCCACGCCCAGCACCCGGCGCGGCGCCAGGGTGACGTTCTCCAGCACGGTCAGATGGCTCCACAGGTTGAAGTGCTGGAACACCATCGCCAGGCGCGTGCGGATGCGCTGCAGTTGCGCCTGGTCGGCGACGCGCATGCCGCCGGGACCGGGCAGCATGCGGACTTCCTCGCCGTCGAGGATCATCCGGCCCTCGTCGGGCTGTTCGAGGAAGTTGATGCAGCGCAGGAAGGTGCTTTTGCCCGAGCCGCTGGCGCCGATCATGCTCACCACGTCGCCGGTCCTGGTTTCCAGGGATACGCCCTTGAGCACTTCGTTGTCGCCGTAGCGCTTGTGCAGCGAGTCGATCTTCAGTGTGGTCATGCGGGCCTCAGGAGTGCGGTACGGGGGCTGCGTTGGGCTGGAGGTCAGCCATGGCTGGGACCGAGGAAGGCCAGCCAGCGCCGTTCGGCCAGGCGGAACAGCCCGACCAGGGTGAAGGAGGTCACCAGGTAGAGCATCGCGGCGATGCCGAAGGACTGGAAGGACAGGAAGGTCGCGGCGTTGGCGTCGCGGGCGATCTTCATCAGGTCCGGCACGGTGGCGGTGAAGGCCACGGTGGTGGAGTGCAGCATGAGGATCACTTCGTTGCTGTAGTACGGCAGCGCGCGGCGCAGCGCCGAGGGCATGATCACGTAGCGGTACAGCCGCCAGCCGCTCAGGCCATAGGCGTGGGCGGCCTCGACCTCGCCGTGGGCGATGTTGCGGATGGCGCCGGCGAAGATTTCCGTGGTGTAGGCGCAGGTGTTCAGGGCGAACGCCAGCAGGGTGCAGTTCAGGCCGTTGCGGAAGAAGGCGTCGAGCACCGGCTGCTCGCGCACCGCCGCCAGGCTGTAGATGCCCGTGTAGCAGACCAGCAGCTGGATATACAGCGGCGTGCCGCGGAACACGTAGGTGTAGAACTGCACCGGCCAGCGCACCAGCGGGTTGCGCGAGACGCGGGCGATGGACAGGGGAATGGCGAAGGTGAAGCCGAAGGCGATGGACACCACCAGCAGCCAGAGCGTCATGGCCAGGCCGGTGATGTGGTAGCCGTCGGTCCAGAGGAAGGCTTTGCCGTACTGCTGCAGCAATTCGATCATCGCAGGGCCTCGCGCACGCCGATGGCATAGCGGCGCTCAAGGGCGTTGAGCACGAAATTGGACAGGGTGGTGAAGACCAGGTAGATCAGTGCCGCCACCATCAGAAAGAAGAACAGCCGGTAGCTGCTCTTGCCGGCGTCCTGCGCGGCGCGGACCACGTCGGACAGGCCGATGATGGAGACCAGCGCGGTGGACTTGATCAGCACCATCCAGTTGTTGCCCAGGCCCGGCAGGGCGAAGCGCATCAGTTGCGGGAAGAGCACGAAGCGGAAGCGCTGGGCCCGGCTCAGGCCGAAGGCGCTGGCCGCTTCCAGCTGGCCGCGCGGCACCGCGAGGATGGCGCCGCGGAAGGTTTCGGTGAAGTAGGCGCCGTAGATGAAGCCCAGGGTGATCACGCCGGCGCTGAAGGGATCGATCTCGATGTATTCCCATTCCATGTAGTCGGTGAGATCGGCCAGCCAGGTCTGCAGGCTGTAGAAGATCAGCAGCATCAGTACCAGGTCGGGGACGCCGCGAATGAGCGTGGTGTACAGGATCGCCGGGAAGCGCAGCAGTCTGGAGCCGGAGAGCTTGGCGCTGGCGCCGATCAGGCCGAGCAGGACCGACAGCAGCAGTGAGCAGATCGACAGCTTGACGGTCATCCAGGTGCCATCCAGCAGGATCGCCCCGTAGCCCTTGAGGCTGATGCTTTCGAGGAATGCCTGGAGCATGCGCGCAGCGCTCCCGTGATGCGGCCGTTGCCGTAACGGCCCCGCCCCGGCCGGTGGGGGCGGGCCCGTTCGGGGCGGATCAGTCGTTGTAGATGTCGAGGTCGCCGAAGTATTTCTTCTGCAGCTTGTCGTAGGTGCCGTCGTCGTGAATGGCCTTGATGCCCTTGTTCAGCATCGCGCGCAGCTCGTCGTTACCCTTGCGGATGCCGATGGCGATATCCGCCGGCATCAGCGGGTCGTGCACCGGCTTGCTGATCTCGAAGCCCTTGCCCTGGTCGGTGGTGAGGAAGCCCTGCTCGGCCTGCAGCAGGTCCTGCAGCGAGGCGTCCAGGCGGCCGGATACCAGGTCGGAGTAGACCTGGTCCTGGTTCTGGTAACTCTTCACGTTGACGCCGGCCGGTTCCAGTTTGGTCTTGGCGAAGGTCTCCTGGATGGTGCCTTGCTCCACGCCCACGGTCTTGCCCTTGAGCGAGTCGGCGGTGGGTTCCAGGCCTGCCCCTTTCTTGCTGATCATCGCCGAGGGGCCGGTGAAGAGTTTGTCGGTGAAGTCGATTTCCTTCTTGCGCGCGTCGGTGACGGTCATCGAGGAGATCACGCCGTCGAACTTGCGCGCCTTCAGGCCGGGGATCATGCCGTCGAAGTCGTTGGGCATCCACACGCACTTCACCTTCAGGTGTGCGCAGATGGCGTTGCCCAGGTCGATGTCGAAGCCGACCAGGCTACCGTCCGGGGCCTTGGACTCGAAGGGGGCGTAGGAAGGGTCGGTGGCGAAGCGGATTTCCTTCCACTCCTTGGCTTGCAGGGCGCCGGCGCTGGCCATCAGGACCAGGGCGGAGAGAGTCAACCAGGCTTTTTTCATCGAATGGAATCCTTAGAGGTTGGTCAAGCAGGTGGAAATGACGGAAACACCTGTGCAACAGCGCAAGGACAGCAATTTTCGAACCAGGCACGGGGCGGCGGACGCCAGCGATAGGAATGGGATGACGGACGCGGTCCTGCAACAGGTATAGCAGTGGCAACTCGGGCGTGCGCACCTGGCTGGGGCGAGGGAGTGAGGCGTCGGGTACCGGGATGGTGCGAGGCGGAAAAAAGAAAGGCACCCGAAGGTGCCTGAAAATGATCATGGAGTAAGTCGACTGTTCTGATTCCGGGGTAGGACACAAGTTCCCGGCCCCGGAGAAATTTTTCAGTCGATTACTTGCCCGGTACCAGAGTCAGGCGCTTCACACCGTAGACCTTGTCCAGGTTCTGCGACTGGAAGGGGAAGCTCATGTAGTTGCCCTTCAGCCAGGCATCGATACCGTCGGCGTAGTGCGGGCTGGCCGGGTTGCCGGACTGGCCGCTGCTGTTGAGGCCCATCATCGGCTCGCTCTGGCCGAAGTCGACGACGATGCGCATGGCCGGGATCAGCCAGGTGTCGAAGTCCTGGCCCCAGTGGTAGGCGGAGACGTTCAGCGTGGTATGGTCGCCACCGGCCGGGTAGGGGCCGCGGTCCAGGTAGCCCTTGATCGCACCCAGGCTGGCGCGCTCGCTGGCGCTCAGGTTCGGCGCCATCCTGGTGCTGTCGCTGACCCATTCGTAGGTGTGCAGCTTGCCCCACTGCCAGGCGCGGCGGTCGCTGCCCATCTTCTGTTCGCAGAAGGCGGTGGCGGCGGCCAGGCTGCGGGCGAGGATCGCCGGCTTGTCTTCCTTCTGCGGGGTGCGGGTGTCATCCCAGAACGGACTGTCGTCGCGGCCCAGCAGATGGTCGGCCTGGGCCGAATAGGAGAGGTTGGCGTTCTCCACGAAGGCCTTCCAGGACGGGCTGCCTTCCGGGCCCAGTTCGTCGAGGAAAATCTGTTTGGTGCTTTCCTGCAGGAAGGCTTCGTACAGGGCCGCATCCGAGGAAGTCGCGGCCAGCTTGCCGTCGAACGCCATGATCCGGTCGAGCGCTTCGCGGGCGCGGGCTCGCGGGTCGTCGGGCAGCGCGTCGATGGCCTTCTTCAGCGGCTGCGCCATGCCCGGTGCGTCCAGCATCGACTGCAGCTTGCCGGCGAAGAGCGTGGTCTGGTCGTACTGCATGGCGATCATGCTGCGGTAGTCGTGGCTTTTGCTGGCGCCGGCGAGCTGGGCGATACGCTCGTAGCGCTCCGGGTAGTACCAGGAGCTGGACAGCTGGGCGCCGTAGCCGGGCTGCACGCTGCGGTGGTTGGCGGTGCCCAGCCAGCCCTGCATCGGGTCCTGGTCGGACGGATGCAGGATCGGATCGGCGTAGCCGTCCCAGTCGTAGCGGCCGTCCCAGCCGGGGGAGGGCAGCAGGCCGCGACCTTCCTTGCGGTTGGGGAAGCGCCCGGTGACCTGCCAGCCGATGTGCTTCTCGTCGGCGAACAGGATGTTCAGCGCCATCGCGCGGATGTCGCGGGTGGCGTCGAAAGCCTGCTCGACACTCTTGGCGCGGGACAGGTCGAAGAAGGCGTCGAGGGTGCGGTCGGACTCGCCCTGGATGCTCTGGTAGGCGATGCCGTAGCCGCTGGACAGCGGCAGCGGCTGCAGGTCGTGCTTGCGCTCGCCCAGGGCGCTGTTGAGCAGCGGGCCGTGGCGGGTCTCGTAGATGGTCTCGCGGACCGGGCTCTGGCCCTTGATGAAGAAGGTCTCGTTGCGCTCGACGGACGGTTTCCACTGGCCGTCGGCGAGGTAGTAGAGCTTGCTGCCCTGGCGCTTCACCTGTTCCAGGAAGAGGTCCTGGTTGTCGCCCATGACCATGGTCATGCCCCAGGCCAGCTTGCCGTTGAAGCCGGCCACCACGCCCGGTACGCCGGCGATGGAAACGCCGGCGGCGCTGAATTTCGGCGCGCGGATCTGCACGTAGTTCCACACCGAGGGCATGGACAGCGGCAGGTGGGTATCGTTGGCCAGGAGGCTCTTGCCGCTGCGGCTGCGTTGCGGGGCGATGGCCCAGTTGTTGGAGGCGGCGACGCCCATCATCTGTAGTGCGGCGACCTGGCCGGCGGCGCGGTCCAGGGCGTCGAGGCCGGCGATTTTCCCTTCCAGGCGCAGGCCCTTGAGCTTCTCGGCCTCTTCGAAGGGCAGCGGCTCGTCGGGATAGATCGGCGTCAGCCAGGGCAGCTTGTCGGCGCCGACTTTCTGCGCCAGTACCAGGGAGGCGATTTCTTCCTGCAGGTTCACCGCCAGGCCGAAGTTCAGCAGGCTGAAGACCAGCGCGGAGTCTTCCGCCTTCCAGTACTCGGGACGGTAGCCGGACTCGGCCAGGTCCATCGGCAGCTTGTCGCGGTAGCGGAACAGGTAGGCGTTGACGCCGCGCGCGTAGGTCTCGAAGAAGCGCTTGATGCGCGGCGAGGAGCCGGCATAAAGGGCATCGGCGGCTTTCTTCAGGTTCACCGTGCGCATGAAACGGTCGGTTTCCAGCGCGCCGGGGCCGACCATTTCCGACAGGCGCCCCTGGGCCATCAGACGCAGGCCGACCATCTGGCTGATGCGGTCGCTGGCGTGCACATAGCCCAGGGTGAACAGCGCGTCGTGGAAGCTGCTGCTCTCGATCAGCGGCATGCCCAGGCTGTTGCGACGGATCGAAACGTTGTCCGCCAGACCCTTGATCGGCTGCACGCCGCTGGTTGGCGTCACGCTGTCGGCGTAGTGGTCGTTCAGCCAGCTCTGGCAGCCGGCGAGGCTGACGGCGGCGCTGAGGGTGGCGGCAAGGCCGAAGCTGGGAAGCCGGCGGAAGGCTCGCGGGGCCATGAGGGGCGTGCTCCTGCACAAATGGGTCGCGGGAAAGGCGCTACGTTAGTGAGCTGACGATGGGCATGCAAGCCACGCACGGCGGGATTTGCGGCGGCCGGCAGTCCGTTGCGACAGACAGCAGAAGGCCCGCGCTGGGCGGGCCTTCTACGGGAGCGTCAGGACGCGCTTCAGGCGCCGTGGCACTTCTTGAACTTGTTGCCGCTGCCGCAGGGGCATGGATCGTTGCGGCCCACGTCCTTGAGCGGGTTGCGCACCGGCTCGTGGCTGTGGTTGCAGTGCGGGCCGTGCACGTGACCGTGGTCATGGTGGTGGTCATGATCGTGGTCGTGGTTGCAGTTCGGACCGTGTACGTGGGGTTCCTGGCTCATGGTGAAGCTCACTCGGGGATGAAATCGCCGGGAATTATCTCGCCATTGCGGGCAATGTGCACGCTCTGTCCGAACAGCAGGCCGGTCTTCACCTCGCCGTCGAGGCGGTAGCGGATCGGCTTGTCGGGATCTTCCAGCAGCTTGACGATGTACTTCATGTGCCGCCAGAGGTTGGTGGTCACCGGGACTTCGAAGGTCTCGTGGCCGTTGGCCGGCACTGTGAACCAGTTATTCGACTCGCCTTCGGCCAGGTCGATATCGTTCAGCTTGACCTTGTAGGCCAGGCCGCGAACCGGAAGGCTGAAATCATTCGGGTTGTCGATGCGGAAATGCAGGATGAATTCCTGCTCCAGCAGGCGGGCTTTCACCACGTCGACCTTCTGCAGCTTCACGTCGGGCTGCTGGAAGTCGCCAGCCATCCAGCCGCAGCCGGAAACGAGGCTGACCAGCCAGAACAGGCTGAGAATTCTTATCATTTGCGCCTGATAATTCATGTCTATCCCCCAGGATGCCCCAGTGTACCAAGCACCTGCTCGGCTGCAAGTTGTTGTTAGGTTAAAAAAAGCTGCACCATACTGGCCAAATGTAACCGGCGGGTTAACACAGGAGAGTGAAGATGAGCCGCTATGAGATCGCCTTTTCCGGGCGGACCGTACCGGGTGCCCAGCTCGACGGCGTGAAGGCCAACCTGGCCCGGCTGTTCCAGGCCGATGCGCAGCGCATCGAGCTGCTGTTCTCCGGCCGGCGCATGGTGATCAAGAACAACCTGGATGCGGAGGCGGCGGAGAAGTACCGCAGCGTGATCGAGCGCGCCGGCGCCATCGTCGAGGTGGTGGACATGGACGCGCCGATCGAGGAGATCGAGCTGGCGCCGCCGCCGGCTGCCGATCCTCAGCAGCCTGCAGCGCCGGGGCGCCTGCAGGTTGCGCCGCGTGACGGGTACATGGCGGCGTTCGCCGATGTCGAGGCGCTGGACTTCGGTCTCGCGCCGGTGGGCGCCGACCTGCAGGACGACAAGCCTGAAGTCCCGGCGCCGAGCGTGGACCTCAGCCAGTTCAGCCTGGCGCCGGTCGGCAGCGACATGGGCCAGGCCAGGGCGGAGCCGGCAGGTCCCGCACCGGACACCAGCCATCTCAAGCTGGCGGACTGATCAGTCGCCCTGCTGCGGATCGTCCTTGTAGACGAACTTGGGCATTTCCCAGCGGAAGCGGATCGCCAGCATGCGGAACAGGAAGCCGGCGAACAGGGTGATCAGCATGGCCTGTTCCTTGGGCAGGTCGATCTGCAGGCAGATCAGGTAGCACCAGGCGCTGGCGAAGGAGACGCTGGCGTACAACTCGCGGCGGAAGATCAGCGGCACGTCGTTGCAGAAGATATCCCGCAGGATGCCGCCGAAGACCCCGGTGATCACCCCGCTGACCGCGGCGATCAGCAGGCTGTGGCCCATCTCCAGGCTGACCTGGCAGCCGATCAGGGTGAAGGCCACCAGGCCCACGGCGTCCAGCGCGAGGAACAGCGAGCGCAGGTGGCGCATCAGCGGGGCGATGAACACGGTGACCAGCGCCGCGGCCGCGGTGAGTGCCAGGTACTCCGGGTGACGCACCCAGGTCAGCGGGTAGTGGCCCAGCAGCATGTCGCGCACCGAACCGCCACCCAGGGCGGTGACGCAGGCCACCAGCACCACGCCGAACAGGTCCATGCTGCGGCGGCCGGCGGAAAGCGCGCCGGTCATGGCTTCGGCGGTGATGGCGATGATGTAGAGAACGGTCAGCAGCATGGCAAGGTCCGGCAGGGAAAACCGGTGCGGCGAACGGCCGCCGCCCCGAAAAAGGCGCGGATTCTAGCCGAGACGCCTGCCGGCCCCAAGTAGGGCACCTTCACACCTTAGTCGGGGCCGGGGCATCGGGCGCACATTCGCGAGCGGCCGCATGCCCTGCGCTCCATCATTCGATCCAGGGGCCACAGCATTTCTTCAGCTTGCCGCCGGCGCCGCAGGGGCAGGGATCGTTGCGCCCCAGCTTCATGGGCACGGTCGGATCGAGGAAGTACCAGCGGCCCTCGCGCTGGACGAAGCCCGAGCATTCGCGGTGGCTGTGCTCGCCGTTGCCGTCGTGCCAGCGGGCGACGAAGGTGACCCGCGCGTGCTCGGGCTCACCGCCGAGCACCTCGTGGTTCTCCACCTCCAGGCCCAGCCAGGTGCTGCCCAGGCTCCAGGCGCGAATGGCGTCCAGGTCCAGGCCCTGCTGCTGGGCGGGCAGCGTGGTGTCGCGCAGATAATCCACCAGGCCCAGCGCATAGGCGCTGTATCGCGAGCGCATCAGGGCCTCGGCGGTGGGGGCCGCAACGCCGGCATGGAAGCGTCCGCAGCACTCGGGCAGCGGACGGCCGCTGCCGCAGGGGCAGGTCGGTTCGCTCATGGTCACCACCAGTACTTTCCGAGGTTTTCCGGGTTGGCCCAGAACTGGGACACAGCTGGCTGCAGGCCAAGCGTAGCGAGCTTCATGGCGGTCCTCAAAGTGTTCTGGTGACACGAAGGTTACACCATTGGTGACGGTTCGCGAGGAGCTCAAGGGCTCGGAGGGCCGTCCGGGGTAATTCATCCCGTGTGAGCTTTCGAGATCGCTTCGCGATGGGAGCGCTGTAGCCAGAAGTGTCGATGGAACCAGTCCGCGAGGCATGACTGGCAGAATATGGTCAGAGGCAGTTGTATTGGTAAGGAGGCGGTTTTGTAAAACTATTTACAATTCCGAAGAAGCAGATCAAAGAGGATGTCCGCGATCAATTTTACTGCTAAGGATAATGGAAGTGGTAGTCTTTGCAACGCCTTCTAGACTTCCAATTTGATCTAAAATTTGATCAAGGCGCTCGGGCGAGTTTGAACGTAACCAGGCGACATAGTCGAACTCGCCGCTAACAGCACACAGTTGCTCTACCTCTGACATTGCACTTAGTCGCTTTATGATATCTTTCCCTGATCGCGAGTGGACGGTGATCCCGACGTAAGCTTGCAAACCACCATCCAGCAACTGCTGCCCTAGGCGAACTCCATATCCAGTGATGATTTTGGCACTTTCAAGTTTGGATAGTCGTGAGTTAACAGTTGTGCGGGCGATGCCTAGATTTCGGGCAAGGACAGCCACGGCTTCACGGGCGTTTATCTTCAGGGCTGCAATGAGCTGAAGGTCAATCTCATCAAGGGTGGCCGGGCGCAATTCGGACATGGGTGGTCAGTCTCATGTTTGAAAAATACACGGATATGTATTGTTTTTGCCGGTTACGTTTGATTCTTGAATCTATATAGAAATATCAGTGTGCTGCGCAGTGGATGTTGAATTGCTGTCTGGGCGCTGCTGCGGTCAGGTAACACAGCGCCCAGATTTTCGTCAGTATTGGTGCCTGGCAATCTAGCGATGGCTTGGCTGTAGATGTGCTTGTAAGGGTAGGGATTCGTCTACCCGATTCCCTTCTACATCCATTTCATTATAACTTACCAGTCGAGTGCCGTGCTTGATTCGATAACCAATCCAGACTGCAAGGAATAGTGGCAGGCTAACATAGGTGGCTACGAGACCACTCCAGTCGATATGCTCGCCGATGAATGCGCTATAGTTCTGGCCAAGAACAATTATCATGCAGAGGCTAAAGGCAAACAGCGGGCCAAACGGGAAGAGAGTGGCTCGGTAAGGCAGTTCTTCTAAGCGTCCTCCTTGAGCAAGGAAGCCTTTTCGAAAGCGATAATGAGAGACGGCAATCCCCAGCCATGCAATGAATCCGCACATGCCCGAAGTGTTGAGTAGTGCGTTATATATGAATTTGTCGCCAAATACGGAAGTCAGGAAGCACAGTGCGCCGATCAATGTGGTTGCATAAAGTGCATTGCGCGGCACCCCGTTGCGCGAGATTTTAGAGAAAATCTTAGGCGCTTTACCCTGCTCGGCAAGACTATGGAGCATGCGGGTGGATGCATACATCCCTGAGTTACCTGCCGAGAGAATGGCGGTTAGGATGACGGCGTTCATCAGCGCAGCCGCTGATGCAAAACCGGCACGTTCGAAAAGCAATGTGAATGGGGAGACACTAATGTCCGTTGTTTCGTTGCGTAATAGACTTGGGTCAGTGTATGGAATCATTGCTCCAATCACAAAGATTGCAAGAATATAGAATAACGTGATGCGCCAGAATACTTGGCGGACAGCAATAGGTATGTTCTTACTGGGATTTTTGGATTCTGCTGCCGCAACGCCTACGATTTCCGTGCCTTGGAACGAGAAGCCGGCAATCATTACAACTCCAACCAAGGCTTGGAATCCGCCTGCGAACGGTGCGTCGCCAGTTGTGAAGTTTTTAAATCCGGGTGATTCTATTCCGTGCATCAATCCAAAAATAGTGGCTAATCCTATAATGATGAATACGATTACCACTAAGACTTTAATCAATGCGAACCAGAACTCGCTTTCACCAAAGCAACGTACTGAGACAAAATTTAGCAAGAATATTATTGCCAGGAAAGCGCCGCTCCAATAAATTCCTGGAGTGTCGGGGAACCAGAACTCCATAACTAGCTGGGCGGCTACAAGTTCGGCGGCGATAGTCACGGCCCAGTTAAACCAATAGTTCCAGCCTAGTGCAAATCCGAAGCCGCTCTCAACAAATTTGCTTCCGTAAGTGCTAAATGAGCCGGCGACAGGCATGTACGCGGCCATTTCGCCAAGACTGGTCATCAGGAAGTAAACCATTACCCCGATCAGTGCGTACGCTAGGAGTGTTCCCCCGGGACCCGAACTGGCAATGGAAGCGCCTGTTGCTACAAATAGCCCAGTGCCAATTGAGCCACCTATGGCGATCATGTTTAGGTGGCGTGTTGATAGTGTTCGTTTCAGAGTGTTTTCTGGTGTGCTCATTTTCCCGTCTCCTGCTTCAGGTAGTCAGGATCGGGTTTTGGTTTAATACTTAACTTTGGTGTGGTCATTATTAAACTTCATTTTTGGATTTATTATAATTCCGCCTGTGCCGGGAAGGCGGCGGGTGCATGTAAGGCAATGAGCTATTTAGGCTACCGCTGGCATGCAGTACACCATCAAATTAGGCTCACCTAATGAATTCTAAAATTGGTAGGGTTCATAAAGAAGACGCAATATGCAGCGTTTTGACGCGATTTTCGTCATTTTGATGATGGCGTTGATCATAATGACAAGGTTTCCCTGGTCGCGTAGCCATATCCAGGCCCCACGATAAGGCCCATCACGAGGTGCCATGAGCAGTCAGCGTTACTCCGAAGATGACCTTGGAGAACGGCATTGCGGTCGGCCTATTGGTGGAGCGGAGGGAGAGCGTGAAGCTACGCGAGGAGCAGCCCGAGGGCGGGCCCTGAGGTAGTAGATTCCTGAGCGGCGGTAGTGCCAAACCGACAGTCTTTGCCGGGGCTGGTGACAGTGTTGGTTACAGGCTGGTGACCCTTGGCCCTGCCCGGGCATGGCGTTGAGGTCGGTCATTGCGAGGTAAGCCCTTGATGTTCATGGGTTTACCACCAGTACTTGCCGAAGTTTTCCGGGTTGGCCCAGAACTTGGCATTGAGCCAGTCCGGGACCTGCTTGTATTCATGCAGATCGTAGGTGAACAGGGTGAGCACCTGCGAGTCGCGCTGGAAGCGTTCGCTGGCTTGCATGGCCAGGGCGTAGAAATCGGTGTCCTGTGCCTGCGCGGCGTCGAGGTCGACCAGCACGGCGACCTTGCTGCTGTTGAGGTTGCGGATCCCCCCCACCAGTTGCTGCGCCTCGCGACGCGGCAGATGCTCCAGGCAGTCGGCGAGCAGCGCCAGGTCGTAGCGCTGCGCGGCGATTTCTGCCGGCAGGGCACCGGCGGGGGCATGGAACAATTCGCAATCCGGGTGCGCCGCGCAGAAGGCGTCCACGGCCGGAATCTGGCTGGCGCCCACCAGCAGCAGGCGCTGCGGTGCGTAGCGGTCGAGCAGGGCGGCGAGGGCTTGTTGCGGTGTGCGTGATGAGATCATGGGGTCCGTCGAGGGCGAGGAGGAATGGACGAAGACTAGCGTGTGACACCCCTGTGGCCTAGTGCTGGCGCATTCTTCCAGTGCCGTCTTTACTCCGTAAGTGTCGGTCAAGACCCGATCATTAGAGGAGAGATGAATTTATGAGTATCACAAGGACCGCTTTACCCCTGCTGCTGGTCAGCACGTTGCTTACCGGTTGCGCAGGGTTGCAGAAGTCCGATTGGCCGACGTGCGCCGTGGTTGGCGGTGTCGGCGGCGCTGGTCTGGGTTCCATTGAAAGCAGCACCTGGGCTGGCTGGGGCGCCTTGATTGGTGGTGTGCTGGGGGCATCTTATTGCTGGGTGCATGGTGCAGAGGAACAAGTGGCGGAGGTTCCGCCGCCCGCTCCGGCTCCTGAGCCCGCTCCGGCTCCGTTGCCCAAGGAAGAGACCATCGTCGTGCGCGATCTGCACTTCGCCTTCGACTCGTCGAAAGTCGATGCGCAGGACAAGGACAAGCTCAACGAAATCGCCTCCCGCCTGAAGGGCGAAGCGGCGACCACCGAGCTGAACATCGCGGGTCACACCGACAGCGTCGGCAGCGATGCCTACAACCAGAAACTGTCCGAGCGCCGCGCCCACGCGGTGGCCAACTATCTGGTGGACGCGGGCGTTCCGGCCAGCAGCATCAAGTCGGTCGAAGGCTATGGCGAGAGCCAGCCGGTTGCCGACAACAAGACCAAGGAAGGCCGTGCCGAGAACCGTCGGGTAGAAATCAAGATCACCCGTCAATGATCCAGGCGTGATGAAGTACTCAAAGGGGGCCATTTGGCCCCCTTTGTCATAGTGGCCTGCCACTGGCATCGCCCCCGGCGGCAGAGTATGTTCCCCGGCAAGGAAAACTTGGGGGCATTTCATGAAAGCGTTGTTGGGCCTGGGCAAGCTGATTGCCCTGTTGTTCTGGCTGGCGGTGCTGGCCAATCTGATCCAGCCCTTCGCACATCCCTTCAGCACACTGCTCAATGTGGCCGGCGCGCTGATTCTGCTGATCCACATCATCGAGGTTATGGCGCTGCGCAATCGCCTGCGCGGCCGTCCTCATCCGCGGATGGATCGTCTGCAGATACTGCTGTTCGGCGTATTCCATTTCGCCACGTTGCCGCAACCGGCATCCGCGAAAGTAGAAGGAGATACTCATGCGTAAGTCGTTGCTGGGCCTGGCGCTGTTCGCGCCGCTGGTGTGCTCGGCTGCAGGAAATGTCTCGGTCCAGCCCAACACCGTGCTGCGTCTGCCGGTGAAGGGCGACAGCCTGAGCCTGGATCGCATCAGCGTCGGTGCGGAAGGGGCCTTGCTGATCCCATCGCAGGTGAAGGTGCTGAAGGTCGGAGAACTGGACCTGGCGAAGAATGCGCGCCTGGGGGTGTTCCCTGGCGGCGATACGCTGCAGATCGAGGTTCAGCACGGCAACCTGGCCGACGGCAGCGTGATCGCCGCACAGGGTAGCTCGGGCAGCTTCGAGAAGCCGGCCAGCGGCGGTCGGAACCTGGTGCTGCGTCTGCAGGACGTACAGGTGGAAAACCTCCTGATCGATGTCCGCGGTGGCGTCGGCGCGCCGGGTTATGACGGCCTGGACGGCGGTAGCGCCAAGACCTCCGGTTGCCTGTGGGGCAGCGGCCGGCCTGCCGGTGACGGCCAGAATGGCGCCAATGGCCGTTCCGGTGCGGCCGGTGGCGTGGTGCGCCTGGAAGTGCCGGAGCAGTTCGACGTCAATCGGGTGAAAGTGCGCCTGGAAGGCGGCGCGGGCGGTGCGGGTGGCAAGCCTGGGAAGGCCGGCCCGCGCAGTAGCGAGCGTGGCTGCTGGTTCTATTCGGTGGCTGGCGAGCGCCCGGGGTCGGATGGCGAGGCTGGCGCAGAGGGGCAGGCGGGGCGCGAAGGTCGCCTGGAAGTACAGCGTTTCTGAGCCGTCGTTCTTGAGTAAAGGCCCGCCCCGCAAGCGGGCGGGCCTTCTGGTTTACCAGTGCGGGCGCGCGGCGACGAACGCCACCAGCGCCATGCCGATCAGCAGGTTGAGGCCCACGGTCTTGCGGATCTTGCCCAGCGCGGCACCGCCGGCCGGCCAGTCCTGTGCTTCCACCGCGCGGCGCAGCTCCGGCAACTGCAAGGCCTGGATGCGCAGGAACAGCGCGAGCATCGCGACATACAGTCCCATCATCACCTGTACGTAGCGCGGCGCGCCGGCCATGCCGTTGAAGCTCAGGTGCAGCATACCCACGCCTGTCACCGGCAGCAGGATCACCGCGGCCCACACCCAGCGGAAGAAGCGCGGGAACACCTCCAGCCACAGCTTCAGCCTTGCCGGCGGCTCCAGCGCGGCGACGGCGGCCGGGCGCAGCACCATCCAGGCGAAGAACATGCCGCCGACCCAGACCAGGGCGGCCAGGACGTGCAGGGCATAGACGGGGGCAAAGGGTGTCATTCGGACGATCTCCGCTGGCGATTGAAGTCAAGCGCGCTATCATAGCCGCCGATTCGAACCACTGAAAATTTATCCAGCATCCGGATGTGTCCGCAAGGCGCGCTCCGGGGCCCGGGAAGTCCATGCTCAGCACCGAACTCAAGGCCACGATCCAGGGCGCCTACTCGCGCTTCCTCGAGGCCAAGGAACTCAAGCCGCGCTACGGCCAGCGCCTGATGATCGCCGAAGTGGCCAAGGTCCTCGGCACCATCTCCAGTGACGAGGAAGGCCATCGCCTGGGCGATGCCGCCGTGGTTGCCGTGGAAGCCGGCACCGGCACCGGCAAGACCGTTGCCTACAGCCTGGCCGCCATCGCCTGCGCCAAGGCCGCCGGCAAGCGCCTGGTCGTAGCCACCGCCACCGTTGCCCTGCAGGAGCAGATCGTCCACAAGGACCTGCCCGACCTGCTGCGCAACTCCGGCCTGTCGTTCAGCTTCGCCCTGGCCAAGGGGCGCGGGCGCTACATGTGCCTGTCCAAGCTCGACCATCTGCTGCAGGAAGGCCAGGCGCAGAGCGCCACCGCCCAGCTGTTCGAAGAGGAAGGCTTCCGCCTCGACGTGGACGAGACGTCGAGCAAGCTGTTCAACCAGATGATCGAACGCCTGGCCGGCAACCGCTGGGACGGCGATCGCGACTCCTGGCCCGAGGCCATCGAGGACGCGCACTGGGCGCAGGTCACCACCGACCACAGCCAGTGCACCAACCGCCATTGCCCGAACTTCCAGCAGTGCGCCTTCTACAAGGCGCGCGAAGGCATGACCAAGGTCGACGTGATCGTCACCAACCATGACCTGGTGCTGGCGGACCTGGCCCTGGGCGGCGGCGCGATCCTGCCCGACCCGCGCGACACCATTTATGTGTTCGACGAAGGCCATCACCTGCCGGACAAGGCCATCGGCCACTTCGCCCACTTCACCCGCCTGCGTGCCACCGCCGACTGGCTGGCCCAGGTGGACAAGAACCTCACCAAGCTGCTGGCGCAGAACCCGCTGCCGGGCGACCTCGGTCGGCTGATCGAGCAGGTACCGGAGCTGGCCCGCGAACTGCGTACGCACCAGCAGTTCATGTTCACCGCCTGCGAGGAGATCGGCGATTTCCGCGCCGGGGAGGACATGGAAGGCCGCGAGCGTCCACGCCATCGCTTCGAGGGCGGAGTGATCCCCGAACACATCCGCGAGATGGGCATCGAGCTGAAGAAGGGCTTCTCCAAGCTCACCGACCTCTTCACCCGCCTCACCGAGTTGCTCAAGGAGGCGATGGACGGGGAGGGCAGCATCGGCATCGCCAGCTACCAGGCCGAAGAGTGGTACCCGCTGTTCGGCAGCCTGCTGTCCCGCGCCCAGGGCAACTGGGAGCTGTGGACCGCCTTCACCTGCGAGGACCCTCAGGACAGCCCGCCCATGGCGCGCTGGCTGACCCTGGCCGAGAGCGGCACCTTCTATGACATCGAGGCCAACGCCAGCCCGATCCTCGCCGCCGAGACCTTGCGCCGCAACCTGTGGAACGTCGCCTACGGCGTGCTGGTGACTTCGGCGACCCTGACCGCGCTGGGCACCTTCGACCGCTACCGCATGCGCGCCGGCTTGCCACGTTCGGCGGTCACCGCCGTGGTGCCGAGCCCGTTCCACCACGCTGATGCCGGCGTGCTGCGGGTACCCGACCTCAAGGCCGACCCGCGTGATGCCGCCGCCCACACCGCCGCCATCATTCGCGAGCTGCCGGCAATGGTCGAAGGTTCGCGCGGCTCGCTGGTGCTGTTCGCCTCGCGCAAGCAGATGCAGGAAGTCTTCGACGGCCTCGAGCGTGACTGGCGCAAGCGCGTGCTGATCCAGGGCAACCTGTCCAAGCAGGAGACCCTGAACAAGCACCGCTCCCGCGTCGACGACGGCGAGTCGAGCGTCCTGTTCGGCCTGGCCAGTTTCGCCGAGGGTGTGGATTTGCCGGGCGCCTACTGCGAGCACGTGGTGATCGCCAAGATTCCCTTCGCCGTGCCGGACGACCCGGTGGAAGCGGCGCTGTCGGAATGGATCGAGGCGCGCGGCGGCAATCCCTTCATGGAAATCGCCGTGCCCGACGCCTCGCTGCGCCTGGTCCAGGCCTGCGGCCGACTGCTGCGTACCGAGCAGGATCGCGGCACCATCACGCTGCTCGACCGCCGCGTGGTGACGCAACGCTACGGCAAGGCCATCCTTAACGCGCTGCCCCCGTTCCGCCGCGAAATCGCCTGAGTCGTGTGCGGGAGCGTAATCCCGCACTTGCTGTCAAACGAGCGCCCGCCAGCCGGCGGGCGAGGTTCAAGGACACGTACACATGACCCCTTCGCGTTGGCACCTGCCACTGCTGCTCAGTCTGGCGATCGCCAGTGCCCCGGCCTGGTCGGCCGGCGGCAATCAAACCCTGTTCAACTTCGTCAAGCCCATGGCCGTGGTCACGGTCACCACGCAGAACGCCGACCTGCCCAGCGCCACGGCCGAAGCCACGCCCGAGGGCGAGATCCTGCGCCGGGTGAACTTCAGCCCGGCGCCGCAGCCGACCCTGAGCCTGGCGCCGTCCAGCGGCAGCTGGGACTGGTCCCAGGCCGACAGCGTGAGCCTGCGTATCCAGAACGCCATGGACTGGGCCATCACCCTGGAAGTGGCGATCGAAGGTGTCGCCGGCGCACCGGGCCTGCATGCCAGCATCGCCCTGCCGCCCGGCCCCGCGCAGACCCTGCTGATCCCGCTGCGGGCCACCGCGCCGGAGGACTTCGGCATGCGCGCCGGCGTGCCCATGCCCGTCACCCAGGACGGCCAGCGCCTGCTGCTGGCCAGCAAGGTGACCGGTGAGCTGAACCGCAGCCAGGTCGGCGCCGTGAAGCTCTACCTGAATTCGCCCAAGGCGGCACAGGACATCCTGCTGGGCCGCTTCGGCACCAACGCCGACGGTGACCAGTGGCGCAAGGCCTATACCGGCATCGTCGATGGCTTCGGCCAGGCCAACCGTGGCGACTGGCCGGAGAAGGTGAAAAGCGCCGAACAGCTCGCCAGCGCCTGGGAGGCCGAAGGCGAGCAACTGAAAAAGCAGCAGCCGGCGGCGGGACGCGATGCCTTTGGCGGCCTGCTGGACGGCCCTGCCTTCGAAGGCACCGGGTTCTTCCGCACCGAGAAGCGCAACGGCCGCTGGTGGCTGGTGACACCCGAGGGGCACTCCTTCTGGTCCCTGGGCGTCAACGCGGTGAA
Source organism: Pseudomonas sp. QE6 (assembly GCF_041379005.1). Classification (NCBI taxonomy): domain Bacteria; kingdom Pseudomonadati; phylum Pseudomonadota; class Gammaproteobacteria; order Pseudomonadales; family Pseudomonadaceae; genus Pseudomonas; species Pseudomonas sp. QE6. The sequence continues at coordinate 2,563,231 of NZ_CP166873.1, forward strand.
TGCCGACAGCAGCCAGACCTACGTCGAGGGCCGCGAATACATGTTCGCCAGCCTGCCCAAGGAGGGCGACCCGCTGGCCGCCTTCTACGGCCAGAGCGATGACCGCAACGGTGTCGGCGCCCAGCAGGGGCGCGCCTTCGGCAATGGCCGCTGGTATGACTTCTATGCCGCCAACCGCTTCCGCGCCAATGGCGGGCTGACCGGCGATGCCGCCGCCGCTTCCTGGCGCGAGCGCACCCTGCAGCGCCTCGGCGCCTGGGGCTTCAACTCCCTGGGCGACTGGAGCGATCCGGCCTTCGCGGAGGAGCCGCGCCTGCCGTACAGCGTGCCGCTGTCGATCAGCGGCGACTACGCCACCGTCAGCACCGGCTACGACTGGTGGGGCGCCATGCCCGACCCCTTCGACCCGCGTTTCGCCATGGCTGCCGAGCGCGCCATCGCCATCGCCGCCCGCGACCATCGCGAGGACGCCTGGTTGCTCGGCTACTACGCCGACAACGAACTGGCCTGGGCCGGACGCGGCGACGACGCACAGTCGCACTACGCGCTGGCCTTCGGCGCGCTGAAGCTGTCCACCGACAGCCCGGCAAAGCGCGCCTTCATCAAGCAGTTGAAGGACAAGTACAAGGATCACGAGGCGCTGGCCGAAGCCTGGGGCGTTCCCATCGCCGCCTGGGAGGACCTCGACGCGCCGGGCTACCAGGCGCCGCAGCCGAGCGCCGAGCGCCCGGCCATCGCCCAGGACTACAGCGCCTTCCTGCGCCTGTATGCCGACCAGTACTTCAAGACCCTCAAGGATGCGCTGCAGTGGCACGCGCCGAACCACCTGCTGCTCGGCCCGCGCTTCGCCGTCAGCACCCCGGAGGCGCTGGCGTCCTGCGCGCAGTACTGCGACCTGCTCAGCTTCAACCTCTACGTGCCGCTGCCGCACCAGGGGTACGACGCCGCCTACCTGAACAGCCTGGACAAGCCGGTGCTGATCACCGAGTTCCACTTCGGCTCCCGTGACCGCGGACCGTTCTGGGGCGGGGTGGCCGAGGTGTACAACGAGCAGCAGCGCGGCGAAGCCTACCAGCGCTTCCTCGCCGAGGCGGTGAAGGCCCCGAACGTCGTCGGCGCGCACTGGTTCCAGTACCTCGACCAGCCGGTGACCGGCCGCCTGCTCGACGGCGAGAATGGCCACATCGGCCTGGTCGGCATCACCGATCTGCCCTTCACCGGCTTCGTCGACGCCGTGCGCAAGGCCAACCAGCAGGCGCTCAAGGCCATTGACGAGCAGGCCCGCGCGGCGGCGAAGGCGGCACCGGAGCCCAAGCCCACACCGGTGGACGACAGCGGTGCCGACGAGGAGCAGGCCGACAGCCAATGACTCGGCATTCGTAGGGCCAATACCCGCCTTAAGCGGGGTTCACAGGGGCGGAGGGCACTGGAAGAATGCTGTCTCCGCCCCTTCGTTTTCGTCCCGCCCACTGGAGATTCCGATGACCCTGCACGGCCATTGCGACCACCGCTTTACCCCTGTTGCCGATGCCTTCAGCGCCCTGTTCGAAGACCCGCAGGAGCGCGGTGCGGCGCTGTGCATCCAGGTTGGCGGCGAGACGCTGGTCGATCTGTGGGCCGGCAGCGCGGGCAAGGAGCCTGGCCAGGACTGGCAGGCCGATACGCTGCTCAATCTGTTCTCCTGCACCAAGACCTTCGCTGCCGTCGCCGCCCTGCAACTGGTGGGGGAGGGCAAGCTGGAGCTCGACGCTCCGGTGGCGCGCTACTGGCCGGAATTCGCCCAGGCCGGCAAGCAGGCCATCACCGTGCGTCAACTGCTCTGCCACCGTGCCGGCCTGCCGGCGATCCGCGAGCAACTGGCGCCGGAAGCGCTCTACGACTGGTCGACCATGACCGCCGCACTGGCGGCCGAATCACCCTGGTGGACGCCGGGCGCCGAGCACGGTTACGCACCGATCACCTATGGCTGGCTGGTGGGGGAGGTGATCCGCCGCGTCGATGGTCGCGAGCCGGGCACCGCCATCGTCGCGCGCACGGCCGAACCGCTCGGTCTCGATTTCCATATCGGTCTGGATGACGCCGAATTCCACCGCGTGGCCCATATCGCCCGTGGCAAGGGCAACCTCGGCGATGCCGCCGCCCAGCGCCTGCTGAGGACCATGATGACCGAACCTGCGGCGCTCTCCACCCGTGCCTTCACCAACCCGCCGTCGGTGCTGACCAGCACCAACAAGCCCGAGTGGCGGCGCATGCAGCAGCCAGCGGCGAATGGCCATGGCAATGCGCGCTCGCTGGCGGGTTTCTACAGCGGACTGCTGCAGGGCGAGCTGCTGGATGAGGCGCTGCTGGCCGAACTCACTCGCGAACACGCGGTGGGTGAAGATCGAACCTTGTTGACTTGCACTCGCTTCGGCCTGGGAACCATGCTTGACCAGCCGGACGTGGCCAACGCCACCTACGGCCTGGGAGTGCGCGCCTTTGGTCATCCGGGAGCTGGAGGTTCCATCGGTTTCGCCGACCCCGAACGCGACCTGGCCTTCGGCTTCGTCACCAACACCCTCGGCCCCTATGTGCTGATGGATCCGCGTGCACAACGTCTGGCGCGCATCGTTGGCGAATGCCTGTAGCGACGGACGGGAGGAACCTTCCTTCAGCTGCGCCTTCGAAGGGTCGTCCACAAGCGTGACGGTCATCTCATTAGCGTGGACATGCACCGCTCGTCAGTTGGAGCTTAAAATCTCGTTCCAACTGAGTAAGTTATGATCAATTTCTAAGCTGATGGTTGAAGTCAGGGCGCCACTTTCTGCCTGTCGCGCCCAGGCCTCGCTTCGTGTCCCGACTGATGGTACCGCCCCATGAACGTGCTGAAGATCTCCACACTCGCCCTCTGCATCGGCCTCTCGGCTTGCAGTCAGTTCCAGTCCAAGGACAAGGACAGCACCGCCGCCGCGCCCACCGCAGGTAGCAGCCACTGGTGGTGGCCCTTCGGTGCCGAACAAGAAACGACTGCCGCGGCGCCAGCGGCGGAGAAGAAAACCGTCGAGGCGCCAAGGGTCGCTGACGCGGGCAGCAAGCAACCGGGTGGCCACTGGTGGTGGCCGTTCGGCGCTGACGACAGCCAGGCCGCCGGGGTCAAGGCTGCAAGCCCGCAGAGTCTGCAGGTCAGCAAGGAATGGCTGGATCAGCACGAACAGGCCCTGCGTACCGCCGTGGCCGGCAGCAAGTTCACCGTCGAGCGGCGTGAGAATGCGCTGGTGCTGATCGCGCCGGTTGACAGCTCGTTCAACCCCAAGCGTCCTGAGTTGCTGCTGCCGATCACCCTCGGCCCGCTGGGAAATGTGGCGAAGATGCTGCAGAACGACCCGGAAAGCGGCGTGCTGGTACTGGGCCACAGCGACAGCTCGGGCGACAAGGCACTCAACGACAAGGTCAGCCTGCAGCGCGCCCAGGCGGTGTCGTCGATCTTCCGCCTGAGCGGCCTGGGCGCCGATCGTCTGCGCCTGAAGGGCGTCGGTTCGAGCCTGCCGCGCGCCGACAACGGCAGTGCCGAGGGCCGCGCGCAGAACCGCCGCGTCGAAGTGCTGGTGACCCAGCGCACCAGCCTGCTGGCGCTGGCGCAGAAGAACTGATCCCACCTCGCGAAAGCGGCATTCCGGCCGGAATGTCGCTTGTCGTGGATCAAGCGCGAAGACGCAACTCTGGATATGCTTGGGGCCTTCGTTCCGAGGAGACTTCCGATGGCTCAGACCCTGGCCGATATGCGCCGCGAATACACCCGTGACGGACTGAATGAGTCCCAGGCTCCCGATGAGCCTTTCAGCCTGTTCCACCAGTGGTTCGAAGAGGCCGTGAAGACCGAGCAACTGCCAGTCGAACCCAATGCGATGATGCTCGCCACCGTGGACGCCCAGGGCCAGCCGCATTGCCGGGTGCTCCTGCTCAAGGGCCTGGATGAGCGCGGCTTCACCTTCTTCAGCAATTATGAAAGTGCCAAGGGGCAACAGCTGGGCGAGAACCCGCGTGCGGCCATGACCTTCTTCTGGCCGGCCCTGGAACGCCAGGTGCGCATCGAGGGGCAGGTCGAGAAGGTGTCCAGCGAAGAGTCCGCTGCCTATTACCGGGTGCGACCGCTGGGCAGTCGACTCGGTGCCTGGGCTTCACCGCAGAGCCGGGTGATCGATGGACGTGGCGAGCTGGAGCAGTTGCTCGCGGAAACCGAAAGGCGCTTCGCCGATTCCGCTCCGACCTGCCCGGAGTTCTGGGGTGGTTACCGTCTGCTGCCTAGTCGTATCGAGTTCTGGCAGGGCCGGCCGAGCCGCCTGCACGACCGCCTCAACTTCCGCGTCGAGAATGGTGCCTGGGTACGCGAGCGCCTCGCTCCCTGACTTGCCACGCTTGACCGTTACGACGATGCGCTTTTCGTAGGAGCGAGCTTGCTCGCGAACCCGCTCGCTGTGGGGCTGTTCGCGAGCAAGCTCGCTCCTACAGGCCAGTCGTCTTTCGTGCGGTGTAGGATGCCTTCATCCTTCCGCACAACGGTCCCGTCCCCATGAAAGTCGTCATCGCTCCGGACTCCTTCAAGGAAAGTCTTTCCGCTCCCGAGGTCGCGCAGGCTATCGCCCGTGGCTGGCAGCGTGCGCGTCCAACCGACGAGGTGCTGCTGCGGCCGATGGCGGATGGCGGGGAGGGCACGGTGGACGCCGTGCTCGCTGCCAAGCCGGGAGAGCGGCGCGAGTGCCGGGTCTGCGGCCCGCTCGGTCAGCCGGTGACGGCGCACTGGGGATGGCTGGAGGACGGCACCGCGGTGATCGAAATGGCCGCCGCCAGTGGTTTGCACTGGGTGCCGCAGCGCAAGCGCGATGCGACCCGCACCACCAGTCGTGGCACCGGCGAGCTGATACGAGAGGCGCTTGGGGCCGGCGCGAGGAAGATCATTCTCGGGCTGGGCGGCAGCGCCACCAACGATGCCGGGCTCGGCCTGTTGCAGGCGCTGGGGGCGCGCTTCCTGGATGCCCAGGGCGCAGAGCTTGGTGCCGGCGGTGCGGCGCTGGGCACGCTGATGGCGATCGAGCTGTCCGGCCTCGATCCGCGATTGCACCAGGTGGAAGTCGAAGTCGCCGCCGACGTGAACAACCCCTTGTGCGGACCGCACGGTGCATCGGCGGTATTCGGGCCGCAGAAGGGCGCAAGCCCGGCGCAGGTGGAGCAACTGGATGCGGCGCTGCGGCATTTCGCCGAGGTCGCCGCGCAAACCCTGGGCGAGGATCACAGCCTGTTTCCCGGTGTCGGAGCGGCAGGAGGCCTGGGCTTCGCCAGCCGGGCCTTCCTCAAGGCACGGTTCCGCCCCGGCATCGAACTGGTTGCCGAGCTGTCCGGGCTCGAACAGGCCCTGCAAGGCGCCGCGCTGGTGATCACCGGGGAGGGGCGCCTGGATGGCCAGAGCCTTCACGGCAAGACGCCGGTCGGCGTGGCGCGCCTGGCGCGTCGCGCCGGGATTCCGGTGATCGCGCTGGCCGGCAGCCTGGGCGAGGGGGTGGCCGGGTTGCGCGAGGAGGCGATCGAGGCCGCCTTCAGCCTGGTGCCGGGGCCGATGAGCCTGGCACAGGCCTGTGCGCAGGCGGCAGTGGAGCTGGAGAGTCGCGCCGAGGCCTTGGCGCGATTCTGGACGCTGGCTCAGGCGGCGCGGTAATCGTCGGCGGCCTGCTGCAACCACTGTGGCAGGTCGCGGCGCTTGACGCGCTGGCGCTTGGCTTCTTCCAGGCTCTCCAGCAGGTAGCTGCGCTTGGCTGGATCGTCGCCAGCCAGCGACAGTGCCAGGTCGCGGTCCATCCAGCGGCGGATGCGCCAGTAGATCCACCAGTGGAAGTACAGGCCGGCAGCGGTGGTGACGACGATGATGAAGTAATCCATGGGCGCTCCTCGTGCGGGCGCCTACCCTAGCCGATCCGTCGATTCACATAAAGCTGAGCCGGGACAGGCATTTTCGCTTTTGTTGGCTAAGACTGTACGAAAGCTGAACCGAATGAGTTTGTTGCAAGGCCTGGCGTGACAGCGGGGCTGTCGTCGGAGTCTAATATTCGTAGCCCTATCCGGAGGTTTCATACATGCGTAAATCTGCCCTGTTCGCCGTGACGTTCGCTGCACTGGCCCTGACCCTCGGCGGTTGCCAGTCCAGCCTGACTGGCGACACCTACACCCGCGAAGAGGCACGTACCGTGCAGAACGTTCGCATGGGTACCATCCAGGCCCTGCGTCCGGTGAAGATCGAGGGCACCAAGACCCCGATCGGTTCGGTTGCCGGCGCCGCCGTTGGTGGTATCGGCGGCAGCTCCATCGGTGGCGGCAAGGGTAGCTACGTTACCGCCATCATCGGCGCCGTGGCTGGCGGCCTGCTCGGTGCGGCCACCGAGGAAGGCCTGACCCGTACCCAGGGTGTGGAAATCACCGTTCGCGAAGACGACGGCAGCACCCGCGCCTACGTCCAGGAAGTCGATGAGGGCGCCGTGTTCCGCGTTGGTGAGCGTGTACGCATCCTGACCGTCAACGGCACCAGCCGCGTTTCCCACTAAGCTATCCCCGGCTACCTCCGGGTGGCCGGCTTCAGCGCGCGACAGCCATTTCGGCTGTCGCGCGCTATTGTTTTTGGGGAAAAGATTTCCTCCGCGCGGGGCGTTACCGGCGCGGGCGGCCTGAATTTTAGTAATATTTCAATCCATGACACGTCATCGATAGATATGGATAATCGTGGCCTTCGTACGCCGGCGCACTAGGCGCGAGGGCGTTTGTATGGGGGCCGCCCGGCGGTGGATAGGAGTGGGTCATGATGCTGGCGCTGATCATTGCGCTGCCTTTCTTCGGGGTAATGTTGCCCCTCCTGAGCGAACGCTTCGGCCGTAGTGCCTGTGCTGCCGCCACCGGCCTGGTGCCGCTGGCGGGATTGCTCCTGCTGTTGAGCCAGCGCGCGGTGCTGGGCGGAGCAGCCCAGGTCACCCGCATTCAGTGGCTGCCGGAGCTTGGCCTGAACCTCAGCCTGCGCCTGGACGGTCTGGGCTTCCTCTTCGCCCTGCTGATTCTCGGCATCGGCCTGCTGGTGATCCTCTACGCCCGCTATTACCTGTCGGAGAAAGAACCCGCCGGGCGCTTCTTCGCCTTCCTGCTGCTGTTCATGGGCGCCATGCTCGGCGTGGTGCTGAGCGAAAACCTGCTGCTGATGCTGATGTTCTGGGAGCTGACCAGCCTGTCGTCGTTCCTGCTGATCGGCTTCTGGGGGCATCGCTCGGATGCGCGCAAGGGGGCGCGCATGTCGCTGGCGGTCACCGGTGGCGGCGGTCTCGCACTGCTCGCCGGCATCCTGCTGATTGGCCATGTGGTCGGCAGCTTCGAGCTCTCCACGGTGCTCGGCGCGCGCGACGTGCTGCAGGGCAGTCCGCTGTTCCCGCTGGCGCTGTGCCTGGTGCTGCTGGGCGTGTTCACCAAGTCCGCGCAGTTCCCCTTCCATTTCTGGCTGCCCCACGCGATGGCCGCGCCGACGCCGGTCTCCGCCTACCTGCACTCGGCGACCATGGTGAAGGCCGGCGTGTTCCTGCTGGCGCGCCTGTATCCGCTGCTGTCGGGCAATGACCTGTGGTTCTACCTGGTCAGTCTCACCGGTCTTGCGACCCTGCTGATGGGCGCCTTCATGGCGCTGTTCCAGAACGACCTCAAGGGCCTGCTGGCGTACTCCACCATCAGCCACCTGGGCCTGATCACCCTGCTGTTCGGCCTGGATTCGCCCCTGGCCAACGTCGCGGCGATCTTCCACATCATCAACCACGCCACCTTCAAGGCCTCGCTGTTCATGGCCGCCGGGATCATCGACCACGAGACCGGCAGCCGCGACATGCGCCGCATCAACGGCATGTGGAAGTACATGCCGCACACCGCCGTGCTGGCGATGGTGGCCTCGGCGTCGATGGCCGGCGTGCCGCTGCTCAATGGCTTCCTCAGCAAGGAAATGTTCTTCGGCGAGACCCTGGCGCAGAACATGATGGGCAGCTTCAACTGGCTGATCCCGACCCTGGCGACCCTCGGCGCGCTGTTCTCGGTGAGCTACTCGGTGCGCTTCATCCACGACGTGTTCTTCAACGGCGAACCGATCAATCTGCCCAACCCTCATCCCCATGAGCCGCCGCGCTACATGAAGGTGCCGGTGGAGATCCTGGTACTGATCTGCCTGTTGGTGGGCGTGATGCCGTCGCTGATCGTCGGTCCGTTGCTCGCCGGCGCCGCCGCATCGAGCCTGAACGGCGCGCTGCCCCAGTACAGCCTGGCGATCTGGCACGGCTTCAATGCGCCGCTGGCGATGAGCTTCGTCGCCACCGCCGGCGGCGTGCTGCTCTACGTGCTGCGCAAGCCGCTGTTCGACTGGTACGCCGGGCTGCCGGCGATGGACGCCAAGCTGGTGTTCGAGCAGCAGGTACAGCGTGTGGTGCGCGTTGCCGCTCGGATTACCGCAGTTCTCGAAAATGGTTCGCTGCAACGCTACGCCATGCTGCTGGTACTGGCCGCCGTGATCGTGGTGTTCGCCGGTCTCGCGCCGTTGCCGGGCATCGAAGGCACGCGGGCGCAGGCGCCGCTGGATGGCATCACGGCGCTCGGGCTGGTCCTGCTCGCCCTGTGCGGGCCGCTGAGCGTGTGGTTCCACCGTCAGCGCCTGACCGCGCTGATCATCCTCAGCATCGCCGGCCTGCTGGTGGCGCTGGCCTTCGCCCGCTTCGCCGCGCCTGACCTGGCACTGACCCAGTTGTCGGTGGAAGTGGTGACCATGGTCCTGCTGATGCTGGCGCTGTACTACCTGCCGGCGCGCACGCCTGCGTCGTCCAGCAGCCTGCGTCGTCTGCGCGACTTCGTGGTGGCGGTTGGCGCCGGGGTGATGGTGACCCTGCTGGCCTACGCCGTGCTGACCCGTCCGTACGACAGCATCGCCGGCTACTACCTGGAAAACAGTGTTTCCGGCGGTGGCGGGCACAACGTGGTGAACGTGATCCTGGTCGATTTCCGCGGCTTCGACACCCTCGGCGAGATCACCGTGCTGGCGATCGCCGCCGTCGGCATCTTCGCGCTGCTCGACGGCCTGCGCCTGCTGCGCGCCGAGCGCGACGACGAAGGCCGCGCCTGGGCGGCGGAGCGCTTCCCGCCGATCCTCGGCGTGCTGTCGCGGCTGATGCTGCCGCTGGCGCTGCTGGTTTCGGTGTTCATCTTCCTGCGCGGGCACAACCTGCCGGGCGGCGGCTTCATCGCCGGGCTGATCACCTCGGTCGCGCTGATCCTGCAGTACATCGCCTGCGGCAGCCGCTGGGTGAGCACGCGCCTGCCGCTGGACTACGGGCGCCTGGCCGGGCTCGGTGTGTTGATCGCCGGTCTCACCGGGCTGGGCAGCTGGTTCTTCGGCTTCCCGTTCCTGACCTCGTCCTTCGGCCATTTCAACCTCCCGCTGGTGGGTGAGATCGAACTGGCCACGGCGATGCTCTTCGACTTCGGCGTGTACTTCACCGTGGTCGGCGCGACCCTGCTGATCCTTTCGGGACTCGGTTCGGTCAGCGCGCCGCCGGATGTTCCGACGCTGTCCAAGGAGGCGCATTGATGGAAGCGCTGTTCGCCGTCACCCTCGGCCTGCTGACCGCCAGCGGCGTCTACCTGCTGCTGCGGGCGCGGACCTTCCCGGTGGTGCTGGGACTCACCCTGTTGTCCTACGCGGTCAACCTGTTCCTCTTCGCCATGGGCCGGCTGGCCGGCGACCCGGCGGTGATCGGCAAGGTTGCCAACGCCGGCGACCCGATCCCCCAGGCGCTGGTGCTGACCGCCATCGTCATCGGCTTCGCCATGACCGCCTTCGTCATCGTCCTGGCCCTGCGCGGGCTGGCCGAGACCGGCGGCGATCACGTCGATGGCGGCAATGGCCACGAAGGAGAGCCGGGCCGATGAACCACTGGCTGATCCTGCCCGTCCTGCTGCCGCTGTTCGCCGGCTGCCTGCTGCTGCTCACCAGCGCCATGGGCGAGCGTCTGCAGCGTGGCCTGTCGCTGCTCGCCACCCTGGCCCTGGTGCCGTTGTCCGCCGTGCTGCTGCAACAGGCCGACAGTGGTGTCGTGCAGTTCTACGCGCTGGGCAACTGGCAACCGCCGTTTGGCATCATCCTGGTGCTGGACCGCCTCAGTGCGCTGATGCTCGCCGCCACCGCGCTGCTTGCCAGCCTGTCGCTGATTTATGCCCTGTGCGGCGACGACCGGCGCGGCAAGCGCTTCCATGCGCTGTTCCAGTTCCAGTTGCTGGGTCTGAATGGGGCCTTCCTTACCGGTGACCTGTTCAACCTCTTCGTGTTCTTCGAGATCCTGCTGATCGCTTCCTACGCCTTGCTGCTGCACGGCGGCGGGGCAGGGCGGGTGCGTGCGGGCGTGCATTACGTGGTGCTCAACCTCGTCGGTTCGGCGTTCTTCCTGATCGCGGTGGGTGTGCTCTACGGCATCACCGGCACCCTGAACATGGCGCACATGGCCGAGCGCGTCGCCCAGCTCAGTGCCGAACAGGCGCCGCTGGTGCGCGCCGCCGCGCTGTTGCTGCTGGTGGTGTTCGGCCTCAAGGCGGCGCTGCTGCCGCTGTACTTCTGGCTGCCCAAGGCTTACGCCGAGGCGAGTGCCCCGGTGGCGGCGCTGTTCTCGATCATGACCAAGGTCGGCATCTACTCGATCCTGCGGGTCTACACGCTGATCTTCGGCGAGCAGGCCGGCGAGCTGGCGAACCTGGCCCAGGCCTGGCTCTGGCCGCTGGCGCTGGCCGGCATCGCCGCCGGTGCGCTGGGCGCGTTGGCGGCGACCACGCTGCAGGGGCTGCTGTCGTACCTGGTGGTGGTGTCCGCCGGTACGCTGCTGGCGGCGATTGCGCTGGGTACGCCGGAGGCACTGTCCGCTGCGATGTACTACCTGCTGCACAGCATCTGGGTGGCCGGCGGGTTGTTCCTGCTCGCCGACCTGATCGCCCGCCAGCGTGGCGACAAGGCGGGGCGTCTGGTGCAGGGCCCGGCGCTGTTGCAACCGCATCTGCTGGGCGGCGCCTTCTTCTTCGGCGCCATCGCCGTGGCCGGTTTGCCGCCGCTGTCGGGGTTCCTCGGCAAGCTGATGCTGCTGCGCTCGGTAAGCGGCGGCAGCGAGGCCGTCGCCCTGTGGAGCGTGGTACTGGTCAGCGGTCTGGTCACTATCGTCGCCTTGAGCCGCGCCGGCAGCACGTTGTTCTGGCGCACCGGCCGCACCGTGCTGGGCAGCGCCGAGCGTGAGCCGGTGAAGCTGCTGGCGACCTTCGGCCTGCTGGCCAGCGCGCCGCTGATGGTGGTCGCCGCGCGGCCGCTGCTGGCCTATGCCCAGGCTACCGCCGCGCAACTGCTGGATGTCGACCTGTACCGCCAGGCAATACTGCTGGGAGGTGGCGCATGATCCGCCGCATTCTCCCGCACCCGTTGCTCAGCGCCATCCTGCTGTTCACCTGGCTGCTGATGGTCAACGATTTCTCCCTCGGTCACTGGTTGCTCGGCGCCTTTCTCGCTCTGGTGCTGCCGCTGTTGTGCCGCAACCTGCTGCTGTCCACGCCGCGCATCCGTCGGCCGGGCCTGCTGCTGCGCTTCATCGCGCTGGTGCTGTACGACATCGTCGTGGCCAACCTGCAGGTGGCCAGGCTGGTGCTGGGGCCGAAGTCCAGGCTGCAGCCGGGCTTCGTGGAGATTCCGCTGGAGCTCACCGACGACCTGGCCATTACCATCCTCGCCAGCGTGATCACCCTGACGCCGGGCACCGTGTCCGCCGACCTCAGCGATGACCGCCGCACCCTGCTGGTCCACGGCCTCGATGTGCCGGACCCGCAGGCCCTGGCGACGGATATCAAGGCCCGCTACGAAGCGCCGCTCAAGGAGGTGTTCGAATGCTCGGCTACGTGATTCCCCTGTGCCTGGTGCTCCTTGGCCTTGCATTGCTGCTCACGGTGGCGCGGCTGATCCGCGGGCCGGGCACCGCAGACCGTATCCTGGCGCTGGATACCCTGTCGATCGAGGCCATCGCGCTGATCGTGCTGTTCGGCATCTGGAAGGGCACCGGACTCTACTTCGAGGCGGCGCTGCTGATCGCGGTGATGGGCTTCGTCAGCACCGTGGCACTGTCCAAGTTCCTGTTGCGCGGAGACATCATCGAATGAGCGCAGACGTCGTGATCGAAGCGCTGGTCTGCCTGCTGCTGCTGGCCGGCAGCCTGTTCGCCCTGCTCGGCGCCATCGGTCTGTACCGGTTGCCGGATTTCTATACCCGTCTGCATGCGCCGACCAAGGCCTCGACCCTGGGCGTCGGCGGGGTGATCCTGGCCTCGATGCTGTATTTCAGCACCCGTGGCGAGGGCGTCAGCCTGCATGAACTGCTGATCACCGTGTTCCTGTTCATCACCGCGCCGATCAGCGCCCACCTGCTGGCCAAGGCAGCGATGCAGCAGCGCACGCCGGTGGAGCGGGGGACCAAGGGCAAGCCTTGGGACTGATGTTCTTTGTGGCCGCGGCGCCGAAGTTCCCCGAATCTTGGTTCGCGAGCAAGGACAGGGCGTCCCCCTCGGTCCTGCGAAAGGCGGCCCATACAGTTTCCCCTGCGTTCTGTACCTGTCGGCCCGCACCGGGCGCCTCCTATACTCCGGGGATCTTTTGACTGGAGCGTCCCGTGCAGCAATCCCGGCCGTTCGCCCTCGCGTGCCTGGTGTTGGCCATGGCGCTCTGGGGCAGTTCCTTCATCGCGCTGAAATTCGCCTTCCAGGAATTGCCGGCGATGTGGGTGATCTTCGCCCGTATGGCGCTGGGCAGCCTGATCTTCCTCGCCGCCTGGCGTTGGCGCGGACGCATCGACTACCGCGCCGGTGACTGGAAGTGGCTGCTCGGGCTCGCCGCCTGCGAGCCTTGCCTGTATTTCATCTTCGAGTCCCTGGCGCTGCAGCACACCAGCGCCGCCCAGGCCGGCATGATCACGGCGCTATTGCCATTGCTGGTGGCGGTGGGGGCGTTCTTCCTGCTGCATGAGATGATCGCCCGCAACACCTGGCTGGGGTTCGCCCTGGCGGTACTCGGGGCGCTCTGGCTGACCCTGGCCAGCGAAGCGAACGGCCACGCACCGAATCCGCTGCTGGGCAACTTCTACGAGCTGCTGGCGATGCTCTGCGCCACCGGCTACACCTTGCTGCTCAAGCACCTGTCGGCGCGCTACTCGCCCTTCATCCTGACTGCCATGCAAGCCTTCATCGGTTCGCTGTTCTTCCTGCCGCTGGCGCTGGCGACCTCAGGCCTGCCGCCGGCGCCCGGTCCGACCGGCTGGTTCGCGCTGATCTACTTGGGCAGCGTGGTCACCGTCGGTGCCTACGGCCTGTACAACTTCGGCGTCAGCCGGCTGCCGGCGAGCCAGGCGACCGGCTTCATCAACCTGATCCCGGTGTTCACCCTGATCTTCGCCGCCCTGTTCCTGGGCGAAGTGCTCAGCGGCCAACAGGCGCTGGCCGCCGGGCTGGTGTTCATCGGGGTCGCCTTCAGCCAGTGGCGCAGTGCGCCGCCCACGCCGCCCGCCGGTGTGCTGGACTGACCTTCTGCCATTCGACGAGGAAACAGCATGTCCGCCCAAGACCGTAACTGGACCCGCGAGGCGATCCGCATCATCGAGGCGGATTTCCAGCGCAGCGCCGATACCCACCTGATCCCCCTGGAGATGCCTGGCCTGCCGGGTGTCGACCTGTATTTCAAGGACGAGTCCAGTCATCCCACTGGCAGCCTCAAGCACCGCCTGGCGCGTTCGCTGTTCCTCTATGCGCTGTGCAATGGCTGGCTGCGTCCCGGCGCGCCGGTGATCGAGGCGTCCAGCGGCTCCACGGCGATCTCCGAAGCCTATTTCGCGAGGCTGCTCGGCCTGCCGTTCATTGCCGTGGTGCCCTCCAGCACGTCCAAGGAAAAGATCGCGCAGATCGCCTTTTATGGCGGCCAGGCCCATCTGGTGGAAGACCCGACGCAGATCTACGCCGAGTCGGAGCGCCTGGCGAAGGAAACCGGCGGGCACTTCATGGATCAGTTCACTTACGCCGAGCGGGCCACCGACTGGCGGGCGAACAACAACATCGCCGAGTCGATCTTCCAGCAGATGCGCCACGAGCGCTTCCCCGAACCGTCCTGGCTGGTGTCCAGCCCGGGCACCGGCGGCACCCTCGCCACCCTCGGCCGCTTCGCCCGCTACCGTCGCCACGAGACCCGCGTACTCTGCGCCGATGCCGAGCGTTCAGTGTTCTTCGAGTCCTACCGCACCGGCGATCGCGACCTGACCCTGAGCTACGGCTCGCGCATCGAGGGCATCGGCCGGCCGCGCGTCGAGGCGTCCTTCCTGCCCGCGGTGATCGATGCCTGCTGCCAGGTGCCGGACGAGCTGTCGCTGGCGGCCATGCATTACCTGGCCCAGCGTCTCGGACGGCATGTCGGCGGCTCCAGCGGCACCAACCTGATCGGTGCGCTGCTGGTGGCGCGGCAGATGGTGGAGCGCGGCGAGAGTGGCTCGATCGTCGCGATCCTCTGCGACAGCGGTGAGCGTTACGAGACCACCTACTACAACGCGCTGTGGTTGCTGTCCCAGGGCTTCGACCTCGACCCGCTGATCGAAGGCCTGCGCCAGTGCGTCGAGCACGGTGCGGCGCTGCCGGGCAGTGTTCCCCACTGCGGGCTGGAGTGAGCCCATGAAGACTATCGGCCTGATCGGCGGTATGAGCTGGGAGTCCACCATTCCCTACTACCGGCAGATCAACCAGACCATCAAGGAGCGCCTGGGCGGCCTGCACTCGGCGAAGATCGTGCTGTTCAGCATGGACTTCCACGAGATCGAGCGCCTGCAGCACGCCGGCGACTGGGGCGCCGCCGGGGCGCTCCTGGCGGGGGCCGCGCGTTCGCTGCGGGCGGCCGGCGCGGACTTCCTGGTGCTCTGCACCAACACCATGCACAAGGTGGCGCCGGCTATCGAGGCGGCGGTGGACATCCCGCTGCTGCACATCGCCGACCCGACCGCCGAGGCGATCCGCGAGGCGGGAGTGACGAAGGTCGGCCTGCTGGGCACGCGCTTCACCATGGAGCAGGCGTTCTACAAGGACCGCCTGCAGGAGAAGTTCGACCTGCAGGTGCTCACGCCTTCGGACGAGGAGCGCCAGGTGGTGCACCGGATCATCTATGAGGAGCTGTGCCTGGGGCGGATTCTTGACGAGTCGCGCGAAGCCTACCGGCGCATCATCGCATCGCTGGTGGAGCGCGGCGCGCAGGCGGTGATCCTCGGCTGCACCGAGATTTCCCTGCTGGTCGGCCCGCAGGATGCGTCAGTGCCGCTGTTCGACACCACGGCAATCCACGCGCGGCGCGCTGCCGAGCGGGCGCTGTGAGCGGGGAGAGTCGATGAGCTTCATCAGTCTGAAGGTGCGTGCGGCTTTCATGGTCCACGGCTACGACGAGCAGAACCGCGAGGTGGTGGAGCAGCTCAACGAGCCGGAGTCGACTGGTGCGTCTGGAACGTATCCAGTCGGTGAGCGAGAAGTATGTGCTGGTGACGTCCAGCCACGGTCGGGTGGTCTACTGGGAATACGAGGGCGGGCTCGTCGCGCTCAAGGCGCGGTTGCGGGCGGCAGGGCTGCTGTTCTGAGCCCTGCCGCGCCGGCTCAGTCGTTGCTGGCGCCGCCCGGGTAGGCGCAGCCCTGCATGACCTGGCTGTCCACCCGCAGCTCGGCGGACAGGTTGGTCAGTGCGCCGCTCATGCCGTCCTGGCAGCGTGCCGGGGCGACCCAGAGTTCCAGCTTCTCGCCATTGGCTTCACTGGAATAGCTGGTGCTGCCATTGGGCAGGCCCTCGGCGATGTAGGGCACCACCAGCGACTCCTTGCCGGGCCGTTCGAGCAGCAGCCCCTGGTTGTTGACCAGCACGCTCCAGCCCGGCTCGTTGCCGTGGGCGCGGACGATGCTGCGCTTGAAGTTCGGATCGTCACAGCCGGGGCCTTCGTTCTGCAGGCGCAGGACCTTGGTCACTTCCAGCTTGCCGTCGGTGCCGGCGGCGGTGCTGCCGCTGAAGTTGCCGCGCAGGTCGACGAACAGCTTGCTGGCGCCGTCCTCGAACAGGCTGCGGGCGTCGCGGGGCAGGCCGGTATTGGCGCTATCCTCGACACTGAAGCGGCGCTGCTCGGTGCAACCACGGAACATCAGCTTGCCGTCCTGCTGGCTGAGTTCGCCTTGCAGGCGGGTGGAGGCGTTAAGATCGGTCTTGTTCGGCGTCCACACCTGGCAGGCGGCGAACAGGGGTAGCAGGCTGAACAGAATGAAACGGCTGGATCGCATGGAACGGGCTCCCTCGAAAGTGGGCCCACGTTACCCAGCGAAGCCGGCTATCTCAAGGGCAATGCCAGGCTCGGGGAGGAAATCGGATGATTCGTTGCAAGCGTGCTTACGAGCCGGCGACGCAGGACGATGGTTACCGGGTGCTGGTGGACCGCCTGTGGCCACGCGGGATTCGCAAGGAAGACCTGCACATGGAGCAGTGGGCCAAGGACGCCTCGCCGTCCAACGAACTGCGCCAGCGCTTCCATCACGATCCGAGTCTGTTCGAGGAATTCCGCAAGGCCTACCAGCGCGAACTGAATGCTCATCCGGAACACTGGATGGGGCTGCTCGACCTGGCGGGCAAGGGCACGCTGACGCTGCTCTATGCGGCCAAGGACGAGGCGCACAACAACGCGCAGGTGCTGGCGGATTTCCTCGAGGATGAGCTGGAGAAGCAGGGGGATGGGAGTTCGCCCGTCTGCTATGCCGGGAAAACCGAGTAGGGGGTTTGTTCGCGAGCAAGCTCGCTCCTACGAAAAGCACCGCGCTACACGCCGGCACCTGTAGGAGCGAGCTTGCTCGCGAACCAGGGCCAACGGCTGATGCCGATTTCAGGTTTATCAGCGTACAACCGCGAACGGTCGTACGCCCTACGTCATCGCACGCAATGACGCTCCCGGCTCACCAGATCTTGTACACCTGCCCGGTCTGCGCGCCTTCCACGCTGCGGGCGAAGCCCAGGGCGGCGTCGGCTGCAGGCACCGGCTTGAAGCCGCGGAAGAACGGCGCGTAGCCCTCCATCGACTCCACCAGCACATTCGGGCTTACCGCGTTGATCCGCTGGCCGCGCGGCAGCTCCAGGGCGGCGCTGCGCACGAAGCCTTCCACCGCGCCATTGACCAGGCTGGCCGAGCTGCCCAGCACGATGGGCTGCTCGCTGAGGATGCCGGTGGTGAGGGTGAAGGACGCGCCGTCGTTGGCGTACTGGCTGCCGATCAGCACCAGGTTCACCTGGCCCATCAGCTTGTCCTTCAGGCCGATCTCCATTTCCGCCTCGCCCATCTCCGAGAGCTTGCCGAAGTGCACCTTGCCGGCGGCGCTGACCAGCGCGTCGAAGCCGCCGGTCTGCTCGAACAGGGCGCGGATCGAGGCGCTGTCGGTGATGTCCACGCGGAAATCGCCGCTGTTGCGGCCGACGCGAATGATTTCATGACGCGGGCCCAGTTCGTTGGCGACGGCCTGGCCGAGAGTACCGCTGGCACCGATCAGGATGATTTTCATGAAGGCTCTCCACTGAGGTGGTTTGGCTGAAAGTGAATTCAGTCTAGAGTGACCTTCTGTTTTGATAATCATGCCAATCGACAACCTTTGGTTTTCATATGGAAACAATAGCCAGCGATCTGGAAGACCTTTCCGCCTTTGCCGTGCTGCTGGAGTGCGGCAGCTTCACCCGCGCGGCGGAGAAGCTCGGTTGCAGCAAGGGGCAGTTGTCCAAGCGCATTTCCGTGCTGGAGCAGGCGCTGGGCACGACCCTGCTGCACCGCACCACCCGGCGTCTGTCGCTGACCGCCGCGGGGGCTGCGCTGTTGCCCGAGGCCCAGGCGCTCAACGCCCAGGCCGCGCGGGCGCGGCAGGCGGTGCTGGCGCTGCAGGACGAGGCGCGGGGCACGGTGCGCCTGAGCCTGCCGGTATCCCTGGGGGAGACCTTCTTCGATGCCTGGCTGATGGAGTTCTCCCGCGAGTACCCGGAAATCCGCCTGGAGCTGGACCTCTCCAACACCCTGAGGGACCTGGTCGCAGATGGCTTCGACCTGGCGATCCGCTCCGGCAGCCTGGCGGCGGACGAGCGCCTGGTGGCAAGGCCACTGTTCGCGCTTCAGGAGCTGACCTGTGCCACGCCGGATTACCTGGCGCGCCATGGGGTACCGCGCTCACCGGCGGAACTGGCCGGGCATTCCTGCCTGCAGAATACCCACTACCAGGACAGCGGCACCTGGCTCTACCAGCGACAGCATGAACTGTTCCGCGTGACGGTCAGCGGCCTGCTGGCGAGCAACCACTACACCTTGCTGAAGAAGGCAGCCCTGGCTGGTGCAGGCATCAGCCGGCTGCCGTCCTACATGATTCAGCAGGAATTGGCTGACGGCCGTCTGGTCTGGTTGTTGCGTGACTATCAGACGCGCAGCCAGCCGGTGTTCCTCATCCATCCGTACCAGGGCCGCCTGCCGCGTCGCACGCAGTTGCTGGCGGGCTACCTGCTGCGCTGGTTCGAGCAGAGCCGGCAGCAGCTGGTCGCGCTGGAAGGCTGAAGGAAGCTTCGTTCAGCTTCGTTCAGGATTGGTTCAGAGAGGGTTCAGGGGGAGTTCAGGGAGGGAGGCTTAGGCTTTGCCTCTCTTCTTCCGGAAAGCTCCTTGAGGCAGTTGCCATGAACCGTTCCACTCTGCTGATCGCACTGCTGCTGACACTCGGCTGCGCTGCCGCCCAGGCCGAGAGCGGGGATTTCTGGTACCTGCAGACCAGCGTCTACACCACCCACTGGAGTAACGACCCGGAGCACAACAATCACCAGGACCTGATTGGCCTCGAGCGCAACCGCGCCGATGGCGTGGTGTTCGGTGGCGCGACTTTCCGTAACTCCTTCAGCCAGCGCTCCAATTACGTCTATGCCGGCAAGCGCTTCGACTGGGAAGGCACGCCGTTCTACGCCAAGGTCACCGGCGGCGCGCTGCAGGGCTATCACGGCAAGTACCGCGACAAGATCCCGCTGAACCACTACGGCGTGGCGCCGGCGATCATTCCTTCGCTGGGCGCTCGCCTGGGGCCGGTCGGCACTGAGTTGGTGGTGTTGGGCAACTCCGCGGCGATGGTCAACGTCGGCATAGGTTTCTGATCATCCCTGAATGGAAAACGGGTGGGGCTGGCGGAGGGTGAACTCCGCAGGCCCCGCCCGTTTCTGCTTGCGCGGCGAATCAGCCGGCCACTTCCTGCAGGGCCTGGTCCAGGCAGTCGATGAACAGCTCGGCGTGCTCCTGTTCGAAGGCCAGCAGCGGGCGAATCTTCAGGATGTTCTCCATGGGGCCGGCGGCGCTGATCAGCACGCCACGCTCGCGCATGGCGTTGACCACGCGGCGGGTCTGGTTGGCGGCCGGAGTCTTTTCAGCACGGTCGCTCACCAGTTCGACGCCGAGGAACAGCCCCGCGCCGCGCACGTCGCCGATCAGTTCATGGCGCTCGGCCAACCGGCGGATGCCCTCCAGCATGAAGTCGCCGATGCGCTGCGAGCGTTCCTGCAGCTTCTCGACGCGGATCACGTCCAGCACCGCCTGGGCCGCCGCGCAGGACACCGGGTTGCCGCCGAAGGTGTTGAAGTAGCGCACGTTGCGCCCGAAGCTTTCGAGGATGTCCGCGCGCGCCACCACGCCGGCGATGGGCTGGCCGTTGCCCATGGGCTTGCCGAGGGTGACCAGGTCCGGCTGCACGCCGTGGCGCTGGAAGCCCCACAGGGTCCGGCCGGTTCGGGCGAAGCCGCTTTGTACTTCGTCGGCGATGTAGAGCAGGCCTTCCGACTGGGCGACCTTCACCGCTTCGGCGAGGAAACCGACAGGGTCGGGCAGCACGCCGTCGCTGGCGAAGATGCCGTCGAGCAGCAGCGCGGCGGGCTTGATGCCCTGGGCGCGCAGGTCGGCGATGGCGGCGCGCACGTCGTCGGCGAGGATCTTGCCGACGTTCTCTGCGCCCAGCCGGTAGGCGTCCGGCGCACGCACGGTGCGCGCATGGGCGGGCAGGGTGATGCCGGAGCCCAGGGCTGGCGAGAGTTCGGAGATGTCGCCGGTGACGCCGTGGTAGGCGAAGCGGGTGATGATCACTCCGGTGCCGCCGGTGAAGTGGCGGGCGATGCGCAGGGCGAGGTCGTTGGCCTCGCTGCCGGTGCAGGTGAACATGACCTGTTCGAGGCCGGCGGGGAAGGTCGAGAGCAGGTCCTCGGCGTAGTCGAGGATGCCTTCCTGCAGGTAGCGGGTGTGGGTGTTCAGCACCGCCGCCTGGCGGGCGATGGCCTGCACCACGCGCGGGTGGCAGTGGCCGATGGAGGCGACGTTGTTGTACGCGTCTAGGTAGCGGTTGCCCTGCTTGTCGTAGAGCCAGACCCCTTCGCCGCGCACGGTGTGCAGCGGGCGCTCGTAGAACAGCCGGTAGGCCGGGCCGAGCAGGCGCTCGCGGCGCTCGATCAGGCGGCGCTCCTCGTCGCTCAGGCGGTCGGCGTCGGTCGGGCTGAATCCGTTGGGCATGGTCATGGACGGGACTCCTCATGGTTGGCGCAGGCGGTGAAGATCTGCTCCTGCGCCTGTTCCCGGCTCAGGCGGGCCAAGCCTTGCAGGCTCTGCCAGGCGTGATGGGTGTTGCGCAGGATGTAATTGCGGTTCTCGGGGTGCAGGCTGGCGCGCCAGGCGGTGATGCACAGGGTCATGATCAGGCGCGTGGCGATCAGGTCGGCGAGGATTTCCTGCTCGGGCTCCAGCAGCGGGCGGCGGCGATGGTAGGCGGCGATCATCTCGCAGGCGGTGGCCAGCGGCGCGTCCGGCTCGCCCACCTGGTAGGCGGCGGCGACGCCGAGGTCGTTGATCAGCG
This sequence comes from Pseudomonas sp. QE6, assembly GCF_041379005.1. Classification (NCBI taxonomy): domain Bacteria; kingdom Pseudomonadati; phylum Pseudomonadota; class Gammaproteobacteria; order Pseudomonadales; family Pseudomonadaceae; genus Pseudomonas; species Pseudomonas sp. QE6. Next base: position 2,584,230 of record NZ_CP166873.1, read on the forward strand.
GCGCGTGGACCATGTCGCCGAAGTCGAGGATGTTGCGCAACTGATCAGGGTGCGCGGCATCGACGATCACGTTGTGCGGGTTCAGGTCGTTGTGGATCACCTGGGCGCGCAGGCTGGCCTGGCGGGGCAGGGCATGGCGCTCGAAGTTGTCGAGGAAGCGCTCGACCAGCGTGCGCTGCTCGCGGTCCTCGATGTAGGCCAGCAGGCGGCGCAGGCGCGAGGCGTGCTTCAGGTCCCAGAGCAGCTCGTGGCCCGACGCCGGGTGTTCGAAGCCATCAAGGGCCAGGCCCAGGCGGGCCAGGGCGTCACCGAGGTTCTCGCGCAGGGCGCGGCTGCGTTGTGGCACGCGGTGCAGCGGCAGGCCGTCGACGAAGGAGAACAGGCGGGCGAGCATCGGCTGGCCGTCGACGACCACCTGAATCTGGTACTCGCCGCTCAGCGAGGGGTAGACGCGCTGCACCGCCAGGGTCGGGTCGGCGGCCTCGACGCGCAGCAGGGCGCGGGTCTGGAAGTCCACTACCTGCGGGTCTTCCAGCGGGTGCGAGAGTTTCAGCAGGCGGTCATCGCCGTGGCCGTGGCTGATATGGAAGTTCAGGTCGCGTTCGCCGGCGAGCCGGTTCAGGGTTCCGCGCTGGCCGAAGTACTCTTCGGCAATCGCGGCGGCCTGGGCGTCGCTCACCCGGGCGGGGGCCGCTTCCAGCAGGTGGTCTTGGACGGGGGCGGTATTGAGGGGCACAGGTACTTCTCCAGCGGGTCCGGCAGGTCAATCGTGCAGCGGCCTGGCGAGTCGCGGCGCACCGTCCGACATGAGGTCGGGCGGTGCGCCGGTGGTCATTTGCTCGCCCAGGCGTTGAAGCGTTGTTCCAGTTCCTCGCCGTGGTCGATCCAGAACTCGGTGTCCATGGCGCGCGCGTTTTCCAGGTTCTGCGGCGCGGTGGGCAGCTTGCCGGCGATGGCCGGATCGATCAGCGGGATGGTGTTCTTGTTGGTCGGGCCGTAGGGAATGTTCTCGGCGAACACCTTCTGGTGCTCGGGCTTGTTGGCCAGGGCGATGAACTGCTCGGAGAGCTCCTTCTTCGGGCTGCCCTTGACGATGGCCCAGTGGTCCAGGTCGTAGATGCTGCCGTTCCACTGGATGGCGAAGTCGCGGCCTTCCTTCTGCGCGGTGGCGACGCGGCCGTTGTAGGCGCTGGTCATGACCACGTCGCCGGCGGCCAGCCACTGCAGGGGTTGCGCACCGGCTTCCCACCACTGGATGTAGGGCTTGATCTCGTCGAGCTTCTTGAACGCGCGGTCCACGCCTTCCTTGGTGCCCAGCACCTTGTACAGGTCGGCCTGTTTCACGCCGTCGGCTTCCAGGGCGAACTCCAGGGTGAACTTGGCGCCACGGCGCAGGCCGCGCTTGCCCGGGTATTTCTTCACGTCCCAGAAGTCGGCCCAGCCGGTCGGTGCGCTGGCCAGCTTCTTGGCGTCGTAGGTGAGCACCGTGGACCAGATGAAAATGCCCACGCCGCAGTCGCTCACGGCGGCATCGAGGAAGTCCTCGCGCTTGCCCAGCTTCGACCAGTCGAGCTGCTCGAACAGGCCTTCGCTGCAACCGCGCATCAGTTCCGGGGACTCCACTTCGACCACGTCCCAGCTGGTCTTGCCGGTGTCGGCCATGACCTTGATCTTGGCCATCTCGCCGTTGTACTCGGCGCCCTGCACGGTGACCTTGGCCTGTTGCTCGAAGGGTTTGTAGAAGGCCTTTTCCTGGGCCACCTTGTTGTCGCCACCGAAGGACACCACGGTCAGTGTCTCGGCGTGGAGCTGGGCGGCGCCGCCGGCCAGCATCATCAGTGCTACGGCTTTCTTGAACATGCGATTACTCCAGGTCGGGCCAATCCGGCCCATCGAAAAGAGGGCAGCTTCAAGAGAGGGGCTGGGACGGCCCGAGCTGGAAGGCCGACCGGTCGCCCGTTGGCTCAGGGTGAGGAACGCGCGGAACAGGTACGGTCGAGCATGGGATGTCCTCCAGTTTCTTGTTGTTGTTTGGCTGACGCGAGGTCGATTTAAACATCTTCCCAAACATGATGCATCATGTTTTTATTTGAGCCATCGCTTACCACGGACGTTGCACTTCGCAGGGGGATTCGCCATGAACCAGAGCAAGACCTTGTTACTGACCGGTGCCAGCCGCGGCATCGGCCATGCCACGGTGAAGCATTTCAACGCCGCCGGCTGGCGCGTGTTCACCGCCTCGCGCCAGGACTGGAGCGCCGAATGCCCCTGGGCCGAAGGGCTGATCAACCATATCCACCTGGACCTGGAGGACATCGACAGCGTGCAGGCCAGCCTGCCGCAGATCCGCGAAAAGCTCGGCGGCCAGCTGCATGCGCTGGTGAACAATGCTGGCATCTCGCCCAAGGGGGCGGAGGGGGAACGCCTGGGTGTGCTGGAGAGCGACTACGCCACCTGGCTGAAGGTGTTCAACGTCAACCTGTTCTCCACCGCGCTGCTGGCGCGCGGGCTGTTCGACGAGCTGAAGGCGGCCAAGGGTTCGGTGATCAACGTCACCTCCATCGCCGGTTCGCGGGTGCATCCCTTCGCCGGGGTCGCCTACGCCTGCTCAAAGGCCGCGCTGGCGGCGCTGACCCGCGAGATGGCCCACGACTTCGGCCCGCACGGCGTGCGCGTCAACGCCATCGCTCCGGGAGAGATCGACACCGCGATCCTGTCCTCGGGGACCGAACTGATCGTCGAGCGCGACATTCCCATGCACCGCCTGGGCAAGCCGGAGGAAGTCGCTTCGCTGATCCACTTCCTCTGCACCAGCGGCGCGTCCTATGTGAATGGCGCGGAAATCCACGTCAACGGCGGGCAGCATGTGTAATCTCGCTGGCATCCCCGGCGCCCAATCCGCATCATGCGCGCCGGCATGCCGCGCCATGTGACGAGACTGCGACGAGAACGCGATGAACTACCCGATCGAAGGGCTGAACCATTCCTACCTGGGCAGCGGCGTCTATGCGCTGCTGCGCGAGGCGCTGATCACCGGCCGCTTCAAGCCGGACGACCGCCTGCGCATCCGCGACCTGGCGCAGCAACTGGGCACCAGCGTGACCCCGGTGCGCGATGCGATCCTGCAACTGGCCAAGGAACAGGCGCTGGTGCTCAAGACGCCACGCGACATCCGCGTGCCGCTGCTCACCCGCGAGCAGTACCTGGAAATCCGCAGCATCCGCGTGGCCCTCGAAGGGCTGGCGGCCGAGACGGCTGCCGCCAGGGCCAGCGTCGAGCAACTGGATGAGCTGGAAGCCAACATCCGTGAGAACCTCGATGCGATCCACGCCGAGGACATGGTGTCGGCGCTCAAGCTCAACCAGGCCTTCCACTTCGCCCTGGCCGACATCGCCGGCATGCCGCTGCTGCGCGGTTTCCTCGACAGCCTGTGGATGCGCACCGGCCCGCTGATCGCCCAGGCCTACGCCGACTTCAACGAGCGCATGGCCGTGGAGCATCACTGGGAAGTGCTGCTGGCGCTGCGCGAAGGCGACGGTGCCGCCGCGCGGGCGGCCATCCATACCGACCTGGTCGACGGTAGCGAGAAGATGCTGGAGTTCATTGCCCAGTCCGAGGCGCAGAACTGAGGCTTTGCAGGAGCGAGCTTGCTCGCGAATCTCTATACGCAGAACTCACCGGCGAGCTTGTTCGCGAGCACGCTCGCTCCTACGAAAAGCAGTACTCGCCCGCCAATAAAAAACGGCCCCGAAGGGCCGTTTTCATTACAGCGCGCGTCAGCCGCCGAGATACGCGTCGCGCACCTTGGGGTTCACCAGCAGGTTGGCGCCGGTGTCCTGCATGACGATGCGGCCGTTTTCCAGCACGTAGCCACGGTCGGCGAGCTTGAGCGCCTGGTTGGCGTTCTGCTCGACGAGGAAGACGGTCACGCCTTCCTGGCGCAGCTGTTCGACGATGTCGAAGATCTGCTGGATGATGATCGGCGCAAGGCCCAGGGACGGCTCGTCGAGCAGCAGCAGCTTGGGCTTGCTCATCAGCGCACGGCCGATGGCGAGCATCTGCTGTTCACCGCCGGACATGGTGCCGCCGCGCTGGTTGAAGCGTTCCTTCAGGCGCGGGAAGAGTGCCAGGACCTTGTCCATCTGCTCCTGGTAATCGCCCTTGCTGGTGAAGAAGCCGCCCATGGCCAGGTTCTCTTCCACGGTCAGGCGGGCGAACACGCGGCGGCCTTCCGGCACGACGGCGATGCTCTTGCGCATGATCACGGAGGATTCCTTGCCGACCAGTTCCTCGCCCAGATAGGTGATGCTGCCCGAGGAGGCTCGCGGCGAGCCGCAGAGGGTCATCAGCAGGGTCGACTTGCCGGCGCCGTTGGCGCCGATCAGGGTGACGATCTCGCCCTGCTGGACCTCCATGCTGACGTCGTGCAGCGCCTGGATCTTGCCGTAGAAGGTGGAAACCTTGTCGAACTTCAGCATGACTCAGGCCTCCCCCAGATAGGCTTTGATCACATCCGGGTTGCCGCGGATTTCTTCCGGGGTGCCGTCGGCCAGGGGGGTGCCCTGGTTGATCACGTAGATATGGTCGGAAATGCTCATCACCAGCTTCATGTCGTGCTCGATGAGCAGGACGGTGACGCCGTGTTCGGCACGCAGCATGGCGATCAGCGCCTTCAGGTCCTCGGTCTCCCGCGGGTTCAGGCCGGCCGCCGGTTCGTCCAGCATCAGCAGCTGCGGACGGGTCATCATGCAGCGGGCGATCTCCAGGCGGCGCTGCTGGCCGTAGGCGAGGGTACCCGCCGGCCGGTTGGCGACGTCCTTGAGGTTGACGATCTCCAGCCAGTGCGCGGCGTAGTCCAGCGCTTCCGCCTCGCTACGGCGGAAGGACGGCAGCTTCAGCAGGCCGGCGAAGAAGTTGGTGTTGAGGTGGCGGTGCTGGGCGACCAGCAGGTTTTCCACCGCGGTCATTTCCTTGAACAGACGAACGTTCTGGAAAGTCCGCACCACGCCCTTGTGGGCGATCTTGTGACCCGGCAGGTCCTGTACGGCTTCGCCACGCAGGAGGATTTCACCGCCGGTGGGCTGGTAGAAACCGGTGAGGCAGTTGAACACGGTGGTCTTGCCGGCGCCGTTCGGGCCGATCATCGAGACCACCTGCTTTTCCTTCACGTTCAGCGCCACGCCGTTGACGGCCAGCAGGCCGCCGAAGCGCATGGTCAGGCCGTTTACTTCAAGAATGGTCTGGCTCATTTGCGCAACTCCAGATGCGGGCGCTGCATGGGCAGCAGGCCCTGCGGACGCCAGATCATCATCAGCACCATGATGGCGCCGAACATCAGCATGCGGTACTCGCTGAACTCACGCATGAGTTCGGGCAGCAGGATCATCACCACGGCGGCGAGGATCACACCCAACTGCGAACCCAGGCCACCCAGCACGACGATGGCGAGGATGGTCGCCGACTCGATGAAGGTGAAGGATTCCGGGGTCACCAGGCCCTGGCGCGCGGCGAAGAAGCTGCCGGCGAAACCGGCGAAGCAGGCGCCGAGGGTGAAGGCGGAGAGCTTGATGATGGTCGGGTTCAGACCCAGGGCACGGCAGGCGATCTCGTCTTCGCGCAGGGCTTCCCAGGCACGGCCCAGGGGCATGCGCAGCAGACGGTTGATCACGAACAGCACCAGCAGCACCAGCAGCAGCGCGACCAGGTAGAGGAACACGACCTTGTAGTTGGAGTTGTAGGCGATGCCGAAGAACTCGTGGAAGGTCTGCATCCCCTCGGGGGCGCGGCGCTCGAAGGAGAGGCCGAACAGGCTGGGCTTCTCGATGTTGCTGATGCCGTTGGGACCGCCGGTCAGCCAGGTGAGGTTACGCAGCAGGATGCGGATGATCTCGCCGAAGCCCAGGGTCACGATCGCCAGGTAGTCGCCGCGCAAGCGCAGCACCGGGAAGCCGAGGATGAAGCCGAAGAAGGCTGCCATCAGGCCGGCGATCGGCAGGCAGGTCCAGAAGCCCAGGCCGTAGTAGTGCGACAGCAGCGCGTAGCTGTAGGCGCCCACTGCGTAGAAGCCGACGTAGCCCAGGTCGAGCAGGCCCGCCAGGCCCACCACGATGTTCAGGCCCAGGCCCAGCAGCACGTAGATCAGGATCAGCGTGGCGATGTCCACCGCGCCGCGCGAGCCGAAGAACGGCCAGGCGAGGGCGAGGATGATCAGGCCGAAGATGATCTTGCGTTGTACCGAGGAGTGGGTCAGGCGTTCGGCGAGCTTGGTATGCGGTCTGGACAGGTACTGGCGGGTGCTGGTCACGAAGTGGAACTTGTCGCGTACCAGTTGCCAGACGAACATGGCCACGGCGCAGGCGGCGATGATCCACAGGGTAGTGGGGCTGACCCCCTCCAGCTGCAGGCCGATGCCGATCACGCTGAGCTTCACGCCGAGCACCGGGTAGGCCACGGCCATGACCAGCAGGGCACTGAAGAACGCAGTCTTGAGTTTCTGGCTCATACCTTTTCCACCTCCGGGCGGCCGAGGATGCCGGTGGGGCGGAAGAGCAGGACGAGCACCAGCAGGGTGAACGCCACCACGTCCTTGTACTGGTCACCGAACACGTCGGCGCCGAAGGCTTCGGCAACGCCGAGCACCAGCCCGCCGAGCATGGCGCCCGGGATACTGCCGATGCCACCCAGCACCGCGGCGGTGAACGCCTTGATGCCGGCCAGGAAGCCGATGTGCGGGTTGATCACGCCATACTGCATGCCCAGCAGCACCGCGGCCACGGCGGCCAGGGTGGCGCCGATGACGAAGGTCAGGGCGATGATGTTGTTGGTGTTGATGCCCAGCAGGTTGGCCATCTTCAGGTCCTCGGCGCAGGCGCGGCAGGCGCGGCCCAGGCGGGAACGGGAGATGAACATGGACAGGCCGTACATGGTCAGCAGGGTGATGATGAAGATCAGCACCTGCATGTACGAGATGGTCACGCCGCTCATTTCATCCGGGCCGATGATGAAGTTGCCCGGCAGCAGGTTGGGGATGGCCTTGTCCTTGGAGTCCTGGGCGAGCAGGACCTCGTTCTGCAGGAAGATCGACATGCCGATCGCGGAGATCAGCGGAATCAGTCGGTTGCTTCCGCGCAGCGGGCGGTAGGCGATCCGTTCGATACCGTAGCCGTAGGCACTGGTGACGATGATGCTGGCGGCGAAGGTGCAGATGATGACGACAGGAAGACTTACGATTCCCATCATCGCCAGCCCCGTGATCACGATGAAGGCTACGTACGAGCCAATCATGTACACCTCGCCATGGGCGAAGTTGATCATGCCGATGATGCCGTAGACCATGGTGTAGCCGATGGCGATCAGGGCATAGGTGCTGCCGACGGTGAGGCCGTTGATCAGCTGTTGCAGATAGTGATAGAGATCAGGCATTACCTAACTCCTCGGGCGTCGCGTGAAGCGGCGCTTGTGGCGCGACGGACCCCCGGAATACTCGGATAAACAAAGCCCACTGCAGGTGCAGTGGGCTTTGTGTGTCGGCGGGTGGCTTACTTGGCTTCGGTCTTGGTGCCGTCCTTGTGCCACTGGTAGACCACGAAGTTGAAGTTCTTCAGGTCGCCCTTCTCGTCGAAGGCCAGGTCGCCGGTGGGGGTAGCGAAGGTGTTCGCGCGCAGGGCCGCTGCAACCTTGTCGGTGTCTTCGCTGCCGGCTTTCTTGATGCCTTCGGCGATGACTTGGACAGCGGCGTAGGCCGGGAATACGAACGGGCCGCTCGGGTCTTCGTTCTTGGCCTTGAAGGCGTCAACCAGGCCCTTGTTCTTCGGGTCCTGGTCGAAGGACTTCGGCAGGGTCACGTACAGGCCTTCGGAAGCCGGGCCGGCGATGGCGGAGATTTCCTTGTTGCCGACGCCTTCCGGACCCATGAAGCCTACCTTCAGGCCCTTCTCGCTGGCCTGGCGCAGGAGCAGGCCCAGTTCCGGGTGGTAGCCGCCGTAGTAGACGAAGTCGACCTTGGCCTGCTTCAGCTTGGCGATCATCGCGGAGAAGTCCTTGTCGCCGGCGTTGATGCCTTCGAACAGCGGCACCTTGATGCCGGCGCCTTCCAGGGTCTTCTTCACGGCAGTGGCGATGCCTTCGCCGTACTGCTGCTTGTCGTGGATCACGGCCACGGACTTGGGCTTGATGTGCTCGGCGATGAACTTGCCGGCGGTCGGGCCCTGCAGGCTGTCCAGGCCGATGGTGCGGAAGATCAGCTTGTAGCCGCGGGAGGTGATGTCCGGGCTGGTGGACGCCGGGGTGATCATGATCACGCCTTCGTCTTCGTAGATGTCGGATGCCGGTTGAGTGGAGCTGGAGCAGAGGTGGCCAACCACGAACTTGATGCCATCGTTGACGACTTTGTTGGCAACGGCCACGGCTTGTTTCGGATCGCACGCGTCGTCGTAGACCACGCCTTCCAGTTGCTTGCCGTCTACGCCGCCCGCCTTGTTGATCTGCTCAATGGCCATTTTCGCGCCAACGAACTGCATCTCCCCATACTGGGCGACGGCGCCGGTCACCGGGCCGGCCAGAGCGATCTTGATGGTGTCGGCGGCCATGGAGTAGCTGGCAACGCCGGCGAGTGCCATGGCGGTGAACAGCTGGGAAAGACGCTGAGTACCCTTTTTCATAGTGCTCCACTCTTCTTGTGTTATTCGTTTTTGTAGTCCTGGTCGCCTGGACGTCCGGACCGGGATTGCCCCGGCAGGCCCACCGGCAACTGTACCGGTACAGTGTAGAGTGCCGCTTTACCGCTTGAAAAGCGGGGGGCGGCGGGCTGGCCGAGCGCATGTCGCAACATTGACACAAACGTACAGAAAAACGGCGCCTCTCTGATTTTTCCCCCTGAGGGTTCCGTCATCCTGAAAGTGCCGTCCGAACCTTGCCTGGCGCGGCCTCGGCGCTATCATGGCGCCGATCGTTTTCCAGGTGAGATTCATGACTGAACAAGCTAGCACCCTCTATGCCAAGTTGCTTGGCGAAACCGCGAAGATTTCCTGGCAGGAGCTCGCGCCCTTCTTCGCCCGCGGCAACCTGCTCAAGGTCGGGGCTGGCGCCGATCTGGTGGAGGTCGCGGTGGGCGTGGCCGAGGATGACAAGGCGAAGGTTGCTGCGTGGCTGGCCAGCGGTGAGCTGAGCAAGGTCGATGAAATCCAGGCGGAGGATTTCCTCAACCGTGATCCGGAGCTCTGGGCCGTGGTGATCGCACCCTGGGTGCTGGTCCAGGAAAGAGTTCGAAAAGACGTCCTGCACTGACACAAGACGATTTCCAATTCATCAAGGCGCGCTAGACTGTCTGGATTCCATAGAAGGAGATTCGCCATGTTCGAACCGGGCCATCTGCACCTCCAGGCCATGCCGGGGCTGGACCAGCAGGAAATTGACGCTCACATCTACTACGAAATTCGCAAGGATGCGGAGAAGGGCACCTATGTGCACTTCACCATGAAAGGCGAAATCGACCGCAATGCCTTCAGCGAAGAGTGGGACATGCCCAAGGAACAGGCCTTCAACTTCGCCAGCGATGCGACCCGCATTGCGCAAAAGCATGGCCTGCACCCGCGCTTTGGCGCCGTGGTGCGCAATCACAAGGAATACGACGCGATGTTCGAGGACATCCGTCAGAAACTGGGTACGCACTATGGCGACCCGGTGGACCTCGATGAGGTCATTCGTTGAGGCGAAGCGGACAGAATGTAAAAGCCCGGCCATGTGCCGGGCTTTTTTTTTGGCGCGCTGTTTCCTACAACAGCCTGACCGGGAGCGTAGGGCGTATAACGTTCGACGTTATACGCCGTCTGACCTTGGCTGCCGGCCGCACGGGCTTCGCCTGGCAACTGTCACCCTCGACCAATGCGTCAACTGCCGATCCGGGTGAGTCGGCGTACAACCGCGAACGGTTGTACGCCCTACGAATTCGCAGACAGTTGCTCTACAAGAGTCGTCTCAATGGCTCACCCAGCGCTGCCGCGCCCAGGCACTCAGCGTATCGACGCCCAGCACCAGCAACAGCATGGCGAGGATCACCGTCGCCGCCTGGGCCTGCTGGAACAGGCTGAGGCTGAAATAGAGCATCTGCCCCAGGCCGCCGGCGCCGACAAAGCCCAGCACGCTGGCCATGCGGATGTTGTTCTCCCAGCGGTACAGCATGTAGGCCACCAGTTGCGGCCAGACCGCCGGCAGGGTGCCGTAGGCAAACGCGGCGACTCGTCCTCCGCCAGCCAGGCGCACGGCCTCGGCGGGAGCGGTCGGGGTATTCTCCAGCGCCTCGGCAAACAGCCGGCCGAGCACGCCGCCGGTGTGCAGCGCCAGGGCCAGGGTGCCGGCGTTCGGTCCCAGCCCGGCGGCCAGCACCATCAGCGCGCCCCACACCAGCTCAGGCACCGCGCGCAGGGCGTTGAGCAGCAGCCGGGACAGGCTCTGGCCGACGCGGCCGAAACGCCCGGCTGCCGGCAATGCCAGCAGCATGCCGAGCAGCGCCGCGAGCAGGGTGCCGATGGCCGACATGGCCAGGGTTTCCAGCGCGCCGCGGCCAATGGCGGTGAGGTGCGAGGTGGACAGGTCCGGGGAGAGGAAGTCCTTGGCGTAGTCGAGCATCTGCCCGGCCCCACGCGCGCTGAACAGTCCGCCGGTATCCATTTCCAGATAGCCGAACGAGGCGACCACGGCGATCACCACCGCAAGCAGCCAGGCCAGGCTGCGCAGCAATCCGCTCATTCGAGCCTCCCGCGCAGGAAGCGGCTGAGCAGGTCGGCGCCGAGCACCAGCACCAGGAAGGTCAGCAGGATGCTCGCCACCTCGCCGCCGGCGAACATGCGCAGCGACAGGTCGATCTGCTGGCCGAGGCCGCCGGCGCCGACGAAGCCCATCACCACCGAGGCGCGGATCGCGCATTCCCAGCGGTAGACGGTGTAGGAAATCAGTTCCGGCGCCGCCGAGGGCAGCACGCCGTAGGCGAAGGCTTGCAGGCGCGAGCCGCCACCCAGCAGCACGGCTCGGGTCGGGCGCGGGTCCACCGATTCGAAGATTTCCGCATAGACCTTGCCGAGCATGCCGCCGTAAGTGATGGCGATGGCCAGCACGCCGGCAGTGGGACCCAGGCCCACGGCGCGGACGAACAGCAGGGCCCAGACGATTTCCGGCACGCTGCGCAGCAGGATCAGCAGGCCACGCACCGGCCAGCGCAACGCGCGGGCCCACCAGGCGGGCAGGCCGCCGCGGGGCAGGGCGGAGATCGACAGCGCGCGGGTGGCTAGCAGCGAGGCGGGGAAGGCGATCAGCCAGGCCAGGGCCATGCCGGCGGTGGCGATGGCGAGGGTTTCCAGGGTGGCGCGGCCGAGCAGGCCGAGAAACTCACGGTCATGGGCTGGCGGCCAGAAACCGCCGAGGAAGCTGGCCATGGTCCGCGCGTTGTCGCCGCTGAACAGGCCGGCGATGTCCAGCTCGGAGAGGCGCAGGCCCGGCCAGAGCAGGGCTACGGCGAGCAGCGTGAGCAGCAGGCGCGGCAGCGCGGCGGGGTCGCGGGGCGGGCTTTTCGAGAGGGCAGGGTTCAACATCGCGGAATCTGCACCACCATCGGCTTGCCCACTGGCGAGGCGCTGTCCTGGCGGCCGAGTTGCTCATTGGCGTAGAGCGCCCGCAAGTCGTCCGGGGTGACCCGTTCCGCCGGCTTGTCGAAGGCGATGCGGCCGTCGCGGATACCGACGATGCGTGGGAAGTGTTCCAGCGCCAGGTCCACCGCATGCAGGCTGGCCAACAGCGTCACGCCTCGGTTCTGCGCCTCGCGGCTGAGCACCGCCAGGGTATGGCTGGCGAGTACCGGGTCCATGGCCGAGACCGGCTCGTCCGCCAGCAGCACTTCGGCCTGCTGGTACAGCGCCCGGGCGATGCCGACCCGTTGCAGTTGGCCGCCGGAAAGCTGGTCGCAGCGTTCGAACAGCTTGTCGCCCAGGTCCAGGCGTTGCAGTTCGGCGTGGGCACCGGCGCTGTCGACGGGGTAAAGCAGACTGGCGAGGCTTTTGCCCAGCGACCACTGGCCAAGGCGGCCGGCGAGCACGGCGGTGACCACCCGTTGCCGCGGTGGCAGCGGCGGAGCCTGGTGCACCAGCGCGACGCGGGCGCGCAGGCGTTGGCGTGCGGCGTCGCCCAACGCCCAGGGCTGGGCGCCGAGCAGTTCGAAGCTACCCGCCGAGGGTTTCAGGGCGGTGGCCAGGATGCGCAGCAGGGTGGTCTTGCCGGCACCCGAAGGACCGATGATCGCCACCCGTTCGCCGGCTTCGACCGCAAGGTCGATGCCGACGAGTGAATGCTGGCCGTTGGCGTGGACGTGCTCCACGCCGGTCAGTTTCAGGGTCACTTCAGGAGGCCTGCGGCGCGCGCCGACTCCTCGATGCCCTTGTAGTTCTCCGGCTGGGTCTCGATGAAGCGGCTGGCCGCCTGCAGGTCGAGGATTTCCTTGTCGCGCGGCTTGCTCGGGTCGAGGGCGAGGAAGGCCTTCTTGATCTTCTCGGCCAGAGCCGGGTCGAGGTTGCCGCGTACGGTCCAGTTGTAGTCGTAGTAGGTCGGGGTGGTGGCGAAGACCTTCACTTTGTTGGTGTCGACCTTGCCGGCGTCCACCAGCTTCTGCCACACGGAGGCGTTCAGCACGCCGGCGTCGACCTTGCCGGCCTGGACCCAGGCGACGGTGGCGTCGTGGGCGCCGGAGTAGGCCACGCGGGAGAAGAACTGCTCGGGCACCACGCCATCCTTCTGCATGAAGTAGCGCGGCATCAGGCTGCCGGAGGTGGACGACACGGAACCGAAGGCGAAGGTCTTGCCCTTGAGGTCCTGGATCGACTTCACGTTCGGGTCGGCGGTGATGAATTTGCTGGTGAACTGCTGGTCCTGCTCGCGCTGTACCAGCGGGATGGCGTTGCCGGTCTTCAGGCGCGCCTGGACGAAGGTGAAGCCGCCCAGCCAGGCCATGTCCAGGCGATCCGAGGCCAGGGCCTCGACCACGCCGGCGTAGTCGGATACCGGGATGAACTTCACGGGCATGCCCAGTTGTTCTTCCAGGTAGGCGCCCAGCGGCTTGAACTTGCGCAGCAGCTCGGTGGGGGCTTCATCGGGGATCGCCGAGACCTTCAGTTCTTTCAGGGCTTCGGCATGAGTAACGGACGCAGCAAAGGACAGCGCAAAGCAGGCGGCGAGCGCCAGGGTGCGTTTCAGCATGGAGCAGTCTCCGGTTCAATAGCGGAAAAAGCCTGGGAAGTTTAGCGGCTGTCTGCCCGCGTATTCCCCGACCTAGGGAGCACGCACTGCCGGCAGGCTCGGCCTTCGAGCCGGCTGATGATCTGCTGCGCGTCGGCAGAACAGCGTTGAGAATGGCCTCGGATGCTCATTTACTCTCGTAAACTCCGCTCCTCGTCCCTTCTCGCCTTGTTCTGCGCTAGCTCGCGAGATCCTCAGCAGGCTCTTTGCCTTCGCGGGGGTTAAGATGGTCGCCCCCGTGCCCGCTATTTTGCCTCACAGGAGTTACCGATGTCTGCCCTGCCTTCCATCGCCTTCGCCGGCCTCGGCCTGATGGGCGTGCCCATGTCCCGCCGCCTGCTCGCCGCCGGTTATCCGCTGACCGTATGGAACCGCTCCGCCGGCAAGCGCGAGCTGCTCGCCGGGGAGGGTGCCCTGACCGTGGAAACGCCGGCGCAGCTGTGTACAGACGCCGAGGTGGTGATGCTCTGCCTGGCCGATACCGCCGCCGTGCGCGAGGTAGTATTCGGCGCAGGCGGCATTGTCGAGAGCGCCCGCGCCGGCCAGGTGCTGGTGGACTTCTCCAGCCTGGAGCCGGCCGCTACCCGCGAAATGGCCGCCGAACTGGAAGCCCGCACCGGCATGCGTTGGGTCGACGCGCCGGTGTCCGGCGGCACGCCGGGCGCCGAGGCCGGTACCCTGGCGATCATGGCCGGCGGGCGGGTCGAGGACATCGAGCGCGTTCGGCCGATCCTGGCCAACCTGGGGCAACGCCTGACGCGCATGGGGGATGTCGGCGCCGGGCAGGTGACCAAGGTGTGCAACCAGATGATCGTTGCCTGCAACGCGCTGGTGATCGCCGAGGTGGTGGCGCTGGCGGAGAAGTCCGGTGTCGACGCCAGCCTGATTGCCCCGGCGCTGGCCGGTGGCTTCGCCGATTCCAAACCCCTGCAGATCCTCGCCCCGCAGATGGCCGAAAGTCGCTTCGAACCGGTGAAGTGGCACGTGCGCACGCTGCTCAAGGACCTGGATACCGCCGTCAAGCTGTCCCGCGAGGAAGGCTCGGCCACACCCATGAGCGGCCTTGCCGCGCAACTGATGCGCCTGCACGGCAGCCAGGGCAATCTCGAACGCGACCCGGCTACCCTGGTCGAGCAATACCGTCAGTCGGAGGAACCCCGAGCATGAAACTCTGCGCCAACCTGTCCCTGCTGTTCACCGAAGTCCCGCTGCTGCAGCGTATCGACGCCGCCGCCAAGGCCGGCTTCGAGGGCGTGGAGATCCAGTTCCCTTATGACGTGCTCGCGCAGGACCTGAAAGCCGCGCTGGACGCCGCCGGCCTGCCGCTGGTGCTGATCAATCTGCCCGCCGGTGACCTGATGCAGGGCGGCCCGGGTATCGCCGCCGTGCCGGAATGTGCTGCCGAGTTCGAGGCGGCGCTGGCCCAGGCGCTGGACTATGCGCGCATCGTCAAGCCGCAACATGTGAACGTGCTGGCTGGCCGCCTGGTCGAGGGACTGGAGCGCGAGGTCGCCCTGCAGACCCTGGCCGAGCGGCTGCGCGCCACCTGTGACGCCTTCGCCGGCAGCGGCACCGACGTGCTGCTGGAGGCCATCAACTGCCACGACATGAAGGGCTTCCTGCTCAACACCCCGGAGCACCTGCAGGACATGCTCGAGCGCGTGGCGCGGGAGAACCTGCGCGCGCAGCTGGACCTCTACCACATGGCGCGCATGGGCCTGGAACTGGTGGATTGCATTTACGCGCTGATGGGCCAGATCGGCCACGTGCAGTTCGCCGACTATCCCGAGCGCGGCGAGCCGGGCTCCGGCGAGATGGATTTCGAGGTGCCGCTGCAGGTGCTCGGCGATGTCGGCTACGACGGCTGGCTGGGCGCGGAATACCGCCCCACCGGCACCACCGCCGACTCACTGCGCTGGTTGCCGCGCTGGCGCTCAGGCCTGATTGCGTAACAGTGCTGAATCGCTGTCCGCGTGGTAGGCGTCGAGGAAGTCCACCAGCGCGGAGAAGGGCAGGGGACGGCTGAACAGGTAGCCCTGTGCCAGTTCGCAGTGGTTTTCGCGCAGGAAGGCCAACTGCTGCGGGTATTCGACGCCTTCGGCGATCACCTTCAGGTGCAGCTTCTGCGCCATGGCGATGATCGCCTGGGCGATTTCGCTGTCGCGTTGGGACTGGGGCACGTCGCAGATGAAGGAGCGATCCACCTTCAAGGCGTCCAGCGGCAGCTGGCGCAGGTACGACAGCGACGAATAGCCGGTGCCGAAATCGTCGATCGACAGGCTCACGCCCAGTTCACGCAGGCGATTGAGCAGCGGGATGGCCCGGTCGATGTTGGCCATTACCGCATTCTCGGTGACCTCCAGCTCCAGGTAGCGGGCCTCCAGGGCGGCATCATCCAGGGTGCGCTGCACTTCCTCCACCAGGCTGTCGCGTCCCAGATTGCTGGCGCAGCAGTTCACTGCCACCCGCAGGTCGCCGAAGCCCAGGTCATGCAGGCGGCGCAAGTCCTTGCAGGCATGGCGGAGCACCCAGGCATCCAGCGCGCCGATCAGGCCGTTGGCGACCGCCAGGTTGATGAAACGGTCCGGTGACAGTAGGCCGTGGACCGGGTGCTTCCAGCGCACCAGCGCCTCCAGTTGCTCCACTCCGCCATGGTCGATGCGCAGGATCGGTTGGTAATAGAGCACCAGCTCGTCGTCCCACAGCGCCTTGCGCAGTTCCTCTTCCAGCTGCAGCTCCTGGGTGGCCTTGGTCTTGAGGTGCGGGCTGAAGAAGTGGGTGACGTTGCGCCCGTTGCCCTTTGACTGGTACAGGGCAAGGTCGGCATGCTTGAGCAGCTCCTCCGCCTGCTCTCCGTCATTGGGGAACAGGCTGATGCCCACGCTCAGGGTCATCACCAGGTTGCGCCCGGCGGTGGTGATGGGCTCCTTCATGCGTTGCATCAGGCGCTGGGCAAGGATGCGCGCTTCGTGATCCTCTCCAAGGTCGGCGAGGATGCAGAACTCGTCGCCACCGAAGCGGGCCAGCAGATCGGAGCCGCGCAGGGCGCTGCGGATGCGCCCGGAAACGATGCACAGCAGCTCGTCGCCGGCCGCGTGGCCGAGGGAGTCGTTGACCCGCTTGAAGTGGTCCAGGTCCAGCAGGATCACCGCCATGCCCTGGCCTTTCTTGCGGTTGCGCTCCAGGCGCAGGGCGAACTCTTCGTTCAGCGCCGTGCGGTTGTGCAGGCCGGTCAGGCCGTCGAAGCGGGCCAGTTGCTGCAAGGAGGCATTGGCGTGGTCAAGTTGGCTGAGCAGGGTGTTGACGCGGTTCAGCTCGCTTTCCTTGCTGGTCAGGCTTTCGTCGATCCAGGCAGCCCAGAGCCCGGCGAGTACCACGGCCAGGGCCAGAAGGCCGACCATCAGGCCGAGCTGGATGGCATTGCCCTGGGCGGCATCGGCCACCGGCACGACCCAACTGGGCAATGTCAGGGTCAGCGCCGCCATGCCGGTGAAATGCATGCCGGCGATGGCGCCGCCGAGCAGCAGGCTGGCGAGGATCTGGTAGAGCCACTGGCGTTCCGCGGGCTGTCGGTTGAGGACGGGGGTCAGGACCAGCGCGGTGTAGGCCACCAGTATCGCGATCAGTACCGACAGCGCCACCAGCGACGGGTCGTAGTGCTGCATCGGCGGCGCCTGAATGGCCGCCATCCCGGTGTAGTGCATGCCGGCGATGCTTGTGCCGATGCAACAGGCAGCCAGCAGGTGTTGCAGCGGGCTGAGCCCGGCGCGGATGAGCAGGCGCATCGCGACGACCGAGGTGCCAATGGCGATGAGCAGCGATAGCAGGGTCAGGCCGCTGCTGAAGTGCACCGGCACGGCTGGGCGGAAGGCGAGCATGGCGACGAAGTGCATCGACCAGATACCGCTACCCAGGCAGATGCCTCCCACCCACTGCCAGCGCCGCGCATGCTGGGGCGAGCGGAGCATCAGTCCGGCGATGCTCAGTGCAACATAGCTGGCGGCACAGGCGATCAGGATGGACAGCAGCACCAGACCGGGATTGTGGGTGCACTCCAACAGCACAGCGTCGGGTACGGCGTCCTTCTGCCATTCCATAGCTGGGAGCTCCAAGTGTCGAGACGGGGCGAGCACGAGTAGATATCACTTTGATGTCAGTCTAGGGGGCGACGATTGCCCTGCAAGCCATGACCGGGGATTCCGACAAAGTGAAGGAGTGCTGCCGACGTACGGTAGCGCGTGATGGCAACCACCTCTCCACTCCTGCCCATGTGTCAGCAGATGTAGCGGACTTGACGCTTTTTTGACTAACTTGCCGCTAGAGTACCGCCGCTGGCCGGGAGGCCTTCTCAACTAACGTTTCCAATTCGACTTTTGCAGTTCAAGGAGTGCACTCGATGGCCGAGGGCAAACGCCGCCTCATCCCGCAGGTCAGTTCCACACGGCTGGTCCTGCTGTTTTCCCTGGCCCTGGTGCTGTTCTACAACGTCGCGACCTGGAAGGCGCTGAACAACCTGGTACCGCTGGAGGGTATGAAGGGGGCCGGATTCTTCCTCTCCTTCGCGTTCTTCCTCTGGGCTGCCTTCACCCTGCTGCTGACGCTGGTGTCGTTCCGTCCGCTGCTCAAGCCGGCGTTGACCCTGGTGGCGCTGGTCTCCGCCGGTGCGGCCTACTTCATGAACACCTATGGCGTGGTGATCGACACGGTGATGGTGCAGAACGTGTTCGAGACCAACCCGGGCGAAGCCGCGGCCCTGTTCAGTGCGCGGATGGTCGGCTATCTGCTGGTGCTGGGCGTCCTGCCGGCGACAATCGTCTGGCTGACCCCGGTGAGCTATCGCCCGTTCTTCCGCGGCCTGCTCAACAAGGTCCTGGTGATCGTCGCTTGCGTGGCGGTGGTGGCGGTCTCGGTGGGTAGCTTCTATTCCACCTACGCGCCGGTGTTCCGCCAGGAAGACAAGCTGACCCACTTCATCAACCCGACCAACTACATCTACGCGGTGGGCAAGTACACCAAGCAGCGTCTGGGCATCAAGGAAAACCTGGTGGTGCAGCCGATCGGCGAGGACGCCGTGCAGACCCAGCGCGTACGCGCCGACGGCAAGAAGTCGCTGATGATCTTGGTGGTCGGTGAAACCGCCCGCGCGGACCATTTCTCCCTCAATGGCTATGCCCGCGAGACCAACCCGGAACTGGCGAAGCTCGACATCATCAACTTCGCCAACGTCAGCTCCTGCGGCACCTCCACCGCCGTATCGGTGCCCTGCATGTTCTCCAAGTTCCCCCGCGAGGACTACAGCGACAAGAAGGGCAAGACCTACCAGGGGCTGCTCGACGTTCTCCAGAGGGTCGGCGTGTCCGTGCTCTGGCTGGACAACAACAGCGACTGCAAGGGCACCTGCCTGCGCGTGCCGAATCGCGACATTCCCAAGACCCAGCCCGGCCCGTTCTGCGATGGCAAGAACTGCCTGGACGAAGCCCTGCTGCAGGACCTGCAGGCCTACATCGACGGCCTGAAGGATAACGCCATCATCGTGCTGCATGCCGACGGCAGCCATGGTCCGGAGTACTACGACCGCTATCCGAAGTCCCTGGAGCGCTTCAAGCCGGTGTGCCACACCAACCAGCTGGGCAGCTGCAGCAGCGAGGAACTGGTGAACGTCTACGACAACACCATCCTCTACACCGACTTCTTCCTGTCCAAGGTGGTGGAACTGCTCAAGCGCAACGAAGGCCGTTTCGACACCTCGATGCTCTATGTCTCCGACCACGGCGAGTCGCTGGGCGAGAACGGCGTCTACCTGCACGCCGCGCCCTACGCCATTGCCCCGAAGGCGCAGACCCATGTGCCGATGGTGATGTGGTTCGGCAACGGCGCGCTGGGCGACCTGGGCATCGATCGTAGCTGCCTGGAGACCAAGGCCAAGGCCGACGAGCTGAGCCACGACAACCTGTTCCACTCGGTGCTTGGCCTGTATGACGTGCGCACCAGTCTCTACCAGCCGGACCTGGACATCTTCCATTCCTGCCGGCGCAACATGACCGCCGCCCAGTAGGCAGGAGCGGAGCAAAAAGAAAGGCCCCGCGGCGAACGCCGCAGGGCCTTTGCATTTCCGGGGCCTGAGTTACTTGTCGCGTACCAGCAGCACCGGGCGGTTGCTGACGCGGATCAGGCCTTCGGCCACGCTGCCCAGCATCAGGCGGCGCACGCCACGACGGCCGTGGGTGCCCATGACGATCACATCCGCCTTGGAGGCATCGGCTTCGATCTCGATGCGCTCGGCGATCTCTTCGCTGGCGCGTTCCTGGCAGACCCGCTCGAACACCGCCTTGACCGGGAAATCGGCGACCTGCTCCTTGGCCTTGGCCAGGATGTCGTCGGCGGCCTTCAGTGCGGCTTCGCGCAGCGGCTCGGGGTTGTAGTACACGGCGTAGTCGGGCAGGTGCCGCAACGGGCTGTCGACGATGGTGATGACGCGCAGCTCGCCTCCGCTCAGCTTGGCCAGCTTGGCTGCTTCGACCAGGGCACGGTCGGAAACCGGACTGCCGTCCACCGCTACCAGAATGCGCTCGTACATGATGTGTTCCTCAATCAGTGGGCTTGGTAAGAAAACTCTATCCCTCCGAGGGCGAGATTCCCTTGCGCAGCGTCAATGGTAGTCGGTGTGTCTGAAAATTCCGGGAATAGAGCGGTGTAACGCACTGTTGCCCTAGGGCGGGTTGTGCGCTATGCGCCGCCAAGCATGAAAAAAGCCGCCACAGGTCACCCCGTGGCGGCTTCTTCATTGCGCGGGTTCCGGATCAGCCAGCGACCAGCACGCGAATCGCCTCCAGGCGCAGCGACGCCTTGTCGAGCATCGCCAGGCTGTCGTCGCGCTGCTTGCGCAGGGCTTCCAGTTCGCTGTCGCGCACGCTGGGGTTGACGGCCTTGAGCGCGGTCAGGCGGGCCAGTTCCTCGTCCAGGGTGGCGGTCAGCTGCTGGCGAGCCTGCTCCACGCGCTCCGCATGGCGCGGGGTGATCTTGGTCTCGGCCAGGGCGAACTGCTTGGCCAACACGTCGCGCTGGGCCTGCACGAACTTGTTGGCGCTGGCGCGCGGCACGCTTTCCAGCTGGTCGTTGAGGGTTTCGAAGGACACGCGGGCGGACAGGTCGTTGCCGTTGGCGTCCATCAGGCAGCGCAGCGCCACTGGCGGCAGGAAGCGGCCGAGTTGCAGCTTGCGCGGCGCCACGGCCTCGCTGACGAACAGCAGCTCCAGCAGCACGGTGCCGGGCTTGAGCGCCTTGTTCTTGATCAGCGCCACCGAGGTGTTGCCCAGCGAGCCGGAAAGCACCAGGTCCATGCCGCCCTGCACCATGGGGTGTTCCCAGGTGAGGAACTGCATGTCCTCGCGAGCCAGGGCCTGGGCGCGGTCGTAGGTGATGGTCACGCCTTCGTCGTCGCCCAGCGGGAAGCTGGCGTCGAGCATCTTCTCGCTCGGACGCAGGATCAGCGCGTTCTCCGAGTGGTCCTCGCTGTGGATGCCGTAGGTGTCGAACAGGCGCTCCATGTAGATCGGCAGGGCGAATTGGTCGTCCTGCTCCTCGATCTCCTCCACCAGCGCCTCGCCTTCCCCGGCGCCGCCGGAGTTCAGCTCCAGCAGGCGGTCGCGACCGCTGTGCATCTCGGCTTCCAGCGCTTCGCGGGCGGCCTTGCCTTCGCTGAGCAGGCTGGCGAAGGCCTCGTCGTCGCCGCCGTCGAGCAACTCCACCAGGCGCGGGCCGAAGCGGTGCTGCAGGGCGTTGCCGGTGGGGCAGGTGTTGAGGAAGGCGTTCAGCGCCTGGTGGTACCACTGGAACAGGCGTTCCTGGGGGCTGTTTTCCAGGTGCGGCACGTGGATCTGGATGGTGTGCCTCTGGCCGATACGGTCCAGGCGGCCGATGCGCTGTTCCAGCTGGTCCGGGTGGGCCGGCAGGTCGAACAGCACCAGGTGATGGGCGAACTGGAAGTTGCGGCCTTCGCTGCCGATTTCCGAGCAGACCAGCACCTGGGCGCCGAACTCTTCGTCGGCGAAGTAGGCGGCGGCGCGGTCGCGCTCGAGGATGCTCATGCCCTCGTGGAACACCGTGGCGGGGATGCCGGACTTCAGGCGCAGGGCGTCTTCCAGGTCCAGCGCGGTCTCGGCGTGGGCGCAGATCACCAGCACCTTGTACTGCTTGAGCATCTTCAGGGTGTCGATCAGCCACTCGACGCGCGGGTCGAAGCGCCACCAGCGGGCGTTCTCGTCGCCGTCCTCGACCTGGGCCTGGAAGCTGACTTCCGGGTACAGGTCCGGGTGCTCGCCGATCGGCAGCTCCATGTACTCCACCGGGTTGGCCAGTGCATAGGGGTGCAGCTGGCGCTCGGGGAAGCCCTGCACGGCGGCGCGGGTATTGCGGAACAGCACGCGGCCGGTGCCGTGGCGATCGAGCAGCTCGCGCACCAGGCGGGCGCGGGCCTCTTCATTGCCGCCCTCGACGCTGGCCAGCAGGTCGTCGCCCTCGCTGCCGAGGAAGCCGTGGATGGCCTCGCGAGCGGAGGGGGAAAGACGGCCGTGGTCGATCAGCTCCTGTACCGCCTCGGCGACCGGGCGGTACTGGCTGCTCTCTGCGCGGAAGGCTTCCAGGTCGTGGAAACGGTCCGGATCGAGCAGGCGCAGGCGGGCGAAGTGGCTGTCCAGGCCGAGCTGTTCCGGGGTTGCGGTGAGCAGCAGCACGCCGGGGATGACCTGCGACAGTTGCTCCACCAGCTGGTATTCCGGGCTGGCCTGTTCCGGGTGCCACACGAGGTGGTGGGCTTCGTCGACGACCAGCAGGTCCCAGCCGGCGGCGAAGGCGGCGTCCTGGGCGCGCTCGTCCTCGCGCAGCCACTCCAGCGCCACCAGGGCCAGCTGGGTGTCCTCGAAGGGGTTGCTGGCATCGCTCTCGACGAAGCGCTCGCGGTCGAACAGGGCGACTTCCAGGTTGAAGCGCCGGCGCATTTCCACCAGCCACTGGTGCTGCAGGTTTTCCGGCACCAGGATCAGTACGCGGCTGGCGCGGCCGGAGAGCAGCTGGCGGTGGATCACCAGGCCCGCTTCGATGGTCTTGCCCAGACCCACTTCGTCGGCCAGCAGGACGCGCGGCGCCATGCGGTCGGCGACTTCGCGGGCGATATGCAGCTGGTGGGCGATGGGTTGCGCGCGGGCGCCGCCCAGGCCCCAGAGCGAGGATTGCAGCAGGCGGGTACGGTGTTCCAGGGTGTGGTAGCGCAGGCCGAACCAGGACATCGGGTCGATCTGCCCGGCGAACAGGCGATCACTGGCCAGGCGGAACTGGATGAAGTTCGACAGCTGGGTTTCCGGCACGGTGCGCTGGTCGTTCTGCGCGGTGATGCCGTGGTAGATCAGCAGGCCGTCGACCTCGTCCACTTCGCGGACGGTCATCTTCCAGCCTTCGAAATGGGTGATCTCGTCGCCCGGGGCGAAGCGCACGCGGGTCAGCGGCGCATTGCGTTCGGCGTACTGGCGGGTATCACCGGTGGCCGGATAGAGCACCGTGAGCAGGCGTCCGTCGAGCGCCAGGATGGTCCCCAGCCCAAGTTCCGCTTCACTGTCGCTGATCCAGCGTTGGCCGGGTTGATACTGCGCCATGGACACCTCCCAAAAAAAGCCGGCTATGGTACCGGAACGCGCGGCATTCAGCGATGGCCGATGACGGTTCCGGTCGTCCGACCGGTCGGGCCTGCCGGGAGGAGGGCGCTAGGCGTCGAAGACTCCCGCTGGAGTTGCCGCAAATGACGAAAGTGTAGCGAGCCGGACTCAAGTCTGTAGTGGACCGGCCGATAGCCTGACCAGAGGAGTTCCGACGGGACCTTTCCCTATGCTGCTGCCCATTCCCCACAGTCTGACACCGGTCACCGCCCAGCAGGACGTGCCCAGGCCGCGACCGGATGTCGCCCCGGTGAGCCCGCCTGCGCCCAGCGCGGGCAACGCCGGCGTGGGGCTGGAGCGTCGCCCGGACGAAGAGATGCTGGAAGAGGAGTACCAGCGCCGCCGCAAACGCCGCCAGGCCGGCGACGGCACCCCGGAGGGCGAGGCCCTGGAGGAGCTGGAGCAGGTCGAGGAGCTGGGCGAGGTGCAGGAGACCCAGCGCAAGGGCCGGTGGATCGACATCGAGATCTGACGGCCGGCTCGGAGTAAGCTGGGCGAACACCTGATTGCGCCGAGTCCCGCATGTTGTTCGACGATGCCCCTATTCAATTGCCCGATGCCGAATTGCGCCTGCTGAGCGACTGGTGTCCGTCGTCGCTGGCAGAGCACTGGTTCGAGCAACTGGTCGCCCAGACGCCCTGGGAGCAGCCCAGCGTGCACCTGCATGGGCGCGATTACCCGGTGCCGCGAAGGGTTGCCTGGTACGGAGACCCCGAGGCTTTCTATACCTATTCCGGCTTGACCCACACGCCCTTGGCGTGGACGCCTCTGCTGGCGGAAATCCGCGCGAGGGTCGAGTCGGCGGCCGGGCAGCGCTTCAATGGCGTGCTGCTCAATTACTACCGGGACGGCCAGGACTCCATGGGCTGGCATAGCGACGACGAACCGGAGCTGGGGCGCAACCCGGTAGTCGCCTCGTTGAGCCTCGGTGGCGCGCGGCGTTTCGACTTGCGTCGCAAGGGGCGTAACACAATCGAACACTCCATCGAGCTGTCCGGTGGTTCGTTGCTGGTCATGTCCGGCGCAACGCAGCATTATTGGCAACATCAGGTCGCCAAGACGCGCCGTCCGGTCGCACCGCGCCTGAATCTGACTTTCCGCCTGGTGCATGCCCTGCCATGAGCAACGACGACAAACTGATCGACTTCGCCTCCGAGCGCGACAAGCGCATCCACGACGTGCATGAAAAACGCCTGCAGGACGTGCGTCAGGCCTTCGAGAACGCGCTGCCGCTGGGCAAGACGCGCAAGAAGGGCAAGAGCAAGCCGAAGAAACGCTGATTTTCCCCGCCGCTGACTGCTCCTCTTCCCGCAAAAGCGCCGCCCTGCGCGGCTTCCCGCCGCACCCGTCCCCTTCCGTAAGTTGACCTGCGTCAGTGCTCCGGTCCTCGCCGAAAAGCGCCTTGTCGGCCATTGATCCAGGTCAATTTGTCCCGCCCGGTCGCCGGTAATCTGCACACATCCCCAGACGATGTAGGCAAACAGGAGGCCAGCATCATGTTCATCGACGAAGTGGTTCTCGCAGGCATCGTTACCGTAGGACTGATGGTTGTGTTCTTCGGTGGGATCGGAATTTTCATCTGGAAGGACAGCCACAAGAAGAGCTGATCCTTACAGATACACAGAGCACGCAAGGCACTTCGGGCGACTTAGGTCGCCCGTTTTTTTTGCCTGCGCGAAAGTCGGGATGCTATTTTGTTAGCTGGCTAACAATGTGGCTGGCAACGATGTTGCAGTTCCCGTGGCCGACTATCTTTAGCCGATAGACCCGAGCCTTTCGAGAGACCGCGTGCGACCTACGCTACAGGCATTCCTCGCGCCGGATACGCTGGCGCTTAAATTCGCGATCAAGACGCTCCTGGCCGGCGGTCTGGCGCTCTGGTGCGCCTTCCGTTTCGACCTCGAACAGCCGCAATGGGCACTGATGACGGTGTTCATCGTGTCCCAGCCGTTGTCCGGCATGGTGGTGGCCAAGGGGCTCTTTCGCCTGATCGGCACCCTGGCCGGTACCGCCATGTCCGTGGTGATCATGGCGCTGTTCGCCCAGACCCCCTGGCTGTTCCTGCTCGCCGTGTCGGTATGGCTCGGCCTCTGCACCGCCGCTTCGACCACGCTGCGTAACCACGTGTCGTACGCCTTCGTGCTCTCGGGCTATACGGTGGCGATCATCGGTCTACCGGCGATCAGCCATCCTCTGGGGGTGTTCGACCAGGCCGTGGCGCGCTCCACGGAAATCTGCCTGGGCATCCTCTGTGCCTCGGTGGTCAGTGCGATCCTCTGGCCGCGGCGGGTCGAGGCCAACCTGGACAAGCAGGCGCGAGCCACCTGGTTGACCGGGATGCAGGCCGCGCGCAGCGAGATCGATGCCGACGCGCGGGAGATCAAGGGCCTGCTGCTGGCGCTGGGCAAGATCGTCGAGGTGGACGTGCAGCGCGACCACGCCTGGTTCGAGGGCTATCGCGGGCGCATGCGGTCGCGGGCACTGCGCATCCTCTCCCGCGACCTGCTCAGCCTGTTGCGCACCGCCCGTGGCGTGGCCCGCCAGCGCAGCGTGCTGGACGAGGGCGACAAGGCGCAGCTGCAACCCTGGATCGACGAGTTGCAGGCGGTGCTGCAGGACCCGCAGGTCGAGTCGATGAAGACGTTGGGCGAACGCTTGGAGCAGGCGGGTGCCGACGACACCCGGTCCAACGACCTGCGCTACTGCCTGACCCGTTGTGCGCTGTTGCTGCGCAAGGCCGTGGAGGCCGAGCGCACCATGCGTTCGGTGGCCTCGGGGGCGGTGGACGAGCGGGCGACCGGCACCTTGTCCTGGCACCGCGACGGGTTGATGGCGCTGTTCTATGGGCTGCGTAGCGCCGTAGCGCTGCTCGGCATGTCGGCCTTCTGGATGGCCACCGCCTGGCCCGCCGCCACCGGCGGGATGCTGCTGGCGGCGGTGATCTGCAGCCTGTTCGCCAACCGCGACAATGCCGTCGCCATCGGCCTGGGGTTCCTGCGCGGCATTCTTTACGCGATACCTGCCGCTGCGGTGGTCACCCAGTGGCTGCTGCCGCAGTGGAACGGTTTCCCGCTGCTCTGCCTGGCGCTCGGCGTGCCGCTGTTCTTCGCCCTGCTGGGCATGGCTACGCCTGCGCTGGCTGGCACCGCCACCTCGTTCTCGATCCACTTCATCACCCTGGTAGCGCCGAGCAATGTGATGCGCTATGACCTGGCGTCGCTGCTCAATTCCGCCCAGGGCGTGGTCATTGGCGTGGGTTTCGCGGTGGTGGTGTTCCGTTTGCTGACACTGCCGGCGGACTGGCTCAACCGGCGCCTGATCCAGGCCACCTGCGTCGACCTCGGCCGCCTGACCCGACGGCCGATCGAGGAGGCGGAGAACTGGTTCGGCGGACGCATGGCCGACCGCCTGATTCGCCTGGCGCGGCACTATACCCTGCTGCCGAAGGAGGAGCAGCGGCGTTGGCAGGACGGCCTGCTGGCGCTGGATCTGGGCAATGAGCTGATCCACATGCGCGCTTGCCTGAATAACGCTCACGGCCTGTTACGCAAGGCGCGCGACCAGTTCCTCGGTTCGCTCGCCGGCGTGCTGGAGCAAGGGCCGGGCAGTGGCCGTGAGCAGCGCCTGGAATCGCTCTGCGAACCGCTGGAGGAAGCCCTGGCGCGTGATCTCCAAGGCGAGAGCGAACCCAATCGTCTGGCCCGCGCCGCCTTGGCGCAATTGCGCCACACTTGGCGGCAGTGGTGTCGATTGGAGGATCAGCATGGGACTGCATGAGGTCGGTTGGGGCGGCGTCTACCTCAGCCCGTTGTTCATCTACGCGCTGCTGGCCCTGGGCCTGACCGTGGTGCTGCGCCTGCTGCTGCAGGCCACGCCCTTCGGCCGCTGGATCTGGCACGAAGCGCTGTTCGATTGCTCGCTGTTCGTGCTGATTCTCTGCGGCGTCACCTGGGCGCTGAGCGCGGCCCCTTGAGAGGAGAAGCTGAATGCGCGGATTCCTTCGCGTAGCCGTCACCCTGATTCTGGTCTTCTGCGCCGTACTCGCCGGCACCTGGCTGTGGCGCTACTACATGCTGTCGCCCTGGACCCGCGATGCGCGGGTGCGTGCCGACGTGGTGGTGATTGCCCCGGACGTGTCCGGCTGGGTCACCGACCTTGCGGTGCAGGACAACCAGCAGGTCAAGGCTGGTGACCTGATCATGCGCATCGACCGCGAGCGCTACGCCGCCAACCTGGAGCAGGCCAGGGCGCTGGCCGAGACCCGCCACCAGCAGTATCTGCTGCGCCAGAGCGAAGCGTCGCGGCGCAACCGTCTGGGCATCGCGGCGATCAGCGCCGAAGACAAGGAGACCGCGCAGATCAACGCCGCCATCGCCAAGAGCGAATACGACCAGGCGCTGGCCCAGGTGCGCCTGGCCGAACTGAACCTGACCCGCAGCGAGATGCGCGCCCCGCGCGACGGCCAGGTGACCAACCTGCGCCTGGCCCAGGGCAATTATGCCCAGGCCGGCCAGGCGATGATGGCGCTGGTGGACCAGAAGTCCTTCTACGTCACCGCCTACTTCGAGGAGACCAAGCTGCCCGGCATTCATGTCGGCCAGCCGGCGAAGATCGTGCTGATGAGTGGCGAAACGGCCATCGATGGCACCGTGGAAAGCATCAGCAGCGGTATCACCGACCGCAACGCGATTCCCGACAGCCAGTTGCTGGCCAACGTCGAACCGACCTTCAACTGGGTGCGCCTGGCCCAGCGCATCCCGGTGCGCATCCGTCTGGACAAGGTGCCCGAAGGCGTCCACCTGAGTGCGGGGATGACCGCCAGCGTCACGGTGAGGGAACGCTGAGCGGAGTGTCGTCCCGCTCGCGCTGCAGCCAGCAGGACAGCGCCGCGCAGAGCACCGACACCGCCACCAGTGAGATGCCGACCCAGGGCGTCCAGGTAATGCCGGCCAGGCTGATCACCGCGCCACCCAGCGCCGCGCCGAGGGCTACGCCCAGGTGCATGGCCGAGGTGTTCAGCGCCACCCCGGCGCTGCCGCTGACCGGGTCGCTGGCCAGCAGGTAGCTCTGCACCGCCGGCGAGATCATCCAGCTGATGGTGCTCCAGACCATCAGCGCCATCAGCAACAGCCAGGGATGCCCGAGGCTCAGCGGAATCGCCAGCATCGCCAGGGTGAACAGCACCGGCACCACGATCAGCGCGCGGCGATGGCCGAGGCGGTCGCTCAACCAGCCACCGAGGTAGCCGCCCCCGATGGCCGCCAGGCCGATCAGCAGCAGGGTCAGGGCGATGCGCTGGCTGTCGGTGATCCCGGCGACCTGCTGGAACCAGGGCGTGATGTAGGCGAACAGGGTGAAGTGCCCGCCCAGCAGCAGGATCGACACCAGCTGCGCCAGATTCAGCGAAGGGCTGCGCAGCTGGCGCTTGTAGGCCGCGCCATTGGCCGGGCTGCCCAGCGTGCGGCGGGGCAGGGCGAGGCGCAGCAGGGCGGCCAGCGGCAGTGAATAGAGCGCGATGGCGGCGAAGATCCAGCGCCAGCCGAACCACTCGTTCACCAGGACGCCGGCCGGCACGCCGAACACCAGCGAACCGCTGATGCCCATGAAGATCAGGCCGATGGCGCGTCCGCGCTGGGCCGGCGGCGCCAGTTCCACCGCCAGCAGGCTGGCCTGCATGATCAGCAATCCACAGCACGCGGCCATGCCGATGCGCATCAGCAGCAGCGGGATGTAGCCGGGGCTCAGGGCGGCTCCCGCATTGAACGCGGCGAACACCAGCAGGGTAATCACCAGCAAGCGGCGGCACTCGATACCACGGGTCAACCAACCGAGCAGCGGCGCGGCAACGGCGAAGCTCAGGGAGAACAGGCTGGTGAGCTGGCCGGCGAGGCTGAGCGAGACATGAAGGTCGGCGGCCAGCGAGGGCAGGATGCCGGTGAGGATGGCCTCGGCAACGCCGGCGGCGAAGGTGCAGAGGGATAGCAACAGCAGTCGAAGGTCCATGGCGGCTCCGATTCCCGGTGATGGGGTTTCGGGCGGAGGGCCTTCGGTTATCCCAGTGATTGAACTGACGAGGGGCAGGGTAGTTGAGACGGAAACTGTATACAAGTTTCCGGGGCCGGATGGCCGACCCCGGAATGCGCGTCAGCCGATGGTGATCGGCGGCAGGGCAGGCAGCTCGATATTGAGCTTCTCGGTCGGTGCCATGACTTCGGCCTCGCCTTTCACTACGGCCTTGCCGTCCTGGTTGAGCACCACGGTGCCGATGCGCACGCGGTTCTTCGGCAGCTTTTCCAGCACTTCCAGTTCCACCGTCAGTTCGTCACCGAGCTTCACCGGGCGGGTGAACGTCAGGTTCTGGCCGAGGTAGATGGTGCCAGGGCCCGGCAGGGTGGTGGCGATTGCCGCGCTGATCAGCGCGCCGGTGAGCATGCCGTGGGCGATGCGCTCCTTGAACTGGGTGGTGGCGGCGTATTCGGCGTCCAGGTGCACCGGGTTGCGGTCGCCGGAGACCTCGGCGAACAGCTGGATGTCGCGCTCGCCGACGCTGCGCTTGAAGTTGGCCTTCTGGCCGACTTCGAGTTCTTCGTAGGGGACGTTCTGGACCTGGGTCATATGGGCTCCTCGAGAGTCTCGGCCTGGCGGACGGGGCAGTGCGCGCCCAGCCAGTCGATCAGGTTGTGGGTGACCTCGTCACGGTTGCTCTCGTTGAACAACTCGTGACGCGCGTCGGGATAAATCTTCAGTTGGACGTCACGAACCCCGGCCCGGGTCATCGCCTGGGCGAGATCGCGCAGGCGCTTGCCCTGGCTGACCGGGTCGCGCTCGCCGCCGATCACCAGCACGGGCAGGTCGCTGCGAATGCGCGAGAGATGCTCCAGCGGGGTGATGTCGGCCAGGCCACCGAGCAGGTCCAGCCACAGCTGGTTGCTGCAGCGGAAGCCGCAGAGCGGATCGTTGACGTACTTGTCGACTTCGACGGGATCACGGCTGAGCCAGTCGAAGGCGGTGCGGTTCGGCTTAAAGGCCTTGTTGAAGGAGCCAAAGGACAGAAAATCGATCAGTGCGCTGCGCCCCAGCGGGCCTTGCCGCCAACGCTCGAAGCGGGCGATGGCGCGGGCACTCCTGTACAGCGCCACCGGCTGGTAGTTGGAGCCGGACAACACCGCCGCCTTCAGGCTGGCGCTGTGCTGCATCAGGTAGGCGCTGGCGATGTAGCTGCCCATGCTGTGGCCGAGCAGGACGATGGGCAGGTCCGGGTGTTCTTCGCGGATGTGCTGGTTCAGCGTATGCAGATCGCCGATCACCTTGCCCCAGCCGCCGTGGTCGGCGTAGTGGCCCAGCTCGCCATGCTCGGCGGTGCGGCCGTGGCCGCGCTGGTCGATGGCGTAGAGGTGGTAGCCGGCGGTGTTCAGCACATGTCCCAGGCGCTCATAGCGGCCGGCGTGCTCGGCCATGCCGTGGGACAGCATCAGGGCCCCGCGGGACGGGCCTTCCGGCGCCCAGTGGCGGGTGTACAACGGCGTCTCGTCGCTGGCGGTCAGCCAGTAGGCAGCGTAGGGCATGGGTCCTTCCCGATTGTTGTACGAATTATCGAGCGCAGAGGAGACATGGCGATCATCGCCGACGCTGCGCAGTGTACAGCGCTGCGCGTGTCTGCCCAGGCGATTTTTGCTCAGGCCCGCGCGCGGACATTTCCTGTATGGATTGCGTCGGCTGGCCTAGGCTTCCCGCGACGCCAGGCGTTGGGGGCATTGCGCCTGGCAAGGCGGCGGTGGGGCAAGATTCACGCAGTCAATGACGCGTGCGGGAGTCTTTGCGCTGACCGGGGGAACTGCTAGCTTCCGTCAAATGACCGCAATGGCGGTTTGGTTTCGCTCAGGTACGAGGACAAGAAAAACATGCAACCTGATTTCTGGAACGACAAACGCCCGGCCGGCGTGCCCAGTGACATCGATCTGGCGGCCTACAAGTCCGTGGTGGAAGTGTTCGAGCGCTCCTGCAAGAAGTTCGCCGACCGTCCGGCGTTCAGCAATCTGGGTGTGACCCTGACCTACGCCGAGCTGGACCGCCTGTCCGCCGCCTTCGGTGCGTACCTGCAGAAGAATACCGACCTCAAGCCCGGCGACCGTATCGCCGTGCAGATGCCCAATATCCTGCAATACCCGATCGCCGTGTTCGGCGCCCTGCGCGCCGGCCTCATCGTGGTCAACACCAACCCGCTCTACACCGCCCGCGAGATGCGCCACCAGTTCAAGGACTCCGGCGCCCGCGCGCTGGTCTACGTGAACCTGTTCGGCAAGCTGGTGCAGGAAGTGCTGCCCGACACCGGCATCGAATACCTGATCGAGGCGCGCATGGGGGATATGCTGCCTGCGCTCAAGGGCTTCGTGGTCAACACCGTGGTCAAGCACGTGAAGAAGATGGTGCCGGAGTACAACCTGCCCCAGGCCGTCTCCTTCAAGGACGCCCTGCGCCAGGGCCGCGGCCATGGCTTGCAGCCGGTCAAGGTCGGCCTGGAAGACATCGCGGTGTTGCAGTACACCGGCGGCACCACCGGCGTGGCCAAGGGCGCCATGCTCACCCACGGCAACCTGGTGGCCAACATGCAGCAGGTTCATGCCTGCCTGCAGCAGCACGGCCCGGACGGCAAGCCGCTGATGCAGGTGGGCAACGAGGTGATGATCGCGCCGCTGCCGCTGTACCACATCTATGCCTTCACCGCGAATTGCATGTGCATGATGGTCAACGGCAACCACAACGTGCTGATCACCAACCCGCGCGACATCCCCGGCTTCATCAAGGAACTGAAGCAGTGGCGCTTCTCCGCGCTGCTGGGCCTGAACACTCTGTTCGTCGCCCTGATGGATCGCCCGGAATTCAAGGAGCTGGACTTCTCCAACCTCAAGGTCACCAACTCCGGCGGCACCGCGCTGGTCACCGCCACCGCCGAGCGCTGGAAGGCCATGACCGGTTGTTCGGTGGTCGAGGGCTATGGCCTCACCGAAACCTCGCCGGTGGTGACCACCAACCCGTACGGCGACAAGGCGCGCCTGGGCACCGTGGGCATCCCGGTGGCGGGAACCGCGCTGAAGGTAATCGATGACGAGGGCCGCGACCTCGGCCTGGGCGAGCGCGGCGAGCTGTGCGTGAAGGGCCCGCAGGTGATGAAGGGCTACTGGCAGCGCCCGGAAGCCACCGCCGAGGTGCTGGACGCCGAAGGCTGGCTGCGCACCGGCGACATCGCGGTGATCGACCCGGACGGCTTCGTGCGCATCGTCGACCGTAAGAAGGACCTGATCATCGTCTCCGGCTTCAACGTCTACCCCAACGAGATCGAGGACGTGGTCATGGCCCACCCGAAGGTCGCCAACTGCGCGGCGGTCGGCGTGCCGGACGAGAAATCCGGCGAGGCGGTGAAACTGTTCGTCGTGCCGCGCGAGGGCGGGGTGACGGTGGAAGAACTCAAGGCATACTGCAAGGAGAATTTCACCGGCTACAAGGTGCCCAAGCACATCGTCATCAAGGACGCCCTGCCGATGACGCCGGTGGGCAAGATTCTGCGCCGGGAGCTGCGCGAAACCGCCTGAGGTGAGCGTGGACGAAAAAGGGGGCTGATCCGGGATCAGCCCCCTTTTTTGTTGCTGGTTGCCGGCCGAGTGGGTCAACCGCCACAGCTGCCACTGCCGCATTGGCAGCAGCCATCCTTCTTGCGCAGGATCTCGTACAGGTCGTCCTTGAGCTGCAGCTTCTGCTTCTTCAGCGTCTCGATGGTGTCGTGCGAGGCAGGGGTGATACCGGCTTCCATGTTCTTGATCTGCTGGTCGAGATCGTTGTGGCTATGGAAGAGCTTGGCGAAATGCGGGTCCTCGGCCTTGAGGCGGGTAATCTTTTCACGGAATTCGGGAAACATGAGGGTTCTCCAGGAGAGTGCAAAAGCACTCTGCGGGATACGAACCTGGCGGGTGTTGAGGCAGATCATTCCCAGGGGGGGATTTCGCCGATATCTGGCGGATGAAGCTTTCATCGATCGGAAGCGGCGACGAGTGTCTTTTCGCTTCCCCGCTGGGCAGTGCCCTGCGCCAGCCCGTCGGATCCGACACCGATGGTTCACCTTGCCAATGGGAACTGGTCTGAGCATCAATACCCGTTCTTTTTTCCGGTTTCATCTCCCTGAAACCAGCCTTGTCGGACAATCCAACAAGGCTGCAGCCCTTCTGGGACGGGCTTTTCCGACGAGTGGAAGGTGAGTGACCGGAACGACTGTTTTCGGTCATTTTTCTGACTGGAAAGGCTGTGTTTGGTGCTGGTCGCTGTTTCTCAAAGCTGCTAATCTCGGCCCGCTTTTCGCTCCCTGCCGCCAGGGAAAGCGACATAAACACAACAACGAACCGCACTGCGGTAAAGATGAGCTGTTGCTTAGGAGTGGGCTTCCATGACCGACAATTTCTGGAAGGACAAATACCCAGTGGGGATCGCTGCCGAGATCAACGCTGACCAGTACCCGAACATCCTCGCGGTACTCAAAGAGTCCTGCCAACGCTTTGCAAACAAGCCTGCCTTCAGCAACCTGGGCAAGACCCTGACCTACGGCGAGATGTACAAGCTCTCCGGGGACTTCGCGGCCTATCTGCAACAACACACCGATCTGAAGCCCGGCGATCGCATCGCCGTGCAACTGCCCAACGTGCTCCAGTACCCGGTCGTGGTTTTCGGCGCCATGCGCGCCGGCCTCATCGTGGTCAACACCAACCCGCTGTACACCGCGCGGGAGATGGAACACCAGTTCAACGACTCCGGCGCCAAGGCGCTGGTGTGCCTGGCGAACATGGCTCACCTGGCGGAAGAAGTTCTGCCCAAGACCGGCATCCGCAACGTCATCGTCACCGAAGTGGGTGACATGCTGCCGCCGCTCAAGCGCTTCATCGTCAACTTCGCGGTCAAGCACATCAAGAAGATGGTGCCGGCCTACAACCTGCCGCAGGCGCAGAAGCTCACCGACGTCCTGGCCAAGGGCCGTGGCAAGGCGGTGGCGGAAGTCTCGCCCAAGAGCGACGACGTGGCCGTGCTGCAGTACACCGGCGGCACCACCGGCGTGGCCAAGGGCGCGATGCTGACGCACCGCAACCTGGTGGCCAACATGCTGCAGTGCAAGGCACTGATGGGCGCCAACCTCAACGAAGGCTGCGAGATCCTCATCGCGCCGCTGCCGCTGTACCACATCTACGCCTTCACCTTCCATTGCATGGCGATGATGCTCACCGGCAACCACAACATCCTGGTGACCAACCCGCGCGACCTGTCGAGCATGGTCAAGGAACTGTCGCAGTGGAAGTTCACCGGCTTCGTCGGCCTGAACACCCTGTTCGTCGGCCTGTGCAACAACGAAGGCTTCCGCAAGCTGGACTTCTCCGCGCTGAAGCTGACCCTGTCCGGCGGCATGGCCCTGCAACAGGCCAGCGCCGAGCGCTGGAAGGACGTCACCGGCTGCGCCATCTGCGAAGGCTACGGCATGACCGAGACCAGCCCGGTGGTGTCGGTGAACCCCTTCCAGAACATCCAGATCGGCACCATCGGCATCCCGGTTCCGTCCACCCTGTGCAAGGTCATCAGCGATGACGGCCAGGACCTGCCGCTTGGCGAGCGTGGCGAGCTGTGCGTGAAGGGCCCGCAGGTGATGAAGGGCTACTGGCAGCGCCCGGAAGCCACCGACGAGATCCTCGACAAGGACGGCTGGCTGCGTACCGGCGACATCGCGATCATCCAGGACGACGGCTACATGCGCATCGTCGACCGCAAGAAGGACATGATCCTGGTGTCGGGCTTCAACGTGTACCCCAACGAGCTGGAAGATGTGCTCGCCACCCTGCCGGGTGTGCTGCAGTGCGCCGCCATCGGCATCCCGGACGAGAAGTCCGGCGAGTCGATCAAGGTCTTCGTGGTGTCCAAGCCGGGCGTCACCCTGACCAAGGAGCAGGTCATGCAGCACATGCACGACA
Organism: Pseudomonas sp. QE6; assembly: GCF_041379005.1. Lineage (NCBI taxonomy): Bacteria > Pseudomonadati > Pseudomonadota > Gammaproteobacteria > Pseudomonadales > Pseudomonadaceae > Pseudomonas > Pseudomonas sp. QE6. The sequence continues at coordinate 2,619,214 of NZ_CP166873.1, forward strand.
ACCTCACCGGCTACAAGCGTCCCAAGTCCGTGGAGTTCCGCGACAGCCTGCCGACCACCAACGTCGGCAAGATCCTGCGTCGCGAATTGCGCGACCAGGAGCTCAAGAAAGTCAAGGCTTGAGCCGATAGATAAGAAACCCGCCGCGAGGCGGGTTTTTTGATGCCCGCACGGATGCGGCGCCCCTCTGAACCTGAGGTATCGCGCCTTGAACACTGCACTGCGTCTTCGCGCCAAGGTCCTGCTCCTGGCGATCATCCCGATCCTGATTCTCACCCTGCTGCTGTGCGCCATCACCACGGTCGCCCTGAATCGCCTGGCGGCCCAGCAGGAAGCGCAGATACGGGAAAACCTCACCCACGACCGCGAAGCGCAGCTGAAGAACTTCGTCGACGTTGCCCTGGCGGCCGTCGGCCCGGTCTACCAGACCGCCGCCGAAGGCGATGCCCAGGCTCGCGAGCAGGGCGTGGCGATCCTCAAACGCCTGGAATACGGCAAGGGCGGCTACTTCTGGGGCTACGACACCCGCTCCGTGCGCGTCTTCCAGGGCACCAGCGATGAACGCCTGGGCGAAGACTTCAGCGCCTACCGCGACCCCAACGGCGTCTACGCCATCCGCGAGCTGGTGGCGGCGGGGCAGAGTGGCCGGCACTACGTGCGCTACAGCTTCACGCTGCCCGGCGGCAATGCCATCGTGCCGAAGATCGGCTACGCCCATTACCTGCCCAAGTGGAACCTGGTGTTCGGCACCTCGCTCAACCTCGACGACGTCGAGCATGAGGCGCAGGAAGCCGGCGCCGCCTTTACTTCGAAGATCGACGACCTGCTGCTGCTCATGGGTGGGTCCGCGCTGGCGCTGCTGGTAGTGATCGGCCTGCTGGCCGGACTGTTCAGCCGAGCCATCGTCCAGCCGATCGTCGACGTGCGCGACAACCTCGATGACATGGCCGCCGGCGACGGCGATCTGACCCATCGCCTGAAGCTGGCGCGGCATGACGAACTGGGCGAACTGGCCGGCTCCTTCAACCGCTTCGTCGAGAAGATCCATGTGCTGGTGCAACAGGTGGCCGGCACCACCCAACAGCTATCCGGCCTGGTTGGGGACGTGGCCCAGCAGGCACAACGCTCGGAGCGGGCGATGGATGGCCAGCGCCACGAGACCGACCAGGTGGCCACCGCCATCAACGAAATGACCGCCGCCGCTCAGGAAGTGGCACGTAGCGCCCAGCAGGCCGCCGACGCCGCACAGCAGACCGACCGCGAAGGTCAGGCGGCCAAGCGCGAGGTGGACCTGTGCGTGGCGCAGATCAACGACCTGGTGGGTGAGGTGCGCAGCAGCAGCGACTCCCTCGACACCCTGCGCCAGGACGTGCAGGGCATCGTCGGTGTGCTGGAAGTGATCCGCTCCATCGCCGAACAGACCAACCTGCTGGCGCTCAACGCCGCCATCGAAGCGGCCCGCGCCGGCGAGGCCGGGCGCGGTTTCGCCGTGGTCGCCGACGAGGTTCGTGCGCTCGCCAGCCGCACCCAGCAGAGCACCGGCGAAATCCAGCAGATGATCGACCGCCTGCAGGGCACCACCGCCGGTTCGGTGAACGCCATGCAGCGCGCCAGCGAGATGGCCGAGCGCACCCGTGGCCAGGCCAACCAGGCGGGGCAGTCGCTGGACGCCATTGCCCAACTGATCGGCACCATCAACTCGATGAACGCGCAGATCGCCAGCGCCGCCGAGGAGCAGACCGCCGTGGCCGAGGAGATCAACCGCAGCGTGCACCAGATCGCCGGCGCCGTGGATGGCGTGGCCGACGATGCGGCGAAGGGCGCGCGCACCGCGACCGAGCTCAATGGCCTGGGCGAGCGCCTGCGCGCGCTCGTCGGCCAGTTCCGCATCTGATCCGGCGGGGCGCAACGCCCCGCCAATCCGGGCCGCGGCGCATTCGGCATGGCGGCCCGTGCCGGTCTTTTGCGACAATTCGCGGATTGTCGCCATGACAGCCCATTCCAGGGACCGGCCCCGCACCTGTTCGCGCCGCTCCCGCCCAGATTCCCGCGAAGCCGATGACCACTGATAGCACGCCGACTCCCGAACAGCTCCTGCAACGCATGGATCACGCGCTGATCCGCGACCGCCATCGCCTGCGCCGGCAGCTCCATGAACTGCGCAAGCACCCGGACGCCGCCAAGCTGGCGCAGTGGGCCGAACGCTTCCAGGCGTCCTGCGCCAAGGTCGAGGCGCGTCGCGCGAGCATCCCGAAGATTCGCTACGACGACAGCCTGCCGATCGCCGCCAAGCGCGACGAGATCAAGGCCGCGCTGGAGAAGAGCCAGGTGGTGGTGATCGCCGGCGAGACCGGCTCGGGCAAGACCACCCAGTTGCCGAAGATCTGCCTGGAGCTGGGCCGCGGCAGCCACGGCCTGATCGGCCACACCCAGCCGCGCCGCCTGGCCGCGCGCAGCGTGGCGACCCGCGTCGCCGAGGAAATCGGCACGCCGCTGGGGGCGCTGGTCGGCTATCAGGTGCGCTTCGAGGACCAGAGCGACGACAGCACGCTGATCAAGCTGATGACCGACGGCATCCTGCTGGCCGAAACCCAGCACGACCGCTACCTGGAACGCTACGACACGATCATCGTCGACGAAGCCCACGAACGCAGCCTGAACATCGACTTCCTGCTCGGCTTCCTCAAGACGCTGCTGCCGCGCCGCCCGGACCTCAAACTGATCATCACCTCGGCGACCATCGACCTGGAGCGCTTCTCCAAGCATTTTGGCGATGCGCCCATCGTCGAGGTCTCCGGCCGCACCTATCCGGTGGAAACCTGGTATCGCCCGCTGGCGGCGGAAGTGGACGAGGACGGCGAAGCGCTGTTCGACGACCTTTCCGTGGACCAGGGCATCCTCCGCGCACTGGACGAGATCGCTGCCCACGAGCGCGAAGTCGGCAAGCGCCCCGGCGACGTGCTGGTATTCCTCCCCGGCGAGCGCGAGATTCGCGACGCCGCCGAGATGCTGCGCAAGGCCAACCTTCGCCACACCGAGGTGCTGCCACTGTATGCGCGCCTGACGCCGGCCGAGCAACAGAAGATCTTCGCGCCCATGCCGGGGCGCAAGATCGTGCTGGCCACCAACGTCGCCGAGACCTCGCTGACCGTGCCCGGCATCCGCTACGTGATCGACAGCGGCACCGCGCGCATCAGCCGCTACAGCTACCGCGCCAAGGTCCAGCGCCTGCCCATCGAAGCCATCTCGCAGGCCAGCGCCAACCAGCGCAAGGGCCGTTGCGGGCGGGTCGAGCCGGGCATCTGCGTGCGGCTGTACAGCGAAGAAGACTTCAACGGCCGCCCGGCCTTCACCGATCCGGAAATCCTGCGCACCAACCTGGCGGCGGTGATCCTGCAGATGCTGCATCTGCGCCTGGGCGACATCGAGGCCTTCCCCTTCATCGAGCCGCCGGATGGCAAGGCGATCAACGACGGCTTCACCCTGCTGCAGGAACTCTCGGCGGTGAACCGCGAGGGCCAGCTCACGCCGCTGGGCCGCCAGCTGGCGCGCCTGCCGATCGACCCGCGCCTGGGCCGCATGCTGCTGGAAGCGACGCAGCAGGGCAGCCTGCCGGAAGTGCTCACCGTGGCCAGTGCACTGTCGGTACAGGACCCGCGCGAGCGCCCGATGGACCGCCAGCAGGCCGCCGACCAGGCCCACGCCCAGTGGAAGGACCCGGACTCGGACTTCGCCGCACTGATCAACCTCTGGCGCGGTTTCGAGGAACAGCGCCAGGCGCTGGGCTCCAACGCCCTGCGCAACTGGTGCCGGAAAAACTTCCTCAATTACCTGCGCCTGCGTGAATGGCGCGATGCGCACCGCCAGCTGACGCTGATCTGCCGCGAACTGCAGCTGCCCTTCGGCTCCAAGTCTGACGGCGCCCAGCGCAAGAACGACCCCGCGCGCGAACAGCCCCGGCAGCACGACAACCGTGGCCGCCAGCCGGTCGCCAAGGCGGACGAGCCAAAGGCCCGCGACATCGACTACGCCGCCGTGCACAAGGCAATCCTCTCCGGCCTGCTCAGCCAGATCGGCCAGAAGGCGGAGGAGGGCGACTACCTCGGCGCGCGTCAGCGACGCTTCTGGATTCACCCTTCCAGCGTGATCGGCCGCAAGAAGCCGCAGTGGATCATGGCCGCCGAACTGGTGGAGACCACCAAGCTGTTCGCCCGCATGGTCGCGAAGATCGAGCCGGACTGGCTGGAGCCGCTGGCCGGGCACCTGGTTAAGAAGAACTACCTGGAGCCGCACTGGGAAAAGCGCCGTGGCCAGGTGGTGGCCTACGAGCAGGTCACCCTCTACGGCCTGATCATCATCGGCCGCCGCGCCGTGCACTATGGCCCGATCGATTCCCCGGTATCCCGCGAGATGTTCATCCGCGAGGCGCTGGTGCGTGGCGAGATCAACAGCCGCGCCAAGTGCCTGTCGGCCAACCGCCAGCTGCTGGAAAAGCTCGACGAGCTGGAAGCTAAGGCCCGCCGGCGCGACATCCTCGCCGACGAGGAAACCCTGTTCGCCTACTACGACGCGCGCCTGCCGGCGGACATCTACCAGTCCGCCAGCTTCGAGAAGTGGTACGAACGCGAGCACAAGCAGCAGCCGAACCTGCTGATCATGCGCGAGGAAGATGTCCTCGCCCGTGACGCCAGCGAGGTCACCGCCGGCCTCTACCCGGACCGCCTGCGTCTGGGGGAACTGCAATTGCCTCTGACCTATCACTTCGAGCCGGGCCACGTGCGTGACGGCGTAACCGTGCGAGTGCCCGCGCCCCTGTTGCCGCAACTGCCCGCCGAACGCCTGGAATGGCTGGTGCCGGGCCTGCTGGAGGCCAAGTGCGTGGAGCTGGTGCGCAGCCTGCCCAAGGCGATCCGCAAGAACTTCGTGCCGGTGCCGGACTTCGTCAAGGCTGCGCTGGGCAAGATGGTCTTCGCCGAAGGCAAACTGTCCGAATCCCTCGGTCGCGAGCTGCAGCGCATGACCGGCAGCCGCGTCACGGAAGAAGCCTGGGCGGAAGCCGAGACCCAGGTGGAAAGCCACCTACGCATGAACATCGAAGTGGTCGACGCCCGCGGCAAGTTCCTCGGCGAAGGCCGCGACCTGGTCGAACTTACCGCGCGTTTCGCCGAGGCCAGCCAGGCCGCGCTGGCGATCCCGCAGGCGGACAAGCCGCAGAAACCGGTGGAAGCCAAGGGCTTCACGGAAGTGGCGGAGAAGGTCCAGCAGAAGGTCGCCGGGCTGTCGATGACGGTCTACCCGGCGCTGGTGGAAGAGGCCGGCGTGGTGAAGGAAAACCGCTTCCCGACCCAGGCCGAGGCCGACTACCAGCACCGCCGGGCCCTGCAACGCCTGCTGCTGCAACAGCTTGCCGAGCCGGCCAAGTTCCTGCGCAGCAAGTTGCCGGGGCAGACCGATATGGGCCTGCTCTACCGCGAGCTGGGCCGGGTCGAGGCGCTGGTGGAAGACATCCTGCTGGCCAGCCTGGACAGCGCCATTCTCGACGGTGAGAACAACCTGCCGCGCGACGGCGCCGGGCTCGCGTCACTGGCCGAGAAGAAGCGTGGTGCCTGGACCGAGCACGCCGAGCGAATTGCCCGCCTGACCCTGGAAATCCTCAAGCTCTGGCACGGCCTGCAAAAGCGCTTCAAGGGCAAGGTCGACCTCGCCATGACCGTGCCGCTGAACGACGTGAAGGGCCAGTTGGCCAAGCTGGTCTACCCCGGCTTCGTGCGCGACACGCCGCTGGAGTGGCTGAAGGAAATCCCGCGCTACCTCAAGGCGGTCGAGCAGCGTCTGGACAAGGTTGCCGGCCAGGTCCAGCGCGACCGCGTATGGAGCAGCGAGATGGCCGGCTACTGGGAACAGTATTCGGCGCGCCTGGCCAAGCACGCCCAGGAAGGCAAGCGCGACCCGGAGCTGGTGCTGTACCGCTGGATGCTGGAGGAGTACCGCGTCTCGCTGTTCGCCCAGCAACTGGGGACCAAGCTGCCGGTGTCGGACAAGCGCCTGTCGAAGCAGTGGAGCCAGGTCGAAGCCTGATGCTCGAGCTCTTCGTAGGAGCGAGCTTGCTCGCGAACCCGTCCAGCTCCTGAGCTGCCGGGGAATCCGTTCGCGAGCAAGCTCGCTCCTACAGGGTGTGAATCCTCAATCCCGCTTCGGGATATTCAGCCCGCGCTGCACCGCTGGCCGCGCGAGGAAGCGTTCCAGCACGCGCTTCACGTTGGTGAACTTCTCGAATTCCACCAACTCGCCGGCCTCATAGAAACCGATCAGGTTGCGGATCCACGGGAAGGTGGCGATGTCGGCGATGGTGTAGCGCTCGCCCATGATCCAGTCGCGGCCTTCCAGGCGCTGGTCGAGCACGGCCAGCAGACGCCTGGCTTCATCGACGTAGCGCTGCAGCGGGCGCTTGTCCTCGTAGTCCTTGCCGGCGAATTTGTTGAAGAAGCCGATCTGGCCGAACATCGGGCCGATCCCGCCCATCTGGAACATCACCCATTGCAGGGTCTCGTAGCGGCCGCTGGCGCCGGGGGCGATCAGCGAATCGGTCTTGTCGGCGAGGTAGACCAGGATCGCGCCGGACTCGAACAATGCCAGCGGCTTGCCGTCCGGACCGTTGGGATCGATGATCGCGGGGATCTTGTTGTTCGGGTTGAGCGAGAGGAATTCCGGGGACATCTGGTCGTTGCGCTCGAAGCTGACCAGGTGCGGTTCGTAGGGCAGGCCGAGCTCTTCGAGCATGATCGAGACCTTCACGCCGTTGGGCGTGGGCAGCGAGTACAGCTGCAGGCGGTCAGGGTGTTCGGCGGGCCATTTGCGGGTGATGGGGAACGCGGAAAGATCCGACATGCAAACTCCGATCTGTTGAGCGAAAGGCCTCAGGATAGACCGCTGCGCGTCGCCGGTCATGACCAGCGGGCGACAAACCGGTATGGTGCGGTCCCATAGTCATCGGCCCCACACCCAGTCAAGGGAAAAGGAACCCATCATGAGCCTGCACGGCACCTACGACCCGCAGAACATCTTCGCCCAGATCATTCGCGGCGACGCCCCCTGCTACAAGCTGTACGAGGACGACGACGTGCTCGCCTTCCTCGACCTGTTCCCGCAGTCCTACGGCCATACCCTGGTGATTCCGAAGAACTCCCCGGCACGCAACATCCTCGAGGTCGATCCCGAGGCGCTGGGCAAGGTGATGCGCGTGGTGCAGCGCCTGACCGGCGTGCTGGTGGCGGAGCTCAACCCCGATGGCGTGCAGGTCGCCCAGTTCAACGGTGCGCCGGCAGGGCAGACGGTGTTCCATATCCACATGCACATCGTCCCGCGCTATGCTGGCGAAGGCCTGGGGATTCACGCGGCGAACAAGGCCGAGGCGGCGGAACTGGAGAAGTTGCAGGCACGCCTCGTCGCTCGTCTGAACGGCTGAGGCGCACCCGAGCCGGCGGTTACTGGACCGCCGGCTTGATGTCGAAACCGGTGCGGTTGTCGCTGTTGATGCGGAAGGCGTTGTTGCCGCCGGGCTCCAGCGACACCAGCAGTTCGCGGCGCAGCATCGCCTTGCTGCACAGGCCGTCGCCGTCCTTGTCGCCGATGATGCCGACCACGTGCTTGCCGACCGGCACGTGGAAGCTGGCCGATTCGCCCTTGCCAATGCGCGCCGCCACTTCGTGGTCGATGGTGACAGCGACGTAGCAGCCGCCACCGATATAGCCCACGTCGCGGGTCACGTCGACCTGGACGCTGTCCTTGCCCGGTTGCTGATAGGCCAGCAGTCGATCGCTGGGAACGGGATGGACTTCATCGCTCTGGTATGAGGCGCAGCCGGACAGCACCAGCAACGACAGGACAGCAAGGATCGAACGCATAGATTTCCTCCACGGATGATGCAGCGAAGGCTAGCCCAGAGCGGCCGATCCTGCCGTGAATCGGCCAGCGCAGCGAATGAATCAGTCAGATAGCCCTACGGACTGTGGGAAATTGGAGTAGTCTTCTGAGACGGGAGACAGGCCGGATGATGGGGACGGTCGACCCGCTGACGGCCGAGCCAAGGAGCCAGGCTGATGTACCACAACAGCGATCCCGAGCAACTCTACGAGCCCAGCACCGGGCCATCGGGGCTGGAAGAGGCTGATCATCGCCTGCTGATGCGGCTGATCTTCGTCTGCACCGGAGTGACCCTGGGGGTGTTCTGCATCCTCCAGAGCCTGGCCGGCAACTATTGGCTGGCCATCGCCGAGGCGGCGGCTTGTGGCCTGCTGTTGTGGGCCTCGCACCGGCTCAAGCGGGTGCGCCACCTGGTGCCATGGATCTTCGCCTACCTGATTCCGACCTTCTGTTTCATCCTCTATATCATCGTCATGCCCAAGGCCTCGGCCTCGGCGTTTGTCTGGGTCTACCTGATGCCGGTCATGGCCTATCTGTTGCTGGGGCAGTGGCGCGGTTTCCTGCTGAGCGTGCCGTTCATGCTGCTGGCGACCCTGATGTACCTCTACATGAACCATCTGCGGCTGGATGCGCCAGGGTTGATCGATATCGGCAATGGCATATTCTGCGGTGTGCTGGTACTGGCCTTCATGCACCTCTACGAAGGGCGCCGCGCCGATGCCTACAAGCAGCTGCGCCGCCTTGCACTCACCGACACGCTGACCGGGGTAGCCAGTCGCGAGAGCTTCCAGCGCGCCTTGCAGCGCTGCATCCAGGAATCGGCCCGCTACGACACGCGACTGGTGCTGGTGGTGCTGGATGTCGACCACTTCAAGCTGATCAACGACCAGTGGGGGCATGAGGCCGGTGACAAGGCCCTGCAGCACCTGTGCAAGTGCCTGCGCCACCGGCTGCGCGCCACCGACCTGATCGGCCGTCTGGGCGGGGAGGAGTTTGGCATCCTGCTGCCGTTCACCGACCGCTTCGATGCCCAGCCGCTGGTGGAGGCGCTATGCCAGGAAGTGGCCCGGCGGCCATTGGAGTACGGCGGGCAGCACATTCCGCTGTCCGCCACCTTTGGCCTGGCCGAGTGGCCCACCGATGGCCTGGATGCCGACGAACTCTACCGCTGCACCGACCGTCGCCTGTATCGCGGCAAGGCGGAAGGCCGCAACCGGCTGGTCCACAGCGACCCGGCCTGAGTGGCTCAGGCCGCTTCGAGCAGGGCGAGGGTATCAGCGGCGTTCATCATCCGCGCGGCGGCCAGGGGCGTCAGGCCGCTGGCATCCTGGGCGGCAAGGTTGGCGCCGTGTTCCAGCAGGCAGCGGACGATCTCCGGACGATTGAACATCGCCGCCATCATCAGCGCAGTCTTACCGTCGGCTGAGGCGCCCTCGACGTCGGCACCTTGCGCCAGCAGCAGACGGACCATCGGCAGGTTACCCTTGAAGGCCGCACCGGCCAGAGGAGTCTGCCCGGCGTTGTTGCGCAGGTCCGGGTCGGCGCCGTGCTCCAGCAACACGCGCACCGTGTCGAGGTGGCCGTAGTAGCTGGCCAGCATCAGCAGGCTGTCGCCCTTGTGGTTGCGCAGATTGGCCGGCAGGCCCTGGCGCAGCAGCGCGGCGAGGCGCTCGGTATCGCCCTGGCGGGCCAGATCGATCACCTGGTTGGCAAATTCCAGTGTCTGTTCGTCCATTTCCGGGCGGGGCATGTCACTCATCCTGTCTGTCTCCCTGGGCAATGACGTGAAGCATACGGGCCGCTGCCGATTCCGGCGCGCCAGTGGTGGCTATGATGCCCTTGCAGAAATTCAATCGATCGGGCCATGCCAGGCAGTACGAAGCTTTCTTACGGAAAGTGGCGCAATCACCACGCTTTGTCGGCGACTTTTTGCCGAAAATTGCAGCATAATCAGCGTCCCGTGGTTGTACTAAGGTGCCACCGCGGACCGCCGGGCGGCGAAAGATGCCGCCTGCAGACGGGGATGGCAGACTGCCTTGCCATCTCCCCCGGGTATCCGCGCCGTGTCGCGGAGCTCCAGACTATCCAGTGCCGGCCGCCGTGCGGGCACCTTGATGCCTAACCTGCCGCCTGGTCCGGCGGCCCGATATTTGAAGAGGATTGACCGTGCATAAAGTCGTGATCAGCGGAACCGGCCTGTACACCCCGCCGTTCAGCATTTCCAACGATGAACTGGTGGAATCCTTCAATAGCTACGTCCGCAGTCACAACGAGCAGCACGCCGAGGCCATCGCCAAGGGCGAGATGGAGCCGCTGGCCGAATCCAGCTCCGCCTTCATCGAGAAAGCCTCCGGAATCAAGAGCCGCTTCGTGGTGAACAAGGAAGGCATCCTCGATCCGCAGCGCATGACTCCGCGCATTCCGGAGCGCTCCAACGAAGACTGGGGCATCCTCTGCGAAATGGCCGTGCATGCGGCGAAGGAAGCCCTGCAGCGCGCCGGCCGTACCGCCGCGGACATCGACGGGGTGATCGTGGCCTGCTCCAACCTGCAGCGCGCCTACCCGGCGGTGGCCATCGAAGTGCAGGCCGCCCTCGGCATCCAGGGCTTCGGCTTCGACATGAACGTCGCCTGCTCCTCGGCCACCTTCGGCCTGCAGGCCGCGGTGAACAGCGTGCAGCTCGGCCAGGCCCGCGCCATCCTGATGGTCAACCCGGAAATCTGCACCGGTCACCTGAACTTCCGCGACCGCGACAGTCACTTCATCTTCGGCGATGCCGCCACCGCGGTGATCGTCGAGCGTGCCGACCAGGCCACTTCCAAGCACCAGTTCGACGTGGTGAGCACCAAGCTGCTGACCCAGTTCTCCAACAACATCCGCAACAACTTCGGCTTCCTCAACCGCGCTGCGGAAGAGGGCATCGGTGCGCGCGACAAGCTGTTCGTGCAGGAAGGCCGCAAGGTGTTCAAGGACGTGTGTCCGATGGTGGCTGAGCTGATCGGCGAGCACCTGGCGCAGAACGATATCCCGGTCAGCGACGTGAAGCGTTTCTGGCTGCACCAGGCCAACCTGAACATGAACCTGCTGATCACCCGCAAGCTGCTCGGCCGCGACGCCGAGGCCCACGAGGCGCCGGTGATCCTCGACACCTACGCCAACACCAGCTCGGCAGGCTCGGTGATTGCCCTGCACAAGCACCAGGACGACCTGCCCGCCGGCTCCATCGGCGTGCTGAGTTCCTTCGGTGCCGGTTACTCCATCGGCAGCGTGATCCTGCGCAAGCGCTGATCGTGCCCCTCGACGACAGCGGACTGTTGTCGCGCCTGCTGGCCGGTGACCAGCAGGCATTCCGCACCCTGGTAGCCACCTACCAGGGTGCGATGCGCGCCGTGGCCATCGCCATCGTCGGCGGTGCCCAGGCCGATGAAGTGGTGCAGGACGCCTGGCTCGCCGCCGTGCGCAATCTGGACGGCTTCCAGGGGCGCTCCAGCCTCAAGACCTGGCTGCTGACCATCACCGCCAATACCGCCAAATCCCGCCTGCGCAAGGTTCGCCGGGAGGTCTCCCTGGACGACCTGCCCGCACCCCACGGCAGCATCGACGACGCCCGTTTCGCCGCCGATGGTCACTGGAGCCCGGCGCCGCTGGCCTGGCACGAGGACTCCCCGGAGGCCCTGCTGGCCGAGGACGAATTGCGCGAATGCCTGGAAAACACCCTCGCCAGCCTGTCCGAGCTGCAGCGCAGCGTCCTGCTGCTGCGCGAGCGGCAGGGGCTGGAACTGGACGAGATCTGTAATCTTCTGGACGTTTCGCTCTCCAATGTCAGGGTGCTGCTGCATCGCGCACGGCTGAAGGTGTTCGCCACGCTGGAGCACTTCGAGGAGACCGGGGAATGCTGACCTGCAAGGAACTGGTGGCGCGCTCCAGCGACCTGCTGGACGAACAACTGGGCTTTCGCGAGAAGCTGGCGCTGCGCCGGCACCTGCTGCTGTGCCGCAACTGCCGGCGTTATCTGCGGCAGATGCGGCTGACCCAGGCGACCCTGCGTGCGCTGCCGGAGAAAAACAGCGCCGACACCGACCTGCTTGCCGCTCATCTTGCCGAGCTGCGGCGGGATCATTCGCGGCGCTGAATCCACCAACGGCTCTTCGTAACGCGAATCCGCCTGACACCGGAGCCGCCGGAAACCTCGCTTCGCGAGCAAGCTCGCTCCTACAGGCTCGTGCATGCCACTGCAGCTCTCGTAGGAGTGGGGCCGTCCGCGATCAGCCCGGCTGGCACGCAGTACGTAGCTAAATTGGCCCCGACAGGCATATCCGCGCCTAGCCCGACCCCTGCGCATGCCACGCATCCAGCCCGCCCGACAGCGCCCACGCGCGCGGATGGCCGGACGCCTGCAGGCGCTCGGCGAGCATGGCGGCGGAGAGCTCGTGGGGGCAGGCGCAATAGATCACCACGTCGCGATCGCCCAGGCTGTCGCGCAGCTCGTCCAGCGGTGCGTCGAGTCCGAAGGGGATGGAACCGGGGATCGCCTCGCCATCGAACTGCGCACGCACGTCGAGGATCAGCGGCGGCTGCTCGGCGTCGATCCGGGCGCGCAGTTCGTCGACGCTGATGCGCGGAATTTTCGAGGTGCGACGCAGCAGGCTGTAGCGCTGCCAGAACTTCCAGGCGATGAACAGGGCGAAGGCGCCCAGCAGCAGCGCGGCGCCGAGGCTGGCGTACTGGCTGAGCCAGCCGAGCACGTAATCCACCGCGTCGCTGAAGATGCTGCCGATCATCAGGGCGGAACCGGCCCAGAGCGCGGCGCCGGCGCAGTCGTAACCGAGGAAGCGGTGCAGGCGGGTGCCGGTCATGCCGGCCATGGTGGTGGTCAGCGCGCTGGCGCCCGGCAGAAAGCGCGAGATCAGCAGCGCGCGCGGGCCGATGCGCAGGTACAGGCTCTGGCTCTGGCGGATGCAGCTGTCCGGCGACAGTGAGACCTTGCACACGCTGCGCAGCATGAAACCGCCATAGCGCCGGCCGGCAAAGTACCAGATGCAATCAGCGATCAGGCAGGCGACGACCGCCACCGCCAGGGCTTCTCCCAGCGGCACGCCGCTGCCTTGCAGGGCGAGGGCGCCGGCGACGACCAGGGCCGGGTAGGCGGGAATCGGCAGGCCGAGCTGCTCCAGCAGGACGTTGAGGAACAGCAGGGAAAGGCCGTGCTGTTGGATCAGGGGTTGCAGTTCGTGCATGGAGAGGCCTGAGGACAAGGTCTTTCAGCGGAAGGTGAAAGCATACCGCCAAAGCGGCGATCGGAAAGCGCCCGGGCCTTAGTCGGACGTGGTCTAGGTGCTTTATGACTCAAAGAAATCAAAAGTTCCTTTGTAATAAAAGTTTTATCTACGAGCAACTGATCTGAAATAACCCCTCGCCAAGATTCCCAGCAACACAAACGGGGGCCGCCAGACGGCCTGTGCGTGACCTTGGGGGCCGCGCAGCAGCCAGGCACTCGGCGTGTTCAACGCTAAATACCATTAAGGGGAATCTTCGATGATCCGTAAGCACTTCGCCGGTTACGCCGCCACTGCCCTGGCACTGGCCGTTTCCGCCCAGGCTTTCGCAGGTACAGTCACCACCGATGGCGCCGATATCGTTATCAAGACCAAGGGCGGCCTTGAGGTCGGCACCACCGACAAGGAGTTCAGCTTCAAGCTGGGTGGCCGTCTGCAAGCGGATTACAGCCGTTTCGATGGTTTCTACACCAAGAATGGCAACGATGCTGACGCCGCGTACTTCCGTCGTGCCTACCTGGAGCTGGGCGGCACCATGTACCGTGACTGGAAATACCAGATCAACTACGACATGTCCCACAACTCGGGTAACTCGGACAACGGTTACTTCGACGAAGCTTCCTTCAGCTATATCGGCTTCGCCCCGGTCACCCTGAAGTTCGGTCGCTTCGACCCGGACTTCGGTCTGGAAAAAGCCACCAGCTCCAAGTGGGTTACCGCTACCGAGCGTACTTCGGCCTACGAACTGGCTGACTGGATCAACACCCACCAGGACGGCATGGGTGCCCAGGTTGGCGGTGTAGTCGCCAACATGGCTTACCTCGACGCTGGCGTATTCGCCAAGGACGCCGATGACACCGACGGCGACAGCGTCAAGCAGTTCAACTTCCGTGGCGTGTTCGCACCGATGAACACCGACGGCAACGTACTGCACGTTGGCGTGGACTACGCCTACCGTGACCTGGACGACACCGCCTTCGACTCCCGCATCCGTCCGCGTCTGGGCATGCGTGGCGTGGCCACCAACGGTGGTAACGATGCTGGCGAAAACGGCAACCGTGCCACCTTCGGCGGCGCCACCCTGAGCCCGGCCGGCTCCTACAAGGACGACTCCACCTGGGGGGCTGAATTCGCTTACGCCTTCGGTCCGTTCTCTGCTCAGGCCGAATACCTCAAGCGCAAGCTGAAGGCCGACGCCGACGCCTACCAGGACATCAAGGCCGACGGCTACTACGGTCAGCTGGCTTACACCATCACCGGCGAGTCTCGCGTGTACAAGCTCGATGGCGCCAAGTTCGACACCATCAAGCCGGCTGACAAGCAGCTCGGTGCCTGGGAAGTCTTCTACCGCTACGACCACATCAAGGTCGATGACCCGAACGTGACCGTAGCCACCGCTACCCGCGACGTGGGCGACACCAAGGCCACCACCAACACCATCGGTGTGAACTGGTACGCCAACGAAGCGGTGAAGGTCTCCCTCGACTACGTTCACCTGACCACCGACGGTATCCGCAACGCCAATGGCGACGATGACGGCAGCGGCGTCGTGACCCGTCTGCAGTACGTGTTCTAAGCACTACGCAGTACCGTTGACTCCTTTGTGTGAACCCCCGCCTCGGCGGGGGTTTTTTTATGGCCACCGGAAAGCTCTTCTGTAGGAGCGAGGGGGATGCCATCGTTATTGATCGCGAACCTGCTGCATGCCGGAGCAGCCTGAAACATCGTTCGCGAGCAAGCTCGCTCCTACAGGATTTGCCTCAGCGAAAACTGGGCCCCGCTGGCCGTCGGCGGAATTCGAACTCGAGCAGCTCATCGAACGGATTGCCCATTTCCAGCCGTGTCCAGCCCAGCCTGATAAGGAACGCCAGCGCCGCGGGGTTGTCCGGTCTCACGCTGGCCCGCCACAAGGGGTTGCTCTGCAGTTCCGGTTGGCTCATCACCAACGTCATCACTGTGCGACCGACCCCCGAGCCGCGTAACTCCGGGCGTACTGCGAGGTCGGTAACGAAGTAATAGGGATGCGTCGGGGTGGGCAGGCAAACCCCCACCACCGCGACCAGCACGTCTCCACGCAGAATGCTGTACTGAGCCTTTTCCGCATCGTTCAGCACCTGTTCCAGCCAGTAGCGATCCATCGGGCCCAGTTGCGCATAGAGCACCGGATCGTCGAACCAGCTTTCGTACGGCGGGATGTCCTCTGCCTGGAAAGGGCGAATCTGCATGCGGGCGCTCTCCGCTGCGGCTCTGGGAAGTTTCACACTCGCATTCCCTGGCCGATTGCGTCAATCGACCCTGAGCGTTCGCGTCATTGAGGGCGCGCGCGGCCAGCAAATACCCTGCGGGCACTCAACCCACCGGGAGTCGATCATGCTGCGCAATCACTTCGAGACCGAGCACAACCTGTTCCGCGATGCGTTCCGAGCCTTCCTCGACAAGGAAGTGGTGCCTCACCAGGAGGAATGGGAGGAAGCCGGCGTGGTGGACCGCAGCGTCTGGCGCAAGGCGGGGGAGATGGGCTTCCTGCTGCCCTGGGCGGAAGAGGAGTACGGCGGAGCCGGTCTGAAGGATTTTCGCTACGAACAGATCATGTGCGAGGAACTGGCCGCCATCAACGAGCCGGGCTTCATGATCCCGCTGCATTCGGCGCTCTGCGGCCCCTATATCGCCGAGTACGGCAATGCCGAGCAGAAGGCCCGCTGGCTGCCGGGGATCATCCGTGGAGAGAGCATCCTGGCGGTGGCGATGACCGAACCGTCCGCCGGCTCAGACCTGGCCGGCATGCGCACCACGGCGGTGGACAAGGGCGACCACTATGTTCTGAACGGCTCCAAGGTGTTCATTTCCAACGGCCTGCTGTCGGACCTGGTGATAGTCGCAGCGAAGACCGACCCTTCGAACAAGCACGCCATGGGCTTGTTCGTGGTGGAGCGCGGCATGGACGGCTTCGAGCGCGGGCGCAACCTGAAGAAACTGGGCATGAAGAGCCAGGACACCGCCGAGCTGTTCTTCAACAACGTGAAGGTGCCGAAGGAAAATCTGCTGGGCGACGCCAAGGGTGGCTTCTTCTACCTGATGAACATGCTTGCCCAGGAGCGCCTGACCAACGCCTGCGGCGCGGTGGCCGGCGCCGAGGCGGCGCTGAACGCGACCATCGACTACGTGAAGGAGCGCAAGGCCTTCGACCGCCCCGTGGCGCACTTCCAGAATACCCGCTTCAAGCTCGCCGAGATGCGCACGCAGATCGACGTGGCGCAGGTCTTCACCGACCGCTGCGTGATGGACCACAACCAGAAGAAGCTCACCCCGGAAGTGGCCGCCGAAGCCAAGCTGTTCACCACCGAGTTGCTGTGCAAGGTGGTCGACGAGGGCGTGCAACTGCACGGCGGCTGGGGTTACATGTGGGAGTACCCGATCTGCAGGATGTACGCGAACGCGCGCATCCAGCGCATCTTCGCCGGCACCTCGGAGATCATGAAGGAGATCATCAGCCGCGGCATGAAGCTCTGAGGCGCGGCGCAACCGCTTCCATTCGGTGACCTAGGAGTGCCCATGAAAGGCCCGCTCACCTCCCTGAAGATCCTGGACTTTTCCACCCTGCTGCCGGGGCCGTTCGCCACGCTGTTGCTGGCGGACATGGGCGCCCAGGTGCTGCGCGTGGAATCGCCCACGCGCATGGACCTGGTGCGCGTACTGCCGCCGCACGTGGACGGCACCTCCGCCAGCCACGCCTACCTCAATCGCAACAAACGTTCCATCGCGCTGGACCTCAAGCAGCCGCAGGCGGTGGAGGTGGTGAAACAGCTGGTGCGGGAATACGACATCGTGCTGGAGCAGTTCCGTCCGGGCGTGATGGACAAGCTCGGCGTCGGCTACGAGGCGCTCAAGGCGATCAATCCGAAGCTGATCTACGTGTCGATCACCGGCTATGGCCAGACCGGCCCGTTCCGCGACCGCGCCGGCCACGACATCAACTACCTGGCCCTGGCCGGCATCGCCAGCTACACCGGCCGCCGCGACACCGGCCCGCTGCCGCTGGGCGTGCAGTTGGCCGACATCGGCGGCGGGTCGCTGCATGGCGTGATGGGGCTGCTGGCGGCGGTCATCCACCGGCAGCAGACGGGGGAGGGGCAGCAGGTCGACGTGAGCATGACCGACTGCGCCTTCAGCCTGCACGGCATGGCGGGCGCTGGGTACCTCGCCGCCGGCGTCGAGCCGGAGATGGAAGGCCTCGCGCTAAACGGCGGCAGCTTCTACGACTACTACCGAACCCGCGATGGCCGCTGGTTCTCGGTGGGCAGCCTGGAGCCGCAGTTCATGCAGCAGTTCTGTGTTGCTATCGGCCGCCCGGAACTGGCCGCGCGCGGGCTCTCGTCCAAACCGGAAGACCAGCAGGCGCTCAAGTGCGAGATCGCCATCGAGTTCGAGAAGCACGATTTCCACGAGTGGCAGGAACGCTTCGCCGCGCTGGACGCCTGCGTCGAGCCGATGCTGTCCCTGTCCGAGGCGGTGGAACACCCGCAGCTGCGCGAGCGTGGCGTGGTGACGCAAGTGCCCAATGGCAAGGGCGGTGTGCAGGAGCAGATCGCCTGCCCGATACGTTTCTCCGCCGGCCTGCCTGAGCCGCGCCATATTGGCGCGGCACTGGGCGCACATACCGGCGAGGTGCTGGCGGAACTGGGCTATTCGGCAGAGCAGGTCGAGGCGCTGAAGACGGCGAAGATCATCGCCTGAGTCGCATCACTCGCGGCGGGTTTCGCCGGTGAACACCAGCGTCGCGCGGCAGCGCCTGCAGTAGTAGCGGCGGCCCTGGGCGACCAGGTTGTGGCGCTGGGCGGAGAAGGGGAATTCATTGCCTTCGCCGCAGTGGCAGCGGTACAGGTAGCGCGTGGCGCGGCGGCGCTTGATCTCGTAGGTGTGGCAGCGGTCCGGCGGCAGGCCGTAGATGCCGCGCATGATCAGCTGCCACTCCTCGCCATGCGGGCGAATGCGCGGGCCGAACATCTGGTGGGCGATCAGGTGGGCCACTTCGTGGGCCACGGTCTGCTGCAGGAAATGATCGCGGTTTTCCCGATACAGCTGCGGGTTGAAGCGCAGCAGGTTCTCATCGAGGTGGGCGACGCCGGCCTTCTGGCCGCGCAGCCGGAAGCTCACTTCCGGGCGGGGAAAGCGCCGCTGGAAGAAGGCTTCGGCCTGCTGGTAGCAGGCTTCGACGCGCGCGTTGAGCTGTTCAGGCATACAGTGGTTCTCCGACGGGGGCAGATTATGCCGCAGTCGAAGCGCGGGTGGAGGATTTCTCGCGGCCGCTCGTCCGGGGTGCAGGTTCAGGCAAGCCGCGGGGAGTTTCAGGCAAGCGCGCAAAAGCAAACCGGGCCACTGGGGCCCGGTCGTTCATTTCGTGATCAGGATCAGGTGTATTCCGGCCCGACGCCGCTGCCCCAGAGGATCACCGACAAGGCGATCATCGCCACCAGCACCACCAGTCCCACTGCCAGCACGGAGCTGGAGAACAGGAAACCTTCATCCTTGGGAATGTTCATGAAGGTCGGGATGCCGACGTAGAGCAGGTAGACGGTGTAGCAGATCGCGGCTGTGCCGATGATCATGCCCAGCCACAGGTGCGGGTAGAGCGCCGCCAGGCCGCCGATGAACAGCGGGGTAGCGGTGTACGCGGCAAACACCACGCATTGGGTCATCGATGGCGCTGCGTCATAGGTGCGTGCCATCCAGTGGATGAAGGCACCCATCACGGCGACGCCGGCGAGCATGGCGATATAGGTCATGATGGTCAGCTGCATCGCACTGGCGGCCGTCAGCTTGACCGGTCCTGCATTGCCCAATACCCAGCCGACCTGCGTGGTGCCGATGTAGGCGGAAATGACCGGGATGGCAGCGAGGATCAGGACGTGGGTCAGGTACATGTGGCTGATGGATTCTTCTTCGCCACGGATTTCCTGCCATTCCTGATCGGGATGGGTGAAGAGCCCCCACACATGATGGATCATGTCAGCATTCTCCTCTTCTTATAGAAGGTCGCCCCCCAGCGAAGCGCCGGAGACGCGTAGCCAGCGTCATCCGGTGCTCGGCCGACCTATGCGACCTTAAGTCGCAGTATAGGGAGGGCTAAAGGCCTCGTCGTCCATGGGTTTAGAGCAAATGGAAGTTTCACGGGCGGCTGTAATAGCGCTCCAGAATTTCCATCGCCTTGTTGATCGACTGCAGCCGAGTGGTGCTGCCGCCGCGATCCGGATGGTGCTGGCTGACCAGCTGACGGTAGCGCAGCTTGATCAGCGCATAGTCCACCGGGCCGTCTTCCAGCTCGAAAAGGGCCAGGGCGGCGGCCTTTTCCTCGTTGCCCTGCATGCGCGTCCAGAAGCTTTCCAGCAACTTCTCCACGTCGCGCTCGGTGGTTTCTTTCAGATGTTTCTCATCTAGATAGTAGGCGCGCAGGGCATCCTGCTCGCCGATCGCCTGCGCGCCGCTCATATAAGGAGAGAGGCGGATCTGCAGCGGGCCGATTTCCAGGTGCGCGGCGTTCTCCGCCCAGAGCCGGTCGCGCAGCCGGTAAAGCGCGTTGAACACCAGGAAGTGGGTGCGGAACAGCACCAGCTTGTCGATCAGCGGCAGGTTGGGCACGTGGGTGGAGTGCCGAGCCTTCAAATGCTGAATCAGCTGGAATTCGGAGAGTCCTTCAGGCGCTTCGCGCAGCAGTTCGAGGAGCTGGTCGGCGAGGTCGAGGCTGGGATCGAGATCGGGAGTCATGTTGTCAGATTAGCAGCGAGCCGATCAGGGGGCTGGGGTATGGGGCGCTTTGCGCGTAAAATGACCGGCTTTTCGTCTTGCCCTTCGGATTCCAGAGCACCATGGCCAGCACCCTTTCGGTCAACCAGAACAAACTGCAGAAACGCCTGCGCCGCCAGGTTGGCGAAGCGGTCACCGACTTCAACATGATCGAGGACGGTGACAAGGTCATGGTTTGCCTGTCCGGCGGCAAGGACAGCTACACCCTGCTGGACATCCTGCTGTACCTGCAGAAGGTGGCGCCGATCCAGTTCGAGATCGTCGCGGTGAACATGGACCAGAAGCAGCCCGGCTTCCCCGAACACGTGCTGCCGGCCTATCTGGAGTCCATCGGCGTGCAGTACCACATCATCGAGAAGGACACCTACTCGGTGGTGAAGGAGAAAATCCCGGAGGGCAAGACCACCTGCTCGCTGTGCTCGCGCCTGCGCCGTGGCACCCTCTACACCTACGCCGACGAGATCGGCGCGACCAAGATGGCCCTGGGTCATCACCGCGACGACATCCTGGAAACCTTCTTCCTCAATATGTTCTACGGCGGCACTCTCAAGGCCATGCCACCCAAGCTGCTCTCCGACGACGGCCGCAACGTGGTGATCCGCCCGCTCGCCTACTGCAACGAGAAAGACATCGAGGCCTACTCGGTGCTCAAGGAATTCCCGATCATCCCGTGCAACCTCTGTGGTTCGCAGGAAAACCTGCAGCGCCAGGTGGTCAAGGAAATGCTGCTGGACTGGGAGCGCAAGTCGCCGGGCCGTACCGAGATCATGTTCCGCGCGCTGCAGAACGTGGTGCCGTCGCAACTGGCCGACCGCAGCCTGTTCGACTTCAACAGCCTGCGCATCGACGAGACCGCCACCCCGCGCTTCCTCGATGTGATGAACCTGTAAGACCTCCGCAAGGACGCCCGATGCGCGATTACCAGTGGCTGTACGAGTATTGTCTGAACCGCTTCGGCTCGGTCGAGGCGCTGGAAGCCCGGATGCCGCAGCCCAGGACGCCGGCGGAGCTGGCGGCGGTGAGCGATGACCGTTACCTGTCGCTGATCAGCCTGCGCATCTTCCGCGCGGGCCTCAAGCACAGCCTGGTGGACGCCAAGTGGCCGGCCTTCGAGGAAGTCTTCTTCGGCTTCGACCCGGAGAAGGTCGTGCTGATGGGCGGCGAGCGCCTGGAGAGCCTGATGCAGGACACCCGGCTGATCCGCCACCTGGGCAAGCTCAAGAGCGTGCCGCGCAACGCTCAGATGGTCCTCGACATCGCGCGTGAATACGGCAGCTTCGGCAAGCTGCTGGCGGGCTGGCCGTCCAGCGACATCGTTGGCTTGTGGAAACTGCTGGCCAGGCGCGGCAACCAGTTGGGCGGTATGTCCGCACCACGCCTGCTGCGCATGGCAGGCAAGGACACCTTTGTCCTCAGCGACGATGTGGTCGCCGCACTCAAGGCCCAGGAGATCGTCGACAAGACGCCCACCAGCCAGAAAGACCTGGCGCTGGTGCAGGCCGCTTTCAACCAGTGGCAGGAACAAAGCGGTCGTCCACTGTGCCATATCTCGATGATGCTGTCGTACACGGTCAACCACTGACGCGCGGCCCGGCCGCGGAGGAGGGCGCATGGATTCGGCCATCGAACGCACCGGCGCGGCACTGGCCCGCGCCGAACGCATCCTTGTGATTACCGGCGCCGGCGTCTCCGCCGACTCCGGCATGCCCACCTATCGCGGCCTGGGGGGCCTCTACAACGGTCGCACGGAAGAAGGGCTGCCCATCGAGGCGGCGCTTTCCGGGCCGATGTTGCGCGACAACCCGGCGCTGTGTTGGAAGTACCTGGCGGAGCTGGGCAAGGCATGCCTCAATGCGCAGCCCAACGCCGGCCACGAGGCCATCGCTGAACTGCAACGGCTCAAGCCGGAGTGCTGGGTGCTGACACAGAACATCGATGGCTTCCATCGCCGTGCGGGCTCGCCGGTGGAGCGTCTGATCGAGATACATGGCGAGCTGGCGCCGCTCTACTGCCAGTCCTGCGGCCAGGAAGATGCCGGGCTGGCCGAACGCCTGGATGGCCCGCGGCCGCCGAAATGCGTGCGCTGTGGCGGCGTGCTGCGCCCGCCGGTGGTACTGTTCGAGGAGATGTTGCCGGAGGCGGCGATCAACACACTCTATGCAGAACTGCGCAAGGGATTCGATGCCGTATTGCTGGTGGGCACGACCGCGAGCTTCCCCTACATCATCGAGCCGGTGATGCGGACGCGGGCTGCCGGAGGCTTCACGGCCGAGGTCAATCCGGGACTGACCGACCTGAGTTCGGTGGTCGAAGAAAGAATGGTGGGTCGAGCCTTAGACATTATGCCGCGCCTGCTAAGTCACATTCCGCGATAAAAAACTTGCATTACCCTCATTGAGCGGGCAAATTACCCCGCTATTAAATGGAACTAATGAGACACGGTCGTGCCCATGCTTAAACGCTTCGCACCCCTCGTGCCCATGAGTTTCGTTCTGTTGCTGGCAGCTTGTGCCAGCCATTCGCCGGAATCGCAGCAAAGCCAGGTAGCCGTAACGCCGACCAGCCGCGCCGCTTTTCTTCAGATTGACCAGAATAAGGTCACGATGGCGGATGAGTCGCAGGACGAGGGGGCCAAAAACTATAACGGCAGTTCGACCTCGCACGTATCCGACATCCTGGATCGCGCGTTCTCGCTGATCGGTACTCCGTACCGCTTCGGTGGGAAATCGGAACGAACTGGTTTCGATTGCAGCGGCTTCGTGGGCTATCTGTTCCGCGAAGAAGCAGGCATCAACCTGCCGCGCTCCACGCGCGAGTTGATCACCATGGATGTCCCGCTGGTCTCGAAAGAAGACCTGCAACCGGGCGACCTGATCTTCTTCAACAATCGTGGTCGCGGTCGGGTGAGCCATGCCGGCATCTATATCGGTGACGGTCAGTTCATCCACTCCGCCAGCCGCCGTGGCGGTGGTGTGCGGGTGGACAGCCTGGACGAGAGCTACTGGCGCCTGAGCTACATGGAAGCCAAGCGCGTACTCGAGCCGGGTTACCAGCCCAAGACGGTAACGCGCTAAACTTAAAGTTTTACTTTAAGTATTGCGTTCAAGTTACTGTCAGTGCAAAGTGATGGCATTCCTTCGCAGGGATGCCATCACATGCTCGCTCCACAGCGCATCATCCTCATCGCTGTTCTCGCCTCCCTGGCCGCCTGCGCCAGCCGCACTCCGCCGTCGCCACCGCCCGTGGCGAATGCGCCTTCGCTCCCTGCCTACAATTCACAGGCCGCCGATGACGTCCTGATCCGTGCCATTGGGCTGGTCGGCACGCCCTATCGCTGGGGTGGTAACACGCCCGATGGCGGTTTTGATTGCAGCGGCCTGATCGGCTACGTCTACCGCGACGCCACTGGCCTGCAACTGCCGCGCTCCACGCGCGAGATGATCACCATGCGCGCGCCCAGCGTCGGCCGCGAGTCGCTGCAGAGCGGTGACCTGGTGTTCTTCGCCACCAGCGGTGGACGTGGCGTCAGTCATGCGGGTATCTATGTCGGAGAGGGGCGCTTCGTTCATGCGCCCAGAACGGGCGGGACCGTGCGCCTGGACAGCCTCGACAGCGCCTATTGGCAGAAAGCCTTCCTGGAAGCCAAGCGCGTCCTCGCCGTGCAGAGTCTCGCTCTCCATCCCTGATCCATGCGGGAAGGGTCATGACTACACGCACGCTGAACCTGGACGACGCCCTCTACCAGTACCTGCTCGATGTCTCCCTGCGAGACTCGCCCATCAAGGCTCGCCTGCGCGAGGTGACTGCCGCGCTGCCGATGTCGCGCTGGCAGGTCGCCCCGGAGCAGGGGCAATTCCTCGCCTTGCTGGTGAAGCTGATCGGCGCCCGACGCATTCTCGAAGTGGGTACCTTCACCGGCTATAGCGCGCTGTGCATGGCCGAAGCGCTTCCCGCCGACGGGCATCTTTTGTGCTGCGATCTGCCTGGTGACTACAACGAGATCGCGCGCAGCCACTGGCGGGAGGCGGGCGTCGACAGCCGCATCGAGCTACGCCTGGGGCCGGCGCTGTCGACGCTGGAGAGCCTGATGGCCGGCGGGGAGGGCGGTCGTTTCGACCTGGTCTTCATCGATGCCGACAAGGCGCGTTATCCCACCTACTTCGAATACGCCGTCACCCTGCTGCGCAGCGGCGGGCTGGTGGTCTTCGACAATGTGTTGTGGAGTGGCAGGGTGCTGGAAGTGGAGCCCGAAAGCGACGACACGCGGGCCATCCAGCAGCTCAACCGGGCGTTGAAGGAGGACATTCGGGTCGACTACTCGCTGGTGCCGATCGGCGACGGCATGAGTCTTTGCCGCAAGCGATAAGTGCGAGCAATACGCCCTGCAAGTGCAGGGCGGGCGCGATCAGGGTCAGATGTTGAGTTTGTTGAAGATCACCGCAGGCATGTGTCGGATAATCCACATGATCAATTGCCATTTGCGAGGGGTGTAGAGCGTTGCAACCCCCTTGCCCGCGGCCTGGACAATATCGTTGGCAACGTCTTCCACCGACGCAAGGCGAGCACCTTCACTCTTCAGGTGTGCAGTCATTGGCGTATCGGTAGGGCCCGGCTTTACCAGCATCACCTTGACGTCGCTGCCAGCAAGGCGATGTTGCAACCCTTCCGTGTACCGGGTAACCAGGCCCTTGGCCGCGCCATACACATAGTTGGACTTGCGCCCGCGATCACCGGCTACCGAGCCGAGGATGATCAGGGTGCCGTAGTTGTTGCGCTCCATGTGGGCGGCGAAGGCTTCGGCGAACAGCACGGGGGAAAGACCATTGATTTCCAGCGCCTGATGAGCCTCTTTCAGATTGCCTTGGCAGGCGATCTGCTCCGGAAGGGAGCCATGGGCAATCAGGGCGATGTCAGCGGGGCCGGCGGCCAGCCATTCATCGACTTGCCGCTGAATGGATTGAGGATCGACGAAGTCGGCAGTCGAGCAGTGTATTTCGCTGTTCGGGCTGCGGACGTTCAGGTCCGTAGCGATGCGCTGCAGGCGCTGCAGGTCGCGGCCCACCAGGGTCATGTCGACCTCCTGGCCCTGGGCCCAGAGGCGCGCACAGTGTTCGGCGATGGAGGAGGTTGCTCCGACGATGATGATACGTTTCCTGTTCACTTCAGCTTCCTAGCAGGCGGCGGGACAGCCCCGAGCTGATGCCGGGGTCGCGGTAGGACAAAAACTCATTCAGCAGCGGATAGCCGGACTCGAATAGATCGCGCGGCATGCGTGCATCCTTGGCTGGGTAAAGGCGCCCATGCGCCTCGCGGACTATCGCATCGAGCCTGTCCAGCAAGCGCAGGGTGCGGGCGCCTCGATTGGGGAAGTCGAGCGCAAGAGTGACTCCGGGCTGCGGGAAACTCAGCATTCCCAGCGATTGTCGCTCGCCGAATGTCTTGATCACCGCAAGGAATGATCCTTCTCCTGATTCCGCGATGGCATCCAGCATGGCCTGCACCGCTTCCTGGCCAACTGCCCGTGGAACAACGCTCTGGTATTGATAGAAGCCGCGCGGACCGTACATGCGGTTCCAGTCGCGAATGTTGTCGAGTGGGTAGGAGAACGGTTCGTAGTGCGCAACTCCCTTGCCGGCCTTGCGCTGGTTGAGACGGTAGTAGGCAGTGTTGAAGGGGCGCAGCGACAGGCCGTTGACCAGCGATACCGGCGGGACGAAAGGCATGCCTAGCTTGCGCCCGCGTGGCTCGTCTCGCGGTCCGCTGGCGGCCGGATTGGCACGCATGAAGATGCCGCGGCTACCGCCTTTCGATAGGCAATCGATCCACGACACAGTCTGTTCCCAACCTGCCTCCGAGCTGTCGGCAAGGGCGAAAAACTCGTTCAGGTTTCCATAGGGAATAGTTTCGGTATCCAGCCAGGGACTGGCTACCCGGCGCAATTGCAGCTCGGCTTCGACTATCACTCCCGTCAGCCCAAGGCCGCCTACGGTAGCTCGGAACCAACCCCGTTCCGATTGTGGCCCGCAGTCGAGAGTTGTGCCGTCGGTGCGTACGAGGCGGACGCGCTGCACGTGGTCGCCAAAAGAACCGAGGATGTGATGGTTCTTGCCGTGCACGTCATTGGCGATAGCTCCGCCCACGGTGACCAGTTGGGTGCCCGGTGTGACAGGCAGTATCCAGCCGCGCCGCACCGCCAGGCGCTGAATGTCCCTGAGTAGGACTCCTGCCTCGCACGTCAGTCTCCCGGAGCGCTCATCGAACTGGATCAGGTGATCCATTGCCTGAGTCAGCCACAGGGTGCCATCGGCGTTGAGACAGCTGTCCCCGTAGCTGCGTCCCATGCCATGGGCCAGGCCGGGCAGCCTGCTGCCTACAAGAGTCTGCGCGACACGTTCGGGGTTGGAAAGTGGGATGACCTCATGGAGCGGCGCTTCGAGCCGGCCCCAGGCGTTGACGCGCCTCATGCGGCCTCCATGCGAAATACGTAGCGCTTGTCCAGGTGATACTTGGTCACATAGCCGATCGCCAGACCGATCACTCCGCCGAGATAGCGCATGCCGTCGGACTGGAATATGTGCTGGAAGGCGAACTCGAAGCCCCAGAAGATGACTGTCGTGGCTAGGCCCATGACGGTGTAAAGGAAGAAGGTCTGTCCGTCATGGGCCACATCTCGAGCCTTGAAGCGAAAGATATAGCGCTTGTCAAGAACGTATTTGAGCAGCAGGCCGACGCCCGTCCCGACAAAGATCGAAAGAGTGATCGAGTAGGGGCCGGAGTAATTTCTGACGACCAGGTCCTGTGACCCTATGTTTGCTGCGGTAGCGATTAATGCAAGAATTGCGTAGATAAGTGCCAGTTTCATCAAGATTCTTCTAAAGAGAATAATCAGGAAAAGTACATGCAGGAATCACTGGTGGGGAAGAGTGGTGTGGGGCAGGCGCGAGGCCTGATCAAATTGTTGCGCCCCAGGCAGTGGGTGAAGAACGGATTCGTCCTTGCACCCTTGGTCTTTTCCGGGGAGTTTCTCAACTTCTACGCCATTAGTCATGCGTTTCAGGCGACGCTGCTGTTCTGTGTTGCATCATCTGCGACATACATCATCAACGACTGGCGTGATATCGAGCGTGATCGGTTGCATCCGCTCAAATCGAAGTCGCGACCTCTTGCCAGCGGAGCAGTTTCTGTCCCCGCAGCATTGACGTTGCTGGTTGGTCTGTATTGTGTCCTCGCCGTGGGGGGATTCCTGTTGCCCAAGGTCATCAGTGTGATCCTGGCCTATATGCTGTTGAACCTTGCCTACACTTTCGTCCTGAAACATCAGCCCGTAGTCGATATCTTCACCATCGCCATCGGCTTCGTCCTGCGGGTCTATGCCGGTGCCGTGGCCCTGAGTGTTCCAGTTTCCTCCTGGATGTTCGTGACGACGCTCTGCCTGGCGCTCTATCTGGCGGCGGTGAAGCGCCGGCAGGAGTTGAGTAAAAGCGGTGCTGGCGCTCGCGAAGTGTTAGGCAAGTATTCGCTTGCTCTGGTCGATCGCTATGCGGGAATCTCCGCTACGGGCGCGCTGCTTTTCTACAGCATGTTCGTAATGTCAGCGAAGCCGGACCTTGTTATCACCGTTCCCCTGGTGCTGTTCGGTCTGTTCCGTTACTGGTACGTGGTTGAGACGCTGGACGGTGGTGAGTCGCCTACCGATGCACTACTGGCAGATTGGCAACTGCTGCTGACGGTGGTCGTATGGGGGGGGCTGTGCATGTGGGCACTCTGGCCGGGAATGCCGGTATGAGTACTTATTCGTATTTGCTGACGCCGTTCCTGGCATGGCTGGTCGCTGGTTGCAGCAAGTTCGCCATCAATAGCATCAAGGCTGGAAAGCCCGCGTTCGGCTTGATTGGCTATGGCGGCCTGCCGAGCAATCACAGTGCGATTGTCAGTAGCATGGCTGCCCTGATTGCTTTCAAGCACGGCATGGATCAGCCGGCATTCGGCATCGCCTTGACCTTGGCTTTTATCGTAATGCTTGATGCCAATAGCCTACGTCGGCAGGTTGGAAAACATGCTGCGGCAATCAATCGGCTGGCTGTAGCTGGGGCGGATCATCAGCCGCTACGGGAGCGCATGGGGCACACTCGCATCGAGATTGTCGCGGGCGTTATCGTTGGGATTCTGGTTGCCGCTGCAGTGAGTGCTTTGGGCATCTGATTCATTTGCATGACGAA
The DNA here is from genome assembly GCF_041379005.1 of Pseudomonas sp. QE6. Lineage (NCBI taxonomy): Bacteria > Pseudomonadati > Pseudomonadota > Gammaproteobacteria > Pseudomonadales > Pseudomonadaceae > Pseudomonas > Pseudomonas sp. QE6. Next base: position 2,647,432 of record NZ_CP166873.1, read on the forward strand.
AAAGGCACGCCAATCGGCGTGCCTTTTTCGTTTCCATTGCATGCTGTCAGGCGATGTCCACCAGGATGACCTCACTGTCTTCCAGGGCTGTCACCTTCACCACCGCCTCATCGGCGATTGCGGCACCGTCGCGGGCTTCCAGCAGCACGCCATTCACTTCCACCTTGCCGGTTGCCGGCACCAGGTAGGCGCGGCGGTCTGCGCCCAACCCGTACTCGGCGCTCTGGCCGGCCTTGAGGGTGGCGGCGACCAGGCGGCCTTCGGCGCGGATGCGCAGGGCGTCGGCGTCGTTCTCATAGCCGCTGGCCAGGGTGACGAAGCGCCCGGCGCGGTCGCCCTTCGGGAAGGGTTTGGCGCCCCAGGACGGCGTGCCGCCGCGTACCGAGGGGATGATCCAGATCTGGAAGATCCTGGTCACGTCCTTCTCGAGGTTGTACTCGGAGTGCACGATGCCGGTCCCGGCGCTCATGACCTGGACGTCGCCGGCCTCGGTGCGGCCCTTGTTGCCCAGGCTGTCCTGGTGGGTGATCGCGCCCTGGCGGACGTAGGTGATGATTTCCATCTCGCGGTGCGGGTGCGGCGGGAAGCCGGTGCCGGCGGCGATTTCGTCATCGTTCCAGACGCGGAGGTTGCCCCAGTCCATACGCTCGGGGTCGTAATACTCGGCGAAGGAGAAGTGGTGCTTGGCATTGAGCCAGCCGTGGTTGGCACCGCCGAGTTGCTGGAAGGGTCTGCGTTCGATCATGGCGAAGTCCTCATGGGCACGGCCGGCGGAATCACCGGCTCGTGCGGTTCATGGGGCTATGTTCTCTCGCAAGTGATCGATATAAAAGCGCAAATATCCGAGCAAAATAATCGATTTTGTCGATTTGTTGGCGGCGGTTCAGGATGCGCCCTGGGTGAGGAACTTGCTGAGGAATTGCCGTGTGCGCTCTTCCCGCGGATTGGCGAAGAGGGCCTTGGCGTCGCCCTGTTCGACGATCACGCCCTTGTCGATGAAGATCGCCCGGTTGGCCACGTCGCGGGCGAAGCTCATCTCGTGGGTGACGATGACCATGGTGCGTTTTTCCTGCGCCAGGCCGCGGATGGTCGAGAGCACCTCGCCGACTAGTTCCGGGTCGAGCGCCGAAGTCGGTTCGTCGAACAGGATCACGTCCGGCTGCATTGCCAGCGCCCGGGCGATGGCCACGCGCTGCTGCTGGCCGCCGGAAAGGCGCTTGGGATAGGCGTCTTCCTTGCCGGCCAGGCCAACCTTGGCGAGCAGCGCACGGGCGCGTTGCTCGGCCTGGGCGCGGGGCTCCTTCTTCACGATCACCGGACCTTCGATCACGTTCTCCAGCGCGGTGCGATGGGGGAACAGGTTGAAGTTCTGGAACACGAAGCCCACGTGCTGGCGCAGCTTGCGGATCAATCCCTGCTGGCCGCTCAGCGGGCGCGAGGCGTCGATGCGGATCTCGCCCACCTGGATGGTGCCGCCGCTGGGGACTTCCAGCAGGTTCAGGCAGCGCAGCAGGGTGGTCTTGCCGGAGCCGCTGGGGCCGATGATCGCAACCACTTCGCCGGCCTCGACGGTCAGGTCGATGCCCTTGAGCACCTCCTGGCCGCGGAACTGCTTGGTCAGCTTGCGTACTTCGATCATGCCTCGTGCTCCTGGTCATGACGGTTGACCCGCTCTTCCAGGCGGTTCTGCAGGTGCGACAGGATGCTGGCGAGCACCCAGTACAGCAGCGCGGCGGCGAGGTACATGGTGAAGACCTCGAAGGTGCGCGCGGTGATGAGTTGGGCCTGGCGGAACAGCTCGGGCACCTGGATGGTGGCGGCCAGCGCGGTGTCCTTGACCAGCGAGATGAAGCTGTTGCCCAGCGGCGGCAGCGCAGTGCGCGCGGCCTGCGGGAGGACGACGCGGCGCAGGGTCTGGGCGCGGGTCATGCCGATGCTCGATGCGGCTTCCCATTGGCCCCGGTCGATGGAGCCGATGGCGGCACGCAGGATCTCGCAGACATACGCGGCCATGTTCAGCGAGAAGCCGATCAGCGCCGCGGGCAGCGGGTCGAGCTCGATGCCCAGTTGCGGCAGGCCGTAGTAGATCATGAAGAGCTGGACCAGCAATGGCGTGCCGCGGAAGAACGACACGTAGATGCGGGCGAGCCAGCTCAGGGCGGTGAATCCGTACAGGCGCATCAGCGCCAGTCCGAAACCCAGCAGCAGTCCGAAGAACATGCCGCCTACGCTGAGGACTACTGTGAAGACCGCGCCCTTGAGCAGGAAGGGCGCGGAATCCAGCGCAAGCTGCAGGCTTGCGTCGATCATTGGGTCACGTCAGCCTTGAACCACTTCTCCGACAGCTGCTTGAGGGTGCCGTCGGCACGCAGCTTGTCGATGGCCTTGTTCAGCGCTGCCAGCAGCTCCGGGTTGCCCTTGCGCAGGGCTATGCCGGCTTCCTGGCGGGCGAAGGGCGCGCCGGTCAGGGCCATGGCGCCATTGGTCTTGTTGACCATGTCGAAGGCGGCCAGGCGGTCCACCAGGATCACGTCGATACGACCGCTGCGCAGGTCCTGGAACTTGGTCGGGTCGTCCTCGTAGGTGCGAACGTCGGCCTGCGGGACATGCTCCTTGAGCCACTGTTCGTAGTTGGTGCCCAGGCCGACACCGACTTTCACCCCGGCGAGTTTCTCGGGAGTGTCGTACTTGCTTTCGTCACCCTTGCGCACCAGGGCCTGGATGCCGGAGACGGTGTAGGGCTGGGAGAAGTCGTACTTCTTCTTGCGCTCTTCGGAGATGGTCACCTGGTTGATCACCAGGTCCAGGCGCTTGGATTCCAGGGCGGCGAGGATGCCGTCCCACTTGGTCGGCTGGAGCTTGGCCTTGACGCCCAGTTCCTTGGCGATCAGGTCGGAGAAGTCCACTTCGAAACCGGCGAGCTTGCCGCTCTCGTCCTGGAAGCTGAAGGGCGGGTAGGTGCCTTCGAGGCCGACGCGGACTTCGCCCTTGGACTTGAGCTGGGCGAGCAGGTCGTCGGCGGCCTGGGCCTGGCCGAACAGGCTGGCGCCAAGGGTGAGGGTCAGGCTGGCAAACAGGAAGTGACGGCGCAGTGCAGAGAAGGTCATGGTGAGCCCCGTTTTTGGTGTTTTAAGCAGGTTAGTCAACGCGTGGCGACTATAGGGTTGTTGCTGTTATTCTATAAAATAATAAAAAATTACATGCTTAGGCTGATTTGTCTGCTTCAGCTCGCTGGATGGTAGGCGAACAGCGCCGGCGAGCCTCCGGTGTGCAGGAAGAGTAGCGGGCCCTGGCTGGCGAAGCGTTGACGGGCGACGCCATCGAGCAGGCCGGCCATGGCCTTGCCGGTGTAGACCGGGTCGAGCAGCAGCCCTTCGTGGCTGGCCAGCAGGCGTACCGCCTCCAGCGTGCCGGCGTTGGGTTCGCCATAGCGCGGGGCGAAGTACTCGTCCCAGAGTTCCACCTGCGGCGCCTTGGCAGCGTCCTGGCCGAGCAGCTCCAGCGTGCGCTGGATCAGTCCTTCCACTTTCGGCCGTTGCGCGGCGTCGGTGCGCGAGACGGTCACCCCAATGACCGGCAGTTCCGGCAGGGCATCGGCCAGCGCCACGGCCAATCCGGCGTGGGTGCCGGCGCTGCCGGAGGCCAGCACCACGGCGGCGAAACGCTGGCCGCTGTGGCGAATCTGTTCGGCCAGTTCCAGCCCAGCGCGAACATAGCCCAGTGCGCCGAGAGCGTTGGAGCCGCCGATGGGCACCAGGTAGGGTTTGCGGCCCTCACGCAGCAGGCGCTCGCCGGTCTGCTTCAGCAGTTCGTCGGCGTTGTCCAGGTTGGGCACGAGTTCGACCTCGGTGCCGAACAGGTCGAGCAGCAGGCGATTGCCGTTGCTCAGGTAATTGTGATCGCCAGTGCCGATGGGATTCTCCAGCAGCGCCACGCAGCGCAGGCCCAGCTTGGCAGCGACCGCTGCCGTCTGGCGCACGTGGTTGGACTGGATCGCCCCGGCCGTCACCAGGGTGTCGGCGCCGGCGCGCAGCGCATCCGCGGCGAGGAATTCAAGCTTGCGTACCTTGTTGCCGCCCAGCGCGAACGGCGTGGTGTCGTCGCGCTTCACATGGATGTCGCGCCCCAGGCGGGCGGAGAGCCGCTCCAGTTTTTCCAGCGGCGTCGGGCCGCCGGCCAGTTCGAGTCGAGGGAAGCGGGTGAGCGATTCGCGCAGGGAACTCATGGGGGGATCTCGGTTTGGCACGGTGAGGAGGCCACGATAGAGCTCCCGAGGCCGCGCGGCAATGGACTTAATACGGCGCTGCTGCAGGTGTCATCATCACGAGCTCTTCACATGTTCTGTTATAAGGTTACAGAAATATAATCGCCGGCTTCATAGAGTCTTAATCTTCCAAGCTCAGGCTCGCCGGCGCGCCGCTCTCGCTCGAAAGAGGTGGGCGATCCGTTCAACCGTTGGAGCATCCATGAGAGTCGACCTGGACATCGAGGACCGCAGCCTGGAAGGGTTGCCGCGTTTCCAGCGCTCGGCGTACCAGTCGCGTCGCCTGAAGCTGCTCACCTGGCTTTCGGCTGGCCTCGCCGCGCTGCTTTTCCTGATGGCGATCTTCATCGGCCTGTTCACCGCCGACTCGCTCTGGCTGCCGCTGCTGTGCAACAACGCTGCGGCGCTGCTGTTGCTGGCGGCGGTGAGCCAATCGGCCTTGCGCGTGGCCCGCTGGCGCGCCTCGGCGATCGGTACCGCGGAGTCGTTGGCGGCGCCTGAAGTGCCGGTCGATCTCGCTCAGCTCAGTGCCTACGACCGTCTGCTCGAACGTATCAGCCGCGCAGGCCAGCGCCTGGCACAACGCATCGGCGTTGGCGCCCTGTGGTTGGCGGGATTGGCCCTGGTGGCCCTGTTGATCGTCAAGGCCGGCTGGAACCTGGCGACACCGGCCGTTTCGCTGGGCCAGGCGGGTTGGCTGGTCACCGGGTTGCTGACCTTGTCGGCGTTCGGCCTGCTGGTGGTGGAGCGGCACCTGGGCGCGGCCGGTCAGGAGGAGTGGCCCGAAGCGCACGCCTTGTCACTGATGACGCGCGCGGTGATCGCCGTGCAACTGCTGTCCTTGCCGGGCCTGTTGTTCTCCAATGGCGAGAGCGTCTGGCCGAGCCGGTGGGTAGTGCTGGTGGGGTTGCTGCCGGCGCTGCTGGCGGCGGAGCTGATCCTGCGCGCGTTGCTCTCGATCTTCAGCCCGCAGCGCCCGCGCGAGGAGCCCCGGTTGATCGGCGAAAGCCTGGTTGCCGCGCAACTGCGCTGGCCGCCACGGCCGCTGCAGTTCCTGCAGGGCGAACTGCAACAGCGTTTCGGCATCGACCTGCGTCAGGTCTGGGCCTTCGGCTTCATGCGCCGCGCCTTCCTGCCGGTGTTGGGGTTGATGCTGCTGGTGGGCTGGTTGCTGACCGGCGTCAGCGAGGTCGCCATGAACGGGCGGGGCGTCTACGAGCGCTTCGGCAAGCCGGTGGCAGTCTACCCGCCGGGGCTGCACCTCGGGCTGCCGTGGCCGTTCGGCCGCGTGCTGTCGGTGGAGAACGGGGTGATTCACGAACTGGCGACCTCCGGCGACTCTGCCCGGGCTGACCTGTTGGTCGATGCCGAAGGACCCGCCCCGGAGGCTGCCAACCGTTTGTGGGATGCGTCCCATGTGAGCGAGAACTCGCAGGTGATCGCCAGCGAGGCGGGCGGCCAGCAGAGCTTCCAGATCGTCAACATGGACGTGCGCTTCGTCTACCGCATCGGCTTGAGCGACAAGGCGGCGCTGGCGGCGACCTATAACAGCGCCGACGTATCGGAGCTGATTCGCAGCACCGCCAATCGCGTGCTGGTCCACGATTTCGCCGCCCGCACCCTGGACGGCGTGCTGGGGGCGGAGCGCGAAGCGCTGGCGCGGGATATCGGCAAGGCCGTGCAGGACGATCTCGACCGGCTGGACAGCGGCGTGGAAATCCTCGCCACCGTGGTGGAGGCGATCCATCCGCCGGCCGGCGCGGCCAATGCCTACCATGGCGTACAGGCGGCGCAGATTACTGCCCAGGCACTGATCGCCCGCGAACAGGGCAAGGCCGCCGAGCAGACCAATGCCGCACGGCAGGCCGCCAGCGCCGCCACCGACAAGGCGTCGGCCAATGCCCGGGAAACCCTCGCCCAGGCCCAGTCCGCCGATCTGCGCTTCGGCGCCGAGCGTTCCGCCTGGCAGCGCGCCGGGCAGGCATTCCTCCTCGAACAGTATTTCAGCCAGCTGGGCCAGGGCCTGGCCGGCGCCCGCAGCCTGGTCATCGACCACCGCCTGAGCGCGGACCAGGCGCCGACCCTCGATCTGCGCAGCTTCGGCGCGCCGGTCGATCCGCAGCGCGGCAAGACCGCCAACCGTCCCCAGGAGATCGCACCTTGAGTCCGACCCACGTTCACGGCGATCACCCGCATCACGACCATGACCACGCACACGACCATGATCATGGCCATCACCATGACGAGGGGCCGGCACGTTTCCCCTGGCGTCGTACCGCCCTGGCAGGCTTGCTGGTGCTGTTCGCCGCCGCGACCGCCTGCCTGGTCCAGGTGCGTTCCGGCGAGGCGACTGTGATCACCCGCTTCGGCAATCCCGACCGGGTATTGCTGGAACCCGGACTCGCCTGGCGCCTGCCGATTCCGTTCGAGGCCGCCGTGCCGGTGGACCTGCGGCTGCGTACCACCTCCAGCGGCCTGCAGGACGTCGGCACCCGCGATGGCCTGCGGATCATCGTGCAGGCCTATGTCGCCTGGCAGGTGAAGCCCGATCCGGACAGCATCCAGCGCTTCATGCGCGCGGTGCAGAACCAGCCTGACGAGGCGGCCCGGCAGATTCGCACCTTTGTTGGCTCAGCGCTGGAAACCACCGCCAGCGGATTCGATCTGTCCGATCTGGTGAACACCGATGCCGGCAAGGTGCGCATCGCCGACTTCGAGCAGCGCCTGCGCGAACAGATCGAGCGCCAGTTGCTCGATACCTACGGCGTGCGCGTGGTCCAGGTGGGCATCGAGCGGCTGACGCTGCCCAAGGTCACCCTCGGCGCCACGGTCGACCGCATGCGCGCCGAGCGCGAGACCATCGCCACCCAGCGCACCGCCGAAGGCAAGCGCAAGGCCGCGGAAATCCGCTCCGCCGCCGAGCGTGACGCGCGCATCCTGCAGGCCGACGCCACGGTGAAGGCCGCCGATATCGAGGCCCAGTCGCGGGTGCAGGCCGCGGACATCTACGGCAAGGCCTATAGCGGCTCGCCCGAGCTGTACAACATGCTGCGCTCGCTGGACACCCTCGGCACCCTGGTCAACCCCGGCACGCGCCTGGTGCTGCGGACCGACGCGGCGCCGTTCCGGGTGCTGGTGGATGGCCCGCCGCAACAACCCGCCGGCAAACCGGGCAATGCCCATGAGTGACCGGCGGGAGGAGGGCACGAGCCCCTGGCTGCAGGCCGGGCGCCTGGCATTCCTGGCTCTTTATGGTGTGACCCTGCTGGCGGCGCTCGGCTGGGCGCTGTCCAATGTGCGCCAGATCGGCCCGGAAAGCCGTGCCGTGGTCCTGCGCATGGGGGCACTGGAGCGCATCCAGAACGCCGGGTTGCTGCTGGCCTGGCCGCGTCCGTTCGAGCAGGTGGTTATCCTGCCGTCCGCCGACCGGGTGATCGAGCGCCGGGTGGAAACCCTGCTGCGCTCTGGGCTGGCGCAGAAATCCGATCTGGATGGCAGCCTGGCCAACGACGCCACCGCGGGCTCCGGCTATCTGCTCACCGGCGATGCCGGTGTGGTGCAGCTGGATGTGCGGGTGTTCTACAAGGTCACCGCTCCCTACGACTTCGTGCTCCAGGGCGACCACGTGCTGCCGGCGCTGGACCGGCTGGTGGCGCGCAATGCGGTGGCGGTGTGCGCATCCCGTGATCTGGACACCATCCTGGTCGCCCGCCCCGAGCTGATCGGTGCCGACAGCAGCGTCGCCGAGCGTCGCGAACGGCTGCGCGGGGACCTGCAGCAGGGCATCAATCGCAGCCTGGCCGCGCTGGTGTCGGCCGGCAATGGCCTGGGTATCGAAGTCGAGCGCGTGGACGTGCAGTCCTCGTTGCCGCGCGAGGCGGTGAGCGCCTTCAACGCGGTGCTGACCGCCAGCCAGCAGGCGGAGCAGGGCGTGGCCGCGGCGCAGAATGATGCCGCTCGCCAGCTCCAGGCGGCCAACCAGGCCGCCGATCGTACGCTGCAGGTCGCCCATGCCCAGGCCAGCGAGCGCCTGGCCCGTTCCCAGGCGGACACCGCCACCATCACCAGTCTTGCGCAGGCCCAGCAGAAACATGCCGACCCCGGGCTGCTGCTGCGCCTGTACCGCGAGCGCGTGCCGGGCATCCTGTCCCGCGCGGGGGCGGTGACCACGGTCGACCCACGTGATTCCGGACACCTGATCCTGGAGGGGCCGCAGCCGTGAGCGCGCTGATCGCCGTAGGCTGTGAATCAATGTGCGGACAGTCTTGCGGCGAACCGCTACGCTCGCAGTGCAAGCCCGGCACCTTCGTCCGGGCGGATAACGACAATCAGGAACACCAGGGGCGGGACATCCAATGACATCAGCCGGACTTCACTCCATCCATGAATCCCCACGCTCGCTGCGACGCCTGGCCCTGCAATGCCTGGGCGCGCTGGCGCTGCTACTGGGCTGCAGCCTCCCGGCGCAGGCCGACCGGGTCCTGCCGCCGGGCATGATGCTGGCTTTCGTCGACTATGCGCAGTTCCCGTCGATCACTCTGAAGCGCCCCAGGCCCAGCCTGCTCAAGCAGATCCTCACCCTGGGACTGTACCGCAAGAACATCACTTACCCGGTAGCGCCGTCCGTGCGCATTCGCGACGAGGACAACCACTTCCTCGTGCACGGAATGATGCCGTTGCTCAAGGGCAAGGTGGTTGCCGTCAAGCCCGGCATCGACAAGCAGATCAACCAGATCTGGGTCCTGACCGAAGCGGAAGCCAACGAATACGCCACCCGGCCGGGAACCCTCTTCCCACCCATCAACTAAAGCAGGCACCTTCGCGGTATGAGCGTTCACCACCATCACGGCCATGCGCACCACGGCCACTCCCATGGCCACCTCACCGGTGGAATGCTCACCCGCGACGAGCAGCGTAGCGCCGCGCGCCAGCTCAGCCTGGCGATGATCGCCCTCGGCCTGCTGGTGCTGGGCCTGCTCTGGCGCTGGTTCGCCCCGCAGCAGGAAGGTGTGGCGCAGATGCTCCTGGGCGTCGCATCGCTGCTGGTGGCGGTGCCGGTGCTGCGTTCGGGCTGGCACAGCCTGCGGCATCCCAGCCTGCATGGCATCACCGATCAGCTCATCGCCCTGGCCATGCTGGGTGCCTGGGCCACAGGCGACCTGATGACCGCCGCGCTGCTGCCGATCATCATGATCTTCGGGCACGTGCTGGAAGAGCGCAGCGTGATCGGCTCGCAGGAGGCCATCGAGGCGCTGGGCCGTCTGACCCGTAGCCAGGCCCGGCTGATTGCCGCCGATGGCAGCGTGCGTGAAGTCGACAACGGCGAGTTGCGGGCGGGCGACCAGGTGGAAGTCCGCGCGGGGGATCGGGTGCCTGCCGATGGCCGGGTGCTGGAAGGCCAGGCCAGCCTGGATACCGCACCGATCACCGGCGAGTCGGTGCCGCTGGAGGCAGGCGTCGGCATGGACGTCTATGGCGGCGCCATCAACCTCGACGGCCTGCTGCGCATCGAAGTGACCCGCACCGGCGATGCCTCCACCCTCGGCAAGGTCATCGCCCTGATGCAGCGCGCCGAACAGTCCAAGCCGCCCATCACGCGCCTGCTGGAGCGCTATGCCGGGCGCTACATGGTGCTGGTGCTGCTGATCGCCGCCGTCACCTGGTTCATCACCAACGACCCGCAGGCCATGCTGGCCGTGCTGGTCGCCGCCTGTCCCTGTGCGCTGGTGCTGTCGGCGCCGGCCACCGCCATCGCCGGCATCGCCGTCGCGGCGCGCCACGGCATCCTGATTCGCAGCTCGGCCTTCCTCGAAGAGCTGGCCGACCTGACCTCCCTGGTGATCGACAAGACCGGCACCCTGACCTACGGTGCGCTGCGCCTGCAGGCCGTGCGCGCGGAGCCCGGCGAAGCCCGGGACGACATCGAGCGACTGGCCGCCAGCCTGGGCGCCGCCAGTAGCCACCCGGTCAGCCGCGCCCTGGCCTCGTTGGCGCCCCACGATGCGCATCATCCGCTCGCCGACATCCACGAACGACAAGGCCTCGGCGTGGTCGCCCGGACCGAGCGGGGCGAAGCCGCCCTCGGCCGGCCGGAACTCTTCGCCCGCCTGGGGATTTCGACGCCGGCGGTGCCGGAGCACGATGGCCCCATCGCCGGGCTGTCGCTGGACGGACGTTTCCTTGCGTGGTTGCTGCTCGCCGACAGCGTGCGCCCCGAGGCGGCGCACGCGGTGACGGACTTGCGCGAACTCGGAATCGGGCGCCAATTGCTGCTCACCGGCGACCGCCAGAGCGTGGCCGATGCGCTGGCCCGTGAGGTTGGCATCGACAGCGTGGTCGCCCAGGCGCTGCCGGAGGACAAGCTGGCACGGGTCAACGAGGAAATCCGCAAGGGCTTCCGGCCGCTGGTGGTGGGGGACGGCATCAACGACTCGCTGGCGCTCAAGGCCGGCGTGGTCGGGGTGGCGATGGGCGCCGGTGGGGCGGATATCGCCCTGGCCTCGGCAGATGTCGTGCTGATCGGCAGCGATCTTCGCCGTCTGGGCACCTGCGTACGCCTGAGCCGCCAGTGCCGCAGCACCTTGCAGGTCAACGTGCTGATCGGCCTGGGCTGGACCCTGGCCATCGTCGCGGCCGCCGCCTTCGGGCTGCTGGGCGCCGCCGGGGCGATGATCGCGGCGATCCTGCACAACCTCAGCACCCTGCTGGTGTTGGGCAATGCCGGCCGCCTGCTGCGCTTCGACGAGGCCCTCGGACAGCCGGGCGCTCGTCTTGTCGACGTGCCGGCGTGAGCCGCAGGTGGGCGAGATCGGCTATCATGTGTGCCGTTCCAGACTCTCATAGAACCCTCGACCCATGACTTCCTCTCAGCAGCCGCCCCGCGACGACAGCGCGGAAAACGCTCAAGAATCCACCACTCTGTCCCTGACCGAACTCGCCAAGGCCGCCCTGGCGGCGCAGAAGCAGGCGAATTCGGCCTATCAGCACCGCAAGCCGCACGACAAGGCGGAATACCGTCCGCCGCATCCGCGCGGCTCCCGCCGCTCGATGGGCAAGCGCTGAGACGATCTTCCTCCGGCGAGCCCCCCAGACAATCTCACGGGTTTGGTGGGGCCGCTGGCTGAACTGCGTCGCTGAGTTCGGGTCGAACACCCACCGCCATCTGCAGGCGGTCGTTCGAATCACCAGCCCGCTTTCGCGAAACCGTCAGGGAACGACGGGCGCGCCACTGTCGGCGCATCGCGTAGCAAGGAGATGCCATGAAATACCTGATCCCCGTACTGTCCCTGCTGGCTCTGGGTGGCTGCATCACCATGACCGGCAACTACGAAGTCAGTGCCCACGACGAGTCGGGCAAGGCCCTGAGCAACGGCAAGTTCCTTGCCCATGGCAGCGGCATCTATACCGTGCGCAATTCCCTCTGCTCGGTATACCCCAAGGCCATCGTGACCATCCGCGACGTGGAAACGGACCAGGAACTGGAGGGCGAGAGCCCGTATCGCTGCCACAAGTAGCGGCAGGCTGGCCAGGGGGCGCTTTGGCGTCCCCGCTGGAGCGCTCGTTCGCGAGCAAGCTCGTTCCTACGGATAATCCGTGCCCTTGTGCAATGGACGGCTCGCGGGCGGCCCCGCTGGTGTCAATCAGCTCAGGCCACGGGTCAGTTGTCGGCTTGGGCTGGCTGCCCGATCTTCTGCGCCTGCCCCTGCTGCAACGTCCACTCCACCACCTGTGCGGCGAGCTGGTCGCTGGCCTTGCCGAAGGCGCTGACCACTTCCGCGACCTGTTTGCCGTCCACCGCCTGGCGGACCTCGAAGCTGCGCGAGGCGACGATGCGCTGGCCGAGGGTGCGCACCAGGCGCGCTTCGTAGCGGATGTGCACGACCGGCTTGCCGCCCTGGTATTCGCTCTGGAAGGCGCGCAGTTCGCCGGTGAGGTCGAGGTCGGCCTGCAGGCTGGCTTCGTCGCTGCTCAGGGCGTGGATGCTGCCGTTGGCGGTGAAGGCGTCGAGCAGGCGGTCGCGCAGCAGGCCGGGGGCGCGGTTGCTCCAGCGCGCGCCCTGGTAACTGCTGATCTGGTTGCCTTGCGGGATCACGGCGATGCGGTTGTTATCCAGCGCGAGGCTTGCGCTGGGGGCGCTGACCCGCAGCGACCAGTTCACCGCCGCGCTACTGCGCGCCGGTTGCTGGGCCGCCGGCAGCAGGTAGAAGTCCGGGGTTTCCGCTTCCGGGAGGATCGAGCAGGCGCTGAGCATTCCGAGCAGGGCGGCGACGCCAAGCAGTCGGGGAAGGGCGGTCATGGCTGGAACTCCTTGTTGCGTTCGCGGCCGAGCAGGTAGCCGGCGGGGTTCTCCTGCAGGCGACGGGTGACGCCGCGCAGGTCCTCCAGGGTGGAGCGCAGTTCGCGCACCGCCGGGCCGATTTCGCCCAGTCCGCTCATGCCGCCGTTCACCGCGTCGTAGTTGTTGTTGAGCAGTTGCTCGACCCGCTCGCTGCTGGCGCGCAGGGCGGCCAGGGTCTTCTGGGTATCGTCGAGGATGGCCGGGCCGCGACTGCCGAGGGTCTGGTTGGCGCGTTCGAGCAGTGCGCTGGCGTTGGCCAGGGTGAGGCGCGCCTGCTCGCTGGCGGCGGCCATTTCCTTGATGGTCTGGCGGATATCGGCGCGCTGCTCGGCGATCACGCTGGTGGCCTGGTCCATGTGGTCGAGGGTGCGGCTGATGTGGTCGACGTTCTCCTGGGAGAACAGCCGGCTGGCGTTGGCGAGCAGGGTGTTGACGTTGGTGGCGATGTCTTCGCCATTGGCCAGGAGCTTGGCCAGTGGCGAGGGGATGGTCTTGATCACCGGGATGCTGCCGTCCTGGCTGACCAGCGGCGGGCTGTCCTGGGCGGCGCTGGAAAGCTGGATGATGGCCTGGCCGGTGACGCCGGTGAGCGCCAGCTTGGCGCGGGTGTCTTCGCGGATCGGCGTGCTGTCGTAGACGCGGATGCGCGCGCGGACCTTGCGCGGATCGTTCGGATCCAGGCGCAGGGACACCACGTCTCCCACGCGGATGCCGCTGTACTGCACGGTGCCGCCTTCGGAGAGGCCGGTCACCGCTTCGTTGAAGATCACATCGTAGAACTTGAACTTCTGGTCGTTGCTCGACTGCGCCAGCCACAGCGCGAACAGCAGCGCGCCGATCGAGACGATCAGGGTGAACAGGCCGATCAGCACGTGATGGGCACGGGTTTCCATTCAGCTTTCCTCCCGCAGGTGTTCGGTGGCCTGCAGCGCGGCACGGCCGCGGGGGCCGTGGAAGTAGTCCTGCACCCAGGCGTCGTTGGTTTCGGCGACCTGATCCAGTGGCCCTACCACCAGTACGCGCTTTTGCGAGAGCACGGCGACGCGGTCGCAGATGGTGTAGAGGGTGTCCAGGTCGTGGGTGACCAGGAACACGGTGAGGCCGAAGGCGTCGCGCAGGGTCAGGATGAGTTGGTCGAAGGCCGCGGCGCCGATGGGGTCGAGGCCGGCGGTGGGCTCGTCGAGGAACAGGATGTCCGGGTCCAGCGCCAGGGCGCGGGCCAGGGCGGCGCGCTTGACCATGCCGCCGGAGAGTTCGGCGGGGTACTTGGCGCCGGCATCCGGCGGCAGGCCGGCGAGGGAAATCTTCACCTTGGCCATGAACTCGGCATCGCTGCGGGACAGCCCGGCGTGCTCGATCAGCGGCAGGCAGATGTTCTCGCTGACGGTCAGCGAGGAGAACAGCGCGCCATTCTGGAACAGCACGCCGAAGCGCCGTTCCAGCTTCGATCGCTGTGACGGCGGCAGCTCCGGCAGGTTCTGGCCGAACACGTGGACGCTGCCTTCGCTGGGCTGGCGCAGGCCGATGATGCTGCGCAGCAGCACGGACTTGCCGGTGCCGGAGCCACCGACCACGCCGAGGATTTCGCCTTTCATCACGTCGAGGTCCAGGTGCTCGTGCACGGCGTGGGTGCCGAAGCGGTTGGCCAGGTCGCGGACCATGATGATCGGTTCGCTCACCAGCCCATCTCCATGAAGAACAGGGCGAACACCGCATCCAGCAGGATCACCACGAAGATCGACTGGACCACGGCGGAGGTGGTGTGCTCGCCCACCGATTGCGCGCTGCCGCTGACGCGGAAGCCTTCCAGGCAACCGATCACGGCGATGATGAAGGCGAATACCGGGGCTTTGACGATGCCCACCAGGAAGTGCTGCACGGCGATGTCGTTCTGCAGCATGTAGAGGAACATGCGTGGCGAGATATCCAGGCTCAGGGCGCAGACCACGCCGCCGCCGAAGATGCCGGACATCATCGCCAGGAAGGTCAGCATCGGCAGGACCAGCAGCAGGGCGAGCACCCGGGGCAGCACCAGCAGCTCCACCGGGTCCATGCCCAGGGCCTGGATGGCATCGATCTCCTGGTTGGCCTTCATCGAGCCGATCTGTGCGGTGAAGGCGCTGGCCGTGCGGCCGGCCAGGAGGATGGCGGTGAGCAGCACGCCGAATTCGCGGAGGAAGGCGAAACCGACCAGGTCGACGGTGTAGATCGCCGCGCCGAACTTCTTCAGCACCGTGGCGCCGAGGAAGGCCACCACCGCACCGACCATGAAGGTGAGCAGGGCTACGATGGGCACGGCGTCCAGGCCCGTCTGCTCCATGTGCGCGGTGAGCGAGGTGGGGCGCCAGCGGCGGGGGCGCAGCAGGGTGCGCGCCAGGGTCTGCAGGGTCAGGCCGATGAACCCCAGCCCGCCGATCACATGGCCGCGGAAGGCCAGGGTGGCGATGCCGATGCGTTCGAGTACGTCGACGACGGCGTTGCCGGGGGGCGGCTTGCGTTCGTCCAGGCGGCACTGGGTGATGGCGCTGCCCACGGTGCGCAGGAGGGCCTGGCGCTCGGCGGGCAGGTTGCGGGTGATCTGTTCGAGCTGGTCCATGCGCGTGCCGCCGATGACCTCGGCCAGCAGCGCCGCGCCGGCGGTATCGAGCGCGCCCAGCTCGCTGAAATCCAGCGCGGCGGGCTGGCCGCCGTGGCGCACGCCGGCGACCTGGGATTCCAGGGTGCTGAAATGCGCCAGTGTCCAGTCGCCGCTGACGTGCATCAGCGGGGGGCTGGCGTGAGGATCGAGCTGGAGTTGGCCGGGCCGTGCGGTCGTCGTCATGCATCGCATTCTAGCGAAGTTCTGCCGTGCCTCCACTTGACTTGTGTTTATCGATTGAACCGCTCTGGCGCGGGCGTCGGCGCTGGCCGCGACAGCCTGTTCAATTGACGCCCAAGGCCGCGAGCCTCTAAGCTGCGCGCCTGCTTCAGGTGCCCCCGGCGCAAGTCGGGGGTGAAACAGGGAAGCCGGTGAATTCGAACCCCAGGGTCCGACCAGTCCGGCGCTGCCCCCGCAACGGTAAGCGAGCATCGAGCCGCATTTCGCCACTGTGCCCTTGGCATGGGAAGGCGCGGTTTCAGGAGCCAGTCACGGCCCCCCTCGCAAGCCCGGAGACCGGCCTGCTGCACGCCATGGCATCGCGGGAGGCGCTGCCGATCGCTCCGGCCTGCTGCCGGGGCGTTCCCGTCCTCCGCCTGCCTTTTCGGGTCAGAGCCGCGCGGGTGAGAGCGGCGGAGTGAGTTCACGTGAAGCATTTTCTCTGTTGGCCGACAGCCCTGGCGCTGAGCGGCCTCTCCTGTTTGGGCCAGGCGGCCGACGAAGCGCCGCTGGCGCTCGACGATCAACTGGTGACCGCCACGCGCACCGAGCAACGCGCCGGGCAGAGCCTCGCCTCGGTCAGCGTGCTGGACCGCGTGGACATCGAACGCGCCCAGGCGCAGTCGGTGCCGGATCTGCTGCGGCGCCTGCCGGGGATTTCCCTGAGCAGCAACGGCGGGCCCGGCAAGGCCACCAACCTCTATCTGCGCGGCAGCGAATCCGACCATGTGCTGGTGCTGATCGATGGCATCAAGGCCGGTTCGGTGTCCTCCGGCGGTGCATCGCTCCAGGACCTGCCGGTGGAACTGGTCGAACGCCTCGAAGTGGTGCGCGGGCCGCGCTCCAGCCTGTATGGCTCCGAAGCCATCGGCGGGGTGATCCAGATATTCACCCGCCAGGCTGTGGAGCAGGGTTTCAAGCCCTGGGCCTACGCCGGCGCGGGCAGCCAGAGCACCTATGAAGGCAGTGCCGGGGTCTCGGCCGGCAACGGGCGCGGCTGGTTCGCGCTGGGCGTGTCCAGTCTGGATACCGCCGGCATCGACGCCAAGGCCAATGGCGCCAGCGGCCATGAGCCGGACAGCGATGGCTACCGCAACCTCTCGGGTTCCCTGCGTGCGGGCTACCGCTTCGACAACGGCCTGGAACTGGACGGCAGCCTGCTGCAGAGCGATTCGCACAACGACTTCGACACGGTGAACAGCCGTCGCACCCAGGGCTTCGATGCCTACAACGATGGTGTGCAGCGGGTCATCGGCGGCCGCGCGCGCTTCGCTCCGCTGGAGCCCTGGCAGGTGAGCCTGTCCGCCGGGCGCAGCGAGGACAAGTCCGATGCCTATCAGGACGGCGCCTTCTACTCGCGCTTCGACAGTCGCCGCGACACCGCGTCCTGGCAGAACGACCTGGAACTCGCTCCCGGCCATACCCTGACCCTGGGCTACGACTGGCAGCAGGACGAGCTGAGCAGCTCCACCGACTATGCGGTGACCTCCCGCGATAATCGCGGCACCTTCGCCCAGTACCTGGGCCGCTTGGGGCGCCATGACTGGCAGCTGAGCCTGCGCCATGACGACAACCAGCAGTTCGGTAGCCGCAACACCGGCAACCTCGCCTGGGGCTACGCGCTGACCGACGCCGTGCGTGCCTTCGCCAGCTACGGCAAGGCCTTCAAGGCGCCAACCTTCAACGAACTCTATTACCCCGGCTACGGCAATCCCGACCTGGATGCGGAGACCTCGCGCAGCGTGGAGCTCGGTGTGGACGGCCACCACGACTGGGGGCACTGGGCGGCGAACCTGTATCGCACGGTGGTCGACGACCTGATCGCCTACGACTCGGCATTGCGGGCTCCGGACAATATCGATCAGGCGCGTATCCGCGGCATCGAACTGCAACTGGGCAGCCAGTGGCGGGACTGGGTGTGGAACGCCAACGCCAGCCTGCTCGACCCGGAAAGCCGCGCCAGCGGCAGCCGTGGCAACGACCTGCCACGCCGCGCCCGGCAACTGTTCAACCTGGACCTCGACCGGCGCTTCGACGCGCTGAGCCTGGGCGCCAGCCTGCACGCCGAGGGTCGCCGCTATGACGACCTGGGCAACCGCAATCGCCTGGGCGGCTTCGCCACCCTGGACCTGCGCGGCGAATATGCGTTGAGCCCGGAGTGGCGCCTGCAGGCGCGCCTGAGCAATCTGTTCGACGCCGACTACCAGACCACCCTGGGCTATGAGCAGCCCGGCCGCGCCGTACTCTTCGGCGTGCGCTACCAGGCCCTTTGAGAGGAGAGAGACCAATGAGCGAATCCCCGGAAAAGGACGAACGCCACCGTTCGCGCATGCAGCGCAAGAAAACCGTGATCGACGAGAAAATCTCCCAGGCCCAGGACGAGCGCGGTGTGTTCCTGGTCCACAGCGGCAACGGCAAGGGCAAGAGCAGCTCGGCCTTCGGCATGGTCGCCCGCGCGCTGGGCCACGGCATGAAGGTGGGCGTGGTGCAGTTCATCAAGGGCGCGGCCACCACCGGCGAGGAGGCCTTCTTCCGGCGCTTCCCCGAGGAAGTCAGCTACCACGTGATGGGCGAGGGCTTCACCTGGGAGACCCAGGATCGCCAGCGCGATATCGACAAGGCTCGCGAGGCCTGGGAGGTTGCCCGTCAGTTGCTGGGCGATCCGCAGGTCGGCCTGGTGGTGCTGGACGAGGTGAACATCGCCCTCAAGCACGGTTACCTGGAGCTGGATACCGTGCTCGCCGACATCGCCGCCCGTCCGCCGATGCAGCATGTGGTCGCCACTGGGCGCGGCGTGCTGCCGGCGATGGTGGAGGCAGCCGATACCGTGACCGAGATGGGCCTGGTGAAGCATGCCTTCAAGGCCGGGATCAAGGCGCAGAAAGGGGTGGAGTTCTGATGGCTGCCGTCGTGCCGGAGCGCACCTGATGTCCGACTCCCGTCAGTGCCCCGCACTCCTGATCGCCGCTCCCGCTTCCGGCCAGGGCAAGACCACCGTGACCGCCGCCCTGGCGCGCCTGCATACGCGCCTCGGGCGCAAGGTGCGGGTGTTCAAGTGCGGCCCGGACTTCCTCGACCCGATGATCCTGTCCCGAGCCAGCGGCGCACCGGTCTACCAGCTGGACCTGTGGATGGTCGGCGAGTCCGAGAGCCGGCGCCTGCTCTGGGAGGCCGCCGAAGAGGCTGACCTGATCCTTATCGAGGGCGTGATGGGGCTGTTCGACGGTTCGCCCTCGGCTGCCGATCTCGCCCGTCGCTTCGGCGTGCCGGTGATGGCGGTGATCAACGGCCAGTCCATGGCCCAGACCTTCGGCGCGCTGGCGGTCGGCATGGCCACCTACCAACCGGACCTGCCATTCTCCGGCGTGCTCGCCAATCGCATCGGCAGCCTGCGTCACCGCGACCTGGTGCGCGACAGCCTGCCGGAGTGGATTCGCTGGTACGGCGCGCTGCCGCGCGACACCGAGGTGGAGCTGCCCAGCCGCCATCTGGGGCTGGTGCAGGCCGATGAACTGGCCGACCTCGATGCCCGCCTGGACGCCGCCGCCGATGCCCTGGCTGCCAGCGCCAGTACCGAGCTGCCGGCGCCGGTGAGCTTCGCGGCGGCCGAACCGCGCGTTGCCCAAGGCCGCCTCGACGGCGTGCGTATCGGCGTGGCGCGGGACAATGCCTTCGCCTTCCTCTACCAGGCCAACCTCGACCTGCTGCGTGAACTGGGTGCGGAACTGGTGTTCTTCTCGCCGCTGCACGATGACGCGCTACCCGAGGTGGACAGCCTCTACCTGCCCGGCGGTTACCCGGAACTGCACCTGCGGGCGCTGGCGGAAAACCGGGCTGTGGCCCATGCGATCCGCGCGCACCACGCTGCCGGCAAGCCGATCCTGGCCGAGTGCGGGGGCATGCTCTATCTCTTCGACGCACTGACCGAGGTGGCGGGCGAGCGTGCCGAACTGCTCGGCCTGCTGCCCGGCGAGGCGCGCATGCAGAAGCGCCTGGCGGCCCTGGCGCTGCAAGCCGTGACGCTGCCCGAAGGCACCCTGCGCGGCCACACCTTCCACCATTCGCTGCTGGACAGCGCGGAAGCGCCGCTGGCCCGGGGCGTCTGTCCGAACGACAAACCGGTGGCCGAGGCCGTTTTCCGTCGTGGCCGCCTGACCGCTTCCTACATCCACTTCTACCTGCCGTCCGACCCGGACGCCGCAGTGGCGTTGCTCAGACCATGACGATGACCGACCACGCCTACAGTCCCGAGGAGCGCGCCGCGCTCTACCGCGCCATCGCCGAGCGCCGCGACATGCGCCACTTCAGCGGCGGCGAGGTGGCGCCCGAGCTGCTCGCCCGCCTGCTGGAGGCTGCGCACCAGGCGCCCAGCGTCGGCCTGATGCAGCCCTGGCGCTTCCTGCGCATCACCCGGCCGGAGTTGCGCCAGGCGATCCACCGCCTGGTGGATGAGGAGCGCCTGCGCACCGCCGAGGCGTTGGGCGAGCGCTCCAGTGAATTCATGCGGCTGAAAGTGGAGGGCGTGCTCGACTGCGCCGAGCTGCTGGTGGCCGCCCTGATGGAAGGCCGCGAGGCCCATGTCTTCGGCCGCCGCACCCTGCCGCAGATGGACCTGGCGTCGCTGTCCTGCGCCATTCAGAACCTCTGGCTGGCGTCCCGCGCGGAAGGTCTGGGGATGGGCTGGGTTTCGCTGTTCGACCCGGCCGCATTGGGCGAATTGCTGGGGCTGCCCGCCGGTGCCGAGGCGGTGGCGGTGATCTGCCTTGGCCCGGTGGAACAGTTCTACCCGGCGCCCATGCTAGCCCTGGAGGGTTGGCGTCAGCCGCGTCCGCTGAGCGAGCTGGTATTCGAGAACCATTGGGGAGAGCAGCCATGAACCTGGCGCTGCTGACTGTGCTCGGGGTAGCGCTGGACGCGCTGCTGGGCGAGCCGAAACGCTGGCATCCACTGGTGGCCTTCGGGCGCTTCGCGGACCGCCTGGAGCGCCGCTTCAACCGCTCGCGCAGCGATGCGGCGAGCGACACCCCCGGCCTCGGCTGGCGCAGCCATGGTGTCACCGCGTGGGTGCTCGCGGTGATCCCGCTGACCCTGATCGCGCTGCTGCTGAGCCTGCTGCCCTACGTCGGCTGGCTGGTCCAGGCGCTCGCCCTGTATGCCGCGCTGGGCCTGCGCAGCCTGGGCGAACACGCCGAGCCGGTGGCGCTGGCGTTGCGTGCCGGCGACCTGAGCGAGGCGCGCCTGCGCGTGGGCTATATGGTCAGCCGCGAAACCTCCGCGCTGGACGAGACCGCCGTGGCCCGCGCCGCCACCGAGTCGGTGCTGGAGAACGGCAGCGACGCGGTGTTCGCCGCGCTGTTCTGGTTCGCCGTGGCCGGCGCGCCGGGCGTGGTGCTGTATCGCCTGAGCAATACCCTCGACGCGATGTGGGGCTATCGTAACGCGCGCTTCGAGCGCTTCGGCTGGGCGGCGGCGAAGATCGACGATGTGCTCAACTACATTCCCGCGCGGCTGGTCGCGCTGACCTATGCGCTGCTCGGGCAGACCCGCCTGGCCCTGCGCTGCTGGCGCAGGCAGGCGCCGCAATGGGACAGCCCCAACGCCGGCCCGGTGATGGCCGCCGGCGCCGGGGCGCTGGGCGTCGCGCTGGGTGGCGCGGCGCGTTACCACGGTGAACTGCATGAACGCCCGCAACTGGGCGAAGGCCCTGCGCCGACCGCGGTCGACATCTGGCGGGCCCTGGCGCTGGTGCGCCAGGGCGTGCTGCTGTGGCTGGTGGTGATCCTGATTCTGGGAGTGCTCTGAATGCTCGAACATGGTGGCCGGTTGCGCCGGGCGGCGCAGCAGTACGGTATACCGCTGGCGGAGTGGCTGGACCTGTCCACCGGCGTCTCGCCCTGGCCCTGGAGCCTGCCGAACATCCCGACCAACGCCTGGATGCGCCTGCCCGAGGACAGCGACGGCCTGGAAGCGGCCGCGTGCCGCTACTACGGCGCGGAGCAGCTGCTGCCGCTGCCCGGCAGCCAGGCTGCCATTCAGCTGCTGCCGAAGCTGCGCCGGCCGGGCAGGGTCGGCGTGGTTTCGCCCTGTTACGCCGAACACGCCCAGGCCTGGCGCGGCGCCGGGCATAGCCTGCGGGAAGTCAGCGACCAGGAAGTGTCCCATCACCTGGAACGCTTCGATGTGCTGGTGGTGGTCAACCCGAACAATCCCACCGGGCGGCGCATCGAGCCCGGCGTGTTGCTGGAGTGGCACGCGCAATTGCAGGCGCGTAGCGGCTGGCTGGTGGTGGACGAGGCGTTCATGGACTGCACCCCGGAGCAGAGCCTGGTCGCCAGCTGCGCCAGCCGGCCGGGCCTGGTGGTGCTGCGCTCGTTCGGCAAGTTCTTCGGCCTGGCCGGTGCGCGCCTGGGGTTCGCCTTCGCCGAGCCGCGCCTGCTGGCGAGTCTTGCCCAACTGATCGGCCCCTGGGCGGTGAACGGCCCGACGCGCTGGGTGGCGCAGGCGGTGCTGGGCGACTTCCATGAGCACGTCGAGCGTCGCCGCGACCTGGCTGATGCCAGCCGGCGTCTAGCGGGGCTGCTCGGCGAGCACGGCTTCGCGCCCCACGGCGGCACCTCGCTGTTCCAGTGGGCGGTGTCGATGCAGAGCCACGCGTTGCGCGAGCATCTGGCGCGCCAGGGGATTCTCGTGCGCCTGTTCGACTCGCCGGCCAGCCTGCGCTTCGGCCTGCCGCCGGACGAGGACGGCTGGCAGCGCCTGGAGCACGGCCTGCGCACCTTCAACCAGATGGAGAGTCTGCGATGAGCATGCCGAAGGCGCAGGGCGCGACGTTGATGGTGCAGGGCACCACCTCCGACGCCGGCAAGAGCACCCTGGTGACCGCGCTGTGCCGCTGGTTGCGCCGCCAGGGCGTGGCGGTGGCGCCGTTCAAGCCGCAGAACATGGCGCTCAACAGCGCGGTGACCGCCGACGGCGGCGAGATCGGCCGCGCCCAGGCGGTGCAGGCCCAGGCCTGCGGATTGCCGCCGCACACCGATATGAACCCGGTGCTGCTCAAGCCCAACAGCGACGTCGGCGCCCAGGTGATCATCCACGGCCGCGCGGTGACCAGCATGAACGCCGCCGCCTACCACGACTACAAGCGGGTGGCGATGCAGGCGGTGCTGGAGTCCCACGAGCGTCTCCGTGCGCAATACCCGGTCGTCATGGTGGAAGGCGCGGGCTCGCCGGCGGAGATCAATCTGCGCGCCAACGACATCGCCAACATGGGCTTCGCCGAGGCGGTGGACTGCCCGGTGATCCTGATCGCCGACATCGACCGGGGCGGCGTCTTCGCCCACCTGGTCGGCACCCTGGAACTGCTCTCCGAATCGGAACGGGCGCGGGTTAGGGGCTTCGTAATCAATCGCTTCCGCGGTGACATCGCCCTGCTGCAGGGCGGCCTCGACTGGTTGGAGGAGCGCACCGGCGTACCGGTGCTGGGCGTGCTGCCGTACCTGATGGACTTCCACCTGGAAGCCGAGGACGCCATCGACGTCCGCCAGTCGGCCAAGGCCGGCGAGCGCCTGCGGGTGGCGGTGCCGGTGCTGCCGCGCATCAGCAACCACACCGATTTCGACCCGCTGCGCCTGCACCCGCAGGTGGAACTGACCTTCGTCGGGCCGGGGCAGCCGCTGCCGCCGACCGACCTGATCATCCTGCCCGGCTCCAAGAGCGTGCGTGCCGATCTCGCATTCCTTCGCGAGCAGGGCTGGGAGTCGGCGATCCAGCGCCACCTGCGCTATGGCGGCAAGCTGCTGGGCATTTGCGGCGGACTGCAGATGCTCGGCCGTATCCTGGCGGACCCGCATGGGCTGGAAGGCGCGGCGGGGGAGAGCGAGGGGCTCGGCCTGCTGGATTTTCGCACGGTGCTGGAGCCGGAGAAGCAACTGCGCAACGTCAGCGGCCGGCTGGCGCTGGAAGACGCCGAGGTCGCCGGATACGAGATTCATGCCGGCGTCACCCAGGGATCGGCGCTGGCGAGTCCGGCGGTACGCCTGAGCGATGGTCGCGTCGATGGCGCCATGAGTGCGGACGGCCAGGTGATGGGCACCTACCTGCACGGCCTGTTCGAGTCGCCGGCCGCGTGCTCGGCGCTGCTGCGCTGGGCCGGGCTGCGCGAGGTGCAGAGCATCGATTACCACGCCCTGCGTGAGCGCGACATCGAGCGCCTGGCCGACCAGGTCGAAGCGCATCTGAATATCGAAAAGCTGAGGGCGCTGTGCGGACTGTAGGGCGCATAACCGTTCGCGGTTATCCGCCATGTTGCGGCGCCGTGACTTCGGCGGATAACGCCGGGGGCGTCATGCGCCCTACCAGAGTGCTTTTCGTAGCAGCGAGCTCGCGAACCGCATGACACTGGCGTATCCGGTGAGATTGTTCGCGAGCAAGCTCGCTCCTACAGGTCTCGATCTTAGGGGGACACCATGCTTGAACTGATCCTTGGCGGCGCCCGTTCGGGCAAGAGCCGCCTGGCCGAACGCCTGGCGCTGGAAAGCGGCCTGCCGGTCACCTACGTCGCCACTGCCCAGGCCGGCGATGGCGAGATGTCCGAACGCATCCTCCAGCATCGCGAGCGCCGTCCCGCGCAGTGGGGCCTGGTGGAGGAGCCGCTGGCCCTGGCCGATGCCCTGGAGCGCCTGGCCTCGCCAGAGCGCTGCGTGCTGGTGGATTGCCTGACCCTGTGGGTCACCAATCTGCTGATCCATGAGGACGGCTGGCGCCTGCGCGGCGAGATCGATGCGCTGCTGGAGGTGCTGCCGCGCCTGCCGGGGCGGATCATCCTGGTCAGCAACGAAACCGGTCTGGGGGTGGTGCCGCTGGGCGAGCTCAGCCGCCG
The DNA here is from genome assembly GCF_041379005.1 of Pseudomonas sp. QE6. Taxonomy (NCBI): domain Bacteria; kingdom Pseudomonadati; phylum Pseudomonadota; class Gammaproteobacteria; order Pseudomonadales; family Pseudomonadaceae; genus Pseudomonas; species Pseudomonas sp. QE6. Next base: position 2,671,769 of record NZ_CP166873.1, read on the forward strand.
TTATGTCGATGAGGCCGGCTGGCTGCACCAGTCGCTGGCCGAGGTCAGCGAGCGCGTGGTGTTCACCGTCGCCGGCCTGCCCATGGTGCTGAAGGGGGATGCGTTATGAGTTTGCAATGGTGGCTGCAGGGTACCCAACCGATCGATCGCGTGGCGCAGGACAAGGCCGCCGCGCGTCAGGACCAGTTGACCAAGCCGCGCGGCGCGCTGGGCCGGCTGGAAGAGGAAACCATCCGCCTGGCCGGTCTGCAGGGCCGCGAGCGGCCGGCGCTGGAACACATCTGGATCGCCCTGTTCGCGGGCGACCACGGGGTGGTGGCCGAGGGCGTATCGGCCTATCCGCAGGCGGTGACCGTGGAGATGCTGCGCAACTTCGTGCGTGGCGGCGCGGCGATCAGCGTGCTGGCCCGCGATCTCGATGCGCGCCTGGAGGTCATCGACCTGGGCACGGCGACGCCGTTGGAACCGCTGCCGGGCGTGCTGCATGTGATGGTCGGCGCCGGCACCGCAAACTTCACGAAAGAGCCGGCGATGACCGCCGCGCAGTGCCTCATCGCCCTGGAAACCGGGCGCGAGGCGGTGCGCCGCGCGCAGCAGGCCGGTACGGAGTTGTTCATCGGTGGCGAGATGGGTATCGGCAACACCAGCGCCGCCGCCGCGCTGGCCTGTGCGCTGCTGGACGAGCCGGCGCAGGCGCTGGTCGGTCCCGGTACCGGGCTGGACGCCCAGGGCGTGGCGCGCAAGGTCGAGGTGATCGACCGTGCGCTGGCCCTGCACCGGCCTCATTGCGGCGATCCCTTCGAGGCGCTGTGCCGCCTCGGCGGCTTCGAGATCGCCGCGCTGGTCGGCGCCTATCTGGCCTGCGCGCAGAAGGGCATTCCGGCGCTGGTGGACGGCTTCATCTGCAGCACCGCCGCGCTCTGTGCCACGCACTTCAATCCCGGCTGCCGCGACTGGCTGCTGTTCGCCCATGCCGGCGCGGAGCCGGGGCACAACCGTGTGCTCGCCGCGCTGAACGCACAGCCGCTGCTGGACCTCGGCCTGCGTCTGGGCGAAGGCAGCGGTGCGGCACTGGCGGTGCCGCTGTTGCGCCAGGCCTGCCGGCTGCATGACGGCATGGCCACTTTCGCCGAGGCGGCGGTTTCGGATCGCCCGGCATGACGCTGCGCCTGGACCTGCTGCGCCACGGCGAGACGGAGCAGGGCGGCGGCTTTCGCGGGCGCCTGGACGATGCGCTGACCGAAACCGGTTGGGCGCAGATGCGGACGACCGTCGGCGCGGCGTGCCGCTGGTCGGCGGTGGTCAGCTCGCCCCTGCGTCGTTGCGCGGCCTTCGCCGAGGAACTGGCGGGCCGCCACGGGCTGCCGCTGAGCCTGGACGCCGACCTGCGCGAGCTGGACTTCGGCCAATGGGAAGGCCTTTCGCCAGCTAAGCTGATGGAAAGCGATGCCCAGGCGCTGGGGCGTTTCTGGTCCGATCCCTACGCGTTTCCTCCGCCCGACGGCGAGCCGTTGGGTGACTTCGAACTCCGCGTATTCCGCGCACTGGAGCGGTTGCACCGCGACCACGCCGGCGCCTGTGTACTGGTGGTGACCCACGGTGGCGTGATGCGCCTGCTGGGGGCATTGGCTGGTGGCTTGCCGGCCCGGCGTTTGCTGGAGGTGGTGGTCGATCACGGCCAGTGCCTGTCGCTGGCGGTGACGCGTGAAGGCGGCAGCTGGCGAATCCAGCAGGCGGAACAGTGATGAGCGAACAACCCGAACGAGAGGAGCCCGTGCCGCCGTCGGGCGACGCATCCACCTCCTTGCCCACCGCGCAACTCAGCGACTGGTGCCTGCCGCTGGTGGCGCTGCAGTTCCTCACCCGCCTGCCGGTGCACTTCACCAACATGCCGACCCCGGAGCAGTTCGGCCGGTCGACGCTGTTCTATCCGCTGGTGGGGGTGCTGGTCGGTGCGCTGCTGATGGTTGTGGGCGAGCTGCTGGTCAACGTGCACCTGCTGCTTCAGGCAGCCTTGCTGCTGGCGCTGTGGGTGATGATCAGCGGCGCGTTGCATCTGGATGGCCTGGCCGATACGGCGGATGCCTGGGTCGGTGGTCTGGGTGATCGCGAGCGCACCCTGGCGATCATGAAGGACCCGCGCTGCGGACCGGTGGCGGTGGTGACCCTGGTCGTGGTGCTGCTGCTGAAGTTCGCCGCGCTCACCGCGCTGCTCGGCAATCACCAGTACTGGGCGCTGCTGCTGGCGCCCTGGCTGGGGCGTTGCGCCTTGCCGCTGCTGTTCCTCACCACCGGATACGCCCGCCCTGGCGGCCTGGGACAGGCGCTGGCCGACCATTTGCCGCGCCGGGCGATGCCCTGGATGCTGGCGGGCAACGCCGCGCTGATGGTGCTGGTGGGGCTGCCCGGCATGCTCGCGGTGGCGGTTACCCTGGTGCTCTTCGTCTGGCTGCGCAGACGCCTCATCGCCCGCCTGGGGGGCACCACCGGAGACACTGCCGGGGCGATGGTGGAGTTGATCGAGTGCGCGGTGCTGGTGGCGCTGGCGGTGTAACAGCTTCTTTTCCCTCGCGGGCGGACTGGCCGCTCCTACAGGGGCATTGCCGCCATTAGTCGAACGCAAAGTGCTCCGTCTTCAACCCCATGATCGACCGCACCGGCTTGGCCATCGCCGCCGCGTGCCCCTTGGCGCGGGGCAGCAAGCGAGCGAAGTAGAAGTCACTGGTGGCGATCTTCGCCTTGTAGAAGTCGCTCGACTCGCTGCCGCCCTGGCGCAGGCGCTTGCGCGCGGCGGCTTCCTGCAGCGCCCAGGAATACGCCAGTGCGGCGTAGCCGGAGAACATCAGGTAGTCATGGCTGGCGGTGCTCACCAGGTCGCGCTGCTTGCGGGCGGTGAAGGCGATGCGCAGCGTCAGCAGGTTCCACTGGGCGCAGAGCTTGAGCAGCGTGAGTGCGCGGCCACGCATGGCCGGCTCCTGCTTGAGCTGCTCCACGGCGAACTTCGCCACTTGCCGGGTGAAGTCGCGCACGGCCTTGCCCTGAGTCATCAGCAGGACCTTGCGGCCGAGCAGATCCAGCGCCTGGATGCCGGTGGTGCCCTCGTAGAGCGTGGCGATCCGTGCGTCGCGGACGATCTGCTCCATGCCGTGTTCCTTGATGTAGCCGTGGCCGCCGAACACCTGCATGCCCAGGTTGGCGCTCTCCAGACCCAGCTCGGTCAGGCAGCCTTTGAGGATCGGGGTGAGGAAGCCGAGCTTGTCGTCCCAGCGGTCGTACTCGGCGTTATCGTTGCTCAGCAGGCCCTGGATCATCTTGTCGGCGTATTGGGTGGCCAGATAGATCAGCGCGCGGCCGCCCTCGGCCACGGCCTTCTGGGTCAGCAGCATGCGGCGCACGTCGCCGTGGTGCATCAGGCTGTCGGCGATCTCGCCGGGCTCCTTGGTGCCGGACAGCGCACGCATGGAGCGGCGCTCGCGGGCGTAGGCCAGCGCGCCCTGATAGGCCAGTTCGGCGGTGGCCACGCCCTGGATGGCGGTGCCGATGCGCGCGCTGTTCATGAAGGTGAACATGCACTCCAGGCCCTTGTTCGGTTCGCCGATCAGGTAGCCGGTGGCGCCGTCGAAGTTCATCACGCAGGTGGCCGAGGCCTTGATGCCCATCTTCCTTTCCAGGGCGCCGCAGGTCACGCCGTTGCGCGGGCCGAGCGCGCCGCCTTCACCCGGCAGGAACTTCGGCACGATGAACAGCGAAATGCCGCGCGTACCTTTCGGTGCATCCGGCAGGCGGGCGAGGACGATGTGCACGATGTTCTCGGTGAGATCGTGTTCGCCGGAGGAGATGAAGATCTTGGTGCCAGTGATGGCGTAGCTGCCGTCGGCGTTGGCTTCGGCGCGGGTCTTCACCTGGCCCAGGTCGGTGCCGCACTGCGGCTCGGTCAGGCACATGGTGCCACCCCAGCGGCCTTCGGTGAGCGGAGTGAGGTAGGTCTGCTTCTGCTCCGCGGTACCGTGCTGCATCACGGTATTCATCGCGCCCAGCGACAGGCCGGGGTACATCGAGAACGGCCAGTTGGCGGTACCCATCATTTCCTGCTTGAGCGCGCCCAGACTCATCGGCAGGCCCTGGCCGCCGTATTCCACCGGGTGCGACAGGCCTTGCCAGCCGCCGGCCACATAGGCGTCATAGGCCTCCTTGAAGCCCTTGGGCGTGCGCACTTCGCCGTTCTCCAGGTGGCAGCCTTCCTCGTCGCCGCTGTGGTAGAGCGGGGCGATCACTTCCTCGCAGAACTTCGCGCATTCGCCGAGGATGGCGTCGACCATGTCCGGCGTGGCTTCGCCGCCATTCACCAGGTTCCGGTAGTGCGTGGGGAAATCGAAGACTTCGTTGAGCAGGAAGCGGGTGTCGCGCAGCGGAGCTTTGTAGACGGGCATCGGGAACCTCGGGCCATGGCGCGCCCCGTCGACGGTGCGGGGCTGGATGTCCGCAGTTATACGGCTGGCTCCGCGTGATGCCCTTGGCTGCGCCAACGTGGCGCTCTGGCAGATGGGACAATCGGTCGTGGCCGGGATTGACGGCTCGCCAATTGCGGGTATATACACGCATTCATGCTGACGACCCAATGCCTCTGTACCAAACTGCGGCGTTCCGCCCGCGCGGTCACCCGTGTCTATGACGACGCCCTTAAGGGGGTGGGGCTGACCACGCCGCAATTTTCCCTGTTGCGGCACCTGTCGCGGCTGGAGCAGCCGAGCATTTCCGACCTGGCCGAAGCCATGGGCCTGGACCGCAGTACCCTGGGGCGCAACCTCAAGCCGCTGGAAGGCGAAGGCTTGGTGCGGCTGGCGGAGGGCGAGGACCTGCGCAACCGCATCGTGGTGCTGACCCCGGAAGGGCTGGCGCGCATCGAGCAGGGCCGTGAAGCCTGGGATGCGGCGCAGCGGGATGTCGCGGCCCACCTGGGCGAGGAAAAGCGCCGTCAGCTGGAAGCCTTGCTGGATGAATTGGCCGAGCTGGAGAGCTAGCGGCGGCCGGCGTGCAATGGAAAGACCCTGATTGAAAGCGGGTATATACCCGTGTAGGAGATAACGATGTCGAAGCTGTCGCGTACGGGGTTCTGGATACTCTTGTCCGGCGCCCTCATCCTGGCCCTGTCCCTGGGCATCCGCCACGGCTTCGGCCTGTTCCTGGCGCCGATGAGCACCGAGTTCGGCTGGGGGCGCGAGACCTTCGCCTTCGCCATTGCGCTGCAGAATCTCATCTGGGGCATCGCCCAGCCGTTCACCGGGGCCATCGCCGACCGCTTCGGCGCCATGCGCACCGTGCTGGTGGGCGGCATTCTCTACGCCATCGGCCTGGTGCTGATGGGCTATTCCGATTCGGCCTTCAGCCTGTCGCTGAGTGCCGGCCTGCTGATCGGCATCGGCCTCTCCGGCACCTCCTTCTCGGTGATCCTCGGCGCGGTGGGCCGCGCGGTGCCGCTGGAGCGGCGCAGCATGGCCATGGGCATTTCGGCGGCCGCCGGCTCCTTCGGCCAGTTCGCCATGCTGCCGGGTACCCTCGGCCTGATCAGTTGGCTGGGCTGGTCCGCCGCGCTGCTGGCGCTGGGGCTGCTGGTGGCGTTGATCGTCCCGCTGTCCGGGCTGATGCGTGACAAACCGCTGCCGATCCAGGGCCACGAGCAGACCCTCGGCGAGGCGCTGCGCGAGGCCGCCGGGCATTCCGGCTTCTGGCTGCTGTCGTTGGGCTTCTTCGTCTGCGGCTTCCAGGTGGTGTTCATTGGTGTGCACCTGCCGGCGTATCTGGTGGATCGCCATCTGCCGGCCACCGTTGGCACCACGGTGCTGGCGCTGGTGGGGCTGTTCAACGTCTTCGGCACTTACATCGCAGGCTGGCTCGGCGGACGGATGAGCAAGCCCAAGTTGCTCACCGGACTGTACCTGCTGCGTGGCGTGGTGATCCTTGCCTTCCTCTGGGCGCCGCTGACGGTATGGACGGCCTACGCCTTCGGCATCGCTATGGGCCTGCTGTGGCTGTCGACGGTGCCGCTCACCAATGGCACCGTGGCCACGCTGTTCGGCGTGCGCAACCTGTCGATGCTCGGCGGCATCACCTTCCTGTTCCACCAGATCGGCGCCTTCCTCGGCGGCTGGCTGGGCGGCTACGTGTATGACCACACCGGCAACTACGACCTGGTCTGGCAGATTTCCATCCTCCTCAGCCTGCTCGCCGGCCTGCTCAACTGGCCAGTGCGCGAACGCCCGGTCGAGCGGGCGGCGCTGGGGGCGGCGTGAAGCGTTCACTGGCCATCGTGCTGGCGCTGGGCCTCGGCCTGGTGCTGGCCGGCCTCGCCTGGTGGGGCTGGCAGCTCGGCGGGCTGGCGCTGATGCAACTGGGTATGGGCAGTTGCTGAGGGGCGCCGCGCAGCGTAGCGTGGCGGGATAATTCGAGGATCACTGCCATGCGTCTTTCCCTGCTCGCCCTGTCCCTGTTATTGCCTCTGGCTGCGCAAGCCGCCGACTGCCCGGCGCTGCTCAAGACCCAGGGCGAGCTGCCCAAGCTGCGCTCCAAGGATGTGCTCGACCTGTGCGAGCTGTATGCCGGCAAGCCGCTGGTGGTGGTGAACACCGCCAGCCACTGCGGCTTCACTCCGCAGTTCAAGGGGCTGGAAGCGCTGTACCAGAAGTACAAGGGGCAGGGCCTGGAAGTGCTCGGCGTGCCCTCCGGCGACTTCAAGCAGGAAGATGCCGATGCCGCCGAGACCGCCAAGATCTGCTACGGCAACTACGGTGTGACCTTCAACATGACCTCGGTGCAGCACGTACGCGGCGACGAGGCCATCCCGCTGTTCAAGGATCTTGCCCAGCAGGCCGACCAGGCGCCGCGCTGGAACTTCTTCAAGTACGTGGTGGATCGTCAGGGCAAGGTGGTGGCGGAATTTTCCAGCCTGACCAAACCGGATGATCCGGAATTGCAGGCCGCCATCGAGAAGGCCATCGCCAGCCAGCCCTGACGCGCCGGTTTTCTTTCTTTGGTAGGAGCGAGCTTGCTCGCGAACCGCTTGATGCAGATGTTTAAGGGAATCTGTTCGCGAGCAAGCTCGCTCCTACAGGTCGCCGTGAAGCCCGGTGAATGCCGGGTTTTTTGTGCGTCCGTGCCGAAGGCGTAGAAATTTCCTGTTACAGGTCCGGCGCCGGAGTGCGACAATTCGGGCCCGGCGGCAGCGTAAGTGGCCGTCGATGTCATGGATATGATTCAGGAGATTCACCCTATGGATGGCAAAGCCCTCTTCCTCGTTGCATTGCTCGCCCAGGCTGTCGCCGCACCGGCGTTCGCCGCCCCCGCCACGTCCAGCCAGAGCGAGGCTCCCGCGCCTACCACCGCGCCGGCTGCCGAATCGGACGAGGAGATGTCCCCCGAGACCTTCGTCGCCAGCCTGCACTTCAAGAAGGGCAAGGTGGTGGTGGGCGACAACCTCGCGACCTTCGATCTGCCAGAAAACTTCGTCTTCCTCGACGGCGCGGACGCTGAACGGGTGCTCGAAGCCTGGGGCAACCCGCCGAACGCGGAGCCGCCGTTGGGCATGCTGATGCCGGCCGGCATCTCGCCCTTCGAGCCCGCTGCCTGGGCGGTGACCGTGCAGTACGAGGAGAGCGGCTACGTCTCCGACGAGGACGCCGGGAAGATCGACTACGCCGAGATGCTCAAGGAGATGCAGGACGACCTGCGCGAAGCCAATCCGGAGCGCGAGCAGCAGGGCTTCGAGGCGATCCAGCTGATCGGCTGGGCGGCGCCGCCGCACTATGACGCGGCCGAGAAGAAGCTGTACTGGGCCAAGGAGCTGAAGTTCGGCGACAGCAAGGAGCACACGCTGAACTACAACATCCGCGTGCTGGGCCGCAAAGGCGTGCTGGTGTTGAACTTCGTCGCCGGCATGGAGCAGTTGCCGGAGATCGAGAAGAACGTCGGCAAGGTGCTGGCGATGACCGAGTTCAATCCGGGCAGCCGCTACGTCGACTTCAACCCGAGCGTCGACAAGGTCGCCGCCTATGGCCTGGGTGCATTGATCGCCGGCAAGGTCGCCGCCAAGGCTGGTCTGTTCGCCACCCTGCTGGTCCTGCTGAAAAAACTGTGGGTCGTCCCGGCCCTGGCCATCGGCTGGATCGCCCGCCGCTTCAAGCGCAAGCCGTCGAACGAAGGCTGATACGCAGCCTGACTCTCCAGCCAATAAAAAGCCGGGCGTTGCCCGGCTTTTTATTGGCCGCGCTCACTACGACACTCGGCTCTTCGTAGGAGCGAGCTTGCTCGCGAATATTGTGTCCGACGGTATCGACGCCAAGCGGTTCGCGAGCAATAACGATGGCGTCCCCCTCGCTCCTACAGGCTCTGCGCTCTGCGTGGCGCGGAAATGAAAAAGCCGGGCAATTGCCCGGCTTTTCTTTTCGCTGAAGGATCAGCCTTTCTCGCCCTGGACGGCCTTGCCGTTCACGGTGCCTTCCTTGAGCATGATCTGGTACTCCTTGCCATCGGACTCCTGCTGATACAGGCGCACGAGGAGGAAGTCCCAATCCTTGGCGAACCAGAGGATGGTCTTGCGGTTGCTCTTGGTGGGGTCGCGCACGCGCTCCACCTTGATGGCGGTGATCAGGCCGGCCTGGGTGCGGACCTTCTCCTCGCCGAGCACGCGGAAGTCATAGGTATCGGTGTCGGTACCCTCGATCACCTGGTAGCTCATGGCCTTCTTGCCGACGGCGACGTCATGCTGCAGCGCGAGCTGGTAGGTGGACTTGTCCAGCTGGCCCTTGTTCAGCGGCTGGCGCACTTGGTCGCCACGGTCGCTGCCCAGCACCTGCTTCTCGGCCCAGTCGAAATCGAGCTCGGTCTGCTTGTTCTTGCCCAGGCCTTCGCGGGCCCAGCGGTAGGTCAGCGGCAGGTAGACGTCGTTTTCGACCTTGAACGTGCTGCTTTCGCTGAGGCTGGCGAGCAGCATGGACGCCTTGAAGTCCAGTTCCCAACGGCCGCCGTCGCCTTGCTTGAGGCTGCGGGAGGCGGTTCCGCTGATCGGCATCTGTTTCCAGTCGGCGGTGTAGCTGGCCTCGAACGGCTGCAGCTGGAAAGCCTGCGCCGGCAAGGTCAGTACGGCCATCAGGAACAGCAGGGCTCTGCGCATCACGAATCTCCTAGGTTCGGTACGAATGGCCGGAGGCGGGGAGCGTCTCCCCATCCAGCATGGCGCCTTGCTCGCCCAGGCGCAAACGGCCTTCGGCGAACCAGCGCATGGCCAGCGGATAGATCACGTGCTCCTGCAGGTGAACGCGCTGCGCCAGCGTTTCCGGCGTGTCGTCAGACTGTACCGGGATTGCCGCCTGTACGACCAGAGGACCACCATCAAGTTCCTCGGTAACGAAGTGCACACTGCAGCCATGCTCGGCATCGCCGGCTTCCAGCGCGCGCTGGTGGGTGTGCAGGCCCTTGTACTTGGGCAGCAGGGACGGATGGATGTTCAGCAGGCGGCCATGGTAATGGCGCACGAAGCCCGGACTGAGGATACGCATGAAGCCAGCGAGCAGCACCAGGTCGGGGCTGAAGCCGTCGATGGCCTGGATCAGCGCGGCATCGAAGCTCTCGCGGTCGGCGTAAGCCTTGTGGTCGAGGAAGCAGGTCTCGATGCCGGCCTTGCGCGCACGCTCCAGGCCATAGGCGTCCGCGCGGTTGGACAGCACCGCGCGGATCACCGCCGACGACGGGGCGTCGGCGAGGCTGTCGATCAGGGCTTGCAGGTTGCTGCCGGAGCCGGAAATCAGCACCACGACATTGCAAGGTGTGGACATCAGTGGCCTTTCAGGTTGTTCAGGACCACGCGCTCGGCGTCGGCGGCGCAGGCGTCGATGCTGCCGATGAGCCACGGCTGTTCGCCGGCGTCACGCAGGGCTTTCAGGGAAGCCTCGACCTGGTCCTGGGCCACGCAGATGACCATGCCCACGCCGCAGTTCAGCACGCGGTGCATTTCGGTCTCGTCGACGTTGCCTTTTTCCTGCAGCCAGTCGAATACCGCCGGGCGCTGCCAGCTGGCCACGTCGATGACGGCCTGGGCATTGTCCGGCAGCACGCGCGGGATGTTGTCCAGCAGGCCGCCGCCAGTGATGTGGGCCATGGCCTTGACCGCGCCGGTCTGCTTGATCAGCTGCAGCAGAGGCTTGACGTAGATGCGGGTCGGGGCCATCAGCAGGTCGGCCAGGGGCTTGCCGTCGAGCTGGGTGGCTTCGATGTCGGCGCCGGAGACTTCGATGATCTTGCGGATCAGCGAGTAGCCGTTGGAGTGCGGGCCGGAGGAGGGCAGGGCGATCAGGGCGTCGCCGGCGACCACTTTCGAGCCGTCGATGATTTCCGATTTTTCCACCACGCCGACGCAGAAGCCGGCCAGGTCGTAGTCTTCGCCTTCGTACATGCCCGGCATTTCGGCGGTTTCACCACCGACCAGGGAGCAGCCGGCCAGCTCGCAACCGGCGCCGATGCCGGTGACCACGGTGGCGGCCACGTCGACGTTGAGCTTGCCGGTGGCGTAGTAGTCGAGGAAGAACAGCGGTTCGGCGCCGCATACGACCAGGTCGTTCACGCACATGGCGACCAGGTCCTGGCCGATACTGTCGTGCTTGTTCAGGTTCAGTGCCAGGCGCAGCTTGGTGCCCACGCCGTCGGTGCCGGAGACCAGCACGGGCTGCTTGTAGCCGGCCGGGATTTCGCACAGAGCGCCGAAGCCACCCAGACCGCCCATCACTTCCGGACGCGCGGTGCGCTTGGCGACGCCTTTGATGCGTTCGACCAGGGCTTCGCCGGCGTCGATGTCCACACCGGCGTCCTTGTAGCTCAACGAGGGTTGCTTGTTGCTCATAAATCCAGGCCTATAGAGGGATGATTCGTCTTGCGGCCAGAGCACGCCATCGGCGCGCTCAGCCTGCGCGGGAGGCGCGGGATTTTATCAGGCTTGCCCGGCAGCGGCCATCTCGCGCTGTTGCCGCTGGCTGGACGGCTGTTTAAGGTATAGGCCTTCTTTGCCGCCTCGCACGATGCGGCGTCCCGATTCTTCCGCGAGAGCCCGCCATGCGCCTGACCGCCCGCCTGTTGATCCTTTGCCTGTCGCTGCTCAGCCTGCCCGGCTTCGCTGAAACCCTGGGTAACCTCTACCAGGTGCACGAGCCGGTCGCCTCCCAGCAGCCAGATGAGCGCAACGCCGGCCTGACCCGCGCCCTGCAGACCCTGGTGCAGCGCCTGACCGGCGACAGCCGTGGCCTGCAGAGCCCCGCGCTGGCCGGATACTTCAAGGACCCGCAGCAGCTGATCAGCCAGTACGGCTACGAGAACGGCCCGCCCCTGGCGCTGGTGGTCGACTTCGATCCGACCGCGACCGACAAGGCGCTGCGCCAGGCCGGTCTGCCGGTGTGGGGAGCCAGCCGTCCGTCCGTTCTGGCCTGGTGGCTGAACGAAGGCGCCAACGGCAGCAGCCTGGTGGGTGACAGCCAGGAAGCCGCAGCGCCCCTGAACCGCGCTGCCCAGCGTCGCGGCCTGCCGCTGCGCCTGCCGATGGCCGACCTCAACGAACAGCAGGTCGGTACCGCCGAGAACATCAACGCCGCGCAGCCCGGCGCGCTGCAGTCTGCCTCCGAGCGCTACGGCGCCGATGCCCTGCTGGCGGTGGACGCCAAGGAAGCCGACGGCAAGTGGAGCGCCACCTGGCGTGTGTGGATGGGCGACAGTCGCGAGCAGGGCCAGGCCCAGGGCGACACCCCCGATGCGCTGGCCGATGCGGTGATGCTGGGCGTTTCGCAGCGCCTGTCGCAGCGCTTCGTCGGTTCCGCCGGCGCCGCCACCGCTCAGGTGCTGGAGATCGAGGGGGCCGACCTGGTCCGCTATGCCGAGGTGTCGCGTCTGCTCGAACCCATGGGGGCCAAGCTGGTGCTGGTGCAGGGTGGCAAGCTGGTCTACAACGTGACCGCCAGCCCCGAGCAACTGCGCGCGCAATTGGCCCTGGCCCGTCTGCAGGAGTCCCCTGCCGAACCGGTCCAGCCGGCGGTGGATGCCAACGGCCAGCCGGTGCCGAACCCGGCCGTGCCGCGTACGAGCGCCCTGCGCTTCCACTGGTAGTTCCCACGGATAATCCTGGTCCTGGGGGCGGACAAGGTCCCGTTCCCAGGCCTCGGGCGCTCTGATCCGCACTGAGTAGCTGCGTTATCCTTCTGATTTGGATAAACTTTCAGTCACCACGGCCCACCACAAGCGATTGAAGAAACGCCCGGCCCGCATGACTCCTATGCAGCTCCCCTTAAGCGTACGCCTGCGTGATGACGCAACGTTCGCCAACTACTACCCCGGTGCCAATGCCGCGGCGCTGGGCTATGTCGAGCGTCTGTGCGAACCAGAGGCGGGCTGGACGGAGAGCCTGATCTACCTCTGGGGCGCCGAAGGCGTGGGCCGCAGCCACTTGCTGCAGGCCGCCTGCATCCGCTCCGAACAGTTGGGCGAGCCGTCCGTCTACCTGCCGATGGCGGACCTGGTGCCTTACGGCCCGGAAATCTTCGACAACCTCGAACAGCGTGAGCTGGTGTGCCTCGATGATCTCGACGCGCTGGCCGGCAAGCGCGAGTGGGAAGAGGGGTTGTTCCATCTGTTCAACCGCCTGCGCGATTCCGGCCGCAAGCTGCTGCTCTCGGCCTCGGTGTCGCCGCGCGAGCTGCCGGTGAAGTTGCCGGACCTGAAATCCCGCCTGACCCTCTCGCTGATCTTCCAGCTGCATCCGCTGACCGACGACGAAAAGCTTCGCGCGCTGCAGCTGCGTGCCTCGCGCCGCGGCCTGCACCTGACCGACGAAGTGGGACGCTTCATCCTCACCCGCGGTGCACGCAGCATGCAGTTCCTCTTCGACCTGCTGGACGAGCTGGACAAGGCCTCGCTGCAGGCCCAGCGCAAGCTGACGATTCCCTTCCTGAAGGAAACCATGGGCTGGTAAGGCCCAGGTTTCCTGCGCGGCACCTCAGGCGCTGGTCGCCTGCTGCTTCGGCTCTTCGCCTTCGCCAGCCCGCTTGCGGTCGTACTGGAAGCGCCAGCGCGTGTAGAGCAGCGCCGAACAGAACAGCGACACGCTGAGGATGATCTCGGCCCAGCCGAAGATGGCGTGGTTCGGATCGAAGGCGTTGAGCACGCCGAGGATGAAGTACAGGTTGATCACGTAGCACGCCCAGGCATGGCCGCGGGCGCTGCCGATCAGCATGCCCGGCGCCACCACCAGCAGCGGCAGCAGCTTGAACGCCAGCACCGCCCAGGGCACCCAGTGCGCGGCGCCGTGGGCGTCGGCGAATAGCAGGTCCCAGATGACGATGAGCAGGATCAGCCCGATGAAGCTGCCGAGGGCGACCGCGCGGCTGGCGGCCAGCCGGGGTTTGAGCCACTCCATTGGCGGCAGCGGTTTGTTCTTGCGGGCCATTCAGCTCTCCAGTTTGCGGGCGACTTCGGCCAGGCGCTTGCCCAGCGCGCGGCACAGGGTGATTTCGTGGTCATCGAGGCTGCGCTTGCCGTCCGCGCCGGCGAAATGGCTGGCGCCGTAGGGCGTGCCGCCGCCGCGGGTCTCCAGCAGCGCCGGCTCGCTGTAGGGAATGCCGGTGACGATCATGCCGTGGTGCAGCAGCGGGAGGAGCATCGACAACTGCGTGGTTTCCTGGCCGCCATGCAGGCTGGCGGTGGAAGTGAAGACCGCTGCCGGCTTGCCGACCAGGCCGCCGGTCAGCCAGAGGCTGCTGGTGCCGTCGAGGAAGTACTTGAGCGGTGCGGCCATGTTGCCGAAGCGCGTCGGGCTGCCCAGGGCCAGGCCGGCGCAGTCCTTCAGGTCGTCCAGGGTGGCGTAGAGCGCGCCTTCGGCGGGGATGTCCGGGGCCACGGCTTCGCACTCGGTGGAGACCGCCGGCACCGTGCGCACGCGCGCCTCCAGGCCGCCCTGTTCCACGCCACGGGCGATCTGCCGCGCCATCTCGGCGGTGGCGCCGTGGCGGCTGTAGTAGAGGACCAGGATGTAGGCTGTGCTCAAGGCAGGATCTCCAGCACCTTCTCCGGCGGGCGGCCGATCACCGCCCTATCGCCGACGATCAGGATCGGTCGCTCGATCAGCTTGGGATGGCTGGCCATCGCCTCGATCAGTTGTTCGTCGCTGAGCGCCGGGTTGGCCAGGTCGAGGGTCTTGTACTCGTCCTCACCGGTGCGCAGCAGTTGGCGGGCGCCGATGCCCAGCTTACCGAGCAGCGCCTTGAGTTCAGTCGCGCTGGGAGGGGTTTCCAGGTAACGGATGATCTCCGCCTGGATGCCGCGTTCCTCCAGCAGTTCGAGGGCGCCGCGGGATTTCGAGCAGCGGGGATTGTGGAACAGGGAAATCTGGCTCATGTGCCGGGACTCGCAAGGCCGATGAAGTGGCGGCTATTCTAACCGCCTCCTCGGATCGGACTGAACCGCTGTCGTGCGGCGCGATCTACGAGGGCGGATATTTCTGTGCAGCCAAAGGACAATTCATGCGCGAACGCTTGCAGGGCCTGGTCGAGTTCGGCCGTTATCTGGTCCAGCGCTTCCACGCCGACAAGGCGCCCAACAGCGCGGCGGCCCTGACCTACACCACGCTGTTCGCCGTCGTGCCGATGATGACCGTGACCTTCGCCATGCTGTCGGCCGTGCCGGCCTTCGAGGGGATGGGGGAGCGCATCCAGCTGTTCGTGTTCCGCAACTTCGTACCCTCCACCGGTGAAGCGGTTGAGGCCTATCTGCGTAACTTTACCGTGCAGGCGCGCCATCTGACCTGGCTGGGCGTGGCATTCCTGGCGGTCACCGCGTTCACCATGCTGGTGACCATCGAGAAGGCCTTCAACGCCATCTGGCGCGTTCGCCAGCCGCGCCGGGGCGTCGCGCGATTCCTGCTGTACTGGGCGATCCTCAGCCTGGGGCCGCTGCTGCTGGGAACGGGCTTCGCGGTGTCGACCTACATCACCTCGCTGTCGCTGCTGTCCGGCCCTCATGCCCTGCCGGGGGCGGCGACCTTGCTGAAGTTCATGCCACTGCTGTTCAGCGTGGCGGCCTTCACCCTGATTTACGCGGCGGTGCCCAATGCGCGGGTGCCTTTCCTGCATGCCCTGGCCGGTGGCGTGTTCACCGCGATCCTGTTCGAGGCGGCGAAATCGCTGTTCGGCCTCTATGTCAGCTTTTTCCCCGGTTACAAGCTGATCTACGGCGCCTTCGCCACGGTGCCGCTGTTCCTGTTGTGGATCTACCTGTCGTGGCTGATCGTGCTGTTCGGCGCGGAGCTGGTCTGCAACCTGTCGTCGACGCGCCTGTGGCGCCGCCGTGCGCTGCCGCGCCTGCTGGTGATCCTCGGGGTGCTGCGGGTGTTCTTCGATCGTCAGCGGCACGGCGTGCCGACCCGTCTGGAACATCTGCATCGTGCGGGTTGGTTGCTGCCGGAGGACGAGTGGGAGGAGATCCTCGACTTCCTGGAGGGCGAACAACTGGTTTGCCGCGTAGGCGCAACGAGCGCGTCCTGGGTGCTGTGTCGCGATTTGGGCAGCTATCGCCTGCATCACCTGCTCAACCGCAGCCCCTGGCCGCTGCCTTGCCTTGACGCCTTGCCGGCTGAGCTGGACGAGCCCTGGTACCCTGCCTTGCGGCAAGCCCTGGAGCGCTATCAGGCGGAGCGACAGGCGCTTTTTGGCGCCAGCCTCGCAGAATGGTTGAAGCCGTCACATTCTGAGTGACGTAAAACGTCAGTTTCGGGCGATTCTGATGCTTCGAAACTTTCACGGCGGGTGCGAGGCTCACCAATCATGGCTATTCGCGGATTGGCACGCTTCTGGCTACAGGACTGGCAGGACAATGATGTCCTGCAGAAGTTCCTTCAAGGCCCGTGAATCCATGAATAACGACCAGAAGAACGTAGTACACCTGCATCAGCGCGATCCGCAAAGCGCGCTGGAGAGGCTGAATAGAATTACTGGTCTGCAATTCAGCAGTTGGCCGGAGTCCCTGTTGCCTGCAGTACAGGGCGAAATGAAGGATCTGGCGTCGCACGCTGAACTCGAACCTGTTGCCCAAGTGCGCCAGTTGGGCTGATTACAGGGTGGTTGCAATCGGTCGAGCCGCGCTGTTCTGCGGCTCGACCGCCTGTACGAACAGCTCTTCGACTACCAGGCGCGACAGGCCGATGGCCGTTCGCAGCCTGACCTGCATATCCTCGATTCGTTGGCGGAACGGCAGACGGGCGATGCCCGACAGCAGGATGCGGCTCTGCGCATTCACCGTGCCGTGATCGACGGCGACTTCCCGAACCTGTTCGCCGTCCCGATAGGTGACCACCAGCGTCACTGGCAGCGCCGTCACGCCGGGCAGGTGCAGCCAGGCGGCGACGTTGTAGTCGGCCAGGCGCCCGCCGCTGGCGGAGTTGCCGATACGTGCGCTACTGACGATCTGGCTGGGAACCTTGCTGACGAGCTGCTCGTTGGGCTGCATCTGGCGATCCTGTCGAGAGTGGGAGGCGTGCGTGGCGCCTGCCGCATACTGGGGGCTGTCGAGAGGCGGCTGGATGAAGTGCTCTAGTCGGCTCGGACGATCGTTCCGAATTATAGGTAGGAGATATCCGGCAAACCGGGCGTACTGCCGATCTTGGCTGTGACCTGTCTCGCAATTCAGCTTTCAGGCCAGGCGCAGCGGATGGCGGGAGACGAGGGGCGTGCCCAGGTTGGAGGTCGGTAGCGGCAGGATGGTCTGGTTGTCGAAGCTGGCCAGCTGCAGCCAGAGATATTCGCCTTCCACGAAGTGTCCCTGGGGCAGCCATAAGCCGTGATACCAGCCATTGCCGGGTTCCGGTGTGCTCTGCAGTACACCGGGGTGACGTTGCGCGTCAGGTGTGCGACGCAGCCAGACGGGTCGGGGAAGTCCTTTCAGATAGCGCAGGCCCAGGTGCAGGCCGTCATTGTTGAGGTGCCGCCAGCGCACGATGGCCAGGGTCGGCGTGGCGTTGCTGTTCAGGATCAGCAGCAACTGGCCGACGGGGAACTGGCTGGCGCGGTTGCCGTCGCAGCGGATGCGCGTGCCTCCGGCGCTGACATCCAGTATCCCGGCTTCGCAGCCGCTCTGGGCGCTGGGGGCGAGCAGGTGTTGCTGGATGGAGCCAAGCCCCACGATCAACTGGCAGGTGCCGGTCTGCTCCGTACGCTCGTGGCGACGTGGAGGCTGTCCCAGCCAGTGATGACGGACGCGCTCCAGCAGGGCACTCTGGTCGGCTCTGCGCAAGGGGGCGGGGTCGTGCAGGGCGATCAGCAGGGCGCCCAGCTCCAGGCGGCGCAGTTGTTGGGGTGGCGTATCGATGGTCTGCTCGGGGCCGATGCAGGGCAGGTCGGCGCCCAGGTCGACCAGGTAACCCTCCTGTTCCTCGTCATCCCAGGGCTGCAGTCGCCCGAGGGCGGCAAGGGGGGCAAGGGCGCTGAACAGTTGCGGGGCTTCGCCTTCGGTCAGGTGGAAAGGGTTGCTCAGGGCTAGCAGCAGAATCTGCTGGTAGAGGCCGCGCAGGGTTCCCGCGGGAATGGGATCGAAGGCGGCAGCCACCGGTTCGTCGAGGCACTCCTGGTGTTCGCCGATCCAGTACAGCAGGTGGCTGTCGCGCCAGAGCACTCCGGGTGGCTGCTGGTACTGCTGGTAATGACGCAGCAGCGCCTGGGCCAGGAAGTGCTGGGCCATGTACAGGCACCAGGCCATGTGCGGCCGAGACGGTTTGCGGCCATTCAGGATCTGCAGCAACAGGCGCTTGAAGCCTGCCGCCAGCTCGGTGCAGAAATGCACGAAGAGCTCCGGTGGTGTCTTCTCGTGGCGAACCCGCTGTGAATAGTGGCGATATTCTTCGGTCAGGCTTTGCAGGGCGCGTTGCCTTTCCAGTAAGGTCAGCGCACATCGGTTGAGGCGAAGCAGCGTGCCGAGGGTTTTCTGTAGTCCTTCCTGCAGGGAGTGGCGTCGGAATTCCTGAAGCCCTGCCGCCAGATTGCTCACTGCATCGGAATTCTCTTCGAGGATATCCGGCACCTCCAGACGCGAGGCATCGAGCGTCATGAACACCCCGCATACACGAGGACTGAAGGCATGGGAGTGCGGCTCCGTATCGTAATGGGACTGGTCGCCGGCCTGTTCCTGGCCGGTTGTTCGGCAGACTATGGCGTCGATCAGCATGGGCAGAAAGTAACCGCTGCGAGCATGGATGGCCAGTGGCTAGTTATTAATTATTGGGCCGAATGGTGCGCACCGTGCCGCAAGGAAATTCCCGAGCTGAACCGGCTCGCAGAAGAGGGCAAGACGCAGGGCTTCCGGGTGTTGGGCGTGAACTTCGACGGGCTGCGCGATGCCGAGCTGGCAAAGGCCGCGCAGGCGCTGGAGGTGCAATACACCGTGCTGGCCGACGACCCTGCGCCGCATTACAGCCTGCCACGCAGCGAAGCGCTGCCTGTAACCTATATCGTCGACCCTGAGGGCAAGTTGCGCGAGCAGTTGCTCGGCGAGCAGACCGCCGCCGGCCTGCAGGCGCGTCTGACCACACTGCGGGAGGAGAAGCACTGATGGGCAGAATCTGTCTGCATGGCTACGTGAGTGGCAAGGTGCAGGGCGTGTATTTCCGCCAGAGCACGCAGGAGCAGGCCGAGCGCCTGGACATCGACGGCTGGGCGCGCAATCTGGATGACGGTCGGGTGGAGGTGCTGCTCGAGGGCGAGGAGGGCGCCGTACGCGAACTGGAGAAGTGGCTGGCTCGCGGGCCGGCGAAGGCGAAGGTGATTGCAGTGGAGCTGGAGCCGATGACACCCCAGGGCATCACCGGCTTCATCGTGCGCCGCTGAGAGCCTGCTTACGATCTGCTGCGCGTCGGCATAACTGCGTTAGAAACAGGCTCGGAATGCTCATTTACAGCTCGTAAACTCCGCTTCCTCTCCTGCTTTTTGCCTTGTTCTGCTCTAGCTCGCGTGATCATAAACACGCTCTGAATCAGTTGCTGGCTGCGCCGGGGTCGGCAGCCAGGCGGCCGGCATCGGTCATCAGGCTGTGGAGAAACTCTTTCTGCAGCTCCGGATCGTTGCGGGTCAGTTCGATCAGGCTCTGTTCCAGCTCGCTGGCTTCTTCTTCCAGGCCGAGTTCGGACAGCCGTTTCACGCGGTGCACCCAGTGGTGCACATCATCCGCCTCCAGGTCGTCGTAGATCAGCCGGTGAGCTTCCTGCAGCTTGCCGCGCAGCGAGCGGCTGACCAGCAGGCTGGCATCGCCGCGGGTGTCGTCCGATGGGTCCTGCACGCTGAACTGCAGACGACCGATGCGGCTGACCTCTTCGTCGCTGAAGGGGCCTTCCAGCAGGTTCAGGCGCAGCACGCCATGGCGGTCGGTCAGCAGCTCCTGGGAGTTCTTGCCGGCGGTGATGGTCACCGGACGCTCCGACCAGGGCAGGCTCGAATACTCCGTGCGCTTGTCGCGCTGGTGCTCTTCGATGCTTGCCAGGTTCTGCTCGGCGCGGCCGTTGGACTGCACGTTCATGAACGGATTCATGCCGTCGATGCCATAGCGGATCCAGCCGCGGGTGACGCTTTCGGGCAGGTTGCCGAGGGCGAACACGTTGACCACGTTGGCGCCGATGCCGCCAACGAAGGCGACGACGCCCAGCGGCATTTCGTACACCTTGCGCCAGCCCTGGTAGGGCGTGTAGCGGTCGTAGCGGCGGGTGACCTCGAACTCGGTGACTTCGAAGGTCTTCTGTTCCTGCACGCGAATGCGGCGCTGCGGCAGCTCCAGGGTGGCCGGCGTGCCCACGTCGATCTGCAGGCTGTGCTCGAGCAGTTTGCGCTCGACGCGTTCTTCATGCTCGCTGCGTTGCGACAGCTGGTTGGCGCAGCCGCTCAGCAGGAGGCTGCCGCCCACCAGGGCGGCAGCCGCGAGGCTGGAGGTACTTCGGGGGAACATCGCTCTGCTCAGTTGCGGATCTTGGCCGTGATGAAGGCTTGCAGGTCGGACAGGGCGACAGGCTGCGACTCGGCGTCACGACGGCCCTTGTATTCCAGGGCGCCTTCTTCCAGGCCGCGCTCGCTGACCACGATGCGGTGCGGGATGCCGATCAGTTCCATGTCGGCGAACTTCACGCCGGGGCTGGTCTTCTTGTCGCGGTCGTCCAGCAGCACTTCGAAGCCGGCGGCGGTGAGCTCCGCATAGAGCTTGTCGGCGGCGGCGCGTACGGCTTCGTTCTCGTACTTCATCGGCACGATGGCGATCTGGAAGGGCGCCAGGGCGGCCGGCCAGAGGATGCCGCGGTCGTCGTAGTTCTGCTCGATGGCGGCGGCGACCACGCGGGATACGCCGATGCCGTAGCAGCCCATGATCAGGGTGACCGGCTTGCCGCTCTCGCCCAGTACGGAAAGCTTCATGGCTTCGCTGTACTTGGTGCCGAGCTGGAAGATGTGGCCGACTTCGATGCCGCGGCGGATCACCAGGGAGCCCTGGCCGTCCGGGCTCGGGTCGCCGGCGACGACGTTACGCAGGTCGGCGACTTCCGGTACCGGCAGGTCGCGTTCCCAGTTCACGCCGAAGTAGTGCTTGTCGTCGAGGTTGGCGCCGGCGACGAAGTCGCTCATCAGGGCCACGGAACGGTCGACGATGCAGGGCAGCGGCAGGTTCAGCGGGCCGAGGGAGCCGGGCGCGGCACCGATGGCGGCCTTGATGTCCGCTTCGCTGGCCATCTGCAGGGGGCTGGCCACCAGCGGGTGGTTGCCGGCCTTGATTTCATTGAGTTCGTGGTCACCACGGACGACCAGGGCGATCAGCTTGCCTTCCTCGGCGGCGTGCACCACCAGGGTCTTGATGGTCTTCTCGATCGGTGCGCCGAACTTTTCCACCAGGTCGGCGATGGTCTTGGTCTCGGGGGTGTCGACCAGGCGCAATTCCTCGGTGGCGGCACCGCGAGCGGTTTCGCGCGGCAGCGCTTCGGCTTTCTCGATGTTGGCCGCGTAGTCGGAGCTGTCGCTGAAGACGATGTCGTCTTCACCGGAGTTGGCCAGCACGTGGAATTCGTGGGAGCCGCTGCCGCCGATGGAGCCGTTGTCCGCCTGCACCGGACGGAACTCCAGGCCCAGGCGGGTGAAGATCTTGCAGTAGGCACCGTACATGACGTCGTAGGTCTGCTGCAGCGAGTCCTGGCTGGTGTGGAAGGAGTAGGCGTCCTTCATGATGAACTCGCGGCCGCGCATCAGGCCGAAGCGCGGACGGATTTCGTCACGGAACTTGGTCTGGATCTGGTACATGTTGATCGGCAGCTGCTTGTAGCTGTTCAGCTCGTTGCGGGCCAGATCGGTGATGACTTCCTCGTGGGTCGGGCCGACGCAGAACTCGCGGTCATGGCGGTCCTTCAGGCGCAGCAGTTCGGGGCCGTACTGCTGCCAGCGCCCCGATTCCTGCCACAGCTCGGCCGGCTGGACGGCGGGCATCAGCACTTCCAGGGCGCCGGCGGCGTTCATTTCCTCGCGAACGATGGCTTCGGCCTTGCGCAGTACCCGCAGACCCATTGGCAGCCAGGTGTACAGACCGGATGCCAGCTTGCGGATCATGCCGGCGCGCAGCAGCAGCTGGTGGCTGATGACGACCGCATCGGAAGGGGTTTCTTTCAGGGTGGAAAGCAGGTACTGACTGGTACGCATCTTTGGCCGTTATGTCGGTTGCGAAGAGGGATATAGGCTGGGCATTGTACGGTGCAGGTCTGGCTGCGTACAGGGCGTGGCGGGCGGAGAGGGAGTAGCAAGGTGAGTCGACTGAGTGCAGCGCAGGTGCAGGCGTTCATCCGCGCGGGATTGCCCATGGCGGATGAGATGGATTTTCGTGTCGATGCGCTGGAGGGGCGTAGTGCGTTCGCGCGCATTCCCTTCCACGGCAAGCTGGTTCGCCCCGGCGGAACGGTATCCGGACCGACCATCATGGCGCTGGCGGATGCGGCAATGTATGCGGTGATCCTGGCTCAGCTGGAGAATGTCGAGATGGCCGTTACTTCCAATCTCAATATCAACTTTCTCAGCAAACCGAAGCCGGAAGATCTCCTGGCGGAGGCGAAGATATTAAAGTTGGGGCGCCGTCAAGTGGTGTGTGAGGTGTCTGTCTATTCCGTGAGCAATCAGGATGAGTTGGTTGCTCATGTAACTGGCACTTACGTACTGCCCGTGTAACAAGTTCGTTCGAAGTTGTTTGCAAGTTGCAAGAAAAAGCCCGGCCGAAGCCGGGCTTTTCATTACCTGCGGTTTGTTCCGTATTACAGAACGGACAGCGGGTAGTCGACGATCAGACGGAATTCGTCGATATCGCCTTCGGCCTGGTCGGTGTTGGCGCGGTGCCAGGACTGACGAATGCGGAACGACAGATCCTTCGCCGGGCCAGCCTGTACTACGTACTTGGCCTCGACGTTGGTTTCGTGGTGCTTGCCGTCTTCGCCATAGCCATAGGCTGCGTAGGGGCTGTTCGGATCGATCTTGGTGCCGTCGATGTCGTCACCGTGTACGTAACGGGTCATGAAGGTCAGACCGGGTACGCCGTACTCTTTCATGTTCAGGTCGTAGCGAGCCTGCCAGGATTTTTCACCCGGACCGTTGAAGTCGGAGTACTGGATGGAGTTGGCGAGGAAGATCGAGTCACCACCTGCGTTGTTGTCACCGATGCCGATGTAGTCGAACGGAGTGTTGCCGTTCACTTTCTGGAAGGCCAGGGTGAGGGTGTGCGCCTGCAGGAAGGAGTAGGCGGCGGCCAGCGAGTAGGTGTTGTTGCTGATATCACCCAGCTTGGAGCTGCCCGAATCGCGGGTGTTGTAGTAGTTCACGTCGAAGCCCAGGGACTGGTCATCGGCGAGCGGCAGGGTGTAGTTCAGGTTGACGTAGTACTGGTCCCACAGGTCTTCGACCTGGGCGCCGTACAGCTGTGCGCTGAACTGATCGTTGAATGCATATTTGCCGCCGATGAAGTCGGCGGAGTTGGCGGTAACACCACCGTATTGCGACCAGATTTCGCCGTCACGGTTGGTAGTGTCCTGGCCGGTACCGGAGTAGTAGTGACCGCCTTCCAGATCCAGGCCGTCGATTTCGCTGCTCATCAGCGCGATACCGCTGGCGGTCTGCGGCAGCAGGCGGGTGCCGCCGACGGCGAATACCGGGGCGGTGGGCTGCATGTCACCGACTTTCAGTTCGGTCTTGGAGATACGGACCTTGACGGCGCCGCCGGCCTTGCCGAAGTCATCGGCCTTCTCGCCGTTGTCATGGACCGGCAGGTTGCCAGTGCCGCCATAGCCGCTGCCGCCGTCGAGCTTCAGGCCCAGGTAGCCGAAGGCGTCAACGCCGAAGCCGACAACGCCCTGAGTGAAGCCGGAGTTGTAGTTGGCCCAGAAACCTTGGGTCCAGTCACGGGCGTCTTTGGCGCCATCTTTCTTGTTGCGATTGAAGTAGTAGTTGCGAACCAGGAAGTTCAGGCTGCTGTCTTCGACAAAGCCTTTTGCATCAGCCTGATTGCCTACGAAGGGCTCGGCCATTGCCAGTTGCGTGGTGCCTGCAGATACCGCCAGGGCGATGGCGCTCCACTTCATCACTTTCATTGTGATTGCTCCTTTGGTTTTGAAATTATCTGCCATCACAGTGCCGCGGTGACGGCTCATTCTTTTTGTCGGCGCTAACTTATAGCACGCGTGTTGTCTTGGCGATAGTTGCCTAAATAATCACGCGAAAACTTTACGGGGCTGTCGCAAACCTGCATGAGAGATGTCGCATTCAGGTAGATTCGATGTTGCAAAAAGAGATTGCTCCCCTGGTTTGCAGCATGTTGTCGATTGCGTCAGCCAAGGTGGTTCGTTCTCCATTGACCACTTTCGGGTTCCCTTCGTCGTGCTGCCTTTGGGCAGAGCACGGCGGCGATGTCCTTGCCCCTTGTCCCTCTGCTAGCAACAAGCGTGCACAAATGCTCTGGTTGTTGCCGCGCGTCGCCGGGCTTGCGGCGCGATGACGCATTTCACGGCTTCCTTGGCGGATTTGCAATAAAGAGCATGCGGCAGCGTCGTTTTCAGAATTGTGTCGCGTTCGTTGGTTTAACGATTTTTCGATACTTTTCAGTGCACTTGGCTGTGGGTTCGCTTCCGGCGGCCTGTTGTCGGAATGTGTCGCGTTTGCGCGCTGCGCAGTTCTGGAGCCTGTTGGCTTGCGGGGCGCCCCGCTGAGGTGCGTTGCTGGCGTATTCGCTGATGGGGCGCTCTAGTATCCTTCGCGTCCTTCGGCCCCTGGCGGGGCTAGTCTTATCAATAGGTTTGTCGAACAGGAGATGTGGTTATGTTCGCCCTGGATTCCCGCCTGAAGCAGGACACCGTCCCGGTGGGGGATTTTCCATTGAGCAGTCTGCTGCTGATGAATGACTCGCAGTATCCGTGGTTCATCCTGGTGCCCCGGCGCGAAGACGTCAGCGAGCTGTTCCAGCTCGATCCCGAGGATCAGCAGCAGCTCTGGAGGGAAGCCACGCAACTGGCCGAGACTCTCAAGGACACCTTCTGCGCCGACAAGATGAACGTCGCCAATCTCGGCAACGTCGTCAGCCAATTGCACGTGCACGTCATCGTTCGTCGCCGCAGCGACGTGGCCTGGCCAGGTCCGGTGTGGGGGCGGCACCCGGCGGTGCCTTACAGTGCCGAGGAGCTCGCCCGCCTGCGCGAGAAGTTGCGCATGGTGCTGGGTGACGAGTTCCGATTCGCACAGGAGTGAGTGATGGAGCTGGAAGATCGGGTTGCCGACCTGGAGAGCCGACTGGCATTCCAGGATGACGCTTTGCAGACCCTGAGCGATGTGGTCTACGAGCAAGAACGGGTGATCGAGCGCCTGCGTCTGCAAATGCAGGCGTTGATCAAGCGTCTCGAGGATCTGCAGGGGCAGGTCGGTGTCGCGGATGACGAGGCGCCGCCACCGCATTACTGAGCCCTTGAAAACGAAGCCAATAAAAGGCCCGTCAATCGGCGGGCTTTTTATTGGGTAGCTCAGCGGCGGTTGGGCAGGGCCGCGATCACGTCCTCGGCCTGCAGTCCCTTGTCGCGCTGGACGACGGAGAACTCCACCCGCTGGCCTTCGATCAGGATGCGATGGCCCTCGCCGCGGATGGCGCGGAAGTGCACGAAGATGTCTTCCCCGGTATCGCGGGAGATGAAGCCGAAGCCCTTGGAGGTGTTGAACCACTTCACGGTGCCGGTTTCGCGGTTTTCGTCGCTGATCGGCGCGGCGGCAAGGTTGGTGGACTTGTTCAGGCTGGCGGCCCATTGCAGGACGACGGCGGCGGCCAGGCTCAGCAGTGGCAGCAGGATGGCCGGCTGCTCGCCGATGAAGGGTAGCGGTGCAAGCAGGATCAACACTTGCAGCACGACGGCCAGGACCACCAGGGCGGTCGACAGGCTTTGCAGGGCGGCCGGTTGCTTGAGGCTGCTGCCAGGGGCGAGCAGCAGGCTGGTCAGGCCGAGCAGGGCGAGATAGATGGCATCGCTTTGCTGCAGGTAGGGCAGGGCATCGCTGCGCAAACTGGGAACGAACGACAGCAGGAGTGCTGCGACGCCCGTCAGGAGATGGACGACTTTCAACATGGCTACGGATTCACCTTGAGCGGGTAACGAAGAAGCAGCCGTTCCGTGATGCGACGCCGAATAAGGAGATGAAAGCGTGCCGGACGGCCTATGCGCGAAACGCACGGCGGTTATTTAACAGCAAACCACTAGCCTTCACAAATCAACCGCTTAGGCCATTCGTAGGGGGAGGAAAAGACCGCCTGTGGCGGGCTTCCTTCTATCTATTAGGGAGGGTTCAGTCGGCGAGGAGGCTGCGGAGCATCCAGGCGGTCTTCTCATGCACCTGCATGCGCTGGGTGAGCAGGTCGGCGGTGGGCTCGTCGTTGACCCTGTCCAGCAAGGGGAAAAGATTTCGGGCGGTGCGGACCACCGCTTCCTGTCCCTGCACCAGCAGACGGATCATTTCGTGGGCCTCCGGTACGCCTTCCTCTTCCTTGATCGACGACAGGCGTGCGTAGGCGGCGTAAGTGCCAGGTGCGGGGAAGCCCAGTGCGCGAATGCGCTCGGCGATGCTGTCCACGGCCAGCGCCAGCTCGGTGTACTGCCCTTCGAACATCAGGTGCAGGGTGTTGAACATCGGCCCGGTGACGTTCCAGTGGAAGTTGTGGGTCTTCAGGTACAGGGTGTAGGTGTCGGCCAACAGTCGGGAAAGGCCGTCGGCAATGGCGGCGCGGTCCTGTTCGGCGATTCCGATGTTGATTTCCATGGCGACCTCCGTGGGGCTGGGTGTCTGTCGAGTCGGTACTTGGAGGTCAGGCTAGCATCGGCGGGTTTGTGAGGCTCTTGGCTTGTGTCAAGGTAATCGATAGAGTCCTTCTATTGTTTTCTGGCTGGCAAAGCGTGCGTCAGCAAGCAGGGGAGGCGGCTGCAAGCCTTGGTTTTTTCAGGCTATAATCCCGCCTTTGCCGCGGGATGCGGGCCCGTGGCGCTGTCTCAGCCAAGGTGTCCGATGCCGATTTACGAATACCAGTGCCAATCCTGTGCACATCAGCTGGAAGCCATTCAGAAGTTCAGCGATGCGCCGTTGGTCGATTGTCCGGCCTGCAAGGCTCCCGAATTGAAGAAGATGTTGTCGGCGCCAGGTTTCCGCCTGGGCGGCGGCGGTTGGTACGAGACCGACTTCAAGACCGGGGCGAAGAAAAACCTGGCCTCCGGCGATACTCCTGCGGCCTGTCCGGCCACCGGTTGCGGTGGTAGCGGCTGCTCCGCCAGCGAATGAGCGGTTCCCTAGAATTCAAGACTTTCGAGAAGCGAAACACACCATGATGCGCAGCCACTATTGCGGCCAATTGAACGAGAGCCTGGACGGTCAGGTAGTCACTCTTTGCGGTTGGGTACACCGTCGCCGCGACCACGGCGGGGTGATCTTCCTCGACTTGCGTGATCGTGAAGGTCTGGCCCAGGTGGTGTTCGACCCGGATCGCGTCGAGACCTTCGCCAAGGCCGACCGCGTGCGCAGCGAATACGTGGTGAAGATCACCGGCAAGGTGCGCCTGCGCCCCGAAGGTGCGCGCAACGCCAACATGGCTTCCGGCGCCATCGAAGTGCTGGGCCATGAGCTGGAAGTGCTGAACCAGGCCGAGACCCCGCCGTTCCCGCTGGACGAATACTCCGACGTGGGCGAGGAAACCCGCCTGCGCTACCGCTTCATCGACCTGCGTCGCCCGGAAATGGCCGCCAAGCTGAAGCTGCGCGCGCGCATTACCAGCAGCATCCGCCGTTACCTGGACGAGAACGGCTTCCTCGACGTGGAAACCCCGATCCTCGGTCGTCCGACCCCGGAAGGCGCGCGTGACTACCTGGTGCCGAGCCGCACCTACCCGGGTCACTTCTTCGCCCTGCCGCAGTCGCCGCAGCTGTTCAAGCAGCTGCTGATGGTGGCCGGCTTCGACCGTTACTACCAGATCGCCAAGTGCTTCCGCGATGAAGACCTGCGTGCCGACCGCCAGCCGGAATTCACCCAGATCGACATCGAGACCAGCTTCCTGGACGAAAGCGACATCATAGAGATCACCGAGAAGATGGTGCGCCAGCTGTTCAAGGAAGTGCTGAACGTCGAGTTCGACGAATTCCCGCACATGCCCTTCGAAGAGGCCATGCGTCGCTACGGTTCGGACAAGCCGGACCTGCGCATCCCGCTGGAACTGGTCGACGTTGCCGACCAGCTGAAGGAAGTGGAGTTCAAGGTCTTCTCCGGTCCGGCGAACGATCCGAAGGGCCGTGTTGCCGCCCTGCGCGTACCGGGCGCTGCCTCCATGCCGCGCAGCCAGATCGACGACTACACCAAGTTCGTCGGCATCTACGGTGCCAAGGGCCTGGCCTACATCAAGGTCAACGAGCGCGCCAAGGGCGTGGAAGGCCTGCAGTCGCCGATCGTCAAGTTCATCCCGGAAGCCAACCTGAACGTGATCCTCGATCGCGTCGGCGCGGTTGACGGCGACATCGTGTTCTTCGGCGCCGACAAGGCCAAGATCGTCTGCGACGCCCTGGGCGCGCTGCGCATCAAGGTCGGCCATGACCTCAAGCTGCTCACCAAGGAGTGGGCGCCGATGTGGGTCGTGGACTTCCCGATGTTCGAAGAGAACGACGACGGCAGCCTGACTTCCCTGCACCACCCGTTCACCGCGCCCAAGTGCACTCCGGAAGAGCTCGAGGCCAATCCGGCCGACAAGCTGTCCCGTGCCTACGACATGGTGCTCAACGGCACCGAACTGGGCGGCGGTTCCATCCGCATCCATGACAAGGCCATGCAGCAGGCGGTGTTCCGCGTGCTGGGCATCGACGATGCGGAGCAGGAAGAGAAGTTCGGCTTCCTCCTCGACGCCCTCAAGTACGGCGCACCGCCGCACGGTGGCCTGGCCTTCGGCCTGGACCGTCTGGTGATGCTGATGACCGGCGCTGCCTCGATCCGCGAAGTCATCGCCTTCCCGAAAACCCAGAGCGCGGGCGACGTCATGACCCAGGCGCCGGGTACCGTGGACGGCAAGGCACTGCGCGAGCTGCACATCCGTCTGCGCGAGCAGCAGAAGGCCGCCGAGTAAGTCGATTCAAATTGCGGCGGCGCCCACGCACCGGGCGCCGCTTGCCGAAACAAGTGATACGGAGTGAGTTATGGCGGGTCATTCTAAATGGGCCAACATCAAGCACCGCAAGGAACGTCAGGACGCCAAGAAGGGCAAGATCTTCACCAAGCTCATTCGTGAGCTGACCGTCGCCGCCAAGCAGGGCGGCGGGGTGCCGGCGGACAACCCGCGTCTGCGCCTGGCCGTGGACAAGGCGCTGACCGCCAACATGACCCGCGACACCATTGATCGCGCCATCCAGCGCGGCGTGGGTTCCAGCGAAGCGGACAACATGGCCGAGCTGACCTACGAAGGTTACGCGCCCAGCGGCGTGGCGATCATCGTCGAAGCCATGACCGACAACCGCAACCGCACCGCGGCCGAAGTGCGCCATGCCTTCAGCAAGTGCGGCGGCAACCTGGGCACCGACGGTTCCGTTGCCTACATGTTCGAGCGCAAGGGCCAGATCAGTTACGCGCCGGGCGTGAACGAGGAAGCCCTGATGGATGCCGCGCTGGAAGCCGGCGCCGACGACGTGGTGGTCAACGACGACGGTTCCATCGACGTGTTCACCAGCTTCGCCGACTTCATCTCGGTCAACGAAGCGCTGACTGAAGCCGGCTTCAAGGGCGAGGAAGCGGAGATCACCATGATCCCGTCGACCACTGCGACCCTGGATCTGGAAACCGCGCAGAAGGTCCTCAAGCTGATCGACATGCTGGAAGACCTGGACGACGTGCAGAACGTCTACTCCAACGCGGACATCCCGGACGAGGTGATGGCCCAGCTGGGCTGATCCCTCCGCCGGCGATGCTCTGAAGCCGGAAGCGGGAGTGGTCATGAGTGGCGCCTCCCGCTTCCGGTTTTTGTTATTTGAAGTGCGCGTGACGGACAAGGTTTGATCGGACGGACATGACCCTGATTCTCGGTATCGACCCAGGTTCGCGGATTACCGGCTTCGGCGTGGTGCGCGACACCGGCCGCGGCTGCGAATACGTGGCCTCGGGTTGCATCCGCACCGGCAATGGCGAGCTGTTCGAGCGCCTGCAGATCGTCTTCCGTGGCGTGCGCGAGGTCATCCAGACGTACAGGCCGACCATGATGGGCATCGAGCAGGTGTTCATGGCGCGCAATGCCGATTCGGCGCTGAAGCTCGGTCAGGCGCGTGGCGCGGCCATAGTCGCGGCGGCGGAAGAGGGGCTGCAGATCGCCGAGTACACCGCCAGTCAGGTCAAGCAGGCCATCGCCGGCACCGGCGGCGCGGACAAGCAACAGGTGCAGATGATGGTCATGCATCTGCTCAAGCTGACGCAGAAGCCGCAGATCGATGCCTCCGACGCCCTGGCCATCGCCCTGTGTCATGCGCACACCCGGCAGAGCCTGGTGCCGCACGGGCTGGTGGGCGCTCGTCGACGTGGCGGCCGCCTGCGCCTGTGATCCCGAATCTAGCAATTAAGGACGCTTACCTGTGATTGGACGCCTGCGTGGCACCCTGGCGGAAAAACAGCCGCCACACCTGATCGTTGATGTGAATGGGGTGGGCTACGAGCTCGAAGTGCCGATGACCACGCTCTATCGCCTGCCCGGCATCGGCGAGCCGGTGATGCTGCATACGCACCTGGTGGTGCGTGAAGACGCTCACCTGCTCTATGGCTTCGCCGAGAAGCGTGAGCGAGAGCTGTTCCGCGAACTGATCCGCCTTAACGGCGTGGGGCCGAAACTTGCTCTTGCACTGATGTCGGGTCTGGAAGTCGACGAACTGGTACGCTGCGTCCAGGCGCAGGATACTTCCACCCTGGTGAAGATCCCTGGGGTGGGCAAGAAGACCGCCGAGCGCCTGCTGGTCGAGCTCAAGGATCGTTTCAAGGCGTGGGAAAATATTCCGTCAATCGCGCCACTGGTGGTGGAACCCAAATTGGTCGCCGCAGTCTCAAGCGCCGAATCCGATGCAGTCAGTGCCCTGATCGCCCTGGGCTTCAAACCCCAGGAGGCGAGCCGCGCTGTAGCCGCCGTGCAGGAAGAAGGCTTGTCCAGCGAAGAACTCATCCGCCGTTCCCTCAAGGGCATGGTCTAGGTAGACACTGATGATCGAAGCCGATCGCCTGATTTCCTCAGCTTCCAGTCGCGACCGCGAAGAGCAGTTCGACCGCGCCATCCGCCCGCTCAAGCTGGCGGACTACGTCGGTCAGCCGGTGGTGCGCGAGCAGATGGAGCTGTTCATCCAGGCGGCCCGTGGGCGTCAGGAAGCCCTCGATCACACGTTGATCTTCGGCCCGCCCGGCCTGGGCAAGACCACCCTGGCGAACATCATCGCCCAGGAAATGGGCGTTTCGATCAAGAGCACGTCCGGCCCGGTGCTGGAGCGCCCCGGTGACCTGGCGGCGATTCTCACCAACCTTGAACCCAACGACGTGCTGTTCGTCGACGAGATCCATCGCCTCTCGCCCATCGTCGAGGAAGTGCTGTACCCGGCGATGGAAGACTTCCAGCTGGACATCATGATCGGCGAAGGCCCGGCGGCGCGCTCCATCAAGCTAGACCTGCCGCCCTTCACCCTGGTGGGTGCAACGACGCGTGCCGGCATGCTGACCAACCCGCTGCGTGACCGCTTCGGTATCGTCCAGCGTCTCGAGTTCTATGGTGTGGACGATCTGTCCAGCATCGTCGCCCGCTCGGCGGGCATTCTCGGCCTTGAGATCGAGCCGGCGGGTGCCTACGAGATCGCCCGGCGCGCACGCGGCACGCCGCGGATCGCCAACCGCCTGCTGCGCCGAGTGCGCGATTTCGCCGAGGTGCGGGGCACCGGACATATCAGCAGCGACATCGCCGATAAGGCGCTGAACCTGCTGGACGTTGACGAGCGCGGTTTCGATCATCAGGATCGCCGCCTGCTGCTGACCATGATCGACAAGTTCGACGGTGGGCCGGTGGGTATCGATAACCTGGCGGCGGCCATCAGCGAAGAAAGACACACGATTGAAGACGTGCTGGAGCCCTATCTGATCCAGCAAGGCTATATCATGCGCACTCCCCGGGGGCGTGTAGTAACCCGGCATGCATACCTGCATTTCGGCCTGAACGTGCCGAAGCGGATGGGGGAGGGGGCGACACCGGATCTGTTTGCCCCTGAAGATAGTAATTAATTGCATTTGCGGGCGATTGCCGATTGGCAAAGCCTTTACTTGGTTCTAGAGTATGCGCGCACAACACGGGGGTCAGCCGTTCCAGCAGCGGTTTCGGGTCTATTACGAAGACACCGATGCCGGCGGCATCGTCTACTACGTCAACTACCTCAAGTTCATGGAGCGGGCTCGTACCGAGCGGCTGCGTGACCTGGGCTTTGCCCAGTCGCAGCTGGCGGGAGAGAACCTGCTTTTCGTCGTTCATTCGGCAGAGGCGCGCTACCACGCGCCGGCTCGCCTGGATGACGAGCTGCTTGTCAGCGCCGAAGTGGAGGAGTTGAACCGCGCGAGCCTGAAGTTTCGTCAACAGGTTCGGCGGGCGTCGGATTCGACCTTGCTCTGCGAGGGGCGATTCCTGGTGGCGTGCGTGCGGGCGGACAACCTGAAACCCCGCGCTATCCCAGATGTGTTGCGCGCGGCATTTGCCGGCAGTCCGGACACCCTTTCAGCAGGAGATTAACGTGGAACCGAACGTCGTCGACCATACTTCCATGTGGAGCTTGATCAGTAACGCCAGCATCGTGGTACAGCTGGTCATGCTGACCCTGGTGGCCGCCTCGGTCACTTCGTGGATCATGATTTTCCAGCGCAGCAACATGATGCGCTCGGCCAAGAAGGCCCTGGAAACCTTCGAAGAGCGCTTCTGGTCGGGTATCGACCTGTCCAAGCTCTACCGCCAGGCTGGCAGCAACCCTGACCCGGATTCGGGCGTCGAGCAGATCTTCCGCGCCGGCTTCAAGGAATTCTCCCGTCTGCGCCAGCAGGCCGGCGTCGATCCTGATGCGGTGATGGAGGGCGTTTCCCGCGCCATGCGCGTCGCCATTTCCCGCGAGGAAGAGAAGCTGGAAACCAGCCTGCCGTTCCTCGCCACCGTCGGTTCCACCAGCCCGTACATCGGCCTGTTCGGCACCGTGTGGGGCATCATGAACTCGTTCCGCGGCCTGGCCCAGGTGCAGCAGGCAACCCTCGCCACCGTGGCGCCGGGTATCGCCGAGGCGCTGATCGCCACCGCCATCGGTCTGTTCGCGGCCATCCCCGCGGTCATCGCCTACAACCGTTTCTCCGCTCGTTCGGAAACCCTGATCGGCCGTTACTACACCTTTGCCGACGAGTTCCAGGCCATCCTGCACCGTAAAGTGCACACCAGCGACGATTGAAGACGACCAAGAGGTAAGCCGTCATGGCAAGAGTTCGTCACAAGCGCAAGCCGGTCGCCGAAATGAACGTGGTGCCTTACATCGACGTGATGTTGGTGCTGCTGGTCATTTTCATGGTGACCGCGCCGATGCTCAACCAGGGGGTCAAGGTCGACCTGCCCAAGGTTTCCAGCGAAGCGCTGCCGCAGGATAACGATTCCCGCGTGCTCACCATCTCCATCAAGGCCGACAAGACCTACTACTGGAACATGGGCTCGGAAGTGGACCCGGATCAGGGCAAGGGCAGCCAGACGGCAGTCTCCCTCGATCAACTGGTCAGTGCTGCTTCCGGCATCATGGCCGAGAACAGCCGTCAGGGTAAGAAGGTCCAGGTCTTCGTCCGGGGTGACAAGGCCGTC
The DNA here is from genome assembly GCF_041379005.1 of Pseudomonas sp. QE6. Taxonomy (NCBI): domain Bacteria; kingdom Pseudomonadati; phylum Pseudomonadota; class Gammaproteobacteria; order Pseudomonadales; family Pseudomonadaceae; genus Pseudomonas; species Pseudomonas sp. QE6. The sequence goes on from NZ_CP166873.1 coordinate 2,705,219, forward strand.
GACTATGGCTCGGTCATGGCCGTCATGGGCGGCCTGCAGAAAGCCGGGGTCGGCAACGTCGGTCTGATTACCGAGGCGCCGGGGACTTGATGCACCAGCTCGAGCGCTCTCCTTCGGAAAGCTACTTCTGGCCGATCGTTCTGGCCGTAGCCCTGCACGTCCTGATCTTTGCCATGCTCTTCGTCAGCTGGGCCATGACGCCTGAACTGCCGCCTTCGCGGCCGATCGTTCAGGCCACCCTGTACCAGCTGAAGTCCAAGAGCCAGGCGACCCAGCAGACCAACCAGAAGATTGCCGGCGAAGCCAAGAAGACCTCGTCGCGGCAGTACGAGCAGGAGCAGCTCGAGCAGAAGAAAGCCGAACAGCAGGCCATCGCGGCGGCCAAGGCCGAGGAACAAAAGAAGGCCGACGCCGCTCAAAAGGCTGCCGAAGCCAAGAAAGAGGCTGAAGCCAAGAAGGCCGAGGAACAAAAGAAGGCTGCCGATGCCGCCGCGGCGAAGAAAGAGGCCGAGGCCAAGGCTGCTGCCGAGAAGCAGCAGGCCGATATCGCCAAGAAGAAGGCCGAGGAAGAAGCCAAGAAGCAAGCCGCCGAGGACGCCAAGAAGAAGGCTGCCGAAGAGGCCAAGAAGAAGGCTGCCGAGGACGCGAAGAAGAAAGCTGCTGCTGACGAGGCCAAGAAGAAGGCCGCGGCGGTCGAGGCTGCCAAGAAGAAGGCAGCTGCGGCTGCTGCTCGCAAGGCGCAGGAAGACAAGAAGGCTCAGGCGCTGGCCGAGCTGCTGTCGGACGATACGCAGCGACAACAGGCTTTGGCTGACGAGCAGGGCAACGAGGTCGCTGGTAGCCTTGACGACTTGATCGTGAAACTGGTGAGCGAGCAGTGGAACCGCCCGCCATCGGCACGTAACGGAATGAGCGTAGAGGTGCTGATCCAGATGCTGCCGGATGGCACCATCACCAACGCCAGCGTGACCCGCTCGAGTGGCGACAAGCCCTTCGATGCTTCCGCGGTGGCGGCGGTGCGGAACGTCGGCCGGATTCCCGAGATGCAACAACTGGATCGTGCGACCTTTGATCAGCTCTACCGTCAGCGCCGCATCGTCTTCAAACCGGAGGATTTAAGTCTGTGAGTACCCTGATTCGCTTCGCGCTGTTCGCCCTGGCCCTGGTGGCCGGCGTCGCGCAGGCCGCCGACCCGCTGGTGATTTCCAGCGGTCGCGATTCGGCCGTTCCGATTGCCGTGGTCCCGTTCGGCTGGCAGGGCGGCAACGTCCTGCCCGAGGACATGTCCAACATCATCGGCAACGACCTGCGCAATTCCGGATACTTCGAGCCGATTCCGCGGCAGAACATGATCAGCCAGCCGGCCCAGCCCAGCGAAGTGATCTACCGCGACTGGCAGGCACTGGGTGCCCAGTACGTGCTGATCGGCAATATCGTGCCGGCTGGCGGCCGCCTGCAGATCCAGTACGGCCTGTTCAACGTGGCGACCCAGCAGCAGGTCCTGACCGGCAGCGTGGGCGGCACCACCGACCAGCTGCGCGACATGTCGCACTACATCGCCGACCAGTCCTTCGAGAAGCTCACCGGCATCAAGGGCGCGTTTTCCACCAAGCTGCTCTACGTGACCGCCGAGCGCTTCTCCGTGGACAACACCCGTTACACCCTGCAGCGCTCCGACTATGACGGTGCACGCCCGGTGACCCTGTTGCAGTCCCGCGAGCCGATCCTCTCGCCGCGCTTCTCGCCCGATGGTCGCCGCATCGCCTATGTCTCCTTCGAGCAGAAGCGTCCGCGCATCTTCATGCAATACGTCGACACCGGCCGCCGCGAGCAGATCTCCAACTTCGAGGGCCTCAATGGCGCCCCGGCGTTCTCGCCGGATGGCAACCGCCTGGCCTTCGTGCTGTCGCGCGATGGCAACCCGGAGATCTACGTGATGGACCTGGGCAGCCGCCAGCTGCGTCGCCTGACCAACAACCAGGCGATCGACACCGAACCCTTCTGGGGCGCGGACGGCTCGACGCTGTACTTCACCTCGGACCGTGGCGGCAAGCCGCAGATCTACAAGATGAACGTCAACTCGGGCGCTACCGATCGCGTGACCTTCATTGGCAACTACAACGCCAACCCGAAACTTTCCGCGGATGAGAAGACGCTGGTAATGGTTCACCGCCAGGATGGTTTCACCAACTTCCAGATCGCGGCCCAGGACCTTCAGCGCGGCAATCTGCGCGTGCTTTCCAACACCACGCTGGACGACTCGCCCACTGTTGCGCCCAATGGCACGATGCTAATATACGCCACCCGCCAGCAGGACCGGGGCGTGCTGATGCTCGTCAGCATCAATGGACGCGTTCGGTTGCCAATTCCCACCGCTCAGGGCGATGTTCGCGAGCCTTCCTGGTCCCCTTACCTGAACTGACGGTTGCCAACTGTTTCAAACTTATACACTGGGGTTCATTAGGAGTTACATGATGGAAATGCTGAAATTCGGCAAATTTGCCGTTATCGCCCTCGCCATGGCCGTAGCCGTAGGTTGCTCGTCCAAGAAAGGCGATGCTACTGGTGAAGGCGCCAATGGCGGCGTTGATCCGAACGCTGGCTACGGCGCCAACAGCGGTGCCGTTGACGGCTCCCTGAGCGACGAAGCCGCTCTGCGCGCTATCACCACCTTCTACTTCGAGTACGACAGCTCCGACCTGAAGCCGGAAGCCATGCGCGCTCTGGACGTACACGCCAAGGACCTGAAAGGTTCCGGCCAGCGCGTTGTCCTGGAAGGCCACACTGACGAGCGCGGCACCCGCGAGTACAACATGGCTCTGGGCGAGCGTCGTGCCAAGGCCGTTCAGCGCTACCTGGTACTGCAGGGCGTTTCCCCGGCTCAGCTGGAACTGGTTTCCTACGGTAAAGAGCGTCCGGTTGCCACTGGCCACGACGAGCAGTCCTGGGCCCAGAACCGTCGCGTTGAGCTGAAGAAGTAAGACGTGATGCCGATGCGCCTGCGTTTTCTGACCTTGATCGCATGCGGCCTGCCCCTCATGGCGGCGGCCGCGGTTCCGGTACAGGACGGCAATGATGGCGGTTACGCCAGCCAGCCGCCCTCGGGTTATGGCACCGCAGGCGCTGAGGGCGCCTACGCCGGAGGCGGGATGACTTCTCAGCCCGTCTCCGGACAGGCACAGCTGTTCATGCAGCTGCAGCAGATGCAGGACGAAATGTCCCGTCTGCGCGGCATGCTTGAAGAGCAGCAGAACCAGATCCAACAGATGAAGCAGGAAAACCTGGAGCGCTACCAGGACCTCGACAGCCGCATTTCCAGCGGTGCGGGTGCCGGCGCGGCCGGTGCTGCTCAACAGAATTCTCCCGCTGCCGGCGTAGGTGCCGGAGCTGCCGCGGGTGCCGGCGCAGCCGCCGCTGCACAGCAGCCCGCTGCCGCCGCCAGCAACGAGCCGGGTGATCCGGAAAAGGAAAAGCTCTACTACGACGCAGCCTTCGACCTGATCAAGGCCAAGGATTTCGACAAGGCCAGCCAGGCCTTCGGCGCCTTCCTGCGCAAGTACCCCAACAGCCAGTACGCCGGTAACGCGCAATACTGGTTGGGCGAAGTGAACCTCGCCAAGGGCGACCTGCAGGGCGCTGGCCAGGCCTTCGCCCGCGTCAGCCAGGCCTACCCGAGCAGCGCCAAGGTGCCGGACTCGCTTTACAAGCTGGCCGACGTCGAGCGCCGCCTGGGCAACACCGACAAGGCACGCGGTATCCTGCAGCAGGTGATCGCCCAATACCCGGGCAGCTCCGCCGCACAGTTGTCCCAGCGCGACCTGAAGAACCTCAAGTAAGGCTCGGCACCGATGCTTTTGAAAACCCGCGCTAGTCGCGGGTTTTTTCGTTAGAATTCCCGCCCCCGGAAAGCGACAGTGGTTTCAGCTCGGCTGATGTCTACTGCGTTCCCGGCTTGCCGGGCGCCCCGTGAGCGCGCCTACGATTCCAACGCAACGGAGGCGGGTGGCCTGTATCGCCGTCACGCCCGTGGCTGATATGCAACAGACTCTGCGAATCACCGAGATTTTCTACTCGTTGCAGGGGGAAACGCGCACCGCCGGCTTGCCGACAGTGTTCGTGCGCCTGACCGGCTGTCCCCTGCGCTGCCAGTACTGCGATACCGCCTATGCCTTCAGTGGCGGCGAGATCCAGTCCCTCGACGCCATCCTCGAGCGCGTCGCCGCCTACAAGCCGCGCTACGTCTGCGTCACCGGTGGCGAGCCGTTGGCCCAGCCCAATTGCATCCCGCTGCTGCAGCGCCTCTGCGACGCCGGCTACGATGTGTCGCTGGAAACCAGCGGCGCTCTGGATATCTCCCCCACCGACCGCCGCGTCAGCCGTGTGCTGGACCTGAAGACCCCGGGCTCCGGCGAAGTCTCGCGCAACCGCTACGAGAATATCGGGGAGCTCACGCCCAACGACCAGGTGAAGTTCGTCATCTGCTCGCGCGAGGATTACGACTGGGCGGTCTCCAAGCTGATCGAGTACCGCCTGGAGCAGCGTGCCGGCGAGGTGCTGTTCTCGCCCAGCCATCGACAGGTGGATGCCCGTGCGCTGGCCGACTGGATCGTCAGCGACAACCTGCCGGTACGCCTGCAGTTGCAACTGCACAAGATTCTCTGGAACGACGAGCCGGGCCACTGAGCGCGGGGGAGACCTGTTTATGTCCAATCAGAACGCCATGAATGACAAGAAAGCCGTGATCCTGCTCTCCGGTGGCCTGGACTCCGCGACCGTGGTCGCCCTGGCCAAGGCCGAGGGCTACGATTGCTACACCATGAGCTTCGACTACGGCCAGCGCCACCGCGCCGAATTGCACGCCGCTGAGCGCGTGGCACGCCAGCTGGCTGTCATCGAGCACAAGGTGATTGGCCTGAACCTGAACGGCATCGGTGGCTCGGCTCTGACCGACAGCAGCATCGACGTGCCGGAGGCGCCGAGCGAAGGCATTCCGGTGACCTACGTGCCGGCACGCAATACCGTGTTCCTTTCGCTGGCCCTGGGCTGGGCGGAGGTGCTGGGCGCGCGGGATATCTTCATTGGCGTCAACGCGGTGGACTATTCCGGCTACCCGGATTGCCGTCCGGAGTTCGTCGAGGCTTTCGAGCGCATGGCCAACCTGGCCACCAAGGCCGGCGTAGAGGGGGATGGGTTCCGCATCCAGGCGCCGCTGCAGTTCCTCTCCAAGGCGCAGATCGTGCAGGCCGGCATCGCCCGGGGTGTGGACTACAGCCTTACGGTTTCCTGCTATCAGGCAGACGATGACGGGCGCGCATGCGGCAAGTGCGACAGCTGTCGGCTGCGGGCTGACGGCTTCCGCGCGGCCGGGATTGCGGACCCCACGCGATATTTCTGAAAAAAGTTTTCGCGGGGTGTTGTTTTTACGTTAGAAATCAGTATTATACGCACCACGTCGGGTCGTTAGCTCAGTCGGTAGAGCAGTTGGCTTTTAACCAATTGGTCGTAGGTTCGAATCCTACACGACCCACCATAAAATCCTGCAAAAGCCCCGTGATCGAAAGATCACGGGGCTTTTGCTATGCGCCGGAAAAAGTCCGCCGTGCGGCTGCCGACGGCGCATCGTCCATCGGACGGTGGTGATAAAATCGGCGGCATAATCAGAGCCGCGCCTGTAGAGGTTTCCACACGATGTCCCAGATTTCCGAACGCCTGCTGGTTCAGGCTCACCTGGCTGCCAAGCAGCCGCGGGTGCTGAGCGCGCAGGAAGAGGCCGATTACCGTGCGGCCATCGCAGCCGAGCTGAAGGCGCAGAACGCCGTGCTGGTTGCGCATTACTACTGCGACCCGGTGATCCAGGCGCTGGCCGAGGAAACCGGTGGCTGCGTGTCCGACTCGCTGGAAATGGCCCGCTTCGGCAACCAGCATCCGGCGCAGACCGTGGTGGTGGCCGGGGTTCGCTTCATGGGTGAGACCGCCAAGATCCTCAACCCGGAAAAGCGCGTGCTGATGCCGACCCTGGAAGCGACCTGCTCGCTGGATCTGGGCTGCCCGGTGGACGAGTTCTCGGCGTTCTGTGATCAGCATCCGGAGCGCACCGTGGTGGTCTACGCGAACACCTCGGCGGCGGTGAAGGCGCGTGCGGACTGGGTGGTGACCTCCAGTTGCGCCGTGGAAATCGTCGAGCACCTGATGGACAACGGCGAGCCGATCCTCTGGGCGCCGGACCAGCACCTGGGGCGCTACATCCAGCGTGAGACCGGCGCGGACATGCTGCTCTGGGACGGTGCCTGCATCGTCCATGAAGAGTTCAAGGCCAAGCAGCTGGAAGACCTCAAGGCGGTCTATCCGGACGCTGCGATCCTGGTGCACCCGGAGTCGCCCGAGGCGGTGGTCGAGCTGGCCGATGCAGTGGGCTCCACCAGCCAACTGATCAAGGCGGCGCAGACGATGCCGAACAAGCGCTTCATCGTCGCCACCGATCGCGGCATCTTCTACAAGATGCAGCAGCTATGTCCGGACAAGGAGTTCATCGAAGCCCCCACCGCCGGCAACGGCGCGGCGTGCCGCAGCTGCGCGCACTGCCCGTGGATGGCCATGAACACCCTGGAGCGTACCCTGGCGTGCCTGAAGGAGGGGAGTGGCGAGATCTTCGTCGACCCGGCCCTGATCCCCAAGGCCATCAAGCCGCTCAAGCGCATGCTCGACTTCACCCAGGCCGCCAGGCTGAAAGTGGCGGGCAACGCCTGATCGAGTACGGCAAAGAAAAAGCCCGGCGAGTGCCGGGCTTTTTTGTGCCTGAGTGCCAGGTCAGCGGCCCATCATCTGCTTCAGCAACTGCTCCTGCTCGCGGAACTCCTGCTGGCGTGCGTCCAGGCGCGCAGCCAGGGTGAAGTTGCCGCCCGCACGACGCTTGGCGAAGTCCAGTTGCTCGATGGCGTGCTTGTAGTCGCCGGTCAGTGCGTAGAACTCCGCGCGAGCCTGGTATACGCCGATGGCGTTGCCGCTGAGGGTGCAGGCGTCGGCCAGGCGGCTCCAGACATCGGGGTCGAGCGGGCGCTTCTGCGACAGCTTGAACAGCGTCTTCTCGGCGTCGGCGGCGCGGTTGGTCTTCATCATCAGGTCGGCCTGGGCCTGGATCAGCGGGTAGCTGTCGGGGTACTGGCCGAGTAGCCGCTGTACCCGCGCCTGAGCATCGGGGAGCTTGTTGGCAGTGATGTCCACATCGACCATCGCCAGGTTGTAGCTGATGTCGTTGGGCGCCTTCGCCAGCAACTGCTGGAGTCCACTACGTGCGTCGTTGAGCTGGCCGATCCGGGTCTGCGAGAGAGCCAGGCCATAGCGTGCGGCGTCGTTCTTCGGGTCTTCGTCGAGCTGTGCGCGGAACTGCTTGCTGGCCATGCCCGGGGTGTCTTCGAACATCTGCTGGACGCGGGCGCGCATCAGTTCGTAGCGCAGGGTGTCTTCCTTGCCGCCCTTGGGGTACTGCTCGGCACGGTTGCGGGTATCGGCGATACGCGAGTCGGTAACCGGGTGGGTCAGCAGGAATTCCGGCGGCTTGCCCTCGTAGCGATACTGGCGGGCGAGGCGCTCGAACATGTTGGGCATGGAACGCGGGTCGTAGCCGGCGCGCACCATGGTGGTGACGCCGACCCGGTCGGCTTCCTGTTCGTTCTGCCGGGAGAAACGCAGCTGGTTCTGGATTGCCGCCGCCTGGGTCGAGGCAATCGCGGCGATGCCGGCGTCACCGGCGCCGGCCGCGGCGGCGACGATACCGGCCAGCATGGCCGCCATCACGGGCACCTGCATGCGTTGCTGGGCTTCGATGCCGCGGGCGAAGTGGCGTTGGCTCAGGTGACCCAGTTCGTGGGCCAGTACGGCGATGTATTCGCCTTCGCTCTGGGCGTAGAGGAACAAGCCACCGTTGACGCCCACGACCCCGCCGGGAGCGGCGAAGGCGTTGATCTGCTTGTCGCGGATCAGGATGAACGCCAGGCGGTGATCCTGCAGTTCGCTGGACTCTGCCAGGCGGTAGACGGTGGACTCGACGTAGTCCTTGAGTTGCGGGTCGTTGAGCGTATCGACCTGGCTGCGCAGCATGCTCAGCCAGGCGCGGCCGAGCTGGAACTCCTGCTCCGGGGATACGATGGACGAGCTGGCGTCGCCCAGGGATGGCAGATCGTCCGACATCGCGGGCCCGCCGATGGCGCAGGCGATGGTGAGCAGGGCAGGGCGCAGTACTTTCATGTACAAGAGGCTCGTTCCGAGAAAGGCTCTACTTTAGCCGTAGGCTATTGCCGATGCCTAGATCGCAAGGTGCGACTGCCGCGCAAATCGAAGTCGGCCGTTTTGGCGCGACCTGCGCGCCAGGTCGCGACGCTGACGGCTTCGTACGGGGCTCCGGATGTTGCGGGCCCTGGTTACTTTTCCAAGGCTTTCGGTATTCTTGAACGCCATTGCTGGAGTTTGTTTCGATGTCCGATTCCACACCGCCCATTCCCGCCTGTGACGCGGAGCTGGATGCCAGCGGTCTCAATTGTCCGCTTCCTCTGCTCAAGGCCAAGCTCGAGCTGAACCGCCTGCCTAGCGGAGCGGTGCTCAAGGTGATCGCCACCGATGCAGGGTCCCAGCGCGATTTCCGCGCATTCGCCGACCTCGCCGGGCACTCGCTGCTGCATGAAGAGGTCGAAGCAGGCGTCTATCGCTACTGGCTGCGCAAGAAGTAGCCCTCCTTTCCGGATAACCGGGGACGTTACCCCTTTTCGTTTCGCAGGTCTGTTCATGCTCAAGGTTTTGCAGGACTGGATGCAGCGCTATTTCTCCGACGAGGAGGCGATAGTGCTGGCGGTCATTCTGGTGCTGGGCTTCAGTGTCATCCTGGCCTTTGGCGGGATGCTCGCGCCGGTGCTGGCAGCGATGGTGATCGCTTTCCTGATCCAGGGGCTGGTGGGCGTGCTGGAGCGCTTCCGCCTGCCGCACCTGTTCGCCGTCTGGCTGGTCTATTCACTGTTCCTCGGACTGCTCGCCGTGTTCCTGCTGGTGCTGGTGCCGCTGGTCTGGAAGCAGCTGTTCACCCTGCTCAACGAACTGCCGCGCATGCTCGGTGAGTGGCAGGCCACGCTGTTGATGCTGCCCGAGCGCTACCCGGACATGATCACCGAGGAACAGGTGCTGCGCACCGTCGAGGCGGCGCGCAGCGAGCTGGGCCAGCTTGGCCAGTGGGCGCTGACCTTCTCGCTGTCCGGGTTGCCGGTGGTGGTCAACATCATGATCTACCTGGTGCTGGTGCCGATCCTGGTGTTCTTCTTCCTCAAGGACCGCCGCCGCTTCTACCACTGGTTCCGTCGCTACCTGCCACGCGAGCGGGGGCTGATGAAGCAGGTGTGGAACGAGATGAACCAGCAGATCGCCAACTACATCCGTGGCAAGGTCATCGAGATATTCATCACCGGCGTGGCGACCTATATCGCGTTCGCGGTGCTGGGGCTCAACTATGCGGCGCTGCTGGCCTTGCTGGTCGGTCTGTCGGTGGTGGTGCCCTACATCGGCGCGGTGGTGGTGACGGTGCCGGTGGCGCTGATCGCGCTGTTCCAGTGGGGCTGGAGCGACCAGTTCATCTACCTGATGGCCGCTCACGCGATCATCCAGGCGTTGGACGGCAACGTGCTGGTGCCGCTGCTGTTTTCCGAGGCGGTGAACCTGCACCCGGTGGCGATCATCTGCGCGGTGCTGCTGTTCGGCGGGCTGTGGGGCTTCTGGGGCGTGTTCTTCGCCATTCCGCTGGCGACGCTGGTGAAGGCCGTGCTGGATGCCTGGCCGAGGCAGCCGGAGCCTGAGCGGCAGGTCAGTCCGATGATGTGACAAAGAAAGAGGCCGCTGAAACAGCGGCCTCTTTCATGGGGCTCGGTGACTCAGGCCTTGTTCAGCGCCTGGGCTGCGGCGAGCACGGCATCGACGTGGCCGGGCACTTTCACGCCGCGCCACTCCTGGCGCAGCACGCCCTTGGCGTCGATCAGGAAGGTGCTGCGGTCCACGCCCATGTATTCCTTGCCGTAGAGCTTCTTCAGCTTGATCACGTCGAACAGCTGGCAGACGGCTTCGTCCTTGTCGCTGATCAGCTCGAAGGGGAAGCACTGCTTGGCCTTGAAGTTCTCGTGGGACTTGATGCCATCGCGGGACACGCCGAAGACGACGGTATTGGCCTTGGCGAAGTCATCGATCCTGTCGCGGAAGCCCTGGCCCTCGGTGGTGCAGCCGGGGGTGCTGTCCTTGGGATAGAAATACAGCACGATCTGCTTGCCTTTGAGTTCCGACAGACGGAATTCCACACCGCTGGTGGCAGGGGCCTGGAAGTCGGCGACGGCTTTGTTCAGTTCAACGGCCATGGGGCTCTCTCCTTAGGGATGCTGCGGGCGCCAGGGCTCGATCAGCGCGTCCAGGTTCAGGGCGTCGGCGAAATCCAGGAACTGGTCGCGCAGCCAGCTGATCTGGGTGCCGGCCGGCAGGGTCACGGTGATGGTGGCGTTGAGCATGCTGGTGTTGGTGTGCGGTGCCTGGTAGGTGTCGCAGGTGAGGTTCTCCAGTTCGATGTTGTGGTCGATGAAGAACTGGCACAGCTCATTGAGGATGTCCGGACGGTACACGGCGCTGACATAGGCCACGTAGGGCAGGGCCTGGGCGCGGGTGACGTGGACATTGCTACGGGTGACGCTGAGGGTGAAGCCATGGCGCTTGGCCAGCGGCGGCAGGCCGCCTTCCAGGCGGGCCAGGGCGTCCCAGCTGCCGGCGACCTGCAGGACCAGCGCGCTGAACTCGCCGTGGCGGGTCAGGCGGCTGCTGATCACCGAGCAACGGTTATCGACGCAGGTGCGGCACAGCACGCTGGTCAGCTCCATCGGGTTCGGGCCCAGCGCACTGATCAGGAGAAATTGTTCACGAGGGTGGGAGGTGGACATGCAGCTTTCCTGGGAATGGCGGCCAAGCGGGCCGCATCGACAAAGGGGGAAGGGTAGCGAAAAGCGCCGATGAGGGGAATGACCGGGCGCTCGCGGGTCGCTGCGTCACCTTGTGCGTGGCCGGTGGCGACAGTACCATTACGGCTTTCTTTTTCCGGCAGGAGCGGTTGCATGATTGCGGGCAGTATGGTGGCGCTGGTCACCCCCTTCGATGCTCAGGGTCGACTGGATTGGGACAGCCTCGCGAAGCTGGTGGACTTCCACCTGCAGGAAGGCACCAACGCCATCGTTGCGGTCGGCACCACGGGTGAGTCGGCCACGCTGGACGTGAGCGAGCACCTGGAAGTGATCCGTCGCGTGGTCGACCAGGTCAATGGCCGCATTCCGGTGATCGCCGGTACCGGCGCCAACTCCACCCGCGAAGCGGTCGAGCTGACCGAGGCCGCCATGAGCGGCGGCGCCGACGCCTGCCTGCTGGTGACCCCGTACTACAACAAGCCGACCCAGGAAGGCCTGTACCAGCACTTCCGCCACATCGCCGAAGCCGTGGCCATCCCGCAGATCCTCTACAACGTGCCGGGCCGCACCGCCTGCGACATGCTGCCGGAGACCGTCGAGCGCCTGTCCAAGGTGGCGAACATCGTCGGCATCAAGGAAGCCACCGGTGACCTGCAGCGCGGCAAGGAAGTACTCGACCGCGTCGGCAAGGACTTCCTGGTCTATTCCGGCGACGACGCCACCGCCGTCGAACTGATGCTGATGGGCGGCAAGGGCAACATCTCGGTGACCGCCAACGTCGCCCCGCGCGCCATGAGCAACCTGTGCGCCGCCGCCATGCGTGGCGATGCCGGCGAAGCCCGCGCCATCAACGACCGCCTGATGCCGCTGCACAAGGCCCTGTTCATCGAATCCAACCCGATTCCGGTGAAGTTCGCCCTGCACGAAATGGGGCTGATCCCCGAAGGTATTCGCCTGCCCCTGACCTGGCTGAGCCCGCGTTGCCACGAACCGCTGCGTCAGGCCATGCGCCAGACCGGCGTGCTGGCTTAAGGAGCCCCCTCGCATGAAGCGACTGGCAGGACTGACTGCGCTCGCCCTGGTCATCGGCAACACCTCCGGCTGCGGCTGGCTGTGGGGCCCGGATGGCTATTTCCGTGACCGTGGCGACGACTACCTCAACGCCCGCGAAACGGCGCCGATGAAAGTGCCCGAAGGCCTGCAGAGCAAGCCGCTCGACCCGCTGCTGCCGGTGCCGATGAACGTCGCCACCAGCACCGAGAAGGAAGGCGAGTTCGAAGTGCCGCGTCCGCAGCCACTGGCTGGCGGTGCCGGTGAGGTCAGCGACTTCAGCCTGCAGAAGAGTGGCGACTCGCGTTGGCTGATCGCCCAGCGTCCGCCGGCGGAAGTCTGGCCGGTGGCCCACCAGTTCTTCCAGGACAACGGCTTCTCCATCGCCAACGAGCGCCCGCAGACCGGCGAGTTCAGTACCAACTGGCAGCCGCTCTCGCAGCTCTCCGCGCCCCTGGCGCGCCGCCTGAGCAGCCGTGTCTCCGGCGTCGAGCCCGACAGCGAAGCGCGTGTGCGCGTGCGCATCGAGCCGGGCGTGGAAACCAACACCAGTGAAGTCTATGTGCTGAGCGAAACCCGCCCGGCCGGCAGCACCGCCAGCGCCGACTGGCCGGCCAAGCCGATGGTGCCGAGCCTGGACGCCGCACTGCTCGACGAAATGCTTGCCAGCATGGCCACCAGCGCCGAGAAGGGCGGTTCGGTCTCCCTGCTCGCCGCGCACTCCGCCTACGACACGCCCGGCACCGCCGAGCTGAGCAAGGACGGCAGCGGCAACCCGGTACTCACCGTGGATTCCGACTTCGACCGTGCCTGGGTCAGCGTTGGCCGCGCGCTGGATCGCGCCGACATCCGTGTCGACGACCTCAACCGCAGCCTGGGCGTGTACTACGTCAACATCGCCGAAGGCGCGAAGAAGAAGGACGAAGACAAGCCTGGCTTCTTCAGCCGCCTGTTCGGCGGTGGCGAGAAGACCAAGGAAGAGGAAGACGCCAAGGCGCAGCGCTACCAGCTTCGTCTGACCAGCGTGAACAACACGGTGCAGATCACCGTCGACAAAGACATCAACACCTCCGCGCCGGCCGATGTCGCGCAGGGCGTGCTGGAAAAACTCCAGGAGAGTATGCGCAGTGCACTTCGCGGTCCTGGGGAGCGGAAGCCGGGGCAATTCGGCCTTGGTGAGCAGTTCTGACACCCGGATACTGATCGATTGCGGCTTCCCGCTGCGTGAAACCATCCGCCGTCTGGCGCGCCTGGGCGTAGAGCCAGGGCAGCTGGACGCGGTACTGGTCACGCATGAGCACTCCGATCACATCAACGGCGTCGAACTGCTGGCCCGGCACCATCGAATACCCGTGTACCTCAGCGCCGGCACCCTGCAGGGAATGCGCAAGCCGGTGGAACCGGCGGGGCTGCTCAAGGGCGGCGACCGCCTCCAGCTGAAAGACCTGGAAGTCACTGCGGTGAGCGTTTCCCACGATGCGCGGGAGCCCCTGCAGTACGTGTTTTCCGATGGCCGGAAGCGCTTTGGCCAGCTCACCGATCTGGGAGCCGCCACGGCGCAGGTGCTGGAGTGCTATCGTGGCCTCGATGCGTTGATCATCGAGGCAAACCACGATACCGACATGCTGGCCCGCGGTCCGTATCCCTACCCACTCAAAGCCCGCGTCGGCGGCCAGTGGGGACATTTGAACAACCGGCAGGCCGCCGAACTGGTGGCCCAGCTGGGCTGGGAAAGCCTGCAGCACTTGGTGCTGGCGCATCTCAGCGAAAAGAACAACTCGCCGCAGTTGGCCCGGCAAAGCTTCGTCGACACCCTGGGGTGCGACCCGGACTGGCTGCAGGTGGCCGATCAGCATTCGGGACTCGACTGGCGCACCATCGCCTGAGCCCATCCATTCAAGCAAGCGGAGCCCATCATGGAAAAACGCGAAGAACTCTATCGCGGCAAAGCCAAGTCGGTTTACACCACCGATGACGCCGACCGCCTCGTCCTGCTGTTCCGCAACGACACCTCGGCGTTCGACGGCAAGCGCATCGAGCAACTGGATCGCAAAGGCATGGTGAACAACAAGTTCAACGCCTTCATCATGCAGAAGCTCGAAGCCGCCGGCATCCCGACCCAGTTCGACGCCCTGCTGTCGGACAACGAAGTGCTGGTCAAGAAGCTCGCCATGATCCCGGTCGAGTGCGTCGTGCGTAACTACGCCGCCGGCAGCCTGGTGCGCCGCCTGGGCGTGGAAGAGGGCCTGCAGCTCACTCCGCCGACCTTCGAACTCTTCCTGAAGAACGACGCCCTGGGCGACCCCTTCATCAACGAATCCCACGTCCAGGCCTTCGGCTGGGCGACCCTGGAGCAACTGGCCGAAATGAAGGCCTACTCCTTCAAGGTCAACGAAGTGCTGAGCAAGCTGTTCGACGACGCCGGTCTGCTGCTGGTGGACTTCAAGCTCGAGTTCGGCCTGTTCCACGGCAAGATCGTCCTGGGCGACGAGTTCAGCCCGGACGGCTGCCGCCTGTGGGACAAGGAAACCCGCAAGAAGATGGACAAGGACCGCTTCCGCCAGGGCCTGGGTGACGTGATCGAGGCCTACGAAGAAGTGGCTCACCGTCTGGGCGTGCCGCTGTAAAACGGCGAAATCACGCAAGCGCCTGATACCACGCAAAAAAATCCGAAACAGGGCTTCGCCTTCGGACTTCAAGCTGGTATCATGCGCGCCGCACGGAGAGATGCCGGAGTGGTCGAACGGGACGGATTCGAAATCCGTTGAGTCAGCAATGGCTCCTAGGGTTCAAATCCCTATCTCTCCGCCATTACATATGGCCGAAGCCCCTGAAATGCTTAGCGTTTCAGGGGCTTTGTCTTTTCTGGCGTCGATATTTCCCGCCCGCCGCTTCAATCATCCGCAATACCCATCCATCTTCTCCCGATTTCTCTCCGTAGGTTCCGCCTGATATTGCTGCCGCCAGAATTGGCACGGCGCGCTGTTGAAGCGCTTGTCCTGCTCCGCTTGCTCGATCTCGCGGTTCTGCTGCTCTTGCACGGCCTGCTGGCGTTGCTGGTACTGCTGGAACATCTCTTCACTGCTGCGTGGAGCAGGGGGAGTGGCGGGCGGTGTCGCTGGCGGTGTGGTGGGATGGCTGGCCAGGATGGGCGGAAACGCGCGATAGATCAGCCAGCCGGTGGCCGCCACGGCCATGCTGCCGAGCCAGATGCCGGCGGCGATGCTGAGGATGAGTTTCCAGGCGCTGAGGTGGGTGGGTGTCTGGGGCATGGGGGATGGGGATGGCCGGGTGAATCCCACTGATACCCCATCGTTGCCGATCAGGAAAGAGGCGGGCCCGCGACGCCGTGCAGGCGTCGCGGGCGGGGCTTTATTTCTGTGCGGAGGACTCGAAGGCCTCCATGGCGCGCAGGGAGTAGACGTAGGCGGCACCGGCGTTCATGGCGATGGCGGTGGCCAGGGCCTGGGCGACTTCGGCTTCGGTGGCGCCGGCGCGGCGTGCGGCTTCGGCGTGGACGCCGATGCAGCCGTCGCAGCGGGTGGTGATGGCGACGGCCATGGAGATCAGTTCGCGAGTCTTCGCATCCAGGGCGTCGCCGTCGGCGGCAGCGGCGTCGAGGGCCTGGTAGGCGGCGATCATCTTCGGGTGCTTCTTGCCCAGGGCGCCGAAGGCTTTCTTCACGGCGGGGACGTATTCGGACCAGTTGAACAGCATGCTGCTTCTCCTTGAGACCACGGAAGGAAATGAGTGTGGTCTTGAAGCTTAGTCTGCGTCAGCCGGTCGGCTGGGTATTGTCTGTTCCGCTCGTTTTTTTCATGCCGCCCGGAGCTATCAGTAGGCGTCGAGGATTTCGTAGCGCTGGCGGGCGTTGCCCTGGCCGATTTCCAGTTCGTCACCGGGCAGGCGATGGAGCAGGGCGCTGCCCAGTGGGGCGCGGCTGGTGATGACGAGGATTTCAGCGCCCTCGTGCTGCACTTTCAGGCCGGCGGCATCGGGGCCGAGGAAGACCCAGCGGTGCTGGCCACTTTCGTTGACCAGTTCCACCAGGGCGCTGGTCTGGATACCTGACTGCTCGTCGAAGTCGCGCAGTTGCAGGTTCTCGAACAGCGACAGCGCCTGGCGGATCTCCTCGACACGGCGCGATTGGCCTGCGGCGAGGTAGGCCGCTTCGAGGCCGAGGGTGTCGTACTTGTTCTCGGCGACGTTTTCTTCGTGGGTGGCCGTTTCGTGAGCGGTCCGGGCGGCGCGCACGGCGATCTCCAGGTCCTGCGCGAGCCTGGCGAGAATGTGTTGGTAGACTTGCTGCTTGTTCATCACGAGGGAGTCGTTGGTCGGGCTGTTTATTCGGTGCCGTGAGGCGAAAGGTATTTTCGGGGGGGGGGGGGGCTTGCCTGGTTCGTGTTTTATCAGCATTCAGTGGTATATTTGCTGAAAGTTCACGATTAGGAGATCGCCATGAGCGCCCTGTTACGCGAAAGCCCCGCAGCCGATGCCGTACTGGCCAAGGCGGTACTCACGGCGCGCGAGCACCTGGCGATGACCCAGCAGGAGCTGGCGGCGATCGTGGGAGTGGAACGTAGCGCCGTCAGCCGCTGGAAGCAAGGTGGACTGCGGGTGGACAGCAAGACCGGTGAATTGGCCCTGCTGCTGGTGCGGGTCTATCGCGCGCTGTTCGCTCTGTTCGGTGGCAACCTGGAGGACATGCGCCACTTCCTGCGTACCGATAACCGTCACCTGAACGGTGTGCCGCTGCAGTTGATGGAGCAGGTGCAGGGACTGGTGACGGTGGTCGAGTACCTGGACGCCATCCGGGGCAAGGTCTGAATGTCCTTCGAGACAGGCGCCCAGATCTGGGCACGGCATGCGCCGGAGTCAGTCGTCAGCCCCATCCGTGGGCGTCTGGTGCGCCTGGTGGAGAGCCAGGGACAGGTAGCCACGCTGCAGCTGGTGGACACCCTGGCCGAGCAGGCGCTGCTGGAGGAACTGCTGGAGACCAGCAAGCCCCGCGTGCCGCCGCCCGCCGAGCACCTGCACTATCTATTGAAGACACCATTCCGTTATCCGCCGTTGCGCTGGGGGTCGCGCTTTGGTCGGCGGCATGAGCCGAGCCTGTTCTATGCGGCGCTGAAGCTGGACACGGCGATGGCGGAATCGGCTTTCTATCGCTTCGTGCTCTGGGAGGGGATGAGTTCGCCGCCGCCGAGCGGGCGGATTCTCTCCGAACATGCGTCCTTCGAGGCGCGCTTCCAGGTGCAGCGCGGCGTGCGTCTGCAATTGCCGCCGTTCCGCGAGTACGAGCCGGCGCTGCGCGATCCGTCGGATTACCGCGTGGCCCAGGGGCTGGGCAGCGCCATGCGCGAGGCCGGGGTCGAGGCGTTCGAGTACCGCTCGGCGCGCTGCCCGCACGCCGGGGTGAACGTGGCGTTGTTCGCGCCGTCGGCCTTCACCGAGAAGCGCCCGCGCAACCTGATGCCCTGGCTGTGCGAGACCACGGCGGAGTACGTCGCCTTCAAGCACGCCCAGGTGCCGGATACGCCGCGCCTGTTCCCGCGGCCTCAGTTCCTGGTGGATGGGCACCTGCCGTATCCGGCCTGACCGTTTGTCGTGCCACGGCATGCCGTTGCCGGCATCGGTGTAAGGTGCGGGATGGTCACGCAGGGAGTGCCAAACCTTGGATATACGGATAGCTGTCCACCCCAGCGACAGTCGCCGCTGGCGGGTCTACCTGAATCAGTTCTTCTTCGATTGCGATAGCCGCAGCGCGGCTGAACGCGCCTTTGCGCGGGCCTGCGCCGCTGAGCAGCAAACGGCTCTGCTGCCCAGTCCGCCCAAGGTCATCCGCTCTGAGCGGCGGCGCTCCCGGCGACTGGAGTGGGCATGAGACGGCTGATCCTCCCTCCATCGAATTCATACCGGATGATCCGGATGTCGGCGCGGGCCTCGCCTGGCTGATTCGATCGTCTTTCGCTTTCCACTCCGTACTTCTCTTTCCGCTGCCCTGAAACGGGGCGGTCGGCTGCTCCTTGGCGCGCACTTGTGCACAGTGCTGATGCGCGCTGTCAAGCCCCTGCAATATTGCATTTAGCCACTTGCCTGTTTCTCTTGCGTTTTTTAACTTATTGAAAAATAAAGAAAATTTTCGTTGGTGAAAAAATCACCAATCTGTCATGCGCCCCCGTCTGACTGGGGGTGGGGCGCTTTTTCATCACGTTTTCCACCAACTTATCCACAGCTTCTGTGGATTGTCCCGAGCGCTTGCTCAGGAGCCCTGTTCCAGGGCCTTTACAGGTGACAAGGCGCCTCCAGGCGGCCGCTGTTAGTATTGCGCGATTGTTTGTCACACCCCGGAGTGCCGCATGCCCCTCGACCTGTCCGCCCTGTTGCTCGGTGCGCTCGCCGGCCTGTTGCCCATGGCGGCGCTGGCCTGGCGCCTGCAGTCGCAGCGTGTCGCCGCGGAGCAGGAGGCGACCCTGCTGCGCGAGCGCCTGGCCAATGCGCAACTTGCCCAGGACGGCTTGTCGGCCCAGGCCGAGGCGGATCGCGAAGCTTTCCAGCGCCTGAGCAGCCGGCATGGTGAGTTGTCCGCTGAGTCCGCCGCGCTGCGCCGCGAGGTCGAGTTGGGTAAGCAGGAGCGCGAGCGCCTGGGCGCGGCGGAGCAGGACTGGCAGGCCGAGCGTGCGGACAAGGAGGCAGAGCTGCGGCGCCTGTCCGCCGAGCACGCGGCCTTGTCCGCCGAACTGCGCGAGCAGCAGGACAACCACCAGCAGCGCCTGGGTGATCTGCAATCGGCTCGGGATGAGTTGCGTGCCCAGTTCGCCGAACTGGCCGGGAAGATTTTCGACGAGCGCGAGCAGCGCTTCGCCGAGTCCAGCCAGCAGCGCCTGGGGCAGTTGCTCGATCCGTTGAAGGAGCGCATCCAGTCCTTCGAGAAGCGAGTGGAAGAGAGCTACCAGGCCGAGGCCCGCGAGCGTTTCTCCCTGACCAAGGAGCTGGAGCGCCTGCAGCAGCTGAACCTGCGCCTGGGCGAGGAAGCGACCAACCTGACCCGCGCGCTGAAGGGCCAGAAGACCCAGGGCAACTGGGGCGAACTGGTGCTGGAGCGGGTATTGGAGCACGCCGGCCTAGAGAAGGGGCGCGAGTACGAGACCCAGGTCAGCCTGCGGGCGCCGGATGGCGAACGCTTCCAGCCCGATGTGCTGATCCGTCTGCCCGGTGACAAGCAGGTGGTGGTGGACGCCAAGGTCAGCCTGACCGCCTACCAGCAGTTCATCGCCGCCGAGGACGAGGTGATCCGTCAGCAGGCGCTGAAGGCCCACGTGCTGTCCCTGCGCAACCATGTGAAGGGGCTTTCCGGCAAGGACTACCGGCGCCTGGAAGGTCTGCACAGCCTCGACTTCGTGCTGCTCTTCATGCCGGTGGAAGCAGCCTTCTCGGCGGCGCTGCAGGCCGAGCCGAACCTGTTCCAGGAAGCCTTTGAGCGCAACATCGTGATCGTCAGCCCGACCACCTTGCTGGCCACGCTACGGGTGATCGACAGCCTGTGGCGCCAGGAGCGGCAGAACCAGAATGCCCGCGAGATCGCCGAGCGCGCCGGGGCGCTGTACGACAAGTTCGTGCTCTTCGTGCAGGACCTGGAGGAGATGGGCACCCGTCTGCAGCAGCTGGACAAGGCCTACGCGGCGGCACGCAACAAGCTCAGCGAAGGGCGCGGCAACCTGATCAGCCGGGCGGAGCAGGTGAAGCTGCTGGGTGCGCGGGCGAGCAAGAGCCTGCCGGCAGATTGGCTGGAGCGGGCGTTGAGTGATGATTCGCCGGTAGTGGAGGAGGGCGAGTAGCTCGAACCCGGGGATGGTCCTGTAGGAGCGAGCTTGCTCGCGAATCGTATTCCCCGGATGCATCCATGCAGCCGGCGTGCTCTGTTCGCGAGCAAGCTCTCTCCTACAAAAAACACTGGGCGCTCCATCAGAACAGCGAGTAAGGCTTGCCCGCCGTGCCATCGGCGAAGCGCCGCAGCCTGAAGGCGTGCAGGTCCATCCCCGGTTGCCCGTCGAGAATCCATCGGCTCATCAGCTTGCCGACGACGGGCCCCATTGCGAAGCCGTGTCCGCAGAAGCCCGTGGCGATCAGCAGGCCAGGCACTTCCGCCGGCGCATCGAGCACCGGGATGCCATCGGGCAGCACGTCGATCAGGCCGGCCCAGCTCTCCACCACCTTCACGTCGCGCAGGGCCGGGAAGGCCTTGGCCAGATTCTTCTGTGCAGCAAACACGCGGGAGGTATTCGCCTTCACCTGCGGATCACGCTCGCCCAGCACCGTGCCATTGCTGCTGCGCTCCGAGCCCGGCAGACGCTGGCAAAGGTCATGGAACAGATTGCCGTTGAGCTTGAACGAGAAGCTCGCACGGTTGGCCGGCAGGTGCGGCAGGTAGTGTTTGGCGCCGCGCAGGTAGTCGAGATTGAGGTCGATGTCGGCCTGGGTTTCGTCGGCGAGGTTGAGGCTGCCGTCGGCGCGCTGGCGGAAGCCGATGCCGTGGCCGATGAAGCTCTGCGCGCCGACATCCGGGCCGGGGCTGGTACGCGAGACGGTGCAGCGCACGGCCTGTTGCGGCAGCTCCAGGCCGAGGCTTTCCACCAGTCGCCAGCTGCTGGCGCCGGCGGAGATCAGCAAATGTTTGGTCTTCACATAGCCACGCTCGGTCTGTACGCCGCAGACGGCGCCAGCGGCACGATCGATGCCGGTGACGCCGCAGCCCTCGACGAACATGGCGCTGCGCTCGATGGCGCGCAGCGCGTAGCCGGGAGCGACCCGGCGCGGTTCGGCCTGGCCGTCGTTGGCGGTGTACAGGGCGCCGAGCGCCGGATCGGCCAGCGAAGGCATCAATTTCGCGACTTCGCCATGGCTGAGCAGGCGGGTGTCGAGGCCGAAGTTGTTCGCCACCTTCAGCCAGTCCTCATATTTTTGCCGTTGCTCCGGGGTTTCGGCGAGGTACAGGCAGCCGCCCTGGCGCCATTCCAGCGGCAGTTGCAGCTCTTCTTCCAGACGTTCCCACAGCGGAATACAGGCCATCATCAGCGGCACTTCCGCCGGGTCGCGCGCCTGCTGGCGGACGAAGCCCCAGGCGCGGGTGGATTGCTGGCTGGCGATGCCGGCCTTGTCCAGCACCAGCACGCTCATGCCCTGGCCGGCGAGGTACCAGGCGCTGGCGCAGCCCATGATGCCGCTGCCGGCGATGACCACGTCGACCTGCTCCGGCAGGCGCTCCACGCGGGAGGAAAGGGCGGGGTGAAGCGGGTAGGTTCCCATCGGCATACGGCGGCATCCCTGTAGGTGGCGGATGCCGCAGTATGCGATTGGCGTGCGCCGCGCGACCACTGCGCGGGCACGCCGGCAGGTGCTAGGAAGCGCGCGCGGCCCGGCTGGCGGCCGGCGAGCGGGCCAGGTAGTCCAGCGCCTCCTGGGTATTGGCTTCATGGTCCGGGTGGTACCAGGGTTTGAAGTAGCGCAGGAAGCTGGTGGCCAGTGAGCTGATCTTCGGCAGCACGCCGGACTTCGAACCATCGCGCCAGATGGCGGCGAAGGAGCGCGGCTGGGCGATGGTCGGGTCCTGCCGCGACAGGGTGCGGGTGCCGAAGGCGAACAGGTAGATGATCAGCGGCCACACCACGAACATCCACAGCTGGCGGCTGATGAAGGTGCCGCCCAGGTGCACGTGCAGGTCATGGGCGACGTTGCGGTGCTCCACTTCCTCGGCGCCGTGCCAGCGGAACAGGTCCAGCAGCACCGGGTCGGCCTTGGCACGGTCCAGGGCATCGGCTTCGAGAATCCACTTGCCGAGGATGCAGGTGAAGTGTTCCACCGCCGCGACGATGGCGCAGCGCTGGCCGATCCACCAGCGCTTGAGCCATGCGCTGCGGTTGAACAGGTTGAAGCCCAGCGGCGTGTCGCTGAGCAGCTGTTCGAACAGGTAGTCCATGACCTTCAGGTAGCGCGTGGAGTCGATGCCGTGGTGGTTCAGGTAGCGTTCCAGCGCGCCGGAGTGGGCGCGGGCGTGCATCGCTTCCTGGCGGATGAACCCCTGCACGTCCTCGCGCAGGCGGCCCTCCTTCACGAAGGGCAGGGCCTTGTTGTACAGCCGGCAGAACCACAGCTCGCCGGCCGGCAACATCATGTGGATGACATTGATCGCGTGGGACGCCTCGGGCTCGCCGGGAATCCAGTGCAGGGGCGAGTCGCTGTAGTCGAACTGCACCTTGCGTTGCACCAGCTTGTGGTGATGGTCGTTCATGGGGATCCTCAGAACCTATTCAATGTCTGCCTGCGCTTGCTCATGCTGCGTTGAAAGCAGGCTCAAAATGCTCATTTACCACTCGTAAACTGCGCTTTTTCGCCTACTTTCGCCTTGCCTGAGCTGCGCTCGGCGAGACCTTGAACAGGTTCTACGGCAGTCAGGTTGAGGCGGGCGAACAGGCGCGACAGCCAGGGCATGAAGCGCCATTGCAGGGCGCCCAGGTGCACTTCGCTGCCGACCTTCACCACCGGCTGGTTGCGCTCCACGGCACGGGTGATGCGCTCGCCGATGGTGTCCGGGCTGAGCCGGCGTCGACGGTAGAAGCGCTGCACTTTCGCGCGGTGCCTGGCTTGTTGTTCGTCATCCAGGCCGGCGAAGCGCGTGGCCTGGACGATGCCGGTATCGACGAAGCCCGGGCACGCCGCGCTGACGCCGATGCCGTGGCCGGCCAGTTCGGCGCGCAAGCACTCGCTGAGCATCAGCACCGCCGCCTTGCTGGTGGCGTAGGCCGGGTAGTTGCGCGACGGCGCGAAGGCCACGCCGGAGGCGACGTTGACCAGGTGCCCCGGCTTGCCGCTTTCCACCATCTGCTTGCCGAACAGCCGGCAGCCGTCGATCACGCTCCACAGGTTGATGCGCAGCAGGCGATCCCATTCCTGCGGCGTGGTCTTGAGCATCGGCCCGGCCATGCCGATGCCGGCGTTGCTCACCACCACGTCGGGCACGCCGAGGCTGTTCCTCACCCAGAGGGCGAAGCGTTCCATGGCGGCGCTGTCGCCCACGTCGACGCAGTAGCTGTAGGCGTTGGCGCCCAGGGCTCGGGCCAATTCCGCACTACGCTCGGCGGCGGCCGGGTCGATGTCCGCGGCCAGCACGCTGGCGCCGCGCTCGGCGAAGCTCAGCAGGGTTGAACGACCGATACCGCCGCCCGCGCCAGTCACTACTACCAGCTTGCCGGCGAAAGACCCCGCACCAGGTTTCAGCGCGGCGCGCTGCAACTCGGGGCCGGCCTCGCCGCCCTCGATGTGCTGGACGAACTCACCGATCCAGCGCGCCAGTTGCGTCGGCTCGGCGAGCAGTTGCCAGTGCCCGGCGGTGACGTCACGACGCCACAGGCGCGGCGCCCACAGCGAGAGCTGCTGGAACAGTTGCTGGCCGACATAGCGGTCGCGGGTTGGCACGATCAGTTGCACCGGCACCTCGGTATGCCGTTTGCGCGGCTTGAATATCGAGGTGATGAAGTTGGCCCGGTAGAGCTTCACCCCGTGCTCGCCGTCGCTGGCCTGGTGCGGGTTGCGCGTCGGGTTGCGGACGCCTTCGACCTTGCGCAGGTACTGCGGCCACAGCTTCGCCGCGCCCAGGCGCCAGGAGATCGCCGGCAGCAGCGGCAGGTGGAAGTAGTAGATGTACCAGGAGTGCAGCAGCTGGCTGAGCATCTGCAGCAGCGCACGCGGGGTCTTGCGCCGCAAGCGGTCGCGCATCCAGAAGCCGACGTGGTCCAGGCACGGCCCGGAGACGCTGGTGTAGGAGGCGATGCGCGCGCGCAGCTCGGGATCGGTGACGCTTTCCCAGGTCTGGATCGAGCCCCAGTCGTGGGCCACCAGGTGCACCGCGCGTTGCGGGCTGACCGCGTCGAGCACGGCCTTCAGGTCCTGGCTGAGCAGTTCCAGGCGGTAGTCGCGGGTCTTGCGCGGCTTGTCCGATTCGCCGGCGCCGCGCACGTCGTAGGCCACCAGCTGGAAGCGTCCGGCCAGGCGCTGGATCAGCGGCAGCCAGACTTCGTGGTTGTCCGGGTAACCGTGGACGAACAGCACCATCGGCAGGTGCGCCTCGCCCCAGCGCCAGACCGCCAGGCGCACGTCGCCGGACTGCACTTCCAGGCGTTCGGGCGTTGGCAGCGGGTTTTCCAGCATCGCGTTCATGCCACCTCCCGCCGCGCCGGGGCGCTGATCAGGCCACGGGTGACCCAGCGGCGCACGTGGGGCAGGTCGTCGTCCAGCCAGTAGGCATCGTCCTCGGTGACCACCAGCAGCTCCTCGAACTTGGCGCCCACGCCGCGGAGGCCCAGGTGCGGCTCCACCGCCCAGAGGCCGGGCGTGGGAGCGTGTTGCGAGCGGTCGTTGCTCGACCACAGCGGCGACCAGCCTTCGCGGCGGCCGGTGACCAAGGCGTTCTTCATCAGGGTGGCGATGTTGCGCACGCCGAAGCGCGCCACCGAGGGGCCGCTGTTGCGTGCGCCGAGTTTCTCCACGCGGTGGGCGAGCACTTCGAAGGGGTAGGCCTTGTGCCGGGGCAGGGTGCCCTGGCGCTGGCAGAGGCTGTCTACCGACTGGCTGACTTCGGCCAGCGGCAGGCGCTGGCGGACCTGTTCGACGATCAGGTTGCGGTGCGCCAGCAGGTCGTCCATCAGGCGCTCCACCAGCAGGTTGCGGCCCAGCGCGCCGGAGTAGCCGACATCGGCGGTGTAAGCGCCCAGGGTAGGCGCGCAGTCGAGGATGAAGGGCATGCCTTCTTCCAGACGCTGCTTGCCGGGGTAGAAGGCCAGGTTGAAGCCGCCCAGGTGGCGCAGGCCGTCGAAGCCCTTGAACGAGGTGCGCGGGCCGAACCAGGCGAAGGGCTGGTGGAACCAGTCGCGCACGCCGTGATCGAGCAGCCAGGTTTTCATCAGGGCGGCGGTCTCGCGCTCGCTGATGCCCGGGCGCAGTTCGCCGGCAATGGTTTCGCAGCAGCGGTAGGCCAGTTGCTGAATCTGGCGGAAGTGCCGCAGGTCTTCGGGGGTGGGCACCCAGGCGCCTTGGGACATGACTTTCTCCAGGCTGGTTGTTGTTATCGTTACATCGGTCGATGTCACGATCGATGCTGACCCATCGGTGGCCGTTGCGCCATGCCGTGGGCGGCGGGCCTGGAGTGTTACCGCAGCGACAAGCCGCTGGCGGCGCGGCTTGCGGGCGGGAGGGGGAATTCGGGCCGGCGCAGTTCCCGTCTTTGGTTGGGCTTCGTGACTGAGCGGGCGGTCACGAATGGATTAATCCTTCGGATTGTTCGGAGGCTGATTCGCTGGCTATCATCCGGCCCATGAGCACACCCCTGAACCTGCTGCAGCGCCTGCTCCAGCGCCCGGACGATGCCCCGTCGGCGCAGGAGGACGAGCGCGAGTACACGGTGGACGAACTGGCCCGCGAGGCCGGCAGCACCGTGCGCAACCTGCGCGCCTACCAGGATCGCGGCCTGCTGCCGCCGCCCGAGCGCCGGGGCCGCGCCGGGGTGTACTTCGCCAGTCATCTGCGCCGACTGCGGCTGATCAACCGCCTGCTGGAACGCGGCTACAACATCGCCAACATCAAGGAACTGCTGGAAAGCTGGGAGCGCGGCCATGACCTGGACCACGTGCTCGGCCTCGACGAGGCCATCGTCGGCCCGTGGAACCTGGAATCGCCCGGCACCATCGAGTTCGGCGACCTGCAGGCGCTGTTCGGCGACGAGTTGAACGATGCGGTGATCGACCAGGCGCTGGAGCAGGGCCTGCTGGCCTTCGACGGCGAGCGCATCAGCATCCCCAGCCCGCGCCTGTTCAATGCCGGCATCGAGCTGTACCGCGCCGGCATTCCGCTGGCCGCGCTGCTCGATCACCTGGCCGTGCTGCGCACCGATACCGAACACCTGGCCGCCGGCATCGTGCGCCTGGTGGTAACCCATCTGGTGGACAAGCCCGGTGCCGACCTGCTGCCCGGCGCGGCCGATCTGGAGCGCCTTGCCGAGGTGTTCCAGCGCCTGCGTCCGGTGGCCGAGCAGGTGGTGCTGGTGGAACTGGCGCGCGGATTGAAGCGCTCGGCCAACGAGATGCTCGGCGAGCGTGTCGGGGAAATCCTGCGCCGCCTGGAGACGCCGGAGTAGCGAGCGCTCAGGTCCTGCCGGCGGCCTGGGTCAGCCTGCCACGTAGCCAACGCCGCGCCGGGTCGTCCTCGCTGGTCTCGGACCAGATCTGCACGAAGTCGAAGCGCGCCAGTTGCAGCGGCGCCTCGAAGCTTGCCAGACCGTGGGTTTCGAGGTCGTCCGGCAGCATCCTCTCGGCAATCGTCAGGACCAGATCGGTGCCCGCCAGCAGCCCCGGCGCAACGCTGAAGTGCGGCACTGTGGCGGCCACCTGGCGGCGCCGGCCGAGTTTTTCCAGATGACTGTCGATTTCTTCCGCTGGGCTCTGCTGCAGTGCGACCCGCAGGTGCGGTGCGGCGAGGTAGTCGTCGAGGTCCATGCGCTGGCGTCCGGCGAGGGTGTCGACGGCACACAGGCAGACGAAGCGCTCCTCGAACAAGCGCTGCACGCGCAGCCCCTCGGGTAGCAGCGGGAAGACGCCGAGGGCGCCATCCAGCTCGCCGCTGGCGACCTGTTCGGCCATGCCCAGGCGCGAGGCCTGGCGTACGTCGAGGTGAATGCCCGGTGCTTCGCGGCGCAGGATCGGCAGCAGTGCCGGCAGCACCACCCAGGCGCCGTAGTCGGACATGCCCAGACGCAGCTCCAGTTCGGCACTGGCTGGGTCGAAGTCGTCGTCCAGCACCAGTCGGCGTACGTCGCCAAGAATCTTCCGCAGCGGCCCGGCCAGTTCGAAGGCACGGCGGGTCAGTTGCATCTGGTTGCCGGTGCGTACCAGCAGCGGGTCGCCCAGCAGGTCGCGCAGGCGGTTCAGCGCATGGCTGACGGCGGGCTGGGTCATGGCCAGGCGCTCGGCGGCACGGGAGACATGGCGCTCGTCCAGCAGGGCGTCGAGGATCACCAGCAGGTTGAGGTCGATGCGGCGCAAGTCATGAATTGAATGCATTTCCTGTTTACCAATCATTCATTTCCATGCGCCAGATGGATAGCAGAAGCTGAGTGCCATCGACAAGCAATGGTGGATTATCGATGTCGAAACTGCTTCTGCTGCTGCCCGCCATCGGTGTGGGCGCCCTGGTCGCCTTGCAGGCGGGTAGCAACTCGTTGCTCGGCCGCCAGTTGGGCCATCCGCTGAGTGCCAGCATGACCTCGCTGGGTGTGAGCCTCGCGGCGGTGATCATCGCGCTGCTGGCCTTCCGCGTGCCGTTGCCGGCGGCCACCGGTATTGCCGCCACGCCCTGGTGGGGCTGGCTGGGCGGCATCTTCGGCGCGGCCTACCTGACGGTCGCGGTGATGCTGGCGCCGCAGCTGGGCGCGGCGACCTTCCTGGCCTGCGTGGTGGCGGGGCAGATGCTGATGTCGGCGCTGTGCGATCAATTCGGCTGGGCCGGTTTCTCGGTGCGGCGCCTGTCGCCGGAAGGTTTCGTGGCAATCGGCCTGATCATCGCCGGGGTGGTGTTGTTGCAGTGGCGGGGGCGGGTGTCGTGAGTGCTTGCCGAAGGAGCTGGGCGGGTTCGCGAGCAAGCTCGCTCCTACAAAAGCCTGGTGGGAGTGTAGGAGCGAGCTTGCTCGCGAACCGACGCCGCTGACACAGCACGGCTGAGCGATCTATCTCAGGCTCAGATGCCGGCTCAGCAATGCCCGCAACGCCGCCGGTTTCACCGGCTTGGGCAGGAAGTCCAGCCCCGCCGCATGAATCTGCGCCACCAACTCGGGCCGCGCATCGGCGCTGATCACCACGCCCGGCACCGGCTCGCCCAGGCGGGTGCGCAGCCAGGCCATGAGGTCGGTGCCCAGTTCTCCGTCGTCCAGGTGATAGTCGATCAGCGCCAGTTGCGGCCGGGCGTCGCCGTCCAGCAGCGCCTGGCATTCCTCGCGGCTGCGCGCGGTGAGCACGTTGCAACCCCAGCGGCTGAGCAGGCTGTTCATGCCGGTGAGGATGCTGTCCTCGTTGTCCACGCACAGTACCTGGGCGCCGTTGAGCTGTTCCGGGGTTTCCAGCTTGTGTCCGTTGATCTGGGCCGGTGCCGGCTGGCGGGCCAGCGGCACGCTGACACTGAATACACTGCCCTTGCCCGGCCAGGAGCGCACTTCCAGGCGATGGCCGAGCACCTTGCACAGCCGGTCGGCGATCGCCAGGCCCAGGCCCAGGCCTTTCTCGGCGCGGGTCTGGTGGCTGTCCAGGCGCTTGAACTCCTCGAAGATCACCTGCAGCTTGTCCGGCGGAATGCCCGGACCGTGGTCCCAGACTTCCAGGCGCAGGTGCCCGGCCTCGCGGCGCACGCCCAGCAGCACATGGCCCTTGGCGTAGCGGAAGGCGTTGGTGAGGAAGTTCTGCAGCACCCGGCGCAGCAGCTTGATGTCGCTCTCGATGCGCAGCTTGCTGCCGCGCACGTGGAAGTCGATGCCATGCTCCTGGGCCAGCACGCGGAATTCCACGCCCAGGGTGTCGTACAGGTTGCTCAACGGGAAGGCCGTGACATCGGCGCTGACCCGTCCGCCTTCCAGGCGCGAGATGTCCAGCAGGTCGGTGATCAGGTCTTCCGCCGAGCGCAGGGATGAGTCCAGGTGGCGCACCAGTTCGGTAGCTTCCTCGGGCAGCTGTTCCTGGTGGGCGAGGGCGGCGGAGAACAGTCGCGCGGCGTTCAGCGGCTGCATCAGGTCGTGGCTGACCGCAGCGAGGAAACGCGACTTGGACTGGTTGGCCGCTTCGGCGTTGCCCTTGGCCTCGGTGAGCGCCTGGTTCAGTTGCGAGAGTTCGAAAGTGCGCTCCTGTACGCGTTGTTCCAGGCCCTCGTTGGCGTCCTTCAGGCCCTGCTCGGCATGCCTGTAGGCGGTGATGTCGGTGAAGCTCATGACGAAGCCGCCGCCAGGCATCGGGTTGCCGATCAGCTCGATCACCCGGCCATTGGGGAACAGCCGTTCGGAGGTGTGCGGGGTGCCCTGGCGCATCCAGTACAGACGCTTGGCGACGTGCAGGTCCGGGTCGCCCGGCCCGCACAGGCCGCGCTCGGCGTTGTAGCGGATGATGTCGGCGATGGGGCGGCCGACGTAGATCAGCCCGTCCGGGTACTCGAACAGTTCCAGGTAGCGGTGGTTCCAGGCCACCAGGCGCAGCGACTGGTCGACCACGCTGATGCCCTGGGTGATGTTCTCGATGGCGCCCTGCAGCAGCGCGCGGTTGAACTGCAGCACCTCGGAGGCTTCGTCGGCGATCTTCACCACGTCCTCCACCTGCATCTCGCGGCCTTCGATGGCGGCCTTCACCACGGCACGCGCGGAGGAGGCGCCGAGCACGCCGGCGAGCAGGCGTTCGGTGTGGGCGATCCATTCGTCGTTGGCGTTCTGGCTGGGGCTGAAGCCCTTGCCCTGGCGGTAGGCGAAGCGGATGAAGCTCTGTCGCGCGCGCTCCTCGCCGACGAAACGGGCGGCGAGCATCAGCAGGTCTTCCAGCTGCACCGCGAGCATCGAGCGCGAGCTGAGCTTTTGGGAGATTTCCTGGCCGATGAAGCGGCTGGCCTGCCAGTGCTCGGAAACGCGGGTGCGGGAGAACACCGAGACCAGCCCGAACAGGGCGAAGTTGCCGATCAGCGAGAGCAGCACGCCGAGGGTCAGCGGCTCGATCATCAGACCGAACGGGCGGCCAGCGAGCCAGGAGAGCCCCGGGAAGGTTTCCAGCGACCAGCCCAGGCCCTTGGCGACCACCGGCAGTACCAGGGTGTAGGCCCACAGGAAGGAGCCGGCGGCCAGGCCGGCGAACACGCCGCGGCGGTTGGCCTGCTTCCAGTACAGAGCGCCGATCATGGCCGGGCCGAGCTGGGCGATGGCGGCGAAGGCGATCTGGCCGATGGTGGCCAGGCTCGCGGTGGAACCCAGCAGGCGGTAGCTGACGTAGGCCAGCAGGAGGATCAGCGCGATGCTCACCCGGCGCACGGTCAGCAGCCAGTGGCGGAACACCTCGAAGGGCTGCTCGGCCTCGCCTTTGCGGCGCAGCAGCCAGGGCAGCAGCATGTCGTTGGAGACCATGGTGGACAGCGCCACGCTGGCGACGATGACCATGCCGGTGGCCGCCGAGGCGCCGCCGATGAAGGCCAGCAGGGCCAGCGCCGGATGCGCCTCGGCCAGCGGCAGGCTGATCACGAAGGAGTCCGGCATCACGCCGGCGGGCAGGTGCATCTGCCCGGCCAGGGCGATGGGCACCACGAACAGCGCAGCCAGCACCAGGTAGATCGGGAATACCCAGCGTGCCAGGTTGAGGTCGCGCGGCTCGATGTTTTCCACCACCAGCACGTGGAACTGACGCGGCAGGCACATGATCGCGGTCATCGCCACGCCGGTCTGCAGCAGCATCGCCGGCCAGTGCACGGTTTCTTTCCAGTATTCGTTGAGCTGCGGGGCGACGCGGGCCTTGTCCACCAGGTCGCCGAAGCCGTCGTAGAGGCCGTAGGTGACGAAGATGCCCACGGCGAGGAAGGCGGTGAGCTTGACCAGGGATTCGAAGGCGATCGCCAGCACCATGCCGCGGTGGTGCTCGGTGACGTCCAGGTTGCGGGTGCCGAAGACAATGGTGAAGAGGGCGAGGATCAGCGACACGATCAGCGCCGTGTCCTGGGCGCGGATGCCGCCCGAATCGGGCCCGGCGCCGATCAGCAGGTTCACCCCGAGGACGATGCCCTTGAGCTGCAGGGCGATGTAGGGCAGCACGCAGACCACGCAGATCAGTGCCACCACCACCGCCAGCGCCTGGGACTTGCCGTAGCGCGCGGCGATGAAGTCGGCGATGGAGGTGATGTTCTCCTGCTTGCTGATCATGATCATCTTCTGCAGCACCCAGGGCGCGAAGAGCATCAGCAGCACGGGGCCGACGTAGATTGGCAGGAACGACCAGAGCTGGTCGGCAGCCTGGCCGACGGCGCCGAAGAAGGTCCAGCTGGTGCAGTACACCGCCAGGGACAGGCTGTAGACCCAGGCGCGAAGACGCGGCGAAAGAGGGGCGCGACGGCGGTCGCCATAGAACGCAATGGCGAACAGGACCGCCATGTAGAGCAGGGCGACCGTTGCGATCAACCCACTGGACAACGACATGCTGACTCCGGAAATGAACTGGCTCCCCCGCAGGAGCGCTTGCAGCAGTTTCGCACCAAAGTCCCGATGTGTCAGACGACTGCTACCAATGTCTCAGTGGCGCTGTGTCGCGCTTCTCACTTGAGCCGCGCCGGCCAGGCTGATAGTTTGCCGGCCTTTGCGTGTCGCCCGTCTGTCGAGCCCCCTGCGCGGGGACGGCACTTCGGGCTGCCGCTACGCTCTGAAATGAGCAGGATTTCGCGTCGACGTACCCGGGAAGGAGGGGCGCCATGTTCAGACCGCTACCGATCACCTTGCAGCGCGGGGCCTTGCGCCTGGAGCCGATGGTGGAGGCCGACGTGCCCGAGCTGGTGACCCTGGCGGAAGCGAACCGCGACGTCCTGCAGTTCATGAGTGCGCCGGGCCGACCGGACTGGTACCGCCAGGGCCTTGCCGACCAGCGCGAGGGCCGTGCGCTGCCGCTGGTGGTGCGCCTGGGCAACGAGATCGTCGGCACCACGCGCTTCATGGACTTCCTCCCGGCGCTGCCGGCCTGCGAGATCGGCGCTACCTGGCTGGATGCGGCGCAGCACGGCAGCGGGCTGAACGCCACCATGAAGTACCTGATGCTGCGCCATGCCTTCGACAGCTGGAAGATGGTCCGCGTGCAGCTCAAGACCGCCGCCAGCAACCTGCGCTCGCAGCGCGCCATCGAGAAGCTCGGCGCGGTGCGCGAGGGCGTGCTACGCAACCACCGCCGCCTGGCCGGCGGCCGCCTCGACGACACCATTCTCTACAGCATCACCGACCATGAGTGGCCGCAGGTGAAAGCCGCGCTGGAAGCCGGTTTCAACGGCTGAGTGCGCGGTGTAAGGTGATCGATCCGCTCGCTCTCAGGCGCAGCGGTGCGACATCGGGGGCAGGATCATGACGGAACACCACGCGAGCGGCGAAAGAACCCGCTTCTGGCGCGCCCAGGAGCTGGGCGGCGTCGAGCTGCTGCATGCGCGCTACATCGAGCAGGTGTTCGCGCCCCATGTCCACGAGGGCTTCGCCTTCGTGATGATCGAGCAGGGCGCGCAGCGCTTTCACCATCGCGGCAGCGAGCATGTCGCCCCCACCGGCAGCGTGGTGCTGATCAATCCCGACGAGGTGCACACCGGCTCCAAGGCCGATGAAGCGGGTTGGCTGTACCGCGGGTTCTACCCGGAACTGGGGCAGGTTTCCGGGATTCTCGAAGAACTCGAACTGGGTCGTTCCGGCACGCCGTCCTTCGCCGCCAGCGTGGTGCAGGACCCGGAGCTGGTCCAGACTCTGCTCGGCGCCCATCGTCTGCTGGAGTCCGAGGCCACGGTGCTGCAGCGCCAGACCTGCTGGCGTGAGGCCCTGTTGCTGCTGTTCCAGCGCCATGCGCGGATTCCCGAGGCGCCGGCGACCGGCAACGAACCCCGGGCGGTGGCGCGCGCCCGCGAGCTGCTGGGCGCGCGTCTGATCGATCCGCCGTCCCTGGAGGAACTGGCGGCGGCGGTCGGCCTGTCACCGTTCCATTTCGCCCGGGTGTTCCGCAGCGCCACGGGCCTGCCGCCCCACGCCTGGCTCAAGCAGCGTCGCCTGGAGCAGGCCCGCGCCCTGCTCAAGCAAGGCTGCGCGCCGGTGAGCGTGGCGATGCAACTGGGCTTCGCCGACCAGAGCCATCTCAGTCGCCAGTTCAAGCAGGCCTACGGCGTGGGTCCCGGCGAATACCGGCGGGCTTGCGCCCGCTCGTTCAGGACGGCATGAGACTTGGCGTTCGTGCGGAGTGCGAAGACGAATCTGATCCATCCGGAAAAATCTATCATTTGATATAGATTTTCATTTACGAAATTTACGATTTGACGTACTTTGCGCCTCCTTCACGAAGTACCCGGGGGAGGGTGAAGCATGTCGTCCGTTCGTTCATGGTCGCGCCTGGCGATCGCCGTAACCTTGGCCACGCCGCTGCTGCCGGCCCAGGCCGAGGATGAGACCAAGGAGCTGGAGGCCGTCACCGTGGTCGGCGACTGGCTCGGCGACGCGGATCAGCAGGTGGTGCAGAACCACCCCGGCGCGCGCACCGTGGTGCGTCGCGAAAAGATGATCGAAGAGGGCGCGCAGAACGTGCGCGACGTGCTGCGTGGTATTCCCGGCGTGCAGGTGCAGGACAACAACGGCACCGGCGGCAGCGATGTCTCTCTCAACGTCGGCGTGCGAGGCCTGACCTCGCGCCTCTCGCCGCGCTCTACCGTGCTCATCGACGGCGTGCCGGCCGCCGTGGCGCCCTACGGCCAGCCGCAGCTGTCGATGTTCCCGCTGTCGGTGGGCAACCTCGACAGCGTCGACGTGGTGCGTGGCGCCGGTTCCGTGCGCTATGGCCCGCAGAACGTCGGCGGGGTGATCAACTTCGTCACCCGGGCGATTCCCAAGGAGTTCTCCGGTGATGTCGGCACCACCAGCGAGACCGCCTCCCACGGTGGCTGGAAGAACCTCTACAACGCCTTCCTGGGCGGCACCGCCGACAACGGTATCGGTGCCGCGCTGCTGTATTCCGGTGTGAAGGGCGCGGGCTACCGCGACAGCAACGACTCCACCGATATCGACGACGTGATGCTCAAGACCCACTGGGCGCCCACCGAGGTCGACGAGTTCTCCGCCAACTTCCACTACTACGACGGCACCGCCGACATGCCCGGCGGCCTGAGCCAGGCGCAGTTCGACGATGATCCGTACCAGTCCGTGCGCGACTGGGACAACTTCACAGGCCGGCGCAAGGACTTCTCGCTCAAGTACAAGCGGCAGATCGACGACCTGACTCAGGTCGAAGTGCTGACCTACTACAGCGACAGCTTCCGTGGCAGCAACATCGCCAGTCGCGACCTCAAGACCCTGGTGTCCTACCCGCGCGACTACCACACCTTCGGCATCGAGCCGCGGGTGTCGAAGATCTTCATGGTCGGCCCGACCACCCAGGAAGCCAGCATCGGCTATCGCTACCTCAAGGAGGCCATGCACGAGCGCGCCAGCCAGGTCGCCCTGGTGAACAACGTGCCTACCGTGAAGCCGGGGGCTGATGGCCACACCTACCAGGACCGTACCGGCGGCACCGAGGCCAACGCCATCTACCTCGACGACAAGATCGACGTGGGCAACTGGACGGTGACCCCGGGCATCCGCTTCGAAAGTATCTCCACCGACTGGCACGATCGTCCGGTCATCGACAACAAGGGCAAGCCGGTCCAGGAGAAGAAGCGCAGCAAGGACTACAACGAGCCGCTGCCGGCGCTGGCGGTGATGTATCACCTGTCGGACGAGTGGAAGCTGTTCGCCAACTACGAAACCTCCTTCGGCAGCCTGCAGTACTTCCAGCTCGGCCAGGGCGGCAGCGGCAACGACACCGCCAACGGCCTGCAGCCGGAGAAGGCCAAGACCTACGAAGTGGGCACCCGCTACGACAACGGCGTGTGGGGTGGCGAGGTGACGCTGTTCTACATCGACTTCGACGACGAACTGCAATTCATCAGCAACGATGTGGGCTGGACCAACCTGGGCGCCACCAAGCACCAGGGCATCGAGACCTCGATGCACTATGACATGGCCGCGCTCGACCCGGTGCTGTCGGGCCTGACCGCCTACGGCACCTTCACCTACACCCGCGCGACCTACGAAGGCGATATCCCCGGCTTCGAGGGGCGCGACCTGCCGTTGTACTCGCGCCAGGTGGCCACCGTCGGCCTGCGCTATGAGCATGACCGCTGGACCTACAACCTGGACGGCTTCGCCCAGTCCAAGCAGCGTTCGCCCGGCCCGACCACCGACTCCAAGGGTAACTTCACCGGCGACTACATCACCGAGCCGACCGCCGACGGCCAGTACGGCGACATCCCCGGCTACGTGCTGTGGAATGCCCGCGTGGGCTACGACTTCGGCCCGCAGGCGTCGAACCTGAAGGTCGCCGCCGGGGTGAAGAACATCTTCGACCAGATGAACTACACCCGCTCCAGCGACAACAACGCCGGCATCTACCTGGGCGAACCGCGCACCTTCTTCGTGCAGGGCAGCGTTGGTTTCTGACGTTCTTGTCGCCTGACCGAAAAGCCCGTCCCAGCGACGGGCTTTTTCTTGCCCGCAGGAATTTCACGGGTAATCTGCGCCAGTGGAATTGTGCGGAAAATGTGGCTTTTCTTCAGGTCATTGCCGTCATATCCGTGCTGTCATTCCGGCCACGCGGCCATCACGCAGGTAAACAAGGACGATGACTGAACAATCGCAATTCGCCCTGCTGGGCAAGAAGCGTTTCCTGCCATTCTTCGTCACCCAGTTGCTGGGTGCGTTCAACGACAACATCTTCAAGCAGTCGCTGATCCTGGCGATCCTCTACCACCTCAGCGTCGCGGGCGACCGCAACCTGCTGGTCAACCTCTGCGCGCTGCTGTTCATCCTGCCGTTCTTCCTGTTCTCCGCCCTGGGCGGACAGTTCGGCGAGAAGTTCAACAAGGACGCGCTGATGCGCGCGCTGAAGCTGGCCGAGGTGGGGATCATGCTGGTGGGCGCCGCCGGCTTCGTGCTGGGCAGCCTGCCGCTGCTGTTCCTCGCGCTGTTCGCCATGGGTACCCACTCGGCGCTGTTCGGTCCGGTGAAGTATTCGATCCTGCCGCAGCACCTGCAGGAGAACGAGCTGGTGGGCGGCAACGCCCTGGTGGAGATGGGCACCTTCCTCGCCATCCTCGCCGGCACCATCGGCGCCGGCATGCTGATGTCGCGCCAGGACTACGCCGCCGGCGTCGGCATCGCCGTGGTGCTGGTGGCCGCCTGCGGCTACCTTGCCAGCCGCAACATTCCCCGCGCGGCGGCGGCGCTGCCGGAGCTGGTGATCGACTGGAACATCTTCCGCCAGTCCTGGAGCATTCTCATGCTCGGCCTGCGTCAGCGTCCGGCGGTGTCGCGCTCGCTGGTGGGCAACTCCTGGTTCTGGTTCCTCGGCGCGGTCTACCTCACCCAGATCCCGACTTACGCCAAGGAGCTGCTGCACGGCGACGAGAGCGTGGTGACGCTGATCCTCACCGTGTTCTCGGTGGGCATCGCGCTGGGTTCGATGCTTTGCGAAAAGCTCTCGGGCAAGAAGGTGGAAATCGGCCTGGTGCCCTTCGGCTCCATCGGCCTGAGCCTGTTCGGCATCCTGCTGTGGTGGCATTCCGGCGATTTCCCCAAGGGGGAGCAACCCTACCACTGGCTGGCGGTGCTGGAGCATTCGCAATCCTGGGCGGTGCTGGCCGACATCCTTGGCATTGGCATCTTCGGCGGCTTCTACATCGTGCCGCTGTACGCGCTGATCCAGGCGCGGACCGAGGAAGACAAGCGCGCGCGGGTGATCGCTGCGAACAACATCCTCAACGCCCTGTTCATGGTGGTCGCGGCGATCGTCTCGATCCTGCTGCTGTCGGTGGCGAAGCTGTCGATCCCCGAGCTGTTCCTCGTGCTCTCGCTGATGAACGTCGCGGTGAACGTGTACATCTTCAAGATCGTTCCCGAGTTCACCATGCGCTTCCTGGTGTGGCTGCTGACCCATTCGATGTACCGGGTCGACCATCGCAACCTCGAAGCCATCCCCGATGAGGGCCCGGTAGTGCTGGTGTGCAACCACGTGTCCTTCGTCGATGCACTGCTGATCGCAGGTTCCGTGCGCCGTCCGGTGCGCTTCGTCATGTACTACAAGATCTTCCGCATCCCGGTGCTCAACTTCATCTTCCGCACCGCCGGCGCAGTGCCGATCGCCGGGCGCAACGAGGACGCCGAGACCTACGAGAAGGCCTTCGCCAAGGTCGCCGAGTACCTGCGCGAAGGGGAGGTGGTGTGCATCTTCCCCGAGGGCATGCTGACCCTGGACGGCGAGATGAACGAGTTTCGCAGCGGCGTGGAGCGGATCATCGAGGAGACCCCGGTGCCGGTGATCCCGATGGCCCTGCAGGGCCTTTGGGGCAGCTTCTTCAGCCGTGACCCGAGCAAGGGCCTCTTCCGCCGCATCTGGTCGCGCGTGTGCCTGGTGGCCGGCCAGCCGGTGCCGCCGGAGGAAGCCAAGCGCCTGGCGTTGCAGGAGCAGGTCGCGGCCTTGCGCGGCGCGGCCCGTTGAGGTTCCTTCGCGCAAAGAAAAAGCCCCGGCAGTGCCGGGGCTTTTTCATGGGCGTGTCGCGGTTCAGATGACCTGAACTTCGTCAGCCTGCAGGCCCTTCTGGCCTTCAACAACGATGAAGGAGACCTTCTGGCCTTCCTGCAGCGATTTGAAGCCGGTGCCCTGGATGGAGCGGAAGTGCACGAAGACATCGTTGCCGCTTTCCGGAGTGATGAAGCCGAAGCCCTTGGCGTCGTTGAACCACTTGACGGTGCCGGTCTGACGATTCGACATGGAAATACACCTTGAACAATTGAATATTGTTGTGCGGAAAAGCCCGCGCTCGTCCTGAGTTGCAAGGTGCAGTCGAAGCCGGGTGATGGGGAATGGCCCCATCAGGTCACGAGCCACAGTGACGCAAGCAAACACAGTGGGCCGCAGCATACCGACAAATTTTCGGGAAAGCGACAGCCCGCCGGCATCGAAATCGATGCAGCGTCAGTGGCTCAGTTTCAGGCCAACCAGCCCGAACAGGATCAGCGCAACGCTGAGCATACGGACCGGCGCCATGGATTCGCCAAACAGCCAGATGCCAACGGCAACGGTGCCCAGCGCGCCAATGCCGGTCCAGATGGCGTAGGCGGTGCCCAGCGGCAGGTTCTTCATGGCCAGGCCCAGCAGGCCTACGCTGGCGGCCATTGCCAGGGCGGTGAGCACTGAGGGAACCAGGCGGGTGAAACCTTCGGTGTACTTCAGGCCGACGGCCCAGGCGACTTCGAACAGGCCGGCGACGAACAGAATGATCCAGGACATGCGGAACTCCAGACGGTGGATGGATTGAAGGGCCGTCCCCGCTGGAACACCGGAAGGTGGTGAGGTCGTCCTCACAATGTGCATTATTTTGCACAAATGCGCGACGCCGGGCAACCCGGCGTCGAAGCATGGCCCTGTTACGAGGCTTGTTCCTGGACGGATGGCTCGTCGGCCATGCGGCGGAACAACGCCGCCAGGATGGAACCGGAGAGGTTGTGCCAGACGCTGAACAGCGCGCTGGGCACAGCGGCCAGAGGGGAGAAGTGAGCGTTGGCCAGCGCCGCTCCCAGGCCCGAGTTCTGCATGCCGACTTCGATGGCCAGCGCCTTGCGCTGGGCCAGCGGCATGCCGGTCAGGCGCCCGGTCAGGTAGCCCAACATCAGTCCGAGCGCGTTATGCAGCATCACCACTGCGAGTATCAGCAGTCCGGACTCGGCGATCTTCGCCTGGCTGGCAGCCACCACGGCGGCAATGATCACCACGATGCTGATCACTGAAACCAGTGGCAGCACATCCACCGCCACACGGGTGCGCTCTCCGAGCATGTGCTGGGCGACGAAGCCCAGTGCGATGGGCAACAGGACGACCTGCACGATCGACAGGAACATGGCGCTGAACGAGACCGGCAGCCAGGCGGAGGCGAGCAGCCAAACCAGCGCGGGAGTGACCAGTGGCGCAAGCAGCGTGGTGACAGAGGTGATCGCGACCGACAGCGCGACGTCGCCGCGGGACAGCCAGGTCATGACGTTGGAGGCGGTACCGCCGGGACAGCAGCCAACCAGAATGACGCCCACCGCGATTTCGTCGGGCAGCGCCAGCAGCTTGCAGAGCAGCCAGGCCGTACCCGGCATGATGATGAACTGCGCCAGCACACCGATGATCACTCGCCCGGGATGGCGTCCGACTTCGCGGAAGTCCTCCGCCTTGAGCGTCAGTCCCATGCCGAACATCACCAGCCCCAGCAGGGGCACGATGGCCACCGTCAGCCCCTTGAACCAGGCGGGCTGGAAAAAGGCCAGAACGGCGAACAGCAGAACCCAGAGAGGAAAGGTGTTGCCGCAGAAGCGGCTGAGGGAGGCGAGGGCACGCATGGGAGCTTCCTTCTTATTGTGTCAGGCGCCGCAAGCGCGGCGCCCGCCGGGGTCAGATGCCTTCCGGAATCGCCTCGCCGCCCAGAGCTTCGATCAGCGCCGGGAGGAATTCGGCAAAGGTCAGCATCATCAGGGTGAAGCTGGCATCGAGCTGGCCGAGGGCGTCTTCGCCGCCGTCCTGTTCCGCCTTCTCCTGCAGCAGGTCTTCGAAGCGCAGGCGCTTGATCACCACCTTGTCGTCGAGAACGAAGGACAGCTTGTCCGACCAGGCCAGGGACAGCTGGGTGACCAGCTTGCCGGAGGTCAGGTGCAGCTGGATTTCCTCGCTGGTCAGGTCCTGGCGCTTGCAGCGCACCACGCCGCCGTCTTCGTGGGTGTCGCGCAGCTCGCACTCGTCGAGGACGAAGAAGTCGCCGGCGGCTTCCTGGGTCTTGACCCACTCGGTGAGGGTGGCGGTCGGCGCGACCTTCACGGTCAGCGGGCGTACCGGCAGCGAACCCAGGGCTTCGCGCAGGGTGGAGAGCAGGTCTTCGGCCTTCTTCGCGCTGGAGGAGTCGACCAGGATCAGGCCGAGGCTCGGGGCGATGGCGGCGAAGGTCGCCGAGCGACGGATGAAGGCACGCGGCAGCAGGGTCTGGACGATCTCGTCCTTGAGCTGGTCGCGTTCCTTCTTGTAGACCTTGCGCATCTGCGCGGTCTCGATTTCGTCGACCTTGTCCTTCAGGGCGTCACGCACGACGCTGCCGGGCAGGATGCGCTCTTCCTTGCGCGCGCTGATCAGGAAGAAGCCCTCGCTGGCGTGGACCAGCGGCGCGTCCGGACCCTTGCCGAAGGGCGCGGAGAATCCGTAGGTGGTGAGCTCCTGGCTGGCGCAGGGGCGTGCCGGTTTGCTGGCCAGAGCCTTCTCCAGGGCATCGGCGTCGATCTGCAGATCCTGGGTGAGGCGGTATACGAGCAGGTTGCGGAACCACATGAGGGGCGAACTCCTGGACACAAAGGACCCATTATTCCGTCAGGCGCTTTCCAGGCCAACCCCGTTTTGTCTTTCACGCACTTCATCTAAGCCTTTGGAACATCTGAAATTTTTTTTCATCGGAGGGCTTGCCAGGTGCAAATCTCCTCCGTAGAATGCGCCCCACTTCGAGAGTGAAGGGTGATTAGCTCAGCTGGGAGAGCATCTGCCTTACAAGCAGAGGGTCGGCGGTTCGATCCCGTCATCACCCACCAAACTCGAGGTCCGACGCAGCGGTAGTTCAGTCGGTTAGAATACCGGCCTGTCACGCCGGGGGTCGCGGGTTCGAGTCCCGTCCGCTGCGCCATATTTCGAAAAGCCCTCAGGTAGCGATGCCTGGGGGCTTTTTCTTTGCGCTCGAAAAAGCCGCGCTGCTTCGCATTCCTTCGACCTTTCTTCCGAACATATCCTGTTAATTTTCCTATAAGTTTGCCGTGGGAACTTCTCCCGTGGCAGGGGTTCCTATTGCCCATAGCCACTGGCCACGAGCGCCTGATAAGCTCGCGGCTTCAAAGACCCTGCCATGACGGCGCAAAGACAAGGATTCAGCATGAAACAACATCGGTTGGCGGCAGCGATCGCGCTGGTCGGCCTGGTTCTCGCGGGCTGCGACAAGCAAGCCGCTGAAGTGGAACTGAAGACCCCCGCGCAGAAAGCCTCCTACGGCATCGGCCTGAACATGGGCAAGAGCCTGGCCCAGGAAGGCATGAACGATCTCGACTCCAAGGCCGTGGCCCTGGGCATCGAGGACGCTGTTGGCAAGCAGAAGCAGAAGCTGACCGACGAAGAGCTGACCGAGGCCTTCTCCTTCCTGCAGAAGCGCGCTGAAGAGCAGCTGGCCAAGAAGAACTCCGAAGCCCTGGAAGCCGGCAAGAAGTTCCTCGAGACCAACGGCAAGCGCGAAGGCGTGGTCACCACCAAGTCCGGCCTGCAGTACGAAGTCGTGAAGAAGGCCGACGGCCCGCAGCCCAAGGCTACCGACGTGGTCACCGTCCACTACGAAGGCAAGCTGGTCGATGGCACCGTATTCGACAGCTCCATCCAGCGTGGCAGCCCGATCGACCTGCCGGTTGGCGGCGTGATTCCGGGTTGGGTCGAAGCCCTGCAACTGATGCACGTCG
Source organism: Pseudomonas sp. QE6 (assembly GCF_041379005.1). NCBI lineage: Bacteria > Pseudomonadati > Pseudomonadota > Gammaproteobacteria > Pseudomonadales > Pseudomonadaceae > Pseudomonas > Pseudomonas sp. QE6. The sequence continues at coordinate 2,746,622 of NZ_CP166873.1, forward strand.
GCGAGAAGATCAAGCTCTACATCCCGAGCGAACTGGCCTACGGCGCACAGAGCCCGAGCCCGACCATCCCGGCGAACTCCGTGCTGGTTTTCGACCTGGAACTGCTGGCGATCAAGGACCAGAATCAGCCTGAAGGGGCTCCGGAAGCGACCCAGGAAGCTCCGAAGAAAAACTGAGTACCTTCGTACCAATGAAGGCGCCCCGTTACCCACGGGGCGTTTTCGTTTTCGCGGGACCGGCTCTGGAACGGGAGGCTGACCCGAAGGTCTGTTTGGGAGTAGGCTGCCTCCTGTTGTTACGCTTATGCACATATTTGCCGCAGTTGCCCTGATGTCAGGGGCTTGACATCCAGATGGCCATCGAATAGCCGCAACTGCATGATTTTTAACGCATTTGTCAGGCTGGATAAAAAATCGCCTATCTGTCTGGAAGCCTCATGGTTCGGGCCTTTGGGCGATGTTGAAGCTTTCTTTCAACAGAGTTATCCACAGTAAAGGTGGATAACCTGAAGCATTCCCGTCTGAGTATTCCTATCGAGGTGAAGTGATGAGAAAACCTCCGGGATTCGATCGCTACCTGGACCTCGCCGGACGCTTCCTGGCCCGTGGCCGGGTGCCGGCGTTGCTGTTCGCGGTGGCACGCAAGAGCGGCCGGCTGAAGCTGGTCCGCAATGACCTGAAGCTGCTGCAGGAGCTGCTGGTGGCCTGGGTGCGCGGTGACTATCGCGGTGTCAGTTCCCAGGCGCTGGTGTCCGTCGTGGCGGCGCTGCTGTATTTCCTCGCGCCGGTGGATCTGGTGCCCGACTGGCTGCTGGGTGTGGGGTTCCTCGATGACCTGGCCGTGCTGGCCTGGGTCGTGCGCCGTTGGCAGTCCGAGCTGGATGCCTTCAAGGTGTGGCGGGACGGTCAGGGTATGGAAAACCGCGAGGCGCTCAAGCAGCTGCCGGCACCGGTTCAGCGCCGCTGACGCAACAGCTGGTTCTGCTGGGTGAGCATGCGCTGGATGGAGCCGTCGTCCACCAGCGTCTGCAAGGCCGCGTCGAGACGCTCGGCGGGGATGGGGAGCGTCGGGCCGTACGAGCAGCGGATCGAATAGCGCTGCAGGACGCCGGGATTGACCTGGATGCTCAGGTTGGGATGTTCCTGCAACAGGAATTCCAGCGGCCGGCGCATGTCGACGATGGCGTCCAGGCGCTTGTGTTCGAGCATGTGCAGGCGGGTTTCGAGGTCGCGCACGTCGCTGCGGCGGACGGTGTTGCTGGCGAAGGCCTTCATCAGGGCCGGCAGGTAGACGTAACCGAGGCTGGTGCCGACCGTGCGGCCGCGAAGGGCGTCGAGGTCGTTCAGGGGCGGCGCATCGCTGCGTTGCGCCAGAACGTCTTCTTCCTCGAACAGGCTGGGCGACCAGTGCAGTTTCTCCGGCGCGCTCATCCACTGCGGGTTGTTGATGCACACCAGCTGGATGCTGCCCTGTTGCAGGGAGCTTTCTACGCGCTTGTCGGGCGTTTCGATGAAGCGAACCTCGAGGTTCAGCAGCTGTCCGACTCTTTCGCCCAGGTCGCGGACGAAACCATGCGCCAATTCGTGGTCAATACTTTCCACGTAGGGCATCCCGTTGCTTGGCGAATAGCCCCAGCGCAGTTCTTCGGCGCCGCAGAGGGCGCTCGTCAGGCAGAGGCAGATCAGGAGAAGACGCTGCAAGTCGGTCCCCATGTTCGGCGGGAGGTGACGGCAGCAGCAGTATAGCCGGCACAGGTGCCGGTCAGGCTGTTAAGATGGCGGCCTGCAAGGAGTGTTGTCATGAACGTGCAAGTCATCATGCGTGACGGCGAGGCGGAATACGCCGTTGTTCCCTGGGCCGAGTACCAGGCACTGTTGGCCGCCGCCGGCCGCGGCGCCGCTCAGGTGGTTCAGCCTGCCACAGCACCCGTATCCGATGAGGCGCCGAACTGGAAGTCCCTGCGCGAGGCGCGCGGGCTTTCCATCGAGACGCTGGCGCGTGCGGTGGGCATCAGTCCGTCCTACCTCGCTCTAATCGAGAACGGCGAGCGCGAGGCAAGCGACGCCATCCAGCACGGCCTGCGCCGTGCCCTGGGCAGTGGGGAGTCCGGGTCTTGAGCGTACAGATCAGTCGCAAACACTGGGATGGCCTGCTCGGCGAGCTGGAAGACGCGCGCCGCCAGCGCCATCTGTTGACCTACCGGGCGCTGATCGAGCGCCTGCAATTGCCGACGCCGGCAATGACCACCCTGACCGCTGCCCTCGAACATCTCGCCGCCCTGGATGCCCGCGCCGGGCGTCCGCTGCGCAGTTCTCTGGTGATCAGCCAGGGGGCGAGCCGCCTGCCGCGTACCGGCTTCTTCGAGTGCGTGGAGCGCCTGGGGCGCTTCTCCGGCGCGCCGGATGGTCCGGCCGCGGCGGGTTGGCATGCGGCGGAAGTGGCGCGGGTGTTCGAGTTCGAGTACCCCGAGGAGCCCTGAGGTGGCGACGCCCCGTGAGCTGTACTGGCGCTCGCGCGCGCGGCTGACCTACGCCGTGGCGCGGCGCCTGATGGGCTGGCCCTGGCTGGTGCGCCAGCCGCGCGCGTGGCAGTGGATGCAGGGGCAGTTCTCGCGCATGGCCAGCCTGGGCGATACCGCCGCGCAGAGTTTCTATGGCCACCTGCTGCTGTTCCGCGGGCAGGGGCTGGGCGCTCGCGAGGAAGGGCTGCGCTTGCTGCGCCTGGCCGCCAGCGGAGGCGATGCCAAGGCTGCGTACCAGGTCGGCGTGCAGTCGCTCAGGGGCGATACGCGACACGCCGCCGATGCGCAGGAAGCCGCTCGCTACTGGGCGCAGGCGGCTGAAGCTGGCCATCCACTGGCGGCGCGCCAGCTGATGGAGCTGTACCGCAGTGGCGGTCCGGGTCTGCCGCCCGATGAGGCGCAGGCCGCGCGCTTCGAGGCGCGCGCCCATCAGTTGGGGCTCTGAATTCAGTCGGTGTTGAGGATGTGCAGGCTGTAGCCGGGCACCGCCTTGGCATGCCGCTTGGCCTCCGAGGCCAGTCCCGCCAGTTGGTCAGCATCCAGGCGCGTACAGGCGCCGGGCGTCAGATGCACGACGCCGATCGACAGTGACAGCAGCGGAAACTCCTCGCGCTGTCCCTGGCGGTTGTGCGAGACGAAGCAGCCCGCTTCGAGGTGCTCGCGGCTATAGAAGCGCCGGCATTGTCCCTGGAAATCTTCCAGTAGGTGATTGAGGCGTTCGCGCCAGTCCCGGGTGCCCAGCACCAGCATGAAGTCATCGCCACCGATGTGGCCGACGAAGTCCTGCGCCGGGTCCACCCGTTCGCCCAGGCATTGCGCCAGGCACAGTAGCACTTCGTCGCCGCGCGCGTAGCCGTAGAGGTCGTTGAAGGGCTTGAAGCTGTCGATGTCCACGTAGCACACCACCGCTTCGCGGCCCTGCTGCAGCAGCCGGCCCAGGCACTGCTGGATCGGCACGTTGCCGGGCAGCAGGGTCAGCGGGTTGGCATGGCGCGCCTGGCGGATCTTCTGTTCGGTGATCAGCTTGAGCAGGTCGATCACCCGGCCCAGCCCCAGGTAGCGGCCGTTCAGGGTAATGATGAAGTCTTCCTCGATACGCTGCCGGGCACGGCTGGTCAGCAGGCGGCTGACCTGTTGCAACGATTGGCTGCGCTCGACGGCGAGGAAGTCGCTGCTCATCAGCCGGCTGATCGGCTTGCGCGCGTAAAGCTCCGGAGCGAAGGGCTTGAGCAGCGCGTCGGACAGTGCGTGACGGTGCACGATGCCCACCGGCCGGCCGTGCGGGTCGAGTACCGCCAGAGAGTTGAGGTTGGCCTGGGCGCGGAAGGCCTCCAGCACGTCATGGGTCGGGGTGTCGTCGCGTACCGCCGGTTGTTCCAGCAGCAGCGGCTGCAGGTCGGCGGGTTCGTCGGCGAGCAGGCTGCCGCTGGAATCCACCTCCGGCAGCAGGTTGCGTGCATCGCGCGGCGGCTGTTCGCTGGGGCGGCCGAACAGGTAACCCTGCACCAGGTCGACCCCCATTTCCGATAGCACCGCGAGCTCTTCCGCCTGCTCGATGCCTTCGGCGATGACCTGGGCGCGCGAGGCGTGGGCCATCTTCAGGATGGAGCCGACGAATTCGCGCTTCACCGCGTCCAGGTGGATGCCTTCGATGAAGTGGCGGTCGATCTTCACGTAGTCGGGGCGCAGCTCCGACCACAGGCGCAGGCTGGAATACCCCGCGCCGAGATCGTCCAGGGCGATGGAGAAGCCCATCGCCCGGTAGTGGTGCAGCGCGGTGTCGAGCAGGCTGAAGTCCTCGATGGGAGTCTGCTCGGTAAGCTCGATCACCACGTCGTTGGGCGAGATGCCGAAGGTCTGCAGCAACTGCAGGGTGCGGCCGGGCTGGTGGGTGGGTTCCAGCAGCGATTCGGGGGAAACGTTGAGAAACAGCTTGCCGTCCAGGTTCAGCTCACGGAAGCGGGCGCAGGCCTGGCGCCGACAGAGCAGTTCGAGCTGGCTCAGGCGGCCGCTGCTGCGGGCGATGCTGAACAGGGGCAGGGGCGAGTGCAGGGGGCCGTTGGAGGGCCCGCGGGTGAGGGCTTCGTAGCCCACCAGGCGTCGTTCGGAGAGCGACAGGATGGGCTGGAACAGGCAGTGCAGGTCGCCGTGAGCGAGGATCTGGTCCAGCGCGCTCAACTGCTCGGTGACGGTCATGACGGTTCTCGGTGGATGAAAATGCAAAGGGCCGGTTTCCCGGCCCTGTGCATTTCACGACAGCGTCATGACTGTTTGATTACATCCGATCAGTGCTTGGCGACCTGAGAATCCAGATTCAGGTAGTCGATCAGGATGTGCCCGGACTCGGTCAGGTAGGCGTCGTCCTGCGGTTTGGTCTTGTCTTCCTCCGGCAGGGCGTTCTCGTCTTCCTTCTTCAGTTCCTTGAGCGGTTCCTGGCCCTTGGATTTGCGCAGGGTGTTCTCCATGGCCAGCTGACGGTTCTCGATGCTGGTCTGCTGGGCCCGACGCTTGGCTTCATTGAGGCTGACGGTCTTCTCCTTCATCAGTTCCTGGGCCAGCGCCAGACGCTCGCGGGCATAGACGAAGTCGGCGTTGTTCGCAGTGCGCGCGTCATGCCGGCTGCGCAGCTGGTCGAGGAACGGCTTGAACGGGTCGGCCTGGGCCTTGAGCACCGGCTTGATGGTGTCCCAGGGCATGGAGTCGGGCAGGGCGCTCTCGCCGATTTCCTTGTCGTCGACGATGGAGGGGTAGCTGATGTCCGGGATCACGCCCTGGTGCTGGGTGCTCTGGCCGGAGACGCGGTAGAACTTGGCCAGGGTCAGCTTCAGTTCGCCGTGGTTCAGCGGCTGGATGGTCTGCACGGTGCCCTTGCCAAAGGTCTGGCCGCCAACGATCAGCGCGCGGTGGTAGTCCTGCATGGCGCCGGCGAAGATCTCCGAAGCCGAGGCGGACAGGCGGTTGACCAGCACGGTCATCGGGCCGGTGTAGAAGGCCTTGCCTTCGTCATCGTTGAGCACGTCGACGCGGCCATCGCTGTTGCGCACCAGCACGGTCGGGCCTTGGTCGATGAACAGGCCGGTCAGCTCGGTGGCTTCCTGCAGGGAGCCGCCGCCGTTGTTGCGCAGGTCGATGACGATGCCGTCGACGTTGTCCTTCTGCAGCTCGCCGATCAGCTTCTTCACGTCGCGGGTGGTGGACTTGTAGTCCGGATCGCCCGCACGGTAGGCCTTGAAGTCGAGGTAGAAGGCCGGCACGTCGATGATGCCCAGCTTGTAGGCCTTGCCTTCGTGGTCGAGGGTGATTTCCGACTTCTTCGCCGCCTGGTCTTCCAGTTTCACCGCTTCGCGGGTGATGGTGACGATCTTGCTGGTCTGGTCGTTCGGCGCGTTGCTCGCCGGAATCACCTCCAGGCGTACCTGCGAGCCTTTCGGGCCGCGGATCAGCTTGACCACTTCGTCCAGGCGCCAGCCGACCACGTCGACCATTTCACCCTTGCCCTGGGCGACGCCGACGATCTTGTCGGAGGTGGCGATCTGCTTGCTCTTCTCCGCCGGGCCAGCCGGCACCAGGCGCACGACCTTCACGTAGTCGTTGTCGCTCTGCAGCACGGCGCCGATGCCTTCCAGCGACAGGCTCATGTTGATGTCGAAGTTTTCCGCGCTGTCCGGCGACAGGTACTGGGTGTGCGGATCGTAGGTCTGGGCGAAGGCGTTGATATAAGCCTGGAAGATGTCCTCGCTGCGGGTCTGCTCCAGGCGCATCAGCTGGTTCTTGTAGCGCTTGGTGAGCTGTTCCTGGATGGCCTTGTTGTCCTTGCCGGCGATCTTCAGGCGCAGGACTTCATCCTTCACCTTCTTGCGCCACAGGTCGTCCAGCTCGGCGCTATTCTTCGCCCAGGGAGACTTCTCGCGGTCGATCTCGAGGGATTCGTTGGTGGTGAAGTCGATCTTGTCGACGCCCTTGCCGAGCATCGCCAGGGCGAAGTCCAGGCGCTCCTTCAGGCGGTCGAGATGACGCTTGTAGATGGTGAAGCCGGGCTCCAGCTCGCCGCTTTTCAGGAAGTCGTCGAACTGGGTGCGCCAGGGGGCGAACTGGTCGATGTCGGCGGCGGTGAAGTACATGCGCGCCGGGTCGAGGATCTTCAGGTAGCTGTCGTAGATCTTCGCCGAGCGATCGTCGTTCAGCGGCGGCTTGTTGTAGTGGTGGCGCTTGAGCAGCTCAACGATGTTGAGGCTGGCGATCACCTGGTCCCGGTCCGGCTGCAGGCCATCCCAGACGTTCGGACTGCTGGTGGCGGCGAACGAGGACAGGGCGGTCGCGCCGAGGATGAACAACAGGGCGGTACGGGGCAAAAATCGCTTCATGCTGATTCGACTGATCGCGGAGTTATGACGCATATTAGGCCGTAATTGGCGGCGCCGGGTTCAATCGTTGGTGAATTCGGCGCGAAGAAAGGGCCCGACCTTACGGATCGGGCCCTGCAAGGTCACTATGGAGGCAGCGTGAACGCATTGCAAGGTATCGAAGGGCGGGTGGCGTGGGGGGAGCGTCCCTCTCCGACCTGCACACAGGGGCAGATCCGCATCCAGGTCGCTGCCGCCGGTCTCAACCGTGCCGACCTGCTGCAGGTGGCCGGGCTCTACCCGCCGCCGCCGGGGGCCAGCGATATCATTGGCCTGGAGTGTTCCGGGGTGGTCACCGAGGTGGGCGCCGGCAGTACCTGGCAGGTGGGCGACCGGGTCTGCGCGCTGCTGGCTGGCGGCGGCATGGCCGAGGAAGTGGTGGTGGACGAGCGCCACGCCCTGCCGGTGCCGGCAGGCCTTTCCCTGGCCGAGGCCGCAGCCCTGCCCGAGGTGTACGCCACCGCCTGGCTGAACCTGTTCATGCTCGGTGCGCTGCAGCCCGGCGAGAAGGTCCTGCTGCATGCCGGCGCCAGCGGCGTCGGCTCGGCCGGTATCCAGCTGTGCAAGGCCTTTGGCAACCCGTGCTGGGTCAGCGTCGGCAGCGCCGAGCGCCTGGCCTACTGCGAGGGCCTGGGCGCCGAGGGCGGCGTGCTGCGCGGCGAGAGTCTCGAAACGCTTCGGGATTTCGCGCCGTTCGACGTGATCCTCGATCCGGTGGGCGCCAACTACGCCGCCCTGGACCTGGAAATCCTCGGTCGCGATGGCCGATGGGTGGTCATTGGCCTGATGGGTGGTCGCAAGGCCGAGTTGGATCTGGCCCTGCTGCTGGGCAAGCGTATCCAGTTGATCGGCTCGACCCTGCGTTCGCGCGATGCGGACTTCAAGGCGCATCTGATGGCGGAGCTGGGGCAGAAGGTCTGGCCATTGTTCGAAACCGCCGAGCTGAGCCCGCAACTGGAGCGAACCTACCCGGTCGGCCAGGCACAGAAGGCGTTCGATGCGCTGGCCAGCAACCAGGTGCAGGGCAAGGTGGTGGTGTTGATCGACGAGAGCCTGAAGTAATCAGGCGCCGGACGCAGGGAGTGCGAACATGGCGGAGACCAGGGAGGTCGCCGGTCACGGCGAAGCGGCGGGTGACTTCTGGAGCTTGCCGGGCTGGCTCAATGGGCTGCTCTGGCTGCTCCAGTTCAGCCTGAGCGCCGCAGCGGGCGCGTTGGCGGTGCTGCTGTCCATGCTGTGGCTGCCCGGGGGGGCGATCTGGAGTCTGTCGGGCATAGTCGCCGGCCTCTGCATCGTTTATCTGTCCGTCGTCGTTCATGAACTGGGCCATTTGCTGGCGGCACGCTGGGCTGGCATGACGGTCCTGCGCATGCGGGTCGGACGCCTGGATGTCCGGCTGTTGCGCAAAGGCTGGAAACTGGGCCTTGCGCCGCGCACGCAAAAGCGCCTGCAGGGCTTCGTCATGGCTTTCGCCGACCCACACACTCCCTGGCGACGGCCACATATGGGCTTCGTTGCCGGCGGGCCGCTGGCGAATCTGATTCTTGCCGCGCTGGCTGGCGCCCTTGGCGCGTGGCTGGCTCCCGGTGCCGCCCACGGAGTGCTGCTGGCATTCGCCGCTTGCAACGCCTGCATCGGCGTCGCCAATCTGCTGCCGGTGGAGCGCAAGCCGCAGGTCAGTGATGGGCTCTGGTTGTTGCGCTGGTGGCGTGGTCTGGATGTCGCTCATCCCAAGCTGGCCTTCGCCCGGCTGATGGGGGCCGCCTGTGCGGGGCTGTGCGCCGATCAGGCGGACCCGGCGGATCTGCAATTGCTGGAGGCTCAGGGGCAACCCATGTCGCTGCTGGCCCTGTACATCCGTCTCAGGGGCTTGCTGGTGCAGGGGCGCTGGGAGGAAGCGGCCGCGCTGGACGCGATGTTCCAGGCGCAGCGTTCGGCGCTGCCGGAGGCGATGCTGCGTCCGTTGTACGATCTCTTGCGGTTGATGGAAACCGAACTGGCCTTCGCCCGGGCGATGACCAGCAGGAGTGCCATTGGCCTGTTCGACGAACTGCTGCCGAGCCGGCTGCAACGGGAATACACCAGCACCTGGGCGCGCTGCCTGGCTCTGCGTGCGGTGCTGGCCGGTGACGACGGGGAGCTTCGCCGTCAGCTGGCGCGGGGGCTCGAGCATGCCGCGCGGTCACCCGATCTTTCCATGGAGAAGGAAGAGGCGCGCATTCAGCAGGGCATGCTCCGGTTCCTGGGCGGCTGAGCCGGCTCAGCTCCAGGCGAGACTGTCCCAGCCCATCTTCTGCGCATGCTCCAGCAGCACCGGATCGGCGTTCACCACATGCGGGTGGCCGACCAGCTTGAGCAGCGGCAGGTCGTTGCGCGAGTCGGAGTAGAAGTGCGCGTCGGCCAACTGGCTGTCGTCACCCTCCAGCAGGTCGAGCAGGCGCAGGACCTTGCCCTCGCGGTAGGTGAGCACGCCGACGGTGCGGCCGGTGTAGTGGCCGTTCAGCACTTCCAGATCGATCGCCAGCACCTCGTCGATGCCGATGCGCTCGGCGATCGGCTGCACCAGGTGCATGCCGGAGGCCGAGATCACCAGCGGGCGGTCGCCGGCCTCGCGGTGGCGGGCGAGGGTGGCGCAGGCGTCGCTGTGGATCAGCGGCTCGATCACGTCCTCGACGAAGGTTTCCACTTCACGCTCGATTTCCTCGACGCTGCGCCCGGCCATCGGCTCCAGGGCGAAGGCCATGTAGTCCTCCATGGGCAGCTTGCCCTGCGCGTACAGCGCCATGAGTTCGGCGTCGCGCTTGAGGAACGACTCCGCGTCGACCCAGCCGAGATCGGCCATGCGCTGGCTCCACAGGCTCGCGCAGTCGCCGTCGATCAGGGTGTCGTCGAGGTCGAAAATCACCAGGGCCATCAGGCCACCTCCCGAATGCTTTCAAGGTCTATTTGCAGGCCGAGCGGGGTGCCGGCCGGGTACAGGCGCTCGGCGCTGCGGTTGAGGACGTCCACGGTCAGTTCGACGCCGGCGGCGTCCACCCGGTAACGGATCACGTTGCCCAGCAGGCTGTGGGAGAGTACCCGAACCGGGATGCCGTCGCCCGCGTCGGGGCTCAGGCGCAGGGACTCGGGGCGGATCGCCACCTGCTGGCGGAAGGGCCGGTCCAGCAGCTTCGTCGCCTGGGCGGCGTCGAGCAGGTTGTAGTTGCCGATGAAGCCAGCGGCGAAGGCGTTTTCCGGCGCGGTGTAGAGGGTCTCGGCGTCACCGCTCTGGACGATGCGTCCGGCATTCATCAGCACGATGCGGTCGGACAGCGTCAGCGCTTCTTCCTGGTCGTGGGTGACGAACACCGTGGTCAGTTTCAGCTCCTGCTGGATGCGTCGGATCTGCTCGCGCAGGTGCTTGCGGATACGGGCGTCCAGTGCCGACAGCGGCTCGTCGAGCAGCAGCAGGCGCGGGCGGGTGACCAGCGAGCGGGCCAGGGCGACGCGCTGGCACTGGCCGCCGGAGAGCTGATGCGGGTAGCGCGCGGCCAGCGGGCCGAGTTCGACCATCTCCAGTACCTCGCGCACCCGCTGGGCGGATTCCGCCGCCGGCACTTTCTGCATGCGCAGGCCGAAGGCGACGTTCTGTTCCACGGTCATGTTGGGGAACAGCGCGTAGCTCTGGAACACCATGGCGATACCGCGCTTCTGCGGGCTCTTGGGCACGATGTCCTCGCCGTCCAGCAGGATGCGCCCGCTGTCCACCGGGGTGAGACCGGCGATGCAGCGCAGCAGGGTGGATTTGCCGCAGCCGCTGGGGCCGAGCAGGGTGACGAACTCGCCGCGCTCGGCGGCGAAGTCGATGTCCTGGAACACCGTGGTGCTGCTGTAGCTCTTGTTCAGTGTCTCGACGCTGAGGAAGCTCATGCCTTGTCCTTGTTAAGACGGTTCGCCGCCCAGGTGAGCAGCAGGACGAAGAGGAAATACGAGACCACCACCGCGCTGGTGTAGTGGCCGCTGCTGTTGCGCATGTTGTTGAGGAACACCTGCAGCGTTTCGTAGCGGGTGCCCACCAGCAGGTTGGCGAAGACGAACTCGCCGATGAGGAAGCTGAAGGACAGGAACAGCGCCACCATCAGGCCCTTGCGCAGGTTCGGCACCACCACCAGCAGGGCGGCCTGCCAGGTGCTGGCGCCGAGCAGGTGGGCGGCGTCCATCAGGTCGTGCAGGTTGATCGCCTGCAGGTTGTTGCTGATCGCCCGGTACATGAAGGGCAGGGCGATGGTGAAGTAGCAGCCGATCAGCACCCAGGGCGTGCCGATCAGCGGCAGAGGGCCGGCGGCATAGAGTTGCAGCAGGCCGACCGAGGAGACCACCGGCGGCACCGCGAAGGGCAGCAGGATCAGCACGTTCATCAGTGCGTCCAGGCGCGGGAAGTAGTAGTGCACGACGAACATCAGCGGCAGCACCAGCACCACGCTGAGCACCAGCGAGCCGAAGCACACCAGCAGCGACTGGCCGAAGGCGGTGAGGAAGCGCGGGTCGCTCCACAGCGTGAAGTACCACTTCAGGGTCAGGCCGTCGGGCAGCACGCTGGCGCTCCAGGAGGTGGCCAGCGAGTAGAGCAGGGTGGCGGCCAGCGGCAGCAGCAGGATCAGGAACAGCGCATACACCACCACGCGGTGGTAAATGCGGTTAGCGTTTCTGGACATGGTAGCTCCGGCGCAGCAGCCACTGGTGGGCGAGGGTGATCAGGGTCATCAGGCCGACCAGGAACATCGCCAGTGCGCTGGCCATGTTCGGATCGAGGAACACGTCGCCCGAGACCAGGCCGGCGATGCGGATCGGCACCACGTTGAAGTTGCCGGTGGTCAGCGAATACACCGTGGCGTAGGCGCCCAGGGCGTTGGCCAGGAGGATGACGAAGGTGCCCAGCAGCGCCGGGGTTAGCACCGGTATGCCGATGTGCCGCCAGAACGCCCAGTGGCTGGCGCCCAGCAGTGCGGCGGATTCGCGCCAGTCCTCGCGCAGGGCGTCGAAGGCCGGGTAGAGCAGCATCACCCCCAGGGGAATCTGGAAGTAGGTGTAGAGGATGATCAGGCCGGTCTTCGAGTAGAGGTTGAAGTCCTCGATGATCCCCGACTGCTTGAGCAGCAGGGTGATGGCGCCGTTGAAGCCGAGGATGATGATGAAGGCGAAGGCCAGGGGCACCCCGGCGAAGTTGCTGGTCATGTTGGCGAAGGCCATCACGAAGTCGCGCAGCCTGTTGTCCACCTGGCGCAGCGAATAGCTGCCGAGCACGGCGATGAGCAGGCCGATCAGGCTCGACCAGATCGATATTTCCAGGCTGTAGCGGATTGCCTGGCGGTAGAAGGGCGAGCCGAGGATTTCGGTGAAGTTGCCCAGGCCCCAGGCATCGCTGGTGCGCAGGCTGTTCAGCGCAACCCAGAGCAGCGGGGCTACCTGGAAGGCGATGAAGAACACCGCAAAGGGCAGCAGGCAGAGCAGGGCGATGAGTTTTCCGCGATTCGATCTCATGCCTTGAGCAGCTCCCGGCAGACGGGTTTGTCGTGGGCTGCACCCAGGATTTCGCACAGTGTGCCGCACAGCTCGACCTGGCGTGGGCGCGCCTGGTCATCGAGGCTGAAGGCTTCGCCGAAGACGAACAGCGGCACTTCGCGCTCCTCCGGCAGGATGCCGCCGTGGCTGCGGTCGTCGTTCATGCCGTGGTCGGCGGTGACCATCACCTGGTAGCCGGCGGCCAGCCACTGGTGCAGGTACTCGGAAAGAATGATGTCGACGTGCCGCGCGCTGTTGCGGTACTGCGGGGTGCCCAGGCCGTGCTTGTGCCCGGTGTCGTCGATGTTCATCGGGTGCACCAGCAGGCAGTTCGGCGTGTGGCGGCGGCGCAGCGACTCGGCGTCGGTGAACAGGTGCGAGTCGGGGTAGTGGTCGGTCCAGTAGAAGTGGCCGTACTGGATCGGCAGGGATTCGTCGTCGGTGTGGCGGTCGCGGGCCGGGTCGAAGGGGGTGCGGTTGTACAGCTCGCTCACCCAGTGGTAAGCCGCTGCGGCAGTGGACAGGCCGGCGGCGCGGGCATAGTGGAACAGGCTGCGCTGGTTCGACAGGCGCGATACGTCGTTGTGCAGGATGCCGCTGTCGATGGGCGGCACTCCGGTGAGGATGCATTCGTAGAGCGGTCGGGACAGCGAGGGCAGCTCGCATTCCAGCCGGTAGAGCTGGCCGCGGCCGGCGTTGCATAGGGCCTGCAGGTGGCCCATGCAGTCGTGGGCGACGCTGTAGTTGAGGCCGTCGAGAACGACCAGGATGACGTCGTGGCGCATGGGGCGGGGCCTTTGTCGGAACGCGAAACCGCCCCGGCGAGCCGGGGCGGCCGGGCGTCACTGCATGTTGATGATGACGTTTTCCTGCCACATGCGCGGCAGACGCTTGGAGGTCTCTTCCCAGGCCTTGGCGTCCTTGATCGGCTGGGCCTTGGCGTACTGCTCGTTGGGCAGCAGCTTGGCCTTCACCTCGGCCGGCAGGGTCAGGTGCTCGGCGCGGATGGGCCGTGCGTTGCCCTTGGCCAGGTTGATCTGCCCGGCATCGCTGAAGATGTACTCGCGGGCCAGCTTGGCGGCGTTCGGGTTCTTCGCGTACTTGTTGATGATGGTGGTGTAGCCGGAGATCACCGAGCCGTCGGAAGGGATCAGCACTTCGAAGCGCGACGGGTCGATCTGGTCGCGGTAGCTCAGGCCGTTGAAGTCCCAGACGATGCCGACTTCCACTTCACCCTTCTCCAGGGTGTTGATCACCGGGTTGGTCAGCGACAGGCGGCCCTGCTTGGCGATCTGGGCGAAGAATTCCAGGCCCGGCTTGATGTTCTTCTCGTCGCCGCCGTTGGCGATGCTCGCCGCCAGCACGCCGTTGACCGCCTGGGCCGCGGCGCTGACGTCACCGATGGTGACCTTGTACTTGCCCTTGAGCAGGTCGGCCCAGCTGTGCGGCACGTCCTTGACCAGTTGCTTGTTGACGATGAAGGCGATGGTGCCGGTGTAGGCCAGCGCCCAGTGGCCGTCCTTGTCCTTGGCCCAGTCCGGCACCTGGTCCCAGGTGCTCGGCTTGTAGGGCTGGCTGACGTCCATCTGCATGGCGATGGGGCCGAAGGCGGCGCCGACGTCGCCGATGTCGGCGCTGGCGTTCTCCTTCTCGGCCTTGAACTTGGCCAGCTCCTGGGCCGAGCTCATGTCGGTGTCCATGTGCTTCAAGCCGTACTTGCTTTCCAGGTCCTTCCAGGTGTCTTTCCAGTTCGCCCAGCTGTCGGGCATGCCCACGCTGTTGACCTGGCCTTCCTTGCGGGCGGCGGCTTCCAGCGATTGCAGGTTGGCGTCGGCCGCCATGGCGAGGCCACTGCCGATGGCAATGGCCGATCCCAGCAGTGAAGCAAGCAAGCGTTTCATTCGGTGCTCCTTCGATCGTGAGGGTAGGTCCGTGTCCGGCATCCGCCGACGCGGGGAAACGAGTGGTCTAGATCAGCAAGACCCAGGCCAATCTATGCGGCCCGGATGACAGTTTGATGTCCGGCCTGGTGCGGGTTCGGGCGGCGAGGCAATCCGGCGGGGCATCCGGGGAAAGCGTAGACCATCGCCAACGCCCCGGTTTCATTGGGCTACGCTGCTTTGTGATGCTGGCACGGGCGCTGCTTGAAAGCTGTCTGTCACGGGACCGTCACGGGATTTTCCTAGGATGAAGGCACCCCTGGCGGACGGCGAAATGCCCCGTTTTGGGGCTGGACTAGGCCAAAAGAGGAGTTGGCATGCGCGACACGGCGCTACCCACGGTGACGGCGATCTGCCGGGCACTGATCGAACAGATCGACAGCGGGCTGCTCAGCGCCGGCGGCAAGCTGCCGGCCGAGCGCAAGTTGAGTGAGCTGTTCGATACCACGCGGATCACCTTGCGCGAGGCCCTGGGGCAGTTGGAGGCACAGGGGCTGATCTACCGCGAGGAACGCCGCGGCTGGTTCGTCTCGCCGCCGCGCCTGCTCTACAACCCGTTGGTGCGCAGCCACTACCACGCCATGGTGGAAGGGCAGGGGCGGGTGCCGGCCACCGAAGTCCTGTCGGCCCGGCAGATTCCCGCCAGCGCGGCGATCTGCGAACTGCTGGAGCTGCCGGCGTTGTCCAGCGTGTTCCAGATCCGTCGCCTGCGCCGGGTGGACGGCCGGCTGGTGCTCTACGTCGAGCATTACCTCAACCCCGCATACTTCCCGGGCATTCTCGACAGCGATCTCACCTGCTCGCTGACCGAGCTGTATGGCAGCCGCTATGACATCCGTTACGGCCGCGTACGCTTCGACATGGTGCCCACCGCCCTGCACGGCGAGGCGGCCAGCGTGCTACGCGTTGCCGAAGGCAGCCCGGCGCTGCGCATCAACCGCATCAACCGCGACCAGCACGGGCGGATCATCGATTGCGACCTGGAGTTCTGGCGGCACGATGCCATTCATGTAAGCGTGGAAGTGCCGGACCGACCGCCGGCATGAGGTGGAACCTGTAGGAGCGAGCTTGCTCGCGAACCATCCAACACCGGAGTCGCCAGCTGAATCTGTTCGCGGGCAAGCTCGCCGCTGCAAAAGAGGTTCAGCGATCCGGATTCCACTCCGGATAGGCCGGGATCCCGTCCTGCGCCAGCCATGGCCGGTCATGGGACACCCAGATATGCCGCGCCGGCCGCGCGCCCGGATCGTCGTCCAGGCTCGCCACGCGGACGATGACGTGGGGTTGTCCGTCGCGCTCGGCAATCAGTTGCGTCCCGCAGCGCGGACAGAATTTGCGCAGCTTGCCGGGCGACGACTCGTAGGCGGCGACCTTGTCCGCGCCACGGGTCCAGCGGAAGTGCTCGCGCATCACTCCGGCGGTGGTGGCGAAGGCCGCCGAATGTGCTTTCTGGCAGGTCTGGCAATGGCAATGGCCGATCGGCATGTCCAGGCCGTCGACCTCATAGGCGATGTCGCCGCACAGGCAGCTTCCATTGAGGGGCATGTTCGAACTCCTGAAAGAAAAACGCCCGGCGGATGCCGGGCGTTGGGGTCATGGCAGGTCGGCGCTGTCGTAGAAGGCGCTGAGTACCTTGGTCAGGTAGTGCAGGTCCTGGCTGCCGGCCAGCTCGCGGATGGAGTGCATGGCGAAGGTCGGCAGGCCGATGTCCACGGTGCGCACGCCAATCTGGCTGGCGGTGATCGGGCCGATGGTGGAGCCGCAGCCCATGTCGCTGCGGGTCACGAAGCTCTGCACCGGCACTTCGTTTTCCAGGCACAGGTGGCGGAAGAAACCGGCGGTCTCGCTGTTGGTGGCGTAGCGCTGGTTGCTGTTGATCTTGATCACCGGGCCGCCGTTGAGCTTCGGGCCGTGGTTGGCGTCGTGCTTGTCGGCATAGTTGGGATGCACGCCGTGGGCGTTGTCGGCGGAAACCAGCAGGGAGCGTTGCACGGTGCGGGTGAAGACGTCGCTCTCGGGCAGAACGCGGCGCAGCACCTGCTCGAGGAACGGGCCGTCGGCGCCGCAGGCGGAGCAGGAGCCGACTTCTTCGTGGTCGGTGCAGACCAGCACGCCGCTCTGCTCGTCGCTGCTGGTCAGCAAGGCCTGCAGGCCGGCATAGCAGGACAGCAGGTTGTCCAGGCGGGCGCCGGCGATGAAGGCCTGGTCGAGACCGATCACGGCGGCGCGCTGGGTGTCGTAGAAGCTCAGCTCGTAGTCGAGGATGGCGTCGGCGGTGATGCCGTGCTCCAGTTGCAGCTGCTCGCCGAGCAGGTCGCGGAAGTCGCGGCCTTCGCCGGCGGAAACCTGGGCGAGGATCGGCGGCAGTTCGGTCTGCGCGTTGATCGCCCAGCCCATGTTGGCCTCGCGGTTGAGGTGGATGGCCAGGTTGGGGATCACGGCGATCGGTGCCTTGAAGTCGATCAGCTTGCTTTCCACCTTGCCGGCCAGGCGGAAGGTGACACGGCCGGCCAGCGACAGGTCGCGGTCGAACCAGGGGGCGAACAGCGCGCCGCCGTAGACCTCGACGCCCAGTTGCCAGTAGCCCTGGCGCACCAGCTCGGGGTTCGGCTTGACCCGCAGGCAGGGGCTGTCGGTATGCGCGCCGACCAGGCGCAGGCCGTGCTCCAGCAGCGGCGCGGTGCCGAGCTTGAAGGCGATCAGCGAGGAGTCGTTGCGGGTGACGTAATAGCGGCCACCGGCCTCGGTGCGCCAGGCATCGCGCTCGTCCAGACGCTGGTAGCCGGCTTCGTCGAGGCGACGGGCGAGGGTCTGGGTGGCGTGGAAAGGTGTGGGGGAGGCCGCGAGGAAGTCGATCAGGCCCTGGTTGAGTTCTGCGCGCATGGGTAACTCCGAACAGCGAATGGCCGGAAGTTTATCGCAAATGCGGGAGTCTGCGGCCTGGATGAGAGGGCTCTTCGTAATGCCGTAGGGCGTACAACCGTTCGCGGTTGTACGCCGGTTCACCGGTGTATCAAGGGAGGTAGGAGTGGTCGCGTGGGGCGTCAGAACGGCGCAGGCGACTCGAAGCGCAGGCGCTCGCCGGTCTGCGGATGGGTCAGGCAGAGCATGCTCGCGTGCAGGCACAGGCGGTCGCGCAGGGTCAGGGCTTCACCCTCGGCATACAGGCGGTCGCCCAGCAGCGGGTGGCCGATGCTGAGCATGTGCACGCGCAACTGGTGCGAACGGCCGGTGATCGGCGTCAGCTCGACGCGACTCCAGTTGCCGTGGCGCTGCATGACGCGCCAGAAGGTCAGCGCGTGGCGGCCCTGCTCGAAGTCCACCACGTGGCGCGGCTTGGTAGGAGGGTCGTAGCGCAGCGGTGCCTCGATGCGGCCGCTGTCCAGTTCCGGCTCGCCCCAGCACAGCGCGGTGTAGGCCTTCTCGGTCTCGCGGTCGTGGAACTGCCGGGACAGCTCGCGGTGGCTGTCGGCGTCGCGGGCCAGGACGATCAGGCCGGAGGTTTCCCAGTCCAGGCGATGGACGATGCGCGCTTCCGGGTAGCCGTTCTCCTGCAGGCGGGTGATCAGGCAGTCCTTGTTGTCGTCCGCGCGGCCGGGCACGGAGAGCAGCAGGGTGGGCTTGTTCACCACCAGCAGGGCGGCGTCCTCATGGACGAATTCGATCTGGGACAGCGGCATGGAAGCTCTTGCGTGAATTAAGGGGAATAGAAACGACTGCGGCGGCCGAAGCCGCCGCAGGTTCACCATTGCCGGATCAACGCTCCGGCAGGGTGATGTTGAGTTCCAGGATCGAACAGCTGCCCTGGTTGGCCAGCTCGACCTGGACTTGTTCCTGGTCGATGGGCACGTATTTGCGGATCACTTCCAGCAGGTCTTTCTGCAGCTGCGGGAGGTAGTCCGGTTGCGAACGGTTGCCGCGCTCATGGGCGACGATGATCTGGAGTCTTTCTTTCGCGATGGAAGCGCTGGAGGGCTGCTTCCGGCTGCGGAAGAAATCTAAAAGGCTCATTCACGTCCTCCGAACAGTCGTTGCAGGAATCCTTTCTTCTGCACGTCGAGGAACCGATGGGGCATTTCTTTGCCCAGCAGTCGCTCGACGGCGTCGCTGTACGCCTGGCCGGCATCGCTTTCTTCGTCGAGGATGACCGGTACGCCCTGGTTGGATGCCTTGAGCACCGCCTGGGATTCCGGGATCACGCCGAGCAGACGGATGGCCAGGATTTCCTCGACGTCCTCGACGCCGAGCATTTCACCCTTGGTGACGCGCTCGGGGTTGTAGCGGGTCAGCAGCAGGTGTTCCTTGATCGGCTCCTCGCCCTTCTCGGCGCGGGCGGACTTGCTGGCCAAGAGGCCCAGCATGCGGTCGGAGTCGCGGACCGAGGAGACTTCCGGGTTGGTCACGACGATCGCCTCGTCGGCGTAGTACATGGCCAGGTGGGCGCCTTTCTCGATGCCCGCCGGGGAGTCGCAGATGATGTAGTCGAAGGACTGCTTGAGTTCTTCCATCACCTTGCCGACGCCTTCCTGGGTGAGGGCGTCCTTGTCGCGGGTCTGGCTGGCGGCCAGCACGTACAGGTTCTCGAGGCGCTTGTCCTTGATCAGGGCCTGGGTGAGGGTGGCTTCGCCGTTGATGACGTTGACGAAGTCGTACACCACGCGGCGTTCGCAGCCCATGATCAGGTCGAGGTTACGCAGGCCCACGTCGAAGTCGACGATGACGGTCTTGTGGCCGCGCAGGGCCAGGCCGGTGCCGATGGCTGCGCTGGAAGTGGTTTTACCGACGCCACCCTTACCGGAAGTGACTACGAGGATCTTGGCCAAGGTGATTCACCCCAAAGAAAAAACGAAGAATTCTGGTCCCTGAAAGTCGCGGCAGTATCCGTTAAAGGCGGGTGATGTTCAACACGTCACCCGACAGGCTGACGTGCACCGCCTGCCCCCATTGCGGACTGCGTCGAAGGTCTTCGGCGACCTTGTAATTACCAGCGATGGACACGAGTTCCGCGGCCAGTTGCTGGCAGAAGATCCGTGCGCTGGTGTCGCCCTTGACACCGGCCAGGGCACGACCGCGCATCGGACCGTAAACATGGATATTGCCGTCGGCGAGAAGTTCCGCGCCGGGGCTGACGGGGGCCAGCACGATCAGGTCGCCGCCGGCGGCATAGATCTGTACGCCGCCACGCACCGGAGTGGTGACCAGCTTGGTCGGCCTGACGACCGGTGCCGGCGGTTCGGCCGGTTTTTCCGTCGCGGCGTCCTTTTCCGGTTCCTGGGCCGCGGTCGGTTTTTCCGCCTGGGTTTCGGCCGGGACGGCCTCGGCAGGCTTTTCCGTCTGGGCAGTGGCGCTGCCGGCGGCCTGTTCCACGACCTTCTCGGACAGGCGCTCGCCGCGCGGGCGGCGCACCGGGGTGGCGCCGGTCAGCGGGGTGACCGAGTCCTTCGGCTCGACGATGCGCTCGCGGGACGAGCCGGATGGCGGCAGCACGGGGATGTCGAACATGGTCGCCAGGCGGATGTCTTCCTCGCGGCTGGCGCGGATGGCCAGGGTGCGCAGGCCATGGCGGCGGCAGATGTCCAGCACGCCCTGCAGGTCGAGCTGGCCTTCGCCGTCGGGCAGCTTGTCCAGCGCCAGCACCAGCGGGGTGTCACGGAAGAAGTTGGGCGCCTGGGCGACCTTGTCGGCAAGCTGGCGATCCAGCCGCGGCAGGTCATTGTGGGCCAGTTCCAGGACGGTGACGGCCAGCATGCTGCCCTTGAGCTGGAATACGGGATCGTGGTCGAGAAGGTCAGCTTGGCTCATGGTCGGACTGCATCATTAAATGGGTTGGACTTATAGCGGACCGCCCCGGCAGCCGCAAGCGTGGCGCATAGCCAGGGCGCGAGGCAGGCACGGCGCGCCTCGGCAAGGTAGAATGTCCGGCTTTGATCGTGACCGGAAAGTTCCATGGACCGCCCCACCTTTCGCCGTGAGTTCCTCCATCCCAGCCACTGGCCGCTCTGGCTCGGCCTCGGCGTGCTCTGGCTGGTGGTGCAGCTGCCGTATCCGGTGTTGCTCTGGCTGGGGCGCGCACTCGGCGCGGTGATGTACCGCGTGGTCGGCAGCCGCCGGGCGATTGCCGCGCGCAACCTGGAGCTGTGCTTCCCGGAGCTCTCCGCCGCCGAGCGCAAGCGCCTCCTGAAGGAAAACTTCGCCTCCACCGGCATCGCCTTCTTCGAGATGGCCATGAGCTGGTGGTGGCCCAGGGCGCGCCTGGCGAAGCTGGCGCACATCGAGGGGCTGGAACACTTGCGCAAGGCCGAGGCCGAAGGCAAGGGCGTGATCCTCATGGCCATGCACTTCACCACCCTGGAGATCGGCGCGGCGCTGCTCGGCCAGGTACAGACCATCGACGGCATGTACCGCGAGCACGACAACCCGGTATTCGACTTCGTCCAGCGCGCCGGTCGCGAGCGGCACAATGCCGACGCCACCGCCATCGAGCGCGAGGACGTGCGCGCCATGCTCAAGGTGCTGCGCGCCGGCCGCGCCATCTGGTACGCGCCGGACCAGGACTACGGCATCAAGCAGAGCATCTTCGTGCCGCTGTTCGGCATCCAGGCCGCCACCGTCACCGCCACCACCAAGTTCGCCCGCCTGGGCCGCGCGCAGGTGTGTCCCTTCACCCAGTCGCGTCTGGCCGACGGTTCCGGCTATCGCCTGACCATCCATCCGCCGCTGGAGGATTTCCCCGGCGAGACCGAGGAGGCCGATTGCCTGCGCGTCAACCAGTGGGTCGAGCAGGAGATCCGCCGCCAGCCCGAGCAGTACCTCTGGGCGCATCGCCGCTTCAAGAGCCGCCCCGAAGGCGAGCCCAAGCTTTACGCCAGGAAGAAGTAAATCCCGCCCCGGCTAATCTGGATACGACGCGACAAGGATTTCAGCCGTGACTGACGCCGCCAGCCCATCGACTCCCCCTGCCGTGACCGGCCTGATCCTCTCCGGGGGCGGGGCGCGGGCGGCGTATCAGGTTGGCGTGCTGGCGGCGATCGCCGAGTTGCTGCCCGAGGGCGCGGAGAATCCCTTTCCCGTGATCGTCGGTACCTCGGCGGGGGCGATCAATGCCGTTGGGCTGGCCTGCGGGGCGCTGTCCTTCCCGACCGCGGTGCAGCGGCTCACCCAGGTCTGGAGGGGCTTTCGCACCGGCCAGGTGTACCGCGCCGACTGGTCTGGCGTGATCGGCCAGGCCTTCAGGTTCCTCGGCCACAGCCTGCTCGGGCTGGGCAAGCGCCAGCCGGTGGCGCTGCTCGACAGCACGCCGTTGCGCTACCTGCTGGAGCGCGAGCTGGACTTCTCCGGCATCGCTGCCGCGGTGCGTCGGCGCAACCTGCGCGCGGTGGCGGTCACCGCGTTCGGCTACGAATCCGGCCAGGCGGTGACCTTCTACCAGGGGCGCGCCACCATCGATCCCTGGCTGCGCCATCGACGCGTGGGGGTGCCGACGCGCCTTTGCCTGGAACACCTGCTGGCCAGCTCGGCGATTCCGCTGCTGTTCGCGCCGGTGAAAGTCCACCGCGAGTATTTCGGCGATGGGGCGGTGCGCCAGCAGGCGCCGATCAGTCCGGCACTGCACCTGGGGGCCAATCGCGTGCTGGTGATCGGGGTGAGCGGCAACCCGACCATGGGCAGCGCCAACGAGACGGTGGCCAATTATCGTACCGGTCAGCCGCCGAGCCTGGCGCAGGTCGGCATCCATCTGCTCAACAGCACCTTCATCGACAGCCTGGAAGGCGATATCGAGCTGCTGAACCGGATCAATTTCCTCAGCTCGATGGTGCCGGAGGGCAAGCGCCGAGCGGCATTGGGGCTGCAACCGGTCGACGTGCTGCTGATCTCGCCGAGCCGGCCGCTGGATGAAATCGCCGCCGAGTACCGCCACGAGTTGCCGCGTGCGCTGCGCCTGTTCCTGCGCGGGCCGGGGGCGACGAAAGCGAGCGGGGCGGGGGTGTTGAGCTACCTGCTGTTCGAGCCGGGTTACTGCAATGCGCTGATCGAACTGGGGTACCGCGATGCCATGGAAAAGCGCGCGGAGATCGCGCGCTTCCTGGGGATGGAGGAGTGGTCGCTGTAGGGGCAAGACAGTGGGTAGGGCGTATAACGTTCGACGTTATACGTCGTTTGAACTGGCGATCCTGGCTTATCGGCGTACAACCGCGAAGGGTTGTACGCCCTTGCTCTGGTCCCACAGGGGAAACATCAGACCGCCAGCACGCCGTCGCGGTAATCGCGCAGGGCCTGCTCGATCTCTTCGCGGCTGTTCATCACGAAGGGACCGTACTGCACGATCGGCTCGTTGAGCGGCTTGCCGGCCAGCAGCAGGACGCGTGCGCCGTCGTCGCTGGAGAGCTGGATCTCATCGCCCTGGCCGAGCCGCACCAGGCGGTTGGTGGCCACGGTTTCGTCGCCGCGTTCGCCCGGTACCGTCAGTGAACCTTCGTAGACGTACAGCATCACCCGGTGTCCCGCCGGAATGCGCGGGCTGACCGAGGCACCCGCCGGCAGCCGCAGGTCGTAGTAGTGCGGCTCGGTGCCGGGGCGCTGCACGGCGCCATCCAGCGCGGTCTCGCCATCGTCGAAGCGGCCGGCGATCACGGTGACGCCGACGCCTTGCGCGGTGGTGGTGCGCGGCACGTCTTCCGGCTCGATGTCGCGGTAGCCGGCCGGGGACAGCTTGTCCTTGGCCGGCAGGTTCAGCCACAGCTGGAAGCCGCGCATGGCGCCTTCTTCCTGTTCAGGCATCTCGCTGTGGATGATGCCGTGGGCGGCGGTCATCCACTGTACGCCGCCGGGCTTGAGCAGGCCGCGGTTGCCCAGGTGGTCTTCATGGCGCATGCGCCCTTCGAGCATGTAGGTGACGGTCTCGAAGCCACGGTGCGGGTGGGCCGGGAAGCCGGCGATGTAGTCGTCGGGATTCTGCGTGTCGAACTGGTCGAGCATCAGGAACGGGTCGAAGCGCTCGATGCCGGGGCCGCCGATCACGCGGGTCAGGCGCACGCCGGCGCCGTCGGAGGCGGGGTGGCCGATGTGTTGGTCGATCAGGGTACGCAAGCGGGTCATGGGAACCTCCTTGATCAGTGAATGGGGTCATCCTAGACCCAAACGATGAATCAATGGTTGCGAGTTTTTCGCCAAAACAATCGAATAAATAGATTCATTGGTCGAAAAAGAAGCCGCCGCGAAAGGGCGGCGGCTTCGGGTCACTCCTGGATCTGCAGCTTGCGCGCTTCGCTGTAGACGTAGCGCAGCTTTTCGTACTCGAACGGGGAGTTGGTCTGGCCGTAGCGGAAGCTGTTGCTGTAGCGCTTGTCGATGACTTCCAGCACCGGCAGTTCCCAGTACTCGCGGCCGAGGCTGGAGACATTGAGGTAGTTCACCTCGCGGGCCGCCACGAAGTCGGTCACCAGGCCGCCGGTGTCGCGGACATTGGAGGGGCCGAGTATCGGCAGTACCAGGTAAGGGCCCGCTGGCACGCCCCAGTAGCCCAGGGTCTGGCCGAAGTCCTCGCTGACCTTCGGCAGGCCCATGGCGGTGGCCGGGTCCCACAGGCCGGCGACGCCGAAGATGGTGTTGAACAGCAGCCGCGCGGTGCTGTTCGCCGCCCGTTCGGGTCTGAGTTGGCCGATGTTGTTGAGCAGCGTCGTCACTTCGCCCAGGTTGCTGAAGAAGTTGCTCACCCCGGTGCGGACGAAGCGCGGGGTGACGTATTCGTAGCCGTGGACGACGGGCAGGAACACCCATTGGTCGAAGCGGTAGTTGAAGTGGTACACACGGCGGTTCCACGACTCCCACGGGTCATAGACGTTGAGGGCGTCCAGGGTGGCGCGTTCGAATTCGCGCTGGTCCAGGCCGGGGTTGAACTTCAGCGCGTCCATCGGGTGCTTGAAGCCGTCGGCCTCGGGCTGCTCGGAGAAGCTGTCGTTGCTGCTGGGATTGGATGTCGAAGTGGTGTCGGCCTGTGCCAGGCCGCAGCACAGCGCCAGGCCGAAAATCCAGGAAGAGCGGAGTCGCATGGATCAGTTCCCTGTCTGTGCGGTTGCCAGGCCGGGGGCCTGCGCATCCTGTCCTTTGAAGAACGCCAGCATGTCCTGCGCGTTCACGCGGTAATTGAGGTTGCCGCAGTGGCCGCCGAGCGGGTAGAGCGTCAGGCGGTCGCCAAAGGTGCGGCGCAGGAAGCCGATATCGCCCGGGCCAAGGATGACGTCGTCGGCGTTGTGCATCACGGCGACCTTCGGGCTGTCGTGCAGGTAGTCCTGCAAGGCGTAGAGGCTCACCTGCTGGATCATCTGCGGCAGGCTGTTGCCCTTGCCGTGGGCGCGCCAGACCGGGATCAGCTGGTCGGTCAGGTAGCATTCGAAGTCACATTGCATGGCGCGCTTGAAGAAGGGCTCGAGGCTTGTGCCTTCCTTGATCGGGTAGTTCGGCGGGGTGATCAGGCCACGGCGGTTGATCAGGTCGGAGGTAAAAGCCATGTCGGCGGCCGAGAAGCGGAACACCGTCCCGATCAGCATGGCCATTTCCTCGTTGGAGAGGTGCTGCCTGGACTGCTGCAGTTCGTAGACGAAGGCATCGTTGAGGTCGATGTAGCCCTTCTGCTTGAAGTAGCGCGACAGCTTGCTCAGCACCACCTGGTAGAAGGTCTTGGAGTCGTTGATGCCCTTGACCCGGGTCTGCACCATCTTGTCCAGGTTGCTTACCGAGGTGTAGAGGTTCACCGGCGGGTTGAGCAGCAGTACGCGCTTGAAGTTGAAGCTGCGGCGGGTTTCGTCGAGCTGGCTGACGAAGGCGGCGTGCAGGGCGCCGAGGCTGTAGCCGGTGAGGTAGTACTCGCTGATCGGTAGCTCCGGATGCTGGGCGCGCACCGCCTGCATCACCCGGTAGAGGTCGTCGGCATCGGTGGGGGTGTAGCCGGGCGTGGCGGACTGCGAGGCCCCGGCCATGAAGTCCCAGCTGGTCGGCGAGGAAATCTGCACCACGTGGTAGCCGGCACTGTAGAACAGGCGCTTGAGGTATTCCGGGGTGCTGCTGAAGTAGGGCGCGCCGGTGCCGGCGATGATGAACACCAGCGGCGCCTCATGGTCCTGCCGGGCCAGGCGGTAGTGCAGCTTCTTCACCGGCCAGAAGTTTTCCGGCAACTGGTGCTCGCGCTCCGGCCGCAGCTTCAGGGCGTAGTCGGACTGGCTGATGTCTTCGATATCGGGCAGCTGCGGACGAAGGTCCGGTGGTGTCGTGGCGATGGTGGCCTCGAACGGGTTGGTCAGCGGATAGCCGTAGCCGGCCTCATCGACATCGCGGCTGAACGCCGGCCCGGCGAGCCCCAGGGCGAGGCAGCCGAGCAGGACGGCCGCGCGTGAAAGACAGTTCATGGTGAGGGAGTCCTTTCGGAAAGAAGCCAACTCTAGGGAGACCGGCAAGTAAGACCAGCGGATTGCCTACAAGTGCTACCGCGGCCTCACGCCTTGTGGGCCAGCTCGCGCAGGGCGTCGCCGGTCAGGCGGTAGACCGTCCATTCATCCTGCGGACGGGCGCCCAGGCTACGGTAGAAGCCTATGGCGGGTTCGTTCCAGTCCAGCACGGACCATTCCAGGCGTCCGCAGCCACGCTCCACGGCCAGTCGTGCCAGTTCCGTGAGCAGCGCCTTGCCCAATCCGGCACCGCGCGCGGCGGGGCGTACGAACAGGTCTTCCAGGTAGATGCCCGGCTGGCTGAGCCAGGTGGAATAGTTGTGGAAGAACAGCGCGAAGCCCTGCGGCAGGCCATCCACCTCGCCGATCAGCACTTCGGCGTAGGGGCGTGGGCCGAACAGGTGGTCGTGCATGCGCTGGGCGTCGGCCTTGACCTCATGGACCAGGCGTTCGTAGTCGGCGAGTTCGGTGATCAGCTCGATGATCAGCGGGATATCGGCGGGGACGGCAGGGCGGAGCGTGACGCGCGGCATGGGAGCTACCTTGATGAGGGGACGCCCGAGAATGCCCCGTGGCCGGCGTCCCTGGCAACTGCCCGGTGCGACGGCGCTACAGGCGCTCCAGGCTCTCCA
Source organism: Pseudomonas sp. QE6 (assembly GCF_041379005.1). Lineage (NCBI taxonomy): Bacteria > Pseudomonadati > Pseudomonadota > Gammaproteobacteria > Pseudomonadales > Pseudomonadaceae > Pseudomonas > Pseudomonas sp. QE6. Next base: position 2,773,100 of record NZ_CP166873.1, read on the forward strand.
CCCAGATCAGCTCGCAGGCCCCGGCGCCAGTGTCTTCGCGCGTCAGGGAACTGACCCAGCGCCAGCCGTCGTCGCCTTCCACGCGCACCAATTTGCCGGAGAGGCGGATGCGCTCGCCCTTGTCGACCTGCGCCAGGGCGCGGGCCACGCTGTCGTTGGCGGGGATCATGTGCATGTTGGCGCTGTGGGTCTCGATGTCCCGGCGCGGGATCGGCATGCTGTCGGCGTGCCAGTGGTACCAGCGGTTGCCCTGGGTGATGCGGATGCCGGCGAGGACGTTCGGATCGGCCATCGGCCCCCAGCCCAGGGCTAGGTCGGTGGGGGAAAGCTCGGCCTCGCGGCCCAGGCGGTAGTCCTCGCGGCCCAGCACCACGGCTTCGAGATTGAAGTCCTGCAGCGGATAGATCGAATAGCGCTCCACCCGGAATCCGCCGTCGGCCAGGATGTTGCCCTGCTGTGGCGGTGCGTGGGGCCGCTCGCCGGGCCACAGCCACCAGAAGCTGATGATGACGCAGGCCAGCAGGAACAGGTTCGATCGCTTCATCGCAGGCTCCGCTGCCGCAGGCAATGTGAGTAGACGCAGCGCCTCTTGCATCGGCCATTGTGCTGGTTATGCTGGGCGCCGTTTTCACCCCGGAGAGGCGCCATGCCCCGTCGATTGCCCGTCATCCTGCTGTTGCTTGTCCTGTCGCTGTGGCTGGCCGCCAGCTATGGCGTGCGTTTCGGGCTGATGGAGGATAGCCGCTGGGTCGGGCTGTGTGCCGAGTCGGCCGGCCGCTGGGAGTGCGTTGCGCGCTCACAGCTGGGCCTGCTGATTCATTTCGGCGTATTCGGCACATTGGCGCTGGGCCTGTCGGCGCTGGCTTTCCTGGTCCCCGGCCGTAGCGGATGGTGGCTGGCGGCGCTGGGGCTGTTCGCCGCGCTGCCGGCGCTGGTGCTGTACAACGCCGGCCTGGCGGTGTTCGCCGTGGTGCTCGCCGGGCTGCGCCTGGTGCGCGCGCGGCGGTCCTGATTCAACTGGCGCTTGCCGGCACGCCGCTCGCCAGCGGCAGGGGCTGCTGCAGACCGCGCCAGAGCGCTCCGAGCAGCACCAGGCTGACCGCCGCCCAACCCAGCGCCTGCTGGTTGCTCAGGCCTTCCAGCAGCAGTTGCGCCGGCAGGCCGAAGGCGATGAACAGGATCAGCAGCAGGCTTTCGCGGCGCGGTGCATTTACCGGCCGGCACAGGTAGACCAGCGCCGGGAACAGCAAGGCGACGCTGGGGAAGCTGCGATAGCGGGCGTCGAACACCAGGCCCAGCATCAGCACCGCACCGGCGAAGCCGGCCGCCGCCAGCCAGAGTCCTGCGCGTTTCTCCAGCCAGTCGAAGGCCCTAGCGCGCCAGCCCTGGCGTGCTGACAGGGTCAGGCTGAGGTGCGCCAGCACCAGCAGGTTCAGCCCGATCAGGAATGCCGCCCACAGCCATTCGTCCCAGGAGCGGCTGGTCACCACCGCCAGCTCCGTCCACAACCCGACGCAGGCGCCACCCAGTGCGGCGCCCAGAGGCAGGAGCAGCGCCGCGCGGGACGAGGCCGGACGCCCACCCAGCAGCAGGCCGCCGGCGAGGATCAAGCCGGACAGGCCCAGCCACGCCGACCAGCCCGGCAGATTGCTGACGGGCCCGGCGAGCACGCCTTTCTCCTCGCGGTCGGCGCTGAACAGGCCCCAGTAGCCGCCCACCGCGCCTTCGCTCTGGCGCTTCCAGGGTTGGTCGAATGCCTCGATCAGGTTGTAGTGCCAGCCGCGCTCCTCGGCCATGTGCACGAAGCCGCGGATGAAGCGCGCCTCATTGACCCGGCTGGGCAGGGCGGTTTCGCGCTGGCGGCCTTCGCTGGGCCAGCCGGTCTCGCCGATCAGGATGTCCTTGGGCGCGAACTCGCGGCCGAAGTCTTCGCGGATCTTCGCCACATGGGCGAGGGCGTCGTCGATGCCGCTGGGATTGTCTTCCCAGTAGGGCAGCAGGTGGATGGTGACGAAGTCCACCGCCGGGGCGATTTCCGGGTGGCGGTGCCAGAACTCCCAGACATCGGCGTAGGTCACCGGCTGGCGCACCTGTGACTTCACTTGGCGGATCAGTCCGGCGAGGTAGGTGGCGGTGACTTCCTTGCGCAGCAGGGTCTCGTTGCCGACGATCACCGCCTGGACCACGTCCGGGTACTCGTTGGCGGCCTTGATCAGCGCCTCGACTTCACGCTCGGTGTCCACCGGGTTGGCATTCACCCAGGCGCCGAGCATCAGCTTCAGGCCGTGCTGGCGCGCCAGCGCCGGAATGCCTTCCAGGCCGGTCATCGAGTAGGTGCGCACGCACTGGAAGCGTGTCGCCAGCAGCGCCAGGTCGGTGTCCATCTGCTCCGGGCGGAGGACGAAGGGCTGGTCGAAGGGCGACTGGTCCTTGGCGAACGGGCTGTAGGACGCGCACTGCAGCTTGTGCGTAGGCGTCGCCGCGTCGGGCAGGTTCACCGGTTTGCCCAGGCCGTACCAGAGCCCGCACAGGGCGACGACGGCGATCAGCAGGGCGAGGCAATAGGTCAGGAGCGGGAAGCGCGGAGACTGGGGCATGGAGGCGGAGGCACGCAAGCCGTGGCGAGGCGCGCATCTTAGCAACGCCGCCGACTGGCGTCAGCGTCCCCGGCGAGCACTCAGGCGTGGCGGTGCAACCCATTGTGCGCCGGCACGGCATCGCCCGGCTGGCCGTGCTCCAGGCGCTTCCAGAGCTTCTCATGGAAGTGGAAGCCCACGGCATTGCACAGCGGCTCGATGATCGCCAGCAGGCCGCCTACCGTGAGACTGCCGGTCAAGGCATAGGCCACGCTGAAGGCGATGGTGAAGTGCATCAGGGTGAAGGTGACGGTCTTGAGCATGGCGGCTTCTCAAAGTTGAGAATTATTCTCCGTTGAGAAAAGACTATCCCGGAGGAACCTCGGCGGGTAATCGAGCCTCTGTATGGAGGCGATAGGCCGCCACCTTCGTCGCGGATGGAATGGCCGGGTCGTGGACGGACGGTTTCTGTCGTGGATCGGATCGTTGCGTGTCGTTCTCAGAGCAGCCCCCGCGGCGGCCCGGCAGATGATGTAGGGGCGGCCAAGACCGCGAATTGCGCCGGGTTCGCCCGGACGCTCGGAAAAAAATTACGGGGAGAAAACCATGCGAATGATGCGACGCCTGATGGGCCTGGGCGCAGGGCTGGTGCTGTCGGCGGCTGCGGGCCTGGCCGGCGCGGCGGCCAAGCCGGAAGTCACTCTGGGTTACGTGGATGGCTGGTCGGACAGCGTGGCCACCACGCACGTGGCCGCCGAGATCATGCGCGAGAAGCTCGGCTACCAGGTCAAGCTGATGCCGGTCGCGGCCGGGATCATGTGGCAGGGTGTGGCGCGCGGCAAGCTCGATGCCATGCTCTCGGCCTGGCTGCCGGTCACCCACGGCGCCTACTACGACAAGATGAAGGACAAGGTGGTCAACCTGGGTGTGAACTACCCGGGAGCGAAGATCGGCCTGATCGTGCCCGAGTACGTGAAAGCCAACAGCATCGAGGACCTCAAGGCGCAGAAGGCCGATTTCGACGGCCGTATCGTCGGCATCGACGCCGGCGCCGGGGTCATGCTCAAGACCGACCAGGCGATCAAGGACTACGGCCTGGACTACAAACTGGTGGCCAGCTCCGGCAGCGGCATGATCGCCGAGCTGACCCGCGCGGAGAACGACAAGAAGGCCGTGGCGGTGACCGGCTGGATTCCGCACTGGATGTTCGCCAAGTGGAAGCTGAAGTTCCTCGAAGACCCGAAGAAGGTCTATGGCGAAGAAGAGCACGTCGACAGCGTCGCCAACCCGGCGCTGGAGAAGAAGGCGCCGGAAGTCTGGGCCTTCCTGAAGAAATTCCAGTGGAAGGACGGCCAGGAAATCGGCGAAGTCATGCTCGCCGTGCAGAACGGCGAGAAGCCGGACGTGGCCGCCAAGAAGTGGGTGGAAGCGCATCCGGACCGCGTGAAAGAGTGGCTGTAAGCGCTTAGATCGCGACCCGCCGGATACAGGGAAATCCCTCGCGAAGCCAAGTCTTCGCGGGGGATTTTTTCATTGCGCCGCGTCTATTCCGGGCTTGTTCGCAAAAATCTCGGGAAGGCTGCGACCCCCGCTACGACTAAAGTCGTCTGGAGCGCTTGCACCGGAGTCCTAAAGTGGAGATCGACGACATCCGCGTCATCCCCGCTGTGAGGACAAGAACAAAATGAACGACAGCATCTACCAGCGGATTGATACCAATCCGCGCTTCAAAGAATTGGTGGCCAAGCGCGAGCGATTCGCCTGGCTGCTCTCCCTGGTCATGTTGGGCCTGTACGTGGTCTTCATCCTGCTGATCGCCTTCCAGCCGCAGCTGCTCGGCACGAAGATCAGCGCCGATTCGTCCGTCACCTGGGGCATCCCCATGGGCGTCGGGCTGATCCTCTCGGCCTTCGTGCTCACCGGCATCTATGTGCGCCGCGCCAACGGTGAATTCGACCGTTTGAACCAGGAAATCCTCAAGGAGGCCCAGCAATGAAAGGCCGAATCGCCGCGGCCCTCGCTCTGGCCGCCTTCGCTCCCGCACTCTGGGCTGACGCCCTCACCGGCGAGGTGCAGCGCCAGCCGCTGAACGTCTCCGCCATCGTCATGTTCGTCGCCTTCGTAGGCCTGACCCTGTGCATCACCTACTGGGCCTCCAAGCGCAGCAAGTCCGCCGCCGACTTCTATACCGCCGGCGGCAGCATCACCGGTCTGCAGAACGGTCTGGCCATCGCCGGCGACTACATGTCCGCCGCGTCCTTCCTCGGCATTTCCGCGCTGGTGTTCACCTCGGGCTATGACGGCCTGATCTACTCCATCGGCTTCCTGGTCGGCTGGCCGATCATCCTCTTCCTGATCGCCGAGCGCCTGCGCAACCTGGGCAAGTACACCTTCGCCGACGTGGCGTCCTACCGCCTCAAGCAGAAGGACATCCGCACCCTGTCCGCCTGCGGTTCGCTGGTGGTCGTGGCCTTCTACCTGATCGCGCAGATGGTCGGCGCCGGCAAGCTGATCGAGCTGCTGTTCGGCCTGAACTACCACGTCGCGGTGGTCCTGGTCGGCATCCTGATGGTCATGTACGTGCTGTTCGGCGGCATGCTCGCCACCACCTGGGTGCAGATCATCAAGGCCGTGCTGCTGCTCTCGGGCGCCTCCTTCATGGCGATCATGGTGCTCAAGCACGTCAACTTCGACATCAGCACCCTGTTCTCCGAAGCCATCAAGGTCCATCCGAAGGGCGAGTCCATCATGAGCCCGGGCGGCCTGGTGAAGGACCCGATCTCGGCGTTCTCCCTGGGCTTCGCGCTGATGTTCGGCACCGCCGGCCTGCCGCACATCCTGATGCGCTTCTTCACCGTCAGTGACGCCAAGGAAGCCCGCAAGAGCGTGTTCTTCGCCACCGGCTTCATCGGCTACTTCTATATCCTGACCTTCATCATCGGCTTCGGCGCGATCCTGCTGGTCAGCACCAACCCGGACTTCAAGGACGCCACCGGTGCCCTGCTGGGCGGTAACAACATGGCCGCCGTGCACCTGGCCAACGCCGTGGGCGGCAGCCTGTTCCTGGGCTTCATCTCCGCCGTGGCCTTCGCCACCATCCTCGCGGTGGTAGCCGGCCTGACCCTGGCCGGTGCCTCGGCCGTGTCCCACGACCTGTACGCCAGCGTGCTCAAGGGCGGCAAGGCCAACGAGAAGGATGAACTGCGCGTATCGAAGATCACCACCGTCTGCCTCGGCGTGGTCGCGATCATCCTCGGCATCCTGTTCGAGAAGCAGAACATCGCCTTCATGGTCGGCCTGGCCTTCTCCATCGCCGCCAGCTGCAACTTCCCGGTGCTGCTGCTCTCCATGTACTGGAAGAAGCTGACCACCCGCGGCGCCAAGATCGGCGGCTGGATGGGCTTGATTACCGCGGTGGTGCTGATGATCCTCGGCCCGACCATCTGGGTGCAGATCCTCGGCCACGAGAAGCCCATCTATCCGTTCGAATACCCGGCGCTGTTCTCCATGGCCGTGGCGTTCGTCGGTATCTGGTTCTTCTCCATCACCGACAAGTCCACTGCGGCCGACGAAGAGCGCGCGCGCTTCTTCCCGCAGTTCATCCGCTCCCAGACCGGCCTGGGTGCCAGTGGCGCAGTCGCCCACTGATCGCCTGAGCTGACCTGCCGGGGCCGGGGGTGGAAACACCTCCGGCCCTGCTTTTTGAAAGGGATGGATTACGGATGTCCGACGATTTCAATTTCGCCTCGCCGCCCTTCGACCAGTTGCGCCCGCAGGAGCGCGAGCAACTGCTCGATGCGCTGAGCGTGGGGTACTACACGATTGACGAAGTGCTGCTGGAAGCGGGGGCGCCGGTGCCCTGCCTGTTCATCCTGCTCAAGGGGGTGATCGAGGAGCGCGGCGAGGACGGCAAGCTGTTCGCCCAGTACGCCGCCGAGGACCTGTTCGACGTGCGCGGGCTGCTCTCCGGCAGCAGCAAGCACCGCTACCAGGCGGTGGAGGAGAGCATCGTCTATGAGCTGCCGGCGGAGGTGTTCCATCAGCTGTGTGCCGGCAATCCCGAGTTCGCCCGCTTCTTCCGCGCCGACCTCGCGAGCAAGCGCCAGCTGGAGCGTCGCGACGGACAGAACCTCGCCGAATTCATCCTCACCCGCATCGCCCGCGAGCACTTGCTGCCGGCCATCGAGGTGGAGCCGGCGCTGCCCCTGGGCGACGCCGCGCGCCTGCAGCTCAGTCGCGGCGCCGACGCGCTGCTGGTGCGCGAGAACGGCGCGCTGGGCATCGTTACCCGCACCGACCTGATGGTCGCGCACTTCCGTGATGGCCGCAGCGAAGCAGAGCCCATCGGCCCACTGGCGCACCGGCCGCTGGCCAGTGTCGAGCTTGGCGACTTCCTGTTCGACGCGATGATACTGATGACCCGCCAGCGCATCGAGCGGGTGGCAGTGTGCGAGGAGGGCAGGGTGGTCGGATTGCTGCACCTGACCCAGGTGCTCAGCCTGTTCTCCACCCACTCCCATGTGCTGGCGCTGCGTATCGCCCGCGCCGAAAGCGAGGCGGAACTGCAAGCGGCGGCGGAAACCCTGCACACCCTGATCGCCACCCTGGCCGGCAATGGCATCCGCCTGCGCTTCATCATGCAGCTGGTCAGCGCGCTCAACGAGCAGCTGTTGGAGCGCCTGTTCGAACTGCAGATCCCTCCGGCGCTGCGGGGAAAGTGCTGCCTGATGGTGATGGGCAGCGAGGGCCGTGCCGAACAGTTGCTCAAGACCGACCAGGACAACGCCCTGATCCTCGCCGACGACCTGCCGCTGGAACAGGGCCTGTTGCTGATGCAGCGCTTCTCCGCAGCCTTGCTGGACTTCGGTTATCCGCCGTGCCCCGGTGGCGTGATGGCCTGCCGGCCGGAGTGGTGCAAGCCGCTCGCCGCCTGGCAGCGGGAATTGCGCGAGCTGCCGCTGCAGGGGCGTCCGGAGCAGCTGATGCGCCTGTCGATTCTTGCCGATGCCTGGCCGGTGGCCGGCAACCGGCAACTGTTCGAAAGCCTGCGCGAAAGCCTCAACGCCCTGGCCGGCGACGACAGCCGCTGGCTCAGCGACCTGGCGCTGCCGGCCCTGCAGTTCGACACGCCGCTGACCTTCCTCGGTCAGCTCAAGACCCATGACGCGCACCTGGATATCAAGCGCGGCGGCATCTTCCCCATCGTCCATGGCATCCGCGCACTGGCCCTGCGCGAAGGGCTGGAGGAGCGCGGAACCCTGGGCCGGCTCGCCGCGCTCAAGGCGCTCGGCGTGCTGGACGAGTCCCTGGCGGACAACCTCGTGGAGTCCTTCGAACTGTTCCTGCAACTTCGTCTGCGCCAGCAACTGGATGGCGAGCGTGACGGCCGGGTGCAGGGACTCGACGTTTCGCGCTTGAGCCGCCACGAGCGCGACCTGCTGCGCTACGGTTTGCATGTGGTGAAGAAATTCAAGCAGAGCCTGATCCGGCAGTTCCACCTGGAGACCCGATGAACGCCTGCGTAAGCCTTCCCGATCGGCGCTGGTCCACCTGGCGCCGGCGCCTGTACTGGTGGCGCCACGATCCGGCGGATGCCGAGGAGCTGGTGTCGCTGGACCTGGAGACCACCAGCCTAGATCCGCGCAAGGCGGATATCCTCAGCATCGGTGCGGTGCGGATCCGCCGCGGCAAGCTGATCCTCGGCGAACGCCTGGAGCTGCTGGTGGAGCCGCCGCCGAGCCTGACCGGCGAATCCATTCGCATCCACAAGCTGCGCCGTACCGACCTCGAAGGGCAACTGCCGTTGGCCGAGGCGCTGCGCCGGGTGCAGGCGTTCGTCGGTGATCGTCCGTTGCTCGGCTATTACCTGTCCTTCGATGTCGCCGTGCTGCGCCGGCACCTGCGCGAGCAACTGGGCGCGCGCCTGGACAATCCGCGGGTGGAGGTTTCCGAGCTGTACCACCGCAAGATGAGCCGGCGCTTCCACGACCTGCACCTGGACCTGCGCTTCGACACCCTTGCGCGCACCCTGGATATCCCGGTGGAGGGCCGCCACACTGCCATCGGCGATGCGCGTACCGCCGCGCTGATGTTCCTGCGCCTGCGCAAGGGCTCGTTGCCGCGCAGCCTCGGTTGAGCCGGCTGCACCGAATCTTTGAATTTTCCGGCGGACGCCCAAGTCCCAGATTACAAGCGCTGGCCGAATGCCTCACTGCGAGCCATCGCCCCTCGTCAAGCCAAGAGGAGAGACGATATGGGACTCGGGACCATTCTGTTGATCATTCTGATACTGCTGCTGATCGGTGGCCTGCCGGTCTTCCCCCACTCACGTAGCTGGGGCTACGGCCCCTCGGGCGCCATTGGCGTGGTGCTCGTCGTCCTGCTGGTGCTTGTTCTGCTCGGACATATATGAGTTGCGTCGGATCGCCCGGTGTTCCAGGCGGTCCGCCGTGTCCATGATGTAGCAGGGTGATTCATCGCACAGCCCTGACAATGATGGCGTACTAACATACCGGTCCTTTGCCGTCGTGGAGTCGAAAGGATGCCGGGTATTGTGCTGATCGCACTGGGAGCGCTCTGGTTGGTCGTCCAGTGTGGCGTGGGGCTGCTGCCGCTGGCGGATGCCGTTGTGCTGGACCCGGTCAGTGAACCCGAGCGTTTCTGGCAGTTCGCCTTTCTCGGACCCTCCATTCCCCTTGCCCTCGGTGTGTTCCTGCTGCGCTATCGCGTGCAGCGTTTCGCGCAGCTCAAGCACGAGAGCGTCAACTGCGCCGCCTACCTGCTGATTTGCGCCGGGGTTGCCCTGGTGCTGGGCAAACTCTGCGCCTTGCTGATCGGTTGAGCGCTTGATCCGGGGGCCTGTGGCGGCGGTTTGCCGGGGGCATTCAGCGCCCTGATGTCGCCGCCGGGCCGGCGGGCCTTGGTTACACTTTGGCTCACTGTCCCGAACAACTCCCCGAACAAGAGCAGGCAAACCTCCCTATGCAAAACCGCATCATGATCACCGGCGCCGGTTCCGGCCTCGGTCGCGAAATCGCCCTGCGCTGGGCCCGCGAGGGCTGGAAACTGGCCCTGGCCGACGTCAACGAAGCGGGCCTGGCGGAAACCCTCAAGCGGGTGCGCGCGGTCGGCGGCGACGGCTTCACCCAACGCTGCGACGTACGCGACTACAGCCAACTGACCCAATTGGCGCAGGCGTGCGAAGAAAAGCTCGGCGGCATCGACATCATCGTCAATAACGCCGGCGTCGCCTCGGGCGGCTTCTTCAGCGAGCTGTCGCTGGAGGACTGGGACTGGCAGATCTCGATCAACCTGATGGGCGTGGTCAAGGGCTGCAAGGCCTTCCTGCCGCTGCTGGAGCAGAGCAAGGGGCGGATCATCAACATCGCCTCCATGGCCGCGCTGATGCAGGGCCCGGCGATGAGCAACTACAACGTGGCGAAAGCCGGCGTGGTGGCGCTCTCGGAAAGCCTGCTGGCCGAACTGAGCCTGGTGGACGTGAAGGTCCACGTGGTCTGTCCGTCGTTCTTCCAGACCAACCTGCTGGATTCCTTCCGTGGCCCCAGCCCGGACATGAAGAACCAGGTCGGCAAGCTGCTGGAAAGCTCGCCGATCAGCGCCACCGACATCGCCGACTACATCCACCAGGAAGTGGCCCGCGATGTCTTCATGATCCTGCCCCACGAACAGGGCCGCATGGCCTGGCAGATCAAGCAGCAGAACCCGCAGGTGATCTACGACGAGATGGCGAAGATGGCGGAGAAGATGCAGGCCAAGCGCCGTACGCCCGCTTGAGAACCTGATTACGATCTGCTGCGCGTCGGTATGACTGCATAGATAAGCGGAGAGAAATGCTTATTGACCCTCCGCTTTCTCAGTTGTCCTCGCCTTGTTCTCGTAAAGCAGGTTCCGAGCCAGTCATTTGCCCTCTTTCGGTGCAGTGAAAGACAGGGCTTGCCCAGGCCGGTGCAAAGGGTTAGCTTTAGTCACCGGCCTGCCTGGCTGAAGAACGTTGGACCCCGGTGAAAGCCCCGCACATTTCGCGGGGCTTTTGCTTTTCCGGGCCACTGCGCATCGACGCGGATTCGCGCTTTGCGTGTCGGCGGGCCTGTGTTAGAAGGCACCGGTGTCATTGAAGGAAGAACCCGCTTGCAGTCCGAATCCATCGTCTATGGTTGCATCCGCGACTGGCCCGGCGACTCGATGGAGCGCCGCCTGCGCCGTGCCGCCAACCGCAAGGTGCTCGACAGCCTGCCGATGGGGGAGGCCTGGCCCTTCCTTGGCCGCGAGATGTTCAGCCGCTGCGAAACCGAGGGCGCCGGTCTCTACCAGTCCCAGGTGATCCATTTCGGCGCCAGCTACCAGACCATCGAGTACGAGTGGAAGCTCTGGGTCGAGCAGTTCGAGGCCCTGTTGCGCCGTCTCTACTGGGCCAGCGCGGTGGTTCACCTGGAAACCGAAGTCAATGGCAGCCACACCTTCCGCTGGGAGTCCGAGAACGGCTTCCACAGCCCGCGCGAAGGCGAACTGAAAGTGCGCTGCGCCTGGGAACGCGAGGGCGGCCTGCGCGGCTGAGCGGCAGGTTTCCCGTCACAAGAAGAGCCTCCCATGATCAATCACCTCTGGTTCGTCCTCGCGGCCTTCTGCGAGATTGGCGGCTGCTATGCCTTCTACCTCTGGCTGCGCCTGGACAAGAGCGCCCTGTGGATAATTCCCGGTCTGCTCAGCCTGACGGTGTTCGCCCTGCTGCTCACCCGCGTCGAGGCCAGCTACGCCGGGCGCGCTTATGCCGCGTACGGCGGCATCTACGTTGCCGCGTCGCTGTTCTGGCTGGCTTTCGTGGAGAAGAGCCGCCCGCTGTGGAGCGACTGGGTGGGCGTGGCGCTCTGCGTGATTGGTGCCAGCGTGGTGCTGTTCGGGCCTAGATTCGCGCCCTGAGTTCCGTGCTCCTGCAGGTTGGCGACAAATGCCTGTGTTTTCCTGTCCACGTAAGTTCCGCCGCGAAGGATTTCGCGGACAAGGTCCGCTCCTACGAAAGCCCCTTCGCTCTGGCTTTAGCTCTTGAGGGTTTCCAGAGAAGCATCCGCACGCACCGGAGCGCCCCTTCAGGAGGCCGAGCGGAAGCGGAGTTTCAGGGGTTGAGCGGCATGGATGCCGCGAGAGCGTCGTTGGGCCAGGGATGGCCCGTCAAGGGGGACGCCTAGTTCGTGCCCCTGAAACTCCGATGGAGCGAGGGGAGTCCCGCGAAGCGGGACCCGGATGATGGGGCAAGACCTTTGGTTACTTTCTGTGGGGCGGCCATCCGTAGTTTGAGAAAGTAACTCGCCCGAGGGGGCGAAACCAAATGCTCCAGCACACGCCGAAGCGGCGCAGAAGCTCCGAACCAGACGGCGGATAACGCTTCGCGTTATTCGCCCTACAGGTTCACCACCTGTCTCAGTCCTCCAGCCACTCCCTCGGCACTTCGCTTTTCAGCATCAGCTGGCACTGCTGGCTTTCCGGATCGAAGACGATCACCGCCTCGCCGCGCTTGAGGGCATGCCGCGCGCGCTCCACGCGTACGTCCAGCGGCGTGTCGTCGCCATTGTCGGTGCCTTCGCGGGTGACGAAGTCTTCCAGCAGGTTGTTCAGGGTGTCGGCTTCGATCAGGTCAAAGGGAATCAGCATGGCAGGGCACTCGCAATCGCAGCGCGGGATTGTAGTCCCGCGCTGCGGCGAGTGCAGCTTCAGTTCTTGTCTTTATCGGCGTTGTCGCCGCTGTCGATGAGCTCATCCACCGGCTGCACATGGGTGGTGCTTTCCATGTGTACCGGATGCTCCAGTTGCTTGCTGAAGCGCTCCAGGGCGCCTTCGCTCGGCTCGGCGTCGCTGTCGAACACCGGCGGGCTGAGCAGGTAGGCGGTGAGCAGGCGCGATAGCGCGGCGAGGCTGTCGATATGGGTGCGCTCGTAGCCGTGGGTGGCGTCGCAGCCGAAGGCCAGCAGCGCGGTGCGGATATCGTGGCCGGCGGTGATCGCCGACTGCGCATCGCTGTGGTAGTAGCGGAACAGGTCGCGGCGCACGGCGATCTCGTGGCGCTCGCTCAGCCGCAACAGGTGCCGTGACAGGTGGTAGTCGTAAGGCCCGCCGGAGTCCTGCAGGGCCACGCTCACCGCGTGTTCGCTGGAGTTCTGCCCCTCGGCCACCGGGGCGATGTCGATGCCGACGAACTCGCTGACGTCCCACGGCAATGCACCTGCCGCGCCGGAGCCGATCTCCTCGGTGATGGTGAACAGCGGGTGGCAGTCGATCGGCGGTTGCTGACCGCTTTCGCGGATGGCCTTCAGGGCCGCCAGGAGCGCGGCGACCCCGGCCTTGTCGTCGAGGTGGCGGGCGCTGATGTGGCCGCTCTCGGTGAACTCCGGCAAGGGATCGAAGGCGACGAAATCGCCGATGGCCACGCCCAGGGTCTCGCTGTCGGCGCGGCTGACCGTGTAGGTGTCCAGCCGCAGTTCGACGTGATCCCAACTGATCGGCAGGCTGTCCACCGCCGTGTTGAAGGCATGGCCGGAAGCCAGCAGCGGCAGCACGCTGCCGCGCAGCACGCCGTTTTCGCAGAACACCGTGACCCGGCTGCCCTCGGCGAAGCGGCTCGACCAGCAGCCCACCGGCGCCAGCGCCAGGCGGCCGTTGGGCTTGATCTCGCGGACGATGGCGCCGATGGTGTCCAGGTGCGCCGAAACCGCGCGGTCCGGGCTGTTGCGCCGCCCGGAGAGGGTGGCGCGAATGGTCCCTCGGCGGGTCATCTCGAAGGGCACCCCGATCTCCTCCAGCCGTTCGGCGACATAGCGCACTATGGTGTCGGTGAAGCCGGTAGGGCTGGGGATGGCGAGCATTTCCAGCAGCACGCGCTGCAGGTAGTTCAGGTCGGGTTGTGGCAGTGACGTCATGCGGAAGCCTCCATGCCAGGGGGGGATTCGCGGTTGAGCAGCTCGCGACTCAGCGGGAACAGCAGGTCGACGAAGCGCTCGGCGGTGGGTTGCGGTTCATGGTTGGCCAGCCCGGGCCGTTCGTTGGCTTCGATGATCACGTAGTCCGGCTGGTCGGCGTCGCGCACCAGCAGGTCGAGGCCGGTGACCGGGATTTCCAGCGCGCGCGCGGCGCGGATCGCGGCCTCTGCCAGTTTCGGATGCAGGCGCTCGGTGACGTCCTCCAGGGTGCCGCCGGTATGCAGGTTGGCGGTGCGGCGCACGGCCAGGCGCTGGCCGCTGGGTAGCACGTCGTCATAGCCGAAGCCGGCGGCGGCCAGGGTGCGCTCGGTCTCGCTGTCCAGCGGGATGCGGCTTTCGCCGCCGGTAGCGGCCTGCCGGCGCCGGCTCTGGGCTTCGATCAGGCGGCGGATGCTGTGCCGACCATCGCCGATGATTTCGGCGGGGCGGCGGATCGCGGCGGCCACCACTTCATAGCCGATCACCACGATGCGCAGGTCCTGGCCGGCGTGGTAGCTCTCCAGGATCACGCGGGTGTCGAACTGCCTGGCCTGGGCGATGGCACTCTCCACCTCGCCGGTGCTGCGCAGGTCCACGGCGACGCCCTGGCCCTGTTCGCCGTCCACCGGCTTGACCACCAGCGAGCCGTGCTCGGCGAGGAAGCGGGCGTTGTCCTTCGCGCTGCCCGCCAGGCGCTGCTGCGGCTGACGCAGGCCGACGCGGTCGAGGGCGCGGTGGGTGAGGGTCTTGTCCTGGCACAGGCTCATGCTCACCGCGCTGGTCAGGTCGCACAGCGACTCGCGGCAGCGAATGCGCCGGCCTCCCTGGGTGAGGATGAACAGCCCGGCCTCGGCATCCTGTACCTGTACGTCGATGCCGCGCCGATGGGCCTCGTCGACGATGATCCGGGCGTAGGGGTTCAGGCCCTCTTCCGGGCCGGGGCCGAGGAACAGCGACTGGTTGATGCCGTTCTTGCACTTGATGGCGAAGGTCGGCAGCTCACGGAAGCGCAGCTTGCGGTAGAGCGATTTGGCCTGCTGGTTGCTGTGCAGCACCGACAGGTCCAGATAGGCCAGGCCCCGGCTCATGAAATGCTCGATCAGGTGGCGGACCAGGGCTTCGCCCACGCCCGGACGGCTGGACTGCGGGTCCACCGCCAGGCACCAGAGGCTGGAGCCGCCTTCGGGGTCGCGGAAGGCCTTGGTGTGGTTGATGCCCATGACGGTGCCGATCACCGTGCCGGTTTCGTCGTCCTCGGCCAGCCAGTAGGCCGGCCCGCCCTGATGGCGCGGGGTGACCTGGGCAGGGTCCACCGGGAGCATGCCGCGCGCCAGGTACAGGCGGTTGATCGCCGTCCAGTCGTCGTCGCTGTGCACGCGGCGGATACGGAAGCCGCGGAACGGCCGGCGCGCCGGCCGGTAGTCGGTGAACCACAGGCGCAGGGCGTCGGAGGGGTCGAGGAACAGTTGCTGCGGCGCCTGCGCCAGCACTTGCTGGGGGGCGGCGACGTAGAGGGCGATATCGCGCTCGCCGGGCCGTTCGTTGAGCAGCTCGGTGGCCAGTTGTTCGGTGGTGGCGAAGGTGTGACCGATCAGCAGGCGACCCCAGCCGCATTGCAGGATCAGCGGGCCTTCGTGGCGCTGCGCGTGATCACCGGCGAAGCGTGCCTGGAGGCGTTCGTAGGTGGGCGTCTGGCCTCTCAGCAGGCGCTGGTTGTGCGGATGGGGCAGGTTCAAATGGGTCTTCATGGTCAACTCCGTGAAAAGCATTCGTCCTGGGCTTCACAAACCTTGTTCGGTCAGCCAGAGATTGAGCGCGGCCAGTTGCCAGAGCTTGGAGCCCCGCAGCGGCGTGAGGTCGGTCGACGGATTGCTGAGCAGGCGGTCGAACATCGCCGTCTCGAACAGGCCGCGATCCTGGCTCGGGTCCAGCAGCAGTTCGCTGACCCAGGCGCGGGTGTTGCCTTGCAGGTGCTTGAGGCCGGGCACCGGGAAGTACCCTTTGGGGCGATCGATGACTTCGCCGGGGATGACACGGCGCGCAGCGGCCTTGAGCACCTGCTTGCCGCCATCGCCGAGCTTGAAGCGCGACGGGATGCGCGCCGACAGCTCCGCCACCCGGTAGTCGAGGAACGGCACGCGGGCTTCCAGGCCCCAGGCCATGGTCATGTTGTCGACCCGCTTGACCGGGTCGTCGACCAGCATGATGGTGCTGTCCAGGCGCAGGGCCTTGTCCACCGGGTCGTCGGCGCCGGCCCGGGCGAAGTGTTCGCGGACGAACTCGCCGGCCACGTCCTCCACCCGCAAGGCTTCGCGCACGGTCTCCAGGTACTCGCCGTGGCTGCGGTCGAAGAACGCGGTGCGGTAGGCCTGCAGCGGGTCGGCAGCGCCGGCCACCTTCGGGTACCAGTGGTAGCCGGCGAACAGCTCGTCGGCGCCCTGGCCGCTCTGCACCACCTTGCAGTGCCTGGATACCTCGCGGGAGAGCAGGTAGAAGGCGATGCAGTCGTGGCTGACCATCGGCTCGCTCATGGCCTGGAAGGCCGCCGGCAGTTGCTCGATCACCTCCTGCTCGGCGATGCGCAACTGGTGATGGCGGGTGCCGTAGTGCCTGGCGATCAGGTCCGAGTACTGGAACTCGTCGCCGCGCTCGCCGCCGGCATCCTCGAAGCCGATGGAGAAGGTCAGCAGGTCGTCCACCCCGGCTTCATGCAGCAGCCCGACCAGCAGGCTCGAATCGACCCCGCCGGAGAGCAGCACGCCCACTTCGCGGGCGGCGCGCTGGCGCACGCTGACCGCGTCGCGCAGGCTGTTCAGCAGGCGGTCTTCCCAGTCCTCCAGGGTCAGTTCCCGCTCATCGGGCAGGGGGCCGTAGTCCAGGTTCCACCAGCGCTGGCGCTCGGCGTGGCCTTCGGCATCGATGCTCATCCAGGTGGCCGGCGGCAACTTGCTCACCTCGGCCAGCAGGGTGCGCGGTGCGGGCACCACGGCGTGGAAGTTCAGGTAGTGGTTGAGCGCCACCGGGTCCAGTGCCGGATCGATGTCGCCACCCTTGAGCAGCGCTGGCAGGCTGGAGGCGAAACGCAGGCGCTTGCCGGTTCGCGACAGGTACAGCGGCTTGATGCCGAGGCGGTCGCGGGCGATGAACAGGCGCCGTTTGTCGCGTTCCCAGATGGCAAAGGCAAACATGCCATTGAGGCGTGGCAATAGTTCCTCACCCCAGGCGTGGTATCCCTTTAGAAGTACTTCGGTGTCGCCACCGGAAAAAAAGTGGTAGCCGAGGGCTTCCAGCTCCCCGCGTAACTCGGGGTAGTTGTAGATTGCGCCGTTGAACACCAGCGACAGGCCCAGCGTCGGGTCGATCATCGGTTGGCCGGAAGCTTCGGCCAGGTCCATGATTTTCAGGCGCCGGTGCCCCAGGGCCAGTGGCCCTTCGCTGTGGAAGCCCCAGGCATCGGGGCCCCGCGGGGCGAGGTGGTGGGTGATGCGTTCGACCGCGGCGAGATCGGCGGCCTGTTTATCGAAGCGAAGTTCTCCTGCTATTCCGCACATGTCCTTACCGGTTCTCCGTTGGGGATGAGTGGGTGGCCCCTCAAGGGGGCCATAGGGGAGGACCGTCCGATTGGATGAGAGTTCTATTTGATTTCATTGAGGAAAGTTCGAAGGCGCAGGTGAACGATGATGGCTGATGGCAAATCTTCGACGCGCAACGCCCACGCCCTGTCGATGCTGCAGGCGCTGCGTCGCCTCCAGCAGGCGGCTGACGTGCACTCCAAGAGCCTGGGGCGTGAAGGCGAGTTGACGCCGCTGCAACTGCTGATCCTGCAGGTGGTGGCGCTGGAGGGGGAAATTACCGCTGGTCAGTTGGCCGGGCAGGTCGCGCTGTCCCAGTCATCGCTGTCGGGCGCCCTGGCGCGCCTGGAAAGCCAGCGGCTGCTGACGCGCCGGCGCGATCCCGACGACCGCCGCAAGCAATGGCTGAGCCTCAACGACGCCGGGCATGAGGCGCTGCGCGACGGGCCGGAACTGCTGCCCGAGCACGCCCTGGAGCGTTTCGCCGGGCTGCCGGAGTGGGAGCAGCACACCATTCTCGCCGGGCTGCTGCGGGCCGCCGAGCTGTTCGAGACGCCCGCAGCGGCGGGCGTGGAAGAGGAAGAGAGCTAGGACCCCAGCAGTTTCTGCGCGGCCAGCGACAGGCTGACCGCCACCAGCATCAGGGCGAACAGGCGCTGCAGGGTCGCGCCGCCCAGGCGCGCTGCCAGGCGATTGCCGGCCAGCACGCCGAGCGCACCGCCCGCCGCGAGGCAGGCCAGCAGCGGCAGGGGCGGCTGGGCATGGCTCAGGTAGAGCAGGAAGCCGCCGCCGGAGACCAGCGCGATCACCGCCATCGACGTCGCAGTTGCCGCCAGCATCGACAGCGGGGTGAACCACAGCAGTCCCGGTACGATCAGGAAGCCGCCGCCCACACCCATCAGGCCCGAGAGCAAACCCACCGCCAGCCCCACGCCGAGCAGCGGCCCGTTGCGGGTTGCCTGGCTGCACACCCTTTCCTGGCGCGAGCCTTGCCACATGCGCCAGGCGGACCACAGCACCAGCAGGCAGAAGCCGACGATCAGCCAGGCGTCCGGCACGAACTTTCCCAGCCACTGGCCGATGGCGTTGCCCGGCCAGCCGGTGATCACCAACCAGAACAGCGGCCGCCAGGCCACCTGGCCCTGGTGCGCCCGGGGCACCGCGCCGATTGCCGCCGACAGCGCCACCGCGCCGAGGCTGACGCCGATGGCGTCGTGCAGCGGCAGGTGCAGGCTGAGCAGCAGCGGCAGCGCCACCAGTGAGCCGCCGGCGCCGGTCAGGCCGAGCAGCAGGCCGAGGATCAGGCCGATGGCCGAGGATTCCAGCAGTAATGCATCCATGTCGGTGGTCCGCTCTGGAAGTGGGGCGCGATCCGTCCGCGCCGGCGATCAGGAAGTCTTCTGCCCGCGCACGACTTCGCGCAGGAAGAAACGATTGGGGTGGCAGGCCTCGGCCACGGCGCGGGGCAGCGGCAGCGGTTCGTCCTCCAGCCAGGCTGCCAGCAGTTCGCCGGACAGCGGCGCGGTGACCAGCCCGCGCGAGCCGTGGGCGCTGTTCAGGTACAGGCCGTCGAGCCAGGGACAGGGCGTTTCCGGCACCTGGCGTGCGTCCTTGCCGAGCACCGCATAGGCCGCCGCGAAGGCGTCGCGGTCGGCCAGCGGGCCCACCAGCGGCAGGTAGTCCGGAGTGGTGCAACGGAAGGCCGCGCGGCCCTGCAGGGTCGCCGGGTCGAGCTGGGCTACGCGCATGCGTTCGCTCAGGTCTGTGGATATCTCCGCCAGCAGGTCGAGGTTGCTCAGGTGTTCTTCCAGCGAAGGCTCGGTATCGTCACGCTTGAATTCGAAACTGGCGCCGAGGGTGTGTTCGCCACGGCGTGGTGGCGCGACGTAGCCTTCGGCGCAGACCACGGTGCTCAGCGCCGCGCTGTCGGTGGTGACCGGCAGGCGGGTGATCTGCCCGCGGATGCGCTTCATCGGCAGGCCCTGCGCGCCCTCGAAACGGCGCACTTCAGCGGCGGTGGCCAGGATGGCGACCGGCGCGCTGGCGAGCTTGTCGTCATCGCTCCAGGCGCTCCAGCCGTCGGCATCGCGCTGCAGGCGGACCTCCTCGCCGGTCACGACGCGGATATTCGGATGCTGCGCCAGATGCCGGCACAGCGCCGGCGGGTGCACCCAGCCGCCCTCGGGGAAGAACAGGCCGCCGGCGGGCAGCTCGATGCCGGCCAGGCTCTCGGCTTCGGCCTTGTCCAGCAGGCGCAGCAGCGAGTCCGGGAAGGCCCCGGCCAACTGCGCCTGGCGCTGTGCCTCGGCGTCGTCGAAGCCGAGCTGCAGCACGCCGCAGTCCGACCAGTCCTCGCCGTTCTGCAAGCCTTCGATCAGCCGCCGGGTGTGGCCGAAACCACTGACGATCAGGCGCGACAGCGCGGTGCCGTGGGCCGACAGCTTGAGGTAGAGCACGCCCTGCGGGTTGCCCGAGGCCTCTTCGGCCAGGGCGCCGTGGCGTTCGATCAGCGTCACCTGCCAGCCGCGCGCTGCCAGGCTCGCGGCGCTGGCGCAACCGGCCATGCCACCGCCGATCACCAGCGCCTCGCGCGGGCCCACGCCGCCCCGGGGGGAGCGGCGCGCGGGGCGGGCGTACCAGGGCTTGGCGGCCGGTGGTTCCTCGCCGATGTATTCGCCCTGGGACATCTCCCATTTCTTGCCGAAGCCCAGGGTGCGGCGGATCTTGAAGCCGGCGGCGCCCAGCCCACGGCGGACGAACCCGGCGCTGGTGAAGGTGGCCAGGGTCGCGCCCGGCGCCGAGAGTCTGGCGAGCTGGGCGTACAGTGCGTCGTTCCACATCTCCGGGTTCTTCGACGGCGAGAAGCCGTCGAGGAACCAGGCGTCGATCCGCGCATCCAGCTCCGGCAGCATGTCCAGCACGTCGCCCACCAGCAGGGTCAGCACCACGCGGCCACCGGCGAAGACGAAGCGCTGGAAGCCAGGGTTGATCGCGACATACTGCGCCAGCAGTTGCGCCGACAGATGTTCCAGCTGCGGCCAGAGGGCGAAGGCGCGGCGCAGGTCGTCCAGCGCCACCGGGAACTTCTCTACGCTGACGAAGTGCAGTCGCGCATCTGCCGGGGCCAGCGCTTCGAACTGCTGCCAGGCGCAGAGGAAGTTCAGTCCGGTGCCGAAGCCCGTCTCGCCGATGCACAGCCGCCCGCCGGCAGGCAGCGCGGCGAAGCGCTCGGGCAGGCGGTTGCCGGCGATGAACACGTGGTGTGTCTCCTCGATACCGGAGGCGCGGGAGAAGTACACGTCGCCATAGACACGAGAGGTGGGCTGGCCATTCTCGTCCCAGTCGATCTGGGCGTTGTGGGCATTGGGGAGAGGAGGGAGCATGCGTCGGTCGTGGTGAAAGCAAAGGCGCAGTTTAGCCGATCCGTCGCGCGGACCTCAGGGATTGGCGATCTTTCGATGTGCGCCGAGTTGCCGCGGGAGATCACCGTCACGACAAAATCTCAGCAGTGCTGCCGCCACATCCGCTACCTTTTACGGCATTCGGAAACAAGGAGAGGTGCATGTTCGAATCCGCCGAGATCGGCCATTCCATCGACAAGGAAACCTACGAGAAGGAAGTCGCCGTCCTGCGCGAGGCTCTGCTCGAGGCACAGTATGAGCTCAAGCAGCAGGCGCGCTTCCCGGTGCTCATCCTGATCAATGGCATCGAGGGGGCCGGCAAGGGCGAGACGGTGAAGCTGCTCAACGAGTGGATGGACCCGCGCCTGATCCAGGTCGAGAGTTTCGTCCTGCCCACCGACGAGGAACTCTCCCGTCCGCCGCAGTGGCGCTTCTGGCGCAAGCTGCCGCCCAAGGGGCGCATCGGCATCTTCTTCGGCAACTGGTACAGCCAGATGCTCTATGCACGGGTGACCGGGGAAATCAAGGACAGCCAGCTCGATGGCCTGATCGGCGATGCCGAACGCTTCGAGCGCATGTACTCCGACGAAGGCGCGCTGATCTTCAAGTTCTGGTTCCACCTGTCCAAGAAGCAGCTCAAGGAGCGCCTCAAGACGCTGGAGAACGATCCGCAGCGCAGCTGGCAGCTCAGCGACCTGGACTGGAAGCAGAGCGAGGTCTACGACAAGTTCGTGCGTTATGGCGAGCGCGTGCTGCGCCGCACCAGCCGTGACTACGCGCCCTGGTATGTGGTCGAGGGCGCCGATGAGCGTTACCGCAGCCTGACGGTTGGCCGCACTCTGCTCGAGGGCCTGCAGGCCGCGCTCAAGCGCGAGGGCCGCCCGACGCCGCACCCCCATGCCGCCCCTCTGGTTTCCAGCCTGGACAACAAGGGGCTGCTCGGCGCGCTCGACCTGACCCTGGCGCTGGACAAGGACCAGTACAAGGAGCAGATGGCGAAGGAACAGGCACGACTGGCCACGCTGATGCGCGACAAGCGTTTCCGCAGCCATTCGCTGATCGCCGTGTTCGAAGGCAACGACGCCGCCGGCAAGGGCGGTGCCATCCGTCGCGTGACCGATGCGCTGGACCCGCGGCAGTATCACATCGTGCCGATCGCCGCGCCCACCGAGGAGGAACGCGCGCAGCCGTACCTGTGGCGCTTCTGGCGGCACATGCCGGCGCGCCGGCAGTTCACCATCTTCGACCGCTCCTGGTATGGCCGCGTACTGGTGGAGCGGGTCGAGGGCTTCGCCTCGGATGCCGACTGGTTGCGCGCCTACGCGGAGATCAACGACTTCGAGGAGCAGTTGGCCAACTACGGCATCGTGCTGGTGAAGTTCTGGCTGTCCATCGACCAGGAGACCCAGCTGGAGCGCTTCAAGGAGCGCGAGTCGATTCCGTTCAAGCGCTTCAAGATCACCGAGGAAGACTGGCGCAACCGCGACAAGTGGGATCTCTACGTGGACGCGGTGGGCGACATGGTCGATCGCACCAGCACCGAAATCGCGCCCTGGACGCTGGTGGAGGCCAACGACAAGCGCTTCGCCCGGGTGAAGGTACTCAAGACCATCAACGATGCGCTGGAGGCGGCGTACGCGAAGAAGAAGGGGTGAGGGGGACGCCTGGTTCTTGCTCGCAAACAGATTTCCCGGCCGCATCGGTGTTGGGCGGTTCGCGAGCAAGCTCGCTCCTACAGGTCGGCGACATACCCAGGCGTATCCCTGTTAGAGCGGATTTCGTCGCGATGGATTTTGTGGACAAGGTCCGCTCCTACGGGAGTTTTACTCATTGCTCTGGCTTGCGCTTTGAGGGTTTCCAGAGAAACACCCACGCACTCCAAGCGCCCCTTCAGGAGGCCGAGTGGAATCGGAGTTTCAGGGGTTGAGCGGCATGGATGCCGCGAGAGCGTCGTTGGGCCATGGATGGCCCGTCGACGCGTGCCCCTGACACTTCGATGGAGCGAGGGAAACGAAGCGCAGCGAAGTAACAGCCGAAGGCTGGCCCGAAGGGTGAGCGTAGCGAATCAGTCCCGCGAAGCGGGACCCGGATGATGGCGCAGAGACTTTTGCCTACTTTGCGTGGGGCGGCCATCCGTCGTTTGGCAAAGTAGGTCGCCCGAGGGGGCGAAACAAAATCTCTCAGCACACGCCGAAGCGGCGCAGAAATGTCCAACCCCAAGCATCGCGGACAAAGTCCGCTCTTACGCCCCATTCTTCTGCGACGGCCGCGGCGCCCCGATGAGCCGGCCCATGGCCCCGGCAATCCCCATCTCCCGCAACACCTTCAATTCCCCGTCGCTCTCCACCATCTCCGCGATCAGCGGCAGGTCGATGCTGTTGGCCGCGCGGAACACCGCCTCGATGAACAGGCGCTTGTCGTTGTCCTGGTCGATGGCGCGGATGTAGCTGCCGTCGATCTTCAGGTAGGCCAGGCCCAGGCGGGTGAGGTTGCCGATCAGGCTGAAACGACCGCCGAAGTGTTGCAGGCCGAGCTTGCAGCCGACTTCCTGCACGGACTGGCTGAGCTTCTCCAGCTCCGCCGGCGGCGGCAGGTAGCGTTCGTCCACTTCCAGGGTCATCAGCCGGGCTTCCTCCGGATGGGCGCGAAGGACGTCGAACAGCTGGCGCAACGGCGCGGCGCCGCGCACGGTTTCCGCCGAGAGCGACAGCGCCAGCGGCGCCGGCTGCTGGGCGAGGTGGGCGAGGGCGTGTTCGAGCATCGCCAGGTCGAAGCGCGCGGACCAGCCGAAGCGTTCGATCCAGGGCAGGAACTGGCCAGCGGCCACGGCCTCGCCCTGCGGATCGAGCAGGCGCGCAAGGACCTTCTGGTGCAACAGATCGCCGCTTTCGGCGCAGGCGCGCACGGGCTGGAACCAGAGTTGCAGCTTGCCTTTCTGCAGGGCGTCGTCGAGCCAGTCGCGCCAGGCGTGGGAGTCCTGCGCCGGCTGGCTGCCGGAGCTGTCCAGGCGCTGCCAGGGACGGTCCGGCGAGGACTGCGACTGGGCCAGTGCCTGGTCGGCGCGGGACAGGACGCTGGCCGAGGATTCGCCGGGGCGGAAGGCCGACAGGCCCAGGTGCGCCACCGGCATACAGTCGCTGGCGCCGGTACCGCGCAGGTTTTCCAGGGCGGCGCTTAGCTCGTCCGCCAGTTGCTCGGCGCTGGCGCTGTCCAGGCCTGGGGCGAGCAGGGTGAATTCGCCACCGCGGCTGCGCGCGGCCAGCCAGTCCGGGGTGCCGTGGTGCTGGCGGGTGCGTTCCAGCAATTCGGCGACGTCGCGGATCAGCGCGTCGGTGCGCTGTCCGCCCAGGCGCTGGTTGAGCCCGGCCAGGTCGTTCAGGCGCAGCAGCAGCAGGTAGCCGGCGGTGTTCTGCTCGCTGGGCGAGAGCTGCGCATCCAGGCGCGCATCGAACAGGCGGCGGTTGGCCAGGCCCGAGAGACTGTCCTGGTAGGCCTCTTCGCGCAGCTTCTCGCTGCGCGAGGCTTCCTCGGCGAACAGCGCCTTGAGCTTGTCGACCATCTGGTTCATCGCCTGCACCACGCGCTTGAGTTCCGGGGTGCGCGGCTCCTTGGGCAGGGTGAGGAATTCGCGGCGGGTGATGGCCTGGGCCTGCTGCACCATCTGGTCCAGCGGCTTCAACTGGGTGCGCAGCAGCCAGCCGCCGAGGATGGCGCTGATCAATCCGCACAGCAGCAGCCAGGCCAGGCTGCCCAGCGCGCTGTCCCACAGCTTGGCCAGGGCGAACTGTGGATGGCTGACCACTTCGACCCGCGCGGCTTGTTCCCAGCCGCGCATGATCAGCGCATCGCCCCCTTGTGCCTTGAGATTCACCAGGCTGGCGAACCAGTGCGGTACCTGTTCGGACTGGGTGTCGGCGTCCCGTTCGACGATGACCTTGCCGTCGGGAATGCTGACCACGCGGATGGTGGCGAAGTAACCGGAGTCGAAGATCGAACTGACCATCAGCTCGATCATCGCCGGGTCGTCCACGTGCGGTGTCAGCGACAGGCCCAGCGCGGTGGCGGCATCCTGGGCATGGGAGCGCAACTGGCTGATCAATTGCTCGCGGGAGCTCTCCAGGCTGGTGACGAAGCTGCCGGCGAAGGCCACCACCAGGAACAGGCAGATCGCCAGGAACAGTTGCTTGAGCAATGACATGCCGGGTTCTCCTATCGCGTCTCGTCGAGGTCCAGGCCCTCGGCGCGCATCTTGGTCAACAGGTCCTGCCAGCGCGACAGCTTCTTGCTGTCGCCGGTGCGCTTGCCGCCGCCGGGGCCGGGCAACCACAGCCCCTCGGCGTTGAAGGCGTAGACGGGCAGGAGGTCCTTGCGCTGGGAGGCGGGCCTGATCTGCGGGATCAGGTTGTCCAGCACCAGCGGGTCGGCAGTGGGGGTGGGGTAATAGGTGAGCACCATGTGCGCCTGGTTCTGCACCAGTGCCTTGACGTAGGTGATGCGCAGCTTGTCGCTGTCGACCCCGAGGCGGCGCAGGGTGACGTACTTGGCGATGGAGTAGTCCTCGCAGTCGCCGGCACCCTTGTAGAGGGATTCCACGGGCGTGGCCCAGTAGTCCTCCTGGTGCCAGACGGTACGGTCGTCGGTGAACACCAGGGCGCCGTTGAAGAAGGCATTCACCGCCTTGAGCTTGGCGGCTTCGTCGAGGTTCTGGCTGTCATCGATCAGCCGGCCCCAGGACTGCAGGCGTGTCTTGGCGGTGCCCAGGTCGCCGTAGCGCTGCTGGGCGTTCTGCAGGATGGTGTCGAAATTCCAGGCTGCGCCGGCGGTGAGCGCGAGGAGGGCGAACAGCAGCCCGCCAGCCCGCAGACGCAACGGGCTGGCGAACAGCCTAAGGGCTCCTCCGGTTGGCTGCATCGCCAGCGCTCCATGTGGGATGAATGGAGTCTAGGCGGTCCGTGGAAAGTTGCGCTGGCGCATTGCCAGTGAGCGTGGGCTGCGGCGGCCTAGTCCAGCCGCCGCGTCTTGACCCGGAGCAGATAGATCGTCACCAGCGTTGCGCTGGTCAGCATGAAGCCCCAGGCCCAGGGGCGCTGTACCAGATAGCAGGAGAGGGCGATGCTGCTCCACATCAGGCCGATGGCGTAGACCTTGCCCTTGAGCGGGATGCCTTCTCCATCGAGGTAGTCGCGGATCCAGGGGCCGAGCTTCGGGTGGTTCACCAGCCAGTCGTAGAAGCGCTGGGAGCTGCGCATGAAGCAGGCGGCGGCGAGCAGGAGGAAGGGCGTGGTGGGCAGCACCGGCAGGAAGATGCCGATCACGCCCAGCGCCACGCTGAGCCAGCCCACGCCCAGCAGGCAGTAGCGAACCCAGGCGTGGCGGCTCTGGCGGATTTGCCGTGACATCGGTGTGCGCGATCGCATCCGGAGCCGCAGGGCGCGGCTCCGGCGTCGGGTCAATGGGTGCGGGGTTTCAGCAGGGCCGGCTTCTCTTCCGGGGCCTGGCACAGCAGGAACAGGTTGGTCAGAAGTTCCGGGATCTGCGCGACCATGTCGTCGACCAGTTGGCGGTCGCGGGCGATTTCGTCGAACTCGGGTTGTTCGTCGAACAGGCCGGAACCGACCATGATCGGCAGCAGCAGCTCGCTGACCTCTTCCTCGGCCTGCTCGAACCACACCGCTTCACGCAGGAATACGCCTTCCATGAAGCCGATGCACCAGCCGCGGATGTCAGAATCGTCCGGCTCGTCGCCCAGGTAGGGCTCGCACGGCAGTTCCAGTTCCTCGTCGCTGGCGAGCAGGCGGGTGATGTGCGCCTTGAGCTGGACCAGGGTGCCCTCGATCTCGGCGCGCTCCTCGTCGCTGCGGTAGTGCGGCGGCTCGGCGAACAGGGCGTCGATCCACTCGCGGTCCGGCACTTCCTCCGGGCAGATCGCCAGGGCGGTCAGGTAGCCGTGTGCCGCCACGTAGTCCAAGGCTTCCTCGTGCAGGTCATCGGCATCGAGAAAGGCTTGCAGGCGGGACAATTGGTCGGCGAAGGACATCGGGTACTACCTCGGAGGTGATCGGCCCCAGATTGTAGTCGTTCCGGGGCCTCGCGGCAAAAGCGAAATGCCCGCGCGGCCCGCACTGACGCGGGCTTCGGACGCATGTGACGGATTTTTCCGCAGTTTCCCGGACAAGGTGCCGGTCGTGGACGGATGGCTTGCGTATAATGCCCGGCTTCATTCGGAGTCCCCCATGCTCGACCAGGCCCAGCGCATCCTCAAAGACGTTTTCGGTTACGACGCCTTCCGTGGCAATCAGGCGCGGATCATCGAGCGCGTGGCCAGCGGCGGCGATGCCCTGGTGCTGATGCCCACCGGCGGCGGCAAATCGCTGTGCTTCCAGGTTCCGGCGCTGCTGCGCGACGGCCTGACGGTGGTGGTCTCGCCGCTGATCGCGCTGATGGAAGACCAGGTCGCCACGCTGGACGAACTCGGCGTGCCGGTGGCGGCGCTGAACTCCTCGCTCAGCCCCGACGCCCAGCGCGAGATCGCCGACCGCCTGCTGCGCGGCGAGATCAAGCTGCTCTACCTGGCGCCGGAGCGCCTGGTGCAGCCGCGCATGCTGGCGTTCCTGCAGCGCCTGCAGATCGGCCTGTTCGCCATCGACGAGGCGCACTGCGTGTCGCAGTGGGGCCACGACTTCCGTCCCGAATACCTGCAGCTGGGCCAGCTCGCCGAGCTGTTCCCGGACGTGCCGCGCATCGCCCTGACCGCCACGGCGGACATGCGCACCCGCGAGGAGATGATCCAGCGCCTGCACCTGCAGAACGCCGAGCAGTTCCTCTCCAGCTTCGACCGGCCGAACATCTTCTACCGCATCGTGCCCAAGGAGCAGCCGCGCAAGCAGCTCCTGGGCTTCCTCGCCGAGCGGCGGGGCGATGCCGGTATCGTCTACTGCATGTCGCGCAAGAAGGTCGAGGAGGTCGCCGAGTTTCTCTCCAACCAGGGCTTCCCGGCGCTGCCGTACCACGCCGGCCTGTCCAACGACCTGCGGGCGTATCACCAGAAGCGCTTCCTCAACGAGGAAGGGCTGATCATGGTCGCTACCATCGCCTTCGGCATGGGCATCGACAAGCCCAACGTGCGCTTCGTCGCGCACCTGGACCTGCCCAAGAGCCTGGAGGCGTACTATCAGGAAACCGGCCGCGCCGGCCGTGACGGCCTGCCCGCCGACGCCTGGATGGCCTACGGCCTGCAGGATGTGTTGCTGCTGCGGCAGATGATGCAGAACTCCGAGGGCGACGAGCGCCACAAGCGCGTCGAGCGGCACAAGCTCGAAGCGATGCTGGCGCTGTGCGAGGAAACCCGCTGCCGCCGCCAGGCGCTGCTGGCCTACTTCGACGAAGTGATGCCCAACCCCTGCGGTCACTGCGACATCTGCGTCGACGGCGTGGAAACCTGGGACGCCACCGAGCCCGCGCGCCAGGCGCTGTCGGCCATCTACCGCAGCGGCCAGCGCTACGGCGTCGGCCACCTGGTGGACGTGCTGCTGGGCAAGGACACCGAGAAGGTGCGCAGCGTCGGTCATCAGCACCTGGCGGTGTTCGGTATCGGCAAGTCCCGTGGCGAGGAGGAGTGGCGCACGCTGTTCCGCCAGCTGGTCGCCCGTGGTTTTGCCGACGTGGATGTCGACGGCTTCAACGGCCTGCGCCTGACCGAAGCCTGCCGTCCGCTGCTGCGCGGCGAAGAGACGCTGGCGCTGCGCCGCGATCCCAAGCCGCAGCGCAGCAAGTCGTCGTCCTCCGGCGGCGCCAGCCCGGCCAGCCAACTGGTGCGCCAGGAAGAACGCGAGATGTGGGAAGCCCTGCGCACCCTGCGGCGCAAGCTGGCCGAAGAACACTCGGTGCCGCCCTACGTCATCTTCCCCGACGCCACCCTGCTGGAAATGCTGCGCAGCCAGCCCACCACGCTCACCGCGATGGCCCAGGTCAGCGGCGTCGGCGCGCGCAAGCTGGAGCGCTACGGCCAGGCCTTCCTCGATGTGCTCACCGAGTCCGACAAGGCACCGGACACGCCGGCGCCGGTCACCGACCTGCGCCACGAACTGGTGACCCTGGCGCGCGCCGGCATGACCCCCGCGCAGATCGCCCGCCAGCTCGATTGCAGCGAGAAGAACGTCTACAGCCTGCTGGCCGAAGCCATCGGCCGCCAGCAGCTGACCCTGGAGCAGGCGCTGGACCTGCCCGAAGAATTGCTCGGTGAAGTGCAGGATGCCTTCCTCGACGAAGACGGCGAACTGCCGCCGGTGAGCGCCATCGTCGAGCTGTTCGAAGGCCGCGTGCCGCTGGGCGTGCTGCACTGCGTGCGCGCCGCCCTGCAGGCCGAACTGGAGGTCTGACGGCGAGAGGCACTTCATCTCTTGGGAGCGGAGCTTCTCCGCGAAATCCGTCGCGACGGAAAGCGCTCCTTCAGGTAAAAGCCTTGGCCTGGCGCCAGGCCGGTGCGTAGCTGCTCCGCCAGTTTCATGGCGGGTTGAAACGACAAACTTGTGACGCTCATCTCGAACGGCTATGGTGGCACTTAGACCTCCACGAGAAGAGGTGAACGTGCCACAACAAAGCTGGCTGGACGACGTCCATTCCAATGCCTACGCCGAGCAGCTCTCCCAGGGTTTTCGCCGCTTGCGCTTCGAGCCCGACCTCGAAGCCCAATACCGCCACTATCTGCGGGAAGACAGCTTCGATCTCAAACGCACCGCACTGACCATCGGTCTGCTGATCTGGCTGGCGCTGGCGGTCATCGACTTTCTGCTCATCAGCGATCCAGTGCACTGGCAGATGCTCGCCGTGCGTGTCGGCGTGCTGATCCTGCTGGTGGTCTGTGGCGCACTGATCCTGCAGCGTCGCCATAGGCAATTGCTGGTGCCGCTGAGCCTGGCCTGCATCCTCAGCATCGGCGTCGGTGCCGCCGCGGTGGTCGCCATCGCCCACTCGGTCGACCCGACCTATCCCTACGAGGGGCTGTTGCTGGTCAGCATGGCCGCCTATTTCCTGATCGGCCTGCGCTTTGCCGAGGCGGTGGCCTGCGCCTTCGTCATCCTGCTGGCGTACGTGGGGGGCGAGCTGTATGTCGGGCTCCCGTTGCCCAAGCTGGTCAGCAACGTGGTGTTCCTGCTGTTCGGCAACCTGGTCGGTGCCGTGGGTTGCTACCTCCTTGAATACAAGTCCCGCCAGCACTTCCTGATCAGCCGCCTGCTGCGGGTGATGGCCGAGCACGACAGTCTCACCGGGCTGCACAACCGGCGCAGCTTCAATCGCCAGCTGGAACGCCTGTGGCGGCAGGCGCAGCGCGAGAGCGTGGGGCTGGCGCTGCTGCTCTGCGACGTCGACCATTTCAAGGCCTACAACGACCGCTATGGCCACCAGGCCGGCGATACCGTGCTACAGCGCATCGGCGAGGTGCTTGCGGCCTGCGCCCGGCGCCCGCTGGACATGGCGGTGCGCCTGGGCGGCGAGGAGTTCGCCGTGCTGCTCTACGGCGCCAGCGAGCGCGAGGCCAGGGAGCGCGCCGAGGTGTTGCGCGAATCAGTGCAGGGGCTGGGCATCGCCCACGAAGGCTCGCTGACGGCGGACGAGGTGACGTTGTCCATTGGCGTATCCTGCCTGTGGCCGGAGACCGGGCATCCGCTGCGCAGCATCTATGAGCATGCCGATCGGGCGCTGTACGAGGCGAAGGCGTTCGGGCGTAACCAGGTCGTGGCGTAATGGCCTATTCCGTCCCCCGCACTGGCGCCGTGCGTGACTGCGGCGCTCGCAGGCCCGGTGCTAGCATTCGCCGGACCCCGCCACCGAGCCCGCGCCCATGCAGCAGCTGATCCAGTCCAACGGCCAACCGCACTACGGCATCTTTCCCACCACCCCGGCGACGATCAACTACCGCGACTTCGACTTCCGCTCACCCATGGGCCGCCGGCTCGGCGCGCTCAGCAAGTGGCGCAGCTTCCACCAGTTCCAGTATTTCGGCCTGATCAGCCCGACCCTGATCGGCGGCTGCGCGCTGGCCGACGTCAGCCTGCTCACTGTCGGCTTCGTCTACCTCTTCCATCCGGAAAGCGGGCGGATGATCGAGCGCCAGTTCAAGTGCCCGCTGGGCATGGGCTCGAACTTCACGCAGAACCCCAACGACGGCGTCTGCGAACTGCGCCAGGGGCGCAACCTGTTGCGTCTGGAGAACAGCTCCGCGCCCTTCGAGAAGCGCCTGCTGGTCGAGCTGGACGACGGCACCCGCATCGACGCGCGCTTCAGCGAGGAGCAGCCCGCTTTCGAGCCCATGAGCATCTGCACCCCGACGGCGGTGAACGGCTGGGTCTACACGCGCAAGGTGGCCGGCGTGCACTGCCACGGCGAGGTGCGCAGCGCCCTGGGCAACTACGACCTGCGCGCGCTGGACGCCTACGCGCATCACGACTGGTCCGCCGGCTACATGCGCCGCGAGACCTTCTGGAACTGGGCCTGCCTGTCCGGCGAGGCACAGGGCCGGCGGGTCGGGCTCAACCTGTCGTGCGGGGTCAACGAAACCAGCTTCACCGAGAACTGCTACTGGCTGGACGGCAAGCTGGTGAAGGTGGACAGCGTCCGCTTCGAGTTCGACCGCGACCATCCGCTGCAACCCTGGGCCATTCGTTCCTACGACGGCCAGGTCGAGCTGCGCTTCGAAGCCCATGGGCTGCACCAGGAGCGACTCAACCTCGGCGTGCTGGCCAGCAACTTCAAGCAGATCTTCGGCCGCTTCAGTGGCGTGCTGCGACCGGCGGGGCAGGCCGAGGTGCGCATCGACAACCTGTGGGGTTTCGTCGAGGACCAGTACGCCAAGTGGTGAGGCGTTTCGTCACGCCCTGCGACAATCTGTCATTGTACGGGCTTGATTAGCTGGCTAATAATTAGTCAAATCAATTAGCGCGAACTTTGCGACACAATGGCAGACAACGATAAGCACTACTTCGGTACCCAACTGGCCCAGGCCTCGCGTGCATGGCGGGCTGAACTCGATCGCCGCCTCAGCCACCTGGGGCTGTCCCAGGCACGCTGGCTGGTGCTGCTGCACCTGGCACGCCACTCCGCCGCACCCACCCAGCGCGAGCTCGCGCAATCGGTCGGCGTCGAAGGCCCAACCCTGGCCCGTCTGCTCGACGGCCTCGAAGCCCAGGGATTGGTTCGTCGCCAGGCCGTGGCCGAGGACCGCCGCGCCAAGCGCATTGCCCTGACCCCCAAGGCTGACGTCCTGATCGCCGATATTGAGAGCATTGCCGCTGCAGTGCGCAATGAGGTGCTCAACGGCATCACCGAGGACGAGATCGCCCTCTGCCAACGAGTCCTCAGCCGGATTCTTGGCAATCTGGAGAAAAACTGAGCAACTCATCACGGTAAATTCGGTAAGATAGCCATTTTTCTGGCGGTTTTTCGCGAGGCCGCCAGTCCATCACTCGTTTGCCTAGACCATTCGCCGGTTTTTCGACGATTTGTCTTGACCAAACCCGTTGCAGCACCTAATCCCTGATATCAATCGGCCTGTACCTTTCAGGTGCAGTGGTAGGGCGCGTGGGTCTGTTGTCCGGCCAGGTGGTTCGAGTGTGTGGACAGGTAAAGCCTGCCGCTTTCGGGTGGTCAGGGAACGGCTAGCAGACCCGAACAATGGGATGGGGTTATGGCTCGTATAACAAATAGAATTCCGCTGACGCTCGCTGCGCTTTCGGTGTTTGTTTCCGCTCATGCCAATGCCCTTGGCCTGGGTGAGATCACCCTGCACTCGTCGCTGAACCAGCCTCTGGATGCCGAGATCGCCCTGCTGCAGACGGGCGACATGACCTCCGATGAACTGATCGCTCGCCTGGCGAGCCCGGCCGCTTTCGAGCAGGCTGGCGTCGATCGCTTCATGTTCCTGCAGAACCTGCGCTTCACGCCGGTGATCCGTGGCGGGCGCAGTTACATCAAGGTGGTGTCCACCCAGCCGGTGCACGAGCCGTACCTCAATTTCCTGGTGGAAGTGGAGCGGCCCAACGGGCGCATGCTGCGCGAGTACACCGTGCTGCTCGACCCGCCGAGCTACAACAGCAGCGCGCGGACCTCCGTCGCCGCCAGTATTCCCCGGCCCGAACGCACGGCCCCTGAACCCTATAGCCAGCGCGCCGCACCGGTTCGCAGTGCCCCTGCGGCACCCCCCATCCCCGCGGGTGAAGGGCGCTACACCACAGTGCGCAACGACACGCTGTGGCGGATCGCCTCGCGCCTGAGCGGCACCGGCGCCTCGCACAGTCAACTGATGGACAGCCTGCTGGCGCTCAATCCCCAGGCCTTCGTCAATGGCGACCCGCATCGCCTGAAGGTCGGACAGACGCTGATCCTGCCGCAGGGTCAGCAGTACGCCGGGCACACCAACGCTCCCGCGTCGCAGCCCGCTGCCGCGGCGCCCGCGGCCAATGCCACCGTGCAGCCCGTACAGGTCGAGCCGGAAGCCACGCCGGCCGCTGACGCGCCCGCCGCCGTTGCGCCCGCCGCACCGGCGGTAGAAGGCAACCTGGCCAAGGTGGAAGCCGATCTCGCCCTGAGCAATGCCCAGCGCGACCAGTTGAACCAGCGCATGGATGCCATGCAGAAGCAGCTCGAAGCGCTGCAGAAGGCCCTGGAAAGCCGCGACCAGCAGGTACAGAACCTGCAGGCCGAGCTGGCCCGCCGCGATGGACCCGCCATGCAGGCGACTCCGGCAGCACCCAAGGCCGAGCAGTCGGCACCGGTCGTTGCAGCTCCGGCGACGCCCGCAAGCGATGCCTTGGGTACCTCGTTCAACCTCTGGCCGTGGCTGGGCGTGGGTGCGCTTGGTGCGTTGCTGGCGGGGCTGCTGCTGATGCGCCGCAAGCGCGAGGAGCAGCCGGTCAAGGACGCCCGTGTCCAATCGGTGCAACCCAAACCTATCCCGCCGGCCAAGCCCCTGGCTGCCGCGGTCGTGCCGGCTGCGCCCGCTCCGGCCCAGCGCCCGCAGCCGGTTGTCGCTCCCGATGCCGGTGTGGCACGCCTGCCGGCGGCCAGTGCGGATAGCCTGGAAGGGGCGGACATTTACATCGCCTACGGCCGTTTCAACCAGGCGCGTGACATGCTGCGCAAGGCTGTGACCCAGGAGCCCGAACGCCGCGAACTGCGCATGAAGCTGCTGCTGGTGCTCGCCGAAC
Organism: Pseudomonas sp. QE6; assembly: GCF_041379005.1. Taxonomy (NCBI): domain Bacteria; kingdom Pseudomonadati; phylum Pseudomonadota; class Gammaproteobacteria; order Pseudomonadales; family Pseudomonadaceae; genus Pseudomonas; species Pseudomonas sp. QE6. The sequence continues at coordinate 2,806,818 of NZ_CP166873.1, forward strand.
TGGGCGATGTGGCCGGCTTCCACGAGCAGGAGCGCGAGTTGTTGGCACGCGGCGGGGACCAGAAGCAGATCGACCAGATCAAGTCGCGCTACCCCGCGATGCTTGAGCGTGCGGAGGAGGTGCCTGTCGTTCCGTCTGGCGAAACCCTGACCGACTGGGATGACCTGTCGCTGGACGAGACGCCCGCACCCACCGCACATGCCAGCGCTGGCGAGGCGGACCCGGACTTCGCACTGAATCTGAGCGACATGTCGCTGGATCTGGACTGGGACTCCCTCGATCCCTTCGAGGCGCCGCAGCGCAGCAAGAATGCGCCGACCGCCGAGCAGCCCGTTCCCGCCGATTTCCGCAGCAATCTTCGCGAGTTGCCGGAGATCACCGAGCTGGACCTGGATGGTGAGCACGCCAGCATGTTCGGCCAGGTCACGGAGACCGACCTGGTGTTCGAGTTGCCGGAGACCGAGGTGCACGAGCATGACGAACTGCTGGCCAGCCTCGACGAAGCCCGTGCCTGCATCGACCGGGGCAACCTGGAAGAGGCCTATCGCATCCTCAAGCAGGTGATCGAGAACGGCGACTCCAAGGCCAAGGCCGAGGCTCGCGAACTGCTGGCGCTGATCGCCTGATTCGCACGGTGAATGAAAAAGCCCGGCCTGGTGCCGGGCTTTTTCATGGGCGTTGATTTGTTTTTTCGTAGGAGCAACTGTTTTCTGCTGGACAATCGGTGCCGGTACTTCCCCTCACCCCAGCCCTCTCCCTCAGGGATAGGGGGGCAGATCGTGCCGGCTGACGCTAACGTTTCATCCTGCACCGAACGGTCCCCTCTCCCGCTGGCGGGAGAGGGTTAGGGTGAGGGGCTCTTGATCTCGTAGGAGCGGAGCTTCTCCGCGATGCTCTTCTGCGAGGCTAACCATTCGCGGACAAGGTCCGCTCCTACGAGAGCAGTGTTGACGTATGCGATGTCGCCCGCCGCCTGTCCCTGATGGGAGTTGCCGGCGTGCCGCGCAGTGGGCCCGTCCTTGTCGGGGCGGGCGACCCAGGGGCGTGACCTTAGAAATTCCGCCCCAGGTTGACGTACACCGCGTGCTCGCTGGCGTTGTTCAGGCCGTAGCTGAAGGACAGCGGCCCCAGCGGCGTTTCGAAGCCCATCAGGATGCTGCCGGCGTTGATGTAGCCGGTGTCGTAGCTGTTGTCGTTGTTCCACACCCGGCCACGTTCCAGGCTGCCGCCGAGGTAGAAGGGGAAGTCCAGCGGCAGGAAGGAGCGCTCGGTCATGCGCCGGTAGTAGATGACCCGGCCCAGGCTGTAGTTCTGCCCGGCCAGGGCATCCTGGCGGTAGCCGGAGAGCTGGCGAGCGCCGCCGAGCAGGAAGCTCGACACCACCACGTTGGCGTCATCGATGGTGCGACCATAGCCGCCGCCCAGCACGAAGGTGTCCGGACCGCTGCTCAGGGCCTTGTCCAGGCGGATATCCCACTGCCGGTAGCGGTCGTCGTCGCCCAGCGAGGGGGTGTGCTCGCGGAAGGCGGTCTGGATGTTTTCGCCCTCGCGGGGAAAGTCGACGTTGTCCATGGTGTCGAAGGAGTACTTGAGTTCGGCGTAGCCTTCGTTGAAGTGGTAGTTGGGCAGGTCCTGCTCGCCCACGCGCACGTCGGCCTTGCCATAGGCCTGGGCCACGCCGAAACGGATCTCGCCATTGTTGGCGATCTGCCGGCCGAGGTTGAGGCCGTAGCCGTAGCGCTCCAGCCGGTACTCGGCGATGGGGTCGTTGTCGTCGGTCGCCTCGACGTTCTGCGCCTCGTTGAACAGGAATGGCGCGACGAAGTAGCGCGAGCCGACGTCCAGCGGCTGGTAGAACTCGCTGTAGAGTTCCTGGTGGTCGCCGATCTGCAGGCGGGTCAGCCATTCCGCGCCGAGGCGGTTGATGCCATTCATGCGATAGCTGGCGCCAACGTTGAAGGTGCTGTCGCCGCGCAGGTCGTCGGAGAGGTTCAGTCCCAGGCGCAGGTAGTCGGTGCCGCCGCGCTTGCCGTAGGCGTGGATCACCAGGGCGTTGCCGTCCTTGCCATCTTTGCCCGCCTTGTGGTGCACCACGCGGTATTGCACCTGGTCGAAGTAGTCCAGGCCGTAGAGGGTGCTCATGTCGCGCTGCAGGCGTTCGAGGTCCAGGCGTTCGCCCAGCGGCTGGCGGATGTAGTGGCGGATGACGTCGTCGCTCACCTTGGAGTTGTTCTCCACCTCGATGCGGTTGATCACCGGCTGGCGCTCGCCCGGCGTGCGTGCCTGGTTCAGCGCCAGGGCGTGTTCGTCCTCGTTCTGGCGCAGGCTGGCCAGGCGCGGCGCGAGGATGGTGGTGGCGCGGTAGCCGGCGTCGATCAGTTGCGGCACCTTGCCGAAATCGGCGGAGCTGTAGCCGCTGAGCGGCGGCTGGATCAGCACGTCGCTGGCGGTCAGGGTGGCCAGCTGCGCCTCGGAGTTCTTGCGGGTCATCAGGGTGACGGACTGGTTGAGCATGTCCACCACCGTGGTCAGTTGCTTGCGGTCCAGCAGCGGATTGCCGATATCGACCACGATGACCACGTCGACGCCCATCTTCCGCGCCACGTCCACCGGGATGTTGTCGACCATGCCGCCATCCACCAGCAGCCTGCCGTTGACGTCCACCGGCGCGAACACCGCCGGAATCGACATGCTGGCGCGGATTGCCTGGGGCAGGTGGCCCTTGTCGAACACGACCTTCTCGCCGGTGGCGATGTCGGTGGCCACCGCGCGGAAGGGGATGGCCAGCTTGTCGAAGTCGCGGGTGTCGCTGGTGTGCACCAGCAGGCTTTCCAGCAGCATCGACAGGTTCTGGCCCTGGATCGCACCCAGCGGCAGGCCGAGGGTGCCGTCGTCGCGGAAGCTGAGTTTCTGCTTCACCAGGAAGTCGCGGTCGTCCTGCTTGCGCCGGAAGGGCATGTCGACCCGTGGCGGGGAGTCGGACAGGGCCTGTTGCCAGTCCAGGCCCAGGGCCAGCGTCTCCAGTTCCTTGGGCGTGTAGCCCGCCGCATAGAGCCCACCGATCACCGCGCCCATGCTGGTGCCGGCGATGGCGTCGACGTGGATGCCCTGTTCGTCCAGCGCCTTGAGCACACCGATGTGCGCCAGGCCCCGGGCCGCGCCGCCGGAGAGCACCAGCCCGATCTTCGGCGGCGGGTTGGCTGCCAGGGCGCCGAGGGGCAGGAGCAGGAGCAGGGCGAACAGCAGGCGGCGCATGACAGAAACATCCGGATAGGCGTATGGGCCGGTATTATAGGTGCGCGTCCTACAGCAGGGTCTGATTCATGTCCGAAGCCAAAGCCGAAATCGTCATCACCTATTGCACCCAGTGCCAGTGGCTGCTGCGCGCCGCGTGGCTCGCGCAGGAACTGCTGAGCACCTTCGGCGACGACCTGGGCAAGGTCAGCCTGGTGCCCGGCACCGGCGGTGTATTCCATATCAGTTGCGATGGCGAGCAGATCTGGGAGCGCAAGGCCGACGGCGGTTTCCCCGAGGCCAAGGTGCTCAAGCAGCGCGTGCGTGACCGCGTCGATCCGCAACGCGACCTGGGGCACAACGACCGGCCTTGAATCGAGAAGATCATTTCGATAGCAGGCTAACTTCCTTGCTGCATGTCAACGGGGTACGCTCGTACCACTCGTAGTCTGAGGGCATCCATTCTCCGCAGGGGATGCCTGACATGAGCATCATCGTCACGGGTGCCGCCGGTTTCATTGGCAGCAACCTCGTCAAGGCGCTGAACGCGCGCGGCGAGGCCGACATCATCGCGGTCGACGATCTGACCGATGGCGACAAGTTCGCCAACCTCGCCGACTGTGACATCAGCGATTACCTGGACAAGCGCGACTTCATCGAGCGCTATGCCCGGGGCGACTTCGGCGTGGTGCGTGCGCTGCTGCACCAGGGCGCCTGCTCCAGCACCATGGAGCGCGACGGGCGCTACATGATGGACAACAACTACCGCTACAGTTGCGATCTGCTGGACGCCAGCCTGTCGCTGGGCGTGCCGTTCCTCTACGCCTCGTCGGCGGCGGTGTACGGCGGCGGGCATGAATTCCGCGAGATGCGCTCGTGCGAGCGCCCGTTGAACGTCTACGGCTATTCGAAGTTCCTCTTCGACCAGCGCGTGCGCAAGGCGTTGCCCGCCGCGCGCAGCCAGGTGGCGGGCTTCCGCTATTTCAACGTCTACGGCCCGCGCGAGCAGCACAAGGGACGCATGGCCTCGGTGGCCTTCCACTGCTTCAACCAGTTCCGCGAGACCGGCAAGGTGAAGCTGTTCGGCGAATACGGCGACTATCCGGCGGGCGGTCACCTGCGCGACTTCGTCTCGGTGGAGGACGTGGCCAGGGTCAACCTGTTCTTCCTCGAACACCCCGAGCGCAGCGGCATTTTCAACCTGGGCAGTGGCCGTGCGCAGCCGTTCAACGACGTGGCGCTGGCGGTGATCAACACCCTGCGCGCACAAGAGGACCTGCAGCCGCTGACCCTGGATGCGGCGATTCGCGCCGGGCTGCTGGAATACATCGCGTTTCCGGATGAGCTGCGTGGCAAGTACCAGTGCTACACCTGCGCCGATATCGATTTCCTTCGCGAGGCGGGTTATCGCGAGCCGATGCTGGGCGTGGAGGAGGGCGTGGAGCGGTATTGCCGCTGGCTGCTGGAGCAAGCCTGAGACGGCAGGTATTGCCGGTTTTACCCAGTCTTTACCCAGTGCTGACACTCAAGGACGGGGGAACACGCGATCATTGCACTCAGTGCGGCGGACATCGGTCCGCCCGATACCGCGTCAAGCGAGGCTCTGGAACATGAGAGCCGTCACCGGACAGGCCGCTTCGCAGGCTGTCATGCGAGGATTCCTTGGCAATCCCTCCCCGGGGCAAGGGTTCGCAATCCGCATGCTGCGAAGCGGCCTTTTTTATCGGGTTCCCGCGAACGCGGGGAGCAGGTGGCGGCTAGTGCGACCCTCGGGCGCTCAGGAAGGTGGCGAAGATGATCAACGCGCCGCCGACCAGCATGCGCAGGCTCGGCGCTTCGCCGAACAGCACGGTGGCGAAGGCGATACCGTAGACCGGCTCCAGGGCGAAGATCACCGCCGCAGTGCGCGCCTTGATCAGTCGCAGGCTGGCGACGAACAGGCTGTGGGCCACGCCGGTGCAGAGCACACCCAGCGCAACCAGCCACAACCAGTCCATGCCACGCACCGACGGCAGTTCGACGAACACCAGCGGCAGCAGGCAGGCGATGATGGTCAGGTTCTGGCACAGCGCCGCCTGGATCGGGTCGATGCCGCGCACGCTCACCCGGTTGGCCAGTGACAGCAACGCGAACAGCAGGCCGGAGAGGGTGCCCCAGAGCAGGCCGGCGGTGGCGCCGTCACGCAGGTCCAGGGTCGGGGTGACCATCACCAGGCCGATGCACACCAGCGCCACGACCCCGTATTCACCCTTGCGGATGCGCTCGCGGAACAGCAGTCCTTCCAGCAGCACGGTGAAGGCGGGGAAACTGGCGAAGCCGAGGGTGGCGACGGCGACGTTGCCGACCTTCACCGCGAGGAAGAAGGTCAGCCAGTGGGTGCACAGCAGCACGCCACCGCCCACCAGCATGGCCACCTGTTTCAGCGTGGGTCTCTTCTGCTCGCGCAGGTGCCGGGCGAACACCGCCGCCAGCGACAGCGAGCCGAACAGCGCGCGACCGAAGACGATGACCAGGGGACCGGCGAGGATGAGTTTGCCGAAGATGCCGGACAGGCCGAACATCAGGGCGCCGATATGCAGGCCGAGCAGGGCGCCGCGGGGAGTGAGTCGGGAAACGGAAATCATGCCTGCGAACCCGCCGACTGCCGTGGCGGGACCTTGATGGAAAGGAAGAATGCGCGCCGGCGCAGCCGGCTTGCGGTGAAACTCAAGTCAGGCCAGCCGTGCGCCATTGGGCAGCGGCTTGTCGAAACCGGCCAGCACCACCCTGTCGTCGCTGTCGTAGACGCCGGTGACCAGCACTTCCGAGCGCACCCCGGCGATGGACTTGGGCGCGAAGTTGCAGACGCAGAGCACCTGGCGGCCGATAAGGTCTTCGCTGGCGTAGTGCGCGGTGATCTGCGCGCTGGAGGTCTTTAGCCCCAGCGGGCCGAGGTCCACCTGGAGGATGTAGGCGGGCTTGCGCGCCTTCGCGTTGGGTTCGGCCTGGACGATGGTGCCCACGCGCAGTTCGACGCGTTCGAAGTCCTGCCACTCGATGGTGTCTGCCGACATCGCTGTTTCCTTGTGTAGTCGCCTGTTCAATGGCCGGCAGTCTAGGCTGTGGGCGCGCGGCTGTCTGTCGCACGGCTAGCGGGAATTGTCGCGCGCCTCCTGACGCAGCTGGCGCGCTGTGGTGCCGAACTGGCGCACCAGTGCGGCGGTAAAGGCGCTCTGCGAGGCGTAGCCGACCTGCGCGGCAATCTCGCCTACCGGCAGGTGCGTGCTGCGCAGCAGGTCGCGGGCCTGTTGCAGGCGGCGCTGGCGCACGTAGTCCATGGGCGTCAGCCCGGTCTCGGTGAGGAAGCGGGCGTGGAAGCGCGCGGCGGAAAGGCCGGCGAGGCGCGCCAGGTCGGCGACCTGCAGCGGGTGCGCGGCGTGGCGGTCGATGTAACTGTCGAGGCTCGCCAGCGGCAGTTGCGCCGGTTCCTCGATGCGCTGCTGGCCGGCGGCGAGGCTGGCCAGCAGCAGGATCGCGCCCTGACGCGCCAGAACCGGGTCGTGCAGCGAGCTGCTGGCCAGCCAGTGCACCAGTTGCGCCTGGTCGTTGTTGAGCAGCCGCTGGCCGGGGGTTTCCAGCAGGCGGCGGCCGGCGTCGGCGTGCTGGCCGAGGCCCGCGAGCAGGTCGTCTTCGTCGTCCAGGTCGACCACCAGGCAGCGGCTGCCGTCGGGGCTGGCGCAGGCGTGGTGGGTTTCGCGCGGGACCACCGCGAAGCACTGCCGGGTCACCAGGCTGCCGCGCCCGCCCACCTCGAAGTCCAGGCTGCCGGACAGTCCCAGCACCAGCTGCGCATGGCTGTGGCTGTGGGCGAGGTGGTCGTGGCTGTAGTGGCGCAGGGAGAGGATCTGGCTCATCGGGGCTGCTCATCCGGGACGCTGTCGGGCAGGCCGTCAGTCTAGCGCGGCGCGGGCTGTAACGGGACTGTCGCCAGTCGGTCATGTGCACTTCACCGCCCGCGCCGAAAATTGGACAAACCCCACTGGAGGTTGCCGACGATGAGCAGCGCGCAACGCATGACGCCGACGAAGAAACAACGGGTACGGACCCTGTGGATATCCGATGTCCACCTCGGCACCCGCGATTGCCAGGCCGAGCATCTGGCCGCCTTCCTCAAGCGCTACCACGCCGACCGCATCTACCTGGTCGGCGACATCATCGATGGCTGGAAACTGCGCGGCGGCATGTACTGGCCGCAGGCGCACACCAACGTGATCCGTCGCCTGCTGACCATGAGCAAGCGTGGCACCGAGGTGATCTACGTCACCGGCAACCACGACGAATTCCTGCGGCGCTATTCCTCGCTGCTGCTGGGCAACATCCGCCTGGTGGACGAGATAGTCCACACCACCGCCGACGGCCGCCAGCTGTTGGTGATCCACGGCGACCAGTTCGACGTGATCACACGCTACCACAGGTGGCTGGCGTTCCTCGGCGACTGGGCCTACGAGTTCACCCTGACGCTGAACCGCTGGCTGAACCATTGGCGCAGCCGCTACGGCTATGGCTACTGGTCGCTGTCGGCGTACCTCAAGCACAAGGTGAAGACGGCGGTGAACTTCATCAGCGACTTCGAGGAAGCCATCGCCCACGAGGTACACAAGCGCGGCCTCAATGGCGTGGTCTGCGGGCACATCCACCACGCGGAGATCCGCCAGATCGGTGAGGTGGAATACCTCAACTGCGGCGATTGGGTGGAATCCTGTAGCGCGCTGATCGAACACTGGGACGGCAGCATCCAGCTCTACCGGCTGGCCGAGGAACAGGCGCAGGTCACTGAGCTGGCGGCGGTCGAGACGGCGGCATGAGGCTGCTGATCGTCACCGATGCCTGGCTACCGCAGGTCAACGGCGTGGTCACCAGCCTCAAGGCGCTGGTGGCGGAGCTGGAAGGGGCCGGTCACGCTGTCGGGCTGATCACCCCGCTGGATTTCCGGCACCGACCCTGCCCGAGCTATCCGGAGATTCCGCTGGCCTGGGACCTGTGGAAGGTCGGCGAGAAGATCGCCGAATTCGCCCCCGACTGCGTCCATCTCGCCACGGAAGGGCCGCTGGGCTGGGCCGCCCGGCGCTGGCTGATGCGCCGGGGCCTGAGGTTCAGCAGCGCCATCCATACGCGCTTTCCCGAATACGTGAACACTCGCTGGCCCTGGTTGCCGCTTTCCTGGGGCTATGCCTTCCTGCGCCGCTTCCATGCGCCGAGCCAGGCCGTGCTGGTGAGCAGCGGGCGGATGCGCGAGGCCTTTGCCGAGCGGGGCCTGGAGCGCCTGGCGTTGTGGCGCAAGGGGGTCGACCTGCGGCGTTTCCAGCCGGGCGAAGGAGCGCCGGCGGCGGAGCCGGTGTTCCTGTCTGTGGGGCGCCTGGCACGGGAGAAGAATCTCGAAGCCTTCCTGGAGCTCGACCTGCCCGGCCGCAAGCGCGTCGTGGGGGACGGCCCGCAGCGGGCGGAGCTGCAGGCGCGTTATCCACAGGCCGAATTCCTCGGCTATCGCCACGGCGAGGAGCTGGCAGCGGCCTATCGCGGCGCCAGTGTGCTGGTCTTCCCCTCGCGGACCGACACCCTGGGGCTGGTGATGTACGAGGCGCTGGCCTGCGGCACGCCGGTAGCGGCCTTCCCGGTGGCGGGACCGCTGGATGTGCTGGAGGAGGGCGTGACCGGTGCGCTGGACGACGACCTGCGCAGCGCCTGTCTGCGGGCGCTGGAACTGGACCGCCAGGTCTGTGCGCAGTGGGCGCGTGGTCAATCCTGGCGGTCGTCGGCGCAGGAATTCCTTTCCCTGCAGGTACGTCTGACGGAGTTGCCGGTCAGCGAAGCGCCGGCCTGCTGATCAGAACAGCGGACGGTCGTGGTCCAGGCTCTGGTCCACCAGCCATTTACCGTGGGCGATGGACGCGTGCTGGGCTTTCTCCAGGTCCGCCATGTAGGCGAACTCCAGCGGCAGGGTCTTGCGCTTGGTGGTCTTGCCGTCGGGGCTGGTGATGTGGCAACCGCCGGCCCAGGGCGTGGGCATGCCGGGATGTTCGACGACATCGGCGGTGATGGTGTACTTGCGGTATTCGCACTGCATCAGGCTCATGGGACGTCCTCCGGTCGAGTCGCCAGTGGCCCGGGCCGGGCACCTGGCGGGGCGGAACGAGCCGACAGGGTTGCCGGCAAACCTTGTCAATCCCCACCATAGACCAGCCGTAAAGCCCGTTTGCCGGATACCGACGAACGTGAATGTCATCGCCGCTGGCTTTTCCTGCGCGAATCTTCCCTTCCCGGGCGCCGCGCGCCAGACTGTCGGGCATGCCAATCCAGACCCTTGCCCGCCTCGCCGATGTGGATGCCCGTCAGTGGGATGCCCTGCTGCCGGACGACCAGCCGTTCCTGCGTCACGCCTTTCTCAGCGCCCTGGAGGAAAGCGGCAGCGTCGGCGGTCGTACCGGCTGGACGCCCGCGCATCGCGTCCTGTTCGGCGACGATGACCGCCTGCTCGCTGCCGCACCGGCCTACCTGAAGAGCCATTCCTACGGCGAATACGTATTCGACTGGAGCTGGGCCGATGCCTGCCAGCGTGCGGGCATTCGCTATTACCCCAAGCTGCTGGTGGGCATTCCCTTTACGCCGGTGGGAGGCGCACGTCTGCTGGGCGCGCCCGAGGCGGCCCTGAGCCTGGTTGGCGTACTGGCGGGGGAGGTGGATGAGGCGCACTGTTCCGGCGTGCACGTGAACTTCACCGATGGCGCCGCCGATGCGCTGCTCGCTGGCGCCGATGGCTGGCTGGAGCGCCTGGGTTGCCAGTACCACTGGCGCAACCGGGGCTACCGCGACTTCCAGGACTTCCTCGACGCCTTGAGTTCGCGCAAGCGCAAGCAGGTGCGCAAGGAGCGCGAGCAGGTCGCGGGGCTGGGCATCGATTTCGTGTGGATGGCCGGCCATGAGCTGTCCGAGGCGCACTGGGACTTCGTCTATGCCTGCTACAGCAGCACCTACGAGGTGCGCGGGCAGGCGCCCTACCTGACGCGGGCCTTCTTCAGCCTGCTTGGCGAGCGCATGCCGGAGGCCATTCGCGTGGTGTTCGCCCATCGTGGTGGCCGCCCGGTAGCCATGGCCTTCAGCCTGGTCGGTGGCGATACCCTGTACGGCCGTTATTGGGGCTGCCTGGCGGAGTTCGACCGGCTGCATTTCGAGACCTGCTTCTACCAGGGCCTCGACTACGCCATCGGCCACGGCCTGCAACGCTTCGATGCCGGGGCGCAGGGCGAGCACAAGTTGATTCGCGGCTTCGAGCCGGTGATCACACGCTCCTGGCATCGCCTTGGTCATCCGGGGTTGCGGGAGGCGGTGGCGGAGTTCCTGGAGCAGGAGCGGGTGGGGATCCTGGCGTACGCGGAAGAAGCGCGGGCGGCGTTGCCGTATCGGCAGGATGGCCCGTAGGGCATACAACCGTTCGCGGTTGTGCGCGGTTACACCATTGTTTGCCATCGGCTCCGGGGCTGAGTTCGGAGTGCCCTGAGATCAAGGTCAAACGGCGATCCGCCCTACGTTCCTGATATGCCGGTGCCAGGCGCTTCGCGAGCAAGCTCGCTCCTACAGGCGGCGCCGTGCTCGGAGGTTTTCCTGTAGGGGCGGATTTCTCCGCTCTGGATTTCGCGGACAAGGTCCGCTCCCAGGGGCTGACGGCGCCACTGTCATCAGGATCGCCCCCCGACCGCCACCACAGGCTCGCGGGGTTTGGCCAAGACGGCCGGAGGGCGATGTTCGGTAAGGCTCAGCCCTGGCTGGTGCTGCCGCCCCATTCGAGGAAGCGAACCTTGTGGGTTTCGCCCTGGTGATCCTGGTAGACCATGTATGCCGGAACGATGCCGACCTTGCCGGAGTTGTCGGTGCGGTGCAGCACCTTGTCCACGTCCAGGGCCATGCCGTAGTGGTATTCGGTGGCCGGCAGATCGGCGCCGGGGGTCTTGATTGCGTCCTGGGCAAAAGCCAGGGGGGCGAGGCTGGAGATGACAGCCGACACGACAGAGGCAAGCTTCATTCTGATATTCCTCGGTGGCGAACTCGGTGTGCGAGCTCGATCAATGGGTTTGAAAGCCCCACCGGGGAGCGCTGGCATCGATGATGTCTGTCCTGGGGGCCAGACAGGACAGGGGACGATGCTGCAGGCGTCCATCAGGTGGCGGGGCACGGGACAGATATTTCCATCCCGGTCGCCCGCCGAGAAATTGATGTGCTTGCTAATGAAGATTGATGCAGGTGATGCGGCGCTCTGTCGCAGCTGCGCTTTTCAGCTGTAGAGCTAGGGCGCCCAGTCGCGCCAGTGTTCGCAGTCGCCCCGGCATTGGCCAGGGCAGGCGCAGCCGGTACGGCTGCGCCCGGTGGCTTTTTCCATGCGTCGGGCCACTTCGTCGTCATCGGCGAAGGGCAGCATGCTGGCCTCCTCGATGCCACGTTCGCGGTGCGCCCCTAGGGTCCAGCCGACACCGAAGTACAGCGCCAGCAGGCCGGCCAGCCCCAGCCACAGCGTCATCTCAGGCCATCCGTTGGGCGGCCAGCATGGCCTGCGGTTGCGCGCGGCGCACGGTCATCCAGGTGTTCCAGGCCATCAGCAGCATGCCGCTGAGGAACATCAGGCCACCGGTCATGCGCACCACGAAGCCCGGATGGCTGGCCTGCAGGGCTTCCACGAAGGAGTAGGTGAGGGTGCCGTCGGCATTGACCGCGCGCCACATCAGCCCCTGGGTGATGCCGTTGACCCACATCGAGGCGATGTAGAGGACCGTGCCGATGGTGGCCAGCCAGAAGTGCGCGTTGATCAGGCCGATGCTGTGCATCTGCTCGCGGCCGAAGACCTTGGGAATCAGATGGTAGAGCGAGCCGATGGAGATCATCGCCACCCAGCCCAGGGCGCCGGCATGGACGTGGCCGATGGTCCAGTCGGTGTAGTGCGACAGGGCGTTGACGGTCTTGATGGCCATCATCGGGCCTTCGAAAGTCGACATGCCGTAGAAGGCCAGGGACACGACGAGGAAGCGCAGGATCGGGTCGGTGCGCAACTTATGCCAGGCGCCCGAGAGCGTCATCATGCCGTTGATCATCCCGCCCCAGCTCGGCGCCAGGAGGATCAGCGACATCACCATGCCCAGCGACTGCGCCCAGTCGGGCAGGGCGGTGTAGTGCAGGTGGTGCGGGCCGGCCCAGATGTACAGGGTGATCAGTGCCCAGAAGTGCACGATGGACAGCCGGTACGAATACACCGGGCGCCCGGCCTGCTTGGGCACGAAGTAATACATCATCCCGAGGAAGCCGGTGGTGAGGAAGAAGCCCACCGCGTTGTGGCCGTACCACCACTGCACCATGGCGTCGGTGGCGCCGGAGTACACCGGGTAGGACTTGAACCAGCTCACCGGAATCGACAGGTGATTGACGATGTGCAGCATCGCGGTGACCACGATGAAGGCGGCGAAGAACCAGTTGCCCACATAGATGTGCGGGGTCTTGCGCTTCATCAGGGTGCCGAAGAACACCACCGCGTAGGCGACCCAGACGATGGCCATCCACACCGCGCCGGTGAATTCGATCTCGGCGTATTCCTTGGTGGTGGTGTAGCCCAGCGGCAGGGTGATCAGCATCACCACGATCAGCGCCTGCCAGCCCCAGAAGGTGAAGGCTGCCAGGCTGTCCGAGAACAGCCGCGCCTGGCAGGTGCGCTGTACCGTGTAGTAGCTGGTGGCGAACAACGCGCAGCCGCCGAAGGCAAAGATCACCAGGCTGGTGTGCAGCGGGCGCAGGCGCCCGAAACTGGTCCATGGCAGGTCAAGGTTCAGTTGCGGCCAGACCAGTTGGGAGGCGATCAGTACCCCCATGGCCATGCCGACCACGCCCCAGACCACCGTCATGATGGCGAACTGGCGGACCACCTTGTAGTTGTACGCCTGCTCCGTGCTTATCGTGTTCATGCTGGATTCCCGCTTGTGTCAGAACGTCCGGGCGCGCGCAGGTGGATCGGCGGCGAGCTCCGGTGTGCGGGCAATCTAAGGAGATGCGTCAGTGGGAAACAGATTCAGATGGGCCGTGCAAATGCATATCAGCAGTCCGCCGCACGGATTCAGTCGGTCCGGGCGCACCCTGCGAGGAAATGCCGCAGGCGTTCCTGCAGGTAATCCACCGCCTGCTCGTGGGCGAGGTATTCGCTGACGCGCATCAGGCGCCAGTACTGGCCTTCATCGCCGAAACGGATGGCATCGAATTCGGCCTGCTCCAGGCGCGCCACCAGGAACCAGGCCCAGGGCGCTGGGCCGTGGGTGGCGCGGTAGCGGCGCTGCCATTCGATGCGCCGTTCGTCCAGGCGCAGGGCGAATTCTTCCTCCAGCTCGCGCAGGGCGCATTGCGCCGGTGTTTCGTTGCCCTCGCGGCCGCCGCCGGGAAAGTCCCAGCAGCCGGGGTAGGGGATGCCGGGTTTTTCGTCGCGCTTGTAGACCACCAGTTGGCCGGCATGGAACAGCGCAAGCTTGGCGCCGGTGAAGTCATCTTCGTGCCGCATGGGCGCGTTCCCCCGTAACTCGACTAGTCTTTCCCGATCGCGGGCGGTGCTTTGCCGCCCGCAAGCGCGTATGATGCGCGACCTTTTTATTCGTTGCATGCCACACCGGGAGGTGCCCAGATGACCGACACGCACGAAAACCTTGAAGAACTTACCCCAGCCCCGGCCGGCGAGAAACTGCAGAAAGTCCTCGCGCGCATGGGCGTCGGCTCGCGCCGTGACGTCGAGGCCTGGATCGAAGACGGTCGAGTCAAGGTCAACGGCGCCGTGGCCACCCTCGGCCAGCGCGTGGGCGACCATGACGCCATCGCCGTCGATGACCGCCTGCTCAAGCGTGAGAAGATCGAAGAGCACGTCCGCCGCGTGCTGATCTACAACAAGCCCGAAGGCGAAGTCTGCACCCGCGACGATCCGGAAGGTCGTCCGACCGTATTCGACCGCCTGCCGCGCCTGCGCAGCGGCCGCTGGATCAACATCGGCCGCCTGGACATCAACACCACCGGCCTGCTGATGTTCACCACCGACGGTGAGCTGGCCAACCGCCTGATGCACCCGTCTTACGAGATGGATCGCGAGTACGCCGTACGCGTGCGTGGCGAAGTCGACGAAGAGATGATCGAGCGCCTGAAAGCCGGCGTGATGCTCGAAGACGGCCCGGCCAAGTTCAGCGACATCCAGGAAGCGCCTGGTGGCGAAGGTTTCAACCACTGGTACCACGTGGTGGTGATGGAAGGCCGTAACCGCGAGGTCCGCCGCCTGTGGGAATCCCAGGGCGTGATCGTCAGCCGCCTGAAACGCGTGCGCTTCGGACCGGTCTTCCTGACCTCCGAGCTGACCATGGGCCGCTACCGCGAAATGGATCAGCGCGAAGTCGACATCCTCAGCGAGGAAGTCGGCCTCAAGCCCGTCGCCCTGCCGAACCTGTCCGGCAAGGCCATGGAGAAGATCGAGCGTCAGTCGCGCAAGCTCGGCAAGAAGCTGGCGCCCAGCGAGCGTCCGGGCCGTGGCTCGCGTTCGCGCAAGGAGCATGACGAGGAGCGCTCGCACCGTGCGCCGCGTCCGGCTGCCGGTGAGCGCCCAGCCCGTGGTTCGCGTGACGGCGATGAGCGTCCGGCCCGCGCCCCGCGCGGTGAAGACAGCCGTGCCCCGCGCAAACCGCGTGACGCCGGCAGCGATCGTCCTGCACGCGCTCCGCGCGATGCCGGTGATCGTCCGGCCCGTGGTCCGCGCAGCGATGCCGGCGAAGGCCGCGCTCCGCGCAAGCCGCGTGATGCCGACCGTCCTGCTCGCGCTCCGCGCGATGGTGCGGAGCGTCCGGCCCGTGGGCCGCGTAGCGATGCCGGCGAAGGCCGTGCTCCGCGCAAGGCACCGAGTGATCGTCCGGCGCGCGCGCCCGAGCGCGACAAGGGTGCCCCGCTGGCCGAGCGTCCGGGCAAACCGGCGCGCAAGCCGATCGCCAAGCGTCGTCCGCAAGCCGCCGGTGATGGCATGCGTCCGGGCTTCAAGCGCTAAGCGTCAGCTGAAATGAAAAAAAGGACTCCTCGGAGTCCTTTTTTCTTGCCTGGGATTCGATGGGTGCTTGCGGGATCGCCTTTGTCGAGTCGGTAGGATGGTGTGGAGCGAAGCGATACCCATCAATCCAGGCACCGACAGCATGGATATCGCCCAGGCTCCACCCATCCTACGAGGGTCTCCCGGAGACCTCAGCTGGCGCAGGCCAGTCGATTACGCCCATCGCGCTTGGCTTCGTACAAGGCGTTGTCGGCACGGCGCAACAGATCGTCCACCGACTCGCCGGCATTGAGCGAGGCACAGCCCAGGCTGATCGACAGCGGCAAACGTTTGCCGTCGATGGCCAGGTCCAGCTCCTCCACGGCGCGCCGCAGCCGCTCGCCTACCTGGGCGGCGCTGCTGCCGGAGGTGTTGGAGAGCAGCACGAGGAATTCCTCGCCGCCAAAACGGAACACCATGTCGACGTTGCGCAGGCTGGCCTTGATGGCCTCTGCCACCGCACGCAGGGCGTCGTCGCCGATACTGTGGCCGTGCACGTCGTTGATCTGCTTGAAGTGGTCCAGGTCGAGCATCAGCACCGACAGTGGCTGCAGGTGACGCCGGGCGACCTCGACCTCGCGGGTCAGGGCCTGGTCCATGGCGATGCGGTTGCCGGTGCCGGTGAGCGCGTCGCGCAGGGCCGACTGTACCGCGGCGCGGTAGAGCAGAGCGTTGCGCAGGGGGTAGAGCAGGCAGGCCATCAGCGATTCCAGTTGGCCCAGCTCGGCCTCGGAGAAGCGCAGGCGGCGGCGGAAGCAGAGCTCGCCCAGGTACTCGCCGTCGTGAATGAGGCGGTAGTCGGCGCTGTGCTGTGCCGCCTCGCCGAACTCCAGGCGCAGGTCCGCCCCGCTGTGCTGATAAGCCAGGTAGTCCACTGGCAGCAGGCGCTGAATCTCGCTGAAGAACACCGCCAGGATGCGGTCGGCTTCCAGGCTCGCCTGCAATTGCAGGTTCAGATGCTGGCGCAGCTCCAGCAGGTCGAGCGGGCGCCCGGAGCGCTGGCGCGGCTCCTGGGCGGCCAGGCGCTGGAGCTTGGCGGCATCGAAATCGATGGTGTTGGACTTGTTGGGGGGAACCATGGCGCGAGGCAACCTCTGGCGCGTTTCATACGGCGACAGGAGGGACAGAGCGATTTCCGTGCCAGCCCTCGAAAAGTCTGCAAAAGAGGGCTTATGGACCGACAGGAGGGGGCTTGGGTTCCGAAAGGAGGGCGGATTTGTCAGAAGAATGGCGAAATGATGGCACTTTGCGCCAGGGGGAAAAGCGCAGTTGCCAGAAAACCGGCGGAAAGCGGCGCCCTCGATGCGGGGCGAGGGCGCCGTGTATCGGGTGTCAGTCCTGAGCGTTGAAGGCCTGGCCGTTGACGCCCTTGCTGTCCGGGCCCATCAGGTACAGGTAGACCGGCATGATCTCTTCGGGCAGCGGGTTGTTGAAGGCATTTTCGCCCGGATAGGCGTGGGCGCGCATGGCGGTGCGGGTGGCACCGGGGTTGACGCTGTTGGCGCGGACGCGGGTGATGTCCTCGCATTCGTCCGCCAGCACCTGCATCAGGCCTTCGGTGGCGAACTTCGACACCGCGTAGGCACCCCAGTAGGCGCGCCCCTTACGACCGACGCTGCTGGAGGTGAAGATCACCGAGGCATCCTCGGAGAGCTTGAGCAGCGGCAGCAGGGTGTGGGTCAGGCTGAACATGGCGTTGACGTTCACCTGCATGACGCGGGTGAAGTTGTCGGTGGAAATCTGCTCGATGGGCGAACGCAGGCCGAGGATCGAGGCGTTGTGCAACAGGCCGTCGAGCTTGCCGAACTCCTTCTCGATGGTGGCCGCCAACTCGTCGTACTGGTGCGGCAGGGTGGTTTCCAGGTTCAGCGGGATCACCACCGGTTCCGGATGGCCGGCGGCGACGATCTCGTCATACACCTCGTTGAGGTATTCCTCGGTCTTGCCCAGCAGCAGCACGGTGGCGCCATGGGCGGCGAAGGTGAGCGATGCGGCCCGGCCAATGCCGCGGCCGGCGCCGGTCACCAGGATCACGCGGCCCTTGAGGAGGTCGGGACGGGCGGAATAGTCGAACATGGGGGCTCCTTCGGAGAGCGGCAAGCTTCAGGCGGTCAGCGGCAAAGAGCGGCGTGAACGCGAAGCTTGCGGCGTGTTGCTTGAGGCTGCTTCAGCAGCTGCAGAGGGCACGGTCGAGGACGGCCAGCAGCTCGCTCGGGTGGTTGACGATGACGTCGGCGCCCCAGTGCGCGGGGTTGTCGTCCGGGTGGATGTAGCCATAGCGCACGGCTGCAGTCTTGGTCCCGGCGGCGCGGCCCGACTCGATGTCGCGCAGGTCGTCACCGATGAACAGCACTTCCGACGGATCGACCTTCAGCTGGCTGCAGGCCAGCAGGAGCATTTCCGGGTCCGGTTTGCTGTGCTTCACGTGGTCCGGGCAGACCAGCACGGCCGAGCGCTCGGCCAGCCCCAGCTGCTGCATGATCGGCGCGGCGAAGCGTACCGGC
Organism: Pseudomonas sp. QE6; assembly: GCF_041379005.1. Lineage (NCBI taxonomy): Bacteria > Pseudomonadati > Pseudomonadota > Gammaproteobacteria > Pseudomonadales > Pseudomonadaceae > Pseudomonas > Pseudomonas sp. QE6. Next base: position 2,824,668 of record NZ_CP166873.1, read on the forward strand.
TTGTTGGTCACTACGCCCCAGATCAGCCGCGACTGCTCGATGCTTGCCAGCAGCTCGGGCATGCCGTCGTACGGGCGGGTGAATACGGCGCAATGCTCCTGGTAGCGGTCGAGGAACTCCTGGCGCAGGGTCTCGAAGCCAGGCGCTTCCGGGTCCATGTCGAAGGTCGCGGCGACCATGGCGCGGGCGCCACCGGAGACCACGTCCTGGATGCGCTTGTCGTCGATCGGCGCACGGCCATGGGCCTTGAGCATCGCCTGGCAGACGGCGATGAAGTCCGGCGCGGTGTCCAGCAGCGTGCCGTCCATATCGAAGAGAACCGCCTTGAGCATGCGATTCACTCCTCGCGCAGGGTCTGGATCATGTAGTTGACGTCGACGTCGTCCGCCAGCTTGTAGTGCTTGGTCAGCGGGTTGTAGGTCAGGCCGATGATGTCCTTGACCGCAAGGCCCGCGTCGCGCGACCAGGCACCCAGCTCGGAGGGGCGGATGAACTTCTTGAAGTCGTGGGTGCCGCGCGGCAGCAGGCGCATCACGTATTCCGCGCCGACGATGGCGAACAGATAGGCCTTCGGGTTGCGGTTGATGGTGGAGAAGAACACCTGGCCGCCGGGCTTGACCATCTTGTAGCAGGCGCGGATGACCGAGGCCGGGTCCGGCACGTGTTCGAGCATCTCCAGGCAGGTCACCACGTCGAACTGCTCTGGCATTTCCTCGGCCAGCTCTTCGGCGGTGATGCGGCGGTATTCCACCGGTACGCCGGATTCCAGCTGATGCAGTTGGGCGACGGCCAGGGGGGCTTCGCCCATGTCGATGCCGGTGACGGTGGCGCCACGCTGCGCCATGGCTTCGCTGAGAATGCCGCCGCCGCAGCCGACGTCGAGCACCTTCTTGCCGGCGAGGCTGACGCGCTCGTCGATCCAGTTGACCCGCAGTGGGTTGATGTCGTGCAGGGGCTTGAACTCGCTTTCGCGGTCCCACCAGCGGTGGGCGAGGGCCTCGAATTTGGCGATCTCGGCGTGGTCGACGTTGCTCATGGTGTCCCTATGCTCATAAAGCTGAAAAACGAATGGCGCCTATGATGCCAGCTTCGTGCGGCAGATGGGGCGCGGCATGACAGATTGTCGCAGCGGCGGCCCGCATGGCTGGCCGCGCTGCGCGAGGATGTCCGGGCTTGAGGGGGCTCAGGCGCCGGCGATCTTGCGACCCCATTCGCCGGCGACGGCGATCAGGCGTTCTTCGTCCAGGCGGGTGAGCTTGCCGTCTTCCAGCAGCTGCTTGCCGCCGACCCAGACATGCCGCACGCAGTCGCGGCCGCTGGCATAGATCAGCTGGGAAACCGGCTCGTAGACCGGCTGCTGGGCCAGGCCGGAGAGGTCGAAGGCGGCCAGGTCGGCGGATTTGCCCAGCTCCAGGCTGCCGGTTTCCTGCTCCATGCCCAGGGCGCGGGCGCCGTTCAGGGTGGCCATGCGCAGGGCGCGGTGGGCGTCCAGCGCGGTGGCCTGGCCGGCCACCGCCTTGGCCAGCAGGGCGGCAGTGCGGGTTTCGCCGAGCAGGTCCAGGTCGTTGTTGCTGGCCGCGCCGTCGGTGCCGATGGCGACGTTGACGCCAGCCTGCCACAGCCGTTCCACCGGACAGAAACCGCTGGCCAGCTTGAGGTTGGACTCGGGGCAGTGCACCACCGAGCTGTTGGTTTCCACCAGCATGGCCAGGTCCTCTTCATTCACCTGGGTCATGTGCACGGCCTGGAAGCGCGGGCCGAGCAGGCCGAGACGATGCAGGCGGGCCAGTGGCCGCTCGCCATCCTTTTCCAGAGCCTGCTGCACTTCGAAGGCGGTCTCGTGGACGTGCATGTGGATGCCTGCATCCAGTTCCTCGGCGAGCATCAGGATTTTTTCCAGCTTGTCGTCGCTGACCGTGTAGGGCGCGTGCGGGCCGAAGGCCACTTTGATGCGCGGGTGGTGCTTGAGGTCGTCGCGCAGCGCCAGACCCTGGCGGATCGCGTCGTCGGCATCGCGGGCTCCGGGCACCGGGAAGTCCAGCACCGGCACGGCGATCTGTGCGCGTACCCCGGCCTTGTGCACGGCTTCGCAAGTGATCTGCGGATAAAAATACTTGTCGGCGAAGCAGGTGATGCCACCCTTGATCTGCTCGGCAATCGCCAGTTCGCTGCCGTCGCGGACGAACGCCTCATTCACCCATTTGGCCTCGGCCGGCCAGATATGCTCCTGCAGCCAGGTCATCAGCGCCAGATCGTCGGCCATGCCGCGGAACAGGCTCATCGCCGCGTGGCCATGGGCATTGATCAGGCCGGGGGCGAGCAGCATGCCCGGCAGTTCGCGGGTCTCCGTGGCCGGATGCTGCATTGCCTCGGCGCGCGGGGCGAGCAGGGCGATGCGGCCGTCGCGGATGCCCAGGCCGTGATCGCGCAGGACGATGCCGGCGGGTTCCACGGGGACGATCCAGGTGGGGAGCAGAAGCAGGTCGAGCGGGGCTTTGGCAGTGGGCATGAAGCGCATCCTGGGCGCGGCGGAAAGTGGGTCGGAGTATAGCCGAGCGCCTGCGCCTCCGGCTCGGTATACTCCGCGCTTTTACCCGCTGGTGCGGGAAGATTCCTGGGGGCCGGGATTGGTCCGCGATTCCATTCGAATGACGAGGTGTTCCATGCGTGAGCGACTGTTGGCGGCCGAACGGGTTACGGCCATTGATTGGCGCAAGGGGACCCTCCGCCTGCTGGACCAGCGCTTGCTGCCGCTGGAAGAAACCTGGCTGACCTATGAAAGCGCCGAAGGCGTGGCCGACGCCATCCGCCAGATGGTGGTGCGTGGCGCGCCGGCCATCGGCATTGCCGCCGCCTATGGCGTGGTCCTGGGCCTGCGCGCCCGCCTGGCCGCTGGCGGCGACTGGCGTGCGGCGCTGGAAGAGGACTTCACCTTACTGGCCGAGTCGCGGCCGACCGCGGTCAACCTGTTCTGGGCGCTGAACCGCATGCGCGACCGCCTGGAGCGCCTGAAGCCGGGTGAGGACCCGATGCCGGTACTGGAAGCGGAAGCCATCGCCATCCATGAAAGCGATCGCGAGGCCAACCTGACCATGGCCCAGCTGGGCGTGGAGCTGATCCGCAAGCAGCACAGCGGTCCGCAGAAGATCCTCACCCACTGCAACACCGGCGCCCTGGCCACCGGCGGCTTCGGCACCGCGCTGGGGGTGATCCGTGCCGCGCACCTGGAAGGCTTGATCGAGCGCGTCTACGCCGACGAAACCCGCCCCTGGCTGCAGGGCGCGCGGCTGACCGCCTGGGAGCTGGCCAACGAGAACGTACCGGTCACCCTCAACGCAGACGCCGCCGCCGCGCACCTGATGAAGACCGAAAGCATCACCTGGGTCATAGTCGGGGCCGACCGCATCACCGCCAACGGTGACGTGGCCAACAAGATCGGCACCTACCAGCTGGCGGTCAATGCCATGCACCACGGCGTGCGCTTCATGGTGGTGGCGCCCAGTTCGACCATCGACATGAGCCTGGAAAGCGGCGAGGACATCCCGATCGAGGAGCGCGACGGCCGCGAACTGCTGGAGATCGGCGGCAAACGGGTCGCTGCCGAGGTAGATGCCTTCAATCCGGTGTTCGATGTGACTCCGGCGGACCTGATCGACGCGATCGTGACCGAGCGTGGCGTGGTCGAACGCCCGGACGCCGAGCGCATGGCCCAGCTGATGAGCCGCAAGCGCCTGCACTGACAGGGCTGCGGCAATTCATCGTGGGGGCTGGGCGAGGGTAGGTCTTCACCCTGGCTTGTGGTAAGCTCCGACGGTTCTTCGGGGGGCGTTTTCGCACCCCCTTCAGCATCGCGAATCAGCGCAATAAGTCGTTGATTTGTAGAGAGTCGGTGGCGCTTTGATGGCGCACCGCGCTCCGTCGGGCTCAGGACGAGCGTGGCGGAGTCCCATTTGAAAAAGGAACCAGGCTTCTCATGGGCGAACTGGCCAAAGAAATCCTCCCGGTCAACATCGAAGACGAACTCCGACAGTCCTACCTCGATTACGCCATGAGCGTGATCGTCGGTCGTGCCCTGCCCGATGCGCGCGACGGCTTGAAGCCCGTGCATCGCCGCGTCCTGTACGCCATGAGCGAACTGGGCAACGACTGGAACAAGCCCTACAAGAAATCCGCCCGTGTGGTCGGTGATGTGATCGGTAAGTACCACCCGCACGGTGACACCGCGGTGTACGACACCATCGTCCGCATGGCCCAGCCCTTCTCGCTGCGCTACATGCTGGTCGACGGCCAGGGCAACTTCGGTTCGGTGGACGGCGACAACGCCGCGGCCATGCGATACACCGAAGTGCGCATGGCCAAGCTCGCCCATGAGCTGCTCGCCGACCTGGACAAGGAAACCGTCGACTGGGTGCCCAACTATGACGGCACCGAGCAGATCCCGGCGGTCATGCCGACCAAGATCCCGAACCTGCTGGTCAACGGTTCCAGCGGCATCGCCGTGGGCATGGCGACCAACATCCCGCCGCACAACCTCTCCGAGGTGATCGACGGCTGCCTGGCGCTGATGGACAACCCCGAGCTGTCCATCGACGACCTGATGAACTACATCCCCGGCCCGGACTTCCCGACGGCGGGCATCATCAACGGCCGTGCGGGCATCATCGAGGCCTATCGCACCGGTCGTGGCCGCATCTATATCCGTGCCCGCGCCACCATCGAGGACATGGAGAAGGGCGGCAACCGCCAGCAGATCATCATCACCGAGCTGCCCTACCAGCTGAACAAGGCCCGCCTGATCGAGAAGATCGCGGAGCTGGTGAAAGAGAAGAAGATCGAAGGCATCACCGAGCTGCGCGACGAGTCCGACAAGGACGGCATGCGCGTGGTCATCGAGCTGCGCCGTGGCGAAGTGGGCGAGGTCGTGCTGAACAACCTCTACGCCCAGACCCAACTGCAGAGCGTCTTCGGCATCAACGTGGTGGCCCTGGTCGACGGCCAGCCGCGCACGATGAACCTCAAGGAAATGCTCGAGGTCTTCATCCGCCACCGCCGTGAAGTGGTGACCCGCCGGACCGTCTACGAGCTGCGCAAGGCTCGCGAACGCGGCCACATCCTGGAAGGTCAGGCCGTTGCCCTGTCGAACATCGACCCGGTGATCGAGCTGATCAAGACCTCGCCGACCCCGGCCGAAGCCAAGGAACGCCTGATCGCCACCGCCTGGGAATCCAGCGCCGTGGAAGCCATGGTCGAGCGCGCTGGCGCCGACTCCTGCCGTCCGGAAGACCTGGACGAGCAGTACGGCCTGCGCGACGGCAAGTACTACCTGTCGCCGGAACAGGCCCAGGCCATCCTGGAACTGCGCCTGCACCGCCTGACCGGCCTGGAGCACGAGAAGCTCCTGTCCGAGTACCAGGAAATCCTCACCCTGATCGGCGAGCTGATCCGCATCCTGACCAGCCCCGAGCGCCTGATGGAAGTCATTCGCGAAGAGCTGGAGAAGGTGAAAGCGGAGTTCGGCGACGCCCGCCGCACCGAGATCGTCGCGTCGCAGATGGACCTGACCATCGCCGACCTGATCACCGAAGAAGAGCGTGTGGTGACCATCTCCCACGGCGGCTACGCCAAGTCCCAGCCGCTGGCCGCCTACGAGGCCCAGCGTCGCGGTGGCAAGGGCAAGTCCGCCAGCGGCGTGAAGGACGAGGACTACATCGAGCACCTGCTGGTCGCCAACAGCCACGCCACCCTGCTGCTGTTCTCCAGCAAGGGCAAGGTCTACTGGCTGCGTACCTTCGAGATCCCGGAGGCCTCGCGTACCGCCCGTGGCCGTCCGCTGGTGAACCTGCTGCCGCTGGACGAAGGCGAGCGCATCACCGCGATGCTGCAGATCGACCTGGAAGCCGTGCGCGCCCAGTTCGCCGGTGAAGAAGGCGATGACGACGACGTGGTTGCCGAACAGGTCGCCGAAGTGGTGGAAGCCGAAGAGGCCGAAGAGGGCGACGACGCCGACTTCAGCCAGGACGAGCCGACCGGCGCGTACATCTTCATGGCCACCATGAAAGGCACCGTGAAGAAGACCCCGCTGATCCAGTTCACCAAGCCGCGCTCCAACGGCCTGATCGCCCTGAAGCTGGAAGAGGGCGACTCGCTGATCGCCGCCGCCATCACCGACGGTTCGAAGGACGTGATGATGTTCTCCAACGCCGGCAAGGTGATCCGCTTCAAGGAAAGCAAGGTGCGCATCATGGGCCGTAACGCCCGTGGCGTGCGTGGCATGCGCCTGGCCGAAGACCAGCGCATCATCTCCATGCTGATTCCGGAGTGCCGCGAGGCGCAGATCCTCACCGCTTCCGAGCGCGGTTACGGCAAGCGCACCCCGCTGGCCGACTACCCGCGCCGCGGCCGTGGTGGCCAGGGCGTGATCGCCATGGTGATCAACGAGCGTAACGGCAACCTGGTCGGCGCCGTGCAGGTACTGGACGGTGAGGAAATCATGCTGATTTCCGACCAGGGCACCCTGGTGCGTACCCGTGTCGACGAAGTTCGCGGCGCTGGCCGTAACACCCAGGGCGTGATCCTCATCAAGCTGGCTGCCGACGAGACCGTCGTGGGCCTAGAGCGGGTGCAGGAGCCTACCGTCGTGGAAGACGACGTCATCGATGGCGAGATCGTCGAAGGCGACGTGTCGGACGAGAACCAAGAAGCAGGCGAAGCTGCGGCTGAAGAAGCCCCGCAGGCCAGCGAAGACTGAAAGCGAGAGTGGATGTGAGCAAGCGAGCCTTTAACTTCTGCGCCGGTCCCGCGGCGCTTCCCACCGAGGTGCTGGAGCGCGCCCGCGCCGAACTGCTGGATTGGCAGGGCAAGGGCCTGTCGGTCATGGAGATGAGCCACCGTAGCGACGACTACGTGGCCATCGCCGAGAAGGCCGAGCAGGACCTGCGCGACCTGATGGGCGTGCCGTCGAACTACAAGGTGCTGTTCCTGCAGGGCGGCGCCAGCCAGCAGTTCGCCGAGATCCCGCTGAACCTGCTGCCCGAAGACGGCGTGGCGGACTATGTGGAAACCGGCATCTGGTCGAAGAAGGCCATCGAAGAGGCTCGCCGCTTCGGCAACGTCAACGTGGTTGCCAGCGCGTCCAAGTACGACTACTTCGCCATCCCCGGGCAGAACGAGTGGAACCTGTCCAAGGACGCCGCGTACCTGCACTACGCGTCCAACGAGACCATCGGTGGCCTGGAATTCGACTGGATTCCGGAAGTCGGCGACGTCCCGCTGGTGGTCGACATGTCCTCGGACATCCTCTCCCGCCCGATCGACGTGTCGAAGTTCGGCCTGATCTACGCCGGCGCGCAGAAGAACATCGGCCCCAGCGGCCTGGTGGTGGTCATCGTGCGCGAAGACCTGCTGGGCCGCGCCCGCAGCATCTGCCCGACCATGCTCAACTACAAGGTCGCCGCCGATAACGGCTCCATGTACAACACTCCGGCGACCTACTCCTGGTACCTCTCCGGCCTGGTCTTCCAGTGGCTGAAGGAACAGGGCGGCGTCGACGCCATGGAGAAGCGCAACCGCGCGAAGAAGGACATGCTGTATTCCTTCATCGACAGCAGCGACTTCTACACCAACCCGATCCAGCCCAGCGCCCGCTCCTGGATGAACGTGCCGTTCCGCCTGGCCGACGAGAAGCTCGACAAGGCCTTCCTCATCGGTGCCGACGCGCGCGGCCTGCTCAACCTGAAAGGCCACCGTTCGGTGGGCGGCATGCGTGCCTCCATCTATAACGCCCTGGGCCTGGACGCCATCGAAGCCCTGGTCGGCTACATGGCCGAGTTCGAGAAGGAGCACGGCTGATGAGCGACGCTGACCAGCTCAAGGCTTTGCGCGTACGCATCGACAGCCTCGACGAGAAGATCCTCGAGCTGATCAGCGAACGTGCCCGCTGCGCCACCGACGTGGCGCGCGTGAAGATGGCCTCCCTGGCCGAAGGCGAGAAGCCGGTGTTCTACCGGCCCGAGCGCGAGGCCTGGGTGCTCAAGCACATCATGGAGCTGAACAAGGGGCCGTTGGACAACGAGGAAGTCGCTCGTCTGTTCCGCGAGATCATGTCCTCCTGCCTCGCCCTGGAACAGCCGCTGAAAGTGGCCTACCTCGGCCCGGAAGGCACCTTCACCCAGGCCGCGGCGCTCAAGCACTTCGGCCACGCGGTGATCAGCACCCCGATGGCCGCTATCGACGAAGTGTTCCGTGAAGTCGCCGCCGGTGCGGTGAACTTTGGCGTGGTGCCTGTGGAAAACTCCACAGAAGGCGCGGTCAACCACACCCTCGACAGCTTCCTCGAGCACGACCTGGTGATCTGCGGCGAGGTGGAGCTGCGCATCCACCACCACCTGCTGGTGGGCGAGAACACCAAGACCAACAACATCACCCGCATCTACTCCCACGCCCAGTCCCTGGCCCAGTGTCGCAAGTGGCTGGACGCGCACTACCCGAACGTCGAGCGCGTAGCAGTCTCCAGCAACGCCGACGCCGCCAAGCGGGTGAAGAGCGAGTGGAACAGCGCAGCCATCGCCGGCGACATGGCCGCCAGCCTGTACGGCCTGGACAAGCTGCACGAGAAGATCGAGGACCGCCCGGACAACTCCACGCGCTTCCTCATGATCGGCAACCAGGAAGTGCCGCCCACCGGCGACGACAAGACCTCCATCATCGTCTCCATGCGCAACAAGCCGGGCGCGCTGCATGAGCTGCTGGTGCCGTTCCACACCAACGGCATCGACCTGACCCGCATCGAGACCCGCCCGTCGCGCAGCGGCAAGTGGACCTACGTGTTCTTCATCGACTTCGTCGGCCACCACAAGGACCCGCTGATCAAGGACGTGCTGGAAAAGATCAGCAGCGAAGCCGTTGCCCTGAAGGTGCTGGGTTCCTACCCCAAAGCGGTTCTCTGAGAAACCGCGAGCCGCAAGCCACCGGTGCGCCGGGGAACGGCTTGCGGCCCATAGCTTGAGGCTTTTAGCGATGTCGTGTGATTTCCTTGCCCTGGCTCAGCCGGGCGTGCAGAAGCTTTCCCCCTATGTGCCCGGCAAGCCGGTCGATGAGCTGGCCCGTGAGCTGAAGCTCGATCCCGCCGGCATCATCAAGCTGGCCAGCAACGAGAACCCGCTGGGCCCGAGCCCGAAGGCGCTCGAAGCGATCCGCGCTGAACTGGCCGAGCTGACCCGCTATCCCGACGGCAACGGCTTCGAGCTGAAGAGCCGCCTGGCCGCTCGCTGTCGCGTCGGCACCGCGCAGGTGACTCTGGGCAACGGCTCCAACGACATCCTCGATCTGGTCGCCCGCGCCTATCTCGCGCCCGGCCTGAACGCCGTGTTCAGCCAGTACGCCTTTGCCGTCTACCCGATCTCCACCCAGGCCGTCGGCGCCCAGGGCAAGGTCGTGCCGGCCAAGGACTGGGGCCATGACCTGGAAGCCATGCTGGCGGCCATCGATGCCAACACCCGCGTGGTCTTCATCGCCAACCCGAACAACCCCACCGGCACCTGGTTCGGCCCGGATGCGCTGGAGCGCTTCCTGTCGCAGGTTCCGGAGAACGTCCTGGTGGTGCTGGACGAGGCCTACATCGAGTACGCCGAAGGCGAGGAACTGCCGGATGGCCTGAAGTACCTGGCCCGCTACCCGAACCTGCTGGTTTCGCGCACCTTCTCCAAGGCTTATGGCCTGGCGTCGCTGCGTGTCGGCTACGCGATCTCCTCGGCGCAGGTCGCCGACGTGCTTAACCGCGTGCGCCAGCCGTTCAACGTCAACAGCCTGGCCCTGGCCGCCGCCTGCGCCGCACTGGACGACGTCGAGTACCTGGCCGAAGGCAAACGCATCAATGACGAAGGCATGGCCCAGCTGGAAAACGGCCTGCGCGCACTGGACCTGCAGTGGATTCCTTCCAAGGGCAACTTCATCGCCGTGGACCTCAAGCGTGACGCCGGCCCGGTCTACCAGGCCCTGCTCGCCGAAGGCGTGATCGTTCGCCCGGTCGGTGGCTACGGCATGCCGCAGCACCTGCGCATCTCCATCGGCCTGCCGGCCGAGAACGCCCGCTTCCTCGAAGCGCTGGCCAAGGTGCTTGCCCGTGCCTGATGTCCTGCCGCACAAGCTCCGCCGCCTCGTCGTGGTGGGGCTCGGCCTGATCGGCGGCTCCTTCGCCAAGGGTATCCGCGAGAAGGGGCTGTTCGAGGAAGTGGTCGGCGTCGATCGTGATCCGGAAACCCGCCGCCTCGCGGTGGAGCTGGGCGTGGTCGACCGCTGCGAGGAAAGCCTCGCCGCCGGTTGCATCGATGCCGACGTGATCCAGCTCGCCGTGCCGATCCTGGCCATGGAGAAGGTCCTCGGCGAACTCGCCACCTTCGACCTGGGCAACGCCATCCTCACCGACGTGGGCAGCGCCAAGGGTAACGTGGTGCGTGCCGCGAAAGCGGTGTTCGGCGGAATGCCGGCGCGCTTCATCCCTGGCCATCCCATCGCCGGCTCCGAGCAGAGCGGGGTGGAAGCGGCCAACGCGAAACTGTTCCGCCGTCATAAAGTCATCCTCACGCCGCTGGATAATGCAGACGCGGACGCGGTCCAGTGCGTCGAGAGCCTCTGGCGCGGGCTGGGCGCGGATGTCGAGCAGATGGACGTGGAGCACCACGACGAAGTCCTGGCGGCGACCAGCCACCTGCCGCACCTGCTGGCCTTCACGCTGGTCGACTCGCTGGCCAAACGCAGCGAGAATCTGGAAATCTTCCGCTATGCCGCTGGCGGCTTCCGCGACTTCACGCGGATCGCCGGCAGCGACCCGGTGATGTGGCACGACATCTTCCTCGCCAATCGCGGGGCGGTGCTGCGCATCCTCGACGTATTCCGTGACGACCTCGACGCGCTGCGCGAGGCCGTCGACAAGGGGGACGGGCAGCAATTGATGGGCGTCTTCACCCGCGCCCGGGTTGCCCGCGAGCATTTCAGCAAAATCCTGGCCCAACGGGCCTATGTGGACGCCATGCACAACAATGACCTGATTTACCTGGCCCAGCCGGGTGGCCGCCTGTCCGGACGTGTTCGCGTACCGGGCGACAAGTCCATTTCCCATCGCTCGATCATGCTCGGCTCCCTGGCCGAAGGCACGACCGAGGTGCAAGGCTTCCTCGAAGGCGAAGACGCCCTGGCCACCATCCAGGCGTTCCGCGACATGGGCGTGGTCATCGAAGGCCCGCACCACGGTCGCGTCACCGTTCATGGCGTCGGCCTGCATGGTCTGAAGCCGCCGCCCGGCCCGATCTACCTGGGCAACTCCGGCACCTCCATGCGCCTGCTCAGCGGCCTGTTGGCGGCCCAGCCGTTCGACTCGACCCTGACTGGCGACCCCTCGCTGTCCAAGCGTCCGATGAATCGCGTGGCCAAGCCGCTGCGCGAAATGGGCGCGGTGATCGAGACCGGTCCGGAAGGCCGTCCGCCGCTGACCATTCGTGGCGGCAAGAAACTCACCGGCATGCACTACGACATGCCGATGGCCAGCGCCCAGGTCAAATCCTGCCTGCTGCTCGCCGGCCTCTACGCCGCCGGTAGCACCTCCACCACCGAGCCGGCCCCGACCCGCGACCACACCGAGCGCATGCTGCGCGGCTTCGGCTACCCGGTCGACGTGGAAGGCGCCACCGCCAAGGTCGAGTCCGGCCACAAGCTGACCGCCACCCAGATCGAAGTCCCGGCGGACATTTCCTCCGCCGCCTTCTTCCTGGTGGCCGCGAGCATCGCCGAAGGTTCCGACCTGGTGCTGGAACACGTCGGCATCAACCCGACCCGCACCGGTGTCATCGACATCCTCAAGCTGATGGGCGCCGACATCACCCTGGAAAACCAGCGTGAAGTGGGCGGCGAACCGGTCGCCGACATCCGCGTGCGTTCGGCCAAGCTCAAGGGCATCGACATCCCCGAAGACCTGGTGCCGCTGGCCATCGACGAGTTCCCGGTACTCTTCGTCGCCGCCGCGAACGCCGAAGGCCGCACCGTACTGCGCGGCGCGGAAGAGCTGCGGGTGAAGGAATCCGACCGCATCCAGGTCATGGCCGACGGCCTGATCGCCCTGGGCGTGAAAGCCGAACCGACCCCGGACGGCATCATCATCGAAGGCGGCGCCTACGGTGGCGGCGAAGTCTGGAGCCACGGCGACCACCGCATCGCCATGTCCTTCAGCGTGGCCTCCCTGCGTGCCGGCGCGCCGATCCGCATCCACGACTGCGCCAACGTCGCGACCTCCTTCCCGAACTTCCTCGGGCTGGCCTCCGGCGCGGGCATCCGCGTCGCCGAGGAGAAGAACTGATGAACGCTGAATGGCCGGTCGTCGCCATCGACGGCCCCAGCGGTTCCGGCAAGGGCACCGTCGCCGGCCTGCTGGCCAAGCGCCTGGGCTGGAACCTGCTGGACTCCGGCGCGCTGTACCGCCTGCTGGCGTTCGCCGCCGGTAACCACGGCATCGACCTGACCAACGAGGAAGCCCTCAAGGTCCTGGCGGCGCACCTGGACGTCCAGTTCACCCACGCCAAGGGCGGGCAGGGCCAGCACATCATCCTCGAAGGCGAAGACGTCACCGACACCATCCGCACCGAACAGGTCGGCGCCGGCGCCTCGCAAGTCGCCGCGCTGCCGGCGGTGCGCGATGCGCTGCTGCAACGCCAGCGCGCCTTCCTCGAAGCGCCCGGCCTGGTGGCCGACGGCCGCGACATGGGCACCGTGGTCTTCCCCAGCGCCCAACTGAAGATATTCCTCACCGCTTCGGCCGAAGAGCGCGCCCGCCGTCGCTACCTGCAGCTCAAGGGCAAGGGCATCGAAAGCGACCAGGCACAGCTGGCGGAAGAAATCCGCGCCCGCGACGAGCGCGACAGCCAACGCGCCGTGGCGCCGCTGAAGCCGGCCAGGGGTGCAATTCTGGTGGACTCCACCGAGATGAGCATCGATGCAGTGGTGGAAAGTATCCTCGCCGAAGTTTCACGGTTGGGACTGGCCGACTGATCGGCTTGGACACAGAAATCCCTCGGCAGCGCCGGGGGATTTTCCTTTCAAGGGCGGGGTGGATCTGACAAGCGGTGAAGCCGCTTGCCCCGCTTCGCGCGAAACTGACAGACCAAGGCTGGTGCTCACAAAAGAGCGTCGTATCTCAGTAGCCAGACTCGCTCAATTGACGCGGTCTGCAAGCATTGCTACCATTCCAGACCTTGTATCGGGAGGGTTTCGCCCATATTGAGCGAAGCGTTCCCTTAAAATCTGAATGTGGAGTGCCCGTTTCGGCGGGTGCAACAGGGGGCCGGCAGGATACCAGTCTTGATCCTGCTGGCTTCTTTTTCATCACTTGACCGTGTTTGCTGGTGACGCGGAATCGGGCTTACAAGCCTTTGACTACAGGTATAGACATGAGCGAAAGCTTCGCAGAACTCTTTGAAGAAAGTCTGAAATCCCTCGACATGCAGCCCGGTGCCATCATCACCGGCCTGGTGGTCGACATCGACGGTGACTGGGTTACCGTTCATGCCGGTCTGAAATCCGAGGGCGTCATCCCGGTCGAGCAGTTCTACAACGAACAGGGCGAGCTGACCATCAAGGTGGGTGACGAAGTCCACGTTGCGCTGGACGCGGTTGAAGATGGCTTCGGTGAGACCAAGCTGTCCCGCGAAAAAGCCAAGCGTGCAGAATCCTGGCTGGTTCTGGAAGCTGCCTTCAACGCTGACGAAGTGGTCAAGGGCGTCATCAACGGCAAGGTCAAAGGCGGTTTCACCGTCGACGTCAGCGGTATCCGCGCGTTCCTGCCGGGCTCCCTGGTGGATGTGCGTCCGGTACGCGACACCACTCACCTGGAAGGCAAAGAGCTCGAGTTCAAGGTCATCAAGCTGGACCAGAAGCGCAACAACGTTGTCGTTTCCCGCCGCAGCGTCCTGGAAGCCGAGAACAGCGCCGAGCGTGAAGCTCTGCTGGAATCCCTGCAGGAAGGTCAGCAGGTCAAGGGTATCGTCAAGAACCTCACCGACTACGGTGCGTTCGTTGACCTGGGCGGTGTCGATGGTCTGCTGCACATCACCGACATGGCCTGGAAGCGTATCAAGCATCCGTCGGAAATCGTCAACGTTGGCGACGAGATCGATGTCAAGGTTCTGAAGTTCGACCGCGAGCGCAACCGCGTATCCCTGGGTCTGAAGCAGCTGGGCGAAGACCCATGGGTTGCTATCAAGGCTCGTTACCCGGAAGGCACCCGCGTTACCGCGCGCGTCACCAACCTCACCGACTACGGCTGCTTCGCCGAGCTGGAAGAGGGCGTGGAAGGCCTGGTACACGTCTCCGAAATGGACTGGACCAACAAGAACATCCACCCGTCGAAAGTCGTTCAGGTTGGCGACGAAGTGGAAGTTCAGGTTCTGGACATCGACGAAGAGCGTCGTCGTATCTCCCTGGGCATCAAGCAGTGCAAGTCCAACCCGTGGGAAGACTTCTCCGGCCGCTTCAACAAGGGCGACAAGATCTCCGGCACCATCAAGTCGATCACCGATTTCGGTATCTTCATCGGCCTGGAAGGCGGCATCGACGGTCTGGTTCACCTGTCCGACATCTCCTGGAACGAAGTTGGCGAAGAAGCCGTTCGCCGCTTCAAGAAGGGCGACGAGCTGGAAACCGTCATCCTCTCCGTTGATCCGGAGCGTGAGCGCATCTCCCTGGGCATCAAGCAGCTGGAAGACGATCCGTTCTCCAACTACGCCTCGATGCACGAGAAGGGCACCATCGTTCGCGGCACCGTGAAGGAAGTTGACGCCAAGGGCGCTGTCATCACCCTGGCCGGCGAAATCGAAGGCATCCTGAAAGCCTCCGAAATCAGCCGTGACCGCGTTGAAGACGCTCGCAACGTTCTGAAAGAAGGCGAAGAAGTCGAAGCCAAGATCATCAGCATCGACCGTAAGAGCCGCGTCATTTCCCTCTCCATCAAGTCCAAGGACGTTGATGACGAGAAGGATGCGATGAAAGAACTGCGTAGCAAGCAAGACGCAGAAAGCACTGGTCCGACCACCATCGGTGATCTGATCCGTGCTCAGATGGAGAACCAGGGCTAATCCCTGCTTCCTCATCCAAGGAAAAGGGCGACTTCGGTCGCCCTTTTTCGTTTCTGCCTTTCGCAGGCGGCGGGCGCGCAGCCCTTTTCTCCAGAGTGAGACTGGCGCTATGGTGCTTGCCCCGTTCCGGTCGCATCCCTCATGCCATACCTGCTTTTCGTTACCGTCCTCTGGGCGTTTTCCTTCAGCCTGATCGGCGAGTACCTCGCTGGGCAGGTCGATAGCTATTTCGCGGTGCTGACCCGTGTCGTGCTCGCCGGGCTGGTGTTCCTGCCGCTGACTCGCTGGCGCGGCGTACATCCGCGCTTCGTCGCCGGCGTGATGCTGGTAGGTGCGCTGCAGTTCGGCATTACCTATGTCTGCCTGTATCAGAGCTTCCGGGTGCTCACGGTGCCCGAGGTGCTGCTGTTCACCGTGCTGACGCCGCTGCACGTGGCGCTGATCGATGATGCGCTGAACCGTCGCTTCAATGCCTGGGCGCTGCTGGCTGCCGCAGTGGCGGTGCTGGGGGCCGGGATCATTCGTTACGACGGGGTGAGCGGCGACTACATCGAAGGTTTCCTGCTGTTGCAGCTGGCCAATGCCACCTTTGCCGCCGGCCAGGTGCTCTACAAGCATCTGGTGCAGCGCTATCCCTCGGATATCCCGCAGTTCCGCCGCTTCGGTTACTTCTTCGTCGGGGCGCTGTTGATCGCGCTGCCGGGCTGGCTGTTGTTCGGCAATCCGCAGAAGCTGCCGAGCACCGAGGTGCAATGGGGCGTGCTGGTATGGATGGGGCTGCTGGCCACTGCGCTGGGGCAGTTCTGGTGGAACAAGGGCGGCACCCTGGTGGATGCCGGTACCCTGGCGGTGATGAATAACCTGCACGTGCCGGTGGGGTTGCTGATCAATCTGCTGATCTGGGGTGAGCAGGCCGATCTGCCCCGCCTGGCGCTGGGTGGTGCGGTGATCGTCGCGTCCCTGGGCGTCAATCGCTTCGGCTTGCGTCGTCACAAGGAGCGCTTCGCATGAATATCTCCGGACGTGGTGTGGCGCTGTCCCTGGCGTCGTCCGTGTTGTTCGTGACCTTGCCGGGCTATATCCATGCGTTGGAGCCGCTGACCAGCATCCAGGTGATCGCTCACCGGGTGGTCTGGTCGATTCCCATGGTGCTGTTGCTGGTGTGGTTCACCCGCCAGGGCGGGGTGTTGCGTGACGCGGGGCGGCGCCTGCTGCGCGAGCCCTGGCTGCTGGCGTGTTTCCCGCTGACGGCGGCGATGATGTTGGTGCAGTGGGGTGTGTTCATCTGGGCGCCCATGGTCGGGCGCACCCTGGAGCTGTCGCTGGGCTATTTCCTGCTGCCCCTGACCATGGTGCTCTGCGGTCGAGTGTTCTACGGCGAACGACTGACGCCTTTGCAGGCCATCGCGGTGGCCTTCGCCGTCGCGGGTGTGCTGCATGAACTGTGGCTGACCCGGGCGTTTTCCTGGTTCTCCATGATCACTGCGCTGGGGTATCCGCCGTATTTCATGCTGCGCCGCAGGATGGGCGTGGATGCGTTGTCCGGCTTCGTCTTCGAGATGGTCGTGTTGCTGCCATTCGCCTTCCTGGCGCTGTGGATGACCGGTAGCGGGCAGGTGCTGGAGGAGACGCCACGGCTGTGGGTGCTATTGCCGATTCTGGGGCTGATCAGTGCGCTGGCCTTCGGCGCCATGATGGCGTCCAGCCGGCTGCTGCCGATGGGGCTGTTCGGGATTCTCAGCTATGTCGAGCCGGTACTGTTGTTCGCCATTGCCGTGCTGTTCCTGGGCGAGGCGTTCAATCCGGCGCAGATCTGGACCTACGGGCCGATCTGGATCGCCGTGCTGTTGACCGGGTGGGATAGCGCGCGATTGCTGCGCCGACAGGCGCGTCGCGAGGCCTTCGAGGTGAAACGCTAGGAAGGGAAGCGCTCTCCCGCAAGGGGAGAGCGCAGGCCGTCAGTCGAAGCGATGGCCGCCGACGTCGGCCTTGGCCAGGGTTTCCGGCAGGATGCGGCGGGCGGAGGTGTAATGGCGCTTCCAGTAGTCGCCATTGAGGTCGGAAACGCGGACCTTCTGGCCGCGGCGCGGCGCATGGACGAACTGGTTGTCGCCGACGTAGATGCCAACGTGGTCGACATTGCGGCGGTTGTGGATGCGGAAGAACACCAGGTCGCCGGGCTGAAGGTCATCGCGTGCTACCTTCGGGTTGCCGCGCATGCTGTAGATTTCGCGTGCGGTACGCGGCAGGTCGACTTCATCGATGTTCTGGAACACGTAGTTGACCAGGCCGCTGCAGTCGAAGCCGCGCTTGGGCGAGGTGCCGCCCCAGCGATAGGGCGTGCCGATCATGCTGTAGGCGCGCTGAGTGACCTGGTGCGCCTCGCTCTTGGCCGGCTTCTCGGTCTGGGGCGTCATGGTCAGCAGGGCACTGCCCTGGACCGGGACGCGCAGGTCGACCGGAGCTGGGTGGTAGGTGCGTGAGACCTTGGAGGAGGCGGTTGCCTCGGTGGCGGCCAAGAGGGTCGCCAAGCCTATGGAAAGGCATGTCAAAATGTTACGTCGCATTCGGCATGTCTTCTTGCTGGTTGATGTCACCCAGACTCCGCTGGATCGCCGTTGCTTTCGGCGTGGTTTCCTTTTTGTCCGTTCAAAAATTCGGGGCATTTTGAACGAGTTTTCATGACAGTTTTTACCGTCTGTCGACTCTGGCGATTGTCATGTGACTTGCCGGACGTTGCGTGACATGTGAACTGACCCATTGGTCACGACCATGGCTTATAGCTCGAAGCCCTATAGCATGCGGGTTTCGGCAGTGATGGCGGGGCGCTGTGGCTCTGATGGCGCAAAGCCAGGCGAGGCGCGCTGTCGCAGGTAGAAACCCGACGAAATGCAGGTTTTTAGGGGCGGAATCAGCCCAGGTGCTGGAGGAGGGCGGGCAGTACCTGTTCGCGCAGGAGCGGTGCGAGCTTGTGCGGGGTGTTGGCGACGGGAGCCAGCCAGGCCAGTTCTTCCAGTTCTGCCGCCGGGCTTACCGGGTGGGGCAGGGCGGCGACATAGACCTGCGCGTCGACCCGGGTATCGGGTTCGTTGGCGGCGTCGGCCTGGAAATGGCCCAGGGGCGTCAGGGCGTTTTCCGTCAGGCGCAGATTGAGTTCTTCATCCAGTTCGCGCAGCAGCGCCTGTACCGAGGTTTCGCCGGGCTCGTGCTTGCCGCCGGGTAGCATGAATGCCTGGGTGCCGCGCTTGCGTACCAGCAGCAGGCGGCCGGAGTCGTCGAGCAGGCAGGCGGCGGCGATGCTGATGGTGGCGCGGGTCATGATGAGAGAATTTCCTTGAGGACCTGGTAACGCAGTTGCACGATTCCACTGGGAAAGCTGCGTTGTTCCAATAGTTGCAGACGTTGCTCGAGTCCGATGCTGAACAGTGGAATACCGGCCCCGAGCAGGTGCGGAATGATGCTGACGATCAACTCGTCGAGCAACCCTGCGGCGAGGAAGTTTCCTGCCAGACTCCCTCCGCCAACCAACCAGACGCGCTTGCAGCCCTTGGTTTGGAGGGTTTCCAGGGCTTCGCTCGGTGGGCAATGCATCAGCTCGATCTGGGGGCCTGCCAGCGGCAGGTGGTTGGCGCGGGTCAGGACCAGGGTTGGCTTGTCCGGATAGGGCCAGTCGCCTTGGGTCAGGCAGTGCAGGTAGGTGGTCCGCCCCATCAGCAGGCCGTCGATACCCGCATAGAAGGCGCTGTAGCCGTGGTCGTCGGTCGCGCTGTCATAGCCCAGCAGCCAGTCGACGCTGCCGTCGGGGCGGGCGATGTAGCCGTCCAGACTGGCGGCCACGAAATAAACGAGAGTCGATTGCACCCTGTTTCTCCGTTGCGGAAAGCTCGATCAGAGCATGGCACGGCGACTGCGGGGTGCTGATACGTTCGTCCGATTCCTGCCTACGTTGGGCGGCGTGTCATCCAGCAAGCTCTTCCAGGGTTCGGCCGCGGGTCTCGATGCCGAAGGCCCAGACCACTCCGGCGGCGAGCAGGAAGCACAGCGCACCGAGGCTGAACACGCCTCCCTGGCCGGCCACCGGCAGGATCACGCCGCTGACGGTGGGGCCGAGCAGCGAGCCGATGCGGCCGACCGCCGAGGCGAAACCCGACCCGGTGGCGCGCGCCGAAGTCGGGTAGAGCTCCGGCGTATAGGTGTAGAGCACCGCCCACATGCCGAACAGGAAGAACTGCATGGCCAGGCCAAAACCGATCAGCAGGGCCAGGCTGCCGCCGAATACCGCCGTCTGTCCGTAGGCGTAGGCCATCGCACCGCCGCCCAGGAGCATCAGCACGCAGCTCGGCTTGCGGCCCCAGCGCTCGACCAGCCAGGCCGCGCAGAGGAAGCCGGGAATGCCGGCCAGGGAAATCAGCACCGTGTAGTAGACCGACTGGGTTGCGGCGAAGCCCGATTGCTGCAGCAGGGCGCTGAGCCAGGAGGTGAGGCCGTAGAAACCGAGCAGGGCGAAGAACCACAGGCTCCAGACCGTCAGGGTGCGACGCCGGTAGGCCGGCGACCAGAGTTCGGCGAAGGCGCGGAAGAAGCCCGGCGCACTCGGCTCCGGGCGCGCCAGCGGGCGTGGCTCCGGCAGGCTGCTCAGCTTGAGCGAGGCCATCACCCGGGCCTCGATGCGTTGCAGGGAGCGCTCGGCCTGATCGAGCAATCCGGCCTGCTCCAGCCAGCGTGGCGATTCGGGGATCATGAAGCGGATGGCCAGGACGAAGATCGCCGGGAACGCCAGCAGCAGGAACAGGCTGCGCCATCCGGCCACCGGTAGGATGAAGTAGGACAGGCAGCCGGCGGCGATGAAGCCCAGCGGCCAGAAGCCGTCCATCAGCGCGATGTACTTGCCGCGCTTGTGCGCCGGGATCATTTCCGAGAGCAGCGACTGGGCGATGGGGAACTCCATGCCCATGCCGATCCCCAGCAGCACGCGGTAGAGGGTCAGTTGCTGCACGTCGCCGGCGGTGGAGCAGAGGTAGCTGGCGATGCCCCAGAGCACGATGCTCCACTGGAACACCGGCTTGCGTCCGAAGCGGTCGGCGAGCAACCCGGACAGCGCCGCACCGACCACCATGCCGACGAAGCTGGAGCTGGCCAGCAGCCCGGCCTGGGCGCTGGAGAGGCCGAACTCGGCTTTGATCGAGCCGAGCAGGAAGGTCATCATCGCCAGGTCCATGGAGTCGAAGAAGAACGCCAGGGCAATGATCACGAAGATCAGCCGGTGGTACGGGCTCAGCGGCAAGCGCTCCAGACGTTCGGCGGCGGTTGGGCGGTGCGTCATCGCGGCGTTCCTTGTGCGGCGTTCTTGAGCAGTGCGGCCAGTCTGGGAGCGCCTTGCGGACGCGTCTGTCCCGCACGCGACGTGGGCCATGCCGATTGCGACCGGCGAATAAAACCCGCGCATCGGTTACGCTATGCAGCTATTTGGTCTTTACGTGATATCGAGGTCTGCCTTGTTCTCCCAATTCGCCCTGCACGAACGCCTGCTCAAGGCGCTCGATTCGTTGTCCTTCTCCGAGCCGACTCCGGTCCAGGCGGCGGCCATCCCGAAGGCCCTGGAGGGACGCGACCTGCGGGTGACGGCGCAGACAGGCAGCGGCAAGACCGCCGCCTTCGTGCTGCCGCTGCTGCATCGCCTGCTCGCCGAGGACAAGCCCAAGAGCGGCGCCCGCGCGCTGATCCTGCTGCCGACCCGCGAGCTGGCCCAGCAGACCCTCAAGGAAGTCGAGCGCTTCGCCCAGTTCACCTTCATCAAGGCCTGCCTGATCACCGGCGGCGAAGACTTCAAGGTGCAGGGCGCGCGTCTGCGCAAGAACCCGGAAATCATCATCGGCACTCCGGGCCGCCTGAACGAGCAGTTCAACGCCGGCAACCTGCCGCTGGGTGATGTGGAAGTGCTGGTGCTCGATGAAGCCGACCGCATGCTCGACATGGGCTTCTCCGAGGATGTGCTCAAGCTCGCCGCGCAGTGCCCGGCCGAGCGCCAGACCCTGCTGTTCTCCGCCACCAGCGGCAGCGGTCTGCACGAGATGGTCGAGAAGGTCCTGCGCGAGCCGGAAAACCTGCAGCTCAACCGCGTCAGCGAGCTGAACGAGGACGTCAGCCAGCAGGTGATCCTGACCGACGACGTCGCGCACAAGGAAGCCCTGGTGCACTGGCTGATCGGCAACGAGACCTACGACAAGGCGATCATCTTCACCAATACCCGCGTCGCCGCCGACCGCCTGACTGGCCGCCTGATCGCCGCCGGGCACAAGGTCTTCGTGCTGCACGGCGAGAAGGACCAGAAGGACCGCAAGCTGGCCATCGAGCGCCTGAAGCAGGGCGCGGTGAAGGTACTGGTCGCCACCGACGTGGCCGCCCGTGGCCTGGACGTCGACGGCCTGGACCTGGTGATCAACTTCGACATTCCGCGTCGTGGCGACGAGTACGTGCACCGCATCGGCCGCACCGGCCGTGCCGGCGCCGCCGGCACCGCGATCTCGCTGGTCGGCCATGGCGACTGGAACCTGATGTCGAGCATCGAGCGCTACCTCAAGCTGCGTTTCGAGCTGCGCACCATCAAGGAGCTGAAGGGCACCTACAAGGGGCCGAAGAAGGTCAAGGCGTCCGGCAAGGCCGCCGGCACCAAGAAGAAAAAGGATGATGTGAAGAAGACCGGCAGCAAGGCGCCGGCGAAGAAGAAACCCGCTGCCAAGCCCAAGGCCGGCCCGTCGAAGGTCGTGAGCCAGGACGGCATGGCACCGCTCAAGCGCAAGAAGCCGGCGGCGGAGTAAGCCTTCCGCGTCACCCGAAACGCCTCCCTGACCGGGAGGCGTTTTTGTTTGTGCTCGGTTAGCCCAGCGTCTCCGGCGGCGCCTCGTAGCTGCCGGACTCGTAGCTCACCCCGTGGCGGATCACCGGCGGCGCGTCGCCCGCGTGCAGGCTGGTGACGTTGTCGATGATGGTCTTGTCCTCGATGGTTAGACGGTCGAGCATTCGCAGGTGGCCGATCCAGTTGTCCACCAGGAACAGCTCCTGCCAGATCTCCGGGTTGCTCACATCGCGATACAGCGCCCAGCGCTCCGCACCGTTGCGCAGACGCAGGCGGCGTAGCGGCTTGGCGGCGCGGACGAAGTCGCGGGTGCGCTCGGCCGGGATGCGGTACTCGATGGAGACCAGCACTGAACCCCGCTCGGGGTTGAACACGAAGGTCGGCTGGCCCGGCATTCCGCTCGGCGCGCGAGCGATGTTGCTGGCGTCCAGCTCCGGCAGGCGCGAGTTGTACAGCACCGCCACCGACACCAGCAGCAGGCAGCCGGCGGCGATCAGCGCCCCTTGCACGCCCAGTGTCTCGGCGAAATGCCCCCAGAGGAACGAGCCCGCCGCGAGACCGCCGTACAACGCGGTCTGGTACAGCGCCAGCGCCCGCGCCTTGACCCAGTCGGGCACGAGGATCTGCACCGCGGAGTTGTAGGTCGCCACGGCGGCGATCCAGCAGGCGCCGCCTAGGATCAGGGCGGGGAAGATCACCCAGAGGTTGTCGATCCAGCCCAGGGTCAGCATCACCAGCGCCAGCGTGGCGGCGGAAAAACTGATCAGCCGGCTGCTGCCGAGCAGCAGCCGGGCCTTGCTCACCATGGTGCTGGCGACGATGGCGCCCAGGCCCAGGGCGCCGAGCATGTAGCCGTACACCGAGGCGTTGCCGTCCGGATTGCGGTGCGCCAGTAGCGGCAGCAGTGCCCAGATGGCGCTGGCGGACAGGCCGAAGGCGAAGGAGCGCATCATCACCAGGCGGGTGACGCTGGAATACTGGGTGAAGCGCAGTGCGGCGATCACGCCCTCGAAGATGTGCTCCGGCGGCAGGGTGCGCTTGGGCACCTCGCGGCGCCATTGCCAGATCGCCCAGATCAGCGCGGCGTAGCAGATGCAGTTGAACAGGAACACCCACGACGGCCCGGTGGCCGACAGCAGCAGGCCGCCAATGGCCGGGCCGACGGCGCGGGCGACGTTGTAGTTGACGCTGTTGAGCAGCACCGCATCGCCGACCATGCGCGGCGGCACCTGCTCGTTGACCGCCGCCTGCCAGGCGGGGATGGTGATCGAGCTGCCCAGCGAGAGCCAGAGGATCGACACGATCAACAGCAGCGGGTCGAGGTAGCCGAGGAACGCCAGTACCGTCACCAGCGCGGCGCCGGAGAGTTCGACCGAGAGCCCCACCAGCATGATCTTGCGCCGGTCGTGGTTGTCGGCCAGCACGCCGGACATGATCGACAGCAGCACCAGCGGCAGCGCCGAGGCAACCTGGATCATCGCCACCATCAAGGGACTGGCGTGAGCTTCCGTGACCACCCAGGCGGCCGCTACCGATTGCGCCCAGGTACCGAGGTTGGCGAACAGGTTGCAGATCCAGATGATGCGGAACGCGGCGATGCTGAAGGGGGCGAGGACGCCGCTGCGGGAGTCGGCTGGATCGGGTTTGAGGGGAAGGTCGTGCTTGGGTGAAACGGACTGCAGCATGGGAACGCCCTTATTTCGAGTGACCGGCGATCAGGCCGCGCCGGTGTCTTTCCATGCCGGGCAAGTGTAGTGGCTGAGGCGCTTCGCGCCATTGATGATGGTCAGCCGTGGCGTTATCGGTGACATACGCTGGCCAACTTCGACAGTGCCGTCGTGGCTCCGGATTGTTAGGCTGCGTCCGAATTTTTCTTCTGCATTGCCCAATAAGAGCGAAAAGCCGATGAAGCGACTCTCCACCTGTCTGCCCACCTGCCTGCTGGCCGGCCTGCTGGCGCTGCCGCAAAGCCTCTGGGCCTGGTCCAATCACACCCTGGGCAGCTACATCGCCCTGCAGCAACTGCCGGCGATCGTCCAGGCGCCTGAGGTAGAAGTGGAGCCGCTGGAGAGCTTCATCAGCCAGCAACGGGCCGGCCTGGTGAAGCTGCTGGATGAGCAGGAAGCCTATGCCCGCGAACATTTCCGCCAGTACCCGCCGCGTCCGGATGACCTGCGTCTGAGCGAGGATGACCGCGACGACCTGGGCAAAGCCTTCCTCATGGCGCTGCGCCTGAATCCGGAGATCAAGCTGGCCACCGCCGTGCAGCCGCCGCCGGGTGGCGAACTGCCGGGCCATGTGGCGCTCAAGCCGGCCGATGTGCTGGTGTTCCACAATCTGTCCGGCTGGAATCAGTGGCGCTTCGTGCAGTTGCAGGCGGGGGAGAAGATTCCTGCGCTGGACGTGCTGGCCAGCGCCGCCGACGAGCCGGACTTCGGTCACGACATCAACCTGTTCAGCGACAACCCCGGCGAAGTCGGCCAGCGCTACGGCTTCGGCCCGCAGCCGTTCGGCGACCCGCGCTACGAGTTCAGCTCCCAGGCGCCGTTCCACATGGGCTTCTACCACGAGGATGCGATCATCTTCACCGGCGCGCCGTACCTGGAGCGCAACTGGCCGGAATGGCGCGCCTACCAGTTCTACGGCCTGGCGCGCTTCGCCTTTGACCAGGGCCATCCGTACTGGGGCTACCGCTTTCTCGGCTGGGCGATGCACTACATCCAGGACATGACCCAGCCGTACCACTCGACGCCGCTGCCGGGCGAAACCACCACCAGCATGCTGTGGACAGCGGGCAAGTCCATGGCCGGCTTCGATGCCGACAAGCAGGCGGCGATCCAGCGCGTGGCGGACCGGCATACGGGAGTTGAGCGTTATCAGGTGGACTGGCTGCGCGAGACGCTGCGCCAGGGCGGGCAGTCGCCGCTCGTGGCGGCCTATGCGGATGTCAGCACCGATGGAAGTTATCCACCGTACTCGACGGAGTATCTGCGCGAGGTGGTGGCGAGCGAGTCCCATGCCCATGCGGCGGCGTTCGACGCGGCCATCGGCCATTGGCTGGAGAGTGAAGAGAAGCCGGCGGGGGATTTCAGCGCGGGGAACTCACCGGCGCCGTTCCGCCACGATGAGGCGTTGGATGAGCAGATTCTGCAATTGATCCGGCATTTCGGCGCGCACAGTCGCAACATCGCGAAGGCGGCCCTGCAGCCGTAGTTTCCACGGCTGGAATCCAGGGCACTCCCGGCGCGGCGGCGTGGAGCCGCGCCGGGAATGCACAAGCCTGATCAGCCGCCGGAGCAGCCGTTGCCCCACACCTGGTATTCGACGGTGTGGCGCAGACCCTGGGAATCCTCGTAGGTCATGCGCGCCGGCACGATGCCGCACTGGCTGGACACGTCGGTGGTGGAGATCACATGGGCGACGTCCAGCTTCATGTCGTAGGTGTACTGCTCCACGGCCGCGCTTTGCGCCTGGTCGCCGGCATTCGCCTGCTCGGCCAGGGCGAGCGAGGAGAAGCCCAGCATGGCCAGGATGACTACAGCTTTCATGAATTTACCTGCCTTGTTCCCGCTGTCCGGACGTGACTCGTCCGTGACGCTGAGCCGGAGCTGCATCGGGAAGCGTTGGGGGATGATTACGGGTGTCGAGTGGTGTTGCGGCGCGCGCTGTAACAGCACGGAAATAATAGGATCTGCCTGATCTGAGTCATATATCCAGGTGCCAACAAGACTTCGTACTCAGAGGCAATAATCCAGGATTGACGCGGGTTGCAGGGCAGGTTCTGCGGTGGGTGGTCGCAGCTTGGCCCGGGTTCGCGATGTGGCTGCCGCTCCTACGAGCAATCTGAAATATTGTGCCGTGCGGTTCGCGAGCAAGCTCGCTCCTACAGGGAACGCCTGATGCTCTTCGTAGGAGCGAGCTTGCTCGCGAACCCGCGTAACTCAATCGCGCAACGGCGACTGCGGATCGAGCAGCGAGGTGCGGATGAAGTGCAGGTAGCTGCACACCCGCCGCAGCGGCGAGGAGTCGAAGTGCGGTGGCCGGCGATCATCGGTGGAGCGCGTCGCATGGATGGCGTGCTCCACCGCCGCCAGTGCCCGCTGGCGATTGCTCTCGCTGGGCTGGATGAACAGCCGGATCAGTGCGCGGCCCAACGCACGAATCGCCCGCCGCCAGGGCATGCGCTCGGCGTACCAGGGCTCCTTCGGCAATGCCTCCTGCTCACGGCGCAACTCGATGATCGACAGGCCGATCTCCTGCACCTGGAAAGTCCAGCGCAGCAGTCGGCGCTGCACATCCGGGCGGCCTGTGGATAACCCGTAGGCCTGGTTCAGCAGGTCGCGGGTGCCGCTCTCGAAACCGGACGACAATCCTTTCAGCGGATCGCTGATGACCCGCACCACGCGCAGACGCAGCTCGGCTTCCAGGCGCTCCCACAGCCACGGCCGGTTCGGCGGCAGGATGACGATCGCCGCGACGACCGCCATGCCCATCGACAGCAGCATCGCCAGGTATTCGTTGATGAAGGTGTAGGCGTCGTAGCGGGCGACGTTGGCGGGCAGCGAGGCGATGCAGAACCACACCAGCAGGCCGACGCCATAGCCGCTCCACTTTGGCCGGGAGATGAGGAAGGCGCCGAGGGCGAACACCGGTGCGAGCACGAAGCACAGCAGCGGGAAGCCATCGATGTGCGGCAGCACGCGGAAGGTGAGGATGAAGCCGAGGGTTGCGCCCAGCAGGGTGCCGAGGGTCAGTTGCAGCGACAGGCGCTTGGGGTTGGGCGAGGCGGAGGAGAGCGCGGCGATCAGTACCGAGGTGAGCGCGAAGGTGGCGCCGCTGAGCCAGGACGTCTCGATCCAGAATACCCCGCCGACGATCACCAGCAGCGCGCAACGGAAGCCCGCGACGGCAGCGGCGAGGGCGTTGGCCTTGGGCGTGAAGCGCTCCTTCCACTGCTCGCGCTCGTGCTTGTGGGCGGCCAGCGAGGCGTGGGTCTGGGCATAGTTGTGCATGTCGTCGGCGAAGCGGTAGAGCAGCTCG
Organism: Pseudomonas sp. QE6; assembly: GCF_041379005.1. Classification (NCBI taxonomy): domain Bacteria; kingdom Pseudomonadati; phylum Pseudomonadota; class Gammaproteobacteria; order Pseudomonadales; family Pseudomonadaceae; genus Pseudomonas; species Pseudomonas sp. QE6. Next base: position 2,851,680 of record NZ_CP166873.1, read on the forward strand.
GCGGCGGTCTCGAAATCCAGTTGGTCGGCTTCCCGCGGGCAGGTGTGGCCGAGCGTGGCGCGGGCCTCGCGGATACGCGGCATCAGATGGTGCTTGCACAGTTCCAGCTGCACGCTCAGGCGCTCGGCGTCCGCTTCGCTGAGCGGCCGGCCGTGCCAGCTGGCGAGCAGTTCGCTGACGTCGATCAGGCAGGGCATCAGCACTTCCAGCACGTTGCTGGCCTGGCGCTCGCGCAGGCGGTCGAGCAGGCGCTGCAGGGCGTGGAAGCGCGTGGTCAACTGCATGAACTCGCTGTTCAGCCGCGCCAGGCGGCCGCTGCGCAGGCGCATGTGCGGGTCCTCGAAGGCGGTGACGTTGCGCAGGCTTTCCAGGCCCACCACTTCCGCGGCGATGCGCGCGCTGGCCTGCTCGAAGCGTTCTCGCTCCAGCGTGCCATTGAGGCCCGCGCTGGCGAGCCCGGCGAAGTCGCCGAAGCGGGTGTTCAGCGCGTTGCGCAGGGCGGCGGTGCTGGTCTGCGGCAGGACGATGGCGCTGACCACGCCGGTGCAGAGAATCCCCAGGCTGATCTCCAGCACCCGCCACAGCGCCTGCATGAAGGCGCCCTCGGGGTGCAGGGTGGCGGGGATGCCGATCATCACCGCCGTGTAGCCGGCGAGGAGGCAGGCGTAAGCACGAAAATCCCGGTAGCGCGCGGCGCCCGCCGTGCACAGGCCGACCCAGATCGCCACGCAGAGCAGGAACAGCACGCGCTCCTGGGCGAACAGGGCGATGAAGGTGACCATCACCGTCAGCCCGGCGAGGGTGCCGAGGATGCGGTAGAAGCTCTTCGCCAGCACCTGGCCGCTTTGCGGCTGCAGCACGATGAAGGCGCTCACCAGCACGGTGTTGGGCTGCGGCAGTTCCAGACGGTAGGCCAGCCACAGCGCGGTGAAGGCAGTGATCAGCGTCTTGAGGATGAACATCCAGGTGACGCCGTCGGTGTGCGCCCAGTCGGACAGGGCGAAGCGCAGCGCGGCAGCCTTGGGCAGGCGCACGGAGAGACTGCTCATCAGGCTTATCTCGGCAGGCGTTGTTCGGGGCGGATCGGGTTTTGATAACCCTGTAACTCGAAAGTGGAGCGAAGGGGTGGAAGCACGTTGCACGAAAGGCGGAGCACGGCTGCTTGTCCTGGGAGATTGCGGGAGACCGCGTTGGGGACGGCGATTCTAGAAGTGCGCCAGGGGCAGGATAAGCTGACGGATGGGCGAATTATTGTTACCTGAAAGTACAATAATCCCCGCCCGGCACCTGTGCGACAATTCGCCGCCTGTCATGAATCTGTAACAAGGCGTTGCTCGGTCGAGCGGCGTTGCAGAGACCGCCCGCCGTGGCGTCTGACAGGCTCTTCAGGAGAAATGATGGACCTGCTGCACAATATGCGTGCTTTCGTCTGTGTCGCCGAGACCGGCAGCTTCACCGCTGCCGCCCAGCGCATGGACCTCACCACCGCGTACGTCTCGCGGACGGTGGCCAAACTCGAAGCGCACCTGCGCACCCGCCTGCTGCACCGCACCACCCGCCGCATCGCCCTCACCGAGGCCGGCCAGCGCTACCTGCAGCGCTGCCAGCAGATCCTCGGCTACATCGAGGAGGCCGAGGCCGAAGCCGGCGACGCCCATGCCCGGCCCCACGGCAAGGTGAAGGTCCATGCCATGACCGGCATCGGCCAGCATTACCTGATCCGCGCGATCTCGCAGTACTGCGAGATCTATCCGGAGGTCAGCTTCGACCTGACCCTGGCCAACCGCATCACCGACATCCTCGACGAGGGCTACGACATCTCCGTGGTCATCGCCCAGGAGTTGCCGGATTCGGGCTTCGTCTCCAAGCGCATCGGCAAGACCTACAGCGTGCTCTGCGCATCACCCGAGTACGTGGCGCGCCATGGCATGCCGAAGAAGCTCGCGGAACTGACCGAGCATCGCTGCCTGCGCCTGGTGAACTCGGTGATGTCCCTGGACAAGTGGCTGTTCGACGGCCCGGACGGCCAGGAGCTGGTCGGCGTCAACCACAGCCATTTCCAGGTCAATACCGCCGACGCCATGACCGAGGCGGTGCGCGCCGGCATGGGCATCGGCGCACTGCCGGTGTACTCCGCCGTGCAGGGCCTCAAGGACGGCAGCCTGGTGCGCGTGCTGCCGGACTACAGCCTGTTCCACCTCAACGTCTATGCGTTGTATCCGTCACGCCAGTACCTCGACGCGAAGATCCGCACCTGGGTGGAATTCCTCCGCGATTGCGTGCCCGGCATGCTCGAGGAGCACGAACGGATGATGCTCGAGCATCGCACCAAAGTGCCCGGCTGACGCGCCATTCCGCTGTCTTGAACCTCACCGCCCGGCATCTGCCGGGCGCGCTTTTTCGTACCTTGCGTTCCGCTGTGTCGAACGCCGCTTTGGGAAAAGACGAATTCTCCGAACGCGACTATTTGCGTCAGTCTCGTGACGGGCCTGTCGCCAGGCTCACCTCGCAAACACAAGAACAAATTGAGGGTGACGCGATGTTTACAACCATGGGGCGGGCGTTGCTCGCCGTGCTGGCGTTGGCCTGCGCTTCTGCCATTCAGGCTGCAGATGGACCGCAGGCTGCCAAAGAACCCATAGTGATCAAGTTCGCCCACGTGGTCGCGGAGAACACGCCCAAGGGGCAGGGGGCGCTGATGTTCAAGCGCCTGGCCGAAGAGCGCCTGCCCGGCCGGGTGCGCGTGGAGGTCTACCCGAACTCCTCGCTGTACGGCGACGGCAAGGAAATGGAAGCGCTGCTGCTGGGCGACGTGCAGATGCTCGCGCCGTCCCTGGCCAAGTTCGAGCAGTACACGAAGAAGGTGCAGATATTCGACCTGCCGTTCCTCTTCGACGACATCGACGCCGTCGACAACTTCCAGCGCAGCCCGCAGGGCCAGAGCCTGCTGACCAGCATGCAGGGCAAGGACATCCTCGGCCTGGCCTACTGGCATAACGGGATGAAGCAGTTGTCAGCCAACCGCCCGTTGCTGGAGCCCAGCGATGCGCGCGGGCTGAAGTTCCGCGTGCAGGCCTCCGACGTGCTCAACGAACAGTTCCGTACGTTGCGCGCGATCTCCCGCAAGATGTCCTTCGCCGAGGTCTACCAGGGCCTGCAGACCGGCGTGGTGAATGGCACCGAGAACACCTGGTCGAACTACGAGAGCCAGAAGGTCAACGAGGTGCAGAAGTACTTCACCGAGTCCAACCACGGCCTGGTGGACTACATGGTGATCACCAACGCCAAGTTCTGGAACGGGCTGCCGCCGGACCTGCGCGCCGAGCTGGAAAAGATCATGGCCGAGGTCACCGTGAAGGTGAACCAGGAAGCCGAACGCCTGAACCGCGACGCCCGCCAGCGCATCCTTGCCAGCGGCACCAGCGAGATCCATCCGCTCACCGCGCAGCAGCGCGCCGACTGGCGCGAGGCGATGCAGCCGGTGTGGCAGAAATTCCGCGACAACGTCGGCGCTGATTTCCTCCAGGCCGCCGAAGCCTCCAACCGTCCCCATTGATCCGTCCGGCCCCGCCGGCCGGCGGGGCGTCGTGCGGGTTTTCCGTTGTGGAGAACTTTCGATGAACCGACTCGTGCGCGTCTGGAACCACTTCGAGGAGGGCGCTATCGCCTTCCTGCTGGCGGCGATGACGCTGGTGACCTTCGTCTACGTGGTGCTGACCAACGTCTTCACCCTGTTCTATGACCTGGGCGACCGCCTGCCGTCGCTGGAGGGGCCGTTCTACGCAATCGGCGACTCGATACTCGGGGTGGCGCAGGACATGTCCTGGAGCAACGCGCTGACCAAGGCGCTGTTCGGCTGGCTGATCTTCTTCGGCATCGCCTATGGCGTGCGCACCGCCGGCCACCTGGGGGTAGACGCGCTGGTGAAGCTGGCGCCGCGCCGGATACAGCGCGGCATCGGCGTGCTCGCCTGCCTCTGCTGCCTGGGCTACGCCGGGCTGTTCATGGTCGCTAGCTTCGACTGGGTGAAGACCCTGTTCATCGCCGGCATTGGCGCCGAAGACCTCGACCACTTCGGCATCCTCCAGGCCTACATCGCGGTGATCGTGCCTATCGGCTTTGGCCTGGTGCTCCTGCGCTACCTGGAAATCCTCGTCAACCTGTTGCACGGCCGCCAGCTCGGCCTGGGCCTCGCCGACGAGGCCGCGGAAGCCTCCAAGCTGGCCGGCGAAGAAGCCGCGGAGAATCGTCCATGACCGTGATGATCCTGTTCCTCCTGCTGTTCGTCTTCATGTTCATCGGCGTGCCAATCGCGATATCCCTGGGCCTGTCCGGCGCGCTGACGATTCTCTTGTTCAGCCCGGATTCGGTGCGCTCGCTGGCGATCAAGCTGTTCGAGACGTCCGAGGCCTACACGCTGCTGGCGATCCCGTTCTTCCTGCTCTCCGGCGCCTTCATGACCACCGGCGGCGTGGCGCGGCGGCTGATCGACTTCGCCAACGCCTGCGTCGGCCACATCCGTGGCGGCCTGGCGATTGCCGCGGTGCTGGCGTGCATGCTGTTCGCTGCGCTGTCCGGTTCCTCGCCGGCGACCGTGGCGGCGGTGGGCTCGATCGCCGTGGCCGGCATGTTGCGTTCGGGCTACCCGCGCGAGTTCGGCGCCGGGATCATCTGCAACGCCGGGACCCTGGGCATCCTGATTCCGCCATCGATCGTCATGGTGGTGTACTCCGCCGCCACCGAGACCTCGGTGGGCAAGCTGTTCGTCGCCGGCGTGGTGCCCGGCCTGCTGCTGGGCGTGATCCTGATGGTGGTGATCTACATCGTCGCGCGGGTCAAGAAACTGCCGGCGCAACCGCGTGCCAGCCTGCGCGAGTGGCTGTCCGCCGCGCGCCGGGCGATCTGGGGGCTGCTCCTGCTGGTGATCGTCCTCGGCGGCATCTACTCCGGGCTGTTCACGCCCACCGAGGCGGCGGCGGTGGCGGCGGTGTACTCGGCCTTCGTCGCGCTGGTCGTCTACAAGGACATGCGCCTGCGCGACTGTCCCAAGGTGCTGGTGGAGTCCGGGCGGCTGAGCATCATGCTGATGTTCATCATCGCCAACGCCATGCTCTTCGCCCATGTGCTGACCACCGAGCAGATCCCTCAGCAGATCACCGAGTGGGTGATGCAGGAGGGGCTGACGCCGATCGGCTTCCTGCTGATGGTCAACGTGGTGCTGCTGGTGGCCGGCAGCTTCATGGAGCCCTCGGCCATAGTGCTGATCCTCGCGCCGATCTTCTTCCCCATCGCCATGCGCCTGGGGATCGACCCGATCCACCTGGGCATCGTCATGGTGGTGAACATGGAAATCGGTCTGGTGCACCCGCCGGTAGGGCTCAACCTGTTCGTCACCTCGGCGGTCACCGGCCTGCCGCTGGGCTCGACCATCCGCGCGGCACTGCCGTGGCTGATGATCCTGCTGCTGTTCCTGATCCTGGTGACCTACGTGCCCTTTATCTCGCTGGCGCTTCCCCACGCCCTTGGCATGTGACAGGTTGTCGCGGCCCCATGAGTCCGTTGCCAAAACAACGGCTTATGGGGCTCATCATTAAGACTAAGGATTGGTAAGACCATGGTCGAATGGCCCGGAGGAGGGTGTCGCCGTTACAACTGACGGCAACAAAAACAACACTCTTCACCGAGGTAGAACGCCATGACTGCGGCATCCGTGTACCCCGTGCGTCCCGAAGTGGCCGCGACCACTCTGACCGACGAGGCCACCTACAAGAAGCTGTACCAGCAGTCGGTGGTCAACCCCGACGGCTTCTGGCGCGAACAGGCCCAGCGCATCGACTGGATCAAGCCGTTCACCAAGGTCAAGCAGACTTCCTTCGACGACCACCACGTGGACATCAAGTGGTTCGCCGACGGCACCCTGAACCTCTCCTACAACTGCCTCGACCGCCACCTCGCCGAACGCGGCGACCAGGTCGCCATCATCTGGGAAGGCGACGATCCGGCGGATCACAAGGAAATCACCTACCGCGAACTGCACGAGCAGGTCTGCAAGTTCGCCAACGCCCTGCGCGGACAGGACGTGCACCGCGGCGACGTGGTGACCATCTACATGCCGATGATCCCGGAAGCCGTGGTTGCCATGCTGGCCTGCGCCCGCATTGGCGCGATCCACTCCGTGGTGTTCGGCGGCTTCTCTCCTGAAGCCCTGGCCGGCCGCATCATCGACTGCCGCTCCAAGGTGGTGATCACCGCCGACGAAGGCGTGCGCGGCGGCAAGAAGACCCCGCTCAAGGCCAACGTCGATGACGCCCTGACCAACCCGGAAACCAGCAGCGTGCAGAAGATCATCGTCTGCAAGCGCACTGGCGCGAACATCAAGTGGAACCAGCACCGCGATGTGTGGTTCGAGGACCTGATGAAGGTTGCCGGCACCACCTGCGCGCCGAAGGAAATGGGCGCCGAGGACCCTCTGTTCATCCTCTACACCTCCGGCTCCACCGGCAAGCCCAAGGGCGTGCTGCACACCACCGGTGGCTACCTGGTCTACGCCTCGCTGACCCACGAGCGCGTGTTCGACTACCGCCCGGGCGAAGTCTTCTGGTGCACCGCCGACATCGGCTGGGTCACCGGTCACACCTACGTCGTCTACGGCCCGCTGGCCAACGGCGCGACCACCGTGCTGTTCGAAGGCGTGCCGAACTACCCGGACATCACCCGTGTCGCCAAGATCGTCGACAAGCACAAGGTCAACATCCTCTACACCGCGCCGACCGCCATCCGCGCCATGATGGCCGAAGGCAAGGCCGCGGTCGAAGGCGCCAACGGCTCCAGCCTGCGTCTGCTGGGTTCGGTGGGCGAGCCGATCAACCCGGAAGCCTGGCAGTGGTACTACGAGACCGTCGGCCAGTCGCGCTGCCCGATCGTCGACACCTGGTGGCAGACCGAAACCGGCGCCTGCCTGATGACCCCGCTGCCGGGCGCCCATGGCCTGAAGCCGGGCTCCGCCGCCAAGCCGTTCTTCGGCGTGGTGCCGGCGCTGGTGGACAACCTGGGCAACATCCTGGAAGGGGCCACCGAGGGCAACCTGGTGATCCTCGACTCCTGGCCGGGCCAGGCGCGCACCCTGTACGGCGACCACGACCGCTACGTGGACACCTATTTCAAGACCTTCAAGGGCATGTACTTCACTGGCGACGGAGCCCGTCGCGACGAGGACGGCTACTACTGGATCACCGGCCGCGTGGATGACGTGCTCAACGTCTCCGGCCACCGCATGGGCACCGCCGAGATCGAGAGCGCCCTGGTCGCCCATCCGAAAGTGGCCGAGGCCGCGGTGGTTGGCGTGCCGCACGACATCAAGGGGCAGGGTATCTATGTCTACGTCACCCTGAATGCCGGTGAGGAATCCAGCGAGCAGCTGCGCCAGGAACTGAAGGCCTGGGTCCGCAAGGAAATCGGCCCGATCGCCACTCCGGACGTGATCCAGTGGGCGCCCGGCCTGCCGAAGACCCGCTCGGGCAAGATCATGCGCCGCATCCTGCGCAAGATCGCCACAGCCGAGTACGATGCTCTGGGTGACATCTCCACCCTGGCCGATCCGGGGGTGGTGCAGCATCTGGTGGAGACGCACCAGTCCATGCGCGCGGCCTGATCCTTGGCCCATGAAAAACGCCCCGCTTGCCGGGGCGTTTTTCTTTTTGGGGCTTTGGCTTTTCGTAGGAGCTTGCTCGCGAACCGCTTAACGCCGACGTGCCGGGTAACTCTGTTCGCGAGCAAGCTCGCTGCTACAGTGTGCGTCGTGCTCCCCGGTAACATTTTCGCGCAGCAAATTGAGGCGTCAGGAAACAATTCGCACAGCCTTGGTGCGCATTTTTTGTCGACTTCGAGTGGGCTAATATTCCGGAGCCCGCATGAATAGTGAGTCGTTAAATTTTTGGCCTGATAACTGCAGGTAAAATTGGTTTTACTACTCGCTTCCGGATCACTTAATATCCGCGCCGTCAAGCCGCAGGGGCTCTGTCTCTAGCGCTTCTATAATTACTTGTCGCATTGAAGAAATAACCGCTCAGGGGCTGTCGCTAGAATGCCGATCACCCCGGTAGGCGTGCTTTTCCACGAGGAACACGCCGGCAATGCGCAGACGAACAATAACCTTCACTTCTGCCGGGCAGCCTGGGCCAACCCCTCTCTCCTGCCAATCGAAGTCTTACCCTCGAAGGAGTTACTGATGAAGAAGTTTGCACTTCTCGGTGCGCTGGCCCTGTCCGCGCTTTCCCTGGTTGCCCACGCTGACGACAAGCCTGTCCGCATCGGCATCGAAGCCGGTTACCCACCGTTCTCCTTCAAGACGCCCGATGGCAAGCTCGCCGGTTTCGACGTGGATATCGGCAACGCCCTGTGCGAAGAGATGAAGGTCAAGTGCACCTGGGTCGAGCAGGAGTTCGACGGCCTGATCCCGGCACTGAAGGTTCGCAAGATCGACGCCATCCTCTCGTCCATGACCATCACCGACGAGCGCAAGAAGTCCGTCGACTTCACCAACAAGTACTACCACACCCCCGCACGCTTCGTGATGAAGGAAGGCGCGACCCTGAACGATCCGCTGGTGGACCTGAAGGGCAAGAAGGTCGGCGTCCTGCGCGCCAGCGTGCATGACCGCTACGCCACCGATGTGCTGGCCCCGGCTGGTATCGAAGTGGTGCGCTACGGCTCGCAGCAAGAGGCCAACATGGACCTGGTTTCGGGCCGTATCGACGCGACCATGGCCGACTCCGTCAACCTCGACGACGGCTTCCTCAAGACCGACGCCGGCAAGGGCTACGCTTTCGTAGGCCCGGAATACAACGATCCGAAGTACTTCGGTGGTGGCGCCGGCATCGCTGTGCGCAAGGGTGATACCGCCCTGGTCGAGAAATTCAATGCGGCTATCGCCGGCATCCGTGCCAACGGCAAGTACAAGCAGGTACAGGACAAGTACTTCAAGTTCGACGTCTACGGCGGGAACTGATCAACGTCCACGAAAGTGGCGCAAACCCGGGTCCTTTCCTGAAGTTTGTGCCACTTTTTTATTGGGTGCGATCCCGCGTCGGGTGATCGCCCTGCAGCGTCCGTGCGGTTGCGGACGGCGTCCGGTCTAGAGGTAGAAACTATGTTCAATGGCTACGGAGCTACCATCGTCGATGGTGCCTGGCTGACGCTTCAGCTGTCGTTGCTGTCGATGGCCCTGGCGATCGCGCTGGGGCTGCTCGGTGCCGCCATCCGCCTGTCGCCGGTCAAGTGGCTGGCCTGGTGTGGCGACCTCTATGCCACCGTGATCCGCGGCGTGCCGGACCTGGTGCTGATCCTGCTGATCTTCTACGGCGGCCAGGCAGCGGTGAACTGGGTCGCGCCCATGGTCGGCTATGAGGACTACATCGACCTCAATCCCTTCGCCTCCGGCGTCGGCACCCTGGGCTTCATCTTCGGCGCCTACCTGTCCGAGACCTTCCGTGGCGCCTTCATGGCCATCCCGAAAGGGCAGGGCGAGGCTGGCTTCGCCTACGGCATGAGCCCGCTGCAGGTGTTCTTCCGCATCCAGGTGCCGCAGATGATCCGCCTGGCCATCCCCGGCTTCACCAACAACTGGCTGGTGCTGGTCAAGGCCACCGCGCTGATCTCGGTGGTCGGCCTGCAGGACATGATGTTCAAGGCCAAGCAGGCCTCGGATGCCACCCGCGAACCCTTCACCTATTTCCTCGCCGTGGCGGCGCTGTACCTGGTGGTCACCACCGTCTCCCTGGTACTGCTGCGCATGCTCGAACGTCGCTATTCGGTCGGCGTGAAAGTCGCCGAGCTTTGAGTCAGAGGACGCTATCGTGATATTCGACTTCTCCGTCATCTGGGACAGCCTGCCGCTCTACTTCAGCGGCCTGCTGGTAACCCTCAAGCTGCTGGCGATCTCCCTGTTCTTCGGCCTCGTGGCGGCGGTGCCGCTGGCGCTGATGCGCTGTTCGAAGAACCCGGCGGTGAACCTGCCGGCCTGGCTCTACACCTACGTGATCCGCGGCACCCCGATGCTGGTGCAGCTGTTCCTCATCTACTACGGCCTGGCGCAGTTCGAGTTCGTGCGTGAAAGCGCGATGTGGCCGCTGCTGTCCAACGCGACCTTCTGCGCCTGCGCGGCCTTCGCCATCAACACCAGCGCCTACACTGCCGAGATCCTCGCCGGCAGCATCCGCGCCACCCCGCATGGCGAGATCGAAGCGGCCAAGGCCATGGGCATGTCGCGGATCAAGATGTACCGCCGCATCCTGCTGCCCTCGGCCCTGCGCCGCGCGCTGCCGCAGTACAGCAACGAAGTGATCATGATGCTGCAGACCACCAGCCTGGCGTCCATCGTCACCCTGGTGGACATCACCGGCGCCGCGCGCACCGTGTACTCGCAGTACTACCTGCCGTTCGAGGCGTTCATCACCGCCGGCATCTTCTACCTGATCATGACCTTCACCCTGGTGCGCCTGTTCAAGGCCGCCGAGCGCCGCTGGCTGGCCTATCTCGCGCCGCGCAAGCACTGAGGAGTCGACTGTGGAACGTATCGATCATCTGTTGCCGTGGAGCAGCCTGGGTAGCGAGCGCCGCCTGAGCGTGTTCCGCTACGGCAAGGGGCCGCGCAAGGTCTACATCCAGTCCAGCCTGCACGCCGACGAATTGCCGGGCATGCGTACCGCCTGGGAGCTCAAGCAGCGCCTGGCCGACCTCGAGTCGCGCGGGCAGCTCAAGTGCCTCGTCGAACTGGTGCCGGTAGCCAACCCCATCGGTCTCGGGCAGACCCTGCAGGCCAGCCATCTGGGCCGTTTCGAGTTCGGCAGCGGGAAGAACTTCAACCGTGATTTCGTCGAGCTGTCGGCGCTGGTCGCCGAGCGCGTCGGCAGCCAACTGGGTGCCGATGAGGCCGCGAATGTCGAGCTGATCCGCCAGGCCATGCGTGACGGTCTCGACGCACTGCCGCCGGCCTCGTCCGAGCTGCAGGGCATGCAGCGCATCCTGCTGCGTCACGCCTGCGACGCCGAAGTGGTGCTCGACCTGCATTGCGACTTCGACGCCGCCATCCATGTCTATGCGATCCCGCAGCACTGGCCGCGCTGGAAGTCCCTTGCCGCACGCCTGAAGGCCGGCGTCGCGCTGCTGGCCGAAGATTCCGGCGGCAGCTCCTTCGACGAGTCCTGCTCGCTGCCGTGGCTGCGCCTGTCGCAAACCTTCCCGAAGGCAGCGATTCCGCTGGCCTGCCTGGCGACCACCGTCGAACTGGGCGGCGTGGGCGATACCCGCGTCGACCAGGCCCAGGCCAACGCCGAAGCCATCCTCGGCTTCCTCGCCGAGCAAGGTCTGATCGATGGCGACTGGCCGGCGGCTCCGGCCGAGTGCTGCGAAGGCATGCCTTTCGAAGGCACCGAATACCTCCACGCGCCCCATGCCGGTGTCGTGAGCTTCCTGCGCAAGGCGGGGGAGTGGGTGGAGAAGGGCGACGCGCTGTTCGAGGTGGTCGACCCGCTGAACGACAAGGTCAGCACCGTTTGCGCCGGGACTTCCGGCGTGCTGTTCGCCATCGAGCGTGGGCGCTATGCCCAGCCAGGGCTTTGGCTGGCCAAGGTGGCCGGGCGTGAGCCGTTCCGCAAGGGCCGGCTGATCAACGACTGAATTCGAGAACCGACACCATGTACAAACTGGAAATCCAGGACCTGCACAAGCGCTACGGCAATCATGAGGTGCTCAAGGGCGTCTCCCTGGCGGCGAAGGCGGGCGACGTGATCAGCATCATCGGCTCCTCCGGCTCGGGCAAGAGTACTTTCCTGCGCTGCATCAACCTGCTGGAGCAGCCCCACGCCGGCAAGATCCTGCTCAACGGTGAAGAGCTCAAGCTCACCCCGAACAAGGACGGCGCGCTCAAGGCCGCCGACGCCAGGCAGCTGCAGCGCATGCGCTCGCGCCTGTCGATGGTGTTCCAGCACTTCAACCTGTGGTCGCACATGAGCGCCCTGGAGAACGTCATCGAAGCGCCTGTCCATGTGCTGGGCGTGTCGAAGAAAGAGGCGCTGGAAAAGGCCGAGCACTACCTGGCGAAAGTCGGCGTGGCGCACCGCAAGGATGCCTACCCTGCGCACATGTCCGGTGGCGAACAGCAGCGCGTGGCCATCGCGCGCGCCCTGGCGGTCGAGCCGGAAGTCATGCTGTTCGACGAGCCGACCTCGGCGCTCGACCCCGAGCTGGTCGGCGAAGTGCTGCGCGTGATGCAGGATCTGGCCCAGGAAGGCCGCACCATGGTGGTGGTGACCCACGAGATGGGCTTCGCCCGCGAGGTCTCCAACCAGCTGGTGTTCCTGCACAAGGGCCTGGTGGAAGAGGCGGGCTGTCCGAAGGAAGTTCTGGCCAATCCGCAATCGGATCGCCTGAAGCAGTTCCTTTCCGGCAGCTTGAAGTAAGCTGTCTGTCATCCCGTGTCGCCTGGTGACCTAGTCGCATGACCGCACAACGCATCGGATTCCTCCTCTGGCCGCACACCCGTGCGCTGACCCTGGCACTGGCCGAGGAGGCGCTGCGGGTCGCCCGCCGGCTGCATCCGGAGGCGCTCTACGATCCGGTGTTCATGAGTGCGGAAACGGTCGCCGAGGCCGATGGCTGGCGCCTGCCGGGGCAGCCCTGGAATGGCGCGCTGGAGCAGTGCCAGCGCATCTTCCTGGTCGCCGACGAGGTTCCCCAGCCGGTCTCGGCGCCGCTGGCCGCCGCGCTCAAGCAGCTGTCGCGCAGCGGCGTGAGCATCGGCGCGCTGTCCGCCGGCATCTACCCGCTGGCACAGCTCGGCCTGCTCGATGGTTACCGCGCCGCGGTGCACTGGCGCTGGCATGACGACTTCACCGAGCGCTACCCCAAGGTCATAGCCACCAACCACCTGTTCGAATGGGACCGCGACCGTCTCAGCGCCTGCGGCGGCATGGCCGTGCTCGACCTGCTGCTGGCCGTGCTCTCCCGCGATCACGGTGCGGAGCTGGCGGGTGCGGTGTCCGAGGAGCTGGTGGTGGAGCGCATTCGCGAAGGTTCCGAACGCCAGCGCATCCCGCTGAAGAACCGCCTCGGCTCCAGCCACCCGAAACTCACCCAGGCGGTGCTGCTGATGGAGGCGAACATCGAGGAGCCGCTGACCACCGACGAAATCGCCCAGCACGTGTGCGTCTCGCGCCGTCAGCTGGAGCGCATCTTCAAGCAGTACCTGACCCGCGTGCCCAGCCAGTACTACCTGGAACTGCGCCTGAACCGCGCGCGGCAGATGCTGATGCAGACCAGCAAGTCGATCATCCAGATCGGCCTGTCCTGCGGCTTCTCCAGCGGCCCGCACTTCTCCAGCGCCTACCGCAACTTCTTCGGCGTGACCCCGCGCGAAGACCGTAACCAGCGCCGCGGCCAGGGTGCTGCGGAGGCTGCTCCGGTGATCGCGGAGCGCGGTTGACTGCTCTTATGTAGGAGCGAGCTTGCTCGCGAACGATCTTGCCGGATGCGCCGGTTTAAAGCGGTTCGCGAGCAAGCTCGCTCCTACAGTGGAAGCTCCTCCCGCCTTATTCCTTTTCCCCTCGTTCGCCACGCGAACAAATTCCACGCCCACTTGTACCCGCAGCAGTCCGCAGGCCTTACACTGCGCCTTCCCGACGCTTTCTGTCGCATTTCCGTAAAGCTCGGCAATCCGTGGGTTGGCGCTATAACAAGTTGTCGCATGGCGACAATGCCGGCCTGACAATCGTCCCTACAATCCTTCCATCGATAGCCGCCTCAACCAGGCAGGAGAACACCGATGTCCGCTCCGCAAGCTCAGGTCCAACGTTCCGATTTCGACCAGGTCATGGTTCCCAACTATTCGCCGGCTGCCTTCATTCCGGTGCGTGGCGAGGGTTCCCGAGTCTGGGATCAGAGCGGCCGAGAGCTGATCGACTTCGCCGGCGGCATCGCAGTGAATTCCCTGGGCCACGCCCACCCGGCGCTGATGAAGGCGCTGACCGAGCAGGCCGGGAAGATCTGGCACGTCTCCAACGTGTTCACCAACGAGCCGGCCCTGCGCCTGGCCAAGAAACTGATCGACTCGACCTTCGCCGAGCGCGTGTTCTTCGCCAACTCCGGCGCCGAGGCCAACGAGGCCGCACTGAAGCTGGCCCGCCGTTATGCCCACGACGTCTATGGCCCCGAGAAGTACGAGATCATCTCGATGGTCAACAGCTTCCACGGCCGTACCCTGTTCACCGTCAACGTCGGTGGCCAGGCCAAGTACTCCGATGGCTTCGGCCCGAAAGTGCAGGGCATCACCCACATTCCGTTCAATGACCTGGACGCGCTGAAAGCCGCCATCTCCGACAAGACCTGCGCCGTGATCATCGAGCCGGTACAGGGCGAGAGCGGTGTGCTGCCGGCCGACAAGGCCTACCTGGAAGGCGTGCGCAAGCTGTGCGACGAGAACAACGCACTGCTGATCTTCGACGAAGTGCAGAGCGGTTTCGGCCGTATCGGCTACCTCTACGCCCACCAGTACTACGGCGTGAACCCGGACATCCTGTCCAGCGCCAAGGGCCTGGGCGGCGGCTTCCCGATCGGCGCCATGCTCACCACCGCGAAGATCGCCGAACACCTGGTGGTCGGCACCCACGGCACCACCTACGGCGGCAACCCGCTGGCCTGTGCCGTGGCCGGTGCGGCCTTCGACGTGATCAACACCCCGGAAGTGCTCGAAGGCGTAAAAGCCAAGCATGAGCGCTTCAAGGTCCGCCTGGAGAAGATCGCCGCCGAGTACGGCATCTTCACCCAGGTTCGCGGCATGGGCATGCTGATCGGCGCCGTGCTGGCCGACGCCTGGAAGGGCAAGGCCAAGGACGTGCTGAACGCGGCCGAGAAAGAGGCCGTGATGGTCCTGCAGGCCGGCCCGGACGTGGTGCGCTTCGCGCCCAGCCTGGTGATCCCGGATGCGGACATCGACGAAGGCCTGGATCGCCTGGAGCGCGCCATCGCCAAGCTGACCCGCGGCTAACAGCTGCGACTAAGCTGAATCAGCGGCGAAGCGATTTCGCCGCTTCGCCGGCCGGGCTACTCCGGCCGGCCTTCCGAATGCCCTGGTGAGTGCGGCACAGGCCGTGTCGCGCCCACGAATCATGAACTTTGTCTGGTTAGAGGAGTGACGCCATGCTGGTGATGCGCCCCGCCCAAGTGGCCGACCTGCAGCAAGTGCAGCGTCTCGCCGCGGACAGCCCGGTCGGCGTCACGTCGCTGCCGGACGACGCGGAACGTCTGCGGGAAAAGATTCTCGCCTCGGAGGCCTCGTTCGCCGCCGAAGTGAGCTTCAACGGTGAGGAAAGCTATTTCTTCGTGCTGGAAGACAGCCTGAGCGGCCGCCTGGTCGGCTGCTCGGCGATCGTCGCTTCGGCTGGTTTCTCCGAGCCCTTCTACAGCTTCCGTAACGAGACCTTCGTGCACGCCTCCCGCGAGCTGAAGATCCACAACAAGATTCACGTCCTCTCGCTGTGCCATGACCTCACCGGCAACAGCCTGCTGACCAGCTTCTACGTCGAGCGCGACCTGGTGAACACGCCGATCGCCGAGCTCAACTCCCGTGGCCGCCTGCTGTTCATGGCCAGCCACCCGGAGCGCTTCGCCGACGCGGTGGTGGTGGAGATCGTCGGTTACAGCGACGACCAGGGCCAATCGCCGTTCTGGAACGCCATCGGGCGCAACTTCTTCGACCTCGACTACTCCGAGGCCGAGAGGCTTTCGGGCCTGAAGAGCCGCACCTTCCTCGCCGAGCTGATGCCGCACTACCCGATCTATGTACCGCTGCTGCCGGACGAGGCGCAGGAGTCCATGGGCCAGGTGCACCCGCGTGCGCAGATCACCTTCGACATCCTGATGCGCGACGGTTTCGAATCCGACAACTACATCGACATCTTCGACGGCGGCCCGACCCTGCATGCGCCGATCTCCAGCATCCGCTCGATCGCCCAGAGCCGGCAGGTGCCGGTACGCATCGGCGAGGGGGGCAGGGGCAACCGTGGCTACCTGGTCACCAATGGCCAGCTGCAGGACTTCCGCGCCATTGTCGCGGAACTCGACTGGGCACCCGGCAAGCCGGTGACCCTGAACCAGGAAGCCGCCGACGCCCTGGGCGTCGGCGACGGCGCCAGCGTGCGCCTGGTCGCGATCTGAGGGGAGAGAGCATGATCGTCCGTCCCGTAACCAGCGCCGACCTTCCGGCCCTGTTCGACCTGGCCCGTAGCACCGGCACCGGCCTGACCACGCTGCCGGCCAACGAGCAGCGCCTGCAGCACCGCGTCAGCTGGGCCGAGAAGGCCTTCCGAGGCGAGGCCGAACGCGCCGACGCCGACTACCTGTTCGTCCTCGAAGATGATGACGGCAAGGTGGTGGGGATTTCCGCTGTGGCCGGCGCCGTCGGCCTGCGCGAGCCCTGGTACAACTACCGCGTCGGCCTGACCGTCAGCGCCTCCCAGGAACTGGGTATCCACCGCGAGATTCCCACGCTGTTCCTGGCCAACGACCTCACCGGCCAGTCCGAACTGTGCTCGCTGTTCCTGCATGCCGACCATCGCACCGGCCTCAACGGCCGCCTGCTGTCCAAGGCGCGCTTCCTGTTCATCGCCGAGTTCCGCGAACTGTTCGGTGACAAGGTGATCGCCGAGATGCGCGGCATGTCCGATGGCGACGGCCGTTCGCCGTTCTGGGAAAGCCTGGGCCGGCACTTCTTCAAGATGGAGTTCAGCCAGGCCGACTACCTGACCGGCGTGGGCAACAAGTCCTTCATCGCCGAGCTGATGCCCAAGTTCCCGCTCTACACCTGCTTCCTCTCGGAAGAGGCGCGGGCGGTAATCGGCCGTGTGCATCCGGACACCGAGCCCGCGCTGGCCATGCTCAAGGCCGAAGGCTTCAGCTACCAGGGCTACGTCGACATCTTCGACGCCGGCCCCGCCATCGAGGCGCCGACCGACAAGATCCGCCCGATCGCCGACAGTCAGACCCTGGTGCTGGCCATTGGCACGCCGGGCGACGACGCCGAACCCTTCCTGATCCACAACCGCAAGCGCGAGGAATGCCGCATCACCGCGGCGCCGGCGCGGGTGGCCGCCGGCTCGCTGGTGGTCGACGCGCTGACCGCCAAGCGCCTGCGCCTGTCCGCCGGCGCTTCGGTCCGCGCGGTACCTCTCTCCGGAAAACGCAACTGACGCCGCGAGGCGTCAGGGGAGCCTGATGATGAATACCCACTACATTGCCGGCCAGTGGCTGGCGGGCGAAGGCGAGCCGCTGGAGTCCCTCTGCCCGGTCAGCCAGGCCGTGGTCTGGAGCGGTCGCGCCGCCTCGGCCGCGCAGGTCGCCGCCGCCGTTGCCGCCGCACGTGCCGCCCTCCCGGCCTGGGCCCGTCGCCCGGTGGAAGAGCGTATCGCCGTGCTGGAACGCTTCGCCGCCACCCTCAAGGGCCGTTCCGAGGAACTGGCCCGTGCTATCGGCGAGGAAACCGGCAAGCCGCTGTGGGAAGCCGCCACCGAAGTGACCAGCATGGTCAACAAGGTCGCCATCTCGGTCCAGGCCTTCCGTGAGCGTACCGGCGAGAAGAGCGGCCCGCTGGCCGACGCCACGGCCGTGCTGCGTCACAAGCCCCACGGCGTGGTCGCCGTGTTCGGCCCCTACAACTTCCCCGGCCACCTGCCCAACGGCCACATAGTGCCGGCCCTGCTGGCGGGCAACGCCGTGGTGTTCAAGCCCAGCGAGCTGACCCCGAAGGTCGCCGAGCTGACCCTGCAGGCCTGGATCGACGCCGGCATTCCCGCCGGCGTGATCAACCTGGTGCAGGGCGCCCGCGACACCGGCGTGGCGCTGGCTGGCAACGACGACATCGACGGCCTGTTCTTCACCGGCTCCAGCCGCACCGGCAACCTGCTGCACAGCCAGTTCGGCGGTCGCCCGCAGAAGATCCTGGCGCTGGAAATGGGCGGCAACAACCCGCTCATCGTCGATGAGGTGAAAGACGTCGACGCCGCCGTTTACACCATCATCCAGTCCGCCTTCATTTCCGCCGGCCAGCGCTGCACCTGCGCCCGCCGCCTGCTGGTGCCGCAGGGCGCCTGGGGCGATGCGCTGATCGAGCGCCTGGTGGCCGTGGCCTCGACCATCAAGGTCGGCCGCTTCGACGAACAGCCGGCGCCCTTCATGGGCTCGGTGGTCTCGCTGGCCGCCGCCGAACACCTGATCAAGGCACAGGAACAGCTGCTGGCCAAGGGCGCCAAGCCGCTGTTGGCGATGACCCAGCCGCTGGCCAGCGCCGCGCTGCTGACCCCGGGTATCCTCGACGTGACCGCCGTGGCCGAGCGCCCGGACGAAGAATTCTTCGGCCCGCTGCTGCAGGTGATCCGCTACGCCGACTTCGACGCCGCCGTGCGCGAAGCCAACGCCACCCAATACGGCCTGGCCGCCGGCCTGCTGTCGGATTCCCGCGAGCGCTATGAGGACTTCCTCATCGAAAGCCGCGCCGGCATCGTCAACTGGAACAAACAACTGACCGGCGCTGCCAGCAGCGCACCCTTCGGTGGCATCGGCGCCTCGGGCAACCATCGCCCGAGTGCCTACTACGCCGCCGACTACTGCGCCTATCCGGTCGCCTCGCTGGAAAGCGAGAGCCTGAGCCTGCCTGCAACCCTGACCCCGGGAGTGAGCCTGTGATGACCGCCTATGAAATGAACTTCGACGGTCTGGTCGGACCGACGCACAACTACGGCGGCCTGTCCTACGGCAACGTCGCCTCGCAGAGCAACAGCCAGGCTGCGTCCAACCCGCGCGAAGCTGCCAAGCAGGGCCTGGCGAAGATGAAGGCGCTGATGGAGATGGGCTTCAAGCAGGGCGTGCTGGCCCCGCAGGAGCGCCCGGCCGTCGCCTCGCTGCGCGCCCTGGGCTTCTCCGGCACCGATGCCGAGGTGATCGCCAAGGCCGCCAAGGAGGCCATGCCGTTGCTGGCCGCGGTCAGCTCGGCGTCCTGCATGTGGACCGCCAACGCGGCCACCGTCAGCCCCAGCGCCGACACCGCCGATGGCCGCGTGCACTTCACCGCCGCCAACCTGAACTGCAAGTTCCACCGCTCCATCGAGCACCCGGTCACCAGCCGCATCCTCGGCGCGATGTTCCGCGACGAGCAGCACTTCGCCCACCACGCCGCGCTGCCGGCAGTGGCGCAGTTCGGTGACGAAGGCGCGGCCAACCACACGCGCTTCTGCAAGTCCTACGGCGAAGCCGGCGTCGAGTTCTTCGTGTTCGGCCGCAGCGCCTTCGACAGCCGCTTCCCGGCGCCGCAGCGCTACCCGGCCCGGCAGACCCTGGAAGCCTGCCAGGCGGTCGCCCGCCTGCACGGCCTGACGGACGACGGCGTGGTCTACGCCCAGCAGAATCCGGCGGTGATCGACCAGGGCGTGTTCCACAACGACGTGATCTCCGTGGGCAACGGCGAAGTGCTGTTCCACCATGAAGACGCCTTCCTCGACACCGAGCGCGTGCTGGCCGAGCTGCACGACAAGCTGGGCCGCCGTGGCGGTCGCTTCCAGGCCGTGTGCGTGCCGCGCGACCAGGTCACGGTCGAGGACGCGGTGAAGTCCTACCTGTTCAACAGCCAGCTGCTCACCCGCGCCGACGGCAGCATGCTGCTGATCGTCCCGGAGGAGTGCCGCAAGAACGAGCGCGTGTGGAACTACCTGTCGCGCCTGACCGCCGAGGACGGCCCGATCCGCGAGGTGAAGGTGTTCGACCTCAAGCAGAGCATGCAGAACGGCGGTGGCCCCGCTTGCCTGCGCCTGCGCGTGGCGCTGACCGACAGCGAGCTGGCGGCGGTCAACCCGGGCGTGATCATGACCCCGACCCTGCACGACACCCTGGTCACCTGGGTCGACAAGCACTACCGCGATCGCCTGTCCGAATCCGACCTCGCCGATCCGCAACTGCTGGTGGAATGCCGTACGGCGTTGGATGAATTGAGCCAGATCCTTAAACTGGGCTCGGTTTATCCCTTCCAGCAAAACTGAGTGACCGACATGACCGAAAGCCTCCCGCTGATTCTCGAAGACAACAAGGGCGAGCGCCGCGAGACCCACACCGCGCGCCTGGCCATCCGCCTGGAAGGGCGCGAGCTGTGGCTGGAGGCCGACGGCAAGGGCGGCCTTACGATCTACGCCGACTCCCATGAGGACGACGCCGAGATCCCGCTGCTGGTGGTGCGCCCCCAGGCGGTGAACCAGTTGGGCCTGACTTTGGAGCTGGAAGCCGCCGAAGTCCACGAACATGGTCCAGACTGTGGATGTGACCATCACCACTGATCGCGGAGTCCACGGCCCATCCGGCCGCTGGGAATGATGGAGGCGTCCGCATGCTAGCCCTGGGCAAACTGCTCGAACTGACCCTCGCCGGCCGTGAGCCGACGGAAAAGATCCAGCTCACCGCGGACGGTACCCGTCTGCACTGGCTGGCGGAAGGCGCACTGGAAATCACCCCGTCCACCCTCCGTGACCAGGGCCGTGACCTGCTGCTTTCGGCTGGTATCCACGGCAACGAGACCGCCCCCATCGAGCTGCTCGACCGCCTGGTGCAGCGCATCGCTCGTGGCGAGCTGAAGCCGGCGGCGCGCATCCTGATCCTGCTGGGCAACCCCGAAGCCATGCGCCGCGGCGAGCGTTACCTGGAACAGGACATCAACCGCCTGTTCTGCGGTCGCCACGAGGAGGGCAGTGGCAACGAAGCCCTGCGCGCCTCCGAGCTGGAGCGCCTGGCCGCAGCGTTCTTCGCTCGCGACGGGCGAACCCGTCTGCACTACGACCTTCACACCGCCATTCGCGGTTCGAAGATCGAGCAGTTCGCGCTCTACCCCTGGAGCGAGGGTCGCCAGCACTCCCGCGACGAACTGGCGCGCCTGCGCAGCGCCGGCATCGACGCCGTGCTGCTGCAGAGCAAGCCGGGCATCACCTTCAGTGCCTACACCTACAGCCACCTGGGCGCCGAAGCTTTCACTCTGGAGCTGGGCAAGGCACGGCCGTTCGGGCAGAACCAGGCGGTCAACCTCGATCGCCTGGAAGGCATGCTGCAGGGACTGATCCGTGGCGATGCGCCGGAGGCCGATGCCGCGCAGCTCGATGGTCTCAAGCTGTTCGCCGTGTCCCGCGAAGTGATCAAGCACAGCGACCATTTCCGCCTGCACCTGGACGATGCGGTGGATAACTTCACCGAGCTGGACCAGGGCTACCTGCTCGCCGAGGACATCGGTGGCACTCGCTGGATCGTGGAAGAGCAGGGTGCGCGGATCATCTTCCCCAACCCCCGGGTGAAGAACGGACTGCGCGCCGGCATCCTGGTCATCCCCACCGAGCTCTGACCGGATTTTCGTAGGAGCGAGCTTGCTCGCGAACCGCCCGACGCCGAAGCCGCCGGAAAAGCGTTCGCGAGCAAGCTCGCTCCTACAGTTATTCCAACCCTTGTTCCGCCACTGGCGAGCGCTTAGCATCGGTCCTTTCCGCCTGATGCCCGAGGAGCTCCGCCATGTCTGCCATCGACCTTCGCAGCGATACCGTCACCCTGCCCACCGCCGGGATGCGCGAGGCCATGGCGCGTGCCGAACTGGGCGACGACGTCTATGGCGAAGACCCCACCGTCAACCGCCTGGAAGCGACCCTGACAGAGCGTCTGGGCTTTGCCGCCGCGCTCTTCGTGCCCACCGGCACCATGAGCAACCTGCTGGGGCTGATGGCCCACTGCGGCCGCGGCGATGAATACATCGTCGGCCAGCAGGCGCACACCTATAAATATGAAGGCGGTGGCGCCGCCGTCCTCGGCTCCATCCAGCCACAGCCGATCGACGGCGAAGCCGACGGTTCGCTGGACCTGGCCAAGGTCGAGGCGGCGATCAAGCAGGACGACTTCCACTTCGCCCGCACCCGTCTGCTGGCGCTGGAAAACACCATGCAGGGCAAGGTCCTGCCGCAGGCCTATCTCGCCGCCGCACGGGAGATGACCCGCCGCCGTGGCTTGGCCCTGCACCTGGACGGCGCGCGCTTGTACAACGCGGCGGTCAAGCTGGGCGTGGACGCCTGCGAGATCACCCGCCACTTCGATTCCGTCTCGGTATGCCTGTCCAAGGGGCTTGGCGCGCCGGTGGGCTCGGTACTCTGCGGCGACGCCGAGCTGATCGGCCGCGCGCGCCGTCTGCGCAAGATGGTCGGCGGGGGCATGCGCCAGGCCGGCGGCCTGGCAGCGGCGGCGCTGTATGCGCTGGACCATCAGGTCGAGCGTCTGGCTGAGGACCATGCCAACGCCGAAACGCTGGGCCGTGGCCTCGCCGAACTGGGCTATGCCATCGAGCCGGTACAGACCAACATGGTCTACGTCGGCATCGGTGAGCAGGCCGGTGCGCTGGCTGCCCATCTCGCCGAGCGCGGCATTCGCGTCAGCCCGGCGGCGCGCCTTCGACTGGTCACGCACCTCGACGTGAAATCGGCGGATATTCCGCGTATCGTGGAAGCTTTCGCTGCCTTTCGTCGCGACTGAGCATGCGTGAGGCGCAATAGGCGCCGTCTATCGCACAAACACTCTGTACCCAGTACGCAGGGCCGATCATAATGCGGCCCTTTGCCGGCGATTTGTGGCCGTATTTTTCCGTGGAAGAATCTATGAAAAGCGCTGAAATCCGTGAAGCCTTCCTCCGCTTCTTCGAAGAGAAGGGGCACACCCGCGTTGCGTCCAGTTCGCTGATCCCCGCGAACGATCCGACCCTGCTGTTCACCAACGCAGGCATGAACCAGTTCAAGGATTGCTTTCTGGGCCTGGAAAAGCGCGCCTACACCCGCGCGACCACCAGCCAGAAGTGCGTGCGTGCCGGCGGCAAGCACAACGACCTGGAAAACGTCGGCTACACCGCGCGCCACCACACCTTCTTCGAAATGCTGGGCAACTTCAGCTTCGGCGACTACTTCAAGCGCGACGCCATCACCTACGCCTGGGAATTCCTGACCTCCGACAAGTGGCTGAACCTGCCCAAGGAGAAGCTCTGGGTCACCGTCTACGCCACCGATGACGAGGCCTACGACATCTGGACCAAGGAAGTCGGCATTCCCGCCGAGCGCATGGTCCGCATCGGCGATAACAAGGGCGCTCCCTACGCGTCGGACAACTTCTGGGCGATGGGCGACACCGGTCCGTGCGGTCCGTGCACCGAGATCTTCTTCGACCACGGCGCGGACATCTGGGGCGGCCCGCCCGGCTCGCCGGAAGAAGACGGCGACCGCTACATCGAGATCTGGAACAACGTATTCATGCAGTTCAACCGCACCGCGGACGGCGTCATGCACCCGCTGCCGGCGCCGAGCGTGGATACCGGCATGGGCCTCGAGCGCATCAGTGCCGTGCTGCAGCACGTCCACTCGAACTACGAGATCGACCTGTTCCAGAGCCTGCTGAAGGCTTCCGCCGACGCCATCGGCTGCGCCAACGACGGCGCTCCGTCGCTGAAAGTCGTGGCCGACCACATCCGTTCCTGCGGCTTCCTGATCGCCGACGGCGTGCTGCCGTCCAACGAAGGCCGCGGCTACGTGCTGCGCCGCATCATCCGTCGCGCCTGCCGCCACGGTAACAAGCTGGGCGCCAAGGGCACCTTCTTCCACAAGATCGTCGCCGCGCTGGTTGGCGAGATGGGCGAAGCCTTCCCCGAGCTCAAGCAGCAGCAGGCGCACATCGAGCGCGTGCTCAAGACCGAGGAAGAGCAGTTCGCCAAGACCCTGGAGCAGGGCCTGAAGATCCTCGAGCAGGACCTGTCCGAGCTCAAGGGCAGCGTCATCCCCGGCAACGTGGTGTTCAAGCTGTACGACACCTACGGCTTCCCGGTCGACCTGACCAACGACATCGCCCGCGAGCGCAGCCTGACCCTCGACGAGGAAGGCTTCGAGCGCGAGATGGAGGCCCAGCGCGAGCGCGCCCGCTCCGCCAGCGCCTTCGGCATGGACTACAACAGCCTGGTGAAAGTCGACGGCGATACCCGCTTCCTCGGCTACCAGGGCGTTTCCGGCGCCGGCCAGATCATTGCGCTGTTCAAGGACGGCAAGGCCGTCGAGCTGCTGGGCGAAGGCGAGGAGGGCGTGGTCGTCCTCGACCAGACCCCGTTCTACGCCGAATCCGGCGGCCAGGTCGGCGACTGCGGCTACCTCGCCGGTGCCGGCGTGCGCTTCGACGTGCGCGACACCACCAAGGCCGGCGGTGCGCACCTGCACCATGGCGTGGTTGCCCAGGGCAGCCTGAGCGTCGGTTCCGCGGTGAAGGCCGAGGTCGATGCTTCCGTGCGCCAGGCCACTGCGCTGAACCACTCCGCGACCCACCTGCTGCACTCCGCGCTGCGCCAGGTGCTGGGCGATCACGTCCAGCAGAAGGGCTCTCTGGTGAACAGCCAGCGCCTGCGCTTCGACTTCAGCCACTTCGAGGCGATCAAGCCCGAGCAACTGAAGCAACTGGAAGACATCGTCAACGCCGAGATCCGCAAGAACACCGAAGTCGAGACCGAAGAGACCGACATCGACACCGCCAAGGCCAAGGGCGCCACGGCGCTGTTCGGCGAAAAGTACGGCGACCTGGTGCGCGTGCTGAGCATGGGCGGCGACTTCTCCGTCGAGCTGTGCGGCGGCACCCACGTGTCCCGTACCGGCGACATCGGCCTGTTCAAGATCACCAGCGAAGGCGGCGTGGCCTCCGGCGTACGCCGTATCGAGGCGGTTACCGGCGCTGCAGCGCTGGCCTACCTGAACGGTGCCGAAGAGCAGCTCAAGGAAGCGGCCGGCCTGGTCAAGGGCAGTCGTGACAACCTGCTGGACAAGCTGTCCGGCCTGATCGAGCGCAACCGTCAGCTGGAAAAGGAGCTGGAGCAGCTCAAGGCCAAGGCCGCCAGCGCCGCCGGTGACGACCTGGCTTCCTCGGCCATCGAGGTCAGCGGCGCCAAGGTACTTGCCGCGCGTCTCGACGGTGTGGACGGCAAGGCGCTGCTGGCGCTGGTCGACCAGCTCAAGAACAAGCTCGGCAGCGGCGTGATCCTGCTCGGCGGCGTGTTCGAGGAGAAGGTCGTGCTGGTTGCCGGCGTGACCCAGGACCTGACCGCCAAGCTCAAGGCTGGCGATCTGATGAAGCAGGCCGCTGCGGCTGTGGGCGGGAAGGGCGGTGGTCGCCCGGACATGGCCCAGGGCGGTGGCGTCGATGCCGGCAAGCTGGACGAGGCTCTGGCGCTGGCGCGTACATTTGTCGAACAGGGCCTCTAAGAACCTGCTTACGATCTGCTGCGCGTCGGCATAACGGCGTTGAAATCGGTTTCGGGATGCTCATTTACTGTGTGTAAACTCCGCTCCCTCAACCGATTTCGCCTTGTTCTGCTCTAGCTCGCGATATCGTAAACAGGCTCTAAAGGCCCTGAAATACCGGGGTCCGCAGCGCGTCCGGCGGGCCTTGGCAGCATGCGGTGATGCATGTTAAATGGGCGCCCTTCAGGAATCAGGCGGCTTTTGAAATGGCTTTGATCGTACAGAAGTTTGGAGGGACCTCCGTCGGCACCGTCGAGCGAATCGAGCAGGTGGCCGAGAAGGTGAAGAAATTCCGTGAGGCGGGCGACGACATCGTCGTGGTGGTGTCCGCCATGAGCGGCGAGACCAATCGCCTGATTGGCCTGGCGAAACAGATCATGGACCAGCCGATTCCGCGCGAGCTGGACGTCATGGTTTCCACTGGCGAGCAGGTGACCATCGCGCTGCTGAGCATGGCGCTGATCAAGCGTGGCGTGCCGGCGGTGTCCTACACCGGCAACCAGGTGCGCATCCTGACCGACAGCTCGCACACCAAGGCGCGTATCCTGAGCATCGACGATGCCAACATTCGCGCAGACCTGAAGGCCGGCCGCGTCGTCGTGGTCGCAGGCTTCCAGGGTGTGGACGAGCACGGCAACATCACCACCCTCGGCCGTGGCGGTTCCGACACCACCGGCGTGGCCCTGGCCGCGGCGCTGAAGGCCGACGAGTGCCAGATCTACACTGATGTGGATGGCGTCTACACCACCGACCCGCGCGTAGTGCCGCAAGCGCAGCGCCTGGACAAGATCACCTTCGAGGAGATGCTGGAAATGGCCAGCCTCGGCTCCAAGGTCCTGCAGATCCGTTCGGTCGAGTTCGCCGGCAAGTACAACGTCCCGCTGCGCGTGCTGCACAGCTTCCAGGAGGGTCCGGGCACCCTCATTACCCTTGATGAAGAGGAATCCATGGAACAGCCGATCATCTCCGGCATCGCCTTCAACCGCGACGAAGCCAAGCTGACCATCCGTGGCGTACCGGATACCCCCGGCGTTGCTTTCAAGATCCTTGGTCCGATCAGCGCTGCGAACATCGAAGTCGACATGATCGTGCAGAACGTTTCGCACGATAACACCACCGACTTCACCTTCACCGTGCACCGCAATGACTACCAGGCCGCCCTGGAAATCCTCAAGCAGACCGCCGCCAGCATCGGTGCGCGCGAAGCCACCGGCGACACCAACATCGCCAAGGTTTCCATCGTCGGTGTCGGCATGCGCTCCCACGCCGGTGTCGCCAGCCGCATGTTCGAGGCGCTGGCCAAGGAATCCATCAACATCCAGATGATCTCCACCTCGGAAATCAAGGTTTCCGTGGTCATCGAAGAGAAGTACCTGGAGCTGGCGGTGCGTGCCCTGCACACCGCGTTTGAGCTCGACGCCCCGGCCCGACAGGGCGAGTAAGGCGGTATATACCGAAAGGCGCGGCTACCCCGCGCCTTTTGTCGTTTTTGACTGGGCGGGTAGGAACTTTCATTCCGACAGGACTGGTCAATACTTGGGTGAAGGATTCGCGCACTTGATCTACACGAATCTGCCACCATTTCTTTTTTGCAGACTGTTTATCCGTAATTCGTAAGGAGAAAGGAATGCTGATTCTGACTCGCCGGGTCGGAGAGACCCTGATGGTCGGTGATGACGTCACCGTGACTGTGTTGGGCGTCAAGGGAAATCAGGTGCGAATCGGTGTGAATGCGCCGAAGGAAGTCGCTGTGCACCGTGAGGAAATCTACCAGCGCATCCAGAAAGAGAAAGACCAAGAACCAAACCATTAATTTTCTTAAAAATTTTCTTTGCAAACGGGGAAAACATGGTTATCATGCGCCCCGTGTTGCGGAGAGGTGGCCGAGTGGCCGAAGGCGCTCCCCTGCTAAGGGAGTACACCTCAAAAGGGTGTCGGGGGTTCGAATCCCCCCCTCTCCGCCATTGCATCCTCTGGTGCGATGAGTTGTCAGGTTGCGTAAGTAACTGAAATGATTGAAAAATCTTGTTGACAGCTCAAAAAGATCGCTCTAGAATTTGCGCCCTCATCAGCGCACTCATAGCTCAGCTGGATAGAGTACTCGGCTACGAACCGAGCGGTCGGAGGTTCGAATCCTCCTGAGTGCGCCATATACGAGGCAACGCGAAAGCGGGGCTTCAGTGGCGAAAAGGCTGAAAAGCCAATAGCTGCAACCAGTTGGTGAATCTGGTTAAACTTTACCGACGACGCACTCATAGCTCAGCTGGATAGAGTACTCGGCTACGAACCGAGCGGTCGGAGGTTCGAATCCTCCTGAGTGCGCCATATACGAAAGGGCCTGCAGAAATGCAGGCCCTTTTTCTTTGTGCGGCGAAAATTTCCCGCCAGGGTTCTCAGCGTTTCGCCTTGCCCACCACGCAGCCATCCTCGTCGAAGGTCACGCTGCGCGCGCCATGTTTCTTGTGCGCTTCATAGTGGTAGCGCAGCGTCCCGTTGTGCTGGCTGATCTTGTCCGGCCTGCCGAGAGCGCTTTCCACGTCGCTGCGAGTCATCCCGGTCCTGATCCTGCCCTCGATAATTGCCTTGCGCCGGGCTGCGCCGGTAACGCGATTGCCACAGCCGTTCTGCTGCTCTCCCACTACCACCACGCCGTCGTCGCTTTCCCGGCCTTTTCCGCGCGCTGCACGGGGTTGCGCGGCGGGCCTGGGGTTCGCCAGCGGCACCGGTTTGCTGCTGCCTGGCGTGGGGTTGGAGGCTTCCTGTCTGTCCTGCTGCTGATCGCTGGAGCAGCCATACTGGCTGAAGAGGACTTTCCCCGTGGCGGATGTGCAGCGGAACACCGTTGCCGCTTCGCCGGTCGGTAGTAGAAGCAGGGTCGAAAGCAGCAGGGCGGGCAGACGCATGATGTCCTCCATGACGGCGGGCCTGCCCAGCAGCCTAAGACGTGGACTTGTAGTCCGGTGCTGGGTGTCTTGTCGGGGATTTCGCGCGTCGAACCCTGCGATGAACCGGCGCTGAGATTTCGGGCGCAAGCGATTGTTCTTGCCGCGATTTTGTAACGCGAACTGCACCTCGGAGTGTTATCATTTCCCGCATCTGCCCTTGATGGGCGCATGGGACAACCACCATGGACTTACCCAGTAGTTACTCAGAACCCCGATTGCGTACACACGACCTGATGTATTGATCCCCAATGGCGCGTTCTGCCACTGGGGGTGGAGCGTGCTATGACCGAAGTAGAAGCCAAGAAGCCGCAGGAAAGCCTGCAGGACCGCCTCAATCAGGTGGTCGACCTGCTGCACAAGCACAAGCTGGTGGAAGACCTGACGCACCGTCAGGAAGGCCAGCATCACGATCTCGTCGAAAACCTGGTCCACCGCCAGAACCTTGCCGAACTTCAGCGCAAGCTGGACGAGCTGCACCCGGCCGACATCGCCCATATCCTCGAATCCCTTCCGCTGGATGACCGCCTGACGGTCTGGCAGCTGGTCAAG
The DNA here is from genome assembly GCF_041379005.1 of Pseudomonas sp. QE6. NCBI lineage: Bacteria > Pseudomonadati > Pseudomonadota > Gammaproteobacteria > Pseudomonadales > Pseudomonadaceae > Pseudomonas > Pseudomonas sp. QE6. Next base: position 2,880,547 of record NZ_CP166873.1, read on the forward strand.
GCCGAGCGCGATGGCGACATCCTCCTCGAAGTCTCCGACGCCGTGCGGGAAACCCTGATCGCCGACATGGACGATCACGAGATCCTCGCCGCGGCCAAGGACATGGACGCCGACGAGCTCGCGGACCTGGCACCGGAGCTGCCGCGCGACGTGGTCCACGAGCTGATGGAGAGCCTCGATGCGCAACAGCGCGAGCGCGTGCGTTCGGCGCTGTCCTACGAGGAAGACCAGGTCGGCGCGCTGATGGACTTCGAGATGGTCACCATCCGTGATGACGTCAGCCTGGAAGTGGTGCTGCGTTACCTGCGTCGTCTCAAGGAGTTGCCGGGTCATACCGACAAGCTCTTCGTGGTCGACTATGACGGCGTGCTCAAGGGCGTGCTGCCGATCAAGCGCCTGCTGGTGAACGATCCGGACAAGGACGTGGCCGAGGTCATGGCGACCGATCCGGTGACCTTCACCCCCGACGAGGACGGCTACGATGCCGCCCAGGCGTTCGAACGCTATGACCTGATTTCCGCCCCGGTGGTGGACAAGAACGGCAAGCTGATCGGCCGTCTGACCATCGACGAGATGGTCGACCTGATCCGCGAGGAGAGTGAGAGCGAAGTGCTGAGCATGGCCGGTCTGCGCGAAGAGGAAGACATCTTCGCCTCGGTCTGGAAGTCGGTGCGCAACCGCTGGGCCTGGCTGGCCACCAACTTGATCACTGCCTTCATCGCCTCGCGGGTGATCGGTCTGTTCGAAGGCTCCATCGAGAAGCTGGTGGCGCTGGCCGCGCTGATGCCCATCGTCGCCGGTATCGGCGGCAATTCCGGCAACCAGACCATCACCATGATCGTCCGCGCCATGGCGCTGGACCAGATCCAGACCAACAGCGCCAACCGCCTGCTGCGCAAGGAACTGGGCGTAGCCCTGGTGAACGGCCTGATATGGGGCGGCGTGATCGGCCTGGTCGCCTTCTACCTGTATGGCAACTGGGAGCTGGGCGCGGTGATGACCGGCGCCATGACCCTGAACCTGCTGCTGGCGGCGCTGATGGGCGTGCTGATCCCGATGACGCTGCTGCGCCTGGGGCGCGACCCTGCCATGGGCTCCAGCGTGATGATCACCGCCATGACCGACAGCGGTGGTTTCTTCATCTTCCTCGGGTTGGCCACGTTGTTCCTGATGTAAGCCGCCCCGCCGAAAAGGCCGCCCGCGAGGCGGCTTTTTTGTGCCCGGAATTTCCCTGGAAATTGCGCGCATGAAAAAGCCGGCTCAGGGCCGGCTGTTTTCGGTACTGCGTACGACTCAGGCGTCGTTCTGCGCCATTTCGGCGTCATGCGCGATCAGAGCGATCAGCGCGTTCTGCTGGCGGTGGGTCAGCTGGCGGAAGCGTTGCAGCAGTTCGCGTTCGTGCAGGCTCAGCTCCGGGCTGTCCAGGCGAATGCCGAGATTGTCCTGCAATGCGCCTTCCTGAAGCAGGCTCTGCTCCAGGCGCGCGATGATCTCGGAGTTCATGCTGCGATGGTGGCTACGAGCGACTTCAGCGATGCGCTCGCGCATGCCTTCCGGCAGACGTACGACGAATTTGTCAGCGGTGCGGCTGGAGTAGGTAGGGGTTGCCTGTTTCAATGGGCGCATACATTAAACCTGTAAGTCAGGGAGGCCGATGCCATGGGTCAGCGTTCGTTCAGGCCCTTTGACAGCAGTTTCCGTTGGTCGTTCAGCGCGTCGTCAGCGGTTTTGAAAAAAAACCAATAACTTGACGTCAAATCTGCGACTTATTGTGGCTCGGGTGAAGGCTAAATGCCAGCACCAATCATCCGAAATGCGACGTCCTCGGCAGACCTTCCTTTCGACGGGTTCAAGTGACGTCAGGCCCGATGTTGGCAGCGTAGCCGAACTGCGGGCGACTCCGCTCCGTCACTGCGACGGGGGGAGGCGTGTATCCGATGAGGGGACGCGCATGATGGCACAGCGGGCAGGCCAGGTGCAGGATTGGCCGGTGTTAACCGCATATTCCGACAGCAATTCTCCTGACCTCCTGCGTGGCGGACGGTATTATCTGGCCCGCGGATCAGAAACGACGCAGCGCCGAGCCGCCGGCCCCTCCAGAGAGTGTCATGACCCCAGGCAGACTCATTTACCTGATGGGCCCTTCGGGCTCCGGCAAGGACAGCCTGTTGCAGGCCGCCAGTGCTCCCCTGGCGGCGCGGGATTGCCGGATCGTCCGGCGTGTCATCACCCGCTCCGCCGAGGCGCGCGGGGAAGAGGCGCATTCGGTGACTGTCGAGGAGTTCGCTCGTCTGGAGCTGGCAGGCGCCTTCGCCATGAGCTGGCGCGCCAATGGCCTGCACTACGGCATCCCCCGCGAGATCGATGACTGGCTCGCCGCGGGCCACGACGTGCTGGTCAATGGCTCGCGCAAGTACCTGCCCGAGGCGCGACGTCGTTATCCGTGGCTGATCGCGGTATTGCTGCGGGTCGAACCCGAGGTGCTGCGGCAGCGCCTGCTGAAGCGGGGACGCGAGACGCTGCCGGAGATCGAGGCGCGCCTGGCCCGCAACGCGCACTTCGCCGATGGTTTGCCCGGACCGCTGGTGGAGCTGGACAACTCGGTGTCGCTCGACGTCACTGTCGGCCATCTTTTGGACCTGCTCGATCCGCCGGATGCCGAGGCGAGCTGAGCGTCAGTCCAGGCGCAGCGACAGGCTGACGCCGTGGGGGGCGAATCCCATCGCCGCATAGAAGCGGTGGGCCATTTCCCGGTCCTGGTGACTGGACAGCGCCAGCTTGTAGCAGCCCCAGCCGTTGGCCCATTCCACGGCGCGCCGGATCAGCGCCTGGCCGATGCCCTGGCCGCGGGCCCGGCTGTCCACCACCATGTCTTCGAGGATCGCCGAGCGGGCGAAACCGTGGGCGATGTGTTCGATGAGGTGCAGGGTGCAGGTGCCCAGCAAGGTGCCGTCGCGTTCGGCCACCAGCGTGACCCGTGTCGGGCGCTGGTTGCCGAGTTCCAGCGCGAGCAGCGCGATGTCCGGGCTAGGGTCCTCGAGACCCAGCTGTTTCAGCAGGGGCGCAAGGGCGGTGGCGTCGTCCGGTGTGGCAACACGCACGTCGAAGGTGGCGAAGGGCGAATCGGGTGTCGCTTCGTGGTCCGGTGAGCTGGTGTTCACGGTATTCCTCCCCTGTTGAAAAAATTATGGGCCCGTCCGGTGGCAGCGGCATGACAAATTCGCCATCGCTCGTTAACATGCCGACCCGATCGTGTCCCGGTAGCTCAATTGGATAGAGCGTCCCCCTCCTAAGGGGAAGGTTGGAGGTTCGACCCCTCTCCGGGACACCAGCATGCCCAGGCCCGCGCTCGCGGGCCTTTTGTTTTTGCGGGGACTCCCGGGCGTTGTCGGCCTCCCTCAGGGGCTGTAGCTCACCCGGTTGCGTCCGTTGTGCTTGGCGTCGTAGAGCGCTTGGTCGGCCTTGATCAGTGCCTGGCTCAGGCTGCCGTCCAGGGCGAGGTGGGCGAGGCCGAGACTGATGGTGACCGACGGGTTGCCGGGCTGTTCGGCGATGGCGTGCCGCAGCTTGTCCATGTGCCGGCCGGCCTCCTCGGCGCTGATGCCCCAGAGGTACAGGCCGAACTCCTCGCCGCCCAGGCGGGCGAACTCGAAGTCCTTCATCTCGTTCTTGATCGTCTGCGCCACGCGGGTCAGTACTTCGTCGCCGACGTCGTGGCCATAGGTGTCGTTGACCCGTTTGAAGTGATCGATGTCGACCATCGCCAGGTAACGCTGCTCGCCGTCGTCCGCCAGCCGTTTGCCGACACGGGCCATGAACGACCGGCGGTTGGGGATATTGGTCAGGGTGTCGAGGTAGGCCTGGTCGAGCAGCAGGCGGGCCATGGCGTAGTTGTACAGCTTGGCCTGGCTGAGGTGATGGAAGATGTAGACCGACAGGGCGCTGATGAAGACTGGATAGCAGATCAACATGCTGCGCCGTACGTCAAACTCGGGCACATCGCCCAGCAGCGGGTTGAGCAATATCCAGGTCACCAGCAGCACGGCGAAGAATGCCGGGCGGTTCAGCGGCATCGCGGTGGCGCTGTAGAGCACGGTGGATGCGGATATCACCAGCCAGGCCTGGCGGACGTCACTGGGGATGCCTTCGATCACCATCCGCGCGCCCAGTGCGAAGGTCAGGACGAACGCCAGGTTGAGGCAGTAGAAATGCGTGGCCTTGCGGGCCAGCGCGGCGAGCGTGGTGATGATGAAGAACACTGCCAGGAAGAGCAGCGAGATGTAGCTGAAGCCCTGGTGAGCCTGGAAGCTGACGATCAGGTCAAAGAGAAACCAGGTGCCGATGCTGACGCAGAACACCAGCAGGCAGAATCCATGGAGTCGCTCGAAATCATGTTGGAAGAACTCGGCCCTGAGCTCGGGGGAAATGGCCTGTTTCAGTACTTCTGATTCTATGGTCTTGAACATGACGCGCCCTGTACGCGTGTGGGATGGCTCGCGCGAGCATAGTTGAACCGATGGTATCCCGCTGGAGGGGATCACGCGCAAGGATGACTCCGGGGCTCAGGACGTACTTTCGGTGGCCGGCAATCGCCGCAGTGAGTTGGCGCGGGCTTTTTCCTGCCTAGTGGGATGCAGGCCGGCGTGGCGCATCGGAGATTGTCGGTGGAAGGCGGCGGGGCGCTGTCCCTGGAGCATCACGTCGAGCTCGCCGCCGCCCGTTCGAAGGATTCCAGCACTTGCTGTAGCATCTCGCGATGCTGGCCGGCGGGCCGGGAAAGTGTGTTGAAGAATTCTACGAGCGAGCGGATCTAGCGGATGCTGAGTGCAGAACTGAAGGCCTTCTATCGGGTTGCGAAGCTGGGCAGCATCACCCAGGCGGCGAAGAAGCTCGGCCTGAGCCAGCCCACCGTCACCACCCAGATCCGCAACCTGGAAAGCCAGTACGCGGTGGAGCTGTTCTACCGTGGCGGCCGCCGCCTGACCCTGAGCGACGAGGGGGCGCGCCTGCTGCCGATGGTCGAGGTGCTGCTGCAGCAGGAAGCCGACATCGAGTTCTACCTGCGCAATTGCGGGCAGATGCAGGGCGCGCTGCGCATCGGCGCCACTTCTCCTTATTACGTGCTCGGCCTGATCAAGACCTTCCGTGAGCGCTTCCCGCAGATCGAGGTGTCGGTGGAGATCGGCAACTCTCAGCAGGTGCTGGAGGCGCTGGTGGAGTGCCGGGTCGACCTGGCGGCGTCCTCGCAGCAGGTGGACGATGCGCGCCTGACCCGCGTGGTGCTTGGCAGCGATCCGTTGGTGCTGGCGGTGCATCGCAGCCATCCACTGGCGATGCAGCAGTCGGTGGCGTTGGGCGATCTGCGCAGTCACTGCTTGCTGATGCGCGAGGCGGGTTCCACCACCCGCCAGCTCACCGAGGCGATGTTGCAGGACGCCGGGGTTACCCCGGCCTCGATGCTGGAGATCGGCAGCCGCGAGTCGATCCGTGAGGCGGTGATCCGCAACCTGGGAGTGAGCATCATCGCCCGCCAGGAGGTGCCGGATAATCCGCAGCTGTGCGTGCTGGAGATCGTTGGCGCGCGGCGGATCGATGAGTACCTGTATTGCCTGAAGGATCGGCGGCAGGCGCGGTTGCCGAGTGCGTTTCTGGGGTTGGCGCAGGTGTAGGAGCGGACTCTGTCCGCGATGCTTTTCGTTTGGGTTTAGGAATTTCCGCGCCGCTTCGGCGTGTGTTGGTGGATTTTGTTTCGCCCCCTCGGGCGAGTCACTTTCTCAAACGCGAGAAAGTAACCAAAGCGCTTGCCCCTGCATCCGGCCCCGGCTTCGCCGGGGTTCCCTCGCTCCATCGAAGTTTCAGGGGCCCGAACTAGGCGTCCCCCCACGAAGGGCCATCCCTGGCCCATCGCGGCTCTCGCGACATCCATGTCGCTCAACCCCTGAAACTCCGATTCCACTCGGCCTCCTGAAGGGGCGCTCTGGAGTGTGCGGAGGTTTCTCTGGAAGCCTTATAAAGCGAGAGCCAGAGCGGAAGCTGCGCTCTCGTAGGAGCGGACCTTGTCCGCGATGCTCTTGTGGAAAGCATCGCGGATGAATCCGCTCCTACAGGGAGATACCTCTGCTTAGCGCCTGCGTAGGAGCGGACTCCATCCGCGATCCGCTTGACGACTATGCCGCAGACCAAACCATTCAATCCCGCCGTTTCGCAAAATTTTTCATCCCCATACCAAAATTTGCCTATGGATCTATCGGTGCACTTTTCCTCATCGCAATAGAGCCGTCGCATTCGCTCCCTAGCATGAACCTCGTCAAGTCACGCCGCTGCCCACGGCGACGTGAGCCACAAGAACACGAGGTACCGCCATGCACACGACCATCGCCGGCACGCCGCTCAGCGTGCGCCACATCCGCAAGCGCTTCGGCCAGTTCGTCGCCCTCGACGGCGTTTCGCTGGACGTCAAGGCGGGCGAACTGGTCTGTCTGCTCGGTCCCTCCGGTTGCGGCAAGACCACGCTGCTGCGCTGCATCGCCGGCCTGGAGCGCCAGGACGAGGGCACCTTGCACCTGGGCCAGCGCGACGTGTCCCTGCTGCCGCCGCAGGCGCGCGACTACGGCATCCTGTTTCAGTCCTACGCACTGTTCCCCAACCTGACCGTCGAGCAGAACATCGCCTACGGCCTGGCCAACGCCAGCAAGGACGAAGCCCGCCGCCGCGTAGCCGAGATGCTGGAGCTGGTTGGCCTCTCCGGCAGCGAGAAGAAGTACCCCGGCCAGCTCTCCGGCGGCCAGCAGCAGCGTGTGGCGATGGCCCGCGCGCTGGCGCCGAGCCCGTCGCTGCTGCTGCTCGACGAGCCGATGTCGGCGCTGGACGCCCGTGTGCGCGAGCACCTGTGTGGTGAGCTGCGGCAACTGCAGAAGAGCCTGGGCATCACCACCGTGATGGTGACCCACAACCAGGACGAAGCCATGCTGATGGCCGACCGCATCGCAGTGATGAACCACGGTCGCATCGAGCAGTACGGCACCGCCCAGGAGATCTACAGCACCCCGGCCACGCCCTTCGTCGCCGAGTTCGTCGGCCAGGGCAACTGGCTGCCGTTCGAGCGCGGCAACGATGGCCATGCCCGCGTCGGCAGCCTCAACCTGCGCCTGCAGAACCAGGCCGCGAGCGCTTCGGGCCGGCTGTTCTGCCGTCCGGAAGCGATCAGCGTGAACCCGGCGGTGCATCAGGACAACCTGTTCCGCGCGCAGATCCGCGAGATCACCTTCCTCGGCAACCGCTGCCGCATGAGCTTCGAGCTGGAGCAACTGCCCGGCCATCCGCTGCTGGCCGAACTGACGCCGGAAGACATGCCGCGCCTGGGCACGCCGGACATCTGGGTGTCCCTGCCGCCCCGCAGCCTGCAGGTGTTCGCCTGAGATGGATGCCGTGGTGAATCACAATCCGGCGCTGTCCGCCGGCAAGCTCCGTGGCGATCTGGGCGATCGCCTGTTCGTCCGTGGCGGCAAGTGCCTGCTGCTGGTCCTGCTCACCGTTGCGGTGCTGCTGCCGCTGCTGGCCATCTTCTGGCGCGGCTTCAGCAGTGCGGCGGGGCAGGGCGGCGGCGTTGCCGCGATGGGCGAACTGCTGCGCAGCGATAACTTCCACTGGCTTCTGGGCAACAGCCTGAAGGTTTCGCTGAGCGTGGCGTGCATCGTCGTGCCGGCGGCTTACCTGTTCGCCTACGCGCTGCAACGCACGCTGATCCCGGCCAAGGGCCTGTGGCGGGGGATTTCCCTGCTGCCGCTGCTGGCGCCGTCGATGTTGCCGGGCATCGCGCTGATCTACCTGTTCGGTAACCAGGGCCTGCTGCGCGGCTGGGTGCCGGACAATATCTACGGCTTCTGGGGCATCGTCCTGGGCGAGGCCATCTACACCTTCCCCCATGCGTTGATGATCCTGCTGTCCGCGCTGTCGCTGGCCGATGCGCGTCTGTTCGACGCCGCCTCCAGCATGGGCGCCAGCCCCTGGAAAGCCTTCCGCAGCATCACCTGGCCGGGCTCGCGGCAGGGTGTGTTCGCCGCCTTCTGCCTGGTGTTCACCCTGACCATCACCGACTTCGGCGTGCCGGTCGTGGTGGGCGGCGACTATCAGGTGCTGGCGCTGGAAGCCTACAAGGCGGTGGTCGGCCAGCAGCAGTTCGGCCGTGGCGCGCAGATCGGCATGATCCTCCTGCTGCCGGCGCTGCTCAGCTTCGCCGTGGACACCTGGCTTCGCCTGCGCCAGCGCGAGGCCATGAGTGGCCGCGCGCAGGTCTACCATCCCAAGCCGTCGCGCCGCCGCGATGCCGCCTTCCTCGCCGTCGTCGTGCTGATCTGCGCGGTGCTGCTGGGCGTGCTGGGCATGGCCGTGTACTCCTCGCTGGTGAAGTTCTGGCCGTACAACCTGTCGCTGTCGCTGCATCACTACGACTTCGACACCACCGCCGGCGGCGGCTGGCTGGCCTACCGCAACAGCCTGACCATGGCCGCCTGTACCGCCATCATCGGCAGCGCGGTGATCTTCACCGGCGCCTACCTGATGGAGAAGACCCGCGAGCAGCCATGGCTGAACCAGCTGCTGCGCATGCTCTGCTTCGTGCCGATGGCCGTTCCCGGCCTGGTGCTGGGCCTGGGCTACGTCTTCTTCTTCAACCTGCCGAGCAACCCGCTGCATGTGTTCTACGGCAGCATGGCGCTGCTGGTGGTGTGCACCATCGCCCACTACCTGACCACCGCGCAGATGACCGCCACCGCCGCGCTGCGCCAGCTCGACGGCGAGTTCGAGGCTGCCGCGCTGTCGCTGAAAATGCCGCTGTGGCGCCACTACCTGCGCGTCACCGTGCCGATCTGCCTGCCGGCGCTGCTGGACATCATCCGCTACCTGTTCGTCTCGGCGATGACCACGGTGTCGGCGGCGATCTTCCTCTACAACCCGGACACCATCCTCGCCGCCGTCGCCGTGCTGAACATGGACGACTCCGGCAACGTCGGCGGCGCCGCCGCCATGTCCACCCTGATCCTGTTCACCTCCGCCGCCGTGTCGCTGCTGCTGGCCGGCGCCTCGCGCGGCCTGCTGCGCCGCTCCCAGGCCTGGAGGAAGTGATCGCCCAGAGTTTTTACGTTGCACGTAAGTAGCGCTTCACCTGCCGCTCTGAACCAGAAACTCAACGTTGCACCTATCGTCATCCCCGCGAGCGCGGGGACCCAAAAATGCCAAGGAGCTCCACATGTTCAAACGTCTTGCCCTCGCTGCCGCCGTGGTTGCCGGTTTCGCCGCACAGGCCCACGCCGCCGACACCGAACTGACCGTCTATACCGCCCTGGAACCGGAACAGCTGACCGCCTACAAGCAGGCCTTCGAAGCCGAGAACCCGGACATCAAGATCAAGTGGGTACGCGACTCCACCGGCATCGTCACCGCCAAGCTGCTGGCCGAGAAGGACCGTCCGCAGGCCGACGCAGTGTGGGGCCTGGCCGCGTCCAGCCTGGCCATCCTCGATGCGCAGGGCATGTTGGAGAAGTACGCGCCCAAGCACCTGGACGCCATCGGCAAGAACTACCGTGACCCGGCCAACCCGCCGGCCTGGGTGGGCATGGACGTGTGGGCCGCCACCATCTGCTTCAACACCGTGGAAGCCGAGAAACTGGGCCTGGAAAAACCCATCAGTTGGCAGGACCTGACCAAGCCCGAGTACAAGGGCAAGATCGTCATGCCGAACCCGGCGTCCTCCGGCACCGGCTTCCTCGACGTCTCCGCCTGGCTGCAGACCTTCGGAGAGAAGCAGGGCTGGGCCTACATGGACGCCCTGCACGAGAACATCGGCCAGTACGTCCACTCCGGCTCCAAGCCGTGCAAGCTGGCCGCCGCCGGCGAGTTCCCGATCGGCATTTCCTTCGAATACCCGGCCGTGCAGCTGAAGCGCCAGGGCGCGCCGCTGGACATCGTCCTGCCGAAAGAGGGCCTGGGCTGGGAAATCGAGGCCACCGGCATCATCAAGGGCACCCAGCATGAAGACGCGGCGAAGAAGCTCGCCGACTTCTCCGCCAGCCCCAAGGCCATGGAGCTGTACAAGGAAAACTTCGCCGTGCTGGCCCAGCCGGGCATCGCCAAGCCGCAGACCGAACTGCCGGCCGACTACGAGCAGCGCCTGATCAAGAACGACTTCGCCTGGGCCTCGAAGAACCGCGACGAGATCCTCGCCGAATGGCGCAAGCGCTACGACGGCAAGTCGGAGAAGGTTGCGCAGAAGTAAGCGCATGAGCCCTCTTTCCCATGGAAAGGGGCGCCGCCCGCAGACGGGGCGGCCACATCGTTCAACCCTCGCACCTGTCGCGCCCCCGCGGCAGGTGCGGCGGGCACCTCGCAAGAAGGATTCCCCCATGCCCCAGACCCACTGCGACGTCGCCATCGTCGGCGCCGGCATCCTTGGCCTTTCCCACGCCTACGCCGCTGCCCGGCGCGGCCTGTCCGTGCGCGTCTTCGAGCGTACCACCACGCCGCTGGGCGCCTCGGTGCGCAACTTCGGCCAGGCCCTGGTCACTGGCCAGCCGCCGGGCGTGATGTCGGACCTGGCCCGCGCCAGCCGATCGATCTGGGCACATTGGGCGCAGCAGGCCGGGTTCTCCCTGCGCCGCAACGGTTCGCTGCTGTTCGCCCGCACCGAAGCGGAAGAGGCTCTGCTGGAGGCCTTTTGCGCCGGTCGCGCGAAGGAACAGGCGTACAACGCCGAGCTGCTACGCGGCGGCGCGCTCAACGACCTCTACGAAGGTCGCTTCCGCCATCATCGCGCAGCGCTGCATGGCTTCGACGATCAGCAGCTGTATTCGCGCGAGGCATTGCCGACGCTGATCGACTACCTGCGTCGCGAACTGGGCGTGCAGTTCCATTTCTCCACCCTGGTCCGCGACGTCGATACCGGCCTGCTGCGCACCACGGCGGGCACCTTCACCACCGGACAGGTGATCGTCTGCTCCGGTCATGACTACCAGACCCTGCTGGCCGAGGCCATCGCCCCGCTGGAGCCGCAGGTGTGCCGCCTGCAGATGCTGCGGGCGCGTCCGCAGGTCGACTTCGGCCTGGGCCACGCCTTGCTCACGGGCCTGAGCTGCGTGCACTACGGCGCCTTCGCCGACCTGCCGGAGGCTGAGGCGATCCGGGCGCAGATCCGCCGCGAGACGCCGGAGCTGGAGGCCCAGGGCATCCACCTGCTGATCAGCCCGACGCCCTACGGCGAGCTGATCATCGGCGACTCCCATCATTACGGCAGCGACGCCGAGCCCTTCAACGCCGAGTTCGTCGACCGCCTGATGCTGGCGCTGGCCGAGGACACCCTGGGCATGCGCGTAGAGGTGGTCGAGCGCTGGCAGGGCGTTTACGGCTCCCGCGGGCCGGGGCCGTTCTCGGTGCTGCAGGCCGCCGACGGGATTACCGCCGTGCTGATGCATACCGGCGTGGGCATGAGCGTCAGTCCGGAGTTGGGTGAGCGCACTGTAGCGGCGCTGTTTGGCTGACACGTGACTGTCATCTGCCGTTCACCGGGTTCTGATACTACCGGCAGACACGGATTAGCTTTTTTGTAGGAGCGAGCTTGCTCGCGAACCTGCACGGCACGGTGCCAGGCGGTTCGCGAGCAAGCTCGCTCTTACGGTCGCCTGCCCGGAGCCCCATGAACCACTGCATCGTCCAGAGCCATCAGGATTCCGATCTGTTCGGCCTGCTTTATGGCTTCAGTTTCCGCCCCGGCCAGCCCGGCCTGGAAATCGACTCGCCCACCGCGCTGCAGCGCCTGCGGGAGCCGCGCACGGAGGACGAGTTCCTCTGGCTGCACCTGAACCTGGCGCACGCCGCCTGCGAGCGCTGGATGAAGTCGCACCTGGAGCTGCCCGACTACTTCTTCGAGAGCCTGCGCGAAGGCTCGCGCTCCACCCGCATCGAGCACGTCGACGGCGCGCTGCTGGCGGTGGTCAACGACGTGGTGTTCGACTTCGGCAGCCGGATGTCCTCGGATGTCTCCACCCTGTGGGTCTGCGCCCGCGGCCGCCTGCTGGCAGCGGCGATCCCGGTGGGCGCACCGGGAGCCTACAAGGTCGGGCTCCCCTTGGCGATTTTTCCCGTAGGAAATTCCCTTCTCCGTGCCGCTTGAAATATTGAACGAGCGGTGCGTATTTTGTACAGGCAGCGCACCGTGCGCGGCCTCCTGTTACAAAGACGAAGTACAAGGATAAGAAGTCATGAGTAGCGATCTACGCAGCCCGCTCGCCGAGCGCCTGGCTGGAGTCGAAGAGATCGAGTGCGTCACCCCCGACCTCAACGGGGTGCCGCGTGGCAAGGTGATGACCGGGGAAGGATTCCTCACTGGCCGTCGCCTGCAGCTGGCGCGTGGCGTCCTGCTGCAGTGCATCATGGGGGGGTACCCGCCCGCGAGATTCTACGGCAGCGACGACGGCGACCTTGCCCTGGTCGCCGAGCCGACCCAGATCCACCGCCTGCCCTGGAGCGACGAGCCCCGCGCCTTTGCCATCTGCGACGCGGTCGAGCTCGACGGCCAGCCCTCCGGCCTGTCCACCCGCGGCCTGCTCAAGCGGGTGCTGGCGCGCTACGCCGAGCGCGGCTGGAGCCCGGTGGTGGCCACCGAGCTCGAATTCTTCGTCTTCGCTCCCAATCCCGACGCCAACGAACCCTTCCAGGCCCCGCTCGGCCCGGACGGCCGCCGCGAGATCGGCCACTCGGCCTTCAGCGTGTCCTCCAACAACGGCCTGCGTCCGTTCTTCCAGGACGTCTACCGCTGCATGGCGGCGGTGGGGCTGGAGCGCGATACCTTCATGCACGAGATGGGCACCAGCCAGTTCGAGATCAACTTCCTGCACGGCGACCCGGTGCTGCTGGCCGACCAGACTTTCCTGTTCAAGCACCTGCTCAAGGAAGTCGCGCTCAAGCATGGCCTGATCGTGGTGTGCATGGCCAAGCCGCTGGCGAAGACGCCGGGCAGCTCGATGCATATCCACCAGAGCATCGTCGATGGCGAAGGCCGCAATATCTTCACCGACGCCAACGGCGACGCCACCCCGGCCTTCCGCCATTTCATCGGCGGCCAGCAGGCGTGCCTGGCGGACTTCACCCTGCTGTTCGCCCCGAACGTGAACTCCTTCCAGCGCCTGTGCCATCCCTACGCCTCGCCGAACAACGCCTGCTGGTCCCATGACAACCGCGCCGCCGGCCTGCGTATTCCGGCCAGCGCGCCGGTGGCCCGTCGCGTGGAGAACCGCCTGCCGGGCGCCGACGCCAACCCGTACCTGGCGATTGCCGCCAGCCTGGCCGCCGGCCTGCACGGCATCGAGCGTGAACTGGAGCCGACCGAGGCGATCCAGGGCGAGTTCGAGGTGCCCGAGGCACTGCTGTTGCCGTGCACGATGTACGACGCGTTGCAGCGCCTCAAGCGCAGCCAGCTGGCGCGCGAGGTGTTCGGCAACGAGTTCATCGATGGCTACACCGCGACCAAGTCGATGGAGCTGACCAGCTTCTTCGACGAAATCACTCCGTGGGAGCGCCGCGTGCTGGCCGCCCAGGCCTGATCGCTGCGCGGGCCCGCCGACACAATCGCGCCGAAACAGCGGCGCGGCTGCGATCGGCGGGCATTTCCCCGACATCCTCGTGCATCCCGCCGTCATCCTTCAGGATGCCCGACGGCACGCGCCGCGACCCGCTCTGTTCCAGGCCCGGCAGGCCTCTCGACGCGCCCTCCGGCAGGCTCTAAGGTGTCACGGCAAGTCCCGCTTTCCGTCACCCGGGTGCCGTCCCGGGGTTGTCCTGGGCCAGGAGGTCCGATGCTCCGGATCGTCACCGCTTTTCGTGCTCTGTACTTCGCCGCCGTCATGCTCCTGACCGGTTCCGGTCTACTCAGTACCTACCTCGCTTTGCGCCTGGGCGCGGAGAAGGTCGACGGGCTGTGGATCGGCGCCATGATGGCGGCCTACTACCTTGGCCTGGTACTGGGCGGCAAGATCGGCCACCGGCTGATCGCCCGCGTCGGCCACATCCGCGCCTACGTCGCCTGCGGCGGCCTGGTGACGGCGGCGGTGCTGGGCATCGGCCTGTTGCCCTGGCTCGGCTTCTGGCTGGTGCTGCGGACTGCCATCGGCCTGGGCATGATGTGCCAGTACATGGTCATCGAGAGCTGGCTCAACGAGCAGGCGGAGGCGCGCCAGCGCGGCCTGGTGTTCGCCGGCTACATGGTGTCCTCCTACCTGGGCCTGGTGCTCGGCCAACTGGTGCTGGTGGTGCACCCGGGGCTGGGGCCGGAACTGCCGATGATGATCGCGCTGTGCTTCGCCCTGTCGCTGATTCCGGTGGCGATTACCCACAAGGTCCACCCCGCGCCGCTGCGTCCGGCGCCGCTGGAACCGCGCTTCTTCCTCAAGCGGGTGCCGCAGTCGCTGACCACGGTGCTGGTGTCGGGCCTGGTGATCGGCGCCTTCTACGGCCTCGCACCGCTCTACGCCTCGCAGCAAGGGCTCACCACCGAGCAGATCGGCCTGTTCATGGGCGGCTGCATCTTTGCCGGTCTGCTGGTGCAGTGGCCGCTGGGCTGGCTGTCGGACCGCTACGACCGCGCCGTGCTGATCCGCAACGCGGCGATCCTGCTGCTGCTCTTCGCGCTGCCGCTGGCGCTGTTGCCGATGTTGCCGCTGCCGGACCTGTCGCTGTCCCTGGCGCTGCTGTTGCCGGCGGGTTTCCTGGTCTGCCTGGTGCAGTTCACCCTCTATCCGCTGGCGGTGGCATTTTCCAACGACCACGTCGAGGGCGACCGTCGCGTATCGCTGACGGCGATGTTGCTGGTGACCTTCGGCGTCGGCGCCTGTATCGGGCCGCTGGCGGCCGGAGCGCTGATGAAGCTGTTCGGTCCGAACATGCTCTACGCCTTCGTCTGTGCCTGCTCGCTGATCCTGATCTGGCGCGTGCAGCCGGAGAAGGTCAGTGGCGTGCACCGGGTCGACGAGGCGCCGGTCAAACATGTGGCTACGCCGGACAGCCTGGCGTCCTCGCCGCTGTCGGCCGCGCTCGATCCACGGGTCGATGACCGCGCGGTGGAGATTCAGATGAAGGGCACCGACAGTTCGGTGGCGGCGCCGGAAGCGGAAGAGGAAAGCCGGCCCGCATGAGGCGGCAAGGGAAGGGCGGCAAGCGCTTGCCGCCCTGCGGACGAGCTTAGAACAGCTCGTCCTTCTCGAAGCGCCGGGCCTCGCGCTGCAGCTGGTAGACGAAGCGATCGATGTTGCGCTGGACCAGGCCGCTGACCTGCTGGAAGCGCAGGCCGGCGAAGCTGAAGCCGACCTTTTCCTCGAAGTGCACGTGGCGCAGTTCCACTTCCAGGGTGATGGCGCCGAAGGGCAGGCGGGCGGTGAAGCGCTCGTAGACCTGTCCCGGTTGCAGGCGGTCGCTGACGTTGCCGTCCAGGCGAACCTTGCAGCCGGTGGCGGAGATATCGATCAGGTTGCCCTTGAGCGGGGCCTTGAGCTTGTCGCCGGCGATTTCCACCGCCACCGGCTGGCTCTGGCTGACGCCGGCGCGGTAGGCATTGCGACGCTGGTGGTAGAGCACCTCGTCCGGCACCGGCAGCCAGTAGCAGCGGGCGCCGTCGATCTCGGCGAAATAGGCGTTCTGCTTCGATTCCCAGGCGATGCGCACCCCCTCGTGGAAGGCTTCGATGCGCAGCGGTTCGCCGTTCTGCAGGAAACGCTCGCCGTCGTTGGGGATCAGTTCGTCCAGGGCGATCAGGTTGCGCTCGCGATTGACCTCGACGACGAAACTCTGGAAGCGCTGGCTGCGGCCTTCGAAGGTGACCACCAGGGGATCGTGGCTGTCCATGAGCGTCCGCAGGCTCGCATGGATTTCCACCGGAGCCTTGAGCACTTTCGGTGGTTGAGGGCCGTTTTCCTCGACAAACAGGTTGGCCACGGTCCGCGGATCTCCATCTAGATTGTGTTTGTTATAGGTATGGCACGGGGTTATGCCGATGCTGGCATTGTGCCCAAAGGCGGGCCGTCAGGCCAGTGCTCAGGCCTGGCTGAGCGGACGCTGGCGGCTGCTCTGGGTCGAGCTGCCACGGCGGTCGTAGAGATTGGGGGTGTCCTGCCCACGCAGGATGTCGAGCAGGCGGCCGGTGCTGGCCTGGCCTGCACGGATGATCCGGCCGTTGCGCTGGTTGGCGTCCTGGCACTGGTCGAGCAGGGCGCCCAGTTCGTCGCCACGTACCAGCAGCTCGCCGTTGCCACTGCGCTGGGCGAATTGCTCGAGGCCCTGGCGATCCACGCTGACACCGGCCTGCTGCAGGGCGGCGGCGCGCTCGCGACCGTTGCGTTCGAGCTGCTGCATCAACGGTACCTTGCGTTCCAGCAGCTGTTGCAGCTGCGCCAGATCGCGCGCTTGCAGCGCCTGGTATTCGTCGTCGATCAACTGCAGCAGCTGGCGGGCTGCATCGATGTCGCCGTTGATCAGGGAAAGCAGGGCATCGGACATCTTGGGCTCGGCACTTTGGCTAGCGGGTCCCCGGCGCGACGCTCAGGTCAGCGCTGGGATTCGAAATCGAGCAGCTTGCTGGCGACTTTCTGACTGTCGACCTGGTAGCTGCCGTCGGCGATCGCCTGCTTGATGCGGGCCACTTTTTCCTTGTCGACCACGGGCTGGTCCTTCAGTTGATCGCTGACTTTCTGCAACTGTTGGGCGGTATCGCTGAGCTGTACCGATTCGCCGCTCTTGGCCGGGGCGGTGGTGGTGGCAGACTCGGCCGGGGCTTCGCTGCGACCGTTCTGCGCAGCACCGCTACGGCCAGTGGTGGCTGGCGTAGAGGCCGGGTTCAGCCGGTTGAAGTCGATAACCATGTTGGAAACCTCTGGAGGTATTTGGACGCTTGCCAAGCTTTTCGGCCGGCCGGCGGAAAACTTTAGGCCGATTTTTTGCGCACCCGAGCACAGTTTAGTGAAGGCTGCGCCCATCATGCCAGACTCGGCGGACTACAGGCTGACTTCGACGGCTCCGGGCTCCACCACTCGCGCCTTGACGATACGCTGCGAGCGCAGGTTGCGCACGCGGATCTGTTGTCCGGGCACGCCGTCGGACAGCGCCTCGCCGGGCATCACCACGTTGATGGCGCTGGTGCGCGCGCGGATCACCACCTGGTCGCCCTTGCGGATGGCCTCGGCCTGTTCGAGGAAGACCGGCGCGAGCACCTGGTCGTTCACCGTGGCGCGCTTGAGCTTGAGGCCGATGACCCGCTGCGGGTCGGTCAGGTAGCCCTGGGTCAGCGGACCGACGTCGCGCTCCACCATGGAGATGTCGGCGGCGTCGATGACGTGGTCGCGCTTGAGCGGCTGGGTGGTGACGACGACCTGACGGAACAGCTTCACCGTGGCCGGCACGAACACCGTCCAGGGCGAACTGCCGTCGCAGCGCACCCGCACCGTGACGCGCCCGACCGGCTGCGCCGGGCTTTCCAGGGCTTGCGTCAAGTCCTTGTCGCACTGCACCAGACGCAGGCGGGGATCGATGCGCGCCACCTCGATTTCATAGCGCGCTTCAATTCCGCTGCTCTGCAGATAATCTTCGACTTTGAATTCAAGAAAGCCCTGGGTCGAGCCGATAAGGATTTCAGGCGCGGTGAAGGCGTCGGCCCGCGTGGAGCCGGCGCTGAGCGCAGCGCACATGCCGAGCAGGGCGGCCATGAGGTCGCGCGCGCTTCGGAGCTGTCGGAAAAATGTCGTTGCCTGTTTCATGCAACGGGTTAAGCAATGGTCGTGCCGCCTGCCGGGTCAGGCGGCGTTGCGTGCAGGGGAGGCTCAATGGCCGGAGTCATGGATTCAGTCAACCAGCGGACGCAGCTGGTTGGCCAGAATCGTCTCGAGCTGCTGCTGTTCCGGCTGAACGGCAGCCAGTTGTACGGGATCAACGTGTTCAAGGTGAAAGAGGTACTGCAGTGCCCGCGCCTGACCGTGATGCCCAAGTCCAGCCAGGTGGTGCGCGGGGTGGCGAACATCCGCGGCGGCACCATTCCGATCCTCGATCTGGCGCTGGCCACGGGGCGTCACGCCCTGCGGGACATCAGCAACAGTTTCGTGATCATCACCGAGTACAACACCAAGGTGCAGGGCTTCCTGGTGCACTCGGTGGAACGCATCGTCAACATGAACTGGGAGTCGATCCATCCGCCGCCCAAGGGCACTGGCCGCGACCATTACCTGACGGCGGTCACCCGGGTCGACAACCAGTTGGTGGAAATCATCGACGTGGAGAAGATCCTCGCCGAAGTGGCGCCCACCCCGGAGGACATCTCCGAGGGCGTGCTGGACGCCGAGACCCAGGCCCGCGCGGTGAGCAAGCGCGTGCTGGTGGTGGACGACTCCTCGGTGGCGCGCAAGCAACTGGTGCGTTGCCTGGAAACCGTCGGCGTCGAGGTGCTGGCGCTGGGCGACGGCCGCCAGGCGCTGGACTACCTGCGGCAGATGGTGGAGGCGGGCGGTCATCCGGGCAGCGACCTGCTGATGGTGATCTCGGACATCGAGATGCCGGAAATGGACGGCTACACGCTCACGGCGGAAATCCGTCACGACCCGCGCATGCAGGACCTGCATATTCTCCTGCATACTTCGCTGTCCGGGGTGTTCAACCAGGCCATGGTGAAGAAGGTCGGCGCTGACGACTTCCTCGCCAAGTTCCGTCCCGATGACCTGGCCGCCCGCGTGGCGGAGCGGATCAAGGCGGTGGATGGCACGGCGGCCTGAGTCCGCGAATTGAATCGAGCGGTGCCGGTGCCGCTCGGGGCCAAGGATTCGGCTATGGTTTTTTGAGCACCGGTCAGGCGTTTGCCGTCGTGTCGACGGCAAACGTCCATGAGTGAAGAGGTCTATCTGTGACATCCACCAATACTGAATTCGAGCTGTTCCGGGATTTCCTGGAGAAGACCTGCGGCATCCTCCTGGGCGCCAACAAGCAATACCTGGTCTCCAGCCGCTTGAACAAGTTGATGGAGCAGCAGGGCATCAAGTCCCTCGGCGAGCTGGTACAGAAGGTCCAGGCCCGCAGCCAGCTGCGCGAGCAGGTGGTGGATGCGATGACCACCAACGAAACCTTGTGGTTTCGCGATACCTATCCCTTCGAAGTGCTGAAGAACCGGGTGCTGCCGGAGATGATCAAGGCATCGCCCGGACAGCGTTTGCGCATCTGGTCGGCGGCCTGTTCTTCGGGGCAGGAGCCTTACTCGCTGTCGATGTCCATCGACGAGTTCGAGCGCACCAACCTCGGCCAGCTCAAGGCTGGCGTACAGATCGTCGCCACTGACCTGTCCGGCTCCATGCTCACCGCGTGCAAGGCCGGCGAGTACGACAGCCTGGCGATCGGCCGTGGGCTGTCGCAGGAGCGCCTGGTCCGCTACTTCGACCAGAAGACGCCGGGACGCTGGACGGTCAAGCCGGCGATCAAGAGCCGCGTGGAATTCCGGGCGTTGAACCTGCTGGACAGCTACGCCACCCTCGGCAAGTTCGACATGGTGTTCTGCCGCAATGTGCTCATCTATTTCTCCGCCGAGGTGAAGCGCGACATCCTGCTGCGTATCCATGCCACGCTGAAGCCAGGTGGCTATCTGTTCCTCGGCGCGTCCGAGGCACTCAACGCATTGCCAGATCATTACCAGATGGTTCAGTGCAGTCCGGGGATCATCTACAAGGCCAAGTGATGGGGCTTGGCCTCTGGCGGGTGTAGGGGCGGACTTTGTCCGCGAGGCTTTTCGTTCTGTTTGGGTGTGTATGCGCCGCTTCGGCGTGTGCTGGGACTTTTTGTTTCGCCCCCTCGGGCGAGTCCCTTTTGTCAAACGTCGGATAGCCGCCCTCACAAAAGGAACCAAAAGGTCTTGCCCCTGCATCCGGCCCCGGCTTCGCCGGAGGTGATTCGCTTCGCTCACCCTTCGGGCCAGCCTTCGGCTGTTGCTTCGCTGCGCTTCGTTTCCCTCGCTCCATCGAAGTTTCAGGGGCCCGAACTAGGCGTCCTCCACGAAGGGCCATCCCTGGCCCATCGCGGCTCTCGCGGCATCCCATGCCGCTCAACCCCTGAAACTGCGATTCCACTCGGCCTCCTGAAGGGGCGCTCCGGCGTGTGCGGATGTTTCACTGGAAACCGCTTTTCGCTTTTCGATGTTTGTAGGAGCGAGCTTGCTCGCGAACCGCTTAACGCCGATGTGGCCGGGTAATTCTGTTCGCGAGCAAGCTCGCTCCTACGAAGAGCCGCCGCCGGCCGGGCGGAGGAGGGGCGGCAATCTTGCCGCTTTATCCCCAGCGGCAAGGAAACCGGTTGCCGCTTGCCGCTGTTTGCCGCCCTTTGCCGCTCTCGATTTATGCTCAAGCCATTGAATTAAAAGGATATATAAATCTGGCACGCACCTTGCTGAAGTGTTGGCAAGCCCACACCGGCAAACAGGTTCGCGACCATGAGCATCAGCTTCGACAAAGCCCTCGGCATCCACCAGCAAGCACTGAGCTTCCGCTCCCAGCGCGCTGAAGTCCTGGCCAACAATCTGGCCAACGCCGACACGCCGAACTACAAGGCGCGCGACCTGGATTTCGCCTCGGTGCTGGCCGCCCAGTCCGACAAGCTCAAGAACGGCACCTTCAACGCTACCCGTACCAACGCGCACCACATCGCCGCCGAAGGCTTCGGCATGGGCGAGGATGCTCTCAAGTACCGCACGCCGTTCCAGCCCTCGATGGACCAGAACACCGTGGATGAGCAGATCGAGCAGTCCAACTACGCGGAAAACTCCGTGCAGTTCCAGGCCTCGTTCACCTTCCTCAACAACAAGTTCAAAGGGCTGATGAACGCCCTGCGCGGGGAGTAATCGCCATGTCGCTCGCCAGTGTCTTCAACATCGCCGGTACCGGCATGAGTGCCCAGACCACCCGTCTGAACACCACCGCCTCGAACATCGCCAACGCCGAGACCGTTTCCTCCAGCGTCGACCAGACCTACCGCGCCCGCCATCCGGTGTTCGCCACCATGTTCCAGCAGGCCCAGGGCGGCGACCAGGGTTCGCTGTTCGGCGACACCGACCACGCCGGTTCCGGCGTGCAGGTGCTGGGCGTGGTCGAGGACAAGAGCTCGCTGATTCCGCGCTACGAGCCCAATCACCCGGCCGCCGACAAGGACGGCTACGTGTACTACCCGAACGTCAACGTGGTGGAGGAGATGGCCGACATGATCTCCGCCAGCCGCGCGTTCCAGACCAACGCCGAAATGATGAACACCGCCAAGCAGATGATGCAGAAGGTCCTGACCCTGGGTCAGTAAGCGCTGAGGAAGCACGATGAGCATCGATAACAGCAGCATCAACGGCGCCAACTCCGTACTGGACCAGTACTCGGTCAAGAACGAGAGCAACGGCACCACCGGCAAGAACAACCTTGGCAAGGACGAGTTCCTCAAGTTGCTGGTGGCGCAGATGAACAACCAGGACCCGATGTCGCCGCAGGAAAACGGCGAATTCATCGCCCAGCTGGCGCAGTTCAGCACCGTGGAAGGCATCCAGTCGCTGAACTCGAGCATGGACAGCATGCTCTCCAACTACCAGTCGTCCCAGGCCCTGCAAGCCTCGTCCCTGGTAGGGCGCAAGGTCATCGTGCCGACCGACAAGTCGATGGTCGACACCGCCGAGACCTTCAAGGGTACCTACACGCTGCCGGTTTCCACGGCCAACAGCTGGGTCAACGTCTACGACGACAAGGGCACCCTGGTGAACCGCGTCGAGATGGGCCAGCAGACCGCCGGCAACGTCAACTTCATGTGGGACGGCAAGGATTCGAGCGGCAATCTCATGCCGCCGGGACGCTACAAGTTCGAGGCGCAGACCAACTACGAAGGCAAGACCTACGCCCTGACCACTTTCCTGCCGGCCAACGTCGACAGCGTGACCCTCGGGCAGAACGGCGGCGAGCTGACCCTGAACCTCGCGGGGCTCGGCAGCATCGGCCTTTCCAAAGTGCAGATCATCGGTCAGTAACCTGCCGCTGGCGGGCTTTGCGCCCGACCGAACAGATTCGTCGGCGATACCGACAAGGAGATAAAGATGTCTTTCAATATCGGGCTCAGCGGTATCAAGGCCGCCTCCAGTGACCTGAATACCACCGGCAACAACATCGCCAACGCCAGCACCGTCGGCTTCAAGCAGTCGCGCTCGGAGTTCTCCGATGTGTATGCCGCCTCCGTGCTGGGTTCCGGCAGCAACCCGGTCGGCAGCGGTGTGCTGCTGTCCAACGTTTCGCAGCTGTTCAACCAGGGCACCATCGATTCCACGCAGAACGCGCTGGACATGGCCATCAACGGCAACGGCTTCTTCGTTACCAGCAACAATGGTGCGGTGAGCTATACCCGTGCCGGTTACTTCGGTACCGACAAGAACGGCTACGTGGTGGACAACAACGGCTACCGCCTGCAGGGCTATGCGGTGAATGCCCAGGGCCAGCTGCAGAACGGCGTGGTCGGCGATCTGCACATCGAAACCGGCAACCAGGCGCCGAAGGCCACCAGCCAGATCGACCAGACTTTCAACCTGAACTCCACCAACACCACGCCGACGGTCACCCCGTTCAATCCCAACGATCCGACCACCTACAACTCGTCGACCTCGGTGAACATCTACGACAGCCAGGGCAACGCCCACGTGCTGACCCAGTATTTCACCAAGACCGGCCCCAACGACTGGACCATGAACGTGCTGGTGGATGGCCGCAATCCGGCCAACCCGACCGATGACAGCACGGCCATCAGCGCCGCCACCACCGCGGCCGGTGTTGCCGGGGCGACGGCGGCGGATGTCTCCAACGCCGTGGCGGCATCCACCGCAACGCCCGCCGCCAAGGCGGCTGCCGCTGCCGCCGCTGCGGCGGCCGGCGCGACTCCGGCCAGCGTGCTGGCTGCCGTCAGCGGGATGGGCAGCAGTCCGTACCAGGTCAACCTGAACTTCAGCGCAGCGGGCCAGCTGCTGACCCAGACCCCGGTGAACAATGGCACCGGCAATGCCTTCTCGGTGAACCCCACCGACGGCACCCTGGTCATGGGCGACTGGGTTCCGGCCATCTCCGACGGCAAGACCCCGCCGACCTGGAGCGCCAACGGCGCCACCGCCAACGCTGGCGGCGTCACCCTGGACATCCGCAAGTCCACTCAGTACGCCACCGCCTTCGCGGTGAACAGCGTCAACCAGGACGGCTACACCACCGGCCAGCTCTCGGGTCTGGAAATCGACGACCAGGGCAACATCTTTGCCCGTTACACCAATGGCCAGTCCAAGGTGCAGGGGCAGGTGGTGCTGGCGAACTTCGCCAACGTCCAGGGCCTGACCCCGATCGGCAAGACCTCCTGGGTGCAGTCCTCGGAGTCCGGCGAGCCGGTGATCGGCACCCCGCGCTCGGGCACCCTCGGCGCGCTGCAGTCCGGCTCCCTGGAGGCTTCCAACGTCGACCTGTCCAGCGAGCTGGTGGACCTGATCGTCGCCCAGCGCAACTACCAGGCCAACGCCAAGACCATCCAGACCGAGGATGCGGTCACCCAGACCATCATCAACCTGCGGTAATCCTCTCTAGAAAGGCACGGCCCAGGCGGCAAATCCCCTTGCCGGTGGCGGCAGACCCTCGCCGCCACCGCCTTCGAAAGGCTCCTTCGGGAGCCATTTCTTTTTTAAAGTCCTTATATATCAGTATGTTGTGGGTGTTTCTCGGTTCTGGCACGCCCCTTGCTGAATAGCCTCCAAGACACCCGCGACCGGCAATCGCCGCGGGCCTGGAGGATTCGATGGACAAGATGCTGTACGTCTCGATGAGCGGAGCGAGCCAGAACACCCTGGCGATGCGCGCTCACGCCAACAACCTGGCGAACATCTCCACCAACGGCTTCCGCCGTGACTTCGAGCAGGCGCGCTCGATGCAGGTCTTCGGCGACAGTTTCCCGGCGCGGGTCTACGCCATGACCGAGCGTCCGGCCACCGACTTCACTCCCGGCAGCCTGCAGGAAACCGGCCGTGACCTCGACGTCGCCGCCAAGGGCGATGCATGGATCGCCGTGCAGGCGCCCGACGGTGGCGAAGCCTATGTGCGCACCGGCAGCCTGGAAATCGACGCCCTCGGCCAGCTGCGCACCGGCGACGGCTTGCCGGTGATCGGCAACGGCGGGCCGATTGCCGTGCCGCCGCAGGAAAAGATCGACATCGGCGAGGACGGCACCATCAGCATCCGTGGCCTGGGCGACAACCCCAGCGTGGTGGCCGAGGTGGACCGCATCAAGCTGGTCACCCCGGACCCGAAGAAGCTGGAGAAGGGCCTCGACGGCCTGGTGCGCATCAAGCGGGAGCCGGGGCAGCCGGCGCCGCAAGCCGATGCCAACGCCACGGTCGTGTCGGGCTTCCTCGAAGCGAGCAACGTCAACGCGGTGGAGGAGATGACCTCGATCCTCTCGCTGTCCCGCCAGTTCGAGCTCCACGTCAAGATGATGCGCACCGCCGAAGACGATTCGGCGGCCATGGCGCGGGTTTTGCAATTTAGCTAATCACCAGATCGAGGCGCCATGAATCCGGCGCCCGAGGAGAACGACGATGCTTTCGGCACTGTGGGTCAGCAAGACGGGTCTTTCGGCCCAGGACATGAACCTGACCACCATTTCCAACAACCTGGCGAACGTTTCGACCACGGGCTTCAAGCGCGACCGCGCGGAGTTCCAGGACCTGCTGTACCAGATCAAACGTCAGCCCGGCGCCAACTCCACCCAGGACAGCCAGTTGCCCTCCGGCCTGCAGCTGGGCACCGGTGTGCGCATCGTCGGCACCCAGAAGAACTTCAGCGAAGGCAGCCTGCAGACCACCGACCAGCCGCTGGACATGGCGCTCAACGGTCGCGGCTTCTTCCAGGTACTGATGCCCGACGGCACCGTCGGCTACACCCGTGACGGCAGCTTCCACCTGAACTCCGACGGCCAGATCGTCACCGCCAACGGTTATGCGCTGGAGCCGGCCGTGGTCGTGCCCAACGAGACCCAGACCTTCACCGTCGGCCAGGACGGCACCGTCTCGGTGACCACCCCGGCCAACCCGCAGCCGCAGATCATCGGCAACATCCAGACCGCCGACTTCGTCAACCCGGCCGGTCTGGAGGCCATCGGCGGCAACCTGTTCCTGGAAACCGGTTCCAGCGGCGCGCCGCAGGTCGGCACGCCGGGCCTGAACGGCCTGGGCACCGTGCAGCAGAACACCCTGGAAAACTCCAACGTCAATGTGGTCGAGGAGCTGGTGAACATGATCACCACCCAGCGCGCCTATGAGATGAACTCCAAGGTCATCTCCACCGCCGACCAGATGCTGTCGTTCGTGACCCAGAACTTGTAGTGAATGACGGAGCCCCCGGGCTCTGGTGAAACCGTAGTCGCTCTCCCCGAGAGGTAGCTGTAAATGAACCGTTCCCACCTTCTTCCGCTGCTGGCCATCGCCGCGCTGGCCGGGTGCGTCAGTCCTCCGCCGAAGCCGGATGACCCCTATTACGCCCCGGTGATGCCGCGTACCCCGATGCCCGCCGCGCAGAACAACGGTTCGATCTACCAGAGCGGTTTCGACAACAACCTTTATGGCGACCGCAAGGCCTTCCGCGTGGGTGACATCATCACCATCACCCTCAACGAGAAGACCCAGGCCAGCAAGAAGGCCAACTCGGACATCTCCAAGGACAGCAAGACCAAGCTCGGCCTGACCTCGATGTTCGGCAGCGGCCTGACTACCGACAACCCCGTTGGCGGCGGCGACCTCAGCCTGAGCGCCGAGTACGGTGGCTCCCGCGATGCCAAGGGCGACAGCCAGGCGGGGCAGAGCAACAGCCTGACCGGTTCGGTCACCGTCACCGTGGCCGAAGTCATGCCCAACGGCATCCTCGCCGTGCGCGGCGAAAAGTGGATGACCCTGAACACCGGCAACGAGCTGGTGCGCATCGCCGGTCTGATCCGCGCCGACGACATCGCCACCGACAACACCGTGTCCTCCACCCGCGTGGCCGATGCGCGCATCACCTACTCGGGCACCGGTGCGTTCGCCGATGCGAGCCAGCCGGGCTGGTTCGATCGCTTCTTCCTCAGCCCGCTGTTCCCGTTCTGAGCAGGGTGAATGTCATGGCCATTGTAGGAGCGAGCTTGCTCGCGAAAGTCTCTGCCAAAGGTGTTCGCGAGCAAGCTCGCTCCTACATCTTCCTGATGCTCTGTGCGTTGCTGATGATTCCGGCCGCCCACGCCGAGCGTCTGAAGGACATCGCCACCATCCAGGGCGTGCGCAGCAACCAGCTGATCGGCTACGGCCTGGTCGTGGGCCTCGACGGCAGCGGCGACCAGACCACCCAGACGCCCTTCACCCTGCAGACCTTCAACAACATGCTGGCGCAGTTCGGCATCAAGGTGCCGGCCAACGTCGGCAACGTGCAGCTCAAGAACGTTGCCGCGGTGTCGGTGCACGCCGACCTGCCGGCCTTCGCCAAGCCGGGCCAGACCATCGACATCACCGTCTCCTCCATCGGCAACGCCAAGAGCCTGCGCGGCGGCAGCCTGCTGATGACCCAGCTCAAGGGCATCGACGGCCAGACCTACGCCGTGGCCCAGGGCAACCTGGTTGTCGGCGGCTTCGACGCCGAGGGTCGCGACGGCTCGAAGATCACCGTCAACGTCCCGTCGGCCGGCCGCATTCCGGCCGGCGCCACCGTGGAGCGCGCAGTGCCGAGCGGCTTCGACCAGGGCAACAGCCTGACCCTGAACCTCAACCGCCCGGACTTCACCACCGCCAAGCACATCGTCGACCGCATCAACGAACTGCTCGGCCCGGGCGTCGCCCAGGCCATCGACGGCGGCTCGGTACGGGTCAGCGCGCCGCTGGACCCGAACCAGCGCGTGGACTACATGTCGGTCCTGGAAAACCTCGACGTGCAGGCCGGCGAAGCGGTGGCCAAGGTCATCATCAACTCGCGCACCGGCACCATCGTGATCGGCCAGAACGTGCGCGTGTCGCCGGCCGCCGTGACCCACGGCAGCCTCACCGTGACCATCACCGAAGACCCGATCGTCAGCCAGCCCGGCCCGTTCTCCAACGGCCAGACCGCCGTGGTGCCGCGCTCGCGGGTGAACGCCGACCAGGAAGCCAAGCCGATGTTCAAGTTCGGCCCGGGCACCACGCTGGATGAAATCGTCCGCGCCGTTAACCAGGTGGGCGCCGCGCCCAGCGACCTGATGGCGATCCTCGAAGCCCTGAAACAGGCCGGCGCGCTGCAGGCCGACCTGATCGTGATCTGAGGACGCCGCCGTGGATGCCAAACTCTTCTCCGCCGGTTCCTCCGGCACCAATTCCGGGGCCTACACCGACCTCAACCGCCTGGCACAGCTGAAGAACGGCGCCGGGCGCGACAGCGAAGGCAACATCCGCAAGGTCGCCCAGGAATTCGAATCGCTGTTCATGAACGAAATGCTCAAGTCGATGCGCTCGGCCAACGACGTGCTCGCCGAAGGCAACTTCATGAACACCGCGACCACCAAGCAATACCAGGAAATGTACGACCAGCAGCTGGCCGTCAGCCTCTCCACCAAGGGCCATGGCATCGGCCTGTCGGACGTGCTGACCCGCCAGCTGTCGCACATGAACAGCGGCAAGCGCACGGGCGCCGCGAACCCCTTCGCCAAGGTCGCCCAGACCTCCGCCTGGCCGTCCACCACCGGCGTCAACGCCAGCGGCAAGCCCTTGCCGCAACCGGCCGAAGGCCGCGACGACTCCAGGCTGCTCAACGCCCGTCGCCTGTCCCTGCCGGGCAAGCTGGCCGACCGCGTGATGGCCGGCATCGTGCCGGGCGCCGCCACTGCGGACGAGCAGGGCAAGCCGCTGGCCGGCAACGACTGGCAGACCGCCAAGTCCTACGCCAATGCCGTGGACGCCATCGACGCCGCCGCCGGCGCCCAGGACATCAGCGGCCGTCGCTACGCCCAGCCGCCGCTGGCGCCGGGCAAGTCGGCCTTCGGCTCGGCGGACGAATTCGTCGCCACCATGCTGCCCATGGCGCAGAAAGCCGCCCAGCGCATCGGCGTCGATCCGCGCTACCTGGTGGCCCAGGCCGCGCTGGAAACCGGCTGGGGCAAATCCATCATTCGCGACCAGGACGGCTCCAGCAGCCACAACCTGTTCGGTATCAAGTCCGGTTCCCGCTGGGACGGTGACTCCGCGCGGGCGGTGACCAGCGAATACGTGAACGGCAAGAAAGTGAAGGAAGTCGCGGCGTTCCGCTCCTACGACTCCTTCGAGCAGAGCTTCAACGACTACGTGAGCTTCCTGCAGAACAACGACCGCTATTCGGACGCGCTGGACTCCACCGCGCGCCCCGAACAGTTCATGAAGGAACTGCAGCGCGCCGGCTATGCCACCGATCCGAACTACGCCCGCAAGGTCGCGCAGATCGCCAAGCAGATGCAGGTGTACCAGGCAGTCGCCGCGGCGGACACCCCGCCCCTGGGATAAGGACCAAGAGTTATGAGCGATCTACTGTCCATTGGCCTGTCTGGCCTGCGTTCGAGCCAGACCTCGTTGACGGTGACCGGCCACAACATCACCAACGTCAATACCCCCGGCTATTCCCGTCAGCAGTCGGTGCAGCAGACCGGCATCCCGCAGTACAGCGGCGCCGGCTACATCGGTTCGGGCAGCCAGGTGGTCGACGTGCGCCGGCTGGCCAGTGACTTCCTGTTCTCCCAGGTGCGCACCGCCACCAGCCAGAGCAATGAACTGAGTGCCTTCCAGGGGCAGATCGAACAGCTCGACGCCCTGCTCTCGGACACCACCACCGGCATCAGCCCGGCGCTGCAGAAGTTCTTCGCCGCGCTGCAGACCGCCGCCGCCAACCCCTCCGCCACCGAGGGCCGCGAGGCGCTGCTGGCGGAAGCGCAGGGGCTGTCGAAGTCCTTCAACACCCTGTACGACCAGCTCGACAAGCAGAACAGCCTGATCAACCAGCAGCTCGGCTCGCTGGCCAACCAGGTCAATTCCCTGGCGACCAGCGTGGCGAGCTACAACGACGCCATCGCCAAGGCCAAGGCTGCCGGCGGCCAGCCCAACGACCTGATCGATGCCCGCGAGGAGACCATCCGCAAGCTCTCCGAACTGATCGGCGTGCAGGCGGTGCCCCAGGACGACAGCAGCGTCAACCTGTTCATCGGCACCGGCCAGCCGCTGGTGGTGGGCACCACCACCTCGGCACTGCAGGTGGTGCCGGGGGCCGACGACCCGACCCGCTTCCAGGTGCAACTGGTCAGCGGCAGCGCCGTGCAGACCATCACCAGCCAGGTTTCCGGCGGCCAGATGGGCGGCCTGCTGGCTTATCGCGATACCGCGCTGGATGCCTCGTACAACAAGCTCGGGCAGATCGCCGTGACCTTCGCCGATGTCGTCAACAAGCAGCTCGGCCAGGGCCTGGACCTGTCCGGCAATGCCGGCAGCAAGCTGTTCGGCGACATCAACGACCCGACCATCACCGCGCTGCGGGTCCTCGCCCTGTCCGGCAACACCGGCACCGTCAGCCCCAGCCTGAACATCACCGATACCAGCAAGCTCGGCGTCAGCGACTACCGCCTGGAATACGACGGCACCAACTTCACCGCGCGGCGCCTGTCCGACAACGCGTCGATCAACGTCACCGTGAGCGGCACCGGCCCCTACACCCTGAGCTTCGCCGACGGCAGCGGTGGCGACCAGGGCTTCCAGGTGACCATGAACAGCCTGCCGCCGGCCGGCGACGGCTTCACCCTGCAGCCCACCCGCCGTGGCGCGTCGGACATCAATACGGCGCTGACCAAGGGCGACCAGCTGGCCTTCGCCGGCACCGCCCGCAGCGAAGCCACCACCAGCAACCGGGGCACCGGAGCCATCGGCCAGCCCAAGCTCACCAGCGGCCCCTCGCCGGTAGTGACCAGCGAATTGCAGAGCCTGTTCGGCGCCGGCGGCCTGAGTCTGAGCTTCGATTCCACCACCAATACCCTGACCGGCACGCTGCCGGCGGGTGCCACCCTGAGCTACGTGTCGCCGTCGACCACTGGCCTGACCACCGGGCAGACCAACACCCTGCGCCTGGACTACACCGACCCGGGCACCGGCAACCAATACAGCTACGAATTCACCCTGAGCGGCGTGCCCCAGGCCGGCGATACCTTCACCCTGGGCATGAACACCAAGGGCATCTCCGACAACAGCAACGCCCTGGCGCTCTCCGGCCTGCAGAGCAAGCCCACGGTGGGCGGCACCGGCAGCACCGGCGCCAGCTTCAATGATTCCTACGGCGGCCTGGTGGAGCGCATCGGCACCCTGACCGCGCAGGTGCGCAACAACGCCGACGCCAGCGCCACCGTACTCAAGCAGGCCCAGGACAACCGCGACTCGCTGTCGGGCGTGAACCTTGACGAAGAGGCGGCCAATCTCATCCAGTTCCAGCAGTACTACAGCGCGTCGGCCCAGGTGATCCAGGTCGCCCGTTCCCTGTTCGACACGCTGATCGGCGCGTTCCGCTGATAGAGGAAGTTGACCATGCGCATCTCCACCATCCAGGCATACAACAACTCGGTCGGCGGCCTGCAGAAGAACTACGGCAACGTCACCCGCACCCAGGAGCAGATCAGCACCGGCAAACGCATCCTCACCCCGGCGGACGACCCGGTGGCCTCGGTGCGCCTGCTGCAGCTGAGCCAGGAGCAGTCGCTCAACGACCAGTACAAGAGCAACATTACGGCGGCGAAGAACAACCTCACCACCGAGGAGTCCATCCTCGATTCGGTGGGCAACGTGCTGCAGCGCATCCGCGAGATTGCGGTGGAAGCGGGTAACGGCGCGCGCGACGATTCCGACCGTAAGGCGCTGGCCACCGAACTGGGCCAGCGCGAGGACGAACTGTTGAACCTGCTCAACAGCAAGGATGCCAGCGGCAAGTACCTGTTCTCCGGCAGCCAGGGCGACCAGCAACCCTTCGTGCGCAACGCGGATGGTACCTACAGCTATCAGGGCGACGAGAGCCAGCGTCAGGTACAGATCGCCAGCAGCACGCTGCTGGGTATCAGCGACAGCGGCAAGGTACTGTTCGAGGATGTGCCCAACGCCAATCGGGTGACTACCGCGGGTGCTGCGAGCAATAGCGGCACCGGTCGTATTTCACTGGGCATGGTGGAGGACAAGGTCGACTACGACACGGTGTTTCCATCGAGCAATCCGCCAGCGGCTACCGATGGAGTCGGCATCCACTTCCTCGATCAGAACAACTACGTGGTCTATGACCCGGCGAAGCTGCCGGCGGGATATGACTGGACGACCTACGATCCGAATACACCGCCAGTCGGTCAGCTCTCCACCGGCGCCATTGACGATGATCCGCTGACCAAGGACTACATCCGTTATGGCGGCGTCAGCGTGATTCTCGATGGCACACCCAAGACTGGCGACGAGTTCAGCATCAAGCGTGACCCGGGCAATGAGAAGCGCAGCCTGCTCAACGTGGTTTCTGACCTGCGCAAGGCGTTGGAAAAAGGCGGTGACGACACCGAGAGCAGCAAGGCGATCCGCGATGCCACGGGTGTAGCGATCTCCAACCTGGACTCGGCCAGTGGCCAGGTGCTGAAGGGGAGGGGGCAGATCGGCGCGCGCTTGAACACCATCGACTCCACCGAGACCTTCATCGACGACGTGAAGCTGGTGAACGCCGGCGTCATCTCCGACCTGCAGGACCTGGATTACGCCGAGGCGCTGTCGCGCCTGTCGATGCAGTCCACCATCCTCCAGGCCGCGCAGCAAAGCTATGTGAAGATCAGCGGGCTCAGCCTGTTCAACTACCTCAACTGATCGCAACCAGAATGAAAAGAGCCCGCGAGCTTAAAGCCGCGGGCTTTTTTGTCGATATAGAAAATGATCGCAGCGCTCGCTGGATGTCGTCGGTAAGTGGCTGCAAGTGCTTGATCCGAAAGCTGAAAAAAAACTCTTGAATTTTCGCTAAAGCTCCTCGGATCAGCGCCGATAAACAGTTCGAATGCGAATTCTTGGTGTCCCTGAGCAAGCAGGCCGAGATATCGCACGCTCAGGAACGAACAGGACCTCTGAAGGAGACCATCATGGCCCTTACCGTCAATACCAACATTGCTTCCCTGAACACCCAGCGTAACCTCAGCGGCTCGTCGAACGCCCTGAACACCTCGCTGCAGCGTCTGTCCACCGGTAACCGCATCAACAGCGCCAAGGACGATGCCGCCGGCCTGCAGATCTCCAACCGTATGAGCAGCCAGATCAGTGGCCTGAACGTTGCCGTGCGCAACGCCAACGACGGCATCTCCCTGGCGCAGACCGCTGAAGGCGCCCTGCAGCAGTCCACCAACATCCTGCAGCGTATGCGCGACCTGTCCCTGCAGTCGGCCAACGGCACCAACGACGCCACCGACCGCAAGGCACTGCAGAAGGAAGTCAGCGCCCTGCAGGACGAACTGACCCGTATCGCCGACACCACCACCTTCGGTGGCCGTAAGGTGCTCGACGGTTCCTTCACCAACGTCGACTTCCAGGTTGGCTCCAACGCCCGTGAAACCATCAGCGTTTCCGTAGGCGCTGCCAGCTCTACCGATCTGGGGACCTATGCAGTAAAAGGCCAGGCCGGTGCAGGTACTACCAAGTTCGGTACCATCGCCGCTGGTGCAACTCTTCCAACTACCAACGGCATGACCGCCAACACCCTGACCATCACTGGTCCTGATGGTCAGGCAACCACCGCCAGCGTCGGCGGTGCGACTGGCAGCAGCGCGGCAGCAGTTGCTGCGGCTGTTAACGCCAAAGAGTCTGATACTGGCGTAAAGGCTGAGGCTCGTACTAAAGCGGTTGTGTCTGGTCTGACGGGTGTGGGTGATGTCAGCTTCAACCTGACCGGCAAGAATGGCGCCAGTGTTGCCATCTCCGCCAACGTCAGCGATGTCACTGATCTTTCCAGCGTTCGCGATGCCGTGAATGCCAAGTCTGCCACCACCGGCATTACTGCCAAGATCGATGATAAGGGCAGTCTGACTCTGGAAGCGAAAGACGGCAGTAACATCGGTATCGACTCCTTTGCGGTCGGTGGTGCCAGCAACGAAAGCATCGATATCCAGTCCTACGACTTCGACGATAACGCCTTGGGTACCGCCACTACTCTTACTGAAGGCGGCAACGTAGCTGCGCTGGTAACCGGTGACATCCGTATGACCTCGCTCAGTGGCTTCAGCGTTCAGGCAAGCGCTGACGGCACCATCTTTGCCAACGCTGCTACCAATTCCTCCATGGATACCGTGCAGTCGATCGATATCAGCGACGTGAACGGTGCCCAGAAGGCCATCGGCATCATCGACTCGGCCCTGGCCCAGATCGATAACACCCGTTCCAGCCTGGGTGCCGTGCAGAACCGCTTCGACAACACCATCGCCAACCTGCAGAGCATCTCCGAGAACGTCGATGCAGCTCGCAGCCGCATCAAGGACGCCGACTTCGCCGCGGAAACCGCGACCCTGTCGAAGAACCAGGTGCTGCAACAGGCCGGTACCGCGATCCTGGCCCAGGCCAACCAGCTGCCGCAGTCGGTGCTCAGCCTGCTCCGCTAAGGTTGAGGGATAGTCGATCCGACTACGGGAGGAAGGGGCAACCCTTCCTCCCTTTTGGCTTTGCGAAGGAGTGAACCATGGACGTTGGCAACGTAGCCGGAGTATCGGCGTTCCAGGGCGCCTCGCGCAGCGAAACCGCGCTTCCCTCTGCTCCCGCTGCCGCGAAGCCGGATGCGGAGGCCACTGCGGAGGATGCGCGTGATGCACGTGCCCGCCTGGATGCCGCCGTGTCGGATATCCAGAAGCATGTGCAGGGTGTGCGCCGCAACCTGAATTTCAGCATCGACGATGCGACCGGGGATGTCGTGGTCAAGGTCATCGATGGCGATTCCGGCAAGGTCGTGCGGCAAATTCCTTCCGAGGAGGTGCTGAAACTTGCCGCCCGGTTGGAAGATATGCGCAGCCTGATGTTCGAAACCCGCGCCTGACGCGGGGAAGCAATTGGCGTAATTCTTGCCTAAGCTCTTGCCAAGCGGAGTTTCGCGCAGTTTCTTGACGGAGAAGGGAAATGGCTACCAGCATCACCGGGCTCGGCTCGGGCCTGGATATCAACAGCATCGTCAGCTCGCTCGTGGCGGCGGAAAAAGCGCCCAAGCAGAATCAGATCGACAAGTTGAGCAAGGACACCACCGCCAAGATCACTGCGCTGGGCACCCTCAAGAGCGCCATCAGCGATTTCCAGACGGCCCTGGCCGATCTGAACAAGATCGACAAGTTCCAGGGGCGCACCGTCAGTTCCTCCAAGACCGACCTGCTGACCGCCACGGGGACCGCCAAGGCGGGGGTCGGCAGTTACCAGGTCGAGGTCCAGCAACTGGCTCAGGGCAGCAAGGTGGCCCTGGGGGCCATCCCGTCCAATGGCGACCAGGCGGCGACCTTCGGCAAGGGCAGCCTGACCATCAAGCTTGGCGACACCGCGTTGCCGACCATCGACGTCAACGACAGCAACAACACGCTTGCCGGTCTGCGCGATGCCATCAACAAGGCCGGTAAGGACGAGGGCGTCAGCGCCACCATCGTCACCGATGCCCATGGCTCGCGCCTGGTGCTCAGCAGCAGCAAGATGGGGGACGGCAAGGACATCTCGGTGGCCGTCAGCGGCGACGATGGCAGCGGCAGCGCCAGCCTGAACAGCCTGGCCTTCACTCCGAGCGCCGCGCCCACCGATCCCGATGCCGTTGACCCGCCAGTGCCTAGCGATCCGGCTGCCGCTCGCATGCTGAGCCGCGCCAAGAGTGCCGAGCTGACCATCGATGGGCTGAAAGTCACCAGCGACTCCAACACCGTGGAGAATGCGCTGGAGGGCGTGACCCTCAATCTCAAGGGCGTGACCGAGGCCGGCAAACCGCTGACCGTCGGCGTCAGCCTGGACACCGATGGCGTCAAGGGCAACATCAAGAAGTTCGTCGATGCCTACAACAAGCTGATGGGCACGATCAAGGAGCAGACCGTCGTCACCAAGGTCGGCGAGGACAAGGCGCCTGTCACTGGTGCCTTGGTTGGCGATGCTACGGTTCGCAGCCTGTTGAGCAGTGTGCGCAACGAACTGGTGGCCACCCAGGGGGATGGCGGGGTGCGTGTGCTCGCTGACCTGGGCATCACCACCAAGCAGGACGGCACTCTGGAGCTGGACTCCACCAAGCTCGACAAGATGGTGACCTCCAACTTCCAGGACGTGGCCAACCTCTTCGTTGGCGATAACGGACTGGCGACTCGCCTGACCAGTACGCTCAAGCCTTATACCGATACCGGCGGTGTACTCGAGCTGCGCAACAAGGCGCTGAACAATACGCTGCAGAGCGTAGACAAGCAGCAGGATGACCTGAATCGCCGAATCACCTCGCTGCAGGAGCGTCTGCTCAAGCAGTTCAACGCCATGGACTCGTTGGTGGGCAGCCTGCAATCCACTGCCAACAGCCTGACCAGCCAACTGGCCAGCCTGCCGTTCGCCAAGGGCTGATCTGGTAACTGCTGCATCGTGCCCGGCTTTGCGCCGGGCGCGACGAAAAAAATCTCAAGAAGCCTTCAAGCTCCTGCTTCACTGGCCGATACCTTGGTCAGTAGATGAATTCCCCGCAGGAGCCTGCCATGTACGCCATGAGAGCCATGAAGCAATACCAGCAAGTCAGCCTGGAAGCGCGCGTCGCCGAAGCGTCGCCGCACAGCCTGATCCAGATGCTGATGCAGGGCGGCCTGGAGCGCATGGCGCAGGCCCGTGGCGCCATCGAGCGTGGCCAGTTGGCCGAACGTGGCGAGCTGATCAGCAAGGCCATCGGTATCGTCGGCGGTCTGCGCGAGGCGCTGAACCCGGAGCTGGGTGGCGAGCTGGCATTGAACCTCGATCGACTTTACGGTTACATGACCGAGCGCCTGCTGGAGGCCAACCGCAGTGGCGATGCCGCGATCCTCGACGAGGTGTCCGGCCTGCTGCGTGAAGTGAAATCGGGCTGGGATGCGATCTCCGCCTGAAGGAAGGACGAGTCATGAATCAGGCCATGCAACAACTCAACGAAACCCGCGCCGCGCTCTCCGCCGCGATGCACAGCAAGGACTGGGACGCCATCGGCGAACTGGACCGCATGTGCCGTGAGCAGGTGGACGTGGCCATGCAGGATGCCGAGCGCGACGAACAGGCCCTGCGTGACACCATGGAGCAGCTGCTGGCGCTCTACGGTGAACTGGTCAAGGTCTGTACCGCCCAGCGCACCGCTATCGGCGAGGAACTGACCGCCGTGCGTCGTTCCAGCCAGGGCGCCAAGGTCTACCAGATGTTCGGCTGATCCGTTCGGATCTGTTTCCCCCCGGCGGCCCACCGGCCGCCGCCGTGTTTGTGCGGACCGCTCCTTGGTTCGATTGCCATGATCCGGGTCAACGCCCTTCGTCGGGCAGCATCAAAAAAAGCACGCCATAAATTTGACTCTTCCCGCGTTTTTGACTTTACTAGTGGCCAAATGCTGGCGATCACGGGGAATTGTGTCATCGCCAGGCTCGTGTCAGCAGCCGTTCGACGGCCTCAAAGCCCCGGGATGACAAGCTAAAGATGTGGCGCGAAACCAAGATTCTCCTGATCGACGATAACCAGGAACGGTGCCGTGACCTCTCGGTCATCATCGGCTTCCTTGGCGAGGACCAGATCGCCTGCGGCAGCCACGACTGGCGCCAGGCGGTCGATGCGCTGCCCAACGGCAGCCGCGACGTGCTCTGCGTGCTGCTCGGCAACGTGGAAAGCAAGGGCGGGGCGCTGGAGCTGCTCAAGCAGCTGGCGACCTGGGACGAGTTCCTGCCTGTGTTGCTGATCGGCGAGTCGGCCCCCGCAGACTGGCCCGAAGAGCTGCGCCGCCGCGTGCTGGCCAGCCTGGAAATGCCGCCCAGCTACAACAAACTGCTCGACTCCCTGCACCGCGCCCAGGTCTACCGCGAGATGTACGACCAGGCCCGCGAGCGCGGCCGCCAGCGCGAGCCCAACCTGTTCCGCAGCCTGGTGGGCACCAGCCGTGCCATCCAGCAGGTGCGGCAGATGATGCAGCAGGTCGCCGACACCGACGCTAGCGTGCTGATCCTCGGCGAGTCCGGCACCGGCAAGGAAGTGGTGGCGCGCAACCTTCACTACCATTCCAAGCGTCGCGACGCGCCCTTCGTGCCGGTCAACTGCGGCGCGATCCCGGCGGAGCTGCTGGAAAGCGAACTGTTCGGCCATGAGAAGGGCGCCTTCACTGGCGCCATCACCAGCCGCGCCGGCCGCTTCGAACTGGCCAACGGCGGCACCCTGTTCCTCGACGAGATCGGCGACATGCCGCTGCCGATGCAGGTCAAGCTGCTGCGCGTGTTGCAGGAGCGCACCTTCGAGCGAGTGGGCAGCAACAAGACGCAGAACGTGGACGTGCGCATCATCGCTGCGACCCACAAGAACCTCGAGAAGATGATCGAGGACGGCAGCTTCCGCGAGGACCTGTACTACCGCCTCAACGTCTTCCCCATCGAGATGGCCCCGCTGCGCGAGCGCGTGGAGGACATCCCGCTGCTGATGAACGAGCTGATCTCGCGCATGGAGCACGAGAAGCGCGGTTCGATCCGCTTCAACTCCGCCGCCATCATGTCGCTCTGCCGCCACGACTGGCCGGGCAACGTGCGCGAGCTGGCGAACCTCGTCGAGCGCCTGGCGATCATGCACCCCTACGGCGTAATTGGCGTGGGCGAGCTGCCGAAGAAATTCCGTCACGTCGACGACGAGGACGAGCAACTGGCGAGCAGCCTGCGCGAGGAGCTGGAGGAGCGCGCGGCGATCACCGCCGGCCTGCCGGGCCTCGACTCGCCCGCCATGCTGCCGGCCGAGGGTATCGACCTGAAGGATTACCTCGCGAACCTGGAGCAGGGCCTGATCCAGCAGGCGCTGGACGATGCCGCCGGCGTCGTCGCCCGGGCCGCCGAACGCCTGCGCATCCGCCGCACCACCCTGGTGGAGAAAATGCGCAAGTACGGCATGAGCCGTCGCGAGGAGGAGATGGCGGAGGATTGACGCCTCCGTCACGCTCGTTTCTCTAACTGGTTGAAAATAAACGAGTAATTTTTAGGCACGCGGTTTGCTAAGACTCATCCGACCGACAGTTCTACGACGTCGGACGGATGAGAGAACCGCATGATGCCAGTCGCCCAACGCCAGTCCGAAACCACCACCCTCGCGCCCGTCGAAGCCCTTGTGCCCGTCGAAGAAAGTCGGCCGGTGGAGGAGAGCAGCCGCGCGAATCTGGAACAGGCTTTCGCCCTGTTCAACCAGATGTCCAACCAGCTCAGTGAGTCCTACAGCCTGCTGGAGGCGCGCGTCACCGAGCTCAAGGGCCAGCTGGCTCTGGTCAGCGCCCAGCGCATGCAAGAGTTGGCCGAGAAGGAGCGCCTGGCCAATCGCCTGCAGAGCCTGCTCGACGTGCTGCCCGGCGGCGTCATCGTGCTCGATGCCCAGGGGGTGGTGCGCGACGCCAACCCGGTGGCCTGC
Source organism: Pseudomonas sp. QE6 (assembly GCF_041379005.1). Taxonomy (NCBI): domain Bacteria; kingdom Pseudomonadati; phylum Pseudomonadota; class Gammaproteobacteria; order Pseudomonadales; family Pseudomonadaceae; genus Pseudomonas; species Pseudomonas sp. QE6. The sequence goes on from NZ_CP166873.1 coordinate 2,919,239, forward strand.
GCGCTGCTCGGCAAGCCGCTGGTGGGTATGCTCTGGCGCGAAGTGATCGCCCGCAGCTTCGCTCCCCGCGCCGACGACGGCCATGAAGTTTCCCTGCGCGATGGCCGCCGCGTGTCCATCGCCATCCGCTCGCTGAACGGCGAGCCCGGCCAGCTCATCCTGCTCAACGACCTGACGGAAACCCGTCGCCTGCAGGACCAGTTGGCGCGCCACGAGCGCCTGTCCGCGCTGGGCCGCATGGTTGCGTCGCTGGCTCACCAGATCCGCACGCCGCTGTCCGCCGCCATGCTCTATGCCAGCCACCTGAGCGAGCAGGAGTTGCCGCTGGAGCAGCAACAGCGCTTTGCCGGGCGGATCAAGGAGCGTCTGCACGAACTGGAGAACCAGGTCCGCGACATGCTGGTGTTCGCCCGGGGCGAACTGCCGCTGCCGGATCGCCTGGCGCCGACACAGCTGTTCACCAGCCTGCGGGCCGCTGCCGAGTCCCACGTTGCCGGCCTGAACGTCCGTTGGCAGTGCGACGCCCGCGTGGGCGAGCTGCTGTGCAACCGCGACACCCTGGTCGGCACGCTGCTCAACCTGGTGGAAAACGCCATCCAGGCCGCCGGCCGCGACGTGCGCCTGAAGGTGCACCTGTATGCGCGCGGCGACAGCCTGCGCCTGTCCATCAGCGACAACGGCCCGGGCATGAGCGCCGAAACCCTGGCGCGCCTGGGCGAACCCTTCTTCACCACCAAGACCACCGGCACCGGCCTCGGGCTGGCCGTGGTCAAGGCCGTCGCCAAGGCCCATCAGGGCGAGCTGCGCCTGCGCTCGCGCCCCGGTCGTGGCACCTGCGCCATCCTGATCCTGCCGCTGATCGTGGCTCAATCCATCGCTCACAAGGAATGAACACCATGGCCGCCAAAGTCCTGCTGGTCGAAGACGACCGCGCCCTGCGTGAAGCCCTGTCCGACACCCTGATGCTCGGCGGGCACGACTTCGTCGCCGTCGACTGCGCCGAGGCCGCGCTGCCGGCCCTGGAGAAACACGCCTTCAGCCTGGTGATCAGCGATGTGAACATGCCGGGCATGGACGGGCACCAGTTGCTCGGCCTGATCCGCGCACGCCATCCGCAACTGCCGGTGCTGCTGATGACTGCTTACGGCGCGGTGGATCGCGCGGTGGAAGCCATGCGCCAGGGGGCGGCGGATTACCTGGTCAAGCCTTTCGAGCCGAAGGCCCTGCTGGAACTGGTGGCGCGCCATGCGCTGGGCACGGTCGCCCCTGTTGAAGGCGACGGTCCGGTGGCGCTGGAACCGGCCAGCCGGCAGCTGCTGGAGCTGGCCGCCCGTGTCGCCCGCAGCGATTCCACCGTGCTGATCTCCGGCGAGTCCGGCACCGGCAAGGAAGTGCTGGCGCAGTACATCCACCAGCAGTCGCCGCGCGCCGGCAAACCCTTCGTCGCGATCAACTGCGCGGCGATCCCGGACAACATGCTCGAGGCCACCCTGTTCGGCCACGAGAAGGGCGCCTTTACCGGCGCCATCGCTGCCCAGCCGGGCAAGTTCGAACTGGCCGACGGTGGCACCATCCTGCTCGACGAAATCTCCGAAATGCCGCTGGGTCTGCAAGCCAAGCTGCTGCGCGTGCTGCAGGAGCGCGAGGTGGAGCGCGTCGGCGCGCGCAAGCCGATCAGCCTGGATATCCGCGTGCTCGCCACCACCAACCGCGACCTGCTGGGCGAAGTGGCGGCGGGACGTTTCCGCGAGGACCTGTACTACCGCCTCTCGGTCTTCCCCCTGGCCTGGCGCCCGCTGCGCGAGCGTCCGGCGGACATTCTGCCGTTGGCCGAGCGTCTGCTGGCCAAGTACAGCCGCAAGATGAACCTTGCGCCGGTCAGTCTCGGAGCCGACGCCCGCGCCGCGCTGCTGGCGCACTCGTGGCCGGGCAACGTGCGCGAGCTGGACAACGCCATCCAGCGCTCGTTGATCCTGCAGCAGGGCGGCCAGGTGCAGGCCGCCGACCTGTGCCTGACCGCGCCCATCGGCCATGCGCCGCGCCCGGCGCTGGCCGCCGTGCCGGCGCCATCGGCGCCGCAGGTTCCGGCGAGCGTCGAAATTCCGTCACCCTCCGTGCTGGAGGCGGGCGCCCTGGGGGAGGACCTCAAGCGCCGTGAGTTCCAGATGATCATCGATACCCTGCGCAGTGAGCGCGGCCGCCGCAAGGAGGCTGCCGAGCGCCTGGGCATCAGCCCGCGGACCCTGCGTTACAAACTGGCGCAGATGCGTGATGCGGGGATGGATGTGGAGGCGTATCTGTACGCCAGTTGATGGTTTGACCAGTTCCCCTCTTGGCCCGCCGTTGTGCGGGCTTTTTCTTGGTGGGGTGGTGGGCCTTGGTCCCTGTAGGAGCGGACTTTGTCCGCGATGTTTTTGTTCTCGTATGGGGGGTTCTGCGCCGCATCGGCGTGTGCTGGGAGATTTTATTTCGCCCCCTCGGGCGAGTCACTTTCTCAAACGCCAGAAAGTAACCAAAGGGCTCGTCCCGACATCCGGCCCCGGCTTCGCCGGGGTCCCCTCGCTCCGGTATCGCTCCGAGGGTCGGCGTACAAGGGCCCCTGAAACTTCGATGGAAGGAGGGAACCCCGCGAAGTCGGGGCCGGATGATGGGGCAAGCCTTCTTGGTTACTTCTTCGGCGTTTGGAAGAAGTGACTCGCCCGAGGGGGCGAAATAAAATCTCCCAGCACACGCCGATGCGGCGCAGAAACGCCGAGCAAGACGGTGGGTAAAGCTCGATGCGTATGCGCCCTTGCTCCAGGTAGGCGAGATACGCAGGTATTTCCCTGTTGGAGCGAACTCATCCGCGATGGATTTCGCGGACAAGGTCCGCTCCTACGGGGGCCGCGCCTTACGGCTCCGAACACCCAATCCAGAGCCTTCCCATCAAAAAGTCCCCACCCCCAAAACCTGGCACCCAAGTTGCAATCTTCTGTGCAAAGCGCCGCGTAGCGTCAAAAAACCGCGGCCAGTCGGAGGGGTAGGTAATGAGTCAGGGTGTCGAATTCAATCGTCTGCTGCTGGAGATGCGCTCCATGCAGATGGAGGCCATGGCCAAGTCGAAGGCGCAGGCTGCGCAACCGACCGAGCCGGGTGCGCCGAGCTTCTCGCAGATGCTCACCCAGGCCGTCGACAAGGTGAACGGCACCCAGCAGGTCGCCACCGACATGGCCACCGCCTTCGAAGTCGGCCAGAGCGGCGTCGATCTCACCGACGTGATGATCGCCTCGCAGAAAGCCAGTGTGTCCTTCCAGGCCATGACCCAGGTACGCAACAAGCTCGTCCAGGCGTACCAGGACATCATGCAGATGCCGGTCTGAGGTAGCAGGTCATGGCTGACGCCACCGTAGACAGTCAGGTTCCCGCCAAGCTCGGCGCAGCGAAAAAGCCGCTGCTGGGCCTGACCTTCCTCGAAAACCTCGCGGACATGCCCGTGCTGCGCCAGGTCGGCCTGCTGGTCGGCCTCGCCGCGAGCATCGCCGTCGGCTTCGGCATGGTGCTCTGGTCGCAGCAGCCGGACTACAAGCCGCTGTACGGCAGCCTCAACGGCGTCGACGCCAACAAGGTGGTCGAGGCGCTGAGCGCAGCCGACATTCCCTACAAGGTCGAACCCAACTCCGGCGCGCTGCTGGTGAAGGCCGACGACCTCGGCCGCGCGCGGATGAAGGTCGCCGGCGCCGGCGTTGCGCCGACCGACAACAACGTCGGCTTCGAGATCCTCGACAAGGAACAGGCCCTGGGCACCAGCCAGTTCATGGAAGCGACCAATTACCGTCGCGGCCTGGAAGGCGAGCTGGCGCGCACCATCTCCAGCCTGAACAACGTCAAGGGCGCCCGCGTGCACCTGGCGATCCCGAAGAGCTCGGTGTTCGTCCGTGACGACCGCAAGCCCAGCGCCTCGGTGCTGGTCGAGCTGTACCCGGGCCGCAACCTGGAGCCGAGCCAGGTGATGGCGATCGTCAACCTGGTGGCGACCAGCGTGCCGGAGCTGGACAAGTCCCAGGTCACCGTCGTCGACCAGAAGGGCACTCTGCTGTCCGACCAGCAGGAGCTCTCCGAGCTGACCATGGCCGGCAAGCAGTTCGACTACACCCGCCGCATGGAAAGCAACCTCAACCAGCGCGTGCACAGCATCCTGCAACCGGTGCTGGGCAACGGCCGCTACAAGGCCGAAGTCTCCGCCGACGTCGACTTCAGTGCGGTGGAGTCCACCTCCGAATCCTACAACCCGGACCAGCCGGCGCTGCGCAGCGAGCAGACCAACAATGAGGAACGGCAGAACAGCAACGGCCCGCAAGGCGTGCCGGGGGCGCTGTCGAACCAGCCGCCGGGGCCCGCCAACGCGCCGCAGACCACTGCGCAGAACGCGCCGTCCGACTACGTCGCGCCGGGTCAGCCGCTGAAGGACGCCAACGGCCAGCCGATCATCGACCCGAAGACCGGCCGGCCGGAACTGGCGCCGTATCCCACCGACAAGCGCCAGCAGAACACCCGCAACTACGAGCTGGATCGCTCGGTGAGCTACACCAAGCAGCAGCAGGGCCGCCTGCGCCGGCTTTCCGTCGCGGTGGTGCTGGATGACCGGATGATCACCGATGCCAAGACCGGCGAGGTGACCCACAAGCCGTGGAGCGCCGACGAATTGTCGCGCTTCACCCGCCTGGTGCAGGACGCCGTGGGCTACGACGCCAGCCGTGGCGACAGCGTCAGCGTGATCAACGCGCCGTTCGCCCCGGAGCAGGGCGAGGAAATCGTCTCCCCGCCGTTCTACTCGCAGCCCTGGTTCTGGGACGTGGTCAAGCAGGTGCTGGGCATCGTCTTCATCCTGGTGCTGGTACTGGGCGTGCTGCGTCCGGTGCTGAACAACCTGTCGGGCAACAAGGGCAAGGCCCTGGTGGCCGGCGGCGCGGGCGCTGACGGTCTGGGCGAACTGGGTGGCCTCGACGGCGAGCTGTCGGACGACCGCGTCAGCCTCGGCGGCCCCGCCAGTATTCTGTTGCCGAGCCCGTCCGAGGGTTACGATGCGCAGCTCAATGCGATCAAGAGCCTGGTCGCGCAGGACCCCGGGCGTGTGGCTCAGGTGGTGAAAGAGTGGATCAATTCCGATGAGTAACCGCACATGAGCGAACCTCGGGCGAACGCCAAACTGAGCAAGGTCGACAAGGCCGCCATCCTCCTGCTGTCCCTCGGCGAGACCGACGCGGCGCAGGTGCTGCGGCACATGGGCCCCAAGGAAGTGCAGAAGGTCGGCGTGGCCATGGCGCAGATGCGCAACGTGCACCGCGAGCAGGTCGAGCAGGTGATGGGCGAGTTCGTCGAGATTGTCGGCGACCAGACCAGCCTGGGCGTCGGCGCCGACAGCTACATCCGCAAGATGCTCACCCAGGCCCTGGGCGAGGACAAGGCCAACAACCTGATCGACCGCATCCTGCTGGGCGGCAACACCAGTGGCCTGGACAGCCTGAAGTGGATGGAGCCGCGCGCCGTGGCCGACGTGATCCGCTACGAGCATCCGCAGATCCAGGCCATCGTGGTCGCCTACCTCGATCCGGACCAGGCTGCCGAAGTGCTCAGCCACTTCGACCACAAGGTGCGCCTGGACATCGTCCTGCGCGTGTCCTCGCTGAACACCGTGCAGCCGTCCGCGCTCAAGGAACTGAACCTGATCCTGGAGAAGCAGTTCGCCGGCAACGCCAACTCCACCCGCACCACCATGGGCGGCGTGAAGCGCGCGGCGGACATCATGAACTTCCTCGACAGTTCGGTCGAAGGCACGCTGATGGACGCCATCCGCGAAGTGGACGAGGACCTGTCGGGCCAGATCGAAGACCTCATGTTCGTCTTCGACAACCTCGCCGACGTCGACGACCGTGGTATCCAGGCGCTGCTGCGCGAGGTGTCTTCCGACGTGCTGGTGCTGGCGCTCAAGGGTTCCGACGAGGCGATCCGCGAGAAGATCTTCCGCAACATGTCCAAGCGCGCCGCCGAACTGCTGCGCGACGACCTGGAGGCCAAGGGCCCGGTGCGCGTCAGCGAAGTGGAAGGCGCGCAGAAGGAAATCCTCACCATTGCACGGCGCATGGCCGAGTCGGGCGAGATCGTGCTCGGCGGCAAGGGCGGCGAGGAGATGATCTAAGTGGTGCCCCCGGCCAAAGACGAGCAGGAGCTCAGCGAGCTGATCCGCGCGCGCGATGTCTCGGGCTTCGACCGCTGGTCGCTGCCCAGCTTCGATCCGATCAAGCCGCTGCCCGAACCCGAGCCGCAACCCGAACCTGTGGCCGAGGAGCCGCAGATCGAGGAGGTACCGGAGGAAGAGGTCAAGCCGCTGACGCTGGAGGAGCTCGAGGCGATCCGCCAGGACGCCTACAACGAGGGATTTTCCACCGGTGAGAAAGACGGCTTCCACGCCGGCCAATTGAAGGCGCGTCAGGAAGCCGACGCGGCCCTGCAGCCGCGCCTGCAGAGCCTGGAAACCCTGATGGGTCAGCTGCTGGATCCGATCGCCGAGCAGGACCAGATGCTCGAGGCGGGCATGCTCAGCCTGGTGACCCATGTGGTGCGCCAGGTGGTGCAGCGCGAGCTGGCCACCGATTCCAGTCAGATCCGCCAGGTGCTGCGCGAGGCGCTGAAGCTGCTGCCGATGGGCGCCGGCAATATCCGCATCCAGGTCAACCCGCAGGACTTCGAACTGGTGAAGGCGCTGCGTGACCGCCATGAGGAAAGCTGGCGGATCATCGAGGACGACAGCCTGCTGCCCGGCGGCTGCCGCATCGAAACCGAACACTCGCGGATCGACGCCAGCATCGAGACGCGCCTGGCCCAGGCCGTGAAGCAGCTCTTCGAGCAGCAGCGCGACCAGGCGACCCACGCACTGGCGCCGGACCTGCACATCGACCTGGACGCGCCCGATGCGCCTTGACCGGGTCAGCTTCGCCCGCCGCCTGCAAGGCTACAGCGAGGCGGTGAACCTGCCGGCGCAGCCGGTGGTGGAGGGCCGCCTGCTGCGCATGGTCGGCCTGACCCTGGAGGCCGAAGGCCTGCAGGCCTCGGTCGGCAGCCGTTGCCAGGTGATCAACGACGGCGGCTATCACCCGGTGCAGGTGGAAGCCGAGGTGATGGGTTTCTCCGGCAGCAAGATCTACCTGATGCCGGTGGGCAGCCTCGCCGGCATCGCCCCCGGGGCCCGCGTGGTGCCGCTGCCGGATTCCGGCCGCCTGCCCATGGGCATGTCCATGCTCGGTCGCGTGCTCGATGGCGTCGGCCGCGCGTTGGACGGCAAGGGCGGCATGCGTGCCGAAGACTGGGTGCCGATGGAAGGGCCGATCATCAACCCATTGGCGCGCGACCCGATCCACGAACCCATGGACGTCGGCATCCGCTCGATCAACTCCCTGCTCACCGTCGGTCGCGGCCAGCGCCTTGGCCTGTTCGCTGGTACCGGTGTGGGCAAGTCGGTGCTGCTGGGCATGATGACCCGATTCACCAAGGCCGACATCATCGTGGTCGGGCTGATCGGCGAACGGGGCCGCGAGGTGAAGGAGTTCATCGAGCACATCCTTGGCGAAGAAGGCCTCAAGCGTTCCGTGGTCGTCGCATCGCCCGCGGACGACGCGCCGCTGATGCGTCTGCGCGCGGCGCAGTACTGCACGCGCATCGCCGAATATTTCCGCGACAAGGGCAAGAACGTCCTGCTGCTGATGGACTCCCTGACCCGCTACGCCCAGGCCCAGCGCGAGATCGCCCTGGCCATCGGCGAGCCGCCGGCGACCAAGGGCTATCCGCCGTCGGTGTTCGCCAAGCTGCCACGCCTGGTGGAGCGCGCCGGCAACGGCGAGAAGGGCGGCGGCTCGATCACCGCTTTCTACACCGTGCTCAGCGAGGGTGACGACCAGCAGGATCCGATCGCCGACGCCGCTCGTGGCGTGCTCGACGGTCACTTCGTGCTGTCGCGCCGGCTGGCCGAGGAAGGCCATTACCCGGCCATCGACATCGAAGCCTCGATCAGCCGGGTGATGCCCCAGGTCACCAGCCCCGAACATCTGCGCGACGCCCAGCGCTTCAAGCAGCTGTGGTCGCGCTACCAACAGAGCCGCGATCTGATCAGCGTCGGCGCCTACGTGGCCGGCGGCGACGCCGAGACGGACCTGGCGATCCAGCGCTTTCCGGTCATGCGCCAGTTCCTCCGGCAGGCGCTGGACGAGAGCCAGAACCTCGACGACAGCCGTTTGCTGCTCGACGCGGTGGTCAGTGGAAAGGCGGGCTGATGTCCGACATGCGCGGAGCTTTCCGTAGGATGGGTGGAGCGGAGCGATACCCATGCTGCATATCGCCGCGAGTTGAAAGACGATGGGTATCGCAAGCTCCACCCATCCTACGAGTCCAGCGCCGCGGGGCGAGTGCATGAATCGCCGCGCCGAACGCCTCGCCCCGGTGGTGGACATGGCCCTCAAGGCCGAGCGGGAAGCCGCGCGCCAGCTCGGCCTGGTGCAGAACCAGCTGCTGCAGGCGCAGCGCAAGCTCGCCGAGCTCGAACGCTATCGCCTGGACTACCAGCAGCAGTGGATTCGCAACGGCCAGCAGGGCGTCACCGGGCAGTGGCTGATCAACTACCAGCGCTTCCTCTCGCAACTGGAAACTGCCGTCGAGCAGCAGAACCGCGCGGTGGAATGGCATCAGGGCAGCGTCGACAAGGCCCGCGCCGCCTGGCAGGAGAAGTACGCCCGCCTGGAAGGCCTGCGCAAGCTGGTGGAGCGCTACCGCGAGGAAGCGCGCGCCGCCGCCGACAAGTACGAGCAGAAGCAGCTCGACGAATTCGCCCAGCGCCTGAGGCCTTCGCCGGACTGAGCAGGGACGCGTGCTAGTCTCCAGTCAGTCCTTCGATTGGAATGCCCGTCTTGCCGTCCCTGTCTGATTTCTCCCGTTACCTGCCCCTGCGGCACCTCGCGCTCGACGGCGGGCGCACGCCATGCTGCGCCTGAATCGCGCCTTCCTCAGCGCCCACCCGCGCCTGATCGCCGCCTTCACCGGTGGCCTGCTGGTGGCGCTGGCCTGCTACCGGCTGGAGCCGATGGTCCGGGTGCTGGTGGGTTGGAACTGCATGGCCTGGCTGTATGTCCTGCTGATCGGTTGGCTGGCCTGGCGTGCCGACCCGCAGGAGGTTCGGCGCCTGGCCGAGATCGAGGACGAGAATGCCGAGGCGGTGCTGGTGCTGATCAGCGTCGCCGCGCTGGCCAGCCTGGTGGCGATCGTCTTCGAACTGGCCGCCGCCGGTCATGCCGAGGGAGGCGAAAAACTCTGGCGCTACGCCTTCACCGCCAGCACCGTGCTGGGTTCCTGGTTCCTCATCGGCATGGTATTCACCATGCACTATGCGCGGATGTTCTACTCCTCCGGGGACGACGAGCCGGTGCTGCGTTTTCCGGACGGGGAGACGAGCCCGGACTACTGGGACTTTCTCTACTTCTCCTTCACCCTGAGCGTGGCGGTGCAGACTTCCGACGTGGCCGTCGCCTCGCGGGCCATGCGCAAGGTGGTGCTGGCGCACTCGGTGATCGGCTTCCTGTTCAACACGGCGATCCTCGGGCTGGCGATCAACCTGGGCGCGGGCCTGATCGGGTAGGGGTTTGCCGCCACGTTAGAACAGCGGCTTCGACGCCTTGAACATTACCGCCGTGTCGCAATAGGTGTTGTGCCCCGAGTATGCGCTGCAATCGCTGCCGGTCAGGCTGCTGCCGCTGTAGGAGAAGTTCAGGTCGATGCCCAGCCAGGGCCGGCTGAGGTTCACCGACCAGTCGCCGAAGCCGCTGACGCTGCCGCCACCGCTCAGGCTGGCCGGCGCGGCGAGGTTGTAGGTGGAGTACTTGAACGACACGTCGAAGCCCAGGTCCGGTTCCAGCCCCAGGTCGGTGAACAGCGTGGCGCTGCTGCGGCCGCCCTGGCTGCTGTAGGCGGCGCCGAGGCGGCTGCCGAATACCGAGAGGCCGCCGTACAGCGCCTGGCTGTCGAAGTCCGGTTGCTCGGGGCGGGTATAGCGCAGGGTGCCCAGTTCGTAGCCCAGCCGACCATTGCCCAGCGGGTGCTTGAAGCCGGCGTAGCTGTCGATCTCCAGCGGTTTTTCCTGTTCCAGGTTCGAGGTCCAGCTGCCAACGTACCAGCCACTGGCATGGCTGACGTCCACGCCGCCCTGGGCGCTGTTCGCCTGGCCGGGCTGGACCAGCCCCTGGGCCATGCTGCGGGTCGGCGCATTGGCGAACTTCAGTTCGAAATCACCCAGCTCGCGCTGCATCACCTGGGCATGCGCGACCGGCACCGTGCAGACAGCGCAGGCCACGACGAGAACGGACTTGTACATGCTCCCCCTCCATTGCCTGGTGCGGCCCGGCGTAGACGCATCGCCGTGGACCGAACCTTCGAAGGGTAACGGCATTTGCCATGCCGGTGGGGACCGGTGGTCCATTTCAGCGGAGTTCGACAAGGCCGGGTGATGGCGTTCCAATGGCTGCCAAGGTTGCCGCTGTCATGAGTTGCTGCTACATCTTCAAACTCCTGCGTGCCGATCATCGATAAGGAGAATCCCATGGCCATCACTTCCGTTCCTTCCGCTGACGGCCAGGAGTTGACCATCGTGGTCCAGGGTCGCTTCGATTTCGGTGCGCACCAGGAATTCCGCGACGCCTACGAACGCGTCGACATCACGCCCAAGCGCTATATGGTTGATCTCAAGGGCGCCACCTACCTGGACAGCTCGGCGCTGGGCATGCTGCTCCTGCTGCGCGACCACGCCGGCGGCGAGAACGCACAGATCAGCCTGGAACACTGCAACGCCGACGTGCGCAAGATCCTCGCCATCTCCAACTTCGAGCAGCTGTTCAAGATCAGCTGAACTCGACTGCCCTGCATCCGAGAGCGGCCATGGCTGATTTCCTCACGGTCCTGATCGCCGACGACAACGCCGCCGATCGCCTGCTGCTGTCCACCATCGTCAGCCGCCAGGGGCATCGGGTGATCACCGCGTCCAATGGCCTGGAGGCCCTGGCGCTGTTCGCCCAGGAGCGCCCGCAACTGGTGCTGATGGATGCGCTGATGCCGGTGATGGACGGCTTCGAAGCGGCGCGGCGGATTCGCCGGCAGGCCGGCGAGGAGCTGGTGCCGATCATCTTCCTCACCTCGCTGAGCGAAACCGAGGCGCTGGTGCAGAGCCTGGAGGCGGGCGGCGACGACTTTCTCTCCAAGCCCTACAACCGGGTCATCCTCGAAGCCAAGATCCGCGCCATGGGCCGCCTGCACCACCTGCAGCGGATGGTGCTGGAGCAGCGCGACCTGATCGCCCGGCACAACGAGCACCTGCTCAACGAGCAGCGGGTGGCCAAGGCGGTATTCGACAAGGTGGCGCACTCGGGCTGCCTCAACGCGGCGAACATCCGCTACCTGCAATCGCCCTTCGCGCTGTTCAACGGCGACCTGCTGCTGGCCGCGTTCAAACCCTCCGGCGGCATGCACGTGCTGCTCGGCGACTTCACCGGCCACGGCTTGCCGGCGGCCATCGGCGCCATGCCGCTGGCCGAGGTGTTCTACGGCATGACCGCCAAGGGCTACCCGATGGCGGACATCCTTCGCGAGATGAACGCCAAGCTCAAGCGCATCCTGCCGGTGGGGGTGTTCTGCTGCGCGGCGATGCTCAACCTGAGCTTCCAGCGCGGCCTGGTGGAGGTGTGGAACGGCGGATTGCCCAATGGCTACCTGCTGCGCCACGACAAGCGCGAGGCGCTGCCGCTGGTGTCGCGCCACCTGCCGCTGGGCATCCTCGATGCGGCCGCGTTCAACGAGCACTACGAGGTCCACGCCATGGAGGAGGGCGACCGCGTGTTCCTCTTCTCCGATGGCGTGACCGAGGCGCGCAACGCCGCCGGCGAGATGTTCGGCGAGCAGCGTCTGCGCGAGGTCTACGAGGCGGAGACGGTGCCGTCGCGCCTGTTCGATAGCATCCAGACGGCGCTGGCGCGTTTCCGCGGCGAGGTGCAGGACGACGTCAGCATGCTGGAAGTCGTGCTGGTGCCGGAGCATTCGTTGCAGCGGCCGCCGCTGGCCTTCTCCGACAGCGGCCTGAGCAGCCCGCTGGACTGGTCCGCCAGTTTCGAATTCCGCGCGCCGACCCTGCGGCACTTCAATCCGCTGCCGTTCCTGCTGCAATTGCTGATGGAGGTGCAGGACCTGCGGCCCAAGGGCGGCGCGCTCTACACCGTGCTCGCCGAGTTGTATTCCAACGCCCTGGAGCACGGCGTGATGGGCCTGGATTCCTCGCTCAAGTGCGATGCCAGCGGGTTCGCCCGCTACTACCAGCAGCGCAGCCAGCGCCTGGCGCAGCTGCGCGACGGCTTCGTGCGCTTCCACCTCGATCTTGCGCCCCACGGCGAGGGCGGGCGCCTGCTGGTGCGGGTGGAGGACAGCGGCGATGGCTTCGACGTCGGCGCCGTGCTCGCTTCCCAGCGCGCCGCCGGCAGCCTCTGCGGGCGCGGCCTGACGCTGGTGCGGCAGCTGGCCGACCGCTGCCAATGGTCGGGTGATGGCAAATCGGTGTCCGTGGAGTTCTTCTGGTCGGCTCAGGCATAATCCGGCCTTCGCTTGCCATCCAGCCCTATGGCGAGCAGTCCTACCGGGAGTGCCGAATGTCCGTGCCGCATCTCGATGACGCCGTGCAGCGCAACCTGCTGGAGATCATGGAAGACGAGTACCCATTGCTGGTGGAGACCTTCCTGAGCGATTCCGAGGAGCGTCTTAACAGCATTCGCGCGGCCTTCACCGCCGCCGACGGCGCTGCGTTGCGCCATGCCGCGCACAGCTTCAAGGGCAGTTGCGGGAACATGGGCGCCGCCGTGCTGAGCGGGCTGTGCAAGCAGCTCGAAGACGCCGCCCGGCACAACGACCTGGCCGCCGCGCAAGGGCTGATCGCGAAGGTCGAGCACGAGTTCACCATTGTTCGCACGCTGCTGCTGCCCGGTCGCGCCTGATCCTCTCCGCCAGATCAAACAGCGAATTGGCCCGCCCCTTGCTATCTCCGTGATGGATATTCACATCAACGGAGAACTCCGATGGCTGTCGCCCCGGATATTTTATTGACGCCGACGCCCGACCCCAGGCCCAAGGCGGCGCTCTCCAAGCCTGCGCAGAATTCGCCCGACCCCGCCAACGACAAGGGTTCCAGCTTTGCCGACGTCTACGCGCAGGAGAAGCGCCCGGCGGCCAGCGAGCGCCCGGACAAGGCGGCCAAGTCCAAGGCCGAGAAGCCTAAGGACGCCGCCGACAAGGACGCCAAGGCCAGCGATTCCAAGGATGCCGCTGCCGCCGACAAGCCAGCGGTTGCCGAAGACGGCAAGGCCTTGCCGGCCGACGGCGAGACCAAGGTGGCCGATAGCGAGGAGAAGCCCGAGGCCACTCTCGACCCACTGCTGATGCTGGGCATGACCGGCCAGTTGCCGGCCCCGACCAGCGAAGCGCCGCCCCTGGTGATCAGCACTGGCGTGGGCCAGCAGACCGTGGCCAGTACGGACGGCGACCTGGAAAAGCTCAACGCACTGCCGGGCGTGACCCTGGCCCTCGACCAGGGCGCGCAGGACCAGGCGCAGCAGCTCCAGCAGACGCAGGTGCCCGGTGACGTGGCTGCCAAGGGCGCTGACAAGCCGGTGGAGGGCAACGGCAAGGCCGACCTGTCGGCAATGCTTTCGGCGTTGAACCCGGATACGACGGCGAAGGCTGCCGACGGCAAGTTGGCCGAAGGTGCACTGCAGGCCAGCGCGGACCTGGGCCAGGCCTTGCCGGAGCTCCAGTCCCAGGCCAAGCCCGAGGCGCCACGCAACGAGTCCTTCGCCGCGCGGCTGGAGTCGCTGACCCAGGCACTGAATACGCCGCAGGCCATGACCAACCGTCCGGTGAACCCGCTGGTGCCGGGGCAGCCGGTGTCGGTGCAGCAGAACGGCTGGACCGACCAGGTGGTGGACCGGGTGATGTGGATGTCGTCGCAGAACCTCAAGTCCGCCGAGATCCAGATGGACCCGGCCGACCTCGGGCGCCTGGAAGTGCGCATCCACATGAGCGCCGACCAGACCCAGGTGAACTTCGTCAGCGCCAACGCCAACGTGCGCGAAGCGCTGGACAGCCAGCAGCACCGCCTGCGCGAGATGTTCAGCCAGCAGGGCATGGGGCAGCTCGACGTCAACGTCTCCGACCAGTCCGCCCGCGGCTGGCAACAGCAACAGGGCGGCGATGATCGCGGGGGCGCGCGCCGGGTCGCCGGCTCCGATGGCGACGACGAGCCGATGATCAGCGGCGTGTCCGAGCTCCGCCCGCAGGTGGCGGCGCAGGGCAGGGGGCTGGTGGATTACTACGCCTGATATTGGACGGGCGTTCGCGGCGGATGCTTTGCAACCCCGTCGAGGAGCGCGGGGATATTGTAGGAGCGAGCTTGCTCGTGAACCGCCCAGCATCGATGCCGCCGGGTAAATCTGTTCGCGAGCGAGCTCGCTCCTCCAGGCAACGCCCCGCCATGCAGGCGGGCCTGCTCGTTGCCTGCGAATCGTCGCCAATTTTCCTACCCAATCCCCGCGCCTCGGAAATTTCTCTCCCCGCCCCGTGACTTCCTCCGTCTAGCCTGTAATATCCGCGGCGGCGCCAGTCCGACAATTCCAAACTGGCACAGCCCTTGCTCCTACCCCGGTATCTGCGCATCGCGCCGGAAAAGTGACGGATATTTGGCATGGCCAAGAAAGATCAGACGCCTCCCTTCCCAGACGGACAGGCCCCCGGCAAGGGCAAACTGAAGCTCATCATTCTCATCGCCCTGGCATTCCTGCTGGCGGTGGGGCTGTCGGTCGGCGGCACCTGGTTCTTCCTCAGCAAGCACGCCAAGCCCGCCGAGGCCGAGGCGAAGGCCGAGGAAGGCGCCGCACCGGGCAAGAAACAGGCGATCTACGAAATCCTCGCGCCGTCCTTCGTGGTCAACTTCAATCAGAACGGCCGCCAGCGTTACCTGCAGGTGGCGGTGGCGCTGATGGGCCGCGACCAGGCGCAGATGGATGCGCTGCGCGAGCAGATGCCGCTGGTGCGCAACCAGCTGGTGATGCTGTTCTCCAGCCAGAATTTCGACTCGCTGGTGACCCCGGTGGGCAAGGAGATGCTGCGCCAGCAGGCGACCTCCAGCCTTCAGGAACTGGCGAAGAAGGCGACCGGTCAGTTGACCGTGGAACAAGTGCTTTTCACCAACTTCGTATTGCAGTAGGTACCCGCCATGGCCATGCAGGATCTACTTTCCCAGGACGAGATCGACGCGCTGCTCCACGGCGTCGACGACGGCCTCGTGGAAACCGAGTCCGACGTCGAGCCGGGGGCGATCAAGTCCTACGACCTGACCAGCCAGGACCGAATCGTCCGGGGTCGCATGCCGACCCTGGAGATGATCAACGAGCGTTTCGCCCGCTACACCCGCATCAGTATGTTCAACCTGCTGCGCCGCTCGGCGGATGTCGCCGTGGGCGGCGTGCAGGTGATGAAGTTCGGCGAGTACGTGCACTCGCTGTACGTGCCCACCAGCCTCAACCTGGTGAAGATGAAGCCGCTGCGCGGCACCGGCCTGTTCATCCTCGACGCCAAGCTGGTGTTCAAGCTGGTGGACAACTTCTTCGGCGGTGATGGCCGTCACGCCAAGATCGAGGGCCGTGAGTTCACCCCCACCGAGTTGCGGGTGGTGCGCATGGTCATCGAGCAGGCCTTCATCGACCTCGCCGAAGCCTGGCACGCGGTGATGCCGATCACCTTCGAGTACGTGAACTCCGAGGTGAACCCGGCGATGGCCAACATCGTCAGCCCCAGCGAAGTGGTGGTGGTCTCCACCTTCCACATCGAGCTGGACGGCGGCGGCGGCGACCTGCACATCACCCTGCCGTACTCGATGATCGAGCCGATCCGCGAGATGCTCGATGCCGGCTTCCAGTCCGACGTGGACGACCAGGACGAGCGCTGGATCAACGCCCTGCGCGAAGACATCCTCGATGTCCACGTACCGGTCGGCGCCACCGTCGTGCGCCGTCAGCTCAAGCTGCGCGACATCCTGCACATGCAGCCGGGCGACGTGATCCCGGTAGAGCTGCCCGAACACATGATCATGCGCGCCAACGGCGTGCCTTCCTTCAAGGTCAAGCTGGGTTCGCACAAGGGCAACCTGGCCTTGCAGATTCTCGATCCGCTCGAGCGCCCGCGCTGAGCAAGAGGACCCACCATGGCAGATGAAGACAACGTGACTCCCGAAGAACAGGCCCTGGCCGATGAATGGGCCGCCGCGCTCTCCGAATCGGGCGACGCCAACCAGGACGACATCGACGCGCTGATGGCCCAGGGCGGCGCCACCCCGGTGGCACCGGCCGCGCCGCGCGCGCCGATGGAAGAATTCGGCATGGCGCCCAAGGCGCCGACCATCGCCGGCCTGGAAGGGCCGAACCTGGACGTGATCCTGGATATCCCGGTGACCATTTCCATGGAGGTCGGCAACACCGACATCAGCATCCGCAACCTGCTGCAGCTCAACCAGGGCTCGGTGATCGAGCTCGATCGCCTGGCCGGCGAGCCGCTGGATGTGCTGGTCAACGGCACCCTGATCGCCCACGGCGAGGTGGTGGTGGTGAACGAGAAGTTCGGCATCCGCCTCACCGACGTGATCAGTCCCAGCGAACGCATCAAGAAGCTGCGCTGACATGGCCCGCCTGTCCGCGATCCTCAGCGCATTGCCTCTGGCGGGGCTGTCCATGCTGGCGTTCGGCGACGACGCCCCGGCGCCGGTGTCGACGCCGGCCATCGTCCACGCCAGCTCCGCCCCGAGCATGATCACCGGCAGCGCCGGCGCGCAGTTGCTGCAACTGCTGCTGGGGCTGGTGCTGGTGGTCGGCCTGATCTTCCTGCTCGCCTGGCTGGTGCGCCGCGTGCAGCAGGTCGGCCCGCGCGGTAACCAGGCGATCCGCCTGGTCTCCAGCCAGGCCCTCGGCCCGCGTGATCGGCTGGTGCTGGTGCAGGTGGGCGACGAGCAGATCCTGCTCGGCCTGACACCGGGTCGCATCACCCCGCTGCACGTCTTGCGCCAGCCGGTGCATGCCGCCGAGTCGGAGCCGGTGCAGCCGGAATTCGCCCAGCGCCTGCTGGAGTTGCTGAACAAGGACAAGGGCCGCCCGCAGTGACCCGTTCGCCGAATCTCTCCGCTCTGCTCGGCGCGCTCAAGCGCAGCGCGCCACTGCTTCTGGGACTGCTGGCGCTGGCCGTGCCGCAGGCCTTCGCCGCCGATCCGACGCAGATCTCGGCGATCACCGTGACCACCAACGCGCAGGGGCAGCAGGAGTACTCGGTCAGCCTGCAGATCCTGCTGATCATGACGGCGCTGAGCTTCATCCCGGCGTTCGTCATGCTGATGACCAGCTTCACCCGGATCATCATCGTCTTCTCCATCCTGCGCCAGGCGCTGGGCCTGCAGAGTACGCCGTCGAACCAGGTGCTGATCGGCCTTGCGCTGTTCCTCACCCTGTTCGTCATGGCGCCGGTGTTCGACAAGATCAACGCCAACGCGCTGCAGCCCTACCTCAACGAGCAGATTCCGGCCCAGGAGGCGATCAGCCGCGCCGAGGTGCCGCTCAAGGCGTTCATGCTGGCGCAGACCCGGCAGTCTGACCTCGAACTGTTCGTACGCCTGTCCAAGCGCACCGACATCCAGAGCGCCGACGCCACGCCCCTGACCATCCTGGTGCCGGCGTTCGTCACCTCGGAGTTGAAGACTGCGTTCCAGATCGGCTTCATGATCTTCATCCCGTTCCTGATCATCGATCTGGTGGTGTCCAGCGTGCTGATGGCGATGGGCATGATGATGCTGTCGCCGCTGATCATCTCGTTGCCGTTCAAGATCATGCTGTTCGTGCTGGTGGACGGCTGGGCGCTGATCATCGGCACGCTCGCCGGCAGTTTCGGCACCGTCTGAGGAGGGTAGGGGCATGACTCCGGAAGTCGCCGTAGACCTGTTCCGTGAAGCGCTCTGGCTGACGGCGATGATCGTCGCCATCCTGATCCTGCCCAGCCTGCTGGTGGGCCTGGTGGTGGCGATGTTCCAGGCCGCTACCCAGATCAACGAGCAGACTCTGAGTTTCCTGCCGCGCCTGCTGGTGGTGCTGCTCACCCTGATCGTGCTGGGGCCCTGGCTGATACGGCAGCTGATGGAGTACACCCAGACGCTGATCAGCAGCATCCCGACGCTGATCGGCTGATGCTGGAACTTACCAACGCGCAGATCGGCGGCTGGGTCGGGGCCTTCCTGTTCCCGCTGTTCCGCATCGCCGCGCTGCTGATGGTGATGCCGATCTTCGGCACCCAGCTGGTGCCGACCCGCGTGCGCCTCTACCTGGCCCTGGCGATCGCCGTGGTGCTGGTGCCGAACCTGCCGCCCATGCCGCAGGTGGACGCGCTGAGCGTCAAGGCCATGCTGCTGATCGGCGAGCAGATCCTCATCGGCGCCATGCTCGGCTTCACCCTGCAGCTGATGTTCCATGCCTTCGTCATCGCCGGGCAGATCATCTCCATGCAGATGGGCCTGGGCTTCGCCTCGATGATCGACCCCACCAACGGCATCTCGGTGCCGGTGCTCGGGCAGTTCTTCACGATGCTGGTGACCTTGCTGTTCCTGGCCATGAACGGCCACCTGGTGGTGTTCGAGGTATTGGCCGAGAGCTTCGTCACCCTGCCGGTGGGCGAGGGGCTGTCGGGCAACCACCTGATCACCGTCGCCGGCAAGCTCGGCTGGGTGATCGGCGCCGGGCTGCTGCTGGCGCTGCCGGCGGTCACCGCGCTGCTGGTGGTCAACCTGGCCTTCGGCGCCATGACCCGCGCCGCGCCGCAGCTGAACATCTTCTCCATCGGCTTCCCGCTGACCCTGATCATGGGCTTCATCATCGTCTGGATCGGCAGCGCCGACATTCTGTCGCAGTACCAGTCCCTCGCCAGCGAGGGCCTGCAACTGCTCCGTGAACTGGTTCGAGCGAGGTAGCCAGCGATGGCGGAAAGCGAGAGCGGTCAGGACAAGACAGAGGAACCCACAGAGAAACGGCGCCGGGAGGCGCGCGAGAAAGGCCAGCTGCCGCGCTCGCGGGAGCTGAACACCCTCGCCGTGCTCGTCGCCGGCGCCGGCGGCCTGCTGATCTATGGCGCGGGCCTGGCGGACGCGCTGATGCGCCTGATGCGCGGCAGCTTCGAGCTGTCCCGCGAGACGGTGATGAACAGCGACAACATGCTCCGGCTGCTGGCCAATGCCGCGCAGATCGCCGGTGAAGGTCTCTGGCCGATCCTCGCGCTGTTGCTGGTGGCGGCGCTGCTCGGCCCGGTGGCCCTTGGCGGCTGGCTGTTCTCCAGCGAGGCGCTGGCGCCCAAGTTCAGCCGCCTGAACCCGCTGGAAGGGCTCAAGCGGATGTTCTCGGCCAAGTCGCTGCTGGAGCTGTTCAAGGCGCTGATCAAGTTCACCGTGGTGCTCACCGTGGCGATCCTGGTGTTGCAGTCGGACAAGGACGACCTGCTGGCGATGGCCCACGAGCCCACCGAGCAGGCGCTGGTGCATTGCGCCCGGGTGGTCGGCTGGAGCGCCTTCTGGCTGGCCTGCAGCCTGCTGCTGATCGCCGCCGTGGACGTGCCCTACCAGCTCTGGGACAACCGCCAGAAGCTGATGATGACCAAGCAGGAAGTGCGCGACGAGTACAAGGACTCCGAGGGCAAGCCGGAGGTCAAGGCCAAGGTCCGCCAGATGCAGCGCGAGATGGCGCAGCGGCGGATGATGCAGGCGGTGCCGGACGCCGACGTGGTGATCACCAACCCGACGCACTTCGCCGTCGCCCTCAAGTACGACCCCGGCGCCTCCGGCGCGCCGCGGCTACTGGCCAAGGGCAACGACTTCATGGCGCTGAAGATCCGCGAGGTAGCCCAGGAGCACAAGGTCACGGTGCTGGAGTCCCCGGCGCTGGCGCGGGCGGTGTACTACTCCACCGAGCTGGACCGCGAGATTCCCGCCGGCCTCTACCTCGCCGTCGCCCAGGTGCTGGCCTACGTCTACCAGCTCAAGCAGTTCCGCGCCGGCAAGGGCAAGCGCCCGGGGCCGATGCCGGACCTGCCGATTCCGCCGGATCTGCGGCGGGACGAGTGAGGCCTGTATCGGTCCGGTGAACGATTCAGCGGTTGCTGTTCGAACGTCCGGTCTGCCTCTAGCATCAGGTTTCCCATGGCCGGCTCTATTGCGTCGGCCTCACTGCCTTCAGGGATGGAAGGAATGAACGACTGGATTCGCCTCGTATTCTGCCTGCTCATGCTGTTGAGCGCCCCCGTGGTCCACGCCGGAGCATTCGGCGAAGAGCCGGTGGCCGAGTCAGTCGCCGCCGACGCCGCGCGGGAACCTTTTGCGCAGACGGTGGCCGTGCCCGTGCTGGAGCGTCCAGTCACCGACCTGACGATGACCCTGGATGCGGTCTGGATCGCGGCCATGGAGCAACGCCTGCTCGCTCTGCAGCAGCGCAAGGGCTCGCAGGTCGCCGTGCTGATGGTGCCCAGCACCGGTGAGGACAGCATCGAGCTGTTCGCTACCCGCGTCTTCGATCAGTGGCGCCTGGGGCGCCGGGGCGTGGACGACGGCGTGCTGGTGCTGGTGGCCAAGGACGACCGGACCATGCGCATCGAGGTGGGCTACGGGCTGGAGGGGGCCATCCCCGATGTCACGGCCGGTCGCATCATTCGCGATGAGATGGTTCCGGCGTTTCGCCAGGGCGACTTCGCCGGCGGCATCGAGCGCGCGGTGGGCGTCCTGGAGCGGCTGATCGATGGCGAAACGCTGCCGGAGGAACGTCATGAGAGCGGTCTGACCCGTGAGGGCTGGCTGCTGTTGATCGCCCTGGGCTGTGGCGCGGTGGCGGGCGTGGCGCTGCGCCGCAAGCTTCTGGCCGCCCGTGTGGTCGTCGGCGTGTCGGCAGGGTTGATGGTGCTGCTGGCGTTCGGCGCAGGCCTGAAGACCGCGCCACTGTTCTTCATGGCCGTGTCGTTCTGCATGGCGCTGGGCGGGGCCGTCGGCGCCCTGGCGGCGTCTTCGCGCAAGTCCGCCTGGATCGTCGGCGCCATCGTCGGCTATCTCGTGGCGCTGGCGGTGGGGGCCAGCCGGTATGGCGCCGAGGTGCTGCTGTATGGCCTGGCAGGCCCTATCGGGCTGACCCTTGGGCTGGCGTTGCTGTGTTTGCCCTTCGTCCTTGCCCATGCCGCCTGGAAGCGCAGCCGGCTGGAGTTCCTCATTCGCCTGGCATTGGCTTCGGGTATCGGTGCGTTCGTCATGACCATCACCGGTATCGTCGAGCACCTCGGCGAGTTCCCGGAGTCGCTGGCGCTGTTGCCGATGCTGTACTTCCCGATGCTGTTCGCCTTCATTATCGGCCGAGGCTCCAGTTCGGGCTCCGGTTCCAGTGGTGGCGGAAGTTCGTCATCCAATAGCGGTAGCGGCTATTCCGGCGGCGGTGGCTCCAGTGGCGGAGGCGGCGCTTCGGGGAGCTGGTGAGGCCGGTCGCCGGCGCTCCGGGCTCGGCCATGGCGTTGCCGGAATGCACGATGTATCGGCGTACAACCGCGAACGGTTGTACGCCCTACGGGCGCTCTGGATCGGGTATTTCCGCCGTTTCGAAAAAGTTGGAACGCTTCCTGCTAAATCCCCTGCAAACGCCCTCCTGGGCGTCAAAAGTTTGATCCGGCGGACGCAAGATCCGCCGCAGGGCAGGGGAGTCAAGGGTGGACCGCACGCAACTGATCAGCAACGTTCGCAGCAATCTGGCGGGCCTGGGCCGGGGCAATCTCGGCGTGCCGCTGCTGCTGCTGGCCATGCTGGGCATGATGACCCTGCCAATCCCGCCGTTCCTGCTGGACGTGCTGTTCACCTTCAACATCGCCTTGTCCATCGTGGTCCTGCTGGTCTGCGTGTACGCGCTGCGGCCGCTGGACTTCGCCGTGTTCCCGACCATCCTGCTGGTCGCGACACTGCTGCGCCTGGCGCTGAACGTCGCCTCCACCCGCGTGGTGCTGCTCCACGGGCATGACGGCCACGCCGCCGCGGGCAAGGTGATCCAGGCCTTCGGCGAGGTGGTGATCGGCGGCAACTACGTGGTCGGTATCGTGGTCTTCGCGATCCTCATGATCATCAACTTCGTGGTGGTCACCAAGGGCGCCGGGCGCATCTCCGAAGTGAGCGCGCGCTTCACCCTCGACGCCATGCCGGGCAAGCAGATGGCCATCGACGCCGATCTCAACGCCGGCCTGATCGAACAGGCGGAAGCCAAGAAGCGCCGCGCCGAAGTGGCCCAGGAAGCCGACTTCTATGGCTCCATGGACGGTGCCAGCAAGTTCGTTCGCGGTGACGCCGTCGCCGGCCTGCTGATCCTCTTCATCAACCTTATCGGTGGCGTGGCCATCGGCATGCTCCAGCACTCGATGAGCTTCGGCGATGCCGGCAAGGTCTACGCCCTGCTGACCATCGGTGACGGTCTGGTGGCGCAGCTGCCGTCGCTGCTGTTGTCCACCGCCGCGGCGATCATGGTGACCCGCGTGTCCAGCGCCGAGGACATGGGCCAGCAGGTCAACCGGCAGATGTTCGCCTCGCCCAAGGCGCTGGCCATCTCCGCCGCGATCCTGATCGCCATGGGCCTGGTGCCGGGCATGCCGCACATTTCCTTCGTCGGCCTGGGCGGCCTGGCCGCTGGCGGCGCTTACCTGATCTGGCAGCGCCAGCGCCAGGCGGCGCAGCAGGCCGAGCAGGAAACCCAGCGCCAGCAGGAGCTGCTGCCGGCCCAGCGCGCCCAGGAAACCAAGGAGCTGGGCTGGGACGACGTGACCCCGGTGGACATGGTCGGCCTGGAAGTCGGCTACCGCCTGATCCCGCTGGTGGATCGCAACCAGGGTGGCCAGCTGCTGGCGCGGATCAAGGGTGTGCGCAAGAAGCTGTCCCAGGACCTGGGCTTCCTGATGCCGTCGGTGCACATCCGTGACAACCTCGACCTGCTGCCCAACGCCTATCGTTTGACGCTGATGGGTGTCAGCGTGGCGGAGGCCGAGATCTACCCGGACCGCGAGCTGGCGATCAACCCCGGCCAGGTGTTCGGTACCTTGAACGGTATCGCCGGCAAGGACCCTGCCTTCGGCCTGGAGGCCGTGTGGATCGAGGCCGCGCAGCGCGACCAGGCGCAGTCCCTGGGCTACACCGTGGTCGACGCCAGCACCGTGGTCGCTACCCACCTGAACCAGGTGCTGCACAAGCACGCCCACGAACTGCTTGGCCACGAGGAAGTCCAGCAACTGATGCAACTGCTGGCCAAGACCTCGCCCAAGCTCGCCGAAGAACTGGTGCCGGGGATGATCTCCCTGTCGACCCTGCTCAAGGTCCTGCAGGCGCTGCTGCAGGAGCAGGTGCCGGTGCGCGACATCCGCACCATCGCCGAAGCCATCGCCAACGTTGCCGCCAAGAGTCAAGATCCCGCCGCCATGGTGGCGGCAGTTCGCGTCGCGCTGTCCCGCGCAATCGTGCAAACCATTGTGGGACTAGAGCCGGAGCTGCCTGTGATCACTCTGGAGCCCAGGTTGGAACAGATATTGCTGAACAGTCTGCAGAAGGCCGGACAGGGCTCCGAAGACGGCATGTTGCTGGAGCCCGGAATGGCGGAAAAGCTGCAACGCTCGATGGTCGAGGCGGCGCAGCGCCAGGAAATGCTCGGCAAGCCGGCGATCCTGCTGGTGGCCGGTCCCGTCCGCGCGATGATGTCCCGATTCGCGCGGATGGCGGTCCCCACCATGCACGTGCTGGCTTACCAGGAAATCCCGGACAACAAACAAGTGACGATCGTCGCCACCGTTGGGCAGAACTGATTGAGGTCGCAGGCCATGCAGGTAAAACGCTTCTTCGCCGCCGATATGCGTCAGGCCATGAAACTGGTCCGTGACGAGCTGGGCCCGGACGCCGCGATCATCGGCAATCGCCGTGTCGCCGGTGGCGTGGAACTGACCGCGGCGCTGGACTACCAGGCCCCGGCGGCGGCCAGCAAGCCGAACCCGGCGCTGGAAGCCGAGCTGCGCAAGACCCAGGCGCGCATCGCCCAGGCCAGGGCCGAGCTGAGCGAGCCGACCCGCATGAGCGAGGCCGTGAGCAAGGACCGTCAAATGTACGACGCGCCGGCGCCGCGCCGCAGTGCCGCCGAGACCCTGGCCGAAGCCATGGCCGCCCCGGTTGCGCCGGCCGCCGCCAACGTCGGCCAGCAGGCGCTGGAAGCCATGCGCTTCGAGCTCAACGGTCTGCGTGAACTGATCGAAGTGCAGTTGGGCTCCATCGCCTGGAACCAGCTGCAGAACCAGCGTCCGAAACAGGCCAACCTGTGGCGCCGCCTGCAGCGCATGGGCCTGCCGGCGGACCTGTCGCGCAGCCTGCTGGAGAAGGTGGCCTCCATCGCCGATCCGAAGCAGGCCTGGCGCATGCTGCTGGCGCACCTGGCGCGCTCCATCAACACTCCGGAAATCGACCTGCTGGAGCAGGGCGGGGTGGTTGCGCTGGTCGGCCCGGCCGGCATGGGCAAGACCACCACCCTGGCCAAGCTGGCGGCGCGCTACGTACTGAAATACGGTGCGCAGAGCATTGCCCTGGTGTCCATGGACAGCTTCCGCATCGGCGCCCAGGAGCAGATCAAGACCCTCGGTCGCATCCTCAACGTGCCGGTGACCCTGGTCGATCCGGGCCAGTCGCTGATCCAGGCCATGGCGCCGCTGGCGCGCAAGCGTCTGGTGCTGATCGATACCGCCGGCCTGCCCGCCAACGATCCGGCGCTGCGCATGCAGCTCGAAGCCCTGGCGGCGCAGAGCCTGAACGTGAAGAACTACCTGGTGCTGGCCGCGACCAGCCAGAGCCAGGTGCTCAAGGCCGCCTGGCAGAACTATCGTTCGTGCGGATTGGCCGGATGCATCCTGACCAAGCTGGACGAAGCCGGCAGCCTCGGCGAGGCGCTCGCTCTGGCAATTGGCCAGCGTCTCCCGGTAGCCTATCTGGCGGACGGTCCGAAGATTCCGGATGATCTGCAGGTTGCACGCAGCCACCAGCTGGTCAGCCGCGCGGTGAGCCTGCAGGCACCGGAAGAACCGAGCGAGGACGCCATGGCCGAGCTGTTCGCCGGCCTGTACCAGCAGCCGGTGCGTCGCGCCAGCTGAACGAATTGAACGGCCCCGTGGTGGGGTGACGGGCGGCCAGGTGGGCTGCCCGGCGAGGCGGATGCTCTGGGAGACGATCCGCGAACGCCGGAAGCGGTAGAGCACCGCAGCCGGCAGGGCTGCAGCGCCAGGGGGCGCGGTGGCTGAATGACGAGACAAGGTATTGATATGGGCATGCATCCTGTACAGGTAATCGCAGTCACCGGTGGCAAGGGTGGTGTCGGCAAGACCAACGTGTCGGTGAACCTGTCGCTGGCGCTGGCCGACCTCGGCCGCCGCGTCATGCTGCTGGACGCCGACCTGGGCCTGGCGAATGTCGACGTGCTGCTGGGCCTGACCCCCAAGCGCACGCTGGCCGACGTCATCGAAGGCGAGTGCGACCTGCGCGACGTGATCCTCCAGGGACCCGGTGGCGTTCGCATCGTCCCGGCGGCTTCCGGCACGCAGAGCATGGTGCACCTCACCCCCATGCAGCACGCCGGCCTGATCCAGGCCTTCAGCGACATCAGCGACAACATCGACGTGCTGGTGGTGGACACCGCCGCCGGCATCGGCGACTCGGTGGTGAGCTTCGTCCGTGCCGCGCAGGAAGTGCTGCTGGTCGTCTGCGATGAACCCACTTCGATCACAGACGCCTACGCTTTGATCAAGCTGCTCAACCGCGACTACGGCATGACTCGCTTCCGCGTGCTGGCGAACATGGCCCACAGCCCCCAGGAGGGCCGCAACCTGTTCGCCAAGCTGACCAAGGTCACCGACCGATTCCTCGACGTGGCGCTGCAGTACGTGGGCGCCATTCCGTACGACGAGTCGGTGCGCAAGGCGGTGCAGAAGCAGCGTTCGGTGTATGAGGCGTTCCCGCGCAGCAAGGCTTCCCTGGCCTTCCGTGCGATAGCGCAGAAAGTCGACAGCTGGCCGCTGCCGGCCAACCCGCGTGGGCACCTGGAGTTCTTCGTCGAGCGCCTGGTGCAGCATCCCACCACGGGTTCGGCCGTATGATGACGGCCTCCGGAGCGCGTATGTACAGCAAGGCGCAGGCGCAAAACTCCCAGGACCAACTGATCCAGCGGTACGCGCCGCTGGTCAAACGCATCGCCTACCACCTGCTGGGCCGCCTGCCGGCCAGCGTGCAGGTGGAGGATTTGATGCAGGCCGGCATGATCGGCCTGCTGGAAGCGGCGAAGAAATACGATGCCGGCAAGGGCGCGAGCTTCGAGACCTACGCTGGCATCCGCATCCGTGGGGCCATGCTCGACGAGGTGCGCAAGGGCGATTGGGCCCCGCGTTCGGTGCACCGCAACACCCGCATGGTCAGCGACGCGATCCGCACCGTCGAGGCCAGAACCGGTCGTGACGCTAAAGATCAGGAAGTCGCTGCCGAACTCAATATGAGTCTCGAAGAGTATTACGGCATTCTCAGCGACACCCAGGGCAGCCGCCTGTACAGCTTCGACGATCTGCTGCAGGACGGCGAGCAGGGCAGCGGCCTGGCCGAAGACGCTTCGCACCAGGGCAACGAGCCCTCCCACGGCCTGGAAGACGAACGCTTCCAGGCGGCGCTGGCCGACGCCATCACCAAGCTGCCCGAGCGTGAGCGGCTGGTGCTGGCCCTGTACTACGACGAGGAACTCAACCTCAAGGAGATCGGCGAAGTGCTGGGGGTCAGCGAGTCCCGGGTCAGCCAGCTGCACAGCCAATGCGCCGCGCGCCTGCGGGCGCGTCTGGCGGAGTGGCGCGCGCACTGAGGTTCGGGTAGTTTCGCGTCGGATTTTTCTCAGGCGTCAGACGCAGGTTTCAGAATTCTTCCGGGCGACGTCCCTTTGACGCCGCCCACACGGGATGAGCGCACGGCGCTCGATGAATTGACGGCACGCCCGCCAGGACGTGCCTGGTATCGATGGAGGTCGGTTTGGACAAGAATATGAAAATTCTCATCGTGGACGACTTCTCCACGATGAGGCGCATCATCAAGAACCTCCTGCGGGACTTGGGGTTCACCAACACCGCAGAAGCCGACGACGGCACCACTGCGCTGCCGATGCTGCACAGCGGCAACTTCGACTTCCTCGTCACCGACTGGAACATGCCCGGCATGACCGGCATCGACCTGCTGCGCGCGGTCCGCGCCGACGAGCGCCTCAAGCACCTGCCGGTGCTGATGGTCACCGCCGAGGCCAAGCGCGACCAGATCATCGAAGCGGCCCAGGCCGGGGTCAACGGCTATGTGGTCAAGCCTTTCACCGCTCAGGTGCTGAAAGAAAAGATCGAGAAGATTTTCGAGCGGGTCGGCAGTTAAGGCTGGCAGAGAGGGCGTCATGGATCTCGTCAACGAATCCGCGGGTGACTTCGAGTCGACCCTGAAAAAACACGCGCGCGAATTGGTCGACTGCCTGGATCGCGGTGAAGTCCAGACCGCCGTGCAGCTGATTTCCGAGCTCAACCAGGCGCGCGATCGCGGGCTCTACCAGGAAGTCGGCAAGCTCACCCGCGAGCTGCACAACGCCATCGTCAACTTCCAGATCGATCCCAATTCCCGCCACGCCGAGGAAATGTCGCAGATCGCCGACGCCACCGATCGTCTCTCCTACGTGGTGAAGATGACCGAGAAGGCGGCCAACCGCACCATGGACCTGGTGGAAGAGTGCACCCCGGTGGTGATGCACATCGAAACCCAGGCCAAGGAGCTGCAGGAAGACTGGGCGCGCTTCATGCGCCGCGAACTGGGACCCGAGGCCTTCCGTGACCTGGCCAAGCGCGTCGAGCAGTTCCTCTACATCAGCGCCCAGGACAGCCGCAAGCTCTCCGCGCACCTCAACGACATCCTCCTGGCGCAGGACTTCCAGGACCTCACCGGTCAGGTGATCAAGCGCGTCACCAAGCTGGTCACCGAGGTCGAGTCGAACCTGGTCAAGCTGGTCTGGATGGCCGGCCAGGTGGACCGCTACGCCGGTATCGAGCATGACTACCAGGGCATGAGCGAGGCCGTCGAAAAAGAAAGATCGTCCAAGGGTGAAGGTCCGCAGATCGCTGCCGATACAAGAAAAGACGTCGTATCCGGTCAGGACGACGTTGACGACCTGTTGTCCAGCCTGGGTTTTTAAGCGTCGCCTGACGCTGTAGAGGGAGCACCGAATGAGCTTCGACGCCGATGACGAGATCCTCCAGGACTTCCTGGTGGAGGCCGGCGAGATCCTCGAGCAACTGTCCGAGCAACTGGTCGAGCTGGAAAGCCGACCCGATGACATGGACCTGCTCAATGCGATTTTCCGTGGGTTCCATACCGTCAAGGGCGGAGCCGGCTTCCTCCAGCTGAACGCGCTGGTGGAGTGCTGCCACATCGCCGAAAACGTCTTCGACATGCTGCGCAAGGGCGAACGCCGCGTGGATGCCGAACTCATGGACGTGATGCTGCAGGCGCTGGATACCGTCAACGTCATGTTCCAGCAGGTGCGTGACGCGCAGGAGCCGACCCCGGCTACGCCGGAGTTGCTCGCTGCCCTGTCGCGCCTGGCTGATCCGAACGCCGCGCCGGCCGAAGCTCCGGCGGCCGCCGAGCCCGTAGTCGAGCCAGCGCCGGTGGCTCCGGCAGTCTACGGCGACATCACCGATGCCGAGTTCGAGCAACTGATGGATGCGCTCGAACCCGCCGCCGACGCCCCCGCGGCATCGGCGGGTGCCGGTGGCGACGACATCACCGACGACGAATTCGAGGCGCTGCTCGACCAGTTGCACGGCAAGGGCCAGTTCGGCGGCGCCCAGTCGCCCGCCAGCGCCGCGCCCGCTGCGAGCGAAGCCGCTCCGGTCGCCAGTTCGGGTGACGACATCACCGACGACGAGTTCGAAGCGCTGCTTGACCAGCTGCATGGCAAGGGCCAGTTCACCGGCGCGAAGGAAGAGCCGGCCGTTGCTGCGCCTGTGGATAAAGCAGAGCAAGCCACCGAGGCTTCCACTGTCGGCGGCAACGACAACATCACCGACGACGAATTCGAAGCGCTGCTCGACGAGCTGCACGGCAAGGGCCAGTTCACCGGCGCGAAGGAAGAACCGGTCGCAGCTGCCAAACCGGCCGCCGCGCCGTCGCCGGCCAAGCCCGCTGCACCGGCGAAGGCCTTGGCCGCCAAGCCCGCCGAGGCGCCGCGCCCGGTCGCCGCCGCCGAGAAGCCGGCCAGCGAGGCGGAAACCACCGTGCGTGTGGACACCGCGCGCCTCGACGAAATCATGAACATGGTCGGCGAACTGGTGCTGGTGCGTAACCGCCTGGTGCGCCTGGGTGCCAACAGCGGCGACGAGGCGATGGCCAAGGCCGTGTCGAACCTCGACGTGGTCACCGCCGACCTGCAGTCGGCGGTCATGAAGACCCGCATGCAGCCGATCAAGAAGGTCTTCGGACGCTTCCCCCGCCAGGTCCGCGACCTTGCGCGCAACCTGAAGAAAGAGATCAACCTGGAGCTGATCGGCGAAGAGACCGACCTGGACAAGAACCTGGTCGAGGCCCTGGCCGACCCGCTGGTGCACCTGGTGCGCAACGCGGTGGATCACGGCATCGAAGGCCCGGACGAGCGCGAAGCCGCCGGCAAGGCGCGTTCCGGCCGGGTGGTGCTGTCCGCCGAACAGGAAGGCGACCACATCCTGCTGTCGATCTCCGACGACGGCAAGGGCATGGATCCGGACGTACTGCGCGCCAAGGCCGTGGAGAAGGGCCTGCTGGACAAGGACGCCGCGGACCGTCTCTCCGAGTCCGACTGCTACAACCTGATCTTCGCCCCGGGCTTCTCGACCAAGACCGAGATTTCCGACGTCTCCGGCCGTGGTGTCGGCATGGACGTGGTGAAGACCAAGATTTCCCAGCTCAACGGAATCATCAACATCTATTCCACCAAGGGCCAGGGCTCGAAGATCGTCATCAAGGTCCCGCTGACCCTGGCGATCATGCCGACCCTGATGGTGATGCTGGGCAACCAGGCCTTCGCCTTCCCGCTGGTGAACGTCAACGAGATCTTCCACCTCGATCTGTCGAACACCAACGTGGTCGACGGCCAGGAAGTGGTGATCGTCCGCGACAAGGCCCTGCCGTTGTTCTACCTCAAGCGTTGGCTGGTGCCGGGCGCGCAGTATGACGAGCCGGGCGAGGGCCATGTGGTGATCCTCTCCGTGGGCACCCAGCGCATCGGCTTCGTGGTCGACCAGCTGGTGGGCCAGGAAGAGGTGGTGATCAAGCCGCTGGGCAAGATGCTGCAGGGCACGCCGGGCATGGCCGGGGCAACCATCACCGGTGACGGGCGCATCGCCCTGATCCTCGATGTGCCGAGCATGCTCAAGCGCTACGCGCGGCGTATCTGATTCTTGCGCGCGCGGGGACGCCCGCGCGCGTGGCAAGGCTTCATTCAGGAGTGTCTATGGCTGTCAAAGTCCTGGTGGTGGACGATTCGGGATTCTTCCGCCGCCGTGTCTCGGAGATTCTCTCCGCCGATCCGCAGATCCAGGTGGTCGGCACGGCCACCAATGGCCGCGAGGCGATCGACCAGGTGCTGGCGCTCAAGCCCGACGTGATCACCATGGACTACGAGATGCCGTTGATGGACGGCATCACCGCCGTGCGAACCATCATGCAGCGTTGCCCGACCCCCGTGCTGATGTTCTCCTCGCTGACCCATGAGGGCGCGCGGGTGACCCTGGACGCGCTGGATGCCGGCGCGGTCGACTACCTGCCGAAGAACTTCGAGGACATCTCGCGCAACCCGGACAAGGTCCGCCAGTTGCTGTGCGAGAAGGTCCACACCATCGCCAAGAGCAACCGCCGCTTCGCCGCCTACGCCTCGTACTCCACGAGCGCTCCGGCTGCCGCGCCGGCGCCTGCCGGCAGCGCCCTGCGCCAGACCGCTCCCGCTTCGTCGGGTGGCGGCCATGCGCCGGCCGCCCCGGCCCCGGCGACCTCCGCCGCCCCAAAGCGTAAGCCCTACCGGCTGGTGGCCATCGGTACTTCCACCGGTGGGCCGGTGGCGCTGCAGCGGGTCCTGACCCAGCTGCCTGCCAACTTCCCCGCGCCGCTGGTGCTGATCCAGCACATGCCGGCGGCCTTCACCAAGGCGTTCGCCGAGCGCCTGGACAAGCTGTGCAAGATCACCGTCAAGGAAGCCGAGGACGGCGACCTGCTGCGCCCCGGCGTGGCCCTGCTGGCCCCCGGCGGCAAGCAGATGATGGTCGACGCCCGCGGCGCCGTGCGCATCCTGCCCGGCGATGAGCGCCTGAACTACAAGCCCTGTGTCGACGTGACCTTCGGTTCCGCGTCCAAGGCCTACGGCGACAAGGTGCTGGCGGTGGTCCTCACCGGCATGGGCGCCGATGGCCGCGAAGGCGCGCGCATGCTCAAGCAGGGCGGCAGCCAGGTGTGGGCGCAGGATGAAGCCAGCTGCGTGATCTACGGCATGCCCATGGCGATCGCCAAGGCCGGCCTGGCGGATGCGGTGTACAGCCTGGACGACATCGGTCGCCATCTCACCGAGGCCTGCGGCTGATGGATGTCCTCAGCATTGTCGGCCTGATCCTCGCGCTGGTCGCCATCGTCGGTGGCAACTTCCTCGAGGGCGGGCATGTCGGCGCGCTGGCCAACGGCCCGGCGGCGCTGATCGTGATGGGCGGCACCCTGGCCGCCGCGCTGCTGCAGACCCCGGTGGCGGTGCTCAAGCGCTCGGTGCAGATGCTGCGCTGGATCATCCTGCCGCCCAGGGTGGACCTGGTCGGCGGCATCAACCATGTCGTGGGCTGGAGCATGACCGCGCGCAAGGAAGGCCTGCTGGGGCTGGAAACCGTCGCCGACGCTGAACACGATCCTTATGCGCGCAAGGGCCTGCAACTGCTGGTGGATGGCGCCGAGCCGGAGGCCATCCGCAGCATCCTCGAAGTCGACCTGTACAACCAGGAAACCCGCGACCTGGCGGCGGCCAAGGTATTCGAAGCCATGGGCGGCTACTCGCCGACCATCGGTATCATCGGCGCGGTGATGGGCCTGATCCACGTGATGGGCAATCTCGCCGACCCCAGTCAGTTGGGCAGCGGCATCGCCGTGGCCTTCGTCGCCACCATCTATGGCGTGGGCCTGGCCAACCTGCTGCTGCTGCCGGTGGGCAACAAGCTGAAGAGCATCGTGCACCGCCAGTCCTGCTACCGCGAAATGCTGATGGAGGGCCTGCTGTCCATCGCCGAAGGCGAGAACCCGCGCTCCATCGAACTGAAGCTGCAAGGCTTCGTCGGCTGAAGGGGAGAGCGTATATGCCTCGCCGCAGACGTCACGAGGAACACGAGAATCACGAACGCTGGCTGGTGTCCTACGCGGACTTCATTACCCTGCTGTTTGCCTTCTTCGTGGTGATGTACTCGATCTCCTCGATCAACCAGGGCAAGTACAAGATCCTCTCGGAAACCCTGACCGGCGTGTTCAACCAGCCGGATCGCGCGGTCCGCCCGATCCCCATCGGCGAGGAACGGCCGCGCACCCAGCAGCCGGACCAGTCGCTCAACGAACCGATGGACGACGGCCAGGCCCAGGGCAGTCCGGATACCCTGGAACAGATCGCCAGCAGCATGCGCGAGGCGTTCGGCGAGCTGATCAAGAGCGACCAGGTCAGCGTGCGCGGCAACGAGTTCTGGATCGAGATCACCCTCAATTCCAGCCTGCTGTTCCCCAGCGGCGATGCGATTCCCAACGACACCGCGTTCAACATCGTCGAGAAGGTCGCCAGGATTCTGGCGCCTTACCGCAACCCGGTGCATGTCGAAGGCTTCACCGACAACGTGCCGATCCACAACAGCCAGTACCCGACCAACTGGGAGCTGTCGGCCGCCCGCGCCGCGAGCATCGTGCGCATGCTCGCCCAGGACGGGCTGGATGCCGGCCGATTGGCCGCGGTGGGCTATGGTGAATTCCAACCGGTAGCGGACAATGCGACGGCCGAAGGGCGCGCCCGCAACCGCCGGGTGGTGCTGGTGATCTCCCGCAACCTCGAAGTACGTCGTGCGGTGAGCGGCGTGGGCAGCGGCAAGGCGCAGCCGGACCCGGCGTTGCGACATGCTGGCACGCAACCTGCACCAGTGGTTGCCAGCGAGGCGCCCGGCAGTGGCGCCGTCAAATCTTCGTCATCGGCGGCAGGGGAGTGAGCACCATGACACCCCTGAACCGATCCTGTGCCAGCGGGGAGCCAGCACTATGAAAGTCTGGGCGGTAGCCAACCAGAAAGGTGGCGTCGGCAAGACCACATCCTCCATCGCCCTGGCGGGCCTGTTGGCCGACGCCGGCAAGCGCGTGCTGATCGTCGACCTCGACCCGCACGGTTCGATGACCAGTTACTTCGGCCACGATCCGGATACCCTGGAGCACAGCGTATTCGACCTGTTCCTGCACCAGGGCAACGTCCCCGAGGGGCTGCCGGAGTCGCTGCTGCTGCCCACCAGTCACGAGAACGTGCGCCTGCTGCCGTCGAGTACCGCGCTGGCCACCCTGGAGCGCCAGTCGCCGGGGCAGAACGGCCTGGGCCTGGTGATCGCCAAGAGCCTGGCGCAGCTGTGGAACCAGTTCGACCACGCGATCATCGACAGCCCGCCGCTGCTCGGCGTGCTGATGGTCAACGCGATGGCGGCCAGCCAGCACCTGGTGATCCCGGTACAGACCGAGTTCCTCGCCTTGAAGGGCCTGGAGCGCATGGTCAACACCCTGAAGATGGTCAACCGTTCGCGCAAGCAGGCGCTGCCATTCACCATCGTGCCGACCCTGTTCGACCGCCGCACCCAGGCTTCGCTGGGCGCGCTGCGGGTATTGCGCGACACCTATCCCGACACGCTCTGGCAGGCCTTCGTCCCGGTGGACACCAAGCTGCGCGACGCCAGCCGCCACGGCCTGGTACCGTCGCGCAACGATGCCAACAGCCGGGGCGTGATCGCTTATCGCGCGCTGCTCAAGCATCTGCTGGCGCAGGTACCGGCGGCGCAGGTGGCCTGAGCATGGCGAGCATGAATTTCCGACGGGATGGCTCAAGTCTCGTCATTCGGCGGCCGATAGGCTGGAAAGTCCCTTTGCGCGGTCATCAATCATGAGTCGTTCCGCTACCGCCACGCGTCCCCAGCTCGCGCTGCAGTCCTACCTGGACGCGCTGTTGCAGGATGCTTTCGAGGAGTTCGCAGGCGACCCCGCCCCGGCTCCCGCTGCCGCGCCCGAAGCGCCGGCGCCGGTCGTCCTGGCCGCTGTCGACCCCGTCGCGCCGGTGGTCGTCGAGGCCCAGCCGTCCCTGGTGGAGCCGCAACGCGACAGCGTCAGCCTGGATGAATTCGAAGCCGCGGTGTTCGAGGAGCAGGTGCGCGATGCCCGCCTGAGCTTCGTCCGCGAGCCCGTTGCGCGGACGGTCGAGCCCGAACCGATGCTGGCGCCGCCCAGCGAGGCTGTGCCGCCGACGCACGGCGCGCAGGTCATCGAGCTGCGCCAGCCGGGCAGCGCCGAGCTGCCGGCCGCGCCGCTGGCGCTGCTGGACAACGGGCGCCCGGTGTGGGCCGCCGAACCCTTCGAATGCCTGCTGTTCGACGTCGCCGGGCTGACCCTGGCGGTGCCGCTGGTCTGCCTGGGCTCGATCTACCCGCTGGCGGGCCACGAGCTGACCCCGCTGTTCGGCCAGCCGGACTGGTTCCTCGGTATCCTGCCGGGCAACCAGGGGGGCAATCTGAAGGTGCTGGACACCGCGCGCTGGGTGATGCCCGAGCGCTACCGTGACGACTATCGCGAAGGCCTGCAGTATGTGATCTCCGTGCAGGGCTACGAGTGGGGGCTGGCGGTGCACCAGGTCAGCCGCTCGATCCGCCTGGACCCGTCCGAGGTGAAGTGGCGCACCCAGCGCCAGCAGCGCCCGTGGCTGGCCGGCACGGTGATCGAACAGATGTGCGCGCTGCTGGATGTCTCGGCACTGGCCGAGCTGATCGCCAGCGGCGCAACGCGGCGCCCTCAGCACTGAGCGCGTCGATCCATTAAACGAAAGCCACCACGTCGCCGCCGGCGTGGTGCCAGAAGAGGCGAGGGGATATGAAGAAAACGTCTGCGCAAGGTGCCGAAGATCCGATTCTGCAGTGGGTCACCTTCCGCCTGGACAACGAGACCTACGGCATCAACGTGATGCAGGTCCAGGAAGTGCTGCGCTACACCGAGATCGCGCCGGTGCCCGGTGCCCCGAGCTACGTGCTGGGCATCATCAACCTGCGCGGCAACGTGGTGACCGTGATCGACACCCGCCAGCGCTTCGGCCTGGACCCGGCGCCGGTCTCCGACAACACCCGCATCGTCATCATCGAGGCTGACAAGCAGGTGGTGGGCATCCTGGTCGACAGCGTCGCCGAGGTGGTTTACCTGCGCCAGTCCGAGATCGAGACCGCGCCGAACGTCGGCAACGAGGAATCGGCCAAGTTCATCCAGGGCGTGTGCAACAAGAACGGCGAACTGCTGATCCTGGTCGAGCTGGACAAGATGATGACCGAGGAAGAGTGGTCGGAGCTGGAGAGCATCTGAGGTGCTGTCGATTGCACTGGCGATCCTCGGCTTGGCCTGTGCGGGCCTTGCCGGGACCTGCGTCTGGCTGGCCGGACGTCAGCGCGTCCAGCAGGCGCAGACGGCGGCGCAGGCCCAGCAGATCGATGCGCTCGAACAACGCCTGAAGGAGCTGGGCAAGCGCATCGAATCCTACCAGCAGGTCAACGTCCGCATGGGCGAGGAACTGCGCGACCTGGGCAAACAGCTCGCGCCGCTGCCCGAGCGCGTGACGCGCATGGAGCAGCGCGATCCCGCCAGCCTGTCCTTCAGCCAGGCCGCCCGCCTGGTCGGCATGGGCGCCTCGGCCTCCGACCTGACCCAGAGCTGCGGCCTGTCCCAGGCCGAGGCCGAGCTGGTCGCGCGCCTGCACCAGGGCAAGGAGCGCGAGTAGGGGGCGACCTTGGCGAGCGCGCCTGCGACTCGCCCGGACGCGCCGCTCGACAAAGGCCCCGGGTCGGTGCAACGTGAGCCCCCTTTGTCCGCACCAATACCGATGAATCCTGCGTGCCGCCATGCCCCTGGCGGCTGGGCCCGTGTGGTGCGCGCCTGTCGTTGATCCGCTCAGGGGAAGGCACTGACCCGCATGCACCGCCCGCACCTTGATTCGCGCCTGCCCGGTATCCTCTGCCTGCTGGTCACCGCCAGTGGCTGGGCCATCAACTGGCCCGCCATGAAACTGCTCCTGCAAGTCTGGCCGCCGCTGTTCTCCCGCGGCCTGGCGGGGGTGATCGCCGCCGTCGTACTGATCGCCATCGCCGCGCTGCAGGGGCAGCGGCTGATCCCGCAGCGCCAGGCGTTGCCCCGGCTCACGGCCGCCGCCTTCACCAACGTCTTCGCCTGGATGGGCTTTTCCACGCTGGCCATGAAGTGGATCAACGTCAGCGAAGGCGTGCTGCTGGTGTACACGATGCCGATCTGGGTCACTCTGCTGGCCTGGCCGCTGCGCGGCATGCGCCCCACGGCGAGCGGCTTTGCCGCGCTGCTGCTGGGGTTGGCCGGCGTCACGGTGCTGCTGAGCGCCCATGGTCTCTCCATCGCCCCGGGGCAAGCGCTCGGTGTCGGCTTTGCGCTGGCCGCCGCCGTGCTGTTCGCGCTGGGGACGGTGCTCAACGACGGACCCTTCCCGCTGGCGCCGATCGTCTCGACGGCGTGGCAGGTCGGGCTGGGGTGCCTGCCGATGCTGCTGTTCGGCATCGTCTTCGAGCATCCGCGCCTGGACGCCCTGGGGCCCGGCCCGCTTGCCTGCATGGCCTACATGACGTTCGTCCCCATGGGCGTCTGCTACCTGACCTGGTTCGGGGCGTTGCAGCGCCTTCCGGCTTCCGTCGCGGCAACCGGCATGCTGCTGGTACCCCTGCTGGGCGTGCTGTCCGCTGCCGTCATGCTGGGCGATGCCATTGGCACACGGGAAGTCCTGGCCATGACCCTGACACTGAGCGGCGTGGCCCTGGTATTGAAGCGACGCTGAGGATCGATGGTCCGCTCGTTGTAGTTCATTTACTACGCGCCTTTCGGACTTGTCTGATAAGAATGCCTTCAGAACGCCGTTAGATTGGTCCCGTCGAAATTCTCGAGAGGGCCACCGATATGGCCGCCATTTCGCGACGGGCCATGGTGCTGTGTTCGCACCCGGGCCGCCTGCTGGACTACAGCGTGCAGCTCAATCGCCTGGAGTTCTATCACCTGAGCCTGTGCCAGGACCTGGATGAGGTGCGCAAGGCACTGTCCAGCCAGCAACGCTACGGCCTGTTCATCCACGACGACTTCGTACCCGGCCCCAGCGAGCTGATGAACCTGAAGACGCTCAGCCAGGGCAACGCCTTCCACCATTTCGTCCTGGTCGGGAGCTACAGCCCTGAGCAGAAGAGTGGGCTGTACCAGTGGGCATGGCGCAACCGCGTGCCGTTGCTGCAGGTCTTGGACAAGCCGCTGTCGCTGGCGCAACTGCGTGAAGTCACCAGCAGCGTGGTGCTCTACCACAGTGAGGACGAGCAGCCGATTCACTCGTCCGTGAGTGAAATCTGTGATTACCAGGCACCGACCGAGGCGCGTTGCGGCGCCGGCCGTCGCTGAGCGGAATCAATCGGCCCGGCTGTCGGGCCCTTCCAGCAGCGGGGGCGCATCGCCCGCCGGCGCTGCCCCATTGAGCGGGCTCTTGCCCTTGAGATACCAGGCAAAGGCGATGATCTCGGCGATGGTGCGATAGAGCGCCTCGGGAATTGCTTCGCCCAGCTCCAGCCGCGCCAGCAGGCGCACCAGGTCGGCGTTCTCGTAGATCGGCACTTCATGGTGACGGGCGATGGCGAGTATGGTTTCGGCCAGCTCGTCATCTCCCTTGGCGGTGAGGGTCGGGGCGGTCTGCCCGTCGTAGTTGAGGGCGATGACCTGGCGCGCGGCCTTCTTCGGTTTGCTCATGCGGTTTCATCCACCCAGCGTTGTTCCACGGCGGTGCGCCTGCCCTGGGGCGGCTTGCCCTGGCTGCAGGACAGCTCGCCAACGGTGAGGCCGGCGTCGTTCAGGCGCTGGCGCAGAGTGCCCAGTTCGCGGTCGATCAGGCTGGCGGTGCTGGCGCGTTCCGCCCACAGCTGGCTGCCGATACTGCCATGGGCGAGGGTGGCCTGGACCTGCAGCGGCCCCAGCGGATCGAGGTCGAAGGCCAGTTCCACGCGCCAGAGCGTGTCGCGCTGCTGCTCGCGCTCGCTGGCCTGCCGCTCCTCCTGCTGGATGCGTACCTGCAGCGGCACCAGTTGCTGTTGCTGGCGCAGGGGGATTTCCATCTGCCAGGTATTGAGCAGGGTGCCGTCGGGCAGCACTTCGTTCTGCGACAGGCTGGACAGCTGATGGGTCTGCAGGCGCGCCACGGCGGCGGCGGCCAGCTTGAGCAGGGATTCCAGGTCGCCGTCCTCTTCCAGCTGGTGCGCCAGGCGGCTGGGCAGCGGGAAGCTGACGGCGGGCGGCGTGCGTCCGCCAGTCTGGCCGAGCACGCCGAGGGCGTTGCGTACGAAGGCCGGCAGCGATTGCGCCAGATTGCTGGCACCGGCCAGGGCGTTGCCCGAAAGGTTGCCCAGCACCGAGGCGGCGGTGCCGTTCTGCGCCGGCAGCAATTGGGCAATCAGGCGCAGCAGGTTGGCCTTGAGGTCCTGCGGCAGGCTCTCGGCGCCGCGCAGTAACTGGGCTTCGAGGAAGACGCCGCTCTGCTGGACGGCCTGGGCCACGCCCTTGGCGCTGCCGAGCTGGCGGGCATCAGGGAGGGCGCTGAGCAACGTGTCCACCGCCTGGCGCAGCTCGGGGCTGAGCGACTGGCCGCGTCCGGCGCCCTGGAGAGCATGGAACAAGCCTTCCAGCGAGCCTTGCCGGGTCTGCTGGCTGGCCAGTTGTCGGCTGAGGTCGAGCTGGTCCAGGCGGCTGGTCAGCGGCAGGAACTGCAGGGCCTGCTGGTCCTGTACCCGCGCGCTGAGCAGGCTGCCCAACGGCAGCGGATGCGGGGATTCGAGGCTGAGCTGGCGTCCCGCCAGCGGCGTGTTCAACAGGCTGACCAGCACCTTGTAGATGACCTGGTCCGCCTTGCCCTGGGCGATCAGCTGGCTGGCTTCGACCTTGCCTTGCAGCAGCGTGCCCACCGGCAGCAGGTCGAGGTCCAGGCTTTCCAGCGGTGCCTGGCCGCTCATGGCCTGGTTCGCCGTGGCCTGGGTCAGCAAGGTGGCGGCGAGGTTGGTCTGGGACAGCGCCGACAATTGCAGCGTGCTGCCCTGGGGCAGGGCCTGCGGGCTTTCCGCACTGACCAGGGTCTGCTGCCCGCTGGCCAGCGTCAGGCGCAGCAGGAGCTGGAAGCTGACCTGGGTGTCGCGCACCGCGACCACCTCGGCCTGGGCCTTTTCGCCCGGCGGCAACAGGTCGCCCAGGCTCTGGGCGAGCTTGAGGGTCAGCTCCGCAGAGCTCGGGGCGCTGCGTGAGGGGGGCGTGGGCGGGAGCGGGCGGGAGGCGCCAATTTCGCTCGGCATCGGAGACCTGGCTGGGCATGCGGGACGGGTTGACGCCCAGTGTATCGGCGCGGGCTGCGGGCACTTTAGACCGTCCGGCGGCCAGGCGGACACCGGGTGCGCTGTTTTGACGTTACACCCTGTCGAAAAACCTGACGTCGGGCGTAGGAACGCCTGTGTATAATGCGCCGCCCGTGGCGCGCTTGGCGGCCCGGAGCGGTATGGCCGCTTTTTTGCACTACTGACTGTTTTCTGCCCGACGGTTGCCGATGCCCTTGACCCATCCACTTCTCGAAACCGTGGCGCTCGCCTGCGAGCGGGACTGGCGCATGCTGTTCGAGCGTCTCGATTTGCGACTGGGCGCCGGCGAGATGCTACAGATCGTCGGCCCCAACGGCAGCGGCAAGACCAGCCTGCTGCGCCTGCTCAGCGGGCTGATGCAGCCCACTGCGGGCGAGGTGCTGCTCAACGGCAGGCCGCTGGGCGAACAACGCGGCGAACTGGCCCGCCTGCTGCTGTGGATCGGCCACGCCGCCGGCATCAAGGGCCTGCTGACCGCCGAAGAGAACCTCGCCTGGCTCTGCGCCCTGCACCAGCCGGCCAGCCACGATGCCATCTGGCAGGCCCTGGCCGCCGTCGGCCTGCGGGGCTTCGAGGACGTTCCCTGCCACACCCTGTCCGCCGGCCAGCAGCGCCGCGTGGCCCTGGCGCGCCTGTACCTGGACGCGCCGCCGCTGTGGATTCTCGACGAACCCTTCACCGCCCTCGACAAGCAGGGCGTGGCGCAGCTGGAAGAACACCTGGCTGGCCATTGCGAACGTGGCGGCCTGGTGGTGCTGACCACCCACCACACCCTGGAACGCATGCCCGCCGGCTACCGGGCGCTCGATCTCGGCCAGCACGCACGGGAGGTCGCGGCGCGATGAGCAACGTCTTCACCCTGCTGCTGGCCCGCGAGACCCGCCTGCTGTTCCGCCGTCCGGCGGAGTTGGCTAATCCTTTGGTCTTCTTTGCCATCGTCATCGCGCTGTTCCCATTGGCGGTCGGCCCCGAATCGGAGATGCTCAAGAATCTCTCGCCGGGCCTGGTCTGGGTCGCGGCGCTGCTGGCGGTACTGCTGTCGCTGGACGGCCTGTTCCGCAGTGACTTTGAGGATGGTTCGCTGGAGCAGTGGGTCCTTTCGCCGCACCCCCTGCCACTTCTGGTACTGGCCAAGGTGCTGGCACACTGGCTGATTTCCGGGCTGGCGCTGGTGCTGCTGTCGCCGCTGTTCGCCCTCATGCTGGGGCTGCCGGCGCGCTGCCTGCCCGACCTGCTGTTGTCGCTGTTGCTGGGCACCCCGGTCCTGAGCCTGCTGGGTGCGGTGGGCGCGGCGCTGACGGTGGGACTCAAGCGTGGCGGCCTGCTGCTGGCGCTGCTGATCCTGCCGCTGTACATACCGGTGTTGATCCTCGGTAGCGGCGCGCTGCAGGCCTCCCTGCAAGGCCTGCCAACCGCCGGGCACCTGTTGTGGCTGGCCAGCCTGACGGCGTTAGCATTGACGCTGACGCCCTTTGCCATCGCCGCCGGGCTGAAGATCAGCGTCGGCGAGTGAATGAACGATCGCCGGCCTGGGAAGCAGGACCGGCGGCAGACGAGAGCTTTGAATTACAGAGCCTGATGATGAACTGGACTTGGTTTCACAAGCTTGGGTCGCCCAAGTGGTTCTACGAGATCAGCGGACGCTGGATGCCCTGGTTCGCCGTCGCCGCGATCCTGTTGATGAGCGTCGGCATCGTCTGGGGCCTGGCCTTCGCGCCGCCGGACTACCAGCAGGGCAACAGCTTCCGCATCATCTATATCCACGTGCCGGCGGCGTTCCTCGCCCAGTCCTGCTATGTGATGCTGGCGGTGGCCGGCGCCATCGGCCTGATCTGGAAAATGAAGATCGCCGATGTTGCCGTGCAGTGCGCGGCGCCCATCGGCGCCTGGATGACCTTCGTCGCGCTGGTCACCGGCGCCATCTGGGGCAAGCCGACCTGGGGCGCCTGGTGGGTGTGGGACGCGCGCCTGACCTCGATGCTGATCCTGCTGTTCCTCTATTTCGGCGTCATCGCCCTCGGCCAGGCGATCACCAACCGCGACAGCGCGGCCAAGGCCTGCGCGGTGCTGGCCATCGTCGGTGTGGTGAACATCCCGATCATCAAGTACTCGGTGGACTGGTGGAACACCCTGCACCAGCCGGCCACCTTCACCCTTACCGAGAAGCCGCCGATGCCGCCGGAGATGTGGATTCCGCTGCTGCTGATGGTCGCCGGGTTCTACTGCTTCTTCGCCGTGGTGCTGC
This sequence comes from Pseudomonas sp. QE6, assembly GCF_041379005.1. Classification (NCBI taxonomy): domain Bacteria; kingdom Pseudomonadati; phylum Pseudomonadota; class Gammaproteobacteria; order Pseudomonadales; family Pseudomonadaceae; genus Pseudomonas; species Pseudomonas sp. QE6. Next base: position 2,961,417 of record NZ_CP166873.1, read on the forward strand.
TGATGCGCATGCGCCTGGAAGTGCTCAAGCGCGAAGCCCGCGCGAGCTGGGTCAAGGCTGAGGTGGAGCGCGCGCTATGAGTTTCCAGTCCTTCGGCGATTTCCTCGCCATGGGCCACCATGGCCCCTATGTGTGGTCGGCATACGCCATCAGCCTGGCGGTGCTGGCGATCAATGTCGCCTCGCCCATGCTGGCGCGCCGTCGTTACCTGCAAGAAGAGGCGCGTCGTCTGCGCCGGGAGGCCAACAAGTGAATCCGGTTCGCAAGAAGCGCCTGTACATCGTCCTCGCCATCGTCGCCGGCGTGGGCGTGGCCGTCAGCCTGGCGCTGTCGGCCCTGCAGCAGAACATCAACCTGTTCTACACCCCGACCCAGATCGCCAACGGCGAGGCGCCGCACGACACGCGCATCCGCGCCGGCGGCATGGTGGAGAAGGGCTCGCTCAAGCGCTCGGCGGACTCGCTGGACGTGGAATTCGTGGTCACCGACTTCGCCAAGGAAGTCACGGTGAAGTACCGCGGCATCCTTCCGGACCTGTTCCGTGAAGGGCAGGGCATCGTCGCCCTGGGCAAGATCGACGCCAATGGCGTGCTGACCGCCGACGAAGTGCTGGCCAAGCACGACGAGAAATACATGCCGCCGGAAGTCACCAAGGCGCTCAAGGACAGCGGCAAGCTGGAGCACTACGAGGCCAGCCAGGCCGGTAGCGGCGCCGCGCAGGGGAGCAACTGATCATGGTTCCCGAACTCGGCCACCTCTCGCTGATCCTGGCGCTGTGCATGGCGCTGGTGATGTCCTTCTTCCCCCTGATCGGCGCCTGGCGCGGCGACCGCCAGTGGATGAGCCTGGCGCGCCCGGCCGCCTGGGGGCAGTTCGCCTTCCTGGCGTTCTCCTTCGGCTGCCTGGCCTGGGCGTTCCTCCACGATGACTTTTCGGTGGCCTACGTCGCCAGCAACTCCAACAGCGCGCTGCCCTGGTTCTACAAGTTCAGCGCCGTGTGGGGCGCCCACGAAGGCTCGCTGCTGCTCTGGGCACTGATCCTCGGCGGCTGGACCTTCGCCGTGTCGATCTTCTCCCGCCAGCTGCCGGAAGTGATGCTGGCCCGCGTGCTGGCGGTGATGGGGATGATCAGCACCGGCTTCCTGCTGTTCCTGATCATCACCTCCAACCCCTTCAGCCGCCTGCTGCCGCAGATGCCGGCAGACGGCAACGACCTCAACCCGTTGCTGCAGGACCCCGGCCTGATCATTCACCCGCCGATGCTCTACATGGGCTACGTGGGCTTCTCGGTGGCCTTCGCTTTCGCCATCGCCGCGCTGCTTGGCGGCCGCCTCGACGCGGCCTGGGCGCGCTGGTCGCGGCCCTGGACCCTGGTGGCCTGGACCTTCCTCGGCATCGGCATCGTGCTCGGCTCCTGGTGGGCCTATTACGAACTGGGCTGGGGCGGCTGGTGGTTCTGGGACCCGGTGGAAAACGCCTCCTTCATGCCCTGGCTGGTGGGCACCGCGCTGATCCACTCGCTGGCGGTGACCGAGAAGCGCGGCGTGTTCAAGAGCTGGACGGTGCTGCTGGCCATCGCGGCCTTCTCGCTTAGCCTGCTGGGCACCTTCCTGGTCCGCTCGGGCGTGCTGACCTCGGTGCATGCCTTCGCTTCCGACCCCGAGCGCGGCGTGTTCATCCTGGCCTTCCTGCTGGTGGTGGTCGGCGGCTCGCTGACCCTGTTCGCCCTGCGCGCGCCGGTGGTCAAGAGCCAGGTCGGCTTCGCCCTGTGGTCCCGCGAGACCCTGCTGCTGCTGAACAACCTGGTGCTGGTGGTGACCGCCTCGATGATCCTGCTGGGCACCCTCTATCCGCTGGTGCTCGATGCCATCAGCGGTGCCAAGCTGTCGGTCGGCCCGCCGTACTTCAACGCGCTGTTCGTGCCGCTGATCGCCATCCTCATGCTGGCCCTGGCGGTCGGTGTGCTGGTGCGCTGGAAGGACACCCCGACCCGCTGGCTGCGCGGCATGCTCACTCCCGTTCTGATCGGTACCGTGGTGCTCGGCGCGGCCGGCAGCTTCCTGTACGGCGAGCTGCACTGGGAAGTGCTGACCGTGTTCATGCTGGCCGCCTGGGTGGTGCTGGCCGGCGTGCGCGACTTCTTCGACAAGGTCCGCCACAAGGGCGTGATCGCCGGTGCCGCGGGCCTCAACCGCAGCTACTGGGGCATGCAGCTGGCGCACCTGGGCATCGCCGTCTGCGCCATCGGCGTGGTGCTCACCAGCCAGTTCAGCGCCCAGCGCGACCTGCGCATGGCGCCGGGCGAGTCGGTGGAGCTGGCCGGCTACCAGTTCCGTTTCGAGGGCACTCACCACTTCGAAGGTCCGAACTTCACTTCCGACAAGGGCACCATCGTCGTGACCCGCAACGGCTCGGAAGTCGCCACGCTGCACCCGGAAAAGCGTCTGTACAGCGTGCAGAACTCGATGATGACCGAGGCCGGCATCCACGGCAGCCTGACCCGCGACCTCTACGTCGCCCTGGGTGAGCCGCTGGACAACGGTGCCTGGGCGGTGCGGGTGCACATCAAGCCGTTCGTGCGCTTCATCTGGCTGGGTGGCCTGCTGATGGCCCTGGGCGGTGTGCTGGCGGCGCTGGACCGTCGCTATCGCCTGAAAGTGAAAACGCGTGTACGCGAGGCCCTGGGCCTCGCCGGACAGGGAGCCTGAGTGTGAAGCGTGCGATCCTGCTGTTACCCCTGGCGATCTTCCTGGTCGTCGCGGTATTCCTCTTCCGTGGTCTCTGGCTGGACCCCAGCGAGTTGCCCTCGGCGCTGATCGGCAAGCCGTTCCCGGCATTCTCCCTGCCCAGCGTCACCGAGCCGGGCAAGACCTACACCGAGGCCGACCTCAAGGGTAAGCCGGCGCTGGTCAACGTCTGGGGCACCTGGTGCCCGACCTGCCGCTTCGAGCATCCGGTGCTGACCGACCTGGCCGCCAAGGGCGTGGTGATCTACGGCATCAACTACAAGGACGATGCCGTCGCCGCGCAGAAGTGGCTGAAGGAGCTGCACAATCCCTACCTGCTGAACATCGCCGATGCCACCGGCACCCTGGGCGTCGACCTGGGCGTGTACGGCGCGCCGGAAACCTACATCATCGACAAGGACGGCATCATCCGGCACAAGCTGGTCGGCGCCGTCGACGAGAAGGTCTGGCGCGAACAGCTGGCGCCGATCTACCAGGGGCTGGTGGACGAGGCGCAGGGCAAATGAAGCGACTTCTCGCCGCCGCTGCGCTGGGCCTGGCCCTCACCGGCATCGCCCAGGCGGCCATCGACACCTACGAGTTCGCCAATGACGCCGAGCGCCAGCGCTTCCGCGACCTGACCACCGAACTGCGTTGCCCCAAGTGCCAGAACCAGGACATCGCCGACTCCAACGCGCCGATCGCCGCCGACCTGCGCAAGCAGATCTACGCCCAGCTGCAGCAGGGCAAGAGCAACCAGCAGATCGTCGAGTACATGGTCGACCGCTACGGCGAGTTCGTGCGCTACAAGCCCGAAGTCAGCGAGCGCACCTGGCTGCTCTGGTTCGGCCCGGCGGCGTTCCTGCTGCTGGGCGTGGGGGTGATCGGTGTCATCGTCGCCCGTCGCCGCCGCCCGGCCGCCGCCACCTCCACCACGCTGTCCGCCGAGGAGCAGGCGCGTCTCGACCAATTGCTGGATAACCAAGACAAATGATCGACTTCTGGCTCGCCGCTGGCCTGCTGTTGCTGGTGGCCCTGGCATTCCTGCTGATCCCTCTGCTGCGTGGCCGTCGCGCCCAGGCCGAGGAAGACCGCACCGCCCTCAACGTCGCCCTGTACCAGGAGCGCCTGGCCGAACTGACCGCCCAGCGTGATGCCGGCACCCTCGACGATGCCCAGCTCGAAGCCGGCCGCGCCGAGGCTGCCCGCGAGCTGCTGGCCGATACCGAAGGTGCCTCCGAGGACCGCCGCAGCCGTCTCGGCCGCGCCGCGCCGCTGCTGGTGGTGCTGGTCCTGCCGTTCCTCGCGCTGGGCCTGTACCTGCACTGGGGCGCCAGCGACAAGGTGGCCCTGGCCCGCGAGTTCGCCACCGCGCCGCATTCCATGGAAGAAATGACCGCCCGCCTGGAGCGCGCGGTGCAGGCCCAGCCGGACTCCGCCGAAGGCTGGTACTTCCTCGGTCGAACCTACATGACCCAGAACCGCGCCGCCGACGCCGCCAAGGCCTTCGAGCAGGCCGCGCGCCTTTCCGGCCGACAGCCGGAAGTGCTCGGCCAGTGGGCCCAGGCGCTGTACTTCGTCGGCAACAAGGCGCTGACCCCGGAGGTACGCGGCCTGGCCGACGAGGCGCTGAAGAAGGACCCGCAGGAAGTCACCACCCTCGGCCTGCTCGGCATCGCCGCCTTCGAGGACGAGAAGTTCGCCGATGCCGTCGATTACTGGGGCCGCCTGGTCGCGATACTGCCGGCCGATGATCCGTCCCGCGAAGCCATCGCCGGAGGCATCGAACGTGCCCGCCAGCGCATGGTCGAGAAGGGCGAGACGCCTCCCACCGCACCTGCCGCCCCGGCCACCGCCGGCGTGACGTTGAAGGTGAAGGTCGACCTGAGCGCCGCCGTGAAGGGCCAGGTCAAGCCGGACGACAGCGTGTTCGTCTTCGCCCGCGCGGTAAACGGCCCGCCGATGCCGCTGGCGGTGAAGCGCCTGAAGGTCTCCGACCTGCCCAGCGAAGTGGCGCTCAGCGACGCCGATGCGATGATGCCGCAGCTCAAGCTTTCGGCCTTCCCGCAGGTGCAGCTGGTGGCACGGATTTCCCGTGCTGGCAATGCGACGGCCGGGGAGTGGATCGGACGCACTGAAGCGTTGTCTACTGCCCAGGCTGGCGAGCAGGCAGTGACCATCGACAGCCCGGACCAGCGCTGAAACTGAGAGGAGAGGGTAGGGTGATGAAGGTTAGATTGCTGGCGTTGAGCGCCTTGCTGGTACTGGGTGGCTGCGTGGTGCAACCGCCGCAGCCGGAGGAGCCATCGGAGTATCCCTCGGGGCCGACCACGGCGCCGACGCAGCCGGGCACCACGACCACCAAGCCGCCGGTCAAGTCATCCTCCTCGCCGATCACCCCGCAGCCGAGCAAGCAACAGCCGACCTCCAAGCGCCCGCCCCAGTTCGCCCCGCCGCCCGGCGGCAAGGGCCGCTGGGATGCCAGCCTGGGGGTCTATGTGATGCAGGGGCAGAAAGACACCTATTACCGCCAGCGCACCTACTACCACTGGGATAACGGCTGGTACTGGAGCGTCGGGCCGCAAGGGCCCTGGACCGAGACCGACAGCACCGGCGTGCCGCCGGGGCTGACGCGCAAGTACAGCGCGCCGTAAGGTCTCCTACATAATCCTATCTGCGGCGCCCTCATCGGAATTGCGGACAGGCTCCGTTCCTACACGGTTTTCGTAGGCGCGGACTTTGTCCGCGATGCTCTTGGGTTGGGTGTGTATGCGCCGCTTCGGCGTGTGCTGAGAGATTTTGTTTCGCCCCCTCGGGCGAGTCCCTTTTGTCAAACGACACAAAAGGAACCAAAAGGTCTTGCCCCATCATCCGGGGCTCGCTTCGCGAGACTCCCCTCGCTCCATCGAAGTTTCAGGGGCCCGCCGCGAAGGGCCATCCCTGGCCCATCGCGGCTCTCGCGGCATCCATGCCGCTCAACCCCTGAAACTCCGATTCCGCTCGGCCTCCTGAAGGGGCGTTCCGGTGCGTGCGGAGATTTCGCTGGAAGTCTTCGAGAGCTAGTGCGGAGCGTCTTGCTCCGCGCTGCTTTTGCTCCCGTAGGAGAGACGGGGGCGCCTAGCCCTTGTCCGCGAAATCCATCGCGACGGAATCCGTGCTGACAGGGAAGCGTCTGGGTTTATCGCCAACCTGTAGGAGCGAGCTTGCTCGCGAACCGCCTGACGCTGATGTGGTCGGGTAATTCTGTTCGCGAGCAAGAACTAGGCGTCCCCGCTAAGAGGGCCAGGGATGGCCCTTCTATGCCGACCCTCGGAGCAATGCCGGAAGGAGGGAAACGGAGCGCAGCGCAGTAACAGCCGAAGTCTGGCCCGAAGGGTGAGCGAAGCGAATCAGTCCGGCGAAGCCGGGCCCGGATGTCGGGACGAGCCCTTGGGTTACTTTCTTGGGGGCGGCCATCCGTCGTTTGAGAAAGTGACTCGCCCGAGGGGCGAAACAAAATCTTCCAGCCCACACGTCAGCGACGCTGAACACCCAAAGAAAAGCATCGCCCGCTCCTACGTAGAGCAGCAGGCGTGAGGACGGCCGGAGGATGTAACGCTACCCAGCCTTCAATCAAACGTCCCCATCTGCGCCCCCACCTCGATCAACTCCACCCGATTGCGCCCGCTGGCCTTGGCCCGGTACAGCGCCTTGTCCGCGGCAGCGTAGAGCAGCTCGTAGGTGCCGGGTATGCCGGCCTCCAGGCTGGCGATGCCGAAGCTGGCGGTCAGGTAGAGCAGGCCGTCCTTCATCGGCAGCGGGGTTTCTTCCAACAGCTTGCGGACCTTCTCGGCGATGTTGCGGGCCTGCGACTGGCCCGTGTCGGGCAACAGCAGCAGGAACTCCTCCCCGCCCAGCCGCGCCACGCTGTCGCCGCTGCGGGTGTAGTTGCGCAACAGGTTGGCGGCATGGCGGATCACTTCGTCGCCCAATGGGTGGCCATAGCGGTCATTGATGAACTTGAAATGATCCAGGTCCACCATCAGCAGGCTGACCGGCGCAGGCTGCCGGGATACCCGTGACAGCTCCATGGTCACCAACTGGTCGAACTGCCTCCGGTTGAACAGGCCGGTCAGCGGATCATGGCCGGCGAGGTATTCCAGCTGGCGGTTCTTCTCTTCCAGTTCCTGCCGCTGCTGGCGGAGGAACTGGCGCTGACGCAGGTTGCGTACGTGACCATGCCAGAGGATCAGCGACAGGATCAGGCCGATGCCGCAGATGGTCAGCCCGCCCATCTGGTTGGACAGGCGCAGCTCCGGGGTCGACTGGGTGAGCATCATCGTCACTTCGAAGGCGCTGAGGGCGAGGATGTAGAGGGTGATGGCATGGCGTGGGCGCATCAGGATGATCAGGGCTGCACCCACGGAGCTCATCAGGAAGGGCGTGATGCTGCTGGTGACCTGCTGGTCCGCGCCGGTGATGGCGATGCCGAAGCCGAGCAGGACGGTGCTGGCCAGCAGGCTCAGGAGTTTCATGTACCACAGCGGTGCATTGCGCTGGGGGCGGGAGGCGAGCCAGGCGAGCAGGCCCAGGGCGCTGAACAGGACGGCGATGGTGGCGTGGATACGGATGATGTCCAGGCGCCAGCCGTCGTGCTCCGGGGCGGAGCCCTGCAGGTTGAGCCAGAACACCAGGATGTGGATTAGATCGAAAGCCACGGCGAACGCCGAGGCGAAATACAGCCGTCGCAGGTTTTCCCGGGCAACCGGCAACGCCATCGCGTCATTCACGGCGATGGAGTGCTGCAACTGCTGGAGCCATGTCCTGGACACTATTACCGCCCCTCCCTGGCCCATTCGGGCAGTTGGAGAATAGACAGCGGTGATGGCACTGTCGTGGCATGGGGGGAAAGAAGTGCTCGGGTTGTTCACTGCCGCACACTGAAGCTACCTTCGAAAAGTCGCTATGGCCGCAACTACCCGTCTCTGATCATTGTCGGATTCGCCTGCTGCGGGCATAGTCCGCCCCCCTGGAATGCTGAAGGAATCGGTCATGAACAGAGTGCAACGCCTGCCGGTGGAAGAGGGCCTGGATGCCGAACGAGCCCTGCTGGACCATGCCTTCCATGGCGGTCGGGACAGCGGACTGCTGTTCTGGCGCCCGCTTCAGCAGGCGCTGGTGATGCCGCGCCGGCTCAGCCGACTGGACGGTTTCAGCACGGCGGAACAGACCTGCGCCGGCCTGGGCTGGCCCATCGCCCTGCGCGATACCGGCGGCGAGCCGGTGCCGCAATCGCCCGCCGTGCTCAACGTCGCCCTGGTCTATGCGATTCCGCCTACGGACAATGAACAGACGCGCATCGAAACCGCCTACCAGCGCCTGTGCCAGCCGCTTTGCGACTGGCTGGCCGCGCTCGGCCTGGACCCGGGGCTGGGCGAGGTGGAAGGGGCCTTCTGCGACGGTCGCTACAACGTCAACCTGGCGGGGCGGAAACTGGTAGGCACCGCCCAGCGCTGGCGCCGCCGCCCCAGCGATGGCCGTTACGTGGTGCTCGCCCATGGCGCGATCCTGATGGAGAACCAGCGGGAGCCGATGGTCGAGGTGGTGAACGCCTTCTACCAGGACTGCGGGCTCGACGCGCGCTGCCGCGCCGCCAGCCATGTGGCGCTGGACGAGCGTCACGCACAGCCGTGGGGCCAGGTGGAAGCGTTGGCCGGGCAGTTCCAGCGCCACCTGCTGGCCGAGGGCGTGGCCCTCGATGCCGGATTCGAAGGCACTTGAATCGAAAGCTGCCGGATTTGAACGACGTGGGTGGGGCTTCGTTTCGCCCCGCCCCTTCCAAGGAGTCTTGATACATGGAACATGGGACGAATTACCTGCAGTCGGCAGTGGTCTTCCTGCTCGCTGCGGTATTCATGGTGCCGCTGGCCAAGCGCATGCAGCTGGGGGCCGTGCTCGGCTACCTGCTGGCCGGCGTGTTCATCGGCCCCTCGCTGCTGGGGCTGATCGACAACCCGGAAAGCGTCGCCAGCCTGTCCGAGCTGGGCGTGGTGCTGCTGCTGTTCATCATCGGCCTTGAGCTTTCGCCCAAGCGCCTGTGGGTAATGCGCAAGCAGGTGTTCGGCGTGGGCCTGGCCCAGGTGCTGCTCACCGCGCTGGCGCTGGGCAGCCTCGGCGTGCTGGCGTTCGACCTGCCGGTGAACGCCGCGGTGGTGATCGGCGGCGGCCTGGCCCTGTCGTCCACCGCCTTCGGCCTGCAGATCCTCGCCGAGCGCAAGGAACTGAACAGCCCCTATGGCCGCCTGGCCTTCGCCATCCTGCTGTTCCAGGACATCGCGGCCATCCCGCTGATTGCCATGATCCCGCTGCTGGGCGCGCGCGCCGATTCCGCGGCGGCCGGCGGCGACCTGGCGCATGTCATGGAAGTGGTCGGCAGCATCGCCGTGGTGGTGATCGGCGGGCGCTTCCTGCTGCGTCCGGTGTTCCGCTCGGTGGCGCGTACCGGCCAGGCCGACCTGTCTACCGCCACCGCGCTGCTGGTGGTGGTGGGCACTGCCTGGCTGATGGAGGAGGCGGGGGTGTCCATGGGCCTGGGCGCCTTCCTCGCCGGCCTGCTGCTGGCGGACTCGGAATACCGTCACGAACTGGAAGCGCAGATCGAGCCGTTCAAGGGGCTGCTGCTGGGGCTGTTCTTCATCAGCGTCGGCATGAGCGCCGACCTCAGCCTGTTGCAGAGCGAGCCGTTGCGGGTGATCGGCCTGACCCTGCTGCTGGTGGGCATCAAGTTGCCGCTGCTGTTTCTCATCGGTCGCCTAGCCGGTGGGCTGGACAAGGTCTCGGCTCTACGCCTGGGCGTGCTGCTGGGGGCCGGCGGCGAGTTCGCCTTCGTGGTATTCAAGCTGGCGCGGGCCCAGGGCCTGATGGATGCCGACCTGCATGCGCTGCTGGTGCTGGGCATCACCCTGTCGATGGCGATGACACCGCTGCTGGTGCTGGCCCTGGCGCGCAACATCAAGCCCAAGCCGGCTGCCCTGCGCGAGCCGCCGCCGGAATACCGCCAGTTGCCCGACGACGCGCCCCGCGTGGTGATTGCCGGCATGGGCCGGATGGGCCAGGTGGTCGCCCGTATCATGCGCGCCCAGGGCGTGCCCTTCGTCGCGCTGGACACCTCGGTGGACACCATCGAACTGACCCGCAGCTACGGCAACATCCCGATCTTCTACGGCGACCCGCTGCGCCCGGAAATCCTCCGCGCCGCCCAGGTGGAAAAGGCCGAGTTCTTCGTGGTCGCCACCGACGATCCGCAGACCAACATCGAGACCGCGCGGCTGGTGCGCAAGCTCTACCCGCACATGAAGATCATCGGCCGTGCGCGCAACCGCCAGCACGTCTACCACCTGCTCGATGCCGATGCCAACCCGGTGCGCGAGACCTTCCACTCCAGCCTGGAGATGAGCCGACTGCTGCTGACCGGACTTGGGTTGAGCGAGGAGCAGGTCGCGGCGCGTATCCGCCGCTTCAAGCGCCACGACGAAGCGGTGCTGATGGCCCAGTACCGTGTGTACGACGACGAGAAGGCGGTGATCCAGACCGCCCGCGAGGCGCGCAAGGAGCTGGAGACCTTGTTCGAGGCGGACCACCTGGAAGACCAGGGCATCGGCCATTCCTGAAGCCGGGCGCGATTGCCCCCGACAGGCTCAGTGGTGGGGGCGGCCTCAGGCCGCCTTCGCCAGTGCCGGTTGTTGCACGAGGGCCGGACGCGGCTTGCGGACCTGCGGCCGGCGACGTTCGGGAATGGTGATCGGTTGACCCGGCGAACGCAGGGTCAGCACTGCGACCACGCTGGCCAGCACGACGGTGGCCAGGATCACGCTGGCCAGGACGACGTAGAGCAGCAGCTCCACCAGGGAGCCAACCAGCAGCAGGAAGTCCAGTACGATTTGCATGATCCAATCCTCGTTAGAGCCGTGGGCGAATGTCGCGGGTTTCGGGTTCCTGCGAGCTGATGGGGTGAAGATGCCGCCTGGGCCCGGCGAAGAGAACTGAAAGTGCCTGCTGTTCACTATCGATGCCATCGATAGCAGCGCAAAACGGCGTACCAGAGCGGCTCCCCACGTTGCACGGGGAGCCCGGAGCGCCCCTTAGAAACGTTCGCCCGGCTGCAGGTAGCGCCAGTGGCCGACCGGCAGCTTGGCCATGGCCACGCCGCCCAGGCGGATGCGGCGGATCGCCTCGACGCGCAGCCCGGCTTCCCGGCACAGCTTGCCGATCAGCCCCGGGCGCACCTGCTTGCCGGCGATGCGCAGGCGCTGCTCGCTCTGCCAGCTGGCCTTCAGCGGAAGGCCCTGGACCATCTGCTTCAGGCCATGGGCATCCAGCTCGCCGCTGACTTCGATCACGTACTCGTGCTCGACCCGCGCGGCATCGTCCATCAGCTTGCGAATGACGCCGAAGTTCTGGGTGAACACCAGCAGGCCGCTGGCGCCGTCTTCCAGCGGGGTGGTCGGGCGTTGCTGGCGGAAGTGCTTGCGCAACAGGCGTTGCGACGAGGGATCGTCGCTCCAGCGTTGCTCCTCCCGCAGCAGGGCCACCGCATCCTCGACGCTGTAGCCGGCGGGCTTGTGCAGCAGCAGGGTGACCGGCGGCAGGGGCTCGGGCATGGCGCCGGGCAGCAGTGCGATGTGCTGGGCGTCGACCTTGAACTGTGGCTCTTCCACCGTCGCGCCATCCACCGTCACCCAGCCGCCTTCGATGTACAGCTCGGCTTCGCGGCGCGAGCAGGGCAGCAGCTCGGCGAGGCGCTTGGACAGGCGGATGGGTTCGGACATGACGGAAGACCGCAGCAGGAAAAGGGGCACCATTGTAACCGCAAGCCACTGGAATGATCCGCACACCTGCCGGTCAGACCTACAAACGGACGGGGACGGAACGATGCGGATAACCCTGATCGACGGGCTGCACTGGGATGTGGACGAGAGCGGCAGTGGCGGCCTGATCAACAAACGCGGCGACAAGGTGCACCTGCGCCAGGGCGACATGGACGGTGCCTGCGGCCCCTATTGCCTGGTGATGGCGATGCTGGCGCGCAACCAGCTGGGCCGCCGCCAGGCCAAGGGCTTGGCACCGGTGGATTCGCGCACGCGCTATGGCCGCCTGATGCAGGCGCTGGAGCAGCGCGAGACGCTGATCCGCGTCGGCACCACCGGTGACGATCTGCTGGAGCTGCTCAAGGTGATCAGCGACAAGGAGTTCCAGGTCGTACGGGGCAGCGGTCGGCGCATGGTCGAGCTGACCCGTCGGCACCTGGAGGCGAACGTCCCGGTGGTGCTGGGCTTCCACGGCCGCAAGGACAGCGACATCCGCCATTGGGGGCTGGCGGTGGGCATGAGCGAGGAGGCGTTCTTCCTCCTCGATCCGGCCCATGACCTGCAGCGCGGCCTGGCCTGGAACGCGGTGCTGACGGCCCGCGCCAACGGTTCGCGGTTCGGCTACCGCTACCTCAATCCGAAAGGGACCTGGGCGGTGACGCTGAAGGAGATGGTCGCGCTGCCCTGAGGCCCGGCGGGGGCGCTTCAGGGCGACGGGGTGGTGGGCGGCTCGGCCAGCGTTTCGCGCTCGCGCACCCAGGACATGAACAGCTCGTAGCCCAGGGCCAGGACCACCGGGCCGACGAACAGGCCGATGATGCCGTTGCTGAGCATGCCGCCCAGGGCGCCGATGAGGATCACGGCCATCGGCACCTTGGCGCCGCGGCCGAACAACAGCGGCTTGAGCACGTTGTCGCTGAGGCCGCCGATGACGGTCCAGACGGTGAACAGGATGCTCACCAGCAGCGAGTCGCCGGTCATGAACACGTAGATGATCGCTGGCAGGGTGATCAGCACGACCGGCAGCTGGGTGATGCCCAGCAGCAGTACGCCGAGGGACAGCAGGCCGGCGCCGGGGATGCCCATGACGATGAAGCCGAGGCCGAGGATCATGGTCTGGATGAAGGCCACGCCCACCACGCCCTGGGCCACCGCGCGGATGGTCCCGGTGCACAGTTCGGCAAGGCCGGGGCCGCGCTCCGGGCCGGAGATACGGATGGCGATGTCGCAGGCGGTGCGGCTACCCAGCGCGCCGTAGGCCATGATCACGCCGGCGATGACGAAGGCGGCGAGGAACTGCATCAACCCCATGCCGACGCCCGCCGCCTGGCCGGCGATCTTCTTCGCCACGCCTTGCAGATGCGGAGCCAGTTGGTGCGCGACGCCCATGAAGTCGGTGGCCACGCGATGCCAGAAGCGAAAGACGTACTGCCCGATCACCGGCCAGTTCTGTACCGAGTCCGGTGGCAGCGGAATCTGCAGGGTGCGGTTCTGGATCGCCTGCACCAGGTCGCGCACGGACTCGGCCATGGACAGGCCGATCACCACCACCGGCACCAGCAGGATCACCAGGCCCAGCAGCACGATCAGCGTCGCCGCGCTGTTCGGCCGTTCGCCCAGGGCGCGGCTGCACATCTGGTGCAGCGGGTAGAGGGTGATGGCGAGGATCACCGACCACAGCATCAGGTCGAGGAAGGGGTGGAAGATCCTAAAGCAGAAGAGGGCCAGCAGCAGAATCAGACCGGCGCGGATGAGCACATCCAGCAGGTTGCGGGACAGCAGCTTTTCCGGGGGCGGGGGCAACATCGAGGGGCTCCTTGCAACGGTGGCCGGGGTGGCCAGGTCCTGACTATTGGCGGACTCTGCCCGAGAGCAAGGCGTGGAGGCAATAAAAGATGGCGGGAATTGCGTGGGGAAACGGGCAGCCTGCCGGGGGCCGGCAGGCTTGCCGAAAGGGGGGTTACTTCTTGCCGAGGCTGATGTGGCGGCTCGGTGCGCCGTAGTTCTGACCGGTGACGCCCTTGGCGATCTGCTGGATCTCGCCGCCGGACTTCAGGAAGGCGGCAATCTGGGCTTCCAGGGACTCGCTGGTGGCGGTCGCTGCGGGGGCCTTGGGAGCGGCTTTCTGGCGGGTGGAGGGCTTGGAGGTCATGTCTGCCATACCTGTCTTCGCAAATTGGCCGCCCATTGTACACGAAATGAGCATCCTTAGGGGCGCTAATGGCATGAATGGTTCCAAGCCGCGTCGGTCGTCGCCCTGTGCGGCATCCGGGGTGCTACGCTCGAGGGTCCTGATGCGCGCATCGAGTCGTCCATGCCCCTGCTGTCGTCCCGTCAGCGCAACGCCCTGCGCCTGGCCCGTTCGTTCCTCGCCCCGTATCGCTGGCGCGCCCTGGGGGCGCTGGTCGCCCTGCTGTTCACCGCCGCGATCACCCTGTCGCTGGGGCAGGGTATCCGCATGCTGGTGGATCAGGGCTTCGTCACCCAGTCCGAGCCGCTGCTCAACCGGGCCATCGGGGTCTTCTTCGTCCTGGTGACGGGGCTTGCGGTGGGCACTTTCGTGCGCTTCTACCTGGTGTCGTGGATTGGCGAGCGCTTCGTCGCCGACATCCGCCGGCGGGTGTTCGACCACCTGATCGAGCTGCATCCGGGCTTCTACGAGAACAACCGCGCCTCGGAAATCCAGTCGCGCCTGACCGCCGATACCACGCTGCTGCAGACGGTGATCGGCTCGTCGCTGTCGATGGCGCTGCGCAACACGTTGATGCTGATCGGCGGCGTGGCGCTGATGTTCGTCACCAATGCCAAGCTGACCAGCATCGTGGTCGCCGCGCTGCCCCTGGTGATCGCGCCGATCCTGCTGTTCGGCCGCCGTGTGCGCAGCCTGTCGCGGCTGAGCCAGGACCGCGTCGCCGATGTCGGCAGCTACGTCGGCGAGACTCTCGGGCAGATCAAGACGGTGCAGGCCTACAACCACCAGGCGCAGGATCGTCAGCGCTTCGGCGCCACCGTCGAGCAGGCTTTCGATACCGCGCGGCGGCGTATCATGCAGCGCTCCTGGCTGGTCAGCGTGGTGATCCTGCTGGTGCTGGGCGCGGTGGGCGTGATGCTCTGGGTCGGCGGCATGGACGTGATCGCCGGACGGATCACCGCCGGCGAGCTGGCGGCCTTCGTGTTCTACAGCCTGATCGTCGGCATGGCCTTCGGCACCTTGAGCGAGGTGATCGGCGAGCTGCAGCGTGCCGCCGGTGCGGCCGAGCGCATCGCCGAGCTGTTGCGGGCGCGCAGCGATATCCACAGGCCAGCCAGCGACGTGCTGCAACTGCCGCAGCGAGTCAGCGGCAGCCTCTCGCTGGAAGGGGTGCGCTTCGCCTATCCCTCGCGCCCGGAACAGTGGGCCATCGACAGCATCGACCTGCGCGTCGAGGCGGGGGAAACCCTGGCGCTGGTCGGGCCCTCCGGCGCCGGCAAATCCACGCTGTTCGACCTGTTGCTGCGCTTCTACGATCCGCAGCAAGGCTGCATCCGCATCGACGGCCAGCCCATCGCCCAGCTCGACCCCGCCGACCTGCGCCGCAACTACGCCCTGGTGTCGCAGAACCCGGCGCTGTTCTTCGGCAGCGTGGAGGAGAACATCCGCTACGGCCGGCCCGCTGCTTCCGACGCCGACGTCGAAGCCGCCGCCCGCGCGGCCCATGCCCACGAATTCATCCTGCGTTTGCCGCAGGGCTACCAGACCCACCTGGGCGAGAGCGGCCAGGGACTCTCCGGCGGCCAGCGCCAGCGCCTGGCGATCGCCCGCGCGCTGCTGGTGGACGCGCCGATCCTGCTGCTGGACGAAGCCACCAGCGCGCTCGACGCGGAAAGCGAACACCTGATCCAGCAAGCCCTGCCGGGGCTGATGAGCGGCCGCACCACACTGGTGATCGCGCACCGGCTGGCCACGGTGCTGAACGCCGATCGTATCGCGGTGATCGATCACGGCCGGCTGGTGGCGCTGGGGCGGCACGCCGAGCTGGTGACCAGCAGCCCGCTGTATGCGCGGCTGGCCGAGCTACAGTTCGGTCAGGCGGAACAGAACCTGTAGGAGCGAGCTTGCTCGCGAACCGTCTGATACCGGAGCCGCCGGTGTGAGTTCGCGAGCAAGCTCGCTCCTACCATCCTGCGGCGTTCGGCGGCCGAAGGCGCATCCTGGCGCCATTGCGCGTAGAATGCCCGCCCCGTTCACGAGGTAAGCGTCATGGCAGTCATAGGTCGGTTCAATTCGTTGCAGGTGGCCAAGCACACCGATTTCGGTCTCTACCTGGATGGGGAGAGCCACGGCGAAATCCTGCTGCCCAAGCGTTACGTGCCGAAGAACGAACCCACCGAAGTGGGCGACTGGCTCAACGTGTTCATCTACCTCGACAGCGAAGACCGTCTGATCGCCACCACCCAGAAGCCCAAGGTGCAGGTCGGCGGCTTTGCCAGCCTCAAGGTGGTGGAGGTCAACCGCGTCGGCCTGTTCCTCGACTGGGGCCTGCCCAAGGACCTGCTGCTGCCTCACTCGGAAGAGAAGCGCCCGCTGCAGGTCGGCGACTACTGCGTGGTCTACGTCTACCTCGACGAGCGCACCCGCCGCATCACCGCCACCGCGCGCCTGGATCGCTACCTGGACAACACCCCGGCCCGCTACAAGGCCGGCCAGCAGGTGGACCTGCTCGTCGTGGAGCGTACCGACCTGGGTTACAAGGCCATCATCGACGGCAAGCACTGGGGCCTGATCCACAAGAACGAAGTCTTCAAGTTCATGCGCAACGGCCTGCGCGAGACCGGCTACATCAAGGAAATGCGCGCCGACGGCAAGATCAGCCTGAGCCTGCAACCGGCCGGCGCGGGGCTTTCCGACGCGCTGAGCGAACAGATTCTCCAGGCTCTGCGCGAGGCCGGCGGCAAACTTGCCCTCAGCGACAAGAGCCCGCCGGAGCTGATCGCGCAGCAGTTCGGCGTCAGCAAGGGCAACTTCAAGAAGGCCATCGGCGGCCTGTACAAGCAGGGCTTGATCGTCATCCTCGACGACGGCATCGAGCTGGTCTGAACGGTCTAGCCGCGCCCGCGCACGATGGATTCGGCCACCGCGCAACGCGGTTGCACCGGCGCCAGCGACGCCATGCGCTGCAGGTCCACCGGTCTGCCGGGTTCGGCCCTGAGCAGGTGGCGCAGGTCGTCGAAGACCTGATCGTGTTCCTTGCGAAAGCGCATCACCGGCCCCGGGCGCTGGCGCAGGCCGTGGCGGCGCAGCAGGCGGGTGGCGCTGCTGGCGAAGTTGAAGGCGATGTCGCCGGGCAGCTCGAAGTCATCCTTGAACGGCTGGCCGTCGATCTCGCCGTCCAGCTGGAATCTCACCCGCGCGTCGCGGCTGGCCGGATTCTCCACCTGGTAGCTCAGGCGGATGAGGTACTGCTGGCGGTCGATGCCCGGGATGGATCGAATGATGACCTGGGTGGGGCGGGTCATAGGGGCCTCCTGACGAGTGCTGGCGCCGCAAGCCGGCGTGAAAGCGTGGCCTGACGTGACGCTCGATGCACGCGGTGTCCAAGACCTAGTTTCGAGGTTGGGCGCGCTCGTCGGTCTGATTTGAATCAAGGAGGGCCGATTCCAGCCGCAGGACGCCCGTCCGCGGCGCGCGGGCGGCGCGGAACGGGAGGCGCCCACGCGTCACATCATGTGACGGAAGCGATTCCAGGCGTGCTCGACGGAGACCAGCCAACTCGGCATGGCCGAACCGAAGCCGGCGATTTCCAGGCGCGGGTGGCTGCGCACCACCATGTCCAGCAGGGGTTCCTGGTCGGGTTTCACGTCGACGAAGAACACATGCTGGCCCGCATGCAGGCTGGGCTCGAAGCGGCGCACGTCACCACTGGGGCGCTGCAGGCCGACGAAGCTGCCTTCCCACAGGCTGAAGCCCAGCAGCACCGCGGCGAGGAACAGCACCGGAATCCAGCCCGCGGCGGACTGCGTCCAGCCGCTCAGGTAGCCCGTCAGCAGAACCAGCACCGCCAGCGCGACGCCGATCAGCAGACCGATCTTGCCCCAGTGCACCACGTCCTGTTTCATCATCGACGGCACCTGATGCAGCCGATGGTCCTTCAACTCGGCATCCTGATCGCTCAATACGTGCATTTGCTCCATGCTGATGCCGCTTTGCGCCAGTTCCTGTTCGACGGTTTCCAGGTCGTCCAGGTTGTCGCTGATGTAGTAATGCCTGTTCATGACGAACCTCCGCCCCCAACCGGTCATACCCCCTGGGTTTGACACCGATTTGCCGTGATTTTCGACAGATCGCCGCCATTTGCTGAATTTCGTCAGGATTGAGTCTAGCACCGCCGGCGTGCCCTCCGTGGCGCGAGGGCCCAATGGTCACCTGGCTTGCGCGATGCCCGCGCATGGCCGAGGATGCCGCTTTCCAGCGAGACTCAGGGCGAGGGCGAGATGATCCGCGAGATTCTCAAGATGGGTGACGAACGCCTGCTGCGCGTGGCGCCGCCGGTGCCCGCGTCGATGTTCGGCAGCGCGGAGCTGCAGACGCTGATCGACGACATGTTCGAGACCATGCACCAGGTCGGCGGCGTCGGCCTGGCCGCTCCGCAGATCGGCGTGGACCTGCAACTGGTGATCTTCGGTTTCGAGCGCAGCGAGCGCTATCCGGATGCCCCGGCGGTGCCGCCGACCATTCTGCTCAATCCGGTGATCACGCCGCTGGGCGAGGAACTGGAGGAGGGTTGGGAGGGGTGCCTGTCGGTCCCCGGCCTGCGCGGTGCGGTGAACCGCTACCGTTCGATCCGCTACCAGGGCGTCGACCCGCAGGGGCAGCCGATCGACCGCAGCGTCGAGGGTTTCCACGCCCGCGTGGTGCAGCACGAGTGCGATCACCTGATCGGCCGGCTGTATCCGTCGCGGATCACCGACTTCAGCAAGTTCGGCTTTACCGAGGTGCTGTTCCCGGGGCTCGATCCGAAGGCGGATGACTGAAACCGGCCGTCCATCGAACCGCATCGTCCTGACGGTGACTGCGCTTTCGTAGGAGCGGATGTTCCCGTAGGGCGTACAACCGTTCGCGGTTGTACGCCGATACACCGCACGCAATGGCCGCGCCATGGCTGGGATCGAAGTGCCTTGTCGGTGGCTCAGTGCAGGGCCCCGGAGCGATCCGAGGCCAAGGTCAAACGGCGTATGACGTCGAACGTTATACGCCCTAGGCTTCAAGGACGGGCGGGGTGGAATTCGATAAGCGGATAGCCTCTCCCAAGGCTATCCGCGTGACGAGGGGCTGGCCCTCAGGAGGGCTGCTGCGGAGTGCCCAGCAGCGTCTTGCCGGATTTCTTCTGCCGCTTGGCCATACGCTTTTCGTGTGCGGTTTTCAGCGGCTTCTTCTTGCTTTGCTTCTTCGCGTCGAGACCTTTCATGGCGTGTCCTCCGACGGGACGCCCTCGATCCGAGAGCGGACAGCTACAGCATAGCCTCCGCACGGCGTGCCGCTTCACCGTTCAGCCGGTGGCCAGGCGTTCCAGCTCGCGGCGGACCATCGCCGCGTAGTGGGGCGGAGTCAGGCGATACAGCTCGGTGGCCACCCAGGGCAGCCAGCGCGCGCCCATGGCCTCGCGCTCGGCCAGCAGGCGCCGGGCTTCGGCCTCGGCGCGCTGGGCGTGTTCCTGGTGGTAGTCGGCACGGCTCATGGGGCGGGCGTTCAACTCTTGGCGCAACTCAGGGTCTGCGGGTCGATGGTGATGCTGGCCAGCGGCTTGCCGTCGCTGCCGGTGTATTCGTGGGTCACGCTCAGGTGATGTTCGCGGAAGCGCTGCAGCAGTTCGGTCTGCTGGCAGGTGGTGCTCTCCAGCTGGGATTTCAGGCCATTCTCGAACTTGGCGCGGGCGCCCAGGTCCATCTGGTCCATGCGCAGACTGGAAATCGCGTAGCGGTAATACAGCATCTTCTTCGCCGGGTCGAGCTGTACGCTGTTGAGGGTGGTGACCTTGTCCACCCGGTGCGGCAGGTTGGTGCGGGTGATCTGGTCGAAGTAGGCCACGGAGTCCTCGAGGAACTTGGCTTCGTCGGCGGTCTCGTCGGCCTGGGTGGCCAGGCCGGTCAGCAGCAGGAGGGGCAGGGCGAGGCGGGGGATCAGACGGATCGGCATGCTGTTTTCCTGTACGGCAATAGGAGTGGGGCGCACAAGCGCCAGGGAGTTTATAGGCCATGACGCGGCGTTCTGCCGGCTGCATTACGTGCCCGTCGTCGCGCCGGGACGCGCTCGCGGAGACCTTTCTTTCCGGTTAATCTGGCCGGCCGCACGACCCGGGCGCCGGCCCGGTTTCATCCGTCACGCACTTTCGGAGGCAGGCCCACTGCCGTTGCCATGCTCGAACTGACCCAACTCGACCTCTCCAGCGATTCCGCCGCGCAACGCGTGGTCAAGGATGAAACCGTCACCGTCGAATTCGCCACAGCGCCGGGCGAGCTGATGAGCCTCGAAGGTCCGAACCGCTACGCGCCGGGCGATGCGATCATCACCAGCGCGGCGGGGGAGCGCTGGGTGGTCTCCCGCGAGCGTTTCGACCCGAAGTACCTGCCCGCCGACGCGCTGCTCGCCCATGGCCAGCCCGGCGCCTATCGCAACCGCCCGGCGGTGGTGCTCGCCAGGCGCATGGACGAGCCGTTCACC
Organism: Pseudomonas sp. QE6; assembly: GCF_041379005.1. Classification (NCBI taxonomy): domain Bacteria; kingdom Pseudomonadati; phylum Pseudomonadota; class Gammaproteobacteria; order Pseudomonadales; family Pseudomonadaceae; genus Pseudomonas; species Pseudomonas sp. QE6. Next base: position 2,981,687 of record NZ_CP166873.1, read on the forward strand.
CTCGTGCGCTCGGCGGGCGGCGACCGTCTCGCCGGTGCGGCCGGCGACTGGGTCATGCAGTACGCGCCCGGGGATTTCGGCGTGGTGAAGGCGGAGCGTTTCGCCAAGGTCTATCGGCTGGCCGACTGAGTCGTCCGCGAGCAACTTCCGTCTGGCACCGAAGGCCGCCCAGCGGCTATGGTCTGTCGTGGCGGGCGCTCTGCGCCGCGCTTGTCATTGCAACTTTGCCCGCGCCGCGCAGGTCCACCCTGCAGCCAGCGGTCGGCGGGCAGCCAGCAGAAGGACGGAGCGGGATGCGATTCGTGGACATGCGGGGGCTCAGCCTGGGGCCCTGGAAACTGATCAGCCTGACGGTGAAGGAGTTTCTCGACGACGAGATGCCCACCTACGCCGCCGCGCTGGCCTACCAGGGGCTGTTCTCGCTATTCCCCTTCCTGCTGTTCCTCATCGCCCTGCTGGGCTTCCTGCACCTGCCGGAGTTCTTCGACTGGCTGCGAGGGCAGGCCGACTACGTACTGCCGGCCCAGGCGCTGGAGCAGGTCAACCCGGTCATCGACCAGTTGCAGCAGCGCCAGGGCGGCCTGCTGTCGATCGGTATCATCGTGGCGCTGTGGTCGTCCTCGGCGGCGGTGCGCTCGCTGATGACCGCGCTGAACGCGGCGTACGACGTGCGCGAGGCGCGCCCGGCGTGGAAGCGCATTCCGCTGTCGCTGCTCTACACCTTCGGCATCGTCGGCATGCTGCTGGTCATCGCCGCGCTGATGATCCTCGGCCCGCAGGTCATGGGCTGGATCGCCGCGCGAGTGGGGCTGGAGGATTTCGTGGTGCTGCTGTGGAGCGTGCTGCGCTGGCCGGTCATCGTCCTGCTGATGATGATGGCGGTGGCCGTGATCTATTACGTCACGCCCAATGTGAAGCAGAAATTCCGTTTCATCACCCCCGGCTCGATGCTCGCGGTGGTGCTGTGGATCTGCGCGTCCCTGGGCTTTGGTTTCTACGTGAAGAACTTCGCCGACTACAACGCCATGTACGGCAGCGTAGGCGCCATCATTGTCCTGCTCCTGTACTTCTACATTTCCTCGGCGGTATTGCTGCTGGGCGCGGAGCTCAATGCGGTGATCGAGCACCATCTGCCCCATGGCAAGAGCTCCGGCGAGCGAACCTTCGAGCAGGCCTCGCCGGAACCGGACGAGCGCTAGCGCCGGACCTGCTGGCTGGCGAGGGCGGACGGCTGGGCCAGCAGGTTGTCGACCACTGTCAGGGACTGCTCGAACGAGGGGTAGCCGCTGCGGGCGACGTCCAGGCCCGAGTAGGCCCGCTGATAGCGCAGGGCCTTGCCCGGGTTGGCCTTGTCCACCAGATAGGGCTCGGACCAGATCTTGTACAGCAGCGCCACGGCGTAGGGCTGGCCCGCATCGGCGGCCTGCTCCAGCAGCGGCAGCACTTCGTTCACCTGCGGGCCTTCCTTGATCTTCAGCAGCGCCTTGTAGAAGCTCGCCTCGCCGCGCTCATCGTAGGGTTGGGCGCGATCGAGCAGGGCGTTCGCCAGCTCGTAGTTTTCCAGGTCGCCGGAAGCGATCAACAGCTTTGCCTGCAGCATGTCGTTCCGGTAGAGCAGGCGTTCGATGTGGCAGCGCTGTCCGCCCATGGACGCATCGCACGGCGTGGTGGTGGAGCTGGAACAGCCGGCCAGCAGCAACGACAGGCTCAGGATGGCCGGCAGGTAAGGCGGTTGAGACAAGCCCATGTAAATCCCCCAGGGGCGAATGGCAAGGTTCGACCGGTCTGTGCGTGCCGGTTCTGTCTATTGGCCATCAGCATAGTCGCTTGCCTCTCAAGCGGCTTCGAAAGTGGGGCTGCAGCGAGGGGGATCGATCAGTGCGCGGGGGCTGGCTGAAGTGTTTGCCTGGCGCCGCTGGGAACGGGGCTATCGGGGACGGAGTCCGCTCCTGCGAGAATCTGTCGCGCCGGTGTTCATGGGGCAACGCATCGTAGGGCGTACAACCGTTCGCGGTTGTACGCCGTTACACCTTGCTCCGTCGACGGTGCCGGCGCTGAACCGAGGTCAAGCGCGATCAGTCTCCACGCAGGAGCGGAGCCTGGTCCGCGTCCGTTTCAGGCGCCGAACACCGGTCCCACGCTGTCGTCGTCCATCCCGCGTTCCAGCTTGATCTTCAGCGCCAGGTCCGTGCGCGAGTCGGCGAACTTGAGTGCGTCGGCGACGCTGATGCGGCCTTCCTCCAGCAGTCTGTAGAGGCTCTGGTCGAAGCTCTGCATGCCGCTTTCCAGGGCGCGCTCCACCGCGCCCTTGAGCTCCGGCAGTTCGTCGCGCTGGATGATGCCGCGGATGTGCGGCGTCCCCAGCATCAGCTCCACCGCTACCGCGCGGCGCTGGCGCGTGCCGGGGACCAGGCGCTGGCCGATCAGCGCCAGCAGGTTCTGCGACAGGTCGGCGAGCACCTGCGGCCGGGCCTCGTCGGGGAAGAAGCGGGTGATGCGCTCGATGGCGTGGCGGCAACTGGTGCCGTGCAGGGTGGCCACGCACAGGTGGCCGGTTTCGGCGTAGTGCAGGGCGTTCTGCATGGTCGGTGCATCGCGGATTTCGCCGAGCATGATCACGTCCGGCGCCTCGCGCAGCACGTTGCGCAGGGCATCGGCGTAGCTGTGGGTATCCAGGCCGACCTCGCGCTGGTCGATGATCGACTTCTGGTGCGAGTGGAGGAATTCGATCGGGTCTTCGATGCAGACGATATGTCCGGAGCGGTGACGGTTACGAAAGTCCAGCATGCTCGCCAGGGTGGTGGACTTGCCCGAACCGGCCGCACCGACCACCAGGATCAGCCCGCGATCCTGCATCGCCAGCTTGTCGAGGACCGGCGGCAGGCCGAGGCTGGCCACGTCCGGGATGACCTGCTTGATCAGCCGCACCACCATCGCCACTTCGCCGCGCTGGTAGTAGATGTTGGCGCGGAAACGGCCGAGCTCCGGCACGGTGATCGCCAGGTTCATCTCCAGGTCGCGCTCGAACTCCGTCACCTGCTCGGGCGTCATCAGTTGCCAGGCCAGGGTCTTCACCTCGCCACCGGCCAGCACGCGCTCGCCGACCGGCCGGCTGTGCCCCTCGACCTTGATGTGTGGCGGCGCGCCGACGCTGAAGAACATGTCGGAGCCGGCGTTCTGTGGCAGCTGGCTCAGGTAGGAGAAGACGTCGGGCAGGGCGGTGGCGCTGGCATTGCTCATGGGAACATCCTTCGTTCGGCGGTGGGCCCTGCTGAGGGCGCGTCTGTATTCAGACTAGCCGGGACGCAGGTTGTAGGGCGCGAGCGTAGGAAAGGTACGAAGAGCATGCGTTGACGCACCGCAGGGATTGCGAGGCCCGATCCCGGAGCTAGGCGGTTTCCGCTTGCTGCTGGCTGACGCCCAGAGCCTCCCGTAGCTGGTCGGTATCCAGCGGCTTGTGCAGCAGGCGATAACCGTGGGCGGTCGCTTCGCGGAGGCGCTCCGGGGAGGTGTCGCCGGTGACGATCAGCGCCGGCACCTGGCGCGCCAGGTAGCTGCGGATACGCCGGATCGCTTCCTCGCCGGTCTGCCCCGCGCCCAGCCGGTAGTCGGTGAGGATCAGATGGACGGGGGCCGGGCCACGATGACTGGCTTCGATGTGCCGCTGGCAGGCGTGCAGCGCGGTGGTGCCTGGATAGACGCGATGCCCCCAGACCTCCAGCAGGTTGCAGAGGGCCTGCAAGACGTCGCGCTCATCTTCCACCACCATGATGCCCAGGCCTTCGGTGTCGGGCTCTTCGGCCTGGGGACAGGTGGCCGGGCTGGCAGCCGGGGCCTGTACCAGGGGCAGGCGGACCGCGAACAGCGAGCCGCGTCCGGGCTGCGATTGCAGGCGCAGAGGGTGGCCGAGCAGGCGGGCGGTATGGCGAACGATGGCCAGGCCCAGGCCGAGCCCCTGCTTGCGGTCGCGTTCGGCGTTGTGCAGCTGGACGAACTCCTCGAAGACCATCTCCTGCTGGCTGGGGTGGATGCCGATGCCGCTGTCCAGCACCTGGATTTCCACCTCCTGGCCGTGGCGCCGGCAGCCCAGCAGCACGCCGCCGCTCTGGGTGTAGCGGAAGGCGTTGGCCAGCAGGTTGTCCAGCATCCGCTTGAGCAGCACTGGGTCGCTGTCCACCCAAAGCCGGCTGCCGCACACCCGCCAGCGCAGGTTCCGCTCACTGGCGGTGCCGGCGAACTCTAGTTGCAGGTCGGTGAACAGCCGCCGCAGGGCGATGGGCTCGCGGGCCAGCGGCACCACCCCGGCGTCGAGTCGGGAGATGTCCAGCAGGCCGTTGAGCAGGCTGCCCAGGTTGCCGAGCATGGCGCGCAGGCGCGTGGCGATGTCCCGCGCCTGGGCGGCGTTCACCGGGCCGCGCTCGGCCAGGGAGGCGAGGGCGCCGACGAACAGGCCCAGGGCGTGGATTGGCTGGCGCAGGTCATGGCTGGCGGCGGCGAGGAAGCGTGTCTTGGCATGGTCGGCGGCCTGGGCGCGGTCGCGTTGCTCCTTGAGGTCCTGCACCAGCTCCGAGTTCTCCAGGCGCAGGCGGACGGTTTCGCAGAGGCTGCGGTAGGTGACCCGGCTGTAGTACAGGTTCACCCCGGCCAGGCAGGCGATGAAGAAGCTGTAGGTGGTGAACTGTTCGTCACGGCGGCTCAGGCAGAGCACCAGCAGCGGCAGCAGCATGGCGGCGAGCGAACCGACATAGGCGGGCGGATAGGCCGACAGCGACGGCACCGCGCCGCACACCAGCCCCGTCAGCACGATGCAGGTGAAGGCGAAGAGCTGCGGGTCGCCATGGGCGAAGCCCAGCCAGCCGAGCCAGCCCCACAGCAGGCTGCTGAGCCACGACAGCAGCGTGGCCGTCCAGGGCCAATACTTGCCCGGCGTGCCCGCGGGGGCTTGTCGGAAGTACGCCCGTGCCAGGACAATCCGCCCCAGCGTGAGCACGTAGAGCGCGGCCAGCCAGACCCCCATCGCCGTCGGCGACAGGGCGTTGCGGAAGATGTACAGCACCGGCAGCGGTATCACCAGGTTGGCGAACAGCACGGCATAGGACTGGCGAAACAACAGATCGACCAGTTCGCGTTGCTGAGGGCTGCTGTGCATTTTGATGGCCTCAAGGAGACGAAGGATGGAAGGGAAGCGCTTGCGGGTGCTGGTCGCCGACGACCATGGCATCGTGCGCGATGGACTGCGCCTGTTGCTCTCGACCCTGGAGGCGGTGGAGGTGGTTGGCGAGGCCGGCGACGGTATTCGCCTGCAGTCGCTGCTGGATGAATGCCCGGCCGACCTGTTGCTGCTGGACCTGAACATGCCGGGGCTCAACCGCCTGCAGGTCATCCACGACCTGCGCCAGCGCCACCCGCGCCTGAAGATCCTGGTGCTCACCGCCAACACCGAACTGGCCACCGTGCGCTCGGTGCTCGATGCCGGCGTGCAGGGCTACCTGAGCAAGGGCGAGGAAACCAGCGAGCTGCTCGAGGCGATCGACGCCCTGCGTGCCGGACAGACCTACCTGGCGCGCAGCCTGCGTTTCATCCTCGACGGCTCCCATGTGCGCCCGCGCGATGAAGCCGACCTGCTGGCGGCGGTGCAACTGACCAGGCGTGAACGGCAGATTCTCACCCTTGCCGCCCAGGGCCACAGTGCGCGGGAGATCGCCGAACACTTCAGCATCAGCCCGCTCACCGTGCGCAAGCATCGCGAGAACCTGATGCGCAAACTCGACCTGCACAGCCCCGCGGAACTGACGGCCTACGCCGTACGCCTGGGAGTCCCCAGCGCCTGAGCCTTGCCTGTGCATATCACGCGTGCGGGGGCGCATGTAGTCGATTCCTTCCAACCTGTGGGAAGACAGCCTAACGCCACCCCGGCGCGGAAAAAATACGGCAACTGCCGTATGTGCCTGGCTGGCCCGCGTCCCTAACCTTCCCGCCACTGGCTCGCCGCTCCCTTGTGAGGCGCCAGACCACCACTCGCGATCAAGGGAAGGATCAGATCATGCTGCTGTCTGCCTACTGGGCCTCGTTCGCCTTGGCGACGCTGGCCTTCGCCTGCATGCCAGGCCCCGCCATCCTCTACATGACCTCGCAGACCCTCGCCCACGGCCGCCGCGCCGGCCTGCACGCGGCGCTGGGCATCCACCTGGGCTGCTACCTGCACATCCTCGCCGCCAGCGCCGGGCTCGCCGCATTGCTGCACCATGCGCCCACCCTGTACCTGGCGCTGAAGCTGGCCGGCGCGGCCTACCTGATCTGGCTGGGCGGCTCGATGATCCTGGGCCAGCGCCGACTGCTCGAAGGCGCTGAGGAAGCGGCCGAGGCGCATCCGCAGGTGCTGCGCGACAGCATCGTGGTGGAGATGCTCAACCCCAAGACCGCGCTGTTCTTCCTGACCTTCCTGCCGCAGTTCGTCGACCCCGCCGCCAGCCTGCCGGTGGGCCTGCAGTTCTTCATCCTCGGGGTGATCGTCAACCTGGTGTTCTCCAGCGCCGACGTGCTCGCCGTGCTGTTCGCCTCGCTGCTGCTCGACGTGCTGGGTGAAGGGCGCGGCAAGCGCCTGATGCCGCGTGTGTGCGGCTCGATACTGGTGGGGCTGGGGGTGATGCTGGCGGCCCGGGGCGGGCCGGTGTGAGGGGAGGCGCCGCGCCCGGCGACGGGCACGGCGCGGGCGAAGCGGATCAGTCCTCGCGGCTGGTCACTTCCACCAGGTGGTAGCCGAACTGGGTCTTCACCGGACCCTGGACGACGTTCAGCGGGGCGCTGAACACGACCTGGTCGAACTCGCGGACCATCTGGCCCGGACGGAAGCTGCCCAGGTCGCCGCCGCTGCGGCCGGACGGGCAGGTGGAGTTGTCGCGGGCCACCTGGGCGAAATCGGCGCCGCCTTCGATGGCAGCTTTGAGTTCATTGCACTTGGCTTCGCTGGAAACCAGGATGTGACGGGCGGATGCACGGGCCATGGGATAACTCCTGAACAGGCAGTAGGAAAGGGCGAAGCCTAGCTGATTCGCGGGCGGAACCCAATGCCGGGCGCCCGGTGGCGGGGGTGTTCCCCGTAGGAGCGGACTCCGTCCGCAATCAGCCCTGCGCCGGAGCGGCCGGGGAATTTTATCGCGGACAAGGTCCGCTCCTACGCGAGCAGGTGCATCCTGACGAATCCTTGCAAGGCGGGCCTGATCTTGTAGGAGCGAGCTTGCTCGCGAACCGCCCAACACCGGAGCGGCTGGTAAACCCGTTCGCGAGCAAGCTCGCTCCTACAGGAAGACGCCTTACGCCTTGATGCCGAACACCTCGGCCAGGTGCCGCTGGTAGCGCTCCACATCGCCCTCGATGTCCGGACGCTTCATCACATCCACGCAGAGGAAGGTCGGCAGCGGGCTCATGCCCAGGAACTGGTTGGCCTTGTGGAAGGGGAAGTACACCGCGTCCACGCCCTTGCCCTCGAAGAAATCGGTCGGGTCGTCGAAGGCCTGCTGCGGCGCGTTCCAGGTGGCCGAGATCATGTACTGCTTGCCCTGCAGCAGGCCGCCGCTGCCGTACTTCTGCGAGGCGTCGGAGCGGGTGCGGCCGTCGTTGGCGTAGAGGCTGCCGTGGCCGGCGGTGAATACCTCGTCCAGGTACTGCTTCACGGTCCAGGGCGCGCCCATCCACCAGCCCGGCATCTGGTAGATCACCACGTCGGCCCAGAGGATCTTCTGTACTTCTTCGGCAATGTCGTACCCGCCATCGACGAAGGTCTCCTTCACGTCGCAGCCGGCACGGTCGAGGTACGCGATGGCGGCCTCGTGCAGGGTGGCGTTGTAACGGCCGTCGGAATGGGCGAACTGCTTGCCGCCATTGATCAGCAGGATCTTTTTCATCGAAGGGGTTCTCGAAATGACAAATTCTGGATGGCGGCAGGATATCGACGTGCACGAAGCGGAAAAACCCGTTTCAGGACAAAGGATACGTGCGTGAGACTCACGAATGGTGAGCATTGATTTGCGTCAGGATAGGCAATCTTTCCCGTCCATCCCGGAGCCAATCTCCATGTACGCCTTCATCCTCCAGGCCCACACCCGCCCGGAAAAATCCGACGACTTCGAGAACCTGTTCCGCGCCTACCTCGCACCGAGCCGCGCCGAAGACGGCTGCGTCCAGTACCACATGCTGCGCGATGCCCATGACCCGAGCCTGTTCACCTTCTTCGAGGTCTGGCAGAGCCGCGAGCACCTGGCCATGCACACCGCCCTGCCGCACATGCGCGAATTCCACGAGCAGCGCATGGACTACCTGCGCCGCGATTTCGACATCCAGGAAGTCGAGGTGATGGCGCCGCTCGCGGGCTGAGGCGTACTCAGGCCACCACCTGGTTGCGCCCCGCCGCCTTGGCCTTGTAGAGGTTCGCATCCGCCGCTGCGATCAGCGTTTCGATGCTGTCCGCCGGGGTTGCCGAGGTGCTCGCTACGCCTACGCTGACGGTCACCACGCCGAGTTTGCCCTTGGCGTGGGGCAGGGCGGTTTCCTCCACGGCGCGGCGGATCGATTCGGCCACGCGCTCGGCGGCAGAGAGGTCGCAGCCGGGCAGGATGACCACGAATTCCTCGCCGCCGTAACGCGCCACGCCATCCTCCGCGCGGCGGCAGCCCTGGCGGATGAGGTGTGCCACGTTGACCAGCGCCAGGTCGCCGCGGGGGTGGCCGTAGTGGTCGTTGTAGGCCTTGAACTGGTCGATATCCAGCATCAGCACCGCCAGGTGGCCGTCGCCGCCGCGGCGGCGCTGCCATTCGAATTGCGCCTTCTCGTCGAACCAGCGGCGGTTGTGCAGGCCGGTCAGCGGATCGGTGTCGGCCTCGGCGCGCAGGCGGTCTTCCTTGGCGTCGCGGCGGCGCAGATGGCGACTGAGGCGGAAGGCGAAGAAGATCGTCGCGCTGTTGATCGCCAGCAGCAGCCCGCTGGTGATCCAGTTGCGTGCGCTCCAGGTCTGGAAGATTTCCTCCCGGTACAACTCGACCGATACCGTCAGCGGGTAGTCGCCGACGCGCCGATAGCCGCGCCAGTAGGCATCAGAACCATTGGACTGCTGGCGGAAAGACTCCTTCTCGCCGCTGTCGACGAAACTGCGGAACATCGTGCCTTCATCCTCGCGGTCGCGCGTTGGCGCCGCCGGCCACTGTGCCAGGACGGTGCCGTCGAGCAGGCGGATCGACACCACCTCGTTCTTGCCCAGGTCCAGTTCGCGGACGAAGGTTTCCAGATGCCGCAGTTCCTTGATCGCCGCGACCACGCCGAGAACCTTGCCGTCCTTGTCCTGCACGGCGCGGCTGAGCGCGATGCTGGGCGAGGACATCGGGTAGGCGGGCATGAACGGATGACTCACGAACAGGCGCGAAGGGTTGGCACGCGGGCCCTTGAAATACTCGCGCCGGGACAGGTCCCTGTGCGCCTCGCTGACGTGGTTGAGGTCCACCAGCAAGTGGCCGTTCGCGTCGGTCACCACCAGCGTACCCGCCATCATGGAACTGGCGGCGTGCCCCTGCACCAGCTCCTGCAGCACCTGCCGGGACAGCTCGGGGGTGGCCGAGCCGGCAATGACGTTGGAGAGTGTCTGCAGCGTCTGCAGATGCACATCCAGGTCGCGGTGGAGGTCCCGCTCCACCAGTATCAGGGTGTTCTTGCCGCTGGCATGGGCATAGGCCAGCGCATCCTGCCTCATCTGCAGCATGTGCCAGCCGGCCAGCAGCGACGCAGCCACCGCCAGCAGGAAAGTAATGAAGAAAATCCGGCGCGGGTAGAACACAGCAGCACCTCCCGCCTTGTTCGGAGCCTGTTCGGAAAACGTTCGGTTGCTTTCATTGTCCGACTGGCGGGAGGACGTGCAATCGAAGTCAATCAAACCCTTGCCACAAATCAGGCTGCCCCGAGAAATAACCCACGTTCAGGCCGCAAAGGCTCCTGGCGCGGGCCGGATCGCTCGCCAACGCAGCCAAACGCCAAAGAATCACGCATCATGTACGCCATTTCACCAAGGGGAATCCCGCATGGGTGCCACGTCGTTCATCCCGCGTAGCCTTCTGTTCTCGCTGGGTCTGCTGTCCGCCACCTTCGCCATCGCCGCCGACCAGGAGCAACTGGTTGACGCCATCAACGCCTATCGCGGCGAGGTGCAGTCCTGCGCCGGCAGCGCATCGCAGGTCCTGCCGCCGCTGGCGGTGGAGCAGCGCCTGGCGATCCCCGCCGGCGTCGGCGACTGGAAGACCGCGCTGAACCAGACCGGCTACCCCATGAGCAGCGTGCGCATGCTCAGCCTCACCGGTCCGCGCGACGTGAACTCGGCGATGAAGGCCCTGCAGGAAAGCTTCTGCCAGGTGTTGCTGGACCCGCAGTTCGTCGATGTCGGTGTCAGCCGCGCAGGCGACGACTGGCGCATCCTCCTCGGCCGTCCGCTGCTGCAAGGCAAGCTCGGCACCTGGGAGGCCGAAGGCCAGCAACTGCTGCAGGCGATCAACGCCGCCCGCGGCCAGGCTCGCCAGTGCGGCGGGCAGAACTTCGGCAACGCCCCCGCGCTGACCTGGAACGCCACCCTCGGCAGCATCGCCGAAGGCCACAGCCGCGACATGGCCAACAACAACTACTTCGACCACAAGGGCCGCGACGGCAGCACCCCCGGCGACCGTGCCGAGCTGGGCGGCTACAGCTTCCAGCAGATCGGCGAGAACATCGCTGCCGGCCAGGGCAATGCGCGCAAGGTGGTGGACAGCTGGCTGTCCAGCCCCGGCCACTGCGCCAACCTGATGAACCCGCAGTTCCGCGAGCTGGGCGCGGCCTATGCCGCCGACCCGAAGAGCGATGCGGGTATCTACTGGACGGCGATGTTCGGGGCGCAGTGATCGTCATCCGCCTCGTGCAGGAGCGAGCCTGCTTGCGAACCGTCGGAAGGTGGTTGGCCTTTGCCGACCATTGCGGACAGCGTCTGCTCCTACGAGATACATCTGCACTCGGGTCGGCCCTCGCCCTAACCCTCTCCCATGGGGAGAGGGGACCGTTCGGCGCAGGATGAAGTAGTAGTGTCAGCCGGCACGGTCTGCCCCCTCTCCCTTAGGGAGAGGGCTGGGGTGAGGGGGAAAACGCAGGCACAGACTGTCCAATTCGCAGGATGGGGGGAGCGGAGCGATACCCATGTTGTCGGTGCACTCAATTGATGGGTTTCGCTGCGCTCTACGCCATCCTGCAAGAGCGCCAGAAGCCCTGGCCCCATGGCTTGCAGCAGTCATCCAATCCCCATACCGCCCAAAGAAAAACCGGCGCCTGGGCGCCGGTTTTTCATGTGTCGCTGCGGTAGTCAGAGAGACTTCCCGCCCGAACCTTCCGCTCAGTGAGCTTGGTTCAGGGTCAGGCGCATGTGACGGTTCACATCCTTGTACAGCAGGTAGCGGAAGCGACCCGGGCCACCGGAGTAGCAAGCCTGCGGGCAGAAGGCGCGCAGCCACATGAAGTCGCCGGCTTCCACCTCGACCCAGTCCTGGTTCAGGCGGTACACCGCCTTGCCTTCCAGCACGTACAGGCCGTGTTCCATGACGTGAGTCTCGGCGAACGGAATCACGCCGCCCGGCTCGAAGTTGACGATGTTCACGTGCATGTCATGGCGCATGTCGCTCATGTCGACGAAGCGGGTGGTGCTCCAGCGGCCTTCGGTATCCGGCATCACCAGCGGCTGGATGTCCTGCTCGTTGGTGACGAAGGCTTCCGGCAGCGGTACGCCGTCGACTTTCTGGTAGTGCTTGCGGATCCAGTGGAAGCGGGTGTGCTGGCCGGAGGTGTTGCGCACCTTGTAGTCCGCGCCCGGCGGAATGAAGGCGTAGCCGCCCGGCTGCATGTTGTGGACCTGACCCTGCAGGGTCAGGGTCAGCTCGCCTTCGACGATGAACAGCACCGCCTCGGCGTTGACGTCCTGCTCCGGCTTGTCGCTGCCGCCGTTGGGGGCCAGCTCGACGATGTACTGGGAGAAGGTCTCGGCAAAGCCGGACAGCGGGCGGGCGATGACCCACATGCGCATGTTGTCCCAGAAGGGCAGGTGGCTGGTGACGATGTCACGCATCACGCCCTTGGGGATCACGGCATAGGCTTCGGTGAACATCGCGCGGTCGGTGAGCAGCTCGGTCTGTGCCGGGTGCCCGCCGTGCGGCGCGTAATAGCTGGTTTTGGCCATGGGGGATTTCCTCATTGTTGTCTTGCTGCCCGTCGCATCGCGCCGGGGCGAACAATTCGTGCAGAGCGGCGCGCTGCCTGAGCGCTGGCCGTCGCTGAGAGCCACGATATCCAGCGGCGTGTTCATGCACAAATTAAATGTTGGAATCCGCCGTATTCATTTATCGAATGCGAGAGCGCGCCGCTCAGCCCTGCGTGTCCTGGGCCAGAACCCGCGACAGCACACGGGCCAGCTCCTTCACCTTGGGGTCCGCCGCCGGGCGATGCAGCAGCGCCACCTCGAACACATCCACCGAGGGCAGGCCGGTGTTCTTCGGCAGCACCGCGTGCTCCGCCGTCACCGCCCGCTGCGGCAGCAGGCCGATGCCCATGCCGTCGGCAATGGCCGACTGGATGCCGGAAAGGCTCGAGCTGGTGAAGCTGATGTGCCAGCGCCGGCCAATGGTTTCCAGCGCGGCGATCATCTCGTCGCGGTACACCCCGCGCGGCGGAAAGGTGACGATGGGCAGCGGGTCCAGCTCGATGCAGGGGTTCTTCGCACTGTCCACCCAGCGCGTCTTCTCCGGCCAGCAGGCCACCGCCTCACGGGCGTTCTGCCGTTGCTTGAGCAGCACCAGGTCCAGCTCGCCGCGGTCGTAGCTGGCGGAAATATCGCGGCTCAATCCGCTGGTCACCTCCAGCTTCACCTGTGGATAGCGCCGGTTGAAGGCCGCCAGCTGCTCGGTGGTGCGGCCGCTGGCGAAGTCATCCGGCACGCCGATGCGCACCGTCAGCGCCACCGTGGCGCCGGACAGCGCCTCGACCATCTCGTCGTTCAGCGCCAGCAGGCGCCGCGCATAGCCCAGCAGCGTCTCCCCGGCGTCGGTGGGCAGCACATCGCGGTTGCCGCGCTCCAGCAGGCGATGCCCGGCCATCTCTTCCAGGCGGCGGATCTTCTGGCTGATGGTGGACTGGGTGGAGTGCAGGCGCGTGGCAGCCGTGGTGAAGCTGCCGCAGTCGGCCACCGTGACGATGGCCCGGAGCAGGTCGAGGTCGAACAGGCGGGTATTCGATTTTTCACTTTCGCTCATGGCGGTATCGACTTTCTGAATGTCGATTCCGCTTTTAGCAGCTCACCTATGCCCCGGCAATCATCCCTTGCTAGTTGTCGGTGAACTTCGACCAGGGATCACCCGAGCCCGCACGCCGGTCGCCCTTGCGGCGGTCCGCCTCGAAACGGATGCTCTGGCGTCGGTCGGTGCCGCTGCGGCGGTCCTTGCCGTGGCGGGTATCGACCATGAATTTCGGTTTGGCAGGCGCAGCAGGCTCGGCCGGGGCCGCCTCGGTAGGCTCCATGGGGACAAGGGTGAGTTCGTCGAGGTTCAGTTTGCCATCGGTGCTCATCGCGTCACTCCTGTGCATCGCACAGCACTGAGCGTAGATCAGGGCAGCACATTTGTAGGAGCGAGCCTGCTCGCGAACTCGCGCCATCCGTCGTCTGCGTAGGGTGTACAACCGTTCGCGGATGTACGCCGATGTTCCTTGGTTCATCGCCGGCCCCCCGGCCATGCTTGGAGTGTTTGGCGACAGGCATGTGGCCTTTGCACAGTTCGACCTTCGAGCGGCCGTCTAGACTTTGCACTCTCAGGACTTACCCCGTGGAATCACAAGGAGCGTCACCATGAAAGGTTCTTCCAAAGCTCTGTCGCTGCTGGCAGCTACTGTCGCGCTTTCCGGCTGCATGAGCGATCAGGAGTTCATCGCTTCAAATCAGCAGGCCGCCATCAGTGCAACCGAGTCTCGGGCGAAGTTCGAGCTCAATTGTCAGCAGGTGTCCTCCAGCATCCTGTCGAGCAAGGTCACGCAGAACCGCATTGGCTACCAGCGCACCGAATACACCATCGGCGTTCGCGGCTGCGGTCGGCAGGCGACCTATCTCACCTATTGCCTGGATACCACCAACTGCAATGCGCTGAGCGATACGGCGCGCGTGGGGAACGAGTGAGTCTGCGCCGCTTCGGTGTGTGCTGAGAGATTTTGTTTCGCCCCCTCGGGCGAGTCACTTTTCTCAAACGCCAGAAAAGTAACCAAAAGGGCTCGTCCCGGCATCCGGCCGCGGCTTCGCCGGGGTTCCCTCCTTCCGGCATCGCTCCGAGGGTCGGCGTAGAAGGGCCATCCATGGCCCTCTTAGCGGGGACGCCTAGTCCTCTCGCGGCATCCATGCCGCTCGCCCCTCTGCGCAATACCTCCACTCGGCCTCCTGACGGGACTCTGCGCGCGCCGGCAACTTTGGCTGCTTTATGCTGGATTGCTCTTCGTAGGAGCGAGCTTGCTCGCGAACCGCCTAACGCCGGTGCGGCCGGGTAATTCTGTTCGCGAGCAAGCTCGCTCCTACAGGTGTTCGTCCTGCAACGTGGGCGCAATGGTGGGCCTTCGCGGACAAGGTCCGCTCCTACGAAAGCATGCGCACCGCTCTGGCTCTGGATTTAAAGATTTCCAGAGAAATATCCGAGCGCGCCGGAGCGCCCCTTCAGGAGGCCGAGTGGAATCGGAGTTTCAGGGGTTGAGCGGCATGGATGCCGCGAGAGCCGCGATGGGCCAGGGATGGCCCTTCGCGGCGTACCCCTGAAACTTCGATGGAGCGAGGGAACCCCGGCGAAGCCGGGGCCGGATGATGGGGCAAAGACCTTTGGTTACTTTCTGTCGTTTGAGAAAGTAACTCGCCCGAGGGGGCGAAACAAAAACTCTCAGCACACACCGAAGCGGCGCATACACACCCACCCCGAAGCAAACAGAATCGCGGGCATGACCCGCGATCCGCCCACAACACGAAGCGATGGGTTTCGCTCCGCTCTACGCCATCCTACAAAGAACCCTCCGGCCCGGAACTCAACACCGGCCACTGCTGATACGGCACCCAGACCACCCCCTGCCACTTCAACACCGACAAGCTCGTCGGCCCCTGGAGTATTTTCCGGCGCGGCTCGCCAAGGCTGATGGCGTGCTGGTCACGCAGGGCGGGGATGACGTGCAGCGAGAGCCACTGGCGGATGCTGCGGTTTTCCGGGTGGAAGTAGTGGATCAGCGAGGCGTACACCGCCGACTCGCTGAGCAGCAGTTCATCGATGTACTCGCCGCTGCCATTGAGCATCCAGGCGTGGCGGCACTGGTCCTCGTCCAGGTTGCGCTCCACGCGTTCGACCAGATAGGGAAAGCCGATCAGCCGGCCCAGGTCGTGGGCGCAGAACCAGCACTGGTCTTCCAGCAGCACGGCGCGCAGCTGGCGCTTGTGGCGGGTGAATACGGTGGGGATCAGGAGCTCTTCAGACATGGCGCACCTCCGGGAAGGAGGAGGAAGAGGGCGGGTACAGTGAAGCGCCTTCGGGGAGAAGGCAAAGAGGGAAGGGCATATCCATTTCCTCAATGGGTACACCGCTGCTTTCGGGAGCAGTATTGCCGCTAAGTGAAGCGTTTCTTAGGCGCTGGCCGCAACGCTATTGGTGGCGGGGAACTTGGTCAATCGTAGGGCGCATAACTGCGAAGCAGTTATCCGCCGATTTCCTTACCGAAGCGTCGTAGCTGAGACGTGTGGTGCGCTTCCCAAGGACTACCGAGGATAACGTATTGCGTTATTCGCCCTATATGAATCTTATTCTCTGTGTAGAGTCTTGGATTTGATCTAAGACTTTGGTCTGGGCTAATCGCTTGAATTTGATTTGTCTTCGAGAGATCGAGTGGTTGATTTGGGTATCAGGTTTTGGGTGTTGGATTGTATTTTTCTATCATTGACCTCAATTTCTGTAGTGTCTTTTACTAGTCGACCAAGATGCTTTATAAGTTGTACGGATGATTTCTTTAGTTCTTCATCAAGCTCATGAGTGTCGATTTTGTTGGACTCCAGAAAGTCTCTTATCTTTAAGCTTTTTTCGATTATTTCAGTGGCATCTTTTAGGTTGTCTAAATCCTTAGATGAGTCAAATCTATTGAATACGTATTGACTTCCTTGAGTGATGACTATTGTGGCAAGTGCAACTACAAGTGGGTGGGCAGAAATTTTTGCGAAAAGGCTTCCGGATTCGACTTTCTCGATGATTACCTCTTCATCGTCTATAGTCGTTCCTAGGATTTGGCAGCAAATGTCCAGGATTCCGGCAAATGCTTGTATCTTTTGGCCGAATAAAGAAAGGCTTAAGTTTTCTGGTATGTATATCTTAAGTGTTGGCTTGTCTGAGTGGCTATGAAGGTGATTATTTAGGGTTTCTTCAAGTGATCTGATTTCTTTAAGCTTTTCTTGAAGTTTTTGGGCGTTCTGCGTGAGGATGAGAGCAGTATTGAAGCTTGTGGAGTGGAGATAGCCGTCGAAGCTATCTGTGAATTTTTCGACAAGCTGTTCGGCGTCTCTCAAGATTTCTATCTCGGAGTCTAATAGCGATTCGCTAAGGTCTCTTAATGCAGAGTGGGTGATTTTGAATTTCTCTCTCCTGCTGGCGTTGTAAGTGAGGTTGTATATTTCAGATTTTGCGTTTTCCTTTTCATTTATTGTATCTTGGGTGGAGTTTGTTTCTAGAATTTTCTTTAGTGATTCTAATGAGGCTTGTTGTATGTGGCTGATGGCATGTAGTGAGTCCGTAAATCCAGGGTACTGATCTAGTATTCTTGTGGTTTTTTGTATTTCTTGTAAGAGTTTTTCACTGATCATTTATTTTCCTATAAAAAACCCCGCACGAGGCGGGGCTTTTGTCTTTCTATCACTGCCCCAAAATTCCGTTTCGAGTATCAGCGTTTCTAATGGTCTTGACTTGCGGTCTTGCTACTACCGTTATTTTTCAGTAAGAATTGAACTGAAAGTATAGGGTTTTCAGATGCTTACTTGAAAATGAAAACGCCATATTTTCGTGTGGAGTCGGGATAATTACGAATTTTTCACTAATATCAGGGATGTTTGATGTCTGCCTTCAGAGGTATGAATGAGGGGGGCAGTCAAGATACAGGGCGTGAGTGTTGGCGCAAGGGGAAATTAAAGCTTTCTAGAGTAGGAACATATTTTTCATGGGGAGGAGAAACTGCTCCTTGGGAAAAGTGGTTTGGCCACGGAGGAAATCTTTGTGGTCTTCTGGGATAGGCTTTAGGAACCCTTTGGAAAGCCATTTTCTCAAAGTTCTATTGTTTAGTTTGTATTTTGATCTTGCGCTTGCGGCGGTTATGTAGATTTCAAAATGCCGTTTTGCCCTCTCGGCGTCATCGTAAGATAGCAGTGATATTTTCTTGAGGTGTATTAAATTAATATATCCTGAGGAGGTGAATCGTGAGTGCAGTAACCTGGCTGTGCAACCGATGTGAGCGGCGGCTTCAGTGGTTGTGAGAAGGTTTTTTCGCCAATTAATTGCATCCGTTAAGCAAGATCTATCAATAGTCGTTCTGCGGTTTTTTCCTGTGCTGAGAGTCTCAGGTGCCTTTCGTAATATACCCAGTTCAACCAGGCTTGGTATATTTTCATGGCCTATTTTTAATAGCTGTGAAACTTCCTTTGTGGTTGCAAAGTTTGGCGAAACGCTCGTGCTTGGGAGTCTATTTTGATGCTGCGGCGTGGAAAGATAGGTGAGTAATTCTGAGGGGAGCGTGCTTTTGTCGTATAGAATAATTTGATGGGTTAAGGCGGGAATAACTCTCATTTCTTTAATTCCTGCTGCGGTGAGTAGTCTGTATACAGTTCGTGGTTCTATCATTAAGTTTCTGGATATGGCGTTGTTAAGTATATAGTTGTTATTAAAATTCTCGATAGCGTCTTTAGAAAACAAGAAGCCTTCAGCTTGGTTGAGCATATTTCCTTGAAGGAGGCCGCAGTACCTGAGGTCGAGAATCATACCTCTAGAGGTTTGAAGGTAATTGGCTGCCTCCATTGGGGTAAGTAAGGTGTTGCGATCACACACGATTGGGGTTATATCAGTGTCTTCCCAGCTTATTCTGGAGTTGTGGATTAGCCTTTCGCAAAGCTTGGGTACCGTCAGTGGAGGTTTTACGCCTAGTTTGCTTTTGTATGTCGGTACAAGGTCTTCGAGCTCGGGGTTATTACATTTAAATATCATTCTCAGTTCATTGGTGGTAAATAAAAGACTGCTACAGTTGCAGGGGGCGGTATAATTAGAGATGTCAGGTCGTGATTGGGATGCGGCGAAGTAGTACTCAGCAGCGTATTTTTTTAATTGAGGATCCTTGGAGAGCAACCAAGGCACAAGAAGTGCTCTTCGATGCAAGTGGGGTATCGAGTATTGTTGCCTTTTGATGAAGTCAAAGAAAGCAATTTTGCTTGCCGTGGCTATATTTTGGCAGGCTTCTAGAGTTTCATGCCTAGAAGTTTTTAGGCTGAGGAATTTAGTGGCGATTAACGCGGCAACAAGTTTTCTGAAATACGCGGCGTCTTGTTGTTGTAGAGCATTAGTTAGTGTTTTAGTGGATTTGATGTCTGCAGGGTGTGATTCAAGTTCCCGAAGATCTTTGCCGCAAGAGCAGGTGAAGTTCTTGATCTTCCGCAGCTCAAAGTTAAAATCGCAAGAAGGGCACGTCTCAATGTAGAACTGAGAGTGTTTAGGGCATATGTCGCAAAAGTGATAAGCATGCATGTGCTCAAGATATCCCTCACGTACGCATTCTGGGCATAGAGCCAGACCTTGGCGTAAGAAATAGCTTGGTATCAAACTTCCGCCAAATGAAAATTTGTACTCATGCTCATCAAGTGTTCGTTTAAGAAATATTGATTGCAAGGTCTTTCTGTCATGGTCAAGTAAGCTTCTCTGGAGGGTTATTAGTTTGAAGAGCTTTGATCCAATCCATTGATGGGCGTTTATTTCTCCCTCCCCGAGCTTTAATTCGTTGGCGAAATGAGCAAAGCACTCGTACCCATTTCCATATGCAAGCCGGAGTGCAACGCTTGCAAGACTTTCATCTCGGCGGGGTAGCGCTATATATGGGAGCTGTATCATAAATTGCTCCGATAAAGGGCTTTTTGCAACTCTGCAAAAGATACTTCAAACGGATTTTTATTGATGAGTCGCTTCGGGCTTTTGATACGGCTTGCAGCATAGGCTAAGTCTGTATCCAATAATTGCCGATCACCGCGTTCCAGTGCACACCTCAACGCAGTATGTAGAGTTAGTCGAAGTGTTCGCAAATTACCGGCAGTGAATGCGTACAGGGCAAGAAGGATGTTCTCGTCGGTCATTGCCACAATTTCTTCAAATGGCATAGTCCTCTTGATTTCTCCGGTAAACGCGCAGATCAGGCCGATAAAAATATCTTTATCAGTCTTGTTGTCAATAGAGAAATTACGCAGATAAGCCCGGTATGGAAATCTTCCAGTTAATTGATCATCTTCGTTGATGATGATCTCACTTTTTAATGTTCCTGACAGTATTACGGTGCCGTCAATACTGTCGGTAAGAACCTTTACCCAATCCCCGACTGCTTCCCGAGTTTTTTCTGCTCCGCGAGATAATAAATGTTGCCATTCGTCTAGCATGACTAACTTCGTTTGGCAGGTGTCGAGCAGGGTGTAGAGTTTATATTCAAGTCGGCCAAATGATTGATTATTATTGACAGCGCCGAGCTCGCGGAGCATTCGCTCAACCAAACCTTTTAGAGTGGTATGGGGTGGAACGGGGCAGTTTATTATTGGCTTGGTGAGTATAATCTCCTCTTCACTTCTTTTCGTCTCCTGTACGCCAAACCGCGCTGCTAAAAGTTTGCAGATTCGAGTTTTTCCCGTACCACCATTACCTAGGAGCAAGACAGAGCTCGGTTCGGAGCAAATTTCTGTGGTCTCAATAGCTTCGTAGATGGTATCGAGCGCGAGTTTGAAATAGGGGTGTGCGATGGTGAATGTGGCAAAATTTGTCAAAAGGTCGCGAGGTTCAGTCAGCATCATCTGTACCTCCAATATTAAAGGTTTCAAAAACAGGTATCGTGGTTGTCTCATCGTTAATTAATAGAGCATGGGGTGCATTCCTCGGGGGGAGCGACACCTGCGTGGCATGTACGTACTTTCCGCGTGAACGACGCTCCTTACGCGCAGTGGTTTGCTGCTGGGATGCAGTACTTTTAGAGCGTTGCTTTATTTCTTCGATTTGCTCCCGTAACTCCCAGAGGAGTTGGAGAGCTAATGAGTGATCGAAATGTTTCTTGGAGTTTGCGATCTTCTCTTTAACCGCTTGGTGTTCGCTAAAAGTTAATTCGTCTTGATAGTTCGGGTTGCAGGCGTGGGCCGGATGGCATTCCCATGGTGAAGACGGATGAGCGACCCAGACTTGAGCGAGATTACAGGGGTCGTAATAGACCAATGCTTTCTGCTTTCTCCCGAGTTTGCGTTCAATCTCACAGAGGCCGGCTCCGGTCCAATGCAGGTGCGAGATTGTCACGCGCCCGTTCTTAATCCTACGGTACTCAATACTTAGGCAGATTTGGTTTAAGTCTTCTTCGGTGTACCTTTCCGGCGGAAGACATTTTTTCTGCAGCTCCAGGCGTTTTTCGTGAGGGGAGGTGAACAGTTCGCCATGAAAGGTGTTGTGGTATATCACGAGCCATTTGCGAAATGCTTCTCTGATATCGTCCAGCGTCAGACACGCATGTCGCTTGGAGTCATAGTCACCAAGTGCTTGGACAGAGCCTTTTGTGGTTCCCGGCAACATATGGACAAGTCCACTATTTACCGTGCCAAAAAAACGCTCTATGAAGGAGTTTGTATTCGGCTGCTTGGGGGGATTGCAGCGTAATGAAATTCCAAGTTTTCCCGCAATACTTTGTGTCCAGTCGTTGAAGAACTCAGTACCATTGTCGGTCACAGCCTCCCTGATTTTTCCTCCACTGGACGTGTCTGCCTCGTTGCCTAATATGGTGCTTTTCAGCGCACATATAAATTTCTCGGCGCAAGTGGCGCCTAGTGAAATATGCCAGCCAACACATTCACGCGTTACGGGGTTGATCCCAGCAACTAAAACGGGTCTGCTGATCAATTGTGATTGTTCGTCCACAACCATAATGTCCATTGTGTGGGAATCGAACTGGACAAAGCCATAGAGATCGTTACTAATGTGGAGGGAACGTCCATGCTTGCATATCTGTTGAGCAGCTATACTCCCTTCTCGAGCTCGTACGACTTTGTAGCAATCAGTGTTCATGACTTCCCGCCAAAATGTCGAGTAGGAGGGAGTATGTAGCAGTGGGAGGTCGGCCCTTGCCCGCTTTAGGTTTTCGGCATTAAGTTCACCTTTGAATAGCTTGTATGTGTTCGTAATCGTCGGGCGCTCGCTGGTAAGATAAACTGTTTTGATGTAATGCCTAATTAGCTGTATGACGGTGTTCTGAGTGCGACGGCGCCGGTGTTTGGGGTACCGTGGCAGAAGTGACAGTGGGTTGCGATTACTTTGAATGTAGCGCGCCGTCCATCCATAGAGAGTGGTAAGTGACGGTGGATGGAGATCCCCTAATGACTCTGCAATTTCTGCAATTAATTGGCGTAAGGACTCTTTGCAACACCCTCCTAGTTCACGTATCTCCAGATACCTATCAACGTAGAGTCGTCGGGTATCGTATTTCTTTCGGTCATTCTCCGAGGTGATTAGACGCGTCGCATTGCTGCGTTCAGCCAATGAATCGGAGGTTTTTACGATAATGCCTTGGCTTTGGAAGACCGCGAATTCGGGCTGTGAAAGATATCGTCGAGTGTTTTTGCTGAGCGAGCATAGTGCGACCTGATTGTCGTGGGTGCTGGTGATCACATAATCATCATTATCCAGCCGGTATTTGGCACCTACTACTGGGGAAATCTGCGGGGTCATAAAAAACGCTCCAGACAGGTATGAAGTGACACCGCCTGATCCCAGTCGAAGCTGTATAGGCCATTGAAGATGGAAAGGTATTTAGCCTGACAGCTGATTGCTGGGAGCTGCTCTAGCAGATTGCCGAGGGTTATGGAGGAAGGAAGCTTTTGTGACTGTTCCATCAGAGCGAGATATTCGTCAGGTTTTACCCGAAAAGATCGTGAATACAGTAGTTGTAGATTTTCCAGTCGGTGCACCTTGCGGATCTCGATTGCGTCAATAAGGTGCAAGGATATGTGGCGATTCTGCAGGAGGGTATCCGCTGCGCACAGTTTCGCTTGATAGGCGGACGAGAGGTTTTCTCGGTTGTGCTTAACCTCCACAAAATACGTCGACTCGAGTGTCTCAACGCAAAAGTCAGGTGTGTAAGTGACTATTTTATTTCCGATATTGATGGCAAGTGTTTCGGGTTGGCAGCGGTAGTTTATTACTGCTTTATCATGCTCCAAATGCAGGCAGTAGTCGGCCTCCAACTCGCTTTCACAAACCATCTGCCGCTTATTCTTTCGCGATGGGAAGTAGACAAGGTATTTCCCATAATGACCTTTCGTTATGTCTCGGGCGGCGCTAATGTCTTTATTCATATCCGACCTCCGATGAGAGCTGACGATTTGCGACATGCTTGCGCTCGGGGATGAAAAGAGAAATTTGTGTCCGGTGCCGATGCAGCGGATTAGATTGGCGCTGTTAATGACGGCTTGATTTAGCACTCGTGCCCGGTACGGTGAGGTCTTTGGCTGTGTAGCGCTCCGGCGAGGGACATTTTTTGATCAGTACTTTCCTCTTTTGATGAGGTGACATGTAGAGCGCTTGGTGATATGTGTTGTGATAAATCTCTAGCCATTTTCGAAATTTTTTGCGCAACTGAGAGAGCGTTAAGTTGGCATGTTGCTTGGGTTTATAATCCCCCAACGCTTCGAGTGCCCCTTTGGTGGTGGCAGGAAGCATTTGCACAAAGTTCAAGTCGACGGCCCTGAAAAAGCGTTCTATAAAAGCTTTAGCATTCGGTTGGCCAGGGGGAACGTGACGGATAGAGATGCCAAGGGTATTTGCAATATTTTGGATCCGGGAACTCACCATTTCTGCCCCGTTATCGATATTGAACGCTCGGATTTTTCCGCCGCTGCTTGGACTATCAGTGGCTCCAGTTATTGCCTGCTTTACCACGCTAACAAGCTTCTCCGCGCAGGGTGTGCCCATTGATACATCCCACCCTACGCACTCTTGTGTTGCTGGGTTAAGGCTGGCGGTCAAGACCGGGCGGCCGAGCACAGTTCCGTCCTCGTCACAGATCACTACATCCAATCTATTGAAATCGAACTGCAGGCAAGCATATAGATCATCGTCGACGTACAGTGCCCTGCCATGTTTGAAGGTCTTTTGGACCGCTTTTTCGCTGTTTATAGATTTTATGTTCCTGACCATCGTGGACCTCCGATTATTCATGGCGAATACGGGGCCAATGATGCAGTTCTGCATCATGCGGGCATTGGTTTTCAGTGAGGAAGTTGCGGCGCTGACTTGGCGTCAGTAATGGCTTCGAGCTGGTCGTCGGAGTGAGACTCTAAGTTTGGTGGATCTCGGCTTAGTGATACACCATGGGGCGCCATGGTACCGCAGGTCGTGGGCTTTTATGCTGAGGGCGGGGGGCAGCCTTCTTGAGTCAAAAATGGATTTTCGCGTAGCCAGCAAATATTTTGCGCTGATGATTGAAATTTTAATTCGGCGAACTGATGCGTGCTTGAGGGTGTCCGCAATATGCGCGTTAAATTTATATTGGGATTTTAGGCTTCTAGTTTCTACTTTAGGGGGCGCGTCTGTGTAATGCAGACTGCTCTCCTCAGTCTCGATCGGTGAGGACTGGATCCTGCATTTAAAAAGTGAACTTCTGGTGTTTTGGGTGAGGTTGGCGTCCGGTCTCTCCAGTATTTCGGATATTACAATGCACGCAGCCTTGTTAAAGGCTTTGGATATACGTGCGGTTATGCGATTGTGGTGATGGACGCTCCAGGGCATGAGCTTGGACGGGTGATCCAGGCTCAGGGAGCTTTTCATCGTTACGCTGAGTGCAATGTTCATGTCGTGGCCTCATGGACTTTTTGTCTATCCGGCGCATTCAGCCTGTACGGCCTTCGTACAGGTACTAGACTATTTCCTCCCTAGCGAAAAATCTGCTACGAGAGTTACTCATTAGCTTTGACTATCGATGCGTCTAGCACGGGCTTTCGCCAGGAGAATTTTCCGCGCAAATGTTCTCGAGGAGGTCGCCATGACCCTCGTGGTGCAAGCGCAGCGTCCGGTTCTCTCCCTGAGGAACCAGATGATGCCGAATCGCTTAGCCGACCTTCTGGGGTGCGCGCATACAGGGTATGCGCTCGATAAGTGCGTACGTGAAACGGAGAAGATCATATTTGATAATGGGGGTAACAAGCGCTTCTACGGTTATTTGCTACACGGTGTGCGCCCTAATGCTGACCTATGGCGTAAACTTATTGCGCGATTCCCGCAACTTGCGGAAGATATGGAAAATCCGTTGTGGCTTGCTCTGCATGATCTTGATGAATGCCTCTGGGATAATCTAGCCGCCGGAATAACTGTGGGCTCGGGCGGATTTCCTGGATCCTCACAAAGACAGATGAATCGGCTTTGCGGCGTGCCATCTTGGGAGCGGTTAGGTGTCTTGTTGTTAGTGCTGAGAACTAAAGTGCCGAGTTTAATACTGCATCGCCTGTGGTTGGCTCGAAATTTTACCAGCTATTTTGCACTGGCCTCGTTGCAGTCGCCGTTCAGTTATATTGCCGCAGATATATATTCCCTGGTAAATGCAATTCTTGGAAAGGTAGATGTTGGCGAGAGTGGCGTACTGTGGTGGCCCACAGATGAGCAAGAGTTCGAGATATATCTCGATAGAATGATGTTTCTAGCGAGTAGGCTTATCACTAATGGTTGGACGCGACGGATGGACAGATCGGGTGTCCTGTTGCTTTGGATGGTGTTGCGGAAGTCGGAATATCTGGATTATCTGCAGCTTCATGAGCAACGCGGCCGAGGTGAGCGAATTCCGGATGCGCTTCGCATCGCATGGCACAGGGAGCTTCAATATCTAAACGATGCCGATATACACATTGCCGGGTTGGAAAATGTGAAGTACGTCATCCCGCGCCTGTGAGGCCCGTTTCGGACGAGCTTATGGCTCATTTGTTCAGCTTGGTCGCAGCCAATTCTCTCGAGTTACTCATTCGCAACGCCGTATTACCTAGGGCCGTTGGCTATGCACTTGGTGGCATGTCTGGAGCGTGCTGTAGGCTGAGTCGCTCTAAAGCTGCCTGGAGCGACGTCAGTTGCTGTCTTTGCGTCTGTACTTCACGGCGGCTATGCCGGTAATCGGCGAGATGGCGTTTCCAGCACTCGCGTAGTTTTAGATTCTGCTCGCGACTCACAGAGAGAGTGTTCGCAATCTCGGAGAGCTCCTGCTTATGCGATTGTGCTGCCGCGAGTAATTTTTGCTGAAGGTCCGCATGCGCCCGCTCCAGCTCATAAGCCTGCTGACCCTGATTCCGTAGCTCAACCAAGAGGCGTTCATTGTCTCGATTTAGGCTGGCTAACTCGGCTTGCTTAGCTAACAGATTCTCTCGCAGCGAATTGAGCTCTAGTTGCAACTGCCGGACCTGTAGATCGTGTCGTTGCAACTCTTGATCGCGTTGAACCAGTTGTTGCTGCCGGTAATGTTCCAGAGCTTCACGAGCGTGCCGATGCTTTTCCTCCAGCGATTGCAGCTGACTGGCTCGCTCCGCTAAGACCTCCCGCAGCCCGCGCTCAAGTTCGGCGAGACGGAGCCTCTCGCTGTCGGTGCGGTGAAGCTGGGCGCGAAGTTGGTGCTCAAGCTCGCCTTGTTCTTGCACTCGATGGTTGAGCGCTTCGTTGGTGCAGCGAAGCTGCTCCAGTTGCTCTGCGCGATATCGCCACTGGTTTTCCTGTTCCTGACGCTGGTGAGCGAGTGCCTCTCTGTCCGCCGCAACGGAAATTTCTGCCAGGTCACGCAGGCGCTCGGCGAGCGGCTGGATCAGGTGTTGCAACTCATCACACAACGTCGGCGCGAGAGGAGGGCTAGGCTGATCGTTGAGCTCTTTCAGGTAGCGATGGATGGTGCTCTTCGAGCCGGTGTTGCCCAGTTCGATGCGGATCGCATCAATCGAGGGATTGAGGCCGCGGGCGAGCAGCGCGACGCGCGCTTTTTGCACCAGCACTCGGTTGATTCCACCGCGGGCCATGGCCGTCTCCGACGATATCGTTGTGTGCCATGGAGTATGGAATTACAGGTGTACGGGTGTCGTCAGAATTCGTGTAGAGCTGACAGACTGACGTTAGAGAATTGGGATTTCTCTAACGTGAGGCGGCAAAACCCGCGAAACAGGCGGTTGGGCAGTACGCAGGAGGTAGACCATGGCGACCGGCCGGGTGGAGCACTACATTCAGGCGGGCACGCGTGACAGTACGTTGCGCCGCTATCGCCAGGCCCTGGAGCACTTCGAGGTGGTGTGGGGCGGCTTCCTGCCGGCCAGCACGGAGTCGGTCGCCGCCTACCTCGCGGACTACGCCGGGGAGCTGTCGAGCAGCACTCTGCGTGGACGCCTAGCGGCGTTGGCCAAGTGGCACGAGCGTCATGGCTATCCGGATCCCACCAAGTCAGTGCGGGTGCGCGAGGTGTTCCGCGGCATCCGTGCCAAGCACCCACAGGTGGAGCGCCAGGCCGAGCCGTTACAATTGACCATGCTGGGGCACTGTGTGGCCTGGTTGGAGCACTGCGAACAGTCCTCTGATCGTGTCGAGCGACTGCGTGCGTGTCGTGATCGCGCGCTGATCCTCTTGGGCTTCTGGCGGGCGTTTCGCAGTGATGAGTTGTGTCGACTGCAGGTGGAGCACATCCAGATACAGGCCGAACGCAAGCTCACGGTGTTCGTGCCGCGCAGCAAATCGGATCGGGAAAATCGCGGGCAGCACTTCAGTGTGCCGGCGCTGAAACGCTTATGCCCGGTGCAGGCCTATGAACAGTGGCTAGCTCTGTCGACGTTAACCGAAGGGCCGGTGTTTCGCGCACTCGACCGTTGGGGGCATCTCTCGGCGGAAGGGCTGCACCCCAACAGCGTGTCGCGCATTCTGCGTCAGGCATTGCTGCACAGCGGACTGCCTGCCGAGCGTTTCAGTAGCCATTCCTTGCGCCGTGGCTTTGCTACCTGGGCCAGTGATAACCAATGGAGCCAGAAAGCCTTGATGGAGTATGTCGGCTGGCGGGATGGCCGGTCTGCCTTGCGCTACATTGAGCCGGAGATGCCCTTTGGGGAATTACGCCGCTAGACGGTTTGGCGCCGGCCAAGGAGGAGCTGTATGCACCTTCATCTAGTTCCCGCCGTGATCGAGTTGGTGTTGCAGGCAGGTGAGCTGATCGCTCGTGAGGCTGAGCGACCAGGCGGTCCCCGTGGGGCGGGCGATAAGGCAGAGATCGACGTTGAGGTGGAGCAATGGTTGCGCGCAGGACTGTTGCGCTTGCTGCCGTGCGATTTTGTGGGCGAGGAGACGGGCGTTCAACGGAGTGGCGCCGCCACCTGTTGGGTCGTCGACCCGAACGATGGCACGGCGGATTTCCTGCGGACGGGGAGGGGTTCTGCGGTCTCGGTGGGGCTATTGGATCATCAGCAGCCGGTTTTGGGCGTCGTGTACGCGCCAGTTTCGGCGCAGGGCCCGGACTGCATCGCCTGGGCGCAAGGCGCTCCCGGTCTTTGGCGCAACGGCACGGTGATCACTCCTCAGCCTCCGCGGGCTCTGGCTGGTGGGGCGGCGATTTTCGTCAGTGCGGCGGCAGCTGATCGGCTGGAACTCAACAACGAGCTCTGTGCTCCTGGCCACTGTCATCCGATGACGAGCATTGCGTATCGTCTGGCACGCGTGGCGGCGGGAGACGGTGCTGCGGCGATCTCGCTATACCCCGTTGCACCGCATGATGTCGTAGCCGGGCATGCTTTGCTGCGGGCTGTGGGAGGCGACTTGTTCGATCACCACGGACAGGCCATCCGCTACGCGCATGATGGGTACTTTGAGGGGGCTGTGCTTGGGTGTTTCGGTGGTGCTGCAGCGACCTGCCAGGAGCTGAGTCGGCGTGATTGGCAACGATTGGTTCCCGGCTATTGGTGCTGATACTGGATCGTTTTCTCAGCTGCTAATCCGTACTCAGCAAGTACTGCGCAAAACTTGTCAGGTCGATGAAAGTGTCTGGATCAGGCGTCCCGCTGCGACTCAGATGGAAGCCTCGAATCCCGCTACGGCGGGGGCCCAGGCAGTCGGCCTCAAGGGTATCGCCGATCATGGCGATTGAGTCGAGTGGGCAGCCCAGTTGCAGGGCCACTTGCCGGTAGATCCGTGGCTCGGGCTTGATAGTGCCGGCAATGAAGCTCCAGCAATACGCATCGAGGTTGGGCAGTAATAGCTTGGCTGGGATGGCATAGGGGGCTGCCAGATTGGAGCACGCTGCCACGCGGACTCCGGCATCTTGGAGCATTCGAATGGCAGGCGTCGCGTCGGGGAACAGCTCTACGCTGCTCAATTCGGTGAAGAGATCATGCTCCAACTCGGTAAGCATCGAAGTGGCTACAGCTAGGCCAAGGCGTTCCGCGGCGCCGAGGAGTCCCAGCTCTTCGGTCATGAGCATACGAGCATCGTCGGGAAGCGGTTTACGACCTTGTTCTCGGGCTAGCTTCATCAACTGCAGATAAGGCTTCTTGCGGAGGCCGATCCGCAGCAGGGTGCCAAAGACGTCAAAGACAACGGCCTGAATTCTTGCCGCCTCGTTGGGGCAACTAGCCATATGGACCTACCTAAACCTGGGCGGATCTCGAGAAGATAGGTACTCATGCTAGTCGTGTTAGCTTACCTGCGCCTAGAGCGGCACTTATAAGACGTACCTGTGACTAGAGGCTTGCTGCTTTCTTGTGAATTTAGCTGGACGCCAATGCGTTTTGGGAAAAGGTTGTTGCGTATATTTTATGCGTTTCGATGAAGTGCGCAATTGCAATGCACTAGAGTTTTTTGTCATTGCTACTTATGATGGGGTGGTTGATAAATTTAAAATACGGAGACATTAAATGTCCAAGCTTGCTGAGTTTCGTGCCGCTGAACGCGCCCTGGCTGAACAACTGGCCTATCTCGAGTCGCTGAAAAATGATGGCGCACTCAAGAAAGAAATTGAGTTTGAAGAGAAGCTCAAAGGCCTGATGAACCAGTACGGCAAGTCGCTGCGTGATGTGATCGCTATCCTGGATCCGGACTCTGCGCGTGATGTGGTGCGTCGTGGTCCACGTGGCGCTCAGCCGACTCGCCGCGAACGTCAGATCAAGGTCTACAAAAAACCACACACTGGCGAAGTTGTGGAGACCAAGGGCGGTAATCACAAGGTGCTCAAGGCTTGGAAAGCTGAGTATGGCAATGATGCCGTGGAGTCCTGGCTCAGCGCGTGATGTGTTGAGGCTCTTATGCGCTGTGTCGCCTTGCTCGGGCGACGCAGCACTAGCTCGTTGTACGGCGTTGGGATGAGTAATAGTACGTTAACACGCTACCGATCAGCGGGCCGGAAAAGGCCAGGATCTCGTTGAAGTAGCGGCTCTGTAGTATCCCGCAGAGCAACACACTCAGCAGCAAGGTGAAAATCACCAAGAGGCCAACGAGCGCGGGGATGCGTTTGTTGATGCGTTCCGTCTTGGGCTCCGCCTGACCGATTCCGCCGCACACTGCGCAGGGCAATCCTGCGAAACTTTTGCCCTTCAGCTCGTTCTCTTGGATACACACCGCGCAGGATTGCTGCTGCTCCCCATTACGGCAAGTCCCGCCGCCCCCGCAATGAGCACAAGGATATAAGTTGGATTTGATGTCATGCATTGTCATGGCCACAGCCCCCCTTCATTTACGGAATGCGAATACCGAGCGCATTCAGTGTCGGTGTATCCATGCGGCCGTTAATTTGCAGTCCGCTATCCATCTGGAATGACATCAGTGCTCCGCGAGTAGTCTTGCCCAGGATTCCGTCGATCACTCCTTCGTAGTATTTGCGCACCATCAGCGCGGTCTGTACTCGCATGACCAGGTTGGATAGCTCTCCTGCAGCTGGGCGAGCAGGTGCAGCCGTTGTAGTGGATGTGTCCACGTAAGGCTGTGTCGAATTGTTGAGGTTGGAGTTCGATCGGCCGCTGCTACTGCCGCTCGAAGTACTGGGCGTGCTGTAGTAGGTGTTGGGCGTGTAGCTAGGAGCTGGAGCCGCCGGCGGGCTGTAGTAGCGTGGAGCGCTGTATCCACTCGAGCCGCTGTAGTGCGAGCTATGGGAGCTGTGCGATCGATGGGAACTGTGCGACCGATGCGCTGCATAGATGTTCACGGCATCGGGGGCGTTCAGTGTGTTCATGAAGACAGGCGGTTGCGCATCGCTTCGGGGTTCCCAGGCTGCATCGGCGAGAGGGAGCTGGTTGGCTTGAGCAAAGGCAGTGCCGGCGACCGGCAACAGAGTGATGTGGCCGATCAAGACCTTCCAACGATCGAGCAAGCTCATGAGGCGCTCCTTGCGTAGCGGGTGAATTCTTCCGTGGATAGCGGACGAATACCGCGGCTCTGCCAGCGGTCGGTGTGGGATTTGAAGAAGCCCGCGCAGAGGCTGCTTGCCGCGCAGCTTTGGCAGGCATCGATGAACAGGTTCTTCCAGTCGGAAATGCTCTGCCGGGCAAAGCACGACAGATGCGCCGGTAGCGCGCACAAAGGGAGGTTGTAGATCGAAACCGGCACGCCTCGGTTGTGCAGAAAGTAGGTGGCCTGGCTCAACTGCTCCTGGTAGTCCAGTGGGTCTATCCAGAGCTCTTCATAATGTTTCTTCGCCAAGCCGGTACTTTCGATGCCCATCAGGGCAACGTGGCGGGCAAAGGGAAGATTGCGGAACACGAAGTGTGCCAACTCAGGCAGTCTGGGAGTGGTCAGACGATTGAGCACAACCCGGATCTCTACGACCTGGTTAGCCCGGGCGAGGTTGTACAGCCCCTGCATGGTTTCGCTGAAGGCACCGGGCGCCTGGACGACATGATCGTGGTCGCT
Source organism: Pseudomonas sp. QE6 (assembly GCF_041379005.1). Classification (NCBI taxonomy): domain Bacteria; kingdom Pseudomonadati; phylum Pseudomonadota; class Gammaproteobacteria; order Pseudomonadales; family Pseudomonadaceae; genus Pseudomonas; species Pseudomonas sp. QE6. Next base: position 3,012,892 of record NZ_CP166873.1, read on the forward strand.
AGCGTTATCGGCGTAGAGCGGAACGCCCCAGCTCAGGCGAGAGTGGTTCAGGTGCTTCAGTGCCGCAATCCAGCTGGGATCCTTCAGCAGCCGGCCATTACTGAGTAGGTGGGTCGACTTCTCCGGCAGCACCGCTTTGCACTTGGCGAGGATCTCCAGCAGCCCTTCGCGATACAGCGTTGGCTCGCCGCCGCTGATGCCGAGGTTTTCTTCCCCCGCATCCATCAGATCGATGAGGCGCAGGTTCTCCTCAATGTGCCAGCGGTCGTCGACATCTTTCGGTGGCTGGGAGCACATCAGGCACAGGCTGTTGCAGCGGTCGGTGATGAACAGCAGGTTGGAGTTAGCCCCCCGTCGATACAGCACGCGCACCAGGTTGCTGGTCGGCGTGAGCGCGATGACGTCCCCGGGACGTACGACTTGCGGATCCTTCGGCGCGCGAAGCTGCAATACCGCTTTGGGTAAATCGGGCGAATCTTGGTCCGGGCATAGGAAGGCACCTACCGGCAGTGCAGCCAGGCCAGGGTGGTCCCGCAGTTCGTGCGCTTCCAGCCAAAGTGCCAGGTCATCAAAGGTTGCATGCCCTGCGCAGACGGCCGTGCCTTTTTCGATGAGCTCGCTGGCAGTGATCACTTTCAACAAGCGCGGTCCGGCCAGGTTCTGGATCTCGAATTGGGTCTCTCTGCGTAGCACGCGCTATCCCCTGAAGCCGAGATGGGGAATATCTGCGAAGGAACGACGAGTCAGCCAAGACAGCAGAACACGCTGGGTGCCGTCGTCTCCGTCTCGCAGCAGACCGAACAGGTGCTGGAGCAGGCTCATGTTCTTTTCACAGAAAGTGCTGAAAGCGCGATGGCCAATCGGGTCTCCCTGGCGGGCGAAATGCTCGACGGGGTCGGCGCCACAGTAGGGGACCAAGGCGCAATCGCTACAACCAGGCAGCGACTCGGCGATGCCGGCCTCCAGCAGCAGATGCATAACGGGGGCATTTAGCAGCTCGCGCAGTGGCTGTCGAACAGTGCCGAGCCGCAATCCGTCCTCGCCCATCTCCAGGAGCATCCGGGCTTCGTCGGACGGATAGACATAGCCGTCGTAGTTGTAAACGAGGGCGCTGGTACCTGCTCCCATAGGCGAACGCAGATCGACGTAGCCGGAAGAGAAGGGCGTCAGGATGTTGTTCAGGAGTAGTGTGGTATAGCCCTCCGAGAGATAAACGCCTTGCTGATTCAGTTCCAGGAGGTAAGCAAGTGCTTCCTGGTAGAAGCGCACGTAGCGCTCCATCGGATAGTCGAGTCGTTGCGCGCTCTTGGAGGCAAAGCCATAGCGGCTCAGCGGACGCAGGGAGATGCTGGAGAAGCCCTGTCGCACGTATTCGTCAATGATCGCCCGCGGTTGTTCCAGGCTCCGAGCGGTGAGGGTCGTCAGCGCCGATACCGCATCGTGGCCTAGTCGCTCCCGAACTCGCTGGATACCCTCCAGCGTACGTTCGTAGGAATCGCGAGTCGGTGTCGGCCGGTTGGCATTGTGAAGTGCCGCAGGACCATCCAGCGATGTCGAGAAGTGGATGTGGTGCGCCTCTGCGAAATCCAGGATCTCGTCAGTCAAGTGATGCAGTGTGCTGGTGATGACGAACTGAATGTCGCGCTGCTCGGTTTCGTTGCGCTCGGCCACGCGTTCGACGATTTGACGGATCCGCGCGAAGGCCAACAAGGGCTCGCCACCCTGAAACTCGAGGGTGAGGACGGGCGAGGTGGATTCAAACACGCGCTCCACGGCATCCAGCGCGTCCTGCTCGGATAGATCGTGCCCGTCGCCGGCAAGTGGTGCCCGCGAGACCTGGCAATACTGACAGGTGTGGTTACAGCGCAAGGTAACGACGAAGAGATGCAGCGCCGGCCCCTGCAGAAGAAAGTCCTTGCGGCTGCGGTACTGCGCGGCCATCTCTGGCAGCGGGTCATGGCCACCGGGCTCGTAGATGAAATGCCGGGCGAGTAAGTCCTTGTACAGCGAAGTCCCGGGTCGCAGGCGCTTGTCTAGCAGCTCACGCAGTTGGGCGTCAGAGACGAACAGAAACTCGCCAGTATCCGCAGTGATCAGCACCTCTCGCGTGCTTCCGCCGCTCAGGCGAATGAACCGGAACGGTAGCAGTCGGTAGCTACTGTCTGTGGTAATGACCGTGTCCATTCAGCTACTGCAGCCGGTCAGTGCAGCCCGGATCAGCAACTCCCTCAAGCCCGCAGTTTCCTGCTGGATTCGCTCACGTAGAGCGAAGTCGTTCAGTGCCTGCAGCACGCGTTCTTGAACAGCCTCGGAAGAGGGTGGGATGGTGTTGATTGAGTTGGCGCAGGGTGTCACGAGAAGAGTGATCTGCTGGTCCTGTACCTGAACCTTTATCTCATAGTCTCGAGCGACGGCGTACGCCGTGCGCTGTACAACGCTAAGTGAATAGGCGCACTCGTCGAGACGCAGAATCAGTGGCCATGGCATGGAGTTCGGTCCTTGAAGTCCGGATGGTTCGTATGGAATTTTGCCCTGTTTTAAGGCAAAGAGCCATCATCAGCTTTCGGAGGGTAGTTCTGGTATCTGGCTGTCCATCTCCGGGGAAGGTGCCTACGAAACTAGGGGGCGTTTCATGCAGCATTCGCTGGGAAGCGCGCGCTGCCTAGGAACACGAGATGCTCTAGAATATACGCGAGGTCGGGATAGGCTTCGGCGCTTGATGGCTGCCGCTGTGCACCCTCAGGGGCTGCAGCCCTCATCAGTCCGGTTTGATGGAGCAGGATGAAATCCAGTTCATCGTCCAGCCTTGGCATTACCTTTCTTGGGATAGGTCAATTGCTCTGGCGCAAGCGCTCGTAAAAGGCATGCTCTGCACGCAGCGCCTCAGCCAGATGGTGGGCCTCACGAATGCCGTGGCGCTCCCCAGCGAATAAGCGGTATTCGACCGACAAACTGCGCTCACGTAGCGCCGCAACCATGGCCTCGGTCTGGCTTGGTACTACCACGGCGTCCAGTGCGCCCTGGAAGAAGATCACCGGCACTGCGATGCGCCCGGCCTGCAACACCGGCGTTCGCGCCTGGTAGCGTTCGGCATCCTGCGCGGGGTCGCCGATCAGCCAGTCGATGTAATCGGCTTCGAACTTGTGGGTGACCCGGCGCAGTGCCAGCGGGTCGCTTACGCCGTACAGGCTGGCGCCACCGCGCAGCCCGGGCAGTTCGGCTAAGGCCCGCAGGGCGCTGTAGCCACCGGCGCTAGCGCCTCGCACGAACACACACTGTGGATCGATGGCGCCATTGGCTACCAGTGCCCCGATGGCGGCACGGATATCCGCCACCTCCAGCTCGCCCCAGCGCCCGTTCAGACACAGCCGGTAGACGCGTCCGTAGCCGCTGCTGCCGCGGTAGTTGAGGTCAAGCACGGCGTAGCCGCGCAGCGTCCAGAAGGCGATACGCGGATCGAATACCGGGTAGCAAGCCGAGGTAGGGCCGCCGTGCAGGAAAATCACCAGCGGTGGACGCTCCGTGGCGGGCCGAGGCGCATAGAAGAAGCCATGGCATCGCTCATCCTCGCCAACCCCAAAGCAGAATGGCTGCGGCCGCGCCAGGTGTTCTTCGCTGAGTGGAGCCTCCCCGCCGGCCAGCACGCTCACAGCTCCAGTGTCTCGGGCGATCGCCAGCACGGCCGGCAGGCGATCCGCTGCGGCGGCGACGCAGTAGAAGTTCTCTGCATCGGCCACCAGTGCGCGAAAGCGTGTAAATCCTTCGGCCAGGCGCTGGTGCGCTGCGTAATCAGTGCGCAAGGTACAGCTTGCTTCCAGCACGCCGAAACCCTGCTGGAATCGGGTCAGCAGCATGCGGCCATCGTCCAGCGGGAGGAAGGTGCGACCGCCCAGTTGCCAGGGCGCAGGCGCGTGATCACAGGGTTCGCCGTATGCGCCAGAGGCGCTGTCATCGACACACCAGGGCTGCCACCAGCCGCTCTGGTCGCTGAGCACCCACAGCCTGCCCAGCGGATCGAAACGCGGCTGCTGCAGGGCCTGATCGCGCCTCTGTCCACTCAGTACCTGGGTTTGCTCGCCCGACTTGCGGTGACAAAGGCGCGTGGCGATCCAGGGCTGGTCGGGGCGATCCCATTCGATCCAGGCCAGGCGCTTGCCGTCCGCACTGGCGACCGGCGCGGCATAGAAGTCGGCGCCCTCGGCCAGCACGTCATGACTGCCATCGAGGCCTATGCGTACCAGTCGATGCACAACGCCGGCGGCCTCGCGACTTTCCTCCACCGCCAGCAGCGCCTGCCAGGCAGGAACGAAGGCAAGGTCGCCGTAACGACACTGAGGTGCCGTGGTCAACGCGGAGGGTACGGCATGCACACCAGAGTGCCCAGTGATATCGAGCCAATAGACCTGTTGATCGCTTTCATTGACGAAGGCCGCGCCCTTGTCCGTGGCGCAGCAGGCACCGCCGCCGTACTCGTAGACCCGGCTGCGCACCGAGAAACCCGGCGGGGTTATTTCGTTCACCTTGCCATCACGCCAGAAGAACAGGCCGCAACGCGCCTGCACGGGATCGAACTTCACCCACAGCAGCCCACCGTGAGCGGCGTGCAGCTCGGCGAAGTCGGCGCTGGCGGCCGCGGCTTGCTCGACGCTCCAGATGCTGTCGGGGTCGGTGCGCATGGCACGCCCTACATCCTGCATATGATCCGTGAGGCCTTGTCGTTGCGATATTGCAGCGCATCCAGCCCCAGCGCGGCGTTCTCGGCCTGCCGACGGGCGTCGAGGATCACGCTGTGGTGCGCCGACTTGGCACACACTGGGTCGGCGTTGCTGGCATCCCCGGTGAGCAGGAAGGCCTGGCAACGGCAGCCACCGAAGTCCTTTTCCTTCTCGTCGCAGGAGCGGCACGGCTCGGGCATCCAGTCGTAGCCACGGAAGCGATTGAAGCCGAAGGAGTCATACCAGATGTGTCGCAGGCTGTGCTCCTTCACGTTGGGGAACTGCACTGGCAACTGGCGGGCGCTGTGGCAGGGCAGGGCGGTGCCGTCCGGGGTGATGTCGAGGAACAGGTTGCCCCAGCCGTTCATGCATGCCTTGGGGCGTTCCTCGTAATAGTCCGGGGTGACGAAGATCAGCTTGCAGGGATGCTTTTCCGCCGCCAGTTTCGAGCGGTACTCGTTGGTGATTCGCTCGGCGCGTTGCAACTGCTCGCGGGTCGGTAGCAGGCCTGCGCGGTTCAGCTCGGCCCAGCCGTAGAACTGGCAGGTGGCGAGTTCGACGAAGTCGGCCTCCAGCTCGATGCAGAGCTCGATGATGCGGTCGATGCTGTCGATGTTGTGCCGGTGGGTGACGAAGTTCAGCACCATCGGGTAGCCGTGCGCCTTCACCGCGCGGGCCATGGCCAGCTTCTGCGCGAAGGCCTTGCGCGAGCCGGCCAGCAGGTTGTTCACCTCCTCGTCGGCGGCCTGGAAACTGATCTGGATATGGTCCAGGCCGGCGTCCTTGAAGGCCGCCATCCGCGCCTCGGTCAGTCCGACGCCGGAGGTGATCAGGTTGGTGTAGTAGCCCAGGTCGCGTGCGGCGCGGATCAGCTCTTCCAGGTCCTGGCGCACCAGCGGTTCGCCACCGGAGAAACCCAGCTGCGCGGCGCCCAGCTCGCGGGCCTGGCGGAATACCTCGATCCACTGAGCCGTCGTCAGTTCCTCGCCCTGCTGGGCGAAGTCCAGCGGATTGGAGCAGTACGGGCATTGCAGCGGGCAGCGATAGGTCAGCTCGGCGAGCAGCCAGAAGGGCGGGCCGATATCTGGCTTAGCGAAGCTCAATCCAGAATTTTTCACTGGCGACCTCCATGAACTGAACCACGTCTTCCGCCAGTTCCGGGACGTCCGGGTAGAGGGTGTTCAGGTTATGGATGATGACGGAAACGTCGCGCTGGCCATCGATCTGGTTGGCGATCGCGGCAGCGCTCTCATTGAGCCGGATCATGCCTTCCGGATACAGCAGCACATGGCAGTTCTGAACCGGTTCCCATTGCAGGCGGAAACCCCGGCGCAGGCTGGGCACCTGATGCAGGTCGAAGTCGCTCATAGGGCAATCCCCCGGTGCCAGACCCGCTCGCGGGTCACCGTGTGGTAAGGCGGACGTTCCAGTTCGTAGGCCATGCTCATTGCGTCGAGCATGCTCCAGAGCACGTCGAGCTTGAACTGCAGGATCTCCAGCATGCGCTCCTGGGCCTCGCGGGTGCGGTAGTGGTCGAGGGTGATGCGCAGGCCATGCTCGACATCGCGGCGCGCCTCCTTCAGGCGTTTCCTGAAGTAGTCGTAGCCGGCCGGGTCGATCCACGGGTAGTGCTGCGGCCAGCTGTCCAGGCGCGACTGGTGGATCTGCGGGGCGAACAGTTCGGTCAACGAGCTGCTGGCCGCTTCCTGCCAACTGGCGCGGCGGGCGAAGTTGACGTAGGCATCCACCGCGAAGCGCACGCCGGGTAGCACCAGTTCCTGCGACAGTACCTGCGCACGGTCGAGACCCACCGCCTCGGCCAGCCGCAGCCAGGCCTCGATGCCGCCTTCCTCGCCGGGGGCTCCGTCGTGGTCGAGGATGCGCTGTACCCACTCGCGGCGAGTGTCGAGGTCCGGGCAGTTGGCGAGGATGGCGGCGTCCTTGAGCGGAATGCTCACCTGGTAGTAGAAGCGGTTGGCCACCCAGCCCTGGATCTGTTCGCGGGTAGCACGCCCCTCGTACATGGCCCGGTGGTAGGGGTGGTGGATGTGGTAGCAGGTGCCCTTGGCGCGCAGGGCCTGCTCGAATTCGGCGGGAGTCATGGCTGTCTGGCTCATGCGCGGTGTCCTCGTAGGCGGCGCCGTGCGCACCGGAAATGATGGGTGGCGCGTTACAACTCGATGGCCATCCCGTCCCACGCCACCTCGATGCCATGGCGGCCCAGTTCGGCGCGTTCGGGCGAGGCGATGTCGAGGATGGGATTGGTGTTGTTGATATGGATGAGCACCTTGCGCGGGCCGTCGAGGCCGTCGAGGACCTCGATCATTCCGCCCGGACCACTTTGCGGCAGGTGGCCCATCTCGCTGCCAAGCTTGTCGCCCACCTTGCAGTGGCGCATCTCGTCGTCGCGCCAGAGCGTGCCGTCCACCAGCAGGCAGTCGGCGCGGCGCATCCACGCCAGCAGTTCGTCGTCCACCTGGCCCAGACCCGGCGCGTAGAACAGCTTGCCGCCGGTGGCGAGGTCTTCGACGAACAGGCCGATGTTGTCCCCCGGATGCGGGTTGCCCCGATGCGGCGAATACGGCGGTGCGCTGCTGCGCAGGGGAGTGGCGGTGAAGCGCAGACCCGCACAGGTGGGCACTTCGAACACCGGACTTTCCAGGTCGATGGGGTTCCAGGTCAGCCCGCCGTTCCAGTGCTGGAGCATGGTGAACAGCGGGAAGCCGCTGGTCAGGTCCTGGTGGACCATCTCCGTGCACCAGACCGGGTGCGGGCAGCCCTCGCGCAGGCTGAGCAAGCCGGTGACGTGGTCGATCTGGCTGTCCATCAGGATGATCGCGGCAATGCCGGTATCGCGCAGGCGCCTTGCCGGTTGCAGCGGCGGAAAGGCTTCGAGCTGGACGCGAATGTCCGGCGAGGCGTTGCACAGCACCCAGTCGACGCCGTTGGCGCTGAGGGCGATAGAGGATTGGGTGCGCGGCTGGGCGCGAACCTTGCCGCTGCGTACGCCCTGGCAGTTGTGGCAGTTGCAGTTCCACTGGGGGAAACCGCCGCCAGCGGCGGAACCGAGAATCTGGATATGCATGGGAGGTATGTTCTGCCTCGGAGTCCTCTAAAGAGGGCTCCAGCGAGCTGGGGCTGAAAAACGCTGCCCCAGCCGTGGTGACGCAATGTCTTCGAGTATCAGCGGTTGGCGAAGTACAGGGTCACTTCGAAGCCAAGACGCAGGTCGGTGAAGCTGGGTTTTGTCCACATGGTACGAGTCCTCTCGGTTGTTGCATTGCTCACTGATTTGAAGAAATCGCCACCGGAAAGGCCAGATGAGACTGTCAGGCCGAGCTCAGCTGCTGCTCCTTCTTTTAGGCCGCATAGTTGCGGCTCAAGGCGAAAAGCCCTGATCTTGCCGATGTTTTCGCTTTCAGCTTTTTCCGGCGACGTGCATGTCAATCGGTCGATGCAAGCTGATGGGTAAGTGGTCTGCATCAACTTGGTCAATTGACCAACTATAAGTTTTGGGGCACGACTAGGCAAGGGGTGTGTCGCATCGTTGGCTGGCGAATCGTTACGGACTTGCCACCCTCAAGACCGCCTGCGTGCTGGGCGCTCTGGGGGCTGAAAGCACGAAGGAGCCCGAGAGGGGCTCCTTCGCGGGTCGCCGGTTGGGCAGGGCGCCTCAGGCTGGCTCCACGTGTTCCACCTTGCTGCTCGCTGCGGCCTGTACCGGGGCGCAGCGCTGGAAGCGGTAGTCCTGCAGTGGCAGGCGCCGGGTGGCGAGCCAGTAGCGCCAGGTGGACCAGGGCCACATGGAGAAGTTCTTGCCATCGGCCTGCTGGTACCAGCTCACACAACCGGAGTTCCAGACGGTGCTCTTCAGCGCGTCCTGCACGCCTTCATTGAAACGACGCTGGGCGTCCGGCCTGACGTCCAGGTAGTCGGCACCGCGGACGCGCACTGCCTGCATCGCTTCGAGGACGTAGCGTACCTGGGCCTCGATCATGAAGATGACCGAGTTGTGCCCCAGCGCGGTATTCGGGCCGACCAGCTTGTGCAGGTTCGGGTAGCCGGAAACATGGATACCCAGGTAGGCCTCGCAACCGTCCTTCCAGTCCTCCATCAGTTCGTGCCCCGGTAGGCCGCTGCAGGGGAAATCCTTCATGTACAGGCGCGGGTCGACCTGGAAGCCGGTGCCGTAGATGATGCAGTCGGCCTGCAGCTCGCGACCGCTGCGCATCACCACCGAGTACTCGCGGATCTCGGCGATGCCATCGTCGATCAGCTCTACATTGGCCCGGTTGAACATCGGGTACCACTTGTTGGAAATCAGGATGCGCTTGCAGCCGAGCACGTAGTCGGGTGTCAGGCGGCGGACCAGCTCCGGATCGCGTACCTGGTGGCGGATGAACAGACCGGCGAGGCCTTGCAGGCGCCGCGCCAGCCAGGGATTGAAGATCGGCCACACTCGCGATTCGTTGGTCCAGTACAGGCGTGCGCGGTGCAGTTTGCGCAGCAGCGGAAAACGTGCGAACAGCGTTTTCCGCCATTGCGGATACTGGCGGGTATCGCGGGGAATGACCCAGGCTGGGCTGCGCTGCAGAACGTAAAGCTTCTCCACGTCGGGGGCGATCTCCGGGCAGTACTGAATGGCGCTGCCACCGGTGCCGATGGACACCACACGCTTACCCTTGAGGTCGTAATCGTGATCCCATTGTGCGGAGTGGAAGGCTTTTCCCTTAAACCGCTCGATACCCTTCAGCGCCGGAATGGATGGCACGTGCAGCGGCCCCGAGGCCAGCACCACATGGTGCGCGACGATTTTATCGCCCCGGGTGGTGCCCAGGTGCCAGTGTCCGGTCGAATCGTCGAAGCGCGCTGCGCAGACTTCGCTGCCGCCGCGAATGTAGGGACGCAGGCCATAGCGCTCGGTGGTGTCGAGGATGTAGCGCTGGATTTCGTGCCAGGGCGCGTAGCGCTGGCTCCAGTTCGCCTTGCCGGCGAAGGAGAAGGAGTACAGGTGCGATTGCACGTCGCAGGCGGCGCCGGGATAGGTATTGTCACGCCAGGTACCGCCGACTTCATCGGCCTTCTCCAGTATCACGAAACTCCTTTCGCCGCGTTCGAGCAGCTGGATGGCGGTGCACAGGCCACCGAAGCCGGCGCCAATGATGGCGACCTCGACCTGCAGAGGGGAGGGGAGAGTGGCTGGCGCCGGATTGGCAGTGCGGGCATTCATGAGGCAGCTCCATTGTTGTTGTGCGTGAGTCCAATTTAATGGGCTGACTTTTTGTGTGGATATGCTAATGTCCCAGGCAAAATTGATCTTTCCGGCAAGCCGTTCATGACAACTCAGCCCGTACTTGCCCTGCTCTATATGTTCAATGCCCTGAGTACCCTCGGCCTGGACCTGTCCCCGCTGCTCGCCGACTACGGCCTGAGCGAGGCCCAACTGGCTCCCGATGGGCGCATCGAACGTGGCATGGCGCTGCGCCTGATGTGCGATCTCGCCCGGCGCCTGCCACGGGAAGACCAGGGGCTGAACCTCGGGCAGGCCTTCGGCTTCGCCGGTTATGGCCCGGTCAGCTTCCTGCTGCTGACCAGCAAGACGGCCTACGACGCCTTGCAATATGGCCTGCGCTATCAGCAGCTGACCTTCCTTTTCAGCCCACTGAGCTTCGTCCCCGGGGAGCGCGAGAGTGCGTTATGCCTCGATCCGCTGGACCTGCCCGAGCCGGGACGGCGCTTCCTGATCGACATCGAGATGGTCGGCACCTACAAGCTGATACTCGACCTGCTGTCCACCCTGGGCAGGAGCGTGCTCGCCACCCGCGTGGAGATTCCGTACCCGAAGCCGCCCGATGTGGAGGCCTATTCCACCTTCTACGGCTGCCCGCTGCAGTTCGGCAGTGACCGTGCGCGGATCTGGATGCGCAATGAAGTACTGCAGGCCCGCCTGTCCACCGCCGACCCCACGGCACAACTCTACTACCGTGGGCAGTGCGAGGAGTGGCTGAAGCGGCGCTCCGATGAGTCGGAGGGCGTCGACTTGCCAGCCCAAGTGCGCAGTCACCTGGCGCTGTTCCAGCAGGGGTTTCCCGCTGCTGTCCAGGTGGCGCGCTCGCTGGGTATGGCCGAGCGCACGCTGCGCCATCGACTGGCGGGGGTGGGCAGCAGTTATCGCCAGTTGCTCGACGAGGCGCGCTTCGCCCGTGCGCGGGCCTTGCTCGGTGAGTCGCAGCAGTCGGTGGAACAGGTGGCCCAGGCACTTGGCTACGCCGAGGCCGCCGCCTTCATTCACGCGTTCCAGCGTTGGGCGGGGTGTTCGCCGGCGGCCTGGCGGCGCGCTCAACAGATTTGAGCGCGCGGCTCAGACGGGGTAATAGAACGCCTCGTTCAGCTGCCTGAATCTGCCCTTGGGTCTAGCGTTCGGGCTTGTGCTGACTCTTGCGGTTGTCCATTGCGCTTCTCCCATTGCAACAGGAGGGAGAGCGCGCTTGGAAGAACGGTGAGCGTCACGATGGTCGCGACTGCAAGCCCCCCGATTACTGCATAGGCCATTGGCCCCCAGAATATCTGCGGGGCGATCGGGATCATGCCGAGGATGGCTGCGCAGGCAGTCAGTACGATGGGACGGGCCCTGTGCATTGAGGCATGCACGATGGCTTCACGGGGTGACTGGCCCCCATGGATATTGATGTCCACTTCCTCGATCAGAATGATTGCGTTGCGCACGATCATGCCAACCAGGGCGATGACGCCGAGCTGCGCGACGAAGCCCATGGGCGTCGCGGTGGGCAACATAGCCAGTACGACACCGATGAGGCCGAATGGAGCCATCGCGAGCGCCAGGAACATGCGGGAGAAGCTACGCAGTTGCACCATCAGGAGCACGCACATGACGAGTGCTGTAATCGGCAGAACGGCAAGGACCGACGCGCTCCCCTTTGCGGCCTCCTCGACCGCTCCACCCGTTTCGACCTTGTACCCCTTTGGTAGCTCCGAAGAAAATTGCGCTACGGCGGGCGCGAGGGCCTGCACGACCGTCGAGGCTTCCAGCCCATCGCGAATATCACCCTGGACGGTGACCAGGGGGAGACGCTGACGCCGCCAGACAATCGGGTCTTCGACGCCATAACTGAGCTCGGCGATCTGCGTCAGCGGGATGGTATGGCCCTGGGCTGTTCGGATCTGGAGATTGGCGAGAGTCGCAAGGTTGGTGCGATCACCGGTCTGCGCCCGCACGATCACATCGACGAGTCGGTCCTGGTCGCGCACGGTCGTCACCGCCGAGCCGGAGAAGACAGTTGCCATTGCGCTGGCGATGTCCTCGGACGAGAGGCCCAATGCCCGCGCCTGAGTCTGATCGACTTTGACGAGAACGCTCCGTTGGGGCTCCCCTGACAGGAGATGCACATCGCGCGTGTCCGGGTTGGCAGAGAGTATGTTAGCAAGGCGGGTCGCAAATTCGCGCACCTTGCCCTGTTCGGGGCCCGTGACGCGATACTTGAGTGGCCAGCCGACCGGAGGACCGAGTTCGAGCGGCGTCGCACGGGCGATAAGCCCCGAAAACTCCGTTTTGAACTTCTCTGCAAGCTTGGCCTGTAGCGCGTCGCGCTCCTTCACTCCCTTTGCAATCACGACCGTCTGGGTGACGTTTTCGTTCTGGAGCAAGACTTCCATGGGCAGGTAGAAGCGGATTGCGCCCGAGCCAACATAGGTGGAGAAGCGCTCGACATCGGGATCGGCCTTGAGCAGTTTCTCGAGTTTGGATGCCTCTCGCTCCGTCGCTTCCAGAGGCGCATTCTGCGGCAACGTCAGACTGACCAGAAGCTCGGGCCGGTCAGAGGGCGGGAAGAACTGCTGCTCGAGGCGGCCTGCTGCTCCAAGCGATACTAGGAAAGCTGCAACGGCGATGGTCAGGGTTATCGCGCGATGCCCGAGGGCCCAGCCCAATGCCCGTTCATAGGCGCTCATGATCCTGCCGCTGCCATGGTCGTGAGGCGGCAGTGCCTTTGGCAGAAGCAAGGTGCCGAGCAAGGGTGAGAACAAGACCGCAACCACCCAGGAAGCCGATAGCGATATCAGCACCACCATGAACATCGAATAGCAATACTCTCCCGCGCTCGATGCCGCAAAGCCAACGGGAATGAATCCAGCGATCATGACGAGGGTGCCTGTCAACATCGGGAAGGCCGTTGACTCGTAAGCAAAACTCGCCGCCCGCTTCAGATTCCAGCCCTCCTCGAGTTTCCCGACCATGGCCTCGACCGTGATCATCGCGTCATCGACGAGCAGGCCGAGCGCGATGATCAGCGCGCCCAGGGAAATGCGCTGGAGGCCTATGCCCGTTAGCTCCATGCCGATGAAGGTCAACGCCAGAACGAAGGGGATCGAGATACTGACGACGAGCCCGGCCCGGACGCCTAGCGAAAGGAACGACACCGCGAGAACGATTGCGACAGCTTCGGCCAGTACCGTCAGGAAACCGTGCACCGCCTGCTTCACCACAGTCGATTGGTCGGCGACCTGGAGCATCTCGATACCGTGGGGGAGCACCATCCTGACCTCGTCCATGTGGTTCCGTACCGCTTCCCCGAACGCGAGCAGGTTACCGCCCGATGCCATCGAGATGGCAAGGCCGAGCGCCTTCTGGCCGTTCACCCGGAACAATGGCGCCGGTGGATCAGTCGGAATTCGCCGGACGGTGGCGAGTTCAGTGAGTGGAACGAAGCGGTTGTTCGCTCGAAAGGTCACATTCCGTATGCTCTCCTCGGAAGCGAAGCCACCACTCACGCGCAATGCAATCTTGTCGTCGGGCAGCCGCACCGTTCCGGACGGGATGACAGCGTTCTGTGCTTGCAGGGCGCGCAATACCGCCTCTTCGTCAAGCCCGAAGGCGGCGAGCCGGCCAGCCGAGAATTCGACGACTATCTGCTCCTCCTGCACGCCAAGGAGTTGAACCTTGCCGATGCCCGAAATGCGTAGCAGCTCCGCACGCACGCCTTCGAGGTAGTCGCGCAGTTCACGATCCGAGAAGCCCTCGGCCGTAAACCCGAATATCTGTCCGTAGGTGTCGCCGAACTCGTCGTCGAAGAAGGGGCCCTGCACGCCGCTCGGGAGCGTCGGGGCGATATCGGCCATTTTCTTGCGAACTTGGTACCAGGTATCAGGGACAATCCGCGCCGGCGCATCGTCGCGCAGGTTGACCATGATGACGGTTTCGCCAGGGCGCGTGTAGCTATCGAGCCGGTCGAGATAGGGGGTCTCCTCGAGCTTTTTCTCGAGGCGATCGGTCAGAAGCTTCGTCGTATCGTCGATGGTTGCGCCAGGCCAACGGGCCGAGACGACCATCGTCTTGATGGTGAATGCCGGATCTTCGTTGCGGCTCAGCTGTGCATAGCTGATCGCGCCGCCGACCAGCGTGATCAGCATGAGGAAGAACATCAGCGGTTTTTGGCCGATGGACCAGGCGGAGAGATTGAAGCCGCGCTTTTCCTCCGAGTGCTTCGAGTTTGAACTCATTTGGCCACCTGCCCAGCGTCATAGGCGACCTTCTGGCCGGGTCGTAGCTTGCTCACGCCCGCGGTTACCACGGCATCTCCTTCGCTCAAACCGGATTCGACCAGCACCTGGTCGGCCGTATAGCGTGCGACTACGATCGGTTTGGCGAGGAGTTCATGGCTGGTAGGCTGCACAACAAAAACCGCAGGTTTGTCTTCAACGCTCGTCAACGCTGAGGCCGGAAGGGCGATCAGGGGTCTGCTGCTCAGGACAAGGTGGCCAACCACGGCGGCGCCCAGCGTCATTGCCGGGGGGGCGTCCGGCAGATCGATACGGACACGATAGGTGCGTGTCGCCGCATCCGCCGTCGGGCTTGCATCACGAATGGTGCCGACGACCTTGATCGATGGATCGGATACGAGTGCCACTTCCACCTTGGCATCTAACGGCACGGCGGCATTGAGCCGCTCAGATACGTTGAATACGGCAACTCGCTTGTGCGTTGAGGCGAGCTTGATCGCCGATTGGCCCGCATCCACGACTTGGCCGGCGTTGACTGCCACGGCGCTGACGATGGCGTCATCAGGCGCACGCAGCTCGGTGTAGGTTAGCTTGTTACGCGCCGTGAGCAGCCCGCTTTTCGTGACATCGAGCCGTGCGTTCGCTGCACGCCAATTTGCCTCTGCTTCCTCGACCCGAGCGCGGGCGACGAACTGCTTTTCAAAGAGGCTGCGCTGCCGATCGAGCGACGACCTCGCTAGCTGCTCTGCGGCTTTGGCGCTCATCATCTCGGCTTCGGCGGTTCGCACTTCGTTTTGCACATCGCTGGGATCCAGTGTCGCCAGGACCTGTCCCTTGCTGACGGTGGCGCCGATCTCTGCACTGCGAGTTGCGACACGACCGGCGATACGGAAGCCGAGATCCGTCTCGACCTCAGCCTGGATCTCTCCCGTCTGGGCTAGCTCCTCGCCGATAGCGGAAGGTTTGATGATTATCGTCCTGACTGGCCGGGGTGGCTCTTCCAGCTGCTTGGCTTCCCGACAGCCGACGAGGGCAAGCCCCAGGCTACCCGCCAGACTGCAGGCCAGAATTGTCTTGAGCAGTGTCATGTTGGCTCTCCGCGCTCCGGTATGGTTCTGCTGCTCAGCACATGCGAATTAGGTGCAAGCGCTTTACTGAAATTGTTAGCCGTCTCGATGGGGAAGCAAGCGAATCGCACCAGCGGCTTGCTAGTGGTGCTTGGCAAATTTGGCAGTGGTACCGATAGGTTAGTTTTACCTGCCCGCAAGCGGGCACGACCTTGCGGACAATCGAATGGGAAGACGGGCCACCTCGGTGTATTTCGCGCGTCGGATCCTGCTCGCGCTGTCCAGCCTTAAGCCCCTGCCGACGCAGAGGCACACATGGGCATGCGGCTGCCCCGTCCATCTCGCTGATGTTTAACAAAACGTATGTTACATAAAATGTGAGGCCAGTGGGATAGCGGTTCTGAAAGGCTTGTTGCATTCGCTAGAGGGGACGTAGGTGCAATCAGATGCCTGCGGGCCCTTTGAGGCGAAACCATTGAGGGGCGAGCGGACGCAGGGATGGCCGAGTGTCTCGCCTGTCTTTGTCGCTCATGTGCGCTGTCGTGTCCCGACAATCCCTAGAGAATAAAAAGGGCGCCTCGTAGGGCGCCCTAAAACATATCCATGCCGTTTCCAGCGCGGTATTAGATTGCTCTCGCCTGTGCGCGATGCCTAACAACCTTGCCGTTCCCACGAAGCAGTTGCACACCAAATATCAGCAACCACAATGGATAGAGCGTCACGAAGGACATCTCCATGAGTTTCATCAATTCATCGAGAGGCTTAAAGAACCCGAAGATAAGGAACAAGGTAAAAGAAATACCAACAAGCTTTAGAAGAAGCAGAGAAAACCATCCGCTCCCCGCTCGTTTGAGCTGTGCTCCCACCGTGAGCCCCCAGAACAGGACCACTAGTCCCTCTGACCACCACAATCCGTACTGCACCGCGTGAGCAACTGTGGTCCAGGTCACTTCCGCGGCGGCTTTTATCGACGCGTCCCCTTGTTCATGGAGCTGCACCAGGGGTGTTAAAACCGCTTGCTGAGTAGAAGCCCCAATGATGCCAACCGTGGCATAGAATCCAATGGCTAAAAGAGCAATGCTGCCCAGCGCGCCCGCCTCGTCGCGGAAAACGTGCCAGAGATATCCCCCCACAACCAGGGATGGCAAATAGAAGCCAAAAATATCTGTCAGCATCGACCATCGATAAATATCGCGAACTTCAGCAGGTAGGCTAAGCATTTTCGCGCCGCTTAATACCAGGCTGGTATCGTCGCCCGTTACGATCATCGAGAGTATGACCGTCGTATAAGCCAATATCCCGCCGAGAATGGCAGCGCAGGCCGTGAAGCGCGCGGCCGTCAAGTTTTGTTGCATTCTGATCTCTCCATTGTGTGAAGCCACCGGATGCGAGCAGCCTCTTGGTAAAGCTCTGGCCTCGATTGTTCTAGGCCCGAGAGCGGGAAAAGACTGAGTACCTTGCAACCACCTGGCTGCCTCGCAGGTAGGTTGACCATTGGCGCACTTAAGCCGGGTGCGCCCCTTTGATGGGGCAACGGCCAGTCTGCGCTTCAGGAGCCTGGAGATTCCCTTGCATCAGGCCGAGGTGATCCATTCGGCACCGCGTTCGGCGATCATGATGGATGCGGCGTTGGTGTTTCCGCCGACTAAGGTCGGCATGATCGAGGCATCGATCACCCGCAGCCCTTCAATGCCATGAACGCGCAAGCGGCTGTCGACCACAGCCATCTCGTCCTGGCCCATCTTGCAGGTACCGACCGGGTGGTAGATGGTGTCGGTGCGCTTGCGCAGCAGCTCGATCAACTGCTCGTCGCTGTGCAAATCCTTGCTGTAGATGTCCCTCAGGCCGAAGCGCGCCATGGGGGCCTGGCCGATGATCTCGCGGGTCATGCGATAACCCTTGAGCAAGGTCTGCACATCGTCGTCATGCCTGAGCAGATTGGGGTCGATGCGCGGTGCCGCACTTGGGTCCGCGGAGTTCAGGCCGACGCTGCCGATGCTCTTGGGGCGAAGCACGCAGACGTGGCAACTGAAGCCGTGGCCCCAGTGGAGGGTGCGGTTGTGGTCGTCAACCGCACCGATCACCGAATGCAGCTGGATGTCCGGACGCGCCAGGTCGGGGGCAGTCTTGAGGAAGCCGCCGGCTTCTGCGCAGTTGCTGGAGAGCGGGCCACGCTTGTAGCGCACATAGTCGGCCAGTACCTTGCCCATCTTCACGCTGCCACCGAGCGAGATGCCCAGCAGCGAGGTGTCGCTGCTCTTGTAGCAGAGCACCACGTCCGGATGGTCCCGCAGGTTCTGGCCAACGCCGGGCAACTCGTGCTGCACGGCAATGCCTTGAGGCTTGAGCTCCGATTCCGGACCGATGCCGGAGAGCATCAGCAGGTGCGGGCTGCCGAAGGCACCGGCAGCGAGCAGGACTTCCTTGCGCGCCTTCAGCTGCAGACGTTCGCCGTCGACCAGGACCTGCACACCGACGGCTTGTTTATCTTTGAGGAGTACGCGCTCGACGTGGGCTCCGGTCAGCACGGTAAGGTTGCTACGCTCGCGGATCGGTTTGAGAAACGCCGTGGCGGTACTCCAGCGGCGGCCATCGCGGATGGTCACTTCGTAGTAACCGACGCCCTGCTGCTGCTCGCCATTGAAGTCGGGGTTGAAACTGTGGCCGGCATCTATCGCGGCTTGGACAAACGCCTCGGTGACGGAGTGGCGATGGGCCCGGCCGACGTACAACTCGCCGTCACCGCCGTGGAACTCATCGCTGCCGCCATGGTGCATCTCGCTCTTGCGGAAATAGGGCAGCACATCGGGGAAGGACCAGCCTTCGTTGCCCAGTGCCTGCCAGTCATCGAAATCGGTGTGATGACCGCGGATATAGATCATGCCGTTGATCGAGCTGCTGCCGCCGAGCACTTTGCCGCGCGGCTGGTAGCCAAGGCGCCCGCCGAGTCCGGGCTGCGGAGTCGTCTTGAAGGCCCAGTTGACGTGGCGGGTCGGCACGATTGCGGCCACGCCGATAGGAATATGGATCAGTGGCGAGCGGTCTTCCGGACCGGCTTCGAGGAGGCAGACGCGGGTTTCCGGATTGGCGCTCAGGCGGTTAGCCAGGACGCAGCCGGCAGAGCCGGCGCCAACGATGATGTAGTCGTATGCCATTTTTGCGGGCCTTGCATTGGGGACCAGGGATGATGGGGCGGACTGATTGCCGACTCCGTTAGCCATCCCAGGCCGTATGTTCGTTGATGAAGCGTTGAATACCTTGTGCCGCTGCTCGGGTCTGGGGCAGGGCAGGGATCAGCTGGAAGACATGGGGAAGCCGCTTCCATATCTCCAGCTGCACGGGTACGCCGGCGGCATCGGCCTTTGCCGCGGCGCGCACTGAATCATCCAGCAGCATTTCCGTGCTGCCCACTTGGAACAGCATCGGCGGGAGACCGGAGAAGTCTCCGAACAGGGGCGATACCGACGGTTGCGAATAGGTGTGGGCTGGCGCGTAGAAGTCGCGGATGGCGACGGCGAAGGGCAGCGTGAAGATCGGGTCGTGGGGGGCGTTGACCAGTGCGCTTTTTCCGCTGAGGGTCAGGTCCAGGAAGGGGGAGAGCAGAACCGCGCAACTCGGCAACGGTTGCTTGCCGGCCTTGAGGTGCTGCAGCGTGGCCATGACCAGATTGCCGCCAGCGGAGTCGCCGGCGATGACGATGTCCCTGGCCTTGAATCCCTGGTCCAGCAGCCATTGGTAGGCCGCAAGACACTCATCCAGCGCAGTGGGGTATGGATGTTCCGGGGCCAGGCCGTAATCCACCAACAGCGCGCGGGTCTTCAGGCCCTGGCACCAGGACGCCACCATGGCGGCGTACACGTCGGGCGTGTAGGCCACGAATGCCCCTCCGTGGATGTAGAGCAGCACCCGATCCGGCCGGTAGCCTTCAGGCGATAACCACTGAGCGGAAGTACCGTTGCAGTCCACGTTTTTCCGTTTCACGTTCGCCAGGAGAGCGGGGGAGGCCTGGCGATTCAACTGGCCGAATTTTTGCCGGAGTTTCGGAATGTCGATGTGCGGCCCAAGCTTCGACTTCACCGTGAGACGAAGCAGCAGATTGAGCAGTCCGATCGCAAAGCGGCCCTGGGGCTGATGGATAACGCGAGTGAATGCGTTCACGTGCATGTGCTGGGTCATGTGGCCACCTCAGGCGCGAGAGAGGTCGGCGGTGGGCCAGCAATATTCGCGCAGCTGCTCACGCAACTGCACCTTGCTGATCTTGCCGGTAGCAGTGTGGGGAATCTCGTTGACGAACATCACGTCATCGGGAATGCAGAACTTGGCAACCTTGCCCGGATACTGGCCGAGAATTTCTTCGCGGCTCACGTCCTGGCCTGCCTTCCTTACGACGACCAGCAGTGGCCGCTCATCCCACTTTTGATGGGCCATGCCCAGTGCGGCGGCTTCGGCGACCGCAGGATGGCCCATGGCGATGTTTTCCAGCTCGATGGAGCTGATCCATTCGCCGCCGGACTTGATCACGTCCTTGGCGCGGTCGGTGATCTGCATGAAGCCGTCCTGGTCCAGGGTGGCCACATCGCCGGTTGGGAACCAGCCGTCCAGCAGTGGGCTGTCGTCCTTGCCGAAGTACTGGTTGAGGACCCAGTGGCCACGAACCATGAGTGCACCGGAGGTCTTGCCGTCGCGGGGCAGCTCGTTGCCCTGGTCATCGACGATTTTCAGGTCGATACCGAACGGCGGCCGTCCCTGCTTGAGCTGTATGGCGAAGCGCTTCTCGTCATCCAGCCTGAGCTGCGATTCCTTGAGCGAGTTGACTGTCCCGACCGGCGACATTTCCGTCATGCCCCAGGCGTGTTGAATCTTGATGCCGAACTCTTTTTCGAAGCTCTTCATCAGGCTTGGGGGGCAGGCCGCGCCACCGACAATCATGCGCTTGATGCTGGACAGCCCTGTGCCGTTCTTTTGCATGTACTGCAACACACTGAGCCACACGGTGGGCACACCTGCAGAGAAGGTGACGCCCTCGTTCGCGAACAGCTCGAAGACGCTCTCGCCATCCAGGGCGGCCCCCGGGAACACCAGCTTGGCGCCAACCAGCGGCGCCGAGTACGGAAGGCCCCAGGCGTTGACGTGGAACATGGGCACCACGGGGGCGACCACGTCACTTGCGGAGAGGGCCAGGGCGTCCGGCAGCGAGCTGGACAGGGCGTGCAGCAGAGTGGATCGATGGGAGTAGAGCACCCCTTTGGGATTGCCCGTGGTTCCCGAGGTGTAGCAAAGGGCGGCCGCCGAGTTCTCATCGAGCCCGGGCCAGGCGAAGTCCGCGGACTCTTCGGCCAGCAGGGCCTCGTAGCACAGCAGGTTCGGGATGCCCAGGACCGGCATGTGTGCACGGCTGGTCATGGCTACCCAGTACTTCACGCTCGGGCAGTGCGCTGCGATGGATTCGACCAGTGGTGCGAAGGTCAGGTCGAAGCAGACTACGCAGTCTTCGGCATCGTTCACGATCCAGCTGATCTGTTCCGGAAACAGGCGGGGATTGATGGTGTGGGTGATCGCTCCCATGCCCGAGATTGCGTAGTACAGCTCGAAATGGCGATAGCCGTTCCACGCAAGGGTGCCGACGCGATCACCCGGTTGAACGCCGAGCGTCTTCAGGGCATTGGCGGCTTGCCTGGCGCGTAGATGCGCCTCGGCATAGGTATAACGGTGGAGCGTACCTTCGACCGTGCGGGAGACTATCTCGGTATCGCCGTGATAGCGCTCCGCATGTTCCAGGACTGAAGATACGATCAGCGGCAGCGTCATCATTTGGCCGTGCATGTTGTTTCCGCCTTTTATTTTCATGGGGCCCGATTGCCGGACTTGCCCTGTTGCGGGCGGCAATCGGTAGCCTGGTGGCGTGTTCTTTCACGAAAGCCGGCTTATTCAGCCGGCGACTCGCGATGGTTGTGTTCTGTATGCATTCTGCTTGGCGGGAAGAAACTCCAGGCGAGTGTCTTCGATGGGGTGTTCCAACAACATCTTCTTGTCACGCCCGTAATGATGGAGAACTTCCCAGGGATAGGTTTTCCCTTGGCGCGGCAATAAATGTTGATCCCGCTGGATGTATCCGGAGTTCAAGCCCAGGATGCCTTGGTTCGTGGCGTTATCTCCATCGTCGAACGGAGTTACGACTTCCAGGTTGTGTTCCGCCATATGCTTGAAAAGGCGGCACAGATACTCGGCTGAAATAGTGGACTTCAGCGTCCAGGAGATATTGGTATAACCGAAGATCCAGGAGAAGTTGGGCACGTTTTCCATCAGCACGCCCTTGTAGGTCATCTGTTCGCCGACCGGGCACGGTTTGCCATCGATGGATAGTGACATGCCACCCAGTACCTGCAGCTTGAGTCCGGTTGCCGCGATAATGATGTCCGCCTGCAGCTCCTTGCCGGACTTCAGGAGAATGCCATTCTCGGTAAAGCGCTCGATGTGGTCGGTTTCAACGGAGGCCTTGCCGCTGCGCACGGACTTGAACAGATCCCCATTGGGTACGGCACAGAGCCGCTCATCCCAAGGCATGTACTTGGGGGTGAAGTGGCGCATGTCGACATCCGGGCCGACCTTTCTGCGGACATGGGAGAGGAGAAACGCGCGCATCAGCTTCGGCCAGCGTCGGCACGCAAGATAAATGCCTCGATACATCAGGATATTGCGCTTGCGACCCAGGCTGTTCGCCCAGCTCGCCGGCATGATGCACGACAATGCGGCAGTCACCTTGTCGACCGATGGCAATGAATAAATATAGGAAGGGGAGCGCTGCAGCATGGTGATATGCCCGGCGCCGTCTGCCATGGCCGGAATCAGTGTGGCCGCAGTTGCCCCGCTGCCGATGACAACCACTTGCTTGCCCTTGTAGTTAAGGCCTTCGGGCCAGTGTTGCGGGTGGACCCGGGTACCTTTGAAGTGCTCTTCGCCTGGAAACTTGGGAAGAAAGCCATCGTCGTGGTTGTAATAACCGGTGCAGCACACAAGGAATTTGCAACTGTAGTGTTTGGTTGTTCCGCTCGGCTCATGCAGGGCTGTCAGGTGCCACAGCCGCTGTTGACTGGACCAGTCTGCACTGGTGATTTTGATTCCGTATTGAATCTTGTTGGTAATGCCATATTCCGTTGCGGTGTCCTGAATGTATTGACGGATCTCAGGACCATCGGCCAGCACTTTGCGTTTGTTCCACGGGCGAAACTTGTAGCTGAAGCTGAGCATGTCCGAATCCGAGCGTATTCCCGGATAGCGGAAGAGATCCCATGTTCCACCAATGCGGGCGCGGCGCTCCAGGATTGCCAGGCTTTTCCCCGGAAACTCTTTGGTTAGATGACAGGCAGTGCCAATGCCCGACAGGCCCGCGCCGATGATCAAAGTGTCGTAGTGCTGGTTGCTCATATGGTCTCCATGCTTACTGGGCTAAGCAGGGCAATTGATTGATGGAGTCGGCTCAGTTAGCGAGAAGTCCCATTTATGACGACTTCCGATAAACCACTTTGCTGATACCTGGCAGGGTCAAGCAGTGACAGGAGGCTCCGCTTGGATCAGTGCGCCTTTTTCCGAACGGCCACCTCGCGTCCATTCGCTGGTTGGTGCTGCGAGCTTCGGGAGGGGCGGCAGGCAATCCGTGAGGGGAGTAAACGGCTGGCCAGCGAAGGGTTTCCTTCGGCAACGGCGTATGTGGGCTTGAGGTGGGGCGTATGGCTGGGGCGAGCGATGGGTGTGCCATCGGGGCAACCTTTGAGGATGCCATCGCCATGCTCGGGAGCGGGATGTCCTGCGGAGTCTTTCATGAAGCGAGCTCCTGAAGCTTTTGTTGTTTTGCGGGAATGTAATGTGATTTTCAAATTAACGCAACTAGTGTTATCAAAACTATGGTTCCGTAAATTTGAGGCATGCGCCACTCCCTGAGGGGGCAGGTGCCGCGGCCCTGCGGCAAGGCGCTCCGGGGAGGGCAGGCGCCCTTAAGAGGCGGGCCAGGAAGGTGACGAGCGGTGGCGTGGACGGTGTCATTCGGGCGCGAATGGGCCATGACACTCATGTGGTCCGAGTGGGCGTTAGGAGGGGCGCATTGCTCGGGTCTCAGCAGGAGCTGGCTCGCTCCAGCTGAGACCCGGACGTCATGGACTAGGGCAGGGCGAAGAGCACTTTCACCTTGTCGTTGATGGCGCCCTTGTCGACATAGCCGATGGCGTTCACCTCGGAGCCAACCGTCGCCACTACCGAGGCGTCATCGGCAGCGCTTTGCAGTGGCTGACCCTTGCCGGTGAACACCAGTCCGGACCAATACGACTTGAGCTGCGATTCGCTCTTGTTGGTGACGGTGCCGTAGAACTTCTCCTTGGTAGGGTTCCAGCCTTTCTGGTCGATTCCCTTGAGGCTGGTGTCCTTGCCCAGGAAGATGTTGGCCACGTCGGACTGGGTGGGAGAAGCGGTTGCTGCGGCGTTCACGATCACGACTACCTCGGATCGGGCGATGCTGGATGCCGTCGCCAGGGTAGTGGCGATGATTGCGGTGATGAGTGGTTTCATGGGGGCAGTCCTTAGAACACGAAGTCGACGCCGACACTGATAATGTCGCCGTCGTAGTTGCGCGGGGGAGTGCCCGCCGCACCGTTGCTGGCTGTAAAGACTGCGTGGTCGAAGGTTTCCTGGGCGCTCTCCACGAACGTGCCGCGATAGCCATTGCCGCTGGTGTCGACCCGTTTGTACTCGCTCTTGAGGACGAGGTTAGGCGCCAGGTTGTAGTTCAGGCCATAGGTCCAGGAACTCTGGCGGCCAGTGTCTTCGTCGAGTTGGGCGTAGGTGAGGTGGGCCAGTACATCGCCAAAGCGCCGGCCACCCATGACGTAGAAGGCATCGATGCGGCCTTGTTGATCGCCTTCCGTGTTGTTGCGGGTCCACTCGTCGGACGATACCCAGGTGCCGTTGTCGTACTGGTAACCGATGGACGTGAACTTGCCCTTCTGCCGATGAAGGCTCAGGAAGTTGACGCTCGCGGTTGTGCCGCCCGGGGTGACGACCGGCGCGGTGAGGTCCGTGTCGATGTCAGCTTCGGCGTAACCCACGCGCAGCATGCCGAAGTCGTTGGTTTCCAGACTGACGTTCGCGGCAAAGATCTTCTTGTAGTCGATGTCGTACAGGTCATCCATGGCGAACAGGTTGCGGTTGACCGCCTGGCCGCCCGCTACCTGGAAGGCCAGGGAGCCGATGCCGGTGGGCAAGGTGTAGAGGATGTCTCCGCCCTCGTAGCTGCTCAGCTGGACCTGGCTGTAGATCTCGTCCGGTAGCCCCAGCCAGGGGTGGGTGAAGCCGACGTCGAGGGTTTCGGAGTACATGTAGACCGGCGTTCGCAGACGGCCGGCGCGCAGGGTCAGGCCGTCGGTGGCTTTCCAGGAGAGGTAGGCCCACTCCAGGTTGCCCTTCCAGGTGTCCTGCTCCGGTTTGAAGGTACCTTGCACGGTCACGCCCAGCGTATCGGTGAGTCCGTACTGAAGCTGGCTGCCCAGCCTGGACAGCTGGTCGCCGCGCCAGGCGTCCGTGGTCTGCCCATTGATGCCGAAGCTCCGTCCGTGACCCTCGCCTCCCAGGTGGTTGACGCCGGCGGTGCCGAATCCGTTGAATCGATATTCGCCCTGTTCCAGGGCCATGGCCGGGGTGCTCGCGATGAGACCTGCGAGACCGAGTGCTCTAATGCCTTGCATGCTTCTACTGCTCTTGTTGTTGGGAGGGGTCAGATGCGGAACTGGGCTGTGGCGCTGCGAAGTTGGTCTCCGGTGCTGACCAGCTGTTCGCCAAGGCGCGCGGTTGCGTCGGCGCCTTGAGTGGTCGCCTGGGTGTCGTGCTGCAGCATCTCGGTGTCCTGCTGGATCGAGCGGGAGAGGCCGATCTGCTCCTGGGTGAAGCGGGCGATCCCGGCGTTCAATTCATCGATCTGGCGAACGGCCTGGGTGATCGCCTCGAGGGTCTGCGTGGCCTGCTCGGAGTGTTCGATGCTGGACCTGGCCTTGGCGCCATTCAGGGTCATGGCGTGCAGTACGCCGTTGGCGCTGTTTTGCAGGCGCTGGATGATGCTCTGGATTTCCGCGGTGGAGGCGGCCGTCTTCTGCGCGAGATTGCGGACCTCGTCGGCCACAACGGCGAAGCCCCGACCCTGCTCGCCAGCCCGTGCCGCTTCGATGGCGGCGTTCAGGGCGAGCAGGTTGGTCTGTTCGGCGATGCTGCGGATGACCGTCAGCACCGAACCGACTTGCTGGGTCTCCTCCTCCAGCTGCTGCATGGCCTGCACCGAGCTGAGTACGCTGTTACCCAGGTCGCCGATGCTGGAGGACAGACTGTCGATGTTCTGCCGCGCCTCATCGGCCTGGCGGGTGGCGGAGCTGGCCTCCTCGGAGGCCTGGCGTGAACGCTGCGCCACTTCCTGGATGCTGTTGGTCATGGTGCCGATGTCGCGACTGATCGAGTCCGTACGTCCCTGCTGAGAGTGCGCACTCTCTTCTGCGCCCCGCGTCAGCCGATGGAGCTCTCTGGACATCTGCTCAAGGGGGCCGGCCGTTTCGATGATCTGGCGGATGGTGCCTTGCAACCTGTCCAGCAAAGCGTTGAACAGACCGATCATCTCTCCGATCTCGTCCCCGGACTCGACATTGATGTGGCGAGTCAGGTCGCCATCGCCGTTGGCAATGGCCCTGAGCGATTCGATGACGCCGCGGATGTTGTTCATGACCTGACGGATCACCAGGACCGAGCCGAGGCTGACCGCCAGCAACAACACCAGGCTGAGCAGATAGCCGACCCGGGTGGTGGTGGCGTTATCGGTCCTGACCTGCTTCAGGCTGCTCTGGAAATCGGAATAGGCATGGCTGCGAAACCTGTCGCCGGCTTCCTGTGCGTGCTTGAGGTCCGCAGTCATGCGATCGAGGTTGGGCCGCAGGTCTTCGAACGAGGCGCCGCCGAGCAACTGCTCGGACGACGTGAACGCGTTGTCGGCATAGCGCCGGATGGCTGATGACCAGGCCTGGAGTTCCTTGTCTCTGCCGCTGCGCTTGTCCGTCAGCGGCTCCAGGTTGCGCAAGCTGGCGGTCACTTCGGCCAGGACCTTGCGCGCCTCATTCAGGGTCTCCCGTTCGCCCGCGGCGACGGAGCTGTTGAGCAGTCCGGGAATTCGCGAGAACTGGAAATTCACCTTGTCGGCGGTTTCCAGGGAGGGATAGCTCTGGGTCTCGAGTGCCACCAGGCGGCTGTTGTTGTTATCCAGTTGCAGCGCTGTATAGCCCACGAAAAGCAGGAGGCCGATCAGGCCCACGGCAGGTGGCAGGGAGAGTTTCAGGGTCAGCGAAATGGCTTTGAACATGGATTCTGTTGCTCTCGACGGAACGAAGGACGGTTTCGAAACCTGCTTTCCAGGCCGCAGTGATGCGCTCGCCGGTGAACTCGGCCAGGCTTGCCAGAACCCACGGTCGCTACACGAGGGCAAATCACGAGCAAGCGGATGCCATCACAGCCGGCAGTTGAATGTCGGTGCGTTAATGGCGCGGGTCGTTGCCACGCTCAGTTCAGGGGATGCCCTCCAATGGGGCTGGTCGAGGTTATGGGTTCATTTCGGCCCGTTTGCAGGCCAGTTGCCCCCGGCCGTATTGGCCGTCTGCTTCTGTGCGTCAGATAGCCCTTCAATGAAGAGCAGGCGCAGCAGGGGAGCTGGGCAGGGCGAACGAGGGCTCCAGCTGTGCGCTATTGGCCCTCTCATCGTGCGGGTCACGACGTCGGCTGCGGGCACCTGAATCGCCATCAGTGCGATACAGGAACCCATTGGCAGCCTTAAGGATGACTGCCTTCCCCGCAGGTCCCGACATGCCCGCTTGGACCGCGACAGCGCCTTGGTTTCCAGGTCCATCTTCGTTCCTACCACTTGGTTGTGGTTTATTTATTATCTCGACTGTTTTGTAAAATACAGGAGTTTCGATTTCATGCAAAGCGGAATGGTGCGTGTGCGTATAGGCGGCACGAGATGCACGGCTGGGCGTCTTGCGCTTGCGCTGAATTGGCAGGAGTGAGGTAAGGCCTGGCGGAACGCAGGTGCCTCTGAGGGGAGGGCGAAGGGCGGCTAGCAGAGGAGGCTGTGGAGGAGGGCTGCACGTCGCGCCGAAGAACAGATCGGCGTGACGTAGCCCTCCGAGGGGAGACGATTATTGCGCGGTGGTCATTGCTTTGGACGTGCGCCTGGAAGCCTTGGGTGGGGAAATCAGCACGATGAGCGCGTCGAGCAGCGCCTGTCCCCGCTCCGCGCTGAAGCGCTCGGGGTCGATAGGCAGCATCATGAGCCAGCCATCACTGAAGGCGCTGATCTGATCGGACAGCACGTCGGCGGGAATATCGTCGCGTATTTTGCCTTGGCGCTGGCCTTCCTCGATCAACGAAGCGGAGATCTGGCGGAAATGGGCGTAACGCTGTTTGATGACATTGCTGAATGCTGGCTCGTGGCGCGCATGGGAGAGCAGTTGCAGCCAGGCGAGCCAGCTGTCCAGATCCTCGAAGCTGATCCATTGATGCCATTGCTGGATGAGCGACTTGATGTCGAGTTGGTCACGATTGATTTCCATGAGTGCTTCGACCTTGTCGAACAAGTTCTGGGCCACGGCACTGACCATCTCTTCCTTGTTGGCAAAGTAGTAGGTCACGGCTCCGGTCGTGCATCCGGCGTGCTTCGCCACCTTGCGCATCGAGGCGCCGGCATAGCCGTCCTCGGCGATTACTGCGATCGCCGCCGCCAGCAACTCGGCCCGTTTCGCATTGTGGTCGCCCACGGGGCGCCCCCGACGAGTGACGGGATTGGTTTCGCTTTCATCGGCGTCAGGTTCGGCGCTGAGGGGCGGGCGGGGGCGAGACTCTGGCATGGGGAATATGCAATTTCATCGGTCAGTCAATCGGAGTCGCAATTGCCGCAGCGAGGCCGCAACGCGTCGAAGTCCGACTCAGCATAGGGAAAATGACCGAAGAAAGCACCCATCCACGTTCCCCGTGAACGGCGCAACAGAGGAAGGATGATGCAAATGCCGAGCGCTGCATGGGCCGGTTCTGTCCGGCCCATGAGCGCGAGGTACTAGAGGCTTCCGACCAACTGTCCGCCATCTACGGCCAGTACGGCGCCGGACATATACGCCCCGGCTTCGCTGGCCAACAGCAGGAAGGGACCCTCCAGTTCCTCCAATTGGCCCAGGCGGCGCATGGGCACTGCATCGCGGATGTAAGCCTGGCCCTTGTCGCCGTCGAAGTAGCCGTCGGTCATCTCCGTCTTGAAGTAGCCGGGGGCAATGGCGTTGACGCGGATGCGGTAGCGGGCGAGTTCCAGTGCCAGCGATTTTGTCAGCTGTACCACGCCTGCCTTGGCTGCGCAGTAGTGGCTGTAGCCGGTGCCGACCCGCAGGCCGAGCATGGAGGCGATGTTGACGATGCTACCGGGGCGCTCGGCCCTGGCCAGGCGCTGGGCGGCACACTGGGCCACGCGCCAGACACCGTCGAGGTTGGTCGAGAGCATCATCCGCCATTCGTCTTCGGTGATCTCGAGAGGGCGCTGGCCATTGCCGATGCCGGCATTGTTGAGCACCACGTCGACCACGCCAAAATGCGCTTCGGCGGCGTCGAATGCCGCCTCGACGCTGGTCCGGTCGGTGACATCGAGGGCGACGGAAAGAGCCCGGCTACCCTCCCACTCGATGTCCTTGGCGACCTGTTCGAGCCGCTCCACACGGCGGGCCGCGAGCACCACGTTAGCGCCGGCGCTGCCGGCGAGCCGTGCCAAATGCGCACCAATACCGCTGGATGCGCCGGTGACCAGCACGGTACGGCCGGCCAGGGAAAACTGTTCAGTGAAATCGCCTTTCATCAGAACACCTCGAACAGGCCGGCTGCGCCCATGCCGCCGCCGACGCACATGGTCACCACCACGTACTTCACGCCACGGCGTTTCCCTTCGAGCAGGGCATGGCCGACCATACGCGCACCACTCATGCCATAGGGGTGGCCGATGGCGATGGCGCCGCCGTTGACGTTGTAGCGATCGTTGTCGATGCCGAGCGTATCGCGGCAGTAGATCGCCTGGCAGGCGAAGGCTTCGTTGAGTTCCCAGAGGCCGATGTCATCGACCTTCAAACCGTGCTGCTTGAGCAGCTTGGGCACCGCCAGCACCGGGCCGATACCCATTTCCTCCGGGGCCAGGCCGGCGACGGCGATGCCGCGGTAAGCGCCCAGCGGTTCCAGGTTGCGCTGCTCGGCCAGACGCGCGTCCATCAGCACGCAGGCGCTGGCGCCGTCGGACAGCTGGCTGGCGTTGCCGGCAGTGATGCAGCCGCCTTCGACCACCGGTTTGAGTTTGCTCAGGTCCTCGAGGACGGTCTGTGGGCGGTTGCCTTCGTCGCGACGCAGGGTGACTTCCTCGTAACTGACCGCACCGGTGGCCTTGTCGACCACCTGCTTGGTAGCGGTGACGGGGACGATCTCTCCATCGAACAGGCCGGCGGCCTGGGCTGCGGCGATGCGTTGCTGGGACTGCAGCGAGTAGGCGTCCTGCGCTTCACGACTGATGCCGTAGCGCTGGGCGACCAGCTCGGCGGTGTGCAGCATCGGCATGTAGGCGTGTTCGGCGTAGCGCATCACTTGCTCGTCGCGCTCGGCGATCGACCATTCCATATGGCGGTTCTGCACCAGGCTGATCTGCTCCTGGCCGGCGCCGATGGCGACCTGCATGCCGTCGACCATGATCTGCTTGGCGGCGGTGGCGATGGCCATCAGGCCGGAGGCGCACTGGCGGTCGAGGGTCTGGCCACTGACGGACAGCGGCAGACCCGAAGCCAGCGCCGCCATGCGGCCGAGGTTCCAGCCGGCGGTGCCGCCGGGCATGGAGGTGCCCATCACCAGGTCTTCGATCTCGGCGGCCTCGATGCCGGCGCGCTCCACCGCCGCGCGGATCGCGAAGCTGGCCATGCTCGGCGATTTGAGGTTGTTGAAGGCGCCGCGGAACGCCTTGCCGATGGGCGTGCGGGCGGTGGAGAGGATGACGGCTTCTTTCATGGAAAAGGAGTCCTGTATGGATGGGCCCGTTGGCCGGGCCCGGAATGATTCAGACCTTCTCGATGCGGGTCTGGCCGGCGGCGACCAGGCGCTCCAGCAGGGGCGCCGGCTGGAACCACATCTCGCCGTAGGCGCCGAGTTCCTGGCGGTAATGGCGGATGCCGGCCAGCACCTTGTCCAGGCCCAGCTGCTCGGCGTAGTGCATCGGGCCGCCGAGGTGGGCGGGGAAGCCGTAGCCGTTGATCCAGACCAGGTCGACGTCGCTCGCGCGCAGGGCGATGCCCTCATCGAGCAACTGGATGCCTTCGTTGATCAGCATGAACAGGCAGCGGTCGTGGATCTCCTGGGGGGAGATGGACTCGCGGCGGGCCACACCCAGTTCAGCGGCAATGCGCTCGGCCAGGGCTGGCACTTCCGGGTCCTCCTTGCGCTCGCGCCCCTCATAGAGGTAGAAGCCGCGACCGGTCTTCTGGCCGAAGCGGCCCAGCTTGTACAGCTCGTTGCCGACGATGTGGTAGCTCGGGTCGTGCTCGGTGGCGGCGCGGTTGGCCTCGCGTACCAGGAAGTTCACGTCGACGCCGGCCAGGTCGATCATGCTCAGCACGCCCATGTTCATGTCGATGCTGGTGAGCACGGCGTCGACCTGGGCCGGGGTGGCGCCTTCCAGTACCAGGCGATGAGCCTCGCGGTTGTAGGGCTCGAGCATGCGGTTGCCGATGAAGCCGAAGCACACGCCGGAGATCACCGGCAGTTTGCCGATGCGCTTGGCGATCTTCATGGTGGTGGCCAGCACGTCCGGCGCGGTGGCCTTGCCGCGTACCACTTCGAGCAGGCGCATGACGTTGGCCGGGCTGAAGAAGTGCAGGCCGATCACGTCCTGCGGCCGAGAGGTGGTCGCCGCGATGACGTCGACGTCGAGCGACGAGGTGTTGCTGGCCAGGATGGCACCCGGTTTGCACACCTGGTCGAGGGTGCGGAACACCTGCTGCTTGATCTCCAGCTTCTCGAATACCGCCTCGATCACCAGATCGGCGTCGGCCAGGTCGTCGTAGTCGACGGTACCGAACAGCAGTTCCATGCGCTGTTCCAGTTGCTCGGCGGTCAGCTTGCCGCGCTTGACGCTGATCTCGTAGTTCTTGCGGATATTCGCCAGGCCGCGGTCCAGCGATTCGCTCTTGAGCTCCAGCAGGGCTACCGGAATGCCGGCATTGACGAAGTTCATGGCGATGCCGCCGCCCATGGTGCCGGCGCCGATCACCGCGACCTTGTCGATCCCGCGCAGTGGGGTGTCATTGCCGACGCCCGGAATCCGCCCGGCCTCGCGCTCGGCGAAGAACACATGGCGCAGCGCGGCGGACTGCGCCGAAGCCTCGGCTTCCTTGAACAACGCGCCCTCGCGGGCCAGGCCTTCGTTCAGCGGCAGGTTGCAGGCAGCTTCCACCGCGGCGAGCACCAGGCGTGGTGCCAGGCGGCTCTTCCAGCGCGGCTCGTTGGCGGCGCGGAACTGGCTGAAGAAGTCGGTGGCGACGCTCTCGCCCGGATTATCGAGGCGGCTGGCGCGACGGGCCGGGGCGCCCTGGGCGAGCAGTTCACGGGCGAAGGCCCGTGCGTCGTCCAACAGGCTTTCGATACTGCCGGCCAGGCGGTCGAGCAGGCCGAGTTCAAGGGCGCGACCGGCGCCGATGGGCTGGCCGGAAATCATCATGTCCAGCGCCGGCGCGACGCCGATCAGGCGGGGGAGTCGCTGGGTGCCGCCGGCGCCCGGCAGCAGGCCCAGGTTGATTTCCGGCAGGCCGAGGCGAGCGGTGGGCTCACTGATGCGATAGCCGCAGGCCAGGGCCAGTTCCAGGCCACCACCGAGGGCAAGGGTGCCAATGGCCGCGATCAGCGGCTTGCCCAGTTCGGTCAGGCGCAGCAGCAGGCCGGGCAGGTCCGGCGCGGCGAAGGAGGCGTCGGTGCCGAATTCGCTGATGTCGGCACCGGCGCAGAACAGGCCGTGCTCACCGAAGAGGATAATGGCCTGCACGCTGGCGTCGGCGGCAGCGCGTTCGCAGGCGTCGAGAATGGCGGCACGCAGGGGTTGGCCGAGGGCGTTGACCGGTGGGCGGGCCAGGCCGATTAGCGCCAGGCCGTCTTCGATGCGGTAGTGAACCAGTGTGGTCATGGCAGATCCTTCGGTAATCGATTGAAACGTGGAGCGAAAGGGGGGCGGGATTGGCCCCTCTCCCTCCGGCAAAGGACCGCGAGAGGGCGGACGGCGTGGTTCCGCCTGCTCGTTCGGACCTGTCCCGGAGGGAGAAGAACGCGTCAGAACCAGGCGTTCTGCATGTCGAAGCACAGCCGGTTACCCGCGCTGAGCAGGCGGGCCTGGCTTTCCACTCCAGCCAGTTCCCAGTCCATGAAGTAGCGCGCGGCGTGCAGCTTGCCCTGGTAAAAGTCGGCCTCGCTGCCGGAGGCACCGGCGTTCAGCGCGCGGCTGGCGACCAGCGCCTGGCGCAGCCAGATCCAGCCGACCACGACGCGGCCGAACAGGTCGAGGTAGGCGGTGGCGTTGGAGAGACCGATGTTGGCGTCGGCGGCGACCTGTGCCTGGAGGTCGAGGGTGACCCGCTCGAGGATGCCCAGTGCGTCGGCCAGGGCGGCGGCCAGTGCTGTGCAGGTGGTGTCGCTGGCGGCTTGTTCGAGGGTGGCGCGCGCCTCGGCGAGGAACAGCCGATAACCCTTGCCGCCGTGGTAGCCGAGCTTGCGACCGAGCAGGTCGAGGCCATGGATACCTTCAGTGCCTTCGTGGATCGGGTTCAGGCGGTTGTCGCGGTAGTACTGCTCCAGCGGGTACTCGCGGATATAGCCGGAACCGCCCAGTACCTGGATGCCGAGGTCGGAGGCGATCACACCGTACTTCGACGGGTAGGACTTGACCATCGGGATCAGCAGGTCGAGCAGTTCGGCGGCGTCGTCGCGGGCGCTCTCGTCGGGCGCGGTGTGGGCGTCCTCGAACAGGCTGCTGGCATACAGGCACAGGGACAGGCTGCCCTCGGCATAGACCTTCTGCTGCAACAGCATGCGACGTACGTCGGCGTGCTCGACGATGCGCACCTGGGGCGCCAGCGGGTCCTTCGCGCCGGGCAGTCGACCCTGGGGCCGCTCGCGGGCGTAGTCGAGGGCATGTATGTAGCTTTGGTAGGCGAGGGCGGAGGCGCCCAGGGCCACGCCGATGCGCGCCTCATTCATCATCTGGAACATGTAGGCGAGGCCCTTGTTGGCCTCGCCCACCAGGTAGCCGACCGCGCCGTCCTTTTCACCGAAGCTGAGCACGGTGGAGGTGGTGTTGCGATAGCCCATCTTGTGCAGCAGGCCCGCCAGCGCCACGTCGTTGCGCGCGCCCACGCTGCCATCGGCGTTGACCAGGAACTTCGGTACCAGGAACAGCGAAATGCCTTTGACCCCGGCAGGAGCGCCTTCGATGCGGGCCAGCACCATATGCACGATGTTGTCGGTCAGCTCATGGTCGCCACCGGAGATGAACATCTTCTGGCCGAACACCCGGTAGCTGCCGTCGTCGGCCGGCCGCGCGGAGGTCCGGATATCGCCGAGCGCCGAGCCCTGACCCGGTTCGGTGAGGGCCATGGTGCCGCTGTAGCGGCCGTCGAGCATCGGCGGCAGGAAGCGCTGGCGCAGCGCGTCACAGGCAAAGCTCCTGACAAGGTTGGCCGCGCCGATGGTGAGGAAGGAGTAGCCGGCGCTGGCGATATTGGCAGCGTTGAAATAGGCCATGCAGGCGCGCAGGACCACTTCCGGCAACTGCAGGCCACCGTCCTCCGCATCATGATGCGCGGCGTGGAATCCCGCTTCGGCCAGTGCGTCCCAGGCAGCCTTGGTTTCCGGAATCAGGGTGACCTTCTCGCCGTCGAAGGTTGGCTCGTTGGCGTCACCCTTGTGGTTGTGCGGGGCGAGGTATTCGGCGGCGATCCCGCGTGCGGTATCCAGGGTGGCGTCGAACACAGCGCGATCGTGCTCGGCATAGCGCGGTCGTTGCAGCAGCGCTTCGGTGTCGAGCATCTCGTAGAGTTGGAAGCTCAGTTCGCGCTCGTTGAGCAGTTTATCGGTCATGGCGTTCTCGTCGGGCGGGGAGTGCAGGATCCTTTTGTAGCAAAGGGCCTGGCGCCGACGAATCGAACCGAGGGTGGAAATCAGGGTGGAATTTGGGTTGAAGCGGGTGGAGCGGGGCGGCTCTGTCGACCTGCCTCAGTCCACCAGCTTCAGGGTCCGGGCAGCCTGCAATGCGCTGTCGCGGTCAGCAGCATCGAGTTTGCGGAACAGATTGTTGATGTGGGTCTTCACTGTGCTGAGGCTGATGTACAGGCCCTCGGCGATCTGCTGGTTGCCTTGGCCACATGCCATGCGCCGCAGTACGTCCTGTTCGCGGCGGGTGAGCGGCTCAGCCAGCGGCTGCTGAACGACGTCATGGCGCAGCCCGCGCAGCAGGCGCGCCAAGCGCTCGGGAGACGGCAGCGGCGGCTCCAGGCCGAGCTGGCGGCGGGTTTGTGGGTTGAGCAACTGTCGGAACAGCTCGTCGAGCCGGCGTCCCTCGAGCTGCATCAGTTGCCCGTAGCCGTGCCGTGCCGCCAGTTGCAGGGCCTGCTCCAGACTACCCAGCGCCGCTGTCTGCTGGCCGCTGTCGCGGTGGAGGGTGGCGTCGAGCAGGAACAGGTCGAGGCGCAGGCGCTGAAGGTGCTCGGCCTCGGCCAGCTCGTGCAGGTTGTCGGCGATCTGCCGCGCGCTGGCGTGCTGGCCCAGATGGCGCTGGACCCAGGCATAGGCCAGCCATTCCTCGGGCATCAGCTCGGCACCGTAGCGGCGGCGGCATCCGTGCCACTCTTCGAGCCAGGCGAGGATGAAGTCCTCGTC
Source organism: Pseudomonas sp. QE6 (assembly GCF_041379005.1). Lineage (NCBI taxonomy): Bacteria > Pseudomonadati > Pseudomonadota > Gammaproteobacteria > Pseudomonadales > Pseudomonadaceae > Pseudomonas > Pseudomonas sp. QE6. Next base: position 3,048,191 of record NZ_CP166873.1, read on the forward strand.
GTGTTCGCAGCTGGCCAGTCGGACCCGGTAGGCGCCGATCTGCCGGTACAGGGCGAACAGCTTGAACTGTCTTGCCAGTCTACGGGCCTCATCCCAGCGGGATCGGGCCGGCTCCATCTCGCCCTGGGCCAGCAGTCGACAGGCCTGGAAGTGGAGTACCCAGGGCAGGCCGGCGCTGTGCGGAAAGGCCAGCGCAATGGCTTCGGCCTGGCTGAGGCGCTGGGCGGCCTGCTCCAGATGGTTCTGTTCGAGCAGGACAATGCCTTGGCCCAGTTGCTGGAACAGGTCGTAGAAGGAGCCTGATGCGCCGGGCGGTGAGTGGAGGCCGAGGAAGCGCGCGCCGGCTTTTTCGACCTCCCCTTGGGCTAGCTCCATCTGGCCGAGCAGAAGCTGCAGCATGTTCGTGTAGCCGCTGAATCCCAGTGTCTCCAGTTCGGCAAGGGCCTGACTCGCCGCGAACCTGGCCTCACCGGCGCGACCCAGGGAGAACAGGCAGATGGCGCTGTTGAACTGGAGGACCGCGGTGGCCGCGCTGGGGGTGGGATATTGCTGCAGGGCGCGATCGACCAGACGCAGGCCGTACTCGAAGTTGCCACCCAGCGCCGCCAGGCGGCTGCGCAGGAAGGCGAGCGTCTGGTGAACACGCTCCGGGCGCCGCTCGGGTACCTCGTGACGGCGGATCAGGCGTTGCAGCCGCTGTAGGCAGGAGCTCGCATGGGTGATGTCGTTGGTGACTATCACGGTGCTCGCTTCGGTAACGGCCAGGGTGAAATGCTCGGGTGCATTCTCACCCGGCACGTTGGCGAGGAAGTCGACGATCCTGTTCACTTGCCCTTCGCGCAGCAGGTCGAAACAGTGTTGCTCGAGCGCCGCCAGCAGGCGGTTGAAGTCCCGGGCACGGCCGAGCTGATAGACGGCCTCGGTGTAATGGCGTTGGCTGAGCAGCCAGTCGGCAGCTTGCAGGTGCAACTGGTTGAGCAGGTTCGGGTCCTGCTGGTGGAGTGACTGATAGAGCGTACGGCGCAGCAGTGGATGGAGGCGGAGCGCCAGTCGTTCGCCCTGTTGCTGCTGGATGAACAGGTCCTGGCGCTGCAACTGGCGGATCAGTTGGTCGGCGTTAGTCTGGCCGCCGATGTAGGCCGCCAGGTTGGAGTCGAACGCGCTGAGCACGGACAGGCGGGAAAGAAAGCGCAGCAGTGGCGGCGGCAGTCGTTGCAGGACCTCCTCATGGAAGAACCGGGCAACGTGTTCGAAGGCATGCTGCGACAGGAAGGACGCGGCTTCGGTCGAGTTGAAGTCGGACAATCTTGCGCCCGAGTAGGTGCCGAGACCAAACAGGACGCCGCTGGCCCAGCCTTCGCTATCGGCCCGTAGCAGATACACGAGATCGCTGTTCAGGCTTTGCCCCCGGACGCTCGCCAGCTCCCGGATTTCGCCGCTGTCCAGGACGAGGTCGCTGACGTCCAGTATCTGCAGGCGTTGATCGCGGTGCAGGTGGCTCAGCGCAATGGCGGGCTCCCCTCCACAGGCAGCCACTATGTGGAGGTGCTTCGGCGGGTGGCGAAGCAGTTCCTCGAGGTAACGGCCAGCGGCGCGGGAACGCAGCAGATGAAGGTCGTCCAGGATCAGCGTGAAGCGATCGTCGCGCTCCTCCAGGTGGTTGACGATGGTTGACCAGAGATGTGCTTCATCGGCCCGGCCCGACGTTGAGTCGGGCATGGGCAGTTCAAGCGCATGGCACAACTGCACCAGCAGATTGAGTGGCTGATTGTCGCTGTCATCCAGTCGGTACCAGGCCCAGGGTTGTCCCGAATCACTGAGGTTGAGTGCGTACTGCGCGAGGAGCGTGCTCTTCCCATAGCCCAAAGGCGCTCTGACCAGGCTCAGCAGAGCGCCGCTGTGGGCAGCGTCACCCAGGCGTCTCGACAATGCAGGACGCGGCAGGCTCATGGCTGGCATTTGCGGCGGACGGAGCTTGATGCGCTTGGGTGAAGGCTGCTTCATCTCGGGGGCTCGGCATGCCCATCTGGGCGTGAAGGGATCAATGGATCGATCGTGACACGGTCCGCCGGCTTGTTGCACCGGCCAATACGCGTACGGCGCGTGGCGCCCACAGTTGCAGGAGTGCGATGGTGGTCGTGGGCTCAGTAGCTGGCCACCAACAGCTCCAATGCCTGGCACGCTGTTTCGGTTTCCGCCTCCAGACGCTCCAGGTCGCAATGGGCGGACCAGGAAAGTAGCAGGCCATCGAACAGGTTGATGAACAGGCGGCTGATTGTCGTCAGCGCGGCCTTGTCCAACTGGGAGCCGGAGAATCGCGCGATCGCCTGCTCCGTGGCCTCGCCAGATACCGCGTAGATCTTGCTGGCCATTTCCGGGTTATTGCGCAAGGTCCAGGTGTACAGCTCGAACTGAGCTGTGGCCAGGTCGGGGCGCGCGGCGAACCATCGAACCAACTGACGCAGCATCTGGGCTACGGATTCCGCTGCCGTGGCGCCTGCCGGCACATGCTCCAGGGTGGGTTGGGGCATGTTGATCAGCGACTCGTAGACCGCATAGAACAGCTCGTCCTTGGTATGGAATACGTAGTGCAGCGAGGCGAGCGGAGAGTCTGCAGCCATAGCGATACGTCGAGTTGTCGCATTGGCTACCCCATACTCCGCAATCACCTTCACGGTGGCTTCGATAAAGTCCTGTCTGCGCAGTTCAGCGCCAATTCTGGCCATACGGCTTCTCCTTTACTACGGCATTGCCGCTTGCTACCTGGCTTGGTGTCGGACGCTGCCGCGTGGCTGCCTGCTCACCGAGTCACGACTGCTGCACGAGCGGTGGAACGCTGAAACGTGTCCACGATGCGATCCCGCGCACCATTAAGGTAACGATTGTTTCGTAAATACTCAGTTCGGTGCGCCATGCCGAAACGCGTCGGTGCACGATTTGAGTACGCGAGTATCACTCCCATTGGTTCGGCAAAGGTCCAACTACCTGATTTTCCCGGTGTTGTATCTGCCCCTCTTTTTTGGCACATGATTTGCTTTTGATCAAGCGACTTGTTCATTTGATCATATCTGGTAACTAAAATGCCTGGCATTGCCCAGTGCTTGATTCCAGAACGGTCAGTTGAGCGGCCAGGACCTCCATGAGGTCCTGCAAATTCAAGAAGTCAGCATCGACTTTCATGTTGGCGGTGAGGTGTCCGATGGAGCTCTTTGACGGCGGAATATTTCGGGTGTGTCGGTCTGTCACGGCGCTGGTGATTGCCGGCGAGGACGGAGAGCCAGATTGCACTGCGATGCAGGCTTCTGACGGTATTCACAGGATCAAACCAGATAATGAGGCGTGCAAATGAATACGGAAAAGCTGACGACATTGGATCGCAGTGAGCCAATTGAGCGAGTGGTTGAAGTCATCAGGCGCGATGGCGGTGTGATCATTTCCAACTTCATCTCAGACCATGATCTGGACGTTCTTCGAGGAGAGCTCGACCGTTATCTGAATGAAACGCCTTATGGTGAGGATGCCTATTTTGCGGGTACTCAGACTCGCCGTGTCGCCCGCCTGATCGCGCGAAGCGATGCCGCAGTGAGCGTTGCGCTGAATCCGCTATTTATCGAGTCGGCGAAGATGATTCTGCAAACCCCGACCCATGTATGGAGCGGAACTGAGCGCGTCGAGGTTGCGCCCAATATTCAACTCAGTTTCACCCAGGCTATCCAGATCTGTCCGGGACAGGGCTTGCAGCCGCTGCATCGCGACGATGCCACGTCGCTCTGGCGTCATCCGCAGTACGGCCGCGAGGCCAGGCTGCAAATAATGCTGGCCATTTCCGACTTCACCGAAGAGAACGGGGCTACCCGTGTCATCCCTGGCAGTCACACATGGGACGATGAGCGAATGCCAACTCAGGAAGAAACCGTCCCGGCAGAAATGGCGGCCGGCTCGGCACTTCTATGGATGGGCTCGGTTTATCACGGTGGTGGTGCCAACAAGTCGGATCGTCCGCGAACGGGGCTCTCCATGGCCTATGACCTGGCATTCCTGCGCTCGGAAGAGAACCATCTCCTTTCCATTCCAATCGATCGCGTCCGCCAACTGCCGGAAGAACTGCAGCGTCTGCTCGGCTGGGGTGCCAGCCAGACATTTCTGGGTTGGGTGGAAATCGATGGCCAGATGCGAGAGCCGCGCGACCTCCTCGACATGCCCTCGTTCACGGAAGTAGGGAAAGGATTCTAGGAAGGTCTGGAGAAATGGAGATCGGAGGACGCTGGATCATGAGACCGGCGGAAAGCACCCGATGTACCGACGGTTCCAGGAAGGCGTAGCTCAGGGGAGAGGGGCGTGTCTCGGCTCGTTGCGACGCCCTCTCTCCAGGGCAATTGGCATTGCTCGGTTGGTACGGTCGGAGAGAGGGCGTCACGCCGCACCTGACTTTAATTGGAAATAAACAGTGAGGGTCTACCGTGGAAATTATTCAAGCTGAGCATATTATGCAGAACGATCCAGCTCATATCCGGCTGGAGCACGATCCGAAGTATGCTCACGGATCGGCTTTTATCAATGGCATCTATTGCAGCATAGACGAAGCAGCGATCCCGATTACCGATACTGGCTTTATTCACGCCGATGCGGCCTATGATGTTGTCAGCGCCAGCAAAGGCTTTATTTTTCGACTTGAGGATCACCTCGACCGGTTTGGAAGGGCTTGTGAGAAATTTTTCCTGAACAATCCCTATAGCAAGTCACAAACCGCGGAAATCCTGACCAACCTGGTCAAACTGGCCGGTACCCAAGAGGCTTATATCTGGTGGTGTGTAACGCGCGGTCAGACACCGGAAAATCGCGGCGACCTCAGCGCGTACAAGAACTGTTTCTACGCCTTTGTCGTTCCCTACGCCTATATTGCGAACGATGAGATGCGATCCCGTGGTATCGACCTTATGGTCAGCCAGAAATATATTCGCATCCCGCCCAAAGCGGTGGACCCGACGGCCAAGAACTTCCATTGGATGGATTTGAAGCTTTCGCTGGTTGAGGCGATGCAGAATGGTTGTGACTGGTCTGTGCTGTGCGATGCGGATGGTTATCTGACCGAGGCGCCCGGTTCCAATATATTCTTGATCAAGGACGGTACGTTGTTTACTCCAGACAGTGGCTGTCTGGAGGGAATTACCCGCAAGACCACCCTGGAACTTGCCCAGGAGATCGGTATGCCGACTCGTGTCGAACGGGTGCACGTCGATCAGTTGCATGATGCTGATGAAGCCTTTCTGACCTCAACCGCCGGCGGCATCATGCCGATAAACAGCGTTGATGGAAAACTGCTGGGTGACATGGCCGGGCCAGGCAAACAAGTGACTCAGCTCCATAACCTGTATTGGGAAAAACGCTGGGCTGGCTGGCTGGGTACTCCAGTCAACTATCGCGAGCCGGCGAACATATAAAGCATCTGCTGGGGATGGTCACGACCCCGCCGTCTCATTGTGGTCATCCCCTGTCTTGCGGTTCGGCAGCGCCAAACATTTCCTGGCCGCTTGTGTGCCAAGACCCATGCCGCGCCTTCTGCATTGTCCCCAGCCCTCCCGCCCTCCCGCCCCGCGCCTGCCGATCAGGCGTAGGAGCTCGTTGCTAAAACTGGGCCACAAGGTAGGGTTGCATTTTTGTAACTAATAATTAAATAACAAGTGTTGCGCAAATTGTGGTGCAGCGTTACAGTGCTGTGAAACAACAACTGAACCCGCCCGGAGTGCAGTGCATGAACCGTAGAAATGAACTGGCCGGTAGCGATTTCGGATCGCTGCGGTTTCGCAGCCTTGGCGGGTGGGTGGAGCGACCGGTTGATCAGCAGCCGGAGCTGGAGGGCCATGTCAGCGCCGATGTAATCGTGGTTGGAGCAGGCTTTGCCGGTTTATCCACGGCGCTTGAGCTGACCACTCGCGGCGCGAAAGTCATCGTTCTGGAGCAGGAGTTTGGCGGCTTCGGCGCCAGTGGGCGAAATGCCGGCTATCTGCTTGGCAGCATGGGGATCGAGTTCGAGTTCTTCGTAAGACGCGTCGGTATTGAACATGCGCGGAAGTTCATCCGTTTCTACGACGAGGCTGTGTGCTACGTGGAAAGACGGATGACAGAGTTAGGCATCGACTGCGACTACAACCCTTCCGGTGTCATCCGGGCTGCCGTAGATCCCTCGCAGGAAAAGTGGTTACGCAAGTGCATGGAAGTCGGCCGTGAGCTGGGTTCTGTCACTCGCTTCGTGGACCAGGCCGAAATGCGTGCGCGTGGAATTCCGCCAGCCTTCCTGTTCGGCTCCGAGCAGCGCGGCGGTACGCTGCATCCAGGAAAGTACGTGAGCGGGTTGCGCCGTGCGGCGCTCCAGGCTGGGGTGAAGCTGTACGAAAAAACGCCGCTGCTCTCCTACGGCGAGGGGCCGACCATCACCTGCAAGACCGCTCGCGGTAGCGCAAGCGCACCACTCATGGTGCTGGCGACCAACGCTTACACGCCACAGTTGGGTCTGCTGCGTAACAAGGTTGCGCCGATACGGGTTTCGGCGATCGAAACCCAGCAGCTGTCCTCGAAACAGTTGGCGTCGCTCGGTTGGCACGGCCGAGAGGGAATCATCACCCCGCACCTGACCATGGAGAGTCACCGCCTGACAGCGCACAACACGATGGTGTTGACCGTCAAGAAGCTGAACTATGTCTACGGTTCGAAGACTCCCAACGTGCCGGACAACGGCGCCTATGGCGCATTGGCGCAGACGTTGCGCGAGCGCTTCCCCAACCTGCCGGACCTGGGTATCCAGCACTGCTGGAGCGGATACGTCAGCGTGGCATATGACGCGCTGCCTGTGGTGGGCGTAACCGGGGCGCAACAGAACATCCATTATGTGGCTGGCTGCTCGGGACACGGTCTCGCCACCCATTCGTTCATGGGGCAGTTACTTGCCGAGAGAATCAACGGTGTCGAGAACCCACTCCTGACGGCATTGCACCACAAGACGCCTTCCATGCTGCCGGAGCCATTCCAATGGTGCGCCCTCAAAGCCACTTTTGCGGCGACCAGGAAGTATGACGAATGGACGGACCGCAAAGTTCGTAAAGCCGTTGCTACGAACTAGGTGAGAGTGCCGCTCTGGTGCAGTAAACCTTGAAGGTATGAGTGCCAATTTGAAAGAGACTCTCGAGAACTCTTTCTTTGGATTGTCATGTTGGGATCGCAATTACCGTGGTCCGAAGTTCTTCTTGGCTAGAACATTAATAATAATTACCTGAGGTGATGAAAATGGCTCGAAATCCCACATCCGACACCCAGTTGGATTCAAAACGCAGGCAACTATTGAAACTTGCCGGAGCCTCGGTGGCGGTGGGAAGTTTGGGCCTGAAGATTGGGTTGGCGAATGCGGACACTTCCACCAGTGATGCGGGGGACGTCCTGGATGTCGCCATCATCGGAGCCGGCCTGTCCGGATTGACCGCTGCCCGGGACCTGCTCTCGGTGGGCAACCAGTCCTTCGTGGTCCTGGAGGCCAGGGATCGGGTAGGAGGGCGGACCCTCAACTTCAACACCGACGGCGGCTATATATCCGAAGTTGGTGGGCAATGGATTGGACCCGGTCAAACCGCTGTTGCAGACCTGGCGCGACAGCTTGAGATCGGCACTTTCCCTTCGTACTACGAAGGAAGCTCAGTCATTCTGGCCGGGGATGGGCGACTCGAGATCGACTTCCATGGCGGCATGGGTACCGACCTGCCCGTGGCTGACAAGTTGAGCGAGATGTCTCGCAACGTACCTTCGGGTGCCCCCTGGAAATCCTCCAAGGCTGCGGAGTGGGACAAGCTCTCGGTCGGGGACTGGCTGGCCCAGCAAAACATCAAGCCGGAGAACCGGTTGGGCTGGGATATGACCGTGACGATCAGTGGCGGTGTTCCAGTGCAGAAAATGGGCCTCCTGCATTATCTGTCCATGATCAATTCAGCCAATTGCGATTTTGAAACCCTCGATTCGATGAAGGACAGCGCACAAGGCACGCGGCTTGTGGGTGGCTCGCAGATACTCAGTATCAAGATGGCCGAGTTGCTCGGCGATAAAGTGCGTCTGCAGTGCCCGGTTCGAAAGATTTCCAATTGGGATGGAGAGGTTGTCAGCCTGCATACGGATCAGGGGCTGGTACGTGCACGCAAGGTCATCGTGGCCATCCACCCGGCACTGTGTAACCAGGTGCAATTCGAGCCTGCCCTTCCTGCCGCGCGCGCTGCGCTGCAGCGTGCATGGCCTGCGCACTCTCCGGGACGCAAGGCTGCCATGGTGTATTCCCGTCCGTTCTGGCGGGAAAAAGGACTGAATGGACAAGTCATGATGTCGGAGGGCCCCATTGCCTGGGCTTATGACAATTCGCCGCCCAATGGTGAGATCGGCATCATCAATGCCTTCCTTTCAAACGCCAATGTGCCTTCGGATCTCGAGTCCGCCAAACGCGTCATGGTGGATGTCCTGGTTCGAGCCTTTGGGGACGAAGCCCGCCAGCCTTTGCAATATCACGACCGCGATTGGAAGTTTGCCGATCCCTGGACGATCACCTGCGTGTCAGCCATCCCTCCCGGCTTCTGGAGCACCCATGGCGAAGCGCTGCGCCCGCAATGCGGCAACCTGTTCTGGTCCGGTACTGAAACCGCGGATATCTGGGCGGGCTACATGGACGGCGCCGTGCGCTCCGGTCACCACAGCGCATTGCAGGTGCTCAATGCCCTGCGTCGGGCGTAGGAGAGAATGATGAAGAAGATAATCGCGCTGGGTGTCGTCGTAGTCATCGCCGGGCTCGTGATTGCGTACGGTCGGGAGGGCCTTGATCTCTATCGCCTGATGAGTTTCATGAACACCTCTTCCGAGGCCAGGGACGCCGACGAGGGCCACTGGCCGCGTCTGACCGAGGTCTGTGTCGGCTGTCATGGTCGTCAAGGGCACTCGCTGAATCAGAACTATCCGAATCTGGCAGGACAACCAGCGCCCTACGTGGCGGCACAACTCAAACGGTTTGTCAGTGGAGAGCGCGCCAGTCCGACGATGGCACCGTTGGCAATGAGCTTTTCCGACACCGAGATCAAATTCTTGTCGGAGTACTTCGCCAGGCAATCCGCCGTAAAAAACGTGACCTTCAAGCCGGATGCCGCTCTCCAGGCAAAAGGAGAAAAGCTGGCGAAGGCTGGCGGATGCGTCGCTTGTCACGGCGAAGGCCTGATGGGGCACGATCAATTTCCTCGCTTGGCCGGGCAGGGGCACGACTATCTGCTGAGGCAGCTGAATGATTTTGCCCAGGGCGCGCGTAAGGATCCGTCGGGCTCGATGACGGCCGTTGTCTCGACGTTGTCCGAGGATGATCGCAAGGCGCTGGCCGAATATCTTGCGGCACTCGCTCCTTTGGCGAAGTGATGTCTTAAGCTCAATATTTGATAGAGGCTGCCATTATGGAAGTCAGAGATGTATGTGCGCTCGTTTCGTGTATTGTGTTGGCACTCTCCGGGTGGATCTATGGTGCAAAGTTCTTTAAGCAAAAGAACTATCTTCTAGGTTTGGAGTTGTGGATCGTTGGCTTCTCTGCCACGAATTTCTGCATATTTATTGCGACTGGATCTGAGTTCAATCTAGGTATTTCGCTTTATCTCGATTCATTTTCCCGTAGTTTCGGTATGCCGATTATTGCCGTTCTCGGCTTGATGGCGGTCACCCATAATTATAGGCCGTCAGCCATCAAAGAGGTCATGCTGTTCGCGGCTGCATTTGCCGGCACATTCGTCGTATTCCTGGCTCACTTCCTTGATGAGGTGCGCCCGTACTTCTACGTGATCATGTGGTCGGGCTACACGATTTTTCTTTTCTACTTCGTCTTGCAACTGGCGCGTGCCGGAGAGACCTTGCACGCACTGGCTACTGCAGGGGGGGGCGCTGTAGCACTGGCTGTGGCAATCACATATGACTTCTTCCCGATCCCGGGTGACGATACTCATATGATTTTCATGACCTGGGCTTTCATCACCTGGTCTTATGGCGCGATTCAATTGTATTACGCCTATGTTGCACTGGCGCGTGCGACGGGAACTTCTTCTCAATCGCTTGCGCTTGCTCGCTAGTCGGCCCGCTACCAATGGTGGATATGGCATAGCAGTGGACGATTACTCCATGGTGGGCTGAAGGCCTACTCTTTTACCGCCCTACGGGGCGGTTTTTTTATGAGCTTGGTTGGATGTTCCCGTCCGATGTTTAGCTCGATAGCCGTCTGCAGATTTGTCGAATACCACCTGAAGGGGACTGGGGGTCAGTTCTGTATCCGGGGACGATTGTTGCGCAGCAGCCGAGGTTGCCTTTTGATGCCGCGTTTCTCTTGCCATTCCAATGGACTTATTCCGAACCATCGGTTGAACGCACGATTCAATCCGCTGGGGTTCGAATAACCTAGTAGCCCGGACATCTGCGCGATGCTGATCGCAGGGTTTTCGAGGTACTGACCCGCCATTTCCTGGCGGGTCTCATCCAGAAGCTGCTGGAAGGATGTGCCTTCCTGTGCCAGCCAGTGTTGCAGCGTGCGTGGCTGGATAGCCAGGCACGCGGCGATTTTCTCCGTAGTCGTACGCCCGCCGGGTAGCAGATGACGCAGCAGTTGCTTGACGTAGATGGGTAACTCATCGGCCGCCAGGCGTTCGATCTTGCTCATGTGTTCGGCTATCAATCTGTGAAGCGTTTCGTTTGCCGAACTCAAGGGCAGTGAAAGATCTGATGCGTCGAACTCCATTTCGGAGCGGGGAGCGCCAAAAGTTGGCAGTTGGCCGAGAGCCTGCAAATAGCTTGGCTCGGGCTGGAGCGGTAAATGCCGAATTCGGATTGCCTTGGGTTGCCAGTTTTTGCCGACAAGGGTCCGCATCAACTGCAATCCGATCCCACACGACGATTCCTCGACCTGGCGTAGTCCGGGGGTGTCGCGTTCTATCGGGCTATAGCTAAGCACTGCTCGCCCATCTTCGATTTCGAGCCCTATTTCGGCGTCGTTGAAGTACAGCGAATAGCTTGCTTGCAGCTCGGTCAGGGCATCCCCTACCGTTTTAGCGTTTCGTATCAGATAAAACAGGTCACCGAAGACATCGACTCCTTGATAGAGCCCGTACTGCAGGCCAAACAAGGCATTGCCGGAGTACAGCGCGCACAGCTCAAGCAGTCCGCAGAATCTGCGGTAGGAGAGGAGTCCTTCCTGCCGTCGCAGGATTTCCTGTGGCAATGACGCGCGTCGAAGCATTTCAACCGGATTGAGGCCCTGGCGGGAGGTGAACTCCTCGAAGCCTGTGAGGCTGATGGCTCGAATCAACGGAGTGAACGGCATGTTTTTGTGCATTCTGGATAGCCTTGTATCCGGGGATTCGGCGGAGACCTGCGATAAGTCACTACTCGCCATTAGATTTGTCGAGTGATGCCGCCTGCGTGGCTTCGAGGGTGTGCGCCGTTTCGTCGGACCCGAGGGCGGCGATCCATCGGGCATGCCGATGACGCTGCTTCCACTTCTGCGGGCTCATGCCGTTCCAGCGGGTGAAGGCACGGGAGAAGGCGCTGAGATCCGAATAGCCCAGCAATTCAGAAAGCTGTGTCAGGCTCAGGGATGAATCGCACAGGTAACGGGTAGCCATCGATTGCCGTGTCTCGTCCAGTAAATGCTGAAAGCTCGTGCTCTCTGATTGCAGATATCGCTGCAGGCTGCGAGGACTGATCTTCATCTGGTCGGCGACCTGATCGAGAGTGGCCTGGCTATTGGGCAGTTGCCTGCGCAGCAGCTTTTTTACGTAGGAGGGGAGTTCCTGCAAGGTGATCTGAGCCAGTTCGCCGATATGGCCTTTGGCGAGCTCATGGAACCCTTCATCGATGGCGCTCAGCGGGGACTCCAGCAGCGATTCATCGAAGACCCACGCATTGACCGGGCCGCCAAAGTGCGGCGTGACACCCAGAAGGTGTCTGTAAGCGCCGGTTTTTTCTCCTGGCGGATGCCGCAGTTGCAATGCGAGCGGTTTCCACGGATGCCCCAGCAGGTCCTGGATGAGCCGAGCACAGACTCCCATGGCCAACTCTACGGTCTGCCTTACCAACATGACATCGCCGTCGGTTACATCGTAGAGAAGTCGCGCGGTCCCACCCTGTCGTTCGAGATGGAGGTCCGCTCCGGTGCTATGAAAATGGAAGCACTGAGTCAATGCCTCGAGGACCTGGCCCAATGTACTGGTGCTCTTGACCACGTACAGCAAGCTGCCCAGCGCCTGTGGACCCTGGTGGAGGCCGAGTTGCAGCCCGAACAGCTGATTGTGCGATTGCCTCGCGCACAGCTCCAGCAAAGCAACGAATTGCGCACCTGAGATCAAGCCATCCACGGGGTCGTTGGGGAGTCCGATTTCAGCCAGGATGGTTTGCGGTTCGAGCCCTTGGCTGATCGCGAACTCATCAAATCCTGAAAGAGCGATACCGCGAACAAGAGAAGCCATTTCGATGCCTGGAAGATTCATTCGGCGCGGTGCAGTGCTCCGGCCATAGCAAAAGAGGCGGGAGTAAGGCCCCTTTGTGTAGTGGTTATTTGACAATACTACATCATGGCTCGGCACCCTTTGAGGCACGGGTCCACCGGGCGTGAATTGATTATTTTGTGGCGTGATATGTCAAGCTTCTGCGTGCATCAACGACCAGACTGGGGCCATCAATAATAAAAAGCACCAATGCTGGAGGTTCGCAATGCGTCACTTCACGTTTGCCTGTCTGACTCTTGCCATGGTCTTCAGCGCCGTTTACGTCCTGAAGCCCGCGAATCCGAGTCGAGTGGACGACCCGCGTATCGGACACCCGGTAGCCAGCATTGGCGAGATCTTCAGGCATTACTGAATACTGATCTCCCAATTGCCTGGGGCCCGCGCAACACAATGCTGGGTGTAGACCTGTCACGTATCAACTCTGAGGCCGGCTTCATCCAGGTCCAGATCTGAATCTGGCGGGGCTGGGCCATCTACCAGCCAATGCGCTCTGACAGCCGTTGCGCTGCCCTGATGGGGGCTGGCGATCGTGTGATTGCGGCAGCAAGATGAAAGGCATCATTCCCCACGGCGAAAATGGCCTATTCAGAACTCGGGGGCGTTTGGTGCCGAGGCTTCTTTCACCTGGCCGGACGTGCCCAGCTCGCTGGTACCTCTGGCGAAGATCCATGGGTCCCCGGATCGCCGCCATCGGCAAATTGGTGCTAGGCGGTAGCCTTGATCTGCTCCAATGCTTGATGACTGACAGCAGCGTGCTCACAGGGTTCGAACCTGCTCCGCTCGGGCAGACGTGTAAAGATCGGGACTGGGGTTTAGAGGTTTTCTACCAGCAACTTCAGCGCCAGGCAGGCCGTCTCGGTTTCCACTTTCAGCTGTTCCAGATCTCCATGGGCGGGCCAAGCAAGGAGCAGGCCATCGGCCAACTGAACGAGTAAGCGGCTGACAGTATTCAAGCGGGTCTTGTCAAATTGCGGGCCGACAGCCCGTTCCATGGCCTGTTCTGTGGCCTCCATGGCCATTGTGTAGATCTTTCTCGCCAGTTCCGGATTGTTGCGCAGGGTCCAGAAGAACAGCTCGGATTGCGCGCGGGCCAGGTCGGGGTGAGAGGCGAGCCATGTGATTAATTGGCGAAGCATCTCTGCGGCGCTTTCAGCGGGGGTAGGGCCGGCAGGGACATGTTCCATGGCCTGCTGCAGTTGGCTGAAAAGTGACTCATAGACCGCATAGAAAAGGTCGTCTTTCGTATGAAATACGTAGTGCAGCGACGCCAGGGGGCTATCTGCGGCGGCAGCGATACGCCGGGTCGTTGCATCGGCCACACCATGCTCGGCAATCACTTTGATGGTTGCTTCTACAAAGTCCTGTCTGCGCAGTTCAGCGCCCACTCTAGCCATAACTAACCTCTTTTCTGTGGCAATACCGTTTTATAGCCGTCCCGGCGCCGATGGCGGCGGATGCTACAGGATCTTCGTTCTTCCAGCCATGGCGCGACCTCTGATGCCCAGACGATGGCGTAACCGCTACACACGTCGAGCATTTGCGCCTGCGCCCGTGAGTCGGGAATCAATTCGTAACATGTGTTTCGTTAATTCCCAAAGTTGTGCGGCCTGTTGACACACATGGTGCGGCGCTGGGCGTGTGCGTATCGCTGATTAGTGGCTGATAAAACGTAACATTATGATAAATAAGGGAATTGGTGATTTTTCCAGGATTGGCATATGGATTGCTTTTAGTCAATGGACTTGGTCGCGTGATCATGTCGTCTGATTAAGAATGTGCGGTATTGCCGATTCCTCCCTCCGGGATGAACTCGCCGCCGCTCGAAGCCCCGTGAGGATCCTCCAATGAATGAAATGATTGAGCGACCAGAAGTCGGCATCTCCACCTGCCGTGGCGTCAGGCATCTGCTCGTGGCCATTGCCGCATCGACTGTGATTTGTTCGGTTCAGGCTGCGGAAAAGGATCCTGCGCTGCTGGGTGGCAAGCTGACGCCGTTGGGAGGGGAGGTCGCCGCAAGTGCCGATGGGGTGATCCCGGCCTGGACCCCGCCCGGCCAGCAGGACGTGGGTTGGAGCTACGGCCAGGTGCGTGGTCAGCACTGGAAGTTCAAGGGCGATAAGCCGCTCTACAGCATCGATGCCAAGAACGTCTCGCAGTACGCGAGCAAGCTGTCTCCTGGCCAGCTGGAGCTGTTCAAGAAGATCCCGGGCTATCGCATGGACGTGTACCCGACCCGTCGCAGCTGCGGTGCGCCGGATTTCGTGGTCGAGAACACCCGCAAGAACGTCGGTTTCGCAGCTCTGGATGCTTCGGGCCTGGCCCTGCAGGAAGCCCACGTCCCCGGCATTCCGTTCCCCATGCCCACCACCGGTGCGGAGGTGATGTGGAACATGAAGATGCGTTACCGCGGGCTGGGGCTTGAAATGAAGGGGTATCGGACCGGGATTTCGCCACGCCAGGGCGGCGAATGGCTGCACACCAAGCTCGACATGTTTGCGCGCACTGGCTGGGCCGAGAAGGGCAGTGCCCTGTTCTCGTCGGTCGGGCCCGTTGAGCTCGAGTCCTATTTCCTCTTCCAGGAGCCGGCCGCCCTGGCTGGCCAGGCCGGGGTGGTGGCGACCAATGCCGGCGAGCAGTCGACCACCTTCTACTACTTCCCCGGCCAGCGCCGCGTGCGCCGCATGCCTGCCTACTCCTACGACGCGCCCCAGATTGGCATGGACAACCAGTTCACCATCGACGAGTCGAACATGTTCTTCGGTCCGCTCGACCGTTTCGACTGGAAGCTGGTGGGCAAGCAGGAGCTGCTGGTGCCGTACAACGCCTTCGGTGCGCTCGATACATCCGCGAAGATCGAGGACGTAGCCCAGAAGGACTTCGTCGCTCCCGAGTCCCGGCGCTATGAGCTGCACCGTGTCTGGGTGGTCGAGGCCTCGGTGCGCCAGGGCATGCGTCACCAGGCGCCGAAGCGGCTGTTCTATATCGATGAGGACAGCTGGAACCTGCTGGTGGCCAACGACTACGACAAGCAAGGGCAGGTCTGGAAGGTTCGCGAGGCCTTTTCGATCCCGGTCTATGAAACGGGCACCTGCGACATGAGCGCAATGGTGCAGTTCAACCTCGCCGATGGTCGCTACCTGTACGACATGTTCACCGTCGGTTCAGGGCAGAACGATCACCACTGGCTGACCGAGCCGGGCAATCCGCGGCTGAAGCACGACTTCTATACCTCCGACAACCTTCGCTCCATCAGCGAACGCTAAGCGCGAATTAGGGGCCGACATGAGAAGAATAATTTCGCAAACATCGGGTCTTGTCCTTGCGTGCGCAACACCGCTGGCTATGGGGTTCACCTTCGATACGGAGAACATCCACGGCTCTTTCGATTCCACCCTCGCAGTCGGTATGGGTATCCGCACCCAGTCCCCGGGATGCGACCTGATCAATGCTGGCGCCGGCGGCCATAACCCCCCCGCGGGATGCCTGGATCCGGCGACATCTGGTATCGGCGATCAGGGCAACATGAACTACGGCAAGGGCGATCTGTTCACCAACTACATCAAGGGTGTCCACGAACTGGTGTTGAAGCTCCCCGAGGATTTCACCTTCATGGCGCGTGGTAACTGGAAGCGTGACTTCGCCGCCAGCGATACCACTGGGGCGTTGGCTGCCGAAACGCAGTACTGGCAGGGGATGGGCTCGGATATCGGCAAGGACGGGCTGACCGATGATGCGCGTGATGAGTTGGAGTTCAAGGCGCGCCTTCTTGATCTGTGGGTGAGCAAGACCTTCGACGTTGCTGATCATCAGGTCCGGGCGCGCCTGGGTAACCAGGTGATCAACTGGGGCGAGAGCCTGTTCGCGGTGGGTGGCATCAATGCCACCAACGCCTATGACTTCCAGGCGCTTTCGAGCCCGGGGGTGCAGCTCAAGGAGGCCGTACTGCCAGCCCCGATGCTCAGCGTCGCCTCGGGGCTGGGCCACGGCGTGAACGTCGAGTTCTACTACCAGTTCGGCTGGAACAAGAGCGAAATGCCGCCGGTGGGTAGCTACTGGTCGACCTACAACGTGCTCGGCGAGGGCATGAAAGAGTACGGCTACACCGACAAGGATGCCCGTGACAGCGGTCAGTGGGGGCTCTCGGTGCGCTGGCAGCCGGAGGACAGCGACGTCAACTACGGTCTCTACGTGCTGCGCTATCACGACAAGCTGCCGGAGCTGACCTACAACCAGACCACGTTCGCACCCAAATGGGTCTATCCGGAAGACCGTATGCTCTACGGCATTAGTGCCAACATGCCGGTCGGCGATTGGGCCGTAGGCACCGAGCTGTCCTATCGACCCAAGGAGGCGGTTCCACTCAATCCCGTGCCCGGTTTCGCCTATGGTCCGGCTCCTTGCTCGGGACGGGGAGGGGAGTGCTGGAAGGACACCAAGAAATTCCAGTGGCACCTGACGGGCCTCTATAGCATGACCAACGCCAACTCCCCGGACTTCCTGGACTTCACCAAGGCCAGCACCGCGACCTTCCTGTCCGAGCTGGTGGTGGTGAAGTACCCCGGACTGCATGACAGCTACGACGGTGAACTGATCTCCGCAGGGGGCAACACCTGGGTCCAGGACATGTCGCATTTCCCGCCCACGGCCCATGGCGACAAGACCTCCTCGGGGCTCCATCTCGACTTCAGCCTGACCTACGACGGCACGGTGATTCCGGGCTGGACGATGACGCCGGGTATCTACTACCAGACCTCTCTGGGCAGTGGCCGGACGCCGTCGATTTACTCGACCTATACCAAGGGCGCCAGCTCGATGAACCTGTATCTGAACTTCGTGCGCGCGCCGGGGAACTGGCAGGTCAACCTGAACTACGCGAAGTTCAACGATGGCGACACACCTTACGACCAGATGCTGCGTGATCGGGATTACGTTGGCCTGTCGGTTTCGCACTCTATGTGAGGCATGCTGTGAACACTCCTGTTGTGGATATAAGTGAAGCGAGGAGGCGTGGCGTGTTGCCACGCCTGGAGGGTTGGCTATTCAAGCAGCGCTGGGCAGTCCTGGCGCTGCTGGCTGTCTTTACGCTGGGCATGGCCTGGTTCGCCGTGCAGTTGCGCATGGACGCGGGCTTCGAAAAGCAGCTGCCGATCGGTCATGAGTATGTCGAGACGTTCCAGGCCTATCGCAATGACCTGCTGGGTGCCAATCGCCTGACCGTGGTGGTCAAGGCGCTGCACGGCAGCATCTGGAGCAAGGCCGGCCTGCAGCGTCTGTACGACGTGACCCAGGCGGTGACCTTCCTGCCGAACGTCTCGCGCAGCAGCGTGCGCTCGCTGTGGACGCCGAACGCTTTCGTCAACGAGATCACCGAGGAGGGCTTTCGCGCCGACCCGCTGATCCCCGGCACAGTGACTCCGGAGCGGCTCGATGACAAAACCGTCGGCATGATCGCCAACTCCACCGCCCAGGGAGGCTTCATTGGTACTCTGGTGTCGCGCGACCAGAGCAGTGCCATGATCACCGCCGAGCTCAATGAGCTCGATGCTTCCGGCGCCCACCTGGACTATGTGGCCTACAACCAGGTCCTGGAGGAGCAGATCCGCCAGAAGTTCGAGAATGGCGACTACGAGATCCAGATCATCGGCTTCGCCAAGCAGATCGGCGACATCGCCAAGGGCGCGTCCTCGGTCCTGGAGTTCTGCCTGCTGGCGCTGCTGCTGACCGCGGCGGCGGTGTACTGGTACTGCCATTCCGTGCGCTTCACCTTGCTGGCCCTGGGCTGCTCGCTGACCTCGCTGGTCTGGCAGTTCGGCAGCCTGCGCCTGCTGGGCTATGGCCTGGACCCGCTGGCGGTGTTGGTGCCGTTCCTGGTGTTCGCCATCGGGGTCTCCCATGGTGTGCAGCAGATCAACTTCATCGTGCGGGAGATTGCCTGCGGCAAGACCGTGGAGGAGGCGGCGCGCTCCAGCTTCAGCGGCCTGCTGATTCCGGGGACGCTGGCGCTGGTCACGGCCTTCGTTTCCTTCGTGACGCTGCTGCTGATCCCCATTCCCATGGTGCGTGAACTGGCGATCACCGCTTCCCTCGGGGTGGGCTACAAGATCATCACCAACCTGGTGATGCTGCCGCTGGTGGCGTCGATGCTGCGCGTGGACGGGACTTACGCCCAGGCCGAGGAGCTTTCCCGCGAGCGTCGTACCCGCTGGCTGCACGGGGTGGCGCGCCTGGCTGAATGGCGCAATGCCCGCCTGGTGCTGTGCCTGGCGCTGGTGGTGTTCGCCACCGCGGTCTGGCAGAGCCGTGACCGTGTCGTGGGAACCCTCCAGGCCGGCGCGCCGGAGCTGCGCGAGGACTCACGCTTCAACCGCGACGCGGTGTCCATCGCCAACAGCTACGACATCGGCCTGGACTGGCTCTCCGTGGTGTTCGAGGACAAGCCGGACGGTGCCGGCGATGGCGCGGCAAACGCTTGCGAAGACGTAGCCCTGGGGCAGTATCAGGACCGCTTCGTCTGGGCTATGCAGGGTGTTCCAGGGGTGCTGTCAGTGGCGTCCTTCTCCACCAACATGCGCCAGTTCAACGAGGGCTATAACGAAGGCAACCCGAAGATGAGCGCGGTCCCCATCGATCCATTGAACTACTCCGCACTGGCCACCGAGGTCGCGCGCACCTCGGGCATCATGCGCTCCGATTGCAGCATGACCGCTGTGCACCTGTACCTGGCGGACCACAAGGCGACGACCATTAACCGGGTGCTCAAGGCGGCCAAGGCCTTCCGTGCGCAGTACCCGATGCCGGGTATCACGGTGCGCCTGGCCTCCGGCAACGCCGGCCTGCTGGCGGCGATCAACGAGGAGGTGGAGAAGAGCGAGACGCCGATGCTGCTGTACGTCTACGCGGCCATCGCGCTGCTGGTGTTCGCCGTGTATCGCGACCTGCGCGCGGTGCTGGTGTGCTGCCTGCCGCTGACCATCGGCACCTTCATTGGTTACTGGTTCATGAAGGAACTGCAGATCGGGCTGACCATCGCGACCTTGCCGGTGATGGTGCTGGCGGTGGGGATCGGCGTGGATTACGCCTTCTACATCTACAACCGCCTGCAACTGCATCTGGCCAACGGCCAGTCGATCGTCAAGGCCGTCGAGCACGCGTTGCTGGAAGTCGGCGTGGCGACCATCTTCACCGCCATCACCCTGGCGGTTGGCGTGGCGACCTGGGCGTTCTCGGAACTCAAGTTCCAGGCCGATATGGGCAAGCTCCTGGCGTTCATGTTCATCGTCAACATGGTCATGGCGATGACGGTGTTGCCGGCCTTCGCCGTCTGGCTGGAGCGGGTGTTCCCGCGCAAGCGCCAAGTGCGCATGATCGGCGCGCTGGCGCATTGAGGAGAGATGCATGCGATACCTGAACTCAGTCTTGAGTGCCGCTCTTGTAGCGCTGCTGCCGCTGGCCTCCCCACAGGCTGCTCCGCTGAGCGCGGTGCAGGCCGCGTCGTCGAGCAGCGCCACCCAGGCAACCATGCTGGATGCCGCGTGGGCAGGGAAACGAATAGTTGCCGTTGGGGACCATGGCGTGGTGCTGCTGTCGGATGATCAAGGGACGAGCTATCGCCAGGCGCACTCGGTGCCGCTGTCCAGTCCGCTCACCGGCGTGAGCTTCGTCGATGCCAAGCAGGGATGGGCCGTCGGTCACTGGGGGGCGATCCTGGTCACTAACGATGGCGGTGATACCTGGCAGATCCAGCGCCTGTCCAGCGAACAGGATCGGCCTTTGTTCGCGGTGCATTTCTTCAATGCCCGTCAGGGCGTCGCGGTTGGCCTATGGTCGTTGGTGCTGACCACTGACGATGGTGGCAAGACCTGGACCGAGCAGACGCTGAAAGCCCCTCCTGGGGCCAGCCGTGCCGACCTCAATTTGATGGGGCTTTTTGCCGGCAGCCATGGCGATCTTTACGCCACTGCGGAGCGTGGCCAGTTACTGCGCTCCGATGACCAGGGAAAAAACTGGAGTTACCTGGAGACCGGCTACGAAGGCACCCTTTGGTCTGGCGCGGTGCTGGCCGATGGAAGCCTGCTGGTGGGCGGTCAGCGTGGCACGTTATTGCACGGTTCCGCGGAGGGTAAGGACTTTCGTCGTTTGCCGCTGGAGAGCAAGAGCTCGGTTACATCCGTTGCCGTGTCCGGCCCCCAGGTGCTGGCGGTTGGCCTCGATGGACTGATGGTGCGCAGTAGCAATGGGGGGCAGAGTTTCCAGGAGCAGCACTCGGCTGACGGCGTCTCGCTGACAGCCGCACTGCTCGATGGCCATGACGCGCCCGTACTGTTTTCACGACGCGGTGTAGTGCCCACACAAGCCAGGTAATCGGTTGCTGATGTGACGAGTCATTGGCTGTGCTCCAGCCCGTGCAGATGATTGTGATTGTGAGCGTTTGAGGGGCCCCGTGGTTAACGGATATACGGCCCCTCTTTTTTTGACTTGGGCAATGTTGCTTACATCGTACCGATTTGCTCCATTTACTCTGCGCATCACGGCTCTACCTCGTTCCTGGCTCCTTCCTGTGGAGCAGTATCTGCTTTCCCCAGCGCAGGGCTTACTTTCATGCAGGAGGATGCTGAGTGATAAATGCTGTACGTCTGGTGTTGGCCATGGCATGGCCGGTTATCGCCTGTGCGCAGGAAGTCGTCTACACCGATGCAGAGGCAGCGAGCAAGGCCCAATCGCTGGTCAAGGAAGCCTATGCCTTGCATGCCAAGGTCGCCGAGATCTGTGATGATGCGAGTGCCATGGGCCTCCTCTACGAGGCAGCCGAGGATGCCGTGAAAAAGTTGGATGGCTGGCCAGATCAAAAAAGCCAGACCCTTACCTCATATAATTCCTGTCGCCAGTCCATGGTGGACGTCCAGAGCTATGCCTACACCTGTGCCCAAGGTGAGTACAAAGGTAAGGCAGTGACGTACATGCAGCGCCGCTGGACAGAAGATACCGCCAGTTGTGACGAAGCCATTCGTGCTTCAGCTCTCTCGGGGAGTGGCCGCAACTAACCCTCGAATCGGGCGCCATTACCAGTAGTTTCTATCCAAACCCAGGTTCAAACTCCTGGGTCTAATGCTCTTGCCCGTACTTGCACCTCGCGATTCTTGGCAGAGCTTTACAATGTATTTAGGATTTTCAGGAGTAGCTGGGCCGAAACCCGCGCTCCGGCGATATTTTTGTTGCGATCATCGACCATGACTGACCGTTGCCACACAGTTTTCTGCGAAAGCCTGTTCGTGCGAAACGCTGCGCTTTTCGCCCCGCACCTGGCCGCAGTGGGGCTTGGCGACAAGGTTCTAACGTCGCCTGATGTGGAAATTCCACTGACCCAGTACATGGCTTTGTGGGAAGTGGTGGGGCGTGAGGTTTCGCCCGGCATAGGCCTTCACCTCGGTGCGCAAGCTCAAAGCAGCGACTGGGGGGCCTATGGATACGCCGCGCGCAGCGCGCCATCGATGCAGCTGGCGCTTCGCTGCTTAAGCCATTTCTATGCAGTGCTTGCCCAGGGTACGCGAACCGAAGTCAGCGTTGATGACAGGTCCGTTACGCTGATCTACCAGGTGGTCGATCCGCTCATAACTGAGCGTCGTCAAGATGCTGAGTATACAGCAAGTGCTGCACTCGCCATTTTGCGTGAACTGTCTAAGTGTTCCACCTTGAAGCCGATTCAGGTGGAGTTTGAGCACGATAGGTTGAGTGATGTTTCGGTTTATCAGGAAGTGTTTGGCTGTCCGGTTGTTTTTAATCAGCCCGATAATCGGATGGTGTTCTCTCATGGTCTTCTGGATATGCCGGTCCTGACTGCCGATTCCCGGCTATTTCAGGTGCTTGAACCATTCTTGCAGCGGCAGCAGTCAGCTCGTACCGAGTCGGAACTCCTCAGTCGGATGGGCGCATACATCGCCAGCGGCCTGGGCAGCGGTGGCGTAAATATCGAGTTCGTATCCAGTAGTATGAACATGGGCGTGCGTACCTTGCAGCGTCGACTCTCTGAGCAGGGTTTGGAGTTTTCTCAGGTGGTTGAAGATGTACGTCGCTCTTTGGCTGAAGAGTATGTCGGCAGATCTGACTACAGCTTTACCAACATTGCCTTGCTGCTCGGATATTCAGAAGCCAGTTCTTTCAGTCGTGCTTTTCGCCGCTGGACACAACTCTCCCCTCTAAAGTACCGCCAACGCGCCCGCTCCTGATGCCAAAAATTGGCATCACATGTCAGTTATTTGTCATGAGCTGGCAAGCGCGCACTCTCGGCATTTAGTATTTTTTCTATAAGCCCATTCTCTCGCTGGAATGTTTGTGGCATTGCCTGTCAATAATCTATTCGTTTGAGCTAATGGGTCAGATTGCGATCTGAGACTGCCCAAAGAATCTCGCCGAATTTCTTGATATGCACGGTCCATTAGTCAGTCTGTGCTGAGAGTGTGTTGGCATGTAATGCATTTCAAGCTTTGGCTTGTACAAGATCCAACCCGATAATAGCTAATAGACAAAAGTTGGCGGGATATGAGTGAACTAAATATTGGCATTATCCGTTTCCAGCGATTGAGGATGCGGAGAACTGAATCAGCCTCAATTCCGAGCTTGGCAGCTCAAGGGAGAGAACTATGAAAAAGTTTATCTCTGGAGGTTCTGTTGATCTTCCGCGCAGGCGATTGCTTCAGTTCGCCGGGGCCTCAATAGCTCTTGGTGGGCTTGGAATGAGGTCTGAGTGGGCAAATGCCAGTTCGGATGAAAATGTCCTCGATGTCGTTATCGTAGGCGCGGGTTTGGCAGGCCTGACTGCCGCCCGTAGTCTAGTCCAGGCAGGCTGTGAGTCTTTTCTGGTTGTAGAGGCGCGCAATCGTGTTGGAGGGCGCACCCTCAATCATGATCTGGGGAACGGGCAGATTTCAGAAGCGGGAGGGCAATGGATTGGGCCGGGGCAGACAGCCGTTGCGGATCTTGCCCGTGAGTTGGAAATAGGCACATTTCCAACGTATTACCAGGGCAAGTCGGTTTACCTCGGCGGTGACGGCCGCATGGCTGTGGATCTGAAGGGTACGCTCGGTACTGATGAATCTATCGGGGCAAAGCTAAGCGAACTCTCTCGAGATGTCCCGTCGGGGGCACCCTGGAAATCTCCCCGGGCTGCCGAGTTGGACAAATTGTCCGTGGGCGACTGGCTGTCTCATCAAGACCTGAAGCTTGAGCAGAAAGTAGGGTTCGAGGGAGGAGTGTTGATATCGGGAGGTATCATGCCCGCCAAGATGGGGCTGCTGCACTTCCTTTCCATGATCAACTCTGCCAACAGCACATACTCACAACTCGACTCAATCGTGCATAGCGCTCAGGAGACCCGTTTTATAGGAGGGTCTCAAATTCTGAGTATCAAAATGGCGGAGCAGTTGGGAGACAAAGTCAGACTTTCCAGCCCGGTACGCCAGATTGAGAACTGGGATAAGGAGATCGTGACCCTACGAACGGATACGGGTGAGCTACGAGCACGAAAAGTGATCATGGCTATACATCCCGCCCTTTGCCAGCAGATCAATTTCGCTCCCCAGCTTCCTGCAGCACGAGCGGCTCTACAACGAGCCTGGCCCGGTTATTCTCCGATGAGAAAAACGGCAATGGTTTATTCGCGACCGTTCTGGCGAGAGAAGGGGCTGAACGGTACCCTTGCACAAATAGGCGGGTCAGTAATCTGGGCCTACGACAATTCGCCACCGAATGGGGAAATCGGCGTCATTAACGCGTTCGTTCGCAGCGCATGGTTGCCATCGGACCTCGATCAAGCTAAGCGGGCTCAGGCCAAGGTATATGCTCAAGCGTTCGGTGAGGAGGCATTGTCACCGGTCGCTTATTACGATCACGACTGGGGAAAAGCAGATCCCTGGACGATTACCTGTGTCTCGGCAATCCCGCCTGGTTTCTGGAGTGAGCACGGTGAAGCCCTCCGTCCACCCTGTGGCAATTTGATCTGGTCAGGAACTGAAACGGCTGATATCTGGGCAGGGTATATGGATGGTGCCGTACGCTCGGGGCATCAAAGTGCACTGCAGGTTCTCAACGCTTTGCGCCATGTTGGGAGTCCGGCATGAAGAAGGCAATCCTACTTGGCGTCGCTATCATCGTCGCTGCTCTGCTGGCGATATGGGGACCTGATCTACTCGACCTCTATCGCCTGCAGAATTATGTCGAGACCTCTAATCATGCAGCCGAGGTCGATGGCGGTCCCTGGCCCCGCTTGACTGATGTTTGTGCCAGCTGTCATGGCGCTCAAGGGAAATCACAGAACCAAAATTATCCCAGTCTGGCAGGGCAGTCAGCACTGTATATAACCACCCAGCTCAAGAATTTTTCCAGTGGAAGCCGGAGTAATCCGTACATGAGTCCAATGGCAAATACATTGAGCGATGCCGATATAAAACTGCTAGCCGATTATTTTGCCAAGCAACATCCTGAAAATAACACCACTTACACTCCGGATCCTTCCGCGCGTGAAAAGGGTAAGAAACTTGTCGAAAACGGAGCCTGCGTCGGATGCCATGGGGCTCAGTTGATGGGCCACGATGGTTTTCCGCGCCTTGCTGGTCAGGGATTCGATTATCTGCTGTCGCAGTTGAACAATTTTGCAGACGGAAAGCGTAGCGAGCCTACAGGCGTGATGAAGAGCATTGCCAGTGCCGCCTCGCCCGAGGACCGGAAAGCGATTGCCAGCTACCTCGCCAGCCTTGCAATTGACAAGAAGTAAAGCGAGAGCATTTAGCTCAAGAGGTCACTCATTTCGAGATGGCCTTTATCCAGGTTCGTCGAGGCCCATAGGCCAAACTCCACAGCCGCGGAATTGCGGCGAAGCAAAGAGGGTTGCATCTTGCACAGTAATGATGACCGTAGTTCCGGCTTCGATGTGTCCATACTGGGTCTTGGGGCCATGGGAACGATAATGGCGCGAGCGTTCCTCAAACAGGGGAAGCGCGTGGCAATCTGGAATCGATCTCCCGGCAAGGCGGAGACGCTCGTCGCCGCCGGAGCTCACCTCTGCGAATCTGCAGAAGCCGCCTTGGCGGCCAGCCCCGTCGCGATTTGCGTGCTTCTGGACGGCGCCGCGTTACGCCAGACTCTTGGTGCGGATGGCGTGACCCATGCACTCGCCAACTGCACGATCGTCAATTTCACTACGGGCTCGGAAGAGGATGACCTGGCGCTTGAGGAACTCGTCACGCCAGCGGGTGGCCATTACGTCAAAGGGATGGTCGTGGCCTATCCGCGCAATGTCGGTCATCCCGAAAGCTATTGCATCTATACCGGCGAGCGTGAAGCCTTCGAGCGGCATCGTGAACTACTCGAAGTGCTCGCCGGACATGCGCTGTTCCTTCCCTGGGAAGAAGCGCTCGCGTTTGCGACCATGCTCCACGCGTATTCATTTGCCGCGATGGTTGCCTTTTACGAGGCCATAGGTGCGAGCCAGCATTTTGGTGTATCCCAGCCAAAGATGGCTCGGCTTTTACGCGACACTTCGCGTTTCTTCGTTGCCGATGCACTTGAGGATGCGGTGCGCCGGTTCGAGGAGCAGGATTTCGCGGGTGATCAGGCACGACTCGATGTGCATGCGAGTGCCTTCGCAGTCATTGCCGAATCCATGCATGCGGGCGGTGCCCGAACCCCGGTCTTCGACGCAGTGTGCCAGGTGGTAGAGCGCGCGCAGTCCATGGGGTATGGCGATCAGGACATCGCGGCCGCCACCAAGTCATTCGCGCCCGAAGCTGCCGATCGGCGCTGACCAGAACTCGGCGCATCTCAAGGCGCAGGACGGTGATCGAGGTCGATAATCGCCGGGTCAGCACCGTGCCTTAACTTTCCCGGAAGAGTTTTGAGGTGCGCTGAAAGCTGCGAAACGTGATGGTCGTGTAATTCTCGTGAGGCCTTTGTCGCGCTTGCGTTCACGCAAAGGCCTTCTGTCGGGGCGGGAAGTCGCATCCGGAGATCGGTTTGCTGATGCAGTCGCCTTGAGCTTCCTCGCCCCCCGCTGGACAGCCTGTCCATGACCTCATGCAATTCCCCCTTCGGTGACTACCTCGGTGCCCAGGCTATGGGCCGATCGACTTCACAATGGCTGCCGACTCCTTGTAGCTATCCAGGCCGCTGACGAAGGGCTGGGCTGGTCTACTGGTATCTGCTTCAGATATAGGGACCGCGCTTTCCGAGAAGGTGATGAGCTGGCTGGCCCCGACAGGGATGGTCCCAGCGCACCTGTGCCTCTCCGCTGGCACGCTTCGATTCCATGTGTAGTTTTGGCTGAAACAGCAGGAGTAACGCGTCTCGGGCGATGGCGCGTCGCAGATCGGTCATCGGCGCCAGACGAGGCTCGGGTTGTTCGGACCGCCGTGGAGTCGATCATCCAGGTATCCAGATTGATTCGACCTTTCTGATCCGGGCGAATGTACAAACGCTCAAGCACTTGATCGAATGTGCTGTCCTCCGTCCAATCACGAAAGTGCTGATGCACCGTCGACCATGGGCCGAAGCGCTCCAGCACCAGATCGGCGATGAGTTCCCAGGCTGCATCTGGAGTTCATGGCGCTTTGCCGTGCAGGCCTCCAGTCTGTCATGGCGCCGATGCTACCCGTTCGGACTTTTCGTACAGAACCTGGAGTGCTACCGCGTCCTTCGATCAAGGGGGCGATATTTCTGCGGGATATTTTCGGGAGGGGAGTAGAAACCAAGAGACATTCTTGGTTTCTACTTTGAGTGCTACCAATTTTCAGTTTTATAAATTGCTAATCGGATCGTTGATCCGTTTAGTGCTCCAATGCTTCGTATTTTCCGCTTTTGATTTCCGTGCAAAACTCAGCTGATTTCTCTCCCAGTGCATCCTGCTGAGCGCAATAGTCTTTCCAGGTGCGGTAAAGTACCCAGTCATGAATCTGGTTTGCCTGCTCCATATTGATCATTCCGGCGAAGTTAGGCATCCCCTTGTCTGCACGCCCGCCAAACAATACACCCAGCCACATGTCGTGAACTTCGCTTGGAGCGAAGCGCAGATCCGGAATGCCACCGTCCAGGATCCTTCTACCGCGAGTAGCAACATGGGCGCCGTGGCAGGAGTAGCAACTGGATAGTTTCCATAGCGATTTGCCGGCCAGCGCATTCTCTACATTAGTGGGTTGCTTGGGCGGCAAAGGAATCCGAGCGTTAAGAGGTACGCTTTCCGGTAGCTTTCCGTTACCACCCAATTTGAAGGCCATCAGCATCGTCTTGCCAACGCTGGAGTCGCCGTCGCGAGTCATTTCCGGGTTGGTGGCATAGCTCATAGCGGTTCCTTCGCCCGCATTGATGAGCACGTATTGCTCGCCATCAACCATTGCGGTCGCAGGGTTGCCGGCAATTGGGACGCCTGATTCAAAATGCCACAGGGACTTCCCGGACGTGGAATCATAAGCACCAAAACGTCCTGTGGTTTCCCCAAAGAATACCAGGTTGCCGGCCGTGGATAGGGTACCGCCATTGTAGGGGAACTTGAGATCGACCTTCCAGGCCGGTGCTTTTTTCAAAGGATCCCAGGCTATCAACTTGCCGTTATTGAGTATCGGCTTTTCATCCGGCCCCAGGTTGGTAAGATCGGGCAGGCCGTCACCGTTAGGACCTACTGTCCAATATGTGCCTTTCTCGCTCGCGCCAAAATAGACCAGGCCAGACTGCGGGTTGAATGACATCGACTGCCAATTGTGCCCGCCGGTAATAGCCGGATAGACAAGAGTTTTTTTGTCAGGATGACGGTAATACTCTCCGGCAGGATCAATGACCGGCCGGCCGGTCTTAAGGTCAACATGGGTGGCCCAGTTTACGGGAACGAACGGATCGGCAGAGAGCAGCTTTCCGGTTTTGGCATCCAGTACATAGAAGAAGCCATTCTTGGGCGCTTGCATGACGACCCGGCGCGCTTTGCCATTCATGACCACGTCGGTCACCAGGATGTGCATCGCGGCGTCGTAATCGAAGCTGTCTTCCGGAGTTGTCTGGTAGTGCCACTTATATTTTCCGGTGTCTGCGTCAACGGCAACTATCGAGTTGGTGAATAACCGATCGCCATCGTTCTTGAGGGCATGGCTATAAGGCAGTGAGCTTGCGGTGCCAAATATCAGCTGGTTGGTTTCGGCGTCAAAGGTAATGGCATCCCATGCTGCCGCACCTCCGACCTCCGAATATCCACCTTTCCAGGTCTTGGCTGCCATTCGCACAGCGTCATCTTCGTAGGCTGTACCAGGAGCTCCCGGCGTCGTCCAAAAGCGCCACACAACTTTACCGGTGTTGCTGTCAAAGGCTACTACTGAGCCCCGGGCTCCCATTTCCGAGCCGGAGTGCCCAATGAAGACCTTGCCATTGCCGAAACTCGGCGCGCCAGTAACACCTCCGCCGAGACCGCCGGAGGTAGCGGTATCACATACCTGGGAGTCCCATAGCTGAGTACCTTTCTCCGCGTCAATAGCAATAAGCCGACAGTCGCCGGTTCCTACGAAGACTTTACCTTCCGAGAAAGCGACACCTCGATTGGTTCGAGCGCTCCAGGATGATCCAGGGCTGGCGTCCAGCTTGAGTTTTGGTGTGAATTTCCACAATTGCTTTCCGCTTCTCACGTCTATTGCGTAGACAACGGAAAGTGCTGCGCTTATATAGGCAACGTCATTGACAATGATCGGCTCGGAGACAAGTCCGAGCGGGGTGTCGACGCTCGTCGCCCATGCCAGTCCAAGTTTATCGATGTTGCTCTTGTTGATTTCTTTCAGTTGGCTGTAATAGGGCTTGCCCGGCTGCCCGCCGCCATATTTCCACTCATTGGAAGCGCCACTTGCCGCTGTGGTCGGAGAGCTTGCAATTGAGTTTGCCGAAAAAACGGATATGAAAAGCAGCGAAGCCGCTGTCGTCACGCTACCGACGAGGCTCCGATGGCATGGGGCTTTCTGATGGAACATCATGGTCTATCGTCCAGGCTGTTGTTAATGGTTTTTATAATTGCGCTCTCGCCATCTTTCTATGGGCGCACAGATTTCCGTTTTCGTCCCAGTAGGCGAACTGTAATCAGAGGAGGGGAGTGCCTTTCCTCACAAACTGATTCCTCCCATCAGAGCTTGAGATAGTCCGCCAGATCTGCATAGTTATGTTGCCAGAGGCCCGGACTGCCATTGGGGTATTGAGAGCGGAAGCCGATGATTTTCTGAACGCGAGGAGAGAGGGTCCTGACCACATCAAGAGGAACAATCAGCGGATAGGCTTCTTCAGGTGTGAGAATCGAAGCCTGCATTGGAATCGTTAGGCCGCGACGGTACTGATTGGTTGTTATGTTGGCCCCCCCACCATGAACGACCTTCCCTCCGAACAGCACGGCATCACCTGCTTTCAACTCAATAGGAATTGTCATTTCTGGCGATCCCACATCTTCGAAATCATCCCAGTTCTGACTGCCAGGAATTACCCGAGTAGCACCATTTTCCTCAGTGAAATCTGTCAGGGCCAACATAAGATTAGTAATGGCGCGCGGTGCATCCTTGTTCATGGCAACAAAGGGCTGATATTGAGCCATATCACGATGCAGCATTTGTGCTTTATTACCTGGCCCGATTTCTATCAGCTGAGCGGTTGTCAGCCACCAGTCACCACACTCTGGCTCGTAAAGCACCCGCCCCATTTCGTGAAAGAGGTCGTCATCCAGGATTTCCTCACGAAAGGTCTTGCTATATGTAACAAGGTTGGTGAGTCTTTTTGTCTGGTGGCCATGAAACTCGGCAATAAGTTCGTGTTCGTGCTTGGAGCCTGCATCCAACGCGGCAAGCGGCACTTCGAGTTCGTCGTTGATCCGCAGTACTTGCTCGGGGGTCATGAAGCCTCGAATGATGACAGCTCCCATTTGATCGCAAAGCAGAACAATCTCCTCGGCGGAGGTCGATCGAGTTACAGCTGGTAGGCTTGGGATGGAATCTCGATGGTTGGACATTGAAGTAACTCCAAATAAGTATCCAGAGGAACGGCTGTGTCCAGATTGGTTCGTCAGCACGACTAATCAGTTGGCCTGGTTAACAGCCTCGTCATTACGATCGTTACTGCACTGAATTCAAAATAAGCATGGGAATAGATGGCGCCTCCTTGTGATTATTTTTGCGCTCAAGCAGTGATTTCATGCTATTTTTGCCACTGACCTCCGGCAAGGTACAAAATGCACACCTTCCATTGGATTTTTGACTGATTTGCACCTTCTATGAGCAGCACTCCGTCCCTCTGGCCACGTCCATCCGAAGCCGTTCGTGAGCTCATGCGCAAAGGCGCCGAAATAGCTCAGGGCCTGCCGTCGGAGTGGATCGATAGCCTGGATCAATCGCTTTTTTCTTCACCGGACGGTGCGAAGCTGCTGGAGGACCCGGTCATTCTGGCGGCGTGCCGGCGAGCCAATCGCGCAGAGTTGCTGCATTGGGCGAACGCAAACCAGCAGCGTCCCGGGGAGCCGGTGGAGCCCTATGTTTCTACTGACATGGTGGATACGGCCAGGGAGCTCGTGCGCAAGGGCATGTCCGAGCTATTACTGAACGCTGCAAGAGCCGCACAAAATGCAGCCTGGGAACTCTGGATGAAGATGGCGTTCAGCCTGACCCGGGACCCAGGGGAGCTTGAGGAGTTGTTGGCGGTCTCGTCGCGCTCGATCTCGGAATTCATCGACAGCAACATGCGGCTGGTTACCCAGATCATTCTGGAAGAAAAGAATGCCGATCCTCATCACGACCTCATAGACAAACGCAGCCTGGTCAGTCGATTGCTCGATGGCAGAGAGGCGGATGCTGAGCTGTTCAGCAGACGATTGGGCTACGCCATCTCCCAGAAGCACTATGCCTGCCTCGTCTGGAGCGAAGCCCCTGATGCAGAAATCCGCCCATTGGAGAACATGGCCCGCGCGTTGGCCCGCCTCACTGGAGCAGCAGCGCCTCTTATCGTATTGGCTGGCCCTGCAACCTTATGGGTCTGGAGCTGCGCAGCAAAACCTCTGGACCTGAACATGCTGCAAGGCGTCATTCACCAGTTTCCAAAGGTGCGTGCGGCAATAGGCTCAGCAGGATCGGGCCTGAACGGCTTCCGACGGTCACACCTGGAGGCCCTGACCACGCAGAGACTGATGGGGCGATTGGCTGGAGCCCCGCCCGTTGTCAGCATTGATCAGGTCAGGATGGTCTCGCTAATGACACAGGACGCCCGTGCGGCCCGGGAGTTCATCTCGAGCACGCTGGGACGGTTGGCGACGGAATCCGTAGTCCTTCAGCGCTCGCTGCTCGCATTCCTGGCCAATGGCTGCAATATCACCCAGACCGCTGAAGCGCTCGGCACGCACCGCAATACGTTGTTGCGCCGGCTGGAGCGCGCTCAGGACCTGCTGCCGGTCCCGCTTGCTGAGCACCGTATTCAGATTGCCGCAGCACTTGAGCTGCTGATCTGGAGTACCCCGCTCAATGGTGGCGAACAATAGCGGTCTCCAAAGACCTTGTCATTGCCGACTCTTGGCGTGCCAGTAACGCCTCAGCGGTATCTGTTATTAACAAGTCTTATAATTACGCTCTCGCCATCTTGCTATGAACGCATAGTTTTCCCGCCCTCGCGG
Source organism: Pseudomonas sp. QE6 (assembly GCF_041379005.1). Lineage (NCBI taxonomy): Bacteria > Pseudomonadati > Pseudomonadota > Gammaproteobacteria > Pseudomonadales > Pseudomonadaceae > Pseudomonas > Pseudomonas sp. QE6. Next base: position 3,080,390 of record NZ_CP166873.1, read on the forward strand.
CAGCAGAGGATATGTGCGGCTAACGATGAGCATCTTTTTTCGTGATTGAATGTAAGCGTCCGCCCAACTCACCTTGCGTAAGTCAGGCCGGCACCCACTGATGCGGTAGCAATTGCCCAATCTCACTGGCCCGCTGTGTCGGCAGCCGCGTCAGCACATCCTTGAGATAGGCATACGGATCATGCCCATTCATGCGTGCCGACTGGATCAAACTCATGATGGCCGCAGCCCGTTTACCGCTGCGCAGGGATCCAGCAAATAACCAGTTCGAGCGCCCGAGCGCCCATGGCCGTATCTGGTTTTCAACTTGGTTGTTGTCGATGGGCACAGCCCCATCGTCCAGGTAGCGCGTCAGCGCTACCCAGCGTTTCAGGCTGTAATCGAAGGCTTTAGCTGTGGCTGATCCGTTGGGCACCAAGCCGCGCTGGACCAACATCCAGTCATGCAGTGTTTTGATGATCGGCACCGCCATTTCCTGGCGTATTCGCCAGCGGTCTTCATCGCTCATGTCCCGCGCCTGGCGTTCAACCTCGTACAAGCCACTGATCGAGTGCAGGGCCTGTTCAGCCAGCTGACTTTTGTTCGCCACGTGCAGATCAAAGAACTTGCGACGGGCGTGGGCCATACAGCCGATTTCAGTGATGCCTTGCTCAAACCCGGCTTTGTAGCCAGCGAAGTCGTCGCAGACCAGCTTGCCGTTCCAGTCGCCCAGGAAGTTGCGCGCATGTTCGCCAGCACGACTTGGGCTGAAGTCGTAAACCACCGTCTTGAGCGCCGAAAACGGCGTAGTGCTGTAGGCCCAGACGTAGGCGCGGTGGGTTTTCTTCTCGCCCGGCGCAAGCATTTGCACGGGTGTTTCATCGGCGTGAATCACGCCTTGGCTCAGCACTGCTTCATGCAGTGCATCGACCAGCGGCTGGAGCCGCACGCCGGTTTGTCCGACCCACTGAGCCAAGGTTGAGCGAGCAATTTCCAGCCCGGAGCGGCCAAAGATTTTCTCCTGCCGGTACAGCGGCAAGTGATCAGCAAACTTGGCCACCATCACGTGGGCCAGCAAGCCTGCGGTCGGGATACCTTTGTCGATAACCTGCGCCGGCACTGGCGCCTGGATCAGGGTTTCGCACTGGCGGCAGGCCCATTTGCCCCGCACATGCTGCTCGACGGTAAACACGCCCGGCGTGTAGTCCAGCTTTTCGCTGATGTCTTCGCCGATGCGTTGAAGTTGGCAGCCACAGGCGCACTGGGTGTTTTCAGGTTCGTGACGAATCACCGTGCGTGGAAACTGCGGCGGCAAAGGCGCACGCTTCGGGGATTGTCGTGCTTCGGCCTGTGGCGCAGCTGGGAGGAGCTGTTTTAGCTCGGCCTCGATAGCTTCAAGGTCTGTGTCGAGCAGGTCATCCAGCAAGCTGCTTTGCGCTGGGCTGATTTGCTCGCTGCGCTTGGCAAACTTGTGCCGTTTAAGTAGGGCAATTTCGTAAGTGAGCTGCTCAATGACGGTTTGATCGTTCTGGATCTTTCTGCTCATCGCCTCGACCTGGGATTGCAACTGCAACGCCTGTGCCGCCAAGGCACGAAGCTGTTCCGGGGTCATCTGGTCGAGGTTGGGCGAGAAAGTCATGCCACCGATTGTGCCAGAGCAGGCTCGGGACGACGACAAGTAGACCGGCCAAATGGCCGGCGTTTACAGCATGCTAATCACACCGCCGGCGCCGACGCGCTGCCACGGCAGGCCCAGTACCAACGCCTGGAGTTGCTCGCTGTCGAGTTCGACCTCGCTGCCATGACGAATGCCGGGCCAGTGGAACTTGCCTTGGTTCAGTCGACGCGCTGCAAGCCAGACGCCGAGGCCATCGTGCACCAGCACTTTCATCCGGTTAGCCCGGCGATTGGCGAACAGATAAGCGCAGTGCGGCTTCGCCGCACCGAACACCGCAATCACCCGGGCTAATGCTGTCTCGGTGCCGGCGCGCATGTCCATCGGCTCGGTGGCCAGCCAGATGGCATCGATGCGGATCATTGAGCGACAGCTCGAATGAATTGCGCGCAGCCCTCGGGATCCGAGGTTGGCCATTTCACTGTGATCACTTGTCCGGCCATGGGCAACTCGATGATCACTGACGTTTCGGCGGGCCGTTTAGGTGCAGCCTTCAGCGGGACAAATGCCGGCAGCGAAGGCGTTGCGGACTGGTCTCGATAGAGCGGCAGCCATTTGCGGATGACATTGGCGTTGATGCCATGGCTGATGGCGACGCTGGACACGGTTGCGCCAGGTTGCAGACATTCCTGAACGACTTGGGCTTTGAAAGGTTTGGGGTAAGAGCTTCGTTGGCGCATGGAAATCCTGGCGATAAGGGTGATCGCGTCCGCTTAAAAATACGCGGACACCATCGCCCTTAAAGCTGGAGTTCGGAAGGTGAGTTCGCCGGACGCTTACGATTGAATTTCGTGGCGCCATGCATCTTTCGGTACTGAGCCGCTCTTAAGCATGAATTTCTGCTCATGGGATTGCGAGGCGATTGATCCCGAAACATCCATGATCCCATGGTGAAAAATGGCGGGGTTATAAGATTTGGCCAATCGGCCGGGAGCTTCGTCTCTCCCGGGGGAAGTACTCTCGTCTTATCAGTCGGTTACCTGCAGAGAGCAAATGAAGAGGCATCAAGGCTCTCAGATGAGGTGGCTGCACTTCTTGAGGATCAACCACCGCGAAGGCTCCTTGAGCTCGCGGCAGTGCCCTGCCGTTGTTCGCCTTGCTGCTTTCTGGTGCACGGTGCGGGCAGGACCGCTGGAGCACTCGGGGCATCTTGCACGCCAGCCATTGCATGGTTAGGCGCCTATTATTTTTCTATGCTATTGATTTATAAGTAAAAAAATATTTTTCTGGCGTGGCGTCTACGTTGCTGGTCAAATGACCAACATTGGTCTTGGTCGAACGACTTGGCCAGCCGACAATCATGCGCCAGAAGTGTCTGGGGCTATTGGTTTTTCAACGCGGCTGGCGGATGAAAAATTGCTGCTTAAGTTGATTTTTCGCATGTGTAGTCGTCTTCGATTTGTCCAGTGAGCTATTTATGCGTTTGATGGAAGTCGCATAAATTTTTCTCGGCTCTGGCGTTGATAAAGTAGAGGAAAAATATGAGGGTAATAATTTTAGCTTCGCTGGCAATTGCTGTTGCTGGCTGTGGAGTTGAGGGTCAGTCAACTCAAAAGCAAAATACGAACTGGGAGTTTCTCGGTAACTCCAGTGAGATGCAGCACTCCTCGGAATTGAAGGTGATTAACAAGGATAATATTGGTTCCTTGGGGCTGGCGTGGTGGGTGGAGTTACCCGTTAGCGACGGCTTGGTTGGTAATCCTCTGGTCAAGGATGGCATCGTTTTTCAAGGAGCGCCCAACGGCCAGATAATTGCCAATGATGTAAAAACCGGCAAGCTGATTTGGAATTTTAAAGATGATAACGCGCAGCAGGGGTCATCTTTCGCAGGATATTGGGGGCGCCGGTTTAATCGGGGAGTGGCATTAAGCGGAAGCAATGTGATTATCGCTTCCGGAGACTGTCGTTTAATCGCCGTTGACCAACACACTGGTAAGAAGGTCTGGGAAGCCAAATCGTGCGATTCAGCAGATATGTACGCTATCACTGCTGCACCGCGAGTGGGTAATGGTTTGGTCTTTACAGGTAATGCCTGTCTCGATACAGGAACGACTCGCGGATATGTAGATGCATTTGACGCGAAGACTGGGGATCATCGTTGGCGCTTCTACACGGTTCCTGACGATCCCTCGAAGCCTCAATCAGCGCTGTATGAGAACGCTGCTAAAACCTGGGGCAAGGATTGGTATTCGAAGTCTCATGGGTGCGGAAGCGCCTGGGATGCCATGACCTATGATCCGCAGCTCAATCTGCTCTATATCGGGGTAGGAGGCCCCGCGCCGTTCGACCCGTCTCGGCGCGGCGAGAATGCGGGCGATGAGCTTTTTACAAATTCCATCGTGGCATTGGATGCCAGTACTGGCGAATACAAGTGGCACTTCAAGCAAACACCTCAGGATGGTTGGAACTATGATTCTAGCGTCGGCATCATGGTCGCCAACATTACGGTGGGTGGCGAGTCGAAGAGGGCGGTGCTGAGTGTGCCGAAGAGTGGATTCGCATATGCCCTGGATGCGCAGACCGGTAAGTTCATTTCCGGGGGGGCTTATATGCCAATGGAATGGGCCTCTGGGTTGGATGCCAATGGTCGCCCTATCGTGAGACGGGAAGGGCAGTATTGGTTGAACTCCAGCAAGAGTTATATGCAACTCCCAAATGGCCTTGGCGCGCATGGCTGGGAGGCATTAGCGTTCAATCCGGACGATGAAACGGTATTCATACCAGCAATGTCCCAGCCGACTCTCGTCAAGGATGATCCTGACTCTGCCCTCGGTGGCCAGTCGTTTGAGCCTATCCAGCGCTCCGCCGATGGTAAGTACGAAACTTATGGTGAGACAGTCGCCTGGGACGTGCGCAAGAGCGCCGTGAAGTGGCGGTCGCGCTTGCCGATGCCTACCAACGGCGGCTTGCTGCATACGGCTGGTGGCCTGGTATTCCAGGGCACCGGTGACGGGCGTCTTCAGGTATTGGACGATGCGACGGGCAAAACGTTGTGGAGTCATGATATCGGTGGGGCGGTGCGGGCAGCCCCCTCGACAGTCATGGTTGATGGCGAGCAGTACGTTCTGCTTGCGACGGGGACGGGGACGGCGGCTGCGACGGGCTCTCTGAACGCGGACGCCGCTTCTGCTCTGAAGGCGAGGACCTCGCCACGTCTATTGGCTTTCAAGGTTGGCGGCACAAAAGAGTACCCACCATTTGCACCGGTGCAAAAAGTGCCTGCGCCCCTCACTCCCCGACAGCCTGAAGACGCAGCAGCCTTTGGCAAGGCGTTGTTTGAGGCAAGTGGCTGTATAGAGTGCCATGGTCTGCATGGCAACGCGGCTGGTGGCCGCGTGCCCAACCTCATTTACGCGCCGCCACCGAGCTACGACTTCTTTGAGTCTGTCGTGCGGCAGGGCGCACTGTCTAAAGGCGGTGGTGGAATGCCCGCCTTTGCGGACTTTACCGATGATCAGCTCAAGGCGATTTTTGCCTACCTGATTAATCAGGCTTGGGATGCCCATGAGGGCAAGGGGCCGGTTGAAGGTACTCGCTGGAGTACCTCTCAATAGGCCATTGCTTCTGGCCGATTAAAGAAAAAGGGCCGGTGGGCATTGCCCCCGGCCCTTTCGACTGCTCCTCTTCGCCGCCATCCTTAGCGGCTCCAAGGTTCTTGCTTGTTACACTCCGCACTCATTTGGTGCGTTTGTTTCACTTTGAAGTGAAAAAGTTTTACTTCTTAGTGAAAAATGACGACTACTTCCGTCAGTCCCAGCTCAGCGCGCCGCCGGTCTGGTACTCGATCACGCGGGTCTCGAAGAAGTTCTTTTCCTTCTTGAGGTCCATGATTTCGCTCATCCACGGGAACGGGTTGCTGGTGCCCGGGTATTCCTCTTTGAGGCCGATCTGGGTCAGGCGGCGGTTGGCGATGAACTTGAGGTAGTCCTCCATCATCGCCGCGTTCATGCCCAGTACGCCGCGCGGCATGGTGTCGCGAGCGTATTCGATCTCCAGCTGGGTGCCCTGGAGGATCATCTGGGTGGCCTCGTCCTTCATCTGGGCATCCCACAGGTGCGGGTTTTCGATCTTGATCTGGTTGATCACGTCGATGCCGAAGTTCAGGTGCATGGATTCGTCGCGCAGGATGTACTGGAACTGCTCGGCGGTGCCGGTCATCTTGTTGCGGCGGCCCATGGAGAGGATCTGGGTGAAGCCGCAGTAGAAGAAGATGCCTTCCAGGACGCAGTAGTAGGCGATCAGGTTGCGCAGGAACTGGCGGTCGGTCTCCGGGGTGCCGGTCTGGAACTTGGGATCGGAGATCGAGCGGGTGTACTTCAGGCCCCAGGACGCTTTCTTCGCGACGCTCGGGATCTCGTGGTACATGTTGAAGATTTCGCCCTCGTCCATGCCCAGCGACTCGATGCAGTACTGGTAGGCGTGGGTGTGGATCGCTTCCTCGAAGGCCTGGCGCAGGATGTATTGGCGGCACTCGGGGTTGGTGATCAGGCGGTAGACGGCCAGCACCAGGTTGTTGGCGACCAGGGAGTCGGCGGTGGAGAAGAAGCCGAGGTTGCGCATGACGATGCGGCGCTCGTCTTCGGACAGGCCGTCCTTGCTCTTCCACAGGGCAATGTCGGCGTTCATGTTCACTTCCTGGGGCATCCAGTGGTTGGCGCAACCATCCAGATACTTCTGCCAGGCCCAGTCGTACTTGAAGGGTACGAGCTGGTTGAGGTCGGCGCGGGCGTTGATCATCTGCTTGTCGCCGACCTGTACGCGGGCGGCGGAGCCTTCCAGATCGTCCAGGCCTTCCTGGATGTCCAGGGCGTCGAGGGCCTGCTTGGCACGGGCAACGGCGTCGGAGTCGGCGGCGGAAACGGCGCGTGCTTCTTCGACCGAGCCGGCGGCTTCGGAGTCGAGTCGGTCAGCGCTTTGCGCGGCGGCCTGGGCGACTGCCGGGGCGGCCTTGGTTTCGGTGGCGTCTTCTTTGTCGAATTCGTCCCAGCTCAGCATGGGTCCTCTCCTGTTCTGGATGGCCGTTCTGTGGCGGCCTGATGTCTGGTGGCGTGTGTGAGTGCACGCTAAGAGCTTGTGCTTCTTCCGTCCTGCGCGGTGCGCGGCGGAGGAGGCTGTTGTTCGGTAGGGCGGAGGAGCCTTGAAGAGCCCCTCACCCTAACCCTCTCCCTGGGGGAGAGGGGACTTTGAAACTCCGTGGTTTCGGCGGTGCCTCGGAGCGAGGCCGCGCTAGGCGCCTGGTAGGTCGGAGCCCCTGAGCGTACGACTGTACGTGATGGGCGCCGACCTGCCGGGCAACGACGCGCGGACCGTTCCGAGGACCGCTTACTCCATTACTGGCAGGCTTCGCAGTCCGGGTTGTCGATGCTGCAGGCCTTGGGTACAGGGGCCGGCTGCGGCGCGGCGGCCGGAGCGGCTTGCAGGCCTTCGTCGCCACCGGCCGACACGGCGTTGAGCTTGCCGGTGTTGATGGTGGACTTCTCGGTGCTGGTGGCGGCCAGGGCACGGAGGTAGTAGGTGGTCTTCAGACCACGGTACCAGGCCATGCGGTAGGTCACGTCCAGCTTCTTGCCCGAGGCGCCGGCGATGTAGAGGTTCAGGGACTGGGCCTGATCGATCCACTTCTGGCGGCGGCTGGCGGCGTCGACGATCCACTTGGTCTCGACTTCGAAGGCGGTGGCGTACAGGTCCTTCAGGTCTTGCGGGATGCGCTCGATCTGCTGCACGGAGCCGTCGTAGTACTTCAGGTCGTTGACCATGACCGGGTCCCACAGGCCGCGCACTTTCAGGTCGCGAACCAGGTAGGGGTTGATCACGGTGAACTCGCCGGAGAGGTTCGATTTCACGTACAGGTTCTGGTAGGTCGGCTCGATGGACTGCGATACGCCGGTGATGTTGGCGATGGTCGCGGTCGGCGCGATGGCCATGATGTTCGAGTTACGGATGCCTTTCTGTACGCGAGCACGGACCGGAGCCCAGTCGAGGGATTCGCTCAGGTCGACATCGATGTACTTCTGGCCACGGGCTTCGATGAGGATCTGCTGGGAGTCCAGCGGCAGGATGCCCTTGGACCACAGGGAGCCGTCGAAGGTCTCGTAGGCGCCACGCTCGTCGGCCAGGTCACAGGAGGCCTGGATGGCGAAGTAGCTCACCGCTTCCATGGACTTGTCGGCGAACTCGATGGCAGCGTCGGAGCCGTACGGGATGTGCTGCAGGTACAGCGCGTCCTGGAAGCCCATGATGCCCAGGCCGACCGGACGGTGCTTGAGGTTCGAGTTGCGAGCCTGCGGGACCGAGTAGTAGTTGATGTCGATAACGTTATCGAGCATGCGCACGGCGGTCTTCACGGTCTTCTCGAGCTTGGCGGTGTCCAGCTTGCCGTCGACGATGTGGTTGACCAGGTTGATCGAGCCCAGGTTGCAGACGGCGATTTCGTCGGCATTGGTGTTCAGGGTGATCTCGGTGCACAGGTTCGAGCTGTGGACCACGCCCACGTGCTGCTGCGGGCTGCGCAGGTTGCACGGGTCCTTGAAGGTCAGCCACGGGTGGCCGGTCTCGAAGAGCATGGAGAGCATCTTGCGCCACAGGTCCTTTGCCTGGACGACCTTGAACACCTTGATCTTGTTGTACTCGGTCAGGGCTTCGTAATACTCGTAGCGCTCTTCGAAGGCCTTGCCGGTCAGATCGTGCAGGTCCGGTACTTCGGACGGGGAGAACAGGGTCCACTTGCCGTCGTCGAAGACGCGCTTCATGAACAGGTCCGGAATCCAGTTCGCGGTGTTCATGTCGTGGGTACGGCGACGGTCGTCACCGGTGTTCTTGCGCAGCTCGAGGAATTCCTCGATGTCCAGGTGCCAGGTTTCCAGGTAGGCGCAGACGGCGCCCTTGCGCTTGCCACCCTGGTTCACGGCGACGGCGGTGTCGTTCACCACTTTCAGGAACGGAACCACGCCCTGGGATTTGCCGTTGGTGCCCTTGATGTAGGAGCCCAGCGCGCGCACCGGAGTCCAGTCGTTGCCCAGGCCGCCGGCGAATTTCGACAGCATGGCGTTGTCGTGGATGGCGTTGTAGATGCCCGACAGGTCGTCCGGAACGGTGGTCAGGTAGCAGCTGGAGAGCTGCGGACGCAGGGTGCCGGCGTTGAACAGGGTCGGGGTGGACGACATGTAGTCGAACGAGGAGAGCAGGTTGTAGAACTCGATGGCGCGAGCTTCACGGTCCTTCTCTTCGATGGCCAGGCCCATGGCCACGCGCATGAAGAAGACCTGTGGCAGTTCGAAACGGATGCCGTCCTTGTGGATGAAGTAGCGGTCGTACAGGGTCTGCAGGCCCAGGTAGGTGAACTGCTGGTCGCGCTCGTGGTTCAGCGCGGCGCCCAGCTTGGCCAGGTCGAATTCCTTGAGCTTGCTGTCGATCAGCTCGAACTCGGCGCCTTTCTCGACGTAGGCGGCCAGGGCCTTGGTGTAGAGGTCGGCCATCTCGTGGTGAGTGGCGCTCTCGGCCACGCCCAGGAAGCCCAGGGCTTCGGCGCGCAGGGTGTCCATCAGCAGGCGGGCGGTGACGTAGGAGTAGTTCGGCTCGCGCTCGACCAGGGTACGGGCGGTCATCACCAGGGCGGTGTTGACGTCCTTCTCGGCCACGCCGTCGTACAGGTTCTTCAGGGTTTCGCGTTCGATCAGGTCGCCATCGACTTCGGCCAGGCCTTCGCAGGCTTCGCGGATGATGGTCTGCAGGCGGCCCATGTCCAGCGGCTGGGTGCTGCCGTCGGCCTTGGTGATGCGGATGCTCGGGTGCGGCTGGGCGATGTCGCTGGCGGTGCCGGCGTTCTTGCGCTCGTTGGCACGGGCTTCGCGGTAGATCACGTAGTCGCGGGCGACTTTCTGCTCGCCGGCACGCATCAGGGACAGTTCGACCTGGTCCTGGATTTCTTCGATGTGGATGGTGCCACCGGAGGGCATGCGGCGCTTGAAGGTCGCGGTGACCTGTTCGGTCAGGCGGCGCACGGTCTCATGGATGCGCGACGAGGCGGCAGCGGTGCCGCCTTCCACGGCGAGGAACGCCTTGGTGATGGCTACGGTGATCTTGTCATCGGTGTAGGGGACTACGGTGCCGTTGCGCTTGATCACGCGCAGCTGGCCCGGCGCGGTGGCGGCCAGATCCTGGGCGGATTCGGCGGCCTGCGGCGCTGCGGCCTGCGGGTTCTCGCGAGTGGTGTCGATTTGCATGGGTGGTGTTCTCCACGTTCTCGTAATTGGTGTGTTACTGGCACTGTCGGTGCCGGCCCGAAAATAAAGAGCGAAAAGAGCAGTGGCCCACGGCAGGACCGCGAGCTGAAAAATTCTTTGGAGCAGGGGGATAGAGACCCGAAGCGCCTCCCTGGCCCAAATCGGGTGCCGGCTTTACGGGCCGGGACCACAATACCTAGTGGTGTTGACGCTATCGTTGCAACACCAGTACCGCGTTTCCATCGACATGAATCGCTCCTTGCGGGTCGGCCCGCTCGGTCCATCAGTACGGCTGGAATACGTTGTGGTTGAACCGGAGGAGCCGTGGAACAGGCTCGCGACTTCGACTTTCTTCTTGTGTCCGGTTCACTGTGACAAACCCAAGATGTAGGGGTAAGCCACAACGGGGATACAAGATAATGCGCTAGTGGGGGGTTTGCAAGGCGAGAGGCGTGGGAAAAGCTGTGGATAAAATGTGGGTGAAATGTGGGTGAAGCGGGGTAACTCGCGCCAGCCCGCATGCTGAGCGCCTTTCACCGTTCGTCGTGGTTGGTGACAGATTTTTCACGCACTGGGGTGGCGTCGCGAGGAGGAGAACACTACCACAATATGTAGTGTTTTTGCCGCAGCAGCCCTTGACCTTTCCGGGCAATCTCTGTCCATGCCGCCGGCGTGCGGCGGGGCGGGCAATCTGGCTACAATGCCGGCCGCTTTCGCGGGCTTTCTGCTTCAGTCAATCAGGAGGGCCCGCCCTGCATCAGGAGGCAAGGTGGAACAAGAAGCGCGCATTCTCATCGTCGAAGACGACCAGCGACTGGCCGAGCTGACCCAGGATTACCTGGAGAGCAACGGCCTGGCGGTCGCCATCGAGTCCAACGGCGCGGCGGCGGTGGCGCGGGTGCTGGCCGAGCGCCCGGACCTGGTGGTGCTCGACCTGATGCTGCCCGGCGAGGATGGCCTGTCGATCTGCAAGCGCCTGCGCCCGGACTACGATGGCCCGATCCTGATGCTCACCGCGCGCACCGATGACATGGACCAGGTGCAGGGCCTGGAGATGGGCGCCGACGACTATGTGTGCAAGCCGGTGCGCCCGCGCCTGCTGCTGGCACGCATCCGCGCCTTGCTGCGGCGCAGCGAGCCGGCCGAGGCCGCTCCGGCTTCCGGGGGCAAGCGCCTGACCTTCGGCAAGCTGGTGATCGACAACGCCATGCGCGAGGCCTGGCTGGACGAGCAGACCATCGAGCTGACCAGCGCCGAGTTCGACCTGCTCTGGCTGCTGGCGTCGAACGCCGGGCGCATTCTTTCCCGCGAGGAAATCTTCAACCTGCTGCGCGGCATCGAGTACGACGGCCAGGACCGTTCCATCGATGTGCGCATCTCGCGCATCCGCCCGAAGATCGGCGACGACCCGATGCATCCGCGGCTGATCAAGACGGTGCGCAGCAAGGGTTATCTGTTTGTCGGGGAGCTGTGAGCCTTGGCCGGCCAGGGGTTTCCTGAGCTGCACGGCGAGCGCTTCTTGCTGCGTGCGTTTTCCGATGCGGATCAGCCGGCGGTATTTCGCGCGCTGTCGCACCCGCAGGTGATCCGTTACTACGGTGTTTCCTACGCGACGCTCGAAGCCACCCGCGAGCAGATGGAGTGGTTCGAGCGCATCCATGAAGAAGGCAGCGGCATCTGGTGGGCGATCTGCCGGCCCGATACGCGTGCCGAGGTCATCGGTGGTTGCGGCTTCAATAACTGGCTGCAGGGACATCGTCGCCTGGAGCTGGGTTACTGGCTGATGCCGGAGTACTGGGGGCATGGTGTGATGAGCGAGTGCCTGCCGCTGATCCTGCGGCACGCCTTCGTCGAGATGAAGGTGCATCGCATCGAGGCCGAGGTGGAGACGGAGAACACCGCCAGCAGCCGCCTGCTGCTCCGGCACGGTTTCGTCCATGAGGGACGGCGGCGCGAGTGCGAGGTGAAGGATGGCGCGTTCGTCAGCCTGGATAACTTCGGCTTGCTCGATCCGGCGGCTGTGCCGCAGCCATGAAATCCATCTTCCTGCGCATCTACGGCGGCATGCTGCTGACCCTGGTGCTGGTGGCCGCCCTCGGCGTGCTGACCCTGCACCTGGTCAACGAGGTGCGCGGCGAGCGTTATCGCGAGGACCTGGCGCGCGGCACTTTCCGCCTGATGGCCGATGAGCTGTTGCCGATGGCAGAGGTGGATCGCAAGCGCGCGCTGACCCAGTGGAGCCGCCTGCTGGGCATTCCGCTGAAGCTGGTCAGCCTGGATGGCCTGGGTATGGAAGGGCGCAGCCGGGCGCGGCTGATGAACGACCAGGTGCTGGTGCAGGCCGTTGACGATACGCACAGGGTGGAGGTGCTCACCCAGGTCAGCGCGGCGGAGGGACTGATCCTTGCCGGCGAGGTGGAGCAGGTCAGCGAGCAGCTGGCGCGGGCGACTATCTACCTGCTGATGGATGAGCTCAAGCGTTATCCGGCCAGCGAGCAGCCTTACCATCTGGCGCGCATCGTTCGCGACAAGCGCTTCGGCTACGAGGTGCACCTGCTCAGCATCAAGGAAGTGGACCTCGACGACGACCAGAGCCGCCGCGTGGAGGAGGGCGACACGGTGATGGCGCTGGGCAAGGACGGCGATTCCATCCGCGTGCTGGCCGGCATCCTCGATACGCCCTGGGTGCTGGAGCTGGGGCCGATCTACCAGATGAACCCCTATCCGCCGCAGTTGCTGTCGATCATCGTGATCGTCGCCCTGAGCCTGATCGGCCTGACCCTGTACCTGTTGATCAGCGGCCTGGAACAGCGCCTGCGCAGTCTGGAGTCGGCTGCCACGCGCATTGCCCGTGGCAGCCTGGATACCCGCGTGGAGGCGCGCGGCGCCGACTCGGTGGGGCGCCTGGCGGGGGCGTTCAACCATATGGCGGAGCAGTTGCAGTTGCTCCTGGCGATGCAGCGCGAGCTGGTGCGCGCGGTGTCCCATGAGTTGCGCACGCCGGTGGCGCGCCTGCGTTTCGGCCTGGAGATGATCGAGTCGGCGGAGACCGATGCGGCGCGGCGCAAGTACATGGAGGGCATGGACGGCGACATCCAGGACCTCGACCAACTGGTGGACGAGATGCTCACCTATGCGCGCCTGGAGCAGGGCTCGCCGGCGCTGACCTACCAGCGTCTGGAGCTGGCGGCCTTGGTGGAGCAGGTGGTTTCGGAAATCGCGCCGCTGCGGCGGGAGATCGCCGTCAGCATCGTGCAGGGACCGCTGGTGCCGTTCGACCAGGGCAGCTGGGTGGAGGCCGAGCCGCGCTACCTGCACCGCGCGCTGCAGAACCTGCTGACCAATGCCCTGCGTTATGCCGAGGGCCGCGTGCGGGTCAGCTTCCGGGTCAGCGTGGACCGCTGCCAGGTGGATGTCGAAGACGATGGTCCGGGGGTGCCGGAATCGCAGTGGCCGCGCCTGTTCCAGCCGTTCTTCCGGGCCGATGACAGCCGTGCGCGGGGCACGGGCGGGCATGGGCTGGGGCTGTCGATCGTGCGGCGGATCGTCCATTGGCATGGCGGGCGGGCGTCGATCGCGCGCAGCGAGAGCCTGGGCGGCGCCTGCTTCTCTCTGGTCTGGCCGCGCCGGCAGGCGCCCAAGATCGAATGAGGCGGGCGTCCAGGTCTGGGTAAGTTTCCGCCAGCATATTCGCGATATTTGACCTTTAGGTCAAAAAATGCAGAATGCTGCCGATGTCGCCGACCTGGTCGGGGCGTTTCGCTTTAAGCCGCTTTCTTCCTTTCGCTTGAGTTCCCCATGAGGGGTATTGCAGCTTCGCGGCTATCGTTATGTAATTTTAGTTATAGCGAGCATGCCAGCGCAGCCGGTGCGTTCGTCCGTCTCGACCTCGAAGCCTGATAACAACAATCCACTGGAGCCTCACGATGAACCACCGCTTCGCTCGTTTCTCCCTGCTGGTCGCTTCCTGCTTCGCCCTGCACTCGGCGCTGGCAGATGAAGTGCAGGTTGCCGTCGCCGCCAACTTCACCGCGCCGATCCAGGCGATCGCCAGGGACTTCGAGAAGGACACCGGCCACAAGCTGGTCGCCGCTTACGGCGCCACCGGCCAGTTCTACACCCAGATCAAGAACGGCGCGCCGTTCGAGGTGTTCCTCGCCGCCGACGACAGCACGCCGAAGAAGCTGGAGGCGGAGAAGGCGATCGTCCCCGGCTCGCGCTTCACCTACGCCATCGGCACCCTGGCGCTGTGGTCGCCGAAGGACGGCTACGTCGACGCCAAGGGCGAGGTGCTGAGGAAGGATGAATTCAGGCACCTGTCCATCGCCAACCCGAAAGCCGCGCCCTACGGCCTGGCCGCCACCCAGGTGCTGGACAAGATGGGCTTGAAGGACAAGGTCGCCGGCAAGGTCGTCGAAGGCCAGAACATCGCCCAGGCGTTCCAGTTCGTTTCCACTGGCAATGCCGAACTGGGCTTCGTGGCGTTGTCGCAGGTTTACAAGGATGGCAAGGTGACGAGTGGTTCCGCGTGGATCGTGCCAGCCGAGCTGCATGACCCGATCCGCCAGGACGCGGTGATCCTCAACAAGGGCAAGGACAGTGCCGCCGCCAGGGCGCTGGTCGAGTACCTGAAGGGGCCGAAAGCCGCCGCGGTGATCAAGTCCTACGGCTACGAAATCTGATTCTCGAACAGGCAAGGAAGAGCGATGCCCCTGACACAGGAGGATTTCCAGGCCATCTGGCTCACCGTCGAGCTGGCGGCCCTGAGTACGGCGATTCTCCTGCTGATCGGCACGCCCATCGCCTGGTGGCTGGCGCGCACCCGCTCCTGGCTGAAAGGCCCGCTGGGGGCGGTGGTGGCGCTGCCGCTGGTGCTGCCGCCGACGGTGATCGGCTTCTACCTGCTGATCGCCCTGGGGCCAAACGGTTTCATCGGGCAGGCGACCGAGAGCCTGGGTCTGGGGCGTTTGCCCTTCACCTTCGCAGGCCTCGTGGTGGGCTCGGTGTTCTACTCGCTACCCTTCGTGGTGCAGCCGTTGCAGAACGCCTTCGAGGCGATCGGCGACAAACCGCTGGAGGCCGCCGCGACGCTGCGGGCGGGCCCCCTGGATACCTTCTTCTCCGTGGTCCTGCCGTTGGCGCGGCCGGGCTTCATCACCGCCAGCATCCTCGGCTTCGCCCATACGGTCGGCGAATTCGGCGTGGTGCTGATGATTGGCGGCAACATTCCGGGCAAGACCCGCGTGGTGTCGGTACAGATCTTCGATCACGTCGAGGCCATGGAGTACGCCCAGGCGCACTGGCTGTCCGGTGGCATGGTGGTGTTCTCCTTCCTCGTCCTGCTGGCGCTCTACGCGAGCCGTCGCAGCCGTTCGGCCTGGGCCTGAGGTGGGCATGAACGAAGCCATCGACGGGCGAGCCATCGAAGCGCGGTTCCAGATCGCCTACCCAGGCTTCAGCCTGGAGGTGGACCTGCAACTGCCGGGGCGCGGCGTCACCGCGCTGTTCGGCCATTCCGGCTCCGGCAAGAGCACCTGCCTGCGCTGTGTGGCGGGGCTCGAACGTGCGCCGCTCGGTCGCCTGGTGGTAAACGGGGAGGTCTGGCAGGACAGCGCCATGGGCGTGTTCCTGCCGCCGCACCGGCGTGCGCTGGGTTATGTGTTCCAGGACGCCAACCTGTTCGAGCACCTGTCGGTACGGCGCAATCTCACCTACGGCATGAAGCGCGTACCGCGCGACCAGCATCGCGTGGCGCTGGAGCAGGCCACCGAGCTGCTGGGCATCGGCCACCTGCTGGAACGCATGCCGGCGAACCTCTCCGGCGGCGAGCGGCAGCGCGTCGGCATAGCCCGCGCGCTGCTGACCAGCCCGCGCCTGCTGCTGATGGACGAGCCGCTGGCGGCGCTGGACCTCAAGCGCAAGGCGGAAATCCTGCCGTACCTGGAGCACCTGCATGACGAGCTGGATATACCGATCCTCTATGTCAGCCACTCGCCGGACGAAGTCGCGCGGCTGGCCGACCACCTGGTGCTGCTCGACCAGGGCAAGGCGATCGCCAGCGGGCCGGTCGTCCAGACCCTGGCGCGCACCGACCTGCCGATTTCGCACCTGGAAGACGCCGGCGTGGTCATCGATGGGCAAGTGCTGGAGCACAACGCCGAGTACGGCCTGCTTACCCTGGCGCTGCCGCAGTGCGAGCAGCGCATTCGCCTGGCCCATGCGCCGATGGAAAAGGGCCGGGCGCTGCGCATCAAGGTGCAGGCGCGGGACGTCAGCCTGAGCCTGGAGCCGGCGGCGCACAGCAGCATCCTCAACGTGCTGCCGGCGACGGTGGTGGAGATGGTGCCCACGGACAATCCCGCGCACCTGCTGGTGAAGCTGGACGTGGCCGGCACGCCGCTGCTGGCGCGGATCACCCTCTATTCCTTTGACCAGCTCGGCCTGCACGCCGGGCAGGTGGTGTGGGCGCAGATCAAGTCGGTGGCGTTGCTGGCCTGAGGCTGCGTGCTTTTCGTAGGAGCGAGCTTGCTCGCGAACGGGGCCTCGACCCAGTGTCAGGTTGATAGGAAGAGCTTCGCGAGCAAGCTCGCTCCTACAGGATAGGCCCCGTGCCCATGGGGCACGGACAAAGAAAAAGGACGACCAACACGGGCCGCCCTTTTTTCTTTCAGATTACGCCTTGCGCCCGTGACGAGCATCCTGGTCGCGCCGGGAGCCGGCGCCGATGCTGTGGCATGGCCGTCAGATGTCCGCGGGAATCGCCACCAGGCTGAGCAGACGATCGCCGAACAGGCTGAATTGCCCGTCGATTTCCTTGCCGTGGTGCCACTCCGCCGACAGGTCGGTGAGCAGGCGCAGCCGTGCGTGGCCGCCGGCGGACCAGCTCAGCAGCTCGGCGTGCTCGAAGTAGAAGCGCTGGCGGACCAGCGGGAAGAGTGCCTTGAACAGGCTTTCCTTGAGCGAGAAGGTGAGGGTGACCTGCAGGGCGGCCTGCTCGGGGGCGAGCCGGGACAGTTCGTCCGGGGTGAGGATTTCGCCGGCCAGGCGCTGGGCGCGGGTGCTGTCGAGGCGGCTCTCCACGTCCAGCCCCAGGCCGCGCCAGGCATGGCTGTGGGCGACCACGGCGGCGGCCCAGCCATCGCCATGGGTGATCGATCCACAGAAGCCCGATGGCCAGATCGGTGCGCGCTCGTCATCGGTGTCGGGCACCACGGCGTCGCCACCGCTGGCCTGCAACGCCGCGCGGGCGCAGAGACGGCCGGCGAGGTATTCGGCCTGACGCTTGGCGACAGCGCGCTGGATGTTCGCCGGGGCCGGCACCTGGCTGGCCTGGAAGTCATCGGGTAGCAGGCGGTTGCGATCGAAGTGGGTGCTGCGCAGCTGGCAGCCGGCCAGCGGAGTGGGCAGCGGCCAGTCGGCGGAGAGCGGGGTGCAGAAGGCGGGCAGGGTGGTCATGGCGAACATTCTGCCGCGCCGGAACGTGGCTCACCAGTCACGCGGCGATTACATTCCTTTGCAAACCTTCACCAAAGGCGTACGGATTCGCCGGCGCGGCTTTGCCAAACTGCCGGCCGCGTTTCCCAATGGGGACGCAGGTGAGGTTGTTGTCGGGGCGCCGCCAAGGCGGGCTCCGGCCTTTACACTTGATTGAGTGCGGGAGTCCCCAGGGGCTCCCGTTTTTTTTTTTGCGCTGCGTTTTTGTTGACGGAGAAGGCTCAGGACTTCTCCTCGAAGATGTCCTTGAAGAACGCCTGCAGGTCCGCCCAGGACTTCTGGTCGGCGGTCTTGTCGTAGCCCACGTCGAGGCCGTGGCCCTTGTGCTTGTCGGCGTCCGGATTGGTGAAGCTGTGCTTGGCGCCCGGCTGCACCACCAGCTTGTAGTCGGCCTTGGCGTTGTCCATCTCGCTCTTGAAGGCGGTTACGCTCTCGGCCGTCACCAGGGTGTCGGCGCCGCCGTGCTCGACCAGTATCTTCGCCTTCACCGCGCCCGGTTGCGCCGGTGTGTCGGTGGCCAGCACGCCGTGGAAGCTCGCCACGCCGGCCAGCGGCAGGCCGGCACGGGCCATGTTCAGCACCACCGCGCCGCCGAAGCAGTAGCCGATCGCGGCGATCTTGCTCGGGTCGGTCTGCGGTTGCTTCTTCAGCAGGTCGAGGCCGGCCTGGAAACGCGCCTTGGCGGCGTCGGGGTTCTTCAGGGCTTCGGCCATGAAGGTCTTGGCGTCGTTGGGGTGCTCGGTGTGCTTGCCGCCGCCGTACATGTCGATGGCCAGCGCGCTGTAGCCCAGCGCGGCGAGGTCGCGGGCGCGGCGCTTGGCGTAGTCGTTGAGCCCCCACCATTCGTGCACCACCAGTACGCCGGGGCGGATGCCGGATTTGGCGTCGTCGTAGGCGAAGTAGCCGATCATCTTGGTGCCGTCGGCGGACTGGTAGGGAATTTCCCGGGTCTTGATCGCGGCGCCGGCACTGGCGGCGAAGGCGAACAGCAACAGGGCGGTGAACAGGCGCATGGGACTCTCCGTGGCGGTGGCCGAAGGCAACCTTGAGAAGATAGACGCTTCTGCGGCGAGTGCCCGCCGAGTTGGCGACGACCCGCTCAAGCTCGCGGCGATGGATGAAATGTAAGACGGCCTCGACTACCCTTGGCGCCATTCCCCCGACCCCGGAAAGCGATTGGCCGATGCTGGACCTCAGTACCTGGAACCTGACCATTCCCCAGCGCGGCCCGGCCGCGACCATTTCCACTGCAATGCTGAATCGCGATTACCAGAGCCCGTACTTCCAGCGCAACGTCAACGGCGTGGAGTTCTGGGTGCCGGTCAACGGCGCGCACACCAACGGTACCGAGTACCCGCGCACCGAACTGCGCGAGACGGCGCGCAACGGTGCGCTGTCCTTCTGGCGCTATCCGAAGGCCGACAACCTGCTGGTGGCTACCCTGCGAGTCGACATGGTGCCGTCGTCCCGGCGCATGGTGATCGGGCAGATCCACAGCAACGGCAGCGGCAGTGCCGAAGCGCTGCCGCTGGTGAAGCTGGTCTATCAGCAGCGCCTGAATCTGGGCCGCGTGCAGGCGCTGGTGCGCGAGCATCCCGATGATGTCTCCACCCGTACCTATACCGTGTACGAAGGCATCCCCCTGGGCGAGGCGTTCAGCTACCGGCTGGGCGTATCGCGCAGCGGCCTGCTGACCGTCCAGGTCAAGGACGGCCAGGTGACCCAGCAACTGGACCCGCAGTGGGCCTTCCAGGGGCTGTACTTCAAGGCCGGGCTCTATCTGCAGGACAATCGCGGACCCGCGAGCGAAGGTGGCCGGGCCACCTTCAGCAACCTGACCATTTACCACCAATGAGGATGTTTTCCATGGCGTTGCGCACTTCCCTGGCCCTTTCCCTGCTGCTGCCAGCCGCGCTGGCGCAGGCGGCTCCCGGCGACGACTTCGGCGCCTGCCTGGATCGCCTGCAGGACAAGGCCCGGGCCAGTGGCGTCAGCGCCGCCAGCTACGCGCGCTTCACCCAGGGCCTGCAGGCGGACATGAGCGTGCTGCCGCTGCTCGATGCGCAGCCGGAGTTCACCACGCCGATCTGGGATTACCTGGCGGGACTGGTGGACGAGCAGCGCGTGGCCGACGGCAAGGCGATGATGACCGAGCACGCCGAGCTGCTGCGCAAGGTCGCCGCGCGCTACCAGATCGACCCGGCCGCCGTGGTCGCGGTGTGGGGCGTGGAGAGCGATTACGGGCGCATCACCGGCAAGCGGCCGCTGCTGGTGTCGCTGTCCACCTTGTCCTGCTACGGGCGGCGGCAGTCGTTCTTCCAGGGCGAGTTCATCGCCACCCTCAAGCTGCTGCAGGCGGGCGACATCCGCGACCGCGGCATCACCGGCTCCTGGGCCGGCGCCTTCGGCCAGACGCAGTTCATGCCGTCCACCTATGCGCGCATTGCCGAAGACTTCGACGGCGACGGTCATCGCGACCTGGTAGGCAGCACCGCCGACGCCCTGGCCTCCACCGCCAACTACCTGCGCAAGGCGGGCTGGCGCGAAGGCCAGCCCTGGGGCTACGAGGTGAAACTGCCGGCCGGCTTCGACCCGGCGCTGGCCGGGCGCACCAAGCGCCGGGCGCTCTCCGACTGGACCGCGCGCGGCGTGCGGCGCATCGACGGCAAGCCGATCCCGAGCCTGGATTCCAAGGCCGCCATCCTGCTGCCGGCGGGCGCCAACGGGCCGGCTTTCCTGGTGCTGCGCAACTACGACGCGATCTACTCCTACAACGCGGCGGAGAGCTATGCGCTGGCCATTTCCCTGCTGTCCGACCGCCTGCGTGGCGAACCGGGGCTGCGCACCGCCTGGCCGACCGACGATCCAGGCCTGAGCCGGGTGCAGCGCAAGGAGCTGCAGGAATTGCTGCAGCAGCGCGGTTATGACATCGGCAAGGCCGACGGCATGATCGGCGACGTGACGCGCCGGGCGATCCAGGAGGAGCAGCGCAAGCGCGGCATCAGCCCGGCCGATGGGCGGGCGGGGCAGAGGATTCTCAAGGCGTTGCAGGGCCGGTAACAGGCGTCGTCTCTACGTCCCCGACAACAGAGGCCCCGGCATATGCCGGGGCCTCTGTTTTTGTAGGGGCAGCGGTGTTCTTCTGGACAGCCTGCGTCGCTCTACCTCCTGCATCCATGCAGTCGTCTCCCGGAGGGAGAGGGGGCAGATCGTGCCGGCTGATGCCGTGGTTTCATCCTGCACCGAACGGTCCCCTCTCCCCCTGGGAGAGGGTTAGGGTGAGGGCCGCCCCAAGCGCAGATGTATCTCGTAGGAGCGGACTTCGTCCGCGATTTAGCCTCGCGTGAGATTCATCGCGGACGGAGTCCGCTCCTACGAAAGCCGTCCCGTGCCTGGCAGGAATCGCGCTCGCGCCTGCCCGCCTCACTCCCACCCCTTCACCCCGCTCATGTCCGGCAGGTGGTGGGCGATGCCCTTGTGGCAGTCGATGCAGGTGGCGCCGCCGGAGGCCAGTGCCGTGGAGTGCATCTGCCGCGCGCGCTGGCTCTGGCGGGTGAAGTCCATGGACTCGAAGTTGTGGCAGTTGCGGCACTCCAGCGAGTCGTTGGCCTTGAGCCGCGCCCATTCGTGTTCGGCCAGCTCGCGGCGGTGGTCGAGGAATTTCTCCCGCGTGTTGATGGTGCCGAAGATCTTGCCCCAGACCTCCTTGGAGGCCTGCATCTTGCGCGCGATCTTGTCGGTCCACTTGTGCGGCACGTGACAGTCCGGGCAGGTGGCGCGCACGCCGGAGCGGTTGCTGTAGTGGATGGTGTCCTTGAGCTCGACGAAGACGTTGTCGCGCATCTCGTGGCAGGAGGTGCAGAAGGCCTCGGTGTTGGTCGCCTCCAGCGCGGTGTTGAAGCCGCCCCAGAAGATGATTCCGGCGATGAACCCGGCCAGGGTCAGGAAGCCCAGGCTGTAGTGCACGCTGGGCCGGCGCAGGACGGTCCAGTAACCCCTGAGCCAGGCGAACAATGCTTTCATGGCGCCTCCTCAGGGGTTGCCGTTTGCAGCGGCGTCGCGCTGGAGGATCGTGTCGACGTCTTCGAAGGTGTTGCCCACCAGCGGTTTCACGTCCTTCTGCGGGACATGGCACTGCACGCAGAAGTAGCGCCGTGGCGCGACGGCGGCCAGCGGCTGGCCGTCGCGGTCCATGTAGTGGGTGATGCTGATCATCGGCGCCTGCACCCGCGCGCTGTTGGAGCGGCTGTGGCAGGACAGGCACTTGTTGCTGTTGCTGTCGATGCGGTAGCCGACGATGGTGTGCGGGATGGTCGGTGGTTGCTCGGGGTAGTTGCGCTCGCGGCGGATGTCCTTGTTCTCGTCGTTGGCCAGCGGCGGCGCGGGACGGTCCTGGCTGATGGTGCCGCCGGGGCGGCGGCCGTCAGGGGCCGGGGCATCCAGCGGATAGTTCAGGTCGGCGGCCAGCGCGGTCAGGGTGACCAGCATCAGCACCAGGGTAGAGATCGTCTTGTTCATCGCGCGCTCCTCAGGCCAGGCTGACCAGTTCGATGCGCACTGCGCATTTCTTGTAGTCGGTCTGCTTGGAGATCGGGTCGGTGGCGTCCAGCGTGACCTTGTTGATCAGCTTGTTGGCATCGAAGAAGGGCACGAACACCAGCCCCTGCGGCGGCTTGTTGCGCCCGCGCGTTTCGATGCGCGCGCGGATTTCGCCGCGTCGGCTGATCACCTTCACCTCGCTGCCGCGCCGCATCTTCAGCTCGCGGGCGTCGTCGGGGTGCATGTACACCACGGCGTCGGGCACCGCCTTGTACAGCTCCGGTACGCGCTGGGTCATGCTGCCGGTGTGCCAGTGTTCGAGCACGCGGCCGGTGGCGAGCCAGAATGGGTACTCCTTGTCCGGCGCCTCCGCCGGCGGCTCGTAGGGCAGGGCGAAGATGATCGCCTTCTTGTCCGGATAGCCGTAGAACTGCAGGCCGC
The DNA here is from genome assembly GCF_041379005.1 of Pseudomonas sp. QE6. Taxonomy (NCBI): domain Bacteria; kingdom Pseudomonadati; phylum Pseudomonadota; class Gammaproteobacteria; order Pseudomonadales; family Pseudomonadaceae; genus Pseudomonas; species Pseudomonas sp. QE6. The sequence goes on from NZ_CP166873.1 coordinate 3,102,740, forward strand.
TGCCCTTGGCCACGTAGGGGTCGTAGCCTTCGCGGTAGCGCCAGCGGGTTTCCTTGCCGTCCACCACCGGCCAGCGCAGGCCGCGGGCTTCGTGGTAGTCGTCGAAGGGCGCGAGGTCGTGACCGTGGCCACGGCCGAAGCTGGCGTATTCCTCGAACAGGCCTTTCTGGATGTAGAAGCCGAAGGCCTTGGCCTCGTCGTTCTCGAAGCCCTTGGCGACCTGGTCGGCGCCGAAGGCGTCCACCTGGCCGTTCTTGAAGAGCACCTCATAGAGCGTCTTGCCCTTGAGCTGCGGTGCCTTGGCCAGCAGCTCGGCGGGCCAGACCTCGTCGGTGGTGAAGCGCCTGGAGAATTCCACCAGTTGCCAGAGGTCGGACTTCGCCTCGCCCGGCGCCTTCACCAGCTGGTGCCAGAACTGCGTGCGGCGCTCGGCGTTGCCGTAGGCGCCTTCCTTTTCCACCCACATGGCGCTGGGCAGGATCAGGTCGGCGGCCTGGGCCGAGACGGTGGGGTAGACGTCGGAGACGATCACGAAGTTTTCCGGGTTGCGCCAGCCCGGCAGGACTTCCTGCATGACGTTGGGCCCGGCCTGCATGTTGTTGCTGACCTGGGTCCAGTACACGTTGAGCACGCCGTCCTTGAGCATCCGGCTCTGCTGCACGGCGTGGAAGCCGATCTTTTCCTGGATGGTGCCGGCGGGCACTTTCCAGATCTTCTCGGCGGTTTCGCGGTGCTTCGAATTGGTCACCACCAGGTCGGCGGGCAGGCGGTGGGCGAAGGTGCCCACTTCGCGCGCGGTGCCGCAGGCCGAGGGCTGGCCGGTGAGGGAGAAGGGGCTGTTGCCCGGCTCGCTGATCTTCCCGGTGAGCAGGTGGATGTTGTAGATCAGGTTGTTCGCCCAGACCCCGCGGGTGTGCTGGTTGAAGCCCATGGTCCAGAAGGACATCACCTTGCGCTTCGGGTCGGCATACAGCTCGGCCAGGGCCTTGAGGCGTTCGGCCGGCACGCCGGTTTCCTGGGCGGTGCGCTCCAGGGTGTAGGGTTTGACGAAGGCGGCGAATTCCTCGAAGCCGATGTCGCTCCAGGTGTTGGCCTTGTCCGCGTTCTTCGCCTTCTTCTCCAGCGGGTCGGTGGGCCGCAGGCCATAGCCGATGTCCTCGGCGCCATGGGCGAAGCGGGTGTGCTTGTCGACGAAGTCGCGGTTCACCGCGCCGCTTTCGATGATGTGGTTGGCGATGTAGTTGAGGATGTAGAGGTCGGTCTGCGGCTTGAACACCATGGGGATGTCGGCCAGGTCGAAGCTGCGATGCTCGAAGGTGGACAGCACCGCGACCTTCACCTGCGGCGCGCTCAGCCGGCGATCGGTGACCCGCGACCAGAGCACCGGGTGCATCTCGGCCATGTTCGAGCCCCAGAGCACGAAGGTGTCGGTGGCCTCGATGTCGTCGTAGCAGCCCATCGGCTCGTCCATGCCGAAGCTGCGCATGAAGCCCATCACCGCCGAAGCCATGCAGTGCCGCGCGTTGGGGTCGATGTTGTTGCTGCGCAGGCCGGCCTTGAACAGCTTGTTGGCGGCGTAGCCTTCCCACACCGTCCATTGCCCGGAGCCGAACATGCCCACCGAGCCCGGGCCCTTGGCCTTGATCGCGGCCTTGAACTTCTCGGCCATGATGTCGAAGGCGGCATCCCAGCTGATCGGCTGGAACTCGCCCTGCTTGTCGAACTTGCCGTCCTTCATGCGCAGCAGGGGGCGGGTCAGGCGGTCGCTGCCGTACATGATCTTGGACAGGAAATAGCCCTTCACGCAGTTGATCCCGCGATTGACCTCGGCCTTGATGTCGCCGTGGGTGGCGACCACCTTGCCGTCGCGGGTGGCGACCATCACGCTGCAGCCGGTGCCGCAGAAGCGGCAGGGCGCCTTGTTCCAGTCCAGGCGGGTCATGTCCGCCTCGGTGACCAGGTTGCTGGCGGAACTCAGGATCGGCAGGCCGGCGGCGGCCGCGGCGATGGCGGCGGCGTTGGCCTTGGCGAACTGGCGGCGGGTCAGGTTCATCGGGCACCTCCGGCCTGGGCGGGAACGGGTTTGGGTTCGATCTGCGGGTGTTCGGGGGACTCGACGATCTCGTGGTAGATCAGCACCGCGTTGAGCACGCCGGGCAGGTTCTGGATGGCATCGAGGTTGTCGAGGATGCTCTGCTCGTGCTCGGCTTCGAGCACCACCACCAGCTTTCCCTGGGGGCTCTGCTGGTGCACTTCCAGGTGCGGCAGGCACTGCAGGTTGGTCTTCACCGCGTCCAGCAGTTCCGGGCGCGTGTGCACGATCAGGCTGGCGATCTGGATGCTCTCGGGCAGCGTGTTTTCAGGCATGTAGGGCCTCAGGGTTCAGGTGAATGGCGTTGCCGGGGCAGGGCGCGAGACAGGCGCCGCAGCCGGTGCAGAGTTCGGTGTCGAGGGTGGGCAGTGCCGGGCCGCCCAGCTGTGGGCGGAAGCGGATGGCGCGCGGTTCGCAGGCATCGTCGCAACTGCGGCAATGGATGCCGGCCCGGGCCAGGCAGTGCTCGTCGATCCGCGCGCGCCAGGGCAGGGCTTCGCGGCCCAGGTCGAATACCGGGGCTTCGCAGGCGCGCGCGCAGTCGCCGCACAGGCTGCAGCCGGCGTGGCTGAAATCCAGCTGCGGATAGCCGCCGTCGCCCACGCGCAGCACCTGCTCCGGGCAGGCGTCGATGCAGGCGTTGCAGCGGGTGCAGCCTTCGAGGAAATCGCTGGCGGTCCATGGCGGGCGACGAACTTCGGACGCACCGCCCAGGCGTCGCAGCAGGGCGCGGCGGGCGAGCACGACGGCGTTCCTAGGACGGTGGGCCGGGCGGCCCCGCCACCAGTTGGAACATCCACACGATGAAGCCGTAGCCACCGACGATGGCCACCGACAGCAAAGGGAACAGGCAGATCACGAGGAACAGGAACAGCCGGGTTTCCTTGCCTTTCTCCGCATCGGCGCCGGTCTTTTCGGTCATGGGGGTCAGCCTCCCGCCAACAATTGGGAATCAGACTAGACCCTGCTTTGTGTGTGGGCAAAGTCGCATAGGCGCTGTTCTTTTTTCCTACAGCGCTTTTTCGTTCAGCCCTGGTTCAGCAGGCGGACAGGTTGCGTTCAGTGGTCCGCCCTTAACCTGCTCCCCGTCAACTAACTACTGAAGTCCTGACGGGAGAATCCCCATGAAAGCCATGAAGACAATCGCCCTCGCCACCGCAATTCTCGGTGCCAGCGTCGCCGCTACCGCGGCCAGTGCAGCCGACACCTTCGTCGGCATGACCTGGGGGGAAACCAGCAACAACATCCAGAAATCCGATGCGCTGAACCGCAACCTCGGCAATCCGAAGTTCGACAGCGTGATCAATAACAGCGGCACCTGGGGCGTGCGCGCCGGCCAGCAGATGGAGCAGGGGCGCTACTACATCACCTATGAAAACGTGTCCGACACCGACAATGGCCTGAAGCTGCGCCAGCAGAACCTGCTCGGCAGCTACGACGCCTTCCTGCCGATCAATGACAGCGGCACCAAGCTGTTCGGCGGCGGCACCCTCGGCCTGGTCAAGCTGGAGCAGGACTCCAAGGGCTACAGCCGCGACAGCGACGTCGGTTACGCCGTCGGCGCCCAGGCCGGTATCCTCCAGGAAATCGGCAGGAACGCCTCCGTCGAAGGTGGCTATCGTTACCTGCGTACCAACGCCAGTACCGAGATGAGTCCGCATGGTGGCGGCAAGGTCGGATCGCTGGACCTGCACAGCAGCTCGCAGGTTTACCTGGGGGCCAACTACAAGTTCTGACCGATACTGCAACCGGGCCCTGCTGGCCCGGTTGCCTGATTCAGGGAGCACGTGCATGAAACTGCTGGTGGTGGAAGACGAGGCGCTGCTGCGCCATCACCTGTATACCCGGCTCGGCGAACAGGGCCATGTGGTCGATGCCGTCGCCGATGCCGAGGAGGCGCTGTACCGCGCCAACGAATACCACCATGACCTGGCGATGATCGACCTGGGCCTGCCGGGGATGAGCGGCCTGGACCTGATCCGCGAGTTCCGCAGCCAGGGCAAGACCTTCCCGATCCTCATCCTCACCGCGCGCGGCAACTGGCAGGACAAGGTCGAAGGCCTGGCCGCCGGCGCCGACGACTACGTGGTCAAACCCTTCCAGTTCGAGGAGCTGGAGGCGCGCCTGAATGCGCTGCTGCGCCGTTCCAGCGGTTTCTCCCAGTCGACCATCGAGGCCGGCCCGCTGGTGCTCGACACCCATCGCAAGCAGGCGCTGGTGAGTGGCGAATCGCTGCAGCTGACCGCCTTCGAGTACCGCATCCTCGAATACCTCATGCGCCATCACCAGCAGGTGGTGGCCAAGGAGCGGCTGATCGAGCAGCTCTACCCGGATGACGACGAGCGCGATCCGAACGTGATCGAAGTGCTGGTCGGCCGTGTGCGGCGCAAGCTGGAAGCGGCCTCCGGCTTCAAGCCCATCGATACGGTGCGCGGCCAGGGCTACATCTTCAACGAGTTGTGCAAATGATCCGTTCGCTGCGCCTGCGTCTGATGATCGGTGCGGCGACCCTGGCCATCCTGTTCATGGCGGCCCTGTTGCCGGCGTTGCAGCGGGCGTTCAGCATCGCCCTGGAGGATGCCATCCAGCAGCGTCTGGCGGCCGATGTGGCGACGCTGGTGTCGGCTGCGCGCATCGAGGGCGGGCAATTGAGCATGCCGGACCACCTGCCGGTGGAGGACTTCAACCTGCCCGAGTCCAAGCTGCTGGGCTACATCTACGACCAGCGCGGCCAGCTGGTCTGGCGCTCCACCTCGGCGCAGGACGAGAGCATCGACTACTCGCCCAAGTATGACGGTCTGGTCGACGAGTTCACCCGCATCCGCGATCGCGCCGGCCAGGAATTCTTCGTCTACGACGTGGAAATCGACCTGCTCGGCGGCAAGCGGGCGGCCTACAGCATCGTTACCATGCAGCCGGAGAGCGACTTCCGCGAACTGGTGCGGGGCTTTCGCGAGCAGCTCTACGTGTGGCTGGGCGGGGCGCTGCTGGTGCTGCTGGGGATGCTCTGGCTCGGCCTGAGCTGGGGTTTTCGCTCCATGCGCGGGCTGCGCGCCGAGCTCGATCAGATCGAGGCGGGGGAGCGCGAGCGCCTGAGCGACGAGCATCCGGACGAGATGCTGCGCCTGACCGGCTCGCTGAACCGCCTGCTCGACAGCGAACGCGCCCAGCGCGAGCGCTACCGCAATTCCCTGGGGGATCTCGCCCACAGCCTGAAGACGCCGCTGGCGGTGCTGCAGGGCGTCAGCGAGAACCTCGCCGCGCAGCCGCAGAACCGCGAGCAGGTGCAGGTGCTGCAGACCCAGATCGAACGCATGAGCCAGCAGATCGGCTACCAGCTGCAGCGCGCCAGCCTGCGCAAGAGCGGCCTGATCCGCCACCGGGCGGCCCTCGAGCCGTTGCTCGATACGCTCAGCGGCGCGCTGGACAAGGTCTACCGCGACAAACGCGTATTGCTCGAACGCGATATCCCGCCGGGGTTCGCCTTGCCGCTGGAGCGGGGGGCGCTGCTGGAAATGCTCGGCAACCTGCTGGAGAACGCCTACCGCCTGTGCCTGACGAAGGTGAAGGTCAGCGCCAGCAGGCAGGGGCGCTTCGTCGAACTGGTCGTCGAGGACGACGGCCCCGGGGTTCCAGCCAGCCAGCGCGAGCGCATCTTGAAGCGCGGCGAGCGCCTGGACGCCCAGCACCCCGGCCAGGGCATCGGCACGGCGGTGGTGAAGGACATCATCGACAGCTATGACGGTGAGCTGGCGCTGGAGGATTCCGGGCTGGGCGGGGCGTGTTTCAGGATTCGGTTGCCGGGGTAGTGGCGTCGGTCGGTTTGGCGTAGGGCGTACAAGCGTTTGCGGTTGTACGCCGATTCACCTTGCACATTCCCGGCTCCATGGTCTGGCTCGGAACGCACTCTCTCTGGCGTCACTCTCCCCGCTGCGCCCGGTAAGCCCCCGGCGTCAGCCCCGTCCACTTCTTGAACGCCCGGTGGAAGGCCGAGGGCTCGGAGAAACCGAGCTGGTCGGCGATGTCCTGGATCGAGAGCTCGTCGCGCCCCAGGTAGTAGATCGCCAGGTCGCGGCGCAACTGGTCCTTCAACTCCTGGAAATTCGGCCCTTCCTCGCGCAGGTGTCGGCGCAGGGTCTGCGGGCTCATGTGCAGTTGCGCGGCGACCTGTTCCAGGTCCGGCCAGTTGCGGCAGTCGCGGCCGAGCAGGCGGCGGATCTGGCTGGTCAGGCTGTCGCCGCCGTCGGGGCGGGCGAGCAGGTCGGCGGGAGAGTCCTTGAGGAAGTGCTTGAGGGTGCGCTCGTCCTGCAGCAGCGGCATGTCCAGGTAGCGCGCCGGCAGCAGCAGGCTGGTGCTGTCGGCGGCGAAGCGCCGCGGGCAGGGGAACAGCAGGTCGTACTCGGCCTGGTGCTCCGGCGCGGGGTAGCTGAAGGTGGCTTCTTCCAGGCGGATGCGCTGGCCGATCAGCCAGCTGGCCAGGCGATGCCAGATCAGCAGCAGGCTCTCGGCGAGGAAGTGATCGGGGTCGCGCAGGTGGCTTTCGTCCAGGGTCAGGCGCGCCCGGTCGCCCTCGCGCACCAGGCGAATCGCCGGGGCCTCGGGAAACAGGCCATAGAACAGCGAGCCTCGGCTCAGCGCCTTTTCCAGCGTGCGGCAATGGATGATGGCATTGCACATCATGGCGAAGGTGCCGCGTTTGCTGGGGCTGCTGCCAAAGCCCATGTACTCGTCGTCCAGCGCCTCCCACAGGCGCTGCAGCAGCCGTGTGAACTGGTCGGGGTCGACGCGTGCGCGGGGCTCGTCGAGCACCGCCGGGGCGATGCCGGCATCGCGCAGCAGCGCCGCTGTATCCAGCCCCTGGCGCTGTGCGCCTTGCACGGCGGCACGGACGAAATGGCTGGCGATGGTGCGTTCTCGCATGGGAAGTCCTTGTTGTTCCGTCCGGGCGTCATTCGTGCGCGCGGTGTGCCCGGCTGCGTTGGGGCGGCGGGACCGGGGTCTACAATCTACGGTACGAAGGTCCTGGCGGATACCCGCCAGAGGGCGGGAAATCCGCCAGCCAGAAGGCGGGTTTCCGCCATTTCTGGTTGATAATGTGCCTTGCCTTTGCGTGCAAGTTATTGAAATTAAAGGATTAAATTGATTTATAAAGGTCTGGCACAGCACTTGCCATAAGCGTTCAAGGCCTGCCTGTGGGCAAGCCCTGAAAACAAATTCTCCCAATGCAGGGAGATAACGCGTTCGGTCTTGCGTCCCTCTGTGGATGCACGCCCGTGAGGACAAAGCTGCCATGACCAAGCAACCCTTCTACAAGAGCCTGTACGTGCAGGTGCTGATCGCCATCGCCATCGGTATCGCACTGGGTCACTTCTACCCCGACACCGCCAAGTTGATGAAGCCGCTGGGCGATGGCTTCGTCAAGCTGATCAAGATGGCCATCGCGCCGATCATCTTCTGTACCGTGGTCACCGGCATCGCCGGCATGCAGAGCATGAAGGCGGTGGGCAAGACGGGCGGCATGGCGCTGCTGTACTTCGAAATCGTTTCCACCATCGCGCTGCTCATCGGCCTGTTTGTCGTCAACGTCGTGCAGCCGGGGGCCGGCATGCACGCCGACGTCGCCAGCCTCACCGCCGAAATGAGCAAGAACGCCACCCTGACGGCCTACGTGGCGTCCGGCGAGAAGCAGAGCACCATCGAGTTCTTCATGAACGTGATCCCGAACACCGTGGTCGGCGCCTTCGCCAATGGCGACATCCTGCAGGTGCTGTTCTTCTCGGTGCTGTTCGGCTACGCGCTGCACCGCCTGGGCGATTACGGCCAGCCGGTGTTCCAGTTCATCGATCGCATCACCCACGTGATGTTCAACATCATCAACGTGATCATGAAGGTCGCCCCGATCGGGGCCTTCGGCGCCATGGCCTTCACCATCGGCGCCTATGGCCTGGGTTCGCTGGTGCAGCTCGGCCAACTGATGCTGTGCTTCTACATCACCTGCATCCTCTTCGTGCTGATCGTGCTCGGCGGCATTGCCCGCTACCATGGCTTCAGCATCCTGCGCTTCATCTCCTACATCCGTGAGGAGCTGCTGATCGTGCTGGGCACCTCGTCCTCCGAGTCGGCGCTGCCGCGCATGATCGCCAAGATGGAGAAGCTGGGCGCCGACAAGAGCGTCGTCGGCCTGGTGATTCCCACCGGCTACTCGTTCAACCTGGACGGCACCTCGATCTACCTGACCATGGCGGCGGTGTTCATCGCCCAGGCTACCGACACGCCGATGGACATCAGTCACCAGATCACCCTGCTGGTGGTGCTGCTGATCGCCTCCAAGGGCGCCGCCGGCGTCACCGGTTCGGGTTTCATCGTGCTGGCCGCGACCCTGTCCGCCGTGGGCCACCTGCCGGTCGCGGGTCTTGCGCTGATCCTGGGTATCGACCGCTTCATGTCCGAAGCCCGCGCCCTGACCAACCTGGTGGGCAACGGTGTGGCGACTATCGTGGTCGCCAAGTGGTGCAAGCAGCTGGATGAGAAGACCCTGTCCGCAGAACTGGCCGCCGGCCCCGGCAACTCCACGGAGCTGCAGCCTTCCTGATGCGTGTGCCGACGAGCAATTCGGCCCGGTGAACGTGAAGCACCGGAGCCTTTCCAGCCCGCTCTCTTGAGCGGGCTTTTTTATGGGCGGGTGGTTCGGGTGATCGTCGTAGGGGCGAGCTTGCGCGCGAACGGATTTCCCGGTCGCATCGGTGTTGGGCGGTTCGCTACCGGTTCTGGCGTCATGCTGAGGTGTTTTCCGGTGGGGACGTATTACGCCGCGATGGATTTCGCGGACAAGGTCCGCTCCTACGGTGGCAGTTCCAGCTCTTCAGGACTTCCAGAGAAATCTCCGCGCGCACCGGAGCGCCCCTTCAGGAGGCCGAGCGGAATCGTTGTGGAAGGGGTTGAGCGACATGGATGTCGCGAGAGCCGCGATGGGCCAGGGATGGCCCTTCGCGGCGGGCCCCTGGAGCAATGATGCAGGGAGGGAACCCCGGCGAAGCCGGGGCCGGATGCAGGGGCAAGACCTTTGGTTACTTTGCGTCGTTTGGCAAAGTGACTCGCCCGGGAGGGCGAAACAAAAAGTCCCAGCACAAACCGAAGCGGCGCAGAAACACCTAAACCTAGAAACGGCGGATAACGCCTTAGGCGTTATGCGCCCTACGAAAAGAAAGAGCATCGCGGACGGAGTCCGCTCCTACGGGCGCGGGCCTATGGATCAAAGAATGATCTTGTCCTTGAGCTTCTCGGCGGCCTGCTGCAGCGCTTCGATGACCCGCTCCTTGTCGTAGTTCTGCACATTATTGGTGTCCAGATACATGGAGAAGCCCGGCACTTCGTGCTCGATGAAGCTGGGGTTGGAGCCCAGGTCGCGGCGGAAGTCGACCACCTGGTAGATCTGCACCGGCTTGCTGAAACCCTTCACCGTGATCTGGCCCTTGTCGCGGCACATCAGGATGTCCTTCACCAGCGAGTAGGTCTCGTGGCTGATGAGGATTTCGCCCGCTTCGGCGGCGTTTTCCAGGCGGCTGGCGAGGTTCACTTCGCGGCCGATGATGGTGTAGTCCATGCGCGTATCGGCACCGAAGTTGCCCACGGTGCAGTAGCCGGTATTCAGGCCCATGCGCACTTCCAGCGGCTTGGTGATGCCCTGGGCGCGCCACTGCTGGCGCATGACCTTCATGTGCTTGCGCATGGCGACCGCCATGGACACCGCTGCCGCGGCGTCCTTGCGCGCGCCCTGGGTGGACGGGTCGCCGAAGAACACCATCACGCAGTCGCCGACGAACTTGTCGATGGTGCCGCCGTACTTGAGGGCGATCTTCGACATTTCGTTGAGGTAGTTGTTGAGCATGTCGGTGAGGGCTTCGGCTTCCAGCTCCTCGGACAGCTCGGTGAAGCCCTTGATGTCGGAGAAGAACACGGTGAGCTTCTTGCGCTGGGTTTCCAGGCGCACGCTCTTCTTGCCGCTGAAGATCGATTCCCACACCTGTGGCGACAGGTACTTGGCCAGGTTGCTGGCCAGCCGCGCGGCTTTCTCCTGTTCCCGGGTGATTTCCGCGCGGGCCACGGCCAGGCGCAGGCCCTGCTGGTGAACGAAGAAGGCGGTGATGCAGATGTACAGCGTGGAGAACAGCACGCTGACCAGTGCCACGAGGGTCGGGGTGGCGCCCTTGTAGGCCGGAGTGAGCAGCGCCGCGGTGAAGACCGAGGCGCTGAGCATGACCAGCAGGCCGAGGCCCAGGGAGCGCAGGCCGCCGATGATCAGCGAGGAGAAGGCCAGCACCAGCACCAGCATCAGGCTCGGCACTTCCGAGAAGCCCATCAGCGCCGTGGCGGCGCCGGCGTGTAGGGCGTCGACGAACATCAGCACCAGGCGCGTGCGCTGCGGGTGGTCGTGCTTGAAGCGCCGGCTCAGCTGCTGGGCGAGATGCGGGTAGAGCAGGGCGTAGGGGACCATCCAGAGGATGTCGTAGCCGAAGTACTGGCTGAAGGTGCCGGCGGTGATGGTCGCCGCCGTCGCGACATAGGCCAGCACGCGGGAGTGGTATTCGCGCAGGGGGGCGGAGGAGAGCGGACCGGCAGGGCGCTCGGTGACGATAGGCTTCATGCGCAGGAAAAGTCCCTGGTTAGTGTCGGCGCAATCCACATTGGCGCCTCCCGCGCGATTGCGGGTGTAGGAATCTTATTCCATGCGCAGCCCGCTGGGCCAGCGGCGGCACGCGACGGCTCGTCGCGCGCCGCTGCCGTATCAGACCATGCTGCCGTCGGGTTTCTGGTAGATCGAGCGGCGTGGCTGGGCGAAAACCCGGCGCAGCATGGGTTCGAAGAACTCCAGCGGCAGCACTTCGCCATCCGGATCGAAGGCGGCGGCGTCGTAGCGGGCGCAGAACTCGATGGTCCGGGCGTACTGCGGGTGGTCCTTGAACTGCTCGCGCAGGTGCCGGTCCAGGCCCAGGTGATGGAAGAAGTAGTAGCCTTGGAAGATCGCGTGCTTCTCGATCATCCACAGGTTCTCCTCGCTGACGAAGGGCTTGAGGATGGCCGCGGCGATGTCGGCGTGGTTGAACGAGCCCAGGGTGTCGCCGATGTCGTGAAGCAGGGCGCAGACCACGTACTCCTCGTCGCGGCCGTCGCGGTGGGCCAGGGTGGCGGTCTGCAGCGAGTGGGTCAGGCGGTCCACCGGGAAGCCTCCGAAGTCGCCGTCGAGCAGGCGCAGGTGGGTGAGGATGCGGTCGGGCAGCAGGGCGGCGTACTGGGCGAAGTCCTTGGCGATGATCGCCCAGTCCTCGGCGCTGCCGTCTTCCATGTGGGTGAAGCGGGCGCGTGCGTTCATCGGGCTGTGCTCTTGTGATTGTTGGAGGGGGACGGCTCCAGTCTAGAAGCGCAAGACGTTGGCGGTAGTGTCCGTGCAGCGCCAGCGTGGTGTCCCGCCGGGCGCGAATGGCGCGGCATCAGCCGCGCCGATGGAGCCTCAGGGATTCTCCGGGTCATGCCCCAGCGACTGCAGGAACAGCGAGAACAGCTCCGGCTGGGAGGAGATGTCGAGCTTGTTGTACAGGTGGCGGCGGTGAACCTTGACGGTCTCCGGGGAGATCGCCAGGCGCTCGGCCATCGCCTTGGAGGAGTAACCCCGCAGGATCAGCCGGGCGATCTCCAGCTCGCGTTCGGAGAGCACGCCGGCGCCGAAGTGGCTCAGCGCGTCGCGCACCTGGGTCGCCACGCCGTCGCTGGTCGCCGGCAGCAGGCGCTGGCTGCGCTGTTGCCAGTGCTGCTGCATCAGCGCCAGTACCCAGGGGCAGAGCATCGCCAGCAGGCCGGTCTGTTCGGCGTCGTACAGCCGGCGCATGCCCAGTGACAGCGACAGCGCGCCCTGGCCGGGCAGTTGCAGGATGAACTGCACCTCATCCTCCAGCACGTTGTCGTGGAAGTAGCTGAGGAAGTATTCGCTCTGACGGAACTGGTCCGGGGAGATTTCCTCCAGTCGATAAAGCCCGCTGGGTACGCCCTCGCGGCAGGCCTGATAGAAGGGGTCGAGCTGGTACAGGCCGTCGAGGTAGATGGCCATCGCCGCGGGCCCGGCCGTGGGCTCGGCGTCGTACTCCTCCAGCGCCACCGGCGTGCCGTTGACGGGGTAGAACATCGCCAGGGCGTTATCGAACGGCAGCCATTGGTGCAGCAGCAGGACCAGTTGCTTCCAGAAGCGCGGCTGGCCGATCTGCTCGACGGTGCGGCCGAGGTTGGCGTGCATGCCGACCTCGCGGAACAGGCTGTGCATGCGTTGGCTCCCCGTGGATTCGGCCCACGGTTTCCTCCTTTTACCTGCCCGCCGTCAAGGGGGCGTAACCCCAAATGGTGATTGGCCGCCACTGCCGCCGTGCCCAGACTGCACCCCACGCAGCGCCCCGGAGAGAGGGCGCGACAAGGTCTTCGTTCCTGCCTCAACCACCAATAACAACACGAGGAAACAACGATATGAGCGCTTCCCCTGCGCCACAGAGCGCGCTCAAGCCCAGCCTGGGCGTGCTCGATGTAGTCGCCATCACCGTCTCGGCGGTCACCCCCGCCAGCTCCGTGTTCGTCATCGCGCCCTTCGCCATCCAGCAGGCCGGCAGCGGTGCCTTCCTGGCCTTCGTCATCGCCGGATTCCTGGCCCTGATGTTCGCCTGGTGCTATGCCGAACTGGGCCGCGCCCACAGTTCCGCCGGCGGCGAGTACGTCTACGCCAAGCGCGTGTTCGGCGGCCTTGCCGGCTACGCCACCTTCCTCACCGTGCTGGTCTCGCTGCTGTTCATTCCGCCGGTGCTGGCCACCGGCGCCGCGACCTACCTCAACAGCGCGCTGGGCACGAACTTCGACACCCAGACCGTCGCCCTGGCGATAGTCGCCGCCAGCTATGTGCTGGGCATCCTCAATATCCGTGTCAACGCCTGGATCACCGGTGTCTTCCTGCTCTGCGAAGTGGCTGCGTTGCTGGTGATCGTGGTGCTCGGCTTCGGCCACGTCAGCCAGCCGGTCAGCGTGCTGCTGCAGCCGCAGCACATCGACGGCGGGATACTGGCCGCCGCGCCCTGGGCGCTGGTGATCGGCGCCGTGGGTACCGCGCTGTTCTCCTACAACGGCTTTGGCGGCGCGGTGCTGCTGGCCGAGGACATGAAGTGCGGCGGGCGCAACGTGCACCGCGCGGTGATCTGGTCGCTGGCGCTGGTGGTGGGCATCGAGATCGTGCCGCTGATCGCCCTGCTGCTGGGCGCACCTTCGCTGCAGGAGATGATCGCCAGCCCCGACCCGGTCGGTTACCTGCTCACCGCCCACGGCAACGAAACGCTGTCGCGGCTGGTCAGCGCCGGCATCTTCCTCTCGGTATTCAACGCCATCGTCGCCATCGTGATCCAGGTCGGCCGGGTGATCTTCAGCAGCGGTCGCGACGAGCTGTGGACGCCGCTGATGAACCGCGCCTTCACCCGCATCCATCCACGCTGGGAATCGCCCTGGCTGGCCACGCTGTTCCTCGGCATCCCGTCGGCGGCCCTGAGCTTCAGTTCGAACCTGGAGGAGCTGACCTCCTTCACCGTGCTGCTGCTGGTCATGGTCTACCTGGTGGTGGCGCTCTGCGCGCTGTTCAGCCGCGTGCTGCGCCGCGACCGCGAGCACCCCTACCGCATGCCGCTGTGGCCGCTGCCGGCGATGCTGGCGGTGATCGGCTCCGGCTACCTGTTGCTCAACCTGCTACTGGACGCTTCCTCGCGGGACGTCATGATCATTGTCGGGATACTGGCCGTGTCGGTGATTCTCTACGGCACCTACGGCAAGCTCAGCCCGGCCTTCCAGAAGCTCTGAATCGAAGGAGACAGCATGCGCGCTCGTCAACTCGGCATCACCCTGGGCCTGGGCACCCCCGGCCCGTTCAATGCCATCACCGACGTCCCCGGCATCCGGGTCGGCCACAGCACCCTGATCGGCGAGCGTGACGGCCGCGCCGTGCGCACCGGGGTCACGGTGGTCCAGCCGCGCGACGGCGCGGCACGGCGGCAACCCTGCTTCGCCGGCTGCCATGTGCTCAACGGCAACGGCGACGCCACCGGCCTGGAATGGATTCGCGAGGCGGGGCTGCTGACTACGCCGATCGCCATCACCAACACCCACAGCGTGGGCGCGGTGCGCGACGCGCTGATCGCCGCCGAGCATGCCGAACTGGCGGACCCGTCCATCTACTGGTGCATGCCGGTGGTGATGGAGACCTTCGACGGCCTGCTGAACGACATCTGGGGGCAGCATGTCGGTCCGGACCAGGTGCGTGAGGCCCTGGCCGCCGCCGAGTCCGGCCCGGTACGGGAAGGCCCGGTGGGCGGTGGTACGGGGATGATCTGCCATGAGTTCAAGGGCGGCATCGGCACGGCCTCGCGTCGGCTGCCGGCGGAGCAGGGCGGCTGGACCGTCGGCGCGCTGGTGCAGGCCAACCACGGCCAGCGTCGCGAGCTGCGGGTGGATGGCTACCCGGTCGGCCGCCACTTGGCTGACCTGCCTTCGCCCTTCGCCGAACAGGGCACGCCGGGGATGGGCTCCATCGTGGTGATCCTTGCCACCGATGCGCCGCTGCTGCCGCACCAGTGCCAGCGCCTGGCCCAGCGCGCCTCGCTGGGCATCGCCCGCACGGGTGGCGGTACGGATGATTCCAGTGGCGATATCTTCCTCGCCTTCGCCACCGGCAACCGCGACCTGCCGCCGGCGGATTACGGGCGCAAGGAGCTGCCCTTCGCTACGGCGCTGGAGATGGTCAACAACGACCATATCTCGCCGTTGTTCGCCGCCGCCGCCGAAGCGGTGGAGGAGGCCATCGTCAATGCGCTGCTGGCCGGGTGCGACATGCGTACCGACGACGGGGTGCTGGTGCCGGGGTTGAGCGGCGAGCGGTTGCTGGCGGCCTTGCGCGAAGCCGGCTGGCGCGGCTGAGGCCCTGTCGAGCGCTCGGTGGGCTGACAAAACCTGTAGGAGCGAGCTTGCTCGCGAACGAATTTCCCGGTGGCAGCGGAGTTGGGTGGGTTCGCGAGCAAGCTCGCTCCTACGAAAAGCACTTTCGTGCCATGAAAAAAAGCCGGAGCTGCTGGGCAGCTCCGGCTTCGTTGTTGGCAGCAGATATCCCCAATCAGTTCGGGGTGTAGATCTGGTCGAACACGCCACCGTCGACGAAGTGGGTCTTCTGCACGGTGCGCCAGTCGCCGAAGGTCTTCTCCACGGAGAAGAAGTCCACTTTCGGGAAGCGGTCGGAGAACTTGGCGAGGATTTCCGGGTTGCGCGGGCGCAGGTAGTTGTTCGCGGCGATGGTCTGGCCTTCGTCGGACCACAGGTACTTCAGGTAGGCCTCGGCCTCGGCGCGGGTACCTTTCTTGTCGACCACCTTGTCGACCACGGCCACCGGCGGCTCGGCTTCGGCGGAGACGCTCGGGTAGACCACTTCGAAGCCGCCACGGCCGAACTCGCGGGCAATCATCTCGGCTTCGTTCTCGAAGGTCACCAGTACGTCGCCGATCTGGTTCTGCATGAAGGTGGTGGTCGCCGCGCGGCCGCCGGTATCCAGCACCGGCACGTGCTTGAACAGCTGGCCGACGAATTCCTTGGCCTTGGCTTCATCGCCACCGTTCTTCAGGGTGTAGCCCCAGGCGGAGAGATAGGTGTAGCGGCCGTTGCCCGAGGTCTTGGGGTTCGGCACCACAACCTGCACGCCATCCTTGAGCAGATCCGGCCAGTCCTTCAGGCCCTTCGGGTTGCCCTTGCGCACGATGAACACGGTGGCGGAGGTGAAGGGCGCGCTGTTGTTGGGCAGGCGCGCGGCCCAGTCCCTGGGCACCAGGCCGCCGTTGTCGGCCAGGGCGTCGATGTCGGTGGCCTGGTTCATGGTGATGACGTCGGCCGGCAGGCCGTCGATCACGGCGCGGGCCTGCTTGCTGGAGCCGCCGTGGGACATCTGGATGACGATGTTCTGGCCTTTCTCGGCCTGCCAGTGCTTCTGGAAGGCGGCGTTGTAGTCCTTGTAGAAGTCGCGCATCACGTCGTACGAGACGTTGAGCAGGGGCTGGGCAGCCTGGGCGGCGGTGGCCAGGGCGAGGCCCGCGGCCAGCAGCGAGGCGCTGAACAGTCGTTTCACGATCCGATCCTTTTGGCAGTGTTGTTGGGGGGATTATGCCGTCGGGTTATATGCCCTTTAAATACTTAAAGGCTATTTGCTTATTCACCGCGTGCCCGCGGGCAGCCGGAAAGCGCAGCGTGACCAGCCGCTGAGGGGGTATGAAGAAAGACGGGGCGGGAAGAGGTCGCGGGACGGCGGGGAGCGCCGTCCCGGCCGGGGTCAGGCGCGTTCGCCGGCCTCGGCGCTGTCGACATCGCCCTCGGCCAGGCAGGCCGCGGCGGTGAACAGCACGTCGGTGGAGGAGTTCAGCGCGGTTTCCGCCGAATCCTGGAGGATGCTGATGACGAAGCCGACGGCCACCACTTGCATGGCGACTTCGCTGGAGATGCCGAACAGGCCGCAGGCCAGCGGGATCAGCAGCAGCGAGCCGCCGGCCACGCCGGAAGCGCCACAGGCGCAGAGCGAGGCCACCACGCAGAGCAGCAGGGCGCTGGGCAGGTCGACGACGATGCCCAGGGTATTGGCCGCCGCCAGGCTGAGCACGCTGATGGTAATGGCGGCACCGGCCATGTTGATGGTGGCGCCCAGCGGAATGGAGACCGAGTAGGTGTCCTCATGCAGGCCCAGGCGCTCGCAGAGCTGCAGATTGACCGGGATGTTGGCCGCCGAGCTGCGGGTAAAGAAAGCGGTAACGCCGCTTTCGCGCAGGCAGGTGAATACCAGGGGGTAAGGATTGCGGCGCAACTTGAGGAAGACGATCAGTGGGTTGACCACCAGCGCGACGAACAGCATGCAACCCAGCAGCACCGTCAGCAGGCGCAGGTAGCCCAGCAGCGCGTCGAAGCCGGATTCGGCGAGGGTACTGGCGACCAGGCCGAAGATGCCCAGCGGGGCGAAGGCGATGACGACGCGCACGATCAGCGTTACGCCGTTGGCCAGGTCATCCACCAGGTCGCGGGTGGTCTGGCGCGCATAGCGCAGGGCGATGCCCAGGCCGACTGCCCAGCCGAGGATGCCGATGAAGTTGGCTTCCAGCAGGGCTTTCACCGGGTTGGTGGCGATGCTGAACAGCAGGGTGTTGAGCACCTCGCCAATGCCGCCGGGCGGTGTGGAGTCCGCTGCTGCCGCAGCCTTGAGAACCAGGGTGGAGGGGAAGGCGAAGCTGGCGGCCACCGCCACCAGGGCGGCGGCGAAGGTCCCCAGGAGGTACAGCAGCAGGATCGGCCGGATATGGGTGCGCTGGCCCTGCTTGTGGTTGGCGATGGAGGACATCACCAATACCAGGACGAGTACCGGCGCGACGGCCTTCAGGGCGGAAATGAACAGGTTGCCGAGCAGGCTGACCGCGCGTGCCGCATCGGGCCAGACCAGGGCCAGGGCGATGCCCAGGAGCATGCCGATGAAAATCCGCATGACCAGGCTGGTGCGCTTGAGTCGCTGCAGGAAGGTGGGGGCTGGAAGAGTCATGACATCTTTCGCTGCGTTGGAATGGGAACGCACCCGGTGCCGGGCGCGGAAGGGGGCGGATTATGCCGTCTGCGTCGGGGAATTGCGCGGTTACCCGTCGATTGAGCGCCAGGTTCCGCTCTGCTACATGCCGGATGGCAGTCTGAATGAGGGGGCGCTGACCGGCATTGATCCACGACGGTTACAACGGGATTAGCGGCAGTGGTCAGCTGAGGTCGCTGAACGATTCCGGGTCGAGGTCGATACTTGCGACCCGTTGCACCGCGCCACGCATGGTCACCCGGAAGTCGTCCGCGACACGGATATTCAGCAGTCCGCCGGCCAGGTGCAGGTCGATGTGCTCCTCGCACAGGCCCAGGCGCCGTGCCACGGCGGCGGCCGCGCAGCTGCTGGTGCCGGAGGACAGGGTGTAGCCGGCGCCGCGCTCCCAGATTTCCACGCGCAGGGCGTTGCAGCCCAGCCACTCGACGAACTGCACGTTGGTGCGTCGCGGGAACAGCGGATGACGTTCCAGCAGCGGGCCGAGGCGGCAGGCCAGTTCGCGGCTGGTCCGCTCGACGAACACCACGCAATGCGGGTTGCCCATGGACACCGCATTGATCTTCAGCGCTTCGCCATCGATTTCCAGCGGGTAGCCCAGGGCCTCCGGCGCATCGATCAGCACCGGTATGGCCGCGCTGGCGAACTCGGCGCGGCCCATGGAAACCTCTACGGTGCGCCCTTCGTCGAACACCTGGCTGGTGACGGTGCCGCCGGCGGTGACGATGTCGAACGGCTGGTCGGCGACCAACCCGCAGTCCCACAGGTAGCGGGAGAAGATGCGCAGACCGTTGCCGCTCTTCTCCGCCTCGGAGCCGTCCGGGTTGAGAATGCGCAGGCCGAAGGCGCTGTCGGTGTGCTGCGCCAGCAGGATGCCGTCGGAGCCTATGCCGAAGTGGCGGTCACAGACGCGGCCGATCTGCGCCGCCGTCAGGGCGAACGGCGCGTCGCCCGCATGGACCAGGTAGTCGTTGCCCAGAGCCTGGTATTTCACGAAGTGCATGGCCGCGATCCGTCGCTGAACGAAGTCCTCGACTATACACGGGGACCGGCGCTTTCCGAATGCAGGTTGCGCAGCAGCGTCGACAGCAGGCGCTGACCCAGGATCACCAGCCAGCAGGCGAAGATGAACGGCGCCGTGAATGCCGGCAGGCCGATCAGCGCAAAGCGCGGCTGCAGCAGGACGGCGAGCAGGATGCCGCACAGCGGCGCCAGCGCGCTGCGGTAGCGCAGCGACAGGGCAATGCCGGCCAGGGCGCCGTTCAGCCCGAGCAGGCCGGCTTGTGCCGAGGAGGCCGGCAGGCCGAACAGCGGCGCGATGACCAGCGCGCCGGCGGCGCCGGCCAGGGCCCAGAAGGCGGCGCGGCGGTCGGCCAGCAACAGGCCGAGGGCGATGGTCAGGCCGGCCAGCGGCTCGCCGAGGAATATCACTTCGCCAAAGCCCAGCGCCGTCGAGTCCAGCAGCGGGTTCAGCGTGCCGCAGGACAGGCAGGCGAGAGCGCCCGCCGGGGCCAAGCCGAGCGCCTTGCCCAGCGCCACCGAGATCCAGCCCAGCAGCACGAAGGCCGAGGTGTAGGCCGGCAGGCCCAGGCGCCGGCGCGACTGGCGCAGCAGTACGGCCTGTACCGCGACGCTGGTGAGGATGGCGGCGACGGTCAGCATCACCAGGCCCAGCGACCACTGGAACTGGAAGGGCAGCAGCAGGCCGATGAGGATCGGGTTGTAGTCGTGCAGGCCGGCGTCGATATCCGCCTGCGGCTCGCGGACGAAGCGCGCGGTGAGCGGGCCGAGCAGGGCGCCCAGCAACGCGCCGGGCAGCAGCTGCGGCGCGGACCAGGCGATGGTCAGCAGCAGGATCAGGCCGAAGCGGGCGTCGGCCTGCAGGTAGATCTGGCCGAAGCCGACCAGGCGGGTGCGGAGCAACTGATTGAGGGGCATTGGGGCTCTGGGCAGTGGAAAGTGATTCCGCAGCGCCTCGTGGGGTGTAGAGCTTCAAGGCTCCATCGGCGGGCGCTGCGTGAGCATTGTGTGACGCCGCCATACGGAGCCGCGCCACGGGGTTGGAAAAAGAAAAGAGGCTGTCGGCGGGATCACCGCCAACAACCTCGAAATTCCATGGCCAGCATGGGAGTTGCTCGTGGGGGGCCATGGACCGACAAGCATTCGGTCAAGGTCAAACCCGGACGGACGGGGACGCGGCCCCGTATTCCCGGCCCCGTCCGTCCGGGAGTGACTCGGTGCGGAGGCACGCCATGGGGCGTGGCTCCTGAACTCGGTGTTTCCTGTGACTCTTCGTATCCTTCACCCAAGCCGTCTCCCGGAGGGAGAGGGCTGGGGGGAGGGCGCTCTTCTGACGCTTAACCTTCCAGTGCCGGCGCGATCGTCTCGATGCGCAGCATGTTGGTGCTGCCCGGCTGGCCGAAGGGCACGCCGGCGGTGACCACCACGGTGTCGCCACGGCGCGCCATGCGCTGGGCCAGGGCGATGTCCAGGGCGGTGGAGCAGATCTCGTCGACATGGGCGAGCTGCGCGTTGACCACCGAGTGCACGCCCCAGGCCACGGTCAGGCGGCGGGCGGACTTCAGCTGCGGCGTCAGGCTCAGGATCGGTGCCTTGGGACGCTCGCGGGAGGCGCGCAGGGTCGAGGCGCCGGATTCGGTGTAGTTCACCAGCACCGCTACCGGCAGGATGCGGCTGATCCGGCGGATGGCGCAGCTGATGGCGTCGGAGACGGTGGCGTCCGGTTCCGGGCGGTTGAGTTCGAGCTGGGCCTGGTAGTCCGGCTCGGCTTCCACCTGGCGGATGATCTTCGCCATCATTTCCACCGATTCACGCGGGTACTGGCCCGAGGCGCTCTCGGCGCTGAGCATCACGCAGTCCGCGCCTTCGCTCACGGCGTTGGCCACGTCGGTCACCTCGGCGCGGGTCGGCGCCGGGGAGAAGCGCATGGACTCCAGCATCTGGGTCGCCACCACCACCGGCCGGCCGAGCTGGCGGCAGACCTGGATGATGCGCTTCTGGATGCCCGGCACGCTTTCCGCCGGCATCTCCACGCCCAGGTCGCCACGGGCGACCATGATCGCGTCGGACAGGCGGGCGATGGCTTCGATGGACTGCACCGCCGAAGGCTTCTCGATCTTGGCCATGAGGAAGGCCTTGTCGCCGATCAGCGAACGGGCTTCCTCGATGTCTTCGGGACGCTGCACGAAGGACAGCGCGACCCAGTCCACGCCCAGCTCCAGACCGAAGTCCAGGTCACGGCGGTCCTTGGCGGTCAGCGGGCTGAGCTTGAGCACGGCTTCGGGCACGTTGACGCCCTTGCGGTCGGACAGCTCGCCGCTGTTCATCACCCGGGTCTCGATGGCGTCAGAGTGGGCGTTGACCACCTGCAGACGAATCTTGCCGTCGTCCAGCAGCAGGCTCATGCCCGGCTCCAGCGCCTGGATGATCTCCGGGTGGGGCAGGTTGACGCGCTTCTCGTCGCCCGGCACGTCGCTGAGGTCCAGGGTGAAGCTCTGGCCCTTTTCCAGCTGCACCGTGCCGTTGGCGAAGCGGCCGACGCGCAGTTTCGGGCCCTGCAGGTCCATGAGGATGCCGATGGGGTAGTCCAGCTCGGCTTCCACTTCGCGGACCCAGGCGAAACGCTGGGCGTGGTCGCTGTACTCGCCGTGGCTGAAGTTCAGGCGGAACAGGTTGGCGCCGGCTTCCACCAGGGCGCGGATGTCGTCGCGGCTTTTGATCGCCGGGCCCAGGGTCGCGAGGATCTTTACTTTCTTGTCTGGAGTCATTTGTCGTTCTCGAGGACCAGGATGGCGCGGAAGTCGTTGACGTTGGTACGGGTCGGCTTGGTGATCACCAGGTCGCCCAGTTCGGCGAAGAAGCCGTAGCCGTTGTTGTCGTCGAGCTCGTGCAGCGGGTTGAGGCCGGCCTTGGCGGCGCGCTTGTAGCTGCACGGAGTCATCAGGGCACCGGCGTTGCTTTCCATGCCGTCGATGCCGTCGGTGTCCCCCGCCAGGGCCCAGATGTTCGGTTCACCCTTGAGGTCGGCGGTGAGGCTGAGGAGAAACTCTGCGTTGCGTCCGCCACGGCCGCTGCCGCGTACGGTCACGGTGGTCTCGCCACCGGAGAGGATCAGGCACGGCGCCTTCATGGGCTGGCCATGCTTGCGAATCTGCCGGGCAATGCCGGCGTGGACCTTGGCCACCTCGCGGGACTCGCCTTCCAGGTCGCCCAGGATCAAGGTCGGGATGCCGGCGGCTTCGGCTTTGGCGGCCACCGCATCGAGGGCGTGCTGGGGCGTGGCGATCAGCTTGAAGTGGCTGCGCGACAGGCACTCGTCACCGGGTTTGACGGTTTCCGAGCGCGGGTCTTCCAGCCAGGCCCGCACATTGGCTGGGACTTCGATGCCATAGCGCTTGAGGATGGCCAGGGCGTCGGCGGAGGTGGTCGGGTCGCCCACGGTGGGGCCGGAGGCGATCACCGTGGCCTCGTCGCCGGGCACGTCGGAGATTGCGTAGGTGTACACGCTGGCCGGCCAGCAGGCGCGGGCCAGACGGCCGCCCTTGATCGCGGAGAGGTGCTTGCGCACGCAGTTCATTTCGCTGATCGCTGCGCCCGATTTCAGCAGCGCCTTGTTCACGCTGCGCTTGTCGTCGAGGCTGATGCCCTCGGCCGGCAGGGCGAGCAGGGCGGAGCCGCCGCCGGAGAGCAGGAAGATCACCCGGTCGTTCTCGGTCAGCCCGCTGATCAGTTCCAGCACGCGACGCGCAACGCGCTCACCGGCGTCGTCCGGCACCGGATGCGAGGCTTCCACCACTTCGATGCTGCGGCACTCGGCGCCGTAGCCGTAGGGCGCCACGACCAGGCCCTGGACCTGGCCGTTCCAGTGTTTCTCGGCGACTTCTGCCATGGCTCCGGCGGCTTTGCCGGCGCCGATGACGATGGTGCGGCCGCCCTTGTCGGTGGGCAGGTGCTGCGCCAGTACCTGGGCCGGATGCGCGGCGGCGATGGCGGTGTCGAACAGCTCGCGCAGGAAGGCGCGTGGGTCCAGGCTCATGACAGGCTCCCGTGATTCTTGTTGTGGTGTTCCATGGCTCAGGCTTCTGCTTGCAGAAGACTCAGCGATGGAATCGAACGCCCCGGCCGGCGAGGCCGTGATTCCCTACGGCCGGGTGTTCGAATCGCTCTGCAGCGTGACGGGCGACGTCACTCCCATAACCTCGCCCGGCACCTTGCTCTTGCTGGCGGATAACGCCGTTGGCGTTATGCGCCCTACGCCTTGCTTTTCGTAGGATGGGTATCGCTTCGCTCCACGCCAACCTACGAACGCACTTCTCAGTCCTTGCGGATCGAGAAGTTGGCCATGTGCTCCAGACCCTTGATCAGGCCGGAGTGGTCCCAGTTGCTGCCGCCGATGGCTGCGCAGGTGCTGAACACCTGCTGGGCGTTGGCGGTGTTGGGCAGGTTCAGGCCCAGTTCGCGAGCGCCGGCCAGGGCCAGGTTGAGGTCCTTCTGGTGCAGGCTGATGCGGAAGCCCGGATCGAAGGTGCCCTTGACCATGCGCTCACCGTGCACTTCGAGGATGCGCGAGGAGGCGAAGCCGCCCATCAGCGCTTCACGTACCTTGGCCGGGTCAGCGCCGTTCTTGGCGGCGAACAGCAGGGCTTCGGCGACGGCCTGGATGTTCAGGGCGACGATGATCTGGTTGGCGACCTTGGCGGTCTGGCCGTCACCGTTGCCGCCGACGCGGGTGATGTTCTTGCCCATGGCCTGGAACAGCGGCAGGGCGCGTTCGAAGGTGTTCGGGCAGCCGCCGACCATGATGCTCAGGGTGGCAGCCTTGGCGCCGACTTCACCGCCGGATACCGGGGCGTCCAGGTACTGGGCGCCGGTGGCCTTGATCTTCTCGGCGAAGGTCTTGGTGGCGGTGGGGGAAATCGAGCTCATGTCGATCACCACCTTGTTCGGGCCCACGCCTTCGGCGATACCATCCTTGCGGAACAGAACGTCGTCGACCTGCGGGGTGTCCGGAACCATCACGATGATGAATTCGGCTTCCTGGGCGACTTCCTTGGGGGTGGCCAGGGCGACGGCGCCGGCTTCTACCAGGGAGGCCGGGGCTGCATCGTGATGGGTGGAAACGAAGATCTGGTGACCGGCTTTCTGCAGGTTCTGAGCCATGGGCAGGCCCATGATGCCGGTGCCGATGAATCCGATTTTGGCCATGAGGTGTTCTCCTGGTTTCTCTTGTTGGGTTATCGGGCCCCCGCGCTGGCGAGGGTGACGGGGTTCCCCGTCATTCCCGCCAAGGCGGGAACCCGGCAAAAAACATCAGATGACGTTGTGGCTCTTCAGCCAGCCCAGGCCGGCTTCGGTGGTGGTCCTGGGCTTGTATTCGCAACCGATCCAGCCGCGGTAGCCGATGCGGTCCAGGTGCTCGAACAGGAAGCGGTAGTTGATCTCGCCGGTGCCCGGTTCGTTGCGGCCGGGGTTGTCGGCCAGCTGGATGTGGTTGATGGCCGGGAGGTTCTTCTCCATGGTGCGGGCCAGGTCACCTTCCATGATCTGCATGTGGTAGATGTCGTACTGCAGGAACAGGTTGGCGCTGCCGACCTTCTCGCGAAGCTCCAGGGCCTGCTGGGTGTTCTTCAGGTAGAAGCCGGGAATGTCGATCGTGTTGATCATTTCCATGACCAGCTTGATGCCCGCGGCTTCGAGCTTGTCCGCCGCGTACTCCAGGTTGTTCAGGAAGGTGTTCTCGATGGTGGCGCAGTCATAGCCCTGCGGGCGGATGCCGGCCAGGCAGTTGACCTGCTTGTTGCCCAGCACCTTGGCGTAGGCGATGGCCTTGTCCACACCGGCGCGGAATTCCTCGACGCGATCCGGATGGCAGGCGATGCCGCGCTCGCCCTTGGCCCAGTCGCCGGCGGGCAGGTTGAACAGCACTTGTTCCAGCTTGTTGGCGTCCAGGCGGGCCTTGATCACCTCGGCCTCGACGTCATAGGGGAAGAGGTACTCGACACCGGTAAAGCCGGCCTTGGCGGCGGCGTCGAAGCGGTCGAGGAAGTCCACCTCGGTGAACAGCATGGACAGGTTGGCGCAGAAACGGGGCATTGTGTGACTCCTTGATGGCGTGTTGCTCGAACAGCCCCCTCTCGGCAAGGAGAGGGTCAGGGGAGAGGGCCTTGCGGCGCCTCTCCCACAGGGGGATCAATCCAGCAGCGAGATGGCGGTCGGGGCGTCGGCACCCTTGAGCGCCAGTTCCTCGAACTCGTTCACCGCGTTGATCTCGGTACCCATGGAGATGTTGGTGACGCGCTCCAGGATGACTTCCACGACAACCGGTACACGGTGCTTCTGCATCAGCTCGCGGGCCTGGGCGAAGGCAGCGCCGATCTGCTCCGGGTCGAAGACGCGGATGGCTTTACAGCCCAGGCCTTCAACCACCGCAACGTGATCCACGCCGTAGCCGTTGAGTTCCGGTGCGTTGACGTTGTCGAACGCCAGCTGCACGCAGTAGTCGATCTCGAAGCCGCGCTGCGCCTGACGGATCAGACCCAGGTAGGAGTTGTTCACCAGCACGTGGATGTACGGCAGGTTGAACTGCGCACCGGCCGCCAGTTCTTCGATCATGAACTGGAAGTCATAGTCGCCCGACAGTGCGACGACCTGACGGCTCGGGTCTGCCTTGACCACACCCAGGGCAGCCGGAATGGTCCAGCCCAGCGGGCCGGCCTGGCCGCAGTTGATCCAGTGACGCGGCTTGTACACGTGCAGGAACTGGGCGCCGGCGATCTGCGACAGACCGATGGTGCTGACGTAGCAGGTTTCCTTGCCGAAGAACTCGTTCATCTCTTCGTAGACGCGCTGCGGCTTGACCGGCACGTTGTCGAAGTGGGTCTTGCGCTGCATGGTGCGCTTGCGCTCGCGGCAGGATTCCACCCAGGCGCTGCGGTCCTTCAGCTTGCCGGCGGCTTTCCACTCGCGGGCGACTTCCAGGAAGACTTCCAGCGCGGAGCCGGCGTCGGAAACGATGCCCAGGTCCGGGGTGAAGACGCGGCCGATCTGGGTCGGTTCGATGTCCACGTGGACGAACTTGCGGCCCGCGGTGTAGACGTCGACCGAACCGGTGTGGCGGTTGGCCCAGCGGTTGCCGATGCCGAACACCATGTCCGATTCCAGCACGGTGGCGTTGCCGTAGCGGTGCGAGGTCTGCAGACCGCACATGCCGGCCATCAGCGGGTGATCGTCCGGGATGGTGCCCCAGCCCATCAGGGTCGGGACTACCGGTACGCCGGTCAGCTCGGCGAACTCGACCAGCTTGTCGGAGGCATCGGCGTTGATGATGCCGCCGCCGGCGCAGATCAGCGGACGCTCGGCGTCGTTGAGCAGGGCCAGGGCTTTTTCGGCCTGGGCGCGGGTGGCTTTCGGCTTCTGTACCGGCAGCGGCTCGTAGGCGTCGATGTCGAATTCGATTTCGGCCATCTGCACGTCGAACGGCAGGTCGATCAGCACGGGGCCCGGACGGCCGCTGCGCATTTCATAGAAGGCCTTCTGGAAGGCGTAGGGCACCTGGCCCGGCTCCAGAACGGTGGTGGCCCACTTGGTGACCGGCTTGACGATGCTGGTGATGTCCACGGCCTGGAAGTCTTCCTTGTGCATGCGAGCACGAGGCGCCTGGCCGGTGATGCAGAGAATCGGGATGGAGTCGGCGGAGGCCGAGTACAGGCCGGTGACCATGTCGGTGCCGGCAGGGCCGGAGGTGCCGATACACACGCCGATGTTGCCGGCGGTGGTGCGGGTGTAACCCTCGGCCATGTGCGACGCGCCTTCGACGTGGCGAGCCAGGACGTGATCGATGCCGCCGAGTTTCTTCATGGCCGCATACATGGGGTTGATGGCGGCGCCCGGCACGCCGAAGGCGGTATCGACGCCTTCGCGACGCATTACCAGTACGGCAGCCTCGATTGCTCTCATTCTGGCCATAATTTGTTCCTCGGTTCTTATACTGATTGTGTACAAAAGTTGAGGCGATTCTATGCAGGCTCTGGTGAGAAGGTCAAGACGGGTTGTATACGTCGGACTGGCGGGTCATTTTTTATAAAAATACATGTAAATCATGTATTTGCATTAAAAGCTGATCAGCAGGTCAAACTATCGTTTGAAAAAATGTATACAAAAATAGGTGCTCATTGTCCTTTTGTGTTGCTTTGATCGGGGCGTTCGGCTACTAGATTGCGTACAGATTTCTGATGCGGATGTGTGCAGGCGAATTGCCAATGCCGTCCGTGCCCGCTGACTTGTCAACCTTGAAGAGGAAAACCTCATGAGCACCATCAGTCTGGAAACCGCGCTGGACATCACCCGCCAGGCCCTGGTCGCCAGCCGCGAGCTGTCCACCGCGCCGCTGACCATTGCCGTACTGGATGCCGGCGGACACCTGGTGACCCTGCAGCGCGAAGACGGCGCGAGCATGCTTCGCCCACAGATCGCCATCGGCAAGGCCTGGGGCGCCGTGGCGCTGGGCAAGTCGTCACGCGTGCTGGCGGCGGACGCGCAGCAGCGCCCGTCCTTCATCGCGGCGGTGAACACCCTGGCGCAAGGCAATGTGGTGCCCGCGCCGGGCGGCGTGCTGATCCGCAACTCGGCCAATGAAGTGATCGGCGCCATCGGCATCAGCGGCGACGCCTCGGACATCGACGAGCAGTGCGCGATCCGTGGCGTGCAGGCACTGGGCCTGGTCGCCGACGCGGGCTGATCGACGGGAAGGGCGCGCGCTCGTCGCGCGCCAGACGTTTTACCTGTAGGAGCGAGCTTGCTCGCGATCCTTCGATTACGCCGGAAGTGTCAGGCGTGAAGCGGGTTCGCGAGCAAGCTCGCTCCTACGCGTTTGTGAGGTATGCGTTCTCGCAGGACGGCGCGGACGAAGCGTTGTGACAGGCGCAAGGGCGCGGCACTCCGCACGCCGGATGCTTTACCTGGACGTTATGGCGTTCGTACGAAGCGGTACGCTCAGATCGACAACGGCCGCAAGCGCCCCTGGGGCTTGTGCTCGTTCTCGTTGTCCGGTGCGGTGCCGCGCAGCACCAGGCGGGTGATGGTCTCGGTGGCGGCCTCGAAGTCGGCATCGCTGAGGCTGGTCTTGCCGGTGACCATGGAGATCTGCCAGTCGAAATCGGCGTAGGTCTGGGTCGCCGCCCAGATGCTGAACAGCAGATGATGCGGGTCCACCGGGGCGAGCAGGCCGCGGTCGATCCAGCTCTGCAGGCAGGCGATGTTGCGCTGGGCCTGGGCGTTCAGCTCGTCCAGGTATTCCCTGGGCAGGTGCGGTGCGCCGTGCATCAGTTCGCTGGCGAACACCTTGGAGGCATGGGGCAGCTCCTGGGAAATCCTGACCTTGGAGCGGATGTAGGCCTTGAGCGCCTCGCCCGGCTCGTCGTCCTCGCGGAATGGCGCGGAGGCCTGGAGGAGGGGCTCGACGATGCTTTCCAGAACGCAGCGGTAGAGGTTTTCCTTGGTCTGGAAGTAGTAGTAGACGTTAGGCTTTGGCAGGCCGGCGCGAGCGGCGATGTCGCTGGTCTTGGTCGCCGCGAATCCCTTTTCGGCAAATTCCTCACTGGCTGCGCGCAGGATGAGGCGCCGGTTACGCTCGCGAATGCTGGTCATGGATGCTGGTCTTCTTGTGCTGCTGTTGTTGCCCAACTTAGCCGGGCATGGTAGCACCGGCCTTGCAACCCTCTCAAGGCGAGGGTTTGAGGCGATTTCCTGACTTGTGGGTCGAATTCATGTATACATCGGCTCACAACTACTGTATTCCTAGCGCACTTTCGTCTGGCCAACTTGCCAACCGGAAACCTGACTGCCCATGCCTGACTCCCAACTGGTCGACCCCTTCGGCCGACGCATCACCTACCTGCGCCTGTCGGTCACTGATCGCTGCGACTTCCGCTGCACCTACTGCATGAGTGAAGACATGCAGTTCCTGCCGCGCGATCAGGTGCTGAGCCTGGAAGAGCTGGAAGCGGTGGCGGATGCCTTCATCAGTTTGGGCGTGCGCCGTATCCGCATCACCGGCGGCGAGCCGCTGGTGCGCAAGGGGCTGACCGGCCTGTTGGCCAGGTTGGGCGCGCGTCAGGAACTGGACGACCTGGCGATTACCACCAATGGTTCCCAACTGCGCGAGCGCGCTGCCGAGTTGCGCGCCGCGGGCGTACGCCGCCTGAACATCAGCCTCGACTCCCTGCGCCGCGAGCGCTTCGCCGCCTTCACCCGCGCCGACAAGCTGGAGCAGGTGCTCGACGGCATCGAGGCCGCCCGCGAGGCCGGCTTCGAGCGGATCAAGCTGAACACCGTGGTGCAGAAGGGGCGCAACGACGATGAAGTCTGCGACCTGGTGGCCTTCGCCCTGGGCAAGGGCATCGACATCAGCTTCATCGAAGAGATGCCGCTGGGCACCGTCAGCAGCCACGAACGCAAACTCACGCTGTGCAGCAGCGACGAGGTGCGCGCGCTCCTGGCCGAACGCTGGCAGCTGTTGCCGACGCCCGAGCGCAGCGGCGGACCGTCGCGCTATTACCGCATCGATGGCTACGACAGCCGCATCGGCTTCATCTCCCCGCACAGCAACAATTTCTGCGGCGACTGCAATCGCGTGCGGGTGACCGCCGAAGGCAAGCTGGTGCTGTGCCTGGGGCATGAAGGCGCCCTGGACCTGCGCCGCTTGCTGCGCGAACACCCCGGCGACGTCGCGCGCCTGCGCGCCGCGCTGATGGAAGCACTGCGCCTGAAGCCCGAGCGTCACCACTTCGAAGCCGATCAGCAGGTGCAGGTGCTGCGCTTCATGAGCATGACCGGCGGCTGAGTCCGCCACGGCGGGCTGCCCGGCTCGCCCGACAGAACAACAATGTCACCAGGAGGGTACTTTGAAGCTCAAGGCTTTCTGCTGGGCGCTCGCCAGCATCGTTTCCACCGGGGCCATGGCGCAGACCTATGTGGTCGGCGTCGAGAACCTGCCGTTCGCACCGCACTACGTTACCGACGCGCAGGGGCGCTACCAGGGGTTCGCCCGCGACCTGCTCGACCTCTTCGCCACCTCCAGTGGCATCACCCTGGAATACCGACCGCTGCCGGTGGATGCGCTGCTGCCGGCGCTGCTCAACGGCGAGGTCGATCTCAAGTACCCGGACAATTCCAATTGGGCGCCGGAACAGAAGGCCGCCAAGTCTCTGCGCTACAGCCAGCCGGTGACCCAGTACGTCGACGGTGTGCTGGTGGCGCCGGATCGCCTCGGGCAGGGCGTGGGCGCGTTGAAGCGCCTGGCGCTGGTGGAGGGCTGGACCCCGCGCGGTTACGAGCAACAGGTGCAGTCCGGGCAGGTCAGCATCACGCCCAGTGCCGATCTGCGCCAGATGATCCATACCGCGCTGAAGAAGCAGGCCGACGGCGCCTACTTCAACGTGGTGGTCGCCACCTACTACCTGGACAATATCCGCGCCCGCCCCGGCGCCCTGGTGTTCGATCCCTCGCTGCCGCACACGCGCAGCACCTTCCATCTCTCCACGGTGAAGCACGGTGATCTGATCGACCGCTTCGACCGCTTCCTTGTTGACCATGCCAAGGAGGTCGCCGCGCTCAAGGCGAAGTACGGGGTCGAGGCGAGCCTGGACTCCGAGCACCTGGGCGTCGAGCAGTGGAAGGTGGACTTCCTCGAACGGCAAAAGGCCAAGCAGAAAGCGGCGGCCTCGCCCTGAGCGCCGTTCTTCCCTAGAATCGCCGCTGCCGTTCGCGCGCCAGCCGTAGGGAGGATGAAGTGCGCCGCGCTTTGTTCATCTGCAGTCGCAACCGCTTGCGCAGTCCCACCGCTGAAACCGCCTTTGCCAATGGACGAGAGGGGGTGTGCCTGCCTCGACACAGGATCGGTCCCTTCCTGCAGCGGGAGGAGGCATGAGCGAGATCCGCATTCCGCTGCGCGAGGGCGTGCTGGTCTGTCCGGGCTTTCGCATTCAGGCACAGCCCGAACCTTCGTTGGCCATCGACGGCGACCTGCTCTGGGCGCTGGAACAGCCACAGTGGTGCGATCTGGCAGTCGAGCTGGAGGAGCGCGACGGCGCCTGGTGGGTCACGCCCCTGTCACTGAAGCGGCAGGCCGGCTTCGATCCGCTGCGGGTGATCAACTGGCGCGACGAGCCGGTGCGCATCGAGCAACCCGGGGGTGTCGACGATGCCGAGGGTGCGATCCACTGGTGGCGCGGCGGTGTGGTCGCCGATGTGCGCGGGCGCATCAGTCATCACCCCTGGGGGCGGCTGCTGCGGGTGGAAGGTGGCGGCTTCGGGCCGGAGCACATTCTCTTTCCCGGTGGCCACGCTTGCGTCTATCTGGGGCATCTAAACGTCGACTGGCGCACATTACGCTTCGAACTCTTTTCCTGACCTAGCATCTTAATAGTTAGCGGCCCAGCGGTTGGCGCCGACATGGCGGGAACGTTGCGGCTTGCCGGCTTTTGCGCCGGGCGGCAGCACGTCGTGCCTTCGTGCAAGTAGTCAGAGATGAGGAAACCCAGAATGACCATAACAAAGCGGGTGAAGAGCCTGGCAGCCATGCTGGTGCTGGCGCAGTTGGGCGTGGTGGCGGAGGTGCCGCTCGCGCAGGCGAGCATGGTTGCCACCGGTGAGGTGCTGCAGGCGCAGCAACAACAGGTCGACCGTGAGCAATTGCTGAAGATGCTCGATGACCAGGGTGTGCAGAAAAAGCTGCAGTCCATGGGCGTCGAGCGCAGCAAGGTCGAGCAACGCATCAAGAGCCTCTCCAATGAGGAGTTGGCGCAGTTCAACCAGCAGCTGGACCAGGCTCCCGCCGGTGGCATCATCGGCATCATCCTGCTGTTCCTGCTGATCTTCGTCATCACTGACATGCTCTGCATCACCCACATCTTCACCTTCGTCAGGTGCCAGCGTTGAGTCGCCGGGCCATGGCCGCCGCATTGGCGGTGGCCATGGCGTTGGCGCTCGGCGGCTGTGCTCAGGCGCCGAAGTTGCCGTCCACTGTCGAGGCGCTGCCCGAGCGGGTGGAGTTGAGCGATGTGCAGTTTTTCCCGCAACAGGAGTTCCAGTGCGGCCCTGCCGCCCTGGCAACCATGCTCAACCAGCGCGGCGTGCGGGTCACTCCGCGGCAACTGAAGGATCGTGTGTTCCTTCCGCAGCGCCAGGGCAGCTTGCAGGTGGAGCTGGTGGCGGCGGCGCGGGAGAAGGGCATGCTGGTCTATCCGCTCAAGCCGCGTCTGGAAGATGTGTTGAGCGAGGTGGCGGCGGGCAACCCGGTGCTGATCCTGCAGAACCAGGGATTGGACTGGCTGCCGATGTGGCATTTCGCGGTGGTGGTGGGCTTCGATCGGCAACGCCACGAGCTGATCCTGCGTTCGGGGATCACCGAGCGGCTGGTGATCGACTTCACCGCCTTCGATGTCACCTGGGCTCGCAGCAAGCGCTGGGCGGTCGTGACGGTGCCGGCGGATCGCCTGCCGGCCACGGCGGAACCCACGGCCTGGCTGCGCGCTGCACATGATCTGGAGGAAACCGGCCAGCCGGCCCTGGGGCAGCAGGCGTATCTCAAGGCGACGCAGGTCTGGCCGCAGGATGCGCTGGGCTGGTTTGCCCTGGCCAATGCGCAGTACGCGGGTGGTCATCTGCTCGAGGCGGAGTCGGCCTTGCGGCGCAGCGTGGGCGCACGCCCCGATTTTGCCGCGGGCTGGTTCAACCTGGGCACTGTGCTGGGTGAGCGCGGCTGCCCGCAACAGGCGCGTGAGGCGGGGAGCTGTGCGGCCCGGCTGGCGCCGGCGGACTCGCGCTTCTCGGTGGTGCCCGCGGGCGCTGCGAATCCCGCGGCGCGCTGTGAAGCTCTGCCGGCTTGCCCGGGGAGTTGACTGGCTATCCCGGAAAAGAAAACGGCGCCTCACGGCGCCGTTTTTCTTCGTGCGGAGCGGAGCGTCAGACGCCCAGCTTGTCGCGCAGGTTGTAGTACCAGGCGCCGATCGCGGAGAACGGAACCTGGAACATGCGACCGCCCGGGAACGGGTAGTGCGGCAGGTCGGCGAAGGCGTCGAAACGCTCGGCCTGACCACGCAGCGCCTCGGCCAGCACCTTGCCGGCGAGGTGGGTGTAGGTCACGCCGTGGCCGGAGCAACCCTGCGAGTAGTAGATGTTGTCGCCGATACGGCCAACCTGCGGCAGACGCGACAGGGTCAGCAGGAAGTTGCCGGTCCAGGCGAAGTCGATCTTCACGTTCTTCAGCTGCGGGAACACCTTCAGCATCTTCGGACGGATGATCGCTTCGATGTTCGACGGATCGCGCGCACCGTAGACCACGCCGCCACCGAAGATCAGGCGGTTGTCGCTGGTCAGGCGGTAGTAGTCGAGCAGGTAGTTGCAGTCCTCGACGCAGTAGTCCTGCGGCAGCAGGGTCTTGGCCATCTCGGCGCTCAGCGGCTCGGTGGTGATCACCTGGGTGCCGCACGGCATCGACTTGGACGCCAGTTCCGGCACCAGGCCGCCCAGGTAGGCGTTACCGGCAACCACGATGAACTTGGCCTTCACGCGGCCTTTCGGGGTGTGCACGACCGGGTTGGCGCCACGGTCGATCTTCACTGCAGGGGACTGCTCGTGAATCACGCCGCCCAGGGATTCCACGGCCGCGGCTTCGCCCAGGGCGAGGTTCAGCGGGTGGATGTGTCCGCCGCTCATGTCGAGCATGCCGCCGACGTAGCTGTCGGTCGCCACGACTTCACGGATGCGCTTGGCGTCCATCAGCTCCAGCTGGGTGTGGCCGAAGCGCTCCCACAGCTTCTTCTGGGATTCCAGGTGGCCCATCTGCTTGGCGCTGAGGGCTGCGAACACGCCGCCGTCCTTCAGGTCGCACTGGATGTTGTACTTGGCGATGCGCTCGCGAATGATGCGGCCGCCTTCGAATGCCATCTGGCCCAGCAGTTGAGCCTGCTTGGCACCAACGGTGCGTTCGATGACGTCGATGTCGCGGCTATAGCTGTTGACGATCTGGCCGCCGTTACGGCCCGACGCGCCGAAACCGACCTTGGCGGCTTCCAGTACGGTGACCTTGAAGCCGTTTTCCAGCAGGAACAGCGCGGTGGACAGGCCGGTATAGCCTGCACCGATCACGCAGACGTCGGTTTCCACCTCGCCCTGCAGTTCAGGGCGGGCCGGAACCGGGTTGGCCGAGGCTGCGTAATAGGAAGAGGGGTAGGGAGTGTGCGGCATAATGCACCTGTGTTTGTTATTTTTTACGAGATGGGTGGATGCTACCTGAGTCGAATCTGGCCGGCTAGTGCCCGTGCAAAATAATTTACGGACGGTCGAACATAAAAAAATTCACTTTTTCAGTGAGTTAGCGAAAAAAGTGCTTGACGCTCCAAAACCATCGCGTAGAATGCGCCCCACACGACAGGCACATAGCTCAGTTGGTTAGAGCACCACCTTGACATGGTGGGGGTCGTTGGTTCGAGTCCAATTGTGCCTACCAAACATAGCCGCTCCGGCGGTTTCAAAGAGGGCGATCCGAAAGGGTCGCCCTTTTTGTTTGTCCGCAGAAAAGTCGGTACGCCTGTTATGGTGTCTTCTGGGGTGTGGTCGGAGGTGGTAATGAGCGGTCTACGATCCTGGTTGGTGCTCGGCATGCTGCTGACGCCAGTGCCGGCGTTGGCGGATATGCAGGTGGTCTGGCCGGAGGGCTGGAGCGTCTCGCGCTCGCCGGACGAGGCGGTGGCCGATGCGCCACTGATTCGTCAGCGTGGTGTGCGCCTGGCCGAGGATGGTTCCCAGGAATTGATCATGGAGGTGACGCGCAGTCGTTTGGGTGCCGATGCCTCCATTAATGTGGAGAACGTCATCCTCGAGATGCGCAAGGCGCTGCAGAAGGACTTTCTCCGCCAGGGCTTCCAGGCTGCCTGTAGCAAGCCTCGGGCGGTGAGGCTGGGTGGTCTGGAGGGGTTGGAGGTGCGTTGCGGCATCAGTCGGAACGGCACTGAAGTGCTGAAGCAGACCCTGCAAGTGGCTCTGGGTGATGGTGCTGCCTACTCGCTGACCTACGCGGCGCAGGCGGAGCGCTATGCGGCGCTGGCGGGGGAAATCGAATCGGTCAAGGCGGGGATCAGTCTGCGCTGACGTTCATGCAGGTTGCTGCCTTTATATGGGTGGCAGAAAGCAAAAAGCCCCGCTTTGGCGGGGCTTTTCATTTTCAGGCTCAGGCGGCGAGGGTGGCTTGCACGCGCTCGATGACCGCTTGCAGTGGCGCTTCTGCCTGATACTGCTGGGGGTACAGGCGCTCGGTGTGCTTGGCGATGCCATGCTCGTTCACCAGCGTGAAGCTGAAGCCGTGCTTGCGCTTGGCCTGAATGACGCAGTTCAGAGGAGCGAAGGCTACCGAAAGGGTGCGAATCGCCTCCTGGATATGCGGGGAGGTTTTCATTGTCTTGTCTTTCCAAATAGGTAACGGTCCTATGACCGTTGAAATCGTAAAAAGCTCCGGGTGCAATCTGAGGATGCAGAAAGCGTGTGACCGGAATATGGCAGCGAATGGAAACTTGAGGGTCGGTTCGCGTCAGTCTGCGGTGTTGGGTAAAGGCAGTTGAACTGACGTAGGCGCTATCGCTCGGGCAAGCTTTCCTGGCGCGGCTTGACGTGCTCTGGAATCGATGCGGAGGAGGCGCTGGCCGTGGCCCTGTAGCGCCCAGCTTCAACCCTGGATCATGGTAGGGGAGTGCTGGGAGGGGCGACCTTGGGTTTGGTACTCGCGTTCGGAATTATATGGATTTCTGTCGGCAATAGCCAGTTGATGTAAGGCCGTTGGTCAGAATCATTGCGAATGGGTAAAGAAAAAAGCCGCAGGGCGGGAGCGCGCTGCGGCTTTTTCGTCTTACTTCTGCAGCCAGGATTCGACGGTTTCAGCGCCGAACTGTTGCTTCCACGCTTTCAGGGTCTTGTGATTGCCGCCCTTGGTCTCGATGACTTCGCCGGAGTTGGGGTTTTTGTAGACTTTCAGCTGGCGGCTGCGGCGCTGCTGGGTCGGTGCCGGTTCGCCGGTGGTCTGTGGGTCGAGAATGTTGATCACATTCCGCAGGTTCATGCCGTACTGGTCCATCAGGGCTTGCAGTTGGTCCTTGAACTCCAGTTCCTTTTTCAGACTGCTGTCATTCTTGAGTTTTTCCAGCAGGGCGAGTTGTTCTTTGAGCTGGCGTTCGGCTTCGCGGAACTCCGCAAGTTTGGACATCATATGCTCCCGTCGGCAGGGTGAATTGTGGGGGCGATTTTCTGTTCTTGTCGTTAGCGGCGTCAACTATGGATATGAATTGTTGCGATTTGGAAAGTACAGCTTAAAACCCCTGGGCGGTTATCCGAGTGCGCAGATTAGTTGTTTCTTGAGGGATAATGCGCGGGCTAAAGGGGTGGGTTCCTGCCAAGTCCCTCTGAATATTGTGTGCTTTATTGTGGTGCGTTGAGTGCGAGTGCTGGATGAATAACGAGATTGTGCAGTATCGGGTCAATGGTTATGAGCTTGCGTGCCAGGTGGCGGGGCAGGGGGTGCCGCTTGTATTGGTTCACGGATCGCTCTGCGATTATCGCTATTGGCAGGGGCAGTTCGCCGCCTTGTCGGCTCGCTATCATGTGGTGGCGCCCAGTCTGCGCCACTATTTTCCTGAGCGATGGGATGGTGAGGGTGCGGGGTTCACGACTGAGCAACATGTGAGCGACCTGCTTGCATTGCTGGATCAATTGCCTGGTCCTGCGCATCTGCTCGGGCATTCGCGCGGTGGCAATCTCTGTCTGCGAGTGGCATTGGCCGTGCCGCAGAAGTTGCGTTCGCTGACGCTGGCCGATCCTGGTGGGGATTATGCGGAAGACGTATTCCGTATGGCGGGGTTGGTCTCGCCAATATCCCCGGATGAACGCAATCAGTTTCGCCAGCAGGCGCTGACCATGATTCGTGCGGGCCGGATCGGTGAGGGGTTGCAACTCTTCGTCGATACTGTGAGCGGCGCGGGCGTGTGGGAGCGTTCTTCCCGACAATTTCGCGAAATGGCCACGGCCAATGCCATGACATTGGTGGGGCAGGTGGCGGATCATCCGCGGCCGATTTCTCATGCTCAACTCGAGCAGTTGCATTTACCGGTTCTGTTAATCGGCGGGGCGAAGAGCCCGGAGCCTTTTCCGCGCATTATCCAGGCACTTCAGGCAGCCTTGGCGGATGTGCGAACTTCGATGATCCCTGGTGCATCCCATGGCATGAATGTGATCCGTCCGGCGTCCTTCAATCGGACTGTGCTGGAATTTGTCGAGCAATACTGAGCGAAGTCAGGGCTGTCGCTCGTCAGTTAGCCAAAGTTGCAGTAACATCGCACGCCTTGCCCGCTATCGTTCGCGGGCGGGTTTTATCCGATTTCTTCCAGTGATCTCCGTCCGCGCGCGAAAGCGCAGGGTGCCGACAAGGCGCCTGCCACTGTGAGGCAGGCAGACCCGGCGGGCGACGCTTACTGGCACATCCCAACCCATGTGGCCTTTCGTAGGGGTCACCACTAGGAGAGGAGGCGCCATGCCCATCATTACTCTTCCCGACGGTAGTCAGCGTTCCTTCGATCATCCGGTCAGTGTGACCGAGGTGGCGCAATCAATTGGCGCAGGCCTGGCGAAAGCCACCCTGGCCGGCAAGGTCAACGGCCGCCTGGTCGATGCCTGCGACATCATCGACAGCGACGCGACCCTGCAGATCATTACCCCGAAGGACGAGGACGGGCTGGAAATCATTCGCCACTCCTGCGCTCACCTGGTGGGCCATGCGGTCAAGCAGTTGTACCCGACTGCCAAGATGGTCATCGGTCCGGTGATCGACGAAGGCTTCTATTACGACATTGCGTTCGAGCGCCCCTTCACCCCCGAAGACATGGCGGCCATCGAAAAGCGCATGGCCGAGCTGATCGACAAGGACTACGACGTCGTCAAGAAGATGACTCCGCGTGCCGAAGTGATCGAGACCTTCAAGGCTCGTGGTGAGGAGTACAAGCTGCGCCTCATCGACGACATGCCGGACGAGAAGGCTATGGGCCTGTACTTCCACGAGGAGTACGTGGACATGTGTCGCGGCCCGCACGTTCCGAACACTCGTTTCCTGAAGGCCTTCAAGCTGACCAAGATTTCCGGCGCCTATTGGCGCGGCGACTCGAAGAACGAGCAGCTGCAGCGCGTCTATGGCACCGCCTGGGCGGACAAGAAACAGCTGGCGGCCTACGTCCAGCGCATCGAGGAAGCCGAGAAGCGCGACCACCGTCGCATCGGCAAGCAGCTCGATCTCTTCCACCTCCAGGAAGAGGCGCCGGGCATGGTCTTCTGGCACCCGAACGGCTGGACCGTCTACCAGGTGCTCGAGCAGTACATGCGCAAGGTGCAGCGTGACCACGGCTATGTGGAAGTGCGTACCCCGCAGGTCGTCGACCGCATCCTCTGGGAGCGTTCGGGCCACTGGACCAACTACGCCGAGAACATGTTCACCACCTCGTCGGAAAGTCGCGATTTCGCGGTCAAGCCGATGAACTGCCCGTGCCACGTGCAGATCTTCAACCAGGGTCTGAAGTCCTACCGCGACCTGCCGCTGCGCCTCGCCGAGTTCGGTGCTTGCCACCGCAACGAGCCGTCCGGCGCGCTGCACGGCATCATGCGCGTGCGTGGCTTCACCCAGGACGACGCCCACATCTTCTGCACCGAAGAACAGGTGAAGAAGGAGGCGGCCGACTTCATCAAGCTGACCCTGCAGGTCTATTCGGACTTCGGCTTCAGCGATGTCTCCATGAAGCTGTCCACTCGTCCGGCCAAGCGCGTCGGTTCCGAAGAGCTGTGGGATCGCGCCGAAGGTGCGCTGGCCGATGCTCTGAACGAGTCCGGTCTTGAGTGGGAATACCAGCCGGGTGAGGGCGCCTTCTACGGTCCGAAGATCGAGTTCACCCTCAAGGACTGCCTCGGCCGTAACTGGCAGTGCGGCACCCTGCAGTACGATCCGAACCTCCCGGAGCGTCTGGATGCCAGCTATATCGCCGAAGATAACAGCCGTACCCGTCCGGTCATGCTGCACCGCGCGATCCTCGGCTCCTTCGAGCGCTTCATCGGCATGCTGATCGAGCATTACGCCGGCCTGTTCCCGGCCTGGCTCGCGCCGACCCAGGCCGTGGTGATGAATATCACTGACAAGCAGGCCGAATGGGCTGAAGAAGTGGTGCGTCAGCTCGAGCAAAGCGGATTCCGTGCCAAGTCTGACTTGAGAAACGAGAAAATTGGCTTTAAAATCCGCGAGCATACTTTGCTCAAGGTTCCCTATCTGTTGGTTATCGGTGATAGGGAAGTTGAATCGCAGGCCGTCGCCGTACGTACGCGCGAAGGGGCAGACCTCGGCTCGATGCCGATCGCCCAGTTCGCTGAGCTGCTGGCTCAGGCGGTTTCCCGGCGTGGTCGCCAAGACTCGGAGTAATCATTATTAAGCGTGAAATGAGACAGGATAAGCGGGCTCTCCCGAAACCGCCGATCAACGAGAACATCACCGCCCGTGAGGTTCGTCTGATTGGTGCTGACGGTCAGCAGATTGGTGTGGTCTCCCTCGATGAGGCCCTCCGTCAAGCGGATGAAGCCAAGCTGGACCTGGTAGAAATTTCTGCTGATGCGGTGCCCCCTGTCTGCCGCATCATGGACTACGGCAAGCACCTCTTCGAGAAGAAGAAGCAGGCCGCCGCTGCGAAGAAGAACCAGCACCAGCAGCAGATTAAAGAAATCAAGTTTCGTCCAGGGACGGAAGAAGGGGATTACCAGGTAAAACTACGCAACCTGGTACGTTTCCTTAATGAAGGGGACAAGGCCAAGGTATCGCTTCGATTCCGTGGTCGTGAGATGGCCCACCAGGAGCTGGGCATGGAGCTGTTGAAGCGGGTCGAAAACGACCTCGCCGAATTCGGCACCGTGGAACAGCATCCCAAGCTGGAAGGACGCCAGCTGATGATGGTCATCGCTCCCAAGAAGCGTAAATAACCTCCCGGGCACTGGCAGGCCTGATGGTTATCAGTTGTTAACGAATGCGGAGTACTAAACATGCCAAAGATGAAAACCAAGAGTGGCGCCAAGAAGCGCTTCAAAGTGACTGCTGGTGGCATCAAGCACAAGCACGCTTTCAAGAGCCACATCCTGACCAAAATGACCACCAAGCGTAAGCGTCAGCTGCGCGGCACCTCGCTGCTCGCTGCTTCCGACGTTCGCCGTGTAGAACGCTCCCTGCGTCTGCGTTGATTTCTGGTAGAGGATAGATAAATGGCTCGTGTTAAGCGTGGCGTGATTGCCCGTCGTCGTCACAAGAAGATCCTGAAGCTCGCAAAAGGCTACTACGGTGCGCGTTCGCGCGTGTTCCGCGTTGCCAAGCAGGCGGTAATCAAGGCTGGCCAATACGCCTACCGTGACCGTCGTCAGCGCAAGCGTCAGTTCCGCGCCCTGTGGATCGCCCGTATCAACGCTGGTGCTCGTCAGAACGGTCTGTCCTACAGCCGTCTGATCGCTGGCCTGAAGAAGGCGGCCATCGAGATCGACCGTAAGGTACTGGCCGATCTGGCTGTGAACGAAAAAGCGGCGTTTACCGCGATTGTCGAGAAAGCGAAGGCCAGCCTGGCTTAAGCCCTACGACAGTTACCGGATCTCGGTCCGGACGTAACGTCACCGATAGGGGAAGAGCCTTACCGCTCTTCCCCTATTTTGTATCTGGAGTTGGTACATGGAAAACCTGGACGCGCTGGTTTCGCAGGCCCTGGACGCCGTGCGAAACACCGAAGACGTCAACGCCCTGGAGCAGATCCGGGTTCACTACCTCGGCAAGAAAGGCGAGCTGACCCAGGTCATGAAGACCCTGGGCGACCTGCCGGCCGAAGAGCGCCCCAAGGTCGGCGCGCTGATCAACGTCGCCAAGGAAAAGGTTCAGGATGAGCTGAATGCCCGCAAGGCCGAGCTGGAGGGCGCCGCCCTCGCCGCCAAGCTGGCAGCCGAGCGCATCGACGTGACCCTGCCAGGCCGTGGCCAGTCCTCCGGCGGCCTGCATCCGGTCACCCGCACCAAGGAACGCATCGAGCAGTGCTTCACCCGCATCGGCTATGAAGTGGCCGAGGGGCCGGAAGTCGAAGACGACTACCACAACTTCGAAGCGCTCAACATTCCGGGCCACCACCCGGCTCGTGCCATGCACGACACCTTCTACTTCAATGCGAACATGCTGCTGCGCACCCATACCTCGCCGGTACAGGTCCGCACCATGGAAAGCCAGAAGCCGCCGATTCGCATTGTCTGCCCGGGCCGCGTGTACCGCTGCGACTCCGACCTGACCCACTCGCCCATGTTCCACCAGGTCGAAGGTCTGCTGGTCGACGAAGACGTCAGCTTCGCCGACCTCAAGGGCACCATCGAGGAATTCCTCCGCGCCTTCTTCGAGAAGGAATTCTCCGTCCGCTTCCGTCCGTCCTTCTTCCCCTTCACCGAGCCTTCGGCGGAAGTCGACATCCAGTGCGTGCTCTGCAGCGGCAAGGGTTGCCGCGTCTGCAAGCAGACCGGCTGGCTGGAAGTCATGGGTTGCGGCATGGTCCACCCCGACGTGCTGCGCATGTCCGGCATCGACCCCGAGAAGTACCAGGGCTTCGCCTTCGGCATGGGTATCGAGCGTCTGGCCATGCTGCGCTATGGCGTGAACGACTTGCGCCTGTTCTTCGACAACGATCTGCGGTTCCTCGGCCAGTTCCGCTAGCCCGCACGACCGTCAACGCATTTAGGAGAGCAGGATGAAATTCAGTGAACAGTGGCTGCGGAGCTGGGTAAATCCGCAGGTATCCCGTGACGAGCTGGTGGCTCGTCTGTCCATGGCGGGCCTCGAGGTCGATGCCGTGATCCCGGTTGCCGGCCAGTTCAGTGGCGTGGTCGTGGGCGAAGTGCTGTCGACCGAACAGCACCCGGACGCCGACAAGCTGCGCGTCTGCCAGGTCAGCAATGGTTCGGAGACCTTCCAGGTCGTCTGCGGCGCG
Organism: Pseudomonas sp. QE6; assembly: GCF_041379005.1. Lineage (NCBI taxonomy): Bacteria > Pseudomonadati > Pseudomonadota > Gammaproteobacteria > Pseudomonadales > Pseudomonadaceae > Pseudomonas > Pseudomonas sp. QE6. Next base: position 3,144,588 of record NZ_CP166873.1, read on the forward strand.
CCCAACGTGCGCCCGGGCCTGAAGATCCCCTTCGCCATGATCGGCGCCGAACTGCCGGGCGACTTCAAGATCAAGAAGGCCAAGCTGCGCGGCGTTGAATCCAACGGCATGCTCTGCTCGGCCAAAGAGCTGGAAATCAGCGAAGAGAACGCCGGCCTGATGGAGCTCGCCGCGGATGCGCCGGTGGGCGCCAACATCCGTGAATATCTCGAACTGGACGATGCCTCCATCGAGATCGGCCTGACCCCCAACCGTGGTGACTGCCTGTCCCTGACCGGCCTCGCTCGCGAAGTCGGCGCGCTGTACAGCGCCGAGGTCAAGCCGGTGCTGGTCAACGTCGTCGCTCCGCAGATCGACGAAGTGCGCAGCGTTGAGCTGCTGGCGCCCAAGTCCTGCCCGCGCTACCTCGGTCGCGTCGTTCGCAACGTCGACCTGAGCAAGCCGACTCCCCTGTGGATGGTCGAGCGCCTGCGCCGTTCCGACATCCGCAGCATCGACGCCGCCGTCGACATCACCAACTACGTGATGATCGAACTGGGGCAGCCGATGCACGCCTTCGACCTCGACGAGATCAAGGGCGGCGTGCGTGTGCGCATGGCGGAGGAGGGCGAGAAGCTCGTCCTGCTCGACGGCCAGGAAGTCACCCTGCGTGCCGATACCCTGGTGATCGCCGACCACGAACGCGCCCTGGCCATCGCTGGCGTGATGGGCGGTGAGCACAGCGGCGTCAGCGCCAAGACCCGCGACCTGTTCCTCGAAAGCGCCTTCTTCGACAATATCGCCGTTGCCGGCAAGGCCCGTTCCTATGGCCTGCACACCGATGCTTCGCACCGCTTCGAGCGCGGCGTGGACTCGCAGCTGGCCCGTCGCGCCATGGAGCGCGCCACCGAACTGCTGCTGCAGATCGTCGGCGGCGAAGCCGGGCCGATCGTGGAAGCCGTCAGCGAAGCCGATCTGCCCAAGGTTGCGCCGGTCACCCTGCGCGCCGAGCGCGCCACCCAGATGCTGGGCATGACCCTGGAAAACGCCGAGATCGAGCGTTTGCTCACCGCCCTGGAATTCGACGTCCAGAAAGCCGGTGCCGACGCCTGGACCGTTGGCGTGCCCAGTCATCGCTTCGACGTCTCCATCGAAGTCGATCTGATCGAAGAACTGGGCCGCCTCTACGGCTACAACCGTCTGCCGGTTCGCTACCCGCAGGCCCGTCTGGCGCCGAACACCAAGTCCGAGTCCCAGGCCGAACTGCCGGCGCTGCGCCGCCTGCTGGTCGCCCGCGACTACCAGGAAGCCATCACCTACAGCTTCATCGATCCCAAGCTGTTCCAGCTGTTCCACCCCGGTGTCGAGCCGCTGATGCTGGCCAATCCGATCTCCGCCGACATGGCCGCCATGCGCGCCTCGCTCTGGCCGGGTCTGGTGAAGTCCCTGCAGCACAACCTCAACCGCCAGCAGACCCGCGTGCGCCTGTTCGAAAGCGGCCTGCGCTTCGTCGGTCAGCTGGAAGGGCTGGTGCAGGAAAACATGCTCGCCGGCGTCGTCTGCGGCGCCCGTCAGCCGGAAGGCTGGGCCAATGGCCGCGAGAACGTCGACTTCTTCGACGTGAAAGCCGACGTCGAAGCGCTGCTGGGTAACGCCGGCGCCATCGATGCCTTCACCTTCTCGCCGGCGGAACACCCGGCGCTGCATCCGGGCCAGACCGCCAAGATCGAGCGCGACGGCGTGCTGGTCGGCTACCTCGGCGCCCTGCACCCGGAACTGGCCAAGGCACTGGACCTGGATCGCCCGGTCTATGTGTTCGAGCTGGTACTGGCCGAAGTCGCCAAGGGCCGCCTGCCGAAATTCAGTGAACTGTCGCGCTTCCCCGAAGTGCGCCGTGACCTGGCCCTGATCGTCGATCTGGATACCCCGGCCGAATTCGTCCTGGCAAATATCCGTGAAACGGCGGGGGAATGGCTGACGGACCTCAGGCTTTTTGACGTCTACCACGGTAAAGGCATTGATCCGCTTAGAAAAAGCTTGGCCGTTGGCTTGACCTGGCAGCATCCATCACGCACTCTTAACGATGACGAGGTGAACGCGACTACGCAGAATATCGTCGCCTCGCTGGAACAAAGGTTCAACGCCACGTTAAGGAAGTAGCGTATGGGGGCTCTGACGAAAGCTGAAATTGCTGAACGTCTGTACGAAGAGCTGGGCCTGAATAAGCGGGAAGCCAAGGAACTGGTGGAGCTCTTCTTCGAAGAGATCCGCCAGGCGCTGGAGCATAACGAACAGGTGAAGTTGTCGGGTTTCGGCAACTTCGACCTGCGCGACAAGCGCCAGCGTCCCGGACGCAACCCGAAGACGGGAGAGGAAATCCCGATCACAGCCCGGCGCGTCGTCACCTTTCGTCCAGGGCAGAAACTGAAGGCCAGGGTTGAGGCTTATGCTGGAACCAAGTCATAACGACGAGCTGCCCCCCATTCCGGGCAAGCGCTACTTCACCATCGGTGAAGTAAGCGATCTTTGCGCGGTGAAGCCGCACGTGCTGCGGTACTGGGAACAGGAGTTCCCGCAACTCAACCCGGTCAAGCGACGAGGCAACCGGCGCTACTACCAGCGTCAGGATGTGCTCATGATTCGCCAGATCCGTGCGCTGCTCTATGACCAGGGCTTCACCATCGGCGGCGCTCGCCAGCGCCTTACCGGCGACGAAGCACGCGAGGACGCCACCCAGTACAAGCAACTGATTCGGCAGATGATCGCCGAATTGGAGGACGTGCTGCACGTCCTGCGCAAGTAACTGAAAAAAATGAAAAAAGTACTTCTCCGAAGCAAACGCTTGGGGTATAGTGCGATCCGCTTCCAGGGCAACCTGGTAGCAACGTCGGGGCGTAGCGCAGCCTGGTAGCGCACTTGCATGGGGTGCAAGGGGTCGAGTGTTCGAATCACTCCGTCCCGACCAAAAATCCCTAGAAAATCCAGTCACTTAGCGGTGACTGGATTTTTTTATGTCTGTTGCTTTTGTAGCGCCTCCGAGTTTTGCCCCGCCCGAAATTTTCAGTGCTGTCTCCCTTTTTTGATGGTGAGTTGAGGAAGCATTTGCATCGGAACTGACCAGCACGCTGCATGGCTATGACCGTTAGAGAACGACCCAAAACAGCCGGTCCCAACCTGCGAGAAGCGATGGACGTGCGAGCGATGATTGCACGGGGAGTTAACACGGCCTCCGAAGGAGTACATAAGCACTGTAGTGCGCTCAGCCGGCGACTTTGCTCGGAATGCACTCGACGAGCCAATCGATGAACACCCGCAGGCGGTGGGTGACGTATCGGTTCTGCGGGTAAACGACGTGGAACGGATAGGGCGCGGGGCGCCAGTCTTCGAGAATTTCCACCAGCGTGCCGTCACGCAGGGCGGCGCCCGCAGCGTAGGTGAAAGTCTGGATGATGCCCAATCCCGCGATACAGGCGGCCAGGTGCGCGTTGCTTTCGTTAACGCCGATGCGATGCTCGATTTTGAGCTCGCTGCGTTCGCCGTCGCGCTCGAAGCGGAAGGGCACCGCGCGGCCGTTCTGCGGCGACAGGTAGCTGACCAGCCGATGGCCGTTGCGCAGTTCTTCCGGGTAGGCGGGAACTCCGTTGTGGCGCAGGTACTCGGCAGAGGCGCAGGTGACCATGGTCGCCTGGCCGATGCTACGCGCCACCAGCGACGAGGCGTCCATCGCGCCGCCGCGAATCACGCAATCGACGTTGTCGCCGATCAGGTCCACCGAACGGTCGGACACCCCCAGGTCGATACGGATATCCGGATACCGCGCCAGAAAGTCAGGCAGTAGCGGCACCAGCACGTCCCGCGCGGTCGATCCGCCGACGTCGATACGCAGGTGGCCGCGCGGCTTGCTGCGGGCGATGTTGAAGGACGAGTCGATGTCTTCCAGGTCACGCAGTACGCGGGTGGCCTTCGCATAATAGTCCTGGCCCTCCGGTGTCACCGTGACGCGCCGCGTGGTGCGCTGCAGCAGGCGTACGCCCAGGTGCGCTTCGAGCTCCTGCACCAACTTGCTAAGCGTAGCGTTGGGCATGTCCAGCGAGTCGGCGGCGCGGGTGAAGTTGCCGGCTTCCACCACGCGGGCGAAGGCGCGAATGGCCTGGAGCTGATCCATGGAAAAGCCTCTGTAGAGTTGTCACTGGATTATCCATGAGTATGGATAGTCATTCCATTGTGCGCGCTTTTTCCCCTAATCAACGGCTCCTAAAGTAGCGCCATGCCTCACCTGAAAGCGGCGCCAGACGCCGGCCAGAGAGGCAGAATCGTCAAACCTGAAACTCAATTCTTGATCTCTGGGAGCTCATCATGAACAAGCCCTTCACTGGAAAAGTTGCACTGGTCACCGGCGGTAGCAGCGGCATCGGCCTCGGTGCCGCGCAGGAACTTGCCGCGCAAGGCGCGCGGGTATTCATCACCGGTCGCCGCCAAGCCGAATTAGACTCCGCTGTGGAAGCCATCGGTCCGGCCGCCACGGCGATCCGCGCCGACGCCTCGGTGCTCGCCGACCTCGATGCGGTCTATGCGCAGATCGCGAAAACCGCCGGCCGACTGGATATCCTCTTCGCCAATGCTGGCGGCGGCGACATGCAGCCGTTGGGAGCGATCACCGAGGAACACTTCGATCGCATCTTCGGCACCAACGTGCGCGGCGTGCTGTTCACCGTGCAGAAGGCGCTGCCGCTGCTGACCGATGGCGCTTCGGTGATACTGACCTCGTCCACTACCTCGATCCAGGGCACCGCCAACTTCAGCGTCTACAGCGCGAGCAAGGCCGCCGTGCGCAATTTCGCCCGATCCTGGGCGCTGGACCTGAAGGACCGTGGCATCCGCGTCAATGTCGTCAGCCCCGGCCCGGTCCGCACCCCCGGCCTCGGCGACCTTGTGCCCGAAGAAGCACGCCAGGGCCTGTTCGACGCTCTGGCCAGCCAGGTGCCGCTGGGCCGCTTGGGCGAGCCGCGGGAAATCGGCAAGGCGGTGGCCTTCCTGGCCTCGGAGTCGGCCAGCTTCATCAATGGCGTCGAGCTGTTCGTCGATGGCGGGATGGCCCAGGTCTGACGGCGAGTGGCCCGCAATTGCGGGCCGCCCCTTTCCGCTAGCTGCCAAGGCGTGGTGTGTCTGCTTGGGAGCAAAAGGAGAAAAGAGAGAGGAAAAGGGGACAGACTTGATTTCTTTACTCTAAACGTCCGCTTCTGACCGATAACCGCCTTAGCTGTTGCCTGAAGGAGCCAGACGGAAACACGTCTGATCGGGCGGCAGTCGCCGACCACAGCATCACCGTCTGGCTGGGTCTGCGCGAGCATGGGCCGGCCCAACCGGCCGAGATCGAGTTCATCGACGAACACATCGACTACTCGAACCGGGTGGGTGTCCGTGACGTAATCATCCAGGCTCTCAGGCAGCAACGGTGCTCGCCTTGGATGAAACGCCTGATGGACTGCCCTGGCTATGACTCCGACAGCAGGATGGCAAGGGAGGGCATTGGCCAGGTTTGTAGATGGCAGTCTTGCCGTGCCCAGTCAGGTCACCAGTTCGCCTGAAATGCCGTCGGCGGTGTTCAGCAGCAGCTCCAGGTAGCGTTGCTCGGCGCCGCTGGTGGCGAGGACCGCCTCGGGGCCGGACAGGTTGATGGCCGCTACGACTTTCCCGGCGCGGTCGCGGATGCTGGTGGCAATCGCCGTCGAGTAGTCCGAGCGGTGCAGTACCCAGCCGCGCTCGCGGTCCTCGGCGACGGTGTGCTGCAGTTCCAGCAGGGTGCGGGGCGCCGGTGCGGGGTAGTCGTCCAGGCGCACCTGCTGGTAGAGCTGAGCGAGGCCGTCGGCGTCCAGTTCGGTGAGCAGCACGCGGCCCAGGGCGGTCACGTGGCAGGGCAGGCGGGTGCCCACCGGGATGTTCACCGTCAGTCGCTGCGGGGCGAAGGCGCGGTAGATATAGAGGCTCTCGGTCTGCTCGCGGATGCTCAGGTGGCAGGACAGCGAGGTCCTGTCGCGCAGGGCGTTGAGGTGTGGCAAGGCGATTTCGACGATGTCCCGGCTGCACAGGTAGGCGAAGCCGTCGGAGATCACTCGGGCGCCCAGTTCGTACTGGTTGCGCTCAAGCCGTTTCAGGTAGCCCATGTCCTGCAGTGTCTGGACGATGCGGTAGAGCGCCGAGGGGCTGACTCCCAGGCGCTCGGCCATCTCATTCATGCCCAGGCTGCGCTCGCGAGCGTTGAACAGGCCGAGCAGGTTGAGGCCGCGTTCGAGCGCCGGTACGCGGTATTCGCTTTCACTCATGCTGTCTCCCTGGGCGGCGCCAGGCGAAGGGCGCCGCCGGCTGCTCAGTCGATCAGGGCGTCGATGCCCACCGGGCGGCCGTCGAACTCGTCCATGGCGTCCAGCATTGCCGTCCAGAAATACTCCACCGAGGCGCGGTCGCAGAGGATCTGCAGACTGGGTAGCTCGGCACTGCCGGAGTTGATGACGATGACGTTGATCCGCGCCGCCGAGGTCTGCGCCACCGTGCCGGGGCCGAAGGCCTGAGGGCGCAGGTCGACGCCGCAGAGCTTGGCCATCACTTGGGCGTAGTGCGTGCCGCTGAGCTGCAGCCAGGCGTGGCTGTCCTGGCGCGGCAGCAGGTAGTTGGCACTGTCATCGAGTTGCCAGGTCGCTTCCTCGGCAGCGATGCGCGCGCCCATGTCGTGCAGGCTGCCGAGCAGCAGGTACTCGGTCTGCGACAGACGCGCGACCAGTGTGCCGTCGTCCTGGCGCAGCGCCTGGTTGGGCGCGCCCGGCAGCACATAACCGCGCGCCTGGAGGTAGGCAGCGGCGTCGAGGCCCCGGAAGCCCGCGCGAGGCAGGTTGCTCAGGTCGATCAGCGCGCAGCTCCGCAGCTGTGCGTGTTCTTCCTGCTCGCCGTAGCGGGCGACGATGGCGCTGCTGCCCAGCGCGGCCAGTCGGGCGCCGTGGTGCAGCGGGTAGAGCGGGCTGCGTTCGATGAAGTCTTCGGCTTTCAGGCTGGACATGATTCAGAGCTCCTGGCGCAGGTTCTGCGGATCGTAGAAGGGCAACTGGACGACGTTGGCGCGCACCACCTGGCCGCCTTCGACGCGGATCGGGATCTGCATGCCCGGCATCGCCTGGTGGGCGCCGGCATAGGCCAGGCCGACGATCAGGCCCAGGGTCTGCGAGTACTCGCAGGAGGTGACGTTGCCGCTGATGTCGGCACCGTCGAGCACCAGGTGGCCCTCCAGCGGCTGGGCGCTGCCACGGGGCAGGGTGAAGCCCACGAGCTTGCGCTTGAGCGGTTGCGCCTCGAGGATTTCGATGGAGCGCTTGCCGACGAAGAACGGCTTGTTGCGGCCGATGGCCCACTGCATGTCGATTTCCGCCGGATGGGTCATGCCGTCGGTGTCCTGGCTGATGATCACGTGACCTTTTTCCAGGCGCAGCAGGCGCTGGGTCTCCACGCCGAAGGGACGGATGCCGTGCTCGGCGCCGGCTTCCATCAGTACGTCCCACAGGCGTTCGGCGAAACGCGCCGGTACGTGGATCTCGTAGCCCAGTTCGCCGACGAAGCCCACGCGCAAAACGCGGGCCGGGATGCCGGCGACCTTGCCGGTGCGCACGCCCAGATAGGGGAAGGCCTCGGCGGACAGCTCGATGTCTTCGCAGACCTTCGCCAGCACCAGGCGCGACAGGGGGCCGGCGAGGTTCACCGCGGCGAGGGCGGCGGTGACGTTGGTGATGTCGACGTTGAGCCGCCACTGGGCGTTCCACTTGAGCATCTGCTGGTAGATGCGGTCCACGCCGCTGGTGGTTGCGGTGACGTAGAAATGCCGCTCGCCCAGCCGCGCGCAGACGCCGTCGTCGATCACCACGCCGTGCTCATTGGTCATCAGCGCGTAGCGGGTGCGGCCGATGGGCAGCTTGGCGAAGCCGAAGGTGTACAGGCGCTCCAGCAGTTCCGCTGCGTCCGGGCCGCGCACGTCGAGGCCGCCGAGGGTGGAGACGTCGATCATGCCGACCTTCTCGCGCACATGGCGTGCCTCTTCCTGCATGCAGCGCTCGCGATCCTGCGCCTTGCCGTAGTACGCCGGGCGCTGCCAGATGCCGGCGGGCATCATCTTCGCGCCGGCTTCGAGGTGGCGGCGATGCATGGGCGTCTGCCGGTACGGGTCGAAGGCGCGGCCGGCGACGTGGGCGAGCTTCTCCGCCTCGAACGGCGGACGCGCGGTGGTCACGCCGGTTTCACTGATGCTGCGACCGGTGGACTGGGCCACCAGGCGCGCGGTGGGCAACGCCGAATGACGGCCCTGGGACGGGCCCATGCCGACGGTGGAGAAGCGCTTGACCAGTTGCACGTCGCGGTAGCCGCTGCGGGTGGCGTTGATGATGTCGCGCACCTGCAGGTCCTCGTCGAAATCGACGAAGTCCTTGCCCTTGGGGTGGGGGAAGATCGGCCAGTCGAAGTTGACCCGCGGCTCGTCGACATAGATGCGCGGCGCCGGCGCTTCCAGGCCCAGCGCTTCGAGGGCGGCGCTGGCTGCGCGGGCGCCGTCGGCCAGGGTGTTGACCAGGCTGTGGTGACCATTGACCGAGCCGGCGATATCCAGTCCGGCCGGCAGGCCGCTGATGGCGAATTCAGCGCGATCCTCTTCGTAGGCCAGCTTGCCGCCGGCCTGGCAGAGCAGTTGGTAGACCGGCATGTAGCCGGCGGACATGCACAGCAGATCGCAGTCCAGGTGCTCGCCATGCTCGGCGACTTGCCCCTGGCCGGTGATGCGGCGGATGTCCACGCCGCTTACGTGGCGCAGGCCGGGTTCGTGCAGGGCTTCGTAGACGGTGCTGGCTTTGTGCAGCGGGATCTTGCGGTACTTCAGTTCATCGGCGAGGCGGGCGTCGGCGGGGGCGGCGCGCATGTCCACCACGGCGGCCACGCCGACCCCCTGTTCCTGCAGGTCGAGGGCGGCCAGGTAGCCGTCGTCGTTGCCGGTCAGCACCACGGCGCGGTTGCCCGGCTTCACCGCGTACAGCTTCATCAGACGCTGGGCGGCACTGGTCAGCAGCACGCCGGGCAGGTCGTTGTTGCGGAACACCACCGGTTGGTCGAAGGACCCGGCAGCCACCAGGCAGCGGGTCGCGCGGACCTTGTACATCCGTTTGTGCTGGATGACCGGCAGGTAGTTGTCGGCGAACCAGGCGTTGCAGGTGGCCTGGGTCAGCACCTGGATGTTGGGGTGATCCTGCACGGAGCCGACCAGCACGTCGCGCACCTCGGCGGCGCGCTTGCCGGAGAGGTCGAAGCGGGCGTAGTTGAGCGAGCCGCCGAGCACCGGCAGCTGTTCCACCAGCAGGACCCTGGCGCCGGCATTGGCGGCGTCCAGTGCGGCGCGCAGGCCAGCCGGGCCGGCGCCGATGATGGCGAGGTCAACGAACAGATAGGCCTTGTCGTAGTACTGCGGCCGGAAGTCGAGGTCGAGCACGCCGAGCCCGGCCTTCTTGCGGATCAGCGGTTCCCAGACCTTCCACATGCCCTTGGGCTTGTAGAACGAACGGTAGTAGAAACCCACCGGCATGAAGCGCGAGAACTTGCCCAGGTAGGCGTCGCGGTCGTGGTCGAGGCTGCCGGCGTAGTTCTGGCCTTGCACCGCCAGGCCGTCGCGGGCAGGGTGCATGTCGGCCAGCACGTTGGGCTCGTCGGGCAGTTGCACCAGGGTGTTGGCGTCCTGCCCGGCGAGGGTCAGCGGGCCGCGCGGGCGGTGGTACTTGAACGAGCGCGAGAGCAGCCAGCGGTCGTTGCCGAGCAGGGCGCTGGCGATGCTGTCGCCCTCGTAGCCCTGGTAATCGCTGCCGTCGAAGGAGAAGCGCAGCGGCTTCTCGCGGTCGATCAGCAGGCCCATGGGAGCGGGGAGACGGGTGAGGGCGCTCATTGGGCTGACTCCTGAGCTGTGGCTGGTTGAGCGACGGCGAAGTCGATGCGCCGGTCGAAGATTTCCCTGGGGTCGAAGGTGCGGATCACCTGGTCGGTGACCGTGTGGCGCTCGGCCAGAAACCAATAGCTGGAGGCGTTGTGCAGCCACCATTCGAGAACGATGCCGGCGGCGTTGTCACTGTTGAACACGTAGTCGGCCCATTCGATGTCGCTGCAGGTGGCGGGATCGGGCATCTGCTTGAACTCGCCGCCGTAGGTGAACTCGCTGATGTTGCGCGGCCCGTTGAGCGGGCAGGTCAGGATCTTCATGGCTGGTTCCTCAGTGGCTGGCCGCGGTGGCGCCCATCTCGTTGACCTGCTGGAAGCGGCTGAAGCGCTCCAGCGCGAAGGGCGCGATCAGTTCCGGCACCTTGCCACCGCTGGCCACGAGTTCCGCCATGGTCTTGCCGCAGATGGGCGTGGCCTTGAAGCCCCAGGTGCCCCAGCCGGCGTCGAGGTAGTAGTTCTCCACCGGCGACAGGCCCATGATCGGGCTGTAGTCCGGCGTCATGTCGGTGATCCCGGCCCACTGGCGCATCAGCTTGGCGTTGGCCATGAAGGGGAACATCTCGATGGCGTGGGCCAGCAGGCTTTCCTTCAGGTCCAGGGTCGAGCGGGTGTTGTACAGCGGGTAGGGGTCGGAGCCGCCGCCGAAGACGATCTCGCCACGGCTGGTCTGCTGCACGTAGCAGTGCAGCGCCGAGGAGCTCACCAGCGGATCGAGGAACGGCTTGAACGGCTGGGTGACCATGGCCTGCAGCGGGTAGGTGTGGATCGGCGCGCGGATGCCGGCCTTGGCCATCAGCAGCGAGCTGGCCCCGGCGATGGCCTGGACCACGCCGCCGCACTGCACGGTGCCGCGGTTGGTCTTCACCGCTTCGATGCGACCGTCGCGCACCACCAGGTCCTGCACTTCGGTGAGCTGGTGGATTTCCACGCCGCGCTTGGCGGCCTGCTTGGCATAGCCCCAGGCCACGGCATCGTGGCGTGCAGTGGCGCCGTCGATGTGCCAGAGCCCGGCGATCACCGGCAGGTGGCCGGGGTCGAGGTTGAGGCTCGGCACCAGTTCGCGGATCTGCTGGCGGTCGATCATCTCGGTGCGCCCGCCGAAGTGCTTGTTCACCTCGGCGCGCTGGCGGAAAGCGCGCACCGTGGCGTCGGTGTGCGCCAGGGTCAGCTGGCCACGCTCGGAGTACATGATGTTGAAGTCGAACTCGTTGGACAGACCCTGGAACATCCGCACCGACTCGGCGTAGAACTTCACGCCTTCGCTGGTGAGGTAGTTCGAGCGGATCACCGCCGTGTTGCGCGCGGTGTTGCCGCCTCCCAGGTAGGCCTTCTCCAGCACCGCGACGTTGGTCACGCCGTGGTACTTGGCGAGGTAATAGGCAGTGGCCAGGCCGTGGCCGCCGCCGCCGATGATCACCACGTCATAGCGCGGCTTGAGTTCGCAGGGCGGCGGCAGGTCGACTTCCACCGGGTAGTCGGCGCTCAGGCCGTATTTCAGGAGGGCGAAAGGCATGCTGCTTACTCCACAGTGGCGCTGGCGCGCTGCAGGCGCGCGGCAACCAGGGTGTTCTTCATCAGGTAGGCGATGGTCATCGGGCCGACGCCGCCGGGCACCGGGGTGATGGCCGCGGCCTGGGACAGGGCGCTGTCGAAATCGACGTCGCCGACCAGCTTGCTGCGGCCGTCTTCGTCGATGCGGTTGATGCCCACGTCGATCACCACGGCGCCGGGTTTCAGCCAACTGGCGTCGACCAGCCGCGGCTTGCCGACGGCGGCGACGACGATGTCGGCCTGGCGACACAGCTCGCGCAGGTTGGCGCTGCGCGAATGCACCACGGTCACCGTGCAATGCGCCTTGAGCAGCAGGGCGGCCATGGGCTTGCCGACGATGTTGGAGCGGCCGATCACCACTGCGTGCTTGCCGGCGAGATCGCCGCAGGTATCGTGCAGCAGGCGCATGCAGCCGGCCGGGGTGCAGGGCGTGAGCACGTCGCGGCCCTGGCTGAGGCCGCCGACGTTCTCGCTGTGGAAGCCGTCGACATCCTTGAGCGGATCGATGGCCTGCAGCACGCGGTTCTCGTCGATGTGCCCGGGCAGGGGCAGCTGCACGAGGATCCCGTTCACCGTCGGGTCGTCGTTCAACTCCGCGATCAGGTCGAGCAGGATGCGTTCGGCGGTGTCCGCCGGCAGCTTGTGTTCCAGCGAGCGAATGCCGACTTCCTCCGCACGCAGCACCTTGTTGCGCACGTAGACCTGGCTGGCCGGGTCGCTGCCCACCAGCACCACGGCCAGGGCCGGCTGGATGCCGTCCTGGCGCAGCGCCTGGACTTCCTCGCGGACCTCGGCGAGCACCCGCGCCGAAGTGGCCTTGCCGTCGATGAGTTTGACGCTGGGAATGGCATTCATTTGAAGATCACCGTGCGGTCGTGGTTGAGGAAAACGCGGTGTTCGAGGTGGTACTTCACCGCACGGGACAGCGCGATGGTCTCGGTGTCGCGGCCGATAGCGACCAGGTCGTCGGGGGCGTACGCGTGGTCCACGCGCTGCACTTCCTGTTCGATGATCGGTCCCTCGTCGAGGTCGGAGGTGACGTAGTGGGCGGTGGCGCCGATCAGCTTCACGCCGCGCTCGTAGGCCTGGTGGTAGGGCTTGGCGCCCTTGAAGCCGGGAAGGAAGGAGTGGTGGATGTTGATCGCGCGGCCGGAGAGCTGCTTGCAGAGGTCGTCGGAGAGGATCTGCATGTAGCGGGCGAGCACCACCAGCTCGGTGCCGGTCTCGTCGACGATGCGCATCAGTGCGGCTTCCTGCTGAGCCTTGGTGTCCCGGGTCACCGGCAGGTAGACGAAGCGGATGCCTTCGCGTTCGGCCATCGGGCGCAGGTCGAGGTGGTTGGAGACGATGGCGGTGATCTCCATGTCCAGTTCGCCCTTGGCGTGGCGGTAGAGCAGGTCGGACAGGCAGTGGTCGAACTTGCTCACCATCAGCAGCACGCGCATCGGCCGGGCGCTGCTGTGCAGGCTCCAGTCCATGTCGAAGCGGCTGGCCACATCGGCGAAGCCGGCTTCGATCTCGCCGACGTCGCCGGCCAGACCGTCGTTGAAGCGGAACACGGCGCGCATGAAGAAGCGGCCGTTGCCCTCGTCGTCGAACTGCGCCATCTCGCTGATGTAGCAACCCTGCTCGGCCAGGTAGGTGGTCACCGCCGCGACGATCCCGGACACGGCCGGGCAACTGATGCGGATGATGAAGTGGCTGGGGGCGTGTTGCATGTCGGGTCCTCGGTAGGAGTGGGGAGGCAGCTCGGCGCGCAAGGGCGAAAGGTCTACGGCGAAGATTCAGGGGTGAGACGGAATTTCGCCGGTGAAGATTTATTTACTGTCGGGAATATTAATTTCCTTTTGCGCTTTTATAGGCGAATCGAATCCTGGGGTCCATACCGTTGGGAAAATTTTTATCCTGTCAGGAAAGTTTTCGGCCGAACGGGCGAGGCGGTACAGGCCGGGGATGGGGCGTTGGAGGCAGGGAGGCGAAAGGTGGGGCGCATGACCGTGTGCGGTTATGCGCCCGGGGCGGGAGGGCGCGGGGTCAGTCGTTGCCGTAGTTCATGATCGACAGCAGGCGGATCGGCACCTGTACCAGCTTCTCCGGGCCGTGGGGCGTTTCGCCGTCGAAGGTCAGGCTGTCGCCGGCCTGCAGGTGGTAGAGCTGGTTGCCGTGGCGGTAGATCAGTTCGCCTTCGAGCAGGTGGAGGAACTCGGTGCCGGGGTGGGAGAAGGTCGGGAACTCCTCGCTGGCGTCGTCCATGCTGACCATGTAGGCCTCGAAGTTCTTCTTCGGCCCGCGGGTGTGGTTCAGCAACTGGTAGGTGTGACCCTTCTCGGTGCCGCGACGCACTACTTCCAGGCCGTCACCGGCCTTCACCAGCAGGGCGTTGCCATCGGGCTGGTCGTACTGGCTGAACAGCTTGGACATCGGCATGCCGAGCACGTCGCACAGGCGGCTCAGGGTGTCGAGGCTGGTGGACACCTGGGCGTTCTCGATCTTGCTCAGCATCCCCTGGCTGATGCCGGCGATGCGTGCCACGTCAGCCAGCTTGAGCTCCTGCGCCTGGCGCTGGCGCTTGATCTGCATGCCCAGGTATTGCTCCAGGCGGAGGCGCGGTTGGGATTCGGTGGACATTCAGGGTTCCTGCACAGTTTAAGTTCAAGAATTTTATTTTCGCACTGAGAAAGTGCGAGGCGGCCCGGCCGGCATCTTTACTTTCCCATAGTGAAAGCAAGTTTCCCATATATACAGAAGATTTGCCCCCGTGGTTACGGATCACGGGGCCGCACCCGACTTGGCACTGGGATTGCATTCCTAATGGGAAAGTAAGTTTCCTGAGCGGAATTCCTGACCGGCGCCAGCAGCATCCCGCCGGTTTCGAACCCAACAGGGCCACCGATAACGCCTTGCCCTCTACCCGGAGTGATCACCCATGTTGCCAAGCGAAACCCAGCGCACCATCGACCAGCACGGCATCAAGTACGTGCTGGCGCAGTTCGTCGATATACATGGCGCGGCGAAGACCAAGTCGGTGCCGGTGACCGGCCTCAAGGCCGTGGCCGAGGAGGGAGCCGGGTTCGCCGGGTTCGCCATCTGCGGCATGGGCATGGAGCCGCACGGCCCGGACTTCATGGCGCGCGGCGACCTCTCCACGCTGATCCCGGTGCCCTGGCAGCCGGGCTACGGCCGGGTGGTCTGCATCGGCCATGTCGACGGCAAGCCGCACCCCTACGACAGTCGCTTCGTCCTGCAGCAGCAGGTGCAACGCCTGGCGGACAAGGGCTGGGTGCTCAATACCGGTCTGGAGCCGGAATTCAGCCTGTTCCGCCGCGATGGCGAAGGCCGCCTGCAACTGGTAGACGCTTCCGACAACCTCGACAAACCCTGCTACGACTACAAGGGGCTGTCGCGTTCCCGCGAGTTCCTCGAGCGCCTGACCGAGGCCCTGCAGCCGGTGGGCTTCGACATCTACCAGATCGACCACGAAGACGCGAACGGCCAGTTCGAGATCAACTACACCTACAGCGACGCCATGGAGTCGGCCGACCGCTTCACCTTCTTCCGCATGGCCGCCGGCGAGATCGCCAACGACCTGGGCATAATCTGTTCCTTCATGCCCAAGCCCGACCCGAAGCGCGCCGGCAACGGCATGCACTTCCACCTGTCGATCGCCAGCGCCACCAACAAGAACCTCTTCCATGACCCTTCCGATCCCAGCGGCATGGGGCTTTCGAAGCTGGCTTATCACTTCGCTGCCGGCCTGCTGGCCCATGGCCCCGCACTGTGCGCCTTCGCCGCGCCCACGGTGAACTCCTACAAGCGCCTGGTGGTTGGCCGCTCGCTGTCCGGCGCCACCTGGGCCCCGGCCTTCATCGCCTACGGCGCGAACAACCGCTCGGCGATGGTGCGCATCCCCTACGGCCGCCTGGAGTTCCGCCTGCCGGATGCAGGCTGCAATCCCTACCTGGTCACCGCTGCGATCATCGCCGCCGGCCTCGACGGCATCGACCGCCAGCTGGACCCGGGCCCGATGTGCAACGAGAACCTCTACAACCTCAGCCTGGAAGAGATCGCCGCGCGCGGCATCAATACCCTGCCGCAGTCACTGAAGGAGGCCGCCGACGCGCTGGAGGCCGACCCGCTGTTCCGCGAGGTGCTCGGCGCCGAGATCGTCGACGAGTTCATCAAGCTCAAGCGCATGGAGTGGGTGGAGTACAGCCGCCACGTCTCCGACTGGGAGATCCAGCGCTACACCGAATTCTTCTGATCGCCGCGCCCGCCGGGCGCACCCCCTTTTACCCCTCTGGGCGACCGTGAACACAAGCGGCGGTCGCCTGCTGCCTCGAAGGAGACGAACCATGTGCGGAATCGTAGGCCTCTATCTGAAGAAACCCGAGCTCGAAGCCCAGCTGGGCAAGCTCTTCGAACCCATGCTGCAGGCCATGACCGACCGTGGGCCGGACAGTGCCGGCTTCGCCATCTACGGTGACGAAGTGGCCGACGGCTGGGTCAAGCTGACGCTGCAGGCGACCGATGCCGACTATCCCTGGGCCGAGCTGATGGGCGCCCTGGAAGCCCGCCTGGGCTGCTCGCTGGACTGGTTCCAGAACGCCAGCGCTGCCGTGCTGAAAATCCACTGCGACGAGTCCGCCGTGCGTGATGCCCTGGCCGAACTGGCTCCGGCGGTGCGCATCATGAGCGCCGGGCAGAGCATCGAAATCCTCAAGGGCATGGGCCTGCCGGAGGAAATCTCCCAGCGCTTCGGCCTCGCCGGCATGAAGGGCAGCCACATCATCGGCCACACCCGCATGGCCACCGAGAGCGCGGTGACCATGGAGGGCAGCCACCCGTTCTCCACCGGCGCCGACCTCTGCCTGGTGCACAACGGTTCGCTCTCCAACCACTTCCGCCTGCGCCAGGAGCTCAAGCGCGAAGGCATCACCTTCGAGACCGACAACGACAGCGAAGTGGCCGCCGGCTACCTGACCTGGCGCCTGCGCCAGGGCGACAGCCTGGCCCAGGCCCTGGACGGCGCGCTGAACGATCTGGACGGCTTCTTCACCTTCGCCATCGGCACCCGCAACGGTTTCGCCGTGATCCGCGACCCGATCGCCTGCAAACCGGCGGTGCTGGCCGAGACCGACGACTACGTGGCCATGGCCTCGGAGTACCAGGCCCTGGCCAGCCTGCCGGGCATCGACAAGGCGCGCGTCTGGGAGCCGGAGCCGGCCACCCTGTATGTCTGGGAGCGCGAGAGCGCCTGATCCGCACCGAGCAGAACATTCTGGAGACCCTTATGAAAACCATCGACCTTTCCAGCGCCTCGGTGCGCGAACTGAACCAGTCCCTGCACGGCGAAGTGGAGGACCGCGAGTGGCTGGTCAGCCACCCGGACGGCAAGCACAACCTCGCCGTGGGCATCAACCAGGCGGTGTCCGTGGATATCCAGGGCCACGCCGGCTACTACTGCGCGGGCATGAACCAGAAGGCCAGCGTCACCGTGCACGGCAACGTCGGTGTGGGCGTCGCGGAGAACATGATGTCCGGCAGCGTGCGGGTGAAGGGCAGCGCCTCCCAGGCCGCCGGCGCTACCGCCCACGGCGGGCTGTTGGTGATCGAGGGCGATGCCGGCGCGCGTTGCGGTATCTCGATGAAGGGCGTGGACATCGTGGTCCGCGGCAGCATCGGCCACATGAGCTGCTTCATGGGCCAGGCCGGACGCCTGGTGGTCTGCGGCGACGCCGGCGATGCGCTGGGCGACTCGCTCTACGAGGTGCGCATCTACGTCAAGGGCGAAGTGAAGTCGCTGGGTTCGGACTGCATCGAGAAGGAGATGCGCGCCGAGCACCTGGAAGAGTTGCAGGAGCTGCTCAATCGCGCCGGCTTCGACGAGAACCCGGCCAGCTTCAAGCGCTACGGCTCGGCCCGCCAGCTTTACAACTTCAAAGTCGACAACGCATCCGCGTACTGACCCGCAGCGAGGAATTCCCATGAGCGAGAAAAACACCCCGGTGCTGCGCGAGTCCGCCACCTTCGACCGCCTGACCATCCAGGAAATCCAGCGTGCCGCCGAGACCGGCATCTACGACATCCGCGGCGGCGGCACCAAGCGCAAGCTGCCGCACTTCGATGACCTGCTGCTGCTCGGTGCCAGCGTGTCGCGCTATCCGCTGGAAGGCTACCGCGAGAAGTGCGGCACCGACGTGGTGCTCGGCACCCGCTTCGCCAAGAAGCCGATCCACCTGAAGATCCCGGTGACCATCGCCGGCATGAGCTTCGGCGCACTGTCGGCCAATGCCAAGGAAGCCCTGGGCCGTGGCGCGACCATCGCCGGCACCAGCACCACCACCGGCGACGGCGGCATGACCCCGGAAGAACGCGGCCAGTCGCAACACCTGGTCTACCAGTACCTGCCGTCGCGCTATGGCATGAACCCGGACGACCTGCGCAAGGCCGATGCCATCGAGATCGTCCTGGGGCAGGGCGCCAAGCCGGGCGGCGGCGGCATGCTGCTGGGCATGAAGGTCACCGAACGCGTCGCCGGCATGCGTACCCTGCCGATCGGCGTCGACCAGCGCAGCGCCTGCCGCCACCCGGACTGGACCGGCCCGGATGACCTGGCGATCAAGATCGCCGAGCTGCGCGAGATCACCGACTGGGAGAAGCCCATCTACGTGAAGATCGGCGCCAGCCGCCCGTACTACGACGTCAAGCTGGCGGTAAAGGCCGGTGCCGACGTCATCGTCCTCGACGGCATGCAGGGTGGCACCGCGGCCACCCAGGAAGTCTTCATCGAGCATGTCGGCATCCCGATCCTGCCGGCCATTCCGCAGGCCGTGCAGGCCCTGCAGGAAATGGGCATGCACCGCCAGGTGCAGCTGATTGTCTCCGGTGGCATCCGCAACGGCGCCGACGTTGCCAAGGCCATGGCGCTGGGTGCCGATGCGGTGGCCATCGGCACCGCAGCGCTGGTGGCGCTGGGCGATAACCATCCGCGCCTGGACGACGAACTGAAGAAGATCGGTTCCGCCGCCGGCTACTACGACGACTGGCAGAACGGCCGCGACCCGGCCGGCATCACCACCCAGGACCCGGAGCTGTCCAGGCGCCTGGACCCGGTGGAAGCCGGCCGCCGTCTGGCCAACTACCTGCGCGTGCTGGTGCTGGAGGCGCAGACCATGGCCCGCGCCTGCGGCAAGTCGCACCTGCACAACCTCGACCCCGAGGACCTGGTGGCGCTCACCGTGGAAGCCGCCGCCATGGCCCGCGTGCCGCTGGCGGGCACCAGCTGGGTGCCGGGGCAAGTGCAGTACTGATCTTCTTTCACGTCAGTGCAGAAGGCCGGCGAGCGATCGCCGGCCTTCCTTTTTTTCGCCCAGGTATCCCTTGCAGGTGCGGGCCATGCCCGCGATTCGCACGCCTCTGCTTCAGGGGGAATGCCCACGCTGGCGATCAGTCCTGTGGCGGTATGCAGACGCCGACTTCGTCCTCCAGAGGCCGTGCAGCGCCGAACCAACCAGCGCCGTCGCAGTGCGCCGCCATATTGACTGGCAGGAAATTCAAATTCGCACCAAGAAAATGCGTGTCCTCATCCCGCCCGACTCCCGCCTTCACCCCGGTCAGGGAAATAATTCATTTCCACTCAATGGGATAGCTGAAATATCCGAGCGCTCCAGCGACCTTGGCAGGCCAATTGCTATGCCTATGGGGAAATTAAATTGCCCCACAGGAAGGCGGAGCAGCGCATCCCGAAGGCACCGAACACCGGCCCGCCCACCGACAGCGGTCCGGAACCGTCCCCGTCGGTTGGAGGCAACAGGCAATGATCCGGTTTTCACCTATGAGCCGCAGTATGTTGGGCCTTTCCCTGCTGTTCGGTAGCGTCGCCGCCATGGCGGACGAGGCTCCCCCGGCGATCAACAGCGGCGACACCGCCTTCGTCGCGCTCTGTTCGCTGGTGGTGCTGCTGATGACCCTGCCGGGCCTGGCGCTGTTCTATGGCGGCATGGCACGAACCAAGAACGTGCTGTCGATCCTCATGCAGGTGTTCTGCACCGCTTCGCTGATGTCGGTGCTGTTCGCCGTTTATGGCTACAGCCTGGCATTCACCGACGGCGGTTCGCTGCAGTCGGTGATCGGTGGCCTGGAGAAGCTGTTCCTACTCGGCATCACCAAGGATTCGGTGGTGGGCACCATTCCCGAGTACCTGTACTTCCTGTTCATGCTGCTGTTCGCCGCGATCACCCCGGCGATCATCGTCGGCGCCTTCGCCGAACGCATGAAGTTCGCCGCGGTCATGGTGTTCATGGCGGTCTGGCTGACCATCAACTACATCCCCATGGCGCACATGGCCTGGGGCGGCGGCTGGGTGTTCAACCTCGGCGTGCAGGACTTCGCCGGCGGCAACGTGGTGCACCTCAACGTCGGCATCGCTGCGCTGGTGGGCGCCTGGCTGCTGGGCCGCCGTCGCGGCTTCGGCACCCCGACCCTGGCCCCGCACAACATGACCATGACCCTCACCGGCGGGTCGCTGCTGTGGGTCGGCTGGCTGGGCTTCTGCGGCGGCTGCGCCCTGGCGGCCAACGGCTTCGCCATGCTGGTGATGGTCAACACCATGCTCGCCAGCTGTGCCGGCGCGCTGGCCTGGATGCTCGTCGAGTGGCAGCATCGTGGCCGGCCGAGCCTGTTCGGCGCGGTCTCCGGCGCTATCGCCGGGTTGGTGGCGATCACGCCCGCCTGTGGCTATGTCGGCCCCATGGGCGCCATCCTGCTGGGTCTGATCGCCGGCCCGGTGTGCGTATGGTCGGTGGACAAGCTCAAACCGATGATCGGCCTGGACGATGCCTTCGACGTGTTCGGCGTGCATGGCGTCGCCGGCATCCTCGGTGGCCTGCTGACCCCGGTGTTCGCTCTCGTGGCCATCGGCGGCCAGGGTTTTGCCGAAGGCCGCGACCTGTTCGGCCAACTGCTGGTCAACGGCGGCGCGATCCTCTTCAGCGTGGTGTTCTCCGGCATCACCAGCCTCATCGCCTTCAAGGTGGCGGCGGCGCTGTGCGGCGGCCTGCGCGTGGATGAAGAAGCGGAAGTCGACGGGCTGGATCTCTCCGCCCACGGCGAAGTCGGCTACAAGTACTCCAACTGAGGATCGCTGTGATGAAACTGATTACCGCGATCATCAAACCCTTCCTGCTCGACGATGTGCGCCAGGCACTCACCGAGGCCGGGGTCAGCGGCGTGACTGCCACCGAGGTCAAGGGCTATGGCCGGCAGAAGGGCCATTCGGAAATCTACCGTGGCGCCGAATACGTGGTGGAGTTGCTGCCCAAGGTGAAGCTGGAAATCGTCATTGGCGACGCCCACTGCCAGACCGCCATCGACACCATTCTGAAGGCGGCGCACACCGGCAAGATCGGTGACGGCAAGGTGTTCGTCCAGGACCTGGAAAGCGTCGTGCGCATTCGTACCGGCGAACTGGGCGAAGACGCCGTCTGAGCCTTTGCCTCATACCCCGCGCCGACGCTTGCGTCGGCGTTCCTTTTCTTGCCGAGGAGGGCGTGCCGATGGTGTGGTTGAACGGATGGGGTTACCTGATCCTGGCGGGGCTCTGCGAGGTGCTGTACGCCTCGATCATTCCGCGCACCGAGGGCTTCACCCGGCTCTGGCCGAGCCTCTACTGCGGGGTGTTCCTGGCCCTGAGCATCTACCTGCTGAGCCTGTCAGTGCGCGACCTGCCGCTGGGGCTGGCGTACGCCGTGTGGGTCGGTATCGGCACTCTGGGAACGGTGGCTTACGGCACGCTGTTCCTTGGCGAGCCGCTGGGTGCGCTGAAGGCGTTGTGCCTGGTGATGATCGTCGGCGGTATCGTGGGGTTGAAGATGGTGGGGAGCATGCAGGCGGCTTAGTGCGTCGGGCAGGGGCAGGCCGGGTCACCCCGGCCTCTGGGTTTCAACCCTGCTGCTTGAGCATCGACTGGATCTGCTGCACCGATTCCTGGGTTCGCCGCGCGAGATTGCGCACTTCGTCGGCCACCACCGCGAAGCCGCGTCCCTGGTCGCCGGCGCGTGCGGCCTCGATGGCGGCGTTGAGTGCCAGCAGGTTGGTCTGCTCGGCGATGGCGCGGATGACCCCGGCGACCTGGGCGATCTGCCCGTAGGTGGTCTGGATGTTCTGCTGTTCACGCTCGTGCAGGCTGGCGGCGGCCTTCTCGTCGCTGATTTCGCGCACCGCACCGGTGACGTACAGCAGGCGACCGCGCTCGTCGCGCAGGCAACGACCGCGTTCGCGGAACCATAGCGGGCCCCGGGTTCTGTGGCGCATGCGGTACTCCACCACGTAGGAGCCGTCTCCGTCCTTGTCCGCCATTGCAGCGCCGAACGCCTGCATCACTCCCTTGAGGTCTTCTGCGTCGACCACGCCGAAATAGCTGTCCCAGCCATCGGGGAACTCCTCGCGACGGTAGCCGATCAGTTCGCGGAACTGCTCGGACCAGCGGATCAGGTTCTGCGGATGGTCGGGGTCGCCGTTGACCACGTTCATCGCCCAGCAGCCCTCGGTGAGGGTGCGCTGGGTCAGCGCCCAGACATCGCGGTCCTCCCGCCACTGGCGGCGTTCGGCTTCCAGCTCCAGCAACTGGCGCTGCTGTTCTTCGAGCTCCTCGCGCAGCCGGCGGCCCTCGTCCTGGGCATCGCCGAGGCGCCGTGTGAGAGCGGCGTGTTCCTCGGCGGTGCAGGGTGGCGGCGCCTGCAGTGCGGTGTGTCGGCGGAAGTCCACCAGGTCGCGCCAGTCGCGTTGCAGGCGTTCCAGGCGGGCGAGCAGTTGCGGGTCGCAGCGCTGCGGCAGCGTTGCATCGGAGTTGCTGGAAAGCTGGTCGAGCCACTGGCCGAGGTCGTCGGCCAGGTTGCGAGAATCCTTGCTGAACCACATCGGCCCAATCTCCTGGAAGGGTGAGGCGGAGGGCCCGCGCGCGGCGAGCCGGTGCACGAGGGCCCTTGCAAAACCCTCTCCAGAAGCGCGTCAGCCTCGCACGCGGGATTTGTCCGGGTCGTAGGCCACGGTGCCGGCGGCGACCCGCGCGCGAATGCGCTTCTGCTGGCCGTCGAGCTTGCCGACTTCCACCAGGGTGCCGGGCTCGCAGTAGCCCACGTCCAGCCGGCACAGGGCGATGTTGCGGCCCAGCAGCGGCGAGCGTGTGGCGCTGGTGATCACACCGACCTGGGCGCGGCCGACATGCACGCAATCACCGTGGGCGGCGATCTCGTTGCCTTCCAGTTCCAGGCCTACCAGGCGGCGCTGCGGGTTGGTACTGCGCCGTAGCAGTGCATCCCTGCCGATGAAGTCGGCCTGCTTGCTCTTGAGCGGTACGCAGAAGCCGATGCCGGCTTCGAAGGGATCGGTCTGGTCGTCGAACTCGTAGCCGGCGAAGATCAGCCCGGCCTCTATGCGCAGGGTATCCAGCGCATGCAGGCCGAGTGGCACCAGGCCCAGCGGCTCGCCCAGTTGCCAGAGGCGCTTCCAGATTTGCAGGGCGTCGTCCGGATGGCACCAGACCTCGTAGCCCAGCTCGCCGGTGTAGCCAGTACGCGAGACCATCAGCGGCGGCCCGTTGTAGTCGTCGAGGCGACCGGTGAGGAAACGGAACCAGCCCAGGTCCTCCAGGCGTGGCTGGGTGCCCGGCGTCCAGACCATGTCCTTGAGCAGCGCGCGGGCCAGCGGGCCCTGCACGGCGATGTTGTGGATCTGCTCCGAGGCGCTCTTGATCCACACCTTCATGCCCAGCTTCTGCGCCTGTTCGCGCAGCCAGTCGCCCGCGTAGTCCTCGCCGCCGATCCAGCGGAAGGCGTCCGCCCCCAGGCGCAACAGGGTGCCGTCGTCGAGCATGCCGCCGTGTTCGTAGCACATCGCCGAATACACCACCTGGCCGACCGCCAGCTTGCGCACGTCGCGGGTCAGGCAGTAGTCCAGGAGTGCTTCTGCGTCCGGCCCGAGCACTTCGAACTTGCGCAGGGCGGACAGGTCCATCACCGCCACTTTCTCGCGGCAGCCGTGGTATTCCTCGATGCTGCCGTAGCCGTCGAAGTGGGTAGGCGTCCAGAAGCCTCGGTAGTCGACGAACTGGCGGGTGAGGGCGGCGGTGCCCGGATGGAAGCCGCTCTCGCGGGTCAGTTGAGGGTCGGCGTCGGGAGTCTTGCGATTGGCCATGGCGATGCTGAAACGCTCCTTTTCGCTGTACACGCGGATATGGATATCGGTGGGCTGCCA
This sequence comes from Pseudomonas sp. QE6, assembly GCF_041379005.1. Taxonomy (NCBI): domain Bacteria; kingdom Pseudomonadati; phylum Pseudomonadota; class Gammaproteobacteria; order Pseudomonadales; family Pseudomonadaceae; genus Pseudomonas; species Pseudomonas sp. QE6. The sequence goes on from NZ_CP166873.1 coordinate 3,168,378, forward strand.
GCCGTTGGCCGGGTCGATGTCGTCCGGGCAGGAGCTGCTGGCGCAGACCAGGTCGGTGAGGGCGCGCAGCAGCACGTAGTCGCCGGGACGCGACCAGGGTTCGTCGAGGGTCAGCTGCTGGTGCGCATCGACCCCGGTGTTGAAGAAGAAGTTGATCGCCGGCCAGCCTGCACGGCCCTGCACGCCATGGGCGGCAAGGACGCGGCTGAGGTTGTCGCTGCAGTTGTCGTGGCCGAAGTAGCCATGCGCCTCGTAGTAGCGCGCGGTGCAGGCGAGGGCGAAGGTGTCGTGGCGGCCGACGGTGTCGCGCACCACCTCGAGCATGGGTTGCAGGTGGCGATCATAAAAGCGGCTGAACAGGCCGGGGCCCGGGTAGGCGTTGCCGTTCAGGGTGCGGGTGACGGTGGGGTCGAGGTCGATCTCGCGGCCGCTGTCCAGGCCACGGCGGTCGAAGGCGACGAAGTCCGAGCATTGCCGGCCGGCGACATCCAGCACCTGGATGAACTGGCCGGCGGCGACTGTGTAGGCGCTGGCCGTGCCGGGACGGATAGTGAATTCGTCCACCACCTCACCCAGCGGCGCGGGCAGCGGCGGAGCGAGCAGGTGCTGCGGGTTGGCGCGATGCACCAGCAGACGCAGTTCGCTGGCCCGTGTCTGGGCATCGACCGGCGTGCGCCCGCCGGGCGCCGCGACCAGGACCAGCAGCGCCGCGCCGCCTTCCAGGGTACGGCTGAACCCGGCGGGGGTTCCAGCCGGCCAGAGCCGAGCGGGGCTGGGTAGATGGCGGCAATCTATGCCGCGCCGGGCCAGCCCTGCACAGACGTGGTCGGCCTCGCGACTGCCGTCGTGGAGCACCTGATGGATGAACGCCGCTCCTGGGCTGGGTGACAGGCCGAGTTCCGCCAGGGCGGGGCGGCCGCCAGCGGCAAAGGCCAGCAGCTCGGCCGGTTGGTCGCCTTCGAGGTCGATCACCTGGAGCCGGTCACCGGCCTCCAGGCTGATTACCGTCAGGCCGCCGGGCGCGACCCGGTGCCGTTCCAATGCGGGTGCGCGGGCGAAAAGCGCCGGCTCATGGGGCCGGCTGACGATGGGCAGGTTCATGCGGTGACTCCGTACCGGACAGGATGGCGGGGCGGCTGGCCGCCCCGCGGCGGACTCAAAGCGCCTTGCTCAGTGCCGGCGTCGGAGCATCGGCCAGGTAGGCCTCCAGCGAGTCGTCCAGGGCATCCAGCCACGGCGTGTGATGTGGCGTAGCCAGGGTTCCGGTGATGAGCGAACGGTGGCACTTGTCGCGGTACCCCATGATGTTTTCGTACTTGTCGTGCTTCCACTGCAGGAAGGTGCGGTTCACCTCGGCGATGTCGAAGCTCGGGTAGTCGGTGGCTTCGATCAGCTGGCGGATGTACTCGCCCTGGAACTCGAACATCTCGCGGGCGTTCTCCAGGGTCTCTTCTTCCTGGCGCCAGGCCAGGTCCTCAGCCTGCATGGCGGCAAGTCCGGGCAGGGCGATGCGCCCGAGGATGACGTCGCGGGCGTACCAGGCCTGGGCGTCGAACATGTTGAAGCTGTACCACTGGTCCTGCATGCCCAGGTACATGAGCTTCGGATTGCGCTCCCAGAACACGCCCTTGTAGAGGTTCAGCGGCCACAGACGGTTGCCGGTCTTGAGCCGCAGCTCTTCGGGGAGGAAGGGGAAGTGGTGCTTGTAGCCGGTGCACAGGATGATCGCGTCGATGTGCTTGCTGCTGCCGTCGGCGAAGAACGCGGTGCTGCCCTTGACGTGGGTGAGCAGCGGTTTCTCTTCCCAGTTCTCCGGCCACTGGTAGCCCATCGGCGCACTGCGGTAGCAGCTGGTGATGGAGCGCGCGCCGTATTTGTAGCACTGCGAGCCGATGTCCTCGGCCGAGTAGCTGGCACCGACGATCAGCACGTCCTTGCCGCGGAATTCGAGTGCATCGCGGAAGTCGTGGGCGTGCAGCACGCGCCCGGCGAAGCTCTCGAAGCCGGGGAAGTGCGGCACGTTGGGGGTGGAGAAGTGGCCGCTGGCGACCACCACGTAGTCGAACCGCTCGCTGTAGGTGCGGTCGTCGTCGTAACTGTGGGCGGTCACCTCGAAGGTGCTGCTGGCGGCATCCCAGGCGACGTCGCGCACCGTGGTGTTGAAGCGGATGTAGGGGCGCACGCCGGCCTTCACCACGCGGCCCTTGATGTAGTCCCAGAGCACCTCGCGCGGGGGATAGGAGCCCATGGGCCGGCCGAAGTGCTCGTCGAAACTGTAGTCGGCGAACTCCAGGCATTCCTTCGGTCCGTTGGACCAGAGGTAGCGGTACATGCTGCCGTGCACCGGTTCGCCATGCTCGTCCAGGCCGGTGCGCCAAGTGTAGTTCCACATGCCTCCCCAGTCCGCCTGCTTCTCGAAGCAGACCAGTTCGGGGATGTCGGCGCCTTTGTCCCGCGCCGACTGGAAGGCTCGCAGCTGGGCCAGGCCGCTGGGGCCGGCGCCGATGATGGCGACTCGTTGCTTCATGTCCGGTACTCCAGGTTCGGGATTTTTTTTGGGGGGGTCAGGAGAAGATCACGGTCTTGTCGCGATTGATGAACACGCGGTGTTCCAGGTGGAGTCTCAGGGCTCGCGAGAGGGCCACGGTCTCGGTGTCGCGGCCGATGGCGACGAGCGCCTCTGGGCTGTAGGCGTGGTCCACGCGCTGCACTTCCTGCTCGATGATCGGGCCCTCGTCGAGGTCGGAGGTGACGTAGTGGGCGGTGGCGCCGATCAGCTTCACGCCGCGCTCGTAGGCCTGGTGGTAGGGCTTGGCGCCCTTGAAGCCGGGAAGGAAGGAGTGGTGGATGTTGATCGCGCGGCCGGAGAGCTGCTTGCAGAGGTCGTCGGAGAGGATCTGCATGTAGCGGGCGAGCACCACCAGCTCGGTGTCGGTCTCGTCGACGATGCGCATCAGTGCGGCTTCCTGCTCGGCCTTGGTGTCCCGGGTCACCGGCAGGTAGACGAAGCGGATGCCTTCGCGTTCGGCCATCGGGCGCAGGTCGAGGTGGTTGGAGACGATGGCGGTGATCCGCATGTCCAGCTCGCCCTTGGCGTGGCGGTAGAGCAGGTCGGACAGGCAGTGGTCGAACTTGCTCACCATCAGCAGCACGCGCATCGGCTGGTTGCCGTCGTGCAGCTGCCAGTGCATGTCGAAGGGCACGGCGATGTCCTCGAAGCCGTCGCTCAGGGCCTGGATGTCGCCCTGCGCGCCGGTGTCGAAGCGGAACACGGCGCGCATGAAGAAGCGCCCGGTGATCTCGTCGTCGAACTGCGACAGTTCGCTGATGTAGCACTGCCGCCCGACCAGGTAGGTGCTGACGGCGGCGACTATTCCGGAGCGCGCCGGGCAGTCGATAGTGAGGATGTAGTGGGGACTCATGGGGGTTCTCGCGTCGGTGTGGGGAACCGCCCGGCGCACCGGGCGGGCAAGGCTCAGCCCTTGGCAGTGCGCTTCTTCTTCTCGGGGTCGTCGAAGGGCAGGGTGTGGGCGATGGCGTTCACCTGCAGGCTGCCGCGTACCTGCAGCGGCATGCCCTGTTCGGCGCAGTCGGTGGTCATGCGGGCGATGGCCATGGAACGGCCGGTGAGGCGTGAGTACATGGCGCAGGTGATCAGGCCGACCTCCTGGCCGGCGTGCCAGAGTGTGTCGCCGGCCTGGGCCGCCTGTTCGCCGTCGAGCAGCACGCCGAAGATGCGGAAGCGCTCCTGGCCCTTGAGCCGGTAGTGCTCGCCGGCGCCGCGGAAGTCCTGCTTGCCGGGCGACACGGTGAAGTCCAGGCCCAGCTCCCAGAGGCTATCGCCGGCCTTCTCGTCGGCGAAGGGGTACATCTGCGAGTTGTCGTAGGGATAGAACAGCAGGTAGCTCTCCACCCGCAGCCAGTCCAGTGCGGTGAAGGCGCAGGGGATGATGCCCAGGTCCGCGCCCCTGGCCAGGATGCCGTCCCAGATCGCCGGGGCGTCGGCGGCCTTGCAGAAGATCTCGTAACCGCGCTCGCCGGTGTATCCGGTGCGCGAGATCATTACCGGGCGGTCGAACAGCTTGCCCTGCAGGTGATGGAAGTACGGCAGCTCGCGGATGCCCGGCACGTGCTCGGCGAGGAAGTCCACTGCGCGCGGGCCCTGCAGCGAGAGGTCGTGCAGGTCGTCGTCGAACAGCACCGCCACCTGCCGGCCCTGGGCCGAGCGGATGAGCATCTCATGGCCGATGCCGGCACCGTGCACCACCATGAAGGCATTGGGGCCGGTGCGGTAGACGATGCAGTCGTCGGCGAACTTGCCGTCTTCGTCGAGCATGCAGGCGTACACCGATTTGCCCGGATAGAGCTTGGAGATGTCTCGGGTAGTGGCCCAGTCCAGCAGGCTTTCGGCGTGCGGGCCGACGTAGTGCACCTTCTTCAGGCCGGAGACGTCCATCAGCCCGGCGCGGGTGCGGATCGCTTCGTGGTGGTCGGCGAGGTCGGTGGCATAGGTCCAGGCGGTACCCATGCCGTTCCAGTCTTCGAGTTGCGAGCCGAGCGCCAGGTGACGCTCGCGCAGGGCGCTGGTGCGCCAGGAGTTGGCCATGTGGGAATCCTCTTGTTGGGGGCGATTCAGGCTTGGGAGTCGTAGGGCCGCAGCCAGTCGAGCAGGGCAGGGCGGTAGCGGGTCAGGCCCTTGTAGTCGGCGATGGCGGCGGGCAGGTCGCGCAGCACGCGGTGCAGGCGTTGCGCCCAGTGCGGCTGGGTGGCCAGCTCGTCCATGCTGATCAGGTAGGTGCGGATGCTGAACATCACGGCGTGGCTGCGCGGCAGGCGCGCCATCGTCTGCAGCTCTACGCGCAGGTGCACCAGCTCGCCGGCGTTCTGCGCAGTGACCTTGCCGCGATCGGCGCCCCACTCGTGGTAGGTCTCGGGCGAGGTGTCCAGGCGTGGGTTGATGGTCATGGTCCAGTTCAGCCGGCGCACCGGCTGGCCGACCTGTAGGTTCAGCAGGAACTTCAGCGCGCGGTCGAACACGCCCATCTGGTGCGCCATCGGCACTGGCGAATGCCATTGCTTGAAGCTCATGCCGGCATCGAAGGCCAGCGACCAGTCGGCCGGCCCGGTGACCATGCCGGCGTCCATGTACAGGTCGCCGTCGCGCTGGTCGAGCAGGGCGAAGTCGCCCTGCACCTGGCGGGTGATGTACTCCAGCGGCTCGCAGGGCAGGGTGGCGGCGTCGCCGTAGGTGAAGCGCTGGCGGATGCCCAGCACCAGGTTGCACCATTCCCACTGATCGCCGTCGCGGTGCAGCTGGAAGTACTGCGGATAGTCAGCCGCAAGGGTTTCCATCAGCAGCGCCAGGGCGTCCCAGGCGGCCGGCTGCATGTGCGGCATGACCAGGCAGCGCGCAGGGTCGCGCTCCAGTACCAGGCCGCGCTCGGTCACTTCGGAGCGGTAGTGTTCGTCGATGTCGAACAGGTGCTCGAACACCGAGCCCGGATCGCGCGACTTCGCCGGCTCGATATTCACCGAGTACTGGTAGCGGTCTTCCGGGAATGGGAACGGAAAGCGGCGAATGGCCTCCGGGCTGTTGGCGAAGGTGAAGGCTTCGCGGTAACGCTCCACCGGCTTGAGGGTCGTGGGCATGGCGTCGGATCTCCTAGAGGTCGAGCAGGATCGGCCCGCAGCCGCGCGAGACGCAGGGCATCAGGCTGCTGGCGCGTTCGCCGGCGTCGAGGAAGTGGTCGCGGTGTTCCACCTCGCCCTTGAGGTAGCGTGTCTGGCATTGGCCGCAGACGCCGCCGCGGCACAGGTTGGGGACGTCGACGTCGGCCGCTTCCAGGGCTTCGAGCAGGCTCTGCTCGGCCGCGACCTCCAACTGCCGGCCGCTGCGTGCCAGTTCGACGCGGAACGGCAGGCCTGGCTCGGGCGCGGCGAAGGCTTCCCAGTGCACCCGCGAGTCGCACCAGCCCAGTGCGGCGGCTTGCTCGCGCAGGGCCAGCAGCAGGCGCTGCGGACCGCAGGCGTAGACGTGGCTGCCCAGCGGGCGTTGACGCAGGATCTGGTTGAGATCCAGGGGGCGCTGCGCGCTGTCGTATTCGTGCAGGCGCTCACCGAGCAATTCGCGCAGTTCGCCGCGGTACGCGTCGCTGATGCCGGCGCGGTAGGCGTAGTGCAGCTCGAAGTCCGCGCCCCGGCGCAGCAGCTCGCGGCAGTGGGCGAGGAAGGGCGTGATACCGATGCCGCCGGCCACCAGGATGTGCCGGCGCGCCTCGCCGTGCAGGGCGAACAGGTTGGCCGGGGCGCCCAGGCGCAGGTGCTCGTCGACCTGCAGCTGCTCGTGCAGGTAGCGCGAGCCGCCACGGGATTGCTCCTGGCGGCGCACGGCGATGCGGTAGTAGCCGGTCTCGGCGGGATCACCGAGCAGCGAGTAGGCGTTGCGCACGCCATTGGGCAGGCACAGCTGGACGTGGCTGCCGGAGGAAAATCCCGGCAGCGTGCCGTCCAAGGCTTCGAAGGTGAATTCACGGATAACCGGGGTGATGGCGCGCACGGCGCTCACCCGCACATCGAACCAGGCGCTCATGGGCGTCCCTCCGCGTAGGGATGGTCGGCATCGGCGCAGACGCCCAGGTAGGCCCCCAGGCGATGGGAAAAATGGCGACGCACTTCCAGTCGCACACCGCACTGCTGGCAGTCGTGCTGCTCGGCGGGGCCGCCGCTCTGCAGCGCGGTGCAGTGCACGCAGTAGATGGTGCGGCGTGCTTCGCCCTGGTTCAGCAGGTGGATTTCCTCGGGGCGCAGGCCAGCCTGGCGGGCCAGGGCATGCAGGGGCCAGAGGTAGGCTTCGTCGCCACTGAGCAAGAGCTGCAGGCCGACGCTGGCACCGGCCAGGCACTCCAGCAGCGCGGCGCCTGCCTGCGGTGCGTCGGCCACCAGTACCTGCAAGGCGTCTGCAGAAAGGCTCAGGCGTTCGGCGAGGACAGCGGCGCTGGCGGGGTCGTCCGTTTGCTGCAACAGCACCACCTGGCTGCCAGCCAGGCGCGGCGGCTGGTCGTAACGGGGCAGGCTGGGCACCGGCGGTGCGCTGTCGGGAAGTACGTTCGCGGTCATGGCTTCCTCGCGGTGGGTTGCCGGTGTGCCCGATCCTGAGGCGCGCAGCCTTGAGTTGGTGCGCGTTGGCAGGTGGAGCGCGGCGTTCTTTCATGTTTCGTCTTGGGGAAGATATTTTCCTGATGCGAATAACCGCTCAATCCGCAGGAGGTGATATCTCCAAAGGGGTAACTGCTGCGGTGACGGACGCCTTGGGGCATGAAAGTTGCTGCCTGCAGGTCAGGCAGATGAGGAACGTGCATGGCGATGGCGGGCGGTTGGCTGGAGCGCTGGCGGCGACGATGGCAAGCCGGCGCCGCGAGGGGAGCGCCGCGACGGGCGGAAGTCGCTCTGTTGCAGGGGCTGGTGGATGAGCCTGGCAGCTGGGCGCCGCTTGCGCGCCTGCTCGCCGAACTGGCGCAGGAGCACCCGGCCGCGCGGCCTTACCTGCTGCTGGACGAGGCCGGCCTGGTGGCGCCACTGCAGCGTCCGACTGACTTCTGCGACAGGACGGACTGCCCGCTGCGCCAGCTTTCAACACTGCGGGCCGGGAGGTGCGGGCCGTGTCGGGAACGCGGTGAATGGCGCCGCTTCTGGCCGTTGCAGAATGACGGCCAGGCCACCCTGGTGGCTCGGGGGCGCGGCGCGCAGAGGCTGGCCGACTGGTTGCCGCTGCTGGAGGTCTGCGTTCATGGCGTAGCCCGCCAGCGTGCCCGGCAGCGACTGCAACAGCACGGCCAGGACACCCTGCTGGCCCGCGAGCTGCACGACTCTGTGGCACAGCAGTTGGGCTTCCTGGCGTTCCAGGCGAACCGCCTGCAGGGCCAGTTGCGCCAGCCGCAAAAGGCCGAGCCGCTGCTCGACGAACTGCGCCACGGCCTGCAGGGATTGCAGCGCCAGGTCCGCGAGCTGATCGGCAATGCCCGGCTCAGCCTCGATGGCCGCAGCCTGCGCCAGTCATTGCTGGAGTCGGTGGAGGAGTTCGGCCGGCGCAGTAACATCGTCTTCGAGCTGGACAACCGCCTGCCCGATGAGCTGCTCGATGACGAGCAGGCCCTGCAGGTGTTGCAGATCGTCCGCGAGGCGCTGGCCAATATCGTTCGTCACTCCCATGCGCGCACCGCACGTATCGATCTGCGCCAGCTGCGCGATGAGTTGCAGGTGGTGGTGGAGGACGACGGGATCGGCTTGCAGGGCGGCGCGGCGCATGGCCATTTCGGTCTCTCGATCATGCGCGAACGGGCCCTGACCATTGGCGCCAGCCTGAGTGTGCAGAGCATCCCGCCGCGGGGAACGCAGGTCGCCCTGCGTCTGTGCGGCCTCACCATCACCCCGGAGGACAACGCCGATGCACAGCGCCACCTTGCTGCTGATCGATGACCACCCGCTGTTCCGCCGCGGCCTGGCCGAGCTGTTCGGCGAGTGCGGCGGCTTCACCGTGGTCGGCCAGGCCTCCAGCGGCCGCGAGGGCATCAGCCTGGCCTGCCAACTGAGCCCGGAACTGATCCTCCTCGACCTGCACATGCCCGGCCTGGGGGGCCTGCAGGTGCTTGACGAACTGCGCCAGCTGGAACTGGAAAGCCAGGTGATCGTGCTGACCGCCCAGGCCGATCGGGCCGAGCTGGTCGCCGCGCTGCGCCTGGGTGCCGAGGGCTACCTGCTCAAGGACACCGAGCCCGAGGCGCTGCTCGACTATGTCCGCGCCTGCAACCGCGGCAAGGTGCAGCTGGACGACAGCCTGATCGCGCTGCTGGCCGAGCCGACGCTGTCGGTGCCGGGGGCGGACGATCTGACCGAGCGCGAAGGGCAGACCCTGGCGCTGATCGCCGACGGCCTGAGCAACAAGTTGATCGCCCGTGAGCTGGGCATCAGCGACGGCACGGTGAAGATCTACGTGAAGAATCTGCTGCGCAAGTTCAACCTGAACTCGCGCCTGGAGCTGGCGGCGTGCGTCCATCGCGGCAGCCGCCAGTCGTGAGGGGAGGGAGCATGGACCCGCATCCGACAGAGGTTGCCGATCTGACTGACCGTTATCCGATCGCTTTGCTGCGGCTCGACCGCCAGGGCCGAATCGTCCATGCCAATGCAGCCTGGGTGCGGCAGATGGGGCGGCCCGGCGGCAGCCGGGAGCTGCTTGCCCAACTGCATCGCGAGGACGCCACGGCCTGGCGCGCGGCAATGCGCCAGGCCGCCGAAGGGAACGACTCGGTCAGCTGCTGCCTGCGCTTCATCGATCCGAATGGCCGCCTGCGCTGGTTCGACCTGCAAGTGAGTGCCGGACCGGGAGCCTTCTACCTGGCGCTCAACGACGCCACCAGTCGACGTCGCGCCGACGCCCGTATCGAGGCCAGCCAGCGCGGTGCGCTCAGCCTGCTCGATGGCTTGCCGGGGCTGATCTACCGAGGGCGCAACAACCGTCAGTGGACCATGGAGTTCATCAGCGCCGGCTGCCTGCAACTGACGGGCTACCCCGCCGCGTACCTCACTGACACCTACGAGCACAGCTACAGCACGTTGATCCTCGAGGAATACACCGAATACGTCTGGTCCGGGGTACAGCAGGCGCTGCTGCGCCGCGAGCCCTACGAGCTGGTGTATCGCATCCGCTGCGCCGACGGGGCGATCAAGGACGTCTGGGAGAAGGGGGTGGGAATCTACGCCGAGACAGGGGAAGTGCTGGGCATCGAAGGCGTCATCCTCGATGTGGCGGGTGGTAAGTTGCCGGTGGTGTGAAGCCGGCCGCCCAGCGGGAGACGCAAATCCGCTGTTGCTGGGGGATGTGCTCTGGATCGAGCGGTTGCCGCAGCAGGAGGTGTCTCCGGACCTCGATATCCGGCCGTTGCAGATGACTGCAATCTGGCCGATTGCTGCCGCTGGCGGCCCCATCGCTGCCGCTCATGGACCGCACTTCGCTGAACAGGCCGATCGACGATCTCAGTCTGCCTGCCGCATTTGTCCCATGCCTGGTATTGCTTGGCGATCGCCTCGTATGGGAATACGGCTTGGCTCAGGTTTGCGGCGCGCCACTATCTCAGCAGATCAGTCAGGACTGTTTCCGGAGTCTCCCTAACGTCTGGTACTGGTCAGTTGCGGGGTCAGGAAGGACTGCCGGAAGTACTCGCGGAAGGCCCGTATGGCCGGCGTCAGCTCGCGCTCCCGGTGCCAGGCCAGGCCCACGCTCATCGAGGGGATCGGATCGATCAGGCTCAGCGTCTCGATGCGTTTGCCTTCCAACGACCAGGGGCGGTAGACCAGGTCGGACAGAATGGCGACGCCGGAGCCGTTGGCGACCATGCTGCGAACCGCTTCCACTGAACTGGTGCGCAGGATCACCTGGGGCTCCTGCCCGCTGGCCCGCCAGTAACGCAACGAGGACTCACCGGCTTCGTCGACCGTGAGCATGATGTAGGGCTGATCGGCGACATCGGCCAGGGTTACCGCCGGCTGTTCGGCGAGCGGATGGCGCGCGGGCAACCAGAGCCGGCGAGTCGAGCTGAACAGGGTTTCCGAGGCTATCTGCGGCTCGGTCAGGTTGCCGGTCAGCACCACGGCCATGTCGTAACGGCCGTCGAGCAGCCCCTTCTCGATATCCACCCGCTCCTGTTCGTGCAGGTGCATTTGCAGGTCCGGGTACCACTGCGCCAGGCGTTGCAGGTGGTGCGGCAGAAAGTAGCCCATCACGGTGTAGCTGGCGGCGACGTTCAGGCTGCCGTTGAACTGGGTGTCTGGCAGTGGGCTGTTCAGCGCGTCGTCGACGCTGCGCAGGATCGAATAGGCGTGGTTGAGGAAGTGCCGGCCGTTGTCGGTCAGCGTCATGCCCTGGGCCGTGCGAGTGAACAGCGCGGCGCCGAGCAGGTTTTCCAGTTCCTGGATCGCGCTGGTCACCGCCGATTGCGAGATGTGCAGGTTCACCGCCGCCTGGGAAATCTGTCCGACCTCGGCGGTGGCGACGAAGTAGCGCACCTGGCGCAGGGTGAAAGCCATGGGATTGCTCCGGCAGGTATCGATTTTTCAGAAACTAGTCTATCGGATAATAAATCTACCCAATACCGCCGCTGCGACTTAACGTCACCGCACTGACCTTACAAATTCAAATACAGGGGCCACGCGGCGATGAAAACAGTCGATCTCAATTCCGACATGGGTGAAGGTTTCGGCCCCTGGACCATCGGCGATGGCGTGGATGAGGCGATCATGCCGCTGATCAGCAGCGCCAACATCGCCACCGGTTTCCATGCCGGCGACCCGAACATCATGCGCCGCACCGTCGAGCTGGCGCTCGAACACGGCGTCGGCATCGGCGCCCATCCCGGTTTCCGCGACCTGGTCGGCTTCGGCCGCCGGCACATCAACGCGCCCGCCACCGAGCTGATCAACGACATGCTCTACCAGCTCGGCGCCCTGCGTGAGTTCACCCGTTTGCACGGCGCCAAGCTGCAGCACATCAAGCCCCACGGCGCGCTGTACATGCACCTGGCGCGCGACGAGCAGGCCGCCCGCGAATTCGTCGAGACCCTGCAGCGCATCGACCCCGAACTGCTGCTGTTCTGCATGCCCAACTCGGCCACCTGGCGCGCCGCCCGGGCACTGGGGCAGCCGACGGTGCGCGAGTTCTACGCCGACCGCGACTACGACAACAGCGGCTCCATCGTCTTCATCCGCCGGGTCAAGGCGCTCGACCCGCAGGAAGTCGCCGCCAAGGTGCTGCGGGCCTGCCAGGAAGGCCGCGTGCGTACGGTCGAGGGCGACGACATCGAGATCGCCTTCGATTCGGTCTGCATCCACAGCGACACCCCCGGTGCACTGGCGCTGGTCCAGGCCACCCGCGCTGCTCTGCTGGATGCGGGCATCGCCATCGAGGCGCCGCGCTGAGCGCCGTCCCGCACGACGGGAAACCCTTACTGCATCTGCCATCCACACATTCGAACAATAGAGGAACAGTCATGGCCGAACATAACGTGCAGTCGCCCCTGCCGGGCACCTTCTACCGCAAGCCGACGCCGGATGCCGCCGTCTATGCCGAGGTGGGCCAGCGGGTCGAGCCGGGCAGCGTGATCGGGCTGGTCGAGGTGATGAAGCAGTTTTCCGAAGTGCTCGCCGAACGTGCCGGCACCTTGCAGGCCTTCCTGGTGGAAGACGGCGAGCCGATCGAGCCGGGACAGGAACTGGCGACCATCAGCGTCGACGCGTGAGGGCCGCAACATGTTGAAGAAACTGCTGATCGCCAACCGTGGCGAAATTGCCGTGCGCATCATCCGCGCGGCGCGCGCCCTGGGGATTCCCACCGTTGCGGTGTGCAGCGAGGCGGATGCCGATTCGCTGGCCGCGCGCCAGGCCGACGAAGTACGGGTCATCGGCCCGGCCCGCGCCGACCGCAGCTACCTGAATGCCGAAGCCCTGTTACAGGCGGCGCGGGAAACCGGCGCGGACTCGATCCACCCCGGCTACGGTTTCCTCTCCGAGAACGCGGCCTTCGCCCAGGCGGTGGTCGATGCCGGGCTGGTCTTCGTCGGCCCCGATGCGCAGACCATCCGCCGCATGGGGGACAAGGCCGAGGCGCGGCGTACCGCGATGGCCGCCGGTGTGCCGGTTGTACCGGGCTCGCCGGGCGAGCTGGAGGACATCGAGGCGGCGCTGCGCTGTGCGCAGGAGGTCGGCTATCCGTTGCTGATCAAGGCTTCCGCCGGTGGCGGCGGGCGCGGCATCCGCATCGCTCATGATGCCGACGAGCTGCGTCGCGAGTTCCCCGTCGCCCAGCGCGAGGCGCAGGCGGCGTTCGGCTCCGGGGCGGTGTACCTGGAACGCTTCATCCGCCAGGCGCGGCACATCGAAGTGCAGATCCTGGGCGACGGCGAGCGTGCCGTGCACCTGTTCGAGCGCGAGTGTTCGCTGCAGCGCCGCCGGCAGAAGGTCTTCGAGGAGGCGCCCTCGGCCGCGCTGAATGAACGCCAGCGCGAAGCCCTGTGCGCGAGCGCGGTACGCCTGGCGCAGAGCCTGGGCTATCGCGGCGCCGGTACCCTGGAATACCTGTTCGATTCTCACAGCGGCGAGTTCTTCTTCATCGAGATGAACACCCGCATCCAGGTCGAGCATCCGGTCAGCGAGATGATCACCGGCGTCGACCTGGTCCAGGCGATGCTGCGCATCGCCGCCGGTGAGCCACTGGCGCTGCGCCAGGACGACATCCGCCTGCAGGGCGCGGCGCTGGAGATGCGCATCAACGCGGAGGACCCGGCGCGCAATTTCTTCCCCTGTCCGGGCGTGGTGGAAAGCCTGGTCTGGCCGCAGGGCGAGGGCGTGCGAGTGGACAGCCATCTGTACCCCGGCTATCGCGTGCCGCCTTACTACGACTCGCTGCTGGCGAAGATCATCGTCCACGGCAGGGACCGCGCGGAAGCGTTCGCCCGTGCCCGGCAAGCCTTGGAGAACACCGAGCTGACCGGCATGGCGACCACCCTGTCGCTGCACCGCTGGCTGCTGGCCGATGCGCGCGTGCAGGCTGCGCAGTTCGATACCGGTACCCTGGAAACCTGGCTGGCCGAGCGTTCGGCCACGGCGGAGGTGTGAGATGCACGAGCAGATCCGCTACAGCTTCGGCGGCGACGAGCACCTGTTCGCCGAGGTTGCCGAATCCATGTCGCTGGATGCGTTCTTCCGTGGCATGGCCGTTACCCGCGCCATCGAGCAGCAGGCGATTCCCGGCGTGCTCGACGTCTGCCTGGCCAACGCCTCGTTCCAGGTGCGTTTCAATCCCGACCTGATCGCTCCGCAGGCGCTGCTCGACCGTGTGCGCGAGCTGGAATCGCTGGCCACCACCGAGCGTCGCATCCAGACGCGGATCATCGAGATCCCTGTGCTGTACAACGACCCCTGGACCCACGAAACGCTGATGCGCTTCCGCGACCGCCACCAGGACCCGGACTCCACCGACCTGGAGTACGCCGCGCGGATCAACGGCTACCAGGACGCCCAGGCGTTCATCGAGGCGCACAGCGGCACGCCGTGGTTCGTCTCCATGGTCGGCTTCGTCGCCGGCCTGCCGTTCATGTACCAGATGGTCGAGCGCGAGCGGCAGTTGCAGGTGCCCAAGTACCTGCGGCCACGCACCGACACGCCGAAACTGACCCTCGGCCACGGCGGCTGCTTCGGCTGCATCTACTCGGTACGGGGCGCCGGCGGCTACCAGATGTTCGGCGTCACCCCCGCGCCGATCTACGACCCGCAACAGAGCCTGGGCTACTTGAAGGACTCCATGGTGTTCTTCCGCGCCGGCGACATCGTGCAGTTCAAGCCCATCGAGCGTGCAGAGTACGACCAGGCGATCGCCGCTGTGGAGGCCGGTAGTTTCGACCTGCGCATCCGTCCGGTGGAGTTCGATCTCGACGCTTTCCTCAACGATCCGCAAGGCTGCAAGCAGCGCCTGCAGGAGGTGCTCCATGTCGCTTAAGGTGCTCAAGCCCGGCCTCGCCACCTCGGTGCAGGATGCGGGCCGTGAAGGTTACTACCACCTGGGCATTCCGCCGTCCGGGGCGCTCGATCAGTACGCGTTGCGCGCGGCCAACCTGCTGGTGGGCAATCCGGCCACGGCAGCGGTGCTCGAATGCACGCTGCTCGGCCCGCAGCTGGAATTCCGGCGCGATGCGCTGGTGGCCATCTGTGGCGCGGCCATGACACCGCGCCTGGATGGGGCGGAGATGCCGCTGGACACCGCCTTCCGTGTGCGCGCCGGGCAGGTGCTGGGCTTCGACTTCATCAAGGCCGGTGCCCGCGGCTACATCGCCATTGATGGCGGCATCGCGGTGCCGGAAGTGCTGGACAGTCGCTCCACCTATGGCCTGGGCGCCATTGGCGGGTACAACGGTCGGCGCCTGCAGGCCGGCGACGAGCTGCCGCTGGGCGAGCCATCCGGACGCGGGCAGGAAGGCTTGGCGTTGCCACGCTCGCTGCAGATCGAGGTGGGTGGCGAGGTCAGTCTGCGGGTGGTGCCCGGCCTCTATCACCATCGCTTGACGGTGCAGGCCGCCGAGCAGTTCTTCGCCGACACCTGGACCGTCGGCTCCGAGGCGGATCGCACCGGCTACCGCTTCAAGGGCGGCGCGCCGCTGGCATTCGAGCCGCGCGAGCAACCGTTCGGCGCCGGCTCCGATCCGTCGAACATCGTCGACGCCTGCTACCCGATCGGCTCGATCCAGGTTCCTGGCGGGCTGGAGCCGATCATCCTGCACCGCGATGCGGTGTCCGGCGGCGGTTACGCCACCATCGGTACGGTGATCAGCCCGGACCTCAATCGAATGGCCCAGATGCAACCCAACCAGAAGGCCCGTTTCGTCGCCATCACCCTGGAGGAGGCCCTGGCGGTGCGCCGTCGCTACAACCAGCAACTCGAAAACCTGAACCGCTTCTTTCTTGCCTAGCCAATAACAACGCCGCGGCGGCGCGATACCCGGTGGCTCCTCCTGAGGGCGCCGCCGCGGCCTCCTGCTGCCGCTCGCCAAGCCCTCATCTTGCGGAGAAACCAAGATGGCAAGTCTGTCGCAGCATCCCGAGGTCGATTCTTCCGTTTCCAGTGTTCCCAGCCATGCCCGGATGGGCCGGCTTTCCTTGAGCATGGCCTGGTGGGCCGTGTGCAGCGCCATGTTCTACATCGTCGTCGGCGCTTCGCTGGCGTTGGCCTACGGCGCCCGCAACGCCATCTTCGGCATGTTGCTGTCGGTGCTCTGTTACGGGCTGATCAACGCGGTGATCAGCCGCTACGCGATGCGCACCGGACTTTCCGTGGCGCTGTTCTCGCGGGTGCTGTTCGGCTCGCTGGGCGCCTCGCTGGCGACCCTGATCTTCTTCTCCACGGCCATCTACTACGCGGTGTTCGAGGGCTCGGTGATCGCCGTGGCGCTCAACCACCTGTATCCGGAGGTCTCCTACTCTCTGGCAGCGTTGCTGGTGGTGCTGTACAGCGTGCCGCTGATCTTCGGCGGCGTGCAGTATTGGCTGGATCGCTTCAACGGCGTGCTGCTGCCGTTCTACCTGTTCGGCCTGCTGGCCGCGGTGGCGTTGTCCATCGGCGAGTATGGCTACCAGCCGCAGTGGCTGGACTTCGGCCCGGCGCACCCGCCGGCCGGAGGCTGGTGGGACTGCTTCAGCGCCTACATGGGTGTCTGGGTGCTGATGATGTTCACCTTCGACTACGCTCGCTTCGGCAAGCCGGAAGACGCTGCCTGGCATGGGCGCTGGAACTTCGGCATGCCGTTCTACCTGGTGACCTTCCTGCTCAACGGCATGGCCGGCATCTACCTGGCCAGCAGCATTCCGCAGGACGGCGCGCTCAGCGAAGTCACCGTGGTGCTGGCGATCCTCAAGCTGATGGGCCTGTGGGGGCTGCTGTTTGTCTGGGTAACGCAGACGCGGATCAACACCGCCAACTACTACCTGGCGACGGTGAACATGCAGGCGTTCTTCGTCGAGGTGTTCCGCCTGCGCGCGTCCAGCCTGGTCTGGGCCGTGGTGGTCGGGGCGGCAGTCTATGCGCTGATGCTGGCCGACGTGTTCGCCTGGCTGCTCAAGGCACTGGCCTGGCAGGGCGTGTTCGTCGTGGCCTGGGTTGGCGTGGCCTTGGCGCACATTCTGGGCAAAGCGCCGCTGCCGGTCGGCGAGCCGGCGCGGCTGAACGGGGTGGGGCTTGCCGCCTGGTTCTGCGGTTCGCTGCTGGGGTTCGTGCTGATGGAGGCGGGCGGTAGCTTGCAAGCCTTCTCTGCGCCATTGACGTTCTTGATGTCGGCAGGAGTGTACGTCGTGTTGCGCCGGAGGCGGGCGGTGTCGCCTGTTACTACGGCGGGCTGATGAAAGAACTGCCTGACTCCGCCGTCCCTATTGTGGACAGGGCGAGCCAGCGCCTTCATCCGAAGCGGCCAGCCAGGAGCGGCGCAACGGACCGCCGGCAAAACCATATATCGCCTTTGAAACGGTGGGGAAGGTCCGCTTCTTATAGAAGGAGCACTTTTTGTCATCTTTCTGAAAAAAAGTCGTTGACGGGCATTTTCAAGTCCCTATAATGCGCACCACTCCCAGCGACGAAGCGCTGAAAGAGCTTGAAAATCAAGCACTTACAATGATTCGAAGTTGAGAGTGGTGGTCCGGCAGGTGAGTCACTTGCTGCTTTCCATTGACTGCTTCGGCAGTGAGTCGAAAAGAAGATCGCCGAGGTGCTTGACAGTGAGTTTGATCGCTGTAGAATGCGCCTCCCGCTGATGAGAAGGTTTCCTTCACTGAGGCGCAAGCGGTTGAGTAGAAAAGAAAATTTTCGAAAACAACGCTTGACAAGATGAGACGCTGCTGTAGAATGCGCGCCTCGGTTAAGACGAAAGCCTTGACCAACTGCTCTTTAACAAGTCGAATCAAGCAATTCGTGTGGGTGCTTGTGATGTAAGACTGATGATCGACTGATTATCAGCAGCGCAAGTAACACTCGTGAATTCGAGAGTTTTAGCTCTTTAAATAGAGCATGCGATTGCTGAGCCAAGTTTAGGGTTTTCGCAAAACCCAAGCAGTATTGAACTGAAGAGTTTGATCATGGCTCAGATTGAACGCTGGCGGCAGGCCTAACACATGCAAGTCGAGCGGATGAGTGGAGCTTGCTCCATGATTCAGCGGCGGACGGGTGAGTAATGCCTAGGAATCTGCCTGGTAGTGGGGGACAACGTTTCGAAAGGAACGCTAATACCGCATACGTCCTACGGGAGAAAGCAGGGGACCTTCGGGCCTTGCGCTATCAGATGAGCCTAGGTCGGATTAGCTAGTTGGTGGGGTAAAGGCCTACCAAGGCGACGATCCGTAACTGGTCTGAGAGGATGATCAGTCACACTGGAACTGAGACACGGTCCAGACTCCTACGGGAGGCAGCAGTGGGGAATATTGGACAATGGGCGAAAGCCTGATCCAGCCATGCCGCGTGTGTGAAGAAGGTCTTCGGATTGTAAAGCACTTTAAGTTGGGAGGAAGGGCAGTAAGTTAATACCTTGCTGTTTTGACGTTACCAACAGAATAAGCACCGGCTAACTTCGTGCCAGCAGCCGCGGTAATACGAAGGGTGCAAGCGTTAATCGGAATTACTGGGCGTAAAGCGCGCGTAGGTGGTTTGGTAAGATGGATGTGAAATCCCCGGGCTCAACCTGGGAACTGCATCCATAACTGCCTGACTAGAGTACGGTAGAGGGTGGTGGAATTTCCTGTGTAGCGGTGAAATGCGTAGATATAGGAAGGAACACCAGTGGCGAAGGCGACCACCTGGACTGATACTGACACTGAGGTGCGAAAGCGTGGGGAGCAAACAGGATTAGATACCCTGGTAGTCCACGCCGTAAACGATGTCGACTAGCCGTTGGAATCCTTGAGATTTTAGTGGCGCAGCTAACGCGATAAGTCGACCGCCTGGGGAGTACGGCCGCAAGGTTAAAACTCAAATGAATTGACGGGGGCCCGCACAAGCGGTGGAGCATGTGGTTTAATTCGAAGCAACGCGAAGAACCTTACCTGGCCTTGACATGTCCGGAACCTTGCAGAGATGCGAGGGTGCCTTCGGGAATCGGAACACAGGTGCTGCATGGCTGTCGTCAGCTCGTGTCGTGAGATGTTGGGTTAAGTCCCGTAACGAGCGCAACCCTTGTCCTTAGTTACCAGCACCTCGGGTGGGCACTCTAAGGAGACTGCCGGTGACAAACCGGAGGAAGGTGGGGATGACGTCAAGTCATCATGGCCCTTACGGCCAGGGCTACACACGTGCTACAATGGTCGGTACAGAGGGTTGCCAAGCCGCGAGGTGGAGCTAATCCCACAAAACCGATCGTAGTCCGGATCGCAGTCTGCAACTCGACTGCGTGAAGTCGGAATCGCTAGTAATCGTGAATCAGAATGTCACGGTGAATACGTTCCCGGGCCTTGTACACACCGCCCGTCACACCATGGGAGTGGGTTGCTCCAGAAGTAGCTAGTCTAACCGCAAGGGGGACGGTTACCACGGAGTGATTCATGACTGGGGTGAAGTCGTAACAAGGTAGCCGTAGGGGAACCTGCGGCTGGATCACCTCCTTAATCGAAGATCGCAGCTTCTTCATAAGCTCCCACACGAATTGCTTGATTCACTGGTTAGACGATTGGGTCTGTAGCTCAGTTGGTTAGAGCGCACCCCTGATAAGGGTGAGGTCGGCAGTTCGAATCTGCCCAGACCCACCAATTGTTGTGGTGTGCTGCTGATCCGATGGGGCCATAGCTCAGCTGGGAGAGCGCCTGCTTTGCACGCAGGAGGTCAGGAGTTCGATCCTCCTTGGCTCCACCATCTCTAAATCGTCGAAAGCTCAGACAGGAATGTTCGGTGTAACGAACCTTGCTGTCTGGTCTTTGTGCCAGAACTGTTCTTTAAAAATTTGGGTATGTGATAGAAGTAGACTGAATGATCTCTTTCACTGGTGATCATTCAAGTCAAGGTAAAATTTGCGAGTTCAAGCGCGAATTTTCGGCGAATGTCGTCTTCACGTTCGAGACAGTAACCAGATTGCTTGGGGTTATATGGTCAAGTGAAGAAGCGCATACGGTGGATGCCTTGGCAGTCAGAGGCGATGAAAGACGTGGTAGCCTGCGATAAGCTTCGGGGAGTCGGCAAACAGACTTTGATCCGGAGATCTCTGAATGGGGGAACCCACCTAGGATAACCTAGGTATCTTGTACTGAATCCATAGGTGCAAGAGGCGAACCAGGGGAACTGAAACATCTAAGTACCCTGAGGAAAAGAAATCAACCGAGATTCCCTTAGTAGTGGCGAGCGAACGGGGACTAGCCCTTAAGCTTCTTTGAATCTAACAGAACGCTCTGGAAAGTGCGGCCATAGTGGGTGATAGCCCCGTATGTGAAAGGTTCTTTGAAGTGAAATCGAGTAGGACGGAGCACGAGAAACTTTGTCTGAATATGGGGGGACCATCCTCCAAGGCTAAATACTACTGACTGACCGATAGTGAACCAGTACCGTGAGGGAAAGGCGAAAAGAACCCCGGAGAGGGGAGTGAAATAGAACCTGAAACCGTATGCGTACAAGCAGTGGGAGCCTACTTGTTAGGTGACTGCGTACCTTTTGTATAATGGGTCAGCGACTTATATTCAGTGGCGAGCTTAACCGTATAGGGAAGGCGTAGCGAAAGCGAGTCTTAATAGGGCGATTTAGTCGCTGGGTATAGACCCGAAACCGGGCGATCTATCCATGAGCAGGTTGAAGGTTAGGTAACACTGACTGGAGGACCGAACCCACTCCCGTTGAAAAGGTAGGGGATGACTTGTGGATCGGAGTGAAAGGCTAATCAAGCTCGGAGATAGCTGGTTCTCCTCGAAAGCTATTTAGGTAGCGCCTCACGTATCACTCCAGGGGGTAGAGCACTGTTTCGGCTAGGGGGTCATCCCGACTTACCAAACCGATGCAAACTCCGAATACCTGGAAGTGTCAGCGTGGGAGACACACGGCGGGTGCTAACGTCCGTCGTGAAAAGGGAAACAACCCAGACCGTCAGCTAAGGTCCCAAAGTTGTGGTTAAGTGGTAAACGATGTGGGAAGGCTTAGACAGCTAGGAGGTTGGCTTAGAAGCAGCCACCCTTTAAAGAAAGCGTAATAGCTCACTAGTCGAGTCGGCCTGCGCGGAAGATGTAACGGGGCTCAAACCACACACCGAAGCTACGGGTGCATCGTAAGATGCGCGGTAGAGGAGCGTTCTGTAAGCCTGTGAAGGTGAGTTGAGAAGCTTGCTGGAGGTATCAGAAGTGCGAATGCTGACATGAGTAACGACAATGGGTGTGAAAAACATCCACGCCGAAAGACCAAGGGTTCCTGCGCAACGTTAATCGACGCAGGGTTAGTCGGTCCCTAAGGCGAGGCTGAAGAGCGTAGTCGATGGGAAACAGGTTAATATTCCTGTACTTCTAGTTACTGCGATGGAGGGACGGAGAAGGCTAGGCCAGCTTGGCGTTGGTTGTCCAAGTTTAAGGTGGTAGGCCGAACACTTAGGCAAATCCGGGTGTTCAAGGCCGAGAGCTGATGACGAGTCGTCTTTTAGATGATGAAGTGGTTGATGCCATGCTTCCAGGAAAAGCTTCTAAGCTTCAGGTAACTAGGAACCGTACCCCAAACCGACACAGGTGGTCGGGTAGAGAATACCAAGGCGCTTGAGAGAACTCGGGTGAAGGAACTAGGCAAAATGGCACCGTAACTTCGGGAGAAGGTGCGCCGATGAGGGTGAAGCATTTACTGCGTAAGCCCATGTCGGTCGAAGATACCAGGCCGCTGCGACTGTTTATTAAAAACACAGCACTCTGCAAACACGAAAGTGGACGTATAGGGTGTGACGCCTGCCCGGTGCCGGAAGGTTAATTGATGGGGTTAGCGAAAGCGAAGCTCTTGATCGAAGCCCCGGTAAACGGCGGCCGTAACTATAACGGTCCTAAGGTAGCGAAATTCCTTGTCGGGTAAGTTCCGACCTGCACGAATGGCGTAACGATGGCGGCGCTGTCTCCACCCGAGACTCAGTGAAATTGAAATCGCTGTGAAGATGCAGTGTATCCGCGGCTAGACGGAAAGACCCCGTGAACCTTTACTGTAGCTTTGCACTGGACTTTGAGCCTGCTTGTGTAGGATAGGTGGGAGGCTTTGAAGCGTGGACGCCAGTTCGCGTGGAGCCATCCTTGAAATACCACCCTGGCATGCTTGAGGTTCTAACTCTGGTCCGTCATCCGGATCGAGGACAGTGTATGGTGGGCAGTTTGACTGGGGCGGTCTCCTCCTAAAGAGTAACGGAGGAGTACGAAGGTGCGCTCAGACCGGTCGGAAATCGGTCGCAGAGTATAAAGGCAAAAGCGCGCTTGACTGCGAGACAGACACGTCGAGCAGGTACGAAAGTAGGTCTTAGTGATCCGGTGGTTCTGTATGGAAGGGCCATCGCTCAACGGATAAAAGGTACTCCGGGGATAACAGGCTGATACCGCCCAAGAGTTCATATCGACGGCGGTGTTTGGCACCTCGATGTCGGCTCATCACATCCTGGGGCTGAAGCCGGTCCCAAGGGTATGGCTGTTCGCCATTTAAAGTGGTACGCGAGCTGGGTTTAGAACGTCGTGAGACAGTTCGGTCCCTATCTGCCGTGGACGTTTGAGATTTGAGAGGGGCTGCTCCTAGTACGAGAGGACCGGAGTGGACGAACCTCTGGTGTTCCGGTTGTCACGCCAGTGGCATTGCCGGGTAGCTATGTTCGGAATAGATAACCGCTGAAAGCATCTAAGCGGGAAACTAGCCTCAAGATGAGATCTCACTGGGAACTTGATTCCCCTGAAGGGCCGTCGAAGACTACGACGTTGATAGGTCGGGTGTGTAAGCGCTGTGAGGCGTTGAGCTAACCGATACTAATTGCCCGTGAGGCTTGACCATATAACACCCAAACAATTTGTGTGTTCGATGGTGAAGTCGACGAACCGAAAGTTCGTGTGAACCGCAAATGACTGTCACATACCCGAATTCGGATGAGCGTGTGCAAGTGCCACGAGCGTCCCAAAGAATTGCTTGACGACCATAGAGCGTTGGAACCACCTGATCCCATCCCGAACTCAGCAGTGAAACGACGCATCGCCGATGGTAGTGTGGGGTTTCCCCATGTGAGAGTAGGTCATCGTCAAGCACCTATCCCAAAGCCCCTGGTTAGCGAAAGCTGGCCGGGGGCTTTGCTTATTAGTGTAAGCAACCCGATTTCGGATGAGCGCCACGGCGAGCATCCAGCCGAATTGCTTGACGACCATAGAGCATTGGAACCACCTGATCCCATCCCGAACTCAGCAGTGAAACGATGCATCGCCGATGGTAGTGTGGGGTTTCCCCATGTGAGAGTAGGTCATCGTCAAGCTTCTAATTCCAAAGCCCCTGATCAGCGAGAGCTGGTCGGGGGTTTTGTTTTTGGGGAGCAAAAAAGCTGCTGCACGGGCATTGGTGGTAACCGGATATCCTGGCGTGCGCCGTGTGCAAGGCTCTCGCGGACAAGGTCCGCTCCTACGAGAGCTGTAAGCGGTCATGGCGGAGCGATGCGGTTCGCGAGCAAGCTCGCTCCTACAAGAGCATGAGTGACTTGGTCATGATGATCGTGCGTTCCTCTCCGTGGAGCTGTTCGCGTACGACGCCGTAGCCCAGGCGGGCGTAGAAGGCTTGGGCGGTGAGGGAGGAGGGGACCAGCAGGGCCTCTATACCGCGCTCTAGGGCGGCTTTCTCGACTCGGTCCATCAGGGCCTGGCCGATGCCCTTGCGCTGTTGCTGCGGCGCTACGAAAAGGCTGCGCACGGCATCGCCATCCAGGGCGCCAGTGCCAACGATCTTGTCGTCCAGCAAGGCGACGAAGACCAGACGTTGCTCCAGTAGCTCGATCACCCGCTCAGGCATGAAGTGCGCCACCACCGATTCGATGACACTCGCCGGGTAATCCTGGCCGTTGCTTTCCCTGACTGCCGCCACGATCACCTGGCTGATGGCTTTGGCGTCATCGCTGCAGGCTTGTCTGATCGTCAATCCCATCGATGCACTCCCTGTTATCACCCGCTCATCGTGACGTGATCGTAGCGCAAGGGTAGAGCGGAATTGCAGGCAACAAAAAAGGCGCCCTGGGGCGCCTTTTTTGTTTGGATCACCGATCAGCCGTTGTGGCGTTTCAGGACCAGGGTGGCGTTGGTGCCGCCGAAGCCGAAGCTGTTGCTCATGACGGTGTCGAGCTTCGCGTTCTCGCGGGTCTCGCGCAGGATCGGCATGTCGGCGACTTCCGGGTCCAGCTCGTCGATGTTGGCCGAGCCGGCGATGAAGTTGCCTTCCATCATCAGCAGGCAGTAGATGGCCTCGTGAACGCCGGCGGCGCCCAGGGAGTGGCCGGACAGGCTCTTGGTGGAGCTGATGGCCGGGGCGTTGGTGCCGAACACTTCACGGATACCCCGGATTTCAGCAACGTCGCCGACCGGGGTGGAGGTGCCGTGGGTGTTCAGGTAGTCGATCGGGGTGTCCACGGTCGACAGGGCCTGCTGCATGCAGCGGATGGCGCCTTCGCCGCTCGGGGCGACCATGTCGTAGCCATCGGAGGTGGCGCCGTAGCCGACGATTTCGGCGTAGATCTTGGCGCCGCGCTTCAGGGCGTGCTCCAGCTCTTCGACAACGACCATGCCGCCGCCGCCGGCGATGACGAAACCGTCACGCTTGGCGTCGTAGGCGCGGGAGGCCTTTTCCGGGGTCTCGTTGTACTGGGTGGAGAGGGCGCCCATGGCGTCGAACAGGCAGCTCTGGCTCCAGTGCTCTTCTTCACCGCCACCGGCGAAGACGACGTCCTGCTTGCCCATCTGGATCTGCTCCATGGCCTGGCCGATGCAATGCGCGCTGGTGGCGCAGGCCGAGGAGATGGAGTAGTTCACGCCCTTGATCTGGAAGGGAGTGGCCAGGCACGCGGATACGGTGCTACCCATGGTGCGGGTAACGCGGTATGGGCCGATGCGCTTGACGCCCTTCTCGCGCAGGGTGTCGATGGCTTCCATCTGGTTCAGGGTGGAAGCGCCACCGGAGCCGGCGATCAGGCCGGTGCGCGGGTTGGAGATCTGCTCGGGGGTGAGGCCGGAGTCCTTGATCGCCTGTTCCATCGCGAGGTACGCGTAGGCGGCGGCGTCGCCCATGAAGCGGAAGACCTTGCGGTCGATCAGCTCTTCCAGGTTCAGGTTGACCGAACCGGAAACGTGGCTGCGCAGGCCCATCTCGGCGTAGCTCGGGTTGTGGCGGATGCCAGCACGGCCTGCACGCAGGTTGGCGGAGACGGTGTCTTTGTCATTGCCCAGGCAGGAAACGATGCCCAGACCGGTGATCACGACGCGACGCATGCGGATACCCTTAGAAGCTGTCAGTGGAAGTGAACAGGCCGACGCGGAGGCCTTCGGCGCTGTAGATTTCGCGGCCATCGACGCTGACGCTGCCGTCGGCGATGGCCAGAACGAGCGATCGATTGATCGTACGCTTGATGTGAATGTTGTAGGTGACTTTCTTGGCGGTCGGCAGGACCTGGCCGAAGAACTTCACTTCGCCCGAACCCAGGGCACGGCCACGGCCGGGGTTGCCCTGCCAGCCGAGGTAGAAGCCGACCAGCTGCCACATGGCGTCGAGGCCCAGGCAGCCGGGCATGACCGGATCGCCTTCGAAGTGGCAGGCGAAGAACCACAGGTCGGGGTTGATATCCAGCTCGGCGACCAGTTCGCCCTTGCCATACTTGCCGCCGGTTTCGCTGATGTGAGTGATGCGGTCGATCATCAGCATGTTGGGGGCGGGCAGTTGCGCATTACCCGGGCCGAAGAGCTCGCCGCGGCTGCAACGCAGCAGGTCTTCTCGGGTGAAGGCGTGTTGTTTGGTCATGCGAGCTCCTCAAAAATCTTGGATGGCAGGCGGTGTTGGCTTCTGCCTGCGGCGCCGCGTTCCGTTGTTATTGTCACGGTACTCACGCGGCAGCCTAGTCATAGACTATTGCCTTTAGGTGAAAGTCACAGCGTCCGGCGAACGCTTGTTCACTTTTCGTCGGCGCCGGTTTTTTGTCAGGGGCAGATGCCCGTGGCCGGTCCGCAGTTTGGTGCATGCCAGCGCGCGGATCAACGGCCTGGAGCAACCCAGCGCTGCAGAATCCGCTGCAGTTCGGCCCGCTTGAACGGCTTGGCCAGGTAGTCGTTCATCCCTGCCTCCAGGCAGGTTTCCCGATCGCCCTGCAGGGCATTGGCGGTCAGGGCGATGATCGGCACCTGTTCGCCGCCGGGTCTTGAGCGGATCTGCCGGGTGGCCTCGTAGCCGTTGAGCACCGGGAGCCGGCAATCCATGAGGATGACCGCGAACTCGCCACGCTCGGAGGTGCGGACCGCCTGGACGCCGTCACCCACCAGCGTGACGCGATACCCCAGGCTGCGCAACATAGCTTCTATGACCGTTTGATTCACCGGGTTGTCCTCGACGAGCAGGACGGACTGACCAGCGGCAAGCAAATCGGTACCCGCTTCGCCTGCTTCCGAGGTGGCCTGGCGCTCGCGGAAGGGCAGGGGGATTTCCAGGGTGAAGGTGGAGCCGCAGCCTTCCTCGCTGCTGGCACTGAGGGTGCCGCCCATGCGTTCGGCCAGGGTGCGGGCGATGGTCAGGCCCAGGCCGGTGCCGCCGTAGCGGCGCGAGGTGGAGGAGTCGGCCTGCTGGAAGGCGTCGAACATGTGCTCCAGGCGCTCGCGGGAGATGCCGATACCGCTGTCCTGTACCGAACAGCTGAGCCACAGGACCTCATCGTCGAGCGCCTGCCAGGTGGCTTCCAGACGCACACCGCCTTCTTCGGTGAACTTCAGGGCATTGCCCAGCAGATTCACCAGGATTTGCCGGATACGCGTCGGGTCTCCCTGTACTTCCAACGTACTCAGACCGTCCTGCACCGCCAGTTCCATCGTCAGGCCACGCTGGTGCGCGCTGTGCTGGAAGACCTGCACGGAGCTCTGGATCAGTTCCAGCAGGTTGAACGGGATACGCTCCAGCTCCAGCGCGCCGCGCTCGATGCGGGAGAAGTCGAGGATGTCGTTGATCACCTTGAGCAGGTGCTCGGTGGATTCGGTCGCCAGCGCGCTGTACTCCGCCTGCTCCTGATTCAACTCGGTGGTTTCCAGCAGCTGGAGCATGCCCAGCACACCATTCATCGGCGTACGCAGTTCGTGGCTCATCATCGCCAGGAAGTCGGATTTGGCGCGGTTCGCCTCTTCGGCCTCCTCGCGCGCGGCCACCAGTTGGGCGATGCTGCGCTCCTGCTCCAGGGCGGCCTGCTGCAGGCCGCGGGCCAGGTTGTTGATATGCCGGGCGAGGTCGCCGACTTCGCCGTCGTCGGGTACCGGCAGGGTGGTGTGGTAGTCGCCGCTCTGGATCGCCTGGACTGCCCGGCCCATGGTGCTGATCGGTGCGGCCAGTCGCTGCGCCAGGCGCCGGGCGAGAAGATAGGTCAGTGCCAGGGCGAAGAGCGCCAGCAGGCTGGCCTTGAAGAGGATTTCCTGCTGGCGTTCGCTGAAGGCGTCGCTGGCCATGCCGACCACCACCCGGCCCAGGTAGTCGTTGCTGGAGACAGAGGTTGCGGCGCTATTGAGGGCAACGCCCAGATTGCCGTCGTTGAGCTGGATGTTCTCGCGCTGGATCGCGGCGTGGAAGATTTCCACCTTGGTGCTCGCTTGTGCCGGATCGGCGGGGTGTTCGACGTAGACCAGGATGTTGTCACTGCGGTCGCGTACTTCGATGAAGCGCACGTGGGCGGTACCCAGGGTGGCTCGCAGCAGGCTTTGCAGCACCGGCAGGTTGCCGGAGATGACGCCGTACTCGGCGGCCGGCGCCAGCTGGTTGGCGATCAACTGGCCGGTGTGGTTGGACTCCTGCCGCAGGTCCTGCAGGCGCGAGTAGGTGAAATAGCCAGTGAGCAGCAGTGTCAGCAATAACGCCGGACCGAGGCTGATGGCCAGCATGCGCGTCTGGATATTCCAGCTCTTGCGGGCGCTCATGGGGATTCTCCTTCGGCAAGACGATGCGCGAGCGAGGCGTCGTCCGGCAGATCGATGCCCAGCGAACGCGCCACCTGGCGGTTGCTTTGCACCTTGAAGCGTTCAGGGTAGAGGCTCTGCGGCCATTGCGACGGCGGTTGGTCGAGCAGCGGGTCGAGAGTGTCCAGCCAATCGCTCTGGTCGCTGTAAGTGCTGGCCAGGCTGCCGGCCCTGACGAACGCCACGGTGGGGCCGATCAGGGCGTGATTCTCGGCGTAGGCGCTGAGCAGGATGCCTTTGACGGTACGCGGGTTGTAAAGCAGTTTGTCGTCCAGCCCGAGCAGCAGGTCACTGCTGTCGAGCAATTCACGCAGCGGGCGGGGATCGTCGCTGCGGTCCTGCTCCCGGGCGACCAGCTCGACGCCGAGCCGCTGGGCGTGTTCCGACAACTCGCTCAGCAGGAACTGGCTCGCGGGGCTGAAGAGTACGCCGATGCGTTGTGGCCTGGGGCGCAGTTGCAGGGCCAGTTGCAGTTGCCGGGCGGGCGGTGGATCGCTCCAGAGCAGGCTGATGCCCTCGTGACGGCGGCCGTCGAGTAGCTGCTGCGCTTCGACACGGCTGACCAGCAGCGTCAGTGCGGGAGGGCCCTGATCACTGGCCAGGCGCCAGTTCAGCGCGGCGGTCCCCAGCAGCAACAGATGGGTTTCAGGGGAAAGCGTCGAGGCGGGAGGCAGTTGCTCGGGCGATTCCAGACGGACCTGGTCTTCCGGACGGCGTTCGGCGAGCGCCTGGCTGAATGCCTGCACGGCCGCGCCCTGTTCACTGCTGACCAGCAGCAGCTCGCGTGCCTGCGCTGGCAGCGCCAGCAGGCAGATCAGGCTGAGCAGCAAGGACCTGAGCTGATGTCCCAGACTCATCCCTGAGCGGCGGGCCGCCATGCTAGAAATCCACCTCGGCGCTGAAATACAGCAGATGGCGGTCGTCGTAGCGGTTTTCCGGCCAGGTCAGCGGCTCGTCGTCCAGGCGCTGCTGCAGCACGCCCGCCAGCTCCAATGCGGCGGCGCCTAGGGGGATGCGCTTGGCCACGCGCAGGTCCACGCGTTCGAAGCGGTGTTCGTTCAGCGCGTCATCGCCGTAGTAGAACACCGCGCTCGACCAGCCTCGTCCCCAGTCGCGCATCCAGCCCGCCGAGCCGCTGTTGCGGGCGGTGAGGCGCTGGTCGTAGCGGCTGCTGGCGTCGTAGTCGACGTAGGCGTAGGTGAAGCGCAGGCGATCCCGGAGGCTGGCGCGCCAATCCAGTTGGGTCTCGGCGCCGCTGAAGCGGATTTCGTTGTCGTTGCTGGGCTCGAAGTCGGTCAGCTTCAGCGGATCGCTGATCAGGTCGTGGATCTCGTCGTGGTACGCCTTCACGTCCAGCACCAGGCCGATCTCGTCGAACTGCCCGTTGTAGCCTACTTCCCGCGAGCGCATGCGCTCCTGGTCCAGGTCCCCGGGCCCATGGGCCCGGGCGAAATAGTAGGCGGTGTTCTGACCGTAGGGCGCCGGGCTGAGGTGGCGTGCGCGATAGCTCCAGTTCACGTCGTTCTCGTACATGTCCGGCGAACGCACGGCTTCGGAGTACACCGCCCGCAGGCTGTGGCGTGGCGTGATCAGGTAGTTCAGGGCGATACGCGGGCTGACGGAACTGCCGGACGTCTGGTCGTCTTCCAGCATGGCGCCGCCCTGCAGCAGCCAGTGGGGTGTCAGGTGCCATTCCAGCTGGCTGAACAGCCGCCAGATTTCGTTGTTCACCGTACCGTTGAAGTAGGTCTCGGAGGTTGCCTGGTCGTGGCGGTAGCTCATACCGGTGAGCAGCCGCACGCCGTCGGTCAGGCTCAGGGTGTCCTGCATTTCCAGGTCGTAGCGGGTCTCCCGGATGTTCTGGTTCACCCAGCCGCAGGCCGGTGCGCCGGCCCCGCCGACGATCTGCTGCAGCACCTGGTTGGCCAGGGCCTGTTCCTGGGCGGTGCCCTCGGGGATACGCGGCAACGCATCGCCCAGCTTGTTCACATACCTCGGGTTGAGTGCCCACAGCTGCGCCAACTGCGGGCTGAACACGATCTGCGCCTCGCAGGCGCGGAAGTCCTGCAGGCGCTCCCAGTGTTCGGCATAGCCCTGGACGTAGAAGCTGTGCTGCGGATTGGCGTCGAAGGTCCAGCGCATGGACCCGGCGTAGTCGCGGGCGGTCAGGTCGGAGTCGCTGTCGCCGGCGGGGATGCCGTCGAACACCGGGCGGTAGTTGTAGGGCCGCTGGTTGCTGCCTTCCTTCGCGGCGATCTGCCAATCCAGCGTATTGCGCAGGTCGAGGCTGTGGTTGGCCACCAGGTTGAAGCGGGACAGGCGGCGGCCGTCGCGGTAGTCGCGGCCGAACTGGTCGTGGTCGAAGCCATCGTCCGCCTGGCCGGAGAGCGACAGGCGATAGTCGCTGGATTCGCCCCGTAGTCCCTGGCTGGCGTACCAGTCGCGGATGCCGTTCTGCCCGGCGGTGTACTTCAGGCGCGTGCCCTGGCTGTCGGCGGGATGGCGGGTGAGGATGTTGATCACGCCCATCAGCGCGTTGGCGCCGTAGCTCACGGCGTTCGGCCCGCGGAAGACCTCGATGCGATCGATGTCCTCGATGGCCACCGGTATGTCGCTCCAGTCCACCGTGGCCAGGCCCGGACGGTACACCGAACGGCCATCCACCAGCACCTGCAGGCGGCGCGCTTCGGTGACGTTGGTGCCGTGGTAGTTGACCGTGGCCTGGTTGCCGGACAGGTAGCCGACCATCATGCCCGGCACCAGGCGCATCAGCTCGGGGATGTCGCGGGCGCCGGAGGCGCGGATAAGGTCGCGGTCGAGCACCGTCATGCTGCCCGGCACCTCGGCGGGCGACTGCTTCAGCCGGCTGGCGGTGAGCACGTCCGGCACTTCCACGCGGTCGACGAAGAGATCGCCTGCGACTGCCTCGCCAGCCAGCAGGATGGCAAGCAGGGACAGCGGCAGGGGAGCGCGGGGGGAAATCTGCACGGAACGACCTTGTTCTCGATTTCTTCTTGAAGGGTGTCCAATAGACGGATGTTAAACGAGGCGCCGTTGTTTGCCAGTCCTGCGATCCGGACTGGCCGCAGGGCGACAGGGCCTTATAATGCCTCAATCGCCGCCCCGAGGCGGCCCGTGATGGAAAAGACATGACTGAGCAGCAACCGATCGCCGTCCTCGGCGGTGGCAGTTTCGGTACCGCCTTCGCCAATCTGCTGGCGGAGAACGGTCAGCGCGTTCGCCAGTGGATGCGCGACGAGGAACAGGCCGAAGCGATCCGCACCCTGCGGGAGAACCCCCGTTATCTGAAGGGCGTGAAGATTCACGCGGGTGTCGAACCCACCACCGACCTGCCGGCGACCCTGGCCGCGTGCGAAATGATCTTCGTCGCCGTGCCGTCCAGCGCGCTGCGCAAGGTGCTGGAAGGGCGCAGCGAGGAGCTGGCGGGCAAGATGCTGGTCAGCCTGACCAAGGGCATCGAGGCGCAGACTTTCAAGCTGATGAGCCAGATCCTCGAGGAGATTGCGCCGAAATCCCGCATCGCGGTGATCTCCGGACCGAACCTGGCACGCGAGATCGCCGAGCATGAGCTGACCGCCACCGTGGTCGCCAGCGAGGACGAGGAGGTCTGTGAGCGCGTACAGGAAGCGCTGCATGGCCGCACCTTCCGCGTCTACGCCAGTAGCGACCGTTTCGGCGTGGAACTGGGCGGCGCGCTGAAGAACGTCTATGCCATCATCGCCGGCATGGCCGCCGCGCTGGGCATGGGCGAGAACACCAAGGGCATGCTGATCACCCGTGCCCTGGCAGAGATGACCCGCTTCGCCGTCAAGCTGGGCGCCAACCCCATGACCTTCCTCGGCCTCGCCGGGGTGGGCGACCTGATCGTCACCTGTTCGTCACCCAAGAGCCGTAACTATCAGGTGGGCTTCGCCCTGGGCGAAGGCCTCAGCCTGGAAGACGCCGTGGCGCGCATGGGCGAGACCGCCGAGGGCGTGAATACGCTGCGTGTGCTCAAGGCCAAGGCCGACGAGCTGCAGGTCTACATGCCGCTGGTGGCCGGCCTGAACGCCATCCTGTTCGGGGGCCGCACCCTGGCGCAGGTCATCGAGGCGCTGATGAATGGCGAGCCGAAGACCGACGTTGACTTCATTCCCACCACCGGTTTCTGAGAGAGGCAACCCCATGTCCGCTGAGCGTATGGAAAAAGAGTCCCTCATCCTGCGAGTCGTCTGGATGCTGGTGTTCGCCCTGGTCTGGTTCGTCGCCGAGATCCTTCTCGGCGTCGTGGTCGTGGTCCAGCTGATCTACCGGATCATCTACGGAGCCCCGAGCGGCAGCCTGATGGCTTTTGGCGACAGTCTGAGCCAGTACTTCGCGCAGATCGGCCGCTTCGGCACCTTCCAGACCGAGGAAAAGCCCTGGCCGTTCGCCGACTGGCCAGCCGCCCGCGCGCCCGAAGGTGAGCAGCCGCATAGTGTGCCGCCGGTCGAGCATCCGGCGCGCGACGAAGAGCCCAAGCTGTGAAGCTCTGGCTGCTGCGCCACGGTGAGGCCGAACCGCAAGCCCGCCGCGACTCGGAGCGACGCCTGACCGCCCACGGCCGCAAGGAAGTGCTCAAGAGCGCGGCGCAGCTCGCCGGCCAGCCGATCGATGGCATCCTTGCCAGCCCCTACGCGCGGGCCCAGGAAACCGCCGAGCTGATTCGCGAGGCCCTGGGCTTCGACGGCTCCGTCGGTACCGCGCCCTGGCTGACCCCGGACGACGACCCCAGGGACGTCCTGCGTTTCCTCGACGGCCGCGCCGAGCGCAACCTGCTGCTGGTCAGCCACCAGCCGTTGATTGGTTCCCTGGCCGGTCTGCTGGTCCATGGCAGCCGCAACGATGCGGTGCCGTTCAGCACCGCCTCGCTGGCCGAGCTGGAGGGCGAATGCCCGGTGGCGGGGTTGATGGAGCTGGTGTCGCTGCGCCATCCACGGCACAACTGAACGCACCGCTTGCTCCATGAACAAGGCCCCCGGAAGGGGCCTTGTTCATTTCAGCGGATCATCGTCGTCGGTCAGCGCGGGTGGCGGTTTGCGGAAGCGGGCGTCGATGTGGTGTTCCAGCCAGCTGCCGAGGCTGAGGATCAGCAACGTCAGGATCACGCCGAACGCGGCGGTGATGGCATGGCCACTGCCGCAGGCGATGCCGATCATGGACGACACCCAGATGGTCGCGGCGGTGGTCAGGCCTTCCACGCGGTAGCGGTGTTCGTGATGGACGATGACACCGGCGCCGATGAAACCGATGCCGGTCAGCACGCCCTGGACCACCCGGCTGGCGGCGTCGGGGCTGGTCGGGTGCAGCTGCAGGATGACGCCCACCGCCAGCGCGGCGGCCAGGGCGGTCAGGGCGTGGGTGCGCAGGCCGGCGGGGCGGTTGTGCAGTTCGCGGTTGAGGCCGACCAGGCCGCCGCAGACGGTGGCGATCAGCAGGTTCAGCAACAGGTCGAGTTGACCGGGCGGTGTCTGGAAGGCTTCCGGCATGGCGGATATCCGTCGAGGTGTTCCCGAAAGGGTAGTGCGCCTTCGCTCGCCAGGTACTGTCGCCGGGCAAATCGTCGCCGGATGTTTCGCTGAAGATCCTCGTAGTAGAGCGGCTGAATTCGGTCTGAAGGGCGCTCCCTACAAAAGTTCACACGATCAGTCTTGTCTGACGTGTTCGTGCATGGAATATTCGACCAAGCAAGTGCTTGGTTGATCTATCGCTATACCTCTGAGCTACACCTCTGAAAAAGAACAACAAAGGAGGGGCACGTGGTTAAAGCAGTCCGATTACCGCTCGACCTGTTCTATCAGCGCGAGACCCGTCACCCGAACAAGCCTTATCTCGTCCAGCCGCTGGGCGGCGGCGAGGTGGAAACCCTCACCTGGGGCGAAGTGGGCGATCAGGCGCGCCGCGCCGCCGCCTGGTTGCGCAGCCTGCAGTTACCCGCGGGGAGCCGGGTGGCGATCATTTCCAAGAACTGCGCGCACTGGGTCGTCGCCGATATCGCCATCTGGATGGCCGGCCACGTGTCCGTGCCGCTGTATCCCAACCTCACCGCCGATTCCGTGCGCCAGGTGATGACTCATTCCGAGGCGGCGGTGGCCTTCGTCGGCAAGCTGGACGACTGGCCGGCGATGGTCAATGGCATTCCGCCGGGTGTGCCGACCGTGGCGCTGCCGCTGCATCCGCAAGGGCGCTTCGACCATCAGTGGGCCGACCTTCTGAAGCAGCCGCCGCTGCGCGACGATTCGTGTCCGGATGCCGCCTCCCTGGCGACCCTCATCTACACCTCCGGCACCACCGGCACGCCCAAGGGTGTGATGCACACCTTCGGCAACTTCGCCTTCGCCGCCAGCCACGCCATCGAACTGTTCGGGGTCGGGGAGGAGGACCGCCTGCTGTCCTACCTGCCGCTGTGCCACGTGGCCGAGCGCATGTTCGTGGAAATGGCATCGATCTATGCGGGGCAGACGATCTTCTTCGCCGAGAGCCTGGACACCTTCGTCGCCGACATGCGCCGCGCACGGCCCACGGTGTTCTTCGGTGTGCCACGCATCTGGACCAAGTTCCAGATGGGCGTGTTCGCGCAGATGCCGGCGCAGAAACTCGACCGCCTGTTGCGTCTGCCCATCGTCGGGCGCCTGGTCGGCCGCAAGGTGCTCGCCGGCCTCGGCCTGGATGCCGTGCGCTACGCCCTGTGCGGCGCCGCGCCGGTGCCCGAGGCGCTGCTCGACTGGTACAAGCGCCTTGGCCTGAACGTGCTGGAGGTCTATGGCATGACCGAGAACTGCGGCTATTCCCACGTCTGCCGCCCCGGCGAGCAGAGAGCCGGCTGGATTGGCCGCAAAAGCCCCGGCGTGGAGGTCCGTATCAGCGACGAGGGCGAGGTGCAGGTGCGCAGCGGCGCGACCATGCTCGGTTACTACAAGGATCCGGAGCGCACCGACGAGGCGATCACCCGCGACGGGTTCCTGCGCACCGGCGACAAGGGCGAGCAGGATGCGGAGGGCAACCTGCGCCTGACCGGGAGGATCAAGGAAATCTTCAAGACCGCCAAGGGCAAGTACGTGGCGCCGGCGCCCATCGAGAACCGCCTGGCGGTGCATTCGTGCATCGAACAGATCTGCGTGGTCGGCGATGGCCTGATCGCGCCGCTGGGGCTCTGCGTGTTGTCGGAGATCGGCCGGCAGGAAGCGGCCAACGGCGCCCGCGGCGAGCTGGAGCAGAGTCTGAAGGCGCTGCTGGATGAGGTGAACGACGCCCTGGACAAGCACGAGCGGCTGGCCGGGCTGGTGCTGGTCAAGGATGTCTGGACGGTGGACAACGGCTTCCTCACGCCGACCCTGAAGATCAAGCGCAATGTGGTGGAAGGCACCTACGGCCAGCGCTTCAATGAGTGGGCGGAGCGCCGCGAGGCGGTGCAGTGGCATGACTGAACAAGGGGACAGCAATGATCTGGCGTAACACGCCCAATCTGGAAAAGCTCAATGCGAACCTGAAGAACACCATCGGTGAAGTGCTCGACATCCGTTTCGAGGCCTTCGACGACGACTCGATCACCGCCAGCATGGTGGTGGATTCGCGCACCCATCAACCCTATGGCCTGCTGCATGGCGGTGCTTCGGTGGTACTGGCGGAGACCGTCGGCTCCACCGCCAGCTACCAGTGCCTGGATACCAGCCAGTACTACTGCGTTGGTCTGGAAGTGAACGCCAACCATCTGCGCGGCCTGCGCAGCGGGCGGGTGACGGCGGTGGCAAAGGCGGTGCACATAGGTCGCTCCACCCATGTCTGGGAAATCCGTCTGCATGGGGATGACGGCAAGCCGAGCTGCATTTCGCGGTTGACCATGGCCATCGTACCGCTGGAGCGCTGAGTGGTTTGCTTTTTGTAGGAGCGAGCTTGCTCGCGAACCGCCTGATGCCTTGGTGCCCGGCATTGTTCGCGAGCAAGCTCGCTCCTACAGGTCCCGCGCCGTTTGGCACCCGTCGCAATTTTGTCCAAGACCCAGCGTTCCTGCGCCGCTAGAGTAGGCCCATGGAACGCATCGAACATCACAGCAGCGGCTTGCCCGGCGTCCGCTTCATCGACGCCGAGTACCGCCGCTTCGCCTTTCCTCGGCATTTTCATCTCGACTATCACGTCGGGCTGATGCTGGAAGGTCGCCAGCGCTACACCCATCGCGGTGAGCGCTCGCTGGCCGGGAACGGCGACATCCTGTTGATGACTCCCGAGAGCATTCATGACGGCGCCAGCGAGGGTGACGAGGGCTACCGCATCCGCGTGCTGTCCATCGACCCGCAATGGCTGGATGATGCCTGCCGCGCCTTCAGCGACGGCCGCCAGGGCGCACCGCGCCTGACCGCCGCGCAGTTGCGCGACCCGTCGTTGCAGACCGAATTGCTGCGCGCCCATGCCCTCATGCTGGGCGGCGAGCGGCTGGCGCAGGAAGGGCAGCTCTGGCAGGCGCTCGCCGCGCTGCTGGAGCGTGCCTCCAGTTTGCACATTCGCGAGCCGGGACAGGGCTTCGATGCCCTGACCTGGGCGCGCATTCGCGAATGGCTGGAGTCGCGCCTGGAGACGCCGCCGACGCTGGAGGAGATCGCCGAATTCTGCGACCTCAGCCCCTGGCAGGTGCTACGTCGCTTCCGCCACCAGTGCGGGCTACCGCCGCACCAGTGGCTGACCCAGCTGCGCCTTGAGCGCGCCTTGCCACGGGTGATCAAGGGCCAGCCCTTGTCGGAAATCGCCCTGAGCCTCGGCTTCTACGACCAGGCCCACTTCAGCCGCCTGTTCCGCCGCACCTACGGATTGCCGCCCGCGCGACTGCGCCAGCGCTGATCGCTCGATTCCTCACCTCGTTTCCTTTCCCACTGGAGAATCCCGCCATGCAGGAGGTTCACGTCTTGCTCATGCTCACCGCCGTGTTCGCCGTCGCCCTGGTCAGCCCCGGGCCGGACGTCGCGCTGGTGGTGCGCACCGCCCTGCACCAGGGGCGTCGCGCCGGGGTGCTCAGCGCCCTGGGGCTGGCCTGCGGCATCCTGGTTCACGGCACGCTGGTGTTGACCGGCGTGTCGCTGCTGCTCAGCCGGTCGCCACTGCTGTTCAGTGCGCTGCAACTGGTGGGCGCGGCCTATCTCGGCTGGCTGGGCATCGGCGCGCTGCGCGCCTTGCGCCAGCCCGGCGGGGCAGGGCGGATCGATGGTGAACTGACGGATTCGAAACTCGGGCCCTGGTTGCGCGGGTTGGCCACCAACCTGTTCAACCCCAAGGCGCTGGTGTTCTTCCTCGCGCTGCTCAGCAGCCTGATCCCGGCGGACATGTCCGCACCGGGCAAGGTTGCGGTGGCGGTGATGCTGTTCGGCACCGGTTTCGCCTGGTTCAGCCTGCTCAGCGTGATCCTGACCCGCCCGCTGTGGCAGCGACGGCTGCTGCGCGCCGTGCCGGTGATCGACGGCGCCTGCGCGTTGGTGTTCCTGCTGGTGGCGGGAGGGATTCTGTTCCGCGTGGTCAATCACGCGGTGCAGTGGGTTTGAGGCGGAACGGCGGATAATGCGTTCCGCGTTATGCGCCCTACGAAAAGCTCCATGTAGGGCGGATAACCATTGACGGTTATCCGCCGAAGTCGTGCTGCTCGAAGCGCAGAGCAGGGCAAATCCGCCGGAGCGCCATGGACTTTGGCCGTAGTGCCGTCATTCCCGGCAGCGCGGGTCATTGCCGCGTTTTCTGTGCTGTCGGAAAATCCCGACTGTTATTCCCCAGAGTTCGCCGACATGTCGCAATCGGTCTTCTTTGCCCACGCCAACGGCTTTCCGTCGGGCACCTACAGCAAACTGTTCGACGCCCTGGAGCCGGACTACCGGGTTCATCGGCTGGACATGCACGGCCACGACCCGCGCTTCCCGGTGAACGCCAACTGGGAGAACCTGGTGGAGGAGCTGCTGCATTACCATGCGGCGCTGCGCCGCCCGGAGCTGTACCGGGGCGTGGTGATGCTCGATTCGCCCTTGCTGACCGTCGCCGATCAACTGGTGATCCGCGTCGCCAAGCGTTTCGGTTTCATCGATCGGCTGACACCCGCCGGCCGTACCCTCGGTCGCCGCGAGGATTTTGAAGACTTCGCCGAGGCGCTGGAATACTTCGCTGGCAAGCCGCTGTTCAAGCGCTTCGACCGTGACTGCCTGGAGGCCTACGTGCGCCACGGGCTGGCGCCGGCGGACGCACGGGGCCTGCGGCTCAAGTTCGACCCGGCCACGGAAATCTCTATCTACCGCAATGTGCCGCACACCGCTCCGGGACGGGCCAGGCAACTGGCCGTGCCGCTGACCCTGGTGCGCGGCCGCCACAGCCGCGTGGTGCTGCCGCATCATGCGCGGTTGGTGAGCCACATTCCGCAGGGGGAGAGTCTGTCGCTGCCGGGCGGGCACATGTTCCCGCTGGAGCGCCCGCAGGACACCGCCGCATTGCTCAAGACCGTATTCGCCCGCTGGCAACAGCGCGAAAGCCATAAGGAATCGCCATGACCGCCCACGTCCAGGAAATCCGCCTGAACCTGCCGCACATCGAACTGGCGGCGCACCTGTTCGGCCCGGAAGACGGCCGCCCGGTGATCGCCCTGCACGGTTGGCTGGATAACGCCATGAGCTTCGCCCGCCTGGCGCCGAAGCTGCCCGGCCTGCGCATCCTCGCCCTTGACTTCGCCGGCCACGGCCTCTCGGCGCACCGAGCGCCGGGTGCCAGCTATCTGTTGTGGGACTACGCCCTGGACGTGCTGATGGTGGCCGACCAGATGGGTTGGGAGCGCTTCACCCTGCTCGGGCACTCCATGGGCGCCATCGTCTCGGTGCTGCTGGCCGGCGCCATGCCCGAGCGCATCGAGCGTCTGGCGCTGATCGACGGCCTGGTGCCCTACACCGGCGAGGCGGAAACCTCGCCGCAGAAACTGGGCGAGGCACTGCGCGCGCAAATCGCGCTGTCGAACAAGCGCAAGCCGGTGTACGAGGCGATCGACCGTGCCGTGGAAGCGCGCATGAAGGGGGTTGGCGCGGTCAGCCGCGAAGCGGCGGAACTGCTGGCTTCCCGTGGCCTGATGCCGGTGCCCGGCGGTTACACCTGGCGCAGCGATGCGCGCCTGACCCTGCCATCACCGCTGCGCCTGACGCGCGCCCACGCGCGGCAGTTCGTCCAGGCCATCCAGTGCCCGACCAGCCTGGTGCTGGCGCAACAGGGGCTGCTGATGGCGGAGCCGGCGACCCACGAGTTGCTCAAGGATCGCCCCATCGAGGTCCACGCACTGCCCGGTCAGCACCACCTGCACCTGGATGACGAGGCCGGCGCCGAGGCGGTGGCGGCCCTGTTCCGGCCCTTCCTGCTGGGGTAAGCGCCTGTTCAAGGTCCCGCCGAGCGCAGCGCAGGCAGACATCGAGCAGACGCTGAGGGAAACACCCGGTAGCGCCCTTTGGCTTGACTAAACCGGGGCCTGCCGCGAGTCTGCACGGATCGCTTCAGGGAGATTGTGCATGCTCGACATCCAAACCGCCGCGCGCCCGTGCTGCAAAGGGACTTTCCAGGCCGACGCGCAGAGGACCCGGATGCCACGGCTGCTGCACTCCCTGTTGTTTGGCGGTCTGCTCGCCGCCAGCACCGGCGGTTTCGCCGCCGACCTGCCTGACAGCCACGACCTTGAAATCCTGCCGCGCTTCCCGCGCTCGGAAATCGTCGATTTCAACCAGGCGGCCAGCCAGGAGCGGAGCTACCCGCAGGGTTCGATCAGCCGTATCAGCGGACGCCTGCGCATGGAAGGGGAAGTGCGCGCCCTCGGCAACCTCACTGCCGTGACCTACCGCCTGCCCGACGAGGATTCCAGCCAGAGCGCCTTCGCCGCCGCGCGCAAGGACCTGCTCAAGGCCGATGCCACGCCGCTGTTCTGGTGCGAAAGCCGTGACTGCGGCTCCAGCAACCTGCTGGCCAATGCGGTGTTCGGCAACTCCAAGCTCTTCGGTCCGGACGACCAGCAGGCCTACCTGCTGGTGCGCCTCGCGGCGCCCCACGAGAACAGCCTGCTGGCCGTCTATACCATCACCCGCGGCAACCGCCGCGCCTACCTGCACGCCGAACAGCTGGACAGCGGCACTGCCCTCGGCGAACTGCTGCCCAGCCCGTCCACCCTGATGCGCCTGCTCAAGGCCAACGGCGAGCTGACCCTGAGTCATGTTCCCGAGCAACCCGGCGGCGCCTGGCTCGACCTGCTGGTGCGCACCCTGCGCCTGGACACCGGCGTGCGCGTCGAGCTGGCCGGCAGGCACGCCGGCGACTGGCGCACCGCGCTGACTGCCCAGGGCGTGCTCGATGCGCGCCTGGAGCAGGGCAAGGACGACAGCGACGGCCTGCACCTGACCTGGCTGCGCTGATTCGCCTACGCTGAAGTCTGACGCTCTGGAAAGGGCGTCTCACCGTTCCCGATATCCCGGAGTCCCGATGTTCGACAATGATCGCCTGCTGCTGCGCCTGCTGCTCCTGGTCCTGCTCGCCGCCAGCGTATGGGTGCTGCTGCCGTTCTGGTCGGCGCTGGTCTGGGCGGCGGTGCTGGCCTTCGCCAGTTGGCCGCTGATGCGTCTGCTCACCCAGTTGCTGCGTGGCCGGGAAGCCGCCGCCGCCGGCCTGCTCACCTTCTGCTGGATCGTGCTGGTGGCGTTGCCGCTGGTGTGGCTGGGCTTCGGCCTGGTTGACCGGGTGCGCGAGGGGGTCGAACTGGTGAAGAACCTGCAGGTTTCCGGCCTGCCGCCACCGCCGGCCTGGATGGCGCGCGTTCCCCTGGTCGGCGATCGCCTGATCGGCTGGTGGTACCAGGCCGATCAGCAGGGCGTGGCGATGTTCTCCGCGCTCAAGCCGTACATGGGCGAGGTCGGCAACTGGGTGCTGGCGCGCAGCGCCAAGCTCGGCACGGGGATCTTCGAGCTGGTGCTGAGTCTGGTGCTGATCTTCTTCTTCTACCGCGACGGCCTGCGCCTGCAGGCCTTCGCCCACGCCATGCTGCAGCGCCTGATCGGCAATGCGGCTTCGCAGTACATGGAGATCATCGCCGGCACCGTGCAGCGTGTGGTCAACGGAGTGATCGGCACCGCCGCCGCGCAGGCGGTGCTGGCTACCATCGGCTTCCTTATCGCCGGCGTGCCCGGGGCCTTCGTGCTGGGGCTGTTGACCTTCGTCTGCAGCCTGCTGATGGTCCCGCCGCTGATCTGGGGGCCGGCGACGATCTGGCTGTTCTACCAGGAGAGCTACGGCTATGCGGTGTTCATGGCGATCTGGGGGTTCTTCGTCATCAGCGGCGTGGACAACATCCTCAAGCCGTACCTGATCAGCCGTGGCGGCAACCTGCCGCTGGTGGTGGTGCTGCTGGGGGTGCTGGGTGGGTTGCTCAGCTTCGGCTTCATCGGCCTGTTCCTGGGACCGGTGCTGCTGGCGGTGATGTACAACCTGATCAGTGCCTGGATCGACAGTTCGAATCGATTGCCGCCGGCGGTTTGAGAGGCGGTGCGGCGCCCTGTGCGGGTCGCTGTCTTGCAGTGCTACCTAGTAGGAGCGGACAAAGTCCGCTCCTCCAGGGAAACTCCGTGCGCAGGAGCAGACTCCGGCGCGATCAGCCAAGGTTCACGAGCGAAGCGCCAGCCACCTCAGACATGCTCGCTCTTCACCCGCACCAATCGGTCCCGCCCGGCCCCCAGGCCGAAGCCGATCGCCCCGACCGAGACCACCACGAAGATCACCCCGGATGCGCTCCAGCCGCCGGTGATGTCATGCACCACGCCGACCAGGAAGGGCCCGCAGGCCGCCAGGGTGTAGCCCACGCCCTGGGCCATGCCGGAGAGGCTGGAGGCGACGTGGGAGTCCGGCGAGCGCAGCACGATCAGCGCCAGGGCGATGGCGAAGGTCGCGCCCTGGCCGAGGCCGAGCACCACCGCCCAGCCCCAGATGCCCGACAGCGGCGCGTAGAGCAGGCCGAGCAGGCCCGCCAGGGTCAGGCTCATGACGATCACCACCGCCAGGCGCTGGTCCTTGCCGCGGGTTGCCAGCCAGGGGCCGGCCAGCGCGCTGAACAGCTGCACCATCACCGAGCCGGACAGCACCAGACCGGCTTCGGTGGGGCTCAGGCCGCGGTCGATTAGGATCGACGGCACCCAGCCGAAGACGATGTAGGCCAGTGACGACTGCAGCCCCATGTACAGGGTGACCTGCCAGGCCAGCGAATCGCGCCACAGGCCTTTCACCTTGTACACCGCACGGTGGGCGTGGTGGTTCTGTCGGGTCTGCGGCAGCCAGACCAGCGCGGCGACTACCGCCGGCAACGCCCAGAAGGCGAGCGCCAGTTGCCAACTGTCGCCCATCAGCCCGGCCAGCGGCACGGTGGCGCCGGCGGCGGTGGCGGCGCCCAGGCACAGCGCCATGGTGTAGACGCCGGTCATGGTCCCGGCGATGTGCGGGAAGTCGCGCTTGACGATGCCCGGCAGCAGCACGCCGATGATGCCGATGCTGGCGCCGGCCACCAGGCTGCCGAGGAACAGCCCGGCCACCGGGAACAGGCTGCGCAGCACGATGCCGGCGGCCAGGCTGAGCAGGATCAGCAGCACCGTACGCTCGGCGCCGAGGCGGCGGGCGAGCATCGGCGCCAGCGGCGCGAACAGGCCCAGGCAGAGCACCGGCAGGGTGGTCAGCAGGCCGGCGGAGGCCGCCGACAGGCCGGTGCCGTCGCGGACGGTGTTGAGCAGCGGGGCGAGGCTGGACAGCGCCGGGCGCAGGTTCAGCGCCACCAGCACCAGACCCAGGAGCAGCAGCCAGGGGCGTGCTGGGTGTGCCGGGGGCGTCGGTTCGTCATTGGCTTCGGCGTCGAGCAGCAGCTCCTCCGGCGGGCAAGAGCGCTTGTGTTCGGCGTCACGTGGATCGTGGGGCAGGGACATGGTGGGCATTCCGGCAAAAGACAAAAAAGTCAGATCAGCAGGGCGCGATTGGCGCGGGCGGCAGCCTCGGCATCGCCGTGCTCGATGGCGTCGAGCAGCTCGCGGTGCAGTTCGAAGCTCGGCTGCGGTCGGCTGGGGTCGCCGATGGTGCGCTCGAGGCCGGCGCGGATCACCTGCGAGAAGTAGCGGTACAGCTCGCTGAGCACCGGGTTGTGGGCGCTGTCCACCACGCGTTGGTGGAAGATCAGGTCATGGGCGATGTAGTCGTCCAGGGCGCCGCCATGGCGAATGGCGGAGGCCTCCAGGGCCTCGCGCAGGGCCAGGATGTCCGTCTCGGTGCGGCGCTCGGCGGCCAGCCGGCTGGCTTCCACCTCGATGATGCCGCGCGCTTCCAGGGCCTGTTCCACCGAGCTGCGTGCCAGCACCAGCATGGTGTCCAGCGGATTGGCGCAGGCACGCACGTAGGTGCCGTCGCCCTGGCGCACTTCCAGCACGCCGGAGAAGGTCAGCACCCGCACCGCTTCGCGCACGGTGTTGCGGCTGATGCCGAGGGATTCGGCCAGTTCGGGTTCCGGCGGCAGGCGCTGGCCCAGGGGCCAGGTGCCGTCGTCGATACGCAGGCGGATCTGCTCGAGGGCGATATCCACCAGCGAGCGCTTCTGAATGGGGCTGGGCATGGAAACATCCAATCATCGGATGAATTTGTAAGAGGCAAGCCTAGGGCATGACCGGGGCGGGTTGCAAACCGGGGAGGCCGCCGGGATGTGTGCCCCGACGGCCGATTTTGCCGCGCGGATCAGGCGGCGAGGTTCACCCAAAAGGGCCTCTCCAGCGGTTTTTTACGTTTTCTTTATGCCCCGCCGGCACCTCGCGAATCGCTCCTTTACGCCTTCCGTACGGAAAATTTCCATCAAGCGGCAAAAGCCGCGCAAAGCGATGGAGTCGCCCGCGTGAGGAGAGAGAAATCATGAGCGTGCTCGACGGTGTGTCCCTGGTCCTGGCCACGGCACTGTTCATTTATCTGCTGGTGGCGCTGCTGCGCGCCGACCGTTCCTAGGAGACGTCATGAACAGTCATGACATTCTGCTGATTGTCGCCTTCCTGGCGCTGGTGCTGGTGCCGGCACCCTTCCTCGGGCGTTTCTACTACAAGGTGATGGAAGGGCAGCGTACTTTCCTCAGTCCGATATTCCTTCCGGTGGAGCGGGTGATTTATCGCGTCTGCGGCATCCACCCCGAGGACGAACAGGACTGGAAGAGCTACACCGTCGCGCTGCTGGCATTCAACCTCGC
The DNA here is from genome assembly GCF_041379005.1 of Pseudomonas sp. QE6. Lineage (NCBI taxonomy): Bacteria > Pseudomonadati > Pseudomonadota > Gammaproteobacteria > Pseudomonadales > Pseudomonadaceae > Pseudomonas > Pseudomonas sp. QE6. The sequence goes on from NZ_CP166873.1 coordinate 3,212,371, forward strand.
TGGCCTTGTGTTGCTGTTCGCCATCCTCATGCTGCAGGGCGCGCTGCCGCTCAATCCGCAGCACCTGCCGGGCCTGGAATGGACCCTGGCGTTCAACACCGCGGTGAGCTTCGTTACCAACACCAACTGGCAGGCCTACAGCGGCGAGGCGTCGCTCAGCTACCTGAGTCAGATGCTCGGCCTGAGCGTGCAGAACTTCGTCAGCGCCGCCGTCGGCCTGGCCGTGCTGGTGGCGCTGGCCCGTGGCATCGCGCGCAAGTCGACGAACAATCTGGGCAACTTCTGGGTCGACCTGACCCGCGCCACCCTCTACGGGCTGATTCCGCTGTGCCTGCTGCTGGCGCTGCTGCTGGTCTGGCAGGGCGTGCCGCAGACCTTCCTCGACTATGCCCACGCGCTGACCGTGCAGGGGACCGACCAGACCATCCCGTTGGGCCCGGCAGCCAGCCAGATCGCCATCAAGCAGCTGGGCACCAACGGCGGCGGCTTCTTCGGCGTGAACTCGGCGCACCCGTTCGAGAACCCGACCATCTGGAGCAACCTGTTCGAGGTCGCCTCGATCATCCTGATCCCGGCGGCGCTGGTGTTCACCTTCGGCCACTACGTGAAGGACCTGCGTCAGAGCCGCGCCATCCTCGCCTGCATGCTGGTGCTGTTCACCCTGGGCCTGGGGGTGTCGCTATGGGCCGAATACCAGCCCAATCCGGCGCTCAGCACGCTACCGGTGGAGCAGGCCGCGCCGCTGGAAGGCAAGGAAAGCCGCTTCGGCACTACCGCCAGTGTGCTCTGGGCGGTCACCACCACCTCGGCCTCGAACGGCTCGGTGAACGCCATGCATGACAGCCTCAACCCGCTGTCGGGCATGATGGCGATGATCAACATGATGCTCGGCGAGGTGATCTTCGGCGGTGTCGGCGCGGGACTCTACGGCATGCTGCTGTTCGTCCTGATCGCGGTGTTCCTTGCCGGGCTGATGGTCGGCCGCACGCCGGAATACCTGGGCAAGAAGCTCGAAGCCCGCGAAGTCCGCCTGCTGGTGGCAACCCTGCTGGTGATGCCGGTGGGCGTGCTGGTGCTCGGCGCCATCGCCGCCAGCCTGCCGGTTCCGGCATCCGCAGTGACCAATCCCGGGCCGCATGGTTTCAGCCAGCTGCTATACGCCTACACCTCGGGCACCGCGAACAACGGTTCGGCCTTCGCCGGCTTCGGCGCCAATACGCCGTTCCACAACCTGATGATCGCCCTGGCCATGCTGATTGGCCGCTTCGGCTACATCCTGCCGGTGCTGGCGATCGCCGGCAGCCTGGCGGCGAAGAAGGCCACCCCGGTCGGTCCCAACAGCTTCCCGACCCACGGCCTGCTGTTCGTCAGCCTGCTGACCGCGACCATCCTGCTGGTCGGCGGCCTGAACTTCCTGCCGACCCTGGTGCTTGGCCCGGTGGCCGATCACCTGACGCTCGGTTTCTGAGGAGCTTTCGCAATGAATGCGCAAACCCAGGATCTCGCCCTGAAGAACTCGTCGAGAGCCGCTGACAAACGCCCGACCACCACCTTCGCCGCGCTGTGGAAGCCGGCGCTGGTGCAGTCCTTCCTCAAGCTCGACCCGCGCCAGCTGCAACGCTCGCCGGTGATGCTGGTGGTGGCGTTGACCGCCGTGCTGACCACAGTGCTCTGCGTGGTCGGCGGCGAGGCGGTGCCGACCTTCGTGGCCGTGCAGATTGCCGTATGGCTGTGGTTCACCGTGCTCTTCGCCAACTTCGCGGAAGCCCTCGCCGAGGGCCGTGGCAAGGCCCGCGCCGACAGCCTCAAGGCCGGCACCCAGGGCTTGCAGGCCATGCGCCGGACCGCCGTTGGCCACTTCGAGAAAGTCGCCGCCAGCAGCCTGCGCAAGGGCGACGTGGTACGCGTCGAAGCCGGCGAGCTGATCCCCGGCGACGGCGAGGTGATCGAAGGCGTGGCGGCGGTGAACGAGGCTGCCATTACCGGCGAATCCGCGCCGGTGATCCGCGAATCCGGCAGCGACCGCTCGGCGGTGACCGGCAACACCCGCCTGGTGTCCGACTGGCTGCTGGTGAAGATCACCGCCAACCCCGGCGAATCCACCCTCGACCGCATGATCGCCCTGGTGGAAGGCGCCAAGCGCCAGAAGACCCCCAACGAAGTGGCGCTGGACATCCTGCTGATCGGCCTGACCCTGATCTTCCTGCTGGTGGTCGTGACCCTGAAACCCTTCGCCCTGTTCGCCGGCGGCAACCTGCCGCTGGTGTTCCTGGTGGCGCTGCTGGTGACGCTGATCCCCACCACCATCGGCGGTCTGCTCTCGGCCATCGGCATCGCCGGCATGGACCGCCTGGTGCGCCTGAACGTCATCGCCAAGTCCGGCCGCGCCGTGGAAGCGGCGGGGGACGTGCATGTGCTGATGCTCGACAAGACCGGCACCATCACCTTCGGCAACCGTCGCTGCAGCGCCCTGTACACCGCCCCCGGCGTGCAGCCGCTGGAGCTGGCCGAGGGCGCCTTCCTCGCCTCCCTGGCCGATGACACGCCCGAGGGCAAATCCATCATCGAGTTCCTCCGCGCGCAGATCATGCTGCCGGAGCCGGACCGCAATCGCCTGACCCCGGTGGCCTTCAGCGCCGAGACGCGCCTGTCGGGCATCAATATCGACGGCCACGTCTACCGCAAGGGCGCCGTGGATGCCGCGCTGGCCTTCGTCGGCCTGGAACGCACACAGATGCCGGAAAGCCTGGCCAAGGAAATCGAGCGCATCGCCCAGAGCGGCGGCACGCCGCTGCTGGTGGTGGCCGACGGCAAGCTGCTGGGGGCGATCCACCTGAAGGACGTGGTCAAGCCCGGCATCCGCGATCGCTTCGCCGAACTGCGCCGCATGGGCATCCGTACCGTGATGGTGACCGGCGACAACCCGCTGACCGCCGCCGCCATCGCCGCCGAGGCGGGGGTGGACGACGTGATCGCCGAAGCCACGCCGGAGAAGAAGCTGGCGCGCATCCGCCAGGAGCAGGGCGAAGGGCGGATGGTCGCCATGTGCGGCGATGGCGCCAACGACGCGCCGGCGCTGGCCCAGGCGGATGTCGGCATGGCCATGAACGACGGTACCCAGGCCGCCCGCGAAGCCGCCAACCTGGTGGACCTGGACAGCGACCCGACCAAGCTGCTGGACGTGGTGCAGGTGGGCAAGGAGCTGCTGGTGACCCGCGGCGCGCTGACCACCTTCTCGGTGGCCAACGACGTGGCCAAGTACTTCGCCATCCTCCCCGCGCTGTTCGCCGGCATCTACCCGCAGCTGGGCGTGCTCAACGTAATGAAGCTGGCCAGCCCGCAGAGCGCCATCCTCTCGGCCATCGTGTTCAACGCGCTGATCATCGTCGCGCTGATTCCCCTGGCCCTGCGCGGCGTGCGCGTGCAGGCCAGCGACGCCTCGCAACTGCTGCGGCGCAACCTGCTGATCTACGGCGTGGGCGGGCTGGTCGCGCCGTTCGTGGGAATCAAGGTGATCGATATGGTTTTGGTCGCCGTGGGCCTGGCTTGACGGGCTTCTTTGATCGACTGACGGGAGGCGTTGGTGCCGTGCGCCCTCTCCCTAACCCTCTCCCTGAAGGGAGAGGGGACCGTCCGGTGGTATCGGGAAATGTGGAGCTCGCCGGATGCTCCGAACAACTCCCTCTCCCTTCAGGGAGAGGGCGGGGGAGAGGGTAGACAGCCCCGCTCCTAACCCAACAGAGGAACACGAACATGCTCAACCAACTCCGTCCCGCCATCGCCTCGCTGGCCCTGCTCAGCGTTGTCACCGGCGTTGCCTATCCGCTGGCCGTCACCGCCGTCGCCCAGGTGGCTTTCCACGACCAGGCCAACGGCAGCCTGGTGCGCGACGATCAGGGTGTCGTGCGCGGCTCCGCCCTGATCGCGCAGAAATTCGATGGCGCCCAGTGGTTCCAGTCGCGCCCTTCGGCCGGCGACTTCGCCACCGTTTCCAGCAGTGCCAGCAACCTCGCGCCCGGCAACCCGGCGCTGGTCGAACGCATCGCCAAGGACGCCGCCGCCCAGCAGGTTGGCGGCCAGCCGGTGCCGCTGGCGCTGGTCACCACCTCCGGCAGCGGCCTCGACCCGCAACTGCCGCCGGCCGCCGCGCTGTACCAGGTGCCGCGCATCGCCCTGGAGCGTGGTGTGCCGGCCGCCAGCCTGGAACGCCTGGTGGAGGCCAACACCGAGCGCCCGCTGATCGGCCCCGCCGTGGTCAACGTGCTGGCCCTGAACATGGCCCTGGCCAGCCTGCCTCGCTAGACTCCAGCGCCAATACCGAACCTGCCGCGGTATGAGGAACAACGCAGGGCCGTCCATGGGCAGAGGACGGCTCCCTCTCCCTTCAGGGAGAGGGCTGGGGAGAGGGTTCTCTGAACTCGCTCCCTCATTGAAACGAGCGCCCAACGCGCCCCGAGGATAGCCCCATGACCGACCCCACCCGCGCCGACGCCCTGCTTGCCGATCTGCCGAGCATGGGCCGTGGCCGACTGAAAGTCTTCCTCGGTGCCGCGCCGGGGGTCGGCAAGACCTACGCCATGCTGCTGGCCGCGCAGAGCCAGCTGCGCCAGGGCGTGAACCTGCGCGTGGGCATCGTCGAGACTCACGGCCGCGCCGAAACCGAAGCGCTGCTCGCGGGCCTGCCGCAGCAGGCGCTCAAGCGCACCGAATATCGCGGCATCAAGCTGGTGGAAATGGATCTCGACGGCCTGCTGGCCGACCCGCCGAAGCTCGCCCTGGTGGATGAGCTGGCCCACAGCAACGCCCCCGGCAGCCGCCACGCCAAGCGCTGGCAGGACATCGAGGAACTGCTCTCCGCCGGCATCGACGTCTACACCACGGTCAACGTGCAGCATCTGGAAAGCCTCAATGACCAGGTGCGCGACATCACCGGCGTGCAGGTGCGCGAAACCGTGCCCGACTGGGTGCTGCAGGAAGCCTATGAACTGCTGCTGGTGGACCTGCCGCCGCGCGAACTGCTGGAGCGCCTGCGCGAAGGCAAGGTCTATGTGCCCGAGCAGGCGCGGGCCGCCATCGACGCTTTCTTCAGCCAGACCAACCTGACCGCCCTGCGCGAGCTGGCCATGCAGACGGCAGCGGCGCGGGTCGACGCCGACCTGGCCCATCGCCACCGGCAACAGGGCAGCGAAGCGCCGGCGCTGCGCGGGCGCCTGGTGGTCGGGGTGGACGGCGAGCAGAACGCCGAACGCCTGGTGCGCCACGCCAGCCGCGTGGCCGAGCGCCGTCATCTGCCCTGGAGCCTGGTGCACGTCGATACGGCGGAGCCGCGCAGCGAAGAGTCGCGCATGCAACTGCAGAGCGCCCAGCAACTGGCCGAGCGCCTGGGCGGCGACGTGGTCGAGCTGCGCGGCGGTGAAGTGGCGCTGACCCTGATCGAGCACGCCAAGGAGCGCCGCGCCAGCCTCGTGCTGGTGGGCCGCTCGCGGCAGCGCTGGTATCGCCGGCTGTTCGGCGGCGGCCTGGCGGCGCGCCTGTTGCGCCTGGGCGAAGGGCTGGAGATCAGCGTACTCGACAGCGAGGCCGACCTGGCGCCGCCGAAGAGTCGTCCGCAAACCTCCTGGCCCTGGGGCGACTACCTGCTGTCGGCCGTCGCGGCGGCAGTGGCCAGCGCCGTGGCCTGGGGGGTCGCCAGCGTGCTGGAGCTGCCCAACATCTCCCTGGTGTTCCTCGCCGCCGTATTGCTGGTCGCGGTACGCAGCAGCCTGGGGCCGGCGCTGGCCTGCGCGGTGCTGTCGTTCCTGGCCTACGACTTCCTGTTCATTCCGCCGCATTTCTCCTTCGCCATCCAGCGCGAAGAGGACGTGCTGACTCTGCTGTTCTTCCTGCTCATGGCCGGCCTCACCGGTAACCTCGCCGCGCGTCAGCGCCGGCAATTGCAGGCCCTGAGCGACACCCAGGAGGAAACCAGCCAGATGCTCGACCTGTCGCGCAAGCTCACCGCCGCCACCGACCGCCAGGCGGTGATGGCCGCCGCCGCGCAGCAGCTGGGCGGCTGGGAGGGGCTGGATATCTGCCTGCTCGGCCAGCGGAACCGCGAGTGGAAGGTCGAAGGCGGCCTGAACCGTCCCTTCGACGATCAGGAGCGCGCCGCCGCCGATTGGGCCTGGCAGCACGACCAGCCGGCCGGCCTGGGCACCGGCACCTTGCCGGGCGGGCGCTGGTGGTGGTGGCCGCTATCCGGCGAGGACGGCCCGCTGGCGCTGCTGGGCGTCAGCCCGCGCGATGGCCAGCCATTGCCGGGTTCGCGTCGCCGCCTGCTCGCCGCCCTCGGCCAGCCGCTGGGCCAGGCGCTGGCTCGCGCGCGTCTGGCCGAGGACCTGGAAGCCGCGCGCCTGCACGGCGAAACCGAACAACTGCGCAGTGCGCTGCTGGCCTCGGTCAGCCACGATTTGCGCACGCCGCTGACCTCCATGCGCGGCGCCATCGACAGCCTGCTGGCCCTCGGTGACGCCATTCCTCCCGACGATCGCCGCGAGCTGCTGGAAAGCACCCGCGACGAGGCCGAGCGCTTGGACCGCTATATCCAGAACCTGCTGGACATGACCCGCCTGGGCCACGGCGGCCTGAAGCTGTCGCGTGACTGGGTCTCGCCCGGCGACATCGTCGGCAGCGCGCTCAACCGCCTGCGCGCGGTGGTCGCCCCGTACCGTGTGGAAACCCGCGTGCCAACTGAGCTGCCGCTGCTTTACGTACACGCCGCGCTGATCGAGCAGGCGCTGGTCAACGTGCTGGAGAACGCCGCACGTTTCTCGCCGCCGCAAGGTCGCCTGCGCGTGGCGGTGGAGCAGGGTGAAGAGGAGCTGCGCTTCCTGGTCAGCGACGAAGGGCCGGGTATTCCGCAAGCCGAGCGGGAGAAGATTTTCGACATGTTCTACACCGCCGCTCGTGGCGATCGGGGTGGGCAGGGCACCGGGCTGGGCCTGGCGATCTGCCAGGGTATGGTCGGCGCCCACGGCGGGCGGATCACCGTCGAGGATGGCATCGACGGGCGCGGCACTACCCTCGTGCTGCACCTGCCGTTGCAGCAGCAGCCGGACCTCGAGCAGCTTGATGCCGCTGTCTGAAAGGCTCAAGCTGGACGGCCCCGCCAGCCAGTCCAGTTCCCCGATGAACGCCAGCGCCGCCACCATCCTGGTCGTCGACGACGAACCGCAGATCCGCAAGTTCCTCCGCATCAGCCTCAGCGCTGGTGGCTACAAGGTGCTGGAGGCCGGTACCGGCGAGGAAGGTCTGGCCCAGGCCGCGCTGGGCCGCCCGGACCTGGTGGTGCTCGACCTCGGCCTGCCGGACAAGGACGGTCAGGACGTGCTGCGTGAACTGCGCGAGTGGTCGCAGGTGCCGGTGCTGGTGCTCTCGGTGCGCGCCAGCGAGAGCGAAAAGGTGCTGGCGCTGGACGGCGGCGCCAACGATTACGTGACCAAGCCCTTCGGCATCCAGGAGTTCCTGGCGCGCATCCGCGTCCTGCTGCGCCAGGGCGGCAGCGGCGAGACCCAGGAGGCGCTGGTCGCGGTGGGGCCGCTGAGCGTGGATTTCTCCTACCGCCGCGTGTTGCTCGATGGCGCCGAAGTGGCGCTGACGCGCAAGGAGTACGCCGTGCTCTCGACCTTGGCGCGACATGTCGGCCGGGTGGTCACCCAGCAGCAGCTGCTCAAGGATATCTGGGGGCCGACCCATACCGAGGACACCCATTACCTGCGTGTGGTGGTTGGCCACCTGAGGCAGAAGCTCGCGGACGATCCGACCAGCCCGCGCTTTATCGTCACCGAGGCAGGGGTCGGCTATCGCTTGCGCGAGAGCTGATTTTGTAGGAGCGGACTTTGTCCGCGATGCTTCTTGTTCTGGGTATTTCTGCGCCGCTTCGGCGTGTTCGGCTGTATTGGGTTTCGCCCCCTCGGGCGACCCACTTTGGCAAACGACCCAAAGTGGGCAAAGGTCTTGCCCCTCCATCCGGTTTTTCGCTTGGGGCGAAAAATGCCCTCGTTGAACCGGAGTTTCAGGGGCACGCTGCGAAGGGCCGTCCCTGGCCCATCGCAGCTCTCGCGACATCCATGTCGCTCAACCCCTGAAACTCCGATCCAACGAGGCCTCCTGAAAGGGGCCGTTCGGAGTGCTCGGGTGTTTCTCTGGAAGTCTCTTAAGAGCTAGGGCGAGAGCGGTGCGCCGGGCTAGCTCCCGTAGGAGCGGACCTTGTCCGCGAAATCCGGTGCGGCGGAATCCGATCCTGAAGGGAGTTCCGGTGGATTGCGCTCACTGCAGGATCGAGCAGAACGCCCAACTCCTGCTTGCGAGCCTCTGGCACCCGAAATCGGCGGCTAGTACGAATTCTCCTCCTCATACCGATCCAGCGTATCGCTGGCGATCTGCCGGCCGAGGGCGATCAGTTCCGGGGCCTTGTAGAACTCGAAGAAGCGGCACACGCGCTTGGGCACGTTGATCAGGATGTCCGGCGGGTAGCCGGCGATCTTGTACTGCGCCAGCGACGTCTGCATCACTTCGAAGCTCTGGTTCACCAGTTCCAGCAGGGACGCCGGGCTGCTGCTCTCGATCACCCGGCTGCCGGTGGCCGAGCGCGGCGAGCCCTTGCCACGTGGGGCGGCGGCGGGCTGTTGCATCTCCGGTTCGGCGGGTTCCTCGGCGGTGGCCGGTATCGGGTTGAGCAGGGCGTCGGGCAGCAGTTCCGGCGGTGCCTCGCTGTCGCCACGGCGGAAGAAGCTCAGCTTGTTGGACAGGCCGGAAATCACCGCGTCGAAGCGGCCCATGATGGCGGCCGGGCGCTCGATCACCGGCAGCGAATACTGGCGCTGGTTGGTGGCGTTGAGGTTGACCGCGACGATCAGGTCGGCATGGGTCGAGACCACCGGGACGATCGGCAGCGGGTTGAGCAGGCCGCCGTCCACCAGCATGCGGCTGCCCTGCATCACCGGGGTGAACAGGCTGGGGATCGCCGCCGACGCGCGCATGGCCTGGTGCAGGCAGCCTTCCTGGAACCAGATTTCCTGCTGGTTGGTCAGGTCGGTGGCCACGGCGGTGTAGGGGATCGGCAGGTCTTCGATGTCGATCTCGCCGAGCATTTCATGGATCTTGCCGAACACCCGCTCACCCCGGATGGCGCCGAGGCGGAAGCTCACGTCGAGCAGGCGCAGCACATCCAGGTAATCCAGGCTTTCCACCCACTCGCGGTACTCTTCCAGCTTGCCGGCGGCGTATATGCCGCCGATCACCGAGCCCATGGAGCAGCCGGCGATGCAGACGATCTCGTAGCCGCGCCGTTCGATCTCCTCGATCACGCCGATATGCGCGTAGCCGCGCGCGCCACCGGAACCGAGCACCAGCGCAATCTGTTTGGACATCGGGTATTCCCCCTTGCGAAACCTTTCGACGATACGCCCGGGGGCAAGCGCCGCCAAGGTCGGCTTTGCGAGGGGCTGTTCGCGTTGCGGCGCAGACCGCGTTGCTGCGCCAAATCGCGCCAGGCTAGGCGCGGGACGCAGGCAATGGTCATTCCCTTGGCAAGTCCCGCAACGACGCATGGCGTGATTTGCCGCGTAACCCGAAGGGGCGAACCTTGTTTTGCGCGGAATTGGGCCGTTCGTCGTATCCATTTCATGCCGTTGAGTGGCTGTCGCATCGTCCTCCGCGCAAAACGAGGTTTGCCGCGGTAGCGACGCAACGTGAACAGCCCCTAAAATCGTCGTCTGTTTTTCTTTCGCCGGAGTCCGCGATGAGCGAACCGATCCGCCTGACCCAGTACAGCCATGGTGCCGGCTGTGGTTGCAAGATTTCCCCCAAGGTCCTGGAGGTCATCCTCGCCGGCAGCGGCGCGCAGAACCTCGACCCGAACCTTTGGGTCGGCAACGCCTCGCGCGATGACGCCGCTGTCTATGCTATCGACGCCGAGCGTGGTGTGGTGTCCACCACCGACTTCTTCATGCCGATCGTCGACGATCCCTTCGACTTCGGCCGCATTGCCGCCACCAACGCCATCAGCGACATCTATGCGATGGGCGGCGACCCGCTGATGGCGATCGCCATCCTCGGCTGGCCGGTGAACGTGCTGGCTCCGGAAGTCGCCCGCGAGGTGATCGCCGGCGGGCGCAAGGTCTGCGACGACGCCGGCATCCCGCTGGCCGGCGGCCACTCCATCGACGCGCCGGAGCCGATCTTCGGCCTGGCGGTAACCGGCATGGTCGAGAAGCGCTTCATGAAGCGCAATGACACCGCCAGCGAAGGCTGCAAGCTGTACCTGACCAAGCCGCTGGGCATCGGCATCCTCACCACCGCCGAGAAGAAAGCCAAGCTGCGCGCCGAGGACGTCGGCGTCGCCCGCGACTGGATGTGCACCCTGAACAAGCCCGGCGCGCGCTTCGGCAAGCTGGACGGCGTGAAGGCGATGACCGACGTCACCGGCTTCGGCCTGCTCGGCCACCTGGTGGAAATGGCCGACGGCAGCGGCCTGACCGCGCGCATCCGCTATGACGCCGTGCCGCGCCTTTCCAGCGTCGAGTACTACCTGGAAGCCGGCTGCGTGCCCGGCGGCACCCTGCGCAACTTCGACAGCTACGGCGAGCGCATCGCGCCGCTGCCGGAGCTGCACAAGCTGCTGCTGTGCGACCCGCAGACCAGCGGCGGCCTGCTGGTGGCGGTGGAGCCGGAGGGCGAGGCGCAGTTCCTCGCCACGGCGAAGGAACTCGGCCTGGACCTGGCGCCCATCGGCGAACTGGTCGGCCGACAGCGTCACGCGGTCGAGGTGGTGTGATGCGCGACAACACCCGCCACTACCGCGAGCTGTTCCTCGGCGACGTGAAGATGATGGACGTGCGCGCCCCGGTCGAGTTCAGCAAGGGCGCCTTCCCGCACACCGTGAATCTGCCGCTGATGAACGATATCGAGCGGCAGAAGGTCGGCACCTGCTACAAGCAGAACGGCCAGCAGGCGGCCATCGCCCTGGGCCACGAGTTGGTCAACGGCAAGCTCAAGGCCGAGCGCATCGAGGCCTGGGCCGCCTTCGCCAGGGCCAATCCCGACGGCTACCTGTACTGCTTCCGTGGCGGCCTGCGCTCGCAGATCACCCAGCAGTGGCTCAAGAGCGAGGCCGGCATCGATTACCCCCGCGTGGTCGGTGGCTACAAGGCGATGCGCGCCTTCCTCTTCGACACCACCCAGGCGGCGGCCGAAGAGTGCCAGTTCGTGCTGGTCGGCGGCCTGACCGGCACCGGCAAGACCGAAGTGGTCGCGCAACTGGCCAATAGCCTGGATCTGGAAGGCCACGCCAACCACCGGGGCTCCGCCTTCGGTCGCCGCGCCACGCCGCAGCCGGCGCAGATCGACTTCGAGAACCGCCTGGCCATCGACATCCTGAAGAAGCGCCACGCCGGCATGGAGCAGTTCGTGCTGGAAGACGAAGGGCGCATCGTCGGCAGCTGCTCGGTGCCGCTGGAGCTGTACCAGGGCATGCAGCATTTTCCGCTGGTGTGGCTGGACGACAGCTTCGAGCAGCGCGTGGAACGCATCCTCAAGGACTACGTGACCGACCTGTGCGCCGACCATGTCCGGGTGGTGGGCGAGGAGGGCGGCTTCGACGCCTTCGCGGCCTACCTGCGCAAGAGCCTGTCGGGCATCGTCAAGCGCCTGGGCGGCGAGCGCTACCAGCGCCTGGCCGCGATCATGGACGCGGCGCTGGACGAGCAGAAGCGCAGCGGCGCGGTGGACCTGCACCGGGGCTGGATCGAAGGGCTGCTGAGCGAGTACTACGACCCGATGTACGCCTTCCAGCGCGAGAGCAAGGAGTCGCGCATCGAGTTCCGCGGCACCCAGGCCGAGGTGGTCGAGTACCTGCGCTTCCGTGCGGAGCGCTGAGCCCTCAGCGTTCGTTCAAGGCGCTCGCCGAGCGCAGGCAGACACTGAACAGGCTCTCAAGGGGTGCGCCACAGGCCGATCCGGCGCGCCCGTGCTTCCTGTTCTTCGAATTCGTATTGGCCTTTCTCTTCGGCCGTCTGCTCATCTGTCTGTCGCCAGCGCGCCAGGCCGACGCTCAACAGCGCGCGGCCGGCGTCCAGCGTCTGGCCGCAGTCGGGGCAGTCGGCCGGCTCCACCCAGACCGCTGCACGCAGTGATCCGTCCGCCTCGGGCTGCGTGGCGCGCAGGCAGGCGGTCCTGCCCAGCGTGAGTCGTTGCAGGGCTTCCCGAGCGCGCTCGCCGAAGGGTTGATCGGACACGGGGGCGTCGATGCCTCGCAGGCGAATGCTCAGGGATGTGCCATCGCGAGTCTGACAACTGAGCCGGTCACCGCTGTGAACGGCGGTGACCCGACACTCTTCCTGCGCCACGGCGGTGCAGGCCAGGGTCATCAACAGCAAGGTGGAAATCCGTCGCATGGGGCCTCCGTCAAGCGAACGCCAGCATAACCGCTGGTGTTCGCTCGCGGGGCGCCCGCTTACTGGATCAGGCTCATCACCTCTGCGCTGTAGCGTCCGCCCGCGGCGGCGCCAACGGGGAAGATGGCGTCGATCTCGGCCAGCTCCGCCGCGCTGAGTTCCAGCGTCACGGCGGCGACGTTCTCTTCCAGGTACTTGCGCTGCTTGGTGCCCGGGATCGGCACCAGGTGTTCGCCCTGCGCCAGCACCCAGGCCAGCGCCAGTTGCGAGGGTTTCACGCCACGGGCTGCGGCCAGTTCACCGATTTTTTCCACCAGTTGCAGGTTCTTCGCGAAGTTTTCCCCGCTGAAGCGCGGGCTGAAGCGGCGATAGTCATCCTCGGCGAAGTCGTCGGGGCTTCGCAGCGCGCCGGTGAGGAAGCCGCGTCCCAGCGGGCTGTAGGGAACGAAGCCGACGCCCAGGCGGCGGCAGGTTTCCAGCACGCCGTTTTCCTCCGGATCGCGGGTCCACAGGGAGTATTCGCTTTGCAGGGCGGTGATCGGGTGGACCTTGTGGGCGCGCTCCAGGGTCTCGGCCGAGGCTTCGCTCAGGCCCAGATAGAGCACCTTGCCGGCGCGCACCAGCTCGGCCATGGCGCCGACGGTTTCTTCGATGGGCACCTCGGGGTCGACGCGGTGCTGGTAGTAGAGGTCGATATGGTCGGTGCCCAGGCGCTTGAGGCTGCCTTCCACGGCTTGCCGCACATACTCCGGACGACCATTGGCGCCCCGGCTCGCGGGTTGGTCGGGGTTGCGCACCAGGCCGAACTTGGTGGCGAGGAAAATCTGCTCGCGCTTGCCTTTCAGCGCGCGGCCGAGCAGTTCCTCGTTGGTGTGCGGGCCATAGACGTCGGCGGTGTCGAACAGGCTGACGCCCAGTTCCAGGGCGCGGTGCAGGGTGGCGATGGACTCCTTCTCGTCGATGCCTGTGGTGTAGAAGTCGGACATGCCCATGCAGCCGAGGCCGATGGCGGAAACGCTGGGGCCCTGCGGGCCGAGGCGGCGGGTTTTCATGCTCAGTTCTCCGGGAGGTGGGGAAGTGGATTCATTCTTGTTGTTTGGATTGCATGGATAAACCGGCTGATTACGGTTTAACTATTTGGCTTGAATGAATAATCGGAGCGTCGCCATGGACCGCTTGCAGGCCATGCAGGTCTTCATCCGCATCGTCGAACTCAAGGCCTTTGGCAAGGCGGCGGACAGCCTGCAGCTGCCGCGCGCCAGCGTGACCCAGCTGATCCAGCAACTGGAGTCGCACCTGGGCGTGCAGTTGCTGCGCCGCACCACCCGCCAGGTCAGTGTCACTGCTGACGGCGAGGCCTATTACGAGCGCTGCGTGCGGTTGCTGGAGGATCTGGAGGAGGCGGAAAGCTGTTTCTCTGAGTCGCCGGACAATCCGCGCGGCAAGCTGCGGGTCGACCTGCCCAGTTCGCTGGGGCGGCTGGTGGTGATTCCGGCGCTGCCGGCGTTCTGCCGGCGCTATCCGCAGATCGAACTGGAGCTGAGCCTCAACGACCGCCAGGTGGACCTGGTGCGCGAAGGCGTGGACTGCGTGCTGCGCGCCGGTGAACTGGCCGACTCCAGCCTGGTGGGCCGGCGCATCGCCGAGCTGGAGCAGCTTACCTGCGTAAGCCGCGATTACCTGGCCGAGTTCGGCCGGCCCGAGCATCCTGACCGGCTCGCCGGGCATCTGGCGGTGAATTACCAGTCGGCTTCCAGCGGACGCATATTCGACCTGGAGTTCCGCTTCGGCGCCGAGTTGCGCACGCAGCGGTTGCCGAGCCGGATCACGGTGAACAACGCCGATGCCTATATCGCCGCCTGCCGCGCGGGTTTCGGGATGATCCAGGCGCCGCGCTATCACCTGTGCGACGGGCTGGCCAGTGGCGAGCTGGTGGAAGTGCTGGAGCAGTGGCGGCCACCGCCGCTGGCGCTGAGTGTGCTCTATCCGGTGCGGCGACAGATGTCGCGGAGGTTGCGGGTGTTTTCCGATTGGCTGGCGCAGCTGTTTGCGGAGCGGAATTGGTGAGGGGGCGGGTTTGGGGGAGATGCGTTCGTCGTACCGAGGGACATGGCCTTTGTAGGAGCAACTGTCTGCGCATTCGTAGGGCGTACAACCGTTCGCGGTTGTACGCCGATACACCTGGATCACCGGCTGGCGTATTGGCCGAGTTCGAAGCGCCAGCCGGTCGCAGTCCGTGCAACCGGAAACCAAGGTCAAACGGCGTATAACGTCGAACGTTATACGCCCTACGTTCCTGCTCAGGTCCTGGTAAGAGCGGACTTTGTCCGCGATGCTTTTGGTTAGGTGTTTCTGCGCTGCGTCGGTGTGTGCGGATGTCTTTGGTTTCGCCCCCTCGGGCGAGTCACTTTCTCAAACGCGAGAAAGTAACCAAAGCGCTTGCCCCTGCATCCGGTTTTTCGCTTAGGCGAAAAATTCCCTCGCTCCATCGGAGTTTCAGGGGCCCGCGTCGACGGGCCATCCATGGCCCAACGACGCTCTCGCGGCATCCATGCCGCTCAACCCCTGAAACTCCGATTCCGCTCGGCCTCCTGAAGGGGCGCTTCGGAGTGCGCGGATATTTCTCTGGAAGCCTTTGAGGGCCAAAGCCAAAGCAGAAGCTGTGCTCCCGTAGGAGCGGACCTTGTCCGCGAAATCCATAGCGGCGAAATCCGTGCTGACAGGGAGGCGTCTGGGTTTGTCGCCAACCTGTAGGAGCGAGTTTGCTCGCGAACCACAGCTGATCGCGGACGGAGTCCTCTCCTACGCATGCGCGATACGCAGGTATTTCCCTGTTGGATCGGATTCATCCGGGATGGCTTTCGCGGACAAGGTCCGCTCCTACAGGAGTCACGTGTATCCGTCCGCGATGCTCTTGTAGGGCGAATAACGCGCAGCGTTATCCGCCTGTTCGCGAGCAAGCTCGCTCCTACGAACAGCTATCCATGCACGAAGCAGCCAATATCCCAGGCGTGCGCAGAGTCCCGTCAGGAGGCTGAGTGGAGGTATCGCGCAGAGGGGCGAGCGGCATGGATGCCGCGAGAGGCGTAGAGGGCCGGGGATGGCCCTTGTACGCCGACCCTCGGAGCGATACCGGAGCGAGCGCAGCGAAGTAACAGCCGAAGGCTGGCCCGAAGGGTGAGCGAAGCGAATCAGTCCGGCGAAACGAAGACCCGGATGTCGGGGCGAGCCCTTTTGGTTACTTTTCTGGTGCATGGCGCTTGAGAAAAGTGACTCGCCCGAGGGGGCGAAACAAAATCTCTCAGCGCACACCGAAGCGGCGCATGAACACCAAACAAGACAACAGATAACGCTTGAGACATTTTCGCCCTGCAACGCGCAAGAGCATTCGCTCCTAAGGATGAGCCCGCGTTTGAATATCCCGACTAATCCACTCAGACAAGTCGTGCTAGGATTTGCCCCCCGGCCCCGAATCCTCGGGCGGTGTTGGCATTCCGCCAGCGCTGCCACCCCTCACCAGAAGGACCCAAGCAATGGCTCAAGTCACCCTCAAGGGCAATCCGGTTTCCGTCGATGGCAAGCTGCCGCAGAAAGGCGAACAGGCTCCGGCCCTCAAGCTGGTCGCCGGCGACCTCTCGGATGTCACCCTGGAAACCTACGCCGGCAAGCGCAAGGTGTTGAACATCTTCCCCAGCGTCGACACCCCGACCTGCGCCACCTCCGTGCGCAAGTTCAACGCCGAGGCGAGCAAGCTGGCCAACACCGTGGTGCTGTGCGTTTCCGCCGACCTGCCGTTCGCTCAAGCGCGCTTCTGCGGCGCCGAAGGCCTGGAGAACGTGGTCAACCTGTCCACCCTGCGTGGCCGTGAGTTCCTCGCCAACTACGGCGTGGCCATCTCCAGCGGTCCGCTGGTTGGCCTGGCTGCCCGCGCCGTCGTGGTGCTGGACGAGCAGAACAAGGTGCTGCACAGCGAGCTGGTGGGCGAAATCGCCGACGAGCCGAACTACGCCGCCGCCATCGCCGCCCTGAGCTGATAACTCGGCGCTGATGACGTAACCGGGCCGACCCCGCAGGGGCGGTCCGGCTGGTCGGAACCCTTCCGGCCGATCCGGGTCGCAACGTCCTGGAAAATTCGTAACCTCCGGTAAATCAAAGGTAAATAGCGGGTAAAGAGACTTTGCCTGCGGCCTTGCTGTGCTTATCGTTCAGCCTCGCTATCCTCTTTTCTTTTCGCCATGACGACGACCATGACCCCACGCAATGGAACGCCCTCCAAACTCCGCACCCTGCGCCCCTGGCTGTTCACCGCGATCATATTCGCCGGTGTGGTGGGGCTGATCATGTGGCTGCACTCGACGTCCAGCGGGGCGCCGGCGGCCCAGGGCGGTGGACGCGGCGGGCGGCCGAGCCCGGGGCAGATGGCGGCGGGGCAGGGTGCTGCGGTGACCGTCAGCGTCGCGCCCGCGGTCAAGGGCGACCTGCCGGTGCATTACCACGCCCTCGGCACCGTCACGGCCTACAACACGGTCAACGTACGCGCGCGGGTCAGCGGCCAGCTGGTCAAGGTGCCGTTCCAGGAAGGTCAGGAAGTTAAGGCCGGCGATGTGCTCGCGGTGATCGACCCACGTCCGTTCCAGGCCGCGCTGGACCAGGCCCAGGGCACGCTGCTGCAGAACCAGGCGCAACTGAAGAACGCGCAGATCGACCTCGCGCGCTACAAGGGCCTGTATGCCGAGGATTCCATCGCCAAGCAGACCCTGGACACCCAGGAAGCGCTGGTGCGCCAGTACGAAGGCACCCTGAAGACCAACCAGGGCCAGGTCGCCGACGCCAAGCTCAACCTCGAATTCACCCAGGTGCGCGCGCCCATCTCCGGCCGTGTCGGCCTGCGCCAGGTGGACGTGGGCAACCTGGTCACCAGCGGCGACACCACGCCGCTGGTGGTGATCACCCAGGTCAAGCCGATCTCCGTGGTGTTCAGCCTGCCGCAGCAGCAGCTCGGCACCATCGCCCGCGAGCTGTACAGCGGCAAGCCGGTGCCGGTGCAGGCGCTGGACCGCAACCAGAACCAGACCCTGGCCACTGGCGTGCTCAAGACCCTGGACAACCAGATCGACACCACCACCGGTACGGTCAAGCTCAAGGCCGGCTTCGATAACGACGATCACAAGCTGTTCCCCAACCAGTTCGTCAACGTAAGCCTGCTCGCCGAGACCCTGCAGGGCGTGCTGACCATCCCGGCCAACGCCGTGCAGCGCGGCAACGACGGCACCTACGTCTACCTGGTCGGGGAAGAGAACAAGGCCAAGCGCCAACTGGTCAGCCTGGGCACCAGCGAGAACGAGCGCGTGGTGGTGACGGAGGGCCTGAAAGAGGGTGACCACGTGGTCGTCCAGGGCACCGATCGCCTGCGCGACGGCATGCGCATGAACATCGTCGACTCCGACGAAAAGGCCCAGGAGGCTGCCGAACAGGCCGGCGACAAGAGCACCGCCAAGCCGTTCGGCTCGGACAATACGGTCCAGGACAGCGGTAAGAGCGAATGAACCCGTCACGCCTGTTCATCCTGCGGCCGGTCGCCACCACGCTGTTGATGGTGGCGATCCTGCTGTCGGGGATCATCGCCTACCGCTTCCTGCCGATCTCGGCGCTGCCGGAGGTGGACTACCCGACCATCCAGGTGGTGACCCTGTATCCCGGCGCCAGCCCGGACATCATGACTTCCTCGGTCACCGCGCCCTTGGAGAACCAGCTGGGGCAGATTCCCGGCCTCAACGAGATGTCCTCCACCAGCTCCGGCGGGGCTTCGGTGATCACCCTGCAGTTCAGCCTGCAGGTCAACCTGGACGTGGCCGAGCAGGAGGTGCAGGCGGCGATCAATACCGCGCAGAGCCTGCTGCCCAAGGACCTGCCGAACCAGCCGGTGTACAGCAAGGTGAACCCGGCGGATGCGCCGATCCTGACCCTGGCGGTGATGTCCACGGACATGCCGCTGCCGCAGATCCAGGACCTGGTGGACACCCGTCTTGCGCAGAAGATCTCGCAGATTTCCGGCGTCGGCCTGGTCAGCATCAGCGGCGGTCAGCGTCCGGCCGTGCGCATCCGCGCCAACCCCGCGGCCCTGGCGTCGGCCGGCCTGAGCCTGCAGGACCTGCAGACCACCGTCACCAACAACAACCTCAACGGCCCCAAGGGCAGCTTCGATGGCCCGACCCGTTCCTCGACCCTGGACGCCAACGACCAGCTCAAGTCCGCCGACGCCTACCGCGACCTGATCATCGCCTACAAGAATGGCTCGCCACTGCGCGTGCGCGACGTGGCGAGCGTCGAGGACGACGCCGAGAACGTGCGCCTGGCCGCCTGGGCCAACAACACCCCGGCGGTGGTGCTGAACATCCAGCGCCAGCCGGGGGCCAACGTCATCGAGGTGGTGGACAGCATCAAGAAGATGCTCCCGCAACTGCAGGCGAACCTGCCGGGCAGTCTCGAAGTGACGGTGCTCACCGACCGCACCACGACCATCCGCGCCTCGGTGGCGGACGTGCAGTTCGAACTGCTGCTCGCCGTCTGCCTGGTGGTGATGGTCACCTTCCTGTTCCTGCGCAACATTTCCGCGACCCTGATCCCCAGCTTCGCCGTGCCGCTGTCGCTGATCGGCACCTTCGGCGTGATGTACCTGGCCGGTTTCTCGATCAACAACCTGACGCTGATGGCGCTGACCATCGCCACCGGTTTCGTGGTGGACGACGCCATCGTCATGGTGGAGAACATCGCGCGCTACCTGGAGCAGGGCGACCCACCGCTGGAAGCCGCGCTCAAGGGCTCGAAACAGATCGGCTTCACCATCATCTCGCTGACCTTCTCGCTGATCGCCGTGCTGATCCCGCTGCTGTTCATGGGCGACGTGGCGGGGCGGCTGTTCCGCGAGTTCGCCATCACCCTGGCGGTGGCCATCCTGATTTCCGGCTTCGTCTCCCTGACCCTGACGCCGATGCTCAGCGCCAAGCTGCTGCGCCACGTCGAGCCGGAGAAGGAGGGGCGTTTCGCCCGCGCCGCCGGGCGCTTCATCGAGCGGATGATCGAGCGCTACGCTGCCGCCCTGCGCGTGGTCCTGCGCCATCAGGGACTGACCCTGCTGGTGGCCGTCGGCACCCTGGCGTTCACCGCGCTGCTCTATGTGGTCATGCCCAAGGGCTTCTTCCCGGTACAGGACACCGGGGTGATCCAGGGCATCGCCGAGGCGCCGCAGTCGATTTCCTTCCAGGCCATGGCGGGCCGCCAGCAGGACCTGGCCAAGGTGGTGCTGCAGGACCCGGCCGTGGAAAGCCTGTCGTCCTTCATCGGCGTCGACGGCAGCAACGCCACCCTCAACACCGGGCGCCTGCTGATCAACCTCAAGCCGCACGCGGACCGCGACGTCACCGCCAGCGAAGTGATCCAGCGCCTGCAGCCGGAGCTGGACAAGGTCCCCGGCATCCGTCTGTATCTGCAGCCGGTGCAGGACCTGACCATCGAAGACCGCGTGGCCCGCACCCAGTACCAGTTCACCCTGCAGGACGCCGACCCCGAGGTGCTCGCCGAGTGGGTGCCGAAACTGGTGGATCGCCTGGAGCAGTTGCCGGAGCTGGCCGACGTCGCCAGCGACTGGCAGGACAAGGGCCTGCAGGCCTACATCAACATCGACCGCGACACCGCCTCGCGCCTGGGCGTGAGCCTGTCGAGCATCGACAGCGTGCTGTACAACGCCTTCGGCCAGCGGCTGATCTCCACCATCTTCACCCAGGCCACCCAGTACCGTGTGGTGCTGGAGGTGGCGCCGCAATTCCAGATCGGCCCGCAGTCGCTGGACAACCTCTACGTCCCCGCCAGCGACGGCACCCAGGTGCGCCTGTCGAGCCTGGCGAAGGTCGAGGAGCGCCACACCCTGCTGGCGGTCAACCACATCGCCCAGTTCCCGGCCGCGACCATCTCCTTCAACCTGGCCAAGGGCGTCGCCCTGGGCGAGGCGGTACAGGCGATCCGCGACGTCGAGGCGCAGATGGAGCTGCCGGTGAGCCTGCAAGGCAGCTTCCGTGGCGCGGCGCAGGCGTTCGAGTCGTCGCTGTCGAACACCCTGCTGCTGGTGCTGGCGTCCATCGTCACCATGTACATCGTGCTGGGCATCCTCTACGAGAGCTTCATCCACCCGGTGACCATCCTTTCCACGCTGCCCTCGGCGGGCGTGGGCGCGCTGCTGGCGCTGATGCTGGCGGGGCAGGACATCGGCATCGTGGCGATCATCGGCATCATCCTGCTGATCGGCATCGTGAAGAAGAACGCGATCATGATGATCGACTTCGCCCTGGACGCCGAACGCAACGAGGGCAAGCCGCCCCATGAGGCGATCTACCAGGCCTGCCTGTTGCGCTTCCGGCCGATCCTGATGACCACCATGGCCGCGCTGCTCGGCGCGCTGCCGCTGATGCTCGCCGGCGGCGCCGGCGCCGAACTGCGCCAGCCGCTGGGCGTGACCATGGTCGGCGGCCTGCTGCTGAGCCAGTTGCTGACCCTGTTCACCACCCCGGTGATCTACCTGTACTTCGACCGCCTCGCCGCGCGCTGGGCCGCCTGGCGCGGCCGCCATGGGCTGGACGTGAACAGCATCGATCCGGCGGAGCGGCTCTGATGAATCTTTCGCGCCCGTTCATCCTGCGCCCGGTCGCGACCAGCCTGCTGACCCTGGCGCTGATGCTGGCCGGCATCCTGTCCTTTGGCCTGCTGCCGGTGGCGCCGCTGCCAAACGTGGATTTCCCCACCATCCTGGTGCAGGCGGCGATGCCCGGCGCCAGCCCGGAAACCATGGCCTCCACCGTGGCGACGCCGCTGGAACGCGCGCTCGGACGCATCGCCGGGGTCACCGACATGACCTCCAGCAGCTCCCTGGGCAACACCACCATCATCGTGCAGTTCGACCTGTCCAAGGACATCGACGGCGCCGCGCGCGAGGTGCAGTCGGCGATCAATGCGGCGGCGAGCCTGCTGCCCACCGGCATGCCGAACAACCCGACGTACCGCAAGGCGAACCCGTCGGACATGCCGATCATGATCCTCACCCTGACCTCGGATACCTATACCCGTGGGCAGATGTACGACCTCGCCTCGACCATCGTGTCGCCCAAGCTGGCGCAGGTGAAGGGCGTGGGGCAGGTGAGCATTGGCGGCTCCTCGCTGCCGGCGGTGCGGGTCGACGTCAACCCGGACCAGCTCAGCCAGTACGGCATTTCCCTGGACAGCGTGCGCACCGCCATCGACAACACCAATGCCGACGGGCCGAAAGGCGCGCTGGAATTCGGCGAGCGGCACTGGCAGGTGGACTCCAACGACCAGTTGCGCACGGCCAGCGAATACGCGCCGCTGATCGTCCACTACAACGCCGAGACCGGCGCGGCGGTGCGCCTGAAGGATGTGGCGAAGGTGTCCGACTCGGTGGAGGACGTGCGCAACGCCGGCTTCTCCGACAACCTGCCGGCGGTGCTGCTGATCATCACCCGCCAGCCGGGCGCCAATATCATCGAGGCCACCGACGCCATCCACGAGCAGTTGCCGATCATCCAGGACGTGCTCGGCCCGCAGGTGAAGCTCTCGGTGATGGACGACCGCAGCCCCTCGATCCGCTCCTCGCTGGATGAGGCCGAGCTGACCCTGATCATCTCGGTGATGCTGGTGATCCTGGTGGTCTACCTGTTCCTGCGCAACGGCCGCGCCACGCTGATCCCCAGCCTCGCGGTGCCGGTATCGCTGGTGGGCACCTTCGCGGTCATGTACCTGTGCGGTTTCTCGCTGAACAACCTGTCGCTGATGGCGCTGATCATCGCCACCGGCTTCGTGGTGGACGATGCCATCGTGGTGGTGGAGAACATCGCGCGGCGCATCGAGGAGGGCGACCCGCCGCTCAAGGCGGCCATTCGCGGTGCCCGCGAGGTGAGCTTCACCGTACTGTCGATGACCCTGTCGCTGGTGGCGGTGTTCATTCCGCTGCTGCTGATGGGCGGCATCACCGGGCGGCTGTTCCGCGAATTCTCGGTGACCCTGGCGGCGGCCATCCTGGTGTCGCTGGTGGTGTCCCTGACCCTCACGCCGATGCTCTGCGCGCGGCTGCTCAAGCCCATCGAGCGGCCGCAGAAGGCCTCGGTGGCACGCCAGAGCAACCGCTACTTCGTCGCCTTCATGCTGCGTTATCGCGCGAGCCTCAGCTGGGCGCTGGAGCATTCGCGGCTGATGGTGGTGATCATGCTGGGCTGCATCGCGCTGAACGTCTACCTGTTCGTGGTGGTGCCCAAGGGCTTCCTGCCGCAGCAGGATTCCGGGCGGCTGCGCGGCTTCGCGGTGGCCGACCAGAGCATCTCGTTCCAGGCGCTGGACCAGAAGATGGCCGAGTTCCGCAAGATCCTCTCCGCCGATCCGGGGGTGGAGAACGTGGTGGGCTTCGTCGGCGGCGGCAAGTGGCAGTCGAGCAACACCGGCTCCTTCTTCGTCACCCTGAAGGACATCGGCGAGCGCGACTCGGCGGACGTCATCGTCAATCGCCTGCGCAAGCAGCTGGCGAAGATTCCCGGCGCCACGCTCTACCTGCAGGCCGGCCAGGACGTGCGCATCGGCGGCCGGCAGAGCAACGCCCAGTACGAATTCACCCTGCGCAGCGACGACCTCGCCCTGCTGCGCGAGTGGGGGCCCAAGGTCGAGGCGGTGCTGAACAAGGTGCCGCAGCTGGTGGACGTCAACAGCGACGCCCAGGACAAGGGCGTGCAGAGCCGCCTGGTGATCGACCGCGACCGCGCCGCGAGCCTCGGGGTCAACGTCGCCGAGGTGGATGCGGTGCTGAACAACTCCTACGGCCAGCGCCAGGTGTCGACCATCTTCAACCCGCTGAACCAGTACCACGTGGTGATGGAGGTGGATCAGCCCTATCAGGAGTCGCCAGAAGAGTTGCGCCAGGTCTACGTGATCGGCAGCGACGGCCAGCGGGTGCCGCTGTCGGCCTTCACCCATGTGGAGCCGAGCCGCGCGCCGTTGACGGTCAACCACCAGGGGCAGTTCGCCGCGACCACCTTCTCCTTCAACCTGGCGCCCGGCGCGCTGATCGGCCCGGCCCGCGATGCGGTGATGGCGGCGCTGGAGCCGCTGCACCTGCCCATCGACATCCAGGCCACCTTCGAAGGCAACGCCGGCGCGGTGCAGGACACCCAGAACAACATGCCCTGGCTGATCCTGCTGGCGCTGGTGTCGGTGTACATCGTGCTCGGCATCCTCTACGAGAGCTACGTGCACCCGCTGACCATCCTCTCGACGCTGCCTTCCGCCGGCGTCGGCGCGCTGCTCACGCTGATGCTGTTCCGCACCGAGCTGTCGCTGATCGCGCTGATCGGGGTGATCCTGCTAATCGGCATCGTGAAGAAGAACGCGATCATGATGATCGACTTCGCCCTCGACGCCGAACGTACTCTCGGGCTGTCGCCGCGCGACGCGATCCTGGAAGCCTGCATGAAGCGCTTCCGGCCGATCATGATGACCACCCTGGCCGCCATCCTGGGCGCGCTGCCGCTGATCTTCGGCGTCGGCGGCGATGCCGCGCTGCGCCGCCCGTTGGGCATGACCATCGTCGGCGGCCTGATCGGCAGCCAGTTGCTGACCCTGTACACCACCCCCGTCGTCTACCTCTACCTCGACCGCCTGCGCCATTGGGTCAACCAGAAGCGTGGCGTGCGCACCGACGGCGCCCTGGAGACACCCGTATGATCCGCTCTCGTTCAATTCTTCCCTTGGCGCTGGCCGTGGCCCTGGCCGGTTGTACCATCGGCCCGGACTACCAGCGTCCCGAGCTGACGGTCCCCGCCAGCTTCAAGGAGGGCGAGGGCTGGCAGTTGGCCAAGCCCCAGGACGGCTTCAACCATGGCGCCTGGTGGGAGCTGTATGGCGATGCCACGCTGAACGACCTGCAGACGCGCCTGGTCGCCGCCAACCAGACCCTGGCGCAGTCGGTGGCGTCCTATCGCCAGGCCCGCGCGCTGGCCAAGGGCGCGCGCGCCTCGTTCTTCCCCACCATCAGCGCCGACGCCGGCAAGACGCGTTCGGGCCAGGGCACCGGCAGCGGCGGCAGCGTGCGCCTGCCCGATGGCTCCACCGTGGCCAGCGGTGGTGGCGGCGGTATTTCCAACAGCTACGACGCCAGCCTCGGCGTGAGCTGGGAGCTGGACCTGTGGGGCAAGCTGCGCCGCCAGCTGGAAGCCGACACCGCGAGCATGGACGCCAGCGCCGCGGACCTGGCCGCCTCGCGCCTGTCCTTGCAGTCGGAGCTGACCCAGGACTACCTGCAACTGCGGGTGATGGACCGGCAGATCAAGCTGCTCAACGACACCGTGGTCGCCTATGAGCGCTCGCTGAAGCTTACCGAGAACCAGTACAACGCCGGCATCGTCACCAAGGCCGACGTGGCCCAGGCGCGCACCCAGCTGAAAAGCACCGAGGCCCAGGCCATCGACCTGAAATACCAGCGCGCCCAGCTGGAGCACGCCATCGCCGTGCTGGTCGGGGTGCCGCCGGCGCAGTTCTCCCTGGCCGCCGTGGACGCCGTCCCTGCGCTGCCGCAGGTGCCGGCGCTGCTGCCGTCGGAGCTGTTGCAGCGTCGCCCGGACGTGGCCTCGGCCGAGCGCCAGGTGATCGCCGCCAATGCCAAGATCGGCGTGGCCAAGGCCGCCTGGTTCCCCGACCTGACCCTCACCGCCGCCGGCGGCTACCGCAGCGGCAGCTTCCAGAACTGGATCGAGACGCCCAACCGCTACTGGTCCATCGGCCCGCAGTTCGCCATGACCCTGTTCGACGGCGGCCTGATCGCCTCGCAGGTGGAGCAGGCCGAGGCCAGCTACGACCAGACCGTGGCCAGCTACCGGCAGACCGTGCTCGACAGCTTCCGCGAAGTGGAGGACTACATGGTCCAGCTCAAGGTGCTGGAGGAGGAGAGCGGCGTGCAGCAGGAAGCGCTGGACGCCGCCCGCGAGGCACTGCGCCTGACCTTCAACCAGTACAAGGCCGGCACCATCGACTACAGCAACGTGGTCACCACCCAGACCAGCGCGCTGTCCAACGAGCGCACCCTGCTCACCCTGCAGGGCAGCCGGCTGACCGCCAGCGTGCAACTGATCGCCGCCCTGGGCGGTGGTTGGGATGCGGCGAAGATTGCCGAGGAAGGCCAGGCGGTACGGGACTGATCCGCCCTCTGGCGTCGATCAGCGCGCTCAGCGGGACACCCGACGGGTTGTCCCGATGGCTTAGCCGCGGAAGCGGCGAGCGGTGGTGTAGCTGCGCTCCCAGTAGCTGTTGTCCAGGGAGTCCTGGCGGATACGCTCGCCGGAGCTGGGCGCATGGATGAACTGGTCGTTGCCGATGTACAGCCCGACGTGGCTGGTGCGGCCGCGGCCGTTGTGATTGAAGAAGACGGCATCGCCCGGCTTCAGTTCGTCGCGGCCGACGCGCGTGCCGCCGGCCCGGATCATTTCTTCGGTCGTACGCGGCAGCTTCGTGCCCGCCTGGGTACGGAACAGGTAGACCAGCAGGCCGCTGCAATCGAAACCGCCCGTCACCGAGCTACCGCCGCTGCGGTAGGGGACGCCGATCAACTGCCGGGCACGGGCGACCACGCGGGAGTCGCTGGCGACGGTCTTGTAGCCGTGGGCCACCTTTACGGACTCCCTGGCCTCGCACAGCGGAGCCGCGAGGGTGACCATCAGGATCATGTTGAGGAGGAAGAGCGGGCGCATCGTTCATACATCGTGTGGCAGGGGTGAAACGGAGCGCTATCTTAGGATCCTCTCTGAGGACAGGGACGAGGCAATTTGCCTGATCCGTGTAGGCCTTTTCTGATTTGAAAACCATGGGTGACCCGGGTTCACTTCTTTGCCGGTTCACCCGCTGAACCGTCGTGCCGTGGTGCAGCTGCGCCGCCAGTAACCGTTGTCCATCGAATCGATGCGGTTGGCGATGCTGCCGTACAGGTACACCAGCAGGCCGCTACTGTCGAAACCTTCCCCAGGCCCTCACCGCCCCAGCGATAGGGTTGGTGAGCGGGGCGCACATCGATTCACCTTGCGGTGAGTGAGCGGGACGGGTGTCATCCTGGGAATGGGCAGGGAAATCGAATGCAGGATTTCTCCAGTGCCCATGAAGGCGTTTTCCACTGGGGACCAGTGGTCGCTCAGCGCTGGAAGTCGTAGGCGCGTTCGACCCGGCAGACCCGCACCTGGAAGGCCTCGTACCACTCCCGCCGCCCGCGCTGCTGGGCGCTGCGGTGCTCGCACAGGTTTCGCCAGCGGCCGATGGCGGCTTCATCGCGCCAGTAGGACACCGTGATGCCGAGTCCATCGGCGCCTCGCGCGGATTCGACGCCGAGGAAACCTTCCTGCTCGGCGGCCAGTTCCAGCATGCGTGTGGCGGTGTCGGCGTAACCCTCGCCCTGCTTGCTGCGCAGGGAGGTGAAGACCACGGCGTAATAGGGCGGCTGGGGGGTCTTGGCGATCATGCGGGGCTCCCGACAGCGGCGGCTGCGTATTCGAAGGCGGCGGCCAGGAAGGCCTGGGCCAGCGGCACGCCGACGCCGGCGAGCGCCTTGCGCTCGGGCTGGAACAGGGTGGCGAGGAAGAACGGGTGGTCCGTGGCTTCCAGCGCGCGGATGCTGCCGTCCTCACCGTGGGCGCTGGCCCGCAGCGAGTCGCCGAACAGCGCGTCCTGGAACGCGGGGTTCACCCCGTAGCTGCAGCGATAGCCTTCGCGGATGCTCGGCAGGCCGTAGATCGCCGCCAGGCGCGAGCCAGGACGCAGCGCGATGGTTTCGCTGACTTCCACCAGCGAGCAGGGCAGGGCATGGATCACCGGGCGCTCGGCGTCCGGGTCGGTCTCGCCGTGGGCGGCATCCCGCCAGCCGAGGACCTGGCGGGCGCGCTCCAGCAGCGCGTGCTGGAAGCCGCCGCAGGTGCCGAGGAACGGAACGTCGTGCGTACGGGCGTAGGTGATGGCGCGCAGCGCTCCCTCGGTATCGAGATAGGGGCTGCCGGGGATGCACCAGAAACCGGAGTAGGCGTGCAGCGGCAGGCCGGCCGCCAGGCGCGGGGTGTCCAGCCAGTCGACGCGCAGGGTGCCGCTGTGGGGCAGCAGCGACTGCTGCAGCGCCAGGGGAATCGCCCAGTGCGCGATGACGCGACTGTCACGGTCGCCGATCAAGCCGATGCGCAGACCCTTGCGTTGCCGCCTCATGTTTCGCTCCCCTTTGCGCCGTGGCCCATTGGCGGGCCGATGGGAGCAATTTATAGTTGCGCTGGTGCAACCAAAATTGGCGGTTGTGCAATGCCGGAGTGCGTCTATGCAATATCGTCTCGAGTACGCCGATCTCGCCCTGGTACTGGCGCTGGTGCGCGGCGGCAGCCTGGCCCGGGCGGCGGAGTTGCTGGACGTGGATGTCTCCACGGTGTTCCGCGCCGTGCGTCGGCTGGAGAAGGCGCTGGGCACCGCGTTGTTCGAAAAGGGCCGCCACGGCTACCTGCCGACCGCCACCGCGCAACAGGTCGCCAGCCAGGCGGAGCTGGCCGAGCAGGCGCTGGAGGCCGCGCGGTTGAGCCTGGAACAGGGACACGACGTGCTCAGCGGCACCGTGCGCCTGACCTGCTCCGACACCGTGCTGCAAGGTCTGCTGCTGCCGGCGCTGGCGCGCTTCATGAAGCGCTACCCGGCGCTCAACCTGGAACTGACCACCTCCAACGCCTTCGCCAACCTCAGCCGCCGTGACGCCGACATTGCCCTGCGCCTGACCAGCTCGCCACCGGAGCACCTGGTCGGGCGCAACCTGGGCGATGTGCACTACGTCCTCTGCGCCCACCGCGACTACCTCGCCGAGCAAGGCAAGCGGCCCTGGCAGGATATGAGCTGGATTGCGCCGGACGACTTCCTGCCCGACCACTCCAGCGTCGCCTGGCGCCGCCAGGCGTTTCCGGCAGTGATCCCGGCCTACCGCTGCAACAGCATGCTTTCGGTGCTCGACCTGTGTCGCGCGGGCCTGGGCCTGGCGGCGCTGCCCGCTTTCCTGCTGCGCCCCGGTGATGGCCTGCGGGTGCTGGAGGGCGAGCTGCCGGGGTGCAGCACCCACCTGTGGCTGCTGACGCGCCCGGACTGCCGCGCACTGCGCGCGGTGGTGACGCTGTTCGAGGAGTTGGCCGGCAATCTGTCCATGACTCCACGGACCGGGGACGGTGGCCAGGGCTAGCGTTTTCGCCGGCACCTTTGCTGAGGTCGCTGAAACGAAAGGCCCGCTTGAAGCGGGGCCTGTGCGAATTACCAGTGGCGATAGCGCCCCGGCGGACCGTAGTAAGCCGGTCCGTAGTAGCGGGGCGCATAGTAACGGGGCGCATAGTAGCGTGGGCCGTAATAGCGGGGCCCCGGCACGACCACGACCGGGCGGTAGACCGGCACCGGCTGGTAGTACACCGGTGGCGGTGGATAGTAGGCCACCGGGGGCGGTGCGTAGTACGGCGCCGGTGGTGGCGCGTAGTAGGGGCCCGGAGACGAGCCGGCGACGATCGCCCCGCCGACCACGGCGCCGACTACCGCGCCGATGGCGGCGGCATCGCTGTTGCTGTTGGCCGCTGCCTGTCCGGCGAGGGCCAGGCAACCGCAGAGTACGGCGAACCGGGGAAGGCGGCGAAGCATGATGTACCTCCTGGGGG
Organism: Pseudomonas sp. QE6; assembly: GCF_041379005.1. NCBI lineage: Bacteria > Pseudomonadati > Pseudomonadota > Gammaproteobacteria > Pseudomonadales > Pseudomonadaceae > Pseudomonas > Pseudomonas sp. QE6. The sequence goes on from NZ_CP166873.1 coordinate 3,241,550, forward strand.
ACCCGGCATGGAGTCCGATATCCATGAGACATCCGCCCGCGGAGATTGGTAAGGCCAGCCAGTGTAAAGGTTGTGTAAAAGGCACCGCGCGGCTCTGCGCCGGGCTTCCCGTGCATCAGGTTGCAATACTTCACTGCCCCGCCCGGGACGCCAGGCTGGTAAGGTGGCGCCCTCATGCGTTTCACGCGTTTCACAAACTCACCCTCAGGGAGACTTTCCATGCCCTTGAACCGAGTGACCCTGCTGTCGCTTTTCGCCGTGGCCGCGCTGGCCGGTTGCAGCGCCAAGGACACTTCGTCCGATGCTGCCTCGCCATCTCCGTCGGCGCCTTCCGCCAGCTGTGACGCCAAGGCCGTGCAGGCGCTGGTCGGCAAGACCATCGACCCGACCCTGACCGAGCAGGCCCGCCGCGATGCCGGCGCCAGCGTGGCGCGTGTGCTGCGCCCGCATCAGCCGGTCACCATGGAGTACAACTCCCAGCGCCTGAATATCGATGTGGACGATCATCAGGTGGTGCAGCAGGTCAACTGCGGCTGATCCGCTGTTCTTGAAAAAAGCCCCGCCAGTGCGGGGCTTTTTTGTTGGGATTGTGTTCGCGAGCAAGCGCGCTCCTACAGGTTGGCGACAAGCTCAAGCGTTTCCCTGTCAGCGCGGATTTCGCCGCGATGGATTTCGCGGACAAGGTCCGCTCATGCGAAAAGCGGTTTCCAGAGAAATATCCGCGCGCACCGGAGCGCCCCTTCAGGAGGCCGAGTGGAATCGGAGTTTCAGGGGTTGAGCGGCATGGATGCCGCGAGAGCGTCGTTGGGCCATGGATGGCCCGTCGACGCGTGCCCCTGAAACTTCGATGGAGCGAGGGAACCCCGGCGAAGCCGGGGCCGGATGATGGGGCAAGACCTTTGCCTCCTTTGGGTCGTTTGCCAAAGGAGGTCGCCCGAGGGGGCGAAACAAAATCTTTCAGCACACGCCGAAGCGGCGCTGAAACACCCAAAGCCAAAGCGGCGGATAACGCCTTAGGCGTTATCCGCCCTACGCCAACGGGGAACTCTGCCGCTTCAGAGCGCCGAGAACCGCTGCCCCAGCCCGCTCTCGCGGAAGTGTTCCACCACATGCTCGACGAACACGCGGGTCTTGGCCGGCAGCAGCTTCTGCGCGGCGTAGTAGATGGCGGTGTTGCCAGCATCCACGTACCACTCCGGCAGCACCCGGAGCAGCCGGCCATCGTCCAGATAGGGCAGCGCGTGCTGCATGCTGACCAGGGTGATGCCCAGCCCCTTGAGGGCGGCGAAGCAGGCCGCTTCCGGGTCGCTCAGGGTCATGCGCTCCTTCAGGGCGATGGGCGCCTGGGCGTGCTGGCGGTTGACCAGCGGCCAGGGTCGCACCCGGCCGGTCTGCGGCGAGCGGATGCGGATGCCGTCATGGCTGGGCAGGTCGCTCGGATAGCGGATCGGCGGATGGGCGTCGAGATAGGCCGGCGAGGCCAGCAGCACCAGGTGCGCCGGCGACAGCTTGCGCGCCACGACGCCGGGCGGCAGTTCGAAGCCGCCGCCGATGGCCGCGTCGAAGCCTTCGGCGATCAGGTCGACCTGGCGGTTGTCGAAGTGCCAGTCCGGGCGGATCGCCGGGTAGCGCTCGAGGAAGTCCGGCAGCAGCGGCAGGATGTAGTCGCGGCCGAACACCAGCCCCATGCTCACCTTCAGCACGCCGCTGGGCTGGCCATCGGCGCTGGCCAGGTTGGCGATGGCGCTCTGCAGGCTCGCCAGGCCGCCGCTGGCTTCGAGAAGGAAGCGCTCCCCGGCCTCGGTCAGTGTCAGGCTGCGGGTGCTGCGCTGGAACAGCCGTACCCCCAGGTTGGTTTCCAGCCGGGCGACGCTCTTGCTCACCCCCGCCGGCGTCAGGCCCATGCGTCGCGCGGCGGCGGCGAAGCTGCCGGCCTCGGCGCTGCGCACGAAGCATTCGATACTGATCAGGCTTTCCATGAAGCTATTCCGGACATTCTGTATCGACTGAATATAGCGATTACTGGCTACTGCGGAAGTGCCTGGGGGAGGAGACTGGCTCTGTCGAACTTATCCCCACCCCACAAACGGAGTCCCACCCCATGAGCACTACTCAACCCCTCGCCGGCAAAGTCGCTTTCGTTCAAGGCGGTTCCCGTGGCATCGGCGCCGCCATCGTGCAACGCCTGGCCAATGAAGGCGCCGCCGTGGCCTTCACCTACGTCAGCTCCGCGCAGAAGGCCGAAGACCTCGCCGCCAGCATCGAAGCCAGCGGCGGCCGCGCCCTGGCGATCAAGGCCGACAGCGCCGACGCCGCCTCCGTGCAGGCCGCCATCGACAGTGCCGCCCAGCGTTTCGGCCGTATCGACATCCTGGTGAACAACGCCGGTGTGCTGGCCATCGCCCCGCTGGAAGACTTCAACCTGGACGACTTCGACCGCACCCTGGCGGTGAACGTGCGCAGTGTCTTCGTCGCCACCCAGACTGCCGCGCGGCACATGGGCGAGGGCGGCCGGATCATCACCATCGGCAGCACCAACGCCGATCGCATGCCCTTTGGCGGTGGTGCCGTGTATGCCATGAGCAAGTCGGCGATCGTCGGCCTGACCAAGGGCCTCGCCCGTGACCTCGGTTCGCGCGGCATCACCGTGAACAACGTGCAGCCCGGCCCGGTGGACACCGACATGAACCCGGCGGACAGCGACTTCGCGGCATCCCTGATGGACCTGATGGCGGTCGGCCGTTACGGCCGTGCGGAAGAAGTCGCCGCTTTCGTCGCCTACCTGGCGGGCCCGGAAGCCGGCTATATCACTGGCGCCAGCCTGACCATCGACGGCGGTTTCGCGGCCTGATCGGTTGACCAGGTGTTGAACACCGGCCCGGAGCGCAAGCTGCCGGGCCGGTTTCATTGCTGGATCACGTGCGGTCGCGGCTCTGGATGTTCCAGTGCGGCGCCGTGGCGGCGAGTTTCTCCGAGAGCATCTCCACCTGTTCGTACAGGCGCAGCGTCAGCCAGTAGAAGCCTTGCTTCTCGAAGGAGTCGGTGAGGTTCTGCGGGCGCGCGGGGAGGTGCTCCAGGCCCTGGCACGCCTGCACCAGCTTGCTGGTGCGGCTGAACTTCAGGGCATGGGCCGATTGCAGCAGCAGGCGGCCGATCAGTTGCCGGTGATGGTCCAGGCTCGACGGCACCGGTTCGATCTCGCCGGCCTGGGCGGCGAACTGGCGCGAGGCGATCAGCGATTCGAGGGTACCCATCACGGCGCGGTGGATGCGCTGGATGATCTCCAGGTCGCGCAGCGGCATCCCGGTCTCCCGCGCCACCGGCCCCAGGTGCGCGCGGGAGGCCACCAGGCGGTGGTCCAGTTCTTCCAGCTGGCGGGCGAAATGCTCAGGGGTGAAGTCGTGGTTGGACGACAGCTGCCCGTACATCCGCGCGCAGGCCCGAAGGTTGTCCGAGAGCAGGTAGCGCCAGACGTAGACCGCCCGCAGCGGGTAGATCTGCGAGAAGAGCAGGGCGATGGCGACCCCGATCAATACGTTGGCCGAGCGCCACAGGCCTTCGGTGAAGCCGGTTTCCCCCGGGCCCGCGACGATGCACAGGGTGATCCCCGCGAGCAGCGCCACGTAGCCGGGGCGGCGGATGGCGAAGAAGGCCGAGGCGGCGCCGAATACCGACATCAACACGTAGGCCAGGAGCTGTGAGCGGGTCTGGTCGTAGACGGCGATCACGCACAGGCCCAGCGCCGCGCCGACCAGGGTGCCGACGATCCGCTCGTAGGACTTGCCGCGAATGGTGCCCTGGTGCACCAGACCGCCCATCACCACCAGTACCGTCACCGAGGACCAGAGACCATGGGGCAGCTTGAGCGCGCTGGTCAGCAGCATCGAGGCCAGCAGCGCCAGCCCGACCCGGATGCAGTGGATCCAGGCGGCGTAGCGGTAGCGGGTGTAGGGGTTGGCCAGGCGGCGGAAGGGCAGGCTGAGGATCGACGGGTGCTTCGCCAAGGGAAGCGGCTCCTGTGCGGGCGGTGGCGATACGGCAAGGTTAGCCGCTCCCGCTGGCGGCGGTAGCCTGGCAGGTCAATGCCGTCTCATTCGTGCCCGACGAAGTAGTAGTCGCGCTGGCCGACCCGGAAATGCCGCAGCACGCTCAGCGGCGGCTGTGGCGTCTCCAGGCTTTCCAGCACGGCCACGCGGCCACCGGGCTGGGTCAGTTGCGCCATCAGTTGTTCGTGGGTATCCAGCGCCGGCAGGCGGCTGCGGCTGTAGAACACCGCGGCACCGGCCAGGCGCTCGCTGGGCTGGAACAGCGTGACCTGCCGACCCGCCAACTCTTGCTGGCGAATCTCCCGAGTCAGCGGCAGGAAGGATTCCTTCTGGTCCGCGCGCGGTTCGATCCACAGCGCGTAGCCCAGGTAGAAGCCGGGCACCGGCAGCATCAGGGCGAACAGCGCGCCGTGGGCCCGCCGCGCCCATTCGGCATCCCGGGCCTGCCAGCGCTGCAGCAGCTCGCGGCCGTACTCGGCGCCGATCACCGCCGCCGCCGGGGCAAGCGACATCAGGTAGACCATGCGCTTGCTGGAGGCGAACGTCAGCAGGGTGAACTGCGCCGCCAGCCAGAGGCAGAAGAACAGCAGGTAGCGGTCGCTCGCCAGGCGTTTGCGGAAGTGCCAGAGCCCCAGGTAGAGCAACAGGTTCCACGGCAGGAAGGCCTGCGGCAGGCGGACCAGGTAGTAGTAGAAGGGCTCGAAGTGGCCGGCCTCGCTGAACGAGCCGCTGAAGCGCCCGACGCTATTGGTCCAGAGGATTTCCTGCAGGGCCGGGATACCGCCGTCGCGGTACAGGAACATCAGCCAGATGAGCAGCGGGACCAGGCCCAGCAACGTCCACAGCGCCGGGCGGACCCAGGCGGCGATCTCCAGGCGCCGCCGGGTGACGCTGTCCCAGAGCAGGCAGGCGAAGATCACCACCCCCGGCAGCGCCAGGCCCAGCACGCCTTTGCTCAGGGTGGCGAGGGTGATGCCGAGGGCGAAGGCCGGCCAGTAGTACCCCTGCCGGCCGGGCGAGGCGAGCCAGGCCCGCAGGAAGGACAGCAGCGCCAGCGTTACGCCCAGGGCGAGCAGGGCGTCTTCACCGACCTGGCGGGCATTGCCCCAGAAGCTGGCCATGGTCATCAGCATCAGCGCGGCGAACAGCGCCAGCAGCGGCGGCCGCCCGAGGCGCCTGAGCGCGCCGTAGAGCAGCAGGGCGCAGAACAGCCCGGCGAACGCCGAGGCCAGGCGCGCGGCCAGCGCGGTCGGTCCGAACAGGCGCATGGCGGTGACGTCCAGCCACAGGCTGAGCGGCGGCTTTTCCAGGAAGGGCAGGCCGTTCAGGCGCGGCGTCACCCAGTCGTGGTCGAGGTACATCTCCATCGCGATGCCGGCCACCCGGGGTTCGGTGGAGCCCTGCAACTGATGATTGCCCAGAGCGGTGAAGAACAGCAGGCCGCCCAGCAGGAGCAGCAAGGCGAGGTGGCGGCAGGAGGGCATGGCGGCGTATCCGGCGTGGTTCGCGATGGCCGCAGGTATAGGCGAGGACGCCTTAACTCAGAATTAACTTGCAGCGTGCTCCACTGCGGCGACCCACAACCGCTAAGTCCCAGGGGCCCGCCATGTCCACCCGTTCGCTGAGTCCCGCTGCCTCTTCTTCACCGCGCCGACGTCGTCGGCGCACCCTGTTGCTGATCCTCGTCACGCTGTTGGCGGTCGCCGGGAGCCTGGCGGGCTTCATGGTGATGGTCCCGCCGCCGCCCTACACTCCGCTGCCCGGCCAGCCGGCCTCCCAGGTCACCCTGCTGGCGCTGGGCGACCAGGGTAGCGGCGATCTCCAGCAATGGCGCGTGGCGCGAGGCATGGAGCGGGTCGCCGAGCGCGAGGGCGGGCTGAACATGGTGCTGCTGCTGGGTGACAACTTCTACGGCAAACCGCTCACGGGGATCGACGATCCCGCCTGGCAGCTGAAGTTCGAGCGTGTCTATCACGGCGACTGGCTGAGCCACGTTCCCTTCTATGCGGTGCTGGGCAACCATGATTACCCCAAGTCCGCCGCCGTCGAGCTGGACTATGGGCGCAAGGGGGCGGGTTCCGGCCGTTTCCAGATGCCCGATCCCTTCTATGTGCGCGATTTCGGCGAGGTCGAGGGCCGCCCGCTGCTGCGCGTGGTGTTCCTCGACACCTCCCAGGACGCCGCCGGCCGCCAGCGCCAGGCGGATTTCCTGCAAGCGGCCTTCGCCAGCGGCGGCCCCGCGCCGATGTGGAAGATGGTGGTGGCCCACCATGCGATTCGCAGCGGTGGTGGCAAGCATGGCGAAGACCGGGAGCTGCTGGCGCAGCTGTTGCCGGTCATGCAGCGCAGCGGGGTGGACATCTACCTGTCCGGCCATGAGCACAATCAGCAGGTACTGGTGCACCCCGGTGAGCCGGCCTGGCTGATTTCCGGTGGCGGCGGGCAGACCATCGATACCTTCAAACCCGCGGCGCCGACCGATGACGTGCCGTTCGCCGTAGCCAGTCCGGGGTTCGCCCGACTGGCCTTCACGCCGGAGCGGCTGCAACTGGCCTACTACAACGCCGACGGGCGCCAGGAGCAGGGTTTCCTCTGGGCGCGGGCCTGTCCGTGGATGGCGCAGGGTTGCCTGCACCGGTACGACCCATCGCAGATAGCGACGAACTGACACCTTTGCCAGTGTTTTGCCACCAGGGTTTTCGCTAAAATCCGGGCCCTTTGCGCGACCCATATCTGCGCGCCTCGAGAGTCCCCATGCTGACTGGCAGTTACGATCCCTCCCTGGTCCTGATATCGCTCTGTGTGGCGATCCTGGCGTCCTACACCGCCCTCGACCTCGCCGGCCGGATCGCCACCGCCAGGGGTTGGTCGACGCTGCTTTGGATCGCTGGAGGTGGCGTGGCGATGGGCATCGGCATCTGGTCGATGCACTTCATTGGCATGCTTGCCTTCAGCCTGCCCATTGCCCTGGGCTATGACGTGCCGCTCACGCTGCTGTCGCTGGCCACCGCCGTACTCAGTTCCGGGTTCGCCCTGGCGCTGGTCAGCCAGGAGCGCCTGCCGCCGTGGCAACTGGTGCTCGGCGCCCTGGCGATGGGCGCCGGGATCAGCTGCATGCACTACCTGGGGATGTACGCGATGCTCATGCAGCCGGGCATCGACTACGACCCACTGCTGTTTGGCCTGTCCCTGCTGATCGCGGTGCTCGCCTCGGGCGCGGCGCTGTACATCGCCTTCCGCCTGCGCCGCAACACGCCCTACGTGCGCCTGGTGCGCGGTGGCGCGGCGCTGGTGATGGGCGTGGCCATCGTCGGCATGCACTACACCGGCATGGCCGCGGCGCGCTTCCCCGAAGGCAGTTTCTGTGGTGCGGCGCCCAGCGGACTGGGCAATGACTGGATGGCGGTGCTGATCATCGTCGTCACCCTGGCGGTGATCGGTATCGCCCTGCTGACCTCGGTGCTCGACGCGCGCCTGGAGTCGCGCACCGAGCTGCTCAGCTCGTCGCTGGCGCGGGCCAACCAGGAACTCACCCAACTGGCCCTGCACGACAACCTGACGCGCCTGCCCAACCGCGTGTTGCTGGAGGACCGCATCGAACAACTGATCAGCAAGGTGCAGCGCAACGGCGGGCATTTCGCGCTGATGTTCCTCGACCTGGATGGCTTCAAGCCGGTCAACGATGCCTTCGGCCACCATGTTGGCGACCTGCTGCTCAAGGATGTCGCCGACCGCCTGCGTGCCAACCTGCGCAGCGAGGACACGGTGGCGCGCATCGGCGGCGATGAGTTCGTCCTGCTGGTGTCGCTCGCCGAGCCGGAAGATGCCGTGACCCTCGCCAGCCAGCAGGTCGGCCTGCTGGCGCAGCCGTTCCAGGTCAGTGGCCAGGAGCTGCGCATCGCGGCCAGCATCGGCATCGCGCTCTATCCCGGCGATGGCGCCAGCCAGCAGGAACTGCTGCGCAATGCCGACGCCGCGATGTACCACGCCAAGGGCAATGGCAAGAACGGCTACAGCTTCTTCGAGCAGTCGATGAACACCAATGCCCGCAACCACCTGCAACTGCTCCACGACCTGCGCGCGGCCCTGGCGCGGCGCGAGTTCGTCCTGCATTACCAGCCCAAGTTCTCCGCCAGCGGCGAGCCGATGGGTGCCGAGGCGCTACTGCGCTGGCTGCATCCGCAGCGCGGCCTGCTGATGCCCGATACCTTCATCACCCTGGCCGAGCGCACCGGCCTGATCATCGCCATCGGCGACTGGGTGCTGGACGAGGCCTGCCGGCAGATGAGCCTGTGGTACGCGCAGGGCTATCGCGACTGGCGCGTGGCGGTGAACCTTTCGGCGCTGCAGTTCTGCCACGCCGGGCTGGTGGACTCGGTGGCCGGCGCGCTGCGCCGCTACCAGCTGCCGGCCAACTGCCTGACCCTGGAAATCACCGAGACCACGGCGATGCGCGACGCCGATGCGAGCCTGGAAATCCTCGGTCGCCTGGCGGAGATGGGGGTGGACCTGTCCATCGACGACTTCGGCACCGGCTATTCCAGCCTGCTGTACTTGAAGCGCCTGCCGGCCAACGAGCTGAAGATCGACGGCGGCTTCGTCCGCGACCTGGAGCAGGACAGCGACGACGCGGCAATCGTCTCGGCCATCGTCGCCCTGGGCCAGGCGCTGGAACTGCGGATCGTCGCCGAAGGGGTGGAAACGCCGCGCCAGCAGGATTTCCTCACCCGCCTGGGCTGCGATTCGCTGCAGGGCTTCCTGTTCGGCAAGCCGGTGCCCGCCGAACAGTTCATCGACCATCTCAGCGCAACGGCGTGACCTCGGCGAGCTGCGCGCACAGGTTGCGCAGCTGTTCGCACAGGCTACGCCCGGCGCTGCCCAGCTCGGGACGGGCGTAGAGCGCCAGCTCCAGCCCGTCGATCGGGGCGAAGCCTTGCGCGGCGTCCAGCAGCCGATGTCCGGCGTGGCGGCCGCGCAACGGCAACAGGCTGACACCCATCCCCGCGGCCACCGCCGCCGACAGGCTGGCCAGGCTGCCGCTGCTGTAGCTGATGCGCCAGCGCCGCCCGCTGGCCTCCAGGGCGTGGATCATCTCCTGGCGGTACAGCGCGCCGAGCGGGAACACCACCAGCGGCAGCGGATCGCGGGCGGCGGCAGGATTGTCGGCGCTGTCCAGCCAGGCCAGCGGCTCCGGCCAGTGCGCCAGGCAGTCGCTGTCGGCGCCCCATTGCTTGACCAGCGCCAGGTCCAGCTCGCCGCTGCGGTACTGGCGCAACAGCTCCTGGCTGAGACCGCTGGAGACCTCCAGGCGCAGGCGCGGACGCTCCGCGCTGAAGGCCGCCAGCAGTGGCATCATGCGTTCGCCGGCGAAGTCCTCCGGCATCCCCAGGCGCAGCACGCCTTCGCTGTGCTCGCTGCTCAGCGCCTCGCGGGCCTCGCCGCCCAGCTGGAGAATGCGCCGGGCGTAGCCGAGCAGGCGTTCTCCCTGTTCGGTGGGCAGCACCTGGCGCTGGCTGCGGTCCAGCAGGCGGCAGTCCAGGCTCTGCTCCAGCCGCAGGATCTGCTGGCTGACGGTGGACTGGGTCAGGTGCAGCAGTTCGGCGGCACGGGTGAAGTTGCCGGCGTCCACCACCATCACGAAGCTGCGCAGGAGGTTGGGGTCTAGCATCACGATTCCCACTGAATTGCATGTTTCTATTTAATTTCAACATAGAATGCCTCTTCGTCATACTAGCGACATTCTTTTCGAGGCTGTTGCCGCTTCGCCGCGCCTGCCACGGGCTGCACTGCGTCTGGCGACGCTACGGGTGTCGTCACTCCCCACAGCCTCTGGTGACGACAGAGGAGCGCCAATGGACACGCCGACCGTTCAGACCGAGGACGTGCACAGCCGCGCGGCGGCAGAGGCCCTGCTGGCCGCCGCCAGTACCGGGCGCGACGAGGACGTGGCCGCGTTGCTGGGGCGTGGCGTGCCGGTGGATGTCACCGACAGCCAGGGCAACACGCCGTTGCTCCTGGCCACAGCCCAGGACCGCGTCGCCGTCGCCCGCCTGCTGATCGCCGCCGGCGCCGACGTCAACCGGAAGAACCGCATCCACGACAGCGCCTACCTGCTGGCCGGGGCAGCGGGGCGCCTGGAGATCCTCAAGCTGACCCTGGCCAACGGGGCGGACCTGCGCAGCACCAACCGCTATGGCGGCACCGCGCTGATCCCGGCCTGCGAGCGCGGTCATGTCGAGGTGGTGGATACCCTGCTGCGCGCGGGCGTCGACCCGGACCACGTGAACAAGCTCGGCTGGACCGGGCTGCTCGAAGCCATCCTGCTCAGCGATGGCGGTCCGCGTCACCAGGCCATCGTGCAACGACTGATCAGCGCCGGGGCGAACCTGAACCTGGCCGACAACGACGGCATCACGCCGCTGCAACACGCCCGCCAGCGCAACCAGACCACCATCGCCAGGATGCTGGAAGCCGCCGGCGCGCATTGAGCCCATGCCGATTTTGAAGAGAACTGCCATGCAACACGAAGACTTCATGCGCGAAGCCCTGCAACTGGCTCGTGACAATATCGACGCCGGCGGCCGCCCATTCGGCGCCGTGCTGGTCAAGGACGGCCTGGTGATCGCCCGCGCCGCCAATTCCATTCACCTGGACTGCGATCCGACCGCCCACGCCGAACTGCTGACCATCCGCCGCGCCGCCTCCGTACTTGGTACGCCGCGCCTGGAGGGCTGCGTGATCTACGCCAGCGGCCACCCATGCCCGATGTGCCTGGCGGCCATGCACCTGTGTGGCGTCGAGGCGGCGTACTTTGCCTATTCGAACGATGACGGCGAGCCGTTTGGCCTGTCCACCGCCAGGGTCTACCAGCAGATGACCCTGCCGCCGCAACAGCAGGCATTGCCGCTGCGGCCATTGCGGCCGCTCGGGGAAGAGGGGCTCTACGTGCGCTGGCAGGCGCACGGCAAATGAGTCGCAGCATCGCCGTACCGGCGGAAGAAACGGCCCGCGCCAGCTGGATCGGCCTGCTGGTGATCGTCGCGCTGGGCATCAACCTGCGACCGATCCTCACCTCCATCGGCCCCTTGCTCACCGATATCCGTGACGCCACCGGCCTGGGCTTCCAGGGCGCCTCGATGCTCACGGTGTTGCCGGTGCTGTGCATGGGCCTGTTCGCCCTGGCCCTGCCCTGGGTCGGCCCGCGCCTGGGGGAGAGCCGGGGCGTGGTTGCCGGCCTGCTGGCCATCGGCGCGGCCTGTTTCTGGCGCCTGCTGCTGGACAGCGGCATGGCCCTGATCGCCAGCGCCGTACTGGCCGGCACCGGGGTGGCGATCATCCAGGCGTTCGTGCCGGGGGTGATCAAGCGCTGGTTCCCGCACAAGGTGCCCTCGGCCATGGGGCTGTATTCGGCCTCGCTGATGGCTGGTGGCGGCAGCGCCGCGGTGCTGGCGCCGGTGGTGTCGGAGCATTTCCACCGCTGGCAGGACGGTCTCGGCGCCTGGCTGCTGCTGGCGCTCGTCGGGCTGCTGCTGTGGGCGGTTGCCCGCCCGCGCGAGACGCCGCTGGCCACGCCGCCACGGCAGGCGGTGCAGCACTATTTCGGCAGCCGCCGCGCCTGGCTGCTGGCGCTGTATTTCGGGGTGATCAACGGCGGCTACACCAGCATGGTCGCCTGGCTGCCGGTGTATTACCGCCAACTGGGCTGGAGCGCCCAGGCCAGCGGCGGGCTGATCGGCCTGATGACCATCTTCCAGGTGATCGCCGCGCTGACCATTCCGCTGCTCAGTCGTGGCTCGTCGGATCGTCGCGGCTGGCTGAGCCTGTGCCTGCTGATCCAACTCGCCGGCTTCGTCGGGCTGATCGCATCGCCCCTGCACCTCTCCGGCCTCTGGGTGGCGCTGATCGGCTACGGCCTGGGCTCCTGCTTCGCCCTGAGCCTGACGCTGACCCTGGATCATCTGTCCGACCCGGGCGCGGCGGGTCGCCTGGCGGCCTTCGTGCAGGGCATCGGCTTCATCGTCACCGGGATCATCCCTTACGTGACTGGCGCGCTGCGCGACAGTACCGGCACTTTCCAGGCGTCCTGGATACTGCTGGCGGTGTCGGTGGTGGCGATGCTGGGGGTGACGCTGCGCTTCTCGCCCAAGGGCTATGCGCGGGCGATGGGCAGGTAGGCCTGCAGCGGATTGCCAAGGGCGCCCGTAGTATCGGCGCGGTTCTGTAGGAGCGGACGGAGTCCGCTCCTAGGGCATGGGCTGCATTCGCTCGAACTGGACCAACCACGGTCGGTCCATGCGCACATCGCGGAGCGGGCCGCTGCCCGCTGCTACACCGATGTCGCCAGGTAGATCCGATAGGTGATGACCGACAGCATGCTCAGCACGCCGATCCACATCAGCAGTACGCCAACGCCCCGTTCGCGGATGGTGAAGCCGATCCCCAGCATGAACATGCCGAAGACGATGATGGCGATGGTGACGAGGATGGAGTCCATGGCGTGTCCTTGTCGCAGTGTTCCGATAGATGAAGTTTAGGCCAGCGGCTGCTCGAATTGCCTTGATCCGTGATAGCCGGGCGGGCGGATGATAGCCGCCGGGAAGCGATTGCCCAAGCCGCAATGCCGCTCAGGCCTGCCTGGGCTTGCTGCGGAGCAGCCGATAGGCCTTGAGTGTCAGGTGCAGATAGCAGGAGCCGCGTTCGAGATAGCCCAGGTGGATGAGCAGGTCACTCAGGCGCGGATGGATCGCTGCACCACGGAGTACGTCCGCAAGGACCTTGCGCAACGCGGCATCGGAGTGGGAGGACGGGCCTTTTCTGCCTCCTCTTCGTTCGTTGCTCATGATGGCCTGCCCTCTGTTTCTCTTTTCATCAGTCTGCGGCCAAGGGCTGTTCGGCGCTTTTTCTATTGCCATTGGAAAACACTGATCAACGCACCGGCATCTGACAGATTCCGGCACCTCGCCATGCCCTGTTTGTGGGAGCGTTCATAAAAAAGCCCCACGGTCAGGAGCGCAGACCGCAGGGCGAGAAGGTCGAGGTCGTCTCGACCGGGGGAGGAGCGATCAGGCCGAGGGCTGCCAGCCGCCGCCCAGGGCCTTGTAGATGGCGACGATGCCGCGATAGACGTCCACTTCCGCCAGCGCCTGGGCGTCTTCGGCGGCCAGCTGCTCGCGCTCGGCGTCCAGCAGGTTGAGGAAGTCCACGGTGCCTTCGCGGTACTGCTGGCCGGCCTGTTGCGCCGCGTTGCGGCTGGCCTCGGACTGGCGCACCAGCGAGACCAGGCGCTGCTGGCGCTTGCCATAGTCGCTGAAGGCGTTGGACGACTCTTCCAGCGCCAGCAGGACCTGCTGTTCGTAGGTCGCCAGGGCCGCGTCGGCGTCGGCCTTGGAGGCCCGCAGGCGGGCGCGCACGCTGCCCAGGTCGAAGGCCGCCCAGGTGATGCTCGGGGCGACGCCCCAGGCATTGGCGGCGGACGAGCCGATCTGCGAACCCCGGCCGGCGGTGAAGCCAAGGAAGCCGCCAAGGCTGACTTTCGGGAACAGGTCGGCGGTGGCCACGCCCACGTCCGCGGTGGCGGAGGCCAGGCGGCGTTCGGCGGCGGCGATGTCCGGACGGCGGCGCAGCAACTCGCCGGGGTCGCCGATCGGCAAGGCCTTGGCGATGGCCGGCAGCTTCTTCGGCGACAGGTCCACGGAGAGCGCGTCGGGGCGCTGGCCGAGGAGGGTGGCGATGCGGTTCTGCTGCCGGACTTCCTCGGCCTGCAGTTGCGGCACGCTGGCTTCGGTGGCGGCCAGGCGCGCTTCGGCACGCTGTACGTCCAGTTCGTTGCCCACGCCGGCATCGCGCAGCTGGATGGTCAGGTCGCGGGATTCGCGCTGGTTCTCCAGGTTGCTCCGGGCGATGCTTTCGCGCAGCTGCGCGCCGCGCAGTTGCCCATAGGCATCGGCCAGCTCGGCGATCAGGCTGACCTGCAGCTGTTGCAGGTCGGCCACCGTGGCGTCGCTCAGGGCATCGCTGGATTCCAGCTCGCGGCGCACGCGGCCGAACAGGTCGACCTCCCAGATCATGTCCAGGCCCAGATCGTAACGCTCCTGGTTGACCCGGTCCTCGGTCTGTCCCGGCACCTGGCCCTTGCCAACCTGCGCGGAGGCGCGGCTGGTGACGGTGGGGAAGCGGTCGTTGGCGACATCGTCGCGGATCGCCCGCGAGGCCAGCACGCGGGCATAGGCCACGCGCAGCTCGCGGTTTTCCTTCAGGGCCTGGTCCACCAGCTGGCTCAGCACCGGGTCGTCGAACTGCTTCCACCAGGCGTCTTCATAACGCGTACGGTCGTAGTCCTTGGCCTGGGCGTTGCTGTCCAGCTGAGCCGGCGCGGTGTCCGGCTTCTGGTAGTCGGGGCCGACCATGCAGGCGCTTAAGGCCAGCGCGAGCAGGGCGGGGGCGAAGAGTTTCACGTTCATACCGAATGCGCCTCGTGGTTCAGGGTGGCTCGCGCTTGTTTCTTCGCTTCACGGGCTTCCATGACGCGGCGGATCAGCACATAGAAGACCGGTGTCAGCAGCAGGCCGAAGAAGGTCACGCCGAGCATCCCGGAAAACACCGCGACACCCATGGCATGGCGCATTTCGGCGCCGGCGCCGGACGACAGCACCAGGGGCACCACGCCCATGATGAAGGCGATGGAGGTCATCAGGATCGGGCGCAGACGCAGGCGGCAGGCTTCCAGTACCGCGCTCAGGCGGTCCATGCCTTCGTCCTGCTTGTCCTTGGCGAACTCGACGATCAGGATCGCGTTCTTGCACGCCAGGCCCACCAGTACGATCAGGCCGATCTGGGTGAAGATGTTGTTGTCGCCACCGGACAGGATCACCCCCGTGATGGCCGACAGCAGGGTCATCGGCACGATCAGGATCACCGCCAGCGGCAGACCCCAGCTCTCGTACAGCGCGGCCAGCACCAGGAAGGCGAGCAGCACGCAGAGCGGGAAGACGAACACCGCGGTATTGCCGGCGAGGATCTGCTGGTAGGTCAGGTCGGTCCACTCGTAGGTCATGCCGTTGGGCAGTTCCTGTTTCAGCAGCCGCTCGATCGCCGCCTCCGCCTGGCCGGAGCTGTAGCCCGGTGCGGCGGCGCCGTTGATCTCGGCGGTGATGAAGCCGTTGTAGTGCATCACCCGGTCGGGGCCGGAGGTGTCGCTGATCTTGATGAAGGTGGCCAGCGGGACCATCTCGCCCAGGTTGTTGCGCACCTTCAGCTGGCCGATCTGCTCGGGTTCCAGGCGGAACTTCTGGTCCGCCTGGACGTTCACCTGGTAGGTGCGGCCGAAGCGGTTGAAGTCGTTGGTGTACAGCGAGCCCAGGTAGACCTGCAGGGTGTCGAAGATGTCGCTGATCGCAACCCCGTGGGTCTTGGCCTTCTCGCGGTCGATGGCGGCATCCACCTGCGGCACGTTCACCTGGTAGCTGGTGAACACCGACATGGGGTTGAGCTCGGGCAGCGCGCGGGCCTTGTTGAGGATGTTCTGGGTCTGGCTGTAGAGCTCCTCGTAACCCAGGTTGCCACGGTCCTCCACCTGCAGGCGGAAGCCGCCGATGGTGCCCAGCCCCTGTACCGGCGGCGGCGGGAAGATGGCGATGTAGGCGTCCTGGATGTCGGCGAACTGCTGGTTAAGCTCGGCGGCGATCTCGTTGGCCGACATGCCCGGTCCCTTGCGCTCGTCGAAGTCCTTCAGGGTGGTGAAGACGATGCCGCTGTTGGGGCTGTTGGTGAAGCCGTTGATCGACAGGCCCGGGAAGGCCACCGTGCTCTGGATGCCCGGGTGCTTGCCGGCGATGTCCGACATGCGCTTGATCACGTCCTCGGTGCGGTCCAGCGTGGCGGCGTCGGGCAACTGGGCGAAGGCCACCAGGTACTGCTTGTCCTGTTGCGGCACGAAGCCGGTCGGGGTGCTGGAGAAGCCCAGGTAGGTCAGGCCGATCAGCCCCGCATAGAGGATCAGTGCGATGGAGCTGCCGCGCAGCACGCGGGTGACGGTGCCGACATAGCCATGGCTGGCGCGGTCGAAGAAGCGGTTGAACGGACGGAACAACCAACTGCCCAGCAGCGTGTCGAGCAGTACCGAGAAGCGGTCCTTCGGCTCGTGATGCCCCTTGAGCAGCACGGCGGCCAGCGCCGGCGACAGGGTCAGCGAGTTGAACGCGGAGATCACCGTGGAGATCGCGATGGTCAGCGCGAACTGCCGGTAGAACTGCCCGGTGAGGCCGGAGATGAAGGCGGTCGGCACGAACACGGCGCACAGCACCAGGGCGGTGGCGATGATCGGCCCGGTCACCTCGCGCATGGCGCGCTTGGTCGCCTCGATGGGGGTGAGCCCCAGACCGATGTTCCGCTCGACGTTCTCCACCACCACGATGGCGTCGTCCACCACGATACCGATGGCCAGCACCAGGCCGAACAGCGACAGCGCGTTGAGCGAGAAGCCGAAGGCGTGCATCACCGCGAAGGTACCGATCAGCGACACCGGCACGGCGGCCAGCGGGATGATCGAGGCGCGCCAGGTCTGCAGGAACAGCACGACCACCAGCACCACCAGGATCAGGGCTTCGAACAGGGTGTGCACCACCGCTTCGATGGAGCCGCGGACGAAGATGGTCGGGTCATAGACGATGGAGTAGTCCACGCCCTGGGGGAAGTTCTTCTTCAGCTCGGCCATCTTCTCGCGCACCTCGTTGGAGATGGCGATGGCGTTGGAGCCGGGGCGCTGGAAGATCGGCAGGGCCACGGCCGGCTGGTTGTTCAGCAGCGAACGCAGGGCGTACTGGTTGGAGCCGAGTTCGACGCGGGCGATGTCCTTCAGGCGGGTGATTTCGCCGTCCGGGCCGCTGCGGATGATGATGTTCTCGAACTCTTCTTCGTTGACCAGGCGGCCCTGGGTATTGATCGACAGCTGGAAGCTGGTGGCGCTGGGCGCGGGCGGTGCGCCGAGGGAGCCGGCGGCGACCTGGCGGTTCTGCTCGCGGATGGCCTGCACCACGTCGCTGGCGGTGAGGTTGCGCGAGGCCACCTTGTTCGGGTCCAGCCACACGCGCAGGGAGTAGTCGCCCATGCCGAACAGCTGTACGTCGCCCACACCGTCCAGGCGCGCCAGCTCGTCCTTGATGTTGAGGATGGCGTAGTTGGACAGGTAGAGCATGTCGTAGCGGTTATCCGGCGAGGTCAGGTGCACGACCATGGTCAGGTCGGGCGAGGCCTTGTCGACGGTGATGCCGATGCGGGTGACTTCCTCCGGCAGCTTGGGCTCGGTGCGGGTCACGCGGTTCTGCACCTGCACCTGCGCGTTGTCCAGGTCGGTGCCCAGGGCGAAGGTGATGGTCAGGGTCATCTTGCCGTCGGCGGTGGACTGCGAGGACATGTAGAGCATGTTCTCGACGCCGGTGATGGCCTGTTCCAGGGGCGCGGCGACGGTCTCGCCGATCACCTTGGGGTTGGCGCCGGGGAAGTTGGCGCGCACCACCACGGTGGGCGGCACCACTTCGGGGTATTCGCTGATCGGTAGCTGGAACAGCGAGATGGCCCCGCCGATCAGGATGATCAGCGAAAGCACGGCGGCGAAGATCGGCCGCTGGATGAAGAATTGCGAAAAGTTCATGGCTGGTTCCTGTCGCGAACGCGTGGTTCGCCAAACCCGGGACAAAGGTCACCCGAGGCCCTGGTGGGACAGGGCCTGGTACGTCAGTTCATGGATTGCGGGTTGCGATCAGCCGCGCGGCGCGCTCGGCCTGGCGGATTTCTCGGCGACCTTCGGCGCTTCGCTCTGGGCCAGGGCCTGGCGCTGGTGGGCGAGGGTGGCGAGGGTGGCCTGGCTGGCCATCTCGACACTCTGGGCATCGACCTGGGCACCGGGGCGGACCCGCTGCAGGCCGTTGACCACGATGCGGTCACCCTTGGCCAGGCCGTTGCGGACGATGCGCAGGCCTTCCAGCTTCGGACCCAGCTCGATGCTGCGGTACTGCACCTTGCTGTCCTTGTCGATCACCAGTACGAACTTCTTGCCCAGGTCGGTGCCGACCGCGTCGTCCTTGATCAGCGCGGCGGGGTAGGTGCCGCTGCCGACCAGCTTGATGCGGGCGTACAGGCCGGGGGTGAACTGGTTGCCGTCGTTGTCGAACACGGCGCGACCGCGGATGGTGCCGGTCTTGGGGTTCACCTGGTTGTCGAGGAAATCCAGCTTGCCTTCGTGGGGGAAGCCGTCCTCGCCGGTCAGGCCCAGGTACACCGGGCTGCTGCCACGGGCGTCGGGGCCGCCCTTGCGGGCCAGGTCCATGTACTTCAGGTAGACGCGCTCGTCGGCGTCGAAGTAGGCGTAGACCTTGTCGGTGGAGACCAGGGTGGTGAGCAGGGTCTGGCCGCTGTTCACCAGGTTGCCGGCGGTCACTTCGGCGCGCGAGACGCGGCCGTCGATGGGCGCGGTGACCTGGGTGAACGACAGGTTAAGGCGGGCATTGTCCAGTTCCGCCTGGGTCGCCGCGACCACGGCCTTGGCCTCGGTGGCGGCGGCGCTGCGGGCGTCGGCCAGCTCCGCGGAGATGGCATTGGTGGCGCGCAGGCGCTCGCCACGGGCGGCTTCGTTGACGGTGCGGGTCTGGTTGGCGCGGGCCTGTTGCAGCTGCGCTTCCAGGCGATGGACTTCGGCCTCGAACGGGCGCGGGTCGATCTGGAACAGCAGGTCGCCTTTCTTCACCAGCGCGCCTTCGCGGAAGGCCACGCGGTCGATATAGCCGGAGACGCGCGGACGCAGTTCGACGGATTCCGGAGCCTCCAGGCGGCCGGTGAACTCGTCCCATTCGTTGATCGACTGTTCGATGACTTCCGCCACGCTGACCTTGGGCGCGGGCATGTTCTGCGCCGCATCCTGGCCTTTGCCGCATGCGCTGAGCACCAGCGCGGCGGCGAGCGCCAACGGAATACGCAAGGTTTTGAGGTTTCGCTCCATGGAAGGGACTCCGGCGTTCTAATTGGTTTTGGGACTTCTGATGGAGCGGAGTCTGCGTTCGGGGACGCCCGGGAACTAATCGAACGAGCAAATTTTGATTATCACGTGGAGTGATAAATGCCTTTGCACTATGCGCACGAATAGATAGAAGAAGCGGGCACGGGATTTGCCCGGAGGGGGGCTCTTCGTAGGAGCGAGCTTGCTCGCGAAGCTCTTTTCACCGGACGCGCCATGCGATGCGGGTTCGCGAGCAAGCTCGCTCCTACAGGTGGAGTTACGCGTTCTGGAAGTCAGAGGCTGTCCGGGTCGCCCACGAACATGGTGATGCGCGAGCGCAGCCAGCGTTCGGCCGGATCGTTGTCCTGGGCGCCGCGCCAGACCATCGACAGGTCGGCCAGGCGGGTGGGGAAGGGTGGCTCGTCGGCGCGCAGGCCGCCGCTGGCGGTCAGTGCCTGCGCTACATACTCGGGCACGGTGGCGATGATGTCGGTGCCGGCCAGCAACTGGGCGAGGCCGACGAACTGTGGTACCGCCAGTACCACCTGGCGCTTGCGGTCCATCTCGGCCAGGGTCTGGTCGACGAAGCCGTCCAGGTCGCCCGCATAGGACACCAGCGCGTGCGGGCGCGCGCAGTAATCGTCGAGGGTCAGGGCGCCGGGGATCGAGTCGGCGCGCAGGACCTTCCAGGTGCTGCGGCGCAGGGTCTTGCGCTTGGCGTTGGCCGGCAGCTCATCGGTGTAGCTCACCCCCACGGAGATTTCGCCGGAGGCCAGCAGTTGCGGCATCAGCAGGTAGTTGGCGCGACGCACCACCAGGGTGATGCCCGGCGCTTCGGAGCGCAGGCGGCGCAGCAGCGGTGGCAGCAGGCCGAATTCCACGTCATCGGACAGGCCGATGCGGAACACCGCCTTGCTGGTGGCCGGATCGAAGTCGGCGGCGCGGCTCAGGGCGGTGGAAATGGAGTCCAGCGCCGGGGAGAGGTGGCCGAAGATTTCCTGGGCCCGCGCGGTGGGCTCCATGCTGCGTCCGGTGCGGACGAACAGCGGGTCGTCGAACAGACTGCGCAGGCGTGCCAGGGCCGCGCTGATCGCCGGCTGGCCGAGGAACAGCTTCTCGGCGGCGCGGGTCACGCTGCGTTCGTGCATCAGCGTCTCGAAAACGATCAACAGGTTGAGGTCAACCTTACGGAGGTCGTTGCGGTTCATGGGAACTCCCTGACGATGGGGGAAAAGTGAAGCCCGACGCGACCTGCGTCAAGTCTGACAGATAAGTCCTTGATCAATTTCTACTTTTTTATCGAGAATCGTACACCTGTCGTGTAGTCCCGATCGAGCCGCAAATGTGCCCGGCATATCCCGGAAAACACCCGTCGCAGAGCCTCCGGGCCGCGTCGGGCCAGGGTTTGCGCCGGTGCCGAATCATCGCTGTTTATGTCAATTATCAACGGTGAACGGTGGTGTCGCCCCCAAAGCCCGGATAGAGTCCGTGGCTATAGAGATATTAAAAGGCGAGGTATGTGATGTCCCGCATGATCCGTTTCCACCAGTTCGGTGACGCCTCGGTCCTGAAGATCGAGGAAATGCCGACCCCGCAACCGGGGCCGGGTGAAGTGCTGATCCGTACCCAGGCGCTGGGTGTCAGTTGGCGCGACGTGCTCTGGCGGCAGAACCTCGCCCCGGATCAGGCCAAGCTGCCGGCGGGCATCGGTTATGAACTCTCCGGCATCGTCGAGGCCGTGGGCGAAGGGGTCGACGACCTCGAACCCGGCATGCCGGTGGCCAGCTTCCCGGCCAACTCGCCGAACCTCTATCCGGCCTGGGGCGACCACGTGGTCCTGCCGCGCACCTCGCTGACGCGCTACCCCGAGGTACTGAGCCCGGTCGAAGCCGCCGTGCACTACACCGGCCTGCTGTATTCCTACTTCGCGCTGGTGGAACTGGCGCAGATCAAGCCGGGCCAGCGCGTGCTGATCACCGAGGCCGGCCACTGCCTGGCTCCGCAGGCCGTGCAGCTGGCCAAGGCACTCGGCGCCCAGGTGATCGCCACCACCAGCCACGAGGACAGCCGTGCCTTCCTCAAGGAACTGGGCGCGGACAAGGTCATCTACACCGAGGAGCAGGACCTGGTGCTGGAAGTCGAGCGCTTCACCAAGGGCGAGGGCGTGGAGATCGTTCTCGACCAGTGCGCCGGCCCGCAGATGAAGCTGTTGGGTGACGTGGCCGCGCAGCGCGGCAAGCTGATCCTCTATGGCATCAACGGCGGCAACGACGCAGCCTTCCCGGCCTGTGCGGCGTTCAAGAAGCACCTGCAGTTCTACCGTCACTGCGTGCTGGACTTCACCGGCCAGCCGGAGATCGGCCTGACCCGCAACGACGATGCCGTGCAGCGGGCGCTGACCGCGATCAACCAGATGACCGCCGACCAGCTGCTCAAGCCGAGCATCGACCGGGTGTTCGACTTTGCCCAGTACCGTGACGCCAACTACTACATGGAAACCTGCCCGGGCGGCGGCCGTGTGGTGATGAAGATGCCGGAGTGATCCGTCATCGCTGAGGTGAAAAAGCCACTCTTCGGAGTGGCTTTTTTATGGCCGGTGTTCCGGCCTGAGGGCCGACGGGCTTGCGCCCGTGATCGCGGATAAGATCCGCTCCTACGAGAGCAGGGCCAATTCGGCCCCCTGCGTTTGTTTTGCTCTTGAAGATTTCCAGAAAAATCTCCGCACGCACCGGAGCGCCCCTTCAGGAGGCCGAGTGGAGTCGGAGTTTCAGGGGTTGAGCGGCATGGATGCCGCGAGAGCCGCGATGGGCCAGGGATGGCCCGTCGACGCGTGCCCCTGAAACTTCGATGGAGCGAGGGAACCCCGGCGAAGCCGGGGCCGGATGATGGGGCAAGACCTTTGCCTCCTTTGGGTCGTTTGCCAAAGTAGGTCGCCCGAGGGGGCGAAACAAGAGACATCCGAGCACACCAAAGCGGCGCAGACACACCAAACAAGACGGCGGATAACGCTTTAGGCGTTATTCGCCCTACGAGAAGAAGGGGCATCGCGGGCATGGCCCGCTCCTACAGTGACCGGTTAGTGCCGAGGCGGCTCTCGTAGGAGCGGAACCTCTCCGCGATAAGCGCCTGCAAGGCACTCCTCATGTCTTGCCAGCTACACACTCTTGCCGTCGTACTCGCGAACCTTCAGCCCGCTCACGTCCACATCCGGCAGGCAACGCACGTTGACCGCCGCGATCGGGCTGCCGTCGGGCATCGCCCCGTCCGCAAAGGGGGCGCAGCCGCAGGTGGGGCAGAAGTGGTGCTGGATGCGGTGGGTCCTGAAGGTGTAGGTGCTCATGGCGCTTTCCGGCGTGGTCAGGCGCAGCTTGTCGCGGGGCACGAACCACAGCAGCGACCCGCGCCGGCTGCAGATCGAGCAGTTGCACCGGGTGACTTCACCGATGTCGCCTTCCACCTCGAAGGCGATGCCGCCGCAGTGGCAGCTTCCGTGATACAGCATGATCATGTTCCCCGTGGAATGGACGAACAGCCAGTGTAGTCCGGCGCGAGCGGCCAGGGCCGTCTAAGCTGGAAGGCGCCTGCACAATCAAGGAGGTCGTCATGAAGGCACTTTACGCTGTACTCGCCGCCAGCCTGCTGCTGGTCGGCTGCTCGGGCACCACGGTCGACCGCGACAGCTGCGCCAGCGAACTCAACGCGGCCTGGAAGGAGCTGGACCTGGCCAAGGCCGAGGGCTTCGCCGGAACCGTCAGCTATTCCAAGGCGCTGACCCTGATCACCGCCGCCAAGACCGAGCAACAGGTCGAGTCCTACGGTGGCTGCCTCGACAAGGCCAGCAAGGCGCGTTTCTACATCAAGGAATCCCGCGCTGGACGTTAATGCTGACGTGTAGGGAGCCTCTGGCGCGGGCATAATCGCCGGGCGGACGGTCGCACCGATCCGTCCGGCAGTCAGGGGATCCTCGCATGCAACTCGATTTCAGCACCCTCGCGCCCGCCGACGCCTACCGTTGGCTGGCCTCCACCGTCACCCCGCGCCCGATCGCCTGGGTTTCCACGCTGTCCGCAGAGGGCAAGAGCAACCTGGCGCCGTTCAGTTTCTTCCAGGTCATCAGCGATGAGCCGCCGACCCTGATGGTCAACACCAGCGTGCGTGGCGATGGCAGCGTGAAGGACACCTTGCACAATGTTCGCGAGACCGGCGAGCTGGTGATCCACCTGGTCAGCGCGGCCCAGGCCGAGACGATGAACGCCACCGCCGCCTGGCTGCCCCATGGCGTCAGCGAGATCGAGCATGCAGGCATCGCGACCGTGCCCAGCGAGCGCGTGGCGCCGCCGCGCGTGGTCGGTGCGCCGGTGGCTTTCGAGTGCCAGCTGGCCGAGATCATTCCCTATCCGGCGGACAAGCCCAGCGCCTACCTGATCTTTGCCCGCGTACTGCTGGCGCATGTGGACGACGACGTGATGCGCGACGAGCGCCATGTCGACCCGGCGAAGCTGGATCTGGTAGGACGCCTGGGGGGAACCCAGTACAGCTATACCCGCGACACCTTCAACATGATTCGCCCCAAATAAGCCGTCAGGCAAAATCCAATGAAAGGCCCAGGCGCCAGCGGTTGTCGCTGAGCCTCGCCGCGTCAAGCCGCTCGCCCAGGGCGAACAGCTCCCGCAGCAGGGCGGGGCGGTCGGCGAACTCTTCGGCCTGTTCCCGGATCAGGCCGAGGATGGCTTGCACCAGGCGCCTGCCGCTGTCGGCGTCGAACCAGCAATCGAGCCGTTCGCCCTTGGCCTCGTCGCACTCGAAGGGACAGAGGAAGCGCGCGATGGACGGCAACATCCGTTTTTTCAGCCAGGGGTCGATCCGTTGCTGTTCGCGGTACAGCGCTGGCAATTGCAGCTCGGTGGTGAATCCGGCAAGCGGACGCTGCAGGACCAGTCGATAGCTGGCATTCATTCGCGCACCCCGGTTCAAGGCAGAGGTGTCGGAATTTGCCCCGTGGCCTCAGGGCGGCGCTGTCGGCCTTGTCGGCAGGTTGGGTCTGAAAACTCCTATCAGTGTTCTGGATACGACCTGCACGTATCTGTCAGCAGCATCACAATGCCATCACCGCCCCGGGCTCTATCCAGCGTCCGACGGCGCTCCTAATGTTCCTCGAAAAAATGACGACAACGAACAGGAGGCCTTCGTACCGAAGGATCGCCTGCACGCAGGGGAGGGGGAGATGCCATGGTTGCGTTCGTGCAACGACGTCTGGCCGATATGGGAACGGCGAAGAAACTGGCCATCGGATTCGGCCTGGTGCTGTTGTTGACGGCGCTGGTGGCGGCGATCGGTGTCGCCTCGCTGCGTTCTATCTCCCAGCGCTTCGAGCTGCTCAACGACCTGTCGGCGATCAACCGCTCGGTTCTGGAGATACGCCTGCGCGAGAAGGATTTCGTGCTCGACGGCAACCCGACGGCCGCGGATGACCTGCGCAAGCACGCGGCACAGCTGGGCGAGCGGGTGGCGCGGCTCAAGGCGCTGCCCGAACAGGCGGCGACCATGACGCAGGTGGAGCAGGGCATCGCGGACTACCTGGCCGCCTTCGATCGCTTCGAGCAGTCCAGCAAGAGCCGGCGCCTGTCGCTGGATGCCGCGAGCTGGTCGGTGAGCGGCGCGTCGAACAGCCTGGACATCCTGCAATCGAGCCTCGCCGATGATGGCGCCTATGAGCTGAAGGAGTCCCAGGGGCAGAAGGGCGAGGAACTGCTGCAGCAGGCCGGCCAGGTCAGCCAGTTGTCCCGCCTGGTGTTGCAGGGGCTCAACGAAGCCCGCTCGCGCCTGGAGGCTGGTGGCGAGGAGAAGCCCACGGATGGCCGCATCAAGTCCGCCGCCGAGGCTCTGGAGCTTTCCAGCAAATTGCAGGCGAGCATCACCGATCCGACCTATGTGACGGTGCTCAAGGACGTGGTCACCAATATCAACGCCTTCGTCGAGAAACTCGACGAGTACACCGCCGCCCTGGAACAGGAAAAGCAGGTGCACGCGCAGATGCGTGAGCGCGCGGATCAGGTCATGCAGCGCGTGGACGATGCCTACGCCGCGCAGCAGTCGGCCATGCTCGCCGGGCTGCGCACCAACGCCGGGTTGATCGTCGGTTCGGCGGCGCTGGCGCTGCTGGTGGGGGCGCTGGCAGCGCTGCTGATCACCTGGATGATCGTGCGTCCGCTGCGCCAGGTGATCGGCATGGCCAGCCGCATCGCCGAGGGCGACCTGAGCGCGACCATCGAGGTGCGGCGCAAGGATGAGGTGGGGCAACTGATGCTGGCCGTGGCGAGCATGGCCGACAGCCTGCGCGGTATCGTCAGTCGCCTGCGCGATGGCGTCGGGCAGATCACTGCGTCGGCGCAGGCGCTGTCCGGGGTTACCGAGCGCACCCAACAGGGGGTGAACACGCAGAAGGCCGAGACCGACCAGGTGGCCACCGCGATGAACCAGATGGCCGCCACCGTGCACGACGTGGCGCGCAATGCCGAGGAGGCCGCCAGCTCCGCCGAGCAGGCCGACGGCAAGGTGGCCAGCGGGCAGGCAGTGGTACGCCAGACTCTCGGCCGCATCGAACAACTGGCCGAGGCGGTGCGTACCGCCACCCAGAGCATCGAACAGCTCGGCCGCGAGAGCCAGAATATCGGCAGCGTGCTCGACGTGATCAAGAGCGTCGCCGAGCAGACCAACCTGCTGGCCCTCAACGCCGCCATCGAGGCGGCGCGGGCGGGCGAGCAGGGTCGCGGCTTCGCCGTGGTCGCCGATGAGGTGCGGGCCCTGGCGCGGCGCACCCAGCAATCCACCGCCGAGATCGAAAGCCTGATCACCTCCTTGCAGAGCGATGCCGCTACCTCGGTGCAGCGTATGCAGCGCAGCCATGCGCTGGTGGAAATGACGGTCGGCGATGCGGTGCAGACCGAGGCGGCGCTGGGCACCATCGCTTCGGCGGTGGCGGTGATCCACCAAATGAACCAGCAGATCGCCGCTGCGTCGGAGCAGCAGAGCGCGGTGGCCGAGGAGATCAGCCGCAGCGTCACCAGCATCCGAGGAATCGCCGACGAGTCGGCTCAGGCCATGGAGTCCACCGCTTCCTCCAGTGTCGAACTGGCGCAGCTCAGCCGCGAGCTACAGAAGCTGGTCGGGCAGTTCCGCCTGTGACGCTGTGGCTGTCGCCCGCTCGGTGGCGGCCTGCTCGCGCTTGCGCTGCCGGTGCCAGCGTCGGTAGGCGTTGACCCCGGCACGCACCGAGCTGAACACCAGTGGCGGCCTCACCTCGCCCAGCGCGCCAGAGCGCTTGAGCATCGCCAGGGTTTCGCCGGTCACCCGTGCCAGGGACAGGTGCACGCCCTGGGCGTCGAGCGTCTGTTGCACTTCGCGCAGCGTCGTCAGGCCACTGATATCCAGGTTGAGAATGCCCTCGGCATTGAGCAGCACCGCGCGCGGGTGTGTGGACTGGGCAACGACTTCGAGGAGGCGCTGCTTGAAATAGTCGGCGTTGAAGAACAGCAGCGGCGCATCGAAGCGGTAGATCACCAGGCCCGGCAGGGTGTGCGCGTCGGGGTACTGCTCCAGCTCCACCTGGCCATCGATGCCGTGCACCCAGCCCAGCACCGCATCGTGGGGGCGATAGGTGAGATAGAGCAGGCGCAGCAGGGCGAGCATGATGGCGACGAAGATGCCCGGCAGTACGCCGACACTGAGCACGCCCACCGTGGTCAGCACGCACAGGGCCAGCTCGAACCGGCTCAGGTTCCAGAAACCGCGCAGGGCGCGGAAGTCGATCAGGCCCCAGCCGGCCATCAGCAGCACCGCGCCCAGCGCCGGCACCGGCACCCAGCCCAGCGGCTTGCTGAACAGCAGCAGGATCAGGCCGATCACCAGG
This sequence comes from Pseudomonas sp. QE6, assembly GCF_041379005.1. Taxonomy (NCBI): domain Bacteria; kingdom Pseudomonadati; phylum Pseudomonadota; class Gammaproteobacteria; order Pseudomonadales; family Pseudomonadaceae; genus Pseudomonas; species Pseudomonas sp. QE6. The sequence continues at coordinate 3,268,494 of NZ_CP166873.1, forward strand.
GCGGCGACGACCCCGACCATCTGGCTCTTGCCGCCGAGCATGTCGTTCACCGCGGTGCGCGAGTCGGCGCCGCTGATCACGAAGCCCTGGGAGATCCCGGCGCCGATATTGGCCATGCCCAGCGCCATGAACTCATGGTTGGCGTCGACGCTGTAGCCGTGGCGGGCGGCGAAGCTGCGCGCGGTGAGCATGGCGCTGCAGAAACTGATGATGGTGATACCCATGGCGTCGCGGAACAGGCTGCCCATCTCCTCGATGGTGGTGTGCGGCAGGGTCAGCGTGGGCAAGCCCTGGGGCACTTCGCCGAGCAGCTTGATGCCGTAGTGGTCGAGCCCCAGCAGCGCCGCCGCCAGGGTGGCGAAGAACACGCCGACCAGGGCACCGGGGATCTTCGGGTAGAAGCGCGGCAGGACGATCATCAGCAGCAGCGTGGACGAGCCCAGGGCCAGCGTCGGCAGGTGGGTGGCCTCCAGGTTGCGCAGCAGGGCGACCAGGCCGCGGATGAAACCGCTGGTTTCGCTGTGGTAGCCCAGCAGCTTGCCGAGCTGGCCGGCGATCAGGCTCAGGCCGATGCCGTTGAGATAGCCCACCAGCGTGGGCCGCGAGAGGAAACTGGCGACGAAGCCGGCACGGGCGAAACCGGCGGCGATTGACAGCGCGCCGACCATCACCGCGACGATCATCGACAGCTGCAACAGGCGCTGCGGGTCACCGGCCGCCAGCGGGGTGATGGCGGCGGCGACCATGGCGGCGGTGGCGGCGTCCGGGCCGACCATCAATTGCCGCGAACTGCCCACCAGGGCGTAGATCAGCATCGGCAGGATGCAGGCGTAGAGCCCAACCTGGGCGGGGAAACCAATGATCTGCGCGTAGGCGATGGCGGTGGGAATCTGCACTGCAGCGACTGAGAGGCCGGCCTGGATATCGCGGGTCAGCCAGTCACGGCGATAGTGCAACAGTCTGTGCAGACCGGGCAGCCATTGGGCGAGGGGCATCGGTGAGTCTTCCTTGGGTGCGACCAAGGAGCAATCTTAGATGCAATGGGGGCGTCGGGCTTGTCGAAAATCAGTGAGATAGAGGGATCGGGCGCGTCGTAGGGCGTACAACCGTTCGCGGTTGTACGCCGATATCCCTGCAAGAGCGGTCTGGGTACGGCGGGCTCCGCTCCTATGAAAGCGGCCACAGGAGAAACCGGATTGGCTTTTCGTAGGAGCGAGCTTGCTCGCGAACCAAGGCCTCCTGCGACTCCGGTGCCAATCAGGTTCGCGAGCAAGCTCGCTCCTACAGGACTGTCAGACCTTCAGCACCAGCTTGCCGAAGTTCTCCCCGCTGAACAGCTTCGCCAGGGTCTCGGGGAAGGTTTCCAGGCCCTCGACGATGTCCTCCCTGGATTTGAGCTTGCCCTCGGCGATCCAGGTCGCCATGTCCTTGAAGCCTTCCGGGAAGCGGTGGGCGTAGTCCATCACCACCATGCCTTCCATGCGCGCGCGGTTGACCAGCAGCGACAGGTAGTTGGCAGGGCCGCGCACCGCTTCCTTGTTGTTGTACTGGCTGATGGCACCGCAGATCACCACCCGCGCCTTGGGTGCCAGGCGGGCCAGCACGGCGTCGAGGATGTCGCCGCCAACGTTGTCGAAGAACACGTTCACGCCCTTCGGGCACTCGCGCTTGAGGCCGGCGTTGACGTCCTCGGTCTTGTAGTCGATGGCGCCGTCGAAGCCCAGTTCCTCCACCAGGTAGCGGCACTTGTCGGCGCCACCGGCGATGCCCACCACCCGGCAGCCCTTGATCTTCCCAATCTGCCCGACCACGCTGCCCACCGCGCCGGCGGCGCCGGAGACCACCACGGTATCGCCTGCCTGCGGCTGGCCCACGTCGAGGAAGCCGAAGTAGGCGGTCATGCCGGTCATGCCCAGTGCCGAGAGGTACAGCGGCAGCGGTGCGCGCTGGCTGTCGACCTTGTAGAAGCCCTTGGGCTCGCCGAGGAAGTAGTCCTGCACGCCGAGGGCGCCGTTCACTTCGTCGCCGACCTTGAAGTCCGGGTGCTGCGAGGCGATCACCTTGCCCACGCCCAGGGCGCGCATCACGTCGCCGATGGCCACCGGGGCGATGTAGGACTTGGCGTCGTTCATCCAGCCGCGCATGGCCGGGTCCAGCGAGAGGTACTGGTTCTGTACCAGGATCTGGCCGGGGCCGGGCTCGCCGACCGCGGTTTCCACGTAGGCGAAGGTGTCGCGGGTGGCGGCGCCGACCGGGCGCTGGGCGAGCTGGAACTGGCGATTGATCTGGGCGGTCATGGCAGTGAACTCATGAGGGGAAAGCCATAGGTGATAGTCCTCGCAGCCGGTGGCGGCAAGCTCCGTCCGCCGGAGGAATGATCACTTATCGGTCTGAGTGATCTGGCATCGAAGGCATCATCATCGATATGGATGCATCGCCCATGCGCCGCCTGATAGTGCTTCGCCTACTCGGGTGGCTGGCTAGACTGCGACGGTTATTCCCACACCGCTTCGAGGTTCGCTCATGAGTCAGCTGCTTTCCGGCCAGGTCGCCCTGGTCACCGGCGCCGGCAACGGCATCGGCCGCGCCACCGCCCAGGCCTTTGCCCAGCAGGGCGTGAAGGTCGTGGTTTCCGACGTCGACGCCAAGGGCGGCGAGGCCACCGTCGAGCTGATCCGCGCGGCGGGCGGCGACGCCACCTTCATCCGTTGCGACGTGACCCGCGATGCCGAGGTCAAGGCGCTGGTGGAAGGTACAGTAGCCGCATACGGTCGCCTGGACTACGCCTTCAACAATGCCGGTATCGAGATCGAGAAGGGCCGGCTGGCCGAGGGCGAGGAAAGCGAGTTCGACGCCATCATGGGGGTCAACGTGAAGGGTGTCTGGCTGTGCATGAAGCACCAGATTCCGGTGATGCTCGCCCAGGGTGGCGGCGCCATCGTCAACACCGCCTCGGTGGCCGGCCTGGGCGCCGCGCCGAAGATGAGCATCTACGCTGCCTCCAAGCATGCGGTGATCGGCCTGACCAAGTCCGCCGCCATCGAATACGCGAAGAAGAAGGTGCGGATCAACGCCGTGTGCCCGGCGGTGATCGATACCGACATGTTCCGCCGCGCCTACGAGGCCGATCCGAAGAAGGCCGAGTTCGCCGCCGCCATGCACCCGGTGGGACGTGTCGGCCGTGTCGAGGAGATTGCCGCTGCCGTGCTGTACCTGTGCAGCGACAATGCCGGCTTCACCACCGGTATCGCGCTGCCGGTGGATGGCGGGGCGACGGCGATCTGAAGTTCCGGGCTGGGTAGTATGGCGCTCGGGCTGCCCTCACCCTAACCCTCTCCCAGTGGGAGAGGGGACCGTTCGGCAGGCTCGGAAAGTCTGGAGCTTCCATCCGGCATTCAGGTTTGCCGTCACTTCGGACGACCCCCTCTCCTCGGGGAGAGGGTTGGGGTGAGGGGATAAACCCCCCGCGCCACTACTGCCATGAGACACCCGTAGGAGCGGGCTTGCTCGCGAACCCGCCCAGCGCCGGAGCGGCCTGGGGATTTCGTTCGCGAGCAAGCTCGCTCCTACAACATCACCCACACGATTCCGCTCCGTTCGTCACAAATCTCCGCATTCTGTTACAGGAAGAAATGGTTATCGCCCTCAAGGCCGGCTACAAACGCAGTAACGGTCGAAGGAATCGGCCGACTTCAGCTGGAGAATAACGACAATGACCGACAGCCCCTTGCTGACCCTCTTCTTGCCCATTTCCCTGGGCATCATCATGCTCGGCCTCGGTCTGTCCCTGACGATCGCCGATTTCGTCCGCGTCGTGCGCTATCCCAAACCGGTCATCATCGGGCTGGTCTGCCAGATCATCCTGCTGCCGCTGGCCTGTTTCCTGATCACCCTCGGCTTCGCCCTGGAGGCGGCGCTGGCGGTGGGCATGATGCTGCTCGCCTCGGCGCCCGGCGGCACTACCGCCAACCTCTACAGCCACCTGGCCCATGGTGACGTGGCGCTGAACATCACGCTGGCCGCGGTGAACTCGGTGATCGCCATCCTCACCATGCCGCTGATCGTCAACCTGTCGCTGCTCTACTTCATGAACGACGGCCAGACCATCCCGCTGCAGTTCGGCAAGGTGGTGCAGGTGTTCATCATCGTCCTGGGGCCGGTGGCCATCGGCATGCTCATCCGCCGCCAGTTGCCGAGACTGGCGGCCGCGTTGCAGAAGCCGGTGAAGATCCTCTCCGCGCTGTTGCTGCTGGTGATCATCGTCCTGGCGGTGGCCAAGGACTGGCCGACCTTCGTCGCCTATGCCCCGGTCGTCGGCGCGGCGGCGCTGTGCTTCAACCTGCTCAGCCTCGCCGTCGGCTACTGGGTGCCGCGCCTGCTCAAATTGCCCAAGCCGCAGGCGGTGGCCATTGGCATGGAGATCGGCATCCACAACGGCACCCTCGCCATCGCCCTGGCGCTCAGTCCCATGTTGCTGAACAACAAGACCATGGCGATCCCGGCGGCGATCTACGGTGTCCTGATGTTCTTCACTGCCGCCATCTTCGGCTGGTGGGTGAGCCGGGGCGTGACCAGGGCCGCGGCGGATCAGGTAGCTGCCTGAGCCGCCGGCGTTGCGCTTCCCGGTGGCTCCGGTGCCGGGCGCTTCACGAGCGGGCTCGCCCCAGCGGGGCTGCGCGTTTCCGGGTTAAGCGATTCGCTCAATCCGCCCAATGCCACGCCGGCGCGTCGAACATGCCCTGGTCGCGAATGTGCGTCTGGCCCAGTTGCTTGTCCAGGTGCAGGCAATTGCAGTCCGGGTGTTCCTCCAGCGTGGCGATCAGCCGGCTGGCGTGGGACACCACCCAGACCTGGGTGTGCTTCGACGCCGCGATGATCAGCCGCCCCAGGGCCGGCAGCAGGTCCGGGTGCAGGCTGGTTTCCGGTTCGTTGAGCACCATCAGCGACGGCGGGCGCGGGGTGAGCAGGGCGGCGACCAGCAGCAGGTAGCGCAGGGTGCCGTCCGACAGTTCCGCTGCGCTCAGTGGCCGCAGCAGGCCGTATTGCTTCAAGGCGACGGCGAAGCGCCCGCCCGGTTGGCAGTCGATCTGTAGCTCGGCGCCGGGGAAAGCGTCGGCGATGGCGGTTTCCAGGGCGCGGGCGTCGCCGATTTCACGAATGGTCTGCAGCGCGGCGGCGAGGTCGCGGCCGTCGTGGTGCAGCACCGGCGTGCGCGTGCCCAGTTGCGGCTGGCGCGCGGGGGCGTCGGCGTCGGTGCGGAAGTGGTCGTAGAAGCGCCAGCCGCGAATCTGGTCGCGCAGCAGCAGCGCTTCGGGGCAGTCGGAGCCGCTGCCGATCTGGGTGAACAGGCTGTCGAAGGTCGCGATGTGCTGCTCCAGCACCTGCCAGCTACGGCCCTTGCGGGCGCGCAGCATCGGGCCGTTGCGTTCCACCAATTGTGACGCGGGGCGATACCAGGGGCCGGCCCAGATGCTTTCGTGCTTGATCTCCGGGTCCAGGCCGAAGGCGCTGACCACCGGCGGTGGCGGCAGGCCGAGGGCGATAGCGTAACCGAAGTCCTCGCCGGCAAAGCCCAGGCGCAGGCGCTTCACGTCGTTGCGCGGGCCGCCCTGGACTTCCACCTCGCCCGTGCGCATGCGCCGCGAATGGGTTTCCGGCCCGGCCCAGAAGGTGGATTCCAGTCCGCCCTCGCGGGCCAGCGCATTGACCACGCCACCCTGGGCGGTCTCGGCGAGCAGGCGGAGGGCGCGATAGAGGTTGGACTTGCCGCTGCCATTGGCGCCGGTGATCAGGTTCAGCCGGCCCAGCGGCAGCACCAGCGAGTTGATCGAGCGGTAGTTGGCGACGGCCAGGGTGTGCAGCATGCGGGCGATCCGGTTCAGGCAATCGCCCGATGCTAGCAGAAGGGGTGTTCCCTTACGGCGCGCGGCGCCAGTTCAGCACCAGCTGTGTCAGCAGGCCCGCGACCAACCCCCAGAAGGCCGAGCCCACGGAGAACAGGGTGAAGCCCGAGGCGGTGACCAGGAAGGTGACCATTGCCGCTTCGCGCTGGCGGGCTTCGGCCATGGCGTTGGTCAGGCCGTTGGTGATCGAGCCGAGCAGGGCCAGCGCCGCGATGGACAGCACCAGCGCCTTGGGCAGCGCGACGAAGAGTGCCGCCAGGGTGGCGCCGAAGATGCCGGCGATGCCGTAGAACAGCCCGCACCAGAGCGCCGCGGTGTAGCGCTTGTGCGGGTTCTCGTGGGCTTCCGGACCGGTGCAGATGGCCGCGCTGATCGCCGCCAGGTTGATGCCGTGGGAGCCGAAGGGCGCCAGCAGCAGCGAGGCGATGCCGGTGGTGGAGATCAGCGGCGAGGCGGGCACCTGGTAGCCGTCCGCGCGCAGTACGGCGAGGCCCGGCATGTTCTGCGAGGCCATGGCGACGATGAACAGCGGGATGCCGATGCTGATGGTGGCGGCCAGGGAGAAGCTCGGGGTGGTCCACACCGGCTTGGCGATTTCCAGCCGGAAGTGGCTGAAGTCGAGCAGGCCGAGGATGCCGGCCAGGGCGATGCCCACCAGCAGCGCGGCGAACACCGCGTAGCGCGGCGACAGGCGCTTGGCGATGAGGTAGCTGAGGAACATCGCCACCACCAGCAAGGTTTGCTGCTCGGCGGCGTGGAGGATTTCCACGCAGATGCGGAACAGCACGCCAGCCAGCAGGGCGGCGGCCAGCGAGCCGGGCACCTGGCGCATCAGGCGGTCGAAGCTGCCGGTGACGCCGCACAGGGTGATCAGCCCGGCGCAGACGATGAAGGCGCCGATGGCCTCGCCATAGGGCACGCCGGGCAGGCTGCTGATCAGCAGCGCCGCGCCGGGAGTGGACCAGGCGATGACGATGGGGGTGCGGTAGCGCAGGGTCAGGCCGATGGTGGTCAGCGCCATGCCGATGGACAGCGCCCAGATCCACGAGGAAATCTGCGCGGTGGAGAGGCCCGCCGCCTGGCCGGCCTGGAACATCAGCACCAGCGAGCTGGTGTAGCCGGTGAGCATGGCGACGAAGCCGGCCACCACGGCGGCGGGTGAGGAGTCGGCCAGCGGACGCAGGGGAGCGGAGGCGGGGGTGGTTTCAGTCATGCACGGATTCCATCAGGCGCTGGTGAGCAGCGGGTAGAGCGAGGCGACCAGCAGGGTGGCCATGCCCAGGTTGAACAGGCGCAGGCGCACGGGGTCCTCCAGCCAGCGCCGCAACAGGCTACCGAGGATAGTCCAGACGCCCACGCTGGGCAGGTTGACCACGGCGAACAGGGTGGCCAGGAGGATCACGTTGCTGATGAAGGCGTCGGGCGGCAGGTAGGTGGCGATGGCGCCCACCGCCATGACCCAGGCTTTGGGGTTGACCCACTGGAAGGCGGCGGCCTGGAGGAAGCTCATCGGCCTTGCACTGTTCTCGCCTGCGGCCTCGGGAGCGCCGGCGCGGGCGATCTTCCACGCGAGGTAGAGCAGGTAGGCGCCGCCGGCATAGCGCAGCGCCTGGTAGCTCGCCGGGAAGCGTTCGAACAGCTGGTGCAGGCCGGTACCGACGGCCACCACCAGCAGCAGGAAGCCGATGCTGATGCCGAGCATGTGCGGGATGGTCCGGCGAATGCCGAAGTTCACGCCCGAGGCCAGCAACATCATGTTGTTGGGGCCGGGGGTGATTGAGGTGACGAAGGCGAACAGCACGAAGGCGCCGAGGAGTTCGATGGGCATGGCGGGGTACCGGTCTTGTTGTAGGGCCAGACTAATCCCGCCAGCGCGCAGCTGTCCCGTAACAGCCAGTGGCCGAGTGGGCCGTACAGTCGCGGTGGCACGCAGAGCCCGGGCGAAGTATGTTGCACCTGCATCGTCAGCCTGGAGCCAACGGTCCATGGACCAGAACCCTTACGCCGCCCCGAAGGTGGAACTGGTGGATGCGCGGGCGCCGGAGCCTTTCCTGCATGGGCGCTGGAGCGCCGGCGGATTGCGGCTGCTCGCGGGGTTGAGCCTGGCCATGCTGCTGACCGAGCTGGCCCTGCTGGGGATGTCGATCGTCAATCGCCTGCCGGGCGCGGCTGCCATTGGGCAGCTGGAAGTGTGGTTGAGCGTGCTCAGCGTGTTGCTCGGCTGCTTCCTGACCTGGCGCTGCACCCGCTTCCTCGAGGATCGCTTCAGCGCCCGAGGCCTGCGCTGGCCGATGGCAATCTCGATTGCGATGGCGGTGTTGATGCAGCTCCACAGCCTGGTGTTCGATGTCGAGTTCAACGAGGTGCACAGCGCGGCGACGCTGGCGTTCCTGCTGATGTTCCTGCCCAGTGGCATCGCCCAGCTCTGGTATGGCATTCGCGTGCTGAAGATCGCGCTGCCTTATCCCGCGGTGAAGGTAATGGGCTGGTTCGACGTGCTGGTCGGCGGGTGCCTGGCGACGGTCATCCTGTTCGTGCCCGGTACCCTGCTGGCGATGGCCGGCACCATTCCCCTGGCGCTGATGTTCCTGCGCGGTGCGCGGGAGCTGGAGAGCGCGACGGGTTAGTCCCGCTCCTGCGGATGGGCGATGGCCTGGTTCACCGCCATCCAGCCCCTGACCGCATCCTCGCCGGCCTCGCTGAAGGCGCGCTGCAACAGCCGGTCCTGCTCGCGACGCAGGGCTTTCTCCAGCTTGCTGCCCTCCGGCGTCAGCTCCAGCAGGCGCTTGCGCTTGTCGCTGTCGGCCGCTTCGCTGCGGATCAGGTGCATTTCCAAGAGTTGGCGCAGCGGGGTGTTCAGGGCCTGCTTGGTCACGCCGAGGGCGGCCAGCAACTGGCTGACGCTCAGGCCCGGATTGCGCGCGATGAAGAACAGGATGCGATGGTGGACGCGGCTGAGCCCGCGGCGGCCGAGCATTTCGTCCGGCTTCGCGGTGAAGGCCCGGTAGCTGTAGAAGAAGGCTTCGATGGCCTGGAGTTGAAGTGCATTTTTTATTAGGTCAGGCATATTGACGTATCCGTCGTGGGCGTCGTAGCTTCGGTCAAGCAGTTTGACTCATTCTTCCGTGCTCACGCTAGCGGTGACCCCCATGGCCTTCTCCGAACGCATTGCCCGTCTGAAAAGCTCCTTGATCCGTGAAATCCTGGCCGCGGCGCAGCGTCCGGAGGTGATGTCCTTCGCCGGTGGCCTGCCCGCCGAGCCGATGCTGCCGAAGGTCCAGTGGGCCGAGATGCCGGTGAGCATGGGGCAATACGGCATGAGCGAGGGCGAGCCTGCGCTGCGCGAAGCCATCGCCACCGAAGCCCGGCGCCTGGGCGTGCCCTGCGAGGCGAGCCAGGTGCTGATCGTCAGCGGCTCGCAGCAGACCCTGGACCTGGCGAGCAAGCTGTTCATCGATCCGGGCACCGAAGTGTTGCTCGAAGCGCCGACCTACCTGGCCGCGCTGCAGGCCTTCCAGCTGTTCGGCGCCAACTGCCTGACCGTGCCGCTGGGCGCCGAAGGTCCGGACGTCGTGGCCCTGGGCCAGCGCCTGGAGACCAGTAAGCCATCCTTCGCCTACCTGATCCCGACCTTCCAGAATCCGTCCGGCGTGCGCTACAGCGAGCAGCGCCGCGATGAGGTCGCCGCCCTGCTCGACGAGTTCGGCGTGACCCTGATCGAAGACGAACCCTACCGCGAGCTGGTGTTCGACGATGGTGCCGCCACCCCGCTGGTCAGCCGCCTGAAGAAGGCCAGCTGGATCTACACCGGCACCGTCTCCAAGACGCTGCTGCCGGGCTTGCGCGTCGGTTTCCTGATCGCCACCCCGGACCTGTTCCCGCACCTGCTGCGCCTGAAGCAGTCCGCCGACCTGCACACCAACCGTGTCGGCCAATGGCAGGCGCTGCAGTGGTTCGGTACCGAGGCCTACCGTGGCCACCTGGCCGAGCTGCGCGACTTCTACCGCATCCGCCGCGACGCCATGCAGGCGCAGCTGGAGGAGCATTTCGCCGAGCTGGCCGAGTGGAACCTGCCGCAGGGCGGCCTGTTCTTCTGGCTGAAGCTCAAGCAGCCGCTGGACACCCGTACGCTGCTGGACGCGGCCCTGGCGCAGAACGTAGCCTTCATGCCCGGCGAACCCTTCTTCACCCAACCCGATGCCAACCCCGGCTACCTGCGGCTGAACTTCAGCCACGTGGCGCCGGAGCGCGCCGGCGAGGGCCTGCGCCGCCTGGCTGCCGTGATCCGCGACGCGCAAGCCGCCCAATCCAGCTGAGGAGCGACCATGTACACCGTCTACGGCGATCAACTCTCCGGCAACTGCTACAAGGTCAAGCTGGCTCTGCACCTGCTCGGCCTGCCTTACCAGTGGCGCGATATCGATATCCTCAAGGGCGAGACCCAGACCCCCGAATTCCTCGCGAAGAACCCCAACGGCAAGGTGCCGGTGCTGGAGCTGGAGGACGGCACCTGCCTGTGGGAGTCCAACGCCATCCTCAACTTCCTCGCCGACGGCAGCGAGCTGCTGCCCAGCGAGCCGCGCCTGCGCACCCAGGTGCTGCAGTGGCAGTTCTTCGAGCAGTACAGCCATGAGCCCTACGTGGCGGTGGCGCGCTTCATCGAGTTCTACCTCGGCCTGCCCGAGGAGCGTCGCGAGGAGTACGCCAGTTGCCACAAGGGCGGCTACAAGGCGTTGAAGGTGATGGAGAAGCAGCTGGAGCAGACGCCCTATCTGGTCGGTGACCGCTACTCGATCGCCGACATCACCCTGTACGCCTACACCCACGTGGCGCACCAGGGCGGCTTCGACCTGTCGAACTTCCCGGCGATCAACGCCTGGCTGGCGCGGGTGGCCGATCATCCCCGGCATGTCGCCATGCAGGACTGATCCTCCCGCTCCGCACCTGAAAACGCCGCTCCCCGTGAAGCGGCGTTTTTATGCACGGTTCTATTTCTGCGCCCGGTCATCCTCTGTGCGACGAACCGCGATGCTTCCCCGCGATACGACTTTCGTCTAAAAGGCGCGAAAGAACATAGGTTTAGGCTAACTCCACTTGACCGACATCATGGCGACGACTCGTCGTCATGCCTAACCTTGCCCGGCTGCATGCGGTCGTTCCGATGTGGCCGGGGGCGAGTGGCAGGCAGTGTCGTCACCCGGCAGGTGAGGGGGGAAGATGGCCTATCTGGTCTGGCAGGAGGATCTCAATACCGGGATTCAGGTAATCGACACGCAGCACAAGCGCATCGTCGAGATGATCAATCAGCTGCACGACGCGCAGGCGCAGCATGACCGGGCGCTGCTGGGCAACGTGATCGAGGAACTGGTCGACTACACCCTGTCGCATTTCGCCTTCGAGGAGACCTTGCTGGAGGATTCCGGCTACCAGTTCACCCGTGCCCACAAGAAGGTGCACGAACTGTTCATCAAGCGGGTTTCCGACTACCGGCTGCGCTTCGAGTCCGGCGAGGACGTGGCCGATGAGCTCAAGGGGCTGCTGGGTCGCTGGCTGTTCAATCACATCCGCAACGATGACGCCAACTACGTGGAGGCAGTGAAGTCCAGCATGCAGGAGCTGACCCGCGACCAGAGCCAGGGAGGCTGGCTGTCGCGCTCGATGAAACGCTTCTTCGGCTGAATCATCAGGGAAATCGGCCCATTCGCGACGCGAAACCCCCAAGGCTATCTATGCTCAGTGCTACATAACGAGACATGCCATTGGGGGTTCATCGGTATGAAAACGCTGTTGAAATCGCTGTTGCTGGTTTCCCTGCTGACTTCTTCCTTCTCCCTGTTCGCCGCGCAGGCCACCACGCCGACCGAGGCCACGCGCGCCCAGGCGTTGCTGACCAAGGCTGTGGCCTATTACAAGAAGGAGGGCGACAAGGCCTTTGCGGCGTTCAGCCGCCAGGGCGAGTTCATCGATGGTGACCTCTACGTCTTCGTGGTGGACAGCAAGGGCACCATGCTGGCCAGCGGCGGGCCTTCGGTGGTGCTGATCGGCCGAGACGTGTCGACGACGCTCGATCCCTCCCTGCGCGAGCAGTTCGCCAAGACCCTCGCCCAGCCCGCCACCGGCAAGGTGCAGCAGGCGGACTACCGCTGGAAGAACTGGGCCGACGGCCGCACCGAACGCAAGCACGTGTACTACGAGCGGGTCGGCGACCGTTTCATCGCCGCCGGCTACTACCTGCCGCGCGCCACGCCGGAGCGGGCGATGGCGATGCTGGACAAGGCGGCGAAGGCCATCGAGACCGATCCGGCCGGCACTTTCCGCAAGATCAATGCACTCGATAGCAGCTTCATCGAAGACGATCTCTACGTGTTTGCCGTCGATCTCGATACCTCGAAGTTCGTCGCCCACGGCTTCAACAGCCGCATGGTCGGCACCGACTTCGCAACCCTGAAGGATCCAGGCGGCAACCCGGTCGGCCACGCCATGCTGGAACTGGCCCGTGGCAAGGGCGAAGGGGAGTTCGCCTATCAGTGGCGCAACCCGGTGACCACCCAGGTGGAGAACAAGCACGCCTTCCTGCGCAAGGTCGGCCACTACATGGTCGCGGTCGGCTATTACACGCGCTGATTGCGGGGATAAAACAGCAGGCAGAAAAAAACCGGCCCGAGGGCCGGTTTTTTTCATGGCGATGGTTCGGCTTAGCGAATCAGGCTGAGGAACTCGCTGCGGGTGGCGGCGTTCTCGCGGAATTCGCCGAGCATCACCGAAGTGACCATCGAGGAATTCTGCTTCTCCACGCCGCGCATCATCATGCACATGTGCTTGGCCTCGATCACCACGGCCACGCCCAGCGCGCCGGTAACCTGTTGCACGGCCTCGGCGATCTGCCGCGACATGTTTTCCTGGATCTGCAAGCGACGGGCGTACATGTCGACGATGCGCGCGACCTTCGACAACCCCAGCACCTTGCCATTGGGGATATAGGCGACGTGGGCCTTGCCGATGAAGGGCAGCAGGTGGTGTTCGCACAGCGAGTAGAGCTCGATGTCCTTGACCAGCACCATTTCGCTGTTGTCGGAGCTGAACAGGGCGCCGTTGACGATCTCCTCCAGCGTTTGCTGGTAGCCGCGGCAGAGGTACTGCATGGCTTTGGCGGCACGCTTCGGCGTGTCGACCAGGCCTTCGCGGGTGACGTCCTCACCGAGCTGGCTGAGGATCGCGGAGTAGTTTTGTTCCAGGGACATGGATCTACCTGTGGCAATGACAAATATGAGAACCGTGGCGCAGGGTAGGGCGCGCGGCCTTGGCTGGCAAGGGTGGAGTGCCGGTTGGCGCGTTATGGCGGCCGTGCTGGCGCCTGCCGTTCGTCCCGGCCTTTAAGTCTGTTACTCGTCCCGGCCTTCGAGCATGGTCCGCCGCAGCATCACGTAGATGGCGCCGGCGCCGCCGTGGCGCGGCAGGCAGGAGGCGAAGCCCAGTACCTGCGGGTGCTGGCGCAGCCAGGTATTCACGTGGCTCTTCATCATCGGGCTCTTGCCGTCGATGCGCGCGGCCTTGCCGTGGGTGACGCGCACGCAGCGGACCTCGAAGCGGGTGGCTTCGGCAATGAAGTCCCAGAGGGTCTCGCGGGCCTTTTCGATCTTCATGCCATGCAGGTCGAGGCTGCCCTCGAAGCCGATCTGGCCGGCCTTGAGCTTGCGCATCTGGCCTTCCTGGACGCCGTCGCGGGCCCAGTAGAGTTCGTCTTCCGGGCCGACGTCGATGACGAACTGGTCGGACAGGCCGTCCACCCGGATGTTCTCGGTGCGCACGCTCGCGTTCTGCCGCAGCTCCTTGAGTTGCTTGCGGTCTGCCTTGGGTTTGCCGGTATCGGCCTGGTCCACGGAGATGCGCTTGACGCCGCGCATCTCGCGGCTGAACAGGGAAAAATCGTCGTCTTGCATGCGCACCTCCACGAAGAGCCGCGCAGTTTAACGGATCAAGCGGAATTTGCGGAAATCCGCAGGCGGCTCAGTCGCGCTTCTTCATCAGTCTCGGCGACAGGCTCAGGCCTTCGCGGCCACGCGCCCGGCGGCGCGCGGCACGCCAGAACATCACGCCCAGCCAGAGGCAGAACAGGCCGATGACCAACAGGACGGCGCCGGCGCCCGGCTCGATGTGCAGCACACCCACGGCGGGCTGGCGCCGCAACAGCGCGGCGACGCCGGCCATTGCGGACAGAATGCCGAAGGTGGCGATCACCGCGGCCAGGGCAGCGGCGAAGCGCCAGCGCCAGCGTCCCGGACGCTTGGGACGCAGGGACCGTGGATCGAAACTATCGGACAACTTCATCCCGACTTCCTCATCTGATGAACGAGGCTATGACCGGTCAGGGCCGGAAGGGGTTCCAACCCCGGGGTCGGGAGGCGCGGTTGGCTCGGCTCCAGCAGGGCCATGGGCTCTGCGCCTAAGCTGAGCCTAACCGCTGACGGTTGTGGCTGCCGCCCGTCGGGACGGACGGTGTCAGACCAGGGCCTGGGCCTGCGCGACCACCGCGGCGAAGTTGTCGCCCAGGGCGGCGATTTCCGCCCGGTGCAGGTCGCGTGCGGCGAGCACGCCGCCTTCCGGGGTGGGGATGTCGCGGGTGGCGCAAGCGGCGTCCACCAGGGTGCAGCGGTAGCCGTAGTCCTTGGCGGCACGCACGGTGGTGCTGATGCTCGAATGGGTCATGAAACCGCAGACGATCACATCGAGGCGGCCGTTGGCCTGCAGGCGGTCGTGCAGGTCGGTGCCGGCGAAGGCGTTGGGCAGGCGCTTGTCCACCACCACCTCACCCGGCAGCGGGGCGAGCTCGGGGAGGAACTGGCCGCGCGGACCCTGCGGGTCAAGCACGCCGCCACGCACGCCCAGATGGTGCACATGGACGATCGGGGTGCCCATGGCGCGGGCCGACTCCAGCAGCAGGCGGATCTGCGCCACCGCCGCGTCCAGGTCCGGCAGGGCCAGCACGCCGCTGCGGTACTCCTCCTGGGCATCGATGATCAACAGAGTGCTCTGGCGCAGCGTGGCCGGCGGGTACCCGCGTCCACTGATCTGCAGCATGCTGAGCGGATGGGACATGTCTCAACTCCTGATAATCCACGTGCCACCATTGTGGGCTGTAACGCGCCCCCTGTGAATCTTTGCGTACTCGCTCCAAAGTGGTATTGGCAAGATCAACGATAGCTGGCCGGAGGCGCGCCAGCGGGTCGCTGTTCCGGTAGAATGCGCCCCTTTTTGCGAGCTGCGAGGACTGCGCCGTGACTCAATCCCGTTTGCTGACCCTGCGTGACCACATCCGCTGGGCGGTCAGCCGTTTCCACGCCGAGGAGCTGTTCTTCGGTCATGGTACCGACAACGCCTGGGACGAGGCCCGTCAACTCGTGCTGGGCGCGCTGCATCTGCCGTGGGAGATGGCCGATGCCTACCTGGATTGCCGCCTCGAAGACGAGGAACGCGAGTACCTGATGCACCTGCTGCGCCGGCGCATCGAAGAGCGCGTGCCCACTGCCTACTTGCTGGGCGAGGCCTGGTTCTGCGGGCTGCCGTTCGTGATCGACGAGCGCGTGCTGGTGCCGCGCTCGCCCATCGCCGAGCTGATCGAACGGCGTTTCGAGCCATGGCTGGCGGTCGATCCGGCACGCATTCTGGACCTCTGTACCGGCTCGGGCTGCATTGGCATCGCCTGCGCCAGCGCCTTCCCCGATGCCGAGGTAGTGCTGGGCGACCTGTCCTTCGATGCCCTGGAAGTGGCCAACATCAACATCGAGCGTCATGAACTGGGCGAGCGCGTCTACACCGTGCAGGGCGACGGCTTCGCCGGCCTGCCGGGGCAGCGCTTCGACCTGATCGTCTCCAACCCGCCCTATGTCGACGCCGAAGACTTCGCCGACATGCCGGCCGAGTATCACCATGAGCCGGCGCTGGGACTGGCCTGCGGCGACGATGGCCTGGACCTGGTGCGACGCATGTTGGCCGAGGCGGCGGACCACCTGACCGAGCGCGGCAGCCTCATCGTCGAGGTGGGCAACAGCCAGGTGCATGTGGCGGCGCTCTATCCGGAAGTGGACTTCACCTGGCTTGAGTTCGAGTACGGCGGCCATGGCGTGTTCCTGCTCTCGGCAGCGCAGTGCCGGCAGCACCAGGACCTGTTCAAGGCGCGGGTGAAGGGGAATTGAGGTAGGGCGTATAACGCTTCGCGTTATACGCCGATTGGCCTGCGTCGCAGCGTGTTCGAGGTCCGGCTGGACCATGCAGTGGCCGGCGGCCGGGGTGTAACGGCGTACAACCGCGAACGGTTGTACGCCCTACGTTCCTGGTATTTCGGTACAGGATCACACCCGTTCGCGAGCAAGCTCGCTCCTACAGGGCCGTGTGTCGCAAGGCCTCAGCGCGTGGCGATCCAGATCAGCAACCCCGCCTGGAACACCGCGAACACCGTCAGGCAGGCGATGGTGAAGCGCAGGCTGGTGTCGTCGCGGCGGAAGGTCTCGATGCGCTGCTCCAGGCGACGGATTTCGTTGGCCTGGGTGGCGAGATTCTGGTCGGCCTGCTCGAGCATGGCGGCGGCGTCCAGCAACGGCAGGATCTGCACCTTTTCCTTGTGCCAGTCATCGTAAAGCTCGCTGACCCGGCCGGCGCTGTAGCGCGCCTTGAGCAGCCCCGAATCCTCGTAGATCACATCGAAGCCCTGGGCGCGCAGGAAGTGGTCCCGGCGCTGGCGGGCCTCTTCGCTCACCGCGTCCTTTATCGCCAGCGCGCCACCCTCGACGCGGTAGTGCGCCCACTTCTTCTTTGCCCAGCCCACCCCTTGCGCCAGCAGGAAGCGGCCCAGGCCGCGGTTCAGCGGTTCGGTGGCGAAGCCCGAATCGGCGCCGAAGCGGATTTCCTTGTTGCGGTGGTCCGCCCAGACCTCCAGCAGGTTCACTTCCTTGCGCAGCACTTGCCCCGGCAACTGGATGGTCAGGCGCAGCAGGCTCTGTTCGCTGCTGTGGCGTTCCACCCGACTGAACTGGACGAAGCGCAGCGGCCGCGCGCCGGTCGTGCGGTCGGTGGGCAGCGGCGCCAGGCGCAGCAGACGGTGGTGCTCCGGGGCCAGTTCCGCCCAGGGATGGGGGCGGGCAGGGCTCTGGGCGGCACTCGCGTCGAGGGCAGTGGGTTCGGCTTGGTTCATGGAGCGGTCCTCGGGCCCGGCGGGCGTAACCGGGGCAGTCCCGAAGGTTATCGACGGATCGCGGCGTTTCTTGAGACGTCCGCTCCAGATGAGGCCAGGGTGGAGGCGGGCAGGGTGCGGGCGGTCTTCACGAAGGTGACGATGCGCTGCACCAGTTCCCGCGCCAGGGGCAGGTTGGGGTTGTTGTAGGAGGCCAATTGCTGTGGGCCGCTGGCCGGGACGATGCGCAGGATGTGGTTCATGCCGTCGATCAGGTACAGCTCGCTGTCGGGCTTGGCCTGCTTGAGCGCCAGGGCGTCTTCCTCGCCGACCTGGATGTCGTGCCGCCCCTGAAGGATCAGTGTTGGCACCTTCAGCGCGGCGAAGGCCTGGGCCGGGTCCTGGCGGAACAGCGAGATCAGGTAGGGCTGCACGCTGGGACGGAACAGCGCCAGCAGCGGCTGCGGCACTCTTGGCTGCAGTTGGCCGGCATTGAGACCGTCGATCAACTGGTTGGCCTCCGCCTGCAGGGGCGGCGGCAGGCGGCCCTGCAGTTGCTCGCGCAGCACCTCGCCGATGGGGCGGGAGCTGCCGGAGATCGATACCAGCTCGTCGGCGTGGGATTTGGGCGCCGCCAGGCTGGCGATCAGCGCGCCCTCGCTGTGGCCGATCAGCACCTGGCGGCCGAAGCGCGGGTCGCGCGCCATACGGTCGCTCCAGGCGATCACGTCGGCGACGTAGCCGTCGACGCTGAGTTCCTCTTCCCGAGGTGCCGCCGGCAGGCTGCGGGCCACGCCGCGCTTGTCGTAGCGCACGCTGGCAATGCCGTTCTCCGCCAACGCCTCGGCCAGCTTGCGCAGGTAGCCGTTGTTGCCGCCCTCGGGGTTGTTGCCGTCCCGGTCGGTGGGGCCGGAGCCGGCGATCAGCAGGGCGACCGGCGGCGGGGTGGCGCTCTGCGGCAGCAGCAGGGTGCCGCGCAGTACGCCGTGGCCAGTATCCAGGTCGTAAGGGCGTTGCAGGATGCTGCTGGGCGCGGCTTGCGCGACCGAGCCGAGCAGGCCGGCGAACAGGCAGAGGCAGAGTAGGGCGAGACGGCGCATCGATGACTTCAACAGGCGGGTGATGGCGCTTTGATCCTCAATGTCCGGGAAGGTTCGCAGGGCGGATTGACGCAGGTATACTGCCGGCCTTTTCGATTTCCTGTCTTCCGCGGAGCCTCGCATGTCCGGCAACACCTACGGCAAGCTGTTCACCGTCACCACCGCTGGCGAAAGCCACGGCCCGGCGCTGGTCGCCATCGTCGACGGCTGCCCGCCGGGGCTGGAAATCTCCCTGGAAGACCTGCAACGCGACCTGGACCGCCGCAAGCCCGGCACCAGCCGCCACACCACCCAGCGCCAGGAAGCCGACGAGGTGGAAATCCTCTCCGGCGTGTTCGAGGGCAAGACCACCGGCACCCCGATCGGCCTGTTGATCCGCAACACCGACCAGAAGTCCAAGGACTACTCGGCGATCAAGGACCTGTTCCGCCCGGCCCACGCCGACTACACCTACCACCACAAGTACGGCATCCGCGACTACCGTGGCGGCGGCCGTTCCTCGGCGCGCGAGACCGCCATGCGCGTGGCCGCCGGGGCCATCGCCAAGAAGGTGCTGGCGGGCATGGGCATCAGCGTGCGCGGCTACATGAGCCAGCTCGGCCCGATCGAAATCCCCTTCAAGAGCTGGGACAGCGTCGAGGACAACGCCTTCTTCAGCCCCGACCCGGACAAGGTGCCGGAGCTGGAGGCCTACATGGACCAGCTGCGCCGCGACCAGGATTCGGTCGGCGCGAAGATCACCGTGGTCGCCGAAGGCGTGCCGCCGGGCCTGGGCGAGCCGATCTTCGACCGCCTGGACGCCGAACTGGCCCACGCGCTGATGAGCATCAACGCGGTGAAGGGCGTGGAAATCGGCGCCGGCTTCGCCAGCGTCGCCCAGCGCGGCACCGAGCACCGCGACGAGCTGACCCCCGAAGGCTTCCTGTCGAACAATGCCGGCGGCATCCTCGGCGGCATCTCCAGCGGCCAGCCGATTATCGCCCACCTGGCGCTCAAGCCGACTTCCAGCATCACCACCCCCGGTCGCTCCATCGACGTGAACGGCAACCCGGTGGACGTGATCACCAAGGGCCGCCACGACCCGTGCGTGGGCATCCGCGCCACCCCCATCGCCGAGGCGATGATGGCCATCGTGCTGCTCGACCACCTGCTGCGCCACCGCGCGCAGAACGCCGACGTGAAGGTCGGCACCCCGGTGCTCGGCCAGCTCTAAGCCACAAGCTGCAAGCGACAAGCCGGTGCGACGCCTGGCTCTGCGCTTGCAGCTTTAAGCTTGCCGCTCATGGCTGTTCCTTATTGGCGTCTGTCCAGTTTCTACTTCTTCTACTTCTGCCTGCTGGGCGGGACGGCGCCGTTCCTCGCGCTGTATTTCCATCACCTGGGCTTCCCGGCGCCGCGCATCGGCGAGCTGGTCGCCATCCCCATGCTGATGCGCTGCGTGGCGCCGAACCTGTGGGGCTGGCTGGGCGACCGTAGTGGCCAGCGGCTGGCGATCGTGCGTTTCGGCGCGGTGTGCACGGCGCTGTGCTTCGCCGGCATCTTCCTCGATCACAGCTACGCCTGGCTGGCGCTGGTGATGGCCGGGCATGCGTTCTTCTGGCATGCCGTGCTGCCGCAGTTCGAGGTGATCACCCTCGCGCACCTGAGCGGGCGCACCGAGAGCTACAGCCGCATCCGCCTGTGGGGCTCCATTGGTTTCATCTGCACCGTGGTCGGCCTGGGCTGGCTGTTCGAGCGCGCCAGCCTGGATGCCTACCCGTTGGCGCTGCTGGCAATCATGCTGGGCATCGTCGGCGCCAGTTGGTGGGTGCCCAATGCGCAACCGCCGGCGCGCCATGACGAGGCCAATGCCGGCGGCTTCCTCAAGCAACTGCGCAGCCCCGGCGTACTGGCGTTCTACCTGTGCGTATGCCTGATGCAGCTGTCCCATGGCCCGTACTACACCTTCCTGACCCTGCACCTGGAAGCGCTCGGTTATGCCCGTGGGCTGATCGGCCAGCTCTGGGCGCTGGGCGTGGTGGCCGAGGTGCTGCTGTTTGTGGTCATGCCGCGCCTGCTCAAGCGCTTTTCCCTGCGCCAGGTGCTGGCGGCGAGTTTCCTGCTGGCGGCATTGCGCTGGCTGCTGCTGGGCACGCTGGCCGGGCACCTGCCGGTGCTGCTGTTTGCCCAGTTGCTGCATGCCGCCACCTTCGGCAGCTTCCATGCCGCCGCGATTCATTTCGTCCAGCGCAGCTTCCAGGCGCGCCAGCAGGGCCAGGGCCAGGCGCTCTACGCCGCGTTGGCGGGAACGGGCGGCGCGCTGGGCGCGCTTTACTCCGGCTACAGCTGGGGTAGCCTTGGCCCGGCCTGGACTTTCGCCATTGCGAGCGTGGCCGCGCTGGCCGCGGCCTTCATCATCTGGACCCGTCTGAACGAGGACCCGCATGAACGACACCCGTGAACAGCTGACCCAGCAGATCATCGAAGCCGGGCGCTTCCTCCATGGCCGCGGCTGGTCGCCGGCCACCAGCAGCAACTACTCGGCGCGCCTGGCGGCCGATCGGGCCCTGCTCACCGTTTCGGGCAAGCACAAGGGCCAGTTGGGCGTCGATGACCTGCTGGAGACCGACCTGGCCGGCAACAGCCTGGAGCCGGGCAAGAGGCCTTCGGCGGAAACCCTGCTGCACACCCAGCTCTACGCCTGGCGCGCGGAGATCGGCGCGGTGCTGCACACCCATTCGGTGAATGCCACCGTGCTTTCGCGCCTCACGCCCGGCGATCGCCTGGAGCTGGAAGACTACGAGCTGCAGAAGGCCTTCGCCGGCGTCACCACCCACGAAGGCCGCGTCACCGTGCCGATCTTCGACAACGACCAGGACATCGCCCGCCTGGCTGCCAAGGTGCAGCCCTGGCTCGACGCCCATCCCGACTGCCCCGGTTATCTGATCCGTGGCCATGGCCTGTACACTTGGGGGCCGCGCATGAGTGACGCGCTGCGCCAGATCGAAGCCTTCGAGTTCCTCTTCGAGTGTGAGCTGAAGGTGCTGAGCCTGCGTGGCGCCCGCTGAACAACCTTGAGAATCGAGTAGCCCGACCATGAGCAGCCTGACCGTCTACCACGAATCGAGCCCCGAGCAGCCGCTGAAGCTGCTGACTCATGCCGAGGACATCGCCTCGACCCTGAACGCCGTCGGCGTGCGTTTCCAGCGCTGGCAGGCCAATGCGCCCATCGCCCCCGGCGCCAGCCAGGAGGAGGTGCTCGCCGCCTACCAGCACGAGATCCGCCGCCTGCAGGAGGAGGAGGGCTACGTCACCGTGGACGTGGTCAGCCTGACCGCCGAGCACCCGCAGAAGGACGAACTGCGCGCCAAGTTCCTCGACGAACACCGCCACGGCGAGGATGAAGTGCGCTTCTTCGTGGCCGGTCGCGGGCTGTTCACCCTGCACATCGAAGATCACGTCTACGCAGTGCTGTGCGAGAAGAACGACCTGATCTCGGTGCCGGCCGGTACCCGCCACTGGTTCGACATGGGCGAGCGTCCGCACTTCGTGGCGATCCGCCTGTTCAACAACGCCGAAGGCTGGGTCGCCAAGTTCACCGGCGACGACATCGCCAAGCGCTTCCCGTTGCTGGAAGACTGATCCAATGGGGAATTTGCCCTAGTCGCCACTGGCAGGCGGGGCGTCATTTGCTCTTCGTAGGAGCGGGCTTGCTCGCGAACAATCTCGCCGCTCAGCTCAGTGGCATGCGGTTCGCGAGCAAGCTCGCTCCTGCATATCTTCCCGCCTATGCCAGAGGCGGACCTTTGGAGTTTCCATGCCGATCAAAGCCATCCTCACCGACATCGAAGGCACCACCAGCGCGGTCAGCTTCGTCTTCGACGTGCTCTTCCCCTATGCCGCCGCGCACCTGCCGGACTTCGTCCGCGAGCACGCCGGCGAGCCAGCCGTGGCCGAACAATTGGCCGCCGTACGTGCCGACAGCGGTGAAGCCGGCGCCGACACCGCGCGCTGCATCGAGATTCTCCTGGGCTGGATCGCCGAAGACCGCAAGGCCACGCCGCTCAAGGCGCTGCAGGGCATGGTCTGGGAGCAGGGCTACCGCGCCGGCCAGCTCAAGGGCCACGTCTACCCGGACGCCGTGGATGCGCTGCGCCACTGGCATGCCGAGGGCTTCAAGCTCTACGTCTATTCCTCCGGCTCGATCCAGGCGCAGAAACTGATCTTCGGCTGTTCCGAGGCGGGCGACCTGACGCCGCTGTTCTCCGGCTATTTCGACACCACCAGCGGGCCCAAGCGAGAGGCCGAGTCCTATCGTCGCATTGCCGCTGCCATCGGCCTGCCCGGTGAGGAGATCCTGTTCCTCTCCGATGTGGTGCAGGAGCTGGACGCCGCACAGCAGGCCGGCCTGCAGACCATCGGCCTGGCCCGCGAAGGTGGCGTGCTGGAAGGGCACGACACCGTGGCCAGCTTCGCGGTGATCGCCCCCGCGCGGGTCTGAGCCGTCGCTCGCGCTGCCGGGGCGCGGGACGCTATCATCAGCGCACCAACTTTCTATAGAGGGATCTTGAATATGGGTTTCCTGCGCGAACTGATCGCCCTGGTTATCTTCGTCGTGGACATCTGGGCCATCCTCAACGTGGCGAGAAGCGACGCAGACATACCGAAGAAGATCATCTGGGTTCTGGTGATCGCCGTTCTGCCGGTGCTGGGGTTGATCGTCTGGGCGTTCGCGGGGCCGCGCAGCAAGGCGCGGGCTTGAGTTTCCTTCGCTGATACTTCGAGGGGCTCGGACGCATGAGCGCCGTGCTCCTTGTAGGAGCGGACTTCGTCCGCGATGCTTTTTGTTCTGGTGTTTCTGCGCTGCTTCGGTGTGCTCGGATGTATTGGGTTTCGCCCCCTCGGGCGACCCACTTTGGCAAACGACCCAAAGTGGGCAAAGGTCTTGCCCCTCCATCCGGTTTTTCGCTTGGGGCGAAAAATGCCCTCGTTGAATCGCAGTTTCAGGGGTACGCCGCGAAGGGCCATCCCTGGCCCATCGCGGCTCTCGCGGCATCCATGCCGCTCACCCCCTGAAACTCCGATTCAACGAGGCCTCCTGAAAGGGGCGGTTCGGAGTGCG
This sequence comes from Pseudomonas sp. QE6, assembly GCF_041379005.1. Taxonomy (NCBI): domain Bacteria; kingdom Pseudomonadati; phylum Pseudomonadota; class Gammaproteobacteria; order Pseudomonadales; family Pseudomonadaceae; genus Pseudomonas; species Pseudomonas sp. QE6. The sequence continues at coordinate 3,291,765 of NZ_CP166873.1, forward strand.
CGGGTGTTTCTCTGGAAGTCTTAGAAAGCCAGAGCCAGGGCGGAAGCTGCGCTTTCGTAGGAGCGGACCTTGTCCGCGAAATCCCTACACCTACCCCATGACAACCGGCTATCCCCCTCAACCAAACCGGTAATGCATCCGCACGCACCCCGGCTCGATCATCTTCGCCGACACCAACGTCGGCGACGCCTGGAAGCCGGTGGCCGGGAAGAGCGGAATGCCGCCCCCGATGATTTCCGGCATCACGTAGACCTCCAGCTCATCCAGCGCCCCGCGCTGCAGAAAGGCCATCTGCAACTGGCCGCCGCCAAGCATCCACACGTCCCCGTCATCCAGCGCACGCAGTTCCGCCACCAGCGCGTCGATGTCGCTGCGGGTTTCCAGCGGGCCTTTCGGGTTTTCGATGGGCCGTGACGTCACCACCAGCACCCGTTGCTCACCGTACGGCCAGGGGCTGGGGTCGGCTTCGAGGAAGTCATAGGTGCCACGCCCCATGACCAGGGTGCGAATGCGCTGGATGAACAGGTCGTAGTGGTGCTCGCCCAGTTCCAGCTTGTCGTGCCGGAACAACCAGTCCAGCCCGTGCTCCGGGGTGGCGATGTAGCCGTCGAGGCTGGTGGCGATGTAGCCGAGAATCCTGGCCATGCTGAATCTCCTCCGGTAAGATTCCCTCAATATATAAATGAATGTTCATTTATAAAAGAGGATGGCATGGCCCGAACCAAGACGGTCAGCGACGAAGCGATACTCGACGCCGCCATGGCGCTGATGGTGCGCGAGGGGCCGGAAGCGGTGACTTTTGCTGCCGTCGGGCGCGAAGTGGGGCTGTCCGCCGCGACCCTGGTGCAGCGCTACGCGACCAAGGCCGAATTCCTCCGCGCCGTGCTGTTGCGCGCCTGGGACCAGCTGGATGCGCAGACGGCGCGGCTCGACGACACCGTCGAACTCAGCCCGGAGGGCGCGGTGCGGATGCTGGTGGCGATGTTCCCGGTGGGCGAGGGCGAGAGCGATTACGCGGAAGGGCTGCTGATCCTGCGTGAAGACATGCGCGATCCGCTGCTGCGCGAGCGCGGTGCGCAATGGGGCGAGGCGCTGGCGAAGGCGTTGGGCCGGCGCTTGAGCGGCGATCCGGCGCGACAGCCGCTGCTCGGCCGCCTGATGGCCAGCCAGTGGCAGGGCGCACAGCTATGGTGGGCCTTCGAGCGCAAGGGCGACCCCGCCGGTGCCATCGGCGCCGAGCTGCGCCGCTGGTGCGAGGTCATGCTGGCCGGCGAAAGACTTGCGGGATAGAGCCTGGGGGCGGACACTCGACCGATGCATTACTGCCTGATCGAAACAGAACTCGGCTGGTTCGGGCTCGCCTGGAGCCCGCGGGGAATCGTGCGCACCTGTCTGCCGGGTGATTCCGTGCATTCCATGCGTGAACGCTTCGACAGACTCGGCACCGAGACCGCCCACTGGCCGGCGTTCATCGACGAGGCGCGCCAGTTGATCCTTGGCTATGCGCGGGGCGAGGCGGTGTCCTTCGACGGCCTGCCGCTGGACCTGTCGGCCGTCAGCGATTTCCATCGCCGCGTCTATGACGACATCCTCCAGCTGGGACGTGGCGAGACCACCACCTATGGCGAGATCGCCCGCCGCCTGGGCGACGTCGGCTTGTCCCGGGCAGTGGGGCAGGCGATGGGCAGCAATCCGATTCCGTTGATCATCCCGTGCCACCGCGTGCTGGCCAGCGGCGGCAAGACCGGCGGTTTCTCCGCGCCGGGCGGCAGCAGGTCGAAGCTGCGCATGCTGGCGCTGGAAGGCTTCGAGGACCCGCGGGCCGCGCAGACCGCCTTCGACTTCTAGCCCTTCTCCAGGGCCCCCTCCAGACGCAGCAGCAATTCCTTTCGCGGCAGGCCGCCGGCGTAGCCGGTTAGGCTGCCGTTGCTGCCGATCACCCGGTGGCAGGGCACGATGATGCTGATGGGGTTGGCGCCATTCGCCGCGCCCACCGCACGGATCGCCTTGGGCCGGCCGATGCGCCGCGCCAGTTCGGCATAGACGGTGATGTAGCCGTAGGGAATCTCCAGCAGTGCCTGCCAGACCTGGCGCTGGAACTCGGTGCCGCCGGTGTTCAGGCGAACCTCGAAGCGCTGGCGCTTGCCGGCGAAGTACTGGTCAAGCTGGCGCGCCACCTCGTCCAGCAGCGGGCTGCCCTGTTGCCAGTCCGGCTCGGGGTAATGCCGCTGCTCCAGGTCCATGTAGAGCATTCTCAGGCCGCTTTCATCGCCGGCCAGCAGCAGGCGGCCGGTGGGGCTGTCGTGGTAGCGGTAGTGCATGGTCATCCTCCGGTGCGGCCGCCCTGGGAGTAGGCGTGCCACAGATAGACGGCGGCGTAGGCGCGCCAGGGCCGCCAGGCTTCGGCGCGGCGCTGCAGGTCGCGCGCGGTGATACCCTCGGCGCCCCAGACCGGCGACTTGAGCAGGCCCAGGTCGGCCGTGGGGAAGGCGTCCGGATCGCCGAAGGCGCGCAGGGCCACGTACTCGGCGGTCCAGGGGCCGATGCCGGGGAGGGCGCAGAGACGCTTCACCAGGTCGTCGGCACCGTCCTCGACATGCAGGGCCAGGGTGCCGCTGGCGCAGGCGGTGGCGAAGCGCTGCAAGGTTTCCACGCGCTTGCCGGGCATGCCGATGCCGGCGAGGTCGGCGTCGGCCAGGGCTTGGGGCGTGGGGAACAGGCGGCTCGGCTGGCCCTCGGTTTCTCCGGGCAGCGCCTCACCCAGGCGCTGCACCAGCCGGCCGACGATGGTCACCGCGGCTTTCACCGTGACCTGCTGGCCGACGATGGCGCGCACCGCCTGTTCGAACGGGTCGAACGCGGTGGGCAGCCGCAGCCCCGGCGCTTGCCGGATAAGCGGTCCGAGTAGCGGGTCGCAGCCCAGGTGCTCGGCGATATGGTCGGGATCGCTGTCCAGGTCGAACATCTTGCGCACCCGGGCCGCCAGTGTTTCGGCATGCTGCGGGGCGAGGTGGATTTCCAGCTCCAGCTCGGCGCGATCCTCCAGCGGGCGCACGCTGAACCAGCCGGCCTCATCGCCGATGCGCACGCTGCGGGCGTAGCGCTCGGACGACAGGCACTCCACGCCGCCCAGGCTGCGCAGGGCGAAATGCTCGTGGAACTGCTGCCAGCTCCAGGGGGCGCGGTAGGGCAGGTGGATGATCCGGGGTGTCGGGGATGTGTTTTTCATGCAGCGACCTTAGCTGTTGCGGGCATGGCTGTCCTCCCGCCGCTGACTTTCAAACTGCCGGTCATGAGTTCGGCTGACGACGGGGTTCGACCTGTCATCGTCGGGCACGTAGAATGCGCGCCTCTTTCGGGGCGGCGCGGCCGTCCCCTCCTATTGTCTTGTCCCGACGGGAGCCCAGCCCATGCACGATTACCAGGAAACCCTCTACGACGGCTATGGCCAGCGTTTCAGCGTCGACAGGATGCTCCACGAGGTGCGCACCGAACACCAGCACCTGGTGATCTTCGAGAATGCCCGCATGGGCCGGGTGATGGCGCTGGACGGCGTGATCCAGACCACCGAGGCCGACGAGTTCATCTACCACGAGATGCTCACCCACGTGCCGATCCTCGCCCACGGCGCGGCCAAGCGCGTGCTGATCATCGGCGGCGGCGACGGCGGCATGCTGCGCGAGGTGTCCAAGCACGCCAGCGTCGAGCACATCACCATGGTCGAGATCGACGGCACCGTGGTCGACATGTGCAAGGAGTTCCTGCCGAACCATTCCCAGGGCGCCTTCGACGATCCACGCCTGAACCTGGTGATCGACGACGGCATGCGCTTCGTCGCCACCACCACGGAGAAGTTCGACGTGATCATCTCCGACTCCACCGACCCGATCGGCCCGGGCGAGGTGCTGTTCTCGGAGAACTTCTACCAGGCCTGCCACCGCTGCCTGAACGAAGGCGGCGTGCTGGTGACCCAGAACGGCACGCCCTTCATGCAGCTGGACACCGTGCGCAACACCGCCGGCCGCATGAACGGCCTGTTCGCCGACTGGCACTTCTACCAGGCGGCCGTGCCGACCTATATCGGCGGTTCGATGACCTTCGCCTGGGGCTCGACCAACCCGGCCCTGCGCCACATCGATGTCGCCACCCTGGCCCAGCGCTTCGCTAGCAGCGGTATCCCGACCCGCTATTACAACCCGGCCATCCACCAGGGCGCCTTCGCCCTGCCGCAGTATGTGCTGCAGGCCATCGGCAAGCCGGCCAACGACTGACCTCCGCTGCGCCTTCGCCATCCGGTGACCGGGCCATGCGCCGTTTCCCCAGCGGGTTGCGGCGCCATACCGGGGGACCGGCAGTCGGTCATGACAGTTTCTTCACCCGCCCTCCGGCACTGTGCCCGCCGTCCGGCGGTCGTAGTGCTGTTGCCGGGCGCTCGTATCATTCCGAAACGATTGTCCGCGTCGCCTTAATGTCGGCTTCAGCGGCGCCGAATAGAATGCGCCGCCGCTGCTTTTGCGGTGTAATGCCGCAGTTTTTTCGCGCTTACGCAGGGCCCCGCACGGGCGGCGCGCCTTCGAACCCACACGTTCAAAACGGAACCTAGAAATGGGCCAACCAGAAGTCCTGACCAATCGCCAGAACGGTGCGAGCCTCACGCGGCCCACCGTCTCCAGCCATCTGGCGTTCACTGCGCTCAGCGTCCTTGCGCTGATGGCGATGTTCTCCCTGACGCGTCTTGCGCTGTTCATCTACAACCGCGAGCTGATCGGCACCACGCCGGCCTCCACCTTCTTCGAAGCGTTCATCACCGGCATGCGTTTCGACATCCGCGTGGTGGTCTACATCGTTGCCCCGCTGGTCTTCGCCCTCCTCAGTGCCCGCGCCATGGGTTGGCGCTGGCTGTGGAAGGCCTGGCTGACCCTGACCGCGAGCGTCACGCTGTTCCTCGGCGTGGTGGAGATGGACTTCTACCGTGAATTCCACCAGCGCCTGAACAGCCTGGTGTTCCAGTACATGGCCGAAGACCCCAAGACCGTCATGAGCATGATCTGGTACGGCTACCCGGTGGTCCGCTACCTGCTGGCCTGGGCCTTCGCCACCTGGCTGCTGTACCTGCTGTTCCGCGGCATCGACCGTGCGACCCGCCCGAGCGCCGCAGGCTCCGCCGTTGCCGCCTGGTACATCCGTATCGCCGTAATGCTGGTGGTGGTCGTGCTGTGCGTCGTCGCCGCCCGTGGCACCCTGCGCCAGGGTCCGCCGCTGCGCTGGGGCGATGCCTTCACCACCGACTCGATGTTCGCAAACCACCTGGGCCTCAACGGCACCATGACGCTGATCAAGGCCGCCGAGGACCGCTTCGGCGAGGACCGCGCGAATATCTGGAAATCCACGCTGCCCGATGAGCAGGCCCGCGACACCGTGCGCCAGATGCTGCTTACGCCGAACGACAAGCTGGTCGATGCCGATACCGCCGCCATTCGCCGCGACTTCACCCCGCCGGCCGGTGGCACCCTGCCGGTCAAGAACGTGGTGGTGATCCTGCTGGAAAGCTTCGCCGGCCACTTCGTCGGCGCGCTGGGTGGGGAGGGCAACATCACTCCGTACTTCGACAAGCTGTCGAAGGAAGGCCTGCTGTTCACCCAGTTCTTCTCCAACGGCACCCACACCCACCAGGGCATGTTCGCCACCATGGCGTGCTTCCCCAACCTGCCGGGCTTCGAATACCTGATGCAGACGCCCGAGGGTGGCCACAAGTTCTCCGGCCTGCCGCAGCTGCTGTCGGCGCGCAAGTATGAAGATGTCTACGTCTACAACGGCGACTTCGCCTGGGACAACCAGTCCGGCTTCTTCGCCAACCAGGGCATGACCACCTTCATCGGCCGTAACGACTTCGTGAACCCGGTGTTCTCCGACCCGACCTGGGGTGTGTCCGACCAGGACATGTTCGCCCGCGGCAACGAGGAGTTGGACAAGCTCGAGTCCACCGGCAAGCCGTTCTACGCCCTGCTGCAGAGCCTCTCCAACCACGTGCCCTACGCACTGCCGAAGGACCTGCCGGTGGAGCGCGTGACCGGCCACGGCAGCCTCGACGAGCACCTGACCGCCATGCGCTATTCCGACTGGTCGCTGGGGCAGTTCTTCGAGAAGGCCAAGAAGTCGCCGTACTACAAGGACACCCTGTTCATCGTGGTGGGTGACCACGGCTTCGGCGCGCCGGACCAGCTGACCGAAATGGACCTGTTCCGCTTCAACGTGCCCTTCCTGATGATCGCTCCGGGCATCCAGGAGAAGTTCGGCGCCACCCGCGACACCGTCGGCACCCAGATCGACATCGTGCCGACCATCATGGGCCGCCTGGGCGGCGAGACTCGCAACCAGTGCTGGGGCCGCGACCTGCTGAACCTGCCCGAAGGCGACAAGGGCATCGGCGTGATCAAGCCCTCCGGTAGCGAGCAGGTGGTGGCGATCATCAACGGCAACCGCATCCTGATCAAACCCAAGGAAGGCGACATCCGCGTCTACGACTACAAGGTCGGCAAGGACTTCGGCGTGACCCGCGTGGAAAACGCGCCGGACCAGGAGGCCCTGCGCCTGCGCCTGGAGTCCTTCATCCAGACCGCTACCAAGAGCCTGCTGGACAACACCGCAGGCGTGGTGGACCCCAAGTCCGGCACCAAGTGATCGCCGGGTGACTGGAAAAAGGGGCCTTCGGGCCCCTTTTTCATGCCTGCTGATTTCCTGTCAGCGAGCTTGCTCGCGAAGATCGCCGCGCAGGACTTCCAGGATTCGCGAGCAAGGGCTAGGCGCCACTCCCGGCCCTGCGTGTAAACCCCATGCCAGACCGCCGGGAGGAGGCTTTTCCTGCAAAAGCGTCCGTATAAACCGGTTATAAATTAAGACCACAACGGTCTAATGGATTATAAGAAAAGTCGTTATCCTGCCGCCCACACCACGAGGTGATCAGTTACGCCAGTCAGGACTCGCAGATGGATGTTGGCAATATCGGTTTCGTAATCGCGGGTCTTGTCGTTGGTTTCATCGTCGGTATGACCGGCGTGGGCGGTGGCTCGCTGATGACCCCCATCCTGCTCTGGTTCGGCATCAATCCCGCCGCCGCGGTGGGTACCGACCTGCTGTATGCCGCCATCACCAAGTCCGGCGGCGTCCTGGTTCACCGCAAGAACGACAACATCGACTGGCGCATTACCGGCTGGCTCGCCCTCGGCAGTGTGCCGGCGGCGGCGCTGACCCTGCTGTTCCTGCACAGCCTGCATGCCGATACCGCGGCGATGAACAGCATCATCAAGCATGCCCTGGGCATCGTCCTGCTGCTCACCGCGTTGGCGGTGCTGTTCAAGAAGCAGGTGCTTGCCTTCGCCCAGCGCCATGCCGGCGACAGCTTCCACTTCAGCGGCCCGAAGCTGAACACCCTGACCGTCGTCACCGGCGCCATCCTCGGCGCCATGGTCGCGCTGACCTCCATCGGCGCCGGCGCGCTGGGTACCGTGGCGCTGTTCGTGCTCTATCCCTTCCTCGCCACCCGTCGTCTGGTGGGCACCGAGATCGCCCACGCCGTACCGCTGACCCTGGTCGCCGGCCTTGGCCATGCCAGCATGGGCAACATGGACTGGGGCCTGCTCGGCTACCTGCTGATCGGCTCGCTGCCGGGAATCTACGTCGGTAGCCACCTGGCCGGCCGCATTCCGGATGGCGTGCTGCGTCCCTGCCTGGCGGTGATGCTGGCGTCGATCGGCTACAAGCTGGTCTTCTGAAACCTCTCCACGATCTGCGGCGGCCCTGGCTCGCAAGAGCGTCGACAGGTTTTCGCTAGCCGCGGCGGAAACGCCCCGGCGTCACGCCTTTCCAGCGGCGGAAGGCGTGAATGAAGTTCGACACCTCCCCATAGCCGAGCCGCTCGGCAATCTCCTCCAGACGAATCACCCCCGTGGCCAGCAGCTCTTCGGCCAGCGCCTGGCGTACCTCGTCCACCAGCGCGCGGAAACTGCTGCCTTCGGCCTCAAGGCGACGGCGCAGGGTACGTGAGGTCATGTGCATGGCCTCGGCCATCTGTTCCATGTCCGGCAGCCGGCCTGGCGTTGCAAGCAAGCGGTCGCGGATCTGCCCGGACAGCCCGGTGCGCTCCTGGCGGCGGGCGAGCAGGGCGCGGCATTGCTCCTCGCAGCGCAGCGCCGCTTCCGGGTTGGCGCCCGGCAGCGGCAGTTCGAGGATGCGGCTGTCGAAGACGATGCGGTTCTCCGCCTGGCCGAACAGCGGCCGTACGCCCAGTTCGTCGATGTAGGGCTGCGCGTCGCTGGGCGCCTCGCGGCGGAAACTGACCTGGCGCACGGGCGCCGGCTGGTTGGTCAGGTCGCGCTGGATGCGCAGCACACCGCCGCCGTCGCGCTCGATGAGAAAGTTGCGCAGGTCTTCCGGCACGTCGGTGTCGTCCAGCAGCAGGTGCGCCTCGCCGTCGTGCTCCTCCAGGCGCATGCGATGGAAGGCGTAGGTCAGGTCGAGGTAGCGCAGCCCCAGGCGCGCGGCGCTGAGGAAGTTGGCGCTGCTGAGCAGGGCGAAGCCCCAGATGCCGTAGGTGTTGAGGTGGTAGCGCAAGCCGGCCTTGAGGCCGATGCCGGGGATGTGCCCCAGGTGCCGGGCCAGGTTGCGCACCAGGCTCAGCTCCTGCTCCGCGTCCACTTCCGCGCCGGGATCGGCGAGCACGCCGAGGTCCAGTCCGGTGCCGCCCAGGCACTGTTCCAGGTTCAGGCCGTGGTCCAGGGCGAACTGCGTCAGCAGTTGCACGCTGACGGCGCTGCGGCGGGGCGACCAGGGGGGAGTGGCGGACATGGGGTTTCTCGTTGACCGAAAGTCACAATTTTATGTCCGACTATGCCATAACCCAGTGACGAATGAAGCCCTAGGATGTTCCCATCCGCCATCGGGCGGGAAACACCACCGGGAGCACAACAATGACAAACACTTCCCCCGGGTCGGCTGCCGTGCGCGTGCTGATCATCGGTGCCGGCTTCGCCGGCCTGGGCCTGGCGATCCGGCTGAAACAGGCGGGCATCGACGACTTCCTGATCCTCGAGAAGGCCGGCGACGTCGGCGGCTGCTGGCGCGAGAACCGCTATCCGGGCGCCGCCTGCGACGTGCCTTCGCACCTGTATTCCTTCTCCTTCGAACCCAAGGCCGACTGGTCGCGCAAGTTCGCGCCGCAGGCGGAAATCCTCGACTACGCCCGGCACTGCGCGGACAAGTACGGCCTGCGCGAACGCATCCGCTTCCACTGCGAGGTCAGCGCGGCGAGCTTCGACGAAGCGGCCGGGGAGTGGCGGGTGACCTGCGCCAATGGCGAGGAGCTGCGCGCCCAGTCGCTGGTCTGCGCGCTCGGCCAACTGAGCCGTCCGCTGATTCCGCACTTGCCGGGTATCGAACGCTTCAAGGGCAGGGCCTTCCATTCCGCGCAATGGGACGCCGATGCGCCGCTGGAAGGCCGTCGTGTAGCGGTGGTTGGCACCGGTGCCAGCGCCATCCAGTTCGTGCCGCAGATCGCGCCGAAGGTCGCCGAGCTGCTGCTGTTCCAGCGCAGCGCGGCCTACGTGATTCCCAAGCCGGACCGCCCCTACGCCGACTGGGAGCGCCGCCTGAAGGCGCGACTGCCATGGTTGCAGCGTTTCGACCGGGGGCTCAAGTACGTCCAGCACGAGGCTCGGGCGCTGGCCTTCACCGTGTTCCCGCCGCTGATGAAGGTGATGCGCCTGAGCTTCCATCGCCACCTGCAGCGCGGCATTCCCGACGCGGGCCTGCGCGCGCGGCTGGAACCGGATTACCCCTTGGGCTGCAAGCGCATCCTGATCAGCAACGACTACTACCCGGCGCTGGCGCGCAGCAATGTGAAGCTGGTCGATACGGGCATTCGCGAGGTCACCGAGGATGCCATCGTCACCCGCGACGGCCAGCGCCACCCGGTGGATACCCTCATCTACGGCACCGGTTTCGCTGCCACCGAGTTCCTGGCGCCGATGCGCGTCCGGGGCCTGGGCGGGCGCGAGCTGAACCAGGCCTGGCAGGGCGGCGCGGAAGCCTACAAGGGCATCAGCGTCAGCGGCTTCCCCAACCTGTTCATCCTCTATGGGCCGAACACCAACCTGGGGCACAGCTCGATCATCTACATGCTGGAAAGCCAGTTCCCCTACGTTCTGGCCTGCCTGCAGCGCATCCGCCGCGAAGGCCTGAAGTACCTGGACGTGAAACCCCAGGTGCAGCAGCGTTTCAACCAGCACCTGCAACATGAGCTGGGCCACACCATCTGGGAGCGCGGTTGCAACAGCTGGTACAAGACCGCCAGCGGCCGCAATACCGTCAACTGGCCGGGTTTCACCTTCCGCTACCGTCAACTGACCCGTCAGCCGGAGTTCGCCGACTATGACTGCATCCGTTGAGCCCGTGGCGCCACTGTCCCTTGGCCAGAAAGTCCTGACCGCCGCCTTGCGCGGCCTGCTCAACCTGCTGTTCCGTGGCCTGATGGGCCCACAGCTGTCGGTGAAGGCGCAGCGCGCATTGCTGCGCGGGCTGACCGCCGCGACCCTGACGCCCCGGGGCCTGCTGCGCGAGCAGACGACCCTGGGCGGGCTGCCCTGCGAGGTCTGGCGGCCCCGCGAGGGCGGGGCGGGAAGGGTGATCCTCTACCTGCACGGCGGCGCCTACCTGGTGGGGTCGCCGGCGACTCACCGCGCCATCACCGCCAACCTGGCGCGGCGCTGCCGCGCGGAGGTCTGGGTGCTGGATTACCGCCTGGCGCCGGAGCACCCGTTCCCGGCCCAGCGTGACGATGCCGTGGCGGCCTACCGCGCGCTGCTGGACAAGGGCATCCCGGCGGCGGCCATCGCCATTGCCGGGGATTCCGCTGGCGGCCACCTGACCCTGCAGCTCGCGCTGCAAGCCAAAGCGCTCGGCCTGCCGGCGCCCGGCGCGCTGGTGACCTTCTCGCCGGTGACCGATCTGACCAACGAACACCTGCATGCGCCGCCTGCGGGTGATCCGCTGATCACCCGCGCCTGGATCGACAGCGCCATGGCGATGTTCTGCCCGCCGGGCGTGCCCCGCAGCGATGCGCAACTGTCGCCGCTGCATGCCGATCTCACCGACCTGCCGCCTCTGCTGATCCAGGTTGGCGAAGATGAAGTGCTGCGCAACGACAGCCTGCGTTTCGCCGATGCCGCGCGACGCTACGGTGCCGTGGTGACACTACAGCGCTTTGCCAACAGCTGGCATGTGTTCCAGGCCCACGCCGGGGTGCTGAAGGTAGCCGACCGCGCGCTCCAGGACGCCGCCGATTTCGTCGCCCAACATCTGCAGGGAGTGCATCGATGAACAACATCCTGATCAGCGGTGCCGCCTCGGGCATTGGCGCCGCGACTGCGAAACTGTTCCACCAGCGTGGCTGGCGCGTCGGCCTGATCGACCTGAATCCCGAGCCACTGGCTGCGCTTGCCGTGGAGCTGGGTGGCGTCTGGCGGCGGGCGCTGGACGTCACCGATGCCGAGGCGGTGGCTGCCGCGGTGCGTGAGTACGCCGAAGACTGCGACGGCGGCCTGCGCCTGCTGTTCAACTGCGCGGGCATCCTGCGTTTCGGCCGCTTCGAGGACATCAGCCTGGCCGAGCACCAGCGCATCATCGCGATCAACGTGCAGGGCGTGCTCAACTGCTGCTACGCCGCGCTGCCGTACCTCAAGCGCACACCGGGCGCGCAGGTGCTGAACATGGGCTCGGCCTCCGGGCTGTATGGCGTGCCGCAGATGGCCAGCTACTCGGCGTCGAAGTTCGCCGTGCGCGGGCTGACCGAGGCGCTGGAGCTGGAATGGCGCGAACATGGCATCCGTGTCGCCGACCTGATGCCGCCCTTCGTGCGCACGCCGATGGTCGCCAGCCAGCTCGTCGAGCCGCCGGTGCTGCGCCGCCTGGGCGTGACCCTGAGTGCCGAGGACATCGCCGAAGCGGCCTGGCGCCAGACCGGGAGCAGGGCGGTGCACCGTCCCATCGGCGCGCTGTTCCGGGCGATGTACTGGTCCGGCCAGTTGTCGCCGCCATCGCTCAACCGCTGGGTGATGGCCTGGCTCAGCCGCGCCTGAGTAGACTGCACGGGCGGCGAAGGAGGCCGACCCATGCAGGAACCCCACGACAGCGCCTGGCAGCGTGTGCTGCAGGACATCACCACACCCTTCGACCGGGTCAGCGAGATGACCTACGGGGTGATCATGACCCTGACCATCATCTCGGTGATTTCCGCTGCCAGCGGCGGGGCGAGCCGGCAGGACCTGATCGTCGCCGCGCTGGGCTGCAACCTGGCCTGGGGCCTGGTGGACGCGCTGATGCTGCTGGTGCGCCTGCGGGTGGAGAGGGCTCACCGGCATGGCCGCCTGCGGGCCTTGCGTGGCATCTCCAACGACACGGATTTCCGCGACGGACTCGACGACTTCCTGCCGCCCCGGCTGGTGGCCGTCCTGCAACCGGACGAGGTCTGGCGCCTGCGCCAGCGCCTGATGGGGTCGTCCCTGGGGACTGGCGAGCCGCCGCGTGGCGGCGCCGAGGTGTGGTTGGCGGCCCTGCTGATCGTGCTGCTGGTGACGGGGATTACCCTGCCGATGATCCTGCCGCTCTGGTTGGTGCCGGACGACCTGCTGGCGCTGCGCCTGGCCCAGGGCGTCGGCGTGGTCATGCTGTTCACGCTCGGCTGGCTGCTGGCGCGTTGGGCCGGCGATTCGCCCTGGCCGGGGGCGCTGGGTTTCACTGCGCTGGGCGTGGCGATGACCGGGCTGTGCATTGCCCTGGGGGGATAGTGTTTCAGGTTGTTTCGGTTCTTGCGCGCAGAGGTGTTGGCCCGGATGCTGGAGCGTCGTCCCGCCGGGACGGTCCACCACCCGATGCAAGGATGCCGTCATGCCATTCGCCTATGCCTGCCTGGCCCTGTCGATGCTGCTCGTCGGGGGCAATATCGCCATCGGCAAGCTGATCCTCGCCGAAGTCCCGCTCTACCTGTTCGCGGCCTTGCGCTTCCTCATCGCCAGCCTGGTGCTGCTGCCGGGCATGTTCCTCCGCGATGCCCGCCGGGGGCTGGATCGCCGGGCCTGCGGCGGGCTGTTCCTGCAGGCGTTCTTCGGCTGCTTCCTGTTCAGCCTGTGCATGCTGCACGGCGTATTGCTGACTTCGGCGACCAGCGCCGGGATCATCACCAGCGCCACGCCGAGCGTGATCGCGCTGCTGGCCTGGCTCTGGCTGCGTGAGCGGGTCAGCGCGCCGCAGTTGCTGGCGATCGTGCTGGCGGTGTCGGGCATCGCCGCGCTGAACCTGCTGGAGCGCCCGGAAACCGGCAGCGGCAGTGTCGCCGGCAACCTGCTGGTGCTCGGCGCGGTGCTGGCCGAGGCGCTGTTCGCGGTGTTTTCGCGCCGGCTGTCGCTCAGTGTGCGGCCCTGGGCCATGGCCTTCGGCGTCAACCTGGCCGGGTTGCTGCTGTTCCTGCCGCTGGCCGTGCCACAGGCGCTGGCGTTCGACTGGAGCCTGCCTGGCGCGGCGACCTGGGGCTGGCTGCTGTTCTACGCGCTGAGCGCCAGCGTGCTGTCCTTCCTGCTCTGGTACCGCGGTATCGCGCAGGTGCCGGCCAATGTCGCCGGGCTGTTCACCGGCCTGATGCCGGTCAGTTCCGCGCTGGTCGGGGTGTCGCTGCTGGGCGAGCATTTCAGCGTCGGCCACGCCCTGGGCATGCTGCTGGTGCTGGCCGCGCTGGTGCTGGGCACCCGTCGTGCCGAATTGCCGCCTGTCGCCGTTGTCGGGGCCGACGCGGTGAAGTAGCGGCAACTCGCCGGTAGAGACGCTACGCTGGTGAAGTGGCCTTGGGAATCCGCCAAGGGAGAGTGCCTTTCAGCGTGTTCGGCGGATTTGGCTGCAATTGGGGGACGTTGATTCGCTTGGCGTTTCCCGTGGCACATAGAGGTGCCCGGAACGCATCCTTGCCCCAGGTCGGGGTGCGTTCGTTGGCGGGGAATAAACTCTGAACGTCTCGAAAGGAGGTGCGTACCATGGAAAAGCCCCTCTCGGAGGATATCAGCGTCAACGTGTTGCGCCGGATGAAGGAAGGTGGCTTCGATTTCGCTCGTATACATCCCATCGACTTTTTCGCCATCTTTCCCGATGAACAGAACGCCCGTAAGGCTGCCCGGCAATTCCGCGGCGAGTCGCTGAGGGCGCAGGTCGAAGCTCGCGACGATGGCGGCTGGAGCCTGCAGATCAGCAAGGTGATGTTCGCGACCCATGCGGGCATCGGCGCTTTCGAGCACGACCTGGAGGAAGTCGTGGCGCCGCTGGGAGGTGTTCTGGACGGCTGGGGCGTGACCCAGGAAGTGAATTCCCTGCGTCCCTAGCAGCAACGCGTTCCGAGCCGTCGGTCGACGGCAGTGATTGTCTACCCGCAACCGCATACGCGCCGTCACCCACCGTGACGGCGCGGTTTCCGCGCGGGTACGCCGGGGTTTATGACACCTCCCCGATGCGGCAGACTGCCGTGCGGAGGTGACCATGACCGATATTCTGATTCTGACCCACGTCGATTTCTGCCCGCCGGGCCACCTGGCCACGGTGCTGGACCGTTGCGGCCTATCGTTCGAAGTGCGCCGCGCCGACCTCGACGAGCTGCAGGGCTATGACCTGGAGCGGCCGAAAGCGGTCGCGATCATGGGTGGGCCGATGAGCGTCAACGACGATACGCCGTGGCTGCGCACCGAGCTCGCGGCGATCCGCCGTTTCATCGAGCGCGACGTGCCGATGATCGGCCATTGCCTGGGCGGCCAACTGCTGGCCAAGGCGCTGGGCGCGGACATCCACCGTCTGCCCTATACCGAAATGGGTTGGCAGCCGATGCGCCGGCTGGAGTCGCAGAGCCCATGGCTGGCGCACCTGCCGGACGAATTCCCGATCTACCAGTGGCATGGCGATACCTTCGACCTGCCCGTGGGCGCGACGCACCTGCTCTCCAGTCCCTGGTGCGAGAACCAGGCGTTCAGCTTCGGCGAGCGCATCCTCGGCCTGCAGGGGCACCCGGAGATGACCGAGGAGCTGGTGAGCGGCTGGATCAACGGCTGGCCGGAATACCTCGATCCCAGCCAGCCGAGCCAGGAGAGCGCGGAGGTGATGCTGGCCGAGCTGCCGCAGAAGGTGGCGGCGATGAACCGCGTGGCGGAAGGGTTCTACAGCCATTGGCTGAAGCTGGCCGGGTTGATCTGATCCATTGATGCCTTGCAGGGCGCGATGCTTTTCGTAGGAGCGAGCTTGCTCGCGAACAACCCTGTGCGGGGCTGCGGTTCGCGAGCAAGCTCGCTCCTACAGGCAATCCCTCAATGCTTGATCATGATGTGCCGCGCCACGGTGTAGTCCTCCAGGCCGTACATGGACAGGTCCTTGCCGTATCCCGACTGCTTGAAGCCGCCGTGGGGCATCTCGCTGCAGAGCATGAAGTGGGTATTCACCCAGGTGCAGCCGTACTGCAGGCGCGCGGCCACCCGTGAGGCGCGGCCGACGTCGCGGGTCCAGACCGAGGAGGCAAGGCCGTAGTCGGAGTCGTTGGCCCAGCGGATCGCCTCGTCCGCATCGCTGAAGGGCGTCACCGAGACCACCGGGCCGAACACCTCGCGGCGGACGATCTCGTCGTCCTGCCCGGCATTGGCCACCACCGTCGGTTCGTAGAAGAAACCCTTGCCGCTGACGATATTGCCGCCGGTGGCGATGCGGATGTGCGGGCTGGCCTTGGCCCGTTCGACGAAGCCGGAGACGCGCTCGCGCTGCGCCGCGGTGATGAGCGGGCCGAGTTCGGTGTTCGGGTCGTTCTGCAGGCCGGTCTTGAGGCTGCCCACCGCGCTGGCCAGGTCGGCGACGAAGTTGTCGTAGATCTTCTTGCCGGCGTAGATGCGGCAGGCGGCGGTGCAGTCCTGCCCGGCGTTGTAGAAGCCGAAGGTGCGGATTCCGGCCACCACGTCCGCCAGGTCGGCGTCGTCGAAGACGATCACCGGGGCCTTGCCGCCCAGTTCCATGTGCAGGCGCTTCACGCTGTCGGCGGCGCTGCGGATGATCGCCTTGCCGGTGCCCACGGAGCCGGTGAGGGAAACCATGCGCACCAGGTCGTGGCTCACCAGCGGCGAGCCCACGGTCGGGCCGCGGCCGAAGACCAGGTTCACCACCCCGGCGGGGAACAGTTCGGCGATGAATTCGGCGACCCGCAGCGCGGTCAGCGGGGTCTGCTCCGAGGGCTTGAGTACCACGCAGTTGCCGGCGGCCAGGGCCGGGCCGAGCTTCCAGGCGGCCATCATCAGCGGGTAGTTCCAGGGGGCGATGGAGGCGATTACGCCCACCGGGTCGCGGCGGATCATCGAGGTGAAGCCGGGCAGGTATTCGCCGGCGGCGGAGCCGGGCATCACGCGGCAGGCGCCGGCGAAGAAGCGGAACACGTCGGCGATGGCCGGGATCTCGTCGTTCAGCGCGGCCGCGTAGGGCTTGCCGCAGTTGTCGGATTCCAGGCGGGCCAGTTCCTCGGCGTGTTCCTCGATGCGCTCGGCCAGGCGCAGCAGGAGCAGGGCGCGGTCTTTCGGCGCACTCTGCGACCAGCTGTCGAAGGCCTTGTCGGCGGCGCGCACGGCGGTGTCCACCTGGGCTTCGCTGGCCTCGGCGATCTGGCCCAGCACCTCGCCGGTGGCGGGGTTGAGGATGTCCAGCTTCTCGCCTTCGCCGGCGACGAACTGGCCGTTGATCAGGAGTTTGGTTTGCATCGCGCGTCCTCCGTGCAGGTGCGGTTGATGGATTCGCGGGTTACTTGCCGCTCCCCGCCACGTCGCTGGTGCCCCGGGTCAGGTAGTAGGCGCCAAGGATCGGCAGCATGGTGGCGAGCATCACGAGCATGGCGACGACGTTGGTGATGGGCACGTCGCGCGGGCGGGTCAGCTGGTTGAGCAGCCACAGCGGCAGGGTGCGCTCGTGACCGGCGGTGAAGGTGGTGACGATGATCTCGTCGAAGGACAGGGCGAAGGCCAGCATGCCGCCGGCCAGCAGCGCCGTGGCGATGTTCGGCAGGATGATGTAGCGGAAGGTCTGCCAGCCGTCGGCGCCCAGGTCCATGCTCGCCTCGATCAGGCTGAAGGAGGTGCGGCGGAAACGCGCGATCACGTTGTTGTAGACGATCACCACGCAGAAGGTGGCGTGGCCGATGACGATGGTGAGGAAGCCCGGGTCGATGCCGAGGGTCTTGAACGCCGAGAGCAGGGCGATACCGGTGATGATGCCGGGCAGGGCGATGGGCAGGATCAGCATCAGCGAGATGCTCTCCTTGCCGAAGAAGTCGCGGCGGTAAAGCGCGCCGGCGGCCAGGGTGCCGAGGACCATGGCGATCAGCGTGGCCACGCAGGCGATCTTCACCGACAGCCAGATGGCGTCGAGCACGTCGCCGCGGGCGAAGGCGATGCTGAACCACTTCAGGGTGAAGCCCTGCAGCGGGAAGCTGTAGGCCGATTCCTCGGTGTTGAAGGCGTAGAGCAGGATCACCAGGATCGGGAAATGCAGGAACACCAGCCCGCCCCAGGCGGCCAGACGCAGGAACCAGGAGGGCCGATCGTCAGAGCGCATCGAAGGCCCCCAGCCGCTTGGCGATGGACAGGTACACGGCGATCAGCACGATGGGCACCAGGGTGAAGGCGGCCGCCAGGGGCATGTTGCCGATCGCGCCCTGTTGCACGTAGACCATGGTGCCGATGAACAACCCGCTGGGGCCAACCAGCTGCGGGATGATGAAGTCGCCCAGGGTCAGGCTGAAGGTGAAGATCGAGCCGGCCACCACGCCGGGGAAGGCCAGCGGCAGGACCACCTGGAAGAAGGTCTGCCGCGGGTGCGCGCCGAGGTCCGCCGAGGCCTGCAGCAGCGACGGCGGCAGGCGCTCCAGGGAGGCCTGGATCGGCAGGATCATGAACGGCAGCCAGATGTAGGTGAACACCCAGAAGCGCCCGATGTGCGAGGTGGACAGGGTGTTGCCACCCACGCCGGGCACATCCAGCAGCAGACCCAGCGCGCCGAGCAGGTGCAGGCGCTCGATCACCCAGTAGAGGATGCCGCCCTTGGCCAGGATCACCGTCCAGGCGTAGGCCTTGACGATGTAGCTGGCCCACATCGGCAGCATCACCGCGATGTAGAAGAAGGCTTTTTCCTTGGGCCCGGCGAACCGCGCCATGTAGTAGGCGATGGGGAAGGCGAGGATGGCGCTGGCGATGGAGACGCTGATGGCCATGCCCAGGGTGCGCAGCACGATGTCGTAGTTGGCGGGGTTGATCAGCGCCTTGTAGTTGGCGAAGGTCAGCTCCGGCGTCACCGCCATGGTGAAGTCGTCGAAGGTGTAGAAGCTCTGCCAGAGCAGGGCGAACAGCGAGCCGATGTAGATCACCCCGAACCACAGCAGCGGCGGTATCAGCAGCATCAGCAGATACAGCGTGCTGCGCCGGTAGAGGAAGCTGGAGACGCCGCGCATCGGGCTCATGGCGCCGGTTCCTCCAGCAGCGGCACCAGTGCGCTGCGCGCCCAGCAGGCGGTGACCGGCTCGCCCGGTTGCGGCCGGCGTTCCTCGCGCTCGCCGTTGGGCAGCGCGGCGACCAGGCGGCCGCCGTTGTCCAGTTCGATCTCGTAGCGGCTGCTGGCGCCCATGTACTGCACGTCGAACAGGGTGCCGCTGACTTCCAGTTCGCCGTCGCCGGCACGGCCGAAGCGCACGTGCTCGGGGCGCAGCGAGTGCGGCCGGGTTTCGCCGAGCAGGCGCTGGGCCAGGTCTCCGCGCAGCACGTTGGCGGTGCCGACGAATTCGGCGACGAAGCGCGTGGCCGGTTTCATGTAGAGGTTGCGCGGGGTGTCGACCTGCTCGATGCGGCCCTTGTTGAACACCGCCACGCGGTCGGACATGGACAGCGCCTCGCCCTGGTCGTGGGTGACGAAGATGAAGGTGATGCCCAGTTGGCGCTGCAGTTTCTTCAGTTCCACCTGCATCTGTTCGCGCAGCTTGAGGTCCAGCGCGCCGAGGGGTTCGTCCAGCAGCAGCACACGCGGGCGATTGACCAGGGCGCGGGCTAACGCGACGCGCTGGCGCTGGCCGCCGGAGAGCTGCGCCGGCTTGCGACTGCCGTAGCCGCCCAGGGCGACCATGCCCAGAGCCTCTTCGGCGCGCTTCAGGCGCTCGGCCTTGCCGACGCCTTTTACCTTGAGCCCGTAGGCCACGTTGTCCAGCACGTTCATGTGCGGGAACAGCGCGTAATCCTGGAACACGGTGTTGACGTCGCGCTCATAGGGCGGCAACCCGGCGGCTTCCTGGCCGTGGATGCGGATGGAGCCTGAGGTGGGCTGCTCGAAACCGGCGATCAGGCGCAGGCAGGTAGTCTTGCCCGAGCCGGACGGGCCGAGCATGGAGAAGAACTCGCCGTCACGGATCTCGATGGACACCCGGTCGACGGCGCGCACGTCGCCGTAATGACGGCTCACCTCGGTGAACTGGACGGCTGTGGTCATGCTGCGGGCTACCTGAGTGGCGGGGCTGCATCAGAAAAGGTAGCGCATGGGGGCGAGGGTGCTTGTCTGCGAGCTGGTGAGGTGAGGGCTCTTGTAGGATCGAGGGGGACGCCTAGTCCTTGCTCGCGAACCAACTCCCACTACGGGGCTGTTCGCGAGCAAGCTCGCTCCTACAGGCCAGGCGTAAAGCTGTATCGCTATCTCCCGCCCATGATCGCAATGTAATCCTGCGTCCAGCGGCTGTACGGCACGCACTGCCCCTGGGCGCACTTGGCCTGCGGGGTCTTCCAGAAGGCGATGCGGTCGAACTGGTCGTAGCCATTGGTGGCGCAGCCCTGCGGGCCAAGCAACTGGCTGCCGGTGCAGCCGGCGGGGGAGGCGGGTACCGAGCCGAACCAGGCGGCCACGTCGCCCTGCACCTTGGGTTCCAGCGACCAGTTCAGCCACTTGTAGGCGCAGGTCGGGTGCTTGGCGTCGACGTGCATCATGGTGGTGTCGGCCCAGCCGGTCACCCCTTCGACCGGAATGGTCGATTCGATCGGCTGCTTCTCGCCCACCAGTGCGTTGACCTGGTACGGCCAGGAGCCGGAAGCGGCCACGCCTTCGTTCTTGAAGTCGCTCATCTGCACCGTCGCGTCATGCCAGTAGCGGTGGATCAGCTTCTGCTGCTCGCGCAGCAGCTTGAGGGTGGCGGCGTACTGTTCCTCGTTGAGCTCGTAGGGGTCCTGGATGCCGAGGGCAGGGTTGGTGGTCTTCAGGTACAGGGCGGCGTCGGCAATGTAGATCGGTCCGTCGTAGGCCTGCACGCGGCCCTTGTTGCTCTTGCCGTCGGGCAGCTTCTGCTCGCTGAACACCACGCTCCAGCTCAGCGGCGCCTTGGGGAAGACCTTGGTGTTGTACATCAGCACGTTCGGGCCCCACTGGTAGGGCGTGCCGTAGTGCTTGCCGTCCACCGTGTGCCACGGCGCGTTCTGCAGGCGCGGATCGACGTTCTTCCAGTTGGGGACCAGGGCGATGTTGATCGGCTGCACGCGCTTGCCATAGACCAGGCGCAACGAGGCATCGCCCGAGGCGGTGACCAGGTCGTAGCCGCCCTTGGCCATCAGGCTGACCATCTCGTCGGAGGTGGCGGCGGTCTTCACGTTGACCTTGCAGCCGGTGTCCTTCTCGAACTGGGTCACCCAGTCGTAGTTCTTGTCGCTCTCGCCGCGTTCGATGTAGCCGGGCCAGGCGATGATGTCGAGGGCGCCTTCGGGCTGGCCCAGTTGCTTGATCGCCTCGGCGGCCTGAAGGGAGGCGCTGCCGAGCAGGCAGACACCGGCGAAGGCCAGCGTCGCGACTTTCCCTGAAGACAATTGCACTGATGACATGAATCGACTCCTGTTGTTCTTCGTTGTCGGAGCCTCGGCGGCCGAACCGCGCCGTAAGGTCGGCATCTGGTTGATAGCGATGTGCCCTATCGCGAGGGGGCTCTTGCAGCGTAGTTCCGGCCCCGGAGACTGACAAGAAAGCCCCCTGTGCCCTGCAAGGCCCCGCCCGCCGCCCCTTGCGGCCTCAAACGGGGCGCGCCGGGACGCACCGGCCGACAAAGCGCACCAAGCGGGTGCGGGGCGTTCGAGCAGCCTTTGCAAGTCATTGAACCAAAAGGAAATCGGCCTCTGGCACGGGCCTTGCGACGGTCTTCCCAACCGAGGACAAGCGGCAGCAAGGAGTAGAAGATGGCTCGGGTGTTCTATGACGAAATGCATGACGCCGCTGGCGCCTGCCGACCGCACTACACGGAGTTCGCCCGCTGGCTGGCGGACATGCCCGGTGAACAGCTGCAACAGCGTCGTCGCGAGGCCGACCTGTTGTTCTATCGCGCCGGGATCACCTTCACCCTCTATGGCGACGACCAGGGCACCGAGCGCCTGATCCCCTTCGACACCATCCCGCGCAGCATCCCCGCCAGCGAATGGAAGACCATCGAGGCCGGTTGCATCCAGCGCGTGCAGGCGCTCAACCTGTTCCTCGCCGACCTCTACCACGACCAGCGCATCCTCAAGGAAGGCCTGATCCCGCCCGAGCAGGTCCTGGCCAACGACCAGTACCAGCTGGCCATGCAGGGCCTGGACGTGCCCGGCAACGTCTACGCGCACATCGCCGGTATCGACCTGGTGCGCGACGGCAACGGCGCCTACTACGTGCTCGAAGACAACCTGCGCACCCCCAGCGGCGTCTCCTACATGCTGGAGAACCGCAAGATGATGATGCGCCTGTTCCCCGAGCTGTTCGGCGCCCAGCGCATCGCGCCCATCGACCACTACCCGAACCTGTTGCTCGACACCCTGCGCCAGGCCAGCGAAGTGGAGCAGCCCTGCGTCGTGGTGCTGACCCCGGGCCGCTTCAACAGCGCCTATTTCGAGCACGCCTTCCTCGCCCGCGAGATGGGCGTGGAGCTGGTGGAAGGCGCCGATTTGTTCGTCCGCGACGAGCGCGTCTTCATGCGCACCACCGCTGGCCCGATGCCGGTGGATGTGATCTATCGCCGGGTGGACGACGACTTCCTCGACCCGCTGGCCTTCAACCCCGACTCCATGCTCGGCGTGCCCGGCCTGCTGGCCGCCTACCGCGCCGGCAACGTGGTGCTGGCCAACGCCATCGGCACCGGCGTGGCCGACGACAAGTCCATCTACCCCTACGTGCCGGAGATGATCCGCTTCTACCTCGACCAGGAGCCCATCCTGCACAACGTGCCGACCTGGCAGTGCCGCCGCCCGCAGGACCTGTCCCACGTGCTGGCGCACCTGCCCGAACTGGTGGTGAAGGAGGCCCAGGGCTCCGGTGGCTACGGCATGCTGGTCGGCCCGGCATCGACCACGGCCGAAATCGAAGCCTTCCGCGCCCGGCTGATGGCGCGGCCGGAGGCCTATATCGCCCAGCCGACCCTGAGCCTGTCGACCTGCCCGACCTTCGTCGAGAACGGCATCGCCCCGCGCCACATCGACCTGCGGCCCTTCGTGCTGTCCGCACCGGACAACGTGCGCCTGGTACCCGGCGGGCTGACCCGCGTGGCGCTGCGCGAAGGCTCGCTGGTGGTCAACTCGTCGCAGGGCGGTGGCACCAAGGACACCTGGGTGGTGGAGGACTGATCATGCTGAGCCGTACCGCTTCCGACCTGTACTGGATGTCGCGCTACCTGGAGCGTGCCGAGAATCTCGCGCGCATGCTCGACGTGTCCTACTCGCTGTCGCTGATGCCCCAGGACGACCGCGGCAATGGCCTGGAGGAACTGGCCATGCCGCTGCAGATCACCGGCAACCTCGATGCCTACCTCGCCCGACACGGCGAGCTGCACGCCGAACGCCTGCTGAATTTCTTCGCCCTGGATGCGCAGAACCCGGCGAGCATCTACTCCTGCTTCGCCGCCGCCCGCGCCGGTGCCCATGCGGTGCGCGGGCGCATCACCACCGACATGTGGGAAAACATCAACGCCACCTGGCTGGAAATGCGCGATATCGCCCAACAGGGCCTGCTGCGCTACGGCATCAGCCACTTCTGCGAATGGGTGAAGGACCGCTCCCACCTGTTCCGCGGTGCCACCCTCGGCACCAGCATGCGCAACGACGCCTTCCACTTCATCCGCCTGGGCACCTACATCGAGCGCGCCGACAACACCCTGCGCCTGCTCGACGCGCGCCAGCAGGTGCTGGGCGAGCACGGCGCCCCGGCCGAGGGTTCGGCGCGCGGCTACTACCAGTGGACGGCGCTGCTGCGCGCGCTGTCGGCCTTCGAGGGCTACACCGAGTTGTACCGCGATGCGCTGAACGCACGGAACATCGCCGAGCTCCTGCTGCTGCGCGAGGACGTGCCGCGCTCGCTGCTGGCCTGCGCCGAGGAGCTGCGCCAGATCCTCTCCAGCCTGCCCGGCGCCAACGGCCGCCCGGCCCAGCGCCTGGCCGCCGAGCTGGAGGCGCGGGTGCGCTATACCGGCATCGACGAGGTGCTGGGCACTGGCCTGCATCCCTGGATCACCGACCACATCGGGCTGGTGCGCCAGCTCGCCAACGCCATTCACAGCTCGTACCTGGAGGCCGCATGAAACTCTCCATCCGCCACGACACCACCTACCGCTACGAAGACCAGGTGCGCGCGAGCATCCAGTACCTGCGCCTGACCCCGCAGGAAAGCGAGCGCCAGCACGTGCTCGACTGGCAGTTGCAGCTGCCGCGCCCGGCGCATCCGCAGCGCGATGCCTACGGCAACATCCTCCATGTGCTGACCCTGGACGAGCCCCACGAAGCCATCGTCATCGCTGCCCACGGCCATGTGGAGATCGATGTGGAGAACGAGCGCGAGCACGATCACCTGTCGCCGTTGCCCTTTCTGCGCAGCACCCGCCTGACCCTGGCCGACGGCGCGCTGCAGGAATTCGCCCGGGCCCAGTGCGCCGAGGGCCGCGACCGCAAGGCGATGATCAAGCTGATGCAGGCACTGCACGAGCGCATCGCCTACGTGCCCGGCTCGACCCAGGTCGACAGCACCGCCGCCGAAGCCTTCGCCGCAGGGCAGGGCGTCTGCCAGGACCACGCCCACGCCTTCCTCGCCTGCCTGCGCTGCCTGGGTGTGCCGGCGCGCTACGTCTCCGGCTACCTCTACACCGACGCCGAGGAGCACCTGGCCAGCCACGCCTGGGCCGAGGCCTGGCTGGACGACGCCTGGTACAGCTTCGACGTGACCAATGTGCTGGATCGCCCGGAGCGCCACCTGAAACTGGCCGTCGGCCTGGACTACCTCGACGCCTGCCCGGTGCGCGGCATGCGTCGGGGCGGCGGCGGCGAGCAGATGCACGCCCGCGTCACCGTGGCGCCGGGGCACCTGCAGCAGATGCAGCAGGCGCAGCAGTAAGGATGCGTGGCACGCGGACTGGCGCCGGCATAAGATCGGTGCCAGTTCCCACCGCCAGAAACGACAGTCTTGAGACCGCTATGACCTACTGCGTCGCCATGAACCTCGCCCAGGGCCTGGTCTTCGTCTCCGATTCGCGCACCAACGCCGGCGTCGACAATATCGCCGTGTTCCGCAAGCTGCACATCTTCGGCACGCCCGGCGAGCGCCTGATCGTGGTGCAGAGTGCCGGCAACCTGGCTACCTCGCAGTCGGTGATCAGCGTGCTGCGCCAGCGCATGGGCAGCGACGAGCCGAACCTGGGCAATGTCCAGAATCTGTTCGAGGCGGCCCGACTGGTGGGCTCGACCCTGCGCGAGGTGGTCGACCACGACGAGAACATCGGGCAGAACCAGGGCGTCGACCTGGGCAGCTCCTTCCTGGTCGGCGGGCAGATAGGCGAAGAAGTGCCGCGCCTGTTCAACGTCTACCCGCAGGGCAACTTCATCGAATCCACCCGCGACACGCCGTACTTCCAGATCGGCGAGAGCAAGTACGGCAAGCCGATCATCGACCGCGCCATGAGCTACGCCACCCCGCTGGAGCAGGCCCTGCGCTGCGCGCTGATCAGCTTCGACTCGACCATCCGCAGCAACCTCTCGGTGGGCATGCCGCTGGACCTGCTGGTGTACCGCGAGGGCAGCCTGGAAGTGCCGGCGGGGTACCGCATCCAGGAGGGCGATCCGTATTTCGAGGGCATCCGCGGGCAATGGGGCGCCGGGTTGCGGCAGTTGCTGGGCGAACTGCCGGCGCCGCCGGGGGATTACTGGCACTGACGCTCGGTGTTCGGGCGGGTTCGCGAGCAAGCTCGCTCCTACAAGAGCCGCACCGGACCCGCCTTTCGTAGGAGCGAGCTTGCTCGCGAAGCGCATCGATCCTAACCCCCGATCGCCCCCGGTTGGCGGATAACGCTGGCGCGTTATGCGCCCTACGCAAGTGTCGGGCTTCAGCTCCCGGCCTTCACCTTCCGCCCCGCCATGTGCTTGAGATAAGCCACGATCTCATCCAGCTCCTGGTCGCTGATCACTTCCGGCGCGAAGCCTTTCATCCGCGCTTCCGGCCAGTGCCGAAGGCTCTGCGGGTCGCGGATGTACTGCTTGAGGTAGCCGGCGGTGAAGTACTCGGTCGGATTGTGCGGCAGGTTCAGGTCCGGCCCGAACTGCGAGTCGCCGGCGCCATTGAGGCGGTGGCAGGCCAGGCAGTTCTTCTGGAACTGGGCGAAGCCCGAGCGCACCTGCGTCGACGCGTCCTTGGCCGGCAGCAGGGCGGGGAAGCGTTCCGCCAGCGGCTTCAGGTAGCGGATGCTGGCGACCTGGAAGGGCCACTGCTCAGGCCCGATGCCAGCGACCTTGGGGTCGGTCCAGACCAGGTAGAACGGGCCGGCAGAAGGCTTGCCGGCGGCCAGTTCCGGCCAGGGCTTGTTCGGCTCCTCGACGGCCAGCCAGGCGCGCGAGCCCTGGCTCGCCAGCAGCGGCGCGGCCGGCAGTTCGGCGGCGAAACCATCCAGCGCCACGGCCTGCAGGTGGTCCCCGGACTTCACGCCCTCCAGCAGCGCTGCCAGGGGCACGGCGCGGTAATGCATGGTGCGGTTGTAGGAGACGTCAGCGGGAATCTCGATGTCCTGCGCCTTGGGGTTGGCCAGCAACTGTTCGGTGGTCAGGCGGTGCTGGCCAGCGGGCAGTTCCAGGGTCAGGGTGGCGGCGAAAGTCGTGGGGCAGAGCAGCAGCAAGGACAGCAGCAGTGGGCGCATGGAGGTTCGGTTCCGTGAACGGAGAGGGCCGCCGAACCATAGCAGAAGAGAGGAGGTGACTCCCGCGCTGCGTTGACCGTGGCTCGCGAGTGGCGGCACGCGGTGCGCAGCAACGGGATCGCCGGTTTGTTGTCCCTAGCCGACCAGACGACTCAGATTGGGGATGATCAGCACCACTGTGGTGGCAAAGACGATCAGGCTAGCCTGACGCCATTTTCTTGATTGTTGATGATCCATCATGGCCTTCCGCCTTTCTTGTTGTTGGCGCGGTTCCGATCCGCACTCACGGCCTGTCGGCAGTGGAGACTGCGCCCTGGCTTCTGACCGCCCCGGCAAAACCCGGCAGCGGCACTTTTCGCAGTGTCTGCAAAATGGAGTCTAAGCCTAGTGCGACGCGGGCTTAGACCATCTGGCAACAAATCCTGCAGTTCCAGGCATATTCCATCTATATGACCCCGGCGTGACAGCTCTGGTCCGCAGATCGACCGTTCGTCCGGCTTCTTGCGCAAGCCTTTTCCAGAGCCTCCGGCCTCCAGGCCGCCGGTCGGAGGTTGAGCGTGACGGTCAATGCGCCTGAGCGCTGCGGTCATTGTCGGTGCCCGCCACGCCGCTAAGGTAGGCCGACACGCCACGCCTGCGTGACGACAACTCTAAGAGAGAACGCCATGACCGAAGCATTCATTTACGACGCGGTGCGTACTCCCCGCGGCAAAGGCAAGAAGGACGGCGCGCTGCACAGCGTCAAGCCGGTCAACCTGATGGCCGGCGTCCTGCGCGCGCTGCAGCAGCGCAACCAGCTCGATACCGCCCAGGTCGACGACATCGTCCTGGGCTGCGTGACCCCGGTGGGCGACCAGGGCGCGGACATCGCCAAGACCGCCGCGCTGGTGGCCGACTGGGACGAGCAGGTTGCCGGCGTGCAGATCAACCGCTTCTGCGCCTCGGGCCTGGAGGCGGTCAACCTGGGCGCCATGAAGGTGCGCTCGGGCTTCGAGGACCTGGTGGTGGTCGGCGGCGTGGAATCCATGTCCCGCGTGCCCATGGGCTCCGACGGTGGTCCCTGGGCGCTGGACCCGGAAACCAACCTGCACACCAGCTTCGTGCCCCAGGGGATCGGCGCCGACCTGATCGCCACCCTGGAAGGCTTCAGCCGCGTCGATGTGGACGCCTTCGCCCTGCGCTCCCAGCAGAAGGCCGCCAAGGCCCGCGCCGAAGGGCTGTTCGGCAAATCCCTGGTGCCGGTGACCGACCAGAACGGCATCGTCCTGCTCGACCACGATGAATTCATCCGCGGCGACTCCACCCTCGAAGGCCTCGGTGCGCTCAAGCCCAGCTTCGAGATGATGGGGCAGATGGGTTTCGACGCCACCGCGCTGCGCAAGTACAGCTTCGTCGAGCGCATCGAGCACGTGCACACGCCGGGCAACAGCTCCGGCATCGTCGACGGCGCCGCCGCCATGCTCATCGGCTCCGAAGCCAAGGGCCGCGAGCTGGGCCTGAAGGCCCGCGGGCGCATCGTCGCCACCGCGGTGACCAGCACCGACCCGACCATCATGCTCACCGGCCCCGCGCCGGCCACCCGCAAGGCGCTGGCCAAGGCTGGCCTCAAGGCCGAGGACATCGACCTCTACGAGGTGAACGAAGCCTTCGCCTCGGTGGTGATGAAGTTCATGAAGGACATGGGCGTGCCCGAGAGCAAGGTCAACGTCAACGGCGGCTCCATCGCCATGGGCCACCCGCTGGGCGCCACCGGCTGCATGATTCTCGGCACCCTGCTGGACGAGCTGGAACGGCGCAACCTGCGCTACGGCCTGGCCACCCTCTGCGTGGGCGGCGGCATGGGTATCGCGACGATTATCGAAAGGGTTTGAGGCCGGAGAATAAAAATGACCGACGCCATCCGCTTTGAAAAAGGCCAGGACAATATCGTCATCCTGACCATGGACATGCCCGGCCAGAGCGCCAACACCATGAACGGTGCGTACCGCGAGGCCATGGCCGCCACCGTGGCGCGCCTGGAAGCCGAAAAGGATTCGATCGCCGGCGTGGTGATCACCTCCGCGAAGAAGACCTTCTTCGCCGGCGGCGACCTCAACGAGCTGATCAAAGTCACCAAGGCCCATGCCCAGGCTTTCTATGAAGGCATCCTGGTCCTCAAGGGCCAGCTGCGTCGCCTGGAAACCCTCGGCAAGCCGGTGGTCGCCGCCATCAACGGCGCGGCCCTGGGCGGCGGCTGGGAAATCTGCCTGGCCTGCCACCACCGCATCGCCCTGGACGAAAGCCACGTCCAGCTCGGCCTGCCGGAAGTCACCCTGGGCCTGCTGCCCGGTGGCGGCGGCGTGGTGCGAATGGTGCGCCTGCTCGGTCTGGAGAAGGCCCTGCCGTACCTGGCCGAAGGCAAGAAGGTGCGCCCGGACCAGGCGCTCAAGGCCGGCCTGATCCACCAGTTGGCTTCCAGCCGCGAGGACATGCTGGCCAAGGCCCGCGAGTGGATCGCCGCCAACCCGGCCGCCAAGCAGCCGTGGGACAGCGCCGGCTACAAGATTCCCGGCGGCACGCCGGCAAGCCCCAGCGTGGCGCAGATGCTGGCCATTGCGCCGTCCGTGCTGCGCGACAAGACCAAGGGCTGCTTCCCGGCGCCGGAGAAGATCATGTGCGCCGCCGTCGAAGGCGCGCAGGTGGACTTCGACACCGCGCAACTGATCGAGGCGCGCTACTTCACCGAGCTGACCACCGGCCAGGTGGCGAAGAACATGATCGGCACCTTCTGGTTCCAGCTCAACGAGATCAACGCCGGCAAGTCCCGTCCGCAGGGATATCCGGTCACCCAGACGAAGAAGGTCGGCGTGATCGGCGCCGGCATGATGGGCGCGGGCATCGCCTACGTCTCGGCTGCCGCCGGCATCGAGGTGGTGCTCAAGGACGTTTCCCTCGAAGCGGCCCAGAAGGGCAAGGCCTACTCGGCCGGGCTGCTGGACAAGAAAGTGGGCAAGGGCCAGATGACCGCCGAGAAGCGCGACGCCTTCCTCGCACGGATCAAACCCACCGCCAATGATTCCGACTTCGAAGGTTGCGACCTGATCATCGAAGCCGTGTTCGAGGACCGTGGCCTGAAGGCCAAGGTCAGCGCCGCTGCGGAGTCCGCCGCGCTGCCGGACGCGGTGATCGCCTCCAACACCTCGACCCTGCCGATCACCGGCCTGGCCGAAGCCGTGGCGCAGCCGCAGAAATTCATCGGCCTGCACTTCTTCAGCCCGGTGGACAAGATGCCGCTGGTGGAAATCATCCGCGGCGAGAAGACCGACGATGCTACCCTGGCTCGCGCCTTCGACTACGTCCTGCAGATCAAGAAGACCCCGATAGTCGTCCACGACAGCCGTGGCTTCTTCACCTCCCGCGTGTTCGGCACCTTCACCAACGAAGGCCTGGCCATGCTCGGCGAGGGTGTGTCGGCGGCGATGATCGAGAACCAGGCGCGCCAGGCCGGCATGCCGGTGGGCCCCCTGGCGATCAGCGACGAAGTGTCCATGAGCCTGATGAGCCATATCCGCGAGCAGACCCGCAAGGACCTGGAGGCCGAAGGCAAACAGTTGCCCAAGCACCCGGCCTTCGCCGTGGTGGACCTGATGGTCAACGAGTACAAGCGCCCTGGCAAAGCTGCCGGCGCCGGCTTCTACGACTATCCCGCCAATGGCAGGAAGCACCTGTGGCCGGAGCTGAAGCAGCGCTTCGAGAAGGCTGACGCACAGATTTCCGCCGAGGACGTGCGCGACCGCATCCTTTTCGTGCAGGCCATCGAGACGGTACGCTGCGTGGAGGAGGGCGTGCTGACCTCCACCGCCGACGCCAACATCGGCTCGATCTTCGGCATCGGCTTCGCCGCCTGGAGCGGCGGCGCGCTGCAGTTCATCAACCAGTACGGCCTGAAGGACTTCATCGCCCGCGCCGAGTACCTGGCCGAGCAGTACGGCGAGCGCTTCCTGCCGCCAGCGCTGCTATTGGAGAAGGCGGCGCGCAACGAGCAGTTCTGAGCGTACGTGTAGGAGCGAGTTTGCTCGCGATCCACCCCCGCTGCGGGGCCGTTCGCAGCTAGCTCGCTCCTACAAGTCGTCATTTCACAAAACCGGCCCTGGTGGCCGGTTTTTTCTTGCCGGTGCAAGCCGTAGGATGGCGCCTTCCGACTCGCAAGGACCGCACCGATGACCGTTCCCGCCCTGTTGATCATCGACCAGCAGCAAGGCATGCGCGAAAGCCCTGAGCCGCGCAACAATCTGCAGGCCGAGCACCGCATCGGCGCCCTGCTGGCGGCCTGGCGCCAGGCCGGCTGGCCGCTGGTGCATATCCGGCACATCTCCCGTACACCGGGCTCGCCATTCTGGCCGGGGCAACCGGGGGCGGAGTTCCAGCCGGAGCTGGCACCGCTGGACCACGAACAGGTGCTGGAGAAGAACGTCCCCGATGCCTTCGTCAACAGCGGCCTGGAGCGTTGGCTACGGGTGCGCGGCATCGACTCGGTGGTGATCTGCGGCGTCAGCACCAACAACTCGGTGGAGGCCACGGCGCGTTCGGCGGGCAACCTGGGCTTCGTCACACAGGTCGTGGCAGACGCCTGCTTTGCCTTCGACAAGCGCGATTTCAACGGCGTGCTGCGCAGCGCGGAAGAGGTCCACGCCATGTCCCTGGCCAACCTGCAAGGCGAATATGCCCAGGTGCTGGACGCGAACTCGATCCTGCGAGCGCTGTCCCTGAGCTGAATCCTTGCCAACCGGCCGTCACCCCTGTGCGTCCGTGCAATTGAAGGAAGTCGGTTTTTCCGGTATTTCCCCTGAAATTCCTACGCAAGAATCGGCCACGGCATCTTGCGTGGTGAAAAAATAGGGCGTAATTTTCACGCGCGTTCCATCAGTGCCAGGATAACCATTCTTATCAGCCGCTAACCCCCCAGGAATCACCCCTGCATGTCGTTGCACATCTGCATTCTGGAAACCGACATCCTCCGCCCCGAGCTGATCGACCAGTACAAAGGCTATGGCTGGATGTTCCAGCAACTGTTCGCCAAGCAACCCGTTCCGGCCGAGTTCAAGGTCTACAACGTGGTGGAAGGGCATTATCCGCCCGAAGATGAGAAGTTCGACGCGTACCTGGTGACAGGCAGCAAGGCGGACTCGTTTGGCACTGATCCCTGGATCCAGACCCTAAAGGACTACGTGCTGAAGCTCTATGAGCGCGGTGACAAGCTGCTGGGCGTGTGCTTCGGCCACCAGTTGCTGGCGCTGGTTCTCGGCGGCAAGGCCGAGCGTGCGGATCAGGGCTGGGGCGTGGGCATCCACGACTACCGCATCGAGGAACAGCCGGAGTGGATGAGCCCGTCGCTGGGCGATGGCCTGACCCTGCTGGTCAGTCACCAGGACCAGGTCACCGAGCTGCCCCATGGCGCGCGCCGTATCGCTTCCAGTGACTTCTGCCCGAACGCGGCCTACGCCATCGGTGACCAGGTGCTGTGCTTCCAGGGCCACCCCGAGTTCCAGAGCGACTACTCCCAGGCCATCCTGGAACTGCGCAAGCACGTCTTCAGCGAGCCGGTGTTCCAGTCCGGCATCGACAGCCTCGCGCGCCCGCACCAGGGCACCGTGGTGGGCGAGTGGATGATGCGCTTCGTGCAGCAGGGCCGCGAGAAGAAGCAGAACGCCGCCTGATTCCCGCCGTGCCCCATGAAAACGCCGCTCCTTCGAGCGGCGTTTTCGTTTTCCCGGGGCGTAGGGCGTACAACCGTTCGCGGTTGTACGCCGATACACCTTGGTTCGTGGTCGGCGCCAGGATCGAGAGCGGAGTGCCCTGAGATCACGGTCAAACGGCGTACAACGTCCATGCGTCGTTGGCTAGAGCCACTCCGCCTGCTTGAAGCTGATGTACAGCCCGACGCACCCCAGCACCAGCAGGCCCATGACCAGGAAGTAGCCGTAGTGCCAGCGCAGCTCCGGGATGTATTCGAAATTCATCCCGTAGATGCCGGCCACGGCCGTGGGAAACGCGAGGATCGCCGCCCAGGCAGCGAACTTGCGCTGCACCACGCTCTGCCGTGAAGACTCCAGCGCCAGCCCGACTTCGATGGTCTGGGTGGCCACGTCGCGCAGGGTGGTGAGATCTTCCAGCAGGCGATTCACGTGGATCGCCACATCGCGGAAGTAGGGGCGCATCTGCTTGTCGATGAAGGGGAAGTCCAGGCGCTGCAGTTCCTGGCAGATCTCCACCATCGGCGCGGCATAGTGCTTGAGCTTGAGCACCTCGCGGCGCAGGCCGTAGATCTTCTCGATCTGCTCCTGGGTCAGCGATTTGCGCAGCACCTGTTGCTCCACTTCCTCGATTTCCCCGCGGATGGCTTCCACCACCGGCTCGTAGTTGCTGACTACGAAGTCCAGCAGGGCATAGAGCACGAAGTCGGTGCCGTGGGCCAGCAGCAGCGGTCGCGCCTCGCAGCGCTGGCGCACCTGGGAGTAGGACTGCGAGAAGCCGTGGCGCGCGCTGATGATGTAGCCGACGCCGGCGAACAGGTGGGTTTCCACGAACATCAGTCGGCTGTCAGCGCGGATGGGCGAATAGATCACCATGAACAGCGCGTCGCCGAAGGTCTCCAGCTTCGGTCGGCTGTGCTTTTCCAGGGCGTCGGAGACAGCCAGTTCGTGCAGGTTGAACTGCCGCTGCAGGTTGAACATTTCTTCCGGTGTCGGCTCCTGTAACCCCGTCCAGACAAAATGGTCGGGCTGGCAAGCCCAGCGGTAACCGTCCTCCAGGGGAATATCGGAGACCTTGCGGCCCTTGCTGTAGACGGCGGATGCGATGACACGGCCCATGGTGAACCCCCCGCAACTGGCTGGCGCGCGGGACAGTTCGTCCCACGACGCAGACTCTCACGCGGACAGTGTTGGACAAGCTCGCCGGCTGCGCCAGCCGAAAGGCATCAGGAGTGGGGATTCAGGGCGCTCTGCAGGCCTTGCAGTGCCACGGGCAGCGCCTGGTTGATGCGGGTGAAGAGCCCGGCCCTGTCGACATTGTCCACCGGTGCGCGACGGACGCTGTCGTAGCCGGCGGCCAGCGCCATGACCACCAGGATCACCATGGTGTAGAGCCCCAGAGCGGCGAGGGCGCCGTTGCGAGCGTAGCGGTGGGCCTGGCGATTCATGCGGATGGCTCGGGCAGCTGGAAGCGATGGCTCAGTGTCGCCGTCGCTCTGTCCGTTGAATAACGAAGCCGGTTGCTTTCGAGTATCAGGGAAATTGATGGCGGGCCGGGGCGCATGCCGTCTTGGCGTGCGGACGGGGTACTCGGAAGTTTGCGAGAGCTGGGCTGCGTTCATGGGCGTTTGACCCGCGTCAAAAATGGGGAGGCCGCCGGGCGTACCTTGGGAGTCAGGGGGTAGCGCGACGCTGCCACGGACATTCGAAACACAAGGAGCGCTTCATGATTCGATACGTTGAAGGCGACATTCTGCTGAGCAAGGCCCAGGTCATCGCGCACGGCATCGCACCACAGGACCACTTCGACTCTGGCCTGGCGCTGGCACTGCGCGAACGCTGGCCGTCGATGGTGCGCGACTATCGCCACGCCGCCCATTCGGATGCGCTGGAGCCGGGCTCGATCTGGGTCTGGTCGGGTGTCGATGCGGACGGCGGCACCCGTTGCATCGCCAATCTGCTGACCCAGGGCATGCAGGGTTCCGGACGCGGCGCGCGACCGGCAAAGGCGACGCTGGAGAATGTCGGGCACTGCCTGAAGGAACTTGCCCGCTACCTGCGAAGCGAGCGGGTGAGCAGCGTGGCGCTGCCTTGTCTGGCGACCGGTGTCGGCGGGCTCGACTGGAAGGAGGTGAAGCCGTTGCTGGAGCGTTACCTGGGCGATCTGGGCATCGCAGTGGTGGTCTACGAGGTCTACCGCAAGGGAGTGGCCGCCGCTGAGTGACGTCGCCCTGTCGCCCTCGAAAAGCCCGGCTGCAAGCCGGGCTTTTCGCATCGGGCTGGAAGGCATGATGTCACCTGCTGTGGGCGAGGTCGGTGTCAGCCTTGCTTGGCAGTGGCCTTGACGGTGTGGCTGGCTGCCTGTTCGGCCGGTTGCTGCTGGGCGCTCTGGGTCAGGTTGAGCATGCGGTTCTGCATCAGCGGGGATTCCTCGGCGAAGCTGGCCTGGGCGGCGATGGTGGTGGCAGCGGCGAAGAGGGTTGCGGCGATAACCTTGAGTTTCATGATGAACACCTCCGATGGTGTTGCTTTGGGTTCATCCATAGGTTAATGCGCAATAATTTTTGAAAAATAGCAGTTTGGCTTAATGAGTTTTTACAAAAACGCAACAGTTGGCTGGAGCAATGAAAGTCCCAGGTATAAAAAAGCCCGGCGCGGGGCCGGGCTCTTTCTCGCTTGAGTCAGGCGAGGTGCTGCTTGTCCTGCTCGATGGCGCGGTCGAGGGTTTCCAGCAGCTGCTTGCGCACTTTCAGCTTGGTGTTGCGGTGGGCGGTCATGTTGAGCTTCTTCAGGTGGCGTGCCGCTTCCAGGGCAGCGTCCTGCAGTTGCTCGGCCGATACCACCTTGTCGAGGAAGCCGGCGTCCACGGCATCACGCGGGTTGAACATCTCGGCGTTGATCACCGAGCGGGTGAAGGCCGAGCGACGCAGGCGGTCGCGGGCCAGTTCGATGCCCACGTGGTGCATGGTCATGCCGATGGCGACTTCGTTCAGGCCGATCTGGAACGGGCCGTCGACGCCGATGCGGTAATCCGCCGAGAGCAGGATGAAAGCGCCCTTGGCCACCGCATGGCCGGTGCAGGCGACGATGACCGGGTAGGGGTGGGAAAGCATGCGGCGCGCCAGGGTCGAACCGGCGGCCACCAGATTCACGGCGTTCTCCGGGCCGGAGGTCATCACCTTCAGGTCGTAGCCGCCGGAAAGAATGCCCGGCTGGCCGGTGACGATGACCACCGCCCGATCCTGCTCCGCCTGATCCAGCGCCTGATTGAAGGCCTCGATGACGGCGGGGGAGATCGCGTTCACCTTGCCGTTGTTCAGGGTCAGGGTGGCGATGCCGTCTTCGAGTCGGTAGGTGATCAGCTCACTCATGGCGGTAGTCCTTGGTTGGAAGTGGGCCAGAACATACTGACGGGGGAGGCGGGCGTAAAGCACTTTGGCTGACCGGTGAGTCACCCGGAATCCGGGGCTTGTGGGGAGTCGTACGCATTTCCGGGAGGCCGTCGTGGAGGGTGTTCGACAGTGCTGTTAAGCTGCCACTATTGCCCGTGATGCCTCCCGCTCTCGCAAGGACTGCTGCATGTCGAAACTCGTCAAATGGATCTTCCTGGCCCTGGTCGCCATCGCCGTGATCATCAAGGCATCGCTGTGGCTGTCCGTGCGCAACATCGTCGATGACGCGATTGCGCAGCTGTCGCCGATGATGGAGATCAGCTACGGCGGCATTTCCTCTTCCTTCGACGGTCGGGTCGGGCTCAAGAACGTCGTGATCAGGGTGCCCATGGCCCATGACAGCCTCAAGGTGGCCCATGCCCAGTTGAAGTTCAATGGTCTGCGCGAGCTGCTGAGCTTCAAGGAGCGCCTGGCCGAGCGCAAGTTGCCCGAGCAGATGGCCCTGGAGCTGCAAGGCGTGGAGCTGGAGGTGGCCGGCCCGTTCGTGCAGCAGCTGTATGCCGTACCCGCCGAGAAGAGCGCCTTCACCGCGATGAGCGAAGTGGTCTGCGGCAACGTCCGCAATATCGGCGTCGATGAACTGCTGCAGATGGGCTATCGCTCTCTGCAATCGGACCTGGAGTTCTCCTACCGCTTCGAGCCCGGCGCGCAGAGGCTCACCTTCAACCTGCGCAACGACGCCCGCGACATGCTGGACCTGCGCCTGAGCATGTCGCTGATCAACGTGTCCGAGCGTCCGGGCGACATGCGCGTGAACCCGCCACGGGTCGCGCAGGTCACCGTGGAGATGGACGACAACCAGTACCAGCGTCGGGTCACCGAGTTCTGCCGCAGCAAGCTCGGCCTCGACCAGAAGGCTTACCTGGCGCTGTCGCTGGAGCAGTTCGACAAGTCCCTGCGCCAGCAGCGCATCGCCCTCGACAAGCCGGTGCTCGAGGCCTACGGCCGCTACCTGAGCGATCCCCGTTCGCTGCGCATCGAACTGACTCCCAGCGAGGGGATGGCCTGGGATGGTCTACAGTTCTTCGAGCCCAAGGATGTCATCGGGATGCTGCGACCGAGCGTTCTGGTCAACCAGGAGGCAGTGACCCAATTGGGTTTCACCTGGGTCGATCCGCTTAAACACAAAATCACGCCGGAAAACGACCTTCAAAAGGTTTCGGCTGAAGAAACGGTTGAGTCGGAAGCTAGAACGCAGCAATATGAGTTCGTTAATGTTGACAGCCTTGCCCAGTACACCGGCAAGCGCCTGCAGTTCATCACGTTTGATGGTGCCTATTACCAGGGTGTGCTGCACAAGGTGGAGAACGGTCGAGCCTATATCACTGTCCTGATCGGGACCGGCTCGGCGGAAATGTTCCTCCGCCTGAACAAGATCAATCAGGTGCGGGTCATGTTGTGAGGCCCCAGAAGGAGAGAGCAAGTGAGTGAGTCGTTGTCCATCCATCACGATGAAACCAGCCACCAGTTCGTCACGACGGTGGACGGCCATCGCGCCTATCTGGCCTATATGGATCTGGGCAAGCAGACGCTCGACATCTACCGCACCTTCGTCCCGGACACCCTGCGCGGCCGCGGCATCGCCGCCGCTCTCACCGAACACGCCCTGCAGTACGCCGAGCGCAAGGGCTACAGCGTGATCCCGTCGTGCTCCTATGTGGAGCGCTACCTGGAACGCCGTCAGCGTCATACCGATACCGCGCTCTGATTCGCGGATCGCAGAAATGAAAAAGCCGGGCTCATGCCCGGCTTTTTCATTACCGCAAACCTCAGCCGCGCTGACGCTTGGGCAGGACGTCCTTGAGCTTGGCATGCATGCTGCGCACGGCCTTCTCGGTGGTGTCCCAGTCGATGCAGGCGTCGGTGATGGAGACGCCGTACTGCAGCTGGCAGAGGTCCTTCGGGATCGGCTGGTTGCCCCAGCCCAGGTGGCTTTCCACCATCAGACCGACAATGGAGTTGTTGCCTTCGGCGATCTGGTTGGCGACGTTGTCCATCACCAGTGGTTGCAGCGCCGGGTCCTTGTTGGAGTTGGCGTGGCTGCAATCGACCATCACGTTCAGCGGGATCTTCGCCTTGGTCAGTTCCTGCTCGCACAGGGCGACGCTGACCGAATCGTAGTTCGGCTTGCCGTTGCCGCCGCGCAGTACCACGTGGCCGTAGGCGTTGCCCTTGGTGGTCACGATGGATACGCCACCTTCCTGGTTGATGCCGAGGAAGCGGTGCGGGCTGGAAACCGACTGCAGGGCGTTGATCGCCACGGTCAGGCTGCCGTCGGTGCCATTCTTGAAGCCGACCGCCGAGGACAGGCCCGAGGCCATCTCGCGGTGGGTCTGGGATTCGGTGGTGCGTGCGCCGATGGCCGACCAGCTGATCAGGTCCTGCAGGTACTGCGGGGAGATCGGGTCGAGCGCTTCCGTGGCGGTGGGCAGGCCCATCTCGGCGAGGTCGCGCAGCAGCTGGCGGCCGATGTGCAGACCGTCCTGGATCTTGAAGGAGTCATCCAGGTACGGGTCGTTGATCAGGCCCTTCCAGCCCACGGTGGTGCGCGGCTTCTCGAAGTACACGCGCATCACCAGGAACAGGGTGTCGGAGACCTCCGCGGCCAGCACCTTCAGGCGCTCGGCGTATTCGTGGGCGGCCTTGATGTCGTGGATCGAGCAGGGGCCGATCACCACGAACAGGCGGTGGTCCTTGCCATCGAGGATGTCGCGGACGACCTGGCGGCCGTTGGCGACGGTGCGCAGGGCGGCGTCGGTCAGGGGGATTTCGCGCTTGAGCTGCTCCGGCGTGATCAGGGTCTCGTTGGAGGCAACGTTAAGGTCGTCGATCTGTAAATCAGCCATCGTGGTACTCAATCAGGTCACGGGTGCCGGCCGCCAGGAATCCCCGTGCGATGGGGCGCAGGCAGATATTCGCTAAGGGGAACCCGAACCTTAACCGGTCCGACGCTGGCTCGACAATGGCCTTTGGCAGGAAAATGCCCGGACCACGGGCATTTGCGCGACTTTCTGCGCGAGCGGCGTCAGACTGCGCAAAACAATGGGAAGTCCTGGGCGTTGTGCGCGATCCATTCCAGGGCGAGCTCCTCGAACGACAGCGCGGCGCCCGTCTCCTGTTCGCGTTGCCGCCGGTAGCGCTCTATCTGGCACACCTGCTCGACCATGCGGGCGCGGAACAGCGTGTCTTCGTCGATGAAGGCGATGCCGACAATGTAATCGCTGTTCTGCTTGCGGCTCCAGGCCACCACGCCCGGGTAGCACGCCGAGTCGCCCAGCAGGGGAATGCGCAGCTCGATGGACGTGCCGCGGCGAAAGCCCCGTGGCGAGTTGCACGCCACACCGCCGAGGCTGATATTGTGCAGGCGCTGGCGCGGCAGGAAGGTCTGCTTGCGAATGACCAGTTCAACCGGAAGGTCACAGGGGTGACGCAGGAACTGCCGCATGACGGAATGCTCCGACCGCAATCTTTCTAGTATTGGCCACTTGAGTATAGTGCCGGCCCTTGAGCTGACCGACCTGGACGCCGACCGCCGGCTGCTTTCCCTGCCGGGCGTGTCGCTGCTGGTGTTCACCAGCGAGGGCTGCTCCTCCTGTCGCTGGGCGCGGGCGAAACTGCCGGAGTTCGGCCTCCCGGTGGATCGCCTGTGCTGGATCGACGCCGGCCGCAGCGGCGGGTTGGTGGCGCGCTACGGCGTGTTCCAACTCCCGGCGATGTTCCTGGTACGCGACGGTCATTTTCTCGGCCCGGTCCATGCCGCCCTGCGTCCCGAATCCCTGATCGACGCCCTGCGCGCTGGCCTATCGCGCCCGGCTGAGGAGTTGCCTTGATGAATCTGCGAATCGGCATCATTGGAACCGGCGCCATCGGCGGTTTCTATGGCCTGATGCTGGCCCGCGCCGGCCACGACGTGCATTTCCTTTTGCGCAGCGAGTAC
Organism: Pseudomonas sp. QE6; assembly: GCF_041379005.1. Lineage (NCBI taxonomy): Bacteria > Pseudomonadati > Pseudomonadota > Gammaproteobacteria > Pseudomonadales > Pseudomonadaceae > Pseudomonas > Pseudomonas sp. QE6. Next base: position 3,331,140 of record NZ_CP166873.1, read on the forward strand.
CCGGCGGTGGTGGAGAATGGTTTGCGCCTGAACAGCCAGGTTTACGGCGAGCTGAGCTTGGCTCCGGTGAATGCCTATGACGACGCCGCGCGCATGCCGCCTTGCGACTGGCTGCTGGTCGGCGCCAAGACCACCAGCAACGCCAGCCTGGCGCCCCTGATCGCCCAGGCGGCCGCCCGTGGCGCCAGGGTCCTGCTGCTGCAGAACGGCCTGGCGGTCGAGGACGAACTGCGGGCGCTGTTGCCCGACCACCTGCATCTGCTGGGTGGCCTCTGCTTCATCTGCGTGCACCGCAGCGCGCCGGGTATCGTCGAGCACCAGGCCTTTGGCGCGGTGAACATTGGTTACCACTCCGGCCCGGCCACGGATGAACCGGCGCGCCAGACGATCGTGGAGGAGGGCGTCGAGCTGTTCCGCAGCGCCGAACTGGGCTCCAACGCCATGCCCAGCCTCGAGCATGCGCGCTGGCAGAAGCTGGTGTGGAACATCCCCTACAACGGTCTCTCGGTACTGCTCGACAGCGGCACCCGGGCGATCATGGACAACCCCGACAGCCGCGCCCTGGTGGCCGAGCTGATGGAGGAGGTGGTGGCGGGCGCGAAGGCCTGCGGGCACTCGCTGCCGCCGAACATAATCGGCGCGATGCTGGCCTCGACCGACGCCATGCCGGATTACCTGCCGAGCATGTATCACGACTTCGCGCAGCATCGACCGCTGGAGCTGGGCGCGATCTACGCCGCGCCCCTGGAGGCTGCGCGCACGGCCGGGCGCGAACTGCCGAAAATCGAGGCGCTCTACCGCGCCCTGCGTTTCATCGACGCGCGCAACCAGGCTCGTTGAGCCGATACCTCGGAGAGCGACATGGCGAAGGGACTGGGCGACAAGCTGGTGGTGGCGATTTCCTCGCGGGCGCTGTTCGACCTGCGCGAGAGCCACCAGGTGTATGAGCGCGAAGGCGTCGAGGCCTATCGCCAGTACCAGATTGCCCGAGAGGACGAAGTGCTGCCGCCCGGTGATGCCTTCGCCCTGGTACAGAAGCTGCTGGCGCTCAACGGCGACTCGGACAGCGCGCCGGTGGAGGTCATCCTGGTCTCGCGCAACAGCGCCGATACCGGCCTGCGCGTGTTCAACTCGATCCAGCACTACGGCCTGGGCATTTCCCGCGCCGCCTTCGTCGGTGGCCGCAGTCCCTATCCCTACCTGAAGGCATTCAACTGTCATCTGTTCCTCTCCACCCACATCGACGACGTCCGCAGCGCGTTGGACGCCGGCTTCGCTGCCGCGACCATCCTGTCCGGCGGCACCCGGCGTGAGGCAAGCGGTGAACTGCGCTTCGCCTTCGATGGCGATGCGGTGCTGTTCTCCGACGCTTCCGAGCGTGTCTACCAGCAGGGCGGGCTGGAGGCGTTCCAGACCCATGAGCGCGAGTCCGCCCGCGAGCCCCTGGGCGGCGGACCGTTCAAGCCCTTCCTTGCCGCGCTCAACCGGGTGCAGCAGGCGTTCCCGCAGGAGTCCTGCCCGATCCGCACCGCGCTGGTCACCGCCCGTTCGGCGCCGGCCCATGAGCGGGTGATCCGCACGCTGCGCGAATGGGATATCCGCCTCGACGAGTCGCTGTTCCTCGGTGGCCTGGACAAGGCCGCGTTCCTCGAGGCCTTCGCCGCCGACGTGTTCTTCGACGACCAGGCGGGGCACTGCGAGAAGGCTCGCGAGGTGGTCGCCACCGGGCATGTGCCGCACGGCGTGAGCAACGAAAAGCAGACCGCCGGATAGCCGCCAGGCCGCGACAGTCGGTCCCTGCGGAGCGCCGCGCGTTCTGCTGCTACGCTGCTGATAGGCCCGCCGCGCAGGCAGTCGAGGAGGCCGCATGATCCGATCGATTCTTTACGCCACCGACCTTGGTCTCTACGCCCCTTATGTCCTCCAGCACGCCCTCTCGCTGGCCCGTGCCTATGGGGCCCAGTTGTACGTGGTACACGCCGTGGAGCCGCTCGGACTGTTCGCCGAGTCGGTACTGCAGACCTACCTGGACGAGAACACCCTCAACGAAATGCGCGCCAATGGCTTGCACAACGTCATGGGCAGCATCGAGCAGCGCGTGATGGAAGGGTTCCGCGACGAGCTGGGGGAGCTGCGTCAGGATGCCGAGCTGATCCATTCCGTGCGGGTCATCCAGGGGGACCCGCCGATGGTGATTCTCGACGAGGCGCGGCGCCTGGGGGTGGACCTGATAGTCGCCGGCAGCCATAGCCACGGGGAGGGGCTGAACACGCCGCTGGGGCGCACCGCAGGGCGTCTGGTGCAATTGGCGGAGGTGCCGGTGTACCTGGTGCCGATGCTCCTGCACCGTTGAACGCACTGTGACAATGCGTCGGATAAGACCGGAATTTCCGTATGGCTTTAGACGAATGGCATGCAGAGCTAAAAAAAACGTCTAGTTTTATTCCTTAAACCATTAATATGGTTATAAAACATAAGCCCCTGATCGCGGGTCGCGACATTCTTTCCGAGGAAATTCCATGAAGCTTCAGCAACTGCGCTATATCTGGGAAGTCGCGCACCACGACCTGAACGTTTCGGCCACTGCTCAAAGCCTGTATACCTCCCAGCCCGGCATCAGCAAGCAGATCCGCCTGCTGGAAGACGAGCTGGGTGTCGAAGTCTTCGCCCGCAGCGGCAAGCACCTCACCCGCGTCACGCCGGCCGGCGAGCGGATCATCAACACCGCCGGCGAGATCCTGCGCAAGGTCGAAAGCATCAAGCAGATCGCCCAGGAATTCTCCAACGAGAAGAAGGGCACCCTGTCCATCGCCACCACCCACACCCAGGCGCGTTATGCGCTGCCGGGCGTGATCAGCGGCTTCATCAAGCAATATCCGGACGTCTCCCTGCACATGCACCAGGGCACGCCGATGCAGATCGCCGAGATGGCCGCCGACGGCACCGTCGACTTCGCCATCGCCACCGAGGCGCTGGAACTGTTCGGCGACCTGATCATGATGCCGTGCTACCGCTGGAACCGTTGCGTGATCGTGCCCCAGGGCCACCCGCTGACCAAGGTGCCGAAGCTGACCCTGGAACTGCTGGCCGAGCAGCCCATCGTCACCTACGTGTTCGGTTTCACCGGCCGCTCCAAGCTCGACGAAGCCTTCAACCAGCGTGGCCTGGTACCGAAGGTGGTGTTCACCGCCGCCGACGCCGACGTGATCAAGACCTATGTGCGCCTGGGCCTGGGCGTGGGCATCGTGGCCCACATGGCGGTCGATCCGAAGCTCGACAGCGACCTGGTGATGCTCGATGCCAGCCACCTGTTCGAATCCAGCGTGACCAAGATCGGCTTCCGTCGCGGCACCTTCCTGCGCGGCTTCATGTGCGACTTCATCGAGAAGTTCGCCCCGCACCTGACCCGCGACCTGCTCTCCAAGGCCGTGCAGTGCCACAACAAGACCGAGCTCGACGAGCTGTTCGACGGCATCGAATTGCCGGTTTACTGATTACTGCTCGCTCCAACGAAGAAGCCCGGCATCTGCCGGGCTTCTTCATTTCAGCGGATGCGCCAGCGCAACAACAGCAGCGCCACGAAGGCCAGGCCCGCACCGGTGAGGAAGGTGGAGCTGGCGCCGAAGCTCTGCCAGAGCCAGCCGGCCAGCACGCTGGCCAGCAGCATGGCGAGGCCGCTGGCGAGGTTGAACACGCCGAAGGCGGTGCCCTTGAGGTTGGCTGGCGTGGTGTCGGCGATCAGGGTGGCCAGCAGGCCCTGGGTGAAGCCCATGTGCAAACCCCAGACAGCCACGCCAATCAGCATCAAGGGAGTGGAGTCCGCCCAGGCCAGCAGCAGGTCCGCCGCTACCAGCAGAAGCATGCCGATGGCCAACAGGCCGGTGCGGTCGGTGCGGTCCGACCACCAGCCCACCGGGTAGGCCGAGAGCATGAACAGCAGCGACATCACCACCATCACCACCGGCGTCCAGGCCATCGGCAGACCCAGGTTCTGTGCGCGCAGCACCAGGAAGGCTTCGCTGAAGCGGGCCAAGGTGAACACTGCGCCGATCCCGACCACCCACCAGTAGCGCGCCGGGAAGCTGCGCAGCGCGTCGCGATGGATCGGCGAGCGGAAGCGGTGACGGCCGGCGGCATGCTCCGGCTCCTTGACGAAGAAGATGATCGCCAGCACCGCGAGGCCTGCCGGGAGGCAGGCGAACCAGAACACCAGTGGCAGGTCGTTGCCCAGCCAGAGCATCAGGGCGATCGCCAGCAAGGGGCCTGCGAAGGCGCCGACGGTATCCATCGACTGGCGCAGGCCGAAACAGGCGCCTCGGATGGAAGGCGGCGCCACATCGGCGATCAGCGCATCGCGTGGGGCGCCGCGAATGCCTTTGCCGATGCGGTCGAGCAGGCGCGCGGTGAAGATGGCTTCGCCGGAGGTGGCCAGCGGGAACAGCGGCTTGGACAGCGCGGCCAGGCCGTAGCCGAACAGCACCAGGCCCTTGCGCCGGCCGAGGAAGTCGCTGATGGCGCCGGAAAACACCTTGACGATCAGCGCGCTGGCCTCGGCGATGCCTTCGATCAGGCCGACGGTGACCATGCTCAGCCCCAGGCTGCCGACCAAGAACAGCGGCAATAGGCTGTGCAGCAGCTCCGAGGAGACGTCCATGAACAGGCTGACGAAGCCCAGCGCCCAGACGGTGCCGGGGATGCGGGGGCGGGAAGGTTCCGAACCGTCGGGCATGGCCGACATCCTTGTGCGCTACAGGGGCGTTCAGTATTGCCCGGAGAGAATCAAGAAAGCGTCAAGTGCGCCGGTTCAGAGACGGTCGAGATCGCCCCGGCTGGCCAGCTCCGCCAGCGCCTCGCGGGAGTCCAGCGGCAGCTCGCCGCGGCCTTCCAGCACTTCGTGGAGGAAGCTCATGAATACGGTGTAGACGACCTCGCGGCCGTCATCCTGGCGGACGATGAAGAAGGGGGCGGTGTCCACGCCGTACTGCGCGGCAACCATCCAGCCGGCGCTGGCGGGGTTGCGCTCGTCGGCGACCAGGGTGCGGTCGATGCGGTCCAGATAACCGCCTTTCTCCAGACGCTCGTGGACTTCGCGGCACTTGCGGCAGTCCTGGCCGTCGGCCAGGACCTTTTTCACCAGGGTGATGCGCATGGGATCGGCTCCGCCGCAGGCGAGCAGGCATCCGATCCTGGGCTGCGGGCTGACTAGGAAATTTCCGTCAGCCGAGGGTAAGGCCTCAGGCCTTGCTGATCAAATTGCCGGCGTGCAGCCCGCATTCCTTCTGCGTGGCTTCTTCCCACCACCAGCGGCCTTCGCGCTCGTGCTGGTTGGGCAGTACCGGGCGGGTGCAGGGCTCGCAGCCGATGCTGATGAAGCCGCGTTCGTGCAGGCTGTTGTAGGGAATTTCCAGCATGCGGATGTAGGCCCAGATTTCCTCGCTGCTCATGTTGGCCAGCGGATTGAACTTGTACAGCGGCTTGTCCGGGGTGGAGAAGGCGCTGTCGAGTTCCACCACCGCGACCTGGCTGCGGGTGCCGGGGCTCTGGTCCTTGCGCTGGCCGGTGGCCCAGGCGGTGACGGTGGATAGCTTGCGCTTGAGCGGCTCGATCTTGCGGATGCCGCAGCACTCGCCGTGGCCGTCCTTGTAGAAGCTGAACAGGCCCTTTTCCTTGACGAAGGCTTCCAGCAGGCGCGGGTCGGGCGACATCACTTCGATGGCGATGCCGTAGTGCTCGCGCACCTGCTCGATGAAGCGGTAGGTCTCGGGGTGCAGGCGCCCGGTATCCAGGCTGAAGACCTTCACGTTCTTGTTGAGCTTCCAGGCCATGTCCACCAGCACCACGTCCTCGGCGCCGCTGAAGGAGATCCACAGGTCGTCGCCGAAGTGCTCGAAGGCGAACTTCAGAACGTCCTGGGGGGATTTGCTGGCATAGCTCGCGGCGATTTCCGCGATGTCGAACGGATGGCTCATCAGGCGGTATTCCTAGTTTTGGTGGCGCGGGGCGCTCTTTGCCGGGATGGTAGCAAAGAGGTGGATATGCCCCTAAATAACCTTCGGAAAGGTGCACTGTGGTTTTTGGGTATAAGTGCCGCGTTGCGCCGTCCCGGGCGAGCGGCTAGAGTGCCGCCTCTCAAGTCAAACCTGCGGGGAAATCGTTCGTGGAAATCGCCTGTCTCGACCTGGAAGGGGTTCTGGTTCCGGAAATCTGGATCGCCTTCGCTGAAAAAACCGGTATCGATGCGCTCAAGGCGACGACTCGCGATATTCCGGACTACGACGTGCTGATGAAGCAGCGTCTGCGCATCCTCGACGAGCACGGCCTGAAGCTGTCCGACATCCAGGAAGTGATCGCTACCCTGAAACCGCTGGAAGGCGCGGTGGAGTTCGTCGACTGGCTGCGCGAGCGTTTCCAGGTGGTGATCCTCTCCGACACCTTCTATGAGTTCTCCCAGCCGCTGATGCGCCAGCTCGGTTTCCCGACCCTGCTGTGCCACAAGCTGATCACCGACGAGACCGACCGCGTGGTCGGCTACCAGCTGCGCCAGAAAGACCCGAAGCGCCAGTCGGTCATCGCCTTCAAGAGCCTGTACTACCGTGTGATCGCCGCCGGCGACTCCTACAACGACACTACCATGCTCAGCGAGGCCCATGCCGGCATCCTGTTCCATGCGCCGGACAACGTGATCCGCGAATTCCCGCAATTCCCGGCGGTACACACCTATGAGGACCTGAAGAAGGAGTTCCTCAAGGCGTCGAACCGTCAGCTCAGCCTGTAAGAGTGGCTGTGACGAAAAAGCCCCGCGAATGCGGGGCTTTTTCTTGCCGGCTTTTTGTAGGAGCCCCCCGGCTCAGAGGCTTTCCAGGGTCCGCAGCAACACACCCACCTTGGTCAGCGACTCCTCGTACTCTTCCTGCCAATCCGAGTCGGCGACGATGCCGCCGCCGCCCCAGCAACTGACCTGGTCGTCCTTCACCAGCAGGGTACGGATGGCGATCGAGCTGTCCATCTCGCCGCGCACGTCGAGGTAGAGCAGGCTGCCGCAATAGATGCTGCGTCGGGTTGGTTCCAGTTCGTCGATGATCTGCATGGCGCGTACCTTCGGCGCCCCAGTGATGGAGCCACCGGGGAAGCTGCCTTCGAGCAGATCCAGGGCGTCCTTGCCGTCCGCCAGCTCGCCCGTGACGCTGCTCACCAGGTGGTGGACGTTGGGGTAGGTCTCCAGCGCGAACAGTTCCGGCACCCGCACGCTGCCGGGGCGGCAGCTGCGGCCCAGGTCGTTGCGCAGCAGGTCGACGATCATCAGGTTCTCGGCGCGGTCCTTCTCGCTGGCCAGCAGGGTCTCGGCGTTGGCCTGGTCGGCCTCTGGCGTCATGCCGCGCGGGCGGGTGCCCTTGATCGGGCGGGTTTCCACCTGGCGGCCGTGGAGCTGGATGAAGCGCTCGGGCGACAGGCTCAGCACTGCGCCTTCGGGCAGTTCCAGGTAGCCGGCGAAGGGCGTCGGGCAGGCTTCGCGCAGCGCCCGGTAGGCCAGCCACGGCGAGCCGCTGCAGGGCGCGCGGAAACGCTGGGTGTAGTTCACCTGGTAGCAGTCGCCGTCGAGGATGTAGCGGTGCACCTGGTCCAGGGCGTCGCGGTACTGCTCGCGTGGGAGGTCCGGTCTGAACGGCGAACCGAGGCGGAAGGGCGGCAGCGTCCCGGCGTGGGCGTCGCTCTCGAACAGCGCGATCAGTCGCTCGCGCTCGCTCGCTGCCAGTGCCGGGTGGAACACCAGCTGGCTGGTGCGCTCCTGATGGTCGGTGAGCAGTGCCCAGGCATAGAGGCCGAGGCGGGCATCGGGCAGGTCGAGGTCGTCGAGTGCGGGAGCGGCCAGGCGTTCGATGCGACGGCCGAAGTCGTAGCTCAGATAACCGATGATTCCGCCGACGAATGGCAGCTTCCGCTCGTCCGGCAGCCGGGCTTCGCCAAGGCTCTGCAGCGCGCTTCTTACCCGGGCGAAAAAGTGCTTGGCCGATTCGTCGGCGGTCGGTGCCAGTTCTGCCAATGGCCAGGCGCTCAGAAGGTCATAGCGTCCACGGGTGGCGAAAGGGCGGCCGGCATCCAGGAGAACGGCGCCAGGTGCGCGATGGATCAAGGCGAAGCGGTCACCAGGGTCTTCCTGATAGGGAAGAGGGTGTATGAAACAGTGAGGCATGAGTGAGAGCGTGCAAGGCGAATGGGAGGTTTCAGATCGTCTGAATCGTCGATCCTAGAGCCATTTCTTCAGTTTACGTAGGAAACGCATTCTGCTAAGAATTGAATTATCCCGCGGGGATTATGCTCCGTACCACAACGATAATGACACAGGGATACAGGCCGTGGATGTAGTACTTGAGCCCGCAGCCGGCAGCCTTTCGCGCTCCAGATTAACACCCCCTCAGGTGCCTGCTGATTATTTGATTCGTCCCCGACTCCAGAATGCTCTGGATCGTCATCCATACGCCTCCGTGCTTTCGTTCACCGCGCCGGTCGGTTTTGGCAAGACCACCGCCCTCGCGGCGCTGGCCAGGGCGCGGGAACTGACGGGAGAAGCCGTCGCCTGGATTTCGCTCGAAGAACAGGATGACGACCCCGGCCGCTTCTGCCTGAAGCTCATCCAGGCGCTGTCCGGTGCCGTGCCGGGCATCGGCGAGGATGCCCAGGGTTACCTGCAGAACACCATGCGCGTGCCGGTGGTGGCGGTGATGGAAAGCCTGCTGATCGAACTGTCGCGCCATGAGCACAAGGTGCTGCTGGTGCTGGACGACCTTCATGCGATCAGCCACGCCGACGTGTTCACTGGCCTCAATCGCCTGGTGCAGTATGCGCCGCCCGGACTCACCCTGGCCATTGGCAGCCGCTCGCAACCCCCGCTGAACCTTGCCACCTGGCGCGCCAAGGGCCTGTTGCTGGAGATCGGCCAGGACGAGCTGCGCCTGAGTGAAGACGAAACCCGCGAATACCTCGCCCGCGACGGTGTGCAACTGGACGACACCTGCCTGCAGAGTCTGCACAACCAGACCGAAGGCTGGGTGGCCGGTGTGCACCTGGTCAGCCTGTGGCTGCGCCAGCAGCCGGACACGCCGGAAGACCTCAAGCCGCTGAGTGCCGACAAGGCCGCGGTGGGCGATTACCTGCTGCGGGTGGTGTTCGAGCGCCTGCCGGGCGATATCCAGGACGCGCTGCTGGCGCTCGGCATCGCCAACCGGCTGAGCGGCGACCTGGCCAACACCCTGACCGGCCGTCAGGACGGCCAGGCCCTGCTGGAGCGCCTGGACAGCATGCAGTTGTTCCTCCTGCCGCTGGACCGCGACCGCCAGTGGTACCGCTTCCACCAGCTGTTCGCCGATTTCCTCCGTGCGCGCCTGCGCGAGCGCGATCCGGAGCGCTTCAAGCAACTGCATTTCAACGCCAGCCTGTGGTTCACCAACCACCACATGCCGACCCTGGCCATCGAGCACGCCTGCCTGGCAGAAGACCCGGAGATGCTCGCAGCGCTGGTGGACGGCTGCGGCCTGGAACTGATCAACCGCGGCCAGCTGTACCTGATCTCGCGCTGGCGTCGCCATGTGCCGAACGAAATCGCCGAGCGCTATCCGATCCTGGTGCTCAGCGATGTCTGGACTCGAGCCTCGGAGCTCAGCCTGCCCGAAGCCAATCGCATGATCGATGAGCTGCTGGCGCGCTGGGGTGACCACAAGGGCAGCGGCCCGATGGGCGACCAGTATCTCTCGGCGCTGGCGGTCAAGGCCGTGCTGGCGCTGCAGAAGGACGACCTGGAGCAGTGCATCACCCTGGCCCGGAAGGTCGAGAGCCAGCTGGGGCGCAACTCCGCGTTCCTCGAAGGTGCGGTGTTGCTGATCGCCGCCTTCGCCCAGGTGGTGCGCGGACAGGCCGACCAGGCCAGGCGGCTGATGGGGCTGGCGCAGCAACGCAACCACTTCCTCGACGGCCGCTACCTGCATATGCAGCTCTCGACCATCGAGGTGGTGCTGGCGCTGGAGCAGGGCCAGGTCAAGCAGGCGCAATTGCTCATCGAGCGTCTTCGCCAACAGGCCATGCCGCTGTTCGACAAGCGCTCCCAGGCCCTGGCGCTGCCGACCATCGCCGAGGCGCTGACCGCCTACTACCGTACCGACATCGACGGCCTCGAAGAGCGCCTGCGCTGGGCGTTGGGGCGGGTCGACGTGGTCAACCCGATCGATCTCTACGCCCAGGGCATGCAATGCCTGGCGCGTATCCAGCGCCTGCAGGGGCGCGGCAAGGAGGCGTTGAGCACCCTCGGGCTGATGCAGACCCTGGCCTCGCGCAACCACTCCTGGCGTTTCTTCGCCATGGCGGTGGGCGAGGAGATCAACCTGATCCTGCAGGAACCGGCCACCGATCGCTGCAAACGCGCCGAGCAGCGCCTGAAGGCCATCGACTGGCAGAAGCTCGCCAGTCATTACAAGCAGATGCCGTTCAACCCGGTGCTCTGGGTGCTGGGCATCAGCCGCGTGCGCCTGCTGCAGGCGCGCGGGCACTTCAGCGAGGCGCTGCACGAGATCACCCAGCTGCGCGGCATGTTGCAGCCGGGCTGGCATGGTCTGCAGCGCCTGCGCCTGGACCTGCTGGCGGCGCTGAGCTACCAGCGCCTGGGGTACCAGGAGCGCTCCCACAGCCTGCTCGGGCAATGCCTGGTGGGCGCCGAGCGGGAAGGGGTGCGGAGCATTTTCATCGAAGAAGGTGAGGGGATTCGCCAGCTGTTGCAGCAGCTCGAATCCACTGAGCGACAACCGGCCCTGCAGGCGTTCATTCGCGGTCTGCTGACCGTCTGGCCGGGGCAGGAAGCACGCAGGTCGCCCGAGGCGCTCGAGGAAGGTCTGACCGACCGCGAGCGCGAGGTGGTGTGCCTGGCCGCGCAGGGGCTCTCCAATGAGGAGATCGGCCGACAGCTGTCGCTGGCGCTCGGTACCGTCAAATGGCACCTGCACAACATCTACGAGAAGCTCAAGGTACGCAATCGTACCCAGGCGATCCGCCGTGCCCGCGAGCTGAGTCTGCTCTGAATGACGACCCTGACCTCCCTGCCGCAGCCGCCGATGCCGCTGCTGCGTACCAAGCTGTTTCCGCCGCGCACCGACAGCAGCGTGCTGCTGCCGCGCCGCGCGCTGATCGATCGCCTGTTCGCCGCCCGCCAGCAGCGGGTGCTGGTGCTCAGCGCGCCGGCGGGGTTCGGCAAGAGCACTGCGCTCAGCCTGTTCCGCCAGCGCCTGCAGCAGAGCGGGGCGCGGGTGGCCTGGCTGTCCTGCGACGAAGGTGACAGCGAGCCGCAGCGCCTCGTGCAGTACCTGGTGGCGAGCATCAGCAGCGTCGAGGAAGGCTTCGGCGTCAACACCTCGAACCTGTTGCAGTCGGATATGACCCTGCCGCTGGAGGGCATCATCGATGCCTTCCTGTCCGACCTGCAGCGGCTCGACGGCCCGCTGTACCTGATCCTCGACGACTTCCACCAGATCCGCCATCCGGCCCTGGCACATGGTGCGCGCTACCTGATCGAACACCTGCCGGAGAACGTGCGGCTGGTCACCAGCACCCGTTATCGGCCGCGCTTCCTGGTCGATGAGCCGGCCCTCGCGCCGCTGACCTTCTGCCTGAACGGCGATGACCTGCGCCTGACCCGCGAAGAGACCGACACCTACCTCATCGAACTCAAGGGGCTGTCGCTCAGCGACGCCGAGCTCAAGCTGCTGCACAAGCGCACCGAGGGCTGGATCACCGCGCTGCACCTGGCGGCGCTGGCGCTGGCGCGGCATCCGGATCGCGCGGTGTTCCTCAAGGGCTTGTCCGGCTCCGAGCGCGACCTCGCCGACTACCTGGCCGAGGATGTGCTGCGCAGCCTGCCTGAGTCGCTTCAGCAGTTCCTCGACCAGACCTCGGTGCTGGACGAGTTCTGCGCCGAGCTGTGCAATGCCCTGACCGGCCGCCGCGATGGCCTGGACATGCTGATGCGGCTGCAGAACGAGCAGCTGTTCATCATCCCGCTGGACGACCAGCGCGAATGGTTCCGCTACCACCACCTGTTCGCCGAGTTCCTCCAGGGTCGGCTGGCCCGGCACGCGGACCCGACGCCGTTGCTGCACGCCGCCGCGCGCTGGTGCGAGAGCCACGACCTGGCCGACCGGGCGATCAAGTATGCACTGCGCGCCCGCGACTATGGATTCGCTGCCGACCTGCTGGAGCGCCAGGGAGCCAAGCTGATCGCCGGCAACCGCGTCTATGGCATCCTCGGCATGCTCGGCAACATTCCTGCCGAGGTGATCCGCGAGCATCCGGTGTTCCAGATTTTCTATGCCTGGCAGCTGGCCTTCGAACAGAAGTTCGCCGAGGCCGAGGCGTTGATCGAAGAGCTCAGCGTCCGGCTGCTGCAGGGGCAGGGCAAGGTGCGCAACTTCGGCCTGGCCGAGTTGCTGGCGGTGGCCCAGGTGCTCAAGGCGCTGGTGTTGCTCTACCAGGACAAGCTGGAGGGTTGCCTGAAGGTGGCCCGCCAGTGGCTGGCGCTGGTGCCGGGCAACCAGCCGGTGTTCCGCGCCAGCCTGTCGTGCATCCAGGCGGCGGCCTACGCGTTGCTGGGAGATTATGCCGAGGCGGCGAGCGCCATCGGTGTCGCCCGGGAATGCCTGCGCATGGCCGACAGCGAGTACCTGCAGGTGGTGGCGAGCATGATCGAGGCGCTGATCTGCAAGGAGCGCGGCGAACTGGAGCGCGGCCGCACCATCGCCGAGAGCGCGCGTGGCCGGGTGGAGCGGGTGTTCGGCCGCCGCAGCCGGGTCGGCGGTCCGCTGTCGCTGGCTTATGCCGACATTCTCTACGAGCAGGATCGGCATGCCGCGATCCTCGCCGAACTGCCGTTGGCGACCACCTGGCGCGACGTCGCCACGCCCGTGGAGCTGCTCAGCCGTGGCCAGTTGGTGATGGCCAAGGCGCGCTTCTTCGCCGGCGAGTCCGAACAGGGGTTGGCCCAGCTCGACGAATGGCTGGTCGACCTGCAGTCGCCGGGCTATGAGCGGGTCTACGCGCTGGCCATGGGCTGCAAGGTGCAGCTGCTGTTGTGGATGCGCCGTCCGAACGAGGCGGAGCGGGTGTGCCTGCAATTGGCGCGGCATCTCTCCGGACTTTCCACCGAGCGCTACGCCGACGCCCAGGCCGCGCTGGTGATGGCCGAGGCACGCCTGGCGTTGTCCGAGCGCCATGCCGAACGCGCGCAGCAGCGTCTGGAGGCCTGTCTGGCAGGCTTCACCTCGCCCTACCAGCGCGACCGGCGGTTGCGTTTGTCGTTGTTACTTTCTGTGGCGTTTTGGCAGAAAGGTAACAGCGAAAAAGCCTTTGCCTTGTTCGCGCCGACGCTGGAAGAGGCGTGGAACCTGGGTTACCGCCGGCTGTTCCAGGACGACGCTCTGTGGCTGCTGCCGCTGTGGGAGGCCTGGAAGACGGCCGAACCCAAGCGTGCCGCCGCCTGGCAAGGGGTGGCGGAAATGCTCCGCGAGCAGTGCCGACGGCTCTCCGTCGACCCTGAAAGTTTCGATGAAAATCAAGATGTTAGTCATCGAGAGCGGGAGATCCTGCGGCTCGTGGCGGCAGGTTTGTCGAATCGGGATATTGCCCAGGCGGTGCATCTGTCGGAGGCCACCATCAAGTGGCATCTGCACAACCTGTTCGCCAAGCTCGGTGTGCGCAGCCGGACCCAGGCGGTACTCAAGGGCAAGAGCCTGGGTTTGCTCAGCGAAGCCTGAGTCAGGCGGTGGGTTTTGCGCCATCCCTTGGATGGGCTGGCAGGTGGGGGGCGGGTCAGTAGCTTGGAGATCAGGACGCGAAGCATGGTGCTTCACGAATCCATGCCCACGGCGCCTAGGGAAGCAGTCGTGGGTCTGGAGGGCCGGCGTAGCCGGCCGACCTGCAGCGGGGCAGGACGCCCCTTGCAGTGCCTGGGGCAACCCACCTGAACACTGGAGAGAAATAACAATGAAAAAAATCAAGCAACTGGTTCTTGCAAGCGCAGTTCTGGCTACTCCGTTCCTGGCACATGCCGACATGCAATCCATGGATGACGCTGCTCTGTCCGGTGTGACCGGCCAGGACGGCATCAGCATCGCCGGTACCTTCAACGCACAGATCGGTGCGGTCACCTACACCGACGCCGATACCAAGGGCGGTTCCCTGGTGCTCGAAGGCATCCACCTGCCGAGCGTCACCATCAGCGACGACGCCCCGATGACCGTTGACGTCGTTACCAACGACGTCAAGCCGCTGGGCGGCACCACCGCCGTTGCCACCCAGCAACTGCAACTGGGTCTGCCCTCCATCACCGGCAACGTCACCGTCGATGCCGTCAAGGTGGGCTCCACCGGCGCCAGCATCGGCTCGCTGACCGTTTCCAACCTGAACCTGGCTGGTTCTCAGGTTCGCATCTGGGGTCACTGATCGACCGCTTGTAGTTCCAGACGGGTCTTGCCGGCGTCCAGCCGGCAAGGCTTTTCCCGATCGAGGAGGAGTGGATGTTCGAGATATTGCTGGGAAGCCTGCTGGGCCTGTTCGGATTTACCCAGGCCGTGGACACCAAGCCGCAACAGCAGGGCACAGTGAACATCTCGCAGCCGCTCACGCCCAACGGCCCGTTCCGCGAGTCGGTGCAGCTTGAGCCGATGAGCCAGGTGCAGTTCCGCAACGTCATCCATCAGGCCTATGACTATAGCTGTGGCTCGGCGGCGCTGACCACGCTGCTGGACTACTACCTGGGACGCAACCTGGAAGAGCGTCAGGTCATGGAGGGCCTGATCAAGTACGGCGAGGCCGACAAGATCGTCCAGCGCCGTGGATTCTCGCTTCTGGACATGAAGCGCTATGCCGCCGCACTCGGCTACAAGAGTGGCGGTTTCCGTGCCGAGTTCTCCGACCTGGACTCGCTCGAACACCCGGCGCTGGTGCCGATCCACTATGCCGGCTTCAAGCATTTCGTCGTGGTCCGTGATGTCTATAACGACCACGTTTTCGTTGCCGATCCTGCCTTGGGCAACATCAGTTTCACCCGCGCCCGTTTCGAGGATATCTGGGACCAGAACGTCCTGTTCGTCATCTACCCCAGTGGCCAGGAGCCCAGGAATGCCCTGGCGCTGCAGGACACCGACCTGCGCCTGGTGGATGACCGCACCGTCAGCCTGCTGGCGTTCCGGGAGTTCCCGGAGATGAGCAAGTTCACCCAGAACCAGATCGGGGAGGCCGCTTCCGGCGGGGATGTCCAGTACATCCGCCGCAAATGATTGCCTGATCGGCCCGTACGAATAAGAACAAGACCAGGGGATAGCAACATGAATTTGAAGGGGTTTGCGTGCGTTGCCGCTCTGGCTTTGCTGGTCAGTACCGCCGCCGTTGCGGAAGAGGCGACGTCCGAGGACGCGCGCGATGCGCTGGCCAAGAAGGACAGCGATGCCGACAGCGCCAAGGCGCTGGAGCAGGTGTTCCAGGCCACCGAGAAGAGCTACACCCTGCTCAAGAAGGGTGAGCGCCAGCTCACCTACGGTTTCGATTACTCGCTGATGCGCGATACCCGCATCCAGGCCGTGCGCTCCGGTCAAAACGTCTACAGCGTGCTGGCGCAGAGCGAGGCGCAGCACACCTTCACCAACTCCTTCACCTTCGACTACGGCATCTGGGACAACCTGACCTTCAGCATGCGCCTGCCGTTCGTGGCCAAGTACGACACCGAACGCGACATCCATGCCTACAGCCTGGGTGACATCTCCGCGACCCTGCGCTGGCAGCCCTGGGAGTCGCGCCGCGGACGCCCGGTCACCACGCTCTACGCCACCCTCGGCCTGCCCACCGGCGACAGCCCCTACGACATGGATGTCGAGAAGGACGTCTCCACCGGCAACGGCTACTACAGCCTGGGCGTGGGCGCCAACACCTCCTACGTGATCGACCCGGTCGTGCTCTACGGCTCGCTCGGTTACACCTACAACATGCAGGTCGACGACATCCACCAGGCCCAGTACGGCGAAGAACTGGAGAAGGTGGTGCCCGGCGATACCATCAACTTCGCCATGGGCATGGCCTACGCGCTGTCCTACGACGTCTCGCTCGCCACCTCCTACCAGATGGCCTACTCGATGAAGAACAAGTACTACTTCAACGACCGGACGGTGGAGGCACCCGAGCAGACCAGCGCGATCATGAACTTCTCGCTCGGCCTTCGAACGTCACCCGACTACATCGTCAACGTGAACGCCGGTTTCGGTCTGACCGAAGACTCGCCGGATGTACTGCTGGGGCTTTCCCTTCCCCTGGATATCCAAGGCCTCAAAGCCCAGTAACCGACGAGCGAACACCACATGACAATGCGCATTTCGCCATTCGCGTTGGCGATGGCAGGGGTGAGTCTTGGCTGGTCGTCGCTGGCTGGGGCCCAGCTGGCCAACGATCTGACCATCGGCAACCCCAAGGCCATGGCCATGGCCAACGCCGTCACCGCCGATTCCACCGGCATCGACGCGGTGCACTACAACCCTGCCGCACTGACCAAGCTCAAGGGCCGGCAGACCCAGCTCAAGCTGGTCACCGGGGTGATGGACATCCGCGCCGACTTCAAGGCACCGCCCAACTATGGGGATGCCGCCTTCGGTCTCGATGACGACCCGGTGGCCAACAGCAGCAGCCGTACCCTGACGCCGACCATGTACCTGCCTGGCCTGGGCGGGATGACCGACATGCCGTTGCTGGTGGCACCGCTGGCGGGGCTGTCGATCAACCCGCCGGGCTCGAAGTTCACCTTCGCCACCAACGTCTATGCGCCCCAGGCGCTGGGCTACTCGCGCGACTCCGACAGCGATCCGGCGCGCTACGAAGGGCGCCGGGTATCGCTGCAACGCATCACCTACTTCTCGCCCTCGCTGGGCTACGAGGTCAACGACGACCTGTCGGTGGGCCTGTCGATAGGTTTCTCGCACCAGGCGATGGCCCTGGATACCGACTTCCGCAACCCCGGCCTGCTCACCGGCCTGTTGCAGACCTTGCACGACACCACCTGCGTGCCGGGGGCGCAGGAAATCGTCGAGCTGGTGTTCAACGTCTGCGGCGGCCGCATCGGTCCCTACGATTCGCTGGCCAACCTGAAGCTGGACATGCAGCAGAGCCTCTCGCCGAGCTTCAACCTCGGCGTCCTCTGGGAGCCCCGTGACTGGTTCGCCTGGGGCGCGACCTACCAGAGCGAGTCGCGCATGCACCTCAAGGGCAAGTACCGGGTGGACTACAGCCAGGACTGGCAAGGCTTCTGGTCGGGCCTGCAGAGCTCGATCTTCGGCGCCTTCCTGAGCCCCCTGTTCCCCTACGGCAACGCCGACGAGGAGCACGGCGTGGCGACGCTGAACATGGTCAACCCGGAC
Source organism: Pseudomonas sp. QE6 (assembly GCF_041379005.1). Taxonomy (NCBI): domain Bacteria; kingdom Pseudomonadati; phylum Pseudomonadota; class Gammaproteobacteria; order Pseudomonadales; family Pseudomonadaceae; genus Pseudomonas; species Pseudomonas sp. QE6. The sequence goes on from NZ_CP166873.1 coordinate 3,348,572, forward strand.
AGCTTCTCCACCGGCATCAAGCTGCGCCCGTTCGACAAGTGGCAGTTCAACTTCGACCTGAAGTGGACCGACTACAGCGACTGGAACAAGCTGGAGATCGAGTTCGACAAGGAACTCGACCTGCTGCGCATCGCCAAGAACTTCGCGCCCAATGGCGCCACCGACCACAGCATCATCCTCGACCGCGGTTACCAGGACACCTGGAGCTACGCCATGGGCATGCAGTACGACGTCAACGATCGCCTGCAACTGCGCGCCGGCTACGAGTACCGTCCTTCGGCGATCCCCAAGGACAAGGCCGACGCCCTGGTGCCGATCGGTGACGCCGACCTCTACGGCCTGGGCCTGGGTTACCAGTGGGACAAGGACACGGTGATCGACCTGGGCTTCAACTATTTCGTCTCCAAGCAGAGCATCAAGGCCGGCAGCAGCTGCAACCTGAACTGCACCGGCATCGACAACCTGGTCTACAACCCCTATGCGGGGCTTGACGTCAGCACCACGGTGAAGGCCTATATCTTCGCCATGACGTATCGGACGACTTTCTGAGGGCTTCGGACATGGGCAAGCGGACTCTGCTGACGGGCTGCCTGATCGCCGCCGGACTGGCTGCCCCGGCGATGCAGGCCGCCAGCGGGCGCTACCTGTCCTGGGTGGACGACAACGGCCAGGTGCACAACACCTTCGTCGACGCCAGCTTCAGCCAGCAGCAACGCCAGGCCGACAAGCGCATCGACCAGAGCGACCGGGCGCGCCAGCTCGACACGTCCGGCACCCAGTGGCCGGGCGCGCAGCCGACCGGGGAGAGCAAGCGCCGTTACTTCACCTGGGTCGATGCCCAGGGCAACCTGCAGAACAGTTTCTATGCCGCCGGTCAGGTGCCGCCGGGCCGTGCCGACTACGTGCTGCCCAACGGCGACCATTCTTCCGAATACATCGATGCCGAGGCCTACGAGGACAAGGGTTTCGTCCGCAGCGAGAACGGCAACCCGTACTACACCTGGGTCGATGAACAGGGCCGCATGCACAACTCGCCGATCAGCGCCGAACAGCGGGCCGAAGCCTTCCGCCGGGGCGAGCAGGGCAGCAGCAAGGTCGCCTATACCGAGGGGCGGCAGATCGAGTTCAAGTCGCGCCCGGCGGACCTGCCCGGCCTGGATGGCAGCGGCGAGCAGACCGACGCCATGAAGGCGCTGCTCAAGGGCAGCGGCAAGACCCTCGACGATCTCTACCAGGACCTGCAGCGCCGCTGCTGCGAGCAGATGGCCGATGGCGATTTCACCGAGCTGAGCGCCGAAGAGCCGCGCTACGAAGAGCTGAACAAGTTTTCCCCGAGCTTCGACTTCCCCATGGGCAAGAGCTACTTCGTGGCGATGAAACTGCCCAGTTCGCAACGGGTCTACGGCCTGCGCGTGCGCAGCTTCGCCAACCACCAGGTGGTGTACCCGTCGCTGCTGTTCCTCGACGAACGCAAGCGCCCGACCCGGCTGGTGAGCGATGCGGTGTACAAGCTCAACCCGGAAACCTGGTACCGCTATGCCTTCATCGAGGGCACGGTGCCGGTGCGCGCCAACCAGGGCGAGCGTTACGTGCTGCTGCTCACCACGGATGAAGATCGCAGCCTGCAGACCCTCGACAACAAGCCCTACAAGCGCCCGTTGGAAAACCTGGCGGTGAACGAGGCGGGGATGAAGGTGCGCGAACATGGCGACCAGGGCGGGTTCGAACTGGCGGTGGTGCGCTGATCCGGCGCGACGGATTGCTCTTCGCAGGAGTTATATCTTGCCCCATGAAAAAGCCCGGCAATCGCCGGGCTTTTTCATGGGGCAGGGCGCTTCAGACTTCCTTCGGCGTCACGTGTCCGAACAGCTCCTGGGCGAAGCGCACGCGCTCCTCCACGGTCTCCTTCACACCCCTGGCTTCCATCTCGGCGATGTGCGCCTCCACGGCATGGGTGCGCAGGGTCAGGCCGCAGTCGTTGGCGATCTGGATGTTCAGGCCGGGGCGGGCGTTCAGTTCGAGGATCAGCGGGCCCTTGTCCTGGTCCAGCACCATGTCCACGCCGATGTAGCCCAGGCCGCAAAGCTCATAGCAGCCGGCGGCGAGCTTCATGAAGCCGTTCCAGTTGGGCAGTTGCACGCCGTCCACCGCGTTGGTGGTGTCGGGGTGCTTGCTGATCTTGTTGTTCAGCCAGGTGCCGCGCAGGGTCTGGCCGGTGGCCAGGTCCACACCCACGCCGATGGCGCCCTGGTGCAGGTTGGCCTTGCCGTTGGACTGGCGGGTCGGCAGGCGCAGCATCGCCATCACCGGGTAGCCCATCAGCACGATGATACGGATGTCCGGCACGCCTTCGTAGCTGATGCTCTTGAAGATCTGGTCGGGCGTTACGCGGTACTCGATCAGCGCGCGGTCGCGGTGACCACCCAGGGAGTACAGGCCGGTGAGGATGCTCGACAGCTGGTGCTCGATTTCCTCGTGGCTGATGATCCGCCCGGAGACCGTCTTGTAGCGGCCCTCGAAGCGGTCGGCGATCACCAGGATGCCGTCGCCGCCGGCGCCTTGCGCGGGCTTGATCACGAAGTCGTTACGGTCGCCGATGATCTCTGGCAGGCGCTCGATCTCCTTCTCGGTGGAGATGATCCCGTACATTTCCGGTACGTGGATGCCCGCCTCGATCGCGCGCTGCTTGGTGATGATCTTGTCGTCGACGATCGGGTACAGGTGCCGCTGGTTGTACTTGAGCACGTAGTCCGCGTTGCGCCGGTTGATGCCCATGATGCCGAGGGCGCTCAGGGCTTTCCATCGCTTGATCAGGCCGAACATGGCTTAGTCCTTGAGGAAGGCTTTGAAGCGGAACAGTTCGGTCAGGCGGTAACCGCGGTAGCGACCCATCGCCAGCATGAACGCCACCAGGATCAGCAGCACGGCCGGGAAGGTGAACACGAAGTACACCAGTTCCGGAATGCGCATCAGGATGTGCGCCAGGGCGGCGGCGACCAGGGTGCCGATGGCGGCCTTCATGGCGTGCGCGGCGCCGCGTTCTTCCCAGGTGATCGACAGGCGTTCGATGCTCATGGTCAGGATCACCATCGGGAACAGCGCCACCGACAGGCCGCTCTCGAAGCCCAGCTTGTGGCTGAGCAGGCTGATGGCGGCGATCATCACCACCACGAAGGTCAGCACCACCGACAGGCGTGGCAGCATCTGCAACTTCAGGTGTTCGAGATAGGAGCGCAGCGACAGGCCCAGCGCGGTGATCACGGTGAACAGTCCGATACCCCATTGCAGGCCGGTTTCGCGGAAGGCGAGGGCGATCAGCACGGGGGTGAAGGTACCCAGGGTCTGGATGCCGATCAGGTTGCGCAGCACCAGGATCACCAGCACGCCGAACGGGATCATGATCATGATCTGGAAGGTCTGCTGGGTGGACAGCGGCAGGCCGTACAGCGAGTACTCGAGGAAGGCCGCGTCGGTGTTCTCGTCCGACAGCTTGGCCAGGCGGATGGCGTTCATCTCGCTGCTGTTGAGGCTGAAGTTGACCTGGGCCTTCTTGCCGCCTTCGATGGACAGCAGGCTTTCATCGCCCAGCCACCAGATCAGGCGGTCGGCGGGCAGGCCGCGCTCGCCGGTTTCCGGATTGAAGTACAGCCATTCCTTGCCGTTGAAGCTGCGCAGCCAGAGCTCAGGCTGTTGCGGCTGGTTGGCCACCAGGCGAATGGTGTGCACGCGTTCCAGCGGCACATGGGCTACGGCCAGCAGGGTCTCGACCACATGGGAGCGTTTTTCCAGGCTGGTGTCGCCGGCCAGCAGCAGCTTGACGTTGTCGTCGCTGAGGTTGTTGGCGCGCTTGATGGCTTCGCTGACGAAGGTCTCGACGTCCGCCGAATGCTGGCGGATGGGAGCGATCAGGGCTTCGGCGGCGATCTTTTCCGGGCCTTCCAGGGGCAGGCTGTCACGGAAGATCGGGCCCTTTTCCTTGGGCTTCTCGCCGGCGGCGCCGGTGTAGCGCTTGGTCAGCACCAGGCGGTAATAGAGGGTCTGCTGGCCGCTGGCGCGCCGCGAGGACCAGGTCACCTTGCGGTTGCCGTCGGCGCGGTTGATGCCTACGCCGTAGTTGTTGGAGACGAAGCTCTCGTTGAGGCTGACGTAGTTCTGGCTCAACGGCGGGACGAACATCTGCACCTTCACCGGCGTCTTCGGTGTGGCGATGAATTCGACCTTGGCGTCGATGTTCCACAAGTCGTCGGTCTCGGCCTCGGTCATCGGGATGCCGAGGATGAAGATCTGGTAGGCGGTGATCGCGACGCCCAGCGTCAGCAGGATGGCGATCAGGACCTTCAGATGCAGGGTAAGAGAGCGCATGGGATTACTCGGCAGGTTTCGCTACGGGTTGGCAGCCGGGCTTGCCGGCAGCGTATTTCAGGCTCGGGTCGACCAGGGCGCCGAAGCGCTTGAGCGCGTCGGAGCCGATCAGAAGCGGGTATTGGAAGGCGCTGCGGTCGGTAAGGTTCACTTCGATGGTGCGTCGAACCTTGCCCATGCAGACGTCCAGCTCGATCACCGGGCGGGCGGTATAGTCCTTGCCTTCGTCAGGGTCGTAGTCGCCATGACGGCGCTTGATCTTGCTGATGCGGGCCAGGGGCTTTTCGATCGGCTGGCTGTCGGCGGTGTCGGTGGCCAGGTAGAAACGTACCCAGGTCTCGCCGTCGCGCTTGAAGCGCTTGATATCACGGGCGCTGAGCGAGGCGGTCTTGGCGCCGGTGTCGAGCTTGGCGGCCAGTTCCAGGCTCAGGTCGTCGATGCGGGCGTACTCGTTCAGACCGTAGACGGTCTTGCCGGCAGCGGCGCTGAAGCCGGAAAACAGGACAATGCTCAGGGGCAGCAGGGCAGTGGGCTTGAGTCTCATGGGTCTTGATGAGTGAGTGGCCGCAAAGCCTTGGAATAGTGGGTGTCCCGGTCGTCACCCACGCCTGAACATGGTCGGATTGCCACCAGGCAGGGCCCAGGGACGCCAGGCAATAGCGCGGCGAATTCTACCATGTGGTTTTTACGTGGCGACAGTCGGTTGGCCGCTTGGCAGGGTATTTGTTGTCGGCGTGGGGCGGCCGGCCCGCGCGCCTGACGCCAGTGCGAGGACGCCATGCGCGCGTTCACGATCCTTGGCAGCCTGGCTGTCACCGGGCGGGCGCCGGGGGCTCAGGGGCGTTCCGGGGTCTTGACTTCGTTCCAGCTGCTGTCGGGGTCGAAGCGGGCCATCTTCAGGGCGATCTTGTCGCCATTGGGGCCCAGGTTCTTGGAGAAGACCTCCCCGTCGTGGCTGATCATGAAGCTCATCACGCCCGTGTCGCCATAACGGACCGGCCAGGCGATCAGGGCGAAGCCTCGGGTCATCTTGCCGCCGATCAGGTAGTCATAGGCGCCGCCGGGGGCCGAGGGGCCCTGGGCGGTGAGTATCCGGAAGTGATAGCCGTGCCAGCCGCCGTCCGGGAGTTCGTCGCCGAACAGGGGACCGAGCGGGCTTTCCTCGCCGTCTTCCTCTTGCGGCCAGTACAGGCCGTCGTGGCGGCCATCGCTGCTGACGAACTTCTGGGCGTATTCCAGTATGCCGTCGCCATTGCGGTCGACTTCGGCAAAGTCCATCTGTGCATCGTGATAGGCCTGCACCGCGTTCACCGCCGACTCTTCGTTGCGGCCGATGCGGCGGACACGAATTTCCTCGCCGCCCGCCTTGGCGTTGAATGCCCAGCCCTGCTTCTCGTGCAGGATCGGCAGGGGCAGCGTCCATGGGTCGTTGCCGACCACAAGATGGGCGCGGCCGGGACCGTCTTTCTCGATCTGGTGCTTGTCCTTGTAATGCGCGAGGAAGGCATCCACTTCCTCCCGGTCGATGCCTTCGGGCGGGATGTAGCTACGCCAGTCCTTGCCGAGCAGGGCGGTCAGGCGCTCCGGGTCGGCCTTCTCGGTGCCGAGCGCGGCGACGAAGGCATCGGCGGCGGCTTCCGGCGTGGGAAAGGTTTCCTGTGCCAGCAGGCTGCAGGGCAGTGCGCCCAGGAGGGCGAGCGCCAGTAGGCGCGATGCGAAATGCATGATTCGTCTCCTATCGGCGCCGTCCGCCGCCGGATAGCGCGCGGGCTGGACGTTGTACGGTGTGCCCGGCGCGTGCGGCCTGAGGCCGGCTGGCGACGGCGCGGCTGGCTTGTCCGCGCTCGGAGAACGCTCGGGATTGCCTCGGGTTGTTGGCTCCGACGAAGGCATTGTTGCGCGGCGCCTGGGTTCTCGCGCGCTGCTGGCGGGCCTGTTCGCGGATTTGCGAGTTGTTCTGCGCCCGTGGCCGTTGCTGTGCCTGGACGCCGCGGTTTTGCGCAACGCTTTGCGCGCGCTGACGGGCGTCGGGGTTGTTGCGCAGTTCCCGAGTGGCGGCCTGTGCGCGCTCGCGGGCTTGCGGGTTGTCCCTCAGGTCGCGGGTGGCGGCCTGGGCGCGTTCGCGGGCCTGCTCATTGTTCACCGCCGGTGCGGCGATGCCGCGCTGGGCAAGGCTCTCGCGGGCCCGGGCACGTTCCTGGGTGCGGGCGGAGTCGAAGCCGCGCAATGCTTCGCGTTGCTCGCCGCCTGCCAGCCGGCGGTTGTACTGCTCGCGGCTGGCCGCGTCCCGGTAGGGCACGCCATTGCGATAGGTGGGATCATGGCGCCAGGTGGCGCGGTTGCCGTTGTACTCGCGGTTCACGTTGCGATTGACGTTCCGGTTGCTGTTGAAGTTGTTGTAGTGCTCGACATCCACATCGATCTCATGGTCGTCCCAGTCGCAGTCGCCCCAGAGCGAATTGACGATGGCGATGCCCGCGCCGAACGCCAGGCCGGTGGCCAGCGCGGTAGCGACGGGGTACTGGTATTGGGGCGGAGGCGGGTAGTAGGTCGGCGGGTTGGAGGGATAGGCCCAGGTGCCGTAGACCTGATTGGGGTTGTAGCTGGGCACGTAGACCACCTGCGGGTTGGTCGGCTCGATGACGATCGTCTGCGAGGGCGCCGGTTGTTGCGCGACCACAGTGTCGCCGCCGGGGGCAGGCTGCGCCGGAGGCGGGGCCGCTGGCTTGATGCTGATGGTCTGCTGTTCATTGGACTTCAGGTTGCCGGCAGCCTGGGCCTGGCGGCGCAGGCGCTGGACGGAATCCATCACGGCGTCGGGCTGCGCCAGGAAGGCGTCGCCGACGCGTTGAACCCAGGCCGGGTCCTGTTCCAGCGTGGCCAATACGACAGGGAAGGCGACCAGCGACTGGACGCTCGGGTCCCACGGCTGGTTGGCAACCTGCTTCACGGCCTCGTCGCCGCTCAGGCCGGGGTGGGCCTTGGTCCAGGCGGCTGCATCGGCCACGTTGCCCGGATAAGTGGTCGCCATCAGCACCTGTGCCAGCAGGGAGTCCGGGTACAGCGCCAGCGGCGCAAGCATCTGGTCGAGCTCTTCGGTGCTGAACACGGCCTGAGACGAACTTGCCGGAGCTGCCGGAGGCGCTGCTGTCGCCGGGGCGGCGGGTGGCGCTGGCGCGGCTGCCGGTGTTGGGGCTGGTGTCGCTGGGGTTGCGGCAGCGGGTTGGCCGGCGGCTGGGGGTGTGGTGACCTTGGCGTTGGGCGGCTCGCTCTTGTCGCAGCCGGCCAACGCCAGCAGGGCAGCCAGAATCAGGTGCTGACATTCGCGCATGGCGCTCTCCTTTGCCTGTGCCGGGGAATGCCCGACCCGTCGAAAACGCCACGGGCAAATCTCGGGTCTACAGAATGATAGGCGGGTTGGCGAGAGGCTGCCGAAAGACTAACGGCCGGGGATGCCGGCCGTCGATTGAGGGAATTTCGAGAGTTGGGAGGCTACTTGAGCCGGCGTTCCACGCCTTTCTCGACGAGGATCTTGGCGGAGATCTCTTCCACCGAGAAATGCGTCGAGTTGATGTAGGCGATGTTTTCGCGGCGGAACAGGTTCTCCACCTCGCGGACCTCGAATTCGCACTGGGCGAAGCTGGCGTAGCGGCTGTTGGGCTTGCGCTCGTTGCGGATGGAGGTCAGCCGGTCGGGGTCGATGGTCAGGCCGAACAGCTTGTGCTTGTAGGGCTTGAGCGCGTTGGGCAGTTGCAGGCGCTCCATGTCTTCCTCGGTCAGCGGGTAGTTCGCCGCGCGGATGCCGTACTGCAACGCCATATAAAGGCAGGTCGGGGTCTTACCGGAGCGCGACACGCCCACCAGGATCAGGTCGGCCTTGTCGTAGTAGTGGGTGCGGGCGCCGTCGTCGTTGTCGAGTGCGAAGTTGACCGCGTCGATACGCTCCATGTAATTGGAGTTGTGGCCAATGCTGTGGGATTTTCCGACGGAATACGACGAGTCGGCGGATAATTCTTGCTCGAGCGGGGACAAAAACGTCGAGAAGATGTCAATCATGAAACCGTTGGATTGCGCAAGGACCGAACGGATCTCGCGGTTTACGATGGTATCGAAGATGATCGGGCGTGCCCCGTCCGCCTCGGCAGCGTTGTTGATTTGCTGTACCATGACGCGCGCTTTTTCTTCGGTATCGATGTAAGGTCGCGTCAGTTTGACGAAATTGATGTTCTCGAACTGCGCAAGAAGGCTCTGGCCGAGGGTTTCGGCAGTGATGCCGGTGCCATCGGAAATGAAGAATGCAGTTCGTTTCATATGCGCTGCGGGCCTTAAGGTAGGAACGTTTCTTGGCTATGATAGGCCGCGCGTTTGCAAGGCCCTTTGCCGGGGCATTCTTACTCATTTTTCTGGCCCGGGCCAGAAGAGTGGCGCCGCACCGGCCCGTACGACCTTTTCCAACACCTTAGTGGAGAGATCACCTTGGTAGAGTACGTAGTTTCCCTCGATAAGCTCGGCGTCCATGATGTCGAACGTGTGGGGGGCAAGAACGCATCCCTGGGCGAAATGATCAGCAACCTCGCCGGTGCTGGTGTTTCCGTACCAGGTGGTTTCGCCACCACCGCCCAGGCCTACCGTGACTTCCTCGAGCAGAGCGGCCTTAACGATCGCATCCATGCTGCGCTGGACGCTCTCGATGTGGATGACGTGAATGCCCTGGCCAAGACCGGTGCGCAGATCCGCCAATGGGTGATGGATGCCGAATTCCCGGCCCAGCTCGACGCCGACATCCGCAAGGCCTTCACCGAGATGGCCGGCGGCAACGACAATATGGCCGTTGCCGTACGCTCCTCGGCAACCGCCGAAGACCTGCCGGACGCCTCCTTTGCCGGCCAGCAGGAGACCTTCCTGAATATCCGCGGCGTGGACAACGTGATCCGCGCGGCCAAGGAAGTGTTCGCCTCCCTCTTCAACGACCGTGCCATCGCCTACCGCGTGCACCAGGGCTTCGACCACAAGCTGGTCGCCCTGTCCGCCGGTGTGCAGCGCATGGTCCGCTCGGAAACCGGCACCGCCGGTGTGATGTTCACCCTGGACACCGAATCCGGTTTCCGTGACGTGGTGTTCATTACCGGCGCCTATGGCCTCGGCGAGACCGTGGTCCAGGGTGCGGTGAACCCCGACGAGTTCTACGTCCACAAGCCGACCCTGGAAGCCGGCCGCCCAGCGATCCTGCGTCGCAACCTGGGCAGCAAGGCCATCAAGATGGTCTACGGCGAAGAAGCCAAGGCCGGCAAGTCGGTCAAGGTGGTCGACGTGGAGAAGGCCGATCGTGCCCGCTTCGCCCTGTCCGACGCCGAAGTGACCGAACTGGCCAAGCAGGCCCTGATCATCGAGAAGCACTACGAGCGTCCGATGGACATCGAGTGGGCCAAAGATGGCGACGACGGCAAGCTGTACATCGTCCAGGCCCGTCCCGAGACCGTGAAGAGCCGCGTCAGCGCCACCGTGATGGAGCGCTACCTGCTCAAGGAAAAGGGCAAGGTCCTGGTGGAAGGCCGCGCCATCGGCCAGCGCATCGGCGCAGGCCCGGTGAAGGTGATCCACGACGTTTCCGAGATGGACAAGGTCCAGCCGGGCGACGTACTGGTTTCCGACATGACCGACCCGGACTGGGAGCCGGTGATGAAGCGCGCCAGCGCCATCGTCACCAATCGTGGCGGCCGTACCTGTCACGCCGCGATCATCGCCCGTGAATTGGGCATCCCGGCAGTCGTCGGCTGTGGCAACGCCACCGCTGCGCTGAAGGATGGCCAGCGCGTGACCGTATCCTGCGCCGAAGGCGACACCGGCCTGATCTACGAAGGCGAACTGGGCTTCGACATCCGCCAGAACTCGGTCGATGCCATGCCGGAACTGCCGTTCAAGATCATGATGAACGTCGGCAACCCCGACCGCGCGTTCGACTTCGCCCAGTTGCCGAACGAAGGTGTCGGCCTGGCTCGCCTGGAATTCATCATCAACCGCATGATCGGCGTGCACCCCAAGGCGCTGCTGAACTTCGCCAGCCTGCCGGCGGACATCAAGGACAGCGTCGAGAAGCGCATCGCCGGTTACGACGATCCGGTCGGCTTCTACGTCGAGAAGCTGGTCGAGGGCGTCAGCACCCTGGCCGCTGCCTTCTGGCCGAAGAAGGTCATCGTGCGTCTGTCGGACTTCAAGTCCAACGAATACGCCAACCTGATCGGCGGCAAGCTCTACGAGCCGGAAGAAGAAAACCCGATGCTCGGCTTCCGTGGCGCCTCGCGCTACATCAGCGAGTCCTTCCGCGACTGCTTCGAACTCGAATGCCGCGCGATGAAGAAGGTCCGCAACGAAATGGGCCTGACCAACGTCGAGCTGATGGTGCCGTTCGTGCGTACCCTGGGCGAAGCCTCCCAGGTCGTCGACCTGCTGGCCACCAACGGCCTCAAGCGTGGCGAGAACGGCCTGCGCGTCATCATGATGTGCGAGCTGCCGTCCAACGCCCTGCTGGCCGATGAGTTCCTGGAGTTCTTCGACGGCTTCTCCATCGGTTCCAACGACCTGACCCAGCTGACCCTGGGCCTGGATCGTGACTCCGGCATCGTCGCGCACCTGTTCGACGAGCGTAACCCGGCGGTGAAGAAGCTCCTGTCCAACGCCATCCAGGCGTGCAACCGTGCCGGCAAGTACATCGGCATCTGCGGCCAAGGGCCGTCGGACCACCCGGATCTCGCCAAGTGGCTGATGGAGCAGGGCATCGAGAGCGTGTCGCTGAACCCCGACTCGGTTCTCGACACCTGGTTCTTCCTCGCAGAAGGCCACTCCTGACGGTTCCTTCACCATCCTGAGAAGGGCGGGTGATTTCACCCGCCCTTTTTTGTGCCAGCCGATTCCATGCAAAGCAGCAGTCAACTCTTTCCCGTCGCGCTGATGAGCGCAGAGTTCCGCGGTGACCTCACCGAGGACGTATACCGTTTGAAACCGGGCAACAGCCCCGACTCCAGCGTCGAGCTGGTGCTGACCCGTCTCGGGCTGCGCGACGGCTCCCGTGGCGTGCCGGTGATCCTTCTGCACGGCAGTTTTTCCAACCGTCGCTTCTGGTATTCGCCCAAGTGCATCGGCTTCGGCCCGTACCTGGCGCGTGCCGGCTTCGACGTCTGGATTCCGGAGATGCGCGGGCACGGGCTCTCTCCGCGCAACCAGGACTATGACCGCAACCGCGTGGCCGACTATGCGCGCTTCGACCTGCCGGCCATCGCCGGCTTCGTCGTCGAGCAGAGCGGCCAGGCGCCCCACTGGATCGGCCATTCCCTGGGCGGCATCACCCTCGCGGCGGCGCTCGGTGGCGGCTATCTGGAAGGCGGGCAGGCGGCCAGCGTGGCGCTGTGTGGCAGCCAGATCAGCCGTACCTACTGGCCGCTCAAGCTGCCGCCGGTGGCCTGGAGCGGGCGTTTCCTGCTCAAGCGCATGGGCGGGCTGTCCGGCTCCAGGCTCAAGCGCGGTCCGGAAGACGAACCTCTCGGCCTGGCGCTGGAAACCCTGCGCTGGTACAGCCTGTTCGGTCGTTTTGGCGAGAAGGACAATGACTGGTGGGGTGGCCTGCAAAGCGTCAATGTGCCGGTGCTGGCGGTGGCCTCCGACGGTGACTATCAGGATCCGGCCTGGGCCTGTCGCCAGTTGCTGGAGCAGTTTGGCTCCGAGGTTCGGGAATACCTGCGTCTGGGCAGGCGGCAGGGGTTCTCCGAAGACTTCGGCCATGTCGAAATGCTGATCAGCAAGGCGGCGCAGCGTGAGGTCTGGCCTCTGTTGCAGCACTGGCTGGAACAGGGTGCATTGCCGGCCGGGCAGGGCGCCCTGGCGCAGGCTTGAGCGTGGCGCCATAGCGGGTAGACTGTGACGCCAGTGAGCCTTTCGGTCACGTCAGGGCCGGATTGCCGTATCCGTTTTCATCAAGAGGAGCGTCTCCATGCATTACGTCACCCCCGATCTGTGCGATGCCTACCCGGAGCTGGTCCAGGTCGTCGAGCCGATGTTCAGCAACTTCGGCGGGCGGGACTCCTTCGGTGGCGAGATCGTCACCATCAAGTGCTTCGAGGACAACTCGCTGGTCAAGGAGCAGGTCGAGAAGGACGGCAAGGGCAAGGTCATGGTGGTGGATGGCGGCGGCTCCCTGCGCCGCGCGCTGCTGGGCGACATGCTGGCCGAGAAGGCGGCGAAGAATGGCTGGGAAGGCATCGTGGTGTATGGCTGCATCCGTGACGTCGACGTGATCGCGCAGACCGACCTGGGCGTGCAGGCGCTGGCCAGTCACCCGATGAAGACCGACAAGCGCGGCATCGGCGACCTGAACGTCGCAGTGACCTTCGGCGGCATCACCTTCCGCCCGGGCGAGTTCGTCTATGCCGACAACAACGGCATCATCGTTTCGCCTAAAGCGTTGAAAATGCCGGAGTAAATCGAACCTCCGGGCGCGGTTCGAGTCAATGCCGGAAGCGAAGGCTTCCGGCATTTTTCATGGAGCGCCCCGAGGGCGAACGCGGGAGAGGGCATGCAGGCATACGAAAGTGGTACCGAGCGCGGCTTGATCGACGGCTTCGTGCTCGATGGGCGTGGCGGTGCCCGGGAAGTCTCCCGCAACGAATTGCCATTGCTGGACCTCAAGCCCGAGGAAAGTCTCTGGGTGCACTGGGATCGCGGCGTGCCGGAGGCGCAAGCCTGGCTACGCGAGTCCAGCGGGCTCAACGAGTTCGCCTGCGACCTGCTGCTGGAGGAGGCGACCCGCCCGCGCCTGGTGGACTTGGGTGGCGAGCGCCTGCTGCTGTTCCTGCGCGGGGTCAACCTGAACCCCGGAGCGGTGCCCGAGGACATGGTGTCGCTGCGCGTCTACGCCGAGTCGCAGCGGGTGATTTCCCTGCGTCTGCGCCCGCTCAAGGCAGTGGCCGACCTGCGTACCGACCTCGCGGCCGGGCGCGGCCCGAAGACGGCGTCGGAAGTGGTGCTGTATCTCGCGCACTACCTCACCGACCGGGTCGATACGCTGATCGGTGGCCTGGCTGACCAGCTCGACGCCATGGAGGAAGCCATCGAGGAGGACGAGCGCAGCATCCCCGATCAGCATCAGCTGCGGACGCTGCGCCGGCGGGCTGCCGGGTTGCGGCGCTATCTCTCGCCGCAGCGCGACATCTATGCGCAGATGATCAAGTTCAGGCTGTCCTGGACGGTCGCCGATGACGCCGACTACTGGAACGAGCTGTACAACCGCCTGACCCGGAACCTGGAGGAGCTGGAGCTGATTCGCGAGCGCATCAGCCTGATCCAGGAGGCCGAACATCGTCGAATTACCGAGCGAATGAACCGCACCATGTATCTGCTGGGTATAATCACCGGCTTTTTCCTGCCCATGAGTTTCGTGACGGGGCTTCTGGGTATCAACGTCGGCGGCATTCCCGGCTCCAGCGCACCCTACGGTTTCGCCGTGGCCTGCCTGCTGATCCTTGGGATTGCCACCTTCCAGTGGTGGATCTTCCGCCGCCTGCGTTGGCTCTAGGTGTGACTTTTGAGGTGGTGAGGGCGTCAAGCACCTCACACAGGCGAGGTGCGTATGCACGACCCATTTGAAGAATCCTTGCGTGATCTGCTGAAGATGCCGCCGGAGCAGCCGGGCGACGACTCGCGCCTGGATCGCGTGCTCAAGACCGCCAACCGCCAGGTCGGCGCGGGCGACCTGTTCAGCCTCATGGGCCACTGGCTGGAGGCGCTGTCCATTGGGGTCACCCGTGGCGCCGCGCACCTTGCACCCGTATCGCGCCACGTGCAGAATTCCGCCCCTTCCGCTGACAAGGCCGATTGAACATGCAATTCGACATCTGGACGCAAAGCCTGCTCACCGCCATGAACACCCTGTGGGGCAAGCTGGCCGGGTTCATTCCGAACCTGCTCGCCGCGCTGGTGATCGTGCTGCTCGGCTTCATCGTCGCCAAGCTGCTCGACGCGCTGCTGTCCAAGCTGCTGGCCAAGCTGGGCCTGGATCGCCTGATGGCGGGCACCGGCCTGACCAAGCTGATGTCCCGTGCCGGCATCCAGGTGCCGGTCTCGACCCTGATCGGCAAGATCATCTACTGGTTCGTGCTGCTGGTGTTCCTGGTCTCCGCTGCGGAGTCGCTGGGCCTGCAGCGTGTATCCGCCACCCTCGACATGCTTGCGCTGTACCTGCCGAAGGTCTTCGGCGCGGCGCTGGTGCTGATCGTCGGCATTCTCCTCGCCCAGCTGGCCAACAGCCTGGTGCGCGGCGCCGCGGACGGTGTCGGTCTCGAATACGCCAATGGCCTGGGGCGTGTCGCCCAGTGGCTGGTCATCATCATCAGCATCTCGGTGGCCATCGGCCAGCTCGAGGTCAAGACCGACCTGCTGAACTACATCATCGCCATCGTGCTGATCACCATCGGCCTGGCGGCGGCGCTGGCCCTGGGCCTTGGCAGCCGCGAAGTCGCCGGCCAGATCATCGCGGGCATTTATGTGCGTGAGCTGTACCACGTCGGGCAACAAGTGAAAGTCGCGGATGTCGAAGGCATCATCGAGGAAATTGGTACCATCAAGACTATCCTGCTGACGGAAGAGGGCGAGCTGGTGTCCATTGCCAACCGCATCCTGCTCGATCAGCGAGTGACCAGTCGCTGAGATGACCGATCACCGATGCCGCTCCACCTGAGCCGCATCGGCCGCTGACATGACCTGGCCCGACCCGACTTGAACACGCCGCAATCACTGCCCTTGCGCTACGACCCGCGCCAGCTCACCGATGAGGAGCTGGTGGAGCGTTCTCACGCGGAACTGTTCCATGTGACCCGGGCCTATGAAGAGCTGATGCGCCGCTACCAGCGCACGCTGTTCAATGTCTGTGCCCGATATCTGGGCAATGACCGGGACGCCGATGATGTGTGTCAAGAAGTGATGTTGAAGGTTCTGTATGGTTTGAAGAACTTCGAGGGTAAATCGAAGTTCAAGACCTGGCTGTACAGCATCACTTACAACGAGTGCATTACCCAATATCGGAAGGAGCGGCGCAAACGGCGATTGCTCGATGCGTTGAGTCTGGATCCGGTGGAGGAGGCTTCCGAAGAGAAGGCTCCGAAACTGGAAGAGCGTGGTGGACTAGACCGATGGCTAGTTCATGTCAATCCCATTGATCGGGAAATTCTGGTGTTGCGATTCGTGGCTGAACTTGAGTTCCAGGAAATCGCCGACATCATGCACATGGGCCTGAGCGCCACCAAGATGCGCTACAAGCGTGCACTCGATCGATTGCGCGAAAAGTTTTCCGGTGTGACGGAATCTTAGTTTAGTAAATATTGTCTCTTTGGCCGGGAAGTTCTGATAAACTTGCCACCCAAGTTGTACGGCCTATGGTTTGACAACTTATTGACCACCAAGATGGGGATTTAACGGATGAAACTGAAGAACACCCTTGGCGTCGTTGTCGGCTCTGTAATCGCCGCCACCGCTGTAAACGCCTTCGCTCAAGGCCAGGGCGCGGTCGAGGTCGAGGCCTTCGGCAAGCGCTACTTCACCGACAGCACCCGCAACATGAAGAACGCGGATCTGTACGGCGGTTCGGTTGGCTACTTCCTGACCGACGACGTAGAGCTGGCTCTGTCCTACGGTGAGTACCACGACGTTCGTGGCACCTACGAGACCGGTAACAAGAAGGTTCACGGCAACCTGAGCACTCTGGATGCCATCTACCACTTCGGCACCCCGGGTGCTGGCAACCTGCGTCCGTACGTGTCGGCAGGTATCGGTCACCAGAGCCTGACCAACATCAACTCCGATAACGGTGGTCGTCAGAACCTGACCATGGCCATGATCGGTACCGGTCTGAAGTACTACTTCACCGAGAACTTCTACGCCAAGGCGAGCCTCGACGGTCAGTACGGCCTGGAGCAGCGTGACAACGGTCACCAGGGCGAGTGGATGGCTGGCCTGGGTGTTGGTATGAACTTCGGTGGTGGCAAAGCCGCCCCGGCTCCGGAGCCGGTTGCTGAAGTCTGCTCCGACTCCGACAACGACGGCGTCTGCGACAACGTCGACAAGTGCCCGAACACCCCGGCCAACGTCACCGTTGACGCCAACGGCTGCCCGGCTGTTGCTGAAGTCGTTCGCGTTCAGCTGGACGTGAAGTTCGACTTCGACAAGTCCAAGGTCAAAGAGAACAGCTACGCTGACATCAAGAACCTGGCTGACTTCATGAAGCAGTACCCGTCCACCTCCACCACCGTTGAAGGCCACACCGACTCCGTCGGCACCGACGCCTACAACCAGAAGCTGTCCGAGCGTCGTGCCAACGCCGTTCGTGACGTACTGGTCAACGAGTACGGTGTTGAAGGCGGCCGCGTAAACGCTGTTGGTTACGGTGAGACCCGTCCGGTTGCTGACAACGCAACTGCCGAAGGCCGCGCTGTTAACCGCCGCGTAGAAGCCCAAGTAGAAGCCCAAGCCAAGTAATTGGTCTGAGCTGCTGAGAAAAACCCGGCCTAGGCCGGGTTTTTCTTTGCCTGCGAGAAAGCTCTCGGATCAGGCGGTACGTTCCAGAACGAGCTGCTGCGTGGCGGCTGCCACCTCGCCGATCACCAGGATTGCCGGGCTTTTCAGGGCAAAACGCCGGGCATCTTCGAGCATGTCCTTGATCCGGCTGCGGTACTCGCGCTGGCTGGGCAGGGAGGCATTCTCGATCATCGCTACCGGCGTGTTGGCGGGCATTCCGCCATCCAGCAGGCCGTCGCGGATTTCCGCCAGTTTCGCCACACCCATGTACACCACCAGCGTCGTGCCACCCTCGGCCAGGCCGCGCCAGTTCAGGGGGCTGTCATCCTGGGTGTGTGCGGTCACCAGCGTTACGCCTCGGCTGATGCCGCGCAGGGTCAGCGGGATGCGACACTGAGTCGCAGCTGCCAATCCGGCGGTAATGCCGTTCACCAGTTCGCACTCGATACCCCGCGCACCGAGCCAGTCGGCTTCCTCGCCGCCGCGCCCGAAGATGCACGGATCGCCCCCTTTCAGGCGCGCCACGCGTCGCCCCTGGCGGGCATGGCGCAGCATCAGTCGATGGATGAAATCCTGCGGCGTCGAGCGGCAGCCGCCGCGCTTGCCGACGGAAATCACCCGCGCCGTCGGGCAATGTTCCAGCACCGCCGGGTTCACCAGATCATCGATCAGGATCACCTCGGCTTGCGCCAGGGCGCGTACTGCCTTCAGGGTCAGCAGCTCCGGATCACCCGGGCCTGCGCCGATCAGCCAGACTTTTCCACTCATAATCTTTCTCCTCGGGCTGCCGTCTGCACGGCTCGATTCAGGCCGTTGCGGCCAGCGGACGCTGGGCCAGCAGGCGTTTGATTTCCGGTACGCAGGAGCCGCAGGCTGTCCCGCACTTGAGTTCGCACTTGAGTCCGTCGAGGTCCAGGCCCTGGTCGATGCCGGCCTGGATGCGGCTCTGGCTGACGTTCAGGCAGTTGCACAGGGTCTTGTCGGACGTCACACCGGCTTTGCCCGGCGCGGCACTGAGGGGTGCGAGCAGCCAGCGGCGCAGTTCATGGTCCGCGCGGCCTTCCTTCCACAGTTCGCGCAGCCAGGCGCGCGCTGCCGTTTCGCCGGCCAGGCGCAGCGAGACGATGCGCGATTGCTCGATGCGTACGCGTTTGCCGACCGAGAGACGGGGGTCGTCGTACGCCATGACTGGCCCATCGTTGAGATCGAGCAGCGCATCGATGGCGGCCAGCCATTCCGCGTTCGGCGCCTCCTGGTGCGCAGCACGGATCACCAGGGCCGGGCGCTCGCGGCCGGTGGGGCTGAAGCTGGCGTAACGCAGGCTTTCGAACAGCGGGCGCAGGGCGTCGAAACGCTTCTGTACGTCGCCTTCCACCAGGGCGAAGAACTGCCAGGGCAGCTCGATACGGCTGACTTCCACCGTGGCGTGTTTCAGCTCGGGCTGACGCGACAGCGGGTCCACGGCCGGTAATGTGAGTACGTTGACGCCCAGCCCCTTGAGGAAGCGGTCACCCCAGTGCATCGGCAGGAAAGCCTGGCCGGGACGCAGGCGATCGTCGGCCTGCACCGGTAGTACCAGTTCACCACGGCGGTTGTGCAGGCGGACCAGTTGGCCGTCGCTGATGCGTCGGCGGCGCAGTTCGTCCGGGTGCAGGCCGAGCACGGCTTCCTCGACGTGACCGAACAGCTGCGGAGCGGTGCCGGTGCGGGTCATGCCGTGCCACTGATCACGCAGGCGCCCGGTGTTGAGGATCAGCGGATAGCGTGCATCGCGTTTTTCCTTCGGCGCGCGGTAAGGCTCGGCGATAAGCCGGGCGCGGCCATTGGTGGTGGGAAACTGTCCGTCGCCATACAGGCGCTCGATGCCCTGGGCAGCCCCGGAAGGGAAGGGCCATTGTTGCGGGCCAAGGGTGTCCAGCAAGGCGTAATCGATACCGGAGAGATCGAGATCGCGCTCGCGGGTCAGCAGCTTGTATTCATCGAACAGCGCAGCCGGCGAGTCGAAACCGAACAGGCTGGTTTCGCCTGGGCGCAGATGCTGCTCCAGGTGGCGGGCGAAATCGCAGACGATGCTCCAGTCCGCGCGTGCCTCGCCGATGGCGGGGATGGCCGGGCGCACATGGCTGATGCGGCGTTCGGAGTTGGTCACCGTACCTTCCTTCTCGGCCCAGCTGGCGGCCGGCAGCAGCAGGTCGGCGTACTGGCAGGTTTCGCTGGTGGTGAAGGCTTCCTGGACGATGACGAAGGGACAGGTAGCCAGGGCTTCGCGCACGCGGGTCTGGTCCGGCAGGGACTGCGCCGGGTTGGTGCAGGCGATCCACAGGGCCTTGATGCGCCCATCGCGGACCGCGTCGAACAGCTCGATGGCGCTCAGGCCGGGATTCTCCGGCAGGTGCTCGACGCCCCAGTAGGCGGCGACTTCCGCGCGGTGTTCGGCATTGCCGGCTTCGCGGTGGCCGGGCAGCAGGTTGGACAGGCTGCCGGTCTCGCGGCCGCCCATGGCATTGGGCTGGCCGGTGAGGGAGAAGGGGCCGGCGCCGGGACGGCCGATCTGCCCGGTGGCCAGGTGCAGGTTGATCAGCGCGCTGTTCTTCGCACTGCCGGCGGTGGACTGGTTCAGGCCCATGCACCAGAGCGAGAGGAACGACGGCGCCTGGCCGATCCACTGGGCGGCGCGCTGCAGGTCGTCCACGGCGATGCCGCAGATTTCCGCGACTGCCAGCGGGCCGTAGTCGCGCACCAGCGCCTTGAGTTCGTCCAGGCCCTCGGTGTGGGCGTCGATGAAGGCGCGGTCGATCCAGCCTTCCCAGAGCAGGATGTGCAGGATCCCGTGGAACAGCGCGACGTCGGTGCCGGGCAGGATCGCCAGGTGCAGGTCGGCCTGCTCGGCGGTGTCGGTGACGCGCGGGTCGATGACGATCAGCTTCATCTCCGGGCGCCGCGCGCGGGCCTCTTCCAGGCGGCGGAACAGCACCGGGTGGGCGTAGGCCATGTTGCTGCCGGCGATCATCACGCAATCGGCCCGCTCGATGTCCTCGTAGCTGCAGGGCGGGGCGTCGGCGCCGAGGCTGCGTTTGTAGCCGACCACTGCCGAGGACATGCACAGCCGCGAATTGCTGTCGATGTTGTTGGTGCCGATCAGCGCGCGGGCGAGTTTGTTGAAGGCGTAGTAGTCCTCTGTCAGCAGTTGCCCGGAGACATAGAACGCGACGCTGTCCGGCCCATGTTCGCGAATGGTTTCGGCGAAGACGCCGGCGGCGTGCTCCAGCGCCGTGTCCCAGTCTGTGCGGGTGCGCGACAGGTCCTTGCCCAGGCGCAGCTGCGGGTAGTGCGCGCGGGCGGCGGCATCGCCGGTGAGGTGCAGGGTCGAGCCCTTGCTGCACAGGCGGCCGAAGTTGGCCGGATGCTGAGGATCGCCCTGCACGCCGAGGATGCGCTCGTTCTCGTGCTCGATCAGTACGCCGCAGCCCACGCCGCAGTAACAGCAGGTGGATGCGGTGGTGCGACGGTTCGGGATCATGGCGCGGCCTCGCTGCTGGGTTTCGGCAAAGTGGGGATCAGGCGCAGTGGGTCTGGTCAGGAGCCGCAAGACCGCGCAGGGCCAGCAGCACGCGGCCATCCTCGACCTTCACCTCGTGGCGATGGGCGCAGCCCTGGTCGGGGGCGACGGCTTCGCCGCTGGCCAGTTCGATCTGCCAGTTGTGCAGCGGACAGGCCACGCGCTTGCCGTAGATGAGTCCCTGGGACAGCGGGCCGCCCTTGTGCGGGCAGCGGTCGTCGAGGGCGAACACCTCATCGTCGGCGCTGCGGAAGATCGCGATGTCGCCCTTGGGGCCGGCGATGACGCGAGAGCCGAGTGGGTTGATGTCGTCCAGGGCGCAGATGTCGAACCAGTTCATGGGGTGTCTCCAGCAATCGGGGGGAGGGGCCCCGGCGGCGGGGCCCGGCGTTCACTCAGGCGCTTTCCAGTTGCTTGAGCGGAATCCGTTCGAATTCCTTCTTCAGCGGTTGCTGGGCGATGCGCTCCTGCCAGGGGTCCTGCTCCAGCGACAGGGAGAATTGCAGGCGCGCGTTGAGCGCCTGGCGGTTGTCCGCGTCTTCCAGCACGGCCTTCCTGATGTGTTCCATGCCCACGCGCTGCAGGTAGTGCACGGTGCGTTCGAGGTAGAAGGCTTCCTCGCGGTAGAGCTGCAGGAAGGCGCCGCTGTACTCGCGCACTTCTTCGGCGGTCCTGAGCTTGACGAAGAACTCCGCTACCTCGGTCTTGATCCCGCCGTTGCCGCCGATGTACAGCTCCCAGCCCGAGTCCACGCCGATGATGCCGATGTCCTTGATGCCGGCTTCGGCGCAGTTGCGCGGGCAGCCGGAGACCGCCAGCTTGACCTTGTGCGGGGACCACATGTTGAACAGGTCGTGCTCCAGGTCGATGCCCAACTGGGTCGAGTTCTGCGTGCCGAAGCGGCAGAACTCGCTGCCCACGCAGGTCTTCACCGTACGAATGGACTTGCCGTAGGCATGGCCGGAGGGCATGTCCAGCTCCTTCCAGATCGCCGGCAGATCGTCCTTCCTGATGCCCAAGAGGTCGATGCGCTGGCCGCCGGTGACCTTGACCATGGGCACCTGGTACTTGTCGGCGACGTCGGCGATGCGCCGCAGTTCGGCTGCATTGGTCACGCCGCCCCACATGCGCGGGACCACCGAGTAGGTGCCGTCCTTCTGGATGTTGGCGTGGGCGCGTTCGTTGATCAGACGCGACTGCGGGTCGTCCTTGGCCTCGCCCGGCCAGGTGGAGATCAGGTAGTAGTTCAGTGCCGGGCGGCAGGTGGCGCAGCCGTCCGGGGTGCGCCAGTCCATGAAGCGCATGGCGGAGCTCAGCGAGGTCAGGTGATGCTCGCGGATCGCCTGGCGTATCTGGCCGTGGTTGAGGTCGCTGCAGCCGCAGATGGCTTTCTCGCTCTTGGGTTTCACGTCCGCCGCGCCGCCCACGGTGCTGATCAGGATCTGTTCCACCAGGCCTGCGCAGGAGCCGCAGGAGCTGGCGGCCTTGGTGTGCTTCTTCACCTCGTCGACGCTGAACAGGCCGTTCTCCTGGATCGCCTTGACGATGGTGCCTTTGCACACGCCGTTGCAGCCGCAGACTTCGGCGCTGTCAGGCATGTTCGCCGCGCTGTTCTGGCCCTGGTGGCCGACGTCGCCAATGCTGCTCTCGCCGAACATCAGATGGTCGCGGATCTCGGCGACGTTGTGGTTCTCGCGGATCTGCCGGAAGTACCAGCCACCGTCGGCGGTGTCGCCGTAGAGACAGGCGCCAACCAGCACGTCGTCCTTGATCACCAGCTTCTTGTACACGCCGCCGATGGGGTCGGAGAGGGTGATGGTCTCGGTGCCTTCGCCGCCCATGAATTCGCCAGCGGAGAACAGGTCGATGCCGGTGACCTTGAGCTTGGTGGAGGTGACCGAGCCCTGGTAGCGGGCGAAGCCGAGCATGGCCAGGTGGTTGGCGCAGACCTTGGCCTGCTCGAACAGCGGCGCCACCAGGCCGTAGGCGATGCCGCGATGGCTGGCGCATTCGCCCAGGGCGTAGATGCGCGGGTCGTAGGTCTGCAGGGTATCGTTGACCAGGATGCCGCGGTTGCAGGGCAGGCCGGTCTTTTCCGCGAGTTCGGTGTTGGGGCGGATGCCGGCGGCCATCACCACCAGGTCGGCGGCGATCACTTCGCCGTCCTTGAAGCGCACCGCGCAGACGCGGCCGCTGCCGTCGTCGATCAGTTCCTCGGTCTGGGTGTTGAGGCGGAAGTGGATGCCGCGCGATTCCAGCGCTTCCTGCAGCAGCTTGCCAGCGGTGCGGTCCAGCTGGCGCTCCAGCAGCCAGTCGGAGAGATGCACAACAGTGACGTCCATGCCGCGCTGCTTGAGGCCGTTGGCCGCTTCCAGGCCGAGCAGGCCGCCGCCGATGACCACCGCGTGGCTGTGGGTGCCGGCGGTGTCGATCATGGTCTGGGTGTCGGCGATATCGCGGTAGCCGATCACGCCCTGCAGGCGGCTGCCCGGTACCGGCAGGATGAAGGGGTTGGAGCCGGTGGCGATCAGCAGGCGGTCGTATTCCGCCTCGCTGCCGTCTTCGGCGTAGACCTTGCGGCGGTGGCGGTCGATGCGGGTGACCTTGCGGTTGAGCAGCAGGCGGATGCCGTTCTCGCTGTACCAGTTGAGGTCGTTGAGGACGATGTCCTCGAAGGCCTGCTCGCCGGCCAGCACGGGGGAGAGCAGGATGCGGTTGTAGTTGGGGTGGGGCTCGGCGCCGAACACGGTGATGTCGTAGAGGTCGGGTGCGATCTTCAGCAGTTCTTCCAGGGTACGCACACCGGCCATGCCGTTGCCGATCAGTACGAGCTTGAGCTTTTTCATGTCAGGGCTCCGTCACGCAATCGCGGAAAACAAAAAAGGCGTCCCGCCGGTTGCCCGGCGAGGACGCCTTTGTCCAAGTCCCGATCGATCGGGAAGTGCGAGCCTCTTCGTTGAGGGACGCGCTTTTGTAGATTGTTGCTGTGGGTATTGCAGGGCACGTGCCAACTTGTGCTGTGCCTGTACTTTCGCGCCTTGCGCTGCATTGGCCGGTGATTTTTCCGGGGCGTGTGCACTGCGCTGAAGCGTTTTGAACCGAACTGGTGCGCCCTCAGCCGCGATGCATCAGCCAGAGAATCAGTCCCAGGTTGATGGCCAGGGAGGCGAGTGCGATCCCGCGCCAGACCCGCAGCGGCTCGCGCTCCAGCAAGGGGCGTGGCCGCGTCGGTGCCTGGCGTTCGCCTTGTTCCAGAGTGAGCAGGCATTGTTCGGCGGTTTCGAAACGTTGCTGCGGTTGCGCTGTGATCAGCCGACCCAGCCATTCGTCCAGCCAGGCCGGGACCTCTGGTCGATAACGGCTGGCCGGGGCGGGCGTGCCGAAGCGGGGGTGCTGGAAGGCTTCGATCTCGCCGTAGGGGTAATGGCCGCAGAGCAACCGGTACAGCGTGACGCCGGCGGCGTAGAGGTCCTGGCGGGCGTCCGGCGCTGCGCCCTGGAAGGTTTCGGGTGCGAGGTAGCTCGGGGTGCCGGGCAGGTCGTGCGGGTCCTCGCGGGACAGGCCCGGGCAATACGCCAGGCCGAAGTCCAGCAGGCGCAGCTCGCCGTCGTTGGCCCAGTGCAAGTTCTCCGGCTTGATGTCGCGGTGCAGGATGTTGCGCCGGTGCAGTTGGCCCAGGCCACGCAGCAGGCGTTGGGCGATATCCAGCCAATCCGGCAGGTTCAGCGGGCCGTTCAGCTTGAGGTGCTCGTCCAGGGTCTGCCCGGGGTATTCGCGCATTACGTAGTAGAGGTGCTGGCGTTGCGGCAGGCTGTGCAGCTCGGGGAAGTAGCGACCCTGCACGCGGCGCAGGAACCATTCTTCCAGCAGCAGCGCCTGGCCGGCGTCCGCTGCATCGCTCAATGCCGGTGGCAGGGTCTTGAGCAGCCAGGGGCGACCCTGGCGGTCGCGCACGCGGTAGATCAGCGACTGGCGCGACTGTGCGAGCCGGCCTTCTACCTGCCAGCCCTCGAACTCCTGTTCGTCCCGCAATGCCGGTGGCGCCGGCCAGTGGTCTAGCTGGGCGAGGGCATCGCCGAGGCTGGCCGGCGGCAATTCGTCCACACGCAGGAGCAGCGCACTGGCGTTGTCCTGGCTGCCGGCCAGATGCGCGGCATTGACCAGGGCGTCGGCGCAGGCTTCGAGGGATTGCGCGTCTTCCAGCAGGCGCTGGATGGCGTTGTCGCCCAACGCGGCCCAGACGCCGTCGCTGACCAGCAGGAAGCATTGCCCGGCTTCCAGCTCCCCGTCGCAGTAGTCCACCACCAGGTGCTGATCCAGGCCCAGGGCGCGCTTGAGCACGTGCTGCATGCCGGGCTGTTCCCAGACGTGGTCCTGGGTCAGGCATTCCAGTTGCCCTGCCTGCCAGCGGTAGAGGCGGCAGTCGCCGACGTGGGCGAGGGTGAAGCGCCGCCCGCGCAAAACCAGGGCGGTGAGGGTGGTGAGCAGCGGCTGGCCGCCGCCGTTGGCCTGCAGCCAGCGGTTCTGCGAGATCAGCAGGCGGTCGAGGGCCTGGGCGACGGCCCAGGTCTCGGGGGTGGCGTAATAATCGGCGGCCAGCGCCTGCAGTGTCAGGCGCGCGGCCAGGCCGCCGTCGGCGCAGTGGCTGACGCCGTCGGCGATGGCGAACAGGTGCCCCTTGCTGGCGGCCAGCCCGGCGGGTGGGGTGACCACCCGCAGGGCATCCTGGTTCTCGTCGCGCGGGCCGGTGGCGCTGGCCTGGGCGAAGCTCAGGGTCAGGCTCATGGATTCCCCCCTGTAGGAGCGGGCCATGCCCGAGATTCGAGCGCATGGCGCGCTCCTACATAAGCGTTCCATGGCCTACACCCGTGCCGCGGTGACGGCCGCGCTGCCCCAGGTGGTGCGCCAGCGTAGTTTCACCCCATGCAACCCGAACCAGGCGAGCACGCCGAGGCTGGCGAACAGCCAGAGACCGAGCTGGTAGTCGTCGGTGGCCTGCTTGATCGCACCCAGGCCCGCGGTCAGGCAGAAGCCGCCGATACCGCCGGCCATGCCGATCAGGCCGGTCATCACGCCGATGGTCTGGCGGAAGCGCTGCGGCACCAGCTGGAACACCGCGCCGTTGCCCGCACCGAGGCTGAGCATGGCGACCACGAAGAGGCTAAGCGCCGCCACCGCGCTGGGCAGATGGAAGCCCACGGCGGCGATGCAGATCGAGGCGACGGTGTACATCACCAGCAGGCTGCGGATGCCGCCGATACGGTCGGCCAGGGCGCCGCCCAGTGGGCGCATCAGGCTGCCGGCGAAGACGCAGGCGGCGGTGTAGTAGCCGGCTTTCACCGGGTCCAGTCCGTACTGGTCGTGGAAGTAGCCGGGCAGGGTGCTGGCCAGGCCGAGAAAGCCGCCGAAGGTCACGCTGTAGAAGAACATGAACCACCAGCTGTCGCGGTCGCCCAGGGCCTTCAGGTAGTCACCCACGGCTTTCGGTGCGGGGCGTTCCGGCGCATTGCGGGCCAGCAGGGTGAACACCACCAGGGTCGCCAGCAGTGGGATCAGCGCGAAGCCGAAGACGTTCTGCCAGCCGAACGCGGCGGCGATGGCCGGGGCGAACAGCGCGGTCAACACGGTGCCGGAGTTGCCGGCGCCGGCGATGCCCATGGCCTTGCCCTGGTGCTGCGGTGGGTACCACTGCGAGGCCAGTGGCAGCGCCACGGCGAAGGAGGCGCCGGCCATGCCCAGCAGCACGCCGAGGACCATCGCCTGTCCCAGGCTGTGGATGCCCAGCTGCCAGGCGCCCAGCAGCGCGCAGATCACGATCACCTGGCCGAGAATGCCGGCGGCCTTGGGCGACCAGCGATCGGCCAGCAGACCCATGAGAAAGCGCAGGATGGCGCCGGAGAGGATCGGTGTGGCGACCATCAGCGCGCGCTGCTGGGTGGTCAGTTGCAGGTCGGTGGCGATCTGCACTGCCAATGGGCCGAGGACGTACCAGACCATGAAGCTCAGGTCGAAATACAGGAAGGCGGCAAACAGGGTCGGCGCGTGGCCGGCTTTCCAGAAGCTCGTGTTCATCGAACACCTCATCAGCAACGGTTGAGAACCCCGGTCGTGCGCCACAAGGCAGCCGCCGGGGCGGTTCTGTGCCCCTGCGCCGGGGCAAACGAAAAAGGCGTCGCTCCACCCACCGCACTGCGCGGGTGTGGATGCGACGCCTTTGTCGAAGTCGGGTAATCGCCGTTGATTACCATCACCTTGCGCAGAGCAAGGCGCGGGCCAAGAGCGCAAATCCCAGGTGAACCAATGGGTTAGCAGAGAGTGTGAAGCCTTGGGTGTGCCACAACGGGGCGCTCGCAGTCAGGGCGTGCTCCCCGTTGGGGCGGCGGGTCAGGGAGAAGGCGGGGAGGGGAAGATCACTGCCGGCCCCTTGGGGACACTGCCCGGCGGCAGGTAGGCGGGGGCGACCTGTCCGGCCGGCCCCAGGTGGCGGACGTAGCGGTAGATGCCGCGCAGATCGTCCTCGCTCATCACACGCAGCACATAGGATGGCATCGGCGGCCGGAAATTCGCCTGCCGCGCCGTGGCCAGCCATTGCTCCTCGCTACGGCCCTGCATGTACAGGCGCAGATTGGCGGGGTAGGTGGTGCCCCAGGGGCCGTTCCAGCCCAACTGGTCGCCGATAAGCCAGGCGCTTTCCGGGACTTTCTCGGGGGCCATGGCGTAGCCGGGAGTATGGCAGTCGTTGCAGCCGGCGATCTGCACCAGATAGCGGCCGCGTTGCAGGGGATCGGTGTCCGCCGCCGGGCACGGCGCGGACAGGGTCAGGATAGGCAGGCACAGACAGCCGGACAGCGCGCCCACCCGAAGGAAGGACGGCATTGGGAGTTCTCCTCTGATGTCGGTTTGATAGACGGCTCCAGAGGTATAGCGCGTTGCCAGCATCGCCGCCCGGCGAGGATCAGGCGATCCAGTTCACATTGGGGAATGCGTCACGAAACGCCTGGGGAATGGGGGTGACCTTGCCGGCCTGGTAGTCGAAGAACACGAAGCCGGACTTGGCCATGGCGACCAGGGTGTCGTCCGACGGGCGGGTGATGCGGAAGATGATGTCGCCGCCGTACTTGTTGAAGTCCATGACGCCGACTTCGAACAGCAACTGGTCGCGGGCGTGGGCCTCGGCGCGGTAGGTGGTGGCCAGGTCGGTGACGATGATGCCGCTCTCGCGGATGCCGTAATCGAACAGGAAGCGCGCGCGGGCCTCGGAGATCATGGAGATCATCGAGTCGTTGCCCAGGTGCTTGGCGCCGTTGATGTCGGTGACGCGCACGGTCAGCTTGGTGCCGTAGATGAAGAGTTCTTCGGGGAATTCCAGTTTCAGGCGGGCCATGGCGCTCTCGGATCGGGGAAGGTGCGCCATTGTACGGAGCCCGCCGCCGGTTTCGCAGTGCCATAGGCGGGCTGAATGGGCGCGTCAGTGCGCCAGGTTGACGTGGTAGAAGGTGACGCGACCACCTTCGTCAGTGGGACCGTAGTTGTCGTTGATATAGGCGCCGGCCTTGAAGTAGAGCAGTTGCTTGCTCCAGGTGGTGCTCAGGGCCTGGCGGTAATACTGCTGCTCGCCATCGGAGGTTTCGGCGCGCAGGCCTAACTGGCCGGTGGACGTCACACGCAGGCTATAGGTGACGCGCTCGTTCAGGCGCACATCGGTGAGCAGCGGGATATTCTTGCTATCGCTGTCGTCCGGATGGTTGCGCACCAGGGCTTCGATGCTGCCGGTCTGGGTCTTGGGGTAGTAGTGGTACTGCAGCTTCACCAGCGGTTCGCCGTCGCCGCTGGTAGGCGACTTGCTGTGGATCTGGCCGATGATGATCTTGTTCTGCGAGGGAACGCGACCGACGCTGACTGTGGCGCGCAGCTCGTTGTCGCCGCCGGTGTAGTACCAGTTGTAGATGCTGCCGTCGCGTTTGGTCTCGCGCAGCTCGGTACGCGGGTAGGTGCTGTCTTCGCTGTGGGAGCCGTTCACCGGCACCCAGAAGACGATGGTGTCGCCATCGCGCTTGAAGTAACTGCTCTGGTAGCCGTCGAGCAGTTGCTGGGTGGTGATTTCGGTGGGGCGGGGGTCGCTGGGAACGCTGAGGTTCCAGGTGGAAAGGTCGATCATGCTGTCTCGCTCACGAGGGGGGGCGGATGCGACCGGCAGGTACCTAGCCGACGGGTCGCACTACGGACTTCCATGGTCATGCAATGGAAGCGAGGGCACCGCGCGAGGTTTAGCGCGGCGCGCGGAGGATACGCAGTGGCCGCACCGGCGGGGGCCAGCAGGCGGGCTGGCGTTCTGATCGCGGGGTGCCGCCGCTGGCAGATGGCCTGTCAGTGCCCCAGCATTTCGTGCATCGCAATGATCTGCTCGGCCACCTGCACCAGCTTCTGCTGGCGCCCCATGGCCTGGCGGCGCATCAGGGTATAGGCCTCTTCCTCGGCGCAGCCCTTCATCTTCATCAGCAGCCCCTTGGCCAGTTCGATGCGCTTGCGCTCGGCCAGTTGCTGCTCGCGGGCCTGCAGTTGCGCGCGCAGTGCCTGGTCGCTCTCGAAGCGTGCCATGGCCACGTCGAGGATCGGCTGCAGGCGCTGGGCCTGGATGCCCTCGACGATGTAGGCGCTGACCCCGGAGCGGATGGCCTGGCGCATCACCTGCGGATCGTGTTCGTCGGTGAACATGACGATGGGGCGCGGCTGGTCGCGACTGACCAGCACCACCTGCTCCAGTACATCGCGGCCGGGGGATTCGGTGTCGATCAGGATTACATCCGGGCGCAGGGCCTCCACGCGTCGCGCCAGGTCGACGGTGAGGCCGGATTCGTCGACCACTTCGAAACCGGCTTCCACCAGCGCCGCCTTGAGGCGCCCGACCTTCTTCGGGGTGTCGTTGATCAGCAGGACGCGCAACATGCTCAGCCTCGCTCCATCAGGGCGTTCAGTTCGAAGCTGTGGGCATAGCCGGCCGGATCGCTGCCGTCCCAGACGCGTCCATCGATCAGCGTGGAGCGGCGCATGTCGGTGCCCGGTACCGCAACGCCAACGGCTTCGGCGGCTTCGCGGTACAGGTCGAGCCGTTGGACCCGGCGGGCAATGCCCAGGTAGTCGACGTCCTCGCGCAGCAGTCCCCAGCGGCGGAACTGGGTCATGAACCACATTCCATCGGACAGCCACGGGAAGTTGGCCTGTCCGCCGTCGTGGAAACGCAGCGGATGGGCATCCTGCCAGGCGTGGCCGAGGCCGTCCTGGTAGCGGCCGAGCAGGCGTGGCTCGATGCTGGAAACCGGAGCGTCGACGTAGTCGCGCCCGCTGATCAATTGTGCAGCGCTGCGCAGGTTGTCCTCGCTGGCCTCGATGAAGCGGCTGGCGTCGAGAATGCTCATCACCAGGGCGCGGGCGGCGTTGGGGTATTGCTCGACGAAGGCGCGGGTGGTGCCCAGCACCTTCTCCGGATGGTCCGGCCAGATTTGCTGACTGGTCGCCAGGGTGAAGCCCAGGCCTTCGTCCACCGCCAGCGCGCCCCAGGGGCCTCCGGCGCAGAAGCCATCGATGCGCCCGGCCTTCAGGTGCTCCACCATCTGCGCCGGCGGCACCACCAGCGAGCGCACGTCACGCAGCGGGTGGATGCCGTGACTGGCCAGCCAGTAGTACAGCCACAGGGCGTGGGTGCCGGTGGGGAAGGTGTGTGCCAGGGTCAGCGATGCACCGTTGTGGAGCGCATGCTGGCGGAGCGCTTCAGCGCAGGTCACGCCATCGCGCATCAGCGGTGCGGAAAGACTGATCGACTGGCCGTTCTGGCACAGCCCCATGAGTACGGCCATCTCGGTGGCGGGCGTGCCGCCCAGGCCGAGCTGCATGCCGTAGATCAGGCCGTAGAGCCCCTGGGCCGCATCCAGCTCGCCGTTGAGCAGGCGATCGCGCAGGCCGGCCCAGGAGCTTTGCCGCTGCAGGTTGAGGGTCAGGCCGTAGGGCTGGGCGAAGCCCTGGGTGGCGGCGACCACCAGGGATGCGGAGTCGGTGAGGGCCATGAAACCCAGGTTCAGGGCGCTCTTCTCCGGTGCGTCGGAGCCGGCGACCCAGGCCAGGCTGTCCGGACGGCCTCTGGTGCTGTCGATCATTTCCACCTCTGAAGGCAAAGGGCGTCGCTCCGCCGACCGTCGATGGGCGGGGGAGGCGACGTCATCGTCTTTCAGGGCCCGCCGTTGGGCTGCCTGTTGCAGGGCCAGCAGCAAGGGGTGTGCCAGACGCGGTGGAAAAAACAAGCCCCGCCACTAGGGCGGGGCTCAGAGGAAGGGAGCGCACCTCTGGAGGGTTCCATCAAGGCCACCTGAGCACGGATATCGGCAGGGCCTGCTGACACCTTAGCCACGCGGGCCGTGGGCGCAACGGTCAATAAGTATTAGCCCCATCGTGAGTAGCGGTTCAGGCCGCTCTATTTCGGGCGCCACAAAAGAAAAGCCCCGCACGGGGCGGGGCTTTTCGTCACGCTAGGAGTCTCAGACCTGGACGGCCGGGATCTTCGCGTTGGCTGCAGCTTCGCGGAACTCGGCGATCTGGTCGAAGCTCAGGTAGCGGTAGATATCGGCAGACATGCTGTCGATGTCCTTCGCGTAGGCCATGTACTCCTCGACGGTCGGCAGCTTGCCGATGATCGAAGCGACGGCGGCCAGCTCGGCGGATGCCAGGAACACGTCGGTGGCGTCGCCCAGACGGTTCGGGAAGTTACGGGTCGAAGTGGAGACCACGGTGGAACCGGTCTGTACGCGAGCCTGGTTACCCATGCACAGCGAGCAGCCCGGCATTTCCATGCGCGCGCCAGCCTTGCCGTAGATGCCGTAGTAGCCTTCCTCGGTCAGCTGGTGGGCGTCCATCTTGGTCGGCGGAGCCAGCCACAGACGGGTCGGAATGCCACCCTTGACCTTGTCCAGCAGTTTGCCGGCAGCGCGGAAGTGACCGATGTTGGTCATGCAGGAACCGATGAAGACTTCATCGATCTTGCGGCCTTCGACGCTGGACAGCAGGCGAGCGTCGTCCGGGTCGTTCGGAGCGCAGAGTACCGGCTCCTTGACGTCGGCCAGGTCGATCTCGATGACCGCGGCGTACTCGGCGTCCTTGTCGGCTTCCAGCAGTTGCGGGTTGGCCAGCCAGGCTTCCATCGCTTGCGCGCGGCGCTCCAGGGTGCGGGCGTCGCCGTAGCCTTCGCCGATCATCCAGCGCAGCAGGGTGATGTTGGACTTCAGGTACTCGGCGATGGCCTCTTCCGGCAGCTTGATGGTGCAACCGGCAGCCGAACGCTCGGCGGAGGCGTCGGACAGCTCGAAGGCTTGTTCGACGGTCAGGTCGTTCAGACCTTCGATCTCGAGGATGCGGCCGGAGAAGATGTTCTTCTTGCCTTTCTTCTCGACGGTCAGCAGGCCAGCCTGGATCGCGTAGTAGGGGATGGCATGGACCAGGTCACGCAGGGTGATGCCCGGTTGCAGCTTGCCCTTGAAGCGCACCAGAACCGATTCGGGCATGTCCAGCGGCATCACGCCGGTGGCAGCGGCGAAGGCCACCAGGCCGGAACCGGCCGGGAAGCTGATGCCGATCGGGAAGCGGGTGTGCGAGTCGCCGCCGGTGCCGACGGTGTCAGGCAGCAGCATGCGGTTCAGCCAGCTGTGGATGATGCCGTCGCCCGGACGCAGGGAGACACCGCCGCGGGTCATGATGAAGTCCGGCAGGGTGTGGTGGGTCTTGACGTCGATCGGCTTCGGATAGGCAGCGGTGTGGCAGAAGGACTGCATCACCAGGTCGGCGGAGAAGCCCAGGCAAGCCAGGTCTTTCAGCTCGTCGCGGGTCATCGGGCCGGTGGTGTCCTGGGAACCGACGGTGGTCATCTTCGGTTCGCAGTAGGTGCCCGGACGCACGCCCTGGCCTTCCGGCAGACCGCAGGCGCGGCCAACCATCTTCTGGGCGAGGGTGAAGCCCTTGCCGCTGTCCGCCGGCGCTTCCGGCTTCTTGAACAGGTCGGACGGAGCCAGACCCAGCTCGGCGCGGGCCTTCTCGGTCAGGCCACGGCCAACGATCAGCGGGATACGGCCGCCGGCGCGGACTTCGTCCAGCAGAACCGGGGTCTTCAGCTCGAAGGTGGTGACCACTTCGCCGCTGTCATGACGCACGACCTTGCCTTCGTACGGGTACACGTCGATCACGTCGCCCATGGCCAGGTTGGTGCAGTCGAATTCGATCGGCAGGGCGCCGGCGTCTTCCATGGTGTTGTAGAAGATCGGGGCGATCTTGGTGCCGAAGCAGAAGCCGCCTGCGCGCTTGTTCGGAACGTAGGGGATGTCGTCGCCGAAGAACC
Source organism: Pseudomonas sp. QE6 (assembly GCF_041379005.1). Classification (NCBI taxonomy): domain Bacteria; kingdom Pseudomonadati; phylum Pseudomonadota; class Gammaproteobacteria; order Pseudomonadales; family Pseudomonadaceae; genus Pseudomonas; species Pseudomonas sp. QE6. The sequence goes on from NZ_CP166873.1 coordinate 3,381,427, forward strand.
ACAGCACCGAGTTGGTGGCGGACTTACGGGACGAACCGGTGCCGACCACGTCGCCAACGTAGGCAACCGGGAAGCCCTTGGCCTTGACGGCTTCGATCTGCTTCAGCGGACCGACCACGCCCGGCTGGACCGGCTCGATGCCGTCGCGGGCCATTTTCAGCATGGCCAGGGCGTGCAGCGGGATGTCAGGGCGCGACCAGGCATCCGGAGCAGGGGACAGGTCGTCGGTGTTGGTTTCGCCGGGGACCTTGAACACGGTCAGGGTCAGCTTCTCGGCGACGGCCGGACGGGCCTTGAACCACTCGCCGTCGGCCCAGGACTGCAGCACGGCCTTGGCGGCGGCGTTGCCTTTCTTGGCGCGCTCGGCGACGTCGTGGAAGGCGTCGAACATCAGCAGGGTGTGCTTGAGTTGCTCGGCGGCGACTTCGGCCAGTTCGGCGTTGTCCAGCAGCTCGACCATGGTGGCGATGTTGTAGCCGCCCTGCATGGTGCCCAGCAGCTCAACGGCGCGGGTCTTGCTCAGCAGCGGGGAAGTGGCTTCGCCCTTGGCGACAGCGGAGAGGAAACCGGCCTTGACGTAGGCGGCTTCGTCGACGCCCGGCGGCACGCGGTTGGTGATCAGATCGAGGAGGAATTCTTCTTCGCCGGCCGGCGGGTTCTTCAGGAGTTCGACCAGACCAGCGGTCTGCTCGGCGTTCAGCGGCTGGGGCACGACGCCCTGGGCGGCACGCTCTTCTACGTGTTTGCGGTAGGCTTCAAGCACAGTTTTTCCCTCATCAGTGGTCCCGGAGGACGCGTATCCAGGAGACCCTTCCGATCCATTCGTCAGGCATGGTGGACGGTAATCCACTGACCTACGACGGCACCGGCGATCTCCGGGCAGAAGCTGTTTTCAAAGTTTTACGCCGGTGTGGCCTGGGACGTAGGGGCCTGAACGCTTGAGGGGAGCGCCCAGGCCGCGCGGCTGCCGGAATCTGTGCTTCGTGACGCTTTGAAAACAGCTTCTTTCGGACAATGACGCCAAAAAGGCGAGGGGATTCTAATGCAAAAAGCCGGTGTTGGTAAGCCGATTTGCTACCCCCGCAAGGGTGATATTGCCTAGACAATGGTCGTGTCCGACCACAGGGCAACGCGGTTTGCGAGGATGCCCCCTCGGACACTAATATGCCGCTTTGCCCGCTACTCCTTCCGTCATGTCTTCTTCGCGCATCAAAACTCCCTGTGTCGGGCTCTGCTCGACGGTCTATGGCGACCTGGTCTGCCGTGGCTGCAAGCGTTTCCATCATGAAGTGGTGCACTGGAACGGCTACAGCGACCAGGAGAAACGCTCGGTGCTGAGCCGCCTGGAGGTTCTACTGACCCAGGTGATGATGGCCAAGCTGGAAGTCTTCGACCCGCAGCGCCTGCGCGCGCAACTGGAGCAGCGGCAGATCCGCTTCGTCCCCGAGCAGTCGCCCTATTGCTGGGCCTACCAGCTGATCGCCCGCGGCTCGCGGATGATCAACCAGGTGGAGGCCTATGGCCTGGCGCTGCTGCCGGAATTTCGCGACTGGCCGTTGCCGGAGCTGCGCGATGCCATCGACAAGGAATTCTTCATCCTCTCCGAGGCGCACTATGAGCGTTACATCGCTCCGCGCTTCCTGGCCGAGGGGATGGAGTCGCGGGTCTGAGGCGAACGATGCCTGCATGAAAAAGCCGCCCGACGGGCGGCTTTTTCATGCTCTATGTAGGAGCGAGCTTGTTCGCGAACCATTTCCCGGCAGCTCCGGTGCTGGGCGCTTCGCGAGCAAGCTCGCTCCTACAGGATGTCGCTCCGCATTTGTCCCGTCAGGGTTGGGCAGCCAGCTCTTCCAGATGGGCGATGATGTCGTCCGGCTTGAGCACCAGGACGTCGCTCTCCAGCGCATCGAGCACCACCTCGGCGGTATTGCCGATCAGCGCGCCGGAGAAGCCGGTGCGCGCCACGCTGCCGATCACCGTGACGGCAGCCGTCAGGCTGTGCGCCGCGCGCGGGATGAGGACGTCGGCCGGGCCTTCCTCGATATGCAGGTGGTCGTTATCGACGCCGTACTCGGCTTGGAACGCCCGGCAGGCCTCGCGGTACTTCGCCTCGATGGTTTCGCTGAGCTGGAAGGTCGGGTCGGCGGCCGACAGCATCGGCGAGGGGTGGGCGCTGATCACGTGCAGTTCGCCATGGGCCAGTCCGGCAATGTCATAGGCATGGCTGACGATACCGGCGTGCAGGGTGCGGTGCTCGGCATCGCTGTTGCCCACGTCCACCGCCGCGAGGATATTGCGTCCGGCCCAGGGCTGGTTGGTTTTCACCAGCAACACGGGGGAGGGGCAGTGGCGCAGCAGCTTCCAGTCGTCCGGGGTCAGCAGCGCCTTCTTCAGCGGGTTGTCGGGGGTGTGCTGCTTGATTACCAGGCCGCAGCCTTCGGCCTGCTGCTCGGCGATGATGGTCTGGTGCAGACCGTCCTTCCAGGCCTGCCGGCTGGAGGCGCTGAAGCCTTCTTCGCGCAGCCCCTGGGTGAGCTCTTCGAGCGCGGCAGTGCAGTCGCCGCGCTTCTCGCAGGCCAGCAGATGCAGGTGGGACTGGGTGACGCTGGCGATCAGGCGCGCCCGTTTCAGGGCGAGACCGTCCGGCTGGCTGGGGTCCACGACTACGAGGATGCTACGGATGGCTTGCATGATCGTCTCCCTTCGTGCGCGTTGTTTATGTGGAACAACTGTAGTCGGGATATCGCCGTCATGACGTTGAGGCATATCAAGGGCGGACGCTGGTTCCGCGCGGCTGCATTCGTATAATGCCCCGCATTCATGACACCGGCCAGCCGGTGGAACGCTTCGTTGGAGTTGAGCATGCTGTCTGAAATCAGGGAATTCCTCGGTTGTGCCACGCCGGATGCGTGGGTGGAAGCCGCGCTGCGGGATCAGGCGGTGATGCTGATCGACCACAAGAACAACGAGTTCAAGGCCGCCAGCACGGCCCTGGCCCTGATCGCCAAGTACAGCGCCCACGAGGAACTGGTGAACTTCATGTCGCGCCTGGCGCGCGAGGAGTTGCGCCACCACGAGCAGGTGCTGGCGATCCTGAAGAAGCGTGGCATCCCGCTGCGGCCGATCTCCGCCAGCCGCTATGCTTCCGGCCTGCGCGCCGTGGTGCGCAACCACGAGCCGCACAAACTGGTGGATACCCTGATCGTCGGCGCTTTCATCGAGTGCCGCAGCTGCGAGCGTTTTGCTGCGCTGGTGGATCACCTGGATGCGGATCTGGCGAAGTTCTACGGCTCGTTGCTCAAGTCCGAGGCGCGGCACTTCCAGGGTTACCTGAGCCTGGCGCGTCGTTATGGCGATGACGCGGACATCGATCGTCGCGTGGTGGAGATTCGCGAGGTGGAAGCGGAGCTGATTCGCTCGCCGGACAGCGAATTCCGCTTCCATAGCGGTGTGCCGAGCGAGCTGGCGGCCTGATCCGCGAGCCGGAATGAAAAAAGCGCCCAGTCGGGCGCTTTCCTTTGGCTCTTCGTAGGAGCGAGCTTGCTCGCGAACCAGCCCAGCCATTGGAGCTGCCGGGAAATCCGTTCGCGAGCAAGCTCGCTCCTACAAAAGAGTCGAACTCAGTCCTTCACCTTCAGATCCAGCGCCAGATCGCGGGCGGCCTTGGTCGCCAACACACCCATCAGCTGGCCGATCTCGTCCTGGCGGCTGCTGGCGCTGGTCGGGCCGCCGGCCATCATCACGCTGGGCACCGGCGCCTGGGCGGCGGCCTCGGCCCATACCTTGTTGATGGCGATCAGTGCATCGAGCTTGGGCTGCAGCGCGCCGTCCGCCTTGATCACCGCTTCACGGGCGTAGGCATCGGCGTCGGCGGTGATCTTGGTGGCCTGGGCGGTCACGGCGGCCTTGTCGCGCAAGAGTTCAGCGGTCTGTTTCTCGATCTCGGCGCGCTGCTTCTCGCGCTCGGCGTTGATCACCGCCAGTTGCTTGTCGGTTTCCGCCTGGGTGGTGCGCTCGATCTGGTCGCGCAGGGTTTCCTGGCGCTTGGCTTCCACTTCCTTCTCGCCGCGGGCGGTGACCAGCAGCTTCTCTTCCTCTTCCTTCAGGCGGTTCTGGCGGGCCACGGCCAATTCGGCCAGGGCCTGCTGGACCTTGACCATGCGCTGCTTGTACTGCGGGTTCGGGTCGACGTTGGTGATGCGTGCTTCCACCACTTCCACACCGAACTTGCGGAACTGCTGCTGCTTGCGCACCGGGATGCCCTTGGCATCGGTGACCTTCTCGGTGACGAACTGGCTGGCGTTGTTGTCGCCGAAGCTGCCCTGTTCGGTGCCGGCCTGCAGGATGGCGGTCTGGTGGGGCAGGGCGCCGCGGGGGCCGCGGACTTCCTTGCGCTTGATCAGGTACAGGCCATCGTTGAGCTGGTTCTCGAACTCGGCGGCGAATTCGCTGCGGGCGCCGGCGTAGTAATCGTCGGCGCTCATCAGCGAGGCAGTGGCCTGCAGGGTTTCCTTGATCGCCGGAACCAGCGCGGTGCGGATGAAGTTGTCCGGGTTGCGGTATTCCTGGGCCATCTTCAGGAAGGAGTCGCCACCGGGCAGACGGAAGCGTGCCGAGGACTCGACCTTGGCGTCGACGTTGCCGAGGAACACGATGGGGAAGGCTTCGATGGTGGCGCCCAGGGCGTCGTTGTCGGGGTTGTTGTCGTTCTCGTCCATCACCAGGACGGACTGCACGCTGATCGCCTTCTTCCAGGTGGTGGCGCGGCCAAACCACTTGGTGGCGTAGCCCACGTCGTCGACGATCTTCTCTTCGCCGAAGATGGTGCGCACGTGGGTCATGTAGCCGGCTTCGTTATAGAAGAAGACCCCGTTGAACAGGATGAAGCCGACGGCGGCTATCGCGAGCGGTGCGGCGGCATATTTGATGAGACTTTCCTTGGAGAGCAGCATGGTTCTTCCTTGAGTGAGCAAAGCGGCGATGCTGCGCAAGGCCGCCGGTGGCGGTCAAGAGGAAACATCTGACAGTGCGTGTAGGTTGGCGCTGGAAGGCCACCATGCTGGCGGCCGGTGCTCTCAGAGCGGGAAGGGGGCCTGCTGTAGTCCCTGGTCGTCCGCTTCCAGGGCCCAGCCCTGGCGGTCCCAGTCGCCGAGGACGATGCGTCGGGCGGGGCGCCCGTCGATCTCCAGTTCGTGTACGGCCGGCCGATGGGTATGGCCGTGGATGAGGATGCGCACGCCCTTGTCGCGCATGATCTTCTCGACCTCCGCCGGGGTGACGTCGACGATCTCGCTGGCTTTCATGCGCGTCTGCGCGCGGCTTTCCTTGCGCAGCTTGCGCGCCAGCTTGTGGCGGGTGGCCAGGGGCAGGTTGCGCAGGATGAACAGGGTCAGCGGGTTACGCAGCCAGCGGCGCAGCTTCATGTAGGCCGCGTCGAGGGTGCACAGGCTGTCGCCGTGCATCAGCAGGACCTTTTCGCCGCCCAGGTCGATCAGACTCGGGTCGCGCAGCAGGGTGCAGCCGGCCTCGCGGCAGAAGGCCTTGCCGATCAGGAAGTCGCGATTGCCGTGCATCAGGTAGATGCGTGTGCCGCTATCGGACAGTTCACGCAGGGCGCGGGCGATGGAGTGCTGGAACTCGTCCATGCCGTCGTCGCCGATCCAGGCTTCGAAGAAATCGCCGAGGATGTACAGCGCTTGCGCGGTGCGGGCGCGGGTGGCGAGGAAATGCAAGAACGCCCGGGTGATGTCCGGGCGTTCCGCTTCGAGATGCAGGTCCGAGATGAACAGGACGCTCATCGACTCACTCGCCGAGGATTTCGGCTTTCTCGATGATCACGTCGTCGGCCGGCACGTCCTGGTGACCCGAACGCATGGTGGTGGCCACGCCCTTGATCTTGTTGACCACGTCCATGCCGTCCTTCACCTGGCCGAACACGCAGTAGCCCCAGCCCTGAACGGTCGGTGCGCTGTGGTTGAGGAAGTCGTTGTCAGCCACGTTGATGAAGAACTGCGCGCTGGCCGAATGAGGCTCCATGGTGCGGGCCATGGCGATGGTGCCGACCTTGTTGCCGACGCCGTTGTTGGCTTCGTTCTTGATCGGCTTGTTGGTGCTCTTCTGCTTCATGCCCGGCTCGAAACCGCCGCCCTGGATCATGAAGTTGTTGATCACGCGGTGGAAAACGGTGTTGTCGTAATGGCCGGCCTTCACGTACTCCTTGAAGTTGGCCACGGTTTCCGGCGCCTTGTCGTCGAAGAGTTCGAGGGTGATATCGCCGAAGTTGGTCTGCAGTTTGACGGTGGTAGTCATCAGGGAATTCCGCTGGTTGGAAAAATCGAAGGCCTGTCAGGGGGTTGAGTCGGGTGGCGCCGGACCATTACTGGTCCGACGCCCCCTAAGAACCGTACGTGCGCCTTTCAGCGCATACGGCTCAAGCCTTTGCTAAACCCCTGGATGGGGCCGGCTTACTCACCTTTAGGCCACGTGCGTGGAGTCGTTGGTGACACTCGGGATGCAATAGTACCCGGTTTTCCAGGGAGTCATTACCACCTTGTGAGCGGTAGACGATGTGGTGGTCATGCCAACCAGTTTCCTTGGATATGGGGGTATTGCAAAGCACGCACAGACCGCGTTGTTGCGTGAAGAGAGTGGCGACCTGCGTGCGGTACTTCAGCTTATCCAGCATCCGAAGCATTCGCAGCTTTTCACCTTCCTCTTCGTGGGTCGGATCGAACGGGTTGTACTCCGCTCTGATCTTCTTGTGGCGCCTTACCTTCACTCCGGCGGACCGGAAGAGTTCGATTTCCCGTTTGTTTCCCTTTTCATCCACTACCGTGGTGGCGAACGCCCAGTTCCTGAGGCCTATGGTTCGGAAGTACCTCGCCCGAATCCATGTGAGCCCTTTCCTTGGATGTCGCCTTATTGCCCAACGCCATAGAGCTTTGAAGACCATGTGGTCCATCAGGCTGAACGCTCTTTTCGCGACTACGGGTTGGTGATACAGAGCCCAACCACGCAGTACCGGACTCAGCAGGCGTATGAGGTTCTCCTGCCGGGCCGTCTTGTTGTCGCTGATGATTTCCTTGACCTTGCGATAGAACGCCTTGACGTTCTTCTTGCTCGGTTTGATCAGGAGCGTCCGTTTTCCCTTTTTGGGGTACTTGCGGAAATTCCAGCCAAGGAAATCGAAACCACTGTCGATGTGGGTGATGCGGGTTTTCTCAGGTGAGAGTTTAAGTCCCCGTGTAGCTAGGAACTGCTCGACCCAAGGGCGAACCGTAGTCTCAAGGATCTCCTTGGATTGACCTGTGATGACGAAGTCATCCGCATATCGCACGACATTGATTTTCAGCGTTTTGGCTCGGGTCTTCCCCAGGTGTTGCTTCAGGGCAGACTCCAGGCCATCGAGCGCGATGTTCGCAAGGGTAGGGGAGATGATCCCTCCCTGCGGCGTGCCGGCTTCCGTTGCCGAGAGCTGGCCTTTGTGGACTACCCCTGCCTTCAACCACTTACGGAGTACCCGTTTGTCCATGGGGACGTTGCGGGTGAGCCAGTCATGATTGATGTTGTCGAAGCATCCTTCGATGTCGCCTTCAAGGACCCACTGTGGTGAGAACTCTTTGGAGAGACAGACAAATAGCTGACCCATTGCGTCGTGCGTGGAGCGCTCCGTCCGAAAGCCGTAGCTGTTCGGGTCGGCTTGCGTTTCAGCGATGGGGGCTAGTGCCAGCAGATACAGCGCCTGCATGGCCCTGTCCAACATGGTCGGAATGCCCAGAGGGCGTTCCTTACCATTGGCTTTGGGGATGTACACCCGTTTCAACGGGTGCGGTTGATATCCACGAGGCTCAAGCTGCGATGTAGCTGCAAATTTGGCTTCGGGTGTATCCCAGAGGACCCGGTCGACTCCCGCCGTTCGTTTTCCCTGGTTTTCGGTGACTCGCCGTACGGCCAGAAATCTGGCTGAGCGGGAGCGGGTCAACATCCGTTGGAGGCTTTTGACCTTCCGCCAGTTGTTTTCCCGACAAGCCTTCGCAATCCGTATCTGCGTTCCTCGGACGTTCCTCTGTACGCGACACCAGTCGATGTCGTGCCAATGCTGAGGGCCGTCAGGAAGCGCAGACACGGACAGTCCGTGTTCTTTCATGCTGCATTCCTCTCGGTTAAACCCGAGCGGAAGCCAATTGACCCCCGAGGGAGTGTTGGCTCCCGTCGGGATGATTGATGTGGCTGTTGTAAACCCGGAGGTTCACGGCCTTTGAGTGGGTTTGGAGCCGGTCGATCAGGCCTGCTGGGACGCCTGGAGGCGTTTCCATAAGGCTTTGACTTCTCGGATCGCACCTACCAATGGCGCGAAGTAGATGACTGGGGCTTGTTTTGCCGCCGAGATGATCTCGTGAGCGATGCCTTTCATCATTCCTCCTTGGTGCCCGTTCCCGGTAGGGAGGTGGGCTTGTATTGGCCACGTGTTGAGTGAGGTCAGTCAGGCGTCTTGCGACGTAAGACCATGTGGAAGTCTGCTCCCTTTCGGGCGGGGTGATGTTCCAACCCCTATCCGGTCCATTACAGCCCGGCTTTCGCTTTCTCCACAATCCCATACCCGCATAGCTATCAGTGTTCCTTGCGGTTCACCTGCCCGAAGGGCAGCTATACGGGCTTACCACGTTCCCTGATCTTCACACGACTGGTTTAGGGTCTGCCTTTTCACCGGGGGTGTTGTTTTAGCGACGTGCTCCCGAAGCCGACGAGAGCAACTGCACCCCAGTACCTTTTGGTCCCTGCCAATAGTAGTCGTAGGCAGGATCATAGTTACGGTGTTTATCAGCAGTTCACATGAGTTACCCGTGCCAGCCAGCCTAGCACCCAGACCCGGTACTACTCCGGGTCATCACCAGTCGCCTCGCGGTTTCTGGTGCCTTGCGGGGGTTACATTGTCGGAAGAGCTTTGCACCCCACCGTTGCCAGTGACGCACATCTTCCTAGGCTACTGCTAGTCGCATAACAGATCCGCTGCCACCTCGTACTGACGGTGGTTGGATAATGAGAGATCAGAGCAGGCGGCCCAGATAGGTCGCACCATGTCCCTATGTCGTCGCGACATTGAGGACAACGAGAGCATATGCCGATCTGATTGAGAGATATCCCTTGTGGGGAGTCTCCCCAGAAGGGTGGCGGTGGAGTGGTTTCCAGCTGCCTTTTAGCTCGGGTTTCCTGATCCAACTTAAATGTAAAAAGTTGTTTCAGGAGCCTGTTTTGAGAGCAAAGAGAGGGCGCACGGCCACCTTTTTGTCTCGATCCAACACCAGCCGGGAGCCATGAAATGACCCTGGGAGGGGGAGAAACCAGGCCGTTGCCTTTACAGAGTGCTGCTTGTTTTGGAATTCCAAACCCTTGAAATTCAAGGATTTGAGGACCAGGGTCAGCTACCCAGACCTACCGGGACACGCACATGCGTGTCGCACCAGCTTCGGCTATGATAAGCGCTTTGGTTTGGCTGGCCTACCCTGGCCGAACACCAGCATGATCAAGGACACCATGAGCAAGCCTACCGCCGATACTAAAGAAGCCACTGTTGCCGCCAACTTCCTGCGCCCGATCGTTGCGGCCGACCTGGAAAGTGGCAAGCACCAGAAGATCGTCACCCGCTTCCCGCCGGAGCCCAACGGCTACCTGCACATCGGCCACGCCAAGTCCATCTGTCTGAACTTCGGCCTGGCCAAGGAGTTCGGCGGTGACTGCCACCTGCGCTTCGACGACACCAACCCGGCGAAGGAAGACCAGGAATACATCGACGCCATCGAAGCCGATGTGAAATGGCTGGGCTTCGACTGGGTCGGCCCGGTGCGCTATGCATCCAGCTACTTCGACCAGCTGCACGCCTGGGCGGTGGAACTGATCAAGGCCGGCAAGGCCTTCGTCTGCGACCTCAACGCCGAGGAAATGCGCGCCTACCGCGGCTCCCTGACCGAGCCGGGCAAGAACAGCCCGTTCCGCGACCGTTCGGTGGAAGAGAACCTGGACCTGTTCGCCCGCATGAAGGCCGGCGAATTCCCGGACGGCGCCCGCTCGCTGCGCGCGAAGATCGACATGGCCTCGCCGAACATCAACCTGCGCGACCCGATCCTCTACCGCATCCGCCATGCCCATCACCACCAGACTGGCGACAAGTGGTGCATCTACCCCAGCTACGACTTCACCCACGGTCAGTCGGACGCCATCGAGGGTATCACCCACTCCATCTGCACCCTGGAGTTCGAGGATCATCGCCCGCTGTACGAGTGGTTCCTGGCCAACCTGCCGGTCCCGGCCCAGCCGCGCCAGTACGAATTCGCGCGCCTGAACCTGAACTACACCATCACCAGCAAGCGCAAGCTCAAGCAGCTGGTGGACGAGAAGCACGTCGACGGCTGGGATGATCCGCGCATGTCGACCCTCTCCGGCTATCGCCGCCGTGGCTACACCCCGGCCTCGATCCGCGCCTTCTGCGACATGATTGGCGTGAACCGCGCCGGCGGCGTGGTGGACATCGGCATGCTGGAGTTCGCCATCCGTGACGACCTGGATGCCAACGCCGGCCGCGCCATGTGCGTGCTCAAACCGCTGAAGGTGGTCATTACCAACTACCCGGAAGGCCAGGTCGAGAGCCTCGAGCTGCCGTGCCATCCGAAGCAGGACATGGGCATGCGCGTGCTGCCGTTCAGCCGCGAGATCTACATCGACGCCAGCGATTTCGAAGAAGTGCCGCCGGCCGGCTACAAGCGCCTGATCCCGGGTGGCGAAGTGCGCCTGCGCGGCAGCTACGTGATCCGCGCCGACGAGGCCATCAAGGATGCCGAAGGCAACATCGTCGAACTGCGCTGCAGCTATGACGAGAACACCCTGGGCAAGAACCCCGAGGGCCGCAAGGTCAAGGGCGTGATCCACTGGGTGCCGGCTGCCGAGAGCATCGAGTGCGAAGTGCGCCTGTACGACCGCCTGTTCCGCTCCGCCAACCCGGAGAAGTCGGAAGAGGGCGGCAGCTTCCTCGACAACATCAACCCGGACTCCCTGGTCGTGCTCAAGGGTTGCCGCGCCGAGCCGTCGCTGGCTGGCGCCACTCCGGTCGATCGCTTCCAGTTCGAGCGCGAGGGCTATTTCTGCGTCGACTCGAAGGATTCCAGGCACGGCGCCCTGGTGTTCAACCGCACCGTGACCCTGCGCGATTCGTGGGGGCAGTGAGGCATGGCTGACTTGCAGATCTACAGCACGCTGTCCAAGACCAAGGACGCTTTCAAGCCGCTGGTCGGCAACCAGGTGCGCATGTACGTGTGCGGCATGACCGTCTACGACTTCTGCCACATCGGCCATGCCCGTGTGATGGTGGCGTTCGACGTGATCGCCCGCTGGTTGCGCCATCGCGGCTATGACCTGACCTACGTGCGCAACATCACCGACATCGACGACAAGATCATCCGTCGTGCCCAGGAGAACGGCGAATCGTTCGAAGACCTGACCGCCCGCATGATCGCCGCGATGCACGAAGACGAGGCGCGCCTGTCGGTCCTGCGGCCGGACATCGAGCCGCGCGCCACCGGCCACATCGCCGGTATGCACGAGATGATCCAGACCCTGATTGACAAGGGCTACGCCTACGCGCCGGGCAACGGCGACGTCTACTACCGGGTCGGCAAGTTCGCCGGCTACGGCAAGCTGTCGCGCAAGAAGATCGAGGACCTGCGCATCGGTGCGCGGATCGAGGTCGACGAATCCAAGGAAGACCCGCTGGACTTCGTGCTCTGGAAAGGCGCCAAGCCCGGCGAGCCGAGCTGGGAATCGCCCTGGGGCGCCGGTCGTCCGGGCTGGCACATCGAGTGCTCGGTGATGTCCACCTGCTGCCTGGGCGAGACCTTCGACATCCACGGCGGCGGTCCGGACCTGGTGTTCCCGCACCACGAGAACGAGATCGCCCAGAGCGAGGCGGCCACCGGCAAGCTCTACGCGGCCAGCTGGATGCATGCCGGCGCGGTGCGCGTGGACGGCGAGAAGATGTCCAAGTCCCTGGGCAACTTCTTCACCATCCGCGAAGTGCTGGAAAAGTACCACCCGGAAGTCGTGCGCTTCCTGCTGGTCTCCAGCCACTACCGCAGTCCGATCAACTATTCCGAAGACAACCTGAAGGAAGCCAAGGGCGCGCTGGAGCGTTTCTACACCGCGCTGCGTGGCTTGCCGCAGGTGGCCGCCGAGGGTGGCGAAGCCTTCGTCGAGCGTTTCGCCGCGGCGATGGACGACGACTTCGGTACGCCGGAAGCGGTTGCCGTGCTGTTCGAGATGGCGCGTGAAATCAACCGTCTGCGTGATAGCGAGCCGACAGCGGCGGCTGCTCTGGCGGCGCGTCTGCGCGAGCTGGCCGGCCTGCTGGGTGTGTTGCAGCTGGATGCGGACGCGTTCCTCCAGGCTGGCGCGGCAGGAAAGGTCGATGCTGCGCAGGTCGAAGCGCTGATCCAGGCGCGCCTGGATGCCCGCGCGGCGAAGAACTGGGCCGAGTCCGACCGCATCCGCGACGAGCTGACCGCGCTGGGCGTGGTGCTGGAAGACGGCAAGGGCGGTACTACCTGGCGTCTCGCCGAGTAAGCGCTCCTTCGGAAATGAAAAAGGCCGCTGATCAGCGGCCTTTTTCTTGTGCGCGACGAACTCAGGTGTGCAGATGTTCGGCGGCGTACAGGGTGTTTTCCAGCAGGCAGGCGCGGGTCATGGGGCCGACACCGCCCGGAACCGGGGTGATCCAGCTGGCGCGCTCGGCGGCCACGTCATATTCCACGTCGCCCACCAGCTTGCCGTCAGCCTGGCGGTTGATGCCCACGTCGATGACGATGGCGCCTTCCTTGATCCACTCGCCCTTGACCAGGCCCGGCTTGCCGGCGGCCACGACCACCAGGTCGGCACGGCGCACGTGGTCGGCCAGGTCGCGGGTGAAGCGGTGGGTCACGGTGACGGTGCAGCCACCCAGCAGCAGTTCCAGCGCCATGGGGCGACCGACGATGTTGGAAGCGCCCACTACGACTGCATCCATGCCGTACAGGTCGACGCCGGTGCTTTCCAGCAGGGTCATGATGCCCTTCGGGGTGCAGGGGCGCAGCAGCGGGATGCGCTGGGCCAGGCGGCCGATGTTGAAGGGGTGGAAACCGTCCACGTCCTTGTCCGGGCTGATGCGCTCCAGCAGCTGGGAGGCATCGAGGTGGGCGGGGAGGGGGAGCTGGACCAGAATGCCGTCGATGGCGGGATCGGCGTTCAGGCGGTCGATCAGGGCCAGCAGCTCTTGCTGGGTGGTGCTGGCGGGGAGGTCGTACGCCTGGGAGAGGAAGCCTACCTCTTCACAGTCCTTGCGCTTGTGCGCGACATAGACCTGAGAGGCGGGGTCGCTGCCGACCAGGATCACAGCCAGGCCGGGGATGCGCAGTCCTTGCTGGCGGCGTTCATTGACGCGTTGGGCAATCTGCTGGCGGAGGCTGGCGGCGATCGCTTTGCCGTCGATCAGTTTTGCAGTCATGTCGGGGGGATAACCATTAAGGCGGGTGAAAAGATGGCGCGCATTTTCGCACGCTGCCTTCATAAGGCAAAGGCGGGCACCCTCGATTTGCCGTAACTCCTTTATCTCTTTGAATTTTTTTTAAAAAAATTGTTGACGAGGTATGGGCGCATCGATAACATGCGCCCCGCTTGCCGAGCACAGCCCGAAGCGAAAGCAGAAGGTGGTGCAAACCGGTTCAGTGGTTTCCACTGATCTGCTAAGCAAGGGTTGCAGCCACTAAAGCGCCCGTAGCTCAGCTGGATAGAGCATCCGCCTTCTAAGCGGATGGTCGCAGGTTCGAGTCCTGCCGGGTGCGCCATGTGGCGTTCGGTACAAGCATGTAATATGGTGGGCGTAGCTCAGTTGGTAGAGCACAGGATTGTGGCTCCTGGTGTCGTGGGTTCGATTCCCATCGTCCACCCCATATTCCGAAGCGCCAGGCCTAAAGCCTGGCGTTTTCGTTTCTGCGGTTCCCTGCGGACGTGGTGAAATTGGTAGACACGCTGGATTTAGGTTCCAGTGGCGCAAGCTGTGAGAGTTCGAGTCTCTCCGTCCGCACCATCTTCTCTCCATTAGCTCTCGCATCCGTGAATTCCCGCAGCTTCCGGTCTTGGTGACTTCTGCATTTCTAGCTACTAGAATGCTTGCCCTTGATTCTGGGAGCCGGGAGGACCGGCTTACGTCTGTGCCACGAGGAATATCCATGCAAGTTTCCGTTGAAAGCACCTCCGCTCTTGAGCGCCGCATGACCGTTGGCGTGCCGGCCGAGCGCATCGAGACCGAAGTCAACAAGCGTCTGCAGCAGACCGCTCGTCGCGCCAAGGTTCCCGGCTTCCGTCCCGGCAAGGTGCCGATGAGCGTCATCCGCCAGCGCTACGAAGCCTCCGCTCGTCAGGAAGCTCTCGGTGACCTGATCCAGGAAACCTTCTACGAAGCCGTGGTCGAGCAGAAGCTGAACCCGGCTGGCGCTCCTTCCGTCGAGCCGAAAGTGTTCGAAAAGGAGAAGGGCCTCGAGTACGTCGCTACCTTCGAAGTCTTCCCCGAGTTCCAGGTTGCCGGTTTCGACGGCATCAAGGTCGAGCGCCTGCAGGCCGAAGTGGCCGACGCTGACCTCGACAACATGCTGGACATCCTGCGCAAGCAGAACACCCGTTTCGAAGCCGTTGACCGCGCCGCTCAGAACGACGACCAGGTGAACATCGACTTCGTCGGCAAGATCGACGGCGAAGCCTTCGCTGGCGGTTCCGCCAAGGGCACCCTGCTGGTGCTGGGCTCCGGCCGTATGATCCCGGGCTTCGAAGAAGGCCTGGTCGGCGCCAAGGCCGGTGAAGAGCGCGTTCTGAACGTGACCTTCCCCGAGGACTACCAGAACCTGGACCTGGCCGGCAAAGCCGCCGAGTTCGCCGTTACCGTCAACAGCGTCGCCGAGCCGAAGCTGCCGGAACTGAACGAAGAGTTCTTCGCTCTGTTCGGCGTGAAGGAAAGCACTCTGGAAGGTTTCCGCACCGAAGTTCGCAAGAACATGGAGCGCGAACTGCGTCAGGCCATCAAATCCAAGGTGAAGAACCAGGTGATGGAAGGTCTGGTCGAGACCAACCCGATCGAAGTTCCGAAGGCCCTGATCGGCAACGAAGTCAACCGTCTGCGCGTGCAGGCCGTCCAGCAGTTCGGCGGCAACATCAAGCCGGACCAACTGCCGGCCGAACTGTTCGAAGAGCAGGCCAAGCGTCGTGTCGTGCTGGGTCTGATCGTCGCCGAGCTGGTCAAGCAGCACGAGCTGAAGGCTGACGAAGCCCGCGTTCGCGAAATGATCGAAGAGATGGCTTCCGCTTACCAGGAACCGGAACAAGTTGTTGCCTGGTATTACAAAAATGACCAGCAACTTAACGAAGTTCGCTCGGTTGTACTGGAAGAGCAAGTTGTAGATACTGTCCTGCAGAAGGCCAATGTGACCGACAAGCAGGTATCCTACGAAGACGCGGTCAAGCCTGCTGAAGCTCCGCAAGCGGCCTGATCCATCGCTTCGTTCGATTGTCACAAGCCAGCCTTCGGGCTGGCTTGTGCGTCTATAGAGACATGACTTTTTATTAGGGAGTGATCGTCGGACATGCATAATCCTTATATGCCGCAAGTTCCGAACATCCAGGCCGCGGGTGGTCTGGTGCCGATGGTGGTGGAGCAATCCGCCCGCGGTGAGCGTTCCTACGACATCTATTCGCGCCTGCTGAAGGAGCGGATCATCTTCCTGGTCGGCCAGGTCGAGGACTACATGGCCAACCTGGTGGTTGCCCAGCTGCTGTTCCTCGAAGCCGAGAACCCGGACAAGGACATCCACCTCTACATCAACTCCCCGGGCGGCTCAGTGACTGCCGGCATGTCGATCTACGACACCATGCAGTTCATCAAGCCCGACGTGTCCACCATCTGCGTGGGCCAGGCGTGCAGCATGGGTGCCCTGCTGCTGGCCGGCGGCGCCGCTGGCAAGCGCTACTGCCTGCCGCATTCGCGCATGATGATCCACCAGCCTCTGGGCGGCTTCCAGGGGCAGGCCTCGGACATCGAGATCCACGCCAAGGAAATCCTCTTCATCAAGGAGCGCCTGAATCAGGTGCTGGCGCATCACACCGGCCAGCCGCTGGACGTCATCGCCCGCGACACCGACCGCGACCGCTTCATGAGCGGCGAAGAGGCGGTCAGCTATGGCCTGATCGACCAGGTCTTCACTCAGCGTCCTTCCGCCAGCTGAGTTTCTCCGCAATACCGCGGCCGGTAATCCGGCCGCTTCGCGGGCTTGAAAATGCCTGCGAATGCCTTCATCTTGTCCTTCACGTATATCCCCGATTGGAACGATCGAATGACTGACACCCGCAACGGCGAGGACAACGGCAAGCTGCTGTATTGCTCCTTCTGCGGCAAGAGCCAGCACGAAGTGCGCAAGTTGATTGCCGGCCCCTCGGTCTTTATCTGCGACGAGTGCGTCGACCTGTGCAATGACATCATCCGCGAGGAGGTGCAGGAGGCACAGGCAGAGAGCAGTGCGCACAAGCTTCCGGCGCCGAAAGAGATCCGCACCATCCTCGATCAGTACGTGATCGGCCAGGAACGTGCGAAGAAAGTGCTGGCGGTAGCGGTCTACAACCACTACAAGCGTCTGAATCAGCGTGAGCGCAAGGACGACGTCGAGCTGGGCAAGAGCAACATCCTGCTGATCGGGCCGACCGGCTCGGGCAAGACGCTGCTGGCCGAGACCCTGGCGCGCCTGCTCAATGTCCCGTTCACCATCGCCGATGCGACCACCCTCACCGAGGCGGGTTACGTGGGCGAAGATGTCGAGAACATCATCCAGAAGCTGCTGCAGAAGTGCGATTACGATGTCGAGAAGGCCCAGATGGGCATCGTCTACATCGACGAAATCGACAAGATCTCGCGCAAATCGGACAACCCGTCGATCACCCGTGACGTTTCCGGTGAAGGCGTTCAGCAGGCCCTGCTGAAGCTGATCGAAGGCACCGTGGCTTCCGTACCGCCCCAGGGCGGCCGCAAGCACCCGCAGCAGGAGTTCCTGCAGGTCGACACCCGCAACATCCTGTTCATCTGCGGTGGCGCGTTCGCTGGCCTGGAAAAGGTCATCCAGAACCGTTCCACCAAGGGCGGCATCGGCTTCAACGCCGAGGTTCGCAGCCAGGAGGCGGGCAAGAAGGTGGGCGAGGCGCTGCGTGAGGTCGAGCCGGAAGATCTGGTGAAGTTCGGTCTTATTCCGGAATTCGTCGGTCGTCTGCCGATCATCGCGACTCTCGACGAGCTGGACGAAGCTGCGCTGATGCAGATTCTGACCGAGCCGAAGAATGCGCTGACCAAGCAGTACGCCAAGCTCTTCGAAATGGAAGGCGTGGACCTCGAGTTCCGTCCGGACGCCCTCAAGGCCGTAGCCCGCAAGGCGCTGGAGCGCAAGACCGGCGCCCGTGGCCTGCGTTCGATCCTCGAAGGCATCCTGCTGGATACCATGTACGAGATCCCCTCGCAGACCGAGGTCAGCAAGGTGGTCATCGATGAAAGCGTCATCGATGGCTCCTCCCAGCCGCTGCTGATCTACGAGAACAGCGAGCAGCCGGCCAAGGCTGCACCTGACGCCTGAAACCAGAAGGGGCCCTAGGGCCCCTTTCTTCTTCCCATCTACCGCGCTTGTTTTTTCCCAGTCCTAACCCCATCTTAGGCCGAAGGGTCCAATCCCATCGTTTTGGCCAAGTGCCGCTGTAGAGCCGAATATCATGAAAACACTCGTCGAGTTGCCCCTGCTCCCCCTGCGTGACGTAGTGGTGTATCCGCACATGGTCATCCCGCTGTTCGTGGGCCGTGAGAAATCCATCGAGGCCCTCGAGGCCGCCATGACCGGTGACAAGCAGATCCTGTTGCTGGCGCAGAAGAACCCGGCTGACGATGACCCGGGTGCGGACGGCCTGTACCGCATGGGTACCGTGGCCACCGTCCTGCAGCTGCTGAAGCTGCCCGATGGCACCGTCAAGGTGCTGGTCGAGGGTGAGCAGCGCGGCCAGGTAGAGCGCTTCATCGATGAGGAAGCCTACTGCCGCGCGGAAGTTTCGATCATTGACGAGGCCTCCATTGGCGAGCGCGAGTCCGAAGTCTTCACCCGCAGCCTGCTGAGCCAGTTCGAGCAATACGTGCAACTGGGCAAGAAGGTTCCTGCGGAAGTCCTGTCCTCGCTCAACAGCATCGATGAGCCCGGTCGCCTGGTGGATACCATGGCTGCCCACATGGCGCTGAAGATCGAGCAGAAGCAGGAAATCCTCGAAATCACCGAGCTGTCTGCCCGTGTCGAACACGTGCTCGCCATGCTGGATGCCGAGATCGACCTGCTGCAGGTCGAGAAGCGCATCCGCGGTCGCGTGAAGAAGCAGATGGAGCGCAGCCAGCGCGAGTACTACCTGAACGAGCAGATGAAGGCCATCCAGAAGGAGCTGGGTGACATCGACGAAGGCCACAACGAAGTCGAGGAGCTGAAGAAGCGCATCGACGCCGCCGGCCTGACCAAGGAGGCCATGGCCAAGGCCACTGCCGAGTTGAACAAGCTCAAGCAGATGTCGCCGATGTCGGCCGAAGCCACCGTCGTGCGCTCCTACATCGACTGGCTGGTGAATGTGCCGTGGAAGGCCGAGAGCAAGGTGCGCCACGACCTGGACAAGGCCGAGGACATCCTCGATGCGGATCACTACGGCCTGGAAGAGGTCAAGGAACGCATCCTTGAATACCTCGCCGTGCAGAAGCGCGTGAAGAAACTGAAAGGCCCGGTGCTCTGCCTGGTCGGCCCGCCCGGCGTGGGCAAGACCTCGCTGGCGGAGTCCATCGCCCGCGCGACCAACCGCAAGTTCGTGCGCATGGCCCTGGGCGGCGTGCGTGACGAGGCTGAAATCCGTGGCCACCGCCGTACCTATATCGGCTCCATGCCTGGTCGCCTGATCCAGAAGATGACCAAGGTTGGCGTGCGCAACCCGCTGTTCCTGCTCGACGAGATCGACAAGATGGGCAGCGACATGCGTGGCGATCCCGCCTCGGCGCTGCTGGAGGTCCTCGACCCGGAGCAGAACCACAACTTCAACGATCACTATCTGGAAGTCGACTACGACCTGTCCGACGTGATGTTCCTTTGCACGGCGAACTCCATGAACATTCCGGCGCCGCTGCTGGACCGCATGGAAGTGATTCGTCTGCCGGGTTACACCGAAGACGAGAAGGTTAATATCGCTTCGAAATATCTTGTGCCAAAACAGACCGCGGCCAATGGTCTCAAGAAGGGCGAGCTGACCTTCGAAGAGGCGGCGACCCGCGACATCATTCGCTACTACACCCGCGAAGCCGGTGTGCGGAGCCTGGAGCGCCAGATCGCCAAGGTCTGCCGCAAGGCGGTGAAGGAGGGCATCAAGGCCAAGCGCATCGACGCCAAGGTGACTCCGGAAAACCTGGAAAACTACCTGGGGGTGCGCAAGTTCCGCTACGGCCTGGCCGAGCAGCAGGATCAGATCGGTCAGGTGACCGGCCTGGCCTGGACCCAGGTGGGCGGCGAGCTACTGACCATCGAGTCGGCCATCGTTCCCGGCAAGGGCGCGCTGACCAAGACCGGCTCGCTGGGCGACGTGATGGCCGAATCCATCACGGCCGCGCTCACCGTTGTACGCAGCCGGGCGAAGAGCCTGGGGATCCCGGCGGACTTCCACGAGAAGCACGACATCCATATCCACGTGCCCGAAGGCGCTACGCCGAAGGATGGTCCGAGCGCCGGTATCGGCATGTGCACCGCGCTGGTCTCGGCCATTACGCAGATTCCGGTACGGGCCGATGTTGCCATGACGGGTGAAATCACCCTGCGGGGTCAGGTGCTGGCCATTGGTGGCCTGAAGGAAAAACTTCTGGCTGCGCACCGGGGTGGAATCAAGACCGTGATCATCCCTGAGGAAAATGTCCGAGATCTTAGGGAAATTCCGGATAATATTAAGGCCGATCTCGTTATTAAACCGGTTAAATGGATTGACGAAGTCCTGCAAATTGCGCTGCAATACGCGCCGGAGCCCTTGCCCGATGCGGCTCCCGAGATGGTTGCAAAGGATGAGAAACGCGAGTCTGATTCCAAGGAGCGAATCAGCACGCATTAGTTGGGGGGCTTTCTTGACACTGTTTTTGAGCCCTTGTTATAAAGCGGCACTTGCTTTGTCAGTTGGCAAACCAGCACCTGCTTTTGCTTACACCTAACACATAGAAACATACTCAACAGAAATAAGGGGACTTAGAGTGAACAAGTCGGAACTGATCGATGCTATCGCCGCATCTGCTGATATCCCGAAAGCTGTTGCCGGTCGCGCTCTGGACGCGGTGATCGAGTCTGTAACTGGCGCCCTGAAGGCTGGTGACTCCGTCGTACTGGTCGGCTTCGGCACCTTCGCCGTGAAAGAGCGTGCTGCTCGCACCGGTCGTAACCCGCAAACCGGCAAGCCGATCAAGATCGCTGCTGCTAAGATCCCGGGCTTCAAGGCCGGTAAAGCCCTCAAGGATGCTGTAAACTAAGCGTCTTTTTGGACTAGACCTGGATCGGCTCAGCCTCGGTTGAGTCGATCACGGAGCGACGACCCTACGGGCCCTGGGCTGATAGGAATCGTCAGGGGTCACGGGCAGATGCCCGCAAGCTCCACCAGTTACGAGAAGGCGCATCCTCGGATGCGCCTTTCTTATATCCGCCTTTTCCACGCCGCGCCGCCATTGACGGCAGGCCGTGGCCGCGTTCGGGGGCCGCATGCTGCAAAACATCAGGGACAATTCTCAGGGTTGGATCACCAAGACCATCCTGGGGGTGATCGTTGTCCTCATGGCTTTGACCGGGTTCGATCAGATCATTCGCGCAACCCACCACGAGAACGTCGCCGCTCAGGTCAATGGTGACGACATCGGTCTGCCTGAGGTGCAGCAGGCCGTGGACATGCAGCGTCGCCAGCTGATGCAGCGTCTGGGCAAGGACTTCGATGCCTCCATGCTCGACGACAAGCTGCTCAAGGACTCCGCACTGAAGTCGCTCATCGAGCGCAAGCTGGTCCTGCAGGCCGCCCAGAAGGACAAGTTCGCCTTCTCGCAGCAGGCGCTGGATCAACTGATCCTGCAGACCCCGGAGTTCCAGGTGGACGGCAAGTTCAACGCCGACCGCTTCGACCAGGTCATTCGCCAGATGGGCTATAGCCGCATGCAGTTCCGCCAGATGTTCGGCGAGGAAATGCTGATCGGCCAACTGCGCGCCGGCATCGCAGGCACCGGCTTCGTCACCGACGCCGAGCTGAAGGCCTTCGCCCGCCTGGAAAAGCAGACCCGTGACTTCGCAACCCTGACCCTCAAGGCCGATCCGGCCAAGAGCAAGGTCGAGGACAGCGAGATCAAGGCGTACTACGACGCCCACAGCACCGAGTTCATGACCCCCGAGCAGGTCACCATCGACTACGTCGAGCTGAAGAAGTCCGCTTTCTTCGATCAGGTCTCGGTGAAGAAGGAAGACCTCGATGCCCTGTACCAGAAGGAAATCGCCGGTCTCGCCGAGCAGCGTGACGCCGCGCATATCCTGATCGAGGTGAACGACAAGCAGAACGACCAGCAGGCCAAGGCCAAGATCGACGAGATCAAGGCCCGCCTGGACAAGGGCGAGGACTTTGCCAAGCTGGCGAAAGAGCTGTCCAACGATGTCGGTTCCGCTGCCAATGGTGGCGATCTGGGCTACGCCGGCCGTGGCGTCTATGACCCGGCCTTCGAAGACGCACTGTATGCGCTGAAGAAGGACGAGGTTTCGGCTCCGGTGAAAACCCCCTACGGCTGGCACCTGATCAAACTGTTGGGTGTCGAGGCGCCGGACGTTCCGAGCTTCGACAGCCTGAAGCCGAAGCTGGAGCAGGAAGTGAAGACCCAGCTCGTCGAGCAGCGCTTCGTCGATGCCACCAAGCAGCTGGAAAGCGCCGCCTACGAGGCGTCCGATCTGTCCCAGCCGGCCCAGGACATGGGGCTGAAGGTACAGACCAGCAAACCGTTCGGTCGCGAGGGCGGCGACGGCGTGACCGCGAACCGTCAGGTCATCCAGTCGGCGTTCAGCCCCGAGGTAATGGAAGACGGTGCCAACAGCGGCGCCATCGAGCTGGATCCGGACACCGTGGTCGTGCTGCGGGTCAAGGAGCATCACAAGCCTGAGCAGGAAACCCTGGAGCAGGTGAGCGCGACCATCCGCACCCGTCTGCAGCAGGAGCATGCCGCTGCCGATGCCAAGACGCGCGGTGAAGCGCTGCTTGCCAGTCTGCGCGATGGCAAGACTCCGCTGAACCAGGATCAGGAAGGCCAGAGCTGGAAAGTGGTGGAAGCCGCTTCCCGCAGCCAGGAAGGCGTCGAGCCGGTCGTGCTGCAGAGCGTATTCCGCATGGCCCATCCGGCTTCGGCCGACAAGCCGAGCCTGTCCGGCGTGGCGCTGCCCAATGGCGACTTCGTGCTGGTGCGCCTCTCCGGTGTCAGCGAGCCGGAAGCCAAGATGACCGACGAAGAGAAGGCCATGTACCAGCGCTTCCTCGCGTCGCGCAGTGGCCAGGAAGACTTCGCTGCCTTCCGCCGTCAACTGGAGGCGCAGGCGAAAGTCGAGAAATTCGACAACGCTAAGTGATGATCGACCCGGGCTGCCTTCAGCAGCCTGGTGTCGGAAAAGGAAAAAGGCCGCAGATGCGGCCTTTTTTCATGGGCGGGGGAAAGGAATCACTCGTCTTCCAGCGGCCCCATGGCGGTGGTGTTGAAGCCACCGTCGACATAGAGGATTTCACCGCTGATGCCACTGGCCAGGTCGGAACAGAGGAACGCGCCGGCGTTGCCGACCTCCTCGATGGTGACGTTGCGGCGCAGGGGTGTCTGCCGTTCACTGGCGGCGAGCATCCTGCGGAAGCTCTTGATCCCCGAGGCAGCCAGGGTGCGGATGGGGCCGGCGGAAACGGCGTTGACGCGGGTGCCTTCCGGGCCGAGGCTGCCGGCCAGGTAGCGGACGCCGGCCTCCAGGCTGGCCTTGGCCATGCCCATCACGTTGTAGTTGGGCAGGGTGCGTTCGGCACCGAGGTAGGAGAGGGTCAGCAGGCTGCCGTTGCGGCCTTTCATCATGCCGCGGCCAGCCTTGGCCAGGGCGATGAAGCTGTAGGCGCTGATATCGTGAGCAATCTTGAAGCCGTCGCGAGTGGTGACTTCGGTGAAGTCGCCGTCGAGCTGGTCGCTGGGGGCGAAGCCCACGGAGTGGACGATGATGTCCAGGCCGTCCCAGTGCTTGCCCAGTTCGGTGAACACCGCTTCGATATCGGCGTCGCTGGCGACGTCACAGGGGAAGCACAGCTCGGCGCGGGAGCCCCAGCCGGCGGCGAACTCTTCGACGCGCCCCTTGAGCTTGTCGTTCTGGTAGGTGAAGGCCAGCTCCGCGCCTTCACGGTGCATCGCGGCGGCGATGCCGGAGGCGATGGAGAGTTTGCTGGCGACGCCGACGATCAGCGCGCGTTTACCTGCAAGAAATCCCACGGGTGTTTCTCCTGCCTGTTTCAGTGGGTTTGCGCCGGAACCATGAAGGCGGCTTCCAGCAGTTGTTGCGTATAGGCGTGCTGCGGCGCGGAGAAGACCTGTTCCGCAGAACCCTGTTCGACCACCTTGCCATGGCGGATCACCATCAGTTGATGGCTCAGAGCCTTTACCACCGCGAGGTCGTGGCTGATGAACAGGTAGGTCAGGTTGTACTTGGCCTGCAGCCGGCGCAGCAGTTCCACGACCTGACGTTGCACGGTGCGGTCGAGTGCCGAGGTTGGCTCGTCCAGCAGGATCAGCGCCGGCTTGAGCACCAGCGCGCGAGCGATGGCGATGCGTTGCCGCTGTCCGCCGGAGAATTCGTGGGGGTAGCGATGTCGGGTGTCCGGGTCGAGGCCGACTTCCTTCAGCGCATCGATGATGGCCTGTTCGCGCTCTTCGGGCGTGCCTATGTCGTGGATGTCCAGGCCTTCGCCGACGATCTGGCCTACCGACATGCGTGGACTGAGGCTGCCGAAGGGGTCCTGGAAGACCACCTGCATTTCGCGCCGCAAGGGGCGTACCTGGCTCTGGTTCATGCCTTCCAGGTCGTTGCCCTCGAAGCGGATGCCGCCGCGGCTGTTGATCAGGCGCAGGATGGCCAGGCCCAGGGTGGACTTGCCCGAACCGCTCTCGCCGACGATGCCCAGAGTCTGCCCGCGGGGCAGGCTGAAGTCGATGCCGTCCACCGCCTTGACGTGGTCCACGGTGCGGCGGAACACGCCCTTCTTGATCGGGAACCAGACCCGCAGATCGTTCACGTCCAGCAGCACCGGGCCGGGCGGGTTGTCGGCCGGATTGCCGCTGGGCTCCGCGCCCAGCAGTTCCCGGGTGTAGGGGTGCTGGGGCGACTCGAACAGGGGTTCGCAGGGCGCCTGCTCGACGATGCAGCCGTGCTGCATGACGCACACGCGGTGGGCGATGCGGCGTACCAGGTTGAGGTCATGGGTGATCAGCAGCAAGGCCATGCCCAGACGCTGCTGGAGGTCACGCAGCAGGTCGAGGATCTTCAGCTGCACGGTGACGTCCAGCGCGGTGGTTGGCTCGTCGGCGATCAGCAGTTCCGGTTCGCAGGCCAGCGCCATGGCGATCATCACCCGTTGCCGCTGGCCGCCGGAGAGCTCGTGCGGGTAGGCCTTCAGGCGGCTGGCCGGGTTGGGGATGCCGACCAGGTCGAGCAGCTCCAGGGTGCGCGCCCGCGCCTGGGTCGTGTTCATGCCCTTGTGCAGGGCCAGGACTTCGCCGATCTGCTTCTCGATGGTGTGCAGCGGGTTGAGCGAGGTCATGGGTTCCTGGAACACCATGGCGATGCGGTTGCCGCGAATGCCGCGCAGCTTGCTTTCGGGCAGCTTCAGCAGGTCCTTGCCGGCGTAGTGAATGCTGCCGCTGGGATGGCTGGCCGTGGGGTAGGGCAAGAGGCGCAGGATGGAGTGGGCGCTCACCGACTTGCCGGAGCCGCTTTCGCCCACCAGCGCCAGGGTCTCTCCCTTGCGGATGTCGAAGCTGATCTTCTCGACCGCATGGACCGTCTCGTTGCCGCAGAGGAAGTCCACGGAGAGGTCGCGGATTTCGATGAGGTTTTCGCTGTGGGTCATCTCACTTCCTCGGGTCGAAGGCATCACGGGCGGCTTCGCCGATGAACACCAGCAGGCTGAGCATCACCGCCAGCACCACGAAGGCGCTGATGCCGAGCCAGGGTGCCTGCAGGTTGGACTTGCCCTGCGCCACCAGCTCGCCCAGCGAGGGTGCGCCGGCGGGCAGGCCGAAGCCGAGGAAGTCCAGCGAGGTCAGGGTGCCGATGGCGCCGGTGAGAATGAACGGCATGAAGGTCAGGGTGGAAATCATCGCGTTGGGCAGGATGTGGCGGAACATGATCGCCCCGTTGCGCATGCCCAGCGCCCGTGCGGCGCGCACGTACTCCAGGTTGCGGCCGCGAAGGAACTCGGCGCGCACCACGTCCACCAGGCTCATCCAGGAGAACAGCAGCATGATTCCCAGCAGCCACCAGAAACCCGGCTGCACGAAGCTGGCGAGGATGATCAGCAGGTAGAGCACCGGCAGGCCCGACCAGATTTCCAGGAAGCGTTGGCCGAGCAGGTCGATCCAGCCGCCGTAGAAGCCCTGCAGGGCGCCCACGGTGACGCCGATGATCGAGCTGAGCACGGTGAGGGTGAGGGCGAAGAGCACCGAGATGCGGAAGCCGTAGATCACCCGCGCGAGCACGTCGCGCGCCTGGTCGTCGGTGCCCAGCCAGTTCTCGCGGGTGGGCGGGGAGGGGGCGGGAACGCGCAGGTCGTAGTTGATGGTGTCGTAGCTGTAGGCAATCGGCGGCCAGAGGATCCAGCCGCCCTTCTGCGCGATCTGTTCGCGCATGTAGGGGCTCTTGTAGTTCGCCTCCATGGGGAACTCGCCGCCGAAGGCGGTTTCCGGATAGCGCTTGACCACCGGGAAGTACCAGTTGCCGTCGTAGCGGATGGCCAGCGGCTTGTCGTTGGCGATCAGCTCGGCGCCCAGGCTTGCGATGAACAGCACGAGGAACAGCCAGAGCGACCACCAGCCGCGCTTGTTGGCCTTGAAGCGCGCCCAGCGGCGCTGGTTGATGGGAGACAGGCGCATCGGTTTACTCCCGGTTCTCGAAGTCGATGCGCGGATCGACCAGCGTGTAGAGGACGTCGCTGACCAGCTTCATGATCAGACCGAACAGGGTGAAGATGAACAGCGTGCCGAACACCACCGGGTAGTCGCGGTTCAGCGCCGCTTCGAAGCTGAGCAGGCCGAGGCCGTCGAGGGAGAAGATCACCTCGATCAGCAGCGCGCCGGTGAAGAAGATGCCCAGCAGCGCCGAGGGCAGGCCGGCGATGACCAATAGCATGGCGTTGCGGAACACGTGGCCATAGAGCACCCGGCGCTCGGTGAGGCCCTTGGCGCGCGCGGTGACCACGTACTGCTTGCCGATCTCGTCGAGGAAACTGTTCTTGGTCAGCAGGGTGATGGTGGCGAAGTTGCCGATCACCAGCGCGGTGATGGGCAAGGCCAGGTGCCAGAAGTAATCGCGGATCTTGCCGCCCAGGCTCAGCTCGTCGAAGTTGTTCGAGGTCAATCCGCGCAAGGGGAACCAGTCCCAGTAGCTGCCTCCGGCGAACAGCACCACCAGCAGGATGGCGAAGAGGAAGGCCGGAATCGCGTAGCCGATGATGATCGCTGAACTGGTCCAGACGTCGAAATGGCTGCCATGACGAACCGCCTTGGCGATACCCAGAGGGATCGACACCAGGTACATGATCAGCGTGCTCCATAGCCCGAGGGAGACGGAGACGGGCAGCTTCTCGACGATCAGGTCGGTGACTTTGGCATCGCGGAAGAAGCTCTGGCCGAAGTCCAGGTGCAGGTAGTTCTTGAGCATGATCCAGAAGCGTTCGGGCGCCGGCTTGTCGAAGCCGTACATGCGCTCGATTTCCTTCACCAGCTCAGGGTCCAGGCCCTGGGCGCCGCGGTAGTGCGAGCCGGCCGAGGCGACTTCGCCGCCACCGCCGGAAATGCGTCCGGTGGCTCCGCCGCTGGCCGCGTCGAAGCCTTCCAGCTTGGCGATCATCTGCTCCACCGGGCCGCCGGGGGCGGCCTGGATGATGATGAAGTTGATCAGCAGGATGCCGAACAGGGTGGGGATGATCAGCAGCAGGCGCCGCAGGATGTAGGCGAGCATCAGTGCGCGTCCTCTGCCTGGGCGTCATTCGCCGGGGCCTGTGCGGTGTCGGTCCTGGTCGGCACTGCCTGGTCGCGGGCCTGCCACCAGGTCTGCAGGGCGTAGCTGTAGGGCGGCAGTTTTTCCGGATGGGCGATGCGGTTCCAGTAGGCGATGCGCCAGGTGCCCAGGTACCAGTTGGGCACCACGTAGTGGCCCCAGAGCAGCGCGCGGTCGAGGGCGCGGGCATGGCGTACCAGGCTCTCGCGGGAGTCGGCGTTGATCAGCTGGTCGACCAGGGCGTCGATGCCCGGATCGCGCAGGCCGATGAAGTTGCGGCTGCCGGGCTTGTCGGCGCTGCTGGAGTGCCAGAACTCGCGTTGCTCGTTGCCCGGCGAGTTGGACTGCGGCCAGCTGCTGACGATCATGTCGTAGTCCCGCGAGCGCAGGCGGTTGACGTACTGCGAGACGTCGACCCGGCGCAGCTGCATGTCGATGCCCAGTTCGGCGAGGTTGCGCTTGAAGGGCAGCAGCACGCGTTCGAAGTCGGCCTGGGCGAGCATGAATTCGAAGCTCAGCTGCTTGCCGTCGGGGCCGACCATCTTGTCGTTCTCGATCTTGTAGCCGGCATCGAGCAGCAGTTGGTAGGCCTTGCGCTTCTGATCGCGGATGATGCCGCTGCCGTCGCTGGTGGGCGGCGCGTAGACCTGGGTGAAGACCTGCGGCGGCAGCTTGTCGCGCAGGGGTTCGAGAATCTTCAGCTCCTCGGCGTCGGGCAGCTGGTGCGCGGCCATTTCGGAGTTCTCGAAGTAGCTGCCGTCACGCAGGTAGGAGCCGAAGAACAGCTGCTTGTTGGTCCACTCGAAGTCGAACAGCTGGGTGATCGCTTCACGCACGCGCGGGTCCTGGAACACCGGACGGCGCAGGTTGAAGGCGTAGCCCTGCATGCCCCAGGGATTGCCGTTGACCGGCTCCTCGCGAACGATGCGGCCGTCGCGTACCGCCGGGGAGTCGTAGGCGGTGGCCCAGTTCTTGGCAATGCGTTCGTCGTTGAAGTCGAACTGCCCGGCCTTGAACGCCTCCAGGGCGACCGTGAGGTCGCGGTAGGAGTCCACCACCACTGCGTCGAAGTTGTTGAAGCCGCGGTTCACCGGCAGCCTCTCGCCCCACCAGTCCTTCACCTTCTCGTAGCGGATCGAGCGGCCGGCGTCGACCTTGGCGATGCGGTACGGACCGCTGCCCAGCGGCGGCTCCATGCCGGTCTTGTTGAAGTCGCGGCTGGCCCACCAGTGCTTGGGCAGGATCGACAGCTGGCCGAGGATCAGCGGCAGCTCGCGGTTGTTGCCGTGCTTGAAGTCGAAGCGCACCCGTAGCTTGTCTTCGGCCACCACCTTGTCGACGTCCGCGTAGTAATTGCGGTACATCGGGTCGCCGTCCTTCATCAGGGTTTCGAAGGTGAACACCACGTCCTCGGCGGTGACGGGCGTGCCGTCCTGGAATTTCGCCTCGGGGCGCAGGAAGTAGCGCACGAAGCGGTGCTCCGGGTCCTTCTCGATCTTTTCCGCAAGCAGGCCGTATTCGGTGAAGGGCTCGTCGAGGGAGTGGAAGGTGAGGGTGTCGTAGATCAGGTTGATCTGCGGCGCGGAGTTGCCCTTGGCGATGAAGGGGTTGAGGCTGTCGAACCCTCCGAAGTCGGAGAGACGCAGGGTGCCGCCCTTGGGCGCGTTCGGATTGACGAAGTCGAAGTGCTTGAAGTCGGCCGGGTACTTCGGCGCTTCGTCATAGAGGGTGATGGCGTGCTGCGGCGCGGCCTGCGCACTGCCCAGCAGTCCCAGCAACAGGCCGGCGAACAGCGCGGCGCGGCGGGGGCTCTTCATAGGGTGTTCTCCTGATTTTTCTGCCACCAGGCACGCAGGCCCAGGGTATAGGGCGGCGTGGTGACGAAGGCGAAGCGGTTGCGGTACGCCAGTCGATGCTTGTTCAGGTACCAGTTGGGAATGCTGTAGTGCTGCCAGAGCAGCACCCGGTCCAGGGCGCGGGCGGCGGCTTCCTGCTGGTCGCGGTCGGCGGCGCCGAGGAGTTTGTCGAGCATCGCGTCCACCACGGGGTTGGCGATGCCCGCATAGTTCTTGCTGCCCTTCACCGTCACCTGGCTGGAGTGGAAGTACTGCCATTGTTCGAGGCCGGGGCTCAGGGTCTGGGGCAGGGTCATCAGAATCATGTCGTAGTCGAACTGGTCCAGACGCTGTTTGTACTGGGCGCGGTCCACGGTACGCAAGCGCGCATCGATACCAATGCTGGCGAGATTCTCGCGGTATGGCTGGAGTATCCGCTCCAGGCTTGGGTTGACCAGCAGGATTTCGAAACGCAAGGGCTTGCCGCTGGCGTCCAGCAGGCGGTCGCCGGAGAGTTTCCAGCCGGCGTCGGCCAATAGACCCAATGCGTGGCGCAGGGTTTCCCGTGGAATGCCATGGCCCTGGGTGACGGGTACGGTGAAGGGGCGGGTGAACAGCTCCTCCGGCAGTTGCTTGCGGTAGGGGGAGAGCAACAGCCACTCCTGGCCCTGGGGTACGCCGGTGGCGGAGAAGGTGCTGTTGGGGTAGTAGCTGCTGGCGCGCACGTAGGCGTCGTTGAACAGCGCGCGGTTGGTCCACTCGAAGTCAAACATCATGCCGAGTGCTTCGCGCAGGCGACGATCGGCGAAGGTCGGTCGCCGCGTGTTCATGAACAGCGCCTGGGTCTGGGTGGGAATCTTGTGCGGGATTTCCGCGCGAACCACATCGCCCCGGCGCAGCGCCGGGAAGTGATAGGCACTGCGCCAGTTCTTCGCCTGGTGCTCGATGTAGAAGTCGAATTCGCCGGCCTTGAAGGCTTCGAAGGCGATACCGGCATCGCGGTAGAACTCCACCTCTACCCGGTCGAAGTTGTACTTGCCGCGATTGACCGGCAGATCCGCGCCCCACCAATCCTTCACCCGCTCGAACACCAGGCGCCGGCCGGGGCTGACTTCGCTGATCCGGTAGGGACCGCTGCCCAGGGGCGGCTCGAAGGTGGTGGCCTGGAAGTTGCGATTCTTCCAGTAATGCTGCGGCAGCACCGGCATTTCGCCCAGGCGCAGGATCAGCAGCGGGTTGTCGTGGCGCTTGAAGACGAAGCGGATGCGCTGGGCCGAGAGGATGTCGACCCGCCGCACTTCCTGCAGCGCGGTGCGGTACATCGGATGCCCGTGCTTGAGCAGGGTGCGATAGGAGAACGCCACGTCGTAGGCGGTGATCGGCTTGCCGTCGTGGAAGCGCGCCTGCGGACGCAGGTTGAACACCACCCAGCTGCGGTCTTCGGCGTATTCCACGCTGCCGGCGATCAGGCCGTAACTGGAGGCGGGTTCGTCGCCCGAGGGGTCATAGAGGCCGGTTCCGACCATCAGTGGCTCGTTCAGCTCGCTGACGCCGTACTGCAGGAAGTCGGCCGTGCTGACCGGCGGGCTGCCCTTGAAGGTATAGGGATTGAGCGTGTCGAAGGTGCCCAGGCCCATCAGGCGCAGGGTGCCGCCTTTGGGAGCCTTGGGATTGACCCAGTCGAAATGGTCGAAGCTGGCGGGATATTTCAGGTCGCCGAACTGTGCGTAGCCGTGGCTTTCAGTGATCTGGGCTGAAGCGGGCAGACTGAGCAGCAGGCCGAGGAGCAGGAGGGGCAGGCGACGCATCGGGCGTAGGGTCCGATCCTTGGCTGGGCGAATGGCTCCGTACAGTAGCAGCTTGTCCGTGCCGCCAGAAGCCGCGCGCCGGGACATTTGCGTCACGGCGCGTGACGACGGTCAGCGGCTGGCGGTGTCGAGGTAGAGCGTGAGGGTCTGGCCCGGCTTCAGGGCCTTGCCGCTGCGCGGGTTCCAGCGCTTGATGTGCTGCATTTCGACATTGAAGCGCTTGGCGATCAGGTACATCGAGTCGCCTTGCTGGACCTTGTAGTAGGTCACGTTGTCCTGCTTGCTCTTGCTGCGCGAGGCCACCTGCTGGGTCGTGGCGCTGGAGCCGCCTTGCAGCTTGAGGGTCTGGCCCGGCTTGACGCCATGGCTGTCCAGGTTGTTCCAGCGCTTGATGTCGGCGACGTCGACGTCGTTCTTCTTGGCGATCTGCCAGAGGGTGTCGCCGTTCTTCACGGTGTAGGTGCGGGCCTTGGAGCGAGTGGACGTGGACGGGCGCTCGACCTGCGCCAGTTGACGCGGGCTCTCCGGCTCGACGACCGGGCGGCCCGGCTGGCCGGGGATCACCAGGACCTGGCCATTGCGCAGGCGGTTGGCGTTCAGGCGGTTGGCGGACTTCAGTTCTGCGACGGTCAGGCGGTAGCGCTGGGCGATGCTGTGCAGGCTGTCACCCTTGCGCACGCGGTACTGCTTCAGGCCTTTGCTGGTCGTCGACGCGGAGGCGACCGAGGCGTAGGCGCTGATCGGCTGCGGCGTCAGCGTGTCGATGCCGGCCTTCAGGGTGTCGGCCTTGTCCTTGGGCACCAGCAGGTGGTGCGGGCCGTCGAGGGTCACCTTGCGCTTGAAGGCGGGGTTGAGCTGGTACAGCTCATCCTCGTCGAGGTCGGCGAGGGCGGCGACCCGCGACAGGTCGAGGCCTGGCTTGATGCGAATCGAGGTGAAGTAGGGCTCGTTGGCGATCGGGTTGAGGTTGATGCCGTAGATGGTCGGCGCGTTCACCAGTTGCGACAGCGCCAGCAACTTGGGCACGTAATCCTGGGTTTCCTGCGGCAGCGGCAGGTTCCAGTAGTCGGTCGGCAGGCCGAGGCGCTCGTTGCGTTCGATGGCGCGGCTGACGGTGCCCTCGCCGGCGTTGTAGGCGGCCAGCGCGAGCAGCCAGTCACCGTTGAACATGTCGTGCAGGCGGGTCAGGTAGGTCAGCGCGGCGTTGGTCGACGCCTGGATGTCGCGGCGACCGTCATAGAAGTTGGTCTGGCGCAGGTTGAAATGGGTGCCGGTGCTCGGGATGAACTGCCACAGGCCGACGGCCTGGGCGCGGGACACCGCCATCGGGTTGTAGGAGCTTTCGATGACCGGCAGCAGGGCCAGTTCCAGCGGCATGTCACGCTCTTCCAGGCGCTCGACGATATAGTGCATGTAGGGGCTGCCGCGTTCGCTGGCGTTTTCCAGGAACGACGGGTTGCTCATGAACCACAGGCGCTGGCGCTCGATGCGCGGGTTGGTGTCGATCTGGTCCTGCAGCTGGAAGCCGACGCGCATGCGCTCCCAGATATCGTTCTGGGCGTCCGACCAGGCCGGATTGAACTTCACGTCGACGGCGCGGGTAGCATTGCGGGCCTGGCTGTCGGTGGCGACGTGCTGGGTCGACTGACAGCCGGCCAGGCCCGCGGCGAAAAGCACCACGGAAACTCGGATAGCACGAGTCAATGCGTCTAGATCGAAGGTCTTGCTGGTCTTTGGCGGCATTGGCTGATGACTATGTCCGGGGCAAAAATTTCGGGGATTCTAGGAATCGCGGTTGCCCTGGTCAAGATTTCGCCACCCCTCAGAACTGGTCCTTCCAGCGGCGAATGGTCGCAAAGACCTCGTCCGGCGTGCGGATTTCCTGGCCGTTCCGCTCGTCGGCGATTTTCTTAACGGATGTTTCCGATACCCGAAGGAACGGATTCGTCGCCCGTTCCAGGGCGATGGAAGAGGGCAGGCTGATCTTCCCTTGGTCACGCCAGCGGCTGACTTCTTCGAAGCGTGCGCGGACCTCGGGATTCTCCGGCTCCACCGCGCAGGCGAAGCGCAGGTTGCTCAGGGTGTATTCGTGGGTGCAGTAGACCTGGGTCTGGTCCGGCAGCGCGGCCAGGCGGCTCAGCGAGGCGTGCATCTGCGCCGGGGTGCCTTCGAACAGGCGGCCGCAGCCGGCGGCGAACAGGGTATCGCCACAGAACAGCAGCGGCGGCTCGTGGTCCTGATTGAAGTAAGCGATATGGCCGAGCGTGTGGCCGGGAACGTGGATGACCTCGAAGCCAAGGCCGAGTACCTCGACGTGGTCACCGTCTTCGAGCGCTTCGTCGCGCGCAGGGATCTTCTCGCTGGCCGGACCGAGCACGCGGGCGCCGGTTGCGGCCTTGAGCTGGGCAACGCCGCCGACGTGGTCGGCGTGGTGGTGGGTGACCAGGATGTCGGTCAGGGTCCAGCCGGGGTGGGCGTCCAGCCAGGCCAGAACCGGGCCGGCGTCGCCCGGATCGACCACCGCGCACTGGCGGCGGGTTACATCCTGCAACAGCCAGAGGTAGTTGTCGGAAAAGGCGGGTAGCGCGTCTATCTGTATCATGGCCGGAAAGTCGCTAAGTAGTGGGCATTGGCGCATAGTAGTGCGGATACGCACTTTTGTGTCGCGCACTCCCACAGGGGGTAGTGATGATCGAACCCGAACCCTTCGCCCAGGCCGACGCCGACTGGCTGGAGCTGATCGCCCAGGCGCGTGACTGGCTGGCCGGTCCGATCGGCGGAATGATGCTCGCCGAAGAGCAGCAACTGCTGACCGACGAGCTGGAACGTTATTTCGGCGGTTACCTGGTGCATTACGGCCCGCACGCCGAGTTGCCGGCCAGCACCGGCAACATCCAGCGTGGCGTGCGCCTGGGGCCGCCGTTGCCGGGGGTGGAGATCGCCTGTGACGAGGCGGCCTGGCCCCTGGGCGAACATGCCGCCGACGTGGTGCTGCTGCAGCACGGCCTGGACTTCTGTCTGTCGCCGCACCGGCTGCTGCGTGAAGCCGCGCGCAGCGTGCGGCCGGGCGGGCACCTGCTGGTGGTTGGGGTCAATCCGTGGAGCGCCTGGGGCATTCGCCACTACTTCGCCCGCGATGCCTTGCGCCGTGCCCGCTGCATCTCGCCGACGCGGGTCTGCGACTGGCTCAACCTGCTGGGATTCGCGCTGGAGAAACGCCGCTTCGGGTGTTATCGTCCGCCGCTTGCATCGGCCAAATGGCAGGGCCGCCTGGCCCGCATGGAGACCTGGGGCCCCGTCCTGCAGGGCTCTGGCGCCGGCTTCTATCTATTGGTGGCGCGCAAGCTGGTGGTCGGCTTGAGACCCCTGCGCCAACCCCGCCGCGAGCCGCGCGGGCAACTGGTGCCGCTGCCGGTGGCCAAGGTCAGCCGCCGCGATTCCGAGTCCTGAACACGAGCGATATGAGCGAAGAGAAAGTCGAGATCTACACCGACGGCGCCTGCAAGGGCAACCCGGGCCCGGGAGGCTGGGGCGCCGTGCTGTTCTACAAGGGCGCCGAGCGCGAACTGTGGGGCGGCGAGCCGGAAACCACCAACAACCGCATGGAACTGATGGCCGCCATCATGGCCCTGGCCGCGCTCAAGCGGCATTGCGACGTGCGTATCGTCACCGACTCGCAGTACGTCATGCAGGGCATCACCGAATGGATGGCCAACTGGAAGAAGCGCGGCTGGAAGACCGCCGCCAAGCAGCCGGTGAAGAACGCCGACCTGTGGCAGGCGCTGGACGAGCAGGTGAACCGGCATAATGTCGAATGGCGCTGGGTGCGCGGCCATACCGGCCACCCCGGCAACGAACGCGCCGACATGCTCGCCAACCGTGGGGTGAGCGAACTGCCGCGCTAAGAACCTGTTTACGATCTGCTGCGCGTCGGCAGAACTGCGTTAAAAACAGGTTCGGAATGCTCATTTACAGCTCGTAAACTCCGCTTCCTCGCCTGTTTTTGCCTTGTTCTGCTCTAGCTCGCAAGATCGTAAACAGATTCTAGGTATCCAGGTATCAAGATCAAGGTCGCCCGGAGCGTTTCGGGCCATCTCCGCAAAGAAGGTTTCTCACAGAATGCGCAGCGTCGTACTCGATACTGAAACGACCGGTATGCCGGTCACCGACGGCCACCGGATCATCGAGATCGGTTGCGTCGAGCTCGAAGGCCGCCGCCTTACCGGCCGGCACTTCCACGTCTACCTGCAACCCGACCGCGAAGTGGACGAAGGCGCCATCGCGGTGCACGGCATCACCAACGAATACCTGAAGGACAAGCCGCGTTTCCGCGAAGTGGCCGACGACTTCTTCGAATTCATCAACGGCGCGCAGCTGATCATCCACAACGCGGCGTTCGACGTTGGCTTCATCAACAACGAATTCGCCCTGCTGGGGCAGTCCGAGCGCGCGGAAGTCGCCGACTACTGTTCGATTCTCGACACCCTGCTGATGGCCCGCGAGCGCCATCCGGGCCAGCGCAACAACCTCGACGCCCTGTGCAAGCGCTACGGTGTCGACAACTCCGGTCGCGACCTGCACGGCGCACTGCTCGACGCCGAGATTCTTGCCGACGTCTACCTGGCGATGACCGGTGGGCAGACCAGCCTGTCGCTGGCCGGTAACGGTGCCGAAGGTGACGGCAGCGGTCGCGCCACGGCTACGGCGATTCGTCGTCTGGCTGCCGAGCGTGGCCTGACCCGGGTGATCCGGGCGACCGACGCGGAGATCGAGGCGCACATCGCCCGCCTGGCGGTGATCGAGAAGTCCGCCGGTGCTCCGCCGCTGTGGGTGCAGATGGAAGCGCCGAAGGAGTGATCCTTCGCGCTGCTTGAGAAAAGGCCCCTGAGAGGGGCCTTTTTCGTTTCGACGGGCTGTCTTCGTAGGAGCGGAGCTTGTCCGCGAAATCCTGCGCGGATGAATCCGTTCTATCCGAGAGTTGCGGATGTCTTGCGTTCGCGTAGGGGCGTACTTCGTCCGCGATGCTTCTGGTTTAGGTGGTCTGCGCCGCTTCGGCGTGCGCTGAGAAATTTTGTTTCGCCCCCTCGGGCGAGTCCCTTTTGTCAAACGACACAAAAGGAACCAAAAGGTCTTGCCCAGGACATCCGGTTTTTCGCTCAGGCGAAAAATTCCCTCGCTCCATCGAAGTTTCAGGGGCACGCCACGACGGGCCATCCCTGGCCCATCGTGGCTCTCGCGACATCCATGTCGCTCATCCCCTGAAACTCCGATTCCACTCGGCCTCCTGATCGGGGCGAGCTGGAGTGTGTGGAAGTTTCTCTGGAAGTCTTCAATTGCCAGAGCCAGAGCCAGAGCCAGAGCCAGAGCCAGAGCCAGAGCCAGAGCCAGAGCCAGAGCCAGAGCGTAGCGCGCGGAATTAACGGGCCTTGCCTGTCACCCACGCGACGTTTTATTACAGCCGTCAGCCGACCGCATTCCCCTACATTTCGTGAGTCCATACTCTAGTAAGGATCGACGCCAGCAGAGCGTCCGCCTCAGGGGCTCACAATGTATAAAGACCTCAAGTTCCCCATCCTCATCGTTCACCGCGACATCAAGGCCGACACCGTGGCCGGCGACCGCGTCCGCGACATCGCCCGCGAACTGGAGCAGGATGGCTTCAGCATTCTTTCCACCGCCAGCTCCGCCGAGGGGCGCATCGTCGCCTCCACTCACCACGGGCTGGCCTGCATCCTGGTTGCCGCCGAGGGGGCGGGGGAGAACCAGCGCCTGCTGCAGGATGTGGTGGAGCTGATCCGCATGGCCCGGGTGCGGGCGCCGCAGCTGCCGATCTTCGCCCTCGGCGAGCAGATGACCATCGAGAACGCACCGGCCGAGTCCATGGCCGACCTGCACCAGCTGCGCGGCATCCTCTACCTGTTCGAAGACACCGTGCCCTTCCTCGCCCGCCAGGTCAGCCGCGCCGCGCGCAGGTACCTGGAGGGCCTGCTGCCGCCGTTCTTCCGCGCCCTGGTGGAGCACACCGCGCAGTCCAACTACTCCTGGCACACGCCCGGCCACGGCGGTGGCGTGGCTTATCGCAAGAGTCCGGTGGGGCAGGCGTTCCACCAGTTCTTCGGGGAGAACACCCTGCGTTCGGACCTCTCGGTCTCGGTGCCGGAGCTGGGCTCGCTGCTCGACCACACCGGCCCGCTGGCCGAGGCGGAGGCCCGTGCGGCGCGCAATTTCGGCGCCGACCACAC
This sequence comes from Pseudomonas sp. QE6, assembly GCF_041379005.1. Taxonomy (NCBI): domain Bacteria; kingdom Pseudomonadati; phylum Pseudomonadota; class Gammaproteobacteria; order Pseudomonadales; family Pseudomonadaceae; genus Pseudomonas; species Pseudomonas sp. QE6. The sequence goes on from NZ_CP166873.1 coordinate 3,418,713, forward strand.
CTTCTTCGTGATCAATGGCACCTCGACGGCGAACAAGATCGTCTGGCACTCCATGGTCTGCCGCGATGACCTGGTGCTGGTGGATCGCAACTGCCACAAGTCGATCCTGCACGCGATCATCATGACCGGCGCGATTCCGCTCTACCTGATGCCGGAACGCAATGAACTGGGCATCATCGGGCCGATCCCGCTGTCCGAGTTCAGCCGCGAGTCGATTGCCGCGAAGATCGCCGCCAGCCCGCTGGCGCGGGGGCGCGAACCCAAGGTCCGGCTGGCGGTGGTGACCAACTCCACCTACGACGGCCTCTGCTACAACGCCGAGATGATCAAGCAGGCGCTGGGGGACAGTGTCGAGGTGCTGCATTTCGACGAAGCCTGGTACGCCTATGCGGCCTTCCACGACTTCTACGATGGGCGCTATGGCATGGGCACGAGCCGCCAGGACAGCGGCCCGCTGGTATTCACCACCCATTCCACCCACAAGATGCTCGCCGCCTTCAGCCAGGCCTCGATGATCCACGTGCAGGACGGCGGCGCCCGACGCTTCGACCGGGCACGCTTCAACGAAGCCTTCATGATGCACATCTCCACCTCGCCGCAGTACGGCATCATCGCCTCGCTGGACGTGGCCTCGGCGATGATGGAAGGCCCGGCGGGGAGCTCGCTGATCCAGGAAACCTTCGACGAGGCGCTGAGCTTCCGCCGCGCCCTGGCCAACGTGCAGCAGAACCTTGCCGAGGACGACTGGTGGTTCTGCGTCTGGCAGCCACCGGGCGTGGAGGGCACCGACGAGGTGAGGACCCGCGACTGGGTGCTGGAGCCCAATGCCGACTGGCATGGCTTCGGCGATGCGGTAGAGGATTACGTGCTGCTCGACCCGATCAAGGTCACCCTCGCCACGCCCGGCCTCACTGCCGGCGGGCGGCTGGACGCGAGGGGCATTCCCGCCGCGGTGGTCAGCCGCTTCCTCTGGGAGCGCGGGCTGGTGGTGGAGAAGACCGGCCTGTACTCCTTCCTGGTGCTGTTCTCCATGGGCGTGACCAAGGGCAAGTGGAGCACCCTGGTGACCGAGTTGCTGGAGTTCAAGCGCAGCTACGACGCCAACCAGCCGCTGGCCGATGCACTGCCCAGCGTCGCCCAGGCAGGCGGGGCGCGCTATGCCGGCATGGGCCTGCGCGATCTGTGCGACGAGCTGCATGGTTGTTACCGGGACCACGCTACCGCCAAGGCGATGAAACGCATGTACACCGTGCTGCCTGAAATCGCCCTGCGCCCGGCCGACGCCTACGCGCAACTGGTGCGCGGGGAAGTGGAAGCGGTGCCCATCGACCAGCTGGAGGGGCGTATCGCGGCGGTGATGCTGGTGCCTTACCCGCCGGGCATCCCGCTGATCATGCCGGGCGAGCGGTTCACCGAGTCCACCCGCTCGATCCTCGATTACCTGGCCTTCGCCCGGAGTTTCGAGCGCAACTTCCCAGGCTTCGACTCGGACGTGCACGGCCTGCAGATCCACGAGGTGAACGGCGAGCGGCGCTATACGGTGGAGTGCTGCAAGTGATGGACGGGCTCTGACGCGCGGAGCCCGCCGCTTTTTCAAAGACCAACTATTCTTGTCGGGATAGGTACAGGGAGAAACGAGGAAAAGGGAGGTTTCCCCATGCGCTGTCCCTCGGCACTGCCGAACGAAAGCGAACGCCTGAGCGCACTTTCCGACTATGGGTTCGACGATGAAGCCCTGGTGCCCAGCCTGGACCCGGTGGTGCAGATCGCCGTGCGCATGTTCGGCATGCCCGTGGCCGCGGTGAACATGATTGGCAGCGATCACGTGTTCTTTGCCGCAGCCACCGGTGTCGGTGAGGTGGACATGGGCCGCGATGTGTCCTTCTGCGCCCACGCCATCACCCAGGATGAGGTGATGGTGGTGCCCGATGCCCGCACTGACGAGCGTTTCCACGACAACCCGCTGGTGACCCAGCCTTCAGGCATACGCTTCTACGCAGGGGTGCCACTGCTGTCGGTGGAAGGTCACCCGCTGGGCGCCCTGTGCATCATCGACAGCCAGCCCCATGAGGATTTCTCCCGCGACGACCGCGAGCGCCTGCGCGAGCTGGCGCGCATGGCGGCAGATCGCCTGGAGCTGCGCCGCATCGAAGTGATGTCGGCGCGCACCCGGCCGCTGTTCGAGGAATACGCCGGCAGTTCGCCCACGCCGGTGGTCTGGTTCGACTGCTGGGGCGAGATCGTGGCCTGGAACGAAGCGGCCGCCAATCTCTACGGCTATGCGCTGGATGAGGGGGCGGGGCAGGCATTCGAGCTGCTCTTGCCGGAGCGTGGCCGCGCGGCCTTTCGCAGCCTGATCAACAGTGCCATTGACGCAACCTCGCTGGACGGCATGGATGTGCCGGCGGAAATCACCGGCGTGCGCCAGGATGGCACCGAACTGGCCCTGGGGCTCACACTGTTCTGCTGGACGGAGAAGGGCAAGCTCAAGTTCGAGGCGGTGCTCAAGGACCTGACCGCCGTGCATCAGGAGGAAGAGGCGCTGCGTCAGCTGGCCAGTGTCGACGTGCTCACCGGGCTGGCCAACCGGGGCCGGTTCTACCGGGTTACGGAAGACATCCTGGTGCAGTCGCGCCCGGCGGCGGTACTGATGATCGATCTGGACGGCTTCAAGGACGTCAACGATTCGCTGGGACACGCGGTGGGCGACGGTATCCTGCGCGAGGTCGCGGCGCGCCTGGAACGATTGGCCAGCGCCGACGCCACGGTGGCGCGCATCGGCGGCGACGAGTTCGCCATTCTGGAACCGAACCTGATCTCGCCCGAGCAGGCCATGCGCCTGGCCCAGGCAGCCATTACCCGTATCGCCGAGCCCATCGTCATCGATGCCCACGAAGTGCGGGTGGCTGCCAGTTGTGGCGTGGCGTTGGCGCCGCTGCACGCCCAGGAAGCGCTGGAGCTGGTCGGTGATGCGGACCTGGCGCTGTTCAAGGCCAAGAGCAGCGGCCGTGGCCACGCCTTCGTCTTCGTTCCGGCCCTCAAGATGGAAGCGGCGGCGCGGCACCTGTATGGCATGGAATTGCACCGCGCCGTGGCCAACGGGGAATTCCTGCTGTACTACCAGCCCCAGGTGAGCCTGCGCGACGGTTCCCTGTGCGGGGCGGAAGCACTGATTCGCTGGCAGCACCCGCAGCGCGGACTGCTGTCCCCGGCGGCCTTCCTGCCGTCGCTGGAGGGTGGGCCGCTGGCGGCCATCGTCGGCGCCTGGATTCTGGACGAAGCCTGCGCCCGGGTCGCCTACTGGCGCCGCAATGGCATGCCGCAGATACGCATGGGGGTGAACCTGTTCGGCGCACAGTTCCGCATGGGCAACCTGGTCTCCCAGGTGCTCGACGTGCTGGAGCGTCACGGCCTGCCGGCCGACGCGCTGGAGCTGGAGATTACCGAAAACATCGTGCTCAACCATGACGACGTGGTGCTCGACACCCTGCGCACGCTGCGCAGCTACGGCGTGGGGCTCGCCTTCGACGACTTCGGCACCGGCTACGCCTCGCTGAGCCTGCTCAAGACCTACCCGCTGAGCCGGATCAAGATCGACCGCTCTTTCGTGATCGGCATGCTGGAGTCCCAGCAGGACCTGTCGGTGATCCGGGCGATCCTCGACATGGCCCGCAGCTTCGACCTGGAGACCATTGCCGAAGGCATCGAAACCTCGGCCCAGCGGGATCGCCTGCGCGCCGAGCGTTGCGCGGAGGGGCAGGGCTATCTGTTCGCCAAGCCGATGCCGGCCAACCTGTTCGAGCAGGTCTTCGGCATCGGCGCTCGCCAGTCAGGCTCCGCCTAGCGATCTGAGGTGAATTTTCGCAGCGCGGATTGATCCCGCGCCGGGAAAACGCTCGAAGCTTGCACATTCGCGGCGGAAACTGTTTCCTCCTTGGCCCTGTGCTGTCTACCCTGTAGGACAGATCGGAACTTCGAGTCCGAATCCGGAGGCCATCGCCATGAGCGGCACGGCAGGTTGGAAGTGATAGAACAGGGCCGCAAACTTTAAGGAGTGCAGATGGCGGGAGCGAACAAGGGCAGCATGGGGTTCTGGAGCTGCACCGCGCTGGTGGTGGGCAACATGGTCGGCTCGGGAGTGTTCCTGCTGCCGTCGAGCCTGGCGGCCTATGGTGGGCTCAGCCTGTTCGGCTGGCTGGTGTCGACCACCGGGGCGGTGCTGCTGGCCTTCACCTTCGCCCGGCTGGCGCGCCTGAATCCCGGCGCTGGCGGACCCTATGCCTATACCCGCGACGGCTTCGGCAGCTTTGCCGGCTACCTGTGCGCCTGGACCTACTGGAAGGCCGCCTGGATCGGCAACGCGGCCATCGCCGTGACCCTGGTGGGCTATCTGCGGGTGTTCATCCCGGTGCTGGCTGACCCGCTGCTGATGGTCGCCACCGCCATTGGCGCCATCTGGCTGTGCACCCTGATCAACCTGCGCGGGATCACCGCGTTCGCCGTGGTGCAGAACCTGCTCACCGCGCTCAAGCTGATTCCGTTGCTGCTGGTGGGCATTCTCGGCTGGTTCCACTTCAATCCCGACTACCTGACCATCCCCGCGCCCAGCGAGCTGCCGAACATGGGCTACGCCCAGGCCATCGCCACCACGGCGGCGCTGACGCTCTGGTCGTTCATCGGGCTGGAGTCGGCCACCGTGCCGGCGGATGACGTGCGCGACCCGAAGAAGACCATTCCCCGCGCCACGCTGTTCGGCACGCTGGCGGCTGCGGCGGTGTACATCCTGTCGATCACCGTCGTACAGGGGCTGATGCCGCCGGAAGTGCTGGCCAAGTCCACCTCGCCGTTCGCCGATGCCGCGCGCATTCTGCTGGGCGACTGGGGTTACTACCTGGTGGCGGCGGGTGCGGTGATCGCCTGCCTTGGCGCGCTCAACGGCTGGGTGCTGCTGCAGGGGCAGATTCCGGTGGCGCCGGCCCGTGACGGTCTGTTCCCGGAGTCCCTCGGCAAGCTCAACAAGAATGGCGCCCCGGCCAACGGCCTGCTGGCCTCGGGCCTGCTGGTCACCGCACTGGTGATGGTCGACGGTCACGGCGAGCTGGTGGAGGTGTTCAACGTCATCATCCTGCTCGGCACCATGACCGGCGTCGTGCCCTATGCCTTCTGCACCGCGGCGCTGCTGCAACTGCTGGCGGTGAAGCCGGAGTCCTTCTCGCCGCGCTCGCGTCCGCAGGTGCTGGCGATCGGTTGCCTGGGCTTCCTCTACTCGCTGTGGGCGCTTTACGGCACCGGCGAGCAGGCGATCTTCTGGGGCTTCCTGGTGTTCATGGCCGGTATCCCGATGTACACCTGGCGGCAGTACCGCAACCGCGCCCAGGGGCTGCCGCTGGCGGTTGGCGACTGAACGGTCGCTTCCGGCACGATCCCGTCAGATCAACTACTTGATGGCGGTTTTGCAAGCCAACTCTAGCCCGATGCCGTGGTCTGTGTCACAGACCACGGCATCGACTTTTGGTCTTGCCTTGTTATAGTGACGCGATTTCCGACATCTGTTTCCGACACTTACAAGAACCATTGGCCCGGGCTCTTGCGGCGGCCAGCCGCCCCGGACGCGAAGCAGGGCATCCCGAGGACATCCCGTGACCGAGTACAAAGCATTCCGCGTCGAACTGGCGGACAAGATCGCCCATGTGCAGATCAATCGTCCGGAAAAACTCAATGCCATGAACGCCGACTTCTGGAAGGAGATCATCGATATCTTCCAGTGGGCCGACGACACCGATGAAGTTCGCGTGGTGGTCCTGAGCGGCGCCGGCAAGCACTTCTCCGCCGGCATCGACCTCGCCCTGCTGGCCCAGGCTGCCAGCCACCTGGGCAAGGACGTCGGCCGCAATGCCCGCGCACTGCGCAAGACCATCCTTCAGCTGCAAGGCTCGTTCACCGCCGTGGACAAGTGCAGCAAGCCGGTGCTCGCCGCGATCCAGGGCTACTGCATCGGCGGCGCCATCGACCTGATCTCGGCCTGCGACATGCGCTACTGCAGCAGCGATGCGCAGTTCTCCATCAAGGAAATCGACATGGGCATGGCCGCCGACGTCGGTACCCTGCAGCGTCTGCCGCGCCTGATCGGCGACGGCATTATGCGCGAGCTGGCCTACACCGGCCGCAACGCCGACGCTGAGGAAGCCCGGCAGATCGGCCTGGTCAACAAGGTCTACGCCGACCACTCCGCGCTGATGGACGGGGTGATGGAGATCGCCCGGCAGATCGCCGCGAAGTCGCCGATCGCCATTCGCGGCACCAAGGAAATGATCAGCTACGCCCGTGACCATAGCGTCGAGGACGGCCTGGAATACATCGCCACCTGGAACGCCGCCATGCTGCAGTCCGCCGACCTGCAGGCCGCCATGATGGCGCACATGAGCAAGAAGACCCCCGAGTTCGCCGATTGATGCCCATCCACTCTTCTTGCGCGCAGGAGGCGCACTAGGCCGATGGTTACCGGAGCCACGTCCCTCAGTCTGGTTCGCGACGAATTGTTCGCCACGATGGAGGAGGCCGAGCAGAATCTCGAGCACTTCATCGCCGAGCGTCAGAACGGCAACCTGCTGCAACACTCGGTCGAGTGCCTGAGCCAGATTCGCGGCACCCTCAATCTGATCGAACTGGCCGGCGCCGAGCTGCTGGCCCAGGAAGCGCTGAACCTCGCCCACGACATTCCCGCCGGGGTCGGCGAGGATCGTGACGGCCAGTTGGCGGCGCTGGGCAACGCGCTCTACGTGCTGCGCCGCTACCTGGAGAACCTCGAGGCGCACCGCCAGGAAATCCCCGAGCTGCTGCTGCCGGCGATCAACGACGTGCGCCAGGCCGCCGGTCAGCCGACCTTGCCGGAAAGCTTCTTCTTCAGTGCGCGACTGGACCTGCCGCGCCCGCTGCGCGCGGTGACCGTGCCGCAGGTGGAGGATTCGGAGCGCGAGGTTCGCCGGCTGCGGCAGATGTACCAGGTCGGCCTGCTCGGGCTGATCCGCGAACAGAATCTCTACCCCAGCCTGAAGCTGATGAGCCGCGCCCTGGCCAAGCTCGACCTGCTGCTGGGCAGTGCCTCGCGCACCCGCCTGTGCTGGGTTGGCGCCGGTGCGCTGGAGGCGCTGGTGGATGCGCAGATGCTGCCGCGCAAGACGCGCAAGCAGGTCTTCGCCCGCTTGGACCGCGAGCTAAAGCAACTGATCGGCAATCCGCAATACGAAACGCCGCGCCAGATGCTCAAGGAACTGCTCTATCTCACCGCACTGGCCGACACCCGCGGCCCGCGCGCCAGCGAACTGCGCCAGGTATTCGGCCTGGCGCCGCTGCCGTTCACCGATCACCTGCTCGAAGATGAGTCGCAGCGCCTGTCCGGCCCCGGCCAGTCGGTGATGCGCTCGCTGTCGGCGGCGATCCGCGAGGAGCTCACCGCGGTCAAGGACCAGCTCGACCTGATCGAGCGCGGCGTGTCCCAGGCCGATGCGCTGGGCATCCTGCATACCCAGCTGGGCAAGCTGGCCAAGACCCTGGGCATGGTCGGCCTGAACTCGGCGTCCATCGCCCTGCAGCACCAGCACACGGTGGTGGCGGGGTGGGTGAGCAAGGGCGCGGCCGATGACGCGAGCGCGCTCAATGCGCTGGCCGACACCTTGCTCTATGTCGAGAGCATGGCGGGGAACCTGGAGCGCGGCGAGCGCCCGAGCGCGCGTGCGCTGCCGCTGGGCGAGGATGAATCCTTCGCCGTGCACCAGCTGGCCGAGGCCCGCATCGTGGTGATCGACGAGGCCCAGGCCGGCCTTGCCTTGGCCAAGCGGGCGATTACCGCCTACCTCGAATCCAACGGCGACAAGCTGCACCTGGCCAACGTGCCCATCAGCCTGCAGGCGGTGCGCGGCGGGCTCTGGTTCCTCGGCCAGGAGCGCGCGGCGCTGCTGGTCGGCGCCTGTGCCGACTATATTCAACAGCAGATGATCGAGACGACGCAGATGCCGTCCGAGCAGATGCTGGAAACCCTGGCCGACGCACTGACCGGCCTTGAGTATTACCTGGAGGGTGGGGCCATGATGCGGCCGGAAGGACAACCCGATGTGCTGGACGTCGCCAGCGAGAGCGTCAAGGCGCTCGGCCTGACGGTGGCCGCCTGATGCGTACCGGACGCTGGGAGTCGGCGCTGTTCGAGGCGACAGCGCAAGGTGGCTGGGCGGTTGCCCATTGCCAGCAGCAGTTCCTCGGTGACAGCAATGGCGTGCTGTTCCCCCGTGATTGGTTGAAGCGTCAGGACCTGTCGGTGCTGTCCGAGCATGCCGTCGGCCACTTCGATGGCGAGCCGGTGTATCTGCTGGAAATCGACCGTCCCGACTCGCTGGAAGGCGCCAGCTGGATCGGCCTGCGCCAGTTCATGCTGGAAGGCGAGGAGGACATCTTCGCCATGCTCGGCTTCGCCAGCCAGATCGGTATCTGGTGGCGGCAGAACCGCTTCTGCGGCAGCTGCGGCCAGCCCAACCTGCGTATGCCCCGCGACCGCGCGATGCAGTGCGAGGCCTGTGGTATCCAGCGTTACCCGCTGCTGTCGCCGAGCATGATCGTGCTGGTGACCCGTGGTGATGAGCTGCTGCTGGCGCGTTCGCCGCGTTTCGTGCCCGGCGTGTACAGCACCCTGGCCGGCTTCGTCGAGCCCGGCGAGTCGGTCGAGCATTGCGTTGCCCGCGAGGTGCGCGAAGAAGTCGGGGTGGAGGTCACCAACATCCGCTACATCGGCAGCCAGCCCTGGCCGTTCCCCCATTCGCTGATGTTCGGCTACCACGCCGAGTACGCCAGCGGCGAGATCGTCATGCAACCGGACGAGATCGAGGACGCGCGCTGGTTCCATATCGACGACCTGCCGCGTCTGCCGGCCGGGCGCTCCATCGCCCGCTACCTGATCGAGCTGTACCTGGCGCGCCGCGCCGGTCGTCCCGATCCTGTCCTGCCCGGCGCCTGAGGTTTCAGGCGCCGCGTCACGCGACGTTGAACCAGTGCTGCCAGGCCAGGCGCACGGTCAAGGCCAACACCACCAGGATGAATACCGGACGAATGAACTTGGCGCCGCCGCCGATTGCCGTGCGCGCGCCGAAGTAGGCGCCGATCATCAGGGCGCTGCCCATGCACAGGCCCATCACCCAGATCACCTGGCCGGAGGCGACGAACACTGCCAGGGCGAGGACGTTGCTGACGAAGTTCATGCTGCGCGCCACACCGCTGGCGCGCACCAGGTCCAACGGGTACATCAGCAGGGTGCTGACGGTCCAGAAGGCGCCGGTGCCGGGGCCGGCCACGCCGTCGTAGAAGCCCAGGCCCAGGCCTTGCGGCCACTGGCGGCCCTGGGCGATCTTCGGGTCGGCGTCCAGCGGCGCTTCCGGCGTCTTGCCGAACAGCAGGTACAGGCCGCAACCGAACACCACCACCGGCAGCATGCGGTTCAGCCATTCCGCCGGCATCAGGTGCGCGGCCCAGGCGCCCAGTGCGGCGCCGATGGCGGTGCCGATGATGCCGTTGCGCCATTGGCGCGGTTGGAACAGCTTGCGGCGGTAGAAGGTGTAGCTGGCGACGGCGGCGCCGAAGGTCGAACTCAGCTTGTTGGTGCCCAGCGCCAGGTGCGGTGGCACGCCGGCGGTGAGCAGGGCGGGGATGGTCAGCAGACCACCGCCGCCGGCGATGGCATCGATGAAGCCAGCGAGGAAGGCGACGCCGGCGAGGATGACGAGGGTAGTGGGGTCTACGACGAGTTCGAAGGGCATGGGATCGGCCTTGATCGGGGGGCTCGTGGCGCCACTCCCTTGTGAGGAGTGGGGGCAGGGAAACGTTAACGGGCCCGAAAGCTGCGACGGTCTGGCTGGCCGCGCAGGTACGCGGTGCGCATAATGCCGGCAATTCCACGTGTAAGGAAATCATTCGATGCAGTACGACGGTCTGGCCTGGGTCATTGCCTTCGTGGCGCTGTTGGCCCTGCTGGTGGCGGCTCGCATTCTGTTCGACCGTCACTGGTTTCTCGGCTGGCTGCGCGGCATGGCGGGCCTTGCGTTCATTGCGCTTGCCGCACTGGTAGGGCTGGTGGCCTGGGACTTGCGCAGCTACGACCCGCTGCCGCCGGAGCGTCCGTTGACCACCCTCAGCTTCAAGCAGTTGAGCCCGCAGCATTTCGAGGTGACGGTGCTGGAAGGCGCCCAGGAGCGCCGCGTGGAGCTGGCCGGCGATCTCTGGCAACTGGATGCGCGCGTGCTGGAGTGGAAAGGGCTGGCGCGGCTGATCGGCCTGGCGCCGGGGTATCGTCTGCAGGACCTCAGCGGTCGCTTCCTGGCGGTCGAACAGCAGGCGCAGGGGCGCAGGGTATCGCTGGTTGCGGACGCGTTCGGCATCGATCTGTGGCGCTGGCTGCGTGACGGCCAGCATGACCTGCTGACGTTCGTGCCCAGGGCCGGACGGGTGAACTACCTGCCGATGGCCGACCAGGCGGTGTTCGCCGTGCGCTACGGGCCGGGCGGCCTGACTGCCGAGCCGATGAATGCGGCGGCGAATCAGGCACTGAAGGATTGGCAGTGACTGCTTTTCTGTAGGAGCGAGCTTGCTCGCAAACCCGCTTCACACTGAAACCCTCAGGTGCGGTTCGCGAGCAAGCTCGCTCCTACAAAGAGCAAAAAAGGGAGCCGATCGGCTCCCTTTTTTCGTGTCCGCGCTAACGCTTAAGCGAGGAAACCGCCGTCCACGTTCAGCGTCACCCCAGTGGTGTAGCTGGACGCATCGCTGGCGAGGTACAGCACGGCGCCGGCCATTTCGCTCGGGTCGGCCACGCGCTTGAGCGGGATGCGCTGCAGGGCGACGTTGCGGATGGCGTCGTTGCTCACCAGCGCCGAGGCGAACTTGGTGTCAGTCAGGCCCGGCAGCAGGGCGTTGCAGCGGATGCCGAACTGCGCGCACTCCTTGGCGAAGACCTTGGTCATGCTGATCACTGCGGCCTTGGTCACCGAATAGATGCCCTGGAACTCGCCCGGAGTGACGCCGTTGACGGAGGCGACGTTGATGATGCTGCCGCCGCCGTTGGCCTTCATCAGCTTGCCGCCTTCGATGGACATGAAGTAGTAGCCGCGGATGTTCACGTCGACGGTCTTCTGGAAGGCCGACAGGTCGGTGTCCAGCACGTTGCAGAACTGCGGGTTGGTGGCGGCGTTGTTGACCAGGATATCCAGGCGCCCGAACTGCTCGCGGATCTGCGCGAAGACGCTCTGGATCTGCTCCATTTCGCCGATGTGGCAGGCGATCGCGGTGGCCTTGCCGCCCGCGGCGATGATCTCGTCGGCCACGGCCTGGCAGCCATCGATCTTGCGGCTGGAGACGATCACGTGGGCACCCTGTTGGGCCAGCAGCTTGGCGATGGCCTCACCGATGCCGCGGCTGGCGCCGGAAACGAAGGCGATCTTGCCGTCGAGGTCGAACAGTTGGGTCTTGGACATGGGGTTCTCCTTGTTCTATGGCGCCGTGTTACAGGCGGGACTTGCCGATGACCTGCAGGCTCACCTGCTCCAGCAGCTTGTTGGCGTGGATGAAGGTGGCGAAGCGCTTGTCCTGGGTCTGGCCGTGGAAGAAGCGGTAGTAGATCTGCTGCATGATGCCGGCCAGACGGAACAGGCCGTAGGTGTAGTAGTAATCGAGGTTGTCGATCTGGATGCCGGCGCGCTCGGCGTAGTAGTCGGCGAACTGCTGGCGGGTCAGCATGCCCGGCTCGTGGCTGGGCTGGCGGCGCAGCATCTGCATCGGCTGCGGATCGTCGGCCTGGATCCAGTAGGCGAGGGTGTTGCCCAGGTCCATCAGCGGGTCGCCGATGGTGGTCATCTCCCAGTCGAGCACGCCGATGATCTGCATCGGGTTGTTCGGATCGAGGATGACGTTGTCGAAGCGGTAGTCGTTGTGCACGATGCCCGGCTTGTGGTGGTCGGCCGGCATTTTCTCGCGCAGCCACACCTTCACCTGTTCCCAGGCCGGCGCGTCGGGGGTCAGGGACTTCTCGTAGCGATCGATCCAGCCGCCGATCTGACGCTGCACATAGCCCTCGGGCTTGCCCAGGTCACCCAGGCCGCAGGCGTTGTAATCGACGTTGTGCAGGTCGACGAACTTGTCGATGAAGCTCTTGCACAGTGCGGTGGTCTTGTCGGCGTCGAAGTTCAGTTCCTTGGGCAGATCGCTGCGCAGGATGATGCCGTTGACCCGCTCCATGACGTAGAACTCGGCGCCGATCACCGATTCGTCGGTGCAGTAGACGTACGCCTTGGGGCAGTAGGGGAAACCGTCCTTGAGCTGGTTGAGGATGCGGTACTCGCGGCCCATGTCGTGGGCTGACTTGGCCTTCTTGCCGAAGGGCGGACGACGCAGGACCAGTTCCTGGTTGTCGTACTGGATCAGGTAGGTCAGGTTCGACGCGCCGCCGGGGAACTGGCTGACGCGCGGCGCGCCCTGCAGGCCCGGGATATGGTCCTTGAGGTAGCCGTCGATCACGGCGGCATCGAGTTCTTCGCCTTCGCGGGAGCGGATGGTCTGGTCGGTCAACGACATGCTGGTCCCTTCTTCTACTGGTCTTCCCCGCGGGGCCCAAGGCACCGCGCGAGGTGGCGCGCAAGCCGGCGTCATGCGCTGTCTGGATCAGACAGAGCAATGATGGCGCCGGGTGATCATTGGCTAATCTAATGTCCGACCCTGGCCGTCACAAGCACGCGAGGCCGTTATTGGCGTCCGTGTTGCCCCCCGATCAGGCTGCCTGATCAGCGGGTTGTGGCGGGGCGCGGGCATAAAAAAACCGGAGTCACGGACTCCGGTTTTTCGTGCTGCTCGGGCAGGTCGCCTCGAATCAGACCGGGAACAGTTCACCCAGCTTCATCGCCAGCATCATGTCGCCTTCGGCGCGCAGCTTGCCGGCCATGAAGGCCTGCATGCCGTCGGTTTCGCCGCTGGTGATGCCCTTGAGGGTTTCGCTGTCCATGATCAGGGTGACGTTGGGGTTCTCGGCATCGCCCTGTACCACTTCGCAGGTACCGTCCTTGACCACCAGATAGTGGTTGTCACCGTCTTCGATGTTGAACTGGAACACCAAGTCCAGGCCGGCGGCCGCGCTGGCGTTGAACTTGCTCTTCATGGTGGAAACGATGTCAGCAACGCTCATGGTTCTATTCCTTTTCTAGGTTTTCTCGCGCGACGGTCGAGGTCGCAATGGGCCGGTACTCAGCGATAGGTGATGAGTTCCGGCGCCTTCAACAATTCCAGATGCACGTGACTGTTGAAGGAAGCCAGGGCCACTTCGCTGCCGCGAAACTTCAGGCGGTTGAGCGAAGTGTTGACGATCTGCCAGTTGAGTTCGAAGGCGTTCAGCGGCGGGATGCCGGTCACCAGCTGCAGCATCGCGGTGATGGTGCCGCCGGAGGTGAAGACACCGATGCTGTCCTTGCCGCTGGCCGATTCCAGCAGGCGCTTCAGGCCGCTGTGCACGGTATCGAGAAACTCCGCCCAGCTCACCAGGCCATCCTTGTCGTGCTCACCGGAGACCCAGCGGGCGATCACGGTGGAGAACAGGCGCTGGAATTCGGCGCGGTGGTCGGCGGCATTGCGCATGATGTGCAGCGCCTGCGGCTCGATTTCCAGCAGGTCCGGCAGGTGCGCGCGAATCACCGCGTCGGCCTCGAATTCATTGAAGGCGGGGTCGATTTCCAGCGCGGGAGTGGCGATGCCGGCATCGTTCAACCGGCCCATCACCGCTTCGGCGGTATGGCGCTGGCGCCGCAGGTCGCCGCTGACACAGCGGTTGAACCGCAGACCCAGGCTCGCCAGGTGCTCGCCGAGGACTTCGGCCTGACGCACGCCGACGGGCGAGAGCACGTCGTAGTCGTCGGCGCCGAACGAAGCCTGGCCATGTCGAATCAGGTAGATGCTTCCCACGCGCAGTATCTCGGCAGGGCTGAAAGTTCCGGCGAGGTTATGAGGATCACCTGGGGCTGTCAACGAAAAAACATACGCTTGTTTGAATGCCATTCGCTGGACTGATGCAGCGTCTTGCCAGCGCTGGTGGCGCGCCTGCGGCGTGGGTATGCTTGCGGGATTCACATCGCTCGTCCGGCGGGCGGGACCAGTTTCGTAAAAGGGGAAGTGAGTGGAGTTTCTAGCGGATTACGCGGGTTTCCTGGCCAAGACCTTCACCGTGGTGGTGGCCATCGTCATCGTCCTGGTGGTGATCGCCGCGCTGCGCGGCCGGGGCCGTCGTGGCAGTGGCGGACACCTGGAGGTGCACAAGCTCAACGACTTCTACAAGGAGCTGCGCGAGCGCCTGCAGCACAGCGTGCTGGAGAAGGCCAAGCTGAAGTCCCTGCGCAAATCCGAGGCGAAATCGGCGAAGGAAGCGAAAAAGAAGAAGGGCGGCGAGAAGAGCCGCGTCTACGTGCTGGACTTCGACGGCGACATCAAGGCCTCGGCCACCGAGCACCTGCGCCATGAAGTGACCGCGCTGCTGAGCCTGGCCACCCCGCGTGATGAGGTGGTGCTGCGCCTGGAAAGCGGCGGCGGCATGGTCCATGGCTACGGCCTGGCCGCCTCGCAACTGGCGCGCATCCGCCAGGCCGGCGTGCCGCTGACCGTCTGCGTCGACAAGGTCGCGGCCAGCGGCGGCTACATGATGGCCTGCATCGGCGAGCGCATCCTCTCCGCGCCCTTCGCCATCCTCGGTTCCATCGGCGTCGTAGCGCAGCTGCCCAACGTGCACCGCCTGCTGAAGAAGCACGACGTCGATTTCGAGGTGCTCACCGCCGGCGAATACAAGCGCACCCTGACGGTGTTCGGCGAGAACACGGAAAAGGGCCGCGAGAAGTTCCAGGAAGACCTGGAAACCACCCACGAGCTGTTCAAGCGCTTCGTCGTGCACTATCGCCCGCAGCTGGCCATCGACGAGATCGCCACCGGTGAGGTCTGGCTGGGCCAGGCGGCGCTGGGCAAGAAACTGGTGGACGAACTCAAGACCAGCGACGAATACCTGGCCGAACGCGCCCGCGACGCGGATGTCTATCAGCTCAGCTATGTGCAGAAGAAGTCCATCCAGGAACGCTTCGGCGTCGGCGTCAGCGGCGTGATCGACCGCGTGCTGGTGACCTGGTGGGACCGTCTGGGGCGCAGCCGTTTCTGGCAATGATTCCGCCTGGCGCGGGACTGCGCCGGGCTTGATTTCGAAAGAGGAGGGTCGAGATGAGTGCATTCAAGGCGTTGTGGGTCACGGAAAGCGCACATGGTGTGTATGACCTGCAGGTGGCCGAGCGGCAGGTTTCCGATTTGCCGGCAGGTGAAGTGCTGGTGCGGGTGAAGTATTCCTCGCTGAACTACAAGGATGCGCTGTCCGCCAGCGGCAACCGTGGCGTCACCCGCAAGTACCCGCACACCCCCGGCATCGATGCCGCCGGCGTGGTGGAAGAGTCCTCGGTAGGTGAGTTCGCCGTCGGCGACGAGGTGATCCTCACCGGCTACGACCTGGGCATGAACACGCCGGGCGGCTTCGGCCAGTACATCCGCGTGCCCGCCGCCTGGCTGATCAAGCGCCCGCAGGGCCTGTCGCTGCGTGAAGCCATGATCCTCGGCACCGCCGGCCTGACCGCTGCGCTGTGCGTCGACAAGCTCGAGCGTGCCGGCGTGACGCCGTCCTCCGGCCCCATCCTGGTCACCGGCGCCACCGGCGGCGTGGGCAGCATCGCGGTGATGCTGCTGGCGAAGCTGGGCTACACCGTGGCCGCCGCCACCGGCAAGCTGGAACAGGCCGAGCTGCTCAACCGCCTCGGCGCGCGGCAGATCCTCGACCGCGCCACCGTCTCCGATGGCGTCGACAAGCCGCTGCTGCGCGAACAGTGGGCTGGCGCCGTGGACACCGTGGGCGGCGACATCCTGTTCAACGTGGTCAAGTCGCTGCAGTACGGCGGCAGCGTCGCCTGCTGCGGCCTGACCGCCGGCGCCGCCTTCAAGGCCACCGTGCTGCCGTTCATCCTGCGCGGCGTGAACCTGCTGGGCGTGGACTCGGTGGAGCTGCCGCTGGTGGTCAAGGCGTCCATGTGGGACAAGCTGTCCCTGCAATGGAAGCTCGATAATCTCGAAGCGGCGGTCCGGGAGGTCAAGCTCGATGACCTGCCGGCTGCCATCCACCAGATTCTCGCCGGCAAGCTGGTTGGGCGGGTACTGGTGAACCTCGACTGATGCCCGTGCCGGGCCTGGGCGTCAGCCCAGGTCCGGCAACAGGTAATCCGCCCACAGCGAATCGGCGAACTGGCTGCGGAAGAAGCCGAAGTGGCCGATGCGTTTCACGCCGATGTCCTGCGGGGCAATGCGTTTCACCGTCTTTGGCGCACCACGGTAGAAACCGTGCAGCGATTCGGTATTGCGCCCGGACATCATCTCGTCGTCTGTGAAGGAAATCGAGGTGATCGGTGTACGTATCGAGGAGTACGCCTCGCGCACTGCGCCACCTTCCGCGCCCACCGCGTATTCCGGATTCAGGCACCAGCGCCGCCACTGCTCGATCACCCCGCGCGGCAGGTCGCCGACCACGCCCAGGCGCTTGCCCGGGAAGTAGCCCAGCAGCGGCGTGAGGGTCGGTGCCAGGCAGTACCAGAGCAGCCAGGCCTTGTGCCGCAGCCCCTTGGTGTTCTCGCGCCAGTAGCCGCTGCCGGTGGCGATGGTGAAGGCGCGGTGGATACGCTCGGTGCCGCGTGCGAAGGGCAGGATCTGCCCGCCGAGGCTGTGGCCGATCCAGTACACGGGCAGGTTGCCGGCGGCCTCCACCACGGCGTCGAGCATGGCGCTGCAGTCGTGGTTGCCCCAGGCCAGCACGTCCACGTCCAGATCGCGCAAGTGTCCGGCGCGGGACTTGCCCATGCCGACATAGTCAAAGGTCACGGTCAGGTAGCCGCGCTCGGCCAGCCAGTTGGCGAAGGCCGTATAGAAGCGCTGTTCGACGCCCATGGCGGGGACAATCAGCACCGCTCCGCGGGCTTCGCAGGGCGGGTAGTACCAGTGGCTGGAGAGACTGTGGCCGTTGCCGTTTTCCAGGGAACGCGGGAGCGGGGTGATCATGGCGGACTCCGTGAAAAAGGGCCCGGCAGTGCCGGGCCGAATCCGTCAGGCCTGGCTGACGTACATGGTGATCTCGGCGCGGAACACTGCTTTGTCGTCCACATAGGCGAGTACCGGCACCCGGATGTCGCCTTCCTGATTCCAGTCGACGTCACTGCCATCGGCCACGGCGCGGACGTTGCCGTTGGCCTTGGCCAGGTATTCCACCGTCATGCCACGCGGAATCCAGCGGCGGCCCTGGGGAATCGACACGTCGGTCATGGTGCCTGCCACCAGTTCGGCGGCGTTGCACAGGGCGATGGCGTGCACGGTGCCGATATGATTGAGCACTTCGCGGCGCTTGGGGAAGGTCACTTCCGCGTAGCCGGGACGCAGCTCGACGAATTGCGGGGCAATGGAGGAGAAATACGGGGCGATCTGGCCGATCATGGCGCTGAACTGCGCCGGGCCGGCCTGTTGGTACATCTGCAGCATCTGACTCATGGTGGCTCCGTGAACTGGCTGGAATGAGCAAGCAGGATTGAAGATGGATGCGCGCCCAGGCAGTATACGAAGACTAGAAATTAATTCTAGAAAAATATTCTAGAATTCTGTTCGAGCGGTTTTTCCCCACAGGAACCCCATGGCCAGACCTTCCCGCAAAGACGACATTCTCCAGGCTGCGCTGGCCTGCTTCAGCGAATCCGGCGTGGACGCCACCACCATCGAGATGATCCGCGACCGCTCCGGCGCCAGCATCGGCAGTCTCTATCACCATTACGGCAACAAGGAGCGGATCATCGGCGCCCTCTACCTCGCCGGTGTCGGCCAGTACGCGGCGTTGCTCGATGCGGGACTGCAGCAGGCGATGACCGCCGAGGCGGTGGTGAAGCTGTTCGTTACGTCCTATATCGATTGGGTTTCGGCCAATCCGGAGTGGGCGCGCTTCATCCTGCACAGCCGTGGGCGGGTCGAGGCGGGAGAGGTGGGCGACGAGTTGCGCGAGGCGAATCGCCAGCAGGGGCGGCGCATCGCCGAGTTGCTTTCCGAGCACCGCAAGGCTGGAGCCTTCAAGGCGCTGGCGCCGGAACTGTTCAACTCCGTGGTGATCGGCCCGACCCATGACTACGCGCGCAATTGGCTGGCCGGGCGGACGCGTGTCGATCTGATCGATTGCCGGGACCAGTTGGCGCAGATTGCCTGGGAGAGCGTTCGCGCTTGAGCGTGGCCTCCCTGTAGGAGAGCCAAAGAAAAAGCCCCGCGATGCGGGGCTTTTTCATATCGGCCGGCTCAGGCCAGCTGACGGCGACGGAACAGCGGTTGCGGCTGGGTCACCGAGGTCTGGTAGACCTCGGAGAAGTCCTCCAGGCTGGCCAGCGCGTCGTGCGGATCGCGGTCGGCGCGGATGGCGTAGGCGTCGAAACCGCAGCTCTGCATGAAGAACAGCTGGTCGCGCAGCACGTCGCCGATGGCGCGCACTTCGCCCTGGTAGCCGAAGCGCTCGCGCAGCAGGCGCGCGGTGCTGAAGCCGCGGCCGTCGGTGAAGGCGGGGAAGTTCACGGCGATCACCTGGAACTTGTCCAGGTCCTCGGCGATGGCTTCCGGCTCTTCGTCCGCGTCCAGCCACACGCCCAGGCCGCCGTCGCGGCCGCGCAGGGCCGGGCCGTGTTCCAGCCACAGGTTCAGCGGGATGATCACGTCGTCACAGTTGGGCACGGTTTCCAGGGTCGCGTCCTTGGGCAGCAGGTGCCAGCGGTCGTCGACGACCTCGCGGTGCTTAATGATTCGCTGCATATACGCGCTCCTTGAAGGGGTCGATGCCGATGCGACGGTAGGTATCGAGGAAGCGTTCCTCTTCGGTGCGCTGTTCCACGTAGACGTTGATGATCTTCTCGATCACGTCCGCCATCTGTTCCTGGGCGAAGGACGGGCCGAGGATCTGTGCCAGGCTCGCCTCACGGCTGGCGCTGCCGCCGAGGGAGACCTGGTAGAACTCCTCGCCCTTCTTGTCCACGCCGAGGATGCCGATGTGGCCCACGTGGTGGTGGCCGCAGGCGTTCATGCAGCCGGAGATGTTCAGGTCGATGTCGCCGATGTCGAACAGGTAGTCCAGGTCGTCGAAGCGGCGCTGGATGGCCTCGGCCACCGGGATCGACTTGGCGTTGGCCAGGGAGCAGAAGTCACCGCCCGGGCAGCAGATGAGGTCGGTCAGCAGGCCTACGTTCGGCGTGGCGAAACCGTTCTCGCGCAGTTCGCCCCAGAGGGTGAACAGCTGCGCCTGCTCGACGTCGGCGAGGATGATGTTCTGGTTATGGCTGTTGCGCACTTCGCCGAAGCTGTAGCGGTCGGCCAGGTCGGCGACCACGTCCAACTGCTTGTCGGTGATGTCGCCGGGCGCCACGCCGGTGGGCTTGAGCGACAGGGTCACGGCGACATAGCCGGGTTTCTTGTGGGCGAAGGTGTTGCGCTGGCGCCAGCGGGCGAAGCCGGGGTGCTCGGCGTCGAGCTGGGCGAGGGCGGCGTCCTGGTCTTCCAGGGCCTGGTAGGCCGGGTCGACGAAGTGCGCGGCCACGCGTTGCAGTTCGGCGTCGGTCAGGGTGCTCGGGCCGTCCTTCAGGTGCGCCCACTCGGCGTTGACCTTCTCGGCGAAGACTTCCGGGGTCAGCGCCTTGACCAGGATCTTGATGCGCGCCTTGTACTTGTTGTCCCGACGGCCATAGCGGTTGTACACGCGCAGGATGGCGTCCAGGTAGGACAGCAGGTGCTGCCAGGGCAGGAATTCGTTGATGAAGCTGCCGACGATCGGGGTACGGCCCAGGCCGCCGCCGACGGAAACGCGGAAGCCCAGCTCGCCGGCCTCGTTCTTCACCGCTTCCAGGCCGATGTCGTGTACCTCGATGGCGGCGCGGTCGCTCACGGCGCCGTTGACGGCGATCTTGAACTTGCGCGGCAGGTGGGCGAATTCGGGGTGGAAGGTCGACCACTGGCGGATGATCTCGCACCAGGGGCGCGGGTCCACGAGCTCGTCACGGGCGACGCCGGCGAACTGGTCGGTGGTGGTGTTGCGGATGCAGTTGCCGCTGGTCTGGATCGCGTGCATCTGCACGGTGGCCAGTTCAGCGAGGATTTCCGGCACGTCTTCCAGTTCCGGCCAGTTGTACTGGACGTTCTGGCGGGTGCTGATGTGCGCATAGCCCTTGTCGTAGTCACGGGCAATCTGCGCCAGCTTGCGAACCTGCTTCGAGGACAGCAGGCCGTAAGGCACGGCCACTCGCAGCATGGGTGCATAGCGCTGGATGTACAGGCCATTCTGCAGACGCAGCGGGCGGAATTCCTCGCCGGTCAGTTCACCTGCCAGGTACCGGCGGGTCTGATCGCGAAACTGCTTGACGCGATCTTCTACGATCCTTTGATCGTATTCGTCATATACGTACATGAATCATCCTGCTGTCAGGCTATAGCGCTCAGGCGTACTGCGTATCCCAGCGCGCACGGCAACGCGCTCCACGCGGAGTGGGCGCACGATACCAGTTAGGGAATATGCGTAAAAGTGATGTTTGAGTATATGGCGAGAACTTTTCGATCTATGCCGCGCCGGGCCTGAAACACAGGCGGGCCGGCGCCTTGGGCTGGGTCCCGGAGCCCGCGATGCGCCGGTGTGTTTCACCGGCGCGGGAAGCGTGACTCAGGCCTCGCGACCGTGGGCGGCGTCACGCAGTTGCGCGGTGTCGACGCGCACGAAGATCGAGTCGCCGACGCAGGTCAGCACGTCGCCGGCGTAGACCTCGCAGATGATCCGGCTCTTGCGTCCGACCTCGCCCTCGACGTGGGCCCTGAGCGTCAGCGGTACGCCCATGGGCGTCGGCTTGATGTACTTGATGCCCAGGTTTCCGGTGACGCAGTCGATGCGTGGCAGGCTGCCCGGTTCGCGGCCCTCGGCGCGGTAGTGGTAGGCCATCGCGGTCCAGTTCGAGTGGCAGTCCACCAGCATGGCGATCAGGCCGCCGTAGACCAGCTCCGGCCAGCCGCAGTACTTGGCTTCTGGCAGGTGCTCGGCGACGACGTGGATGCCGTCCTCGTGCCAACGGCTCTTGATGTGCAGCCCGTGCGGGTTGCTGCCCCCGCAGCCGTAGCAGACGCCTTCCGGCGCGACGGTGTCTTGCAGTGAATCCAGGTGCATGGCCTTTCCTTGAAGTCTTTTCGCTTGTTCTTGTCGAAGCCGCAGCCTAACGGCTTTGGCGGCATCGCGGAAAGGGGCAGCTGCTTGAGGGGCGGGCGGAGCTGGTCTTAACTCTCCGGTGTGGTCCTTCAGCCAATAACGAGAACATGGGGGAAGCATGAGCGAAGAATCGTCCAACAAGACCAGCGACAGCGTCGTCGATGCGCGTGCCGCGTTCGTCCTGATCCTGCTGGTGGTTGCCACGGCGGTGTACTGGGTCAGCCATCAGTGACAGCGGTGCCGGCGGGTCGCTCCGCGGCCCGCCCGGTGCCTTGCCTTTTTCAGCCTGCCTTCCTAGACCCCGGCGAAATGCAGCACCACCTGCACCAGGGCGTAGAGCAGCAATACGAAGACCAGCGTGAACAGGATGCCCATGGCGATGAAGTGGCTGGGCTTGCCCTGGGTGAAATCGCGCGCGCGGTTCTTCCCGCTCTGTACGCCGAAGGCGGCGGCCAGCACGCTGTGCAGCATCTGCCAGAAGCTTGGCGGCTTGTTCTGTTGATCGTCCATCGTTCGCACCTCCTGTCTCGGAGCCCGGCTCCTGGAAACCTGCTCCTGGAAAAATAGCCGCTAGAGTTCGATCTGGGTCCACTCGCGCTTCTGCCACATCATCGCGAAGATCACCGAGGCCAGCCCGCGCTGGAGAATCTGCATGCTCCAGATCGCCAGCAGGCCTCCGCCAAGGACCGGACCCACCAGATAGGCCAGCGGCAGGAAGAACAGCCACTGGTTGCCCAGGCTGACCGCCATCACTGTGCGGGTGGCGCCGGCGCCGAGCAGGGCCTGGGTGAGCACCAGCGCGGTGGCGTCGATCACCATGCCCAGCCCGGTCAGCGTGAGTGGCAGACGGCCCAGCTCGATCAACGCGGGGTCGCTGACGAACAGCCGCAGGATGGCTTCGGGGAACAGCCAGAATGGCGAGCCCAGCAGCGCCAGGCCGCAGGCGGCGACCTTCACCACGTCCCAGCCCCAGCGGTGGGCGCTGTCGAAGTCGCGCTCGCCCATGCTCTGGCTGACCAGGGTGGTGGCGGCCATGCCCAGCCCGATGCCGGGCAGGATCAGGAACAGCGCCAGGTTGATCAGCACGTGGGCCACCGCCAGTTCGCGGGTGCCGACCTGGGCGATGATCCAGAACAGCAGGGTGATGCCGGCGGCGAAGAAGAACTGCTGCAGCGAGTTGGGCAGCGACAGGCGCAGCATCACGCGGATGTCGCGCTCGCTCGGCAGGCGAGGGCGGAAGCCCTGGGAGCGGGCGTCGCGCCAGGTGATCCAGGCGTAGATCGACGAGCCCAGGTAGAGCGCCAGGGTGGTGCCCAGTCCGCTACCCACGGCGCCCATGCGTGGCAGGCCGAACAGACCGTGGATCAGGCTGTAGCTGATCGCTGCGTTGGCCAGGTGCATCACCACCAGCGTGCGCATGTACATGCCTGAGCGACGCGTGCCGTTCCAGTAGCCGCGGAAGGAAAAGTTCAGCCCCACCGCCAGCACCGACAGCGCGCGCCACTCGAAATAGGGGGTGCCGACCGCCAGCACGTCGGGATCGCTGGACAGGGCGCGGACGATGGGTTCGGCGAACAGCAGGCAGACCAGGGTGATCGGCAGCGACAGCCCCAGGGCCACCAGCAGACCGCAATTGAGTGGCGCCGCCTGCTCGTCGGTGCGGCCTTCACCCCGGCGCCGCGCCACCAGCGCCTGCACGCCGGCGCCGAGGCCCATCACCAGGGAGATGGCGACGAAATTGGCGTAGCTACCGATGCCGACGCCGGCCAGGGACTTTTCGCCCAGATGACCGACCATCGCGGCATCCACCAGGTTGAGCAGGCTCTGGCTGAGCATCCCGCCGATGATCGGCAGGCCCAGACTGAGAATGTTCTGGAGACGCTGGCGCTCTAGCATGGCGTCCTTGGAGGCAGTGTGCTTCCGGCCTGTTGTGGGAATCGAGTGCACCCGTGCCGGTAGGGTGTGCTGAGGGAAAGCCTAGCGTAACCCTCGTGACCGTGCCGGACCACTTCCGACTCATGGATTTCCTTCATCCGTTAAGAAATCAAGTTAGAGATATTTCCGAAATTAGTGTGATGGGAATCACATTTTATGGGCTTGGCGATTGAGACATGCGTACTACGCTGAGAACCAATTGACCAGGGCAAACCTGTGCGAAAGCCGGGGACGCAAAGCCACCGATCTAAAGCTCGAAAGAGCCATGACCGCGGGGTTGCCAAGCTGCCCGGACGTTCGTCCGTGCTTTCTGCGAGCCGTGCGCTCGGCAAACTCCCCACGTCCCGGTGCCCCTGTTCAGTGTTGTGCTGGGTTGATGGTGCTGTAGGCCTCAGGGAGTGCGCCGCCGATGAATCAGCCAATTCAATACACCTACGGGTTCGCCCGTATGGCATTGCGTGATCAGGTGGTCTTCAAGTCCATCGTCGGCCTGCTCAGCGGCCGCACGCTGGCGAGCTGGCTGCACGTCGAGGGTAGCCAGGCCGACTTGTTGATCGAGAGCGATGAGAGCGAGTCACGGGTCCAGTTGCGCACCGTCGTTGGCGAAGCGTTGTGGGTGCATTGGCCCCTGCGTGCCAGCGAGGTGTTCGACTGCCTGGAGCGCGCCGCCCGTGCCATTGCACACCGGCCAGCGGAGGTCGGCGGCGAGGCCTTGCGACTCAAGCAATGGCCTGCCGCTGCGGTGCTCCAGGGCGATGTCCGTTACGTTCGCCTGGCGACCTTGCTGTGCGCGCGGAGCATGAATCTGGATGAGCTATGCGAGCGCTCCGGAGTCGCGAGAGGCGTGACCGAAGCATTCATCCGCCTGATGGCCGAACACGGGGTGCTGTTGCGCAGCGAACGCCCATCGCCGCCTGCCAGCAGACCAGCGGCTGCACCCCTGGGCTTGCTGGCGCGGATTCGTCGGCACCTGGGCCTGGGTGGCTCCGGGGAGGCCGGCCGATGAAGGAGTACAAGATTCTCTTCACCGGCACCATGGGCGCCGGCAAGACCACCGCCATCGCTGCCATCAGCGACATCGAGCCGATCAGCACCGATGTGCAGAACAACGACCCGAGCCTGCCCAAATCGCACACGACGGTCGGCCTGGACTACGGCGAAGTGGCCCTGGGCCCGGACGAGCGCCTGCGCTTGTACGGCACGCCGGGCCAGGCACGCTTCGCCTTCATGTGGAACATTCTTGCCCGTGGTGCGTTGGGGCTGGTGATCCTGATCGATAACTCCCGGCCCGATCCCCTGGGCGACCTGCGCGTCTACCTCAAAGGTTTCGCCGACTGTATCGGCACTACCGCCTGTGTGGTCGGAGTGGGCCGCCTGGTCGGGCATCCCAGTCCGGGGCTGGATGACTACGCAGCGCTCCTGGCGCAGGCCGGTCACACCTGCCCTGTGGTGGAAGTGGACGTCCGCGAGGCGGGGCAGGTGCGCATGTTGCTCGACCTGCTGTTGCTGCAACTGGAATGCACGGTGGCCTGAGGGAGTGACCATGGAAAGCGTATTGATGAATCTGCCGGAGCAACTGCGCCTGGATGCCGATCAGGCACTGGACGAACTCTCCGCCAGTCTGGGACGGCTGAATGCCGCGGTAATCGCCACCACGGATGGCTTCGAAGTGGCTTCCCGCGCCGGCAATGGGCTGGAGGTGTCCAAGCTGGCGGCCATGGCCTGCTCGATCTCAGCCCTGGGGGCGATGGTCGGCCAGGAAAGCGAGGTGGGGTCGCATCAGAACGTGATCGTCGAGGCGAGCGAAGGCTACATCGTCATCGTCGACATTCCGCACCCGCGCTACCCGATGATCCTCAACCTGGTGGCTGACCGCGAAGAGATGCTCGGCCAGGTGCTCTACCAGGCCAAGAGGACGGCCACGCGGCTTTCGGACCTCTCATTGGCGAGTTGATACGAACCGCCTTTCGGCGTGCGCGGCCGAGGGGCTCTACAACATGACGCGCACTCAAGGAGCAATCACTATGGCTGCACTGCAACAATCACTGGACGAACTGCTGAATCTCGATGGGGCCCTGGCTTCGGCGGTGGTGGACGCCAAGAGTGGCATGCTGCTGGGGCAGGCGGGCAGCGGGGTGGACCTGGAACTGGCGGCGGCGGGCAATACCGAGGTGGTGCGCGCCAAACTCAAGACCATGAAGTCTCTGGCGCTCAATGACGTGATCGAGGACATCCTGATCACCCTCGGCAAGCAGTACCACATCATCCGTCCGATGGTGAAACACGATGGCGTGTTCATGTACTACGTGCTGGACAAGGTGAAGGCCAACCTTGCGCTGGCGCGGCGCAAGCTGCAGGAAGTCGAGGGGCAGTTGGTGATCTGAGGGAACGAGGTGGGCGCGGGGGGGGGGCTGGGGAGGCCCGCCCGCGCCATGCCTGGCGTGCCCCTTATTCGAACAGCCCGTGCCAGCAGTCGCTCAGCTCGCCCAGTTCGAAGGACTTGGCCCAGGACTGCTTTTCCAGCCACAGGCGGGTGGTTTCGCGGTCGGCTTCGGTCAGGCTGCCGACGGCGTTCAGGCACAGGTAGCCGGTGAACTCGCCCTCTTCTGTGGCGCCGCCGACGAAGACCCAGCCCTCGGATTCAACGAAGGAAATCCACTGGTCGAGCACATCATCCAGGTCGCCGCTGTAGTTCACTTCCAGGCTGAAACCGAACTCCTGGAACTCGCCCAGGCGCAGCTTCTTCTGCAGGCGGCGCTTGCGCGGTTTGGCCATCTGTTCGGGGGTGAGGTATTTCATCTGTCGTTCTCTCGTCAGGGGGAGCCGGGCGGGTGGCCGGGCTTCAATCCGTGGTGTCCTGGGTGATTCGCACGTCGGCGAACCAGAGTCGGCGCCAGCGGTCCTTGCGCTCATCCAGCGGTAGTTGCCGGGGTGAGGCGGGCTGCGCAGCGCCCAGGGTGGCGGGATTATCCAGTATCCGGGCGTTCAGTGCAGCGTAGGATTTGCCTTCGTCGCTCCAGAGCACGCCGGCCAACACGCCGCAGCGGCGGCAGAGAAGGAATTCCGCGGTCCCGCTACCCTGGCGATAGCGCAGCGTGTCGGCGTTGGATCGGCAGTGGATTGCCAGCGCGCCTTCAGGGTCGGAGACGTAGGTTGCGCCATGCTTGCGGCAGAATTCGCAATCGCAGGCGCGCGGTGTGTACTCATTGGCAGGGCGGCTGAATTCGCCGCGTACGGACAGGTTGCCGCAAGGGCAACTTGCTGAAAAAGGCTGGTGCATGGGCGCCGGCTCCTCTGGATGACCAACTGGAGCTTGCGTCCCGGCGCCGCGCCGGGCAAGCCCGGTCGCGGCTTTCAGGCAGTCGCCTTACGCGTCGTAACCCAGGTTCGGCGACAGCCAGCGCTCGCTGGTGCTGACTTCCTGGTTCTTGCGAGCGCTGTAGCGTTCGATCTGGTCCTTGTCGAGCTTGCCCACGGCGAAGTACTGCGCCTGCGGGTGGGCGAAGTACCAGCCGCTGACGGCGGCGGCGGGGAACATGGCGAAGTGCTCGGTCAGGGTCACGCCGGACAGGCCTTTCGGGTCGAGCAGCTTGAACAGCGTGCCTTTCTCGGTGTGGTCCGGGCAGGCCGGGTAGCCGGGCGCCGGGCGGATGCCGACGTACTGCTCCTTGATCAGCGCCTCGTTGCTGAGGTGCTCGTCCGGCTGGTAGCCCCAGTACTCCTTGCGCACGCGCTCGTGCAGCCACTCGGCGCAGGCTTCGGCGAGGCGGTCGGCGAGGGCCTTGACCATGATCGCGCTGTAGTCGTCGCCCTTGGCCTCGTAGGCCTTGGCCACTTCTTCGGCGCCGATGCCGGCGGTGGTGATGAAGCCGCCCACGTAGTCGGTCAGACCGCTGTCCTTCGGTGCGACGAAGTCGGCCAGGCTGAAGTTCGGCTTGCCGTCGGTCTTGATGGTCTGCTGGCGCAGATGGTGCAGGGTGGCCAGCGTGTGGCCGTCGTCGCCGTAGACTTCCAGGTCGTCGTGGTGCACCTGGTTGGCCGGCCAGAAGCCGAAGACTGCCTTGGCGCGAATGAGCTTCTCGTCGATCAGCTTCTTCAGCATGGCCTGGGCGTCGTTGAACAGGCTGGTGGCCGCTTCGCCCACGACTTCGTCGGTGAGGATGCGCGGGTACTTGCCGGCCAGGTCCCAGGAAATGAAGAAGGGCGTCCAGTCGATGTACTCGGCCAGTACATTGAGGTCGATGTCATCCAGCACCTTCACGCCGGTGAAGCTCGGCACCGGCGGCTGGTAGCCGGCCCAGTCGAACTGCGGCTTGGCGGCGATGGCCTGTTCGTAGCTCAGGCGCTCGGTGCGCGCGCTGCGGTTGGCGGTGCGCTCGCGAACCTCCGCGTACTCCTCGCGCAGCTTGCGGGTGTACTCGGGCTTCATTTCCCTGGACAGCAGGGTGGTGGCCACGCCCACCGCGCGGGAGGCGTCGGTGACGTAGACCACCGCGTCGTTGCTGTACTGCGGGTCGATCTTCACCGCGGTGTGCGCCTTGGAGGTGGTGGCGCCGCCGATCAGCAAAGGCAAGCTGAAGTTCTGCCGCTGCATTTCCTTGGCGACGTGGACCATCTCGTCCAGCGACGGGGTGATCAGGCCGGACAGGCCGATGATGTCGCACTTCTGCTCGCGGGCGGTCTGCAGGATCTTCTCGGCCGGGACCATCACGCCCAGGTCGACGATGTCGTAGCCGTTGCAGCCCAGCACCACGCCGACGATGTTCTTGCCGATGTCGTGCACGTCGCCCTTCACCGTGGCCATGAGGATCTTGCCCTTGGCCTCGGGCTTGTCGCCTTTCTCCGCCTCGATGAAGGGGATCAGGTGGGCTACCGCCTGCTTCATCACACGGGCGGATTTCACCACCTGCGGGAGGAACATCTTGCCGGCGCCGAACAGGTCGCCGACCACGTTCATGCCGGACATCAGCGGGCCTTCGATGACCTCGATGGGGCGCGCGCACTTCTGCCGGCACTCCTCGGTGTCTTCGACGATGTAAGTGGTGATGCCCTTGACCAGTGCGTGCTCCAGGCGTTTCTCGACGCTATGGCTGCGCCACTCCTCGTCTTCCACTTCCTTGGTCGCGCCGCCGCCCTTGTAGTTGTCGGCGATGGCGAGCAGCGCCTCGGTGGCGTCCGGGCTGCGGTTGAGCACCACGTCCTCGACCTTGTCGCGCAGTTCCTTGGGGATCTCGTCGTAGATCTCCAGCTGGCCGGCGTTGACGATGCCCATGGTGAGGCCGTTCTGGATGGCGTAGTAGAGGAATACCGAGTGGATCGCCTCGCGCACCGGGTTGTTGCCGCGGAACGAGAACGACACGTTGGACACCCCGCCCGAGCTCAGCGCGTAGGGGAGGTTGTCGCGGATGTAGGCGCAGGCATTGATGAAGTCGACCGCGTAGTTGTTGTGCTCCTCGATGCCGGTGGCGACCGCGAAGATGTTCGGGTCGAAGATGATGTCTTCCGGCGGGAAGCCCACTTCGTTGACCAGGATGTCGTAGGAGCGCTGGCAGATTTCTTCCTTGCGCGCCTGGGTGTCGGCCTGGCCGGCTTCGTCGAAGGCCATCACCACCACGGCGGCGCCGTAGCGCTTGCACAGGCGGGCGTGGTGCTTGAACTGCTCGACGCCTTCCTTCATGGAGATGGAGTTGACGATGCCCTTGCCCTGGATGCACTTGAGGCCCGCTTCGATCACTTCCCACTTGGAGGAGTCGATCATGATCGGCACGCGGGAAATGTCCGGTTCGGAGGCGATCAGGTTGAGGAAGGTGACCATGGCCGCCTTCGAATCCAGCATGCCTTCGTCCATGTTGATGTCGATCACCTGGGCGCCGGCTTCCACCTGCTGCTGCGCCACTTCCAGCGCTTCGGCGTAGTTTTCCTCGCGGATCAGCCGGGCGAACTTCGCCGAACCGGTGATGTTGGTGCGCTCGCCGACGTTCACGAACAGCGAACTGCGGTCGATGGTGAAGGGTTCCAGGCCGGACAGGCGGCAGGCGCGGGGAATCTCGGGGATCGCGCGCGGCGCGTACTTGGCCACGGCCTTGGCGATGGCCTCGATGTGCGGCGGGGTGGTACCGCAGCAGCCGCCGATGATGTTGAGGAAGCCCGACGCGGCGAATTCCTCGACCACTTCAGCCATCTGCGCCGGGGACTCGTCGTACTCGCCAAAGGCGTTGGGCAGGCCGGCGTTGGGGTGCGCGGAAACGTGGGTGCCGGCCTTGGTGGCCAGTTCTTCCAGGTAGGGGCGCAGCTCTTTCGCGCCCAGGGCGCAGTTCAGGCCGACGGAGATCGGGTTGGCGTGGCGCACCGAGTTCCAGAAGGCTTCGGTGGTCTGGCCGGACAGGGTGCGGCCGGAGGCGTCGGTGATGGTGCCGGAGATCATGATCGGCAGCTCGACGCCCAGCTCTTCGTAGACGCCCTGCACGGCGAAAATCGCCGCCTTGGCATTGAGGGTGTCGAAGATGGTCTCGATCAGGATCAGGTCGGCGCCGCCCTCGATCAGGCCACGGGTGGCTTCGCTGTAGTTCTCCACCAGCTCGTCGAAGGTGACGTTGCGGAAACCGGGGTCGTTGACGTCCGGGGAGATCGAGCAGGTGCGGCTGGTCGGGCCGAGCACGCCGGCGACGAAGCGCGGCTTGGTCGGGTTCTCGGCGGTCTTGGCGTCGGCCACTTCCCGGGCCAGTCGCGCACCTTCCACGTTCAACTCGTAGACCAGCTCTTCCATGCCGTAGTCGGCCTGGGACACGCGGGTGGCATTGAAGGTGTTGGTCTCGAGGATGTCCGCGCCGGCGTCCAGGTAGGCCTTCTCGATGGCCTGGATCACGTCCGGGCGGCTGAGCAGCAGCAGGTCGTTGTTGCCCTTCACGTCGCTCGGCCAGTCGGCGAAGCGGGTGCCGCGGTAATCCTCCTCCTGCAGCTTGTAGCTCTGGATCATGGTGCCCATGCCGCCGTCGAGGATCAGGATGCGCTCCTTGAGGGCTTGCTGGAGGGCTTGCAGGCGGGCGGCGCGATCGGACATCGGAGGTACCTAGAAGGAGGCGTGACAATGGGTCGCTGATGATAACAAAGCTGTAGAAAATTTGAGCTTGCGGAGATTTGCATGAAAATTACTCATGTTCTGCCTTTGGATAGGCAGCGCCGCGGCAGCGTTCCCGCTAGAATCCGCCCATTCCGAAGGTCTGGAGCCCTACATGTCCCGGCGAGCACGCTTCACGTTGTTCATCGCATCCCTGATGCTTTCCGCGCTTTCCCAGGCCGCGGGTCTGTCCTACACCAAGGACATCCAGCCGATCTTCACCGAGAAGTGCGTGGCCTGCCACGCCTGCTACGACTCGCCGTGCCAGCTCAACCTGACCGCCGCCGAGGGCGCGCAGCGTGGGGCCAACAAGCTGCCGGTGTACGACGGCGCGCGGACCAGGGCGGCGGACACTACCCGCTTGTTCCTCGACGCCCACGGCGCGGATGCCTGGCGGCGCAAGGACTTCTGGTCGGTGCTCGATGGCCGTGGGAGCCAGGCCGCGCTGATGGCGCGGATGATCGACCTGGGCCATCAGCATCCATTGGCGCCCAACGAGAAGATTGCGGACGGGCTGGACCTGTCGATCAGCCGCACCAACCAGTGCCCGACGCCCGACAGCATCGATGACTTCGTGCGCAAGAACCCGCGCAGCGGCATGCCGTTCGCCGTCACCGGCCTGACCGACAGGCAGCTCTCGACCATCAAGACCTGGCTGGCCCAGGGCGCGCCGGTGGACGAACAGGCCTGGCAGCCGAGCTCCGCTGAAACCGGGCAGATCGCCGACTGGGAGCGCTTCCTGAACCAGCCGGGCGCGCGCCAGAGTCTGGTCTCGCGCTGGCTCTACGAGCACCTGTTCCTGGCTCACCTGTACTTCACCGAGAACGGCCAGGACGGACATTTCTTCCAGCTGGTGCGCTCGCGCACGCCCAGTGGCCAGCCGATCGACCCGATCGCCACCCGTCGGCCGAACGACGATCCGGGTAACAACTTCTACTACCGGCTCTGGCCGATCCAGGGGGTGATCGTGCACAAGACGCACATCACCTACCCACTCAATCCAGCCAAGCTGGCGCGCACCCAGGAGCTGTTCTATGGCAGCGACTGGGACACCGACAGGGTGCCCGGCTATGGCCTGCAGCACCGCGCCAATCCGTTCGAGACCTTCGCCGCGATCCCGCCGCAGGCGCGCTACCAGTTCATGCTGGACAACGCCGAGTACTTCGTCCGGACCTTCATCCGTGGACCGGTGTGTCGTGGGCAGATCGCCACCGACGTGATCCGCGACAACTTCTGGGCACTGTTCCAGGATCCGCAGCACGACCTCTACGTCACCGATCCGGATTTCCGCGCCCAGGCCTCGCCGCTGCTGGCGCTGCCGGGACAGATCGATGAGATGGGCGCGATGCTGTCGCAATGGCGTGCCTATCGCGACAAGCGCAACGCCTACGAGGAGCTGCGCCAGGACGTCTATGACGATTCGCCGGCACCGACCTGGGCCGATATCTGGGCCGGCAACGACAACGCCGTGCTCAGCATTTTCCGCCAGTACGACAGCGCCTCGGTGCGCAAAGGCCTGATCGGCGGCATTCCGCAGACCATCTGGTGGCTGGACTACCCGCTGTTCGAGCGCACCTACTACGGGCTGGTGGTCAACTTCGACGTCTACGGCAACGTCGCGCACCAGGCGCAGACGCGGCTGTATTTCGACCTGATCCGCAACGGCGCCGAGCAGAACTTCCTGCGCCTGATGCCGGTGGCCGCGCGCAAGCCGCTGCTGGACGACTGGTACCAGAACAGCGGCAGGCTCAAGATGTGGGCCGACTACTACAGCAACGACAGCGACGCGCCGACCGGGCTGTTCCTGCCGGAAAAGGGCGCCAAGAACGCCTTCGCCCAGCAACTGCTCAAGCGTTACGTGGCACTCAACGCGCGGCCCGACCCTATCAACATGTGCGAGGACGGCGCCTGCTACCGCAACAATGTCGCCGCGCCGCTGCAGGACGCCGAGCAGGCCTTCAGCCGTCTGGTCAGCCGTCCGGCGGCGGGGCTCCCGGTGATCGACTATTTCCCCGAGGCGACCATGCTGCGGGTGGAACTGCCCGATGGCCAGCGCGAGATCTACACCGTGCTGCGCAACCGCGCCCACAGCAACGTCGCCTTCATCGCGGGCGAGTCGCTGCGCTACCAGCCGGGGCTGGACACCCTGACCATCTACCCGGGCGTGCTCTCCAGCTACCCGAACTTCATGTTCGACCTGAAGTCGGGCGACGTGGGGGATTTCGTCAGTGCGCTGGAGCAGGTCAGGGACCAGGCCGGATTCGACAAGGTCGTGGACCGCTGGGGCATCCGCCGCAGCCATCCGCAGTTCTGGTTCTACTTCCACGACCTGGACGCCTACATTCGCGAGACTGAGCCGGTGGAGGCGGGGATTCTCGACATGAACCGCTACGAGAACCTGTGACGCCATCCCTTGTAGGAGTGAGCTTGCTCGCGAACGGCTTCGCAGCGGAGTCTGGTTCGCGAGCAAGCTCGCTCCTACAAAGGCGCACTGTCCCAGCTGCGAATTATTCCTACTAAATCAGTAGGGCTTTCTACCTCACCCCCGAATGGCGTAAACTGGCGCCACGTTTGCGAGGAGTTGCCATGAGCGCTATTACCATCACCGAAGCCGCACAGGATTACCTGGCCGAACTGCTGTCCAAGCAGGACACCCCCGGCATCGGCATTCGCATCTTCATCACCCAGCCGGGAACCACCTACGCCGAAACCTGCATCGCCTACTGCAAGCCGGGTGAGCAGAAGCCGGAAGACACCCCGGTCGGCCTGAAGGACTTCACCGCCTACATCGACGCCATCAGCGAGCCCTTCCTGGAAGACGCCATCGTCGATTACGCCACCGACCGCATGGGCGGCCAGCTGACCATCAAGGCGCCCAACGCCAAGGTGCCGATGGTCAACGAGGACAGCCCGCTCACCGAGCGCATCAACTACTACCTGCAGACCGAGATCAACCCGGGGCTGGCCAGCCACGGCGGCCAGGTGAGCCTGGTGGACGTGGTCGAGGACAACATCGCCGTGCTGCGTTTCGGCGGTGGTTGCCAGGGCTGCGGCGCGGTCGAGATGACGCTGAAGGACGGTGTCGAGAAGACTCTGATCGAGCGCATTCCGGAGCTGAAGGGCGTGCGTGACGTCACCGACCACAGCAACCGCGAGAACGCCTACTACTGAGTCGGCGATCGAGCAGCGAAAAGGCGACCTTCGGTCGCCTTTTTCGTTTGGGCATGGTTCGCGAGCAAGCTCGCTCCTGCAGGTCGGCCCCGGTGCTCTTCGTAGGAGCGAGCTTGCTCGCGAACCTCGCTGGCCTGATCGCGGATAGAATCCGCTCCTACGAGAGCGGGCATCGCGCCACGCACCATGCTTTCCGGGGATCGCCATACAAGCGGATCTTATCCGCGAAATCCACCCGGCGCGCGCCGTGCTTCACAGGTTGACCGCCAACTCCTTGCGCCCCGACCAGAGCATCACTAGCGCCATCAGCAGCACCGGCCACACCAGCAGGTTCACCGCGTTCCAGCCGATGCTGGTGATCAGCGCGCCGGAGCTGAAGGACATCAGCGCCGCCAGGCTGCCGTTGCCCAGTTCCATCAGGCCCTGCGCATGGCCACGCTCCTGGGGGGAATGGCCGAAGGCGAGCAGGGTGGTGCCGGCGATCAGCATCAGGTTCCAGCCCATGCCCAGCAGCAGCGAGCTGGCCAGGAACTGCGCCACCGACTGCCCGCTCAGCGCCACCGCCGCGCTTACCGCCAGCACTACCATGCCCAGCCAGGCCACGCGGCGCCCGCCAAGCCGGTCCACCAGCGGGCCGGCGACGAAGGCGGGGAGGAACATGCCCAGCACGTGCCACTGGATCACGCTGACCGAGTGCTCCAGCGGCAACCCGCAGAAGCTCATGGCCAGCGGCGTAGCGTTCATGATCAGGATCATCAGCCCGTGGCCGGCGGCGGTACAGGCCATGGCCGCGCGGATCGCCGGACGGGACAGCAAGCCGCGCATCACCTTCCAGCCACCGGTGGACGGTGCGGGCGCCGCGCCTTCCGGCAGCCGGCTGAGCACGGCGATGGCCAGCAACGCCAGCCCGGCGATCGCCAGGTAGGAGCCCACGAAGGGCGCCGGCAGCGCGTTGCGCGACCACAGCGCCAGACTCGGCGCGAGCAACGCGGCCAGCACGCCGCCGCCGATTACATAGGCCGTGGCGCGACCCTTGTGGGTCTCGTCCACCGCTTCCAGCGCGGCGAAGCGGTAATACATGGCCGACGCCTGATAAGCGCCAATCGGCAGCGCACCGAGGCAGAACAGCAGGAAGTCCGCCAGCCAGACGCCCAGCGCACAAAGCAGCCCGCCGAGCACGCCGCAGGCAGCTCCCAGCAGCAGGCCGCGACGGCGGCCATGGCGTTGCATGAACAGCGACAGCGGTTGCACCGCCAGCAGGTTGCCCAGCACCAGGATCGCCAAGGGCAGGGTGGCCAGGCTGCTGAGCGGCGTGAGCTGGGCGCCGACCAGCGAGGTAAGGGTGATGCCGATCAGCGAGCAGGACCAGTACAGCGCCTGGCTGGCGAACAGCAGGCGGATCGCCGGGATGCGCAGCAGCATGGCGCGCCCTCAGCCCTGGCAGCCGGCGGGCTTGAGCACCCGCTGGGTGGAGGCCGGATTGGCCGCCAGTTTCTCCGCCGGACGGCGTGGGCGCGGCACCAGTTCGCCGCCGCAGTTCGGGCAGCGGCCGTGCAGCACCTGCTCGGCGCAGTCGGTGCAGAAGGTGCATTCGAAGCTGCAGATGCGCGCATCGGCGCTGTCGCCGGGCAGATCGCGGTTGCAGCATTCGCAGCTGGGGCGAAGTTCGAGCATGGCAAAGTCCTTTGCAGTGGTTGGAGTCAGTGCAACTGGCCGAAGCGCTCGGCGTATTCCTGGGGGCTGATCGCCAGGTGCTTGTGGAAGGTGCGGCGCAGGTTTTCCGGATGGCCGAAACCACAGAGTCGCGACACCGTACTGATCGACGCCTGGGCGTCCTGCAGCAGCGCGCGGGCCGCTTCCAGGCGCACCCGTTCGACGTAGCGGCCGGGGCCCATGCCCAGTTCATTGATGAACACCCGCGAGAGCGTGCGCGGGCTCATGCAGGCCTGTTCGGCCAGGGCTTCCAGCGAAAGGTCGGCCCCGAGGTTGGCCGGAATCCACTCCAGCAGCGCCGCCAGGCGCGGCGTGCGGCTTGGCTCCGGGGTCAGCCAGTGGCTGAACTGCGCCTGTCCACCGGGACGCTTGAGAAACATCACCAGCCGCCGTGCCACCGCCAGCGCCAGCACACGACCGAGATCGGCTTCCACCAGCGCCAGGGCGAGGTCGATGCCCGCGGTGACGCCGGCTGAGGTGAAGACGTGATCGTCACCGTCGCGCCGCTGCGGATCGTAGGTGTGCAGGCGGTCACCCAGGACCCGCACTGCGGGGAAGTCGGCGCATAGCGTATCGACGTCGGCCCAGTGGGTGGTGGCCGGGCGTCCGTCGAGCACACCGGAGGCGGCGAGGATCAGCGCGCCGGAACACACCGAACCGAGCCGGCGCACCCGGGGTTCGGCAGCGGCCAGCCAGTGCAGCAGGTCGGCATTCCGGCACTGGGCCTCCACGCCAAGCCCGCCGGGCACCAGCAGGGTATCCAGGGTTGCCGGATCGATGTCGCGCCACGCCATATCGGCGCAGATGCGCAGCCCGGCGGAGGTCGCCACCGGTCCGGGCTGTTCGCCCAGCACCAGCAATTCGTAGGCGGGCGCCAGGCCCTGGCGCTGCCGCTCGACATTGGCGGAGGCGAACACTTGCAGCGGCCCGGTGACGTCCAGGCTCATGACCTCGGGGTAGATCAGGCAAGCGATCTGGCGCGTCGATTCCATGCTGGGCCTCGTTCAGGTAATAGAACGAGTGTGGCGGTGGCTGACCTTGGCTGCAATGTCAGTCATCGCACAAATCTTGCCATTTTGCCTGTGTTGCCTCAGGCCTGAGAGAAACCCTGCCGTCAGGCGTGCCGCGCCACCGTGCGCCGCAGCGAGGCCGCCGCGGTGGCCACGAACAGCCCGGCCGCCAGCGCCAGGGCCACTGGGACGCCCTGCGGACCGAGGTCCATCAGGCTGCCGCTGAGCAGCGGGCCGAGCAGGCTGCCGACGCCCCAGAGCATGCCGGCGGCGGCGTTGGCGGTGACCAGGTCGCGGCCACGGAAACGCTGGCCGATCAGCACCAGGGCCAGGGTGTAGACACCGCCGGCCACTGCGCCCAGCAGCATCAGCGCCGGCCACAGCAACGAAGGCTGGGTGATCAGCCAGGGCAGGGCGAGGCCGATCAGCGTGGCGGCCACTCCGCAGGCCAGGTGCAGGGTGGGACGGTCCAGGCGGTCGGAGAGCCAGCCCAGCGGCAACTGGCAGATCATGTCGCCGAGCAGGATCACCGTGGCCATGAAGGCGGCGATACCCACCGCGTAGCCGTGGCTGGAGGCGTAGACCGGGAAGAGCGACAGCACCACGCTGTCGAAGAAGGAGAAGAACAGCACGCCCATGCACAGCGCCGGTGCCACCCGCAGGAAGCCGGCGAGGGAAAAGCTGCGCGGTTCCTCGACGTGCTCGTGGATGCCTTCCTCCGGCATCGCCAATGCCACGGTGGCGAGCGCGATCAGGTGCCCGGCGCTGACCAGCAGCACCACCCAGGGCGTCTGCGCGCCGAGCACGGCCACCAGGGTCGGGCCGAGCAGCTGGAAGGCGGTGAAGCTGGTGGCGTACAACGCGACTATGGTGCCGCGATTGTTCTCGCCGCACAGCTCGTTGACCCAGGCTTCACCGAGGATGATCGCGATGCCCATGCCGACGCCCAGGGCCAGGCGTGCCGCGCCCAGCAGCCACAGGGAGTGGCCGCTGAATTCGATGGCGGCAGTGCTCGCGGTGCAGAGCACGAAGCACAGCAGGTACAGGCGGCGCCGGCTCATCCGCTGGCAGAGGCGGTCGACCAGGGTGGCGGCGAGGATCATGCCGGCTGCCGGCACGGCCGAAAGGATGCCGATCTGCAGCGCGCTGGCGCCGTTGTCGAGCAGACGCAGCGCCACCAGCGGCAGGGTGGCGCCCAGGCTCAGGCCGACGATGGAGACGGCAAACAGCAGCACCGCCAGCAGTGGCTTGTTCAGGGATGGATTGTTCATGGAAACCTTCTCCGGCCCCGGCGTTCCAGCGGCGGGGCCAACACATGCGAACGAGCCCGCCGGCCGGCGCCGGTGAGCGGAATCGGAATGCGGAAAAGCCTGCGCGAAAGCGCGCGGCGTCCGGCTCAGAAGCCAGCGGGAGGGGAGAAGGTGAAGGCGAACAGCACGCTGCGGCGACGGCGCAGCACGGTATCAACTTTGCGTACGCGCGGGGGCTCTCGCAGCAGGGCGAAGAATGGGTCGGCGCAACGGTGAATCGGGGACATGGTACGGGTACAGCGGAGAACGTAGGAAGGCGCGCACTCTAGTGAGTGCGCGCCGGGGCGTCAATCTCGACCGGCCGCGTGGTATTGCGTTGAACGCTGGCATGGCTGGCGTCGATCAGGTTCGCAAGCAAGCTCCTACAGGCAGAGCATGCGCGCTCTTTGTAGGAGCGAGCTTGCTCGCGAACCACCGAACACGCCGACACTATCGGCTGAATTCCGGCGCTCCCGCCGAAACCTCCTGCGGCCGGCTCAGTACATCCCGCCCCGGCAGGAAGCACCCGAAACCACGCTCCTTGCCCAGCGCTTCCGGGAAGCCGTTTTCGCGCCGATAGGCCACACGCCCATTGATCAGCGTAGCGTCCACCGCATCGTCATTGCGCTTCACCAGCCGCGTCAGGCCAAGGCCTTCCATGGGCGCCTCGCTGACCTCGTCCAGCTCATCGGTCAGGCCGGCGGGATTGACCACTACCAGATCCGCGCGGTCGCCCACGCGGATGTAACCCGCATCGATCCCGGCGAAATCCGCCAGTTCCCCGGTCAGCCGGTGCACCGCGCGACCGGTCTCCATGAAGCCTTCGCCGGCCAGCTCGGCGTCGCGCACGTACTTGAGGAAGCGCAGCGGGAAGTTGTACTGCGCGTGGGAGGCCAGGTGCGCGCCGGAATCGGCGAAGCCCGGCTGGGTCCAGGGGCTGGCCAGCAGCTTGCGCATGACCTGCGGGCGGTGGTTGCCGTAGCAGGTGGTCCACTTCAGCGCGTTGCGGTACTGGCCGGCCAGCTCGAAGAAGGCGTCCACCGCGTCCATGCCGCGCTCGCGGCCGATATCCTCGAAGTTGCGCCCGACCAGCGACGCATCCGGGCATTCGCGCACCCAGCAGTCGGACAGGTTGCGGTGCCAAAGGCCGAGGCTGAGGGTGGCCTTGATGTCCTTCTTGAAGCGCTCGCGGAAGGCCGGGTCCTGGATGCGGGTGTAGAGTTCGTCCGGATCCTTGATGTCGCGCAGCACTTCACCCGCGCCGAACTCCTCGAAGCCATTCATGTTCAGCCCCTCGATGCGCACCACGAAGGGCGCGGGCAGGGTCTGCCAGCGATACCGGCCGCGCAGCACGCGGTTGGCGACCCAGCCGGAAGCGCGGGTGATGCGGTGCATGAAGGGCTGGGATTTCAGGTCCAGTGCGGTGAGCATCGAGCACTTGAGCGGGCGGCGGAACCAGCCGTGGGCCTGGTAGAGGAAGGCGAACACGTTGATCTTGGTGACCGCATTGGGTGCGCCCTGCATCAGCGCGTTGCGCCGTCGCAGTACGGCGAACAGCCGGGAGAACTCCTTCCAGCTGGCGAAGGTGGAAGGCAGCGGGCTGGACCAGGCGCGGTCGCCATCCATCTTGTCCAGCCGTGTCGTCATCACCGACAGGCCGAAGCAGCCGGCGTCCAGCGCCTGCTCCAGCAGCTCCTCCATGCGCGCAAGTTCCGCTTCGGTGGGCTTGGCGCCGCTGATGGCGCGCTCCAGGCCCATCACCGCCACGCGCAGTTCGGAGTGGCCGAGGAAGGAACACAGGTTCGGCCCCAACGGCTGCTGCTCGTAGAAGGCGCGGTAGCCCCGGGCGTCCTTCCAGGTGCGCTTTTCGCGCAGGATCGGCAGCACCTGCTCGCGCGGCACGGCCTCGACGCGGGTGAACAGGTCGGAGCAGTCTTCCGCCTCGCCCAGCACCATGCTGATGGAGCAGGAGCCCACCGACACGGTGGTCACGCCGTGGCGCACCGACTCCTTCAGCGCCGGCGCGGCGATCACCTCGGCGTCGTAGTGCGAGTGGATTTCCAGGAAGCCGGGGGTGACCCACTTGCCGGCGGCGTCGATCACTTCCGGGCAGCCGCTTTCGTCCAGCGGGCTGAGGCTCAGGGTGTCGATGCGGCCGTCCTTGATGCCGACGTGGCGCAGGCTGCCGGGGGCATCGCTGCCGTCGAAGTACAGGCCGTTCTTGATGATGATGTCGTAGCTCACAGGAAACTCCAGGGCGACAGCAGCAGGACGCCGCTGACCAGCAGCAGGCAGTGGATGGCGAGACGGAAGTGGCGTTCCTCGAAACGGTGGTGCAGGCGCTCGCCCAGCCATACGCCGAGCAGCAGCAAGGGCGCGTAGGCGAGCACCTGGGGCAGCGCCGGGCGCAGGCGGCCGTCGAGGAGGAAGGCGATGGTCAGCAGCCCGTTCAGGGTGAACCAGACGCAGACCAGGGTGGCGCGCAGGCGGGTCTTGTCCAGCGGGCGGCTGGCCATGGCGTAGACCAGCAGCGGGCCGCCCGAGGCGAACAGACCATGACAGATGCCCGCCGCGCCGGTGGCCAGGCGCACCACCCAGGTCGGCGTATGGCCGCGTTTCGGTGCGCTGGCGCGCAGGCGCCACAGTTCGCGGCCGGCGAACCAGAGGATCAGTACGCCCAGGCCGCGCTTGAGCGGCTGCGGGTCCAGGTGCGGCAGCAACAAGTAGCCGACCAGCATGCCCACCAGCATGCCCGGCAGCACGGTGCGCAGCAGCAGGCCTGTGTCGATCAGCCGCCGATGCCGCCAGCACAGGTAGCCGGTCATGCCGATGTTCAGCGGCACCAGGATCGGCAGCAGCGTCTCGATGGGCATCAGCAGCGCGCCGAGGGAGAGGGCGATCACCACGCTGCCGAAGCCCGTGATGGCTTCCAGGGTGTAGGCCAGCAGGATGAAACCGCCCAGGGCGATGGCGGGCGCGTTCACCGGTTGCCCTCGCTGGCGGCGATGAGGGCCGCGTCCCGCGGCTCGCGGCGTGCCCACCACTGCGCCAGCACGAGGCCGGAGAACAGCTGCCAGCAGCCCCAGAACGCCGCGATCAGCAGCATGCCGCCGGCCTGCGGGAAGAAGGTGAGGATCAGCGCCATGCCCAGCGCCGAGTTGTGGATGCCGCTTTCCAGGGTTACGGCGCGCACGTCGGCGTCCGGCAGCTTCCACAGGCGTGCGCAGGTGTAGCCGAGCAGCAGGGCCATGCCGTTGAGCAGCAGCACCAGCCAGAAGAACAGGTGGAAGTAGCCGATGAACTGCTGGAAGTTCTTGGCGAAGGCCATGCCGACGAAGCCGAGCATCACCAGCAACGACAGCTGCCGCAGCGGCTTCTCCAGCCTGCGCGCCAGTTGTGGCTTCTGCCGGCCCAGGGCCATGCCGGCGAGCATCGGCAGGATCAGCACCAGCAGCACCATGCCGACCAGCTCCACCGGGTCGAGGTGGATTTGCGTGAGGCGCTCGCGGGTGGCCGGGTTGAGGCCGGCATAGAGGGCAAAGTTCAGCGGCGTGAAGATCCCGGCGCTGAGGCCCGACACGGCGGTGACGCTGGCCGACACCGCGACGTTGCCGCGGGCCATCCAGGTCATGATGTTGGAGAAGGTGCCGCTGGGGCAGGTGGCGACAAGGATCATGCCCAGTGCCAGTTCCGGATCGATAGGCAGAACGATGGTCAGCAGGCAGGTGGCGGCGGGCAGCAGCAGGAACTGCACCAGCATGCCGATCACCGGAGCCTTGGGTTGGCGCAGGATGCGAGTGAAGTCGTCGCGGCGCAGTTCCAGCGATACGCCGAACATCATCAGGGCGATGATGGCGTTCAGCGCGATCATCGAGCCGCCGGAGAACTCGAGGTGGACGTCAGGCATCGCCGGCCTCCTGTCGAGCAGGGGCGGACGAAGCAGTGGCCGGCGCTCGGGGCGCGGCTTCGTTGTTGGCGTGCATGCAAGGCGACTCTTGTTTGTATTTATCGTTGTAATTGGCAAGCATAGGGAACCCTTACCCTTGGGTAATGGCTCTTTCGAGACTTCGCGCGGTTAATTCGGGACCATGCCCCACAACCCTTCGATCACTGTCCATTATGCCCAGGGCATCCTCCAGGCCGCACAGCGCCTGGGCCTGCCGGTGCCCACCGAACTGCCCGTGGAGGCGCGCATCCCGCTGGCCATGCAGGACCGGTTCTGGGAGGGCCTGTGCGCGGCCTCCGACGACCCCTTGGTGGGGCTGCGCCTGGGCAGTGCCCTGCAGGTCGGCCACCTGGACATGGTCGGCGCGCTGCTGATGAGTTGCGAGCATTTCGGCGAGGCGTTGGAAGCCTTGCTGGAGTACTACCCGATCATCGCCGAGGGCAGCGAATTCCAGCTTGAGCGCGATGGCGTCGGGGTGCTTCTGCTCTATCGGCCCAGCTACGAGGTGCGGCGGGAGGAGCGGGTGGAAGCAGCACTGGCCAGCCTGGTGCACCTGACCCGCTGGATCACTGGCGAGCGGGTGACCCCGGCGCGCCTGACGCTGGGGCACCGGGCGCGGGCGGAGCGTTCCCGTTACGATCAGGCGCTGGGTTGCCCCGTTGAATTTGCCGCAGCGGAGAACGCCCTGGGCTTTACCCTGGCGGACCTCGACGTGCCGCTGATCCAGGCCAACGCCCTGATGCGTGAGCACCTGCGCGCGCTGGCCGACGCACAACTCCAGCGCCTGGGCGCGCAGAGCCTGGCGGCCCAGGTGCAGCACCTGCTGCGCCAGCAGCCGCGCTGGGGCAAGGAACGGGTCGCCGAACAACTGGCGCTCAGTGGCCGTCATCTCAACCGCAAACTGGCCGACGAAGGCACCAGCTTCAAGCTGCTGCGCGAGCAGGTGTTGCACGGCATGGCCGAGCAGTTGCTGCGTGAGTCGCCGCGCCTGGCCGAAGTCGCAGAAAAGCTCGGCTTCTCCGATGAGAGCGCATTCGCCAAGGCCTTCCGCCGCTGGAGCGGGATGACGCCGGGGCAGTTCCGCCAGGGCCAGACTGGCCTATAGAAAGCAGACTCCGGTGATCAGGACGCCCCCGGCAGCTCCGCGCCCTTTGGCCAGAGCAGCCACAGCTGGCCTTCCTGCTTCATGTGCCCGGCCAGGTCGCCGGCGGCATCGCCGGTGCCCCAGAACAGGTCCGCGCGTACCTCGCCGACGATCGCGCCGCCGGTATCCTGCGCCGCCACCGGGCGCACTACCGGCGCGCCGTCGGGGCGGGTGGTGGAGAGCCACATCAGGCTGCCCAGGGGGATTACCTTGCGGTCGATGGCCACGCTGTAGCCGGGGGTCAGCGGCACGTTCAGCGAGCCGCGAGGACCTTCGTTGCTGTCCGGGCGCTGGCTGAAGAACACGTAGCTGGGATTGCTCGCCAGCAGTTCGTCGACTCGCTGCGGGTGGGCGCGGGCCCAGTCGCGGATGCGCGGCATGCTCACTTCGTCCTTGCTCAGCTCACCCTGTTCCACCAGCCAGCGGCCCACCGGCTTGTAGGGGCGGCCGTTCTGCTCGGCGTAGCCCAGGCGCAACTGGCGCCCGGAGTCCAGCTGTATGCGGCCCGAGCCCTGGATCTGCAGGAACTGCAGGTCCATCGGGTCGCCCAGCCAGGCCAGCACCGGCGCGTCGACGCCTTCGCGACGGATGCCGGCGGCATCCGCGTAGGGCTTCAAGGTATTGCCGTCGAGCTTGCCGCGCAGGCGCTTGCCCTTGAGTTCGGGGTAGACGCTGTCCAGCGCCACCACCACCAGGTCGGACGGCACGCCGTATACCGGTACGCCGTGCTGCGCACTGCGTTCCAGGCTGCCGCGGTAGACCGGTTCGTAGTAGCCGGTGATCAGGCCGGTCTCGCTGCCACTGCCTGCACGCAGCTGGTAGGGCTGCAGGTGGTCCTGCATGAACTGGCGGATCGCGGCTGGCGAGGCGGGCACACCCAGCGCCTGGGTGCAGGTGGCA
Organism: Pseudomonas sp. QE6; assembly: GCF_041379005.1. Lineage (NCBI taxonomy): Bacteria > Pseudomonadati > Pseudomonadota > Gammaproteobacteria > Pseudomonadales > Pseudomonadaceae > Pseudomonas > Pseudomonas sp. QE6. The sequence goes on from NZ_CP166873.1 coordinate 3,462,278, forward strand.
GCCCAGATTTCATCCTTCTTCAGGCGCACCGCGCAGGCCGAGCGCCAGGCGTTGAAGCCCTCCACGACGTCGCTGTCGGCGGTTTTCGGCAGGTCCGACCAGTCGGCCTTGGAATAGGTCGGCGCCTTGGCTTCTTCGGGCTTTTTGCCGAACAGGCCGCAGCCCGAAAGCAGGGTGGCGATGCAGAGGGAGGCGAGGAGAGGGCGGGTCCAGTGGCGGGGCGAAACGGTCACAGGCGAATCCTGGCAGGCAAACGAAAGCCCGCTAGCTTGGGCAGACGCGGGGCGTGCGTCAAACGCATCGGTCGGATTTACACGCCTTGCAACGAATCCGCGGGCGGACCGGTAGAATGGGGCGTGATTCGACAGACGGATGGTTAGAGCGTGGAGGCAAGGCAGGGTTTCGTCCTGACCCGACATTGGCGGGATACGCCCGAAGGCACCGAGGTGGGCTTCTGGCTGGCCACCGAAGAAGGCCCCCGGCACGTGCTACTGCCGCCACAGACATCGGTGGCCTTCGTGCCGGCCGAGCAGCGCGCCCGCGCCGAGAAACTGCTGGCCGGCGAGCGCGGCGCCGAGCTGCGCCCGCTGGGGCTGCGCGACTTCCAGCAGCGCCCGGTGCTGGGCCTCTATTGCCAGCAGCATCGCCAGCTGATGAACCTGGAGAAGCGCCTGCGCGAGGCCGGCGTCGAGGTGTTCGAGGCGGACATCCGCCCGCCCGAGCGCTACCTGATGGAGCGCTTCATCACCGCGCCCGTGACCTTCAGCGGCAAGGCGGGCGACACCGGCAGCGTCACCGAAGCGCAACTGCGCCCGGCGCCGGACTATCGGCCGAAACTGAAACTGGTCTCGCTGGACATCGAAACCAATATCCGTGGCGACCTTTATTCCATCGCCCTGGAAGGCTGCGGCCAGCGTCAGGTCTACATGCTCGGCCCGGCCAATGGCGTCGATGGCGAACGCGACTTCGAACTGGAGTACTGCGACAGCCGGGCGGAAATCCTGGAGCGCCTGAACCAGTGGCTGGCCGAGCACGACCCGGACGCCATCATCGGCTGGAACCTGGTGCAGTTCGACCTGCGCGTGCTGCAGGAACACGCCAAGCGCCTGGACGTCCCGCTGCGCCTGGGCCGCGGCGGCGACGAGATGGGCTGGCGGCAGCATGCCTCCGGCAACCACTACTTCGCCGCGGCGGCCGGGCGGCTGATCATCGACGGCATCGAGGCGCTGCGTTCGGCGTTCTGGAGCTTCCCCTCGTTCAGCCTGGAAAGCGTCGCGCAGAATCTGCTGGGCGAAGGCAAGTCGATCGACAACCCCTACGACCGCATGGCCGAGATCGACCGCCGCTTCGCCGAGGACAAGCCGGCGCTGGCGAAATACAACCTCAAGGACTGCGAACTGGTCACGCGCATCTTCGACAAGACCCGCATCCTCGACTTCCTGCTCGAACGCGCCAGCGTCACCGGCCTGCCGGCGGACCGCAGCGGCGGCTCGGTGGCGGCCTTCACCCACCTGTACCTGCCACCGATGCACCGCCTGGGCTACGTCGCGCCGAACCTCGGCGGCAAGGCGCCGGAGGCCAGCCCCGGCGGCTTCGTCATGGACTCGCGGCCGGGGCTCTACGAGTCGGTGCTGGTGCTGGACTACAAGAGCCTGTACCCCTCTATCATCCGCACCTTCCTGATCGACCCGGTGGGACTGGTGGAGGGCTTGAGCGATCCCTCCGATGAAGCCTCGATTCCCGGCTTCCGTGGCGGGCGCTTCTCCCGCACCCAACACTGCCTGCCGGCCATCGTCGAGCGCGTCTGGCAGGGCCGCGACGCCGCCAAGCGCGAGGGCAACGCGCCGCTGTCCCAGGCCCTGAAGATCATCATGAACGCCTTCTACGGCGTGCTCGGCTCCAGCGGCTGCCGCTTCTTCGACCCGCGCCTGGCGTCGTCGATCACCCTGCGCGGCCACGAGATCATGCGCCGTACCCGCGAGCTGATCGAGGCGCAGGGGCATCGGGTAATCTACGGCGACACCGACTCCACCTTCGTCTGGCTCGGCCGCGCCCATGGTGAGGACGAGGCGGCGGAGATCGGCCGCGCGCTGGTGCGCCACGTCAACCAGTGGTGGGGTGAACATCTGCGCGAGGAGTACGGACTGGAAAGTGTGCTGGAGATTCAGTTCGAGCGACACTTCCGGCGTTTCCTCATGCCCACGATCCGGGGCGCGGAGGAGGGCAGCAAGAAGCGCTATGCCGGCCTGGTGCGGCGCGCCGACGGCAGCGACGAGATGGTCTTCAAAGGACTGGAAACCGTGCGCACCGACTGGTCGCCGCTGGCCCAGCAGTTCCAGCAGGAGCTTTACCTGCGCATCTTCCAGCGCCAGCCGTACCGCGAGTTCGTCCGCGACTACGTGAACCGCACCCTGGCCGGCGAGCAGGATGAGCTGCTGATCTTCCGCAAGCGCCTGCGTCGGCAGCTGGGTGACTACGAGCGCAACGTCCCGCCCCATGTGCGCGCTGCGCGGATCGCCGATGAGTTCAACCAGCGCCAGGGGCGTCCGCGCCAATACCAGAACGGTGGCTGGATCAGCTACCTGATCACGGTCAACGGCCCGGAGCCGCTGGAGACCCGCAGCTCGCCCATCGACTACGACCACTACGTCAGCCGGCAATTGCAGCCGATCGCCGATGCCATCCTGCCATTTGTGGAGGATGATTTCAGTTCGCTGATCGATCGGCAGATGGGGTTGTTCTGAGGCCGCCTGGAGATTCGTTTGCGAGAAAGGACTGGGCGTCCCCCTAGGTCCTACGAAGAGCCGCGCGCCGCCCCCTACAAACAGCAACTCGGCGCATGGAACATAATCCGCCATGGATGTGACTGGCGGATAAAGAGTTCCGATTTATGCCCTAAGCCATCGGCGGCAACCGCCGCTTCACCGGGGTCTTCTTGACGATCGCCGTGTTGGTCTCGGCGAAGCCGTTCAGGTGATCCAGCAACTCATCGAGCTGCTCCATCGAGCGCACGCACAGCCGCGCATAGAAGCAGTCTTCGCCGGTCACCTTGTCGCATTCGGTGAACTCGGGAATCGCCATGATCTGCTTCTCCACCTCCTGCAGCCGCCCCGGCAGCGGCCGCACGCGGACGATGGCCTGCAACTGGTAGCCGAAGGCGCGCGGGTCGACGTTCACCGTGTAGCCGGTGATCACCTGGCGTTCCTCCAGCTTGCGCAGCCGTTCGGCCACGCTGGGGGCGCTCAGGCCGCTGACCTGGGCCAGGGCCTTGAGCGAGAGGCGGGAGTCTTCCATCAGCGCGGCGATCAGCAACTGGTCGATTTCGTCGGTCATGGTGGCCTCGAAAGGTAAATGGCGGAAGTTGCCTTGATAGTAAAGGTGAACCTTGGGTTTTGCCTCTGCTAGGCGATGGAGTGCGTCGAATCCCCCGTTCATACTGAGCGCCAACCAAAGGAGGTGAACCATGAACGAGCAGATTCGACGCGGCACCCTGGAAATGGTCAGCGCCATGCTGATCTGCGGCACCATCGGCTGGCTGGTGGTGATCTCCGGGCAACCGGTGCTGGATGTGGTGTTCTGGCGCTGCGTGTTCGGCGCCGCGACCCTGCTGCTGGTCTGCGGCCTGATGGGCTTCCTGCGGCCGGGCATCCTCACCCGCGCCACCTTCGGCCTGGCGCTGCTCAGCGGCGTGGCCATCGTCGGTAACTGGGTGCTGTTGTTCGGTTCCTATTCGCGGGCGTCCATCGCCATCGGTACGGCGGTGTACAACGTACAGCCGTTTCTGCTGGTGCTGCTGGGCGCGCTGTTCCTCGGCGAGCGGTTGAGTGCACAGAAGATGGCCTGGCTGGGCGTTTCCTTCCTCGGCATGCTGGCCATCGTCAGCGCGCATGGCGGTGAAGGGCAGGTGGGCAGTGACTACCTCGGTGGTATCGCCCTGGCCCTCGGTGCGGCGGCGCTGTATGCGCTGGCGGCGCTGATCATCAAGCGCCTGAGCGGGGTGCCGCCGCACCTGATCGCGCTGATCCAGGCGGTAACCGGCGTGCTGCTGCTGGCGCCCTGGGCCAACCTCTCGCCGCTGCCACAGGCCAGCACCGCCTGGGCGAGCCTCGCGACCCTGGGCATCGTGCATACCGGCATCATGTACGTGCTGCTCTACGGCGCCATCCAGAAGCTGCCGACGGCGCTGACTGGGGCGCTGTCGTTCATCTATCCGATCGCGGCGATCCTCGTCGACTGGTTCGCCTTCGGCCACCGCCTGACGGCGCTGCAGTGGCTTGGCGTGGTCGCCATCCTGCTGGCCGCCGCCGGCATGCAGCGGGGCTGGAGCTTCGACCTGCGGCGGCTGGCCTGGCGCTGAAATCCCTGCTTGGCTGACAATGCTCGGGAACCTGCGCCGCCCGGCGAAGGTCCTGTAGGCGGTCTCCAAGCAAGGAACGGACTATGAACGCGGCTGCCCCGACGGCAGATACCCCCGGCCTGGACTGGCCTCTCCCTCGAATCAGATCTCTACACCTGCTGGGCCTGGCCGCGCTGCTGGCGCTGGCCGGTTGCGGCACCCGGCCGAGCGCGCCGGAGGCGACCCCGGAAGAAGTGCGCGCCACGGTGGCGAAGCTGATGCCGGCGAGCGTCGCCGACCGTCCCGGTTGGGCGCGGGACATCCAGGTTGCGTTCAGCGCCCAGCGCATCGCGCCAACCACCCAGAACCTCTGCTCGGTGCTGGCGGTGACCGAGCAGGAATCCAACTACACGGCAGACCCCGCCGTGCCCGGGCTGGGCAAGATCGCCCGTGGCGAGATCGACCGGCGCGCCGGCAAGCTGCATGTGCCGGGCATCCTGATCGACGCCGCGCTGAGCCTCAAGTCGCCCAACGGACGCAGCTACAGCCAGCGCCTGGCGGCGGTGCGCACGGAGAAGGAACTGAGCGCGATCTTCGATGACTTCATCGGCGGCGTACCGCTCGGCCAGCAACTCTTCGGTCGCTTCAACCCGGTACATACCGGCGGGCCGATGCAGGTCAGCATCGCCTTCGCCCAGGCTCACGCCGAGAATTACCCGTATCCGGTGGACGGCAGCATCCGTCGCGAGGTGTTCAGCCGGCGCGGCGGCATGTACTTCGGCATCGCCCACCTGCTCGGTTACCCGGTGGACTATTCGCAGCCGCTGTACCGTTTCGCCGACTTCAACGCCGGCTGGTACGCCAGCCGCAACGCGGCTTTCCAGCGTGCGGTGAGCGAGGCCAGCGGCATCACCCTGGCACTGGACGGTGACCTGATCCTTCCGGGCAGCTACGACGCCGGTAGTACGGAAAAGGCGGTACGCACCCTGGCGCCGCGCCTGGGGATGAGCGAGCGGGACATCCGTCGCGATCTGGAGAAGGGCGATACGCCGGAGTTCGCCAAGTCGACGCTTTACACCAAGGTCTTCGCGCTGGGCGAGCGCGCCGCCGGCAAGCCATTGCCGCGGGCCATCCTGCCGGGCATCACCCTGCACAGCCCGAAGATCACCCGCCAGCTGACCACCGCCTGGTTCGCCCAGCGCGTGGATGAGCGCTACAAGCGCTGCCTGGCGCGGGCGCCGAAAAAGCCCTGAGCCGGATTCAGTCGCCTTCGGCGGGCTCGCAGACCCCGTTGGCGCCTTTGGGCCCGGTATAGGAAACGGTGGCGGTGCCGTCGTCGTTGAGGCTGATGGAGACGGTCACGCCTTCGCCCTTGGCCTCGATGTACTTGTCGTTGCTCTGCTTGACCTTGGCTTCCTTGCCGTTGATGTAGACCGGCCCGCCCTCGTCGGTGTGGACCTGGATGTCGTTCGGGCAGTCGTAATTGAGCATGGGGATGGCGGCGGCAGCGGGCTGCACCACGCCGAGCGAGGTGAAAATCAGCAGCGAGGCGGCGGTCGTTAGCGATTTCATGGCGGCTCCCAGGCGAATGTGGGCACGGCGCGCGGCCGTGCGGACATCCCAAGCTTAGTGCAGCCTCCGCCGCGTGTTACAGCGGCAAGGGGCGCAGCCGGGTCGCCGGCTCGGGCTCGGTGCCGCGCAGGACCAGGCGGATGATGGTCGCCGCCGCCGCTTCGAAGTCGCCGGCATCAGGTTGTGGCTTGCCGGTGATCATCGCGATCTGCCAGTCGAAATCCACGTAGGTACGGGTGGCCGCGGAAATGCTCAGCAGCAGGTGTTGCGGGTCCACGGGGGCGAGCAGGCCGCGGTCGATCCAGGCGGCGATGCACTCCAGGCTGCGGGCGGATTCCGCGCGCAGGCGCTGCAGCCACTCCCGCGGCAGGTGCGGTGCGCCGTGGAGCATTTCGCTGGCGAAGACCTTGTAGGCCTGCGGCCACTGGCGGGCGATGTGCAGGCGCGCGCGGATATGCGCGGGCAGCGCCCAGGCCGGGTCGTCGCATTCGCGCAGCAGGGCGGAGGCTTCCAGCACCGCGTCCACCACGTTTTCCAGCAGGCGCAGGTAGAGGTTTTCCTTGGTCTGGAAGTAGTAGTAGACGTTGGACTTGGGCACCTCGGCGCGGAGGGCGATGTCCAGGGTCTTGGCGGCGCTGAAACCCTTGTCGGCGAACTCTTCGCCGGCGGCGAGGAGAATGCGCTGGCGATTGCGGTCGCGGATGCTGGGACGCGTGCTGCGGGAGCGCTTGCTGGCGTTGCCTGTGTTCATGGATCGGTTCGGACAGATACGGGGGATCCAAAATATACAAATCTATATAGCGAATGGGGCGTTTTTTTCCTAGGATGCGTTCCGTTAGCGGGAAATGGCCGTCGCAGAGTGGCCGCAGTCGAAAGGAGTGGGTGCGATGTTGTTGGTGGTAATGCTGGGCGGGCGCCATCCGCGCGCGAAGATCGAGGTGCACGACGTGGTGTTCGCCGTGGCGGACAGCCTGGAAGCCAGCTACCCGCAATTGCGCGACGCCTGGTTCGGCAGCCCGCGGGGCCTGCATATCGACTCCTGGCTGGAGGTCGATGGCATCGACGGCTATCGCCTGGCCTTCAGCGACCAGCAGCCGGCGCCGGGCGAGCCACGGCTGTTCTTCATCAACCTGGGCGGTTACGAACCCGGCCAGTTCGGCGAGGCGCACCACTACCTGCTGGTGGTCGCCCGAGATACGGCGCAGGCCAAGGCGCTGGGCAAGCATCGCCTGCCGCGCGGCTGGGACAAGCCGCATACCGATGCCTTGCTGGACGTCGACGATTGCCTTCCCATCGACCGGGTCGGCGGCCGTTACGTCCACCTGCTGGCCGGCGAGCATCGCGGGGTGGTGCAACGCAGCGACTACATCGTACTGGGTTGAATCCGGGCGCCTTCATCGATTCGACACGGCACTGTCACAAAACCTGGCGTATAAGGGGGCCGAACCCGCGTCCCGTGCCGAGGTAGTGATGACCGAGAAACGCCGAGTCCTGTTCGTCTGCGTCGCCAACGATGCCCGTTCGCCGATGGCCGAAGCGCTGCTGCGACATTCCGATGCCGAGCACTTCGAAGCCTTCAGCGCCGGTATCCGCCCCAGTGCCATCGATCCGCGCGCCCGCGAGGTGCTGGAGCACGCCGGCATTTCCACCGAGGGGCTGCGCAGCAAATCCATCGACGAGTTCAGTGGCCAGCACTTCGATTACCTGATCGACCTGTGCGACAAGTCCAGCCGCGAAGGCGAGGAGCTGCCCAGCTCCAGCGAGGTGATCGTGTGGAATTTCGCCGACCCGACCACCAGCGAGCAGCACGACCCGTTCCGCCATACCCTGCAGGAGCTGAGCGATCGCCTGAAGCTGTTCGAGATGGTGAAGAACCGTTGAGGCCCGTGCCACAAAGCAAAAAGCCCGCTGATCGCGGGCTTTCTGTTGGATGGGCGCTGGTCCTTCAGCTGGGAGGCATTCTGCGGGCTGCCCATGACAGCCTGGTGACGGTTGCGTGAAGCGATGATGGCATCGAGCCATTTCTCTATCACTGGCCTTCATGAGCACTATCGATCCCGACGAGTGGTCAGCGGGGGAGGTGGCCGATAGAGTCACGCTCAAAGTCATGTCCGCGACGCCCCGTCCGCGCGGCGCCTGCGTGACCCGAAGCGGAGTACCTATGAAGTCCCTGTCCGATATCGCTTTCTCCATGCTCGACCTGGTGCCCGTGCGCGACCAGGGCAGCGCAGCCGAGGCGTTGCACAACGCCGTCGAGGTCGCCCGCCACGTCGAGCGCCTGGGCTTTACCCGCTACTGGCTGGCGGAGCATCACAACATGGACGGCATCGCCAGCTCGGCCACCGCCGTGCTGATCGGCCACATCGCCGGCAAGACCGAGCGCATCCGCGTCGGCTCCGGCGGGGTGATGCTGCCGAACCATCCGCCGCTGGTGGTGGCGGAGAACTTCGGCACCCTGGAAACCCTTTATCCGGGCCGCATCGACCTCGGCCTGGGCCGCGCGCCGGGCGCCGACCAGGCCACCATGCGCGCGCTGCGTCGCGACCGCCTGGGCGACGGCGCCGACTTCCCCGAGCAGGTCGCCGAGCTGGAAATGCTCCTCGGCCCGCGTCGTTCGCAGCAGTCGCTGCTGGCGATTCCGGGGGAGGGCACCAATGTGCCGATCTGGCTGCTGGGCTCCAGCCTGTTCAGTGCCCACCTGGCGGCGCAGAAGGGCCTGCCCTATGCCTTCGCCTCGCACTTCGCGCCGCGCTACCTGCACGATGCGCTGCGCATCTACCGCGATAACTTCCAGCCCTCGGCGGTGCTCGACAAGCCCTACGCCATGATCGGCGTGCCGCTGATCGCCGCGCCCACCGACGAGGAAGCCGAGTACCTGGCGACCACCGCCTTCCAGCGCGTGCTGGCGTTGATCCGTGGCGACAGCCTGAAGCAGAAACCACCGGTGAAGAGCATGGCCGGGCTGTGGTTGCCTCACGAGCAGGATGCGGTGGGCAACTTCTTCGGCCTGGCGGTGATCGGCGGTCCGGAGAAGGTGCGCAGCCGCCTGGAAATCCTGCTGGAGCAGACCGGGGTGGACGAGATCATCTTCACCAGCGACATCTACGACCACGAGCTGCGGCTGCGTTCGCTGGAGATCGTTGCCGGCTTGCGCTGAGGGCTTGGGTAGGGCGTACAGCCGTTCGCGGTTGTGCGCCGATACACGTCGGCTGACCGGCAGCTTCGCGGTTGAGTTCGAAGCGCCTGATCGGCCTTTTGTAGGAGCGAGCTTGCTCGCGAACGAGCCCCGCTGCGGAGTCATTCGCGAGCAAGCTCGCTCCTACAGGCAAACCGACCGTCGGCGTAATGACAGGGCACCCGTAGGAGCGGACTCCGTCCGCGATTGACGTGGCCGGCCTTGCAGCCGGATCGCGGATAAACCCGCTGGTACGAGGGACTGGGCGGCCGTCAGGCCTGCCCGTCTTCCTTCTTCTTCAGCAGGTCCGCCAGTCCGGCCAGCCCCTTGTGGGTGACCTTCGGGCCCTTGGCGCCGGCGTCGTTGCCGTTCTGGTAATGCAAGTCCACCTGCCGCTGGTGCTCGTTGTCGTGGCAATAGAGGCACAGCAGCTCCCAGTTGGAGCCGTCCTCGGGGTTGTTGTCGTGGTTGTGGTCGCGGTGGTGGACGGTCAGTTCGCTCAGGCGCTTGCCGCTGAACTCGCGGCCGCAGCGGCCGCAGATCCAGGGGTACATCTTCAGGGCCTTTTCGCGGTAGCTGCTTTCGCGGCGGCGTTGCGCTTCGGCGAGGACGGCGTCGACTTTGCTGGTGGGTTGGCTCATGGCTCTGGCTTGGCAGTGTGGATCGGACTTCCAGCATAGGCCCGCGCCCGCGTGCTGACTACGGCTTGGGCATGTCAGGGCGCGACCAGATCCACAGATTGCCAATAGCCATGCCGAGGATCACCGCGTACAGCCACAGGCCATGGGGCAGGCTGACCAGCATGATCGCCAGGGCCGCGAGCATCGCGACGCTGGCACCGATCTTGGCGCGGCGGGCGACGGCGCGGCCATTGCGCCAGTTGTGCAGGATCGGGCCGAACAGCCGGTGATTCGCCAGCCAGGCGGCGAGGCGCGGCGAGCTTTTCGCGGCGGCCCAGGCGGCGAGCAGGACGAACTCGGTGGTCGGCAACCCTGGCACCACCAGCCCGACCATGCCCACGCCCAGACTGGTGTAGGCGAGCAGCGCGAACGCGATGCGCGCCAGACGCGAGCGGGCAGGGCCGGGCGCGGTGGTGCGCGCCGCTTCGGCGGGCACGCGCGGGGCCGCGTCAGACGGTGGCGGGAGCACGGTCGTAGCTGTGCTGCAGCAGGTGGGCGAAGCGCTCGAAAGCGGCGATGGCGCCGGCCTCGGCTTCACGTTCTTCGGCCTCGCTGAGTTGCAGGGCGTCGAGGGTGCGGGTGAAGCGCTTCCAGCCTTCGGCGCGGCCGCCTTCCGGCTCGCCCAGGTGACGGGCGCTGGTGTTCTCGTCCAGGCCCAGGGCGGCCACGCGCTTGATCAGGAAGGCGGCGCCGAGCTTGGAGCCTTCGGACACGAACAGCCAGCCCAGGGCGTGTGCCTGGCTGGGCTTTGCCAGCGCGCCGGCTACCGGGGCGGGTACCTCGGCGTCCAGGTCGGCCAGGTCCAGGCGGGCCTGTTCGGCGCGGCAGCGCTGCGGCAGGTCGGGGAAGATCGTGCCGAGCTCGGCGTCCTGGTAGAGCGCCTGCAGCTCGGACTGGAACAGGTACTGGGCGACCACGAAGCGAGCGAAATTCTCGCGGTTGGAGAAGGGCTCGCGGGCCTTCACTGCATGGTCGAGGCGCTCGTGCGCAGCATGGGTCAGCGTGTTCAGGCGCTGCGAGCGCAGGGTGGGGAGTTCCACGGTGGTCATGTCCAATTCCTTGAAATTTCTGGGCTTTATTGACGAGACGAATCAGCTTGGGGATCGCGTAAAGGTTGTCGTTACCGGATGCTTCTGGAGTCGGGCGGGTTCGCGAGCAAGTTCGCTCCTACGAAGAGCGTGACGCCAACCTGTAGGAGCGAGCTTGCTCGCGAACATCACAGAAAGCGGGGTGAACCCCGCGTCCGTGAATCCGCCCATCAGATATCCCACACCAGGTTGACCGCGAAGTTGCGGCCCGGCTGAGTCAGGCGGTCGAGGTTGGCCGGGGCCAGCACCGAGGCTTCGCCGACGCTGTCGTAGCCGCGCACGTCGTCCCACAGCCAGTACTTCTTGTCGGTGAGGTTGTAGAGGCCGGCGTTGACGGTCAGGTCGTCGGTCAGCTTGTAGTAGCCGGTCAGGTCGAGGACGCCGAAGCCCGGGGTCTTGAACTGGCTGCTGGTGCCGTCGGGGGCCTTGAAGCTGCTGTCGTCGACGCGGTCTTTGCGCTTGACCAGGGTCCAGTCGAGCAGGGCGCCGTAGCGGCCGGCCTGTTCGTCGTAGCCCAGGCCGAACACGCCGGTGAGCGGGTTGACGCTGTTGATCGGCTCGCCGGTGTCCTGGTTGCGACCGTAGGCGTAGGCCACCGCACCCTTGGTGTAGAGGCCCTGCGGCGCGCCGAAGGCGCCCAGTTCCAGGCGGCCCTTGAGCTCCACGCCCTTGATGATGGCGTTCTTGATGTTGTTGCTCTGGAAGGTCGGCTCGCTGTAGCCGGGGGTGATGGCGTCCTCGTTAATGAAGTCGCGGTACTTGTTGTAGAACACCGCGACGTCGAAGGAGCCTTCCTCGAAGTTGCCGCGCAGGCCGGTCTCGTAGCTCTGGCTGCGTTCCGGGTCGAGGTCGGGGTTGGGCTCGACGCGGTAGCCGATGCCGGGGTTGTCGAAGCGACCGTACAGCGCCTTCGCGGTCGGGGTGCGGAAGCCCTGGGCGTACTGGCCGTACCACAGGTAGTTGTCGTTGAAGGCGTAGGTCACGCCGAGCTTGGGCGAGAGCTGGTGCCAGGTCTTGTCTTCGCGGCTGACTTCGCCTTCGCCGCTCTGGTCCACGGTATTGAGGAATTCCTCGGTGATGTGCGGCTTCAGGCGCGTGTAGTCGTAGCGCATGCCGGGCAGGAAGGTCCAGGCGTTCCAGCGGATCTCGTCCTGGGCGAACAGGCCATAGGTATCGATGGTGGGGTCGGGGAAGTCGCTGCTGCGCGCCAGGCTGTCGCTGGCGACGGAGCTGGGCGCGCCAACGGCCGTGCAGCCGCGGCCGACCGCCAGGCACGTGGCGTCACCCTCGCGGTAGCCGGTGACCTTCTGCCGTTTCAGGGTGGTGCCGTAGGTCAGCAGGTGGTCGGTCTCGCCGACGAGGAAGGCCTTGTCCAGCTGCAGGTCGAACACCCACTGGCGATCCTTGTACAGCGTGTCGCGGGTGCGCAGTACCTGGCGGGTGATGGGGTAGTAGAACTCTTCGGTGCTCTGGTCGGTCTTGGCGGTCTGGTAGTTGAAGGTCCAGCGGGCGTGGTCTGCCACCGCGCTGCCCGGCAGCAGCTGGTGCTCCAGGCCGAAGCGCTCGCGGGTGATGGTGTCGTTGCCGGTGCGCCACTGGTACATGCCGCCGGGCAGCACGCTGTCCGGGATGGTCGGCTTGCCGCCGTAGTAGGGGCCGCCATAGGCGCTCTTCTGGTCGGTGTCGCGGTCGTCCTTGTACTTCTCGTAGACCAGGCCGAAGCGCTCGCCCTCGCCGTACTTCCAGCCCAGCTTGGCGAGCACGTTGGTGGTGCGCACGTCCTGCGGGTTGGCCTCGGTGCGCGACAGGCCGCTGCCGCCGGTGCTGCCGTAGGATTCGGTCTCGTGGCCATTGCGCTGGCTCAGGTGCAGCAGGCCGTCGAAGCTGTCGGAGCGAGCGGCCACGGTGCCGGAGGTCAGCCAGCTGTCGTCGGCGGAGCTGTAGCCGGTCTTCAGGCGCGCCCCCGCGTCCTGGCCGTCCTTGATGATGTCGTCCGCATCCAGGGTGAAGTAGCTCACCGCGCCGCCGATGGCGTTGCTGCCATAGAGCGCCGAGGCCGGGCCGCGCAGCACTTCGACGCGCTTGACGATTTCCGGGTCGACGTAGTTGCGCTCGGTCTGCGCATAGGGGCCGTTGAAGAAGCTGCTGGGAATCTCGACGCCGTCGATCTGCGTCAGTACGCGGTCGCCGTCGATGCCGCGGATGTTGTAGCCAGTGATGCCGGCGCGGTTGCCGGTGCCGCCGACGGAGACGCCGGGCATGTCGCGCACCAGCTCCTTGATGGTGTTGACGTTCTTGCGGTCCAGTTCGCTGCGGTCGACCACGTTCACCGTGCTCGGCACCAGGGTCACGCTCTGCGCCTGGCGGGTGGCGGTGATGGTCAGCGGCTGCATTTCCGCCACGCTCGACAGGTTGCGCTCCAGCACCACGTTGCGCGGGCCCAGGGTGCGGGCGCCCAGGCCGGTACCGGCGAGCAGGCCCTTCAATGCCTGGTCGGCCGGTAGGCGGCCGTTGATGCCGGGCGACTCGATGCCTTCGGCCAGCTCGCCGGCGACGCCCACCTGCCAGCCGGTCACCGCGCTGAAGGCGTTCAGCGCCTGGGCCAGCGGTTGGCGGGGGATGTCGAAACGGTAGCCGGCCTGGGCCTGGCGGCCTGCCGTGTCCGCCGCGAGGACGGAAGCTGCCGGCAGACTGGCCAGACCGATGGACAGGGCCAGCAGGGAGATGCGGGCGGGATGGCGCAGAGGGGCACGCGAAGAAGCGATGGGCATCGAAGGGCTCTCTTAGTCAGTCTTTGTTCGCATTCGTAAATGCGAATCTATTGCATTGGCTTCTGACTAAACGAACGAGCCGGCGCGACGGCGTAAAAAAACTTTCAGTTCAGGAGGGGACGATCAGTCGAGGACCAGCAGTTTCGGGTATTCGTGCAGTTGCGCGGAGGCGATCCGGGCCAGTGAGCGCGCCACGCCCAGCGGGTCGTCCAGGCGCCAGTTGCCGGTGACGCTGACGTTCGCCAGGCGCTCGTTGGTATTGACGATCCAGCCGGGGTAGTAGCGCCGCAGCTCGGCCAGCACCTGGCTGAGCGGGCAGTTCTCGAACACCATGCGGCCCTTGACCCAGGCCAGCTGTGCCTGCCCCTCGGCGCTGTGCTGGCGCTCGCCGAAGCCCTGCGGACCGACGCGGATGCTGTCGCCGGCGCCGAGGCTGACGCGGGCGTCGTCCAGCGGCGTGCGCAGGTCCACTTCGCCGCGCTGCACGCTGACTTCCGCCTCGTTGCCCAGGTAGCGCACGGCGAAGGCGGTGCCGCGCACCGTTACCTGAACCGGCCCGGCTTCCACCTCGAAGGGACGGTCGCGGTCATGAGCGACGTCGAAGTACGCCTCGCCGCGGTACAGGCGGGCGACGCGCTGTTGCTCGTCGATGCGGCTGGAGAGGGCGGTGTCGGTATTGAGCAGGACCCGGGAGCCGTCCGCCAGATTGACATTCTGCCGTTCGCCTACGGCGGTCAGGTGATCGGCGCGCAGACGCAGCAGCAGGTCGCTCTGCAGTGCGACGCCGACCGCCAGGACCAGCGCCGCGGCGGTCGCCAGCGGCTTCCACAGAGGGCGTCGGCGAAGTGGTGTCGCCAGTCGTTGCTCCAGGCGCGCCGCCGCGGTGGTCAGCAGCGGTGACTGCCAGGCATCGCGTACCCGCTGGTAGGCCCGCGCGTTGCCTTCGCTGACGGCAAGCCAGGCCTCGAAGCGCTGGCGCGTCGCGACGTCCATGTCGTCCTCCAGCATCAACCAGTCGAGGGCTTCGGCCATCTGCGGGTCGTCGGGCGGCGTGGCGTGGGACACGGGGCATTCCTCGGCATGATCCTGGGATTGAGGGCCGCGTATTCTTGTCGAATCGGCAGGCGAACGGTAGTCCGTCATTCCGTCTCCTCGAGGCGGCTGACCAGGCCGACGCAGATCGCCATGATCAGCTTCAGCTCCTTCTGCACCGTGCTGGGCGAGACGCCGAGCTGCTCGGCGATTTCCGCGTAGCCGCAGCCATGCAGGCGGCTGAGGATGAAGATGCGCTGCTGGCGCGCGCTGAGCTGGCCGAGGGTGGCGCCCAGGCGCTCCAGCAGTTTCTCCGCGTGCAGCTGGTCTTCGGCGCTGGAGCCGGGCGCCGGCACGGCTTGCAGCACCTCGGCGGGAACGTCGTCAAGCAGGGTCCGCGATTGCATGCGCAGGTGACGCAGGTGGTCCAGCGCGAGGTTGCGGCCGGTCTGGAAGAGGAAGGGTTCGAGGTGGTCGATGCGGCGTTCGAGCAGGGTGCGGGCGACGCGCAGGTAGGTTTCCTGCACCAGGTCTTCGGCAATGCTCGGGTTGTTCACCATCCGTACCAGCGTGCGCAGCAGCGGCAGGCGCTGTGCCAGGAAGACCGCGTCGAGGTTGGAAGTGCTCACAGGGACGTCCAGCAGGAATAATTTACAAATGATAATTATTATTATTCGTGCAAGGCGAAGGGCACAAGACCGCCATGTGTCCGGTGCGCTGCGGGCGGCTCTGAAAAAAGGACGAGGCACGCGGCGTGCCTCGCCCATTCCCTCAGCCGGCAGGTGAGGGCAACGCGTCAGGCCTTGTCGGCCTTGCCAGCCGCCGCGGCGAAGCGCGCCAGCCTTACGTCCAGGCGGCGCGGCCGGTCGCCGCGATCCTCCGCATGCTCCTTGCGGCGGATCGCGTTGCGCACCATCAGCGAGCCAACGTAGCGGATCGGTTCCGGCGGGAAATGTCCCAGCGGGCCCTGGGTCAGTGGCGAGCGCGTCCAGTCGTTGTCCTGGCCCAGCACCAGCGAGCTGAGAATCTGCCCGCCCATGTGGCAGGGCCCGACACCGCTGCCCGAGTAGCCGAAGCCGTAGAACACGTTGCCCGGCTCGCCCAGCCGGCCGAAGAACGGTAGGCCGGTCACCGAGCGGTCGGACGGCCCGTTCCAGCTGGCGGCGATGGGAACCTCGGCGAAGGCCGGGAAGAATTCATTGAGGCTTTCCCTGAGCAGCCCCAGATAGGGCGACGGCCGATCAAACACCGGCAGCATGCGTCCGCCGTAGGCGAAGGTATTGCCGCCCTTGCCAAGCATGATCCGGCCGTCCGGGGTGTTGTGGTAGTAGTGCACGAAAATGCGCGAATCCAGCACGGTGACGCCGGAGGTCAGGCCGATCTCTGCCAGCAGGTCCGGCCTCGGCTCGGTAATCACCATGTCGCTGGAGACGATCGCCACACTGCGTTCGAATTGCGGAAACGCGCGCGCCATCCAGGCATTGATCGCCAGCACCACGCGGTCGGCGCTCACCGCTCCCCGGGTGGTCCGCACGGTGGCGGGCCGGCCGTGGTCCAGGCCGATCATCGGGCTGCCCTCGTACAGCCGCACGCCCAGTTGCAGCGCTACGCGCCGCAGGCCGCGCACCAGCTTGCCCGGCTGCACGCTGGCGGCGGCGGGGGAGAACCAGCCCTCCAGGTGCTTGCGCGAACCGGCCATACGCTGCACATCTGCCAGAGGACGCTTGCTGAAGGAGTTGATGCCATGCTTTTCCAGCGCCGTGATCACGCCGTCGGTGGCGCCGACCTGGGCGGCGTTGGTGGCGGTATACAGCGTGCCGTCGAGGCGGTAGTCGGCATCCACGCCGTAGCGCTGGCAGAACTCGCCGATGGCGTGGATGCTGCGTTCGGACGCCTGCACCAGGCGGATCGCTTCCGCCAGGCCGAACAGCCGCTCGAGGGTAAAGAACTTGGCCGACCAGGACAGCGCGCAGCCACCGTTGCGGCCGCTGGCGCCGGCGCCGCAGATGTCGGCTTCGACGATCACCACGTCGAGCTCCGGGTTTTGCTCCTTGAGCATGATCGCGGTCCACAGACCGGTGTAGCCGCCGCCGACGATGCAGACATCGGCGCGGGTGTTCTCCTGGAGCGGCGCAGCGCGCTCCTGATCGTGCTGCAGGGCCTGTTCGAGCCAGAAGGGACGCATGGGATTCTCCGTGTTCAGCGATTGGGCAGGGCGGCGGTGGCGATCATCTCGACGCGCCACGCCGGATCGATCAGTTCTGCCAGGGTGCAGGCGCGGGCCGGGGCGTGGCCGAAGGGGAAGAAGGCGTCCCACACGCGATTGAGCCCGGCGTAGTCCTCGCGGCGGGCCAGCAGGATGCGTACCGTCAGCAGATGGGTGCGGTCGCCGCCGACACTTTCCAGCAGTCGTTCAATGCCCAGCAGGACCTCGCGGGTCTGGCCTTCGATATCGGCGCTGGTGTCGCTGGCGACCTGTCCACCGATGTAGAGGGTGTGGGCGTGCAGGACCATTTCGGCGCGGCGCTGTACCACACCAAAGCGTTCTATGTTCATGGGGTGACCTTGTAGGGCTGGGGCACTTCCCTGTGCCGGGGAATCAGGAGCGCGCCATGCGCACCTTGACGGAGCGGTTGGGTACGCGTGCCTTGGTCGCCGTACCTTCGGGCAGGCTGTTCCAGTGCGGCAGCAGGATGCCGGCCGACACCAGGGCGGCGACGGTGAAGCCGATGAACACCGTGTAGGTATCGAAGTAGCCCGGCAGCAGGCCGCCGAGGATTGCGCCGACCGAGCCGCAACCGTTGACGAAGCCGGCGGCGGTGGCGGCGGCCTTGCCGGTGCCGAAGTCGATGGCGGCGGCGCCGCTGATCATCGAATCCGGTCCGTAGAGGGTCAGGCCCATCATGAACAGCAGGCCGAACACCAGCAGGCTGCTGCCGGTCTGCATGGCCGGGACGAACAGTGCGAGGCAGGCGGTCAGGCCGATCAGGCTGATCACGCAGGCCGGCATGCGCCGCGCGCCGAAGAGCTTGTCCGAGGCCAGGCCGATCAGGATCGGACCGAGCAGGCCGGCGATCTCGAAGGAGGTCGGCAGGATGGCCGCGCCAACCTTGCCCAGGCCGGGCATGCGTTCGTACACGATCACCGGTCCCCAGAGCAGGATGGCGTAGCGCGCCGGCTTGAGCAGGAAGTAGGCCAGCCCGAGGGTCAGTACGGTACGGTTGCCCAGCACCAGGCGCAGGGTTTCGCCGACGCCGGGGTTCTGTCCCTCGGGTTTGAAACCGGCGTAGCGAACCGCTTCGGGTTCGTCTTCCACGGGCGGCAGACCGACATCCTGCGGGCGATTGCGTTGCAGCAGGAGGAACAGCAGCGCCACGCCGCCCACCACGGCGGCACTGGAGTAGAACGCCGCGTGCCAGGTGCCGAAGATGGAGTAGGCCCACCAGCCGGCGAACGGCGAGGCCACCAGGCCGCCGAAGGCATAGCAGGTGCTCCACAGGCCGAGAATGCGGCCGCGTTCATGGGTGGCGAAGAAGCTCCCGATGTTCTTGCACAACCCTGACCAGCCGGTGGATTGCGCCAGGCCCTGGACGACCATGCAGGTGGCGAACACCGGCAGCGTCGCCCAGGTGCCCATGACGATGGCCGCGCCGGCTGAGATCAGCAGCCCGCCGAGCACGACCACCCGCGGGCCGAAGCGATCGGCCAGCACGCCCCAGGTGAACTGGCCGACGGCGTAGGCGGCGAGGTAGGTCGCGTCGAGGTTGGCCATCATGGCCTTGTCGAGATGAAAACTGGGGTCTTCGGCGATGCCGAGCTTGGCTACCGAAAAGGCTTTGCGGGTGAAGTAGAAGGCCGCATAGGCCAGCCAGGTGATGGCGAAGATCTGCCAGCGCCAGCGCTGGATCGACGCCAGAGGTGAGCGGGGTGTTGCGTTGCCTTGTGGGGTAAGCATGTTCCGACCTCGTTGTTGTAGTTGTGCTGTGCCGGCAGTCAGTGAGGTAACGCCTTTCTTGTTCTTGTCGTTCTTGTTTCAAGAGAAGGAGCACGTCGCACCGTCCTTGCGGTGCGGGTCAGAAGCGCAGGAATTGTCGTGGTGCCGTTGCCATGGGGTGACGGTGGAGGGATGGAAACAATTCCGAACAAATAACTGAAATCGATTTATCAAATTTCGAAAATAAGTTTTCCTTGTAGTAAGTCTGCGTGAGAGGGTGGCGAACCTCCCCTGTGACCGGGAAGTCGCTTTCTGTCGGAGTGGAGCGCAACAGTCAGAATCGCCTGCGAGGATCACCGCGATGTCCGTGTCCCATGCCCAGCTCAAGGCGTTCCATGCGGTCGCCGTGCACGGCAGTTTCACCCGTGCCGCCGAGCGTCTGTTCCTGACCCAGCCGGCGGTGTCCGACCAGGTCCGCAAGCTGGAAGAGCGCTACGGGGTGCTGCTGTTCCATCGCAACAAGCGCTCGGTGCGCCTGACGGAACTGGGCGAGCGCCTGCTGGCGGTGACCCAGCGGCTGTTCGTCATCGAGGCCGAGGCGCAGGAGCTGCTGCAGGAGTCCCGCGCCCTGCAGACTGGCAGTCTGGTGCTGGCGGTGGACGCGGCGGTACACCTGCTGCCCCAGGTGGCGTCGTTCTGCCAGCGGCATCCCGGCATCCGCGTGCGCATAGAAACCGGCAACACCGACGAGTCCCTGCAGGCACTGTTCGCCTACCGCGCTGACCTGGCATTGCTGGGGCGGGCCGTGGAAGACGAGCGCCTGGTGTCCTTCACCCTGCGCCGCGATCCCATCGTCGCTTTCGTCGCCAGCAGTCATCCCTGGGCGGGGCGCGAGTCGATTCGCCTGGCTGATCTGGACGATGCGCCGCTGGTATTGCGCGAGCATGGTTCCGTCACGCGCCAGACCCTGGAAGAGGAAATGCGCAGCGCCGGCCTGCGGATTCGTGCCGCTATCGAGGTGGAGGGCCGCGAGGCGGCGCGCGAGGCGGTGGTCGCGGGAATCGGCGTCGGCGTGGTGTCGGCCGCCGAGTTCGGCTCGGACAACCGCGTGCACGCCCTGCCCATCATCGATTGCGAGCGACACATGAGCGAGACCCTGGTGTGCCTGCGCGAGCAGAGCACGCGGCGGATCGTGGCGACCTTTCTCGACCTGGTGCGCGAGGATCTGCCGGCGTAGGACGTACAACCGTTCGCGGTTGTACGCCGGCTTGCCGTGCGTCGTCGGCGGCTCCGGGGTTGAGCTCGGAGCGCGCGGGGGCCAAGGTCAAACGGCGTATGAACGTGGAGCGTCATACGCCGTGCGGCCAGCCGTGCCTCAACCTTCCGCCAGCTCCAGAAAGGCACTCACCACCCGCAACCCGCGGCGCCGTTCCAGGCAGCCGATGGCGTGGCGGTTCTGCAGCCCGTCACCGACCAGGGGGATGGCTTTCACCCGTGGGTCCGGGCTCACCTCCATCGACGATACGATGCCGATCCCCAGCTCTGCCGCCACCGCCTCGGTCACCGCTTCGCGACTGTCCAGTTCGAGCAGGACGCGCGGTTGCACCGAGCACGCCGCACAGGCCGTATCGAAGGTCCGGCGGGTGATGGAGTCGGGTTCGCGCAGCACCATGATCTGCTGGTCCAGCTCGCTCAGGGCCAGCTCTTCCATGCCGGTGCTCCAGGGATGGCTTGCCGGCACCAGTGCACAGATATGCGACTCCACCAGCTCCCGCAGATACAGGCCAGTGCGCGGCTCCACCTCAGTGAGGACGGCAATGTCGACGTGCTCGTCGAGCAGCGCAGCCAGAGTCTCCTGGGCATTGCCCAGGCGCAGGTTGACGGTGATGCCGGGGTAGCGCGCGCGCAGCCGCGCGAGCATCGGCATCACCAGGTGCGGGCCGTCGGCGGCCACTTCGATGCGTCCGGTCACCAGCTCGCGGCTGGCGTCGAGCATGGCCTCGGCTTCTTCCTCCAGGGCGAACAGGGTGCGGCTGATGGCCGACAGGCGCACGCCGTCCTCGGTCAGCTCCACGCCCCGCGCGGTACGGCGGAACAGGTTGACCTGGTAGTGCTCCTCCAGGGCTTTGACGTGCCCGGTCACCGCGGGCTGGCTGATGAACAGGCGTTCGGCGGCACGGGTGAAACTGCGTTCGCGGGCGACCGCGTCGAAGGCGCGGAGCTGGAAGAGGTTCATGAGGTATATGTCCGGCTTATGTGGTGCATCGTGATAAACAATTTGAACGATATCAGGGGCGCCGGCAAGTTATGCCCAGGCCGCGGCGATGACGCCCGGCCCAACCGAATTACGCCCTGACGACGTTCCCAAGAAAGAGGAATCGAGCATGAGCACTGCCGAGCGAGCCCCCATCCTGCTGACTCCCGGTCCGCTGACCACGTCCCCCCGCACCCGTCGCGCCATGATGGTCGACTGGGGCTCCTGGGACAGCGACTTCAACGCCCTGACCGCGGATGTCTGCAAGCGCCTGCTGGCGATCATCCATGGTGAGGCGACCCACACCTGCGTGCCCCTGCAGGGCAGCGGCACCTTCTCCGTGGAAGCCGCCGTCGGCACCCTGGTGCCGCGTGACGGCAAGGTGCTGGTGCTGATCAACGGCGCCTACGGCAAGCGCCTGGCGAAGATCTGCCAGGTGATCGGCCGCGAGTTCAGCACCTTCGAAACCGAAGAAGACGTGCCGACCACCGCCGCCGACGTCGATCGTCTGCTCAGCGCGGACCCCAGCGTCACCCACGTCGCACTGATCCACTGCGAGACCAGCACCGGCATCCTCAACCCGTTGCAGGACATCGCCAAGGTCATCGAGTCCCACGGCAAGCGCCTGATCATCGACGCCATGAGCTCCTTCGGGGCGCTGGACATCGACGCCCGTAACGTCCCCTTCGACGCGCTGATCGCCGCCTCCGGCAAGTGCCTGGAAGGTGTGCCGGGCATGGGCTTCGTCTTCGCCCGTACCTCTGCGCTGAACGCCAGCGCCGGCAACTGCCATTCGCTGTCCATGGACCTGCAGGACCAGCAGGCCTACATGGCCAAGACCGGCCAGTGGCGCTTCACCCCGCCGACCCACGTGGTGGCCGCGCTGCACGAAGCGCTGAGCCAGTACGAGGAGGAGGGCGGTCTCGCGGCCCGTCATCAGCGCTACGCAAACAACTGCCAGACTCTGCTGGCGGAGATGGGCAAGCTGGGCTTCCGCAGCTTCCTGCCGGCGCAGATCCAGGCGCCGATCATCGTCACCTTCCATGCCCCGCGTGATCCCCGCTACAGCTTCACCGAGTTCTACAACCGGGTGCGCGAGAAGGGCTTCATCCTCTATCCGGGCAAGCTGACCCAGGTGGAAACCTTCCGTGTCGGCTGCATCGGCCAGGTCGATGGCAGCGGCATGCGTGCAGCGGTCGCGGCCATCGCCGAGACCCTAAAAGAGATGGAAGTCTTCGAAATCTGACCCCGGCCGATTGCCACAGGATTGAATCTCATGAACTACGAACAACCCAAGCAACTGCAAGCAGTCATCCTCGACTGGGCCGGCACCGTGGTCGACTTCGGCTCCTTCGCGCCGACCCAGATCTTCGTCGAAGCCTTCGCCGAGTTCGGTGTCCAGGTCAGCCTGGAAGAGGCCCGCGGCCCGATGGGCATGGGCAAGTGGGACCACATCCGCACCCTGTGCGACATCCCCGCCATCGCCGAGCGCTACAAGGCCAAGTTCGGCCGCGCGCCGACCGACGACGACGTCACCGCCATCTACGAGCGCTTCATGCCGCTGCAGATCGAGAAGATCGCCGAGCATTCCGCACTGATCCCCGGCGCCCTGGACGCCATCGCCGCGCTGCGCAAGCAGGGCCTGAAGATCGGCTCCTGCTCCGGCTACCCGGCGGTGGTGATGGAGAAGGTGGTGGCCCTGGCCAGGACCAACGGCTATGTCGCCGACCACGTGGTCGCCACCGACGAAGTGCCCAACGGCCGCCCGCACCCGGCACAGGCACTGGCCAACGTGATCGCCCTGGGCATCAACGATGTGGCGGCCTGCGTGAAGGTCGACGACACCTGGCCAGGCATCCTCGAAGGCCGCAGCGCCGGGATGTGGACCGTGGCGCTGACCTGCTCGGGCAACGCCCTGGGTCTGACCTATGAGCAGTACAAGGCGCTGCCGGCGGACAAGCTGGAGCAGGAACGCCGCCGCATCGGCCAGATCTTCGAAGGCTCGCGTCCGCACTATCTGATCGACACCATCGCCGATCTGCCGGCGGTGATCACTGACATCAACGCCCGCCTGGCTCGGGGCGAGATGCCGCAGAGCAGCTGATCGTCGCTCAGTCACGAAAAGGCCCGCATCCGTGCGGGCCTTTTTCATGGTGTGCAGATTTCATTTTCCCCTCGGACAAACCGCTGTCTTCCGCCTTGAGTCGCTTCTGCAGGAATTGGCACAAAATATAAATTATGTGCCAAACTCTGCGTCGCAAATCTTTCTATTTGTGTCATAGCGATCGCCATGAACTGCCGGCGATTCTTTTCCCACTGAGAACCTTCGCAAGGAATTGTCATGAGTACTGCTTGGCTCGGTCCCATGGACCAGATCGGCTATCTCGTTGATGACCTGGAACAGAGCATCGGGCGTTGGCAACGGCACTTCGGTGTGGGGCCATGGACGGTCTTTCGGAACGTGACCCTGGAGGGGAAATACCGCGGTGAACCGGTGACCGTCACCATGGATGTCGGCCTCGGTTATCAAGGCGGGATGCAGATCGAATTGATCCAGGCGACCAATGCGTCGAAATCGCCCTATCGGGACGATCAGGGCCGTGCGCTCCGGGGCATGCACCATATCGCCTGGGTGGTCGATGACATTGACCAGGCGATTGCGCGGCTGACGTCCACGGGACTACGGGTCGTGTTCGAAGCGAGCAACCCTTCGACCCGCGTTGCCTATTTCGAGAACGAGGCGGAGCCCGGAGTGCTCTACGAGGTCATCCACGGTATTGGCATGCGCGAGATGATCGCGCAGGGCATCGAAGCCGCCAGGGCCTGGGACGGCGCCACTCCCATTCACGTCATTGACGTTTCTGCGTGAGAGTTCGGCATGTCGAATCGATTGAAAGATAAGGCGGCACTGGTGCTCGGCGTCGCGCCGGGGAATATCGGCGAAGCCATCGCCCGGCGTTATGTCGAGCAGGGCGCGCGGGTGCTGGTGGCCGGGCGCCGTCCCGATGCGCTGGCGGCCGTAGCCGACAACCTGGGCGTAGCCTGGCTGGCTTGCGATATCAGGTCGCAGAGCGAGGTGGCGGAGCTGGTTGCCCAGAGTGTGAAGCGCCTGGGCGGGCTCGATATCGGGGTCAATGCGACGGGCTGGGGGCTGCTGAAGCCCTTCCTGGAGCACAGCCAGGAGGATCTGGATACGATGAATGCGGTCCAGTTCACCGGGCCTTTCCAGTATTTCCAGGCGTTGTTGCGGCACATGCCGAAGGGTGGCTCGATCATCCAGGTTTCGTCGGTGACCGCCAGCATCATGTTCGACAACCATGCCGCCTACATGGGCACCAAGGCGGGTATCGACCATGTCATCCGCTGCATTGCCCATGAGTTCGGTCACCAGGGCATCCGCGCCAATTCCATTGCGCCGGGGGGCGTGGCGGATGCGCCGATGTCGGGAGGCGGGCTGATGCATCCTGGCATCGCCGCGCTTTACCACCGCGAGATTCCGCTGGGGCGCAGCGGTGTTGCGGCAGAGGTCGCCGATGCCGCCCTCTGGCTGGCGAGCGATGAGTCCAGCTTCGTTACCGGCCAGCTCATCCATGTCAGCGGTGGCCAGACGCTGCGGCGCAACCCGTCGCTCGCCGAGGTCCATGCCGCTGCCATGGGAGCTGCCGGGACCCACTGAAGCGACAGCCTGGAACCCGCGGCCGGCATTGCCAGCCGCTGGCGTCTCCAGGGGAGCCTCTCCCTATCGACGATGGGCGGTGGCCAGGTAGGCGTCAATGTGGGTCTGATCGAACTCCTTGCCGACCACGTCGCGAAGGTAGGTGATTGCCTCTTCATGGGAGTCACTGCCGCCGCGCAAGGCGATCCGGCTGTTGCGGGGAATCCACACGCCGCCACCGGGGACGGCGGTAGTGCCGCTGTAGACGTCGCTCTTGTCGATCATCAGGACCGAGAGGTCGTTGTCGTGGGCGCGCAATGCCGCCGTCAGCGCGCCTGCGCCGGATTCGACGAGCACCCCGTCGTACTCATGGCCCCATTTCGCATCGGCTGACGGCTGGTCATGGCGGCATCTCTCCCTGGAAGAGGTTTCCGATGTCGCGCCAGGTTGAGGTGCCCGAGTACGTCGCCTCGGGGGCAAATGGCTCGGGTGTGTCGAGCAATGTCACACAAACCACAAATTGTGATACTTGCGGCGCAAATTATTTTTTTGTGCCATTGCGTGCGAGAATGCGGCTCGGATGTACCCGGGCTGTACCAAGAAGGTGGGCCCCTGAGCGACGAAGGTGCACATGAGTCGACAGTTACGCTGGGGTGGCGCCAGCCGGATGGGAAATGCCAGTGACGGCCGTTCGCTGATCCTGCGGGCGGCACTGGAGGTCATGATCGAGGAGGGCGCCGAGAGCTTTTCGATCGATGATGTGGCCCAGCGGGCGAACATTTCGCGACGCACCCTGTACCGCTATTTCAGCAACAAGAAGGAGCTGATCCAGGCGGTCATCAGTGCGGAGAACGGTGCGTTCTTCGAGGAAATGCAGCGCAGCGTGCGGCCATTCGAGGATGACTTCGAGCGTTATCTGGAGGAGTGCGTGTGCTTCTCCGTGCGCTACCTGGATCGGCACAACGGGGGCTTCCACCACAGCTATCTTGCGAAGAGTTCGACCTCGGAGGTCTTCAGCTACATCCTCGAGAGCATTGCGCCGATGTGGTACGGCGTGCTGGAAGAGCCCTATCGGCGCTATGCCGAGCGCCACGGCGCGGCCGTCGTGGCGCTGGAAGATGTCATCGCGTTGATCAGCCGGGTCGGGCTCGCGTACTGCCTGGTGCCTGCCGATGAGGTGGCGATCCGCGCGCAGATGGCCATTCTCCAGCCGGTTCGCCGACGCTGACGGAGTGGGCGGCCGCTCAGTCCTGAGCCAGCAGCGGGCGGGATGGCCTCCTGCAGCGGGCAGGGCAGATGGCGTCGGTGTATCGCACCGCCGCACGCTGGAAGACCCGGTACGGGCGGTGGATTGGCTGGCGCTCAAGCCGGTTGTCGAGCACGAATATGCCTTCGC
Organism: Pseudomonas sp. QE6; assembly: GCF_041379005.1. Lineage (NCBI taxonomy): Bacteria > Pseudomonadati > Pseudomonadota > Gammaproteobacteria > Pseudomonadales > Pseudomonadaceae > Pseudomonas > Pseudomonas sp. QE6. The sequence continues at coordinate 3,488,171 of NZ_CP166873.1, forward strand.
GGATCCGCCGGCGGCACTGGATCATCTGAAGCGGGGCGTCTTCGACAAGCGGGTCGTGCGGTTGAACCCAGCGCTCCTGGCCCCGCCTCTCGCTGGCGTTGATCTGCCTTGCCGGCATGCTGCTCTACTATCCGGCGCTGCTGGCGCTGCTGGCGCTGCTCTGGCTGATTCGAATTCTGAGGTGGGGTGCTCTCTAAGGCATGGAGCGCTTGCAGTTGCCTGGATGGGGCGCAGGGCGGTCAGGCATGGAAGGTTCAGACCCTGAGTTGGGGTACATCTTTCTCCCTCTGTTTTTCTGCGTGGAAGGACCGTCCTAGACGTTCTGATGCCGGTCTGTCAGCATTCGCGGCTGCGCTGGGCGATTCTCTGGCGTTTGCATTTTGACGAGCCTGCACCAAGCTAGGTCGAGACGGTGCTTTCTGTTAAGGTTCGTGAATTCCACGAAGCTCTCGCTGGGTCTTCACTATTCCATTTTTGTGCAAAGGGGTGCTGCGTGATCAAGGTGCTGGTGGTCGATGACCACGATCTGGTGCGCACCGGAATTACCCGCATGCTGGCCGATATCGACGGCCTGCAGGTCGTCGGTCAGGCGGACTCTGGCGAGCGGGGGTTGCAGCTGGCCAGGGAACTCAAGCCCGATGTCGTGCTGATGGATGTGAAGATGCCCGGCATCGGCGGGCTGGAGGCAACCCGCAAGCTGCTGCGCAGCCAGCCCGATGTGCGCGTGGTGGTGGTCACAGTGTGCGAGGAAGACCCCTTCCCGACGCGTCTGATGCAGGCCGGCGCTGCCGGCTACCTCACCAAGGGCGCGGCGCTGGAGGAGATGGTCCAGGCGATCCGCCAGGTATTCGCCGGCCAGCGCTACATCAGCCCGCAGATCGCCCAGAGCCTGGCGCTGAAGTCCTTCGAGCCCGAGAAGAACGCGTCTCCCTTCGACACCCTGTCCGAACGGGAGATCCAGATCGCCCTGATGATCGCCAACTGCCACAAGGTGCAGAGCATCTCGGACAAGCTCTGCCTGTCGCCCAAGACCGTCAACACCTACCGTTACCGCATCTTCGAGAAGCTCTCGATCACCAGCGACGTGGAACTGGCGTTGCTGGCCGTTCGGCACGGCATGGTCGATACCAGCAACTGACGATGACCGCGGCATTCGATTCGGCGGCATTCCTGGCCACCTGCAGCGGGCGGCCGGGCGTCTACCGCATGTTCGATGCGGACGCCAAGCTGCTCTATGTCGGCAAGGCGAAGGACCTCAAGAAGCGGCTTTCCAGCTATTTCCGCAAATCCGGCCTTGCGCCGAAGACCGCTGCGTTGGTGGCGCGGATCGCCCAGGTCGAAACCACCATCACCGCCAACGAAACCGAGGCGCTGCTGCTGGAGCAGACGCTGATCAAGGAGTGGCGGCCGCCCTACAACATCCTGCTGCGGGACGATAAGTCCTATCCCTATGTGTTTCTCTCCAGCGAGGACAAGTATCCCCGGCTGACCATCCACCGCGGCGCGAAGAAGCAGAAGGGACGCTACTTCGGCCCGTACCCCAGCGCGGGCGCCATCCGCGAAAGCCTGGCGCTGCTGCAGAAGGCCTTCTTCGTGCGGCAGTGCGAGGACAGCTACTTCCGCAATCGCACGCGGCCTTGTCTGCAATACCAGATCAAGCGCTGCAAGGCGCCCTGCGTCGGGCTGGTCAGCGAAGAGGAGTACGCCGAAGACGTACGCCACTCGATCATGTTCCTCGAAGGGCGCAGCAATGTGCTGGCGGACGAACTCACCACCAGCATGGAACAGGCCGCCATGCGCCTGGACTTCGAGAAGGCCGCCGAACTGCGCGACCAGGTGGCCATCCTGCGCCGCGTGCAGGACCAGCAGAGCATGGAGGGTGGAAGCGGCAACGTCGACGTGGTCGCCGCCATCGTCACGCCGGGCGGCGCCTGCGTGCACCTGATCAGCGTGCGCGGCGGACGCGTGCTGGGCAGCAAGAACTTCTTCCCGCAGGTGGCGATCGAGGAGGAGGTGGGCGACGTACTGCTGGCCTTCCTCGGGCAGTACTACCTCAGCCATCACGAACGCGACCTGCCCACGGAGCTGATCGTCAACGCCGTGCACGAGGATTTCCCGGTGCTGGTGTCGGCCATCGAGGAGTCCCGGGGCAAATCGCTGGAAATCACTCATCGCGTGCGCGGCACCCGTGCGCGCTGGCAACAACTGGCCGTGACCAACGCCGAGCAGGCTCTGGCGGCGCGCCTGGCCAATCGACAGCACATGGCCGCCCGATTCGATGCACTGGGCGAGGCGCTGGACCTCGCCGAGCCGCCGCAACGCCTCGAGTGCTTCGACATCAGCCATTCCAGTGGCGAGGCGACTGTTGCCTCCTGCGTGGTGTTCGGGCCGGAGGGGGCGCTGAAGTCGGACTACCGCCGCTTCAATATCGAGGGCATCACCGCGGGCGATGACTATGCCGCGATGCATCAGGCGTTGACCCGGCGCTTCAGTCGCCTGAAGGAGGGCGAGGGCAAGATGCCGGACATCCTTCTGGTCGACGGTGGCAAGGGGCAGTTGGCGATGGCGCAGGAGGTGCTCCAGGAGCTGGCGGTGGTTGGCCTGACCCTGCTCGGCGTGGCCAAGGGCGTGACGCGCAAGCCGGGGCTGGAAACCCTTTATCTGAACGACGCCGAACATGAATTCACGCTGCCGGCGGATTCCCCGGCGCTGCACCTTATCCAGCAGATCCGTGACGAAGCGCACCGTTTCGCAATCACTGGCCACCGTGCTCGTCGAGGAAAAGCGCGGCGTACCTCCACCCTCGAGGATGTGCCAGGCGTAGGGCCCAAGCGCCGTCGAGACCTGCTCAAGCATTTCGGTGGGTTGCAGGAACTGTCGCGGGCCAGTATCGAAGAGATTGCCAAGTCCCCCGGTATCAGTAAAAAGCTGGCTGAGCAGATTTATGCGGTTCTTCACAGCGAGTAGAATGCCGGCTCAACTCGCAGACTTCCTGACCCGATGAATATCCCGAACCTGCTCACCCTGCTTCGCGTCGTTCTCATCCCGATCTTCATCCTGCTGTTCTATTCCTCGTTCCCTGCCAGTCATCTGGTAGCCAGCGCCGTGTTCGCCCTGGCAGCCGCCACCGACTGGCTGGATGGCTACCTGGCGCGTCGCCTCGGGCAGAGCACGCCGTTCGGGGCATTCCTCGATCCGGTGGCGGACAAGCTGATGGTGGCGACCGCGCTGGTGCTGCTGGTGGAAGCGCACGCGAACCTGTGGCTGACCCTGCCCGCGGTGATCATCATCGGCCGTGAAATCGTGGTCTCGGCGTTGCGCGAATGGATGGCTGAACTGGGGGCGAGGGCGCATGTGGCCGTTTCCAACCTCGGCAAATGGAAAACGGCGGCCCAGATGCTGGCGCTGATCATCCTGCTGGCCAATTCGCCGGTGATGAGTTTCTGGGTGGTAGTGGGTTATGTGCTGCTGATCGTTGCCGCCGTGCTGACCCTGTGGTCGATGCTGCACTATCTGCTCGCTGCCTGGCCCCATCTCAATACCACCCCGAAAGAGAAATAAGTTTTTTTGAATCAAAGAGTTGACAGGGCTTTTCGAATCGATAGAATGGCGCCCGTCAACACGACGCGGGAATAGCTCAGTTGGTAGAGCACGACCTTGCCAAGGTCGGGGTCGCGAGTTCGAGTCTCGTTTCCCGCTCCAAATTTTGACGGTTTGCAATGTGAACCGTTTGTTTCATGGCTGAGTAGCAGAGTGGTTATGCACCGGATTGCAAATCCGTGAACGCCGGTTCGATTCCGACCTCAGCCTCCAATAGAAAAGCCCTGTAAATCCAAGATTTACAGGGCTTTTTCTTTAGCAGACAATTGCGCCTGCGATAAGATCCGCAGGTTGCAATTATCGAAGGGGCTAACGCACAGTCCAGCCCGCTTCCGGCTCGCCAGAGCCTCTCACCGCTGAACAGCGCTACCGCCCGGATGGCGAAATCGGTAGACGCAAGGGACTTAAAATCCCTCGTCCGCAAGGGCGTGCCGGTTCGACCCCGGCTCCGGGCACCATCTTCCCTCTCTTCTTTGAGCTATTCGTTCGCTACCGTCGATCACAGGTCGATGCGCCATCGGCTGGCCTATGCCCCCAGGTGCGCCAAGGCTCGCAGTTTTTGCCCGGCATTCACGACGCGACGTTTGCGTAGCGGCTCGGATGACTCATGGAAGTTCTGCAGCTGAACCGGCTCCCTGAAATGATCCACGTCGGCCGGCTGCAGTGGGCCTTCTTCGGTCGCCAGATCCCTGCGGATGCGGCCTACCAGGCTATCGAGCAGATGCGCATCCTGCTGTTCGTCCAACTGGACCACGCGGCAGGCCACTGCGGCTCCTCCGGCATCACTGAGTGTCATGACCAGATTGCCATCCGGCCGCGAGGCGAACTCCACCTCGAACTCCGGAAACCGGCGGCAGAGATATTGGGTGGCAGGAAGTCGTTCGATCTTCATGTCGCTGTCCTCGGCAATGAGTGGCGAAATCCATCCGTACTCTTTGCAAGGATCATTGCAGGGGGCGTACCAGCGTTAAGGCTTGAGAAGATCCTTTCAGATCATGGATTTACAAGACTTCATTGGAAAGTGCGTCGTGCAGCTTGCAGGAGGCAGCCGCAATCACAAGGCAATTTGCACGATCCCCGGCATCAATGAGGAAGCGGGTTCCGCCCTCTTGTAGTGTCGGGTTTTGCCTTGGGCTTCTGCAGTCGGGCCCGCCGCATGGGGACTCGCAGGATCGCCCACAGGGTCACCACGGCCAGCAGCAGCCAGCCCAGAATCATGAGAGTCACGAACGTGCCCGGATTCATATCGAAAGTCCTCGCCCCTGGTTAAGGGTAGACCACCACGGATCGCGCTGCGCCTTCTCAATGGAGTGGCCGTGGCGTTCGAGCTTCCGATGAAGGCTTGAAAGCCAGGCGTCTACCTGTTATCTGTATATATATACAGTATATGAGGTGAGCCATGCATCAGCCATCGGAATCCGTCCACAATGCCGCATTCATGCACCCGCAGTGGATGCCGTCTCACACATACATAGTGCGTGCACATGGCGATGGCATGACGGGCGCGGGGATCCACCACGACGACCTGCTGCTGGTCGACCGTTCCGAGTTGGCGGCGGAGGGTGAGATCGTCGTTGCGGAGCTCAACGGAGAAGCCTTGATTCGGCGCCTGGCGATCATCGAAGGTGCTTTCGCTCTGTTGCCGGCGAGCGATCGCTATCCGTCCATCAGGGTTGGCGACGGCGATGAGCTGACGATCTGGGGTGTGGTGCGGCGGCGTCTGTCGGGGCAGGGTGTGGCAGTCTGAAGGGGCGGGTAGCGATGCTGACTTTTTGCCATTAGTGGCGAACTCGACGCCGGGGTTATGGTCAGATGCGCTGCCACCGGTTTCAGAGACGGATCGCAACTGCTCATGAGAGCACGGTTCGCCGCATGCCGGGGCATTGTAAGGTGGCTGCAGCCTGATTAGACTGCGCGCAACTCGCACCCCTGTCCCCCTCGAAGGACTCCCATGATCAAGAAATGTCTGTTCCCGGCCGCTGGCTACGGCACCCGCTTCCTCCCGGCCACCAAGGCCATGCCCAAGGAAATGCTGCCGGTGGTGAACAAGCCGCTGATCCAGTACGCGGTGGAAGAGGCCCTGGAAGCCGGCCTCGGCGAAATCGGCATCGTGACCGGCCGTGGCAAGCGTTCCCTCGAAGACCACTTCGACATCAGCTATGAGCTGGAACATCAGATTCGCAACACCGACAAGGAAAAGTACCTGGTCGGCATCCGTCGCCTGATCGACGAGTGCACCTTCTCCTACACCCGCCAGATCGAGATGAAGGGCCTGGGTCACGCCATCCTGACCGGCCGCCCGCTGATCGGCGATGAGCCGTTCGCCGTCGTCCTGGCGGACGACCTGTGCCTGAACCTGGAAGGCGACAGCGTCCTCAAGCAGATGGTCAAGCTGTACAACCAGTTCCGCTGCTCCATCGTGGCGATCCAGGAAGTGCCGCCGGAAGAGACCAACAAGTACGGCGTGATCGCCGGCGAGATGATCCGCGACGACATCTACCGGGTGAACACCATGGTCGAGAAGCCGAAGCCGGAAGAGGCTCCGTCGAACCTGGCGATCATCGGCCGTTACATCCTGACTCCGGACATCTTCGACCTGATCGAACAGACCGAGCCGGGCAAGGGCGGTGAAATCCAGATCACCGACGCCCTGATGAAGCAGGCCCAGGACGGTTGCGTGCTGGCGTACAAGTTCAAGGGCAAGCGTTTCGACTGCGGTAGCGCCGAGGGTTACATCGAGGCGACCAACTTCTGCTACGAGAACCTCTACAAGACCGGCAAGGCCTGGTAAGTCCAGGGTTCTTCCCGGTTCGTCGAAAAAGCCACCTTCGGGTGGCTTTTTCGTTTCCTGGCTTTGGGGCTTGGCGCCATCACATCGAGGGCGGGATTGGCATGGCCTCCGAGCCGGGCCCCAGCGGTTGCCCGTAGCTGAATTCGACGTAGTTGCCGGCCGGGTCGCGCAGGCCGCAGTAATAGCCCACCGGGTAGGGCTCCTCCCGCGGCGCCCAGATCAGGCAGCCCGCGTCCTGCGCTTCCTGGGCGATCCGGTCCACTTCCGCATGGCTGTCGACGGCAAAGCCGAAGTGGCTGTAGTCGTCGCTGGCCAGATGGCGTGCCTCGCCGCCGGGCATGATGACGAAGATGAAGCTGTGTTCCTTGCCCGGTTCGGCCATCCAGACTATCCGCGAGCCCTTGCCCTCGCGCTGATGGATGATGCGCATGCCGCAGAAGCGCTCGTAGAAGGCGATGCAGGCGTCCAGGTCGGGAACGTGCAGGGCGAGGTGGGTCAGGCTCGGTCGCATGGGAATACCTCCTTCGGTTCCTGGCAGGATAGGTCAGGGCGTATAAGGTATGCTGCCTGGCATATCCACGCGGAGAAGCATGATGTCTTTCGATTTTGACCTGTTCGTCATCGGCGCCGGTTCCGGCGGTGTGCGCGCCGCGCGTTTCGCGGCGGGCTTCGGTGCGCGGGTCGGCGTCGCGGAGAGCCGCTACCTGGGCGGCACCTGCGTGAACGTCGGCTGCGTGCCCAAGAAGCTGCTGGTCTATGGGGCTCACTACCATGAAGACTTCGAGCAGGCCGCGGGTTTCGGCTGGACAACCGAGGGCGCGAAATTCGATTGGCCGACCCTGATTGCCAACAAGAACCGCGAAATCCATCGCCTCAACGGCATTTACCGCAATCTCCTGGTCAACAGTGGTGTAACGCTGCTGGAAGGCCATGCGCAACTGCGTGACGCGCACACCGTCGAGGTCGACGGGCAGCGCTTCACGGCCAAGCACATCCTGCTTGCCACCGGCGGCTGGCCGCAGTTGCCGGATATCCCCGGCAAGGAGCACGCCATCACCTCCAACGAGGCGTTCTTCCTCGAGCAACTGCCGCGTCGCGTGCTGGTAGCGGGGGGCGGTTATATCTCGGTGGAGTTCGCTTCGATCTTCCACGGCCTGGGCGTCCAGACCACCTTGCTGTACCGCCGTGAGCTGTTCCTGCGCGGCTTCGACCGCAGCGTGCGCGAACACCTGCGCGACGAGTTGACCAAGAAGGGCGTCGACCTGCAGTTCAATGCCGATATCGCCCGCATCGACAAGCAGGCCGACGGCACGCTGCTGGCCACCCTCAAGGATGGCCGTGTGCTGGAGGCGGATTGCGTGTTCTACGCCACCGGCCGCCGTCCGATGCTGGACAGCCTGGGGCTGGAGAACGTTGCGGTCGAGTTGGATGAGCGTGGCTTCATCAAGGTGGACGAGGCGTATCGCACCAGCGAGCCGTCCATCCATGCCATCGGCGATGTGATCGGCAAGGTGCAGCTGACTCCGGTCGCGCTGGCCGAGGGCATGGCGGTGGCGCGGCACCTGTTCCGCCCGGAGGAGTACCGCCCAGTGGACTACAAGTTGATCCCGACGGCCGTGTTCAGCCTGCCCACCATCGGCACCGTCGGGCTGACCGAGGATGAAGCGCGCGCCGCCGGCCACAAGGTCAAGCTCTTCGAGAGCCGCTTCCGTCCGATGAAGCTGACCCTGACCGAGTGCCAGGAGCGGACCCTGATGAAGCTGATCGTCGATGCCGAGAGCGACAAGGTGCTGGGCTGCCATATGGTCGGCCCGGATGCCGGGGAAATCCTCCAGGGGATCGCCATTGCGCTGAAGGCCGGGGCGACCAAGCGGATATTCGACGAAACCATCGGTATCCACCCGACGGCGGCGGAAGAGTTCGTCACCCTGCGGACGCCGGTCGGCGCCTGACCCAGATCGTCACGGCGGAAACGAAAAAGCCGGTGCATTGCACCGGCTTTTTTGTGGGTCTGAACTGCCCCTCAGTTGGCGCGCTCCAGCGGGCCATGGGCAGTTTCCTGCCGCTGGGAGTAGCGCTGGGCGAGCACCGCGCAGACCATCAGCTGGATCTGGTGGAACAGCATCAGCGGCAGCAGGATCACGCCCACGCTGCTGCTGGCGAACAGCACCGAGGCCATGGGCACGCCGGTCGCCAGGCTCTTCTTCGAGCCGCAGAAGACGATGGTGATTCGGTCTTCCACGGAGAAGCCGAGGTAGCGACCAAGCAGGTTGGTGGCGATGAGCACCAGGGCCAGCAGCACGCAGCAGGCGACCGTCAGTCCGGCCAGTGCGGGCAGCGGGATCTGGTGCCAGAGCCCCTGGATCACCGCGGCGCTGAAGGCGGTGTAGACCACCAGCAGGATCGATCCCTGGTCGACGTAGCGCAGCACCGGCTTGTGGCGGTCGACCCAGGCGCCGATCCAGGGGCGCAGCAGTTGGCCGGCCATGAAGGGCACCAGCAGTTGCAGGGTGATCTTGCCGATGGCGTCGAGGGTCGACATGCCGGTCTCGCCCTGGGTGCCGAGCAGCAACTGCACCAGCAGCGGAGTGACGAAAACGCCCAGCAGGCTGGAGGCGGAGGCGCTGCAGATCGCCGCCGGGATGTTGCCGCGTGCCAGCGAGGTGAAGGCGATCGCCGATTGCACGGTGGCGGGCAGGGCGCACAGGTAGAGCATGCCCAGGTACAGGTCCGGAGTGACCAGCGGCGACAGCACCGGCTTGAGTGCAACACCGAGGATCGGGAAGAGCATGAAGGTGCAGGCGAATATCAGCAGGTGCAGGCGCCAGTGGGTGGCACCGGCGATGATCGCCTGGCGCGACAGCTTGGCGCCGTGGAGGAAGAACAGCAGCGCGATGCCCAGGTTGGTGGTCCAGCCGAAGATCACCGCCGCCGTGCCTTCGCAGGGCAACAGGCTGGCGACCGTCACGGTGGCGATCAGCGCCAGGGTGAAGTTGTCGGGAAGCAGGCGTGGGCGAGCCATGGGCACATCTCTCGTGTTGTTGTGTAAGTGACCGCGCCCGGCGGAGGCGGGCGGTAGCTTGCACTCTAGTCACGACGGGATGTGCCGGCTAACGCCAGAGAGCCAGATTATGTCGCTGAACGGACAGCCCGTGGCTCATCGACATGCAGATCGACCGAGCAGACGCTGACCATCCCGCGCATGCGCTGAGCGATCACCTCGGCGCGGTACCGGGGCAGGGTGTTCACCCGCAAGGCGATGTCCAGCCAGTCCTCCCGCCGCGACGCCTCGACCTCCATTGGTACGTGGCCCTGCAAGGCGAACTGGTTCAGCAGCCGGCAGAGGATATCGGCGTCGATCTCGGCGCGAATCAGGTAGCGAACGTCGGCAGCGGTTTCGGCCGGAACCGGACGATCCTGTCGATCCAGCGGGAAGTCGGGAAGGGGGAGCGCGAGAAGGGTCATGGCAGCCGGCCGTTCGGGAGGGAAGTTAAGGAGATTGTGCGGACTGCCGGGAGGATTTATTTGCCTGTTTCCTGCATGGCTGGATGAATTTGTGCATTAATGATTCTCTATGGACTAGATTCGGGAATTATTAATGCCAGTTTCTTTGGATGCCCAAGACAGGAAGATCCTCGCCCTGCTGCAGGAGGAGGCGACGCTCTCCACCGCCGAGATCGCCGAACGCATCGGTTTGTCGCAGTCGCCGTGCTGGCGCCGGATTCAGCGCTTGAAGGACGAGGGCGTGATCCGCAAGCAGGTGACCCTGCTGGATCGCAAGAAGATCGGCCTGAACACCCAGATATTCGCCCAGGTTAAGCTCAATGCCCACGGGCGCAACCACCTGACGGATTTCGCCCAGGCCATCGGTGAGTTCCCCGAGGTGCTCGAGTGTCATGTGCTGATGGGCGCGGTGGACTTCATGCTGCGCATCGTCACGGAGGACGTGGAGGCGTACGAGCGCTTCTTCTTCGAGCGGCTGTCCCAGGTGCCGGGCGTGCAGGAAATCAACTCCATCGTTGCCCTGTCCGAGATCAAGTCCACCACCAGCCTGCCGCTGCCGCGCGGCTGAAGGGCGCCGGTGTGGCCGGCGCCCGGGCGGTCACACGCCGCCGAGGTAATCCATCTTGCCGACTTCCACGCCGTTGTGGCGCAGGATGTCGTAGGCGGTGGTGATGTGGAAATAGAAGTTCGGGTTGACGAAGCCGAGCAGGAAGTCGGCGCCCGTGAAGCTGATTTCGCGGGTGCGCAGCTTCAGCTCGATGGTGCGGTTCTCCGCTCCGTCGAACTGCTCGGGCTTCAGGGTCTTGAGAAAATCGACGGTCTTGCTGATCCGCGCCTGCAGCTCGGCAAAGGTGGTTTCCTCGTCGGCGAAGCTCGGCACCTCGACGCCGGCCAGGCGCGCGCCGGCGCCCTTGGCGGAATCACTGGCGATCTGCACCTGGCGCGCCAGCGGGAACATGTCCGGGGCGAGGCGGGCGTTGATCAGGACGGATGGGTCGATGGACTTGGCTTCGGCATGGGCTTGGGCCTTGGCGAGGATCGCCGAGAGGTTGCCGAGCATGCGGATGAAGACGGGAACGGAGGCCTGGTAGATCGAGAAGGACATGCTGCGTACTCCAGACAGGGAAAAGGGCGCTCGTCGCGGGGGACGGCTGTCGGAGTCTACTGCCGGGCCGGCGTGCTGTCGCCTGGCTTCAGCGCCCGGCGACACGGGGTGACGGACAGCGGCTGGAATCGACCTCGCCGACGTAGGGATTGCCCCAGCCCATCACGCAGCCGACCATCTGGTTGCGCTGATGCTCCCAGGTTTCCACCGGGTACTGCTTGCTCCAGGCGGTGAACAGCTGGCGGTCCTGCTTGGACAGCTTCAGGCCGTAGCGGTCGCTCATGTAGAAGTAGGTGCGGGCGATCATCCCGCGGATCTGCGGGCGGGGCATGGCCTTCTTCGCCTTGAAGTCGATGACCATCGGGCAGGCGCCGTACTGCGGGGGCTGCTTCGGCAGCCAGCCATAGCTGAAGTTGCTTCGGTCGCCGTTGACCTCGCCGATGCTCGGCACCAGGTTGAACAGGTCGGCCTCCGCCTTCTGGTAGACGCGGTCGTGCCGCGAGCAGTTGCTGCGTCCGCCGCTCTGCCAGCACTGGCGCTGGTGGCCGATCACCCAGGCCGGGACGATGTGCTCCCACTCGATGCGCGAGGCACGCTTGGCGTTCTTGCGCGGGGTGTAGCCGCAACTCTTGAGGTCCACCGTGTTGCCGCTGTAGCGGCAGCCGCAATAGAACTCCACCGATTGCCGGGCATAGAGCTTGCGACCGACCTTCTTGGCTTCCTCGAAGGTACGCGGTGCGGCGGCGGAGGCAACGGCGGGAATGGCGAGAATCAGCAGCAGGGACAGGCAGCGTCGGAACATGAGGTATTCCTTACGAAAGTCGCTGCATCTTACTGATTGAGAAAGAATTGCCAATCGTGGCAATCGAATGGCAAGGCTGTCTGGAGCCTGGCGGACCAGGTTGGAACGGGGTTTTGCCGTGGCGGGGGTGGCGATCAGCGGAATTTCTTTATATTCAGGATTATATTTATTATGTAACTATATGAAATTTAATGATTTATATTGTTTGTCGATATTCGACGTCTGGCCTGCACAACCCCGGGATGGATTGGTATCCTGAAACCTTTCCAGATATCCCGGAGCATCCCATGAAGAGTCTCGGAAGCCTGGCGCTCATCGCCTGCTGCGCTCTGGCGACACCGGTGCTGGCGCAGCAGAGGTTCTCCGGTCATGTAGAGCCCCAGCCCCAATACCAGCGGCAATCCCCGTCCTCGTCGCAGTGGCAGCAATCGCCGCCGGTGATCCAGCGCATCTATGTCAGCCCGGGGGCCAGCGGCAGCGTGGACAGTTCGTCGAGGTGGCAGCGCAATGACGGATATGGCGGTGTGCAGGTACCGCGCGGCTACGGTGAGTCGCGTTCGAGCACGGTGATCATCGATCAGTCCGGAGGGGGCATCCGACAGAGCATCGAATACCCCAATGGCGCGGTGTACCCGGTGACGCGGCCCTGACGGGTCAGTCGCGCTGGTCGTCGCGGGTCAGGCGGGATTTGCGCAGGCCGCCGTGGCTGTAGAACAGCCCGGTGTCGCCGCGCCAGTGGAAGAGTGTGGCAAGGAAGGCGGAGCTGATACGGCCGACGTCCCAGCTGCGCAGTTTGCGGTAGGCCCAGTGCCAGCTGTCGGCATTCGAGGAGTCGCCCATGGAATCGTCCTTGATTCGAAAAGCGGAAGTACAAGGACGTTAGTGCGCAGGACGGGCCTGCGCAAGTCTCCGCTCCCGCGCACAGTTCGGCGGTCAGCTGGCCGCCGCCTCCTCGACGTATTCCTTGAGCCAGCGCAGCACCTCCACGGCGTCCCAGCGGCTGGGGTCGAACATTGCATAGGCCTGTCCCTGGTAGCCGACCACGTCCAGCGGGCGATGGTAGCCGGCGCGTTGCAGCAGCGCCTCGATCTCGGCGAAGCAGGCGTTGAAGTGCGTGCGGCTGAAGGGGGTCTTGCCTTCGGTGACCAGCCCTTCGAGGAGCAGCTCCTCGACGGCTTCGCGCACTTCATCGATGGCCATGTGATTCACGGTGTACTTCAGCTGATGGATGCTCACCATCGCTCGCTCCTTGAGAGGGACCGACCCTCGTAATGCGGCGCTCCGTGATGCCGGTTCGTCGCGCCTTTGTCGTCGTTGAAGGAATGTTCTCAAAATACTGTATGCATGAACAGTATTTTGTGATTACTATTGCCTCGCTGTCTGACCGAATCCATGGAGAGCCCACAGACCGCCGAAATGGCGTCCGGGGTCCGTCGACGAATGAGGAGGGTGTAGCAATGCTGGGGAAACTGATGGCGTGCTTGATGCTGGCGGTACTGGCTGGCTGCGCGGAACCGCCGATGGACGTGCCCAGGGCCAATGGCGCCTATCTGATCATAGAGGGGCGTGAGGCCTGGGCGGTGTTGATCGCCGACGGCAAGCGCATCGAAGAGCGCGGCACGGTGCATGACGCCATCCGCCTGCCGAAGGCGCGCTCCAGCATCGCCGCCAGTTATGTGATCGACACGCCCAACTGCGGCCGGCTGCAGTGGCTGACCGAGGCGGAAGGTGATTCCGTGGTGCGTCTGACGCCCGGTGACGATGAGCAGGACCTGTCCGCCTGCCGGATCAGCGGCGGCCTCAGCCGGGTGTGGACGGCCCTGGATTATTCGAGCTGACGGCGTCTCGTCGGGCGACGAAATTTGTTGCAAATGCTCATGAAGTCTTCACGATTTTTTCACGAGAGTGAGGGGAGTATGAATCCCAGCTAAAGGATTAGCTCCCCATGAAAAAGCCCGCATACGAGCGGGCTTTTTTATGCCTGTCATCTGGCCGGGCGCAGCCGTCAGCGATGGCTGAAAACGCTCAGTTGCGCGCGACCTGGAAGGCCTCGCCGGTGGCGAAGAAGGCGCCGCCGGCCTGGTAGTGAATGGTGCGCAACTCGTCGCTGGGGAAGTGCCAGCGGCCGTTGGAGAAGGCGCGCTCGTCCGCGTAGGCGGCCACCACCTCGGCGATGAACAGGTCGTACTTTTCCTGGTTGTTCGGCTCGCTGATCACCTTGCATTCCAGATAGGCCACGCAGCCTTCGACGATCGGCGCTTCGATCTGGCGTGCCCGCGCGGTGCGGATATCCAGTTGCTCGAACTTGTTCATCTCGCCGCCGTTGCTGGAGCCGACCGCCAGGGTCAGTTCCGCCTGCTGGCGCGAGGGCAGCTGGATGACGAAGGCCCCGGCGCCTTCCACCAGGTGACGCGACCAGGTGTTGCGGTCGAGCACCAGCAGCAGCTTGGGCGGGTCGAAGTCCAGCGGCATGACCCAGGCGGCGGCCATGACGTTGGCGACGCCGTCGTGTTCGCTGGTGACCAGGGTGCTCGGGCCGTGGTTGAGCAGCAGGTAGGCCTTTGCCAGCGGCACGTCTTTCAGGTGACTCATGGTGTGGTCCTCGGGGCTGGGCTCAGAGCAGCAGGCCGTCCACCGGCTTCAGCGGTTCGGGCAGGGGCGTCTCGCCGAGGATTTCCAGCACGGCGATTTCCAGGTTGCGACTCATGGCGTCCAGCGGCAGGTCGTTGGGTTGGGTGTCGAACGGGTCGGCGATCTGGTCGCCCAGGGCATCCAGGCCGAAGAAGGTGTAGGCCAGCACGCACACCGCCAGCGGGGTGAACCAGCCGATGCTGTCGACCAGGCAGAACGGCAGCAGGAAGCAGTAGACGTGCACGATGCGGTGCAGCATCAGGATGTAGGGGTAGGGAATCGGGGTGTTGCGGATGCGCTCGCAGCCGCCGAGCACGTAGGAGAGCCGGGTCATCTGCTGGTCGATGGCGGCCAGGGTAACGTCGCCGGCACCGGCCTGCCGGGCGCGCTCGGCAAAGCGCTGGCCGAGGCTGGCCAGCAGGGCGTTGGTTGGGGAAGCGGTGGTGTCCAGCGCGGCCGCTTCTTCTGTGCCGAGCAGGCGGCGCACGTCCTCGCTCTGCGGGTTGCCGCGCAGTTGGTCGCGTAGCACGTAGGCGAAGGCGATCAGCGGGTTGCACAGGCTGCGGCGAGCTTCCGGGTCGAGGTCCGGCAGCAGCGAGCGGGTCTGGCGGGCGAGGTTGCGCGTCACGATCAGCAGCTCGCCCCACAGGGTGCGCGCCTCCCAGAAGCGCTGGTAGGCCACGTTGTTGCGAAAGCCCAGGAAGATGGCCAGCGTCAGGCCCCAGAGGGTGAAGGGCGTGGAGGTGATGACCACCTTGTAGTGGTAGAGCGTGCCGTGGGTGGCTACCACCAGCGAGCTGAGCAGCACCGTGTAGAGCACCTTGCGCCAGATGGCCGGGATGATCGAGCCCTTCAGCGAGAACAGCAGGACCCAGAGTGTCGGGGTTTGCGGGCGGAGGATCATGCGGCGGTATCCGGTGGGGCGGAGCGCGCATGATAGCCGAGATAGGTAGGTTGCGGCGGCCCTTGTAGGAGCGAGCTTGCTCGCGAAAAACCCCGCAGCGAGGAGGTTCGCGAGCAAGCTCGCTCCTACGAAAAGCGCCTAGTGAGAAGCGGCTTAGCCCTGCTGGTAAAGCTTCACGATCGCCGAGAAGTCCAGCTGGCCGTTGCCCTGGTTGCTGAAGGTCTGGAACAGCTGCTGGGCCAGCGCGCCGAGCAGCACCGGCTGGCGCACCTGGCGGGCGGCCTCGCTGGCCAGGCCCAGGTCCTTGAGCATCAGGTCGGTGCCGAAGCCGCCGCTGTAGCCGCGCGCCGCCGGCGCGCCGGTGAGCGGGTTGTTCACCTCCGAGCTCCAGCAGCGGCCACTGGAGGTGTTGATGATGCCGGCCAGCACTTCCGCGTCCATCCCCAGCTTCACGCCCAGGGACATGGCTTCGGCCACGCCGATCATGGAAATGCCCAGCAGCAGGTTGTTCGCCACCTTGGCCACCTGGCCGTTGCCGGCGCCGCCGCAGTGCACGATGTTCTTGCCCATGGCCGCCAGCACCGGGCGCGCGCGTTCGAAGTCGGCCTGCTCGCCACCGACCATGAAGGTCAGGGTGCCCGCCGCAGCGCCGGCGGTGCCGCCGGAGACCGGCGCATCCAGCATCGGGTTGCCGTGGGCCTGGGCGGCGGCGGAGACCTCGCGAGCGTTCAGCGGGTCGATGGTGGACGAGTCGATCAGCAGCACGCCGGACTGCACGTTGGCCAGCAGACCGTCGTCGCCGAGGAAGACCTGCTTCACGTGGGCGGCGGCGGGCAGCATGGTGATGATCACCTCGACGTCGTCGCGGGCCACTTCGGCGGGCGAGGCAAGCGCGCGGGCGCCGAGGGTGACGGCCGCTTCCACGGCCTTGGCGGAGAGGTCGAAGACGCTCAGGTCGAAGCCGGCCTTGAGCAGGTTGGCGGCCATGGGGCCGCCCATGTTGCCGAGTCCGATGAAGCCGATGCGCATGGGGTTGTCCTCTTGTTCTGATGGTCGGACAGGAAACGGGCCCCGGCCCGCCAGCATCCTGGCTGGCGTCCGGAGCGGTTGGGGCGGGAAGGGCTTACTTGAGGTGGATGGTGGTATTCACCGCGCCACCGACTTCGTTCTCGTCGAACCAGCGTTCGGTGACGGTCTTGGTCTGGGTGTAGAACTGCACCACCTGCTTGCCGTACGGGCCGAGATCACCCAGCTTGGAGCCGCGCGAGCCGGTGAAGGAGAACATCGGCACCGGCACCGGGATCGGCACGTTGATGCCGACCTGGCCCACGTCGATCTCTTCCTTGAAGTGCCGTGCGGCGGCGCCGGAGCGGGTGAACAGGGCGGTGCCGTTACCGTTGGGGTTGGCGTTGATCAGCTCGATGGCCTCGTCGAAGGTCTTCGCCGACACCACGCAAAGTACCGGGCCGAAGATTTCTTCGCGGTAGATGGTCATCAGCGGGGTGACGCCGGAGAATACGGTCGGGCCGACGAAGTTGCCCTTGGCGTAGCCGGCGACCTGCGGGTTGCGGCCGTCCAGCTCCAGCTTGGCGCCTTCCTGGACGCCGCGTTCGATCAGGCCGCTGACGCGGTCCAGCGCGGCGCAGGAAACCAGCGGGCCGACGTCGGTATTGGCTTCGGTGCCGCCGCTGACCTTGAGGCTCCTGGCCTTGGCCACCAGCTCGGGAATCCATTCGTTGGCCTCGCCGACGAGAATCGCCACCGACAGGGCCATGCAGCGCTGCCCAGCGGCACCGAAGGCGGCGCCGGCGATGGCATTGAGGGTCTGCTCCTTGTTGGCGTCGGGCAGCACGATGGCGTGGTTCTTCGCACCCATCATGCACTGCACGCGCTTGCCGGCCTGCGAGGCGCGGTTGTAGACGTGGGTGCCGACGCGGGTCGAGCCGACGAAGGAAACGGCCTTGATGTCGGGGTGGTCGCAGATCGCGTTCACCACGTCCGGGCCGCCATGGATGACGTTGAGCACGCCCGGCGGCACGCCGGCCTCATGGGCCAGTTCGACCAGGCGCATGGTCACCATCGGGTCCTGCTCGGAGGGCTTGAGGACGAAGGTGTTGCCGGTGGCGATCGCCATCGGGAACATCCACAGCGGGATCATCGCCGGGAAGTTGAAGGGGGTGATGCCGGCGCAGACGCCGATGGGTTGCAGCAGGGTGAAGGTATCCACGCCGCCGGCCACGTTGTTGGCCAGCTCGCCCAACTGCAGGTTGCCGATACCGGCCGCGTGCTCGACCACTTCCAGGCCGCGGAATACATCGCCTTCGGCGTCGGGCAGGGTCTTGCCCTGTTCGGCGGTGAGGATCGCCGCCAGCTCCTTCATGTTCTCGCGGATCAGCTGCTGGTACTTGAGGAAGATGCGCGCGCGGGCACCGATGGGGGTTTTCTTCCAGGTCTTGAACGCGGCCTTGGCGCTGGCCACGGCGCGGTCGACTTCCTCTTGCGTGGCGAAGGGCACGCGGGCGAGGACTTCCTGGGTGGCGGGGTTGATCACATCGCGCCATTCGGAGGTGGTGGACTCGACGGGCTTGCCGTCGAGGAACAGTTTGACGGTAGGGACGGCAGTTGCGGTCATCGGGATTCTCCCAGCCTGAGGCTTTCTTGTTGTCTGAACCGATCCTAACAGTGCATTTTTGATGTTCTCAATGCGGTGATGTGCAAGTATGGTCTGCGTTTTTGCACAATTGCCGCAAAGTGGGGCGATTCATGGATTGGGATAACCTGCGTTTCTTCCTCGAACTCTCACGCGCCGGCAAGCTCACCGTCGCGGCCCGCCGCCTGGGCGTGGACCACACCACGGTCGCGCGCCGCCTGCAGGCGCTGGAGAAGAGTATCGGTGCGCAACTGCTGGTGCGCGAGCCGGGCGGCTACCGGCTGACCGAGGCCGGCCACGGCCTGCTGCCCCAGGCTGAGGCGATGGAAAGCGCCTGCAAGGTGATCGAGAAGCGCCTGGCGGGGGCCGAGGACAACCTCTCCGGCAAGGTGCGCATCGGCGCCACCGAAGGCTACGGATCGACCCTGCTGACCTCGCAACTGGTGGAGCTGAACCGCCGCCACCCGCACCTGGGAGTGGACCTGCTGGCGGTGCCACGGGCGTTGCAGCTGTCGCGCCACGAGGCGGACATCGTGATCACCCTGGAACGGCCGGGACGCGGCCCCTACCTGATCACCCGGCTGACCGACTATGTGCTACGGCTCTACGCCTCGAAGGACTATCTGGCCGAACGCGGACCGATCCGCAACCGCGATGACCTGCGCGATCACGCGCTGGTGGGCTACGTCGACGACCTGCTGTACAGCAAGGAGCTGCAATACCTCGACGAGATCGGCCGGCCGCTGCACATGGCGCTGCGGTGCACCAGCATCCTCGCCCAGCAGCGGGCGGTGGCGGAAGGCGCCGGGCTGGCGATCCTGCCGGCGTTCGCGGCAGCCGAGGACCCGTCATTGCAGCCGGTGCTGGCGGGGGAAATCGAATTCGTGCGGACCTTCTGGATGCTGATGCCGACCGAACTCAAGGACATCGCGCGGATGCGTACGACCTGGGATTTCCTGCGGGAGAAGGCGGAGGGAAGCCAGGATGCACTGATGGGGCGCAGTGGCTAATGCGGACGTATCGAGCATGCGATGCATGCCTCAAAAGAAAACGGGCGGCCCATTGGCCGCCCGTTTGCGTTACGCCAGGCCGACGTAGAGGTTCTGCACGTCGTCGTTGCCATCCAGGGCATCGAGGAAGGCTTCGACCTCTTCCAGCTCCGTGCCGGACAGGCTGACCGGGTTCTTCGCCTTGTAGCCCAGCTTGGCCGAGGCGACGGTGAAACCGTGCTCCGGCAGGGCGCGGCAGACGGCATCCAGGTCGGTGGAGTCGGTGAGGAACAGGGTGTCGCCGTCTTCCTCGCCCGGTTCGAAGTCCTGGGCGCCGGCTTCGATGGCGGCCAGTTCCGGATCGGCATCGGCGCTGGCCGGGGTGGCCTCGACCATGCCCAGGTAATCGAAGTCCCAGGCTACCGAGCCGGAAGCGCCCAGCTGGCCCTTGCGGAACAGCACGCGGATTTCCGCGACGGTGCGGTTCACGTTGTCGGTCAGGCATTCGACGATCACCGGCACGCGGTGCGGGGCGAAGCCTTCGTAGACCACGCGCTCGAAGCTGGCGCCGCCGTCCAGCAGGCCGGCGCCCTTCTTGATGGCGCGCTCCAGGGTGTCGCGGGGCATCGAGGCCTTCTTGGCCTGCTCGACGACCAGGCGCAGTTTCGGGTTCATGTCCGGATCGGCGCCGTTACGCGCGGCGATCATGATTTCCTTGGACAGTTTGCCGAAGATGCGGCCCTTGGCGTTGGCTGCGGCTTCTTTGTGTTTGGCTTTCCACTGGGCGCCCATAGTGATCTCTAGCTGGCGGTGACTGATAGGCGGCAAGTCTAAGGGCTGGCGCGGCCGCTGGCGATATCTGGCGGACCGGCGAGGCTTTTGGTAGGCGCGAGCTTGCTCGCGAACCGTCCATGTATGGAGTCGCCGGGAGGTCCGTTCGCGAGCAAGCTCGCTCCTACAGGGGTTGATCGCCCTGGGCGGAGAGGAAGTCGTACAGCCGCTCATCCAGCGAATGCGCGACGTTGAAGCGCATCCACGGCACGCTGCGCCCGTCGGGCATGAACAGCTGGCCGGGGAACAGCAGGATCTTCGCCTCCTTGGCTCGGCCGGCGAGCAGGGTGGCGTCATCCACCGCGCGGTGGCGGGCCCAGAGGAACAGCCCGGCGCGGGGCTCGTGGAAGATTTCCAGGCCGGCCGCCTCCAATCGCCGCGCCACGCTGTCGTGGGCCTCGCTGAGCTGGTCGCGCAACTGCTTCACATGCTTGCGGTGGCGGCCCTGCAGGAGGATGTCCAGCGCCAGGGTCTCGGTGAGCTCCGAGCTGGTCAGGCCGCTGACCATCTTCAGCGGCACCAGCTCCTCGATCAGCTCCGGGTGGGCGGCGATGAAGCCCGTGCGCAGCGCCGGGGCGATGACCTTGGACAGGCTGCCGATGTAGATCACCCGCGCCAGTTGGTCGAGGTTGGCCAGCAGCATCTGCCCGGCGGGATCGAGGTCGGCGTAGATGTCGTTCTCGACGATGAGGAAATCGTACTTCTCCGCCAGTTGCAGCAGGCGGTGGCTGGCCGCAAGGGACAGGCTGCCACCGGTGGGGCTCTGCAGTCGCGCCTGGGTGAAGTAGACCTTGGGCCGATGCTCGCGGGCCAGTTGCTCCAGGCGGTCGAGGTCCAGGCCATCGGCGCTGCGCGGCACGCCCAGGAGCTGCGCGCCCTGCAGGCGCAGGTTGAGGAACAGGTTGTGGTAACCGGGCTCGTCCACCAGCACCGGGTCGCCGCGCTGCACCAGGTAGCGCACCGTCAGGTCCAGGGCCTGGCTGGCGCCGGCGGTCAGCAGGATCTGCTCGGGGCTGGCGGCAACGCCGGCATCGGCCAGGCGGTCGGCCAGCTTGCCGCGCAGCTTCGGGTTGCCCTTGCTGTGGCCGTAGTTGCCGAACTGCGTGGGCTCCTCCCGCGCCAGGCTGCGCAACCCGCGCAGCAGGCCTTCACCGTCGAGCCAGTGCTCGGGCAGCAGGCCGACGCCGGGGCGGATCTCCATGCCCAGTGGCTGGAAGACCTTGTGCAGCAGCAGGTGAGCGTCGAAGTCGAACTCCGGCGGCGCCTCGCTGCCGGCGCTGTCTTCGACCACCGGGCCGCGCACGTAGAAACCGGCGTTGGGTACGGCGTTCAGGCAGCCGCGCGCCACCAGCCGGTCATAGGCCTCGACCACGGTGAAGTGGCTGACGCCGTTGGCCTGGGCGAACTTGCGGATCGAGGGCAGCTTGGCGCCGGGGCGCAGGCGCTGCTCGTCGATGGCCTGGGCGATGCCGTCGACGATCTGGGTGACCAGGGGAATGTCCGAGGTGGGGTCGAGCAACAGCATCCGAAGGTCCGTTCACGTAGGGGGAAATCTGTACAGGTCCGGCGACCATAACAGCACTGCAGAGGGGGCCTTGTTCCTGTGCATGGTGCGCCGTGGCGCGGGCCAGCACTATCGGCCCGGTGATGCGGCAGCGCGCCGCACCGGCCTGATAACAAGGAACCGCCATGCGTGACACAGCTTACAACATCGATCCGTCCAGTATTTCCACCGAAGAGTGGCAGGCGCGTTGCGACCTCGCCGCGCTGTACCGGCTGATCGCCCATTTCCGCTGGACCGACCACATCGACACCCATATCTCCGCGCGGGTGCCGGGCGAGCCGGGGCATTACCTGATCAACCGCTACGGCGTGCTGTTCCACGAAATGCGTGCCTCGGACCTGGTGAAGGTCGACCACGCCGGCGACGTCATCGACCCGCGCTTCGGCCCGAAAAGCGTCAATCGCGCCGGCTTCAACATCCACTCGGCCGTGCATGCCGCCCGTGAGGACGTGGCCTGCGTGATCCATACCCACACCGCCGCCGGCATCGCCGTGTCCGCCCAGGAAGAAGGCCTGCTGCCGATCAGCCAGCACGCGCTGAAGTTCTATAACCGCCTGGGCTACCACGACTACGAGGGCATCGCCCTGGACCCGGACGAGCGCTCCCGTCTGGTGCACGACCTGGGCAGCCATATGGTGATGATCCTGCGCAACCACGGCCTGCTGGCGACCGGGCGCTGCATCGCCGAAGCCTTCAACCAGATCTACTTCCTCGAGCGCGCCTGCCAGGCGCAGATCCAGGCGCTGGCCGGCGGCCGCCAGCTGCGCTACCCGCCGCAGGCGGTGTGCGAACGCGTCGCCGTGCAGGAAGAGGAAGCCCTGGCCGACGGCTTGCACCTGCTCGCCTGGGAGTCGGCGCTGCGCCTGATCGCCGACGGCGAGGCCGACTACCGCAGCTGACCCGCTGTCACCGTGCTCCGGCCCGCAGAGGCCGGGCGCCTGCGTGCTTTAACCATCTGCCAACAACAAAGCCAAGAGGTGGAAATGAAGAACCCGATTCTGGGAGCCCTGCTCATGGGCGTGGCGTCCGGCGCCATGGCCGCGGACCTGACCGTGATCTCCTTCGGCGGCACCAGCAAGGACGTGCAGACCGAAGCCTTCTACAAGCCCTTCGAGAAGAAGGAAGGAGCGAAGGTGATCGCCGGCGAGTACAACGGCGAAATGGGCAAGATCAAGGCCATGGTCGATACCGGCAGCGTCAACTGGGACGTGGTGCAGGTCGAGGGGCCGGAGCTGCTGCGCGGCTGCGACGAAGGCCTTTTCGAGACGCTCGACCCGGCGAAGCTGGGCAATACCGCGGATTATGTGCCCGGCACCGTCTCCGACTGCGGCGCCGGCCTGCTGGTGTGGTCGATGGCCATGGCCTACGACGCCAAGCGCCTGCCCAATGGCCCGACCGGCTGGGCGGATTTCTGGGACACCCGGAAATTCCCCGGCAAGCGCTCGTTGCGCAAGGGCGCCAAGTACACCCTGGAAATCGCCCTGCTGGCTGACGGGGTGAAGAAGGAAGACCTGTACCAGGTACTGGCGACGAAAGAGGGCGTGGACCGCGCGTTCAGGAAGCTCGACCAGATCAAGCCGTCGATCCAGTGGTGGGAATCCGGCGCGCAGCCGATGCAGTTCCTCGCCAGCGGCGACGTGGTGATGAGCACCGCCTACAACGGCCGCGTGTTTGCCGCCCAGGAGGAGGGCGCGCCGATGAAGGTGGTGTGGAACGGCAGTCTGTATGCCATCGATTCCTGGGCGATCCCCAAGGGCAGCCCGAACAAGAAGGCCGCCGAGGACTTCATCGCTTTCTCGCTCAAGCCCGAGCAGCAGAAGATCCACACCCTGAAGCTGGGCTACGGCTCGGTCAACCTGGGCACCACCGCGTTGCTCGATCCGAAACTGGTCGAGCGCCTGAACACGGCGCCGGCGAACCTGGAGCAGGCGGTGCCGGTGAACTTCGCGTTCTGGGTGGATCACGGGGAGGATCTGGAGCAGCGCTTCAATGCCTGGGCGGCGAAGGCGCCTTGATCCGGCGCCGCGGGTGATGGCCGCTAGCTCCCGGTAGGAGTCGCGGTCTTCTGCATACTCGTAGGATGGCGTAGAGCGAAGCGAAACCCATCAATACGGTGCACTGACAGCATGGGTATCGCTTCGCTCCACCCATCCTACGGGGCGCTGACGTGGGGATGGCTTGCTGCGTACGTCATCACCGCGAGCTCGAGATGCGCCGGGTTCGCGAGCAAGCATTGCACAAAAATCGCCCCTACACCCGCCGCCAAACACTCGCCAACCACGGCTGCTGCTCCCGCGGCAGCCCGGCCGGCCGGTAGTAATGCTCCAGCTCCACGAAGCCGGCGGCCTCCAGCAGCTGCTTCCAGTTCTCCCAATCGTGATAGGAACCGTAGCGCGGGCCGTTCCAGCCCTCGGCGTTCTCGCCGCGCGGGTTGGAGGCGAACAGCACGCCGCCTAGCTTCAGCGCGTCGCGCAGCTGGCCGAGCACGCGCGGCAGTTCCTGGCGCGGCACATGGAACAGGCTGGCGTTGGCGTAGATGCCGTCGAAGCGCTCGGCGGGCAGGTCGAGGGCGAGGAAGTCCTGCTGCCAGACCTCGCAACCGCTGCTCTCTCGGGCCATGGCGACGAAGTTCGGACAGCCGTCCAGCCCGACCGGCTGGTGCCCCATGGAGCGGAACACGCACAGGTCGCGGCCGGGGCCGCAGCCGAAGTCGAGCAGGGCGAAGGGCGGTTCGGCCTGGATATGGCGCAGCAGGGCGGCGATGTTCTGGCTGACATCGTGCTCCCAGGTGCCTTCGCGGAAGGTGTCGGCGTTGGCCTGGTAGTGCTCCAGGGTCAGCCGGGAAATATCGCGCAGGGTCTGGTCGTCGAGGCTCATTGCGGGCACGGGGATGATTCATCGGAGCTGTCATCTTAACGCGACTTTGAAAGTCAGCCGCGGCAAACGGCGACCCATGTGCAGGCCTAGACTGGCGGCAAGACTGACCGGAGCACAGCCATGACCACCCTCGCACGACAGATTGCCGAACTGGACTGGCCGGCCCTGGCCTCGCAGCTCGACGCCAGCGGCCAGGCGCTGATTCCCGGCCTGCTCGACGCGGCCCAGTGCGAGGCATTGCGTGCGCTCTACGCGCAGGACAAGCCGTTCCGCAGCCGCGTGGTGATGGCGCGATACAATTTCGGTCTGGGCGAATACCGCTACTTCGCCTATCCCTTGCCAGCGCGGGTGCAGGCGCTTCGCGAAGCCTTCTACCCGCCGCTGCGGAGCATCGCCAATACCTGGCACGAACGCATGGATACCGGGATCAGCTATCCGGAAACACACGCCGACTTCCTGGCCCAATGCCACGCCGCCGGCCAGTTGCGCCCGACGCCCTTGCTGCTGCGTTACGGCGCCGGCGACTACAACTGCCTGCACCAGGACCTCTACGGCGAGCTGGCCTTCCCGTTGCAGGTGGCGATCCTGCTGTCGCGGCCCGGCGAGGAGTTCGAGGGTGGCGAGTTCGTCCTCACCGAGCAGCGCCCGCGCATGCAGTCGCGGGTGGAGGTGGTGCCGCTGAGGCAAGGCGATGCCGTGGTGTTCGTCGTGGCCCAGCGGCCGGTGCGGGGCGTGCGCGGCTACCACCGGGTAAACCTGCGCCACGGCGTCAGCCGCCTGCACAGCGGCGAGCGCTACACCCTCGGGGTGATCTTCCACGACGCGCTCTGAGCGTTACCATCGGCGCTTTCCATGGAGCCAGGAGTACGCCCATGCGGTACGAGGTCATCCGGCCCCACCGCAGCGAATATCCCGAGCCGATCACGCTCAGCAAGGGGACGGCACTGACGGTGGGCGAGCGCTATGAAGGTGAGGAAGGCTGGCAGGACTGGTACTTCTGTTCGACGGCCGGGCAGAAGGATGGCTGGGTGCCGGCGCAGGTCTTCCAGTTGACGGCTCCGGGCGCCGGAATCGCAGCGGAGGACTACACCGCCCGCGAACTCGATGTCGAGGTCGGCGAGCGGCTGGAAGGCGGCCGGGAACTGGGCGGCTGGCGCTGGTGCAGCCGGGGCGGCGGCGAGTCCGGCTGGGTGCCGCTGGCCTGCCTGCGCGAAGCCGGTCTCAGCGGACCCGGCCGAGCTTGATGGTCAGCGGCCAGCTCACGGCGCGCTCCGGTGCATCGCCCCAGGCCTGGGCGAACTGCTCGCGCAGCGGCTCCACCGGGTCCAGCCCGGTCGCCGCGCGGTAGCTGGCGACGGCGGACCAGCTTTCGAAGTAGCCCAGCAGGCGCGCCAGGTCCCAGGTCGCCTCCAGGGCGAAGGCCGGCGTCGGCACCTGCTCGAAGGGGAAGGCGATGGTTTCGTAGCCGGTTTCCACGTGCTTGCGCTCGGGCGCCCAGTAGGGGCCGACGACGTCGTGGTAGAGATGGCTCACCAGGGTGTCCAGTTCCGGGGTGATGTTCAGCATGTTGTAGGAGATCACCGCCAGCAGTGCCTCGGGCCGGGAGACGCGGCGCACCTCCTCGTAGAAGCGCGGCACGTCGAACCAGTGCAGGGCCTGGGCTACCAGGGTGAGGTCGACGCTGGCCGGCGCCAGCGAGGTGCTTTCCGCCGGTTCGCAGCGGTAGTCGACGTTGGGCAGGCGCGGCGCCTTGTCCAGCTGTGTGGCGTTGATGTCGGTGGCGACGACCCACTCGAAGTGCTTCGCCAGGTCTTCGGTGGCCTGGCCCGAACCGCAGCCGCAGTCCCAGGCGCGTGTCGCGCCGGGCGCGACCTGGGCCAGCCAGGCGAAGAAAGCCGGGTCGTAGGTCGGGCGATTGGCGCGGTAGGCGTCGGACTGGGCGGTGAACAGCGAGCGCGTGTCGGTGCAGGTCGGCATGGCGGGCCTCGGCGCGGTGGACGGGGCTCCATCTTGCTCCGCCATCCGCGTTGAGGCCAGTGCGACTCAGGTCTTGTAGCGGCGCCCGGCGTACTGCTTCAGCCAGGCCACCAGGCCGCGCTGCGGTGCGGCCACCGGTTGCTCCACCAGCAGGGCGGCGCTGGCCTTCTGGCGGAAGTCGAGCAGCCGGGTCATGGCCTCGGCGATCTCCTGGCGCGCTTCCAGGCAGGGCCCCAGCACGGCCTTGTCGAGGCGATAGACCGCGCCATCGCTCAGGGCGGTGAACTGCGCCTGCCAGGCGGAGCCGGTGAGTACGCCGGCTTCGCCGATCACCTCGCCGGGCCCCATGCGGCCGGCTTCGAGGGTTTGTCCGCCATGGGGCAGGGTCACGCTGACCACCCCGGTGTCGATGATCAGCAACTGGTCGCTGACATCGCCGACGGCCAGCAGTACGTCGCCGGACTTGAACGGCTGGCGCTGCATGGTGGCCGCCAGCTCGTCGCGCTCGGCATCGGCCAGGGCATCGAACAGGCCGGAACGCACCAGCAGCGCGCGGGCGCGGGAGGCATGCTCGCGGGCCGGGATATCGACATCGCTGAGCAGCTCGATGCCGGCGGCCTGCAAGTGGCGGAAGGCCAGATCGTAAAGCTGGTTGCGCGCCTCGCGCTTCTCGCCCATGGCGGCGACGAAGCCGCTGAGTTCGTACTCCACGCCCTCGGGCGATGACTTGCGCACGCTCACCGTCGGCGCCGGACTGGCCAGCAGCGTGCGGCAGCCGCCCAGGGCGCGCTCCAGCGCCTCGATGGCCTTGCGCGGGCGGACTCGCGGGCTGAGGGTCAGGCTCAGGCTCAAGCCGTAGAGATTCGCCGGCCGGCTGAGGTTGAGCAGCTTGGCCTTGGCCGCCAGGGAGTTGGGCACCACCGCCAGGGTGCCCTGGGCGGTCTGCAGGTAGGTGGAGCGCCAGTCGATCTCGGTGACCCGGCCTTCGATGCCGTCGATGGAGATCCAGTCGTCCAGCTGGTACGGCTTGGTGGTGTTGAGCACGATGCCGGAGAACACGTCGCTCAGCGTGCTCTGCAACGCAAGACCGAGGACGATGGCGACCACCCCGGAGGTGGCCAGGAGGCCCTTCACCGGCAGCTCCAGCACATAGCCGGCGGCGGCGATGCTGGCGATCAGGAAGATCAGCGCGCCGACCACATCCTGCAGCAGCCGTCCGGCATGGCCGACGCGCTGCACCAGGAGGAAGCCGAGCACCACCGTCAGGCAGCGCGCGGCGAACAGCCACCAGATGATCTGCACGCCGGTGGCGACCATGTGGCTGGGCAGGTCCTCGGGCCAGGGCGCGGCGCGCAGCGGGTTAATCCCGGCGTTGAACAGCAGCAGGCTGAACAGCAGGAAGCAGAGCACGCGCGCGGTCAGACGCCAGTGCGGATGGGCCATGCCGAGCAGGCGCCAGAGCAGCAGGTCGATCAACAGCAGCGCCGGGGCGGCGAACAGGGGGTGTTGGCTGAGCAGGGCGGGCATCGCGCCTCTCCGTGGGACGATGCGCAAAAGATGGCACAGAAAAGCGCTTCTGGCAGCCGTATCAACCGGCGTTCGGCCGATGCGCCAGCTCCGTCCAGTCAGGCACTTCGATCTCGCCCGCGATCCATGGCGAGACGCTGTCGTTGTCGAACAGCACCAGGGTCTCGCCGTACTCGGGCGTTTCGCCTTCGGGCTTGTCGAGGTTGTGCATCAGACGGTCGAAACATTCGCTGTGGGTTACCAGCACCAGGTTGCGGTGGGCGGCCTTGTGCTGGCGGATCTGGCCCAGCAGGTCGTCGTTCTTGCAGGTGAAGAGCCAGTCCTGGCGGGCCACGGTGTGGTCGAACATCAGGTCCGCCGTCTGCGCGGTGCGGGTCAACGGGCTGCTGTAGATGTCGGTGGCGGCCAGACCGTAATGGGCGATGGCCCGGCCGAGCCCCTTGGCCAGCTCCGCGGCGCGCACGGTGATGCCATCGGCCGCGCCCAGGCAGGGGGCGCTGGTCCGGTCGCAGCGCTCCAGGTGGCGGATCAGCAGGATCACCCGGCCCTGCATCCAGCGTTGCTGAAAGGCGCTGCCGCTGGGGTTGTCCAGTGATTCGGGGAGGACCGAACGCCAGGCGCACAACGCCAGGGTGATGCCGGTCAGCAACAGGAGGGCCAGGTAGGGGGTTCTGGCGATGGATCGTACGGCGTGTGTGGGGTTCACAGCGATCCCGGG
This sequence comes from Pseudomonas sp. QE6, assembly GCF_041379005.1. NCBI lineage: Bacteria > Pseudomonadati > Pseudomonadota > Gammaproteobacteria > Pseudomonadales > Pseudomonadaceae > Pseudomonas > Pseudomonas sp. QE6. Next base: position 3,516,641 of record NZ_CP166873.1, read on the forward strand.
TCAGAGTGCGAATGGGCTCATGTTGACCGGCGGGGATGACAAACGTGCTACGGAACCGGTGATTCGACGGTTTTCGAGGGCTCGGACTCCACCACGCTGACGGTCGCCGTAGTCCCGGCGCGCAGGCGGTCGCGCCCGGCGTAGGTGGGGTCGATGGCGATGCGCACCGGGATGCGCTGGGCGAGCTTGACCCAGGTGTAGGTCGGGTTGATGTTGGCCAGCAGGCGGCTGCCGGGCAGGTTCTCGCGGTCGGTGATGGCGAAGGCGATGCTTTGCACGGTGCCGTCGAAGCGCTCGCCGCTCATCAGTTCGATGCGGACCCGGTCGCCTTCGTGAATGCGCGGCAGCTTGGTTTCCTCGAAGTAGCCGCTGACGTGGAAGGAGTCGCTGTCCACCACCGCGACCAGCGCGCTGCCGGCGGTGGCGTAGTCGCCGGCGCGGGTCAGCAGGTTGGTCACGTAGCCATTGACTGGCGCCAGCACGCGGGTGCGCTCCAGGTCCAGGCGTGCCTGGCGCAGCGCCGCTTCGGCCAGGCTGACGTTGGCCTGGGCCAGGCCCAGGTTGGCCTGTTCGCGCAGCAGCTGGGCCTCGGCCACGGATACATCGGTACTGGCCTTTTCCCATTCCTCGTTGGAGATCGCCGAGCGTGCCTTCAGCTCCCGCCGGCGGACCTCCTCGCTCCTGCGCTGGCGCAGCAGCGCCTGGTTGGCGACGATGGATGCCTGCGACTGGCCCAGCGCCGCCCGCGCCACTTCCACCGCGCGCTCAGCATGCTGCACCGCCAGTTCGTAGCGGGCGGGGTCGATCTGCAGCAGCAGGTCGCCCTTGTTCACGTGCTGGTTGTCCTGTACGCGCAGCTCGACGATGCGCCCGGTGACATCCGCCGACAGCGACACCACGTCGGCCCGCACACGGGCGTCGCGGGTCCAGGGCGCGCGGGTGTAATAGACCCAGGCGTAGCTGCCCAGCACCAGGGCGAGCGCCACCACGGCGAGGGTGATCAGCGGCGGGATTGCCTTGCGGACGTCGAGCATGTCAGTGCAGTGCCCCCATGAGCAGGATCAGGCTGGCGCAGATACAGCTGTAGAGCGCGCCCTCGAACAGCGCCTCGTGCCAGACCAGGCGCAGCACGCCGAGGCGGCGCAGCGTCCAGTCCAGCAGCAGGAAGATCGGCAGGGCGAGGAGCAGGGCCTGGGCCAGTGGCGGCAGGTAGACGCCGCCCAGTTCGATATCAACGGGCATGGAGCGGCTGTTCCCCGTGGTCGTCGTGGAAGCGGGCGGCTTCGCTGTAGAGGTCGCGGAAGCGCTCCAGCAGGGCGGCGGCCACCAGCAGTGCCACGCCGCTGACGAATACCGGGCGCATGGCTTCGCCGCCGAGCGGTGCGCTCTGGCATTGCAGCTCGTCCAGCTCCGTGCCCAGCTCGCGCATGGCCGGCAATACCCGCTGCAGGGGCGCCGCGGGGGGCTGGTCGAGGCAGGCGGCGAGTTCGTCGAGCACCAGTGACAGGCGTTCGCGCAGGGCCTCCGGCAGGCCGTCGGAGTTGAGGCTCTCGCGCCGCAACTGGTGCAGCACCACGCCCAGGGTCATGCTCGCCAGGCTGCACTGGAAACGCTCGCCGGACTGGCTGTCGCGGGCCGCCGGCAGCAACCCGAGCATGATCGCCAGGCGGTCGACCATGCGGCTTTCGAACAGGAAGCGGCGCGACTCGCTGGGCTTGGACAGCAGCACCGCGCGCACCTCGGCACGGGTGCGCCGCGACTGGCGGCGCAGGCGCGCGTCGGCGTCGAACGGGAAGACCCAGGCGTATACCAGCAACGCCAGTACGCCAGCGCAGACGTAGCCGCCGGCGAACTCGAACCATTGCAACGAGGTGTTGATCCAGGCGCCCTGGTTCTGCGGACCCACCAGCAGGAAGGTGGACAGTCCCAGGCCGATGCCGATCCCGGCGGTCTGCGGGTTGGCCAGGCCGACGGCGATCACGTAGAGCAGCGGGGTGAGGAACAGCGCGAGCATCTCGAAGTCGCCGACGCTGGGCAGCAGCAGGAATTGCAGCAGCGCTGCGGCCACCAGTGCCAGGGCCAGCCCGCGCAGGTACGCCTGGCTGGCCAGCAGTGGACGCGGGAAGGTCGCCAGCATGGAACAGAGGATGCCCACCAGGATCATCCCGGCGCGGGCGCCGTCCCAGGCGGTTTCCACCCAGATCCAGCCGGCGCAGCACAGGGCGATGAAGGCGCGGCTGGCGTTCATCGCCGCGAGGTGGAAGTCCAGATGGAGGGAATGGGCCTGGCCGCGGTGGGAAATACGGTTGCCCGGCCGACCGTCCTGGATCGCATCGCTCAGTTCGATCATCTCGTCCAGCTGCTGCATCAGCCGCGCCTGCTCGAAGCGCAGCGCCCAGGCCAGGGAACGCAGTGAGGTCGGCAGGCCGTCGGCCAGCTCCTCGGCCTGGCGCGCGGCGGCGTCGAAGCGCTGGCGCAGGCGGGTGATCCGCTTGCGCACCGGGGCGGGCAGGGCGCGGCCGTATTCGGCCAGTTCTTCCAGGCAGGCCAGTTCATCCTCGCGCAGACGCTGTACCGACTCCGGGATCGGCCCCCTGAGGCGGGCCTGGATCAGCTTGCGCTGCCGGCGCAGGATGGCCAGCCGCGAGGTCATCAGCACCAGCTGGTTGGCCAGCAGTTGCACCAGTTCGTCGGCCCCGCGCAGGCGCGGTGCATCGAAATAGAGGTGGCGGCGCAGCATTTCCAGTGCGGAGATTTCGCCCAGCAACTGGATCTGCCGTTGCTGGAAATCCTCTTCGGCTTCCTCGCCGCGGATCACCGCCGCGGCATGCACGGCGATCAGCCGGATCAACTGGTCGACCTTGGCGAAGTAACCCCGCGCCACGCTCTGCGGACGGGCGAAGAACAGGCTGACCAGGGTCACGCAGGCCACCCCGAGCAGGGTCTCGGTGACCCGGGTGATGGCCAGGGTGTAGGTGGAGTCGGGGGCCGGCTGGGCCAGCAGCGCGACGATCACCGCGGTGAAACCGCTGAGGACGAAGGCGTGGGAATGGGTGAAGCGCAACAGGGTGCCGCCGGCGGTGCAGATCGCCAGCCAGGCCGCCAGGGTGACGATGAAGGGCAGCGGCGCCTGCGGGAACAGCGCCATGATCGCCACGGCGACGATGGCGCCGATGGTGGTGCCGATCACCTGGGAGAAGCTTTTCTGCAGGGTCATGCCGGCCAGCGGGGTGCTGATGATCACCACCGTCATGGTCGCCCACTTGGGCTGCTCCAGGTCCAGCAGGAATGCCAGGTACAGGGTCAACAGCCCGGCGAGCACGGTGCGCAGGGCGAACAGCAGAGTATCCCTGCCCGGATGAATGACAGCGCGCAGATACAGCAGCAGCGATGGCATGCCGGCACCCCTCATGTCGACCTGACGAACCCCGCGGCGCAGGGCCGGGGCTGGTCAAAACAGTGTGGTCGAGGATTGCCGAGATTGCGGGATTTCTTCGTGCCTCAGCCGGTGTTGTCCTGCGACTGCACCAGGCGCTCCTGGATGAAGTCGAGGAAGCACTGGATGCGCAGGGCCAGCTGCGAGTTGCGGTAGTACACCGCGTGGATCGGCTGGCGGCGTTCGCTGGTCAGTTCCGGCAGCACCCGCACCAGACGTCCGGCGCGGATATCGGCGCCCGTCATGAAGCCTGCCAGGCAGGCGATGCCCTGGCCGCTCAGGGCCAGTTGGCGCAGGGTCTCGCCGCTGGAGGCGGAGAGCGTCGGGGTGATCGCCAGGGTGTCGCCGCCGGCATGGCGCAGCGGCCAGACGTTCAGCGCCTCGGGCTGGGTGAAGCCGAGCAGCGTGCGGCCCAGCAGTTCGTCCAGGTCGGCCGGCATGCCGTGGCGTTCCAGGTACTCCGGCGAGGCCAGCAGGTTCAGCCGGCTGCTGCCCAGTGGGCGGGCGTGCAGGCTGGAGTCGGCGAGCTGGCCGATGCGGATGGCGATGTCGGTGCTCTGTTCCAGCAGGTCGATGTTCAGGTCGTTGGTGTTGAGCTGCAGTTCGATGTCCGGGTAGCGCTCGCGGAAGGCGCCGATGTGCGGCACCACGGCGTGCAGCATGAAGGGCGAGGCGGCATTGATCCGCAAGCGCCCTGCGGGGGATTGCTGGCGCAGCGCGAGGCGTTCTTCGAGGGCATCCATCTGTTCGAGGATGTGCCGCGCGTGTTCGAGGAAGAACTCGCCTTCCTCGGTGAGCTTCATCCGCCGCGTGGTGCGGTTGAGCAGGGTGGTGCCGAGCTTTTCCTCCAGCTTCGACAGCGCGCGGCTGACCGCCGAGGGGGTCAGCCCCAGCTGCTCGGCGGCGGCGGTGATGGAGCCGCAGTCGATCACCGTGGCGAAGGTCTTGAGTTCGTCGGAGTGGGCTTTCATCGGCGGGCCTGTAGGGGCGGCGGGGTGGATTGTAAGAGTGTGATCGGTGCGTTGGATTGAAGGTTTGATGTCCCCTGTAGGAGCGGACCTTGTCCGCGATCACGGTCATGGCCCGCTCCTGCAAGAGATTCTGGTGCCAGGGCCGGTCGTGGTGGCACGTATTGTAGGAGCGAGCTTGCTCGCGAACCGCATCGCAACAGGGGGTTGTTCGCGAGCAAGCTCGCTCCTACGAAGAGCCGTCCAGCGCCCGCGCAAGTGCGCTCGGCGCCAGCCCTGCCCTTCAGCAATCAGAACGTCCCCGGATAAGCCCCGCCATCGAGCAACAGGTTCTGTCCGGTCAGATAGCCCGCCTGCGCGCTGCACAGGAAGGCGCAGAACGCGCCGAATTCCTCGGCGGTGCCGAAGCGGCCGGCGGGAATCGCCTTGCGCTCGGCATCCACCAGTTCACCCTCGTCACGCCCGCTGAGTTCGGCGGCACGCTGGAGGCCGCTGCGCAAACGATCGGTATCGAAGGAGCCGGGCAGCAGGCCGTTGATGGTGACGTTGCAGCCGGCCACCCGAGGCTGACGGGCGAGGCCGGCGACGAAACCGGTCAGGCCGCTGCGTGCGCCGTTGGACAGGCCGAGCGTGTCGATCGGCGCCTTCACCGCGCCGGAGGTGATGTTGACGATGCGTCCGAAGCCGCGCGCGGCCATGCCGTCCACCGTGGCCTTGATCAGCTCGATGGGGGTGAGCATGTTCAGGTCCAGGGCGCGCAGCCAGTCCTCGCGTTCCCAGTTGCGGAAGTCGCCGGGTGGCGGGCCGCCGGCGTTGTTGACCAGGATGTCCACCTGCGGACAGGCGGCCAACAGCGCGGCGCGTACATCCGGGTCGCTGATGTCGCCGGCCACCTCGCGCACTTCCACGCCCAGCTGGCGCAGTTCGGCGGCGGTGGCGGCGAGGGGGGCGACGTCGCGGGCGTTGATCGCCAGGTTCACGCCTTCGCGGGCCAGTGCCAGGGCGCAGCCCTTGCCCAGGCCCTTGCTGGCGGCGCAGACCACGGCCCAGCGGCCCTTGATGCCTAGATCCATGTTGTTCTCCTGATATAGGTAGCTAATCCTGTAGGAGCGAGCTTGCTCGCGAACCAACTCCTGCTGCAATGCGGTTCGCGAGCAAGCTCGCTCCTACGAAAAGCGCAATTCAGAGCCCATCGGCGCTGTCAGGCAACGACCATCGGCGCGGGCAGCAGACTGATCCATTTACCGCCGCCTTCGCCGGACTTCAAGCGGCGCAGCGCTTCGGGCAACTCGGCGAACGCGAAGAACTGCTTCGCCGGCGGCTGCAAGCGCCCGTCGGTGACGCCCTGCATCAGGCTGGCGGCAGCGTGGCGCAGCTCCTGCCAGTCCCGCGCATCGCCATGGGCATGGATGCTGTTGAGCGCCACTTCGTGCAGCGAGACAGCGGTGCTGAAGGCCGGCAGCGGGGCATTTTCCTGGCGGTCCTGGATGCACACCAGGTGGCCGTTGTAGCCCAGCAGCGGAGCGAGGCTGGCGGCGTGGCTGTCGCTGACGGTGTCGAACACCCCGTGCAGGCGGCGCGGGCCGAGGGCTTCGCGCAGGCGTGCGGACCATTGCGCGTCGCGGTAGTCGAAAACGCCGGCGATGCCCAGTTGCAGCAGGTGTTCACGGTGCTTCGGCGCGGCCGTCACCCACACGCGCAAGCCGCGCTGCGCGGCCAGTTGCGCGAGCAGATAGCCGACTGCGCCACCGGCGCCGGTCACCAATACGTCACGGTTGCCGCAGGCCGGCAGCTTGTCCAGCGCCTGCCAGGCGGTGAGGCCCGGGCAAGGCAGGCTGGCGGCGGTGGCGTCGTCCAGGGCGTCCGGCACCGGGTACACCGCGTGGGCGCGCAGCAGGGTGTATTCGGCGAAGCTGCCGCCACGGGGCAGCGCCTGGTGGTAGGCGACACGGGTGCCGACCCGCAGGTTCACTGCGCTGCCGGCAGCTACGACCAGGCCAACGCCATCCACGCCGGGCACCTGGCCTTGCTGCCAGTCGTCACGGCCCCAGTCGATCATCTTCCAGTCCACCGGGTTCAGCGCGATGGCGGTGTTGGCCACCAGCACCTCGTCCGGGCCGGGGACGGGCAGCGGCAGGCGCGCCAGCTTCAGGCCGTCGAGGCTGGCGCCGGGCGTCCAGGTCCAGGCGGCATAGTCGTTGAGGGCATAGTCATTGAGGTAGCCGGTTGCACTCATGAAGATTCCTTGGGAACGGGAACGCCGCCCGGAAGGGGCGGCTGACTGCGGGTGGTCGATCAATCCCAGGCCGGGGCCAGGCTTTCCGGGCTGGTGATGCGCTCGTTGCGCTCCAGCGCGGCGATGGCGGCCATGTCGGCGTCGGTCAGACGCAGGTCGACGGAGCGCAGATTGCTTTCCAGGTTTTCACGCCTGGTGGACGACGGGATCACCGAGTAGCCGAGCTGCATCGCCCAGGCCAGGGTGACCTGCGCCGGGGTGGCACCGTGGCGTCCGGCGATTTCGCCGATCACCGGGTCGTTGAGCACCTTGCCGTAGCCCAGGGTCATGTAGGAGGTGAGGTGGATGCCCTGGCTTCGGGCGAACTCCGCCACCTTGCGGTTCTGCAGGTAGGGATGCAGTTCCACCTGGTTGGTGGCGATCTGCCCGGCGCCGACGGCGGCGATGGCTTCCTGCATCAGCGCGATGGTGAAGTTGGACACGCCGATCTCGCCGGTCAGGCCCTGGGCCTTGGCTTCGGCCAGGGCGCCCATGAACTCGGCGACCGGCACCTGCCCCTTGGGCGAGGGCCAGTGGATCAGGGTCAGCTCGACGCGGTCGGTGCGCAGCTTGTGCAGGCTGTCCTTGAGGCTGGGGATCAGCTTGTCGGCGGCGTAGTTCTCGGTCCAGATCTTGGTGGTCAGGTACAGCTCGTCACGCTTGACCCTGGCGCCTGCGATGGCTTCGCCGACGTCGGCTTCGTTGCCGTAGATCTGCGCGGTGTCGATGGCGCGGTAGCCCAGGTCGATGGCGGTACGGATCGAGTCGATGACGGTCTGGCCCTTGAGGCGGAAGGTGCCGAGGCCGAAGGCGGGGACGCTCATGGAGGAACTCCTTGTGGTCGATCAGTGAGTGGGAACCGCGCCAGGGGCGGTCGGTTCCATGGAAATGCGACGGTCCAGACGGCCGCTCAGGGCAGTCAGGCCGAAGGCGGCGAGGGTCACCACCGCGGCGATCCAGGGCGTATGGCCCAGGCCCAGGTGGCTCACCACCAGGCCGCCGGCCCAGGAACCGCCGGCCACGCCGAGGTTGAACGCGGCGATATTGAAGCCGGCGGCCACGTCCACCGCTTCCGGCGCCACGCGCTCGGCCTGCTGCACTACGTAGACCTGCAGGCCGGGCACGTTGCCGAAGGCCACGGCGCCCCAGGCCAGCACGGTCAGTACCACCAGCCACGGGTTGCCGGCAGTGAAGGTCAGCACCAGCAGCACCGCCGCCAGCAGGCCGAAGATGATCTTCAGCGCGCTCACCGGGCCGCGTTTGTCGGCCAGGCGACCGCCCCAGATATTGCCGATGGCCACCGAGACACCGTAGGCCAGGAGGACGGCGCCGACCATGTTCGGGCTGAAACCGGCCAGGTCCTGGAGGATGGGTGCGAGGAAGGTGAAGGCGATCAGCGAGCCGCCGTAACCCACGGCGGTCATCGCGTAGACCAGCAACAGGCGCGGCTGCAGCAGTACGCGGGCCTGGCGCAGCAGCGGCGCCGGCGGGGTGTGCTGGATGTTCTTCGGCACGAACAGCAGGCTGCCGAGCAGGGCGATCACGCCGAAGGCGGCGACCGCGAGGAAAGTCACGCGCCAGCCCAGGTGCTGGCCGATGAAGGTGCCCAGCGGGATGCCGGTGACGAAGGCCACGGTCATGCCGCTGAACATGGTGGCGATGGCGCTGGCGGCCTTGTCCTTGCTCACCAGGTTGGTGGCGATGATTGAGCCGACCGAGAAGAACACGCCGTGGGCGAGGCCGGTGAGGATGCGCGCGATGATCAGCGATTCATAACTCGGCGCCTGCCAGGCCACCAGGTTGCCAACGGTGAACAGCGCCATCAGGCCGACCAGCAGCGCCTTGCGCGGGATGCGGCCTGTGAGGGCGGTGAGCAGCGGGGCGCCGATGGCCACGCTGAGGGCGTAAAGGCTGACCAGCAGGCCGGCGGAGGGCAGGGTGACGCCCAGGTCGCCGGCGATGGTGGGGATCAGGCCGACGATGACGAACTCCGTCGTGCCGATGGCGAAGGCGCTCAGGGTCAGCGCCAGGAGTGCGAGGGGCATGGGGTGGGACTCCGGATAGTGGAATGCGATGGAGGGCATTCTCCCGATTCGGTCCCTTGAGAAAAACGCGGCGAACGGCAAAGGATAGTTGATCTCAAGTCACAAATTGATCGTCCGTCTAAGCTGGAACGATCCATGACGAGGATTCAGCCATGCATTACACCGGCACCTGTCACTGCGGCGCGGTGGCCTTCGCCTTCGAGGCGGAACTGGATGAACGGGTGCGCTGCGACTGTTCGCTGTGCGCGAAACGCAATGCGTTGATGGCGACTGTGCCGAAAGGCCAGTTCAGCATTACTCGCGGCGAGCAGGCGTTGTGCCTGTATCGCTGGAACAGCGGGGTGGCGATGCATTACTTCTGTGGGACGTGCGGAATCTATGTCTATCACCAGCGGCGCAGCAATCCGGCGATGCTGAGTGTGAACGCCTGCTGTATCGATGGATTCGATCCGGAGTCGCTGCCGGTGCGGCGGGTGGATGGCAGGAGCATGAGCACCGTTGCGGAGCAGAAGAAATTGTAGGAGCGGGCCATGCCCGCGATCGCGGACGAAGTCCGCTCCTATGCCGGCGCCTGGCAACAGTCACTCCCGGGGGCCTCGAATTCCTCCGCTGTGGATTTCGCGGACAAGGGCTAGGCGCCCCCGTCGCTCCTACGGGAGCGCAGCTCCGCTCTGGCTCTCTAAGGCTTCCAGAGAAATCTCCGCACGCACCGGAGCGCCCCTTCAGGAGGCCGAGTGGAATCGGAGTTTCAGGGGTTGAGCGGCATGGATGCCGCGAGAGCGTCGTTGGGCCATGGATGGCCCGTCGACGCGTGCCCCTGAAACTCCGATGGAGCGAGGGGAGTCCCGCGAAGCGGGACCCGGATGGAGGGGCAAAGACCTTTGGTTACTTTCTGTCGTTTGAGAAAGTGACTCGCCCGAGGGGGCGAAACAAGGACTATCAACACACGCCAAAGCGGCGCAGAAATACCCAAACTCAAAGCATCGCGGACAAACTCCGTTCCTATCCCGGCGCAAACCAACCGCCCACAAAAAAGCCCCGCATTGCGCGGGGCTCTTTCATTCACTCGTCACTCAAGCGTGCGGACGCAGCTCGGTGCTCAGGCCGGCCTGGGCGATCGTTGCAATCGCCTGTTCACGTGCGGCCTCGGAGTCGTACAGCTTGCTCTTCAGCAGTTCTGCACCGGTGTTATCGCGGATCACGAAGAAATTCTTGCCACCCGGCGACATCTGCCGCTTGAAGCGATCGACGCTGCCGCAGCAGCTGCGGAGGCTGCCGATAGCCTGCTCGGCTGCCTCCTGTGTCGGGTAGGCGAGACTTTCCAGCAGGGTGCCGTGGGCGCTGTTCTTGAGAAGAAAACGGTGGTTGCCGCTGCTGAGTTCCTTGATTTCATACCAACCGGGCATGTGTTGCTCCATATATCCGGTGTCAACGACCTGCGGGTGCTCCCGCAGGGTGACAGGCCAGTTTAGGAGGACGGACGTTCTATTTGTATAGGAAAAGTCCTACGAATCAGAGGGTTACTGTATCAATTTGTCTCCGCAGCTCGCCGGTGCGCCGGGCACCAGGCTGCAGCGACGGTTTGGGAGGCGGGAAATCGCGGGCAAGAAAAAGCCCCGCGCTGGGCGGGGCTTCTTCCTTATCTACCGAGCTGGCGGGCTATCAGTTGCCCGCAGCAGCGGCGGCGGTCATGTCCGACACGCTCTCGCCACGGTGCTGGCTGAACTGCGGAGCCAGGGAGCCGACGATCATGCCGATGGCGCTGCAGATCAGGCCGACCAGCTGCGGCGGCCAGAAGTCGCCTTCCTGGTAGCCCAGCTCCAGCGACACCCAGCCGATCAGGCCGCAGGCGATGGCGGTCAGGGCACCCTGGGTGGTGGCGCGCTTCCAGAACAGGCCGAAGAACAGCGGTACCACGGCGGCGACCAGGGTCACCTTGTAGGCGTTGCCGACCATCTCGTAGATGCTGGCGTTGGAGAACAGCGCGAACACACAGGTGGCGACGGTCATTGCCAGCACGCTGCAACGCATGGCCAGCAGGGCCTGACGGTCAGTCATGTTGGGCAGGAAGTGCTTGACGATGTTCTCGGTCAGGGTCACCGACGGGGCCAGCAGGGCGCCCGAGGCGGAGGACATGATGGCCGAGAGCAGGGCGCCGAAGAACATGATCTGGGCGAACAGCGGGGTGCGTTCCATGATCAGGTGCGGCAGGATCTGCTGGGAGTCTTCGGCCAGCCAGTGCTTGACCATCTCCGGATCGATCATCTGCGCGGCGTAGATCAGGAAGATCGGCAGCATGCAGAAGGTCAGGTAGCAGCAGGCACCGGTCATGGTGGCGCGCGAGGCGATCTTCTCGGTCTTGGCCGACATCACGCGAGCATACACGTCCTGCTGCGGGATCGAGCCGAACATCATGGTCACCGCGGCGCCGAGGAAGGCGACGATGTCCTTGGCCGAGGTGCCGTGCAGGAAGGTGAACTTGCCTTCGCTGGCGGCGTGGCTGATCACGTTGACCGGGCCACCGGCCATGCCGCCGATCAGCCAGACCAGGTAGAACAGGCCGGCGACGATGATGATCATCTGCAGGAAATCGGTCAGTGCCACGGACCACATACCGCCGAACAGGGTGTGCAGCAGGACGATCACGGTGCCGATGATCATGCCCTGGGTGGTGGTGATGCCGCCGTCGGAGAGCACGCTGAAGACCACGCCCAGCGCGGTGATCTGCGCGGCGACCCAGCCCATGTAGGAAATGATGATCACCAGGCTGGTGAAGATTTCCACGTGCTGGCCGAAGCGCTTGCGGAAGAAGTCACCGATGGTCAGCAGGTTCAGGCGATAGAGCGGGCGGGCGAAGATCATGCCCACCAGCATCAGGCAGCCGAACGAGCCGAACGGGTCTTCGATGATCCCGGCGAAGCCTTCTTCGAGGAAGGTGGCCGGAATGCCCAGGACGGCTTCGGAGCCGAACCAGGTGGCGAAGACCATGGTGACGACGAGGGGGAAGGACATGCTTCGGCCGGCAGCCGCGTAGTCCGAGGAATTGTGTACGCGGGTGGTAGCGTAGAAACCGACAGCTACGGTGATCAGCAGATACACCGCTACAAACCAGATCAGCATTTGTTCGTTCCGTTGGCTCGCCGCGAACCGCGCCGCCGGGGACGAACCCGGGCAGAGGTGCCGCGACTGACAAGTTGTTTTTGTTGTGTTGCGCGGCAGCGGGTTATCCGGTGCACCAGGCAGGGGGAGCCGGAGAAACGTAACCAGTTGCGTCAACGGGCCGCAGTCTGCCAAATCCGTCAAATATGTCAAACACTTGAATCGCTCATGAGTAAAAAAAATTACAACTCCGGACGGATGGTGCTCTTAAAGGATTGATTTGATTGACTGCTAACGATTCTGGATGACCCAATAGTCGATTATTTTTTACGACCCCTGTTTGATAAGCAGAACATCTTCCAAGGCGCTAGGCTCTTGGCTCAGGGCATTGCCGAAGGACACTCATGTTCGATCACCCCGACCTCGCGCAATTGCTTTCCAGCTACGGCTATCTGGCGCTGTTCGTCGGCTGCCTGCTGGAGGGCGAGACCATGCTCCTGCTGGCCGGCCTCGCGGCGCACCAGGGGCTGATGGGCTTCGCGCCGGTGCTGTTCTGGGGCTGTGTCGGCGGCACCTGCGGCGACCAGTTGCTCTACTGGGCCGGCCGCCGCGCAGGAGGGCGGGCGCTGCCCTGGCTGCAGCGGCGCGGCCTGGCGGTGGAGCGGGTGACCGGGCTGATCGAGCGTCATCCGCTGCTGGCGATCTTCGCCGTGCGCTTCCTCTACGGCATGCGCCTGGCTGGGCCGCTGCTGATCGGCGCCAGCCGGGTGGCGCCGCTGCGCTTCTTGCTGATCAACCTGTTCGGTGCGTTCTGCTGGGCGCTGGTGTTCGCCAGCGCCGGCTACTGGGCCGGGCAGATGCTGGAGAGCTGGCTGGGCGATCTGAAACCCTACCGGCTGCCGATCCTGGTCGGCGTCGTGCTGCTGGGCGGTGGCTTCGAGCTCTGGCGGCGTCGGCGCGGCCGTCGCGCGCCGTCTTCCGCCGGTAAACCCAGGCAGTGAGCCGTGCCTTGATGTAGAGCGGTTTGGATTCGCGCCCATGGCGATTAGAATTGCCGCTCTTTTGTTCAAGGATGCAGCCATGAGCCTCTACCAGCCCGGCATTCTCGCCACCCCGGTTCCCGCCCACGCCCGCCACCTTTTCTTCGACCTGACCTCGCTGCAGGACCTGCCGGCCGCCCTGGACCGCCTGGTGCAGTTCGCCGATGGCGAGGCGGCCGTCGTCGGTTTCGGCGAGTCGCTGGTGCGCGCGCTGGGTCGCGGTATCGAGGGTTTGCGCGAGTTCCCGGCAATCGCCGGCGTTGGCGTGGACAACCCGTCCACCCCGCATGCCCTGTGGGTCTGGCTGCGCGGCGAGGAGCGCGGCGAACTGCTGCTGCGCACCCAGCAGGTGCAGGCGCTGCTGGCGCCGGCGCTGGAGCTGGCCACGCTGACCGAAGCCTTCCGCCACGGCGATGGCCATGACCTGACCGGTTACGAGGACGGCACCGAGAACCCGCAGGATGACGACGCGATCGCCGCCGCCATCGTTGACAATGGCGTGGAAGGCCTGGCGGGTGGCAGCTTCGCCGCCATCCAGCAGTGGCGTCACCAGTTGCAGGATTTCGCCGCGCTGCCCCAGGCCGAGCGCGACGACATCATGGGCCGCCGCCTGAGCGACAACGAGGAACTGGAGGACGCGCCGGTGTCCGCCCACGTCAAGCGCACCGCCCAGGAGAGCTTCGACCCCGAGGCCTTCATCGTGCGCCGCTCCATGCCCTGGACCCACGACCAGGATGCCGGCCTGATGTTCCTCGCCTTCGGTTGCACCCTCGACGCCTTCGAGGTGCAACTGCGCCGCATGAGCGGCCTGGAAGACGGCATTACCGACGCCCTGTACCGCTTCAGCCGCCCGCTGACCGGCGGCTACTACTGGTGCCCGCCGCGCAAGGATGGTGTGCTGGACCTGCGCGCGCTGCTCGGCTGATCTGTCGCCGCCCGCCGGAAGCCCCGCCACTGAGCGGGGCTTTTTTGTGGGCGCTGCGCGCCGGTTCGCGAGCAAGCTCGCTCCTACAAAGGGAACTCCGGCGCGCTCTTCGTAGGAGCGAGCTTGCTCGCGAACCGCACGGCACAGACTTCGCCAATGGCCCCCCGGTCTTCCACCGAATTGGCTGTTGGCCCTCACCACCTCGGGGCGTAGCGTGGACTCATCTCCCCACTGTCCGAGGAAAGCGCCATGCCTGCAGCCACTTCCCTGAAACTCCTGTTCGCTGGCCTTGGCCTGGCCCTGTGCCTGCCGGTCTTCGCCCATGGCACCGGCGAAGAGACGGTCACCACCCAGCAGGAACACAAGCTTCCCGATGCTGCGGGCAAGAAGGGGCTGATGATCACCGTCTCCTACGAGCCGGGGCAGTCCTCCGGCCCCCACGTGCACAGCGGCTCGGTGTTCGCCTATGTGCTTGAAGGCGCGGTGATCTCCCAGCTGGAAGGGCAGAAACCGGTGACCTACCAGGCCGGCCAGTCCTGGTACGAGGCGCCCAACACGCCGCATCTGGTCTCGCGCAATGCCAGCAACCAGAAGCCGGCCAAGCTGCTGGTGTGGATGCTGCTGGACGAGAACGCCCCGGTGCTGACACCGTTGAAGAAGTGAGCGGACAAAAAAGAACCCCGCGGATTCGCGGGGTTCTTCGTTACGGCCTCAGGATCACTCCGCCGCGCCGGAGATCTTGCGCGGCGCCATGAAGAACATCCAGGCCAGCGCCAGGAAGTACATGGTCGGGATCAAGGTGAAGAGCACCGCGTAGTTGTTGTGGGTGACGGTGAGGATGTAGCCGACGATCTGGGTCATGAACATGCCGCCAATCGCCGCGCACATGCCGCCGAAGCCGAACACCGTGCTCATCATGTGCTTGGGTGTGTAGTCCATCACCAGGCTCCAGATGTTCGCCGTCCAGGCCTGGTGCGCACCCACGCCCAGGGCGATGGCGGCCACGGCGATCCACAGGCCGCTGGCCTTGGCGGCGAAGACCACGCCGATAATCGCGCAGGCACAGATGAGCATCGACAGCAGGCGCGCATGGATGGCCTTCATGCCGCGGCCGATCAGCCAGGACGACAGGATGCCGCCACCGATGCTGCCGAAGTCCGCGGTCAGCCAGATCAGCATCAGCGGGATGCCCATCTGGGTGACGCTGATCCCCAGGCCGTACTGCTGGTTGAGGAAGGGCGGCAGCCAGTACAGGTAGAACCAGAACACCGGCGCGGTGAGCGAAAGGGCCACGGCGAAGGCCCAGGTGCCGCGCATGCGCAGGATGGCGGAGAAGGGCACGCGCTTGGCTGGCGGCTCGTCGGCTGCCTGGATGTAGTCCAGCTCGCTCTGCTTCACCGTCGGGTGCTCTTCGGGATTGAAGTACTTCAGGCCCCACAGCACCACCCAGACGAAGCCCAGCGCGCTCATGCAGAGGAAGGCCGCCTGCCAGCCCCAGGCTGCGAGGATCAGCGGCAGCAGGGCCGGGGTGAGCATGGCGCCGACGTTGGTGCCTGCGTTGAAGATGCCGGTGGCCATGGCCCGCTCGCCGGCGGGGAACCACAGGCGCGTGGTCTTCACGCAGGCCGGGTAGTTGGCCGCCTCGGTCAGGCCGAGGATGAAGCGGCAGACCATGAAGCCCGCCGCCGAACTGGCCAGGCCATGGGCGCCGGTGGCGAAGCTCCACAGCAGCACGGCAAAGAAGAACGCACGCTTCACGCCGATGCGGTCGATCAGCCGGCCCTGCAGGACGAAGCCGATGGCGTAGCCGACCTGGAACCAGAAGTTGATGTTGGCGTAGTCCATGGCCGTCCAGGCCATTTTCTCGGCGAGCAGCGGCTGCATCACGCCGAGGGCGGCGCGGTCGATGTAGTTCAGGGTGGTGGCGAAGAACACCAGGGCGAGCATGCCCCAGCGCACCTTGCCGACGGCCATGGCGCCACGCACCTTGCCGAAGAAGGAGGAGCCGTGCGGAGCGACGGCGGCGAGGGGAGCGGATTGCGTATGGATCATGATCGGGGCCATCCGTTTGAGGCTGGCGAGCAGCCTTGGGAATTATTGTTGTGTCGCAAGCCGTGTGCGTCGCCGCCGGGCGGCGGGGAGGGCGAAAAGGCTTGCGTTGGCTGGCGGAAATCAGTGCGTGCGGCGGCGGCCGAGCAACGGGCACAGACCTGGCATCAGGCGGGCCAGGCGGGTTTGCGGAGAGGGAATGGAAGCGGCGGGGCGAAGGTGAGGTACGTACATGAGCAGTTACCCGTTCTTGAAATTGTTATGGATGACACGCAGGCCATCTCGCAGCGGCTCAGGGGCTTCTCCAGGGCAGAGGCAGGTGCCTGGGGAGGCTGCCGGAATGCGTCGACGTGGCTAAATCTTGAGCAGCGGCCGGAACAGCGTCAATTCGATAAACGGCCTTCCGTTCGGTAATCGAACACAAAACTAACCAGTTAGTACACTTTAAATTGCTGCGAGCCCCGGCCGCCAGAATAATCGAGCCTAGCCGGGGAGCCTTCCGATAAGACCCCTAACCAGTCCCGGCAGGAGTCATGAGATGCAGCGTTCGATCGCCACCGTTTCCCTCAGCGGAACCCTGCCGGACAAGCTCGAAGCCATCGCCGCCGCCGGGTTCGACGGTGTGGAAATCTTCGAGAACGATCTCCTCTACTACGGCGGCAGCCCGCGCGACGTGCGCCGGCTCTGCGCCGACCTGGGCCTGGCGATCACCCTGTTCCAGCCGTTCCGCGACTTCGAGGGTTGCCGCCGCGACCGCCTGCCGCGCAACCTTGACCGACTGGAGCGCAAGTTCGACCTGATGCAGGAGCTGGGCACGGACCTGGTGCTGATGTGCAGCAACGTCGCCGCCGATTCCCTGGGCGAGCGCGAATTCCTCCTCGAAGACCTCGGGCTCGCCGCCGAACGCGCCGGCGCCCGTGGCCTGCGCGTGGGCTACGAAGCCCTGGCCTGGGGCCGCCACGTGAACACCTGGCAGCAGGTCTGGGACCTGGTGCGGGAAGTGAACCATCCGGCTCTGGGCGTGATCCTCGACAGCTTCCACACCCTCTCGCTCAAGGGCGATCCGGCCGGCATCGCGCTGATTCCGGGAGAGAAGATCTTCTTCGTGCAGATGGCCGACGCGCCGATCCTGGCCATGGACGTGCTGGAGTGGAGCCGGCATTTCCGCAACTTCCCCGGCCAGGGCGAGTTCGACCTGCCGGGTTTTCTCGCGCCAATCCTCAGGAGCGGCTACCGCGGACCGCTGTCGCTGGAGGTCTTCAACGACGGCTTCCGCGCCGCGCCGCCGCGCGCCAATGCCGCCGACGGCCTGCGCTCGTTGCTCTATCTCGAAGAGAAGACCCGCGAGCGCCTGCACGCCGAAGGCATGCCCCCGGAACAGCTGGACTGCCTGTTCGCGCCACCGTCGGCCAGTCAGCTGGAGGGCGTGGAGTTCCTCGAATTCGCCGTGGACGAAGCCCTGGGTGCGCGCCTGGGCAACTGGCTGGAACGCCTGGGCTTCGCCCGCGCCGGCGAACACCGTTCCAAGGCGGTGAGCCTGCTGCGCCAGGGCGACATCAACATCGTGCTCAATGCCGAGCCGTATTCCTTTGGCCACAGCTTCTTCGAGGCTCACGGCCCGTCGCTGTGCGCCACCGCGTTGCGCGTGCGCGATGCCGGCAGCGCCCTGGAGCGGGCGCAGGCCTACAAGGGTCAGCCGTATCGCGGGTTGGTCGGCCCCAACGAGCGGGAGATTCCTGCCGTGCGCGCGCCGGACGGCAGCCTGATCTACCTGGTGGAAGAGCGCGCCGCCGGACAGACCATCTATGACGTGGACTTCCGCCTTGACCCCGATGTCCAGCCCGGCGGCAAGCTGCAGCGCATCGACCACATGGCCATGGCGTTGCCGGCGGACGGTCTGGACAACTGGGTGCTGTTCTACAAGGGGCTGTTCGATTTCGAGGCCGACGACGAAGTGGTGCTGCCCGACCCCTATGGCCTGGTGAAGAGCCGCGCCCTGCGCAGCGCCAACGGCAGCGTGCGCCTGCCGCTGAACATTTCGGAGAACCGCAACACCGCGATCTCCCACGCGCTGTCCAGCTATCGCGGCTCCGGCGTCCACCACATCGCCTTCGCCTGCGACGACATCTTCGCCGAGGTGGAGCGGGCGAAGGATGCCGGGGTGCCGCTGCTGGAAATCCCCCTCAACTACTACGACGACCTGGCCGCGCGCTTCGACTTCGACGACGAGTTCTTGAGCGAGCTGGCCTACTTCAACGTGCTCTACGACCGCGACGCCAGTGGCGGCGAGCTGTTCCACGTCTACACCGAGCCCTTCGAGGAGCGCTTCTTCTTCGAGATCATCCAGCGCCGCGGCGGCTATGCAGGCTATGGCGCGGCCAACGTTGCCGTGCGCCTGGCGGCCATGGCCCAGGCACGCAACGGCACCACGCGCCGGCCGCGCGCTTAGGTCGGCATCGCGCTTGGCCTCGGGCGGGCTTGGGTCGCATAATCCGCGCACCCACCCGCTTACAGCCGGCGCCTTTGGCGCCGGCCCAACGACATCCGAGCCCATGACCGACAGCGCCGCCCAGCCGACCCCCGCCGACACCGCACGCCGGGGGCGCAAGAACAACCCGGAGAAGACCCGCGAAGACATCCTCCAGGCGGCCATCGTCGAGTTCGTCCAGCAGGGCCTTTCCGGCGCGCGAGTGGACGCCATCGCCGAGCGGATGAACACCTCCAAGCGGATGATCTACTACTACTTCGGCAGCAAGGAGCAGCTCTACCAGGCGGTGCTGGAGAAGCTCTACGGCGACATCCGCGGCACCGAACAGACCCTGCACCTGGCCGAGCTGGAACCGCTGGAGGCGATGCGCCGGCTGGTGGACTTCACCTTCGACCACCACGACCGCAACGTCGACTTCGTGCGCATCGTCTGCATCGAGAACATCCACTACGGCCAGTTCGCCTCGGGCTCGGAAACCATCCGCTCGATGAGCAGCAACATCCTGCGCACCATCGAGGACATCCTCCGTCGCGGCGCTGCCAGCGGCGTTATCCGCGAGGGGCTGCAGGCCATCGACGTGCACATGCTGATCAGCTCGTTCTGCTTCTATCGCGTCTCCAACCGGCACACCGTCGGCTCGCTGTTCCAGATCGAGCTGGAAGATTCGGCGGTGAAGGCGCGGCACAAGGAAATGATCTGCGAGGCGGTGTTGCGGTACGTGCGGCCGTAGGTCGGATCGGGGATTGTTCGCGGACCAGGATTTGCGCCGGCCCTGCCGGCGGATCGCGGATAAGATCCGCTCCTACGAGAGCGCGCACCGATGGCAACTGTAGGAGCGGACCTTGTCCGCGAAATCCTTCAGCGCACTGCGAAACCACCGGCCAACACCGTAGGGCGCATAACCTTCAAGGTTATACGCCGTTTAATCGCGGGCTCAGCTCGCGCAAGACTCGAACTATGGGCGCCCACTGCAACTGATGGTGAAGCGGCGTACAACCGTGAACGGTTGTACGCCCTACGCAGGGTGCGGAATTACATCACAGCGAAATGCGCCAACATCCGCTGGGCATCCGCCGCGACGCCACTGAACAGCTCGAACGCCTTCACCGCCTGGAACACTGCCATGTTGCCGCCATCCAGCGTGCGGCAGCCGAGGCTGCGGGCGTGTTTCAGCAGTTCGGTTTCCAGCGGGAAGTAGATAATTTCCGCCACCCACAGGCGCGGGTGCAGCAGCTCCAGCGGCAGCGGCGCGCCGGGCAGCTTGGCCATGCCCACCGGTGTGGTGTTGACCAGCCCGTCGGCCTCGGCAATCGCGTCGGCAAGTTCATGGCCAACGCGGGCACGCTGGCCGCCGAAGTGCGCGTTGAGATTGTCCACCAGTGCCTGGGCGCGGGCCGGGTCCACTTCGAAGATTGTCAGTTGTTGCACGCCTTCGCTGAGCAGCGCATGGGCCACCGCGGCGCCCGCGCCGCCGGCACCCAGCTGCACTACGCGCTCGCGCGGCGCATCGCCGAGATTGCGCCGGAAGCCTTCGGCGAAGCCCAGGCAGTCGGTGTTGTGGCCGATGCGCTTGCCATCGCGCAGGACCACGGTATTCACCGCGCCGATGCCGCGCGCCTCGTCGGACAGCTCGTCGAGCAGCGGAATCACCGCCTGCTTGCAGGGGAAGGTGATGTTCAGCCCGGTGTAGCCCATGCGCTCGGCGGCAGCCAGCAGGTCGGGCAGGGCGGCGGCGTCGACGCCCAGCGCGTCCAGGTCGATCAGTCGGTACAGGTAGCGCAGGCCCTGGGCGTCGCCTTCGCGTTCGTGCATGGCCGGGGTGCGCGAAGCCTGGATGCCGGCGCCGATCAGGCCGGCCAGTACGGTGCGTTGCTCGTTCATGGCGCTCACCCTTTCAGCAGTTTGGAGAAGTGCCGGATGCCGGCTCGATAGCCGTCGCTGCCCAGCCCGGCGATGACGCCGACGGCGATGCCGGAGACGAAGGAGTGACGCCGGAATTCCTCGCGCGCGTGCACGTTGGACAGGTGCACCTCGATGACCGGCAGCTCCACGGCGGCCAGCGCGTCGCGGATGGCCACCGAGGTGTGGGTCCAGGCCGCCGGGTTGATCAGGATGCCCGCGCAGCGACCGCGTGCCTGGTGAATCCAGTCGATCAGCTGGCCTTCGTGGTTGGTCTGGCGGAAGTCGATCTCCAGGCCGTGCTCGGCGCCGGTGCGCTCGCAGAGCGCGGCGATGTCGTCGAGGGTTTCGTGGCCGTAGGTGGCCGGCTCGCGGGTGCCCAGCAGATTGAGATTGGGGCCGTTGAGCACGAGGAGGGTATGAGGCATGAGGGTGGATGGCTCCGTTGTTATATGGCCGCGATAAAAGGCCTTGGGAGCAAAATGTACCAAATGGTTAATTTGGTCAATGGAGGGGGTTGAGCGGTTTAGCTCAGAAGTATGTGATGATTCAGCCGGCATCAGGCAGCCAAAATCGGCGAATTTGGCGTCAGTTGGCATGTAATGAAAGTGGGCATCGGAGCGACATTCTGTGCGGTGATCGCCCATGGCGGCGGCCTTTGTCCGCCTATCGCGGGCATGGCCCGCTCCTAAGAGATCAAGAGCCCCTCACCCTGACCCTGGCTGCGCGCCCCGCTCCTGAGGGAGAGGGGATCGTTCGGTGCAGGATGAAGTCGTCGTATCAGCCGGCTCGGACTGCTCCCTCTCCTGGGGGAGAGGGCTGGGGTGAGGGGAGGCCCAAACTCAACACTCACAGGATGTAGGGCGAATCACGCGCAGCGTTATCCGCAGCAAAGCCTGCGGCGGATAACCCGTTCCGGGTTATGCGCCCTACGATGCTATGGGCGCGTGCCATGCCTGCGTTCCGTCCGCCGTAAATCCACCGGGCAAAAAAGACCCGCCAATCGGCGGGTCAGTGAGGGGGACGTCGGATCAGATGTGCAGGGCATGCCCCAGCGCACGTAGCGCCGCTTCCTGCACCGCCTCGCCCAGGGTCGGGTGGGCGTGGATGGTGCCGGCGATGTCTTCCAGGCAGGCGCCCATTTCCAGGGACTGCACGAAGGCCGTGGACAGCTCCGAGACCGCCTTGCCCACGGCCTGCCAGCCGAGGATCAGGTGGTTGTCCTTGCGTGCCACCACGCGGACGAAGCCGTCGTTGGACTCCAGGGTCATGGCGCGGCCGTTGGCGGCGAACGGGAAGTTCGCTGTCAGCACTTCATAGCCCGCGGCTTTCGCCTGCTCCGGCGAGAGGCCGACCACCACCACTTCCGGGTCGGTGAAGCACACCGCCGGAATCGCCGTGGGGGTGAAGGCGCGGCGCCTGCCGCCGATGATCTCGGCGACCATCTCGCCCTGGGCCATGGCGCGGTGGGCCAGCATGGGCTCGCCGGCGATGTCGCCGATGGCCCAGACGTTGCGCATGGAGGTGCGGCACTGCTCGTCGATCTTCACGGCGCGGCCGTTCATGTCCAGGCTCAGGCTCTCCAGGTTCCAGCCCGTGGCATTGGGGTGGCGGCCGACGGCGACCAGCACCTGGTCGGTCTCGATGACCCGTTGCGAGCCTGCGCCATCCTGCACGCGCAGGCCTTTGCCGTCCGGCTCCAGGCCCATGACGCTGTGGCCCAGGTACAGCTCGATGCCGAGCTTGCGCAGGGAATTGGCAACCGGTTTGGTCAGTTCCTCGTCATAGGTCGGCAGGATGCGCGGCTGCGCTTCCACCACTGTCACCTCGACGCCCAGCTTGCGGTAGGCGATGCCCAGTTCCAGGCCGATGTAGCCGCCGCCGACCACCGCCAGGCGCTTGGGCAGCGCCTTGGGCGCCAGGGCCTCGGTGGAGGAGATGACGTTGCCGCCCAGCGGCAGGAAGGGCAGCTCGACGGATTTCGAACCGGCCGCCAGCAGCAGGTGTTCGGTATGGATGTGCTGGGTGCCGCCTTCGGCCAGATCCACTTCCACGGTCTTGCCGTCGACGATCTTCGCCCAGCCGTGCACCACGGTGACGCCGTGCTTCTTCAGCAGCGCGGCGACGCCGGTGGTCAGGCGGTCGACGATGCCGTCCTTCCATTCCACGGTGCGCTGGATGTCGATGCTCGGCGCCTGCACGCTGATGCCCAGCGGCGAGGTGCCGGCGAACTCGCGGGCCTTGAGGTATTCCTCGGCGGCGTGGATCAGCGCCTTGGAGGGGATGCAGCCGATGTTCAGGCAGGTGCCGCCGAGGGAGGCGCCTTCCACCAGCACGGTACGGATGCCCAGCTGGCCGGCGCGGATAGCCGCAACGTAGCCGCCGGGGCCGCCGCCGATCACCAGCAGGGTGGTTTCGAGAGTCTGGTTCTGTTTCACGTCAGCGCTCCGGCTATCAATCGATGAACAGGGTGGCGGGATGTTCGAGCAGGGCACGCACGGCCTGGATGAAGGCCGCCGCATCCATGCCGTCGACCACCCGGTGATCGAAGGACGAGGACAGGTTCATCATCTTGCGCACCACGATCTGGCCGTTGATCACCATCGGCCGCTCGACCATGCGGTTGACGCCGACGATGGCCACTTCCGGATGGTTGATCACCGGCGTGCTGACGATGCCGCCCAGGGCGCCGAGGCTGCTCAGGGTGATGGTCGAGCCGGACAGCTCCTCGCGGCTGGCCTTGCCGTGGCGCGCGGCCTCGGCCAGGCGCGCCACTTCTGCGGCGTTGCCCCACAGGTCGCGGGACTCGGCGTTGCGCAGCACCGGTACCATCAGGCCGTTGTCGCTCTGGGTGGCGACGCCCAGGTGCACGGCGCCGTAGCGGGTGATCACGTCGGCCTCGTCGTCATAGCGTGCGTTGAGCTGCGGGAAATCGCGCAGGGCGACGACCATGGCGCGGGCGATGAAGGGCAGCAGGGTGAGCTTGCCGCGTGCGGCGCTGTGCTTGGCGTTGAGGTGGACGCGCAGCGCTTCCAGATCGGTGACGTCGATTTCCTCGACATAGCTGAAGTGCGGGATGCGCCGCTTGGCCTCGGCCATCTTCTTCGCGATCATGCGGCGCAGACCGATCACCGGGATCTGGTGCTCGTCGTGGCGCGCGGCATAGCCGGAGGCGATGGTGGCACCACCATGTTCCAGGTAGTGCTCAAGGTCTTCGTGGAGGATGCGTCCGGCCGGGCCGCTGCCCTGCACGAACTGCAGTTCCACGCCCAGGTCGCGGGCGCGCTGGCGCACCGCCGGCGAAGCCAGCGGCTTCTCGCCCGGTGCGCGGCGCGGAGCCGGCGTCGGGGCAGGGCGGGCAGCCGGGGCGACCGGCCTGTTCTCGGCACGCGGTGCCGGCTTGGGCGCTTCGGCCACCGGTGCGGGCTTGGCTTCCGGTTTGGCCGGCGCCTCTTCATGAGCCTTGGGTTGCGCGGCTTCCTTGAGGTTGCCCTGGCCTTCCACTTCCAGGCGGATCAGCTCGCCGCCCACGGCCATCACCTGGCCCGGCACCCCGCCCAGGGCGAGGATCTTCCCGGCCACGGGCGAGGGAATCTCCACCGTGGCCTTGTCGGTCATGACCTCGGCCAGCAGCTGGTCCTCATGGACCTCGTCGCCCACCTCTACGTGCCACTCCACCAGCTCGACTTCGGCGATGCCTTCGCCGATGTCCGGCATCTTGATGATGTGAGTGCCCATTCAGACCTCCATGGCGCGTTTGAAGGCCGCGCCGACGCGGGCGGGGCCGGGGAAGTAGTCCCATTCCTGGGCGTGCGGGTAGGGCGTGTCCCAACCGGTGACGCGGGCAATCGGCGCTTCGAGGTGGTGGAAGCAGTGTTCCTGCACCAGCGACATCAGCTCGGCGCCGTAGCCGCAGGTGCGGGTGGCCTCGTGGACGATGACGCAGCGGCCGGTCTTCTTCACCGACTCGACGATGGTGTCCAGGTCCAGCGGCCAGAGGCTGCGCAGGTCGATGATCTCGGCATCGATGCCGGTTTCCTCGGCGGCGGTCTGGGCGACGTAGACGGTGGTGCCATAGGTCAGCACGGTCAGCTCGGAACCGGGGCGGGCGATGGCGGCCTTGTCCAGCGGCACGCTGTAGTAACCCTCCGGCACCTGGCTGGCCGGATGCTTGGACCAGGGCGTCACCGGGCGGTCGTGGTGGCCGTCGAACGGGCCGTTATACAGGCGCTTGGGCTCGAGGAAGATCACCGGGTCGTCGTTCTCGATGCAGGCGATCAGCAGGCCCTTGGCGTCGTACGGGTTGGATGGCATGACGGTGCGCAGGCCGCAGACCTGGGTGAACATCGCCTCCGGGCTCTGGCTGTGGGTCTGGCCGCCGTATATGCCGCCGCCGCAGGGCATGCGCACCACCATGGGCACGGTGAAGTCGTTCACCGAGCGGTAGCGGATGCGCGCCGCCTCGGACACCAGCTGGTCGGTGGCCGGGTAGACGTAGTCGGCGAACTGGATTTCCACCACCGGGCGCAGGCCGTAGGCGCCCATGCCGACGGCGGCGCCGATGATGCCGCTCTCGGAGATCGGTGCATCGAACACCCGCGAGGTGCCGTACTTCTTCTGCAGGCCTTCGGTGCAGCGGAACACGCCGCCGAAGTAGCCCACGTCCTGGCCGAACACCACCACGTTGTCGTCACGCTCGAGCATCACGTCCATGGCCGAGCGCAGGGCCTGGATCATGGTCATGCTGGTGACCGCCTGGGCGTTCTCGTGTTGCTGGTTCACGGCATTCATACCCCGAGCTCCTGGCGCTGCCGGCGCAGGTGTTCCGGCAGGTCCTTGTAGACATCATCGAACAGGTTGGCGGCGCTGAACACGTGGCCATCCACCAGCGAGCCGTGGCGTTCGGCCTCTTTCTGCGCGGCGATCACTTCGGCTTCCAGTTCCTTCTGCAGCGCTTCCTGCTGCTCGTCGGACCAGATGCCGAGCACGATCAGGTGCTGCTTCAGGCGGGCGATCGGGTCGCCCAGGGGGAAGTTGGTCCAGTCGTCGGCCGGGCGGTACTTGGACGGGTCATCCGAGGTGGAGTGCGGGCCCGCACGGTAGGTGACCCACTCGATCAGGCTCGGCCCATGGCCGCGGCGGGCGCGCTCGGCGGCCCATTGCGAGGCGGCGTAGACGGCCAGGAAATCGTTGCCGTCCACCCGCAGCGAAGCGATGCCGCAACCCACGCCACGGTTGGCGAAGGTGGTGCCTTCACCGCCGGCGATGGCCTGGAAGGTGGAGATCGCCCACTGGTTGTTGACCACGTTGAGGATCACCGGCGCGCGGTAGACGTGGGCGAAGGTGAGGGCGGTGTGGAAGTCGGATTCGGCAGTGGCGCCGTCGCCGATCCAGGCGGACGAGATCTTGGTGTCGCCCTTGATCGCCGAGGCCATGCCCCAGCCGACGGCCTGGATGAACTGGGTGGCGAGGTTGCCGGAGATCGAGAAGAAGCCCTTCTCGCGGCTGGAGTACA
This sequence comes from Pseudomonas sp. QE6, assembly GCF_041379005.1. NCBI lineage: Bacteria > Pseudomonadati > Pseudomonadota > Gammaproteobacteria > Pseudomonadales > Pseudomonadaceae > Pseudomonas > Pseudomonas sp. QE6. The sequence continues at coordinate 3,542,380 of NZ_CP166873.1, forward strand.
TGATCGGCAGCTGGCGGCCCTTGAGCGGGTCCTGCTCGTTGGAGAGCAACTGGCAGATCATGTCCTTGAGCGGGTAGTCGCGGGTGATCAGGATGCCTTGCTGACGGTAGGTCGGGAAGGTCATGTCGCCATCGCGCAGGGCCATGGTGTGGGCGGTGGCGATGGCCTCTTCACCCAGGCACTGCATGTAGAAGGACATCTTCTTCTGGCGCTGGGCGGTGAGCATGCGCGCGTCGAAGATCCGCGTCTTGAGCATCAGGCGCATGCCGCGTAGCAGTTGGTCGTGGCTCAGGTCCGGGGCCCAGGGGCCAAGGGCGTTGCCCTGGTCGTCGAGCACGCGCACCAGGCTGAAGGCCAGGTCGGTGGTCTGGGCGGGTTCGACGTCGATGGCGGGCTTGCGCACCTCGCCGGCGGGCGAGAGGTGTAGGTAGGAGAAGTCGGTCTTGCAGCCCGGGCGTCCGGTGGGTTCCGGGACGTGCAGGCGGAGCGGAGCGTAGTCGGTCATGGCAAGTCTCCAGTTGTGATCGTGGATGTGGATCAGCAGACGGAAGAGGCCATGCCTGGCGGACGCACCCGGCCGGGTAAGGCTACGGTGCGGATGCCGCGCGGGGTCGCGTGGCGGGTGGCGACATCACTCATGGTGAGGTCCTCGGTTGTTGTAGTTGTGGTTTCAGTATAGGTGTGACCGGTTGGTTTTTTGCTCCAAATTGACTAGCTCCGAGCTTAGCGATTAGTGTGTTTGAACCATAAAAACAACCACTTGTAGTACTGGACGAAATGGCTGATCTCGACCGCACCGACCTGAAAATCCTCCGCGCCCTGGCCGACGATGGCCGCCTCTCCTGGCGCGACCTCGCGCAGAAGATCGGCCTGTCGCTGACCCCGACCCTGCGCCGGGTGCGCCGCCTGGAGGAGGAGCACTACATCCAGGGCTATTTCGCCCGCCTCGATGAGGAGCGCCTGTCCGGAGGCATGAGCGTGTTCGTTTCGGTGTCCCTGGAAAAACAGACCGGCGATTACCTCGCGCGGTTCGAGGAACGCATCGTCCAGGCGCCTCAGGTGATGAGCTGCTTCCAGATGACCGGGGATGCGGATTACGTGCTGCGGGTGGTGGTGAAGGACCTGTCGGCGTACCAGCTGTTCCTGACCAATACGCTGACGCAGATTCCCGGGGTGGCGGGGATCAAGTCGGCGTTTGCGTTGAAGTCGGTGATGCTGCGCTCGGCGCCGCCGATCTAGCCGGGAATAGATGGCGCGGCATCGATTCCTTCGCGGATAAGATCCGCTCCTACGAGAGCGGGAGCGGGCCTTGTCCGGGGAATCCTCAAGTCCGCAGCGGGGGGATCGGTTCGCGAGCAAGCTCGCTCCTACAAAAACGGGTTCAGGCGTCGCGGCGAAACTGTTCTCGAAACTGCGTCGGGGTCACTCCCAGGCGCTGCACGAACACCCGCCGCATCTGTGCCGCGCTGCCGAAACCGCAGCGCCAGGCGATCACCTTCAGCGCCAGGTCGCTGCCCTCCAGCAATCCACGCGCCGCATCGATGCGGGCGCGCTGGACGAACTCCGCCGGCGTCACTCCGGCATCGCGAACGAAGACGCGGGCAAAGCTGCGTGGGCTCATCGCCACCTCGGCGGCCAGTTGCGGCACGCCCAGCGGTCGGTCGAGATGTTCCTGGACATGGCGCTGGATGCGCGCCACGGGCGACGCTTCATCTGCCGGCGCCTGCAGGAAGGGGCTGAACTGCGATTGCCCGCCCTGGCGCTGCGCAACCACCAGCAGGCGTTTGGCGACGGCCAGGGCAACCGCCGCACCGTGGTCCTCGGCGACCAGGGCCAGCGCCAGGTCGATGCCGGCCGTGACACCGGCCGACGTCACCAGCGCGCCATCGCGTACATGGATGCGATCGGGTTCCACCCGCGCCTGCGGGAACAGCTCCGCAAGGCGCCGCGCGTCGTTCCAGTGGGTGGTGACGCGCTTGCCATCCAGCAGCCCGGCATGGCCGAGGAGAAAGGCGCCGGTGCAGATCGAACCGTAGCGCGGCGCCTGGGCACAGGCCGCGTGCAGCCAGTCGAGCAGTTCGGCGCTGGGCATTTCCTCCGGCAGCTTCGGCCCGCCGGGCACCAGCAGGATGTCGGTAGCGGCAAAGCCCGGTTCGAGGTTGAAGTCGGCGCCCAGCAGCTGCCCGTTGGAGGCGCGCAAGGGCAGGGGGGACGCGGCGAGGGTGACGACCCGGTAACCCTGTCCGGGCGGCACGAAGGCGTTGGCCTCGGCGAACACATCCAGCGGCCCGGAAACGTCCAGCGCCTGCACACCGGGGAACAGCAGCATGGCCACGCGTTTCATGACGACTCCCGATCCGATCGATGGCGTTCATTCTTGCGGCGGATCGGTCTGGCTGTAAACGCATCAGGAGTGCGAATACTGCCAATCAGGCGACAACCAGGGTCACAATTGCACGTGCAGCATCCTTACAAGACATTATTGTTGCGCGATCTGCATGAATTCTTTGCCGAAGTCGCACTGTGTCCAGAACGGCGGCTCGACTAGATTTAATGGCTGTGGGCCACGATCAACGCGACCCGCGTGATCCCCGAGGTTCCTGCCATGAAATCCACTCTCTCCTTCCTGTTCGTCGTCTCCGCTGCGCTGCTTTCCATCACTGCATTCGCCGACGAGGCGCCGGTCTATCAGTACGGCATGCCGCTGGACGTGGCGAAGGTGCTGCGCATCGAGCAGCCCAACGAACGCTGCGAAGTCAGCCTGGCGACCATGACCTACCTGGACTCCCAGGGGCAGGTCCATACTCTGCGCTACCTTCGCCAGACCGCACGGTGCAGTGACGTTTGAGACGTTCGCGCAGAGGGTGAAACGGCCTGGCGAAGTCCGCTGAACGGTAGGAACGCAAGTCAGGGTTTCGTCAGATTTGGTGCGAAAAAGCTGCATCGTGCCCCGAAAATCCGCACAATGCACATTTGAGCTATCTTGAAACGCCGTTACACCCACCGGAAGTGTGCATTGTGAACAGTTCACAATGTTCCACATGCTCAAAATTTCCGCGTCGTTCCTGATTGGCTTTTCCGGCCCGCTATTTGCGTTGGGCCGGGAGACATTCACCAATCCTCGCGGAGACACCTGATGAGTTCCCCCAGTGAATTCCCCCTGAGCGCGACGCCCAGGGAAGGGCGCAAAGGCCTGCTGCCCATCGCCATGGTCCTGTTCAGCTTCACCTTCTTCACCGGCACCATGTTCGCCGGCGGCAAGATCGGCATGGCCTTCGACTTCGTCGACATGCTCTTGGTCGCCTTCATCGGCAACGTGCTGCTCGCTATCTACGCCGCCGCGCTGGGCCTGATCGCCTCGCGCAGCGGTCTGAATACCGTGCTGATGGGCCGCTTCTGCTTCGGCGAGCGCGGCAGCAAGCTGTCCGACTTCCTCCTCGGCTTCGCCGAACTGGGCTGGTACGCCTGGGGCACCGCCACCGTGGCCATCGTGCTGGTGAAGATGCTGGGCCTCCCCGAGTGGCTGAACATCCCGCTGATGGTGGTGTTCGGCCTGCTGTTCTCGGTCACCGCGATCATCGGCTTCAAGGGTCTGGACATCATGTCCCGCGTGTCGGTGCCGCTGATGTTCATCCTGCTGGTGGCCTCCATGGTCATCGCCACCGGTGCGGCCGGCGGCTGGAGCGGCCTGCTGGCGAAGGAGCCGAGCCAGAGCCTGACCTTCTCCGCCGCCGTGACCATGGTCTTCGGCACCTTCGCCAGCGGCGCGACCCAGGCCACCAACTGGACCCGCATGGCCCGCAGCGGGCGCATCGCGGTGATCGCCAGTGTGGTCGCCTTCCTCATCGGCAACGGCCTGATGATCGTCGCCGGTGCCTGGTGCGCTATCGTCTACCAGAACGCCGACATCGTCGAAGTGATGGTGCTGCAAGGCCTGTCCTTTGCCGCGGTGATCATGCTCTGCCTGAACCTGTGGACCATCCAGGGCCCGACCATCTACAACGTCTCCGCCGCCGCCTGCCATCTGGTGCGCAGCGAGCGTCGCCGGAGCATGACCCTGCTGGCCGCCGGCATCGGCATCATCCTGGCCATCGGCGGCATGTACGAATGGCTGATCCCGTTCCTGGTGCTGCTGGGCTCGATCATCCCGCCGCTGGGCGGCGTGATCATGGCCGACTACTGGTACCGCAACCGCGGTGAATACCCGGCGCTGGTGGGCGCGCACATTCCGGCGTTCAACGTCACCGGCCTCGCGTCCTACGCGGTCGGCGCGGGCCTCGCCTATGCCTCGCCGTGGATCGCGCCGCTGGTGGGCATCGCCGCCTCCGCGCTCTGCTACATCGTCCTCACCGAAGTCACCCGCGCCCGTGCGCCGGTGGCCGAGCCGCGCGCTTGAGCCTGAGCGTCGAGGAAATCCTCCGCCTGCCGGGGCTGGAAAGCCTCGCGCTGCGGGCCGGCGCGCGCAATGTGCATCGCAGCGTGCGCTGGTCCTACGTGGCGGAAAACGTCGGCATCGCCGACTGGGTGATGGGCGGCGAACTGGTGTTCGTCACCGGCATCAACCACAGCCGCAACGAGGCCAACCTGCTGCAGCTGGTGCGCGAAGGCGTCGCCAGCGGCATCGCCGGGATCGTTATCCTCACCGGTGACGAGTTCATTCAGTGCATCCCCGACTCCGTGGTACGGCTAGCCGAGCTGGAAGGCCTGCCGCTGATCGAGCAGCCCTATGCGCTGAAGATGGTCATCGTCACTCACCTGATCGGCACGGCACTGGTGCAGATGACCCAGGTGAAGACCTCTCGCCGCGACATCCTCGGCCAGTTGCTCAGTGGTGACTTCCCGAGCCTGGAGATCGTCCGTCGCCGCGCGCAACACCTGGAGTTGCCGCTGGAAACTGCGCGCCGGCTGGTGGCGCTGCGATTGTCCGGCATCGACAGGCTGTTCCAGCAACAGGAACCGGAGGAAGCCGAGCGCGCGCTGCAACTGACCCGCCAGCGCCTGCTCGACCATCTGGAGAACTGGCAGCAGGCGCGCCCCGAGCGCCTGCCGGTGGTGATCCAGGGTGACCTGTTCGTCCTCCTGCTGGCTGACGTGGAGCGCGCCGAGCTGCACACGCTGGCCGCCGAGCTGCAGCAGGAGCTGGCGCCGTTGCGTGCGTACCTCGGGCTGTCCGCCCGCGCCGATTCCTGCGCGGAATTCCCCCGCGCATTGCTCGAAGCGCGCCAGGCGCTGGACGTTGCCGAAGGCATGCAGGCGCCCAGCGGATTCTGCGACTACCGTGAGCTGGGCGTGCTGCGCCTGCTGCGGGCGATTCCCGATCGGGCGGTGATCGAGCAGTTCATGAAAGACACCCTCGGCCCGCTCTCGGAGCCCGGGCGCAAACAGCCGCACCTGCTGATCGAGACGCTCGACGCGCTTGTCCAGGAGAACGGCAACGCGCTCAAGGCCGCGCAGCGCCTGGGCATCCATCGCAACACCCTGAACCAGCGGATCGCGCGCATCGAGGCCCTGAGCGGCCAGTCCCTGGACGACGCGCAATTCCGCCTGAATACCTCCGTGGCGCTGCTCATCTGGCGCATGTCCAGCGCGCCGCGCCACGAATAGCCTGAAGAGGACCAAGAGCCCATGAAGATCATCAACGCCTCGCTGCGCAAGCAGACCGGCCTGTTCACCATCCGCTGCGAAGGCGACGTCATCGCCGATGTCATCCAGCAAGCCGGCACCCTGGCCGCCAGCGGCGACGACATCGACGCCCGTGGCAACCTGGCCATCGCCCCGCTGGTGGAGCCGCACATCCACCTCGACGCCACCCTGACCGCCGGCGAGCCGGAGTGGAACATGAGCGGCACCCTGTTCGAGGGCATCGAGCGCTGGGCCCAGCGCAAGGAAACCATCACTCATGAGGACACCAAGTCCCGCGCCCACACCACCATCCGCATGCTGGCCGCCCATGGCATCCAGCACGTGCGCACCCATGTGGATGTGACCGATCCGACCCTGGCCGCGCTCAAGGCGATGCTGGAAGTGAAGGAAGAGGCCAGGCACCTGGTCGACCTGCAGATCGTCGCCTTCCCGCAGGAGGGCATCGAGTCCTACGAGGGTGGCCGCGAGCTGATGGAAGAGGCGGTCCGCCTGGGCGCGGACGTGGTCGGCGGTATCCCGCACTTCGAGAACACCCGCGAGCAGGGCGTCAGCTCGATCAAGTTCCTGATGGACCTGGCCGAGCGCACCGGCTGCCTGGTGGACGTGCACTGCGACGAGACCGACGATCCGAACTCGCGCTTCCTCGAAGTGCTCGCCGAAGAGGCCCGCGTGCGCGGCATGGGCGGCCGCGTCACGGCCAGCCACACCACGGCCATGGGCTCCTACGACAACGCCTACTGCTCCAAGCTGTTCCGTCTGCTCAAGCGCTCGGGCATCAACTTCGTTTCCTGCCCGACCGAGAGCATCCATCTGCAGGGGCGCTTCGACACCTTCCCGAAACGCCGTGGCGTGACCCGAGTGGCCGAGATCGACCGTGCCGGAATGAACGTCTGCTTCGGCCAGGACTCGATCAAGGACCCGTGGTACCCGCTGGGCAACGGCAACATCCTGCGCGTGCTGGATGCCGGCCTGCACATCTGTCACATGATGGGCTTCGAGGACCTGCAGCGCGCGCTGGACCTGGTCACCGACAACAGCGCCCGTGCGCTGAACCTGGGCGCGCGCTACGGCATCGCCGCCGGCCGCCCGGCCAATCTGCTGGTGCTCGGCGTGGACAGCGATTACGAGGCGGTGCGCCAGCAGACCAAGGCGCTGTATTCGATCCGCAATGGCCGCGTGCTGATGAAGCGCGAGCCGGAGCAGGTGGAGCTGGTCGAAGGCTGACGGACGTTTCACGGGGGCTGCAGCAGATTGCCTTCAACCCGGCTGCTGCAGCCCTTCGGCGTTCATTGCCATGTTCTGGCGACTGGCGAGCACTACACCGGAGCGATCTTTCGCGCCCTGACCCAAGGCTGCGATCCCCTCAGCAGCGACCTTCTTCCAGGCCCTTGAGGGTCTTGCGGCAGTGCACCAGCGCGTCGCGCACCATGAAGTTCACCAGCGTCGGGGAAACCCCCAGTTCCTCGGCGATCTCCTTCTGCGAGCGACCGTGCAGGCGGTACATCTCGAAGGCATAGCGCGTGCGCTCGGGCAAGGCGAGCAGGGCGTTGGAAATGGCTTCGAGCGTCTGCCGACCCTCATGCTCGGTCTCCGGCGAGGCAGCCGGCGTCGCGACGTGCATGCCTTCCTCCTCGCTCCCCGAATAGCGCTTCTCCAGCGCCTGGCGCCGGTAGAGATCGATGGCCAGGTTGCGTACCACGCGCATCAGGTAGCCGCTCTGCGACTGGATGCCGGAGGTCAGGTCGGTGGCGTTGAGCTTGATGTACGCATCGTGCACCACGTCTTCGGCATGGCTGCGGCAGCCGAGGATGCGTGCGGCCGCATTGATGAAGGTCTGCCGGTGGGTGGCGAACAGCTCATGGAGAGCGGGGCGCGACTCGGCGGGCATTGGCTTGGACATGCAAGGTGTTCCTATGCGGCGGCGGAGGCGGGGACGTCCACATGGGTTGAGGCGGTCAATCTAGATCAAATGATAATTATTATCAATTAATTCGAGAGACTTCGGCAATCGCTCTGGAATAGGGTTCCCACAGCGGTTCGAAGATTTTTCATTCCTATCCTTCCTTGAGAGTTCTTCCCGGGTGCCCGGAACAGATCAGGCATTTTGCGCCGGCGCATATCCTATGAGAATTAATCGCATATGCGATAGCTAACTATTTCCCTGCCTCCTTCGTCTTCATGGCAGAGCCGGAAAAAATCGGTAATGGCCGGTGGCCGGCATCCCCTACAGCTGAAGGAGAAGAGCGATGGCGTTCGATCGCGAAGATGCGGTTTACAAGGTGCTGGTCAACGGTGAAGAGCAGTACTCGCTGTGGCCGGGCTACAAGGAAGTCCCCGCCGGCTGGCGCGATGCCGGCAAGCAGGGGAGCAAGGCCGACTGCCTGGCCTTCGTCGAGGCCAACTGGACCGACATGCGCCCGCTCAGCCTGCGGCAGAAGATGGCCGAGGGGCAGTAACCCATGCTGCGCCTGTTCTGCCTGCCGTATTCCGGCGCCAGCGCCATGCTCTACACACGCTGGAAGCGCCAGTTGCCGGCCTGGATCGAGGTCTGTCCGGTGGAGCTGCCCGGCCGTGGCCGGCGTTTCGCCGAAAACCTGCAGACCGACCTGCGCGTGCTGGCCGGCCAGTTGGCCGACGAAATCGCCGCGCGCCTGGATCAGCCCTACGCCATCTTTGGCCACAGCCTCGGCGGCCTGCTGGCCTTCGAGCTGGTCCATGCCCTGCGCGAGCGCGGTCTGCCGATGCCGCAGGCGCTGTTCGCCTCGGCGGCCTCCGCGCCGTCGCGCCGCGACAGCCACCGCGAGCTGGCGCAGGAGCAGAGCGACGAACAGCTGATCGAGCGTATGCGCCGCCTGGGCGGCACCGCCGAGGCGGTCTTCGCCGATGCGGAAATGCTCGCCCTGACCCTGCCGGTGATGCGCGCCGACTTCCTTCTCTGCGGCCTCTACGACTACCGCCGCCGCCCGCCGCTGTCCTGTCCGATCCACGTGTTCGGCGGCAAGGCCGACCGGCTTTCGGTGGAGTCGCTGTCCGCCTGGCAGGACGAGACCTGCGCCGGCTTCTCCCTGGAGATGCTCGACGGCGGCCACTTCTTCCTCAATTCCAGCGAGGCGCGCCTGCTCGAACTGCTGCGTGCCCGCCTGCAGCAACCGGGCCAGGCGACCAGCGCGGCGCTGGCCTGAGCGACCTTGCGGAGAACCCCGATGTCCAGTTCCACCCTGTTCGACGTTGCTCCTTTGGCCCAGGCCCGTGGCGGCCTGCCGCTGCTGGTACAGGCTCGCGGCGACGGCATCGACCTGCTCGACGCCCTGACCGACCTGCGCCCGCTGGCGGCTGAACGCCTGCCGGTTTGCGCCGGCATCCTCTTCCGTGGCTTCCAGGTCGGCGCGCCGGAGCGCTTCCGCGAGTTCGCCGCCGGCTTCGGTCATCCGCTGCTCAACTACGAGTTCGGTTCGACGCCGCGCAGCAACGTCACCAGCGGCGTGTACACCTCCACCGAGTACCCGCCGCACCAGCACATCCCGCTGCATAACGAGCAGGCCTACACCCGCGAATGGCCGATGAAGATCTGGTTCTACTGCGTGCAGGCCGCGCAGAGCGGCGGCGAGACGCCCATCGCCGACAGCCGCGAGATCTACCGCCGGGTGGACGAGGGCATCCGCCGCCGCTTCAGCGAACGCGGGCTGATGTACACGCGCAACTTCGGCAACGGCCTGGACGTGGCCTGGCAGCAGGTGTTCAACAGCGATGACCCGGCGGTGGTCGAGGTCTACTGCAAGGCCCGCCGGATCGCCTGGGAGTGGAAGGAGGACGGCGAACTGCGCACCCGCCAGGTCTGCCAGGCGGTGGCCCGCCACCCGCGCACCCGCGACTGGGTGTGGTTCAACCAGGCGCACCTGTTCCACGTCTCCAACCTGCCGCCGGACGTGCGCGAGAGCCTGCTGGAAATCGTCGACGAGGAAGACCTGCCGCGCAACGTCTACTACGGCGACGGCAGCCCCATCGAACCCTCGGTGCTCGACGAAATCCGCGGCGTGCTGGAGGAGGCCAAGGTGAGCTTCCCCTGGTACAGCGGCGACGTCCTGATGCTCGACAACATGCTCGCCGCCCACGCGCGCTCGCCGTTCAGCGGGCCGCGAAAAGTCGTGGTCGCGATGGCTGAGGGGCATGGGGCTGACGCCGAGCGTTGAAGCCCGCACGGATAACTCCCTCTCCCAGACGGAGAGGGGACTGATCGGCGCGCGCGACCTGCCTCGGCGCCCCGAAACCAACGAATTTCCTCCGGCGGGCCCCACGCGCTCGCCGCCAGAACAGGTGATGTCATGAACGACCGCTACGAAGCCGCAGGAAACCTGGTCGAGGCCCTGCTGCAACGCGCCTGCGAAATGCCGCGCAAGACTGCCCTGCGATTCATCGCCGAGAACATCGAGGTGCCTATCAGCTTTCGCGAGCTGGACGAGCGCGCCCGCGCCATGGCCGCCTGGATGCTGCGCCATGGCCGGTGCGGCGACCGCGCCGTGCTCCTGCTGCCCAGCGGGCCGGACTACGTCACCGCGTTCTTCGCCTGCCTCTATTCGGGGATCATCGCCGTGCCGGCCTATCCGCCGGAGTCCGTGCGCCCGCAGCACCTGGCGCGCCTGCGTTCGATCCTCGAAGACGCGCAGCCCAGCCTGGTGCTCACCGATTCCACGCTGATCGAAGCACTGCGCCCGGCCTGCGTGCGCGAGATCGGCGACAGCCCGCTGTTGCTCGCGGTGGACCAGGCCGACCCGGCGCTGGCCGTCGAATGGCAGATGCCCGAGCTGGCCGACGACGACATTGCGTTCCTGCAGTACACCTCCGGCTCCACCTCGACGCCCAAGGGCGTACAGGTCAGCCATGGCAACCTGATCGCCAACGAACGCCTGATCCGCCACGGCCTTGGTATCGGCGACGACGACGTGATGGTCAGTTGGCTGCCGCTGTTCCACGACATGGGTCTGATCGGCGGGCTGCTGCAGCCGATCTACAGCGGCATCGAATGTGTGCTGATGTCCCCGCGTTATTTTCTTGAACGTCCGCGCCGCTGGCTGGAAGCCATTGCGCGCTTCGGCGGCACCGTCAGCGGCGGCCCCGACTTCGCCTATCGCCTGTGCTGCGAGCGGGTCAACGAGGCCGCGCTGGAAGGCCTCGACCTGAGCACCTGGCGCGTGGCCTTCTCCGGCTCCGAGCCGATCCGCCCGGACACCCTGGAACGCTTCGCCGCCTGGTTCGCCCCGGCCCGGTTCGACGCCTCGTCCTTCTACGCCTGCTACGGTCTCGCCGAGGCGACCCTGTTCGTCACCGGCGGTGTGCGCGGTGAAGGCATCGGCCAACTGGAAGTCGACCTCAACGCCCTGGGCGAGAACGTCGCCCGACCGGGCCGCGGCACTTCGCTGATCAACTGCGGGCGCACCCAGCCGGACCACGACGTGCAACTGGTTGACCCGCTGAGCGGCGAAGCCCTCGGCCCGGATCGCGTCGGTGAAATCTGGAGCAGCGGTCCCAGCGTGGCGCTGGGCTACTGGCGCAACCCGGAGGCCAGCGCGCGCACCTTCGTCGAGAAGGACGGTCGCACCTGGCTGCGTACCGGCGACCTGGGCTTCCTGCACAACGGCGAGCTTTTCGTCACCGGCCGCCTCAAGGACATGCTCATCGTCCGTGGGCAGAACCTCTACCCGCAGGACCTGGAGCGCTGCGTCGAGGAAGAGGTGGACCTGGTGCGCAAGGGCCGCGTTTCCGCCTTCGCCATCGAACACCAGGGCCGCGACGGCATCGGCATCGCCGCCGAAGTCGGGCGCAGCGTGCGCAAGCTGATTTCCGCCGAAGCCCTGGCCAAGGCCATTTCCGCCGCCGTGGCGGAAAGCTTCCAGGAGGCGCCGCTGGTGGTGGCGCTGCTGGAACCGGGTGCGCTGCCCAAGACCTCCAGCGGCAAGCTGCAACGCTCGGCCTGCCGGGCCCAACTGCTCGACGGCAGCCTGCAGGCCTACGCCATCCAGCGTGCCGGCGAGCCGATCAGCGATGGCGCGAGCGCCAGGCCGGTCGCCGCATTGAACGCCGAGGAAGAATCCATCGCCGCGCTGTGGAGCGAGGTGCTGGAGCTGCCGGCGATCCGCCGCGACGACAACTTCTTCGCCCTGGGCGGCAACTCCATCAAGGCCACTCAACTGATGGCGCGCCTGCGCGAGCGCCTGGGCCGCGCCGTGGAGCTGCGCCTGCTGTTCGAAGCGCCGGAACTGGGCGCCTTCGCCGCCGCGCTGGCGGCACTGCCGACGACTGAAGCAGAAACCATTGCGCAGGTCCCGCGTGACGGCCTGCTGCCGCTGTCGCCGGCTCAGCGTCGCCTGTGGTTCCTCTGGAAGCTGGAGCCGGAAAGCGCCGTCTACCACATCGCCGGGCGCATGAACCTGCGGGGTGAGTTGCGTCGTCCGGCGGTGGAGCAGGCCTTTGCCGTGTTGCTGGGCCGCCATGAAACCCTGCGCAGCCGCTTCATCGAACAGGCGGATGGCGACATCACGCTGAGCCTGTCCGACGACAATCGGGTAGAACTGACCGAGAGCGATTTCAGCTCCCTCGGCAATGCCCGCCGCGACATCGCCGCCCGCGAGGACGCCGATGCCTTCGCCGCCGAACCTTTCGACCTGGTCGCCGGCCCGCTGCTGCGCCTGCGCCTGCAGAACCTCGGCGGCGGCCGCCAGGCGCTGCTGCTGTGCGTGCACCACATCATCGCCGACGGTTGGTCGCTGAACCTGCTGCTGGACGAGTTCGCCGAGTGCTACCGCGCCGTCGTCGAACAACGCGAGCCGGTGCTGCCGATGCTGCCGCGCCAATACCTCGACCTGGCCGCCGCCCAGCAATCCCGGCTGGAGGCGGGCGAGGGCGCGCGCCTGCTGGATTGGTGGAGCGAGCGCCTGGGCACTCAGCATTCGCCGCTGGAGCTGCCTTTCGCGACGGGAGGGAAAGGCCAGAGCGCCGCACTGATCGAACGCGAAGTCGACGCCGACCTGACCCGCCGGCTGCGCGGTCTGGCCCAGGCCCACGGCGCGACGCTGCCGATGCTCCTGCTCAGCGCCTACAACCTGTTGCTGCAACGCTACAGCGGTCAGCACGACCTGCGCATCGGCCTGACCCAGGCTGGCCGTGAACAGTTGGACAGCGAGCGTCTGGTCGGTTTCTTCGTCAACCTGCTGGTGCTGCGCAGCGAGCTGCCCGAAGGCGCGACCCTGCGTGGCGTGCTCCGCCAACTGCGCGACGACCTGCTGCAAGCCCAGGCGCACCAGGGCCTGCCGTTCGAGCAACTGGTGGAAGCCCTGCAACCCGAGCGCGGCCACGGCCGCCATCCGCTGTGCCAGGTGGCCTTCGACCACCAGTGGCAACCGCGCGCCGGCAACGGCCTGCCGGGCCTGACCGTGGAAGCGCTGGAGCAGATCGACCTGGAAACTCCGTTCGACCTGGTACTGCGCGTCCGCGAAGGCGAGCAGACCCTGCGCCTGAGCTTCTGCTATGCCCGCGAGCGCTACGCCGCCGCCGGCATGCAGCGGCTGGTCGAGCACTTCCTCGACCTGCTGCGCGCGCTGCCGGAGCTCAATGCCGATGTGGCCCTGGACGCCCGCGACTGGCTGCCCGCCCGCGACTGGAGCATCGCCGTAGCCGGTGACGCGCCTGCGTTCGAGGCGCTGAGCGAGACCATCGCCGCCAAGGCGCGGCGGCATCCGGCCAAGGTCGCGCTGATCGACGCTCAGCGCGAAGTGAACTTCGCCGAACTGGAGGATCGCTCCAACCGCCTGGCGCAGCGCCTTATCCAGCGCGGTATCGGCCCGGAGCGCCGGGTTGCCGTGGCGCTGCCGCGTGGGGTGGACATCCCGCTGGCGCTGCTGGCGGTGATGAAGGCCGGCGGCGCCTACCTGCCGCTGGACGTCGACTACCCTGAGGAGCGCCTGGCCTGGCTGATGCAGGACGCCGGCGTCGACCTGCTGCTGACCACTGCCGAGTTGGCCGAACGCCTGCCGCTGCCCGAAGGTGTCGAGCGCCTGGTACTGGAAGAGGCCGACCTGGCCAACGCCCTGGCCGTGCGTCCGCTGCTGCGCATCCAGCCGCAGAACCTCGCCTACCTGATCTACACCTCCGGCTCTACCGGCCAGCCCAAAGGGGTCGCCGTGGCCCACGGCGAGATCGCCGCGCACTGCCGCGCCATCGGCCAGCGCTACGCGATGACCAGCGAAGATCGCGAACTGATCTTCATGTCCTTCGCCTTCGACGGTGCCCATGAGCGCTGGCTCACCGCGCTGTCCCACGGCGGCAGCCTGCTGATCCGCCATGACGCGCTGTGGACCGCCGAGCAGACGCTCGACCGGTTGCGCCGCCACCAAGTCACGGTGGCCGCCTTCCCGCCGGCCTACCTGCAACAGTTGGCCGAGCAGGCCATGATTCACGGCCACGCGCCGAGCATGCGCATCTACTGCTTCGGCGGTGACGCGGTGCCCGAAGCGGCCTACCAGTTGGCGCACCAGGCGCTCAAGCCACAGCACCTGATCAACGGCTACGGCCCGACTGAAACCGTGGTCACTCCGCTGCTCTGGAAGGCCGACGCCCGCACCACTTGCGGCGCTGCCTACGCCCCCATTGGCGAAGTGGTGGGCGAGCGCAGCCTGTACATCCTCGACGACCGCCTGCAGCCGCTGCCGCGCGGTGTGGCCGGCGAGCTGTACATCGGCGGCCACGGCCTGGCCCGTGGTTACCACCAGCGCGCCGGCATGACCGCCGAACGCTTTGTCGCTGACCCCTACGCGGACGGCCTTCGCCTGTACCGCAGCGGCGACCGTGTGCGCTGGCGTGAAGACGGCGCGCTGGACTACCTCGGCCGCGTCGACCAGCAGGTGAAGATCCGTGGCTTCCGTATCGAGCCGGGCGAGATCGAAGCGCGCCTGCGCGCGCTGCCCGGTGTGCGCGAAGCGGCAATGATCGCCCGTGACAGCGAGCGCGGCAAGCGCCTGCTGGGTTACGTGACGGGTGAAGGCGTCGCCGAAGACACCCTGAAAGCCGTTCTGCGCGCACAACTGCCGGACTACATGGTGCCGTCGCGCATCCTCGTGCTGGCGCAGATGCCGCTCAACGCCAACGGCAAGATCGACCGCAAGGCGCTGCCCGATCCGCAGGAAACCGCCAGCGCTGCCGAGGCCCCGCGCGATGGACTGGAAAGCCGCGTCGCCGCCGTCTGGGCTGAAGTGCTTGGCGTGCCGGCTGTGGGTCGCGAGGACGATTTCTTCGAGCTGGGCGGCCACTCGCTGCTGGCCACGCAGGTCATCTCCCGCCTGCGCCGCGACCTGGGCTGCGAGGTGCCGCTGCGCGACCTGTTCGAAGCCAGCCGCCTGGATGAATTCGCGGCGCGGCTGAGTGCATCGGCGTCCAGCGTTCGTCCGCCACTGCGCGCCGTGGCTCGCGACGGCGACCTGCCGCTGTCCGCCGCCCAGAGCCGCCTGTGGTTCTTCTGGCAGATGGAACCGACCAGCGCCGCCTACAACGTGCCAGGCGCGCTGCGCCTGCGTGGTCAGTTGGACGAGTCCGCGCTGCGCCATTCTTTCGACGCCCTGGTGGCGCGCCATGAAACCCTGCGCACCACCGTCGATGAAGTGGACGGCCAGGCCTTCCAGCGCATCCAGCCGGCCCAGCCCCTGGACCTGGCGTGTGTTGACCTGTCCGCCGAAAACGATGCCGAAGGCGCCGCGCGCCGGCTGGCCGAGGAAGAAGCGCAGCGTCCGTTCGATCTGCGCCACGGCCCGCTGCTGCGCCTGACCCTTCTCAAGCTGGCCGACAGCGACCATGTGCTGCTGCTGACCATGCACCACATCGTCTCCGACGGCTGGTCGATCCGCGTGCTGGTGGACGAGTTCAGCCGTCTCTACGGTGCCTTCGCTGCGGGCGAGAAGCTGCAATTGCCAGCGCTGCCGGTGCAGTACGCCGACTATGCCCAGTGGCAGCGCGAGCTGCTGGCGGGCGAGGAGGGCCAGCGTCAGCTGAGCTGGTGGGCCGAGCAGCTGGGCCGCGATACGCCCGTTCTCGAGTTGGCTGCCGACCGTCCACGCCCGGCGGTGCAGAGCTACCGGGGCGGCAGCCTCGGCTTCAGCCTTGATGCCGGACTTGGTGCGCGTCTCAAACAACTGGCCCGCGAGCAGGACGTCACCCTGTTCATGCTGCTGCTCGGCGCTTACGCCGTGCTGATGCAGCGCTACAGCGGCCAGCGCGACCTGCGTATCGCCGTGCCGATTGCCAACCGCCAGCAGCTGGAAACCGAAGGGTTGATCGGCTTCTTCGTCAACACCCAGGTCATGCCATTGCAAGTCGCCGATGACGAATCCTTCGCCGCATTGCTGACCCGCCTCAAGCCGCTGGCGCTCGGTGCGCAAGCGAACCAGGACCTGCCGTTCGAGCAACTGGTGGAAGCGTTGCAACCCGAGCGCAGCCTGGCCTACAACCCACTGGTGCAGGTGAAGTTCAACTTCGGCTTCGACGTCAGCCGCCTGCCCGATGCCGGCGCGCTGAAGCTTGCGCTGTTCAGCGAGGAACAGTACGGCGCGCGCTTCGATCTCGCCCTGGACATGGCCGAGACGCTGGATGCCAACGGCCAACCTGGCGATGAGCTGCGCGGCAGCTTCGTCTACGCCCGCGACCTGTTCGACGAGGACAGCGTCGCCGCCATCGCCGGGCAGTTCGAAGCGTTGCTGCGCCAGCTGTGTGCCGAACCGCAGCGTGCTCTCGGCGAGTATCCGCGCCCAATGGCTTCGCGTCGTCGTGGCGAGGCGCGCCAGTGGCCGCAGCAGGACGTGCTCGCTCTGTTCGCCACGCAAGTCGTCGCGCAACCGGACGCCCTCGCTGTGCAGGACGACCACGTGCGCTACAGCTACGCCGAACTGGATGCCCGCACCAACCGCCTGGCCAACGCACTGATCGACAGCGGCGTGGAGCCAGTTGAGTGCGTAGCGATCTGCCAGGAGCGCAGCGCGCAGTGGGTGCTCCTGCTGCTGGGCGTGCTGAAAGCCGGCGCCACCTACGTCCCGCTGGACCCGGCGCAGCCGGCCGAGCGTCTGCGCCAACTGATCAGCGCCAACGGTATTGGCCGCGTGCTGGTCAGCGATGCCGCGCTGCTGGAAACCTTCGGCGATGCCGCCGTCCTGATCCCCGCCGGTGGCCCACAGCAAGGCGGCGAGGCGGCGCCCGCGCGGCGCATCGACCCGCAGCAGGCCGCCTATGTGATCTTCACCTCCGGCTCCACCGGCCAGCCCAAGGGCGTGCGCGTCAGCCACGCGGCGCTGGCCAACTACGTGCAAGCCGTGCTCGAACGTCTGCAACTGGACCGGGGCCGCGCCCATGGCCTGGGCATGGCGATGGTTTCCTCGGTAGCTGCCGACCTCGGTCACACCACGCTGTTCGGCGCGCTGTGCGGCGGTGGTCGTCTGCATCTGGCCGATGCCCAGGCGGTGGCCGACGCCGAACGCTTCTCGCAGTTCATGCGCGAAGTGGATGTGCTGAAGATCGTCCCCAGCCACCTCGCCGGCCTGCTGGCCGCCGCGCCCAATGCCGCCGCCGTGCTGCCGCGCCGTCTGCTGGTGGTGGGCGGTGAGGCCTGCGACGGTGCGTTGCTGCAGCCGATTCGTGAGCTGGCTCCGAGACTGCGCATCGTCAACCACTACGGTCCCAGCGAGTCCACCGTGGGCGTGCTGACCCACGAATGGTCGCTGCTGGATGATCTGCCGGCCGCCAGCCTGCCCATCGGCACGCCTCTGGCCAACACCGCCATCCGCGTGCTCGACGAGAACGGCCGCGACCTGCTGCCGGGCGTGCCGGGTGAGCTGTATATCGGCGGCGCCGGCCTGGCATTGGGCTACCTCGGCCTGCCGGAAATGACGGCTGAGCGCTTCGTCGCTGATCTTGCAGACGGCGAGGGCGAGCGCCTGTATCGCAGCGGCGACCGCGTGCGCCTGAACCGCCGTGGCGAGGTGGAATTCCTCGGCCGCGTCGATGACCAGGTGAAGATTCGCGGCTACCGGATCGAGCCGGGCGAACTGGCGCAAGCGCTCAAGCGCCTGCCGGGCGTGCGTGATGCCGTGGCCTTGGCCGAGCGTGACAAGGATGGCCCGATGAAGCTGCTGGCCTGGGCTGTTGCCGAGGGGCAGAGCGTGGAAAGCCTGCGCGAAGCCCTGGCCGCCGAGGTGCCGGAGTACCTGTTGCCGGCCCAATTGATGCTGCTGGAACGCCTGCCGCTGAACGCCAACGGCAAGGTGGATCGCCAGGCCCTGCCACGTGCCGAAGCCGTGGCCAAACCGCTGGACAGCGCGCCGCTGAGCGAGCTGGAACAGCGCATTGCCGATATCTGGAAGTCCGTGCTGAAAGCCGAGCACATCGGCGCCGAAGACAACTTCTTCGAGCTGGGTGGCGACTCCATCCTCAGCCTGCAGATCATCGCGCGCATCCGCAAGCTGGGTTTCAAGCTCAGCCCGAAACAGCTGTTCGAACGCCAGAGCGTGCGCCAGCTGGCGCAGTGGCTGGAAAGCCGCGCGCCGGCTGCCGCTACGGCACCCGCGCCGCTGGCCGCTGTCAGCGGCGAGGTGGACCTGTCGCCAGTGCAGGCGCGTTTCTTCGAACGCGTGCCGAGCGCCCAGCGTCACCACTGGAACCAGGCGCTGCTGCTGCAACCGCGCGAAGCACTGGACGGCGACGCCCTGGTCCGCGCGCTGCACTGGCTGCTCGGCCAGCACGACGCGCTGCGCCTGCGCTTCGACGGCAGCCGCCAGCGTTACGCCGAGCAGGGCCCGCTGGACATGACCCTGCTGTGGCGCCGCCGCGCCGCCGCCGGCACCCTGGAGCGCCTGTGCGACGACGCCCAGGCCAGCCTGGATATCGCCAACGGCCCGCTACTGCGCGCCATGCTCGTCAGCCTGGAAGAGGGCGGCGAGCGCCTGTTGCTGGTCATCCACCACCTCGCGGTGGATGGTGTGTCCTGGCGCATCCTGCTGGAAGACCTGCAGTACGCCTACCGCGAGCTGCGCGCCGGCCGCACGCCCGCCGCATTGCCGCGCACCGATGGTTACCAGGCCTGGAGCGCCCGCCAGCAGGCGGCCGCCCACAGCGCCGAAGTGGCTGCCGAGCTGGCTTACTGGCAAGCCGAATTGCGCGATGCGCCGTTGCTCAACCGTGGCCGCAACGACGCTCCGGCAACCTGGAAGGAAGCCGCCAACGCGCGCTTCAGCCTGGACGCCGAAACCACCCGCCAACTGCTCGGTCCGGCGCTGAAGGCGCAGCGCATCCAGATCAATGACCTGCTGCTGACTGCCCTGGCCCGCGCGCTGTGCGCCTGGACCGGCGAGTCCTCCGCGCTGGTGGAAATGGAAGGCCATGGCCGGGACGGCGACGCCGCGCTGGACCTGAGCCGCAGCGTCGGTTGGTTCACCGCCCTGTATCCGGTTCGTCTGCAAGCCGGCGGCGAGCCGGGCGAAGACCTGCGCGCCACCTGCGAGCACCTGCGCAACCTGCCACGCGGCGGTATCGGTTACGGCCAGCTGCGCTACCTCAGCCAGCACGCGGCCAGTCTGCGTGACCTGCCGGCGCCGCAGGTGACCTTCAACTACCTCGGCCAGCTCGACCAGGCCTTCGCCGACGCCGACTTCCTGCCGGCCTTCGAAGGCGTCGGCCGCAGCCAGCCGCTGAATGCTGCGCTGGGCAATGCGCTGGTGTATGTCGGCCGTGTGCTGGGCGGCGAGCTGAGCCTGGAAGTCACCTACAGCCGCTTCATGTTCGACGCTGCTGATATCGACGAGCTGCAAGCCTTGCTGCGCGCCGAGCTGCAAGCGCTGGTCGCATACTGCCTGAGCCATCCCTACAAGCTTGGCGCAAAGGATGTGCCGCTGGTCGAGCTGGACCAGCAACAGCTCGACGCACTGCCGCTGCCGGCCGGAGTGGAAGACCTCTATCCGCTGTCGCCGATGCAGCAGGGCATGCTCTTCCATGCGCTCGACGTGCCGGGCTCCTCGCTCTACGTCAACCAGTTGCGCGTCGACCTCGACGGCCTCGACGAGGCCCGCTTCCTCGACGCCTGGCGCGCGGTCATCGCCCGCCATGCGAACCTGCGCACCGGCTTCCTTGCCAGCGCCGATTCGGCGCCGCTGCAGTTCGTCCTGGGCGACGTGCAACTGCCGGTGCAGTCCTTCGACTGGCGCGATCAGTCCGTCAGTGAGCAACAGCTCGACAGCGTCGCCGATGCCCAGCGCAACCTGGGCTTCGACCTGGCCAAGCCACCGCTGCAGCGCCTGGCGCTGGTGCGCCTGGGTGAGCGTCGTTACCAGCTGATCTGGACCTGCCACCATCTGCTGCTGGACGGCTGGAGCAGTGCGCGGCTGATCGGTGAAGTGCTCGCCCTCTACCGTGGCGAGTCGCTGCCGGCGCCCACCGTGCAGTACGGCGATTACATCGCCTGGCTGCATGCCCAGGATGGCGCTGCGGGTGAGACCTTCTGGCGTGAACGCCTGAAAGACTTCGATGAGTCGACCCTGCTGGCCACCGCCTGCAACGCCGGGTTCCGCGAGGAGCCGCTGCGTGAGCTGCACAGCCGCCTCGACAGTGCCCCGCTGCAACGCTTCGCCCAGGCCCAGCGCATCACCCTCAATACCCTGGTGCAGGGCGCCTGGGCGCTGCTGCTGCAACGCTACTGCGGCCAGCGCAGCGTCACCTTCGGCGCCACCGTGGCCGGGCGACCGGCCAGCTTGCCGGGGGCGGAGGAGAGCCTTGGCCTGTTCATCAACACGCTGCCGATCCTGCAAAGCCCGGACGACGCCCAGCGTGTCGGCGACTGGCTGCGCGAGCTGCAGGCCTTCAACCTCGACGTGCGCGAGTTCGAGCACACGCCGTTGTACGACATCCAGCGCTGGGCCGGCCGCGGCGGGCAGGCGCTGTTCGACAGCATCATCGTGTTCGAGAACTTCCCCATGGACGCGGCGCTGTCGTTCCCCGTTGACGATGACCTGCGCATCCTCGGCCATCGCCCGGTGGACGGCACCAACTACGCCCTGGCCCTGGTGGCCAGCGCCGGCGAGCAGCTGGATGTGCGCTACACCTATCGCGCCGACCGCTTCAGCGGGAGCCAGATCGAGCAGCTGGGCGGCCACTTCGAGCGCCTGTTGCTGGCCCTGGTGGCCGACGCGGAGCGCCCACTGGGCCGTGTCAGTCAGCTGGCCGACGCGGAACGCTACGAACTGCTGCAACGCTTCAACGACACCGAGGCGATATTCCCGGCCGACGTGCAGCTGCAGGAACTGATCGAGCGCCAGGTTGCCGCGACCCCGGATGCGCTGGCCCTGCAGTGCGCTGACGAGCGCCTGAGCTACGCCCAGCTCAACGCCCGCGCCAACCAGCTGGCGCACTGGCTGCGTGGCCAGGGCGTCGGCCCGGACGTGCTGGTCGGAGTGGCGGCCGAGCGTTCGCTGGAGCTGGTGGTGGCGTTGCTGGGCATCGTCAAGGCCGGCGGCGCCTACGTGCCGATGGACCCGGACTACCCGCAGGACCGTCTGCAGCACATGCTGAGCGATAGCGGCGTGGGTCTGCTGCTGACCCAGCAGCACCTGCGGGATCGCCTGCCGGCGACTGGCGCCCGACTGATCTGCCTGGACAGCCAGTGGAGCGAGATCGCCACGGCGTCAGAGCAGAATCCGGCCATTCTCGGCAGTCCGCAGAACCTCGCGTACCTGATCTACACCTCCGGTTCCACCGGCAAGCCCAAGGGCGCCGGCAACAGCCACCGCGCGCTGGTCAACCGCCTGCACTGGATGCAGAAGGCCTACGCGCTGGATGCCTCCGACCGGGTGCTGCAGAAGACCCCGTTCAGCTTCGACGTCTCGGTGTGGGAGTTCTTCTGGCCGCTCATGACCGGCGCTGCCCTGGTGGTCGCCTTGCCCGGCGCGCACCGCGATCCGGCGGCGCTGCGCCAGGTGATCGAGGTGGGGCAGGTCACCACGCTGCACTTCGTGCCCTCGATGCTGCAGGCCTTCGTCGCTTCCGGCGAGCTGGAACGCTGCCCGTCGCTGCGGCAGGTGATGTGCTCCGGCGAGGCGCTGCCCCATGAGCTGCAACAGCAGTTCCGCCTGCGCAGCAGCGCGAAGCTGCACAACCTCTACGGCCCGACCGAGGCGGCGATCGACGTCAGCTTCTGGGCCTGCGATGAGGACAACGCGCGGCACGTCGTGCCCATCGGCCGGCCCATCGACAACCTGCGCCTGGTGCTGCTGGACGAGCGCCTGGAGCCGGTGCCGCAAGGCGTGGCCGGCGAGCTGTACATCGGCGGCGTGGGCCTGGCGCGCGGTTACCACGCGCGTCCCGGCCTGACCGCCGAGCGTTTCGTCGCCGATCCGTTTGGCAGCGGTCAGCGTCTCTACCGTACCGGCGACCTGGCTCGTCAGCGCGAAGACGGCGCCGTCGAATACCTCGGCCGTCTCGATCATCAGGTGAAGATTCGCGGCCTGCGTATCGAACTGGGCGAGATCGAGTCGCGCCTGCAGGCCCACCCGCAGGTCAGCGAAGCGGTGGTGGTGGCGAAGGACGGCGTGCTGCTGGCCTATGTGGTAGCCAGCGCCGAACCCGAAACCTTGCGCCAGGTGCTGCAAGGCGAATTGCCGGACTACATGGTGCCGTCGCGGATCATCCTGCTGCCCGCCATGCCGCTGTCGCCCAACGGCAAGCTGGACCGCAAGGCCCTGCCGGACCCGCAGCTGGGCGACGGCCTGCGCGAGTACGTGGCGCCGCGCAGCGACCTGGAAGTCGAGCTGGCCGGTATCTGGCAGCACGTGCTGCAGGTGGATCGCGTCGGCCTGCACGACGACTTCTTCGAACTGGGCGGCCATTCGCTGCTGCTCACCCAGGTCGGCCTGACCCTGCGTCAGCGCCTGGGCCTGGAACTGCCGCTGCACCGCCTGTTCGAGCTGAGCAACATTGCAGCGCTGGCCGCCTGGATCGAAACCCAGCGGGCAGGCTCCGCCAGCGCGGAAGAGGAACTGGACCTGATGGACGAACTGCTCGGCGAGCTGGAGAACCTGTAATGACCGACCCGATGGACGCCCAGCTGAAACAGGTCGCGGAGCGCCTTGGCGCGCTGCCCGAGGACAAGCAGATCGTCTTCCTGCGCCAGCTTCGCGAGAAAGGCGTCAGCCTGTCGCGCCTGCCGATCCTCCGCGAGGGGCGCGAGCAGGCGCCGCTCTCGGCGGCCCAGGCACGCCTGTGGTTCCTCTGGCAGATGGAGCCGCACAGCGCCGCCTACAACATTCCGGCCGCCGTGCGGCTGCGTGGCGCGCTGGACGAAGGTGCGCTGGAACGCGCCTTCACCACGCTGATCGTGCGTCATGAAAGCCTGCGCACGGTTTTCCGCAGCGCAGAGGACCGCGCTGGTAGGGCGAATAACGCGAAGCGTTATCCGCCGATGATGGCGCAGGGGGCTTCGGCGGATAACGCTGGCGCGTTATGCGCCCTTCAAGAGCCGGAAGGCGAAGTCATGCAGTGCACCCTGCCGCCGGGCCCTGCGCATCTGGAAACCAGGGATTTCGAGAATGAAGCCGAGGCGCGGCAATGGCTTAACCACTGCGCGCAACGCTCCTTCGACCTCGCCGAAGGCCCGCTGCTGCGCCTGCACCTGGCGCGCCTGCCGGGCGAAGCGCTGCTGCTGGTGAACCTGCACCACATCATTGCCGATGGCTGGTCCATCGGTGTGCTGATCGATGAGTTCGCGGCGCTGTACAGCTCCGAGGTGCAAGGCGTTAAGACCGCCCTGGCCGAGCTGCCTGTCCAGTACAGCGATATGGCCCGCTGGCAGCGCCTGTGGCTGGCGGCCGGCGAGGGCGAGCGGCAGCTGGCTTACTGGAAGGAGCAGCTGGGCGGCGAATCCCTGCTGCTGACCCTGCCGGGCGACAGGCCGCGTCCGCTGGTGCAGAGCTATCGCGGCGCCACCTTCGACTTCGAGCTGCCGCGCGAACTGAGCGACGCGCTGCGCGACCTGGCGCGGGGGCAGGGCGCCACGCTGTTCATGCTGATCCTGGGCGCTTACCAATTGCTGCTGTCGCGCTACAGCGGCCAGCGCGAGCTGCGCGTCGGCGTGCCCATCGCCGGCCGTGGCCGCGCCGAGAGCGAAAGGCTGATCGGCTTCTTCGTGAATACCCAGGTGCTGTCCGCGCGTATCGACGGCGGCGAATCCTTCAGCGCCTTCCTGGTCCGCACCCGCGAAGCGGTGCTGGGCGCCCAGGCCAACCCGGACCTGCCGTTCGAGCAACTGGTGGACGCACTGCAACCCGAGCGCAGCCTGAGCTACAACCCGCTGTTCCAGGTGGCGTGCAACCACCAGCCGAGCCGCCGCGACGCCCTGCGCGAGCTGCCCGGCGGGCTGCAGCTGGAGAGCCTGGAGCTGGAGAGCTGCATCGCCAAGTTCGACCTGACCCTGAACACCGAGGAAAGCCGCGACGGCCAGGTGCGCGGGCAGTTCATGTACGCCACCGACCAGTTCGACGCGGCGACCATCCAGCGTCTCGCTGGGCATTTCCTCAACCTGCTGCGCGGCATCGTCACCGATCCGCAGTGCCCGGTGGCGCGCCTGCCGCTGCTGGACGGTAGCGAACGCGAGCAACTGCTCTACGGCTGGAATGCCAGCGACTTCGATTACCCGCGCGATGCCTGCCTGCATCAACTGATTGAGCAACAGGCGGCGCGCACGCCGAACGATATTGCCGTCACCGACGGCCAACGCAGCTTCAGCTACACGGAGCTCAACCGCCGCGCCAACCGCCTGGCGCACTGGCTACGCGAGCAGGGCGTCGGCCCGGACAGCCGCGTCGGCGTTGCCCTGGAGCGCTCCGTCGAACTGCCGGTGGCCCTGCTGGCGGTACTCAAGGCCGGCGGCGCCTATGTGCCGCTGGACCCGGAATTCCCCGCCGAACGCCTGGCGCACATGCTCGAAGACGGCGACGTACGCCTGCTGCTGACCCAGCAGCACCTGCTCGGCGAGCTGCCGCAGACAGGCGCCCGCGCGTTCTGTCTGGATCGCGACTGGGCCCGACTGGACGGCTACGCTGACAGCGATCTGGCGAACCTCGCACAGCCCGATGATCTCGCCTACGTCATCTACACCTCCGGCTCCACCGGCAAGCCCAAGGGCGTAGCGGTGCGCCACGGCGGGGTGGTCAACTTCATGCTCGGCATAGCCCGCGAGCCGGGCCTGGAGGCGCGGGACCGAGTGCTTGCGCTGACCTCGCTGTCCTTCGACATCTCCGCGCTGGAGCTGTACCTGCCGTTGCTGGTCGGCGGCCGGGTGGTGCTGGTGGACCGCGACGTCGCTCGCGATCCGTCGCGCCTGCTCGGCGTGGCGCTGGAGCAGGGCGTGACGGTGATCCAGGCGACCCCCAGCACCTGGACGCTGCTCAGTGGCCACGAGGACTTCCCGCGCCTGGCCGGCTGCCGCTTCTTCTGCGGCGGCGAGGCGCTGTCCGCCGAGCTGGCGGACAAGCTGACGGCTCAGACCCAAGCGCTGTGGAATCTCTACGGGCCCACCGAAACCACCATCTGGTCGGCGGCCTGGAAGATCGAGAAGGGCGCCCGTGCTCTGCTCGGCAAGCCCATCGCCAACACCCGGCTGTACATCCTCGATGGCGAGCTGCAACCGGCGCCCATCGGCGTGGCCGGCGAGCTGTACATCGCCGGCGACGGCCTGGCGCGCGGCTACCATGGCCGCCCGGAACTGACCGCCGAGCGTTTCGTCGCCGATCCCTACGGTAGGGAAATGGGTGCGCGCATGTACCGTACCGGCGACCTCGCGCGCTGGCGCGCCGACGGCGTGCTGGAATACCTCGGCCGTATCGACCATCAGGTGAAGATGCGCGGCTTCCGCATCGAGCTGGGCGAGATCGAGTCGTGCCTGCTGGGCCAGTCCGGCGTACGGGAGGCGGTGGTGATCGCCCGCGACGCGGGGCAGGTGAAACAGCTGGTGGGCTATGTGACCGGCCAGATCGAGAGCGACCTGCGTGCCGCCTTGCTGGAAGCGTTGCCGGACTACATGGTCCCCGCGCAGATCATCCCGCTCGAGCGTATGCCGCTGACGCCCAACGGCAAGCTGGACCGCAAGGCCCTGCCGGAGCCGGACTTCAGCCTGCTGCAGAAGACCTACCGCGCGCCGGAAAGCGAACGCGAGCAGACTCTGGCGGGCATCTGGTGCGCCGTGCTGGGCCTGGAACGGGTGGGGCTGGACGATAACTTCTTCGAGCTGGGCGGCGACTCCATCGTCTCCATCCAGGTGGTCAGCCGCGCCCGCGCCGCCGGTCTGCACCTTCGCCCGAAGGACCTGTTCCAGCACCAGACGCTGCAGGCGCTGGCCCGCGTGGCTGGCGATGTCGTGACGGCCGATGCGCCGGTTGCCATCGCAGCCATCGAAGCGCCGGACGCCGCACGGCTGGCCGCGCTCGATCTGAATCCGGCCGAGATCGAAGACCTCTATCCGCTGTCGCCCATGCAGCAGGGCATGCTGTTCCACGGCGTGGACGGCAGCGAAGGCGGGGTCTACGTCAACCAGCTGCGCGTGGAGGTGCAGGACCTGGATGTGGAGCGCTTCCGCGCCGCCTGGCAGGCCGCGCTGGATGCCCACGACAACCTGCGGGCCGGCATGCACTGGCAAGGTCTCGACAAGCCGGTGCAGGCCGTGCACCGGTACGTCGAGTTGCCGCTGGAGGTGCTCGACTGGCGTGGCCGCGAAGACCTGGGCGCGGCGCTGGACGAACTGGCCGCCGCCGAGCGCAGCCGCAGCTTCGATCTTGCGCGTCCGCCGCTGCTGCGCCTGGTGCTGGTGCGCAGCGCCGAGGACTGCCACCAGCTGATCTACACTCATCACCACATCCTGCTCGACGGCTGGAGCAACGCTCAGCTGTTCGCTGAAGTGTTGCGCCGCTACAACGGCGAGAGCATCGCCGAGCAGGGCCGCTACCGCGACTACATTCATTGGCTGCAAGCCCAGGACCCGCAGCAGGCCCAGGACTTCTGGAGCGCTCGCCTGCGAGGCTTCGCCCAGTCCACCCTGCTTGCCGACAGCCTCGCGCGCCCGGTCGAAGGCAGTGGCCACGGCCTGGAGTACAGCCGCTACGACGCGGCGGCCACCGAGCGCCTGAAAGCCTTCGCCCGCAGCCAGCGGGTGACGCTGAATACCCTGGTGCAGGCGGCGTGGATTCTCCTGCTGCAACGCTACACCGGGCAGCAGCGCGTCGCCTTCGGCGCCACCGTGGCCGGGCGGCCCGCGCAGTTGCCGGGGGCCGACAGCCTGCTGGGCCTGTTCATCAACACCCTGCCCATCGTTCAGGCGCCGAGCGAGGACGCCGACCTCGGCGACTGGCTGCGCGAGCTGCAGGCCTACAACCTGGACGTGCGCGAGTTCGAGCACACGCCGCTGTACGACATCCAGCGCTGGGCCGGCCAGGCCGGGCAGGCACTGTTCGACAGCATCATCGTGTTCGAGAACTACCCGGTCGACGAAGTGCTGCGCAGCGCCCAGGGCCCGCGCTTCGGCGAGCTGAAATCCAAGGACGAGACCAGCATTCCCATGGACCTCGCCGTGCGCGTCGGCGACCGGCTGGAGATCGAATACCAGTACCTGCGCGCACACTTCAGCGTGTCGGCCGTGGCACGCCTGCGCGGCAATATGGAGCAGGTGCTGGACAGCCTGCTGCACGGCGCGGGCAAGCGCGTCGGCGAGCTGCAATGCCTGTCGGCTAATGACCGCACCGCGCTGGCCGCCTGCCGTGGCCCGCACCAGTTGCTGCCGCCAGCCGAGCCGGTGCACCTGGCGATTGCGCGTCAGGCCGCTCTGCGCGGCGATGAGGTGGCGCTGATCTGCGGCAACGAGGAGATCGACTACGCGATGCTGGAGCGCGACTCCAACCGCCTGGCCCATCGCCTGATGGCGCTGGGTATTGGTCCGGAAGTCCGCGTCGGCGTGGCCCTGCCGCGCAGCGTGCGCATTCCGTTGGCGCTGCTGGCGGTGCTCAAGGCCGGCGGTGCCTATGTGCCGCTGGACGCCGAGTACCCGCGCGAGCGCCTGGAGTTCCAGATGAGTGATGCCGGCATCGCGCTGCTGATCACCGACAGCCGCCTGCGCGAGCGACTGCCTCTGCCGGCGGGCGTGCAGTGCCTGGAGCTGGACGCGCTCGATCTGAGCGGCGAAGACAGCGACCTGCCCGTGGTGGCCCTGGAGCCGGAAAACCTCGCCTACCTGATCTACACCTCCGGCTCCACCGGCAAGCCCAAGGGCGTGGCGGTGAGCCACGGCCCGCTGGCCATGCACTGCACGGCCATCGGCGAGCTGTACCGGATGGACGCAGCGACCCGCGAGCTGCACTTCATGTCCTTCGCCTTCGACGGTGCCCACGAGCGCTGGCTGACCACCCTGGTTCACGGCGGCAGCCTGGTGCTGCGCGGCGATGAGCTGTGGACTCCGGAGCAGACCTACCGCGTGCTGCACGACAAGCAGGTCAGCGTGGCGGCCTTCCCGCCGGTCTACCTGCAACAACTGGCCGAGCATGCCCTGCGTGACGGCAACCCGCCGCCGGTGCGCATCTACTGCTTCGGTGGCGACGCGGTGCCCAATGCCAGCTTCGAACTGGCCAAACGCGCGCTGCGCGCCGAACACCTGATCAATGGCTACGGCCCCACGGAAACCGTGGTCACGCCGTTGCTGTGGAAGGCCGACCGCGCGACGGCCTGCGATGCCGCCTATGCACCCATCGGCAAGGGCGTCGGCGCGCGCAAGCTGTACATCCTCGACGAGCAACTGCGGCAGGTTCCGCTGGGCGTGGCCGGTGAGCTGTACATCGGCGGCGACGGCCTGGCGCGCGGTTACCACGAGCGCGCAGGCCTGACCGCCGAGCGCTTTGTCGCCGATCCGTTCGATGCGAGCGGTGGCCGCCTTTACCGCTCCGGCGACCTGGTGCGCGGCCGCGCCGATGGCGTGATCGACTACGTCGGACGGATCGACCACCAGGTGAAGATTCGCGGCTTCCGCATCGAGCTGGGTGAGATCGAGGCGCGCCTGCAGGAGCACCCGCAGGTCAGCGAGGCGCTGGTGGTCGCCCGCGACGGCATCAGCGGCAAGCAACTGGTCGGCTACGTGGTGGGTGAAGCGGAAGGTGACGCGCTGCGCAGCTTCCTCCGCGAGCAGGTGCCGGACTACATGGTGCCGGCGCAGATTCTCAAGCTTGAACGCTTCCCGCTGTCGCCCAACGGCAAGATCGACCGCAAGGCGCTGCCCGAACCGACCTGGCAGGGCGAAGCCTACGAGGCGCCGCGCAACGAGCGCGAGCGCGCCCTGGCCGACATCTGGCAGGACGTGCTGCAAGTGGAGCGCGTCGGTATCCGCGACAACTTCTTCGACCTCGGCGGCGATTCCATCCTCAGCCTGCAGATCGTCTCCCGCGCCCGCCAGGCGCCCGGCGAGGGCGTGGAGATCCGCCTGCGCGACCTGCTGCAGTACCAGACCATCGCCGGCCTGCTGGAGCGTGCCGAGGGGGCGGACGAAGCGGCGCCGACCGCTGCGGTTGAGGTCGCGGACGATGGCGAATCCTTCGGCCTGGTGCCGATCCAGCAATGGATGTTCGAGCAGCAGCTGGAGGAGCCCAACCACTTCAACCAGGCGGTGCTGCTGGAGTGCCGCCAGCGTCTCGACGCTGATGCGCTGGAGGCATCCTTGCAAGGCCTGCTGGCCGAACACGGCAGCCTGCGTCTGTCCTTCGCCCGTGGCGCGGACGGCGTGTGGCGCCAGCGCACTCTTGAGGCCAGCGAGGTCACCGGTGCGCTGCTCTGGCAGCGTCAGGCGGCGAACGCCGAGGAAGCGCTGCTGATCGCCAACCAGGCGCAGCGCAGCCTGGAACTGAGCGAAGGCCGGCTGCTACGCGGCGTGCTCACCGACATGGCTGACGGCACCCAGCGCCTGCTGCTGGTGATCCACCACCTGGGCGTGGACGGCGTGTCCTGGCGCATCCTGTTGGAGGAGCTGCAACAGCGTTACGCCGCGCAGCTCGCTGGCGAACCGGCGCCGCGCTTCGAACGCACCAGCGCCTACCGCGCCTGGGCCGAGGGCCTGCGCGAGTACGCCGACAGCCAACTGGCGCAGGGCGACCTGCCGTACTGGCTGGAGCAGACCGAGACCGCCGGCTTGGGCGAGCCGCAGCGCGACAACCCGCGCGGCGCCGAGCGCATGGCGCACCTGGAGCAACTGTTCCTGCGCCTGGACCGCCAGCAGACCCAGCGCCTGCTGAAGGTGGCGCCGGAGGCCTATCGCACGCAGATCAACGACCTGCTGCTGACCGCCCTGGGCCGCACGCTGTGCCAATGGTGCGACAGCGAGTCGGTACTGATCGCTCTGGAAGGCCATGGCCGCGAGGACATCCTCGACGCGGTCGATCACAGCCGCACCCTGGGCTGGTTCACCAGCCTGTTCCCGCTGCGCCTGACTCCGGGGCAGGGCGACTACGCCCAGGCCATCACGGCGATCCGCCAGCAGCTGCGAGCGGTGCCGGACAAGGGTATCGGCTACGGCGCCTTGCGCTATCTGGGTGACAACGCGCTGCGCCGCCAGCTCGCCGCACGCGCCGAGCCGCGCGTCACCTTCAACTACCTCGGCCAGTTCGACCAGAGCTTCGACGACCAGGCCCTGTTCGTGCCGCTGCAGGAGAAACCCGGCGACACCTACGCCGCCAGCACGCCGATGAACAACTGGCTGGAGATCGTCGGCCAGGTCTACGACGGCGAACTGACCCTGCGTTGCATGTTCAGCCGCCGGGTGTTCCGGCCGTCGCGCATCGAGGCGCTGATGGCCAGGCTGCGCGAAGAGCTGGGCGGCGTGATCGATCACTGCTGTGCGCAGGTAGAAACCGCCAAGGAAAAGGCCACGGTATGAACACATTGATGAAAGAGGTCGGCATGCTGCACCCGGAGATTTCCGCCTTCCTGGACATGGTCGACGAAGGCCGCCGCAATGGTCGACCGGCGCTGCACGAACTGCCGGTGGGGCAGGCGCGAGAGGAGTTCGAAGCCTCGTCCGAGTCGCTCAAGGCCGGCGCACCGTCGATGCCGGTGGAAGAACTGCTGATCCCGGCGCGGGAGGGCCGGCAACTGCCGGCTCGCCTGTACCGGCCGCTAGGCGCGGGCGAGGGCGCGATCCTGTACTTCCACGGCGGCGGCTACACGGTCGGCAGCCTGGATTCCCACGACGGCCTGTGTCGGCTGCTGGCGAAGCACTGCGAGTGCGCCGTGATTTCGCTGGGCTACCGCCTGGCGCCGGAGGCACCCTTCCCGGCGGCTATCCACGATGCCCGCGACGCCTGGGACTGGCTGCTGAGTTCAGCGGCCAACCTGGGGCTGAATCCACGGCGCATTGCCGTCGGAGGCGACAGCGCGGGTGCCACGCTGGCTACCGTCCTCAGTGCTGAACTTGCGGGGGAGGGCGCCGAACAGCCCTGCGCCCAACTGCTGTTCTACCCGGCGGCGGATGCCAGCGCGCGCAGCGAGTCCCAGGAACTGTTCGCCGAGGGCTACCTGCTGGAAACGGCCAGCCTGGACTGGTTCTACGACCAGTACATGCCGGAGGTTGCCCGGCGTGGCGATTGGCGTTGCTCGCCGCTCCGTGCCGGCGCGGCCCTGCAAGGCAGTGCGCCGGCCCTGCTGTTCGCCGCCGAGTTCGATCCGCTGCTGGACGAAGGCCTGGCCTATGCCCAGGCACTGGTGCAGCAGGGCGTGGAAGTCGAGGCGGAGCGCTGCTGCGGCATGACCCACGACTTCCTGCGCATGGGCAACCTGGTGCCGGAGGTGGAGGGATATTATCGCCGGGTGGCGGAGTTCCTCGCGGCGCGCTGGTAAGCCGGCGAGCCCGGCGTCAAGCTGGTTCGCGAGCAAGCTCGCTCCTACGAAGAGCACGCGGTGCCACCTGTAGGAGCGAGCTTGCTCGCGAACCGCACTCTGCCGATGGATCAAGGCGCTCCGATCTGATGCCGGCGTCAGTGATGAGCTGAAATGAAGCGGCGTACAACCGGGAACGGTTATACGCCTTACGCTGAATCAGCCCTTGCGCTCCCGGCGCATCAGCCAGAGGAAATACGGGCAGCCGATGAACGCCGCCAGCAGTCCCGCCGACACTGGCCAGGGGTAGGCGATGTTCCTTCCCAGCCAGTCGGCCACCACCATGATCAGCGCGCCGGCCAGCGCACTCAGCAGCAACTGCGGAGCGGCGCGGCGCACGCCCAGGTGACGGGCGATATGCGGGCCGATCAGGCCGACGAAGCTGAGCGGCCCGACGATGATGGTGGCGGTTGCCGTGAGCACCGCGGCGCTGAGCAGGATCGCCAGGTGGCTCAGGCGCAGCTTCAAGCCCAGGGCCGTCGCGGTGCCGTTGCCGAGGGACAGCAGGTCCAGCGGACGGGCCAGCAGCAGGCTCACGCCGATCATCACGGTAGCGACGACCACTCCGGTGCCCGCCGACGCCACGTCGACCTGGTAGGTCGAGCCGGTCATCCAGCTCATCATTGCCGTCATGCGCGGGTCGCCGCTGGCCAGCAGCAGGGTGCTCAGCGAGTGGAGCAGGGTAGTCAGGCAGACGCCGGTGAGCAGCAGGCGCTCGGCGTTGAAGGTCTTGCGCCAGGCGAACCAGAGCAGCAGGCCGAGGGTGAGCAGGGCGCCGACGCTGGCGGCGGGGACCATGTAGGCCTGCGGCTGCGGCAGCACCAGGAACAGTACCAGTACGGCGATGGCCGAGCCGGAGGTGGCGCCGAGCACTTCCGGGCTGGCCATGGGGTTGCCGGTCAGGCGCTGCACCAGCAGGCCTGCCACGGCGAGCATGGCGCCGGCGGCCAGCGAACCGAGCACGCGCGGCAGGCGCCATTGGACGATGGCGTCAGCAAGGCCGGCATCGCCCCAGTGCCAGCCGTTGGCGTCCACCGCGAAGTAGATCGCCGGCAGCGTCAACAGGGCGAGTACGATGGCGGCGCCGATGATCAGTCGCCAGGGATGTTCGCGTTGCGGCTTGGCTGGTGCCGGGCGCGGGACGATGCCGCCGCTGCGCTGGCGGCTGAGCAGCCACAGTAGCAGCGGCACGCTGAAGATGCCGGTGAGGATGCCGGCGGGAATCTCCCCGGCGAAACGCGACAGTTCGCGGGCGATCTGGTCCACCACGCAAAGCAGCGCGGCGCCCAGCAGTGGCGCCCAGATCAGCCGTTGCTTGAGCGTGCGCGCACCGCACAGCCGGGCGATGGTGGGCGCCGCGAGGCCGACGAAGGCGAGCATGCCCACGGCACTGGTTACGAAGGCGCTCAGTGACACCGCCACGGCGAGACCGAGCACGCGGGTACGGCGCAGATTCACGCCCACCGCGGCGGCGCCTTCGTCCTCCAGCCCCAGCGCGGCCAGCGGACGCGCCATCAGCAGCGCGACGACCATGGCCATCG
The DNA here is from genome assembly GCF_041379005.1 of Pseudomonas sp. QE6. Classification (NCBI taxonomy): domain Bacteria; kingdom Pseudomonadati; phylum Pseudomonadota; class Gammaproteobacteria; order Pseudomonadales; family Pseudomonadaceae; genus Pseudomonas; species Pseudomonas sp. QE6. Next base: position 3,575,532 of record NZ_CP166873.1, read on the forward strand.
CCAGACGCGGCGCCAGGTACAAAACGCCGTCCCAGCCGCTCTGGTTCAGCGAGCCGGCCTGCCAGAGCAGCAGGTCGATCAGGTAGTCGTGGTTGAACAGCACCAGCAGTGCGTTGAGCGATACGCAATAGAGGCTGATCACCATGCCGGCGAGGATGAAGCGCAGCGGCGACAGGGTGCGGCCCCAGGCGAAGGCGAACAGCAGACAGGCCGCCAGCGCCGCACCGCTCAGGGTGACCGCCTCCATGCCATGCACCAGCAACGCCGGGGCGAAGATGGTGGCGGCGGACAACGCCAGATTGGCCCCGGCGGATACACCCAGCGTCACCGGTTCGGCCAGCGGGTTGCGCAGGATCTGCTGGAACAGCGTGCCGGCCAGGGCCAGTGCAGCACCTGCCATCAGGCTGACGGCCAGGCGCGGGTAGAAGCTGAAGTGCATCAGCACCTGGCGCACGTCGTCGAGGTTCGGCGACCACAGCGCCTGCCACCAGAGCTCGCGGGGCAGGGCGCCCTGCAGGCCATGGAGCACCAGCAGCGCGGCGAGCACCGTCAACAGCAGTGTGCAGATCGCCGGGCCCAGCGGCAGGCCGCTACGGGGGAGGGTGAGGCCGAGGGTCGATTCAGGCATGCACAGCCTCCGTGGCGCTGTAGAGATAGGCGGCGATGCGCTCGGCAAGGTCCAGCACCGAGGCGGCGCCGGCGTAGGGGTAGAAGCGCTCCAGTGTCAGGGTGTGGCCCCGGCGCACGGCGGGCAGGTTGGCCCACAGGTCGTTGGGCTGACGCAGGCTCTGCAGGCGCGCCGAGGTGGTTGGGATGTCGACGTAGACCAGGTGCGCGTCCGGGCGCTCGGCCAGGCGCTCGATGCTGACCATCGCCAGGCCCACCGGGCCGACCGGCCCTTGCCAGGCGTTCTCGACGCCGAGGCGATCGAGCACGTCCTGCACCATGCTGTTCCTGCCATACACCGCGGCGTGGCGGCCGTCCTGGTTGAGGACGGCGACGCACACCGGCGGCTGCGGGCGGTCGGCCAGCTTCGCCCTCAGTTCGGCGAGACGCCGCTCGCCGGCGGCGATGTAATCGGCGGCGACCTGCTCGACGCCCAGCCGGCGCGCCAGGTCGTGCATGAACCCGGTGGTCGCGCGCCAGGCACCCTGGGGGGCGGGATAGATGGCCACGCGTTCGGTGGGGGCGATGCCGTTCAGGCGTCGCTCCAGGGTCGGGGTCATCGGGTCACTGAGGATCAACTGCGGGCGCAATTGCTGGATCAGTTCGAGGTTCGGTTCCCAGTACGGGCCCACGTCGCGCACGCTCTCGGGTAGCGCCAGGGTAGGCATGCGCACCCGGTAGTAGCGGTCGTCGGAGATCGCCAGCGGCGGGACGCCCAGGGTCAGCAGCGTCTCGGCGGCCACCCAGTTGAGTGCGACGATCCGCGTCAGGCGTTCCCCGGCAATCAGGGGCAGGCCGCTGGCGCAGGCCAATGAGCCCAGGGCGAGGTTCTGCAGCAGGTGGCGGCGGGTGAGGGGCATGGGTACTTCTCTACGTCCGTTGAAACGACAACGGGCCCCCTGCGAACAGGGAGCCCGGTGAAGCGGCGGGGCGGCCCGCCGCCTGCCGGCTTACCAGCTGTACTTCACACTGGTCAGTACGGTGCGGCGCAGGCCCGGGTAGCAGGAAATCGCGCTGTCACAGGTGGCCACGTAGTCCTCGTCGAGGAGGTTCTGGGCATTCAGCGAGACGGTCACGTTCTGGTTCAGCGGGTAGCTCACGCCAGCGTCGAACAGGGTGTAGTTGTCGACGTGGAAGGTGTTGGCGTTGTTGCCATAGAGCGAGCCGGTGTAGCGCGCTCCGCCACCGACGGAGAGGCCGCCCAGGACGCCTTCGTGGAAGGTGTAGTTGAGCCAGCCGGAGGCCATGTGTTCGGGCACGTTGGCCGGTCGGTTGCCCTGGTTGCCGTCGTTGCTCTTGTGAATCTCGGCCTTGGTGTAGGTGTAGGAGGCGAGCAGGTCCCAGTTCTCGTCCAGCTTGGCCTTCAGTTCCGCCTCGATGCCGCGCGAGCGCTGCTTGCCGGTGGCCTCGTTGTATCCGGTGGGGATGCCGTTGGCGTTCAGCTGCGGGGTGAGCGCGTTGGTCTTCATCAGGTCGAAGGCGGCCAGGGTGACCAGCAGGGTTTCGGTGGGCTGGTACTTGACACCGACTTCCCATTGGTTGGCTTCGCTGGGCTTGAACGCGTTGCCGGAGGAGTCCAGGCCGGAGTTCGGGGCGAAGGACTCGGAATAGCTGATGTAGGGAGCGAGGCCGAAGTCGGTCAGGTAGGTCAGGCCGACACGGCCGGTGAAGGCGTTGTCCTTCTGCATGCTGTGCGGTCCGGTGTGGCTGTCCAGGTCGTTGCGCACGTAGTCGTAGCGACCGCCGGCGGTGAGGATCCAGCGCTCGTCGTACTTGATCTGGTCCTGCACGTAGCCGCCGATCTGCTCGATGTTCTGGTCGTAGTCGATGGCCTGGCCGGGGATGGTGGTGTCCTTGTTCGGACGCTGCACGTCCTGGCCGTAGATCGGGTTGCCGGGGTTGATCGACGGGCCGAGGGTGCGCCAGCGGGCGATGTCGGCGTCCTGCCAGCTGTAGTCGCCGCCCATCAGCAGGGTGTGCTTGAACGGACCGGTGTCGAAATTGGCCTGCAACTGGTTGTCCAGGTTGAAGGTGTTCATGTGCTGGTCGAAGCGGTCGGCGGTGCGGATCACGTTGCCGGCGATCACGCCCTGCGGCAGCAGGTTGTTGAAGATCAGGTCGACCTGGCCGTAGCGGGCGTTCTGGCGGAACTCCCAGACATCGTCGAAGCGGTGGCGGAATTCGTAGCCCAGGGTGTACTGGTCCTGGTCGAAGTGGTTGTAGCTGTGGTCGCCGAGCAGCGTTCCGGTGGTATGCCCGTTGACGCTGTAGTCGAAGATCGAGCCGCCGTTGCGGTCGCGCAGGAAGTCGGCAAGCAGGGTCAGGCTGGTGTCTTCGTCCGGCGCCCAGGTGAAGGAGGGCGCGAGGTACTGGCGGTCGTCGCGGATCTCGTGGCCGTCGTCGTACTCGGCCTGGGTGTTGGCGTCACGGGCCAGGCCGACCACGCGGTAGAGGTACTGGTTCTGTTCATCCAGGGCGCCGCCGACGTCGAACTGCCCCTGCTTGCGGTCGTGGTTGCCGCCGGTCAGCTGGATTTCGTTGACGTGATTGGCGGTGGGCTTCTTGCTCACACGGTTGACGATGCCGCCGGCGTCGCCCAGGCCGAACAGGCTGGAGGACGGGCCGCGGACCACGTCGATGCGCTCGAAGGCGTAGGGCTCGCTGCGAAAGAAGGCGTAGCTGTTGTTCTGCTGGCGCAGGCCGTTGAGATAGTCGCTGGTGGCCTGGGCGTTGAAGCCACGGATGTACAGCCAGTCGAAGCCCTTGGGGTCGAGGCCGTAGGCTTCCACCTTCACGCCCGGTACGTAGCGCAGCGCTTCGGTCACCGTCTGGGCGCCCTGGGCGTCCATCTGCTTGCGGGTGATTACCGAGATCGATTGGGGGATTTCCACCAGCGGGGTGTCGGTCTTGCTGCCGCTGGTGGAGGTGCGCGGCACATAGCTGTCTTCGCCTTCGACGGCGCCGGTGATGGTCTGCGCGGACAGGCTCAGGGTGTCGCCGTTGCCCGCGTTGGCGCCCAGCAGGGTCACGCGGCTGCCCTCGACCTGATACTGGATGCCGGTGCCTTGCAGCAGGCGCTCCAGGGCCTGGGCCGGCTCCATTTCGCCGCGTACGCCGGCGCTGCGCAGGTTCTGCACCTGGCTCTGGTTGAAGACGATCTGCAGGTTCGACTGCGCACCCAGAGTGGTGAGGGCGGAGGCCAGCGGCTGGGCCGGGATGTCGATGCGGACCGGCGCAGCCTGGGCGGCGGTGGCCGCCAGGACCATGCCGAAGGCGGTGGCGCGGACCAGGCGGGCCAGCGGCTTCAGCGGATGCTGGGGGTGCAGCGCGGAGCGGGTGCGACTCACTTGAAGACTCCTATGATCTTGTAATGCAGTTTCTAATAAGAATGATTAGGTTTTATGTGACGCGCAGCCCCGGGAAAACCGGAAGCGCTCCTTGAAGAACTCCGAGTGCCTTCGCGGCGCGCAGGTCAGTGCAGGGCAACGTCCGGCGTATCGCTGGCCCGCTTCGCGCGATGCTCCTCGATCGCCACGATCTGCCCGGCGCTCATGCGCAGCAGGCGGTCGGCGACGTCGAAGTAGCGGTCGTCATGGGAGATCACGATCAGCGTCTTGCCCTGGGCGCGCAGCTCGGGCAGCAGCTCGGTGTAGAAGATGCGGCGGAACTCCGGGTCCTGGTCGGCGGCCCATTCGTCGAACACCAGCACCGGGCGCTTCTCCAGCCAGGCCTGCACCAGCGCCAGGCGCTTGCGCTGGCCGGTGGACAAGTCGGTGGTGGAGAACTCCTGTCCCTTCAGGCTGACCTTGTGGGCGATTTCCAGGCGCTCCAGGTAGCGATTGGCCTCCAGGGGGATCTCGTCGCTGTCCTTGAGCAGGTCCTCGAACAGGAAGTAGTCGGCGAAGATGGTGGTGAACAGCTGGCGGTAGTCGTCGCGATTGCCGTCGCTCACCGGTTCGCCATTGAGCAGCAGTTCGCCGCCACGCGGGGCGTAGAGGCCGAGCAGCAGCTTGATCAGGGTGGTCTTGCCGCAGCCGTTGTCGCCGGCGATGAAGAGGATTTCGCCACGACGCAGGGTCAGGTTCAGAGGGCCGACGCCGAAGCCGCGCGAGCCGTCCTCGGTGGGGTAGTGGTAGCTCAGGTCGCGCAGCTGGATCTGTTGCATGTCCAGTGCGGCGCGGCCGTCGTCGGCCAGCAGCAGGTTCGGTTCGGGCGAGGAGAAGCGCACCGACAGTTCGGCGATGCGGCGGAACGCGACCTGGGCGCGGCTGACGATGGGCAACTGGCCGACCAGGTGCTCCAACGGGCCTTTCATGTACAGCAGTACCAGGATGAAGCCGCTGAGGGTGGCCTTGTCGGTGCTCGGCCACAGCGACTGGTAGGCCAGCGCCACGCCGATCACGATGAAGAACAGGGTGGAGCCGAAGCCCTTGGCGATGACGAACAGGTTGATCGAACGCACCTGGATATCGCAGATGCGGTCGGCGGTGCCCTGCAGGCGCTCGCTGTAGTGCTGGAAGCGGCGCGGCCGGCTGATGCGCAGCTCCTTCGAGCCCTCGGCCATGGCGCGGTAATGTTTCTGCAGCACGTCCTCCTCGTCGCGGGCCTCGAAGAAACCCTTGATACCCTTGCTGCGCGCCACGTACTGCACGGCACTGCCGATGACGATGGCCACGGCGGTGGTGAGGAACATCGGCAGCGACAGATTGGCCAGATAGCCCAGGCAGCCAAGGGTGACGGTCAGGGACACGGCGAGCGGCGCGAAGGCGAAGGCGAAGTCGCTGATGGTGTCGATGTCGTGGGTCAGCACCGGAATCAGGCGGTGGCTGCGGTAGCGCTCGATCTGCTCGATGGGCGCGGAAATGATCTTGCTGCCCAGGTCCTTGCGCAGCCGGGCGATGACGTGCTGGCCGACGTAGTTGGTGCCGATGTCAGAGATGATCGAGCCGAGCAGGGCCAGCAGGCAGAGACCGGCGAAGCCCAGCAGCAGGCCTGACGGCGTTCCGCCCTCGGAGTGCAGGCTGTAGTTGATGGTGGCGAGCAGCGCGGTGATGCTGGCGCCGCCGACGATACCCAGCAGGGTGGCGATGGACAGGGGCAGCCAGAACGGCTGGAGCAGCTTGAAGAGTTCGCCCAGAGGGCTTTGCGCAGGCGTGTGCATCGTCTTTTCCTAGGCTCGGCCCGCCGCGCGGCGTGCCGGAAATCGAGGGCGAGACGGCCATGCGGATCGGGGGATTGATCTGCAAATCCGAATCGTTCTTGTTAAGACGAATGAGGCGGGGAAAAACTGAAGGGAATTTGCGAAGGATTCGCAAAAAAGCCGAAGGGCGTACTACAGCTGCACGTAGCGGCTGGCGAGGACGATACGTCCGGCGCTGTCCTTGCGCAGCTCCACCGGCAGTACCTTGGGCAGGGAATCCACCAGCGCCTGCAGGTCGTCGGTGCGGTAGATGCCGCCGATGCGCAGGGCGGCGGCCTCGGTGTCCTCGATGCGGACCGGTTGTTTCAGGTAGCGGTTGATCAGCGGGATGGCGGCCTGCAGGGAAAGGTCGTCGAGCACCAGCTTGCCCTCGATCCAGGCGATCGCGCCGGCCGGCGCGACCTGGGCCAGTTCGATGCGCTGGCTGCCGCGCAGGTAGCGGGCCTGCATGCCCGGGGTGAGCTGGGCGCTGTTGCCGTCGACGTCGTCCGGCGGGCTGACCACCACCGATCCTTCCAGCAGCGTCACCAGCATCTGGTTGTCATCGGTCCAGACGTTGAAGCGCGTGCCGGTGACCCGCACGCTGCCGTTGTCGGTGCGCACGGAGAAGGGTTGCAGCGTGTCGTGGGCAACCTGGAAATAGGCCTCGCCGCCACTCGCGAGCCAGGCGCTGCGGCGATCGCGGAAGTCGGCGAAGATCAGCTGAGAGCCGCTGTTGAGCTCCACCGTCGAGCCATCCGCCAATCGCACTTCGCGTGGTGCGGGCTGTGCCGCGTAGTAGCCGACGCGGGACGGCAGCCATCCGGCGGACCAGCCCGCCGACCAGGCAGCGCCCAGCGCCACCAGCACGCCCGCGGCGATCGCTGCGACCCGGCGCCCGCTGCGCGGCCGGTGCGCGCGAGGGCGGCGCAGGGGAGCCGCCAGCGGCGCCTCGACGATGGGTTGGCTGGACGGCAGCAGCTCGGACAACTGCCAGATCTCCAGCATCGCCCGGTATTCCTCCGCATGGCGCGGATCGGCCGCGAACCACCGGGTGAACGCCTCACGTTCGGCAGCGCTGCAGTCGGCGTCGTGCAGGCGAGCGCACCAGTGCGCGGCCTCGGCGCTGATGCGGTCGTCGTCGAGCGGGGCGGAAGAGGAGGTCATCGAGGGTCCTGGTGCGGGTCCGGAGCGGACCCTTTATCACACTTTCTTTTCGAGTTGATGCGAGTGATTATAAATAAGCCTGACTCGGACTGTCAGCAGGCGCCAGCAGCCTCGACTGTATTCATGGACGCCACGACGGGGTGGAGAGCGCGTTGATCCGTTATTACCAGGAATTGGTCCTGTATCTGAACCGCACCCTTGGCGATCGCCAGACGGCCGCCGATGTCACCCAGGAAACCTTCCTGCGCCTGCTCGATCGCAAGGCCTGCGAGCCTATCGAACAGCCCCGCGCATTTCTCTACCGGACCGCGCTCAACCTGAGCATCGACCTGCACCGTCGCGCCCGTGTGCGCCGTGCCGAGGAGCTCGACGTCCTGGACCGCGAAGGCGTCCACGACGAACGCTGCCCGCAGGAGGAAGTCAGCCGGCAACAGCAGTTGCAACTGCTGCAACGGGCCCTGGACGAGCTTTCCGAGCCGTGCCGCCGGGCCTTCCTGTTGCGCAAAGTGGACGGTTGCAGCCATGCCGAGATCGCCCAGCGCCTGGAGATTTCCCGCGACATGGTGGAGAAGCACATCGTCAATGCGATGAAGCACTGCCGTGTGCGCCTGAAGGCCTGGGGCGGGCAGGGCTGAGTCGAACGTCCGGCCTCGTTCGAGACCTTGTCCCTGGCCTGGCATTCTCTTTTCTTACTGATAATCATTCTAAATTTCATCGTGCCTGCCTCGTCTCTCCAGAGAACGCGCTGCTGACAGCGCAATTTCCGGGCGACACGCAGGATCGGCCGCCGACCGCCAGCAGGTGGGCTGCCGGAGTAGCGGGTTGGCGTAGTACGCCGCCGGCTCCCGCGTCGTCACGCCACACGGCCATCGCGACACAGGACACTGGCACCATGACTCAGATGATCACCCCGACCTACGACGTGCTCGGCATCGGTTTCGGCCCTTCCAACCTGGCGCTGGCGATCGCCCTGCAGGAGCAGGCGCGGCGCGAGGGCCGCCACTACCATGCGCTGTTCCTCGACAAGCAGGCCGACTACCGCTGGCACGGCAACACCCTGGTGGCGCAGAGCGAGCTGCAGATTTCCTTCCTCAAGGACCTGGTGACCCTGCGCAACCCCACCAGCCCGTACAGCTTCGTCAACTACCTGCATGCCATGGGCCGGTTGATCGACTTCACCAACCTGGGCACCTTCTACCCCTGCCGCATGGAGTACAACGACTACCTGCGCTGGGTCAGCGAACAGTTCGCCGAGCAGCGCGTCTGCGGCGAGACGGTCAGACGCGTCGAGCCGGTGCAGGGCCCCGACGGCATCGAGCTGGTGAAAGTGATCTCGGCGGATGCCCACGGCCACGAGCGCTTCCGTCTGGCCCGCAGCGTGGTGGTGAGCACCGGCGGCACGCCGCGCTTCCCCTCCGCCTTCAGCCACCTGCGTGACGACCCGCGCGTGTTCCACCATGCCCGCTACCTGGAGTGCATGGCCCGGCAACGCTGCAACCGGAACGAGCCGATGCGCATCGCCGTGATCGGTGGCGGCCAGAGCGCGGCCGAAGCCTTCATCGACCTGAACGACAGCTACCCCTCGGTGCAGGTCGACATGGTCCTGCGCGCGGCGGTGCTCAAGCCGGCCGACGACAGCCCCTTCGTCAACGAAATCTTCGCCCCGCGCTACACCGACCTGGTGTTCAACGAGCCCAAGGGCGAGCGCGAGAAGCTCATCCAGGAGTTCCACAACACCAACTACTCGGTGGTGGACCTGGACCTGATCGAGCGCATCTACGGCATCTTCTATCGCCAGAAAGTGGCGGGCGTGGGCCGCCACGCCTTCCTCTGCCGGCGCAACGTGGAAGTGGCCCGCGCCGACGCCGACGGCATCGAGCTGACCCTGCGCGACAGCGCCACCGGCGCCGTGGAAACCCATCGTTACGACGCGGTGATCCTCGCCACCGGCTATGAGCGTACCTCCCACCGCGAGCTGCTGGCGCCACTCCAGGACTACCTGGGCGACTTCGAGGTGGGCCGCGACTATCGCGTGCTGGCCGACGAACGCCTGCACGCCGGTATCTACCTGCAGGGCTTCACCCAGGACAGTCACGGCCTGAGCGACACGCTGCTGTCGGTGCTGCCGATCCGCGCCCAGGAAATCGCCGCCTCGATGTTCGAGCGCCTGCCGCCACACGAAGTCGCACACAAACCGTCGCGCCCGCTGACCGCGGAAAGCGCCTGAGCCACGTGGCCCGGAAGAGATTTCTTCCGGGCCGACTAAATTCCGGCCGACCCTGCTCGTCATACGGGCGGGGTCGTTGCATTCACGAAAGGGAACCCACCATGACGCCCGATTTTTCCCTGCCGCTGCCCGATGGCCGCACGCTCTCCGCCGACCGCGGTAGCCAAGGCCTGACTCTGCTGCTGGACGGCCAGCCGCTGCTCACCGCGCAACTTGACGGTGAGTGCTGGCAGCTGACTTCGGCGCCAGCCGAGGAGGCACTCCGGGCGCTGGCATACTGGACCTTCGCCAGCGATGCGCAGTGCGAGCGCGTGCAGTTCGCTGCGGCCAACGTTCCGGCAGAGGCTTTCGCACAAGGGCTGGTCAATCGCGATGAAGTCGGCGGGTGTCTGCAGATCGAGCGCGCGGCGTTCTGGCAGCTGCCCGCCGTCTGGCACAAGGGCGTGGCCGGCGCGAACTACCCGCAGGTCTACCGCATGAGCAGCGGCCGCCGCCATCCGCTGCGTGCGCCCAAGCCGCAGGGCGAGGTCTATCGCCGCTTCGATGCCAGGCTGGGGCAATGGATTTCCCTGCGCACCCTGGACATCGAACTGGACCTGGAGCGTTTCAACCGCTGGCAGAACAGCCCGCGCGTGCTGGAGTTCTGGCAGGAAGGCGGCACCCTGGAGCAGCACCGCGCCTACCTGGAAAAGGCCGCTGCGGACCCGCACACCACCACCCTGATCGGCTGCATCGACGACCAGCCCTTCGCCTACTACGAAGCCTACTGGGCCAAGGAAGACCGCATCGCGCCGTTCTACGAGGTGGGCGATTACGACCGTGGCATCCACATGCTGGTGGGCGAGGAAAGCCACCGCGGCCCGCACAAGGTGGAAAGCTGGATGACCGCCCTGGTGCACTACCTGCTGCTGGACGACCCGCGCACCCAGCGCATCGTCGCCGAGCCGCGCGCCGACAACGCCAGGATGATCGGCCATATGCAGCGCCTGGGCTTCTGGCGCGAGAAGGAATTCGACTTCCCGCACAAGCGCGCCGCGCTGATGGTGCAGAGCCGGGAAACCTTCTTCGAGCGTTGCGGCCTGTGCTGACGGCGATTCTCGGCGTGGCTGAGGGCTGCCGGTGATCGCAGCCCTGGCGCCCCTTTATTTCGGCGAGTTCGCCAGCTACCGCGAGGTGCTGGTGACCCGCGACGATCCGCGACCCTCGATTCCTGCCCGCACATTGCTGGAGCGGGAGATGCTCGACAGCGTGCTGCGCCGCTTCGACCCGCCGCACGCCGATGGCGATCGTCGCGCGTTGGCCTCGCAGTGGTCGAAATGGTACCTGGTGCGGCTTATCCCTCCTGTGGTGGCCGCCGCGCTGGTATTGGGTCGCAGGCTGCCGCTGGCCTTCGATGACGTGGACGTGGTGCTCGACGCCCAGGGGATTCCTCAAGCCTTCAAATTGCCGGGAGAGGGCGGGCCATTCGCCGCGCCGCCGGACGATCCGTTCCAGCGCTTCGCCCACCTGCTGGAAGGGCACCTGCAACCTTTCATCCAGACCCTCGCCGCCGAGGCGCGCCTGTCGCCCAGGGTGCTCTGGAGCAACGCCGGCAACTACTTCGAATGGTTCATCGGCGAGATGGCCAAGCTGCCGCCGCTGGCGCCGATGCTGGGGCATGGCCGCGAACTGCTGGAGACCGAGCGCCGTCCGGACGGGACGCGCAACCCGCTGTACAAGCCGATCCAGTACGTCGAGGTGTCCTGCGAGCAGCGCCCGGGCGGACTCTGGCGGCAGCGGCGGACGTGTTGCATTCGCTACCGGCTGGGCAGTATCGGAAACTGCGACAACTGCCCGCTGATCGATGAGCCGCTGCCGGAAGCGAGCGACCTATGAGGCCAGCGTCTGCGGGCGCTCTGTTCGCGAGCAAGCTCGCTCCTACGAAAATCGCTCCAAAGCCAGGGCTGGGCTGTAGGAGCGAGCTTGCTCGCGAACCGTACGGCACCGACGCAATGGTGTAGCCGCAGGCGCTGCGTTGGAACGACGCTGTAAGCGATGGGCCCGGAATACGCCGCAGGTGATTCAGCGGACAAGGTCCGCTCCGACGAAAAACGACTCGGTCAACTCAACGCAGATAACTGATCGGCGACCCATCCACCGGATTGCTCAGCACACCCATGGGAATGCCGTAGATGTCTTCCAGCGTTTCCCCGTGCATCAGCTCCGCTGGCGTGCCCTGGGCGAGCAGGCGCCCGCCATGCAGGGCGATCAGGTGATCGCAATAGCGCGCCGCCATGTTGATGTCGTGCAGCACCACCAGCACGCCCAGGCCCAGTTCGCGGCTGAGTTCGTGGACGCGGGAGAGCACTTCCACCTGGTGGGCGATGTCCAGCGCCGAGGTCGGTTCGTCCAGTAGCAGGTAGCGGCTGTTCTGCGCCAGCAGCATGGCCAGCCAGACGCGCTGGCGTTCGCCGCCGGAGAGCAGGTCCACCGGGCGCTCGGCGAAGGCAAGGGTATCGGTCAGGTCCAGCGCGCGGTCGATCTGCTGGCGGTCTTCGCCGGTGATACGCCCCAGCGCGCCGTGCCACGGGTAGCGGCCGAAGGCGACCAGTTCGCGCACGGTCAGGCCGTCGGTCTGCGGCAGTTGCTGCGGCAGGTAGGCCACCTGGCGCGCGAAATCGCGGTTGCCCCAGTCCTGCAGCGGCTTGCCGTCCAGGCGGATGCTTCCGCCGCTGGCCTGTTGCTGGCGGGCCAGCAGCTTGAGCAGGGTGGATTTGCCCGAGCCGTTGTGGCCGATCAGGCCGATCATGTTGCCGTCGGCCAGCTGCAGACTCAGCGGTTGCAGGAGGGTGCGGCCGGGGACGCTGAAACTGACATTTTCCAGTTCGAACATGAGGTCATCCATCAGGGCGGCTGGGCCGGAAAAAGCGGGAGTCCGACTCTAATTCAATCGCTAATGGTTATCAATTTTGATCGCCTTGTGGAACCGCTGATCCGATTGCCTGTCCTTGTCGCAAAGCGCTTATGATTCAACGCTGTAATTGATCGAGTAGGGCCCATGGAGTCTGCTGTCGAACGCTACAAACGCCTGCTCGCCGAGGCCCTGGCGCGTTATTTCCCCCGTACCACCGAATACCTGCGCGCCGAACGCGAAGCGGCGCAGCCGCAGCCCCGTGGGCGCGGCAAGGCCAAGGGCAAAGCCAAGGCGCCGGCCAGGCGTGCCGCGAAGGCCAAGAAGGAGGGCGACGCGCCGGCGCCCAAGCGCCCACGAGCCCCCGCTGTCGCCGGCATCTACGGAACCGCCAAGGCGCCGGATGAACAGCACGCGCTCGACATGCGCCAGCGCGTGGCCCAGGCCGCCGCCCACGGGGTGGTCAGCCTGCCGTCGGACGAGCAGTGGGCGATGATCCTCGCGCCCGATCCGCTGACCCGCATCTTCGCCGGCGCCGGTTCCGGCAAGTCCACCACGCTGGTGCTGCGGGTGGTCTACATGCTCTGCCACCTGGGTATCGACGTGGAAAAGGTCACGGTGATCTCCTTCACCAACGCCTCCTGCGCCCAGCTGCGCGAGCAACTGGTCAAGGTGCTCGGCTACTGGGGGCATCCCTTCGACGCGGCACAGGCCCGCCAGTGCGTGCGCACCTTCCACTCGGCCATGGGCACCCTGGCCAAGGTGGCGCTGAAGAACCCGCGCTGGTTCGAGCAACTGGACGAGCGCACCCCGGCCGATGAGCTGGATAACCCGCTGCTCGCCGGCCGCCTGCGTCCCGCGCAGCAGCGCCTGCTCAAACAGGTCTACCAGCAGTGCTATGCCGACCAGCACGAATTCCGCGTGCGGGTGCATCAACTGCTTGACCTGCCGGCACCACCCGAAGCCGGGGAAGACGGCAAGCCGCCACGCATCGGCAAGGCGCCGCTGGATGCCTTCAAGCTGGCCGGCGAGTTCATCGCGTTGCCGCTGTTCGAAGCCTTCTACGCCCAGGCCGGTTTCATCGAGAGCATCGGCCTGCGCATCGCCCGGTTGCAGCCATCGAGGCTCGGTTGCCCGGCGCGCGAGCGGCACTTCGTCGAGGCCCTGCAACTGTTCTGGGCGGCCTTCGAAAAGGCACTGCAGGAGCAGGGCCAGCTGACCTTCAACCTGGCCTTCCAGCACCTCACCGACCAGCTCGGCGACGGCAAGCTGCCGGCCGAGGCCCTGGCGCCGTTCCAGCACCTGCTGATCGACGAGTTCCAGGATGTGTCGCCGCAGATCGTCCAGTGGCTGCAGGCGCTGCACCGCGACCTGGCCAAGCGTGGCGAGGCGGTCAGCCTGATGGCCATCGGCGACGACTGGCAGTCCATCTATGCCTGGCGCGGCAGCTCGCCGGAGCTGTTCATGGACTTCGACCGGCACTTCCCCAGCAAGGGCCGGCGCAAGAGCCGCGTGCTGCTGCTGGAGACCAACTACCGCAGCATCGACCCGGTGATCCGCGACGGCGAGCGGGTGCTGGTGGGGGTGGCGAACAAGCAGGCCAAGACCTGCCGCGCCTTCAAGTCAGCGGAGGCAGGCGATCACGGGGTGAAGCTGGTGCAGCGCTTCGATGCGCGCAACAACCTGCCGATCCTGCTTGCGGAAATCCGCCAGCAGTGCGAGCACGTCGCCGCGCGTGGATCGAAGGAGAAAACCGCCGTACTGCTGCTCAGCCGGCGCAACGAGACCCTGCAGAGCATTATCGGCGAGCTGGATCGCAAGCTGCCGGTGAAGGGCATGACCATTCACCGCGCCAAGGGTTTGCAGGCGGAAGTGGCGATCATCGTCGACGACTGCGCGCCGCCGGAGAAACACCCGCTGCGCAGCGCGTTGTACGCGGCGTCGGGCTTCTTCGCCAGCAGCTACGACCAGGCCCAGCAGGACGAGCAACTGCGCCTGGCCTACGTGGCGATCACCCGGGGCGTCAGCCGCGTGCTCTGGTTCACCCGCCAGGCCCAGGGGCCGACGGCGATCCTGGCCCTGCGGCGCAGCGTGGAAAGCGCGCCGGTCCCGGCGTGAGGATCAGTCGTCGCGGGTGAGGACTTCCAGCAGTTCGATCTCGAACAGCAGGTTGGAGTTGGGCTGGATGTGCGCGCCCACCTGGCGCTCGCCGTAGGCCAGGTGCGCGGGCACGAACAGCTTGCGCTTGCCGCCGACTTTCATCCCCATCAGGCCGATGTCCCAGCCCTTGATCACCCGGCCGGTGCCGATTACGCACTGGAAGGGGCGGCCCTTGTCCCAGGACGAGTCGAAGACGGTGCCGTCCTCCAGGGTGCCCTTGTACTGGGTGGTGATCAGGGCGCCCTTGACCACGGCCTTGCCGTCGCCGACGACGATATCTTCGATCTGCAGTTCGCTGCTCATGGGGTTCTCCGGTGAAGCGGCTGCGGCATGACCGCCGCGTGGGCGTGGGTTTTCGCAGGAAAGCCCGGTATTTGCAAGCCGTCCGCGGCGGTCAGCCGATGGCCATTTCCTCGAGAATCCATTCGCGGAAGGCTCTGACTCGCGGGTCGTCCGCGCTGGCCTGCGGATAGACCAGGTTGTAGGCGTAGCCCTCGGCAACCCGCACGCCCAACTCGAACGGCTGCACCAGCAGGCCCTGCTCCAGCTCGCGGGCGACCATGGCGTGATCGACCAGCCCGACCGCGCCGCCTTCCAGCACCGCCTGCACCACGTGGCTGGTGTCCTCGAAGGTGACGCAGCCGCTGGCGTCGAAATCCGCCACGCCGGCCGCCTCCATCCAGCGCGACCAGTCCGGCCAGGCTGCGCCCTCGGTCTCGCACACCACATGGCACAGGGTGTGGGCCAGCAGGTCGCACGGCTCGCGCAAGGGCGGCCCCTCGCTCAGCAGGCTAGGGCAGCACACCGGCACTATCTGGGTCTCGAACAGGCGCTCGGCCAGCAGGCCGGGATAGCGTCCGCTGCCGAAACGGATGGCCAGGTCGATGTCGTCGACGGCAAAGTCGCGCAACTCGTCGCTGACGTCGAAGCTGAGCTTGAGCCCCGGATGCAGCGCGCGGAACTTGGGCAGGCGCGGCAGCAGCCAGTGGGTGGCGAAACGCGGGGTCAGCGAGACCCGCAACTGCCTGGATGTTCGCGCCAGCCGCCGCGCACGCACGGTGGCGCGGTGCAGCAGGCCGAGGGATTCCGCCGCCGCTTCCAGCAACAGCGCGCCCGCCGGGGTCAGTTGGATGCTGCGGCTGGTGCGCACGAACAGGCCGAGGCCGAGCTGGTCTTCCAGTTCCTTGATCTGGTGGCTGACCGCGGCTGGCGTCAGGCCGACCTCTTCGGCGGCGCGGGTGAAGTTCAGGTGGCGACCGGCTGCCTCGAAGGTGCGCAGGGAGCGGATGCCGGGGAAGGGGCGGCTCATCGATCTTCAAATCCTGTTTGATGATCCGTCGAGAAATACTCGTTTCTCCTGGCTTCGTCAAAGCTCGATAGTAAGTCGACTTGAAAATCATCGAGCAGAGGAAGCCTACGTCATGTCAGCCGCCATCCATCCCTACATCACCCAGCGCAATGCCCAGCCGGCCAGCGCCGACGACCTTGCACCGCTGGCCTTCGCCGGTTACGCCCACTTCACCGCCATGCAGGTGCGCGACGGTGGTGTTCGTGGCCTGGACTTGCACCTGCAACGACTGCGCAACGCGTCCCAGCGCCTGTTCGGCCAGAGCCACTCCGACGAGGAAGTCCGTGCTGCCCTGCGCGCCGCGCTGGAGCAAGGACCGGCGGATGTTTCGCTGATGGCGACGGTGTACTCGCCCGCCGGCGAATTCACCGTCGCCGGCCCCGAGCACCGGCCTGAGTTGCTGGTGCGCACCGCGCTGCCCTCGGACGGCCCGCAGGGTCCGCTGGCCCTGGCCATCGCCAGCCATGAGCGGGTGCTGCCGGAACTCAAGCACGTCGGCGAGATCGCCAAGACCTGGTACCTGCGCGAGGCGGTCGCCGCCGGCTTCGACGACGCGGCATTCGTCGACCATCGCGGCCGCTTCAGTGAAGCGACCATCTGGAACCTGGCGTTCTGGGACGGCGAGACAGTGATCTGGCCGAAGGCGAAGATGCTTACCGGCACCACCATGGGCATTCTCCAGCGGCAACTGGAGCGCCTGGGCGTCCGCCAGGTCACACGCGGCATCGACCTTCAGGATCTGCCGGGCCTGACCGGCGCCGTGGTGATGAACTCCTGGACGCCGGGAGTGCCGGTGAACCGCATCGGTGACGTGGAAATCCCGGCTGCGCCGGAGTTCGTCGAGCTGCTGCGCCGTGCCTTCGAGGCAGAGCCTCGCGTGAAGCCCTGAGGTTTGGGTGGTTCGCGAGCAAGCTCGCTCCTACAGGCTCACGCTCGCAGCTATTTGTAGGAGCGAGCTTGCTCGCGAGCGGGGACTCAATTCAGATGCGCAGCGAAACCAGAGGCGCCCTGGTTGATTTCCTCCCGCAAGGTCAGCGCGGGAATCTCGTAGTCGCCGCCATTCTGCCGGCGGAAGGGAATGGGTGGGGTGGTCTGGAGGCTGTCCAGGCGCTCGCCCAGTTCCCGTTCGATCTGTGCGTAGCGCTCGGTATCCACGCGGCTGGTGCGATAGACCAGATAGGGCGGCAGCACGTCGAAGCCAGGGTAATGCAGCACGCCGTGGTGGATCGGGAACAGCAGGTCGTCGATCGGCCCATTGATGCCCCGCGCGCTGTAGTGCGACTCCCAGCCACCGGTGGTGACCACAAGCATGGCGCGCTTGCCGGCCAGGGTGCCTTCGCCGTAGCGGTCGCCCCAGCGCGCGTCGGAGTGCTCGCCGACGCCGTAGGCGAAGCCATAGGCATACACGCGCTCGACCCAGCCCTTGAGGATCGCCGGCAGGGAGAACCACCAGAGTGGGAATTGCAGGATCAGCACATCGGCCCAGCGCAGCTTTTCCTGCTCGGCGGCGATGTCGCTGGTCTGCCGGCCGGCGGCGTAGGCGCGCTTGGAATCCAGAGACGGATCGAAGCGCGCTTCGGGGTCGCGGTCCAGGCTGTCGGCGGCGTCCAGGGTGGCTTTCCAGTTCATCGCGTACAGGTCGGAGACCTGCACTTCATGGCCGGCGGTTTGCAGGCGGCGTACGGCGAAGTCCTTCAGCGAGCCGTTGAGCGAGCGCGGTTCGGGGTGGGCGTAGACGATCAGTACCTTCATGGTGAATCTCCTGCGAGGTATGGGATGGGCGCAGGATGCGATTTGCCAAGGTATAGTTGAAATGAATATCCAGTATTCCAGGTATACGAATGAATAATCTGCGCCGGCTCGACCTCAACCTGCTGGTGACCCTGGATGTGCTGTTGTCCGAGCACAACGTGACCCGCGCGGCGGAGCGGCTGAACTTCTCCCAGCCTTCGGTCAGCGTGCACCTGGCCAAGCTGCGCGACATCTTCAACGACCCGCTGCTGCTCCCCGGTCCACGCGGCATGCGGCCGACAGCGCGGGCGGAGTCGCTGCGCGAGCCGCTGCGCATCGCCCTGGAAGCCCTGGAGCAGGCGGTGGCGCCGGCGGCGCCCTTCGATCCGGCTCAGGCGCATAACACCTGGCGTATCGCCGCGACCGACTATGGCGAATCCACCATCCTGCTGCCGGCCTTGAGCGCGCTGCGCAGCAGTGCGCCGGGGACGCGTCTGGCCCTGCTGGAACTGGTGCCGCCGCGCATCGCCCGGCAGGCGGAGCAGGGCGAGATCGACCTGGCCTTCCACACCACCGAGGGCGCGCCACCGGGGATGCGTCGCCGTGCGCTGTTCACCGAGCGCTACGTGCTGGTGGGGCGCGCCGGACACCCGAAGCTCAAGCGCAAGCCGCCGCTGGCGCAGTTCTGCCAGCTGGAACATGTGATGGTGTCGCCCGATGGCGGCGGCTTCAGTGGCGTCACGGATGAGGCGCTGGCGGCGGTGGGCCTGAGCCGTCGCGTGACCTTGTCGGTACCGCACTTCCTGTTCGTCATTTCGGCGGTGGCCAGCAGCGACCTGGTAGCCATGGTCCCAGCGCGGCTGGTGCGGGATAACTCGGCGCTACGCGTGGTTGAGGCGCCGGTGGAGGTGCCGGGGTACGAGATGTCGATGCTCTGGGATGAGCGCTCGCACCGCGACCCGGCGCACCAGTGGCTCAGGGAGCGGATTGCCGGAGCCGTGTGACTGCCTTTGATCTTCGTAGGAGCGAGCTTGCTCGCGAACAGCCCAACGCCAATGCGTCCGGCGACCTCCGTTCGCGAGCAAGGACTAGGCGTCCCCCTCGGTCCTACAGGAAAAGCATCGCCCCAGCGTTCCTCTGGCTGTCAGACCCAACGCCGCACCCGGCGGCAATAGGCGTCGAAGTTCGCTCCGAAGCGGTGCCGCAGCGCCCGCTCTTCAGGGCCGATCTGGAAGCGGTTCATGTACAGCACGAAGGCAACCACTCCCAGCAAGGCTGGCAGGGAGGCGAGGGCGATGCTCCAGGCCAGCAGCACGATGGCGAAGCCCAGGTACATGGGGTTGCGCGTGTGGCGGTAGATGCCGGCGACTACCAGCGAGGATGCGGTTTCCGGTTTCAGCGGATTGACGGTGGTGCGCGCGCGGCGAAAGGACAGTACGCCGGCCAGGCATACCGCGATTCCGCACAGCAGCACCAGTAGTGCCAGCCACAACCGGCCGCCGAATGGCGGCAGTGGGCGGGCCGGTAGCCACATCAATATGCCGAGGATTACCGCCACCAGGGGCGGGGGAATACGGTGTTCGAGCCATTCCATGCTGCATCTCCGTGCTGTGCCGGGCCGCCCCGCAGTTGTCGGTGCGCAGGGCGTATAACGTTCGACGTTATACGCCGTTTCAGCGTGGTCGCCGAGCACTTGGAAGCCAGGTATGGAGTCGCGATTTCGGACGCTCCAGGCTTGATCGTGGAGCCGGTGATGAGCTCGGTGTATCGGCGTACAACCGCGAACGGTTGTACGCCCTGCGTTAGCGAGTCAGGGTAACTGGCGCAGGCAACTGCCGAGAATGCAGGGCGGGGTCGGCAGCTGGAGGGCGCTGCGGGCGGCCTGCAGTTTCGAGTCCTCGTAGTGGCAGAGCATGAGGTGCGCGGTCAGCAGGCTGGAACAGATGACCAGCGCGATCAGCAGAGGAATGAATCGGGATATGGCATCGGCCTCGTCGACTAACCCCATGCTGCTCACGTTAGTCTCGGAAGGCCGGCCGCCAAATCGTCCGCTCGGACTAGCCAAGGGTGGCCACGCTGCGCAGTATCAGGCGGACCAGCATGGTCTGCCGGGTCACCCCGGTCTTGGAGAAGGTCGAGCGCAGGTGGGCACGCGCGGTGTTGCGGCTGATGCCCAGCTCGTCGGAGGCTTCGTCCAGGGTCAGGCCGTTGGCCAGCAGCATCGCCAGTTGCGCCTCGGCCGGGGTCAGGTCGAACAGTGCCTTGACGATCTCCTGGGGCGCGCGGGATTCCTGTTCCGGGTCGCTGACGAAGATCACCACCGACGGGCAGTGCTTGCCTTCGTTCCACTCGCTCAGGGGGACCGAGCGCACGATGATGCCCAGGTCCGAGCGTCCGGACGGACGCTGCACGCGCATGGCCTCGACCACCGAGGGCTGCGAGCCTTTCTGCGACTGCAGGGCCTGCTTCACCAGCCGGCGGAATTCCTGGCAGTCGCGCGGGGTGCCGACCTGCAGGTTGTCGCCGCTGATCTTCAGCCCGTCCTTTTCGCGCAGCAGGTTCTCGGCCACCTGGTTGGTCTGCAGGATCTTGCCGGTCTCGTCGAGGATGATGGTGCCGACGGCGAACTGGTCCACCGCGCCGGCGTAGAGGTTGCGTTCGGTTTCGATGCGGTTGATCTGCGTGTGCAGCATCACCGAGCGTTCCAGGTGCGGCACGAAATAGGCCAGCAGGGCCTTGTCGTTCTCGGTGAAACCGGGGGACTCGACGCCACGGCTGACGCGGATGCGGCACAGGGCGCCATCGCTGGTGCGGATGTCGGCGCCAAGAATGTGGAACACCCCCACCGGCTCGAGGAAATTGCGATAGAACTCCGAGGTCAGCCACTCTTCGCGGGAGACGAATTCATCCAGGATCACCACCTGGCCGCTGGGCAGATCGACGAAGGGGTCGAGGTTGAAATAGTACTGGTTGTACGACGCCACCACTTCGGCCGAACTGCCGTTGGTGTTGACCATCAGTCCTTCGTTCTGGTCACTGGGCGGACGCAGGATGAAGGTGACGTACTTGGCGTCGAGGAACTGGTTGAGCTGGTTGAGAAAGGATTGCCACGGCGTGGACTCCATCGGGCCCTGGTAGAGATTGCCGAGCATCCCGCTGAACTGGTCGAGCGAAAGCGAGTGTGCCATTGGTAAACCATTTCTTATTTTTGTAGTAGGAAAACGCCGGCAAGATTGAGTCGGCGTTTTCCGCAGAAGGCAATCCGTCCTGCAAGGCAGGGGACGGGTGGATCAGGCCGGCTCGGCCTGCGCCGCGCGCACGATGAAATCCTTGCGCTCATCCAGGTTCGCGGGCAGTTCGGCAACGTTGGTATAGAACTGCTCGTACCACTTGCGCAGCTGGTATACCGGGCCGTCGCCGTCACACAGCAGCGGGTTGTCGACGCGGGTCTTGGTGTGCCAGATCGCCACGTCCTCGTAGAACGCCAGGCGCGCCTGCTCGACATAGGCCTGGGCCATGGCGCGGTTTTCCTCGGCGGACAGCCCCGGCACCTTCTTCACCAGCACGCCGTAGCGCAGGGTGAAGCTGTTCTGGTCGATCGGCACGTGGCAGTTGAGCAGGATCGAATGGATCGGCTGGCCGCCCATGGCGCCGGTCATCTCGGTGATCTGGTAGGCCGGGCCGTAGTAGGTGGCCACGGTGGTCAGCTCGCTGTCGCCGGACAGGCGGGCGCTGCGGCCGCGCATCACCTGGGTGGCGGTGTGCGCCTCGAAGTGGTTGCTGAACTCGTCGATGGGCGCGCCGTGGACGCTCTTGAAGTGCGCCATGTCGGCGACGTTATCCACCAGTTCGCGGCAGTTGGTCTCGATCTTGATGTCAGCCACTTCCCATTCGGCCCAGGCGTCGTCATAGCAGGCGTCGATGCGCGGGATCGCCTGGCTGGCGATGGGCGGGTTGCCTTCGGGGTCGTTCCAGACGAACAGCAGGTGGTTCTGCTCCATCACCGGCCACGACTTGATCTTCGCCCGCGGCGGGATGCGCTTGGCGTAGGGGATGTCGTCGCAGACGCCGTCGGCGCCCCAGCGCCATTCATGGAACGGGCAGCGCAAGCTGTTGCCTTCCACGCAGCCTTCGCTGAGATCGGCGCCCATGTGCGGGCAGTAGCCATCGAGGATGTTCAGTTGGCCATCCTCACCCTGGAAGGCCACCAGGCGGGTGCCGAAGACATCCAGGCGGTGTGCCTTGCCGTCGCGGTACTGGCTGGCCAGCCCCAGGCAGTGCCAGCCGCGCGCGTAGCGGTCTTCCACGGGGCGGGCTTCGATTCGGTGCAGCGTGCTCATCTTATTGTTCTCCCATCAGATGCCGCAGGCAGGGGGTGGGTGGCGGCAAGGGCCTGGATGGGATTCTCCAAGCCAGGGCGGTAACGGCATCGTCTGAATGGACGATGGCCGGGAAAGAGGGGATCGATTTACTGCCCGCACAACAACAAGACGCGGGATTTCTCGATGATCCGCATACCCGATGAGATCACCCTCGATGCCGAGCCCATCGATACGGTGATGCAGGCCTTGGCCGAGCTCCAGCTGCCGTCCTGCGCCGAGCGTGGCCTGAGCCTGGCCCGGCGGAGTGCCCGCTGATGCGCGCGGTGATCATTCAGGCCCTCGGCGGCGCCGAGGTGCTGCAACTGGCCGAGGTCGAAACGCCACGCCCGGGCCCCGGCGAAGTCCTGGTGCGGGTGCGCTGTGCCGGGGTCAACCCGGCCGACTGGAAATGCCGCGAGGGTTATCTCTCCGACTTCTTCGACTACCGCTTCCCGCTGGTGCTGGGCTTTGACCTCTCCGGCACCGTAGCCGAGCTGGGCGAAGGGGTGGAGGACCTGCCGCTCGGCACGCGGGTATTCGCCCAGAGCGATATCGGCGCCGGCAAGTGGGGCTCCTACGCGGAATACGCCTGCGTCTCCCGTGCCTCCGTGGTGCGCATGCCGGGAGCCCTGGACTTTGCCGCCGCCGCCGCGGTGCCGACCCCGGCCCTGGCCGCCTGGGCCGGACTGTTCGACGAGGGTGGCCTGCAAGCGGGACAGCGCGTGCTGGTGCACGGCGGCGGCAGCGCGGTGGGCGGCTTCGCCATCCAGCTCGCCCGGCATGCCGGCGCGCGGGTCGCCACCACCTGCAGCGCCGACAACCGCGAGCATGTTGCCGCGCTCGGCGCCGAGTGCGTCATCGACTACCGCCGCGACGACATCGGCGCGGTGCTGCGGGACTGGTCCGCCGAAGGCGTCGACCTGGTCCTCGACTGCATCGGCGGCGGCAGCCTGCCCGATCCGCTGGGACTGCTGCGTCGGAGCGGCGTCCTCGTCTCGATCCTCACCCTGGCGCCGGGCGATACCGCGCCGGACACGGCCGTGGCCGAGCGCCTGGGTGTTCGCATCGCGGTGGCTTACAGCCGCATGCCCAGCGGCGCCACCCTGCAACGGGTAGCCGACCTGCTGGCCAGCGGCGCGCTGCTGCCGCCGCGCCTGGAACAGATGCCGCTGGCCGACGTGGCCGTGGCCCATACACGCCTGCAGCAGGGCCTGGCCCGGACCAAGCAGGTCCTGCGGGTAACGACGGACTGACCCAAGAGGTATGACCATGAGCGTTCGACAAGGCCAAGTGGCCGTGATCACCGGTGCCGCCAGTGGCATCGGCCGGGGGCTGGCGGAGCACGCGGCGAAACTGGGCCTGCGCCTGGTGCTGGCCGACCGCGACCAGGCCGGGCTGGACGACCTGGCCGGCGAGCTGCGGGCCAGTGGCTGCGAGGTGCTCGCGCGGGTGACCGACGTGGCCAGCGAGGCTGACCTTGCGGCCCTGCGGGACGCCGCGCTGACGCAGTTCGGCGGTGTCGACCTGCTGTTCAACAACGCCGGCGTGATGCAGACCGGCGCCAGCTGGGAGCTGAGCGCGGCGCAATGGCAGCGCATGCTCGACATCAATCTGGTGGGCGTGATCAACGGCCTGCGCGTCTTCGTGCCGACCCTGCTGGCCCAGGGCCGCCCGGCCCACGTGATCAATACCGCATCGCTCGCCGGCCTGCTGGCCAGCCCGTTCCTGGCCGCCTACACGGTGACCAAGCAGGCGCTGGTGGCGCTCTCCGAAGTGCTGCATCACGAAATGGCCGCCCTCGGCGCGCCGGTCGGTGTCTCGGTGCTCTGCCCGGGGCCGGTGGCCAGCCGCATCATGGCCTCCGACCAGGGCGGAGAGGGCGCCGGCGCCGCGCTGGGCGCGCTGCTGGAGCAGAGCATCCGCCAGGGCATGCCGGCGGATGAGCTGGCGCGGCTCGTGTTCCAGGCGATCGACGAGAAGCGCTTCTGGATCCTGCCGCACCCGGACTTCAAGCCTGCGCTGCAGGCACGCACGCAAAGCATCCTCGACGAGACCAATCCGGTCTTCCTGATGGCCGACGTTTAAGAAGGAGTGACCATGGCCCTCGATCCCCACATGCAGGCTCTGCTCGACCAATTCGCTGGCGCCTTCGCCCTGGATTTCGACACCCTCGACGCCACCACCTACCGCAGCTTTGCCGACCAGGGCCTGGCCGGCGAGCCCGTTGCCCTGGCCGAGGTGCGCGAACTGCGCCTGGCCGATGACCTGCCGGCGCGGCTGTACCGCCCGAGCGGCGAGGCCGGCCTGCCGCTGCTGGTGTTCTTCCACGGCGGCGGTTTCGTCGCCGGCACCCTCGACACCCATGACGACCTGTGCCGTCGCCTGGCCCTGGCCACGGGCGCGGCGGTCGTGTCGGTGGGCTACCGGCTGGCGCCGGAAACCCGCTTCCCGGGGCCGGCGGAAGACTGCTACCGCGCCACCTGCGAGCTGGTGGAACGCGCCGCCGAACTGGGCGTCGATGCCTCGCGCCTGGCCCTGGCCGGCGACAGCGCCGGCGGCAACCTCTCCATTGCCGCCGCGCGCCTGCTCAACCAGCGCGGCGGGCCGCGCCCGAGCGCGCTGTGCCTGTTCTACCCGGTGACCGACCAGAGCTGCGGCAGCGCCTCCTACCGCGAATTCGCCAAGGGCCATTTCCTCGAAGCCTCGATGATGCATTGGTTCTGGCGCCAGTACCTGGGCCAGTGGCCCGCGCCGCTGGATGCCCTGGCCTCGCCGCTGCACGCCACCGATCTCGGCAGCCTGCCGCCGACCCTGCTGATGAGCGCCGAATACGACCCGCTGCGCGACGAGGGCGAAGCCTTCGCCGAGCGCGCCCGCGCCGCTGGCGCCGAGGTTGCCCTGGTACGCGCCGAGGGCATGATCCACGGTTTCGCCAGCTTCGCGCCCTTTGCCCCCCGCGCCGCCGCTTACCTCGCGGAAGCGGCGGCCTGGCTGCGCGGCAACCTGGCCTGAGGAGACCAACATGACGCTGGACAGTCCACTGCACCTGATCGAAGCCCTGCGTCGTGGCCAGCCGGTGGTGCTGGTCGACGGCGAGGATGACGGCGGCGACGGCATGCTGCTGCAGGCCGCCGAGTTCATCGACGACGCGGCGCTGAACTTCTTCGCCCGCGAGGCGCGCGGGCTGATCTGCCTGGCGCTGACCGACGAGCGCTGCCAGGCGCTCGGCCTCAAGCCGATGACCGACAACCCCCGTGGAGAGGGCAAGGGCTTCATGGTCTCCATCGAGGCCACGCAAGGCATCACCACCGGCATCTCCGCCGCCGACCGCGCGCGCACCGTGCAGGTCGCGGTGGACCCGGCCAGCGGCCCGGCGGACCTGGTCAGCCCCGGCCACGTCTTCCCGTTGCGCGCGTTGCCCGGAGGGGTGATGAGTCGCGCCGGTCACGCCGAGGCGGCCTGCGACCTGGCCCGCCTGGCCGGCTTGCAACCGGCGGCGCTGCTCGCCGGGATCCTCGACGAGGAGGGCGAGAACGCCCGTGGCGAAACCCTGCGCGCCTTTGCCCGGAACCATGACCTGCGTATCGGCGGCATCGCCGAGCTGATCCACCACCGCATCCTCCACGAGGGCACCATCGCCCGCAGCGGCGAATACCGCATCGACACCCGCCACGGCCCGTTCCGTGTATGTGCCTACCACGACGCCTTCAAGGATGTGGTGCACCTGGCGCTGGTACGCGGCGAAGTGAACCCGGCGCAGCCGGTGCTGGTGCGCGTGCAGGCGGTGGAGACCTTCCGCGACCTGCTGGCCGGCGAGCCGCCGCGCGGGCCGCAGCAATGGAGCCTGGACCGTTCCCTGGCGCGGATCGCCGCCGAAGGCAGCGGCGTGCTGGTCCTGCTGGCGCAGCAGGAAAGCGCCGCCGCCATCCTCGACCAGCTGGCCCATGGGCCGCGCCTGCAGGCGCCGAACTTCCCCCAGCGTACACTCGGCGTCGGCGCACAGATCCTGCGCGACCTGGGCGTCCACGAGATGCGCCTGATGAGCTTCCCGGCGCCCTACAAGGCCGTGTCCGGCTTCGATCTGGAAGTCGTCGAGTTCGTCCCCTTCACCCCGGCCCAGGAGGCCTGAGATGACTCCGCAAGACGCGCTGGACAAGGTTTTCGCCCCCGCCCGGCTGGCCGGACTGGCCTTGCGTAACCGAGTGATCAAGACCGCCACCTTCGAGGGCATGTGCCAGGGCGGCGTGCCCAGTGACGACCTGGTCGCGCACCATGCGCGCATGGCCCGTGGCGGCGTTGGCCTGAGCACCGTGGCCTACTGCGGGGTATCGCCCGACGGCCTGACCTTCCCCGACCAGATGTGGATGCACGAAGGCGTCTTCGCCAAGCTCAGCGAACTGGCCGGCGCGGTGCATCGCGAGGGCGGAGCGGTGTCGGCGCAACTGGCGCACTGCGGCTTCTTCAGCCGCAACCGCCCGCAGAACATCCCGCGCCCGCGCGGTCCCAGCGCCTGCATCAACCAGTACGGGCTGTTTTCCGGCGTACCCTTCGCCGGCGCCATGGGCGATGCGGACATCCGCAAGACCCTGAACGAATACCGCGACGCCGCGGCCTTCGTGAAACGCGCCGGCTTCGACGCCATCGAAATCCACATGGGCCATGGCTACCTGCTCAGCCAGTTCATTTCGCCGGCCACCAACAAGCGCAGCGATGCCTACGGCGGCAGCCTGGACAACCGCCTGCGCCTGCCGCTGCAAGTGCTGGCGGCGGTACGCGAAGCGGTGGGCGACGACTTCCCGATCCTGGCCAAGCTCAACCTCAGCGACGGCTTCGCCGGCGGCCTGGAGATCGATGAGTCGTGCCGTGCCGCGCAGCGCCTGGCCGAGCATGGCCTCAATGCCCTGGTCATGAGCGGTGGCTTCACCAGCCGTTCGCCGATGTACCTGTTCCGCGGCGAAAGCCCGCTGCAGCAGATGATCCCGCTGGAGACCAACCCGCTGCAGCGCACCGCGATGAAATGGTTTGGCGGCCGCCTGTTCGCCGACTCGCCCTACACCGAGATGTACTTCCTCGAACAGGCCCGGCGAGTGCGCCAGGCCACCGACATGCCGCTGGTGTACCTGGGCGGCGTGAGCAGCCGCGACAGCCTGCAACGCGCCATGAGCGAGGGCTTCGACTTCGTCGCCATGGGCCGCGCACTGCTGCGCGACCCGGATCTGGTACGCAATATCCAGCAGCAGGGTGAGCGCTACGCCAACGGCTGCACGCACTGCAACCAGTGCGTGGCGAGCATGGGGCTGCCCGGTGGCATCCGTTGCGTGCTGAACCGGCCGGAGAGCTTTGCGGCGGTTCGCTAGGGCGCAGCTTGCGCACCAGGAAAAACGGCCTGCACTTTCCGGTGCAGGCCGTTTTCTTTTGCCTTCTTCCTGAGGAGCCGGTTCGGCTCCTCAGGGGGGCGCTTAGAAGGCGATCCCCAGGCTGAGGTTGCCGCTCAGGCCGTGGCTGTCCGAGCCTTGCAGCCCCTGCACGTCGGCGCTGACGCTGACGGCGCCCGCGCGGGCGGTGAGGCCGGCGCCGACCTTGAACAGGTCGCGGTCGTTGAAGGCCGAGACCTGCTCGACAGCGAAGCCCTGGACTGCCCCGTGGCTCTTCACCTCGGGATTGCCGAAGGCGTGCTCGTAGCCCAGATTCAGCCCCGGCTGCAGGCTCCAGTCGCCGACGCGGGACTGGCCGAAGCCCAGGTTCAGGCCGCCGACCAGGCTGGTGACGGTCTTGTCGACGGTGTCGACGTCCAGCGCCAGTTCGCTGCCTTTTTCGCGGAAGCCGTCGAGGCGGACCTGGCTGACGCGCACGCCGAGGGTCGGCTCCAGCGTCAGGTCGCCGCTGTGGGTGCGATAGCCGAGGTTGGCCAGGGCGCTGTACAGGCTGCCCTGGGTGTCGCCCTTGGCGCGGCCCAGGCCGTAGCCGAGGTCGCGGCGGCTGTCGTAGTCGATGTAGCCGGCGTCCAGGCGCAGGTCGGCGTAGGCGCCCTGTTCCAGGCTGTCGAAGGCGTAGCGGCCGCCCAGGGTGATGAAGGTGAGGTCGGCGTCGGCTGAGGCGCCGGAGCTGGCCACGTCGCCATTGGAGTAGCCGAAGCCGGCGCGGGCGCTGGCCTGGCTGTCGAAGCGGTGGGTCAGGCCGACCAGGGCGCCCTGGCTGTGCTCGTTGCTGCTGGCGGCATGGGACGATCCATCGGTGCCGAGGTAGCTGGCCAGCGCGCTCATCCACAGCTGGCTTTCGCCCTCGCGCAGGTCGCGGCCGCTGGCGTAGGGCGCGATGGCGTTGTCGATCAGTTGGGTCTGGCGCAGCAGGTAGCTGGCCGAGTCGGCGTGGATCTGCCCGCCGACGCGTTGCTCCAGGCCGCCCAGGCTGCCGGCGTCGATGGCCGATTGCAGGTAGTAGTTGTAGGCGCTGTAGCGGCCGGAGAGGTCGCTGTCCTGCAAGGCGGCCAGCAGGCCGGCGCCGGCCGCGGCGTTGCCCGCGAGCCCCGCCTGGCCGGGCAGGCTGCCAAAGCGGACCATCTTGCCGCGCAGTACGTAAATGGTTTCCTGGTCCAGGCCCAGGCCCTCTCTCAGGTAGTTGTCGACCGTGCCGTAGCTCTGGGTGATCTGGTCCAGGCCGGCCTGCAGGTAGCTTGGCTCCACACCCAGCAGCGGTGCATAGACGGAGGCCAGTGCCGGTGCATGGGCGCTGAGCTTGGCCAGGGTGGCGCTGATGCTGCCGGCGCTATAGCTGTTGGTGGCCAGGTAGTCCTGCATGATGGTGGCTGAGTCGACACCGGCGATGGATTGCAGCATGGCGGCGGTCCATCCGGTGCGGTCCTTGCCGGAGGTGCAGTGGAAGATCACCGGGTCTTCGGCGCTGGCCAGTTCCATGAACAGGTCGTGGTAGCGCGCACGCTGGCCGGCATCGGTGACGAAGTCGCGGTTCAGGTCGCGCATCCACTCCCGCGCCGCCTCGGGGCTGGTGAGGGGCGGGTACACCTGTTCGCCGCCGATGATGTTGATGTTCTGGTAGCGGGCTCCGGCGGGGAGGACATCCGGCGCCTGGGCGATTTCGCCGGGGGTGCGCAGGTCGAAGATTTCGCCGATCCCCAGTCCTTCGAGGATCGCCTTGTCATTGCCCTTCAGGGTCAGGGCGTTGGAACGGTAGAACACGCCGGAGCGCATCACGCCGCCATTGGCGGTGACGTCGGCCTGGGTGGTGCCGGCAACGTCGCGGAAGTTGTCCGCACCGACGAGGCGCGGGGTATCCAGCGAGAGGTCGAGGGCTAGGGCGGTGGTGTGCGGCAGGCAGAGCAGAGCAGCAGGGATGAGCAGTCGCTTGGCCACGAGGGATGTTCCTTATCGAGGGGTGGTGGTCATGACGCAGGTGCGATGAGCCCGGGCGGGTCCTGCACGGGAGCGTCATCGTTACTGGCACGCAGAACGCCGCGCCAAAAAAGGAATTCGGGGCGAAAAAAAACCGGCCGCCCCCAAGCAGGAGCGGCCGGCCCTGTGGCCTTACTGGCCGAGCTTGCGCATGTTCGCAGCGGTGAAGTAGTTGCTGTCGTACTTGACGGTGTTCAGTTGCGGTTGCGGCTGTTCGTTGGACAGGCGGTCGGCCAGGTAGGAGCCGGCGATCAGGTCGTGGAACAGGGCGACACGTGCCTGGTTGACCTGGATGTCATAGGCATAGGTGGTGGTCTGCATGTTGGTGCGCCAGAGCTGGCCGCGGTTGTCGTAGTTGTCGGCCAGGGCGGCGGACCAGCTGTCCTCGTCGAGGTAGAGGGTACGCTTGCCGTAGATGTGCCGTGCGCCGGGCTTGAGGGTCGCTTCCACCACCCATACGCGGTGCAGCTCGTAGCGCATGTAGTCCGGGTTGATGTGGTTGGGCGTGAGCAGATCCGAATACTTCACGTTCGGATCGTCGAGCTTGTAGTTGTTGTAGGGGATGTAGATCTCTTTCTTGCCGATCATCTTCCAGTCGTAGCGGTCGGTCGCGCCGTTGAACAGGCGGTCCTCGTCGATGACGCGGAAGCCGCCAGCGCCGGTGGGGGTGTCGTAGCCGACGGTGGGTGCGCGGCGAACGCGGCGGGTACCGGGCAGGTACTGCCAGCTCTGGCGCGGATTGGCCATGGGGTCGATGAACTCGTTGCCGCCGATGATCTCGCCCTTGGAGCGCACGGGCTTCAGGGTGGTGAGCATGAAGTGGCTCATGATGCCGCTCGCGGCGGACTGCTCGACCGAGCCATTGGGGTCCGACCAGGGGCAGGAGATCTGGTAGTGGACGGTCTGCGGCGCGGTGTTGCCGTTGGAATAGATCACCGACTGGTCGTAGACCGCTTCCTCGCTCCAGGCGCGGGTCTGCAGGGCATGGTTCCAGATCAGCTCGTTGCCGTTCTTCGGAATCGGGAAAGGGGAGGCGCCGAAGGCACCGGCCACCGCGTTTCCTTCCTGGGTCAGTTCCGCGCTGACGGCGTTGGCCTTGATCCGCTCTTCGGCCTTCTCGCTGTAGCGGAAGTCACGGTGCGACGGGTAGACCGGCATCTTGAAGGTAGTGGGGTAGCGCTTGAACAGCGCCCGCTGGCCGTCGGTCAGGCGCGCAGAGTACTGCTCCATGTTCTGCGCGGTGATGACGAACAGCGGCTTCTCGTCGGCGTAGGGATCGGGGTAACGGTTGCCCGGCCCTGCGTAGTTCACATGGGGCGGTGCGCCGCGCCATTTGCCCGACCAGGCCGGGATGCTGCCATCGGCGTTGCCGGCCTTCTCGGCGCCCATGGGGGTCAGTTCCGTGCCGAGGCGGGCGGCCTCTTCAGGGCTGACCTTGGCCTGCGCCTGGCCGATCAGGCAAGCGAGTCCGGCGGACAGCAGTAGAGCTGAGAAGTGGGGTTTGCGGTTCATGGGAGGGCTCCTCCTGCTGGGTCAGAAGCTGTATTTCGCGGTCAGCGAAACGTTGTCGCGGTCGGACAGGGCGGTTTCGCTCGGATTGCCGAGGAACACGTTGTAGCGGGCCTCGATGCTGAAGTTGTTCAGGTAGCGCCAGGTGGTGCCGACGCCGAGGCGGTCGTCGCCTTCGCCCAGGCCGAAGCTGCCGGGCATCGACGAGCTGCCGTTGACGGCCTGGCTGTAGATGAGCGGAACGCTGAGGTCCCAGCCGTTGAAGATGTTGTTGTAATCGAGGGTGACGTTGAGGGTGTAACCCCAGGCGGACTTGTCGTAGTACAGCTCGCCGGTGTTGGGGGTATTGATCAGCGCGTAGCCGGCGCCGGTGGGCACGAACACGTCGAAGCTCGGTGCCTTGTCGTTGCTCAGCACGCGGTTGTAGCCCACTTCGCCGGTCAGGGTGACGTTGTCGGCGAAGGGCTGGTTGCCATAGGAGTGGATGAAGGACATCAACGCTTCCATGGTCTTGGCGCGCACCGGGTGCGGTACCAGGCCGGTATCCACCAGCACCGGCTGGCCGTCGCGGTAGCTCAGTTCGCCGCTGACGTTGGTCTCGCCCAGCACGGTGGAGAAGCTGGCGCCGTACAGGTCGATGTTGTCGAAGTAACGTACGTTGTACTCGGCCTGGTTCCAGTGGCTGAGGAAGTCCAGCTGCGGCGTCTTGTCATGGAAGCGCACGTAGTACAGGCCGAATTCGGTGTTGTTCAGTTGCTCGGCGCTGTAGGTCAGCGCCACGCCGAACTGACCGGAGTCGCTGGGCTTGTCGTCGCCGATGCGGCGGGTCATGCCGAAGGCATCGCTGTAGCCGCCGCGGTCCATCTGGTCGGTGATCGAGAAGTAGCTGCCGACGCCGTCGATCTCGGTCTTCTGCCAGTCGTACTGGTAGTAGGCCTGCACGCCGAGCGCGTCGGTGAGGCTGTATTGGACGAACGCCTGGCCGACCGGCAGGAACAGCTCCTTGATCTCGATGCCCGGAACGTTGGCCTTGGTCGCGTCCACCGGGCTCATCGCGCCGGAGATGCCGAAGCCGTTGAACAGGCTTTCACCCCAGCTCACCACCTGGTTGCCGACGCGCGCGTTGAGGGAGTGGCCGTTCAGGTCCCAGTTGCCATAGCCGTAGGTGTCGAGCATGCGCACGCGGTCGCCGTGCTGGTCGACGGTGTCTTCGGGGAATTCGTCGGCCTTGGAGCAATGGCCGGACGCCAGGCAGTTGGAGGTGCCGGTCGTGTTGTCGTTGCTGTGGTGGTAGACGTCGTCGTAGAAGCCGGAGGCTCGCGCGAACAGGCCGAAGTCGTCGCGGAACTTGAAATCGGCTTCGGTGAGGAAGCTGGCGCGGTTGTTGATCAAGCTGCCGCGATCGAAGGCATTGTTGCCGTCATCGATGTTGGCGATCGCCGGGTTGCTGCCACCGTTGGAGAGCGCGTGGGCGCGCTTCTCGGTACGCCAGGCGAGGCCGTAGCTGACGGTGGTGTTCCAGTTGATCTTCAGATCGTCGTTTACGTCGAACGACAGTGCCTGGGCCTGGCTGGCCAGGAACAGGCTGGAGGCGCTGATCGCAACGGCAAGGGGCATCGGCTGGAAGGCGATTCTTATTCTTGTCATTTCGTCCTCTGCTCGGGCAGGCACGTTCGTCCAGACCCGGAACTGTGTTGGCGGGAGTGTGGCGGGGCTGACTATGTGGTCACCCGGAATCGTCAACATCGTCCGAAGGGACTAAGCCGGCGAGACGGTGCCGGAGGCCCTTCCGGGCTAGTCCCATCGGACGATGTTCGGGCTCATGGGCTGCGCGAAAAATCGCCGAGGATGCGTGGGTCGGACCCACGCCAGCTCCCGGAGAAAACAGCGCATGAACGCAAGGGCGAGCGGCCAGCGGAGCCGCGAGTGGGACCACGAATGTGACGTACTGGTGGTGGGCAGTGGCGCCGGTGGCATGACCGCCGCACTGCGTGCCCGCGACCTGGGCATGGACGTGTTGGTGGTGGAAAAGAGCGACCGTTACGGCGGCACCTCGGCGGTGTCCGGCGGCGGCATCTGGATTCCCTGCAACCATCGGATCGCCGCCCTCGGTGGCCAGGATTCGGCGCAGGAAGCGATTCGCTACATCCGCACCGTGACCCGGGACCTGGTGACCGACGGCCGCATCGAGGCCTACGTCGAGCACGGCCGACGCATGGTCGAATATCTGGAGGCCAACAGCCGGGTGCGCTTCGAGGCGCAGCCCGAGTACGCGGACTATTACCCGGAAGTCCCGGGGGGCAAGCCGGGCTTCCGCTCCATGGACCCGCTGCCGTTCGACGCCCGCGAACTGGGCGATGAATTCGCGCGGATGCGCGAGCCGTCGCCGGGTACCCTGATGATGGGGCGCGTGGGCATGACCATGAAGGAGGCGCGGGTGCTGCTCTGCCGCGGTCCCGGCTGGGTCGGGCTGACCATGAGGATTCTCTGGCGCTACTGGCGCGACCTGGGTGGACGCCTGAAGTCGAAGCGCGACCGCTTCCTGACCCTGGGCAACGCCCTGGTCGCCGCGCTGCGTCGTTCGCTGCTCGATCGCCAGGTGCCGCTGTGGCTGGAAGCGCCGCTGCAGGGCCTGGTGGAAGAGGACGGCCGGGTCGTGGGCGCCGAACTGCTGCACAAGGGACGCCCGTTGCGGGTGCACGCCCGTCGCGGGGTGGTCATCGCCGCCGGCGGTTTCGAGCGCAACCAGGCGATGCGCAGCCAGTACCATCCGCAGCCGTCGCAAAGCCAGTGGAGCGCGACGCCGCCCTACAACAGCGGCGACGGCATCCGCGCCGGCCAGGCACTGGGCGCGGCCACCGCGCTGATGGAGCACGCCTGGTGGGCGCCGACCACCCACGTCGAGGGTGAGGAAAAGCAGCGCGCGCTGTTCGTCGAGCGCACCCTGCCGGGCTGCGTGCTGGTGGACTCCGCCGGCCAGCGCTTCGTCAACGAAGCCGCGCCCTACACCGACATCGTCTATGCCATGTACGGGCATAACACCGAGCAGGCACGCAGCGTGCCCTGCTGGATGGTGTTCGACGCCGAGTTCCGCCGCAAATACCCCTGCGGCGCCTTGCTGCCAGGCTACGCACAGCCCGACAGTCGCCTTCCCAAGCACCTGCACGGTTACTACCACAAGGCCGACAGCATCGCTGAACTGGCGGCGACCATCGGCGTCGACGGCGCCGGTCTCGCCCGCACCCTGGAGCGTTTCAACAGCCACGCGGCCCTGGGCCAGGACCCGGACTTCCACAAGGGCGAGTCGGCCTTCGACCGCTACTACGGCGATCCCACCGTGCTGCCCAACCCGTGCCTGGCGCCGCTGTTGAAGGCGCCGTTCTATGCGGTGCAGATCAACGCCGGCGACATCGGCACCAAGGGCGGCCTGCTCACCGACGTGCATGCCCGCGTGCTGCGCGAAGACGGCAGCGCCATCGACGGCCTTTACGCCATCGGCAACTCCGCCGCCTCGATGATGGGCACCACCTATCCCGGCGCGGGCTCCACCATCGGCCCGGCGATGACCTTCGGTTTCCTCGCCGCCGAGCACATCCAGCAACAGGCCGAGCAGACCCGCGCTCGCGCCAGCCAGGAGGCTTCGAACAATGTCTGAACAGACTCCCCGCATCGCCCTGGTCACCGGCGCCAGCCGTGGCGTCGGCAAGGGCATCGCCCAGGCGCTGGGCGCCGCCGGCATGACCGTCTA
The DNA here is from genome assembly GCF_041379005.1 of Pseudomonas sp. QE6. Classification (NCBI taxonomy): domain Bacteria; kingdom Pseudomonadati; phylum Pseudomonadota; class Gammaproteobacteria; order Pseudomonadales; family Pseudomonadaceae; genus Pseudomonas; species Pseudomonas sp. QE6. The sequence goes on from NZ_CP166873.1 coordinate 3,609,927, forward strand.
CGTCAGTGGCCGCTCGCTGCAGTCCGGCGGCGCCACGCTGCACGGCCAGGTGATGCACGGCTCCATCCATGAAACCGCCGTGGCCATCGACGCCGCCGGCGGCAAGGGCATCGCCGTGCAGTGCGACCACAGCGACGACGAGCAGGTGCGCGCGCTGTTCCGGCGCATCGAGGACGAGCAGGGGCGCCTGGACCTGCTGGTGAACAACGTCACCTTCATCCACGAGCAACTGATCGAGCCCGGCCCGTTCTGGGAGAAGCCGCTGGAGATGGTCGACATCCTCGACGTAGGCCTGCGCTCGTCCTACGTCGCCAGCTATTACGCCGCGCCGCTGCTGCTGCGCGCGCCGAAGGCGCTGGTGGCCTTCGTCTCCTCGTTCGGCGCCGGCTGCTACATGCACGGCCCGGCCTACGGGGCGCAGAAGGCCGGGGTGGACAAGCTGGCGGCGGACATGGCCATCGACTTCGAGAACAGCGCGGTCGCGGCGGTTTCCCTGTGGCTCGGCCCGCAGCTGACCGAGCGCACCGCCATCGCCGGCCAGGCCAAGGCCGAGCAGTACGAGGCCTTCCTGGCGATGGCCGAGACGCCGCAGTTCAACGGCCGGATCATCCGCGCGATGCTGGACGACCCCGAGCTGGCTGAGCTCTCCGGGCAGACGCTGGTCAGCGCGGAACTGGCGCTGCGCTACGGCATCAAGGACAGCGACGACCGCCAGCCGCCGTCCTGGCGCGAACAGCTCGGCAGCCCGCGCGTGCAGCATCCGGCACGGGTGATGTGAGCCGGTGCGGCGGGGAAGGTGATCCCGTCACCTTCTCCGTTGCCCGCCGACCGGTGCTTTCCATGAAGCACGCGAAAAACCGGACCCGATCATCGGGTCCGGTTTTTTCATCAGGCAGTATCAGGCGATGCGGCGCAGTGCCTTGCGTCCCTTGCTGGCGCGGGTGTGGCGGAACAGGTCCTTGGGATCGTTTTCCTCGCCATCTTCGCCCCAGGGCACCAGGTCGATCTTCTGCCCGAGGTTGAGCCGGCTCGCCTGATCGTTCACGTAGCGCAGCGCGGAGTAGTCCTCCAGGGCGAAGCCGACCGAGTCGAAGAGGGTGATCTGCTCGTCACTGTCGCGCCCCGCCACCTGGCCGGCCAGAACGCGCCAGAGGTCCACCACCGGGAAGTCCGCCGGCATCTGCTGGATCTCGCCCTCGACCCGCGACTGCGGCTCGTACTCGACGAACACCTTGCTGGCGCGCAGCACGTCGGCATGCAGCTCGGTCTTGCCCGGGCAGTCGCCGCCCACGCCGTTGATGTGCATGCCGGGCTCGATCATCTCCGGGGTCAGGATGGTCGCGTAGGCCTTGTCGGCGGTCACCGTGGTGACGATGTCGGCGCCACGCACTGCTTCGGCGGTGGAGCTGGCGCGGATGATCTTCAGGTTCGGGAATTCGGCCAGGTTGCGGATCAGCTTTTCGGTCGCCAGCGGGTCGATGTCATAGACGGCGATTTCCTCGATGCCCAGGTGGAAATGGAAGGCCAGCGCCTGGAATTCGCTTTGCGCGCCGTTGCCGATCAATGCCATGCGCCGCGAATTCGGCCGCGCCAGTGCGCGGGCGGCCATCAGCGAGGTGGCGCAGGTGCGCAGGGCGGTGGCCACGGTCAGCTCGGAGAGCAGCACCGGGTAGCCGGTCTCGACGTCGGCCAGCACGCCGAAGGCCATGACGGTGTAGAGCCCGCGCTGGGTGTTCTGCGGGTGGCCGTTGACGTACTTGAAGGCGTAGCGCACGGGGTCGGACACCGGCATCAGCTCGATGACGCCGATGTCGGAGTGGTTGGCGACCCGCGCCGATTTATCGAAGGATTCCCACCGTACGAAATCCTGCTGGATGGTGTCGGCCAGCTCGCCGATGAAGCGTGCGACTCCGATTTCCTGCACCAGTTGAGACATCGTGGGGACGTCGACGAAGCGAGTCATGGCGGGACCTCCAGCTAATTTGATTGGTATTGGAATTTCAGCTTGATATCCCGAACGCCAATGCTCGCCAGGTCCATTCGACAGGTGTTTTGCGGTGGGCCGGAGAGGGCCATTGTTCGTGTGGGATAGCGCCATTCTCCCACCCGGCCTGGGGAAATCCCGGCTGTAATGCCGGGGTGCGCCGACCGATCCGGCTGTATTGAGTCCTTCGGACAGCCGATTCTGCTGTGAAGGAAACGCCCTGCAGACGGGCGTTTTTTCGGCCGGGGGCAGGGCGGGGCGAGGGGGGGGGGCGCTAGCTGGCCGACTCCTTGATGGTGGTCAGTTCGGGGTGGGCGACGAGCTTGTCGATGTGCAGGCTTTCGTCGTTCAGCCAGGTCTCGGTGAGCGCGCGGTAGTGCTCCATGTCCCGGCAGCGCATGCGTACGCTGTAGTCGAAGGTGCCGCTGATCAGTTGGCAGTGCAGCACTTCCGGGCAGGCGATGACACAGGCCTCGAAGGCCTTCTGCGCGGTGCGCCCGCTCTGGTTCGACAGGGCGACCAGCACCAGCAGCGACAGGCCCGAGGCGATTTTCTGTTCATCGATGACGGCGCCGTAGCCGCGGATGATCCCGTGCTTCTCCAGCTTGCGCACGCGCTCCTGGCAGGGACGCGGCGTGAGGTGGACCAGGGACGAGAGCTTGCCGTAGGTAATGCGGCCCTGGTGGCGGAGGATCCTGATGATCTCTTCGTCGATGCGATCCAGAGTGAATGACGACGAGGTGTCCTGTTCTTTCGTGCTCATGGTTTCTGTTCTGACTAAGCGGAAAGGGCCGCCGGACGCGCTTCATCGAATGGCGCCCGGCAGCCCTTGCCTTTATGGGGTAACGCTCCGTCGTCTGTCAAAGACCGCCATCAACTTCACGGCGGCACAGGCGCGATCAGATCTCCCGGGCCAGCTCGGTGCCGTTGCCGCGCCGGTTCAGTACGACCAGATACACCAGGCCGAGCGCGATCCAGCCGATCCCCAGGGACTGGGCTTCGAAGCTCATGCTCACCAGCACGTAGGCGATGATCACCAGGCCGATCAGCGGGAAGACCAGGTGCTTGAGCACCTGCCCGGACTTCTGGCGGATGAAGTAGTGGTTGATCACCGCGACATGCAGCAGGCAGAAGCCGGTCAGCGCGCCGAAGTTGACCAGGGAGGTGAGCACATCGGGGCTGTCGAGGAAGTAGATGCCGATGCCCAGGGACAGCACGCCGACCAGGTAGAGGCTGATGTGCGGGGTCTGGTATTTCGGGTGGACCTTGGCCAGCACGCGCGGCAGCTTGCCGTCACGGGCCATCGAGTAGAGCAGGCGGGAGACGGCGGCCTGGGAGGTGATCGACACGGTCACGCCCCAGGCCAGCGCGGTGGAGACGGCGGTCAGGGTGGACAGCCAGCTGCCGCCGGCCGCTTCGGCGATTTCATAGAAGGCGGTATCCGCGGACTTGAACGTCATGCCGGCGGCCAGGTCGGTGGCCAGCCAGGTCTGCACGATGAAGATGCCGCCCATGCCGAACAGCGCGATCAGCGAGGCGCGGCCGATCTGCTTCGCGGGGTCGCCCTTGACCTCTTCGGCGAGGGTGGAGATCGCATCGAAGCCCAGGAACGACAGCACCGCGATGGACACCGCCTTCATCACCAGCCCGAGGTTGAAATGCTCCGGTTGCAGCAGTGGCTCCATCGTCAGGCGACCGTTGCCCAACCCGCCTTGCAGTGCCTGGTAACCCACGATCAGGAAGATAGCCAGCACCACCAGCTCGGCGATCAGGAACAGCAGGTTGAAGCGCGCCGCCAGGGTGATGCCGCGCAGGTTGATGAGGGTGGCGGACACCAGGAAGATCAGCATGAACACCAGCTTGGGGATCGCCGGGAACAGGTGGTTCAACGCCAGGGCGCTGAACACGTAGAGCAGTGGTGGGATCAGCAGGTAGTCGAGCAGCAGCACCCAGCCGGCGATGAAGCCGACGTTGGGGTGGATGCCGCGCTGGGCGTAGGAGTACACGGAACCGGCGATGGGGAAGGCGCGGGCCATGGCGCCATAGCTGAGCGCGGTGAAGAGCATCGCCACCATGCCCACCAGGTAGGCCATGGGGACCATGCCATGGGCGTCCGCGTGGACCCAGCCGTAAACGCCGAAGGGCGCGATGGGGATCATGAAGATCATCCCGTAGATCACCAGGTCGCTGAGGGTGAGACTACGGCGGAGTTGTTGCTTGTATCCGAACTGTTCGATAGCCACGGGGCACTTCCTCTGGGAACGGCAGCTTTAAGGTTTCGGCGCTGTATGCGCTGAATTGTTGTTGTTTTCAGAACCTGCCCGGCCGGTCGAACATGGCCGGCCGGGTAGGGTCCTCAGAGCCAGGGAGCCAGGCGTTCCGCCCAGGTCTCCACCCCTTGCGGGGTCCGCAGTCCGTCATTGCGGATTTCGATCAGCACGGCGTCCAGGCCGCGTTCGTCGCCATGTACCGGGACGGTCATGTCCTCCAGTGGGTCGATGACATAGGGTTGGTTGGAGCCGATTTCCTCGCCGCTCTGGCGCAGCCCGCCGATGATGCGGTTGGCGTAGGCGTCGGCCTTGCCGAAGAGCACGCCGGCGACCCAGGGGCGGGTCTCGCCGCGGTAGCTCGGTGTGAAGCTGTGCACCCCGACCAGCCTCGGCGCACGTTTCGCCTCGATACGCCCGTCGATCAGCTCGCTGAGCTGCCGGTGGAAGGGCTCGAAGATGCTCGACACCCGTTCCTGCCGGGCTGCGGCCGTGAGGCCCCGGTTGCCGGGGATCGGGTAGATCTCGCTGTGCTCGGGGATGGCGTCGGGCGCGGCCAGCGGCCGGTTCAGGTCGATCAGCAGGCGCGAGTAATTGGCCACCAGCAGCGTGGCGTCGAGGCGCGCCGAGAGCGCCTCGGCCAGGGCCAGTGCGCCGATGTCCCAGGCGATGTGCTCGCGGGCCGCCGCGTCGTCCAGGCCCAACTGGCCCAGCGCCTCGGGGATGTAGCGGCTCGCGTGTTCGCAAACCAGCAGCACGGGGCTCTTGCCCTGCGGATTGACGATCCGGAACGGCGGGTGCTGGTAGAGGCCGGATTCAGTAGAACTTTGCATAGGATTCACAGAGTTGTTCTTCGCTGAGGTCGCAGGTCAGGGTCAGCTCCTGCCGCTTCATGGAGAAGTAGGTTTCCAGCAGGGCCGGCGGCAGCTCGTTGCATAGTTCGCCGTCCTCCATCAGCAGTCGCTGGGCTTCGCCGAGCGACCCCGGCAGGGCCTTGATGCCCAGTTTTTCGCGGTCCGTAGCGCTGAGGCCGTGTGGGTCCACATCGGTCACCGCCGACAGCGGCAACTCCTGCTCGATGCCCAGGCGCCCGGCGATCAGTACGGCGGCCATGGCCAGGTGCGGGCTCGCGGTGGCATCCATCGGGCGGAACTCGAGGTTGAACTGGCGCGCTTTCGGCTTGCCGCCGATCTCCACGACCGGGCAGATGCGCAGCGCCGCTTCGCGGTTGCGCAGGCCCAGGCAGGCGTAGGCGGCGCTCCAGTGGTGCGGTTTCAGCCGCAGATAGGAGACGGCCGTGGGCGCGGTGAGGGCGCAGAGTGCGGGCAGGTGGCGCAGCACGCCGGCCGCCCAGTGTTCGGCGAGCCTGGACAGGTTGGTGGCGCTGGCCTCGTCATAGAACACCGGGGTGCCATCCAGGCGTTGCAGGCTCAGGTGCAGGTGCACGCCGTTGGTCACCGCGCCAGGGGCGAGCAGGGGAGTGAACGTGCTGCGCCAGCCGAACTGCCGGGCGATTTCGCGGGTGACTTCGCGCACGTTCACGGCACGGTCCGCCGCCGCGACACCCTGGGTGGGGCGGCAGGTCACTTCATATTGATTTCGGCCGTACTCGGGCAGGAACATTTCCGGCTCCGCGCCGATCTGCTCCAGCGCCCTCATCAGCCAGCCGCCGAAGTTGCCGGTCTGGCGCTGGGCTTGCAGGGAGAAGGCAGCGGCGTGCTCGTCCGGCAGGCCGAGCAGGTTGAACTCATGCTCGAAGGCCGCAGTGACCTGCAGATCGAGTTGGCGATAGCGCGCGATCTCATTGCGCAGCAGGGTGCGCGGGCACACCGGCCAGGGCGAACCGTCAGTCAGCACCAGGTCGCCATGCAGGTAGTCCAGCGGCGCCGCCTGTTGATCGGGGCCGCTTTCCAGGCGCACCCGGCTATCCGGGTCGGGAAGCAGGCGCAGGTCGCCGTGGCTGCCCCAGGGGTTGTCCTCGGCGATGATGTCCTGGGGCGTCAGCGCGCTGTTGGCGGGCACCCAGCCGCAGCCGGTGGCCAGTTGATCGGCGACGTCGGATTCGGGAAGCGAGCGGCCGCGGGTGATGCCGCAGAGGTCGGTGGTAACGAAACTGGTCAGACGCATCGGCGTGCCGGGATTCTTATTGTTGTGGCTCATGGCGTTCTCCTGGCTTCAGGCCAGCGCGGCGATTCGTGCGAGCACGGTGTCGGTGTCGGCGATCCAGCAGTAGCCCTTGATCGCGTCCAGGCAGGCCTGGTGGCGCTCGGGGGTGTGGGTGGCGCAGGCGTCTTCCACCAGGGTGACCAGATAGCCGCGGTCGGCGGCATCGCGCACCGCCATGTCGACGCACTGGTCGGTGACCACGCCGCAGACGATCAGGTGGCGGGTGTTCAGGTTGCGCAGCACGTAGTCGATCGCGGTGGAGTTGAAGACGCCCGAGGACGTCTTGGGCAGGACGATTTCGTTCTGCGCAGGCGCCAGGGCATCGATGACCTGGGCGTCGGGGCTGCCCTTGGGCAGGTGCATGTCGGACAGCTTGTGGTCCAGCGAGCGGTCACGCCCATCGGCGGTGAGGCTTTCGATGATGGTGTGCAGGACCTCGCCGCCCACCTCGCGCATCGCGGCCAGCAGGCGCTGCTGGTTCGGCACCACGGTCGCCTCGACGCGATCGTAGAAGTAGCGGTGCGTCTGCGGATCGACATGGGCGTCGCGGCCGGGGATTACCCAGGCGTTCTGCATATCGACGAACAGGATGGCGGTCTGGCCCGGTGTGTACGGCAGGTCGCGGGGCGATTGGTGGGGCAGGCTGAACACGGTTATTCCTCCAGGATGTGGCTGCCGAAGGCAGCACGCAGGTGATCGATGCCTTCGAGGCGTTCATCGAGGTGGCCGTCCATGCGCGCCACCAGGCTGGCAATCAGTGCTTCGACCTGGGCCATGGCGGGCACCAGGGTGTCGAAAGGCGAGGGCGACTCCACCGGTGCGCTGACGATCAGGTCGGCGAACTCGCGCAGCGGCGAGTCGTACACGTCGGTGAACAGCACCACCCGTGCGCCGCGCGCCTTCGCGGCCTTGGCCACGCCCAGTGCCTGGGCCTGGTAGCGGCGGTAGTCGAACACCACCACCAGTACCTGGCGGTCGATGTCGTTGAGTTGATCGGGCAGCGCAGCGCCGTCGTCCAGCAGCAGGCAGCCGCTGCGCAGCATGCGCAGGTGCGCCACCAGGTAACCGGCGAGGAAGCGGCTGAAGCGGCCGCCATGGCAGAACACGCGGGTGCGCGTATCGAGCAGCCAGTCGCCGAGCAGGCGGATGTCATCGGCCTGGGTCAGCGCCAGGGTGCGCTGGATGCCTTCGCTGGCGTCGCTGAGGAAGTTCGACCAGGCGTCGTTGTTGCTCATCCCTTCGCGGCGCCCGGCGAGCAGGGTGCGCGGCGAGCGCAGGCGGTCATCCACCTCCGCCATCAGCGCATTCTGGAAATCGCTGTAGCCGGCGAAGCCCAGTTTCTTCACCAGACGCAGGATGGTCGGGTCGCTCACGCCGGCCTGGCGGGCCAGGCGCGACATCGGCCCCAGGCCCAGGCGCGGGTAGTCGTCGAGCAGGGCGCGCAGCACCTTGCGCTCGGCTTTGGTGAGGTCGACTTCGGGGGAGTTCAGGCGGTCTTTGAGTGTGAGCATGGCGACGTCCCTTGGTGTGCTCTATTTGTATAATGCACTTCATAAATTGGCAATGCGTTATTTTTGTAGTGTTCACTACATTATGCTGGAGGCGTTATGCGTGCCGGTCAGGCGGGCTGGCTCGGGGGAGAGCTGAACCTGGGGCGTATAACGCTCCGCGTTATACGCCGATTGGCCTTCGACTCCGATTTGCTCGGAGTCGAGCCAGGCACCGGGATTGCCCCAGGTCCGACGGCGAAGTTGGCGATGGGAGGGGTGTGTCGGCGTACAACCGCGAACGGTGGTACGCCCTACGTTTCCGCCGGCGGCCTCAGGCGTGCGCCAGGGCGTAGTCCAGCGCCGCGCAGACGGCGGCGATCTGCGCCTCGTTGCACTGTCGGGGGCTGGTGCGCGGGCTGTCCGGGTAGACCTCGGTGGTGGTGGTGTAACGCGCACCGGTGATACCGGCGCACAGTCCGTACTCCGCCAGCGGGTATTCGATCACGCCCCGCGCGACCACCGGGGAGCCGATGATCTCGCCCTTGTCGTCCGGCGGCGCGATGTGGGTCACCCGCTCGACCACGGCGATGATCGCCTGCTGAAAGGCCGGTTGCGGGTTTTCGCGGTCATCGACCAGGTAGAAGCCATCCGGTACCCGTTCCGGCTCGTGCGCCTTGCCATCACGGGCGGCGAGCGCCGGCACGAACTCGCTGGCATCGCTGTCGGTGGTCTCGTGCAGGTCGATGTGCAGCAGGAACTGGCCGCGCAGCGGGGCCACCAGTTCGATCAAGGCGGTCGACTCGCGCGCAGGGCCGTCGGCGCGGAAATTGCGGTTCGGGTCTATGGCATCGTGGTTCCAGCGGTTGATGCGCTCGTAGCCCCAGGGGCTCACGCAGGGCGCCACCAGCAGGTTGACCTTGCCGGCGTACCCGGCGGCGCGTTCTTCCAGGAACCCCAGCGCGCCCATCACGCCGCTGGTTTCGTAGCCATGCACACCACCGGTCACCAGGGCCGCCGGCAGCGCGGCGTTCCAGTCACGGTTGCGCAGGGCGTACAGGGTGTAGCTCTCGCCGGCATAGTCGAGCCGGCCATAGGCCACCTTCTCGAAGCGCTCGGAGAGTGCCTCGATGCGCGGCAGCACATCTTCGTCATAACGGCGCTGGCGCGACTGGCGTGCCCGCCACTGGGTGCGCTCGGTTTCGCCCCAGGGTTGGCCAGGGGTTCCCACGGGATAGAAGGCGGCGGTCGTCATCGGACTCTCACAGGCTGGGAAAACAGGAGCGTCACTCTAGCACCGGCGTCGCCGGAACGATTCCATGGCATTTGGCGGAGCCGCATGGTCGTCGGAAACGTAGGACGTATAACGCTCCGCGTTATACGCCGATTGACCCTGGTGGCCGGTCTGCTCGGAGTTGGGCCTGGCATTGTCATTGGCCCAGGTTCGGCCACGAAGTTGACGATGGGATGGGGGTGGCTCCTGCAGGGATGCAAGCGCACTCCGGTGATCCCCCGGATGACCTTTATTTAATCGACGCCGTGTACTAGCTTTCATGGGCTTTGTCGTTTCATTAGTGAGACAGCCGGACCGAGTCGACCCACTGGAAGGCGGTTGATTTCGAGTTTTGCGCAATGCACGAAACGGACCGGCTGACTGCATTGATCGGCATTTCCCAGTGCCGCCGATGAACGACAGATGACGGTGCGGCGACAGTACCGTAGCAGTGCCGCGTTGCAGCCTGAGGACAACACCCTGGCGCGTTGCCACCTCAGACACCGCAGAGTGAGGTGCAAGATGCGCGTCGTTCTGTACGGAGAGGATTCGCAGCGCCTTGGCCAGTCGTTACGCGAGCACGGCTTGCCGGAGCATGTCGATTTGTCTGGCAGCGGCGAAGGCCTGCAGGTGGTGGTGGTGTTCTCGCACGCCGATCGTGTGCGCACGGCGGCGAACCAGTGGCTGCGAGGCGTTGCGCTGCCGGATGCATTCATCGTCGGTTGCACTCGGGCCACGCGCAACCTTTGCTGCCCGGAGCCCTGGTGGCCCGCAGCGGTGTGCGACCTGGTCACGGCGTCCGACCACGAGGTGCTGCTGGGCGAGGTCGCGATGCGCCTGGCCCGCCTCGCGGAAATGGAGGAGGTGCTGACCTCCAGCTGGCTCAGGAGACGAGCGGTCGGTGACTCACCCGTCTGGCGCAGCACCCTGCGTGCACTGACGGAAGTGGGGCGCTTCGGACACGGCACGTGCCTGCTGCTCGGCGAAAGCGGATGCGGCAAGGAGCTGCTGGCGCGGCTCATCCACGATCTGGATCGGGAGCGCCGACGCGGGCCCTTCATCGTGGTGGATTGCACCATCCTGAGCCCCGAGTTGGCGGGCAGCGAATTGTTCGGCCATGCCAAGGGCGCGTTCACCAACGCCGTCGCGGCGCGCGAAGGCGCGGTCGGTCTGGCGGACCACGGTACGCTGTTTCTCGATGAGGTCGGCGAACTCGAACTGCCGTTGCAGGCGCGGCTGCTCCGCGTGATCCAGGAGCACGCCTACAAGCGGGTCGGGGAGGACAACTGGCGGCAGTCGGATTTCCGCCTCGTTTGTGCGACCAACCGCGATCTCGAGGCGGAAGTGGGCGCGGGGCGCTTTCGCAGCGACCTGTACTTCCGCATCACTCAATGGACGATACGGGCGCCCAGCCTTGCCGAGCGACGCGAAGACATTCCGTTGCTCGTCACGCACTTTCTCGCCGAGCAGGGCGATGCCGTGCCCGAGGTCATGCCGGAAGTCATGCGCAAACTGGTGAATGCCGAGTATCGCGGCAACGTGCGCGAGCTGCGCAACGTCGTGCGGCGCATGGCGGAGCGCCAGCGTGGCTTCTGCGTGCTGAGCACCGGCTGCCTCGATGGCCTCATGGTCGAGGCCGAGCGAGCGAATCAGGACCCCTGCTGGGAGAAGACCTTCGAGCGCGCCGTGGAGCGTGCGCTGGATGCCGGGCTGGGCCTGAAGCAGATCGGGCAGATCGCCGAGGCGCTGGCGGTCCAGGTCGCCGAGCGGCGTGCCGGGTCGACCGGTCGTGCCGCCGAACTGTTGCAGATCACGCCGCGCGCGCTACAGCTGCGCCGACAGATGCGCGGTCCGGAGACGACGGGTCAGTAAGGGCTTCGGCGCAAGACAGCCGGGGTCACCGGTATGCGTGCCCGATTGATCAGGCGGATGGCGTTACCGCCGGCGATGTCCGCGAACCCGGCGGGCGTCGGCCGTAGCGCGCGGATTTTCGCCAGCTCGAGCCCGGGATGCAGCCACGGCCCATCGGAGCCGAACAGCAGCTTGCCGGGACCGGCCCGGACGAACGCCTCTTCGAGCAGATCGAAGCGGCGCACACCGGCGGTGTCCGCGAAAAGATTGGGGTGGCGGGCGATCAGGTCGATCACCTGTCGTTGCGCCGCCCAGTCGTCGGCGAAACTGCCCAGATGGGCGAACACGAAGGCGACATCCGGATGTGTCTGGGCCAGCAGGCTCAGCGCGTCCGTTTCACCGCCGGGGTCGTAGAGCACGGGCAGGCGCCAGTGCCTGGCGGCGTCGCAGACCTGGCGATGAAGGCGCGCATCGTGGCGATGGACCTTGATGCCGCGCAGGCCGAGCCGCACCACGGCCTCTTCGATCATGCGCTGCACGCGGTCGCGGTCGCGGTCCGCGTGCACCATGGCGAAGCCGATCCAGCGACGCGGATTGGCACGCACGATGTCGGCGATCTCACGGTTGCCTCGCGCATAGTCGGACTGGAACACCGGCAGCAGCACCGAACGGGTGATGCCTGCCGCCTGCGCGCGTCGCACATAGGCATCGAGCGGCGCGCAGGTATCCCAGGGCCCGGTCATGCCGTCGCCTTCGCCAGCATGGACATGGAAGTCGAGGATCATGATTCCCACTCGAATTGATCGCCGCTGCGCAGGATCAACTGGTTGTCGCTGATGTGACGAGAGGTCAGGCCGGCGGGCAGGAGATGGGTGATCGCCAGCTTGCCGGGGCCGACAACCAGCGGATTGTTCTGCAGCAGTTCGTTGGTCACGCGTCCCCTGAGCGCCCGCGCGAGCGTATGTTCGACGGCCGAGAGGTCCTTCGTGGGAACCTTGGTCACCCAGGCGGCGAGCCCGGAATCGCGATGCCGCTGCGAGCACCACAGATGCTGGGCCAGGCGCCGCTTCAGGTTCACCGCCTGGCCGACGTAGACCGGGGTATCGCCGCGCCGCAGGATGTAGATGCCGGAACCATTCGCTGTGGCGACTGCCGCAGCGAGGGTCGGATAGCGCACCCAGCTGAGGTCGATGGTTGCGGAGCGGGTGGCCGTCTCGAACTCCAGCTCCGGCATGCCCCCTGTGCGTGGGTAAGCGGCCTGGGGCAGGGATTCGACGGAAAGCCCCAGCAGTGTCAGCACGCCCGTCCTCTGCTGCGCCAGCAGGCAGGCCTTGCAGCACGCACCGGTACTCTGGAAGCGCGCCGTGCCGATGTGCGGTTGGGTATTCACTCGCCGCGCGCGGGCGATGATCTGGCGCAGGTCCTGGAGCAGCACGTGGGGCGGCGTACCGGCAGGGTAGCGGCGCGCGTCGGCGAGCAGCCGCATGAAGCGACGCAGGCGCCAGGGCGCGAGCTCCAGTGTTTCACCCTCCAAGGTTCTGAACATGGCTGGGTTCCTCCTTCGATACGGGGCGGGACGAATGCCCCCGGCGTTGCGGCAGTCCGGGGGCCAGCGCATCCATGGCCGCGGTCAGCGCGTCGATCTCCGCCGTGCGATGGTCGGCCCGCACCACCAACGCCAGCGCATAGTGAGGCCCGTACTGGCGCAGCAGGGCGGTGCGAAAGCCGCGTGCGCGCAAGGCCGCGTGCAGGCCCAGGGTTCGTTCGGCGCAGTCGAGGCGGATCTGCTGCAACGGATGAAAGCGCCGCAGTATCTGCAGGTCGGGTAGGCGGTGACGTGCGAGCCAGCGCAGGCCGTCGTCGAGCCTTGCAACCCGGCGCGACAGCGCGGCGCGCAGACGCTCGCCGTCGCGCTGGTTGATCGCCAGTGCACTCATTGCGGCGAGCAAGGCGCTCTGGCTGGCGGTGCTGCAGTGCGATTGCGTCGGGCCAGCGCGGGCGATTTCGCTCACCAGGGCGGCGGGGCCGCAGAGCGTGGCAAGGGGCGCGCCAAATGCCTTCGCCCACGAGGCGAGCAACAACACGGGTGCCGCCGAAGTGATGTCCGCGTAGCGCAGCACGCCGCCGCCACCGCGTCCCCACGGATGCGATGCGCAAGGGCGCGCGCCCAGCAGCCCGAGCGTCTGGCTTTGATCGAGGGCCAGCAATCCACGATGGCGCTGGACGATTGCCAGGTAACGACCGATCGGCGTCGGCGAGCCTTCGATGCCGGTGGCGTCGACTATGACCGCCGGCGGCCGAGCGCGTGGCAATTGCCGCATCTGCCGCGCGAGATCGGCGGGGTCGCCGTGGCGGAACCAGGCGACCGGAACGCCGAGCCCTTTGATGCGCTCCAGCCCCCAACGCATCACCGGATAGAGCGCTTCGTCGGCGATGATCGCGTGACTGCGACCCAGCCGGTCGAACAGGTCGATCGACAGATGCAGCGTCGACGGCGCGACCATGCCCGCCTCGCAGCCCTGGAGCGCCGCGGCCTGTGCCGCCACCTCGCCCGAGAGCGGCGACACCGCGAGCGAGGCTGGCGTGCCCGTCGTGAGTGCGTCGTAGCCGCCGGTCTCCGAGAACGGATGCTGCATCCCCAGATAGAGCGTGGAGGCGAAGTCGATCATGGCGCCATGCCCTGGCGCTCGACCTTCATCCCCTGCCGCGCGTGGAGGCGGCGCAACAGGTGAATGCCGGGCACCTGCACGTCGACCGGTTCGGCGCTCACGTCGATGCCGGTGACGGCGCGATAGGAATGGATATACGTCTGGATCTCGGGGCGGAAGAACATGGCCCAGTTCGCTGCGTTGTTCGGGTCGTTGATCGCGTTCCAGTTGCCCCAGCGTATGGACGAGACGATCTGCTCACCGGTCGTTGCCAGTTGCCAGAACTGGTAGGTGTTCGAGTCGCCCCAGCCCTGCAGCTTGCGCATGCTTTCCACCGAATGCATCCACGGCTCGGGGTAGGCGATCATCGCGCGGCGCGGCAGGAACTCGCGCATTTCCGGCCGGGCGAGAATCCACTGCTGCATCATCATCTCGATGCGCGAGGTGCTCGGCAGGTCGCGGAACTGATTGTGGGCGCCTTCCGAAAGGATCAGGTGGACCTCGCGCAGCGCGTTGAGGAGCGGGAAGCCGTCCGGCACCACGGTGGTGTCGTCGGTCTGGCGGAAGAACGGCACGCACTGGTTCAGCAGGGTATGGAAGGCCGCGAGGAACTTGCTGCGCACGTCCGCTGCCTGGGTGCTCGGTACGGCGCGGCCGAACAGGCGGAAGCCATATTCATGCTGGTACTCGGCGGCGCGGCGCTCGATCGGCAGGCGGTGCTGTTCGTCCTGGACCCAGCCCCAGATGACGTTGTTGAGCGGGCGCACGGCATCGAGCTCGAACTGGGCCAGCGGATCGCGGGGACCGCTGGACACATTCTGGAAACGGCGGGAAATCGCATTCATCGTCTGCACGAGCTGCATTTCCTCCATCCAATAGCTCCAGATCAGCTCGATGAGCGGAGGCCTGGTCAGTTTCGCCGAGTAGTCCTGGTTCAGGTGGGCCAGCCACAGGCAGGTTTCCCCGCAAAACAGGTTTTCCCTCCTGTCCGGGGAGTTCCAGGCTTCGTCCAGGGCGGCCTGGACGGGCGGCTCCGCGTCCGTACCCCGCAAGCCCTCGACCACGCGGGTGAGATAGGGAATGGTCGGTGGCGATGACGTGCCGAAGTACTGGCTGGCCATGGTCTCGACGAGCGCGTCCTGGCTGATGTCGATGCCGAGCCGCTCCGATGCGAGCCTGATGGCGGTCGCATCCTTGCGGATCAGTTCGGCGACCGAATGGATGTTGCGCTTGTCCGGGACCACGCCGCCCCAGGTAACCACGAATGCCTCGGTGGCGACCTTGAGCGCGCGATAGGCATCGGTGTCGGTGAAGGGCAGGAAGCGGCGGCGGCTCAGATGCTGGGCGCTTTCGAGCATTTCACGGCCTTCCCCGCTGTCGGAGCCGAACAGCAGCTTCATCTGGGCCGTGTAGTTTTCCCAGCTGAGGTTGTCGGCATTCATCTTGATCATCAGCCACAGCGCCACGTCGCCGGTCAGCGGGCGAGTCGTCCTTTGCAGCGTGATCGGGTTCCTGACCTTGTAGCTGCCTGACGGCAGCGGGGCTGAGTTCGGTTCGTAGAGGGTGTTGTCGGACGGGGGAGGGTTGTCGTCACCGTCCCCGTCGCCCGTGCCAGGGCTCGCGGTCTCGGCAGACGAGGGTTCGGGGATCCTGCCGACGAGGGTGACGCTGCTCGCGCCGGCCAATTGCAGGAGGATGGTGGTTTTGACTTCGCGCGTGGACTGACTGAAGTCGACGAGATCTTCCAGTATCTGGTCGAGATTCTTTGCCAGTGTGGGCCACCGGATCTCCTTCTTGTTCCTGCCGAGGCTCAGGGTGATCTCGAGCTCCGAGCCCGCGTCTTCCAGGCTGAATTCGCCGCCGAAGACGTTCGGGTTCGCCGTCACCGTGATGCCGGGAGCTTCATACGCCTCTATGTTGGGAAAAATCGCGAAGGACTTCCCGTGGTCGGTCGTCGGGATGCTGGTCAGCTTGAAGCTGACGTCGAATTTGTTGCTCATCGTTCGTCTCCTTACGGGTCAGACATTGGATGCAAACGGAATCGGCCCCGTCTTGCGCTGGTTCAGCACCACGCTCAATTGGGCACTGCCGGCGCTCCACGGCAGGTAGCCGGCCAGCGCCCAGCGTTGCAGCAGTTCGGCGATGACCTTCAGCTCCTGGCTGGCCGGCAACAGTCCGCTGAAGCGCGCCTGGCCCAGTACCGCGAAGGCGAGCGTCGGGGTGTCGGCGAGAAGCTGCTGCGGCCGTGCCTTCACTCGCTCCCACAGGGCCAGCAGTTGGCGTGGATGCCGTCCCGGCAGGCTGAGCGCCCGGCCCACGCTGCGCCCGCCCAGGCTCGCTGGGCGCAGGGCGAGCAATGCGGCCACGAACTGCGGAGTGGCCTGGTCGAGCATCTCGAACGCGCCGCGCTGGCTGGCGCTCATCTGCGTGCGCGGGTAGAGCCGCTCCCACATCTGCTCCAGGTCCGCCCACTGCGGGTCCGGGTAGAGCGCCCGGCCCATGGCGACGGACAACTTGACGCGAATCCAGGGTGCCGGATGCGGGTCGTCCAGGTTGATGCGCAGGACGAAGGCGCGCGGCAGGCTCACCACGCTGATCAGCCCGCAGGTCGCGCTGATGCCCACCCTCGAAACGGCCCAGAGATCCGCGACGATCTCGCTGATCCAGCGATCCCATGCGCGCCACCAGGGTGGTCCCTGGGACACGTTGGCTGCCGTCGCCCGGCGATAGCTGTTGGCAAGATCGAGCAGCGCCGACGCCTGGTGCCCGACTTCATGGAACAGCGACGCGGCGATGCCGGTGCCGACCATGCGTTCGCGCGGAATGCGGATCACGGCCACCGGGTTGGCCCCGCCTCCCGGCAAACGCGTGCGTGCGCGCCTGATTGCGCCGCCGTGTCCGCGTTCCACGTAGCAGATCACCGGCGGCGCCTGCAGGTTCACGCCCGGCTGCTTGAGGCCATCCTGGGCGGCGACGTCCAGTCCCGACAGCCAGATTCCCGTGCCGTGCTGACTGCGCTGCGTGAGCACTTCGGCGAAGATCTCGAAGTGCGTGAGCGACGCGTGGAAGTACAGCTTCAGGAGCGCGTAGTGGCGCTGCGCGAGTGCGATGTTCTGCGGCGTCGAGCGCAGACTGCGCAACCGCTGCAGGAAGCTCGCGATACGCACGCGCAACTGCTGGCGCGCCGCCTGCATGTGGCGCTCGATCGCCGACATGGCTTCGTCACTCACATTGGCCGCCGGAACCATCGGCATCTGCAGGGCATAGGGCAACTGCGCATCGAGACGTGCGCGTATGCCGAGCACTTCCTGTTCGATCAGCCGCAAGGCCATGGTGCACGCGTTCATCGCGCTCACCTCCCGAGGGGGTATCAATAACCAGGTCGAGGCGCGCCGAGATACAGGATGATCGTGCGGCCGCTGCGTGAACGGCGCCAAACGCCGCTGCTCGGTACGTTCGCAGCCTGGCTCTGCGCACTCCCGCAATTTGGGCAGCTCGCCGAGGCGTCCGTCATCCCCTGGGCATTGGGTCTGGGCACTCCATAGGCGGGCACCGGCGTACCCACGGACGCGCCGGCCGGGCCGAAGATCGGCGTGGCGCTCTGGCGTGCCGCGGCAATGCCGGTGCGTGCGATCTGTCGCATGACGGGCAGGAGGCCCGGTGCGACCTGGTTGGCCCCGCGCAGGAAGGCGATGCGTGCGGCCCGCGATGGCGGGACGTTCGGCGGCATGCTCACCAGGTGATTGGCCGCGTGCTGGCCGATACGTACGAGACGGCGCGCCACCTCGAATTCGCGGTCCTCGTTGCTGAGCCCCTCCAGTTCGAGCCCGACCGCGCTGCCGGCCATGCTGGCCAGCTTGCCGCCGATCACGCCGCCCGCGCCGGGCACGATGAGGTTGCCCAGGGCACCGCCGACCACCGGCAGCGCCGACTTCACCGCCGAGCGCAGGATGCCGCCGAGCGCCTTGCCCGCCGAGGATTTTGCGAAGTTGGTCGCGACCCGGCCCACGGACTTGATGAGTCCGCCGAGGAACTGTTCCATCTGCTGCTCGTTGTTGACCGAGAGCAGCTCGGCGGCGAGTTCGAGCTCCTGCATCTCGCCCGAGACCTCGGTCTCGAATTCGTTTTCAAACTCGTTCTCGAACTCGGTTTCGGCGTATCCGAGTTGCGACTCGAACTCGAATTCGCCTGCCAATTCCTGGCCGAACTCGCCAGCCAGCTCCTGTTCGAACTCGTTGTAGCCAGGCCCCCAACCGCCCGGTCTGGATGTGCCGATGTCGTGCATGTCCTTCTCCTTGAATCAGGTTGGCGAGATTGGTCCCGCGAAGGAGAAAGTGCAGAGAGCGTGCCAGGCGTGCGCCACGGCGCGCAGGCCGGCGGGGCAGGGGCTTCGCGCATTGGCGAAGGGGCGGAGGGCGAAGCGCGCTTCGCATTGGGCGGCAACGGAACGGGAGACGCGAAGCACCCTTCGCGTTCGCCGGCCGATGTCCGCCACTGGCCGGTTTCTGCCCCTGATGAGAGGCCGATAGCGACCCATAGCGGACGCTGAGCCCCGACGCTGAAAAATCTCGGCAGCTTGTCGTCCTCCAGGCTTTCAGCCTCGATTATCAACGTCCATTTTCGAACCGAGAAGCTTCTCGGCAAGCCAGCCATGTGTCGCCGCGCTCTCTTGTTCCCAAGGTTCGCCGGAGCCCATTCATCAGCGATGGTAACGGGGATCGACTGCTGTTCGTTGAAGAGGTCCGCTTTAGGTCACGCCACATCTCTGCCTTGTGAGTGATAGGCGAGGACGGCCTCGTCAGCTTTGCCAACCTGCCTCGGATCTATAGGTTAACTGCATCCGATGTGAGAGCGGACAGGCGAGTGTTCCAAACCAACTAGTCTTACGGTCATGGAATTTGCCGGAGGGAAGCCGATGAGCACAATCATGATCGTAGACGAGCATCCGATTGCCAGGCATGCGTTGCGTCTGCTACTGGAATCGGAAGGACACATAATCGTCGCCGAAGCGAGTAACGGCACCGAAGCGATAGAAATGGCTCGTAGACTCCGACCGAATCTGCTCCTGCTCGAACTCTCGATTCCTGGGCTGGGTGGTCTGGAAGTCATTCAGCGTCTGGCAAGGCAAACACCGGAAGTGCGAGTCCTGGTAGTTACTGGGCAAAGTACCGAGTACTTTGCCGCCCGCAGTCACGAAGCCGGAGCCTTCGGCTTCATCAGCAAGCAGACTGACTTGAAACAGGTTGGCATGGCGGTCAAGGCACTGCTGAACGGGCATACATACTTCCCGCGCGATACCGTCCTCGCGGTGCCTCATGTGCAGGCCGATAAGGTCGACGACAACCCGTTGAAGGCGTTGTCCGCGCGCGAGTTGACGGTACTGCAGATGCTCGCCAAGGGGATGACCAATAACGTCATCGGCGAGCGCCTGCTGCTGAGTGAGAAGACCATCAGTACCTACAAGACTCGGGTCATGCACAAGCTGCGGGCAGGCTCGATGCTGGAACTGTTCGATATCGCAAGACGCTATGGCCTGGTGGAGACAACCGCATTCAGCGACGAATCCCCGAGGTCGCCATTGCTGGACGAATCACACCAGCGGGAACTGGATCTGATGCACGAAATCGTCGATGCGCTTCCGCACGCCGTATGTGTGCGCGATCTCGAGGGGCGTTTGATTACCTGCAACAGCCGTTATCTTGAGCAGCATTCGCTCAAGCTCGAAGATGTAGTTGGCAGGCGCATATATGAAACCCAGGAGTGGCCGGAGGAGCATGCCCACTACATACACGAACGTCTGGTAGCCGGGACGCTCAAGGGACAGCCTTACTCTGCGGACGTTGTGCTGAAGATCCGTGGCGAAGATCGCGTTCTACGGCACTGGGGTAAGCCGTACAGAGACAGTGCGGGCAATCTGCTTGGCCTCATCTGCGGGAATGTCGATGTCACCGACCGGGACGACGAGCTACTCGATTTGAGGAACAGCAGCACTCGTCTGGAGATAGCAATCCAGGCCAAGGAGCGTTTCATGGAACGGATGACCGATGAAATGACTGCTTCGCTGAACAATATTGCCGCCATGCTCGATCTCGCCAGCGTTCCGCTGGAACCGGCGAAGCAGGCCGAGGCAATTGCCATCGCACATTCCGCGACACAGGGAATGCAGAAGCTGCTCGAAGATTTTCGGAGTTATCTGCGCCTGGAAGCCGGCAAGCACGCACTGCTGCCGGAGCCGGTGGACGTCAAGGTGTTAACCCGAAAACTCGTAGACGAACTCCAACCGTCCGCGCAAGCGCGAGGGCTGACTTTGCAGCTCGACACGGCTGGCAGCCTTCATACCAATGTCTGGCTCGACCCCCATGCGTTCACCCGCATCTGCCAGGCCTTGCTGAGCAATGCTTTAAGGTTCACTGAACAGGGGGGAGTTTCGGTGGAGCTGCGCTGCACTGGACTTGGCCAAGGTCTGATCAAGGTGGAGTTGATGGTGCGTGATACCGGCATTGGTATTTCGGAGGAGGACAAGGGGAACATGTTTGAAGCATTCAGTCAGCGGCTGGACGACCTTCGCATTCGTCGTGGTGGCAGTGGCATTGGTTTGGCCCTCTGCAAGCGCCTGGTGGAACGAATGAATGGCCAGATTGAATTGAAGAGTAATCCGGGGGAGGGTACGTGTGTGTCTGCGAAACTGATATTGCCGGCAGTGAAGCAACCCGACGCAGTGCGCCTTGGAGGTCGCGGAGACGATAAGTAATTTCCTACTTTTGAGTAAGACTATTCTGCTACGGCCGTGGCTATTGCTTTCTTAGAGTGGAGAGGTCCATTCCATTCTCAGGTGACAGCCATGTTCGGTGTATCTGCCAGGGTTCTGGTGCTGTGCCCACATCCAGGTCGTTTACTCATCTATAGCTCGATATTCAATTGCCTGGGATTCTTCAGGATGACGCTGTGTACGGATTTCACGGAAGTTCAGCGGGCCTGTGCGCGACAACAGTCATCATTCGATCTGTTTCTACTTGATGATTTCACTCCCGACCATGACGAGCTTTTTCGTCTGGAGACGATGAACAGGGCAAGGGCTTTCGATCAAGTAGTGCTGGTTGGCAACTTCGTTGAGGATGAGCGATATGGCCTTTTCGACTGGGCGTGGGCGAAACATGTCGGTTTGCTCGATGTAGTGGAAAAGCCACTCTCCATGACGCGGCTACGCAATGCGCTGGATGGACTTGTAATTGCGCCGGGCGCTTTGCATGGGTAAGTCTGCTGCGGGACTCGTCTCCAAGGTATTGGAGTTCTAGTACCCACGCGTCAAAACAGGTACGCCTCGCTTCCGGGCTTCTTCGAACGGGCGCAAGCAGGATTCTCCTGCTTGCGCCTTCTTATGTCTGCTTTATCAAGTTTGGCTGCCAGGTTCAGGGTAGTTGGTTCGAATCATCAGTTCGCATCTGGTGATGGGCTCTGCGCTAGGAAGAACAGATATAAAAAATATTCAGTGTCGCTAGAGAATGAATAAGGGCAAGAATATTCCTACATGCCGCGACTCTGTTTCCGATATGGACTAGGAAGGCTCGTACATACCCTATACACATGTTCAACACATTGTGTACGCGGCCATGAAAGTCAACCAATCTGTCGTCGATCCTCGGGAGTCTGGCTCAACGTTTTGGCAAGTAGCCTCGAAGCCTACCCGCGGTAATTTCCTGTCGCCGTCTGCGGTCTCTCAGTTGCGCAAGGCCGCTTGCACTTTGTTGATGGCGTGCCTGCCGCTGGGTGGTGTTGCGTACGCTACAACGTCCGCCGCCAGCCTGGCGCAACAGGCCCACCAGTTGCTCATCAATGGCGAGAATGCAGCCGCCGAGTCGATGCTGCAGCAGGCATCGGTGGTCGATCGTAACGATCCTTCCGTCATCTTCGAGCAAGCCCTGCTGGATGATGCGGCCGGCCGCCCTGACCGGGCCCGCAAAGGTTACGACCGCCTGCAAGCAGGGCCTCTGGCCAGGGCTGCCGCGGTGCCCTCCGCGGTGAATCTCGTCGCCCTCAACCGATTTACCCAGGCCCGGCAAGCCTTCGCGGCATTGGCGAGCAGCCAGAATGCCTACGAAGCCGGTTATTCCCAGCTCTGGCAGCTGTGGCTGACCGCGCGGACGCACAAAGGCAAGTCTGCCGCCCTGCGCGCAAAGCTCGCCACGGCCGCTGACAAGGTCAAGCCAGCCTCTCCGCAACAACGCGCACTTGCCGAGCTCTACGCCGGCAAGGGCAGTGTCGATGCCGTGTTCGCCGCCATCGACGGCATGGGCCTTGTCGACCCGCTGCAACGGCGTGACGCACGCAGCGAAGCGGCGCTCTTCGCGGGCGGTTATCTGCAATACGTTCGCCGGGACTCTCCCGCCGCGCTGCGCCTCTACCAGCAGGAACTGTCGCATCCGGGGGCTTCGATCGAGAGGCCGCTCCTGAAGCAGGCACTCGCCAGGCTGCCCACCGCATCTCGCTGAATTTCTCAATCCCTTTTCCCTACTGAAATCCGACTCTCTCGGGTCGGGAAGGAGTTATATCGCCATGAATAAGGTATATCGACTGGTCTGGAACACCACTCTCAATGCCTGGGTGGTAGCAAGCGAAATTGCCAAGTCCTTCCGCAAGGGTGCCAGCCGTGTGGCTCGCGTGGCAGGTATCGCCACGGCTGTAGTGCTCGCGGTGATAGGCGGGGACGCCGACGCCTATATGGTTGATCCTGATTCCCTGCAAAACGGCGGTACTACCGCGAGTGATGGTGCGAACGCTTCAAACACTGCAATTGGATCGGGTGCGGCGGCTACAGGCATGAGGAGTGTAGCGGTCGGTGAGAATGCGACAGCGAACGCATACGGCGCGACGGCGGTGGGAGCCGATGCCTCTGCTACCGGACAGAACGCCCTGGCTGCGGGTGTGGACGCCCGCGCAACCTGGATGGACGCCACCGCCGTCGGCACCCGTTCTGAGGCCTCGGCAGAAAAAAGCACGGCAATTGGGGTCGATGCCAAGGCCAGCGGGCAATTCTCCGTGGCCATCGGCAGTAATGCCCAGGCGAGCGCAATTCATTCCTTGTCCTTGGGCAGCGATAGTCTTGCTGCGGGAACGTCGAGTAGCGCCTTCGGTCAGAACGCCCAAGCCTTCGGAGACTTCTCCGCCGCTTTCGGCTCAGGCAGCCGCGCCGCCGGCTCCTCCACCGCTACTGGCCAGGACGCCCAAGCCCTCGGTGGCTTCTCGGCCGCCTTCGGCTCGGGCAGTCGCGCCGATGGTTTCTCCACCGCTGCTGGCCAGGGCGCCCAAGCCCTCGGTGGCTTCGCCGCCGCTTTCGGCTCGGGCAGCCGCGCCGACGGTTACTCCACCGCTACTGGCCAGAATGCCGTGGCCTTGACAGTGGATGGCCAGGGCTGGGCCACTGCCGTGGGCAACAGCTCCCTGGCCAACAAGGTAGGAGCGACGGCAGTAGGTGCTGGAGCGCAGGCTACTGGTGACAGGTCGCTGGCGCTGGGTGCCGATACCAGGGCTACAAACGACAATAGCGTTGCTCTCGGCGCCGGCTCAGTGACCGAGGCTGCCGTGGGCACCAGCGGTGCGATGATCGGCAATGTGGGCTACTACACCTTCGCCGGCGACAACCCGACCGGTACCGTCAGTGTGGGTAGCCTGGGTGACGAGCGGACCATAACCAACGTGGCGGCCGGTCGCATCGCCCCTGACAGCACCGACGCCATCAACGGCTCGCAGCTGTTCGGCACCAATGTAGCGATCGAAAACCTGAGCAACCATGTCTGGAATATCGATCAGTTCGGCACCAGGTACTTCCACGCCAACTCCTGGGGCCAGGATTCCATGGCCTTGGGCTGGGACTCGGTGGCAATCGGCATGGGCGCGATGGCCTACCACGATCGCAGCGTCGCTCTGGGCTCCGAGTCCATCGCGGACGGCAGCACCCTGGGCAACCAGGCTTATCTGGTGGGCGGTACCGCTACAGCCGAAGTGAACATCGGCGACCGCCGCATCACCGGCCTGTCGGCCGGCGCGGAGGATTCCGATGCGGTCAACGTCGCACAACTCAAGGCTGCGGCTTCCGCTTCGGTCGCCGATGCGGTGATGTACGACAACAGCACCCATAACAGCATCACCCTGGGTGGTGATACCTACGACAACAGCACGCACACCGGCGGCACCACCATCACCAATGTGGCCAACGGCGTGAACGACAGCGATGCAGTGAACATGTCTCAACTGAACGAGACCAACACCAGCGTCACCAACCTCACCACCAATATCGACAACGGCACCATCGGGCCGGTACAGCGCACGGGTTCGGATCAGCTGTCGCTGATCGCCGCCGGCGGTGATGCCAGCAACCCGGGCAGCGCCCAGGTGCTGACCAACGTGGCAGCCGGTGCGGTCAACGCGAGTTCCGTCGATGCGGTCAACGGCTCGCAGCTGTATGCGACCAACCAGCAAGTGGACGCCAATACCACCAACATCTCCAACATCTACAAGACCGGTATCAAATACTTCCACGCCAACTCCACCGGCGCGGACTCGGTCGCCTCGGGCGTGGACTCTGTGGCCATCGGCATGGGGGCGAAAACGGCACCGACATCTACTGACGGCATCGCCATCGGGAGGGGGGCTGACGTCTCCTCAAATGCTGCAGGCGCCATCGCTATTGGTTCGGGGGCTGTCGCCTTGGGTAACGTGGGTGCCGTGACAATCGGCCGAAACACCAAGGTATGGACCGGCGGCGTAGCCGTCGGCGATTCCGCCCAAGCGTACAATAACAACGGCGTGGCCGTTGGCACCGAGGCCAACGCCACTGGAGGTACCGATTCTGTTGCCATCGGCTACAGAGCTGCCAATGCCCTAGGCTCGAATGGTTCTACGATAGTAGGTGCCTACGCCAAAACAACCGGAGGTGCAGAGCGTTCGACCGCACTTGGCACATATTCCACTTCGGCGTGGCAATCCACTGCGGTGGGCGCAAATTCCTCAGCCACCGGTAATAGCAGCCTTGCGCTGGGACAGGCGGCTTCGGCAACGGCTGTTACATCGGTGGCGCTGGGCCAGAGTTCGGTGGCGAGTACTGCGGCGGGTATCGCGGGTTACGACCCTCTGACCAAGATGGCTTCCACCAACACCAGCGCTACCTGGAAGAGCACCCTGGGCGCGGTCAGTGTGGGCAATGTGGCGAACGGTTTGACCCGCCAGATCACCGGGTTGGCGGCCGGCACGCAAGCCACCGACGCCGTCAACGTTGCGCAGCTCCAGGCCGCCGCGTCCGCTTCGGTCGCCGATGCGGTGATGTACGACAACAGCACCCATAACAGCATCACCCTGGGTGGTGATACCTACGACAACAGCACGCACACCGGCGGCACCACCATCACCAATGTGGCCAACGGCGTGAACGACAGCGACGCAGTGAACATGTCTCAACTGAACGAGACCAACACCAGCGTCACCAACCTCAACACCAACATCAATAACCTCACCACCAATATCGACAACGGCACCATCGGGCCGGTGCAGCGCACGGGTACGGATCAGCTGTCGCTGATCGCCGCCGGCGGCGACGCCAGCAACCCGGGCAGCGCGCAGGTGCTGACCAACGTGGCAGCCGGTGCGGTCAACGCGAGCTCCGTCGATGCGGTCAACGGCTCGCAACTGTATGCGACCAACCAGCAGGTGGACGCCAATACCACCAACATCAGCAACCTCGATGGCCGCGTGACCAACGTCGAAGGCGACGTCACCACCCTGCAGGGTGATGTGACCAACCTGGACGGCCGCGTGACCAACATCTACGAGACCGGCACCAAGTACTTCCATGCCAATTCCACTGGCACCGACTCGGTCGCCTCGGGCGTGGACTCGGTGGCCATCGGCATGGGCGCGGTGTCCAGCCATGACGGCAGCGTCGCCCTGGGCGCCGGTTCCATCGCGGATGGCAGCACCCTGGGCAATCAGGCCTATCTGGTGGGCGGTACCGCCACCGGCGAGGTAAACATCGGCGACCGCCGCATCACCGGCTTGTCTGCCGGTGCGGGTGACACCGATGCGGTCAACGTCGCTCAGTTGAAGGCTGTTACTTCTGCCTCGGTGGCTGATGCGGTGATGTACGACAACAGTACCCACAACAGCATCACCCTGGGTGGTGATACCTACGACAACAGCACGCACACCGGCGGCACCACCATCACCAATGTGGCCGACGGCGTGAACGACAGCGACGCAGTGAACATGTCTCAACTGAACGAGACCAACACCAGCGTCACCAACCTCAACACCAACATCAATAACCTCACCACCAATATCGACAACGGCACCATCGGGCCGGTGCAGCGCACGGGTACGGATCAGCTGTCGCTGATCGCGGCCGGCGGCGACGCCAGCAACCCGGGCAACGCACAGGTGCTGACCAACGTGGCAGCCGGTGCGGTCAACGCTAGCTCCGTCGATGCGGTCAACGGCTCGCAACTGTATGCGACCAACCAGCAGGTGGACGCCAATACCACCAACATCAGCAACCTCGATGGCCGCGTGACCAACGTCGAAGGCGACGTCACCACCCTGCAGGGTGATGTGACCAACCTGGACGGCCGTGTGACCAATGTCTACGAGACCGGCACCAAGTACTTCCACGCCAACTCCACCGGCACCGACTCGGTCGCTTCGGGCGTGGACTCGGTGGCCATCGGCATGGGCGCGGTGTCCAGCCATGACGGCAGCGTCGCCCTGGGCGCCGGCTCCATCGCGGATGGCAGCACCCTGGTCAATCAGGCCTATCTGGTGGGCGGTACCGCCACCGGCGAGGTGAACATTGGCAATCGTCGTATCACCGGCCTTTCGGCTGGGGCTGACGATACCGATGCAGTCAACGTCGCCCAGCTGAAAGCCATCACCAGTGGCTCCGTCGCAGACGCAGTGATGTACGACAACAGCACTCACAGCAGCATCACCCTGGGAGGTCCTACCTATAACAGCGTGACCAAGGTGGGCGGCACCAAGATCACCAACGTCGCTCGCGGTGTGGATGACAGCGATGCGGTGAACATGTCCCAGCTCAACGAGACCAACGAGCGTGTCACCAACATCGACGGTCGTGTGACCAACATCGAAGGCAGCATCACCAATATCAACAACGGCGGCGGCATCAAGTACTTCCACGCCAACTCCACCAAGGCCGACTCGGTAGCCAGCGGTGTGGATTCGGTGGCGATCGGCCCGAACGCACAGGCCAGCGGTAAAGGCTCCATGGCCATGGGGGACGGTGCCAAAGCTTCGGCCGATGGCAGCATGGCCCTGGGGCAGGGTGCCAGCGACAACGGGCGTGGTGCCGAGACCTACACCGGCAAGTATTCCAACGTGGCAAATGCCAGCGTCGGCACTGTGTCGGTAGGCAACGCGGTAACTGGCGAGACCCGCACTATCAGTAATGTCGCTGACGGCAAGGAAGCCACCGACGCCGTGAACCTTCGTCAGCTCGACGGCGCCGTCGCGGAGTCGAAGGCCTACACCGACAACTCGGTGAAGACCATCAACGACACCGTGGTCAACGTCGATAAGCGCGTGAGCAAGGTCGAGGGCGATGTCACCAACATCCAGAACGGCACGGACGGCATGTTCCAGGTGAACAACACCAACCGTCTGCCCAAGCCCAAGGCCACCGGCGCCCAATCCACCGCAGGCGGCGCCGGTGCCGAAGCGGTCGCTGACAACAGCACTGCCATCGGCTCCAACGCCAAGGCCAGAGGCCGCAACTCGGTGGCAATTGGCGCCAACTCGATGGCTGATCGCGAAAACAGCGTCTCGGTGGGTAGTGCAGGTGCCGAACGGCAGATCACCAACGTCGCGGCCGGTACTGTCGAAACCGATGCGGTGAACCTCGGCCAACTGAACAAGAGCGTGGCGGACATCACCAACAATGCGAACGCCTACACCGATGCCCAGGTCAACGGCCTGCGCCATGACCTCAACGAGATGGACGATCAGCTCAGTGCGGGCATCGCCGGCGCCATGGCCATGGCCAGCCTGCCGCAACCCTACAGTCCGGGCGCCAGCATGGCCGCGGCGGGGGTCGGCAACTACCGCGGTCAATCGTCGCTGGCGGTGGGTGTATCGCGGATCTCCGACAACGGCAAGTGGGTAACCAAGCTGCAGGGCAGCGCGGATTCCCAGGGCGAAGTCGGTGTCTCCGTCGGCGTCGGTTATCAGTGGTAATCCCATTCGGGCCCGGCGCGAGCCGGGCCCTTTCCGAGTGATTCGAATTCGAGGTAAGCATCATGTCCACTTTCTTCCACCGTACCGTCGTCGTAAGCATTGTCATGCTGATGACCGCCGGCCTCAGCGCCTGCGGCACCCGCATGCTCAGCGATGTCGATGCCCAAGGCTCCACCGACAAGCCGGTGTTCCCGACCGTCCAGGACGCCAACCGCCCCGAAGGCACCTACGTCAACCTGGAAAACCTGTCGAAGGTATTGCCGGGCATGACCAAAGCCCAGGTACGAGAGCTCATCGGCCCTCCCCATTTTGCCGAGGGCATGTTCGATGTCCGTGAATGGGACTACGTGCTCCGCATCCGTCCCTCCGCCAACGCGGCGCAACGTACCTGCCAGTACAAGGTGCTGTTCGACGACCACCTGGTGGCGCGCTCCTTCTTTGCCCTCCCGCAGGGCTGCCTGGATGGCCTGACGCACATCTCGCCGGTCGCCGAACGGCACCAGGCAATGGCTCACTGATTCTTAAAACCTATCTGTTTCGTTTATCGAGGTGTCCCACCATGAACATCAAACCTCTCCTTGGCGCCGTCCTTCTGGGCTCCCTTGTCATTTCCGCCGGTTGCAAGCCGGGCTCTGACGAGCAGGTCGTGCAACGCAACTGGGTCAGCGTACCGGCGCTGCCGATCATCCAGGAGGCGGTCAGCTCCCTGAAGCCGACCTTCAGTGGCAAGCGCGATGCAGGCCTGATGACTCAGGTCTGCGGTCTGGCCCGCGGCGAGCTGACCCAGCAGCAGGTCGATGACAACTTGAAGAAGGCTGGAATCAAGCTCGACGACAAGGCCAAGGACGCTACCGTTCTCTTGCACAACGGTGACAAGGCAGGTCAGGCGACGGCTTGTGCTGCCTACCTGGCGACGACCGTGCTGCAGCCAGTGGACGCCGGAGAGTTCATGAAGAGCGTGGCGATGCCGGAGGAGGGGGGGAAGCCGGCCCAGCCGACGCTGCAAGTGGATCCTGCTCGCCTGGGCCAAGTGCTGCCGATCAAGGTGGCCGAGGCCAAGGCCAATGGTGATGTATTCGCGCTGATCGCTACGGAGTTGCAACGGCGGCCGGGTCTGACAGTGGCTGAGTATCGCAAGCAGTCTGGTGAGCTCTTCGCTCGGCTGGCCCCGCAGTATCTGCAGCGGATCAAGGACCAGTTGCCGCCGGATGGAGCGATTTACCGGCTGAAGCGCTTGGATACTGAGCGCTTCGCCTTCGGCAGCTCGTTGGGCGCGTACTTCGAGTACGGCACCGACAGCGGCCTGGTACTCAAGCAGAACGGCATGACCTGGTATGGCGACGGCAAGCTGCTGGGGCAGGAGTACCCGTTGCAGGTGGCTTACTTCCCCGAGGCGGTGAAGTCCCTGCTGGCTCCCGTGAAGCAGTGAGCGAGATAGCGGCCATTTGTGCCGAATGGCCGCTTCCGCCTTTGTGGGCAATCGGTAGATGCAACAGCGAGCTACTGCTGTTGACGGCCAGCAGCTACCGACCCATTGCGGCCGCTCGTGGATGGCCTAAATCGGCCAGAAGCTGCCACTGGTGAGCGACGACTTCCGGCCGACCAACTCCACGTCAGAAGTTGATTACGATCTTTCCAAACTCTGGCCCTTTGAGTTGCTGGGCGAAGGCATCCCAGGCATCGCTAAAGTGAAAGCGATGTCCGATAATCGGTTGGATTCCTTTGCGTTCGATGAAGGTATTCATCTCTTCGAACAATTGCCGCGAACCGACACGCACGCCACGTACAGTGACCGTACCGCCAAGAATAAGCATTGGATCAATCTTCCCAACTGGATTGATCAGGCCAACCAAATGCACTGTACCGTCACGTCGAGTCGCGAGTATGGAGCGTTCCAGCGTATTAGGACCAACGGTCTCGATTACGTGATCAACACCTTTGCCGCCGGTCAGTTCGCGTGCTTTTTTGTGCCAGTCCGGATCGTATTGATAGTTGATCAAGTGATCCGCCCCGACTGCCGCTGCGCGAGCCAGCTTGGCATCGCTGGAAGACGTGACAATAGTTCGGGCGCCAAGCGCTCTGGCAAATTGCAATGCGAAAAGCGCTACGCCGCCGGTGCCCAGAATGAGCACTGTTTCCGAAGGACGTACCTCTCGCACGGCATTCCAGGCTGTCACCGCCGCGCAAGGTAACGTGGCGCCCTCTTCGTAAGACAGATTACGGGGTAATGTCACCAACCCCTCTTGGTTGAAAACCCGGTATTGCGTCAGCGTGCCGTCAATTCCGTGACCAAGCGTCGTGCTCGAATTTGCGGCGTGATCGCCGAGAGGGCCATACAGCCAGTCCTGCACAAAGTTACCTACCACGCTATCGCCCACGGCGAAGCGATTTACACGCTCACCCACCGCTACGACTTCGCCAGCGCCGTCCGATAGCGGCACGGTTGGGCGAGGCAGCTGAATACCCTGTGCGCCAGCCAGGTAGAAATTGTCCTTGTAGTTAAGTGATGCGGCGCGCATCCGGACCAATACTTCGTATGAGCCGATGGCAGGCACGCTCTCAGTAAACATTTGGAGCGATTCCAGGCTTGGCGCTGTCAGCCGATAGGTTTGGGATGTCTTCATGCTTCAACCTTTGCTGCGTTTTGTTCAGCCAGAGTTGGGTAGTCGGTATAACCTTGTGATCCGCGTGAATAAAACGTCGCGAAGTCGGCGGAATTCAAATGAGCGCCGGCCCGCAAACGATTTACCAGATCGGGATTGGCCAGGAATGGCCGGCCGAAGGCAAGAAATTCGGCGTCGCCTCTTTCCAGTGCGCCCGTTGCATTGGTCTGGTCAAAACCACCTGCCAATACGAGCGGAGCATTGAAAGCGCTGCGCATGGCTTCGCGCAGGCTGACGGGCAGCGGCGGCAGCCCCATCGACTCGAAGTTCACCAGGTGCAGGTACATGAGACCGAAGCTGGAGAGTTGCCGACAGAGCTCGACGTATTGCGCGTCCATTTCCGCATAGTTGAATGCACCATTGGCTCCGCTGTGGGGCATGAAGCGGATGCCTACACGCGCCGCACCGATTGCGCCCACCACAGCCCGAACTACTTCCAAAATGAAACGGTTACGCGCGGACGAACTTCCGCCATATGCATCATTGCGTCGATTGATGGTTGCGTTGAAAAACGAATCAAGCAGATAACCGCCGCCGGCGTGCAACTCTACACCGTCAAAACCGGCTTCAATGGCGAGACTCGCGGCGCGCGCAAACTCGGCGACGGCCACCTGAATATCGGCGACACTCATTGCGCGTGGCGTGGAGGGAGCCTGCATGCCATGTGCGTCGGTATGAATGTCACCGGGTGCGCGCTCCGCGCTAGGGCCAAGTACTTCTGCGCCGATGGGCAAATTGGCGACATGCGCTACCCGACCGGCGTGCATTAGTTGAAGTACGACCTTGCCACCTTTGGCATGCACGGCGGTGGTGACCTGCTTCCAACCTTGTACGTGGGCGCTATTGAATATGGCTGGCATCCGCGCATAGCCCAGGCCGTTCGGTGACGGTGAGGTGCCTTCAACGATGATCAGCCCCGCGGATGCGCGCTGAGAGTAATACTCGGCCATCAAGGCGTTGGGCGTGTTGGCTTCAGTTGCCCGGCTGCGTGTCATCGGCGCCATGATGACGCGATTTTTTAAATGCAGTTCGCCAAGCTGCGCCGAGTGATGCAAAGAATGGGGCATTACAGACCTCCTACGTAAAAGGTGCCTGCAATGGTAGGTCGGGAGTTATTATGGAAAAATATGAAGCAATGACATGCACTCGTGCATTATTGGGATAATTGATCTTGGATTTGAATGACATTGCCCTATTCGTTCACGTGGTACGTGCGGGCAGCCTTGCAGAGGCTGGGCGACGGTTGGGGATTCCGCCCAGCACTGGCAGCCGTCGTCTGCAAGCACTGGAGCGCAGCCTCGGCGTACGCTTGCTGCAGCGCTCAACGCGCCGTTTGGCATTGACAGATGCCGGCCAAGCCTTTTTTGCGCAGTGTGCAGAGCAGATCGACGCACTAAGCCAGTCCGCCCAGGATCTGGCAGACAGCGGCAAACAGCCGAGCGGTCGGGTTCGCGTAGCAGCAGGCGTGGACTTCTTGAACTGGTTTCCCATGGAGTCGATTGCCGAGTTCATGGCCAGACACCCCGCCGTGCGAGTGGAGTTTGTGCTCAGCGATGCTCGCGCCGACTTGCTGGCTGACGGCATCGATGTGGCGGTCAGATCCGGAAAAATGGTGGAGCCAATGCTGGTGGCAAAGGGAATCGGTTGGGTTGAGTGGCGTATGGTTGCCAGCCCCGACTACCTGTCCACCCATGGAACACCGATCAGTCCGCAAGAACTGACCCAACATGAATGCATCACGCGGCCCGCGATCGGCGGCACTCCGGTCACATGGCGCTTGCACGGTCCGGACGGCATGATCGAAGTGCCCGTCAGCAGCCGATTTCAGGTGAACACACATCAGGCACAACTAGGCGCTGCGCTGGCAAGCCTGGGTATTGCGCTGGTGCCAGCCTTGACCACCCTCGCACATCTGGAGCAAGGAGTATTGACGGAAGTTTTGCCCGGCTACAGCCATGAGGCAGGCGTCTACTTTGTCTTTCCGAGTAGGCGGCACATTCCGCGGGCTGTTCGCGCGTTTACCGAGTTTGCCAGTACTGTCCTGTTTGAGCGGGGCATGGTTCTTCCTTCTCGGCCTCAACGTTCGGAGAGCTCTTAACGGTTCTTTAATCGAGGAAGTGATCACTCGGCCAATGGGACGCAGCGCTGGAGAATAAGAAATCCAAGGTCTGCTTCTGGCCGAAAGCCGCTTCTCACCAACGGCAGAAATCGGCCAGAGACGGACGATCTCTACCGTCACTGCTTAACATCGATGCTTTGTTGCAACCTGGGTTGGGCTGCAGCATCGGCGCCGACTGCCAGCAAGCTGCCGGAAACATGGTACAGCAGCCGTTCGGTGGTACTTCCGAGGATGCGGTCCAGCCCCAGGCGCCGCTGCATCCCAAGCACCATTACATCGATCTGATGGTCATACATGAAGTTCATGATTCCCTGAGTCGCCGGACCCAGGACAAAGTGGCGGCGCTCCATGGGGACGCCCCATTTGTCGGCTACATGGTTGAACGTTTGATAGAGCGAGATTCGTACTTGCTCTGCATAACTGGTATCCCAACTGCTGCTCAGCGTCGCCGAGTCATAATCGACGGCCGTTGGCAGGTCACAGGCGTGCAGCAGATGCAGTTCGGCGCCACAAAGGCTGGCCATATTCTGCGCGGCCTGGAGGATCCCCTCATTGAGCCCGCTCGTGAGCAGTTCCGGCCTCGCTACATCCAGTGCGGCTGCTACTTTGAGCGGCAGTGGGTTGGGCGCCTCGGCAACCAGATGCAAAGGGACCTGGCAGGCCCGCAACAGGCGATAGTCCAGTGGCGTGACGAATACCCGTCGCAGAGCCGGCTCGTGATTCACGTTCTTGATCACCAGGTCTGCCTTGAGCGTTGCTATGCGTTCCAGAATTTCCTTGCAGGGATCGGCACTCCAGGTAGCCTCACAGGTCACGCTCAGTCCCGAGCCGCGAAGCACTTCGGCTTCGCGTTCCAATTCCGCCCGGCACTGCGTCAACAGTTCATCGCGCAGGTGATCAATCAAGAACGGCAGGCCTAGCCGTGGCTCGAAGAACATCCCGATATGCAGCGAAGCGTTGCTTCTCCGAGCAATCGCCAAGGCACGCCGATAAGCGGGTGATTGCTGCCAATGAGGGGCCGCGACTAGGAACACTTTCCGGTACTGGTTCATCATGCTACCCCGCTGTCGGCAACGCTTCAGCTGCAGCGTGAAACGAGGTCGCCGGCCCGACTTTGATATTCATCAAGTTCAGTCCTTCCCATGCGCCCCTGGCGGTAACCTCAACTGCCATAAGCAGCCTCATACGGCCTGAGCGATGCTCAGCGCTCAGCCTTTCGAGCCCACGGCAAGCACGCTGCTGGGAATCTGATCGAGAACATGCTCCGTCGTACTGCCAATCAGGCGATCTACGCCCGTGCGATGTACGCGGCCCATTACCACGACGTCCATCCTGTTCTCCTGGGCGAAGTGGGATATTCCACGAAGCGGCGTTCCCATCAGGAAATGGCGCCGTTCCTGGGGCACACCGTGCTGGTCGGCCAGCTTGACGAAGGATTGGTGCAGGGAAGCCCGCAGCTCTTCCACCAGGTCCACCCAGGCGACGGCCCCTGCGCCCCGATTGGCCATGTAGGCTGGCATGCAGTCGTAGATGTACAGAAGATGGAGTTCGGCGTTGCATTGCAGGGCCAGCCCATTCGCCGCCGATATGATCTGCTCGTTGATGCCGCTGATCAGCGTTCGCGGATCGGCCGGATCCACCGCGGCGACAATCTGGCGGGGCAGCGGGTGGCTGGCGTCATGGACCAGATGCAGTGGTTTGGGGCACTCGCGCAGCAGGAACCAATCCAGCGGAGTGACGAATGAGCGCTTGAACGCTGATTCGTGCTGGATGTCCTTGATCACCAGGTCCGGCTGCAGTTCGCGGATGGCCTGGAGCAGATCGGTTCGCAGATCGGTCGTCCAGGCCACGGATGAAGTCATATCGATTCCGGCGCCCAGCCCGCGCTGCAAGTGGCACTCCTTGTCCCAGCGCTCACGCTGCGCCGACAGAAGGCTATCACGGGTATCGTTCTGAACATGCCGCGCCAGCAGGCTGAACGTCGCGAAAGGCTCTACGTAAGCGAGTACGTGCAAGGAGGCCCCGCAGGCCGCCGCCAAGGCTGTCGCGCGATGCAGCGCCGGTGTGTCATGCAGGTCTGGATGAGCAATCAGGAGCAATTTTTGAATCTGGCTCATGGTGCACCTCGGACATTTCAATGGGCTCAGCGCGGCTGGAAACCGTCGGCGCCGGTGTGTCGCAAACCTGATACGCCTGCTGCGATCGACTGACAGTCGGGAGGAGGGCGTGCACAGGGTGATGATGCAATCCGCACCTTCCAATACCGTAACCGTAGCCATCGAAGAAGGGCGCTCCCGTTCACCGGGAGCGCCAGTGCTTCACTTGGCCGCCTTGATGGGAATGACCTTCTCGGGATGAACCGCCTCGGCGCGCTTGGGCAGTTGCACCTGCAGGACACCCTTGCTGAACTGCGCCTGGATCTTTTCCGGGTCCACCTCCCGAGGCAGCCGGAACACCCGCTCGAAGCTGCCGTAACGGCGTTCGGAGATGTGGTACTCCTTCCGCGCTTCGTCCTTTTCTTCCTTCTTCTCGCCTTTGATGATCAGGCAACCATTGGCCAGCTTGATCTCGATGTCCTTCTCATCCATGCCGGGCAGCTCGGCGTTGATCCGGAACTCCTCTGCCTGTTCGCTGACATCCACCACAGGCAAACCATGGGTGAATGGTTCGCGATGCCAGAATGGATCGGCATCGAAGGCGCTATGGCCGAACGGAAGACGTAACGGGGTACGGCCGAAGTCGTCGAAGAGATTGTCGATTTGCCGGCGCAGGTTCTCGAAAGGATGCCATGGATTGTAATGGCTGGTGGTCTGCGCAGAGGCCTTGGTCGGTTGGTTGGGGACCGTGCTGACGGGTACTTTTTTCGCGGGCTCGGACATGATGCATTCCTCCGCAGGATGAAGGTGGCCTCACTGACGAGGCCATTCGATTCTGCAACCACCATCGAGCTGTACTTTGATACCGATCAAATGCCGTTCCGGGCGCCGCTTCCATTTTCTCGAAGACAAGTTGATGACGATCAAGGTCGCCTCAACGTCGCTACTTAGCCTGAACCCGAAGCCGGCGTATTTCGCCGACGCTCGCCATGGAGCGCGCAGCATGGGACGGGAGACTGTTTGTCACGTTCGAGTCCTCGATGAACTCTCCCTTGCAGGTTCGACACAGTGCCTGCGTCTGCTGTTGGAAAGCAGCGAGGCAGAGGCCGTCATTCCCGGGCAGTACTGCGTACTGAGTGACAACCGGCGGGAACCCCGCCCGTTCAATTACGTGACCCTGCCAGGGCGCGAGCGCCGCTTCATCGTGGCCGCCAGCCAACCCGGCCCTCCACTGAGCGTTACGGATCGACTTGTCTATCACGGCCCTTTCGGTGCCGGGTGGCCTTTGCCGCTGGGCGTCTCCCGACTACTGGTCTTCGCCAGCGAGGGCGGCATCTTGACCGTGGTCGCCGCAATCGACGAATTCGCCTGCTGGATGCCCTGGGTGCGGGTGACACTCATCCACGATCCGAGCAGTCCGCTCCGTCTTCCCGACGATTGCCGGAGCTGGTTGCGGTCGCTGGGTTTGCTCTCCGATGCGGGCCTGGACTCCTGTCCGCTGGAGCGATTGCGGGAGCATCTTAGCAAGCAAGTGCCTGACCTCGTGTATTGCGCCGCTCCGTCGCCCCTTGCGCAACGTGCTGCTCGCCTGTGCCTGTGGCATGGCGTACCGGCGCATCGAATCTGGGTGCGGGACGAAATGTGTTTGCCATCCGCCGGAGGCGGATCGATACCAGATCCGGATGGTCCTGTGCGGCGCTTTGACCGTTTCAACGGGTGTAGCCAAGCTCGCCCTTGATCAGTATCAAAGTACACCGTGCCGGAGCAGCACAGGCTCATAGCGTCAGCCCATCCGTGCCGCACCGGAGGCATCATGAACGCCTTTGCCCGCCTGCTCCTGATCTGTGACACCGACCTGCACTATTCCCCTGCCTTGGCGCGCGCCCAGGCACTGGCCGGCGCCTCTGGCGCAAGCCTGCACATTGTGGTTCTGGGAAGCCTGCAAAATGGTCTGGCCCTTCTCGATTACAACACCCAGCAACGGGCCCGGGAGAGTATCCAGGCGCGCCAGCAAGCATGGCTTGATGACCAGCTCGAACGGCTCCGTGGTCATGGCATCGATGCCAGCGTCGAGGCCATCTGGGGCGAAGAGCCGCTGGAGGAAATTCTTCGTCTGGTGACAACCCGCCAGATCGATCTACTGGTCAAGGATACGCAGTACGAACCAGCGTTGAGCCGCGCCCTGATTCGCCCGCTCGACTGGCAGCTCCTCCGCCAGTGCCCGGTGCCGGTACACCTGGTCAGTCTGGCGGAGCACCCATTGCCACGCAGGGTGGTAGCGGCAATCGATCTTTCGCATGATGAACCCGGGATCAAGGCGCTGAACGACCGGATTGTCGAGTCAGCCCAGAAGTTCGCCCGGCAATGCGACGCCGAGTTGCATCTGTTGCAGGCCTACGATGTGAGCGCCAGCTTTCTAGCCTATGCCGCCGGCCCGGTGGCCTGGACTGCGGAACTGGACGAACAGTTGAGCGGCCGCTCACGCCAGCGCATGGACCGTATCGGCGCGCGCTTCGGCGTGGGACGTCCCTGTCAGCATCTGGCGAAGGGGCCCGCCATGCGAGTCATCGCTGAGTTCGCTGTCCAGCAACGGATGGATGTTGTGGTGATGGGCACGCTCTATCACGCCGGTCTGGCGAAGATCATCGGCAGTACCACGGAGCAGACGCTGTATCGCATCAACTCCAGCATTCTGGCGGTTCGCCCCTGAGACAACCCCATGAAGGTATTAGCGTTTCTCGTCGCGCTGTTCTCTATCTGGGCGATCGCCTGTGTCGCCTGGATGGAGCTTCGTTACACGCCCGCCGGCGGTGACAGCCAATACGTGTTTCTCTGGGATCGTTGGGAGAATCGTATATGTCTGGTATCCATCAACGAACCTTCGAGAATCATCTGTGACCTTCGTTTGCTGTGGGTGGATACGGGAGAAAGAGGTGGGCCCATGCTCCGCAGACCATGACAGCGGCCCAAGGCCCGCTCAACCGGCGCGCCGCCGCTCACTATCGCGACGCGTGCCCCTAGGTAGCTCATGGGGAGCCGCGAGGCGTTGATGGAGCCGATCCAGATACTCGCGAGCCTGATGCTCATCGGCGAAAGGAACCCGGTATTGATCGAGCTGCACATAGCATCGACCGTCACTGGTGCAGAGTAGTTGCGTGCGCATGAAAGCCTCCCCGCCCTACGGCGCTGGCTGCAATTGCAGGGTATGAATGATCTGCGCGGGGTCACTGGGGTCCTGGCGGCTGCTGAATCCAAGGAATCGCGCCAGTTCGTGCATCGCGCTGTTGGCTGCCGTGTCGATCGAATACATCTGCTTGAAGCCGTGCAGCCTGGCCGTTTCGATCAAATGGCGCATCAATGCCACGGCTAATCCCCGATGACGCCAGGCATCAGCCACGGTCACCGCACATTCGCACTGCTGGGGATCTGTCCCTCGCGCATAACGACTGATGCCGATCTCGACCAACTCCCCGTCCTGATGCGCGAGGGCGACATAGGCGACACTGTCCTTGAAGTCGACCGTCATCAGTTGGTCCAGCAGGGATGGACTGGCTTCCCTCATGGTGCAAAGAAATCGGAAATGACGCGCCTCCGGCGACAACCGGGCAATGAAATCCGCCTCGCGCTCGCGGTCATCGGGTCGAAGCGGACGGATCAACACATGGCTACCGTCATTCAAAGCCTCGACCCAGTGTTCATCGGGGCATTCACAAGCTGCTTCGCAGTGAGTTGACATGGAAACCTCCTGGCAGGGCGTCGGTACGCGGGTGAGCCGCTGACTTACTTGTACGCCGGAAGGGGCTCGCAGGTTTGATCATGATCAAGCTGCCGCAATCTCATCATTCAACTGTCGACCGGTGTGCGGCGACGGACGCGTGCAAGCCCATCGACGACTGCTTCCGCATCAGCGCCGATCGAGGAATCGATACAACTCTTCCTCCTGGTCAAAATGCAGCTGGACCAGGGTGTCAAGGCGGATCAGCAGCGTCTGTACCTCTTCCAGCGACACGGCCAACGGTTCCTGAAAGAGGTCATCACGTACTCGCGTCAGCAACAGGATCAGCCGGAAGATTTCGCGGTGGCCATAACTGAGCGCCGACAGTGGGTCGTCCCCCGCCAATTTCGCGGACAACATCGGATAGAGCGTGCGTTCGTCCTCGCGCTCATGTTCGGCCAGTTGCTTCTGCAACTCGTCTACAAGCATGTCCAATGAGGCACGAGCGACATCAGGTGGTAATTGCGCGAATGTCTCGGCCAGTTGTCGCAACCGCGCTCGCAGTCGGTCCAACTGCACATGCTCCTGATGAAGACGGTCCACTTGCTCTCCACTCAGCCACCTCACCTGCGCCCGACGCATACCCAATGCCCGCAAGGCACAGACTATCGCCACCACATCGATCAGCTCCTGGAGAACCGCTCCGGCAAGCGCGGAAAGGAAACCAGAAGCCGCTACCAGCATCGCCAGTAGGGACAGGCCCATGCCGACTAATACCGCCTGACGGGCAATGGATTTGGTCTGCCGAGCGATATCCAGTGCTTCCACCAGACGGTCCAGGCGGTCCACCATCAGTACTACCCCGGCGGCTTCCGAGGAGGCG
Organism: Pseudomonas sp. QE6; assembly: GCF_041379005.1. Classification (NCBI taxonomy): domain Bacteria; kingdom Pseudomonadati; phylum Pseudomonadota; class Gammaproteobacteria; order Pseudomonadales; family Pseudomonadaceae; genus Pseudomonas; species Pseudomonas sp. QE6. Next base: position 3,649,314 of record NZ_CP166873.1, read on the forward strand.
CCCGTACCCGCGGCCCCCATGGCAACACCGACATCAGCCGCCGCCAGGGCTGGCGCGTCATTGATGCCATCGCCCACCATCGCGGTACGCCCCGATAGGCCTCCCTCCAGAACCGCCCGAACCTTGTCCGCCGGCGCCAGACCAGCCTGCACATCATCGATTCCGGAAGCCAGGGCGACTGCCTCTGCATTCTCCTGGCGGTCCCCGGTGAGCATCACGATCCGCTTGATACCCGCTGACCTCAGGCGACGCACGACACCTGGCGTCTCGCGGCGCACGACGTCAGCAAAGAGGACGGCTCCCGCCAACTCTCCGTCCACCGCGACGAAGCTGCCCCCGTAACAGCCATAGTCCATTCGACGCAGCAGGCGGCCAGCCCATTGGCCCGGGTCTGCGCCACCACAGACAAAGGGAAGAGTGCCCAGCCGGACACGATGCTCGCCGACCCGACCTTCCAGCCCGGCGCCCGGTATTTCCTCCACGTGCGAGGGTTCATGCAACTCCAGCTTCTGCAGCCTCGCGGCGTTGACCACCGACTGGGAAATGGGATGCACCGATGCTTGTGCCAGGGAAGCGGCCATGGCCAGGACTTGCGTTGCGTCTCGCTCATCCTTCACTTCCACCGCTTGTACCTTCGCCTGGCCGCTGGTGAGGGTTCCGGTCTTATCCAGGAAAAGCTCGCGCACTTCCGCCAGCGCTTCAAGGCTGGTGCCATCCTTGAATAGAACCCCTCGTCGTGCCGCACGTGAGATTCCGCCCATGATTGCGATGGGGACGGCAAGAATCAGCGGGCATGGCGTGGCGACCACCATCACGGCGAGAGCACGCAGTGGCTCGCCGCTGATCAGCCAGGCGGCCCCGGCCAGCAATAGCGTCGCCGGGACGAAGAGCAATGCGTAGCGGTCGGCCAGGCGAGCGAAGGGCGCCTTGGAGCGGCGTGCCGTTTCGGCCAGTCGCAACACTCCGGCGTAGGTACTTTGCTCCGCCGTCTGCAACGCCTCCAATTTGAATGGCTCCCCCAGATTGACAATACCGCTGGGCAAGGTGTTGCCCTTGACGTTCGTAACCGGCAGCGGCTCCCCGGTCAGCGCCGACTCATCCAGACTTGCACTGGCACTGAGCAGCCGGCCATCCACCGGTACAACGTCCCCCTGTCGAACCATCAGCACCTGGCCCACACGAACCTGGTCAATGGGGATACGGCGCAATTCGGCTCCCTCCACCAACCACGCGTAGCGTGGCGCGCGATCCAGCAGGGCCTGAAGCTCTCGCACGGCCCGGCGCGAGGTATAGAATTCCAACGTACGCCCGCTGGATAGCATCAGGGCCACCACCGCGGCCACGAGCCATTGCTCGAAGCCCAGCGCCGCGACGATGGCGAGCAGGGCGATCAAGTCCACGCCGGCTTCACGACGTAGCAGGCGTTGCACAACTTCGATGAGCAAGGCCAACGTCATCAAGAGGCTGCCTGCTGCCCAACTCAGGCTGGCCAGATCCGCCCGTCCCAGCGCCAGGGCCAAGCCACCCAGCACGAGCCCCAGGCTGGTAATCAGCAGCAGTGCGGGATCACCCCACTGTGACCAGCGGTTGAATGACCTGCGTTCCATGATGTTCATCCCTGGGGCTGCGCATTACAGCTTACCGGTCCCATCACAAATCGAAGTCGGATGAGGCCGCTTCAGTCGCGGCAAATCGGTGCAATCCGCCTCCCGCAGCTATTGCGTAGGTGCTGGATCATTCGCTTTCGACATCAGTGTCCCAACACTCCTGCGTCGTCAGCCAACGACGGGCGACAATGCCGCCACAGGCCCCTTCCTGCCCCTTCGATCATCAAGGCACTTCAGCAATCGATCCATCGCCGTGCGCACATCACGCTGTGCATCTACCTTGCTCACCAGCCAGGTGGTTAAAAGGGGCTGAAGCGATGGGTCCTTTTCTGCTGCACTGCACCATAGGCTCAGGTCACGCTCGCTTCCCAACGCCGTTTGTGCGCGCTTGAGCTCTTCCAATAGCTTGCGCTTGGCTGTCAGCCAATCTGCATAGCTCTCGCACAGATAGCGCACACGCTTGATCCGCAAGCGAAGGACATGCCAGTCATTTGTGCAGCCCCCCTGCAGCACGAGCGCCTCGCGAAGCTTTTGGAGATCGCGCTCCATGCGCCTTCCAATTCGCCGCTTCAACTTCCTGAGACCGGTTTCAGCGTCGACCCGGCGTAGTTCAGTTGGCCAGCGCTCGAATTCGGCGTTCACCCGCCTTGCGACACGTCCGTGCATACAGCGACGACACGTCTCTTCCACCTTCTGACGGCGTTTGTCTGCTTCGACTTGCCATCCACGACGCTCCAGCTCTTCAGCCAATACTTGAGCGTCCCTCAGCGCGCTGGTGCGCCTTAGCAAGTCGGCGACCGCCTGATCCAATCTGGTTAGGCCCGGATGATCACGCAGTGGCAGCAAAAGACTACTCGCCCCTCGCAGCGCAATGCGCAAGTCATGTAACGCCTCGTTATCAGTGTCGCCTTCGATGCGTTCGGCCGCATGAAGAAAATTCACCTGCTGATCGATGAGCCTGGCGACCAGGAAATCGGCATCGCTCATGATCATCTCCCCTCGGTCTGTCGAAGCGTCTGTTCGATCAGGGTGGGATCTGCCCAGTAAGCGAGGTCACCCGCTATTGATCGACGTGGCGAAAGGTTCTCTGGGGCTAATGGATATCCGGCTTGGATCATGATGACCTCCTGAGCATCGCCAGGAAGTACTGGCGGGCACTGAAACAGCCTGTGCCTGCGTGCATTGCTTCACTTTGATGCGAATCAAGTAGCGACCTGTGCCCATTTGCGCACGACGTGGATTGCTTCGGAAGAAGAATGAGTCGGCCAAGCTGATGCACGCTGCGCCTGACTTTCGGTGCGACATCGGGTTAACGGTCAAGGCAGGAACTCAGTGGCGCCCTGGAGAAATGTTCTGCTCCTCGATGCCGCTCAATCGACACAGCTCCGAGCGGTTGAGCAGATGCACTTCCCGGCCCTGGCATTCAATCAGTTCGCTCTGAACGAAACGCGTGAACAAGCGGCTGATGGTTTCCAGTGTGAGGTCCAGATAATTGCCGATATCGCCGCGCGTCATGGGAAGGATGAACTGGTCCTCCCGCAGTCCCCGCTGTTGATAGCGTGCCGACAAGCTGAGCAGGAACTGTGCAAGGCGCTGCTCCGCTCGCTCACGATTGCAACGGAGATGTTCGTGTTCGCCGTGGATGCCCTGACTGAGAATATGCAGCAATTGGTGACGCAGACCAGGGATACGTCCGGATAGCTCCTCGAGCTGTTCAAGGTCAATGGCGCAGACCATTGCGGTCTCCAATGCCAACGCAAAACTACGAAACTCTGCTGCACCGATTGCATCCAACCCAATCAGCTCACCCGGTAGAACAAAGCCTGTCACCTGATGATCACCGCTGCTTTCGAGCAAATAGGTCTTAAGCGCACCAGAACGCAACACGAATATCTGCCGCATGGGCTCACCGGCTCGAAACAGATATTCCCCTTTATGCAGAGGACGATTGCGCCTGACTATCTGATCCAGTTCCGCCACCTCGCTATCAGTCAGGCTGGCTGGAAGGCAAAGCCGGCTCAGCGAACAGGCATAGCAGTTAACCTGTGGAAGATGTGATGGGCGCAGGTTGTCTGGCATGGCTTAAGCCCCGACCAAAGGGCGATCATACAAGTTTAGCCGCTTCGCTATGTCGCTACAGAGTCGTCGATAAACGGGAGGCCAAGTATTCCCAACATCCTGGCTTTAGGCTCTACGGCCCAACAGACTCTTCGGATCCTGCTTTACGTCAAGCTATAAAGGGGGCAGGCCGATTGCCTTGAGCACTATCAAGTTGCGCCCTGGGAAATGAACGCGCCCGCCGACAGCGCGTTTGATCGGCATCAAAGTGGCTCCCCCTCACGATCGCAGAATCGAATAATCTCGCCAATAAGGCGACTTTCTTCCTGCGAAGGAATTCATCATGTCCGAGCCCGCGAAAAAAGTCCCCGTCACCACAGTCACCAGCCAATCGGCCAAGATCTCAGGACAGGTCAGCAATCCGTTTCACCCGTGGCAACCCTTCGAGAGTCTTCGCCGCCAGATCGACAGCCTCTTCGACGAATTCAGCCGCGCGCCCTTGTGGCTTCCGTTCAGTCACAGCCTGTTCGATGCCGAGCAATTCAGGCGTCGCGACTCGAGGATCCCTGTATGAACGGGGCACTGCGAAGTCACTCGATGGACTCGCAGCCGAGCAACGGTCCGGACCTCCGGCGTATTGCAGCCAAGCTGCTACAGAAGGCGGATATCGAGATCAATGGCCAGCGCCCATGGGACATGCAGGTGCTGCGAGCGCAAGTATTCGACCGTGTGCTCGGCCAGGGGAGCCTCGGCCTCGGCGAAAGCTACATGGATGGAGACTGGGAGGCCCAACACCTGGACGAGTTCTTCTATCGTCTGCTGCGTGCTCGCCTGGATCGTGAAGTCCAGCCGCTGCGTCTGCTCGTTCATGCATTGCGCTACCGTCTGCTCAACCTGCAGAACAGTCAGCGCGCCTGGCAGGTCGGCAAGCAGCACTATGACCTTGGCAACGAGTTCTATCGGGCCATGCTCGACTCGCGCATGACCTACAGCTGCGGTTACTGGGAAAACGCCACGACCCTGGAGCAGGCGCAAGAAGCCAAGCTCGACCTGATCTGCCGCAAGCTCCAGCTCAAGCCCGGAATGCGCCTACTAGACATCGGCTGCGGCTGGGGCAGCCTGATGTCTTATGCAGCACAACATCTAGGCGTCGAGTGCGTGGGCGTGACCATTTCCCAGGAACAGGCGAACTGGGCGAGTGACCATTATCGTGGCCTGCCAGTGGAGTTTCGCCTGCAGGATTACCGCAGCCTGAACGAAAAATTCGATTGCATTGCCAGCGTGGGCATGTTCGAGCACGTTGGGCACAAGAACCACCGGACGTTCATGCAGGTCGCCCACCGATGCCTGGCCGATGACGGCCTGCTCCTGCTGCACACCATTGGCAAGAACGAGCGTCGCGGCCGCCCCGACCCATGGATCGATCGCTACATCTTCCCCAATGGCGACCTGCCCTCCATCGGACAGATTGGCGATGCCGCAGATCGCTTCTTCGTCGTCGAGGACGTGCACAACTTCGGCGCTTACTACGACCGCACCCTGATGGCTTGGTACGCCAATTTCGAAGCCGCTTGGCCTCGCTTCTGCAGGCTTGGCGAACGCTTCCGGCGTATGTGGCGCTACTACCTACTGTGTTGTGCTGGGGCTTTCCGCGCACGCGACATAGAGCTCTGGCAGTGGGTGTTGTCCAAGCGCGGCGTGGCCGGTGGTTATCGGCGCCCGCAGTTGTAAGTGGTTTCGACCCCGCGTGCCCTTCCATGAACTCGGAGTCCGATGGCAATGAAGATTGCCCAGCTTACCGCTGAGGAGGTACTGACCAGCCTGCGGACGAGCGTCTTCGGGCTCGATGTCGCAGAGGCACAGCGACGCCTTCGTGAATATGGCGCCAATCGCATCTGCCGGGAGCGCTCACAGCCAGCAATCCTACGCCTGCTGGGTGAGTTCTCCCGTTTCTTTTCCATGGTGCTCTGGATTGCAGCTGGCCTAGCCTTCTTCCTGGAATCCGTAACACCCGGGCAAGGCATGGCCAGACTGGGGGTGGCGATCGTCGCAGTCATCCTGGTCAGCGGCGGCTTCTCCTTCTGGCAGGAGTTCCGGGTCGAGAGGACCCTGGCCGCACTGCGCAGTCTCCTGCCCCTCAAGGTCACCGTGATGCGTGGCGGTCAAGCCATGGACATCGAGGCGGAACAATTGGTACCTGGCGACCTGGTCCTATTTGATCAAGGCGACAGCGTTCCGGCCGACTGCCGCCTGATCGAGGCCTTCGGCCTGCTGGTCAACAATGCCAGTGTCACCGGCGAGTCGGCACCGCAGCCCCGGGACGGATTCCCTTCGGACCGGGAGGGGCGCATACATGGCCGCAATATCCTGCTCGCTGGCACCTCAGTGGCGGCAGGTAGGGGCAAGGCTGTCGTGTTCGCCACCGGCATGCATACCGAGTTCGGCAAGATTGCCCATCTCACTCAGTCCGGGGGGCGCGCTGTTTCACCCCTACGCCGCGAAATCGGCCGATTGAGCCGGACGATCATCCTCCTCGCGGTTGTGATCGCTGTCCTGCTGTTCACCGCTGGTTGGCTGATGGGATTGCCCCTCGGACAGGATTTCGTCTTCGCCATCGGTATCATCGTAGCCATGGTTCCAGAAGGGTTGCAGCCGACCCTGACCCTGGCACTGGTCCTGGCGACCCAGCGTATGGCCCGGCGCAATGTGCTCATCCGTCACCTTCCTGCGGTGGAAGTGCTGGGAGCCACGACCATCATTTGCACCGACAAGACCGGCACCCTGACCGAGAATCGCATGACCGTGGTCAGCTTGCTACTGGGAGCCGGTGACCGTCCCGTCCCGGTGCGCGAGGCTCTGGAACTGGAATCGCGCTATCGACAACTGTTTTTCACCACCGCCTTTTGCCATGACCTCGTTGAAAAGCGGGAGGACGGAGAGCGATCCTGGCAGGGGGATCCGATGGAGGTAGCCCTGCTGGACCTGGCCAGGAAGGTGCTGGGCGAGCCGCCGGACTGGCCCCGTATCGACGAGTATCCCTTCGATGCCGAGCGCATGCGCCTGTCGACCATCCAGGCCGCTCCCGAAGGCGCCACACTCTACTGCAAGGGGGCGCCAGAACGGGTCCTGCCATGCTGCGTGGAGACTCTGTGCGAGACCGGCGTGCAGCCTTTGACCGAGGCGATGCGCGAGTCCATCGTGAAGGCACAGGAGTCGATGGCCGAGGCAGGGCTCAGGGTGTTGGCGCTGGCCTACCGCTCTGTCGGGGCGGGAATTTCGGCGGCAGAGGCCGAGAGGGATCTGGTCTTCGCCGGGTTGGTTGGGCTCGAGGATCCCCCCAGGGTTGCGGTTCCGAAGGCCATGGAGACCTGCCGGAACGCCGGCATCCGGGTCATCATGATCACCGGCGATCATCCGCGCACCGCCCTGGCAATGGCCCGCCAGATCGGCCTGGCCGATCCCCGGCGGGAAGCTCGCGTCATCGTCGGCGACGAGCTGCAGCTACTGTCCGATACCCAGCTGCAACTGGCGCTTGACCATCCGGATATCATCTTCGCCCGCGTCGCGGCGGACCAGAAGACACGGATCGTCGAGTCGCTCGCTCGCAAGGGGCACATAGTCGCAGTGACCGGTGACGGGGTGAATGACGCCCCGGCACTAAAGAGTGCGCATATCGGCATCGCCATGGGACGCTGCGGCACCGACGTCGCCAAGGAGGCGGCCGATATCGTGCTCATGGACGACAATTTCGCCAGCATCGTCAGCGGCATTGAGGAAGGCCGGGCGGTGTTCGACAATATCCGCAAGTTCCTTACTTATATCCTCGCTCACAACGTCCCGGAACTGGCGCCCTATCTGGCCTTCGCGTTGTTCCGCGTGCCATTGGCGATCACCCCGATCCAGATGCTGGCCGTCGACATGGGTACCGATTCGTTGACCGCCCTGGGCCTGGGTGTCGAGCCGCCCGAGCCGGACGTAATGATGCGACCACCGCGGCCGCCATTGCAGCGGTTGCTTGATCCGGGCCTGGCGCTGCGAGCCTATCTGTTCCTCGGCATGATTGAGGCTGCCGCCGTCATGACCATCTTCCTGCTGATACTGCACCGTGCGGGCTGGCACCATGGCGAGCCTCTCGCCGCGATCGACCCGCTTTATCTCTATGCCACGATGGCATCCCTGGGGACCATCGTCCTGCTGCAGATTATCAACGTCTTTCTCTGCCGCAGCCCCCTGCGCTCCATTCGTGACACGGGCCTGACCGGCAACTGGATGCTGTTGGCGGGGGTACTGGTGGAATTGGGATCGCTGCTCCTGATCGGCTGGACCGAGGCGGGCAATGACTTCTTCGGTACCGCCACGGTGGCTTGGGCGGACTGGCTCCGAATCGTTCCCTTCGCCGTGGCACTGCTCGTGGCCGAAGAAACTCGCAAGTGGCTGGCACGACGATCGGGCTCGTGACGATGGCGGCCTCACGCAGTGCATTCTCTTGCGCTAGTCCGTTGCTGAACACCGCCTCCCTCTCTTCCCAAGAAACATGGCTCAACCTGGATAGGTAGCAAACCTCGCCTGCGCTAACTGGCCCAGCTATGGTGGACCAAGTACCGACTTCGAGTTCGGCACTGGAGACAACCATGAGCAGTGCATCGCCTTATCAACACGGGTTCTTTCGTGTTGCCGCCTGCACCCCGCTAGTGACGCCGGCGGACCCGCTTGCCAATCTTGCCTCGACGCTGCGTCTGGCTAACGATGCAAGCCACCGCCAAGCGGGCGTGGCGGTGTTTCCCGAGCTGGGCTTGTCTGGATACGCGATCGACGACCTGCTGCTCCAGGACGCCTTACTGGATGCGGTGGAACTGGCCCTGGATCAACTCCGCGAAGCCAGTCGGGACCTGCTGCCGCTTTTGCTGGTCGGCGCTCCATTACGCGGCGACAGCGCGTTGTTCAACTGCGCGGTGGCCATCCATCGGGGAGAGATCCTCGCCGCTCTGCCCAAAACCTATCGACCGAACTACCGGGAGTTCTACGAGAAACGCCACTTCGCGTCAGCCTCGGACATTCGCACTGATCGGTTGCGGCTCGCCGGGCGATACGTGCCATTCGGCAGCGATATCCTACTGGAGTTCGCCCATGTCCGTGGCCTGACTCTACATGCGGAGATCTGTGAAGACCTTTGGGTTGCCGTACCGCCGAGCAGTCACGCCGCCCTTGCCGGGGCCACGTTGTTGACCAACCTTTCAGCAAGCAATGCGACTATCGGCAAGGCCGAGTTTCGTCGCTTGCTCGGCGCCAGTCAGTCCGCACGCTGCATCGCTGCTTACGTTTACAGCGCTGCCGGCTACGGAGAGTCAACCACCGACCTGGCCTGGGATGGGCACTCGCTGATCCACGAGAACGGAGACCTGCTCGCCGAAAGCCAGCGTTTTTCCAGCGAGCCGGGCATGATTATCGCGGACATCGATATCGACCGACTGCTGCAGGATCGGCAACGAACGACGAGTTTTATGGACTGTGCCAGCGTGCAGAGCCTGCACTCGCGAGCCTTCAGGCGTATTGTTGTTGACTTTGAGCCGCCGGCCGGCTCGCTGCCTCTGGAGCGCCCCATCGCGCGCTACCCCTATGTTCCCAGCGACCCGGTGATGCTGTATATGCGCTGTGCCGAGGTTTACGCGATTCAACAACAGGGGCTCGCGCGTCGCCTCCAGGCCTGCAATGCGCAATGCGTTGTGATTGGAATATCGGGCGGTGCGGACTCGGCCCAAGCTGCCTTGGTCGCTGCCGGCGCCTTCGATCTGCTCGGGCGTCCCCGCCGGCAGATCCTCGGCTACAGCCTGCCGGGCCTCGCCACCGGCCGACAAACTCGGCGCAATGCCATGGCGCTGATGCACAGCCTCGGCATGACGGCGACGGAAATCGATATCCGTCCTTCCTGCCGACAGATGCTTGCCGACATCGGGCACCCGTTCGCGCGTGGCGAGCCGTTGTACGACACCACTTTTGAAAACGTCCAGGCTGGCGAACGCACTTCGCATCTGTTTCGCCTGGCCAACCTGCACGGCGGCCTGGTGGTCGGCACCGGCGACCTTTCCGAACTTGCCCTGGGGTACACCACTTACGGCATCGGCGACCAGATGTCCCACTACGCGGTGAACGCTTCGCTACCCAAGACCCTGATCCGCTATCTGCTGCACTGGCAGCAGAAACGTCAGCCACCGGCAGTGCGTCGGGCGCTTCGCAGCATCCTTGCAACCGCACCGTCACCGGAGTTGGTGCCTGGCCCCGAACCGCAGAGTGCCGAAGAGACGGTTGGCCCCTATGCCCTGCAGGACTTCTTCCTCTACTACCTGTGCCGATTTGGCTATCACCCGGCCAAGGTCGCCTACCTTGCAGAGCAGGCATGGGGTGTCGCCGAGCAAGGCAGTTGGCCAGAGCTGGTGCCGGCGACCGAGCGTCGGGCATATGGTGGAGACGAGATTCGTCACTGGCTGCAAGTATTTTTGCAGCGTTTCTTCGGCGGCAGCCAGTTCAAGCGCTCTGCGATGCCCAATGGCCCCAAGGTCGGCTCCGGTGGCTCGCTGTCGCCTCGCGGCGACTGGCGTGCACCGAGCGACAATTCTGCACAGCTATGGCTCCAGGCACTGGAAACTCGGCGCAGGCCCCCTTGGGAATGAGCCTCCCGGAAGGAACAGCGATGGCCACGATTTGCCTGGGCACCGCCCCGCTAAGCGGGAAGCACCGTCTCCGCCAGGCAAGATCGACCGCGACAAAGCGGCGCTGCGAACGCCAACGGCGATCTGGTTTCGGCGGCACAACCGGATCCGCCTCTACACTTGCAAAGGACCACCCAACTGAACATCACATATCGGCGGATACTTGATATGAGCGGTATCGTTCCCGGTAATACCGACCTGTTTCTTGTCATCGACGTACAGAATGACTTCTGCTCTGGTGGAGCATTGGCAGTACCCAATGCAGACTCGTTGGTGCCGATCATCAACCACCTCGCTGATCGATTCGAACATATTGTTCTGACCCAGGATTGGCACCCTGCCAATCATCAGAGTTTCGCCACCAGCCATCCTGGCCAGGAGCCCTTCAACAAGATTCAGCTTCCCTATGGCGAGCAGACACTATGGCCTGTGCACTGTGTGCAAGGCACGCATGGTGCGGCTTTACACCCAGAGCTCGCCATACCGAAGGCAGAGCTGATCCTGCGCAAAGGCTTTCGCCACTCCATCGACTCCTACTCCGCACTCTACGAGAATGACCACACCACCCCGACCGGGCTGGGGGGATACTTGCGTGAGCGGGGCATCAGGCGCCTGTTCCTGGCAGGGTTGGCTACCGATTATTGCGTACTGTACTCAGCGCTGGATGCGCGTCGAGAAGGCTTCGAGGTCGTCGTGCTACTCGATGCCTGCCGGGGGCTGGACCTGAATGGATCGCTTGAAAGCTCCATTCAGGTCATGCTCGAAGCCGGTGTTGCAGTGGTGAATGGCCTTTGATCCGGGGTTACTGTCTGGCAGTGGCGCCTTCGATAAGCCGATCGGCCTCCTCGGCCAATGCCTGTAATGCCTTTGACTCGCGCACCAGATAAGTCGCCGGCGGTAGACCACGCATCGTTGCTCGCAAGGTGGCCAACTGACTCTGCGTATAACTCCGAATTTCGTCCAGCGACGGCGATGGCCTCAGGCGTCGCCCCTGATGCATGACTTGCTGAATCAATGGCACTCCCGGTGCGCTGTCGTCCTCCAACGTAAGCACGTCTGCACAGCAGAATCCATCGCGGTCGTATTGTCGGTACACCTGTTTGCGACCAGGCCACGTAGCCTTGCCTTCAGAGCGTTTGCGCCGAGGGAGACCGGCATATTCTTGCAGTTTGTATGCGCAATCCAGAGCCGGGACATCAGCAGAAGTAACCAGCTTTGTGCCCACACCATAACCATCGATGGGGGCGCTTTGCTCCAGTAAATCGCACAGCAAGTATTCATCGACGCTGCCGCTGGCAAACACCGAGGCCCTTTCAAGGCCACCATGATCGAGAATTGCACGCACTTTTCGCGCGTGTTTGCCAAGATCGCCGCTGTCGATACGCACGCCTTTTACCCGGATCCCTTCCTCCGCCAGTCGGGGCTCCAACTCCACCACGCGCGCGGCGCCCGCTTCAGTGTCGTACGTATCAATGAGCAGCACCACGGCATCCGGCAGGCTCTGGGCGAAATGTTCGAAGGCCTCCGTTTCGCTGGCATGGGCCTGGATAAAGGAGTGCGCCATAGTTCCGGCCAGGGGAATACCGAACTGGGCGCCAGCAAGTACAGTCGCAGTGGCGTTGAAACCTGCGAGGTAGCTCGCCCGGGCCGCCAGCAACCCGGCTTCAGCGCCATGCGCCCGACGCAGACCGAAGTCGACCAATCGTGCCCCGCGGGCCTGGATAACGACGCGGGCGGCCTTGCTGGCGATCAACGATTGGAAATGCAGAAGATTGACCAGTCGCGACTCCACCAGTTGGGCTTCGGGTAACGGCGCGGTCACCCGCAGGATCGGCTCGTTAGCGAAGAACGGAGTTCCCTCCGCCATGGCGTGCACGTCACCCGTGAAGCGCAGGCCAGCCAAGTAATCGATGAACTCCGTCTTGAACAGACGCTGGCTGCGGAGCCATTCCAGCTCTACGGCGGAAAACCTCAGTTGCTCAAGGTAGTCGAGTGCCTGCTCCAGCCCTGCCGCCAAATAGAAATTTCGGCATGCCGGCGACTTTCGAGCAAAGAATTCGAAGACCGCCGTGCCGAACATTCCCTGCTCGAAGTACGACTGCAGCATCGTCAACTGGTACAAGTCAGTCAGCAATACTCCAGGTGTGGAGAGATGGGGGCGATCAGTATTCATACAGTCCTCCATCAGAACGGAAGTCCTGGTACAGAGCGCAGTTTCATCGAAAACTACCCACTTTCTGAGGCGTGCCTTGAGTTCCTCAATCGATGACCGGTGGCAATGCCGCTACACGAGTATTTCCGGCCTGACAGGCCTGTTGCTCATGCACTCCGCGAAGACATTTAAACAGCCTCTGTCCATGTGGGTTTCCGCACTTTGATGCGAATCAAATGTGCTCTGTATTTCCCCTCCGCTCCCTGAGCAGCGTCGTGGGCGACCAAGCACGCGGACGGCCGAAATGGCAATCCAGTTGGCTCATGCCCCCACTCAGGATCTCCGAAATTCGAAAAATATTTCTAGACTCATAGTGTAAGTAGAGCTTGGGTTAGATCGAGTTTGATAGGTGCGCATAGCGGAGTGGTGAATACCGACGGCAGTCAAGTCGTATGCCAATGCGCGGGGTAATCAGTGATCGTAGCCACCGGAAGACTTCCACCATGAGTAGCCAGACCGAAGCCAGGCGCCTCTGTTTGTATGAAGCCGAGGAGCTGGAGGCCGTTTTGCAGGACATGGCCTGTCGAGCCGATCCATTGCTACCCAAGGGTAGGAGCGCCCTGGTCGGTGTTCTGCGTCGTGGTGAGCCCTTGGCGCGTCTGCTGCAACAGAAACTGGTACAGCAACTTGGGCGAGAGGAAATACCGCTCTACCCCCTCAAGGTAAAGCGCTATGCCGACGACCTCAGCCTACTGCACCCGGAAACGCTACTCACCGAAAGCAAGGAGCTAGGTGCGCTGGATCTCGCCGATACGACATTACTGGTAGTGGATGATGTGCTTTATGAAGGGCATTCGCTCCTTCGTACTTGCTCATACCTTGCCCAACTCGGGGCTCGAAGCATACGGACTGCCGTGCTTGTTGACCGCTGTGCCCGCCGTCAGCCCATCCATGCCGATATTGTGGGGATTTACCTTCAGGTGGCGTGCAACGACATCGTCGAATGCAATGTTCCACCTTACGAAAGCGACTTCCGTATCGATGTAGTCCGGCACGGGCAGAGGTCCGGCTGAATCGCTCTCCGCGTGTGCACGATCACAACGGTGCAAGTCCGCCATCTGCTGATCGCCAAGCGATTCTGTAATTAGTAGACACCTCGTTATGCGTATCCGTAATCGCGGACCGGCGCGGGCTTGCTTACTCCGGTATCGTTGGAGAACCGCCCCGACTTTCCTTATCCGGCATCTCGGTCAACGTCGCCTCGGTCAACAGCAGCACGCTGGCAGCGGAAACAGCATTTTCCAGGGCAATACGTACTACCTTTGTCGGGTCGACGATGCCCGCTTCGTACATATCCACATACTGGTTGTTTGCGGCATCAAAACCGATATTTCCTTCTTCGGCGCAAAGACGCGCAACGACCACGCCGGCATCCACTGCCGAGTTCTCGGCTATGGTCCTCGCTGGAGCCTCCAAGGCACGTCGCAAGATTTGAAGACCAGTGCGGATGTCGCCAACGCTTCCCTGCTCTTGCGCAGCAATAGCCTTGACGGCGCGCAGCAAAGCCAGTCCCCCACCTGGCACGAGACCTTCGGCGATAGCCGCCTTTGTCGCAGAAATGGCATCTTCCAGAGCATCCTTGCGCGTCTTCATCTCCGCCTCCGTGGGAGCTCCGACACGAATCACAGCGACCCCTCCGGACAGCTTGGCAAGGCGCTCCTGCAGCTTTTCCAGATCGTAGCTGCTGGTTGTCTTCTCAGCTTGCGCGCGGATCTGCTGGATACGTGCCTCAATGGCCTGCCGCTCCCCCGCACCGCCGATCAATGTCGTGCTCTCACGATCCACAACTACCCGCTGGGCGCGCCCAAGCCGACTCAGATCAACTTGCTCCATGCGCAGCCCCAGTTCGCTGGAAATCACCTGACCGCCCGTCAGCACGGCGATGTCTTGCAGCAGCTCCTTGCGTCGATCACCGAATCCAGGAGCCTTGACCGCCACCGTATGCAGAATGCCCTGGACCTGGTTGACGACCAGTGTCGCCAGCGCCTCACCCTCTACATCCTCGGCGATGAAGACCAGTGGTCGGCCGCTCTTGGCGATGTTTTCCAGCAGGGGGATCAGGTCCTTGAGGAGAACGATCTTCTGGTCGCTCAACAGCAGGTAGGCGTCCTCGAGGACTACCTGCATCTTGTCGGTGTCGGTAATGAAATAGGGAGAAAGGTAACCATGGTCGAATCGCATACCCTCAACCACGTCCACGACCGTCTGGGTGGTCCGGGATTCCTCAACGGTGATCACGCCTTCGGTACCTACCTTTTCCATGGCGTCTGCTACCAGTTCGCCAATGACGCTGTCATTGTGCGCAGAAATACTCGCAACCTGGACCTTCTCCTTACGGTCGCGAACTGTCTTGGACTGCTGTTTCAAAGACGCAACCGCCAACTGCAAGCCAAGATCCAACCCTCGCTTGATGTCGATTGCACTCGCACCGGCTACGACATTGCGGATGCCATCAGCCAGAATCGCATGAGCGAGTACAGTCGCAGTGCTGGTTCCGTCGCCCACCGATTCGCCAGTGCGCTCTGCCGCTTGACGGAGCATCAACGCACCGAGGTTTTCCTCCGGATCCGCCAAGTCAACCTGCTTGGCAATAGTCACGCCGTCGTTGCATACAATCGGCGCGCCCCAACTGCGGCGTATCAGGACGGACTTGGACTTGGGCCCGAGTGTTACCCGCACTGCATTGGCGAGCTGAGTCGCGCCTTGTAGGACCTTTTCGCGTGCCTTGCTACCGAAGAGGAGATTGGTCGGTGCCATTTCCAGATCCTCCAAGCCATCTTCGTCATTTCCACCCTGAGCAGCACTGGCGCGTTGCTAACCCTATGGACGCACGGTCAGTACGCTTCCGTCGATCTGGTTGAGCAGGTGCTCAGTTGTGCTGCCGACTAACTTGTCCAGCGTCTTATGGTGGATGCGCCCCATCACTACGACGTCAATCGCGTTCTTCCTTGTGAAACTGGCGATACTCTGAACAGCCGTCCCCACCAGGAAATGGCGGCGCTCCTCAGGTACCCCGAACTTGTCCGCCAAAGCCTTGAACGACTCATGCAGCTCACCTCGCATTTCTTCGGCGAGGCTGATCCAGGCTATGCCACCTCCTCCAGCATCGGTCATGACAGGCATGACATCGTAGACAAACAACAGGTGCAGCTCGGCGTCGCATTGCAGGGCGAGCCCATTGGCTACCGAAATGATCTTGTCGTTGATGCCGCTGACCTGAGTGTCCGGATCGGCCGGATCAACTGCGGCCACGATCTTTCGCGGCGAGGGGTGACGAACCTCATTGACCATCAGCACTGGTGTCGGGCTCTGCCTCACCAGATACCAATCCAGTGGCGTAATGAAGGAGCGCATCAGTGCTGACTCACGCTGAACATCCTTGATGACCAGATCGGGCTGCAACTCGCAGATGTTCTGCAGCATTTCTTCCCGCAGATCCTCGGCTGCAAGGACAGAAGACGTGATCTTCACTCCCCGCTCTCGCAAGACTCTGCACTCGCTTTCCCACATCTCACGCTGTTGCGTGACAAGGCGGTCACGGACTTCGATCCTAAGCCTGGTTTCAAGCAGGTAGGTCGCCAACGGCTCAACGTAGACCATCACATGGAGCGTAGCGTCGCAGGCTGAGGCCAGGGCGAGGGCGCGCTGTAAACCTGGAGAATGGTGCTGTTCGGGTTGGGTCAGGTACAACAATTTGCGGATCTGGCTCATATCACACCTCGCGGGTTTTGATCCGGGCCATCAGCGAGCCAGCCCACTTGGCATTTGGGGGAGCTCACTTCGAAAGCTCATCCGCAAACGCGCTTATCCCGGTCTCTGAGGTAAAGCGAGGTCCACACAAGAACCCACACTACTGACCAAAGCGTCGCTTCACTGAGCGGAAGAGCTGGAATTGAGTTTCAGACGTTCAGTGATAGCAACATTGCGTTGGATCAAATTCAGTGACGTCCTGCGTAGAGCGATTCCAGCAATCCCCATTCGCTCGAGATAGGTACAGCAATACGCCAATTCACTTTTGCCCAGACATTCGTGCCGAGGCGCTTCAACCTGGTCAGGGACATTTCAAGGAGCACACAGTGAGCTCCTCGCTCACCGGGCCTGCTTCTTTCGTTGCCAGACTCGCTGTAGTAGCTCCAGCACCTCTTTGTCGTGCGTTTGCTCGAAATGTTCATACCAGCGACTGATCGCTGAAAAAGGCTCAGGGGTGTACGGGCAGACAACTTCGTCGACCTCTTCGCGCAGTTCGGCAACCACTTCCAATGGAGCCACAGGTATCGCGACCACGATCCGAGCAGGCAATTGTCGACGCACGGCCTTCACGGCACACAGCATGGTCGCGCCCGTTGCTAGACCATCGTCGACCAGGATCACCTGCTGTCCCCGGACCATAGGCGGTGGCCGCTCGCCTCGATAAACGCGCTCGCGTCGATGCAGCTCCGCGTTCTCTTTTCGTTGTACCGACTCGATTGCGCGCTCGTCCAATCCATAAGAAAACAACACGTCGTCGTTCAGGACCCGAACGTTTCCGCTGGCAATCGCCCCCATGGCCACCTCCGGATAAAGGGGCGTGCCAAGCTTTCGCACGATCAACAGATCCATTGGAATATCGAGTTCGCTGGCGATTTCGTAAGCGACCGGTACGCCGCCGCGCGGGAGGGCAAGCAGAATCACATCAGTGCGTCCACGGTAGGTTTCCAGCAACCGTGCCAGCACCCTACCCGCATCGGTGCGGTCGATGAAATGCGGCCTCACTCTAAATTCACCTCCACTTCAGCGGCTCTGCCTAAATAGTGCGCGCAGTTGCTTAAGACTGCGGGTATTGAGCACATCATCACGCTCAAGCCAGCCCCTCCGCGCCTGCCCGATTCCCTGGTCGAGGAAGGCGAAATCAGCTAGCTGGTACGCGTCGGAATTGACACTGACCAAGACGCCTTTCTCCTTGGCGAGCCGGCAATGGATTTCGTCGAGGTCCAAGCGCCGAGGTTGAGCATTGAGTTCAAGGAAGCAGCCACGTTGGCGCGCGTGTCTTATCACGGCAGGCATATCCATGGCATAGGCTTCACGTTCCAGAAGCAATCGGCCCGATGGATGCGCAAGGATAGTGAAGAATCGCGAATCCATGGCCCTCAGGATTCGGCGTGTCTGTTGCGCAGAAGACAGGAGGAAATACCCGTGGATGGCACCCACCACCAGGTCCAGTCGTTCCAGGACGCTGTCGGGTAGGTCCAGCGTGCCGTCGGGCAGAATATCCACCTCGCAACCCTTGAGCAGGGTCAGCGAATCCAACTCTTCATTCAGTTGATCGATCTCATCGATCTGGCGAGCCAGGCGGTCCGCGTCCAAGCCATGGGCAGCGTACTGATGTTGCGAGTGGTCGGTTATCGCAAGGTATTCCCAACCCAGGCGCTGCGCCGCCAAGGCCATTTCCCGCAGGCTATGACGACCATCGCTCGCGGATGTGTGGCAGTGCAGGTCGCCGCGAAGATCCTCGGTTTCGATCAGGGCTGGTAGCGTATTGCGCTCGGCCGCTTCGATTTCGCCACGGTCCTCCCTAAGTTCGGGGGGAATCCAGCAGAGGCCAAGCGCCTGATAGACATCCTCTTCCGTCTCTCCCGCAACCTGCATCGTGTCTTTGAAAACGCCATACTCGTTGAGTTTGAAGCCACGCTCATGCGCACGTCGACGCAGGGCGATGACATGAGCCTTGCTGCCAGTTAGATACTGCAACGCCGAGCCGAAACTGGACCGCTCAACGACGCGGATATCTACCTGCATTCCGCTGTCCAGTCGCAGGCTACTGCGAGTCGCTCCTGAGGCCATTACGTCGACAATCAGGGGATAGTTCAGCAAGGACGGCATAATCGGCTCGGTGCTGTCTTGCGCGCACACAACGAAATCCAGATCGCCGATGGTGTCCCGTCGTCGCCGCAGGCTCCCGGCAACCTGCACGCCCATGACCCCCTTCTGCCCACGAATGAATGACAGCAGCGGCTCGGCTTGACCGAAGGCATCCACCTGGAGGTGGCGGCGCTCCGTGCCGCCTAGTGCTTGCAGCGCTTTCCCCAAGTGCGCCAGCAAGCGTGGCCCGAAGCCATGCAGGCGCGCGAGGCGACCGTCTACCATTGCCCGCTGCAGGGCTGGCAACGTGTCGATGCCAAGCTCCTGTTGCAGCAGCCGGGCCCTTTTGGCCCCTATAAAAGGCAGTTGCAATAGTTTGGTCCCATCATCCGGAAACTTGCCTTTGAGGCGTTCGAGCAATGGACAACTCCCGGTGAGGCTGATGACGCGTACCTTCTCGGCTAGGTCATCGCCGATGCCTCGCAGCTTAGGCAGCGGTTTACCGGCAAGCACAAGCGCAGCGAGCGCTATTTCCGACGCGAGCACGCTACGCGCCGCATTACGGTAGGCGCGGATACGGAATGGATTTGCCCCTTCCAGCTCAAGCAGATCGGCAATTTCCTCGAACACGCGTGCTATGTGCTCGTTGCTCAACGCAGCACTCAGTTGAGGCTTAACGTCCACACTTGGAGACTTACGCATTAGCGTCTACCTAATAGTCTTTTTCGAACTCACCTTCCTCGCGCAAGCTCTGGTATGCCACCAACTGCGAGAGATCACGCAATGTTTCGGCGAGTACACCTAACAGGTCATCTGCTGCGACGATCCCGACCAACAGACCGCGGTCATCGACAATCGGTATCCGCCGTATGCCGAACCGGCGCATCTTGGCGATGACGTCGAACACGTCGTCGCTTTCCTTCGCCGTCACCAAATCGCGTGATTGGAGGTTGGCCGCTTGGATGCGTTCCGGTTCGATATCGCCGCCCGCGACAACCCCGAGCACGATGTCTCGGTCAGTGATGATCCCAATGGGTCGGTAACACTCCCGCTCGACTTTCTCAGCCAGTACAAGATCACCGACGTGATACTCGCTCATCAGCCTGGCGGCGGTCAGGACGGATACGTTAGGGGCAGCAATAACGACATCGCAGTTGCAGTACTCACTGATCGCCATGATGGTCTCCCATGTCTAAGCGGGTGCTCGCTTCTCTTGCACGATGATCACGGTGCCAATGCCGAACTTTGATCTCAATCAGATCAGTACTGTGTTAGATCTGCGCAATCCGATTAGTCGATAAATGGCCCGGTTGTTCGACGGCGAGCGGCTTGAAGATGATCAGGGCACCACGGGCCAGTGCTCATAGCCTTGGTCATGGATGCTCGGTACTTGTCCATTGCTATATCTGTATCGTTCGCGAGATAAGGTGCCCACGCTCCGAGCAATTTCATGTTCTCGATCACTTCGAAGCGCCGCGAATGCCCTTCAATGGTCAAAGGGCAGACTCGCTAGTTAATCGACCAAGGCGCGAGCGCCTATTAGCGCGGTCGGTTAGCCGCGACGAATCCTTCAAGCTGCAGGGCCTCCTGACCGGCGAGCTGAAGATGGAAGGACGCAAACGGATGCCCGGAGCCTAGGCCAGCTTTCGGCTGTGGACTCAACCGGTCGACACAGCAGCGTGGTCAAAACACTCGGCAGGAGTCGAGTAGTCCGACTCGCATACCGCCTCACGAGATCACAGCGTTGTCGTGATCTGATCTAGATCAAATTCCCCTCTGGCCTGGGGTAGATGATTAAGAAGGGAAAGCATCGTTGTTTTCAGCCACTCAGGAAACGGAGAGCGCTTCCCATGAAAGATCATTCGATTGCTTTAGCAACGGCCTTAGCGTTCTGCCTTGCCGTTGCGCCAGCCATGGGGGCAGACAAGAGCCCTGCCAAAGCCGGAGAGAAGGCCCAGGCGCAGGCGCCAAACCCTGCGGAGTTTGATAAGCAACTGGAGCAAGTTCAGAAGCAGCTAGCCGCAATGCAGGAGCAAATGCAGAAGTTCCAAGGCACGCAGGACCCTAAAGAGCGCCAGAAGCTGCTGGACGAGCACTCGGGCACTATGCAGCGCGCCATGGCTTCGATGCATTCGTTATGGGGGCCGGGGATGATGGGGTATGGCGGAATGGGGCCAGGCATGATGGGCGGCGGCTGGGGCCATATGGGCGGCTACTACTCCAACCTTACCCCGGAGCAGATTCGCCAGCGGCAGTACATGATGGATCAGTACCTGAACATGCAGCAGATGATGATGAACAACATGATGTGGAACCAGCAGTATCGCGGTGGCGCATCCACTCCAAATCCGTAGAAGTGCCCCCCAAGGCCCCGCCGTCTGGAGGGGCCTCTTTGTCGCATCGGCGCCGTCTTAGTGAATAGCGCATCGCTGCCGTTCGACTGTCATCGTTTGCAATTGCTTGCTGAATGGCTGCTTCGGGTCCAGGTTGTGTGAAAACGTTTTTGAGAACAGGCACTGCTCAAAAAGAGAGCAGATTTCTCGCGTTCTCGCGAATTCCTGTCGGGCCAACTGGAAAAAAATCCGCAGATTTCACGTAGCGACGTGAACCTCAAAATCGAGCGAGCGTTTTCACACAGCCTGGACCGAATGCAGCAGGTCATGGATGACTGCTTTTGGCCGTTTTCTGCCAGTCGCCTGGCCGACGTAGAACGCAGTCGGGGGCAAGGAAAAGGTCTGTTCATAGGCTGGCCTAATTGGATGCTGAAACCCCATTTTCCAACTGATCTTGAATGGGGCTGGCTGCAGTAGCAGAGCCGAAGCAGCCCGTAACGAGAGGTCGAGCTTGGCGCGGCAGACGATACTGGTTATTCGCGCAACGCAACGCTGGTTTCTGCCGACAGCCAATTGATGACCACCGGCTGCGGGTCAGGGCACGTTCCGACAACGCGGATTAATCGCTGTTGCCGGGGCTGCTTGGCGGGCTCGGGCGCGCGGTCCCTGTCAGGGGACGGCGACGTTCGGAGCCCGCGATCCGTTGGCCGGTCGTCGATCAGTAGCGATAGGTCAACTGCAAGGCCAGTCCGTGCGCGCTGCTATTGAACTTGGCGCTGTACGCCGGTTGAAGGCCGGAGTCGCTCGATTGATTGACGGAGGCCTCGGAGTCCCACAGGTAACCGTAGGCAACGTCGATAGTCATGTCGGTGTCCGGCGAATAGGCGGCGCCCAGAGTCACGGACTTGCGGTTGGCGACGGGGATGCGCACGCTACGGTCGGCGTTGCGAACCGGTGCAGGGTCGTAGGCGAAACCCGCGCGCAGCAGCCACTGGGGATTCAGCTCATAAGAGGCGCCGACTGCTGTCGACCAGGTGTCGTGCCAGTTCAGCTGTTCACCGACACGCCCCAGGCCGGCGGCCTGGCCGATCGGGGAGACGTTGCTGTTGCTCGCCTCGAATTTGCCCAGGCGGCTCCAGCGCGTCCAGGTCGTGCCCAGGTAGCCGGTCCAGCGATCGTTGAAGTGATGGGTGATGGAGGTGTCCAGCGATTCCGGCGTATCGAGGTCTACGGTTGCGCTGTATTTTCCGTTCAACGATAGAAAGTCGGGCGAGTCGGAGATTTCCGTATGGCCTTTTAATTTATAACTGACCTTGGAGTGGTAGGTGACGCCCCAGCTCGTGGCTTCATTGAAATCAACCAGGAAGCCGATGTTGTAACCGATCGCCGTATCATCTCCCTTGATCGTGACCAATGTCTCCTTGCCATTGTTCAGATTGCCGGTGGCCAGATTGTTCTGAAGTTTTGCGTCGAAGCGATTGAGGGTCGGGCCGCCGCCGATCGATAGATGCTCGTTTATGCGATAGGCAATCGTCGGTTGCAAGGTGATGATCCGGGTCTTGCTGTAAGAACCGAAGTAGCGCCCCTGGAAGCTGCTTTCGTAATCATTGACGAGGCCGAAGGGAACGTAGAATCCGAGTCCCACCGAAAGGCGCTCATCGATGGGGGTCGACCAGTAGCCGAAGGGAATGACGGCCGTCGGTACGGAATCGCCCTTGTTCGTCCCCGACGCATTGCTTCTGACGTCGCTGATATCGTCACTGACCGCGAGAATGGCGGCGCCGCCGCTCACCTCGCTGCGCCGCAACTTGGTCAGCCCGGCCGGGTTTCCGTATATCGTGCTTGAATCCAGGGCGGACGATGATCTTCCCGCATAGGCCGTGCCTGCGGAGCTGGCGCTTTGTTCGTTGAGCGTAAGGCCATTGGCGAGTGCCGTTGTCGAACTACCGATCAATACGGCGCTAACGGCCAGCTTGAACCAACTCTGTTGATGAAGGGATTCTTCAGGGTTCACGCAATGCTTCTGATGCATCTTTCACCTCTTGTTGTTCTTGTTGGATTGCGCAGGCGTGAACAGCAGGCAAAGCTCCGCCCGCCTGCGCATAGGTCAGGATCCCTTGGGGTGGTTTTCCGTTACCTGGACTGGAATGGCACCGATAGCCGGTGCTCTTTCTATCTATCGAAGTGAGTTGGCTTCACTCACGCCATTGAATCTGCAGGCTGTATCGTCCCAGCACCGGCGCCAGTGCCTGCTGGTAAGTTCCTGCGTGAATGTTCACGAGTAGCCCGCGCTTGTTGTCCTGCACGGCTTCTACCGGAATGTCCGGAAGTCCCAGGTTTGCAATTTCCCGTTTGACGACGCAGACGGCTTCCCGCTGTTGCAGGTCGGGTTTGAATATCTTGCCCACTGCCGTCAGTGGCAGTTCGTTCAAGACTTCGACGCGTTTGGGCACGGCGGCGCGCTCGCTGATGTTCTCGCTGGCGAATGCCAGGAGTTCGTCGCCGCTGCAGGACAGTCCTGGCTTCAATTGCACATAGGCCACCGGAATCTCGCCGGAATAGGCATCCGGGCTGCCGATCGCCGCGGCCAGCGCGACGGCCGGATGGGCTTGCAGCACTTCCTCGATCTGCTTCGGGTCGATGTTGTGGCCGCCGCGGATGATCAGCTCCTTCTTGCGGCCGGTCAGCCAGAAGTAGCCCTCGGCATCCTGGCGTCCCAGGTCGCCGGTGTTGAGCCAGCGTCGGCCTTCGATTTCGATCCAGAGACCCTGGTTGTGGCTTTCATCCAGATAGCCCACGAACAGATTCGGGCCGCAAATGGCGATGACGCCGACCTCGTCGGTGTGGGCGTCGCGCTCGTATTCGCCGGTTGGGCCCAGGACCACCGCGCGCATGTCCTGGTAGGCCAGGCGTATGCCGATGGAGCCGATACGCCGCTCGCCGTCGGGCGGGTTCACCGAGGAGACACAGGCTCCTTCGGTCAGGCCGTATCCTTCGAGTAGACGCACGCCGGTTCGCTGCTCGAATTCGCGAAACAGTTCGACGGGCATCGGTGCGGCGCCGCAGAGTGCGTATCGAAGGCTCGACAGCTCGCGGGTCGATGGGTCGAATCTGAGCAGCGCCGAGTAGACGGTTGGCACGCCGGAGAAGAAGTTGATGCCGAAGTGCTCGACCATTTCCCAGAAATGGGGAATGACCTCGGGGTCGCGGTAGCCCTGTGCCGTGCCGAGAATCACGTGATCGCCCAGGGCCCAGGGCATCAGCCCGGTGACCAGTTGGCCATTGACGTGGAAGAGCGGAAGGCCGCAGAAGATCACCTGGCTGCTGCTGCGCGGTTGCAGATGGGCCGCCATGGCCCAGGCGTTGAAGACTTCAGAACCATGCGTGCGGGCGGCGATCTTGGGCAGACCCGTGGTGCCGCCGGTGCAGAAGTAGGAGGAGCGCTCGTCGGGACGAATCTGCCGGCCACTCTTGAGATGGGTTCCGGGTTGGGCGTCCATCAACGTGCGCAGGTCATGAATGGAGACACCGCTGTGCTGCGCACGCTCCCTTTCTGCCATGGCCCGGAGCGCGGCGCGTTGCGGCTCGCCGACGTAGGCTTCCATGCTCACCCAGACGACATGCCGCACCGTTGGCAGGTCACCGAGTTGCGTGGCCAGTCTGGCCCAGGAATCGCTGCCGGACGTGGGCGCCAGCGTCACCACGACGGAGGCCTTGGCCGACTGCAGCAGGCTGGTGATCTGCCTGGCCTCGAGCAAGGGGTTGATTGCCATGACGATCCCCGCCGCCTCGCCGCCCCAGATGGTGAAGTGGGTCTCCGGCAGGTTGGGCAGGAGGAAGGCGAGCACCTCCCCGGGCGCTATGCCCAGGTCGTGGAAAGCGTTCGCCGCGCGGGTGATTTCCGCGAAGAGCTGCGCGTAGTTCCAGTCGAAGGTGTGTCTGAAGTCCGAAGCCTGGGGAAAGAAGCTCAATGCCGGCGCTTCGGGAACGCGTTCGGCGGTACGACGCAGGGCTTCGTAGGTGCTCGGGGCCAGGTGGCGCTCCGCCAGCGGGATGCTTTCGAGCCCCGTGATGTCGGCTAGTGTCTGCACGGTCATCAGGCTTCTCCCACGACGCGATTGCGTTGAACCCCCAGGTCGATCACGCCATCGGCACTGCGAATGCGCGCTTCGACGACATCGCCGACCTTGAGGTATTGCGACCGGCTTTCCTGCGCCTTGAGGAACAGCTTCCACTTGGTGGCTTCGGGCATCAGGGCGGCGATGCGCTGCTTGGCGGGAGAGGGGATCGACAGGGCGCAGCCGGCCGGCGTGCCGGTGGCGATCAGGTCGCCTGTATCCAGGTCCTGGACCGTCGAGAGTTCGGTAAGGGTTTCGGCCGGTCCGTAGACCAGGTTGGCGGTGCTGTCGTCCTGGCGTACCTGGCCATTGACCGTCAGGCGCAGTTGCAAGGCCTTGAGGTAGTGCATGTCCTTTTCGCCCAGCAGGCAGAGGTACGGGCCGACCGGGCCGAAGGTGCGGAAGCTCTTGCCCTTGTAGAATTGCATCTGCGGAATCTGGATGTCGCGGGCCGAGTAGTCGTTGACGACGACGACACCGGCGATGAACTCGTGCAGGTTGTTGTCGGTGACCGATACGGCACCGCTGATCGGGCGCTTCATCACCAGGCCCAGTTCGATTTCGTAGTCCAGGAAGCGCACGTTGCGCGGCTTGATCAGGTCGCTGTCGGCCGCCACCAGGCAACTGGTGGCCTTGGTGAAGATCATGTTGAATTTCTTCGCGTCGGGGTCCATGCCGGACTCGATCATGTGCTGGCGGTAGTTGGCGCCCTGGCACACGAACTGCTGGTTGCGGGTCACGGGGGAGAGCACCTTCACCTCGCTCTCGGCGAACTCGTTGCCCGTGAGCAGATCCAGGTCCTCGATGCTGTTCTGGCGGATGAAGTCGCCGGTCGTGGCGAATTCGCCGGGAATCGGCGTGATGCGGCCCTGGCGGATCACGCCCCATTGGACGGTGTTCTGGTGTTCGAAGCGGACGACATGTACGGCTGGCATTGAAGGCACTCCTGGAGCGTCGTTTGCCCCGTATTCGCGGGTTCGGGGGCTTTGTTGTGGGGATGCGGCGAACTCGGTCGGGCCGCCGATGAGCGCACAGCCCGCCAGGGCGGCGCTCACTCGAAGGGCCGCTCGTCTGCTGAGATTCATCGGGGCGCTGACGCGGTGTTAAGCGAACAGGCGCATCAGCGCTTTCAGCTTGTGCAGCGTCAGGTCCGGACTGCGCCGCAGGTTGCGCAGCAAGGCGAGCAGGTTGCTCGGGCTGAGCTTGGGCTTGGTGAAGCTCCTGGGCATTCGCTGCCCCCACTGCGCCATGGCTTCAGGGCTGACGAGGTGAACGCCGGTGGGGTGCGCGGCGGTGAAGACATCGCCGTCGCAGTAGTGCTCGTGCTTGTCGCCCCAGGGGTCCTGCCAGTAATCGAAGATCTGGCTGCCCAGGATGTGACGGCCGATTCCCCAGGCATGCGTCCAGCTGCGCTCCTGCAGGACGCGCTGCCCCATGCCCACGGCATCGGCGTCGACGAGTTCGTAGGCGCTGTGGCTGTAGGTCGCCATGAAGCCCTGGGCGATGGCGAGGGTGTGGTGGTCTGCCGGCGTGTCACCCCGATCCAGGCGCATGAACGCGACGATCGGCGAGCCGTCCGGAAGTACCTGCACGTCACTGGGAATGAAGCCGAGGTGCTGCGTGTACCAACCGCAGGTGGCCTGGTAATCGGCTACCTCGATGACGACATGGCCCAGCTTCAGCACCTCGGGCGGCGCTACCGGAGGCCGCTGGGTGTCATTGATCCGCGGCTGCCTCTCGTCGAAGTTGAGCGCAAGTGCCGGCCTGTGCGGCAGCGGATCGCAGGGCGATTGTGCGTGGATGGCCTCCACCACGAAACCGGAAGGGTCGGTCAGCCGGACCTGCCGGCCGCCGCCCGGATGCTGGATCTGTTCGATCGGGGAGGCGCCGGGCACCCGCGTCAGGCGCACCAGATCCTCCTCGCTGCCCACTTCCAGTCCGAGGCCGAGGAAGCGCGCCCGGGCGGCGCGCTGGATGCGATAGCAATAGGGCGTGGGGTCGGCTGCACGAAGATAGAGCCTATCCGCATCCTGATGGCTGACCGTCAGGCCGAAGTCGGTCAGGAAGCGTGCCGCCTCCTCGAGGTCGGGGCGCTCGAAGATCAGGTGGGCGAGGCGCTGGGCCTTGACCGTGGGAGCGGGGTGCCGGGCCGGTTGAGGCGTCGCCAGTCGAAGTAATGCAGCACTGCTGGTCATTGTTCTTGTTCTCCGAACTTTCTTCAGGCAAAAGTCGGCCGCGCCCCCTGTCTGACGGGAGCGTCAACCACATCCATTCGACGGATCTAGCCGATCGCGGGAAGCGCCGGTAGCTCCGTGGTCGCCAGGCTTCTGGCTTCCTCGAAGGGCACGCCCAGCGCCCGGAGCAGGAGTTCCGCCGTGTCGGTGCCCGCTTCGCGCCAGGCCTTGTGCCCTTCCAGTACCAGGAACATCGCCCCCAGCACCGCGCTGGAAATCAGCGTGATCACCGAGAGCAGCTGGTCCTGCTGGAAGCGGTAACGCTGGCTGGCGAAGCCCTCCAGCAGGTCCTTCGTCGCCTGGCTGACGAACATCTCGCGCAGGGCCGCGTCGCTCATGGCGAAGCGATGAATGAAGGAGCCCCATTGGGGCTCTTCATGGGCGCGCCGAATGAAGAAGCGGATGCCATTGGCAAGCCGTTGAGCAGGGTCTTCGAGGGTCTCGAAACTCTTATTGATCCGTTCATGCATCTCGGCGCTGAGGTGAGCGGCAACCGATTCGAACAGCTGTTCCATGCTCGGCACGTTGTTGTAGACGGTTCCGCGGGCGACGTTGGCCTCGATCGCCAGGTCGCTGATGCTCACGTCGGCCGCGCCGCGTTCGGCGAACAGGCGCAAGGCGGCTTGATGGATGCGTCGCTGTGCGGGGCTCAGGGGTTTCACATGCACTCTCCAGAGTCGGTTCTGGATTGGTATTGAACATTCATGTTCAATTTGCGTCAACGGGAATTTTCGATTGCTTGCCGCATAAAGCTGTTATTCCAGCTATATGCCAGGCTGCTATCCTGGCGTGGTACTGGGTTTGCAGCTTCTTGTGGAGGCTTATTTTTGAACGAATATGTTCAATTTTGGTGTCTGCGCGACGCTGTGTGACCCGACCATGCCGGCTCGCACACAGACCCCGCGGCGTGATGGACAGACCACAGGGGCTGATCAGGGCAGTGCGATGTTCTTCAGGCAGGCGAAGCTGAGTCCGACTCCGGGGGAGCGGGCCGGGACTCAGCCGCAGCGCTGCTCCCCGCCGTGGCGGGGCAATCAGGTGCCTGCAGGGGCGGTGGGCAGTGGAAGGCTGGCGATCTTCCTGGCTCTGGCCGGCGTGGTCCCCAGGGCCTTGAGGATCATTTCCGCGACCCGCATGTCGTGGTCGGCTACCGCGCGCCCCTCGACGACCGAGCGCATCGCCCCGGTGGTGCAGGAAACCACGAGGTCCAGGGCGATGCCTTCGTCGTCGTAGCTGAAAGCGCCTTCCCGCAGGCCTTCCTGCAAGTCTTCGAGCACGTGGGCGGCCAGTCGCGAGCGAATCGCCTGGTCGAAATGGAAGATACGCAGCAGGGCGCTGGCCCATTGATGATCATCGGCGGAGCGGAGTATGAACATGCGCACGCCGATCGAAAGCCGCTGGGCGCCGCTCCGCACGTCAGAGCTCAAGGCATAAATGGCATCGGAAAACTCGTCGGCCATCGCGATGCCCGCGGCTTCGAGCACTTCTTCGCGGGTGCGGAAATAGTTGTAGATGGTGCCGTTGGATACTTCCGCCTCGGTGGCGACCTCGAGCAGGGCGATTTCCCCCACCTCCTTTCGCGCAACCAGCCGCAACGCCGCATCGATCAAGCCGCGGCGAGTGCGTTCGCGCTTCTTGTGGCCGCGCGTGAGCGGTTGAGGCGAGTCCGTTTCGGACGAGGGGGTGGGGGACGGCATTGTCAGGCTCGCAATCGGGGAGGCTCGCTGATGGTAGCGGAAACGCCACCGGCATTGGAGCCGTCGCTGGCCATCAGTTCGCGGCATGCCGCGAGCAGGTCGCTCGCCTCTTCGGCAGGGGCGTGATGCATGATGTGGCGGTCGGGGCGGACCGCGACCAGCGTGCCCTTGGCCGCAAGCGGCAGGAGGCTGTGGTTCAGGTCCTCCACTGTCGTCGAGTTGCCTGTCGGGCGCTGGCCGCATGGCACCACCTGGAGGAAGCTGCCCCCGATGCTCAGCCAGGACGACACCTGGGTGGGGGAGAGCTGGGCCATCGGGTCGATGCCGAAGCCCACCAGGGCGAGGCTGTCTCCCAGTGCGTCGTCGCTCAGGTGAATCCGGCCCTGCGCATCGCGAACCCAGGCCTGGGGGAACAGGCCGCCGCGAACCAGCCGGTCGCCGCGGCGATGGCGTCTGAACAGGCCCTGCCTGAAGATGTTTTTCGGCTTGATCTCCAGATCCTCGAAGTACCTTCGGGTGGCCGGCGTCAGTCCGAGCAGGCGCATCAATCCATGGGTCAGGAGGGCTGCCGGCTTGCTTCTGGGCATGACCAGGCGGCCCATGAGCTTGGCCATGTCGATCATCGCCTTGGCATGGGGCCGACGCTCCTGGTCGTAGCTGCCCAGTACCGACGCGCTGGCCTGGCCGCGCAGCACCCAGGCGAGTTTCCAGGCGAGGTTGGCGACATCGCGGAGACCGGCGACCAGGCCCTGGCCAACGAAGGGGGGCGTGATGTGGGCGGCATCACCCACGAGGAAGACGCGCCCCTTGCTGAAGCTGTTGCAGCAGCGGGCGTGGAATCGATAGACCGCCTTGCGTTCGACCTGCAGTTCTCGCGGGTCGACCCAGGGGCCGATCAGGCGCGCGATGTTCTCCGGGTTCTCCATTTCTTCCCGGGTCTCACCCGGCTGCAGCATGAACTCCCAGCGCTCCCTGCCGCCCGGTGCCGGCATATGCGGCACGGGACGCCGTGGGTCGCAGATGAATTCGACATGATCGATGGCCGACGCGTGCCGATTGCCGGCGTCGACGATCAGCCAGTCCTCGGCATAGGTCTCGCCTGCGAAGTCCTGGTCGATCAGGCTTCTGACCCTGGAGCTGGCGCCATCGGCACCGACGAGATAACGGGCGCGGATGAAGTGCGCCTGGCCTTGTTCGTCCCGCACGCAGGCGACGACGCCGTCCGGCTGTTCCGACAGTCGTTCCAGTTCGTAGCCACCCAGGCTGGTGACGGAATCGAGCTGGGCGACCTTGTCGCGCATCGCGTGCTCGAGGTCGGGTTGGTAGAAGGTCACCAGCTTCGGGTGGCCATCGATGCAGCCTGCGGTGTTGGCCCGGCCGAACTGACCGAGCAGCGGCGAGTGCATCCGTACTTCGGAAATCACGATCTTCTCGAAGGCGTCTTCCGCCAGTCCGGCGAGTTGCAGGATGCGCAGCGCCTCGTTGTCCAGGGCGATCGCGCGGGGCATCTGCATGACCTCCCGGGTCTTGTCCAGCACCAGTGTCCTGACGCCATGGCGTCCCAGCAGCGCGGCGAGCGTCGCCCCGGCAGGACCGTTGCCTATTACCAGTACATCGACCGTTTCCGGAAGCAGTTCGGAGGTTTGCTTGTTGTTCATACCGAGCCCTTGTTGTGATTGAAATCGTGAGACGCGAGGTCCCATCGTCAGGCGCGATCAGGTTAGTTAAAAATGAGACTAGTATCAATATTGGAGTTTGTGTCACTATTTTGGAGCCGTCGGTTGCCGGCATCCGGCGTTGTCCTGGGCGGGCGTCGCGCCCAGCGCGGCCGTGTCGCGTGAGCGACGCAATGGCGCCCTGCGGCGGGCTGCGTCGATGGAGTCGAAGACGCACCGATGAAAGATCTTCCGAGCCAATAGGTATCGAACGTGGCGCGTCTGCAGCCCAATCCCGATCCCCTGCGGATCCGTTTCGCCGATTTCGAACTCGACGAGGCCAATGCCTGCCTGACCC
The DNA here is from genome assembly GCF_041379005.1 of Pseudomonas sp. QE6. NCBI lineage: Bacteria > Pseudomonadati > Pseudomonadota > Gammaproteobacteria > Pseudomonadales > Pseudomonadaceae > Pseudomonas > Pseudomonas sp. QE6. Next base: position 3,680,131 of record NZ_CP166873.1, read on the forward strand.
GGCAGGGACAGGCCGTGGCGCTCACGCCCACGCCCTTCGCACTCTTGTGCGCGCTTGCCCGTGAACCGGGCACGCTGCTGAGAAAGGATGCCTTGCTGGATGCGGTGTGGGGACACAGGTTCGTCAGCGAGTCGGTCCTGAGGAAATAGGGGACCTTGGCCTCAAACGGTCAGCGCAACAGCTTTTGATTCAGCTACTGATAAAGAGGTGTTGCACTAACTGGTTGAATCCGCCACAGATTTATTTTCCGTACTCTAAACGTCTGCTTCTGGCCGATTTAGGCCATCCGCGAGCGGCCGCAATGGGGCGGATAGCGACGGTCATACCTCGACCGTCGCTGTGCGTCGTCAGACCTCCGTCTGCTCCGCCATCTCCAATGCGTCATCGACCTCAATGCCTAGGTATCGCACCGTGCTCTCAAGCTTCGTATGGCCGAGCAGGAGCTGAACTTCTCTCAGGTTCTTTGTCCTGCGATAGATCAGCGATGCCTTCGTACGTCTCATCGTTGTGGGTGCCATACATGGCTGGATCAAGGCCAATAGCTTTACCCATGCTTTGACGATTCGGGCGTATTGCCGGGTGGAGAGATGCATTGAGGCATGTATCCGGCTTGGAAAAAGGCAATCCTCGCTATGGAGATGGGCTTGATGTATCCAGGCCTCCAGAGCCACCCGCGTTTGCTCTGTAATCTCAAACTGCACTGGTCGCTGGGTTTCTGCTGCATCACGATTGCTCGCGATGACACATGATCCCCGTGGGCAACATCGCGTACGCGAAGCTTGGTCAGATCGCAGGCTCGTAGCTTGCTGTCGATGGCCAGATCAAAGAGAGCCAAATCCCGGGTTTCCTCCGCGATTTGGAGCCTTACCCGAATGGCCCAGATATCTTTGAGTCGGAGCGGGGCTTTCTGCCCGACCAATTTTCCCTTGTTCCAAGGTTGATGGCCGTAGGTCGTAATGGCGTTCATGGATTGTCCTCCACGTGAGGGAGGACAAGGATGGTCAGCCCGATCCAGGGGCGCTAACCGACCCATAGCGGCCGTTCACAAAAGGCCGCTATCGGCCAACCAGGCGTAGCGTCGCGCGAACAGGCAAATGCGCATGCTTTCGCGAGTCAGTGCCTGCACGACGCCGAAGCCAGGTCCGGAGCAGCCTCCCCGGATCAGGGGCAGCCGTTCTCGAACAGGCGTTGTACGGAGTGGGGCATTCAGTGGTCATCCGCGCCGACGGTCCCTGGACCGCCAGCGCGGTGGCGTCAAGCGCTGAGTACGCGGCAGGCATGTTCCGGAATGGTCACCGACACGGCCTGACCTACACGCAGACCAATGTCCTGGCAGGGCGTGCTGAGGGCGGTCAGGGAGACGCCGGAACACTCGACAGTGGTCTCGATGGTCGCGCCGATGTCGCGGATGAAGGTCACGGTAGCGTCCAGGCGATTGGCCGCCGGTGCCTGTGCCGTCGACAGTTGCAGGTCCTCCGGGCGCACCAGCATGCGCACGCTGGCGCCCGGTTGGATGCTGGGGCAATGGGCGGCATGCAGTGCCGCGCCGCCCGGCAATTCGACCCGGCCATGGCCCAGCACGGTCGCCGGGAAGATATTGCCCGAGCCGATGAAGTCGGCGACGAAGGCGTTGGCCGGATTGCGGTAGATCTCGATCGGCGTGCCGACCTGCTGGATGCGGTGCTCGCCCAGCACCACCACGACATCGGCCATGGTCATGGCCTCGCGCTGGTCGTGGGTGACCATGATGGTGGTGATATTCAGGCGCTGCTGCAGCTGGCGGATCTCCACCTGCATCGACTCGCGCAGCTTGGCATCGAGGGCCGACAGCGGCTCGTCGAGCAGCAGCAGTTTGGGGTGCGCGGCGATGGCGCGGGCGATGGCCACGCGCTGGCGCTGGCCGCCGGACAGCTTGGCCACCGGCCGGTCGACCATCTGCTGCAACTGGATCATCTGCAGCAGCTCGACGACGCGCGCCTGCTGCTCGGCCTTGCCGACACCGCGCAGCTTCAGCGGATAGGCGATGTTCTCGCCGACGGTCATGTGCGGGAACAGCGCCAGCGACTGGAACACCATGCCGAAGTTGCGCTGGTGCGCCGGGACGTGGCTGATGTCTTCGCCGTCCAGCAGGATCTCGCCGCCGCTGAGGCTTTCCAGGCCGGCGATCATCCGCAGCAGCGTGGTCTTGCCGCAGCCTGAGGGGCCGAGGAAGCAGACCAGCTTGCCCTGCGGCAGGTGCAGGTTAACGTCCTTCACGGCGCAGGCGGTGCCGTAGTGCTTCTCGACGTTTTGCAGATTCAATCCATTCATTTTTTCACCTCGAATCAGAACGACACGCCACCTTCGCCAACCAGCTTCTCCAGCGCCCAGATGAGGACGAAGTCGATCAGCACGATCAGCACGGCGAACGAGAAAACGGTGGGGTCGAGCGAGGACACGGTGCGGCTGTACATCCAGATCGGCACGGTCATCACGTCGATGTTGTAGAGGAAGTAGGTCACGGTGAATTCGTTGAACGAGACGATGAAGGCCAGCAGCATCCCGGCGAGGATGCCCGAGCGCATCAGCGGCACGACCACGTCGACGATGGCGCGCAGTGGCGGGGCGCCGAGCATCTGCGCGGCTTCCTCGACCTCACTGCCGATGGCGACCATGGCCGCCGTGCAGTTCTTCACCACGAAGGGCAGGGCGAGGATCACGTGGGCGATGACCAGGCGCGAGGTGTCCAGGTGCAGCGGCAGGCTGTCGAACACCAGCAGCAGCGCCAGGCCCAGCACCACCATGGGGAACACCAACGGCAGCGACATCAATTGCAGGGCGACGGCCTTGCCACGGAACTCGCAGCGGGTCAGTGCGTAGGCCGCGGGGACGGCGACCAGGGTGGCGAGGACCATCGTCAGGCAGGACACCAGCAGACTGGTGGTGAGCGCCTTGCCGAGGCTGAGCACGTCGCTGGCGTCGGGCGAGACGAAGGTGTGCCAGGCGGCCTGATACCACTGCAGGCTGTAGCTGCTGGGCGGGAAGTCGAGGTTCGCCGCGCCGCTGAAGGACATCACGATCATGGTCAGGATCGGCAGCACGGCGAGCAGCAGGATGATGCCGGAGAGCACCAGGGCGAAGCGGCCGGTGTCGCCCGGCAGGGTGGGTTGGCGACGGGACAGGTTGCTCATTGCGAGGCCTCCAGGATGCGTCGGCGACGGCCGGTGACGACTTCCGACAGGGTCATGATCGCCAGGGTGGTGACGATCAGCACCACGCCGGCGGCGGAGGCGGCCGGCCAGTTCATCAGCGGGGCGATCTGGTCGTGGACCATCACCGCGAGCATCGGCACGCGCCGCCCGCCCAGCAGCAGCGGAACCACGAAGCTGCTGGCGTTGTAGGCGAACACCAGGGTGGCGCCGGTGAGGATGCCCGGCAGGCTCATCGGCAGCACCACCTGGCGGAACACCTGGAAACGGCTGGCGCCGAGGGTCGCGGCTGCCTCCTCGTAGCTGCGCGAAATGCCGCGCATGGCGCTGGCAATGGGCAGCACGGCGAGCGGGAAAGCGGTCTGCACCAGCCCCATGAGCACGCCATTCTGGTTGTACAGCAGCATCACCGGACGCTTGATCAGACCCAGGGCCAGCAAGGCTTTGTTGAGCATGCCCGCCGGGCCGAGGATCACCAGCCAGCCGTAGCTCTGCAGCAGCAGGTTGACCAGCAGCGGCAACAGCACGGCGGCGAGGAAGATCCGCCGCAGCAGGGCCGATTGCAGGCGCGACATGCTGTAGCCGACCGGGATCGCCAGCAGCACGGCAATCAACGCACTGACGAAGGCGAGGCGCAACGTCAGCAGCAGGGATTTGAGGTAGTAGGGCTGCAGCAGCTGGGCATAGCTGGCCAGGCTGAAGCCGCTCCATTCGGCGCCTTTCTCGCCGACGCTCATGCGTACCACCAGCAGGCTGGCGGCGATCAGCACGATGAGGAAGCACAGGGACGGCGTGAGGAACAGCCAGGCACGCGCCGTCGGTGAAAATGCCCGGGCCGGGCGCAGGGGCGCCACGCCGACCGGGCGGGTCGGATTGCTCGATTGCATAGTGCGTCTCTCGTCAGAACGGAGAATGTCCGCATCGAGCGCAGGTGGTTCCGGCCACTTGCGCGCGATGATTCATGGCCGCCGTGGCGGCCATGGCTGCATCAGGAAGAGAAGATTTCCGTGTAGCGGCGGATCCACTGTTCGTGGACGGTGGAGAGGAAGGCGTTGTCGTGCATGATCGCCTTCTCTGCGATCTGCTCGGGGGTGAGGATGTAGGGGCTCTTGCGCGCTTCGGCGGAAATGATCGCCTTGGCGTTGACCGGGCCGTTGAAGATGTCCTCGGCCATCTTGCCCTGCACGTAGGGGTCGAGGGAGTGGTCGATGAAGGCGTGGGCCAGGTCGCTGTCGCCCGGACGGTTCTTCGGCAGCACCGAGAGCATCAGGTCGGTGTAGAAGCCTTCCTTCATGCCGAAGGTGGCGCCCAGGCCGTAGTTGGGGTCGCGGATCTGCTTGGGGAAGAACGCCGGCGCGTAGAGACCGCCGATATCCAGCGAGCCGGTGCGGAACAGCTCGGCGACCTGGTTGGGGTTTTCGCCCAGGGTCATGACGCGGTCCTTGAGCTCTTCGAGCTTCTTGAAACCGGGTTCGATGTTGTGCTCGTCGCCGCCGGCCAGCTTGGCGGCGATGATGATCAGGTCCATGGCCTCGGTCCAGTTCGGCGGCGGCAGGAACAGGCGTCCGGCGTAGTTCTCATCCCACAGGGCCGCGTAGCTGTCCGGCACGTCCTTCACCGTGCGCGTGCTGTACACCAGGCTGTTGCACCACAGCAGGTAGCCGATGCCGTGGCCGTCGGCGCCGGTCTGGTATTTGGCTGGAACGTCCTTGAGGTTGGGGATGCGGTTGAGGTCGGGTTTTTCCAGCAGCCCGGCGCTGGCCAGGCCCTCGGCGCCGACGCCGGCCAGGGTGATGACGTCGTACTGCGGGCGGTCGCCGCCGGCCTTGAGCTTGGCGACCATCTCCGAGGTGCTGCCGGTACGGTCGGCGATGACCTTGGCGCCGGTCTTGGCCTCGAAGGTCGCGGCGATGTTGCGCAGCGCCGCAAGGCCGGTGTCGTCGGACCAGGTGAGCAGGCGCAGGGTCTTGCCCTGGAAGCGGTTATCGCTGGCGCTGGCCCGGATGAAAGGCATGGACAGGGCAGCCGCAGCCACCGAGGCAGCGCCTACCGTTTTGATGAATTGCCTTCTGCTGAAATCACGCTCGCCCATCGGGGACTCCTTTGCTCTTATCGCTTTTGTTTAGGAAGGTCGCGGGTGTGCGGCGGGAGGTCGGGGCTGTCGCCCCCCCCGCCTGCCGGATACGTCTGGCGGTCCCGGAATCCGGGGGCGCAAGCTGTTCGGCGGGGTCATCCTGCGACCTCGGCGTGGCGCCAACAATCGAAAAAATGTCATCGAAGCCATGTTCTGCATGCATGGCTGGCGTGCGCCCATGCGCGGACCGCAGACCTTCCCTGAAAGGCCCGCAACAGAGCGGTTCAACGAAAAAAGACGCGCCGTGAAGCCGGCGCGTGGCGGGGAAAGTTCCCCGGAAAGATCCCTGCCGCCCGGGTGCGGCAGGGAGAGGGACGTGTCAGCCCTGGCTGCTCATCCAGGTCGCCTGGTCGATCTCGATCAGGGTCGGCAGCGAGCTGGCGCTGGCTTCGCGCAACGCGGCGCGCAGTGCCGCTTCGTCGCTCGCACGATGCGCCTTGCAACCCAGTGCCTTGGCCGCGCCGACGAAGTCGGGGGTGTAGATGTCGACGCCGACCGGCTCGATGTCGCGGTTGACCATGTAGCGCTTGATTTCCTCGTAGCCGTGGTTGTTCCACAGCAGGACGATCAGCGGGACGTGCGCTTCCACCGCGCTGGCCAGTTCCGGCAAGGTGAACTGCAGCCCGCCGTCGCCGATCAGGCACAGCACCGGGCGTCGCGTGGCGTCACCCAGCCAGGCACCGATGGCGGCCGGCAATGCATAGCCGAGGGTGCCGTAGCCGGTCGAGGAGTTGAACCAACGTCGCGGCTTTTCAAGGTCCAGGGTCAGGTTGCCGGTGTACACCGGTTGGGTCGAATCGCCGACCAGTACCGCTTCGGGCAGCTCCTCCAGCGCAACATGCAGGAAGCGGGTCTGGCCGCGCAGGTTGTCATCCAGAGTGGCCAATACCCCTTCACGCACTCTGGCGGCGCGGCCGCTGCCCCAGTGCGTCGTATCGACGACCAGGCTCTGGCCTTCCAGGGCTCCCAGCAGGGCTTCCAGAGCCAGCCCGGCATCGGCCACCAGCGCGGCTCGCGGCGGATAGTTGCGTACCGTCTGATCCGGGTCGATATCGATGCGCAGCAGGGCGCCCGGAATCTTGAAGCCGCCGGCGAAGGTCACGTCGTAATCGGTTTCGCCCAGCTCTGTGCCAACCGCGAGCACCACGTCGGCCTCGTTGACCAGTTCGCGGGTGGCGTCGGTGGACTGCGTCGAGCCGATCAGCAGAGGATGTTGCGCGGGCAGCAGGCCCTTGGCGTTGATCGTCAGCGCCACCGGCGCGTGCAGTCGTTCAGCCAGGCGCTGGAGGGCCGGGCCTGTATCGACGGCGCCGCCGCCGGCGAGGATCAGCGGGCGCCGTGCGCCTGCGAGCAGGTCGGCCATTTCGGCCACAGCCTCGGGCGCTGCGCCAGCGCGGGCTACCTTGACCGGCTGGCTCGACAGCAGCGCGTCGGCATTTTCCACCAGCACGTCGAGGGGAATCTCGATATGCACCGGACGCGGTCGGCCGGCCTGGAACAGGGCAAAGGCGCGGGCCAGCACCGCCGGCAGTTCGGCGGCTGACATCAGCGTGTGGGAGAAGGCGCTGCAACCGGCGACCAGGCCACTCTGCGACGGCAGCTCGTGCAGCTTGCCGCGCCCGCCGCCGAGCTGGCTGCGCGCCTGCACGCTGGAGATCACCAGCATGGGAATGGAGTCCGCGTAGGCCTGGGCCATGGCCGTGGCGATATTGGTCATGCCCGGGCCGGTGATGATGAAGCACACGCCGGGCTTTCCACTGGTGCGCGCATAGCCGTCGGCCATGAAGCCGGCGCCCTGTTCGTGGCGCGGCGTGACGTGGCGGATCTTCGAGCGGGCGAGCCCGCGATAGAGTTCCACGGTATGCACGCCGGGGATGCCGAACACCTGCTCGACACCGTAGCCTTCGAGCAATTTCACCAGTACTTCGCCGCATGTGGCCATGGACTTCATCCTTATTGTTGGTCGTCGGTCTGGCGCGCCATCCCGGTGTATCCGCCAGGGAAACCGGGGCCGAGCATGTACGGGCGAGGTGCGCGCTGGGAGACGGCATTGGACCTGTCGGCCGAGGGCGCTGACAAACCAAAATTTGTCATACTAGGTATGTCTTCACCTCATGCCTGAGCCACGATGAAGCGCTTACCTCCTTTGCCTGCCCTGCACACCTTTCTGGTCACCGCGCAATGCTGCAACTTCACCCGCGCGGCCGGTCTGCTGCACATCACCCAGGGGGCGGTGAGCCGGCAGATCGCCGGTCTCGAAAGCCATCTGGGCTATTCGTTGTTCCAGCGTCAGGCGCGTGGCCTGACCCTCACGCCCCAGGGCCGCGACCTGCTGCCGCGTATCCAGCAGGTGTTCGCGCTGATCGAGGAAGCAGTGGAAGAGGTTGGCGGCAAGCGTGAGGCGCTGCAGCTCAAGGCTCCCACCTGCATCATGCGTTGGCTGTTGCCGCGCCTGTTGCAATGGCAGGCAGAGCGCCCGGACGTGCCGGTGGAGCTGACCACCACCATGCAGCACTCCGTGGATTTCCGTAGCGAGGAGTTCGACGCCGCGGTGGTCTACAGCCTGCAGAAGAAAGACGGCCCGGCTTGCCACCGTCTGTTCGACGAGCAGCTGACCCCGGTTTGCGCCCCGCAGCTGCTCGACGGTCCGCTCCCCCTGGGCGCGCTGGAGGACCTGGAGCGGCACATGCTGCTGCACCCGACCCGCGACCAGCGCGACTGGGAGGCCTGGTTGTGTGCGGCCGGCACCCGGGTCAGCAACATGGGCAAGGGTCAGCACTTCGACACCCTGGACCTGGCCGTTTCGGTGGCCACGCAGGGAGCCGGCGTGGCGATGGGCGACTGGGCGCTGATCGGCGACGATCTTCGCGCCGGGCGCCTGGTCGCGCCGTTCGAGCTGAAGGTACGCACCGGTGCGGCTTACTATCTGGTTTATCCCGAACGCCGCGAGACGTCGCCGCAATTGCGCGAGCTGATCGACTGGCTGTTGTTGCAAGCGGCCGAGCCACAGGAGCAGCCGGCCGCCTGATGCCGCTTCGGTGTCAGGCGTTCTCCGCCTCGCCACCATGAAGAGCCGCGACTTAGAGAGCCTGCTCGTCGTTGCTTTCGACTGAGCGAATTTTCCACGTCATATTAGGGAAATTACTTTTGAAAAATCTGAAGTAATTATTTGCATCGCGCTATTTTTCCTATCGCACCAAGCTGCGAAAACTGCACCCACACCAAGCCGCAGAGGTCTTGGTTTACGCGGACCGGAGGGTCTGAAAATCTCCGGCCGTGCTGCTGTTCCTTACTGCCAAAGCCCGATGGCGACACGCCAGGGCACACAACAACAATCGGCGAGTACAGGCCCGCGAAGCTGCGGTCTGTCAGAGGAATATCACCATGCCCATCCTTGCGCAGTTCTCCCGTTCGACATCCTCCCCAACGTCCGCTGATTCGTTTCGCCGTCTGACGCTCTCAGCCGCCGCGCCCGCGCGCTGAACCTCCTGCCGAATGCTTCGCCGTGCCCGACGGCGCGGTTTACCCTGTCCGGAGTTCGTTCATGCGACTCGAGATCTTCCGCACCCTGTGGGGCTATACCCATGGCTGGCCGCAGGCCATCGCCGAACTGCGCGAGGCCGGCTTCGACGGCCTGGAAGCGCGCCTGCCGCTGGATCCCGCCCTTCGTGCCGAGTACGCACGGCTGCTGGCCGCGGAAGAGGTGCCCTACATCGCGACCCTGTTCACCGCCCACGACGTGCTGCCCGACCAGTCGGCCGGCCCGCAGGTGCATCTGGACGACCTGCAGCGCAAGCTGGGCTATGCCGCCGAGCTGTCGCCGCGCCTGGTCAACACCCTGGCCGGCAACGATCGTTGGTCGCTGGCTGCGCAGGTCGACTTCTTCGGCCGCGCCCTGGAGCTGGCCGCCGCGCAGGAGCTGACCTGTCTCTTCGAGATTCACCGTGCGCGCTCGCTGTACAGCCCCTGGGTGACCCTCGAGCTGATCCGCCAGGTTCCCGAGCTGCGCTTCACCACCGACATCAGCCACTGGGTGGTGGTCTGCGAGCGCCTGCTCGACGACCCCGCCGACGACCTCACGCCCTTCGTCGAGCGCGTGCAGCACATCCAGGCCCGCGTCGGCTACGACCAGGGGCCGCAAGTGCCGCACCCCGGCGCGCCGGAATACAGCAATGCACTGGCCTTCCACCAGAAGCACTGGGAAGCCGTATGGCGCGCCCAGCAGGCTCGCGGCCAGCAGATCACCACCCTGACCCCGGAATTCGGTCCGGACGGCTACTTGCATCACCTGCCTTTCACCAATGCCCCGATCGCCGATCTGTGGGCGCTGAACCGCTGGATGGCCGACGAAGAGCGTCGCCACTTCCAGCGGTTCCTCCAATCCGGATTCTGAACTGATGGAGCCATCGAACATGCAGGAGCACGCGAGCAGGGCCTTCACCTCCATTCCCATCATCGACATCGGCGGGCTGTTCAGCGCACGCCTGGAAGAGCGCCAGGCGGTGGCGGCCGAACTGGGCAAGGCGGCCCGTGAAGTGGGCTTCCTCTATATCCGCAACCACGGCCTGGATCCGAAGCTGATCGAGGGCCTGCAAGTCGCCGCGCGGGCCTACTTCGCCCAGCCGCTGGAAGCCAAGATGCGCCATTACATCGGCGTCTCGGAAAGCCACAAGGGCTTCGTCCCGGAGGGCGAGGAGGTCTACGCCAAGGGCAAGCCGGACCACAAGGAAGCCTTCGACGTCGGCTTCGAAGTGGCCGCCGAGGATCCGCTGGTGCTGGCCGGCACGCCGCTGCTGGGGCCGAACCGCTGGCCGGAAGTGCCCGGCTTCCAGCAGCAGGTGAGCGCCTACTACCAGGCGGTGTTCGCCCTCGGCCGCAAGCTGTTCGACGGCTTCGCCCTGGCCCTGGGCCTGGAGGAGGGCTACTTCGACCCGCTGGTGAGTCGGCCGCCGTCGAAGCTGCGCCTGATCCATTACCCCTTCGATGGCGAAGCGCAGGATGCACCGGGCATCGGGGCACATACCGACTACGAGTGCTTCACCATCCTGCATGCCACCCAGCCGGGCCTGGAAGTGATGAACGAGGACGGCGAGTGGATCGACGCACCGCCGGTGCCGGGTGCCTTCGTGGTGAACATCGGCGACATGCTGGAGGTGATGACCAACGGCGCCTTCGTGGCCACCGCGCACCGCGTACGCACTGTGCGCGAGGAGCGCTACTCGTTCCCGCTGTTCTACGCCTGCGACTACCACACGCAGATCCGTCCGCTGCCGCAGTTCGACAACGGCAGCCGGGAGTACGAAACCATCGCCATCGGCGAGCACATGTGGAGCCAGGCGCTGCAGACATACAGCTACCTGCGCCGCAAGGTCGCCGACGGCGAACTGGCACTGCCGGAGCGGGCGCGCAAACCGTCCAGCTTCGGCCATCTGAAAAAACAGACGCAGCCTTCCTGAGCCGCGCGCAACCCTAGACTGGAGCAATCACGATGCTGAAAACCACCCGCACCCTCCTGGCCGCAGCCGTTGTCGGCGCCACCCTGTTGTGCACACTGCAATCCGCCAGCGCCGCCCTGACTGCCACGCCGGGGCAGTTCAAGGTCGGCATGGAAATCACCTATCCGCCCTTCGAGTCCTATGACGGCGACAAGGTGGTGGGTTCCGACCCCGAGCTGGCCGAACTGCTGGCCAAGCACATGGACCTCAAGACGAGCTTCGTGAACACCAAGTTCTCCGGGCTGATCCTGGGCCTGAATGCCGGTCACTTCGACGCGGTGATCTCCGGCATGTACGTCACCCCCGAGCGTGCCACCCAGGCCATGGCGATCCCCTACGCGCAGACCGGCGCAGCCATCATGGTCCCGGCCGACAGCAAGGAGCGCCCGGCGAAGCCTGAAGACCTCTGCGGCAAGAAGATCGGCCTGGAGAAGGGCACCACCTGGGTGCCGAAATTCGAGGAGCTGTCCAAGACCTACTGCGTGCCCAACGGCAAGGGTGCCATCAGCGTGAGCGAATACCCGTCCGCGCCGGAAGTGACCCAGGCGCTGCTGTCGAAGAACGTTCAGGCTCAGGTGGAGATTTCCGGCGCCGCGCACATGATCGCCGAGCGCTCCAAGGGCCGCGTGGTGGTCAGCTCCACCGAGCTGATCTACAAGCAGACCCTGGGCATGTACGTGAAGAAGGGCAACCAGGAGCTGTACGACGCACTCAAGACCGCCTTCCAGAAGACCAAGGACAGCGGCGAATTCGCTGCCCTGCTGAAGAAGTACGCTCTCGAAGACGCTCCGGCAACCGAGTGATTCCGCTTTAACGCAACATGAAAGACGGGGCTGGCCTCGCGCCAGCCCCGTTCGCCGAGGTCTCCATGCAATTCGACTGGTCCTACTTCTTCTCCCTTTTCTCCTTGCCGGATTTCTGGAAGGCCTGCGTCACGGTGATCGAACTGAGCGCCCTGACCTGGCTGATCGGCATGGTCCTGGGCTTCCTCCTCGCCTGTGCCAAGCTCTCCGGCTCGCGCTGGCTGCGCATGCCGACGGCCTTGTACATCTGGTTCTTCCGCAGCGTGCCGCTGCTGGTGCTGGTGGTGTTCGTCTACAACCTGCCGCAACTCTTCCCGGCCAGCGGCGCGCTGCTGTCCGATCCATTCATTTCCGGCCTGCTCGCCCTGGTGCTGACCGAAGCGGCGTACATGGCCGAAATCCATCGCGGCGGCCTGATCTCCGTGGCCAAGGGCCAGAAGGAAGCCGGTCGCGCCCTGGCCATGGGCGGCATTGGCATCCAGCGCCTGATCGTCATTCCGCAGGCGTTCCGCATCTCGCTGCCGACGCTGATCAACGAGTACGTCACCGTGGTCAAGCTGACCTCGCTGGTCTCGGTGATCTCCCTCACCGAGCTGCTGCAGGTCGGCGAGCGCCTCTATGCGCAGAACTTCCTGGTGATGGAAACCCTGTCCGCGGTCGCCATCTACTACGTTCTGATCGTGACCCTGTTCGGCTGGGGCCTGCAGTACCTGGAGCACCGCCTGGACCTCAACGCCCGCAAGCCGGAAACCCTGGCCGGCGAGCGCCTGGAAAGCCTGCGCAAGAACCTCCCGGCAACCCCCGTGGCCAGCCGCGAGGCCGCCCCGGCCGGTGCACCGCCCGCGTTGCAGCTCAAGGGCATCCGCAAGAGCTATGGCACCCACGAAGTCCTCAAGGGCGTCGACCTGAGCGTCGGCAACGGCGAGGTGGTGTCGATCATCGGCCCGTCCGGCTCCGGCAAGACCTCGCTGATTCGCACCGTCAACGGCCTGGAAGGCATCGACGGCGGCGCCACCCAGCTCTTCGGCAAGCCCTACATCGAAGCCGGCAGGCCGAACCCGGCGCGCCTGCGTGAAGGCGTGCAGCACATCGGCATGGTGTTCCAGAACTTCAACCTGTTCCCGCACCGTACCATCCTCGACAACGTCACCCTGGCGCCGCGCTTCCACGGCCTGGCCGGGCGCGACATCTGCGAACAGAAGGCACTGGCGCTGCTGGACAAGGTCGGCCTGCTGGCCCATGCGCACAAGTACCCGCACCAGCTCTCCGGCGGCCAGCAACAGCGTGTGGCCATCGCCCGTGCGCTGGCCATGGCGCCGGCGATCATGCTGTTCGATGAGCCGACCTCGGCGCTGGACCCGGAACTGGTGGGCGATGTGCTCAACGTGATCCGCGATCTGGCGAAGGAAGGCATGACCATGGTGATCGTCACCCACGAGATGGACTTCGCCATGTCGATTTCCGACCGGGTAATCTTCATGGAGCACGGCCAGGTGCAGGTCGACGCCGCACCGGCGAGTATCCGCGCTGGCGAATGCGGCGAGCGGGTGATGCGCTTCATCGGCCTGGAGCGCCAGGTCGAGCAGGACGAGGCGCAGCGCCGGGAATTTCTCGCCGGCTGACATCGAATCGCCAGGCGGCTCGCGGGAGCGCCGCCAGGAAATTCTTCCCCGAAGGGGTAAGGGCCCGGCGCGGCATGCGCCGGGCCTTTCACTTATTGAAGGCTGCCGGCCACCGCGAGAGTCGGCGCGCCCGTTTGCCCGATGATGTCGATGTCCGCCCGGAATCGGAAGCCGCCGCTGCTCGAGGTCTGCTATCGATCCAGGCTGTGGAGGAGCGCCCGCTCAGTTTCGAGGCTCACCCCGCTAGGTGAAATCTGCAGAAGGTTTCCTGACCCTGGACAAACGCGGACACTGGCTACCGCCCCTCGTTACGGGCCCGGTATGGCGACCGGGGATCTTCGACCTAGGGAAGATCCTGCTCGTGTCGTAGCTTTTGCATGTCTCTATCCCAGCGATCGAGGTAAGTATCGATCATGACCAGCAACTTCTCGGGGCCAAAACTGGCTTCGTGGCCGGCATGCACCACCTCGATCGGCAAGTCGCGCAGACGTTGCAGGGAGGTGGCGTAATCGCTGATGTTGGCGCGAGGAATTGCATCGAGCAGTTCCCCGTCATACACGACGTCTCCCGAAAACAACGTTCCCGTCCGGTGCTCGAACAAGGCAATGCTGCCAGGCGAGTGGCCGGGCAGATGAAGCACCTCGAAGTGGCGGTCCCCCAGGTCGACTATGTCCCGGTCGGACAGGTATCCGGTCGGCACCGCCGGCGGCAACGTCCATAGTGCAGGATCGAATCCGGGGGCCGGCAGGGCATCGATCATGAGCCTGTCGGCATTCAGGGCGGGCATGTACATCGCCAGCCAGTGGTCATCGTCGATGACCAGACGGTTATCGCTGTCGGGTTGGATGAAGTAGGGTGCTTCGGCAGCATGGCATAGCCGGCACTCGAATTCGTGCAGGCCGCCCATGTGGTCGAGATGACTGTGGGTTGCCACTGCGCATACCGGCTTGTGGAACAGATCGCGCGCCGCCTCGCGAAGGCTGCCAACCCCCAGCCCGGTATCGATCAGCAGATCGCGATCGCGACCGGGCACATGCCAGATATTGCAGCGCAACATGGGGTGCACGTGAGGCTCCCACAGCAGGGTGATGCCGTCGGCCAGTGTTCTCCTGTCGAACCAGGAACCCGCCACCTTGAGCGCCATGAGCCTACTCCCCGCCAACCTGGGTTCTGAAGCTCGTCCACGCCGGGGTACGCTCGCGGAGCGTCCGGGCGGGCAACGGTTCCTCGCTGAACAGGCTCTGGCGGCGCTCAGCAGAGGGGAACAGCGTTTCATCGTCGCGCAGCTCCGGGACGACCCTGTCGAGCGATGTCCGATTGGCGTTGGCGTAATACAGCGAGTTGGTCATCTCGGCCATCGACTCGGCATCGGTCACGAACTCGATGAATGCCTTGGCTTCCTCCACATGGGGCGCATCCGCAGGAATCGCCAGTGTATCGATCCAGGCCAGGGTACCTTCCCTGGGAACCTGGTAGCCGATAGTGAAGGGCTTGGCCGCCGCTCTCGCCTGACCTCTGGCGACCATGGCGTCGCCGTTGTAGCTCAGGGCCAGGCACAGGTCGCCGTTCGCCAGATCATTGCTCTGCTTGCCAAATGCGATGTAGCGCAGGTTCGGCCTCAACTGTTCGAGCAGCCGCTTGGCATCTTCATAGTCGCTGGAGTGCTGGCTGTACGGGTTCTTGCCGAGGTAGTGCAGGGCGATGCTCATGACTTCCTGGGGCGAGTCGATGATGGCGATCCCGCAGTCCTTCAACTTGCTGGCGTACTCCGGCTTGAACAGCAGGTCGAAGCTGTCGAGGGGGGCGCCAGGGATGCGTTTTTCAACGGCCTCCTGGTTATACGCCAGACCAGTGGTGCCCCAGGCATAGGGCACCGCGTAGAGATTGCCGGGATCGACCCGTGCGAGTTGGCCGAGCAGCTGGGGATCGTACTGGTTTGCGGTCTTGTACCGCTGCATCTCGGTTACCTGGAGCGCCTTGGCGTGAATCAGGCGATCGAGCATGGCAACGCCCGGTATAACCACGTCGTAGCCGCTGTGTCCGGTCAGCAATTTCGCTTCCAGGACGTCCGCGCTATCGAAGCTGTCGTAGTTCACCCGGATGCCAGTCTGCTGCTCGAAGCGTGTCAGGGTCCCGGGGGCGACGTAGCCTGCCCATCCATAGACGTTGACGGTGCGTGCCGCATCGGCGGCAATGGCATTCGAGGTAGTCATCAGCATGCCTGTCGCTGCCATCGCGAGCACGGAAATGGAACGGAGGTTTTTCATCGGCAATTCACCAGCTCAGAGGTCGTGGCCGATTTTTCGCGTCAGGACAAAGATCAGACAAGCTATATGTTTTAATGAATTATCGTTTAGCAAATCTAAATGAAAGCCATGCCTATTCCAGCGCTGAACAACCTGCGTGTCTTCGAATCCGTCGCCCGTCTGGGGCATATGGGGGCGGCGGCTGCGGAGCTGCATATCACTCCGGGCGCCGTCAGCCAGCAGATCAAGAGCCTGCAATCCTCACTGGGGGTGCGACTGTTCAATCGGCAAGGGAGGCATCTGGTCCTCACGCCGGCGGGCCTGTCGCTGCACCGTTCGGTCGCCAAGGGCATGGAGGAAATCAGTGAAGGGCTCAGGCATGCCATCAGCCAGTCGCAACAGGCCTTGCCGACGACCACGCTGACCATTTCGACCGAACCGGTGTTCGGCGCGTCCTGGCTGCTGCCGCGGTTATTCGCCTTCAAAGCGGCCCACCCGCACATCCGTCTGCGCATTATCGAGGCCAGCCACGCCTCGGAGGTGGATTGGAGGAGGGCTGACGTCGCGTTGCTGTATGCGGCCCCTCCCTGGGAAGGATTGTGGTGGCGGCCCCTGCGCAATCTGCATATGTTCCCGGTGTGCAGCCCGCGGCTGCTGCAGGGGCGCAATGCGCTGCGCCAGCCCTACGATCTGGTGCATCAGCGCTTGCTGCATGAGGATGACGGCACCCTTTGGCGGCGCTGGCTGCTGGAAGCCCGTGTGCCCTATCCCGGCGACTCGGATCTGCAGATCGAAAGTTTCAGCATGGCCCTGCAGGCCGCCTGTGACGGTTATGGCGTGGCTCTTTCGGATGAGTTCAACTCGCGCCGGGATCTGGATCAGGGGCTCCTCGTCCGCCCCTTCGCCCTCGCCGTGCCTGCCGGGCTCGGCTATTTCTGCCTGTGTCCCGAGGAACAACGGCACGTGCCGGACGTGGTTCGCCTCATCGACTGGCTGATAGACAGCGCCAGCCTGGACGGTGTCCCCAGCTGACGCCCGCTGAACTTTTGCTTCTGGCCGATTACTACCTCTCGCAACGTCGACGCCTGGTCTTGTCTGCCTTGCGTCGATAGAAGCGAAGCGAAGCGCTCGTAGCGCCCATGGCAAGCCAGGTCGTGCAGAGTTCTGTCGGACGCCGGAGGCCTGACCCGGAGCCATTAAAAAAAACGCCTCTCAGACCCGGATTCCATCGTTTTTCAGATCCGGAGCGCGTCCCTATAGTCCCCGCAAACCGATCCGGGATCGGTGTAGTCAACTCAGTCGTGCGGGAACCGGATATGAACAAGAACGAAGATGTCGAGCGCAGCAGCGGTGCCGGAGTCGGTACCCGGGTGGTCTGGAGCGGAGAGCAGGTCCAGCACCCCTACAACGCGACCCAGACCCCTATCGTGGTAAGCGCCGCCTATGGCTACCAGGACATCGACGCCTGGTACGACGTTGCCCTGGGCAAGCTTCCCGGCTACATCTACAGCCGCATGAGCAACCCGACCGTCGCCACGCTGGAAGCGAAGCTGTGCGAGCTGGAACAGTCGGAATCGGCGGTTGCCTTCAGCAGCGGGATGGCCGCCATCAGCGCGGTGCTGCATACCTTCCTGTCGAGCGGCAAGCGGGTGGTCTCGACCCGTGACAGCTACGGCGGCACCAACAAGATCTTCGAGGAGTTCCTGCCGCGCATGGGCGTGCAGGTGTGCCTGTGCGACACCCTGGATACCGAGGCCATCGAGCGCGAGATCGCCGCCGGCTGCGATCTGCTCTACCTGGAAACCCCCACCAATCCGACGCTCAAGGTGCTGGACATCCGCCGTCTGGTTGCGGCAGCGCGGAAGGTCGGCGCCCTGGTGGTGGCCGACAACACCTTCGCCACGCCGCTGAACCAGAACCCGCTGACGATGGGCGTCGATGTCGTGGTGCACAGCGCGACCAAGTTCCTCTCCGGGCATGGTGACGTACTGGGCGGCGTGGTCTGCGGCGCGGAGTCGCTGCTGGCGCAGGTTCGCCATTACCGGGAAATCAACGGGGCGGCATTGGACCCGTTTTCCGCCTACCTGATCATCCGCGGCATCAAGACCCTGGCCGTCCGGCTGCGCCAGCAGCAGGCCAGTGCGCGGGCGTTGGCCGAATACCTGTGCACCGAGCCCCTGGTGGAGGCGGTCAACTATCCCGGTTTGCCTCAGCATCCGAGCCACGCGATAGCCCGGTCGCAGATGCGCGGCTTCGGCGCCATCGTCAGTTTCGTGCTCAAGGGCGGCATGGACACCGTGGCGCGCCTGCTGCCGCGCCTGAAGTACGCCCACCGCGCCGGCAACCTGGGTGCCGTGGAAACCATCTACGGTCCGGCGCGCACCACCAGTCACGTCGAGAACACCCTGGAGGAGCGCCTGGCCCTGGGCATTTCCGAAGGACTGGTACGCATCTCCGTGGGCATCGAGGACACCGATGACTTGCTTGCGGACCTCGCACAAGCGTGCGCCGCGGTTCGCCGGGAACAGGCCAGGGACGGCGAACCGGAAGGGCACGGCGACGTGGTCAACCGGTCGATCGAGCTGCAGGTCTGAGACCTGCGGCGTGGCGCTCGCCGATCGCGGCGGGCGTCACTTCATGAAATCGAACAACAACAAGACGCAAGGCAACTCGATTCGCTCTGCCCAGACGAGGTCGTAGCAACGTCCTTGCCCGCCAACTTTCATGAGAGTCCAACCATGTCCGTGCAGACAACAACAAGCAAAAATGCTTCGGCGCATTCCTTCAAGCAGGATATGCAGACCCGCCACATCGTCATGCTGGCGCTGGGCGGCGTCATCGGTACCGGCCTGTTCCTGACCTCGGGCTACACCGTCAACCAGGCCGGCCCGCTGGGCGCGGTGATCGCCTACATCATCGGCGCGGTCATGGTCTACCTGGTCATGATGTGCCTGGGCGAACTGGCCGTGCAGATGCCGGAAGTCGGTTCGTTCAGCAGCTATGCGACCCGCTACCTGGGGCCGGGCACCGGCTACACGGTGGCCTGGATGTACTGGCTGACCTGGACGGTGGCCATCGGCTCGGAATTCACCGCCGCCGGCATGCTCATGGTGCGCTGGTTCCCGGATACGCCGGTGTGGATCTGGAGTGCGCTGTTCGGAGCCGCCGTATTCATCAGCAACATCGTATCGGTGCGGACCTTCGCCGAGACCGAGTTCTGGCTGTCGCTGGTCAAGGTGCTCGCGGTGATCGCCTTCCTGATCGTCGGCGGTGGTGCCATCCTCGGGGTCTTCGAGATCAAGCAGGCGCACAGCATCGGGCTGGGCAACTTCACCCGCGAGGGGCTGTTCCCGACGGGCTTCTGGTCGATCGCCATGACCCTGCTGGCGGTGTCCTTCGCCTTCTCCGGGACCGAGCTGATCGGTATCGCCGCCGGCGAGACCCGCGATCCGGAGAAGAACGTGCCCAAGGCCATCCGGACCACGGTGCTGCGCCTGGCGCTGTTCTTCATCGGCACCATCTTCGTGCTGGCGACCCTGCTGCCGCGTGAGCAGGCTGGCGTGGTGGAGAGCCCATTCGTGATGGTCTTCGAGATGATCGGCATTCCCTACGCCGCGGACATCATGAACTTCGTCATCATCACCGCGCTGCTGTCCGCCGCCAACTCCGGGCTTTACGCCGCCGCGCGCATGCTCTGGACGCTCAGCGACCAGGGCAACATGCCGCGCAGCTACGCGTCGCTGTCGCGCCGGGGCACGCCGTTCAACGCCATCGTCCTGAGCATGGCCGGCGGCATGGCGTCGCTGCTGAGCAGCGTCTTCGCGCCGGACACCATCTACCTCGCCCTGGTCTCGATTTCCGGACTGGCCGTGGTGGTGGTGTGGATGAGCATCGCCGCCAGCCAGATCGCCTTCCGACGTCACTATGTGGCCAACGGCGGCAAGGTCGAGGACCTGAAGTTCCGCGTGCGCGGCTATCCCTTCGTACCGCTGGCGGCGCTGTTCTGCTGCGCGCTGTCCTGCGTCGGCATCGCCTTCGACCCGGCCCAGCGGGTGGCCCTGTACTTCGGTTTGCCCTTCATCGCCTGGTGCTACTTCGTGTTCTGGCTGACCCGCAAGAGCCGGGAGCGTCGGCAGATGTCGCTGGACGTCGTGGCGAGTGGTTCCGAGGCCGCCTGAGCAGCGCGATACTAGGCCGCTTGAACAGTTGCCATGAGGATCCGCCGTTGAGCCAGAAAGCCTTGCCCCCCCTGAACTGGCTTCGAGCCTTCGAGGTGTCGGCGCGTTACCTGAACTTCACCCACGCGGCGGAGGAGCTGCACCTCACGCAGGGGGCCGTGAGCCAGCAGATTCGCCAGCTGGAGAGCCAGCTCGGGGTGGCGTTGTTCAAGCGCCTGCCCCGGGGGCTGGGGCTGACGGAAGAGGGCCAGTCCTACCTGCCGGTCGTGCAGGATGCCATCAGCCGGCTGGCGGTAGGCACCAACGAAATCTTCGGGCAACGCCAGCGGCGGCCCTTGAAGGTGCGGGGCAGTCTCTCGTTCCTGCACTTCTGGCTGGCGCCCCGGCTGGCCGAGTTCCGTCGCGCCCATCCGCAGGTCGATATCCGCTACATCAGTAACCTGTGGGTCAAGGAGCTCGATGCCGAGGACGATCTGGAGATTCGCTGGGGCAGCGGGCAATGGCCGGGTGTCGAGGCGCAGCGCCTGACCTGGGACCTGCTGGTCCCGGTCTGCTCGCCCGCGCTGATCGCCGACCGGCCCTTACGCGAGGCGCGCGACCTGGCGCACCTGCCGCTGCTGCATGTGCTGGGCTACGAGGAGGGCTGGGGCTACTGGCTGAAGCGGGCCGGCGCCGATGACTTGGATTACTCGAGCGGCCTGCAGTTCGACACCCTGGTCTCCACCCTGCGCATGGCGGAGTTGGGCTTGGGTGTTGCCCTGGCGCGCTCGTCACTGGTCGAGGATCTCCTGCGGGAAGGGCGCCTGGTGGCGCCCTTTGCCCAGCGCATCGAGGCCAGTGAGTCGTTTTACCTGGTGCGTGGCCTGGGGCGGGCGCTGTCCCCGGACGCCCAGGCCTTTTCCAACTGGCTGGTGACCCTGGTTCACCGCCAATCATGAGTAGTACCCACCTGGAGTGACGATGCAGTACACAACCACCCGTGGCGCCGAGACAAGCGTGGACTTTCGCAGGGCGCTGCTTTCCGGGCTCGCCGGGGACGGCGGGCTCTACGTGCCGTCGTCGCTGCCGTTGTTCAGCCCGCAGGAAATCGCCAGCTGGTCCTGGCTGCCGTTCGACGAACTGGCCTGGCGGGTGATCGCTCCCTTCGTCGGCGACACGCTCGACGAGCCGAGCCTGAGGGCACTGGTCAGCGACAGCTATCGGGGGTTTCGCCATCGAGCCATTGCGCCGCTGCAGCAGATCGGCCACAACGAGTGGGTCCTGCAGCTGTTCCACGGCCCGACCCGTTCCTCCAAGGACTTCGCCGCACAATTGCAGGCGCGGTTGATCCGGCACTTCCTGGGCCAGGAGTGCGAGCGGGCGGTACTGGTCGGCGCCAGCAATGGCGATACCGCCGTGGCGGCCATCGATGCCCTGGGGCACTGTCCCACGGCTCGCCTGCTGGCGCTCTATCCGCTGGCCGGGACGCCGGCGGACCGGTCGGAGGTCATGCGCAGGGCGGACTCCGACAGCGTGCGCAGCGTCGCCGTGGAGGGCAGTTTCGACGATTGCCAATCGCTGGTTTCGCGATTGCTGCGGGAATGGCCCTGTCCCGAGCTGATGCCGATCAGCTTCAATTCGACCAACTGGATCGGCGTGCTGGCGCAGATCGTCTTCTATTTCCATGCGGCCCTGCAGCTGGGCGGCGGCATCCGCCCGGTGGGCTTCAGCATTCCCGCGGCGAGTTTCGCCGAGATCTACGCCGGCTTCATCGCGCAGAAAATGGGGCTGCCGATCAACCAGATCATCATCTCCACCAACCGCAACGATGCCCTGCACCGGTTCATCCATTGCAATCGCTACAGCCGGGGTTCGGCCAGCCGCACCCTGTCGCCGGCCATGGACTTCTCGCTGTTCTCCAACCTCGAACGCTTCGTCTGGGAGCTGTATGAGCGCGACGGTGAAGCGACGCGGACGCTGATGGAACACTTCGACGACTGTGGCGAGCTGAGCATCGGTAACCGCCAGTGGTTGCAGGCGCGCATGCTGTTCGACTCCTATGCCGTGGACGATGCGCTGATCCGCGAAGAGATCATCACGCTGTTCCGCGAGACCGGCAGCGCGGTGGACCCGCATACCGCGACGGGCGCCTACGCCGGGCGGCTGCACCGGCGAAACATCGGCGCGCCCATCGTGACCCTGGGGCAGTTCGCGCCGGAGAAGTCGGCGGCGCTGCTGGCGGAGCTGGGGGCCTGGCATGGAACGGTGCCGTCGCCGGCTGGCGGCGAGGCCGGCGGACCTGTGCTGGCGCGCGATGACCTGGCGGGGCTGCACGAGGTGCTGATGCAGATGCGGGCCGGCCGATGAAACGCATACTCGACCCGCTGGACGAGCGCATCCTCGCCGAACTCACCGCCAACGCGCGCATCGCCCATGCGGAGCTCGGACTCAAGGTCAACCTGTCGCGCAACGCGGTGCGCCAGCGCATCGAGCGCCTGGAACGTGACGGCGCCATCCAGGGTTACACCCTGAGGGTGGGCGAGGGGCGGCGTCCCTCGTCGCTGATCAATGCGGTGATCTTCGTCTACCGATACGACCGCATGCGCGGCGAGGAGGTGCTGGCCGCGCTGCGGACGATCCCGGAGATCGTGCAGTGCGAAGTGCTCAGTGGCGAGTTCGACCTGATGCTCCGCGTCGAGGCCGCCAGTCCAGAACGCGTGCACCACGTCTGGCGGGAGATCGCGGCGATGCCGGGGGTCGAGAACACGGTGACCTCGTTCGTGCTGTCCACCGTGATCTGAACCGGCTGTCTCTCGCTGGAAAACCAACGCCGCCCGGACCTTCGTCCGGGCGGCGTTTTGCATTCTGCGTCCTGGCATCGCGTCGCTCCGGCGCTGGTCAGATTGCCCAATAAATACAGCGCATTGCCATATTCAACTGGCAGGGCGCGGCTCTTAGGCTGATCCCCATCGAACAACGCCTGAGAAGGAAGGCAAATAATGACCGAATACAAGATCGCCCTCGTTGGCTTTGGTGGTGTGAACCGCGCCCTGGCTCAACTGATCGCCGAGCGCAACGCACGTTGGCAGCAGGAGCTGGGTTTCAGCCTGAAGATCGTTGGTGTCACCGATCTCTTCCTGGGCTCGGTGATCGACCGCAATGGCCTGGATGCGGCCAGTCTCGCCGCGCTACCGGCCGTCAAGGGCGCCTTCGCGCAGATGCCGGAAGGCACTGCGCAAGCCTTCAACGAGTCGGTGATCAAGCAGTCCGGGGCCGACATCATCGCCGAAGCCACCTTCACCAATCCGAAGGATGGCGAGCCGGCGGCGACCTTCTGCCGCTGGGCCCTGGAGGCGGGCAAGCACGTGGTCACCACCAACAAGGGTCCGATCGCGCTGCACGGCGAGGAGCTCAAGCGCCTGGCCAAGGCCAATGGGGTGTCGTTCGAGTACGAAGGCTCGGTAATGAGCGGCACGCCGGTGCTGCGCCTGGCACGGCAGACCCTGGCGGGCTCCGGCGTCCAGGGTTTCGAAGGCATTCTCAACGGGACCTCGAACTACGTGCTGACGCGCATGGAAGAAGGGCTCGGTTTCGCCGAGGCCGTGGCCAAGGCGCAAGAGCTGGGCTACGCCGAGGCGGACCCGACGGCCGACGTGGAAGGGCATGACGTGCGCCTGAAGGTGGTGATCCTCGCCAACGAGTTGCTCGGCGCGCACCTGCAGGTCAGTGATGTCGCCTGCAGCGGCATCAGCGGCATCAGCAGCAGCGATATCGAGAAGATCCGCGAGTCGGGGGCACGCTGGAAGCTGATCGGCTCCGCCCGCCGCGAAGCCGATGGCGCGGTGAGTGCCAGCGTGGAGGCCCGCCTGCTGCCGAGCTGGCATCCCCTGGTGGGCATTTCCGGCGCCACCAACGCCGTAGCCTTCGACACCGAGCTGCTGGGCGCAGTAACGGTCTCCGGCCCCGGTGCCGGCCGTGTCGAGACGGCGTTCGCCCTGCTGTCGGACATCGTCGCCATCCACGCGTCCGGCCGCCAGGCCTGAGGAGTGAAGTGCATGAGCCTGACTTCCGTATCCCTTGTTCCCGAGACGACTCAGATCGACGTGTTCAGCCCCTTCGACGGCACGCTGGTCGGCAGCGTTCCGAACCTGGGTGCCCAGGACGTCCCCCGACTGCTCACGCTCGCTCGCCAGGGCGTGCGTGACAGCGCCGCGCAGCCCCGGCATCGCCGCGCGAGCATCCTCGAACGGGCCGCCCAACTGATCGAGCGAGACGCTGCGGATTTCTCCGGCCTGATCGTCGATGAAGCCGGCAAGACGCTGCGCCAGGCGGAAAAGGAGGTGAAGCGCTGCATCAACACGCTGAAGCTCTCCGCGGAAGAAGCCCGCCGCAACGCCGGCGAGGTGGTACCCTTCGATGCCTACGAAGGCTCGGAATCGCGCCAGGGCTGGTTCACCCGAGAACCCCTGGGACTGATCCTTGCCATCACCCCGTACAACGACCCGTTGAACCTGGTGGCTCACAAGCTGGGGCCGGCGATTGCCGGTGGCAACGCGGTGATCCTCAAGCCGTCGGAGCTGGCGCCGCTGTCTGCGCTCAAGCTGGTGCAGTACCTGGTCGAGGCCGGTCTGCCCGAGTCCGTGGTGACGGTGGCAACCGGCGGCGTGGAGCTGGGCAAGGCCCTGGTCGCCGTGCGCGAGGTCCGCATGATTTCCTTTACCGGCGGCTTCGCCACGGGCGAGCAGATCGCCCGCAATGCCGGCCTTAAGAAACTCGCCATGGACCTGGGCGGCAACGCGCCGGTGCTGGTGCTGGAGGATTGCGACCTCGAGGCCACCGTGGAGTCCTGCGTTTCCGGCGCCTTCTGGGCCGCCGGGCAGAACTGCATCGGGACCCAGCGGATCCTGGTCGATGCGTCGATCTATGCGGCCTTCCGCGAGCGCTTCGTCGAACTGACCCGCGCGATGGTGCTGGGTGATCCGGGCCGGCGCGAGACCGATATGGGGCCGATGATCACCGAAGCCTCCGCTCGCCGGGCCGAGCATCTGGTGAACCAGGCGCTGGGCGAGGGTGCCCGCCTGCTCTGCGGCCACCAGCGCCAGGGAGCCGCCTATGCCCCCACGGTGCTGGAAGGTGTCGACCACGGTAGTCAGCTGTGGCGCGAGGAAGTGTTCGCGCCGGTGGTGATGCTGGCGCCGTTCGAGGATCTGGAACAGGCGATTTCCCTCGCCAACGCGCCGGAGTACAGCCTGCACGCAGGGCTGTTCACCCGTGATCTGTCGAAGGCGCTCAGCCTGTCGCGGCGCATCGAGGCCGGCGGGGTGATGGTCAACGACTCGTCGGACTATCGCTTCGACGCCATGCCCTTCGGCGGCTCCAAATACGGCAGCCTGGGGCGCGAGGGCGTGCGCTTCGCCTACGAGGACATGACCCAGCCCAAGGTGGTGTGCATCAACCAGCTGGGTTGAGGTTTCGGGAGACGACCCTTCACGGCCGTCATTTTCACCGGGTGGGTCGCTCGCCGCGCCGCCCGGTGCTTTTTTCCGCTACTTGATGGATAAGGGAGTCGTCGATGATCACGCGTTATGCGTCGGGCAACAGGATGTCCATGGCGGTCAGCTACGGCGCCATGTTCGAGACTGCCGGGGTGGCGGCGGACGATACGCGCGAGGATGTCCAGGGGCAGCTGCGGCAGGTACTGGCGACTATTGACGCGCTGATGGCCGAGGCCGGCATCGGCAAGGAGCGACTGACCCGCGTACAGATCTGGATCGCGGATTACAGCCACTTCGATCGGGTCAACGAGATTTACGACGCCTGGCTGCAGGGCTATCCGAAACCGGTTCGCGCCTGCGTTGGCGCCGACCTGGGGGAGGGGTACCTGGTCGAGGTGCAGGTATTTGCGGTTCGTGGCGGGCCGATTGCGAAGCGGGGATAATGCCGCCACCCATCGGGTGGGTTGATCACCCAGCACCCGCAGCCGTCCGGATACGGCTGCCAGCACTCCAGGAAGGAACGCTCATATGTCATACCGACTTGCCATTTTCGACTTCGACGGCACGCTCGCGGATTCCTTTCCTTTCTTTGTCGCGGTGTTCAACCAGGTCGCTGACAAGCACGCGTTCGGCCGGATTCACCCGGAAGAGTTGGACGCTTTGCGCAAGCAAGGGGCCCGGGAGATCATGTCCCATATCGGAATGCCGCGCTGGAAGCTGCCTCTGGTGGCGCGAACCTTCATGGGCCTGATGAAGGCGCATCGAAGCTCGATCCGGCTTTTCGAAGACATCGCCGATACCCTGAGCCATCTGGATGAGAAGGGCGTGATTCTCGCGGTGGTGTCCTCCAACTCCAGAGAGAATGTCACGCAGATTCTGGGCTCCAGTGGTCGGCATATACGGGCCCTCGAGTGCGGGGTTTCCATTTTCGGCAAGGCATCGCGCCTGCGCCGGGTCATGCGGAAGTTTGGTGTGGCGCGAGAGGAGGTCATCTACATAGGTGACCAACCGACGGATGGGGAAGCGGCATCAACGGCCGGTATCGCGTTTGGCGCGGTTGCGTGGGGATATGGGACCTATGAAGCATTCCGCACGCTTCAATCCCATGAGTGGTTCGCCGACGTGAGCGAATTGCGGCGGTTGGCGGGCAGTCATGAAGGCCTGGAGTCAGCCCCACGCTGATACCCAATGCATTGTGCTGCCGTGCAGTCGCGGGGCGATTGGGGAGCCTGGTCGTCTGGTAGGCGATTACACTGGCCGTCCCCATCCCCTGCAGGGTGCAGCAATGGTTCCCCAATCAAGCGTGCGGCTCGCCCAGGGCGACGACCTCGATGCTCTATTTGAACTGGATGCGATCGCCCGGCGCGAAGCGGGGCGACGGACATACATTGCACGCGCGGTCGCCAGTGGCCAATGCTGGGTAGCAGCGGATGCAAGCGACGCCACAGTACTGATGGGGTACGGCGTGCTGAACGACTCCTTCTTTGAGCAGCCCTTCATTCCGCTCGTCGTAGTGAGGGATTCGGCGCGGCGTCATGGTGTCGGCTCCGCCATTCTCCGCGTACTGGAGTCGCAGTGCAGGGGGCCGAAACTGTTCACCTCGACGAACCGCTCGAATGAGCCGATGCAGGGACTGCTTGGGAAGCTCGGCTTTATCAGGAGCGGCCAGATAGAGAATCTGGACGAGGGCGATCCTGAACTTGTTTTTGTGAAGTTCCGATCCTGAATCCGAGACGGGACTGAAGACGACTGGCGTTGGTCGCGCTGTTGCCGCTCGTCGCTTGAATGCTGGCTCAACGCCAGTTCCTACATTCCTGTCTAGACTGCGATGCAGGGCCTTATCGAGCCCCGCCTTAGCCGCCATCCCTCATCCCCAGAGGCGCGGCCGCCAGGGAAAGGACAGGAGACTACATGGACGGACGTCAATTCCCACAATCCCGCCAATACCTGCTGCCATTGCTGGTAACCCTCGCCCTGATGCTCGTTTTCGGGGGGCTGGTGCTCTGGCAGTGGCTGGATCTGGAAGCGCGCAACCGTACCGAGTACGAGCAGCGCTTCAAGCTCGAGGCCGAGGAAATCGCCCATCGCGTCAGCAACCGGATGCGCTCCTACGAGATGGTTCTGCGCGGTATGTCCGGCCTGATCGTCGGCACTAACGCGGTGTCGGCCGAGGACTGGGCGCGGGCTACTGACCAGTTGCAGTTGCAGGACCGCTATCCGGGCATCCAGGCGCTGGCGTGGGCGCGCTACCTGAAGCGCGAAGAAGCCAACGAGTTCGTCAGCGAGATCTGGGAGCAGGGCCGCCGCGATTTCCGCATCATCCCTCCGGAGCCGCGGGACGAGTACATCGTGGTGCAGTACAGCAGCCCCATGGACTGGCGCAACCGCCGCACCCTGGGTTTCGACATGCTGACCGAGCCGGTGCGCCGTGCGGCTCTCGACCTCGCCCGGGAAAGCGGCGAGGTGAGTCTCACCGGGCCGCTGAAACTCAGGCAGGAAACCGAGCAGCAGGCGCAGAGCGGTGTGATCCTCTATATGCCGGTGTACCGCCCGGACGCGCCCAGCACCTCGGTCGACGAGCGCCGCGCCGCGCTGCTTGGCATGGTCTGCGGTGCCTTTCGGATCAACGACCTGATGGCCGGCATCCTGGGGGCCCAGAGCAGCCTCTACAGCATCGATCTCAGGGATGTCGGCAGTTCCGAGTCCATGCTGCAGGTGTCCGACAAAGGCCACCAGCCACGCTTCCACCAGGTCGAGGAGCTGAAGCTGTTCGGTCGCACCTGGGCCCTGGGAGTGGGCAGCACGGCCGAGTACGAGGCCATGCTGAGCAACAATCGCATCACCTTCAGCCTCTGGACCGGCCTGTCTGCCGCGCTCTTGCTGGCTCTGTTGGTCGGGGGCTACCTCTACCAGCGAGAGCGGAGTCTGCAGCTCAGCCTGTCAGCGACCGCCGAACTGACCGAGCGCGAGGAGCGTTTCCGCCTGCTGCTGCAGCATCTGCCGGTGGCCACCCTGACCTGCGGGGAGAATGGCCGCATCGAGATGGCCAATGCCCGCGCCGGAGAACTGTTCGCCTGTGCGGCGGAGAGCCTGGTGGGGCAGAACCTGCGCCGGTTCGTGCCGAGTCTGGTGGACCTGCCGCAACAATTGGCCAGGCAGGCGCCCACCGACCTGACGGAGATCGAGGCCTTGCAGGAGGATGGTGAGCGGGTTGCCGTGGCGTTCAGCCTGAGCACCTTCAACCACGGCAATGACCAGCGCTACCTGCTCAGCCTTGTGGACCTGCAGGCGCGCAAGAGCGCCGAGGAGCGTTTCCGCCTGGTGGTCGAAGCCTCGCCCAACGCCATCGTCCTGGTGGATACCCGTGGTCGGATCGCCATGGTCAATCGCCAGACCGAACAACTGTTTGGCCATAGCCGTCACGACCTGCTCGAATCGTCCGTGGAAATGCTCCTTCCCGAGGCCCTGCGCGAGGCCCATGTGGCATTGCGCGAAAGCTTCCAGCGCAAGCCCGAGCAGCGGCGCATGGGCAACAACCGGGAGCTGTTCGGCCAGCATCGGGACGGCCGCATGATCCCCCTGGAGGTGGGCCTGTCGCCGATCCGCGCCGGCCGCGAACTGCTGGTGCAGGCCGTGATCATCGACATCAGCGAGCGCAAGGCCGCCGAGCAGCGACTGCGTGACCAGGCCGAGCAACTGATGCTCGCCAACCGCTACAAGTCGGAGTTCCTCGCCAACATGTCCCATGAGTTGCGCACGCCACTGAACAGCATCCTGATCCTCAGCGATCAGCTGCGGCAGAACATGGCCGGCAACCTCACCGAGAAGCAGACCCGTCACGCCGATATCGTCCACCGCGCCGGCAGTGACCTGCTGCAATTGATCAACGACGTGCTCGACCTGGCCAAGGTCGAGGCAGGGCGCATGCAGCTCAAGCTGGAGCCACTCAATGTGCAGGACATGCTTGCCGAACTGGACGGCAGCCTGCGGCCCATGGCCGAGGTCAAGGGCCTGCGCCTGTCCACCCATGTCCAGGCCGGCGTGCCAAGGGTTATCCATAGCGACCGGGTGCGCATGCACCAGATCCTGCGCAACCTGCTGTCCAACGCCCTCAAGTTCACCGAGCAGGGCGAGGTGGAGCTGTCCGTGGAGCTGGACCCCACGGCGGCGATCGATGAACGCGAAGTGCTGTGCTTCGTCGTCCGTGATACGGGGGTCGGTATCCCCGAGGACCAGCACGAACGCATCTTCCAGGCCTTCCAGCAGATCGACGGTTCCACCAGCCGGCGCTTCGGCGGCACCGGCCTGGGCCTGGCCATCACCCGCCAGCTGGTGCTTGCCCTGGACGGCACCATCACCCTGGAAAGCGTGCCGGGGCAGGGGTCGCGCTTCAGCGTCCGGCTGCCGGTGGCGGTGAGCGCGACCCAGCCGAAGGCCGATGCCCCCCCCGCACAACCGGTGCGTGGCGGCCAGGGGCCGGCGGTGCTGATCGTCGAAGACGACGTCAACTTCGCCTCGGTGATAGCCGAGGAAGCCCAGACCCGTGGCTTCTCCAGCGTCCACTGCCGCAGCGGCAAGCAGGCTATCGAGTTGCTGCAGAACGAGCGCTTCGCTGCCGTCATCCTCGACATCCTGTTGCCGGACGTCAGTGGCTGGCAGATCTACCGGCGTTTGCGCAGCCATTCGAACCACCGCGCGACCCCGGTCAATATCATTTCCTGCGTGCCCCAGCCCCAGGACTGGCACGAGGACGCTACCCGCTACCTGGTCAAACCCATCGCTCGCGAGGACCTGGAGCAGGTGTTCCAGGACCTGGAAGGCGGCCGCTCGTCGGCGGAGCGCAAGCTGTTGCTGGTGGAGGACGTGGACGTGGAGCGTGAGCACTATCGCGAGCACCTGGAGCAACTGGGCTTCAAGGTGGTGGCCAGTGCCAATGGCGAGGGTGCCCGCAAGGCCTACGCGGAGGGCAATTTCTCCGCCCTGGTGATTGACCTCGACCTGCCTGACCAGGATGGTTTCGAACTGCTCGACAGCCTTCACCGCGAACGCCCGCTGGATGGTTCGCGGGTGGTCATCAACACCGGTGTCGACGTCAATCAGCAGAACCTGCAACGCTTGCGCCGCTATTCGGCGGTGGTGGTGCCCAAGGCGGGCGGGGACCTCAAAAACCTCAGTTCGGCTGTCCAGGGATTCCTCGCCGGCCTGCATGAACCGCAGACCAGCCCATGGTCGGACCCGCTGGAAGGGAGCCGCGTGCTGCTGGTGGACGATGATGTGCGCAACATTTACGCCCTCAGCGCCCTGCTGGATGAAACCGGCTTGACGGTCACCGCCGCCCGCGACGGCCTGGAGGCCATCGACTGCTTCCAGCGCGAACCCTTCGACCTGATCCTGATGGACATGGCCATGCCCAACATGGACGGCTACACCGCCATCCGCGTGCTCAAGCAGGAGCACGGCTGCAGCATCCCGATCATCGCCCTGACCGCCCATGCGATGAAGGGCGACCGGGAGAAATGCATCACCGCCGGCGCCGACGATTACCTGGCCAAGCCGGTGAGTCGCCAGGAATTGCTGGACATGCTTTACCGCTGGCTGGAACAACCGGGAGCACGCCATGGCGCACCTGCAGCTTAAGGAGGTCCCCGCGGCCAACACCCTGCTGGTGGTGGACGACCGCCAGGAAAACCTCACCGCCATGGAAGCGTTGCTGGAGGGCGGTGAATGGCAGGTACTCACCGTGGATTCCGGCGAGGCGGCGCTGAAATGCCTGCTGGAGGAGGAGGTCGGCCTGGTGCTGCTGGATGTGCAGATGCCGCGCATGGACGGTTTCGAGGTGGCGCGGCTGATGCGCAGCAGTCCGTTGACCCGCTATACGCCGATCATCTTCATTTCCGCCATCGCCCACACCCATGAGGCCGTGCTGCACGGTTATTCGTCCGGGGCGGTGGATTTCATCCTCAAGCCCTTCGACCCCGAGGTGCTGCGCCTCAAGATCCAGTCCCTGCTGGCCCATGAACGCAACCGGCGCGACCTGCTGCAGCTCAGCCAGCAACTGGACAGCGCCCGCGCCTTCAACGCCTCGGTGCTGGAGAACGCCGCCGAAGGCATCCTGGTGGTCGGCGAGGATGGGCTCATCAGCTTTGCCAACCCGGCCTCGGCGCAAATGTTCCAGGGCTCGGTGGGGGATCTGGAGGGCAAGCCGCTGCTGAACCTGATCGCTCACCCGGAGATGAGCGGCGAGTGGAAGCTGTCGGATTTCTACCGCCACTGGAAGCGGAACGAAACCTACCGCCTGCACGACGCCAGTCTCAAGACCATGAGCGGCGAGCGCTTGCCGGTGGCGCTGTCGGCGTCGCCCCTGCCACGGCTGCAACGCTCCATGGTGGTCATCGCCCTGGATATGTCGGTGGTGCACCACCTCCACGCGCAACTGGAATCCCAGGCCATCACCGATGCCCTTACCGGGCTGCTCAACCGCCGCGGCTTCCACAAGGCGCTGGAAGCCTCCCTGGCTCGCGTCGAGCGCAACGGCAAGCGCATGGCTGTGCTCTACCTGGATCTGGACGGTTTCAAGCTGATCAACGATTCCCTCGGCCACGAGGCCGGCGACCGTGTACTGCGACGGGTAGGGGAACAGCTGAAGAACTGCCTGCGCCCCTACGACATCCTGGCGCGCATGGGGGGCGACGAGTTCACTGCGCTGCTCGACAGCCTCGACCACCCCGAAGACGCCGCGCGGGTGGCGGAGAAACTGATCGAGATGGTTTCGGTGCGTCATCGCATCGAAGGCATCGACGTCACCATTGGCGCCAGCGTCGGCATCGCCAGCTTCCCCGAGTGCGGACAGACTGTGGACGGCCTGTTGCGCGCGGCGGATATCGCCATGTACGAGGCCAAGCGCGCCGGCCGCCAGCAGTACCGCTTCTACTCGCCGGAAATGAATGGCCGAGCCCGCTCCCGATTGATGCTGGAAGAGAGCCTGCGCAATGCCATCGAGCAAAACGACTTTCATCTGGTCTACCAGCCTCAGATCCACCTCGAGACTGGCCGCCTGCGCGGCTTCGAGGCGCTGCTGCGCTGGGAGCACCGGGTGGCCGGCACGGTGGCGCCCAATGTGTTCATTCCGCTGCTGGAGGAAACCCGCCTGATCAACCGCCTGGGCGACTGGGTGCTGCGGGAAGGGGCCAGCCAGTGCAGTGCCTGGAGGCAGAGCTTCGGCGACGACCTGGTGGTCAGCCTCAACGTCTGCCCGCTGCAGTTCGGCATGCCGCAACTGGTGGACGACCTGCGGCGGGTGCTGGACAACTTCAGCCTGCGGCCCGCGCAACTGGAAGTGGAGGTCACCGAAAGCGCGCTGATGCAGGATCTGGAACTGACCCGCGAACAGCTCCGGCAACTGCGCGCCCTGGGCGTGCGCATCGCCATCGACGACTTCGGCACCGGCTATTCGTCCCTGGCCTACCTGCGCCATTTCGAGCTGGATACCCTGAAGATCGACCGCCTGTTCATCTCCAACATGCTGGAATCGCGGCGCGATGCCGCGGTGGTCAGCACCATCATCGACCTCAGCCGCCATCTGGGCCTGGAAGTCATCGCCGAAGGTGTGGAAACCGCAGCCCAGCGCGACTGGCTGCTCGAGCATGGCTGCACCTATATGCAGGGTTTCCTGGTGGCGCCGGGGCTGCCCGTGGCCGAGGCCGGGGCCTTTCCTCGTGTAGTGGACTGGCGCGCTTTGCAAGAAGCGGCCCTCGCTCCCAGCCGCTCTCCCTGAAGGGGCGAGCGGCTTTCACTTCAACCCTGTCCGAAGCTGTCGCCTCGGACAGGCATTCATCGCAAATACGCGTCTTACCGTCGGGGACGGGCCCGGTGCACGCATCCAGCTCTGGTAGGTCCCGTCAGATCCCCGGCATTGGCACGAACCCGGGCAACTGCTGGATCCTGTCGATCCAGCGCCGGAGGTGGGGGTAGGGCGCCAGGTCGATACCACCTTCGGGCGCCAGCGCAACATAGGGGAACACTGCGCAATCGGCGATGGTCGGGCGGGAAAGTGCCAGCCAGTCGTGCTTCGCCAGGTGCGCGTCCAGCAGTGGCAGGATGCGGGCGGCCCGGGCGAGGGTGTCGGCCTTGTCGATGCCGTAGCCGAACTTGTCCACGAGCCGTGCGGCGCAGGGACCGTTCTGGATCTCGTTGGCCGCGGTCGAAAGCCATTGCATGATTTCCGCTTGCAGGTGGGGCTCCACCGGCCACCAGGCAGCACCCCCGTAGGTGCCGGCCAGGTACACCAGGATTGCCTGTGAATCGCGTAGAACCCGCTGCCCATCCACCAGGATAGGCAGCTCGCCCCAGGGGTTGAGGTCGATCAGCGGCGCTCGCTTGTGCTCGCCGCCGAGAAAGTCCACGGGGATGATTTCCAGGTCCAGGTTTGCCAAGTGGGCGAACAGGCGGACCTTGTAGCAGTTGCCGGACAGTTCCAGGTCATAGAGCTTCATGGCGTTTCCTTGTTATTGGCCAATAGCTGGTTGAATTCCAGGACGTTGCCGTCGGGGTCGCGGATGAACAGCGCAATGCGACGTGGCCCGATCCGGTGCGGCCCTTCGGTGATGGCGATGCCGCGTTGCAACAGCCAGCCCTGCAGTGCTTCCAGGTCTTCCACGATGAAGGCCGGATGGGTGATGCCGGGCAGCTTGATGGGTGCATCCAGCAGCACATTGTGGGCATGACGCTGGCGGGCACCGTTGAAGATCAGGTTGATGCGCACGCCGCTGAGGGCAAGCATCTCATTCGCTTCGTAGTCGCTGAACCGCATGCTTTCGACGAACCCCAGCGCCTCGTAGAACGCAAGGGCTCGGCTGCGGTCGCTGACGCGGATGCCGATGTGATCATAGGCTACGATGGGCGACGGGTTGTGCATGCTGGCTGAGGCGTCGGCATTCATGGCGGGAAACCACACAGTCTCTGGATGCGCCCAGTGTGTCCTTTGGCCGCTGTTTCACCAATGCCTGTAAGCTGACAACACTATTGCACTTGCTGCACAGACGAGGCCCGAAATTGGACCGATTGAAAGCTATGGCAACCCTGGTGCGGATTGTCGACAGCGGTAGCCTCAGTGCTGCGGCGACTGCCACCGGACAGTCCACCGCATCGGTGGTCCGGACCCTCGCAGCGCTGGAAAAACACCTTGGCACGCGGCTGCTCAATCGCAATACCCGGCGCCTGGCGTTGACCGACGAAGGCGCTGAATTCCTTGCCTGGAGCCGACGGATACTGGCTGAGTTCGATGAGGTCGAGCACGGCTTCGACGCCCGGCGTAAAAGCCCGGGTGGCCTGCTGCGCATCACTGCACCGGTGGAGTTTGGGCGCCGGTACGTCGCGCCACTGGTCAACGAGTTCCTGGCTTTGCATCCGACCATCCAGGTCGAGCTGATCCTGCTCGATCGCCTGGTCGACCTGCTGGAGGAGGGCATAGAGCTGGCGGTTCGCATCGGGCAGTTGCCGGACTCTTCACTGGTGACGACGCCGTTGGGACATACCCGCCTGGTACATTGCGCAAGTCCGGAATACCTGCATGCCAACGGCACACCACAGGAGCCTTCGGACCTGCTGGATCATGCCTGCGTTGCCTTTGCACCCCAGGGCAAGCAATGGCAATTCCTGGAACAGGGCAATGTCGTGCCCCGGGCTGTTCCGGCGCGCATGACCACCAACCAGATCCAGGTCGCCAGCTTGGCCTGCCAGCAAGGTGTCGGTATCAGCCGGTTGCTGCATTACCAGGTCGCCGACGAGTTGGCCGATGGCCGGCTGGTGCGGGTGCTGCCGGCGTTCGAGCTACCTGACATACCCATCCAGATGGTGTATCCGCACGCCCGGTTGTTGTCGGCGCGGGTGCGGCAGTTCATTGACTGGGCCTCGCCACGGTTGGGGGCTGTGATTCCCGATCCGGCATGAGTTGGGGGATCGCGTCTGCCAGGAGACGCGTGATGTCCCTTCTGATCGGTTGCCTCGAGCGGTTGAGTCCACAACCCATTGCGGGCATTTGGGTGATCTTCGGTTAGGCCGTTCGCCCTGAAATAATCGACGCAGATCCGGTTCCTCGACTGCCAGGCGCTGAACCTGTCCGACCTCGCATTCCCGAACTTTTTAGATTTGTCTGATGTCGCCCTGGCCCGCTTTTCGCCAGGCTGATGGCCATGAAACTCAAGCAGTTCCTTCGTCGTCAGGATTCATCCTTTTCCACCCCGAAGGCGGCCCGAAAGCTCCTTCGTCTGCTGGCATGGGTGGTGATCGCCTGCCTGTTCTTCACCTTGAGTCTGTTTCTCGCCGCGAGTTTCAACAGCGAAGTGTCGCAGCTGCGCCGGCAGATGAATGCCGCCATGTACGAGGCCCAGGATTACCTCGGCCAGCGCGAGTCGCTGCTGGAACACATCAGCCGCGGCGTGACCTGGAAGGCCCGACAACCGCTGGTGCAGTGGCGCCAGATGAACGTTCCGGTGCCGCCCCATGAGCAGGTCTTCGTGTCCCTTGGCGAGCCAGGTTCCAGCTGGAGCCTGGCACTGTCCGGCAGCGATTTCGCGGAGATGGAGTCCAGGCGGCTCAATCTGATCTATGTCTCTCCCGCCCCTGATCGCGCCGTTGCGCGCCTGTACGGGGCCCCGGCTCTCAACGCCGTGGTGCCGCCGGCGGTGCTGGAGGCGCTGGGGCGACCCGGAACGCCAAAGGAAGAGCGGCAGGTGCGCTGGCTTGCCGACCCGACCGACCCGCAGGCGCGGCAGTACCTGTTCACCCGCGTGACCCGCGAGCAGGACAACGGCTGGCTGGGGCTGGAGCTGTTCGGTGCCGACCTCTCCGCGGCGTTCGGCGTGCCCGAGGCCGGCCGCTTCCTGCTGCTGGACCGTGAGCACCGGGCGATCCTCGGCAGCGCCGTGACGCCTCAGCTGGGCCTGCAGTTCAGCGACCTGTGGGAGGGCGACAATTTTGCCTTCAGCGGTCCCGGCCTGCTGCCCAGTCACCTGGCGCTGCTCAAGCACTTGGGCAGCTCCGACTGGTCGCTGATCTACTACTGCAACCTCTCCGACCTGCTGCTGCCGATGTGGCCGCGGATGCTCGCTGCGCTGGCTTTCCTACTGGGCGGCTCGCTGCTGGTCTGGGCCATGTGCCGGCGCATCAACCGGCGCCTGATCGGTCCGGCGCAGCACCGCCTGAATGCCCTGGTGGAGAACGAAAGCTTCTCCCGCGCCATGATCCAGACCGCGCCGGTGGCGCTCTGCGTGCTGCGCCGCAGCGACGCCGAGGTGGTGTTGGAGAACCGCCTCGCCCAGCAGTGGCTGGGCAGTGGTGACACGCGTCGCTACTGGAGCCACGGCTGGCTGGAGCGCGGCTTCAGCAGCGGCGAGGAGGGCGGTTCGGAGGAGGTGGAAACCCGTACCGGGCGGCACCTGTACTTGAGCTACACGCCGACCCGTTACAAGGGCGAGGAAGTGCTCTGCTGCGCCTTCAGCGACATCAGCGCGCGCAAGCAGACCGAAGCCGCGCTGGCTGAGGCCAAGCGCCTGTCCGACGCCGCCAACGAGGCCAAGACGCTGTTTCTGGCGACCATGAGCCATGAGATCCGCACCCCGCTGTACGGCGTGCTGGGCACCCTCGAACTGCTCGGCCGTACCGCGCTGGACCACCAGCAGTCCGGCTACCTGCGGGCC
This sequence comes from Pseudomonas sp. QE6, assembly GCF_041379005.1. Taxonomy (NCBI): domain Bacteria; kingdom Pseudomonadati; phylum Pseudomonadota; class Gammaproteobacteria; order Pseudomonadales; family Pseudomonadaceae; genus Pseudomonas; species Pseudomonas sp. QE6. The sequence goes on from NZ_CP166873.1 coordinate 3,716,967, forward strand.
ATCCAGCGCTCGTCCTCGACGCTGCTGCAGCTGATCAGCGACGTGCTCGACGTGTCGAAGATCGAGGTCGGCCAGCTGGGCCTGGAGCCGGTGGAGTTCTCGCCGCTGGAGCTCACCCTCGACAGCGTCCAGTCCTATGCCGCCGCCGCCCGCGCCAAGGGCCTGCAGATCTACGCCTGCTGCGACTGCCTGATGCCGGAGCGGGTGCTGGGCGACGCCACGCGCATCCGCCAGATCCTCAACAACCTGCTGAGCAACGCGGTGAAGTTCACCGACAGCGGGCGCATCGTTCTGCGCGTGCGTTCCGAGCCCGGCGAGGGCTGGCACGACACCCTGCACTGGCAGGTGGCGGACACCGGCATCGGTATCCCCGATGACCAGCAGGCGAACCTCTTCGACGCCTTCTACCAGGTCTCGGGCAATGCGCGCATGGCCGGCGGCACGGGGCTCGGCCTGTCGATCTGCAAGCGTCTCACCGAGCTGATGGGGGGACAGCTGCGGGTGGTCAGCGACGTCGGCCTAGGCAGCAGTTTCTCCCTCAGCCTGCCGCTGCAGTGTGTCGACCGGCAGAGTGCCAGCGAACCCCGCCTGTGCAACTCCCTGGTGTGGGTGCACGCGCCGACCCGCGAGCTGGCCGAGAGCCTCTGCGGCTGGATCACCCGCTGGGGCGCGCGGGCCCAGGTGGTGGCCTGCGACCAGCCGATCGAGGACGACCCCGCCAGTGTGCTGGTGGACCTGCGCTTCAATCCCCATGATCGCAAGCCGCTGCCCGCCTGGCGGGGCTGCCGGGTACTGGTCACCGACCTGGGCGGCGAGCTGCCGCGCCAGGAGGGCTGCGACTGGCATGTCGGCCGCTACAACCTCGAAGGATTGCGCCGCGCCCTGGCGGCGGCGCAGGGCTGCGCCAGCGGCGAGGCGGCGCGCCTGGCCGAGATCCTGCCCGACATCGGCCTGGGCCTGCGCGTGCTGCTGGTGGAGGACAACCCGATCAACCAGCTGATCCTGCAGGACCAGCTGGAGGCCCTCGGCTGTGCGGTCGAGCTCACCGTCGACGGCCGCCAGGCCCTCGCGCGCTGGCAGCCGGACGCCTTCGACGTGGTGCTCACCGACGTCAACATGCCTCACCTCAACGGTTACGAACTGGCCCGGGCCCTGCGCCAGCGCGGCTATCGAGGGCCGATCATCGGCGCCACCGCCAACGCCATGCACGAGGAAAACGAACGGTGCCTGGCCGCCGGCATGAACATCTGCCTGCTCAAGCCGGTGGACCTGCGCACCCTGCGCCAATGCCTGACCAGCCTGCCCGCGGAGGTGCCGCCGTGCGACATCAGCGAATCCTGATCGTCGAAGACCAGCCCTTCCAGCGTGAGTACCTGGTCAACCTGTTCCGCGAGCAGGGTGTGGAGCATCTGCGTGCCGCCGAGGATGGCGCCGAAGCCTTGCGCTGGCTGGAGCGAGAACGCTTCGACCTGGTGGTCAGCGACCTGCTGATGCCCGGCCTGGACGGCGTGCAGCTGATCCAGCGGCTGGCCGCGCTGAGCCATCCGCCGCTGCTGGCGATCATGACTTCGGCTTCGCGCCCGCTGATGGGCAGTGCCTGCATGGTGGCGCGCGCCCACGGCATCACCGTGCTCGAGCAGATCGCCAAGCCCGCCCGCGCTCCGGTGATCCGCCGCCTGCTGGAAAAGCTCGTCTCGCGCCAGGCGCGCGCCGAGCAGCACCGCGCCCCGGCCGTTCCCGCGCCAACCCGCGAAGAGCTGGAGCAGGCGCTGGAGCAACGGCAGTTCCGCGCCTGGTTCCAGCCGAAGGCTTCGCTGATAGATGGGCGCATCGTCGCGGCGGAGGCGCTGGTGCGCTGGGAGCATCCACGCCACGGCGTGTTGCTGCCGGCCAGCTTCATGGCCGCGCTGACCGCTGCCGGCCTGGACGAGGCGCTGCTCTGGGTGGTGCTCGAGCAGGCGCTGCAGGCACAGACCGACTGGGGCCGGCTGGGCTTTCACCTGTCGGTGGCGGTGAACCTGCCTACGCACCTGTTGGACGATCCCGAGCTGCCCGACCGTCTCGCCGCCTTCGTTGCCGTCCGGAGCGGAGTGCCGGCGCACGTCGTCTTCGAGCTGCTCGAATGCAGCAGCACGGCGACACCGGCCAACTATTACGCGGGCACCTGCCGCCTGCGCATGAAGGGCTTCGGCCTGGCCCAGGACGATTTCGGTCAGGGCTACAGCTCGCTGTACAATCTGGTCTCGACCCCCTTCACGGAGCTGAAGATCGACCGCGCGCTGGTGCATGGTTGCGTGGACGACGAGGGCCTGGCAGCGGCACTGGAAAGCATCGTCAAGCTGGGCCGGCAGCTGGGGCTGGAGGTGATAGCCGAAGGGGTCGAACACCCGGACGAGCTGGCCCTGCTGCGCCGGCTGCGCTGCGACTGCGCCCAGGGCTTCCTGTTCTCCGAGGCGGTGCCGCCCGCCGTGTTCACTCGCCAGTTGCTCCAGGAGCGTTCCGCCATGGCTCATTGATCCACGGCAGATACATCGTAGATGCGTGGGCGATCGTCGGCCTCCCGGGGGCTGGCGGGTCGCCTTATCGCGTACTCACATCTACAGTCTGCTGGTATCCGGCGGGCCCTCCGCCGCCACTCTCCCGCGACACCGGATGCTTTGCATGAAGGAACATGATCACGGCTCGATTGGTAAACTGGCCAGCACTTCGCTGCGCCTGAACGTCGTCCTGCTGTGCGCGGTTTCCCTCGCCCTGATGCTGGTGGGCGCGTGCTACTGGGCCCTGGGGCGGGTGGTGCAGGAAGAGCGCGACAAGGTGCACTTCCATTTCAGCCGGCTGGTGGGGAACATCCACGAACACGAGGCCTTCCTCAACCGCATCGCTCTGCAGAGCGACGAATCCACCCAGCGCCAGGACCTCGATATGATCCCGCTGCAGCGGCGCCTGCTGATTCGCGAGAACGGCATGGAGATTCATGAGGGGCGCGAGTTCTCCTTCGCCATGTCCTTCACCCTGGCGCACCTCCTGCGCCACGCCAGCCCGCAGGAACGGCCCGGCACCTTCTCCCTCGGGGTGATGCTGGCGAACTTCTACAGCAGCTACTGGAGCGCCTCGTCCTATCCCTCGCCGCAAGTGCTGGTGCTGGATCTGCAAGGCGCGACCAGTCTTGCGGTACCCGCCATTGGCAACTTCCGCGGGCAACGGCCGCTGACGCGGGGCAACTACCTGACGGTGATCGAGCGCGTGCGCGAAGCCCTGGAGGCGCGCTCGCCCAAGCGCAGCGACACCCAGGTGCACTGGGCACTGGCGCAGCCCTATACCGGTGGCGAGAACCGCGAGCTGCTGGCCTACGTCAGCCTCGACCTGCCCGACGCGCTGTGGTGGGAGTCGGACCTGGACCGCCGCGTGGTGGCGGTGTCGCTGCTGGACCTGGGACGCATCAACGACCTCGAGCAGGTGCTCGACCGTCCGGTGTTCGATGAGCTGGAACTGGTTTCGCCGGGCGGCCAGGTGCTGATCGACTTCCCCGGCGGCGAGAAGGACTACCAGGACGGCCTGAATTTCAGCGCCGACGGCCTGGTGTTCAAGGTCCGTAGCGGGTTCAACGGCGGCTGGGCCGCCCTCTATCGCCTGAGCTACGCCAGCTTCTTCCGCTACGCCAAGTGGCAGTTCCTTGGCGGCCTGGCGCTGATCCTCGGCAGCCTGGCCGGCGGCTGGTTCGCCATCCGCTGGTACTCGCGGCGGGTGATCAGGCCGGCGCGCCGCGCGCACCTGGAGATAGTCGAGAGCGACGCCTTCAGCCGCGCAGTGATCCAGACCGCGCCGGTCGCCCTGTGCGTGCTGCGCCACGGCAGTCACCAGGTGGTGATGCAGAACCGCCTGGCCGAGCAGTGGCTGGGCGACGCCGAAGCCATCACCCACATCAGCCGCGACTGGGACCTGAGCGGCAGAATCGGCGGAGGCGATGGTGAGCTGGTCTTCGAGGTCGAAGGGCGCGCCCTGCACGCCAGCTTCGCGCCGACCCGCTACCGCGGCGAGAACGTGGTGCTCTGCGCCTTCAACGACATCAGTGCGCACAAGCAGGCGCAGCAGATGCTGGCCGACGCCAAGCTGTCGGCGGATGCCGCCAGCGAGGCGAAATCGGTGTTCCTCGCCACCATGAGCCACGAAATCCGCACGCCGCTCTATGGCGTGCTGGGCACGCTGGAGCTGCTCGGGCTGACCGAGCTGACCCTGCAGCAGCGCGATTACCTGTCGACCATCCAGCGCTCGTCATCGACCCTGCTGCAATTGATCAGTGACATCCTCGACGTGTCCAAGATCGAGGCCGGGCAGATGGCGCTGGAGGCGGTGGAGTTCAACCCGCTGGAACTGGCCGAGGACGCGGTCGCCGGTTATGCCGGCGTGGCCGAGGGCAAGGAACTGCAGCTCTACGCCTGCATCGACTCGAACGTCCCCGGCCTGGTGCGCGGCGATGCCGCGCGCATCCGGCAGATTCTCGCCAACCTGCTGAGCAACGCGCTGAAGTTCACCGACATCGGCCGCGTGGTGCTGCGTTTGCGCGTCCTGCCGGGCGAGGCGGGCGAGACGGCCCTGCAGTGGCAGGTGACGGACACCGGCATCGGCATGTCCGACGCCCAGCAGCAGCGTCTCTTCGAGCCTTTCTACCAGGCCCACGGCCATGAGCATACGGTCAGCGGAACCGGCCTGGGCCTGTCGATCTGCGCGCGGTTGAGCCAGCTCATGGGAGGGCGGTTGCGCGTGGTGAGCGAAACCGGGCTGGGCAGCAGCTTCACCTTCACCCTGGCGCTTCCGGTGCTGGAGCGTGCCCAACCGCTGGCCGAGGGCAAGCCGTTGCTGCCGCAGCCCGTCTACGTGCGAGCGCCGGTGAAGGAGCTGGCGCAGAGCCTGGCCGACTGGATCGATTGCTGGGGCGGTTCGGCGCTGGTCCAGGATGAACTGCCACCGGACGTGCCGCCCGGTGCGGTACTGCTGGAACTGCTCGAAGCCGCTGGCGAGCCGCAGTGGAGCGGTCCGCGGGTGCGTGCGCTGACCGACGGCGGAGTGCAGCCGCAGGCTTCCGCGCTGGGCTGGGAGGTCAGCCTCTACCACCTGGCCGGCATCGCCCAGGCGCTGCGCCTGGCGCAGCAGGGCGGAAGCGGCGAGGCGCGTCAGGCACCCCGTGTAGCCCGGTTGGGCAAGCTTGGCCTGCGGGTACTGGTGGCCGAGGACAACCCCATCAACCAGGCGCTGCTCAAGGAGCAGCTGGAAGAGCTGGGCTGCCGCGTCACCCTCACCAGCAACGGTCGCGAGGCCTTGCAGCGCTGGGCGCCGGGCGCCTTCGACGCGCTGTTGACCGATGTGAACATGCCGGTGATGAATGGCTACGAGCTGGTGGGCGAGCTGCGCCGCCAGGACAGCTGGCTGCCGATCATCGGCGTCACCGCCAACGCCCTGCGCGAGGAGGGCGAGCGTTGCATGGCGGTGGGCATGAACCTCTGGCTGGTCAAGCCGATGAGCCTGCGCACCTTGCACGACGGGTTGCTCAAGGTGTGCGGCCATCTGCCCGCCGAGCCCGTACCAGGCGAGGAGCCGTCGGCGGCACCGGAGCCGGATCGCATCGAGGTCTCGGAGAAGATGCGCGAGCTGTTCCTGCGTACCATGCGTCAGGATATGCAGGGCGTAGCCGACGCCCTGCAGGTCAATGACCTGGCGACCGTCCGTCAGCAGGTGCATCGCCTGCGCGGCGCGCTGGCGGTGGTCCAGGCCCATGGGCTCAGTGACGCCTGCGGTGCGGTGGAGCAAGCGCTGATCGCGCAGCCCGCTGGGCCGGAACTGTCTGCGGCGGTGACGACGCTGATGGGACGAATCGAGGCGGCCCTGGCCAGCCTCTGAGAGCCTGTCCGGTAACCGGGGTTACTCTGGAAAAGTGGCCGTGCCCTGTGGCCGGCCGACGATCGCAAACGTTGGGACTCAAGAAACTCATGGAAAAAGTCAGAGTGGCACTAGCGGACGACCATCCCATCGTCCTGATGGGGGTTCGCGAAGTTATCGAACGGGACGATCGCTTCGAGGTGATCGGTGAGGCGCACAACTCCAGCGAGCTGGTGGCCCTGTACCGCGAGCAGCGCCCGGCCATCGTCATCACCGACTACAACATGCCGGGCGACCAGACCTACGGCGACGGCCTCAAGCTCATCGAGTTCCTGCTGCGCAACTTTCCCGACACCCGCATACTCATCCTCACCATGCTGTCCAACCCACTGATCCTCTCCAGCCTTTACGACCTGGGGGTGTCCGGCGTGATTCTGAAGAACGGCGATCTCGACGAGATCCTGGTGGCGCTCAAGGCGCTGGCCCAGGACCGCATCTACCGTGGGCCGGGCATGCAGTCCACCAGCAGCGTGCTGGCCAGCGGCGACGACGTGGAGGGGCGTATCGCCAGCCTGTCGGTGAAGGAGTACGAGGTGCTGCGCCACTTCGTCTCGGGGATGAGCGTGCGCGACATCGCGCTGCTGCTCAACCGCAGCGTGAAGACCGTGAGTGCGCAGAAGATTTCCGCCATGCGCAAGCTGGACGTGGATACCGACCAGGCGCTGCTGACGTTCTGTGTGATGGCCAATCTGTTTCAGTAGGATCGCAGTGCAGGGGCGGGCCAAGCCCGCGATCCGCCGGCCAAGCCGGCGCTCTCTTTTGCGCGGGTGTGACAGGTGTGCTGCGTTGGCTTGGGCGTCTTTGCGTCGCTCCGGCGTGCGCTGGGAGTCCGGGCTTCGCCCCCTCGGGCGACCTACTTTGGCAAACGACCCAAAGTAGGCAAAGGTCTTGCCCCGGACATACGGTTTTTCTCTCAGGCGAAAAATACCCTCGTTGAACGGGGCATTCGGTGCGTGCGGATGTTTCGCTGGAAATCTTCAAGAGCCGGAGCCAGATGGGGTGGCTCTTCGTAGGAGCGAGCTTGCTCGCGAACCGCCCAACTCCGAACTCCCCTTGAATCCTGAATGATCAGCGCAGCGCCGCAGTGCCCTGCTGGCTGTTCCCGCCATCGTCGATCCACAGGTAACGCACCTCGCCACCGCTCGCCGACAGGGCCTGGGGTGGCGTGAGCACGCGCTGCGAAAACGGCGGCAGCAGCTCGCCCGGCAGCGGCGAGCCGGTGTTGCCCTGGCGCACTTCTGCGCCGGCCAGGGTGATGAAATAGGCGGTGGGATTTTCCACCTGCAGCGCATTGCCGGCCCTGCGGAAGAGCAGTTTGCGGGGAGCCTCTTCAGCATCTTTCGCCAGTGCGCGCGGGCGGTAGATGACCTTCATCTGTGTGCGCAGGGTAACGGTCAGGCGCGATTGCCCTTCGCCCAACGGTTCGTCGGACTGGGGCGGAATCTCGTAGAGGTTCAGCCAGTACAGCGACTCGCGGTCTTGCGGCAGCGCATCGCCGGTGTAGAGCAGGCGCAGGCTGCGCATCTGGCCGGGGTTCAGGCGGAATACTGGCGGCAGCGGCATGATCGGCGCTTGTGCGGTCTGCGGCGCGCTGTCGAGGTCGCCGTCGTCGACCCAGGTCTGCACGATGACCGGGTAGCTGTTCTGGTTCACCAGCGCCAGGGACGCCTCGCGCTTGCCTTCATCGAAGATCACCCGCGTGCGCTCGGCGGTGACGCCGCCGTGGGCATTGGCGCCAACCAGCACGGCCAGGCCGAGCAGGGCTGCGCGCAGCCAGTTACTGGACACGGATCACTACCTGCGCGGTAGCTTCCACGCGGCCAGGGGTGACGGTAGGCATGCTGCCGAGGCTGAGCTTCTCCAGGCGGGCGCGGAACGTCTCGCTGTACTGGGAGATACCGCCCACTTCACCCGTCTTGTTCGAGGCGTTGCCGATGACCGGGTACCAGCCGCGTGCTTCGGCGTTGCTGCCATTGGCCGAATCCTCGCTGGCCAGCAGGTTCATCGCGCTGCCGTTGCGCAGCAGGCGGATACCCACGCCCTGGGCCATACCCGGCTCGCCATAGCGGTCGGAAACCAGGTAAGAGAGCCCGCCGCTGGCATTGACCAGCCCTAGCCCGGAGGAGGCCGCCAGCGCTCCGGCCGAGACCTTGATGCCCAGGGCGGTGCCGCTGGTGCCTGATTGGCTGGTGCTGGGCGTGGTGCTGCTGAGTACGCCGCTCTGGCATTTGAAGTCGACCTGGAAGGGCATTTCGCGGCTGGCCCCGGCGTTGATCTCACCGATCGAGATCGATGGAAACACCACGTGCGGCGTGACATTGGTGACGGCGCAGGTCGGGTAGCGCTTGAGTGTGACATCGCCGTACAGGCCGATGGCGCCCGGCCAGTTGTAGTGCCAGCCGCTGTAGTTACCGTAGTGGGTCTGGCCGACATTCGGGTAGGCCAACCCCGGCCCTTTGATGGCGATGTAGCCGGCGGGCTGGGTGCGGCCGTACAGCTGCGATTTCGTGTTCGGTGAATAGCCCTGGGTGGCCTCCAGCGGCGCCCTGAAGAGTTCTGCGCGCACCGCGCTGAGGTTCTTCGCCTTGACCAGCTGGAAACCGCGCGAGTCGATGTCCAGGCCGCTGAGCTGGCGCTCGCGCCAGACGTCGGTGAAGTACTGGCCGGTTTCCACGTGTGTCAGGCGCAGCAGCACGTTGGGCCAGGCGGTGCGGTAGGCGGATTGCAGGCCGATGGAGTTGCCCACGCCGTCGCCACCCTGGTACCAGCCGCTGTAGAGGTCGTCGGCGTTGGTGGAAAACATCTCGTACACGGTGTCTTCCGGCGCGCAGCGGAAGAACACGCGCTCGGCGTCGTAGCCGGCGGAATTGCCGTACTGGGTGATGGGCGACACGGCACTGGCGATCAGCGTGCCGTCGGGCTGGAAGCTGGCATCGCTGACGTTGATCACGCTGGGCAGGCCGAGGGAGCCATTGCAGGTATCGCAGGCGCCATCACCGGGCCAGGCGCCGGCCACGCCTTCGCCGGGGCGAATCTGGTAGGTCAGGGTGGTGGTCGCGCTACCCACGCCGGTGACCTTGTAGCAGGTAGCCCAGGCACTCGGTGCAAGCACCAGGGCGAGTAGCGGCAAGCCGCGCAGGATGGGGGTCATGGGGCCTCCGGTAGGCAGGTCGCTTGCAGGCGCACCAGCACCTGGTCGAGGTCGGCGCCCTTGAGGTCATAGGGGAGCTGGCAACTGTCTTCGGCACGCTCGCCCCATTGCACGCGCAGCAGGCCTTTCTCGCCTTCGGCCCGGGCATAGACCTGTCCGCCCTGGCCGACCATGCCGATGTTCACGCCGTTACCGTCGAGCACGTCGGCGCCAAGAGGCAGCGGCTGGCCATCGGGGAGTGTCGCCTGGATCAGCAAGGGGTGGCCGGTGAGGGTCTTGAATTCGACCTTCACGGCGGCGCCGGCATAAGGGGCGATCTTGCGTTCGGTCTCCACCAGCTCGGCGTTCTCGTCGATGCCTTGCGGGTCAAGGCTGATGGGGTTGTAGCGATACGGCGACAGCGAGGGCACCACGGCGTAGCCGTTACCGTCCACCCGCGCGCCCTGGCCGCCGCGTACGCCGGCGCCGCTGGCGCCCTTGGCCTCCACCAGGGCGAAGGTGTCGCCGACGTAGGGGCCCAGGGTCAATCCGCCGCTGTGCAGCACCGCTGCGCCGCGCACACCACCGTTGACCTGGCGGTAGCTGGAGCTTTCGGCATAGCCGGCGTTGACCGTGGCCACCGAGGTCTGCTGCTGGATGCTGCCGTTGAAGTCGGTGCCTTGGCCCTCGCTGTCGCGCCCGGCGGAAAGCGCGTAGCTCAGGGTGCGGGCCTTGCCCAGGGTGCCGCTCAGGCCGGTCTGGTAGGTGCTGCCGCTGGTGTCGCCGGAGCGCCGCGAGGCCATGGCGCTCAGGTTCGGCGCGCTGCTGGTGGAGCCCAGTGGCATGGAGAGGCTCAGGGTCAGCGTGTTGTTGCGGTTGCTGCCGTGCTGCAGGTTGTACTGCGGCGGCTGCGACGGATCATAGTCGTCGTTCACGTCGCGGTACCAGGTGGTCTGCTGGCGCGAGTAGGCGAGGTTGTAGCTGAGCTGGCGCCAGGTGTTGGAGTAGCCGACCTGCAGCTGGGTGTCGCGGCTCTTGCCGTCATAGTAGTCGCTGGTGGAGCCGGACAGATACAGGTTGCCGTATTGCCCCAGGCCCTGGTTGACCAGCAGGGTGAATTGGTTGCGCTGCTTGTAGCTGCTCGAATCCCAGGTGTCGCCGTGGTCGCTGGCATCGCGCGCGGAGAGGGCGTCGCCCAGGTCGCGGTAGCCTTCGGTGGAGTAGCGGTAGCCGGCCAGCGTGAGCGTGGTCTGGGTCGGCTGGAAGGTCCGGCTGTAGTTCAGGCCGACGCGCCAGCCCTGCTTGCGCTGGTTGTTCTCCACGGTGGCGCTGGAGAAGGTGGTGTTCATGCCGAAGGCGCCGTAGGGCGTGGCCAGCACGCCGCCACCGAGCACCGCCAGATAGTCCTCGGCCACGCGTGCGCCGAGGTTGGCGGTGAGAGCGTTGGTCAGGCCGCGTTGGTAGGTCAGGTCGCCGAACAGGTCGTTGCCGTCGCCGTACTGGCGCGCCTGGCCGATGGTGGCGCTGTACCGCGACAGGCCCGGGCGCATGGACTCGGGCACGGCGGAGAAGGGCACGGAAAAGCGCGAGACGCTGCCGTCGGCCTCGATCACCTGCACGTCCAGGTCGCCGTCGTAGGCGGTACCGTAGAGGTCGTCGATGACGAAGGGGCCGGGCGCCACGGTGGTTTCCTGGATTTTCCGGCCGTTCTGGCTGATGACCACCCGCGCATTGGTGTTCGCGGTGCCGCGCACCTGGGGCGCGTATTGGCGCTGCGAGTCCGGCAGCATGCGGTCGTCGGTGGCCAGGCGCACGCCACGGTAGCCCATGCTGCCGAACAGGTTGCCCTCGGTGTAGCTGTCGCCCAGGGTCAGTTCGCTGCGCAGGCCAGGCAGCGCGCGCTGGGCATAGGTGCGGATGCTGTTCCAGTCGCTGCGGGTGTTCCCCGCGTAGCTGGAATAGGTGTAGTTGGACTGGTGGCGCAGGCGCCACAGGCCGAGGTTCACTCCGCCGTTCAGGCCGAGGTAGCCGTAGTCCGAATCGCCGCCGCTGCCGGAGCCTTCGAAACTCGAGCGGTAGAGGTTGGCATCGTAGTTGACGAAGCCCATGGTGCTACCGGCATCCCATTCGTCCGGGCTGACGTAGCCGCGCGGCTTGATGTCGAGCAGCGCCTGGGGCACCGAGAGGTCCAGGCGCAGGCGCGCGGTGTCGAGGTTCCAGGTCGATCCCGGCAGCCGTTCGCCGAGCCAGTGGCAGATGCCCTGGTCGTCCTTGCCAGCCCGCGGGTCCGGGCGCGCGCCCAGGCTCTGGCGCAGGAAGCGCTCGCTGAAGCAGGGCTCGGCGCGCTCGCCGTGCTGGCGCATTTCCACCTCGGCGCGGGTGGCGTACTGGCTATTGAGGTAGAGGTCGACGTGGTAGGTGCCGGGGTCCACCTGGTCGGCGCGGTTGAAGCGCTCCAGGCTGCCGCCGGCCAGGCCCGAGCCCATCAGCAGGCTGTCGTCGAAGCGGTAGTCCGCCTCGCCCTGGGCCAGTCCCGCGACCACCATGGCGAGGGTTCCGAGAGCGAAGGGCAGCAGCGGTCCGCGTAGCGGATCAACGCGGCAGATCATGGCGAAGTTCCACTCTTGCGCCGTAGTCGTTGATCAGCAGGGCGGACAACCGTACGGGGCCTGCGGGCAGTGCCGTGGGCTTTTCCGCCTGCCACTGGGCCAGGCCCATGGGGGCGACCATGCTCGGCCGCAACTTCCATTGGCGCTCGCCAACGCTGAGCGTCGCGCCGCCGAAGGAGGCGTGGTAACCGGTCGGGTTCTCGACTTTCACGTTCCAGCCGCTGCCGCTCTGCACCAGGGAAAAGCGCAGCTTCTCGGGCAACTGTTCCGGGCTGCCGGCAATGCTTGCCGGGCGAAAGAACAGCTTCAGACGGTTACGCAGCATCAGCAGCATCTGGTTCTGGTCGGCCTTGGCGGCGTTGCGCGGCGGAATCTGCAGCACGTTGAGGTGGAACAGCGATTCGCGGTCCTTGGGCAGGCCGGAGCCGGTGTAGATTATGCGCAGGGTCTGGCCGCTGCCGGGTGCCATGCGCGATACCGAAGGGTTCACCACGAACGGGGCCTTGGCGGTATCGGGGGTAGACGCGGGATCGTCGACGTCGATCCAGGCCTGGATGACGTTGGGGAAGCCGTCCTTGTTGGTCATCTGCACGGTCTTTTCCCGGGCGTCGCCTGGGTAGATGACACGGGTGCCGGTGATCACCACGCTGGCCTGGGCAAGCGTGGCGGTGAAGGATGCCAGCAGGGCGAGCGCGAGCGTCGCCGCGCGAAGCGGGCGCAGTGGGAGGGCGTTCATCCGGTTCACCTGTCTTGCCGGGTCGTTCGGGGCGGTCACCCCTGAACGACGCGGCGCAATGCGGGGAAGCGACACCGGAGGCGGTGCCGCGGGGTATCACTCGTAGCGCAGGGTGTAGGTCACCGAGCCGAGTACTGGACCGGGGGTCACGGTGGAATTCTCGGAGATGTACTGCACGGCGTAGTCGTAGCTGGCGCTGGTTTCTCCGTCGGCGAGGACGATGTCACCGGCAGCCACGGCTGCGCCGCCTGCCAGGTTCACCGGGTTGCCGGCCGGAGCGTCGAGCAGCTGCAAGGCGACACCAGTAGCACCGCCGGTGGCGGTGTTGGTGAGGTTGCCCGAGGCAGTGGCGTTGGTGGCCTGGAACAGGGTGGTGAAGTGTTCGTCGGCACCGCTGGGGGCGGCGCACCCGGTCAGTTGCAGGGTGAAGCTGGTCTCGCCGGTGGTCTGGCCGACAGAACCGTTCAGGGCGCTGACCGGGACGCTGTCGAGGATGACGGTCGGGTCGGTGTTGCCGTCGACCACGGCCGAGCAGGTCTGGTCGGTCACTTCACCACTGAAGTTGATGGTGTTGGCGGCGAAGGCAAAGCCCGGTACGGCGAAGGTTGCTGCGACAGCCAGGGCGGTTGTGCGAAGTTTCATTCTCTTGAGCTCCATGGTCAGGGTTTTTTCCCACGCCCATCTTCTCCGCGGAGCTGGCGGAACACTTTAAGACGAATCTGAATGTGTGCTGGCGAACGGCGCGCCGGTCCGTGCCAGAGCCCCGTTCAGGGGCCAGCGAGGCGCAGCGCCATGCATCGCGGAAGAACTTTTGCTCGGCGGTCGACTCCCGCCCGTGCGCTTCGACATAGCGCTCGGGCCCCGCAGTCGGCAGGAACCGCAAGTGCGTTTCCGCCAGGTATTGAAGGATGGCTCCGGACTCGGGCAGGGTTAGTTCCTGCTCGTGATCGACCAGCAGCGGGATCTTTCCATGCGGGGTCAGGCGGGCGAAGTCCGGCTGGTGCTGCTCACCCAGCGCCAGGTTTATCCGGCGGATCCGGTAAGGCACGCCAAGCGCCTCGAGCATGATCAGGATCTTGTGACCATTGGCCGTCGGCGCGAAATGGAGTGTGTACAGGGCAACGGCTCGCAAAAGCCAGGCGCTGGCGGGAGGGAAAATTGGCGCGGTCGAGCCTGGCTCGAACCGCGTCCGGGTTCAGGTAATCGGATAACGCCTGAACAGATCGGTTTGTTCCAGGCGGGCCGCATGGGCCTTGATAGCCGGGAAATCGTCGGCCTTGACCACGGCGGGCAGCATCAACTGCATGAACGACCAGGCCACTGCACAAGTGACCTCAGCCTGGTCGGGGCGCACGCCTTGCGACGGTTGTGCCGCCAATTGCCTGTCAAGCTCGGAGCACGCCGCCAGCAGCTGCCGGGTGACGCGCTCGACCCAGGGCTGGTGAAGCTTTTCCGCCGGACGAAGCTTGTGTTCATAGACGATCTGGACGGTCTTCTCGCATGCCGCCAACGCCAGGCCCAAAGTACGCAAGGCACCGGCCAATGCCTGCGGTTGGCTCGGCAACAGCTTCCTGTCGGGGGCACTGAGGGTCTCGAAATAATCGATGATCAGCGTCGAGTCCATCAGTACGGAGCCGTCATCTAGCAGCAGGGTCGGTGCCTTGACTACCGGGTTGATCCGGGAAAACTCCTCGAAGGTGCTGAACACCGACAACGGGTCATGTTCGAACTCGATGCCTAGAAGGTCCAGGGATATGGCCACCCGGCGAACGTACGGTGAGTCCAGCATGCCGATGAGTTTCATCCATCATTCTCCTTGATTGATATTGATCTCTAATGCCGTGGTCCGGCGCTTGAAAAGCTGGGGCAGCGGCCATGGGAGCGGATACGCCTGGCGCTGTTTCTCCGCCTTGACTGGAGCCAGTTGCAGAACTCCTTCGCCGTCAATCAGCGCCAGCCCGGCTGACAATTTCACGCGCTCGCCGGGGCCGATCGAGAAGTCGACACCGTTGGCGCTGATCCAATGCTTGCCGCTCACCACACGCGTGTAGATGTCGCAGGCAGAACGCACCGAGAGCAATTGCGCTCTGGTCAATGAAACCTGCAGCCACGGGTGATCGTCAGCGTCGGGACCTCCCGTGGTCATTTGCCGTGCTCTCCATGCAGCGCCCATGGCAGCCATCCTCTTACCAGTCCAAGACTTTACCGTCCCTTACATTAGTGAGAGCCTTGACGCTTATATATCGATATTTTTTTCCAAAATTAGTAAGAAATACTTACATGTCGAACATTCCTCCAATCACCTGCCTGCGCAGTTTCGAAGCGGTTGCAAGGCTGGGAAGCGTCACCGCCGCCGCCAGGGAACTTCACGTGACCCATTCGGCCATCAGTCAGCAGATCAAGGTGTTGGAGGAGATGATCGGCGTCATCCTGTTCGTCCGTGAGGGACGGGGGCTGCGGGTGAGCGAGGATGGACGGCTGTATGCCTTGCAGGTCCGTGAGTCATTGAGCCGAATCGCCGAAGCCACACAGCTGATCAAGACCCAGCCCAAGTCAACGGAACTGGTGGTCGCCGTTCTCCCTTCGTTCGGTTTCAACTGGCTGCTGCCGCGCTTGCCACGCTTCCAGCAATTGCAGCCGCACATCAGCATCCGGCTACAGGCCAACCTGACGGTATCGAACCTGAGCCGGGAATCCGTCGATGTCGGAATCCGCATGGGCAAGGGCGACTGGGATGGGGTGGAAAAACGTCTGTTGTTCCATGACGAGGCGCTGGTGGTTGCCGCTCCGCACTTCAATGGCGGGGAACTGCCGCAGAGCCCTGAAGAGATCCTCAGCAGCAGGATCATCTTCAACATGGAGTCATGGCGACCGTGGTGCCAGGCCGCAGGGCTGGATATCGACGTCCCACGCAGCGGCCTGTGCAGCAATGACTCCAACCTGGTACTGCAAGCCGTGCGTCTGGGGCAGGGGATCGCCCTGGAGCGCCGCAGCCTGGTGCACGACGCGATCCAGCGAGGGGAGTTGGTGCAGCTCTCCCCGGTGATTGCGCCCTATCCCTACCCGTATTGGCTGGTATTGCCCAACCGCGAGCGTTCGGAAACAAAGCAGCGGGTGTTCTCCAATTGGCTGACGGATGAGGTCGCTGAATACCTGAACAAACTGGATCATGGCAGCAAGACGGTCCGATAATGGCTGATAGGTGCCCCAGCGGAGAGGCCGTTAACGACCCGAAGCGGACGTTCAGCCTCCAATCCTTACTGGTTGTGCTGACTTCGGTACTCACCGGGTGTCAGGCCCGTCCAGGCCTTGAAGGCACGTAAAAAAGAGTTGGCATCTTGAAAGCCTATCAGGAAGGAAATCTCTCCCGGAGAGAGGGGCGAGCGGGACAGGTAATAGCGGGCCAGATCCTCTCGTGTGTCGTTGAGCACGTCCTGATAGCTCAGTGCCTCGTCTGCAAGATGGCGTTGAAGCGAACGTTTGCTCATCGCCAGACGGTTAGAGACATCGTCGATGCCGCTCCGGCCGCTAGGCAGCATGTCGAGTAGTGCGCTTCGTACTCGCTCACGCGTGCTGGCCCCGGACTCAAGCTTCGAAAGCCGCGTCTGAAGTTCCGGCTCGAAGAACTGCCACATGGCAATGTTTTCGGTCAGGAATGGGCGAGCAGCATCTTCTGCCGAGAAACGAATCCGATTACGGTCGCCTGGTTGCAGGTGACAGCCGAGGAAGGCTTCGCACGGCTCCACCTGGCTCGGCAGAGCTACCAGCTCTGCCTCTAACGGGCTGATCTTCTGACGTGTGGCGAGGCGCGCCAAGTGAGTAAGGAAGATGAGTTCCATCGCGCAAAGGCTACGCGGCAGCGGGCGGTCGTAACCGTAGCATTCGATGAAAATCTCCGTGTGAGCCTCGCTGACGAAGACATCCAGCGCTAAAGGCCCGCACAGGCGCTTGTATTCGGCCAGCCGGGTGAGTGCGACGTTGAGGTCAGGACTGCACAGGCAGGCAAACAGAGATGGATCAAAGGCTTCGACTGAAATGGCGCCTCCGAGTCGCAGCGGCAAGTGGGACTCACCGACCAACTGCTCAAGGCCTTGAAAGAGTCGAAAATACTCAGAGGGGGAAAGCGAAGCATCCTTGCGGCTGAATAAATCGGCAGGTAGCTCCGCCAGGGCCAGCAAGTCTCCAGGTGCTATCCCCAAGTCAGAAATGATCAGTTTCCACCCGGCGTGCACGGTAAAATGCTTGGCTTGTTTCATGGTCGAGATGTCTCCAGGGAAGCGCGGTGCTCTTGCTTGGAAGGCAAGGATAGAGGCCAGCACGCCGGGCGAAAGGTGCTGTAGCTCAAGGCTTCTCAAGCCTTTTCCATCGCCTGGCGTGAGACCTTGAGCACCAGATTGCGAGGCAGCAGCGGAACGATCCAGTCGAGCATGACGCGCAACTTGCATTCGTTAAAGGCAACCAGCTCCCCACGCTCCATAGCCTTGTAACCGCACTGCGCCACAGACTCTGCCGTCTTGGCATTTTTCCAGACTTCCACGCCCCGCAAATCGCCTGCGGCGACGAAACCGGTGGCTACCGCTCCTGGACATAAAACAGTGGCAGTCACACCGTATTCCCTTACCTCCTCGGCGATGGCCTGAGTGAAGGAAGTCACGTAGGCCTTGGTTGCGTAGTACACCGCTTGCAACGGGCCCGGCATGAACGATGCGGTCGACGAGACATTGAGGATGCGCCCGCGCCGACGCGACACCATGCCCTTCAGATAGTGATGGGTCAGCGAGGTAAGCGTCGCCATGTTCACCTGCATCATGGATTGATCAGCACTGAGGTCGCGCTCTACGAACTTGCCATGCCCGCCGAAACCGGCGTTGTTGATCAGAACGTCGATCGACAACCCCAAGGCTTCAGTGGCAGAGAAGATTCGATCCGCCGACCTGGGGTCGGCCAGATCCTCCACGATTACGTACGCCTTCACGCCGTACTGTGTCTGGAGTTCCTGCTTAATGGACTCAAGCTTGTCGCGCGAACGCGCTACCAGGACGACATCGCCATGCTTGCTTGCGTGGATGCGCGCCAGTTCAAGCCCGATGCCGCTCGATGCCCCGGTGATCAATGCAGTTCTGGAATTCATGACATCTCCTGGGTTGCGACCCAATGATTGGACGGGGAGATGCTAAGGATTGGGCTTTGGCGGAGCACTAGCACAAAGCGCCATGACTAATTCCGATCACGCCAAAATCTAAGCGGAAGGTCGCGTAGGGACAGGAGACCGAGGTGAAATTGTCGTTGGCATCCGATGCACAAGTGTTGCAGCTCGGTGAGTGGCTGGTGCTGGACGGACAGTGCATTGCCATGTCGAGCAGATGGTTTTTAGTATATGCATAAATAATATTAAAAATTTGTTGATTCAATTCATTTAGAAATAAAAGAATCGCCGGAAATCCCCACGGCGAAGCTCTGAAACGGCGCTCTCGCTCTTGTGTCTCAGCGAGATATTCATGTCCGGTCAACCCGATTCCACCGTTTTTTTCCGCCTCCAGAACGTGGGCAAGGCGTTTGCGGGCAATCGGGTGCTGGACGACGTGAATCTGGACATCCGCCGGGGCGAAGTGCTTGCACTGCTGGGCGCCAACGGTGCGGGCAAGTCGACCTTGGTGAAGGTGTTGGCCGGCTCCCATCCGCATGACGCCGGGCAGCTGTGCATCGACGACCAGGTTGTGCGCTTCACCTCGCCTCAGGACGCCAGGCGCCACGGGATAGTCGCGGTGCACCAGCAGGTCGAGCAGGGCGTGGTGCCTGGGCTGAGCGTGGCGGAGAATCTCCTGCTCGACGAGCTCTGCGGCGCATCCGGCGCGCTGCTGTTTCGACCGCGTACGGCCCTGCAGCGCGCCGCCGAAATTGCCGCCGGGCTTGACCTCCAGTTGCCGCTGGAGGCGCCCATCGAAACACTGGGGACCGCCGAGCGGCAATTGGTGATCCTGTCCCGCGCGCTGGCGCTCAGGCCACGTCTGCTGATCCTCGACGAACCCACCGCATCGCTCTCGACCCACGAAGCCGAGCGCCTGTTCGCTCTGATCGACCGGCTGCGCGAGCGCGGCGTGGCGATCCTCTACATCTCCCACCGGCTGTCCGATCTGCAACGCGTGGCGGACCGTGCGCTGGTGCTGCGCGACGGCCGTCTGGTGGGCGAATTCACGGCGCCGTTGGACCTTGCCGCCGCCGTGGAATCCATGCTCGGCGCTGCGTTGGGCGAGGTGGAATTGCAGCCGCTGGAGCGGGGCGAAAGCGTGCTTTCCCTGCGCGGCTGGCAGCTCGAAGCACAGAGCGCGGCCTTCGACCTGGACCTGCATGAAGGCGAAGTGGTTGCCCTGACCGGCCTGCTCGGCGCCGGCAAGAGCGAGATCGCCGAAGTCCTGTTCGGCCTGCGCAGGCACCACGCCGGATCGATCCGCCTCGACGGGCACGATTGGCTGCCGCGCACCCCGCGTGAAGCCATCTCCGCCGGCGTGTTCTTTGCCGCCGAGGACCGCGCGCGCAACTCGCGGGTGCCGGGATTCTCGGTGCGCGCCAGCATGACGCTGCCGTTCCTGCGCAGCTTCACGCGCCTGGGCTTCATCGACCGCGACGTGGAGCGGGCCAAGGTCGCCGAGCAGATCGCCGCACTCGACATCAAGGGGCCCGGTCCTGAACACCCGCTGGATCTGCTCTCCGGCGGCAACCAGCAAAAAGTCATTCTTGCCCGCTGGCTGCTGGGGCGGGGCCGCGTGCTGATCCTCGACGAACCCTTCCAGGGCGTCGA
Source organism: Pseudomonas sp. QE6 (assembly GCF_041379005.1). Lineage (NCBI taxonomy): Bacteria > Pseudomonadati > Pseudomonadota > Gammaproteobacteria > Pseudomonadales > Pseudomonadaceae > Pseudomonas > Pseudomonas sp. QE6. Next base: position 3,736,175 of record NZ_CP166873.1, read on the forward strand.
CGTTCGCGCCCGCCGCGACATCGGCCTGCGCATCCGCGCCAGTGCTACAGGCCGCGCGACGCTTGTGATCTGCAGTGATCCGGACGAGGCCCTGGAAATCGCCGACCGCATCCTCGTCGTGCGCGACGGCGCGGTGGTCGCCGAGCTGCCTCGGCAAAACCTGCAGCGCAGCGAGATCGTCGCCCATCTCACTCCGAATATCCCTTCACGCCAAGGAGCCGTGCGTGTCTAGAACTGCCGTGAGCAGCGGAGCGACCATAGCCGTCGCACGCCTGCTCGACTTCCTCATCCACTACGCGCTGCTCCTGCTGCTGGCCCTGCTGGTGCTGGTGTTCGCCCTGCTGGAGCCGGCCTTCCTGCGGGTCGGCAACCTGTTCCTGGTGTTGCAGTCGGTGTCCATCGTCGCGCTGCTGGCCCTGGGCGTGACCCTGAGCATGGCCGTGGGCGGGCTGGACCTGTCCATCGGCGCGGTCGCCGCGCTGAGCCTGATGAGCGCCAGCTACGTCATGGTGGTGCTGGACTGGGGCCCTCTGGCGGCGATCCTCATCAGCCTCGGCCTCGGCACCCTGGTCGGGCTGCTCAATGGCTGGCTGATCGTGCGCATGCGCGTGCCGGACATCCTCGCCACCCTCGGCAGCATGTTCCTGGTGGTCGGCGTGCAACTGATCCCCACCGGCGGTCGCTCCATCGCCGTCGGCATGACCCTGCCCAGTGGCGATGAAGCGCCGGGCGCCTTCGCCGGCTGGTTCCTCGCCCTCGGCCGTGCCCAGTTGTGGGACCGCGTGCCGGTGCCCGTGGTGATCATGCTCGGCTGCGCGCTGCTGGTCTGGCTGTTCCTCGAACGCACGCGGCCTGGGCGGCTGTTCTATGCCATTGGCGGTAACGAGCAGGCCGCACGCCTGGCCGGTGCGGCGGTGGAGCGCTACAAGCTGCTCGCCTACGTGCTTTCGGCGCTGCTCGCTTCGCTGGGTGGATTGCTGCTGGCGGCGCGCCTCGGGCGCGGCGATGTCAGCTCCGGCAACGGCCTGGTGCTCGATGCCCTCGGTGCGGCGCTGATCGGCTTCGCCGTGCTCGGCGCGCAGAAGCCCAACGCCTTTGGAACGCTGGTGGGCGCGGTGCTGGTGGCGACCCTGCTCAACGGCCTGACCATGCTCAATGCACCCTATTACGCACAGGATTTCGTCAAGGGCGCGGTGCTGGTCTCGGCCCTCATGTTCACCTTCGGTCTGGCCCGGCGCGGGCGCTGATCGCACTTTTTTCGGAGATTCAACGGATGAAATTCACCCCCGCCAAATCCCTGCGCGCGCTGTTCGCCGCCGGGCTGTTGTTGTCCGGCGCCATCTCGGCCGAAGCGGCCGGGCTGCCCGGCGCGCCAGCACCCTTCGACAAGGGCGGCGTGCAGATCGCCCTGGTCGGCTACCTGTTCTCCGGCGACTTCCCCGAAGCCTACCTGCGCGGCGTGGAGAAGCAGGCCAGCGCGCTGGACGTGAAGCTGCGCGTCTTCGACGCGCGCCAGCAGGCCGCCACCCAGCGCGAGATGCTGGAGCAGGCCATCGACCTGGGCGTGGACGGCATCATCGTCCAGCTCGGTCTCGCCGAAACCCTCAAGGATTCGATCGACAAGGCGTTGGCCAAGGGCATCAAGGTCGTGACCTTCGACGTCGACGTGGACGACCCGCGCATTACCCGCGTCGAGCAGGATCACCGCGAACTGGCGCGCCTGGCGCTCAAGCAGGTGCTGCAGGACAACGGCAGCGCCTTCGACGCCGGCTACGTGTACATCGACGGCTTCACCCCCATGGAGCGCCGCGACGAAATCTGGCGCCAGGTGAAGGCCGAGAACCCCGGCATCGTCGAGAAGGCGCGCTTCGGCACGCTCAACGCGCCCATCGCCAACTCGGTGGCCGACCAGGCCAGCGCGGTGCTGCGCGCCAACCCGGACATCACGGTGTTCTTCGCGCCCTTCGACGAGTTCGCCAAGGGCGTGAAGATCGCCGTGGACGAAGCCGGGCTGGGCAAGAAGGTGAAGATCTATAGCGCCGACATTTCCACCGCCGACATCCAGATCATGAAGGAGGAGGGCAGCGCCTGGAGCGCCACCGCCGCGGTCAACCCGGAAGTGGCCGGCGCCATCAGCGTGCGCAGCCTGGCGCTGCGCATCGCCGGTGAGAATCCGGGCGAGCAGGTACTGGTGCCGCCGACCCTGATCACCCGCCAGCAGCTGCTGGACCTGGACGTGAAAAACGTCCGCGACCTGGCGCGCAAGGTGCCGGCCTTCGGCGAGGCGCAGAAGGTGGCGCAGGCGCCGTGGATTCCGCTGGCGAACTGAGGGGGCAGGGGATGCACGACAAGGCCAGGCGCCTGAAGAAGGCGCGCTCGCCGGCCGGCGACCCGCGTTACGGCGAACGCCTGCCGCCGGGACAGGTGCTGACGGAGCGCTTTCCGATCCTTCATGAAGGCGAGGTGCCGGACTATTCGCGCGAGGCCTGGCGTCTGCGTCTCACCGGTGCTCTGTCGCAAGCGCTGGAGTTGAGCCTGGACGAACTGCTGGCGCTGCCGCAGCGCGAGCTGGTTTGCGATATCCACTGCGTCACGCGCTGGTCGAAGTTCGACACCGCCTGGCGTGGCGTACACCTGTCCGACCTGATCGAACACTACGGCGTGATACCGTCCGGGGCGTTCGTCATGGCCCACGCCGACCACGATTACCAGACCAACCTGCTGCTGGAAGACCTGCTGCGCCCGGACAGCCTGCTCGCTACACATTACGCCGGTGAGCCGCTGACCCCGGTGCATGGCTGGCCGCTGCGGCTGGTGATCGCCGGGCGCTATTTCTGGAAGAGCGCGAAGTGGTTGCGCGAACTGGAGTTCAGCGAGGCTGACCGCCCCGGATTCTGGGAGCGCAACGGCTTCCACAACAAGGGCGAGCCTTTTCGCGAGGAGCGTTTTTCCGGCGCGGCGCTGGATATTCCCGAGGACGAATGGGAGCGCAAAGCCTTCGATTGACGTGCGCCACTGTTGCCGGGCGAACACCTGGTGCTGTTGCTCTAAGAACACCATAACCAGTTATAACCAAAGCATTTTTTATTCATTTGAAAGCATTCTGCCACTAGCTAGGATGACGTCTTCCCCATCTGGTCAGGGATGACCGGCGATACCGAGAAGCCGCGCCTTTTCGCTCATCACGAAAAGTGACCGGCCATGACACCTGGAGCGCTTTCCCGAGCACTGTTTTCTCCCTCCTGAGGGGAACAGTGGCTCGCGGTTTCCGGACTTCCGACACCAACCGCTCGAGTCAAAAAAATCCCAAGCGGAGTTCCGGACTCGCCGCCAACGGCGAGTGGCGCTCTTTAAGCGAGACAGGAGTATTTCGCGTGTTATCCCGTTCCCTTATTGCCGTTGCGGTGGCCTCGGTCATCGCCCAGGCCTCCGCACGCGCCGAGGAAGCCCCGGCGACCCCCGAGGCCACCACCAAGCTGGAAACCGTCCTGGTCACCGGCGCCCGCGGTAACCACCGTACCCTGTTGGATTCCCCGGTACCGGTGGACGTGCTCACCGCCGAGGACCTCAAGTCCACCGGCGCGGTAGGCGGCGAGCTGGGCCAGGCCCTGGCGACGTTGCTGCCGTCCTTCAACTTCCCGCGCCAATCCAACTCCGGCGGCGCCGACCACGTACGCGCCGCCCAGTTGCGCGGCATGAGTCCGGACCAGGTGCTGGTGCTGATCAACGGCAAGCGCCAGCACACCTCCGCGCTGGTCAACGACTCCTCGAAGATCGGCCGCGGCACCGCCCCGGTGGACTTCAACTCGATTCCCATCAGCGCCATCAAGCGCATCGAAGTGCTGCGCGATGGCGCCGGTGCGCAGTACGGCTCCGACGCCATCGCTGGGGTGATCAACATCATCCTCGACGATGCCCCGGAAGGTGGCGAAGTCTCCACCAGCTATGGCGCTTACCATACCCATCAGGACGCCATCGACCGCACCACGACCGACGGGCAGAACTCCTACACCAGCGCCAAGGCCGGCACCCGGCTGGGCGAGGAGGGCTTCATCCGCGGCGGCGCCGAATACATCAACCGCAACCCCACCAACCGCGCAGGCTTCGACGGCTTCGCCGACACCCCGGAACAGCGCAACTACGTGATGGGCGATGGCGTGGCGCGGGACGTCAACGCCTGGTTCAACGGCGACCTGGCGCTGGGCGACGGCAAGGCCTACGCCTTCGGCCTGTACAACGAACGCCACACCACCGGCGCGGAGTTCTACCGCTACCCGGACGAACACCCGGAGATCTACCCCAACGGCTACCTGCCGCAATCGCTGGGGGACAACCTGGACCTCTCCACCAGCCTCGGCTACAAGGGCCTGATCGCCGACACCTGGGACTATGACGCCAGCGTCACCCACGGTCGCAACCGCTTCGAGTCGTCCACTCGCCGTACCCTCAACGCGTCCCTTGGCGAAGACACGCCGACCAGGTTCGACACCGGCGACTACGAACTGCGCCAGAGCGTCGCCAACCTCGATCTCAGCCGCGAGCTGAGCCTGGCCGGGCGGCCGTTCGTGTTGGCGCTGGGCGGCGAGTACCGCTACGAAAACTACATCACCACCGCCGGCGATGCGGCCTCGTACTACGGTGTCGGCGCGGACGGCGCCGCCGGCCTGCGCCCGAGCGAGGAAGTGGACATCGACCGCAACGTCTTCGGCACCTACGTCGATCTCTCGGGCGACCTCACCGACCAGCTCTTCGTCGATGCCGCCGCCCGCTGGGAACGTTACGACGACGCCGGCAGCAAGCTCACCGGCAAGCTCAGCGGGCGCTATCAGCTGACCCCGGTGCTGGCCCTGCGTGGCGCGGCGTCCACCAACTTCCGCGCGCCGTCGCTGGCCCAGGTCGGCTTCCAGAACACCACCAGCAACTTCGGTGACGGCGGCACGCTCACCGATATCCGCGTGCTCTCGGTGAACGATCCCATCGCCCGCGCGCTCGGTGCGGAAAGTCTCGACCCGGAAACCTCGAAGAACTTCAGCCTGGGCTTGACCGCGCAGCTGAACGAGCGCTTCGACCTGTCCTTCGACGTGTTCCGCATCGACGTCGACGACCGCATCACCCTGTCCCAGCGCATCGGCAGCGACGCCATGGAGCAGTTCATCCAGGACAACTTCGGCGTGGCCGGCGTGCATGACGTGAACTTCTTCACCAACGCCGCCGACACTCGCACCGATGGCGCGGAGCTGGTGCTCAACTACCACCAGCCCTTCGTCGGCGGCCAGTTGGGCGTGACCACCGCGTACACCTACAACCACACCAAGGTACGCAGCACCAAGGGCACGCCGCAGCAGCTCTCCAACCTCGGCATCGGCGAGGACGCACTGGTGGGCGTGGAGGAGCGCAACACCCTCACCGACGCTGCGCCCAAGGACCGCTTCATCCTCACCACCATCTGGAGCGATGCGCAGTGGAGCCTGCTCGGCCGCCTGACCCGGCAGGGCGAGACCACCCGCGTGTTCGACTTCGGCGACGGCTACCACCCGGAGCAGACCTATGGCGCGGTGTGGCAACTGGATGCCGAGGTGGCCTACAAGTTCACCCCGCAGTTCAGCCTGGCGGTGGGTGGCAACAACATCACCGACAACTACCCGGAACGTTCCAGCTCGGAGATCAACTACGGCGGCAACTTGCCGTACGACGTGCTCTCGCCGATCGGTTCGAACGGTGCGTATTACTACGCCCGCGCCACTTACTCCTTCTGATCTGACGCAGGGGGCCGCGTTGCGGCCCCGCTGCTTTCCGGAGTCGATTCATGGCTGACAACGACGCCGGCCCGCGCCGGCACCTGGGTGCCATTCACGCGCTGCTGCTGACGCTGGGCATGGTGATCACCAGCGACATTCTGAAAACCGCGCCCACCGTGGCGCTCAACGTCGGTCAGGAGCACTTCTACGGGGTCTGGATTCTCGGCGGCCTGCTGTCGATGGTCGGTGCGCTGTGCTACGTGGAGATGGCTTCGGCCTTCGCCCATCCGGGCGGCGACTACCACTTCCTCGAACGCGCCTACGGTCAGCGGGTGGGCTTCCTGTTCGCCTGGTCGCGCTTCGCCATCCTGCACACCGGCTGGATCGCACTGATGGCGTTCCTGTTCGCCGATCATTTCAGCGCCTTGCTCGGCCTTGGCCAACTGGGCAACGTGCTGTTGGCGGGCGGGCTGGTCGCCGCGCTGGTGGCGCTCAATCTCATCGGCTGGCGCGTGAGCCTCGGCACCCAGGCCGGTTTGGTGGCGCTGGTGGCGGCCGGTTTCCTCGGCATCGTCGGTGCCGGCCTGTGGCTGGAGTGGCGCGGCTTCGTCCCGCTCCCCGTGGCGCCGGTCGAGCCGGAGCAGGTGGGCGTTGCCGGTTTCTCTGCTGCGCTCATCTATGTCTTCCTCGCCTTCGGTGGCTGGAGCGATGCGGCGACGCTGTCGGCGGAGCTGCGTGACAGCCGCCGCGGTATCTTCACCGCCATGCTCGGTGCGCTGGCGGCGTTGTTGCTGATCTACCTGGCGCTGAACTGGGCGTTCATTTGCGGCCTGGGCTTCGACGGCCTGGCCGCCAGCGGCGCGCCGGCGCTGGAACTGCTCGGGCTGGCCTTCGGCGCGCCGGGTGTCGGCCTGATCATGGCGGTGGTGGTGGTGTCCGCCGTCGCCAGCATCAACTCGACGCTGATCGTCGGCAGCCGCACGACTTACGCCGCGGCGCGGGATGTTCCGGCACTGCGCGCCCTCGGCCGCTGGGATGTGCGTCACGGCGTACCGCGCGCCGCACTGCTCGCCGAAGGCGTGGTGGCCTTGCTGCTGATCCTGGTGGGTGGCTGGAGCGGTCATGGCTTCAACACCATGGTGGAGTACATGACGCCGGTGTACTGGCTGTTCCTCAGCCTGAGCAGCATGGCGCTGATCGTCCTGCGCCGCCGCCATCCGGACGTGCCCCGGCCGATCCGCGTGCCGCTCTATCCCTGGCTGCCGCTGGGCTTCCTCGCGGTGTGCCTGTACATGCTGTATTCCAGCGTCGCCTACGTCGGCTGGGGCGCCTTGCTGGGCTTGGCGGTGCTGATGCTCGGCGGGTTGCTGCAACTGACCCTGCGCCCGCGCGCGGCGCAGTCCGAAGACTGGCAGGGAGAGGGCGCCTAATGCGCGCGAAGCGACTTTGGCGCAACGGCGCCGTGACCGTGCTGCTGGCGGCCCTGGTAGGGCTTTGGCTGAATGAGCCTAAGGTCAGCGCCAGCGGTGAGGCGAGCGGCCGGCGCATGCTGCGCACGGAGCTGTACCTGGAGGCGGTGGAGCTGTCGCAGTGGGAGGACTTCCTCGCCCGCGAGGTGACGCCGCGCTTCCCCGATGGCCTCAGCTGGCTCGACCTGCACGGTCAGTGGCGCGGCCCCAGCGGCGGGCCGGAGAAGCTGCCGTCGCGGATGCTGATCCTCATCCATGCCGACAACCCCTACACGCGCCAGGCGCTGGCGCAGATCGGCGCGGACTTCAAGAAACGCTTCGGCACGGCGGTGCTGCAGGTCAGCAGTCCGGTTCGCGCCCGCGACCCGGACTGGACGCCGCAACGCCTGGACAACCCTCAGCTGTCGCGCTGAAGCCCGGCCTCGATCAGGTCGAGCATGTAGCGCGGCAGGGCGAACGCGGCCTGGTGTACCTCGGGGGTGTAGTAACGGGTCACCAGGCCGCTATTCGTGAAGCGCTGGCGCAGGGTTTCCAGCGCGGTGCGGCGGGCCTTCTCGCTGTTGGACGCCCAGCCGAAGGCCATGCTGCCGCCGATGTAGGTCGGCACCGCCGCGTGGAAGAAGCCCCAGTCGGCGAAGGACTCCGCCAGTCGCCGCGCCGTGCCGCCCAGTTCCTCCGGCTGGAAGAAGGGCACGCCATTCTGCGTGGCGAGGATGCCATCGCCGCCCAGGCGCTGCTGGCAGTTGCGGTAGAAGGCGTCGGTGAACAGGCTCGCCGCCGGACCGCCCGGGTCGGTGGAGTCGCAGAGGATCAGGTCGAAGGTTTCGCGGCTCTGCGCCAGGTACTCCAGGCCATCGGCGTAGATCAGCCGCAGGCGCGGATCGTCCAGCGCGCCGGCCGAATGCCTCGGCAGCAGCTCGCGGCACAGCTCGACCACCTGCGGATCGATCTCCACCGCGATGATCTCCTCGATGCCGGCATGGCGGACAATCTCCCGTAGGATGCCGCCGTCGCCCACACCGATCACCAGCACGCGGCGCACCGCACCATGGGCGAGGATCGGCACATGGGCGAGCATCTCGTGGTAGACGAACTCGTCGGCCTCGGTGGTCTGCACCACGCCATCCAGCGTCAGCACGCGGCCAAAGCGCCGGTTGTGGAACACCTGCACGTCCTGCTGGCCGGTGTTGCCCTGGTAGATGGGTTCATCGATGGTCAGCGCCTGCGCGTAACCGTCGTGCAGCGTCTCGCGGAACATCAGAACGACACCTGCGCCGGTTGCGACAGCCGCAGCACGGAGAGGTCGCCGGTGATGCGCTTCCAGGCCAGGCGAATGGCTTCGATGTCCTTGCCACGCGCCGCGCTGTCTTCATGCAGGACCACGATCACCTTGGTGCTCAGCCGCTCCGGCGCCGGCGCGCCGTGGTCACGCCACTGGCCGTAGGCATCGTAGGCGGTGAAACCGTCCGGGAAGCGCGGCGTCACTTCCTGGTCGAGGAACTGTCGCCAGCGCTGCTCGCTGATCCTGTCCTTGCCGTCCTCCTGGCCCAGCGCGAAGTACAGCTCGGTGCGTAGCCACTGCGCCTGCGCCGGCCGGGTCGGGTCGCCTTGCAGGGTCGAACTGGAAGGGTTGGTGGTATGAACGGAAGGGGCGGGCGGGGTGGCGCAGCCAAACAGCGCCAGGGCGAGGCTGGCGGCGAGCAGATGGCGGAACATGGGACTTCCTTGCGGTGATGACAGTTGAACCAAACCGCCACTATAGAAGGTCATCTGTTATTTCATTAAATATTAAAAACGCATTCTCATATATCTGATTTTGCATTTATAAAATGTGCATCGAGGCGCTCTAGGCCGTGGGTTGCAGCCGGCACCGAAGTTTTTGCGAGCTGGTTAGATTCAATATTCACTACGGTTCTTTGCTAAGCACTGGATGAGATATCCATGACGCCGAAAAGATCGCTCTTCAAGTGTTGGAGTTCGTTATCGCTACGCAAATGAAACCATAACGAACATGCCCGGCATCATCGAGACAGAATCGCGAGTTGATGCAGCGAAACCCACCGCTTCCTCGCCATCTTGTTCCGTCGCCGCGCATTCCTAGAATCGGCCCCATTCGCAGTCACTCAACTCTATCGATTCAGGGAGCTCCACCATGATGAACGCCATGCAGATGCCGATGAACAGCAACGCCATGATGCCGATGATGGGCATGCCGATGATGATGGCGACCATGGAATGCGAGATGCTCGACGACGGCATGATGTGCAAGATGAAGCCGGCCATGGGCATGGAAATGGCCATGTTCCGCAACAGCGCCGACATGATGTCGATGATGATGAACTGCGGCATGCCGATGATGATGCACTGCGGCAACATGATGATGATGGGCATGTCTCAGTCCGCCATGGCCATGATGCCGATGATGGGCATGATGAACCCGATGATGTCTATGCCGATGATGGGCATGAACATGGGCATGCCGGCCATGAAGTGCATGATGGAGTGCTCCATGCAGGGCGACATGATGATGTGCAAGATGATGCCGATGCAGGGCATGAACATGGAGATGTTCAAGAACTGCTGCATGCTGATGAACAAGATGATGGAGTGCGGCATGCCGATGATGATGAGCTGCAACGGCATGCCGATGATGTGCTGCACCTGCTGATAGCGGCGCACTGAAATGAAAAGGCCCGGTGGGGAAACCCGCCGGGCCTTTGGTTTTTTGACGGGTGGAATCAGTCCAGCCGTTCGGCGTAGGTAGTGACGAGGTAGGCGACCGCGTCGCTGTCGGCGGGGTTGCGGTAGCTGTGCGGCTGGTCGGCGAAGAACAGGATGGAGTCGCCGGTGCCGAGGAGGAAGCGTTCCTCGTTGACGCTGATTTCCAGCACGCCCTGGGCGACCACCAGGTTTTCCTGGGTGCCCGGCGCGTGGCCGGTGGAGTGCTCGATGGCCAGGCCCTGCAGGCGCAACTCGTAGAATTCCACCTGGCGCGAGACGTCGAAGGGGAACAGCGCGCGGCTGACGAAGGCGCCGTCGCCGCTGACCAGGCGTTTGCTCTCCCGTGCCGGAAGCACGGCCACGCCTTCGAAGGCGCGGTCGTCGAGGAAGGCGGCGACCGAGACTTTCAGGCCCTGGGCGATCTTGCACAGCACCTTGATCGACGGAACGCTGCGGCCGGATTCGATCTGCGCGAGCATGGTCCGGCTCACGCCGGAAAGGCGCGCCAGGCCGTCGAGGGAGAGGTTGCGCTTGGCGCGCAGGCGCAGCAGGTTGCTGGCGACCCGTTCGCCGATGGGGTCTTCGGGTGTGCCGGTCGTGGCGTCGAACGCCACGGCGGGCAACTCCGTGGCGAGCGGCAGGCCCATGGCTCAGGCCTCGCGAAGGCCGCTGTCGCGGCTCTGCTGGACGATCTGGAAGGCGTCGTAGCCGGCGCGCTGCGCGTACAGCATCCACATCAGCTCGGCCTGGCGGCGTGCCTGGCGGCGCGTGCGGTGGCGGGCAAGATCGATGACGTTGTCGGTGCGGTCCATGGCGGCTCCAGAAGGCTTGCAGACAAGCCGGTTGCGGTGAAGTTGGAGCTAGCCTAGCCGCGATTCTGTTAGAACCAGAAATACTGAATTAGCATTTGGTAATTACTTATTAAGCTATAACGGCCGCGACGGGAAGTCCGCCTGGACCGCCACGGACACCGCGTCCGGCCGCCAGAATTCCTGGTCGAACTCCACCAGCAGGCCATCCTCGGCGTAGTTCAGCCGTTCCAGCACCAGGTTGCTGGCGCCGGAGGCCAGTTGCAGCAGCTCGGCCTGGTCGTCGTTCACGGTGCCCAGGCGCAGGTTGAGCGTGCAACGCATCTGCACCTTGCCGAAGCGCTCGCGCAGCACGGTGGTCAGCGAGCGGTCCAGGCGCGCGTCGAGCAGGTCGGGGCACCAACTGGCGAGCAGGGTATTGATCTCCACCAGCACCGGGCGGCCGTCGATCAGCCGGCGGCGGTGCAGGCGGAACACCGGTTCGTCCGGTGACGGCAGGTTCATTCGCGCGGCCAGCCAGGCCCCGGCGCGGCGGCGTTCGGCGCTGAGGCATTCGGTGAGCGGTTCTCGGCCTTGCAGGCGCACGTAGTCCATGAAGCTGACCAGCCGCGTCGGGTCGTAGTCGATGCGCGGCGGGCTGAGGTACCAGCCGCGGCGGTTCTCGCGGTAGATCAGCCCCTCGGTTTCCAGTTGCTGCAGGGCCTGGCGCAGGGTGACGCGGGTGCACTCGAAGCGCTCGGCGAGGTCGCGCTCGGGCGGCAGTTTCTGTCCGGCGAGGAAGCGCTTCTGGGCGATGTCCGCGGCCAGCTGGTCGCGGATGCGCGCGTAGTGCGGTGGAGTGGCCTGGTAGAGCATGGCGGCCCTCAGTTGCCGGCGGCCAGCGCCGGAGCGCTGGGCGGTTCGTCGCGCAGTTCGCGCTGCCAGGCCAGCAGGCCGTAGATCGCCAGCACCACGAAGCCAGCGTAGAGCCCGGCGGTGAGGTACAGCGCCTTGTAGAGGAAGACCCCGGTGTAGACCACGTCGAGGATGATCCACAGCCACCAGCTGGCGACGTACTTGCGCGCGGCCCAGAAGCTCGCCACCAGGCTGAAGGCGGTCAGCGCGGCGTCCAGCCAGGGCAGGGCGGCGTCGGTGTGGGTATGCATCGCCCAGCCCAGGGCGAGGGCGCCGACGGCGCCGGCCAGGCAACTGGAGAGGGCGGTGGCCAGCGGCAGGCGCTCTACCCGCACCTTGCCGTGGTCGCTGCCACCCTGGCTCCACTGCCACCAGCCATAGAACTGCAGCACCACGAAGATCAGTTGCAGGAGCATGTCGGAGTAGAGCTTCACGCTGAAGAAGATCCATGCGTAGAGCAGCACCGCCACCACGTTCACCGGCCAGCACCAGCGGATGCGCCGGGCGGTGAGCCAGACGCCGAGCACGTTGACGATCACCGCGATGATTTCCAGAGCAGACATGTTGCGCTTACCTCAGAAGTTGACGCTCGCCGTCAGGCGAGCCGTGCGCGGCGCACCCTGGAACAGGTAACCGTCGCCGAAATATTCACCGACATCGCGCCAGTAGCGCTTGTCGAACAGGTTGTCGACGCTCAGCCGCAACACGGTCGGGTAGCCCCCGATCTGCGTGCTGAAGCGCGCGCCGGCGTCATACAGGGTGTAGCCGCCAACCTCCACCGCGCCGTCGCGGTCGGCGTACTTGGCGCCGCTGCAGCGCGCCGCGCCGAGCAGCGAGAGCCCCGGTACCTCGGCCAACGCATAGTCGGCCTGCAGGCTGGCGCGCAGGCGCGGGACGTTGATCGCCTGGTGGCCTTCGTAGTCGTCCGTGCCGCTGTTCACCACCCGCGAACGGATCGCCGCGAGGCTGCCGCTCAATTGCAGCGCGGAGGTTACCCGGCCACTGGCGGACAACTCCAGCCCGCTGTTCTTCTGCTGGCCCTGCTGCACGTAGGTGAAGGTACCGTCGCCGTTGGGCCGGGCGAACTGGTAGGCCTGGTGGATCTGGAACAGCGCGGCGCTCCAGTCGAAGCTGGCCAGCTCCTGCTTGATGCCGAACTCGACCTGGCGCGAGGAGGTGGGCGCCAGGGTGTCGCCGGCGTTGCTGGCGAACCAGGGTGCCTCGCCGCCCAGGGAAAGCCCCTTGCTGTAGCTGCCGTAGATCGAGATGTCCTCGCGCGGCTTGAAGATCAGCGCGCCATTGGGCAGGAATTCCGAGCGGCGGGTATGCCGGGTGGTGTCGCCCTCTCTGTCGAAGGTGCGTTCGTCCAGGTGCACCTGGCGCCCGCCAAGGACCACCTGCCACTGGTCATCGAGGATGAGGCGGTCGCTGGCGAACAGGCCGTACTGGCGGCTGTCGAGGTGGCGATAGCTGTGGCCGGGCTCGCCATCGGCAGGCGCCACGGCGCCGATGCCAGTGTAGATGTTGCCGGTGCCGACCCACTCGTTGAGTTCCGGGCGGCTGTCCAGCACGCGGCGGAAGGCCGAAGTGCCGACGGTCAGCTCGTGGCGCAACCAGCCGGTGGCGAACTGGCCGTGCAGCGCGGCCTCCAGTTCGTCGTTGCGCCGCGTGTCGTCCGGGCTGCGGAAGTCGTAGAGGTCGTAGTCGCCTTCGGGGCTGAAGTAGTTGGGCACGGCAGAAGCCGCGCAACTGGGCACGCCGTAGCAGCCCCAGGGAAAGGCACTGTAGTCGTCGATCACCACGCGGCTGCGCGAGGCGCTGAGGGTGCCGGTCCAGGCGTCGTCGAAGCGGTATTCGAAGCGCGTGTTGAGGTTCAGCGACTCGATGCGCACCGGATTGGCCCAGCTCTGGTAACCGAGGCGGTCGTGGGGGTCGATGCCGTGGGGCAGCTCCGTGCCTCCGAGCAACTGGTAACCCGGCGCCGAAGGCTGGCGGCGGTTCTGGTACTCGGCGTCGAACTGCCAGAGGGCGTTGGGCGAGAGGTTCCAGTCCAGCGCCAGCGAGGCGAAGTCGCGATTGCCGTCGGTGTGGTCGATGTAGGAGCGCAGGTCGTCGTGGGCGAGGTTGAGCCGCACGCCGACGGTCTGCTCGCTGTCGAGCCAGGCACCGACGTCGGTGGCGACGTAGCGACCGCCTTCGTCGTCCGTGCCGAGCGTCACCGAGCGCACGTCCTGCGGACGCTTGCTGACGTAGTTGATCAGCCCGCCCGGCTCGGACACGCCGCTCTGCAGGCCGGACAAGCCCTTGAGTGCCTCGACCTGCTCCTTGTTCTCCAGCGCCACGTTCTGCTCGCCGGTGATGGTGCGGCCATTGATCTTGTAGCTGCTCGCGGCGTTGAGCGAATAGCCGCGAATCTCGAAGTTCTCGTAATAGCCCACCGGCGCGTAGGCCTCGCCGGTGGAGGCGTCGTTCTTCAGCACGTCGCTGAGCAGGCGCGCCTGCTGGTCCTTGAGCAGGGCCTGGTTGAACACCGAGATGGACGCGGGCGTGTCGAGCAGCGGCGCCTCGCCGAAGCCACCGACCGAGGCGCGGTTACTGGCGTAACTGTCGGTGTCGTGGCCGGTTACCGTGACGGTGTCCAGAGTGGTGTCCTCGGCATGGCCGGGACTGCTGGCCAGCAGCACGGCCAGGGTCAGCAGGCTGAGGGGAAATCGCGTGCGCGCGGGGCGCGGCAGGTACTGCATGGAACGCTCCTGAAAATCGCCAGGGCGTGCGCCGGGAATGCACGGGGCCGAGCCCCTCCCGCGCGAAACGGATGGCCTTGGGTGTTGGTCGTGATCGCCCGCTGACGGGGTCTCAGGCCGGAGCTGCTCCGGTGGTCAATGGCAGGGAAGGCTCTGCGGCCCACTCCTGCAGCGAGCCGTCGTAGATCGCGACTCGGGTTTCCCCCGTCAGGGTCAAAGCCAGGGCGAGGGCGGCGGCGGAGATGCCGCCGCCGCAGTACAGCAACAGCGGCGGCTCGGCCGCGCGTAGCCCGTCGAGGGCCTCGCTGAGTGCCGCGCCGCGCCGGTAGCAGCCGTTCTCGTCGAACAGGCTGCGTGCGGGCAGGTTGCGGCTGCCGGGGATATGCCCGCGGCGGGCATAGCGGGTGACGGCGCTGCCATCGAACAGGGCGGCGGACAGCGCGCAGACCAGTGTGCCGCCAGCTTCGCCCGCCACGACGTGTTCAACGTCGCGGCGGTCGATCCAGAAGCCGTTCCGGTACTGCGCCGGGGCCGACAGTTTCCTGCGTCGGGCAGCGGGTGATTCGCCTGCTTCCAGCGAAAAACCGGCTGCGATCCAGGCGCGCAGGCCGCCATCCAGCACCGCCGCGTCGATGCCCAGGCTGCGCAGCATCCACCACAGGCGCGCGGCCCAGAAACCGTCGCTGCGGTCGTAGATCACGATCAGCGAGTCGTCATGGATACCCAGTCCCTGCAAGGCATCCAGCGCTGATTGCGCCTCCGGCAAGGCGAAGCTGAAGGGCGCATCGGCAGCGGCCAGATCGTCCAGCAGATCGGCATGCCGCGCACCGCGAATGTGCCCGGCGAGCCAGCCGGCGTAGCCGCTTTCGACGCGGTAGTCGCCGTCGAATGCCGGGGCGGCCAGCTCCACGCTGGCATCCAGCAGGCACAGGCGCGGGTCGTCCAGCGCGGCGGCCAGCCAGTGCGCGGTGACCAGGGGTTCGCTCATCTCAGTTCACCTTCGCCGCCAGCTGGCGAACATGGTCCAGCAGGCGCTGGCCTTCGCTGTCGAGGAACCAGCGGGTGTGGCCGATCAGGTAGTTTTCGTAGGCCAGCGAAGCGCTCTCGGCCGAGCCGAGGATGCCGTGGAAGTAGATGACTTCCGACAGCGCGAAATCCGCGTGCACCAGCGGCAATAGCGCGGCCAGCGCGAGCAGGTCGTCGCGGCTCAGCGGGCGCACGCTGGCGTAGCCCTGCAGCAGGGCGTCCAGTGCATCGAGGTCGGCCACGGCGGCGCGGCCCTGGTCCAGCTCCAGCCAGGGCACCAGGTTGCGTTCGATGGCGGTGGCCAGGTCGAACAGCGCGAAGCTGCGGTCGCTCAGGCCGAAGTCCAGCACCGAGACCACCTGCGCCTGCGGGCCGTCCTCGCTCCACAGCAGGTTCGAGGCGTGCCAGTCGTTGTGGGTCCACAGAGCTGGCTGGCGCTGCAGGTAGGGCAGCAGTTCGCGTTGCAGCGGCAGGTGCAGCTCGCTGAGGGTTTCCTTCCATGGGCGCGCCTGCAGGTAGTCGGCGAGGGCGGGCGCCTGGGGGAAGGTCGCTTCGATGGCGGCCAGCGGGTCCGTTGCGCCGAACAGGTTCAGGTTGCTGACCAGCACGCCGGCGCTGCGGGGCGGTGCGTCGAAACCCTCGGCGGCGCGGTGCAGCTTCGCCAGCGTGGCGCCGGCGGCGAAGGCGTGGGCGTTGTGCTGGAACGGCGTCCAGGACAGCGCGTCGCGGTACAGGTCCAGGCCCTCGGCCTTTCGATGGACTTCATAGGTCCAGCCGTCGCGCTCGATGGCGCTGCGGCCCTGGCCATCGCGCAGCACCTGGGCGACCGGTGCGCCACGGCGCGCCAGGTGGTCCAAAAAGTCATGCTCCTCCGCCAGCCATTCAGCCGTGCGCACGCTCGGGTGGTGGCGTTTGACGAACAGCGGGCCGCTGCCGGTCTCCACCAGCACGGCGGCCGAGAAGGGCCGGGGGCTGTGCCAGGTCAGGCGGGCCTCGTCGCCGGCGGCCGGAAAGTCAGCGAGCAGCGCGCGGACTTCCGCTTCGGCCAGCGCCGGCCAGTCGGCCTCCACCGGTTCCAGGCCCATGCCGTGGCTCAGGCGTTTCGTCATGCTGGATTCTCCACTTGCCAGGCATTGCTGGTGGCGCCGCGCCAGACTTCCGGGTCGCGCAGCACACCGTATTCATGCAGCCACTGGGCATAGGGCTGCAGCAGTTCTTCGCGCTGTTCGCCCCAGCGGCCTTGATGCAGCCAGCTGGGCGCGATGCGCCGCAGGGATTCTGCCAGCATCTGGTGGGGAAAGTAGGGAATGGTGCGTTCGTAGACCGGCAGCGCGGCCTCGGGATCCGCCGCTGCCGCCAGGAAACCACGTGCCGTGACGGCGAGGAAGCGCCGCGCGATGTCCGCATTGGCGTCCAGCCAGTCCTCGCGAGCACCCAGCAGGTAGCTGTGATAGGGCGGCGCGCCGATCTCGTCCACCGGCAGCACCACGCGGCGTTCGTTGGCGATGGAACTGGGCAGCAAGGCTTCCCAGGCCCAGTAGCCGCCGAAGCTGGCGTCGGCGAGGCCGGCGGCCAGGTCCTCGGGGCGCAGCTCGCGGAAGCCGGCATCCACCAGCTCCACTGCATCGGGATCGCCGCCGTCCTGGCTTACCAGATGGCGCACCATGGCCAGGCCGCGCGGTGTAGGGTTGAGCGCCAGGCGCTTGCCCTGCAGGTCGCGCGGCCGTTGGATGCCGCTGTCGGTGAGGGTCTGGATCGACTCCAGGCCACGGTGGTTGATCGCCGCCACGCCAATCAGCGGCTGGCCCAGCTCGCGGCGCACCAGCAGTCGGTTGCTGGGGAACACGCCGAACGCGGCGGCGCCACGCGCCAGGTGGTCGAGGGTGTCGCCGTGGTAGGGGTCGTGCACCACCAGTTCTACGTCCAGCCCCGCCTCGCGGTACCAGCCGCGTTCACGGGCGAGGTAGAAACCGGCCGAATTGGGCCAGGGGTGGAAGTATTCGAGCATGACCCGCAAGGCAAACATGGAACCTTTCTCCGATACGGCCAGCGGCCGGCAACTGCGATGGGGCGTATTGAAGGGGAGAGTATTTGGTATATACCAATATGATTTTTACTGGTTTTTATAATTGTAAGGAATAAAAAAGGTCGCCGGACGCTCGTGCTGATCAACACGCTTCGCAATGCAGCCACTGCCATGCTGAGCGGCGAGGATCGCTCTGGCTCAGGCCTTCTGGCCTCCCGCCGGGTTATTACCTCATGCGATTAAGGTATTTAGGGTTGTACAGGGTCGTCGATAAAGTGGCGGCCTATTCCCACTCCAGCAGCCTCTGCGACCTTTCATGACCGATACCCGCCATTCACTCACCCAGCAGATCATCGAAGCCGGGAGCTTCCTCCACGGCCGCGGCTGGTCGCCGGCCACCAGCAGCAACTACTCGGCGCGCCTGGCGGCCGACCGCGCGCTGCTCACCGTTTCGGGCAAGCACAAGGGCCAGTTGGGCGTCGATGACCTGCTGGAGACCGATCTGGCCGGCAACAGCCTGGAGCCGGGCAAGAAGCCGTCGGCGGAAACCTTGCTGCACACCCAGCTCTACGCCTGGCGCGCGGAGATCGGCGCGGTGCTGCACACCCATTCGGTGAATGCCACCGTGCTTTCGCGTCTCACGCCCGGCGATCGCCTGGAGCTGGAAGACTACGAACTGCAGAAGGCCTTCGCCGGCGTCACCACCCACGAAGGCCGCGTCACCGTGCCGATCTTCGACAACGACCAGGACATCGCCCGCCTGGCCGCCAAGGTGCAGCCCTGGCTCGACGCCCATCCCAACTGCCCCGGTTATCTGATTCGTGGCCATGGCCTGTACACATGGGGGGCGCGCATGGCCGATGCCTTGCGCCAGGTGGAAGCCTTCGAGTTTCTCTTCGAATGCGAACTGAAAATATTGAGCCTTCGCTGGGCGAATTCAGCGATCTGAGGAACCGTCCATGAGCAGCCTGACCGTCTACCACGAATCGAGCCCCGAGCAGCCGCTGAAGCTGCTGACTCATGCCGAGGACATCGCCTCGACCCTGGGCGCCGTCGGCGTGCGTTTCCAGCGCTGGCAGGCCAATGCGCCCATCGCCCCCGGCGCCAGCCAGGAGGAGGTGCTCGCCGCCTACCAGCACGAGATCCGCCGCCTGCAGGAGGAGGAGGGCTACGTCACCGTGGACGTGGTCAGCCTGAGCGCCGATCACCCGCAGAAGGACGAACTTCGCGCCAAGTTCCTCGATGAACACCGCCACGGCGAGGACGAGGTGCGCTTCTTCGTTGCCGGTCGCGGGCTGTTCACCCTGCACATCGAGGATCACGTCTATGCCGTGCTGTGCGAGAAGAACGACCTGATCTCGGTGCCGGCCGGCACCCGCCACTGGTTCGACATGGGTGAGCGCCCGCACTTCGTGGCGATCCGCCTGTTCAACAACGCCGAGGGCTGGGTCGCCAAGTTCACCGGCGACGACATCGCCAAGCGTTTTCCGTTGCTCGGTCTCTGAAACAGGAGAGGTTGCGGGCGCCATTGGCTGCTCCAATGCGGGTACTGGCGATGGGGGGGGCCGTTCCGTCCGACATCGAGCGGCAAGGATCAACCATGCCGCCGACAATCCTTTCTTCTCGGTCTTATATGTCCGCTCCTGGCCGGAATCTGCCTTTGCTCGGCGTGGCCCATGGCGAACTTCAGGAGAGCCACATAACAAGAAGGCCGCATCGATAGGTGCGGCCTTTTCCATTTCTGGAGGATCAAGCCTCCGGCTTTTTCTTGCCTATGGTCCACTCGGCACGCTTGAACGGCTCCTTGCGGCCGTACCTGCCGGCGGGAATTTCCTGAATCTCTCCGCCTTTAGAAAGAAATGCTGAAATTTTCTTATCCAGCTCCGAACGCTCGGTTTTGATTTCTGAATTGGACATCAGTTCACCTGAGGTGATGAGCCACCACGTTGGTGGCTAGCGACCCACTATACGCACATATTGTGCTCACTCCCGACCGTCCGACCGATATCGGCAAATTCCTGAGATTTCCCTATCTATTCCATGCAAAGTCTGTATGGTGACCTCCTGCCTGCTCGGTTTAGCGGCACCGATCGATGTTTTGTCTTCGTGATTCTCCATCTTTGCGGCCCCTCTTCACTTCGCATCCAGTCGTGCCTCGCATGTTGCATGGCATGAACTTTTTGGAGATTCATCATGACTACTCGTCAAACTGGTACCGTAAAGTGGTTCAACCCTGAAAAGGGTTTTGGTTTCATCACCCCCGAAAGTGGTGCGGACGTCTTTGTTCATTTCCGAGCGATCGAGAGTACTGGCTATAAAACGCTGGACGAAGGTCAGCGCGTCAGCTTCTACGTGACCAACGGCGCGAAAGGCCCTCAGGCCGATCAGGTGCAGGCTTTGTAACGGCCAAGCCAAAGTCGAAAGCCCCGCTAATGCGGGGCTTTTTCGTTTCCAGGTCGGTTGGATTTCATCCTGCAAATACACCGCCGCCATTTTGATGTCGAATGTGTGATCTCTCCTGCTCGGTCTGCGTCAAGGATGCTGCCCCGTGCCGTCGTCTGGGGTCTGATAACAGGGCCTTCCATGCAAACGCTGTTGAACGAGATTCTCGAAGAAGTACGTCCCTTGATCGGCAAGGGTAAAGTGGCTGACTACATCCCCGCGCTGGCTGATGTCCCGGCCCATCAGCTGGGCATCGCGGTTTATGGCAACGATGGCAGCTATTACTGCGCAGGCGACGCGTTGGTGCCGTTTTCGGTGCAAAGCATTTCCAAGGTGTTCAGTCTGGTTCAGGCGATTGGCCACTCCGGTGAAGCCATCTGGGAACGGCTGGGACATGAGCCCTCGGGCCAGCCGTTCAACTCGCTGGTGCAGTTGGAGTTCGAGCGCGGGCGCCCACGTAATCCCTTTATCAACGCGGGGGCGTTGGTGATCTGCGACATCAACCAATCGCGCTTTGCAGCCCCCATTCTGTCGATGCGCGATTTCGTGCGGCGCCTGTCGGGCAATCCCCACATATCGATCGATACCCGTGTAGCCGATTCGGAGTATCAGTTCCGCGCGCGCAACGCCGCCATGGCTTACCTGATGCAGTCGTTCGGCAACTTCCATAACGAGGTCGAGACGGTGTTGCGCAGCTATTTCAGCTACTGCGCGCTGCAGATGAATTGCCTCGATCTGGCCCGAGCCTTCTGTTTTCTGGCCAACGATGGGTTCTGCAAGCACAGTGGCGAGCAGATTCTGACCCGGCGCCAGACCCAGCAGGTGAACTCGATCATGGCCACCAGCGGGCTGTATGACGAAGCAGGGAATTTCGCCTACCGCGTGGGGTTGCCGGGCAAGAGTGGCGTGGGTGGCGGGATCGTGGCGATAGTGCCGGGTCAATTTACCGTATGCGTGTGGTCGCCGGAGTTGAATGCCGCGGGTAACTCCTACGCCGGGATGGCGGCGCTCGAACTGCTTAGTTCGCGGATTGGGTGGTCGGTGTTCTGATCAGCGGACTGGCCCATTGCGCGCGCCAGAGGAGAAGAGGCCACCGCGTTGGGATTTGCGGGGCGTAGTCGTCGCACTCTGACAGGTATCTGTGCGCCCCTCCACGCGGCGTGCAAGCAACCTACGCCTCCGCCCGGCTGGCGTGGTCGAGCAACGCCAGGCTTTCGCCATCAAGCTTCAGGCGACTGGCGCGAACCAGGGCGGCCAGCTGGGTTTCGCTGGTGGCGCTGGCGATCGGCGCGCTGACCCCCGGTTGTTGCCGCAACCAGGCGAGGGTGACTTCTGCAGGGCAGGCGCCATGCTCATTGGCGACCCGGTGCAGCGCCGTGAGGATGCGCATGCCGCGATCGTCGAAGTATTTCTCCAGGTCTTCGCGACGGGCGCTGTCGCCGAGGTCGGCGAGGCGGCGGTATTTCCCCGAGAGGAAGCCGGAGGCGAGGCTGAAGTAGGTGACCACCGCACAGCCCTGGTCGATGGCCAGCGGCTGGATGTCGGACTCGAATCCGGCGCGGTCGTAGAGGTTGTATTCCACCTGCAGCGCCGAGTAGTGCGGCAGCATCAGCTCGTCGGCGGTTGCCTTGGCCGCCTGCAACTGCGCCGGGCTGAAGTTGGAGGCGCCGATGGCGCGTACCTTGCCGGCGGCGATCAGTTCCTCGTAGGCGCGCAGGGTTTCCTCGTGCGGCGTTTCCGGGTCCGGGTAGTGCGAGAAGTAGAGGTCGATGTAGTCGGTCTGCAGGCGCCGCAGCGAATCCTCCGCGGCCTGCAGTATCCAGCGTCGCGACAGACCCTTGCGGGTCGACGAGAGTTCGGCGCCGACCTTGCTGAACAGCGTGATGCGGTCGCGCTGGCCAGGATGGCGTGCGAGCCACTTGCCGATGATGGACTCCGACTCGCCGCCGCTGTGCCCCGGCACCCATGCCGAATACATGTCCGCGGTGTCGATGCTGTTCAGGCCGGCGTCGAGGAAGGCGTCGAGCAGGCGCAGCGAGCGGGGCTCGTCGATCGTCCAGCCGAACACGTTGCCGCCCAGGACGAGCGGGGAAATGGCCAGTTCGCTGGCCGGCATGGCTTTGAGGATCATGTTGGCTCCTGGCCAATGGCTGTCAGCAGACCGCGATATGCGAGTCGGCCCTGGGTTCCGTACCGCCGCAGAGCACGCCGGTCTCCGGGTCGCGGACGATGATCTGGCCGCGGCCGTAGTCGGTCAGGTCGCAGCTCACCTCCACCTGGTGACCGCGGCGGGCGAGGGCGAAGGCCAGGTCGCGCGAGGCCGTCTGCTCGATGCCCACCTTCATCCCTCCCAGCCACTGCCAGCGCGGGGCGTCCAGCGCGGCTTGCGGGTTGAGGCCGAAGTCCACCAGGTTCATCACCATCTGCACGTGCCCCTGGGGCTGCATGTAGCCACCCATCACGCCGAACGGGCCGACAGCCACACCGTCCTTGCTGAGGAAGCCGGGGATGATGGTGTGGAAGGTCTTCTTGCCCGGCGCCAGAGCGTTGGAGTGCGCAGGGTCGAGGCTGAATTCCGAGCCACGGTTCTGCAGGCCGATGCCGCTGTCGGGCAGCACCACGCCGGAGCCGAAGCCGTGGTAGGCGCTCTGGATGAAGGAGACCATGTTGCCTTCGCCGTCGGCGGCGGCGATGTACACGGTTCCGCTGGCGTGCGGGTCGCCGTGCCTGGGCTCGGCGGCGTATTCGCCGATCTCGGCGCGGCGGCGCGCGGCGTAGTCGTCGGAGAGCAGCGCTGCGGTGCTGACGCGCATGTGCTCGGCGTCGGTGATGTAGTGCAGGCCGTCGGCGTAGGCCTTCTTCATCGCTTCGAGCTGGCGGTGCCAGGTGAGCTGGCTGTCGCGCTGGTCGAAGTCGTAGCCCTGGAGGATGTTCAGGGTCATCAGGGCGATCAGCCCCTGGCCGGCGGGCGGGATTTCCCAGACGTCGTAGCCGCGGTAGCGGGTCCTGATCGGCTCGACCCACTTGGGCTTGTAACCGGCCAGGTCCGCCGCGCTCAGCTCGCCGCCGGTGGCGGCGGAGTGCGCAGCCAGGCGCTGGGCGAGGGCGCCCCGGTAGAAGCTTTCGCACTTCGTCTCGGCCAGCTCGGCGAGGGTTTTCGCCTGGGCCGGGTTGCGGAACAGCTGGCCGGCGTGCGGCGCTTCGCCGTTGACGGTGAAGGTGTCGAACCAGGCTTCCAGCGCTGGTACGGCGGCGCGGCTTTCCTGGTATTCGCGACGGGCGATTTCCCACTGGTGGGCGACCACCGGGGACACCGGGAAACCGTCGCGGGCGAGGGCGATGGCCGGTTGCAGCAGATCGGCGAAGGGCAGCTTGCCGAAGCGCGCGGACAGCTCCGCCCAGGCCGAGGGAATGCCCGGCACGGTGACCGGCAGCCAGCCGTGTACCGGCATCTTCTCAAAGCCTGCGGCTTTCACCTTGTCGATGGAGATGGAGGCGGGCGCGTGGCCGCTGGCGTCCAGGCCGTGCAGCTGGTCCTTGACCCAGACCAGGGCGAAGGCGTCGCCGCCAATGGCGCAACCGGTGGGTTCGACCACGGTCAGCGCGGCGGCGCTGGCGATGGCGGCGTCGATGGCATTACCGCCGGCTCGCAACATGGCGATGCCGGCCTCGGCCGCCAGCGGCTGCGAGGTGGCGACCATGCCGTTGCGGGCAAACACGCTCTGGCGCTGGGAGGCGTAGGGATATTCGTGGGCAGAGAAGCTCAGCATGGAAAACTCTCTTCGGTTCAGCGGTCAGTCTTGATTCGGGTCCATTCGCGGGTGATCACGCGCTGGGTTTTCGGCGGCAGGTCGTCAGAGGCATGGGCGATCAGAGAACGCGGCTGAGGAATTCCCGCGTGCGCGGGTGGTGCGGATTGCCGAAGACCTGCGCCGGCGGGCCTTCCTCGATGAGTTCGCCCTGGTGCAGCACCACCACGCGGTCGGCCACTTCGCGGGCGAAGCCCATCTCGTGGGTGACGACCACCATGGTCATGCCTTCGTCGGCCAGCTCTTTCATCACCTGCAGCACTTCGCCCACGGTCTCCGGGTCCAGCGCGCTGGTGGGTTCGTCGAAGAGCATGGCCTGGGGCTTCATCGCCAGGGCGCGGGCGATGGCCACGCGCTGTTGCTGGCCGCCGGAGAGCTGGCCGGGGTAGTGCTCGGCCTTGTCCGACAGGCGCACCCGCGCCAGCAGCCGGCGCGCCTGGTCCAGCGCTTCGCCGCGCGGCACGCCGAGCACCTGGGTCGGCGCTTCGATGATGTTCTCCAGCACGGTCATGTGCGGGAACAGGTTGAAGCGCTGGAACACCATGCCGATGTCGCGGCGGCGGCGGGCGATATTGCTTTCCGAGTCGCGCACCAGCTTGCCGTCCGGGCGCTCGCGGTAGCCCATCAGCTCGCCGTTGACGCGGATGCTGCCGCCCTGGATGTCTTCCAGGTGGTTCATGCAACGGATGAAGGTGGTCTTGCCCGAGCCCGAGGCGCCGATCAGCACCACCACTTCGCCACGGCGTACTTCCAGGGAGACGCCCTTGAGGATTTCCAGGTCGCCAAAGGCCTTGTGCACGTCGCGGGCCTGGATCACCACGTCTTTCATGTCCGGGATCATCTCAACGCCCCCTCAGCAGTTTCATCGCCTGCCGGCCGAACATGCGGTTCGGTGCGGCGGCCTGGCCGTCGGATTTGCCGAAGCGCGCTTCCAGCCAGCGCTGGAAGAAGCCCCACAGCGTGGTCAGGGCGAGGAAGTAGATGGCCACGACCAGGTACAGCTCGAACACGCGGAAGGTCGCCGAGGTGACCATCTGGGTGCTCAGCAGCAGTTCCTGCACGCCGATCACGCTGACCAGGGTGGTGTTCTTCAGCATCACGTTGAACTCGTTGCCCAGCGGCGGAACTATCACCCGGAAGGCCTGGGGCAGCACGATGCGGCGCATCAGCCTGGGGAAGGTCATCCCCAGGGATTTGCCGGCCTCGTACTGGCCCTTGTCCACCGCGCCGATGCCGGCGCGGATGATCTCGGCCATGTAGGCGCCTTCGTTGAGGCCCAGGGCGATGATCGCCGCCTGGATGTTGCCGGGCAGGATGAACAGCCCCAGGTCCAGGTCCTCGAAGCGGAAGACGCCGCCGGCGGCCAGCGCGGTGTAGAGGAAGACGATCTGCACCAGCAGCGGCGTGCCGCGCATCAGCCACACGTAGAAGCGCACCGGGTATTGCAGCAGCGGTTTGGAGGACAGCCGCATCAGCGCCGCCAGCAGCCCGAGCACGCAGCCCAGGAGCATGGCGCTGACGGCGATCACGCAGGTCAGCCAGAGGCCGTAGAGGTAGATGTCGCTCGGTCGCAGCAGGTACTGCCAGAACACGTCCCAACTGAAGTTCATGTCTCGTTACCTCAGTCCAGTTTGTCGCCTTCGATGTGCCACTTGGCCAGGAGCGTGGTGTAGCTGCCGTCGGCCTGCATGTCCTTGATGATCTGCGTGACGGCTTCGCTGAGCTGCTTGTCTTCCTTGCGGATGCCCAGCCCGGTGAGGATGCGCGCGAAGGCCGGCACGCCGATCTCGAACAGGTCCGGCGCCATGCTCTGGTAGTAGCCGGCGGTTTCCACGGTGGTGCCGTAGGCGTCGGTCTGGCGGATGCGCAGGGACTGGAAGGCGTCGGTGTCGGTGTTGTAGACCACCACCTTCATCGGCGGCTTGCCGGCCTTGGCCAGTTTCTCGTTGTGGGCGTCGAGCAGGGTGCGGATGGTGGAGCCGTTGAGCACCGCGACCTTCTTGCCGGAGAGGTCGTCCAGGCTGCGGATGCCCTCGGGGTTGCCCTTGGCGACTACCACGGCCTGGCTGGAATACATGTAGTTGACCATGTCGATCACTTCGCGCCGTTCGGGCTTGTCGAACAGCTGGTCCACCAGCATGTCGCACTGCTTGGCCAGCAGCGCCGGGATCAGCCCGGAGAAGGGCGTGATGCGCCATTCGATCTTCTTGTCGCCCAGTCGCTTGGCGATGGCCTCGCCCAGGTCGATGGTGACGCCGGTGAGCTTCTGGTTGGCGTCATAGAAACCCATGGGCGGGGAGTCCATGCCGCCGCAGAAGGTCACCTTGTCGACATTCTGCAAGCGCTCGGGAATCTTCACATCGGCATGCGCCAACGGGGCGGCCAGGCAAAGGGCGAGAAGGCACTGCGGGATCCTGCGTTCGAACATGTTGCTCTCCGGGGTGGGTTGCCAGGGGCAGTTCAGGGACACAGAAGTACGGGTCTGGGCGCCCGTTGCTTCGAAGGACTTGCTCGGTTTTCACAAGGCTTGCGCCTCAGGAGGTCCGCGCCTCCAGGAATCTCGCCAGGGAAGGAATGGTTCCCTCGATGTGCTCGCGAATCACCCGCTCGGCCTCGCGGGCATCGCCCGAGTGCAGGGCTTCGAGGATCACGGCGTGCTCCTCGCGGGCGCTCATGGGCTTGTCGACGTGCTGCAGCCACAGGCGCATGTGCGGTTCGATCACCGAGTACAGCGCGGTGATCTGGCGCATCAGCCGCGGGCGTCCGGCGAGGCTGCAGAGGTATTCGTGGAAGGCGCGGTGACGGCTGACCCACTGGGCGCTGTCGTCGCGGTAGTCGTCCATCTCGTCGAGCATGCGTTCCAGGCGGGCGATGTCGCGCTCGGTGAGCCTGGGAACGGCAACGCGGATAGCCAGGCCTTCGAGAGCGCTGCGCATCTCGAAGACTTCGTGCATTTCCTCGATGTTCAGGCCGCTGACGATGGCGCCCCGATTCGGCCGCAGGGTGACCAGGCCTTCGGCATCCAGACGCTTGAAGGCGCCGCGCACCGGCATGCGGCTCATGCCGATGTCGTTGGCGATGTCTTCGGCGACGAGGCGGTCGCCCGTCTTGAAGCGGCCGGTGCAGATGGCCTCGAGGAGGTAATCGTAGGCCTCGTCTTCGGCACTCATGGGTTGGCGCGGCGTGGGTACCAGGCGCATGGGATTGCTCCTTTGGATGTTTGGATCCAATTATCCATGTATTCAAAAATGCACGAGCCGTGCCAGGTGCGAGAAACACACTCAAGTAATTGATTTGAATGAGATAGGCAGGGAAGGGCGGTGATGCGGGGGCGGTGCGGCCTGGGGCGGAACGTAACCGCGCTGCCTCGTTCCGGTGCGCAGCGAGCGCCTTCGTAACACCGGCCGATTCCCAGTCGGGACTCACCCGACCCCATCGGCCGATACCTGCTGTGCATGAGTGACCGTTTGGGGGAAGTAGCGGGTTCTGGCCGGGGACGGCCGCCGCCCCGAAGCTGATGGAGGCTATTCAAGGGAGGACGAACCGCTGTTCGCATGGGTCGTTAGTAGCTACGAGGTGTTCGTAGTCGGGCCGAAGAGCTCTCGATCGTCACCTGATAATCGCCGGGATAAATCAGGAGGCGGTCGTGAAGCTTGAAAAGCGAAGTATTGAGTTCGTTCCTCACTCTGAGCGCTATGGCACACCCAGGCGGTTGTTCACTATCTGGTTCAGCTCGAATTTCCAAGTGACCGCTCTGTTCGTCGGCATGTTGGGCATCGCTTCAGGGCTGAGCTTCGCCTGGACATTGCTCGGCCTGCTGATCGGCAATCTCGTCGGCACCATCTTCATGGCCGCCCACTCCGCCCAGGGCCCGCATCTGGGCGTCCCGCAGATGATTCAGAGCCGCGCGCAATTCGGCGTCTACGGCGCTGCGATTCCCTTGCTGGTGATGGTCACGGCGGCGGTGCTGTTCCTGGCCGCCAGTGGCGTCCTGATGCGCGATGCCTTGAAGGCACTGCTACCCATCAGCGATGACCAGGCCATCGTGGTGGTGGGCATTCTGACCTTCATCATCGGCTTCGTAGGCTATGAGCTGATCCACCGTCTGGGGGCGTGGATGAGCCTGATGTCGACACTGGTATTCGCCAGCGCACTGGCATTGATCCTGTTGCACCCCGGCGATGCGATATCGACAACGGCAACGGGCGCGGGCTTTTCGCTGATTGCCTTCAACCTGGTTGTCGCGCAGGCGGCGTCCTGGACCTTGGGTTACGGCCCCTACGTCGCGGATTACTCGCGTTACCTTCCGGCCAATGTCAGCACTCGCGCCACGTTCTGGACAACCTACTGCGGCTGCGCGCTGGGCTCTTTCGCCATGATGGCCCTGGGCGCTCTGCTGGCCGTCGCTATCCCGGCAGCGCTTGGGCATGATCCCGCAACCGCGATTGCCACGCTGTTCGGCCCCTGGGCGCCATTGGCGTTGGGCGTGATTGCCCTCGGGGTGATCCAGTACAACGTGCTCTGCCTGTACAGCGCCTACATGTCTTCGGTGACGATCTTCGGAGCCTTTGGCGGGCTGCGATACGTCACCGCTTCTGCAAAGGCGCTGGTGATGGCCGTGCTGACCGTAGCCGCAACCCTGATCGCCATCGCCACCCAGTATCACTTTGACACCTTCTTTGCCGACATTCTGATTGGACAGCTCTACCTGCTGATCCCCTGGAGTGCGATCAACCTGGCTGACTACTACTGGGTGTGTCGCGGTCACTATGAGGTGGGCGAGCTGTACGATCCCCAAGGGCGATACGGGCGCTTCAATCGCCGCACGCTAATGGTCTATGCCGTCTCGATCATCGGCACTATCCCATTCATGAAGCTTTCGTTCTACACCGGCTTCGTAGCGGACTGGCTGGGGGCGGACATCAGTTGGGTGGTGGGTCTGGTACTCGCAGGGGCGCTGTACTGCATGGTGAACAGCCAGCCCTCGATCAAGCCGCATCAATTTCAATCTCCTGTTCCGGACTGACTCCAGCCTGGCAGGCGGGAGACGGAGATGACGAAGCCGGTGGCAGCTTGTCCATGGACTGCTTCTGCCAGGTTCGTTCGGACCATGGCAGGCCGTGGGTCGTCCATGGGGCTCCAGACGTCTGGATGGGGCCGCCATTGACTCCCTGTCAGCCGGCGCCGGCCTGGCCAGAGCCGGCGCAACAATCGATCGAACCGCTGATCCTGGCAGCGACTCGCGGGCGGCGGCCTCGAAACGTCGAGAGCGGTCGCGGCGTTATCCGCGGCTTGTTAACCACGCCCGCCAGCCACCGAAGCGGCTAATGTCCTCGGCGTCATCCAGTCCCCAGGCGTCGCAGATGAAGCCGGTTTCCCAGCTGCCATCCTCCAGCTGCACCTTGCCCAGCCCCAGGGGCGCGGGGATGCCGGTGAGGAAGGAACCCAGCTCGGCGCTGGGCAGTTCCCAGACTTCCACTTCGATGGCCACGCCGCCTTCGGCCACGCGCAGCATGCCGGGGCGCAGAGGCGGGCCGCCGGCGAGGGCGTAGAGCTTGTAGGCCGGCGCGCTGCGAGTGGCGCGCAGCAGGCGAGCGCCGCGCTGGCGCAGTTGCCCGTTCAGCGCCAGGCCGTCGAGGTGCGCGCCGCACACCACCAGGCGCGCGCGGTCATTGCGCGCAGGGTTGGCGGAAGAGGCGGGGCAGACCGGGTTACCACCGGTGAGCGGCAGGTTGTGCCGGCGCTGCAGTGCGTCGGCGATGCCGAGCAGGTACTGGTCGGTGAAGGCGCGGCCGAACAGCGTCACGCCCCAGGGCAGGCCGTTGTCCATGATCGCGCTGGGCACGGCGACGGCGGCGTAGTCCAGCAGGTTCATGAAGTTGGTGTAGTAACCCAGCTCGGAATTGCGCTTCACCGGTTCGGCGTGAAGCTCCTCCAGCGTCACCGGGCGGCCGATGGTGGGGGTGAGCACGCAGTCGAGGTCGGCGAGGATCGCGTCGCACTGCGCCTTTAGCTCCTGCAGCCGGTACTGCGCACGGAAGGCCTGCACGGCGGTGGCGCCGGGCGCCTTGGCCAGCACGTCGCGGATCACCGGCAGCACCGCCTGTGGGTCGCGTTCGATCAGCTCGCCGGCCACGCTGTAGCGCTCGGCCACCCAGGGGCCTTCGTAGAGCAGGCGCGCGGCTTCGAGGAAAGGCGCGAAGTCGATTTCCCGGGCCTCGCCGCCGAGAGCCTTGAGCTGGTCGATGGCGTCGGTGAACAACACCGGGCCTTCATGGCAGCCGAAGAACTCCAGCTGGTCGGCGCGCGGAACGCCGAAGCGGAAGGGCCGGGGCGCACCGAAGGCGCCGGCGTCGTTCCAGGCGGGATTGGCGCGGCTGTAGCCGTCCCTCGGGTCGAGCCGGGCGGTGAGGCCCAGCAGCTCGCTGGCCTCGGCGGCGCTGGCGGTGAAGTAGGTGATGCAGTCCAGGGTGCGGCAGGCCGGCACCAGGCCGTGGTTGGACAGCAGGCCCTTGCTCGGCTTGAGCCCCAACAGGCCGTTGAGCGCCGCCGGCACACGGCCGGAGCCGGCGGTGTCGGTGCCCAGGGCGAAGCTCGCCACGCCCAGCGCCACGGCCAGCGAGGAGCCGGCGCTGGAGCCGCCGGACGGGTATTCCGGCAGCACGCTGTTACGGCATTCGCCGTAGGGCGAGCGGGTGCCGTTGAGACCGGTGGCGAACTGGTCGAGATTGGTCTTGCCCAGCGGGATGGCGCCCAGGTCGATCAGCTGCTGCACCAGCGTCGCCGAGGTCTTCGGCGTGTAGGCAAAGGCGGGGCAGGCGGCGGTGGTGGGGATGCCGGCAAGGTCGATGTTGTCCTTGATGGCGAAGGGGATGCCGTAGAGCGGCAGGCTGTCTGGGGATTGGTTGTCCAGCGCGGCGAGGTAGGGCTCCAGTTCGTCCGGCGCCAGCAGGTGGATGAACAGGTGGTAGTCGGGGTTCAGCGCGGCGGCCTTGTTGCGCAACTCGGCGATCAACTGGCGCGGCGTGGTGCGGCCTTCGCGGTAGGCGGTGCGCAGGGTGGCGAGGCGGAGGTCGAAGGTGGTGGGCATGGTCGGGATTCCTGTGCTGGGCGGATACCCTCTCCCCGGCCCTCTCCCTGAAGGGAGAGGGGGAAGAGCGTCCGGCGCGGTGTCGGGTTCGAACCACGGACAGGCCGTGGTTCCAGGATGAATCAATGCTTCAACCCCGCTCCGAACAGTCCCCTCTCCCTTCAAGGAGAGGGTTAGGGAGAGGGGGGCTTCGCAACATCTGCGGTGTCAGCTCACGCCTCCTCCATCACCACCACCCGCTGCCCGGCACGCACCGGCGAGCCGGGCTGCACGCGCACTTCGCGCACCACGCCGTCGCGCGGGGCGGTGAGGGGGATTTCCATCTTCATGGATTCGAGGATCACCAGGATGTCGCCGGCCTTCACGCTGGCGCCGGCCTCCACCTGCACCTGCCAGAGGTTGCCGGCGATATGGCTTTCGATGGCGTGCTGGCCGGCGCCGAGCGGGGCGTCCTCGCTGCTGTCGACGGCGGCTTCCTCGCTCTCGAAGTGCGCCTGGCCGGAAGCGATCCAGCGTTCGCGCTCGGCATCGAAGGCGGCCCGCTGGTGGCCGCGGAAGGCAGCGATGCTGTCGGCTTCCTCGGCGAGGAACTGCTGGTAGTCGGCCAGGCGCAGTTCGCTTTCCTCGATGCGCAGGGGGTAGCGGCCCAGCGGGAAGTCGCGGCGGATGCGCAGCAGTTCGTCCGCCGACACCGGGTAGAAGCGGATCTGGTCGAAGAAGCGCAGCAGCCAGGGCTTGCCGTTGAACGCAGCGACTTCGCGGTAGCGGTTCCACATCTGCAGGGTGCGGCCGACGAACTGGTAACCGCCGGGGCCTTCCATGCCGTAGACGCACAGGTACGCGCCGCCGATGCCCACGGAGTTTTCCGCGGTCCAGGTGCGCGCCGGGTTGTACTTGGTGGTGACCAGACGGTGGCGCGGGTCCAGCGGCGTGGCCACCGGCGCGCCGAGGTAGACGTCACCCAGGCCCATCACCAGGTAGCTGGCCTCGAACACGGTGCGGTATACGGCTTCCAGGTCCGGCAGTTCGTTGATGCGGCGGATGAACTCCAGGTTGCTCGGGCACCAGGGTGCGTCCTTGCGCACGGTGGTCATGTACTTCTCGATGGCCAACTGGCAGGACGGGTCGTCCCAGGACAGCGGCAGGTGGACGATCCGTGACGGCACCTTGAGGTCCTGGGCGGCGCACACGGCATCCCACAGGCCGGCGACGGTTTCCAGCAGCACGTTCAGTGGCAGGGTTTCCGGCTGGTAGTGCACCTGCAGCGAGCGGATGCCGGGGGTGAGGTCGATTACGCCGTCGAGCTCTTTCGCTTCCAGCGCCTGCATCAGCGCGTGGGCGCGGAAGCGCAGGACCAGGTCCAGCTCGGGCTGGCCGATTTCCAGCAGCAGATGGGTGTCGCCGGAGAGACGGGCGACCAGGCGGGTGTCGTCCTGGCCGAGGTCCAGGACGATGGGGGAGGGGAGTTCGGCGGCAGCGGGGCGGGGCTGTGCAACTGTAGGAGCGAGCTTGCTCGCGAACCGCATGTCACCGGGGTGCCAGGCAGAACTCTGTTCGCGAGCAAGGGCTGGGGCGCCCCCCTCGGTCCTACGAAGAGCTGCCAGTTCACGAGCTTCGGAAATGGATACAGGCACGAACCGCACCCTGTCCCCCGCCTTGAGCTGGCCGAGCCGCCAGAGATCGGCCTCGATCACAGTCGCCGGGCAGACGAAGCCACCCAGGCTCGGGCCGTCCGGGCCGAGGATCACCGGCATGTCGCCGGTGAAGTCCACCGCGCCGATGGCGTAGGGGTTGTCGTGGATGTTCGACGGGTGCAGGCCGGCCTCGCCGCCGCTCTCGCGGACCCATTCCGGCTTCGGGCCGATCAGGCGCACGCCGGTGCGGCTGGAGTTGAAGTGCACTTCCCAGTCGGTGGCGAAGAAGGTGTCGATGTAGGCCGGAGTGAAATATTCCGGCGCGCCATGGGGTCCATAGATCACGCGGATTTGCCGCACGGCTGGCAGATCGGTGCGCAGCTCGGGCGGCAGGCTGGCGCCGTGGCTGTCGTCGGCCAGCTCCGCGAGATGCAGTACGTCGCCGGCCCGCAGGGCGCGGCCGCCGTGGCCGCCGAACTGGCCGAGGGTGAAGGTGCTCCTGCTGCCCAGGTAGTCCGGCACCTGCACGCCGCCGCGCAGGCACAGGTAGCTGCGCGCGCCGGCGCCGCCGACCGTGCCGAGGCTGAGCGTGGACCCGGTGGCTACGAACAGCGACGTGTCCATCGGCTGCTCGACGCCATCAAGGCTGATCGGCAACGCCGCGCCGGTGACGGCCACCACGGCGTCGGTGTTGAAGCGCAGGCTCGGGCCGCTCATGGTGATTTCCAGCGCGGCAGCGCCTTCGGGATTGCCCAGCAGGGCGTTGCCCAGGCGCAGCGCGCGGTCGTCCATCGGCCCGGACGGCGGCACTCCCACGGCCCAGTAGCCGAGGCGGCCGGGGTAGTCCTGCACGCTGGTCTGGGTACCGGCGCTGAGCACTTCGAAGGTATGGGCGCGATAGCGCAGGCCTTCCAGGCAGCGCGTCCACGGCGAGCCGCTGGCGAAGGGTGCGTCTGCGAGAATCTGCCGCAGGTAGTCGCGGTTGCACTCAACGCCGTAAAGCAGGCTCTCGGCGAGCGCACGATCGAGGCCGGCGCTGGCCTGCTCGCGGCTCGGCGCCCAGGCGATGAGCTTGGCGATCATCGGGTCGAACCAGGGCGGAATCTCGCAGCCGGCCTCGACCCAGGTGTCGATGCGCAGCGCCTTGCCATCCGCCGCCGGGAACTGCACCGCGGTGAGCAGGCCGGGGCAGGGCTGGAAGTCGCGGCCGGGGTCTTCCGCATAGAGACGCGCCTGGATGGCGTGGCCGCTGGGTTTCAGCTCGGCAACGATTTCGGCCAGCGGCGGCAGGTCGCCGGCGGCCAGCTCGATCATCCAGCGCACCAGGTCGACGCCCCACACCTGTTCGGTTACACCGTGTTCCACCTGCAGGCGCGTGTTCACTTCGAGGAAGTAGAAGCGCTGCGCCTCGCTGTCGTAGACGAATTCCACGGTGCCGGCGCTGCGGTAGCGGACGGCTCTGGCTAGCTGGATCGCCGCCGCGCAGAGCTGCTCGGCCATGCCAGCGGGCAGGTTGGGGGCGGGGGTTTCTTCCAGCACCTTCTGGTTGCGCCGCTGTACCGAGCAGTCGCGCACGCCGAGGGCGATCACCTCGCCCTGGCCGTCGCCGAACACCTGCACTTCCAGGTGGCGGGCGCGCTGGATGTACTTCTCGATGAACACGCCGGAGTCGCTGAAGTTGTTCTGCCCCAGGCGCTTCACCGCATCGAAGGCGTCGCACAGTTCGTCCGCCGAGCGGCACACGCGCATACCGATGCCGCCGCCGCCAGCGGTGCTCTTGAGCATCACCGGGTAACCGACCTGTTCGCCGGCGAGCAACGCGGCTTCCAGGTCGGGCAGCAGGTCGGTGCCTTCGAGCATCGGCACGCCTTGTTCGCGGGCCAGCGCGCGGGCGGTGTGCTTGAGGCCGAACAGGCGCAGCTGTTCCGGCGTCGGGCCGACGAAGGCGATGCCGGCGGCTTCGCAGGCTTCGGCGAAGGCGGCGTTCTCGGAGAGGAAGCCGTAGCCGGGGTGGATCGCCTGGGCGCCGCTGTCGCGGGCGGCTGCGAGGATTTTCTCCACCACCAGGTAGGTGCTGGAGGCCGGGCCATCGCCGAGGCTGATGGCCTGGTCGGACTGCTGGATGTGCAAGCTGGCGGCGTCGGCTTCGGAGTAGACGGTCACGCCGCCGATGCGCAACTCGCGAAGAGTGCGCAGGATGCGGCAGGCGATGGCGCCGCGGTTGGCGATCAGGAGCTTGTCGAACATGAGGAAGTCCCCATGGGGTGGCGGGCCGTCCCGCCGTCATTCGGTGCGCGCCACGGTCGTCCGTGGCGCTGAAGCGCTTTGCGTAGGAGCGAGCTTGCTCGCGAACCCGCTTAACTCCGGAGCTGGGGCGGAGTCTGTTCGCGAGCAAGCTCGCTCCTACACGTACTGGTGTCCCGCAGCGTCGGGCTGCACTGGGCGCTGCGGCTCTGGCAGAGCGTGAACAACCACTGGCGCAGGCGCGCGGTCAGTCCCATACCAGCAGCTCCGCCGGGGTCGGGTTCCAGCCGTTGCAGGGGTTGTTGAGCTGCGGGCAGTTGGAGATCAGGACGATGACGTCCATGTGCGCGAGCAGCTCGACGTACTTGCCGGCACCGGAGATGCCGTCCTCGAAGGTCAGGCCGCCTTCGGCGGTGACCGGTACGTTCATGAAGAAGTTGATGTTGTGGCTGATGTCGGCCTTGGTCAGGCGACCGTCCTGCAGGCTGGCGCGCAGGAAGTTGTCGCGGCAGCTGTGCATGTAGCGCTTGTCCAGGGCGTAGCGCACGGTGTTGCTCTCCTGGGCGCAGGCGCCGCCGAGGGTGTCGTGGCGGCCGCAGGTGTCGGCGACGATTGTCAGCATCGGGTTGCCGAGGTTGGACCAGAGCACGCTGCCGGCGCTGAGGTAGACCCGCCCCTGTTTGCGCAGGGTGCGCTGCACGTCATAGCGCTCGCGCGGGTTGGCGGCGCTGAAGAACAGCGTGTCCACCGCCTGGTTGCCTTCCAGGTCGAGGATGCGCAGGGTCTGCCCGGCTTTCAATTCGGTGAGGCTGGGCTCGCCAGCGGGAATCAGGGTGCGCGAGACGCAGGCTTCGGGGTGTTTGTCGCTGGGGACGATGGGCATGTTCGCGCTCCTTCAGATGAACAGGCGTTCGGTGTTGTGGAAGCCGCGGCCGTTCTCCGCGCGCGAGGTGCGGCAGAGCACGCTGATGCCGTCGGACGCGACCTGCTGCCAGGTCAGCCCGATGGGCTTGGGCGCGTAGTGCGGGGTCGGGTCCATGGGGTGTTGCAGGGCGGTGAGCACCACGAGGGTGTCCATTGGCGCATAGAGTTCGACGAAGTCGCCGGCCCTGGAGTTGCCCTGGGCGAAGTGGAAGCAGCCGTCGGCGTCGACGTCCACGCGGCTGAACAGGTTCAGGCACATCAATAGGTCCTGCAGGCGCATGTCCCATTTGCCCATTTCCACCAGCAGGTTATCTGCGCCGTTGCGATGGAAGCCGTTGCGCAGTTCCTGGTAGCGGCCCTGGCCGTATTTTTCCTGCACCTCGGCGGCGTTCAGCACGCCGCCGAAGCTGTCGTGCCAGCCGCAGCTGTCGGCGGTGATGGCGGCGAGCACGCGGCCCATGTCCGAGTACAGGCAATGGCCGGCGGTGAGCCTGGCGGTGTGCTGGCACTTGAGAGTGTCGGGCAGGTTCAGCCGCTCGCTTTTCTCGGCGGCGTTGAACAGCAGGATGCTGGCGTTGCCGCCGCCTTCCAGGTCGGTCAGGCGTAGAACCTGGCCGCGCTTGAGGACGAAGGAGGTGTGGCCGCCGCCGGGGACGGTTTCTTCGTAGAGAGTGGTGCGCAGGTCATTCATGTGGGATTCCTCAGTAGGCCGGCGTGAGCAGCGGCGCGGCCGTTTCCAGGCGCGCGGCGAGCGGTTCGGGCAGGGCGGCGCGGGCGGCCTTGCGGTCGGCGTTGAGCGGGATGTCGTAGGTGATGCGGGCGCCGTAGGCACTCGGCGCCTGCGGGTCGTGGCGGACCTTGTCGAAGACCAGCAGGCGGGTGCCCAGGCTGAAGCCCTCGGCCAGGTCGTGGGTGACCATGAACACGGTGAGCCGGGTTTCCTGCCACAGCTCCAGCAGCAGGGCGTGCATGTCCTTGCGGATGCCGGGATCGAGGGCGCCGAAGGGTTCGTCGAGGAGCAGCACGCGGGGCTTCATCACCAGCGCCTGGGCGATGGCCAGGCGCTGCTGCATGCCGCCGGAGAGGGCGCTTGGGTAGTGCTTGAGCGCATGGCCGAGGCCGACGCGCTGGAGCAGGGCGGCGGCCTTTTCGCGGGCCTCGCGCTTGGCACCGCCCAGCAGCCGGCCGAGCAGTGGCGAGTGCGGCAGTTCCAGGCCGAGGGCGACGTTGTCCAGCACGGACAGGTGCGGGAATACCGAGTAGCGCTGGAACACCACGCCCCGGCTGGGGTCGGGTTCGCCCGGCAGCGGCTGGCCTTCGAGCAGCAGCTCGCCGCGGCTGGGGCGCTCCTGGCCGAGCAGCAGGCGCAGGAAGGTGGACTTGCCGCAGCCGGAGGCGCCGACCAGGGTGCAGAACTCGCCTTCGTTCACCTCGAGGTTGAGGCGTTCGAGCACCACGTTGCCGTCGTATTCCTGCCAGATATTCTTCACGGAAATGAAGCTCATGCCTTGCCTCCTTCGTACCAGGGGAAGGCGCGGCGGGTGAGCGCGCGCAGCGCCCAGTCCATCAACCAGGCCAGCGCGGTGATCCACCCTACGTAGGGCAGGATCACGTCCATGGCCAGGTAGCGGCGCACCAGGAAGATGCGGTAGCCCAGGCCGTCGGTGGAGGCGATGGCTTCGGCGGCGATGAGGAACAGCCAGGTCGAGCCGAGCATCAGGCGCAGGGAGATCAGCAGGCGCGGCAGCAGCTGCGGCAGCACCACGCGCAGGATCAGCGTCCAGGTGCTGGCGCCCAGGGTCTGCGCCTTGATCAGCAGTTCGCGGGGGATTTCCCGGGCGCGCTGTTCGATGTCGCGGGCGATGCAGGGGGCGACGCCGATGACGATCAGCACCACCTTGGACAACTCGCCCAGGCCGAAGACGATGAACAGCACCGGCAGGATCGCCAGCGGCGGGATCATCGACAGCACGGTGAGCAGTGGCGAGAGCGGTGCGCCGAACAGCGGCACGCTGCCGGCGGCGATGCCCAGCACCAGCCCGAGCAGGGCGGCGATGGAGAGGCCCAGACCCAGGCGTTGCAGGCTGGCGCCGGTGTCCTGCCAGAACAGCACGTCGCCGGTGCGCTTGTCTTCGCTCAAGGCCAGGCGGTTCACCGCGTCGGCCATCTGCGCGGCGCTGGGCAGCAGCTTGTCGTGGGGGTTCTCCGCCAGCCGTGACGCCGACCCGGTGAAGTAGGCGAACAGCAGCAGGGCGAAGGGCAGCAGCACCAGGAACAGGCGGCCGCTGCGGTCGGGGGTTCGGTTGATCAGGCGCATGCTTCGTACCTGTTGGTCGATAACCTGTAGGGGCGAGCTTGCTCGCGAACGGCGTTTCGCTTGGTGCTAAGGCGCCGTGCGGTTCGCGAGCAAGCTCGCTCCTACGAAGAGCGTCAGAGCTTGCCGTCAGCCGCCATCTGCACGTAGGTCGGGTCGAAGCGCAGCTTTAGGTTCTGTGCATCGCCGGTGGCGATGCCCTTGGCGAAGCTCATGCCGATCGCTTCGGCGCTCTTGGCGCCTTCGCCGAGCAGCCCGTGGGCGAAGGAGAAGGCCGCGACCTTGTCCATGGTCGCCGGCAGCTTCGGGCTGGTGGCGAAGGCCAGGGCCTCCTGCGGCGTGGCAAATAGCCTGGTGGTGGCCAGCTGGCTCTGGTAGCCGGCGAGATCGGTGCCCGAGGCCTTGGCCATGTGCTCCAGCGCGGCGCGGGTCTCGGCGCTGTCGCCCTGCATCAGCGCGACGGTTTCGAACCAGGCGCCGGTCAGCGCCTTGCCCAGCGCCGGGTTGTCCTTCAGCACGGCGCTGTTGACCACCATCATGTCCATGATCTCGCCGGGGATCTGGCTGGAGTTGAACACCTCGGTGGTGCCCGGCTTGGCACGGGCTTCGGCGAGCATCGGGTTCCAGGTGGTCACCGCCTGCACCTCCTCGGTGTTGAAGGCAGCGGCGATGTCGGCGTCGGAGGTATTCACCGTCTTCACGTCCTTCTCGGTCAGGCGGGCGTTTTCCAGCGCGCGGGCGAGCAGGTAGTGGGAGACCGAGAGTTCCACCAGGTTGACGTTCATGCCCTTGAGGTCGGCCAGGGATTTGCCTTCGCCCTTGAGCACGATGCCATCGTTGCCGTTGGAGAAGTCGCTGACGATCAGCGCGGTGGAATCGACGCCGCCGGCCGCGGGAATGGTCAGGGCGTCCATGTTGGTCATGGTGCAGCCGTCGAACTGGCCGGCGGTGTACTGGTTGATCGACTCGATGTAGTCGTTGAGCTGGGTGACCTTGATCTCGATGCCGTACTTCTTCGCCCACTTGTCGACGATGCCGTGGCTGGCCGCGTATTCCCATGGCATCCAGCCGGCGTAGATGGTCCAGCAGAGGTTGAAGCTGTTCTTCGCGGCGGCGCTGGCGCCGAGACTGAAAGCGGCGAGACCGGCGGCGAGCAGAGCGGTCAGAAGGGGCTTGCGCATGGACAATCTCCAGGTCGGTTGTCGGGCGGGCAGGAGTCGGGCGGCACAATGGCGCTCTCGTCTCCCGGGCTTTTGTCCCGCCGTGTAACCTCGCTGGAGGTCGATGACTCTCGGACCAGCCGCTCGCTGCGCGAGCCGGAACCCTAGTCATCCATTGTCAGATTGTGGTGCCGCTTTCCGGTGGTCCGGATGACTCCTGCACGCATCGGTAAAAGCGAATGCCGTGCCAACTCCGGAAAACCGCCATTCCAGCGCGGTTGCAATGCATCCAGGTGGATTGCGAAGAGCCTTTTCCTCTGATCAGCGCTCCTGAAAGAGGCATTGCGCTGCTTTCTGGTGCATGGGTGGCTGCATTGAGTGTCCGAGCGCCCGGACAGCTCACTCACTGGCGCTCAGCTCCCGTAGCGGTTCAGGACGTCAGAGCAATCCCGTGTAGGCGTCGCAAAGCGAACTACGCTCCATCAGTCGACACCCCGGAGATGCCACGATGATTCGCACCCTGCTGAGCGCTTCGCTGCTGGTGACCCTGAGCATTCCGGCCCTGGCCGGGGTAGTAGCGTTCCCAACCTCCTTTCGTACCCAGGACGTTGCGGTAGAGGGCGCAACCCTTCACGTGCGCGTCGGTGGGGCCGGGCCGGCCGTGGTGCTCCTCCATGGGTTTGGCGATACCGGCGACATGTGGGCTCCGCTGGCCAGGGATCTGGCCAAGGACCACACCGTCGTGGTCCCGGACCTGCGCGGCATGGGCTTGTCATCGATCCCGGCCGGCGGCTACGACAAGAAGACCCAGGCGGGCGATGTCCGCGCCGTGTTGGCTTCGCTGGGTATCGAACATTCGGTGGTCATCGGCCATGACATCGGCACCATGGTGGCCTACGCCTATGCGGCGCGTTATCCGCAGCGGACCGAGCGGCTGGTGGTCATGGACGCTCCGGTCCCCGGAATCCCGCCCTGGAATGACATCGTCCGTTCCCCGCTGCTCTGGCACTTCGACTTCGGCGGCGCCGATATGGAGCGACTGGTGGCCGGGCGCGAGCGGATCTATCTGGATCGTTTCTGGAATGATTTCGCCGGCGATCCCCACAAGGTGGACGAAGCCACTCGCGAGCATTACGCGAAACTTTACGCCCGTCCTGGCGCGATGCACGCCGCCTTCTCCCAGTTCCGCAGCATCCGTCAGGATGCCGTGGACAACGAAGCGTCGAACAAGACGCGCCTGACGATGCCGGTGCTTGCGGTCGGCGGTGAGAAGTCCTTCGGCGCCAACGAAGCCATCGTCATGCGCAATGCTGCCGATAACGTCACCGAAGTGGTGGTGGCCGGCGCAGGGCACTGGCTGATGGAGGAGGCGCCTGCTCAGACGATCCAGGCGATTCGTAAATTCCTGTCGCCTTGAGCGCGCCTGCCATGACCGGGTAAATGCATCTACTCTGCCCAAGCACGGCCGATATGGTCAGTCGATAACTGCGGAGTTCTATGATGCCGGCCGATCCACTATGCCTCGTTTTTGTTCCCCCGTTGGTGGTCCTACTCACCGCCGCCGAGAGCAGAAAACGCTCCCCGCTCACAGAAGACGAGCTTTGTACTATTCGCGACCGGGCGGCTTGCATCGCCGTCCCCTTCAGCGCTGCGCTCGAGACGGAAGGCAAACGCGGTTATGCGGATATTGTCGCGGAGGACTGTTGGAGCGAATGGCGAAAGCTACGCGCGCGGCAAATCTGAGTCCGGTCAGGCCTCGTCCAGGGCCGCGTCGGTATATGTCCGCTCCTGGCTGTTGGCTGCCGTTGTTCAGAGGCAGCCACCGCTCCATACCTCCTACTCACCACCTCAATCATCGACAGGTGTTTCGGCATCAGATGCACTGCCAACCCGGTCAGGGCACAGCCCAGCTGGACCCGGATGTCGCCACCGCCGAGCAGGCCAACGCGCGCCGCAGCTACGACGTGCAGCAGCGCATCGCCGACGCTTGCCGAGGGCCTGCAGCCCAAGCCGGTGGATGCCCGCGCGGTGCAGGTGTGGCAGCCGGACGTCGCGAGCAACTGACCACACCTTTGATCGACCCATCCTCAGCCAGTCCCGAGTGACGATTGCCGGAGGAATCCTTCCCATGGCTCGCTAGCGGGCCGCCCGTCCGTAACCCTGCGTCACCCGGTCGATCACCACGGCCAGCGCGACGATCGCCAGACCTGCCTCCACGCCGCGCCCGACATCGAGGGTCTGGATGCCCACCAGCACATCCTCGCCCAGGCCGCGCGCGCCGATCATCGAAGCGACCACCACCATCGACAGCGCCATCATCACCGTCTGGTTCAGCCCGGCCATCAGGCTCGGCAGCGCCAGCGGCAGCTCCACGTGGCGCAGCCGCTGCCAGCGGCTGGCGCCCAGGCAGCGCGCGGCTTCGCGCACCGACGGGTCAACCTGGCGCAGGCCCAGGTCGGTAAGGCGGACCAGCGGCGGCAGGGCGTAGATCAGCGTGGCGAAGATCGCCGGCACCTTGCCCAGGCCGAAGAGCATCAGCACCGGGATCAGGTAGACGAAGCTGGGCAGCGTCTGCATGACGTCCAGCAGCGGCATCAGCACGCGGCGGGCGAGCGGTCGGTACGCCAGCAGCACGCCCAGCGGCACGCCGATCAGCACGCACAGGCCGGTGGCGACCAGCACCAGGGCGCAGGTCTGCAACAGCTTGTCCCAGAGCCCGACCACGCCGATCAGGAACAGCAGCGCCACCAGCAGTAGCGCGCGCTTCCAGCTGCGCCCGGCGTGCCAGGCGAGCAACCCGAGCAGCGCCAGCAGCAGCCACCAGGGTGGCAGGCGCAGCAGGCCCTCCAGCAGCGTCACCAGGTGCAGCAGGCTGTCGGACAGCTGCCGCAACTGGTCGCCGTAGTTCAGCACCAGGCTGTCCACCCACTGGTTCACCGGCGCGGCGATTGAGTGGTGCAGCCCCTGGGGAAAGCTCGAACTCACAGCGCGGCCTCGACCTTGCTGCGCACGTCGTCGCTGACCCAGGGGTGCCAGACTTGCGGGTTGGCCCTGAGGAAGTCACGGGCGGCTTCGCGCGGCGGCTGGCGCGTCTCGCTCATCTTCGCCAGGGAGGCGTTGAGCAGGCCGATGGGGAAGTCGACTTTCTCGAACACCGCGACCAGTTCCGGGTAGTCCCGGTGGAAGGCGGCCGAGACGCCCACCGACAGCCGCGCCGGCATCGAACGGGTGCCGCGCGGGTTGGGGTTCTTCGCATCGCTCAGGGTCTTCCAGGCCTCGGCGTCGAACGGCGGTTCTTCCAGGCGCACCAGCTTGTAGCGGCCCATCAGCGGGGTCGGCGACCAGTAGTAGAACAGCACTGGCTTGCCACGGCGGATCGACGAGGCGATTTCGGCGTCCAGCGCCGCGCCCGAGCCGCTGCGGAAGTTCACGTAGCTGTTCTCCAGGCCATAGGCCTTGAGCTTCTGCGAATTGACGATTTCCGAGGTCCAGCCGGTGGGGCTGTTGAGGAAGCGGCCCTTGTCCGGCGCTTCGGGGTCGCGGAACACCTCGTGGTAGCGCGGCAGGTCGGCCACCGAGCGCAGGTCCGGCGCCAGCGGGGCGATGCCGCGCGCCGCATCGCCCTTGATCACGTATTCGGGTACCCACCAACCCTCGTCGGCGTGCTTCACCGTGTCGCCCAGGCCGAACACCTTGCCCTCGGCCTGCGCCTTGACCCAGGCGGGGCTGCGCCCGGCCCATTCCTCGCCGATGACCTGGACGTCGTTGCGCGCCAGGGCCGCTTCCAGGCTGACGGTGCTGCCGGGCAGGGTGTCGGTGGGGTAGCCGTAGCCCTGTTCCACCAGCAGGCGCAGCACCTCGGTGATCAGGCTGCCGCTTTCCCAGGTGAGTTCGCCGAAATGAATGGGGGCTCTCTCGTCGGCGGCCTGGGCCCCGGCGGCCAGCAGGCCGAGGGCGAGGGCGGCGCCGCCGAA
The DNA here is from genome assembly GCF_041379005.1 of Pseudomonas sp. QE6. NCBI lineage: Bacteria > Pseudomonadati > Pseudomonadota > Gammaproteobacteria > Pseudomonadales > Pseudomonadaceae > Pseudomonas > Pseudomonas sp. QE6. Next base: position 3,779,193 of record NZ_CP166873.1, read on the forward strand.
CCAGCGTTTGAACGATTGCATGCAGGGTTTCCTCGTGCAGGTGAAGGTGCGGGCGTGCCAGGGCACGCCCGTTGCGGTCAGAAGTCGTAGCTGAGCTTGGTGTAGTAGAAGGTGCCTTCCGGCGCGGCCGGCGACAGGTAGCTGTATTGCTGGGCCGGGGTCTGGCGCAGCTGGTCGTTGTACTTGTCCGGGCGGCTGTCGAAGAGGTTGTTGGCGCCCACCGAGACCTTCAGGCTGCGGTTGAACGCGTAGTTCAGGTCGAGGTCGGTGACCCACTGCGCGGAGAAGGTCTGGTCGTACTGCGACGCGCTGGCGTCGGCGGCGTACTTGCGGTAGCGGCCGAAGCGGGTTTCATAGAGGCTGAAGGTCCAGGGGCCGACGCTGTGCACGGCGCCGAGCACCAGCTTGTCTTCGGGGTAGCCATGTTCCAGGTAGCCCTCGGATTCGCGGGTGACGGTGACGAAGCCGTTGGGATTCTCGTGGATCTTCTGCACCCGCGTGCGGGTCTTGGTGTAGCCGGCGGAGAGCGCCAGGTTGCCGTAGGCCCCCAGCTCCAGGTTGTACTTGCCGACCACGTCCACGCCGCGGGTGCGGGTGTCGGCGGCGTTGGTCATGAACTGCGCCCAGCTGTACTGGCCGTAGCCCGCCTCGGTGAGGATGCGCTCGGCCTCGGGGCCGAAGATGCCGCCGCTGTAGAGGATGCGGTCGCGGATATCGATCTGGTAGGCGTCCACGGTCAGCGACGCCTGCTCGCTGGGCCGCCACACCACGCCCAGGGAGTAGTTGTCGGACTTCTCCGGCTTGAGTGGCTGTGCGCCCAGGGCGCGCGCCGCCGGGTTGTCCACGGGCAGCATGCGCGTCAGCACCGGGTTGCCGTCGGCGCCGACGTTGGTGGTGGTGGTCCAGGAGGTGCCGATCTGCCCGAGGGTGGGCGCGCGGTAGGCGTTGTTGATGGTCGCGCGCAGGCCCAGTTGCGGGGTCAGTTCGTAGCGCGCGGAGAGCTTGCCGGTGGTGGTGTCGCCGAAGTCCGAGTAGTGCTCGGTACGGGCGGCGAGGCCGAACTGGAAGCGCTCGGTCAGCTGGTTCTCCAGGCCCAGGTAGAGGCCGCGGACCTGGCGGGTATAGGTGGCGGCGTCGTCCGGGGTCAGCCCCGAGGCCTGCACCGCGCCGACCTGCACGCCATCGATGCCGCCGAAGGAGTAGGAGGCGAAGTCGCCGTCCTCCAGGCGATAGCGCTCGTCGCGCCAGGCCAGGCCGGCGGACAGCGTCAGCGGCTTGAACGCCCAGTCCACGGGGACGTCGCGGCTGTAGTCGAAGTTGAGATTGGTCTGCTCGTTGGTCAGCGTGGCGACGTCGAAGCTGGTCGGGCTGGCCACGCCGTAGCTCGGGTTGACGGTGTCCGAGGCGCGCTCGGTATGCCGGTCGCGGCCATAGGTGGCGGACAGGTCGAAGCGCCCTAGGGCTTCGTCGTCGTAGCGCGAGCCGAGGGTCAGCGAGGCGTCCTCGTAGTGGTAGCGGTACTGCGGGATGGTGCCGTTGGGGTAGATCTCCGGCACGTTGTTGGGGCTGCTGGCGAGCAGCGGCGGCGTGTTGTTGTACGAGGTGTCGCGGCCGAAGGTGCCGAAGCTGTAGAGACGCCAAGCGTCGCTCAGGCCGACCTCGCCGTTGGCCGCCAGGTTGAACTTCTCCCGGCTCGCGCCGCCCCAGCGCGGGTCCTGCCGCTGGCCGTCGGCGTAGTACGTCTCGCCGATGTCGTCGGGCTTGTTGTTCAGCCCGTTGAAGCTCAGGGTGAGGAAGCCGTCCCCGGGCAGCGCCAGGCCGTACCAGCCGTCGGCGGACTTGCCGAAGCCGTCGCCCTGGCTGTACTTGCCCAGTTGCGCGTTGGCCTGGCCGCCACTGTCGCGCTCCTTCAGGACGATGTTGATGACCCCGGCTATGGCGTCGGAACCGTACTGCGCCGACGCGCCGTCGCGCAGCACTTCGACGTGGTCGATGGCGCTGATGGGGATCATGTCCAAGTCCACCGATTGCGCGCCGATGAAGGGCACGCCGCCGGAGATGTTCACCACCGCCGAGGCATGCCGGCGCTTGCCGTTGACCAGCACCAGGGTCTGGTCCGGCGACAGCCCGCGCAGCGATGCACCCTTGGGGTCCTGGCCGCGGGTGGCGCTCTGGTTCTGCGGGAAGTTGAACGAGGGCAGCAACTGGAACAGCGCCTGGTTCAGGCTGGTGGCGCCGGTCTGCACCAGCTCGCTGGCGTCGATCACGTCCACCGGCGCGCTGCTGGTCAGCGCGGTGGCGCCCTGGCGACGGGTGCCGATGGCGACCACGCGGTCCAGGGTCGGCACGGCCGATTCCGTCGCCGCGCCGCTGGCGCGTTGAGCGCCGCCCGCCGCCTTGCGGACGACGAAGGCGCCGTCCTCGCTGACCTGCAGCTGCAGGCCGGTGCCGCGCAGCGCCGCGTCCACCGCCTGTCGCGCGGAATAGGTGCCGTCGACCGCCGCCGAGGAGTAGCGACCCACGTCCGGGGTGAAGGAGATCACCTGGCCGCTCTGCCGGCTGATCGACAGCAGCACCTCGTCCAGCGGCCCGGCGGCGATGTGGTAGGCCTGCGACGGCCCGGCGGCCAGGGCCGAACCGAGGAACAGGGCGGCGAGCGAACCCAGGGCGAAGGCCCCGGCCTTGCGAGTGAAAATGGAATGACGCGACATGACTCCCCCAGAGGATGCGCCGCAAAGGGCGGCGCTTACGTCATCTGTGTGCAACGGCCCGCGGGAACCTTGCAGATCGATTGGTTATGTCGTTAGAACCGCTGCGGCAGAGCGCGTTGCCTCAGGCCGGCCCGACGCTCACCCACAGGTCCGTGCGCCACGCGACGCGGATCGGCAGGGTGCGGGCAAGGGCGTCCAGCGCCTGGTCGCTGTCGTCCAGGCGGAACAGCCCGCTGACGCGCAGCCCCGCCACGGCCGGGTCGACGCGCAGCACGCCGCTGCGGTAGGCGCGCAGCGCGTCGAGTACCTCCGCCAGGGGCTGGTTGCGCACCTCCAGCAGGCCGTCCACCCAGGCGCCTTCGCCACCCAGCAGGGGCGTTGGCCGGGCGAAGGCGTAGCGGTCGAAACTCACCTGTTGGCGGCGCGGCAGTTGCAGGCGCTCGCCGGCCAGGGTAGCCAGGTCCAGCGAGCCTTCCAGTGTCAGGGCTGTGCAGTGCTCCTCGCCGAGGCGCATCTGCATCCGGCCGCCCTGGCTGAGCACCTGGCCGAATGGGCTGGTGATCAGCATCGGACGGCGGTCGCCGGCCACTCGCAGCTGGATTTCTCCCCGTCGCAAACGCAGCAGGCGGCGCTGCGGGGTGAAGTCGATGTCCACGGCGCTGCGCGCGTTGAGCACCAGCTCGCTGCCGTCGTCGAGGCTGACGCGCTGGCGCCGGCCGGTGGCGGTGTGCAGGTCGGCGCTCAGCTCGTCCAGGGGCAGTTGCCGTTGCGCGAGCAGCCCGGCGCCGAGCATGACGCCCGCACCGACCAGCGCGCCGCGCAGCAGGCGCCGGCGGCTGGCCCCGGCGACGCTGAGGGTGCGCTGCAATTGCTCGCCGCGCACACCCTGGGCCTGGGCCACGCGGAAGGCGCCGAGGGTCTGTTCCAGCCGTTCGCAGAGCTGCTGGTGACGCGGGTCCCGTTCGCGCCAGGCGCTGAAGGCCTCCCAGTCTTCGCGGCTGGCCTGGCCCGAGCGCAGCAGCACCAGCCAGCGGGTGGCCTGCTCGATCAGCAGGGCCTGGTGTTCTTCCCGGCTCATGACAGGCTGGCCTTGAGGCAGCGTTGCAGGGCCCGGGCCATGTAGTCGCTCACCGAGCGCTGGGAGATGCCCAGGCTGCGGGCGATTTCCGGGTAGGTCAGGCCGTCGATCTGCGACAGCAGGAAGGTCGCCTTGACCTTGGCCGGCAGGCCATCGAGCAACTGGTCGATGCGTTGCAGCGCCTCCAGCAGCTCGGCGATCTGCTCCGGCGAACGCTCGTCGGCAGCCTCGGGATCGAGGCTTTGCAGGTAGGCGCGCTCCAGGTCGCGGCGCCGCCAGAGCTGGAACAGCAGGCGGCGGGCGATGGTGGTGAGCAGCGCGCGCGGTTCGCGGATCGGCGCCAGCACGGGGCTTGCCAGCAGCTGGACGAAGGTTTCCGCCGCCAGGTCCTCGGCGCTGGCGCCGGATTCCAGGTGCCGGCGCAGGCGACCTTGCAGCCAGTCGTAGTGCTGGCGGAACAGCAGGCCAACATACTGGCCATGGGAATTGTCAGCACCGGACATGACGGCTCCAGAAGCGTGAGTGATGCGGGGGAGTCCGGTGTTCCGGTGGAGGCATCCTAGCAAGGTGTCTTATTCTTTAAAAATAGTTTTGTAATAGATATTTATAACTAAAAATGTTTCTGCGGGGTGGCCTTCAGCGGCCAGGGTGCAGCGCCGCCAGTCCCCGTTCGGCCGCCTCGCGCTCGTAGTCCAGCAGCACCTCGTAGTCCGCCTCGGCAGCCGCCAGGACGCGGCGGATGCGCAGCGCGGCGCGCACATCGGGCTGCTGCTCCAGGGCCAGGTTCAGGGCGTCGCGGATCTCCCTCGCCTGCGCCTCGCTCGCGCCGGTGATGTAGGGCAGGGCTGGGCTCGGCGCGCTGCGTTGCAGCAGGCGGACGCCGGTGGTTTCGTCCGGCGAATGCAGGGCCAGATAGGCGAAGGTGACGCTGTCGATCGCGATCAGGTCGACCCGGCCTTCGCGCAGCCACGCCAGGCTCTGGCGATGGCTGCCGCTCCAGTGCAGTTCGCTGAAGTAGCGGCTGCCGCGCTGCCAGGGGGCCAGGGCGTGGCGCAGCAGGTTCATGCCGGTGTTCGAGTCGGGGTTGTTGGCCGCGCCCCGGCAGCCGCGCAGGGCGTCGAGGTCGTTGCGCGGATCGTCTTCGCGCACCAGCAGCAGGCTGCAATGCTCGCCCGCGGCGCTGTAAGGCAGGTCGAAGTCCGGCCGGCCGACCAGACGCACCCGGCCGCGCAGACTAGTCATCAGGGGATAGCCGCAGGTCTGGGTGAGGAGCAGCTGCGGGGCCAGGAATAGCGCATGCAGGTCATTGCCCTGCCACGGCTCGCGGCTCATGCCAAGCAATTCCAGGGTGCGCGCGATCCAGGCGTCGCTGGCCTCGCGGACGAGTTCCGGGGCCGTGTACATCGGCAGTTCGGCCAGGGCCCGGGTCATGCGCTCGGCTCCGTTGCGGCGAAGGGGTGGCGGGGGCTGTCCACCGGCCGCACGGCGTGGCGGCAGATCAGTTCACCGTAGCCGCGCACGAGGAAGCCGCCGCTGCGCTGCAGCCAGTAGTCGCGGTGCGCGACGTACAGCTGCGGCAGGCGATACCAGGGCGCCCAGGGCAGGTCGTGGTGGACCAGGTGCAGGTTGAGGTTGAGGAACAGCCAGCGCCACGGCCAGCCCGCTTCGTTGAGCACGCTGCGTTGCTCCGGCGCGGCGGCGGGGCGGTGCTCGTAGAAGGAGCGCAGCATGCCCAGGGCCAGCGCCGGCACGCTGACCCAGACGATGTAGTGCAGCGCAGAGAACGCACTGAAGCTCTCCACGACGATCAGCAGCACCGCGCACAACGCGCCATGGATTGACCACATGCGCCACGCCTGGCGATCGCCATGCCGCAGCCGGCGGCCTTCCTCGATGGCGAGGCCGCAGAGGGCGATGGGCGCGCCGATCAGCAGCCGCCCCAGCAGCGTCTTGTCCACCCAGCGCAGCACGCGCGCCGGTGCGGGCAACCGCTGCCAGCCGGTATGGCCGATGTAGCGGCTTTCCGGATCGATGCCCGGCAGGGTCAGGTGCTCGTCGCGGTGGTGGGCCAGGTGGCTGTCGCGGTACAGCGGGTAGGGGTACCAGAGTGCGTAGGGCATGAAGCCCAGCAGGGCATTCAGCCGCGGCAGGCGCGTCGGGTGGCCGTGTATCAGTTCGTGTTGCACCGACATCCACAGCGCGACGATGGGAACCAGCAGCGCCGTGGTCGGCCACACGCCGAGCCTGGGGCTGGCCAGCAGCAGCGCGAACCAGCCGGCCTGGACGCCGACCAGCAGCAGCCAGGTGGGCCATTCGCCTAATCCCAGGCGGTCGCGTTCCAGGGCGGCGCGCAGAGGGGCCCAATCGGGCGCCGGCAGTGCGTCGGCAAGCGGGGCAGATGGCATGGAAGCTCCAGACAGTTCAGAGGGCTCGGACAGAGGTCCGCTGAAGTGTCTGTGGCGCGAGGCCGGGAAATCTTGCAGATCATTCGGGCATAAGGTTATGCCTGGCGCTTAGCGTCCTAGTTCGCCGCCCGGCGGAAGGCGCCCGGTTGCTGCCCGGTGGCCTTGTGGAAGGCGCGAGTGAAAGCGGCGATGGACTGGTAGCCAACCGCCGCGGCGACTTCCGCCACGCTTTGGTCGGCCTTCAGCAGTCGGCACGCCTGGCCCATGCGCAGGGCCAGCAGCACCTGGCCGGGCGACTGTCCGCAGGTTTCGTTGAAGCGCTTGAAAAAGGCCGAGCGCGACAGCCCGGCGCACGCCGCCATGTCTTCCAGGGTCCAGGGCAATTGCGGCTGCTGGATCATCTGCTCCAGCAGGCCGGCGAACTGCGGCTGGCGGGCGAGGGCGACCAGCCCGCCGAGGGACGGGTTGGCCACCACCTGCTGGCGCAGCACGTAGAGGAACAGCAGGTGGCTCAGGCGTTCGAGCATCTGCTGGGATGGCGCGGGCTGGCGCTGGCACTCCTCCAGGATCAGCTCGAACAGGCTGCACGCGGCGCGCTGGTACGGCTCCTCGGCGCGCAGCACGAGGAAGGCGGGGAGGGCGTCGATGATCAGCGCCGACAGCCCCGAATCGAAATGGAAGAACCCGCAGACCAGGCCCACGCCATCCTCGGCCTGCCACTCCAGCGCGGTCATGCTCTGGCGCGGCTGGCAGGCCGCGTCTTCGGCGCTGGCTTCGCTGGACAGCCGATACGGCACGTCACGCAGGATGAACACCGCGTCGCCGCTGTCCAGCCGGCAGGGCGGTTCGTTCTCCAGATGCAGCCAGCAGTGTCCCTGCACCACCAGGTGGAAGCTCGCCCGCGCCAACCCGTGGGTCGAGGCGTGCCAGCCGCCGCAATAACGCCCCACATGGAACAGGCTGGCGCTCAGTTCAAGGCTGTCTAATAACCAATCAACCAGGGGGCTGGACGAAATCATCTAATGGAAAGACTCATGAGCAAGTGATAGCGACTTTAGAATATTGAATGGATTTCTTATTACCAACAGACTTTTTCGACACCCCATTTCAACGGAGTCGAACCATGTCCCGCCTGCCCATCCAGACCCTCGACAGCGCCCCTGAAGCCGCCAAGCCATTCCTCGAGAACGCCCTCAAGGGCTCCGGCTTCATCCCCAATCTGCTGGGCGTGCTGGCCAACGCACCGGCCGCGCTGGAAACCTACGTGACCGTGTCCGGCCTCAACGGCAAGTCCGACCTGGGCCTGGCAGAGCGCGAGGTGGTCCAGCTGATCGCCGCCACCACCCACGGCTGCGACTTCTGCGTCGCCGGGCACACTGCCGTGGCCCACAACAAGGCCAAGCTGCCTGAGGAAGTCATAGCCGCCCTGCGCGAACAGCGCGAACTCCCCGATGCCCGCCTGGAAGCCCTGGCCGCATTCGCCCGCGAGACCATCGCCACCCGTGGCGCGGTCAGCGACGCGAGCCTCGCGGCCTTCCGCGCCGCCGGTTTCAGTGATGGCAACGCCCTGGAAGTGCTGCTGGGCATCAGCCTGGCGACCCTGTGCAACTTCGCCAACGTGCTGGCGCAGACGCCGCTGAACCCGGAGCTGGGCCGCTATCGCTGGGGAAAGGCCTCCGCCTGATTTCGTGTGACCGGGCGGCCCGCGCCGCCCCTGCAAGGAGAGCGACATGCTCGACCCGACCCTGAGCCGCTGGCTCGATGAGCACGCCGAGGGCCTCGACCTCGGCCATACCGATCCGCAGAGCGTACTGCCGCAACTCGCCGCTGCCGGCCTGTTCGCCATTGGCGTGCCGGCCGAGCGCGGTGGGAGCGGCGGTGACCTGCTCGATGCGATCGATGCCATCGCCGACGTCGCCAGCCATTCCCTGACCGCCGCCTTCGTCTTCTGGGGCCAGCGCGCCTTCATCGAATACCTGCTGCAGAGCCCCAATCGCGAACTGGGCGACCGCCTGCTGGGCGAATTGCTCGAGGGCAGCCTGGCCGGCGCCACCGGGCTTTCCAACGCCATGAAGTTCCTCTCCGGCATCGAGAACCTGCAGGTGGCCGCCACGCCCGCCGGCGATGGCTGGACCCTGGACGGCCGCCTGCACTGGGTCACCAACCTGCGCAAGGGCCGCTTCGTGGTGGCCGCTGCCATCGAACGGCCGGGCGCGGCGCCGCTGGTGGCGGCCATCGCTTCCGACAGCGCCGGCCTGACCCGCTCGGACGATCTGCAACTGCTCGGCCTGCAATCGAGCAACACCGCGGCGCTGGATTTCTCCGCCGTCGCGCTGCCTCGCGAATGGCTGCTGCACGACGATGCCCGACAGTACCTGCCAGCCGTGCGCCCGGCGTTTCTCGGCCTGCAATGCGCGATGACCATCGGCCTCACCCGCAAGGCCCTGGAAGCCGTGCGCAACCACCTGAGCGACCGTCGCTCGGTGCTGCGCGAGGAAGAACAGCGCTTGAGCGCCGAACTCGATGAACGCATCGCGCAGCTGCGCGAGGGGCTGCACAGTGGCGCCTTCCTCGGCGAGCCGGCGAGGCTGTTCCGACTGCGCATCGGCCTGGCCGAGGGGGCGGCAGCGGCCGTGCAGCTGGAGCTGCAAGCCAGCGGCGGCAAGGCCTATCTCAGCGAATATGGCGCGGCGTTCGCCCGGCGCTGGCGCGAGTCGGCCTTCGTGCCCATCGTCACGCCCAGCCTGGTGCAGCTGCGCGCCGAGCTGCAGAAGCAGGGGCGCGCATGAGCGAGGTAATCCTGCAGGCCAGCGACGTTGCCCTGGGTTACCCCGGCGACAACGGTTGGCGCAGTGTGCTCGAAGGCTTCGCGCTGGCGCTGGCGCCGGGGGAGGTGGTGTCCATCCTCGGCCCCAGCGGCGTCGGCAAGTCCAGCCTGCTGCGCGTGCTCGCCGGGTTGCAGAAACCTGCCGCCGGCCGCGTGCAGTTGCTCGGCCAGCCCATCGATGGCCCGCACCCGCGTGTTGCCGTGGCCTTCCAGGACCCGAGCCTGCTGCCCTGGCTGAGCCTGGTGAAGAACGTCGCCTTCGGCCTCGACTTCGCCCGCCAGCCGACAGTCGACAAGGCCACGCTGCAGCAGCGCGTGGACGATGCCATCGCCGCCGTCGGCCTGAGCCACGCGCGCGATTTCATGCCCGCGCAGCTCTCCGGCGGCATGGCCCAGCGCACGGCGCTGGCGCGCTGCCTGGCGCGGCAGCCGCAGGTGCTGCTGCTCGACGAACCCTTCGGCGCGCTGGACGAAGTCACCCGCGCCGACATGCAACAACTGCTGCTCGGCGTGATCCATCAGCGGCGCACCGCCGCCGTGCTGATCACCCACGACATCGACGAAGCCCTGCTGCTTTCCGACCGCATCCTGCTACTGGGCGACACCCCGGCGCGGACGTTGGGCGAGTGGCGCATCGATCTGCCGCAACCTCGTGCGGAGCTGGTCGAGGAACTGGGCGCGCTGCGGGTCGAGATCCTCCTAACCCTACGGCGGGCAAGCCGCACCCACGCAAATATCCCTTCTGCGCAGGAGCCTGCCCATGTGCCTGGACGACCCCACACACTCCCGACGTGACATCCTCAAACTCGCCGCGCTGCTGTCCGCCGCCGGTGCGCTGCCACTGCTGACCAGCCTGCAGGCGCGCGCCGCCAGCGAGCCGGACGCCCCGGTGCGCATCGGCTACCTGCCGATCACCGACGCCACACCGCTGCTGGTGGCCCATGCCAACGGCCTGTTCGACGCCGAGGGCATCAAGGCCGAACGCCCGGTGCTGCTGCGCAGCTGGGCGCAGGTGATCGAGGCGTTCATCTCCGGGCAGGTCAACGTCATCCACCTGCTGTCGCCAATGACCATCTGGGCGCGCTACGGCAGCAAGGTGCCGGCCAAGGTGGTGGCCTGGAACCACGTCGGCGGCTCGGGCCTGACCGTGGCGCCGGACATCAGCGACGTGAAGCAGCTGGGCGGCAAGACGCTGGCAATCCCGTTCTGGTATTCGATCCACAACGTGGTGCTGCAATCGCTGCTGCGCGACAACGGCCTGCGGGCCGTGAGCAAGCCGGCCAACGCCGCGCTGGCTGCCAACGAGGTCAACCTGGTGGTGCTGCCGCCGTCGGACATGCCGCCGGCGCTGGCGTCCAGGCGTATCGCCGGCTACATCGTCGCTGAGCCGTTCAATGCCCTGGCGGAGAACCTCAAGGTCGGGCGCATCCAGCGCTTCACCGGCGACGTCTGGCGCAACCATGCGTGCTGCGTGGTGTTCATGCACGAGCACGACCTGAACAACCGGCCGGAGTGGTCGCAGAAGGTGGTCAACGCCATCGTCAAGGCGCAGCTGTGGACCCGCGACAACCGCGCCGAAGCGGCCAGGCTGCTGTCCAAGGAGGGCGAGAACCGCTACACGCCCCATGCGCCGGACGTGCTCGGCCGCGTGCTGGCCCCGGCGGCCGGCGAGCGCCAGCAGTACCTGACCGACGGGGCGATCCGCCATGCCGACTGGCACGAGGAGCGCATCGACTTCCAGCCGTATCCGTTCCCCAGCTACACCGAGGAACTGGTGCGCCGCCTGAAGGACACGCTGATCCAGGGCGACAAAAGCTTCCTCGCCGCGCTGGAACCGGCGCAGGTGGCGAAGGACCTGGTGGACGACCGCTTCGTGCGCCAGGCGCTGGCCGGCGTCGGCGGCCTGGGCGCCTTCGGTTACCCGGACAGCTTCGAACGCCGCGAGGAGATCACCACGTGACACCGGTTGTGCTTTCCACGCGCCGCCATTGGGCGTTGGGCGTGGCCGGGCTGCTCGCGCTGCTCGGCCTGTGGTGGCTCGGCGTGCGGTGGTTCGGCGGCGACGGCCTGGGGCAGTTGTTCTCGCCCCAGGCCACTTTCACCAGCCTGGGCGAGCTGCTGGTGCGCCCGGAGCTGTACGAACACGTGCTGGTGAGCCTCAAGCGTGTCCTGCTGGGCCTTCTCCTCGCGCTGGCCGTGGGCGTGCCGCTGGGGCTGCTGGTGGGGGCGTCGCGCCAGCTGGAGGCGACCACCACGCCAGCGTTCCAGTTCCTGCGGATGATCTCGCCGCTATCCTGGATGCCCATCGCGGTGATGCTGATGGGCGTGGGCGACTCGCCGATCTACTTCCTGCTGGCCTTCGCCGCCGTCTGGCCGATCCTGCTCAATACCGCCGCCGGGGTTCGCCAGCTCGACCCACGCTGGTTGCAGTTGTCCAGGAGCCTGAGCGCCACACCGTACGAGACGCTGCGCAAGGTCATCCTCCCCGGCGTCCTCGGTCACGTGCTGACCGGCGTGCGCCTGGCCATCGGCATCCTCTGGATCGTCCTGGTGCCCTGCGAAATGCTCGGTGTCAGCGCCGGGCTCGGCTACTACATCCTCGACACGCGGGATCGCCTGGCCTACTCGGAGCTGATGGCCATGGTGTTGCTGATCGGCGTGCTGGGCTTCGCCCTGGATGCGCTGGCGCGCAGCCTGTACCGGCGGCGTGGGTAGCTGGACGTGCGCAGGCCTGCCGCTGACCTTTCGTGCAGGCCGGAGCACAGGTCCCGCCCTTAGGGCCAGGGCGATGGGGGGCGGGTTCAGCGGGCCTTGCGCCAGTGATCCCGGAGGAACACGGGCAGGTTGTTCGAAGATGGCGTCACGGTAGCCTGGTACAGCATGCCGCCGAAAAACCCGCGGTGATAGCTGGCGTGACTGACCAGGTGCAGGACGATCCCTTCCCGTGTCATGGCGCCTTGCCCGCCGCGACGAACTCGAAGTCCACGACCGGCGGCAGATCTTCTGCCGACCAGCTGTCGACGAGATCGATGTACCAGCGGTCCATCGACTGAAGCGCACTCCAGAGCTCGCCCAGGGGGCGGGATGTTCGGTGTTGCGGGCGGTGTAGGAGTGCTTCCTGCCTTGCTGATGGTGCCTGAAGATATCGTCCACCACGTACACATGGTTCAGCGTGTGCACCATGTTCCCGAAGCGGGTCTGCCGGGGTCGGAGCGTCTCGCCCTCGGGCAGGTTCATCACGCTGTCGAACGTCAGTCCGTTCGCCCAGGCCTTGTAGCGCACCAGCATTCTCAAGGTGTCCGTGACGGCTGCGGACGGAGCGGCGGGGCGGTTGGTTGTCGCGGAGTCAGGGGATGCTTGCGGAGAGAAGGCATGCTTGCCGGTCCTTTTCGAGTGTCATCGAGACGTGGGTGACAGCGGCCCTCGGAGTTTGCCCGGACCACGCTGACTCCTGTGCGGAAGGTGCGATGCCGGCGGCTTATGGCAGGCCCTGAAGTCGGTCGGTCACCTGTGTGTGGGTCTTGCCGCCGATCCAGATCCGGTCCCGCGCCATCGCCTCGCACCCCATGCAGCTGCTCGACGAACCGTTGTCGGCGCTGGACGCCAAGCTGTGCAAGACGTCGCAGGGTCTCCTCCCCTGGAACTCTTCCTGGAAAACGACAGCGTCCTTTGCTGAGCTGGCGGCTCCGGATGGGGTTTGGAATGGTGAAGGCCCTGGCTCGTCGGGTGGCCGGTTGCGGCTGCGGGAGGAAGGCAGCTACCGACCCGAAGCAGACGTCATGTTCAGATTCAGGCCCGTCGCTGACGGGCCTTTTCATTCCATGGATCAGCTGCTCTGCGGCATCTCGCCCCGAGCCAGGCGGGCGTTGATGTCAGTGATCACCGCCGGCAGATCGGCGATGGTGTCGATCAGATAGTGCGGACGCGAGCCTTCGAAGATCTGGCCGATGCGGCGGCGTTCCTGCTCCAGCTTGTCCGCCGGCAGCGCCTTGTACTGCTCATAGGTCAGACCCAGGGCGTTGCCCGAGCAGGTCAGCGCCACGGTCCACATCCCGGCGCTGCGGCCTTCGAGGATGCCTGGCCAGGTGTCGTCGACCTTCACGCAGGCCGCGACGTCGTTGATGCCCAGGGCGATCACGTTGGCCAGTGCCTGTGCCGGGTGCGGGCGGCCGTTGGGTACTTCGTCGGTGGCGACCACGTGGTCGGCGACGTAGCCGTTGGTCCTGGCCAGGGCCACCACCTTCTCCATGACCACCGCCGGGTAGCCGGAGCAGGAGCCGACCTTCAGGCCCTGCTTGCGCAGCGCGGCGATGGCGTCCAGCGCACCGGGGATCAGCGCGGAATGCTCGGCGATCTTCTCGATCTGCAGCGGCATGAAGCGCTCGTAGATGGCGGTGACGTCGTCATCGGTGGGCAGGTGGCCGAAGGCCGCGCGGTAGCGCTCGGCGATGGCGGGGATGTCGCACAGGGTGCGGATGTGGTCCCACTTGCCCATGCCCATCGGGCCGCGGGCCTCTTCCAGGCTGACCTGGACACCGAACTCGGCGAAGGCTTCGACGAAGATCTGGGTCGGCGCGAAGGAGCCAAAGTCGACCACGGTGCCGGCCCAGTCGAGGATGGCGGCCTGCAGTTGCTTGGGTTGCTGGTAGTGCATGGCAATACTCCAGTGAGGGGTTTATTCGTTGAGAGACAGCAGGATGAGCGAGACCCGGCCGGCGAGGCGCGGGCTCGCCGGTTCATGGGTTCTTGAAAGTGAGCGTCAGGCCGTGGAGTCGAACAGCTCGGCGATGATCGGCCGCTTGCGGCGGATGCCCAGGCAGCACAGGTAGTAGCTGATGTGGAACGGGTCCTCGGCGAAGGCGATGGAGCGCGTGCCGGGCCGGTCGGCGTATTCCACCGCCGACACGAAGCCCACGCCGATGCCGTGCACCACCGCATGGACGATGGCCTCGCGGCTGTTCAGCTGCATCGCGCAGTCCAGTTCCACGCCGTGCCGCCGGCAGCCTTCCTCCACCAGTTGGCGGGTGCGCGAGGCCGGTTCGCGCAGGACCACGCGCTCCTTCGCGATCTCCTGCACGCTGACCGCATCCTGCTGCGCCCACGGATGGTCGTCGCGCACCACCGCGAGGATCGGGCAGGTGCGATAGAGCTGCGTGCTCAGGCGCTGGTCGAACTCCGAGAGGGCGAGGATCGCCACGTCGATGTCGAAGTTGTACAGCCGCTCCAGAGTGCCGGCCTCGCTGGTGAAGGAGGTTTCCAGCTCGATGTCCGGGTAACGCTGCATCAGCGAGTAGGTCAGGCTCATGGCGATCGGCGGCGACACCGCACCCAGGCGCAGCATGCCCTGCTTGCGCTGCTGGAAGCTCTGCAGCAGTTGCAAGGCCTCGTCCTCCTGGCCGAACAGGCCCTGGGTGATCGCGTAGAGCTGCTCGCCGGCCGGGCTCAGTTCGATGAAGCGCCCGCGTCGGTGGAACAGCTCGACCGAAAAGCGCTTCTCCAGGCCGCTGACCTGCTCGCTGATGGTCGGCTGGCCGACGCTCAGCAGCGCCGCGGCCTGGGTGAAGCTGCCGGTGCGCGCCACCGCGTGAAAGGAGCGCAGCCACTTGTGGTACTGGTACATGAAGGTTCTCTTTCAGGAGGGCTTGCCGCATGGCCGTGCCCTCAGCGCCGGACGAACAGGGCGACCACCGCGCTGCACACGCAGGCCGTGGTGACCACGATGAAGATCAGTGAAGTATTGCCGGTCGTGTCCAACATGCGACCGATCAGGGGTTCGGCCAGACCCGCGAAGAGATAGGAGGAGAAGTTCATGATCCCGGTGGCGGTGCCGGCGCGGCGTGCACCGACCAGGTCCGGGCAGAGCGCCCAGAAGCTCGACGCCGGGCCGTAGACGAAGAAGCCGCAGAGGAACAGCGCGAGCAGGCCGACGCCGCTGTGCGCCGGCAGGCTCCACATCCACAGGCTGGTGAGGGCGCCCAGCACCATGTAGAGCATGATCGCGCGGTAGCGCTTGCTGCCGAACAGGCGGTCGGACACCCATCCGTTGCTCAGCGCGCCGACGGCCATGCCGACGGGCAGGGCGATGGTGATCCATTTCGGGTCGATGAAGCTCTGGCCTTTCTGCCAGTTGGCGCCGAGGAAGTGCACCGGCACCCAGACGATCAGCCCGTAGCGCGCGGCGTTCTGGAAGCCCAGGGACAGCGCCGCCACCAGCAGGCGCGGGTTCTTCAGTACGGCGAGGTAGCGCTGCGTCGAGGATTCTTCTTCACCCTGAGCGGCTTCGCTGGCGCGGTCTTCGGCGTTTGCCACGCCGGTGTCTGTCAGCGGTTCGAAGCCCATGTCCTGCGGGCGCTCGCGGGCCACCAGGTAGAACACGATGCCGCCGGCGAGCATCAGCAGCACCGGCAGGCGGAAGATCCAGCGCCATTCCAGGTGCAGCACGTCGATCACCACCACGGAGGTGACATAGGACAGCACCGAGGCGCAGCCGGCGGCGAACACATAGAAGCCATAGACCTTGCCGCGCTCGGCGGCGCTCCACCAGTTCGACAGCAGGCGGCTGCCCGGTGCCCAGCCCAGGGCCTGGAAGTAGCCGTTGATGCCCCACGGCAGGACCAGGCTGACAAAGCCGCCGGCGAAGCTGGTGACCCAGTTCGCTGCGCAGGACAGCGCCGCGCCCAGGCTCATGATGCGTCGGCCGCCGAACTTGTCGGCGAGGTTGCCGTTGATGGCCTGGCCGATGGCGTACATCCACAGCATGGCACTGGAGGCCCAGCCGAGGGTTTCCTTGCTCAGGCCGAATTCGGCCTGGATGCCGGGGATGGCGAAGCCGAAGGTCTGGCGGCCGGTGTAGAAGAACAGGTAGCAGAACATCGCGGCCAGCAGCATGCGCCACTGGGCGACGCGGAACGGTGTTACGGCGGAGACGGGACCAGACAGGGTTTGTGCACGGTTCATGGCGTTTTCCTTCTTGTTCGCTCGCGCCGGCGCAAGGCTCGGCGTGTCGGCACTCTTGTTCGGTGCAACAGGAAATGGCGGCGCTGGGGCCGCCCGTTGGGGGACGGCGTCAGGCGGCTTGCGAGCCGATGAAGTTGCGTCCGCGCGCGCCCTGCATGGCGAAGTCGATCATCGCTTCGGCTTCGGCGGCAGTCACGCCGTAATCGCCGAACTCGGTCTTGACCCCGAGGCGATGGAGGAATTCACGCAGGCGTTGCTGCGCGCCCGCGCGGTCGCTGCCGAACACTCGCTGCAGGGTGCGGTCGCGGTCGGCGTCACGGCCCCAGGCCAGGCCCAGCACCAGCGGCAGGGTGAAGGAGCAGGCGATGCCGTGGGGCAGGCCGTGGCGCAGGGTCATTTCGTAGGAGATGGAGTGTGCCAGCGCCGTCTTGGTGTTGGAGAAGGCCATGCCGGCCTTCAGCGCGGCCAGCGCCATGCGCGAGCGCAGTTCGCGGCTGCCCAGGTCCTGCTGCAGGCGCGGCAGGCAGTCGAGGATGTCCTCGATGGCGGAGACGGCGAAGGTGTCGGAGATCGGGTTGGCGTTGTGGTTCCAGATCGACTCCAGCGCATGGGACAGCGCGTCCAGTCCGGTGGATACGGTCACCCCGGCGGGCACGCTGAGCATCAGGTCCGGATCGATCAGCGCCACCTTCGGCCAGGTGCAGTCCAGGTGCAGGGAGTATTTTTTCTGCTGCTGCGCGTCCCAGATGGTCGCCCAGGGTGTCACTTCGCTGCCGGTGCCGGCGGTGGTCGGCGCGGCGATCAGCGTCTTGTGCCGCGCCGGTACGAAGGGCTTGCCGGCGGCCAGCAGGTCGAGCAGTTCGTCAAAGCGGCCGGAAGCGGTGCCGACGATCAGCGCCTTGGCGGTGTCGATGGCGCTGCCGCCTCCGAGGGCGAAGACGGTGGTGCAGTCCGCCGCTTCGCGCCAGAAACGTTCGTGTACGTCGCGCAGCCAGGCCACGTCGGGGTTGGGCTGTACGTCGTCGATGACGTAGGCGAGGCGCTCGCCGAGCAGGCCACGGACGCGCTCGATCAGCCCCAGCTGCGCGGCTTCGGGGAAGGTCACCAGGGCGACCTTGCCTTCGCAGAGGTCGGCGATGCGGTCCAGGCTGCCGCCGCCGAAAACGGTGGCGACCGGATTGTGGAATCGGGCAGGCATGGGCAGTTCCTTGTTGTTGTTTGAACGTGCCGCCATGCTCGGGGTCTTGTCGTTTTCGTTCCAATCGATTGATCGCAGGTGGGCATCGGCCAGACCGATAACGGCGGGTGCGAGCGCGAGGCTTGTCTTGCGGGCCGGGGGCCGGGTTATCCTGCGGGCCCCGTCGCCGTCACGAGACTGTCATGTCGTCCGCTGCCGAGCTGGCGCCGCTGCGCCGCGCCGACCGAGATTCGCGCAACTCCGCCCAGGTGCTCGGCCTGTGCCTGCCCGCCGACGTGCTGCTCTACCTGCTGCTGCCGATGTATGCCGCGGACTTCGGTGTGACCCTGGTGGAAGCGGGCATCCTGCTGGCGGCGAATCGACTGGTGCGCATCGTCGGTTATGGCTGGGTGGTGCGCTTCTACGGTCGCCACGGCGACCGCGCCGCCTGCAGCCTTGCCGCGTTCGCCACGGCCTTCTGCGCGCTGGCCTCGGCGACGCTCTCCGGTTTTGCCGTGCTGTTGGTGTTCCGCCTGGTCTGGGGCCTGTGTTTCGCCACCTTCAACCTGAGCACCCAGACCCTCGCCACCGCCGAGGCCCAGGGCGCCGCGCGCCGCGCCGGGCGTTCGCGGGCGACCCTGTCCATCGGCCCGATGCTGGCCCTGCCGTTGGGTGCGGTGATGGCCCAGGCCTTCGGGCCGCGCAGCGTGTTCTTCGTGTTGTGCGTGGCAGCTCTGTGCGGGCTCTGGCGCGCCCGCGCGCTGCCTGCCACGGGCCACCAGATTCCGGTCAGCAGCGGGCGCCGCCTGCGCCTGCCGGACAGCATTGCCACCTGGTCCTTCATCGAGGGCGTGACGCTGGACGGCCTGTTCGTCTTCGGCCTGTCGCTGTACGCGCAGATTCACCTGGGCGGCACCGGCGTATTGGTGGCGGGCATCCTGATGGCGGTGCGCTATCTGAGCGAGATGCTCTTCAGCCCCTTCGGTGGTCGCCTGGCCGATCGTTTCGGCGCGCTGCGCATGCTGGTCGTGCTGTCGCTGGCCACCTCGCTGGCACTGCTGATGTTCGGCAGCTACTGGCTGTTCGTCGGCGCCTTCTTCGCGCTGGTGCTGCGCGCGCTGCAATTGCCGCTGGTGGTGACGCTGGTGGCGCAGCGCAACCCTCAGGCGCGTATCCAGGCATTGGCTGGCAACGCCGTGTGGCGCGACATCGGTGCGGGACTCGGGCCAATCCTCGCCGGCGTACTGTTGCCGCAGGTGCCGGCGTTCTGGGCCTACGCTGGCGCGGCGCTGATCCTGGCGCTCAGCGCGCTGGGGTGTGCCTGGCGGCGCTGAGCAGGGAACATGCGCGGATTGTTCAAGCGCGGCTGACGGCGCGGCGGCAACACTGGCGACTCCCACTGCACTGGAGTTGCCCCATGCGATACCTCTACGCCCCTGCGTTCTTCTTCGGTTTCATCGGCCTTGCCCTGTACCTGGTCGGCGAAGGCGTGTCACTGGTCTGCCTGCCGGCGCTGTTGCCGCTGGCGATCCTGCTGGCATTCCTGGCGGAGCGGCTCCGGCCCTATCGAACCGCCTGGAACGAGAGCCACGGGGATGGCGTCCGCGACCTGTTGCATGCGCTGGTCAATGAGACGCTGAACGTCCTGGGGATCGCCGCGATCCCGCTTGTCGCGCTGTGGCTGCCGGATTTCGGGGGGTGGCCCAGCGACTGGCCGTTGGCGCTGCAGTTGCTGGTGGCGCTGCTGATCGCCGACCTGGGCATTACCCTGGTGCACTACGCCAGTCACCGTTCGCCGCTGTTGTGGCGGTTGCACGCCGTGCACCACAGCGTCACGCGGATGTACGGCTTCAATGGGTTGATGAAGCACCCTCTGCACCAGATGCTCGAAGCGCTGGGCGGCACGCTGCCGCTGCTGGTGCTGGGCATTCCCGTGGAGGTTGCGGCGCTGCTGGCGTTCGCCGTCGCCATCCAGTTGCTGCTGCAGCACAGCAACGTCGACATGCGCATCGGCGCGTTGCGACACCTGTTCGCCTGGGCGCCGCTGCATCGCCTGCACCACCTGAAATACGGCACGACCGGGGACGTGAATTTCGCGCTGTTCTTCAGCTTCTGGGATCGCCTGCTGGGCACTGCGCTGTACCTGCCGGACTACCGGCTGGCGGAGGACGACCTGGGGATCGGCGACCGCCCCGACTACCCGGTGGGGTACCTCGCGCAACTCGCCGAGCCGTTTCGCCGTGTCGATGCAGCACATCAGGCGGCAGCGTTGCCCCCGCTATTGTCGGCGGAGCTGCGCCGCGCGCTAATCGAGTAGGCGCAGCTTCAACTGGCGCAGCGTCAGGTCGGCGCGAATGCCGAACTGGCTGCGCACGCTGCGGGAGAAGTGCGCGGAGTCGGCGAAGCCTGCCGCGATGGCGGCGCTGGTCAGGCTGTTGCCGGCCATGGCCAGCCGCAGTGCCTGGCGGAGCCGCTGCCAGAGCACCAGGCGACGCACCGACAGACCCAGCGTGCCGCTGAACAGCCGCTCCAGCTGGCTCAGCGAGAGTGAGGCTTCCGCGGCCAGGGACTGGGCGGGCAGGGCGCCGTCATCCAGCGCGCGGAGCCGTCGCAGCGCCTTTTCCAGGCGTGGATCGAGATCGCGCCGGGGCAGTGCCCGCAATTGCGCGGCGAGGGCTTCCAGGTCCGGTCCGGTTCGCCGGCAGACGCTTTCAAGGTCGTCCAGCGTGAAGGCCAGCGGCTCGGCGAACAGCGTGACGGCGTGCTGCTGGCTGTCGAGAATCGCGTGGCGCCGGTTCGAGGCGATGATCAGTAAAGGCCCCTGCCAGGGTTGTTCATCGATCAGCACCTTCACATCGCCCGCGCGGGCCATCAGCACCTGGTGTGCATAGTGGGCGTGGGGCCGCGCATGGCCGGTGGTACCGGCGACGAGGCAGAAGTCCGCACCGAGCCAGAGTTCGCCCTGCCAGGCCTGTTCAGTCGGCTTCATGGCGCGCCAGCCACTCTTCCCGTGTCAGTTCCCAGGTTTCCCGTGGCAGCACGCCACTGACGAAGTGACCTTCGTCGCGGCCCACCCGGCGCATGCCCTCGCGTTCGGAGATACGCCTCGACCCCTCGTTGACGATGGCCTTGGGCACCTGCATCAGCGGGCGCCCCAGCGTCACGAACCAGAAGCGATTGACCGCTTCGCAGGCCTCGCTCATGTAGCCCTGGCCCTGCCACGCTGGCGCCAGCCAGAAGCCGCGATGGTTGCCGGGCTGATCGTAGAGCGAAATGCTGCCAATGGCGCCTTCCGGCTCGCTGTTCAAGCGGATCATCCAGTGCCACTCCTCGCCACGGGCCATGGCCGGCAGCACCACGTCGCGCACATAGACCCGCGCGCCGTCGGCCGGATAGGGCCAGGGCACGCGGCTGTCCAGGTAGCGCACCACTTCCCAGTGCGGGAACAGGCGCTGGATGGCTGGCGCATCGGTGAGCTGAATGGGCGTGAGCAGCAAGCGTGCGGTGCGCAGGGTGGTCTGGCTGTGGCTGTTCATGGCGGGCTCCTGGAACGTCACGGACAGTCTGCCGTTTCCCGGCGGCCGCTGGCCAGCCCTGGGCAAGGCCGACCTGCACTTCCCCCTCAGGCAGCTCCTGGCCGGAGGCGGCCGCCAACCCGGTGACGTTCTTCAGGGCCCTCGTCACCCGCGGTCATCGACCCGAAGGGGCACTTGCTTGTCCTGGCGAATGCCCCGTGGTGGTTCGCAGCATTCGGGATCAGTGGGCGTGCGCGCCGCGCACTTCGCGGGCGGTGCAGCCGAACCGCTGGCGGAAGGCCCGGGTGAACTGGGCCTGATCGTTGAAACCCCAGTGATACGCCAGTTCGCCGATGGAGAGGTGGCAGTGCGGGTCGCGCAATTGGCGATGCACGGCCTCCAGGCGCTGCTGGCGCACCCATTCGCCCAGGGTGTAGGGCGTGGCGGCGAAGAGCTTGTGCAGGTAGCGCAGCGACAGGCCGCAGGCGTTGGCGATCGATTGCGGGGAGAGGTTCGGGTCGCCCAGGTTCTGCGCCACGAACTGTTCGACCCGTTGCAGGTGCAGGGCGCTGAGGCTGGAGCTTTCGCTGTTGAGCACGCGCTCGTCCTGTTGCAGCGCCAGCAGCAGGATGGACAGGGTCTGTTCCAGCAGCAGGTGGTGCGCCGCGGGCGGGCAGGCGTCGAAGTGGGTGGCGCACAACGCCAGCTGCTCGACGAACAGCCGGCCCAGGCCACGCTCGGCATCGAAGCAGTAGCGGGTGTAACGCTCGGGCCCGCGCAGTTGGCCCTTGAGCGCACGTTCGGGGAGCTTGAGCACCCAGAGATCGTTCTGGGCAGCGTAATGGAAGCGGTACGGCGCGTCGCCCCGTTCGACGATGAAGCCGCCAGGGGCGCAGCTCAGCTGTCGGCCGTCCTGTTCGAAATGCACGTCGGTACAGCGGGGCACGGTGACCAGGTAGAAGGCTTCGCGGTCTTCGCCGGCCTGGACCTTGCTGCGCGAATAGCCCAGCGTGCTGGAGCGCAGGCGGGAGAGGCTGACGGGGCTGCTGGGGGTATCCCACACCTGCAGGTGGCCATCGAAGGGCTGGTCGCCGTCGAACTGCAGCGACAGCGGGAAATAGGTACTGCTGATTGCCTCGGCCCAGCGCGCCTGGCGTTCATGCTGCGACCAGCGGGCGGTCGACAACTCATGGGGCATGGCGTGTCCTCGTGCTTATTGCTCTTGTGAGGACAGCGCGGCAGGTCGAGCCCGCCGCGCTGTGTATCGGCCAATGATCCGCGTGATTCAGGACTGCATCAAGCGCAGCGCGTCACCCGGTAAGTGGCGGAAGGTTCTAGCGTCGCCTGCCAGAGCGGTGGAACCACGATGTTGGTGGTGTCCTCCTCGATCACGCAGGGCCCCTGGACCGTCTGGCCCGGCAGCAGGCGGTTGCCGTTGAACACGGCGGTGGACTGGAACTCGCCGTCGGCGCTGAACAGCATCGGCCGCAGGCTGTCCGGAACCGCCGGCGGCGGGTTGGCCGGGCCCTGCAGTTCGAGTTGCGGCGGTCGCGGCAGGTGGCCGATCACCGAGCACTCCAGGTTGACCAGTTCCACCGGGCTTTCGCGTTCGCTGTAGGAGAACAGCTTCTGGTGGCGGTCATGGAAGGACTCGCAGAGGGCGGCCAGGCCGGCCTCGTCGAGCTGGTGCGCCTCCAGCTCCACACTGCACTCGTGGATCTGCCCGAGGTAGCGCATTTCCAGGGTGTAGTGGCAGCTGCTGCTTTCGTCGCCGAAGCCGTCGTCGCGCAGGTTGACCAGGCCTTGCTGGCGCAGGTCGGCCAGGGCGCGGTTGAGCTGCTCCAGGTCGACGTGCCCGGCGTCCAGGCGCATCGGCAGGGTGGTCAGCTGGTCATAGCGCACGTCGGAGAGGATCTGGCCGAAGGCGCACAGACCGGAGGCGACCTTGGGGATCAGCACGGTCTGGATGCCGATTTCCTCGGCCAGGCGCACCACGTGCATGCCCGCGGCGCCGCCGGCGCCGATCAGGGCGAAGTCGCGCGGGTCGTGGCCACGTTCGATGGACACCCGGCGGATGCCGTTGACCATGTTCAGATTGACCAGGGTGGTAATGCCGAAGGCTGCGCGTTCGATGCTGATGCCCAGTGGATCGGCGATCTTCTGCCGGATGGCGTCCAGCGCGGCCTGGCGGTTCAGGCGGATGGTGCCGCCGAGCAGGGCGCCGTCCGGCAGGTAGCCCAGGGCCAGGTTGGCATCGGTCACGGTCGGTTCGCTGCCGCCCTTGCCGTAGCACACCGGGCCCGGCTTGGCGCCGGCGCTGCGCGGGCCGACCTGGAGCATGCCGAACTCGTCGAGGTGGGCGATGGAGCCGCCGCCGGCGCCGAGGGTTTCCACCTGGATCATCGGCACGCCGATGCGCTGGCGGAGGAAGTCCACGTCCTTGCTGAAGTTGGTGCGCCCGGCGTTGGTCAGGGTGATGTCGAAGGAGGTGCCGCCCATGTCCACGGTGATGATGTTGTCGATGCCGAAGGGGCGCGCCACCGAGAGACCGGCCTGGGGCGCGGAGGCCGGGCCGGAGTTGATGGCGTTCACCGCCCGCTCGCGCATCACGTTGCCCGGCGCCAGGCCGCCATTGGACTGGAAGTAGCGCACCGGCTGCTGGGTGCCGAGTTCCTCGAACAGCGCGTCGATGCGTTCGACGTAGCGCGCCATCACCGGGCTCAGGTAGGCGTTGACCACGGTGGTGGAGGTGCGGGTGTACTCGCGGATCTGCGGGAAGACTTCGTAGCCGGTGCAGACGAACACTCCCGGCAGCGCTGCGCGCACCAGTTCGGCGGCGCGCTTCTCGTGGCTGGGGTTGCGCACCGACCAGACGAAGGAGATGGCCACGGCCTCCACGCCCTCGGCGCGGAAGTAGTCGATGGCGTCCTGTATCGCGCGTTCGTCCAGGGGACTGTGCTCGCGGCCGTCGCCGAGGATGCGGCCGCCGACGGGGCGGCGCAGGTGGCGCGGCACCAGCATGTCCGCCGGCGGGTAGTGGGCGTCGTAGCGATGGCCTTCTTCCTTGTGGCCGAGGCGGATTTCCAGGCTGTCTTCGTGGCCGGCGGTGCAGAGCAGGCCGACCTTCACGCCGGTGCGCTCGATCAGCGCGTTGAGGGCGACGGTGGTGCCGTTGATGCAAAGGTCGCAGTTGGCAATGATCTCCGCCGGGGTGCGGCCGGTGGCGTCGGCGATCTGCGCCAGGCCGGCGCGGATGGCCAGGGTGCCGTCCTGCGGGGTGGAAGGTGCCTTGAACAGCTGCACGCCGCCGTCGCGGTCGGCCAGGATGAAGTCGGTGAAGGTGCCGCCGGCGTCGATGCCCAGGCGATATTGGTTGCGCATGTCGGATCTCCGGTCAGAACTGGCCGCGGGCGGCGCGGGTGGCGGTTTCGTCGAGGTGGCCTTCGGCGTCGAGGATCACGCCGTACTCCAGGGCTGCGCCCTGGGGCGAGACCAGGCCATTGCGGACGTCCTGCAGGACCGCCGCCACCGGGCGGCGCAACGGGTCGCCGTAGCCGCCGCCACCGGGATTGATGTTGATGATCCGCTCGCCGGGCTGGATGGTGAGCATCGGGTTCTGTACGTAGTGGTCCTCTTCGCCGTCGGCATGGCGATGGATCAGACGGCCGAGCTTGGGCTCGGGCATCGCGTTGCGCGCTCCGGCGGCGCCGGCGGTGGGCAACTGGCGGCCTTCGCCGAAGCCGACCACGGTCATGGCGTGCTCCAGCGGTTCGATCTCCAGGCGGGTGCCGGAGCCACCGCGGAATTCACCGGCGCCACCACTGTCGGCCATCAGGCTGTAGCGGTGGATCAGCACCGGGTAGGCATGCTCCAGCAGCTCGATATCGCCGCTCATCAGGGCGCCGAAGCAGCACAGCGGACCGCAGGCGTGCCAGCCGTCCATCACCTTGTTGGCGCCTGCGCCGGCGATGATCGAGGCCAGCACCATGGTCACGTATTCGCTGTTGGCGTTGCGCGGGTCCAGGCCGGCGATGTTGATGCCGCTGGCATGCCCCCAGGAGGCGGTGACGCGCTGCGGCGAGGCCTGCTCCAGCGCCAGGCGCACGGCGTCGGCCAGGGTTTCCATCGGCGTGGTGGTGCAGTTGACGTGGGGCGCGGGCTCCTGGGCGTTGCACAGGGTGCCCCGGGGGCCGACGTCGACGCTGACGCAGCGGTACAGGCCTTCGTTGTAGGGCGGGGCGACCTGGGCGAACATCATCAGCCCGAGGTAGACGCCGGAGACCGAGTTGCCCTCGTAGGAGTTGATGAAGTAGGGCACCTGGGGCGGGCTCTCGATACGGATGCGGGCCTCGTCGCCGCGGATTTCCACGTGGGCGGTGATGGCCAGTTCGCCCAGGCCGTGGCCGGAGTCCTCGAGCACGGCGGTGCCGCTGTAGTGACCGTCCGGCACGTCGCGCAGCAGGGCGCGCATGTGACGGTCGGCCATGTTCTTCAGCTCGGCGATGCAGGCGCGGACCTGTTCGACGCCGTACTTGTCGAGCAGCTCCAGCAGGTGGCGCTCGCCGACCTTGCAGGCGCCGTACTGGGCGTTGAGGTCGCCTTCCTGGTAGGGCCGGGCGCGCATGTTGGTGAGCATCAGGTTGATCACGTCTTCGCGACGCTTGCCCTTTTCCCACAGCTTGACCGGCGGGATGCGCAGGCCCTCGGCGTAGATTTCCTTGGCGTCGGGGTTGTAGCCGGCCGGCACCGGGCCGCCGATGTCGGTGAGGTGGCCCTTGCAGACGGTCCAGAACACCAGTTCGCCCTTGTAGAACACCGGCTTGTACATGCAGCAGTCGAGGATGTGGCTGCCCTTGTAGGCCGGGTCGTTGTGGTAGATCACGTCGCCTTCGGCGATGTCGTCGCCGAAGAAGCCGGCCACGCACTTCATGGCGGGAATCAGCGAGCCCAGGTGGATCGGGATGTCCTGGCCCTGGAGGATCATCTCGGGGAGGTGGTCGAACAGGGAATTGGAATAGTCATGGGCCAGGTTGAACACACTGGACCGGCCGGTCTTTTCCAGGGTCAGGGTCATCTCGCGCTGCGCTGTTTCCAGCGCGCCGCGAACGACCGCGAGAGTGATGGGATCAACTGTTTTCATGGGGCACCAACGCTTGTTTTTATGTTTCGGGTGAGGGTCGTTCGTGTACGGCCCTGGCTGCATACGCTACGGCCGGCGGGGGCGGCTGGCTTGTCGCTGGGTGCACTGGTTGTTGCGTTCTGGCGCACTGCGCAGGCGAGCGAGCAGGCAGCGAGGGGATGCCCCCGCGAGGCGGGGGCGAACGCGCGGATTCAGGTGCGGGACGGGCGCACCTCAGAAGTAGTAACCGATGTTGCTGTACAGCTGGTTTTCCCAGTGGTCGGTGCCGCCCGCGCCCAGGCTCTGGGTGTAGCTGCCGCCGCCGATGTACGGGTCGTTCCTGCCGTGCAGCCATTCCAGGGCGATCCACAGCGGGCCGAGGGTGAAGGAGCTGCCGGCGATGAAGCGCTGGGAGTCGCGGAAGTCCGACTCGTCCTTGTCGAACAGGCTGTAGTTGGCGTAGAGCTTGACGCCCGAGAACCAGCCGTACTGGCCGGGCAGGCTGTAGCTGAGGTCCGCCACGTAGAGGTTGCCCTTGGCGGCGACGTTGAAGGTGCCGTCGAAGCTGCCGAAGCTCACCAGGCGGTCGTCGCCGGGATTCTCCGGGGTCATCTGCTGGCGCGCGGCCTGGACCTGGAAGCCCCAGGGACCGTTCTGCGCGGTGGCGTGCAGGGCGGCGGCGGTGCGGTGGCCGTCGCGGCCGGTGTCCTGGTTGTCCAGGGTGGAGGCCAGCAGCGAGAGGCCGGTCTCGCCGCTCCAGTCGCCGGCCCGGTAGGTCCGCGCCAGGCGGCCGACGAGGATGTCCTGCTCATGGTTGTCGCTGCCGTCCACCACGTAGTCATCGGCGCTGGCGACACTGGTGCCGTAGGTGCGACCACCCCGGCTGGTGCCGCGGCCCTGCTCGGCGGGGATGGGGTAGTACCCCGCCTGCAGGTCCCAGCTGCCGTGCCGGGCAAGGTACTTGAAGCCGATGTCCTGGGTGTCTTCCAGGCCGATCACGTTGCCCAGGGTCTCGAAGAAGGTGCTGCCGAAGTAGGGCGCCAGGCCGAAGGGGATCGCGGTCTGGCCGACCTGCAGCTGCTGCTCGGGGGTGAAGCGGTAGCCGACCCAGGCGTACTCGGCGAAGGCGATGTCGCCCACCCGGTCGGTGTAGTCGTAGGGGTAGTCGCCGCCGTAGAAACGGTACTTGGCGGCCGCTATCCAGCTGTCGGAGTGGTAGTCGGCGGTGAGGAAGAAGGTGTCGAAGCTGAGCTCGGAAATGTCGCGGTCGGGGTCATGGTCCAGACGCCCGCGCAGGGCGCCGCCGAGGTCGAGGTTGTCGGTGATTTCCACGGCGCCGGCGGGCTGCCCCAGACCGAGGGCGAGGACGGACAGCGTGGCGAAAATCGAGATAAGCCGAGTGCGTTGCGGGTGCATGAA
Source organism: Pseudomonas sp. QE6 (assembly GCF_041379005.1). Taxonomy (NCBI): domain Bacteria; kingdom Pseudomonadati; phylum Pseudomonadota; class Gammaproteobacteria; order Pseudomonadales; family Pseudomonadaceae; genus Pseudomonas; species Pseudomonas sp. QE6. The sequence goes on from NZ_CP166873.1 coordinate 3,806,401, forward strand.
CCGCTCCAGATGTTCTTGTGGTTGTAGAAACGTTCGCTTGCAGGGAGGGGCCGCCCGGCGGGCGGCCGAAGATCAGCCCAGGTCGCCCTGGGGCTGGGCGCGGCGCGACAGCAGGGGCGCGAGATAGCCGAGGAAGGCCACGAGGAAGGCGGCCGGCGCCGAGGCGGTGGCCAGTTCGGCGACACCGCACAGGTGCAGGCCGATGCCCGCGGCGGCGGAAACCAGCCAGGCGAACAGGCCCCTGGCCCGGAAGGCGGGCAGGCCGTCGAGCCGGTAGCGGGTGTTGCGGGTGACCAGCAGGTGGGCGAGGGCGATGGCGACCCAGCCGACGATCAGCAGGCTCTGGTAGGCCAGTGCCTGGAGGATGTAGCTGAACACGTCGAACAGCATCAGCAGGTAGACCAGCGCGCCGGTCAGCAGCGCCCAGGCCACGTAGGGAACCCGGGCCAGGCCCAGGTGGCCGGCGAACGCCTGCAGGTTGGTGGCGGCGAGGAAGAAGTTGCCGGTGTTGATGCGGGTCTGGCTGATCCAGACGAAGAGCAGGCCGCCCAGCCCCATCAGCTGGATGATCGCCAGTACCACCGAGACCTCGCTCAAGCCGCCCTCGGTGGGGATGGTCGCGGCGAGGAAGATGCCCACCAGGCCGTTGAGCAGGAAGGCCACGCAGTAGAAGGGCATGCCGAAGTTGATCCGCGCGTGGTAGCGGCTGTCTTCCTTGCGGCCGAAGCGGGCGTAGTCCCAGGTGTACATCATCAGCACCCAGACGCCCATGAAGTAGGTGAAGCAGTTCCACCAGCCGTGGGGCACCGGTCCGCCCTCGGGCGCCAGGGCCAGCCAGGCGGAGGAGTAGCCGTATTCGCCAATGGCCATGGCCACCGCCGCCACCAGCCCGAGCAGGTAGAAGGGCAGCAGTACGCCGTTGAGCTTGTCCAGCCAGCGCAGGGCATTGCCGAAGATCAGCAGCACGCTGTAGACGACCACCAGCAGGAACGCGGCATGCAGTTCGAGGCCCGGCAGGTAGCGATGCAGCGCTACCGCCATCACCGAGCCTTCGAAGACCGCGTAGTAGATGGCCGTGGCGCTGAAGATCAGCGTGGCCAGCGCGGCGCCGGTGCGGCCGAACAGCACCTGGGAGAACTGCGCCACCGACAGGCCGGTGGCGATGGCGTGGCGGCTGATGACGGCGTTGATCAGGCCGTAGCTGATCACCGACAGCACCAGGCCGATGATGGCGTTCAGCGTGCCGTAGCCCATGGCCAGGGCGGCGGCCACCACCAGGTAGAACATTGCGCTGCAGATGCCCCACCAGGCCATGGTCAGGGAGCCGCGGCCGAGCCGTTGCGAGTCCGGGACCGCGCCCTGGGAATGGGACTGTTCAGGGGATGATTCGTGGTTCGAGAGTGCTCCAGCCATGACCGTACCTTTCTTGTTGTTGGAGTTGGGAGGCTCCAAGACGGTAAGGAAAGTCGGTCGGGCGGGATTGCCGTTGGGTGTACGGCTTTTTGCGCCTGGATGCACAGGCGCTCTGGGACGCGGATCGGGCGAAGGGGCGTGGTTTCAATCGCGATGCGATGCGGCGCCTCGAGCTATCGCGATTGAGCGTGAACCCCGCCCGCAGGGGCTCAGCGCGTGCCGTTCGCCTGCATGATCTGGGCGATGATCGGCACCGGGGTCATCAGGTGGGTGCGCATCATCTCGCTGGCGCGCTTGGCGTCGCGGGCGAGGATGGCGTCGACCAGCGCGGCATGCTCCTGGCGCTTGAGCTCCAGGGCCTGCTCGGAGAACACCGTCTGGGTCAGCCAGAGATGGCGATAGCGCTCGGCCTGGTCGAACAGGTAGGTGCGCGCCTGCAGCAGGTGCTTGGAGCCGCAGCCGGAGGCGATGGCGGTGTGGAAGGCCTTGTGGCGCTGGTCCCAGACATCCAGGCGCTGCTCGCGGGTCTTCACTTCCATCACCTTGGCCAGGGTGTGGGACTGGGCCAGCACCGAGGCTTCCCAGGCATCGTCGCCGCGTTCGATGGCGAGGCCGACGATCATCGCCTCGAGGTTCGCGCGGGCATCGTAGATGTCCTGCATCTCTTCCAGGGACATGGGCGCCACGCGGTAGCCCTTCTGGCTGATGGCGACCACCAGTTTTTCCGCCACCAGCTGCGAAAGGGCCTCGCGCAGGGGGCCGACGCCCAGGTCATAGCGCTCTTTCAGGGCGCTCATCAGCAGCTTTTCACCGGGCTTGAACACCCCGCGGATGATGTCCTGCTTGAGCCACTCATACCCGCTGAATGCCGAGTTTTGACGGGGGGCGAGAGCTTCCAAAGTCCTGTTCCTCAAAGCGTTTTGCGGATCATACCGAAACGTCGTATGGACGAAAAACAATAGACAGATTAGATAATTGAATTCGTTTTATAAAAATGTAGACATTTTTTGTTGATAGCGATATTTTTTGATCGACCGCCTGATCCAGGTCATTGCTGGACGGCCCAATCCATCCCCTACGCCAGGACACCGCCATGAACGCCTTTACGAAGATCGAGGACCTTGTGATGCCGCTGCCGCACGAGACCCGGGGTTACACCGTCGCCCCCTCGAAGCAGTCGCCCCGCCTGCTGGAGTTGACCTTCGCCCGCGAAACCGTCGACGCCTTCGTCAAGGCCGTGGCCGAGTGGCCGGTCCAGGCGCTGGAGTACAAGTCCTTCCTGCGCTTCCGTTTCGGCGAGATCCTCGACGAGCTTTGCGAAGGCACCCTGCGCCCGGTGCTGCTGAACACGATTCTCGGTCGTTCCACCGGTGGCATGCTGATCAAGCCCGTCGGCCTGGATGACGTGAGCCAGGCCGAGGACATGGTGAAATTCACCACCGCCTGCGCCCACCTGATCGGTCGCTCCAACTACGACGCCATGAGCGGCCAGTTCTACGCGCGCTTCGTGGTGGTCAACACCGACAACTCCGACAGCTACCTGCGCCAGCCGCACCGCGTCATGGAGCTGCACAACGACGGCACCTTCGTCAACCAGATCACCGACTACGTGCTGATGCTGAAGATCGACGAGAAGAACATGGAAGGCGGCAATTCCCTGCTGCTGCACCTGGACGACTGGGAGCAGTGCGACGAGTTCTTCCGCCACCCGCTGGCCCGCCGCGAAATGCGCTGGACCGCACCGCCGAGCAAGAACGTCACCGAGGACGTGTTCCACCCGGTGTTCGATACCGACGCCGAAGGCCGCCCGACCATGCGCTACATCGACCAGTTCGTGCAGCCGGCCAACTTCGAGGAAGGCATCTGGCTGAACGCGCTGTCCGAATCCCTCGAGGGCAGCGCGCAGAAGCTGTCGGTGCCGGTGCCGGTGGGTAGCTTCCTGCTGATCAACAACCTGTTCTGGCTGCATGGCCGCGACCGCTTCACCCCGCACGAAGGGCTGCGCCGCGAACTGATGCGCCAGCGTGGCTACATTAGCTATCAGAAGCCGCGCTACCTGCGCGGTCAGTAATCAGGCAAGCAGGCTGGAGGGCCGCCCCGGGCGGCTCTTCGCCGTGTCCGGAAACGTCGGCCCCCCTTGCGGCGGCTGGGCCGATGCGGACCGCGTATCGATTTGCAGCGCCCCGGCGCGAGGTAATGGCTGTGTACGATTTCATCATCATCGGCGGCGGCATCGTGGGCATGTCCACGGCCATGCAGCTGACCCAGGTTTACCCGGACGCCAGGATTCTCCTGCTGGAGAAGGAATCCGGCCCGGCCCGGCACCAGACCGGCCACAACAGCGGCGTGATTCATGCCGGCGTCTACTACACGCCGGGCAGCCTCAAGGCGCGCTTCTGCCTGGAAGGCAACAAGGCCACCAAGGCCTTCTGCAACAAGCACGGCATCCGCTTCGACGAATGCGGCAAGCTGCTGGTGGCCACCAACGAGCTGGAAATGGAGCGCATGAAGGCGCTCTGGGAACGCACCGCCGCCAATGGCCTGGAGCGCTCCTGGCTGTCCGCCGCCGAACTGCGCGAGCGTGAGCCGAACATCGTCGGCATGGGCGGCATCTTCGTGCCTTCCAGCGGCATCGTCAGCTACGCCGAAGTCACCGCCGCCATGGGCCGCGAGTTCCAGGACGCCGGTGGCGAGATCCGCTACAACGCCGAAGTCACCGGACTCGACGAGCGCGCCGACGAAGTGGTGGTGCGCACGGGCAGCGACGAATTCCACGGCCGCTACCTCATCACCTGCTCGGGCCTGATGGCCGACCGCGTGGTGCGCATGCTCGGCATCGAGCCGAACTTCATCATCTGCCCGTTCCGCGGCGAGTACTACCTGCTGCCCAAGCAGCACAACCAGATCGTCAACCACCTGATCTACCCGATCCCGGACCCGTCGATGCCGTTCCTCGGCGTGCACCTTACGCGGATGATCGACGGCACCGTCACCGTCGGCCCGAATGCGGTGCTGGCCATGAAGCGCGAGGGCTACCGCAAGTCCGATATCTCCGTCGCCGACCTGTTCGAGACCCTGACGTCCCCCGGCATCCTCAAGGTGCTGGCGAAGAACCTGCGCCCCGGCCTGATCGAGATGAAGAACTCCCTGTTCAAGGGCGGCTACCTCAAGGAAGTGCAGAAGTACTGCCCGAGCATCACCAAGGCCGACCTCACCGCCTACCCGGCGGGTGTTCGCGCCCAGGCGGTGTCCCGCGACGGCAAGCTGATCGACGATTTCCTCTTCGTGAACACCCCGCGCAGCATGAACGTGTGCAACGCACCGTCGCCCGCTGCGACCTCGGCGATCCCCATCGGCGCCTACATCGTTGGCAAGGTTCGCGAGCAGATCGACGGCAGCCAGGCCGGCTTCACCGTCAAGGCCACCGATAACAAGCAGCGGGCCGCCGGCTGAGCCGACGTCACCGCCGTCCAACCCCGAGGATGACACGCGTGCAACTCAAAGATCCCACTCTGTTCCGCCAGCAGGCCTACATCGATGGCGCCTGGGTCGATGCCGACAACGGCCAGACCGTCCAGGTCAGCAATCCGGCCACCCACGAGATCATCGGCAGCGTGCCGATGATGGGCGCCGCCGAGACCCGTCGCGCCATCGAGGCCGCCGACAAGGCCCTGCCGGCCTGGCGTGCGCTGACCGCGAAAGAGCGCGCCAACAAGCTGCGCCGCTGGTTCGACCTGATGATCGAGAACCAGGACGACCTGGCCCGCCTGATGACCATCGAGCAGGGCAAGCCGCTGGCCGAAGCCAAGGGCGAGATCGCCTACGCCGCCTCCTTCCTCGAGTGGTTCGGCGAGGAGGCCAAGCGCGTCTACGGCGACATGATCCCGGGCCACCAGCCGGACAAGCGCCTGATGGTGATCAAGCAGCCGATCGGCGTGACCGCCGCCATCACCCCGTGGAACTTCCCCTCCGCGATGATCACCCGCAAGGCCGGTCCGGCCCTGGCGGCCGGCTGCACCATGGTGCTCAAGCCCGCCTTGCAGACCCCTTACTCCGCCTTGGCCCTGGCCGAGCTGGCCGAGCGCGCCGGCATTCCGAAGGGCGTGTTCAGCGTCGTCACCGGCAATGCCGGTGCAATCGGCGGTGAGCTGACCGGCAACCCGATCGTGCGCAAGCTGACCTTCACCGGCTCGACCGAAATCGGTCGCCAGCTGATGGCCGAATGCGCCAAGGACATCAAGAAAGTGTCCCTGGAGCTGGGCGGCAACGCTCCCTTCATCGTGTTCGACGATGCCGACCTGGACGCCGCCGTCGAAGGCGCGCTGGTCTCCAAGTACCGCAACAACGGCCAGACCTGCGTCTGCGCCAACCGCCTGTACATCCAGGACGGGGTGTACGACGCCTTCGTCGAGAAGCTGCAGGCCGCCGTGGCCAGGCTGAACATCGGCAACGGCCTGGAGCAGGGTATCACCACCGGTCCGCTGATCGACGCCAAGGCCGTGGCCAAGGTCCAGCTGCATATCGACGACGCCGTCTCCAAGGGCGCCAGGGTGGTCGCCGGCGGCAAGCCGCACGCCCTGGGTGGCACCTTCTTCGAGCCGACCATCCTGGTCGACGTGCCGAAGACCGCCCTGGTGGCCAAGGACGAGACCTTCGGCCCGCTGGCGCCGCTGTTCCGCTTCAAGGACGAGGCCGAAGTCATCGCCCTGTCCAACGACACCGAGTACGGCCTGGCCGCCTACTTCTATGCCCGTGACCTGTCCCGTGTGTTCCGTGTCGGCGAGGCGCTGGAGTACGGCATCGTCGGCGTCAACACCGGGATCATCTCCAACGAAGTGGCCCCCTTCGGCGGCATCAAGGCCTCGGGCCTGGGCCGCGAAGGTTCGAAGTACGGCATCGAGGACTACCTCGAGGTCAAGTACCTCTGCCTCGGCGTGTAAGCACGGTCAACCATCCACCTTCCCTGCATGGGCCGCGGTCCGTGCAGGGCGATCGCACTACCGGAGTCAACGATGAATACCAACCAGAGCCTGCAACAACGCCGCATGGACGCCATTCCCCGTGGCGTCGGCCAGATCCACCAGATCTTCGCCGAGCGCGCCGAGAACGCCACCGTGTGGGATGTCGAGGGTCGTGAGTACCTGGACTTCGCCGGCGGCATCGCCGTGCTGAACACCGGCCACCTGCACCCGAAGGTGATGGCCGCCGTGCAGGAGCAGCTGGCCAAGCTGACCCACACCTGCTTCCACGTCTTCGGCTACGAGCCCTACGTGGCCCTGGCGGAGAAGATCAATCAGCTGCTGCCGGGCAACTTCGAGAAGAAGACCCTGCTGGTCACCACCGGCGCCGAAGCCGTCGAGAACGCCATCAAGATCGCCCGCGCCGCCACCGGCCGCAACGGCGTGATCGCCTTCACCGGCGCCTATCACGGCCGCACCCAGTACACCCTGTCGCTGACCGGCAAGGTGGTGCCGTACTCCGCGGGCCTGGGCCTGATGCCCGGCGGCGTGTTCCGCGCCCAGTACCCGAACGCGCTCCACGGCGTGTCGGTCGACGAGTCCCTGGCCAGCATCGAGCGCATCTTCAAGAACGACGCCGCGCCTCGCGACATCGCCGCGATCATCCTCGAGCCGGTACAGGGGGAGGGCGGCTTCAACGTGGCGCCGAAGGACTTCATGGCCCGCTTGCGCGCCCTGTGCGACGAGCACGGCATCCTGCTGATCGCCGACGAAGTGCAGACCGGCGCCGGCCGTACCGGTACCTTCTTCGCCATGGAGCAGATGGGCGTCGCCGCCGACCTGACCACCTTCGCCAAGTCCATCGCCGGCGGCTTCCCCCTGGCGGGCGTGGCTGGCCGCGCCGAGGTCATGGACGCCGTGGCCCCTGGCGGCCTGGGCGGCACCTATGCCGGCAGCCCGGTTTCCTGCGCCGCCGCCCTGGCGGTGATCGAGGCCTTCGAGAGCGAGAAACTGCTGGATCGCGCCAAGTCCGTGGGGGAAATCCTCAGCAGCGGCCTGCGCCAGATCGGCGAGCGCCACAAGAGCCTGGTGGAGGTGCGCAACCTCGGCGCCATGGTCGCCGTGGAGCTGTTCGAAGGCGGCGACCTGAACAAGCCGGCCGCCGAGCTGACCGGAAAGGTGGTGGCCAAGGCGCGCGAGAAGGGCCTGATCCTGCTCTCTTGCGGCACCTACTACAACGTCCTGCGCATCCTGGTTCCGCTGACCGTCAGCGATGCCGACCTGCAGCGTGGGCTGGCCATCATCGGCGAGTGCTTCGACGAGTTGGCGTAAGGCTTTAGAGCGTCACCCCTGGTCCCCTGCTCAACCCGTTTCTGCCCCGGCTACCGGCCGGGGCAGGGCGGGCTTTTTGGCTTCGCGCCAGGTGATTGCGGAGAGCGGCATCGCTCTCCGGGCACGACAAGAACAAAGGTAATGCCATGCAGACAGACAAGAACAACCTGAGTCACGGGTTGAAATCCCGCCACGTGACCATGCTTTCCATCGCCGGTGTGATCGGCGCCGGCCTCTTCGTCGGTTCCGGCCGCGCCATCGCCGAAGCCGGCCCTGCCACCATCCTGGCCTACATCTTCGCCGGCGCCCTGGTGGTGCTGGTCATGCGCATGCTGGCCGAAATGGCCGTCGCCTCGCCGGATACCGGCTCCTTCTCCACCTATGCCGACCACGCCATCGGCAAATGGGCCGGCTACACCATCGGCTGGCTGTACTGGTGGTTCTGGGTACTGGTGATCCCCATCGAAGCCAATATCGCCGCCACCATCCTCAACTCCTGGATACCCCAGCTGGATATCTGGGTGCTGTCGCTGGCCATCACCCTGCTGCTCACCGCGACCAACCTGTTCAGCGTGAAGAACTACGGGGAATTCGAGTTCTGGCTGGCCCTGGTGAAGGTGGCGGCCATCGTCGGCTTCATCATTCTCGGCGCCTGCGCGATCCTCGGCCTGTTGCCGAATACCGGCCTCAGTGGCGTTTCGCGCCTGTGGGATACCGGCGGATTCATGCCCAACGGCTTCGGCGCCGTGCTCAGCGCCATGCTGATCACCATGTTCTCCTTCCTCGGCGCCGAAGTGGTGACCATTGCCGCCGCCGAATCCGACGCGGCCGAAAAGCAGATTTCCAAGGCCACCAATTCGGTGATCTGGCGGATCACGCTGTTCTACATCCTGTCGATCTTCATCGTCGTCGCCCTCGTGCCCTGGACCGACCCGCGCCTGGCCAGCGATGGCTCCTACGCCACCGTACTGGAAATCCTCGGGGTGCCCCACGCCAAGGCGCTCATCGATGTGGTGGTGCTGACCTCGGTCACCAGCTGCCTGAACTCTTCCCTCTACACCGCCTCGCGCATGCTCTATTCCCTGAGCCGCCGTGGCGACGCGCCGGCGTGCGTCCAGGCGACCACCAGCAGCGGAACGCCGATCTACGCCGTGCTGTTTTCCACCGGCGCGGCGTTCCTGACCGTGATCGCCAACTACCTGGTTCCTTCCAAGGTGTTCGGCTTCCTCATGGCCAGCTCCGGCGCCATCGCCCTGCTGGTCTACCTGGTGATCGCGATTTCCCAGCTGCGCATGCGCAAGCGCCTGACCGCCGAGGGCAAGGCCATTCAGTACCGCATGTGGCTGTTCCCGTGGCTGACCTGGGGGGTGATCGCCTTCATCCTCAGCGTGCTGGTGGTCATGTTCTTCCGCCCCGACCACCGCATCGAAGTCATCGCCACCGGTTTGCTGACGCTCGTCGTGGTCTGTTCCGGCCTGCTTGTCTCCCGCCGCAGGGCTCGGGAAGAGCTGGCCGGGAAATCCGGCGGACTGGCGCGCGTCACGGACATCTGAATGCGGGCCGCACGGCTGCTTCGGGGAGAAGAAGCAGCCGTGCGGCCGCGATCGACCCGAGGCTGACGATTGCCCGCAGGCCAGAAGGCGGGTTGGCTGCGCTCATGTGCCCAGCAACCCTTGTTTGTCATAGAGGCGGGGGCGGCGGTCCTGGTGGAGATGGTTGTGGCGACTGATTCGCTTGTTTCGTGCTTCTGCCAGGTTCAGCGTGGCCAGTAGTATCTGCTCGCCGCCGTCCTCTGCCGGACCCGCTTGCGGGAAGCCATCCGCATCGACGATCACCGAGCCTTGTACCCAGTCCACTCCGCGTTCGTTGCCGTGTCGGTCGCATGCGGCGATGAACAGTCGGTTGACCGACGCGTTGGCCTGTACGCGAACCACTTCCGCCGGGCGCTCCTGGTTCGGGCGAGGACCCCAGGGCCAGTTCACCGGGGCGCACAGCAGTTCGGCACCGGCCAGGGCGGGCAGGCGCACCCATTCGGGAAACTCCAGGTCGTAGCAGATCATCACCGCGATTAGCCCGAAGGCCGTTTCAACGACCGGCGGCGCGTCATTGCCAGCGGTGAAGATGGCGTTTTCGCCGTCCCACAGATGAGCCTTGCGATAGACCGTACGCACGCCAGTGGCATCAACCAGTGCTGCGCTGTTGGCTACCCGGTCACCATCCAGCCGCTCGCAGAAGCCGCCAACGATGACGATGCCCAACTCCCGCGCCAGTCCCTGCCACAGCTGTAGCGTCGGACCTTCCTGCGTTTCGGAAAGCGCAAGCGCCTCGGCCAGGTCGCGGAACACGTAGCCGCTCTGCGCCAGTTCGGGCAATACGATCACCTGTGCGCCCCGCAGTGCGGCGGTGCGTATGGCCCGTTCGCTGGTGCGTCGATTGTGGGCGGGGTCCCCCACGCTCGGCGCCAACTGGCAACAGGCCACGGTGACAGGTTTCGAAGCAATCATGGATGAGGTTCCTGCTGTTGGAGTCACTGGCGCTCGCCGGCCATGGCGAGGATGTCAGATTCGCTGATGGCGTCGACCACCCGGCGCTCCGCGTCCAGGTCCAGGGAGCGGCTGAGCATGAAATAGGTCAGGCCGGATACCAGCAGGCCTACCAGCCAGGCCACGTCCACGCCATCGAGCATCCGCGCGATGGGGCCTACGAAGACCTCCTTTCCGGCTGCGGCGTCGTAGATGTAGAAGAACGGGATCATGCAGACGAAACCCACCACATAGGCCAGGATGCCGCGCATCTGCCAGGCGCCATAAATGCCGTTGGGGGTGAAGAAGTGAGGGATGGCGTAGCGCCCCTTGCGCACGCCGAAGTAGTCCACCAGGTTCACCGCGGTCCAGGGCACCAGGAAGTACAGCATCAGCACCAGGAAGGTATTGAGAATGGAAATGCCGTTGCCGCGAATCGACAGGACGCACGCCAGGAGGACCAGGGTAATGACCAGGATCGACAGCACCCGGACGCGTGGCGTGGGAGTGATTCGACGCACGGAATCAACTCCGGTGAGCAGGGTCAGCATGGCGCTGTAGGTATTCAGGGCGATCACCGGCAGGAATCCGGCCACCGATACCAGCACCAGGACATGGCCCAGCCCTGGCAGCAGCGAAGACCCGACCCGATCCAGCGCCACCAGCGCATCGGATGCTTGCAGCAACTGCGCCAGCCAGGCGCCCAGACCGATCATCCAGGCCCCCGACAGCGACGCGCCGAGGAACACCGCGGCAATCAGCCTGGCGCGGCTGGTGTGCCTGGGCAGGTAACGCGAGTAATCCGACACGTAGGGTGCGTAGGAGATGTTGTAGCTGGCGGCAATGGCGAACTGGGTGGCGAAGGCGACCCAGTTGAAGCCCAGGTGGCTCGATTGTGCGGCCGGTACATCGCTTTGCCCGGCGCCGAACATCAGCGCAAGCGTCACCAGCGAGTAGAGCGGCAAAGTCAGTATCAGCGCCCACTTGAATGCTTTGTGCATCAGGTCGTGGCCATAGATCGACAGCAGGGCGCCCACGGCAATGACGGTGCAGGCCACCGGCACAGGTTCAAGGCCGAAGACATTGTGCAGGCCGTCCATGATCAGCGAGACGTTGACCACGTTGAAACCGACGAATACGAAAAGCGTGGCCAACAGGGCCAGCACGACTCCGCGATAACCGAACTGGGCTCGTGACTGGATCATCTGCGGCAGCCCCATCTCCGGTCCCTGGGAACCATGGAATGCCATGAACAGGGTGCCGAACATGATTCCGAGCGCACCGGCCAGGGTCGTCCACAGTGCCGAAAGGCCCAGGCCCGGTCCGACGAAACCGATGGAAATGGTGAAGAAATGGAAATTGCCCAGGAACCAGAATGGCCCCTGGCTGGAGAGTCGAGCATGGCGCTCGGACTGCGGGATGTAATCGATGGAATGGCCTTCGATGGCCAGCCCTGTGCCGGTTTCGGCAGTATGGGCGGTATGGCTGGACCCGGACATGGGAGCGCTCCTGCTAAACGCGATATTGTTCTTGTGGAGGATTCGATACGGCCACTTACATATGGAGTCCATCTATGCTGCGTGTTGAGCGGCTTGCAGCGACGGGGGATGGCGCGCGCGTCGTGCGCAGCCGAGCCTGAACCGCCGGTGACAGCTGCTTTTTGCGTCCCTACACTTGCGCAAATCCGTGCCGTCGAAGTCAGAATCTAGGCGTAGTTACCGTGCCATAAAATAACGCGCACCCACTGTTCACATAGATCGCTGTCTATATAAGCTGCCTGAGGTTCGAGATGCTGGGTAACGTATCGGAACTGGATATCCGCCTGATCCGGGTGTTTCTCGCCGTGGTCGAGGCGGGCGGTATCTCCGCCGCGCAAGGGGCGCTCAATACCACTCAACCGACCATCAGTGCCCAATTGGCATCGCTGGAGACACGCCTTGGCTTCCGGCTCTGCCAGCGCGGTCGTGCGGGCTTCGCCCTGACGCCCAAGGGCAGCCAGTTCCTCGATGCGGCGCGACGTCTGCTCGCTGCCGCCGAGGGCTTTCGGCTCGAAGTGCAGCAGATCAACCGTACCCTCAGTGGCACCCTCAATATCGGCCTGCTGGGGCAGATCGACCCGCAGGCGAACAAGCAGATCGCCCTCGCTGTCGCACGCTTGCGCGCGCGCCATCAGGGACTGTTCTTCCAGTTCACCGAACTGTCCTCGTCCTTTCTTGAAGAGAAGCTCATCAACGGGCATCTCGACCTTGCCATCGGCTACTTCTGGCGACGCCTTGACACCCTGGACTATCAGCCGTTGTTCCGTGAGACCCAGATCGCCTACTGCGGCGTCACTCATCCCCTGTACCGGTCTGCTGGCGAGTTGGGCCACAGCGATGTCGCCGAGCACGAATGGGTCTGGCCCAGCCATCCGCTTCCGGAAATGCCGGCCCCCACGGCACTGGAGCGACTCACCGCGCTGACCGACAGCATGGACGGTGCAGCCCTGCTGATACTTTCCGGCCAGCACCTGGGCTTCTTGCCCGAGCATTACGCAACCAGGCACGTCGAGCAGCAGCAACTGTGTGCGTTGAATCCTGATCTCCTGCGTTATGAAGTGGACTTCCAGGCCGCCATGCGTCGCTCATCCCGTCCTGGTGAGCTGGTAAGCGCCTTTCTTGAGGAGTTGATGGAAGTGTTCGGCGTGCAGAAGGTGCGTCCCGGCGACCGATAACCAGTCCCAGTTCATTGCGCAGGCGTTGGCTTGCGCAATGAATTTCCGGGCTACCCTGGGGAACTGGCAAGGATTGTTCCTGGCCGATTACAAGCGCTGGGCATGAGGCCTTCCTGCTGGCTCTACGAACAGTCCGCGCGCAGCAGCGGCTCCAGCAATGCCCGCATGCTGCGCCAGTGGGAGCCTTGCCAGAACACCTGGTCACAATGGTCGCAGGACAGGAACCGCGCATGTCGCTCGGCCACCTTCGGCGGCACTCGTAAGCGTGCCTGTTCCGCCGGCAGTTCGCGCAGCGGGTGGTTGCAGCGCAGGCAGCGGCTGAAGGGGCGGGCGCTGCGGGCCAGGTCCAGTCGTTCGAAGAGCTCCGCCAGTTGCTCCCGTGGCTTGCGTGCGTGCAGGTAGCAGCCGTGGCTGATGATCCGGCGCTTGAGCAGCTCGCGGTCGCGGGTGAGCACGATGCGCCCCTGGTGCGCGCTGATCTCGGCGATCTCGCCGTCGTCGAAGGCGTTCTCGTACAGGGTGTCGAAGCCGCTCATGCGCAGCAGCGCCGCCAGGCCGCCCAGGTGGGCGTCGGCGACGAAGCGCAGGACCCGCAGGGGGCAGGCCCGCACACGCAGCAGCGGGCTGATGTCCAGGCGCTCGAACATCGGGTAGACCGCCAGGCGGTCGCCATCGAGGATCGCGCGGTCGAAGTTCACCGATTCGCCATCGAGCAGGATCAGCTCCACCTCGGTGTGGGGCACGCCCAGGGCCTCGATCATGTGCTTGACTGTCGCCCCGTCCGGGCAGGCGCAGGCGAACTCGCGCCGGCGGCGGTCGGCGGGCAGGAAATCGTTGAGCTCCTCGTAGAAGCGGAAGATGGCGCGATTCATGCCATTGAGTATGGCAGCCGCGAAGGGGCGGAGCCTGGGCGCCGCCCGGAGTGCGGAGTTAGAGCGGGTACTGGCTGGTAAGCACCACGCCCAGCTGGTCGAAGTCGATGAAGCGCTGGCAGCTGTCCATCATCAGCGCGAGGTTGCGCTGGAACTTCTCCTCGTCGCCGGGTGCGTCGAAGAAGGCCATCGGGTCGGTCATCGCTGCCGGCGGGAAGCATTCCTCGACGATCGCCGCCAGGGGCGTGGCGCCGGGGGTCAGCACCTGCACCACCAGGTTCTGCACGTAGAGGAAGTTGTCCTGGGTATCGATGGCGACCCGCATGTGGTGGTTCTGCCAGATGTCCAGCCAGGCCGCGTGGGTCAGGCGCGACGGCAGCTGCAGTAAAGCCAGCTGGGAGAAACCGTGGGTGCGCTGGCCGGTCTGGGCCGGGAAGCGGGTGTTGCGGATCGGCACCGATTCGCAGACCAGGTAGCCGGCGCTGCGTGCACAGGCGACCTGCAGCGCCTCGTCGTACGGGCGGCGGAATTCGCCGGCGGCGGTGTCGACCCAGAAGCTCACTACCGCGTGAGGCAGCTCGCCGGCCTGCTCCTGGCGCAGGCCGTCGGCCGGACGCACGTCGGCGTCATCCAGATTGAGTTGCACGTTGTGCGCACCCAGGCGGACCAGACGATCGGTCAGCTCCGTGCGCAACTGCCGGAAGAAATCCTCGGCGTCGGTGCGACTGTCACGCCACAGTAGATAGATGACCTTCTGCATGGCAAAGCTCCTCGTTCTCGACATGACCCGTTTGGGCGAAGAGCTGCAACCATGCATGGGGCGTCGGCCGGCGCCATCGTCTGTGCGGACTAGCCGGCCGGTGAGACGCCTTCCTCCCGCTTCCGGGGAGGGCCTAGGGCGTCACTTGGGCTGGGCGACCACCCGTAGATACGGCTTGAGGGTCTTGAAGCCTTGCGGGTACTTCTTCTGCGCGTCTTCGTTGGACACCGAGGTCGGGATGATCACGTCGTCGCCCGGCTTCCAGTTCACCGGCGTCGCCACCGTGTGCTTGGCGTTGAGCTGGATGGCGTCGAGCAGACGGAGGATTTCGTCGAAGTTGCGTCCGGCGCTCATCGGGTAGGTCAGCGTGGCCTTGATCTTCTTGTCCGGACCGATCAGGAACACCGAGCGCACCGTCGCGTTGTCCACCGCCGTGCGCGGGCCGCCGCTGGCGTTGGGGTGGATCATGTCGTAGAGCTTGGCCACCTTCAGGTCATCGTCGCCGATCAACGGGAAGTTCACGGCGTGGCCCTGGGTTTCGGCGATGTCGCCGACCCAGGCGAGGTGATCGCTGACCGGGTCGATGCTCAGGCCCGCCACCTTGGTGTTGCGCTTGTCGAATTCCGGCTTCAGGCGGGCCACGTAGCCCAGCTCGGTGGTGCAGACCGGGGTGAAGTCCTTCGGATGGGAAAACAGGATCGCCCAGTGATCGCCGATCCACTGGTGGAAATTCAGGGTGCCTTCGGTGCTGTCTGCGCTGAAGTCGGGGGCTTCATCGCCTATTCGTAGGGACATTTCCGTTCTCCGTGTGGGCTTGGGGTGTCTGGACGGGCCGCGGGAGCCAACGGCCGGTCCCTGGGCTGGAAAGTATAGGTGGGCGTTCGAGGCTCGCCCGCGGGGCAACGGATCAGCGGTCGTGCAGGGCCCGCCGGGGCTGCTAAGCCTGTTCTATGGAGGTCGTCGGATGGGTGATGGTCGACGTGGCTCGCGATGGCAGGGATGCCGCGTGCATGCACGTCGGGAAGGGTGGCGGTCTTCTTCCGGTGCAGTGGCTTCCGCACCCTCGACCGTCGCCTATGCACTCGACAGGAGCTGAACCATGGCTACCTTCATTTCCCTGGTGAATTTCACCGACCAGGGCATCCGCAACGTCAAGGACTCGCCGGACCGCTACATGGCCTTCCGGGCAATGGCCGAGCAACTCGGTATCTCGGTAAAGGCCGCCTACTGGACGACGGGCGGCTACGACATGGTGCTGATCGTGGAAGGCGCGGAGGACGTGGCCACCACACTGCTGCTCAAGGTGGCGTCGCTGGGCAACATCCGCACGCAGACCCTGCGCGGCTTCTCGGAACAGGAGTTCCGCGGGCTGATTGACGCAATGCGCTGAGGCGCAATGCAAACGGGGCGGCCCGAAACCGGCGCCGCCCCGTGCAGTGCATCCCTTGTCCGACCCTTCAGGGGCGGGTCGGATCCTCGAATCAGGCGTTCCTGGCCTTGTCGCGGAAGTAGGGGATGACCTTCTCGCCGATGTTCTTCAGCGTTTCCAGTTGCGCCCACTGTGGCACGGTGCCCATCTGGCAGATGAAGAGGATTTCATCGGCGCCGGCGTCGATCAGGCGCTGCACGTAGCCGATGCAGTCGTTCACGGTGCCGTAGGCGTGGTTGGGGTTCATCATCGCCATGGTCGGGTCGGAGAAGTCCACGGAGACTTCCTCGGAGGCGAAGCGCGAGCGGATCACCGCCTGGCCGTTGCCGTCGACGAAGGTGTCGTCCTGCCACTTGGCTGGGTCCGGGCGCTCGCCGCCGGCGTACCAGTAGGCCAGGGATTCCATGAAGTAGCGCTGGCCACGGATACCGATGGCGCGGGCCTTCTCGTTGTCGTCCAGGACGATGGCCGGGCAGAGCGCGGCGATGTGGCGGTTGGGGCGGAAGCCGACCTGGTCCGCTTCGTCACGGTTGTCCCAGGCTTCGTGGTACACGGCCACTTTCTTGGCGATCTCTTCCGGGCCGCCGAAGCCCAGCACCAGGGCGCCCATGCCACGGCCGCCGGCGTTCTTCAGCGACTCGGTGTTGGTGCAGGCCAGGTACATCGGCGGGTGCGGGTCCTGGTAGGGCTTGGGATGGATCGGCCGCTTGGGGATCTTCACGTATTCGCCGTCATGCTCGATCTCGTCCTGCACGAACATCTTCGGGATGAGGTACATGGCTTCGTCGATCTGCGGCTGCAGGGTGGCCAGGTCGTAGCCGAAGGTGCCGGCTTCCTGCTGGGTGCCGCCCTTGCCGACGCCGAAGTGCACGCGGCCCTTGGACAGCAGGTCGAGAGTGGCGATGCGCTCGGCGACCTTCACCGGGTGGTTCATCGCCGGCGGCAGGCAGACCACGCCGTGGCCGATGCCGATGCGCTCGGTCTTGCCGGCGACGAAGGCCAGCATGGTCTCCGGGGCGGACATGTGGGAATAGTTGGTCAGCGCGGTGTGCTCCACGCACCAGAAGGTGTCGAAGCCGAGCTTGTCGGCCAGCACGGCCTGTTCGACGGTGTCGTCGAAGACCCGACGGTCGCCTTCACGGGTGCTGTCCAGGGTCTGGGCTTCGTAGATCAGAGAGAATTTCATGGGATGCGTCCCTTGTTGTAGTTGCGGCCGACAGGCTCAGCCTCGTGGACCATGTTCTGTGTTCGCCGGCACCTCGGAATCGCCCGAATGGACTACGCCGAAATGCCGGATGGTTCTTCAGCCCCAGGGGGCTGCGTCAGAGGAAGAAGTCCGTGGAGTCCGCGCCCATGCTCACGCCGCCCAGGTTCCAGGCGTACTTGGCCGGGCTGTTGGCGACGTGCGCGCGACCGGTGTGGATGTCGCGGAAGGCGCGGTTGATCGGGTGCTCGCGGAAGATGGTGGAGGCGCCGCTGTTGAACATCAGCGCGCCGGCTGCGCGGGCGCACTTGTCCGCCACCAGGGCGGAGTCGTAGCGCATCTTCACCCGCTCGGGCATGGTCAGCGGCTCGCCGTCACGGGCGCGCTGCATCATCAATTCGAAGTTGCGCAGCAGCACAGTGCGGCACTCGTCGGCCACCACCATGGCGTCCGCCAGCGCCTGCTGGGCGCCCGGGTCCTGGCCCATCTTGCGGCCATCGTTGACGCCGACGCGGGCACGGTTGTGCTCGACGAACAGGTTCACCGCGCCCTGCAGCGCGCCGATGGCCGAGGAAGACACCGCGCGCACGAAGATCTGCCCGAACGGCAGGCGGAACAGCGGCGCGGTGTTCACCGCATTGCCCGGGCTGTTCTGCATGAAGCCGTCGAGGGCGCGGTGGGTGCGGTAGTCGGGGACGAAGGCGTCTTCGACGAGCACGTCGTGGGAGCCGGTGGCTTCCAGGCCCATCACGTTCCAGTTGTCGAGGATCTGGTAGTCGCTGCGCGGCACCAGGAAGGTACGGTAGTCCGGCGCGCCGCCCGGTTCGCTCGGCGGCACCATGGCGCCCAGGAAGGCCCACTGGCAGTGCTTGCTGCCGCTGGAGAAGCCCCAGCGCCCGGACAGGCGGAAGCCGCCTTCCACCGGGGTGACCTTGCCCACCGGCATATAAGAGGAGGAGATCAGCACGCTGGAGTCCTTGCCCCAGACGTCCTGCGCGGCGCGGTCATCGAACAGCGCCAGCTGCCAGTTGTGGATGGCCACCACGCCCAGTACCCAGGCGGACGACATGCAGCCCTCGGCGAGGGTCATCTGCACTTCGAAGAAGTCCTTGGGCTCCAGCTCGTAGCCTTCCCAGCGCGCCGGTTGGAGGATGCGGAAGAAGCCGGCTTCGTGGAAATCACGGATGGTTTCCTCCGGCAGCTGGCCCTGGCGTGCGGCGTCGGCGGCGCGTTCGCGCAGCACCGGCACCAGTTCGCGGGCGCGCTGGCGGAGGCGCTGGCGGATCAAATCCTGGTCGAGCATCTTGTTGTTCTCCTGTGGTCGCCCCGCAGGGCCTGCGCTTGCCCACCGCGCAGCTACGCAGGGGCCTTCACGGGCATTTGAACAACGCACAACGGGCTCGACATCCTACAAACGGACCATATCCGCCGAGGCTTCGGCACGCCGGGGCGACTAGTCCCCTCGGACGATGTTGCGGCCCGGGGCCGGTCACAGAATTCATCGCACAACACCAAGAGCCAACCAGCCCAGCGAGGTCCCGTGCGATGAGCCAAGACAATCTGAAAGCCGACATGATCCAGGCGATGCGCCGGCTGGCCAAGTCGGTGACCATCATCACCACCAGCGATGGCAGCGAGCGTTTCGCCATGTCCGCCACTGCCGTCGATTCGCTGTCGACCGAGCCGCCGTCGCTGCTGATCTGCGTGAACAAGACCGCCTCGCTGCACCGCGTGCTGGATGCCGGCGCGGACTTCTGCGTGAACATCCTCGGCCAGGAGCAGGAACATCTGTCGCACCTGTGCAGCGGCCCGGTGAAGGGCGAGGGCCGCTTCGCCAGCGGCGACTGGCGCGCCTCCGAGTGCGGCGTGCCGTACCTGGCCGACGCCCAGTCCAGCGTGATCTGCGAGCAGGACGGCAAGTTCACCTACGGCACCCACACCATCTTCATCGGGCGCATCCGCGAGATCCGCAACAACCCGCGCATCACCCCGCTGATCTACGTGAACGGCACCTACACCACGGCCGTCGCCGTGCAACCGGTGAACGTGGCGGCCGCGGGTTGAAAACCATGAGCGGCACTCGGCCGATCGCCCCGCTGCGCCTGGACGAGGGTGCACAGCCGGACTGGCACGCGCAGACCGACCTGCTGGTGGTCGGTTTCGGCGGCGCCGGTGCCTGCGCCGCCCTGGAGGCCCGCGAGCGCGGTCTGGAAGTCCTGGCCCTGGACCGCTTCACCGGTGGCGGCGCCACCGCGCGCAGCGGCGGGGTGGTCTATGCCGGCGGCGGTACGCGGTATCAGGCTCGCGCCGGCTACAACGACGACGCGGACTCCATGTTCAGCTACCTGCGTGGCGAAGTCGGCGATGCCGTGAAGGCCGAGACCCTGCGCGATTTCTGCGAGCGCAGCGTCGAGCAACTGGCCTGGCTGGAGCGCCACGGCGCGCGCTTCGAGGCCAGCGTGCCGCCGCACAAGACCTCCTATCCGAGCGATCGCTACTACCTCTACTACTCGGGCAACGAGTCGGTGCCGGCCTATGCCAGCCTGGCTCGTCCGGCTCCGCGCGGTCATCGCACCAAGGGTGCCGGCATGTCCGGAGCGGCGCTGTTCAGTGCCTTGCGCGCCTCCGCCAAGGAAAACGGCGTGCAGCTCTACAGCCAGTGCCAGGTGCGCCGGCTGGTGCAGGATGCCAGTGGCGCGGTGGTTGGCGTCGAAGCCTGGCGCCTGCCGCCGGGCAGCCTGGCGGCGCGCCGCCATGCCTGGCTGGGGCGCATGGCCACGGCCGTGCATCCCTACGCGCCGCCGCTGGCCGAGCGCCTGACCGCCGCGCTGCGCCGTATCGAACTGGATCACGCCGAGCCGATCCTGATCCGCGCGCGCAAGGGCGTCCTGCTCAGCGCCGGCGGCTTCGTCTTCAACCGCGAGATGGTCGCCGAGCATGCGCCGCAGTACCTGCCCGCGCTGCCCCTGGGCACGCCGGGGTGCGACGGCAGCGGCATCCGCCTGGGACTTGGCGTGGGCGCCGCGGCGCAGCGCCTGGAGAAGATCAGTGCCTGGCGCTTCATCAACCCGCCGCTGGCCTGGGCCCGTGGGGTGATCGTCAACGCCCAGGGCGAGCGCTACTGCAACGAAGAGGTCTACGGCGCCACCCTCGGCCACGCCATGGTGGAAGAGCAGGGCGGCCGCGCCATCCTGATCCTCGACCGCACGCTGCTCAAGGAGTCCCTGCGCCAGGTGGGACCGGGCAAGGTCTGGTCGTTCCAGCGCCTGCCGGTGCTGCTCAACCTGCTGTTCAACCGCCGCCGTGGCGATACGCCCGCCGCCCTGGCCCGCGCCATCGGCGTGCCGGCCGAGAACTTGCGGCACACCCTCGAGGAATACAGCCGCGCCGCCCGCGGCGAGCATACCGATGCCTTCGGCAAGTCCCCGGCGATGCTCGCCGACCTGGACGACGGCCCCTGGTACGCCCTGGACCTGTCCGTCGACAGCAAGCTCTACCCGTGCCCGGCCATCACCCTCGGCGGCCTGCGCATCTGCGAGCGCAGCGGCCGCGTGCTGGACAACGCCGGTGCGCCGATTCCGGGGTTGTACAGCGCCGGCCGCAACGCCGTGGGTGTTGCCTCCAACCTCTACATATCCGGCCTGTCCATCGCCGACTGTGTGTATTCCGGCCGTCGCGCCGCCGTCCATGCGGCATCCCGCGTGCCTGCCGCCATCCCTGAAACCGCCTGAAGGAAAACAAGCATGAATCGAGTTCAAGGCAAAGTCTGCATCGTAACTGGCGCGGCCAGCGGCATCGGCCGCGAGGACGCCCTGCTGCTGGCCGCCGAAGGCGCCCGCGTGGTGATCACCGACCTCAACGAGGAGGCCGGCCGCGCCGTGGCCGCCGAGATCGGCGACAACGCGCTGTTCATCCGCCACGACATCGCCAGCGAAAGCGACTGGAAGAAGGTGATCAAGACCACCGTGGAGCGCTTCGGCCGTCTCGACGTGCTGGTCAACAACGCCGCCATCCTGGCCGTGGCCAGCATCGAGGACACCAGCCTGGAGCTGTGGCGCAAGGTGCAGACCATCAATGGCGACGGTTACTTCCTCGGCTGCAAGTACGCCATCGAAGCGATGAAGGAAACCGGCGGCGGCTCCATCGTCAACATGTCCTCGGTGGCGGCCCTGGGCGGCATGGCGGCGTTCTGCGCCTACTCCGCCTCCAAGGGCGCGGTGGCGGCCATGACCCGCTCCATTGCCGTGCACTGCAAGCAGCAGGGCTACCGCATCCGTTGCAACAGCGTGCACCCGGACGGCGTCAACACCCCCATGACCCAGGCCCTGGCCGGTGGTCAGCCGATTCCCCAGGAGGCGCTCGACGCCGACCCGATGAACCGCATGTGCGCGCCGCGAGATATCGCCAACGTGGTGCTGTTCCTCGCCTCGGACGAGTCGCGCTTCATCAGCGGCGCCGAGCTGCGCGTGGACAACGCCCAACTGATCAGCGGCGTCTGACGGAGCGTGGCGATGGGCAGTGCGCAGACCCTGGCGCCGCAAGCGGAGCCAACCGTCGCCGGCACCTTCCGCCTGGAGGTGGCCGACGTCATCGAGGAAACCGCCGACGCGCGCTCGCTGGTGCTGCGCGTGCCGGCGGAACTGGCCGGGCGCTTCAGGTACCGCGCCGGGCAGTTCCTCAGCTTCCGCGTGGCGCTCGACGGCAAGACCCTGACGCGCTGCTACTCGATGTCCAGCACGCCCGGGCTGGACGAGACGCTGCGGGTGACGGTCAAGCGTGTGGCCGGTGGCCGGGTGTCGAACTGGATGAACGAGCGCGTGCGTCCGGGCGACGAACTGGACGTGCTGCCGCCCGCCGGCCACTTCCATCTCGGCGAGGCGACGCGCGACCTGCTGCTGTTCGGTGGCGGGTCGGGGATCACCCCGGTGTTCTCCATCCTGCGCGAGGCGCTGGCCAACCGCGACTGCCGCATCCGCCTGGTGTACGCCAACCGCGACACCGATTCGGTGATCTTCCGCGACGCGCTGCGCCGCCTGGTTTCCGAGCACGGCGAACGCCTGCAGGTGATCCACGTGCTGGACAACCTGCAGGGGTTCCTCGCCGCCAGCGACGTGCGCCACCTGCTGCGCGGCTGGGAAGAGGCCGAATGCTTCATCTGCGGCCCCGGTCCGTTCATGGACACGGTGGAAAGCACGCTGCTGCGTGAAGGTGTCGACTCGGCGCACATCCATGTCGAGCGTTTCGTCTCGCCGCCCGACCCGGACGCGCTGGAAGCGGCCAGCGAAGAGGCCCGCAGCGCCGCCGCCGAATCCGGCGCGGAAAGCCTGGTGGTGGCGCTGGACGGCGCCGAGCACCAGGTGCCCTGCATCCCCGGTGAAACCCTGCTGGAAAGCTGCCGTCGCGCCGGCCTTGCGCCGCCCGCCTCCTGCGAGGAGGGCTTCTGCGGCGCCTGCATGTGCAAGGTGGAGCAGGGCGAGGTGCTGCTGCCGCGCAATGACGTGCTCAGCGCCGCCGAGATCGCCGAAGGCTGGACCCTGGCCTGCCAGGGCCGGGCTGGCAGCCGCGAGGTGCGGGTGCGCTTCCCGGATTGATGGTTTTTGTTGAATTGCTCTCGAGTGTGGGGCTTGTGCCGCCCCTTCCTTCACCCGGCTTCGGCCGGGTCTTTTTTGCATGATTTATGGACGGCCGGGCGAACTGACCGGGGGACTCGGGAGGTCGGCCTGGCTGGCAGTGGGATGAGTGCTGTGGTGCCAGCGGTCGCGGGCGATTGGTCTGGCGAGAGGTCGTGCGGGCAGCCCCTTGGTCCGGGGCTGCCCGCAGCAACTCAGATCGGCGAGCCCGGCAGGCCCGGGTAGTAGGCGCCGGCCGCCACGCCGCCATCCACCGACAACTCGCTACCGTTGCAGTAGCTGGCGTCGTCGCTGGCGAGGAACAGCGTGGCGCGGGCGATTTCCTCCGGCGCGCCGATGCGCTGCTGCGGCACCGTGCGGTACTGCCCGGCCAGTTCCTCGCGCGTGGCGCCTGTGGGGTTGGACATCAGGGTATCGACCCCGCCTGGATGCACCGAGTTGACCCGCACACCGTGTGGCCCGAGCTCCAGCGCCGCGACCTTGGTCAGGCCGCGCACGCCCCACTTGCTCGACACGTAGGCGGCGAGGGCGTTGACGCCGCGCAGCCCGTCCACCGAGGAAATATTGACGATCGAGCCGCGCCCCTGTTCGCGCATGATCGGCGCCACGCTGTGGATGCCGAGGAAGGTGCCGGTCAGGTTGATCGACAGCGCTCGTTCGAACTCCGCCTTGGACAGTTGCTCGATGGCGCCGAACACCAGCACGGCGGCGTTGTTCACCAGCACGTCGATTCGCCCGTGACGCTCCAGGGTGGCCTGCACCAGGCGCTGCCAGTTTTCCTCGCAGCTGACGTCCAGGCGCTGGAAGCTGGCTGCTTCGCCCAGCTCAGCGGCGAGGGTCGCACCTTCCTGCTCCAGGAGGTCGGCGATGATGACGTGAGCGCCTTCGGCGACGAACAGGCGGGCGGTTTCGGCGCCCATGCCACGGGCGCCTCCGGTGATGATGGCGATCTTGTTTGCCAGACGTTGCATGGAAATCTCCTTGTTCAACCCCAGTAGGCCTGGCCGCCATCCAGCGGGATGGTGGCGCCGGTCAGGTAGCGGGCGTTGTCGCTGACCAGGAAGGCCACGGTGCGGCCGATGTCGGCTTCGCAGTCGCCGACGCGCCGCAGCGGAATGCTCTGGAAGAACGCCTCGGCCTCCGCCGGATGGGCGTCCACCCAGCCGCGCAACCCTGGCGACAGGGCGTGAGGAGCGATGACGTTGACGCGGATGCCGTCCACGCCCCATTCGCAGGCGGCGGCGCGGCTCAGGGAGCGGATGGCTTCCTTGGTGGCGGCGTAGTGGCCGTAGCCGGAGGCATCCCAGCGCACGGCGGCGGAAGAGGCCAGATTGACGATCGAGCCGTTGCCCTTGAGGTGGGGGTAGCAGGCGCGCATCAGGCGCAGGGTGGCCATCGGCCCCGAGTCGATGCCCTTCATGAAGTCCTCGTCGCTGACGTCGAGGATGCGCCCCAGCGGCACGATCTGCGCGTTATTGACCAGGATGTCGAGGCCGCCGAAGGCCTCCACTACCTGGGCCACGCTGCGATCCAGATCGGCTGCGCTCATCACGTCGCACTCCACCGCGAGGGCCTCGCCACCGCGCTGGCGGATTTCTTCCACTGTTTGCTCCAGCGTGGCGCGGGTGCGACCCGCCACGGCGACCCTGGCACCCTCGGCGGCGAGGGCGAGGGCAATGCCCTGGCCGACACCCTGACCACCACCGGTGACCAGCGCCACCTTGCCTTGCAGCATGTTCATGCGTGATGTCTCCTTATTGTTGTTGTAAGGAGGCGGCACCGCCCGTAACCACCCGAGCGTCGCGGATGGGGTGGCGGCGAGCCTCCTGGCAGGACCTGCGGTGAGGCAGGGAAGGGCAGACTTGCATCGTTCGGGATGGTGGAAATCGGCCGATCGGACTAGGGCTAGTCCCCTTGGACGATGATCGGCTGCAGGCTCGCTGACAGGCTCGTGATTCCCCCCTCATCGGAGCCAAGCAGATGGCCGAGTCCGTCGAAGTCCTTCTTGAGATCGAGCAGATCCGCCAGCTGAAGTACCGTTACTTCCGCGCCATCGACACCCACGACTGGGCGCTGTTCGCCAGCTGCCTCGCCGAGGACGTCACCACCCAGCTGGACAGCGGCAGCTACGCCTTCGTCGGCCGCGACGCTTTCATCGCCGGGCTGAAAGGGATGATGGATCGCCCGACCCTGTTGTCGAAGCACCAGGGACACCATCCCGAGATCGAACTCGTCGCCCCCGATCGCGCCCGTGGCGTGTGGTACCTGGAAGACCAGGTGATCGATCTCGATAACGACTGGATCGTGCAGGGCACGGCGTTCTACCAGGACGAATACGTCAAGCGCGATGGCGCCTGGCTGATCCTGTCGACCGGCTACCGCCGCGTGCTCGACAACGTCACGACGCCCATCCCGGCGGATTTTCGCGTGGTGAAGAGCTGGTTTGGCGTAGCGGGTTGAGACGCCGCCGGGGCCATTGCGTCCCCGGCGGGCGTGAGCGATGTCCGGGCTTGCCACCTGGCTAGTCTCAATGGACGATCACCATCCTCCGGCGGCTGATTAGACTTTCTCCGCAGGACACCCTCAGAACAACAAGACCAGAGGTACGCAATGAATCGACTGCAAGGCAAGGTCGCGGTGATCACTGGTGCGGCATCGGGCATCGGCCTGGCGTGCGCGCGCTGCTTCTCCGCGGAAGGCGCCCAGGTAGTGGGTCTGGATGTGGGCAGCGCTCCCGCCGAGTTCCCCGGCCTGTTCATGGCCCTGGACGTGCGCAACGAGAGCAACGTCGAGCAGGTGATGGGCGAAGTGGTATCGCGCTACGGTCGCCTCGACGTACTGGTCAATGCCGCCGGCGTCGCCAGCCAGGGTAGCGTTACCAGTTCGCCCACCAGCGAGTGGCAGCGCGTGCTGGACATCAACCTCACCGGCAGCATGCTCACCAGCAAGCACGCGGTGGCGCAGATGGTTGCCCAGCGTAGCGGCTCGATCATCAACATCGGCTCGATCTTCGGTCTGCAGGGTTGCGACGGCAACGTCGCGTACAACGTCGCCAAGGGCGGCATCAATCAGCTGACCCGCTCCATGGCCATCGACTACGGCCATGCCAACGTGCGCGTCAACGGCCTCTGCCCGGGCCTGATCGAAACCCCCATGACCCAGATGGTGCGCGAGCAGGAAGCTTTCCATGCCTTCTTCGCTTCGCAGCACATGCTCAGCCGCGCTGGGCAGCCGGAGGAGGTGGCCAAGGCCGCGCTGTTCCTCGCCTCCGACGACGCCTCCTTCGTCAGTGGGCAGATGATCGCCGTCGACGGCGGCTTCTCCGCCGGCCGCCGCTTCGCTCCGCCGCAGGCCTGAGTCTTCAAGGCATCGGGCCGGCATTACGCTGGCCCTTCTTCGGTTTTCGTTCGTGAGTTCCCTGCCATGACCTGCCCGCAATCCGCCCTGACTATCCCCCAGTTGCTTAGCGCCGCGTCGACTGCCTATGGCGAACGGCCGGCCATCGAGGACGGCGACGTCCGCCTGAGCTACCGACAGCTTGACCAGTGGCGCCGCCGCGCCGCTCGCGCGCTCCTGGCGCTGGGCATCGGCCACGGCGAGCGGGTCGCGGTATGGGCGCCGAATCACTGGGAATGGATAGTCGCGGCCACCGCGTTGCACAGCGTGGGCGCCGTGCTGGTGCCGCTGAACACCCGCATGAAGGGGGCCGAGGCGGGCCTGGTGCTGCGCGAGAGCGGCGCGAGCCTGCTGTTCGTCATCGGCGATTTCCTCGGCAACGATTACCCGGCTTTGCTCGATGGCGAGGACCTGCCCGCACTGCGCCAGCGCGTGATCCTGCGCGGCGAACGGTCCGGCGCGCTGGGCTGGGATACGTTCCTGGCGCTGGCCGAGACGGTCGGGGAAGCGCAACTCGCCGAGCGCCAGGCGCAGGTCAGCGCCGATGACCTGTGCGACCTGCTGTTCACCTCCGGCACCACCGGCAAGCCCAAGGGCGTGATGACCGCCCACGGGCAGAACCTGCGCCTGGTGTCCGACTGGAGCGAAATGGTCGGCCTGCGCCAGGGCGACCGCTACCTGATCGTCAATCCGTTCTTCCACAGCTTCGGCTACAAGGCCGGCTGGCTGGCGGCGCTGATGCGCGGCTGCTGCATCCTGCCGCAGGCGGTGTTCGACGTGAACGTGCTGCTCGAACGGGTGGCCGCCGAGCGTGTCACGGTGCTGCCCGGCCCGCCGACCCTGTACCAGTCGCTGCTGGCCCATCCGCGCCGTGGCGACCATGACCTCAGCTCGCTGCGGGTGGCGGTCACCGGCGCCGCCTCAGTGCCGGTGGAAATGGTCCGGCGCATGCGCAGTGAACTGGGCTTCGAGACCATCGTCACCGCCTACGGCCTCACCGAGACCTGCGGCTTCGTCACCATCTGCCGTCCGGGTGACGACGCCGAGACCATCGCCACCACCAGCGGCCGCGCCTTCCCGGAAGTCGAGGTGCGCTGCGTGGACGCCCAGGGCCGCAGCGTTCCGACCGGCGAGCCGGGGGAAGTGGTGGTGCGTGGCTACAACCTGATGCGGGGTTACTTCGGCAACCCCGAGGCGACCGCCGAAGCCATCGACGCCGACGGCTGGCTGCACACCGGCGATGTCGGCGTGCTCGACGAGCGCGGCTACCTGCGCATCACCGACCGTCTCAAGGACATGTTCATCAACGGCGGCTTCAACGTGTACCCGGCGGAGATCGAGCAGACCATTCTCGGCTATCCGGGCGTGGCCCAGGCGGCGGTGATCGGCATCCCCGACGAGCGCCTGGGAGAGGTGGCCATGGCCTTCCTGCTGCCGGCGGCGGGGCAGTCCATCGACCTCGACGCCTTCCTCGCCTGGTGCCGCGAGCGCATGGCCAACTACAAGGCCCCGCGCCGGGCCATGCTGCTCGATGCGCTGCCGCTGAACGCCGCGGGCAAGGTCACCAAGGCCGCCCTGCGGGAGCTGGCGGCGAGCTGATACAACCGAATCCTTTGGCTGGTCATGCCCCGCGGGGGAATCTACCCGCGGGGCTTTTTTTTGCCTGGTGGTTGGCGGATGCATCGC
Source organism: Pseudomonas sp. QE6 (assembly GCF_041379005.1). Lineage (NCBI taxonomy): Bacteria > Pseudomonadati > Pseudomonadota > Gammaproteobacteria > Pseudomonadales > Pseudomonadaceae > Pseudomonas > Pseudomonas sp. QE6. Next base: position 3,834,316 of record NZ_CP166873.1, read on the forward strand.
GGATTGGAATGCCCTTCGTAGGAGCGGACTTCGTCCGCGATGCTCTTTCTTTTCGTAGGGCGCATAACGCCTAAGGCGTTGTCCGCCCTACGAAAAACAAAGGCCCGCCCCGGTGAGGGGACGGGCCTGGGTGCCTTACCGCTCGGATCAACCCTTGAGCAGAATCTCCACGATCCGCTCCGCAGCCGCTTCCGCCGATTCATGGCGGGTATCGATACGGATCTCTGGCGTCAGCGGCGCCTCGTACGGCGAGTCGATGCCGGTGAAGTTCTTCAGCTCGCCGCGCCGGGCCTTCTGGTACAGGCCCTTGGGATCGCGCTCCTCGGCCAGGCTCAGCGGCGTGTCGACGAAGATCTCCAGGAAGTTGCCTTCGCCGGCCAGGTTGCGCGCCATGTCGCGTTCGGCGCGGAACGGCGAGATGAAGGAGACCAGGGTGATCAGCCCGGCATCGAGCATCAGCTTCGCCACCTCGGCCACGCGGCGGATGTTTTCCACGCGGTCGGCCTCGGTGAAGCCCAGGTCGCGGTTCAGTCCGTGGCGCACGTTGTCGCCGTCGAGCAGGTAGGTGTGCCGGCCGAGGGCGTGCAGCTTGCGCTCCACCAGGTTGGCGATGGTCGACTTGCCGGCCCCGGACAGCCCGGTGAACCACAGCACCCGTGGCGTCTGGCCCTTGAGCGCGGCGTGGGCCTCGCGGTTCACGTCGATGGCCTGCCAGTGCACGTTCTGCGCGCGGCGCAGGGCGAAGTGCAGCATGCCGGCGCCGACGGTGCGGTTGCTCAGCCGGTCGATGACGATGAAACCGCCGGTGTCGCGGTTATCGGCGTAGGCATCGAAGGCGATCGGGCGGTCAAGGTTGAGGTTGCACACGCCGATCTCGTTCAGCTCCAGGGTGCGCGCAGCCAGGTGCTCCAGGCTGTTCACGTCGACCCGGTGCTTGAGGCTGGTGCAGCTCATGCCGACGGTGCGGGTGCCGATCTTCAGCAGGTAGGGACGGCCGGGCAGAAGGGCGTCCTGGTCCATCCACACCAGGGTAGCCTCGAACTGGTCGGCCACTTCCGCCGGTGCATCGGCCGGGGTGATCAGGTCGCCACGACTGATGTCGATTTCGTCTTCCAGGGTCAGGGTCACCGCCTGGCCGCAGACCGCTTCTTCCTGCGAACCTGAGGTGCCGAGGATGCCGCTGACCGTACTCTGCTGGCCCGAAGGCAGCACGCGGATGCGTTCGCCGACGCGGATGCTGCCGGCGGCGATATTGCCGCTGAAACCCCGGAAGTCCAGGTTCGGCCGGTTCACCCATTGCACCGGCAGGCGGAATGCCGCCTGGCTCTGCCGCGATTCCTCCAGCGGTACGCTTTCCAGGTACTGCAGCAGGCTCGGGCCCTGGTACCAGGGGGTGTTCGGGCTGGCTTCGAGCATGTTGTCGCCACGCAGCGCGGAGAGCGGGATGCACTGGATGTCGTCGAGGCCGATCTGCGCGGCGAAGGCACGGTAGTCGCGTTCGATACGCTCGAAGACTTCCTGCGAGTAGTCCATCAGGTCGAGCTTGTTGATCGCCAGCACCACCTTGCGGATGCCCAGCAGGGACACCAGGTAGCTGTGCCGGCGGGTCTGCACCAGGAGGCCCTGGCGGGCGTCGACCAGGATCACCGCAAGGTCCGCGGTGGAGGCGCCGGTGACCATGTTGCGGGTGTACTGCTCGTGGCCGGGGGTGTCGGCGACGATGAACTTGCGCTTGTCGGTGGCGAAGAAGCGGTAGGCCACGTCGATGGTGATGCCCTGTTCGCGCTCGGCGGCCAGGCCGTCCACCAGCAGGGCGAAGTCCAGCTCCTCGCCCTGGGTCCCGAGCTTCTTCGAGTCGGCCTCCAGCTGGCCGAGCTGGTCTTCGAACAGCACCTTGGATTCGTAGAGCAGGCGGCCGATCAGGGTGCTCTTGCCGTCATCGACGCTGCCGCAGGTGATGAAGCGCAGCAGTTGCTTGTGCTGTTGCTGCGCCAGGTAGGCGCCGAGGTCGTCGCGCACCGATTGGGTGATGGCGTTCATCAGAAGTACCCCTCTTGTTTCTTCTTCTCCATGGAGCCGGCCGAGTCGCTGTCGATCAGGCGGCCCTGGCGTTCGGAGGTGCGGCTGACGAGCATCTCCTGGATGATCGCCGACAGGTCGTCGGCGTCGCTGTCGATGGCGCCGGTGAGCGGGTAGCAGCCCAGGGTGCGGAAACGCACCTTGCGCATTTCCGGGGTCTCCCCGTCGCGCAGCGGCAGGCGGTCGTCGTCGACCATGATCAGGGTGCCGTCGCGGCGCACCACCGGGCGCTCCTTGGCGAAATACAGCGGCACGATGGGGATCTGTTCCAGGAAGATGTATTGCCAGATGTCCAGTTCGGTCCAGTTCGACAGCGGGAACACCCGCAGGCTCTCGCCCTTGCGTTTGCGCGTGTTGTAGAGCTTCCAGAGCTCGGGGCGCTGTTGCTTGGGGTCCCAGCGGTGCTGCTCGGAGCGGATCGAGAACACCCGCTCCTTGGCCCGCGATTTCTCCTCGTCGCGGCGTGCACCGCCGAAGGCCGCGTCGAAGCCATGGTGGTCCAGCGCCTGCTTCAGGCCCTGGGTCTTCCAGATGTCGGTGTGTAGCGCCGAGCCGTGCTCGAAGGGGTTGATGTTGCGCTCGACGCCCTCGGGGTTGACGTGCACCAGCAGCTCCAGGCCCAGGCGCCTGGCGGTCTGGTCGCGGAACTCGATCATTTCGCGGAACTTCCAGGTGGTGTCCACGTGCAGCAGGGGGAAGGGCGGCTTGCCCGGGGCGAAGGCCTTCATCGCCAAGTGCAGCATCACTGCGCTGTCCTTGCCGATGGAGTAAAGCATCACCGGGTTCTCACATTCGGCGACCACTTCGCGGATGATCTGGATGCTTTCCGCTTCCAGCCGTTGCAGATGACTCAACATCACTTACCTCCTCGTGTCTTGCCGTCCTCGGGGCCGGCGTGACATCACGGTAGGTAATGCGCCGTCGCGGGTTCTTCGTCCGAGCGGACGAAAAAACCGCGACGGCCAGACTCAGGCCGGCACCGCGTGCAGTACCTCGGCGCGCGTCTTGAGCGCCAGGGCCACGGCGTCGAAGCCCTGCTTGACCCATGGTCCATGGTTGGCCATCACCTGATCGGCGGTAGGGCCGAGGAACTGATCGGTGGTCTGGTAGCGGCAGCTGTTCGGGCCGGTGGATTCGATGATCTGCTCGCGGCGCGCGGCATCCGGGTTGTCGGCGCTGGCGATCATTTCCCAGGCGAGCAGGCGGTGTGGTTCGAAGTCGGCCAGGTACTCGACCACGTGCAACAACTCGCCGGGACGGGTTGGGTCGGGCAGGAACAGGTTGACCGGCTCGCCCAGGCGCAGGCTCGATTCCACCTTGACGGTGTAGGGGTTCCACTGCGGATAGCTCGGCAGGTCGACCAGGATCGACCAGACCAGCTCGGCAGGCGCCGCGATCTCCACGCTCAGCGAGCGCACCAGGTTCTTCTCTGTGCTCATGGGAGTCTTCCTCCAGACGTTCGCGTCGCACCGCGCGACGCGTCAGAGTCGATACTCGGCGCAAGCGTCTTCGCGCTCCTCGTCCGCTCGGACGAAGAATCCGCACCGGGCTCCTCCCTAAGGTCTGTACAGGCCCACTGGAGGAGACCGAAATGCCCACAGACAGGATCGAACACGAGGTGATCAGCGGCGAAAGCTGGAACCTCTTCTGCGAACAACTGCGCCGCAGCGGCGAACAGATACTGCGCGCCGAGGCGCCCGCCGACGGGCAGACCCGCGCCGAAGGCTTCCGCTACCTGACCCGGCTCTTGCGCATCGCCCTGGAAATGCACCTGGAGTTCGCCGACCCGGACTTCCCCGGCTTCATCACGCCCTCCCACGAGACGGCGAAGATCGGCGCCGACAACCCGGACAACCTGTACCGCTACGCCCGCCTCAACGGCGAACACCGGTACCGCATCAGCGGCAGTCGCGGCAGCGTGTTCTACCTGAGCTTCGGCACCCAGAAGGGCGGCTACGAGACCGACGGCAAGATGATCCAGACCGGCTTCATCGACGCCAGCCAGCTGCAGCTCGACGCCGATGGCAACTTCGAGATCATCCTCAGTCAGCACCGGCCGGAGCGCGGCAACTGGCTGCCGATGGAGGCCGCGAGCAACGCGCTGGTGGTGCGCCAGACCTTCCTCGACCGCGCCGCCGAGCAGCCGGCGCAACTGCGCATCGAGCGCCTCGATGGCGGCCAGGCCCCCGAGCCGTTGACCCCGCAGCGCCTGCAGCAGGGGCTGACCCGCGCCGCCTCGTTCGTCGAGGGCACCGCGCGGCTGTTCGCCGACTGGGCCCAGGGCTACCAGGGCCACGCCAACGAGCTGCCGCTGGCGGACCAGGCGCTGTGCCAGTCGGTCGGCGGCGACCCGAACATCATCTACTACCACTCCTACTGGGCGCTGGCCGAGGACGAGGCGCTGGTGATCGAGGTGGACCGGGTGCCCGAGTGCGACTTCTGGAATCTGCAGATCAACAACTACTGGATGGAGTCGCTGGACTACCGCTACCACCGCATCTGCCTGAACAAGCATTCGGCGCAGCTCGACGGAGAGGGCGGCGTGCGCATCGTCCTCAGTGCCCGCGACCCGGGCCTGCCCAACTGGCTGGAAACCGCCGGCCACCCCCACGGCACCCTCTGTCTGCGCTGGGTTGGCGCGAAGCAGCCGGTGCACCCGACGACCCGCGTGCTCAAGCTCGCCGCACTCAAGGACCTGATGTGATGGACGATTTTTCCGCAAAAGCCCTGCTGGCCGAGGCCAGTGCGCGTACAGGCGGTCTCGCCGACTTCGGCGAAGGCGACTTCCGCGAGGCGCTGGACGTGCTCGCCGTCGCCCTGCGCGACGAGGCCAGGCTCTCCGCCCAGGGCCGCGCGCTGCTGCGCGAGAAACTGCTGGCGCAACTGGTCAACCGCCTGGTGCTGGAGGACTACTGCAAGCGTCACCCGGAAATCCTCCAGCAGCCCATCGACGACCCATTGGTGATCGTCGGCCTGCCGCGCACCGGCACCACGCTGCTGCAGCGCACCCTGGCGGTGGACCCGCAGTTCAGCAAGGCGCAGTGGTGGGAAACCCGCTACCCGGCGCCGCTGGCCGGCGAGGCGGTCGAAGCGCCGGTCCAGCGCATCGAGCGGGCGCGCATGGAGGTGGCGGGGATGATCGAGTTCCTGCCGCAACTGCTGGCCATCCACCCGCTGGATGCCGAGCAGCCGGACGAGGAGTTCATGCTCATGGAGCACTCATTCCTCTGCGCCATGGACTCCTACGTCAACGTGCCGAGCTACACCGCCTGGCTCGATCGCCAGGACCAGGCCCAGGTCTACCGCTACCTTAAGAAGACCCTGCAGTTCCTGCAGTGGCAGCAGGAACGCCGGGGTATCGCACCGGGGCGCCGCTGGTTGCTGAAGAGCCCGCAGCACCTGCACACCGTGGAGCTGCTGTTCGAGGTCTTCCCCCGCGCCCAGGTGGTGCTGACCCACCGCGATCCGGGCAAGACCATTCCGTCCCTGGCCAGCTTTATCCATACCCTCTGGCAACTCTACAGCGAGCAGGTGGACCCGCGCGCCGTCGGCAGCCAGTGGAACCAGCGCATGGCCCGCGCCCTGCGCCACACCATGCAGGTGCGTGAAGACTTGCCGGCCGGACGTTTCCTCGACGTGCGCTTCGAGGACACCTTGAGCGACCCGCTCGGCGTGGTCGAGCGCATCTACGCCTTCGCCGGCCTCGACCTGACGCCGGACTGCCGCGCCGCCATGCAGCGCTGGCTGGCCGACAACGGCCGCGAGAAGCGCGCCGCCCACCAGTACAGCGCCGAACAGTTCGGTCTCGACGAGGCCACTCTCGAACGCGACTACGCCGAATACCGCCGCCGGCATATCCAGGCCTGAGCCCCAACAAGAAGAGGAGAGATTCCCCATGCTGCTGAAAGACAAGGTCGTGATGGTTTCCGGCATCGGTCCGGGACTGGGCATCAAGCTGGCCCTGGAAGCCGCCCGCGAAGGCGCGAGCGCCCTGGCCATCGGCGCGCGCAACGAAGCGCGGCTGATCGAGGCCGAGGCGCGCATCCACGCCATCGCCCCCGACTGCGAAGTGCTGCGCCTGCCCACCGACGTCACCGATCCCGCCGCCTGCAATGACTTCGCCCAGGCCACCGTGGCGCGCTTCGGGCGCATCGACGCGCTGATCAACAGCGCCTTCTCCCACGGCGGCTTCCAGGCCGTGGAGGAGGGCGACAACGAGCCGCTGCGCGAAGCCCTGGAGGTCAACCTGCTGGGTTCGCTGAACATGAGCCGGGCGGTGCTGCCGACGATGCAGGCGCAACGCGACGGCGCCATCGTCATGATCAACACCCTCGGTGTGCGCAAGCCCTACCAGGGTGGCGCTGCCTACGCGGCGTCCAAGGCCGCGCTGGCGGCTTCGGTGCGCTACCTGGCGAGCGAACAGGCGGTGCACGGCCTGCGCGTCAACGCCCTGGCCTGCGGCTGGATGTGGGGCGAGCCGGTGCAGGCGGTGGTGCGCCAGACCGCCGCTGCGCGGGGCGTCAGCGAGGAACAGGTGCGCGCCGAGTTCAGCGCCGGCGTTCCCGGTGGGCGCATGCGCACCGATGACGAGTGTGCCCGTGCCGCGCTGTTCCTCGCCTCGGACTACGCCAGCGCGATCAACGGCGCGCAGCTCGACGCCAATGGCGGCGAGCTGATGTACTGAGGTGCGGACATGAGCCTGATCGACCACTGCGCCTTCAACGGCGACGCCGACGGCCTCTGCGCCCTGCAACAGCTGCGCCTGGCCGGGGAACTGGACGCGGGCGTGCGCCTGGTCAGCGGGGTGAAGCGCGACATCGACCTGCTGCGCCGGGTCCAGGCAGGCCCTGGCGAGCGGGTCACCGTGCTGGACATCTCCCACGCGCAGAACCACGACGACACCCGGCGCCTGCTGGAGGCCGGCGCGCGCCTGCGCTACTTCGACCACCACCATGCCGGCGAGCTGCCCGAGCACGCGGCGTTCGAGTCCTTCATCGACACCGCCGCCGACGTCTGCACCAGCATCCTGGTCGATCGCTACCTCGACGGCCGCTTCCACCGCTGGGCGGTGGCGGCGGCCTTCGGCGATGGCCTGGCCGGTCCGGCACGGGCCCTGGCGCAGCACCATGGTCTGGCCGCCGCCGATGTCGCGGCGCTGGAGGAGCTGGGGTTGCTGCTGAACTACAACGCCTACGGCGAAAGCCTGGCGGACCTGCATTTCGATCCGTTGCGGCTGGCCGCCGAGCTGCTGCCCTATGCAGACCCGCTCGGGTTCATCCGAAGCAGTCCGAGCTTCACCACGCTACGTGCCGCCCACGCCGCCGACATGGCGGCGGCGCAAGGCCAGAGCCCCTGGCGCGAGGGACCGGGCGCGCTGCTCTACCGCCTGCCCACTGAAGCCTGGGCGCGGCGGGTGAGCGGGGTGCTGGCCAACCAGCTGGCGAGCCGCGAACCGCAGCGGGCCGTCGGCCTGCTCAGCGCCAAGGCCGAGGGCGGCTGGCTGTTCAGCCTGCGCGTTCCGGCGGGCGCAGCGCTGGCGGCGGACGCCTTCTGCCGGGGCTTTCCCACCGGCGGCGGGCGGGCCCGCGCGGCCGGCATCAATCATCTCGATGACGATCAACTGGACGAACTGGCCGGCCGTCTGCTGGCTGGCTATCCGCAAAAGGCCGGGCAGGCCGCCGAGGAGGCAAGAGCATGAAGCGACTGGAAGGAAAGGTAGCCCTGATCACCGGCGCCGCGCGCGGGCAGGGCGCGGCGGAAGCGCGCCTGTTCGTCGAGCAGGGCGGCCGGGTGGTGATCGCCGACCTGCTGGACGAGGAGGGTGCGCGCCTGGCCGACGAGCTGGGTGATGCTGCGCTCTACCAGCACCTGGACGTGACCTCGGCGCAGCAGTGGGATGCGGCGGTGCAGGCGGCTGAAGCGCACTTCGGCCGGCTCGACGTGCTGGTCAACAACGCCGGCATCCTGCTGCTGGCGCCGCTGGAAGAGTGCTCGCTGGAGAGTTACCGCAAGGTCATCGAAGTCAACCAGGTCGGCTGCTGGCTGGGCATTAAGGCGCTGCTGCCGGCGCTCAAGCGCGCCGGTGGCGGCTCCATCGTCAATCTTTCCTCGACGGCGGGCATGGAGGGCGTGGCGGGCGGCAGCGCCTACGTCGCCAGCAAGTTCGCCGTGCGTGGCATGACCAAGTCCGCTGCGCTGGAGCTGGGGCGCTACGGCATCCGCGTCAACTCGGTGCATCCGGGCGGCATCGATACGCCCATGGCGCGCCCGCCGGAGATGGCCGAGTTCGATCCCTCCGCCTTCTACAGTGGCCTGCCGATTCCGCGTATCGGCCAACCGGAGGAAGTGGCCAGGCTGGTGCTGTTCCTCGCCAGCGACGAGTCCAGCTACTGCACCGGCGCCGAGTTCGTGGTCGACGGCGGCATGCTCGCCGGCGCCACTTTCGGCTGAGGCTACGGGCTTTTCGCTTGCGTCGTGGTCGAGCTTGCAATGGTTTCCAGCTTGATCTCGTGCGAGGCGTGACCCTGGCTAATCGGCGTATGACGCGGAGCGTTATACGCCCTACACAAGGTTCAACCCTGGCGTAGGGCGTACAACCGTTCGCGGTTGTACGCCGCTGCTCCAGGGGTATCGCTCACGTCGTGATTGAGCCCGGAGGAGGATGACATGCTGTCCCTGCAGGAAATCTCGGATCGGCTGGAAATCCAGCAACTGGCGGTGGATTACTCCGCCGCCATCGACAGTCGTGACTTCGATGCGCTGGACCGGGTGTTCAGCGCCGACGCCTACATCGACTACCGCGCCATGGGCGGCATCGACGGGCACTACCCGGCGATGAAGAACTGGCTGCGCGAGGCGCTGGGCCACTTCCCGGCTTACCAGCACATGATCTCCAACTTCTCCATCCAGCTGGATGGCGACCAGGCCAGCGGACGCATCCTCTGCTTCAACCCGATGCAGATGGACCTGGCCGATGGCACCCGGCAGACCTTTTTCCTCGGGCTCTGGTATCACGATCGTTACCGGCGGACCGCTGAGGGCTGGCGCATCGAGCGGCGCAGTGAGGAGAAGAGCTATGCGTTCAATGTGCCGGAGGGGTTGCCGGTCTGATTGTCGTACCCCCCGTAGGAGCGGACTCTGTCCGCGATGCTCTTTCTTTTCGTGGGGCGATGTCTCTGGTGTCATCCGCCGTTTTTGGGGGGCGGTGTTTCTGCGCCGCTTCGGCGTGTGCTGAGAGATTTTGTTTCGCCCCCTCGGGCGACCTACTTTGCCAAACGACGCAAAGTAGGCAAAGGTCTGTGCCTCCGCATCCGGTTTTTCGCTTAGGCGAAAAATACCCTCGCTCCATCGAAGTTTCAGGGGCACGCGCTGACGGGCCATCCCTGGCCCGACAGCGCTCTCGCGGCATCCATGCCGCTCAACCCCTGAAACTCCGATTCCACTCGGCCTCCTGAAGGGGCGCTCCGGTGCGTGTGGATATTTCTCTGGAAGTCTTTAAAGCCAGAGCGGAGCTCCATTCCCGTAGGAGCGGACCTTGTCCGCGAGATCCATCGCGGCGGAATGTGTGCTGCCAGCAATGCGCAGGTCTTTGCCGCCATCCTGTAGGACCGAGAGGGACGCCCAATCCGCGTTCGCGAACCGCACGGTACGATGCGGATCGCGCCAGCCCCTACGCCAACGACGCCACGCTATTGAGCAGCGTCTTCACCAGCTCCGCCTGGCGCGTCACGCCGGTCTTGGCGAACACGCCGCGCAGGTGCGCGCGCACGGTGTTGCGCGACACGCCCAGGGCATCGGCGGTCTCGTCGAGGGTCAGGCCGTCCATCATCTGCATCGCCACCTCGGTTTCCGTGCGGGTCAGCTGGAACAGGCTGCGCAGCAGGGTACGCGAGGCGCGGGGCGAGTCGGCCGGGTTGCGGATGAACACCACCAGCGCCGGCTGGCGGGCCTCGCCGTGGCTTTCGTGGTTCAGCGCCAGGGGCCGTAGCAGCAGGTTCAGCGGCATGCCGCCGCTGGGCCGGGACAGCGCCAGGACTTCCACATCCTCGGCGTTTTCGCGCCGTTGCAGCAGCGCCTGGATGGCGGTCTGCAGGTTGCGGTTGTCCTGGCGGCCGAAGGCGTGCAGGCGTTCCTGCCGGCATTCCAGGCCGTCGCGGTTGTCGAGCAGGCGCTGCGCGGCGTCATTGCAGCGCATCAGCCGGCCCTGGGTATCGAGGATCGCCGTGCCCACCAGCAGGCGGTCGATGGTCAGGGCATAGAGGCGGCGTTCGGATTCCAGCTGGTCCACCGTGGAATGCAGGTCCACGGCCTGTTGCAGGTGCGGCAGCAGCAGGCGCACCAGGGCGCGCTCCGCGTCGTTGAAGTCCTCGCCCTCGGGCCCGCGGCAGGCAAATAGCGCGCAGTGCATGCCGCCGGGCGTGCGCATGTGGGCGACCAGTACGTAGCGCAGGTCCAGCGGTGCGAGGTATTGCCGGTAGAACTCGTGCTCCAGCCAGACCTCGCTGCCCATCACCTGGTCGGCGCTGGCCACCTGGCCCACTGGCCAGTCGAGGAAGGGGCAGATGGCGTAGTAGTGCTCGCTGTACGACGGCTCGCCGGGCAGGTGCGGACCGTGTACCGAGGCGTTGACGATCAGCCCCGGCCGCTGCTGCGCGGGGTTGCGCAGTACCAGGGTGAAGTAGCTGGCGCCGCAACGTTGGCGCAGGTGCTCCAGCAGGCTCGCCCAGGGCGTGCTTTCCTGCGGGCCGCGGTAGACCAGGTCGAGCAGCTCGCCCAGGGCGGCGGCGTCGATGCCGGCGCTGGCGCACAGCGCCTGGCTGTCGGGAGTGGATGGGTTCATGTGCCGTGCCCGTCCTTCTTATAGTCGTGGGCGGAGTATCGATGCGGCCTGCCGACGGCAAATCGTCCGTTTGGCCTATGCCGTCATGCCCCTCGGATACCCTGTCGTTACCCTGCAGCGCCCGCGCCATGCCCCTTTAGCGCTAGTCCCATTGGACGATGTTCGGCTTTGCCCGCGCTGTTTGAATCCTCATCACCAGCCATTCCGCCAGGCGGAGCGGCAATAACGATGAGGAGAGCACCCATGGATATCCGAGGACTGGGCTACGTGACCGTCCTGGCCAGCGACCTTTCGCGCTGGCGCAGCTACGCCAGCGACGTGCTGGGCATGATGGTGGACGACGCCGCGCCGGAAGGTGCGCTGTACCTGAAGATGGACGAGCGTCACTACCGCGTGCTGGTGCTGCAGGATGGGCGCGACGGCTACGGTGCCAGCGGCTGGGAAGTGGCCGGCAAGGCCGCCTTCGAGCAGGCCATCGCCGAGCTGGCCCGGGCCGACGTCGAGGTTGTCCGTGGCAGTGCCGCCGACTGCGCGCTGCGCAAGGTCCAGGAACTGGCGCTGTTCCGAGATCCCGACGGCAACCGCCACGAGCTGTTCTGGGGACCGTGCCAGGACTTCCGTCCCTTCGTTTCCCCGGCGGGTGTCAGCGGTTTCGTCACCGGCTCCATGGGCATGGGCCACGTGGTGCTGCCGGCGCCGGCCTTCGAGCGCTGCCGCGATTTCTATGAGCAGGTGATGGGCTTCGGCCTCTCCGACCTGATGAAGGTGCGTTTCACCCCCGATCCGCAGGAGCCGGAGAAGCGCATCCACTTCATGCACTGCAACAATGCCCGCCACCATTCCCTGGCGATCTTCGAGTGCCCGATCCCCAGCGGCTGCGTGCACATGATGCTCGAGACCGCGTCGCTGGACGACGTCGGCCGCGCCCTGGACCGCATGCACGCCAACGGCGTGAAGCTCTCGGCGACTCTCGGCAAGCACACCAACGACCACATGGTGTCGTTCTACATGCAGAGCCCCGGCGGGTTCGACATCGAATACGGCCACGGTGGCCTGGAAGTGGACTGGCAGCAGCACACGCCCTTCGAAAGCACCGTGGTCAGCCATTGGGGCCACGACTTCAGCGTCGGCCGCCAGTAAGGAGTTCAACATGGACAAACGCATGACGGCGGCCGAGATGGTCGCCCAGCTGCGCGACGGCATGACCATCGGCATCGGTGGCTGGGGCCCGCGCCGCAAACCCATGGCCCTGATCCGCGAGATCGTTCGCTCGGACCTCAAGGACCTTACCGTCGTGGCCTACGGCGGCGCCGATGTCGGCATGCTGTGCGCCGCCGGCAAGGTGAAGAAGCTGGTGTTCGCCTTCGTTTCGCTGGACTTCATCCCGCTCGAACCCTACTTCCGCAAGGCCCGCCAGGCCGGCGAGCTGGAGGTGATGGAGATCGACGAAGGCATGATGCTGCTGGGCCTGCGCGCCGCAGCGATGAATGTGCCGTTCATTCCCACCGCGGTGGGCCTGGGCACCGACGTGCTCAAGCACAACCCGCAGATCAAGCTGGTTGCCTCGCCCTACGCCGACGGTCGCGACTGGGTCGCCATGCCGGCTCTGAAGCTGGACGCGGCGCTGGTCCACGTCGACCGTGCCGACGCCCGTGGCGTCTGCCAGATCGAAGGGCCGGACCACTACATGGACGACCTGTTCGTCCGCGCCGCCGCCAGGACCTTCGTCAGCTGCGACGAGCTGGTGGAGTCCGCGCACTTCCACGCCAACCCGCAGGCGGCCCGCACCGTGTTCTGGGAACGCAACCTCACCGACGGCGTGGTGCACGTCCCCGGTGGCGCCCACCCCAGCTCCTGCGCGCCGCTGTACGGCTTCGACGTGCCGCACTTCCAGCGCTACAACGCCTCGGTCCAGGAAGAGGACGGCTGGCAGCACTACTACGACGAATTCATCCGCGACGGCGAAGCCGCCTACCTGGAAAAGGTCGGTGGGCTCGAGTCTCTCCGCAAGCTGCCCCTGCCGGTGTTCTGACCATGACTGACGCAAACGCTTCCTGCAGCCTCGCCGAGCTGTTGATCTGCGCCGCCAGCGAGTGCTGGCGTGACGACGGCGAAGTGCTCGCCACCGGCATCGGCGTGGTCCCGCGCCTGGCCGCCTCCCTGGCCATGCTGACCAGCAACCCGGATCTGCTGATGACCGATTCCGAGGCCTTCATGGTCGCCGAACCGGTACCGCTGGGCGCCCGCAACGGCTACGTGCCGAAGTTCGACAGCTGGATGGGCTTCTCGCGCATCTTCGACAACGTCTGGGGCGGCCGCCGCCACGCGCTGGTCGGCCCGACCCAGATCGACCGCTTCGGCCAGGCCAACATCTCCTGCATCGGCGACTACGCCAAGCCCAAGGCACAGATGCTCGGCGTACGCGGCTTCCCGGGTAACTCCATCAGCCACGCCAACTCCTTCTTCGTGCCGTCGCACAGCCGCCGGGTGTTCGTCGAAGGCGAAGTCGACATGGTCGCCTCGGTCGGCTACAACCCGGCGCGCCTGGCCCGTGGCTGGTCGCTGGACGACATCGACATCCGCCTGATCGTCACCGACCTCTGCGTGCTCGACTTCGGCGGCCCGCAGCGCCAGATGCGCGTTCGCTCGCTGCATCCGGGCGTGGAGCTGGCGCAGGTGCTGGACAACACCAGCTTCGACCTGGCCCTGCCGGCGCAGATCCCGACCACCGCGATGCCGTCGGCCGGGCAGCTGGCGATCCTGCAGCAGCTCGACCCGCACAACCTGCGTGGCCGTCAGCTCAAGGACAACCCGCCGGCGCTGCGCAGCGCCAAGGAAGCCTAGCCATGAGCGAAGTCGAAGAGGTCGTTCTCTACGAGGTGCAGGGCCCGGTGGCCCTGGTCACGATGAACCGCCCCGAGTACCACAACGCGCAGAACTCGAAGATGACCTACGCGCTGGACGCGGCCTTCCGCCGCGCCTGCGATGACGATTCGATCAAGGTCATCGTCCTGCGTGGCGCCGGCAAGCACTTCTCCGCCGGCCACGACATCGGCACGCCGGGCCGCGACGTGAACGAGAGCTTCGACCGCGCGAGCCTCTGGTACGACCACGTGAACAAGCCTGGCGGCGAGTTCCTCTATGCCCGCGAGCAGGAGGTCTACCTGGGCATGTGCCGGCGCTGGCGGGACATCCCCAAGCCGACCGTGGCCATGGTGCAGGGCGCCTGCATCGCCGGCGGGCTGATGCTGGCCTGGGTCTGCGACCTGATCGTCGCCAGCGATGACGCCTACTTCCGCGACCCGGTGGTGCGCATGGGCATCCCCGGCGTCGAATACTTCGCCCACGTGCATGAACTCAGCCCGCGCATCGCCAAGGAGTTCCTCTTCCTCGGCGAGCGCATGCCGGCTGACCGCGCCTGGCAACTGGGCATGGTCAACAAGGTGGTACCGCGCGACGTGCTGCTGGACGTGACCCTGGACATGGCCCGCCGCGTGGCCGAGATGCCGCGCCTGGGCCTGCAGCTGGCCAAGCAGGCGGTGAACAACGCCGAGGACCTGATGGGCAAGCGCGCCACCATGGACATGGTGTTCGGCCTGCACCACTTCGCCCACGCCCACAACGAACTGGTCAGCGGCGACCGCCTGGGCGGCTACGATGCCCGCGCCATGGCCAGCTCGCAGCGCGAGCCGGTGGAGGGCGGTCGATGAGCCTGGACCTGAGCACCCGCGTCACCCAACTGCTCGGCTGCCGCTACCCGATCATCCAGACCGCCATGGGCTGGGTGGCCGATCCGCGCCTGGTGGCGGCCACTGGCAATGCCGGCGCCTTCGGCTTCCTCGCCGGCGCCACCATCGAGCCGCAGCAGATGGAGGCGGCGATCCTGGAGACCCAGTCGCTGACGTCGGCTCCGTTCGGCGTCAACTTCCACATGTACCAGCCCAACGCCGCCGAGATCGTCGAGCTGGTGCTGCGCCACGGTGTGAAGGCAGTGAGCTACAGCCGCTCGCCGGGCAAGCAGATGGTTGCCCGCCTGAAAGAGGCCGGGGTGATCTGCATGCCCACCGTCGGCGCGCTCAAGCACGCGCAGAAGGCCGTGGAGATGGGCGCCGATATCGTCACCGTGCAGGGCGGGGAGGGCGGAGGTCATACCGGTTCGGTGCCCACTTCGCTGCTGCTGGCCCAGGTGCGCGAGGCCGTGCAGGTGCCGGTGGTGGCCGCCGGCGGCTTCCATGACGGCGCCGGCCTGGTGGCCGCGCTGTCTCTGGGCGCCGAGGGCGTGGCCATGGGCACGCGCTTCCTGATGAGCCAGGAAAGCCCAGTGCCGGACGCCACCCTGGCGCGCTACCTGGGTGTGAAAGACCCGGCCAAGGTCATCGTCAGCCGCGCCCTCGACGGCCTGCCGCAGCGGATGATCCGCAACGAATTGCTCGACGCCCTGGAGGCCGCCGGCCCCTGGCGCCGCCTGGGCCTCGCCGTGCAGTGCGCGCTGGCCTACCGCCGTCACTCCGGCATCAGCATCGGGCAGATGCTCCAGGCCCTGCGCAACCGTGGCGAGCTGACCCTGTCCCAGGCGCTGCTGGCCGCCAACGCGCCCATGGTGATCCAGAAGGCCATGGTCGACGGCCAGCCCGAAGGCGGCGTGCTGCCGGCCGGCCAGGTCGCCGCGCTGCTCGGCAGCCGTCCGCCGTGCGCCGAAATCATCCAGGACATCGTCGCCCAGGCCGAGGCACGGCTCTCCGAGCTGGCCCGCCGGGTAGAACCGCAACCCTCCCAGGAGAGCCTCCATGCTGCCGTTTCGCGTTGAGATCAACGAACACATCGCCGAGATGGTGTTCGACCGTCCGCCGGTGAACGCCTTCAACTGCGCCGGCTGGGCGGCCATCGCCGCCGAGCTGGAACGCCTGGGCCGCGACGACGCGGTGCGGGTCATCATCATCCGCGCCGAGGGCCGGGGCTTCTGCGCCGGCGTCGACATCAAGGAACTGGCCGCCGACGGCAACCTGATCGTCGCGGTGAACAAGGGCAACTACGACAGCTTCAAGGCCGTGCACCGCAATCCCAAGCCGGTGATCGCCGCCGTGCACGGCTTCGTCCTGGGGGGCGGCATCGGCCTGTGCGGCGCGGCGGACATCGTCGTCGCCAGCGAGTGCGCGACCTTCGGCGTGCCCGAGGTGGACCGCGGCGCCATGGGCGGCGGCGCCCACCTGCAGCGCCTGTTCCCGGTGCAGAAGGTGCGCCACATGTACTTCACCGGCGAACCCATCGACGCCTACGAGGCCTACCGCCTGGGCGCGGTGGAGCGCGTGGTGCCGCGCGACAAGCTGCGCGACGCAGCGCTGGACGTGGCCCGCAGGATCGCCGCCAAGAGCCCGGCGATGATCGCCCTGGCCAAGGAAGCGCTGACCGGCATCGAGGACGGCAACCTCGAAGACAAATACCGCTGGGAGCAGGGCTTCACCCTTGAAGCCTACCGCTCGCTGGATTCCCAGGAAGCGCGCGACTCCTTCGTGGAGAAGCGCGAAGCGCAATTCAACTGATCAACCACAGGCAGCAGCCCATGGACCTTAACTACAACAAAGAGCAACAGGCCTTCCGCGAGGAAGTCCGCGCCTGGCTGGCGGCCAACGTGCCGAAGAACCCCTTGCCCTCGTACGACACCGAAGAGGGTTTCCGCCTGCACCGCGAGTGGGAAGCTCGCCTGCACGACGGTCACTGGGGCATGGTGACCTGGCCGGAAGCCTACGGTGGCCGCGGCTGCGACCTGATCCAGTGGCTGATCTTCGAAGAAGAGTACTACCGCGCCGGCGCCCCCGGCCGGGTCAACCAGAACGGCATCTTCCTGCTCGGCCCGACCCTGATGGAGTTCGGCACCGACGAGCAGAAGGCCCGCTTCCTGCCGCGCATGGCGCGTGGCCAGGACGTCTGGGCCCAGGGCTGGTCGGAGCCGGGCGCCGGCTCCGACATGGCGGCCATCCGCTCCCGCGCCGAGCGCGTCGGCGACCACTACGTGATCAACGGCCAGAAGACCTGGTCGACCCGCGCGGTCTGGGCCGACTGGCTGTTCGGCATGTTCCGCACCGACCCGGCCTCCAGCCGCCACCACGGCCTGACCTTCATCCTGGTGCCGCTGAGCTCGCCGGGCATCACCGTGCGCCCGATCGCCCAGCTCGACGGCCTGCCGGGCTTCGCCGAGATCTTCTTCGACGACGTCAAGGTGCCGGTGGAGAACGTCCTCGGTGGCGAAGGGCAGGGCTGGCACGTGGCGATGTCCACCGCCGGCTTCGAACGCGGGCTGATGCTGCGTTCCCCGGCCCGTTTCCAGGAGACCGCGCGGCGTCTGCTGCAGCTGTACCTGGAAAACCGCGAAGCCGCCGACCGCGACCCGGCCATCGGCGAAGCGGTGATGCGCGCCTGGCTGGACGCCGAGGCCTACACCCTGAGCACCTACATGACCGCCTCGCGCCTGCAGCAGGGCGGCCGCATCGGCCCGGAATCCTCGACCAACAAGATCTTCTGGTCGGAGCTGGACCAGCGCATGCACGACACCGCCCTGAGCATCCTCGGCGCCCGCGCCGAACTGCTGCCCGAAGCGCCGCTGGCGGGCGAGGTCGGCCGCTGGCTGGACGGCTTCCTGTTCTCCCTGGCCGGCCCGATCTACGCCGGCACCAACGAAATCCAGCGCAACATCATCGCCGAACGCATGCTCGGCATGCCGCGCGCCTGAGGAGCCAGGACCATGGACTTCACTTTCAACGATGACCAACTGAGCTTCCACGACAGCGTGCGCGCCTTCCTCACCAACCAGGTGACCCCGGAGCGCCTGCGCGAACTGTGGGACAGCGAAAGCGGCCGCAGCGACGAACTCTGGGCGCAGCTCGCCGAGCTGGGCCTGACCGCCCTGAACCTGCCGGAGAACTACGGCGGCCTGGGCCTGGACGAAACCGACTGGATGCTGCCGGCCCAGGAGTGCGGCTACGCCGCGCTGGCCGAACCGCTGCTGGACACCGTACTGGTGGGCGCGCCGCTGCTGGCCGCGCTGGGCACCGAACACGAAGCGCTGAAGGGCCAGTGGCTGGGCCGCATCGCCGCCGGCGAAGCGCGCCTGGCGGTCGGGCACCCGGACAACCTGCTGGTGGCCGATGCCCACGTCGCCGACCTGCTGATCCTCGGCAACCACGACGAGATCCATGCGGTACCGCGCGAAGCCGTGCAGCTCACCCGCAACCCGGCGCTGGACCCGTCGCGCCATCTGTACAGCGTGACCTGGACGCCCAGCGAAGCCACCCGCGTGGCCAGCGGCGATCAGGCCCGTGCCCTGTGGGCCGCCGCCTTCGAGCGTGGCGCCCTGGCCTGCGCCGCGCAGCAGTTGGGCCTGGCTCGGCGCATGGTCGACCTGGCGGTGGACTACAGCTTCGAGCGCAAGCAGTTCGGCAAGCCCATCGGCAGCTTCCAGGCGGTCAAGCACCTGATGGCCAACGTCGCGGTGCTCATCGAGTTCGCCAAGGCGCCGCTGTATCGCGCCGCGCAGTCCCTCGCCCAGGGCCATCCGCAGGCCGACCTGCACGTGTCCCAGGCGGCCCTGGCCTGTTCCGAGGCCTCCCAGCTGGCGGCCAGGAACGCCATCCAGGTGCACGGCGCCATGGGGTACACCTGGGAAGTCGACCTGCAGCTCTACATGAAGCGTGCCTGGGCCCTGGACAAGGTCTGGGGCGACCGCAGCCTGCACAAGGCGCGGCTGTGCCGGGCGCTGTTCGGCGGGGCGATCAGCGCC
This sequence comes from Pseudomonas sp. QE6, assembly GCF_041379005.1. Lineage (NCBI taxonomy): Bacteria > Pseudomonadati > Pseudomonadota > Gammaproteobacteria > Pseudomonadales > Pseudomonadaceae > Pseudomonas > Pseudomonas sp. QE6. Next base: position 3,853,008 of record NZ_CP166873.1, read on the forward strand.
GGCGCCGGCCACACCTTCGCGGTTTGAGGAGAACGAAATGGCAGAAGCCTACATAGTCGACGCCCTGCGCACGCCCACCGGCAAGCGCAAGGGTGGCCTGTCACAGATCCACGCCGCCGACCTGGGCGCCCACGTGCTGCGCGAACTGGTACAGCGCAACGGCATCCCGGACGCGGACTACGACGACGTCATCTTCGGTTGCGTCGACACCATCGGCCCGCTGGCCGGCGACATCGCCCGCACCGCCTGGCTGGCCGCCGGCCTCGACCAGGGCGTACCCGGCACCACCATCGACCGCCAGTGCGGCTCCTCGCAGCAGGCCGTTCACTTCGCCGCCCAGGCGGTGATGAGCGGCACCCAGGACGTGGTGATCGCCGGTGGCGTGCAGACCATGACGCAGATCCCGATCTCCTCGGCCATGACCGCCGCCGAACCGCTGGGCTTCAGCGATCCCTTCAGCGGCTCCGAGGGCTGGGTGAAGCGCTACGGTTCCACGCCGCCGAGCCAGTTCCGCTCGGCGCAGATGATCGCCGAGAAGTGGCAGCTCAGTCGCGAGGCGCTGGAAACCTACTCGCTGGAATCGCACCGCCGTGCGCTGCACGCCATCGAGGCCGGCTACTTCGCCCGCGAGATCGTGCCGCTCGCCGGCGTGCAGCATGACGAGACGCCGCGCCAGACCAGCCTGGCGAAGATGGCCGAGCTGGAAGCGCTGTTCGGCTGTGACCGCGTCACCGCTGGCGTATCGAGCCAGACCTGCGACGCCGCCAGCGCCATGCTGATCGTCTCCGAGCGCGCCCTGAAGCGTTACAACCTGACGCCGCGCGCGCGCATCCACCACATCAGCGTACGCGCCGACGACCCGGTGTGGATGCTCACCGCACCGATCCCGGCCACCGAGTACGCGCTGAAGAAGGCCGGCATGCGCCTGGACGACATCGACCGGGTAGAGATCAACGAAGCCTTCGCCTCGGTGGTCATGGCCTGGTTGCAGCAAACCGGCTACCCGCACGAACGCACCAACGTCCACGGCGGCGCTATTGCCCTCGGCCACCCGCTGGGCGCCACCGGCACCCGCCTGATGACCACGCTGCTCCACGAGCTGGAACGCAGCGGCGGCCGTTATGGCTTGCAGACCATGTGCGAAGGTGGTGGGCAGGCCAACGTGACGATCATCGAACGGCTGTAACGCGACCACTCTCCCAGGACGCGACGTGGGCGGGCCGGGCGACAGGCCTTCTCCGCTGCACGGACGGCCCCCTCTCCCTTCAGGGAGAGGGTTGGGGAGAGGGCGCTCGCGGCCTGCACTCAACTCTCAGGAGAACCCCATGTCCATCTGCAAAGACCGCGTCGTGATCATCACCGGCGCCGGCGGCGGCCTCGGTCGCGCCTATGCCCTGGCCCTGGCCGCCGAAGGCGCCAAGGTCGTGGTCAACGACATCAACCGCGAAGCCGTCGCCGGCGTGGTCGCCCTGATCCGCGACCAGGGCGGCCAGGCCATCGGCGACAGCCACGACATCACCAGCTACAGCGAAGCCGGCGAAATCGTCCGCGCCGCCATCGACGCCTTTGGCGACCTGCACGCCGTGGTCAACAACGCCGGCATCTGCCGCGACCGCATGTTCGCCAGCCTCACCGAGGCTGACTGGGACGCCGTAATGAACGTGCACCTCAAGGGGCACTTCTGCATCGCCAGCCACGCCGTGCACCACTGGCGCGACCAGGCCAAGGCTGGCGTGAAGGTGCAGGCGCGCATCATCAACACCAGCTCCGGCGCCGGACTGCAGGGCTCCATCGGCCAGTCCAACTACTCGGCAGCCAAGGGCGGCATCGCCTCCCTGACGCTGGTCCAGGCGGCGGAACTGGCGCGCTACGGCATCACCGCCAACGCCCTGGCCCCGGCTGCGCGCACCGGCATGACCGAGCAGGTGTTCGCCGACGTGATGAAGAAGCCCGAAGACGGCTTCGACCACTTCGCCCCGGAAAACGTCGCGCCGCTGATTGCCTGGCTGGTTTCCGAAGACTCCCAGCACGTCACCGGCCGCCTGTTCGAGGTGGAAGGTGGCAAGCTCTCCATCGGCGACGGCTGGCGCCGCGGCCCGGAGCGCGACAAGGGCGCGCGCTGGCTGCCGGAGGAGATCGGTGGCGTGGTGGACGAGCTGATCGACCAGGCTGTACCGGCGCAGAGGGTCTACGGCAGCTGACGGGGCTGCTCTTCGTAGGACCGAGGGGGGCGCCTAGCCCTTGCTCGCGAACCAGACCCCGCTGCGGGGCCGTTCGCGAGCAAGCTCGCTCCTACAGGTGCTCAGCTCCCTGATGCTTCTCTGAGCAACACCCCTATCCCTGGAATCAGGGCGCGTAAGCAAGGTTCGCGAGCAAGCTCGCCCCTACACCATCTCCAAAAAATCATCGCTTTCCCCCACGTCCATTCGGACGATTCCCGCCCGGCCATCTCCCGCCAGACTGCCCTGCATCTGAACCCACAGGGCCGCTTCCCATGGAATTCGCCTTCACCGACGAGCAGGAGATGATCCGCGACAGCGCGGAAAGCTTCCTCGCCGATGCTTCACCCTCCAGCGCCGTGCGCGCGGCGATGGCCGCCGGCGGTCATGACCTGGCGCTCTGGCAGCGCATTCGCGATGAACTCGGCTGGCAGGCGCTGCTGGTGCCCGAGGCTCACGGCGGCCTGGGACTGGGCTTCGTCGAGCTGGCTATCGTCCAGGAGCAACTGGGCCGTCGCCTGGCGTCGCTGCCGTTCTTCGCCAGCACCCTGGCCGTGTGCGCGCTGCGCGTGCTGGGCAACGAGGAACAGCAGGCACGCTGGCTGCCCGGCTTGGCCGAAGGCAGCCTGACCGCCACCCTGGCGCTGGGTGCCGAAGGTGCGCCGGAGGCCGGCTCGGTCCAGGTGCAGGTTCGCCCCGAAGGCGAAGGTTTCGTCCTCGATGGCCGCCTGCGTCCGGTGCTCGACGGCCATAGCGCCGACCTGCTGTTGATCCCCGCACGCCTGGCCGGCAGCCAAGGCGAGGAGGGCATTTGCCTGTTCGCCGTGCCTGCCGCCAGCGAAGGTCTGCAGCGCCGCGCATTGCCGACGCTGGACCAGACCCGCCAACTGGCCGAGGTCGAGCTGAACGGTCTCTACCTATCCGCCGAGGCCCTGCTGGGCGCGGCTGGCAACGCCTGGCCGGCGCTGTGCAAGGTGCTGCAACTGGCCGCCGTGACCCTGGCCGCCGAGCAGGTCGGCGGCGCTCAGCAGGCACTCGACCTGACCGTTGCCTACACCCAGGAACGCCGCCAGTTCGGCCGCCCGGTGGGCAGCTTCCAGGCCCTCAAGCACCGCATGGCGGACATGATGCTGCAGGTGGAATGCGCGCGCTCCGCGCTCTACTACGCCGCCTGCGTGGCCCAGGAGGCGCTGGACGGGCAGGGCGATGCCGCGCTGGCCGCCGAGCTGCCGCTCGCCGCCGCGCTGGCCAAGTCCCAGGCCTCGGAAGCCTTCTTCCACGGCGCCGCCGAGTCGATCCAGCTGCACGGCGGGGTCGGCTTCACCTGGGAATACGACCCGCACCTGTATTTCAAGCGCGCCCGCGCCAGCGAGAGCCTGTTCGGCACGCCGGCCTGGCACCGTGAGCGCATCGCCACCGCCATCCTGGAGGACCGCCCATGAAGATCGGATTCGACGCCGCCGACGAGGCCTTCCGCGCCGAAGTCGCCCAGTGGCTGGCGGACAACCTGCGTGGCGAATTCGAACCGCTGCGCTTTCGTGGCGGCCCGGGCGACGAACACAGCTTCCCCGAGGAGCGCAAAGCCTGGGAACGCAAGCTCGCCGAGGGCGGCTGGACCTGCGTGGGCTGGGCGAAAGAACATGGCGGTCGCGGCCTGTCGATCAACCAGCAGGTGATCTTCCACGAGGAATACGCCCGCGCCGGCGGCCCCGGCCGCATGGGGCACATCGGCGAGGGTCTGGCCGGTCCGACCATCGCCGCCTTCGGCACCGACGAGCAGAAGCGCCGCCTGCTGCCGGGCATCGTCAGCGGCCGTGAGTTCTGGTGCCAGGGTTACTCCGAGCCGGGCGCCGGCTCCGACCTGGCCGCCGTGAAGACCCGCGCCACCTTCGATGCCGAGCGCAACCTCTGGCGCATCAACGGGCAGAAGGTCTGGACCTCCCTGGCCCACGAGTCGGACTGGTGCTTCGTCATCGCCCGCAGCGAGCAGGGCAGCGTCGGCCACCACGGCCTGGCCTTCCTGCTGGTGCCGATGAACCAGCCGGGCATCACCGTGCGGCCCATCGAGCAGCTCACCGGCACCTCCGAATTCAACGAGGTGTTCTTCGACGACGCCGAGACCGCCGCCGAGAACCTGCTCGGCGCGCCGGGCGACGGCTGGAAGATCGCCATGGCGCTGCTGGGCTTCGAGCGCGGCGTGTCCACCCTCGGCCAGCAGATGCAGTTCCAGAACGAGCTGGACGAGATCATCCGCATCGCCCGCGCCAACGGCGCCGCCCGCGACCCGCTGCTGCGCCAGCGCCTGGCCGAGGCCTGGGGCGGGCTCAAGGTGCTGCGCTACAACTCGCTGCGCATGCTCTCGGGCGGCCAGGACGCCGGCCTGCGCCGCGAAGCGCTGATCTACAAGCTGTGCTGGTCCGACTGGCACGCGCGCCTGGGCAAGCTGGCGATGGACGTGCTCGGCGCCGAGGCGGAAATCCTCGACGGCGGCCCCTATCAGCTGAGCCGCCTGCAGGGCCTGTTCCTGTTCAGCCGCTCCGACACCATCTACGGCGGCAGCAACGAGATCCAGCGCAACCTCATCGCCGAGCGTGCCCTCGGCCTGCCCAAAGAACCCAAGGTGGCCCGCCAGGTCCCGCAGTAAGGAGACATACCATGCTCAAACCCGAATACGTATCCGGCCGTGGCCTGCTGCGCGGCAAGTCGGTGCTGATCACGGCCGCCGCGGGCGCCGGCATCGGCTTTTCCGCCGCCCTGCGCGCCGCCGAGGAAGGCTGCCGCGCGCTGATGATCAGCGATATCCACGAGGGCCGCCTGAACGAGGCGGTGGAGCGCATCCGCCAGGCCTGCGGCCTGCAAGCGGTGTACGGGCAGGTCTGCAACGTCACCAACGAGGAACAGGTGCGCACCCTGGTGGCCGCCGCCGAGGAGCGCCTGAATGGCGTCGACGTGCTGATCAACAACGCCGGGCTGGGCGGCTCGCGCTCGCTGGTGGAGATGACCGACGAGGAGTGGAACCGTGTCCTCGACGTCACCCTCACCGGCACCATGCGCATGACCCGCGCCATGCTGCCGTACATGATGGAGCGCCGCGCCGGCGCCATCGTCAACAACGCCTCGGTGCTCGGCTGGCGCGCGCAGAAGGAGCAGAGCCACTACGCCGCGGCCAAGGCCGGGGTGATGGCGCTGACCCGCTGCGCCGCCGTGGAAGCGGCCGAGCACGGCATCCGCATCAATGCGGTGAGCCCGAGCATTGCCCTGCACGACTTCCTGCGCAAATCCGCGCCGCAGGAGCTGCTGGACAAGCTGGCCGCCAACGAAGCCTTCGGCCGCGCCGCCGAGGTCTGGGAAATCGCCAACGTGATGATGTTCCTGGCCAGCGACTACAGCTCCTACATGACCGGCGAAGTGCTGTCGGTCTCCAGCCAGAGGGCCTGATATGGCACGCGTCTTCGAACATCCGGAAGAGCTGCTGGCCTGTGTCGGCGAAGTCCTCGGCGAGAGCGCCTGGATCACCGTCGAGCAGTCGCGCATCGAGCAGTTCGCCGAAGCGACCGGCGACCACCAGTGGATTCACGTCGATCCGGTTCGCGCGGCCAGTGGCCCCTACGGCACCTGCATCGCCCACGGCTACCTGACGCTGTCGCTGGTCAACCTGTTCCTGCCGCAGATCGTCGAGGTGCGCGGCATTTCCATGGGCGTGAACTACGGCTGTGACCGCGTGCGCTTCCCCAACGTGGTCAAGGCCGGCGCCCGCGTGCGCGGCCGCGCCGAGCTGGTCGCCGCCGAGGCGGTGAAGGGCGCGGTGCAGTCCACCGTGCGCGTCAGCGTCGAGATCGAGGGCGAAGACCGCCCCGGCTGCGTGGTGGACACCATCAGCCGTTATTACCCGGCCTAACCGGCTCCTACAGGGTGGCCGAACCTAGAACAATCCGAGGATTCGCAATGAGAGAAGCCGTAATCGTCTCCACCGCCCGTACCGCCATCGGCAAGGCCTTCCGCGGCGCCTTCAACGACACCGAGGCGCCCGCCATGGGCGGTGCGGTGGTGGCCGAGGTGGTGCGCCGCGCCGGCGTCGAGCCGGGCGAGGTGGAGGACGTCATCATGGGCGCCGCCGCCCAGCAGGGTACCCAGGCCTACAACCTCGGCCGCCTCTGCGCCATCGCCGGCGGCCTGCCGTCGAGCGTGGCCGGCATGGCGGTGGAACGCCAGTGCGCCTCCGGCCTGATGAGCATCGCCATCGCCGCCAAGTCGATCGCCTGCAACGAGCTGGACATCGCCGTGGCCGGTGGCCTGGAGTCCATCTCCCTGGTGCAGAACAAGCACAAGAATGCCTACCGCAACCAATCGCAGATCGTGTTGGAACGCGACCCGGCGGCCTATATCCCGATGATCGAGACCGCCGAGATCGTCGCCGCCCGCTACGGCATCAGCCGCGAAGCCCAGGATGCCTACTCCCTGCGCAGCCAGCAGCGCACCGCTGCAGCCCAGCGTGACGGCCTGTTCGCCGACGAGATCCTGCCGATGCGCACGCAGCGCCTGGTGGTGGATAAGGCCACTGGTGAAAGCCGCCATGAAGCCGTGCTGATCGAGCGCGACGAATGCAACCGCGCCGACACCACCCTGGCCAGCCTCGCCGCGCTGGAGCCGGTATGGCAGGGCGGCCAGTGGACCGGGGCGGGCCAATTCATCACTGCCGGCAACGCATCGCAACTTTCCGATGGCGCTTCGGCCTCGCTGCTGATGGAAGCCCGCGAAGCCGAGCGCCGTGGCCTGCAGCCGCTGGGCATCTACCGTGGCCTGGCGGTGGCCGGCTGCAACGCCGACGAGATGGGCATCGGCCCGGTCTTCGCGGTGCCCAAGCTGCTCAAGCGCCACGGCCTGAAGGTGGACGACATCGGCCTGTGGGAGCTCAACGAGGCCTTCGCCTGCCAGGTGCTGTTCTGCCAGGACAAGCTGGGCATCCCCGAGGAGCGCCTGAACGTCAACGGTGGCGCCATCGCCATCGGCCATCCGTTCGGCATGTCCGGTGCGCGCATGGCGGGCCACGCGCTGCTGGAAGGTCGTCGCCGCGGCGTGCGCTACGTCGTGGTGAGCATGTGCATCGGCGGTGGCATGGGCGCGGCAGCGCTGTTCGAGGTGGCCTGATGGACGCGCAACTGGTCCGCCGGCGCATGGCGCGCTATGTGGAGCTGGTGGATGCCGGCGACATCGACGGCATCCTGTCGCTCTACGCCGATGACGCGGTGGTCGAGGACCCGGTGGGCGCCAAGCCCCTGGTCGGGATCGAAGCCATCGCCCGTTTCTACCGCGAGGGCCTGGGCCGCGCCGAGGCGAGCGCCCAGCTCACCGGGCCGGTGCGGGTCACCGGCAACGGCTGCGGGGCGATGCCGTTCCGCGTCGACCTGAACTGGAACGGCGAACCCTGCAGCCTGCACGTGATCGACGTGATGGAATTCGACGCCCACGGCCGCATTCGTTCGATGAAAGCCTACTGGGGTGACCTCAACGTGGAACGGAGACCGGAATGAACCTGGAACAACGACTCGAGCGCCTGGAGGCGCTCGAAGCCATCCGCCAACTCAAGCACCGCTACCTCAATGCCTGCGACCTGAAGGACGTGGACGCGATTCGCGCCTGCTTCGCTGACGGCGAGGTGCTGATCGACTACGGCCCGCTGGGCGTATTCCGTGGCCGCGAGCCGTTCCTGGCGCTGTACCAGGAACTGGCCTGCGTGCCGCGGGTGATCGACTTGCACCATGCGGCCAACCCGGAGATCGAGCTGGAGGATGCCGACAACGCCCGCGCGCGCTGGGCCCTGCATTACCAGAACCGCGACGGCGAGACCGGGGCAACCCGCCAACTGGGCGGCTTCTACCAGGACCGCTACCGGCGCGTCGACGGCCAGTGGCGGATCGTCGAGACGACCTTCCGCGGGCATTTCGAGGTGGCACGGGACTAACCGCCGGGACGTGCTTTTGTTCTTCGTAGGTGCGAGCTTGCTCGCGAACCCAGGCCCCGCAGCGGGGATTGTTCGCGAGCAAGCTCGCTCCTACAGGGATGCTGCGCTCCTGCGCACGTCCATCTCACGGACGACACTCAAGGTCAGCCAGCGTAATCCGGATTCTGGCTCTTGCCCGTTTCGTAAAACGCCTTGAGGTTCACCGCGATCTTCGCCACGGTCTTCTTCAGCGCACCAGCCAGCAACCATTCGCCAAGACGACCGCCACGCAGCTCGCCATCCAGACTCAGGCTCAAACGGGTACGCCCGCCGCTTTCAGGGTGCAGCGCATAGCGGAAACTGGCCTCGCGGAAGGGGAAGGGCGGTCCCTGCTCGGCGCGGTGCAGGCGCAGCACCAGGCCCTGGCCTTCGTGCCACTCGACCACGCTTTCATCGAGGAAGCCGCGCTTCATCAGCACCCGGCGGCTGGCGCCCAGCCCGTCACGCGGGCCGGGGTGGAATTCGCAGCCGGTCAGGCCGGGCACATAGTGCGGCGCCAGGCTGAGGTCGCGCAGGCGAGCCCAGGCAGCGTCCGGGTTGAGGTCGAGAACCAGTTCGTGACGGGCGCTGAGCATGTGCTTACCCCTGCGCCGCTTCGAGGAAGGCCGGCCGCTCGCCGCCGCCGTGCACGGCGATTTCGGCGCCGCTGACATACGCGGCCATCGACGAGGCCAGGTACAGGCAGGCATCGCCGATGTCGCCCGGCTCCGCCAGGCGCGCCAGCGGAATGGTGTCGGCCACGCGCTGAATGCCGGCCTCGTCGCCATAGTGCAGGTGGCTCTGTTCGGTACGGATCAGGCCGCCGATCACGGCGTTCACCCGTACCTTCGGCGCCCATTCCACCGCCAGCGAACGGCCCAGGTTGAGCAGCCCGGCCTTGGCCGCGCCGTAGGCGGCGGTGCCGGGGGAGGGGCGCACGGCGCTGACGCTGCAGATATTGACGATGGCGCCGCCGCCGGCCTGCTTCTGCATGCGCTGGTTGGCCAGCTGGCAGAGGTTCAGCGGGGCCAGCAGGTTGAGCCGTACTATGGCCTCGGAAAAGCGCGGCGAGGCTTCGGCGGCATCGGCGTAGGGTGCACCGCCGGCATTGTTGATCAGCACGTCGAGGCGCCCGTGGCGCTCGTCGATGGCGGCCATCAGCGCCTGCAACTGCTCGAAGTCGCGCACGTCGCAGGGGATGAACCAGGCTTCACGCCCCGCGTGGCTGGGCAGCTGCGCGGGCGCTTCGCGTCCGCAGATCACCACTTCGGCGCCCTGTTCCAGGAAGCGCTGGCTGATGCCCCGGCCAACGCCCTTGCCGCCGCCGGTGACCAGCACCACCTGGCCGCTGAAATCCAATGCTCGTGTCATGTCCGCTCCTCGATGGGGAAGGCTTCCAGCCTAGGCGCGATGCCCTCTCGCGCCCACGTCCGAAGGGACTAGGGCGGCGCCTCTGTTCGACCATGGTGTTGGCCGTAAGTGAGGTGTATCGGCGTACAACCGCGAACGGTTGTACGCCCTACGTTAGCGGCGAGCCAGGCGTTGGCCTGCGGCCCCCTGACCCTCTCCCGGGGGAGAGGGGACTGACATGGCATCCGGCGAGCGCTATGCCTCCCGGCAACGCTAGACGGCCCCCTCTCCCTGAGGGAGAGGGCTGGGGTGAGGGGGAATCGCAGGCGCGGACTTCCCCGGAGGCATCAGAGGAACGGTCCACACTCCCGAATCCCCCGTAGTCCTCTCGGACGATGTGTCGCCCTCCCAGGCGCCGAAATAATCCCGGCACATTCCCCTCCCTGGAGCGACGCCATGGCCGCCTTGCCGCAAGGGCACTTCGTCACCCTCAACGACGGACTCCGATTGCATTACCTGGACAACGGCAGCGGCGACGCCGTGCTGTTCATCCATGGCAGCGGCCCCGGCGCCAGCGGCCACAGCAACTTCAAGCTGAACTACCCGGAATTCGCCGCCGCCGGCCATCGCGTGCTGGTCCCGGACCTGCCCGGCTACGGCGCCAGCGACAAGCCGGAAACCGACTACACCCTGGACTTCTTCGTCGACGCCATGTTCGGCCTGCTCGACGCCCTGGACATCCCTCGCTGCACGCTGGTGGGCAACTCCCTGGGCGGCGCCATCGCCATCAAGATGGCCCTCGACCAGCCGCAGCGCATCGCGCGCCTGGTGCTGATGGCGCCCGGCGGGTTGATGGAAAAGGAGCAGTACTACCTGCAGATGGAAGGCATCCAGAAGATGGGCGCCGCCTTCGCCAACGGCGAGCTGAACGACGCCGACGGCATGCGCCGCCTGCTTTCGCTGCAGCTCTTCGATCCCTCGCAGATCAGCGACGAGACGGTCAACGAGCGCGTCGCCGTGGTGCTGGAGCAGCCGCGCTGCGTGCTGACCCGCATGCAGGTGCCGAACCTGGCCGGGCGCGTGGCCGAATTGGCCTGCCCGATCCTCGGCTTCTGGGGCATGAACGACAAGTTCTGCCCCGCCAGCGGCGCGCAGACGCTGATGGACGCCTGCCGCAACATCCGCTTCGTGCTGCTCAGCGAGTGCGGGCACTGGGTGATGGTCGAGCACCGAGCGCTGTTCAACCGCGAAGTGCTGGCCTTCCTCGAGGAGACCCCGGCATGAGCGAGGTTCTCCAGCGGCAGCACGCCGACGAACTCTACGCCGCCCTGGTCGAGGGTCGCACCCTGGCGCCGCTGACCGAGCGCTGGGCGCAGATCGGCATCGAGGACGCCTACCGCATCTCCCAACACATGCTGCAACGGCGCCTGGCCGACGGCGACGAGCTAGTGGGCAAGAAGATCGGCGTCACCTCCGAGGCCGTGCAGCGCATGCTCAACGTGCACCAGCCGGACTTCGGTTTCATCACCCGCAAGATGTGGTTCGCCAACGGCGCCGACATCTCGCTGTCGGAAAACCGCCTGATCCAGCCGCGCGCCGAGGGCGAGATCGCTTTCCGCCTCAAGCGCGACCTCAAGGGCCCCGGCGTCACCGAGGCCGACGTGCTGGAGGCCACCGAATGCGTGATGGCCTGCTTCGAGATCGTCGACTCGCGCATCCACGACTGGAAGATCCGCATCCAGGACACCGTGGCCGACAACGCTTCCTGCGGCGTGTTCGTGCTCGGCGAGGTGGAGCGCGACCCGCGTGAGCTGGACCTGCCCAACCTGCACATGCGCGTGCGCAAGAACGGCGTGCAGATCAGCGAGGGCCTGGGCTCGGCGGTGCAGGGCAATCCGCTCACCGCCGTGGCCTGGCTGGCCAACACCCTGGGCGCCTTCGGCATCCCCTTCAAGGCCGGCGAAATCATCCTCTCTGGCTCGCTGGTCCCACTGGAACCGGCGAAGGCGGGCGACCGTTTCGAACTGGATATCGACGGCCTGGGCAGCGCCCAGGTGTCCTTCCGTGCATAGGAGTCATCCATGAGCAAGAAACTCAGGGCCGCGATCATCGGCCCCGGCAACATCGGCACCGACCTGCTGATGAAGATGCGCAGGTCCGAGTGGATCGAACCGGTCTGGATGGTCGGCGTCGACCCGTCTTCCGACGGCCTGGCGCGCGCCCGTGAATTCGGCCTGAAGACCACCTCCGACGGCGTCGACGGCCTGCTGCCGCACGTGCTGGACGACGACATCCGCATCGCCTTCGATGCCACCTCCGCTTACGTCCACGCCGAGAACAGCCGCAAGCTGAACACGCTGGGCGTGATCATGGTCGACCTGACTCCGGCCGCCATCGGCCCGTTCTGCGTGCCGCCGGTGAACCTCGCCGAGCATGCCGGCAACCTGGCGATGAACGTCAACATGGTCACCTGCGGCGGCCAGGCCACCATCCCCATGGTGGCGGCGGTCTCGCGGGTGCAGCCGGTGGACTACGCCGAGATCGTCGCCACCGTGTCCTCCCGTTCGGTCGGGCCGGGCACGCGCAAGAACATCGACGAATTCACCCGCACCACCGCCGGCGCCATCGAGCAGGTGGGCGGGGCGAAGCAGGGCAAGGCGATCATCGTCATCAACCCGGCCGAGCCGCCGCTGATGATGCGCGACACCATCCACTGCCTGACCGCGACCGCGCCGGACCAGGCGGCCATCCGCGCCTCGGTGCACGAGATGATCCGCGAAGTGCAGCGCTACGTGCCGGGCTACAAGCTGATCAACGGCCCGGTGTTCGACGGCAACCGCGTCTCGGTGTACCTGGAAGTGGAAGGTCTGGGCGACTACCTGCCCAAGTCCGCCGGCAACCTCGACATCATGACCGCCGCCGGCCTGCGCACCGCCGAGATGTTCGCCGAACAAGCCCACCAGGGCGCCCTGCAATTGCCGGCCCGCTAAGGAGAATGACCATGAACCTGCAAGGTAAGAAGGTCCGCCTGCACGACATGAGCCTGCGCGACGGCATGCACGCCAAGCGCCATCAGATCAGCCTGGAGCAGATGGTTTCCGTCGCCACCGGCCTGGACGAGGCCGGCGTGCCGCTGATCGAGATCACCCATGGCGACGGCCTGGGCGGCGCCTCGGTGAACTATGGCTTCCCGGCCCACACCGACCGCGAATACTTCGAGGCGGTGATTCCCAAGCTCAAGCAGGCCAAGGTCTCGGCGCTGCTGCTGCCGGGCATCGGCACCGTCGAGCACCTGAAGATGGCCCATGGCTGCGGCGTGTCCACCATCCGCGTGGCGACCCACTGCACCGAGGCGGACGTCTCCGAGCAGCACATCGGCATGTCCCGCGAGATGGGCCTGGACACCGTCGGCTTCCTGATGATGGCGCACATGGTCAGCGCCGAGCAGCTGCTGGAACAGGCGCGGCTGATGGAAAGCTTCGGCGCCAACTGCATCTACTGCACCGACTCGGCCGGTTACATGCTGCCCGATGAAGTCAGCCAGAAGATCGGCCTGCTGCGCGCCGAGCTGAAGGCGAACACCGAGGTCGGCTTCCACGGCCACCACAACATGGGCATGGCCATCGCCAACTCCCTGGCGGCCATCGAGGCCGGCGCCGCGCGCATCGACGGCTCGGTCGCGGGCCTGGGCGCTGGCGCCGGCAACACCCCGCTGGAAGTCTTCGTCGCCGTGCTCAAGCGCATGGGCGTGGACAGCGGCGTGGACCTGTACCGCATCATGGACGTCGCCGAGGACCTGGTGGTGCCGATGATGGACCACCCGATCCGCCTCGACCGCGATGCGCTGACCCTGGGCTATGCCGGCGTGTACAGCTCCTTCCTGCTGTTCGCCAAGCGCGCCGAGGCCCGCTACGGCATCTCCGCCCGCGAGCTGCTGGTGGAGCTGGGTCGCCGTGGCACCGTGGGCGGCCAGGAAGACATGATCGAGGACCTGGCGCTGACCATGGCGGCCAAGGCCGGTCTGCTGCCGACCTGATACGCGGCAGTACCAGCAGGGTGATTCCCGAGCGATCGGGGATCACCCTGTTTTCATTTCCGGCCTTGCTCCGCGTTCAATGGGCGTCAGCCGACGGTTGCGACGGCGGGGCGATCTTGTGCATCAGCGGGATCAGCAGCAGCGTGACCGCGAAGCACGCGCCGATGATCAGGAAGGCGTCGGAGAAGGTCATGGTCTGCGCCTCGCGGAAGGTCAGGTTCCACAGCTGCCGCAGGGCCTGCTGGCTGACTTCCCCGGCGGCGTCCAGATGCGGCGCCAGCCAGTCGCCGAGGGCTTCGTTGCGCGCGTTCAGGTGTTCGGCCAGGCGCAGGAAGTGCAGGTTGGTGCGGTCGTTGAGCACGGTGGCGCAGGCGGCGATACCGATGGCCCCGCCCAGGTTGCGCATTAGGTTGAACAGCCCCGAAGCCAGTTTCAGTCGTGTCGGCGGCAGCGAGCCGAGCGCCAGGGTCACGGTGGGCGCCACGCTGAACTGCTGCGCCATGCCGCGCAGCGCCTGCGGCAGCATCAGTTGGGCGGCGCCCCAGTCATGGGTGATGGGGGAGAACTCCCACATCGACAGGGCGAACATGCCCAGGCCCAGCGCCAGTATCCAGCGCAGGTCGAAGCGCTTGGCCAGGGCCGCATAGATCGGGATGCTCATCACCTGGAAAATGCCCGTGGAGAACACCGCCAGGCCGATGTCCAGGGCGCTGTAGCCGCGCACCCGGCCGAGGAACAGCGGGGTCAGGTAGATGGTGGCGAAGATGCCGATGCCGGTGACGAAGGAGAACAGGCAGCCCAGGGCGAAGTTGCGCTCCTTGAGGGCGCGCAGGTCGACGATGGGGTTCTTCGAGGTCAGGCTGCGGGCGATGAAGGCCACGCCGGTAAGGCCGGAGATCCAGGCGGTGGCGAGGATGGTGTCATCGCTGAACCAGTTCCACCGCGGGCCTTCCTCCATGGTGTATTCCAGGCAGCCGAGGAATACCGCCATCAGCAGCATGGCCGGGTAGTCGGCGCCTTTCACCAGCGACCAGTCAGGCTTGTCGATGCGCACCATGATCGGCACCACGATGGCGACGAACAGGCCGGGCACCAGATTGATGTAGAACAGCCAGGGCCAGGAGGAAATGTCGGTGATCCAGCCGCCGACCACCGGGCCCATGGTTGGTGCGAGGGAGGCAATTCCACCGATGGTGGCGGCCACCACCACGCGCTGCTTGCCGTCGAAGTAGAGGAAGCCGGTGGTGAACACCATGGGGATCATCGAACCGCCGAGAAACCCTTGCAGCGCGCGGAAGGCGATCATGCTCTGGATGTTCCAGGCCATGGCGCAGAGCAGGCTGGTGAGGGTGAAGCCCAGGGCCGAGGCGGCGAACAGCCAGCGGGTGGACATCACCTTGGACAACCAGCCGGACAGGGGGATGACGATGATCTCGGCGATCAGGTAGCTGGTCTGCACCCAGGCGATGTCGTCCGCGCCCGCCGACAGGCCGCCGCCGATGTCGCGCAGCGAGGCGGAGACGATCTGGATGTCGATCAGGGCGATGAACATGCCCACGCACATGCAGGCGAAGGCGATCACCTTCTGCCGGGTGGACAGGCTCTCGACCGCCACCACGTCATCCGACCAGAAGTTCACGGCCGCTGCTCCTGGGCCACGCGCGGGTCGACTTCATGGCGATGTTCGCGGGTGTCCACCTCGACCACCACCGAGAGGCCGGGGCGCAGGTCGCCGAGCTTGCCGTCCGCCGCGTCGAGGTGCACGCGCACCGGCACGCGCTGGACGATCTTGGTGAAGTTGCCGGTGGCATTCTCCGGCGGCAGGATGCTGAACTGTGCGCCGGTGGCCGGCGCCAGGCTGTCCAGGTGGCCGTGGAAGACCTTGCCCGGCAGGATGTCGGCCTCGATGGTCACCGCCTGGCCGGCCTTCATGTGCGCCAACTGGTCCTCCTTGAAGTTGGCGTCCACCCACAGTCCTTGTGCGGGCACCACCGCGAGCAACTGGGTGCCGGCGGAAACATAACCGCCCACCCGGCCCCGGCGGTTGCCGATGTAGCCGTCCACCGGCGCGCGCAGCTCGGTGTAGCCCACGTCCAGCCGGGCCCGGTCGCGTTCGGCGACGGCCTGCTCCAGGGCGGCCTGGGCCTGCTGCCGCTGGCTCTGGATCACGTCCAGCTGGCGGCGCGCGGCGAGCAGGGTGGCACGGGCCTTGTCGCTGTTGGCACGGGCGGTTTTCCAGCTGGCGTCGGCGCGTTGCGCGGCCTCCACCGAAACGGCGTTGGTGCGCACCAGGGTGGCGTAGCGGCGCTGGTCGTCGCGGGTGCGGGTTTCCTCGGCGCTGGCCGCATCGATTTCCGCCTGGCTCTGGCGGATCAGCGCGTCCTGCAGCGCCGCCTGGGCATCGACGTTGACCAGCAGCGCCTGCTCGGCATGCACCGCGCCTTCGGCCTTGGCCAGTGCCGCGCGGTAATCGCGGTCGTCGATGCGCGCCAGCAGGTCGCCGGCGTGGACGAACTGGTTGTCGCTGACTTTCAACTCGGTGATGTAGCCGGCCACGCGTGGGCTGATGACGGTGACGTCACCACCGACATAGGCATCGTCGGTTTCCTCCAGGAAGCGGGCGTCGAGCCACCAGTGACCGGCATAGGCGGCGACGCCGAGTAGCGCCGCGCCAACGACGGCCAGCTTGAGCGCCTTGCGCGATCTGGGTTTGACCGTGTCGGCGGCCGGGGCGGAGACAATGGAGACGGGCTGGTTCATGGCGGCTACCGTTCGTTCAGGCGTGGGTGGGGGAAAGCAGGGCGCCGTCACGACGGCGGATCTGGTGCTGCGGCCCGATGGGCTCGCCGCTCTCGGCATCGACCAGGGCGATCTGCACCGGCTGGCCATTGCGCGTATCGATCAGTTGCACCGCGCCGCTCCCGGCGGCGTGGCGCTGGCCCCACTGCAGCAGGGTCAGCAGCACCGGACGCAGCTCACGGCCGGCGTCGGTGAGCAGGTACTCGTAGCGCGGCGGGTGGTCGTTGTAGCGGCTGCGCACAAGCAATCCGCTGTCGACCAGGGCACGCAGCCGGCGGGTCAGCACGTTGCTGGCGATGCCCAGGTGGGCGCTGAACTGTTCGAAGCGGCTGGAGCCATAGAAGGCTTCGCGCAGGATCAGCACGTTCCAGCTGTCGCCGACCAGGTCCAGCGCTTGGGCGACGGGGCAGGGCATGTGGTCGAAGCGGCTTCTGCGCATGGCGGTCAACCTCTTTAGATTAATATCGTCATCTAATCGGGGCGCTCTGAAACGGCCTCTGCAAAGCGGAGAGCAAAGCGCCTTGGCTAAATATTATGGTTGTAATCTAATCCAGTGACTTGCTTTGCGCAAGTGACTCCGAAAGGAAGGGACGAACGGCGGAAGCGGGCATTCGCGAGCCACTGGGACGACCCTGATGCTTCGCCAGACAAGTGGCCCGATCCCGTGGCGGAACATGTGGGAAGCGGCGCTTCAGTTCAGCGCGAAGAGCAAGGCTTGATTCGAATAACAACTCGCGAAGTGCTGCCGATAGTTCATCGCGTGAAACCCCCGATCAATAACGGAACGTACGTCCTGAGCATTTTTGCGGGCAATAAAAAAAGCCGCCTGGGGGAGGCGGCCAAACCAAAGGACGATGAAGTGGAGCAGTCTGCCGACCGCTCTGGAGCGGGCGTCCGGCAGCACGTGCTGTTCATCTGGGCCAATCTTAATGGCCTACCCGGCGGATACTTAATCGATTGTTCTGATATTGAGTATCGACGTGGCTTGTTGGTGGCGAAGTACCCGGATTGTTATCTCTTGGCGCGTTCTGCGATGTGCAGGAACAGCATAAGAACCATTGCGTCAGTTGCGCTTGAACACCTGCCAGGATAATTCCAACAAAGGGGTAGAAGATGTCCGCGTTCCGTCTCTCCATGCTCGGCGCATTGGTCGCCGGCATTCCGTTCCAGTTGGCCCATGCGGCCGCCGTTTCCGACCAGTCCGAGGCCACCGGCTTCATCGAGGGCAGCAGCGCGAACCTGCTGCTGCGCAACTATTACTACAACAGCGACCGCAAGTCCGGCGCCCGCGACCGCCGCGACTGGACCCAGGGCTTCACCCTCAACTACAGCTCCGGCTTCACCCAGGGCACGGTGGGCTTCGGCGTCGAGGCGTTCGGCAACTGGGGTATCCGCCTGGATGGTGGAGCGGGCACCTCCGGCACCGGCAACCTGCCGGTGCGCGACGACGGCTCACCCGAAAGCGAATACGGCCGCGCCGGCGGCGCGCTGAAACTGCGCGTGTCGAAGACCGAACTGCGCTGGGGCGACCTGCAACCCCAGGCGCCGGTGTTTGCCGCCGGCGGCAGCCGCCTGTTCCCGCAGACGGCTACCGGTTTCAACCTGCTCAGCAGCGAGATCGACGGGCTGGACCTGGACGGCGGTCACTTCACCGGCGGCAACGGGCCGGTCACCACCAATGGCGACCACGGCATCTGGGCGTCCTACGCCAACGTCGAGGCCAGCAGCATCGACTACGTCGGCGGCAAATACGCGGTGAATGACAGCCTGAACCTGTCGCTCTACGCCTCCCAGTTGGAAGACGTGTGGCGCCAGTACTACGGCAATGCCAACTACACGCTGCCGCTGGCCGATCAGCAGTCGCTGAACTTCGACTTCAATATCTACCGCACCAACGACGACGGCAGCGCCAAGGCCGGCGATATCAGCAACACCACCTGGTCGTTCGCCACCGCCTACAACTTCCTCACCGCGCACACGATCACCCTGGCCTACCAGAAGGTCCACGGCGACACGCCGTTCGACTACGTCGCCTTCGGCCTCAATGGGCCTGGCGACACCGCCGACTCGATCTTCCTCGCCAACTCGATCCAGTACTCGGACTTCAACGGCCCGGAAGAGAAATCCTGGCAGGCGCGCTACGACCTCAACATGAGCAGCTACGGCGTACCCGGCCTGAGCTTCATGGCGCGCTACGTCAACGGCCATGGCATCGACGGCTCGAAGATGGCAGCCGACAGCCAATACCGTGGTTACAACTACGGCGAGGACGGCAAGCACCACGAGACCAACCTGGAAGCCAGGTACGTGGTGCAATCCGGGCCGGCCAAGGACCTGTCGCTGCGCCTGCGCGAGGCGATCCACCGGGGCAACGCCGACCAGGCCGAGGGTGACGTCAACGAGTTCCGGCTGATCGTCGACTACCCGATCTCGATTCTCTGATCACGACCAACCCCGCCTCGCCGGCGGGGTTTTTCGTTCATGGTGGTGCTCAGGCGGCCTTGCGGTAGTCCGGCGTCAGCCGCGCGAACAGCGCCGCCAGCAGGTCCAGCGCCGAGCACAGCACGAAGTAGAGCAGGGCGACGAACAGGAAGACTTCCGTGGGATGCACCATCACCCGGTTGCTTACCTGGGTGGCGACGAAGGACAGCTCGCCGACGCCGATCACGTAGGCCAGCGAGGTGTCCTTGATCAGCGAGACCCACTGGTTGAGGAAGGACGGCAGCATGATCGGCAGCGCCTGCGGCAGGATCACCAGGCGCAGCACCTGCCACGGGCGCAGGCCGAGGGCGCGGGCGGCATCCCACTGGCCTTTGGGCAGGCTCTCGATGCCGGCATGCACCGAGTGCGCAAGATAGGCCCCGCCGATCAGCGACAACGCGCAGACCACGGTGCCCAGCGCCGGGACGTCGATGTGCAGGACGATGGGCAGCAGGAAGTAGGTCCAGAAGATCAGCATCAGCACCGGGATGGCGCGGAAGAACCCGAGGAACGCCACCAGCAGCAGGCGTGGTTTGCCGCGCAATACCGACAGCGCGATGCCCAGCACCAGGCCGATGATGGCCGAGGCGATGCCGGAGGCCAGCGCCAGGATCACGGTCAGCGCGGCGCCGCCCAGCGGGCCGTCCGGGTACGCGCCGATGAGGAAGTAGGACAGGTTGTCCTGGATGACGGAGAAGTCCATGTCAGGCTCCCTGGCGGTAGCGGCGAGTCTGCTGGAGCGCCTGGCCCAGCGCCTCGATCAAGGCGATGGCGCCGATGTACAGCAGGGTGGCGATGCCGAAGGCCTGGAAGGTCTTGAAGGTCTGCGTCTCCACTTGGCGCGAGGCGTAGGACAGCTCGGCGAGCCCGATGGCCATGGCCAGCGAGGAATTCTTCAGCGCATTCATGTACTGGCCCATCAGCGGCGGCAATGCGGTGCGCAATGCCTGCGGCAGGATCACCCAGCGCCACACCTGCAGCGGCCGCAGACCCAGCGCCATGCCGGCTTCACGCTGTTGCGGGCTGACCGAGGCGATCCCGGCGCGGAACTCCTCGGCGATGAAGGCGGTGGTGTAGAGCGTCAGGCCCCAGGCGGCAGCGAGGAATTCGAAGGACGGCCAGCTCAGCCCGCCCAGCTCATGGGGCGTGTTGAGCCAGACCACGAAGTCTTCCGGCAGCAGCGCCGGCACGCCGAAGTACCAGAAGAACAGCTGCACCAGCAGCGGCGTATTGCGAAACAGCGCGAGATAGGCTCGCGCCGGCCAGGCCAGCCAGCGGGATTTCGCCTGCCGCGCCACGGCCAACGGCGCCCCGGACAAGGTGGCGAATACGCAGCAGAACAGGGAAATGCCGAGGGTGAGCAGGAAGCCGTCGAGCAACCAGCTCAGATAGGTTTGGGCGAGCAGTTCGCCGAACATCGGAAGGTTTCCATCATGCAGGGGAAAAAACGGCAACGCCCCACGGTGCGTGGGGCGTGCGGTGGTGCGGTGCGGGCGGCGGAATCAGCTCTTGTCGCCGATCCTGTACAGGCGCGCCAGGGGCGTCTTGGTGTCCGCGCCGAACCAGGTGTCGTAGATCTTCTGCGCCTGGCCGTTCGCTTCCAGGTCCTGCAGGCTCTGGTTGACGAACTCGGTCAGGGCCGTCTCGCCCTTGGGAATGCCGACGCCGATCAGGTCATTGGAAATGGTGAAGGGCGGCACTTCGTACTTGTCCTTGTCCGGCACGTTGGCCAGCAGGCCGATCAGCTTCGGGCCGTCCTGGGTGATGGCCTGGACCTGGCCGTTGCGCAGGGCGGTGAAGGCGAAGGGGGTGTCGTCGTAGGCGATGACCTTGGCGCCGGGGAATTTCTCCCGCAGCACGCCTTCGTTGACCGTGCCTTTGTCCACGCCGACGCGCCATTTGTTCAGGTCTTCCGGCGATTTCAGGCTGCCTTTCTTGACGATGAACTGCTGGCCGGACGAGAAGTAGGGGATGCTGAAATCCACCTGCTGGGCGCGCTCGGGGGTGATGGTGAAGTTGGCCAGCACCAGGTCGACCTTGTTCGCGGTCAGCAGCGGAATGCGGTTGGCCGGGTTGGTCGGCAGCACTTGCAGCTTCACCCCCAGCTTGTCGGCCAGGGCCTTGGCGTAATCCACGTCCAGGCCTTCGATCTGCTTGCTTTTGGCATCGACGAAGCCGAACGGCGGGTTGCTGTCGAACGCGGCGACTCGCAGCACGCCGGCCTTCTTGATGTCCTCCAGACGGTCGGCGTGGGCCAGGCCGGAGAGTACGGCCAGGGCGAGGGCGGTAACGGCAGTGAGTTTCTTCATGGATTTCCAGCTCCTTTCGGAACGCGCCAATCCGGCGCGCTTCCCTATGATCGAGAGCGGGCGTTCAGGGTGTGAGAGGCCCGCGATAGAGCCGCGGGGGTGGCCCGTCGGCGAGGCCGAGTCTGGCAGGAAGCGGGGTATTCGGAGAAAGAATGAATCGGTCTACCTGATAACCTGATGGAATATATATCTGAATTGTCATGGTGTTTAAGAAATAAAAGACTGTCGCGCCGAGACACCTGCCCACTGCAGCAGCGGCGGACAGGTGCTGCCCTCAGCTGGGCGTCATTGCTTGCGAATGTTCACGATCGACGCGCCGCCGTTGCCGGTACGAAAGTCGAACGCCACCTTGTCGCCCACCTTCAGGCCATCCAGCTGTCCCGCACGGGTCTTGAACGCCATGGTCATCGGCGGCCACTGCAAGGCCGGTACCGCGCCGTGGGCCAGCGTGACCGTGCCGTGGGCGGCATCGATCGCCCTGATCGTGCCTTCGGCGTGGGCGGCGGGCGTCGCTTGAGGGGGTTCCATCGACATGCCGCTCATGTCCGTGCGGTTCATCTTCATACCGCCCATGTTCATACCAGCAGTGTCCTCGGCGATCGCCGGGGCGGAAAGGGCGAGCAGTACGGCGGCTGCCGAGAGGTAGCGAATGTTCATGCGATTTCTCCAGAGTGGGGTTGGGTTGCCGCATCCGCCTGGCGACGGCGCATCAGCCAGTAGGCGGCGGGGATGACGAACAGGGACAGGAGCGGGGCGGTGATCATGCCGCCGACCATGGGCACGGCGATGCGGCTCATCACCTCGCTGCCGGCGCCGCTGCTCCAGAGGATCGGCAGCAGGCCGGCGACGATCACGGCCACGGTCATGGCCTTGGGACGTACACGCTGTACCGCACCCTCGCGGATGGCCGCGAGCAGCGCCGTGGCGTCGCCCGGACCTTGGCGTTCGGCCCAGGCGTTCTTCAGGTAGATCAGCATGATCACCCCGAACTCCGCCGCGACCCCGGCCAGGGCAATGAAGCCGACCCCGGTGGCGACCGACAGGTTGAAGCCCATCAGGTACAGCAGCCACACGCCGCCAGTGAGGGCGAAGGGCAGGGCGGCCATGATCAGCAGCGCCTCGTCGAAGCGGCCGAAGGTCAGGTAGAGCAGCACGAAGATGATCGCCAGGGTCGCCGGCACCACCAGCTTGAGCCGGGCGTTGGCGCGCTCCAGGTACTCGAACTGGCCGGAGTAGCTCAGGCTCGTGCCCGGCGCCAGCCGCACGTCGCGCTCCACCGCCTGGCGCAGGTCCGCCACCACCGAGGCCAGGTCGCGGCCGCGCACGTCGACGTAGACCCAGCCGGAGAGGCGGGCATTCTCGCTCTTGAGCATCGGCGGTCCCTCGCTGATGCGCACCCGCGCCACGCTGCCCAGGGTGATCTGGCCGCCCTGGGCGGTGTAGATCGGCAGTTGCTGCAGCGCATCGAGCGAGTCGCGCCATTCGCGCGGGTAGCGCACGTTGATCGGGTAGCGGGCGAGGCCTTCCACCGTCTCGCCGACGTTCTCGCCGCCGATGGCGCTGCCGACGATGGCCTGCACGTCGGCGATGTTCATGCCGTAGCGGGCCGCCGCCTGGCGGTCGATGTCGACATCGATGTAGCGCCCGCCGCTGAGGCGCTCGGCCAGCGCCGAGGTCACTCCGGGAATGCCCTTGGCCACCCGCTCCACCGCCAGGGCGGCACGATCGATCTCGGCCAGGTCGGTGCCGGCGACCTTCACCCCGATGGGGCTCTTGATGCCGGTGGCGAGCATGTCGATGCGGTTGCGGATCGGCGGAATCCAGATGTTGGTCAGGCCCGGCACCTGCACCACGCGGTCCAGTTCCTCCACCAGCTTTTCGCTGGTCATGCCCGGCCGCCACTCATCCCTGGGCTTGAAGCGGATGGTGGTCTCGAACATCTCCAGCGGCGCCGGGTCGGTGGCCGACTCGGCGCGCCCGGCCTTGCCGAACACGCTGGCCACCTCCGGCACGCTCCTGATCAGGCGGTCGGTGCTCTGCAGCAGCTCCGAAGCCTTCTGCGCGGAGAGGCCGGGCAGGGCGGACGGCATGTACAGCAGGTCGCCCTCGTCCAGCGGCGGGAGGAACTCGCCGCCCAGCTGGGACAGCGGCCAGAGCCCGGTGAGGAAGACCACCACCGCGGCCGCCAGTGTCGCGCGCGGCCGGCGCAGCACCGCATCCAGCGCCGGCTGGTAGAGGCTGATCAGCCAGCGATTGAGCGGGTTGCGCTGCTCCGAGGGCAGGCGCCCGCGAATCCAGTAGCCCATCAGCACCGGCACCAGGGTCACGGAAAGCCCGGCGGCGCCGGCCATGGCGTAGGTCTTGGTGAAGGCCAGCGGGCCGAACAGGCGGCCCTCCTGTGCCTGCAGGGTGAACACCGGAATGAACGACAGGGTGATGATCAGCAGACTGAAGAACAACGCCGGGCCGACCTCCACGGCCGCCTCGGTCATCACCCGCCAGTGCTGCTCGCCCGTGAGTGGCGTGTCCGGGTGCTTTGCGTGCCAGGCCTCGACGCGCTTGTGCGCGTTCTCGATCATCACCACCGCCGCGTCGACCATCGCGCCGATGGCAATGGCGATGCCGCCCAGGGACATGATGTTGGCGTTGATCCCCTGGTGGCGCATGACGATCAGCGCGATGAGCACCCCCACCGGCAGCGAGACAATGGCCACCAGCGACGAGCGCAGGTGCCAGAGGAACGCGGCGCAGACCAGCGCGACCACGATGAATTCCTCGATCAGCTTGTGGCTGAGGTTGGACACCGCGCGGTCGATCAACTGGCTGCGGTCGTAGGTGGTGACGATCTCCACGCCCTCGGGCAGGCTCTTCTTCAGCGCCTGAAGCTTGTCCTTCACTCGGATGATGGCTTCGCGGGCGTTCTTGCCGCTGCGCAGGACGATCACTCCGCCGACCGCTTCGCCTTCGCCGTCCAGTTCGCCGATGCCCCGGCGCATTTCCGGGCCGAGCTGGATGCTGGCGACGTCGCCCAGGGTGACCGGGCTGCCGTTGGCGGCCAGGCGCAGGGGAATCGCGCGGAAGTCCGCCAGGGTCTTCAGGTAACCCGAGGCGCGCACCATGAACTCGGCCTCGCCCAGTTCGAGCACACCGCCGCCGGTTTCCTGGTTGGCCTTGCCGAGCGCCTCGATCACCTGCCCCTGGGTAATGCCCAGGCTGGCCAGCCGCACCGGATCGAGCACGACCTGGTACTGGCGGACCATGCCGCCCACGGTGGCCACTTCGGCCACGTCCGGCACCGTCTTCAGCTCGAACTTGAGGAACCAGTCCTGCAAGGCACGCAACTGGGCGAGGTCATGCCGGCCCGTGCGGTCGACCAGGGCGTACTGGTAGATCCAGCCGACGCCGGTGGCGTCCGGGCCCAGCGCCGTTTTCGCGGTGGGCGGCAGGCGCGACTGCACCTGGTTGAGATACTCCAGCACCCGCGAGCGCGCCCAGTAGAGGTCGGTGCCGTCCTCGAACAGCACATAGACGAAGCTGTCGCCGAAGGAGGAGAACCCGCGCACCGTCTTCGCGCCGGGCACCGACAGCATGGTGGTGGCCAGCGGGTAGGTGACCTGGTTCTCGACGATCTGCGGCGCCTGCCCCGGATAGCTGGTGCGGATGATCACCTGCACGTCGGAGAGGTCCGGCAGCGCATCGATCGGCGTGCTGCGCAGCGACCACAGGCCCCAGGCGACGATGAACAGCGTGGCCAGCAGCACCAGCAAGCGGTTGGCCACCGACCAGCGTATGAGTCGGGCGATCATGGCCGGTCCTCCTGCTCGATGACCAACCCCGCATCGCCCTGGCTGACGCCGAAGCGGACGCGGTCGCCGGCCTTCAGGCCCGCCGCCAGTTCCGGGCGGGCGAGGGCGAAGGTCATGGTCATGCCGGGCATGCCCAGGGTGTTGAACGGGCCGTGGCTGATGGTCAGGCCCTGGTTGGAGATTTCCACGATGCGGCCATCCGCCTCATGCACGGCGGGCGCCGTGGCCGCAGGCTCGGCGGTTCGCACTTCGATGCCTTTCAGGCTGGCTTCGGAGTCGATCAGGAACTGCCCGGAAGTGACCACCCGCTGGCCTTCGTCCAGCCCGTGCAGGACCGCCACCAGGCCGTCGTTTTCCTGGCCCAGGCGAACCTCGACCGGACGGAAGCGGCCCTGGTCCTCGGCCAGCATCACCAGGTTGCGTTTGCCGGTGCGGATCACCGCTTCGCTTGGAATCTGCAGCACGCTGGCCTGGCCGGCGAGGTCGAGACTGACCTGGGCGGTCATGCCGGGGCGCAGCTGGCCGTCGGGGTTGGGCAGTTCGATGCGCAGGCGCAGGGTGCGGCTCTGCTGGTCGTTTTCCGGCAGGATGCTGGCCAGGGTGCCGGTCACCGGGCGATCCGGGAACGCCGGCAGACGGGCATCGACGCTCTGGCCGACCTTGAGTCCTCCGGCCTGGCTCTCCGGCACCGCCGCTTCCAGCCACACCTGGCCCAGGCCGTTGATCCGCGCCAGCGGCGCGCCGGCCGCCAGGCTCATGCCGGGGCGCACCTCCAGTTCGCGGATCACTCCGGCGATCGGCGAACCCAGCGTGATCACCGGGCGGGCCTTGCCGCTGCGGGCGACCTGCTCGACCAGCGCGGCCGGCATTCCCGCCAGCAGCAGGCGTTGCCGTGCCGCCGCCAGCAGGGCCGGTTCCGCGGCGCCGCGCAGGGCGAGGAATTCCTCCTGCAGGCCGGCCCATTCCGGCACCAGGATGTCGGCGATGGGCGCACCGGCCTTCACCACATCGCCCGGCGCCAGGGCGTAGGCGCGCTCGACGAAGCCGCCGGCGCGCGCCTGCAACAGGGCCACGTCGCGGTCATTGAAGGTCAGCACGCCGGTGACCTGCAGCCTGCGGTCGAGCTTGCCACGGCTGACCGTTGCCAGGCGCATGCCGAGGTTCTGCTGGATGCCCGGCTCGATGCGCACCGATGGCGTGCTGCCAGTAGCAGCAGCGGAATCGGCATACTTGGGCACCAGTTGCATATCCATGAATGGCGACTTGCCCGGCGCATCGAAGTGTTGCTGCGGGACCATCGGGTCGTACCAGTAGAGCGCCTTGCGCTCGGTGCTGGCGGGAGCAGCGCTCGCCGGGGCGTGCCCTTGCTGGGCGAACCAGTAGCCGCCAGCGCCGCCGGCGGACAGCGCGAGGACCAGCAGGATGGAGGTTTTCAAAGGGAAACGGCTCATGCGCGGCCCTCCTCGTAGGTGAAGTAGAGACGCGCCGCTACCAGTGCCAGGGCGCCTTGCAGGTCGATCTGTCGCAGCCGTGCCTCGACCTGTTGCTGGCGCGCGCTGACCACCTCGTCGAGCCCGGTCTTGCCGGCGCGGTAGCCGGCCAGGGCCAGGCGCACCTTTTCCTCGGCCAGCGGCACCAGGGTTGCGCTGCTGCGCTCGACGGCGCGTTGCAGGCGCCGGTATTCGGCCAGGTCGTCCTCCAGTTGCTGCTCGTGCTCGCGGGCCAACGCCTCGCGTTCGGCCTCCAGTTGCCGGACCTGGGCGCGCCGCGCGGCGATCTTCGGGTCCTGGCGCGTGCCGGTGAACAGCGGCAGGTCGAAGCTGACCTGAAGCGTCATCATGTCGCCGAACTCACGGCCACGGCGCTGGTAATCAACCTCCCAGCTCCAGTCCGGTTTCTTCTCGGCCAGCGCCTCGCGCACCAGGGCTTCGGCCTCGCGGGTCATGGGGCCGTAGGCGGCGAGTTCCGGGTGCTGGTGCAGTACCTGCAAGGAGTGGGAGGCATCGATGGGCCAATGCGGGAAGTCGCCCGCCAGCTCCGGCGGCGCGTCCTGGCCGATCCAGCGCTTGAGCGCTGCCCGCGCCTGGGCGGCCTGGCGCAACAGGTCGTCCTTCTGCTCATCCAGCAGCGCGGCTTCCTGGCGCGGCGCCACCGCATCGACCGTGCTCGCGCCGCCACTGGCGAGGCGGGCGCGGACGGTGGCATCGAGCAGGCGGTTCTCGCGGTAGAAATCATCGAACATGGCCAGCTTGCGTTGCAGCGTATAGGCGGTGATCCAGGCTTGCGCCGAAGCGCTGCGGACCTTCAGGCGCTCGACGCCGGCCTCGGCGTCGGCGCGTTCCACGGCGGCCTGCGCGGTCTCGATGCGGGCCTTGCGCTTGTCGCGGTTGGGCACCTCCTGCATCAGGCCAACCACCTGCATGGACATGTTGTCGCGCTGGGTGGTCCAGCGCTCATCGCCCTCAATGGGGACGTTCTGCAGGCCCAGGTTCAGCTTGGGGTCGGGCAATTCCCCGGCTGGGATGGCGGCGCTTTTCGCCGCCGAGACTTTTTCGCTCTGCGCGAGCAGGGACGGGGCGTTACGTTCGGCCAGCAACAGGGCGTCGTCCAGCGACAGGGACGCACCCTCGGCGGACAGGCTGGACAGCAGGGCGAACAGCATCCAGCCCGGATGGAGTCGGATGGGAGTCACGATGTGGATTCCTCTGGAAAACCAGCGCATAGGCGCAAGCCACCCGGCAGCCACCAGGGGCGCGGGCGGGGTTCAGATCGAGAGAGGAATCAGGCGCAGGGAGGTCGCCAGAGGTCGGCAGGCGCCTGGCTGAGGACTACTTCGGTATAGGGCGCGGGGCGCTGGGGCGTAGCGGCGGGAGGCGCGGTCTTCAGGACGCTGACCTGCAACAGGCTGCCGGTCTTGCATTCCTGCCCGCTCTTGCAGTCCTTCTTGCCGTGCTGGGTCATCTTGCCCAGGTCCTGGCAGCAGTCCTGGTCCATGCCCGCCATCCGGCCCATGCCCATGCTCTGCATCGGGCAGGGTTCGGTCGGCGCCTCGATGCCCGCCATCCCGGTCAGGGGAAGCGCAAGGCTGAGCAGCAGGACGATCAACAGCCGCAGGCGACGAGTCATGGTGCGCAGTGTAGAGGGCGGCCCGGTGCGGCGGCAACGATTGAATCGACGGGATTACCGAATCGTCATGCTCGCCTCAGCTTGCCGTTAGGGTCGGCGCCGTAAGGTGGAGTCATTCCCCACCACACCGACGAGGTGACTGCCATGAAACTGCAACGCGTACTCCTGCTCGCCGCCCTGCTGGGCACGTCCTCCCTGGCGCTGGCCGATGGCGGCGGCGACATCACCTTCGCCCGCATGGAGCAGGCCCGCCTGCAGGTCATGCAGGCTCGCCAGACGAGCGCGGAGCAACTGGCCGAGGTGAAGCAGTGCACGCCCATGCCGTGTTGTCATTGATCCACTCGGCCAGGTCATAGGTGATGTTGCCCTCCAGGACCGTCACCCATTTGGAGCTGGTGGCCTTTTCCAGGCCGAAGTCGGTGTAGAGACGGCCGAACTTGAGGTTGACGGGCGCAAAGCCGGTGTAGGTGACGCTGGCTTCGTCGAAGTAGCCGGTGTCGTCGTTGCCGGTGTTGTGCGAGAGGTCGTAGTTGATCTGGTACTTCCAGTCCTTGTGGGCCGTGCCGCCGATATCGATAAAGGCCCGGCGCAGGTAGGCCGCGTCGGCGCTATTACCATTCCTGGTGTAGTAGTCGTCAAAGCGGGCGTAGTCGGCCTGCAGGCGGCCGCCCAGCTTGAAGCTGAACTCCTTGTCGGTGGTCGCCACTTCGAGTCCGCCCTTGGTCTTGATGACGATGTCGGTGCCATCGGTGGTGACGGTGCCGGCCTGTGCCGACAGGGTGGCGGTACTCAACAGCAGGCCCAGCGCCATGCGATCGGGCCATTGGGAGTTGGATTTGCCGAACATGCGCTTCTCCTCGTTGCGACGTGTAGTGATTGGCGAGGCGCAGGCTCGGAGGGGCGGATGACGGTTCCGTGCATTTTGCGTGTCAGTTGTGTTTCAGGTGCGATGGAGCCGTCGCAAGGGGCTATGTGGCGCGGGGTTGGCGTTTCTCCCGATGGAATCCGATGGTTTCAGAACGATGACCGGGGCGTGTTTTCCGACCTGCGCAGGCGCTTCAGTCGTCTCTGGCAAACCATTCCCGACGTTGTTCGAAGGCGCGCAGAACGATCGAGATGAGCGTTTCGACCTCCCGCAGATTGGCCGCCAGAGGCGCGACGGACAGCCAGGCGACTCGCTCCATTCGCTGCCCGAGCAGCGGCTCCAGGGCCAGCAGATTCTTGTCCAGCTTCGCCACATAGGTCGGCAGGAGGCCTATGCAGGCGGAGTTGCGGACCAGCTCCCGGACCCAGGCCTGGGAGTGGACCTGGGTGACTGAGCTCTGGCGCTGGCACAAGAGCTTGTTCCAGGGTTCGAAGCTCTTGATCGAGGCATTGGCCGAGTGCTGGGCCAGCATGAAGTCCGTCAGGTCCGACGCGGCGCGAGGTAGCCTGCTCCCGGCGTATCGCTTGGCCATGTGGGCGCAGTAATGCAGGCGCGCGAGCATCCTCGGCCTGGACATGGCGAAACCAGGGTCGGGGCGCGGGCTATCGGGATCGGCTATCCAGAGCGTCACTTCCGCTGGCTCCTGCGGGATGCCTTCCAGGGGCGTATCTCCAGATTCATCGCGGCATCCTTGCGCAGCCAGGCGATCAGGTCGCGGGCCAGGAAATCATCCAGCAGGTCGGACTGCACGGCGAGGCGTATGCGCGGGCGGGTGCTGACCACGTCCGGCGGCAGGTCGCCGAATCGCTCGATCAGCGCCTGTTGCAGCAGCTTTCCGGCAGGGCTCAGGCGCAGTTTGCGGTTTTCGTAGTAGAACAGCGGGCTGCCGATGCTCGCTTCGAGTTTCATCAGTTTCCTGCGCATCGGCGTGACGTGCAGGTTCAGGCTGCGGGCGGTTTGCCTGAAGCAGGCGCACCGGGCGCTGGTGAGGAAGATCTGCGCCAGTTGGTGGTCGATGGGGAGATGCTCGAACATTTGGAAGAGGCTCGGGGCCCTCGCAGCCGAGGGCATGGATTCACGGGATAGGTCGTCCCGAGCCTATTGCGCGCTGTCTAACACAGGGATCGCAGGAAGTTGAGATTGTTGTAAGGTTCGGAATTTCGCCAGGGCCGTGGCCTGACTTATCAATCCTGGACGTTCGTAAAGGCGAAAAGATGCAAATTCGCATGCGCGAATAGTGTTGCTCTTTGTGCTCTGACTTTATTGATGCAGTTAAAGTTAATTCAGGTCTAATGATTGGGTGGATAGAATTGCACGATCTAGTGGCGTTTTAAGGGCAGTTTGCCAGTCTGCGGAAGTTTCCGGCCGTTGATCGGGGTGGTACTGGCGCAAAGCATTCGCCGTGTATATTTAGCGACTTCCGGCGCGCCAGGAGTACGCTTCAGAAAAAGCGTGGTCGACAGAGCCGCGCCGGTTATTTCTTGCTTCATTCAGCAGCCCATCCAGCTGCCTGCTGCCGCACAAGAAAATCGTCTTCAAATGCCGTCACGTTATTGAAAATCAATTACAGGATAGTGAAGATGAACCAAGCCAATGAGCCAGCTGCACTAATTACGGCCAAGGACTGGGACGAAAAATGGCAGGAAATTTTCAAAATTTATCAGAATGACATTCGCCATGCTTACTATATCGATGCCGTCCGAAGGAGGCATGAGACGCGGGTTCTGGAAATCGCCGCTGGCAGCTTTCGAGATATTGTGCAGCTGAACCGACTAGGCGTTGAAGGCCACGGTATTGATTTTTCTCCGGAGTCGGTCGCCCTTGCCAAGAAGCTTTATCCTTCATTGCAGGAACGTTTCCAGGTGATGGATGCTTTTGATCTGCAGTACCCAGACAGCTATTTTGATATCAGTTATCACAACGGTTTATGGGGTTATTTTTCGGATGACGACATTGATCGTATGGCGCGGGAGCAGGCGCGTATCACTAAAGGGCGATTTATCGTAACCGTACATAATGCTCATAATCAGTCGTTCATGGATTACTTCAATTCGGAAAGAGAGCGTGACTCGTTGTTTAATATTCGCTTCTTCACTTGCGACAAGATGCGCGAGATTCTCGCCAAGGTCGCCCGCAAGGTGAACATCATTCCGGTTGGTAAAGGCAATAGATTCCATGAGGACTGGCTTATACGCCATGGCTTGCATGACCCGTTCCTCGTCAATTTGGTGTTCAAGTTGTCCGGCACTCGCTACCTTGAGTGCAGTGAGCGCCTGATGTGTATTGCCGAGCTGTAACAACCTAATGGCGGTAGTCAAAAGGGCCTTGTTTTCGCAAGGCCCTTTTTATTGGCCTGCGCAACGGGGGGAAGCGAATGGCTGAACAGAACGCCGTGAGCCGGATTCTGATGCGGCCGACGGGCACGCACCCTCGCTCCCGCCGTTCTTCCCCGGCATTTCAGGTGGGCGCGTTCAAACCAAAGCTGTCACTCCGTTTGCGCCCAGTGATCCGGCAGCTCGAACCAGGGCGCCTTCGAGGCGACCTGAACATGTCTTTGCTTGTGCGGGGTGAAGACGGTATCCAGGGTGCCGATGGCTGTCGAGATCCAGTCGGAAAACGCCCCCTGTCTTCTCGACCAGAACAGCGACGAGCCGCAGTGGCTGCAGAACTGCCGCAGCACGGATTCGGACGACGCGTAGGATGTGAGTGCATCCGCACCCAGGAGGATGCGCAGGTCGCTGCGCGGCACGCTGGCGTAACTGGCGAATGCCGCGCCGTGGCCTTTGCGGCACTGGCTGCAATGGCAGTGGCTCAAGGCCCTGGGTGGGGAGAGCAGTTCGTAGTTGATCGAGCCGCACAGGCAGCTTCCCTGATAAGACCCGGCCATCCTGTTCGCACTCCTTGTGAGGGGGGGCGGCAGCTTAATCGTGGCTGGTCTGTCTGTCGAACAGCCCGGACATCCGAAATTGGTACGGGGCCGTGCCCCTTGTTGTCCGCCCGCATGGCTTGCGAATAGGATGACTCCCCGACCTGTCTATCGACCGACCCCGATGAGCCCAAGCCACCCAGTGCCAGATGAGGAGTCGCTCGAGCACGTGCTCAAGCCCGACCTGCGGGTCGCCATCGTCCTCATCGATCAGTTCACCCTGACCCCGGTGGCGGGTTTCGTCGACGCGCTGCGTTTCGCCGCCGATCGTTCCTTCGACAGCCGGCAGATCCTCTGCCAATGGGAATGGCTGAGCGTGACGGGGGAGCCTGTCAGCGCGAGCTGCGGCCTGCCGATTGCGCCGACCAAACGCCTGGACCCGGATGCGGAATACGACTACGTGGTGCTGGCCGGCGGGCTGCTGTCCGGGGTGATGAACCCGGAGCCCGCGCTGCTCGACTACATTCGCCGCCTGCACGCGCGCAAGGTGCCGCTGGTGGCGCTGTGCGCTTCCTACTTCACCCTGGGCCTGGCCGGTATTCTCAAGGGGCGCCGTTGTGCGGTGCACTTCACCGTGCAAGAGCGGTTCGCCGCGCTTTTCCCCGAGACCCAGGCCGTGGTCGACAAGAGTTATATCGAGGACAGCGGTGTGTTCACCTGCCCGGGCGGCTCGGCGTTCGAGCTGGCGGCGGAGATCATCGGCCGTCACTGCGGCAAGCGTCGCGCGCAGAAGAGCCTGGAATACCTGCTGGTGGCCGACGAGGACATCCGGCGCGGCACCGACAACAGCGTGGCGCATGTCTATCAGGACCCGCTGGTGCACCGTGCGCTGGACTACATGCGTGCGCATCTCGACAGTCACTGCACGATCCGGGAACTGGCCCTGCAAGTGGGCAGCAATGAGCGGCAGTTGAACCGTGCCTTCCTGGCCAACGCCGGCCAGCCGCCCGCGCAGTTCTGGCGCAAGCTGCGGCTGCAGGAGGCGCGCAAGCTGCTCAGCGACACCAGCCTGCACGTGACGCAGATCGCCTATGCCACGGGCTTCTCCGACGCATCGCACTTCATCCAGCAGTTCCGCAAGAGCTATGGCGAGACGCCGCATCTGTTTCGCAAGCTGCGGCACAACGCCGAACGTCTGCAATGAGAGAACGCCAACGGCCCGCCAACGCATTGCGCTGGCGGGCCGGGTGGGCGCAGTGGATCAGCCCACGTAGCGCGGGTTGGTTTCCGGCGCCCAGCGCTGACAGACCAGCGCGCCGATGACCAGCGCCGTGACGCAGATGCCGATCGCCGCCGAGGCGCCGAAGCGTTCCATCACCACCGGCAGGATGAAGGTGCAGGAGGCGGCGCCGATGCGGCTGGCGGCCACCGAGATACCGACGCCCGAAGCGCGCAGTTCGGTAGGGAACAGCTCGGAGGTGTAGGCGAACTCCAGCACCCCGGAGGCGGCCATGACGAAGGCGAACACCGCGAACACGCCCACCACGTACAGCCCCGGCATGCCGCTCCAGCTCGCCAGGACGAACAGCGCGACGGCGTTGATGCTGAAGGTGCCGATGAGGAAGGCGCGGCGGGTGAGCAGGTTGATCAGCAGCAGGCCGACCACCGATCCGGCCAGCAGGAAGATGTTGTAGATCAGCCCGCCGGTGTAGCTGTCCTCGATCTTCAGCGCGTCGAGAATCCTCGGGATGAAGGTGCTCATGGCGAAGTAGGGGATCACCTGGCAGGTGTAGAACACCATGCCGACCAGGGTGCGGCGCCGGTGCTCCGGGCTGAACAGCTGGCCCCAGGAGGCCTTCGCCTTGCCGCGTTCATCCTCCGGCAGGTCACAGCCGCCCAGGCGTTCGATGACCCGTTGCGCTTCGGAATGGCGGCCCTGCTTCATCAGCCACAGTGGCGACTCCGGTGTGCCCTGGCGCACCAGCAGCACCAGCAGGGACGGCACCGCGCTGCTGGCGAGAATCCAGCGCCAGGCTTCATCGCCCCACGACTGCATCAGGTAGCCGACGATGTAGGAGAGGGTGAAGCCGAGCGTCCAGGACACCGCCATCAACGCCAGCAGGGGGCCGCGGAAACGCCGGGGCACCAGCTCCGCCACCAGCGAGACGCCGACGACGAAATCCGAGCCCAGCGCAAAGCCCAGCAACAGGCGCAGGACCAGCAACTGCTGGGCGTCCTGGACGAAGAACTGGGCGATGGAGGCGCCGAAGAACAGCGCCATGTTCCAGCGGTAGATGTGCTTGCGTCCGAAGCGGTCGGCCAGCGGGCCGGTGAGCAGGCTGCCGAGGAACAGGCCGATCAGGGCCGCGCCGCCGAGCAGGCCGAGCCACAGGGCATCCAGGCCCAGCGGGGTGGTCGCCAGGCTGATGGCGATGCCGATGATGCCCAGCACATAGCCATCGCAGAACTGGCCGCCGACACCGCCGACCGCGGCCTGGAGGTGCAGCGGGCGTACGCGGGAGTGTTCGGTGGCAGGGGAATTCGAGATATCGACGCTTTGCATGACTTACCTCTTGTTGTTCTTGTCAGGGTAAGGAAGGGCGATCAGGCCGTCCGGGTGGCGAAGGCCGTGACGTTGTCCAGCGCGGCATCCAGCAGCCCTTGCATGGCTTCGGCGCTGCTCCAGGCAACGTGGGGGTTGAGGATCAGGTTGTGGGTGGCGGCCAGGTGCAGCAGCGGTTCATCGAGCGTGAGCGGCTCATGGGTCACGACATCGAGTGCCGCGCCGGCGATCTCGCCGTGCTGCAGTGCCCGGATCAGGTCCGGCTCGTTGATCACCGCGCCCCGTGCGGTGTTGATCAGCACCGCATCCTTCTTCATCCATTCGAACTGCTGGCGACCCAGCAGGCCGCGGGTCTGCGGTGTCAGCGGGCAGTTGAGGGAGACCACGTCGCTGCGGGCGAGCAAGGCCTGCAGGGGCAGGTAGCGCTCGCCCTGGTAGTGGCCGTCGCGGTCGTGGAAGTACACGTCCATCTCCAGGCGCGAGGCGAGGTCGGCCAGGCGCTGGGCGATGGGGCCATGGCCGACGATGCCCAGCACCTTGCCGCGCAGGTCGCGGATCGGATAGTCGAGGTAGAACGGCTGCAGTGCCTGGCCACGCTGGCGCTCATCCATCAGCAGGCGGTGGTAGCGGCCGACGTTGCGCAGCAGTTCGAAGATCATCGCCAGCGCGTGCTCGGCCACGGTGTGGGTGCCGTAGCCGGGGACGTTGGTGACGTGGATGCCGCGCTGGCGGCAGTAGTCCAGGTCGACAATATCGGTGCCGGTCAGGGCCAGCGAGATCATGCGCAGCGACGGCAGTTGCTCCAGTTGCGCCACCGAGATCGGCACGCCGCCGGTGATGGCCACGGTGGCGGTGGACAGACGCGCCACCATCTCCTCGGGCGCGGTGTAGTCGTGGCAGCTCCAGCGGTGGGGGAACGGCAGTTCCCGGATCTTCACGCTCGCAGAGAAAGCGTCACGGTCGAGGAAGACGACGTCATGCAGCACAGGCACCTCCAGGTGTGGTTGTTCTTCTAATGAGGGGGAGAGCTGTTACGGAAGGAGCAGTCAGGCCGCCGCGCTGGCCTGGATCTCCAGGCGGTAGCGGCTGTCGGCCAGGGACGCGCCGACGCAGGCGCGCGCCGGCGGATGTTGCGGGTCGACCCAGGCGTCGTAGATGCGATTCATGGCGTCGAACTCGGCCATGTCGGCCAGCCAGATCTGCACCCGGATAAGGCGGCTCCTGTCGACGCCGGCCAGGGCCATGACGGCCTCCAGTTGTTCCAGCACATCGCGGGTCTGCCCGGCGATGTCCAGGCTCGTATCCCGGGCGACGATGCCCGAGGTTTCGATGCAGTCGTTGAAGCGCACGCACTGGCTGTAGCGGGCGTTGCGGCCCTTGCGCTGTATGTCCACGGCGGTCCCTCCTGTCTTGTCAGCACGGCCGGTGTATCCGGCCTGGGCAGATTGTTCGGGGGCCGGCGAGCGGTCGGCTAGGAAGAAAAGGACGATAAATAGGAGAAATCCGCGTTGTTAAAAAATAACTTCCAAATTTTCTCAAAGTAAAAAATATCGTTGTTTTTTAGATTGCCTGCGGATAGCCTCCGGACCCATCGCCAGCCACCGGGTTGTCCTGCCGGGATGGGGATCGCCCGACTGGCGCGACCGACGATTTCACCTGCCAAGAGACCCGCCATGAAATTCCCAGCCGTGCCGCCGCTGAAACGCAGTTTCTGGATGCTCTGCGCCGAGTCCGACCTGCAACTGCCGTCCCCGCTCTCGGGCAACCATCGGGCCGATATCGTGATCGTCGGCGGAGGCTTCGTCGGCCTCTGGACTGCGCTGACGATCAAGGAGCACGAGCCCGATTGCCGGGTCATGGTGCTGGAACAGGACATCTGCGGCGGCGGTGCGTCGGGGCGCAACGGCGGATTCGTGATGTCCTGGTGGCCGAAGATCCAGTCGCTCACCTCGTTCTGCTCCACCGAGCAGGCGACCTTCCTGGCGACCAGTGCGGAGCGCGCGATCCAGGAACTGGGCGAGTTCTGCGAACGCCACCGGATCGACGCCGCCTTCCGCCAGAAGGGCTGGCTCTGGACGGCGACCTGCCAGGCCCACGTCGATAGCTGGAACGCCACCCTGGCCGCCTGCGAGCGCCTGGGTTTCCACCCGTTCGAACGGCTGTCCCGCGAGGAGGTGGCCAGGCGCTCCGGGTCCGACGTGCACATCGCCGGCGTGCTGGAGCGCAGCAATGCCACCGTGCAGCCGGCCGCCCTGGTCCGTGGCATGCGGCGCGTGGCGCTCGAAGCGGGTGTCGAGATTTTCGAGAACACGCCGGTTACCGAGATTCAGCCGGGGCGCCCGGTGCGTCTCCTCACGGCGAACGGCCGGGTTGAAGCCGGGCAGGTGGTGCTGGCGACCAACGCCTGGTCTGCCGCCATCCCGGAGCTTGCGAAGCTGTTCGTGCCGGTGGGCAGCTCCATCGTGGTGACCCAGCCGCTGGGCCAGCGCCTGGAAAGCATGGGGTGGAGCGGGGCGGAAGCCATCACCGACTCGCAGCTGCTGGTCGACTACTACCGCACCACGCCCGACGAGCGCATCGCCTTCGGCAAGGGCACCGGCTCGCTGAGCTACGGCTCGAAGATGGGGCCGGTGTTCAGCGAAGACCGTGAGGGCATCGCCCTGACCGAAGCCGACCTGCGCCGCGCCTACCCGATGCTCAACGACGCGCTGATCACCCATTCCTGGTCCGGCCCGATCGACCGCACCTACGACAGCCTGCCGGTGTTCGGCCGCATCGCCGGCAGCGACAACATCCACTACGGCATCGGCTGGAGCGGCAATGGCGTCGGCCCGAGCCGCCTGGGTGGGCGCATCCTGGCCAGCCTCGCACTGGGGCGGAAGGACCCGTGGAGCGGTTGCGCCCT
Organism: Pseudomonas sp. QE6; assembly: GCF_041379005.1. Classification (NCBI taxonomy): domain Bacteria; kingdom Pseudomonadati; phylum Pseudomonadota; class Gammaproteobacteria; order Pseudomonadales; family Pseudomonadaceae; genus Pseudomonas; species Pseudomonas sp. QE6. The sequence continues at coordinate 3,890,373 of NZ_CP166873.1, forward strand.
GGTCGGCCGCCGCTGCAAGCCGTTCCCGCCCGAGCCGGTGCGTTTCATCGGTGGCTCGATGGTGCGCAAGGCCGTGATTCGCAAGGAACGCGCCGAACTCAACGGCAAGCCGGCGAATCCGTTCGACGTACTGATGGCCCGGTTTGCACCCGCTGGACTTGAAGACAAAGCCTGAGGAAATCCCATGACCCCCGTACTGTTCCGTCTCGACAATGCCCAGTTCTCCGAGCCCGCGCCGGCCGGCATCCCGATTGGCGAACCGATCCCGATGGCCAGCACTGCCGCGCACCAGGAACTCGCCTCGCAGAATGCTTCCAGCGGCTTCTGGGAGTGCTCTCCGGGCCGTCTGCGCCGCGCCATCATGCAGGCCGAGTACAGCTACTTCATCGAAGGCCGCGGCGTGTTCACCCCGGACGGCGGCGAGCCCATCGCCTTCAAGGCGGGGGACTCGATCTACTTCGCCGCCAATACCCAGGGCGAGTGGGAAATCATCGAGAAGGTGCGCAAGGCCTATCTGATTCTGGGGTGAGTGCGGGGCGTGGCACCTGTCCACGAGGGGCATCGTGCTCGCGAAGCCAATACAGCGCCGGCCTTGCCGGCGCATCGCGGACAAGGGCAAGGCGCCCCCGGCTCGCCCATGCGGCAGGGACTCACCGAGCCTTGCGATAGTGGTCCCGGAGGAATACGGGGAGATCGTTCGAGGGTGGCGTAACGGGAATCTGGTACATCATGTCGCCGACGAAACCGCGATGATAGGTGGCGTGATTGACCAGGTGCAGCACGATTTCTTCCTGTGTCATGACGCCCTTTCCCCCTCCGACGAACTCGAAATGGACGACTTTCGACAGGTCCTCGGCCGACCAGGTGTCGACGAGCTCGATGTACCAGCGGTCCATCGCCTGAACCGCGTTCCAGAGGTCGCCCAGCGGAGACGGATGTTCGGTGTTGCGCGCGGTGTAGGGGTGCTTCCTGCCTTGCAGGTGATGCCGGAAGATGTCGTCCACCACATAAACGTGGTTCAGCGTATGCACCATGTTGCCAAAGCGCGTTTGCCTCGGGCGTAGCGCCTCGCCATCGGGCAGGTTCATCACGCTTTCGAACGTCAGCTGATTCGCCCAGGCCTTGTAGCGCATCAGCATTTTCAAGGTGTCCGTGGCGGATATGGGTTGGCTTTCCGGAGCCGTAGACATGTTTGTCAGTCCTTGTTTGAACGCAATCGACGAGTAAGGGCCTTCTTCGAAGCGGCCCTCGGCGCTTGTTCCTGTGTGGCTTGTGTCATGCCTGACGCTTATGGGATCCCCTGGAGTCGGCCGGTAACCTGCGTGTGGGTCTTGCCGCCGATCCAGAACTGGCCGTCGCCGTCGCGCGCCACATGAATGCGTCCTTTGCGACCCAGGCGAGTGCCCTGGGCGGCGACATAGGCCTCTTCGATCACGCCGGTGGAGGACAGCCACTGCGCCAGCGACGCGTTGAGGCTTCCCGTGACGGGGTCTTCGACGATGGTGCCCAGGTGATTGTTGAAGAAGGCGCGAACTTCGAAAGCGGCATCACCGCGGGAATGCGGCCCGACCACGCCGATGTCGATCCTGCGCGGCCAGTGGCGTTGCGGATTCAGGGCGAGCACCTGTTCCGCCGAGGCCAGCCTGATCCCCAGCCAACCGGGGCCGTTGTCGACCCAGGCGGCGTCGACGACCTCCTGGGGCTCGATGCCGAGGAATTGAATCGCTTCGCTCAGTTCTTCCGGCGAGGGAGCGCCGGAACGAATCAGCGGTGGCGCGCCAAAGGACAGCAGGCCCTGGTCACGGCGAATGGTCACCAGCCCGGCGCCGCACTCCTGGACGATTTCCGTCTCTTTCATCGGCGCTCGCCCAGTGGACAGCCAGGCGTGGCAACTGCCCAGCGTCGGGTGCCCGGCAAAGGGCATTTCTCTCTCCAGCGTGAATATCCTGACCCTGTAGTCGGCCGCCGGGTGCGTGGGCGATAGCAGGAAGGCTGTCTCCGAGAGGTTGAACCAGCGCGTCAGGCACTGCATGTCATCGGTCTCCAGCGCGTCGGCACCCAGGACTACCGCCAGCGGGTTGCCGGAGAGAGGTTCCGCACCGAAGACATCGATCATCTGAAATTCATGGGTCACAACAGCGCTCCTCGGGTTCCTGTCAGGGGTGTTCAGTCGCTTCGACTGGTATCCGGGCGTCAGTCTGGCGAGACGAGAAGCTTCAGGCCCGCGCCGGCGAACAGCGCCGAGAAGAGTCCTTGAAGCCAGCGTCCGAGCCTGGAGTAGAAAGCGATCATCCGGGCGGTCGAAAAGAGGAGGGCGTCATAGAAGCGGCCGGCCCGCTCGAGGTTCCGGGCGCCAACAGTCACATGGCTGAACATCTGGCTCTCCATTGCCGCCGTCATCCCGGCGAGGCGGTTGGTGAAAGGTTGAAGGTCGCAGACGACCCTAATGCACGTTACACTTGTGATCAATTTAAATAGTGTCACGCGACACTATTAGTCAGCCTGGACGGTCAGCATGCTTCTTCAATCGCCCTGGAGGCCGCGCCTTGCGGAAATCGACGCGAGTCCCGCCGAGCGGCTGGTACTGGCGCTGGCCGATGACATCATCGAGGGGCCGTTGAAAGGAGGCGACCGCCTGCCGGCCCATCGCGACCTCGCCTGGCAGCTGGGGGTTGGCCTGGGGACGGTGACGAAGGCCTACGCCGCCCTCGAACGGCGGGGGTTGGTGCGCAGCGTCAAGGGCCGGGGCATGTTCGTGGCGATCCGCCAGGCGCATGAAGACCGGGAGATCGATCTTTCGTCCAATGTGCCGCCGGCCATGCTTTCGGCGCGCCTGCTGGCCCGGACCCTGGCCGGGGTCGCGCGGAAGATCGACGCCGATCATCTCAATCTCTATTCGCCGCCCGCCGGGCACCTGGAGCATCGGCGCCTGCTGGCGCGCTGGCTTGAAACGCTCGGTGTCAGCGTCGATCCGGCGAACCTGGCGCTGACCAGCAACGCCCGTCAGGCCATTTCGCTGGCCTTCGATCTGGCCTGCGGACCGCAGGGGGTGATCCTGACTGAACGCGTCACCTACCCCGGGGCGATAGCGCTGGCGCGGCGCAAAGGCTATCGGATGCAAGGCGTCGCGATCGATGCCGAGGGGATGGTCCCGGAGGCGCTCGGCGCGGCGCTGGAAGGCCTCGAATCCACCTGTAACAGAGCGGTCTACCTCACGCCGATGCTGCACAACCCCACCACGGCCACCATGGGCGTGGCGCGTCGGCAGGCTATCGTCGATGTCTGCCGGAGGTCGGGAGCCTGGATCATCGAGGATGGCGTCTATGCGCTGGGGCCGCCCTCGGCGCCGACGCTCGCCGCTCTGGCGCCCGAACGTGTCTTCCACGTCAATGGGCTGTCCAAGTCGATCGGGCCGGGACTCAGGATCGGCATGCTGACACTGCCGGCGGAAATGGCCGTTGCGGCGCAGGAAGTCTTGCAGGACGTGCCGATGGCGCCGTCGCCGTTGTCCTGTGCGGTGGTGGAGGAGTGGTTATCCAGCGGCGTCATCGCCTCCATCCCGCAGGACTTGCGCCATGAAGCGCGCCGCCGATCGAGCCTGGCGGTTTCGCTCCTCGGCGCGGTGGAGCTCGTGGCGCAGCCGGAGGCCTATCACCTCTGGCTGCCAATGCCGCGCGCCGCTGCCGACCGCCTGGCGGCAGCGGCCGCCTCGGTGGGAATCAGGGTGACGCCTCCCGAATCGGTCATGGTCGACCGTAGTGACCAGGAGGCAGGGATTCGATTGTGCCTCGGTGGTCCGTCCCTCGACGACTTGACGGAAGGACTGACGCTCCTGGCGAGGCTCCTGAAGAGCACTACGCTCTCGGCCTGAAGTCCGGGCCGTGCACCTCTCGCACGCATCGATAGTCTCGGGTGAGCCGGCCAGTCGGGCTGGCCGGCGGAGGCTGTCACCCGCGCAGCAAATGCACCGCCAGGCCTGCCAGGGCACAGCCGAGCAACACCTGGATCACACCACGCTTGAAGCGGAACAGCGCCACCGCCGCGGCGATGGCGATCACGGCCGACGGCCAGTCGAACGCGCCGCTGAAACCTTTCGGCCAGAGCACGTGATAACCGAAGAACACCGCCAGGTTGAGAATCACGCCGACCACCGCCGCGGTGATGCCGGTCAGCGGCGCGGTGAATTTCAGCTCGTTGTGCGTCGACTCCACCAGCGGCCCGCCGGCGAGGATGAACAGGAAAGACGGCAGGAAGGTGAACCAGGTGACCAGGCTCGCGGCGATGGCACCGGCGAGGAAGGGGTGGTCCGCGCCAAACATCGGGTGCACGTAGCCGCCGACGAAACCGACGAACGCCACCACCATGATCAGCGGCCCCGGCGTGGTTTCGCCCAGGGCCAGGCCGTCGATCATCTGGGTGGGTGACAGCCAGCCGTAATGGCCGACCGCGCCCTGATAGACATAGGGCAACACCGCATAGGCGCCACCGAAGGTCAGCAGGGCGGCCTTGGTGAAGAACCAGCCCATCTGCGTCAGGGTGCCCTGCCAGCCGAAGGAGGCCGTCAGCAGGCCCATGGGCAGCAGCCAGAGCGCAGCCCCGATCAGTGCCAGACGCAGCAGATGCCCCCAGCGAAAGCGCGCATGTTCGGGCGTCGGGGTGTCGTCGTCGATCAGCGCGGGGCCGTAGCTGGTCTTCGCTGCCCCATGGCTGCCGCCGATGACGAACTTGCTCGGCAGCAGGCGTCCGCCCATGTAGCCCAGGATCGCGGCTACCAGCACGATGACCGGGAAGGGCACGTCGAGCGCGAATATGGCAACGAAGGAGGCCGCCGCCATGGCCCATAGCCAGGCGTTCTTCAGGGCCCGCGAGCCGATGCGGTGCGCCGCATGGACGACGATGGCGGTCACGGCGGGCTTGATGCCGTAGAAGATGCCCGCCACCACCGGCACTTCGCCGAAGGCGAGGTAGACCCACGACAGGCCGATCAGGATGAACAGCGACGGCAGCACGAACAGGGCTCCGGCGATCACGCCGCCCCAGGTGCGATGCATCAGCCAGCCGATGTAGGTGGCGAGCTGCTGCGCCTCCGGTCCCGGCAGCAACATGCAGTAGTTCAGCGCGTGGAGGAAGCGGCGCTCGCTGATCCAGCGGCGGCGCTCCACCAGTTCCTGATGCATGATCGAAATCTGTCCCGCCGGGCCGCCGAAGCTGATGAAGCCCAGCTTCAGCCAGAACAGGAAGGCCTCGAACAGGCTGATGGGCGCCCCAGGGGCGATCACCTTCTCGGCGGCAGGCGTGGTGGAGTCAGTCATGGTTCTTCTCGTCAGTAGCGAATGCAGTCAACAGGCCATCGAAGATGCCGCTGGCGGCCTGTAGCAGCCGATCGTCATCGCCGATGCTTTCTCGCAGACCGGCCAGGACGCGCTCGATACCCGATGCCTCGGCGGGCTGGCTGCCACCGATGTCCAGGTAGTGCACGAGGGCGGCGGTGCGCTTTAGGGCGGGGCTTTCGAGCTGGAAGCTGGCCAGCAGGGTTTCGAAGGTGACGCGCTGTCCGACATGGCTGAAGGTGGCGCCGTCGAAGTCGAAACCCAGCGCATCGGCAGGGCAGTCGTGCGGGGAGTCCAGCCAGAGAATCTGCGCGGCGGGGTCGATGAAGCGGCGAATCAGCCAGGCGCTGGCGAGGCGATCGACCCAGGGGCGTTTGCGTGTCGCCCAGCGGCGACCCTGGAAGTCTTCTGGCGCCAAGGGCGTGATGGTCTCTTCATGGCTGCTCGGCTCGTCCGGCGCGAGGGCGCGGCTGATGGCGGTTTCCAGCGCCTGGAGGGCCGAGTCGGTGAGCTGCCTGGATTCGCTGGGGAAGAAGTCGATGGCAGCCAGCTGGGCGAAGGCCTTGCGCAGCTTGCGGACCTGCCGTGCGGTTTGCAGGGCGTTCTCGTCCGTCAGTTCGCGGAGGCAGTTGGCGATATCGGCGCGCAACCTGGCGTATTCCTCGCTGCGATCGAACAGCGGAACGAATCGCTCGCCGGGTTCGCTGATCGTCAGCAGGTAGGCGGTGCCATTGAGGGCGAGCACCTCCTGCTCGATGGCTTCGAGGGCTTCCCGTCCGCCAACGCGCTCTGGCAACAGGTATACCCCGTCGCGCAGCACCGCCGCGCCGCAGGCCTTGAGCGCTCGCCAGGCACGCATGCGCTCGGTCGAATTGGCAGTCGGCAGGCCGAGCACCAGAAGGAGCCAGACGTTCATGTAGAGTATTCAACGTATTTGGTTGTTATCTCTACTATAGTGATGCTTGGTCGAAAGGGTAAGCCGTATTCGAGAGATGGATGCACCACGGAGGCCCGCCATGGTTCCACTCATCACCCGCCTCGGATCTGGGCTGGCGCTGGCAGGCGTTGAGACCGGCGTGTGGCGGCTGCTGCTGGCGAGGAGTCTGCGGGGCTTTTGCGACGGTTTCGTTGCGGTGCTGCTGCCGGCCTACTTGCTCGCACTAGGCATGTCGATCCTCTCGGTCGGGCTGATCAGCACCTCGACGTTGCTGGGCTCGGCGATCGCCACGATGCTGGTCGGCATGCTGGGCAATCGCTTTGCGCGTCGCTCGCTGCTGCTGGTCGCCGCCGGGGTGATGGTGGCGACGGGCATCGGCTTTTCCAGCTTCTCGACGCTCTGGCCGCTGCTCATCGTGGCCTTCCTCGGCACCATGAATCCCAGTGCGGGAGATGTCAGCCTGTTCCTGCCCATCGAGCATGCCTGCCTGGCCGAAGCCTCGGAAGCGCGGTCGCGCACGGCTCTTTTTGCGCGCTACAGCCTCGTCGGCGCGCTCTCCGGCGCCCTGGGCGCGCTATTGGCCGGAGCGCCGGATTGGATCGCTGCCCATCTCGGCGTCGCCGCGCTCTCGGCCATGCGCGGCATGTTCGTCCTCTATGCCGTTGCGGGGCTGGCGATCCTCGCGCTGTACCGGCACCTGCCCACGCACCCGTCGACCGCGGCCGGTGCTCACACGCCGCTTGGGCCATCGCGCTGGATCGTCGTGCGCCTCGCGCTGCTGTTCAGCGTCGATGCATTCGCCGGCGGCCTGGTAGTCAATGCCTTGCTGACGCTCTGGCTCATGGCGCGCTTCGATCTTTCCATCGGCGCGGCCGGACAGTTCTTTTTCTGCACCGGCTTGCTCAGCGCGAGCTCGCAACTGCTGGCGGCGCCGCTGGCGCGCAGGATCGGCCTGCTGAACACCATGGTCTTCACGCACATCCCCTCAAGCCTGTGCCTGATCGCGGCAGCATTCATGCCGTCGTTGCCGCTGGCCTTGCTCATGCTGTTGCTGCGCAGCGCGCTGTCCCAGCTCGACGTGCCCACGCGCAGCGCCTTTGTCATGGCCGTCGTCACACCCGCGGAGCGTGCGGCTGCCGCGAGCCTGACCGCGGTACCGCGCAGTCTTGCCGCCGCCATTGCGCCGACCATCGCCAGCGGCCTGATCGGGCTGGGTTGGCTCACCGCGCCGCTGCTCGCCTGTGGTGTGCTGAAGGTTCTCTACGACCTGACGCTGCTCCTGGCGTGCCGCGATGTCAGGCTTGAGGGTGAATCGTCATGAATGCGCTGCGAAGTGCCAAGCATCTACCTTGATCATGCCTGCAGCTTGAGACAGGCATCCGCTTCTGCGTGTCGTGGCGCAGGACCAGGTCGATGAAGGTGGAGGGGCCAGGGGCAGGCCATCCGGGCGTTGAACCTCCTGCATGGGCCGGGAAACAGCCGTTGGTCAGCTGACGTTTCACCTTCGCTGCGACGCCTCGAGCCCGCCGCCGCAGGCCGGCGCTCGGCCCGAGCGTGTTTCTCCCGGTCTGTGCCGTCATGAGCGCCAGGAAGGGGCTCCCAGGATGACTGGCCTAGTGCTATCCCCTGTTCTATACCGAACGCACGCAGGCCCACAAAGGCCGGCAACGCGGGACAAGGAGAGAGCGATGCGAGGGAATGACGAGGCACCCGGCGAGGGCATGTTCCAGTTTTCCCCGGAGGAGCCGGCAGGAGAGCTGGTCGATACGGAGCCCCTGCTGGTCCTCAGCGTCGACGATGACCCCGGCTTCCAGCGTTCGTTGCAGGCAGCGCTGCTGGGGTACCGCTACCAGGAGCAGCCGTTGCGCTTGCTGACCGCCGGGTCGGCGGAGGAGGCGGCCAAGCTCATGGTGGAAACACCGGATCTGGCCGTGGTGCTGCTCGACGTGGTGATGGAAAGCGACGACGCCGGCCTGCGTCTGGTGCGCAATGTCCGCGAAGTGCAGGGCAATGCCGACGTGCGGATAGTCCTCCTGACCGGCCAACCCGGCATGGCGCCGATGCAGGCGTCGCTGGACCACCTGGATATCAGCGATTACTGGCTCAAGACCGACATGAGCCAGGAACGCCTGCACAGCATCCTCACCGGCAACCTGCGCACCTGGCAGCAGATTCGCGCGCTGAGTCGGGCCAAGCGCGGCTTGCAGGCCATAGTCGAAGCCAGCAACAGCCTGACCCTGGCCCGGGGGCTGGAGGATTTCTCGGCGCGGATGATCTGCGAGCTGTCGGGCCTGCTAGGGGTGGAGCCCGATGGCCTGGTCTGCGTCCAGGCCGGGCACGCCGACGAAGCTCCGCTGCACGCCAGCATCAGCGCGGCAGCCGGGCGTTTTGCCGGGAATCTGTCCCGGCCGCTGGCCTCGCTGGACGACCAGCCGATACGCGCGTTGCTGAGCCGCGCCATGCAGGACGAGACGGCCATCGCCACCGCCGACAGCCAGGTGCTGTTCTTCCCCGGCACCGAGGGCGTGCCGCATGCGGCCGCCTACCTGGCGACCGATCGGCACCTCGACGAGACCGAACGCGAACTGCTGCGGGTGTTCTCCACCCAGGTCAATTCCGGCCTGATCAATGTAGCCCTGAGCAGTCGCCTCGACCGCATCGCCTACGAGGACGAACTGCTCTCGATCCCCAACGGCAACGCCTTGCTCCGCGAGCTTGAAAGCGTGCTGGCGCTGCCTCCGCCGTGTGGACGGACCCTGTTGCTGGTGGACCTCGACCAGTACGCCGAGGGCAGCCTGTCGCTCGGTGTCGAACAGGGCGACCTCATGCTGCAGGGCATGGCCCGGCGCCTGCGCGCCAGCTTCGCGCCACCCTGCCTGGTCGCACGCCTGCATGAAGACACCTTCGCGATCCTCGGTCCTACCCAGCGCCTTTCCACGCAACAGGTCCGCAGCCTGGAGCTGTTCGACGAGAGCGCCCATTCCCCCTTCATCGGCATCGGCGCGGCACGCCTGGACCTGGACGCCTACAACGGCTCGGCACGGGGCGCCATCGCCGCGGGTCTGCTGCTGCTCAAGCGGGCTCGCAGCCAGGCATCGCTGCTCTGCGAATACCAGCCGGGCATGGAGGAGGAGACCAGCCAGCGCTTCCAGCAATCCCATGCGCTCTACCATGCGCTGCGCAACACCGAGGGCATCCGCATCGTCCTGCAACCCCAGGTGGACCTGGCCACGGGACAGGTGCAGGGCGCCGAGGTGCTGGCGCGCTGGGTCGACACCGATGGCACGGAGGTTCCGCCCGGTGTGTTCATCCCCATCGCCGAGGCCAACGGTCTGATCGTGCCGCTGGGCAAGCGCATCCTGGAGATGGCCTGTGCGGCCGCGCGGGCGCTCGACCAGGCCGGTTTCCCCGACCTGCCGCTGGCGGTCAACGTGTCGCCCCTGCAACTGGCGCGGCAGGAGTTTTCCGAGGAGCTGGTGGCGGTGGTCCGCCAGCACGGCATCCGCCCCCAGCGCATCGAGCTGGAGGTCACCGAATCGGCGGCCATGAGCGACCAGCAGGCCGGCGGCAACATCCTGCGCAGCCTGGAAGAGGCCGGGTTCTCCATCGCCATCGACGATTTCGGCACCGGCTATTCGTCCTTGAGCTACCTGAATTCGATCTGCGCCTCGACCCTCAAGGTCGACCAGCGCTTCGTCCGTGAAATCGGCCTGGTCGACGATAAGCGAAGCATCGCCGACATGATCATCGCCCTCGGCCATCGCATGCAGATGTGCGTACTGGCCGAAGGGGTGGAGACCGACGAGCAGGCGACCTGGCTGCGCGAGCATGGTTGCCAGCGTGCCCAGGGCTATCTGTTCGGCCGCCCCGAACCGCTGGATGCCTTCATCGAGCGTTTGCGTGAACGGCATAGCTGAAGAGGTCGCCATCCAGCCTGCGGACCGCCGCGGCTGGCTGCGCTTCAATGGGCTCTTCCTGCGGCAGCACCGGCGTCACCTGCTGACCCTGGTCGTGCCCTGGCTACTGCTCCTGCTGCTGGGCCTGCCGCTCTTGTGGAACGAACTGGAGCGGGTGGTCCGCGAGCCGGCCCTGCGCGCCCGCGACAGCGTGCGCGAGGAGACGGTGCAGATACTGACCCGCTCGCTGGACCTGCTGCGCCATGACGTGGTGTTCCTCGCCGACCTGCCACCGGAGCTGATCAGCGCCGACACCCGGCCCGACTCGGTGGCGGCCCGTCTGTTCCTTAGCTTCTCGCGCAGCTCCATCAATTACGACCAGGTGCGCTGGATCGACGAGAACGGCGACGAGCGCCTGCGCGTCGACAATCGTGACGGCCATGTGGAGCTGGTGCCGTCGGAACAACTGCAGAACCGGGCCGATGCGCCCTATTTCAGCGAGGCGGTTGGCCTGCCCGCCGGCAGCATCTACTTCTCCGAACTGGACCTGAACGCCGAGCACGGCGTCGTCGAGCAGCCGCTGCAACCCACGCTGCGGGTGGCCAGCCCGGTGCTGGACCAAGGCAGCCGACGGGGCGTGGTGGTGCTCAACTACCGCGCCCAGCGTCTGCTCGACCGCCTGCGCCAGCTGGGCTCCCGGCAAGGCGTGAATCTCTATCTGGTGAATGGCGAGGGTTACTGGATAGTCGGGCCGCGCGCCGAGGACGAATGGAACTGGCAGCTGGGTAATGGTGAACGCCGCTTGGCCGTCAGCCAACCCGGTCTCTGGCAGGCGATGCAGGAACGCAAGGACGGCCACTGGGTAGGCGAGGGCGGCGACTGGTCGTGGATCGACCTGAACAGCGCCGAAGTGCTGAGCAGCCGCGAGGGCGCGCAGGTCGATACGCGCCGTTTCGGGGTACGTGTGCTGGTGGAGGTGCCGGATTCTGCCATCGGCACATTGGGCTGGCGCTGGACCCTGCTGATTGCCGCGCTGGCGCTCTGCATCATTGGCTTGGCGGGGTTCCTCATCCTGCGCCTGATGCGCAGCATGGAGACCGAAGCCCTGCGACGCAGCGAGCTGGAAAGGGCCAATAATGCCCTGATCGAAGCCGGGCGCGATATGCAGGCGATGCAGTCGGAACTGGCGCGGGTCGAGCGTCTGTCGTCCCTGGGCTTGATGGTGGCGGGCGTCGCCCATGAGATGAACACCCCGCTGGGCGGTGCCAGCCTTGCACTCTCCACCGCCCAGAGCGGCCTCGACGAACTGCTCCGCCGCCTCGACAGCGGACTACGTCGCTCCGACCTGGACCGTTTCCTGGCGGACAGCCGCGAAGCACTGGCCATCGCCCAGGCGGAGACCACCCGCGCGGCGGGCGTGGTGCAACGCTTCAAGCAGGTGGCGATGGATCGCACCACGTTACAGAAACGCCGCTTCGACCTGGCCGAAGCGATACTCGACGCCGATGTGCGCCTGCGCCGCTGGGACCCCCACCAGCCGGTGCAACTGGCGCTCGACCTGCCTGCGGGACTCGCAATGGACAGTTACCCGGGGCCATTGGGGCAGGTCATCTCCAACCTGCTGGGCAACACGCTCGACCATGCCTTCCCCGACGGCAGGGCAGGGCGCATCAGCATCTCCATCACCGCCGATGGCCCGGCAGGCGTGGTGCTCACATTCAGCGACAACGGCAAGGGCATTCCCCGTGACGAGCTGCCGCGCATTCTCGAACCCTTCTTCACCACCGGCCGCCATCGCGGCAACACCGGCCTGGGGCTGCATATCTCGCACCAGATCGTGACCGAGGTGCTGGGCGGGCGCCTGCATGTGGAAAGCGTGGCAGCGCCTGAGGCCAACGGAGCCGCGAGCGGCACCAGTTTTACCCTGCACCTGCCATGCAGGGGGCCGGATGCGCAGCCTGGTTAAACTGGTTGCTGGGTGGCAGGGGTGTCCTGAGTGAGCGGCAGCCGACGACCCAAAGCGGACATCCGCTATGGCGGGCTCAATTGCAGGTAGCCATGCGCAGTTTTGGTCTGATGTATCAGGACGACGTCAATAGCTGGGTCAGCGATGCGTTCAGGCGATCGATGCGGGCGCTGCTTTCTTGGACTAGCTGGGTGATTTCCTTCGCTGAGGTCGCCGACTGCTGAGCAAGCTTTCGGACTTCATCGGCCACAACAGCAAAGCCGCGGCCGGATTCGCCAGCACGCGCGGCCTCGATGGCGGCGTTAAGGGCGAGCAGGTTGGTCTTTTCCGTTATGGTGTTGATGCTGTCGATGATTTTCGTGATCTGAGCGCTGGACTCCTGCACGCGATTCATTTCGCGATCCGTGACCTGGGAAGCCTCGTGTTTAGCCTGTACGTCGATTCCGTATGTGACGAATCTCTTGATGTGCCCAACGGAGTCAGTGATGGGGCAAATGGCACTATCGAACCGAATTGGTTTGCCCGCCTTGTCGGGTAAGTCGAGGGAACAAAGAAGCGGCTGCCCCGCCAATAATTGCGAAAATCTTTGCTCACCCAATAGCTTTGCCAGGTTGTGCTGGCAGGCGAGCAGTCCGGGGGCGCTCTCGTGTCCCAGGTGACGAACCAGATACTCGTTTGCCATGACAAGTCTTCCATCGATCTCCCATTCCGCTACGGCGTTGCTGACGCTAATGGCGGCGAAGCGCTTTTCGGACTCGAGGGAGCGTTCTTTGGTCTGTGTGATGTTGGCCTGGATAGAAATGAATTGCGCCAGTTCACCCTGCGCGTCGAAGACCGGGTTGATTGCAAGAGATATCCAGTAATGTTCACCCGACTTCTTGTAGTTCAGGATCTCGCTGTAAATCGGCCGGCGATTGCGCAGGGCGTCCGCGATTCGTTCGACCGTTTCCGGGCTGGTCGCCGGCCCCTGCAAAATAGGCCCCGGCTTCTTGCCGCAGACCTCGTCCGAGGCGTACCCGGTGAGTTTCGTGAAGCCGCGATTCACGTACTGGATAATGCCATTCTTGTCGGTAATGACGATCGAGTTGTCGGTTTCGTTCGCCACAAGCGAAAGCAGCTTGAATTCCCTGTTGCGCAAGACCTCTGCCGTGATGTCGCTGGCAAACTTCACTACTCGGGTGACTTCGCCTTCCGGGCTCAGGATCGGGTTATAGGTGGCATGGATCCAGACTGAGCGCCCGCTTTTGGTGATACGTTCGAATTCGGCCGTCTCATATGTGCCAGCGCGTAGTTTCTGCCAGAACTGCCCATAGGCCTTCGATTCGCGCTGTGCTTCCGGCACGAACATCTGGTGTTTCTTGCCAACGATTTCTGAAATCGAATAACCCATCAGCTTGAGAAACTTGGCGTTGGCGTCAAGGATGGTGCCGTCAGGGCTAAATTCGATGATCGCCTGGGCGCGATCGATGGCCGATATCTGAGATTCTATGCGCGCCTGCTCGATCATCTCCGCTGTGATGTCCGTCGCGAACTTGATGATACGCGTCACCCTGTTCTTTCGAAAAACAGGTGTATAAGTAGCCCGAATCCAGAGGGCAATGCCTTGCTTGCTGAGTCTCTTGAACGTCCCCGTTCGAGATTTGCCTTCCCGGAGCTCTTGCCAGAATGAGGAGTACTCCCTTCCACCTGCTTCATCGGGGTGAATGAACATGCTATGAGGGCGACCGCGCACTTCCTCGAGGGAGTAACCCGTCATGCCGAGGAATATCGAGTTGGCTCGCAGAATCGTACCATCGAGGTCAAACTCGACGACCGCCTGGGTCCGCTCGATTGCAGTTATTACGTCCTCGGCTTGGGTGTGTCGGAAGAATTTGTACATCTGAATCTCCCTTAAGAATTATGCTGTGGCGATCCGCCTGTTCCGGAACTCCGCTTTCACGTGCTGCGAGCGTCAAACCTCTTCGATGATTTGAGGCGCTTCTGCTCGTACATCCTCAAGTCCGCTTCGATGAAAGCTCCTTTGATGTTGCCTTTCGCTGGACGCGAGGACATTCCGACCGAAGCGGCGATGCCGCGCTCCGCCAGACGATCCAGCACGCGCGCCATCAAGACTCGGCCTTTCGCCAGGTCGCAATTCACTCCGATTATTCCGAACTCATCTCCGCCCAGCCGAGCGACGACATCCTCGCTTCTCGCTGCCTCCGTCAGGGCTTCCGCCGTTCGGCGAATGAGCGAGTCTCCGGCAAGGTGTCCTTCCCTGTCGTTTATCTGCTTGAGCTCGTCGAGGTCGATCACGATCACGACGCAAGACTTGCCGTGGCGTCGGCAGCGATGTTCTTCCTTCGCCATCAACTGGTCCCAGCCGGCCCTGTTGAATAAACCTGTCATCGAGTCCTGCAAGGCCTGGGCGGCGAAACGTTCAGCGCGACGGGTCTGGCTCTCTGCTCGAATCTCCATCTGCAACAGCGCATTCAGAAGCCTGCTCATCAACTCGAACAGTTGCACATGCTCAGACCCCAACACTGTCTGCGGGCTCGACGCTATACCGCATATCGTCCCGTACAGATCGCCGTCGCATTTATAGAGCGGAAATCCCATATAGGCTTGGGTCGGAATGTTTCGGAGAAACGGAACATCCTGATAACCGGGATGTTCTCTTAAGTCAGGGGCAATGCGGGGTGCTGCGCCATCTACCATTTTTGAGCACAGCGTGTCGCACCAATCCAACGTTTGGCCGGGCTGCAAGGATTGGTTTTCCAGCGCCTCCATGACGATGCATTCGCCGCCATCGAGCCTGGTAACAAACCATTGATCGAAGCCAAGGGTCTGCTTGAGATACGCCAGGGCTGCACGTGCGGCTGACTCGAAATCACAGATGTCGGTCATGTCTGCTGCTGCTCCATGGCATCCGACGCAGGCGGCCAGCACACCTCGGGAAGCGCTTCGAAATGAGGACGAGCAAACAGGTAGCCCTGGAATAGTTCGACTCCCAGGCTCCGAAGCCTTGCATATTCGTACTGCGTTTCGACTCCTTCAGCGATCACCGATATTTCAAGTGCTCTGCAGACACTGAGAATTCCTTCAGTAATGGCAGTTCTGGCTTTGTCGTTATGAATGTTCCTGATGAGCTGCATATCCAGCTTTATGATGTCGGGCTGGAACTCCGCCAGCAGTCCGAGCCCGGAATAACCCGCCCCGAAGTCGTCGATGGCTGTTTGGAAGCCCTGCCGCTTGTATTCGAGCATTATTTCCTTGAGATGCTGCTTTTCCACGACCTGCTCGTTTTCGGTTATTTCGAAGATTATGCGGTTGGTCGGAAAGTCGAATCGACGCGCCGCATCCAGCGTGGCGCGAATGCAGGTTGCAGCCTGGTAGACGGCGTTAGGCAGGAAGTTGATGCTCAGGTAACAGGGCACTTCGAGTTTCGCAGCCAGTTCGACCGCTTTGACCCGACATGCCTGGTCAAAGGCATAGCGGTTTTCTTCAGAAACTCTCTCCAGAATTCTCTGGGCGCCACTTCCATCCGTGCCGCGGACAAGCGACTCGTAGGCGAATATGCGTTGGCTCCTGACGTCGACTATGGGTTGGAACGCCATGCTGAATTTGAAATCCAGCTTCCGGCTGTCCCTGCAGTTTCGGCAGCCAACAGGGCGGTTCGGTACGGGAGAAATGTCATTCGGGTTCATCTTTCGTACCTCGGGGCTGCTGGGGCCAAGGGTTGCGGACGACGCCTTATCGCATTCGCGTACCGGCTGAGCTTCCTTTGCCGCTCCGGCATGGCGTGATGGCACTCTGGTCTCGAAGGTAGTATGCAATCTTTATTTGTACAAAGATATAATTTTGTACAGATAAAATGAAGGCAATGGTGCTGATTACGCCATGAGTGCACTGAAAATGGCTTAAAAGACATTCAATTATCATTTCCTGTACAAGATCGGAGGTCGAGTTGCAGCAGGAACAACCCTGGCGTGACAGGAGGCGGCATCCGCTCATGGTTCGGGCTGGGCAGTGCAAGGTCGCGGCAGGAAGCTGCCCCACGATCCGGATGCAAAATGTGTACAAGATAATATTCTCGCATAGATAATTGTCGCTCACCTGGTGTACTGCACTGGATACGATCCAGCTGCCGCACCTGCCCACAGCGGGCGATCGCTCCGCTGAGGCTGTCACTTTCCATCGAGCCAAGTATCTGAACGCAATTGCCATGCAACGACCTCGACTACTGACCGTTAGACAGCGCCTTCTTCGCGCTGCTGCCATAACCACCGGAATTGCCACCGTTGCCGCCGCTTTCGCCTGGGCCGCCGGTTGGCTGGGAACGGAGAGGCTCACCACTGCCCGGCTGATCGGGCGCATGGAAGAAAATGCCGGGGTGCACCCAGGGTATCGACGCGCCCATCCCCGCGGCATTTGTTTCAAGGGGCACATCGAGGGCAACGGCGCCCTGGCGTCGTCATCCCGCGCGGGGTTGCTCGCAGCGGGCCGAATCGAGGTTCTCGGACGGTTCTCGGTCGGAGCGGGCAATCCCCACGCCGCCGATACCAGCGTCTCGGTGCGCAGTATGGCGCTGCTGCTGCGCCAGGCCGATGGCCAGCAGTGGCGCATGGCGATGAATAATCCGCCGGTGCTGGCCGTGCGCACCCCAGAGGATTTCTATCAGCAACTGGGCGCCATGCGCCCGGACCCTGTCACTGGCAAGCCGGATTCACGCCGCGTGCAGGCATTTTTCGACGCGCATCCGGAAAGCGCGGAGTTCCGCAGCTGGGTTTCGTCCTATCGGCCCAGCGACAGTTTTGCCAGCACCCGCTTCAACAGCATCAACGCTTTTGTCCTGGTTGACTCGGTTGGCGGTCGCCAGGCCGTGCGCTGGTCGATGGTGCCGGAGCTGGCCGCCACGCCGTTGGCGCAACAGGAGGCTGCCGACGACGCGCTTCAACGGGACTTGCTGGAGCGCGTAGCGGCGGGACCGCTGCGCTGGCAATGGCGCTTCACCCTGGCGGGCGCAACGGATGCGGTGGACGACCCGACGCGCTCTTGGTCGGTTCGGCGCGAACAGGTTGATGCGGGAACCCTGGTGGTTGAGCAGGCTCGCACCCAGCTCGAGGGTGACTGTTACGGGTTCAACTTCGATCCGCTGGTACTGCCCGATGGAGTGGAGCCAAGTGGCGATGCCATCCTGCGGGCTCGCTCCGCTGCCTATGCGGAGTCCTATCGCCGGCGCACCGCCGAGGGGCTTCCGTCCGATATCGACAGGGGAGCGCAACCATGAAGCAGCCCGTCGGTTTCTACCATCCGATACTGCGCCTGCTTCATGGCGCCATGGCTATCCTGTTGATCGGCATGCTCTTTGTCGGCGTCGCCATGGTCGCGAGTCTCGCCAGCTACCAGCCGCAGCTGGTGAGCTGGCACAAGCAGATAGGGCTGCCCCTCTTGCTGCTCGCCGTCATGCGCCTGCTGGTTCGCTGCGCCACCGCCAAGCCGCCGCTTCCGTCGACCGTGGGCGTCTGGCAGCGCCGGCTGGCTGGACTGATGCACCTGGCGCTATATGCCCTGTTGCTGGTTCAACCCGTGGTCGGCTGGGCGATGCAGTCCGCCGCGGATTACCCGCTGCGTCTGGCGGGCTGGGTGGTCCCGTCGCTCGTGGGGCAGGATGCCAGCCTGTATGGACTGCTGCGCAGCGTCCATGGCTGGCTGGGGCTCTCCCTGTTCGCCCTGATACTGCTGCATGCTGCGGCCGCGCTGGTGCATGGACTCATTCACCGCGACGGGGTGTTTTCCCGCATGTGGCGGGTGCGCTGATCGGCGAACTGGTCGTGGTGGTGGTCCCCGGTGCAACAACTTCGAGCCGGTATCCGCGTCGACTATCCGGTTGAGCGATAGAGCGAGCTGGTCGATGCGCTCCCGGGGCGCATACACCAGTTCAGCGATCAGGCCGGCTGCATGAGAGGGCTACCCAATTCGTCCGCGGTTCGCGCGAATCAAAGCTGCAATTTTCCCTGCACTAAAGCGCGCAGGCGCTGCCGAGCACTGGCCGGGTTGTTGCCGAGATCGGCAAGGGGGACGTCGCGCAGCGCGCTCGATATGTCCGGCGCCGCCTCGCCGGTCACTGCCAGCGGGCAGTCGATAGCCAGTTGCAGGCGCTCCAGGCGTTTGAGCCCTTCGCCGGCCAGCGCGACATGGGCCAAAAGGACCAGGGCAGCCGGCTGGATCGCTTGGCAGAGCAGTGGCAATTCCTCCAGCGGCGCGCCCGGTGAAAGGGTTTGAACCTGGATTCCATCATCGCTGAGCAGAAGTCCCGTCGCCAGCAACTCGAACTCCTGGAGGTTTCCCGTGGCGTCCGACAGCAGGACACAGGCTTCACTGGGGCGGCTCATCTGCAGGCGCATGAGGACGCGGGCGCGCAGGAAGGCATCGAGAAACAGCCACTGGCTGCGCGCGCCAAAGGCATTGAGCGTCAGCAGGGAGCGCCACAGTGGCAGGAGGATGTCCTCCAGCAGGGTGAGGAGCGGATAGAGGCTGTAAGCCTGGCCATAGAGACGATCGAGTGCGTCCAGGTCATATGCCGCACTGGCCCGCTCGAACGCTTCGCGCCATTGCAGCAATTCGTCACCGGCCTGCTCCGGTTCCTGGCGCCTGGATTTGGCGAGCAGTTCGCCGATCTTGCCGACCGCCATACCCCGGCCGGACCAGAGCAGGATGTCCTGGATGGTCTGCAGATCGCTGCGGGTATACAGGCGGTGGCCTCCCTCGGTGCGGATCGGGTTCACCAGACCATAGCGCCGCTCCCAGGCGCGCAGGGTCACCGGATTGACGCCGGTGAGGCGTACGATCTCACGCATGGGCAGCAGGTCGGTGTCGAGAATGTCGTTCATGGCGTGGCCAGGGGGGGGCGAAGGTACGGGGATTGTAAACCAGCGCCGACGCCCATGACCGCGCTGGGCATCGCGAAGCTAGCCGACTACCCTAGGCGGATGATTACAAACCGGATGGGAACGCCGCGATGATCAACGCCAAGCTGCTGCAATTGATGGTCGAAGCCTCCAACGACGGTGTCGTGGTGGCCGAGCAGGAGGGTGATGACAGCATCCTGATCTACGCCAATCGCGCCTTCGAGCGCCTGACGGGCTATGCCGTGGATGACATTCTCTACCGCGATTGCCGGTTCCTCCAGGGAGCCGAGCGCCAGCAACCAGGGCTGGCGGCCATCCGCGAAGCGATAAGCAGTGGCCAACCCTGCCGCGAAGTGCTGCGCAACTTCCGCAAGGATGGCACGCCGTTCTGGAACGAACTCTCCATCACGCCGGTACGCAACGAGGCGGATCACCTCACCTATTTCATCGGCATCCAGCGCGATGTCAGTACTGAGATCGCGGCGCTGGAGCGGGTCAGGCAACTGGAGGCGGAAGTGGCCGAGCTCAAGCGTCAGTTGGCTACCGCCGACCCGGGAAGGAACAACTCTGCACCAAAATAACTGTACAAGATCTCTTGATTTGTACAATTTTTGCCGTAGGCTTCGATTATACCTGTGCAGAATTTTTAATCTGTACAGAAATTATCGGAGCTTCCCATGTCTTCGTTCCTGCAGCCCTTCGCCGAACGCTTTGCCACGCTGGATGCCACGAGCCTTCATCGGCTGGATGAGCTGTATAGCCGGGATGTGCACTTCCAGGACCCGCTGCACCGGGTGGAAGGGCTCGCCGAGCTGCGCCGCTATTTCGAATCGATTTACCTCAATGTTCGCGAACTGCGCTACGACTTCCATGGTTTTGACGAAGTCGCGCAGGGCAGCGGATACCTGCGCTGGACCTTGCACTTTCGCCACGGGAGGCTGGCCGGCGGCGGACTGATCTCATTGGATGGCTGCAGCTTTCTGCGCTGGAGCGAGCGGGTCGATTATCACCGGGATTATTTCGATGCTGGAGCGCTGCTTTACGAGCATCTGCCGGTAATGGGCGGCGTCATCGGCTGGCTCAAGCGGAGGCTGGCATGAGCCGCGTCTGGCTGACCGGGGCCAGCAGCGGCATGGGCGCTGCCATGGCCGAACGGCTGCTCGCGGACGGTCACCACCTGGCGCTGACGGCGCGCTGGGCGGAATCGCTCGAGACCTTGGCGCAGCGCTATCCGGGGCAGGTGCTGATAGTCGCCGCGGATGTCGCGGACGCAGGCCAGGTCGCCCTGGCAGCCCGCTCCATCGATCAGGCATGGGGTGGTCTGGATCGCGTCATCTTCAATGCCGGAACCTGCGAATACCTGGAGCCTGGACTCTTCAGCGCCGCCTTGGTGCAGCGCGTTGTCACGACCAATCTCATCGGCACGGCGAATTGCATCGAGGCCGCGTTGCCCTTGCTGCGCAACTGCCAGCGCCCGCATCTGGTGATCATCGGCAGTGCGGTGACTTGGCTGGCCCTGCCGCGTGCCGGTGCCTACGGTGCCTCCAAGGCGGGCTTGCGGTACCTGGTGGAGTCGTTGCGGATCGATCTGGCGGAGGAGGGTATCGACCTCACCCTGGTCAGTCCTGGCTTCGTCGACACACCGCTGACACGGCGCAATGACTTTCCCATGCCGATGCTGTGGCCAGCCCGGCGCGCCGCCGAACATATCGTCGCGAGGCTGGATTCCCGCCCCCTGGAGATCGCCTTCCCGTTTGCCTTCGTTCTGGCGCTGAAGCTGCTGGGCCGGCTGCCGGCGCGCTGGCGCCTGGGCCTGGGGCGGCGCCTGGCGCGTCCGCCGGCGGAGGCCTGAGCCATGCGCGTCGCGATCATTGGCAGCGGCATCTCCGGGCTGACCTGCGCCTACCTGCTGGCTCGTCGGCACGAGCTGACCGTCTTCGAGGCCGCTGACTGGATCGGCGGGCATACCCACACCGTCGACGTCGATTGGCAGGGGCGGCGCTACGCCGTGGATACCGGTTTCATTGTCTACAACGACTGGACCTATCCGCGTTTCATCCAGCTGATGGAACACCTGGGCGTTGCCTCGCGGCCCACGCAGATGAGCTTCTCAGTGCACGATCCGGCCAGCGGGCTGGAGTACAACGGCCATGACCTGAACACGCTGTTCGCCCAGCGGCGCAATCTGTTGTCTCCGGGCTTCTGGGGAATGCTGCGGGACATTCTGCGATTCAATCGCACGACCCTCGAGGATCTGGCCAAGCAACGCATTCCGGCATCCTTGACACTGGGCGACTATCTGCGCGCCGGTGGCTACGGCGCCCGCTTCATCGATCATTACATCGTGCCCATGGGCGCCGCCATCTGGTCGATGTCGCCGGAGCGCATGCTGGATTTCCCGCTGCAGTTCTTCGTGCGCTTCTTCGCCAATCACGGTTTGCTTTCCGTCAGCGAGCGGCCTCAGTGGCGGGTGGTGGAAGGTGGGTCACGGAGTTACGTAGCCCCCTTGAGCGCGAGCTTTCGCCAGAGCATTCGGCTGTCTTGCCCGGTGCAGCGGGTCAAGCGGGACGGGCAGGGCGTGGAGATTCTCAGTGCCGCCGGCTGCGAACGTTTCGACAAGGTGGTGTTCGCCTGCCACAGCGACCAGGCCCTGGGCCTGCTGGACTCCCCTACGCCGCAAGAGCGCGATGTGCTCGGTGCGCTGACATACGCCAGCAACGAGGTCGTCCTGCATACCGACACGCGTCTGCTGCCCAGGCGACGTCTTGCCTGGGCGAGCTGGAACTACCGGCTCGGCGGGCTGACGCAGGCGCCGGCCGCGCTGACCTACGACATGAACATTCTGCAAGGCATCGAGGCGCCGGTGACCTTCTGTGTCAGCCTCAACCAGAGCGAGCAGATCGATCCGACCCAGGTGCTGGCGCGCTTCGACTATGCGCATCCCCAGTTCAGCCTGGCGGGCGTGGCGGCACAGGCGCGCCGCGCCGAGTTGCAGGGGCGTCACCACAGCTACTTCTGCGGTGCCTACTGGGGCAACGGTTTCCACGAAGACGGCGTGGTCAGTGCACTGGAAGTGGCCGATCACTTCGGAGAGCAGCTGTGAACAGCAGCCTGTGCCGTGGTTGGGTCAGCCACCGGCGGGTGCTGCCGCGGCTGCACGCCTTTCGCTATCCGGTCGGCATGATCCTCCTGGACCTTGCAGAACAGCCGCAGTTACTGCAGCTCTCGCCGTTGCTGCGGGCTAACCGGTTCGCGCCGCTGAGCTGGGGTGAGCGCGATTATCTGCCGGCATGGACGAGCCAGGGGCTGCCGCTGGCGGAGGCGGTACGTTGTCTGTTGCGCGAGGCACTGGGCGAAGCGCCCACGGGGCGAATCGAGTTGCTGACCCAACTGCGCAGTTGGGGGCTGTGGTTCAACCCGGTCAGCTTCTATTTCTGTCATGACGCCGATGGCCGTCTGGCCGCCATTCTTTGCGAGGTGCGCAACACGCCCTGGCGGGAACGCTTTCACTATGTGTTTCCGGTTACGCCTGGCGCATCGCGGGAGTTCGCGGTGGCGAAGGCGTTTCACGTATCCCCCTTCCTGCCCCGGCACATGCAATACCGCATGCGCTTCCTGATCGAGGAGTCGCGCGTGCACGTGCAGATGGAGAACTGGCATGAGGAGCGATTGATGTTCCAGGCCAGCCTCGACCTGCAACGCCAGACGCTGGATGCCGCTGCGCTGCGCCGTCATCTGCTGGCGTTCCCCTGGATGAGCCTGCGCACCGTCACCGCCATCTACTGGCAGGCCTTGCGCCTGCTGCTCAAACGCATTCCCGTGCATGACCACCAGGCAAGCGACGGTCGCCTGAGTGTCGGGCACATCGCACAGAAGGAGTCCGACCATGACCGAACCCACCCTGAGCGCCAGTAAGACCGGGACTGCGGCCCCGCTGGCGGGAAGCCTGTTGCGCCAGGCCGTCGTGGGGCGGCTGCGCCTGTTGCGCCAGGGCTGGTTGCAGGTGCGTGAGGGGGAAAGCGTGATGGTTTTCGGTGACCGGCTCAGTCCGTTGCGCGCTGTGATCGAGGTGCGGGACGAGGCGGTATGGGGCTTGGTCGCCTGCAACGGTTCGATCGGCGCGGGCGAGGCCTACATCCAGGGCTACTGGAGCAGCCCGGACCTGGCGGCGGTAACCCGCCTGTTCGTTGCCAACCTGGACGCGCTCGATGCTCTGGAGGGCGGGCTGGCCAGGCTGGGGCGCCCGGCGCTCAAGCTGCTGCACTGGCTGAATCGAAACAGCCGGCGCGGTTCTCAGCGCAACATCATGGCCCATTACGACCTGGGCAATGACCTGTTCGAGCGCCTGCTCGATCCCACTTTGATGTACTCCTCGGCGATCTTCTCCAGCCCCGAGCAGAGCCTCGAACAGGCACAACTGCAGAAGCTCGATGTCATCTGCCGCAAGCTGGAACTGCGGCCGGAGGACCATCTGCTGGAAATAGGTACCGGTTGGGGCAGCCTGGCGCTGTACGCCGCGACGCATTATGGCTGCCGTGTGACGACGACGACGCTCTCCCGCGAACAGTACGCCTGTGCCGAGCGCCGCATCCGTGAGTGCGGACTGGAAGGGCGTGTCACGTTGCTGCTGGAGGACTATCGCGACCTGCGCGGTCGCTTCGACAAGCTGGTCTCCATCGAGATGATCGAGGCTGTCGGCCATCGCTACCTGCCCGAGTACTTCCGTTGCTGTGCGGCGCTGCTCAAGGACGACGGACTGATGCTGCTGCAGGCCATCACCATTCGTGACCAGCGCTACGAGCAGGCCTGCCGCTCGGTAGACTTCATCCAGCGCTACATCTTCCCCGGCGGCGCGCTGCCATCGATCACCGTACTGTTGCAGACCGCCACCCACCACACGGGGCTCAACCTCGTGCAGCTCGAAGACTTCGCCACCGACTATGCCCGCACACTGCGGCATTGGCGCGAGAACCTGCGCCAGGCGCGTGCCGAGCTGCTGGAGCTGGGTTATGACGAGCAGTTTCAGCGCCTGTGGGAGTTCTACCTGTGCTACTGCCAGGGCGGCTTCGAAGAGCGCGCCATCGGTGTGGCGCACCTGCTCTGGGCGGGGCCGGGGGCGCGCAAGGCGGCCCTGGTGGATCACCTGGAAGCCTGATGTACCGCCGTGGCTGGCTGATTGGCAATGCCGTGTGGCTACAGCTGGGGTGGTGGGGGTGCGTGCTGGGCGCGCAACATGTCGCCTTGCTTGTAGCAGTGGCGGCTGGGCTGATTGCGCATCTCTGGCTGTGTCGGCAAAGGGCAGGGGAGCGCCTGGCAATCCTCACGGTTGGCGTGGCCGGTTGTGTGCTGGATGGGCTGTTGGGTGTGCTCGGCCTGTTCGATTTTCACGGCGAAATCCTGCCGGTGTGGCTGGCGTTGCTCTGGCTGGTGTTCGCCAGCGGCCTGCGGCACTGTCTCGCCTGGGCCGCTAGCCCGATGTGGCGGGGTGGACTGTTGGGCGCGGCGGGTGGGCCACTGGCCTACTGGGGTGGAGCATCGCTGACCGGCGTCGGCCTGCCCTGGGGCAACGGCGCCACGGCCGTGGTATTGGCGCTGGTCTGGGCCGTCTGGCTACCCCTGATGCTGAAGCTTGCGCTTCGCTGGTGAGCGCCGACAGCGCTCGGAGCAATAGCGAACGTCATTCCAGCATCTTGCCCAGCGTCGCCGCCAGATGAAGGGGCGGCCGCAGATCACGCAGGTCTTTTCCGGCAGGTGGGCTTTCTTCATAGCGGCAACCCCGCGTCCAGGCGTCCCAGCAACGCCTCGCCGCGTTTCCAGAGGGCGAGGCAGCGCTCATCGCCCATGCGCTGCAGGTTACGGTAGGGCATGGCCAGGCGAGGGTTTCGGCCGAGCTGGTCGCGATGCCGCATGAGGAAATGCCAGTAGAGCGCATTGAACGGGCATGCGTCGTCTTCCGTGGCTTTGTCCACCCGGTAGCGACAGGCGCCACAGTGATCGGACATCCGCTGGATGTAGCGGCCGCTCGCGCAGTAGGGTTTCGATCCGAGGTAGCCCCCGTCGGCGTGCATCACCATGCCAAGCGTGTTCGGTAATTCGACCCAGTCGAAGGCGTCCAGGTAGACCGCCAGGTACCAGTCGCAGATGGCCGCCGGCGCTATGCCAGCCAGCAGGGCGAAATTGCCGGTGACCATCAGCCGCTGGATGTGGTGCGCGTAACCCAGCTCCAGGGTTTGGCCGATCGCCTGGGCCATGCAGCGCATGTCCGTTTGGCCGGTCCAGTAGAACTCGGGCAACGGCCGGCGATTGCCGAAACCGTTGAGCGCCGCGTAATCCGGCATGCGCATCCAGTAGATGCCGCGGACGTATTCGCGCCAGCCGATCAGTTGGCGGATGAATCCCTCTGCCGCGTTGAGCGGGGCTTGCCCTTGGCGATAGGCTTCTTCGACGTCCGCCGCCAGTTGGCGAACGTCGAGCAGGCCGATGTTCAGCGCAGCGCTGATGCGTGCATGGAAGAGATAGGGCTCGCCCTCGGCCATGGCGTCCTGATAGTCGCCGAACGCCGGCAGGGCGAACGCCAGGAAGTGCCGCCAGAGTTCCCGGGCTTGCTCGTGAGTCACCGGATAGTCGAAGCGCTCGAGGCGACCGTAATGGTTGCTGAAGTGTTCGGCCACCAGCGTCATCACTTCGCGGGTGATGGCGTCCTGGCCGAAGCTGGCTGCGAACGGCCCTGCCATGCCTCGGGGCAGGGGCTTGCGGTTGTCGGCGTCAAGGTTCCAGTGCCCGCCCACGGGTTGGCCGTCGGGCTCCATCAGCAGGCCGGTGCGCCGGCGCATCTCACGGTAGAAGTGTTCCATGCGCAGCGTCTGGCGATCACCCGCCCAGTGGACGAACTCGGCTCGGGAGCAGAGAAAACGGCGATCTTCGTGCCAGGCCAGCGGTATCCCGCACTGGCGCAGCGCCTGCTCCAGCCGCCACTCGCCGCATTCGGTGAAATGCACGGCCGGTTCACCCAGAGTGGCATGCCAGCGAAGCACTTCGCCGGCAATGCTGCCGCTGTTGTCGGCATCGTCCAGCCTGGTGTAGATCACTCGCCAGCCGCGTTCCCGCAACGCCTGGGCGAAGTGGCGCATGGCGCTGAAGATGAGCACGATCTTCTGCGGGTGATGGGGCACGTAGCGCGCCTCTTCATTCACCTCCGCCATGAGTATCGCGTCCTCGGCCGGATCCAGTGCATCGAACAGCGACAGATCGAAGCTGAGCTGGTCGCCCAGTAGCAGCCCCAGCCGCCGTGTCTTGTGCGTCACGACGATGGCCCCAGGGAGATCGGGATGCGCAGGGGCTGCACGCTCGTTTCACGGGCGGCGCCCATCTCGTCGTGGACGCAGTGCTGGATCAGTTCACAGGGTAGCGGTCCAAGCTCGGCCAGCAAGGTGCGGACCTGGGTGGTGGAGCGCAGGTGCTGTACCTGTCCGCTTTCGTCGCAGAGTCGTTCCAGGCCGTTGGCCTGGCGCACCTGGACGATGTAAAAGCCACCTTCCAGGGAGACGACGTCGAGGCCTTCGACCCGACCGGCCGCCGCGGCCTCATGGAGTTCCTGCAACGTCATCCGATGCTCCCCGGTGCGCCAGCCTGGCGGCGGAAGAACAGCGTCACCTGGCCAAGCTCGAAGCCCAGCTTGCTCATGCGCGAGCGATTGATCAGGGTGTCTTCGTCCATGAGGTACATCCAGTCGTCGAAGCTCACTTCCCAGGTCCGGCCATCCACCTCCAGGTTCAGGCGATAGCGCCAGCGCAGGGCATTGCCGGCGATTTCCCCGGACGCCTCGCCGACGACATCGGCGGCGCGCCCACGCCAGCGTCCGTGTCCCTCCGGCATCAAGGTCCAGACCCGCTGCTGGCGGGTGCCATCGCTATACAGGAAGCGCTCGTCGAGGATCAGCCGCTCGCCCTCGCGGCGGCTGGTGATATCCACCTTGAAACGCTTGACCACTTCGCCGGAGGGCTTCTGGAAAATACCCCAGGCCTGCACCGGGCCGGAGAAGAATGCCGGCAGGTCCAGCACGGGACGCTGCGCGGCATATCTCTCGACCCCGACGTTGCCGCAACTGCCCAGCAGGAGGGCGCACGAAAGCAGGAGCAAGCGAAAGTTCAGGTTCATGGTTCATCCACTCCGTTCAGGCCCAGCAACTCCCGGCGCAGTTCGGGATTGCGCGTACGCCGGTCCAGCCAGATCGAAAAGAACGCCCGGGCGAATGCGCTATCAGCCACTGCGTGCCGAAACGCTCCATCGACGTAGAAGCTGCAGCCTTGGCCCGGCTGGTAGACACCGGTGATCCTTTGTCCGGCGCGCACATCGACGAAGGCCTTGCGCATCTCGCCGGCCCAGCGTGTCAGCAGGTCCTCGTCGCTGGTACCCAGACGGCGCATTTCATCGACGCTGCTTTGCACCAGCGTGTCCCGCGACAGGTCTCGCCGATAGACCAGTTCCAGCGCGAAGGGGTGTTCCCATCCAGCCGGCCTGGCGGCACTCCAGAGGCTCGCGTGGTAGACCGGAACGCCGAACCAGGTGAACTGGCCTTGGCCGATCTGCTCGGCGTGCGGCAGGTCCTTCTGCCAATCCGCGCATCCAGGCGCGCTCCAGCAGCCGCAGCACAGCGACATGCTCAGGCCAATGGCACGAGGAAGAGATGACAGGTGCATCGGAACTCGCTCATCGTCTGTTTACGCAATAGTTGTACATAAATTTATAAATGTACAGTTTTTACGATGAGGCGATCATGTTTCGCAGGCCAGTGATTCCTTCTGCGTGGTGGAGCCTGGCAGTAGGTGGTATTCGGCTGCGAGACTCACCTGGATCGCTTCATCTGAGGCGAACCGGCGTCCGGGTACGAAATTGCACCTGGGTGTTTTTCTTGAGTGGTATCAGTCGTGCCCTGACAACGCCTGCTTATCTAGTTCGATCCGAGGTGGTCATTTCTGGAAGATCCCCGGCGCTGTTGAGAGGCTGCTACCGCCCCTAAACAGACGTCAGGCAATGCGATCAATGGGCGGTGAGCGCCGGCGCACGATAGAGCTCGATCACCTGGGTGGCATAGTCCGCTGGCTGCTTGCCGCATAGGCGCGCCGCTTGACATAGCTCAGACCTTTAAAGCAGGAAAAATATATCTGGCCCCTTCGGTCTGGGACCGAGGTCGATGATGCTCTGGAGATGGATTAACAGGGCTGAGCTCTAACCATGGCCCCACACTGGCGCTCGCCTTCGGCCACCTTCGGGTGGCCTTTTAGTTCTGGCGGGCAATACTTCTCTGTACAGGCGGGCGTACTGATGGTGGCGCGCGCCGCGCGGAGGTGTCAGGTGAACAAGCTATCAATTGTGGGTGCCGGGATGGTGGGCGAGGCGGCGGCTCAGATCATCGCCCGGGAAGAGTTCTGTCGTGAGTTGACGCTGATCGATGTGCAGGGTGACTTGGCAAAAGGCAAGGCGCTCGATGTCTGGCAGGCGGCAGTCGAGTCGGGTTCCGATACCCGGGTTTACGGTGGGGCCGATGCCGAATTGCTGCAGGGCTCCGAGCTGGTGGTGATTACGGCGGGTGTGCCCCGCAAGCCTGGCCAGTCGCGCCAGGATGTATTGAGCATCAATCTGCCGATTCTCGACGGCATCATGCTGGACATCAACCGCCATGCTCCGACGGCGACGGTGTTGGTGGTGTCGAACCCGGTCGACGTGCTGACCTATCGGGCCTGGAGTCTCAGTGAGCTGGGACGCGACAGGGTGTTCGGGCAGGCAGGGGTGCTGGATACGGCGCGGATGAAGTGTTTCATCGCCGAGGAAACGGGGTTTTCCGCTCGGGATATCACGGCGCTGGTGCTGGGCGGACATGGCGATAGCATGGTGCCGCTCATGCGCTATTGCGCAGTCGGTTCGGTGCCGCTGTCTCACTTCCTGTCCGGTGAGCAGATCGAGCGGATTGTGGAGCGCACACGCAAGGGGGGCGGCGAGATTCTGGGATTGAAGAAGTCGGGGAGCGCCTGCGATGCGCCGGGTGTGGCCATTGCGCAGATGGTGGATGCCATTGCCAATGGGCGAAACAGCATTTTGCCGACGGTCGCGATTCTCGAGGGTGAGTACGGGCGAACCGATATTGCCATGGGTGTCCCTTGTGTGCTGGCAGGGAAGGGACTGGTGCGGGTGATCGAGTTGCCCCTGGATGCGCAGGAGCAGGCGATGTTCGACCAGTCTGCCGATCAGGTGGTGCGTGATATTGCAGAAATGAAAGCCTTGTGAAGGCGGAAAAGCGGACAGATTGAATTTCTCTACCGCTTCCGGCCTGTCGCTGCCGACAGTGGACTGGGCTCGCCCTGCCAAGGGCGAGCCGAGGTCAGCGACAACTTTCGATCCCTGTGCTGATCTGTATGCGGACGCCCCTGCCCGAGCTATCAGCCGATCCTGGTTCCGTGTGCCTGCTGGTCGGCATGGTAGGACGAGCGCACCAGCGGGCCGGAGGCGACGTTCTTGAAGCCCATCTTCGCGCCTTCCTCGGCGAACCAGGCGAAGGTGTCCGGGTGGACGAAGCGCTGCACCGGCAGGTGGTTGCGCGAGGGCTGCAGGTACTGGCCGAGGGTGAGCATGTCGATGTCGTGCTCGCGCATACGCTGCATGACTTCGATGACTTCCTCGTCGGTTTCGCCCAGGCCGAGCATCAGGCCGGACTTGGTCGGTACGTGCGGCACCCTCTGCTTGAACTTCTGCAGCAGGTCCAGCGACCACTCGAAGTCCGAACCCGGACGCGAGGACTTGTACAGGCGCGGAACGGTTTCCAGGTTGTGGTTGAACACATCCGGCGGCTCCTGGGCGGTGATTTCCAGGGCGATGTCCATGCGCCCGCGGTAGTCCGGGACCAGGGTTTCCAGCTGGATGCCGGGGGACAGCTGGCGGATCTCGCGCAGGCAGTCGGCGAAGTGCTGGGCGCCACCGTCACGCAGGTCGTCGCGGTCCACCGAGGTGATCACCACGTACTTCAGGCGCAGGTCGGCGATGGCGATGGCGAGGTTCTTCGGCTCGTCCACGTCCAGCGGCTTCGGCCGGCCGTGGCCGACGTCGCAGAACGGGCAACGGCGGGTGCAGATGTCGCCCATGATCATGAAGGTCGCGGTGCCGCCGGAGAAGCATTCGCCCAGGTTCGGGCAGGAGGCTTCCTCGCAGACGCTGTGCAGCTTGTGCTTGCGCAGCAGTTGCTTGATGCGGTCGACCTCGGGCGAGGCGGGGATGCGCACGCGAATCCAGTCGGGCTTCTTCGGCAGTTCCTCGGTGGGGATGATCTTCACCGGAATGCGCGCGACCTTTTCCGCGCCGCGCAGCTTCACGCCGACTTCCACCTTCTGCGGTTGTGCTGATGTGCTCATGGGGCTTCCTGGCAACGGGCGTTCCGGGGCGGGCCCCGGAACGCGGTGGGGATCAACCGCGGTAGTAACGCTGCGGTACGAACGGAGTGCGCGCTACCCGCATCGGCACGCGCTTGCCACGCACAACGGCCCACACCTCGGTGTCCACGGTGCTGAACTCGCTGGGCAGGTAGCCCAGGGCGACCGGCGCGCCCAGGCTCGGGCCGAAGCCGCCGCTGCACACCTGGCCGATCACCTGGCCGTCGGCGTCCACCAGCTCCGCGCCTTCGCGTACCGGCATGCGTTCCTGGGCCAGCAGGCCGACGCGCTTGCGAGCAGCGCCTTCGGCTTGTTGCGCCAGCACCCGCTCGGCGCCGGGGAAGCCGCCGGCACGTGCGCCGCCGGCGCGGCGGTCCTTGGAGATCGCCCAGCCGAGCGAGGCTTCGATTGGCGTGGTCTGGGTGTTCATGTCGTGGCCGTAGAGGCACAGGCCGGCTTCCAGGCGCAGCGAGTCGCGCGCGCCCAGGCCGATCGGCTGGACTTCCTGCTCGGCCAGCAGGGCGCGGGCCAGGGCTTCGGCGTGCTCGACCGGCACCGAGATCTCGAAACCGTCCTCGCCGGTGTAGCCGGAACGGCTGACGTAGCAGTCCGCTCCCAGCAGCGGCAGGCGGGTGAACTGCATGAAGGTCATCTGCGCCACCTGCGGGGCCAGGCGGGCGAGCACGCTGACCGCCGCCGGGCCTTGCAGGGCGAGGAGGGCGCGCTCTTCGAACAGCGGCTGGATTTCGCAACGCTCGCCCAGGTGCTTGCGCAGGTGCGCCAGGTCCTGCTGCTTGCAGGCGGCGTTGACCACCAGGAACAGGTGGTCGCCGGCATTGGCCACCATCAGGTCGTCGAGGATGCCGCCTTCGGCATCGGTGAACAGCGCGTAGCGTTGCAGGCCGACGGGCAGGCCGACGATATCGACCGGCACCAGGCTCTCCAGCGCCCGCGCGGCGTCTTCGCCACGCAGGATGATCTGGCCCATGTGCGAGACGTCGAACAGGCCGGCCTGCTCGCGGGTGTGCAGGTGCTCCTTGAGCACGCCGAGGGGGTATTGCACCGGCATGGAGTAGCCGGCGAAGGGCACCATGCGGGCGCCGAGTTCCAGGTGCAGGGCGTGCAGCGGGGTGTGTGCGAGGGTTTCGGTGGTCATGTCGGGCTCCGGTTCCAAATCGTACGGACTGTCAGTGGGCGCGCGGCCGGGTCAGCATTCGATGATGTTGACCGCTAGGCCGCCGCGCGCGGTTTCCTTGTATTTGCTCTTCATGTCGGCGCCGGTCTGGCGCATGGTGCGGATCACCTTGTCGAGCGAGATGAAGTGCTGGCCGTCGCCGCGCAGCGCCATGCGCGCCGCGTTGATGGCCTTCACCGCGCCCATGGCGTTGCGTTCGATGCAGGGCACCTGGACCAGGCCGCCGACCGGGTCGCAGGTCAGGCCGAGGTTGTGTTCCATGCCGATCTCGGCGGCGTTCTCCACCTGCTGCGGGGTGCCGCCGAGGACTTCGCAGAGCGCGCCGGCGGCCATCGAGCAGGCCACGCCGACCTCGCCCTGGCAGCCGACCTCGGCGCCGGAGATGGAGGCGTTCTCCTTGTAGAGGATGCCGATGGCGGCGGCGCAGAGCAGGAAGCGCTCGACGCCGTCGTCGCTGGCACCGGGCACGAAGCGGCTGTAGTAGTGCAGCACCGCAGGGACGATGCCGGCCGCGCCATTGGTGGGCGCGGTCACCACGCGCCCGCCGGTGGCGTTCTCCTCGTTCACCGCCAGGGCGTAGAGGTTGACCCAGTCGAGCACGCTCAGGCTATCGCGCAGGCTGGCCTCGGGGCGCTCGCTGAGCTGGCGGTAGAGGCCGGCAGCGCGGCGCCGCACCTTGAGCCCGCCGGGCATGATGCCCTCCTTGCGGCAGCCGGTGCGCACGCAGTCCTGCATCACCTGCCAGATACGCGCAAGGCCCGCGCTGGTTTCCCCGGCAGTACGCCAGGCCAGTTCGTTCTCGCGCATCAGGTCGCTGATCGACAGGCCGTGGCTGATGCACTGGTCCAGCAGCTCGCCGGCGGTGCGGAAGGGGTAGCGCAGCGGCGTGCGGTCGGCGACGATGCGGTCGTGGCCGGCCGCTGCCTCGTCGACCACGAAGCCGCCGCCCACCGAGTAGTACTCGCGGCTGCGCACTTGCAGGCCGGCCTGGTCGAAGGCGCGGAAGATCATGCCGTTGGGATGGTAGGGCAGTGGCCGGCGGATCAGCGCCAGGTGCTCCTTCTCGACGAAGCCGATCAGGCGTTCGCCGCCCAGGCGCAACTGGCCGCTGCGGCGGATTTCCTGCAGGCGCGGCTCGACGCTTTCGGTGTCGACGCTGTCGGGCTGCTCGCCCTCCAGGCCGAGCAGCACCGCCTTGTCGCTGCCGTGGCCCTTGCCGGTGGCGCCCAGCGAGCCGTATAGCTCAACGCGCAGGCTGTGGGTGGCGTCCAGCAGGCCGTCGCGGCGCAGGCCGTCGACGAAGCGCGCGGCGGCGCGCATCGGCCCCACCGTGTGCGAGCTGGAGGGGCCGATACCGATCTTGAACAGGTCGAAGACGCTGAGTGACATGGGGAGGCTCCAGAAGTCTCGGATCGCTGCGCTTTTCCTGTAGGAGCGAGCTTGCTCGCGAACCAGCCCCGCTGCGAGGCCGTTCGCGAGGCCGAATCCTTTCCCTACGGATAACGGCATTCCCCACATCCCTGTGGGTCACGAGCTCGCTCCTACGAAGAGAAGGGGCGCGGGAATCTCAGCGATAAACCGGATAGTCGGCGCACAGACCGGCGACCTGGCCGGCTATCTTGGCCTCGACGTCGGCGTCGCCCAGATGGTCCAGCACGTCGCTGATCCAGCCAGCCAGTTCGCGGCATTGCTCTTCCTTCAATCCACGAGTGGTCACTGCCGGGGTGCCGATGCGGATGCCGGAGGTGACGAACGGGCTCTGCGGGTCGTTCGGCACGGCGTTCTTGTTCACCGTGATGCCGACGCGGCCGAGGGCGGCGTCCGCTTCCTTGCCGGTCAGGCCCTGCTTCACCAGGCTGATCAGCATCAGGTGGTTGTCGGTGCCGCCGGAGACCACGTCGTAGCCGCGGTCGATGAACACCGAGGCCATGGCCTGGGCGTTCTTGATCACCTGGGCCTGGTAGTCCTTGAAGCCGGGCTCCAGCGCTTCCTTGAAGCACACCGCCTTGGCGGCGATCACGTGCATCAGCGGACCGCCCTGGGCGCCGGGGAAGACAGCGGAGTTGAGCTTCTTCTCGATCTCTTCGTTGCTGCGCGCCAGGATCAGGCCGCCGCGCGGACCGCGCAGGGTCTTGTGGGTGGTGGTGGTGACCACGTCGGCGTAGGGCAGCGGGTTCGGGTACAGCCCAGCGGCGACCAGGCCGGCGACGTGGGCCATGTCGACGAACAGCAGCGCCCCGACCTTGTCGGCGATGGCGCGGAAGCGCGGGAAGTCGAGGGTCTTGGAGTAGGCGGAGAAGCCGGCGACGATCATCTTCGGCTTGTGCTCCACGGCCAGGCGCTCGACTTCGTCGTAGTCGATCAGGCCGGTGGCGGTGTCCAGGCCGTACTGCACGGCGTTGTACAGCTTGCCGGAGGAGGAGACCTTGGCGCCGTGGGTCAGGTGGCCGCCGTGGGCCAGGCTCATGCCCAGGATGGTGTCGCCGGCGTTGAGCAGGGCGAGATAAACAGCGGCGTTGGCCGAGGAGCCGGAGTGCGGCTGGACGTTGGCGTAGTCGGCGCCGAACAGCTGCTTGGCGCGGTCGATGGCCAGCTGCTCGACCTTGTCGACGTGCTCGCAGCCACCGTAGTAGCGCTTGCCCGGGTAGCCTTCGGCGTACTTGTTGGTCAGCCCGCTGCCCTGGGCCTGCATGACGCGCTTGCTGGTGTAGTTCTCCGAGGCGATCAGCTCGAGGTGGTCCTCCTGGCGAGCCTCCTCGGCGTCCATCGCCGCGAGCAGTTCGTCGTCATAGCCCTGGATCTGGTCGTGCTTGCTGAACATGGGGTTACCTCACGAATGTCGGGTGAGGCGCGCCCGGCCACCGCCGGGCGCGCCGTGCGGCTTCAGGCTTCCTGGTAGCTTTCCAGGGACGGGCAGGCGCAGATCAGGTTGCGGTCGCCATGGACGTTGTCGACGCGGCCTACCGGCGGCCAGTACTTGCCGTCGACCAGGCTCTGGACCGGGAACACCGCCAGCTCGCGGCTGTAGGGGTGTGTCCATTCGCCGACCAGTTCCGCCGCGGTGTGCGGGGCGTTCTTCAGCGGGTTGTCGCTGGCGTCCAGCTCGCCGCTTTCCACCGCGCGGATTTCCTCGCGGATGCGGATCATGGCGTCGCAGAAGCGGTCCAGTTCTTCCTTCGACTCGCTCTCGGTGGGCTCCACCATCAGGGTGCCGGCCACCGGGAAGGACATGGTCGGGGCGTGGAAGCCGTAGTCGATCAGGCGCTTGGCCACGTCGTCGACGCTGATGCCGCTGCTGTCCTTGAGCGGGCGCAGGTCGAGGATGCATTCGTGGGCCACCAGGCCGTTGCCGCCGCTGTAGAGGATCGGGTAGTGCTCCTCCAGGCGGCGGGCCACGTAGTTGGCGTTGAGGATCGCCAACTGCGAGGCCCGGCGCAGGCCGGCGCCACCCATCATGCGGATGTACATCCAGGTGATCGGCAGGATGCTGGCGCTGCCAAAGGGCGCTGCGCTCACCGCGCCGACCTTGCGTTCCAGCTGCTCGCCGTGGCCTGGCAGGAAGGGCGCCAGGTGAGATTTCACGCCGATCGGGCCGACGCCGGGACCGCCGCCACCATGGGGGATGCAGAAGGTCTTGTGCAGGTTCAGGTGGGAGACGTCGCCGCCGAACTTGCCCGGCGCGCAGAGGCCGACCATGGCGTTCATGTTGGCGCCGTCGATGTACACCTGGCCGCCGTTGTCGTGGACGATGGCGCAGATTTCGCGAATGCCTTCCTCGAACACGCCGTGGGTGGACGGGTAGGTGATCATCAGCGCCGCCAGGCGGTCGCGGTATTCCTCGGCCTTGAAGCGCAGGTCGTCGATGTCGACGTTGCCCTTGGCGTCGCAGCCGGTGACCACCACGCGCATGCCGGCCATCTGTGCGGTGGCCGGATTGGTACCGTGGGCGGAGGAGGGGATCAGGCAGACATCGCGGTGCGCTTCGCCACGGCTGGCGTGGTAGGCGCGGATCGCCAGGAGGCCGGCGTATTCGCCCTGGGAGCCGGCGTTAGGCTGCAGCGACACGGCGTCGTAGCCGGTGGCGGCGCAGAGCATGGCCTGCAGTTCCTGGGTCAGGGCGTGGTAGCCCTCGGCCTGTTCGGCCGGCGCGAAGGGGTGCAGGTTGCCGAATTCCGCCCAGGTGATCGGGATCATCTCGCTGGCGGCGTTCAGCTTCATGGTGCAGGAGCCCAGCGGGATCATGCTGCGGTCCAGCGCCAGGTCCTTGTCCGCCAGCTTGCGCAGGTAGCGCATCAGCTCGGTTTCCGAGTGATAGCGGTTGAACACCGGGTGGGCGAGGAAGGCCGACTGGCGCAGCAGCGCGGCCGGCAGGCGGCTGGCGGCCGAAGCTGCGAGGCTGGCGAAGTCGGGCAGCGGCTGGCTGCCGGCCAGCAGCGCCCAGAGCTGTTCGACATCCGCCTGGGTGGTGGTTTCGTCGAGGGCGATGCCGACGCGCAAGGCGTCGATCCGGCGCAGGTTGATCCGCGCGGCCTTCGCCCGCTCATGCAGTGCGGTGATCTGATCGGCCTGGCCGAGGTTCAAGGTCAGGCTGTCGAAGAAGTGTTCCTGCTCCACGCTGACGCCCAGCTTGGCCAGGCCCAGGGCCAGGGTGGCGGTCAGCTGGTGGATGCGCTGGGCGATGTGCTTGAGCCCCTTCGGGCCGTGGTAGACGGCGTACATGCTGGCTATGTTGGCCAGCAGCACCTGCGCGGTGCAGATGTTGCTGGTGGCCTTCTCGCGGCGGATGTGCTGCTCGCGGGTCTGCATGGCCAGGCGCAACGCACGGTTGCCGAAGCGGTCGATGGAAACGCCGACCAGGCGGCCGGGCATGTCGCGCTTGAAGGCATCGCGGGTGGCGAAGTAGGCCGCGTGCGGGCCGCCGAAGCCCAGCGGCACGCCGAAGCGCTGGGCGCTGCCCAGGACCACGTCGGCGCCGAATTCGCCCGGCGGGGTGAGCAGGGTCAGGGCCAACAGGTCGGCGGCCACCGCCACCAGGGCGCCGGTGGCATGGAAGCCGTTGATGGGCGCGCGGCAGTCGAGCACGTCGCCGTGGCTCGCCGGGTACTGCAGCAGGGCGCCGAAATAGGGGCTGAAGTCGGTGAGCGCCTGTTCGTCGCCGACCACCACCTCGATGCCCAGCGGCTCGGCGCGGGTGCGGAGCACGTCGAGGGTCTGCGGGTGGCAGTGCACGGAGGCGAAGAAGGCCTGGGCGGCCTTGTTCTTCGACAGGCGCTTGCAGAAGGTCATGGCCTCGGCGGCGGCGGTGGCTTCGTCGAGCAGCGAGGCGTTGGCGATCTGCATGCCGGTCAGGTCGCTGACCAGGGTCTGGAAGTTCAGCAGCGCTTCCAGGCGGCCCTGGGAGATTTCCGGCTGGTAGGGGGTGTAGGCGGTGTACCAGGCCGAGTTTTCCAGCAGGTTGCGCAGGATCGGCGCCGGGGTGTGGCAGGGGGAGTAGCCCTGGCCGATGTGGGTCTTGAACAGCTGGTTCTTGCTGGCGATCGCCTTGATCGCGGCGAGGGCTTCGGCCTCGCTCTGGCCGGCCGGCAGGTCGAGCACGGAGGTGCCCTTGATGCTGTCGGGGATGACGCTGGCGGTCAGCGCGTCGAGGTCGGCGTAGCCGAGCAGTTCGAGCATGGCGCGGACATCGCTGTCGCGCGGGCCGATGTGGCGGGCGACGAATTCGTCCTGGGTGCCCAGGGCATTGTCATGGCTGGCCATGGTGTATTCCTCAGGCGCTGATCAGTTGCTGGTAGGCGGCTTCGTCGAGCAGCGCGGCGAACTGGCCGGCGTCGCTGGGGCGCATGCGGAAGAACCAGCCGCCGTTCTGCGCGTCTTCGTTGACCAGCTCCGGGGTGCCTTCGAGGGTGGTGTTCACTTCCACCACTTCGCCGTCCAGCGGCATGAGGATGTTGCTCGCCGCTTTCACCGATTCCACGGTCGACACTTCGTGGCCGGCGCTGTAGGTGCCCGGCTCGGGCAGTTGCACGAAGACCACGTCGCCGAGGGCTTCCTGGGCATGGTGGGTGATGCCGACAGTGATCAGGCCATCGGCATCCAGACGCAGCCATTCGTGTTCGACGGTAAAGCGCACTTGGCTCATGGGAACTCCTCGGGGGTCAGACTCGCCGCTTCTTCGGGCGGCCTTTGGGATGGGCTCGTGTCGGGTAACGAGCGGTGTCGAGGAGGAAAGAGCAAGGCGGATGCCAGTTTTATCTTCTATTTATAAATCAATAAGTTAGTCGTTATTGAGGGTGATCTGGATGATGTTTCTGTATTGAATTCGATACGACTTGTCGTGATCTGCCTCCAACGCCCGGCAGACAAGCCGCGCCGGGCGTGGTGGGGATGCTTTTGTATGGAAAACGATACGATGTATTTAAAACAATACGATTGCGCTCAAGGCCCGTCCTTGAGCGCTTGGCGCGGGCTCAGGCCTTGCCGGGAATGCCGTACTTGCGCAGGCGGGTGGCGATGGCACTGTGGGAGGTGCTCAGGCGCGCGGCCAGTTGCCGGGTGGAGGGGTAGCTGCCGTAGAGGCGGCTGAGCAGGTCCTTCTCGAAGCCTTCGACGGCTTCCTCCAGGCTGCCGATCTCGCCACTGGCCAGGGGCGCCACGGCGGTAGCGATGTCCAGGTCGTGGATCTCCACCAGCGTGCCCTCGCACACGGCGGCGGCGCGGAAGATCACGTTCTGCAACTGGCGCACGTTGCCCGGCCAGCGGTTGCCGAGCAGTGCGGGGAAGGCACTGGCGGCCAGCCGGCACGGCGGGCGCTGGATCTGCGTGCAGGCCTGCTGCATGAAGTGCCGCGCCAACTGAAGAATGTCCTGGCCGCGCTCGCGCAGCGGCGGCACTTCCAGGTTGAGCACGTTGAGGCGGTAGAACAGGTCCTCGCGGAAGCTGCCTTCGCCGACCATCTTCTCCAGGTCGCGGTGGGTGGCGCTGAGGATGCGCACGTCGACCTTCACCTCGCGGTCGCCGCCGATACGGCGGAAGCAGCCGTCGCTGAGGAAGCGCAGCAGCTTGGCCTGCAGGTAGGGGGACATCTCGCCGATCTCGTCGAGGAACACCGTGCCCTGGTGGGCCAGTTCCAGCAGGCCGGGCTTGCCGCCGCGCTGGGCGCCGGTGAAGGAGCCGGGGGCGTAGCCGAACAGCTCGCTCTCGGCCAGGCTTTCCGGCAATGCAGCGCAGTTCAGCGCGAGGAACGGCTGGGCGCTGCGCGCGCTGGCGGCGTGGCAGGCACGGGCGACCAGTTCCTTGCCGGTGCCGGTTTCGCCGTGGATCAGCAGCGGTGCGTCCAGTGCGGCCACGCGCATGGCGCGGGCCTTGAGGGCGCGCACCGGCTGCGAGTCGCCGATCAGCGCATCGAAGCCTTCGGCGTGGTCGTGGTGCAGCGCG
Organism: Pseudomonas sp. QE6; assembly: GCF_041379005.1. Lineage (NCBI taxonomy): Bacteria > Pseudomonadati > Pseudomonadota > Gammaproteobacteria > Pseudomonadales > Pseudomonadaceae > Pseudomonas > Pseudomonas sp. QE6. The sequence continues at coordinate 3,929,441 of NZ_CP166873.1, forward strand.
GCCAGGCGGCCGCCGATGCGGTTCGGCGGATAGAGGGTGAGCAGGGCGCCGGTGAGGTTGTCGTTCTCGTGGATCGGCACGGCGTCGAGCAGCAGCGCCTGGCCGCGCAGGGTGACTTCGCCCAGCGGCAGGCGGAAGCCCTGTTCAACCAGGGTGGCGGCCAGCGCCGGGTCGTCGAACAGCTCTGACAGCAGGCGGCCCTCCGGCGGCTGCTCGCAGAATTGCAGCAGCGCCGGGTTGGCCAGCAGCACGCGGCCTTCCGTGTCGACCGCCAGCACCGGGTCGCTCATCGCTTCCAGCAGCGCGTCCAGCTGCAGGCTGCGGCGCTGTCCGGGGAGGATGTCGACCACGGTCACCGCTTCCACCCCGCGCACCTGCAGCAGCGCGCCGCGCAATTCGTCGAGTACCGTGAAGCTGAGCGCCGGGGCGTCGATGTAGACGTTTGGCGGCACCATCTCGACGGCGTCGAGGTTGAGGTTGCGGCCGACCAGCAGGGCCAGGACTTCCTGGGTGATGCCGACGCGGTCGATGAAGCTGACGTGGATGCGCATTTAGGGGCCTGCGAAAAAACTGAATCGGGTGTGGGGTCAGGCGTGGCCGCTCTGGCGCGAGGAGGCCGCCAGGTCTTCGAGGAAGGCGCGCAGGATCGGCGGTGGCGCCACGCCCCGGCGGGTGATGGCGTCGAACGGCGACATCAGGTTCAGCGCGCTGGCGCCCAGGCGGCGCATCTCGCCGGTCTTCACCCACTGTTCGGCGAAGTGTGCCGGAAGAAAGCCGATGTAGGCACCGGAAATGATCAGGATCGCCGCCGCCTCGATGTTCTCCACCGTGGCCGCCGCCTTGCTCACGCCCAGCTGTTCCAGATCGTACTGCTGCATGTAGCCGCGCGCGACGATACGGCTGGCGCGGACCTCCTCCAGCAGGCGGCCGTTCTTCTCCTGGCTGGCGAACAGCGGGTGGCGGCGGCCGCAGTACAGGCCCAGGGCTTCCTGGTACAGCGGCAGGTAGGAGAGCCCCGGCACGCGCAGCGGAAAGTGCCCGATGGCCAGGTGCAGTCGGCCGTCCAGCACGCGCTCCTCCAGTTCCGCCGGGGCGCCGATGTAGACGTTCAGGTGGGCATCGTGGCCGCGCGAGACGAAGCGCTGGGTGGTGCGCGGCAGCGGCGAGTCGGGGTCGGTCAGGGTGGAGTCGATGATGCCGAGGTTGAGCTTGCCGCTGATGTGCTGCTTGAGCACGTCGGCGTCCATGCAGAAGCCCTCCACGGCGGACAGCAGGCGCTGGGTGGCCTCGTGGATGGCGACGCCCTGTTCGGTGAGGCGGAAGCCGCTGCGTCCGCGCTGGCAGAGCTTGACCCCCAGGCGCGTCTCCAGGTGTGTCATCTGCTCGCTGATGGTCGACTGGCCTGCGTTGAGCGCGGCCTGGGCGGCGGAAAAGCCGCCGCAGCGGACGATGGTGGCGAACACCCTGAGGAGTTTCAGGTCGACGTCGTGCAACTGGATCACGCAGGCCTCCTGTCCGGTTTCACATCGCAGAAGCTGATATGAGCCCTGGATCGAATTGTTTTTGCCAAGGTAAACCGGCGCCCCGGCGCGGCGCAACGCCAGGCGCCGCTGCCGTATCGCCGGAATATTGCTGTAACACGCGCCCGGTGCTGGCTTCGGTGAGCGTAAAGACAGGCCGAAAGCACCGCCGTAGAGGGGCGCGCACGGGCGCGGGGAATAGGGAAGGGGTGTTGCGAATACTTCGGGATAGCCGATGTGAGTATCTGAACTTGCGCATTTTTCCATCCCCCGTCCGCGTCCATAGTCGATCCAAGGGCGCTCCCCGCCGCCCCACCTCCTCAACAGAACAAGAAATGGAGAAGCACGACCATGGCAAAGCACGGTTACGAGTCCGGCCGCCTGAACCTGCCCTTTGTCGGGCACTGCACGTTCGCCAAGTCGCCCATCTGCACCGACTGGAACGCCATCGATGCCGACGTCGCCATCCTCGGCGCACCGAACGACATGGGCACCCAGTGGCGCTCCGGCGCCCGCTTCGGACCGCGCGGCATCCGCGAGGCATCCACGCTGTTCTCCTTCGGCCACTCCGGCGCCTATGACCACGAAGACGACGCCACCTATCTGACCGAGGACCAGGTGCGCATGGTGGACGTGGGCGACGCCGACATCGTGCACACCGACATGGAAACCAGTAACGCCAACATCGAATCCGCCGTGCGGCAGATCCTCGCGTCCGGCGCCATGCCGGTGGTGCTGGGTGGCGACCACTCGATCCACGCGCCGGTGATCAAGGCCTTCGAAGGGCGCGGGCCGATCCACATCGTGCACTTCGACGCGCACCTTGACTTCGTCGACGAGCGCCACGGCGTGCGCTTCGGCCACGGCAACCCGCTGCGCCGCGCCTCGGAGATGGACCATATCGTCGGCATGACCCAGATGGGCATCCGCAACGTGTCCTCGTCCAACCGCGCCGACTACGACGCCGCCCGCGACGCCGGCTCGCAGATCCTCTCGGTGCGCGATGTACGCCGCCTGGGCTGCGACGCAGTGGTGGACATGATCCCGCAGGACCGCAACTACTACATCACCATCGACATCGATGGCTTCGACCCGTCCATCGCGCCGGGCACCGGCACCCCCAGCCACGGCGGCTTCCAGTACTACGAGGTGCTGGAAATCATCCAGGCACTGGCCAAGCGCAGCCACGGCCGCATCGTCGGCATGGACCTGGTGGAAGTCGCGCCGGCCTATGACCCCGCCGGTGTCACCTCGATCCTCGCCGCGCAGCTGCTGATGAACAGCATCGGCTTCATCTTCCACGCCCGCGCCCAGGCTCGCTGAGCCCGGCCCACTGCCCTGCAACCGGCGGGCGAGAGTGCCCGCCCCGCAACGAGGACATCCGAGTGGACACCAAGGTCAAAGAGTATCTGCAGCGCTACGGCATCTCCGAAGCCACCCAGCGCTTCCTCTCCAAGCCGCAGAAAATGTTCATCGCCGGCGCCTGGGTAGACGCCAGCGACGGCGCCACGGCCCAGGTCATCGAGCCCTCCACCGAGGCCGCGCTGACCCGCATCCCCATGGGCACCGCGGCCGACCTGGAGCGCGCCGTGCAGGCCGCCCGCGCGCAGTTCGACGGCGGCGCCTGGAGCCAGCTCAAGCCGCTGGAGCGCGAGCGCCTGCTGCATCGCCTGGCCGACCTGATCGAGGCCAACGGCGATGAGCTGGCCGAGATCGAATCGGTCGACATGGGCAAGTCGGTGGCCCAGGCGCGGGCCGTGGACATCCAGGGCACCATCGACACCTTCCGCTACTTCGCCGGCTGGGCCAGCAAGATTCACGGCCGCACTGTCGAACCGTCGCTGCCGGGCAACTACGTGGCCTACACCCGCAAGGAGCCGGTGGGCGTGGTCGGCGTCATCGTGCCGTGGAACTTCCCGCTGCAGACCATGGCCTGGAAGCTCGGCGCGGCGCTGGCGGTCGGCTGCACCGTGGTGGTCAAGCCGGCGGAGCTGACTTCGCTGTCGGCGCTGCGTTTCGCCGAGCTGGTGCAGGAAGCCGGGATTCCCGATGGCGTGGTGAACATCGTCAGCGGTCGCGGCAGCGTGGTCGGCGCGGCGATGGCCGAGCACCCGGGCATCGACAAACTGAGCTTCACCGGTTCCACCCCGGTCGGCTGCAACGTCGGCAAGTCGGCGATGGACCAGATGAAGCGCCTGACCCTGGAGCTGGGCGGCAAGTCGCCGGTGATCGTCTGCGCCGACGCCGACATCAAGGCCGCCGCCCAGGCGGTGGCCAACGGCGTGTTCTTCAACTCCGGGCAGGTCTGCGACGCCGGCACCCGCGCCTACGTGCAGCGCAGCGTCTATGACGAATTCCTGCGCGAGCTGGCCGACTACACCGCGAGCCTGAAGCTGGCGCCGGGGCTGGACCCTGACTGCTTCATCAGCCCTATGGTGTCCCGGCAGCAGCAGGAGCGCGTGCTGGCCTACATCCAGGCCGGCAAGGAGGAGGGCGCCGAGGTCTATTACGGCGGCGAGGCGGTCGAAGGGTCGGGCTTCTTCGTGCAGCCGACCATCTTCGCCAACTGCCGCAACGACATGCGCGTGGTCCGCGAGGAAATCTTTGGCCCGGTGCTGGTCACCGCACCCTTCGACGACGAGGAGGAGGCGCTGGCGCTGGCCAACGATTCCGAGTTCGGCCTGGCCGCGGCCCTCTACTCGAACGACCTGGGCAATGTCCATAGCCTGATCCCGCGTCTGCGTGCCGGCACCGTCTACGTCAACGCCCACAGCACCCTCGACCCGAGCATGCCCTTCGGCGGCTACAAGCAGTCCGGCTACGGCAAGGACATGGGATCGGAACAGCTGGATTACCTGCTGGAAACCAAGGCGGTGTGGATCACCTTGCCCTGATCGGGCCGCCTGGCAAATCGCCATACCGTTGATGCACGGGGCGCTGTACCTGCAGCACGCGTCGTAACAGACTCGATCTCAGGTGCAGTGCCTGCTGGTGAGACTCCATACAAGAACAATCCGGAGAGAACCATGAAAGCAGAATCGCAGTCAGCTCCCCTTGCCGAAGGCGCGCGCGGCTTGGAAATTGAAGGGCACTCCATCGATTTCATCGAGGAGCACGAGCGCACCGACAAACTGTCGACCCAGGGCCCGTTCTGGTTCGTCGGCAACTTCACCTTCTTCACCATGACCATCGGCTTCGTCGGCCCCAGCGTCGGCCTGAACGCCCTCTGGACCATGATCGCCGGCACCCTCGGCATCATGTTCGGCACCCTGTTCATGGCCTTCCACGGCTCCCAGGGCCCGCACCTGGGGCTGCCGCAGATGATCCAGTCGCGCGCGCAGTTCGGCTATCGCGGCGTGATCCTGGTGCTGTTCGCCACCCTGTTCGTCTTCGCCGGCTTCAACATCGTCAACCTGGTGCTGATGATGCAGGGGCTCAACACGCTGTTCCAGTGGGGGCCGATGCAGGTGGCCCTGGCGGTGACGGTGCCGGCGACCCTGCTGGCGATCCTCGGCCACGACTGGATGCACCGCACCTTCAAGTGGTCGCTGTTCCTCTCGCTGCCGCTCTACGGGCTGCTCTCGCTCGCCGTGCTGATGGGCTGGGTCCAGTCCGCACCGGCTCCGGCGGGCGGCACCGAGGCCGTCGCCCTGGGCTTCACCTGGGTCGGCTTCGTCGCCCAGTTCGCCGCCGGCGCCAGCTACAACATCGCCTATGCGCCCTACGTTTCGGACTACTCGCGTTACCTGCCGAAGAACACCTCCAGCGGCAAGCTGATCCTCGCGGTGTTCCTCGGCGCTTCGCTGTCCGGCGCCTGGATGATCGCCGTCGGCGGCTGGCTGGCCGAGCACCTGCACACCACCGACGTACTGGTGGCGCTCAATGCCGTGGGCGCCGGTTTCGCGCCGCAGCTGGGCACTTTGATGGTGGCGCTGACCATCCTGGCGTTCCTGCCGGTGATCGCGATGAACATCTACAGCGCCAAGCTCACCACCCTCACCGGTGTCGACTCGTTCAGGAAGATCAAGCCGACCCCCCGCGTGCGCATCTGGGCGATCCTCTTCGTGGTGGTGCTGCAATTGGGCATGGCCGTCACCATCAATGCCTCGGGCTCCGGCCTGTCGGTGCTCAACATGTACCTGGTGGTGATGCTGTACTTCCTGGTGCCCTGGACCGCCGTCAACCTCACCGACTACTTCTTCGTGCGCAAGGGCCGCTACGCCATCCCGCACTTCTTCCTGCCCAACGACAACATCTACGGCCACTGGGGCAGCCGTGGGCTGATCGCCTACCTGATCGGCTTCGTGGTGATGATCCCGTTCTTCACTATCTACAACGGCACCGACGAAGTGTTCGTCGGCCCCCTGGCGAAGATGATCGGCGGCGTCGACATGGCCTGGCTGGTCGGCCTGATCGTCTCCGGCATCGCCTACTACCTGCTGTGCCTGTCGCTTGACCTGGCGAAAGAGGAACGCCTCATCCGCGACATCGAGAGCACCACTCCGCACTTCTCCACGGGCAAGGCCTGGTAACCGACGGGCGCGTCCCCCGCGCCAGAGAGATCCGAAATGACCAACAAATACGACTACATCATCATTGGTGCGGGTTCGGCCGGCTGCGTCCTGGCCAATCGCCTGAGCGAAGACCCGCGTACCTCGGTCCTGGTCCTGGAATTCGGCGGCAGCGACCGCAGCGTGATCATCCAGATGCCCAGTGCCTTCTCCATCCCGATGAACACCAAGAAGTACAACTGGCGCTACGAAACGGCCGCCGAGAAACACCTCGACAACCGCCGCCTGCATTGCCCGCGCGGCAAGGTGCTGGGCGGCTCCTCGTCGATCAACGGGCTGGTCTACATCCGTGGCCATGCCTACGACTTCGATGAGTGGGAGTCCCTCGGCGCCAAGGGCTGGGGCTATCGCAACTGCCTGCCGTACTTCAAGCGCGCCGAGGGCTACAAGTTCGGCGGCGACGACTACCGGGGCGCCGACGGCCCGCTCTCCACCAACAACGGCAACAACATGCAGAACCCCTTGTACGGCGCCTGGGTCGAGGCCGGCGCCGAGGCGGGCTACATCAAGACCGACGACTGCAACGGCTACATGCAGGAAGGCTTCGGCGCCATGCACATGACGGTGAAGGACGGCGTTCGCTGGTCCACCGCCAACGCCTACCTGCGCCCGGCCATGGAGCGGCCGAACCTGACCGTGGTGACCCACGCCATGAGCCGGCGCATCCTCCTCGAAGGCAAGCGCGCCATCGGCGTGGAGTACGACCAGGGCGGCAAGACCCACACCGTCTACTGCAATCGCGAGGTGCTGGTCAGCTCAGGTCCCATCGGCTCGCCGCACCTGCTGCAGCGTTCCGGCATCGGGCCGGCGGCGGTGCTGCGCAAGGCCGGCATCGAAGTGCTGCACGACCTGCCCGGCGTCGGCGAGAGCCTGCAGGACCACTCGGAGATCTACATCCAGTACGCCTGCAAGGAGCCGGTGACCCTCAACGGCAGGATGGGCCTGCTGGGCAAGGCGCTGATTGGCCTGCGCTGGCTGCTGTTCAAGGATGGCCTGGGGGCGAGCAACCACTTCGAGGCCGGCGGCTTCATCCGCTCCTCCAAAGGCCTGCGCTGGCCCGACATCCAGTTCCACTTCCTGCCGGCGGCCATGCGTTATGACGGCGACAAGCCGTTCAAGGGCCACGGCTTCATGATCCTCACCGGGCCGAACAAGCCCAAGAGCCGCGGCTACGTGCGCGCCGTCTCGGCCGACCCGTACCAGCACCCGGAAATCCGCTTCAACTACCTGGAGAGCGAGGAGGACCGCGAGGGCTTCCGCCGCTGCGTGCGCCTGACCCGCGAGATCATCGGCCAGCCGGCCATGGACCGCTTCCGTGGCGAGGAACTGGCGCCCGGACCGCAGGTGCAGACCGACGAGGAGATCGACGCCTTCGTCCGCGCCAACATGGAAAGCACCATGCACCCCTGCGGCTCCTGCCGCATGGGTGAGGACGAGCTGGCGGTGGTCGATTCCGAACTGCGCGTGCGCGGCATCCAGGGCCTGCGGGTGATCGACTCGTCAGTCTTCCCCACCGAGCCCAACGGCAACCTCAACGCACCGACCATCATGCTCGCCGAGCGCGCCTCCGACCTGGTGCGCGGCCGCGAGATGCTGGCACCGGCGGACGTACCGGTGGGCGTGGTGGGTGACTGGGAGGCGCAGCAGCGCAGCCGGGCACCGGTGCGCCAGGTCAGGGCCTGAGGGGCAGGGCGAACGACGCCAGCCGTCAGGGCTGGCGTTACGTGCGGGAGGTGGCTAGGGCTGGGTGAGGTGCAGGTTGTTGTTGATGATGCCCTGCACGATTTCCACCGAGCCGTTGATGGCGAACTGAACGCCCATGCAGACGAGCAGGAAGCCCATCAAGCGGGAGATGGCGTCGATACCGGATTCGCCCGTCATCTTCATGATCCAGTCCGAGGCGCGCAGGCAGACCCACAGCGTCAGTGCCGCCGACAGGAAAATCAGTGGCGGCGCGGTCAGCAACACCCACTGCGGAAAGCTCGTGTTGTGTTTGATCGTGGCGGAGGCGCTGATGATCATCGCGATGGTGCCTGGGCCGGCCGTGCTGGGCATGGCCAGCGGGATGAAGGCAAAGCTGCTGCGTTCGGCATTGCCATCCTGCGAGGCGGAGGGGGGAAGGGGCTGGGGAAACAGCATTCTGCCGCCGATGATGCAGAGGATTCCGCCCCCGGCGATGCGCAGGCCGGGGATGGAGATATTGAAGACATCCATGATCAGTTCACCGATGTAGTAGGTGAGCATCATGATGATGAACACGTAGAAGGCGGTCAGCAGCGCCTGCCTGTTCTTTTCCTCCCGGCTGAACCCATGGGACAGGGCCAGGAACAGCGCCACCGTCGTCGGTGGGTTGATCAGGGGAAGTATTGCCAGCAGGCCGAGAACGATAGCGTCGAACAAACTGCTCATATCCGGGCGTCCTCGTAGTGTTCCGGAAGTTCTGTTCTCCGCAGGCCACGCCGCTGGCTTGTGCGAGAAGGGTTGCGAGGAAGTTTAGGCATGAATCAGGCACTGGCTACCGAAGGGCGCAGCTGAGCGACAGAATCGGATCAGTTCGATGAAATACCCGCCTTTCCCTGTGCTGGAGAGATTCTGTTCGCCAAGGCAAGCGCGAGTGGGTAGCAGCGTCTTTACTTGCCTGGAGCCGTTGATTTTCGCCGCAAGGGCGATTGGCCTGCTGACCGCCGGGTACCTTCCGTACAACGGCTTGTGCAGTCTCTGATTCAGCGAATGCATGGTGGACGGCACGTTTCGTCCGCCGCTCTGGGGAGGGTGCGATGGACAGACCTCGAGTTGGAACCTGGCAGCGGGTTCTCGACCCCGTGGACCGGGTCACCGAAGTGATCTTCGGCCTGCTGATGGCAATGACCTTCATCGGCTCGCTGAGTGTCGCCACGGCTGGCCGCGAGGAGGCCCGAACCATGCTGATCGCGGCCCTGGGCTGCAACCTGGCATGGGGCCTGGCCGATGCCGTCATCTACCTGTTGCGTACCTGGACCGAGCGCACGCGTAGCCGGACCCTCCTGGCCCGACTGGGCAGCGGCACCGACCCGCGCGAAGGTCAGGGCCTTATCGCCGAGGCCTTGCCGCCACGCATCGCCCAGGCCGCGGGGACGGACGCTCTGGAGATGCTGCGGGTTCGCCTGCTGGCCAACGCAAGCCCGGTTCGCGCACGGCTGGATCTGGATGATTTCAAGGGGGCGCTGGGCACCTTCCTGCTGGTGGTGCTGGCGACCTTCCCGTTGGTCATTCCGTTCCTGTTGATCGACCAGACCGGATTGGCCATCCGCATCTCCAACCTGGTGGCGCTGGCGATGCTCTTCCTCGCCGGTTGGGTGCTGGCCCATTACTCCGGCGGGACGCCCTGGGTGGGCGGCGGCGCGCTGGCAGTGGTGGGCACGGCCTTGCTGTTCGCGATCATCGCCCTGGGCGGCTGACAGGCTATTGCCGGGTCGAGCATGCCGCCGCGCGTGAGGCGGTCGGCAACATCTACAAGTACTACGTGGCCTGCCGGCTGGTCGGCGAGGCGAGCCAACGCCGCCAGCAGGCACATCAGTGATCGAGGCTAGTGGAAGGGGTAGATGTAGTTCAGCCAGGAGGACATGCGCAGCAGGATCTTGCGCATCACCGCCAACTCGTGGGCGTGTTCGCTATACACCGCGGCCTGGCCGAAGGAGCCGCCGGGCAGGCCGGCGCGGTACTGCTCGAAGGCAGGGTCGGTGATGTCGAGGATCACCGGCACCCGGCCGGGGGGCGGTGAGTTGCTGAAGCTGACCAGGCTGCCGCCCGGCTGGATTTCGCCTTCGCCGATCACCGGCAGCATGCGCCGGACCTTGGCCTGGAAGACCTGGCCGGGCAGGCCGTCGAAGGCGATCTCCGCCGCCTCGCCGGGCTGGATGCGCAACTGGCCGTTCTGCCGCATCCAGGCAACGTAGTAGCGCTCCTGGTCGGGGATGAACACCATGGAGGGGCGGGTTGCGAAGCGGGTTGCGCGTACACCGGGGCGCAGGAACAACTGCGAAATGATGCCGTCCGCCGGCGCTCGCACGGTGGTGCTGTCGAGGTCGTAGCGGGCGCCCATCAGCTGCGCCTCCAGATCGTTGACCCGGGCGGTGGCCTGGTCCAGGTCGCGGCGGTTGCCGACGTTGCGCTCGACCAGGGTAGCGGCGCGCTGGACGTCCGCCTTGGCCGAGACCAGTTGCGCCTCCAGCGATTTCACCTTGCTCTCGAAGGGCGTTGGGTCGAGTCGGAACAGCACCTCGCCTTTCTTCACCGAATGGTCGCGCTCGACCGGCACCTCGATGACCTGACCGCTGACGTTGGGCGAGATCGGCGTGCTGATGAAGTAGGCGCGGGTGACTTCCGAGTAGGGGTGGTTGTAGTTCATCAGGAACACCAGACAGCCGACCAGCACCACACCGCCAAGGGCGGCGGTCGGGATGGTCCACTTGTTCTTCGGAATCTTGAAGATCTTGAAGATCGCCACGCACAGGGCGGCATAGCTGAGCAGCAGCAACGTTTCCATGTCAGACGTCCCCGTGCGGCTGTTCGTGGCTGGTGCCGAGCGTGCGTTTGAGCTCCAGCAGCTCGGCCTTGAGCGCCTCCAGCTCTCCCTCGGTGGCGGGTATTGATGAACTGCTCATGCCCCAGCCGCGGTCTTCGCGGTAGAGGGTTGCCCAGATCCAGAGCAATGGCCAGATCGCATGCAGGGTGAAGAGGCTCACCCAGCCGGCGACGTGGATGGCGTCCTGGTGGGGATGCTTGCGTTCCCTGGCGATCTCGTAGGGGATGTCGTGGAGAACGATGATGCCGTAGAACAGGATCAGGGCAACGGCGATAAGGATTCCTAGCGCTACATAATTGAGCATGCGTATTTCCTTCAGCGGACTGAAACGGCTCGGTCGTCCGGCCACAGGGATTGTTCGTCGCGCAGGGCCGCCGGCGTTTTAGGGGCAGCGGAAAGGGTATGCGAACGTACTCGTCGCCCCTATAAGCATTTGACGACAGTGCTGCGTTCAGATGCGAACAAGCCCGCCCGCCAAGCTGACCTGCGGGAGTTTCACCGTGCCATGAAAAATCTCTCGCATGACTCGCGATATTCTTGAAAGCGAAGCTTCACTGAAAGAAACAGTCCTGGGCTTTTCGGCACGATGAGGCGATCACGATGAGCGACGAACAGGTGGCACCCGATACGCATGGTGTGACGGTGGAGTTGTTGGCGGCGCTCGACCTGGGCCCCGAGATCGATGGCATGGCCGGGCGGCAACTGCGGATGCGCAAGGTGACCATCGAGCCCGGCGGCGTGTTCGGGCCGCTGCACAATCATATCGACAGGCCCGGCACGGTGTTCATCCTGCAGGGCACCATCACCGACCATCGCAATGGTGTCGCCACGGACTACGGGCCGGGGTTGGGCTGGCCCGAGGACCGGAACACCACCCATTGGCTGGAGAACCGGGGCGCGGTGGCGGCGGTGGAGATTTCGGTCGATATCGTCCGGCAGGGGTGAGTTCGGGGCCGACAGCGCTGCCGGTTGGAAACATCGAAGTGGAGCAGGGCAACGCCGCGCCTGCCCGGAACGGTGGTTCCGGACAGACACGGCGCAGGCGGGGGCTTATGCCTTCTCGGTCGCCTCCGTCAGCGCGGCGCGTACCAGCGGGTGCAGGTCGCCGTCGGGGTTTTGCTCCTGCCAGGCCGTCAGGTCGCGGCGCATGGCCGGCGTCCAGAAGCTCTGCAGATGCTGCTGGACACCGCGCACGGCTTGTGCGCGATCCGGTTCGCTGGCGAAGTACAGGCCGATCTGGTTGGCCATCTTGATCAGGTTCTCGATGCTCATCGGCGGGCCTCGGCTTTCTCCGCGTGGCGACGTTCCTTGAGCAGGCGCCGCTGTTCGTCACTGAACGACTGGAAGCGCTTCTGCCACTCGGAGGGCTCGTAGACACGCGTGACTTCCACCGCCGTGACCTTGTATTCCGGGCAGTTGGTGGCCCAGTCGGAGTTATCGGTGGTGATCACGTTGGCGCCGGATTCCGGGAAGTGGAAGGTCGTGTAGACCACGCCGGGCGCCACGCGCTCGCTGACCTTGGCGCGCAGTACCGTCTGCCCGGCGCGGCTGCCCACGCCGACCCAGTCGCCATTCTGGATGCCACGGGTCTCGGCGTCGCTGGGGTGGATCTCCAGGCGGTCTGCCTCGTGCCACGCGACGTTGTCGGTGCGCCGGGTCTGGGCGCCGACGTTGTACTGGCTGAGGATGCGCCCGGTGGTCAGCAGCAGCGGGTAGCGGGCGTTGACCTTCTCGTCGGTGGGCACGTAGCCGGTGAGCATGAAGCGTCCCTTGCCGCGCACGAACTCGTCGATGTGCATGGTCGGGGTGCCGTCGGGCGCGGCGTCGTTGCACGGCCACTGCAGGCTGCCGTGGCGGTCGATTTCTTCGTAGCTGACGCGGGTGAAGGTCGGCGTCAGGCGGGCGATCTCGTCCATGATCTGCGACGGGTGCGTGTAGTTCATCGGGTAGCCCAGGGCATTGGCCAGGGCCACGGTGCCTTCCCAGTCGGCCTTGCCGCCCAGCGGTTCCATCACCTTGCGAACGCGCGAGATGCGGCGTTCGGCGTTGGTGAAGGTGCCGTCCTTTTCGAGGAAGGAGCTGCCCGGCAGGAACACGTGGGCGAACTTCGCCGTCTCGTTGAGGAAGATGTCCTGCACTACCACGCACTCCATGGCCGACAGGGCGGCGGTGACGTGCTGGGTGTTGGGGTCGCTCTGGGCGATGTCTTCGCCCTGGCAGTACAGCGCCTTGAAGGTGCCGCCCAGGGCCGCCTCGAACATGTTGGGGATGCGCAGGCCCGGATCGGGCTGCAGGGTCACGCCCCAGGCCTGTTCGAACTGCGCGCGCACGGCCTCGTTGGAGACGTGGCGGTAGCCCGGCAACTCGTGGGGGAAGGAGCCCATGTCGCAGGAGCCCTGGACGTTGTTCTGGCCGCGCAGCGGGTTCACGCCGACGCCTTCGCGGCCGACGTTGCCGGTGGCCATGGCGAGGTTGGCGATGCCCATCACCGCGGTGCTGCCCTGGCTGTGCTCGGTGACGCCCAGGCCGTAGTAGATGGCCGCGTTGCCGCCGGTGGCGTAGAGGCGGGCGGCGGCGCGGATTTCTTCGGCGGGCACACCGCAGACCGGGCCGAGCACCTCGGGTGCGTTCTCCGGCAGGCTGACGAAATCGCGCCAGCGGGCGAATTCCGCCGCCTCGCAGCGGGCATCGACGAACTCCTGGTTGACCAGGCCTTCGGTGACGATGACGTGGGCCAGCGCGTTGAGCATGGCCACGTTGGTGCCGGGGCGCAGTTGCAGGTGCAGTTCGGCGCGGGCGTGGGGCGAGTCCACCAGGTCGATGCGCCGGGGGTCGATGACGATCAGTTGCGCGCCTTCACGCAGGCGGCGCTTGAGCTGGGAGCCGAACACGGGGTGGGCATCGGTGGGGTTGGCGCCCATCACCAGCACCACATCGGCCTGCATCACCGAGTCGAAGCTCTGGGTGCCGGCGGATTCGCCCAGGGTCTGCTTGAGGCCGTAACCGGTGGGCGAGTGGCAGACGCGGGCGCAGGTGTCGACGTTGTTGTTGCCAAACGCCGCGCGCACCAGTTTCTGCACCAGGTAGGTTTCTTCGTTGGTGCAGCGGCTGGAGGTGATGCCGCCGATGGAGTCGCGTCCGTATTTCTGCTGGATGCGGCGGAATTCGCTGGCCGCGTAGGTGACCGCCTCGTCCCAGCTGACCTCCTGCCAGGGGTCGCTGATGTGCTTGCGGATCATCGGCTTGGTGATGCGATCCGGGTGGGTGGCGTAGCCCCAGGCGAAGCGACCCTTGACGCAGGAGTGGCCGTGGTTGGCCTGGCCGTTCTTGTCCGGGACCATGCGTACCAGCTGGTTGCCCTTCATCTCGGCGCGGAAGGAGCAGCCCACGCCGCAGTAGGCGCAGGTGGTGATGACGCTGCGCTCGGGCTGGCCGATCTCGACCACGCTCTTTTCCATCAGCGTGGCGGTGGGGCAGGCCTGCACGCAGGCGCCACAGGAAACGCACTCGGAATCGAGGAAGTTCTCGCCGCCGGCTGCCGCCACGCGGGACTCGAAGCCGCGCCCGTCGATGGTCAGGGCGAAGGTGCCCTGGGTCTCTTCGCAGGCACGCACGCAGCGGTTGCAGACGATGCACTTGCTCGGGTCGTAGTCGAAGTAGGGGTTGGAGACGTCCTTCGTATCGCTCAGGTGGTTGGCGCCTTCGTAGCCGTAGCGCACTTCGCGCAAGCCCACCTGGCCGGCCACCGTCTGCAGTTCGCAGTTGCCGTTGGCCGGACAGGTCAGGCAGTCCAGCGGATGGTCGGAGATATACAGTTCCATGACGTTGCGCCGCAGGCTCGCCAGTTTCGGCGTCTGGGTGCGCACCACCATGCCTTCGGTCACCGGCGTGGTGCAGGAGGCCGGGTAGCCGCGCATGCCGTCGATTTCCACCAGGCACATGCGGCAGGAGCCGAAGGCTTCCAGGCTGTCGGTGGCGCAGAGCTTGGGAATGCTGGTGCCTGCCAGCGCCGCGGCGCGCATCACCGAGGTGCCGGCGGGGACGCTGATTTCGCGGCCGTCGATGCTCAGGCTGACCTGCACGTCGCTCTCGCGGGCCGGGGTGCCGAGGTCGATGTCGCTGCTGCTGGAGCTGGCGGGGTCGAAGTAGTTGATCATTGGTCGGCCTCCTGGGACTCCAGACCGAAGTCGGCGGGGAAGTGCTTGAGGGCGCTGGTCACGGGGAAGGCGGTCATGCCGCCAAGCGCGCAGAGCGAGCCGTAGGTCATGGTGTCGCAGAGATCCTTGAGCAGGATTACCTGCTCGTCCCGCGCCTGGGCGTCGGTCGCCGCCAGCAGGCGGTCGACGACCTCCACTCCACGGGTGGAACCAATGCGGCACGGCGTGCACTTGCCGCAGGATTCCTCGGCGCAGAACTGCAGGGCGAAGCGCGCCATCCGGGCCATGTCGAGGCTGTCGTCAGCCACCACCACACCGCCGTGGCCGAGCATCGCGCCCATGGCGGCGAAGGCTTCATAGTCCAGCGGCGTGTCGAACTGCGACGGTGGCACCCAGGCGCCCAGCGGACCGCCCACCTGCGCGGCCTTCAGCGGCCGGCCGGTGGCGGTGCCGCCGCCGTAGCCTTCCACCAGCTCGCGCAGAGTCAGGCCGAAGGCGCGCTCGACCAACCCGCCATGGCGGATGTTGCCGGCCAGCTGGAAGGGCATGGTGCCCAGCGAGCGGCCCATGCCGAAGTCGCGGTAGAACTGCGCGCCCTTGGCCAGGATGACCGGCACCGAGGCCAGGGTGAGCACGTTGTGCACCAGCGTCGGCAGCCCGAACAGGCCTTGCAGCGCCGGCAGCGGCGGCTTGGCGCGAACCACGCCGCGCTTGCCTTCGAGGGAATCCAGCAGGGCGGTTTCCTCGCCGCAGATGTAGGCGCCGGCGCCCATCCGTACTTCCAGGTCGAAGGCGTGGCCGCTGCCGCACACGTCCTCGCCCAGGTAGCCGGCGTCGCGGGCGATCTGGATGGCCAGGTTGAGGGCGGTGATGGAATCCGGGTACTCGGAGCGTACATAGATGTAGCCCAGGGTCGCGCCGACGGCGAGGCCGGCGATGGCCATGCCTTCGATCAGCAGGAAGGGATCGCCTTCCATCAGCATGCGGTCGGCGAAGGTGCCGGAGTCGCCTTCGTCGGCGTTGCACACCACGTATTTCCGGGCGGCCTGGGCGTCGCGCACGGTGCGCCACTTGATGCCGGCCGGGAAGGCCGCCCCGCCGCGACCGCGCAGGCCGGAGTCGAGCACTGCAGCGACCACCTCGGCGCCGTCCAGGCCGATGGCGCGGGTCAGGCCTTCGAAGCCGCCGTGGGCGCGATAGTCGTCCAGCGACAACGGCCGGGTGATGCCCGCGCGGGCGAACAGCAGACGCTGCTGGGTCTTCAGGTAGGGGATGTCTTCCACCTGACCGAGGGCGCGGGGATGGCTGGCGGGGTCACCGGCCAGGGCGTCGAGCAGAGCCGGAACCTCGGCTGCGGTGATGGGGCCGAAGCCCAGGCGGCCATCGGCGCTTTCCAGCTCGACCAGCGGCTCCAGCCAGTAGAGGCCGCGGGAGCTGGTGCGTTGCACCTGAATCGACAATTGACGACGCTCGGCCTCGGCGGCCAGCGCGGCGGCGACCTCGTCGGCGCCCACCGAGCGGGCGACCGAATCGCAGGAAACGAACAGCTTCAGCATGCTCCGTCCTCCAGGCAGCCGTTCACCAGCTCACGCAGGCGTTCGGGGGTGAGGCGTGCATGCACGCGGCCGTCCAGCTCCAGGGCCGGCGAGCAGGCGCAGGCGCCCAGGCAATACACCGGGCGCAGGGCGATCTGGCCGTCGGCGCTGGTACCGTGGTCGTCCAGCGCCAGTTGCTCGCGCAGCTGCGCGGCGAGGCCTTCGGCGCCCATGCTCTGGCATGACTCGGCCCGGCACAGGCGCAGGGTATGCCGGGCGGGCGGGGCGGTACGGAAATCGTGGTAGAAGCTGATCACCCCGCGCACCTCGGCGACGCTGAGGTTGAGGGCGTGGGCGATCTCGGGAACGGCGACATCGGGGATGTACCCGAGGCCGTCCTGGATGGCGTGGAGGATTGGCAGCAGGGCACCGGGAGTGGCCTTCTGGCGTTCCAGCACGTCGTGAATCAGGGGCAGGTGGAGCGAGTCATCAGACATTCAGCGAACCTCGACATCGCGAACGCGCCTGCCGTCCCCCGGCAGCGGTTCGGAACTCTTCGGCTGCGGCGTGCCGGCCACGTCACGGGCGCGTGGCTCTTCGGAGCGCCATTCTTGTTATCCGGCCAGGCATCTGGGCGCACCTGGTCCTTAACAGTATGGAAGCTTGCCATCCCCCCTGCCGGCGGATTGCACCTGAACGACACGTCGCATCCTGAAACCGACAGCGGGCCGTAGAGAGGCGCGGAGAGGGGGCGTTGACCGTCCGCGAGAGGAAAGAAATGCGCCTGCCGCAACCGCCGGAGCCGTCCAGGTCCTGTTCCGGCTTCGGCGGGTTGGCGAGGGCCGTCAGGCGTCGCGGTAGGTGCCTTTCTGCTTGGCGGCGTGGCTGGCCAGGGCGTCCATCAGCGGCGGCGACAGGCAGTCATAGGGTTCCAGGTGAAGCTCACGCAGGCGCTGGCGGATGGCTTCCATCTGCGAGGGCGGCGTGCCGCTCTCGATCACCGAGGAGACGAAGGCGGCGAACCCAGGCGCCGACCAGCCCTCCTGTGGGGAGAGTTCGGTGTGCACGAAGTCGAGGCCATAGAAGGCATGCCCCTTGTTTTCGATGCGGCCGAACAGGTGTACACCGCAGTCACGGCAGGCGTGCCGCTGGATGACGGCGTTCTCGTCGACGACCTGCAGCTTTTCAGGGTGGGCCACCACACTGACCTTGTCGCGCGGTACCACGGCGATCACCGCGAAGGTCGCCCCCGCCGGCTTCCAGCACTTGGTGCAACCGCAGGCGTGGTTGTGCAGGGTCTGGGCGCCGACCGCGACTTCCACCTTGTCGGTCGTGCACAGGCACTGCAGCGTGCCGCCGGCAAAGCCGGGCTGTTCCGGGCGGATGCCGTTGTCCACGGATGGATGAATGTGAATTTCGCTCATGTACGGGTTCCTCCTGGCGTTCGGTCCGGCAGGGAGGGCACAGCCACAGGCCGTGGCCAGGGCCCTGTCCGTCGAAAGGGATGACGGCGCATCAGGATGGGGCTGTGCATCAGACCGAAGGCCGTGTCGCTGCCTTCGAGGCCCAGGGTGGGTTTGCGGCGAGAGGAATAATGTGGCCTTCCATCGCGTCCTCCACCCTGCCGGGAAGCGGGGTGCGCCGCCGACAGCCGCCCCCTGTCCCGGCGGCCGCTAAGCCACAGGAGGAGACGGGGCGATCTTCGTTGCGGTGCCGGAGTCGCCGACAACGATCGACCGCCATCATTCACGATAGGTGAGTTTCAACGGGATACGGGCAGGGGGCGAAGGGAAAACCGGGGGAGGGTCCACAGGCGTGGATGGACGGTGCGGCGCGGATAGGGTAGGAACCACCGGCAGCCGGGAGCGGCGCGCCGGTGTTGCGGGGTTACTGCGGCTCGACGCTGACAGCGACGGCGGAGGTGATGCGCAACACGACCTGGCGGCCGATGTAGTCGGGTTTCATTTCCACGTCGGGGCGAACCTTGACGGTGTGCAGGCCGCCGTCGGCGAGCTGCAGGGTGGCGGTGCGCTGGGTGGTGTCGAGGGATTTGACCAGGGCCGTGATCTCGATGGTGTCGGCCGAGACCATGGCCGGCTTCGCGCCGAGCTGCGAGGTGGCCAGCATGCCGGCGGCGCCGTCCACGGCGGCTTCGCCGGGCTTGCGCAGGTAGACCACGCGCTCCATGACCACGGCTGCCTTGACCCGGTCACCGACCTTGAGCTGGTTGAAGTTGCGCATCTCCGGCGGCGCCTGGATGGTGCGGCTGTTGCCCTGGTCGTCCTTGAGGGTGAAGGTGCGCTTGCCTGCGTCGATGGCCGAAACGGTGGCCTGCAGCTCCTCCGTCTCGGTGATCGCGCCGCCCGGTACGCCCTTGGCAACGGTCTCGCTGCGGTCGTACTCGGTGTTCAGCGGCTTGTCGGCCTGGGTCTGGCAGCCGACCAGCACAGCGGCGGCCAGCGGCAGGAAGAGAAAACGGGATGCACTCATGGCGGGTCCTTGCTTCATGGTGTTTGAGGTTCGGTTTCGCGGATCTGGTAGATGGCGTCGTCGGGACGCATCGGCGTCACGCGGATCAGGTAGCTGGGGCCGGGGTTGCCGAGCATCATCTCGTTCAGGTTGAAGCGCACGTCGAGCTTCAGGTACTTGATCTCGCCCGGTGCGATGCTGAAGGTCTGCTTGATGTCGCGGGGTTCCCAGCTCGCCTTGCGGGTCAGGCCGGTCAGGCGCAGGTTGTGGTTGCCCGGCGCCAGCTCGATGCGCCGATAGGAATTGAACTCGAGCGTACCGACGCTCTGTTCGTCGATCAGGACGTCCGGGTAGGAGAAGCGCAGGGGCTGTCGGCCCGGATTATCGGCCTTGGGGCGGAACAGGTAGAGGGTCGCGCGATCCGGAGTGCTGGGGGGAATGGGTTCGAAATAGCCCGGGCCGCTGCAGCCCGTGAGTGGAAGCAGGAAGACAAGGAGAAAGGAGAGCCGGCGCATGACGGTCCTTCGTGGCGGCCTGGATCGGCGCAGCGTAGCAGAGCCCCCGAACGTCGTTCAATGCACGCTCGCTCGATTGTTGAGGCCCAGTTGGAAATTGCCCGTCCGTCGACTTGAACGGGAACCGGCGAGCCGCTGATTTCACCAGACATGCTCGATATAGAGCGTCTGTTGTCCGTTCAGATCTGGCCGGCGGGTGTCGTGACCGTGGCGGCGGAGGGGGATAGTCCATTTGGACGAGGCGATACGTCGCACCTTTTTCATAGTCTCGAACCACCCCTGGTTCTCCCTGAAGGGCGGTGAAGGCAATGAAAACAAAAAAAATCTGCCTGGCTGCGGTTCTCTGTGCATTCTGCGCGGCCTATGTCCTGCTACTGGTCCAGCCCAAGCCGGCTGCCCTGGCCAGTACCGTCTACTGCAACGCCAGCTACCCCAGCTGCTACGTGCCGGTTCCTTCCATCAGCCGGCTGTTGCCCTGATCGCCGACATCCATCGCCTGCATCGTCTGGATGCACGGCTGCTTGCGCGGCGTTTTCCTCCGAGCGATGCAGGGCGCAGTCGCCCGTGACTGAGCCCGTGCGCGGCCGCTATCGCCTGCGCCAGGCGACGCATCGACGTCGAGCCGGGGCGGCACTCGCCTGCTGAATGCTGACGGATTCGCTCCGCTTCGAGCGCTGATTTGCGCTGCGCCTGGATAACTGCCGCACGGCAGGAACCATATCCCTCGCAACCGAGTGCCCATGGAGTGATGCCGAGCTTCTGCTGCGTCACCTCGTCTGGTTCGCGTCCCGTTCCCTGAATTTTCCCATGATTATTTTTGTTAACTAACTGAGTAGCCTCGCGAAGTGCATTGTCGGTGGTCAGCTCGTTCTGGCAATTCAGTGCTGAGTTTTTCATCCATGGCGCCTGCCAAGACAGATGCTTGCGTCAAACGAACTGGCAAATTTAGTTAATTGACATAACTAATTTGGCAGGATAGTTTTCCCCTCACCAAGCCAATCAGGAACGCAGGTGAGACATGAACAAGTACGAAGGCCGCTGGCAGACCGTAACCGTGGAAGTGGAGGGCGGCATCGCCTGGGTTACCCTGAACCGTCCGGAGAAGCGCAACGCCATGAGCCCCACGCTCAACCGCGAGATGCGCGACGTGCTGGAAACCGTGGAGCAGGATGGCGACGCGCGTGTGCTGGTGCTGACTGGCGCCGGCACGGCCTGGACCGCGGGCATGGACCTGAAGGAATACTTCCGGGAAGTGGACGCCGGTCCGGAGATCCTCCAGGAACGTATCCGCCGCGACGCCTCCGAATGGCAGTGGAAGCTACTGCGCCTGTACTCCAAGCCGACCATCGCCATGGTCAACGGCTGGTGCTTCGGCGGTGGTTTCAGCCCGCTGGTGGCGTGCGACCTGGCCATCGCCGCGGACGAGGCGGTGTTCGGCCTGTCCGAGATCAACTGGGGCATCCCGCCGGGCAACCTGGTCAGCAAGGCCATGGCCGACACCGTGGGCCACCGCGAGTCGCTGTACTACATCATGACCGGCAAGACCTTCGATGGCCGCAAGGCTGCCGAGATGGGCCTGGTCAACCGCAGCGTGCCGCTGGCGCAACTGCGCGAGGCGGTGCTGGAACTGGCCGCCGACCTGCTGGACAAGAACCCGGTGGTGCTGCGCGCGGCGAAGAACGGCTTCAAGCGCTGCCGCGAGCTGACCTGGGAGCAGAACGAGGACTACCTCTACGCCAAGCTCGACCAGGCCCAGCTGCGCGACCCGGAGCATGGCCGCGAGCAGGGCCTCAAGCAATTCCTCGACGAAAAGAGCATCAAGCCGGGCCTCCAGGCCTACCGCCGCTGAGCCGCCGCCGCGGGGCGAATGCCCCGCGGCCAGAACAACGACAAGAGGAATCGCTGCATGAACGAAGTCTCGCTGTTGATCGGCGGACGGGCCTTGCCTGCCAGCAACGGACGCACCTTCACCCGGCTCGACCCGCTGACGGGCGCGCCGGCCAGCGTCGCGGCCGCCGCCACCCCCGACGATGCCGATGCCGCCGTAGCCGCCGCCGCTGCGGCATTTCCCGCCTGGTCCGCGCTGGGCCCCGGCGAGCGTCGCACGCGCCTGCTGGAAGCGGCGCGGCTGATGGAAGCGCGCAGCGCCGAGTTCGTCGCCGCCGGCGCCCGTGAAACTGGCGCCATGGCCAACTGGTACGGCTTCAACGTGCACCTGGCCGCCGGCATCCTGCGCGAGGCGGCCGGCATGACCACCCAGGTGCTGGGCGAGGTGATCCCCTCCGATGTGCCCGGCTCGCTGTCCATGGCCATGCGCCAACCGGTGGGCGTCGTGCTCGGCATCGCCCCCTGGAACGCCCCGGTGATTCTCGCCACCCGCGCGGTGGCGATGGCCCTGGCATGCGGCAACACGGTGGTGCTCAAGGCGTCCGAACAGTGCCCGGCGGTACACCGGCTGATCGGCCAGGTGCTGCATGACGCGGGCCTGGGCGATGGCGTGGTCAACGTGCTGAGCAACGCCCCGGAAGACGCCGCCGCACTGGTCGACCGGCTGATCGCCAACCCGGCGGTCAAGCGCGTCAACTTCACCGGCTCGACCCGCGTCGGACGCATCATCGGCGAGCTCAGCGCGCGTCACCTCAAGCCCGCGTTGCTGGAGCTGGGCGGCAAGGCGCCGCTGCTGGTGCTGGACGATGCCGATCTGGACGCCGCCGTTGAGGCTGCTGCCTTCGGTGGCTACTTCAACCAGGGGCAGATCTGCATGTCCACCGAGCGGGTCATCGTCGATGCGCGCCTGGCCGATGCCTTCGTCGAACGCCTGGCGAAGAAGACCGCCAGCCTGCGCGCCGGCCATCCCGCTGCGCCGGACTCGGTGCTTGGCAGCCTGGTGGACGAAGCCTCCGCCCGGCGCATTCGCGCGCTGATCGACGACGCGGTGGAGAAGGGCGCACGCCTGCTCTGCGGCGGTGAATGCGAGGGCGCGGTGATGCAGCCGGCGCTGCTGGACGGGGTGACACCGGACATGCGCCTGTATGCCGAGGAGTCCTTCGGCCCGGTGCTTTCGGTGATTCGCGTGGACGGCGACGAGGAAGCCCTGCGGGTGGCCAACGACAGCGAGTACGGCTTGTCGGCGGCGATCTTCAGCCGCGACCAGGCCCGCGCACTGAACCTGGCGCGGCGCGTCGAATCGGGTATCTGCCATATCAACGGCCCGACCGTCCACGACGAGGCGCAGATACCTTTCGGTGGCGTCAAGGCCAGCGGTTACGGTAGCTTCGGCAGCCGCGCCGCGCTCGATCACTTCACCCAGCTGCGCTGGATCACCCTGCAGACCACGCCGCGCCACTATCCAATCTGAGTTTCCGATCCGAGCGCCCGGCAGGACGCCGAGCAGAACAAGAACAAGATTTCCGCCGCCGCGCCGAAGGGCCCGGCGGCGTGTCTCGATGGAGAACACTCCATGAACCTCGAATCCAATTCCCGGTCGCGTTATCGACCGGTCGCCATCGGCCATCCCGAAGTGGAAGTCCGGCGCGAGGCCGACGGCACCCTCTACATGCAGGCCCGCGAAGCGCTGGAGCCGCTGCCCGAACGCCTGCTGGAACGCCTGCAACTGTGGGCCGTCGAGCGGCCGCAACAGACCTTCGTCGCCGCCCGCGACGAATCCGGACAGTGGCGCCGCATCAGCTACGCGCAGATGCTCGACAGCACCCGGCGTATCGCCCAGAACCTGCTGGCCTATGGGCTCGGCCCCGAGCGTCCTTTGCTGATCCTCTCAGGCAACGACCTGGAGCACCTGCAACTGGCCTTCGGCGCGCTGTACGCCGGCATTCCCTATTGCCCGGTGTCGCCGGCCTATTCGCTGGTCTCCCAGGACCTGGCCAAGCTGCGCCATATCGTCGACCTGTTGCAGCCGGGCCTGGTGTTCGCCGCCGACTCCGTACCGTTCCGCCGTGCCGTCGAAACCGTGATCGATGCCCAGGTGCCGCTGCTGTTCGGCCGGGGCGAGATCGCCGGCCGGCAGTGCCGCGCCTTCGCCGACCTGTTGCAGGCCGGGGATTGCGCCGAGGCGGACGCCGCCTTCGCCGCCACCGATGGCGACACCATCGCCAAGTTCCTCTTCACCTCCGGCTCGACCAAGCTGCCCAAGGCGGTGCCCACCACCCAGCGCATGCTCTGCGCCAACCAGCAGATGCTGTTGCAGACCTTCCCCGAGTTCGCCAGGGAGGCGCCGGTGCTGGTGGACTGGCTGCCGTGGAACCACACCTTCGGCGGCAGCCACAACCTCGGCATCGTGCTCTACAACGGCGGCAGCTTCTACATCGATGGCGGCCGCCCGACGCCCCAGGGCTTCGCCGAAACGCTGCGCAACCTCAAGGAAATCTCGCCCACCGCCTACCTCACCGTACCGCGCGGCTGGGAGGAACTGGCCGGGGCGCTGGAGCGCGACGCGCAACTGCGGGAGAGTTTCTTCGCCCGCATCCGCCTGTTCTTCTTTGCCGCCGCCGGGTTGTCCCAGGACATCTGGGACCGCCTCGACCGCCTGGCCGAGGCCCATTGCGGCGAACGCATCCGCATGATGGCCGGCCTGGGCATGACCGAGGCGGCGCCGTCCTGCACCTTCACCACCGGCCCGCTCTCCGTGGCGGGCTACGTGGGGCTGCCGGCGCCGGGTTGCGAGGTCAAGCTGGTGCCGCTGGAGGGCAAGCTGGAAGCGCGCTACCGGGGCCCGAACCTGATGCGCGGCTACTGGCGCAGCCCCGAGCAGAACGCCGACGTCTTCGACGAGGAAGGCTTCTACCGCTCCGGCGACGCCCTGCGCCTGGCGGACGAGGCCAATCCGCAACTGGGCCTGATGTTCGATGGCCGCCTGGCCGAGGACTTCAAGCTGTCCTCCGGCGTGTTCGTCAACGTCGGCCCGCTGCGCACCCGCGCGGTGCTCGCCGGGGCGCGCTACGTGCAGGATGTGGTGGTGCTGGCGCCCAATCGCCCGAGCCTTGGACTGCTGGTGTTCCCGCGCATGGCCGAGTGCCGTGTGCTGGCTGGCCTGGGGGCAGATGCCAGCGATGCCCGGGTGCTTGGCAGCGTGCAAGTGCGCGCCTGGTTCAGCGAGTGGCTGGGGCAACTCAACCGGGAGGCGACCGGCAACGCGAACTTCTTCGGCTGGGCCGCGCTGCTCGATGAGGCTCCATCCATCGATTGCGGTGAAATCACCGACAAGGGTTCGCTGAACCAGCGCGCCATCCTGGCCTCGCGGGCCGAGCTGATCGAAGGCCTGTACCGGGGTGAAGATGCACGGTTGATCCCCGCGCCCTGAGCCTGAGCGAACGAAACGGGCCGCCTTGTGAGAACAAGGCGGCCCGTTTTTTATGCGTGAAATTTGGCCGGAAGAAAGGCGGCGCCGGGAGGGCGCCGCACAGTAGGGGCTCAGTTGAAAACGGTGGGCTGCGGGTTTTCCAGCAGCACGGCCATGCCCTGGCCGCCGCCGATGCAGGCGGAGGCGATGCCATAGCGGCGGCCGCTGGCGGCCATCTGCCGGGCCACGGTTTGGGCCAGGCGCAGGCCGGTGGCGGCCAGCGGGTGACCCAGTGCGATGGCGCCGCCATGGATATTCAGGCGTTCGTCGTCCAGTTCCAGTTCGCGTTGCACGGCAAGCACCTGGGCGGCCTGGGCTTCGTTGATCTCGAAATGGCCGATCTGCTCCAGACGCAGCCCGCAGCCATCGAGCAGGCGACGAATCGCCGGCGCCGGGCCGATGCCCATGTACGCCGGGTCTACACCCACCACGGCGGCGCCACGCACGTGGGCCAGAACCGGCCGGTTGCCGGCTTCCGCACGGGTCATCAGCAGCGCGGCGGCGGCGCCATCGACCACGGCGCAGCTGTTGCCGGCGGTCTGCACGCCGTCCGGGTAGAGCGCGTTCAGGCGTCCCAGTGCTTCGGCGGAGGTCTCGCGAATATGGCTGTCCTGGGCTGCGCGCGCCTGGCGGCTGGCCAGCTTCAGCCGGCGCGGGGCGAGGCCGGGCTGCTCGAAGGTCTGCTCGATCACTTCCTGGATTTCCCCGGCGAACCAGCCCTCGGCCTGGGCGCGCAGGGCGCGCTCGAAGCTGCGCAGGGCGTAGGCGTCGACTTCTTCACGGCGCAGGCCATAGCGGCGGGCAAGATTCTCGGCGGTCTGCATCATGCTCAGGCCCACGGCCGGGTCGAGCAGTGCTTCCCAGAGGAAGTCCTTGAACTCCACCGGCTGGCCCAGGGTGAAACCGTTGCGATGGGTGTAGCTGACGATCGGATTGCGCGACATCGACTCGCTGGCCACACAGAGCACGCTGCGGGCCTGGCCTCGCTGGAGTTGCTCGGCGCCCTGGCGCAGCAGTTCCAGGCCGGTGCCGCAGATGCGCTGTACACCCAGCGCCGGGACCTGCTGGGGAACGCCGCAATACAGGCCGATGTGGCGCGGCAGCATGTAGGCATCAAAGCTGGCCTGGGCCATGTTGCCGGCGAGTACGCTGTCGATGCCGGCCGGGTCCACGCCGCCGCGCTGCAGCACGGCGCGCCCTGCATGGATACCCAGGTCGGTCGGCGAAACGGTGGAGAGGGCGCCGCGGTAGTCGATCCAGGGCGTGCGAACGGCCTCGACGAGCAGGGCGTCGTCGAAGGCGCTGAAGAGTCCGGGCATGGGGGATTCCTGATGGGGCGTGAGTTGATCAGTCGTGCGCGCCGGCCGGCCGATGTCGCAGCAGGACGATGATTCCGGCGGCGGCCAGCAGGATACCGGGTGCGGCAACGGCCATCAGGCCTGTTGCTCCGGCGCCGGAGGCGAGCATCTGGCCGGCGAGCAGGGGCCCGCCGATGGAGCCCAGGCGGCCCACGGCGACCGCCGAGCCGACCCCGGTGGCGCGGATGCCGGCCGGGTAGAACTGCGGCGCCAGCGCATAGAGCACCAATTGCGCGGCGAGCACGAAGAAGCCGGCGGCGAAGCCCACCAGCAGCATGCTGGCGAAGCCGTCCAGCGAGCCCAGGCCGGCGAGGGCGAGGAGGATGCCGGCGTAGATCAGGGTCACCAGCAGGGTCGGACGCCAGCGGTCGAGCAGCACGCCGGACAGGATCGAACCCAGCGCCATGCCAAGGTTCAGCAGCAACTGCACGCTGCCGGCCTGGGCGCGGCTGAAGCCCTGGCCCATGAGTAGCGAAGGCAGCCAGTTGAGCAGCATGTACACCACCATCAGGGTGAAGAAGCAGCTCAGCCACAACAACAGGGTCGGCAGGGCCTGGCCCGAACGGAACAGTCCCTGGTACACGCCGATGCGCTGGCGCTCGTTGCCCGGGCGCAGGTAGGCCGGGGACTCCGGCAAGCGTAGGTAGAGCAGCGGCGCCACCAGCAGTGGCGCCCAGCCGCCGATGTGGAACACCAGTTGCCAGTGCTGCTCACCGGCCGACATCCCCGCCAGCGAGGCCAGCGCCCCGCCCAGCGGCACCCCGCAGTACATCAGGCTGACTGCGGTGGCGCGCTGGGCGCTGGAGGCGGCCTCGGAGGTCAGGGCGATCAGGTTGGGGAGTGCCGCGCCCAACCCCAGTCCGGTCATGAAGCGCGCCGCCAGCAGGCTGTCGAGGCTCCAGCTCTGGGTGGTGAGCAAGGAGAACAGGCCGAACAGCGTTACTGCGGCGGTCAGCACGCGCTTGCGGCCGATGCGGTCGGCCAGCCAGCCGCCGACGAAGGCACCGGGCAGCAGGCCGAGGATGCTGGCGCTGAATACCCAGCCGAGCTGGACCTTGTCCAGGTCGAAATGCGCGGCGATGCCCGGCCCGGCGATGCCGGAGGACTGGATGTCTATGCCCTCCAGCAGGGCCACGATGAAGCACAGCAGGATGGTGAGACGAGTAGCAGCAGTTCGCTGCGTCGCCGGAGCGGGGGTGACGTCGTTCATGCCGAGAGCGCTCTTGTAGTTGTTGTAGGCTTAAATAAGTTAACTAAATTAACTAGTTTGCCGATGCTAGGAGGCTTGAATGCATTCGTCAACGCCACGGCCGTCCACCGCCGGAGGCGGTAGACGGAGTGCGATCAGAAAATGGGAGGGAATGCGGGGAGGGAGATTACGCGGGGGTATGGATCTTCTGCAGCAGGCCGAGCAGTTGCTCGCGTTCGGCGTCGGAGAGGCCGGCGGTGGCTTCGAGGTCACTCTGCAGGGCGACGTCCTTCAGTTGCTTGAGCAGGGTTTCGCCCGCCTTGCTGAGGAAGATCCCGTAGGAGCGCTTGTCCGGCTTGCAGCGCACGCGCACCGCGAGGGCACGGGTTTCCAGCTTGTTCAGCAGCGGCACCAGCTGCGGCGGCTCGACGCTCAGGGCGCGGGCGAGGTCAGCCTGCATCAGCCCGGGATTGCTCTCGATGATCGCCAGGGCGGTGAACTGTGCCGGGCGCAGGTCGAACCTGGCCAGCTCGTTCACCAGGTGCTGGAATACGGACAGCTGCGCACGGCGCAGGGCGTAACCGACGTAGTTGTCCAGCGGCGAGCTCAGGGCCGTGCTGGCGGCCTCTTGGACCTCGTCGTCGAGGGGCAGGGCGGAAGCGCTTTTCTTGGCCATGCGGTCACGGTTACTCGTGTTAACGATTTTGGGCGATCTTCGCACTTTTTCGGCGTGCCTGGCCAGATGGGGCGGATTTTCGCCCGTGGGGATGCACGGGAACTCAGGATCTGGGTGGCTCGTCCCGGAATGCCTGGCGCATGAGGTCGAGGTAGCGCCGGGCACCCAGGCCCAGCGGGCGGGACTTCATCCAGATGACATCGACCCAGAGCCGCAGCCTGCTGGCCATGTTGTCGAAGCGGACTTCCGTGACCGCGCCCGAAGCGAGCAGCGGTTGTACCAGGGGCTGCGGCAGGTAGGCCCAGCCGAGGCCGGACTGGATGAACTCCAGGGTGGCCAGGTAGCTGTCGGTCAACCAGATGCGCCGCGACAGCACCATGCGTGGGTCCGACCCGGTGGGCGTGCCCGAGGACACGATGATCTGCCGCTGTTCGGCGAGCATTTCCTCGCGCAATGGCCTGTCGCCCTGCCGGGCAACGGGGTGCTGCGGAGACGCGACCGCGACGAGCAACTGGCTGCCCGCTTCGAGGAAGGATTCGCGCTCATCGATGCCGGGGCGCTCGAACACCAGCGCCAGTTGCACGGCGCCTTCGTGGAGCATGCGTACGGCTTCGGCTTGCGTGGCCGAGCGGACCTCGATTTCCAGTCCGGGGAACTCCTCGGCCAGTGTCGCCAGCGGCTCGCCCCAGCGCCCGGTCTGCAGCTCCGGGGCAATCGCGATGCTCAGCCGTTGTTCGAGCCCCTTGTGCAACTGCAATGCCTGGGCATCCAGCAGGTTCAACTGGCAGATCACCTGCCGGGCCTGGGGCTCCAGGGCCAGCGCGGCGGCGGTGGGCAATGCCTTGCGCGTGCTGCGGTCGAACAGCGTGAGGTCCAGCTCCGCTTCCAGCTGGGCGACGGCCATGCTGACCGCCGATGGCACGCGCCCGAGCTTGCGCGCCGCAGCGGAGAAAGATCCGCTGTCCAGCACGGCGAGGAAGATCGAGAGGGAGTCGCTGGAGAAGGCCATTGTTTTCAATAATCCTGATGATGATCTCCGCCGGCATCGGAATCCACGGCTTCGATACGGCGGATACGCGCGGAATGCCCGATACGAGCCTGGTTGGTTGTCAGAATAACTGATGGTAATCGTCTTTTTCGATGGCCAGGACGAGCCTAATCTGCCTCGCACCATCGCAATCGAAGGAGGCTGAAATGCCGAATGCACAATGGCAGGGCCAGGTCGCGTTGATCAGCGGCGCCGGCAGCGAACAGGGAATCGGAATGGCGATCGCCCGGCGGCTCGGGCAATGCGGGGTGAAGCTCCTCGTTACCGCCAGCAGCGCCCGTCTGTTCGACCGTGTGGCACAACTGCGCGCCGAGGGTTTCGAGGTCGAAGGACGCACGGCGGACCTCACCGATGAGGCCCAGGTGAACGCGCTGGTGGAGTGGGCCGAATCCGTCTGGGGCCGGATCGACATTCTGGTCAATAACGCCGGCATGGCCATGCAGGGCAGTCCGGAGCCCTTCGCCGACGTGGTCGATACCGACCTCGGCGCATGGAACCTGGCGCTGTCGCGGAACCTGACCACCGCCTTCCTGCTGACCCGCGGCGTACTGCGGGGCATGCAGGCGCGGGGTTATGGACGAGTCGTGCAGGTCAGCTCCACCACCGGCACCCGCGGCAGCAACCCCGGCGAGGCGGCCTACAGCGCGGCGAAGGCCGGGATGGTCGGGATGAACATGGGGCTGGCGCTGGAAGTCGCCCGATACGGCATCACCGTGAACAGCGTGGCACCCGGCTGGATCGCCACCGAGTCCTCCACCGAAGAGGAGGCCGTCGCCGGCTGTCACACCCCCGTCGGCAGGGCCGGGCGTCCGGATGAAGTGGCCGCCGCGGTGGCCTTCCTGGCGTCGCCGGAGGCGAGTTATGTGACCGGTGAAGTGCTGGTCGTCGACGGCGGCAACTGCCTGATCGAAAACAAGGCGCCCTGAGCGTCCAGGCGCGTACCCGGTCGCCTGGGGCGGCTGTCGGTTCGCGCCCGAGTTCTTGAGGGAAGATATCGATGAGCAAGCCAGTGGTTCTGGTAACCGGCGCCTGTGGCGGCGTGGGGCAGGCGTTGGTGCAACGCTTCGCCGCTTCAGGGTGGCAGGTGTTCGCCACCGACCTGGACGACGAGGCGTTACGGCGCCTGGATGATTCGAAGCGTTTGGCCGGCTACAGCGCCGGAGACATCCGCCAGCCTGCCGAATGCCGGCGGATCGTGGCCGACGCGGTGCAGGCGACGGGGCGTCTCGATGCGCTGGTCAATGCCGCCGGGGTATGGCGCGAGGGGCCGGTCGAGGCGTGCGGCGAAGAGGATTTCGATATCGTCGTGGACGTCAATCTCAAGGGCACTTTCTTCATGTGCTCGGCGGCGATTCCGCATCTCAAGGACAGCGAAGGGGCGATCGTGAACATCTCCAGCGATGCCGGCCGCCAGGGCAACCGCAATGCCGCCGCCTACTGCGCGAGCAAGGGCGGAGTGACCCTGCTGAGCAAGACGCTGGCCCTGGACCTGGCGCCCTTCGGCGTTCGTTGCAACACGGTGTCGCCAGGCGACATCGAGACGCCCATGTTGCGCTTCCAGGCGGAGCGCTACGGTGCCGGCGACCCCGAGGGCTACTACCGCGAGTTGCTCGCCAAGTACCCCCAGGGCGAGAGGGCAGCGTTCATCCAGCCCGGCGAAGTGGCCGAACTGGTGTTCTTCCTCTGCCAGCCGCATGCGCGCTCGATCACGGGGGCGGACCTGGCGATCGACCGTGGCGTCTCCGCCGGCAACTGAGCGTCCCGATCCATGAGCCACAAGGAAGGTCTCGCCCATGAACGGCCTGCCCCCCAAAAAGGAGTCGCCTGTGCACCGTCCCATCGCCTGGCATGTCACCCATTGGAGTCATGATCCGTACTCACTCGGTGCTTACAGCACGCTTCTGCCCGGGGGGACGCCAGCGCATCGCGCGGTCCTGGGCGAGTGCCTGGGCGGTCGTCTGGTGATCGCCGGCGAGGCCTGCAACCCCAAGGCGCCGGCCATGGTCCATGGCGCCTGGGACGATGGCGTCCGCGCGGCGGACCTGGCGGTGCGCGCCGGTGCCCGGCGAGTCATCGTCATCGGCGCGGGCTGCGCGGGACTGGGGGCGGCTCGCCACCTCGGCGCGCAGGGCATCGACTGCGTCGTGCTCGAAGCACGGGCGCGCATTGGCGGCCGCACGCACAGCCTGCAACTGGGGCCGGTGATCGTCGACGTCGGTGCCGCCTGGTTGCAGCAGTTCTGCGACAACGCCGTTGCCCGCGAGGCGGAACGTCTCGGGGTGCGCCTGGCGAGAACTGACTTCAGCCAGCCATTGGCGGCCGCCAGCGACGGCCCGGTCGCTGGCATCGAGGCTGCCTGGGAAGCGCTTCGCCAGGAAATCGACCGATGCCTTCCCTTGGCCAAGGGGGTGGAGCGCTACCTGGCCGGTCTGACGCCGGAGCAGGCGCGCGCGACGCGTTACGCCATCGACGGCAACCTGATCATCGAGGCCTGCCGGCCGCTGGAGGAATTGTCGGTGGAGTCGCTCGACGAGGAGGGCGTCGGCAACGACGATCATTTCCTTCCTGGCGGCTATCGCCAGGTCATCGAGCACCTGGCGACCGGGCTCGACATCCGGCTCGGACAACCCGTTACGCGGATCGACTGGCGCGACGGCGACGTGCGCGTGAATGACGAGCGCGGCGACTTCTGCATCTGCACCGTGCCGCTTGGCGTGCTCAAGACCCTGGAGTTCCTCCCCGAGCTGCCGCAGCCCCAGCAGGATGCATTGGCCCACCTGGGCATGGGGACGCTGGAAAAGGTCGTGCTGCAGTTCGACCAGCGCTGGTGGCCACGCTCTCCCACGGGTTACCTGCGCTGGTACGACACGCCGGCGAGTTGGGTCGAATGGCTGGACATGACCGATGCGGTCGGCCAACCCACCGTCGCCGGGCTTATCGCCGCGGATGCGGTGGAGCGGCAGTTCAGCGGCCGCAGCGATGAGGAAATTGCCTGGGCCGCCTGCGAGGCCCTGCAGGCCTGGGCTCGTGCCGTCGAGGCGACACTGTAAGTCGTCACCGTCTTTCCGCCGCTCCTGTCAATCCAGGAATAATGGGAGTTCTCGAAGCCTGAAGGGCTTTCTCGTAAACAGCCCTGACACGCGATGTCAGAGGAGGTGCAGCGTGGAACGATTTACCGGTGGTTGCCTGTGTGGCAACGTCCGCCTTGTGGCCACGGGCCGCCCCTATCGGGTCGGTCTGTGCCACTGTCTGGATTGCCGCAAGCATCATGGCGCGTTGTTTCACGCGTCGGCGATCTTTCCCCTGGACGCGGTGACGGTCGAAGGCGAAACCCATGACTACGCCGGACGGCATTTCTGTCCCCGTTGCGGGTCGTCGGTGTTCGGGCGCAGCGGCGATGAGATCGAGGTGAACCTCGGCTCGCTGGATGCCCCGGATCAGTTCGTTCCCTCCTACGAACTCTGGACCATCCGCCGTGAGGCCTGGCTGCCGGCGTTTCCGTTCTCGCGGCACTACGAGCGAGATCGGGATGGCACGGGGCGTTCCGAGAACTAGACGGACCTCGCGATGGAGTGCCCGCGCTCCTAGAACCGGGCGAACCGCTGCCGGTACTGCGCCGGGGTGAAGTCGGTCAGTTCCTTGAACATCCGCGCCAGGTTCGATTCGCTGCTGAAGCCGAGTTCCTCGCTGATCGCGCTGATGGAGGCGGAGGTCAGCGTGAGGCGCTCGCCAACCTGGCTGAGCTTGATGCGCCGCGCGTATGCAGCCACGGCGGTGCCGGTTTCGCCACTGACCCGGCGCGCCAGCGTGCGCTCGGACAGGCCCAGTTCATTCGCCAGTTTCTGCACGGTGAGCTGCTCCGCCGGCAGGCGCTCCACCAGCACGTGGAGTCGGCGCAACAGGTCGCTGGGTTGTCCGATCAGGCTGATGGCCTGGAAGGCGTCGTGGGACTGCGCGGGGCGCGGCAGCACCATCAGCTTGATGAGGTCGCGCAGGACCTCCGCGCTGACATGCTGTTCGATCAGCGACTGGGCGATCGGCAGGTAGCCATTGACCCCGCTGGCGGTGGCGTTGCGCGGGTTGACGATGCAGTTCTTCTCGCCCTGCCAGCGCACCCTCGGGTAGTACCTCGGCAGGGCGTCCGCCAGCCACCAGGTCGCCGTCGCCGCTTGGCCGTCAAGCCGGCCGCTGGCGGCGGCCAGGCTGACTCCCACGCAATAGCTCCACACCTGACAACGCTTGTCGAGCCGGGCGAGCAGGCCCAGCAGTTCGGTGCTGCTGGCCAGGGTCGCCTCGACATGCTGTGCGGACTCGGCCCAGAAACCGGGGATCAGCAGGGCGTCGAGGGCACGCTCGGCGATGCCTTGGGCCGCTTGCAGGACCAGGCCGTGGGCACACGCGACCGGCCCGCTGCGCACGCCGACGTAATGGGTGGCGAAGAGCTCGATACCGGTTCGCCGGTTGGCGGCATGCAGCAGGTCGGCGAAGGCGAGCAGGCCCGCCGGCATGCAGTTGGGGAAGAGGAGGAGGCCGATCTGTAGGGGCTGCGCCATGGCGAAAAATGAATGGATTCTGTCTGATCCTGCCATTATGGCCGCTGATTCGGATCGGCACCATGGAGCCTTGCCTGAGGAGGGTTCCACGATGAAGATTCAGCAGATCCGTAACGCGACGATCATTCTTGAACTGGGCGGGCAGCGCATCCTGGTTGACCCGATGCTGGCGCGCAAAGGCGCGTTGCCGCCGCTGCGGGTGCTGTCCGCCCGGCAAAGAAACCCGTTGGTCGAGCTGCCGGATTCGGCGGAGCAGGCGCTCGAATCGGTAACCCACTGCCTGATCACGCACTGCCAGAAAGGCCACTTCGATCATCTGGACCGGGCCGGAACGCGCTGGCTGCGGGAGCGTCGGATTCCGGTGATCTGCACGCCCCATGACGCCCCGCATCTGGCGCAGCGCGGCCTGAACGTGCAGCCGCTGCCGGACGATCACGAGCAGCCGTGCCCGTTCCTGGGCGGGTGGATTCGCACGGTCCGCTGCACCCACGGCGAGGGGTTCATCGGCAGGTTGATGGAGCACGGCGTCGGCTACCTGATCGAGATGCCCGGGGAGCCCAGCCTGTACCTGGCGGGCGATACCCTGCTCAGCACTGCCGTCCGCGACTTCGTGCTGCGGCATCAACCCGGGGTCAGTGTGATTCCGGCCGGCGGCGCGCGCTTCGACATCGGTGCAGACATCATCATGGGCGTGGACGACGTGCTGGAGTTCCTGCGCATCAGCCAAGGCACGGTCGTCGCGAACCACCTGGAGGCGATCAGCCACTGTCCCGTTACCCGCGATGTGCTGGCGATGCTGTCGACCGGCGCCGGTTACGCCAGTCGGTTGCTCATTCCCCGGGATGGGCAGACGTTGAGCCTGTAGTTCCGAAGGGGCACATCAGGCGGAGTCGTCTTCCGCCTGCTTCTTCAGGTGGAAGCGGCAGACTTCGCCGTCGCGGTGGATGCATTCGAGGTGTTCGACGGGGTGCCCGCCGAGGGTGCCGATCAGCGTCAGGTCCAGCTCGCAGACTTCGGGGTAGCGATCGGCCAGGTGGTGGAATACGCAGTTGTGCGCGACGATCTCAAGTTCCCCGGAGCTGCGTGCGATGATCTGCGCTTCGTAGCCGGAGTCGTTCAGGTGCTCGACGATGCGCGGCTCCGCGACCTGCTCGGATTCCAGCTCAGCCGCCAGACGCGCGCCGAGCTTGCGCATTATCCCGAGCAGGGCGTCATGCCCGATGAGCTGCGCGATCTCGCCGATCAGCAGGTCGGCGAGCAACTGGTACTGGCGGGGGAACAGCTCCCGCCCGTGTGCGCTGAGCAGGTACAGCTGCTCCGGACGCCGGCCGGTGGGGCGCGTGGGGCCGCGTACCACCAGGTCGTCGCGCTCAAGCGCCGCCAGGTGCTGGCGCACGGCGGTGCGGGTGACCGCCAGTTGTTCGGCCAATTCGTCGATGCTCATGCCGCCCGCCCGGTAGAGCAGGGCGGCGAGCAGGTCTTGCTGGGTGCGGCCCATTCCTTGAAGCATTCGCGTACCTCGCTCAGAACTTGTCCGGGAACTGCTTGACCAGGGCGGCGCTCAGCGCGTCGGCGAGCATCAGGACATGGTGCCGCATGGCCTGCCAGGTATTGGCTTCGCCGGCGTAGTCATGGACGCCGAACTGATCGACCTGGGCAATGTGCTGGGCGCCATGGGTGCCGAGCATGGCAACCAGGTCCTTCTCGGGCAAGTTGGGGTTGGCCTTGGCGAGGAACTTCGCAATGGCGCCGGCATTGCTGGTGAGGTCGGAAACCGCGGCTTTGCGCCCGGCGGCATCCTTCGCGACGCTGGCGTCGCTGTAGTGCTTCACGGCCGTCCAGTGGCCGGCCAGCAGCTTGAGCAACTGGTCGGCGGCGGGCTGGCCGTAGAGGGGCGCGATGGCGTTGGCGATGGTCGTGGCGTTGCTCACCACCTGGTCGGCGGCGACTTTGGCCTGGGCCTTGTCGCCGGCCTGGTTGGCCTGCACGTAGTCGCGAATCCAGAAGATGTGTTCCTGCCACAGGTCCCGCAGGGCCAGGCGGTTGTCCAGGGCTCCGGCGGAGACCGTGGGTGCGCTGGTGCTGGCGTAGCTGGCGGCGAAGGCGGGGGCGCAGAACAGGGTGACGAGCGCGAGGAGTATCGATGATCCGAGTTTCATGGCGGTGGCCTCTGGTGGTCGGTGATACTACAAAATCAATTTAGGCATATAAAAATGCTGTAATTGATTTAACCGACGGAAGGTTCTATCCGCGACGAAAAGGGTGGCTGCGTTGAGTTGGGCGGGGCTGCGGCGGAGCTGGGTGACGCCGGACTTGACGTCGTGCGTCAGGTTGGCCAGGAGGGAGGTATGGTTGTCAGCTCAGGTGCGGGCCAATTGAACGTACGAACCAGCATGATGCTCCCTCTCTCAGTGACAGCAGCAGGAACTGCCGCCGCAGCCGCGCGCCTTGCCGCCTTCCGGGGCCTGGGTCGATGCTGCGGGCTTGGCCGGATAACCGGCATCCTGCAGCGCGGCCATCAGCGCCTGGAGATCGGCGTCCCCACTGATGCGCACCCGTCCCGCCGCGAGGTCGACCGACACCTCGGTAACCCCGGCGACTGGCGCCAATGCTGCATTCACGTGGCGGACGCACGAAGCGCAGCTCATGCCTTCAACGTGCAGATCAATACTTTTCATCGTGGTGACTCCTCAACAAGTAACCTTATTGCCCGGAACACTGGCTGAACCTTTCGGGGACATGGAGCTATCCTCGACCTTGCCCTGGTGGCAAGGTCAAGCCTCCCGAAACTAGCCGTCGAGCGAGGCCTTACGCAGGCGCACGGCGTTGAAGACGACCGATGCCGAACTTACGCTCATGGCCAGGGCAGCAATGATCGGCGACAGCAGGTGCCCCGTCAGGGGGTAGAACAACCCGGCGGCAAGGGGTATGCCCATGGCGTTGTATGCGAAGGCAAAAGCCAGGTTCTGGTGCATGTTGCGCACCGTCGCCATG
Source organism: Pseudomonas sp. QE6 (assembly GCF_041379005.1). Lineage (NCBI taxonomy): Bacteria > Pseudomonadati > Pseudomonadota > Gammaproteobacteria > Pseudomonadales > Pseudomonadaceae > Pseudomonas > Pseudomonas sp. QE6. Next base: position 3,965,946 of record NZ_CP166873.1, read on the forward strand.
GAAAGGTTGCGGGCGCGGAGAATGCCGAGCAGGTCGCCTTTGACCAGGGTGACCTGGGCACTGTTCATGGCGACGTCAGTACCGGTACCCATGGCAATGCCAACATCGGCGCGCGCCAGGGCCGGTGCATCGTTGATGCCGTCTCCGGCCATCGCCACACGATGCCCAGCCGCCTGGAGACTGGCAGCCAAGTGCTCCTTATCCTGTGGCTTGACTTCGCCGTGTACTTCTTCAATACCCAATTGGCGGGCCACCGCACGCGCCGTGGTCGGACCGTCGCCGGTGGCCATGATGACCCTGACGCCAGCGTCCTGAAGGTATTGGACGGCCTGTCTGGAGGTAGGCTTGATAGGGTCGGCTACCGCCAGCAAGCCGGCCAGGGTACCGTCCACAGCCAGGTACATGATGCTTGCGCCTTCGCTGCGCAGTTGTTCGGCGCGTACCACCAAGGCCTCACAGGACACGCCCGCATCTTCCAGCAACGCAGTGTTGCCCAGCAGCAGGCGTCTCCCATCGACCTTCCCGCGTACACCAATCCCCGAGGCACTCTCGAACTCATCCGTTTCGCTCAACGCCAGCCCCTGGGCCCTGGCCTGCTCGACGATGGCATGCGCCAGGGGATGCTCGCTGCCCTGGTCAAGGCTGGCGGCCAGCCGCAGGACCTCTTTGGCGCTGAAACCGGATGCTGCTTCGACGCTCTGGAAGGCCGGGCGCCCTTCAGTGAGGGTGCCGGTCTTGTCGACGATCAGCATATCGATCTTGCGCAGGTTCTCGATGGCGGCCGCATCGCGGAACAGCACCCCGCTGCCAGCAGCCTTGCCCGTAGCGACCATTACCGACATCGGGGTCGCAAGGCCCAGGGCGCAGGGACAGGCGATGATCAGCACCGCCACGGCGTTGATCAGGCCGAACACCCAACTGGGCTGCGGCCCCCAGACGCCCCAACCAATCAGGGTCAGGGCCGCGATGGCGATGACAACCATCACGAAGTAGCCGGCAATGACGTCAGCCAGGCGCTGCATGGGTGCCTTCGAGCGTCGCGCCTGCACAACCATCTGCACGATCTGCGCAAGCATGGTTTCCGATCCGACCTTTTGCGCCTGCATCACCAGGCTGCCATGGGTATTCATGGTTGCCCCGATGAGCGTATCGCCCATTTGCTTCAGTACCGGCAGAGGTTCGCCAGTCAGCATGGATTCATCAACGGCGCTTTCGCCCTGTACGACCAGGCCATCGACCGGGACCTTCTCTCCAGGGCGGACGCGCAACCGATCGCCCGGGTGCACATGGCTCTGCGGGATATCCTCTTCGCTGCCATCGGCATTGATCCGCCGGGCTGTCTTCGGTGCCAGGCCAAGTAACGACTTGATGGCCGCCGAGGTCTGCGAGCGCGCCTTGAGTTCGAGTATCTGCCCCAGCAGGGTGAGCGAGATGATGACGGCTGCCGCCTCGAAGTAGACGCCAATGCGGCCCTCCATCATGAAGTTCGCAGGGAAGACCGCCGGCGCCAGGGTGGCGACGAGGCTGTAGAGATAGGCGGCGGAAGTCCCCAGGCCGATCAACGTCCACATGTTGGGGCTGCGCTGGAGTACCGAGCGCACTCCACGCACGTAGAACGGCCATCCCGCCCAGAGCACCACCGGGCTGGCGATCACCAGCTCGACCCAGTTCTGCGTGGCGCCATGGAACAGGTTCAAGGCATGCCCGCCCATGGCCAGAAGCGTGACAACAACGGTCAGGGGCAAGGTCCACCAGAAGCGCCGGGAGAAGTCCCGGAGCTCAGGGTTCTCTTCCTGCTCCAGCTCCGGCAGAACCGGCTCCAGGGTCATGCCGCATTTTGGGCAGGTGCCGGGACCGAGCTGGCGAATCTCGGGGTGCATCGGGCAGGTGTACCAGGTGTCGCTTGCAACTGTCGGGAGGCTGGCCGCCTGCTCCTGCGCAGCGGCGCCGTAGGCTTCCGGTGCCGCCCTGAACTTCGACAGGCACTTGTCGCTGCAGAACCGATAGACCTGCCCGGCAAACTGCAGTTGGTGGGGGCTGTCTGCCTTGACCGTCATCCCGCAGACCGGGTCTTTCACGTCACCGGAGGAGGTTTCGTTTCCGGTTGATGGGTGCGCATGTTGATGACCGTGCATGAGTCAGCCTCTTTCGTCGTCCTTGGGGGCATTGTCCGTTCCGCCATGATGACCGTGGCCGCCGTGGTGATGGCCGAACAGGTGCATCAGGGGGCACAGCAACAGGATCGCGTACGGCAACAGCAGCGAGATATGACCGTAGTGCTCTCGCGCCAGGTAGAACAAGGCAATGACCAGCAACATGCCCAGGGCGATGCCGGGCTTGCTGCGCCAGAAGGACGGCGGCTGATGGGATGAGTGCGAAGCGTTCATGAGTTTTCTCCAGGGCGGAAGTGGGGTGCCCCGCCTTGGCCTGGGGAGGCTTCCGCCCTGCAGGCCAAGACCGGAGTCGCGCCGTGTGATTACTGGGCCGGCTTCTGGGCCGGCTGGCCCATGGGTGGCTGCATGGGCATGCCCTTCATGCCTGACTGCGGGTCCATCATACCGGCCTGCTGATCCATCATTTGCATCATCATCCCCATCATCTTCGAGTCCATCATCTTCATGTGCTGGCCCATGCCCTTGCCGGCGCAGCCGTTCTGCATCATGCCCAGGCCTTCCTTCATCGCCTGCATGCCTTCATGCATGGCCGCCTGGCGCTCCTCCGGGGTCTTGGCGGCAGCGAGCCTGTCGTGAATGGCCTGCATCTTCTGCATCTGTTCGGCCATGGCCTTTTCCTGGCCTTGAGCCGGCGCCGACTTGCTCTCCGCCTTCGCCGGAGCCTGATCGGGGTGATGTTCGTCGACAGCCACGGCAAGCAGCGGACTGCTGATCAGCAAGGCGGCGACAAGCGATTTGAGGGTGATGTGCATGGCGATCTCCAAGTGTTTCAACGGGTGAAATGAAGCGCAGCCACGCCTGGTAGTACAGGCGCAGCAAGACTGTGCGCCCGGTGGTCCGGGCGCACGGAGGCGGGTCAATCGTTGAAGCGGACGAAGCTCAGGCGGGCCGGCGGCCGGGACGGCGCAGGCAGATGCGTGGCGAGTGCGCCGAAGCGCGGCGGGATGATGGCAGGCAGGACAAGTACGGGAAGCGTAAACAGCAGAACCCAGAAGACCTGGTTGAGCGAAAGGTGGTCAGGCGTCGGATTGAGGGCAGATGCGCTGTCGTCGCAGAATTGCAGGCAGCCGCTGGCATGAAGCTGGTGCGCTGGACCATCCGGGCCGGCCGAGACGTCTGCATGGACGACTGCGGCATCATGCGCCGGGTACGACAGACAACCATGGCTTGCCGCAACCCCGAACGCCAGCACCCACAGCACTATGGCCATGCGTAGCAACGTGCACTGATGGTTCCGGAACCAGGTCATCTGCTCAGTCCGTAGCACAAGTAAGCCAGACACTACCGCTGGCAGCCTTGCGACATTTGATTCGGATCAAACAAAGCTGCGGGTAAGGACAGTCTAGATACCTGCATGGACGTCCGCTTGGGTCGGAAGCTGCCGCTACCCGAGCTCTGCAATCACCCTTAGCTGAGTTGATCGGGCTTGCGCCGACTGAATATCGACAGAGGTTTGCTCGTTTCTGATAGCGAGCCTGATCAGGCGTCGATCCAAGTCATGGATGAGCTGGCAGCGGCCACTCGGCCGAGTAGCCGCTCCGGTGCAGGCGCCGAGCCTTATCGTCCAGCCTGCCGCGCAATCAATTCTACCAACGCTTCGCTGATATGTTGGGAGTTGGCCTCCAGGACCATCAGATGGCGTCGGACGGCTTCTGAAGTGTCTGATGAACCGCTTGCCTCTGCCCAGGCTGCAAGTTCCCGGATAGCGGCGCTGGTGGCGTTGATGTTCTGGTTTATGCGGCAGACAAGCGAAGGGAGAGGGGCCGTGTTCATGATGACCTCCGCAGAGAGACTTCAGAGCACTCAAAAGCAAGAAAGGCCGTACCCCATCGATACGGCCTTTTGCCGTGTGGTTGCTGCTCTCCAAACCACACGGCAGAAAAAATTTACCAAAAACAGATTCGGATTCAAGCCCCTGCCAGGCGCCTTGGACTGACTTGTCGGCCGCCCATTTCTGCTCGAATTCGCGCTTTGCTCGGCTCTCGTGCTCCCGGCGCGGTGCTCGGAGATGTGAACCACCCGTTCATGGCTCGCCCGAGCCGAAAGCGGTTTTCAAAGACGGCATCGGATCTGTTACCTGATACATGGAAAAATGACGAATTGATAAGCTCTATGCATCAATGGATGCAAACATAGCACTTATCGTTTCAAAGTGTGTCGAGCAGAATCCAGCGACCAAAAGCGCCAACAAGCCTAAATAAGATCGCTGGAGAACTACCTATGCATGCCTCCTCCAACCCGGGCTCCTCATCTGCCCGCTCCAAGGCGGGTGCCGTGTTTCGCGTCACCTCGGGCAACTTTCTCGAACAGTTCGATTTCTTCCTCTTCGGCTTCTATGCCACGCAGATAGCCGCCGTTTTCTTTCCCGCATCCAGTGAATTTGCCTCGCTCATGATGACCTTCGCCGTCTTTGGCGCAGGCTTTCTGATGCGTCCACTGGGAGCGGTGATTCTCGGGGCCTACATCGACGATGTCGGCCGCAGGAAGGGGTTGATCGTCACCCTGTCGATCATGGCCAGTGGCACCTTGCTGATCGTACTGGTGCCGGGCTATTCCAGCATCGGTCCATGGGCGCCTCTGCTCGTGCTGGTGGGGCGATTGCTGCAGGGCTTTTCCGCCGGCGCCGAACTGGGAGGCGTCTCGGTTTACCTGGCGGAAATGGCGACTGCCGGGCGAAAAGGCTTCTATACCAGTTGGCAGTCCGCCAGCCAGCAGGTGGCAATTGTCGTTGCGGCCGCCTTGGGCTACGGGCTCAACCAACTGATGCCGCCCGCGATGATCGCGGATTGGGGCTGGAGAATCCCCTTTGCGATCGGCTGCCTGATCGTTCCGTTCATCTTCGTGCTTCGTCGCAGCCTGGAGGAAACCGAGGAGTTCGTCCGGCGTTCCCAGCGTCCGACCATGAAGCAGGTGTTCGCCACGCTGGGCGAGAACTGGCGCGTCGTCCTGGCAGGTCTGCTGATGGTGGCGATGACGACCACGGCGTTCTATCTGATCACGGTATATGCGCCTACGTTCGGCAAAACGGTACTCAACCTGAGCACCACTGACGCCTTGCTCGTCACGCTGCTTGTCGGTATCTCGAACTTCGTCTGGCTGCCCATCGGCGGCCATCTGAGTGATCGGTTCGGACGCAAACCCGTGCTCATCGCAATGACCGTGCTGGCTATTTTCACGGCTTATCCTGCGCTGTCATTCCTGGCTCAGGCCCCGAGCTTCGGGCACATGCTGGAGGTACTGCTCTGGCTTTCGTTCATCTACGGCCTCTACAACGGCGCGATGATTCCGGCGCTCACCGAAATCATGCCGGTGGAAGTCCGGGTCGCGGGCTTCTCCCTGGCTTACAGCCTGGCAACTGCCGTGTTTGGCGGATTCACCCCCGCGATTTCCACCTGGCTCATTCACCTGAGCGGCGATAAAGGCGCTCCTGGATACTGGATGACCTTCGCCGCTGTCTGTGCGCTTTGCTCGACCCTGATGCTCTATCGCAGAAGCTCCTCGCGTACCCCCATTCCTGCCTGATCGAGGAGCGTCCTGAATGAAAACACTGGCAAAGCACCTTGCTGTACTGGCAATTGGCCTTTGTACGCTCAACACTGCCGCGCATGCAGAGGAGCTGAACGTCATGACCTCGGGTGGGTTCACCGCGGCCTTTCAGCGGCTGAGCCCGAAGTATGCGCAGGACAGTGGCGACACGATCCAGACCATTCTCGGTCCGTCGATGGGCAAGGCCCGCGAAGCGATCCCCAATCGCCTGGCGCGGGGGGAGAATGCCGATGTGGTGATCATGGTCGGCTACGCGTTAGATGAACTCATCAGGCAGGGCGTGGTGGATCCGGCTTCCAAGGTGGAGCTGGCGGATTCGCGGATCGGCATGGTGGTCAGGCGGGGAGCCGCCAAACCCCGGATCGATACGGAAGAGGCGTTCAGGAAAAGCCTGCTGGACGCCCGGTCCATTGCCTATTCGGACAGTGCCAGCGGGGTCTACATCAAGAGCCAATTGTTCAGGAAGCTTGGGTTGGAGCAGCAGGTCGGCCCGAAAGCGAAGATGATCGAGCGGATTCCGGTTGCCTCGGTCGTTGCGTCGGGCCAATACGAGGTCGGTTTCCAGCAGGTCGCCGAGCTGCTGCCTGTTCCCGGGGTTACCTTCGTCGGCAAGATTCCTGAAAGCCTGCAATCGGTTACCCGCTACTCCGCCGGCGTTCCCCGCAATGCGAAGCACCCGGAGAAGGCGAAGGAGCTGTTGTCTTACCTGTCGTCTGCAGCTGCGCAACCCGTCGTGCAATCCACCGGTCTGGACTCAGTCCCCCGGTGATTTCACCGGCGTACTTCTGACAAGCCGTTCCAGCTCAAGCGCGGCGGGCGTCAGCGTGCGTCCGCGGCGCTTGATCAGGCCGACGTTCCGCACGACTGCAGGCTCCTCCAGGGGAACGGCCTTGAGTATGGGATGGCTGGTACGGGGCATGGCGATGGACGGCACGGCCGCCACGCCCAGGCCAGCCTCCACCAGTCCTATCGCGGTCGTGACATGTCGCGTTTCGCAGATGCTGTGTCTGGATGGGGACAGGCGCTTCAAGGCCTGGCTCAGGATGAGTCGGTTGCCCGATGTCTTGTCCAGGGAGATGTAGTCGTGCTCATACATTTCGGACCAGGTCACCGCGTTTCGATCCGCCAGGGGATGATCGCGTCGGCAGGCCATCACGTAGCGCTCTTCGAGTAACAGATCGAAGGTCACTTCCGGGCTCAGATTACCGCTGAAGGTGACGCCAAAATCTGCTTCGCCACTCGCTACGGCAACATTTACCTCATGCGCGCTGGAATCCACCACCATGATCTTGATGCGTGGATACAGCCGATGGAATTCGCTGATCACGTTGGGCATGAAGTAGTAAGCGGCCGATGGCACGCACGCGATGGTGACGCGCTCCATTCTGCTGGAGGCGACATCCGCAATGCTCATCAACGCATTGTCCAGTTGGTCGAGCACTCGCTCGACTTCCGGTACGAAGGCGCGGCCCACAGCCGTCAGGCTGACCTTTCGGGTCGTCCTGTCGAACAGCCGCACGTTCAAAGCGGATTCCAGCTTCTCGATACGACGGCTAAGGGCCGGCTGAGTGATCTTCACCGCATCGGCAGCCTTGCGGAAACTGCCATGTTCAACGATGGCCCGGAACGCTTGAAGATCATCCAAATCGAAGTTGATGCTCATCGGGTCGACCGGAGGATTGATAATTGGAAGGCATCAATAACACTTTCGGTCGCAGTCGGAAAAGCGCAACGACGCCGGTAATGAGGCTATCGTCCGGGGCAATCCAAGATCCTTCGTAGTGTTTAACCCCCGGATGCCGCAGAAAGTCCTTGGCAAAGTCCCTTGGTGGTCTATAGTTAGCCGTATGGCTAACTATGAGTCGGCAATCAGCGACGTGTTCCAGGCGCTGGCGGATCCCACCCGCTGCGCCATCATTGGCGCGCTCGGTTTCGGCGCGCAGTCGGTGTCGACGCTGGCGGCGCCGTTCGACATGGCGCTGCCGTCCTTCATGAAGCACCTGACGGTGCTCGAACGCAGCGGGCTCATCCGCAGCCACAAGAACGGCCGGACCCGCACCTGCGAGCTGGTGCCGGAACGGCTTGTCCAGGCCGAGCAATGGTTCGCCGAGCAGCGCGCCCTTTGGGAAGCGCGTTCGGACCGCATGGCCACATTCGTCGAACAACTACACCAGGAGGAGCAGGACCATGACCCCGAATGCTGAACGCGCCGACTCGCGCGACCTGATCATCACCCGTGTGCTCAACGCGCCGCGCAGCGCCCTGTGGCGCGCCTGGTCGGAGCCCGAGCTGCTCAGGCAGTGGTGGTGCCCCAGGCCCTGGACCACCGAGGTGCTGGCGTTCGAGCTGAAGCCCGGCGGCGCCTTCCATACCCTGATGAAGGGGCCGGACGGCGGCGTCAGTGACAACCCCGGCAGCTTCCTCGAAGTCGTACCGGGCGAGCGCCTGGTGTTCACCTCGATGCTCACCGCAGGCTGGCGGCCGAACACGCCCTGGATGGGCTTCACCGCGATCATCACGATGACCGACGAAGGCGCCGGCTGCCGCTATACCGCTCACGTCATGCACCCCGACGACGCCTCGCGGGAGCAGCATGAGCAGATGGGCTTCTTCGACGGCTGGAACACTGTCATCACCCAGCTCGAAGAACTCGCCGCCACGCTGGGGTGATCAGATTTGCGTTCGAATCACGTGCAGTTCAATCACTCATGATTTGAAGTCAAAAGACTTTGCCGCGCCGGCGCCTTAATCGCTGACAGCGAAGCCGGCAGACTGGGCTCCATTGGAACGATCAACCTTCCTGGAGCCCCAACATGAGTATTCCTTCCTTCGGCCTCGGCACCTTCCGCCTGACCGGCCAGGCCGTCATCGATTCGGTACGCACCGCGCTCGAGCTGGGCTACCGCGCCATCGACACCGCGCAGATCTATGGCAACGAGGCCGACATCGGCCAGGCCATCGCCGAGAGCGGCGTGCCGCGCTCCGAGCTGTTCCTCACCACCAAGATCTGGGTGGAGAACTACGCCGCCGACAAGCTGGTCCCCAGCCTGCGCGACAGCCTCGCCAAGCTGCGCACCGACCACGTCGACCTGACCCTGATCCACTGGCCTGCGCCGGGCAATGGCGTCGAGCTGACCGAGTACATGGCCGCGCTGGTCGAAGCCAAGAAACTGGGCCTGACCCGCCAGATCGGCATCTCCAACTTCAACATCGAGCTGACCCGCCAGGCCATCGCCGCCGTGGGCGAGGGCGAGATCGCCACCAACCAGATCGAACTCAGCCCCTACCTGCAGAACCCGGCGCTGACCGCGTTCCTGAAAGAGCAGGGCATCAAGGTCACCTCCTACATGACCCTGGCCTACGGCAAGGTGCTGAAGGACCCGCTGCTGGCCGAGATCGCCGCCAAGCACAACGCCACCGTCGCGCAGGTCGCGCTGGCCTGGGCGCTGCAGCTGGGCTACGCGGTGATCCCGTCCTCGACCCGCCGCGAGAACCTGGCCAGCAACCTGCTCGCCCAGGAGCTGCGCCTGGATGCCGACGACATGGCGAAGATCGCCACGCTGGAGCGCAACGGCCGTGAAGTCAGCCCGGAAGGCCTGGCTCCGATCTGGGATTGATCGCCATGTCCGCACCCCTGGATCGCTTGACTGCCGGCGGCTTCAGTGTCGGCCTCGAAGCTCCGCTGGACAACGACTGGACGCCTGCCGGCGAACAGGCGCGGCAGCAGGCCGGACGCCGCCACGGCGAGCCGGACCTGGCCCAGCACGCGAAGCTCGCCCAGCTTGCCGACCGTCTCGGCTTCCGTGCCCTGTGGGTGCGCGACGTGCCGCTCTATGACCCGTCGTTCGGCGATGCCGCCCAGGTTTTCGAGGTGTTTTCCTACCTCGGCTATCTGGCTGGCGTCACTCGCGACATCCTGCTCGGCACCGCTGCCGTGGTGCTGCCGATCCGCGAGCCGCTGCTGACCCTGAAGTCGGCCGCGACCGTGCAGCGCCTGAGCGGCGACCGCCTGCTGCTCGGCGTGGCCAGTGGCGACCGGCCGGTGGAATACCCGCTGTTCGGCCGCGACTTCGAAGGCCGTGGCGGCAACTTCCGCGAGCAGATCGCGCTGCTGCGTGATGCCGCGCGGTCGAGCCTGCCCGAAGGCATGGCCGTGCTGCCGGCGCCGACTTCACCGCTGCCGCTGCTGGTGGCGGGCCTGGCGCAGCAGAGCCCGGCCTGGATCGGTACGAACCTCGACGGCTGCCTAGCCTATCCCGGCACGCCGGAGGACCACCAGCGCCGCGTCGCCAACTGGCGCGCGGTGGCCGGGGCCAAGCCCTATTCGAGCTTCATCCACCTGGACCTGGCCGAGCGCGCCGACGAGCCCCTGCGGCGCTGGCGCTTCGGTTTCCGTGGCGGCCGCGACGCGCTGGCTGCCGAACTGCGTGCGCTGCGTGCCGCCGGCGTCGACCACGTCGGCCTGCAACTGCGCCGCAACCTGCGGCCCCTCGACGAGACCCTGCACGAGATCGCCGAGTACGTGCTGCCCGAATTCCATGCCCGATCGACCACGTCGGCCAAGCCGCTGGAGGAGATTTGCAATGTCTGAGACTGCATCCCCGCTGTTCCAACCCCATTCCCTGGGCGGCCTCGAATTGCCCAACCGCATCGTCATGCCGCCGATGACCCGCTCCCGCGCCAGCCAGCCGGACGACGTGCCCAATGAGCTGATGGCCGAGTACTACGCCCAGCGCGCCAGCGCCGGCCTGATCGTCAGCGAGGGCACCTGGATTTCCCCGCTGGGCAAGGGCTACGCCTGGACTCCGGGCATCCATTCACCGGCCCAGGTCGCCGGCTGGCGCAAGGTCACCCAGGCGGTGCATGCCGCTGGCGGGCGCATCTTCGCGCAGCTCTGGCACGTCGGCCGGCTGAGCCACATAAGCCTGCTCGATGGCCAGGCGCCGGTGTCCTCGTCGGCCAGGCAGGCCGAGGGCGTCAACGTGTTCGTCGCCGAGAACGACGGCACCCCCGGTTTCGTCCAGGCCTCCAAACCGCGTGCGCTGAAGACCGACGAAATCCAGGGCATCGTCGATGAGTACCGCCAGGCCGCGCGCAATGCCATGGCTGCCGGCTTCGACGGTGTCGAGCTGCACGCCGCCAACGGCTACCTGGTCAACCAGTTCATCGACTCCAACGCCAATGACCGCACCGACCAGTACGGCGGCTCGCTGGAGAACCGCCTGCGCTTCCTCGGCGAAGTGGCCCAGGCGCTGGTCGAAGGCACCGGCGACAAGAGCCGCGTCGGCATCCGCCTGGCGCCGCTGACCACTCTCAACGGCTGCGTCGACGCCGATCCGCAAACCACCTATCTCGCCGCCGCGCGCCTGCTGGGCGAGATCGGCGTGGGCTACATCCACATCGCCGAAGCCGACTGGGACGACGCCCCGCACATGCCGCTGGAATTCAAGCAGCGCCTGCGCGAGGTGTTCCCCGGCACCCTGATCTACGCCGGCAAGTACACCGCCGAGCGCGCCAACGCCGCGCTGAACGAAGGCTGGGCGGACCTGATCGCCTTCGGCCGGCCCTTCGTCGCCAACCCTGATCTGCCCGAACGCCTGCGCCAGGGCGCGCCGCTCAACCCGCACCAGCGCGAAACCCTGTTCGGCGGTGGTGCCCATGGCCTCACCGATTACCCCAGCCTGGCCGTCGCCGCGACCGCCTGAACCCACCCAGGAATTCGAAGATGAAAGCCCTTGCAACACTCACCCTGGCCGCTGTGCTGCCGCTGGCCGTGCAGACTGCCTCCGCCGCGGACTGGTACCCATCCGCCTACGGCGTCAACGATGAAATCGGTGCCGCCAACCTGCTGACTCCCGAAGTGACGAAGCAGGCGGTGCAACTGGTCAAGAGCGGCAAGACTTACCCGCTGGCCGTGCCGGTGGACAAGAACCTGCCGGCCTTCCGCCACCGCAGCTTCCACCTCTACAACATCCAGCCGGGCGAGCAGGGCGGTCAGTCCCTCGGCCCGAACAAGTTCACCTTCAACGATGAACTGGTGAACGCCTGGACCGGCGTTGGCACCCAGCTCAACGGCATTGGCCATATCGGTATCGACAACCTTTACTACAACGGCAACAAGGCCGCCGACTTCGTCACCGTGGAAGGGGTGAAGAAGCTCGGCATCGAGAAGGTCCCGCCGTTCGTGACCCGTGGCGTGGTGCTGGACATGACCGCGCACTACGGCAAGGCCATCGTTCCCGGCGGTACCGAGTTCAGCGTCGCCGACATCCAGGCGGTGCTGAAGAAGGAAGGCCTGACCCTGCGCAAGGGCGACGTGGTGCTGTTCAACACCGGCTGGCTGGAGCTGATCGGCAAGGACAACAAGCAGTTCCTCGAAGTCGAGCCGGGCATCGGCATGGAGGCTGCGAAGTGGCTGGCCGACCAGGGCATCGTCGCCTTCGGTGGCGACACCTGGGCCTCGGAGGTCTACCCCAATCCCCATGGCAAGGACGAGTTCCCGGTCAACCAGTACCTGCTTGCCAAGCGCGGCATCTACAACCTGGAACTGATCGACAGCCGCGCCCTGGTGCGCGACCAGGCCTGGGAGTTCCTCTTCGTCCTCGGTCAGCCGCTGTACGTCGGTTCGACCCAGGTCAACATCAATCCGGTGGCGATCAAATGAGCAAACCTGACCAAAGCTCACGCCCGCTATTCGCCGGCCGCGGCTTCCGCGTCGACTACGACGGCTTGTCCGCCCACAACGTCTATTCGGCGGACGGCAACAGCATCCGCTACGCCATCGTCTCCGGCCCCTACGCCGGTGCCCGTGGCGAGGCGGCCTGCCAGTGGCAGGAAATTGGCGAGGGCGTCTACGTGATCTCCTGGCAGGAAGCCGACGGCGCCACCGTGGTCCACGTCGACGACTTCGCCAACGGGCGCTCGCAGGCGTTCTTCACCGCCACGGACCTCAGCTTCTACCGCATGCAGGGCCCGCTGACGGAAATCGGCCCCGCCGAATACGGGGCCCAGGAGAGCGGAAAATGAAATCCGGTCGGGTTCTGTTCGCCCTGGCCATTGGCGCGTTCGGCATCGGCACCACCGAGTTCACTCCGATGGGGCTGTTGCCGGTGATCGCCGATGGCGTGCAGGTCAGCATCCCCACGGCGGGGATGCTGGTCACCGCCTACGCGGTCGGCGTCATGGTCGGCGCTCCGGTGATGACCCTGCTGTTCAGTCGCTTCGGCAAGCGCGCCGCATTGATGGCATTGATGGCCATCTTCACGGTCGGCAACCTGCTTTCGGCCATGGCGCCGGATTACTACACGCTGCTCGCCTCGCGGCTGGTCACCAGCCTCAACCATGGCGCCTTCTTCGGCCTTGGCGCGGTGGTGGCGGCGAGTGTGGTGCCCAGGGACAAACGGGCGAGCGCGGTGGCGACCATGTTCATGGGGCTGACCATCGCCAACATCGGCGGGGTCCCGGCGGCCACCTGGGTCGGCCAGCAGGTTGGCTGGCGCCTGGCCTTCGCCGGCACCGCCGGGCTCGGTGTGCTGGCCATGGCGGCGCTGTGGTTCGCCTTGCCCAAGGGCGAACGCGGCATGGTGCCCCACGTTCGCCGAGAGCTGGCAGTGATTGCCCGGCCCAGCGTGCTGCTGGCGATGGCAACCACGGTGCTGGGTGCGGGCGCGATGTTCACCCTCTACACCTACGTCGCCCCGGTGCTGGCCGAGCTGACCGGCGCCTCGAACAGCTTCGTCACCCTGGCGCTGGTGCTTATCGGTGTCGGCTTCACCCTCGGCAACAGCCTGGGCGGCCGTCTTGCCGACTGGTCGCTGGATGGCTCGGCACGCATCTTCCTTGGCGCGCTGGCGGTGATCATGCTGCTGTTGCCGCTGATCCTGAGCAGCCATGTGGGTGCTGCCGTGGGCCTGCTGCTGTGGGGCGTGGCCACCTTCGCCGTGGTGCCGCCGCTGCAGATGCGTGTGATGCACGCCGCCGCCGAGGCCCCGGGGCTTGCCTCGTCGATCAACGTGGGTGCCTTCAACCTTGGCAATGCCGTGGGCGCGGCACTGGGCGGCGGGGTGATCAGCCTGAATCTTGGCTACGCAGCGGTGCCCATGGCCGGCGGCTTGCTGGCCGCTGCCGGGCTGCTGCTGGTATGGCTGGGGAAGGCGCAGAAGGTCACGCTTGAAACGGCGGATAGCGTCTCGCGCGACAGTGCCTGATTCCGCTCGGGAAGGTTGTTCGAGAAGGCCGTCTCCATGCGAGGCGGCCTTTTCATTTGTTTCCTCGTCGGGAAGGGCTGCTGACCTTGCCTGGCGCATCGTGCCCGTGGGCTTTCGGTTTTCGCTTCTCTGGCTGAGGAGTGGAAAGGGGCCTGCCGCTCATACAAGCAAAAACGCTCTCCACCGTGACTCCACCCTGCACAAGCGTCAAATCTCGGCGCCGAAATCCGCCCTCTCTCCGCCAAGGAGGGCGATGGGGCGTGTGCAAGTTTTTGTCACCCAAAATTGAAAAAAACGAGGAAAAAAGTTCTGGAAGCCATACCTGATGTGGTGCGCGCTGATATGCGCAAGTAGTTGCAGAGTCCTGTGCAAGTTTTGCATGAGTTTCCAGGTTTTCGTCCGGAAAAATGGAGGCAAAGAATCCGGCGTAGAGGGTGGAGCTTTAGTCCCGCAACGGGTTGGAGGTTTCTGGCACGCGGCTTGTTTGGGGCCTTCTGCCTCGAGGTAGATGACCTTGGGGTAACCCCATTTACATGCAAGTACTTGCAAGGAGAGCTTTCATGCCAACCCCCGCGTATCTGTCCCTCGAAGGTACCAAGCAAGGCCTGATCACCGCTGGCACCTTCACCGAGGACTCGGTCGGCAACATCTTCCAGGAAGGTCACGAAGACCAGGTCCTGGTCCAGGCCTTCAACCACCAGGTCATCATCCCGCGTGACCCTCAGTCCGGCCAACCGACTGGCTAGCGTGTGCACAAACCGCTGATGATCACCAAGGTCTTCGACAAGTCCTCGCCGCTGATCTTCAACGCCCTGACCTCCGGCGAGCGCCTGAACAAGTGCCGCCTGGAGTGGTACCGCACTTCCTCCACCGGTACCCAGGAGCACTACTTCACCATCGAACTGGAAGACGCGGTGATCGTCGACGTGCAGTCGCGCATGCCGAACTGCCAGGATCCGAACATGGCGCACTTCACTCACCTGGAAGACGTCTACTTCACCTACCGCAAGATCGTCTGGACCCACGAAGTCTCCGGCACTTCCGGCTCGGACGACTGGCGTACCCCGATCTCCGCCTGATCCGCAGCGATCGACGCCACGCGCATCGGTCAGGTTGTCCTGACCGATGTTCGTTCTACTGGTCCATTTGTCCTGCATGCTGCGTGAGGCATGAGAGATGACGGACCAATGTACAGAGGAACATCGGATGTTCGCCCCGGCCAATCAGACCCATTTCAGCCTGAGCATCGAAGGTACCAGCGGTGAACTGCAGGTACTCGGGTTCACCGGACGCGAGGCCCTGAACCAGCCCTTTCGCTTCGAACTCGAACTGGTCAGCGACAATCCCGCGCTGGAGCTCGAAAGCCTGCTGCACAAGGCCGCCTACCTGGCCATCGGGCAGGATGGAGCCGGGATTCATGGCCAGGTCTACCGGGTCGCCCAGGGGGATTCCGGCAAGCGTCTGACCCGCTACCAGATCAGCCTGGTGCCGCGCCTGGCCTACCTTGCTCATCGATTCAACCAACGGATCTTCCAGCAACTGACCGTGCCGCAGATCATCGGCAAGGTTCTGGAGGAGCATGGCATTCTCGCCGACGCCTACCGCTTCCAGCTCGGCCCGACCGTCTATCCCAAGCGCGACTACTGCACGCAATACGACGAGTCCGACCTGCATTTCGTGCAACGCCTGTGCGAGGAGGAGGGCATCCACTATCACTTCGAGCACAGCGCCCAGCAGCACCTGCTGGTCTTCGGTGACGACCAGACCTGTTTCCCGAAACTGGCTCCGGTGGCCTACCGGCAGGATTCCGGCCTGGTGGCCGACGTACCGGTGGTTAGCCGCTTCGGCCAACGCCTGGAAACCCGCACCAGCCGCACGACTCGCCGCGACTACCATTTCGAGAAGCCACGGCTAGACCTCGAAAGCGCCGCCCGCAGCGACTTCAAGCCGGACCTCGAAGACTACGACTACCCCGGCCGCTTCACCGACCGCGAACGCGGCAAGCACCTCAGCCAGCGCGCGCTGGAACGCCACCGCAGCGACTTCGTTCTCGGCGAGGGGCGCAGCGACCAGCCGAGCTTGCGCAGCGGGTATTTCCTCTCGTTGAGCGAGCACCCGCGCGCCGACTGGAACGACCTCTGGCTGCTCACCGAAATCCACCACGAAGGCAAGCAGCCCCAGGTGCTGGAAGAGTCCATCACCAGCAACACCACCGAACTCAAGGACGACTTCCACCAGGGCTATCGCAACCGCTTCGCCGTCACGCCCTGGAACGTACCCTATCGTCCGCCGCTGGAGCATCCGAAGCCGCGCATCCTCGGCAGCCAGAGCGCTGTGGTGACCGGTCCCGCCGGGGAGGAAATTCATTGCGACCAGTACGGCCGGGTCAAGGTGCAATTCTTCTGGGACCGCGAGGGCCAGGCCGACGGCAAGACCAGCTGCTGGCTGCGCGTCGCCTCCAATTGGGCCGGCAAGCAGTTCGGCGCGATCGCCATTCCGCGCGTGGGCATGGAAGTGCTGGTCAGCTTCCTCGAGGGTGACCCGGACCAGCCGCTGGTATCCGGCTGCCTCTACCACGCCGAGAATCAGGTGCCGTACGAGCTTCCGGCGAACAAGACCCTTAGCCTGTTCAAGACCAACAGCTACCCCGGCGGCGATGGTTTCAACGAGCTGCGCATCGAGGACCGCAAGGGCCAGGAACAGATCTTCGTCCACGCCCAGCGCGACTGGGACGAGAACATCGAAAACGACCAGCGCATTCGCATCGGCCACGAGCGTCACGACACCGTCGAGGCAAATACCTATAGCGAGTTCAAGGCCGAGGAGCACCGCACCACCCACGGCGACCGCAAGGTCGAACTGCGCAGCGACGACCACCTCACCGTCGGCAACAACCAGCACGTGAAGATCGGCACCGGCCTGTTCGTCGAGGCCGGCCAGGAGATTCACCTGTCGGGTGGCCTGAAGGTGGTGATGGAAGCGGGCAGCGAACTGACCCTCAAGGCCGGCGGCAGTTTCGTCAAGCTCGATGCCAGTGGGATCGTCCTCAGCGGCGCGACGGTGAAGGTGAACAGCGGCGGCAGCCCGGGCAGCGGGACGCCGGCGGCGCCATTGTTGCCGGGGCCGTTACGGCAAGCTGATGCAGATAAACCGGGCTTGCCTCTGGAGGCTCTGGTTAAGCAAAACCTGGTCTTCCGCCAGAGCAAGGCGGGTGTTTGCGAAGTATGTGAGGCCGCGAAAGCGAAGGAAGATCGAGCATGAGTAGACACAAGCCAATTACTGCGTTGCTTATTGATGGGGCGCGGTTCGACGACGCTATTCAATGGCTGTATCAAGAGTATTCCGATCTCACACCGCTACTTCTGCTGCGCGGGACTGACTATGAGCCCATCGCTGAAGCGGGAACGATCCTCATCGAAACGCCCACCGGCAGCCCCATTCACCGGCACTGGCAGTCCGGCGCCAATGGCATGTCGGATGCTGTCTGGCTGGAAAGCTGGATTCCGATCCAGGCACTTTTCTCTTCGTTACAGCGACGTCTTCGAATTCTTGCACCGGACGGACGTGAATTCTGGTTGCGACCGGGGCTGGCAGAGCCTCTGCGCCAGGCATGGAAAGAGGGGCTGCAATGGCCGGAAGGTTTCTGGTTCGGTATTGACCGAGTCTCGCTACACCATGAGGGGAGCACTTATTGCGCCTGGAGCAACTCAACGCCCGAGCATGACTGTACTCGACCTTCCGACAATCCGCTGCAGGCCCAGGTCGTTCTGGATTGGCCGCTGCTCCAGGCCTTGTCGGCGAATGATCCACAGGAGGTGGACTGATGGCGGCTCCTGCCAACTTCAAACCAGCGGCATGCCCTTTGCTGAGCGCCGTCTGGCCCGTGCGTTATGCCATTGGCACTACGCCTGCCGTCGATACTTCGGCCTTCCAGTTACCTACGCTGAGTGGCAATTTCCCGCCATTGGGTGATGCGTATGGCGGTGGGCAAGGGCAGCCGCTCAATTACACCGCCCGGTTGCTGCGCGATGGCTGGCTGTATGTCTGGCAGGATGGGCAGAAGCGTCTGCTCGAATTCCAGGTCAGCGCGGTACAACTCAAGGAGACCGCTCGAGGCGGAAAAGTCATCGATAGCAGCTCACGGCCATATCTCCTGGTACCCGCCGGTGCTCGCCTGGGCCTGGTATGGTCACCGGCTCAATGGAGCGATGCGCAATTCAGCGCTACCAAATCGAGCGAGAAGGTACGCCAGCGCATCATGCGCACCCTGACGCCCGGAGCTGCACCGTTCAGTGGCAAGCCTGACGGTATTCGATCCTCCCTGGGCGACTATCTATTGCCCAAGGGGTTCATGTGGAGCTGTGAGCCTTCGCCCACGGCGCCTGACTGGACACAGACACTCAACGGCATGCGTCGCTGCGAACAGCAGGCCTATGCGGTGGTCGATGATGCATGGGGTGTCCTGCTGGACCTCGCGTCCTTGCTGCGCCTGCGCAAGTCCGGCTTTGATGCATTCCGTACCCAGCACTCCGAGGAGTGGGCTATCGCTGATGTTCTCAAGCAACTGAGCGAAAGTGACAGCCAGCTGCGCCAGAACATGCCGAGCATGACCCGCTACGACAAACTGCAAGCCGCGTGGAAGCAACAGCAGGATGAAGAAGCTGCCTATGCTGCCGACATGCGCCGTCTGGCTACGCTCTGGGTGAACTGGTTCGAGACGCTGGGGCAGAAGACCCCCGCAAGTCTTGAAACGGCCTGTGGCCACTTCGACATTACCCAGCCGGAGGCTCGTGCCTTGCTGGAGGCGAATTTCGCCGCCGGCTGCCTCGGCCCGGCGGAGACCTCCCTCGGGGTCAAGTCCCTGAGCAAGGCGCTAGATTACTCCACCATCGGAGACGCAAAGCCGTGGTTGCTCTGGGCGGTACTGGGGCTGTATGAGCGCGCGAGTGTGCCAGAGCTCAAGACGCTGCTCGATACCGGGGACAACCTGAACGACAACCTCGGTGCTACGGCTCAGTCCGGTGCTCAGATGGCGCGCGCGTTGGCCTTCACGGCGATGATCAACCTTGCCGCCAACAGTTTCTCTGAACGAAAGCTGGCTGGTGCCTCGGAAGCGTTGTTCATCGCACTATCTCCGGTGGCGGGCGTGCATCTGCACAATGCCAATGGTGAGCAACCATTGAATGCTGCGGCCAAGGCCTTCATGGCGGCCTCTCTGGCGCGCAGTGGCCAGAGGCTCGCGGTACATGCCGCCGAGCCGCGACAGATCGGCGAGTGGCTTAGCGAGCAGATGGGAACCCGCTCCCAACTACCGAAGAACTTCAAACTCACACCCTTGGCGGGAGCGGTGAAGGAAGCGCTGCCGTTCTTCCATCTGGTTCCGGCTCAAGCGGCGCAGACGGCCAAGTTGCTGCCTTTGAATTCGCAGTTGGCCGCCGTTCATCCTCGGGATTTGCTCAGTATGAGTAAGGAGGCTGTGAATCAGGCTCCGCTCAAATGTTTGCTGGTGATGATGGCGGGTTGGAATCTGACGGTGAGTGGTGAGCAGCTTTACGATGCAGCCTCAGTCAAAGGGCTGTTCAACGCTGCAAGTAGTGGCTTCGGGGTGTTCAGTGCAGGCAGCGCCACTCTGCAGAAGGTTGTCGAGCTAAATTGGGAGGCTGCCGTTAACGCACCGGGAAGAATGTCGGTTTCCGCGCAAGCGACCTTGGCTAAGGCACTAGGGGTAGGGGCCGGCACCTTTGCTTTGCAGGGCATAGTTTCCGGACTGGATACCGTGGTCTACGGCATGGAGGTTCTGGAAGCCTATCGCGCTGGTGATCTGGATACCGCTGCGATCAACGCAGGGCTCGCGGTTGTCTCGGCGACTAACCTGACGCTGATGGTGCAGGCCTTCCGAGCCTACCGTGCCGCCCGGGCCGCGGTGCTGGCTGGCGAAGCTGTGGCCATGGCCAGAGGGCTTAGCGTAATGCCCCATCTGGCGCCCAAGGCGCTGGGGCTGGCGCTGACGATCTTCGCAGGCGCCTTCATCCGCCTCTATACCAAAGACACCCCATTAGAGGTTTGGGTAAAAGGTACTCGCTTTGGCACCCGTCCCGCCGATTGGGCCGGTAGCTATACCAAGTGCATGCTGGAGTTCTACAAGGTGGTGTTCCCCGTCAGTTTCGATGCCTATCGCCTCAATGAACTCAATCCCTATACCGGCATGGTGCAGACCACCTACCTGCTTCTGCGCCTGCCAGGTCAGGTGTCGCTCACCGACGAAATGATTCACTTCAAGGGTGAAGAGGTCTGGGGCGGAATATTTGGCTTTGGCAGCCGAAAGAAGGTTGTGGAATGGACCGGTCGTGACTTCGACCTGCATGGCGGTACGCGCGTGCGGACGGAAGCGGGTGTTGCGACGTACCGACGCGTTTATCACGAGGAAAAGAGCCAGGAGCTTAACCAGATCAGCGGACAACTCACTTACTATCCTGTCCCAGGGCTGGCGCTACCGCCGATAAATATTGAGGAAGCCGCTTGGATATGAGTTTCAGCCAATTGCTACAGCAGGCCCGGATGAAATTCGGGCGGAATCCAATGGAAGTTCTGAGGGCAGATCAATCCACTGGCGAGGCTCCGATGGATTTGTTTCTTGCGGAGGCACATACGGCAGACTACCTAGCGCTTAGCGCTGGAAGTGATTCGGATAGAGGGCTACTAACTGGAACGATGGGAGGGGGCAGCCTTATGGTTTGCGGCGGCCTATCGCTTGTCATGCTACTCGGCAGCAAGTGGTACGCCTTATCCTTGTTGTTAGCTCTTGGAATTCCGATGTTCCTGATTCCCTTTGCTTGGGAAACCCTTCGCCCGCTGCCCCTCCCTGTTTTGTTTAATCGACGTACTCGCGAGGTCTATTTCGAGCAAGGCGACGTGCTCTATCACTCGCCATGGGACGATATCCGCGCGATTGCCGGCGAGTTCATGATGGTCGGCCCACAAATGGGCGGTATGCGCTGTGCCTCGCTGGAAATACTGATGCACCGCTTCGAGCATCCCCAGGAGCAGATTCTGGTCAGCCTCGGGTTGCCGATGGGCAAGACGCTGTCGCTGCAGAAGAGCCTCTGGGAGTACATCCGCGCCTACATGAACAACGGCCCGTGGTTTGACAAGGATGGTCAGCACAGCGAGTCCGATGCCTATGTGAAAAGCCAGTTGTCAGTGCGGATAAAACGTATCGACTGGCACAAATACACTCTGGAGAAAATCCGCAAGGACAAGGCTGAAAACCAGGGCAAGAACTACCTGAGTGGGCTGGATGCCGCGATGCTGGTTGGTGAACTGTTTTTCTATCCAATGAACTGGGTTCACGAGTTCACCAACAGTGTCGCCAAGCGTCGTGCCCGCAAGGGGTGGCCGGAAGTAGTGGCGGAGCGTCTCCGTCCGGATGGTCCGACCACTCGGTTGATCGATCTTGAGCTCCAGAATACTGCCTGAAATAGCGCTGCTGACAGCCAGTAATTGGGAAGGAAGTCGCTCTGATATGAGTCTTGGTCAACTGTTACAATAAGCTCGTGTAAAGTTCGGGCAGAATCCAATGAAGGTTCTGGAGGCAGATCAATCTACTGTCGAGACGCCGATGGGGTTGTTTCTTGTTGAGAAACATACTGCGGACTACCTAGCGCTTAGCGCTGGGAGTGACTCGGATAACTATGTTCAAGAAGAAACCGTCCCCTCAGCAGGAAGACGAACTGGACCTCAAGAACCAGCGCCCCCGCGCGGGCGAACTGCGCCGCATCCCCACCGGCGAGGCGCTGTTCTTCTCGCCGCTGCCGGCACCGACCGGCGCCACGCCGATGGATCTGGGCGGCAACTTTCTGGCGGTCAACGAGGTATATCTCGACGTGGGGGCCAGCAATTACAACAAGGCTTTCCAGGCTCAGATGGCTGTCTGGGCAGTGATGTTTATATGGATAAACTGCTGGATAGTGCTGCCGTTGATTGTGGGGCTAGCCACCATAGGCAACCCCTATACAACCTTCTGGGGCAACGTTTGGGGCGGCTTGCCTGTTTTCAGCATCATTGCTCTGTGGGGTGGGGGAGTCCTTGGCGCCTTAATGGCATACGCCGTCATCAGTAGTACCCGCCAAAAGGCCCGCGCCCGCCCCCTGCGCTTCAACCGCCAACGCCGCGAAGTCTGTTACCTCCCCGAAGGCTCCGACACACCGATCATCCAGCCCTGGGAGGACCTGGTGGCCTGGATGTCGGTCAGCGCCGGCTATACCGGCGCGGCAGTGATGTCGACCTACACCTTCGGCCTGGCGGTGGACAATCCCGTCACCGACCGCGTGCACTTCCTCACCCACGGCGTGCTCACCCCGGCCCACGCACTGGGCAAGTGGGAAGCCATTCGCAGCTTCATGGAGAAGGGCTCGGAGCATTGCCCCGGCGTAGCGCCCTATGAAAGCCGCGCGACGTTCGACCAGTTGCGCGCCGATCTGCATCAGGACTACCGCGACGGTTACGCCTCGGCGCTCAAGGTGTTCTGGTTCTACCTGGCGAATGTCGTGACCTGGTGGAAATTCCCCTACTGGGTGGCTGAGTGGGACCACCGCTACAGCATGAAATCCATGCCCGCCAGCGTGGAAGAATGGTCCCGCCCTCTGCCTGCCGCGCAATGGGCCAAACCCAGCGCCGAATTGCTCAAGCAAAATGCCGCGCTGGCAAAGAGTTATGCCCAGGGCAAGAGCTTCACGGATCACTTCAATGCCGAGTTCGACAAGCCCAAGACGGCTGAGGCGCCATTCGGATAAGCCATGTTCAAGAAGAAAGCGTCCCCTCAGCAGCAAGACGAACTGGACCTGAAGAACCAGCGCCCCCGCGCGGGCGAACGACGCCGCTTTCCCATCGGCGATGGCGCTGTTTTTCTCGCCGCTGACAGCGCCAACTGAATCAGCCTGCGAGCAGGATGGGTGGCTAAGTGCGATGCAACTGCTGGTCAAGTTGAATACAAACGGCGATCAAGGCCAATGCAATCAGTTGGTAAGTCAGAAGCAATTTCGCAACTGGTGCCATCTCACACTTTTGCCGCGTATTTGGTGGCATGGCGTCGGCGGGTTAAGGTGCCGCACCTCCGTCCGCCCCATTGAAAACCCAGCCAGGCGATGCGCCTTACTGGCAGATCGAAGTCACGGAGTTCAAAGCGTGAGTGCACAGGAATCCTTTACCCCGTACGGCCCGGCAGCATACCGGGCCGGCGCGCTGCCAGACCTGGCGCCCGCTGTCGAGGAGTCGGGCGGGATCGTCGATACGCCGCTTAAGTGGGGGCATTACGCCGGTCTGGATTCTCCCATCCAGATCAAGGAGCAGTTGGAGGAAGGCAAGCATCTGCTCTATGAAACGCAGGCGAAGGAGGGCCGCAAGCAGCTCGCACCTTGCGATGTTGAACGCTGGCGTTTCGATAACGCCGGTTCGGCAATTGTTCCCAAGCTGATCTTCCTCCTTCAGTTGGCTGGTTGTGGTTTGCCCTGGATCTGCTGGAGCATAAAAGTATCAGTGCTTCTCAATGAGATGGGCTCGGCTTGGGAGTTTGCGCCTACTGTCGTAGGTGTCGCAGGGGCCTTCTCCGGGCTCTGGTTGATGAGCGAATGGCGACGTTACGCTGCGTTGGCCATGGGATTGGCAGCGCTAACAACGGCTTCCTTATATCGCTTGGCATGAAAAGGCTCTCTGGGGTTTTTGGTCAGAGCAGACTGCCTTTTGGCTAGGGGGTGGTTGGGGGCTAATGGGTGTCGTCGGAGCTGGCGCGTTAATGACTCTGTACGCTCTCTGCTACCGCCACGACGGCAGCGAATTCAACCGCCGCGACGGCATGCTGCGCATGGCCCGCACTTGGTGGCGCAAACCGTTCGTGGCGCCGTTCTACGAATTCGACCCGACACTGCAACTGCAGATTCTGCCCCACGGTGGGCGGGACTATGTGCTGTGGCTGCGGCACCGCTACACCAGCAACAAGCTTTGCCTGGCGTTCAAGATCCACAGCCTGGGCCTGGACCGGGAAAACGCCCTGGCCGTGTGGGGCACCCTGCAGCGCTACATGGATGTCGAACAGCCGCTGCCGGACCTGCCGATGCTCGAGCAGAGCCGCCACCTCGATCCCGTCACCGCTGCTCACGATATGGCCATCCAGCGTCCGCCTCGTTACTGGCGTGACATCGATGTCGCAGCCTGGTCGCGCGGCTCTGGAAAGCAGCTTCGAGAGAAGGTTAAAGCCTATCCCTGGCAGCAGGAACCCTGCGTGCGCGAGCCGCATGTCGACCCTCAGCTCAGTGTCGAGGCGTATTACCGCAGTCAGGAAGCCAAGGGAATCCAGGCGACCCCCAAAGGGGATGATTTCGACGACATCCACCGTGGCTGAGGAGGCTATGGCGGGCATCTAGCCAGCGTGGCCTACCACAACGTGTGCTACGGGGGTTATCGCAAGGAGCATTAGTGGCAGCGTTATGCCTTCGGCTTTCTGGTCATCCAGTTCTGCAGTGGCTGGACCCTGCCTGCTGTGCCGTTTCTCCCAAGGAAGTGCAGGACTGGTCCAGGCCCTGCCGGCCGAGACGCCATCCAACTGATCGCCGATAACTTCCGTGCGCTTCACAACCCACAAATTGTTGATGCCCTAGAAACCCAAAGCCCCGGTCTGCTGGCCGGGGCTTCATTCAATGCAGGTTGGCTCAGATCGCCAGGCTATCTACCACGCCCCCATCCACGCGCAGTGCCGCGCCGGTGGTGGCGGAGGAGTAGGGCGAGGCGACGTAGGTGACCAGGGCGGCCACTTCGTCGACTTCGGCGACGCGCTGGATGATCGAGCTGGGGCGTTCGCGGCGCACGAAGGCGTCGGCTTCCTCACGCGGGGTGCGGCCGGACTGGCGTACGGCATCGGCCACCATGTTCGCCACGCCTTCGGTGAAGGTCGGGCCGGGGAGAACCGCGTTGACGGTCACGCCGGTGCCCGCCAGGCGCTTGGCGAGGCCATGGGACACGGCCAGGTTGGCGGCCTTGGTGACGCCGTAGTTGATCATCTGCGCGGGAATGGCGACGCCCGACTCCGAGGACAGGAAGATCACCCGGCCCCAGCCGCGCTCGACCATGCCGGGGGTGTAGTGGCGGGCCAGGCGTACGCCGGAAAGCACGTTGATTTCGTAGAAGTCCAGCCAGTCCTGGTCGTCGGTGTCGTAGAAGTCGACATCGTTATAGATGCCCAGGTTGTTCACCAGGATGTCGGCGTGGGGCTCGGCGGCGAACAGGGTTTCGGCGCCGGCGGCGTTGCCCAGGTCGGCGACCACGCCACGGGCCTTGCCCTTGGCTTCGCGAATGCCGGCCACGGCCTGGTCGACGGAAGCCGCGTTACGGCCAACGATGACGACTTCGGCGCCGGAAGCGGCCAGCTGGCGGGCGATGCCCAGGCCGATGCCGCCGGTGGAGCCACTGATGATGGCGGTCTTGCCGCCGAGATCGATCTGCATGTTGGTAATCCTCATCCAGGGGGGGCACGGGATGCGCCGCTAATCGACTGGATCTGGCGACATCCTAGGGGTGCCCTGTAAGATCGTACATAACTTAATTCGACATACTTGAGTCCTAGAAGGTCATATGCTGGATCTCAGACAACTTCGTTATTTCGTCGCCGTGGCCGAAGTCGAGCACGTGGGCAAGGCGGCGGAGCAATTGCACATTTCACAGTCTCCGCTGAGCCGGCAGATCGCCCAACTGGAGGAACGCCTCGGCCTGCAACTGTTCGAGCGTAGCCAACAGCGACTGCGCCTGACGTCCGATGGACGCACTTTCCTGCATGAGGCCAAGGCGCTGCTCAAGCACGCCGAGCGCCTGGAGTCCCTCGGCCGCCGGCTGGGCCGAGGCGAGACGGGCGGGTTGTGCATCGGCTACGTCAGCCATGCCATCCATGCCGGGGTGCTGCCCGATGCCCTGCGCCGGGTGCGCGAGGAGCGGCCGGGCATCCACATTGCCCTCTACAACCTCTCGGCCCAGGAGCAGTTCGAAGGCCTGCGCCAGCGCAGCCTGGATATCGCCCTGGTCTGCGAGCCGCCGATGGCCGACGACCCGGACCTGCTGGCCTCGCCGGTGTTCAACGACCCGCTGCACCTTGCCTTGCCGCTGGGACATCCGCTGGTCGACAAGGCCGTCATCGAACCGGCCGACCTGCACGAGCAGGACTGGATCATGGTCGAGGGCCACTTGCAGCAGAGCCGTCGCGAGCAGTTCCTGGCCAGTTGCGTGGAAGCCGGGTTCACCCCGCAGATCCGCCTGGAGGCGGCCGAGCCGCTGAGCGCCCTCGGGTTGGTATCCGCCGGCCTGGGCCTGGCGCTGATCCAGCAGAGCATCGGCGGCGAGCGCAATCCCAACGTGGTGCTGCGCGAGCTGCCTTGGCTGGGGCAGAGCACCGGCCTGTGGGCTGCCTGGCACAAGGTCGACCTGCGGCCGATCGTGAGTGAATTCCGTGAGATGGTGCTGGCCTGCTCGGAAGTCTGACCGGCGCTTTCGGATAAATCGCTATGGCGGGGCATGGAAATACGTTATGACCTTGAGGGTCTCAAGTCTTTCTAATTATGACTTGGACGGTCTTGAGTCGGTGGGCATAGGATTGCCGCCACTGGAGTTCACAAGCGACTCCCCAAAACCCGGAGAACCCCGTCATGAGTCTCAAGTCCCTGATCCCCACCCGCCTTGGTTTCGGCACCGCGCCGCTGGGCAACATGTTCCGTGCCGTGCCCGCCGAGGAAGTGCAGGCCACCGTCGACGCCGCCTGGAACAACGGCGTGCGCTACTTCGACACGGCACCCTTCTATGGCGCCGGTCTGTCCGAAACCCGCCTGGGTGCTGCCCTGGCCAACCGTCCGCGTGACGAATACGTACTGAGCACCAAGGTCGGCCGCATCATCCTCGACGAACTGGAAGACCCGGCCGCCCGCGAACTGGGTGAGAAGAGCGGCCTGTTCGAACACGGCAACCGCAACCGTATCGTCAACGACTACAGCGCCGACGCCACCCTGCGCTCCATCGAGGACAGCCTGAAGCGCCTGGGTACCGACCGCCTGGACATCGTCTGGATCCACGACATCGCCCAGGACTTCTACGGTGACGAATGGCTGACCCAGTTCGAGATCGCCCGCACCGGCGCTTTCCGTGTCCTCACCCGCCTGCGGGAAGAAGGCGTGATCAAGGCCTGGGGCCTGGGCGTGAACCGCGTCGAGCCGATTGAACTGACCCTCGACCTGGACGAGCCGCGCCCGGACGGCTTCCTGCTCGCCGGTCGCTACTCGTTGCTGGACCATGAGCGTGCCCTGCAGCGTGTGATGCCGCAGGCAGTGGAGCAGGGCGTCGGTATCGTCGTCGGCGGCCCGTACAGCTCCGGCGTGACCGCCGGTGGCGAGCACTTCGAGTACCAGAAGGCCAGCCCGGCCGTGCTGGCCAAGCTCGAACGCATCCGCGCGGTGGCCCGTGGCCATGCTGTGGACGTGAAGGCCGCTGCCCTGCAGTTCGCCCTGGCCCACCCGGCCGTGGTGGCCGCGATCCCCGGCTCGACCCGTCCGCTGCACGCCAACGAGGACCATGCCGCGCTCAGCGCCATCATCCCGGCCGCGTTCTGGAACGATCTGCGCGCCCAGGGCCTGATCAGCGCCGTGGCGCCGGTTCCCGCGGTTTGACCCTCGCGCCGCCGGGCACAATGCCCGGCGGCGAGCCTCGAATCACCAGTTCACTGAATCATCGAATCATTGGGGCCAGAACCCCGGGAGAAACATCATGGCCAAGGCCACTGCATTCATCGATCTCAAAACCGACGCCGACAAGGTCTGGCAACTGATCGGCGGCTTCGATTCGCTGCCCGACTGGCTGCCCTTCATCCCGCAGAGCGCCCTCAGCGAAGGGGGCCGAGTGCGCACTCTGAAGAGTGTCGACGGAGAAACCATCATCGAGCGTCTGCTGGACTTCAACGAAGCCGGCCGCAGCTACAGCTACACCATCCTCCAGGGCCCGGCGCCGGTACGCGACTACCAGTCGACCCTGCGCGTGGTGGCTGGCAGCGATGGCAAGGGCGCCCGCGTGGAATGGTTCGGCTCGTTCACTGCCGAAGGCATCAGCGACGCGGAAGCCACCGCGCTGTTCACCGGCATCTATGTCGATGGTCTGGCGGCGCTGAAGCAAAGCATGGAAGTCTGATTGCCCTCGAAGAAAAGCCCCTTGCCCGGTTCGGGCAAGGGGCTTTTTCGTTCTGCCGGGCCCCGATGACGCGCCGTTGTCCGCCAGGACAGTGGCTATACTCTGGGCTGCGCCAGGGGTGGATCGGCCACGGGCGCAGCCACTTCGGCGGAGGATGGTCAATGAATGCACCTGGTCCCGTTGTCAGGCCGACGGTCCTGATCGTCGACGATACCCCCGAGAATCTCACGCTGCTGACGGAGCTGCTCAAGCTGCCTTACCGGGTCAAGGCGGCCAGGAGCGGCGAGAAAGCCTTGCAGATCGCCGGCTCCGACGAGCCGCCGGATCTCATCCTGCTGGATGTGATGATGCCGGGCATGAACGGCTTCGAGGTATGCCGGCGCCTGCGGGAGCAGCCGGGCACACGGCATATCCCGGTGATCTTCATCACCTCCCAGGGCGCCACCGACGACGAGGTGCGCGGCCTGGAGCTTGGCGCGGTGGACTACCTCACCAAGCCGATCAACCCGCCGACCGTGCTGATGCGCGTGGACAACCAGTTGCGCATCAAGGCGGCCAACGATTTTTTGCGGGACCAGAACGAATTCCTCGAGCAGGAAGTGCAGCGGCGTACCCGTGAGGTGGCGGCCATCCAGGACGTCACCATCCTCGCCATGGCCTCCCTGGCCGAGACCCGCGACAACGAAACCGGCAACCATATCCGCCGCACGCAGCACTACATCAGTACCCTGGCCGAGTACCTGAAGCAGCATCCGCGCTTCGCCGCCGCACTCGACGACGAGACCCGGCACTTGCTGTTCAAGTCGGCGCCGCTGCACGACATCGGCAAGGTCGGCATCCCGGATCACATCCTGCTCAAGCCCGGACGCCTCACCGCCGAGGAGTTCGAACTGATGAAGACGCACACCACGCTGGGACTGGAGGCCCTGCAGACGGCGGAGGAGCGGCTGGGCATGGACGTTCCCTTCCTCCGGCTGGCCAAGCAGATTGCCTACGGGCATCACGAGAAATGGGATGGCTCGGGCTATCCCCAGGGCCTGGCCGGCGATGCGATTCCCCTGTCGGCTCGGCTGATGGCGGTCGCCGATGTCTACGACGCGCTGATCAGCCGGCGGGTCTACAAGACCGGGATGCCCCATGAAGGCGCCGTGGAGTTCATCCGCTCCCAGCGCGGACTGCATTTCGATCCGGATATCGTCGATGCCTTCCTTACCTTGCAGGATGAGTTCCACGGCATTGCCGAGCGCTTCTGCGATGCTGACAGCGACCTGATCGGGCGGGCCTGATCCGGCGCTGGCGGCAAGCCTCTTCATCGACACACGCCAGCCCTGCCAGGAGGCGGCCCGATGGTGACACCGCTCGGCTATCTTCAGCGTCTGAAGCTGCGTACCCGGTTGGTGATGGGGTTTGGCGGCATCCTGCTGCTGGCCCTGTTCCTCGGCCTGTACAGCTTGAACGTGCAGCGCAAGCAGAACGAACAGATCAACCAGATCTACGAGCTGGAAATGCTCGGCCTCTCGCACATCGAGGCGGCCCGCGTGGCGCTGGCAGGCATGGGCCGAAACGTCCGGCAGATCGTGCTTGCCACCGACGAGATCGGGAGAGGGCAGGCCATCAAGGAGTTCAACGAGGGCAAGGCGACCCTGCGCGAGGAAATCGAACAGGCACGCCCGCTCATCTCTCGACCCCGGGCCCAACAGGAGCTGATCCGTTTCGAAGCCGCCTATGAGGAATACCAGTCACAGGTGGATCATGTGGTGGAGTTGAACGACCAGCCCACAAGCCCGGGGAAATCCACGGATCTCGCGGCCATCGCCCTGCTGTCCTCCACGGCAGTGCAGCGGCCTGCCGAGGTAGCCAATCAGGCATTGGCCGAGGTGGCCCAGATCAAGCGCAAGGGGGCCGATCTGGAGGTCAATCTCGCTACCGAGCGCTTTCACCGCAGTGTCCAGCTGACCTTCTGGTTGCTGGCCATGGGGGTGGGCGGTGGCTTGCTGTTCGGCACCCTGATCAGCCTGTCGATCCGCCGGCCGGCCGACCTGCTGCGCTACTCGGTGGATGCCCTGAGCAAGGGGGAGCTGGGAGTGGAAGTTCCGTTCCAGGATTATCCCAACGAAGTGGGCGAGATGGCGCGGGCGATCACCGCGTTGCAGTCCGAGGCCCGGCAGATGGCCAGCCAGCGCTGGGTGAAGACCCAGGTGGCGACGCTGAGCAGCGAAATGCAGTCGGTGGCCGGCTCCAGCGAACTGGGCGACCGGACGCTGGCGGCCCTGGCGCCGTCCCTGGTGCTGCGGCGTGCCTCGGTGCATGTCCATGATGAGGACAGCCATGAGCTGGTACTGCTGGGCAGCTACGCCGCGCCGGCCGACCTGCCCCGGCGCGTGCCGGTGGGCCAGGGGCTGATCGGCCAGTGCGCGAAACAGCGGCAGCCGATCCACCTGCGCAATCCCGAGCGCTCCCTGGAGGGGGAATACGCGCCGCCGATGTTCCTTGAAGTACTGCCGCTGATTCACGGCGAGCGGCTGGTGGGTGTACTGGCGCTGGAAGTGCTGGAGGGTTTGAGTCCGAGTCGTCGGACGCTGCTTGACGAGTTCGTGCCGCTGCTTGCCATGAACCTGGAAATCCTCGAGCGCACCTCGCGCACCGAGCAGCTCCTGGCCGAAACCCTGACCCAGGCCGAGCTGATGGAGCGCCAGGCCGCCGACCTTCAGGCGCAGAAGCACGAGCTCGAATCCCAGCAACACGAAATCCAGGCCACCAAGGCCTGGTACCAGGGCATCCTGGAATCGGCGCCCGACGGCATGCTGGTGGTGGAGCAGAGCGGGCGGATCATCCTGGCCAACCCGAAGCTGGAGGTGCTGTTCGGCTATGCCCAGGGCGAGTTGCTCGGGCGCTCGGTGGATGAACTGGTGCCCGAGGCCCATCGCGAACAGCACGTGCAGCAGCGCCAGGGCTTCATCGCGGAGCAGGCCAGCCGGCAGATGGGGCGAGCCATCGCCGACCTGCATGGCCTGCGCAAGGATGGCAGCCGGTTCTCGGTGGAGATCGCCCTGGCACCGCTGCCGGACCTGCTCGGTCATGGCGTTTGCGTATGCGCCTCGGTGCGCGACATCAGCGAGCGGCGCGCCATGGAAGCGGCCCTGCAGGAGAGCGAAAAGCGCCTGCAATACATCCTCGACTGCAGCCCGGTCAGCGTTGCCATCTCGACCCAGGAACACCTGCACCTGGTCAATCCGGCCTTCCACGAGAACTTCGGACTCAAGGCCGGCGACGAAGCGCGCGGGCTCTATGTCGACCCGGCGGAGCGCGACGCGATCTGGGGCCACATGCAGGCCGGCGAGCGGATGCTGGAGCGCGAAGTACGCATGTACGACCGCAAGGGCGGGGAGCGGGACATCCTGGCGACCTATCTGCCCATCCGCCACCACGGGGAGTTCGCCGTGCTGGCCTGGTTGTACGACATCACCGAGCGCAAGCTGGCCGAGCAGCAGATGCGCCGCGCCAAGGAGATGGCCGAGGAAGCGACGCGGGCCAAGAGCGAGTTCCTGGCCAACATGAGCCATGAAATCCGCACGCCGATGAACGTGATCATCGGCATGAGCAGCCTCGCCTTGAAGAGCGGGCTCGATGCGCGGCAGCACAACTATGTGCAGAAGGTGCATCGCTCCGCCGAGGGGCTGCTCGGTATCATCAACGACATTCTCGATTTCTCGAAGATCGAGGCCGGAATGATGTCGGTGGAGCATGTCGAGTTCCGCCTGGAGGACGTGCTCGAACAGTTCTCCGGCCTGGTCGGCTTCAAGGCGGAAGAAAAGTCGCTGGAGCTGCTGTTCCAGCTCAGCCACGATCTGCCCACCGCGCTGGTGGGCGATCCACTGCGCCTGGGCCAGGTCCTGCTCAACCTGGGGAACAACGCGGTGAAGTTCACCGAGCACGGGGAGATCGTTCTCGGTATCGAGCCGGTGGCGCTCGACGGCGACGAGTCGGAGCTGCACTTCTGGGTTCGCGACACCGGTATCGGCATGACCGCGGAGCAGTGCGGGCGCATGTTCCAGTCCTTCATCCAGGCCGACTCCTCGACCTCGCGCCGTTACGGCGGCACCGGCCTGGGGCTGTCGATCTGCAAGAGCCTGGTGGAACTCATGGGCGGACGAATCTGGGTCGACAGCGAACCGGGCAAGGGCTCGGTCTTCCATTTCCATGCACGCTTCGGCGTGCATCCGGCCGCCGTGCCGCGGCGCATGCTGCGGGCGGACGAGCTGCTCGGCGTGCGGGCGCTGGTCGTCGATGACAATGCCTCGGCCCGCGAAATCCTCTCGGGCATGGCGCTGAGCTACGGATTGGAGGTTGACATCGCGCGCAACGGCATCGAGGCGCTGGAGTGGATCAGCGAAGCCGAGCAGCAGCATCTTCCGTATCAGCTGGTGCTGGTCGACTGGCAGATGCCGGGCATGGATGGCATCGAGGTCGTCGCGCGCCTGCAGGCGGGCCATTGCGAGAGCGTTCCAGCGGTGATCATGGTGACCGCCTTCGGTCGCGAAGAAGCCCTGGATGCGGTGCAGGAGAGGGGTGTCCAGCTAGAGACGGTGCTGACCAAACCGGTAACGCCCTCGACCCTGCTGGAAGCGATCAACATCGCCCTGGGCAAGGAAAGCACCGCCGAGCCACGCAGCCGCGAGCGGGAAGGCGCCACGGCGGAAGCCCTGGCCGAGATCTCCGGCAGCCGCGTACTGCTGGTGGAAGACAACGCGCTGAATCAGGAACTTGCGCTGGAGCTGCTGGGGGACGCCGGCGTCGAAGTGGTGCTGGCCTGCAACGGCCAGGAGGCACTCGATCACCTGGCGGCCGACCAGGACTTCGACTGCGTGCTGATGGACTGCCAGATGCCGGTGCTCGACGGCTATTCGGCGACTCGCGCGCTGCGGCAGCGACCGGAACTGGCAAATTTGCCGATCATCGCCATGACCGCCAACAACATGGCCGGCGACCGGGAGGAAGCGCTGCTGGCCGGCATGAACGATCACATCGCCAAGCCGATCGATCCGCCGACGATGTTCCTCACCCTGTCCCGCTGGCTGACCCCTTACCGCGCGGCGCGGACGAAACCAGTCGAGGTGGTGACGGCAGTCGAGTCACGGGGCATCAGCCTGCCCGGCATCGATGTGCAGGCGGGCCTTGCGACCTGCTCCGGCAAGCAGTCCCTGTATGAGCGGTTGCTGCGCCGGTTCCAGGCCGGCTACGGTGACTTCATCGCGCAGTTCCAGGCCATCGATGGGCAAGCCGACCCGATTGCGCAGCGCAGGGCCGCCCACTCCCTGCGTGGCGCCGCCGCCAACATTGGCGCTGTTGCGCTGGCGGGGGCCGCGGCGGCACTGGAGGAGGGCTGCCGTACACAGCTGCCGGCGGAACACATCGCCGGGTTGCTGGGGGATGTGCAGACGGAGTTGCAGCGCGTGCAGAACGGACTCGCGAGCTTCCTCGCCAGCACCGAGGCCGAATCGGTGTCTGGCGCCGCCGAACCGGGCCAGGCCGCAGCCCTGATACGTCAGTTACGGGAATTGCTGATGCGCAGCGACACCCGCGCCGGAGAGGTTGTCGGCCGGCTCTGCGGTCTTTTCCAGGGCCGGGAGGAGATGACGGCCCTGCAGGCGCTGGCGACGGCCATCGACGATTTCGACTATGACCTGGCGCTGGAGCGGCTAGGAGGGATTGCGTTGGCGAGCCACTAGGTTTCGGCGGGGCGGCAGTGCCCTCGACTCAAGAGGGTTCCTGCGGAAAGACCAGCGGCGGCTGGTCCAGGTCGATGGCGCTCTGGGTGGTGGCGGCGACGCGGGCCTTGAGCCATTCGCTGAAGGCTTTCACCACCGCGCGCTCGGCCTTCACCGGGTCGGTCACCAGGTAGTAGTTGCGGTTGGACTGGATGGTGATGTCGAAGGGGCGCACCAGCAGGCCGCGGCTCAGGGCGTCGCCGCTGAGCAGGTTGTCGCCGATGGCCACGCCCTGGCCGGCGAGGCAGGCGGCGATGGTGCTGGTGGCGTCGGCGAACAGCACGCCGGAGGTGAACTCGATGTCCCGTGCCCCGACCGCGCCCAGCCAGAGGCGCCAATCGGCGAAGTCGTTCATGTGCAGCAGGGTATGGCCGGCCAGGTCGCCCGGGGATTTCAGGCCGTTGCGGGCATTGAGCAGTCGCGGGCTGCAGACCGGGAAGAAGTGCAGGGCGACGAGGGGCTCGACGATCTGGTTGGGCCAGTCGCCGGCGCCGTAGGCAATGAACAGGTCGGCCTCCGCCGCGCTGGTGTCCTGCGGCACGCGGGGCGTGACCACGTGCAGTTGCACCTGCGGGTACTGCGCGAGGAAGTCGCCCAGGTGCTGGCACAGCCAGTAGGTGGCGAACCCCGGGTTGCAGCTGACGCACAGGCGGCCGCTGACCTGCTGCTCGTCGAAGTTGCTGCCGGCCAGTTGCACCTCGGCGAGGATGCGCCGCACGTCGCGGGCGTAGCGCTCGCCCCGGTAGGTGAGGCGGATGCCGCGCCCGGTGCGCTCGGTGAGGGCGAAGCCCAGGCGTTCCTCCAGGGTCGCGATGCGGTGGCTCACCGCGCTGCGGGTGAGGTTCAGCTCCGTGGCGGCGGCGGAGACGCTGCCCAGCCGGGCCACGGCGTCCAGCGCGCGCAGGGCGGTCATCGAGGGAAAGTGCATGGGGCTTCCTGGGCGGTGCTCTACCGGTGAATGGTGAAACTATCTGGACAAAGAGGCCAAATTGTTTCGCTTGTTGTGAGTTTGGCTTCACCAATACTAGGCCACACGACAACAACAACAGGCAACGATGAGGAAGCCCTCCATGTCGAAG
The DNA here is from genome assembly GCF_041379005.1 of Pseudomonas sp. QE6. Lineage (NCBI taxonomy): Bacteria > Pseudomonadati > Pseudomonadota > Gammaproteobacteria > Pseudomonadales > Pseudomonadaceae > Pseudomonas > Pseudomonas sp. QE6. The sequence goes on from NZ_CP166873.1 coordinate 4,000,928, forward strand.
TTCAAGGCCTACGTCCAGCAGTGGATCGACGAGCACCGCCAGCAGTTGTCCGACTGGCACCAGGTGATCTGGCATTTCGCCGAGCCGGCCTTCCGCGAGTACAAGTCCTGTGCCTGGTATGTGGAATTGCTGCGCCGCGAAGGCTTCACGGTGGAAGAGGGTAGCGGCGGCATGCCAACCGCCTTCGTCGCCACCTTCAGCAACGGCGAGGGCCCGGTGCTCGCCACCTACGCCGAGTACGATGCGGTGCCCGGCAATTGCCAGGCCGCTGCGACCCGGCCGATGCCGCGCGAGGGCCTGTCGAAGTACGCGCCGGGCCACACCGACCCGCACTCCGCGCTGGGCATGAGCGCCCTGGGCGGGGTGCTGGCGGCCAAGGCGGCGATGCTGGAGTTCGGCATCAGGGGCACCCTCAAGTTCTTCGGCGAGCCGGCGGAAAAGCTCCGCGCCTCCAAGCCGGTGCATGCCGCCAAGGGCTACTACGACGACATAGACGCGGCCGTCAGCTTCCACCCCACCTACATGCTGCCGCTGAACAACACCACCACCTGGGACACCCATTGCGGCATCGCCTATTCGTATATCTACACCTTCACCTGCGAAGACCCGCAGAACTGGATCGCCGCCGACCGCTACAGCCCGATCCCGCAGAACCACCTGGCGGCCCGCGCGCCGGGCGCCAACGACGCGCTGGTGCACTTCTACACCCTGAACGAAAGCCTGCGCCGCTCGACGCTGCCGTTCACCGGGCTGTGGAGCTTCAACGAAGCCATCCTCACCGCCGGGCAAGCCACCGCCGACAACCTGCCGCCGCACATCTCGCAGATCCAGTACCTGCTGCGCTGCGACTCCATCGAGCAGGCCGAGACCATCTCCACGGTGATGGACAACAACGCGGCCGCTGCCGCACTGGCCACCGGCTGCAAATGGAAGAAGACCTGGGTCTGCAAATCCCGTGGCGGCCTGGCCAACCACGCCCTGGCCCAGGCCTGCTACGACAACCTGGTAGAAATCGGCGCGCCGACCTGGGGCGAGGCGGCGATTGCGGTTGCTCGCGAGATCCAGGTGAACCTCGGCCTCGAGCCGATGGACGAACCCTTCCTGCCGGCCACCGAAGCCCTGATTGAACCCCAGGAGTGCGAGCGTCAGCTGCGCCTGCAGATGCCGGCCTGGCAGAAGTACCTGACCTCGGACGACTACCCCGAGTACACCTGGCATTGCCCGACCGTGCGCCTGTACGTGGCGCGGCCGATGCTCTCGGCGCCGGCCGGCTACACCTACCCGGACTGGGTCGCCAACGCCCTGGGCGGCATCCGCGAGACCATCGACCCGATGATCGAGGTGGCGTCGAAGACCATCGGCAGCACCCTGATCCAACTGTTCACCGAGCCCGACCTGCTGGCCGAGGCCACCCGCGAGTTCGACGAACGCACCGGTGGTGGCATTGGTGGCACGCAGTGGCAGGCGCCGCTGTTGCCGAAGGACTTCCAGGTGCCGCACCGCTTCCGCTGGCCGGAGTACATCCGCACGGTGCGGGGCGAGGAGTGGTGGATTCCCGCGCGGGACGATGAGTGAGCACCGAGGACTGCAGGAGCCGGCGCCTGGCATGAGCCGGGTGCCGGCAGGTCGCGCAGGGCGCCGGCCCGACGGGCGGCCGTTTGTCCCGGAGGATCATTGACTCAGGTCCATGAACAGCCGAAGACGCGTTGTCCTGCCGCGTCTCGTGCTCCAGACTTTTGCCTCTTGTATACACTTTGAGGCTTGAATCATGCGCAAATCATTTACTGCACTGGCATTTTCCATTCTGGCGTCGCAGGGCGTCGTCGCGGGCGAAACCGCCAACACCGCGGTTGGTGGCGGCCTGGGCGGCGCCTTGGGAAGCGTGGTCGGCCAGGCCGTCGGCGGAAGCACCGGCGCGGCGATTGGCGCAGGTGTCGGTGGCGCCGCCGGTGGCGCGGTAACGGCGAAGGACGGCAAGAAGACCGAAGCGGCCATCGGTGGCGGGCTGGGCGCCGCCGGCGGGCAGGTGATCGGCAACAGCATGGGCGGCTCCACGGGCGGGGCGATCGGTGCCGGTCTGGGCGGCGCCGCGGGCAGCGCGGTCGGCAACAGCCTGGCGGATGACAACGACCACCATGACAACCACAAGTCGAGCCACAAGCACAAACATAAGCACAAGTAGGGTGAGGGAGGCTGGACACTCACGCTGACAGGCCATCGAAAGGTGGCCCTGCAGCCTGAGTACAAGTCAGAAGAGCTCTCCACTCCAAGTTCAGCTCGCAGGCGCGTGTTCGGCGAACGCGGGGGGGCAGTTGCGGCCCCTGAGCCCTGGCAATCCCGATGAGCAGATTTGTTCTCCCGATAGACTTCCGCGCCAGGCGGTACCCACGGCGGCACAGCGCTGCCCGATTTTCCGGAAAGGTTCAGCACGATGCCGACGGGCCCTTGGACGGCCTGCGCGTAGCGTATCCAGAGGCCATGAGCGCCCAGCGGAGCCAGGAAACACACCACGATGGTCTCGTGCGCCTGGGTGGCGTCAGGCGGGAGATTACGAGGCGAAACCTGGCTGGAACTGAGGGCGTCGCCCGAGTGGACGACGCCGCTGAAGACAGGCAGCAGCGATCAGTGGACCGAGAGTTCCAGGATGTCGTCGCCGTACTCATCCCGTTCCCCAGTCGGCACCCAGCCCAGGTATCGATAGAAACCATGGGAGCGAACCTTCGGATCGCTGGAGCAGGCCAGGAACAGGCGCCTGAATCCTTGGCGCGCCAGCGTCTCTATCATCAGTCCGAGCAAGGTCTTGCCGATTCCCTGTCCCTCGTAGGCGGGGAGCAGGGCGAGAACGACGATCTCACCGGATTCCAGGTCGCCGAAGCAGTAGCCGATCATCCGGCCTTCCCGGCAGGCTACAAAGCCGGGACAACTGCCATCCTGGATTCCACGGCTCCATGACTCGGCGGTGATGCCCAATGCACGCAGCTCCTCCTCGGAAAAGGCGTTTTCTCTCGTCAGTCCGCGGATCGTGATGCACAGGGCAGCGTCATCAGGTACGGCAGGGCGATACGTCAGGTCGGTCATGGGGCGATTTCACTGTAAGGGCGAAGACAGGATGCATCCGCTATCGGTTCACGCGTGCATCGGCGAGGACGCAAAGCAGCTCGAACATCAGCGTCGCGGCATTGAGCGCAGTCATTCCGGAAGGGTCCAGGTCCGGAGCGACCTCCACCACGTCGCCTCCGATGAGGTTGAGTCCGCGTAGTCCTTTCAACAGGCGCATGGCTTCCCGCATCGAGATGCCGCCGGCTTCGGGGGTGCCGGTTCCGGGTGCGAAGGCAGGGTCGAGTCCGTCGACATCGAATGACACGTAGGTCTGGCCGTCACCCACGACCCTGCGTACTTCCCTGAGCACGCCCTCGACGCCGAGGTCGTCGAACTCCTCGATGAAGATGACCCGCATGCCGCATTCGAGGCTGTAGTTCGGGGTGCCCGAATGTTCGGAGCCGCGGATGCCGATCTGGATGGTGCGCAGTGGATCGAGAAGGCCGTCCTCGACCGCTCTGCGGAACGGCGCCCCGTGGAAGAATTTCGACCCGTAGAGGCTGTCCCAGGTATCGGTATGCGCGTCGATGTGGACCATGCCGATAGGGCCGTCCTTCGCCAGCGCCTTGAAGATCGGATAGGTGATCGAATGGTCCCCGCCAACCGTGAGCGGCATGATATTGCGCGCGCAAATCTCCCGGTAATAGTTCTCGATGCAGGCGTGGGCGTCCTCGATGTTGTACATGCGATCGAGGTAAACGTCGCCCAGGTCGCGAATGTTGCACAGGTCGAACGGGGCAATGCCCGAGGCGTGATTCCGGGTGCGCATCAGACAGGATTGCTGCCGGACTCCGCGGGGGCCGAGGCGCGCGCCAGGCTTGAACGAGGTGCCGCCATCGAACGGCACGCCAATCAGGCCGATATCGACCCCATCCAGCGTGTCCGCGACTGGGGCACGCATGAAGCTCGCGATTTCGTTAAATCTCGGGCGCTTCTGCGGGTCGTATGAAGTCCCGTCCGAGAAGTTGGTTTTGAGTTTGGAGTCGGACATGGTTACCCCCGCAGTTGCCGCAAGCCTGGAAAGCGTTGCCGTTTCTTGTTGTTCAGTGCCAGGCAACAGTCTTGAAACATATGCATTCAGCGCAATGGACTGTCGATATGGCGTCGCGCTTCATTTAATCGGCTGTTCAGTCCGGGATAAATAGCGGATCGTGAAGTGCTTGGTTAATGATATTATGAATATAATTCCATGATTCTTGACAGGCTTTCGGCATTGTGCGAACAAGGCGGGTCAATAGCGTGCTCGGTGCAGGATGAAAGAGAACATATACAATATTCGTCTGCTGCGGGTTTTTGTTGCCGTGGTCAGGAACAAGGGATTTTCTGCAGCGCAGCAGGACCTGAACATGTCGACGCCGGCCATCAGCGGCTATATGAGCCAGCTCGAAGCGCAGCTAGGCATGCAACTGTGCAGCCGCGGCAGATCAGGGTTCAGCCTGACCAGTAAAGGGCAGTTGATTTACGATGAGGCGCAGAATCTCTTGAACCAGATCGATGGTTTCGAGAACTATGTGCTTGAGTTGAAGGGCGAGTTACGCGGGACGATTTCCATAGGGATACTCGACTCCATGATCACCGACAAGCAGGTCAACATAGTGGATCTGCTTGGGAACTTTGCATCGAAGCACCCCAAGGTGCATGTCAATCTTAAAGTGCTGAGTCCTTTCGAACTTCAACGGGAAGTCCTGGAAGGCAAGATCGATCTGGCAATCGGCTCGTTGCCTACGAAGATGAGCGGATTGAAATATATCGATCTCTATATCGAGCAACATTGGCTGTATTGCAGCGACAGGCATCCATTGTCACGGGAGTTGCACAAGACCCCGGAGACGATCAGGCAGCACGCCCTGGTCAAACGGGGCTACTGGTCGAGCGCGGAAGTGGCACGGCACGGATTCAAGGAGTGCTCCGCCACTATCGACAGCATGGAGGCCGAGCTGATCCTGGTGTTGTGCGGGAGCTATATCGGCTATCTGCCGGATCATCTGGCTCAGCAGTGGGAGATGCAGGGCCGGCTGATCAGGCTCCTACCAGAGCACTTTGGCTATCAGGCCGAATTCTCGCTCATCATGAAGAACGGGCGAACTCGCGAGCCGCTGATCCAGGCGTTCAGGGATGAAATGACGGAACTCTATGACAAGGACGTTGGGTAGCCGGTCAGGTAAAGCGTGCCGGATTCCGGCGTATTGGGTCATAATCCTGCCGTGTGCAGAACATTGACGATCCATGCTGATTGGCACCGCTCTGGTTGCGTGCGGATGTCAGCGATTGGTAGTCTGATAGTTAATAATATTAATAAATATCCGGGTGTGTGATGGCGATCAAGGTGATGGAGGCTCGCGAGGTTGACGAGCCGCGTGCGGTGCTGCCGGGTTGGGAAGAGCAGTACACGCAGATGTCAGCTGGTCGCTTTTGCGGTCGCCTCGTGCACGCGGAGACGGGGGAGGTCCAGCTCTACGAAGAGCGCATGAACCTGCGGGTCGAGCAGGAATTCCATGCCCCCGCCGATACCCTGGTGTTCAGCTTCGACATGAACGACAGCGCCCTCTACCTGCTGGATGGGCACACGCACAACGCCTGGGTCACCCCTGAGAATTACCGTGAAGTTGCCGTGGTCCTGAAGGACGCCTCCACCTGGGGACGCTCCGCCGCAGACTTCGAGGGCCTGGTGCTGCAGCCGCTGCGCTCGGCGAATTGCAGCGCCTTTGCCACCTCCCTGAGCCAGTTGCTGGCCGGGGCCGTGGAAGGCAACGTCAACGTGGATGCGCCCGGATTCGCCCAGCAGGTCGCCGAGGGCTGCTTCTCGCTGCTGGAAGAGGCGGTCGAGGTGGGGCAGCGTCGTCGCTCCGAGCGCCACGCCAAGCGCGTCGTCGAGCGGGTGAAAGAGGTGGTCAACGACTGTCCGCAGGACAGCTTCGGTGTCCCGGAGCTGGCTCAGATCGCCGGTGTCTCGGTGCGGCAGTTGCAGCAGTCGTTCGTCCAGTATGCCGGTATGCCGCCCACCGTCTGGCTGCGCAATCGCCGCCTGAACGCTGCCCGGCGTGATCTGCTGGCCGCCGGTGGCGCCGGGGTCAATGTCGCGGAGATCGCGATGCGCTGGTCGTTCTGGCATCTGGGGCGATTCTCCCAGGCCTACCAGGCGCTCTTTGGCGAGTATCCGAAGGCGACGCTCAAGCGCGGAGCCGAGCGCTGCGCCGTGAGCATGCTGCCGAGCTGAAAAAAAGCGGAGCCCCCTCGGCATCGAGCTGCTCCGCCTGGCCTATTCAGCCAATCATTTCGCGTATCCGGTACCAGAGCATTCCCATTGCCAGCAGGGGCGAGCGCAGCAGTTTGCCGCCCGGGAAGGTCAGGTGCGGTACTGCGCTGAACACATCCAGCCCCTGGCTCTGGCCTACGGAAATCGCTTCGGCCAGGAGTTTGGCGGTCCAGTGGGTCACGTTCAGGCCGTGCCCCGAGTAACCCTGGGCGAAGTACACATTCGGGTGCTGGGCCAGACGGCCCACCTGCGGGAAGCGGTTGGCGGTGATGCCGATCATGCCGCCCCACTGGTAGTCGATGCGGACATTGGCCAGTTGCGGGAAGACCTTCAGCATCTTCGGCCGCATGTAGCCGCTGATGTCCGCAGGGTCCCGCCCGGAGTAGTGGCAGGCACCGCCGAACAGCAGGCGGCGGTCGGCGGTCAGCCGGTAGTAGTCCAGTCCCACTTTCTGGTCGCACAGCGCCATGTTCTGCGGGATCAGCTTTGCCGCGACCTCTTCGGCGAGCGGTTCGGTGACGATGACGTAGCTGCCCGCCGGCAGCACCTTGCCCGTCAGGCGCGGCTCGAGTTCTTCCAGGTGGGCGTTGCAGCCCAGCACCAGCTTGTCCGCCCGCACGCGGCCGTTGGCACAGTGCACCGTGACCGAATGGCCGTGGCTGATGCGCAGGACCGGGCTCTGCTCGAAGATCTTCACCCCCAGGCTGCTGGCCGCCCGTGCTTCCCCTGTCACCAGGTCGAGCGGGTGCAGGTGGCCTGAGCCCATGTCGATCAGACCGCCGGCATAGCAGTTGCTGGCCACCACTTCATGGATCTGGCCGGCGCCTACAAGCCTGGTCTGATGCCCATAGCCCATCGACTGCAACTCGCGCTGCTCCTCCGCCATGGCGGTGAACTGCGCAGGCGTATTGGCCAGCTCGCAGAAGCCCCAGCGCAGGTCGCAGGTGATGTCGAACTGCTTGATGCGTTCCGCCACCAGCGCCACCGAGTCGAAGCCCGCCTGGTTCAGGTAGCGCACGCCGTCCTCGCCGACGTACTTGGCGAAGCCGCTGACGTCGTGGCCGATACCGCGGATCAGCTGCCCGCCGTTGCGGCCGCTGGCGCCCCAGCCGACGCGACGGCCTTCCAGGAGCACCACGGAGTGGCCCCGAAGGGCCAGCTCCAGTGCCGTGTTGACGCCGGTCAGACCGCCGCCGATGACGCAGACCTCCGCCTGGACCTCACCTTCGAGGACTGGGTAGGTCTGCTTGTCGCGCGCAGTGGCTGCGTAATAGGACGCGACGTGTTCGCCGGCATGATTCATGGGACGTTCTCGGGTCATTGGTTGAACTTGATCTTGCTCCAGCTGCGAGTCATCAAGCGCATGATCTTCGGCGGCGGAGCGTTGGAGATGTACAGCTTGTCGAGCACGGCCTGGCTCGGGTAGACCTCGGGGTTGTTCAGCGTCTCCTGGTCCAGGAAGGCCTTGGAGTCGGCGTTGGCGTTGGGATAGCCGACGTACTCGCTGACCCCGGCGATGACCTTGGGCTCCAGCACATAGTTGATGAACGCCAGGGCCTGGTCCGGGTTCTTCGCGTCCGACGGGATGGCCATCAGGTCGAACCAGAGGTTGGCGCCTTCCTTCGGGATGCTGTAGGCGATCTCGATGCCGTTCTTGGCTTCCTTGGCGCGCGCGGCGGCCTGGAAGACGTCGCCGGAGTAGCCGAAGGCCACGCAGATGTTGCCGTTGGCGAGGTCGGAGATGTACTTCGAGGAGTGGAAGTAGGTGACGTAGGGGCGCAGCTCCATCAGCCTGGCCTCGGCCTTCGCATAGTCCGCCGGGTTGCTGCTGTTGGGGTTCATGCCCAGGTAGTTGAGCACCGAGGGGATCAGCTCGTCGGCGGAGTCCATGAAGGCGACGCCGCAGGTATTGAGCTTCTTCAGGTTCTCCGGCTCGAACAGCACCGACCAGGAGTCGATCTTGTCGACGCCCAGCACCTGCTTGACCTTCTCGACGTTATAGCCGATGCCGTTGGTACCCCACAGGTAGGGCACCGAATGGCGGTTACCCGGGTCGTTCTGCTCCAGCAGCTTGAGCAGCGTCGGGTCCAGGTGCTTCCAGTTCGGCAGCTTGCTGCGGTCCAGTTCCAGGAAGACCCCGGCTTGTACCTGGCGCGTGAGGAAGTGGTTGGACGGCACCACCACGTCATAGCCCGAGCGGCCCGCCAGCAGTTTGCCTTCCAGGGTCTCGTTGGAGTCGAAGACGTCATAGACCGGCTTGATCCCGGTGCTCTTCTGGAAGCCGACGAGGGTGTCGGGGGCGATGTAGTCGGTCCAGTTGTAGATGCTGACCGTCGGCTCGGCGTGGGCGTTCTGCGCCAGCGCGGCAAATGCCAACGCCGCAAGGGGTTTGAGCAGTCTCATGCGGACTCCTTTTCTTGTAGGTGTTCAGGAGCCTGCCGGCGGGCCCGGGAGGCCGCTGGCAGGCTTTGGCGGGCGCGGGCGTCAGACGCTCAGCAGCAGGAACTCGCGTTCCCAGGAGCTGATCACGCGCTTGAAGTTCTCGTGCTCGGCACGCTTCACCGCGACGTAGCCCTGGACGAACTTGCGGCCCAGGTAGTCTTCCAGCACCTGGCACTCTTCCATGTGCGCCAGCGCGTCTTCGATGGTGATCGGCAGGCGCAGGTTGCGGCGCTCGTAGGCGCGGCCTTCGACCGGGGCGCTGGGGTTGATCCGCTCGACCATGCCCAGGTAGCCGCACAGCAGGCTGGCGGCCAGCGCCAGGTAGGGGTTGGCGTCGGCGCCGGGCAGGCGGTTTTCCACGCGCATGGCTTCGGGGGAGGCTGCGGGTACGCGCAGGCCGACGGTGCGGTTTTCCACGCCCCACTCGACGTTCACCGGCGCGGAGGTGTCCGGCAGGAAGCGGCGGAAGGAGTTCACGTTCGGCGCGAACATCGGCAGCACTTTCGGGATGTACTTCTGCAGGCCGCCAATGTAGTGCAGGAACAGTTCGCTCATCGAGCCGTCGGCGTTGGCGAAGATGTTCTTGCCGGTGGCGATGTCCAGCACGCTCTGATGAATGTGCATGGCGCTGCCGGGTTCGTCGGTGATCGGCTTGGCCATGAAGGTCGCCGCCACGTCGTGCTTGAGCGCCGCTTCACGCATGCTGCGCTTGAACACGGTGATCTGGTCCGCCAGGCTCAGGGCGTTGCCGTGACGGAAGTTGATCTCCATCTGCGCCGGACCGTCCTCGTGGATCAGGGTGTCCAGGTCCAGGCCCTGGGCTTCGCACCAGTCGTAGACGTCTTCGAACAGCGGGTCGAATTCGTTGGCGGCATCGATGGAGAAGCTCTGCCGGCCGCTTTCCGGACGGCCCGAGCGGCCTACCGGGGCTTCCAGCGGGAAGTCCGGGTCGCTGCTGCGCTTGGTCAGGTAAAACTCCATTTCCGGCGCGACGATCGGGTTCCAGCCCTTGTCCGCGTAGAGTTTCAGCACGCGCTTGAGCACGTTGCGCGGCGACAGTTCGACGGGGTTGCCGTACTTGTCGTAGGTGTCATGGAACACCATCGCGGTCGGCTCGATGGCCCAGGGCACCACGAACACCGCGTCCGGATCGGGACGGCAGACCATATCGATGTCCGCTTCGTCCAGCAGGTCGTAGTAGATATCGTCGTCGACATAGTCCCCGGTGACCGTCTGCAGCAGCACACTCTCGGGGAGACGCATGCCTCCCTCGCCGAGGAACTTGTTGGTCGGGGAAATCTTGCCGCGGGCGATACCGGTCATGTCACTGACGACGCACTCGACTTCGGTGATCTGGTGTTGCTTCAGCCAGGAACTCAGCTGATCGGCGGGGGTGCTCATGCAAGCCTCTAATGGGTAGATGGAAGGCACAGGAAGGAAGTCGACCTCGCTTTGGGTCGACGCATGGGTAGTGTTGGGGAGAGCCGGGTTCCCGTTCTATCCACTTTCCGCAGATTCGGCAGGCATGGCGTGCCCAAGCGCATGAATGAGGGGGAGGGACTTCCGGCCGGCCATGGGTGGGGGGCTCATGGCCCACGACCCACCTTGCCAACGACTCGGTTGCAGGGTGTTATCATGTAACGATCATGGAAAGCGCTTGAAGCAGGCCGGCCGAGATTCGGGCCAGCCTGTGCTGATCCGGTGTCGCGCCGGGTCGAGGGCAATCCTGTTGGACAGATGCAAGTACGGACGTAGCAAGGTGATTTGAGTGAAGCGCAACGATGTGAAAGCCCGGAATGCCGCAGGCATCTCCTTCGACACGCACGTGATCGCAAACCCGACCAATACGAAAGAGTGGATCGTGTTCTTCAAGAAGGACGCGGGGCGCAGCTTTTTCCTGGTGGATGAGAGCGAGCAGGTCGAGTCGTTTGCGCACCTGGATGGCCTGATCGTCGAGCTGCGTGAGCTTGGCATCAAGAACGTGGAAATCCATCTCTGAACCCGCAGAGTCATTCGGAGACGACGCGATGCCATTGAACGATCCCTATCCGCGAATGCCGGCCAATGCTTTGGGCTGGGGCATCCTGTGAGCTGCACGACCCGTCGAAAGATCGACCATTTGCGCCGGCAGATTCCGAGTTTCGCCTGCGTGCCGGGCTGCCACGATTGCTGCGGGCCGGTGACCGCCTCGTCGGAGGAAATGTCGCGCCTGCCCGTGAAGAGCGACGCCGAGCATGACGCCGCCCTGGCGCATTGGAACTGCGTGCACCTGGGGCCGCATGGCTGCGAGGTGTACGAGGAGCGTCCGCTGATCTGCCGCCTGTTCGGCACGACTCCGAGCCTGCCATGCCCGCGTGGCCGGGGCCCGGAAAGCCCCACGGACGAGCAGGTCGAGCGCCAGGTGCACGAGCTGATCGCTACCACCCGGCAGGTACTGGTCTAGCGGGGCATGTAGCCCAACTGCCAGGAGCGCGGGACGAAGTAGACGATCACGGCCAATGCGCAGGCCAAGGCACCGCTCACGGCCATGGCCCCCAAGCCCAGGTGATGCTCCAGGAAGGCACCCGCCGCGCCGCCCAGCAACATGCCGCTCCAGGGCACGAGTTGAACCCGCCAGCCATTGTTGCGCTCACCCAGCAGCCAGCGCCCGAGACCACGCCCGAAGCGTGACAGCGCACCGGTCACGTAGGTAAGGCCGATGGGCATGCCATTCACCTGTTCCACCACCGCGTTCAGCATCCCCATCGACACGATCGCCGCAACGAAGGCCGGGAGGTTCCGCTCCTCGGGCCAGAGGGCGGCGAAGCCAAGCAGCGCCGCGACGATGATGAGCAAAGGCGTGGCGCGCCGCTTGAAGCCGCGGGCCAGGACGACACCCAGGGCGTTGCCGGCGACGAAGCACAGCACCGCGAGCGATAGCCGCCCGAGGGTGCTCAGGTCATGGTCGTTCACGGCGACGGCGAGGCGGGTGGTGTTGCCGCTCATGAAGGAGACGAAGTCGCCCGTGGCCAGGAAGCCGATCGCATCGGTCATGCCTGCCAGCACGGACAGGCCGGCGACGAGCCCCAAGCCGACGCGCCCGCGCAATACATGTAGTCGGGATCTCTTGGCGCTGCGAGGCGTGGGAGCATGGGGGAGCATCTAAAGGCGCCTGGCTGGATGAGGGAAGGGTAACGGGCAGGGCGTCAGCATTGCGCCCTGGGCACTTCGTCTTCGCTGATGCAATGCTCGATTTCGGTCACCTTGCGCAACGCGAGATCGGCATCGGGATAGGCGCCGAACAGGCGGCCCTGATAGAACACCACCCAGACGAAACCCGATGGCTCCCTGCCAGGCTGCTCTCGCAGCAGGGCCTGGAATCGGGCGGGCAGGTCGTCGATGTGCATCTGTGCCATACCGCGCAGGATCATGGCGGGTCACCTCTCTTTGGGTCGACGCTATTTTCGATTTCCGATGGCTATTGGGCAATACGACGGAAGTTTGTCCCGGGTTGGTCGCGGCCAGCTGTCATCGGGGCGACGGCGATGGATAGAGACCGGCCAGCCGTGCGATCAGAACGCCCACGTAGAAGACCCCGGTGAACTCTTCGATCATTACCAGTGAGCGGGCGTGATTGGTAAGGGGCACGATGTCACCGTAGCCGGTGGTGGTGAGGGTGGTGAAGCTGAAGTAGATCAGCTTGAAGAAGGTGCCGGGTTGTGTGAAATCGAGAAGCGCGGGGCCGAATGAGCTGGCGGCGTCCAATTCGGTCAGTGCATAGATGAAGGCCCAGGCGAAGGCCAGCATGATGTACCCCGCCAACGCACCATGCAGTTTGTCGGCGGTAATCCGCCCGCGCTTGAGCACATAGCGAAGCACGCCGCTGATCGAGACTGCCAGCGATGCCGTATAGGCTATGCCGGCAAGGTTCAGAGTCGCCAGATTCCCAGTCCACAGTGCAGCCCATTGAAGGCCGATCCCCAGTAGCGCCAGGCCCAGTTTGAGGATTAACCCTCGCTGAGATTGCGGGCCAGCGAACGCCCCCACCAGCAGCACGCTTGAGAACAGGACGCCGAGCAGCGTGCGGGGGAGTATGCCTTCCTCCAGGTAGGGAAACACGAGGATCAATCCAATCAGCAGCAGCAACAGATAGGTGCAGGGTCCGATGCCAATGATCATCTGCGACAGATCCTCGTCGGACTCCGTCTTGTCGTTTGTGTGTGTCATACCAAGCTTCCTTCAGGTGCGAACTGACGCCCGCAATAGCATGCATTCTTATGGAATGGGCTGTCAGGTTGTGCTCTGGGAGAGAAAGAATGACGACCCCCCACATGGCCAGCGTGGCGAGGAAGTTGATGGTGAAGACCAGACCCCGCAACCGGATATTCGTCGTGAGTATCTGCACACAGCTGTGAGCCACGCGTCCGAGAATGAAAATCCAGGCAAGCCAGGCTGCGCCGCTACCGCGAGTTGACTCTGTATCAGCAGCAGGCAGGCGGCGTGGAAGAACACCGGCCATTCGAACTGATTGGAAAGGTTGGCGCTGATGCGACGCTCCACCGTTTCCCAGGGATTGCTCCCATCCGGACTCTTGCCAATACCCCAGACCTTGGGCGCCCGCGCGATGGTCAGCAGCACGTAGAGAAGAGCGGCAAGCGCTACATGGACGGCCATGGGGAATATGAGTGGGTGCACCAGTCGTTACCCTCCTTGGGCGATGCTGCTGAATCAGCGGTTGACGGGAAGCCTGCCTGGCGGTCCTGAAGGAGGGTTTTCCCGCCCTCTCGGCATCCCGGCCATTCCCTTGGCTCATGGTGTTCAGCCGACCTGAGACTAGCTCAATTCCGGGCACCATGGCCTGCGGTAGCCGCCGTTGTTTACCGAACGCAGCCGTCGTAATTCGCCAGCTCTGATAGTCTCAATCGCACCCAGTTCGATGGCGAGTGATGGAAAAATGCTCAACGACTCTCCGGTACCCCAAGCGGTCGATAGTCCGATCACCCGTAGCGCGATCTTCCTTGTCGCAACCTTGACGCCCGGCGAGAAGCACCAGGACGCCGTGCGTTCATTGTGCGGTGACGTGGCCGCCCTGGTCCGCTCCGTTGGCAAACGCGTACCCACCGGCAATCTTTCCTGCGTGGTGGGTTTTGGCAGCGGGGCGTGGGACGCCTTGTTCGGTGCTCCGCGTCCTGCGTCCCTGCATAGGTTCCGCGAAATCGGCACGGGCGAGCGCGTCGCGGTCTCCACGCCCGGCGACCTCCTGCTGCATCTCCGGGCGGAGCAGATGGACCTCTGTTTCGAACTGGCGACCCTGCTGCTTGCACGGCTGGGCGACGCGGTTCGCGTGGTCGACGAAGTCCACGGCTTCCGCTATTTCGACATGCGCAGCATGGTCGGCTTCGTCGATGGCACCGAGAACCCGGTCGGCCGCGAGGCGGAACACTTCACCCTGATCGGCGAGGAAGATGCGGAGTTCGCTGGCGGCAGTTACGTACTGGTGCAGAAGTACCTGCATGACATGGCGGGCTGGAACGAGCTTTCCACCGAGGCCCAGGAACGCATCATCGGGCGCACCAAACTGTCGGACATCGAGCTGGACGAGTCGGTGAAGCCGAGCTGCTCGCACAGCTCCCTGACCACCCTGGAGAAGAACGGGCAGGAGGTGAAGATCCTGCGCGACAACATGCCCTTCGGCCGGCCTGGGTCAGGGGAGTTCGGCACCTACTTCATCGGCTACGCCCGCTCGCCGGAGCCGATCGAGGAGATGCTGGAGAACATGTTCATCGGCCGGCCGGCGGGCAACTACGACCGCCTGCTGGACTACAGCAGGGCGGTGACGGGCAGCCTGTTCTTCGTGCCGTCCGCCGATCTGCTGGAGTCGCTGGCCGACAAGGCGCCATAGCCAGCCGCCACAGCTCACGCCCAGGGCGCGCCGTTGGCGAAATGCTCCTCGATCCAGCGGCGAAACGCTTCGGCGGTGGCGGTGTCGTAGCGCGATGACGGGCGGACGAGGTAGACCCCGGCGTCTGCGTCGAGCCGCCAGCCAGGCAGCACGCGGACCAGTCGCCCGGAATCGAGATCGTGCTTCATCAGCCACTCGCCGCCGACCAGGATACCGACGCCGGCGCGTGCAGCCGATAGAAGCGACTCGTTGTCGTTGCTGGTGAGGGTGCTGGTGATCCTGACGGTCTGCTGGGCACCGTCGCAGGTGAGCTTCCAGTCGGGATAGGACTGCAGGCCGGTGAAGCCCAGGCAGTTGTGCCCGGCAAGCTCCGCGGGTGTTGCGGGACTGCCGTGGCGCTCCAGATAATCCGGCGCGGCGCAGAGGATGCGGTGGCTGGCGCAAAGCCTGCGCGCGACCAGGCGGCTGTCGGGCAGTTCGCCGACCCGGATGGCCGCATCGAAGCCTTCGGCGACCAGGTCGACGATGCGCTCGGAGTACTCCATGTCCAGGGCAACCTTCGGGTGCACGAGGGCGAAGCCGGCGATGATCGGACTCAGCCAGAGCCGGCCCATCGCCGACGGCAGCGCGATGCGCAGGCGCCCCTGCACCTGGGCGGCGTTGTGCATGGCTTCTTCCTGGGCTTCCTGGATCAGGCTGGCGGCGTGGCACAGGCGCTCGGCCAGGCGCAAGCCTTCGCCGGTGAAGCGCAGTTGCCGGGTGGTGCGTTCTACCAGCCGCACCCCCAGGCGCTGCTCCAGCGCGCTCAGCCGTTTCGACAGCACCGAGGGGTGGCGCTGCAAGGCCCTGCCTGCGGCGGCGAAGGAGCCGTGCTCGAACAGCGCCAGGAGGGTGGCGAGTTCATCCGCCTGTCGACTATCGAACAGATCCATAAGGCTCCCGGTTTGGCGAATCCATTGATCGGGCGTACACGCTTCACGGCACCAGCACCATGGCGCCTTCGGAGCGCCCGGCTTCCAGGTCGGCATGGGCGCGTGCGGCGTCGGCGAGCCGGTAGCGCTGCCAGACCCGAGGCCGGATGATACCCGCGGCGACGGCCTGCAACACGTCCCGTGCGCGCTCCTGGTATTCCTCGGCGGTCGCCGTGTGCGCCGCCAGGGATGGGCGGGTGAGGAACAGCGAACCCTTGGCGTTGAGCGTGGCCAGCTCCACCGCCGGTGGCGCGCCGCTGGTCATGCCGAAGCTCACCAGCAGGCCCCGGGGGCGCAGGCAGTCCAGCGAAGCGGCGAAGGACACCCGGCCGATGGGATCGTAGACAACGTCGACCTTCCGGCCCTGGGTGAGGTCGAGCACCTGTCCGGCCAGGGCCTGGGCATCGAATACCAGCACCTCGTCGCAGCCTGCCGCCCGCGCGCGCTCGACGCTTTGCTGGCGGGACACGACGCCGATGACGAAGGCCCCCAGGTGCTTCGCCCAGGACACCATGATCTGCCCCAGCGCGCCGCCGGCGCCGTAGATCAGCACCCGCGTGCCGGGACCGCCGGGGTAGGTGGTCTTGAGCAGGTACTGCGCGGTGATGCCCTTGAACAGGACTGCCGCCGCCTCGTCGAAGCCCAACTCGTCGGGCAGCCGGACCAGACGCTCCGCCGGATAGAGGCGCCCGCTCGCATAGCCGCCCAGGGGGCCGGTGGCATAGGCGACCCGGTCGCCGACCGCTACCTGGGTGACACCCGCGCCGACGGCGGCCACGATGCCCGCGCCTTCGAGCCCCGGCGTGGCCGGCAGGGGAATCTTCACCGCTCCCGAGCGCTGGCTGGCATCCAGCGGGTTGACGCCGACGGCCGCCTGTTCCAGCCAGACCTCGCCAGGGCCGGGTTGCTGGCTTTCTACCTGGCTGATCCGCAGCACCTCCGGCCCGCCGAACTGTTGCAGCGTTACACGAGCAATCATCGTTTTTTGCCTCTGACTGTGAACGATGATCGGCAGTCTAATTACTATTCAAGTGGGAACTAGATGGTTGAAATGCAGATGATAACTGCGCTGGGTGCAGTAATTATGCTCGATCCTCTCGCCCGAAAGCGCGCTGGCGAATCTGAGGAAGCCAGCAGCCTGGAGCGCCGATCGAAATGGGTCCTTGTGACGGAGTGGCCGTTGGCGGCGGTGAATTCTGTGTCGTGGGTAAAGGCAGCGCTGGCGAACTGCTCCTATCCTCTGGCGATACCCATCGATAAACAGGGCTCCACATGGAAGGTTCCGCAAAGAAAATGACGCTGACGGGGCTGACCACCCTGGTCGCGGTGAACATGATGGGGTCGGGCATCATCATGCTGCCCACGAGCATGGCGCAGCTGGGCGCGATTTCGCTGTTGTCGTGGGCCGTCACCGCCGTCGGGTCGATGGCCATCGCCTACTGCTTCGCCCAATGCGGTATCTACTGCACACGATCGGGCGGGATGTCGGCCTACACCGAGGAGGCCCACGGCAAGTCGGCCTTCTTCCTCTGCTCCTACCTCTACTTCCTGTCGCTGGCCATCGGCAACGTGGCCATCGCGATTTCCGCGGTGGGCTACCTGACGCCTTTCATCCCGTGGCTCGGCACCGGGGCGATGCCGCTGTTCGTGGGTTCGGTGGCGCTGATCTGGCTGACCACGCTGGCCAATTTCGGTGGTCCCAAGGTGACGGGGCAGATTGGATCGCTCACGGTCTGGGGCGTGATCATTCCCGTGGCGGGGCTGTCGGTGATCGGCTGGTTCTGGTTCGACGGACAGGTGTTTGACGCGGCCTGGAACCCCAACGGGATCGCCACCCACGAGGCCATTACCCAGAGCATTCCGCTGACCCTCTGGGCCTTCCT
Source organism: Pseudomonas sp. QE6 (assembly GCF_041379005.1). NCBI lineage: Bacteria > Pseudomonadati > Pseudomonadota > Gammaproteobacteria > Pseudomonadales > Pseudomonadaceae > Pseudomonas > Pseudomonas sp. QE6. Next base: position 4,018,460 of record NZ_CP166873.1, read on the forward strand.
CGGCATGGAGTCGGCAGCGCAGAACTCCGACGCTGTGGAGAATCCAAAGCGCAACGTGCCGCTGGCCTGTCTGCTGGGGGCCCTGGGGGCTGCGGTCGTCTACGTGCTGTCCACCTCGGTGATCATGGGCATCGTGCCGAACGCCGAGCTGGCCAATTCCAGCGCGCCTTTCGCCTATGTCTACGCGAAGATGTTCAACCCCGTGGTCGGCAACATCATCATGGGACTGGCGGTGATGGCCTGCGTCGGCTCGCTGCTGGGCTGGCAGTTCACCCTGGCGCAGACGGCCAAGGTCACGGCAGACCAGCGCATGTTCCCCAGGCTTTACAGCCGTGTCACCCTGATCGGCGCACCCATCGCCGGACTGGTGGCGAACGCCGCGCTGCAAAGCGCCATGGCGGTGTCCACCATTTCGCCCAATGCCTCCGAGCAGTTCGGCAAGCTGGTCAGCCTGGCGGCGGTGACCAACATCGTGCCCTACATCACCGCGCTTTCCGCGCTGCTGGTGATCATGCAGAAGGCCGGGGTGGTCGGCTATCCGCGCTACCGCAACGTCATCGCCCTGCTGGTCGCGATGGTCTACAGCTTCTACGCACTCTATGCCTCGGGCATGGAAGCGGTGTTCGGCGGCATGATCGTCACGGCGGTGGGCTACTTGATGTTCGGCTACATCGCCGACCGGCTCCTCGAACCGCAGACGGCGCCCAACGCGGAGGGCAGGCCATGAAGCGCATGCTCCCTCGTGTCGCCGTCCTGCTGGCGGCCATGCTGCCATTGCTGGCGCCAGCCCAGACCCTCGAACGCATCCGCGCCAGCGGCACCCTGACCCTGGGCTACCTGCCGGATCTCCCGCCATTCTCGATCCGCGAAAGTGAGGGCGCCGCCGGCTACGGGATCGACCTCTGCCAGAAGGTGGCGGACCAACTCAAGACCCAGCCGGGTCTTGACCGCTTAAAGGTGCGTTTCGTGCCGCTGAGGTCGGACAAGGCCACGGACCTGGTGCGTGACGGCGGCGTCGACCTGCTTTGCAGCCCGATGGTGGAAACCCTGAAACTGCGCCAGGACCTCGATTTCTCCCTGCCGGTGTACACCGCCGGATTGGGCGTGGTGGTGCGCAAGGATGCGCCGCCGTTCCTGCTCAAGGCGCTCAACGGCGAGGTGGAACAGAGCGGTCCAACCTGGCGCGCGACACTCAATCGCGGCCTGGCCGCCTACAGCTTCGCGGTGCAGGGCAGTACGCCGGTGGAAACCTGGGCCCATGAGCGGATGCGCTTGCTCAAGGTGCTGGTGACCCTGCGCACCGTGGCGAGTCCCGCCGAGGGTGTCGGGCAGGTGGCGGACGGCAAGGTGGATGCGTTCTTCGCCGACCAGATGACCCTGCGCAGCCTGGTGGCGCGGGACGGCGCCGACACCAACCTGCGGGTGCTGGACCGTCGCTTCGAGTTCGCCCCGGTGGCACTGGCCATGGCGCGGGGCGACGAGGACTTCCGCCTGCAGGTAGATACGGCGCTGAGCCAGGTCTATCGCTCCGGCGCCATCCAGGCGCTCTATGGCAAGTACTTCGGGGCCCCCAGCGAACTGGACCGGACCTTGTTCAAGGTGTATTCGCGGCCGTAGTTCGTCGGGGCCGGAACCGGGTCCAGGCTCGCATCATCCCTGTTTCGGCCGCTGTTTGCCGATGGAGGGCAGGGCGAGGAGCATCAGCGCACCGCACGCCAGCAGCGCCGGGGTGTAGGAGTGGGTGAGGTCGACCAGGTAGCCGACCGCCTCCGGACCGAAGGCCGCCACCAGGCCGGAGATCAGGTTGCCGATGCCGAGCAGGCTGCCGAAGTTGCGCTGGCCCATGATGTCCGCCAGCAGCAGGGGCGCGAGTTGGTTGACGAGGTTGAAGGTGCCGCCCCAGAGGAGGGCGAACAGGACGATGGCGCCGGTGCCCAGCGTGGGAACGGGGGCGCCCAGCAGGCAGAGGAGCCCCGCCGCGCCGATGAGAGTGCCGAGCAACAGTATGTTCCTTGCGCTGTAGCGTGAACTGACCAGTCCGAAGACGAAATTTCCGAGCATGGCAGCGCCGCTGGTACCGGCCAGGACGAGAGCGGCCATTGGCGCGGCGAAGCCCGTCGATACCAGGTAAGGCACCAGGTTGATGAAGATGCCGATGCTGCTCAGAACCAGCAGGGTCTGCATGGCGATCCACCACCAGTAGACCGGCGTGCGCAGGGCGTCGCCGATGCCAGATCCGGCGCTGGGGATGTCGTCCGCGGGTGCCTGCTCCGGGGACTGCGCCGGCGGCAGCCGCGCCAGCAGCAGCGGCAGCGGAACGCAGGTCAGCAGCAGGAGGAGGGCGATAGCCTGCATGCTGTCGCGCCAGCCCAGGCGGCCGATGGTTTCGGTGAGCAGCATGGGGAACAGCATCGCGCCCACCGATGCGCCGGCGAGCAGCACGCCGAAGGCCAGGCCCTGGCGCAGTGGGGTGATCCAGCGTGCGGCCAGGATAATCGCCGGCACGTAGGTGGAGGCGCCGATGCCGACGCCACTCAACGCCATGGCCAGCGTCAGTTGGCCAATATCCGAACTGTGTGCGCCCAGCAGGTTGGCCAGGGCGGCGAGCGCTGCGCCGCTGACCATCACGGTGCGCGGTGCGATGCGGTCCAGCAGCCAGCCGACCACGGGGGTGGCCAGGGTCATGCTGAAAATGAAGGCGGTGGCGAGGAACGCCGCTTGCGCGTTGCTGCAGCCGAAGGTCGCGCTGATCGGCAGCATGAACACGCCCAGGGAGTTGAGCGTGGTGCCGAAACCGACGCAGAGCATCAGGGTGAGTCCGAATACCAGTATCCAGGCCTGCCGCTGATCGGGGGCGTGGGTGGTACAGGCGGGGAAGGAGGGTTCGGAAGGCAGGGGCCATTCCACGTCCAGCTCCGCGCTGGTGTTCTGCGTGCGCCGCATGGCGATCACCTCTTGGCTGGTAGGGGCGGCGCTGACGGGCGCCAGGGTTCGCCGGGGCATCCGCTGGGCGTCGCCGGCCGGGTGGAGCGGTGGACCGATGTCCCTCGGCGGAGCGGTGGGCCGGTAGCCGGGATAGGGTGAGGCTGGGGGGCGGGATCACGGCAGCTGCCGCAGGCAGTTGCCCACGCTGCACGGCGCGGCCGGGGATCGCCGTTCCTCCAGGCTGGCCTGTTTCGCCGAGGCTTCGTACCTGTCCAGCATGTAGCGCGCGGCCAGCAGGCAGCTGCAGATGACGATCGTGATCAGCAGAGGAATGAATCGGGACATGGCAGCGGCCTCGTCGACTAACCCCGGGTATTGCACGGTAGTCTCGGAGGCCGACGGCCAAATCGTCCGCTGGGACTAGCCCAGGGAGGCGACGCTGCGCAGTATCAGGCGTACCAGCATGGTCTGCCGGGTCACGCCGGTCTTGGAGAAGGTCGAGCGCAGGTGGGCGCGCGCGGTGTTGCGGCTGATGTTCAGCTCCTCGGAGGCTTCGTCCAGGGTCAGGCCATTGGCCAGCAGCATCGCCAGCTGGGACTCGGCTGGCGTCAGGTCGAACAGCGCCTTGACGATTTCCTGGGGGGCGCGGGCCTCCTGTTCCGGGTCGCTGACGAAGATCACCACCGAGGGGCAGTGCCTGCCTTCGTTCCACTCGCTCAGCGGTACCGAACGCACGACGATGCCCAGGTCCGCACGGCCCGACGGGCGCTGTACGCGCATGGCCTCGACCACCGAGGGCTGCGAGCCTTTCTGCGATTGCAGGGCCTGCTTCACCAGGCGGCGGAACTCCTGGCTGTCCCGCGTGGTGCCGACCTGCAGGTTGTCGCCGCTGACTTTCAGCCCGTCTTTCTCGCGCAGCAGGTTCTCGGCCACCTGGTTGGTCTGCAGGATCTTGCCGGTCTCGTCGAGGATGATGGTGCCGACGGCGAACTGGTCCACCGCGCCGGCGTAGAGGTTGCGTTCGGTTTCGATGCGGTTCATCTGCGTGTGCAGTACCACCGAGCGCTCCAGGTGCGGCACGAAATACGCCAGCCGCGCCTTGTCGTCTTCGGTGAAGCCCGGGGATTCGATGCCGCGGCAGACGCGGATGCGGCAGAGGGCGCCATCGCTGGTGCGGATGTCGGCGCCCAGGATATGGAACACCCCGGCCGGTGCGGCGAAGTTGCGGTAGAACTCCGAGGCCAGCCAGGCTTCCTGGGAGATGAATTCATCGATGGTCACGACCTGGCCGCTGGGCAGGTCGACGAAGGGGTCGAGGCTGAAATAGTACCGGCTGTACGACGCCACGATTTCGGCGGAACTGCCGTTGGCATTGACCATCAGCCCTTCGTTCTCGTCGCTGGGCGGACGCAGGATGAAGGTGACGTACTTGGCGTCGAGGAACTGGTTGAGCTGGTTGAGAAAGGATTGCCACGGCGTGGGCTCCAGAGGGCCCTGATAGAGATTGCCGAGCATTCCGCTGAACTGATCGAGCGAAAGCGAGTGTGCCATTAGAACCATTTCTTATTTTTGTAGTAGGAAAGCGCTGACGAGATTAAGCGGCGCCTCCGGCAAAAGGCAATCCGTCCCGCTAGGCAGGGGATGGGTGGCAAAGGCGCGTTGCTAGGGACGCGCCATCCCGCAAGCGGCCTCCGCGCAGCCGGCCCGGTCGACCGGGGCTAGTTCAATCGGACGAGGGCCGTCCTGCCCACTGTCGGTAAGGTGAGGCAGTCCCTGTTCGCCGGGGGGACGACGTCGGCCTCTGTTCTTCGCCCGATCCCCGCTGCTTCTGTTCGACCTCGGCCCGCAGGTCCATTTGCCAGAACAACAAGAAGAAGGAGCGTCTGCATGTCATCCGCGTTCTCCGTGAACCGTCCCTGTCGTCTGCATGAAGTCCCCGCCTGGGACCAGGAAACCGAGGTGCTGGTGGTCGGATTCGGCGCCGCCGGCGCCTGCGCCGCGATCGAGGCCGCCGCTGCGGGGGGGGGGCGTGATGTTGCTGGAGGCTACCTCCGGCAGCGGCGGCACCAGCGCGCTCTCGGGCGGCGAGATCTACCTCGGCGGCGGCGGTGGCACCCCGGCCCAGCGCAATGCCGGCTTCAGCGACGACACCGAAGACCTGTTCCGTTACCTGATGATGGCCGGCGGGCCGGACGCCGATGAGGCCAAGGCGCGCCTCTATGCGGATAACAGCCTGGACCACTACCACTGGCTGGTGGCCCAGGGCGTGCCGTACAAGAACACCTTCCTCCCGCAGAAGATGGTGGAGCCGGTCACCGACGACTGCCTGATCTGGTCCGGCAGCGAGGAGGCCTGGCCCTTCGCGGCCGAAGCCAAGCCCTGTCCGCGAGGCCATACGCTGCAGTGGGAAGGCTGGGGCGGCGGTCGCCTGCTGTTGGACATCCTCGCTGCCCGTGTCGTCGAACTCGGCGTCGAGGTGAGTTACGACAGCCGCGTACTGGCCCTGGTCGCCGATGACGAGGGCAAGGTGCACGGCGTGGTGGCGCGTTGCGACGGCCAGCAGCGCTTCATCCGTGCCAGCAAGGGCGTGATCCTGTGCGCCGGTGGCTTCGTAATGAACCGCGAAATGGTGCGTCGCCACGCTCCGCAACTGATGCACAACGAAAACCCGATCGGCACGCCGGGGGACGATGGCAGCGGCATCCAGCTGGGCATGAGCGTCGGCGGCGCGGCGATCCACATGGACGAGGCCTTCGTCAGCCTGCCGTTCTACGCCCCGGAATCGCTGGTCCAGGGCATCTTCGTCAACCAGCGCGGCCAGCGCTTCATCAACGAGGACTGCTACCACGGCCGCGTCGGCTATCACATCCTGCGCCAGGGCGGGGACCGGGTCTTCCTGCTGGCCGACAACGCCTGCTTCGAGCGCCCGGCCGAATTCACCCGCATCGACATCGCCGCCGTCGGCGAGACCTGGGAGGAGGTGGAGCAGGAGCTGGGACTGCCCTCGGGCACCCTGTCCGAGAGCGTCGCATTCTTCAACCGACATGCCGCCGAAGGCCGCGATCCGCTGTTCCACAAGGCGGCGAAATGGCTCAAGCCGCTGGATGAGCCGCCTTTCGTCGCCCTGGATTGCCGCTTCGATTACGCCTTCTACCCCCACTTCACCCTCGGCGGTCTCGACACGCTGCCGACCGGCCAGGTGCTCACCCAGCAGCGCGAGCCCATCGCCGGGCTCTACGCTGCCGGCAGAACCAGCTGCGGCCTGCCGCGCTGGGGCGGAGGGTACAGCTCGGGCCTGTCGCTGGCGGACTCCAGCTTCTTCGGCCGCCAGGCCGGCCATCACGCCGCAACACAGGGCTGAGCCTGCATGGGACGCTCCCGGTGATCACTACCGGGAGCGTCCTGCTATCCGCGCTCCGGTCGGTGGCGCCCTTGTCCATTCGGACGATTTCCGTCCAGGGTGGTGCCCCCAGACTGAGAATATCCGACTCAACAGAGGTCGCCTGCCATGAAGTTCGCCTTCACCAATGAGCAGGGAACACTGCTCGGCGCCGGGCCCAAGGTCGGGTCGTGCGTGGTCGCAGGCCAGGTGCTGCCAGGGTGGCAAGTCCATGGGCGCTGAGTATTCGGCGGTCAGGGGGCAGGGCCGCGCTGACGAGGCTGGCAGTGTCCTGTTAAGCAGCGTCCAGTTCGCGAGAACGCCGGCCTGGAACCCCGCACAGGCGCTCTCCGAGCTGATCGGCCTGGCCTACGAAGGGCTCAGCGAAGCCCGGCCCTGGTTCTCCCTGGCCGAGCGCTTGCGCCAGTTGCTCGGCGCCTTCAACGTGACCATCACCCTGTATCACCACGAGGACCAGCCCAGGGACATCCAGGTGATGGCCCTGGACGCCCATGACCGCACCGACTGGGATCGCGCCGAACGGGACTCCCGCGAGCGCTTCTGGCACATCGATCTGCTGCGTCCGGAAACAGTGGCGCCCGGCACGCTGATCGAGTTCGGGCCGCGGGACGTGGAGCCGGACTGCGCCGCCTACATGGCCTCGCTGGGCATCGGGCGTTGCCTGCGCAGTTGTTTCGCCGAGCCCGGCGGCATGCGCTGCTGGATCGACGTGGTGCGCGGCCTGCGGGTGTCCGGGCAGGCCTTCGTGGAGGCGGAGCGCGCGCTGCTGCTGGACGTGCTGCCGCACCTGTCGCGGGCGCTGGGGCTGTACGCCCGGCTCAAGCGCGAGGAGGCCGAGAAGGCGGTGTATGAGGGCAGCCTCGACCACATGGCGCTCGGCTGCCTGTTGCTCGACGGCAACACCCGGGTGCTTTGCGTGAACCGCACGGCACGCTCGATCATCGATCGCCAGGTCGGCATCGAGGTTCGCCAGGGACGTCTGCTGGCCGAGGAACGCGGCGTGCAGCAGGCGCTGGAGGGCGCAATCGCCAAGGTCATGCGGGCGCGTATGGAGGCCCATGCCGCCTGTCCCGGCGAACTGGTCCGACTGCGGACGCGAGACGGGATGCTGCTGGGTATCCTGGTCGAGCCGGTTCCGCCGGAGCCGTACTACCAGGGCGAACAGGTGCCCAGCCTGATCCTCCATCTCTGCGAACTGTCCCAGTGCGAGGCCGTCGTGCAGGCGCCGCGCGAGCATTCGCCCGAGCTGATCGCCCAGCTCTTCGGCCTGACCCGACAGGAGGCGCGCCTGGCGGCCTGGCTGGGCGCCGGGCAGACCATCAGCGAAGCGGCCGGGCAGATGAACATCGCGGTAGCCGCCGCGCGCAACTACTCGAAGAACATCTACGCCAAGCTCGGCATCAAGGGGCAAACGGACCTGGTGCGCCTCATGTGCCGCAGCGTTGCCTTGCTGCGCTGACCCGGGAATCTGCATTCCCAGTACCAGTTGGTACTGGAGCGGTGTTTCCCGCTCTCTCTAGGATCGATCCCACTGGAGCCGCCCCGGCCATCTCGGCCGGCGGCGCATACCTGGGAGTCGCCCGTGAGCGCAGTCATCGATCGGCAAGCCGTATGCGGACCGGTTCCGCAATTTCCCATCGCCCAGGCCTACGAGGCCGGCGTGGTACCGATCCGCTTCAGTGGCTGGCCGGCGGCGCAACCGGCGCCGGTCTATGCGGCGCTGGAAGGCGAGCTGGAAGCCGACGTGGTGGTGGTCGGCGCGGGCCTGGCGGGGACCTCCCTCACCCTGCACCTGGCCGAGCGCGGCGTACGCACCGTGCTGCTGGAGGCCGATCAGCCGGCCAGCGGCGCCTCCGGACGCAATGCCGGGCACGTGCAACCCTACCTGAGCTCCTTCGAGCCGCTGCGGGCCCACGGTGACAACGGGCAGCGCTTCCTCGACACCTTCATCGAACAACGCAATATCGTCTTCGAACTCAGCCGCAGGCTTGGCCTTGCGGCGGACGCGGAACCCTGCGGCCTGCTCGAAGTGGCGCGCCGGCCCCATGCCGCGCTGGAGCGCCAGGCCAAGCAATGGAAGGAGTTGGGCTACGACGTTGAACTGGTCGGCGGAGCGCACGTGCGGGAAATGCTCGGCACCAGCCTCTACGCCCAGGGCCTGCACTGGCGCGAAGGCGGGCGGGTCAATCCCTACCTTTTCACCCAGGGCATGGCGGCGGCCGCCGTGCGCGCCGGCGCCTCGGTCTATGGCAACTCCTGCGTGCTGGCCTGCGAGCGTGACGGTGGCGGCTGGCGAGTGCGCACCGCCACCGGTAGCGTGCGGGCGGCGCGCGTGGTGCTGTGTACCAGCGGTCATGCCGGCAATGCGTTCTTCCCGGAGCTGGCGCGGACGCAGTTCCCCCTGGTCGCCTGCGGCATGGCCACGCGGCCGCTGCCGACGGCGGTGCTCGATGCCATCAACCCGGCCCGGGTCACGCTCATGCAGTACCCCGCCGGCCTCTATCCGCTGGTCATCGACGGCCGCGGCCGGCTGATCACCGCGACCATCCCGCGGCACCGCCAGGCGCAATGCGCCGAGGTGCATTTCGCCGATTTCCTGCGTTACCTGCGGCGTACCTATCCGGGCTTGGGCGATTCGCCCATCGAGCTTGAGTCCTACTGGACCGGGATGACCGCCAACTCCTCGTCCACCTACGACGCCGCCTACCCGAAGCTCTACCAGGTGGAGCAGGGCGTGCTGGCGCTGATGAACCTGGGCTCCTGGGGGAACCTCATGGGGCCGCTGCTGGGCATGGACCTGGCTCGTGCACTGGCGGCCGACCGTCCGGACGATGCCCTGTTACCCCTGGAACAGCCCCGGGCGGTGCGCCTGCCGGGGCGCTTCGAAAGCAAGATCCGCCGCGTGCTGATCCCCGCGGCCAGGCTGGCCGACCGCCTGGACCTGGTCTGAGCGGTGCGGTCCGCGAGGGTCGCTTCCGGGGTGATTACCGCTTTACACAAAAACAAGAAGCACAATGAGAGGTAAGCATGAAGATCCTGCTGTTGGGATGTGGGAATGTCGGAGCCAACGTCGCGCGCCAGCTGGTGCCGCGCCACCCTTCGGTGGACTACCTGGTGGCCGACCTGAACCTTGAAGTCGCCCGGAAACTCGCCGCCGACCTGGGGCCGAACGTCAATGCCGCCCGCGCCGACGTGCTCGATCCGGCGTGCCTGGATGCGTTGCTCGATGGCGTCGACCTGGTATTCAACGCGGTCGGCCCGTTCTACCGCAGCGCCGTGCCGGTGATCGAGGCAGCCCTGCGGGCCCGCGTCGATTACATCGACATCAACGACGACCACGATGTCGCCGAAGCACTCTACCTCGACCCGACCTACCACCAGCGTGCGCTGGAAGCGGGGATACGCCTGGTGCTCGGCTGCGGCTCGACGCCCGGCCTGAGCAACGTGATCGCGCGGATGCTGGTCGACCGCCTGGACAGCGCCCAGGAGATCCACCTGGCCACCGCCGTGCCCTTCGTGCCCGACCTGCTGTCGCCGGCGGTGATCGACCACATGATGCACATCACCTGTGGAGAGGTGTTGCAGTTCGTCGACGGTGACTACCGCAAGATGCCCGGGTGGGGCGGCCGCCTGGAGGTGCCTTACGCGGCGCCGTTCAAGCACTACCCGGCGTACTTCATCGGCCATGGCGAAACCGTCACCCTGCCGCACTGCATCCCTGGGCTGCAGCAGGTCACCAACCGCATCGGCTTCTTCCCCGAGGCCGGCTCGAAGATCTGGCAATCGATGATCGATCTCGGCCTGGGCAGCCCGGACAAGATCGAGGCGCTGGGCATCTCGCCGCTCAAGTTCCTCACCCAGCATCTGTCCAGCGAAGCGGCGCGCCAGAAACTCTGCGTCGACCTGTCCGGCGAGCCCTGGGCGGTGGCCATGCGCGTGGAGGTCCGCGGCCTGCGCGATGGCGCCGAGGTCTGCTGCGTCGTGGAGCAGCACCTGGAACTACCGGTGGAGGAGACCGACGACACCACGGCCGACCCGACCCCGACCTGCGCGCGCTTGTTCATCGAGGCGTACCTGGACGGCCTGATCGTCGGTAAGGGCCTGCTGGCGCCGGAAAGCTGCGTGGACGCCGAAGCCTACGTGCGCGCCTTCGCAGACGAGACCGGCGCGACCTTCATCTCCAGCGAAACCCGGGTACGGCGCGATCTCCACGCCTGATCGCCACCCGAGGATGACGACAAGGCCGAGCGCCCAGCGCAGTCGGGCCTTTGCAGAGGACAGAAGCATGAAACACCGAATTCTTGGCGCGCTGCCCCTGGCGGCAGCGCTGATGCTGGGCAGTGAAATCGCCTTTGCCGCGGTCAGCCCCGCCGAAGTGGAAAGGCTCGGCAACGACCTGACTTGTATTGGCGCAGAGAAGGCCGGCAACGCCGACGGCAGCATCCCGCCGTTCGCCGGCAAGTGGCTGGGCACCCCGCCGGGCGTGAAGTTCGAGGGCCTGGGCAGCCGCCACCCCGACCCCTACGCCGGCGAAAAGCCGCTGTACACCATCACCGCGCAGAACATGGCGCAGTACGAGGCGCGGCTGTCCGACGGGCAGAAGGCCCTGCTGCGCAAGTACCCGCAGACCTTCGCCATCCCGGTCTACCCCAGCCACCGCGACTTCCGCTACGACGACCAGCGCTGCGAGATGACCCGCAAGAACGCCGCCACGGCGGAACTGGAAGACGGCAACATGGGCGAGCGCGCGGTGCGCAACGGCACGCCGTTCCCGATCCCGAAGAGTGGCGACGAGCTGATGCGCAACATCCTGCTGCCGGCCTATCCGAGCCAGGAGGACGGGATATACGACCAGGCCGTGGTCTACCCCGATGGCAAGGTCGCCTGGGGCCGCCTGCACTTCGAGATCCTCGACCAGACCAGTGGACCGGAATTCGCCGGCCAGCCCACCGAGGGCATCTTCGCCTACTCGCGGGTGACCACCCTCAAGCCTGACCGGCAGAAGGGCGAGGTGTCGCTGACCTACACCTACTTCAACGAAGCGCGTAATGCCCAGACCAGCTGGCAGTACAACCCCGGCACGCGGCGCGTGCGCCAGGCGCCGGGTTACGGTTTCGACATCCCGCTGGGTGTCGGCGGCTTCCGCACCATCGACGACGACCGCCTCTTCAACGGTTCGCCCGAGCGCTACAACTGGAAGCTGGTCGGCAAGCGCGAGCTGTATGTCCCCTACAACGGCTACCGCCTTGAGCAGGCGGACATCAAGTACGCCGATCTGCTCAAGAACGGCAGCATCGATCCGACGTACATGCGCTACGAACTGCACCGGGTCTGGGTGCTGGAGGCCACGCTCAAGGAAGGCTATCGCCACCAGTACGCCAAGCGCGTGCTGTACATCGACGAGGACACCTGGAACGCCATCATGGCCGACAACTACGACGCCCATGGCGAGCTGTGGCGGACCAACTTCATGAACACCTTCTACGCCTATGGCGCGCGGGTGTTCCACGCGGGCGTCACGGTCTACCACGACCTGGTTTCCGGCGCCTACCTGGCCGACCGCCTGACCAACGAGGGCAACCCCGCGCAGATCGGCGGTGACCGCCTGAAACCCTTCATGTTCACCACCGACATGTTGCGCCAGGCCGGTCACTGAGCCCCCGCGGCTGCGCCGCGCCGACGCGTCCGCCTTCAACTCAACTTCATCGCTGCTGCTCGCGCCCCGGCCCTGGCCGTGCGCGCGGGTCGCCGCTGCGCGCCCGACAGACAGTGGCGCGCCGACGAACAGGAGATTCCCCATGCCGTATCTCGCGAACAGGGCGCCGCGTGGCGCCGTCGTCCACCCGTGGCTGCTCGGCCTGTGCCTGCTGCCGCCGATGCTCCCGGCCCAGGCCGGCAGCTTTGACCTGGGTTCGGAAGTGGCCGTCGATTACACCCTGACCCTCAACTACGGTCTGGCCTACCGGCTGCGCGATCCCTCCCAGGCCCTGGTCAACGGCCCGGTCGATCCGCAGAGCGGTCTGTCGAGCACGGTCAACTCCGATGACGGCGATCGCAACTTCAAGAAGGGCAGCCTGATCAACAACCGCTTCTCGATGCTCGGTGAGATGGACATCAGATACCGCAACTACGGTGCCTTCGTCCGCGCCAGCAGTTTCTACGACGATGTCTACAACCGCTCCAACGACAACGACTCGCCGGACACGGTAAACAAGAGCGGCGCCTACGATCACTTCACCTCCCAGGCGCGCAACCTGTCCGGCAGCCGCAGTCGTTTCCTCGATTCCTACGTCTACGGCAGCTTCCAGACCAGCGACGAGTCGATGCTCAACCTGCGCCTCGGGCGTCAGGTCGTGCAGTGGGGCGAGAGCCTGTTCTTCCCCAACATCGCCGCGGCGCAGTCTCCGGTGGACGCGACCAAGGCCAACGTGCCCGGTGTTGAGGTCAAGGACATTCTCCTACCGGTCGGCCAGGCCTCGGCGCAGTGGCAACTGACGCCCAGCTTCGGCGTGGCGGCCTACTACCAGTACGAGTACAAGGCCAACGAACTCGACCCGGTCGGCACCTACTTCTCCTACACCGACGTGGTCGGCCCCGGCGCCCAGTTCATTCGTGCTGCGCCCGGCTTCGACATCCACCGCGGGCCCGACCACAAGCCGCGCGACAGCGGCCAGTGGGGCCTGAGCACGCGCTTCGGCCTGGGCGGCGAGAGCGAGCTGAGCCTGTATTACCTGCGCTACCACGACAAGAACCCCAACGTGGCGGTGAACTACGCCGATGGTTTCCCGCTCGACTACAACATCATCTACTTCGACGACATCAACCTCTACGGGGCGAGCTTCTCCACGCGCCTGGGTGACCTGAACCTGGCCGGCGAGGTCAGCTACAAGGACGGCGTGCCGGTGCTGGTGGACTCCGACCTGGGCCAGGTCGCCACCCGTGCCGATGCCACCCAGGCGCAGTTGTCCGGAATCTACCTGCTCGGCCCGCGCTGGTTCTCCGACCAGACCACCTTCATCGCCGAGGTGGGCTACCTGTACGTGAACGACGTCGATTCCTATCTCTCCAACGGCCAGAGCTTCGACCAACTGAGCCTGGACCGCAGCGCCTGGGCCTACCAGCTCTCGGTGACGCCGTCCTGGAACAACGTGATCGACGGCTGGGACATGACCCTGCCGCTGACCTTCGCCCAGCAGGTGCAGGGCACCGCCGCCGTGGGCGGCGCCTTCGGCAGCCTGGTGGGCGAGGGCGACAAGCGCATGAGCGTCGGCGTCACCGGCAAGTACCTGAACAACCTGGAACTCGGCCTGACCTACAACGGCTTCCTCGGCTCGGCGGACCTCGAGAAGCGTCCGCTAGCGGACCGCGACTACCTGGCGATCAGCGCCAAGTACAGCTTCTGAGTGGGGTCTGCCATGAGGATGATTCTCGGACTGGCGGCCTGCGTGGTTTTGGCGTTGGCCGGTGCGCTGGCCTTCTCCCCGCGCAGCGCGCCTTCGCTGCGGCCAACGGACGTGCCGGTGGAGCGCATGCGGATCGACGGCATCAAGTCCACGGCCGCCGGGCTGGTACTGGCCGGCGAGCTCGGCCTGATACGTTTCTCCACCGACCAGGGTGTCAGTTGGCACGCCGCCAGCGTGACGCCACAACGTCAGGCGCTGATCACACGCCTGGTGTTCGCCGACGCCCGCCAGGGTCTGGCCCTCGGCCACGAGGGCTGGATCCTGCGCAGCACGGACGGCGGGCGCAACTGGCGCGAGGCGGCCTTCACCGACAGCGATGGGCAACCGCTGATGGACGCCGCGCGGCTCCCCTCGGGCGACTGGCTCGCGATCGGCGCCTTTGGTCGCGTACTGCGCTCGGGTGACGGCGGCAAGACCTGGGCGAGCCAATCCATCGGCGCGCCCGGCGACTGGCACCTCAACGCCATCGCCGCGTCGCCCGACCGGCTCCAGTGGCTGATCGTCGGCGAGGCTGGCAGCCTGCTGCGCTCCACGGACGGCGGTGGCCACTGGCAGCTCATCGAGCCGTTCTACAGCGGCTCGCTGTACGGCGCGGTGGGCCTGGGCGGCGATATCTGGGTGGCCTATGGAATGCGTGGCCAGGTATTCCGCAGCAGCGATGGTGGCGAGCACTGGAGCCCGGTGCGGCTGCCGCTTTCCGAATCCCTCTATGCCGGCGCGCTCGCCCCAGACGGCACCTTGCTGCTCGCAGGGCAGGGCGGCGTGGTGCTGGGCAGCCGCGACGGGGGGCTGTCGTTCCAGGTGTTGCGCGACGGCGGCCAGGAAAACCTGACCGACCTGCTGGTGGATTCCGCTGGTGCGTTGCTGCTGGCCAGCGACGCCGGCCTGCGTCGCCTGCCACTGCCGTCGCGTACCCAAGCCGCCAGCGGCACGACCGCGTCCACCTCGTCACAGGAGATTCGCTGATGTCCGCTGCTCCCACCCGTACCGAACGCCTGGTCGCCGCCCTGGCCCGTGGCCTGATCGCCCGGCGCAAAGTCCTGGGCCTGCTGTTCGTGCTGGTCACCCTGGGCCTGGGCGCCTCGGCGCTGCACACCCGCCTGGACCCCGGCTTCAACAAGCTGATCCCCCTCAGCCATTCGTTCATGGCGGCCTTCCGCGAGCACGGTACGACCTTCTCCGGCGCCAACCGCGTCCTCGTCGACGTGCACTGGAAGGGGGCGGGCGACATCTATAACCGGGAGTTCCTGGAGGTGCTGCGCAAGGTCACCGACGAGGTGTTCTTCACCCCAGGCGTGAACCGCAGCCGGGTGCGCTCGCTGTTCACCCCCAACGTGCGCTACATCGAGGTCACCGAGGCCGGCTTCACCGGCGACGTGGTCGTGCCGTCGCGCTTCATCGCCGATGCGGCCGGGCTCGCGCAGATCCGCACCAACGTCGCCAAGTCCGGCGAGATCGGCCAGCTGGTGGCCAACGACCTGCGTTCGGCGATGGTCCAGGCCGACCTGCTGGAAGTCGACCCGCAGACCGGGCGGAAGCTCGACTACGCGGCGGTCGCCAAGCGCCTGGAAAGCATCCGCGCGCGCTACGCCGGCGAGCAGGTCGATATCCGCATCGTCGGCTTCGCCAAGATCATGGGTGAGGTGATGGATGGCCTGAACGGCGTGCTGGCGTTCTTCGCCATCGCCTTCATCATCACCACGCTGCTGCTGTGGCTTTACTGCCGTTCGCTGAAGCTGACCCTGCTGGCGATCTGCGTAGCACTGCTGCCGGTGATCTGGCTGCTCGGGCTGCTGCCGCTGCTGGGCTACGGCATCGACCCGATGTCGGTGCTGGTGCCGTTCCTGATCTTCTCCATCGGTGTGTCCCATGCGGTACAGATGACCAACGCCTGGAAGCAGGACGTACTGGCCGGCGCCGCGCCGCGCGAGGCCGCCGAGGCGGCCTTCCGCAAGCTGGCGATTCCGGGGACGGTAGCGCTGCTGGCCAACGCCCTGGGCTTCATGGTGATCATGCTCATCGACATTCCCATCGTCCGCGAGCTGGGCCTTACCGCATGCCTGGGCGTGGGCCTGATGGTGGTGACCAACAAGATGTTCCTGCCCATCATCCTCTCCCACCTGCAACTGGAGCGCGCCGCGCGCAGGGCGCCGGCAGGACAGCGGCAGCGCGTCTGGTGGGCATTGTCGGCCCTGGCCGAACCCAAGCCGGCGCTGCTGTGCCTGGCCGGAATGCTCGTGCTGCTCGTCGCCGGCACCTATGAGTCGCGTCTTCTGCGCATCGGCGACATCGGCGCCGGTGCCCCGGAGCTGCGCGCCGAGTCTCGCTACAACCAGGACAACGCAGCCATCGTCGGCAGCTACTCGATCAGCATGGACGTGCTGTCCATCTACGCCGAGACCTCAGGCCTGGAGGAAGCCTGCCTGAACTGGGAGGTGATGAACGCGGTCGAGCGTCTGGACCTCTTCCTGCGCGGTGTCGCCGGCGTGCAGTCGGTGCGCAGTGTGGCCGGCGGCGTGAAGCTGTACGTCGCCGGCAACAACGAGGCCAACCCGCGCTGGGCGGCGCTGCAGCGCTCGGAGGCGGCCCTGCGGATCGGCGGTGGCGCGGCCAACCCGGAGCTGGGGATGAACAGCGAGGGTTGCCACACCATCAATGTGCAGGTCTACCTCGACGACCACCAGGGCTCGACGCTCAAGCACGTCACCGAGGAGGTGCAGCGCTTCATCGCCGCCGAGCACAGCCCGCTGATCCGCTTCCGCCTGGCCGGGGGCAATGCGGGGGTGGCGGCGGCCACCAACGAGGCGGTTGAGCAGGCCGAGGTACAGATGCTGGCGTCGATCTTCGTCGCCATCACGCTGCTCTGCTGGGTGACCTTCCGCTCCTGGCGCGGCGTGCTCTGCGTGACCGTGCCGCTGATGCTGGTGACGATCCTCTGCAATGCGCTCATGGCCCTGCTCGGCATCGGCCTGAAGGTCGCCACGCTGCCGGTGATCGCCCTGGGCGTCGGGGTCGGCGTGGATTACGGCGTGTACCTGTTCGAACGGGTGCAGCACGAGCTGCATGACGGCCGGAGCCTGCGCGAAGCCTTCTACGAGGCGCTGCGCCAGCGGGGCACCGCCGCTGCGTTCACCGCCGTGACCATGTCCATCGGCGTCGGCACCTGGGCCTTCTCCGCGCTCAAGTTCCAGGCCGACATGGGCGTGCTGCTGGCCTTCATGTTCCTGGTCAATGTACTGGGGGCGATCTTCCTTCTGCCGGCTCTGGCGGTGTGGCTCGACGTGGGCCAGCGCGAGGCGCCGGTGTTGCCGGTCGAGGGCGAGCTGCTCGACGGCTGACGGGTTTCCCGGGATGCGCGCAACGAGGACCGCAGGATGTCGGGCTTGGGAGTGTGGCAGCCGGCAGCACGCGTCCTGCGGGGGGGCGCCTCCCGGGGTTTTATTCGGGATCGGGCAGTGCGAGCCGGTCCTCTGTTCATGCAGGCGATACACCTGGGCCCGGCATCGCTCGCCGGGCCCAGATCGTTCTGCGGCCTCGAAAGGAAAGAGGTCGCAGCTACGCCTTGGGCTGCGTGGCTGGGGTGGGTCTCAACCGGCCGACGGATTGCCGCAGAGAAAGGCAACGCTGCCGTGCAGCGTGCAGGCCAGTTCGCTCTGCCGGTTGACCCCGGCCTTGCCGAAGATCGCCCTCAGGTGCGACTTGGCGGTGTTGCGGCTGATGCTCATGCGCATGCAGGCATCCTCCAGCGACAGCCCGTTGGCCAGTTGCGCCGCCAGCTCCGCCTCTGTGGGGGTGAAGCCGAACAGCTGGCGCAACGGCTGCTGCGGCACGCTGGCGGTCTGTTCCGGATCGCGCAGGAACACCGCCACTCGGGCTTCTCCACCCTCCGCCGGCTCGCGGCCTGGCAGGCACTGTACGACCACGCCCAGCGCCGGGCGGCCGGAAGGGCGCGTCAGCATGATCGCTTCCGCCACCTGCGGGCCGTGGGTTTGGCGTTGCCGCTGGGCCTGGCTGATCAGCCGCTGCAGGGCCTGATTGTCGCGGCCGACGCTGGCTTGCAGGCAGCCTTCGAGCACCTGCAGGCCGTCGCCGGCCGCGAGCAGCTCCTGGGCGGCCTGATTGCTTTCGAGCACCTGCTTGTGGCCGTCGAGGATCAGGGTGCCGATGCGCATCCGCTCCACGGCCGAGGCATACAGGCGCCGCTCCACCTCGCTGCGTTCCAGCCGTCCATAGAACCTCAGGGCGCGTTGCAGGTGGGAAAGCAGGCGCGCGCAGAACGCCTTGTCGGCGGCATCGAAGGCCGGGGCCCCGTGCGAGCGGCTGATGCGCAGGCGGCATTGGCCTCCGTCGGGGCCGGGGATGTCTGCGCCGAGGATGTGAAAGATGTCCAGCGGGGCGTTGAACTGCTGGTAGAAGGCCGATTCGCGCCAACCGTCCTCACCGAGGATTTCCGTCACCGTATGGACCTCGCCCGAGGGTAGGTCGATGAAGGGATCGAGGGCGTAGAAGGTGCCTTCGTAAGCGTCCACGGCCCAGGTCGAGACCGCGCCGGCATTCACCATGAAACCCGGCGCGCCGGGTTTCGCCGGGCGCAGGATCAGGGTCGCGTAGCTGGCGCCCAGGGCTTCGCGCAGGCGTTCCAGGCTCTGTTGCCAGGGCAGGGCTTCGGTGGCGCCTTCGTAGATCAGGTCGATCAGGGCGCTCAGACTGTCCAGCGAAATATCGGTGCCGTGCATGTTCTTCCCTCAACTGGGTGAGCCTTCTGATGGGCTCCCCAAGGCTGGTGCGGTCGGGCACCGCGGGCATCGTCCGTATGGAGGATGTGCGGTGGCGTGCGGGCCATCTCACCCGTGTGGGCTAGTCCTCGGCGGGGATGTTGCCAGATGGGCGCTGTTCGATAGTTCGGCCCAACATCCATCAGCCTGGAGAACAGCATGGAATCGCCGACCAACGCGCCCGCACTCTACCCGCAACGCTTCGCCCGTGGCTGGCACTGCCTGGGTCTGGCCGCTGACTATGCCGACGGCAAACCGCATCGCCTGGACATCTTCGGCACCCGTCTGGTCGCCTATCGCGGCGAGGACGGCACCATTCGCATCCTCGACGGCTACTGCCCGCACATGGGCGCCGATCTCAGCGGTGGCGAGGTGCGCGGCAACGACGTGGTGTGCCCGTTCCACCATTGGCAGTGGGGCGCCGACGGCAAGTGCACTGCCATCCCTTACTGCCAGCGCATTCCGCCACGCGCACGGATCAAGGCGTGGCCGACCCTGGAGGAAAACCGCCTGCTGTTCGTCTGGCACGACGCCGAGGGCGGCGCGCCCGATCCGGCGGTGCGCATCCCGCGCATCGAGGCCTGCTTCTCGCGGGAGTGGACCGACTGGCGCATGCGCAAGATGGTGATCCAGACCAACTGCCGCGAGCTGGTGGACAACCTCGCCGACTTCGCACACTTCGGCCCGGTGCACGGTTCGCCGGCCAGCTACTTCTGCAACACCTTCGATGGCCACGTCGGCTACCAGATGTTCCAGGGCGAGGAGAGCGAGCTGCTCGGCAGCGGCCTGCGCGCCGACAGCGCCTACTTCGGTCCGGCCTACCACGTCACCCGGATGAGCGCGCAAACCGGCGGGCAGACCATCGACACGCTGCTGCTCAACTGCCACGTGCCGATAGACCAGAACAGCTTCGAGCTGCGTTACGCAGTCAAGGTGCGCAAGCAGCCGGGGCTCTCCGAGGAGCAGAACCTGGCCATTGCCGAGGCCTACGCCGAGCAGGCGCACAAGTCGTTCTTCCAGGACGTGGAGATCTGGCATGGCAAGCGCCGGATCGACAAGCCGCTGCTGTGCGATGGCGACGGCCCGGTGTACCAGCTGC
The DNA here is from genome assembly GCF_041379005.1 of Pseudomonas sp. QE6. Classification (NCBI taxonomy): domain Bacteria; kingdom Pseudomonadati; phylum Pseudomonadota; class Gammaproteobacteria; order Pseudomonadales; family Pseudomonadaceae; genus Pseudomonas; species Pseudomonas sp. QE6. The sequence continues at coordinate 4,038,122 of NZ_CP166873.1, forward strand.
GCGAGTGGTACGAGCAGTTCTATACCGACGTCGCCGCACTGCCGGCGCCAACCCTCAAGGTCTTCGAGCGTCACGCCAGCGGCTGGCGCCAGCTCGACGAAGTGCCCGAGCAGGCGCGCAGCCAGCTGCACCTGATCTGAGCGGAGGGCAGCCGATGAAACTCAAGGACAAAGTCGCGCTGGTGACCGGCGCGGGCTCGGGCATGGGGCGCGCCACCGCCGCCCTGTTCGCCGAGCAGGGCGCCAGCGTGGTGCTGGCGGATATCGATGGCGCGGCGGCGGAAAACGCCCGACAGGCGTTGACGGGCGGCGAGCGCTGCATGGCGGCGGCCTGCGACATCGCCGACGGCGCGGCCGTGGAACGACTGTTCGCGGCGGTGCGCGAGCGCTACGGCCGGCTCGACGTGCTGGTCAACAACGCCGGTCTCGGCCAGGTGCCGGGCGATGGCTTCGAGCACTACCAGCGACGCCTGGGCGAGCGCACTGCGCAACTCGCCGCGGGGCAGGAGCCGGATGTGTTCACCGACATGATCGTCGACCTCACCGATGAGGGCTGGCAGCGCATCCACAAGATCAACCTCGACGGCGCCTTCCACTGCAGCCGCGCGGCGGTGCGCCTGATGATCGCCTGCAGCAGCCGCGGCTCGATCGTCAACATCGCCAGCCTGTCGGCGCTGACCGGCGAGGGGCCGCTGGCGTACTGCGCGTCCAAGGCGGCGCTGCTCGGCTTCTCCAAGTGCCTGGCGCGGGACCTCGGGCCGCGCGGCATCCGCGTCAACACGGTGTGTCCGGGGCCGACCCGCACACCGATGATGCAATCGATCTCCCGCGAATGGGCGCAGGCCCTGGAGCGCGCGATACCGCTGGGACGGATGCTGGAGCCGGAGGAGATCGCGCAGACCTGCCTGTTCCTCGCCAGCGACGACTCCAGCGCTTTCACCGGACAAACCCTCGCCGCCAGCGGCGGCATGTTGATGCTTTGAAGAGGCCTGAACAGATGACTGGACGACTGCAAGACAAAGTGGCGCTGATCAGCGGCGCCGGTACCGGCATTGGCGCGGCGGCGGCGCAGCTGTTCGCCGCCCAGGGCGCACGGGTGATGGTCTGTGGCCGTCGCCGCGAGCCGCTGGAACTTGTGGTGGCGCAGATTCGCGCGCAGGGCGGCGAGGCCGACTGGGTGCAGGCCGACGTCACCGACGAGGCCTCGGTGGACAACGCCGTGGCGGCGACCGTGGAGCGCTTCGGACGGCTCGACGTGATGGTCAACAACGCCGTGAACTACACCTGGGGCACGCTCTCGGGGCTGGAAACCTCCGAGTGGCACAAGTGCCTGCGCGGCAGCCTCGACGTGGCCTTCTTCGGCACCCGCGCGGCGTTTCGCGCCATGCAGGGGCGCGGCGGCTCCATCGTCAACCTCGGTTCGGTGGCCGGGTTGCTCGGTAGCCCCGGACTGAGCGCGTACGGCGCGGCCAAGGCCGGCGTACTGAATTTCAGCCGTGCGGTGGCCCTTGAAGGGGCGATGCAGAGGATCCGCGTCAACGTGGTGATCCCCGGCATCGTCTGGAGCGAAGGCACCCGCGAGGCGATGCGCAATCCGCAGATGGCCGAGGGCACCGCCCGCGCCGTGCCGCTGGGGCGCATCGGCGAGCCGGAGGAGGTGGCCAACGCGATCCTCTTCCTGGCTTCCGACGAGGCCTCCTACATCACCGGCCAGAGCCTGGTGGTGGACGGCGGCAAGACCTGTGAACTGAACGTGGGCGCCACCGACTACACCTCGGCGACTTCGACTGAAATCCGCGCGGCCGCCCAGGAGGCATGATCCGATGAATATCCAGCTCAATTCCCCCGCCAGCCCGGTCGTGGTGACCGGCGGTGCTTCCGGCATCGGCCTGGCCTGCGCCGAGGCGCTCGCCGCCGTCGGCCGCCCCGTGGCCATCTGGGACCTGCAGGCCGAGAAGGCCTCCGAAGTCGCCACGCGCCTGGGCGAGACCTCTGGCGTGGCCTGCGTGGGGGTGGGCATCGACCTGTGCGACGCCACGGCCATCGCGCCGGCCATGCTGGCGACCCGTACGGCACTGGGCGCGCCGGGCGGCCTGGTGCATGCCGCCGGCATGGTCGACCAGAGCGGTATCGAGCAGCTCACCGTGGAGCGCTGGAACCGTGTGCTCGACGTGAACCTGCGGGCCATGGCGCTGCTGGTCCAGGAAATGCTGCCGGACCTGCGCGCCAACCCTGGCTCCTCGGTAGTCGGCATCGCCTCGATCAACGCCACCCTGGGCAACGGCCTGATCCCGTCCTACAGCGCCTCCAAGGGCGGCCTGCTGTCGCTGCTGCGCTCCCTGGCCGACGCCCTTGGCGCCGACGGCATCCGCGTCAACTCGGTGTCGCCGGGGCAGATCCTCACGCCCATGGTCGCGCCCATCGTGGCGGCCAATCCCGGAGCGTTCGAACGTCGAATCCTGCTCGGCCGCCTTGGCCGCCCGGATGAAGTCGCGCGCGTGGTGCGCTTCCTGCTGTCCGACGAGGCCAGCTACATCAATGCCGCGGAAATCGTCGTCGACGGCGGCAACATTTCCTCGCAGCGCTGAGCCCGGGCCATGGAGAAACCGATGAATGAAATGAGCCTGGAGCAGCGCCTGGATCGCCTGGAATCGCTGGAGCAGATCCGCATGCTGCCGGCCAAGTACGCCCTGGCCCTGGACATGCGCGATCTCGATGCCTGGGTCGGGCTGTTCCCGGAAGATGTGCGGGTCGGCAAGGAGCAGGTCGGCCGCGCCCACTTGAAGGCCTGGATGGACGACACCCTGCGCCTGCAGTTCAGCACCACCTCGCACCATATCGGCGGGCACATCATCGAGTTCCGTGATGCCGACAACGCCAGCGGCGTGGTCTATTCGAAGAACGAGCATGAAGCCGGCCCGGAATGGGTGATCATGCAGATGCTCTACTGGGACGACTACCAGCGCATCGACGGGCGCTGGTACTTCCGCCGCCGCCTGCCGTGCTACCTCTACGCCACTGACCTGAACCGCCCGCCGATCGGCGAGAAGAAGATGCGCTGGCCGGGCCGCGAGCCCTATGACGGTTCCTGGCACGACCTCTGGCCGACCTGGAAGAGCTTCTGGAACAACAAGCCCGACGATGCCCTGCCGCAGGTGGCGGCGCCGGCGCCGCTGGAGCAGTTCCTCGACAGCATGCGCCGGGGCTCCAGCGCGCCGCGGATCAAGGTGCGCTGATGGCCGGCTCTTCCTCCCGCGCGCTGGACGCGCTGTTCGAACCGCTGCAGCTGGGCGAGCTGCAACTGGCCAACCGCATCGTCATGGCGCCGATGACGCGCAGCCGCGCCGACGCCGACGACGCCCTCGATGCGCTGCATGTGCGCTATTACAGCCAGCGCGCCGACGCCGGACTGATCATCGCCGAAGGCACCTACCCGAGCGTGCACGGCAAGGGGTACTGCCGCACACCGGGTATCGCCACGGCCAAGCAGGTCGCCGCCTGGGGGCGGGTCAACGCCGCCATCGGCGAGCGCGGCGGTGCCAGCCGCGTGCTCCAGCTGATGCACGTCGGCCGGGCGGCCAGCCGCCATAACAAGCCGGAAGGCGCCGAGACGCTGGCACCATCCGCCATCGCCGCTCGGGGCAGCCTGTACAGCGACAGCCACGGCATGGTACCGATGGAGGTGCCGCGCGCGCTGGAGACCAGCGAGGTCGCAGGCGTCGTCGACGAATATCGGCAGGCCGCCCTGAACGCCCACGCGGCCGGCTTCGACGGGGTGGAGCTGCACTGCAGCAGCGGTTACCTGCCGATGCAGTTCCTCCTCGCCTGCAGCAACCAGCGCAGCGACGGCTACGGCGGCTCGCTGACGCGGCGCATCCGCTTCGTCGTGGAAACCCTCGAAGCCATGGCCGAGGCTATAGGGGCAGGGCGTGTCGGCCTGCGCATCTGCCCGGGCAATCCGTACAACGACATGCAGGACGACGATCCGCTCGCCACCTACGGGGCCTTGCTCGACGCCGTCGATCCGCTGGGCCTGGCCTACCTGCAGGTCAGCCGCTCGCCGCAGCCGGGACTGGATGCCTTCGACCTGGCGCGACGGCACTTCAGTGGTGCACTGATCCTCAACGACGGCTTCGACGGTGCGAGCGCCGCCCAGGCGATCGCCGACGGGCAGGGCGAGGCAGTGTCGTTCGCTCGCCATTTCATCGCCAATCCCGACCTGGTAGCGCGCTTGCGCGCAGGGCATCCCCTGGCCGGGTTCGACCGTGCCACCCTCTACACCCCCGGGGCACGTGGCTTCACCGACTACCCGACGCACGCCGAATCGGCGGAGGTACGGCCATGACGCCGGCGCGCAGCATTCCGGCGGCGCTGGCGCTCAGTGCGCGGCGTGCCCCCGAGCACATCGCCGTCGACGAGGGCGACCTGCGCCTGACCTACGCCGAGCTGGAAAGCCGCTCCCGGCAGTTGGGCCGGGCGCTGCTCGCGCTCGGCCTGGCGCCGGGGGAACGGGTCGCCGTGTGGGCGCCGAATGGACATCGCTGGCTGCTGGCGGCCCTCGGTGGACTGATGGCCGGCGCGGTGCTGGTGCCGCTGAGCACACGGCTGAAGGCCGCCGAAGCGGCGGACATCCTCCGTCGCAGCGGCGCGCGGGTGCTGTTCAGCGTCGGCGAGTTCCTCGGCAGCTATTACCCGGAGTTGCTGGCCGACCAGGTACTGGTCGACCTGGAGCGGACCGTGGTCATCGAACAGCCCCGCGACGGCGACACCAGCTGGGACGATTTCCTCCGCGGCGCCGAAACAATCCCCGACGCCGCGCTCGATACGCGCATCGCTGCGCTGGACGAGAACAGCCTCAGCGACCTGATGTTCACCTCCGGCACCACCGGCTATCCCAAGGGCGTGCTCTGCGCCCACGGGCAGAACCTGCGGCTGTTCGACAACTGGGGCGAGACCGTAGGCCTGGGCGCCGAGGATCGCTACCTGATCGTCAATCCGTTCTTCCACGCCTTCGGCTTCAAGGCCGGGTGGCTGGCGGCGCTGATCCGCGGCGCGACCATCCTGCCGCAGCGAACCTTCGACGCCGAAGACGTGTTGCGGCGCGTCGAGCAGGACCGCGTGACTTTCCTGCCCGGACCGCCGGCGCTGTACTCGGCCATGCTGGAACACCCACGGCGCGGCGACTTCGACCTGTCCTCGCTGCGGGTGGCGGTGACCGGCGCGGCCTCGGTGCCGCCGGTGCTGGTGCAGCGCATGGGCAGCGAGCTGGGCTTCGCCAGTGTGCTCACCGCCTACGGCCTTACCGAGAGCTGCGGGTTGGCGACCCTGTGCCGGCCCGGCGACGCCGTGGAGACCGTGGCCAGCACCTGCGGCCGGCCCCTGGAGGGTATCGAGATCCGTTGCGTGGACGGGGCAGGGCGGGCGCTTCCCAGCGGCCAGGTGGGGGAGGTGCTGATCCGGGGTTTCAACCTGATGCGCGGCTACTTCAACGATGCGCAGGCCACCGCCGAAACCATCGACTCCGACGGCTGGCTGCATACCGGCGACGTGGGTGTCATCGACGAGCGGGGTTACCTGAGGATCACTGATCGGCTCAAGGATATGTTCATCGTCGGCGGCTTCAACTGCTACCCGGCCGAGGTGGAGCGTCTGATGATGGAGCATCCGGCGGTGGCGCAGGTGGCGGTGATCGGCGTTCCCGACGCCCGCCAGGGGGAGGTGGGCAAGGCGTTCGTGATACTGCGCCCCGACCTCGACCTGACGGCGGACGCGCTGATCGCCTGGTGCCGGCAGCACATGGCCAATTACAAGGTTCCGCGCCAGGTCGAGTTCGTCCGGAGCCTGCCGCTGAACGCGTCCGGCAAGCTGCTCAAGCGCGATTTGCGCTCGGCGTGACAAGGCGCCTGCAGGGACGGCCCTGGGCGGGTCGTGCTGCCTGGGAGTCATCCCTGCCTCCTTGGCGCCAGGCAACCCAACGCTGCCTGGAGTGTCAGGCGGAATTTAGCGCCCCTTATGACCTCGGATCGAACCCGAAGACGCGGAGCTCTTGTTGGCAACGGCAGGCTTTCGCAATGCGCGCGGCCCATGCGACGGCTTCCTCGAGAGAGGGCAGTTCCAGCACGGTGAAGCCGCCATTCAGTGGCGGAGCCCAAGGGTAGCCGCCCTTGGCGACCGAACCGTCAGCCGAGACGAGCACGGGCGGCAGGTCTTCGTCGATGCCGCCGCCAAAGACATATACGCCGGCGGCCTTCGCCTCATCGATTACTGCGTGCGCGTCGCGGCTTACTGCCTCCAACTCGCCGTCGGGGACAATCATCGCCGCGCTGGGGAAGGAAATCAGGTATTTGGCCATAGGGCGCTTTCCTTGGAATTTGGTGACGTGGCCTGACGATTATGGTGCAAGCGTTTCCGTCCATGAATGCCCGCTTCTGGCCGCTAGCCACCAGTGAAACCGTCCGCTCGAAAACGGCACGAGTGCCGTCCACTCCCGAAAACCCATGAGCGCCGCATAGCGCTACGATGGGCCGGTCTGATCTACGCTGAAGGACGGAAGGCCTCCGTTGTGCGGTACCTTTCCTGCGCCGTTCATGCCCTGGAGCCATTCATCCATGTCCGACACATCCCATCCGGGATCTTCCTCGCATCCACGACATTCAGGTTTCGACTGGCAGCGCTGGCTGCCGGGGCTCGTCACCCTGCGGCATTACCAGGTGGCGTGGTTGCCGAAGGACCTGGCGGCCGGGCTGGTGCTGACCACCATGCTGGTGCCGGTGGGCATCGCCTACGCCGAGGCTTCCGGCGTGCCGGGCATCTACGGCCTGTACGCGACCATCATTCCGCTGCTGGCCTATGCGTTGTTCGGGCCGAGCCGGATTCTGGTGCTCGGCCCGGACTCGGCGCTGGCCGCGCCCATCCTCGCGGTGGTGGTGCAGTACGCCGCGAGCGATCCGCAGCGCGCCATTGCCATCGCCAGCCTGATGGCGCTGGTGTCCGGGGTGGTCTGCATGGTCGCCGGCTTGCTGCGCCTGGGCTTCATCACCGAACTGTTGTCCAAGCCGATCCGCTACGGCTACATGAACGGCATCGCTCTGACAGTGCTGATCAGCCAGTTGCCCAAGCTGTTCGGTCTGTCGGTGGACAGCCAGGGCCCGCTGCGCGATCTCTGGAGCCTGGGACAGGCGCTGCTCGATGGCCGCGCCAACTGGCCGAGCTTCGCCGTGGGCGCCGGCAGCCTGGTGCTGATCCTGTTGCTAAAGCCTTACCAGCGCCTGCCGGGCATTCTCATCGCGGTGGTCCTGGCGACCTTGTCGGTCAGTCTGTTCGACCTCGGCAGCCTGGGCGTCAAGGTGCTCGGCGAGCTGCCCCAGGGGCTGCCGTCCTTCTCCATCCCCTGGTTGAGCGGTATCGACCTGATGGAAGTGGTGCTCGGCGGCGTGGCGGTGGCGCTGGTTTCCTTTGCCGACACCAGCGTGCTGTCGCGCACCTACGCCGCACGGATGAAGACGCCGGTAGACCCGAACCAGGAGATGTTCGGCCTGGGTGTGGCCAACCTGGCCTCCGGGCTGTTCCAGGGAATCCCGATCAGCAGCAGCTCGTCGCGCACGCCCGTAGCCGAGGCGGCGGGTTCGAAGACCCAGCTCACCGGCATCATCGGCGCCCTGGCGGTTACCCTGCTGCTGCTGGTGGCGCCCAACCTGATGCAACACCTGCCCAACAGCGCGCTGGCGGCGGTGGTGATCGCGGCGGCGCTGGGGCTGTTCGAGTTCGCCGACCTCAAGCGCATCTTCCGCATGCAGCAGTGGGAGTTCTGGCTGTCCTTCACCTGCTTCGTCGGCGTTGCGGTGTTCGGCGCCATTCCGGGGATCTGCATCGCGGTGGTGATTTCGGTGATCGAGTTCCTCTGGGATGGCTGGCGCCCGCACTTCGCGGTGCTCGGCCGGGTCGAGGGCACCCGTGGCTACCACGACGTGACGCGCTACCCGCAGGCTCGGCGCATTCCGGGGCTGGTGCTGTTCCGCTGGGACGCGCCGCTGTTCTTCGCCAACGCCGAACAGTTCCAGAACACGGTGCTGATGTGCGTCGACCAGTCTCCCACCGCGGTGCAGCGCCTGGTGATTGCGGCCGAGCCGGTGACCAGCATCGACATCACTTCCGCCGACATGCTCGCGGAGCTGGACAAAGCCCTGGAGACGCGTGGCGTGGAGCTGCAGTTCGCGGAGATGAAAGACCCGGTGAAGGACAAGATGAAGCGCTTCGAACTCTTCGAACGCATGGGGGAAAGCGCCTTCCATCCCACGGTTGGCGCGGCTGTCGATGCCTACCTCAGCGACTCCGGGGTCGACTGGCAGCCCTAGGCCGTACCCGTCCGGGTGCGGCGGCTGTCGATCCACACCAGCATGCCGCTGGCGTACAGCGACACCGCGAGGAACAGTGCCATGCGTACGGCGAAGGCGCGGTAGACGTCCTGGCCTCCCGCGCTGTCCTGCACGGATTGGCCGAGCAGGATCAGCATCGTGGTCAGGCAACTGACCCAGTAGGCGGGGCTCTTGCGGGTGGCCACTGCCGCGTATAGCCGGCGCCCCTGCCAGAGAGTGAACAGCAGCACCCAGAGGAAGAACATCCAGAGGTCGACGAACAGGCTCAGCGCGCCCCACACCAGGATCGCCAGCAGCCCCGCCAGCAGGGTGGAGCCGATCAGTTCGCGGCTGGCGTGGCGCGCGCGGGTCTCGCCGGCCTGCTGGCCGAGGCTCACCGATTTCATGATCAGCGGCATGAAGCGATCCGGCGCGATCATCGCCAGCAGGAAGGCCGGCATCACGATCAGCACGGCGCGCAGGGCGATCCAGCCGGCGTCTTCCTCGCTGGGCAATGGCGGGGCAGGGGGCGAGGGCGCATTGGCGGGCTCGGGGAACAGCGCATGGGCCGCGGCGGTGCACAGCACGGCCAGCAGCATGCCCTTGGCCAGCGCCTCGACTACCGACAACGCCAGGGTGAAGTCGCTGGTGCCCGCTGCGGCGATCATGGTCAGGCCGACCACCAGCAGATTCGCCAGCAGGCCGTTGCCGCCGCGCAGGGCATAGCGGAACACCAGGTACAGTCCCACGCCGACCAGCAGCACGCCGCTCAGCGGGGCATGGCGCAGCAGGGGGATCAGCAGCAAACCGATGCCGCAGGTGAGCAGCACCAGTATCGCCAGGGCCGGCGCCGCCTTGAGCGGCAGAGCCTGCGCGCGCATGGCCAGCAGGAGGACCGCGAGCACCGGCGCGAGAAAGGGAATCGGCAGCCCGATGCCGTAGCTGGCCGCCAGGCACAGCGCGACACCCCAGGCCAGCCTCAGCGCGCGCCGGCGCCGCAGCTCAATAGGCATAGCTCAGCCAGCTCATCAGCCACATGAACAGGCGGCCGATCAGGTTCAGCGGATTACCTTCGCTGGGCAGCGCCATGACTTCCGCCTGGCCGCCCACACGCAGGGCGGCGGTGTTCAGCGACTGGTCGCGGTCCAGCTCGACGATCACCGGGAAGCGCTGCGCCGAACGCAGCCACTCGCGGCTGTTCTGCACCGTCGGCAGCGAGCCCGGCGGGGTGCTCTGGCCGACGCTGACGCCGTAGCCGATGCTGCGGATGCGCCCGCGCAGCAGCTCGCCGGGCAGCGCGTCGAGCACCACCAGCACCGGGGTGCCGGTGCTCAGGTGGCCGAGGTTGTTCTCGGTCATGTCGGCGCTGATCCACACGTCATGGATGGCGATCAGGGTCATCACCGGGCTGCCGGGGCCGACGTAGTGGCCGACGTCGGTGCGCAGGTCGGTGATCAGTCCGTTCGAGTCGGCGCGTACCACGGTGCGGGCCAGGTCGAGTCGGGCTTTCTGCACGTTCGCCGTGGCGCTGCGCAACTGGGCATTGTCCTCGTCATGGCCGCCCTGTTGTTCGCGGGCCCGTTCGACTTCGGCGCGCGCGGCCGCCACCTGGCTGGCGGCCTGTTCGCGGTTTGCCTGGGCATTTTCCAGGCGACGCACGGAAACGGTGCCGGGGTCTTCCTGGTACAGCCGCTGCAGGCGTTCGGAGTCCTGCCGCGCCTTGCGTTCATTGGCCTGGGCCGCGGCCAGAGCCGCCTGGGCCGAGTCGATGCCGGCCGTGCTGGCGCCGATCTGCCGGCGCACCGCATCCAGGTCGGCCTCGGCTCGCGACAGGGCGATCCGGTACTGCTCCTGGTCCAGCTCGAAGAGCACGTCGCCCTTGCGCACTTCCTGGTTGTTGCCCACCGCCACGCGCTTCACCTGGCCCGCCACCTCGGCACTGACCGGGACCACATAGGCCTGCAGACGCGCCTGCTGGGTGTAGGGGGTGAAGCGGTCGGCGAGCAGGTACCAGACCAGGCTGATGGCGATCAGCAGCAACACCAGGCGCATTCCGCGGTCGGGGGCGGACTTGCCTGGGGTAGGGGCCGGCTGTTGTGGGGGCGGCGTGCCGGGGGCGTCGCTCATTTCTGCTCACCTATTCCTGCGGTGCTGGGGTTCTGGGGGGCGGGCTCGTCGAGCAGGTCGCCCCAGTCGGTTCGTTGTTGCATCTGTTGGCGGGTGGCCGGGTCGATGGGCGCGCGCTGGCTGTCCCAGCCGCCACCCAGAGCCTTGTACAGGGCCACCAGGCTGCTGACGGCGTTGCCCCGGCTGACCAGGTAGCCGTCCTGCTGTTGCAGAAGCAGCTGCTGGGCGTCGAGCACGCGCTGGAAGTCGGCGAAGCCTTCGCGGTACTGCGAGCTGGCCAGGCTCAGGGAGCGCTGCGCCGCCTCTGAGGCCTGCTCGCGGATGCCCGCGCTCTGCAGCGAACGGACCAGGCCGCTGGCGGCGTCGTCGGCCTCGCGCGCGGCGTTGCGCACGTCCTGGTGGTAGAGCTCGATCAATTGCTGCAGGCGCGCATCTTCCACGCGCACGGCGTTCTTGCGCCGGCCATAGTCGAAGGGGTTCCAGATCAGGCTCGGCCCGGCGGCGAGGTTGAAGCTGTCCGGCAGGTTGTTGGCCGACACGAAGCTCCAGCCGATGCTGCCCAGCAGGCTGATCGAGGGATACAGGTCGGCCTCGGCGACACCCACCAGCGCCGACTGCGCCGCTACCGCCTGCTCGGCGGCACGGATGTCCGGTCGGCGCTGCAGCAGGCTGGCGGGCACGTCCTGGAGAATCGCCCGGTCCGGCAGCGGCAGTTGCCCGTGGCGCGCGGCGAGCTCCGGCATCGCTCCCGGCGGCCGCCCGAGCAGCGCGCAGAGAATGTTGCGCAGGGCGTTCACCTGGTTCTCGAACTCGGGGATGGTGGCCTGGGTCGCCAGGTACTGGGTGCGCGCCTGCTGCCAGTCGAGTTCGTCGTTCTCGCCATGGCGGAACAGCCGCTCGGTGATCTCCAGGCTGCGCTCCTGGCGCTTGGCGTTCTCGCGGGCGATGTCCAGGCGCGCCTCGGCGGTGCGCAGGCCGAAGTAGGTGTCGGCGACCTGCGCGCGCAGCAGCACCATGGCGTCGGCGTAGTTGGCCTCTGAGGCGAAGTAGGCTGCGTCGGCGGATTCGATGGCGCGGCTGAAACGGCCCCAGAAGTCGATCTCCCAGCCGATGTCGAAGCCCGCGCTGGATTGCCAGAACACCGAGTCGCGGGCGGTTGGCGCACCGGACTGGTTCTGTTTGAGGTAGAGGCTTTCGCCGCGGATCTGCTGCAGCTGCGGATAACGCCCGGTTTCCGCTATGGCCAGCTGCGCGCGCGCCTCGGCGATGCGCAGGCCGGCTACCCGCAGGTTGGTGTTGTGCGCGTCGGCTTCGGCGATCAGTGCGTCCAGGGTCGGGTCGGTGAACACCGTCCACCACTGGCGCAGGTCCGGGGCATTGGCATTGCGACCCGCCTGCTCCAGCAGCGGCGTCTTCCAGCCGGCCAGCCACGGGTCCTGCGGCGGCTGGAAGTCCGGGCCGACCTGGGTGCAGCCGGCCAGGAGGGTTGCGACGATGAGAGTGCAGCGTCTGACGCGCTTTGGCATGGCGATCCTTGGCTTATTCGGGCGACTCGGAGGCGCTTTCCGGTTCCTGCTGGTCGACCCATTGCCAGAACAGGTTGTAGGCCACGGCGAGGATCACCGGGCCGATGAACAGGCCGATGATACCCTTGACCACCATGCCGCCGAGGGCACCGATCAGCACCACCGGCATCGGCACGTCGACACCGCGGCCCAGCAGCAGCGGCTTGAGCACGTTGTCGGCGAGACCGGCGATGAAGGTGTAGATGGCGAAGGTGATGGTTGCGGCGGTGAAGCCTTCGGTGGAGAGGACGTAGGCGATCACCGGGAGGGTGATCAGGGTCGCCGGTGCCTGGGCGATGCCCAGGATCAGGATGGCGATCGCCAGGATGCCCGCGCCCGGTACGCCCTTGACCACGAAGCCGACACCGATCAGCAGCATCTGGATGAAGGCGATGCCGATCACTCCCTGGGCGACCGCACGGATGGTGGCAGTGCACAGGGTGGCGATGTGCTTGCCGCGCTCCACGTTGGAGACCCGTATGGCGATGCGTTGCGCCGCGCGCTCGCCGTTTTCGCCGAAGGCCATGATGATGCCGGAGATGATGACCGCCGCGATGAACAGCAGGAAGGCGCCGCCGGCGCTGGCGGCGGCACCCAGCAGCACGCGGCCGGTGCCCTTGAGGTAGGGCAGCAGGTGTTGCGCCACCTGGCTCAGGCCACCGGAGACCGACTGCCAGGCAGCGTACAGGCGCGGGCCGATCAGCGGCCAGGTGGCCACTGATTCGGGCGGTGCCGGGATGCTCAGGGTGTCGCTCTTGAGCAGCGTCACCACGCTATCCAGGGAGTCGCCGATGTTGATCGCCAGCAGGTAGATCGGCGCCAGCAGTACCAGCAGGACGAACAGGACGATCAATGTCGCCACGTGGCCGTCCTTCAGCCCGGTGCGCACCTTGAGCCAGCGCTGCAGCGGGTAGAGGGTGACGGCGAGGATCACCGACCAGATCATCAGCTCCTGGAAGGGCTGGAACACCTGGAAGGAGAAGATCACCAGGGCGGCGATCAGTCCGGCCTTGATGAGGACGTCGAGCATTCCCCGCGACAGGGCGCTATCGAGCTTGAAACTGGGTTGCATGGTTTTCCTCCGGATCGACTCTTCAGGTCGGACGGTCATTGCGCCGAGCGGCGCTTTCCAAGGGGTGATCCTGGGGCTGTGGTGTAACGCCGGCGACGGGGTTGCCATCGTCGCCGAATCGACCATCCGGATCGTCGTTGCGGCCCTGCCGATGCAGTTCCAGCAGCCACTGCGCTTCCTGCTGCCGGTAGCGGCGCACCCAGGCGGCGGCCTGGTCCTCGCTCACGCCCAGCTCGATGAAGGCCCGGCGGCCCATTTCCAGGCTGGAATGGAAGGTTTCGCGCACCGGGTTGGCGCCCCGGTCGAGCAACTGCAGGACCTGCTGGCGGTTGTTCGCCCTGGCGATCACCCGCGTATGCGGGTACAGGCGGGCGAGGGCTTCGACCGTATTCAGGTTGATCTCCGGGTCGTCGGTGGCGACGATCACCAGCTCGGCCTCGCCGACCTTGGCGGCATGGAGGATTTCCGGGCGCGTCGGGTCGCCGTAGAAGACCGGCACGCCACCTTCCTTGCCCTGGCGGCGCAACGCGTCCACCGAGGTGTCCAGGGCTACCACCGGCACGTTCTGGGCCTGCAGCAGGTTGGCGATCACGCGCCCCATGCGGCCCATGCCGGCGATCACCACCCTGGGCTGGTCACCCACTTCCGGCGTTCCTTCCGGAGCCTCGGCATCCGTCGTCTCGTCGCGCATCCGGCGCGCCAGCGCCATCATCACCAGCGGCACCACGGCCATCGACAGGGTGATGGCGAGTACCAGCACATCGTGCACCTGCTGTTCCAGCAGGCCGTGATCCAGTGCCAGCTTGAACACCACGAAGGCGAACTCGCCGCCTGATGCCAGCACCACGCCCAGGCAGATCGCGCCGGCGCGGTTCAGGCCGCCGAAGAGGCGGCCCAGGCCAACCAGCAGCGGCAGCTTGATGCCCACCAGCAGCAAGGTAACGCCCAGTACTAGCAGCGGCTGGCCGAACAGCAGGCGCAGGTCGGCGGTCATGCCCACGCCGACGAAGAACAAGCCGAGCAGCAAGCCCTTGAGCGGCTCGATCTGCGATTCCAGCTCATGGCGGAACTGCGACTCGGCCATCAGCATACCGGCGAGGAAGGCGCCCAGCGCCATGGACACGCCAACGTGCTCCATGATCCAGGCGGTGCCCAGGACCACCAGCAGGGCGGTGGCGGTGGAGAGCTCGCGCAGTCCGGAGCCAACCGCCCAGGTGAATACCGGCCGCAGCAGGTAACGGCCGCCGATGATTACCACGCCGATCCCGACTGCTACCGCCAGCAGCGGCCGTATACCGGCATCCGGGGCGCTGTCCCCGGCGCCGCCCAACAGCGGCACGATGGCGATCAGCGGAATGGCGGCGATGTCCTGGAACAACAGGATGCCCACGGCCGTGCGGCCATGGGGCTTGTTCAGTTCCTTGCGTTCGGCCAGCACCTGCAAGCCGAAGGCGGTGGACGACAACGCCAGACCCACGCCCAGCACCACGGCGGCGGCCGGCGACTGGCCGAACAGCAGATACGCCAGCAGGCCGAGAACCGCGGCGGTCACGCCCACCTGCAGGGAGCCGACGCCGAACAGCGAGCGGCGCATCATCCACAGCCGGCGCGGCGAGAGCTCCAGGCCGATGATGAAGAGCAGCATCACCACACCCATTTCGGAGAGCTTGCCGACGTTCTGCGGATTGCTGATCAGCCCCAGCACCGAGGGACCGATCAGGATGCCGGCCAGCAGATAGCCCGGCACCGCACCAAGTTTCAGGCGTTGCGCCAGTGGCACCAGAAAGACCACTGCCAGCAGGAAAATCACCGTCGCCTGCAACAGGCTTCCATCATGTGGCATTCATCAGCTCCCTTGCGGCTCCCCGGGATTCTCTGCCCCGAGCGCCGATTCTGTTCTCAAGCCCGGCCGGGACGTCTTCCGGCCGGGTAATCCGAGTCACGCTCACTGCTGCGCGCGCAACTTGGTGTACGACAGGCGCATGTCCTTGGCCCAGCCGTCGAGCACGCCTTTCACA
This sequence comes from Pseudomonas sp. QE6, assembly GCF_041379005.1. Taxonomy (NCBI): domain Bacteria; kingdom Pseudomonadati; phylum Pseudomonadota; class Gammaproteobacteria; order Pseudomonadales; family Pseudomonadaceae; genus Pseudomonas; species Pseudomonas sp. QE6. The sequence continues at coordinate 4,053,257 of NZ_CP166873.1, forward strand.
TCGTTGGCGGTCATTGCCTGCTTGTCGTTCTCCAGCGGCTGTCCGGTGCCCTTGCGCACGACCTGGGCGACTTCCTTGCTGGTGCGGCCATCGAGGAAGTCGGCTTCGGTGGCGATGACCGTGTCCTGGTCGCGGATGCCGGTGGCGGTGCTCACCCCGGCGGCGATCAGGGCAATCGGGATCACTTCATACGCATGCAGGGATTGAGTATGGCTGCTCACCCCGGTGATGGCGGCGCGCACCACCAGCGAGTCGCTGGAGGGCTGGTTGACCACCGGCAGGACTTGGCCGAACTCGCGCTTGAGCACCTGGGTGTAGTAGGCGGAAATCTGGTCGAGGGTCTGCTGGGAGACCTTGTCGTTGGGCGCCGGTTTGGGGAAGTACTGCGTCGGTTCGATGTAGACGCTGGTGTAGCGGCTCAGATTCAGGTTCGGGTCGACCCAGGACATGACCTTGGCGCCGGAGGCGTTTTCCTGCTCGCTCAGGTGCGAGTAGTCATTCAGGAAGCCGGAATAGTCTTCGCTCGAGACCTTGTTGCTTGAGCAGCCGCCCAGCAGCAACGGAAGAGCGAGCAGAGGTAGCAGTACGGCGTGTTTCTTCATGGTCTCTCCTGATGTGGCGATAGCGATGGCTGCAGGGCCGCAAACATCACTCGACCGGCTGGAAGCCGCACCTGCTCAGCTCCACGCATTCACTGCGGGAACCCCTTGCAAGGGGCCCGAGACAGGAGGCGGTAGATGATGTTCAGGCACGTGGCACGCGTCGTTGGAATGCGCCACAAATCAATGACGTAGGGTGAGTATGGGTGATCCGTGGCAATTTGCCGGCCGGCAAGCTTAGGGGAGATCAGCCTGCCCCGTAATACAACGGCAAGAGATTCAAAGGTTTACGAGGCCGCAGCGGAGCATATGTGGATCAGATCTTCCAGATGGGGCCGTATGAGCCGAAGCAGGCATTCGACAGGGCTTCAGGCCGGACGCCGTGGGTTTCGACGGCCCCCCATTCATTGATTTCCAGGGTCAATTGGGGGGTGAGTTCCTTCCCGTTCTTCAGGCGAACGCTGTCGAAGACCTGGATGTTCTTCCCCCTGTTGACCACGCTGGTTTCCATCCAGGCATCGGGTGTGTTCGCTTCATTCAGTCGCGCGAGCAGAGCGTTGTACAGCGGGAGGTAGCGGCCGTCCGGGGCCCGGCAGTCGATGTTGATCTTCTTGATGATCGTCTCCGCCGTGGGCGAGCTGAAATAGATTCGCTGCCCGAAATCGCGCTGCAAGCGGTCGACGTAGGTCGAGCTTTGCCCGGGAGTGTCGGTTTTAACTGGCATCGATGTGGCGGCCACGAGTGGAATCGATTCCGGCCTTCTGGAAAGGTCCTTCTGGCAGGCTTCCCTGCTTTTATAGAACGAGTGGGAGACCACCTCGCCGGTGGGCTTGTAGGTTGCCGACGCGATCAGGACTGCACCATTGCCCATGAGCTTCTCCGTCTTCTGCCCATAGTCCCCGCCGTTGCCCCAGACGCCATTCGGCAAGCCGGTTGCCCATTCGTAGCAGAACGGCGGCGAGGTATCCCGGCGCAGTTCATAAACACGGCCTTGCAGGAATGTCTGAGGGCTTTCGGCAAAGGCGAGGAGTGAAGTCGCTGACAAGCAGGAGGCGATGAGCAGTTGAATCCGATTCACACAGGGTCTCCTAGTAGACCATCCGGCCCGGGGAGCGGGTGGGCGCCGCCATCATGATAGCTCGGCGAGCCATACAAGCTGCTCGAAGTTCGGGCCGTTCGCTCGGAGCGATTTCCGGGGGAGTCTTCATTCACTGGCTATCTGCTTCTTTTATATAGAGAGAAGGGCAGGCGGGTATTTGTCATCTTTCTGCAAAAAGTCGTTGACGGGTCTTTTTAAGTCCCTATAATGCGCACCACTCCCAGCGACGAAGCGCTGAAAGAGCTTGAAAATCAAGAGCTTACAATGATTCGAAGTTGAGAGTGGTGGTCCGGCAGGTGAATCACTTGCCACTCTTCATTCGCTGCTCCGGCGGTGAGTCGAAAAGAAGATCGCCGAGGTGCTTGACAGTGAGTTTGATCGCTGTAGAATGCGCCTCCCGCTGATGAGAAGGCTTCCTTCACTGAAGCGCAAGCGGTTGAGTAGAAAAGAAAATTTTCGAAAACAACGCTTGACAAGATGAGACGCTGCTGTAGAATGCGCGCCTCGGTTGAGACGAAAGCCTTGACCAACTGCTCTTTAACAAGTCGAATCAAGCAATTCGTGTGGGTGCTTGTGATGTAAGACTGATGATCGACTGATTATCAGCAACGCAAGTAACACTCGTGAATTCGAGAGTTTTAGCTCTTTAAATAGAGCATGCGATTGCTGAGCCAAGTTTAGGGTTTTCGCAAAACCCAAGCAGTATTGAACTGAAGAGTTTGATCATGGCTCAGATTGAACGCTGGCGGCAGGCCTAACACATGCAAGTCGAGCGGATGAGTGGAGCTTGCTCCATGATTCAGCGGCGGACGGGTGAGTAATGCCTAGGAATCTGCCTGGTAGTGGGGGACAACGTTTCGAAAGGAACGCTAATACCGCATACGTCCTACGGGAGAAAGCAGGGGACCTTCGGGCCTTGCGCTATCAGATGAGCCTAGGTCGGATTAGCTAGTTGGTGGGGTAAAGGCCTACCAAGGCGACGATCCGTAACTGGTCTGAGAGGATGATCAGTCACACTGGAACTGAGACACGGTCCAGACTCCTACGGGAGGCAGCAGTGGGGAATATTGGACAATGGGCGAAAGCCTGATCCAGCCATGCCGCGTGTGTGAAGAAGGTCTTCGGATTGTAAAGCACTTTAAGTTGGGAGGAAGGGCAGTAAGTTAATACCTTGCTGTTTTGACGTTACCAACAGAATAAGCACCGGCTAACTTCGTGCCAGCAGCCGCGGTAATACGAAGGGTGCAAGCGTTAATCGGAATTACTGGGCGTAAAGCGCGCGTAGGTGGTTTGGTAAGATGGATGTGAAATCCCCGGGCTCAACCTGGGAACTGCATCCATAACTGCCTGACTAGAGTACGGTAGAGGGTGGTGGAATTTCCTGTGTAGCGGTGAAATGCGTAGATATAGGAAGGAACACCAGTGGCGAAGGCGACCACCTGGACTGATACTGACACTGAGGTGCGAAAGCGTGGGGAGCAAACAGGATTAGATACCCTGGTAGTCCACGCCGTAAACGATGTCGACTAGCCGTTGGAATCCTTGAGATTTTAGTGGCGCAGCTAACGCGATAAGTCGACCGCCTGGGGAGTACGGCCGCAAGGTTAAAACTCAAATGAATTGACGGGGGCCCGCACAAGCGGTGGAGCATGTGGTTTAATTCGAAGCAACGCGAAGAACCTTACCTGGCCTTGACATGTCCGGAACCTTGCAGAGATGCGAGGGTGCCTTCGGGAATCGGAACACAGGTGCTGCATGGCTGTCGTCAGCTCGTGTCGTGAGATGTTGGGTTAAGTCCCGTAACGAGCGCAACCCTTGTCCTTAGTTACCAGCACCTCGGGTGGGCACTCTAAGGAGACTGCCGGTGACAAACCGGAGGAAGGTGGGGATGACGTCAAGTCATCATGGCCCTTACGGCCAGGGCTACACACGTGCTACAATGGTCGGTACAGAGGGTTGCCAAGCCGCGAGGTGGAGCTAATCCCACAAAACCGATCGTAGTCCGGATCGCAGTCTGCAACTCGACTGCGTGAAGTCGGAATCGCTAGTAATCGTGAATCAGAATGTCACGGTGAATACGTTCCCGGGCCTTGTACACACCGCCCGTCACACCATGGGAGTGGGTTGCTCCAGAAGTAGCTAGTCTAACCGCAAGGGGGACGGTTACCACGGAGTGATTCATGACTGGGGTGAAGTCGTAACAAGGTAGCCGTAGGGGAACCTGCGGCTGGATCACCTCCTTAATCGAAGATCGCAGCTTCTTCATAAGCTCCCACACGAATTGCTTGATTCACTGGTTAGACGATAGGTTTGCTGCTCGGTTGGTTTGAGCGCGCCCCCGGCTCTTGGATAGAGAGCGGGTGAGGTCGACAAGCTGCCAAAGCCCGAACGATTGGGTCTGTAGCTCAGTTGGTTAGAGCGCACCCCTGATAAGGGTGAGGTCGGCAGTTCGAATCTGCCCAGACCCACCAATTGTTGTGGTGTGCTGCTGATCCGATGGGGCCATAGCTCAGCTGGGAGAGCGCCTGCTTTGCACGCAGGAGGTCAGGAGTTCGATCCTCCTTGGCTCCACCATCTCTAAATCGTCGAAAGCTCAGACAGGAATGTTCGGTGTAACGAACCTTGCTGTCTGGTCTTTGTGCCAGAACTGTTCTTTAAAAATTTGGGTATGTGATAGAAGTAGACTGAATGATCTCTTTCACTGGTGATCATTCAAGTCAAGGTAAAATTTGCGAGTTCAAGCGCGAATTTTCGGCGAATGTCGTCTTCACGTTCGAGACAGTAACCAGATTGCTTGGGGTTATATGGTCAAGTGAAGAAGCGCATACGGTGGATGCCTTGGCAGTCAGAGGCGATGAAAGACGTGGTAGCCTGCGATAAGCTTCGGGGAGTCGGCAAACAGACTTTGATCCGGAGATCTCTGAATGGGGGAACCCACCTAGGATAACCTAGGTATCTTGTACTGAATCCATAGGTGCAAGAGGCGAACCAGGGGAACTGAAACATCTAAGTACCCTGAGGAAAAGAAATCAACCGAGATTCCCTTAGTAGTGGCGAGCGAACGGGGACTAGCCCTTAAGCTTCTTTGAATCTAACAGAACGCTCTGGAAAGTGCGGCCATAGTGGGTGATAGCCCCGTATGTGAAAGGTTCTTTGAAGTGAAATCGAGTAGGACGGAGCACGAGAAACTTTGTCTGAATATGGGGGGACCATCCTCCAAGGCTAAATACTACTGACTGACCGATAGTGAACCAGTACCGTGAGGGAAAGGCGAAAAGAACCCCGGAGAGGGGAGTGAAATAGAACCTGAAACCGTATGCGTACAAGCAGTGGGAGCCTACTTGTTAGGTGACTGCGTACCTTTTGTATAATGGGTCAGCGACTTATATTCAGTGGCGAGCTTAACCGTATAGGGAAGGCGTAGCGAAAGCGAGTCTTAATAGGGCGATTTAGTCGCTGGGTATAGACCCGAAACCGGGCGATCTATCCATGAGCAGGTTGAAGGTTAGGTAACACTGACTGGAGGACCGAACCCACTCCCGTTGAAAAGGTAGGGGATGACTTGTGGATCGGAGTGAAAGGCTAATCAAGCTCGGAGATAGCTGGTTCTCCTCGAAAGCTATTTAGGTAGCGCCTCACGTATCACTCCAGGGGGTAGAGCACTGTTTCGGCTAGGGGGTCATCCCGACTTACCAAACCGATGCAAACTCCGAATACCTGGAAGTGTCAGCGTGGGAGACACACGGCGGGTGCTAACGTCCGTCGTGAAAAGGGAAACAACCCAGACCGTCAGCTAAGGTCCCAAAGTTGTGGTTAAGTGGTAAACGATGTGGGAAGGCTTAGACAGCTAGGAGGTTGGCTTAGAAGCAGCCACCCTTTAAAGAAAGCGTAATAGCTCACTAGTCGAGTCGGCCTGCGCGGAAGATGTAACGGGGCTCAAACCACACACCGAAGCTACGGGTGCATCGTAAGATGCGCGGTAGAGGAGCGTTCTGTAAGCCTGTGAAGGTGAGTTGAGAAGCTTGCTGGAGGTATCAGAAGTGCGAATGCTGACATGAGTAACGACAATGGGTGTGAAAAACATCCACGCCGAAAGACCAAGGGTTCCTGCGCAACGTTAATCGACGCAGGGTTAGTCGGTCCCTAAGGCGAGGCTGAAGAGCGTAGTCGATGGGAAACAGGTTAATATTCCTGTACTTCTAGTTACTGCGATGGAGGGACGGAGAAGGCTAGGCCAGCTTGGCGTTGGTTGTCCAAGTTTAAGGTGGTAGGCCGAACACTTAGGCAAATCCGGGTGTTCAAGGCCGAGAGCTGATGACGAGTCGTCTTTTAGATGATGAAGTGGTTGATGCCATGCTTCCAGGAAAAGCTTCTAAGCTTCAGGTAACTAGGAACCGTACCCCAAACCGACACAGGTGGTCGGGTAGAGAATACCAAGGCGCTTGAGAGAACTCGGGTGAAGGAACTAGGCAAAATGGCACCGTAACTTCGGGAGAAGGTGCGCCGATGAGGGTGAAGCATTTACTGCGTAAGCCCATGTCGGTCGAAGATACCAGGCCGCTGCGACTGTTTATTAAAAACACAGCACTCTGCAAACACGAAAGTGGACGTATAGGGTGTGACGCCTGCCCGGTGCCGGAAGGTTAATTGATGGGGTTAGCGAAAGCGAAGCTCTTGATCGAAGCCCCGGTAAACGGCGGCCGTAACTATAACGGTCCTAAGGTAGCGAAATTCCTTGTCGGGTAAGTTCCGACCTGCACGAATGGCGTAACGATGGCGGCGCTGTCTCCACCCGAGACTCAGTGAAATTGAAATCGCTGTGAAGATGCAGTGTATCCGCGGCTAGACGGAAAGACCCCGTGAACCTTTACTGTAGCTTTGCACTGGACTTTGAGCCTGCTTGTGTAGGATAGGTGGGAGGCTTTGAAGCGTGGACGCCAGTTCGCGTGGAGCCATCCTTGAAATACCACCCTGGCATGCTTGAGGTTCTAACTCTGGTCCGTCATCCGGATCGAGGACAGTGTATGGTGGGCAGTTTGACTGGGGCGGTCTCCTCCTAAAGAGTAACGGAGGAGTACGAAGGTGCGCTCAGACCGGTCGGAAATCGGTCGCAGAGTATAAAGGCAAAAGCGCGCTTGACTGCGAGACAGACACGTCGAGCAGGTACGAAAGTAGGTCTTAGTGATCCGGTGGTTCTGTATGGAAGGGCCATCGCTCAACGGATAAAAGGTACTCCGGGGATAACAGGCTGATACCGCCCAAGAGTTCATATCGACGGCGGTGTTTGGCACCTCGATGTCGGCTCATCACATCCTGGGGCTGAAGCCGGTCCCAAGGGTATGGCTGTTCGCCATTTAAAGTGGTACGCGAGCTGGGTTTAGAACGTCGTGAGACAGTTCGGTCCCTATCTGCCGTGGACGTTTGAGATTTGAGAGGGGCTGCTCCTAGTACGAGAGGACCGGAGTGGACGAACCTCTGGTGTTCCGGTTGTCACGCCAGTGGCATTGCCGGGTAGCTATGTTCGGAATAGATAACCGCTGAAAGCATCTAAGCGGGAAACTAGCCTCAAGATGAGATCTCACTGGGAACTTGATTCCCCTGAAGGGCCGTCGAAGACTACGACGTTGATAGGTCGGGTGTGTAAGCGCTGTGAGGCGTTGAGCTAACCGATACTAATTGCCCGTGAGGCTTGACCATATAACACCCAAACAATTTGTGTGTTCGATGGTGAAGTCGACGAACCGAAAGTTCGTGTGAACCGCAAATGACTGTCACATACCCGAATTCGGATGAGCGTGTGCGAATGCCACGAGCGTCCTAAAGAATTGCTTGACGACCATAGAGCGTTGGAACCACCTGATCCCATCCCGAACTCAGCAGTGAAACGACGCATCGCCGATGGTAGTGTGGGGTTTCCCCATGTGAGAGTAGGTCATCGTCAAGCTCCTATCCCAAAGCCCCTGGTTAGCGAAAGCTGGCCGGGGGCTTTGCTTTTGCGCGCGGGAAAGCCGGCCGGGCGCTGGAGTCCTCTACCCAACCTGTGCCGGCGGTGTGCGCTGAGAAGACGGCGGCCATCGCGGACGGAGTCCGCTCCTGCGGGGCGGAATACTCAGCCGGAGCGCATGCGATGCTGCACGCCGTGGCCTCAATTCATCGTCGATGACGGCGTGTGCACCTGACCAGGTTCGCGAGCAAGCTCGCTTTTACAAGAGCGTAACGGCTAGGCGGCGCAGGTACAGGCGCAGGCACAACTCTTCTGGCGGGTGCAGAGGAGCGGCGTTTGCCTGGGGGGGCGAGAGAACGTAAACCTGGCTACGACTTCGCGATCGATCAGTCGGCACGGCATCACCATCGGAGTGGTGATGCCGCGCGTCGATGGTTATCGGTTGGGGAACAGGTGGGCGCCGCCGCTGACGCCAATGTGCACGCGCGCCCCGATGTCGGGACAGTCCATTGCCGGCACCCTGACGTGAATCGACAGGGCGGATGATCTGCCAGTGGATTCCGCGTACAGAGTCTCAAGCTGAACCACCACCGAGCATTTGTCGCCGCCGAAGTCGCTGCTGAGGACTGTGCCAAAGCAGCCATCCGCACCTTGGGCAAGCATCTCCCCGTGCCGCAGGTGGAGTTGCTCGGGACGCAGCATTATCTGCGCGTATCCTTTCGCTTTCGGGCTGTCGACCCGGATCTTGCCGAGCGGGGACTGTGCCCAGCCATTCTGGATGTCGGCGGAAAACACCAGGGCATCCCCCAGGAAGGTGGCGGTGTCTTCGTCGACCGGTCGGAAGTACAGCGCCTTAGGGGCGCCTGCCTGGATCAGGCGCCCCTGGCGGATAACTGCGAGTTGATGGCCGAACGAGAGCGCCTCTTCCTGATCATGGGTGACCAGGATCGCGGTGACGCCGGCATCGCCCAGTACCTGGGTGACTGTCTTGCGCATGGAGGCGCGCAGGCCGCTGTCCAGGGCGGAGAAGGGTTCGTCGAGCAGCATCAGCCTGGGGCTTTGCGCCAGGGCCCTGGCCAGCGCCACTCGCTGTTGCTGTCCACCTGAGAGTTCGTGGGGCCAGCGCTGCGCCATGTTGCTGTTCAGGGAGACCATCTCCAGCAACTCGTCGATCCGCTGCGAGCGGGTAGCCATGTTCCTGGGCAGTCCGAAGCCGATGTTCTCGGCCACCGAGAGGTGCGGGAACAGAGCGCCATCCTGCGGCACATAGCCGATGAGGCGGCGATGTGCAGGAATGAAGGTGGTCGCGTCCGCCAGCGTCGTATCGCCGAGGGTGATGGTGCCCTGGTCGGGGACTTCGAATCCGGCGATCAGGCGCAGCAGGGTGGTCTTGCCGGAGCCGGAGGGACCGACGATTGCAGCCCGGCCACCCGCCGGCACCGACAAACTGAAGTCTTCGATCGCTGCGAATGCGCCGAAGAACCGAGAGACGGACTTGAGTTCAAGAGGGCTCATCGGCCTGCTACTCGCTTGGATTGTTGGTAAAGAAGCCCGGTCAGCGGAAGGGACAGCAGGATCATCATCAGTGCATAGGGCGCCGCGGCGACGTAGTCGATCTCGCTGGTCTTCGCCCAGAAGGCCGTGGCCAGGGTTGCGGTGCCGCTGGGTGAGAGCAGCAGCGTGGCGGTGAGCTCGTTGACGATCGCCAGGAACACCAGGGCGACGCCCGCCGCAGCGCCGGGTGCGGCAAAGCGGATGGTGACACCCCAGATGGCCTGCATCGGGGAGCGGCCCAGGCTGCGGGCGATGTTCTCCAGTTCGACGGGAGCCTGGGAGAGCCCGGCGCGGAGGCTGACCAGCGCGCGGGGCAGGAACATAAGCACGTAAGCCAGCAGCACGGTGAAAACGGTCTGGTACAGCGGCTGGGCGAACTTGATCGTCAGGCTGACCAGCGCCAGCGCGACAACGATTCCCGGCAGCGAGCTGGCTACGTAGTTGCTGCCTTCGAGCAGGCGCTGGAGCTTGCTCGGCGCGCGCACGGAGATCCAGGCGATCGGCACTGCGGCAATGGTCGTGAGCAGGGCTCCTGCGGCACCGAGCAGCACTGTCTGCCCCAGGCAGACCAGGAGTTCCTCGGAGCGCCAGGCCTCGATCCCGCCGGCGGCGAGCCAGCGCCCCAGGGTGACCAGGGGAACGCCGAGCGAAAGGGCGGTGAAGGCAGTGCAAAGCAGCAGGGCGATGCTCGAGCAGGCTTTGCCCGGCGTGTATTGCCGGGGCGCTCGCGGACTGCCGGCGCCAATGCGCGCATAACGGGCCGAGCCACGGGTGCCCGACTCCAGGGTGAGCATCAGCAGGCAGGCCAGGGCCAGGACGCCGGCCAGCATGTTCGCGGCGGGGCCGCTGAAGGACGACTGGAACTGGTCGAAGATCGCCGTGGTGAAGGTGTCGAATCTGATCAGCGCGAAGAGACCGTATTCCGCTAGCAGATGCAGCCCCACCAGAAGCGATCCGCCCCAGATAGCGACACGCAACTGGGGGAGGACGACACGCCGGAACACGGTGAAAGGCCTTTCCCCCAACGACTCGGCCACGTCTTCAAGGACCGGGTCCAGGCGTCGGAGGGCAGCTGCCGCCGGTAAATAGATGAAGGGGGAGTAGGCGATCACCGAGACCAGAACGGCCGGCAGCAGGCCATGCAGTGACGGCACGAGGCTGACCCAGGCGTAGCTGTGGACGAACGCCGGAATCGCCAGCGGGGCGACGACCAGCAGGGACCAGAACCGTCGGCCGGGAAGCCGGGTGCGTTCGGTCAGCCAGGCCATCGCCACGCCATGGACTACGCAGAGCGGGACGGTCAGCGCGATCAGCAGCAGCGTGTTGTGCAGCAGCTCAGCGACCCTCGGCCTAAACACCAGCTTGGCGATGAGCGGAAAACCGGCCTGAATGCCTGCGCTCGCAACGAAGATCAGTGGGAGTACGGCGAACGCCGAAACCAGAAGCGCGACGGCCAGCATCCATTGCTGACCGGAACCATTGCGCAGTCGGCGCCGGGAGCGCGCCACCGGTGCGGTTGTCGCCGCACCAGTGGCACTATCGGCACGGGCCCGCGGCCCGAACTGTTGGGCGGTCACTTACAGCAGGCCTGCCTGGGTCATCAGGTCCACGACCTTCTGGCTATCGAGGCTGGACACGTCGACGAGCGGGGCATCCAACTGATCCAGCGGGACGAGCTTCGGATTCGATTGTGCGCCTTCACCCACCGCATATTCGTACGATTTGCCGTCGCGCAGCACGGCCTGCCCCTGCTTGCCGGTGATCCATTGCAGGAACGCCTGGGCTTCCTTGGGGTGTTTGCTGGATGCCAGGACACCAGCGCCGGACAGGCTGGTGAAGGCGCCCGGGTCCTTGTGCTTGAAGTAGTGGAGGGCGGCGTTGTTGCTGTTCTCGCCGGTCTTGGCCTGATCGCCGACGTAGTAGTAGTGATAGATAACGCCACCATCGATCTGGCCTGCGTTGACGGCTTTGAGCACGGCGTTGTTGCCACGGTAGACCTTGGCGCCGGCCTTCATCGCCTCAAGCCATTCGAGGGTTGCGGCCTCGCCTTTGAGTTCCAGGAGGGCGCCGACGATGGCCTGGAAATCGGCGCCGGCGGGAGAGGCGGCCCACCGGCCGATCCACTGCGGCTCGGCCAGGTCGAGGAGCGACTTGGGCAGGTCCGCCTCCTTCACCAGGTTCTTGTTGTAGACGAAGACGGTGGAGCGAGCCGCGATGCCAACCCAGTGGCCATTGGCCGGCCGATAAGGCGCGCCAACCTGGGAAAGGGTACTGGGTGCCACCGGGGCGAAAAGTCCCGCGTGATCGACGAGGGCCATCGATGGGGAGTTTTCGGTCAGGAAGACGTCGGCCGGGGATGCCTTGCCCTCCTGGACGATCTGGTTGCCCAGCTCGCTATCGTCGCCATTGCGCAGGGTGACCTTGATGCCGGTCTCCTTGGTGAAGCCTTCGATCCACGCCTTGGTCAGCGACTCATGCTGGGCGTTGTAGACCACGATGCCATCGCTTTCCGACGCGGCGAAGGATGGGCCCGTGCCCAGCAGTGCGGCTATTCCAGCCGCTCCCAGGAAGAACCACGAGGCACCGCGTACTTTCATCAATCGCCACTCCGGATAGGTGATGTCACACGCCCAATCGAGGGCGTCGCAGGGTGAATGGCGATGATGATCGCTCGGATGCTGTTAAAAAATTGTCATTCTCATTTGATAGGCGAACGTTCTGTCGAGTGAAGGTGCGCCTGGCGATAAGGAAGGAGGGGACGCCGAGACTTCGCCAGCCTCGTGGGAAAATGCGTTACTTCCTGAGAATGTAAACGCGAATGCCATCTACGCCGGGCAGAAAGTTGTAGTGCTTGATCTGCGAGAAGCCGACGTGCTGAAACGCCTGCTCCAGGGCCTTGGCACTGGTAGGGGGCGGAGTCGTGGCGTGGGATTCGGAATCCGATCCGCAGGGGCAGGGCTGTTCCATTTCGTTCGCAGAGCGCTGGCGGCCGATCCGGGCGAAGAGAATCACGGTGTCCCGGGTGACAGGGTGCAACTGACCCAGCAAACCGATAGTGGCCGCGTTGCATTCTGTCGGCGGGACATCGGAGATCAGTATGCAGTCGACCGAACCCGCTCCCAATTCGGAGTAGTCCAGGGGGCCGGGCATGGCCTTGATGCGTTGCGCCATCGCATTGGGCAGCTTCTTGTGGGTGGCGAGAAGGGAGTCGGCGGCTGGAGAGGTCGCAACGATGATCCGGTTGCCATGTTCCAGCAGCACGGGCCAGAAGGCGCCTGGTGATCGCGAGACGTCGAGCATGAGTATCGGTTCTTCCGCAACACGCAGGGCCAGCCGAAGCAGGCGCCTGTTCCGCCATTCAGCAATGCGGGTGCGCAAATATGCACGCAGCGTGTGGTTGGCAACGCCATCGTTCTTGCGGTCTCCGGCAGAGGCAAACAGGCGTTGGGGTTCGTTCATGGGCACAGGCTCGACAGGTGCCGCCATTATCGAACGGCGCGATCAAGGTCTCGTCAAGGGCATGTGAAAAACTCGTGGTGACTCCGATCGACAGGGGCAGCTCCCGCCGAGAGCGCCCGACTGTCTGGTCGAACACGGGTTATCGGAGCGGACCGTGACCGTCCCGGGCTCGCGTCCAATTTGACAATTTCTTTTCTTTCCGTGGCGTACAGTCTCGGCCACTTGCCGGTTTCGGCACATCAAAGAGCGCCGGAGGCCGCAAGGGCCGGTGCATTACGATAAGGATGTACCCATGCAATTTTTCCGTTCGGCCCCGACGCGCTTTCTCGCGCTGATTGCCTTGTTGTGGCTGATCGTCTTCTTCCTGACCCGTGTGGTTCTGATGGTGGGCCACTTGTCGGATCTGGGGGCGGCGCATGTGGCGGTCTTCGCCATTGGCCTGCTCTACGACCTGAGCTTCCTGATCTATGCGCTGCTGCCACTCGGAGTAGTGCTGCAGATGATGCCGGCGCGACTCTGGCGCAAGGCCTCCTGGCGCTGGATTCTTGCCGCGGTGGTCTTCGCCAGCGTCTACCTGATGCTGTTCACGGCAGTGGCCGAGTGGCTGTTCTGGGATGAGTTCGGGGTTCGCTTCAACTTCATTGCCGTCGACTACCTGGTCTATTCCGATGAAGTCCTGAACAACATCCTCGAGTCGTACCCCATCGGCCTGCTCCTGAGCGTCCTGGCCGGGGCTTCGCTGGTCGTGACCCTCGGACTGCTCAAGGCCTTGCGGGCTATCTGCGCCTCGGAAGTGCCGGCGTTCCGCCGCCGTATCCTGGGTTGTGCGGGGCTTGTGCTGATGGCATTGCTCGCCGGGTTCCTGGTTGACCAGGACCGTCCGCGCTCCCAGGGCGGGAACACCTATGCCCGCGAGCTGGAGAGCAATGGCCCGTACCAGTTCTTCGCGGCATTCCGCAACAACGAGCTGGACTACCCGCAGTTCTACGCGACATTGCCTGCGCAGGAGGTGGCCCAGCAGATGCGCGCCGAACTGGCCGAGCCCAATGCGCGGTTCATCGGCACCGACCCGATGGATATCCGCAGGACCATCTCCAACGAGGGCATGCCGAAGAAGCACAACATCGTCCTGGTGACGATCGAGAGTCTCAGCGCCAAGTACCTGGGCAGTAATGGCGACGGGCGGAACCTCACGCCGAACCTGGATGAGTTGCGCCGCAACAGCCTCTACTTCAACAACTTCTACGCCACCGGCACTCGCACCGACCGCGGCCTGGAAGCCATCACCCTGTCGATTCCGCCCACCCCGGGCCGCTCGATCGTCAAGCGCATCGGCCGCGAAAGCGGCTTCGGCAGCCTGGGGCAGCAACTGAAAGCCGTCGGCTACGATGCGGTCTTCCTGTACGGCGGCCGTGGCTACTTCGACAACATGAATGCCTTCTTTGGCGGCAACGGCTATCGCATCGTCGATCAGTCGAGCGTCCAGGAGTCCGACATCCACTTCAAGAATGCGTGGGGCATGAGCGACGAGGACCTCTACGCACAGGCCGTCAAGCTCGCGGACGAGGACTTCGCCAAGAGCCAACCCTTCCTGCTGCAACTGATGACCACCTCCAACCACCGTCCTTACACCTACCCGGATGGCCGTATCGACATTCCCTCGGGCAATGGCCGTGATGGTGCGGTCAAGTACACCGACTACGCGATCGGCAAGTTCCTCCAGTCGGTGAAGGACAAGCCGTGGTTCGACAACACCATCTTCGTGTTCGTCGCCGACCACACCGCGGGCAGCGCGGGCAAGGAAGACCTGCCGGTGGTGAACTACCAGATCCCGCTGTTCATCTATGCACCGAAATTGCTGCCGGTCGGAGAGCGCGGGGAGCTGGCGAGCCAGCTCGATCTGGCGCCGACTCTGCTGTCGATCCTCAACCTGAGCTACACCTCGACTTTCTACGGTCGCAACCTCATGGCGGAAAACACGCTGCCGCCGCGCGTGGTGATCGGCAACTACCAGCACCTGGGACTCTTCGACGGCAAGGACCTGGCGATCCTGAGTCCGCGCGCGGCGCTGCGCCGTCACAACCAGGCCCTGGGCGCGAGCGAGGAAGTGACTGCGAAATCGGATGATCCTCTGGTGGCGCGAGCGATCAGCTACTACCAGTCGGCCAGCTTCGGGTTCACCCACCACCTGCTGGACTGGAAGCCGGTTCAGGCCCAGTAAATCCCGGATCGGGCAGGGCCTCGCAGCCCTGTCCGATCACTCGACGCAGGCCGAGACGCGCCAGCGTTCCTGCCGGGGGGATCAGTGAGCCTCTGAAGGGCTGTCTCCCGATCTCCACCTTACGTAGCAGCGTTTACAACGCTTTCAACTGCCGCCTGTGTTCGAGTGGCGGCATGCCGAACCAGCGCTGATGAGCACGGCAGAACGAGGTGGCCCGCCGATAGCCCAGTTCATGGGCTATCTGTCCGACCGTGAGATCGGACTGTCCCAGCAACTGTTCCGCCCGGCGCCGGCGGATTTCATCGACGTGTTCTTCGAAGTCGATACCATCGTTGGCCAGTCGCCGTTGCAGCGTCCGGGGATGCAGGTCGAGGATCAGCGCGATCTGCTCCAGGGTGCAGCGATACTTGGGCAGTAGCGTCTGAATCTGCCGGCCCACTTCGAAGCCGAGCTTTTCATCGGGGTTGGCGTGGGCTTCGAGGTAGAACTTCACGATCGAATGCAGCATGGGATCATGCCGCACGCAGGGGCGTTGCATGTCCCGCAGGCTGATCGCCAGTGCGTTATGGTCCTGGCCGAACAGCGCCGGGCAACCGAAGTAGCGTTGGTACACCGAGGCCGGCGCCTGCGGCTGGTGACGCAGCAGCACCGCGCTCGGCTTGAGTGGCACGCCCAGCAACTCGGTCATCAGCAGCCTGCCGTGCAGCAGGGATTTCTCCACGATCTGCGGGATTTCCTGGATGCAGGGCAGGGCGTTGTCGAAGCAGAGCAGGGTGCTGTCGCCCCGGCGCTCCATATGGAAGATGATCGAGGGGCTGTAGACGCGCATGTAGCGCACGGCCGCGATCAGGCCGTCGCCCGCCGTCGGGGCGGTTTGCGCCAGGTGCTGGATCGGCCCGAGCAAGGTGGATTTCTGCCGGGTCGCCAGTTCCATTCCCAGCTCAGGCATCGCCAGGGCATGGGCGCTGCCTTCGAAGATCTGCACCAGGCTTCTGTAGGAGAACTTCTTCTCGTAGTCGCCGACGACATCCATGCCGATGCGATGGGGCGCAAGGTGCGTGCGCAACGATGCGCCACGTTCGGAAAGCAGTTCGCCAAATTGTAGAAAGGCCGTGCCGCGAATTGTGTCCATGATCTGTAGCTTCCTGCTTGACGCGTCCGGCGCTGGGGGCCGTGCGAGTCCCGGACTGCCCCATGACGCCAGCCCGTCGTTAAAAAAGGCAAACCATCGGCCAGGGCCGATGGTTTGCCGGCGATGCCTCCAGGCATCGGTAGGAGCGTCAGGGAGTGACGATGTTGAACCAGAAGTCGAAGTTGTCCATGTAGCTCATCAGTTCGGTGAGCTTGTCCTGGTTGCCGTCGACTTTCAGCTCGCCCGAGGCCACCGCGTCCTTGAGGGTGGTTTGCTTGAGCATCAGTTTGTTCAAGGTGTCGCGGGTCAGCTTGAGCGTGGCGTCGGCGTCCTTGGATTGCAGGCCTTCGGTGTGGTTCAGCACGCCGTTGCCCATCTCCAGCAGGTACTTCTTCTTCAGGTCGGTGAAGTCCAGGTTGAGGGCGATGTGCTTGTCCGCCACCTCCGGGCCTTTCAGGCGCATGGCCAGGTAGTCGAAGAACAGGTCCAGGTCCATGGCCCTCACGGTGTCGGGGCTCGCGGTGTCCGGGGTCGGCAGCTTCTGCACGCCCTCGCGCAGCTCTTTCGCGCCGGTGAGGTAGAAGTTGCGCCACGGGCCGCTTTCAGCCTGGTAGCCCAGTTGCTCCAGAGCGTCGGCCTGCAGGTTCTTCGCAGCCTGGTTGCTCGGGTCGGCGAACACCACGTGGTTCACCACTTCGGCCACCCAGCGGTAGTCGCCCTTGTCGTAGTACTCCTTGGCCTTCTTCAGCACGGCATCGGCGCCGCCCATCATGTCGACGTAACGCTTGCCTTCCTCGTCCGGCGGCAGCTCGTTGAGGGTGGCGGGGTTGCCGTTGAACCAGCCCAGGTAGAGCACGTAGGTGGCCTTGACGTTGTGGTTGAGCGACCCGTAGTAGCCACGGTTGGAGAACCGGGAGGCGATCGACTTCGGCAGTTTCACCTGCTCGGCGATCTCGGTCATGGTGTAGCCCTTGTTGGCCAGGCGCAGGGTCTCGTCGTTGATGTAGCGGTACATGTCACGCTGCGACGACAGTTGCTCGCGAACGTCCTTGTTGCCCCAGACCGGCCAGTGGTGCATGGCGTACATCACCTGCACGTCGTCGCCCCACAGTTTCAGCGCCTCGTTGAGGTACTTGGACCAGGGCAGCGGCTCGCGGATCTTCGCGCCGCGCAGCGAGTAGGTGTTGTGCAGGGTGTGGGTGGAATCCTCGGCCGTGTTAAGGGCCTTCTTCTCCTTGATGTAGTACATCATCTCGGCCGGCGCCTCGCTGCCCGGCGCATAGAGGAACTCGTAGGTGAGGCCGTCGATCACCCGCTTCTCACCGGTCTTGCTGATGATGTCGGTCGGCGGAATGAGGGTCACGGTACCGGCGGAGGTGGTGGTACCCAGGCCGGCGCCCAGCTGGCCAGTCTCGCTCGGTGGCAGCAGGTTGCCGTACATGTAGCTGGCGCGACGGCTCATCGCGGTGCCGGCCATCACGTTCTCGGCCACGGCGTGTTCGAGGAAGCCCAGCGGCGCGTAGATCTTGACCTTGCCGGCCTTGACGTCCTTCTCATCCACCACGCCGCGAACACCACCATAGTGGTCGACGTGGCTGTGGGTGTAGATCACCGCCACCACCGGCTTCTTCGGCCGGTGCTTGTAGTACAGCTCCAGCGCTGCCTTGGCGGTTTCGGACGAGATCAGCGGGTCGAAGATGGTGATCCCGCTCTTGCCCTCGACGATGGTCATGTTCGACAGGTCGTAGTTGCGCACCTGGTAGATGCCGTCGGTGACCTGGAACAGACCGGAAATATTGATCAGCTGGGACTGCCGCCACAGGCTCGGGTTAGTGGTGGCCGGGGCTGCTTCACCCTCCTTGATGAAACCGTACTTGGCCGGATCCCAGATCATGTTGCCGGAGGCCCCCTTGATCGGCTCCTGAGGCAGCGGCGCGATGAAACCCTTGTGGGCCAGTTCGAACGAAGTCTTGTCGTTGAACGGCAGCTCCTGGAGCAAGGCGTCGTTGGCCGCCTTGGTGGCATCCGATGCCGGCTTGGCTGCCTCGGCCGCCCAGCCCTGGGTGGTCATCGAGATGGAAGCCGCGAGCAGGACCGACGCGCTGAGTTTCCACATGCCGCTTGCTGTCCGTTGGCCGGACAGGTTAGAGGGTCGAGCGATGACTTTCATTACAAGCTCCTTCTTGCTTTTGCGCTGTACCTTCCAGATAACTGCCAGCGATTTTTGATGTGTTACTTCATCAACCGGGGCGCGCTGGGCGCCGTCAGCGTGTGGGGGATCCCCCGGCTTGGCCGGGGACTAATTCGTCAGTCCGGGGTCAGCGCCGCTTCAGTGCCTGGAAGGACTTCAACATGTCCGAGGCCCAGCCATCGAGTACGGCGCGGGCATCCTTGGCCTGCATGACCTGGGAGGAGTTTTCCAGCTCCGCGCCCGCGCCCTTGCGCACGACTTCGGCCACGACCTGGCCGCTGCCGCCGTCGAGGAAGGCCGCTTCGGTGGCGATACTGGTGTCCTGGTCGCGAATGCCGGTGGCGGTGCTGACTCCGGCCGCGATCAGGGCGATCGGGATCACTTCATAGGGCTGCAGACCCTTGGTCGAGGCGCTGACGGCGGTGATCGCCGGGCGCACCACCAGCACGCCCGGGCCGGGGCCGGTGGCCAGCGGCAGGGCCTTGGAGAATTGGGTCTTCAGCGCCTGGTCGTAGTACTGGGTGATGCCCTGCAGGGTGCTCGCCGGGATCTTCTCGGTGGGCTGGGGTTGCGGGTAGAGCTGGCTGGGTTCGACATAAACGCTGGTGAAGCGGTTCACGTTCAGGTCCGGCTGGATCCAGCGCATGACCGGCGCACCGGTGGGCGACTTGTCTTCTTCAAGCGCGCTGTAGTCTTTCAGGAAACCCGAATACTTCTCGGGCTCGACGTACTTGCTGGCACACCCCGTGAGGGTCAGGGCCGTCAGGCAGAGCGGTAACGCCAACAGTTTCCAGTTCATTACAACGTTCCTTGTGGAGGGTTTCGGTATTCAGTGGGGTCAAGAGGGAGCCGCTAGAAACGCCAGGTCGCGCCGCCGCCGATGATGTGCAGGGCCGCGTTCTTGTAGGTGCCCGACAGCGTGGTGCCCGAGCGCGACTTGGTCTGTTCGTCGTCCATGTCGCCCAGCCACACCAGGGTATAGGCCAGGTGCAGGTCCAGGCCTTCGTCGACCTGGTAATTCATCCCGGTCGCCAGGCGCCAGTTCTCGGCCATGGGGTTGTCGACGGTACGGTCCTTGTCGTCGACCGCCGAGCTGTCGTAACCCAGGCCCATGTTCCAGCGCAGCCTCGGCGTGGCCTGGTATTGCGCGCCGACGGAGGCGTGCCAGGTATCCTTGTACTGGCGGTCGACGGTGCGGTCGACACCTGCGGCGTTGGCGTCCACCTCCACGCCGATCTGCCCGAAGTCGCTCCAGTCCTGCCAGCCCAGGCTGCCGAGCAGCTTCCATTGCGGGTCGAGCTGATGCGCCACGCTCAGCATCACGGTCTGCGGCACGTTCAGGTCCAGCTCCAGCGAGTCGACATCGAGGCGGTTCAGGGCCGCGTTGATGATCGGATTGCTGACGTTGCGCACGTCCGGGCTGTCCTCGAACTCCAGCTTCACCTTGCTGGTGTAGGCGAGGCCGACCTGGGTGCGCTCATTGAGCTTGTAGAGCAGCCCGAGGTTGACCCCCACGCCGGTGTCCGTGTCCTTGTATTCCAGCTGGCCGTCGGCCCTGTCCACCAGGCCCAGCAGGTTGTTGTTGATGGCCATTTCGCTGCGGTAATAGCCGTAGAGGATGCGCGGGCCGATGCCGATGGACAGGTCGTCGGTGAACTTGTGCGCAATGGTGGGCTGGAAGGAGACGCCGATGATCGCGGTTTCCTGGCTGAAATAGCGTCCCGCCCAGTCATCGTCGTAGTCCAGCGCCAGGCCGAAGTTGCCGTACATGCCGAAGCCGACCGCCGAGCGCTCGTCGATCTGGTGGCTGATGAAGAGGCTGGCGCCGGGCAACCACTGCAGGGCATTGCCGCCTTCGTTGCCGCTGAACTGGTTGTTGTCGTCACGGGAAAAACGGACGTCCCCCAGGATGACCTGTGCGTTGGCGCTGATCTGCGTGCCGGCAAGCTCGGTGATCCCCGCCGGGTTGCTCATCAACACGCTGGGGTCGCTGGCCAGGGCGGCGGAGCCGGCATTGGCCAGGCCGGCGCCTTCCTGGCCGGCTTCGTAGATCAGGATGCCGCCGGCGAATGCATGCCCGGCAAACAGTCCGCACAGAGACGTCAAACCGATCCGTGCGACATGGTTCCTGTTTCCCTTCATGAGCATCCTCTGCTGTTGACTCTGGCCTATGGTTCCGCGCATCCGGATCGGTGGGAGGCTCTGCCTCGCTGCTCTTGCAGGGCCATGAGCCGGGATGACGTGGATAACGGGTGTTGGACGACAGCCTAGAAGCTGAGAGATGAGACGCAAGACGATCTGGACGGTGGTGCACATTCGACGACAGCCATTGGTTCTCAGAGAGAACTTTGGCAAAGATGCGGAATCGGGTGATTTCCCGGTAGAACGGTGCTGTTGGGAGTGAGTTCTTTTCAATTCCCGAAAATCGGCTGTCGTGAAAAGAAAATCTCTGAGGACGTACCGGGGCAGGCAGGAGCTCCTGACCTCTTCCGCAGCGGAACGGTGAACCGGGAGAAGCGGGGCTCGCCGGTGTCACCGTCCCGTTGCGCTGCTAGGCCCGGCGGATCAGCAGAAGTTCGCGCTGGGCGATGGATTGATACAGGGCCTCCAGCGCCCGGGCGTCATCATCCATGTGCTGCACGATGTCCAGGATGCGGGCGGCGAGGGCGGGTGGCGGACGGTAGCGGCGCTGCAGCTCCAGCAACAGTTCGGCCGCGATGTCGTTGTTGAAGGAGGCGCTACGGATGGTACGGGGCGGGTCGAATGGCGGTTTCATGGCATTGTCCTCCCGTCCCTAGAACAGCTTCAGGAAGTTGATGTAGAAGCGCGGCGCCTTCCCGTTGTCATGGTCGATCTCCTTGGCGGACACCGAGCGGGTCAGCGGGAAGGCGACCTCCGGCGAGACGTAGGTATCCGGGTAGACGTTGTAGTGGGCGCCGACCCCGGCGGAGGACAGGCTTTCGCTGCTGACCCAGGTGGGGTCCTTGCTCCAGACCTTACCGAAGTCCCAGAAGGTGTAGTACTGGGTCGGGACCGCGTAGTTCTTCAGGGTATGGATGCGGTTGTACTGCAGCTCGGTCTTGAGCGCGAAGCCGCTGTCACCCGTGATCTCGGAAGGGTCGTAGCCACGGCCGAACTCGCTGCCGCCAACGCCGAACTGCTCGGGCGAGAGCAGCCGCTGACCGAAGGCGGTCTGCGCGGTGCCGGCGATGTAGAGGTTCAGGCCATCCATGAGCATCGACAGGTCCTGCAGGCGCTGGGCATCGACCTGGAGCTTGCTGAAGTCGGTTTCGCCACCCTCACGAGAAGGATTCAACCGGCTTTCGCTGCTGGAGCCCATGATGGCCAGACCCTTGCTCAATTCAGCCTTGACCAGGTTCTTGCCGCCGAAGCTGTCGAACCAGTCATAGCTCGCGCCCAGGCGGAGCGCACGGATACGGTCTTCGCTGGAAGGCGGCAGGCTCTTGTCGTCCAGGTACTCGGAAGTGCCGTTGTAGTAGGTGAAGGCGGCCGAGGTCTTGAGCGTCTGGTCGCGTTGGCGAATCCATGGACGAGTGATACGCACCGCGAAGGTATCGCCGGAGCTGTTCGCGTTGAGGAACGAGTAGGTGTCGGCATGGCCATCGTTGTGCTGGGCCAGGAAGCTCACCACGTCCCCTTTGCTACCCACCGGCAACTCGTACTGACCCTCGAAGAAGGTCATCTTGTCGCCTTCAATCGATTTGCCGGCGCGGATACCCAGGTGGTCGCCACGCCCTGAGAGGTCGTTGACCCCGACCCCACCGTAGACCTGCCAGGGCCCAAAGTAGCGACTGTCTCTGTTGTCGAAGCCGAAAAAGCCTTCGTACTTACGGAGGGCGTTTTCGACAGCGAGGTCGGTGCCGTTCTCTACAGGAGATGCCTGAAGCATCCCACGACTATCGTTACCCGAGACGTCGTTCATGAGCAGTAGGTTGCGCTCGATGGTCCTGCTCGTAGGGGGTGTCTCTTTGCGGATGTTGTCGGCGTAACGCTCCAAAGCTTTGTTTGTCGGGCCAGTGAAGGTCACATCGTTCACATTGCCCTCAAAGACCTGAATGGTGAGGACGCCGCCCTCCAGGCGCTGCTGTGGGATGTAGGCCTTGGCAAGCAGGAAACCAGCCTTGCGATAGCGTTGCGTGATCGTGTCGACCACAGCATGGATCTCCTGCAGGTTGACCTGGTTTCCTTCCAAGCGTTTGGCCACCGAGTCAAAGGTGCCGACGGGATAGCTGTTCGCACCTACGATGTTCACCTTGGTTACCAGGAATCGGGTCATGTGGCCGGGTAGGGCGGTCATCTCCTGCGGGGCCTCTTCAATTTCAGGAGTGATGACGGTTTCAGGCAGTTCCAGCGTGCCGGGCATCTGCGTAGCAGAAGAGCGGTTGCCAGTCCTGTCCGGAACCTCTATCCGGCCGGGGTTGAGCTGCCCCAGGGGGGCAGCGATTGCGTTGGTTCCGCTGATGAGCAGCAGTCCTGAAAGCACTGCCACAGCCAGCCTACTCAAGTTCGACGGATGCGTTTTCATGGCTATTTCCCTCCCTTGGCCGGAGCCTTGAGGTCATGCGGGATCACGCTCCGGTTCCAATCGGGGACGATGAACTTGCCATCCTTGAAGTGGCTGTTGGCGTAGCTCAGCACGTCCTGGATGTTCGCCACGGTGCTGGTTTTGTCGCCGTAGGAGCGAGGTTTGCAGATCAATTGCACGGCGTAGGTGCGAATCACGGCCGGCGAGACCGAGTAATTGGCCGAGACGGCAGATGGCGATTCGACGGCGGTACAGCGCGCGTTACCTGGGGACTGCGAGGTGACTGGCAGCGGCGGCAGACCAGGTTGCTCTGGAGGCAGCGGAGCCAGCGGGCCAGTGATGGTCATCGCACCGTCTTTGAAGGTCACGGTGTAGTTGGTGCCGGCGCTGAAGTTGCCGTCCTGGCCAATCCGATACCTACCGGCTTCTTCACCAGGTTCACGAGCCAGTTTTCCCTGAATCACACTGGCGGAGTCGCCAGCTTTCAGGCCTGAAACGCTGTAGGTGAGGGTGGGGTCGCTTTCGCCCTGGCGCTTGGTCTTGTTGTCTGCGGTCACTTGCAGCGGGGCTGGGGTGACCTGCAGGTTGCCGTCCTTGAACACCATTGTGTAGTTGCCGCTGGTGAGACGGACATTGCCCTGGGTGATGGCGTACCCCTCAGGCGTGACGTTTTCTCCAGAGATGCGCGCCAGGCTGCCGGTGGTGACCGAGGCGGCGCTGTCACCGTTCTTCAGGCCGGCGACGCTGTAGGTGAGCGTCGGGTCGAGGTCGCCGTAGACCTTGGTCTTGTGGTCGGCGGTGACGGTCAGCTCGGCCGGAGTGATCGCCAGCTTGCCCTCGTTGAAGGTCAGGATGTAGTTGCCGTTTGAGCCCAGCGAGCCTTGGCCGATGCCGTAGCTGCCCACGTTCTCGCCGGCTGAACGGCCTGCACTTCCGCTGATCACGAAAGCCGCACTGTCGCCATTCTTCAGCCCGCTCACGCGGTAGGTCAGGGACGGATCGATTTCGCCGTAGACCTTGGAGTGGTCGTCGAAATCGATCTGCAGGGTGGCAGGCGTGATGGTGAAAGTGCCGTCCACATACTGCAGCAGGTAGTTCTGGCTCGTGCTCTTCAGGTCGCCCTGGCCGATGGCGTAGCCGCCGGCCTTCACATCTTCGCCGGCCTGGCGAGCGATGTTCCCGCTGAGCACTGAAGACTGCTGGTCGCCACCCTTCAGCCCGCTGACCTGATAGCTGAGCGCAGGATCGATCTCGCCGTAGACCTTGGTCTTGTCGTCCGCGCGCACCATGATGGTGGCGGGGGTAATGGTGAAGGTGCCGCCCTGGTAGTTGAGGATGTAGTTCTGTGCGGCCTTGCCGTTCAGTTCCAGGCTGCCCTGGTTGATGGCATAGCCACCATCCTTGACATCCTCCCCAACCTGGCGAACCAGTTGGCCGGCCAGTGCTTGGGTTGCCGTGTCCGCGCCTTTCAGGCCGCTGACCTGATAGCTCAACGATGGGTCCAGATCGCCGTAAACCTTGCCCGTGTTATCCGCAGTTACCCTGAGGCTAGTGGGGGTGATGGTCAGCTTGCCGTCCTCGAACTCCAGAACGTAGTTCTTGCCCTGGGTATTGTTCAGGCCAAGCTCGCCTTTGTGGATGGTGTACCCACCCGCACGGACGTCCTCGCCGGCTTCCCGACCGAGCGCGCCTTTCAGCACGTCGGCTGCTGTATCGCCGTTTTTCAGCCCTGAGACGATCCGAGTCAGCGCAGGGTCGGCATCGCCATAGACCTTGGATTTGTCCTCTGCCTTGACCTTAAGCGTGGCCGGGGTGATGGCGAGTTTTCCGTCAACGAAGGTCAGCACATAGTTGCTGTTTTCACTGAGCCCCAGCTCTCCCTGGCGAATGCCGTAGTCTCCGACATTCTGACCGGGGTCGCGGCCAAGCCCCTTGCCATTGAGCACGTCGCTCTGTTTGTCGCCATTTTTCAGGCCCGAGACCTTATAGCTCAGTTCAGGATCGAGTTCGCCATACACCTTTGTCTTGTCGTCGGCGGACACTGTCAGTGTCGCGGGCGTGATTTTGAAATCGTTGCCCGTGAAGCTCAGGACATAGTTCTGGCCTTTCCCAGACGTCAGATCGAGATCTCCCTGGCGGATGCCATAGGTGCCGACATTCTGGCCCTGGTCGCGCACCAGCCCACCGCCGAGAACGTCGGCCTGGCTATCCCCATTCTTCAGACCGCTGACGATGTAGGTGAGGGCTGGATCGAGATCGCCGTACACCTTGGTCTTTCCATCAGCCTGGACGGTCAGCGTGGCGGGGGTAATGTAGAAATCACCATCCACGTAGTGCAGCACATAGTTCTGACCGGCTGCTGCGTTCAGATCCAGGGTGCCTTGGTGAATGCCATATTTTCCGACGTCAGTGCCGGCATCCCTTTGCAGGGCGCCGCCGTTCAGCACGCTCGATTGGGTGTCGTCGCGCTTGAGGCCTGACACCTCGAAGGTGAGGGCCGGATCAGAATCACCGTAGACCTTGGACTGTTCGTTGGCCGTGACGGTCAGCTTGGCCGGCGTGATGCTGAAGATCCCGTCGTGGAATTGCAGGATGTAGTTGCTGCTGAGTAGTGCCAGGTCCCCTTGGGTGATCCCGTAAGTACTCACGTTCTCGCCGGCATCGCGTTTCAGTCCACCACCGCCGACAACGTCAGTCTGCTTATCACCGTTCTTCAGACCGGTGACCCGGTAGGTGAGCGACGGATCGGCATCGCCATAAACCTTGCTCTGGTTATCTGCCGGAACATCCAGCGTCGCGGGGGTGATCTGCAGCTGCCCGTCAACAAACTTCAGCCTGTAATTGCCGCCCAGGCCATTGTTCAGATCCAGCTGACCTTGGTCGATGCCGTAGTGGCCAACATTCTCGCCAGCCTGGCGGGAAAGGGCACCACCGTTGAGCAAGTCTTCCGAGGTATGGCCGAGCTTGGCTCCGGAGAGTTCATAGTCCAGTTTCGGATCGGCATCGCCGTAGGTCTTGCTCTTGTCCTTGGCGGTCACAGTGAGTTCAGCCGGGTTTACGATCAGCTGTCCCGCCTGGACAGAGGTCTGGTAGCGGTTAGCAACGAAGCCGTCTGCCAGCACCTTGCCGTCGACTTGATACTGGCCAACATCGGAATGTTCGTTGGCAGCAGTGTTCGTTTCGACCTTGGTGTCAAAGCGGTTCTGGTTGAGCTGACGATCCACGAAATCGTCCACACCCTTCACCGCTTTGCTGTTTTCGGATGCGCCGGCAGTCAGTCCCACGGAGGCCTGAAACTCAGGGTTGGCGTCCCCATAGTCCCGTTGGACGTCATGCACTTTGCCTTCAAGTTGAGCGGTTTGATTTTTTAGCGTGACCCCACCGACCTTGCTGGTGTCTTGTCCACTCAGGAAAGTCACCACGGCCTGATCGTAAGGGTTACCGTTAGAAAGCCCGGCAAGATCAGCGGTGACTGATTTTGTTGAACTACCGAGGTCTACGAATAACTTGTCCGATGTGCCGCTTGCATAGTTTCGATTGATACCATTTGGGTCGACTGGATTGTTAATGTCGCCAGCGCCGTTCTGTACGCCAATGCCATTGTTTGTGTACGAAACTTGACCTTGGTTAGTCCCAAAACTAAATCCCGGCGGTAGCACGCCGTTGGTGTTAACGCCATTTCGAGTAACGGTTACACCGCCGCTTGTTGCGCTTATGACCCAGGTCACGGGATTTACACCTGGTTCGACGAAGGTGAGTGAGGTGATGTAATAGAAGGTGTCTTTGGCTACTTCGATTTGTTTATTGCTTAAAGCAGTCCCTGACTCGAAGACAAGATATTGGAACTCGGAGCCGTCTTCAGGAGCCAATTCATGAACTTCCTGGTTCTTCTCTCTGAATGTTTTTTCACCAACTTTATTGATGGCAGTAGAGCCGACGCCCGTCATGCTCTCTCCATTGACACCTGGATTCTCAACTGTTCCAGTATTTACTTCGGAGGCAGAAGAGGTTTGGTTGTAGATGAATTTGCCGTTGCTAGCTTTCCCGGCCAACGTCCCGGCATGGTTCAGCGAACTGTCAAGCAGAACGCTGGCACCTTCAGCAGCAATCTTTTTGCCAATTAGCGCCGTTCCGTCATCCTGGATAATTGAGCCACTATTAGATGTCTTGATCCAAATGGTTCCGCTGCCAACGTCGATGATTGCGCGCCCCATATATCCCGCATCACCACCTGCTTGCCCGGTAGTGTTTTTGAGCATGACATCGCCAGTTGCCAGAATGACGAGATGCCCATCTTTGAGAAGAATTGGCGCGTTGATGTACACCGAGCCGCTATCGTTACGCTTGGCATCATTGAATGGATTATTGGTGTCCACATAATCAGTCAATGGTTTAACTGTGCCGTTTGCTTGAAGCTTCAGTACATGGAAGCCAGCATCTTGGGCAACTATCGCCGAATTGACGTTGATCCGGTTATTCGCGCTGATGGTGATGTTTTGGTTTTTCAGCGAGTTCACTATGGCAGCTGCTGATACAGTGTCGCTGCCGGGGGCGCCACCATTTGCTTCGATATTGACCGTTTCCGGATCGAGCAGCCATGTGCCCGATTGTAGGCCGCCTGAAGCGTTGACCTCCGCCTCTGGCGATATCGTCAGCTGTTTGCCAGATGTCTCGACCTCGCCGCCTTTTTGGGCGCCTTGGGCGCTGGCTGTCCCGCCAAAATGGGTCTTGCCATCGCTCCAGACGACCACCTGGCCGCCGTCGGTTTTACCGTCCGCTTTGAGCTGAGCGCCTTTAGCAACGGTTGTGTTCTTGGCCGCTTGCTCGGGCCCTTTGCCCTGGAAGCTTCCGCCTACCAGCACCTTGCCGCCGCTGCCCTGGGTGCCGCTGGCATCAATCTTCGCGGTGCCGGCGACCTTCACTTCATCACCCAGCACCTTGATCTGGCCGCCATTCATGCCTTTGGCGCTGATATTTCCCGAGACGTTGGTCTGCGCGGAGCTGCCCAGCACGATGGTGCCGCCATCATTGGTGACCGAGTCGGCCACGACGTTGCCGCCGATGTTGATCACCGAATCGAGGTGTTTGGCCGCGCGGGCGGAGCTCATGGCCACGGTGCCGTTGCCGACGTCGATTTCGCCGCTGTTGTGGACACCACCGGTCACGTCCGAATTGACGCTGCCTTTCTCGCCAGGCTCGCCGCTCACGGCAATGTTCAACAGGCCGTCACCGTGGAAGTCCAGGGTGGCCTGTGGCCCGGTTGCCAACTGCACCATGCCCTTGCGTGCCTGGATGATCCCGGCGTTGTTCACCTGGGCGCCAAGCAGGGCCACCATGCCATTGTCGTGCACCGTGATGCGGCCCTGGTTGGTGACACTGCCGGTGAGGGCGATGTCCAGCTTGCCGGTCTGCGCGAACTGCTTGGCCTGTTCTTCAGTGAGGAAGCCGGCGCTGGCAACTAGTGCGCTCGAGGAGATATGCGCCTGTGGCCCGACCATGATGCCGTTGGGGTTGACCAGGATCAGTTGGCCGTTGGAGGTCACCGCGCCGTAAATTTTCGACGGGTCGCCGCCGATCACCCGGTTCAGCGTGACGGACTTACCGTCGGGCTGGTTGAAGGTGATCTTATGATCCTCACCGACATTGAAACGCTGCCAGTTGATCGCTGTGCGGGCGCTGGACGTGTTGACGTCCACGCCGTTGCCCTGCTGGCTGATGGTCGCCTGGCCGCCGATGACCTGGCCGCCTTGCGGCAGGTTGTCGGCAAGTACGTAGGTCACCGGGAAGCTTGCCCCGGCCGAAGCCAGGGCGACGGCGATGCAGAGGGTGGTGAGCGGCGAACAAGGGTGTCCTTTTCCCGCCTTCGATTGAGTGCTCATCGAAATCTCCTGAGTGCGTTAGCTAGGAGAAATGATTCGCCTCGGGCCGAAGCCGGGTAAGCGTGCGTTCAGGCAATGCCTTGTAGTGCGATTCCTATCCTAGGCGACAGGTTGCATCGATGCGATGGGTATCGAGAGGGTGGCGACTGCCTCGAAGGCCTGGTCGTCGTCGCGGACGATCTCCAGGCTGCCATGCAGTAGATCGCACAGCTTGTCGGCCAGCGCGAGGTAGAGGACCGGTGTGGCGCCCGGGTGGTCCGGAGCGGTGGTGCCCTTGACGTTCAGCGTCCACTCCAGGTGGCCGGCTTCCCGTTCGAACGACTCGACCCGCACCGTGGCGCTAGCGGCGCCTACATGCTTCATATGCAGCAGCAGGGCCTTGAGCAGGTAGGCATAGCGCGACGGATCGATCCAGCCGTGCGGTTGGGCGTGGGCGGTGATGAGCGTCCAGGCCGGGACGCTATCGCCGGGCAGGACCTTGAGCGATTCTTGGGTCAGATGGTTCAGGTTCTCGGGGAAGGGCGTCAGCGGAACCTCGCCCTGTTCCATGCGCACCAGTTCGGTGACCATCTGCACAGTGTCCTGGATGCGGTCCAGCAGAGCGGTGATGCCGCCCTGGTAATCCCGGCTCTGGCGTCCCTGAAGGATCATCCGGGCGTTGGCGATGAGGTTGGCGACCTCTTCGCCATGCTGCAGCAGGTAGATGCCGCGGCGCTTCTGGAGCGAGGAGAAATAGGAGACCTGATTGCGCAGGGTCTGGATCTTCTGCGCTTCCTCGTCCAGGTCCACCGAGGTGCAGAGCATGCCCAGCAGATCGCCGTTCTCATCCAGCACCGGGTGACCACTGTGCCTGATCACCCGTCGCTGGCCACGAAGATACATGGGGATCAGCATCATGTAGGGGATGCGCTTCTTGACGGCGTCCTCGAAGGTGGCCCGTGCATGCAGGATGTGTTCCTCGTCGATGATCCCCTGGTCCCGTAGCCAGGTATTCAGCACCTCGTCCTGCGTCAGACCGAGATAACTCAGGAAGGCCTGGTTGGTCGCGAGTATCCGGCCGTCCGGCGCGCGCAGGCAGATGGGGTAGGGGACCTTGTCGAGAAGGGCGGCGAAGCGGGAGGTGTGTTTTTCCGAGGCGACGTCGTGCGCCGTTATCCCCGGCCTGTCGTCGAGCAGCCCGCGTTGCGCGGCGACCTGGAGCAGCTCGACCAGCGAGTGGGTGCCGGTCTTTTCCAGCAGGCGGGTCTTGTAGGTGCTGACGGTACGGTCGCTGAGTGCCAGCTCGCCAGCGATCTGCTTCACCCGGTAGCCTTCTGCGAGGTAGCGCAGCACGGTCACTTCGCGCGCCGTCAACTGTTCCCCGGCGCCCTCGGCTGCGGTTGCGCCGATTTCGAGGTGAATGGCCTTGGCCTGGAAATAGGTGCGCCCGGACAGCACCTTGGCCACGGCGTCGAGGAAGGTTTCAAGAGTGTCGTCCTTGGACACGAATCCCGCGGCGCCGGAGGCCAGGCAAAGGTGTTCGTAAACGTCGGCGGGCAGCGCTGTCAGCACGAGCACCTTGGTGTCGGTCTTCCTGGACACGATCCGCTTGATGACATCGAGACCTCCCAGCTTGGGGATGTCCAGTTCCAGTACTATCAGGTCGGGTGCGCGGGTGCGAAAGGCGGTGAGCCCATCCAGGCCGTTCCGGGCGACGCCGATTACGTCATGGCCGGCGTTGCGCAGGGCGGTTTCGGCGCCCAGGGTGCTCAGCGGCTGCTGATCGATGAGGAGTATGTTGGCCATGCTTCGATCCGTGAGTCTGATGGCAACCGGTCTTGATGATAGACGCTGTAAGACACGGATTGTTAAGTCACGGCAGCTCGCCGAGGCGATGCTGCCGCCTATGGCGCCGATCAGTCGTTCGCCGACTCGAGCCTATGCAGCGGGCACTTGCCATGCAAACGGCGGTGCTCCAACGGCGACATGCCGAACCAGCGCAGGTGCGCACGGCAGAACGACGCCGTACGGTTGTAGCCCAGCTCGCTGGCGATCTGGCCCACGGTCAGGTTGGTGTGGCGCAGCAACTGCTCGGCCTGCTGGCGGCGGATCTGCTCGACGTGGCCCTCGAAGTCGACGCCGTCGCTGGCCAGGCGCCGCTGCAGCGTGCGCGGGTTCAGGCCCAGGTTGTGGGCGACCTGCTGGAGATTGCAGCGGCTCCTGGGCAGCAGCATCTGGATATGGCGCTCCACCTTGCTGCGCAGGTTGTCGTCATCGCTGCTCTGGGCCTCCAGGTAGAAGCGCACGATGGCGTGCAGTACCACATCGTGCTGGATGCACGGACGTTGCAGCGATACCGGCGAAAGGGCCAGGGCGTTGTGGGTCTGGCCGAACAGTACCGGGCAGCCGAAGTAGCGCCGATACACCGCGATATCGGCCTGGGGTTGATGACGCAGCAGCACCGAACGGGGGCGGAAGGCCGCGCCCATCAGTTCGCAGATCAGCAGTTTGCCTTGCAGGACCGACTTCTCGACGATCTGCGGGATGTCCTCGTTGCAGGGCAGGGTGTTCTCGAAATACAGCATCGCGCAGCCGGGGCGGCGCTCCAGGCGGAACTGGATCGACGGGCTGTACAGGTGCATGTAGCGCAGCACCGCGACCAGGCCATCGCCCACGGTGGGCGCCGAGCGGGCCAGGTGCTGCAGCGGGCCGAGCAGCGAGGAGCCCTGGCGGGCCGCGAGCTCCAGCCCAAGCTCCGGCATCTGGATGGCGTGGGCGCTGCCCTCGAAAATCTGCACCAGGCTCTTGTAGGAAAACTTCTTCTCGAAATCACCGACTACGTCCAGGCCGATGTGGTGGGGAGCCAGGTGGTCGCGCAGTGATGCGCCCTGCTCGGAGAGCAGTTCGCCAAACTGGAGAAAAGCGGTGCCGCGGATACTGTCCATGTGATCACACTGATTCGAATTGCGGTCGAGCGGGGCGCTGCGAGCCCTGGCTCCTGCCAGGGGCTCGGGTACGGAGTAGGAAAAGTATTACGGACCGACACAAAAGCGCAAACGAGGCCCGGACGCGCGGTCGCATCCGGGCCGGTTGGCTTACTTGCTCTTCAGGGTCTGGTAGGACTTGAGCATGTCCGAGGCCCAGCCATCGAGCACGGCGCGTGCGTCCTTGGCCTGCATGACCTGGGAGGAGTTCTCCAGCTCGGTGCCGGCGCCCTTGCGCACGACCTCCGCGACCACCTTGTTGCTGCCGCCGTCGAGGAAGGCGGCTTCGGTGGCAATGCTGGTGTCCTGGTCGCGAATGCCGGTGGCGGTGCTGATACCGGCGGCGATCAGGGCGATCGGGATGACTTCGTAGGGTTGCAGGCCCTTGGTCGATGCGGTGACGGCGGTGATCGCTGGGCGCACCACCAGCACGCCCGGGCCGGGGCCGGTGGCCAGCGGCAGAGCCTTGGAGAATTGGGTCTTCAGCGCCTGGTCATAGTACTGGGTGATGCCCGTCAGGGTGCTCGCCGGGATCTTCTCGGTGGGCTGCGGCTGCGGGTAGAGCTGGCTGGGTTCGATATAGACGCTGGAGAAACGCTTCACGTCCACGTTCGGATCGATCCAGCGCATGACCGCTGCGCCGGAGGGCGATTTTTCTTCCTTGAGAATGCTGTAGTTCTTCAGGAACCCGGAATACTGCTCGGGCTCCACGTACTTGCTCGCACAACCCGACAGCGCAAGGGACGCGCCGCACAGCGTGGCCAGCAGAAACTTCGACTTCATCGTAATGCTCCTTAACGGTCATGGGATCAGGCAAGGGAGGTGATAGCAGTTTGCTTGTCATGAATGTGTTGCGGCTGGTCGCAGAATCACCACGTTGCACCGTCGCCCAATGCCTGCAGCACGCCATTCTCGTAGCCCCCGACGGCGTCGTGCCGGTGTGCGAGTCCGATCGCTCGCCTGCAGATCGCCCAGCCACAGGAGAGTGTAGGCGGCATGTGCAACCAGTCCATCGTCAGAACGGCAATTGCGGGTAGTGACAGGACGGCGCCCCGACAGATACCCCTGATCGTTGACGACTTCATGACATCCTGAAGCGGCTCCTGCGGCCCGTCTGCCCCTTCCGGGGAACCGGTCTGCGATTTACGCCAATTGATCTATTCATTTCGCGACACGCCGCAGGGACACTCCAGGCTTTGCCTGCCGGCTTAAGAGGCTATGCTAACGCGTCACTTGGGGACGCCGGAGCGCGTCGCAGCGGCGGCACAACCCAGTCGAACGAACGCAGAACAAGGAAGAGCAAGGTGGACATTCGCGAGCAGATCGCCAGCCTGGAAGCCAGTATCGGATCGCAGGTACTGGGCCAGCAGCAGGGCATTCGCCATATCCTGCTGGGCTTGCTGGCCAACGGCCACGTGCTGTTGGAGAGCCTCCCGGGGCTGGCGAAAACCCGCACGGTCAAGGCGCTTTCCAGGCACCTGGATGCGCAGATGAGCCGGATCCAGTTCACGCCAGACCTGTTGCCCTCCGACATCACCGGTGGGGAAATCCTCCAGCAGACCGAGGCGGGCAACCAGCTCAAGTTCCAGCCCGGTCCGCTGTTCGGCAACGTCATCCTCGCCGACGAGATCAACCGCGCGCCGGCCAAGGTCCAGGCCGCGCTGCTGGAGGCCATGGAGGAGCGGCAGATCACCGTGGCAGGGCAGACCCATGTCATGCCCGGGCTGTTCATGGTGCTGGCCACGCAGAACCCCATCGAGCAGGAAGGCACCTATCCGCTGCCCGAGGCGCAGATGGACCGCTTCCTGATGAAGTTGATCATCGATTACCCCAAGGTCGAGGACGAGACCCAGGTATTGCGCCTGGCGCGCGAAGAGGAGCAACGCCAGCAGAGCGGCGGGGCGCCGCAGCGGCCCGAGCAACTGCCGCAGGAAGTGATCTTCGCCGCGCGCCGCGAAGTGGGCCGGGTGCATGTGTCCGAGCCGCTGGACCGCTACCTGATGGACCTGATCAATGCCACGCGCCGGCCCGCCGACTACGACGCGGACCTGGCGCGCTGGATCAGGGTGGGCGCCAGCCCGCGCGGCGGCATCAGCCTGGACCGGGTGGCGCGTGCCCACGCCTGGCTCGACGGCAACGACTACGCCTCGCCCGACGACGTTCGCGCCGTGCTGCATCCGGTGCTGCGCCACCGCCTGTTGCTGTCCTATGACGCGGTGGCCGATGGCGTGAGCGCCGACCAGGTACTGGACCGCCTGCTCGATAAAGTGGCGGTTCCGGCGTAAGGGCGCGGCCATGCAGGAGCAACGCCCCAACGCCGACGGGTTCGTCTACGCCTCGATGCAGCAGTTGATGCTGCTGGAACATCGGGTGCGCGACCTGAGCTTCCTCTCGCGGCAGCCGCTGTCCAGCGTGCTGTCCGGCAACCACGCCGCGCGCCTGCGGGGCCGTGGCCTGAGTTTCGACGAGCTGCGCCAGTACAACCCCGGCGACGACCTGCGCCACCTGGACTGGCGCGCGTCGCTGCGCTACGGCAAGCCCTTCGTGCGCAGCTACACCGAAGAGCGCGACCGGCCGACCCTGTTGCTGGTCGATCAGCGCATGAGCATGTACTTCGGTTCCCAGCGCAACTTCAAGTCGGTAACCGCCGCCGAATTGGGCGCCATCGGCGCCTGGATGGCGTTCCACGCCGGGGATCGGGTGGGCGGCATCGTCTTCGATGACCATCACGTCCAACACGTGCGGCCGCTGCGCAGCCGCGCGCGGGTCGAGGCGCTGTGCTCGGCCATCGTCCGCCATAACCACGCGCTGCATGCCACGCGCACCGAGGACGAATCGCCTGGACAGCTGGACCGGGTATTGCGCGAATGCCTGGGCATCGCCGGGCACGACCACCTGATCGTGATCGTCAGCGACTTCGCCGGGGTCTCCGAGCAGACCTTGCAGCTGCTGCGCCAGCTCAGTCGCCACAACGACGTGCTGGCCCTGCAGGTGTTCGACCCCATGGCGCTGAAGATCCCCGACCGCGGTCGGGTGACGGTGACCCAGGGGGAGCTTCAGGTCGAGCTGGAAGTGGAGCGGCGCCAGGTGCGCCGCCCGCTGGGCGAATTCCTCTCCGGGCGCCTGAAGGACGTGGCCAGCTTGCTGCGGCGCAGCCAGGTGCCGCTGATGATGTTCAGCACCGGGCGCGACAGCCTCGACCAGCTGCGCGCCGAGCTGGGCCGTCTGACCGGGGGGCTGCGATGAGCACGGCGAATGTCCCCAGCATCGACCAATTGCGCGAGCTGGCGCTCCCGGCGCCGCCGGCCAGCTACTGGCCGCAGACCTGGGGCTGGCTGGTGCTGGCGCTCATTCTGCTGGCGCTGCTGCTGGCCGGGTGCGTCTGGCGATACCGGCGCTGGCGCCGCGATCGCTACCGGCGCGAGGCGCTGGCGCGGCTCGACGAACTGACGCAGGCGCTGTACGAACCGCAGGGCCGTCTGGCCGCGCTGCGCGAGTTGCCGCAATTGCTCAAGCGCGTAGCCCTGTCGATGCCGGCGGGAGAAGGGGCGGCGCGCCTGGGGGGCAGCCAGTGGCAGGCATTCCTGGAACGCCACGGCACGACGCCGGTGCCGGCGGATTTCGCCCAGCGCCTGGCACTGCTCGCTTATGCGCCGGCGGAGCGCATCGCGGGGCTGGCGGATCACGAAGTGCACGCGCTGCTCAGCGCGAGCCGGCAATGGATCGAGGCTCACCGTGTGGCAGTTTGACTATCCCTGGTTGCTGTTCCTGCTGCCGCTGCCCTGGCTGGCCTACCGCTACCTGGGGCACTACGCCGAGGCTCGCAGCGCGCTGCGCGTGCCGTTCTTCGCGGCCATGAGCCAGGCTGCCGGACAGGTGCCGGGTAACGGCAGTGCCAGCGGTGGGCGCTGGCAACTGCCGCTGAACCTGCTGGTGTGGGCGCTGGTCCTCGCCGCCTGCGCGCGGCCGGTGCTGGTGGAAAAGCCCATCGAGCACGAGCAGCCGATTCGCGACCTGATGCTGGCCATCGACATCTCGCAATCCATGCAGACCACCGACTACAGCGCGCCGGACGGTACCCGCGTGGATCGTCTGACGGCCGTGAAGGGCGTGGTCCGCGATTTCATCGCCAAGCGCAAGGATGACCGCATCGGCCTGATCGTCTTCGGCACCGCGGCCTACCCGCAGGCGCCGCTGACCCTGGACCACGCCAGCCTGGGCATCCTGCTGGACGAAGTCGGCATCGGCATGGCCGGGCCGAACACCGCCCTGGGCGATGCCATCGGCCTGACCGTGAAACTGCTGGACCACGCCCAGGAACAGGAAAAGGTGCTGGTACTGCTCACCGACGGCAACGATACCGGCAGCGCAATCACCCCGGACCACGCTGCTGCCATCGCCCGCGACCGCGGCATCATGGTGCACACCATCGGTATCGGCGACGCCGAGGCCACCGGCGAGGCCAAGGTCGACCTGAAAACCCTGCGGGACATCGCCACCACCACCGGTGGACGGTTCTTCCGCGCCGGCGACCGCGATGCCCTGGAGCAGGTCTACACGACGCTCGACCGGATCACCCCGCACCGGGTGAAGACCCTGAGCCACCAACCCAAGCGCGACCTGTTCTGGCTGCCGTTGGGAGCGGCGCTGCTCGCGCTGTCGCTGGCCCACGGCGTGGCGGCCCTGGCCTCGCGAGTCAGGGCGCCGCGCCGGCGGCAAGCGACGGTAGAGGAGGGCTGAGATGGACATCGACCTGAGCGCCTTCCACTTCCTGCGGCCCTTGTGGCTGCTGGTGCTGATCCCCGGTGTTCTCCTGCCGCTGCTGTGGGCGCGTCGCCATGACCTGATGCGCCGGCTCGACGGCATCATCGCGCCGCATCTGCTGAAGCATCTGGTCATCACCCCGCGCGACAACCAGCGCCTGCGCCCGGTGCATCTCCTGGCCGCGCTGCTGGTGCTGGGCGGTGTGGCGGCCGCCGGCCCGACCTGGGAACAGGACAGACCGGACTTCCTCGACAACCGCGCCCCGTTGATTCTCGCGGTGGACCTGTCCGCCTCGATGGACGCCGACGACGTGCCGCCGTCGCGCCTGGCGGCCGCCAAGCACAAGCTGCACGACCTCATCCAGCGCCGCGCGGGGAGTCGCGTTGCGCTGATCGCCTATGCTGGCGGCGCTCATCTGGTACTGCCGGCCACCGACGATCCGGCGCTGCTCGATAGCTTCCTGCAAGCCCTGTCGACCCGCCTGATCGAGCGCAGCGGCAAGGACGCACTGGGCGCCATCCGCCTCGCCAGACGCCTGCTGGCGGCCGAACAGTCCCCGGGCACCCTGGTGCTGGTCACCGACGGCGCCGACGCCAGCCAGTTCGATGCCATCGGCCAGGAGTTGCGGGGCAGCGACCTGCAGGTGCTGGTGCTGGCGGTCGGCAGCCAGGATGGCGGCCTGTTGCCCGGTGCCAATGGCCAATCGCGGCTCGATGAGCAGGGTCGGCCGCAACTCGGTCGCTTCGACGCGGAAGGCCTGAAGGGCCTGGCCGACGCGGCGAATGCGCCGCTGGGGAGCCTGACCCTGAACGACGACGTGCTGGACTGGGTCGAGCTGCATGCCCAGCAACACTTCCAGGCGGTGCGCGGTGACGACCAGACGGTGCACTGGAAAGACGCCGGCTACTGGCTGTGCTGGCCGCTGTTGCTGCTGGCGTTGTTCAGTGTGCGCCGTGGCTGGCGGGTGCACTGGCTGAGCGGCATGCTGCTGGCCCTGAGCCTGGGCCTTCCGCCGCAACCCGCGCAGGCCAGCGCCCTGGCCGATGCCTTCCTCACCCCGGACCAGCAGGGTCGCTGGGCCTTCGAGCGCGGGCACTATCCGCAGGCGGCGGAGCATTTCGACGACGCCTACTGGAAGGGGCTCGCCGCCTACCGCGCCGCCGAGTTCGACGTTGCGCTGGCCAGTTTCGCACGCCTGGACAGCGCGCCGGGGTACTTCTATCTGGGCAACACCTATGTACGCCTGTCGAAGTTCGAGCAGGCCATCACCGCCTATCAGCAGGCGTTGCGGGTACAGGTGGACTTCCCCGAAGCCCAGGCCAACCTTGCCCTGGCCCAGGCGCTGCTAAAGGACCGCGACGACCAGCAGGAGGCCGGGCCGCCGGACGAGAAGGCCGACAAGGTCGAGTTCGACAACAACACCGGCAAGGGCAAAACGGTGCAAATGAAGCGTCAGCAGGCCAGCTCGGACCAGCTGTGGCTGAACAACCTGACGACGTCGCCGGAGCAGTTCCTGCGGCGCAAGTTCCAGTTGCAGGATGCCGCCAGGGAGACCGCGCCATGAGACTGCTCGCCGTCCTGCTGTTGCTGCTGGTGACGCTTTGGGGCCCGGCTGCGGAAGCCGAAGACACCGCCGGACCGGACATCAGGGTCCGCAGTCAACTGCTGCCGGCGGACTCGGTCCTGGTCGGCGGCACCGCCAGCCTGCAGGTCGATCTGCTGGTGGACACCTGGTTCAGTGCGGCGCCCCGCTTGCCCAAGCTGAGCCTGGATGGCGCGGTGGTTTCCGACCCCGGTGGCGAGGCCGTGCACCTGAATGAGGAGATCGACGGCAAGCCGTTCTTCGGCCTGCGCTTCACCTACCAGATCACCCCGCAACAGGCAGGTTCCTTCGTGATTCCTGCGCTGGACATCCAGGTCACGCCCGGCCAGGGCAAGGGGCCGGTCACCGTGCACAGCGCTGCGCAACGATTCGTCGCCCGGCAGCCAGCCGGCGCAGGGGAGGGCGAGCAGCGGCTGGTGGCGCGGCAGGTCACCCTGACCCAGACACTCAAGCGCTCCCATGAGCCGCTGCGGGTTGGCGACAGCATCGAGCGGCGCCTGCACGTCGAGGCCGTGGGCGCGCAGGCGATGCTGATTCCGCCGCCCGGCTTCGCCGAGATCAGCGGCTTGCAGCGCTACGTGCAGCCGCCCAGCGTCCGCCCCCTGAGCGACGGTCGCGGCGGCGTCAGCGGTGGCGTCCGTGACGATGCGGTGAGCTATGTGGTCAAGGAGGCGGGCAAGTACCAGCTGCCGGCCATCGAGCTGCACTGGTGGGACACCGCCAGCGGCGAGGCCCGTACGGTTTCGGTGCCTGCTCTTGAGATCGAGTCTGCGGCGGCCGCCGGCTACCAGGCGCCGTTCTCGATCACCGAGGACCTGCGCGAACTGGGCCGCAAGACGCAGGTGCGCATCGCCGGGCACTGGCTGTTCCTGCTCGGCGCGCTGCTGCTCGTGGGCGGGGCGGGCTACGCCTGGCGCACATGGGGAGGCGCGCTGATCGGCACCTGGAGGCGCTGGCGTCAGGCGCGCCGCGAGGCCTGGCTGGAGTCTCCGGAATACGCCTGGCGACAGGTTCGCAGCCAGCTCAAGGGCACGCCGCCCGAGTTGAGCGCGCTGTACTTGTGGATTCGCCGGACGAGCGGTTGTCGCGAAATGAGAAAGCATACGGGCGATCTCTCCGCCGCTGTGCGCCAACCTTTGCTAGGTTTTCTCGAGACTCGCTACGGGCGCGGTCGCGGTGAGGGCGCCGTGGCCGAACTGATCGACGCGCTGCCGAAGCTGCGGCAGACCACTGCCCAATGTTCCAACACCTCCTCGGGGAAACACGGCCTGAAGCCGCTGACCCCGGGAGCCATCGAACCGAGTCGGTACCCATAAAGGACGTTACATGCACTGTCTCGCTGCTTCACGCTGGTTGTTCACCCTCCTGCTGGTCTTGCCGCTGCTGAGCCGGGCCGCCGACTTGCCATCCTGGAACGACGGCGCGTCGCGCCAGGCCATCGTGGGCTTCGTCGAGGCGGTGACCCGCGAGGGCGGTCCGGACTACGTAGCGCCGGCCGAACGCATCGCGGTGTTCGACAACGACGGCACCCTGTGGAGCGAACAGCCGATGTATTTCCAGGTGCTGTTCGCCCTGGAAGAGGTCAAGCGTCAGGCGCCGCAGCATCCGGAATGGAAGACCCAGCAGCCGTTCAAGGCGGTGCTGGAGAACGACCAGAAGACCCTCGCCGAAAGCGGCATGAAGGGTATCCTGGAAATCGTCGCCGCGACCCATGCAGGCATGAGTACCGACGAGTTCATCGGCAATGCACGCCGCTGGCTCGCCAGCGCCCAGCATCCCCGCAGCCACAAGCCTTACACCGAGATGGTGTTCCAGCCGATGCTGGAGCTGCTCGACTACCTGCGTGCCCATGGCTTCAAGACCTACATCGTCTCCGGCGGTGAAGTGGCGTTCATGCGCGCCTTCGCCGAGGAGGTCTATGGCATTCCGCCCGAGCAGGTGATTGGCACTACCCTGGGCAGCCGCTTCCAGGACCGCGACGGGCAGTTGTCGATCCAGCGCCTGCCCAAACTGGTCCATAACGATGACGGTCCGGGCAAGCCGGAAAGCATCGACAGCATCATCGGCCGCCGGCCGATCCTGGCCTTCGGCAACTCCGACGGCGACCTGCAGATGCTGCAGTGGACCATGGCGGGCAAGGGCAAGCGCCTGGCCGCGCTGGTCCACCACACCGACGCCCAGCGTGAATGGGCCTATGACCGGCAGAGCAAGGTCGGGCGCCTGGACAAGGCGCTCGATACGGCGAAGAGCAAGGGCTGGGTGGTCGTGGACATGGCCACGGAATGGAAGCGCGTCTATCCGTTCGACCAGTAACAGGGCGAATGCCAGGACACCGCAGGGGTACGGGGGATTCCAGCCGAGCTGTCGGCGTCTTCCTGCGCGCAGTCGCGGATACGACTCAGCAAGAGAAATGGAGAAACATCAATGAAGCGCACGGGAAAATGGATATCGCGGTTCGCCCTCGCGGCGACGGCGATAGTGGCGTGCTCCGTCGCCCAGGCGGCCGACAAGCCGAACATCCTGGTGATCTTCGGTGACGATATCGGCCAGACCAACATCAGCGCCTACTCGTTCGGCGTGGTCGGCTACCAGACGCCGAACATCGACCGCATCGCCAAGGAAGGCATGATGTTCACCGACTACTACGCGGAGAACAGCTGCACGGCCGGGCGATCCACCTTCATCACCGGGCAGTCGGCGCTGCGTACCGGCCTGTCCAAGGTCGGCATGCCAGGCGTGCCGGTCGGCCTGCAGGCGCGCGACGTGACCATCGCCCAGGCGCTCAAGGCCCACGGCTATGCCACCGGCCAGTTCGGCAAGAACCACCTGGGCGACCGCGACGAATACCTGCCGACGAACCACGGCTTCGACGAGTTCTTCGGCAACCTCTACCACCTCAACGCCGAGGAAGAGCCGGAGCGCCCGTACTGGCCGAAGGACGACCAGGCCTTCGTCAAGGCCGCTTCGCCACGCGGCGTGATCCACTCCTTCGCCGACGGCAAGATCGAGGACACCGGCCCGCTGAACAAGAAGCGCATGGAAACCATCGATGACGACACCACCCAGGCCGCCATCAACTTCATCGACAAGCAGGTGAAGGCCGACAAGCCGTTCTTCGTCTGGATGAACACCACCCGCATGCACGCCTTCACCCACGTGCGCGAGTCCATGCAAGGCCAGAGCGGCATGCCGGGCAACGAGTACGCCGACGGCATGCTCGAGCACGACGGGGACGTCGGCAAGCTGCTCAAGGCGGTGGACGACCTGAAGATCGGCGACAACACCATCGTCATCTACACCACCGACAACGGCCCGAACCAGTGGTCCTGGCCGGATGCGGCCACCACTCCGTTCCGCAACGAGAAGAACTCCAACTGGGAAGGCGCCTATCGGGTGCCGGCGATGATCCGCTGGCCGAACCACATCAAGCCGGGCACCGTCTCCACCCAGATGTTCTCCGGCCTGGACTGGTTCCCGACCCTGCTCGCTGCCGTGGGTGACACCGACATCAAGGAACGCCTGCTCAAGGGCGCGGATGTCGGCGGCAAGACCTTCAAGGTGCACCTGGACGGCTACAACCAGCTGGACTACCTGACCGGCAAGTCCGACAAGAGCGCCCGCAACGAGTTCTACTACTTCAGCGATGACGGCGACCTGGTGGGCATGCGCTTCGGCGACTGGAAACTGGTGTTCTGCGAGCAGCGCGCACCCGGTGGACTCAAGGTGTGGAGCGAGCCGTTCACCTGCCTGCGGGTACCCAAGATGTTCAACCTGCGCATGGACCCCTACGAGCGGGCGGACGTGGTCTCCGACCAGTACTACGACTGGCTGACCAAGAACGACTACCTGATCTTCCAGGGTGAGCGCAAGGCGGCGGCCTTCCTGCAGACCTTCGTCGAGTATCCGCCGAGCCAGAAACCGGCCAGCTTCAGCATCGAGTCGGTCCGCAAGGATGTGGATGCGAAGATCGAAGCGAAAATGAAGCAGGCCAAGTAACCTGTTGCGCGTAGTGGGCGCCTGCGCAGGCGTCCGAACCAGGCCCGCGACGGACTCCCCGTCGCGGGCTTTCCTCTGTCTGACAAGGCGTACCCGATGTCCTCAGCCGCCGACTCCTCCCGCATGAGTTCTTCGCGCAGCGCAGAACGCACCAGCCGCCAGGGCAAACAGGCGCGCTTGCTGATCCCCGCGCTGTTGCTGTTCGTTTCCGGGGGCGCCGCGCTCGTCTACCAGGTGCTGTGGGTCAAGCAGCTGTCGCTGGTGGTCGGGGTCGAGGTCTTCGCCGTGACCACGGCGATCAGTGCATTCTTCGCCGGCCTGGCCCTCGGTGGCCTGGCCTTCGGACGCTGGGCCGATCGCCTGCGGCGTCCGGTGCTCCTGTACGCGGGCCTTGAGTTGCTGGTGGCGCTTCTCGGCGTCGGCGCCACGCTGGCCCTCTCGGTGTCCGCCGAACCCTTCGCGCGCCTGGAGGGCCGCGTCGGCCTGCTTGCCTGGCTGCTGCCGTTCCTGCTGGTGGGCATACCGGCCTTCTTCATGGGCGGCACGCTGCCGGTGCTGATCCGTGCCGTGCAACCCGACACCCAGCAGATGGGCCGCGCCGGCGGCGGGCTGTACGCGGCCAACACCACGGGCGCCATCGCGGGAACCCTGCTGGCAGCTTTTCTGCTGCTGCCGGCACTGGGCGTAATCGGTAGCGCCTGTGCCGCTGCCGTCCTCAACCTGGTGGCCGCGGTGGGGGCGCTGATCGCCCAGCGCGGCGCCGTCGAGCCCGTTGCCGAGCCGGTCGCAGCTACCGGGAAACGCGGCCCGGCGGCACGCCTGGCCACCGCGCTGTATTGCCTCGCCGGCGGTGTCGCCCTGGGCTACGAAGTGGTGTGGACACAGTCCATCGTGCAATTCATGAGCACCCGCGCTTTCGCCTTCGCGGTGGTGTTGGCCACCTATCTGCTCGGCCTGGTGCTGGGCAGCGCGTTGTATGCCCGCCGAGCGGACCGCCTGCGCGACCCCTGGGGTGTATTCGCGGTGCTGATCGCCGCGGCCGGCCTGCTCGCCATCCTGCAGATCGCCGGCCTCGGCCAGTGGCTGGTGGCGGCGCAGAGCGGCGTCGAGATGCTGGTGCTGAGCCTGGGCGGCAGCGAGCTGGCGGGAATGTCCGCGCGCTTCGCGGTGGCCGCGCTGTGCGTGGTGTTCCTGCCGACCACGCTTCTGGGCGCGGCATTTCCCCTGGCGCTGCGCCTGTCGGTGGACTCCGGGCATGTCGGCCGCGATGTCGGGCTGGTGGTGGCGCTGAACACCCTGGGCGGCATCCTTGGCGTGGTGCTCACCGGTTTCCTGCTGGTGCCGGCGGTGGGCCTGGTACGTACCCTGGCGCTGCTCGCCATCCTGGCCGCCGTCATCGGCCTGCTGGCTGTCTGGCGCGGAGTCGGAGTGGGCAAGGGCGGGCGCATCGCGGTCATGGCGATTGCCGGCGCGACCCTGGCGACCGCCGTGCTGACGCCGCCACGCCACCTGGCCGAACTGATGCCGGCGGCGCGCAACGGGCAGATCACCTTCTACCAGGAAGGCCGTGGCGGTACCGTCGCCGTGGTGGAACAGGGCAAGGGTGACCGGCGCTTCAACCGCCTGTACATCCAGGGCGTGTCCAATACCGGCGACGCCATGCCGTCGCTGCGCTACATGCGCCTGCAGGCGTTGCTGCCGCTGCTGATCCACCGGGGCGAGCCGCGTTCCTCGCTGGTGATCGGTTTCGGCACCGGTATCACCGCCGGTGCCATGCTGCGCTACCGCGACCTGGAGCATCCGGTGGTGGCCGAATTGCTGCCCGAAGTGCTGGCCGCCGCGCCGAACTTCCAGGGCACCTTCGGCGCGATCGACGACCCGCGCCTGGAGATTCGCCTGCGTGACGGCCGCCGCGAGCTGCTGCGCAGCGACGAACGCTACGACATGATCACCCTGGAACCGCCGCCACCCTCGGCGGCCGGCGTGGTCAATCTGTACTCGCGGGACTTCTACCAGTTGGCCGCGCGCCGCCTGCAGGAGAATGGAGTGGTCGCCCAGTGGCTGCCGCTGCCGACGCAGAACGACGAAGACAGCCGTTCGCTGGTGCGCAGCTTCATCGACGTATTCCCCTACGCCTCGCTGTGGACCACCGAGTTCCACGAGATGCTGCTGGTGGGGTCGCTGCAACCGCTGCAGCTCGATGTCCCGCGTATCCGCCAGCGCTTCGAACAGCCCGAGATCGCGGCGGCCCTGAGCGCCGTGGGAGTCGATTCGGCACAAGGCCTGCTGGCCACCTGGATCACCGACCGCGAGGGTCTGCAGCGCTATGCCGGCGACGCCCCGGCAGTGACCGACGACCAGCCGCGCATCGAATACGCGCCCTGGGTGCGTTCGCGGGAAATCACCCGGGTGCTGCCGACACTTCTCGCGCTGCGCTCGGCGCCGCCGCTGGAAAACGCCGAACTTTCGTTCCGTGGCGCGGTGGATGATGAATGGCGGAGCCTGCGCCGCTTCTACGGCCTGAGCCTGCACGCCTACCGTGGCGAGCGCGAGGCCTGGGCGCGGGACGTACGGCAGATCGCCCGGGAGGAGGGCGATAACCCGTACTACCGCTGGTTCC
Organism: Pseudomonas sp. QE6; assembly: GCF_041379005.1. Lineage (NCBI taxonomy): Bacteria > Pseudomonadati > Pseudomonadota > Gammaproteobacteria > Pseudomonadales > Pseudomonadaceae > Pseudomonas > Pseudomonas sp. QE6. Next base: position 4,097,827 of record NZ_CP166873.1, read on the forward strand.
TCGGTGGGCCCTGAAACAGGCAGGCCCCTGGGCGTTGCTTGACGCCCAGGGGCCTTTGTAGCCTGTAGAGAGGCGATTTACCTGCCGTCAGGCTCCAAGGCGCTCAATGGGCGCTGTCACCCTGTTCGGCTTTATCGTCTTCGGCCTCCGCTGTCGGCGGGCTTACCACGAGCTGGTCCACCCAGGAGTTGAACAGCTCATAGCCAAGGGCGAGCACCACGGGCCCGATGAACAGGCCGATGACGCCATTGCTGATCATCCTGCCCAGCGCGCCGATCAGCACCACCGGCATCGGCACGGCCACGCCGCGCCGCGCCGCGCCGCGCTCGAGCATCAGGGATTTGAACACGTTGTCCGACAGACCGGCGGGGAGGGCCAGATGGCGAAGACGATGCTGGTGGCGCCGACGCCATCCTGGCAGATCATCCGGCAGACGATGCCCTGCTGCCGACCCGAAGAGTATGGCTGGATTGACGGTCTGCTACGGGGTTGTCGCGAAATGAAAACGCAGAGGGATGCTGCACCAGTCAATGCCGTCACTGGGCGCTGCCTGGTGCCGGCTGGATTTGCGGGTGAGGGCTTTGGCTGTCGGGAGGGGATGCCACGCCCCGGCGGGGCGTGGCGGGTGGATCACTGCTTCTGCGCAGCGGCCTGCTGCTGTTTCATCTTCTCGGCGATCTTCTGATAGATCGACTGCTGCACCTGGTCGATGGTGAAGCTGGCCGGGCGCTGGCTCGGCGGCCATTCGAGGAAGGTCTGCAGGAACTGGGTGGATTTCATGGTGCCGATGCCCACCAGGTAGGCATTCTTCACCAGCCAGTCGTTGTACTGGTCGGAGACGATGTCGGCGGTCTCATACGGGTCCATGCGCAGGTTGTACAGCTTGGGCACGCGCAGGCAGACGAAGGGCTCGCTCCACACCTCGAAGCCGCCGGGCTTGCGCTGTTCGCAGAACACCACCTTCCAGTCGCCGAAGCGCATGGCCACCAGCTGGCCGTCGTCGTTGAAGTAGTAGAAGTCGTTGCGTGCGCTCTTCTTCGCCTTGCCGGTGAGGTAGGCGAGCTGGTCGTAGCCGTCCAGGTGCACCTTGAAGGTCGGCCCGCCGGACGTCGGCGCCCAGCCCTTGAGCAGCTTCTCCTTGGCGTCGGGCACGCCCACGGCGGAGAGCAGGGTGGGGAACCAGTCCAGCCCTGAGAACATCTCGTTGGACACCTGGCCCGCCCCGATATGCCCCGGCCAGCGGATCATCGCCGGCACCCGGAAGGCGCCTTCGTAGTTGGAGTTCTTCTCGTTGCGGAACGGCGAGGTGGCGGCATCCGGCCAGGTGAAGCGGTTCGGACCGTTGTCGGTGGTGTAGATGACGATGGTGTTGTCCGCAAGCTTCAGGTCGTCGAGGGTCTTGAGCAGTTTGCCGACGTCGCCATCGTGTTCGAGCATGCCGTCGGCGTACTCGTTGCCGGGCATGCCGCTCTGGCCCTTCATCGAGTCGCGCACGTGGGTATAGAGGTGCATGCGGGTGGTGTTCATCCAGACGAAGAACGGCTTGTCGGCCTTGGCCTGCTTGTCGATGAAGTTGATCGCCGCCTGGGTGGTCTCGTCATCGATGGTTTCCATGCGCTTCCTGGTCAGCGCGCCGGTGTCCTCGATCTTGCCGTCGGCGAAGGAGTGGATCACCCCACGGGGGGAGAAGTGCTGGACGTAGGGGTTCTGCGGGTCCTTCGGCCAGTACGGACGCTCGGGCTCTTCCTCGGCGTTGAGGTGGTAGAGGTTGCCGAAGAACTCGTCGAAGCCGTGCTTGGTGGGCAGGTATTCGTCGCGGTCGCCCAGGTGGTTTTTGCCGAACTGGCCGGTGGCGTAGCCTTGCCCCTTGAGGGCCTGGGCCAGGGTGATGTCGCGATCCTGCAGGCCAACCGGCGAGCCGGGGATGCCGACCTTGGTCAGGCCGGTACGCAGAGAAGCCTGGCCGGTGATGAAGGTGGAGCGCCCGGCGGTGCAGCTGTTCTCCGCGTAGTAGTCGGTGAACAGCATGCCCTCCTTGGCGATACGGTCGATGTTCGGCGTGTGGTAGCCGACGACCCCTTGCGAATAGGCGCTGATGTTGGTCTGGCCAATGTCGTCGCCGAAGATCACCAGAATGTTCGGCTTGTCGGCGGCCTGGGCTCCGGCGCCAGCCAGCAGGCCGACGGCCATGGCGAGCCGCGGCAGCCAGCTGCGATTGCGAGTCATAGCACGGTTCTCCGTGATGCTTGTTGTTGTGGTTGGCTGGCCCTTACCGCAGGGGATTGGGCACTGGTCATCATTGAACGCGGCAAGGGAGAGCGTGCAAATCACCCGTTGGGGTGGTTAGCCAAGGGTGCACACGGGGTGTTTCTGGTGGGTGTTACGCAGGGTATCGTAGGTTTCGCTGACGTCGCGGGTAATGCCCGCCGGCAATGGATAAATGGCCGTGAAACCGGCCTTTGCCACCCTCTCGGGTGAGGCGAAAAATCACCTGTTCAGGCGGTTTTTCGCGGTATCGGCGGCTGACAGCATGCGCACTCCAACACAAGGATCATTGGAGTACCGCATGCCAACAATAACAATGCGCGGAAGCTTCCGACCGCAGGCCCTGGCCGTTGCCGTGGCGCTTGCCTGGACTGCACAGGCGCAAGCCGTAAGCTTCAACATCGGCGAGATCGAAGGGCAGTTCGACTCGTCGCTTTCCCTGGGTACCAGTTGGGCCCTGCGCAATCCCGATCCGGATTTCGTCTCCAACTTCAATGTGGTCGGCGCCAAGGGCAAGGCCGCCTCGCGTACCGCTGACGATGGCCGCCTGAACTTCAGCAAGGGCGACACCTTCTCGAAGATCTTCAAGGGCATCCACGACCTGGAGCTCAAGTACGGCGATTCCGGCGCCTTCCTGCGCGGCAAGTACTGGTACGACTTCGAGCTCAAGGATGAGGACCTGCGCTACTACAACATCGATGACCGTGGCCGCGACCAGTCGGCCAAGGCCTCGGGCGCGGAGTTCCTCGATGCCTTCGTCTATCACAACTACCAGCTGGCCGAGCTGCCTGGGAACGTGCGTTTCGGCAAACAGGTGGTGAGCTGGGGCGAAAGCACCTTCATCCCCAACTCGATCAACTCGATCAACCCGGTGGACGTCTCCGCGCTGCGCCGGCCCGGTGCCGAGGTCAAGGAGGCGCTGGTGCCGGTGCAGCTGTTCTATCTCTCCCAGGGGCTCAGCGAGAACGTCACCGCCGAGGGCTTCTATCAGATCAAGTGGGACAAGACGGTTACCGAAAACTGCGGCACCTTCTTCGCCGTCGACGCCGTGGCCAAGGGCTGTGACGACCGCCTGGTGATCGCCGGTCCGGATTTCGCTCCGGGGGATCCGCGTGCCAACAGCGGCACCATCCTCGACGTGGCGGGCAATCGCGCCAACGCCTATATCCCCCGTGGCGACGACCACGAACCGGGTGATTCCGGTCAGTACGGCCTGGCCCTGCGCTGGTTCCTGCCGGACTTCAACGACACCGAGCTGGGGGCGTACGTGATGAACTATCACAGCCGCAACCCCTTCCTGAGCTTCACCCGCACTACCTTCGCGGGAGCCTCCAATGCGCTGACCACGGCCAGCCGGGTGCGCGGCGCGAGCTACTTCGTCGACTACCCCGAAGACATCCACCTGTATGGCCTGAGCTTCCAGACCAACCTGTCCGGCGTCGCGCTCGGAGGTGAGATCAGCTACCGGCCGAACATGCCGATGCAGATCAACACCGCTGACCTCAACCTCGCTGCGGTGAACCAGGTCGGCCTGGTCAACGGCGTACCCACCGCCGTGTCGCCGGTGTTCGTCGACGGCCAGGCGGTCAATGCGCCGGGGTCGGCGATCCAGGGCTACAAGCGGCTGCCGTTCACCCAGATGCAGGTAACCGCCACGCAGTTCTTCGATCAGGTACTGGGCGCCGAGCGCCTGACCCTGGTGGGAGAGGTGGGTTACGACCACATCAGCGGCATCGACAACTCCCTGGGAAGCCTGCGCTTCGGCCGCAGCCCGACCTACGGCGCCGGCGAGCTGATCGACCCGGCGGTCTGCGTCGGCACCGCAGCGGGCACGCCCAAAGCCAGCAACCCGCAGCAGGAGTGCAACAGCAAGGGTTTCTATACCACCAGTTCGTGGGGCTACCGCGTACGCGGCATCCTCGATTACCCGAACGTGATCGCCGGCATCAACTTCAAGCCGAACATCGCCTGGTCGCATGACGTCAACGGCACTGGGCCGAGCTTCGAGGAAGGCGCCAAGGCGGTCAGCCTGGGCCTGGATGCCGACTACCAGAACACCTATACGGCGAGCCTGAGTTACACCAACTACTTCGGTGGGGATTACAACACCATGACCGACCGCGACTACATGTCAGTCAGCGTCGGCGTGAACTTCTAAGCAGGTGAACAGCATGTACATGATGAATTTGATGAAGGGCACGATACTTGGCCTGAGCCTCCTGGCAAGTTCGGTACACGCCGCGGTTTCGGCTGAGGACGCGGCCAAGCTCGGTGCCACCCTGACGCCGCTGGGCGGCGAGAAGGCCGGCAATGCCGATGGCAGCATCCCGGCCTGGGACGGCGGCCTGAAACCGGGCGCAGCGCCGGTGGTGAATGGCTTCCTCAGCGACCCGTTCCCCGACGACAAGCCCCTGTTCGTGATCACTGCCGCCACGGCGGAGAAGTACAAGGACAAGCTGAGCAACGGCCAGATGGCCATGTTCAAGCGCTATCCGGACACCTACCGCATTCCGGTGTACGTGACCCGCCGTACCGCCTCCAGTCCGCAGGCTGTCTACGACGCGGCGAAGGTCAGCGCGCTGAATACCGAGGAAGTGGACGGCGGCAATGGCCTGGCCAACTTCAAGGGGCGCAACTATGCCTTCCCGATCCCGAAGAACGGCGTCGAGGTTGTCTGGAACCACCTGACCCGCTACCGCGGCCCCAACCAGCGTCGCCTGAGTGCGCAGGCCACGCCGCAGACCAACGGCTCGTTCACTGCGGTGGCGTTCGAGGAAGACCTGGGCTACCCGCAGCTGATCAAGGATGCCGATCCTAAGCAGACCGAGAACGTGCTGTTCTTCTACAAGCAGCGGGTCACCGCGCCGGCACGCCTGGCGGGTAACGTGCTGCTGGTGCACGAGACCATCGACCAGGTCAAGGAACCCCGTCTGGCCTGGGTCTACAACGCCGGTCAGCGCCGTGTCCGGCGGGCTCCCCAGGTGGCCTATGACGGCCCCGGCACCGCCGCCGACGGCATGCGCACCTCGGACGATTCGGACATGTACAACGGCGCGCCGGACCGCTACGACTGGAAGCTGGTGGGCAAGAAGGAGATGTACGTCCCCTACAACAACTACCGGCTGTGGTCGCCCAAGCTGAAGTACGCCGACATACTCCAGGCTGGCCATGTCAATCCCGACCTGACACGCTACGAGCTGCACCGGGTGTGGGAAGTGGTCGCCACCCTGAAGCCGAACCAGCGGCACATCTACGCCACCCGTCACTTCTACTTCGACGAGGACACCTGGCAGGCCGTCGAGTCCGAGGCTTATGACGGACGCGGCCAGCTCTGGCGTGTCGGTGAAGGCTTCGCGGTGAACGACTACCAGCAAGGCACGGCGCTGTATGCGGTGAACGCGTTGAACGACCTGATCGCCGGCCGTTACCTGGCGATGGCGATGATCAACGAGTCGCGGCGCGGCATCGATTACACCGCCCAGCCGAGCATGACCGACTTCACACCGGCGGCCCTGCGCAACGCTGGCATCCGCTAAGCCCCACGCCGCCGCCTCCGTGGGAGACGGCGGCGTCGTAGCTCGGACTAGTCCCCTCGGCTAGTCCGAACGACCGATTGTTACCCCCCATTCCCGAATGCTCTGCTGACACCCAGACGCAGCACGAATTACAACGAAAACGGGTGTCGCCATGTCCAGTTTCTCCGCCATTGCCGCCGGTGCGCCGGTGTCCATGCCTGCCACGCAACTGCCGCGCGAGCCGCTGCTGCTGGCCCTGCTGGAATCTCCACGGCGCCTGAACCTGCTCTGCGCCCCCGCCGGCTACGGCAAGAGTGCGCTGGCCCGTGCCGCGCTGGAGCGCCTGCCGGCCAGTTGCGCACGGATCTGGCTGGATTGTGCCGGTCAGCGGCTGGAAGTGGCGGTCGCATGTACCCAGATAGCCAGGAGCCTGGGCTTGCACGACACCGACCCGACCAGCGTGCTGCAGGCCCTGCAGTTGCGCCGACAACCGCTGTGGCTGGTGCTGGACGACTATCCGCAAGACCCCGACGCGGAGCTCGATGCCTGGCTCCAGCGCCTGCTGAGCCTGGGCGAAGCGCCGCTTTACCTGCTGGTCAGTTGCCGCCAGCGCCCGCAATGGAACCTCTCGCGCCTGCTGCTTGACGAGCGCCTGTGCGAGCTGGGCATCGCGCAGCTGGCGTTCAGCCGCGAGGAAAGCGACACGCTGGCGCTGGCCCAGGGCTACGACGCCGAGTGTCGCGAGCGTCTGTGGGCTGCCACCCAGGGGTGGTGCGCGGGCGTACGCCTGTTGCTCAGTGCGCGTGACGGCGTGCATGCGCCGGGTGAAGTGGCGTCCTGGCTGCGCTCGTACCTGTCGCAGGAGCTGCTTGGCCGCCTCGACGCAGAGACTGGCGACATGCTCTGCGGCCTGGCCTACCTGCCGCGCTTCAACCGGGAAATCTGTGCTGGCCTTTGGGAGGAGGGGGGCGGCGAGCGCTTCGACCAGCTGCGCCATGGCCAGGGCTTCTTCCTCGCGCTGGATGCCGAGGCCAGTTGCTTCCGCCTGCCACCACTGGTGGCCAAGGCATTGCAAGGCCACCTGCAGGGGCCGGCGCTTACCCGCCTGCGCCTGCGTGCCTGCAACGTGCTGAGCCAGGCCGGTTGGCTGAACGAGGCTATCGAGCTGGCGCTGGGCGCTGGCCAGCCGGAAGTCGCCGCCAGCTACATGGACCGCCTGGACATGGACTGGCTGTTCGCCGGCGACCACCTGCGACTGCTGCTGGATTGGCGCGAAAAGCTCCCCGCCGCGCTGATGGAAAGCACCCCCCGACTGATCTGCCTGAACGCCCGTGCGCTGCTGTTCAGCTGGCGTCTGGACGAGGCGGAGGCCTGCATCGAGCGCCTCAGCGACTTCCTGCCGCAAGCCCAGGCCGCGCGCAACCGCCGCCTGCTGGCCAACTGGCTGGCGCTGCAGGGCGCGCTGGACGGCATGCGGGGGCGCCTGGACGATGCTCGCGAACGCTGCAGTGCCGCCCTGCAAGAGCTCGACCCGAGCGACTGGCGCTCGGTGCTGTTGTGCCAGACCACCCTGGCGCGCCTGGACATGGCCGGGGGCCAGCCACAGGCGGCGCGACGCACGCTGCAGGACGCGTTGGAGCTGGCGCGCCGCCGTGGCTGCCTGGCCAGTGAAGTGCTGCTCGACTGCGACCGCATCCGCCTGGCCCTGCTCGGCGGCGAGGCGGGGCAGGCCCAGACACTGCTGGATGCCTGCTGCGAGCGCGTGGCGGCGACCGGTCAGGAACACGGGTTGCTGATCGGTCGCCTGGACTTCCTGCGTGGCGAGCTGCTGCTGCTTCAGGGCGACATGACCGGCGCCGAAGCCGTCCTCGAACGGGGCGTGGCGCAAGCTCGCGCTTGCGCCGATCCGTGCATCCTGCATGGCCTGATCGGTCTCGCCGAAGTCGCCTCGCGGGGCGGCGATCCACTGCGCGCCGATCGCCGAATGGAGGAAGCCGAACGCTGCATGCATCGCTGGCGGGTGCAGCCGGTTTGCTACGCGCTGCCCCTGCAGGGCCTGCGGCTGCGCCTGCTGGCGCGCCAGGGACAGTGGCAGCGCCTGCATCAGGAAGGCCAGGCGCTGGCTGCGCAGAAAGCGGTGCCGCCGCTGCACACGCCGTCGCTGCCGCAGCGCCTGCGTTATCTGCTGGCGCTCGCCGAGGCCGGCTGCGGCAGCCCGGAGGTGGCTTGCGAACGTCTGCGCCAGCTACAGGAGGAGTGCCAGTGCCTGGAACTCTATGGCCTGGCGCGCGAGGCGCAGCACGCGGTGGAACGCCTTGCCGGTAGCCTGCCGATCGAGCAGCTCTCCGGCCTGCTGCCGGCGGGACCCGGCGGTGCCCCCGAGGGCTCCGGGCACGGCCTCACCGCACGTGAGGTGGCGGTGTTGCGGCTGCTGGCCGAGGGCCTGTCGAACCAGGAAATTGGCAACAGCCTGTTCATTTCCCTGAATACCGTGAAGACGCACACCAAGAAGATCAACGTGAAGCTCGGCGTGCGCCGGCGCACCCAGGCCATCGTCCGTGCCAAGTCACTGGGGCTGCTCGGGTGAGCGGCCATCGCCAGTCTGCCGCAGCAGCTCCACCAACGCCCGGGCGCAGCCGGGCAGGGCCTCGCGATCACGCACCAGCACGCTGCGTTCGCGCACCACCCAGGGCTCGTCCAGGGCGAGGATCTGCAGGTTCATGGTGCGGCTGTGGCGACGCGCCGCCGTCTCCGGGATCACCCCAATGCCCACCCCGGCCTCGACCATCCGGCAGATGGCCTCGAAGCTCGCTACCTGGATGCGCAGGTTGAGGCTGCCGCCGACGCGCTCCACCTGCTCGCGCAGGAAGCTCTGCAGGGTGCTGCCTTCATGCAGGCCGATGTGGGCGAAGTCCAGGGTGTCGGCGAGCGTGAGCCGGCGCAACCGGCCCAGCGGATGCCCCGGCGGCACAGCCAGGACCAGTCGGTCGGTGCTGAAGTGCACCACCTGCAGGCCCTCGGCGCGCACCGCCCCAGCGACGATGCCCAGGTCGGCCGAGCCGTCGAGGATGGCGCGGACGATATCGCGGTTCAGGCGCTCCTGCAGATCGACGCTGACGCCGGGGCGCACGGCGAGGAAGCCGGCCAGCAGCTCGGGCAGGAACTCGGTGACCGCCGTGGTGTTGGCGAAGATGCGAATGTGCCCGACCTGGTCGCCGCCCTGTTCGCTGAAGTCGTCCTTCAGGTGTTCCACCTGGCGCAGGATCAGGCGTGCGTGCTGCAGCAGCCGCTGGCCCGCCGGGGTCAGCTCGACGCCACGGTTGTCGCGGTACAGCAGGCGGCAGTCGAGCTGACCTTCGAGCGCCTTGATCCGCGCGCTCGCGGCGGCCGCCGAGAGGTGCGCGCGGCGGGCGCCCTGGGTCAGGCTGGGGGCTTCGGCGATATGGACGAAGAGACGCAGGTCGGCGAGATCGAAATGCATGGTCGGCCCTGAAATTGGCGTTCGGATTTACTTAACGCTGGGTTATGAAAATGCAGATTCTCGGAACGCAAGAGGCACTGCATGCTGCATGAAATTTTCAACACGGAGAGCCCTGCGATGAGCGATTCCCCCTATAGCTCCTGGATCGGCCGTAGCCAGGAGCGCCACGAGGAACTGAGCGAGGTGCTGGTCCGCCGTCTCGCCGTCACCCTGGGCGAAGAGGCTCCCGGCGCCGGCGAAGCGCTGCCGCCCTTGTGGCAGTGGGCGTTCTTCCAGGACGCCGAGCCTGAATCGGGCCTGGGCGCCGACGGACACCCGGCGCGCGGTGGCTTCCTGCCGCCGGCGGATGGGCGCAACCGCATGTGGGCCGGTGGCCGCATGGAGTTCCATGAGCCGCTGTGCGTGGGCCGCCAGGCCAGCCGGGTGACCACCATCCTCAAGGTCGAGGAGAAGCATGGGCGTACCGGCTCGCTGCTGTTCGTCACCCTGCGCCACGACTACCTGCAGGACGATCGCCTGGCGATTCGCGAGGAGCAGGACATCGTCTACCGCGAACCGACGCCGCCCAGGCTCGCCAGCGGCGAAGCCCTGCCGGCCGGCGCCTGGAGCGAGGCCGTGGAGCCTTCACCGGTGCTGCTGTTCCGTTACTCGGCGGTGACCTTCAACGGCCACCGTATCCATTACGACTGGCCCTATGTCACCGAAACCGAGGGCTATCCGGGACTGGTGGTACACGGCCCGCTGATCGCCACCCTGAACCTGCGCGCCTTCTGCCGCGCCAACCCGCAGGCACGCCTGCGCCGCTTCGCCTTCCGTGGGGTGCGCCCGCTGGTCTGCCCGGAAGCCTTCGAACTCGGCGGGCGCCTGCTCGCGCCGGGCAAGGCCGAGGTCTGGGCCGGCAACGGCGCCGGCATCGCCCAGAGTGGCGAAGTGGAATTCGACTGAAAACCTGACGCGGCCGCATCGCGACCGCCTGACGTACCGAGGACATCGCATGAGCAGCACCCCCGAAGAAATCCAGGCCATCCGCGACGGCGTGCGCGCCCTTTGCGCGGAGTTCCCCGCCGAGTACTGGCGCAGGATCGACGACGAGAAGGGCTTCCCCGAGGCCTTCGTCAGCGCCATGACCGAAGCCGGTTGGCTGTCGGCGATGATCCCAGAGGAATACGGCGGCTCCGGCCTTGGCCTGGCCGAAGCCTCGGTGATCCTCGAGGAAGTGAACCGCTGCGGCGGCAATTCCGGGACCATTCACGGGCAGATGTACAACATGTTCACCCTGCTGCGTAACGGCAGCGAGGAACAGAAGGCCTACTACCTGCCCAAGCTGGCCAGCGGCGAGCTGCGCCTGCAATCCATGGGCGTGACCGAGCCCACCACCGGCACCGACACCACCAAGATCAAGACCACCGCCGTGCGCCGAGGCGACAAGTATGTGATCAACGGCCAGAAGGTGTGGATCTCGCGCATCCAGCACTCCGACCTGATGATCCTGCTGGCCCGCACCACGCCGCTGGCCGAGGTGAAGAAGAAGGCCGAGGGCATGTCGATCTTCCTGGTCGACCTGCGCGAAGCCATCGGCAACGGCCTGACCGTGCAGCCCATCGCCAACATGGTCAACCACGAGACCAACGAGCTGTTCTTCGACAACCTGGAAATCCCCGCCAGCAGCCTGATCGGCGAGGAGGGCAAGGGCTTCCGCTACATCCTCGACGGCCTCAACGCCGAGCGTACCCTGATCGCCGCCGAGTGCATCGGCGATGGCCGCTGGTTCATCGAGAAGGCCAGCCAGTACGCCCGTGACCGCGTGGTGTTCGGCCGCCCGATCGGGCAGAACCAGGGCGTGCAGTTCCCCATCGCCGAGGCGCACATCGAAGTGGAGGCGGCCGACCTGATGCGCTGGAAGGCCTGCGCGGACTACGACGCCGGACGCAACGCGGGGGCCGCTGCGAACATGGCCAAGTACCTGGCGGCCAAGGCCAGCTGGGAGGCCGCCAATGCCTGCCTGCAGACCCACGGCGGATTCGGCTTCGCCTGCGAATACGACGTCGAGCGCAAGTTCCGCGAGACACGCCTGTACCAGGTGGCGCCGATCTCCACCAACCTGATCCTGTCCTACGTGGCCGAGCACCTGCTCGAACTGCCGCGTTCCTTCTGACGCCGGCGCACCCGAGAGCGAGAACAACATGAACAATACCCACGCCCTGGCCGAGTTCCTTGCCGGCCTGCGCTTTGAGGACCTGCCTCAGGCGGTGATCGAACGCACCGAAGACCTGTTCCTCGACTGGCTGGGCTCGGCCCTGGCCAGCCAGGGCCGTCACCCGATCCCGCTGTTCCAGCGCTACGCCCGCCAGATGGGGCCGGCGGACGGCAACAGCCGCATTCTGGTCGATGGCACCGGCAGCAGCGCCTATTTCGCCGCCCTGGTGAACGCCGCCAGTTCGCACCTGGTGGAGCAGGACGACCTGCACAACAGCTCCGTGCTGCACCCGGCCACCGTGGTTTTCCCGGCGGCCCTGGCCGCCGCCCAGGATCTGGGCAGGTCCGGTCGTGAACTGATCCTCGCCAGCGTCGCCGGCTACGAGGCGGGCATCCGCATCGGCGAATTCCTCGGCCGCTCGCACTACCGCATCTTCCACACCACCGCCACGGTCGGCACCCTGGCCGCCGCGGTGGCGGTAGGCAAGCTACTGGGCTTCGACAGCCGTCAGTTCGTGAACTGCCTGGGCAGCGCCGGAACCCAGGCCGCCGGGCTCTGGGAGTTCCTGCGCGACGCCGCCGACTCCAAGCAGCTGCATACCGCCAAGGCAGCTGCCGATGGCCTGCTGGCCGCCTACCTGACCGCCGACGGCCTGACCGGTGCGCAGAACATCCTCGAAGGCGAGCAGGGCATGGCCGCCGGGATGTCCAGTGACGCCGACCCGCGTTGGCTGGTGGACGGGCTGGGCACGCGCTGGGCGCTGACCGAGACATCCTTCAAGTTCCACGCCTCCTGCCGCCATACGCACCCAGCCGCCGACGCGCTGCTCGTGTTGATGCAGCGTGAGGGCCTGGGCCACGAGGACATTGCACGCGTCACCACCCGTGTGCACCAGGGCGCCATCGACGTGCTTGGTCGCGTGGTGGTGCCGCAGAGCGTGCACCAGGCGAAGTTCTCCATGGGCACCGTGCTGGGCCTGATCGCCGTGCACGGCAAGGCCGGGCTGGTGGAGTTCGAGGAATTCGCCCTGCAGGATTCACGTGTCGCAGCCTTCCGCGACAAGGTCGCCATGCAGCTCGACCCCGAGGTCGATGCTGCCTACCCGCAGCGCTGGTTGGGTCGGGTCGAGGTGCTGACCAGCGACGGCCGCCGCCTCGAAGGAGCCATCGATGAGCCCAAGGGCGACCCCGGCAACACACTGAGCCGCGACGAGCTGGAGGACAAGTTCCGCCGACTGCTGACCTTCGCCGGCGCCCGTGGCGAAGCCGAAGCCGCGCGGCTGATCGATGCCACCTGGCGCCTGCATGGACTCGAGCAGGTCAACGACTTCGCCTGAGCCCGCCCCGGGCGGCGGTGCCGCCCGGACCTTCCGAATCATCGCGCCGGCCAACCGGCTGGCGTCAGGAGTTGTCCATGAGTCCGCGTCCCCTCGACGGGATCACCGTCATCAGCCTGGAACACGCCATCGCCGCGCCGTTCTGTACCCGCCAGTTGGCCGACCTCGGCGCGCGGGTGATCAAGGTCGAACGCCCCGGTGTCGGCGACTTCGCCCGTGGCTACGACGAACGCGTGCGCGGTATGGCCTCGCACTTCGTCTGGACCAACCGTTCCAAGGAGAGCCTGGCCCTGGACCTCAAGCAGGAGCCGGCGCAGGCCGTACTGGAGCAGTTGCTGGAGCGCGCCGACGTACTGGTGCAGAACCTCGCACCGGGCGCCGCCGCACGCATGGGGCTGTCGTTCGAGGTGCTGCACGAACGCTTCCCGCGCCTGATCGTCTGCGATATCTCCGGCTATGGTGAAGGCGGCCCCTACGAGCAGAAGAAGGCCTACGACCTGCTGATCCAGAGCGAAAGCGGCTTCCTCTCGGTGACCGGCAGTCCCGGCGCCGACGGGATGGCCAAGGCCGGCTGCTCCATCGCCGACATCTCCGCCGGCATGTACGCCTACAGCGGCATCCTCTCGGCACTGCTGCTGCGTGGGCGCACGGGGCAGGGCAGCCGGGTCGAGGTGTCCATGCTGGAGAGCATGGCCGAGTGGATGGGCTTCCCGATGTACTACGCCTTCGAAGGCCAGAACCCGCCGCCGCGCGCCGGCGCCGCCCATGCCACCATCTATCCCTACGGCCCGTTCCCGGTGGGCGACGGCGGCAGCGTGATGCTCGGCGTGCAGAACGAACGCGAGTGGAAAGCCTTCTGTGACGTCGTGCTGAAGCGCCCGGAACTGGCCGGCGATGTCCGTTTCACGGGCACCAGCCTGCGGGTCGCCAACCGCGATGCATTGCGCGCGCTGATCGTCGAAGCCTTCGCCAATCTGACGGCGGAGCAAGTGGTCGAGCGTCTCGAACAGGCACAGATCGCCAACGCCCACGTCAACGACATGCGTGGCCTGTGGCAGCACCCGCAACTCGCCGCCCGCGACGGCTGGCGCGAGATCGACAGCCCGGTTGGCCGTTTGCCGGCGCTGTTGCCGCCGGCCCGAAGCAGCGCCTTCGCCGCGCGCATGGACCCGGTGCCGGCGCTCGGCGAGCACACCGACAGTCTGTTGCAGGAACTGGGCTGTACCGCCAGTGACATCCAGCGCCTGCATGAGCAGGGCGCGGCATGAGCCAGGAGAACCTGATGAATTCCATTGTCCGAACCGCCCTGTTCGTACCCGGCAGCCGCCCGGAGCGCTTCGCCAAGGCACTCGCCTGTGGCGCGGACGCGGTGATCGTCGACCTTGAGGATGCCGTGGAGTCCGGGCTCAAGGCCCTGGCGCGGGACAACCTGGCGGAGTTCCTCCGCGCCGAGCCGGCCGCGCGGGTGCTGGTGAGGGTGAATGCCGCGGGCGATCCCGAGCAGGCCGCCGACCTCGAACTCTGCGGGCGTCTGCCGGGCGTTGCCGGCATTCTCCTGCCCAAGGCCGAACGGGCCGCCCAGGTTCGCGTGGCGGTGGCTTGTGGCAAGCCGGTCTGGCCCTTGATCGAGAGCGCGCGGGGCCTGCTCGCGCTGGGGGAAATCGCTGCGTGCGAGGGCGTGGAGCGTCTGACCTTCGGCGGGCTCGACCTCGCCCTGGATATCGGCATGAGCAATGGCACAGCGGCCGCCGCCAGCGTCTACGACCAGGTGCGCCTGAGCCTGTTGCTGCACTCGCGGGTCAACGACCTGCAACCGCCACTGGATACGGTCTACCCGGCGTTCGACGATGCCGAAGGGTTGGCGGCGACCATTCGCCATGGCCGCGATCTCGGTCTGGTGGGCGCGCTGTGCATCCATCCGAAGCAGGTCGGCGTCGTCCATGGGGCGCTGGCACCCAGCGCCGAGGAACTGGACTGGGCTCGGCGCGTGCTGGAGGCTGCGCAGGGTGGCGCGGCGGCGTTCCAGGTCGATGGGCAGATGGTCGATGCTCCGGTGCTGGGGCGGGCCCGGCGCCTGCTGGCCAACGCTGGCGCTTGAGCTCGAGGTAGGGCGTACAACCGTTCACGGTTGTACGCCGATACGCAGTATTTATCGTAAACGCTGTGCGTGGGGCCGGCAGATCGCTCCCCGCTCGAATCCACCAGAGGCTGAGTCCTGGCCGATAGGGGGATGACGCGAAGCGGTATACGCCCTACATCTGCCGATTGAGCCGTGCCGGCGCGTCTCGCACTCCTCAGCCCGTCCCCTTAGGGATAGGGCCGAGGAGGGGCTCTCGTAGGAGCAACGGTCTTCTTCAGGGAAGCCCGTGCCGATGCATCCCCTCACCCTACCCCTCTCCCACTGGGAGAGGGGTAGGGTGAGGGCTGACCCGAGCAAAGAGCTGTCTTGTAGGAGCGGACTTCGTCCGTGATCCGTTATCGGCGCGGGGCTATCGCGGACGCCGTTCCGGTCTCAGTCCAGTAATCCCCGCGCCCGTGCAATCGCCACCGCCTCGGTCCGCCCCTGCGCCCCGAGCTTGGCGTTGATGTTGCGCAGGTGTGATTTCACGGTGAACTCGGAGAGGAACATCTTCTCGGCGATCACCTTGTTCCGGTGGCCGGCGGCCAGCAGGCGGATCACCTGGATCTCGCGGCTGGTCAGGGCGTCACCGCCGGCTCCTGCCGCCGCGCCCGCCGCCTGGGTTTCACCGGTGCCGGCGAAGCGTTGCAACAAGGTCGCCAGAAAGCGCGGTTCGATGCCCAGGGCGCGGCTCTGCGACTGGCAGGGCACGGCCCAGCGTTGCAGCAGGGCGCCCAGGCTCGGACCTTCGTCTAGGAAGGTGCGCAGGAAGCCTTCGTGGCTGGCGAAACGCAGCGCCTCGGTCAGCTCTTCGAACGCCGCTTCGCCCCGGCCGAGGCCGTCCAGCGCCAGGGCACGGAGCAGGCGCAGCTTGAGTTCGCGGCGATGCTGCTGACGCTGTTGGGCGCTGGCCATCGCTTCACCCAGCAGCCGCTCAGGCTCGGCATAGTCGCCCTGGGCGATGCGCAGGCGCAGGCGGGCGATGCTCGGTGTGTCGACGTCGTTGCCGTTGAGCAGGATGCCAGGGCGCTCCCAGTCGCCGTGCAGCTCGGCGTAGCGCAGCGACTGCGCGGCGGCTTCCAGGCGATTCTCCAGGGTGGCGATGCGTGCCCGCTCCAGCCAGGCCGAGCAGATGGCCCGCGCCGAACCCGCCTGCTGGCCGATCTGTTCCAGGTCGGCCAGATGGCGCAGCCAGCTGTCGCGGTCGCCGTGCAGCAGGGCGATGCGCGCCAACAGCACATGGGAGGAGATCAGTGAATCCGGCGGGCTGCTTTCCTTGGCGTTGGGCAATACCTCGCCGAGCAGCTGTGCCACTTCCTCCAGTGCATCGGTTTCGTACAGCGCGATGGACAGGGTGATCTCCAGCGATGGACGCCCGGCCAGGACCTTCTCCACACCGCCTTCGGATTGCCGTTGCGCCGCTGCCTGGAGGCGCGCCACGGCGTTGCCCAGGCGCCCCTGGATCATGTCCAGCACACCTTCGATGCAACTGGCGACGCTGCCCATGGACGCGGTGCGGCTCTGCGAACAGCGCAGGATGGCCCGTGACAGCAGACGCCGCGCTTCCTCGTAACGACCGGTGGAAACCAGGCTGTAGGCCAGGCTGTTGGCGATCACGCCGTACTGGAACTGTTCGTCGTCGGGTATGCGCTGGATGTGGGCGAGGCCCGCCTCGCAGCATTCCTCGACCTGGTCGGTGAGTGCCAGCAGCAGGCAGCGGATGGTCTCCGCCTCCAGTGCGACCGGTTGTTCGCCGCCAGCGGCTTCACGCTCGAGCAGGCCGATGCTGTGCAGGGCGTCGGCGTAACGGCGGTGCAGGGCGAGGGTCCAGGAGTAGCCCAGGCACAGGGTCGGGTAGTCCTTGAGCACCTCGGCGGGAATCTGGTCCAGCCAGCGCAGCAGCAGGCGCGAGCGGCCGACGTCCATGAAATCGGCGATATGCCGGGCCAGGTGGCGGGTGGCCTCCTCACGGGCGCCGGCGCGCAACAGGTGGTCGATGGCCGGCACCGGACGTTGCTGTGCCAGGTACCACTGTGCGGCGGCGCGGTGCAACGTGCTGGCTCGGCCTGGGTGGCGGCGCTCCAGGGCATCACGCAGGTAGCTGGCGAACAGGCTGTGGTAGCGGAACCACTGGTGCTCGTTGTCCGCCGGGAAGATGAACAGGTTGGCGCGTTCCAGGTAGGCGAGCATGGCCTGGCCGTTGCCTAGGCCAGTGACGGCGTCGCACAGCGGCGCGCTGAGCTGGTCGAGCACGCTGGTCTGCAGGAGGAAGTCTCGGCATTCGTCGTTCTGCCGGGCAAGGATGTCTTCGGCCAGGTATTCGGCCAGCTCCAGGTTGCTGCCGGAGAAGCTGGCGACGAACGCGGCCTGGTCGGTGCGACCTTGCAGTGACAGGCTCGCCAGGTAGATGGCGGTGATCCAGCCCTCGGTACAGCGGTGCAGGGTGGCGATCTCGTTGTCGCGCAGTGGCAACTGGCGCTTGTCGCGAATGAAGCGGGTCGCCTCCTCGATGGTGAAGCGCAGCGCGCTGGGGTTGATCTCCAGCAATTGGCCGCGGGCGCGGATTCGGCCCAGGCCGATGTCCGGGGTCGCCCGCGAGGCGATCAACAGTACGCCGCAGGAGGGCAGGGCGTCGATCAGTTGCTGGACGAAGCTGAGTACTGCCGGGTTGTGCACGGCTTCGAACTCGTCGAACAGCAGGGCGAAGGGTTGGGTACGGTCGGACAGCTCTTCCAGCAGGTCCTGCATCGGCTGCGTGCGCCCCGGCTCCTCGATGGGCGCGGCGCCGTCCAGCTGGCGCAGGCCGGTGGAGAGGTGCGCGACGAAGCGCAGCAGGTCGTTGTCGGCGGCGTCGAGGTTGAGCCAGAGCACCTGGCGACCGGTGGCCAGGCAGCGCTCGCGATACTGCTGCAGCAGGGTGGTCTTGCCGAAACCGGCGGCGGCACGGACGAGGATCAGACGCGCGGCATCGGCCTGTTCCATCTGCTCCAGCAGGTGCTGTCGGAGCAGGTGGGTACTGGCGGCCACAGGCACGGCGAACTTGCTCGCCAGGATGCGCGGCGGATGGACTTGGGCAGACATGATGACTCCGCTGGCCGGTCGGTTGGCGGCTCTGGGGCGCCACCTCCGGCTCATTTGTTGTTCTCGAATACGGCATCTTGCCACGGGCGGCGCAAATGGCGCAGTCGTCCATTCGAACTAAGCGAAGTTTGAGGCACGCCAGTCGCCCGAAGGACTAGCCGGGACTTTCGTCCCTTCGAACCATTGTTGGCTGATGGCGCGTCGCTAGGCTGGGTACCCGCCGGATGATCCGGTGCTTGCGCAGCCAGACAGGAGCGATGCGATGGCGGGCCCGCTGACGGGAATGAAGGTAATCGAAATGGTTGGCCTGGGGCCGGCGCCGTTCTGCGCCATGCTGCTGGCCGACATGGGCGCCGAGGTCATCCGCGTGCAACGCCCCGGCCAGTCCCTGGGCGAGCGCGCGCGCTTCGACGTGCTCAGCCGTGGCCGCCGCGCCATATCTCTGGACCTGCGCCAGGCAGAAGGCGTGGAAACCCTGCTGCAACTGGTAGAAGGCGCCGACGCCCTGATCGAGGGGTTCCGCCCCGGCGTGATGGAGCGCCTCGGCCTGGGCCCGGAGCCGTGCCTGGAGCGTAATCCGAAACTGGTCTACGGCCGTATGACCGGCTGGGGCCAGGACGGTCCACTGGCCCGGGCCGCGGGCCATGACATCAACTACATCGCCCTGGCCGGAGCGCTGCACGCCATCGGTCGTCCCGGCGAGAAGCCGGTGGTGCCGCACAACTACATCGGCGACTTCGGCGGTGGCGGCATGCTGCTTGCCTTCGGGCTGCTCTGCGCGCTGCTGGAGGCGCGACAGTCCGGGCGCGGCCAGGTGGTGGATGCGGCCATGACTGACGGCACCGCGCTGCTCTCGGCCATGATGTACGGCTTCCGCGCCTCCGGCCGGCTCAGTGACGAGCGCGGCGTCAGCCTGCTCGACGGCGGCGCCCACTTCTACGACACCTACCAGTGCGCCGACGGCCGGTACATCGCCCTGGGCGCCATCGAGCCGCAGTTCTATGCCGAGCTGCTTCAGCGCTGCGGCATCGACGATCCGCACTTCCAGCAGCAGATGGACAAGCGCCAGTGGCCGGAACTCAAGGCCAAGCTCGCCGCGCTGTTCATCCAGCGCAGTCGCGCCCAGTGGTGCGAACTGCTGGAAGGAAGCGACGCCTGTTTCGCCCCGGTGCTGGACTGGGCCGAGGCCGCCGAACACCCGCACAACCGTGCGCGCGGCACCTACCTGGAGCTGGGCGGCGTGCTCCAGCCCGCGCCGGCCCCGCGCTTCAGCCGCACGCCGGCGGCAACCCCGACACAGCCCCAGGGCGAGCCACAGAGCGAAGCCGTGCTGTATGACTGGGGTGTGCCGGACACGCGCATTGCCGCTTTGAAGAGCGCCGGCGTCATCTGACCCGCGCCCCGTCCTCAACAACAAGAAAGGTGAAACAGATGGAACGGCTATTCGATTACATCGTGGTGGGCGCCGGGTCCGCCGGTTGCGCCGTGGCGGGCCGTCTGGCCGATGCCGGCTGCACGGTGGCGCTGCTGGAAACGGGCGGCCACGACCACCACGGCAAGGTCACGGTGCCGGTGGGGCTGGTGCTGACCATTCCGCGCAAGGGCGAGTACAACTACGCCTACGAAAGCACTGCGCAGCCAAGCCTGGCCGGACGCGCGAGCTACCTGCCGCGCGGCCGGGGGCTGGGCGGCAGCTCGTCGATCAACGGCATGCTCTACCTGCGCGGCACCCCCTCGGACTACGACGGCTGGGCGAGCCAGGGCTGCGAGGGCTGGAGCTGGAAGGAAGTGCTGCCGTACTTCAAGCGCGCCGAGAACAACGAACGCGTTGCCGGTCGCGATGATGAACTGCACGGCGGCAGCGGCCCCCTGCATGTGACCGATCCCCGCTCGCCGTGCTCCTGGGCTCGTCATTTCATCGAGGCGGCGGCCACCGCCGGCCATCCGTACAACCACGATTTCAACGGACCGCAGCAGGAGGGGGTGGGCTACTTCCAGGTCACCCAGTTCAACGGCGAGCGCTGGAACGCGGCGCGCGCCTACCTGCACCGTGGCAAGGCCGAGGATGCGGTACACAACGGCGGCCGCGCCAATCTGCATGTGCTTACGGGCACCCGGGCCTTGCGCATCCTGTTCCAGGACAAGCGGGCAACCGGCGTGCTGGTGGAGCGCGAAGGCAAGGAAGCGGCGCTGCACGCGTCGCGGGAAGTGATCGTCTGCGCCGGCTCCCTGGTATCGCCGCAACTGCTGATGGTCTCCGGCATCGGCCCGGCCGCGCACCTGCGCCAGATGGGCATCACCCCGCTGCACGATGCGCCCGAGGTGGGGCAGAACCTGCAGGAGCACCCGGACCTGATCCTGCACAAGCGCATCTTCAGCACCGACCTGTTCGGCGTGACCGTTCGCGGTGCGCTCAGCTACCTCTGGCAGTGGCGCAAATACAAGCGCGAGCGCGGTGGCCTGTTCACCCGCACCTTCACCGAGGCCGGCGCCTTCCTCAAGACCGATCCCGCCCTGGCCGATCCGGACATCCAGCTGCACTTCGTGATGTCCTCCGGCGACAACCACGGGCGCACCTTCCATTACGGCAGCGGCTATTCCGTGCATGTCTGCGTGCTGCGTCCGCACAGTCGCGGGCAGATCCGCCTGGCCAGCGCCGACATGCGCGATGATCCCCGGATCGAGCTGAACCTGCTGCAGGACGAGCGCGACATGGCGACCATGCTCAAGGGCGTCAAGCTGGTGCACCAGATTCTCGAGCAACCGGTGCTCACGCGTTTCGGCGGCAAGCCACTGTTCCACGGTCACCTGAAGTTCGACGGCAGCGACGACGACGCGGTCAAGCAGATGATCCGCGAGCATTGCGACAACGTTTACCACCCGGTGGGGAGTTGCCGGATGGGCGGCGACGAGCACTCGGTGGTCGATCCGCAGCTTCGCGTGCGCGGTGTGCAGGGGCTGCGGGTGGCGGACGCCTCGGTGATCCCGCTGCAGGTGGGCGGAAACACCAACGCGCCGACCATCATGATCGGCGAGAAGTGCGCCGACCTGGTGCTGGCCGATCGCAACGACATGGCGTCGGACCGTGCGGCGTCGCTGGGGGAAGTGCTGGCGAGCTGATACAGGGTTGTACGGGGGAGGGCCGGGCGGCTTCGGGCGCCTGGCCCTTTTTTATTGCGCCGCTGGAGCGTTCGCTCCTACGAAAGGGCGCGCAGAGCTGAACCCGTAGGAGCGGATTTTATCCGCGATCCGCCGACAAGGCCGGTGTCATTGGCGGGTTCGCGAGCAAGCTCGCTCCTACGAAGAGCGGTCCGGCGCATGCCTGTAGGAGCGAGCTTGCTCGCGAACCGCCCGATGCGGTCCGACTTCCAGCTTCTAGTCCATTCGAACCATCCGCCAAACCACCGCAGCTTCATCCCTTCGACCGACGCCGCATCCGGCGCCGCTCCCTAGTATCGAACTCACAAGAACAACATCCATTGGAGACCTGCCATGTACCTGACCCAAGGCCTGCAGCGCATGCTGCAGCAGGACCCGGACCACGTCGCGACCATCTTCCGCGGCCGCACGCGGACCTTCCGCGAGCAGGGCGAGCGCATCTCGCGCCTGGCCGCGGCCCTGCAAGCGCTGGGCATGCGCGTTGGCGACCGGGTCGGCATGCTGGCCCTGAACTCCGACCGCTACCTGGAATACATGCTGGCCACCTGGTGGGGCGGTGGCGTGCTCAACCCGGTGAACATTCGCTGGAGCGTGCCGGAAATCGTCTACTCGCTGGACGACTGCCAGACCGAGATCCTGCTGATCGACGACCACTTCCTGCACCTGGCCGAAGGCATCCGCGCCGGCGCCAAGCGCGCCCCGCTGCTGGTCCACGTCGGTGACGGCGCGGCGCCCGAGGGCATGCATTCCTTCGAGGGCCTTATCGCCAGCCACGCGCCCGTCGCCGATGCCCTGCGTGGCGGCAATGACCTGGCGTCGATCATGTACACCGGCGGCACCACCGGCCTGCCCAAGGGCGTGATGCAGTCGCACCTGAACCTCTGGTCCTCTGCCGTGGCGCGCATGGCCGAATACCCGGCGGAGGCCGACTCGCGCACTCTGCACGCGGCGCCGATGTTCCATACCGCCGCCATGGCCCGCTGCATCAGCCAGGTCATCAGTGGCGACGTCAACGTGTTCGTTCCGATGTTCGATGCGCTGGAAGTGATTCAGACCATCGAGCGCGAACGGATCAGTGAGATTCTGCTGGTGCCGACCATGCTGCAGGCGGTGATCAACCACCCGGACTTCGAGCGCTACGACCTGTCCTGCCTGAAGCGCATGGCCTACGGTGCCTCGCCGATCGCCCTGCCAGTGCTCGAGCAGGCGCTGGCCAAGTTCCCCGGCGTTGCCTTCATGCAGGCCTACGGGATGACCGAGTCGTCGCCGGTGATCTCGGTGAGCCCGGACTGGACCCACGAGGCCGACGGCATCGCCAGCGGCCTGGTGCGCAGCGCCGGGCGCGGCGGCTACGGCGGCCTGGTGAAGATCGTCGATGAGGACGGCGTCGAGGTGCCGCGCGGCACCGTGGGCGAGATCATCGCCTGCGGCCCCAACGTCATGCTCGGCTACTGGAATCGCCCGGAGGAGACCGCCAAGGCCCTGCGCAATGGCTGGCTGCACACCGGCGACGGCGCCTATATGGACGAGCGTGGCTTCCTGTTCATCGTCGACCGCCTGAAGGACATGATCGTCACCGGCGGCGAGAACGTCTACTCCGCCGAAGTCGAGAACGTGGTGGCCCGCCACCCGGCCGTGCAGAGCTGCGCGGTGATCGGCATCCCCAGTGAACGCTGGGGCGAGGCGGTGCACGCCGTGGTGGTGCTGCGCGAGGGCAGCGACGTCTGCGCCGACGACATCCGCGCCCACTGCGCCCAGCACATCGCCGGCTACAAGTGCCCGAAATCCGTCGAGTTCGTGACCGCGCTGCCGCTTTCGGCGGCCGGCAAGGTCCTCAAGCGCGACCTGCGCGCCCCCTACTGGAAAGACCAGAAACGCGCCGTCAACTGATGGTGTGCGACACGCCCATCCCCAAGGAGAAACATATGAGCAATAAAGTAGTGGTGGCCGGGGTCGGCATGATCCCCTTCACCAAGCCGGGCCAGAGCGACGAATACCACATCATGGGCGCCAACGCGGCCAAGGCCGCGCTGGCCGATGCCGGCGTCGATTATGCCTTGGTGCAACAGGCCTACGTCGGCTACGTCTACGGTGATTCCACCTGCGGCCAGGCCGCGGTGTACGGCGTAGGTCTGACCGGCATCCCGGTGGTCAACGTCAACAACAACTGCGCCACCGGCTCCACCGCACTGTTCCTGGCTCGCCAGGCCGTCGAGAGCGGTGCGGTGGAATGCGCCATCGCCCTGGGCTTCGAGCAGATGGTCCCAGGCGCGCTGAAAGGCGCCTACACCGACCGCACCGGCCCGATGGACCGCTTCGCCAAGACCATGCAGCAGGTGCAGGGCTTCGACGAGCAGGCACCACGTGCCGCGCAGTTCTTCGGCGGCGCCGGGCGCGCCTACATGAAGGAATACGGCATCAGCCGCGAGACCTTCGCCCGCATCCGCGTCAAGGCCAGCCAGCACGCTGCGCGCAACCCGCTGGCGGTATTCCGCAACGTGGTCAGCGTCGAGGAAGTCATGGCGTCGCCGATGATCTTCGACCCGCTGACCCGCCTGCAGTGCTGCCCGCCGACCTGCGGCGCCGCCGCCGCCATCGTCTGCTCCGAGGCCTTCGCGAAGAAGCACGGCCTGCGCACCGACGTGGTGATCGCCGCCCAGGCCATGACCACCGACCGCAACAGCACCTTCGACGAAGGCGACATGCGCAAGGTCGTCGGCTACGACATGACCCGCAACGCCGCTGCCGCCGTGTACGAGAAGGCCGGCGTGGGTCCGCAGGACATCCAGGTGGTTGAGCTGCACGACTGCTTCACCGCCAACGAACTGATCACCTACGAAGGCCTGATGCTGACGCCTGAAGGCACCGCCGAGAAATTCATCCTCGACGGCGACAACACCTACGGCGGTCGCATCGTCACCAACCCTTCCGGCGGCCTGCTGTCCAAGGGCCATCCGCTGGGCGCCACCGGCCTGGCCCAGTGCTTCGAGCTGACCCGCCAGCTGCGCGGAACCGCCGACGCCACCCAGGTGGAAGGCGCGCGCTTCGCCCTGCAGCACAACCTGGGCCTGGGCGGCGCCTGCGTCGTCACCCTGTTCCAGCGCCAGTGATCCGGGAGCCGCGAGCATGATCGACAAGAGCCATATCGGCGCGGTGGTTTCCAACCACACGCAACTGGTCGAGGCGGGGCGGCTGCGCTTCTTCGCCAAGGCCACCGGCCAGGCGGATGCGCGCTACAGCGACGAGACCGCCGCCCGTGACGCTGGCTACCCCGGCCTGCCGGTGCCGCCGACCTTCCTCTTCTGCCTGGACATGGAAGCCGGCGGTTCGGGTTCGGTGCTCAAGCGCCTGAACATCGACCTCGGTCGCATCCTGCATGCCGAGCAGGGCTTCACCTACCACTGCATGGCCTTCGCCGGCGAGCGCCTGAGCTTCGAGACGAAGATCGTCGACATCTACGACAAGAAGGGCGGTGCCCTGGAGTTCGTGGTGCGCGAGACCCGCGTCACCAACGGCGCCGGCGAGCTGGTGGCGGAACTGCGCAACAGCCTGGTCGTACGCAACTAAAAGGAGCCGAGCGTGAACCTGAATGCAATCGCCGTCGGCGACGAACTGCCGAGCTTCACCACCGAGCCGGTGAACCGCACCACCCTGGCGCTGTACTGCGGCGCCTCGGGGGACCACAACCCGATCCACGTCGACATCGACT
The DNA here is from genome assembly GCF_041379005.1 of Pseudomonas sp. QE6. NCBI lineage: Bacteria > Pseudomonadati > Pseudomonadota > Gammaproteobacteria > Pseudomonadales > Pseudomonadaceae > Pseudomonas > Pseudomonas sp. QE6. The sequence goes on from NZ_CP166873.1 coordinate 4,122,689, forward strand.
TCGCGAAGAAGGCCGGCATGCCGGACGTGTTCGCCCACGGAATGCTGTCCATGGCCTATCTGGGCCGGCTGCTGACCAACTGGGTGCCGCAGGAGCGCCTGCGCCAATTCTCGGTGCGCTTCGCCGCCATCACCCACCTGGGTGACGCCATCACCTGCTCCGGCCGTGTGCTGGAGAAGGACGAGGCTGCCGGCACCGTGCGCCTGGAAATCACCACCCGCAACCAGGCGGGTGAAATCAAACTGTCCGGCGAAGCCGTCGTGGCCCTGGACGCCTGAAACAGGAGAACAGCAATGAGCAACAAACTCGCAGGCCAGGTCGCCATCGTTTCCGGTTCCGGCCGTGGCATCGGCCGTGAAATCGCCCTCAAGCTGCACCGCGACGGCGCCGCCGTGGTGGTCAACGACCTCGATGCGGCCCCTGCCGAGGAAGTGGTTGCGCAGATCGTCGCCGAAGGTGGCCGCGCCGTCGCCTGCGTCGGCAGCGTGACCGACAAGGACTTCGGCGAGCGCTTCGTGAAGACCGCGCTTGAATCCTTCGGCGGCCTCGACATCATCGTCAACAACGCCGGCTACACCTGGGACAACGTGATCCAGAAGATGACCGACCAGCAGTGGGACGACATCATGGAAGTCCACGTCTCCGCGCCGTTCCGCATCCTGCGCGCCGCTTCCGGACACTTCCGCGAAGCCGCCAAGAAGGAAGCCGAGGAAGGCCGCGAGGTGTTCCGCAAGGTGGTCAACATCTCCTCGGTGTCCGGTGTGATGGGCAACCCCGGCCAGGCCAACTACTCGGCGGCCAAGTCCGCGATCAACGGCCTGACCAAGGCCCTGGCCAAGGAGTGGGGGCGCTACAAGGTGTGCGTCAACAGCGTCGCCTTCGGCCTGATCGAAACCCGCCTGACCTCCGCCGCGGCCGGCGAGGGCGCCACCATCAACGTCGGCGGCCGCGAGCTGAAGGTCGGTATCAGCGAGCAGATGGCGAAGAACGCCGCCGCGCTGATCCCCATGGGCCGCGCCGGCACCCCGGAAGAGGCCGCCGGTGGCGTGTACCTGTTCTGCATCCCGGAGTCGAACTACGTCTCCGGCCAGGTGCTGATTGTCGGCGGCGGTCGTCCCTGACCGTCTCTCTGCCGGCCGCTCCGTGCGGCCGGCCTTCTTTCTGAACCGCTTGCCGAGGAGCCGCCATGAGCGCCACTCAATCGCCGTGGATCACCGACGACCTGGTGATCTTCCAGGACTCCATCCGCCGCTTCATCGCCAACGAGCTGGTGCCCCATGAGGAGCGCTGGTGGAAGCAGCAGTACATCGACCGCGACATGTGGCTGAAGGCCGGCGAGTTCGGCATGTTGCTGCCCAGCATCCCCGAGCAGTACGGCGGCGGTGGCGGCACCTTCGCCCACGACGCCATCGTCACCCTGGAACAGAGCCGGGCGATGTGCACCAGCCTGGGCACCAACGTGCACAGCGGCATCGTCGCGCACTACCTGCTGCGCTACGCCAGCGAGCAGCAGAAGCTCGACTGGCTGCCGAAGATGGCCCGTGGCGAGCTGGTGGGCGCCATTGCGATGTCCGAGCCGGGCGCCGGTTCCGACCTGCAGGCGATCAAGACCCGTGCCGTGCGTGACGGCGATCACTACGTGATCAACGGCTCGAAGACCTTCATCACCAACGGCTACCACGCCGACATCATCCTGGTGGTGGCCAAGACCGACCCGGAGAAGGGCGCCAAGGGCACCTCGATCATCGTGGTCGAAACCAGGGACCTGGCCGGCTTCCGCCGTGGCCGCATCCTGGAAAAGATCGGCCAGAAGGGCCAGGACACCACCGAGCTGTTCTTCGACGACGTGCGCGTGCCGGCCGCCAATCTGCTCGGCCCGGAAGAGGGCAAGGGCTTCATCCAGCTGATGCAGCAGCTGCCCCAGGAACGCATGATCATCGCCCTCGGCGCGCTGGCCACCATGGAGCGCGCGGTGGAGGAAACCGCCGAGTACGTGCGCAGCCGCAAGGTCTTCGGCCAGACCCTGCTGGACCTGCAGAACACCCGCTTCAGGCTCGCCGAGTGCAAGAGCATCGCCACCATCGCCCGCGCCTTCGTCGACGATTGCATGGTCAAGGTGCTCAAGGGCGAGCTGTCCGGCGAGACGGCCGCCATGGCCAAGTGGTGGTGCACCGAGCAGAACTGCAAGCTGATCGACGAGTGTCTGCAGTTGCACGGCGGCTACGGCTACATGCTCGAGTACCCCATCGCGCGGATGTACGCCAACGCCCGGGTGGGCCGCATCTTCGGCGGCTCCAACGAAATCATGAAGGAAATCATCGCCCGCACCCTGTGATGCGGGTGGGCCGGGCCGCCGCGCGCGGGCCGGCCATTCCCGCCGGGGTGCCTGCCGCGAGGTACGCATGTCGAGCATCGAACTCTGCATCGAAGACGGATTGGCGCGCCTGACGCTGGCCAATCCGGAACGCAAGAACGCGCTGTCCACGGCCATGGTCGCCGAGCTGATCGACGCGCTCACCACGCTGCGCCGCAATCCTGAGGTTCGCGCGCTGCTGCTGTCCGGCGCCGGTGGGGCGTTCTGCTCCGGCGGCGACGTCAGCAGCATGGGGGGGACGCCCGAAGCCAGCGCGGTACGCATGCGCATGGCCGAAACCAATCGCCTGCTGGCGGCCCTGGCCGACTTCGACCGCCCGGTGGTGGCACTGGTGGACGGCGTGGCCTACGGCGCCGGCTTCAGCCTCGCGCTGGCCGCCGACTTCGTCATCGCCAGCGAGCGCGCGCGCTTCTGCATGGCCTTCGCCCGCATCGGCCTGGTCCCGGACCTCGCCGCCTCCTGGCTGCTGCCACGCCTGGTGGGCATGCAGCGAGCCCGCGAAATCCTCTATTCGGCCCGTGAGATCGGCGCCAGCGAGGCCGTTCAGCTGGGCATCGCCCTGGAAACCCACACTGGCGACCGCGCCGCCGAGCGCGCCGAGGAACTGGCGCGGGCACTGTCGCAGATGTCGCCGCCGGCCTTTGCCATGAGCAAGCGCCTGCTGGCTCGCAGCTTCGAGAGCGACCTGGCCGCCCAGCTCGACGCCGAGGCCGCCGCCCAGGCCCTGGCGCTCACCTCCAGCTACGTGAAGGAGGCTTCCACGCGCTTCATGCGCAAGGAAGCCCCGCAGTACGAGTGGCCGTCGCGCCGCGAAGACTGAACGACAACCATAACGAGCGAGACCACCGCCATGACCCAGACCAGCCCCGGCGCCGCCATCCGCGCCATTCTCGACCGCCAGCGCGCCGCACACCTGGCCAGCGAGCCGATGAGCGCCGAGCGGCGCATCGAACTGATCGACCGCGCCATCGGCCTGCTGGTCGATCACCAGGACGAGATCATCGCCGCCGTGCGCGCCGATTTCGGCCAGCGCAGCGACGACTTCTCCCGCGTGGTGGAAGTGCTCTCGCCGCTGATGACCCTGAAGCAGACCAGGGCCCAGCTCGCCGCCTGGATGCAGCCCGAACCTCGCCACTGCGAGCGCGGCGAGGCGTGGGTGGAGTACCAGCCGCTGGGCGTGGTGGGCATCGTCACCCCCTGGAACTTCCCGGTGAACATGGTCTTCTCCGGCCTGGCCGGAGTGCTGGCCGCCGGCAACCGGGCGATCATCAAGCCTTCGGAGTTCACCCCGCACAGTTCGGAGCTGACCGCCCGGATGATCGCCTCGGTGTTCGCCGAGGACGAGGTCGCCGTGGTCACCGGCGGGCCGGAAGTGGGCCAGGCGTTCTGCGCCCAACCCTTCGACCACCTGCTGTTCACCGGCGCCACCAGCGTCGGCAGGCAGGTGATGCGCGCCGCCGCCGAGAACCTGGTGCCGGTGACCCTGGAGCTGGGCGGCAAGTCGCCGACCATCATTTCCCGCTCGGCTGACTTCCAGACGGCGGTGCAGAAGATCATCGCCGGCAAGCTGCACAACGCCGGGCAGATCTGCCTGGCGCCGGACTACGTGTTCGTCCCCGAAGAATCGCTGGACGACTTCATCGCCTGCGCCCGCGAGGCGATCGCGCGCTTCTACCCGAGCCTGCGCGACAACCCCGACTACACCTCGGTGATCAACGCCCGTCACCTGCAGCGCCTGCAGGGCTACCTGGACGAGGCGCGCGAAGCGGGCGTCGAGCTGATCGAGCTGAACCCGGCCGACGAGGATTTCGCCGTACAGGCCGCGCACAAGCTGGCGCCGACCCTGCTGCGCAATCCCGGCGACGAACTGAAGGTGATGCAGGACGAAATCTTCGGTCCGCTGCTGCCGATCAAACCCTACAAGGACATCACCGAGGTGATCGCCTACATCAACGCCCATCCGCGCCCGCTGGGCCTGTACTACTTCGGCAGCGACGCCGACGAGCAGGCCCAGGTGCTTAGCCGTACCACCTCGGGCGGGGTGACGATCAACGACGTGATCAAGCACGTCGGCATCGAGAGCCTGCCGTTCGGTGGCGTCGGCCCGTCGGGCATGGGCGCCTATCACGGCCGCGATGGTTTCCGCACCTTCAGTCACGCCAAGGCGGTTTTCAAGCCCGCCGAGGGTCCTGACCTGATGCGCCCGCCCTATGTCGAGCCGGTACGCCAGGCCGTCGCTGCCATGATCTGTCGTTGAGGAAGCTCCATGAAAGCTGCTGTATTGCGCCAGCCGGGCACACCGCTGAGCATCGAGGAAGTCGCCATCGGCAAACCCGGCCCGCGTGAGGTACTGATCCGCACTCGTGCGGTGGGGCTGTGCCATTCCGACCTGCATTTCATCGAGGGTGCCTATCCCTGGCCGCTGCCGGTAATCCTCGGCCACGAGGCCGCCGGCATCGTCGAGCAGGTGGGCTCCGAAGTACGCTCGGTGAAGCCGGGCGACCACGTCGTCACCTGCCTCTCAGCCTTCTGCGGACACTGTCCGCACTGCGTGTCCGGGCACCTGTCGCTGTGCGTGTCGCCGGAAACCAAGCGCGGCAAGGACGAGCCGCCGCGCCTGAGCGAAGTCGCCAGCCTCAGGCCGGTGAGCCAGTTCATGAACCTCTCGGCCTTCGCCGAGCAGATGCTGGTGCACGAGAACGCCTGCGTCGCCATCCGCCGCGACATGCCGCTGGACCGTGCCGCCGTGCTGGGTTGCGCGGTGATCACCGGCACCGGCGCGGTATTCAACACCGCCCAGGTACGACCGGGTGAGACCGTTGCGGTGATCGGCTGCGGCGGCATCGGCCTGTCCACCATCAATGGCGCGGCACTGGCCGGGGCAGGGCGGATCATCGCCATCGACCGGCTGGATTCCAAGCTGGAACTGGCGAAGACCTTCGGCGCCACCGACCTGATCAACGCCGCCGACGGCGACGCCGTGCAGCAGGTGCTGGAGCTGACCCGTGGCGGCGTGCAGCACGCCTTCGAGTGCATCGGCCTGAAGCAGACCGCCGAGCAGGCCTTCGCCATGCTCGCGCGCGGCGGCGGCGCCACCGTCATCGGCATGATCAAGCCCGGCGTGAAGCTGGAGCTGAGCGGCCTGGACTTCCTCGCCGAGCGGCGCATCCAGGGCTCGTTCATGGGCTCCAATCGCTTCCCGGTGGACCTGCCGCGGCTGGTCGACTTCTACCTGCAGGGCCGGCTGAAGCTCGACGAACTGATCTCCCAGCGCATCGGCCTGGCGCAGATCAACCAGGGCTTCGACGAGCTGCGCCGGGGCGAACTGGCGCGCTCGGTCATCGTTTTCGACCAGTGACACGCGGAGAAACCCCATGAAGACACGCATTACCGAACTGCTCGGCATCCGCTATCCGATCATCCAGGGCGGCATGATGTGGGTCGGCCGCGCCGAGATGGCCGCCGCCGTCTCCAACGCCGGCGGCCTGGGCATCCTCACCGCGCTGACCCAGCCGACTCCGGAGGCGCTGGCCGCCGAGATCGAGCGTTGCCGCACGCTTACCGACCAGCCGTTCGGGGTCAACCTGACCCTGTTGCCGTCGATCAACCCGCCGCCCTACGAGCAGTACCTGGACGTCATCATCGCCAGTGGCGTGAAGGTGCTGGAGACCGCCGGCAACAACCCTGGCGAGTACATCGCCCGTGCCAAGTCCGCCGGGATGACGGTGATCCACAAGTGCGTGGCCGTGCGCCATGCGCTGAAGGCGCAGAGCCTGGGCGTGGACGCGGTGTCCATCGACGGCTTCGAATGCGCCGGCCACCCCGGCGAGGACGACGTACCCGGCCTGGTGCTGATTCCGCTGGCGGCGCGCCGCCTGCAGGTGCCGGTGATCGCATCGGGCGGCATCGCCGACGGCGACGGCATGGCCGCTGCCCTGGCACTGGGGGCGGAAGGGGTGAACATGGGCACGCGCTTCTGCGCCACCCGCGAGGCGCCGATCCACGAGAACATCAAGCGTGCCCTGGTCGGCGCCACCGAGCGCGACACCCGGCTGATCTTCCGTACCCTGCACAACACCGCGAGAGTGCTGCGCAACCCGATCTCCGAGGAAGTAGTGAGCATCGAGCAGCGCGGCAACGCGAAGTTCGAGGACATCCGCCACCTGGTGGCTGGCGCCCGTGGCCGCGCCGCGCTGGAGAACGGGGCGTCCGACGACGGCATCGTCACCGCCGGCCAGTGCGTCGGCCTGATCGACGACATCCCGACCTGCGCCGAACTGCTCGAACGCATGGTCCGCGACTGCCGCGCCGCTCTTGAGCGTGCACGGGCACTGGCTTGCTGAGGTCGCCATGGACTTCGAGCTGACGATGGAGCAGAAGCTGTTGCAGGACAGCCTGCAATGCTTCCTCGACAAGCATTACGGCTTTGCCCAGCGCATGGAAGCGGTGAACTCCGCGGAGGGTTGGCGGCCACAATGCTGGGAGGTCCTGGCGGAGGACCTGGGTGTCCTGGGGGCGTCCTTCGCCGAGGAACATGGCGGGCTCGGTGGCGGCCTGCTGGAAAACCTGCTGGTCATGCAGGCATTCGGCGGTGCGCTGGTGGTCGAACCGTACCTGTCCACCGTGGTGATCGGTGGCGGCCTGCTCCGGCGGGTGGGCGGGGCTCAGGCGCAGCGACTGATCCCGCAGATCATCGCCGGTGACCTGCGCATCGCCCTCGCGCAGCGGGAAGAGCAGGGGCGCGACTGCCTGCACGATGTTGCCTGTCGCGCGCAGCGGGAGGCCGAGGGCTACCGTCTCAACGGCAAGAAGTGCCTGATGCTGGGCGCGCCCTGGGCCAGCCATTTGCTGGTCAGCGCGCGCACCGCAGGCACCTTGCGCGATCGTGACGGCATCAGCCTGTTCCTGGTCGAGAACGACGCCAGGGTGCTGCGGCGCCTGGACTATCCGACAGTGGATGGCAGCCGCGCCGCCGATATCCATTTCGACAACCTGTGGGTGCCGCAAAGCGCCTTGCTGGGTCCGGAAGGTCAGGGCTTTGCCCTGTTGCAGGGCGTGCTCGACGAGGCCCGGCTTGCGCATTGCGCCGAGGCGGTCGGCTGCATGCAGCGGATGCTCGCCGACACCCTGGCCTATGCCCGCGAGCGGCGCCAGTTCGGCGTGCCCATCAGCAGCTTCCAGGTACTTCAGCACCGCATGGTGGAGATGCATATCCAGATCGAGCAGACGCTGTCGCTGACCTATCTGGCGGCCATGCGTGCCCTGGCGTCGCCCACCGATCTCGCGCTCGCTGCCTGCGCGGCCACGGCGCAGGCCATCAAGGCCCTGCGCTTCGTCGGCCAGGCCGCGGTGCAGATCCACGGCGGCATGGGCATCACCGAGGAACTGGCGTTGGGGCACTACTTCAAGCGGGCCACGGTGATGGAGCAGCAGTTCGGTTCCCTCGACCACCACGTGCGCCGGTACGCCAGCCTGGTGCTACCGCGGAGGGCACTGGCATGAACCTGCAATTCGGCATCGAGGAACAACGTTTCCGCGAGGAAGTGCGAGCCTGGATCGGCGAGGCCTTCGACGACCAGCTGCGCGCGCTGATGCGACGCTCGAAGAACGGCTTCCTCGACAAGCAGGGCCAGCAGTGCTGGCAGAAGAAACTCCATGCTCGCGGCTGGGCCGCGCCGGACTGGCCGACCGAGCACGGCGGCCCGGGCTGGACGCCGACGCAGCGCTACCTGTTCCAGTGCGAAATCGCCGCTGCCGGCTGCCCGCCAATCTCGCCGATGGGCATCAAGATGGTGGCGCCGGTGATCATGGGTTTCGGCAGCGAAGCGCAGAAGGCGCGCTTCCTGCCGCCGACGCTGTCGTCCGACATCTTCTGGTGCCAGGGCTACTCCGAGCCGGGAGCGGGCTCCGATCTTTCGGCACTGAAGATGCGCGCGGAGCGCGATGGCGACGACTACGTGCTCAATGGTTCCAAAATCTGGACCACCCACGCGCAGTGGGCGGACTGGATGTTCTGCCTGGTTCGCACCAGTCGGGAGGCGAAGCAGCAGGCCGGCATCTCGTTCCTGCTGGTGGACATGAAGAGCCCCGGCATCCGCGTCAGTCCGCTGCCCTTGCTGGATGGCCCCTACCCGGGGGAGCAGGAGGTCAACGAGGTGTTCTTCGACAATGTGCGGGTGCCGCTGGCCAACCGCATCGGCGAGGAAGGCCAAGGCTGGACCTGCGCCAAGTACCTGCTCGAATTCGAACGCGGTAACAGCTACGGCCCGGCACTGCGCTACCAGCTGGGACAGGTAATGCAGCTGGCCGAACGGTTGCCCGGCGTCGACGGCCGGCCGATGGCCGAGGACCCCGATTTCCAGCGGCGCTATTGCGAGCTGGCGATTCGTGTCGAGGCCGTGGAGGCGACCGAACTACGACTTTTCTCCGGGCAGCGCTCCGGCAGTTCGGTGGGCGCCGCCTCCAGCATGATCAAACTGGTCGGCACCGAAACCAAGCAGGCCATCAGCGAGCTGGCGATCGAAGTGGCCGGGCCACGAGGCTGGCCCTTCGTCCGCGATACCTGGGCCGAGAACCGTGGTCGCGACGTGGAGGCCAATCCCGGGTCGCCCGAGCTGGCAGCCTTGCTGCCGCGCTACTTCAACTACCGCAAGACATCCGTCTACGGCGGCACCAGCGAGATCCAGCGCAACATCATCGCCAAGCAGATACTCGGACTCTGAGCATTGCCATGAATCTTCCCGTGAATTCGCAAGACCCTCTAGCCCCTGGTTGCGAGCCGGAGCTGCCGTCAGGCTTCGAGCCGATGGCCCGTCCCGGCTTCGTCAACAACTGCGGTGGCATGTACGTGAACCTGGAGCGCCGGATGGTCGCTGCGCGCATCCTGCCGGAACACCTGAACCCGCTGGGCATTGCCCACGGCGGCTTCCTCGCGACCCTGGCCGACACCGGCTTTGGCACCGCGATCAAGCTGACGGCAGGTTCCGAGCTGCCGCCGGCCACCATCAACCTCGACATGGACTACCTGAGCCCGGCGCTGCCGGGGCGCTGGATCGAGGTCCAGGTGCAGATCCACAAGCTCGGCCGCAGCATCAGCGTGGCCAGTTGCAGCCTGCTCGACGGCGATACCCTGGTGGCACGCGGCAAGGGCACCTTCATCAACAACACGCGCAGCCTGCACGGCCGGGCGCAATGAACCAGGAGCCAGTCATGGCCGAGACTTCCCAAACCCCCGCGCCCGTCGGGCCGGAGGCGCAATACCAGCGGTTCCTCCAGCAGGGCCGTTTCATGCTGCAGCGCAGCGTCTCCAGTGGCCGCTACGTGTTCTACCCTCGCGTGGCCATCCCGGGCACCGGCGAGACCGATCTGGAATGGGTCGAAGCCGCCGGCACCGGACGCATCTATGCCATCACCGTGAACCGCTCACGCAACGCCAGCCACAACGTGGCGCTGATCGACCTGGACGAGGGCGTACGCATGATGTCGCGCATCGAGGGCCGCGAAACGGCGCCCATCGACAGTCGCGTGAAGGCCCGGGTGATCGAGGAAGACGGGCAGGCGCTCGTGGTGTTCGACGTGATCGATGAGGTGCAGGCATGAATGCGTCCCTTCGCGGCAAGACCGCCATCGTCGGTATCGGCAGCGCCGGCATCGGCGAGGCTCATGGTTTCAGCGCCATGGAACTGCTCGGTCAGGCCTCGCTGAAGGCCATTGCCGATGCCGGGCTGAAACTCTCCGACGTCGATGCGGTATTCGCCGCCACCAGCTCCCATGCCTTCCCGACGCTGTCGGTATGCGAATACCTCGGTATCAAGCCGAAATTCGTCGATGGCACCAATGTCGGCGGTTCCAGCTTCGAATGGCACCTGCTGCAGGCGACCCTGGCGCTGCAGGCCGGCCTGTGCGACGTGGCGCTGATCTGCTACGGCTCCAACCAGCGCACCGCCGGCGGCAAGCTGGTGTCGATGAGCGAACCGCAGTGGCACGAGACGGCCTACAAGCCGCGCCACCCAATTACGTCCTATGCGCTGGCGGCAAGCCGGCACATGCACCAATACGGCACCACCCGCGAGCAACTGGCGGAGGTGGCGCTGGCCGCGCGGGGCTGGGCCAACCTCAACCCCGAGGCCTTCGCCCGTGGTCCGCTGACGATGGACGACGTCCTTGCCGCGCGGATGGTCAGCGATCCGTTGAGCGCCGCCGACTGCTGCCTGGTCACCGATGGCGCCGGCGCCTGCATCATGGTCCGCGCCGATCGCGCCCGAGATCTGCCGAACAAGCCGGCGTACTTCCTCGGCGCTGCCGGTGCGCAATGGCACCGCTCGGTGGTGTGCATGCCCGACCTGACCGTCACCGCCGCCTCGGAAAGCGGTCCGCGCGCCATGCAGATGGCTGGCGTGAGCCACGCGGATGTTGACCTGGTGATGCTCTATGACGCCTTCACCATCAACACCCTCCTGTTCCTCGAAGACCTCGGCTTCTGCGCCAAGGGGGAGGGCGGCCGCTTCGTCCAGGGCGGGCGTATCGCTCCCGGCGGCGAGCTGGCGGTGAACACCAACGGTGGCGGCTTGTCCTGCGTGCACCCGGGGATGTACGGGATGTTCCTGATCCTCGAAGCGGTGACGCAGATTCGTGGCCAGGCGGGCGCGCGACAACTGAAGAAGGCCGATATCGCCCTGCTGCATGGCAATGGCGGCACGCTGTCGAGCCAGGTCACGGCCTTCCTGGGGAGCGAAGCAGCGCTTTGAGGCGTAGGGCGTATAACGTTCGACGTTATACGCCGTTTGGCTTGGCCTCAGGGCGTTCCGGGATCGGCTACGAAGTGCCCGGCAATCCTGGTGAATCGGCGTACAACCGCGAACGGTGGTACGCCCTACGTGAAATTCCGCGTCCCTGAATAGCCCGCTCGGCCTCATGCCAAGCGGGCTTTCTGCTTTTTCGGCAGCCGAAAAATCCACCCCGAAATTGGTCCGAACGAACTACAGCCAGCCTCGCGCCGCATCCCGATACTCGATGGCAGAACCCAACCCGTCGCGCCTGCGCGGCGCACAAGAACAACAGGTCTGAGGAACACCTCGATGGACATCCACTACACGCCCGAAGAGCTGGCCTTCCGCGAGGAAGTGCGAGCCTTCCTGCGCGACAAGCTGCCGGCCGAGCTGGCCGCCAAGGTCAAGCTCGGCAAGCGCCTGAGCAAGGAAGACAACGTCTTCTGGATGCGCACCCTGAACGATCGCGGCTGGCACGCTTCGCTCTGGCCGGTGGAATACGGCGGCACCGGCTGGAGCGTGGTGCAGAAGTACATCTTCGAGGAGGAATGCGCGATCTTCGGCGCGCCGCGCGTGCTGCCCTTCGGCGCGGTGATGGTCGGCCCGGTGATCATCAAGTTCGGCACCGAGGAGCAGAAGGCCCATTACCTGCCGCGCATCCTCGACATGACCGACTGGTGGGCGCAAGGCTACTCCGAGCCGGGCTCCGGCTCCGACCTCGCCAGCCTGAAGACCCGCGCCATGCGCGAGGGCGATCACTACATCGTCAACGGCCAGAAGACCTGGACCACCATGGGCCAGCACGCCGACTGGATCTTCTGCCTGGTGCGCACCGACCCGCAGGCCAAGGCCCAGCGCGGCATCAGCTTCCTGCTGATCGACATGAAATCCCCTGGTATCACAGTACGCCCGATCATCACCCTGGATGGTGAGCACGAGGTCAACGAAGTCTTCTTCGACAATGTGAAGGTCCCGGTGGCCAACCTGGTCGGCCAGGAGAACGACGGCTGGACCTGCGCCAAGTACCTGCTCACCCACGAACGCACCGGCCTTGCTGGCATCGGCTTCTCCAAGCAGCTGCTGCGCCAGCTCAAGGCCATCGCCGCCCGCGAGTGCAAGGGTGGCAAACCGCTGATCGACGATCCGCTGTTCCGCGCCCAGGTCGCCGAGCTGGAAATGCAACTGATGGCTGCCGAGATGAGCAACCTGCGCATCCTTGCAGCGGCCCGCGAAGGCGGCGGCAGCGGGGCCGAGAGCTCGATCCTCAAGGTGCGTGGCACCGAGATCCGCCAGGCCATCACCCACCTGCTGCGCAAGGCCGTCGGCCCGTACGCGCTGCCGTTCCTCGAAGAGGAAATGGAGGCCTGTTCGGGTGATCTGCTGCACACCGACTACAGCGCCACCGCCGCCAGCCAGTACTTCATCATGCGCAAGCTCTCGATCTACGGCGGCTCCAACGAAATCCAGAAGAACATCGTTTCCAAAGTGAACCTCGGACTCTGAGAGGCAGCCGACCATGGACTTCAAACTCACTGAAGAGCAGCAGATGCTGCAAGACACGGCGGCGCGTCTGGTGCGTGATGCCTACGGATTCGAACAGCGCGAGGCCTATCGCCGTGGCGAGCTGGGCTTCAGCGCAGACTTCTGGCGCCAGCTCGGCGAGCTGGGCCTGACCGGCGTGTCCCTGCCCGAAGCCTACGGCGGTTTCGGCGGCGGCGTGGACAGCATGCTGGTGCATACCGAGCTGGGCCGTGGCCTGTGCCTGGAGCCCTACCTGCAGTCGGTGGTCTTTGCCGGCGGCCTGCTGGCCCAACTGGGCAGCGACGCGCAGAAGGACCAACTGCTCACTCGGGTCGCCAGCGGCGAGCTGCAGCTGGCGGTGGCCTTCGAGGAACCGCAGAGCCACTACGAGCTGAACAGCGTGGCGGCCCGCGCCGAGCCGGTGAACGGCGGCTGGCGGCTGTCCGGGCGCAAGGTCGCGGTGATCGGTGGGCACAGCGCCGGGCTGATCCTGGTATCCGCCCGCGTCGCCGGTAGCGAGCATGACCAGCAGGGCATCGGCCTGTTCCTCCTCGATCCGGCCGAAGCGGGCGTGAAGCGTCGCGTCTACCCGACCGCCGATGGCTTCAAGGCTTGCGAACTGTTCCTGGACGGCGCCTTCGTCTCCGCCGAGCAGGTGCTGGGTGAGCCGGGGAAGGCCTTCGACGCGCTGCGCTACCAGCAGGGCCGCGCCATCGCCGCCCAGTGCGCCGAGGCCGTGGGCGCCATGGAAGCGACCTGCGAGCTGACCCTGGAGTACCTGAAGACCCGCAAGCAGTTCGGTGTCGCCATCGGCTCCTTCCAGGTGCTGCAGCACCGCATGGTGGATATGCGCGCCGAGCTGGACCAGGCCAGCAGCATGGCAATCCTCGCCGCCTGCGTCGCCGACCAGCCGGACAGCGCCGAACGTAGTCGCGCCCTGGCTGCCGCCAAGTACATCGTCACCCGCGCCGGACGCTTCATCTCCGAGCAATGCATCCAGCTGCACGGTGGCATCGGCCTGACCGACGAATACCTGGGCTCGCACTACGCCAAGCACCTGGTGATGATCAGCCACCAGTTCGGCGACGACGACCATCACCTGCAGACCTTCGTCCGTTTGATGGATGTGGCCTGACGCCATTCGCGAGCACACTCGCTCCTACGAAGAGGGCACCGGTGCAAGCCGGAACCTGTAGCAGCGAGCTTGCTCGCGAACCCGATCCAACCGCAGAACCCAGGGCTCGTTACACCATCCGGGCTCCCGCGAACGTGGGAACCCAATAAACAGCCGCAGATGCACAGAGTCACCCTTGTTCCGGGCCGCAAGGCCCGGCTTTTTTCCAGGAGTCCCCATGAAAGTCCTCGTAGCCGTCAAGCGCGTGGTCGATTACAACGTCAAGGTCCGCGTCAAGGCGGACAACTCCGGCGTCGATCTCGCCAACGTCAAGATGTCCATGAACCCCTTCTGCGAAATCGCCGTGGAAGAAGCCGTTCGCCTGAAAGAGAAAGGCGTCGCCACCGAGATCGTTGCGGTCTCCGTCGGCCCGAACGCCGCCCAGGAGCAACTGCGCACCGCGCTGGCGCTGGGTGCCGATCGCGCCATCCTCGTCGAGGCCGTCAAGGGTGAGAGCAACGACGAACTGAATTCCCTGGCTGTCGCCAAGGCCCTGAAAGCCATCGTCGACAAAGAGCAGCCGCAGCTGGTCATCCTCGGCAAGCAGGCCATCGACAGCGACAACAACCAGACCGGCCAGATGCTGGCGGCGCTGACCGGCTACGCCCAGGGCACCTTCGCCTCCAAGGTTGAAGTGGCTGGTGACAAGGTCAAGGTCACCCGTGAAATCGACGGCGGCCTGCAGACCGTCGCGCTGAACCTGCCGGCGATCGTCACCACCGACCTGCGCCTGAACGAGCCGCGCTACGCGTCGCTGCCGAACATCATGAAGGCGAAGAAGAAGCCGCTGGACGTGGTGACCCCGGACGCCCTGGGCGTTTCCACCGCTTCCACCGTGAAGACCGTGAAAGTCGAAGCGCCGGCTGCCCGTAGCGCCGGCATCAAGGTCAAGTCCGTTGCCGAACTGGTCGAGAAACTGAAGAACGAGGCGAAAGTAATCTGATGGCTATCCTGGTAATCGCTGAGCACAACAACGGCGCTCTGGGCGCTGCCACCCTGAACACCGTCGCTGCCGCGCAGAAGATCGGCGGCGATATCGCCGTGCTGGTCGCTGGCCAGAACGTCGGTGGCGTGGCCGAAGCCGCTGCCAAGATCGCAGGCGTTTCCAAGGTGCTGGTCGCCGACAACGCTGCCTATGCTCACCAGCTGCCGGAGAACGTCGCTCCGCTGATCGCAGCTGTCGTGAAAGAAGAGGGGGGCAAGGGCTACAGCCACGTGCTGGCCGCCGCGACCACCAACGGCAAGAACTTCCTGCCGCGCGTCGCCGCCCTGCTGGACGTCGACCAGATCTCCGAGATCATCGAAGTGGTCAGCGCCGACACCTTCAAGCGCCCGATCTACGCCGGTAACGCCATCGCTACCGTGCAGTCCTCGGCCGCCGTGAAGGTCATCACCGTACGTGGTACCGGCTTCGACGCCGCCGCTGCCGAAGGTGGTTCCGCTGCCGTTGAAGCCGTTTCCGGCCCGGCTGACGCCGGCAAGTCCGCCTTCGTGGGCGAAGAACTGGCCAAGTCCGACCGTCCGGAACTGACCGCTGCCAAGATCGTCGTTTCCGGCGGCCGCGGCATGGGCAACGGCGACAACTTCAAGATCCTCTACGCCCTGGCCGACAAGCTGGGCGCGGCTGTCGGTGCTTCCCGCGCCGCGGTCGACGCCGGCTTCGTGCCGAACGACATGCAGGTCGGCCAGACCGGCAAGATCGTCGCACCGCAGCTGTACATCGCGGTGGGCATCTCCGGTGCCATCCAGCACCTGGCGGGCATGAAGGATTCGAAAGTGATCGTTGCGATCAACAAGGACGAAGAGGCGCCGATCTTCCAGGTCGCCGACTACGGCCTGGTGGGTGATCTGTTCGAGGCCGTGCCGAGCCTCGAAGCGGCCGTCTGAGGCGTGCCGCCGCTCCGGGACCTTGCGGTCCCGGAGCTCCTTACCCTGCTTCTACCGCCGGCAATCCGCAGCAAAGGAGGGGGCCATTAATGTCCGGTCGCGATCCGAGCGTTCTGAATTGACCCTGTCCGCTATCGACTCGACTCGGTGGCCCCAGGCCGATCGGCCATCACCCGTCGAGCATCGCGGCGGACCGCCTGCGGGGGAACGCCGAAACCGCGGATGAAGGCTTCGCGCAGGTGGCGGCGATCGCGGAAGCCGGCTTCCCGTGCCACTACGTCCAGGGAGTGGCGGCTCTGCTCGATCATCAGCCGGGCTGCTTCCAGGCGCAGTCCCTCGATGGCCTTGGCCGGGGATTGCCCGGTTTCGGCGGTGAATACGCGGGTGAACTGACGTGGGCTGAGGTGCACGAAGTCCGCCAGCTCTTCGACACTGAGTGGGCGGCTGAGGTGGTTGCGCGCGTAGTTCAGGGCGCTCTGGATACGGTCCGACTTGGGCGCGAGGTCGAGCATTTCCGAGTGCTGCGACTGTCCGCCGGAGCGGTGCTGGTGCATCACCAGCTTGTGCGCCACCGAGCGGGCCACGTCCGCGCCGAGGTCCTTCTCCACCATGCCGACGGCGAGGTCGAGCCCGGCGGTCATGCCCGCCGAGGTCCAGATGGGGCCGTCGACGATGTAGATGCGGTCGTCCTCGACGGTGATGTCCGGGTGGCGCTTGTGCAGGGCCTGGGCGTAGGCCCAGTGAGTGGTCGCGCGGCGCCCGGCCAGCAGGCCCGCCTCGGCGAGGATGAAGCCGCCGGTGCAGATGCCGACGGTACGCCGCGCCTGGCCGCCGGCCCGGCGCACGAAGTCGAGTACGGCGGTAGGCGTCTCGCTGGTGACGGGATCGTTGACCCCGACCACTATCCAGGTATCGGCCAGCCCCGGCGCCTGCACAGGGCGGGTTTCCAGCGCAAGCCCCAGGGAGGAACGCACCAGGCCGCCGGCCGGGGAGAAGTTCTCGACGCTGTAGAACGGCTCCCCGGCAACCAGGTTGGCGAATTCGAAGACCGTCTGGGTGGCCAGGGAGAGCACCTGGAAGCCGTCGGTCAGCAGGTAGCCGATGCGATGCATGGTCGATACTCGTATGTCCTGAATCACTACCTTATACGTCATTTGAGATATCGCCAAGCCGTCGCATCCTGATCTCCAGTCCCCCCCCCAACCTGGAGAACCGACATGATTCAGTCCCATCCCGGCACCGCCCTGATCACCGGGGCATCCTCCGGCATCGGCGCCATCTATGCCGAGCGCCTGGCCCGCCGTGGCCATGACCTGATCCTGGTCGCCCGCAATCGCGGCCGCCTGAATGCCCTGGCCCAACGCCTGAGCGACGAAACCGGCCGCTCCGTCGAGGTGGTGATCGCCGACCTGGCCGACCGAGCCGACCTGGCGCGGGTCGAAGAGCTGCTCAGGACCGATGCCAGCATCTCCCTGCTGGTGAACAACGCCGGCATCGGCGCGACTCGGCCCTTGCTGGAATCCAACGTGGACAAGCTGGAAGAGCTGCTCGCGCTCAATGTGAACGTGCTGACCCGCCTGACCTATGCGGCGGTGCCGGGCTTCGTCGCCCGGGGTGGCGGCACCCTGATCAACATCGCCTCCATCGTCGCCATCGCCCCGGAGGTGCTGAACGGCGTGTATGGCGGTTCCAAGGCGTTCGTCCTGGCGTTCAGCCAGTCCCTCCGCCATGAGCTGGCGGACAAGAACGTCAGGGTGCAGGTGGTGCTGCCCGGCGCGACGGCCACCGATTTCTGGGGCGTGGCGGGAACCCCGCTGGAGTATCTGCCGGAAGCCATCGTGATGAAGGCGGAAGACATGGTGGATGCGGCGCTGGCCGGCTTCGACCAGGGCGAGTTCGCCACCATTCCGGCCCTTCCGGAAATTGCCGACCTGAACGACTACGAGGCGGCGCGCCAGAAGCTGATGCCCAATCTGTCGATGAGTACGCCGGCCGCACGCTATCGCAATTGATATCACCTGAAGTAAGAGGAATGCGGACCCGCCTCAGGCAGGCCCGCATTCCTTCATGGGGCGGAGCCCGCACCAAGCAGAAGGAAGTATTTTTCTTCCCCTGCAATGCCGCTAAGGTGGCGGCAGTTGCACTGCCACCGGAGCCCGTCAGCGAAATGACCGCCGTTTCCGCCCCGACACGAGAGTTGCGCCTGGCCAACGGCCTGCGCGTCGTGCTCGTGCATGCGCCGGATTCGCCGAAGGCCGCCGCCCTGGCGCGGGTCGCGGCGGGGACTCATGACGAGCCAGAGGGTTTTCCGGGGCTCGCGCATTTCCTCGAACACCTGTTGTTCCTCGACAGCGCGAACCATCGTTCGACGCAGCGGCTGATGCCCTGGGTGCAGGGACGTGGCGGGCGGTTGAATGCCAGTACCCAGGCGCGCACCACCGATTATTTCTTCGAAGTGACGCCCACCGATCTGGGCGATGGACTGGCGCGTCTCGTCGATATGCTGGCCCGGCCGTTGCTCGATCAGACCACGCAACTGAGCGAGAGAGAAGTCCTGGAGGCCGAGTACATCGCCCGCTCGGCGGATGCCGGCACCTTGATCGATGCCGCCTTGGCCTCCGCCGTCGCCAAGGATCATCCGCTGCGCCGCTTCGTGGCTGGCCGGCGCGCCAGCCTGCCGGTGGAGAGCGAGGCTTTCCAGCAGGCCCTGGTCCACTTCCATCGGGTGTACTACCAACCCGGCAATCTGGAGCTCTGGCTTCAGGGGCCGCAGTCGCTGGATGAGCTGCAGGCACTGGCCGAGCGGGATTGCCTGGGCTGGCCGGCGCAACCTGTAACGGCGCGGGGAGCCGCGCCGCCGTTGCTGCCGCTGATCCAGGACTCACTCGCCCTGCAACTGCCCGGAGCCCCGCGCCTGGTGCTGGCATTCGTGCTCGATGGTCTGGATGCCCGCGCCGAGCAGGCCTTGGAGAATCTGGGCGAGCGCCTTGGCGACGACTCTCCCGGCAGCCTGTCGGCCTGGCTGGGTGAGCGTGGGGTGGCGGATGAGGCCGGCCTGAGAGTCGTCTATCGCGCCCAGGGGCAGGCGCTGCTGGCGGTGACCTTCGAGTTGGCGGAGGTCGGCGCCGCCGCCATGGTGGAAGCCGCGTTTCCCGACTGGTTGAGGGCCCTGCGCGCATGCGACACGGCCAGTCTGGGCGATTTCCAACGCCTGCCAGCGCTGGAGCAACTGCGCCTGCGTGTGCGTGGCCTGCCGGCTGCTGCGGATGCCGCTTGGCTGGAAAGGCTCGCCAGGGCGCCGATGATTCGCCTGCTGGTGGCGCCGGATGTCCAGGGGCGGCCGATCGAGGTCGCGGGCTTCCCTCTGATGCTCGAGGAGGCAAGTCTGCAAGCCGTTGCACTGGAACCACAGCCCTGGCGCTTTGCCGAGTCCTCGCCTGCCAGCACTGCCAGGGCGGGTGCGCTGCACCTGCGCTGGCGCTTCCCGGCGCGCCCTTGCCGCAGTCATTTTCTCGCCATGCGCCTGGCCCTGCGTCCGTTAGCCGGCCTGGCGCGGTTGCGCGGGGTGGCGTTGAAGCTGGAGGAGGAGGGCGCCGACTGGGCTCTCACGGCAAGCGGGCCGGTCGACCGGCTGAACGGTCCCTTGGTCGAGGCGTTGAGGGTTTTGCAACAGCCACCTTCGGCGGTACTGCAGCAGGGCGAGCGCCTGCTTCAGCGTGAGCGCCAGCGTCAGGCCGCTGAGTTGCCGATACGCCAGTTGCTCGCCGAATTGCCCTTTTCGCTGGCAGGAATCGCCACGGCAGCCCCCGACTGGGCGGCTGCCCGCTGGGATCTGCTGGAGCAGTACACGTCGCTTCCGGCAAACGCCGCCGTACCCGGCGTGCGTGCAACCGAGCTGCTGCTTCCGCCGGCGCTGCCCGGCGGGCGCCGCTGGCGGCGCTGGGCGGGCGAGGGGGAGGCTGCCCTGCTGCTGTTCTGCCCCGTGCCCGACCGGGACGCGGCCAGCGAGTCCCGCTGGCGGCTGCTCGCCCGTGTGCTGGAGCCCGGTTTCCATCAGCGTATGCGCGGCGAACTGAACCTGGGCTATGCGCTGTACTGTGGTTTTCGCCAGGTTGCCGGCTGGCGTGGCGTGCTGTTTGCCGTGCAATCGCCCCACGCAGGCCCTGACGAGTTGCTGCGGCATCTTCAGGACTTCCTCGACGCTGCAACGCTGGACGGCCCTTCCGAACCGCACCTGAAGAGTCTGGCCGCCACCCTGGCAGGCCCCGAGGACGCCTGGCAGGACCACCTTGCCGGTGTCGCCGACGATCACCGGGAACGCCTGATCGATGCCGCACGCCACCTGACCCGCGCCGACCTCAAGGCCGCCCACGCCGAGCTGCTGGCCGCCAGCGGCGGCTGGTGGCTGCTCGCCAACCGCGCCTGACATCCTCCTTTTCAGTACTTCCGGGGCCCGCACCTCGGAGGTTTTCTGCGACTTTTGTCCGGCTCCGCAAGGACTGCGTCCTAGGTGTCGTTTCGTGCGCATCCAAGGTGCCAGTACCTGCGCGACCAAGGTCGCCGGTCCGCCGTCGGGAGCGCGCCATGGCCTTGCGCAGCAGTCCCCAAGCCCCGGCCAAGGCAGCAGCGAACCGCGCCGAAGGCAGCGTATGGGCGGCGTCAGCACGTTTCGATAATCGCCTCCGCCACGACTGAACCGCAGTCGTCCCACCCACGCGGAGCGCGTCATGAACAAGAACAACACCGCCATTCGCCGTTTCCTGCCCCTGTCCCTGGTCTCCCTCGGGGCGCTGGGTTTCCTGCAGGCGGCCGTCGCCGACATCAAGCTGTACGACAAGGACGACACCACCTTTTCCACCGACGGCTACTTCAACGCCTTCTACGTCAACAGCGACGTGGACCGTAACGGCGAAACCTACGACCGCCGCCAGTCACGGGTGAAGATGGGTTTCCTGCCGAACTACATCGGCTTCAAC
Organism: Pseudomonas sp. QE6; assembly: GCF_041379005.1. Classification (NCBI taxonomy): domain Bacteria; kingdom Pseudomonadati; phylum Pseudomonadota; class Gammaproteobacteria; order Pseudomonadales; family Pseudomonadaceae; genus Pseudomonas; species Pseudomonas sp. QE6. Next base: position 4,143,389 of record NZ_CP166873.1, read on the forward strand.
TTCGGCAAGAAGATCGACGACCTGACTCTCACCGGGCGCTCCTCGTTCTGGGTGACCATCAACGACAGCGAGCAGGACGGCACCGACACCGCCATCGACGTCCGCCAGTTCTACGGCAACGTCGCCGGTGACTGGGGCGAGGTGCTGATCGGCAAGGACTTCGGCCTGTTCTCGCGTTCCAACATCTTCCTCGACGAACTGCTCGCCGGCTTCGGCAACGCCAGCGACACCCTGGGCCTGGTGGACGGCAAGGGCGTGTCCTTCGGCAACATCGGCACCGGCTACCCGTACCCGTTCCCGACCTCGCAGATCACCTACCGCAACAACAACCTGGTGGACGGCCTGCGTGTGGCGGTCGGCATCATGGACCCGATCGACACCAACCAGATCGACAAGGATGCCAGCGACGGCCTGGACGACAAGGCCTACCAGGACAACCCGCGCTACGAGAGCGAGGTGAGCTACCAGTTCGACCTGGCCGGCGCGCAGATCTACAGCTGGGTCAACGGCGCCTACCAGACCTCGAAGAACACCAACGACGAAGTCGACGACGTCACCTCCAAGGGCCTGGGTTATGGCATCCAGGCAAAGATGGGCGGCGTCTCGCTGACCGGCTCGGGCTTCACCGCCAAGGGCATCAACCCGTTCTTCACCAATAACGCCGGCGAAGCCGCGCTGCGTGAAGTGGACAGCCGGGGCATGCTGCTGCAGGGCTCCTACACCTGGGGCAAGAACCGCATGGCACTGTCCTTCGGCGAGACCCGCGACGACGGCAACGGCCTCGGCACGGCCGCCGACTACTCGACCAAGGGCATCGCCTACTTCCGCACCATCAACGACAACCTGAAGCTGGTGGCCGAGTACAACGTCTACGAGATCGACGGCCGCAAGGGCTCCACCGTCAGCGAGGACACCGACACCTTCGCCGTGGGCGCGGTGCTCAACTGGTAAATCCCCCGAACTCCTTTGGCTCCATTTCGGCGGGTCGACCTTCGGGTTGCCCGCCTTTTTTCTTCGTCTCAAGGAAGGTTTTTCATGATCGGACTGTGGAGCGCGCATGCGCAGAGTTACCTGCTGGTTCTAGCCATCGCCACGACCCTGGCGTTCGCCTTGCCCATCGTCCTCGTGCCGCTGACTTGGGCGCGGGTGATGCAGTGGACCTTGCCGGAGCACACGGACCTGACGCTGTACTTCGGGCGTTGCCTGGGAGCGTTCATCCTGGTCGTCGAGGGACTGATGCTGCGGGCGGCGCTGACGGGGGAGGCGCTGGTGACGACGTTCGAGGTGCTGGCGGCGGTGGCGGGGTTCATGGTGGTGGTGCATGTCTACGGGGCGCTGCGAGGGATTCAGCCATGGACGGAGACGGTGGAGACGGGCTTTTATGCGGGGATGTTGGGGATGACGTTGATGTTCTGGCCGGTGGGGTGACGACGGTCTTGTCGGCGGTTCGCGGGCATGGCTCGCTACAGGCAGGCTCCGGTGTATCAGTTGTCGTAGGAGCGGACTTTGTCCGCGATGTTTTTTGTCTTGTTCTGTGTTTCTGCGCCGCTTCGGTGTGCGCGAGGACTTTTTGTTTCGCCCCCTCGGGCAACCTACTTTGCCAAACGACGCAAAGTAGGCAAAGGTCTCTGCCCCATCATCCGGCCCCGGCTTCGCCGGGGTTCCCTCGCTCCATCGAAGTTTCAGGGGCCCGCGTCGACGGGCCATCCATGGCCCAACGACGCTCTCGCGGCATCCATGCCGCTCAACCCCTGAAACTCCGATTCCACTCGGCCTCCTGAAGGGGCGCTCCGGCGTGCGCGGATGCTGCTCTGGAAACCGCTTTTTTGTAGGAGCGAGCTTGCTCGCGAACCGCTCAACGCTGATGCGGCCGGGTAATTCTGTTCGCGAGCAAGAACTAGGCGTCCCCCTCGATCCTACGAAAAGCAATCTGGCACGAAGCAGCCAAAGTTTCAGGCGCGCGCAGAGTCCCGTCAGGAGGCCGAGTGGAGGTATTGCGCAGAGGGGCGAGCGGCATGGATGCCGCGAGAGGCGTAAAGGGCCATGGATGGCCCTTCTACGCCGACCCTCGGAGCGATACCGGAGCGAGGGGAGTCCGGCGAAGCCGGACCCGGATGTCGGGACGAGACCTTTTGGTTACTTTTCTGGCGTTTGAGAAAAGTGACTCGCCCGAGGGGGCGAAACAGAAGACATCCGAGCATGCCGAAGCGACGCAGAAATGCCGAACTCCAAAACGGCGGATAGCGCTTCGCGTTATTCGCCCTACGAAGAGCATCGCGGACGGAGTCCGCTCCTGCGGTGAGGGTATCCCACTACTTTCGGAGGTCCCCACCACGCCCCAAGTAGCATGGGTCGCGCCCCGACCACTTCGTAGAATGCCAACGTCGATATCCTGACCAGGCGCACGCCATGCACGAAACACAAGGGGTCGTTCGCGGCATGTCCAGTGCCCGCGACGTCGAGGAAGTCGCCCAGGACCTGGCGCGCCAGCTGATCCACCCGCATCTGGGCTTCGTGCTGTTCTTCTGCTCGGCCGAGTACGACCTGCAGAGCCTGGCCGGCGCGCTGGAGCAGTATTTCGGCGGCATCGACCTGGTGGGTTGCACCACCGCCGGGGAGATCACCCCGCAGGGCTACGGCCGCGGCTGCGTCACCGCCGTGGGCTTCGACCTGCGCAGCTTCGCCGTTGCCAGTGCGCTGGTGGACGAGATGGAGCGCTTCAGCCTGATCGACGCGCAGCAGATGGTCGAGTCCCTGGTGGCCGACTGCCGCAGCGCCGGGCTGGCGCCGATCAAGGACCACAGCTTCGCCCTGACCCTGCTTGACGGCCTCTCCAGCCGCGAGGAAGTGGTGCTCGCCGCGCTCAGCGCCGCGCTGGGCGCCATCCCGCATTTCGGCGGCTCGGCCGGCGACGACAACCACCTGACCCACACCCACGTCTACTACCAGGGCCAGTTCCACACCGGCGCGGCGGTGGTGGTGCTGTTCAATACCTGGCTGGACTTCGAGGTGTTCACCACCCACCACGTGCTGCCCAGCGAAGAAAAACTGGTGGTCACCCGCGCCGACAGCGACAGCCGTCGTGTGCTGGAGCTCAACGCCGAGCCGGCGGCGCTGGAGTTCGCCCGCCTGGTCGGGGTGCCGCTGGAACAACTGGATTTCGCCCTGTTCCCCAGCCATCCGCTGGCCGTGCGGGTGCGCGACCAGTACTACGTGCGCTCGATCCAGCAGGTCAACGACGACCTCAGCCTGACCTTCTACTGCGCGGTGGAGAACGGCATCGTCCTCACCGCCATGCGTACCGGGCCACTGCTGCCGGGGCTGCAGGAACAGTTCCGGCGCCTGCACGAACGCCTCGGTCCGCCACTCCTGACCATCGGCTGCGACTGCTTCCTGCGCCGCCTGGAGCTGGAAGTGGCCGGCGATACCGAGGCCACCGCCGAGTTTCTCCGAAGCCAGCAGGTGATCGGCTTCAACACCTACGGAGAGCAGTTCAATGGCATGCACATCAACCAGACCTTCACCGGTGTCGCCATTGGCCGTCCTCGCGGCAACGCCGGACACTGAGCTGCGCGCCCGCATCGACGAGCTGGAGCGCGACAACCGCAAGCTGCAGCGGATCAACGCGGCGCTGATCGAACGCGTGGAGTCGGCCACCTCGCGCGGCGACAACGCCTACGGCGCCTTCCAGCACTCGGTGGTGCTGGCCGAGCAGGTGCGCGAGCGCACCGACGCGCTGAGCGAGGCGATGGTCGAGCTGAAATCCAGCAACCAGCTGCTCAGCGATGCGCGCCTGCGCGCCGAGACCGCGCACCAGCACCTGCTGGATGCCATCGAAAGCATCTCCGATGCCTTCGTGCTGTTCGATCCGCAGCAGCGTATCGTCCTCTACAACCAGCGCTTCCGTGCCTTCTGGGCGCAGACCCGCGCCCGTGTCGGCGCGGGAACCCGGCTCACCGAAGTACGCCGGTTGGCACAGAGCAGCGGACTGATCGTCGAGGAGCAGCGCAGCAGCGACGACGAACACACCCTCTACCGCCTGCGCAACGACCGCTGGGTGCGCGTCACCGAGCGGCCGACCCGCGACGGCGGGCTGGTGGTGCTCTACAGCGACATCACCGAGATCAAGCAGAGCGAGATGGCCCGCCGCGAACAGGCGGTGGCGCAGAAGTCGCACCTGTTGCAGCGCGCCGTCGACAACCTGTCCCAGGGCGTGGCCATGGTCGGCGCCGATGGCGCGCTGGAGTTGTGGAACCGGCGTTTCCTCGAACTCTGCGGGCTGGCGCCGATCGAGGCGCACCGGCCTTTCGCCGAGGTCATGGCCGACAGCGAACTGCCTTTGCTGACCCCACGCAGCCGCGCCCACCATGGAAGTGCGGAAGGCGTGCTCGAACAGCGCCTGTTCGATGGCCGCATGCTGGAAATCCGCACCCACGCGCTGCCCACCGGCGGCTTCGTCAACACCTTCACCGACATCACCGAACGCTACCGGCATGCCGAGGCGCTGCGCGAAAGCGAGCGCTGGATTCGCCTGATCACCGACCAGGTACCGGCGCTGATCGCCTACCTGACCGCCGACCTCGACTACGAGTTCACCAACAAGGTCTACGAGGAATGGTACCGCTGGCCCAGCGGCTCGATGCTCGGGCGCAACCTGCGCGAAGTGCACAGCGCCGAACACTGCCAGCGGCTGGAACCGTACTTCGAGCGCGCGCTGTCGGGCGAGAGCGTCACCTTCGAGATCGCCGAGACCAATCTCTCCGGGCAGGAGCGCTACATGCAGCGCTCCTACGTACCCAACCGCCAGGCCGACGGCACGGTGAGCGGGCTGTTCGTGCTGATCCGCGACATCACCGAACGCCGCCGCACCGCCGAGGCGCTGCACCAGGCCTACCAGAACCTCGAACAGCGGGTGCGCGAACGCACCGCCGAGCTCACCAGCCTGAACGACCAGCTCAAGCGCGAGATCGACGAGCGCAGCCAGGTCGAGGCGCGCCTGCGTGAGGCCAAGCGCGAGGCGGAGCAGGCCAACCTGTCGAAGACCAAGTTCCTCGCCGCCGTCAGCCACGACCTGTTGCAACCGCTGAACGCCGCGCGGCTGTTCACCAGTGCGCTGCAGGAGCGCAGCGGCGAGGCCCTGGTGCGCAATATCAGCCAGTCGCTGGAAGACGTGGAGAACCTGCTCGGCACCCTGGTGGAGATCTCCAAGCTGGATGCCGGGGTGATCAAGCCGGACATCGCCTCGTTCGATGTCGGCGAACTGCTCGACAACCTCGCCGCCGAATACCGCCAGGTGGCGGCCAGCGAAGGGCTGGCGCTGGACTTCGTGGCCTGTGGCGCCCAGGTCCGCAGCGACATGCAGCTGCTGGCGCGCATCCTGCGCAATCTGCTGACCAACGCCATCCGCTATACGCCGTCGGGCCGCGTGCTGCTGGGCTGCCGGCGGCGCCGGCACAGCCTGTGGATCGAAGTGTGGGACACCGGCGTGGGCATCGCAGCCGACAAGCTCGGCGAGATATTCCAGGAGTTCAAGCGCGGCGACGTGCAGCGCTCGAACCAGGATCGCGGGCTCGGGCTGGGCCTGGCCATCGTCGAGAAGATCGCGCGGATGCTCGGCCATCGCATCCAGGTGGAGTCCGTGCCCGGCAAGGGCTCGCGCTTCGCCGTCGAGGTGCCCCTGGCGCGCCGCGTGGCGCGCGCCGCACCGGAGCCGGAACGCCCAGCCGCCGACCTGGTGGAGCGCCTGCGCGGCTCGCGGGTGTGGGTACTGGATAACGACGCCTCGATCTGCGCGGGCATGCGTACGCTGCTGGAAACCTGGGGCTGTCGCGTGGTGACCGCGCTGTCTGAAGAGGACCTGGCGCGTCAGGTGGACAACTTCCACGCCGAATCCGACCTGCTGATCGTCGACTACCACCTGGATGACGGGTTGAACGGTGTCGATGCGGTCGCCTCGATCAATGCCCGGCGCGGCACGCCGTTACCGGCGCTGATGATCACCGCCAACTACAGCAACGAGCTCAAGCAGCAGGTCCGCGAGCTCGGCCATATGCTGATGCACAAGCCGGTCAGGCCGATGAAGCTGAAGACCGCGCTCTGCCACCTGCTGGATCGTACCGACTGATCAGGACTACATGCGGCGGAAAGCGGCTGGCGAACTTCCGATGTTCGCCAGCCGTCTCGTTTGTCGGGGAATGATGTACGGCCGGAGCTTCAGCGGCGCAGGTAGGCGGAGAAGTCGATGTCGCTGGCGCTGAGGATGGCCTGCACGCGGTTGTGCACCTTGAGCTTGTGCAGGATCGCCGAGACGTGGGCCTTCACCGTAGTCTCGGCGATCTCCAGATTGTAGGCGATCTGCTTGTTCGACTCGCCCTTGGTCATCCGCTCCAGCACCAGCAGCTGCTTGCGGGTCAGCGCCTGCAGCAGCTCCGACGGGATGCCGTGCTCCTCATGGTTGCTGCGCCTCGGCGAGCTCTGCTGGGTGCGGATGATGTCGGAGGGCAGGTAGACGTTGCCGTTGAGGATCTGCTCGATGGCTTCGGTCATCTGAACCCGTGGCGACGACTTGGTGATGAAGCCCACGGCGCCGTAGGTGATGGCTTGCAGCACCACCTGCTTGTCCTGCTCGGCGGAGACGATCACCACGGGAATGGTCGGGGCTTCGTTGCGCAGGTTCATCAGGCCGTTCAGCCCGTGCATGCCGGGCATGTTCAAATCGAGCAGGATCAGGTCGAGATCGTCGTGTTCCTGGGTCAGACCCAGGGCGCTGTCGAGGTCGGCGGTCTCCATCACTTCGCTGCCGGGGAAACCCTCGGCAATGACGTTGTGGATGGCCTCGCGGAACAGCGGGTGATCGTCGGCGATCAGGATCTTGTACATGGCCTACACCTCGTTGTTGTCGTTATGGGTGGCGAGCGGCGTGCAGTCGCAGGCTACTTCAGCGGTTGCGGTTGTGCGTCCTGCAAGGGCAGTCCTGCCTGTTCCCAGGCGTCGATACCGTCACGGTACCAGTAGAGGCGGGCGTAGCCCAGCGCGTGTGCGCGGCGGATGGCGTTCCAGCTCATCCAGCAGTCGGAGCGGCAGTAGAACACCAGCGGTCGCTGGCTATCGCCCCCGGTCAGGCGAGCGAGATTCTGCTCGAAGTAGGCCTGCCACTGCGGTTCCAGGGTGCCGGTGCCGACGTTGGCCAGCCACAGGCTGCCGGGCAGGTTGCGGTGCTTCTCGTCCTCGACGAACTGGCCGTTGAGGAAGGTGCGGCGGTAGACGTCTACCAGACGGGTCTGTGGTTCGCCCTTGAGCAGCGCCTGCAGGGCGTGGGTGTCGAGGGTGGTGGCATGGTCGGCGGACGGCGGCGTCGGGCTGCGGTACTGGGTGAGGCGATAGCCGTCGGCGGAAAACAGCGGCGCATCGTCGGCCTGCGCGGTCGGGAGCGCGAGGGCCAGACTGAGCAGGCAGGCGGACAGGCAGCCGCTCACATGGCCATTCAGGGCAGTGGCAAGGCGAGGCATGGCGGTATCTCTAATCGTTCTTTTTGTAGTGGCCATTACATGCCAGCTGTACGGCTTTGGAAATTCGACGTCAGGAGGGGCGAACCAGTACCAAAGTAGTAGGTTTCACCCCTTGCGCAGCGCCGCGTGCTGCGGGTTGAACGTCAGCACGGCGAGCCCGGCGAAGAGCAGGGTCAGGCCCAGGCAGACGCCCGCCGCCAGCGGGTTGAAGCGCTCGTAGAGGGCGAAGCGCACCAGTTCCACGGCATGGCTGAAGGGATTGAGCGCGCACAGCCAGTAGAGCCACTGGCTGGCCTCGCGCATCTTCCATAGCGGGTAGAGCGCGGAGGAGAGGAAGAACAGCGGGAAAATGACGAAATTCATCACTCCGGCGAAGTTCTCCAGCTGGCGGATGCCGTTGGACAGCAGCAGCCCCAGCGCGCCCAGCAGCAGGGCGGCGAGCAGCAGTGCCGGCAACGCCGCCACCAGCCCCATGGCCGGTGGTTGCTCGCCATACAGCCAGGCGATCAGCAGGAAGGCGTAGACCTGCAGCAGCGACACCAGGGCGGTGGCCAGCAGCTTGCTGGCCAGCAGGAAGGCACGCGGCAGCGGGCTGGTGAGCAGCACGCGCATGCTGCCCATCTCGCGGTCGTAGACCATCGACAACGAGCCCTGCATGCCGTTGAACAGCAGGATCATGCAGCACAGCCCCGGCACGATGTAGGTCTCGTAGGTGACGTAGGTGTCGTACGGCTCGATGATCGAGATGCCCAGCGCGGCGCGGAAGCCGGCGGCGAACACCAGCAGCCAGAGCAGCGGCCGCACCAGCGCGCTGAGAAAGCGCGAGCGTTGCAGGACGAAGCGCAGCCATTCGCGCACGACGATGCCGCGCAGGCATTGCCAGTAGGCGGCCGGGCCGAACCGCGGGCTTTCCAGGACGCTCATGCGCAGGCCTCCAGGCGGGTCAGGCGGTCGAAGGTGCGTGCCAGGTCGCCGGCGTCCGGCGCGCAGATGTCCCGCGCTTCGCCACGGGCGACCAGGCGACCACGGTCGAGCACCAGCAATGCGTCGTCGCCACGGACTTCATCCAGCAGGTGGGTGGTCCAGAGCACCGCCAGGCCATCCTCCCGGCACAGCCGCCGTACATGTTCGTTGAGCGCCTGGCGCGCCGCCGGGTCGAGGCCGACGCTGGCCTCGTCGAGCAGCAGCAGGCGCGGGCGGTGCAGCAGGGCGCGGGCGATTTCCACCCGGCGACGGTGGCCGCCATTCAGCGCGCGGACCTTGTCGCGGCGGCGTTCCTGCAAGTGCTGGCGGGCCAGTTCGGCGTCGATCCGCTCGTTCGCCAGGCGGCGTGGCAGGCCGTGCAGGGCGGCGTGGTAGCGCAGGTTCTGCTCCACGCTCAGGTCCAGGTCCAGGGTGCTCTGCTGGAACACCACGCCCAGTTCGCGCAGGGCCAGGCGCGGCTGGCGGCGCAAACTGCAGCCGAGCACCTCGATCTCGCCCTGCTGCAGGTCGTAGAGGCGGGTGAGCAGGGCCACCAGTGTGGATTTGCCGGCGCCGTTGGGCCCCAGCAGTGCGGTGAAGCGCCCGGCGGGCAGCTCGAAGTCCAGCCCGTCGAGGGCGCGCCGGGGGCCGTAGGCAAAGCTCAGGTCGCGGACAGTGAGCGCGTTCATGGCGTCACCACCACGCCCCAGGGATAGCGGCCGACCTTGATGGATTTGCTGACCTTGCGCGAGGCCACGTCGATCACCGAGACATCGCCGCTGACGCCGTTGGTGGCCAGCAGGGTCTTCTCGTCCGGGGTGAACGCCAGGTGCCACACGCGGCGCCCCACCAGCAGGTAGTCGAGGACTTCGAAGGTCCTGGCATCCACCACGGCCACATGGTTTGCCGGGCCGAGGGCAACGAAGGCGGTCTTGCCGTCGTCGGTCAGCTTCACGCCCACCGGCTGCACCTTGTCCGGGTGCACGCCCTGGATGGCGAAGCGCAGGGTCTTGAGAATCTTGCGGCTGGCGGTGTCCACCACACTGACGGTGCCGCCGATCTCCGCCGAAACCCAGACCTGCGAGCCGTCGCGGGTGAACTCAGCATGGCGCGGGCGCTGGTCCACCAGGGTGCTGTCCACCAGCTTCTGGGTGGAGGTGTCGATCCAGTGCAGCATGTTGGTGGTTTCGCTGGTGTTCACCGCCCACTTGCCATCCGGGCTCACCGCCATGCCTTCGGGCTCGACGCCGACATCGATCTGCCCGAGCACCTGGGCGGTCTGGGTATCCACCACGGTGACCAGCGCATCGTCCTCGTTGGAGATGTACAGCCAGCGGTCATTGGGGTGCAGGGCGAACTGTTCGGGGTCGGCGCCGGACGGCAGTTGCTTGATGATCTTGCGGGTGGCGAGGTCCAGCACCTGCACGGTGTCCGAATCGCTCGCGCATATATAGAGCAGCTTGTTGTCGTGGGACAGCGCCAGGCCGCGCGGGCGCTTGCCGGTATCGATGGTGCCGGTGACGGTCATGCTGTCCAGGTCGATGACGCTGAGGTTGTTGTCCTTCTCGTTGGACACGTAGGCGGTGGCGGCGAAGGAGGGCAGCGCCTGATAGAGCGCGGCGCCCAGGCAGGCAAGGGCCAGCAGGCGGGGCAGGGCGGGGCAAGGCATGGCAGCGGTCCTCATGGGCAGTTTCCTTATGGCTGGGCGTCGGCGAGGTGGCACTGGCTTTCCGGTGCGTCGAGGCCGAGGCTGTCCAGTTCGCTGGCGGGGTGCAGGAAGCCTTCCTGCGGCGAGGTGCTGACCAGGGCGCGGGGCTGGACCAGCGGGATCGGCTGGCGCAGCTGGCCGTCCCAGGGCCGGTAGCCGAGCTTGTAGCCCTTGAAACCGTCCAGCGGCAGCTCGGGGGAGAGCGACAGTTTGCGGATCGCCATGGGGCCGGCATCACGCAGGCGAGTGACCGCGCTGGCGATGCTGCGCACGGCGATCCAGGCGGCGAAGTCGCGATCGTTCATCCAGCGCCCGGCATGTTCCTCGAAGCGCTTCTGCAGTTGCGCGGCGCCGTAGGTTTCGACGGTCTTGTGCCAGCCGGTGGCGACCAGCCCCTGGGTGCCGGCCACCGGGCGCGGCAGCCAGGTGTTATAGGGCACGTATTCGCCGAAATCGCCATGCTCGTCGGCCACCAGCACGGCGTCGTAGTCGTCGCCGGATTGGGTGAACAGCGCCATGTCGGCCTGGGCGCTGCGGCGCTGGTCGTTGGCGAAGGTGAAAGGTTTTTCCTCGACGATCTTCGCGCCGAAGCGTTTGGCCGAGCGGCGCAGTGCGTTGGCGTAGGAAGCGTCTTCCGGGCGCTGGCCGACGATCAGCAGCCAGCGCGTCCACTTGCGCAGCACCAGGAACTGGGTGAGGGCGTCGGTCAGCATCAACCGGCTGGGCAGGGTGTGCAGCACGTTCGGCGCGCACTGGCTGGCGCGCAGCTCGTCATCGGCGGCGCCAGCGTTGAACAGCAGGCTGTCGGGCAGGGCAGCGGCCAGTTGGCGCAGGGTGTCCGCCGGGGCGTTGACCACGAACAGGCGCAGGCCGGCGTCGTGCAGGCGCCTGGCTTCGGCCAGCAGCCTTTCCGGGCTGTCGGTGCTGGCGGCTTCGAGGCTGTAGCGGTGCTTGAGGAAGCGTCCGGTGCTGTTGCTGTCGGTAATCGCCAGCTCCGCGCCGCGCAGGCCGGCGTCCATTGGTTCGGGGATGACGTTGGACAGCAGCGGGCCGGGGTCGGGCGTGTAGCCCAGGTAGCCGATGCGGATTGCCAGGGCAGGCGCCTCTTCGGCACGCACGCCGAGGCTGAGCAGGGCGGCGCAGGCCACCGCGAGCAGGTAGGCCACGCCGTGCAGGACAAACTGGCGCATGGGCGACTCCTTGTTTTGGGCCGGCTTGTTGTTGTGCGGCCAGCATAGGAATCGCCCGGGGCGCGGCAAATATGCAGAAAGTACCGTTGAGGCAGTACCAAGGTAGTAGGTTGCGCGCCACGCCCGCGACCTAGGATGGCCCTACAACAACCCGAAGAGAAAGGTCGCCATGCGTATCGCCGTCACGCTCGTCCTGCCGATCCTGTTGATGCTCAGCCTGCTCGGCTTCGATTTCCTCTATGCCCGCAACAGCTATCCCAGTCCGCTCGAGCGGCATGCCCCGGTGGGGTGTGTCGACAGCTGTCGGGGCGCGCCTTAGCTGCGGGTGCGGAAAGCATCGCGGATAAATCCGCTCCTTCGGGATCAAGAGCCCGCCTCGCCCGCACGCGGGAGAAGGGATGGAACGTAGGACGTATAACGCTCCGCGTTATACGCCGTTTGACCTGGGTTCGAGGGCGCTCCGGGCTTAACCCCAGAGTCTGCTACATGGCGAGATGTATCGGCGTACAACCGCGAACGGTGGTACGCCCTACGGTTGTGAGGGCATTCAAGCCTCTTCGACCGCCGCCCTAGTACGAAGGGAGTAGGCGGCATCACCCAAAGCAGGATTCGGCCCGCGGGCAAGCGTTCTTACCATCGTCATCACGGTCGCCGCTCCGGGCGCCGAGCCTTGCCAAGCATCTCGATGAGAGGATGAAGTGATGAACAACAAGAACGTGCTGTGCGGCCTGCTGTTGCTGGCTGGCCTGGGTACCTCGGGTCTGGCCCTGTCCCACGGCAATGTGACGCCCCAGGCAGTGGATACCACGGGGCTGGAGCCGCTGGGCAAGGAATGGCGCGACACCAACCCCTACCGCGAGCCCTACGCCAACCACGCCAAGGCGGTGGAAATCGGCGCCTCGGCCTACAACCAGAACTGCGCGCGTTGCCACGGCCTGGAAGCCAAGTCCGGTGGCATTGCCCCCGACCTGCGCAAGCTCGACGTCGGCGCCGAGGGTGACGAGTGGTTCAAGGAGCGGGTGATCAATGGTGCGGTGCGCGACGGCGCCGTGTACATGCCGAAGATGGCCGACTACATCAGCCAGGAAGGCCTCTGGGCGATCCGCACCTACCTGGACAGCGTGCACGTGGAAGAGTGACCGCCATGCGCCTGCCCAGCCTGCTGTCCCGGCTATTTCTGAGCCTGGTCCTGAGCCTGCTGCTGGGGCAGGCGCAGGCCGGGGTCCGCCCCTACGAGGACATGGTCGCCAGTGGCGTGCTGCGGGTGGCCGTGTACGAGAACTTCCCGCCCTACAGCTTCATGCAGGGCGAGCAGCCGCGCGGCATCGACATCGACCTGGCGACGCGCCTGGCCAACGGGCTGGGCCTGCGCGCGGAGTTCCTCTGGGTCACGCCGGGCGAGCGCCTGGATGACGACCTGCGCAACTTCATCTGGAAGGGCCATTACCTGCGCCCCGGCGTGGTCGCCGACGTGATGCTGCGCGTGCCCTACGACCGCGAATACGCCAACCGGCGCAATGATGTCGGCGAGTTCGCCAACGCACAGGTGGTGATGTTCGGCCCCTACCAGCGCGAGCGCTGGCAGGTGGTCAATGACGACCGCCGGTTGCCGAAGGTCGACACCATCGCGGCCTTTCGCGAACACCCCATCGGCGTTGAACTGGACAGCGTACCGTCCTTCTACCTGACCTCGGTGCTGGGCGGCCAGCTCAGCCGCATGACCGTGCATTTCCCCAGCACCCAGGCGGCCTTCGACGGCATGCGCGCGGGCAAGGTGGATGCGGTGATGGCCCTGCGCGGCGAGCTGGACTGGATGCGCAAGCAAGCCGGCGACGAACACCTGAAGAATGCCGAGAACACCTACCCCAACCTCGGCCAGCCCGAGTGGGATATCGGCATGGCGGTGCATGAAAGCAATCGCCAGCTCTCCAACGCTCTGGACGGCGAACTGGAGGACCTGGTGCGCAGTGGCGAGATGGAAAAGCTCTACGCGGCCTACGGCGTGCGCTACGAACTGCCGGGGCTCTATCAGGACGTGCAGTGAGGGAGACAGGATGCACAGGCGCCAGGTGTTGTTAGGGATGTGCGCATTGCCGCTGCTGGCCGCGGCGGTGGAGGGCGACCCGATGCCCTCGGTGATGTGGGAGTACCACCACAAGCGGCTGCTCAATGGCGAGCCCTATGTCTTCGACGAGCGCGTGAAGCTGGGCGTGCCGCCGTTCGCCGAGGACTCCCGGCAGGTGCCGGTGGAAGTGGACGCCCGTGCCTTGCCGGAACGCTTCGACCGCCTGCTGCTGTGGGCCGAGTTGAACCCGATTCCCCATGTGCTGACGCTCTATCCCGGCGAGCACCTGGAGCCGCTGCTGGCGGTGCGCATCCGCATCGAACAGGCCACGCCGATCCGCGCCGCGCTGCGGGACGAGAAGGGCGTCTGGCACGTCGGCTCGGCCTGGATCGACGCCGCCGGCGGCGGCTGCACGGCGCCCAGCGTGGTGCGCGCACAGCCGGGCTGGGAGGATCGGCTTGGCCAGGTCCACGGCGAGTCCTATGCCAAGGGCGAATACAGCCGGGTGCGCCTGTCGGTGTCGCACCCGATGGACAACGGCCTGGTCGGCGGCATCCCCGAATTCTACCTGGACCACGCCGAGCTGCGTGGCCCCGGCGGGGAAGTCTTCGCCCGGCTGGACCTGTTCCCGGCGGTGAGCGAGAACCCGACCTTCACCTTCGAGGTGCGTGGCCACCCGCACACCGAACTCTGGCTGCATGACAACAACGGCAACCAATTCCAGGCCGCTCTGCGCTAACGAGGTGCCCATGCGTTTCCTCCTGATCGCCCTCGCGTGCCTGTGCCTGCCGGCGCTGGCCGACCTGCAGTACCACCTTCAACCCCGGCAGATCGCCAAGGGCACCTGGCTGGTGGAAGGCAGTACCGACAACTTCGGCAAGGACAATGGCGGCGCCATCGTCAACGTCGCCTTCATCGACACCGGCGACGGTGTGCTGGTGATCGACACCGGCCCCTCGAAACGCTATGGCGAAGCCTTGCGCACGATGATCCAGCAGACCACCGGCAAGCCGGTGAAGCGCGTGCTGCTGACCCATCATCACCCCGATCACGTGCTGGGCAACCAGGCCTTTACCGATGTGCCCATCGGGGCGCTGGCCGGCACCGGCAGGTTGCTCAAGGAGCAGGGCAACGCCATGGCGGAGAACATGTACCGCCTGGTGGGCGACTGGATGCGCGGCACGGAAGTGGTGTTGCCCACCGAGACGGTGGAGCCGGGCAGCGTGCAGATGGGCAGTCACCGGTTCCGACTGGTGGGGCTGCGCGGGCATACCGGCGCGGACCTGGCGATCCTCGACGAGACCACCGGCGTGCTCTTTGCCGGAGACATCGTGTTCTACCAGCGTGCGCTGACCACGCCCAACAGTCCGGGGCTGGACGTGTGGCTGGGGGATCTGGATACGCTGGAGAAGCTGCCGTGGAAGCTCATCGTCCCCGGCCATGGCCCCGTCGCCACCGACGCTGCGCCTTTCGCCCAGATGCGCGACTACCTCGGCTGGCTGGATAGCGTGATGCGCGACGGCATTGCCCAGGGCGCGGACATGAACGACCTGTTGCGCACGCCGATTCCCGAGCGCTTCGCCGGGGTCAGCCTGACGCGTTATGAACTGATCCGCAGCGTCAGCCATCTCTATCCGCGCTACGAGCAGAAGGCGCTGCCGCGCGTCGACGAGCAATAGTATTTGCCCCCGGATGCTACTGCGCGCGGGCCTGCCCTCACCCCAACCCTCTCCCAGGGGGAGAGGGGGCTGACTGGGACGGCTTAGCTGCTCGTCGCTCCGATCTGCTCTTCCTGTAGGAGCGAGCTTGCTCGCGAACCTTCCGACAGGATTAACTCCTGTGTCCGCCTATCGCGCCGAACGGCTCCCTCTTCCTCGGGAAAGGGTTGGGGCGAGGGGCTCGGAACTCACCCCCAGGCATCGTCGCCGCCGGGAAATCTGGTTCGCGAGCAAGCTCGCTCCTGCAAGGGGACATCCACCCTCTGCGCTCCTGTGCAAGCCCCGAATTTCGCGCCGCGCAGCCCGGTATTGCTACCAAGGAACTAGGAAATTCGGTACTGCGTTCAATTGTTGGCCACCGCCACCAAACCAAGAATCTGCGACAGACCGGGCAACTTTCCCGGGTACAACAACAATCGCAGAGGCGCACGCCATGAGACAGCTTCAACCTTTCGCCCGCACCGTGCTGTTCACCGCCATCAGCCTGGCCAGCCTGGGTGCCCACGCCGGGGTCACCGACCAGGACATCAGTGATTCGGCCAAGCGCACCGACCAGGTCGTGGTCAACGGCATCAACCAGCAGGGCCAGCGCTTCAGCCCGCTGAACACGCTGAACAGCGACAACGTGAAGGAGCTGCGGCCGGTATGGGCGCTGTCTTTCGGCGGCGAGAAGCAGCGCGGCCAGCAGGCGCAACCGCTGATCAAGGACGGCGTGATGTACGTCACCGCCTCCTACTCGCGGGTCTTCGCGGTGGATGCGCGCACCGGGCGCAAGCTGTGGCAGTACGACGCGCGCCTGCCCGACGGCATCATGCCCTGCTGTGACGTGATCAACCGTGGCGTCGCCCTGTACGGCGACCTGGTGATCTTCGGTACCCTCGACGCCAAGCTGGTCGCCTTGAACAAGGACACCGGCAAGGTGGTGTGGAAGAAGACCGTGGCCGACTACAAGGCCGGCTACTCCATCTCCGCCGCGCCACTGATCGCCAAGGGCAAGCTGATCACCGGTGTGGCCGGTGGCGAGTTCGGCGTGGTCGGCAAGATCGAGGCCTACAACCCCACCAACGGCGAGCTGCTGTGGAGCCGCCCGACCGTGGAAGGCCATATGGGCTACGTCTACAAGGACGGCAAGGCCATCGAGAACGGCATCTCCGGCGGCGAAGCGGGCAAGACCTGGCCGGGCGACCTGTGGAAGACCGGCGGCGCCGCGCCCTGGCTGGGCGGCTACTACGATCCGAGCACCGACTCGCTGTTCATCGGCACCGGCAACCCTTCGCCGTGGAACTCGCACCTGCGTCCGGGCGACAACCTGTTCTCCTCCTCGCGCCTGGCGCTGAACCCGGAGGACGGCTCGATCAAGTGGCACTTCCAGACCACCCCGCATGACGGCTGGGACTTCGACGGCGTGAACGAGCTGGTGTCCTTCGACTACCAGGACGGCGGCAAGACCGTACAGGCCGCCGCTACCGCCGACCGCAACGGCTTCTTCTACGTGCTCGACCGCACCAACGGCAAGTTCATCCGCGGCTTCCCCTTCGTCGACAAGGTGACCTGGGCCAAGGGCCTGGACAAGGACGGCCGGCCGATCTACGACGACGCCCACCGTCCGGGCGCGCCGGGGCAGGGGACCGAGAAGGGTTCCTCGGTGTTCGTCTCGCCGTCCTTCCTCGGCGGCAAGAACTGGATGCCCATGGCCTACAGCCAGGACACCGGCCTGTTCTACGTGCCCTCCAACGAGTGGGGCATGGACATGTGGAATGAGAACATTGCCTACAAGAAGGGCGCGGCGTACCTCGGCGCGGGCTTCACCATCAAGCCGCTGAACGAGAAGTACATTGGCGTGCTGCGCGCCATCGATCCCAAGACCGGCAAGCAGGTATGGCGCTACGAGAACTACGCGCCGCTGTGGGGCGGCGTGCTGGCGACCCATGGCAACCTGGTGTTCACCGGCAACCCCGAGGGCTACCTGATGGCGTTCGACGCCAAGAGCGGCAAGAAGCTCTACGAGTTCAACACCGGCTCGGGCGTGATCGCCTCGCCGATCACCTGGGAGATGGATGGCGAGCAGTATGTGACTGTGCTCTCCGGCTGGGGTGGTGCGGTGCCGCTGTGGGGCGGCGAGGTGGCCAAGCGGATCAAGGACCTGGATCAGGGCGGGATGATCTGGACCTTCAAGCTGCCGAAGGATCTGGTGGCGAAGAAGTGATGTGGGGTTGAGGTGAGCAGGGGGCCGGCCGTTGCGCTGGCCCTTTGTTTTTGCGCTGATCGCGGACGGAATCCGCTCCTACGCAGGCGGTATGGGCCGGGGCTCCAGTTGAAACGGGTTTCGCCGTGGGGGGCCAAACCTGTAGGAGCGGACCTTGTCCGCGATGCTTTGGGTTTTGGTGTTTCTGCGCCGCTTCAGCGTGTATTGATGTATTTGGTTTCGCCCCCTCGGGCGAGTCACTTTCTCAAACGACGGATGGCCGCCCCCAAGAAAGTAACCAAAGCGCTTGCCCTTGCATCCGGTTTTTCGCTTAGGCGAAAAATGCCCTCGTTCCATCGAAGTGTCAGGGGCCCGAACTAGGCGTCCCCCTTGACGGGCCATCCATGGCCCAACGACGCTCTCGCGGCATCCATGCCGCTCAACCCCTGAAACTCCGATTCCACTCGGCCTCCTGAAGAGGGCGCTCCGGCACGCGCGGAGATTTCTCTGGAAACCGCTTTTCGTAGGAGAGACGGGGCGCCTAGCCCTTGTCCGGGAATCCATCGCGACGGAATCCGTGCTGACAGGGAAGCGTCTGGGCTTATCGCCAACCTGTAGGAGCGAGCTTGCTCGCGAACCGCCTGACGCTGATGCGGTCGGGTAATTCTGTTCGCGAGCAAGCTCGCTCCTACGAAAAGCCACTC
The DNA here is from genome assembly GCF_041379005.1 of Pseudomonas sp. QE6. Taxonomy (NCBI): domain Bacteria; kingdom Pseudomonadati; phylum Pseudomonadota; class Gammaproteobacteria; order Pseudomonadales; family Pseudomonadaceae; genus Pseudomonas; species Pseudomonas sp. QE6. Next base: position 4,161,430 of record NZ_CP166873.1, read on the forward strand.
GCCGGCATCTACTACCAAATGAGTACCCCATCACTCCCATGGGTGCATTCCGGGCCGGGAAGGGCGCTGCCTAAGATCGCCCCATGACCCGGCCGATTCAGGCCGGGACCCGACAGGAGAGCTTTTCCATGATCTACGCCCCACCCGGAGCCCCCGGCGCCGTCGTCACCCTCAAGCCGCGCTACGGCAACTACATCGGTGGCAAGTTCGTCCCGCCGGTGCTGGGCCAGTACTTCAGCAACACCTCGCCGGTGAACGGCGAAGTCATCGCCGAGTTCCCGCGCTCCACTGCCGAGGACATCGAGCTGGCCCTGGACGCCGCCCACGCCGCAGCAGACGCCTGGGGCCGCACCTCGGTACAGGACCGCGCGCTGATCCTGCTGAAGATCGCCGACCGCATCGAGCAGAACCTGGAACAACTGGCCGTCGCCGAAACCTGGGACAATGGCAAGGCCGTGCGTGAAACCCTGAACGCCGACGTGCCCCTGGCCGCCGACCACTTCCGCTACTTCGCCGGCTGCATCCGCGCCCAGGAAGGCGGCGCCGCCGAGATCAACGAGAACACCGTCGCCTACCACATCCACGAGCCGCTGGGCGTGGTGGGTCAGATCATCCCGTGGAACTTCCCGCTGCTGATGGCCGCCTGGAAACTGGCCCCGGCCCTGGCTGCCGGCAACTGCGTGGTGCTCAAGCCGGCCGAGCAGACGCCGCTGTCGATCATGCTGCTGGCCGAGATCATCGGTGACCTGCTGCCGCCGGGCGTGCTCAACATCGTCCAGGGCTTCGGCCGCGAAGCCGGCCAGGCACTGGCCACCAGCAAGCGCATCGCCAAGATCGCCTTCACCGGCTCGACTCCTGTCGGCTCGCACATCCTCCGCTGCGCGGCGGAGAACATCATCCCGTCCACCGTGGAGCTGGGCGGCAAGAGCCCGAACATCTTCTTCGAGGACATCATGCAGGCCGAGCCGGCCTTCATCGAGAAAGCCGCCGAGGGCCTGGTGCTGGCCTTCTTCAACCAGGGCGAGGTGTGCACCTGCCCGTCGCGGGCACTGGTGCAGGAATCCATCTTCGAGCCGTTCATGGCCGAGGTGCTGAAGAAGGTCAAGGCGATCAAGCGCGGCAACCCGCTGGACACCGAGACCATGGTCGGCGCCCAGGCCTCGCAGCAGCAGTACGAGAAGATCCTGTCCTACCTCGACATCGCCCAGAACGAAGGCGCCGAGCTGCTCGCCGGCGGCTCCAGCGAGCGCCTGGAGGGTGACCTGGCCAGCGGTTACTACATCCAGCCGACCCTGCTCAAAGGTCACAACGGCATGCGCGTGTTCCAGGAGGAAATCTTCGGGCCGGTGGTGGGCGTCACTACCTTCAAGGACGAAGCCGAAGCCCTGGCGATCGCCAACGACACCGAGTTCGGCCTCGGTGCCGGCGTCTGGACCCGCGACATCAACCGCGCCTGGCGCATGGGCCGGGGCATCCAGTCCGGCCGCGTGTGGACCAACTGCTACCACCTGTATCCGGCCCACGCCGCATTCGGTGGCTACAAGAAATCCGGCGTGGGTCGCGAGACCCACAAGATGATGCTCGACCACTACCAGCAGACCAAGAACCTGCTGGTGAGCTATGACATCAACCCGCTGGGCTTCTTCTGATCCCCGGCTGATCCAGGCAGTAAGCCGGCGAGCCTTCCCCCACCGGGCTCGCCGGTTCCCACCTCCGGTGTGCCCGCCGACCGGGCATCCCTTGTCTCGACGCGCCCGTTCGGGCGGCCGTCCGCTTCCGTGCCCACTTCCTCGGGCGACGGCCTTCGTCGAACGCGACTCCGGTCGCGTTTTCTTTTTTCCGATGACTCTTTGTTCGCGAGCAAGCTCGCTCCTACGAAAAGCACCGTATCGCCCCTGTAGGAGCGAGCTTGCTCGCGAACCGCCGGGTTTCAGGACACTCCCAAATCGACCGGGATGTCAGCGGCGAACTATGGTTAAACGTCGTACCACCGCGAACGGTCTTACGCCCTGCGTGGCGGGACCGTGCACTCGCTACCAAATCAGGGGGGAATCTCCTTCGAAAGTATCATTCGGCCTCTCTGCCCCCGGTGTTTAACTCGATCTACCGGAACAACCGGTGCGATGCCTGCAAGACATCCCAACAACAAGAGGACAGACCCATGTGGACCAAGCCTAGCTTCACCGACCTGCGCCTTGGCTTCGAAGTGACCCTGTACTTCGCCAACCGCTGATCCACTCGGCCCCGGTCCGCCGGGGCCCCTGCCCACGGGGCACTGTCATGCACATCCGAATTCTCGGGTCGGCCGCCGGCGGCGGTTTTCCCCAGTGGAACTGCAATTGCCGCAACTGTCGCGGCGTACGCGACGGCAGCGTGATCGCACAGCCACGCACCCAGTCGTCCATCGCGCTGTCCGACGATGGCGAGAACTGGATTCTCTGCAACGCCTCCCCCGACATCCGCGCCCAGCTGGCGTCCTTCCCGGCGCTGCAGCCGGCGCGGCGCCTGCGCGATTCGGCGATTGCCGCCATCGTCCTGCTGGACAGCCAGATCGACCACACCACCGGCCTGCTCAGCCTGCGCGAGGGCTGCCCGCACGAGGTGTGGTGCACGGAGATGGTCCACCAGGACCTGTCCACGGGCTTCCCGCTGTTCCCCATGCTGTTGCACTGGAACGGCGGGTTGAAGCACAACCTCATCGCGCTGGATGCCGAGCCCTTCGTCATCCCGGCCTGCCCGGGCCTACGCATCACCGCCATTGCCCTGCGCAGCAGTGCGCCGCCGTATTCGCCGCATCGGGGCAATCCACATCCGGGCGACAACATCGGCCTGTTCGTCGAAGACCTGTCCACCGGCGGCAAGCTGTTCTACGCGCCCGGCCTGGGCCAGGTGGACGATGGCCTGCTGGCGTGGATGCGCCGCGCCGACTGCCTGCTGGTGGACGGCACGCTCTGGCGCGACGACGAAATGCGCGTCTGCGAAGTGGGCGACAAGCTCGGCAGCGAGATGGGCCACCTGGCCCAGAGCGGTCCCGGCGGCATGATCGAGGTGCTCGACGGCATCGACGGACCGCGCAAGGTGCTCATCCACGTCAACAACACCAATCCCATCCTCGACATCGCCTCGCCCGAACGCGCCGAACTGGACGCGCACGGCATCGAGGTGGCGTTCGATGGCATGAACATCTACCTCTGACGGCCCTTGTAGAAGGAGCGCCGCGATGCCCCGTGAAGCCATGAGCCCCGCCGAATTCGAGCAGGCGCTGCGCGCCAAGGGCGCCTGCTACCACATCTTCCACCCGTACCACGTGGCCATGTACGAGGGCCGCGCGAGCCGCGAGCAGATCCAGGGCTGGGTGGCCAACCGCTTCTACTACCAGGTGAACATTCCGCTGAAGGACGCGGCGATCCTCGCCAACTGCCCGGACCGCGACGTGCGCCGCGAGTGGCTGCAGCGCATCCTCGACCATGACGGCGCACCGGGCGAGGAGGGCGGCATCGAGGCCTGGCTGCGCCTGGCCGAAGCCGTGGGGCTGGACCGCGAGCAGGTGTTGTCCCAGGAACTGGTGCTGCCCGGCGTGCGCTTCGCCGTGGACGCCTACGTCAACTTCGCCCGCCGTGCCGGTTGGCAGGAAGCGGCCAGCAGCTCGCTGACCGAGCTGTTCGCCCCGCAGATCCACCAGTCGCGCCTGGACAGCTGGCCGCAGCACTACCCCTGGATCGACGCCAGCGGTTACGACTACTTCCGCAAGCGCCTGTCCCAGGCACGGCGCGACGTGGAACACGGCCTGCGCATCACCCTGGAGCATTACCGCACCCGCGAGGCCCAGGAACGCATGCTGGAAATCCTGCAATTCAAGCTCGACGTGCTCTGGAGCATGCTCGACGCGATGAGCATGGCCTATGAACTGGAGCGCCCGCCGTACCACACGGTGACGACCGAGCGCGTATGGCACAGGGGGTTGCTGTGATGAGTCTGCCTTCGCTGGACAGCGTACCGGTGCTGCGCCGGGGCTTCCGCCTGCAATTCGAACCCGCCCAGGGCTGCCACGTGCTGCTCTATCCTGAAGGGATGGTGAAGCTCAACGACAGCGCCGGGGCGATCCTCGGCCGTGTCGACGGCCAGCGCGACGTCGCCGGCATCATCGACGGCCTGCGCGCCGATTTCCCCGGCGTGCCCGGCATCGACGAAGACATCCTGGCATTCCTCGAGGTGGCCCATGCGCAATTCTGGATCGAGCTGCGCTGAGGCGCCGGTGGGCCCGCCGCTCTGGCTGCTGGCCGAGCTGACCTACCGTTGCCCGCTGCAGTGCCCGTACTGCTCCAACCCGCTGGACTTCGCCAAGGGCGGCGAGGAGCTTTCTACCGCGCAATGGATCGAGGTATTCCGCCAGGCCCGCGAGATGGGCGCGGCACAACTCGGTTTCTCCGGCGGCGAGCCGCTGGTGCGCCAGGACCTCGCCGAGCTGATCGCCGCCGCGCGCGGGCTGGGCTTCTACACCAACCTGATCACCTCCGGCATCGGGCTCAACGAGCAGCGCCTGAAAGAGTTCGCCGACGCAGGGCTGGACCATATCCAGATCAGTTTCCAGGCCGCCGACGAGGAGGGGAACAACCTGCTCGCCGGCTCGCGCAAGGCCTTCGCCCAGAAACTCGCCATGGCCCGTGCGGTAAAGGCCCACGGCTATCCGATGGTGCTCAACTTCGTCACCCACCGGCACAACATCGACAGCATCGACCGCATCATCGAACTGTGCATCGAGCTGGAAGCCGATTACGTCGAACTCGCCACCTGCCAGTTCTATGGTTGGGCCGAGCTCAACCGCGCCGGCCTGTTGCCGACCCGCGAGCAGTTGCAGCACGCCGAGCGCGTCACCGCGCAGTACCGCGAGCGCCTGGTCGCCGAAGGCAATCCGTGCAAGCTGATCTTCGTGGTGCCGGACTACTACGAGGAGCGTCCCAAGGCCTGCATGGGCGGCTGGGGCAGCGTGTTCCTCGACGTCACCCCGGACGGCACCGCGCTGCCGTGCCATAGCGCTCGGCAACTGCCGGTGAAGTTCCCCAACGTGCGCGAGCACAGCCTGCAGCACATCTGGTACGAGTCCTTCGGCTTCAACCGCTTCCGCGGCGATGCCTGGATGCCCGAACCGTGCCGTTCCTGCGACGAGAAGGAACGCGATGTCGGCGGCTGCCGCTGCCAGGCCTTCATGCTCACCGGCGACGCCGAGGCGACCGATCCGGTGTGCGCCAAGTCGGCCCACCACGGCATCATCCTCGACGCCCGCCGCGAGGCCGAGGAGGCGCCGTTGGCCCTGGACCAGCTGACCTGGCGCAACGAGCGCGCCTCGCAGTTGATCTGCAAGGCCTGAGCGTGGGCCGCGACGACTGGAGCGCCGAACACGCGGTGGCCGCCGCCGGGGACTTCGCCGAGCTGCACGTTGCCCATGGCGGCCTGTTGTGGGCCGCCTTCGACCCCGCCAGCGCACGCTGCCGGCTGTTCCTGCGCCGTGAAGGGCAGACCCGCGAACTGACGCCGCCCGGCGCCTCGGTGCGCAGCCGCGTCTACGAGTACGGCGGCGGTTCCTGCTGCGCCACGACCGATGGCGTGGCCTGGGTGGAAGAGGGCGACCAGCAGGTGCGCTGGCTGCGCCTGGGCGGCGAACCCCGCGCCATCACCCATCGCGACGACTGCCGTTACGGCGACCTGCATTACGTCGCCGCCTGGAACGCGCTGCTGGCGGTGGAGGAGGAGGGTGGTAGCGGCGGGGTGAAGCACCGCATCGTCCGCCTCGATGCCGATGGCCGGCGGCGGGTGATCGCCACAGGCGCGGATTTCTATGCCTCGCCCGTGGCCGACGGCAGTGCCGAACGAATCGCCTGGGTGGAATGGGACCGTCCCGAACAACCCTGGACACGCACCCGCCTGGTCGAGTCCTTCGCCGGCGAACAACGCTGCCTGGCCGGGCAGACCCGGCACGAATCCATCCAGCAGCCGCGCTTCGCCGACGATGGCCGGCTGCACTGGCTGAGCGACCGCGCCGGCTACTGGCAGCCGTACCGCGAAGGTCTGGGCGATTGGCAGGCTGCGACGGCGGACCATGCCAGCGCGCCCTGGCAACTGGGCGGACGCACCTTCCTGCCACTGGCGGACGGCAGCCTGCTGGCAACCCGTTATGAAGAAGGCCGCGGCGTGCTGGTGCTGTACGACGGGCGCGGTGGCGAACGCCGGCTCGCACCGGAGTACAGCCGCTTCCGCTCCCTTGCTGCGGATGAGCGGCACTTCTACTGCATCGCCGCCGCGCCGGATCGCCTGCCGACGCTATTGGCTATCCGCCGGGTGGACGGTTCCCCCCAGGTACTGGCCGGCGGCGAACAGCCGGTGCCGGAGGCAGACCTGTCCCGTGGCGAAGCCTTCCACTATCCGGTGGGTGAGGACGAGTGTGGCCATGGCTTCTTCTACCCACCCTACGGCGACGTAGAAGTACCGCCCCTGGTGGTGTTCCTGCACGGCGGCCCGACCTCGGCCACCCACCCGGTGTTCGACGGGCGCATCCAGTTCTGGACCCGTCGCGGCTTCGCCGTGGCGGACCTCAACTATCGCGGCAGCAGCGGATATGGCCGCGCCTATCGGGAACGCCTGCACCTGGGCTGGGGCCAGGTGGAAGTGGAGGACATCGGCGCGGCGCTGGATTTCCTCGCCAAGGCCGGACGCATCGACCGCCAACGGGTCTTCGTGCGCGGCGCCAGTGCCGGCGGCTACAGCGCGCTGATGGCTCTGGCACGGCTGCCGGGGCTGCGCGGCGGCGCCAGCCTGTATGGCGTCAGCGATCCGCAGGCGCTGGCCCGTGTGACCCACAAGTTCGAGGCGGATTACCTCGACTGGCTGATCGGCGACCCGCAGCAGGACGCCGAACGCTACCGGGAGCGTACGCCGGTGCTGCTGGCGGAGCATATCCACGCGCCGGTGATCTTCTTCCAGGGTGAGCTGGATGCCGTGGTGGTGCCGGCGCAGACCGACGCCATGGTCGAGTCCCTGCGCCAACGTGGCGTGCCGGTAGAGGTGCACCGCTATGCCGGCGAGCGCCATGGATTCCGCCAGGGCGCCAATCTCGCCCATGCGCTGGAAGCGGAGTGGCGCTTCTACCAGGCACTGCTGGCTGTCTGAAGCGTCTGCCAAGGTCGCATTGCAATACCTGACGGATGCAGTAGGCTGCCGGAAACATCCCATAACAATAACGACAGAGCCCCCGATGTCCCACGAGCTCAGCCAGCTGCGCAAATTCGTCTCGCCAGAGATCATTTTCGGTGCCGGATGCCGGCACAATGTCGCCAATTACGTGAAAACCTTCGGCGCCCGCAAGGTGCTGGTGGTGTCGGACCCCGGTGTACTCGCCGCCGGCTGGGTCGCCGACATCGAAGCCAGCCTGGCCGCCCAGGACATTCCTTTCTGCCGTTACACCGACGTTTCGCCCAACCCGCGCGTGGAAGAGGTGATGCGCGGTGCCGACTTCTACCGTAGCAAGGGTTGCAACGTCATAGTCGCGGTCGGTGGCGGTAGCCCCATGGACTGCGCCAAGGGCATCGGTATCGTCGCCGCCCACGGTCGCAACATCCTCGAATTCGAGGGTGTGGACACCCTGCGCGTGCCCAGTCCGCCGCTGATCCTGATCCCGACCACCGCCGGCACCTCGGCGGACGTCTCGCAGTTCGTGATCATCTCCAACCAGGACGAGCGGATGAAGTTCTCCATCGTCAGCAAGGCCGTGGTGCCCGACGTGTCGCTGATCGACCCGGAAACCACCCTGACCATGGACCCGTTCCTGTCCGCCTGCACCGGCATCGACGCCCTGGTGCATGCCATCGAGGCCTTCGTTTCCACCGGCCACGGCCCGCTCACCGACCCCCACGCGCTGGAGGCCATGCGGCTGATCAACGGCAACCTGGTGCAGATGATCGCCAATCCGGCGGACATTGCCCTGCGCGAGAAGATCATGCTGGGCAGCATGCAGGCGGGGCTGGCGTTCTCCAACGCCATCCTCGGCGCGGTGCACGCCATGTCCCACAGCCTGGGCGGCTACCTCGACCTGCCGCACGGCCTGTGCAACGCCGTGCTGGTGGAGCACGTGGTGGCCTTCAACTACAGCGCCGCGCCCGAGCGCTTCAAGGTCATCGCCGAGACCTTCGGCATCGACTGTCGGGGGATGAACCATACGCAGATCCGCCAGCGCCTGGTTGAACACCTGATTGCCCTGAAGAACGCCGTGGGCTTCCACGAGAGCCTCGGCCTGCACGGCGTTGGCAGTTCGGACATTCCCTTCCTCTCGCGCCATGCGATGCAGGACCCGTGCATCCTCACCAACCCTCGCGAGTCCAGCCAGCGCGATGTCGAGGTGGTGTATGGCGAGGCCCTCTGACGAGCAGCAACAACAGGCACTGGCCGGGTTGCTCGGGCTGGGCAGCCACTCCGTGCGCAAGAGCCACTACCCCGAGCTGGTGGCGCGCCTGGACGAGCTGGAAACCGAGCGCAACCGCTATAAATGGCTGTTCGAGAACGCCGTCCACGGCATTTTCCAGGCCAGCCTGAGCCAGGGCCTGCGGGCGGCAAACCCGGCCCTGGCGCATATGCTCGGCTACGACGATCCGCAGCAGGTGCTGTGGAACCTGCAGGGCATGGCGACCCAGCTGTTCGCCGGCGGCGAGGCGGAAATGCGCCGCATCCGCGACCTGTTGCAGGAGCGCGGCGGCCTGTTCGGCTACGAGACGCGACTGCTCCGGCGCGACGGCAGCCATGTCGACGTGCTGATGAACCTGCTGCTCAAACCGGACGAAGAAGGGCTGGTGGAAGGCTTCGTCGCCGACATCACCGAACGCGTCCAGGCCCAGCAGCGCCTGCAGAGCCTCAACGAGGAACTGGAACAGCGCGTCGCCACCCGCACCCGCGAACTGGAGGCACTCAACCAGCAGCTGCGCGAAGCCCGTGACGCCGCCGAGGCGGCCAACCTGTCCAAGGACAAGTACCTGGCGGCGGCCAGCCATGACCTGCTGCAGCCGCTGAACGCCGCGCGACTGCTGCTTTCGACCCTCCGCGAGCGGCAACTGCCAACGTCCGAACGGCAACTGGTGGAGCGCACCCATCAGGCGCTGGAGGGTGCGGAGAACCTGCTCAGCGACCTGCTGGAAATCTCCCGCCTGGATCAGAGCGCGATCCGCGCCGAACCGGAATCGCTGAACCTCGACGAACTCCTCGGCCCGCTGGCCTCGGAGTTCGACAGCGTGGCGCGCGCTTCCGGCCTGCAACTGCGCGCGCGCATTCCCGACCTGCGGGTACGCACCGACGCCCACCTGGTCTCGCGCATCCTGCGCAACTTCCTCAGCAACGCCTGCCGCTACACCCAGCGCGGCGGCGTGCTACTGGCGGCCCGCCGTCGCGGTGGCAGCGTGCGCCTGGAGGTCTGGGACACCGGCCGGGGGATTCCCGCCGATCAACTGCAGGCGATCTTCCGCGAGTTCAACCAGCTCGATGTCGGCCGCGCCGCCGAGCGCCAGGGCGTCGGCCTGGGCCTGGCCATCGTCGACCGCATCGCCGGCCTGCTGGGCTGCAGCGTCCAGGTGCGCTCGACCCTGGGGCGCGGATCGCTGTTCGCCATCGAAGTCCCTGTGGCTGGCGATCTGCCGGTCCAGCAACCCGCACCCAGCACGCCGCGCCCCGGTATCGGCGACCCATTGCCGGGAAGGCGCCTCCTGGTGATCGACAACGAAGAGGCCATTCTCTACAGCATGTCCGCGCTGCTGGGCCAATGGGGTTGCGAAGTCCTCACGGCGACGGACCTCGAAACTGCCGTGGCAGCCCTGGAGGCCAGGGCGCCGGACATCATCGTCGCCGACTATCACCTGGACTACGGCCTCACCGGCTGCGAGGTCGTGAAGGCGCTGCGCGAAAAGTACGCAATGAGCATTCCCGCGGTGATGATCACCGCCGACCGCAGCGACGAATGCCGGCGCGCGCTGCAACGGCTCGACATTCCGCTACTGAACAAGCCGGTACGCCCCGGGAAGCTGCGGGCGGTGCTGAGTTCACTGGTGCAAGGGTAGGGGAAGGGCGCACAGAACCTGCTGTCTGGTATCGATGCGGCCCAAGGCTGAAATTCCCGTCAGTCAAGGGCCGGATGATGCAACGTCTGCTCGACTAGACTCACCCAGCGCAGCTCAGGTCAACGTCAGGCTCGCGTGCTCCGCATGGACCGTTGAGGGAAATCCCTCATTGTCTGGCGGTATCACGCCTCCCTAGCATTGCTCCAGGTAATCGACCCGATCGACGGAGAAAAACCATGGCTACCGTACCGACTGACGACAAGCGCCCGACCCCTGATCCGGCCGAGGACAATGCTTTTTTCCCTTCGCCGTACTCGCTCAGCCAGTTTACGTCCCCCAGATCCGACCTCAGTGGCGCCGATTATCCGAATCCCTATTGCGGCGGGCGTTGGAAGGTCCTGATGATCGGGGCCGATGAGCGCTATTTGCTGACGGACAACGGCACCCTGTTTTCCACGGGAAACCACCCCGTAGAGACCTTGTTGCCCATGTACCACCTGGACAAGGCCGGGTTTGCCTTCGATATCGCCACCCTGTCCGGAAACCCGGTCAAATTCGAGTACTGGGCCATGCCCTCCGAAGATGCCGAGGTGAAAGGGCAATACGCCAAGTATCGCGAGCAGTTCAAGACTCCACTCAAGCTGGCCGATGTGATCGAGCAGAAGCTGGGCGAAGACTCCGACTATATCGGCGTGTTCATTCCTGGCGGTCACGGGGCCTTGATCGGTCTGCCCAAGAGCGAAGACGTGAAAAAGATCCTTCAGTGGGCTGCGGCCAACGACAAGTTCGTGATCTCGCTTTGTCATGGCCCCGCAGCTCTGCTCGCAGCAGGCATCGGTGAAAGCCGGGACACCTGCATCTACAACGGCTACAAGATCTGCGCGTTTCCCGATGATCTGGACGCGAAGACCCCAGACATCGGTTACATGCCCGGCCATCTGACCTGGAAGTTCGGGGAAGAACTGAAAGCGCTGGGCGTTGAGATCATCAACAAGGACATCTCGGGTGCAACCCACCAGGACCGGAAACTGCTCACCGGCGACAGCCCACTCGCGGGCAACGCCCTGGGCAGGCTGGCGGCCGCCGCGTTGCTGAAAGAGGTCGCAGCGGGGTGATCCAGGACGTGGCCGAGGCGGCATTTCGAGCCGTCCTTGCGATCGAGAGTGCGCAAACGCTTTCGGTGATCCAGGAGGCGATCCGCGCTTTTGCCATGCCCTTTGGTTACGACCGCTTCGTCCTGTTTTCCGCCACATCGGCACGGGACGAAGTGGTCGAACGCATCTACTGGGTGGAGGGTAACTGGTTCGATGACCAGGCTACGGTCGACGCACAGACCTATGTCCGGCGCTGTCCAGTCACCCGCCATATCCTGGAGGCCCGTGAGCCCTTTTACTGGAGCAAGGTGAAGGGCAGCGGCGGCGAGCTTTACCGGGTGGTTCGCACCCCGGCAGGCCCCGGCGTTCATGGATTGCAAATACCCGTATTCGGTCCATTGGGGCTTGAAGGCGCCATGAGCCTTGGCGGCGAGCGGGTGGATGCGACTCCCCGGGTTCGCCTGGCCTTGAGCATTGTGGCCAGGGCCGCATTCTTCTCCGCGCGCCGCTTGCTCGAGGCGCCAGTGGGCGAGGTATACAGAAAACTTTCCGAGCGTGAGCGCGAAGTCCTGGCGTGGACTGCTGCAGGAAAACGTCAGGCGGATATCGCCGCAACCTTGGGGCTGTCGGAGCGCACGGTAGAAAACCATCTGCGTTCGGCGCGTCGCCGTCTTGGCGTTGCAACCACGGCCCAGGCCATCACCATCGCCATTCGCCACGGTGATCTCGAAGGCTGAGGAGGAGGGCGCCAAACGCAGGGGTAGGGCACGAGACTCTCCGCCGACTCGTACGACCACAGATCGGTTATTCCACAGCGCGATGGGGATGAAACTAGAGTTGCGGTATTGCTGCAGACGACGCTCCGGCATGGAGCGCTTGCTGCCGCAAGGAGGTCGGGATGAAAGCGCTACTGCTGTTGCTCAGCGTCAGCCTGTTCACCGCACCTGCCGTGGCCAGTGAGTGGAATCGCGACGATCGGAAGCCTGACCAGCCCAGCCCGGTCGAGAATCCGGCACCAGCGGACGAAGTCTCCCCACCGAACGACCTTCATCCAGCGTCAGCGAGTACCGTACCGATACCCCCCTCAACCGCTATCACCCGTAACGCCGGGGACAGGGTGGGGGTGGAGGAGGCGCGCAAGATCTTCAGCGCAAGGCTAAGCGGCAAGCCTCGTCGCTGTGATGCCGCAGTCATCGACTTCCCGCGCTGGGAGGGCTTTCCCGTACAGCGCTGCGATTACTTTGACGCCGGCGTGCGAGTGAAGACCTATATGCTCAACCCCTCGATCTACCAGCTATCCCGCTGGACGGTGACGGCCTGTAAAGACGCAGGAGCGAGCAACATGCGCGCTTGTGTCAACGCCGTGGCCGAAACCATCATCATGGCTTCGACCGGTGTCTTTCCCGTCTCGGGATTCATACCGGCGCCCGCCAAATCCGCAGGTGGGCAGGGTAATCAAATGCTGTGCCTCCTGTTCAGGGACGGTGTGACGGTGCATTCCGCCCAGTTCGTCGAGGCTCCCGCTGCGATCAACGGAACCTGTCCATCCGTGGATCACGGATCACTGGTAACCCGTGCGATGCAGTTCGCTCGAGTCGCATCGACCACCCGTGATGAATATCGTGCCCATGGTGGGGCCATTTTTGTGGGGACCGACGGGGACGGTAGCGCGCACTGGCTGGATGTTGTCCGCGAGCTTTATCAGAGAGCCTGGACCAGTGAGCGCAACGAGCTGATTTCAGCGAAAGCCGTGGCGATGCATGCACAACATCTTTTTGAGTGAGACGCGAGCAGAGCAAGGAGGTCCGTTGATCAGAACACCGACCACCTGATCCGCAAACTCAGCAGCTCAAGCGCCACCATCCCGGCGGGCGAATTGCCCGCAGCATTACCGAAAACGGCACCAACGCGTCGCCCGCACAGTAATAGTTGCCATCGTTGCCATAAACGGCGATGCCCAGCTGCTGCGCCGGCACGTCAGCCAGCGCGGGTATGTAGTCAGCCACCGACAGCACGGGGCGGCATCCTTGACGCAGACTGAGCAGGAGAAATCACATTTTGGGAATCAAAATGGCGGCGATGCTTCAACATAGGGCCAGGAGGCTGGCCGCCGGCAGGGAAATCCGTGCACCAGCAGATCGCCGATACGGTGCATGTTCGATCCTGAAATGTCCTGAATCACGCCCCTATCCGTCATTTAAGATATTGCCAAGGCGCGGCATTCTGCTCTCCAGTTCCACCCAACCTGGAGAATCACGCGGCGCTGAACAGCATCATCGGTGACGCCGGATTGGTTCGACCCAAATCCTAGAGGGTTGCCTCGATGAACGATGAAAACTGCGATCTGCTGGATCGCGTGGTATCCGCCCACGGTGGGCTGGATCGCTGGAATGCTCTCAGTACAGTACGCGCCAGCATTGTGACTGGCGGCTCGTTGTGGGGTATGAAAGGGCTGACCCAGGACAGCACCGCGAGGGAGATGGCTGTCTGGCTGCATGAGCAGCGAGCCTCGGTCATGCCATTCGGGGCGCCGAATCAACGTACGGCCTACACGCCCAATCGCATCGCCATCGAGAACACCAATGGTGATGTAGTGGCGGAACGGTGGAACCCCCGGGAGTCATTCCTCGGGCACGGCGAAACGACGCCGTGGGATCCGCTGCATCGAGCGTATTTCAACGGCTATGCGCTCTGGTCCTATCTCACCATGCCATTCCTGTTCACCCTTCCGGGTGTCAAGGCGGAAGAGCTTTCTCTCTGGGAGGAGGGTGACCAACACTGGCGTCGGTTAAGGGTGTATTTCCCGGAGAACGTGGTTACGCACTGCTCGACTCAGGTCTTCTATTTCGGCGAGGACTTCCTGTTGCGGCGGCACGACTATTCCGTCGACATCAGCGGAGCGCTGCCTGCTGCCCAGTATGTTCACGATTACATAGAAGCCGATGGGCTGCGCACTCCTGGTAAACGGCGCGCCTATCGACGAGATGAGCGCGGCCAGGCGATCGAAGAACAATTGTTGGTTTCCATCGATATCACCAACCTTCGGTACACATGAGTTGACTGGTCAGTTCGAGGCGAAAGGTGTTGATGGTCAGCGGCAGTTTTCGATCCAAAACGGACGCACAGCCCGAGCCATCTAAGACCGTTGCGCATGACGCGAGTACATCCTAGACAAGGCTTTGTATTCCATTGTGTCCTTAGGTTGCTCTGACACCTGAGCACATAGCGGCACTTCTTTTCGACACTCTAGAGATACCTCGACGGCATTCAATAGGGCCATCAGGAGATCGTCGTACGCCACAGAGCACAGCTCCCGGCTGCCCTCGGTCCTGTCCTGATTTCCCTTCCATGCTCGAGGATCAATGCCATGAACAACCTGAAAACCTGCCTGACCGCCATCGCCTTCGTCCTGTCCGGTGTTGCCGTACACGTGAACGCTGCCGAGAAAAGTTGCGCGGACGGCGACATCTGCTTCCAGCTGGCGCCCATGGCTAGCGAGAATGGAGTACCGCAGCTGGCAGAAGATGGCTTCAGCAGAACGCCTCTGGGCACGCACCTGAGCCCGGAAGAGCCGGCACAGCAGACTTTGGCCGCAGATGGTTTCGGCAAGACTCCGCTGGGCAAGCATCTGGTGGGGAAACAGGACTCCAGCGTTGCCTGACCTGATTGGGGGCCCGGACGGAGAACTGATCTCCATCCGGGTGGCTGGGGCGTCAAGAGAGAGTATGAGCTTTGTGCTCCGCGACAGCGCTCACGCCACATGGCTGAGCTGCTGGCGAACCCGGCGGCGCTTAACTGCGTGCAATGAAACACCTTTGGCAGCATCGTCGACGTAGCAACCATGAAGGGCGGACACACTCGATCATCGAGGACGCCACGATCATCGCCGAAGGTGAGTGCATTACCTGGAGCGGTCCACACTACGATTACGCAGTATGTGATTTAACATAATATACATTATGCGAATATTCGGATTGACCAATGCGAGGGCTTACCTGTGGATTTCACGCCAGAAACCTGGCCCATTCCACTGAATCTCGTTCCTTCACTCGCAGGCTGCCTTATCGACCGCCGCGCTTGCTCCTGATTCCCGGCACCCGATTCGCCGACTTTCGTCACGTCACTCGCAACGCTCGATGCAGTTTGCATTCGGCTCAGATTATTGCGAATTGGCCTGGCAACGAACCCGCTGGATCGACATAGCGCAACGCCGACTTCGGATCTCGCCAGCCCACATAACTCATCAGCGTCTTTTGATCCCAACCGCTGCGAGTTGCCCAGGTCGCGAAACCACGCCTTAGTGAATGGCTGCTGTAACGTTCCGCAGGAATGCCGCAATCACGCAATGCCGTGCGCAGGATCGGAATGACGCTGTTCGGATGCAGTTGGCCATCGCTGGCGTGTCCCCAGCGATCGATGCTTCGGAAAACCGGCCCTTGCTGTTCACCAAGCTCGGCTGTCCAGTCCTGGTAGGCCTGTACCGGGCATAAACGGGCCAATGCCGGCGCATGAAAGGTCTGGCCGAGGTTTTCCCGGTCGGCCTTGCTCCACGGCAGGTAGATCGCCATGCCTTTTCCCGGCGTGACCTCGATGTGCTCGATCCGCAGGCGGCAGAGCTCTTCGCTACGAAACGCACGCCAGAACCCCATGAGGATCAACGCCCGGTCACGCAGGCTGCGCCGGCGCCGTGGCGTATCGTCCGCCTGGTGAGCCGACACGGCGGATCGCTCCAGGTGCTGAATGCACAGTTCCAGATCCTGAAGCTGTAACGGCTGCGCCTGCTTCTCCGGCCTCGGGTGCAGCACACGAATCCCCTTCAGTACCTTGCGCACGACAGGCGCCTTGGTCGGGTCTGGAAAACCCTGGCTGAGGTGCCACTGCGCAAGCGCCGCCAGCCGGGCCTTGAGCGTGTTGGCGCTGAGCACCCCGGCATGGTCGGCCAGGTAGCGGGCAATGCTGTCGCTGGTGGTCGGCAGAAAGCCTCCCCAACTGACTTCGAAGTGCTCGATGGCGGCCTGGTAGCTGCGCCGCGTATTGCTGCGCGTGGCGGCTTCTATATAGCGCTCCAACTCGTGGGGCATCACCGCCCTCCTCCTTTACCTGTACCGGCCCTCGGCGTCATTCATGCCCAGTCATGACCATCACACGTGATAATTCGTGATTATCCAAGTTCAGTTTATTCAGCACAAACGTTGATTACTCTTGATAAAATACTATGTATTTACATATTACGTACCACACTACGAAATCGTCGGAGACCCCATGGCACGCGGCGGAATCACCAAGGCTCTGGTACAGAAGGCACGCTCAGCCATACTCGCGCGCGGAGAAAATCCGAGTATCGATGCCTTGCGCGTCGAGCTGGGCAACACGGGGTCGAAGTCCACGATCCACCGTTACCTGAAGGAAATCGAAGCGGAGAACGCCCCTCGCAGCAGCGAGCGCCCTTCGCTCAGTGACAACCTGACCGAACTGGTGGCGCAACTGGCCAGCCAGTTGCAAAAGGAAGCACGTCAGTCCGTCGCGGAGGACCGGGCTGCCCTCTCCCGCGAACGCCTGGACTACCAGCAGCAGGTGCGCAACGCCCAGGCGCAGATCGACCTGTTGAAGGAATCCGTGCAAGCCATGGAGGCCCAGCTGCAGGGCGCTCGCAGCCAGCTCCAGGCCGCCCAGGAGCAGAAGCATCAGGCCGACCTTGCCAATGCCCGGCTTCGCCAGTTGGGGAGCGACCTGGAGACCCGCCTGCGGGAGCGGGATGCACAGATTCTTTCGCTCGAGGAGAAACACAATCATGCGCGCCTGGCGCTGGATCACTTCCGCCAGGCGGCCAAGGAGCAGCGGGAGCAGGAACAGCGGCAGCACGAAGCGCAGGTCCAGCAGCTCGGTGTCGAGCTCCGGCAACTGCAGCAGTCGATGATCGTGCGCCAGGACCAGCTGACCCAGCTCAATCGCGACAATGAGCGGCTGCTTACCGAGGCCCGCTTGCTGCGCAATGAACAGGACGCCAAGCACCAGCAGCTCATGCGGGAAACGCTGGCCTCCGAAGTGCTCCGGCAGGACAAGGCGCGGCTCGACGGGCAGCGCATCGAGATCGAGGAGCGAAACCAGGAACTGACCGATGAGCTTCGCCTGTCACAGCAACAGGCACGAGAACAGGCCATCAGGATCGCCGCGCTGGAAGAGCAGCTTCAGCAAGCCGCTCTGCGTGCCGAAGCGGCTACGGCGCCTGAATAGGCAGAAACCAGCAGGTTGTTCAGGAAGCCACCGGCTCCTCTTCAAATGCTTCGGCAAGAAAGTCGATCAGCTTCGCACGGCAGGCATGAGGCCGCGCCGGGAGGAAAAGATCGCGACCACGTCGCCCATTTTCGGCGCCCAGTCGCCGAGTACATTGACCAGCCTGCCGCTGGTCAGGTCCTCGCGCACCACCTCCTCCGGGACACCAGCGCGCCTTCGCGCAGCACGGACACATCGTCGGAAACGATGCGTGGCCGCAGGTGGATGGACGCCGAGGCGCCGTTCGGCCCGACATGCTCCTGGACATTCGGCCCCAGCAGAGACTGGGCAGTTCGACCAGGTCCGCCGCCCCCTCCGCCGCGCCCGCGCCAGAAAGCCCGCTGGGCGCCGCCACCGGGTTGTATCGGCACTGCGCCAGCTTGCGCATGATCGGCTCGCGGCCTTCCAGCGGTTGATGGCGAACGCTCAGGACCAGATCGAAGCCTTCGCTCATGACATCGAAACGGCGACGTCATCCCGTGCCTCAGAACAGGCTGACCGGGTAATCGACGATCAGGCGGTACTCATCGGCGCTGGAGTTGCCACGGGTGTTGCCCGGCGCGGTATAGCCGTTACCTTCGCGATGGGCCGCCCAGCGCACGGTCAGCGACAGGTCCTTCGCCGGGCCGGACGGGACCAGGTACTTGAAGGCCAGGTCGCGTTCCCAGTGCTTGGCGTTCTTGCCGTCGGGGTTGTAGATGTAGCCATAGCCGGCGCTGCCGGGATCGACGCGGGTCAGGTCCGCCTCGCCCCGCGTATAGGCGGCGATGAATTGCAGCGTCGGCGCACCCAGGAAGGCCAGGGGCGTTTCGTACTGCACCCGCCAGGATTTTTCTCCCGGGCCGTTGAAGTCGGCGAACTGCTGGGAGTTGCTCAGGTAAAGGAAGATCCGGTCGTTCTGCGTCAGGTAGTCGAAGGGCGTCCGACCGTCGACCTTCTGCAACCCGAGGGTCACGGTCTGTCCGTAGGCGGTCGCAGCGAGCCCGGCGCTGTAGGTGTCGTTGTCGATCGTTCCCAACTGGCTGCGGCCCTCGTCCCGTGTCCTGAAGTAGTGCAGGTAGGGCTTGAGCAGCAGCTTGTCAGTGACCGGGATGGCATCGGAGATACCCAGGTAGTACTGGTTCCAGATGTCCGTGAGCTGGCCGCCATAGGCCGAGAGCTGCACGCCCCAGGGGTCGCTGTAGATGGCGCCCGCCCATCCCACGTGGGAGCTTTCGCGATCCGCCAGCACGCCGGCCTTGTTGCGTGCGCCGTAGGCGGTGACCAGGTGACTGTGTCCGCTCTGATTGCGCAAACGCGTGGACTCCACGAAACCCGCATCCAGCCACAGGTCCTGCAGGCCGTGATTCTTCAGCGTGATGCCGCGATAGGCCTGGGGAAACAGGCGGCTCGTTCCGCTGGCCACCAGCGGGTTTTCCACCAGTTGATCACCGGCCTTCACCAGGGTGTCGAGGTACCTGAGCTTGAGCGCGGCTCCCGCGCTGGAGAACTCGTCCTCGGGCTTGCGGGATGAGTCCAGGGGCAGCAGGCCGGCACCGCCGCTGCCACCCCCGCCGTCCAGCTTGAGCCCCAGGAAGCCGTGGGCATCCACCCCGACGCCAATCGGCGTGTCGGTGAAGCCGGACCTGAAGGAAAGCAGGAAGCCTTGCGCCCACTCCGTGGGATTGCTCGTGACCAGGTCGGAATGATTGTCACGCTGGAAATAGTAATTCCTCACCAGGCCGTCCAGTCGCGCACCCTCCACCAGCCCCGGCGGGATGGTCAGCTCGACGGCCTGCCGGTCGTTGACGCCGGTGAAGATGTTGTCCTTCTGCCCCAGGGAGTTGTCGGCCTGGGCGGGTAACGCCAGCAGCAAACCGAGTCCCAATGGGCACAACGGCAAACCTCGTTCGATAACCGGGGGTTTCATGGCCGGCATCCTCAGGCCCGCCAGGGAAGCTGAGGCGCAACCAGACGAGGCCCGTCGAACTCCGCCACCTCGCCGAACCGGGCACCACCCTCCTCCCATTCGCGCTGGGCCTGGGCGATCTCCGCCTTGCTGTGCCCGACGAAGTTCCACCAGAGGAAAATCTCCTCGGCAAAGGGTTCGCCACCGAGCAGCACGGCGCGCGCGCCGGCCGATGCCTCAAGATCAAGCGAGGTCAGGCCGCGACCGAGGTAGGCGAACTCGTTGGCGGCAAAGACCTCGCCGTTGATACTCCACTCGCCGGTCAGCGGCAGGACGCCGTATTCATGACGCTGCTCCAGGGCCAGCCGGGTACCTGCCGAATCCTTCGCGGCCAGGTCGAGCCCCACCAGCGGCGAGAAGGTACGAGCAGGCGCGGTGTACTGCCCGAAACTCCCGGCCAGCAGCGTCAGCTCGAAGCCGTCCGCCTGCCATCGGGGCAGTTGCGCGTAGTGGTCGAACACCGGCGGGCGATCACGCTCGGCGGCCGGCAGGGCGATCCACAACTGCACCGCATGCAGCTGCGCCTCTCCCGGCAAGGATTCTTCGGTATGGGTGATCCCGTGGCCCGCGGTCATCAGGTTCACCTGGCCCGGACGGATCACCTGGACATTGCCCAGGCTGTCGCGATGGAGCACTTCACCGGCGATCATCCAGGTGAAGGTCTGCAGGCCGATGTGCGGGTGCGGCCCGACCCGCAGTCCATTCCCAGAGGTAAAGACCGCCGGCCCGGCATGGTCCAGGAAGCACCAGGCCCCGACCATGCGCCGTTGCCGGGAGGGCAGCAGCCGGCTGACGGGAATGCCGCCGCCGACCTCGGCAGTGCGCGAAACGACCCGCTGAATCGCCCGGACACCGTTATTCATCGGGCAGTCGGCGGAAGATGACAGCTCGCATTGGGTTTCGTGTGTACTCATCATCAGATCTCCCTGGCCACCGGGATACTCACGACCGTGACTGCCGGCTGCCGCGGCTCACTCGACCAGCTGGCTGGTGATGACGATTTCACCACTCAGTACCTTGTGAATCGGGCAGGCATTGGCAATCTCCAGCAAGCGCGTGCGCTGCTCCTCGGTCAGCGCACCGGCCAGGCGAATGTCGCGCCCGATCTCCGTGTGCCCTGGCCGCTCCTGCAGCACCTTCAAATCCACATCGACGGACTCCAGCGGCAGGCCCTTGCGCTGCGCGTACATGGCCACCGTGATGGACGTGCAGGCGCCCAGGGCTGACAGCAGGAGCTGGTGAGGCGAAGGACCGGTGTCGCCACCGCCCAACCCGGCGGGAACATCGCCGAGCCACTCGTGTTCGCCGTCACTCAATCTCACCTGGAATGCCGCGCCTGCAAAGGACGCACGGACTGTCGGTTCTGCCATGGAGAAATTCCCAATTCGATAGGGCCTGTCAGGCCGGGCGAGGAGCCATGCGCTCAGGCATGGCTCCTCGCGGTTGGATCACTTCGCTGCGGTCAGCAGGCTGTAGCTGGTGATCAGATTGCGGTAGTCCGGGATATGCGCGGAGAACAACGCGGCCAGGCCCTCGATGTCGTTGCGCCAGTCGCGGTGCAGCTCACAGGCCACGCCGAACCAGGTCATCAGCTGCGCGCCGGCGGCTTCCATGCGGCGCCAGGCGGCATCGCGGGTGACTTCGTTGAAGGTGCCCGAAGCATCCGCCACCACGAACACGTCGAAGCCCTCTTCCAGCGCCGACAGCGCCGGGAAGGCCACGCAGACTTCGGTCACCACGCCGGCGATGATCAGCTGTTTCTTGCCGGTGGCCTTGACCGCCTTGACGAAGTCCTCGTTGTCCCAGGCATTGATGTTGCCCGGACGGGCGATGTAGGGCGCGTCGGGGAACAGGTCTTTCAGCTCCGGCACCAGCGGGCCGTTGGGGCCGGTTTCGAAGCTGGTGGTGAGGATGGTCGGCAGCTTGAAGTACTTGGCCAGGTCGGCCAGGGCCAGGACGTTGTTCTTGAACTTGTCCGGTTCGATGTCGCGTACCAGCGAGAGCAGACCGGCCTGGTGATCGACCAGCAGTACGGCGGCCTGGGTCTTGTCGAGACGGACGTAGGGCTTGCTCATGGCGTTTCCTCGTTCTCAGGTTGAATGCCCAGCGTCGCTCGTTGGGCAAGGGGGATTCAGAAACACGAATCCGGTACTTCGTGCGGGGTCACCCGATGCCGTGCCCTCGTGCGACCATCAACAGGTCGCCAGGGCCAAGGTGACCGAAGCGCAAACCTCACATTCCACTGCGGGGATTTATCAGGTTAGATTCACGCCTGACCTGCATCCTGACCGTCAGTCGTTCAGTTGGCCGAAGCGCCCCTTCTCGAAGTCCTGAACTGCCTGACCTCTCTCGCTTTCGCTGTTCATCACAGTGGAATCGCGGTGATCCGGCTCGCCCTTGTAAACGAAGGTGACCGTCTCGAAACCGCGATATTGCGTATCTCCCACAACCGACGGCAGTAACGGTAGTTGCGCAACGCGGCTCCCGCTAGAGCCATGAAATGACCCTCACAGTTCTATTCCTGGAACTCCGAAACCACCTGGATTGGTGGTAAAAGCGCCCCGCGGACGAGGCCGGAAACAAAAGAGCCGCACGCTGTTCACGTGCGGCTCTGCCCCTTGGTTTCCGCTATCGGCTGGTATCGATCAGGCCACCACGGGGATCAGCGGGTCGGCCGCGGCCAGTGCCACCGCGCGATCGGCCGCCGGCGGGTAGATCCACTGGGTGTTGATCTGGGTCTTGAGCTGCTTGCCCTCCTCCCCCGTCAGCTTGATCTGGCGGTCCCAGCCCTCGGTGTACACCGCGCCCCAACTGCCCAGGTCCAGGCAGGTGACGTACTTGGGCTGGCTGTAGGGAATCGGCGCGACGCCCAGCAGGTCGGCGGCGGCGTTGTTGCCGGCCGAGCGCCCCAGGGAGATGGCGTGCTGGCAGGTCATCAGCGCGTAGTTGCCCAGGTCGTCCGTCGCGGCGTAGGCGGTATCGCCGGTAGCGTAGATGAGGTCCTGGCCCATCACCTTGAGGTTGCGGTCGACGTGCAGGCGCCCACGGGGATCGCGCGGCGCGTCGATCTGCGCGGTCAGCGGCGAGGCTTTTACCCCGGCGGCCCAGATCACCGTGCGGGTCTCGATGCGCTCGCCATTGGCCAGGGTCACACCGTGCTCGTCCACCGAGCTCACCGGCGCGCCCAGGCGCCAGGACACGCCGAGGGTCTCGCTGGCGTGGGCGATGATCTCGGCGATCGAATCCCCCATGGCGGCGCCGATGCGCTGGCCCGGATCGACGATGATGATGTTCACCGCAGCATCCTCACCGAGGATCGCTCGCAGCCGGCCGGGCATTTCGGTGGCGGTCTCGATGCCGGTGAAGCCACCGCCCACCACCACCACAGTGTTGCGTGCCGGACTGTCCGGCAGGCGGGCCAGCGCGTGCAGGTGTTCCTCCAGCTTCAGCGCCGACTCCAGGCTGTCCACATCGAAAGTGTGACGCTCGATACCGGCGGCGGCGGGTCGCGCCACTTCGCTGCCTGCTGCCAGCACCAGGCGGTCGTACTCCAGTTCGCCCGACTGGCCGCTGGCATTGCTGTAGCGAACGCGTCGCGCCTGGCTGTCGATCTCGGTGGCGCTGCCCTGGACGAACTCCACGCCAACCGCCTGGAACAGCTCGCCCAGCGGCGCGGTGGTGCCGGCGACGTTGTGTTCGTAGAAGCGCGGGCGGATGCGCAGTTCGGCCTGCGGCGCGAGCAGCGTGACTGCCACGTCCGCGCGCTGCTGGTCGAGCAGGCGCACCGCACTGAGGGCACTCCAGAGGCCGCCGAATCCGGCACCGATGATCAGGATCTGTTGTTTCATGATGGGCTCCAGAAAGAGGTCGTGGGGGAGACTCACCGGCCTGATGCCGGACTACGGGACGCATTGTGCGAGTCACTTTGGCCAGCGTATTGATCCAATTCCCGCTAAAGTGATTGATCCACTTCGAGAGCCCGGCCATGCCTGCCAACAAGAACGCTCCTCTGGTCGTCTCCCTGCCCCTCGGCGCCCCGGAGCCGGGCGTCACCCTGCAGCGCTGGCTGTATGAAGCGCTGCGCGAGGCCATTCTCAGTGGCCGCCTGCCCGGCGGCAGCACCTTGCCCAGCACCCGCGCCCTGGCGCAGCACTACAAGGTCGCCCGGGGCACGGTGCAGGCGGCCTACCAGCAGCTGCTGTCCGAGGGCTACCTGCAATCGCGCACCGGCAGCGGCACCCAGGTCAGCGAGGTGCTGCCGGATGCGACCCTCGGCAGCGGCTACGTCCGACGCAAGGTCATCCCCACCGCCGAGACGCCCCTTCCGCTGCCGGCCACCCCCTGGATAGAACGGCTGAATGCGATCAAGCCGGTCTTCGCCCGGCGCAGCGTCACACCGGGGCTGCGGCCGTTCTTCCCGCACCGGGGCGATGTCGGCGCCTTCCCGGTGGACCTGTGGCGCAAGCTGCACCTGCACCAGTTGCGCAGCTCCAGGCTGCCGGCCCTGCTGGATGCGGACCCCGGCGGCCTGCCGGCCCTGCGCGAAGCGGTCGCCAGCTACCTGGCCATCGCCCGCGGCGTGCAGGTGGGCGCCGACTGCATCATCATTCTCGGCAGCGTGCAGCAAGGGCTGGACCTGTGCCTGCGGCTGCTGGTGCCGCCAGGGGAAAAGGTCTGGATGGAGGACCCGGGATATCCCGGCGCCCGTCAACTGATGGAAGTCTCCGGCGTCGCGCGGGTGGACGTGCCGGTGGACCACGACGGCCTGCGGGTGGAAGACGGCATCCGCCTGGCCGCCGAGGCTCGCCTGGCCTACGTCACGCCGTCGCGGCAGGCGCCATTGGGCGGCGAGATGTCCCCGGCGCGCCGGCTGGCCCTGCTGCGCTGGGCCAGCCAACACAACGCCTATGTGTTCGAGGATGACTACGACAGCGAGTATCGCTTCATTGCCAAGCCGATCCCGGCGCTGCGTTCGATGCCGGGGGCGAACCACTCGGTGATCCTCGCCGGCACCTTCAGCAAACTGCTGTTCCCGGCGATCCGCCTGGCCTACCTGGTGCTGCCGCCGCAACTGGTGGAAAGCTTCACCCGCGCCGCCGCCCTCACCGCCCGGCACGCCAACAGCCTGGGCCAGGCGGTGCTCGCCGACTTCATCAGCGAGGGCCATTTCGACCGTCATGTACGGCGCATGCGCAAGCTCTATGCCTCGCGGGCGGAAGCCTTCGCCGAGGCCGCCGACCGGCACTGGCGCGGCGTCATCCGGGTGCCGGAAATCCGCGCCGGCCTGGACATCGCCGTCGAACTGGAACTGGACGATGAGGCCGCCGCCTATGCCAGGATCACGGCGGCCGGCATCGACCTGCTGCCGCTGCTGCCGTACTGCGCCACACCCCGCGCACCGGGGCTGGTGATGGGCTTCGCGCCCTATGACGAGGCCTCCATCCACGAGGCCGCCGAGGAATTGGGGCGAATCCTGAGAGGCTGAGCGGCACTCAGGCCATATCGCTGCGGGCGAACTCCTCGGCCAGGAAGTCGATCAGTGTGCGCACCGAGGGCAACAGGCCGCGCCGTGACGGGAAGATCGCGTGGACGATGCCGCAACGGGGCATCCAGCCGGGCAAAGGTTCCACCAGCGCACCGGAGGCCAGATCCTCGCGCACCGCTACACGCGGCAGATGCGCGATGCCCACACCCGCCACCACGCTGTTGCGCAGGGCCAGCAGATCGTCGGTGACCATGCGCGGTCGGTGCGGGATCACCAACCCTTCCCCCTCGGGATTGAACAGCTCCCACTGGTATTCCCGCTGCGAGCCGCCCCAGTGCAGGCTCGGCAGCGTGCCGAGGTCCTCGGGCCGGAAGTCCGCAGGCAGCCGGGCCAGCAGGTCCGGGTGCCCAACCAGGCACTGGGTGCTGTTGGCCAGTATCTTCATCACCATGTCGGTGTTCTCCAGCGGCGGAAAGCGCACCCG
The DNA here is from genome assembly GCF_041379005.1 of Pseudomonas sp. QE6. NCBI lineage: Bacteria > Pseudomonadati > Pseudomonadota > Gammaproteobacteria > Pseudomonadales > Pseudomonadaceae > Pseudomonas > Pseudomonas sp. QE6. Next base: position 4,186,805 of record NZ_CP166873.1, read on the forward strand.
CAAGGCCACGTCGAAACCCTCGTGGAGCAGGTCGACGCGCCGGTTGGTGCTCTCGATGAACAACTCCACCGCCGGGTACTCGAGCATGTAGCGCGACAGCATCGGCCCCACCCAGGAGTTCAGCAGCGTCGTCGGGCAGGCCAGGCGCACCAGCCCGCGCGGCTCGCTGCGGTTGCGCTCGATCACCTCCGCCGCCCCCTCCGCCTCCACCCGCATGGCCAGGCAACGCTGGTAGTAGGCCTGGCCGATCTCGGTCAGCGAACAGTGCCGGCTGGTGCGCTGCAGCAGGCGCACGCCAAGGCGCTCCTCCAGCTCCGCGATGCGCCGGCTGAGCTTCGACTTGGGCATGTCCAGCGCACGCCCGGCCGAGGCGAAACCGCCGTGTTCGACAACCTGGGTGAAGTAGTACAGGGAGTTCAGGTCTTCCATTTCCGTTCCTTAAATAGAACGCTAGAGATGATTTTTGCAGTCTAGCGCATCAAGGGTGCCGTTTTTAATCTTTACCCCATGCAGTGACGCACTGCAGCGACCTCCGGTACGCCGGGCACCCACTGAAAGCAAATCGAGGAATTCAACATGACCAACGTTACCTACAACCGTCTGGACAAAGACAACGCCGCCGTCCTGCTGGTCGACCACCAGGCCGGCCTGCTCTCCCTGGTTCGCGATATCGAGCCGGACAAGTTCAAGAACAACGTGCTGGCCCTGGCCGACCTGGCCAAATACTTCAAGCTGCCGACCATCCTCACCACCAGCTTCGAAACCGGCCCCAATGGCCCGCTGGTACCGGAGCTGAAGGAAATGTTCCCGGACGCCCCCTACATCGCCCGCCCCGGCCAGATCAACGCCTGGGACAACGAAGACTTCGTCAAGGCGATCAAGGCCACCGGCAAGAAGCAACTGATCATCGCCGGCGTGGTGACCGAAGTCTGCGTGGCCTTCCCGGCGCTGTCCGCCCTGGCCGAAGGTTTCGACGTCTTCGTGGTGGCCGATGCCTCCGGCACCTTCAACGAAATGACTCGCGACGCCGCCTGGCGCCGTATGGAAGCCGCCGGCGCGCAGCTGATGACCTGGTTCGGCGTGGCCTGTGAGCTGCACCGCGACTGGCGCAACGACATCGAAGGCCTGGCCGCGCTGTTCTCCAACCACATCCCGGACTACCGCAACCTGATCACCAGCTACAACCTCCTGAGCGGCGCCAAGTAAGGCAGCGCACAAGCCCATGGGGCCGGCACCTCCAGCGAGGTGCCGGCTTTTTTGCATGGGCCGGCGGCGCGGCAGAAAGCCGGCCAGAGCGGATGATGAACAACGACACATTCCATGAGTGGCGGCCGGAACGCGGGAAATGCTGCAGGTGGAGCGCAACCCGCGCTGATTGCCGCCGACGGATGCGGAATGTGGCGGCGCCGATCAACGCGAGCCGATCCTGGGCCGCTGCTGGAAAACAAAACGCCCCGCGAGCCGGATGCTGCTCGCGGGGCGCTGTTTTACCGAGGATCAGCGCAGATCGAAGCGATCCAGGTTCATCACCTTGGTCCAGGCCTTGACGAAGTCATCGACGAACTTCTGCCTGGAATCGCTGCAGGCATAGACCTCCGCCAGGGCGCGGAGCTGGGCGTTGGAGCCGAACACCAGGTCGATGCGGGAGCCGCTCCACTTCACGTCGCCACTCTTGCGGTCGCGGCCTTCGTAGAGGTCGTTGGCGGACGAGGTCGGTTTCCACACCGTGCCCATGTCCAGCAGATTGACGAAGAAGTCGTTGCTCAGGGTGCCCGGCTTGCTGGTGAACACGCCGTGGGGCGACTGCCCGACGTTCGCGCCCAGTACGCGCAGACCGCCGACCAGGACGGTCATTTCCGGTGCGGTCAGGGTCAGCAACTGGGCCTTGTCCACCAGCAGGTGTTCCGGCAGGACCGGGTACTTGGCCTTGAGGTAGTTGCGGAAGCCATCGGCGCGCGGTTCGAGCATGCCGACCGAGTCCACGTCGGTCTGCTCCTGGCTGGCGTCCATGCGTCCCGGCGCGAAGGGTACGGTCACATTGTGGCCGCCGTCCTTCGCCGCCTTCTCCACGGCGGCGCCGCCGGCCAGCACGATCAGGTCGGCCAGGGAAATCTTCTTGCCACCGGAGGCGGACTTGTTGAAATCAGCCTGGATGCCTTCGAGCACCTTGAGCACCTTGGCCAGCTGTTCCGGCTGGTTGACCGGCCAGTCCTTCTGCGGTGCCAGGCGGATGCGCGCGCCGTTGGCGCCACCGCGCTTGTCGGAGCCCCGGAAGGTGGAGGCCGAGGCCCAGGCGGTGGAAACCAGCTCGGAGACTGTCAGGCCGGAGGCCAGTACCTTGGCCTTCAGCGCAGCCACGTCGTTGGCGTCCACCAGCGGGTGGTCGACGGCGGGGATCGGGTCCTGCCAGATCAGCTCTTCGGCGGGGACTTCCGGACCCAGGTAGCGGGCGCGCGGCCCCATGTCGCGGTGGGTCAGCTTGAACCAGGCACGGGCGAAGGCGTCGGCCAACTGGTCGGGGTTCTGGTGGAAGCGCCGGGAGATCTTTTCGTAAATCGGGTCGGTGCGCAGCGAGATGTCCGTGGTGAGCATGGTCGGGTCGCGGCGCTTGTTCGGGTCGAACGGGTCGGGAATGGTGCCGGCCCCGGCACCATTCTTGGGCTTCCATTGGTGGGCGCCGGCCGGGCTCTTGGTCAGTTCCCATTCGTAGCCGAACAGGATGTTCAGGAAGTTGTTGCTCCACTGGGTCGGGGTGTTGCTCCAGACCACTTCCAGGCCGCTGGTGATGGCATCTTTACCCACGCCGCTCTGGTAGGTGCTGCGCCAGCCCAGGCCTTGCTCTTCCAGCGGGGCGGCTTCGGGGTTGGCACCGACGTTGTCGGCCGGGCCGGCGCCGTGGGTCTTGCCGAAGGTGTGGCCGCCGACGATCAGCGCCACGGTCTCTTCGTCATTCATCGCCATGCGCGCGAAGGTTTCTCGGATGTCGACGGCGGCGGCCAGCGGGTCGGGGTTGCCGTTGGGGCCTTCCGGGTTCACGTAGATCAGGCCCATCTGCACGGCGGCCAGGGGGTTTTCCAGGTCGCGGGCGCCGGTGTAGCGCTCGTCGCCCAGCCAGGTTTTCTCGTCGCCCCAGTACACGTCCATGTCCGGTTCCCACACGTCCGCACGGCCGCCGGCAAAGCCGAAGGTCTTGAAGCCCATGGATTCCAGCGCGACGTTGCCGGTGAGGACGATCAGGTCGGCCCAGGACAGCTTGTTGCCGTACTTCTGCTTGATCGGCCAGAGGAGTCGGCGGGCCTTGTCCAGGCTGACGTTGTCCGGCCAGCTGTTGAGCGGGGCGAAGCGCTGTTGCCCGCGCCCCGCGCCTCCGCGGCCATCGCCGATGCGGTAGGTGCCGGCGGCGTGCCAGGCCATGCGGATGAAGAGCGGGCCGTAGTGGCCGAAGTCGGCCGGCCACCACTCCTGGGAGTCGGTCATCAGGGCCGTCAGGTCTTTCTTCACTGCGGCCAGGTCGAGGCTCTTGAAGGCCTCGGTGTAGTTGAAGGATTCCTCCATCGGGTCGGACTTGGAGGAATGCTGGTGGAGCAGGTCCAGCCTCAGCTGGTTCGGCCACCAGTCACGGTTCGTGGTGCCACCGCCAGCGGCGTGGTTGAACGGGCAGCTGGCTTTCTTCTCGTCACTCATCAGAGGCTCCTCGTCTGCGCCCATGCAGCGGCGCTGTGGCTTCGCTTAACCCATCAGAAGATAGATCAAATGAGCGACGGTGCTATGACCGATCCATTGGAGTTATCGATCGGCTGATGCGGTAAAAGGCTATGAGCACTGGATGGTGCGACCTTGAGCCCTCACTGCCGCAGCCTCTCCTCGTTCAGCGGCGGTTCAGGCTCAAGCTGGCTGCCATTGAGATATGACAGCGTTTTCTGCCAGATCAGCCGTTAGGGTTGCGGTAGCCCTTTCCTACTTCGGCACAGGCCGGGAGTCGAACATGACCGCAATGCAACCCGATGGAGGCAACGCCGCCCACTCCGGTACGGGGGGCTGGTACCGCAAGAGCGTCGAGCAGGCGATGACCGAGCTGCAGACCAGCGCGGAGGGATTGTCTCCCGATGAAGCCGACGCACGGCTGCTGCGCGTCGGTCCCAACGCGTTGCCGGGCAAGGCGGTCGATCCGCTCTGGCTGCGCTTCGCCCGGCAATTCAACGACGTGCTGATCTACATCCTCCTGGCCGCCGCCGTGGCCACCGCGCTGATGGGACACTGGACCGACACCATCGTCATCCTGCTGGTAACGGTAATCAATGCCGGCATCGGCTTCTTCCAGGAAAACAAGGCGGAGCAATCCCTCGCCGCCCTGCGCGGCATGCTCTCCAGCACTGCCCACGCGGTGCGCAACGGCAAGAAGATCGAGATCGACGCCACGCAACTGGTACCCGGCGACATCGTGATCCTGCGCCCCGGCGACAAGATTCCCGCCGATGTGCGCCTGTTCGACGTGCATCACCTGCAGGTCGAGGAGTCCATGCTCACCGGCGAATCACTCACCGTCGGCAAGCAGGCCAAGGCGCTGGACAAGGAAGCGCTGCTGGCCGAGCGCACCAACCTGGGTTTCTCCGGCACCCACGTCAGCGCCGGCAACGCCCGTGGCGTGGTCATCGAGACCGGCGCGCATACCGAACTGGGCCGTATCAACAAGCTGATCGCCAACGTCGACGAGGGCGAGACCCCGCTGCTGCGGCAGATCGCCGAGCTGGGCAAGCGCATCTTCCAGCTGATCGTCGGCATGATGCTGGTGCTTTTCATCATCGGCTTCTTCTGGCACGACTACCCCTTCGGCGAACTGCTGCTGTCGCTGATCAGCCTGGCCGTAGCCTCGGTGCCCGAGGGCCTGCCGGCCATCGTCTCGATCATCCTGTCCCTGGGCGTGCAGCGCATGGCGCTGAACAAGGCGATCATCCGCAAGCTGCCGACCGTAGAAACCCTGGGCGCCATGAGCGTGATCTGCTCGGACAAGACCGGCACCCTGACGATGAACGAGATGACCGTCAAAAGCGTGCTGCTCGCCAGAGGCCTGTACAGCGTCGAGGGCCAGAGCTACGAGCCTAGGGGCCGCATCATCTTCGGCGGCGCCAGCGACGAGCTCGACTGGGCGCAGCATGGTGCGCTGGAAGCGTTCATCCGCGCGGTGGACATCTGCAACGACAGCAGCCTGCAGCTCAATGACGAAGGCCGCTGGGGCGTGGTCGGCGGACCCACCGAGGGTGCACTGAAAGTCCTGGCGCGCAAGGCGAACCTGCCGGAAATCGAGTTCCAGAAATTCGGCAAGATTCCCTTCGATTCCGCCTACAAGTACATGGCCCGCCGCTGCGACGTCGCCGGGCAGAGCCTGATCTACCTCAAGGGCGCGCCCGACGTGCTGCTGCGCATGTGCCAGCAGCAGCTCGGCGCCCGTGGCGTGGAGCCGCTGGACCGTGCGTACTGGGAACGCGAGATGAGCTTCATCGCCGGGCAGGGCCTGCGCATGCTCGCCGCCGCCTACAAGCCGGTGCAGCCCGATGACGGCGTGATCGACCACGAAGACGTGCAGGACGGCATGATCTTCCTCGGCGTCGCCGGCCTGCTCGATCCGCCGCGCCCGGAGGCCATCGAAGCCATCGCGCTGTGCAAGCGCGCCGGCATCCAGGTGAAGATGATCACCGGCGACCACCCGGACACCGCGGTGGCCATCGCCGGCATGCTCGGCATGGGCAACGACCTGCACGCGATGACCGGCCAGGAGCTGGAGAAGGCCGACGACACGCAATTGAAATCCCTCGCCATGCAGTACTCGGTGTTCGCCCGCACCAGCCCCGAACACAAGCTGCGCCTGGTGCGCGCGCTACAGGCCAACGACGAAGTGGTCGGCATGACCGGCGACGGGGTCAACGACGCCCCGGCGCTGAAACAGGCCGACGTCGGCATCGCCATGGGCATCAAGGGCACCGAGGTGACCAAGGAAGCCGCCGACATGGTGCTCACCGACGACAACTTCTCCACCATCGCCGGCGCCGTGCGGGAGGGCCGCCGGGTCTACGACAACCTGAAGAAGACCGTGCTGTTCATCCTGCCGACCAACATGGCCCAGGGCCTGCTGATCGTCATGGCGATCCTCGCCGGCGCGGTGATCCCGCTGGCGCCGCTGCAGATCCTCTGGATGAACATGGCGACCTCCACCACCCTCTCCTTCGCCCTGGCCTTCGAGCCTGGCGAGGCGGGGATGATGCGCCGGCCGCCACGCGACGCGAAGGAGTCGATCCTCAACGGCTTTGCCGTCTGGCGAGTGCTCTACGTCGGCGGCCTGCTGACCGCCGCGGCCTTCCTGCTGGAAGCCTGGCTGCTCAGCAACGGCCACGATACCGGCTACATCCGCACCATGATCCTGCACACCCTGGTCACCGCGCAGTGGGCCTACCTGTTCAATTGCCGCCTGCAGGAGGAGTTCTCGCTGAACCTGGCGCTGCTGCGCAACGGCGCGCTGCTCACCGTGACCCTGGCGCTGATCCTGTTGCAGTGCTTCGTGATCTACGTGCCCTTCATGCAGACCGCCTTCCACACCGTCGCCCTGCCCTTCAGCGGCTGGCTGATCTCACTGGGGATCGGCATCGCGGTGTTCTTCGCAGTGGAGCTGGAGAAGCTGGTGATCCACCGCTGGAAGGCTTGGCGTCGCTGAGAGTTACGTCTTTAGCGGCATGACACGGGAAAGCCCCTCGCCAGACGGCTGAGGGGCTTTTTCTCGGGCACGTTCAATAGGGAACGTCCGCTAGCGACTCTGCAATGTCTTTCGCCGGCACCATGCCGTAGTGGAGCTCGGCCAACGGCACCTGGTTCCGCTGGATATCCAGTCCGCAGACCGCGCAGGCAACCGACCAGGGAACCGAATCGACCACCTCCTCGCCCTCTTCGCACTCGTCGACTTCGGCGAATGCGTGAATGGAATGACAGACTTTGCAGGTGACTCTGACCACCATGCCCTGCCAGCGGCCATGCAGCTCCGACCGCAGCGTCCTGGCCATTTCATACTGGCGATCGAAGTTGTCCACCACATACCCCTCGTGGTCCACCAGTTCGGGGAACTCCACATTGGTGTAGAGAATCGTTCTGTTCAGCGCGGTCAGTGCCGAACGGTAGTTCGAGCCACCGGTACTTCTGACCTTTTCACAGAAGGCCCTCACCACCTCGACTTCTCGATAGATATCGCCCCCCACGAGCCCCTCCAGAGAGATGTCGTTGGAGTGGGCGAGAAACTCGGCAAGAAAAGGCAACGCAACGATGAAGCTCTGCTCGACGTATTCGTCCAGCCTGGCCTTGTCGCTTCCGTAATGCACGATTTGATTTCGGCAGCTCTGCAAGCGTTTCAAGCCGTACTCCCACTTGCCGATGAGGGGGTACAAGTCCTTGGCTCGGGTCAATGCCTCACTGAAGGTGATGGTCCTGTCCATGTCGTATTCCGGGATGGCCAATCCGGCGCCGTGGGGATGGGCCATGAACTCTTCTTTCAGCAGGCTCTTGAGCGCCTGGTAGTCAAGCTTCCTGGGATCGGCGATAAGAGCACGGTGGACACGCTCGAGCTCGGCCTTCAACACCAGCTCAATGGCGTTATGCAGCGCTGACACTGCCTGCGACAGCCTGCCTCCCGCGACCAGCCACAGCGCGCCGTCCACCAACTCCAGAGCATTCACCAGAAGGTGCGACTGGGTCGCCCGGGCCTTTTCCCATTGAGCCACGCGAACGACGAAACTCGAGAGGCATTCAGGCATGGAACACCCCGCTTGCAGCCCCACCCTGAGGATTCATTCCTTTTCCCATGCTCATTGTCTCTCCAGTGCCCATATGTGGCACCAGCTTATAGGACAACCACCATGACTGCAGTCTGGAAGTAGCAATCCCGCGCTGGACCTTATGCGGGGCGCTCGCCACCAAATGCCAGGCATAGAAACGAAAACCGGGGCACCAGGCCCCGGTTTTCGTCAGCATGGCTCAGAGCGCCATGTCGTTGGCGGCCTTGTCGGCCGGTGCGGCAGCGGCGGGCTGCACGGCGGGAGCCGGGTCAATGGCCGGCGGAGGGTCCAGTTGCAGGACTTCGCTGGTGTAGGCCCACTCCTGCTGGGTCTTCTCGGGGCTTTCGTTCAGTCTGGTGCCGTAGCTGGGAACGATCTGGTGGATCTTCGCCTGCCACTCGGGGGTGGCGACCTTGTCCTTGAACACCTTCTCCAGCACGCTGAGCATGATCGGCGCGGCGGTGGAGGCGCCCGGCGAGGCACCGAGCAGGCCGGCGATGCTGCCGTCGGCGGAGGACACGATCTCGGTGCCGAGCTTCAGCACGCCGCCTTTCTCGGCATCACGCTTGATGATCTGCACGCGCTGGCCGGCCTGCCACAGGCGCCAGTCTTCGGCCTTGGCTTGCGGGAAGTACTCGCGCAGCGCGGCAAGACGGTCGTCGTCGGAGAGCATCAGCTGGCCGGCGAGGTATTCCACCAGAGGGTACTCGTCGATCCCCACGCGGGTCATCGGCCAGACGTTGTGCACGTTGGTGCTGGCGAGCAGGTCCAGGTAGGAGCCTTCCTTGAGGAACTTGGTGGAGAAGGTGGCGAAGGGCCCGAACAGGATCACGCGCTTGCCGTCGAGCACGCGGGTATCCAGGTGCGGCACGGACATCGGCGGCGCGCCGACCGAGGCCTTGCCGTAGGCCTTGGCCAGGTGCTGCTGGGCGATGGTCGGGTTCTCGGTGACCAGGAAGGAGCCGCCCACCGGGAAACCGGCGTAGTCCTTCGCCTCTTCGATGCCGGATTTCTGCAGCAGACGCAGCGCGCCGCCGCCGGCGCCGATGAAGACGAACCTGGCGTCGGTCCCGGTAACGCTGCCGTCCTTGAGGTTCTTGTACTCGACGCGCCAGGTGCCGTCGTCGTTGCGGGTGATGTTCTCCACCTCGCTGGACAGCTTCATCGCGAAGTTCGGCTTGCTCTGCAGGTAGCCGGCGAACTGGCGGGTGATCTCGCCGAAGTTGACGTCGGTGCCCAGCGGCGACCAGGTGGCGGCAACCTTCTGCGCAGGGTCGCGGCCCTGCATCATCAGCGGTACCCACTTGGCGATCTGCGCCGGGTCCTCGGAGTACTGCATGCCGCGGAACAGCGGGCTGGCCTGCAGCGCTTCATGGCGCTTCCTGAGGAAGGCGACATTGTCCTCGCCCCAGACGAAGCTCATGTGCGGCGTGGAGTTGATGAAGGAGCGGGGATTCTTCAGCACGCCGTTCTTCACCTGCCAGGCCCAGAACTGGCGGGAAACCTGGAAGGATTCGTTGATTTCGATGGCCTTGGCGATGCTGACCTTGCCGTCCTTGTCTTCCGGCGTGTAGTTCAGCTCGGCCAGCGCGGAGTGGCCGGTGCCGGCGTTGTTCCAGCCGTTGGAGCTTTCCAGGGCGACGCCGTCCAGGCGCTCGACCATCTCCATCGACCAGCCCGGTTCCAGCTCGTTGAGCCAGACGCCCAGGGTGGTGCTCATGATGCCGCCGCCAATCAGCAGCACATCGACCTTCTTGGATTCGGCCGCGAAGGCCGGCGCGCAATTCACTGCCAAAGCAAGGCCCAGCAGCGCCCCGCTCACTTTCTTGATCATTGGAAGAGTTCTCGTCGTTAGGGCTTGGCCTGCCCCACCGGCGTCATGCAGCGTGAAGGCCCGGACTTCATGGGAAGCCTGGGCGACAGTACGACGGGATGGAAACAGGGCTCACCTCCCTCCTCCGCCGGCTTCTGGGACCGGTTCGATGGGGCGGGAGACACGTCCTGCGCAGAGAGACACGCAAAGCCTTCGGCTTTGGCTTTTGTTGTGGGAGGGATGCATGGTCTGCTGAAACGTTTGCGCATTCTATAGAAACGGCCCCGCTTCACCAACCGTTGCGGTCAACTATCGGTCGTGCGAGAGGCGTGCAGGCGCTCTCGATGGCCTCACCGCATAACCATATGCAAATTGGTTCCTTTAGCTTGAGCAGTTATTCCATCTATAGTCGCCCAACTCGTCATAACAAGTTATGAGCTATGGCCGAATTACTCCCACTCTCCCCCGTTCCGCTCTACAGCCAGCTCAAGGAGCTGCTGCGTAGCCGCATCCTCGACGGCACCTATCCGCCGCTCAGCCGCATGCCCTCCGAGGCCGAGCTGGGCAAGGCCTTCGAGGTCAGCCGCATCACCGTGCGCCAAGCGCTGGGCGACCTGCAGAAGGAAGGCTTGATCTTCAAGATTCACGGCAAGGGCACCTTCGTCGCCAAGCCCAAGGCCTTCCAGAACGTCAGCACCCTGCAGGGCCTGGGCGAATCCATGAGCCAGCGCGGCTATGAAGTGATCAATCGCCTGCGCAGCTTCAAGGTCGTCCCCGCCGACGCCCAGGTTGCCGCGCGCCTGCAGGTCGCCGAGGGCGCGAACGTGGTGCAGATCAAGCGTGCCCGCCTGGTCAACCGCGAGCTGGTTTCTCTGGAAATCACCTGGCTGCCCGAGGCCGTGGGCAAGCGCCTGGAGAAGGCCGACCTGGTCAGCCGCGACATCTTCCTGATCCTGGAGAACGACTGCGCCCTGCCCCTTGGCCATGCCGACCTCGCCATCGACGCCATCCTCGCCGACGCGGAACTGGCCGGCGCGCTGGAGGTGGAGGAAGGCTCGCCGGTGATGCGCATCGAGCGCCTGACCCACACCGCCGACGGCACGCCGCTGGACTACGAACACCTCTACTACCGCGGCGATGCCTTCCAGTACCGCCTGCGCATCGACCGCCACAAGGGACAGCACCAATGAGCCAGTTCGACCTTTCCCAGGTTCCCGAGGACAAGCAACTCGCCTACGACATCGTGGTGATCGGCGGCGGCACCGCCGGTCCGATGGCCGCGATCAAGGCCAAGGAAGCCAACCGCGAGCTGCGCGTGCTGCTGGTGGACAAGGCTAACGTGAAGCGCAGCGGCGCCATCAGCATGGGCATGGACGGCCTGAACAACGCCATCATTCCCGGCCACGCCACGCCCGAGCAGTACACCAAGGAAATCACCGTCGCCAACGACGGCATCGTCAACCAGGCGGCGGTCTACGCCTACGCCACCCACAGCTTCGAGACCCTGCAGCAGCTGGACCGCTGGGGCGTGAAGTTCGAGAAGGACGAGGTCGGCGACTACGCGGTGAAGAAGGTCCACCACATGGGCGCCTACGTGCTGCCGATGCCCGAGGGCCACGACATCAAGAAGGTGCTGTACCGCCAGCTCAAGCGTGCGCGCATCGAGATCACCAACCGCCTGGTGGTCACCCGCCTGCTCACCGACGCCGAGGGCGCGGTCAACGGCCTGCTCGGCTTCGACTGCCGCACCGCGCAGTTCCAGGTGATCCGCGCCAAGGCCGTGGTTCTCGCCTGCGGTGCCGCCGGGCGCCTGGGCCTGCCCTCCTCCGGCTACCTGATGGGGACCTACGAGAACCCCACCAACGCCGGCGACGGCTACGCCATGGCCTACCACGCCGGGGCGGAGCTGGCGAACCTGGAGTGCTTCCAGATCAATCCGCTGATCAAGGACTACAACGGCCCGGCTTGCGCCTACGTCACCGGCCCGCTGGGCGGCTACACCGCCAACTCCAAGGGCGAGCGCTTCATCGAGTGCGACTACTGGAGCGGCCAGATGATGTGGGAGTTCCACCAGGAGCTGGAAGGCGGCAACGGCCCGGTATTCCTCAAGCTGGACCACCTGGCCGAGGAAACCATCCAGACCATCGAGGAAATCCTCCACAGCAACGAGCGCCCCAGCCGTGGCCAGTTCCACGCCGGGCGCAGCACCGACTACCGCCAGCAGATGGTGGAGATGCACATCTCCGAGATCGGTTTCTGCTCCGGCCATTCGGCTTCGGGCGTGTGGGTCAACGAGAAGGCCGAGACCAGTGTGAAAGGCCTGTACTCGGCCGGCGACATGGCCGCCGTGCCGCACAACTACATGCTCGGCGCCTTCACCTACGGCTGGTTCGCCGGCAGCAACGCCGCGCAGTACGTGGCCGGTCGCGAATTCAGCGAAGTCGACGCGGCCCAGGTCGAGCATGAACGCGAGCGCGTCTTCGCCCCGCTCAAGCGCGAACACGGCCTGCCGCCGGCCCAGGTGGAATACAAGCTGCGGCGCATGGTCAACGACTACCTGCAGCCGCCGAAGGTGACGAAGAAGATGGAGATCGGCCTGCAGCGCTTCGCCGAGATCGCCCGCGACCTCGACCAGCTCAAGGCCAACAACCCCCACGAACTGATGCGCGCCATGGAAGTCAGCGTGATCCGCGACTGCGCCGAGATGGCCGCCCGTGCCTCGCTGTTCCGCACCGAGAGCCGCTGGGGCCTGTACCACCACCGCGTGGACTACCCGCTGCGCAACGATGCCGAGTGGTTCTGCCATGCCCACCTGAAGAAGGGCGAGGACGGCGCGATGACCAGCTTCAAGAAGCCCATCGAGCCTTATGTGATCGCCCTGGACGAGGGCGAGCAGCAGGCCTACGAGCGGCTGCGGGTGAAGAGCGAGGCGGCTTGATCCGCCAACAGAATCAGCCGACCGTCACGACGGCCGGCAAGCAACACGATGAGGACCGCGTGCAATGGCCTACCAACCCCAGGAAATCTTCTTCCGCTCCAGCGCCCCGGTGACGGTGGACGAGGACAAGTGCATCGCCGACAAGGGCTGCACCGTCTGCGTCGAGGTCTGCCCGATGGACCTGCTGGCGATCAACCCCGCCACCCAGAAGGCCTACATGGCCTTCGACGAATGCTGGTACTGCATGCCCTGCGAGAAGGACTGCCCGACCGGCGCGGTGAAGGTCGAGATCCCGTACCTGCTGCGTTAAGCCCCACTCGGCGCCGTTGCTCTTGTAGGAGCGAGCTTGCTCGCGAACCAACACCAGCAGCGGGGCTGATCGCGAGCAAGCTCGCTCCTGCAGAAAGCAATAAGAAACGCCATCCGGCCCCACCGCCGGACGCCTGATGCACCGCCCCTCGTTTCCCACCGCAAGGCCTGCGGCGGAGACGATTCCAACACTCATGATTCGAGGGGAACACCCATGACCTTGCGCACCACCCTGGCCGGCCTCGCGCTCGCCGTTGCGAGCCTTTCGGCACACTCAGAGACCATCCGCGTCGCCATTGGCACCCAGGACACCACCATCAACTGCGCCGCCGGCGGCCTGCTGATCCGCGAACTCGGCCTGCTCGACAAGTACCTGCCCCACGACGGCCCGTACAAGGACGCGCAGTACGACGTGCAGTGGAAGAACTTCACCAGCGGCGCGCCGCTGACCAACGAGATGCTCGCCGGCAAGCTCGACTTCGGCGCCATGGCCGACTTCCCCGGCTCGCTCAACGGCGTCGCCCACGAGGCCGCCGGCAAGCGCAGCCTGTTCATCAGCGTGCTCTCGGGCAGCATCGAGGGCAGCGGCAACGGCATCGTGGTGCCCGCCGCGTCCAAGGTGCAGTCGCTGGCCGAGCTCAAGGGGCAGACCATCTCCGTGCCCTTCGCCTCCACCGCCCACGGCCTGCTGCTGCGCGCCATCGCCGCCCAGGGCTGGGACCCGGAGAAGGACGTGACCATCATCGCGCAGCCGCCGGAAGTCGCCGGCTCCGCCCTGCAGGCCAACAAGATCGCCGCCCACGCGGACTTCGTGCCCTTCGCCGAGCTGTTCGAAAGCCGTGGCATCGCCCGCAAGATCTACGACGGCTCGCAAGCCAAGGCGCCGACCTTCCACGGCGCGCTGGTGGAAGCCGACTACGCGCAGAAGTACCCGGAAATCGTCGAGGCCTACCTGCGCGCCACCTATGAGGCCAACCAGCTGCTGGCGAAGGACCCGGAGAAATACAGCGAGCTGATCGAGAAGGTCGCCGGCATCCCCGCCGAGGTGAACTACCTGTTCCACGGCCCGCTCGGCCTGCAGACCCGCGACCTGACCTGGAAGCCGGAATACCGCCAGGCCGTGGCCACCGCCATCGACACCCTCAAGCTGCTGAAGAAGGCCGACCGCGGCCTGAACGTCGAGCAGTTCGTCGACGACCGCTATATCCGCGCCGCCTTCAAGGCCGCCGGCGCCGACTATGACCAGGCGCTGAAGAACTACGCTCAGCAGCCGCTGCCGGGCAACGATGCGCTGACCGGCAAGCCGATCAGCGACACCCGCAAGGTCGCGCAGGTCTGGGTTCGTGGCGAGCCCAAGGTGCGCAGCTACGCCTCCGCCCAGGAGGCGCTGGGCCAACTCGCCGAACTGAAAAAGCAAGGCAAGGACATCCGCGCGGTGTACGCCCAGGCCAGCGACAGCGGCATCAAGCTGCTCGCCGGGCAGGCCTGGTTCGTGCGCGGCAAGGACGGCGCGCTGGATGCCTTCCTGCTGCGCGAGCAGGCCGACGCCTTTGCCCGCCAGCACGGCGGCGAGGTAGCCGACTTCGCCGCCGCCAGCCAGCAGGCCGTGGCCGGCCGCTGACCCGAAGACCAGCCCCGGCGCCCAGGCGCCGGAGCTGACGGAGATACGCAGATGAACACCACCACTCTCACCCGCTGGAGCCTGCGCCTGGCCTCGCTGCTGCTGTGCCTGGCGCTCTGGCAGGTGCTCAGCGCGCGCCACGTGAACCTCGGCGTGGTCACCTTCGCCAACGTACCCGGCCCGCGCGACGTGCTGGAAGCCGCCTGGAACCTCGCGCAATCCAGCAAGCTCGGCCGCCACCTGGGCAGCAGCCTGCTGCGCGTGCTCGCCGGTTACCTGCTGGCCGCCGTCGCCGGCATCCTCCTGGGGCTGACCATCGGCCGCGGCCGCTGGGCCCGCGACAGCCTGCTGCCGCCTCTGGAAGTGCTGCGGCCGATCCCGGCGGTGGCGTGGATTCCCCTGGCGATCCTGATGTTCCCCAGCTCCGAGCTGTCGATGGTCTTCATCACCTTCACCGGCGCGCTGTTCCCCATCCTGCTCAACACCATCCACGGCGTGGAGGCGGTCGATCCGCGCCTGCTCGCCTCCGCCCGCAGCCTGGGCGCGGGCCGTCTCGCTCTGCTGCGCGAAGTGGTATTGCCGAGCGCGACGCCAAGCATCATCACGGGGCTGGCCATCGGCATGGGCACCTCGTGGTTCTGCCTGGTGACCGCCGAGATGATCTCCGGGCAATGGGGCATCGGCTACTACACCTGGGAGTCCTACACCTTGCAGAACTACCCCGACATCGTCGTCGGCATGCTGCTGATCGGCGTGCTCGGCATGGCCAGCAGCCTGCTGGTACGCCAACTGGGCGCCCTGGTCACACCCTGGCAGCGCCAGGCCGGAGGCAAGCGATGAGCCTGCCCGCCAGCGCACCGGGGCGCGTGCGCGTCGACGGCCTGTCGATCCACCTGGGCAGCGGTCGCGCCGCCTTCGAGGCCGTGCAATCCCTGAGCTTTGCCATCGAACCAGGCGAATTCGTCTGCGTGCTTGGCCCCTCCGGCTGCGGCAAGTCCACCCTGCTCGGCGCACTGGCCGGGCACCTGACGCCCAGCGCCGGCCAGCTGGAAGTGGACGGCCGCACCGTCGCCGGCCCCTCGCCGGAGCGTGGCATGGTGTTCCAGCACCACACCCTGCTGCCCTGGCGGCGGGTGCGCGACAACGTCGCCTTCGGCCTGAAGATGCGCGGCGTGCCGCGCGCCGAGCGCCATAGGCAGGCCGATGAAATGCTCCAGCTGGTCGGCCTGAATGGCTTTGCCGATCGTTGGCCGTCGCAGCTTTCCGGCGGCATGCAGCAGCGCGTGGAAATTGCCCGCGTGCTGATCAACCAGCCGCGCCTGCTGCTGATGGACGAACCCTTCGGCGCCCTCGACGCGCAGACGCGGATGATGATGCAGGAGCTGCTGCTGGACATCTGGACGCGCCTGCGCACCAGCGTGCTGTTCATCACCCACGACATCGACGAGGCGCTGTTCCTCGCCGACCGCATCCTGGTGATGAGCCCGCGCCCCGGACGCATCCTCGAGGACATCCGCCTCGACTTCCCGCGCCCACGCCACGCCGACCTGCTCACCAGCCCTGAATTCTCCCGGCTCAAGCGCCACTGCCTGGAACTGCTGCGCCACGAAGACGGCCGCCAGCTGCCACGTCTGACGCCACTGGGCCTGCCCACCCAACAACGGATACCGCGATTCGCCATATGACAGCCTTCGACCTCAGTACCGACAACCCCGATATCCTCGACCTGCAACCGCGTCTGCAGGACGCCGATGCCGGCGTGCGCCGCATCGCCCTGATCGAGCTGGCCGACCTGGAAGAGCCCGACGGCCTGCCCTGGCTCGCCCATGCGCTGAACCATGACGCCGCCGCCAGCGTCCGCGCCGAGGCCGCGCGCCTGCTGGAAGCCTGGGAAGAACCTGAAGTGGTGGACGCTCTTTGCCGAGCACTGGCCGACACGGACGACGACGTGCGCGAAGCCGCCGCGCAGAGCCTGAGCGAACTGAAAACACACGAAGCCGGGGTGCGCCTGCTGCCGTGGGCGACCCACGCCGACATCTTCGTCCGCCGCAGCGCCTTGCGTGCCCTGCGCGAGCTGCGCCTGGAAGATGCCGCGGAACCCGCCCTGAATGCGCTGGAAGACAACGACGCCGGCGTGCGTCGCGAAGCCGTAGGCATCCTCGGCTGGCTCAAGCGTACCGATGCCCTGCCGCACCTGGCGCGCCTGACCCGCGCCGACCCGGACGCCGAAGTCCGCCGTGCCGCCGCCGGCGCCCTGGGCCTGGCCATCGACGCCAGCGTGTTGCCGGCCCTGCAGGCGGCGCTGCTCGACCGGGCCTGGCAGGTGCGCGAAGAAGCCGCCGGCACCCTCGGCAAACTGGCGCTGCCGGAAGCCGGCGATGCCCTGGTGCGGGCACTGGAAGACGACTTCTGGCAGGTGCGCCTGCGCGCCGCGCGCTCGCTGGGCAGGCTGCGCTACCTGCCGGCGCTGGAAGGCCTGAAGACGGCGCTGGGCCACGGCATCAGCAACCTGCGCAAGGAGGCCGCGCTGGCCCTGGGCGAGCTGGGCAGCGGCGACGCCATCGATGCGCTGCGCAACGCCGAGCACGACGGCGACCCGGAAGTGCGCAAGGCCGTGCGCATCGCCCTGACTCAGCTGGGACAATCGGCATGAACACGCCCGTCACTCTGCACCGCTCCAGTACCGACGGTGAATTGCGCATCCGCTGGAACGATGGTGTCGAACAGTGCATCGCCTTCACCCGCCTGCGCGGCGCCTGTCCCTGCTCGCAATGCCGGGCGGCGCGGCTGCAGGGACGGATCGATCTGGTGCCGGCGAGCGTCGTCCTGCAGGAGCTGAACCTGCAAGGCTACGGCGTGCAGCTGGTGTTCGATGACGGCCACGACCGGGGTATCTACCCGTGGGAGTACCTGCGCGGTCTGGGAGCTCGATAACGGTTAGTCCGGTTCAATACCGGCTCGCGATTCCGCCGGTTAATCCGGTTCCATCTCGGGTTCGCGAGCAAGCTCGCTCCTACGAAAAGCTTGACGGTGCCTGACTGTAGGAGCGAGCTTGCTCGCGAACCGTATGGCGCGACACGAAGCCAACCTCGAAAGAAGCCCGCTCCTTCTCACGCATGCCAGCAGCGGTACCAGCCATCCTGCTCGGTGACTTTCAGCGGCACGTGGTACAGCGCGGACAGGTGTTCACTGGTGAGGATCTCCGCCTTGGGCCCGTCGGCGACCACCTGGCCCTGGGCGATCAGCACCACCCGCTCGATCTCCGGGATGATCTCGTCGATATGGTGGGTGGTGATGATCATGGCGTGCTCTTCGCCGCAGAAGCGCCGCAGCAGCTTGAGCATCTGCAGGCTGGCGCCCATGTCCAGGCCGTTGGCCGGCTCGTCGAGGATCAGCGCGCGGGGCTCGTGAATCAGCGCCCGGGCCAGCAGCAGGCGACGCTTCTGCCCGGTGGAAAGGCGCTGGAACATGCGATCGGCGTAGCCATCCATCTCCACGGTGGAGAGCAACTCGCGCGCCTTCTCGACCTGTTCTGGCGTGGGCTGCAGGTGACCGTGGCTGCCGATGGCACCGAAGAAGCCGGAAATCACCACGTCCAGCGCCTGGGTGAAGGGTGTGTAGTCTTCCTGCAGGTCCTGGGAGACGAAGCCGATGCGGCTGCGCAGGTCCCATAGGGTGACGTTCTGCAGGCCGAACAACGACAGCGAACTGCCCTCGCGATCCACCGGGTAGAGCTCGCGGCTGATCAGCTTGAGCAGCGTGCTCTTGCCGGCGCCGTTGGGGCCGAGGATGGCGACTTTCTCGCCTTCGCCAATGTGCAGGGAAAAACCATCCAGCACACGGGTCTGCTGCTGGTAGGCGGTGACATTATTGAATTCGATCATGCAGGGAGGGTTCGTCGACGATCAGCGG
The DNA here is from genome assembly GCF_041379005.1 of Pseudomonas sp. QE6. NCBI lineage: Bacteria > Pseudomonadati > Pseudomonadota > Gammaproteobacteria > Pseudomonadales > Pseudomonadaceae > Pseudomonas > Pseudomonas sp. QE6. The sequence goes on from NZ_CP166873.1 coordinate 4,205,212, forward strand.
GTCGCCAGTTCTACCATGAGCCATGCGGCCCTGTCCTGAACAAGATCCGGCGGGATTGCTACCCTCATCGATCATCCCTGGGATACCCGAGCATGAACGAACCGGAAACTCCTTCCCTGGACGACGACATCTGCGTCCATATCTTCTCCGTCTCGACCACCATGGTGGGCGTCTGCCTGACGGTGATCGGCATCATCCGGGTGATCATCACCCTGCGCCAGGACGACCTGGTGATCGATGATCTGGTCGCGGTCAACCTGATGCTTTATCTGATTTCCGCTTTCTGTTCGTACTGGAGCCTGCGTGCGCACCGCACCCTGCGCGGCCGACCAATGATGCGCCTGGCCGACACGGTGTTTCTGATCGCATTGGTGTTCACGGCGATCAATGCCGGCGTGATCACCTGGGCCATGACGAGCACCTGACCCGCTCTACCGGGCGATCTGCACTCAGTGGACACCAATGGGCGCTCTGCTGCCGGGGCATCCGTTGCTTTCGCCATTTTCCTGCAGAAGACCTTCCTTCCCGGACTTGAGTCTCCACCGGGGGGAAAACTTCCGATGCCCAGCGCAGGTCCATTCTTTAGCGCACTCACTCGAAGCATGAAGCGCCGTCGAACATGAAACTGCACAGCTGGCTGCAAAGGGGTTCCGAAATGAGTGAATACATCGCACCGCTGCGCGACATGCAATTCCTCCTGCATGAGTTGCATCCACTGGAAGCGATCGCCGAACTGCCGGGCCACGAGGACATGAATGCCGAACTGGTAACGGCCATCCTCAACGAAGCCGGCCGCTTCGCCCAAGGGGTTCTGTCGCCGCTGAACGTCGTCGGCGACCGCCACGGCGCACGCTGGCAGGATGGCCAGGTGAGCACCGCGCCGGGCTGGCGCAATGCCTACGAACAGTTCGTCGCCAATGGCTGGAACGCCCTCTCCGGCCCCGCCGACTTCGGCGGCCAGGGCGCGCCAAGGCTGATCTCGACGTTGGTGGAGGAAATGTGGAACGCCGCCAACCTGGCCTTCGGCCTCTGCCCGATGCTCACTCGCGGCGCCATCGAAGCCATCGCACTGCGCGGCTCCGACGAGCTCAAGCGCACCTGGCTGCCCCGCCTGGTGAGCGGCGAATGGACCGGCACCATGAACCTCACCGAGCCCCAGGCCGGCTCCGACCTCGCCGCCGTGCGCTGCCGCGCCGAGCCGCGGGACGATGGCGCCTATAAGCTGTTCGGACAGAAGATATTCATCACCTACGGCGAGCACGACCTCGCCGACAACATCGTTCACCTGGTGCTGGCCCGCGTACCCGGAGCGCCGGAGGGTATGAAAGGCATATCGCTGTTCGTGGTGCCCAAGGTATTGCTGAACCCCGATGGCCGCCTGGGCGAGCGCAACGACGTGCGCTGCGTGTCCATCGAACACAAGCTCGGCATCCACGGCAGCCCCACCGCCGTGCTGGCCTTCGGCGACCACGGCGGCGCCACCGGCTGGCTGGTGGGCGAAGAGAACCATGGCCTGGAATACATGTTCATCATGATGAACGCCGCCCGCTTCTCGGTCGGCATCGAGGGCATCGGCCTGGCCGAGCGCGCCTACCAGCGCGCGGTGAGTTACGCCCGCCAGCGCATCCAGGGCGTCGAAACCGGCAGTTCCAGCCGCGAAAAGGTGGCCATCCTGCACCACCCGGACGTGCGTCGCATGCTGATGTCGATGCGTTCGCGCATCGAGGCCATGCGCGCCCTGGCCTGCGAAGTGGCGCTGGCCATGGACCAGGCCCATGGCCATCCCACCGCCGCTGTGCGCCACAGGAAACAGGCTTTCGCCGAACTGATGATTCCGGTGATCAAGGGCTGGTGCACGGAAAATGCCGTGGACATCGCCTCCCTGGGCGTACAGATCCACGGCGGCATGGGCTTCATCGAGGAGACCGGCGCAGCCCAGCATCTGCGCGACGCACGGATCACCCCGATCTATGAAGGCACCACCGGCATCCAGGCCATCGATCTGATCGGTCGCAAGATCGCTCGCGACCGCGGTGAAGCGGCGGCCGCGCTGATCACGGCGATACGCGATACCCAACGCGGCCTGCCGGACGAGGACGCGCAGCTGGCAGGCATCCGGCACCACCTGTTCCTGGCCGTCAATGCCCTGGATGACGCCGTGACCTTCGTCGTCAATCACTACGACCGCCAGGTACGCCTGGTTGCGCTTGGCTCCGTGCCTCTGCTGGAGCTGTTCGGCATCGTTGCCGGCGGCTGGCAGCTGGCGCGCGCCGCGCGGATCGCCCAGCAGCGCCTGGCCAGCGGCAGCGGTGACGCCGCCTTCTACCGCGCCAAGCTGCGTACCGCGCAGTTCTACGCCGGGCACGTCCTGACCCGGGCACCGGGACTGGCGCAGAGCATCATCGACGGCAGTGACGCCGCCCTGGCCATGGATGACTTCGCGTTCTGACAGCCACGGCCTTGGCCGCCCGTCCGAAGTCCGGGCGGGTGGCGACAACGTGTAACGCTGGCTTTACACCGCTTCGATAATCCGCCGCTCCTACTCCCGGCACGAGCCGCGCCATGGAACAGAGCGCTTGGCTATTTCCATCCCCACCCTTATGCGGGATTGCTCATTGACAGTGCGCCGGCGCTTAAGTGTGATGGCCTTTCGTTCAGGAGAATGGCATTGCCGGCTGACTGATGTGCGCGTTGTAGTTGCTGCAATGCCGCGATGACGAAACCCACGCGATCCCGACGCTCGCAGCGGGTTTCATTGATTCATCGACACAGGAGAGGCCGGCGATGCATAACCAGGCAACCCGGAACACCCCGCAAGTCGATTTCGACGATCAGTTCTTCCTCGCCTTCGAAATCCAGGTCCTGCAGAAGGCCCTGCCCGCTTTCGAAGAAGCCTCACGCTTCGCCCGCGACCGAGGCCTGCGCTGTAGCGTCGAACTGATCACCAACGCCGACGGCCACCCCGAGCTCAGCCTGCTCGCCAGGCAGCGCGAGGACCTGCCGGACAGTTGTTATCGCCTCATCGCCGACCCGCTGACGCAGGGTATCGTGCATGAGGAGTTCACCGCGGTCAGCCGGCGCACCCGGCGCCAGCCCTCGCACCTGGCATCGCTCAACGCGCAGACGCTGGAACTGCAGCTGTCAGCGTTCTTCATGCATGCCTTCGGTATGCGCCTGGACTACGCCACGGAACGTTGACCGCCTTGCGACCCGCCGGTCGTCGGATCAGCTGTCGGCGCAGCCCGGTAAAGGATGATTTATGGCAACGCCAGGACAGCGGGAGCCGCTATCATTCGTGGCCTGTGCGCCACTTTGTGCGTGTTTCTCCGCTGTCGCTTCGCCATGAATGAATTCCTCGTACATTTTCAGGACGGTCACTGCCTGGGCAAGACCGTTCTCCGCTCGTTCTCCCGTCACATGACCCTCTCCGAAGCTCGCGTGCGCCTGCAGGCCTGCTACCCGCTGCGCGTCCCGCACCTGCTGAACATCCTGCACCTCACCCCGATGCTGCCGGGCCGCTGAAGCCACTACTGAAGGCTTTCCTGTGCCTGTTGTAACGCAAGGCGTTCACAGGGGCCGAGAGCCACCATGACCGCTCGGCCGAAAAATCGACACGGCAGGGCGAAGTCCGGTCAAAGCCAGCACCCCCCGACGAAGGAAGGAGTGCCGGTATGAACGTGAATATCGACAACCTCAATATCGCGCTGCCAGTGGGAAAGACACCTACCGACACGCTGGCTATTGAAGTTCCCGGTCCCGTGGCTCTAGAGCAGTATCCGGAGCTGGTCACCCGGCTACCGGACGGCAGCCTGCAGCTCACTGCGCCGACCAAGGGAGCGGCGAGCAAGAGCGTTCACCGGACTCGCTGCGAATGGAAGGAGCCCATCTACTGGAGCCTGACCGGCGCCACCGAGCATGTGAACCATCAGTTGATGAAGGTGACCCAGGTGAATTCCGCGCAGAAGGTGGTGGTGGCCCAGATGCACGTGAAGAACGACGACAGCCCGCTGCTAAAGGTGTTCTGGCAGAAGGGCAAGCTGACCATGGGCTTTCGCCAGAACTTCAACCAGACCACCCCGGTAAACAGCACGGTGCTGGACAACGTGCCGCTGGGGGCGGACTTCGACATCCTGATCCTGGCCACGTCCAGCCTGATGCTCAGCGTACAGGCCAGTTGCAATGGCCGCACTTCCAGCGTCCCCACGATGCCGCTGGACGCCAGCTGGGCAGCGCAGACCTTCGATTTCCATGGCGGCGTCTACAACCAGGTAGACTTCACCGACACCACGCCGGCCACCGATGCCTCGGTCTGCGTGATCAAGGACCTGCAGATCTGGCATATCTGAGGGCGGGCCTTGGGCGGCGGCCTGCGGCTGCCATCGCGGCGGGAGTCCGTTCCTAGGTAGGGATCGGCTCTCGCAGGAGCCCACTACGTTCGCGAAATCCGGACATGGCACCAAGCTGTCAGGAATGACTCCCATGGATCTGGCGCCCGTCCAAGGCAATCACCTGCAAGGTTTCAATCCGCGGCATGTACTTGTGTGGGCAAGACCCGCTCCTTCGAAACGCACGCCGTTTCCGGTAGGCTTCAGGCTCGTTCCGCCCAGAGCTCAACAGCATGCCCGCCCTCGCCTGCCCGCACCTGCCCGGCAATCATGTCGAAGTCATCCCCCTGCGCGCCGAGCACGCCGACGCCCTGCTGGCGGCCGCCGCCGATGGCGAATTGTGGAACCTTAAAGTCACCGTGGTGCCTGGCCCGGACACCGTGGAAAGCTACCTCGCCAAGGCCGAAAAAGGCCTGGAGGAAGGCACCGTCCTGCCCTTCGCCATCCTCGACCGTCGCACAGGGAAGATCGTCGGCAGCACCCGCTTCTGGAAGGTCGACCGTATCAACCGCAAGCTGGAGATCGGCCACACCTGGCTCGCCCTGTCGGCGCAGCGCACGCCGATCAATACCGAGGCCAAGCTGCTGTTGCTCACTTACGCTTTCGAGGAACTCGATTGTGTGCGCGTGCAGTTCACCACCGACGAGCTGAACGAAAAATCCCGCGCCGCCATCCTGCGCCTGGGTGCAGTGCAGGAGGGCATCGTCCGCCACGAGCGCATCATGCCCGACGGCCGCAAGCGCAACTCGGTGCGCTTCAGCATCATCGACAGCGAGTGGCCCGAGGTGAAGACGCGGCTCCTGGAAAGACTGGGCCGCGCCTGAACCTCATTTCAGCCCTGGTAGAACACCTCATCCCCGTAGGGATACCACCAGGAGTGAATCTGCGGCTGGTGGTCGATGATCACCATCTTCGAGCGGCGGAACGCATCCAGGCCCTGGCGGCCCAGTTCGCGGCCCATGCCGGACATCTTCCAGCCGCCGAACGGCAGCGCATCGTTGTCGATCAGCGGGTTGTTCACCCAGACCATGCCGGCTTCCAGGCGGTCCGCCGCTTCCATGGCTTCGGCCAGATCGGTGGAGAACAGCGAGGCGCCCAGGCCGAAGGGCGAGTCGTTGGCCAGGCGCAGCGCCTCGTCGAAGTCCTGCACCTTGCAGATCGCCGCCACCGGCCCGAAGCACTCCTCATGGAAGATCGCCATGGCCGGGGTGACGTCGGTGAGGATAGTGGGTTCGTAGTACCAGCCCACCGGCAGTTGCGGCGGAATGCGCCCGCCGCAGACCAGCGTGGCGCCCTTGGCCACGGCGTCGTCCACCAGGCGGATGACCTTGGCACGGGCCGCCTCGCTGACCAGCGGGCCGATCTCCGAGCGCTCCAGGCCGTGACCGATGCGCAGCGCGCGGGTGCGCTCGGCGAAGCGCGCGACGAATTCATCGTGAATCTCATCGACCACGAAGAAGCGCTCGGCCGAGGTGCAGATCTGTCCGGTCAGGTGGAAGGCTGCCGTCACCGCACCGGCTGCTGCGACCTCCAGCGGCGCATGGCGGGAAATGATCATCGGGTCGCTGCCGCCCGCCTCGATCACCGCCGGCTTCATCCGCTCGGCACAGGCCACGGCCACCGCCTTGCCCGCTGCCACGCTGCCGGTGAAGGCCACGGCGTGGGTACGCTCGGACTGCACCAGTCGCTGCGCGGTGCTGGCGTCACCCGGCACGCAGCTGACCATCCCCGCCGGCAGCACCTTGAAGTGCTGCATGAATTTCAGCGTGCACAGCGTGGTGCTTTCCGCCGGCTTGACGATGCAGGCGTTGCCCGCCGCCAGCGACGCGGCCAGGGTCCAGCACATCAGCAGGATGGGGAAGTTGAACGGCATGATGTGCACGCTGACGCCGTAGGGCTCGTAGCGCACGTGCTGGAAGGAGCCGAGCTGCGTGGTGCCGGCCACCTTGCCGGCCTCGTCGCGTGCCATCTCGGCGTAGTAGCGGAAGATCGGCGCGCAGTTGGCCAGCTCGCCCATGGCCTCGGGGAAGGGTTTGCCCATTTCCAGGGTCATCAGCCGCGCCACTTCGCGCTGGGTGGCCTGGTCGGTTTCGATGGCGTTGGCCAACTGGTGGAGGATTGCCGCGCGGGATTTCGCATCCACGCGCTTCCACTCGCGCTGGGCGGCATTGGCCGCGTCGATGGCGGCGTCCACGTCCTCCGCGTCGCACAGGGCGATGCGGCCGACCGTGGTCAGGTCGGCGGGGTTGATGATGTCGCGCAGGCGATGCGTCGCGGCGCGCTGGTAGTGCGGGCCGATGAAGCGCAGGGGCGAATCGGGATGGAAAGCGCTGTGGAACTCGGTCATGGAATGCTCCGCAAGATTCAGTGGGCGGCCAGGCGTTCGACGAGCAATTCGCCGGGCAGCGGCTGGCGCCAGGAAGGGAGTTCGGCATCGAGCAGGTCGCGCAAGGGGTGCAGGGGCTCGCTGTCCAGCGCTCGCCGGAACAGTCCGAGCACGCGCGGCAGGTGCTTCAGGTAACCGCTCTTGCCGTCCCGCAGGGCCAGGCGCACGAAGATGCCCAGCACCTTGGCGTGGCGCTGCGCGGCCAATGCCTGGTAGTCGGCCATGAATCGGCGGCCATAGATTTCCGGGCGCTGGCTCAGGTAGCGGGCCAGCAAGGACACACGCAGCGATTCGGACACGTCGCGACGGGCGTCTTCGAGCAGGGACATCAGGTCATAGGCCGGCGAGCCGCAGAGGGCATCCTGGAAATCCAGCAGGCCGCAGGCGGCAACGCCTTCGCGGTCGGCCAGCAGCATCAGGTTGTCGACGTGGTAGTCCCGCAGCACCAGCACCTCGCGGCGCATGGCGACGTCACGACATACCCTGGTGAAGGTGTCGAGGTAGGCCTCGCGCAGTCGCGCGGGAATGCGTTCCCCCGCCAGCAACGGCGCGTACCAGTCGATGAACAGCGCCGCCTCCTCGCCCAGTTTCTGGCCATCATAGGCCGGCACACCCTCGGCGGCCTGGGGGCCGGCCCGGTGCAGACGTACCAGGGCGTCCACGGCGAGGCGGTACAGGGCTGCTTCGTCATGGCCGATGGCGAGCAGCCGGGTGTAGGTGGCGTGACCGAAGTCCTCTAGCAGCGCCAGGCCCAGCTCGACATCCGCGGCCAGCACCTCAGGCGCCGACAGCCCACAGCCGCGCAGCAACTGCGCCACCCGCAGGTAGGGTGCCAGCGGCTCTGCGCCGGGCGGCGAATCCATCAGCAGCAGGCCTTGCCCTTCCAGACGGAAGTAGCGCCGGGCCGAGGCATCCGCCGGCAGCGCAAGCAAGGGCCGGCCGGCATGGCCGCAGCCGGCGAGAAATATCTCGCGGGCTGCGGCACGGGTGGTTTCCAGGGGCAGGTTCATGGCATCACCGGATCATGTAGACCTTCTTGATGGTCTCGTGCACGGTGCACACGCCCTTCCAGTCCTTGGGGAAGAAGGCCGCGGTGTCCGGCTCGATCTCTATCACCTCGCCGGACTCGTGCACGTAGGTGCAGCGCCCTTCGAGGAAATGGCAGAACTCGTCGCTGGTGACGTGGCAGAACCACTTGCCCGGCGTGCAGTGCCAGATGCCGCATTCGGACTGGCCTTCGGGCCCCTTGTGCAGGACCACGCCGCAAACGCGCGACTCGCCCTCCAGCATGGTCGGGATCACGCCCCAGTCCTTGAGTTCGGTGACTTGCAGCGGGCGGTAGATAACGGGGGTCTTCATGTCTTTCTCCAGCAATGGCCACCCACACGGGCGGTCGGATAAGGCGTAGGGCGAATAACCGCTTGCGGTTATCCGCCGATGGGCTCGGCGCAGGATCGATGGCGGATATCGCTGGCAGCGTTATCCGCCCACGGGTTCAGGCCAGCATGTAGAGGTTGCGAATGGTGCTGTGCACGGTGCATTCGCCAGTCCAGCCGGCCGGGAACAACACCAGGGTGTCGGGCTCGACTTCGATCACCTCGCCCTCGTCGGAGCGGTAGGTGGCGCGGCCGGAGACGAAGTGGCACAACTCGTCGCGCGGGATCGACAGCCTCCAGCGGCCAGGGGTGCAGACCCACAGACCGGTCTCAGGGCTGTTGTTCGGCCCCTTGAACAGCAGGCGGCCGCTGGAATGCGACACGCCTTCCAGCGCATCGGACTGCACGCCCCAGTCCACCAGGTCGTCGTATGCGCGGGCGCCGCGGATGTGCGGCGCACTGCTGTCGGCCTTGAACTCAGGCATGGTTCACCGCCTTGCCCTGCATGAGCTGGTCGAGGATGCGCGCGGCATCCTCCGGCCCTTTGCGCGAGCGCATGTAGTCACTGGTACGCGCCAGGCGCTCCTTCATCAGGTCATCGCCCAGCAGCTGGGCGATGTTGCGCGCCAGGTCCTCCTCGCTCCACTCGTAGCGGTCCATGCGCAGGCCGTGGCCGCTCTCCTGGGCGCGCATGGCGTTGTCGTGGCCGTCCCACACGTAGGGCATGACGATGGCCGGCTTGCCGAAGAACAGGCACTCGGTGAAGCTGTTGTTGCCGCCGTGGTGGATCACCCCGTCGACCTGGGCGATCACAGAAGGCTGCGGGTACCAGTTGGAGACGATCACGTTGTCCGGCAGGTCGGTGTACTTCTCCACATGCTCGCCGACGTTGAACAGCGCGCGGTACGGCAGCTTGCCGATGGCGGTGACCAGGCGCTTGAGGAGGTCGACGTCGCCGGAGCCGAGGCTGCCGAAGCTCACGTACAGCAGCGGCTTGTCGTTGTGCGCCTTGAACTGGGGAATCTCGTAGGGCTTGTCGGTGCGCACGCAGCCCTGCAGGTAGTGGAACTGCCGCGCCGGCAGCGGATGGCGACGCTGGAATTTCACCGGGTCCGGGTACAGCAGCAGGTTCATGTAGGGCGACTCTTCGAAGAACACGCCCAGCGGATAGGGCCGCTCGCCGCACTGGGCGAGGAAGTCGTTGAAGTCGGCATGGATCGGCGCGATCACTTCCTCGAAGCGTTTCTGGAAGCGCGCGTGGCCGTCCTTGTCGTCCACGCTCATGCCCGACAGGTAGGGCGGGATGTCCGGGTCATGCACCTCGTTCTCCGAGCAGGAGATGATCCGCACCCAGGGCTTGCCGTAATGCTTGATGGCCGGGAAGAGAATCACGTTGTCCACGCAGATCAGGTCCGGCTTGATCTTGTCGAGGATCGCCGGCAGCTCCTTCTGCGCCCACTTGGAGGTGGAGACGATGGCCTCCCAGCACTCCTTCACGTAGTTGTCGAGCTGGTCGATCGGCGCTTTGCGGAAGTTGGGGATGTGGCCATTGATGAAGTCGGTCCAGTAGCGCGCCATCTCCTCCGCCGGCATCGGCTCGGACATGTTCACGTAGTGCTCCTCGAAGCCGTAGGCGGAGTAGACCCCGGTCATGCCCGGATCGGTGAGGAACACCGCCTTGTGCCCCAGCGCCTCGCAGGCCTGGGCGATGCCCACGGAGTTAAGCGCCGGGCCGTAGGCGGCCTCGGGGAAGAATGCGATGACCTTGCGTTCACTACTCATGGAGCTCTCCTCTAGGTCTTGTTCTTGAAGCAATCAGTGAGTCAGCACGCGGCCATGCCGCGCATCCCAGCCCAGGCGCACCGGCATGCCGGCGGCGAGTCGCAGGAAGTCGTAGTCCGAGGACGGCACGCGGACGATCAGCGGCTTGCTGGACAGCGTCGTGTTCACGTGCAGATTGGTGTCCAGGCCGTGGTAGGCGACTTCCGCCACCTGGCCCTGGATCTGGTTGTCGGTGGCGGGCGTGGCATCGGTGAGCACGCGCAGGCGCTCCGGGCGCAACGCCAGGGTCACGCTCTCGGGGCTGGACTCGGCGGTGGTCTCGATGCTCAGCACCTGGTCGCCCGCCTGCAGGCGATTGGTGCCGACGCGGCGGCCCTCGATCAGGTTGCTCACGCCGATGAAGTCGGCGACGAAGCGGCTGCCCGGGTTCTCGTAGAGCTCGCTGGGGCTGCCGCACTGGCAGACCTTGCCGTCGCGCAGCACGGCCATGCGGTCGGACATGACCAGGGCTTCTTCCTGGTCGTGGGTGACCATGATGAAGGTGATGCCGCTCTCGTGCTGCAGGCGCTTGAGTTCCAGCTGCATCTTCTCGCGCAGCTTCTTGTCCAGCGCGCCGAGGGGTTCGTCCAGCAGCAGCACGCGCGGGCGCTTGACCAGCGCGCGGGCCAGGGCGACGCGCTGGCGCTGGCCGCCGGAGAGCTGGTCCGGCCGGCGGTTGGCCAGTGCGCCGAGCTGCGCGGTTTCCAGCACCGCATCGACGCGCTGGCGGATTTCAGCGGCCGGCAGCTTCTCCATCTCCAGGCCGTAGGCGATGTTGCCGCGCACGGTCATGTTGGGGAACAGCGCGTAGGACTGGAACATCAGGTTCAGCGGGCGCTTGTTCGGCGGCAGCGGCGAGATGTCCTGGCCGTTCAGGTAGATGGCGCCGGAGGTCGGCGTCTCGAAGCCGGCAATCATCCGCATCAGCGTGGTCTTGCCACAGCCGGACGGGCCCAGCAGCGCGAAGAACTCGTTCTCGCGGATCGCCAGGGACACCTGGTCCACCGCCGTCAGGCCCTCGCCATAGGATTTGCTGACCTGGTCCAGCACCAGCAGGTCGGAAGACTTAGTCATGGGCTTTGGGCACCTTGTTCAGACGTTGGGAGGCGAACAGCGCGGTGAAGCTGACCAGCATCACCAGCGTGGCGAGGGCGTTGATTTCCGGGGTCACGCCGAAGCGGATCATCGAGTAGATCTGCATCGGCAGCGTGGTGGACGCGCTGCCGGAACCGGAGTTGAAGAAGGCGATGATGAATTCGTCCACCGACAGGGTGAACGCCAGCAGCCCGCCCGCCAGTACGCCGGGGAAGATCGCCGGCAGCAGCACCCGGCGTGCGGTGGTGAACCAGCCGGCGCCCAGGTCGATGCTGGCTTCGAGGATCGAATAGTCGAAGTGCTTGAGCCGGGTGCGCACCACCGCGCAGACGAAGGCGATGTTGAACACCACGTGGCTGAGGATGATGGAGTGCAGCCCCAGGCTCATCTTCAGCAGGTTGAAGAAGCTCAGCAGCGCGATGGCCAGGACGATGTCGGGGATGATCATCGGCGCCATCAGCAGGGTGTCGGCGAGGTTGCTTCCCTTCCTGCCGCTGTTGCGCGCGCGCATCTCCACGCCCAGGGCGAGCAAGGTGCCGAGCACGCAGGCGATGAAGGTGGAGGTCAGCGCGACGATCAGCGTGTTCAGCGCCGCGTGCTGGATCGACGCGTTGGCCAGCAGCTTGGCGTACCACTTCAGCGAGGCACCGCCCCACGCGGTGGGCAGGCCGCTGGCGTTGAACGACAGCAGGATCAGCACCAGGATCGGCACATACAGGAACGCGTACACCAGCCACAGGTGCGTGCCGAGGGCGATGCCGGAGGAGTTACGCATGGCGTTCGCCCTCCTCGCCCTGGGCCCGGCGCGAGACCAGGGCCTGGATGAACAGGAGCAGCAGCATGATGCCGATCAGGAAGAAGCTCAGCGCCGCACCGAACGGCCAGTCCCGCGCGGTAAGGAACTGCGCGTAGATCAGGTTGCCGACCATCTGCACCTGCTTGCCGCCCAGCAGGTCGGCGGTGATGAAGTTGCCGATGGAGAGCACGAAGACGAACACTGCACCGGCCGCCACGCCGGGCACCGAGAGCGGCAGGATCACCCGGCGGAAGGTGGTCCAGCCGGAAGCGCCCAGGTCCCGAGAGGCTTCCCAGAGTTCGTTGTCGATGCGCGACAGCGAGCTGTAGATGGCGAGGATGACGAAGGGGATGTAGTTGTAGACCAGCCCCAGCACCACGGTGGCGTCGGTGTAGAGCATGCTGATCGGCTCGCCGCTGTAGCCCAGCAGGCTGAACAGGCGGTTGAGCAGCCCCTCGCGGTTGAGCAGCACGATCCAGGCATAGGTGCGGATCAGGTAGTTGCTCCAGAACGGCAACATCACCAGGAACAGGTACACCGCCTGCCGGCGCGGCGTGGCACGGGTGATGGCGTAGGCAGCGGGGTAGCCGATGAGCACCGCGAACAGCGTGGCCAGGCCGGCGATCTTCGCCGAGCGCAGGAGGATGTCGAGGTACAGCGGGTCCACCGCGCGGCGGTAGTTTTCCCAGGTGAACACGTAGTCGATGCCACCATAGGCACCGCGCTCCAGGAAGCTGTAGACCAGCACCAGCAGGCACGGCAGCAGCAGGAACAGGGCCAGCCAGCCCAGACCGGGTGCGAGCAGCCAGGCCGACAATTTGCGGTCGGCGGATAAAGCGGTCATGCGTAGTTCCCCCAACCCCACGCCAGGCGGGGTGCTTCAGGGTTGTCGTATCGAAATCGATTCCGGGTCGCGCGAGCTAGAGCGAGGCTAGGCGAGAACAAGCGTGGGCGCGGCGTAAATGAGCAGCCCACGCTTGTTCTCAACGACGCATCGCCGACGCGCAGCCGGCCCGGCTTACTGGGCAGCCATGATCTCGGTCACGGCGCGGGTATAGGCCTTCTGCGTCGAGCCACCCACATCACGCAACTGCTGTTGCTTGACCAGTTCGGCCGGCGTGGTGGTGAGGTTCGGGTACTTGGCCAGCAGATCGGGCTTCAAGGTCGCCATCGCCGCCTGGTTGGGCACCTTGTAGAGGATGTTCTCAGCGACCCAGGCATGATTGGCCGGCTCCAGCATGTAGTTGATGAAGCGGTAGGCGGCGTCGGGATTCTTCGAGCTCTTCAGCACGACCATGGTGTCCACCCAGAGGTCGGAGCCCTCCTTGGGCACGATGAACTTGATCGCCTCGTTGGCCTGGGTGCCGTAGTTGCACCAGCCGTCCCAGGCATGGGCCATCAGCGCCTCGCCCGAGGCCAGCTTGGAATAGAAGGTGGTGTCGTCGAAGGACAGCAGGCGTTTCTTGGTGGCGATCAGCTGGTCGCGCACTGTGTTGATCTGGTCCGGATTGCCGTCGTTCACCGACCAGCCGTTGGCCAGGAAGCCGGCACCCAGCAGCCAGCGGTCGGTGGCGAGCATGGTGGTCTTGCCCTTGAGGGCGTCGGACGGTTTGAGCAGGTCGCTCCAGCTGGTCGGCGCCGGGCTGACCTTGTCGGAGCGGTAGCAGATGCCGGTGGTGCCCCAGGTGTAGGGCACGGAGAAGTGGTTGCCCGGGTCGTATTCGAGCTTCTGCGCTTCGGGGTAGAGATTCTTGAGGTTCGGCACCTTGGCCGGATCGATCTCGGCGAGCAGGCCCTGCTTGTGCAGGATCTCGGCGAAGGGCGAGGAAACGAACACCACGTCGTAGCCTTCGCCGCCGGAGGCCATGAGCTTGCCCATGATCTCTTCGTTGGTGGCGTGGAGGGATTTGTCAGCTTCGAGGCCGGTGGCCTTCTGGAACTTCTCCAGGTTGTCCGGGGCCATGTAGCCGTCCCAGATGGAGATCACCAGATCCTTGGCGCTGGCGGTGGTGGCGGACAGCGTGAGCGCGAGGGTCGCCCCTGCGTAGAGCATGGTCTTCAGCTTCATCTTGCGCACCTGACGATTGGTTGTTGTTGTGTCGACGGCAGCGGAACGAAAAGCGTACTACATGTCTTTTTTTCAAAATAAAAACCGAACTACTGGCGAAGTCAACAATTTCCTACAAGCATTTCCACATTCTTGTTGGACCACCCTCGCTGTGGCATAAGGGGTCGCCCCTTTACCACGGGCCCCGCTGGAGAACGCCGCTTGAGCAAGGACACCGAGAAAAGACCACGCACCAACCACCTGGAACTGGCCCGGCGGATCATCGAGCACGCCCAGGACACCGGCCTGGGGGATGGCGACGGCCTGTCCGAGCAGCAATTGGCGCGCACCTTTGGCGTATCGCGCACGCTGATCCGCGCCGGCCTGGACCTGCTGCTGGAACAGCAACTGGTGGCCCATGAGCCCGGCAAGGGCTATCGCCTCGCCGCCGACCCTTCCGCCCAGGTGCTCGGCCCTGCCCTGCCCCAGGCCGAGGAAGAAGCCCTGGCCGCCTCGGTGCTGCGCGACCGCATGGCCGGGCGGCTGGGCAACAGCCTCAGCGCCAGCGAGCTGATGCGCCGCTACGACATCAACCGCGCCGCCGCGCAGAAGGTGCTGGCGCAGCTCAGCGAGGACCAGGTGCTGGAGCGCGGCGCCGGGCAGAGCTGGTCGTTCCGCCCGCTGCTGAACAACCTCGCGGCACTGGAAGACAGCCTGCGCTACCGGCTGATCCTCGAACCCGAAGCCCTGCTCGCCCCCGGCTTCGACCCGGACCTGGCGCGCCTGGCGCTCATGCGCGGCGCCATGGAAGAGCTGCTGGGGGCGCCCGTCGAGCGCTTCGACGTCGCGCAGTTCCGCGAGCTGGACATCGGCTTCCACGAACTGATCGCCCAGGGCTGCGGCAACCGCTTCGTCGGCGACGCCCTGCTGCAGCACCAGCGCCTGCGCCGCCTGCCCAACCTGCTGCCGATGGTCAGCGTGCACCGCCTGCAGGAGGCCCTGCGCGAGCACCTGCGGATCATCGAGCAGATCGAGCGTGGCCAGCTGGAAGTCGCCGCCGACCTGATGCGCCTGCACCTGCGGCTGTCCGCGGCACAGCGTCCGCAGACCGCCAACCGCGGGATTCCGCAGTCCTTCGCCGGAGCACGCCGGTAACTATTTTTCGATCACGGTGTTTTTTTTAGCAAAAAAATGCAGTATCAGTTTCACGCAGTGCCCGTGAGAGCCTGTTTACGATCTCGCGAGCTAGAGCAGAACAAGGCAAAAACAGGCGAGGATGCGGAGTTTACGAGCTGTAAATGAGCAATCCGAGCCTGTTTTTAACGCAGTTATGCCGACGCGCAGCAGATCGTAAACAGGCTCTGAGCAACTCCCGGATGCGCCCATGACGCAAAGAACAAGAACCATCGCCTTCTTCCCCGAGGCCAGCTTCGGCGCCGCGCTGAACTGCATCGGCATCGCCCAGGCGCTGCGCGAGCTCGGCGCGCGCCCGGTGTTCATCTGCCACTCGCACTTCCAGGGCATCTTCGCCGAGTACGGTTTCGCCGAGTACCCGCTGCAACTGGACTCGCCGCTCTCCGCCGCCGACCACCAGCACTACTGGGAGCGCTTCATCGAGCGCAACGTGCCCTACTTCGACCAGACGCCGCTGGCGCAGATCGACAGCTACGTGGCGCCGGCCTGGGAAGCCATCATCGACACCGCCATCGAGTCGGAAAAACCGCTGCAGCAGTTGCTCGCCCGGCTCAAGCCCGACGCCATCGTGCTGGACAACGTGGTGGCCTTCCCCGCCATCGCCGCCGCCGGTTGTCCGTGGGTGCGGATGGTCTCCTGCGCCGAGACCGAACTGCCGGACCCGGCCGTACCGCCCTATCTGTCCGGGGCCAGCAGCCAGGACCCGCAGGCCTGCGCGACCTTCCGCGAACGCTATTTGCAGGCGGTGAAACCCACCCACGAGCGCTTCGCCCGCTTCCTCGCCGAATGCGGCCATCCCGCCCTGCCCGCCGGCCAGTTCCTGGAAGACTCGCCCTGGCTCAACCTGCTGCTGTCGCCGACGCCGGTACGCTACGAGCGCACCAATCCGCTGCCGGCCGAGCGCTACCTGTACCTCGACGGCTGCGTACGCAGCGAGGCGCCCTACATCCCGCCGCAGTTCCCCCGGCATGACGACGCCCCGCTGATCTACGTCAGCTTCGGCAGCCTCGGCGCCGCCGACGTGGCAATGATGCGCCGGCTGATCAACGCCGTGGCGCAATTGCCCTACCGCTTCCTGATCAACGTCGGCGCCTACCGCGAGCACTACGACACGGTGCCGGACAACGTCTACCTCGACAGCTGGTTCCCGCAGCCGGCGGTATTGCGCGAATGCCAGCTGTTCGTCCACCACGGCGGCAACAACAGCTTCTGCGAGGCGCTGTATTTCGGCCTGCCGTCGGTCATCATCCCCTACTGCTGGGACGGCCACGACAACGCCCGGCGCGCCGAGGAAGTGGGTGTGGCGCGCTACC
Organism: Pseudomonas sp. QE6; assembly: GCF_041379005.1. Lineage (NCBI taxonomy): Bacteria > Pseudomonadati > Pseudomonadota > Gammaproteobacteria > Pseudomonadales > Pseudomonadaceae > Pseudomonas > Pseudomonas sp. QE6. The sequence goes on from NZ_CP166873.1 coordinate 4,221,625, forward strand.
TGCCGCGCTACGAGGACCCGCTCGCCGCACTGCCCGAAGCGCTGGCCGAACTGCTCGCCGACCCGTCAATGCGCCAACGCCTGGCCGCCGTGCGCGAGCAGATGCAGGCCTCGCGCGGCACCACGGCGGCGGCGCGGGCGATTCTCGATATCTGCACCGACTGAGCACACCGAAGGCAATGTCCAAAGATCCTGCCAGGAGCTGCCGCGCGAGCGGCCGGGAACCCGGCGCCGACCTGTCGAGCCGGTGAGGGCCGATCAGTTGGCCAGTTCGACCAACTCGCCGCGAATCGCCTCGGGGATGCTGGCTGATCGCTGGCTGTCCCGCTCGACATAGACGTAGACCACTTCCCCGCGCGCGCAGGCTTCGTCCTCGTCATTGCGGAACACACCCAGTTCGTACCGTGCGCTGCTGTTACCCAGGTGGGCGATGCGCAGGCCCACGGTGACCCGGTCGGGAAAAGTGATCGAGGCGAAGTAGGTGCAGTTGGATGCGACTATCAGACCGATGACCGGGCTGCTGGCGATGTCCAGCGTGCCGCACTCGACCAGGAACTGGCTGATGGCCGAGTCGAAGAACGAGTAATAGACGACGTTCTGCACATGGCCATAGGAGTCATGGTCGCCCCAGCGCGTGGTGATCTCGTAGCAACGCACGAAGTCACCACGGTGCGGACGCGGCTTGCGCTCGCTCATAGCACCTCCCGGTAGATCGCCCGCACGTCGTCCAGGCTGACCACGCGCGGATTGTTGCCCAGCAGGCGTGTCTGGTTCATGGCATCCCGCGCCAGGGCTTCGAGGTCCTGTTCGGTAATCCCGACTTCACGCAGACGGGTCGGCAGGTTCAGCCGCGCCGGCAGCTCGGCGAAATGCTCGGCGAGCGCGCGGGCCTTGCCATGGGCGTCGCCCTGCACGCCGGGAAGGACGATGTCCGCGAGTTCGGCATAGAGCGGCGCCACGGCGTCCAGGTTGAAGCGCAGCACCGGAGCCAGCACCAGCGAGTTGGACAGCCCATGGGGCACATGGAAGCGAGCCCCCAGGGGGTAGGCCAGCGCGTGCACGGCGGCGACCGGTGAGTTGGCGAAGGCCATGCCCGCCAGGCAAGCCCCCAGCAGCATGTTCTCCCGCGCCTCGACATCGGCGCCGTTGCTGCACGCGCGTTCGAGGTTGCCCGCCAGCAGGCGCAAGGCTTCGCGTGCCAGGCAATCGGAAATCGGGTTCTTGCGCTCGCGGCTGGTATAGGCCTCGATGGCATGCACCATCGCGTCGATGCCGGTCGCGGCGGTGACGTGAGTGGGCAGCCCAAGGGTCAGGCTGGCGTCGAGCACCGCCAGGTCCGGCAGCAGGATCGGCGAGATGACGACGTTCTTTTCTCCCGACGCGGTGGTGACGACGGAAACGGCGGTGACCTCCGAACCGGTACCGGCGGTGGTCGGCACCAGGATCAGCGGCAGGCGCGGGCCACGGGTCTGTTCGATGCCGTACACACTGGCCAGGGACTCGCCGCTGCGCGCCAGCAGCGCCGCCAGCTTGGCCGCATCGAGGGAACTGCCGCCGCCGAAGCCGATCACGCAGTCCGCGGAGCAAGCCAAGGCGGCCTGCACGGCGGCCTGGATGACGTGTTCCGGCGGGTCGGCCTGAACGTCACTGAACACGCGCAGCGGGATATCGGCCTTGGCGAATCCGTCGATCAGCGGCTGCATCAGCCCGGCGGCGAGCACGCCCGGGTCGGTGACCAGCAGCACCGAGCGGCAGTTCATGGCGCGCACGCGCTCGGCCAGGCGCCCGGCGGCGCCACGCTCGATGCAGATCGAAGGGGTGGTGTTGAAAGTGAGGGTCCGCATGGTGCCTCCGTTTTCCTGGATGACAATCGCAGAGCGATCCGCCCTTCCCCCTGGGCTGAAGCGGACCGCTCGGTTGGCGTACTTAGGGATGGGGCTGGGCCTCAGACGGCCTGTTCCAGCTCCGGGACTGCTTCGAACAGGTCGGCGACCAGACCGTAGTCGGCGACCTGGAAGATTGGCGCCTCGTCGTCCTTGTTGATCGCAACGATCACCTTGGAGTCCTTCATGCCCGCCAGGTGCTGGATGGCACCGGAGATGCCCACGGCGATGTACAGCTGCGGCGCGACGATCTTGCCGGTCTGGCCGACCTGCATGTCATTGGGCACGAAGCCGGCATCAACGGCAGCACGAGAAGCACCGACAGCGGCGCCGAGCTTGTCAGCGAGGCTGTAGAGGAATTTGAAGTTGTCGCCATTGCCCATGCCGCGGCCACCGGAAACCACGATCTTGGCGGCGGTCAGCTCCGGACGGTCGGACTTGGCGAGCGCCTCGCTGACGAAGGCCGACGTGCGCGAGTCGAACACGCTGTTGAGCGTCTCCACGCTGGCCGATCCCCCCTCGGCGCTCACCGCGTCGAAGCCCGTGGTACGCACGCTGATCACCTTGACCGGCGCCGAGGACTGCACGGTAGCGATGGCGTTGCCGGCGTAGATCGGACGCTTGTAGGTGTCGGCGCTGACCACTTCGATGATCTCGGAGATCTGGTCGACATCCAGCAGCGCGGCGACGCGCGGCAGGAAGTTCTTGCCGTTGCCGGTGGCAGCAGCCAGGACATGGCTGACATCCCCCAGGGAGGCCACCAGCGGCGCGATGTTTTCCGGCAGCTGGTGGGCATAGGCGACATTGTCGGCGACCAGCACGCCGGAAACCCCGGCGATCCTGGCGGCGGCCCCGGCGACGCCTGCGACGTCGTGGCCCGCGACCAGTACGTGGATGTCGCCACCGATCTTCTGTGCGGCGGCAACGGTGTTCAGGGTGGCAGCGCCCAGCGCGCCGTTGGAATGTTCAGCAACAACCAGGATGGCCATCAGATCACCTTCGCTTCGTTCTTCAGTTTCTCGACCAGTTCGGCAACGGACTTGACCTTGATGCCAGCGTTACGGGCAGCCGGAGCTTCGACTTTCACGGTCTTCACGGTGGAAGCGGTGGAAACGCCCAGAGCGTCCGGGCTCACCACTGCCAGCGGCTTCTTCTTCGCCTTCATGATGTTGGGCAGCGAGGCGTAGCGCGGTTCGTTCAGGCGCAGGTCGGTGGTGACGATCGCCGGCAGATTCAGCGCGACGGTCTGCAGACCGCCATCGATTTCGCGGGTGACGTTGATCTTGTCGCCGCAGACCTCCACCCTGGAGGCGAAGGTCCCCTGGGCGAAGCCACAGAGCGCGGCGAGCATCTGGCCGGTCTGGTTGTTGTCGCTGTCGATGGCCTGCTTGCCGAGGATGACCAGCTGCGGCTGCTCCTGGTCCACCAGCGCCTTGAGCGCCTTGGCGATGGCCAGCGAGCCGAGTTCCGCCTCGGTTTCCACCAGGGTGGCGCGGTCGGCGCCCAGCGCCAGCGCGGTACGCAGTTGCTCCTGGGCAGCGTTCGGGCCGACCGAGACCACCACGACTTCACTGGCGACGCCCTGTTCCTTCAGGCGCACGGCTTCTTCCACGGCGATTTCACAGAAGGGGTTGAGGGCCATCTTCACATTGGCGAGATCGACGCCGCTCTGGTCCGCCTTGACGCGGACCTTGACGTTGAAATCGACCACGCGCTTGACCGCTACGAGGACTTTCATCGGGGGCACTCCTGAAAAAAGAACCGGGCCTTGCGGCCCGGTCACGTAAAGGGGGACAGCCCCGAGGTGGGCCAGCCCCAGCCAGCGTGGCCACTATAGGGGCGGGCCTCGCCGTGGCTCCCCTCCCCCTAAGGGAGGCTGGGGGGATGGCCGGCTCAGTTGCCGGCGGCCGAGGAGGACAGCTTCTGCAACTGCGTCAGCGCCCGCTTCACTTCCAGGCTCTGGTAGTTGATGCCCGCGGCGTTCATGCTCACGCCCGGCTGGAACGGGTATGGCGCAATGGTCGCCATGAACTTCTGCAGCTCGGCCTTGATCGGTACGAACAGCCACATCTGGTCGCCCATCCAGCGGGTGAACATCTTCGACTCCTCCTCGGCGGACTCGAACGGATCGGCCTTGAGGTTGGTCAGGGCCGGCCAGTTGGAGACGTTGCGGCTGCCGGAGGCGATGCTGCCGTTGTTCTTCGCGAAGCTGACCTTCCAGTCCTTCCAGCGCACGGCGTTGAGCTCGCCGTTCTGCGAGAAGTAGAAGTACTCCTCGCGCGGGCTGTCCTGCGTCTCGCCCTTGAAGAACGGCAGGAAGTTGTAACCGTCCAGATGCACGCGGAACTGCTTGCCATTGAGCGCGCCGCCCTTGGCCATTTCCGCCACCAGGTCAGGGTCGCCGGCCGCCGCGGCCAGGGTCGGCATCCAGTCGTTGTGCGCGATCATGATGTTGAAGTGGCTGCCCGGCTTGATCACGCCCGGCCACTTCACCAGCAAGGGCACACGGTGCCCGCCTTCGAAGGTGCTGCCCTTTTCGCCATGGAACGGCGCGGTGCCGCCGTCCGGCCAGCTGACCTTCTCGGCGCCGTTGTCGGTGGTGTAGATGACGATGGTGTTGTCGGCGATGCCCAGATCATCCAGCTTCTTCAGCAACTGCCCGACCAGCGCGTCATGCTCGACCATGCCGTCGGGATACAGGCCGATGCCGGTCTTGCCCTCGGACTCCTTCTTCAGGTGCGTCCAGACGTGCATGCGGGTGCTGTTGAACCAGACGAAGAACGGCTTGTCGGCCTTTTGCGACTTGTCGATGAAGTTCTCCGCGGCCTGCAGGAACTCGTCGTCGATGCTCTCCATGCGCTTGCGGGTCAGCGGGCCGGTATCCTCGATCCTGCCGTCGGCGTAGGAGTGGATCACCCCGCGCGGCCCGTACTTCTTCCGGAACTCCGGGTCCTTCGGGTAGTAGTAGGTCTCGGGCTCTTCCTCGGCGTTCATGTGGTAGAGGTTGCCGAAGAACTCGTCGAAGCCGTGGTTGGTCGGCAGGTGCTTGTCGCGGTCGCCCAGGTGGTTCTTGCCGAACTGCCCGGTGGCGTAGCCCTGCTGCTTCATCACGTCGCCGATGGTCGGCGCCCAGTCGGGGATGCCGTGCTCGTCGCCGGGCATGCCGATGGTCAGCAGGCCGGTGCGGAACGGGTGCTCGCCGAGGGCGAAGGCGGCGCGGCCGGCGGTGCAGGACTGCTCGCCATAGGCATGGGTGAACAGCGCACCCTCCCTGGCGATGCGGTCTATGTTGGGCGTCTCGTAGCCCATCATCCCCTGGTTGTAGGCGCTCAGGTTGAAGTAGCCGATGTCGTCACCGAAGATCACCAGGATGTTCGGTTTGTCGGCGGCCTGGGCGAAGGACGCCGCGCCCGCCAGGGTTGCCGCCAGGGCGAGCCCGGCCAGGCGTTTTCCGATTGTCTTCATGCTCGTTCTCTGCAAGTGCGTAGGCCGGCCCCCTGTGGCCATGGAGCCGTCGGGACCGCTCGCCGTCGATGCTAGCGACGCAGTTGCCCCACCGGGTCCCCACTAATGGAGGGGGGCGCCGGCACCGCCCTGCCCCGCACGCTGACATGCCCGGCCTGCCGCCCCCGCGAACGCCCGGCCATCCCGCCGCCCTCTCATAAAGGGGGGAACGCCACCTGCCGCTCTCCTGTTTCACTGGACGCCAACCCGGCCGCGGGTCCCGTGGCCGCCATCACGCGCGCCTGCCGACGAGGCCCCCATGACCGATCAACTGCTCAACGAACGCGAGTTGGACTTCCTGCTCTACGAGCTGCTCGACACCACAGCACTGCTCCAACGCCCGCGCTACGCCGAACACGATCGGGCGGTCTTCGATGCGACCCTGCAGACGGCGCGAGGCATCGCTGCCGAATACTTCGCACCGCACAACCAGAAAGGCGACCAGCAGGAACCGACCTTCGACGGCGAGAAGGTCCGGCTGATCCCGGAAACCCGGCGCGCCTGGAACGCCTTCGCCGAGGCCGGTTTCCTCGCCGCCCACCACGACTGCGCCGACGGCGGCCTGCAACTGCCCGAAGTGATCCTGCGGGCCAGCATGGCCTACTTCAATGCCGCCAACATCGCCACCGTCGCCTACTCCTTCCTGACCATCGGCGCGGCCAACCTGGTCAAGAGCTTCGCCGACGACAGCCTGCGCCAGCGCTTCCTGCCGGCCATGCTCGACGGCCGCTTCAGCGGCACCATGGCGCTGACCGAGCCGGGCCAGGGCTCGGCGCTGGGCGACCTGCGCACCAGTGCGCGGCCCGCCGCCGATGGCAGCTACCGGTTGTTCGGGCAGAAGATGTTCATCTCCGGCGGCGACCATGACCTGACCGAGAACATCGTGCACATGGTCCTCGCCCGCATCGAGAGCGCGCCGGCCGGCACCCGTGGCATCTCGCTGTTCCTGGTGCCCAAGTTCCTCGCCGACCGTACGCGCAACGACGTGGCCCTGGCCGGCCTGCTGCACAAGATGGGCTATCGCAACACCACCTCGACCGTGCTCAACTTCGGCGAACGGGACGGCGCCGTCGGCTACCTGGTGGGCGAGCCGAACAAGGGCCTGGCGTACATGTTCCAGATGATGAACGAGGCGCGTATCGGGGTTGCCCTGGGCGCCTCGGTGCTGGCCTACCAGAGTTTCATCCACGCCCTCGACTACGCCCGCGAGCGCCCCCAGGGCCGCCTGCCGGGCGCCAAGGACCCGCTGGTCCCGCAGGTGCGCATCGTCGAGCATGTCGACGTGCGCCGCATGCTGCTGCAACAGAAGGTCTACGCCGAGGGCAGCCTCGCACTGTGCCTGTACGCCAGCAGCCTGTTCGAGGATGCCCACACCGCCGAAAGCGCCGACGAGCGCCAGGCTGCCGCAGACCTGCTCGACCTGCTGATCCCGATGGTCAAGTCCTACCCCTCGCGCTACGGGGTGATCGCCTCGGATATCGGCATCCAGGTGCTGGGCGGCTCCGGCTACATCCGCGAGTACCCGCTGGAACAGTACTACCGCGACAACCGCCTGAACCCGATCCACGAAGGCACCGAAGGCATCCACGGCCTGGACCTGCTGGGCCGCAAGCTGGACCAGCGCGACGGCGCCGGCTACCGGCAGTTCCTCGCCCTGGTGCGCACGAGCATCGACGCAGCACGGGACGACGCAACCTGCGCCCCGCTGGCTCATGCCCTGGGCGCCGCCCTGAAGCTGCTCGAACAGGCGACCGCCGCGTTACGCGAACAGGTCGCCGCCGACGCCAACCTCGGCCTGGCCAACGCCACCGCCTACCTGGACCTGTTCGGCCGCGTGCTGGTCGGCTGGCTGTGGCTGCGCATGGCTCTGATCGCCAGTCGCGCCCTGCAGACCGGAGCCACTGGCGGCGAGGCCGATTTCTACCGCGGCAAGCTGCAGGCGGCGCGCTACTTCATGGACTGGGAACTGGCGCCCATCGAGGCCCAGGCCCGCCTGCTCATCAACGGCAACCGCCTGAGCCACGACATGCAGGACCGCTGGTTCTGACGCCCGCTCCACCCCGACGAGGAAACATCATGAATCCCCTTGTGCATTACCGACTGGACGGCCAACTGGCCCTGATCGGTCTGAGCCGCCCGCCGGTCAACGCCCTCGGCCAGCCGCTGCGCGCGACCCTGCTGAAAGCCTGCGAGCGGGCCGCCGCCGACCCCGCGGTGCGAGCCATCGTGCTGCATGGCGCCAATGGCCTGTTCAGCGCCGGCGCGGACATCAGCGAATTCGGCAGCCCCGCCTCCCACGCCGCCCCTGACCTGCCCGGCCTGCTGCTGCGCCTGACGCGCATCGACAAGCCGTTGATCGCCGCCGTCGGCAAGCTCGCGCTCGGCGGCGGCCTGGAACTGGCGCTGGCCTGCGGCTACCGCATCGGCGAGCCCGGCGCGCGCATCGGCCTACCGGAGATCAACCTCGGGCTGCTGCCGGGAGCCGGCGGCACCCAGCGCCTGCCGCGGCTGATCGGCGCCGAGTCGGCGTTGAACATGATCCTCTCCGGCGAGCAGCTGGACGCCTCGCGCGCGCACCTGCTGGGGCTGTTCGACTGCCTGGCCGACGGTCCCGAGCAACTGCTGGAGCAGGCCTGCGGCTATGCCCGTGACCTGCTGGCAAGGGGTGCCCCGGCGCAGCCCGCCGCGCCCTACCCCAACCCGGGCGCAGAGCTGCCGGAGGACTTCTTCGCCTTCTACCGCGCCGAGCACGAGGCGCGCTGGAAAAGCCGCCTCGCCCCGCGCCTGGTGCTGGCCGCCCTGGAAGCCGCCTGCGTGCTGCCGCTGGATGAAGGCCTGGTCCGCGAGCAGGACCTGTTCCGCCAGGCCGAGGCCTCCCGCCAGTCGCAGGCGCTGCGCCACGTGTTCTTCGCCGAGCGCGAAGCCGGCCGCGTGCCCGGCATCGACCCGGCCATCGAGCTGCGGTCGATCCGCCAGGTCGCGGTGATCGGCGCCGGCACCATGGGCGGCGGCATCGCCATGAACTTCGCCAACGCCGGCATCCCGGTGACCGTGCTGGAGCAGCAGGCCGACGCCCTGCAGCGTGGCCTGGGCAACGTGCGGCGCAACTACGAGATCAGCGTCCAGCGCGGCAAGCTGAGCCAGGAACAACTGGAGCAGCGCATGGCCCTGCTGCGGGGCACGCTCGACTATGCCGACATCGCCGACGCCGATCTGGTGATCGAGGCGGTGTTCGAGAAGCTGGAGGTCAAGCAGCAGGTGTTCCGCACCCTCGACGAGGTGTGCAAACCGGGCGCCATCCTGGCCACCAACACCTCCAGCCTCGACGTCGACGCCATCGCCGCGGTGACCCGGCGCCCGCAGGACGTCATCGGCCTGCACTTCTTCAGTCCGGCCAACGTCATGCGCCTGCTGGAAGTGGTGCGTGCCCGCGAGACCGCGCCGCAGGTGCTCGCCACCACCCTCAAGCTGGCCCGGCGGATCGGCAAGCTGCCGGTGGTCTCCGGGGTGTGCTTCGGCTTCATCGGCAACCGCATGCTCGAACCCTATGCCCGCGAAGCCATGCGCCTGGTGCTCGAAGGCGCCACGCCAGCCCAGGTGGACGCGGTGCTGACTGGCATCGACCTGAACATGGGCGTGCTGAGCATGCTCGACCTCGCCGGCATCGACGTGAACTACCTGGTGCGCCAGGCCAACCACGCCGCCTTCGCCGACGATCCCAGCTACTGCCGCCTGGGCGACGAACTCTACGCCCAGGGTCGCTACGGGCAGAAGACCGGCTCCGGTTTCTTCCGCTACGAAGGCCGCCAGCGCCTGGACGACCCGGCGGTGACGACGCTGGCCGAGCGCCTGGCTGGCGAGCTACGGATCCCCAGGCGCCCGATCGACGCCGGCGAAATCCATGACCGCTGCCTGTTCATGCTGATCAACGAAGGCATCCAGTTGCTCGACGAGGGCATCGCCCTGCGCGCCAGCGACATCGACCTGGTGTGGATCAACGGCTACGGCTTCCCCGCGCACCTCGGCGGGCCGCTGCACTACGCCGAGCAACTGGGCCTGGACAAGGTGCTCGCCGGCATCCTGGCCTGCCAGGCGAGCCTCGGCGAGCACGGCCAGCGCTGGTTCCAGCCGGCGCCGCTGCTGCAGCGCCTGGTGGCCGCCGGCCGCACCCGCATCGAAACCTTCTGACCTTCCCGCCGCCACCTCCGGGTGGCGGCACCTGCCCCAAGGAAAATCCCATGAAAGAAGCCGTCATCCTCTCCACCGCCCGCACGCCCATCGCCAAGGCGTTTCGTGGCGCCTTCAACATCACCACCTCGCCCAGCATGGCCGCCTTCGCCATTCGTGCCGCCGTCGAACGCGCCGGCATCGAGGCCGCCGAGGTCGAGGACCTGGTGATGGGCACCGCCATGCCTGCCGGCACCGCCGGCTGGAACCTCGGGCGCATGAGCGCGCTGGCCTCCGGCCTGCCGCAGTCGGTCAGCGGCCAGACCCTCGACCGCCAGTGCGCCTCCGGGCTGATGGCAGTGGCCACCGCCGCCAAGCAGATCATGGTCGGCGGCATGCAGGTGGCCATCGGCGCCGGCCAGGAGCACATCAGCCTGGTGCAGAACCGCCACATGGAATGGGTCGGCGAATACCACGACGCACAGGTGCTTAGCCTGGCGCCCAGCGCCTACATGCCCATGCTCCGCACTGCGGAACTGGTGGCGGCGCGCTACGGCATCAGCCGCGACGCCCAGGACGCCTATGCCCTGCAATCCCAGCAGCGCACCGCCGCGGCACAGGCCGCCGGCCTGTTCGCCGACGAGATCGTCCCGGTGAGCGTCACCCGCCAGGTACTGGACAAGGCCACCGGGGCTACCCGCCACGAGCAGGTCAGTCTGTCGCTCGACGAGGGCAATCGCCCGCAGACGGTGCTCGGCGACCTGCAGGGCCTGAAGCCGGTGATCGAGGGCGGCTGCATCACCGCCGGCAACGCCAGCCAGCTGTCCGACGGCGCCAGCGCCTGCGTGCTGATGGACGGCCGCCTGGCCGAACAACGCAACCTCGAACCGCTGGGCGCCTACCGGGGCATCGCCGTGGCGGGCCTGGCGCCAGAGGAAATGGGCATCGGCCCGGTGCTGGCCGTACCCAGGCTGCTCCGGCAGCACGGTTTGACGGTGGACGATATCGGCCTGTGGGAGCTCAACGAGGCGTTCGCCTGCCAGGTCCTCTACTGCCGCGACAAGCTGGGCATCGACAACGACCGGCTCAACGTCAACGGCGGCGCCATCGCCATCGGCCACCCCTACGGCATGAGCGGTGCGCGCATGGTCGGCCATGCCCTGCTCGAAGGCCGGCGCCGCGGTGTGAAATACGTGGTGGTGACCATGTGCGTCGGCGGCGGCATGGGCGCGGCCGGCCTGTTCGAGGTGTTCCCATGAGCGAGCGCTTCTCCCTCGCCGGCCGAACCGTACTGGTCACCGGTGCGTCCAGCGGCATCGGCGCGCATCTGGCCAAAGTCGCCGCACAGTCCGGCGCGCGGGTGGTGCTCGCCGCTCGGCGGGTAGAGCGCCTGGCGCACCTGGCCGAGGACATTGCCGCCCAGGGCGGCAGCGCCCTCGCCGTGCCCCTGGACGTCACCTGTCGCGACAGCGTGGAAGCGGCCTTCAACGCCGCCGAGGAGGCCTTCGGCGTGGTCGACGTGGTGCTCAACAATGCCGGCATCGGCAACGGCCAGCGCGTACTGGAGGTCAGCGAGGAGGACTGGCGCGCCATGCTCGCCACCAACCTCGACGGCGTCTGGCGCGTTGCCCAGTGCGCGGCCCAGCGCCTGGTCCGTGCCGGCGCGCCCGGGAGCATCGTCAACATCGCCTCGATCCTCGGCCTGCGCGTGGGTACCGGCTACAGCCACTACTGCGCGGCCAAGGCCGGGGTGGTCCAGTTGACCCGCTCGCTGGCCCTGGAACTGGCGCGCTACGAGATTCGCGTCAATGCCATCGCCCCGGGCTACTTCAAGACCGAGATGAACGACGCTTACTTCGACAGCGCCAAGGGCCAGGCCTATATCAACGACGCCGTGCCGCTGCGCCGCCTCGGCCAATTGGCCGAGCTGGAAGGTCCCTTCCTGCTGCTGGCGAGCCAGGCCGGCGCCTTCATGACCGGCAGCGTGCTGGCGGTGGACGGTGGCCACCTGGTCGGCAGCCTCTGAGCCCGTCGGGCGGCGTCCTGCCGCCCGGTCCTCCATTCTCTCTGCGCTGAAACGAGAACCGGGGCCCAAGGGCCCCGGTTGTCTTTTGCTCAACCGCGAACGGTCTTAACGGATACCGGCGCCGGCGAGGCTGTCGGGGGTCCACTGGTTGTCCGAGGTCATGGTCTCGGAGACCTTCAGGCCACCCACGCTCGGCCATTGGTTGATGTAGTAGCTACCGGCGATCAGGTCGTAGTGGCCGACGGTGGTGGTGTTGATTGCATGGACGTCGTACAGCGCCGTCAGGTAGGCGAAGCCGGGGCGCCACAATTGGCCGCGACCGTCGTACTGGTCATCGGCGAGCACTGCCCAGCTGTCCTCGTCGAGGTAGAAGGTACGCTTGGCGTAGATGTGGCGCGCGCCGGGCTTGAGAGTCGCCTCCACCACCCAGACGCGGTGCAGCTCCCAGCGCACGTAGTCGGGGTTGATGAATTTGGCGCCGAATACCTTGTCCGCGTCGGTGGCATAGGTGAAACGGTAGGTATTGTACGGAACGTACATCTCCTTCTTGCCCACCAGCTTCCAGTCGTAGCGGTCCATGCGGCCGTTGAACAGGTTCACGTCGTCCACGGTGGACATGCCCGAGGTGCTCGGGTTGGGCGTGTCGTAGGCCAGGTCCGGGGCCAGGCGCACGCGGCGCTGGCCGGGCAGGTACTGGAAGGCGCGGCGGCCCTTCAGGCCTTCGATGCTCTCGAAGGTCATGATCGCCTCGCCGACACGGCGCGCCGGGCCGGTGTAGTTGGCGCGGGCGCGGTTGTAGATGCTCGGGTCGGGATTGCGGGCAACGTCGTAGAAGGGGCTTTCCAGGGTCCACACACCCTGAGTCGAGAGCACGCGCTTGCCGGCGGCGTCGATGTTGAAGGCCAGGTATTTGGGAATGACGTAGGAAATCCCCTGGTAGCGCGCGATGTGGTTGATCATCGCCTCCACGCCGCTCTTCGGAATCGGGAAGGGAATCCCACCGGCGGCGTTCAGCGGCGTGTAGCCATCGCTGGCCAGGGAAGCGCGGGTGGCGTTCTTCACGCTGTTGTCCAGGACGAACTGCGGATAGGCCACGGTGCGGTGCGTCGGGTACACGTCGATGCGGTAGCCCGGCAGCTTCTTGATCAGCGCCTTGGCGCCCTCGGTGAGCTTGTCGGCGTGGCTGTCGACGTTCTTGGCGTCGATCGACAGTACCGGCTTCTCGTTGGCGAAGGGATCGGGGCGCACGCCGGAAGCCTTGTCGAAGCTGGCCGGCGGCGTGGTCAGGCCACCGCTGTAGGCCGGGATGCTGCCGTCCTGGTTGCCGGCCTTCTCGGCGCCTATTGGCGTCAGGGTAGTGCCCAGTGCCTTGGCCTCCTCCGCCGATACCGCCGCATGGAGCACGCCTGCATGAGCGACCAGCAGGGCGGCCGCGAGCAGGGTTCTTGTCGGTTTTTGCATGTCTCCACCTATTCGTCTTGGGGGGTTGAGCGTCGCCCTGGGGCGCGCGCTGCCTACGGGATCGGCGCCGGCGGCTGCCGACCGGGCGAAGGAGCGTGACGCCCGGTCGACTCGCGCAAGCCGGAATGGCCGGCTCCTGGATGATGTTTTATCCAAGCCCCCTGCCCCCTCGCCCCCCCCGATAGGCATGGGGGTGGGAGGGGCCCGCCGGGCGTCCGCCCAACCCTCACGCAAAAACGCCGCAACCCTTGCGGGCTGCGGCGTCAAGCACGGGTCGAACGGGGCTTGCAGGCGTTGTCTAGAGCCGGAACGGCGCCTTGGTGACGCTGACATCCGGGCTCTTCATGCGCACCGGAAGGAAGCTGATACCGGCCTGCTTCTTCACGTCGACGTCGGTGCGCGCCAGCGGGGAGTCGCGGAGCTCCAGGCGGAACGCCTCGAGCCCGGCACCCGGCTGAAAATCCATCTCGGCCCCGTCAGTCGTTGCGGTACAGGGTGACCACACAAGCGCCACCGATGCCGATATTGTGCTGCAAGGCCACGCGCGCGCCTTCCACCTGGCGCTGTTCGGCCTGGCCGCGCAGCTGCTGGACCAGCTCGGTGCATTGCGCAAGGCCGGTGGCGCCGATCGGGTGGCCCTTGGACAGCAGGCCGCCGGACGGGTTGACCACGTAGCGGCCACCGTAGGTGTTGTCGCCGTCGTCGACGAACTTCTGCGCGCCGCCTTCCGGGCACAGGCCCAGGGCCTCGTAGGTCAGCAATTCGTTATGGGCGAAGCAGTCATGCAGCTCCACCAGGTTGACGTCCTCGGCGCCGAGGCCGGCCTGCTCGTAGACCTGCTGCGCCGCCGCCCGCGACATGGAGTAGCCGGCAATGTTGCGCAGGTCGTCGCCGAAGGTCTCCGGGCCGTCGGTGGTCAGCGCCTGGCCGGCGATCCACACGCTGCCGTCAAGGCCGTGGCGCTTGGCGTAGGCCTCGCTGCACAGCACCACCGCTGCCGCGCCGCAGGTCGGCGGGCAGGCCATCAGGCGGGTCATCACGCCGGGCCAGAGGACCTGATCAGCCAGCACTTCCTCGGCGGTCACCACCTTGCGGAACACTGACTTGGGGTTGTTCGCCGCGTGGCGGCTGGCCTTGGCGCGGATCTTGGCGAAGGTATCCAGCGGCGTGCCGAAGCGCTTCATGTGCTCAAGTCCGGCGCTGCCAAAGATGCGCAGCGCGGCGGGCAGCCCCGCGGCCTCGGGTACGCGCTCGGTCTGGCGCAGGAACAGGTCGGCCGGCGACGGACGATCGTGGAAGGTGTCGCCCAGCGCGCCGGGGTTCATCTGCTCGAAACCCACCGCCAGCACCACCTCGGCCATGCCGCTAGCGATCGCCTGGTTGGCCAGGTACAGCGCGGTAGAGCCGCTGGCGCAGTTGTTGTTGACGTTGATCACCGGGATGCCGGTCATGCCGACGTTGTAGAGCGCCCGCTGGCCCGAGGTGGAGTCGCCGTAGATGTAGCTGGCGTAGGCCTGCTGGATCGACTCGTAGCCGACGCCGGCATCGGCCAGCGCCAGGCGCACGGCCTGCTCGCCCATGGCGACGTAAGTCTCGTTCTGCCCCGGCTTCATGAACGGGATCATGCCGACGCCGGCGACTACGACTTTCTGACTCATCTGTGCTTGTCCTCAGTTCTGGTAGGTCCGTGGCCCGCTTGCCTTGCGGCCGGCGCGCCGTGCCGGGGTCGAGCATAGGCGCCCGGCAGCCGGCGCCTCCCCTCCCCAACAGGACGGATCGGCGCCGGCCTGGGGCGTTCAGACGAACGCCGAGATGCCGGTCAGGGCACGGGAGATCATCAGTTTCTGGATCTCGGTGGTGCCGTCCGGAATCGGGATGACGATGGCTTCGCGGGCCAAGCGCTCGACGTCGAACTCCTTGGTCAGGCCGTTGCCGCCGTGCAGTTGCACCGCGTCGCGGCACACCTTGACCGCCATCTCGGTGGCGAACCACTTGGACATCGACGACTGTACGTCGCAACGCACCCCTTCATCCATCATCGAGAACGCGCGGAAACACATCAGCCGAGCGGCATCGAGCAGGGTCGCCATCTCCGCGATCTTGGCCGCCACCAGCTGGTGCGCGGCGATCGGCTTGCCGAACTGGTGGCGCTCCTGGGAGTAACGGATCGACGCTTCCAGCGCCGCGCGCATCAGCCCCACCGAGAGCATGCCGACATTGGCGCGGGCCTTCTCGAACAGTTTCATGGTGTTCTTCAGGCCCGAGCCCTCCTCCCACACCACGTTGCGCGCCGGCACCCGCACCTGGTCGAAGAACACCTGCGCGGTGGACTGGCCGTTGAGGGCGATCTTGTCGATGTTGGCGCTCTGGTAGCCGTGCTCCTCGCGGTCCACCAGGATGTGCGACAGCTCGTTGGGGCCGGTACGCACGGTGGTGATCAGGAAGTCCGAGTAGTGGCCGTTGGAGATCCAGGTCTTCTCGCCGTTGACGATGAAGCTATCGCCATCGCGCTTGCCGGTGGCCTTGATGTCGATGACGTTGGAGCCCACGTCCGGCTCGCTGATGCAGAAGCCGCCGAAGGTGCGCCCGGCCATGATGTCGGCCAGGTAGCGCTCGCGCAGGTGGGCCTGCGACGGGGGCAGTTCGGCCAGGGTGACCGCCATGCCCTTGTTGATCATCACGCACAGGCCGACATCCACCGACACCGCGCACAGTTCCTCGAACAGCATGGCCTCGGTGACCAGCGACAGCCCGAGGCCGCCGTGTTCCTCCGCCACGCTGACCCCGGGCAGGCCGAACTCGGCGATGCCCTGGGTGATCTCGCGCATGCGCGCCTTGGGGATGTGCTGGTCGCGGAACTCCCGCACCACGGGGCGGACCTCCGCTTCCAGGTACTTGCGGAAACTCTCCACCGCCAGCTTCTGTTCCTGGCTCGGCAAATTGACTTTCATCGGTCCTGCTCCTTGTACTGTCGTGACCGCCGCCGCTCGACATGGCGGGCTTCTCGCGGAGCCCGGCGCTGCGCTAAAGGCAGCCACCGGGCATGGACTCGACAGTACCGGGCCCAGCCCCGGGCCCTCCCCCCCATCTACGGAGGGGACGGGAGGGGCGTTCAGGACGCTTCGAAGAGGATCGGCTCGCCCGCCGCCAGCCAGACCGCCGCGCGGTGCTGGTACTGGTCCTCGATGATGCTGCGCTTGATCTTCAGCGTCGGCGTGAGGAAGCCGTTGTCGACCGTCCAGACGTCCTTGACCACCACCAGGTAGTCCAGCTGCTCGTGGGGCTCGAGGCTGGCGTTGACCTGCTCCAGCAGTGCCAGCAGCTCGCCGCGCAGGGTCTCCCTCCCGGCCTCATCGGTCAGCCGCGTACGCCCGTCGGGTGACAGCAGCAGCAAGGCGAACGGCTGCGGCTGGCCCATGCCGGTGACGCAGGCGGCTTCCACCAGATCGTTGACCAGACGGTTCTCCACCGGCCCAGGCGCGACGTACTTGCCCTTGCTGGTCTTGAACAGTTCCTTGAGCCGCCCGGTGATCCGCAACCGGCCCTGCTCATCCAGCTCGCCACGGTCGCCGGTGTGGAAGAAGCCGTCCTCGGTCAGGGTCTGCGCGGTGAGTTCCGGGTCGCGGTAGTAGCCCATCATCTGGGTCCGGCTGCGCACCAGGATCTCGCCTTCCGCCGAAAGCCGGCACTCCACGCCGGGCAGGGCCTGGCCGACGTAGCCCAGGCGCACCTGGCCCGGCCGGCTGTAATGCGAGTAGCAGAAGTTCTCCGACATGCCGTAGACCTCCAGCAGCTCCAGGCCGAGGTTGCGGTACCAGTCGACGATCTCCGCCGGCAGCGGCGCCGAGCCGGTGAAGGCGATGCGCGTACGGTCCAGGCCGAGCATGCCGAGGATCTGCCGCTTCAGCGGCCCCGAGTCGGGGCCGGCCAGGGCCTCGCGCTGCTCATGGCCGAGCCTGGCGCAGACGCTCTGGTAGAACTTGGTCCACAGCCGGGGCATGGAAATGAACACCGACGGCCGCGCCCGGCAGAGGTCGCGGGCAAAGGTCTCCAGGCTTTCGTTGAACAGCACCCGCACACCGTGGCAGAGCGAGTTGGACTCCACCGACGAACGCTCGGCGGCGTGCGCCAGGGGCAGGTAGGACAGCATGCTGTCGTCGGGCGTCAGCTGGCAGAAGTCGCCGCCGCCCAGCTGCGCGTAGGTGTACATGCTGCCGAAGCTGTGCATCACGCCCTTGGGCATGCCGGTGGTGCCGGAGGTGTAGATGATGGTGGCGAGCTGCTCGGGACGCGGCAGGCTCAGCTCGCGCAAGGGCGCGTGGCTGGCGGCCAGTTCTTCCCAGCTCGGCGCCTGCAGCTCCGGCGCCAGCGGCAGGGCGACCTGCGGTACTCCCGCGACGGCGGCCTGGCGGCCCTCGTCCCAGACGTCCAGGCGGCCGATGAAGGCCAGCCGCACGTTGGCGTGATCCAGGACATAGGCCAGGGATTCGGCACTGAGGGTCGGATAGAGCGGCACCGAAACGTGGCCGGCCATCCAGATGGCCAGGTCGGCCATGATCCAGTGCGCGCTGTTCTTGCCGAGGATGGCCACGGCGCTGCCCGCCGGCAGGTCCAGGCCGCGCAGGTAGGCGGCCATGCGCCGGGCCTGGTCGCCGACTTCGCGCCAGCTGTAGTCGAATACGTCCTCACCCACCGGCTGGCTCAGGTAGACGGCGTCGGGCAGGGTCTCCTCCCAGTGGAGGAATCGATGGAGCAAGGTCGTCGTATTGTTGTTGTCCATGCATCGCTCCTAAAGCGTTTCAGCGCCGCCGGAAGTCACCGCCCGGCGGCGTGGGGCGCGGCGTTGCGCCGGCGCCTGGGTGGTCCGCTCAGCGCAGGTTCCAGTCGCACAAAATCTCCTCGCCGGCCGCGCCGCGCACCGGCACGGGCCCCGGTGCGGCCGCCGGGGTCGCCGAGAAGCGCGGCGCCGGGTTGGCCTGCAGCACGCCGTCGACCCGCGAATAGACGCCCCGCGCGGTCATGTGCGGATGCTGCGCGGCTTCGTCGATGTCCAGCACCGGCGCGAAGCAGGCGTCGCTGCCTTCGAGCAGCTCGCACCACTGGTCGCGGGTGCGGGTGGCGAACAACTCGGCGAAGCCCTGGTGCAGCGTCTCCCAGCGCGACGGATCGTAGGCGTTGGCGTAGTACGGATCGTCAGCCAGGCCCAGCTTCTCCAGCAACAGCTTGTGGAAGCGCGGCTCCACCGACCCCACGGAGATGAAGCGGCCGTCGGCGCAGCGATAGGTCCGGTACCAGTGCGGGCCGTCCAGCAGGCTGCGGCCGCGTTCGTTGTGCATCTGCCCGGCCGACTTCAGGCCGAGCATCAGGTTCAGCATGTGCGCGCTGCCATCGACGATGGCGGCGTCCACCACCTGGCCCTGGCCGGTGGAGCGGGCGTTCATGACCCCGGCGAGGATGCCCACCGCCAGGTACAGCGCGCCGCCGCCGATGTCGCCGACCAGGCTGGGCGGCGTCATCGGCGCCTCGCCCGGCTGCCCGGACCACCACAGCGCGCCGGACAGCGCGATGTAGTTGAGGTCATGGCCGGCCGCCTGGGCCAGCGGCCCTTCCTGGCCCCAGCCGGTCATGCGGCCGTAGACCAGCGCCGGGTTGCGTTGCAGGCAGACCTCCGGGCCCAGACCCAGGCGTTCCATCACGCCTGGGCGCATGCCTTCGAGCAGCGCGTCGCAGTTGGCCACCAGGTCCAGCACGGTGGCCACGCCCTCGGGGCTCTTCAGGTCCAGGGCGATGGAGCGCTTGCCGCGGTTGGTCACGGCGTGGCGCTCCAGGTCGAGGTCCTCGGGACCGGCCTGCAGGCGGTCCACCAGCACCACGTCGGCGCCCAGGTCGGCCAGCAGCATGCCGCAGAACGGCGCCGGACCCAGGCCGGCGATCTCCAGGATGCGCAGCCCGTGCAGCGGGCCGCGGGGTTGTTGTTCTTGACTCATGATCGGTTCTCGCACTCCGGTTCGCCGGCCACGGGGCTCAGGCGAACACCCGCAGGATGGCTTCGGCGACGCAGGCCGGCTTGGCCGCACCCTCGATCTCGACGGTCATTTCGTAGGTGATCTGCGCGCCGTTGCCCTCCAGCGGCTCCCACGCCTGCACCCGGAAGTGCCCGCGCACGCGGCTGTCCACCGGCACCGGCTGGACGAAGCGCACCTTGTTCAAGCCATAGTTGACGCCCATCTTCACGTCGCGGATCTCGAAGGCGTCGGTCATCAGCGGCGGCAGCAGGCTGAGGGTCAGGAAACCATGGGCGATCGGCTTGCCGAACGGCCCCTTGGCAGCGCGCTCGGGGTCGACGTGGATCCACTGCTGGTCGCCGGTAGCCTCGGCGAAGGTATTGATGCGCGCCTGGTCGATGGTCAGCCACTCGCTGCTGCCGATGACTTCGCCCACCAGGGCCTTGAGTTGCGCGATGCTTTCGTAGCTCTTTTTCATTGTTTTCACTCGCAAGGATTGGGGGCGTCAGCCGCGCAGTTCCGCCTGCAGGGCGGCGGCGCAGGCGGCTTCGTGGCGGTCGCTGCTGCCCAGTTGCAGGTCGGCGACGATCGCGCGCTTGTAGTAGTGGCCGACCAGGTATTCCTCGGTCATGCCGATGCCGCCGTGCAGCTGGATGCCCTGGCCGCAGACGAACTTGGCGGCGCGGCAGACCAGCATCTTCGCGGCCGACAGGGTCTTCTGCCGGGTCGCCTCGTCGTCGTTGGCCAGCGAGGCCAGCGCCCCGTGCAGCATCGAGCGGGCCAGTTCCAGTTCGGCGGCCATGTCGGCCATGCGGTGCTGCAGGGCCTGGAAGCTACCGATGGCCACGCCGAACTGCTGGCGGACCTTGAGGTATTCGGCGGTGACTTCGATGGTTTTTTCCATCGCCCCGATCAGCTCGGCGCAGAGCACCACGGTGCCCTGGGCCAGGCCCTCGCGCAGTGCTGGCAGGCCCTGGCCGGGCTGGCCCAGCAGCGCCTCGGCGCCGACCTGCACGCCATCGAAGGTCAGTTCTTCGACCCAGGTGTCGTCATGCAGGCGCAGCGCCTGGCGACCCAGGCCGGCACTGGCGCCGTCCACCAGCAGCAGGCTGATGCCCGGCACGCCGGGGCTGATGCCCGGCACGCCGGGGATGCTGGCCGAGACGATGAACGCCGAGGCATCGACCGCACCCAGCACCAGGGTCTTGCGCCCGCTCAGGCGGTAACCCTGGCCCTGGGGCTCGGCGACCAGGCCCACAGGCTCCGGCATGCCACGGGAAGCCGGCTCGGCGTAGGCCAGCGCGATGCGCAGGCTGCCCTCGGCCAGTTGCGGCAGCAAACGTGCCTTCTGTTCCTCGGCGGCGCTGGCCAGCAGCGTCTGTGCGGCCAGCACGGCGCAACCGAGGAAGGGTTCCAGTACCAGGCCGCGGCCCAGCTCCTGGGCGATGATCACGCTGTCCAGCACCGAGCCACCCAACCCGCCATGCTCCTCGGGCAGCGCGGCCATCAGCCAGCCATTGGCTGCGAAGATGCCCCAGTTGTCGGCGCTGCCGTTGCGCCCGGCCTTTACCAGCGCGGTGCGAGCCTCGAAGCTGTACTGCTTGTCGATATAGCGTCGAACGCTGTCCTGGAGGAGCTGCTGCTCAGAATTCAATACGAAGTCCATAACCCCATCCTGATCAAAGTTGGAACAGCATCTTGACGATGATGCCGCGCTGCACCTCACTGGTGCCGCCGTAAATAGTGGAAGCGCGACGGAAGAACATGTCGTTGGCAATGCCGCGCGCCAGTTGCTGCAGGGGGTACGGCCGCTCCGGCGCCTCGGCATGCGGATGCGCATAGGCGACGGCGCCATAGCTGCCAAGCGCCTCGACCTGCGCCTCCGTGAGGCGCTGCTGCAACTCCGTACCGCGCATCTTGAGCATCGACCCCAGAATCGGCGATGAGGGATCGTGTCGCTGCTCCAGCTGCGCAACCCGCTGCACCAGCATCCCGATCGCTTGCAGCTCCGCATCCAGCCGCGCCAGCTTCAAGGCGAACTCCGGGCGCTCGATCAGCGGCGTGCCGTCCACCGGCAGTTTGCTGGCGAACTCACGGAGTTCGCGCATATAGCGCCGGAGCGCGGGCAAGTCCGCCGCAAAGGCGTGTTCGTTATTGAGCAGGAACTTGGTAATGGCCCAACCCTGGCCCTCCGTACCCACCAGATTCGTGACGGGAACCCGGACGTTATCGAAGAAGGTTTCGTTCAGGTGATGGGCATCGTCGATGCTGCGAATCGGCCGCACGCTCACGCCCGGGGATTTCATGTCCACCAGCAGGAAGCTGATTCCCGCCTGTTTCTTCACCTCGGTGTCGGTGCGCACCAACAGGAAGATCCAGTCGGCTTCGTGGGCATAGCTGGTCCAGATCTTCTGGCCGTTGACGACGTAATGATCGCCGTCTCGCACTGCGCGGGTTTTCAGCGACGCGAGGTCCGATCCGGAACCCGGCTCGGAAAAGCCCTGGCACCACAAGCGCTCCCCCCGGAACACCGCGGGCAGATGCTCGTCACGCTGCTCCTGTGTCGCAAAGACATTCAACACCGGCCCGAGCAGGGTGTGCACGAATCCATCGAGCGTGGGCGTGCCATGGGCGACGCATTCTTCATCGAAGATCAGCTGCTGCTGCACCGTCCAGCCGTTGCCGCCGTGCTCCTTGGGCCAATAGGGAGCGCTCCAGCCCTGTTCGCTGAGCAGCTTCTGCCAGCGCAGCACTTGATCGCGAGGGGAGCGCGTGCAGCGCGGCAGCCCCGTCAGCTCCTTCGGAACGCGCGACGTGATGAACGCCCGGACCTCCTCGCGGAAGACCTGCAGATTGGCATCAGGTTGAAAATCCATCATCGCCTCCGGTCAGTCTTTGCGATACAGGGTGACCACACAGGCACCGCCGATACCGATGTTGTGCTGCAGCGCCACGCGCGCGCCTTCCACCTGGCGCTGTTCGGCCTGGCCACGCAGTTGCTGGACCAGTTCGGTGCACTGCGCAAGGCCGGTGGCGCCGATCGGGTGGCCCTTGGACAGCAGGCCCCCGGACGGGTTGACGACGTAACGGCCGCCGTAGGTGTTGTCGCCATCATCGACGAATTTCTGCGCGCCGCCTTCCGGGCACAGGCCCAGGGATTCATAGGTCAGCAGCTCGTTCTGGGCGAAGCAGTCGTGCAGCTCCACCAGGTTGACGTCCTCGGCACCGAGGCCGGCCTGCTCGTAGGCCTTCTGCGCCGCCGCGCGGGACATGGAGTAACCCGCCACGTCGCGCATGTCGCCGGAACGGAAGGTCTCGGCGCCGTCGGTGGTCAGCGCCTGGCCGGCGATCCACACGCTGCCGTCGAGGCCGTGCTTGCGCGCATAGGCTTCGCTGCACAGCACCGCTGCCGCCGCGCCGCAGGTCGGCGGGCAGGCCATCAGGCGGGTCATGACTTCCGGCCAGACCACCTGGTCAGCCATCACGTCCTCGACGCTGACCACCTTGCGGAACACCGCCTTGGGGTTGTTCGCCGCGTGGCGGCTGGCCTTGGCGCGGATCTTGGCGAAGGTTTCCAGCGGCGTGCCGAAGCGCTTCATGTGCTCGACGCCGGCGCTGCCGAAGATCCGCAGGGCCGCCGGAATCTGCGCAGCGCCCGGAATGGCCGCGTCGCACTGGTCGAGGAACAGCTCCAGCGGGCTTGGACGGTCGGCGAAGGAACTGGGAATGGCGCCCGGCACCATCTGCTCGAAGCCGAAGGCCAGGACGATGTCGACCATGCCGCTGGAGATCGCCTGGTTGGCCAGGTACAGCGCGGTGGAACCGCTGGCGCAGTTGTTGTTGACGTTGATCACCGGGATGCCGGTCATGCCGACGTTGTAGAGCACGCGCTGGCCCGAGGTGGAGTCGCCGAAGACGTAGCTGGCGTAGGCCTGCTGGATCGACTCGTAACCGACGCCGGCATCGGCCAGCGCCAGGCGCACGGCCTGCTCGCCCATGGCCACGTAGTTCTCGTTCTGGCCCGGCTTGACGAACGGGATCATGCCAACCCCGGCGACCACTACTTTCTGCCCCATCTGCTTCTCCTCGATCTCTGCGTTGGCGGCGCCCGCGGCGGGTTCCAGACCCGGCCTGCGCCAGTGAGCCTCCAGCATAGGGATACCCACCATGGGCGGCCCCTCCCCAATAGGATGGGGTGGCGGCCGCCCTACCTCCGCATCTGTCCCATCCTGACATGGCGCCGGCCGCATGGGCGCCCAGGCGACGTGGCGCAATAATGGCAAAAGCCGGGTTTCCCTGGGAAACCCGGCTTCTTGTACAGCAGGCGCCGGCGCTAGCCGGGCAGTACCGCCCCGGCGTAGGCCGGCCCCTGCTTGCCAAGGAAGCGCCGCACCGCCTCGGCATGGTAGAGACTGTTGCCGCACAGCGACTGGGCGGCGGCTTCCAGCTGGGCCATGGCCTCGCGATCGGTCTCGAAGGCGCGGTTGAGCAGGGTCTTGGTCAAGCCCAGGGCCCTGGGCGGTGCCTCGTCGAACTGCCGGGCATAGGCCAGGGCCGACTCCAGCAGGCTGTCCTCGGGCAGGATCGCCTGGGCGATGCCCAGCTCCAGCGCTTCCTGCGCCGCCACCGGACGTGCCGAGAAGAGGATTTCCTTGGCCTTGGCCAGACCCACCAGGCGCGGCAGGCTATACAGCAGCGACAGGTCGGGCACCAGGCCGATGCCGACGAAGGACGGCAGCAGCCGGGCGCGCGGCGTCATGAAGACGAAGTCGGCGGCCAGGGCCAGGGAGAACCCCGCCCCCACCGCGGCACCATCCACCGCGGCGATCACCGGCATCTCCAGTGTCGCCAGGGCGGTGTGCCAGCGCTGGTGGCTCAGCACCAGGTCACGGCCGAAGAACGCCGGGTCCTCATGGGCACCGTCATCGGCGAGATCGGCCCCCGAACAGAAGGAGTCGCCGGCGCCGGTGAGCACCAGTGAGCGTAGCGAGTTGTCCGCCCGCACCGCCTCGACGCCCTCCAGCAACGCATGGGCCAGGCTGGCGTCCAGCGCATTGCGGCGCTGCGGGCGGTTCAGGGTGAGCAGCGCGGTCCTGCCGATCTTCTCAAGGCGTAGCGAAGCGTCGGTCATGCGATTCTCCCAATGCGTACGTGTCGGGCTCAGCCCAGGTTGCGCGCGATGATCAGCTTCTGGATGTGGCTGGTGCCCTCGTAGATCTTGGTCACGCGGGCATCGCGGTAATAGCGCTCGACCGGGAAGTCGTTGAGGTAGCCATAGCCGCCGTGGATCTGCAGCGCGTCGGAGCAGACCTTCTCGGCCATCTCGCTGGCGAACAGCTTGATTGCCGAGGCTTCCTTCGAGCAGCGGATGCCAGCCTGGCACAGGCGCGCCGCATGCAGCATGTATACGTGGGACACTTCCACCTGGGTCGCCATGTCGGCCAGATCGAAGGCCACGCCCTGCAGATTGATGATGGGTGCGCCGTAGGCTTCGCGTTCCTTCGCGTATTTCACCGCGGCTTCCAGAGCGGCACGGGCAACGCCGGTCGCCAGCGCGGCAATCGCCACACGACCTTCGTCCAGGTTGGCAATGATGTGTTTGTAGCCGGTCCCTTCCGCGCCCAGCAGGTTGCTCGCCGGCACACGGCAGTTCTCCATCTGGATCGCCGCCAGGTTGGCCGTGCGCTGCCCCATCTTTTCCTCGTTGCGCGTGACGGAGAAACCCGGGGTGCTGGGATCGACCATGATCAGGCTGACGCCCTTCTTGCCGGCGTCCTTGTTGGTGACGCTCACCACGATGGCCACGCCCGCTTCGCCGCCGTTGGAAATGAACTGCTTGCTGCCATTGAGCACAAAGTGATCGCCGTCGCGGCGGGCCGAGGTACGGAAGGCTGCGGTATCCGAACCGGCGTGCGGTTCGCTCAACAGGAAGCAGCCGATCCTTTCCCCGCGGATCATGGCAGGCAGCCATTGTTGCTTCTGCTCTTCCGTACCTTCGTGGAAGATCGCCAAGGCGACGGAGTTGTGCACGTGCAGGACGGTGGCAAAGCCCGCGTCGACGGCGGCGAATTCCTCGATGACGAGGCAGTACTCCACGAAGTCCATGCCGACACCGCCGTACTCTTCCGGGATGTGCAGGCCGAGATAGCCGAGTGCGGCGATGGCATTGAGTTCGTTACGCGGCCAGGCGCCGGTGCGGTCGCGCTCGGCGGCAGTCGGCGCGACCACTTCCTGGGCCACCTTGCGGGCGGCGTCGCGGATCATGACTTCCTGTTCACTCAGGAACACTGCGGATGTATCGCTCATTTTCTTCCTCACGAAGGGGGGCGGATTGCCGATGTGGTGCTGTGCGACGAGCCGGGCAGGCACGTGCGCCATGTGGCCAGAGTGCCCGCCGGCCACATGGCGCGCGCCTCCCCTCTTGGTAGGGGAGCGGCCGGACGTCAGGGAATCACCCCCTGCTGGCGAGCCAGGGAAATCGCCGCATAGCGGCTGGATACGCCGAGCTTGGCGAGGATGTTCTTCACGTTCCATTTCACCGTGCCGAAGGTGATGTTGAGGGTCAGGGCGATACGCTTGTTGGACATGGCCTGGGCGATCAGCCCGAGGATTTCCACTTCGCGCGGGGTCAGGATGCTGCGCGGCTCGGCACCCGGCGCGCGCCGGGCGGTTACCGGCTCCGCCTCTTCCGCGTCGCGCCCGCCACGGGCCAGCAGCTCGTCGAGGTAAGCGGCGCAAGGGCCTTCCAGCCCGCCCTCCTCGGCCACTCGTTCGAGCAGCGCCAACAGGCGCGGCCCCTCGTCGAGCAGGGTGCGCACCAGGCCGAAGCGCGCGGCGTCCTGCAGCACCGCCGCCAGGCAGTCCAGGGCCTGCTGTTCCTGGCCCAGGTCGGCATGGGCGATGGCCGCCAGCAGCCGCGCCTTCACCGCCGTGCGGCCACGGCCATAGCGCTCGGCGAAACCGCCCACTCGCGCCAGGCACTCCAGCGCCCGGGCCGGCTCGCGCTCCGCCAGGGCCAGGCGCGCCCTGGCGAAGGCGGCAATCGTGGCGACTTCGTCGCGGCAATCGCCACGGTAGCCCTCGGCCAGGGTTTCCAGGCGCACTACCCGCTCCGAGGCGCGGCGCAAGTCCCCCTGGCCCAGCCAGGTCTTGGCCTGCTCGGCCAGCATCAGCGCCTGCGGTCGATCCAGGCCGAGCTTGTGAAAGTGCGCGGTCTGGGCCTCGAGGAACTCCTGCAGCGCCTGGGGCGACTCGCGCAGCGCGGCGATCCGTGCGCGACACACCGAGGCACGGGCCATCACGTCGGGCATCGACGACTGCAGGATGCCGTTGCGGTTGGCCAGCACCGCCAGGGCCTCGTCGATGCGGTCCAGTTCGTAGTAGGCGTCGCACAGGTTGGCCGCGCACAGACTGGCCGACACCGAGCTGCGCCCATAGCCCGCCTCGGCGCGCGCCAGCAGGTTGCCGCCCAGGCGCGCCGCCTCGGCGGCGTCGCCTCCGCGCAGCAGGGCGAGGATCAGGGTGCTCTCGTAGACCAGCGCCATGTCGTTGTCGCGGTCCTCGGCGAGGATCGGGTTGTCTTCGTGCAGCCGGTGTACGGCGTCCACCCGGCCCAGCAGCAGGTAGGCGGTGGCCAGGGCCGACAGGCTGATGTAGCGCAGCGAGCGGTTCTCCAGCGGCGCCCGCTGCGCCGGCTCCAGCAGGCCGATGACCCTCCGGGGATTGTCCAGCTGCAGGGCGATGGCGGCGTCGGCCAGGGCAAAGCGCGAGGACAGCGCAGGATTCTTCGCCGCCTCGGTGCGGCGGATCTGCTCCAGCCAGCGCTCGGCCTTCTCCGGGCGCGCGGTAAAGGCGTAGGTCAGGCAGCCGACGATGAACAGCCGTGGATGGTCGAACAGCGTCTCCTGCGGCAGGCGCTCCAGCAGGTGCAGCATCGGGCTGATGCAGGCCATGCTCCAGGCGGTGCTGGCGGCCTGCTCCATGGCCGCGACGGCGAAGTCGAGGTCGCCGCCCAGGTTGGCGTGGCGCACTGACTCCACCAGCAGCTCATGTTCGGCGAACCACTGGCTGGCCCGCCGATGCAGCGCCTCCACCGCCGCCGCGCCGCGCATCGCCAGGCGCTGTCCGAGGAATTCGCCGAACAGTGGGTGGAAACGGTACCAGGGCATGCTGTCCTCGGAGTCGACCCGGTAGATCAGCAGGTTCTCGTCCTCGGCACGCTGGATCAGCGCGGCGGCCTGGGTGCTGCCAGTGACGAAGGCGGCCAGGTCGGCGTTGAAGCGACGGAATGGCGACAGCTGCTCCAGCAGCCCGATCAGTTCCGGCGCCAGGCACGCCACCACGTCCTCGGCCAGGTAGGCCTGCAGGTCGCTGGACTTCCACAGCAGCGAGCGCAGCTTGGGGCGCCGCGCCGGGCGGATGCGCAGCATGGTGGCAATGGGTTGCAGGCTGGCCGGCCAGCCGCCGGTCAGCTCGTGGATCAGTTGCTCCTCGTCGGCGGTGAGCCTGAGGCTGCCCAGGTTGTGCTCGAAGAAGGCGCGGGTTTCCTCCAGGTCGAAGGGCAGCTCGGCGAAGTCGATCTCCGCCACCTGGCCCTGCATGCGCAGGCGCCCCAGGCTCAGTGGCGGCGTGCTGCGCGAGGCGATCACCAGGTGCAGGTTGGCCGGGCAATGGTCCAGCAGCTTCTGCAACAGACGGTGGGCCAGCGGCGCCTCGACGTGGTGGTAGTCATCAATCAGCAGGTACAGCTCGCGCCCGGCCTGCTCGGCCTGGCGGGTCACCAGCGCCACCAGCGCGGCCAGCGTGGATTCCCCGGCTTCGTCCAGGGCCAGCCCGGACTCCACCGCGATGCCCAGGCGCTGCAGGGCGGCCAGCAGGTAGGCGAGGAAGCTGGGGTACTGGCGGTCGTCATGGCTGAGCGACAGCCAGGCGACGTCCAGCCCCTCCTTGAGCAGCGCCTGGCGCCACTGCGCGAGCAGCAGGGTCTTGCCGAAGCCGGCGCCGCCAGTGATCAGCGTGAGGTTGCCCAGGCGCGCCTCGTGCAGCCGCTCCAGCAGCTGGGTGCGCGGAATGTGCCGGGTATTGAGGCGCGGCGGGGAGAATTTGGTGGCGACCAGCAGGTCGTCGGAGTTCATCAGCGAGCTTTGCATCTTCTTGTTAGCCCTTGCTCTGGCGTTAGGCGGACGGCGGTAGCGCACGCAGACCCGTGGCTCCGCTCTTCTGGGTACTGGCCAAAGGCGCGGTGGGCCCGGCGCATGCCGTCCGCCCCGCCGCGCCCTTTCCTCGACGGCCACGTCCATCCTGCACCAGCCCCTGCGCCGCCGACCCCGTCCGCAAGGGGGGGGGAGCGGCGCCGATGGGCTGGCGTAACGTGCAAATCGACCGTATCGACCCCCGTCCGCGAGGAGCAGAAATGAGCGAATCCGTTAAGTTTGAAGTGAAAGGCCAGGTAGGCTGGATCACCCTCTCCCGTCCCAAGGCGATGAACGCCCTGAACCCGGAGATGCTCCAGGCCATGATCGAATGCCTGAAGGCCTGGGAAGTCGACGCCGACGTGCGCGTGGTGGCGCTGACCGCCACCGGCACGGCGTTCTGTGCCGGCGCCGACCTCAAGGTCGCCGGCGCTCCGCAGCCCGGCGAAATGGACCTGCTGGACAACATCGTCGCCTTCTTCGACCGCCTGCGCGTGTTCCCCAAGCCGGTGATCGCCGCGGTCAACGGCCTGGCCCTGGCCGGCGGCCTGGAGACCGTGCTGTGCTGCGATTTCGTGATCGCCGCCGAAAGCGCCCGCTTCGGTGACGCCCACTCCAACTTCGGCGTGTTCCCCGGCGGCGGTGGCGCGGCCATCCTGCCGCGCAAGATCCCGGAAAACGTCGCCAAGTACCTGCTGTTCACCGGCGACTCGCTGCCGGCGCAGGACATGAAGACCTACGGCCTGGTCAGCGAAGTGGTGCCCGACGGCGAATTGCTGGCCCGCGTCCAGGCCATCGGCGACAAGCTGGCGGAAAAGAGCCCGCTGGTGCTGCGGCGGATGAAGCGCGTGGCCGACGAGGCCGCCGACAAGTCCCGCGCCGATGCCCTGCGCCACGAGCTGCTGGAACTGCGCAACCACCAGCGTTCCTACGACATCGCCGAGGGCCTGCGCGCCTTCGCCGAGAAGCGCAAACCGGCCTTCAAGGGCTATTGATCCCGCCCCACTACCGAGCATTTCGAGGAAGCGATGGAAAACATCTATATCGTCGGCGTCGGCATGACCGCCTTCGGCCGACACGCCGACAAGAGCGTCAAGCAGCTCACCGCCTGGGCCGTCGAGGACGCCCTGAAGGACGCCGGCTGCGATCGCCGGTCGATCCAGGTCGCCTTCTACGGCAACTGCACCCAGGGCCATTTCGACGGCCAGCACATGATCCGTGGCCAGGTCGCCCTGCTGCCCCTGGGCCTGGACGGCATCCCGATCTTCAACATCGAGGGCGCCTGCGCCTCCTCCAGCCACGCCTTCAACCTGGCAGTCACCCAGCTGCGCGCCGGCGCCGCCGAGGTGGCCCTGGCCGTCGGTGCGGAGAAGATGTTCTACAGCGACAAGCAGAAGATGTTCTCGGCCTTCGAGTCGGCCTGGGACATCGAGACCTTCGAGGACAACAGGAACTACCTGGCCGCCATGGGCAAGGGCATCGTCCCGCCGCCCGGCTCGCAGTCCGAGAAGCCCTACAGCCCGTTCATGGACGTCTACGCCGCCCTCGGCCGCGGCGGCCTGATGGAGCGCTTCGGCATCACCCAGCGCCAGCTGGCGGCGGTGTCCTCGAAGAACCACGGGCACTCGGTGCACAATGAGCGCTCGCAGTACCGCAATGCCATGAGCATCGAGGAAATCCTCGCCGCGCCGCCGATCACCTACCCGATCACCCTGCCGATGTGCTCGCCGATCTCCGACGGCGCTGCCGCCGCGATCCTCTGCACCGAGTCGGCGCTGAAGAAATACGGCTTCGACAAGAGCCGTGCGATCAAGGTCCTGGCCAGCGTGGTGCGCTCGGCGTCCGCGCGCGCCGCCGACGATTTCGCCAACGGCTGCACGCACCTGGCCGGCAAGGCCGCCTTCGAACAGGCCGGCATCGCCCCGCAGGACGTCGACGTGGCCGAAGTGCACGACGCCACCGCCATCGGCGAGTTGCTCTCCATCGAGGCCCTGGGCCTGAGCGAGCCGGGCATGAGCGGCGTGATGGCCGAGCGCGGCGACTTCACTCTGGGCGGACGCCTGCCGGTCAACCCCTCGGGCGGCCTGGAATCCAAGGGCCACCCGATCGGCGCCACCGGCATCGGGCAGATCTTCGAACTGGTGGAGCAACTGCGTGGCAATTGCGGCAAGCGCCAGGTCGAGGGCGCGCGCATCGCCCTGCAGGGCAACGGCGGCGGCCTCTGGCGCGTCGAGGAGTCCACCGAGCACGTCGGCATCTTTGCCCGCGCCTGATCACTATCCTTGACGGGAGCGGTACCTCGCTCCCGTCGCGACAACAACAAGATCCATGAGGAACCACAGCATGACCATTCGTTTCGATGATCGCGTCGCCATCGTCACCGGCGCCGGCAACGGCCTGGGCCGCATCCACGCCCTGCAACTCGCCGCGCGCGGCGCCAAGGTGGTGATCAACGACTTCGGCGGCAGCCGCGACGGCACCGGCAGCTCCTCCGACGCCGCCCAGGCCGTGGTCGAGGAAATCCGCAAGGCCGGCGGCAACGCCATCGCCAACGGCGCCAACGTCGCCGACTACGAGCAGGTCCAGGCCCTGGTCCGGCAGACCGTCGAGGCCTTCGGCCGCGTCGACATCCTGATCAACAACGCCGGCATCCTGCGCGACAAGTCCTTCGCCAAGATGGAGCTGGCCGACATCCATGCCGTGCTCAACGTCCACCTGCTGGGGTCGATGTACTGCTCCAAGGCCGTCTGGGACCTGATGAGGGAGCAGAACTACGGGCGCATCCTGATGACCACCTCGGCCGCCGGCATGTTCGGCAACTTCGGCCAGGCCAACTACGGCGCGGCCAAGATGGGCCTGGTGGGTCTGATGAACATGCTCGCCATCGAGGGCCGCAAGAACAACATCCACGTCAACACCCTGGCGCCCATGGCCGCCACCCGCATGACCGAGGACGTGATGCCGGAAGAGCTGCTCAAGGCCAGCCGCGCCGAGCAGGTCAGCCCGGGCGCGCTGTTCCTGGTCAGCGAGCAGGCACCGACCAAGCTGGTGCTGGGCGCCGGCGCCGGCGTGTTCTCCGCCGTGCGCATGGAAGAGACCACGCCGGTGTTCCTGGGCAGCGAGCTGACCCCGGAAGACGTGCAGGCGCACCTGGAGCAGATCACCGACTGGAGCAGCGCCGGCCCGCGCAACGATGCCAACCAGCAGGTCGGCCTGTTCATCGACACCGCGATGAAAGCCCTCAAGGGCGCCTGATCGGCGCGGGTGACTGCCAACGCAAGCCCGGCCCGCGCGGCCGGGCTTTCGTACATCCGCGCAACGACCAAACCCCATGCGGCGCCCCCAGGGGCGCGGTTATCATGGGCCGGTTCCGCGACGGCCCCGAGATGGAGAACAACAATGACAACCATGAATTTCTCGCGAACCATCGGCAACCTGGCGGTCCGCTTCGGCGAGCGCGAGGCCCTGGTCAACATCGAGCGCAACCGCCGCTACAGCTTCCGCCAACTGCACGCCCTGACCAACCGCATCGTCAACATGATGCGCGAGCGCCTGCAACTGCGTCGCGGTGACGCCTACCTGTGCATCCTGGAAAACGACAACATCGCGCTGCTGCACGCCTGGACCGCGCTCAAGGGCGACGCCGCGGCGGCGTACACCAATTACCGCGATGCTTTCGACGAGCACCGCTGGCAGGTCGAGTTCATCCGCCCGAAGGTGGTGTTCATCGAGAACGCCCTGCTCGACAGCCATTTCCCCATGCTCCGCGAACTGGGCATCCTGGTGGTGTGCATGGACCCGCCGGCGACGCCGCGCGACGGCCTGATGTATTTCTGGGACCTGCTCGAAGGCGTCTCGGACGCCAACCCGGACGTCGAGAACGACATCCAGCATGACGCCCTGGTCTACCGCTTCACCGGCGGCACCACCGGCCAGGGCAAGTGCGCCACCTACACCACCGACAATTGGCTGGCCCTGCGCGATTCGATGTACATGGAGAGCGAGCAGCCCTACCAGCCCGACACCCGCTTCCTGCACATGGCGCCGATCAGCCACGGTTCCGGCCTGGGCCTGCTGCCGACGCTGTTCCGTGGCGGCTGCACGGTGACCCAGAACGTGCCCGACATGGTCCAGCTGTGCCGCAACATCGAGGCGGAACGCATCACCATGACCCTGCTGGTGCCGACCATGGTCTATCGCCTGCTGGAAATGCCCGAGGCCAGCCACTACGACCTGAGCTCCCTGCAGACCCTGGCCTACGGCGCCGCGCCGATGAGCCCGGCCAAGCTGCGCCAGGCCCAGGAGCGCTTCGGCAACATCTTCATGCAGATCTACGGCGCCACCGAGAGCCTGCATGCGGTGGCCATCCTGGGCAAGGCCGAGCACCTGAGCGCCAGCGAGCAGCAACTGGGCTCCGCCGGGCGCATCGCGGCGGCCGCCGAGGTGATCATCGTCGACGAAGACGGCAAGGAGCTGCCCCTGGGCCAGACCGGCGAGCTGTGGGTGCGCTCGCGCGGCACCATCGGCGGTTACTACCGCAACCCCGAAGGCACTGCCAACGAGTTCAGCAATGGCTTCTGGAAGTCCGGCGACCTTGGCTACATCGACGACCAGGGCTTCCTGTTCCTGGTCGACCGCAAGAAGGACATGATCATCACCGGCGGCTTCAACGTCTACGCGGTGGAAGTCGAGGCGGCGCTGAACGCCCACGCGGCGGTGTCCAACTCGGCGGTGGTCGGCATCCCCCACGAGGAGTGGGGCGAGGCGGTGCACGCCGAGGTGGTGCTCAAGGCCGGCGCGCAGGTTTCGGTCGAGGAGTTGCAGGCCTACGTCAAGGAACGCCTGGGACGCTTCAAGGCGCCCAAGTCCATCCTCCTGGTCGATGCCCTGCCGGTGAGCGTGGTGGGCAAGGTGCTGCGCCGTCAGGTGCGGGACAAGTACTGGAAGGACAAGGCGCGGCGAGTGTCGTGAGGCCGGGTGGAGGGACTCGCTCCCTCCATGCTCGACCGTAGGCCGGATAACCGATCGCGGTTATCCGCCGTTGGCGGGAACGTCGGTTCCCATCCTGCGAACAATCCAGGTGCTTTTCGTAGGAGCGAGCTTGCTCGCGAACCAGCCCCGCTGCGGATCCGTTCGCGAGCAAGCTCGCTCCTACAGGTACCTGTGATGCCTGGCATCAGGGGCAGCTTCCTTTTCCGGAAAGTCCGCAGTCAGACATCTCCCCTCACCCCAGGGTGAGGGGCTCTTGCCCCCGTAGGAGCGGACTTCGTCCGCGTTCCGCCAGCCGCACCTCAGGACAGCGGCTGCGGCTCCGGCATCTTCCAGCCGCCATCGAGAATCGCCGGCTGCGGCAGGTAGTAGCGGATCATGTAGTTCCACCCCGGCATGATCGGCAGACAGTTCGCCACCCCCGCCTTGCATTCACCGAAGCGCACGTTGATCTTGCCGCCCTCGCCCTTCTGCGCCGTCAGGTTGTTCAGGGTGTAGGCGCCCAGTTCGTTGCGCTGGAAACGGCCCTGCGCATCGTAGACGCTGATCGACCAGAACGCCCCCACCGGAACCGCCGGCACGTCCAGGCGGTAGGCGGTGGCGCCATCGTTCCGTGGCGGCGTGACGATCTGGTAGAAGGCGTCCCGCTCCGGGTTGCCGCCCCAGGCGATGGCGCTGCCGACCAGATGCCGCAGCGGATCGACCTGTCCCGGCGCGCCGAACATGCCGCGCGAATCCCCCACTGTCGTACCGAGGACGATCAGCGCGGCGCGCAGACGGTCCTGGCTGGTCTTGTCCCAGGCGGGAACGGCGAACTGGCCGGGGCCGCCGGGCTGGCTCACGCGGATGCGGTCCTGCAATGCATGCGCCTGCTGCAGGTCCTCGCTGCTGGCGGGGTCGATCAGGGTCCGCACGCCGAGCAGCACGTAGCGCGTGCCGACGTCCTCACGGGCGATACGGTAGCTTCCTGCGCGGTAATGCATGGCGAGCACATGGTGATCTTCATCGATCACCGCCAGCGAACGGTAGCGCTTGCCGGCCTCCGGCAGATCCACGGTGACCGGCCCGGCGTCCAGGTCGAAGACCGCGGTGGAATACAGGGTGTCGCGGTTGGGCCGCACCACCGTCCTGGCATCCACCGGCATCAGTTCGCGCCAATGGACGAACTGGCCGAAGCCGCCGCGCTGCGCGGTAAGGGCGAAATAACGATCCGACTCGGCACGCACGAAGTTGTCGAGCGTGACCGGCACCGGTGCGTCAGCGGCATGGGCGGCGCCCGCCAGTAGCAGGGCCAGCGTGGTCGCGAGGCGCAGGGGTTTGAACATGGGACGTTCTCCTTGTCGATATGTCATCAGGAACCTTTGACGATGGCCGGCGGGAAGTAGCTGCCGGCCGCCACCGCGCCCTTGGCGCCGTAGTAGCGGAACACCAGGCGATATGGCAGGTCGGCGCGGGTCGGCAGCCAGTTGCCGGCGGGTGCGCCGGCGGGTTTCTGCGGAGCGAAGTACAGGGTCAGCGAGCCATCGGCGTTGTAGGTCAGCTGGGAGTAGTTGTTGAGCAGGAAGCGCTGCAGCGGATTGGGCAGTACGCGGAAGCTTTTCGCGTCGGTCGCGGTAATCGACCAGAAGTACTCTGCCTGGCTGGCTGGCAGTTGGTCTGCCGGGAAGGTCAGGCTGTAGCTGGCGCCGCCGTCGAGGGGCTTGCCGTCGGCATCCAGCGCACCGCGGAAGTAGTTCACCTCATTGCGGGTGTTGGCCCAGATGCCGCCGTAGTTCACCAGCGTGCGGGTCAGATAGTTGCTGCCATAGGTGCCGCTGACCGGCGGCCGCGACCAGCCGTTGCGCTGGGTGCCGCCGCCCAGGGTCGGCGAGGCCTTGGCGAGGTCGGCGTAGGCGCGGCTGCGGATGATCTGGTCGATGCGCTGGCGCTGTTGCGGGTCACCGATCGCGGCGGCAACGGCGCGCACCTTGGCTTGCAGCGGCGCCATGCCGGGGTTGATATCGGGTTCGGCCAGGGCCGCCTCGGCGCCGTCGAAGATTTCCACGCCGGGCAGCTTCGGCCAGGCGAAGTCCGCTACCGGCGGCACCTGGGGCAACGCCGGCTTGCCGGTGGGCTGCAGGGTGAAGGCGCGTTGCAGGCGTTCGGCGCCCTGCGGGTCGGCACCCAGTTCGACGCGGGTCAGCAGGCGCGCGCTACGCACCGGCAGGTCGATTCGACGGACATCGGCGGGCAGCTTCACCTGCGCGTCCTTCAGGCAGAAGGCGAACTCGCCGTCGGGGCGCTCGGGGGAGGTGCGCTCGTTGACGTTGGCCAGGGTCTCGCCCCAGCCGTTGAGCACCTGGGCGGTGTAGTAGCGGCCCTGGACCTTCGGCACGCCGAGCAGCGTGCAACTGTGCTCGTCCAGCGCCAGCCAGGCTTCGGAATAGGCGACATCGAGGTTGGGGTTGGGCCAGTCCACCGCACCGGGCTTGCGATGAACCAGGTTGTTCCAGCCCATGCCGTCGCTCAGGTCGATGCGCTGCTGGCGCAGCACCAGCGCGCGGCCGAGCAGATAGACGTAGGCCTCGCTGATCACCTGCGCGTCCACGGCAGGCGCGGCCTCGCTGGCCAGGGCGACGGGGCAGGTCGTCAGCAGCACGCTGGCCGCGACGGCGCAGAGGGCATGGGGCATCCGCATGAGGGTTTTCTCCGGCATGAATGAAAGGGCAGAGTAGTCCGCCCTTCCCTTTCACCGGCCCCTCCCCGTGTGGGGGGATCGTGCCTGTGCCTCAGTCCCGCAGCGAGGCCATGTCGATGACGAAGCGGTATTTCACGTCGTTGCGCTCCATGCGCTCGAAGGCCGCGTTGATGTCCTCCATGGCGATCAGCTCGCACTGCGGCAGCACCTCATGCTCGGCGCAGAAGTCCAGCAGTTCCTGGGTCTGCGCCAGGCCGCCGACCAGAGAACCGGAGATGGAGCGGTTGTTGCGCGCCAGCAGCGCACCGTGGATCGGCTCCAGCGGCTCCAGCGCGCCCACCAGCACCAGCTTGCCGTGGCGGCCGAGGAGCATCAGGTAGGGGTTGAGGTTGTGCTGCCGGGGGATGGTGTCGAGGATGAAGTCGAAGCGGTTCGCCGCCGTCTTCATCGCCTGGGCATCGCTGGACAGCAGTACGTCGTGGGCACCCAGGGCACGGGCGTCGTCGGCCTTGCCGGGGGAGCTGGTGATCACGGTCACCTCGGCGCCCAGGGCCACGGCCAGCTTCACCGCCAGGTGGCCGAGGCCGCCCAGGCCGAGCACCGCGACGCGGCTGCCCTGCCCCACGCCGTGCTCGCGCAGGGGCGTCCACACGGTGATGCCGGCGCACAGCAGCGGGCCGGTGAAGCGCATGTCCAGCGCCTCGGGCACGCGCAATACGAAGCGCTCGCTGACCACGATGTTCTGCGAATAGCCGCCGAGGGTCACTTCGCCGTTCTGCCGGTCACGGCCGTTGTAGGTGGGCGTGGCGCCGTGTTCGCAGTGCGGCTCCTCGCTCGCTTCGCAGGCAGCGCAGTGCTGGCAGCTGTCCACCAGGCAGCCGACCGCTACCCGGTCACCCACCTTGTAGCGGCTGACCGCCGGGCCGACGGCACTCACCAGGCCGACGATCTCGTGGCCGGGCACGCAGGGAAACAGGGTGTTGTTCCAGTCGTTGTGCGCGTAGTGCAGGTCGGTATGGCACACGCCGCAGTAGGCGATTTCGATGGCGACGTCGTCCGCGCGCAGCTCGCGGCGGTCGATGCGCAGCGGAGCCAGCGGCGCGCGGGCAGCGCTGGCGGCGTAGCTGAGGCATTGGGACATGGATGACTCCTGATACGAAAACCGGGCCGGCGGCGCCGGCCATGCGGGGTTGCGCCGCCGCCCGGTGCGGGTGGCGGCGGGATCGGGGCTCAGAGCGATGGACGCAGCCAGGGCGCCGGGGTGGTCTCCGGCGATGCGATCTGGTTGCTGATCCACTTGCCCATGCGACGCATCGGCTCGATGGCGTCCTGCGGGGCGGCGAACTTCATCGCTGCCGCGTAGCCCAGGGATACGATGCGCTGTGCGCCGTACAACGGCAGCACGTCCTTGATCCGGTCCTTGATCGCCTCGGGGTAGACGCCGACGGTCTGGGTGTAGGCGTCGACCGCATCGAGCATCTGCTCCAGCGAATCCACCGGCACCAGGTTGGCGGTGCGGTCGTCCAGGCTGGCGGCGAAGGACACCGCCTCGGGCAGCTGCGAGCAGATGATCGCGCCCTCGCCTGCGCGGCCGCCGATCACCCGGTACCAGTCGTCATCCAGACGCAGCGCGTCGACGTGGGCCTTGAGCCCCGGGTCATAGCGCTTGGGCCGCGTGCTGACGGTGTTGGGCAACGCCAGCAGTGCCTCGTAGACATACTGGCCGAAGCGGTTGAGGCGCTCCAGCCCGGCGCTGTCGGTGCCGCTCTGCACGTAGGCCACCCGCGAACAGACGCAGCCCTTCTGGTTCAGCACGCCGATATCGGTGGCCAGGCGCACCGCCGCCTCGCGCAGGCTGGCCTCGCTGGCGAAGGCCTCGCTGCCGATGATGCTGGCGCTGCGCTTGGGATCCAGGGAGATCAGCTCCAGCCCCGGCTGGATGTAGCGGGTGACGTGCTTGAGCGCGGCGAAACCGCCCCAGGCGACGATCTTCTCGATGTTCTGCGGCTGGTACAGGCGCTGCTCCAGGGCCTGGTCGCCGCCCTTCCAGTAGGCCACGCTGAGGTGCTTGGTCAACGGGTGGTCGGGCGCCATGTCGATCATGGTGCGGGCGATGGCCAGGGCGGTGAAGGGGTCGTTGGACGGCGCCTTGATGATCGCATCGCTGCGCAGGACCATGTTGCGCACGATGGTCCACAGGGACAGCGCCACCGCGTTGCCGGCCACGATGTGCAGCGCGCGGGAGCCGAAGCAGCGGGTCTCCAGCTCGGTGCCGTCGAGCAGGCGCTGGCGCACCCAGCCCTCCAGGTACGGGATGCCGACGGTGCTCTCGGCCATCTCGATGATCGCCTCGCGGGTCAGCAGGTGGCGCAGGTTCATGTAGGCGCCGCGCACCATGGTCGGGGTGGTCGGTGCGGTCAGGTAGGACAGCTCGCAGGCTTCCTGCAGGTAACGGTTGCTGGCGAAGTCCAGGCGCTCGGCGAGGGCCTCGCAGTAGCCGAGGATGTCCTCGAAGCTCAGCGCGTAGAGGTCGGCCAGCTTCGCCGGGTTGCCCAGCGGCAGGCGGTCCAGGTAGCGGTGCGCGTCAGGGGTGAGGAAGGTCAGGTCGCCGCCGCGGCCGCCGACCTCGATCAGGTGATCGGTGATGACCTCGCCACGGATGATCATCGGTGCGATGGGATGGCTCATGGCTCAGGCCTCCAGGGTGCTGAGGAAGTCCATCGCTTCGCGATGGGCCTGTTCGGACGCGGCGCAGGTGATCTTGTCGTCGCCGCCGTTCTTCTCGCTGTAGCGCTGCACGGGCCCGACCACATAGCGGCTGTGGCGCCCGCAGGGGCAAGGCGCGTCCCACTCGACGGTGACTTCGTCGCCGGTGATGAAGCCGCCCCAGCGCAGTTCCGCACCCAGGTCGAAGAAGGCCGCGCGGCCGGTCTGGCGACCGCTGCGCGGCAGGGTTCCACCGGTTTCCGGATCGAGCACGAAGGGAATCGCGGTGTGCGCGAAGTGGTAGTTGCCGTGGTCGCACAGGGCGTGGGAACCGCTGACCACCTCGGACATCGCGTAGGTCTCGTTGATGCGCTGGGCGCCAGTGAAGCGCAGTACCTCTTCGCGCCAACCCTCCGGTTGCACGACACCCTTGGCGCCGCCGGTGGTGGCGATGAAGGAACCGGGGTGGAAGACCCCTTCCAGACCGCGCGCCAGCCCTGCCTTGGCCATGTTGTGCAGCAGGTTCCAGGTGCCGCCGATATAGACGCGCTGGCCCTTCAGGCGCTGGGTCATCTCCTCGAAGAAGGCCGCCAGGTGCTGCGGCATCTCGGCCTGCAACTGGTCGTAGGCCTGTTTCTTCGCCAGCAGCGCCGGACTCAGTTGCAGGCGGTCGAGGGTGCCTCGGGCCTGGGCCGCGCGGACCTTGGCGCCCAGGTGCAGCACGTCGCTGGAGAGGGTCGCAGGATAGGCCGGGTGGAAGTTGTCCAGGCTCGGCAGCAGGCCGCGCATCAGCGCCATGTTGCCGCGCACGTGGCTCAGGTAGCCCTTGCGGTAGTACGGGTACAGCGCATGCAACTGCGGATCGGGGGTATCCGGGCCCTGCATGTCCCAGGCGAACAGCCGGCGCACGCTCGCCGCCTTCTCGAATTCGCGGGTGCCCAGCGGCAGGAACGACAGGGTTCCGGAAGTGCCCGAGGTATGGCTCAGGCACAGCTGCGGCACCTGTGCGTCGATCGCCTCGAACCAGTCGTCCAGCCCCTCGCAGTCGCTCACATCAGCGGCCAGCAGGGCCTCGCCGATCTCCGGGGTCACCAGCTTGGACAACCAGCGGTTGATCGCGGCGAAGTTGTTGTTGTCCAGCAGTGACGGCGGGTAGGACTTGAAGACGGTGTGCTCGAACAGCAGCGGGACGACATCTTCGAGCCGCTCGATGCGCTCCACGCCCTCGGCATCGGCCAGGCGCTTGAGCACCGGGATGCGCTCGCGCAGTTGCGTGAAGCGGCGTTGCAGGGCTCGTATCTGCAGGGCGTCGATCTCGGCGCGGGGCAGTTCGTTCCAGGCCTGGCGGGAATGGCCGACCAGGGCGACGGGGTCGCTGAGCAGCAGGTCGACCTTTTCGTCGATTGTTCTTGTCATTGTTCCGGGTCCTCGCTTGCACCCTCCGTACCGCCGCCGGCACGAAGGACCGGCTGCCCGCCGCGGGCAGCCTTCATGGCAAGCCCAGTCTAGGAACTGGCGGGCCTGTGCTGTTCCGGATTCCCGATGTTTCTTGTGATCGACAAGTCGTTGAATTAAAACGACTTTGATCAGCTTTCGGCGGTGCTTTCCGAATCCGCGGTGAGCAGCCCATGGAGCATGCGCGCCAGCAGGCGGACAGTCTGTTCCTGCTGCAGGAAGTCGGGGCGCTCGATGACCAGCGCGCGCGGCAGCGCCGTCGCCGCCTGGTAGGCGAGAAAGCCCGCCAGCTCGCGGTCGCGCACCCGCACTTCGGTGGAAAATCGCTCGACCAGCGCGGGGATCACCTGGGATACCCAGAAGCCATCCCCGCGCACCATGTCCAGGCGCACCAGCTCCGCCTGGTAGGCGGTCTTGATGCTCAGTTCGGAGTCCAGCCGCAGCCAGCGCTGCAGCGCGGCCAGGCCGGTGTGCAGGAGCAGTTCGATGCCATCCATCAGGCAGGCGGAATCCGGCAGCGCACGAATGCTGGCGATGACCTCGACCCGCGCCTCGCTGCGGTAGTCGTCGAAGATCGCCGCCACCAGCGATTCCATGGTGGGGAAGTATTCGTAGATGGAACTGATGGCCACCCCGGCGTGTTCGGCGAGGCGGTGTACGGTGAGCGCCGCCCTGCCCTCGCGTTCGAGGATCTCCCGGCCGGTGATCTTCAGCGCCGCCACCAGCGCCACCGAGCGCGCCTGGCGCGGGCGCTTGCGCTGGGGCGCCGGTAGCGCCACGCGCAGGACCGGCTCGGCCGGTTCCTGCGCTGGTTTGTCGATGGGCTTGCGGGGCATGGACACTCAGGGGGTGACGATGTTGAACATGGGGTCGAAGCTCGACATCGCAGCCATCAGTGCCTTGAATTTGCCGGCATCGCCCTCCAACTTGAGCGCATCCTGCTTGAGTGCGGTGGGGAAGTCCAGCTGCTTCAGGGCGATGCGGTCGAGGGTCGCCTTGCTCATCCGCAGGCTGACGTCCGGCTTGGCATGGCTGGCCCCCTCGCGGTAGGTCAGCACGCCATTGCGCAGGGTCAGGGCGAAGGACTGCGCCGGCTCGTCGAAGGCCCAGTTCAGGGTCATGTCGTGGCCCAGGGCCTTGTCCGAGTCCAGGCGCACGGCCAGCAGGTCGAAGAACATCGCCGGGGTCGCGGCGCGCACCAGGTCTTCCACCGGGCGGCCCTTGTAGGGCGGCAGGCCGTTGCGCAGCTCGCTGGCGCCGACCAGGTACATGTTGCGCTGCACGCCCGATTCGGCGGCGTAGCCCAGCTGTTCCAGGGCGGCGGCCTGGGCCTCGCGGGCGGCGCGGTTGTCCGGCTCGGCGAAGACCAGGCGGTTGCCCAACTCGGCGGCCCAGCGGTAGTCGCCCTGCTCCATGGCCTGGCGCACCAGGCCCAGCACCTTGTCGGCGCCGCCCATGGCCGCCACGTAGCGCTTGTCGGCCTGCTCCGGCGGCAGCGGCGCGAGGTTGGCCGGGTTGCCGTCGTAGAAGCCCAGGTAGCGCTGGTACACCGCGCGCACGTTGAAGGCCAGGTTGCCGTAGTAGCCGCGCAGGTACCACTTGCGGTCCAGCTCGCCGGGCAGCTGCTTGACCGCATCGGCGATCTCCAGCGGCGTCAGTCCCTGGTTCAGCAGGTGCAGGGTGCGGTTGTTGATGAAGGCGTACATGTCGCGCTGGTCGGCCAGTTCGGTGCGAATCCGCTCGCCACCCCAGGTCGGCCAGCTGTGCTGGACGAACATCACCTCGGCCTTGTCGCCGTAGCGCACCAGGCTGTCGTCGAGGAATTTCGACCAGGCCTTGGCGTCGCGCACCTCCGCGCCGCGCGGGGTGAGTACGTTGTGCATCATGCGGGTGGCGTTCTCGGCCATGCCCAGGGCATGCCACTGCGGCAGGTACAGGTTCATCTCCGCCGGCGCCTCGGTGCCGGGGGTGAGCTGGAATTCCAGCTCGACCCCGGATATCCGCAGAGTTTCCTGAGGCTTGCGGATCAGTTCGGTGGGGGCGATCAGGCCGACGCTGCCGCCTCGCGGCGCCGCCTTGCCCAGGCCGCTGTCCACCAGCGCCTGCTCGCCACGCGGCAGCAGGCTGCCGCCCTGATACATGGCGCGGCGCAGCATGGCGGTGCCGGC
The DNA here is from genome assembly GCF_041379005.1 of Pseudomonas sp. QE6. Taxonomy (NCBI): domain Bacteria; kingdom Pseudomonadati; phylum Pseudomonadota; class Gammaproteobacteria; order Pseudomonadales; family Pseudomonadaceae; genus Pseudomonas; species Pseudomonas sp. QE6. The sequence goes on from NZ_CP166873.1 coordinate 4,263,856, forward strand.
CAGCACGTTCTCGCTGATGGCGTGGTCCATGAAGCCATCGGGAGCGATCACCCGCACCTTGCCGGCGCGCACGTCGGCCTCGTCGATCACCCCGCGCACACCGCCGAAGTGGTCGAGGTGGCTGTGGCTGTAGATCACCGCTACCACCGGCTTGTGCGGGCGCTTGCTGTAGTAGAGGTCGAGGGCGGCACGGGCGGTCTCGGCCACCATCAGCGGGTCGATGATGATCAGGCCGTCGTCGCCCTCGATGATGGTCATGTTGGCCAGGTCCAGCCCGCGCACCTGGTAGAGCCGCTCGGCGACCTGGAACAGCCCGGCATGGGTATTGAGCTGCGCCATGCGCCAGAGGCTGGGGTTGACGCTGTCCGGCGCCTTCTCGGCGGCGAGGAAATCGTACTGGTGGGTATCCCACACCACCTTGCCCTGGGCGTCCTTGATGCTCCCGGCGAAGGCTGCCACCAGCCCGCGCTTGGCGTCGTCGAAGTCCTGCCGGTCGGCGAACGGCAGACGGCCGAGCACGGCGTGGTTGGCGGCGATCGTGGCCGGGCTCGCCGGCAGCGGCGCGACCGGCTCGGCGGCCGAAGCCTGGCCGGCGAATGCCACCAGGGCGGCCAACAGGGACAGCGGGAGATATCGGCATTGCATGGTCATTACGTCCTTATCGTCGATGTCCGACCGGCGCGCTGCGCTTCGGATCGGCGTAGCTCATATCGGTGTAGAGATGCCCAGCAAGGTTCGGGCGATCAGCATTTTGTGAGTATCGGTGACGCCGTCGCTCAACGGCAGGCTGAGGGCCTCGCGCACCAGGCGTTCCACCTCGCCGGCCCGCGCCAGGCCGTCGGCGCCCTGCAACTGCACGGCGTTGCGACAGACCTGCACGGCCATTTCGCTGGCATACCATTTGGCCATGGACACCTGGGGATCGCACGGCAGGCCTGCATCGATCAGCCCATAGGCCCGCCGGCAGAGCAGGCGCGCCGCGTCGGCCAGGGTGGCCATCTCGGCAAGCTGGGCGGCGAGCAAGGTGTCCGGCCCGCCCGCCAGGCGCTGCCGGGCAGGTTCGAGGCTGGCCTCCAGCGCGGCGCGCATCAGCCCCACGCAGAGCAGGCCGGTATCGATGCGCGCCACGTCCAGCGCCCGCAGGCTTTCCTGCAGGTCCACGCCATCCTCGCCGAGCAACTGGCAACCGGGCACCCGCGTCTGGCTGAAGAAAACCTGGGCGGTGGACTGCGAATGCAGCGCGATGCACTCGGCGTTGCGCGTGACGAATCCATGGGCGCGGCGGTCCACCAGCAGGTGCACCCACTGGTCGGCGTCGCTGCGCGCAGCGACGATGACGAAGTCCGCGTAGTGCCCGTTGGCCACCCAGGTCTGCTCGCCGTCGAGGATGAAGTCCTCGCCTTCGCGGCGGGCCGTCACCCGGGGCGTATCCGCCGTGGCACCCGTATCAAGGCAGAAGGCACCGAAGCTGCGGCCGCCGAGAAGATCCGGCAGGTAGCGTTCGCGAATCGCGACCCGCTGCGCCGGCAAGCCGGCGAGGAAGGCGGCCACGGCCTTGTTGGTCTTCACGCACAGGGCCACGTCCGCCGACAGCGTCCCCAGCTCCTCGAACAGCATGGCCTCGGTGAGCCGTGCCAGGCCCAGGCCGCCCTGCTCTTCGGCGATGCTCGCGCCGGGCAGGCCGAATTCGGCGATGCCCTGGGCCAACTCGCGCATGCGCCCCTTGGGCAGGCTGCGGTCGCGGAACTCCCGCGCCACCGGCACCACCTCGCTGTCGAGGAACTTGCGGAAACTCGCTACCGCCAGACGCTGTGCTTCGCTCGGCATCTCGTTATGCATCTGCCCTCTCCCTTCCCCAGTGCGGTGCCACCGTGCAACCCCGGCGCCGGTCCGGCCTGAGCCGGACCCTGATGCGCGTCCTACCTGTCGGAGGGCGTGCCTCAAGCCAGGTGGCGAACGATGATGAGTTTCTGGATGTGGCTGGTACCTTCGTAGATCCTGGTCACCCGTACGTCGCGGCAGTAGCGCTCCACCGGGAAGTCCGCCAGGTAGCCGTAACCACCGTGGATCTGCAGCGCGTCGGAGCAGACCTTCTCGGCCATCTCGCTGGCGAACAGCTTGGCCATCGAGGCTTCCTTGGCGCAGGGCACGCCCATTTCGCAGAGGCGCGCGGCATGCACCAGGTACTGGTGCGACAGCTCGACCCGGGTGGCCATGTCGGCCAGGTCGAAGGCCACGCCCTGCAGCTGGATGATCGGCGCGCCGTAGGCTTCGCGCTCCTGCGCATAACCGACCGCCGCCTGCAAGGCAGCGCGGGCGGTGCCGGTGGCCACGGCGGCGATCGCCACCCGACCTTCGGACAGCGAGCCCATCACGTTGCGGTAGCCGGAGCCCTCGGCACCCAGCAGGTTTTCCGCCGGTACCCGGCACTCGTCCAGCTGGATAGCGGCGACCTGGGCCGAACGCTGGCCCATCTTGTGTTCCACGCGGGCCACCACGTAGCCGGCGTGGACCTTCGGTTCGACGATCAGCAGGCTGCTGCCCTTCTTCCCGGCGTTGCGGTCGGTCACCGCCAGCACCAGTCCGACGCCCGCCTCGTTGCCGTTGGAGATGAACTGCTTGCTGCCGTTGAGCACGTAGCTGTCGCCCTCGCGCCGGGCGCTGGTGCGGAAGGCCGCGGTGTCCGAACCGGCGTGGGGCTCGCTGAGCAGGAAGGCGCCGATCCGGCTGCCGTCGGCGATGCCCGGCAGGAACTTGCGCTTCTGCTCTTCATTTCCCAGGCGGGCGATGGTCAGGCCCACCGAGTTGTGCACGTGGATCAGGGTGGCGAAACCGGTGTCGACGGCGGCGAACTCCTCGATCGCCAGGCAGTACTCGACGAAGCTGGCGCCGGAGCCGCCGTAGGCTTCGGGCACCAGCATGCCGAGGAAGCCCAGCTCGGCCACGGCCGCCAGCTCCTCGCGGGGCCAGGCGCCGGTGCGGTCGCGCTCGGCGGCGGTTGGCGCCAGAACCTCGGCGGCAACCTTACGGGCGCTGTCGCGAATCAGCCTCTCCTGTTCGTTCAGGAAGATCGCGGACGTATCACTCATCTTGCTTACCTCACAGTGCAATTCATCAGGGGCGCCGTTCGCGGCGGGTTCAGACGCAACGGGCGACGGGTTCGTCGCGCCGCTCGCTCACGCTGGCCTTCGGCGTGGTAACGACGCTGCACGCGGCGCGGGGCCCGGAGGCACCGACGCCACGCAGCAGGAAATGGGAAAGCGCCGGGATGAGCACCAGTGCGCCCAGCATGTTCCAGACGAACATGAAGGTGAGCAGGATGCCCATGTCGGCCTGGAACTTGATCGGCGAGAAGGCCCAGGTGATTACGCCGGCCGCCAGGGTCACGCCCACCAGGGCGACCACCTTGCCGGTGAAGCGCAGGGCGTGGCGGTAGGCCTCCACCAGCGTGGCGCCGGCGCGCTGGCTGGCCAGCTGGATGCTCAGCAGGTAGAGCGCGTAGTCCACGCCGATGCCCACGCCGAGGGCGATCACCGGCAGGGTGGCGACCTTCACGCCCATGCCCAGCACCACCATCAGCGCCTCGCAGAGCACCGAGGTGATCACCAGCGGGACCACCGCGACGATCACTGCGCGCCAGCTGCGGAAGGTGATGAAGCACAGCACCACCACTGCCGCATAGACGTACAGCAGCATGCTCAGGTTGGCCTTCTTCACCACGATGTTGGTGGCCGCTTCGATACCGGCGCTGCCGGCGGCGAGGAGGAACTGGTGCTCTGCCGTGCTGTGCTCGGCGGCGAAGCGCGCGGCGGCCTCGACCACCCGTTCCAGGGTCTGCGCCTTATGGTCGGCCAGGTAGGCCACCACCGGCATGATCGAGCACTCGGTGTTGAACAGCTCCGGGTTGGTGGTGCTGGCGGTGCGCGCCGCGTAGTTGAGCACGTCCTGGTTCGGCGACAGGGTCAGCCACTTGTTGCTGCCCTCGTAGGAACCGGCGGTGATCTTGCGCACCGCGTCGGCCAGCGACACCGTGCTCTGCACTCCCGGCACCTGCTGCAGGGTCCAGCCCAGGCGGTCCGCCTCGACCAGCGTCTGGTAGGCCAGGCAGCCTTCGGCCGGGGTCTTGACGATCACCGCGAACTGGTCGCTGGACAGTGAGTACTTGCTGGTGATGTAGGCGTTGTCCAGGTTGTAGCGCGAGTTCGGACGCAGCTCGGACGCCCCGGCGTCGAGGTCGCCGATCTTCAGCTGCGTGCTCAGGGCAAAGCCACCGGCGCCCAGCAGAGCGGCGCCGATCAGCAGCGGCGTGGCCCAGCGGCGCTCGGTGAAGCGCTCCAGCAGGGCCCAGACGCCACCAGCGCTGCGCTGTTCGGCACGCAGGCTGCGCGCGGCGGCGCTGGCGCTGACACCGGTATAGGACAGCATCACCGGCAGCAGGATGAGGTTGGTGAACACCAGCAGCGCCACGCCGATCGAGGCGGTGATGGCCAGGTCCTGGATCACCGGGATGTCGATCAGCATCAGCACCGCGAAGCCCACCGCGTCGGCGGCCAGCGCCGTCAGCCCGGCGAGGAACAGGCGGCGGAAGGTGTAGCGCGCCGCCACCAGGCGGTGGGTGCCACGGCCGACGTCCTGCATGATGCCGTTCATCTTCTGTGCCCCGTGGGACACGCCGATGGCGAACACCAGGAACGGCACCAGGATCGAGTACGGGTCCAGCTCGTAACCCAGCAGCGCGATCAGCCCCAGTTGCCAGAGCACCGCCACGCAGGAACAGCCCAGCACCAGCGCGGTGCTGCGCAGGCAGCGGGTCCAGCCATAGATGATCAGCGCGGCGATGATGGCGGCCACGGCGAAGTACAGGACCATCTGCCGCAGACCGTCGAGCAGGTCGCCCACCACCTTGGCGAAGCCGACGATGCGCACCTGGATGTCGGCGCCGTCCTGGGCTCCGGAATACTTCGCACGGATCGTCTCCAGGCGCTTGGACAGCTCCCAGTAGTCGATCGGCTTGCCGCTGTCGGCGTCCTTGTCCAGCAGCGGCACGAACACCATGCTGGAGCGGTAGTCGCCGCCCACCAGGTTGCCCAGCAGCTGCGCGCGGCCGATGTTCTGCCGCAGCTGCTCGATGTCCTGATTGGTGCCGGAATAGTTGTCGGGCATCACCGGGCCGCCGGCGAAGCCCTCCTCGGTCACCTCGTTCCAGCGCACCACCGGCATCCACAGCGACTTGACGTTGGCGCGGTCGACGCCCGGGGTGAGGAAGAGTTCGTCGTTGATCTGCTTGAGGGCCTGCAGGTAGGCCGGGTCGAAGATGTCGCCCTTGCGGTTCTCCACCACCACGCGCACGGCGTTGCCCAGGCCCTTGAGTTCGTCGCGGTACTCCAGGAAGTTGCGGATGTACGGCTGGTTGTGCGGGATGGTCTTTTCGAACGCCGCGTTCAGCGTCAGCCCGCGTGCCTGCCAGGCCAGCAGCGCGGTGGCCAGCAGGCACAGCAGCACCACCACCAGGCGGTGGTTGAAGATCAACCGCTCCAGACGGCTGCCCGACGCGTGATCGAAATCGCGCAGGTCGGCGATGGTCTGCAGGTGGTCGGTGGAATTGTCGATAGCCATCACGTTACCCCGAATGCTGGTGTTCTCATTGCAGGCTTTCCAGGCGCACGCCGCCCAGGCCGACCAGGGCCACCTTGGCGCCCGGCGCCGCGGCCACGGCGAAGTTCGGCGCCGCGCGCGCGACCTTCAGCGGGTGGAAGCTGGCGCCCTGGTCGGTGGAGCGCAGCAGCTCGCCGGACTGGCTGCCCAGGACGATCGAACCGTCGGCCAGCACGGTGCCGGCGTTGAGCCCGGCGTCGGTGCCGGTCTGTACCTTGTGCCAGCTGGCGCCACCGTCGGTGCTGCGCAGGGCGTTGCCGCGCAGTCCGTAGACCAGCACCACCTCGGGCGTGCCGACGATGCCGAACAGGGTGCCCTGGTAAGGCAGCTCCAGTGCGCGGAAGCGTTGCTGCCGGGCGTCGAACTTGAGCACCAGCCCCTGCTCGCCCACCATGAACAGCGTGCCGGCCGCCGGGCGCATGGCATACAGGTGCATGCCACGCGGGTTTTCCACGCGGTCGAGCCAGGGCGTCCAGTGCTGGCCGCCGTCCTCGGTGCGCAGGATCAGGTTGAACGCGCCGATGGCGTAGCCGCGTTTGTCGTCTTCGAACCACACGTCCAGCAGCGGCTTGTCCGCGCCCTGCGCAACGGCCAGCTCGGCCTCGTGTTGCAGGCGCGCCGCGTCGGGGTCGTCCGGGTTGGCCGGTCGGCCGTACTGGCGCTGCAGCAGTTCGGCGATCTGCGGGCCGTCGAGCTGGCGCGTCCAGCTGTGGCCGCCGTCGGCGCTGTGCAGGATCACGCCTTCGTGCCCCACCGCCCAGCCCTGCTCGGGGCTGGGAAACGCCAGGGCGTTGAGGTCGGAGCTGACCGGCACCGCGGCCTGGGTCCAGCTCTGACCGTCGTTGGAATACAGGATGTGCCCGCGCTGCCCGGCGACCACCAGGCGCTGCCCGGCCACGGCCAGTGCGTTGAGCGGCGCCTTCAGCGCCAGGGCGCTCGCCGGCGCCGGAACGTCCATGGGTGCGACGAAGGCCGGCTGCGCCGTGACCGCACCCGCCAGTACGGCCAAGCCGAAAGCCAGCGGAACGCCGAGGATTCTTCTGAACATCTGTTGCCCTCACATCGGTTGTGCCCCGGCAGGAAGTCGCCGGGGCGGTGCGGCGGACGCCGGGGCGCCCGCCGCCGTTTCACGCGTGGAGCCGGGCTGGCTCCGCGCGCGACACGCTCTGCACTCAGATACTGGTCTTGAAGGTGAAGTACAGGGCGCCACGGTCTTCGAGCAGGGACTGACTGCCGCTGGGAGTGAGGGCCGCGCCGTTGGCGTTCTTCGAGAAGTCGCCGAAGTAGTCGACGTACTTCAGGTCGAAGCGGTAGCGGCTGTACAGGTCCAGCGCCATGCCGACGGCATAGCTGCCGGCGTCCTCGTTGCCGCCGGAGGCGACCGCCGAGTTGCCCTGCAGGCCCACCGAGTAGCTCAGCGGCATGCTCAGGTCGCCGCCCGGGAACACCTGGTACCAGGTCGGCGTGAAGTTCACCGCCATGGTGTAGGCGTTGCGGGTCACGGCATCGATGTTGGTCGACACGGCCTTGTACTGCGAGCTGCCCTTGAACAGGTTCAGCGGGTCGTCGTTGACCGACACCCAGCGGCTCCAGGTCAGTTCGGTGGCCCAGGAGGCGGCGTCGAACAGCGGCGTGGAGCTGACCGAGCCGATGGCGTTGAGCACGCCATGCACGGTGTCGCCACGGGCGCCGAGGATGTCGCCACGGTCCGGCAGCGCGGACAGTTTGGTCACCCGCGCCGGGCTGCTCACCAGCGGCATGTTGTGGCGGTAGTTCAGGTCCAGGCCGAAGCTGATGCCGGCGACTTCCTTGGACAGGCTGAAGCCGTACATGTCGATGTCCGAGCCGTAGTCCATGAAGTACTGGGGCTTGCGGGTCTGCAGCAGGATGACCTGCGGCAGGGTGTCGGAGAAGCGACGCACGTAGAGGCCCAGGGTGGCGTCCAGCGCCTCCGGGGTCCAGCGTGCCATGACGCCCCAGTCGCCGGAGTCATGCGGCTCGATGTCGTCGCCATGGGTGGCGCGCAGGTTCGGGGTGAGGATGAACGACTCGCCACCCTGCAGGTAGATGTCGGAGAAGCCCAGGTAGGTGCCCGCCTCCGGCACCCGCGACGGCCGCCACTCGAGGAAGTACTGGGCGGCGAAGGACAGCTCCGGGTTGACCTGCAGCTGGGTCGACAGCTGGGTGCGCGGGATGTACAGCTCCTTGGCCTCGATGCCCGGCAGCGCCAGGGCCTTGCCCTGGTCCAGCGGCGCCTGGCCGTAGGAAATGCCGTGGATCGCGCCGCTGCCCAGCAGCGATTCGCCCCAGTTGACGGTGTGGCGGCCGGCACGCATCTGCAGCGGCGAGTCACCCAGGTTGAAGGAGCCGAACACGAAGGCGTCGAGGATTTCGCCCGAGGGGCCTTCGTAGTAGCGGTTGGCGTAGCGGCTCAGACCTTGCGCCGGCCGGCCGTCGCCGTTGAGGTGGTTGGACGTGGCGGTGTTGTCGCCGTCCAGGCTCCCGGCATAGGCATCGTCGTACCAGAGCGCGGCGCTCACGCGCGCACCGTACTTCTGCTTGTAGACCAGGTCGCTCTCGCTGAGGATGTCGATGCGGTTGGCGACGATGCTGTTCTTCTTGAAATTGCGGTCGCCATCGTCGTTGTTGGGGTTCTTCAGGATCGCCTGCTTCTGGTCGTCGATACGCTTGCCGAGGTTGTAACGGAAGGTATTGTCGAAGCGCAGTTGCAGGTCCGGGTTACCGGTATCGATCTCGATGGCCCGGGCATTGCCCGCACCCAAAGCGCACAACACCAGGACGCTCGCGCTCAGTGCCTGGGATACAGCTGGCTGATTCTTCATCATCTTGTTCTTGTCGTTGGCCATGTGTGTGTCCTCTCTCCCCTCGATATCCAGGCCGCGGGCCGATGGCGCGAAGCCAGGAAGACGCTCAATCAGTGATCGAGTGGAGCAAGGGTGCCAGCGGCCGACGAAAGCACTCCCCCCCTTTTTTTGGGGGCACTCCCCCCCTCCTCGCGCGGCCACCCTGACAACCTGGCCGGCGCGCACAGCCGCCGCCGGCAGGCGATCACCAAGGAGCGACGATGGACAACGACAACCGGCCACGGCACGACGGCGGGCTGACCTATCCCTGCGGCCCGCGCCCAGCCTTCGGCGAGATGCGTGAAGTGGCGCCCGGGGTGCAGTGGACCCGCATGCCGCTGCCACCGTCCCTGGCAGCGATCAACCTGTGGCTGCTGGACGACGACAGCGGCTACACCCTGGTCGACACCGGCATCAACAGCCCCGAGGCGCGCCAGACCTGGGAGCAACTGTTCCATGGCGCACTGCACGGGCGGGCGCTGCAGCGAGTGCTGGTCACCCACCTGCATCCGGACCATGTCGGCCTCGCCGGCTGGCTCTGCGATCGCTTCGACTGCCGCCTGTGGATGACCCGCCTGGAGTACATGCAGTGCCGGGTACTGGCCGGCGATACCGGGCGCGAGGCGCCACCCGAGGGGCTGGCCTTCTACCGCCGGGCCGGATGGGACGAGGATGCCCTGGCGATGTACCGCTCGCGCTTCGGCAATTTCGGCCGGATGATCTGGCAGTTGCCCGACAGCTTCCGGCGCATCCGCGACGGCGAGTCCGTGCGGATCGGCAATCACTACTGGGAGGTGGTGGTCGGCGCCGGCCACACCCCCGAGCACGCCTGTCTGTACGATCCGGCGCGACGTCTGCTGATCACCGGAGACCAGGTGCTGCCGAGGATTTCGTCGAACCTTTCGGTTCACCCCATCGAACCCGACGCCGACCCGATCGGCGACTGGCTGGTCTCGCTGGTGGTGTTGCGCCAGCGCATCGCCGACGACGTACTGGTGCTGCCGGCCCATGGCGAACCCTTCCATGGCCTGCACGCCCGCCTGGACCAGCTCCGCGACAGCCTGCTCGCCACGCTGCAACGGCTGCGCCAGGGCCTGCAGCGGCCACGGCGCGCGATCGATACCTTCGAACTGCTGTTCTCCCGACCGATACCCATGACCGACGGCAGCCTGATGAGCCTGGCGACCGGGGAAAGCCTGGCGCACCTGAACCACCTGCTGCATCGCGGCGAACTGGAAGTCGAGATCGACAGCGACGGCGTCGCCTGGTATCGCCTGTGCAGCGAAGCCGCCACCGAGGAAACCAAGCCATGAGCAAGCCGCAACCCGAGGCCCTGGAAGCCTACGCCTTCAGCCAGCCGATCCCGACCCGCTGGATGGACAACGACGTCTATGGCCATGTCAACAACGTCGTCTACTACAGCTACTTCGACACCGTGGTGAACAGCTACCTGATCCGCCATGGCGTCCTGGACTACCTGGCCGGCGACACCATCGGCCTGGTGATCGAGACGCAGTGCAATTACTTCGCTTCGCTGAGCTTCCCCGATACCGTCAACGCCGCACTGCGCGTGGCGAGCATCGGCAACTCCAGCGTGCGCTACGAGATCGGGCTGTTCCGCAATGACGAGCGGACCTGTGCGGCCAAAGGGCATTTCGTGCATGTCTATGTCGACCGCGAAACGCGCCGCCCGGCACCCCTGCCCGCGGCGTTGCGCCAGGTGCTGGAAGGCCTGCAGGTTCAGGCCGAACCGGCCTGAAGGCTCGGGCGGCGCCAACCTGCGCCGCCCGGCGGTTTCAGCGGGTGCCGCACTGGATGTCGAGGGTCAGCGCGTTCAGGTAGGAATTCTCGGCCACGTGGCGGACCAGCGCCGCGAACTCCTCCGGCCGGCCCATGCGCCGGGGGAACAGCAGGCCGTTGACGATGGTTTCGGAGACCTTCGTCGGCATGCCGGCGGACATGCCCGACTCGAACAGGCCCGGCGCCAGGCTCACCACGCGGATGCCATGCTCGGCCAGGTCACGGGCGATCGGCAGGGTCATGCCGATGACCCCGGCCTTGCTCGCACTGTAGGCCGCCTGGCCCATCTGCCCTTCGCGCGCAGCGCCGGACGCGGTATTGATGATGACGCCACGCTCGCCGCCCTCGTCCGGCTCGTTGGTGCTCATCGCCAGGGCCGCATGGCGGATGACGTTGAAGGTGCCGGTCAGGTTGACCGCCAGCACGCGGTCCCACAGTTCGGTAGGGAACAGCTGGCCCTTGGAGAGGGTCTTGCACGGGCCGAGGATGCCGGCGCAGTTCACCGCCAGGTGCAGGCCGCCGTGCTCGCCCACCACCTGCTCGATGGCGGCGCTGACACTGGCCTCGTCGGCCACGTCGACGGCGATGCCGCGGATTTCGCCGCCCAGCGCGGCGTCCAGGCGCTCCTGCTGCAGGTCCAGGCCGACCACCCGCGCGCCGGCGGCAGCCAGGACGCGACAGGTGGCGAGGCCGAGCCCCGAAGCGGCCCCGGTGACGATGGCGACCTTGTTGTGCAGATTCATGCGCGTGCTTCTCCCAGGTTCGTGATTCGTACGGCCACTGCGGCCGGCCGTCGAGCTTAGGCAGCGTCTGGCGCGGGCGTCCCACCCCCTTTTTAGGGGGTGGCGGACGTCCGCCGGGACCTCGAAAAAGGGCAGGATTGACGGTCCTTGACGCTCTCCGGACACTCCAGTACGGTCGCCTTTGCACCTTCATGCCTGACCGCGCCGCCGCCCCTGCGAAGGACCGGCGCTCGCGGCCAACCATCAAGCGTCAGGGAAAAAATGACAATAAATCCCGCCCGACACCTGGTGTCGACCAAGTTCTCGCCGCCGCGCATCGGCACCAAGCACGTGCCGCGCGCCAACCTGATCGCCCAGCTCGACCAGATGCACGAGTGCCGCCTGGCGCTGATCACCGGCGCCGCCGGCTACGGCAAGACCACCTTGCTGGCGCAGTGGCGCCAGGCCCGCCTGAAGGCCGGTGCCGAAGTCGCCTGGATCTCGCTGACCGCCGACGACAAGGGCTACGCGCCCTTCTGCACCGCCCTGATCGAAGCGCTGCGCCGGCTGGGCGTGGGCGTGGAGTTCGACCTGCTGCAGGAAGACGGCACCGCCACCGCGATGGACGCCACCATCGCCGCCATCGTCGATGCCGCGGAGAACCTGTCCAAGGAGCTGTACCTGATCCTCGACGACTACCACCACGTCGAGGTGCCGCTGGCCCACAAGCTGGTGCAGAAACTGCTCGACCAGGGCCCCGGCAACCTGCATCTGGTGATCGCCTCGCGGGTCGCGCCACCGCTGAGCCTGTCGCGCCTGCGAGTGATGCAGCAGGTGGTGGAGATCGAGAGCGTCACCCTGCCCTTCGACCCCGCCGAGACGCGCACCTTCGTCGAGGAGAACCTCGGCCGCGACAAGCTCAACGCCGACGAACTGAACCTGATCCACGAACTCACCAGCGGCTGGCCGTCCTGCCTGCAGCTGATCGTGATCATGCTGAAGAACCGCCCGGACACCCGTTCCATCCTGCATGACCTGATCTGGCGCTCCAGCGACCTGCAGACCTACCTCAGCGAAGAGGTGGTCGAGCACCTGCCGGCCGAGCTGGTGGAGTTCGCCGAGGCGCTGTCGCTGTTCCGCCGCTTCAACGCCGCCATGGCCCGCGCGGTGACCGACCGGGCCGACGCCGCCGAGCTGATCAAGCGCATGGAGGACGAGAACCTGCTGATCTACCGTGTCGACTCCGACGACCGCCTCGCCTGGTACCGCCTGCACCCGCTGTTCGGCGAGTTTCTCGCCACCCGCCTGGCCCGCCACGGCGGCGACCTGCAGAAGCAACTGCACCAGCGCGCGGCACGCTGGTTCGCCGAGCACCGCTGCCTGACCGAAGCCGTGCGCCACGCAAGCCTGGGCGAGGACCTGGACTTCGCCACCCAGGTCATCGAGCGCACCGCGCCCTCGACCTGGAGCCTGGAATACCTGGGGCCGACGCTGCACCTGCTGGAGCGCCTGCCCGAAGAGGTGCTGCTGCGCCACAAGCGCCTGCTCTTCCTCGCCTGCCTGACGGTGTCGCTGACCTCGCGGCCGGCTCGGGCCAAGGCCTGGCTGCAACACCTGAGCACAGCGGACCTGCAGGGACTGCCGGAAATCGCCAACGGCCTGCCGATGATCCGTGCCGCCATCGCCGTGCAGGACGACGACACCGATCTGGTCATCGAACTGCTGGAGCCGCTGCGCGATGCCAGCGTGGAGAACCCCTTCCTGCGCTACGTGCTGCTGTCGGCGCTGACCGTCGCCTACTCCGCGGCCGGCCGTTACAGCGACGCCCGCCGGCTGTTCGACCAGCACCCGATCCCCCCCGAGGACCGTGGCAACGACATGGCCATGGTCGCCGAATTCTCCAGCGCCACCAACCTGGTCGCCGCCGGCAACTTCCGCGATTTCGAGAAGGTCGGTTCGCAGCTGCTCGAGCACTCCACCCGTGAGGGTGGCAACCGCTCCATCTGCGCCAACCTCTGCGCCAGCGCCCTGACCGAGGTCTTCTACGAGCTCGACCGCATCGACGACTCCCGCGAGACCATCGCCAACCGCTTCGGCCTGCTGCATTCCTCCGTGCCGGACGTGATCGTGCGCACCAACGTCACCCGCGTACGCCTGGATCTCTTGCAGAAGGGCTCCGAGGCCGCGCTGGCGTTCCTCGAACAGCAGATCGCCCACCTGCGTTGCCTTGGCCAGGTCCGCCCGGTGGCGCATCTGCTGGGCGAGGAAATCCGCGTGCTGCTGCTCAAGGGCAGCCGCGGCCGGGCCGGCGAACTGCTGGAAACCCTCGAGGAACTGGCACGCCAGCATGGCACCGAGCGCGGCGCCCGTGCCGAACTGCCGGCGATCGCCGCACTGGCCCGCGCGCGAGTCCTCAAGGCCGAGGACTCGGAACAGACCCTGGCTCAGCTGGAGATCGTTCGCGCCCACGCCAAAGCCTTCGATCGCGGCCGCATGGCGGTGCTGGCCGACCTGCTCGCGGCCTCCACCCTGGAGGACCTCAAGCGCCCCGACGAAGCCCTGCAGCGCGCACGCCAGGCGGTCAGCGACGGACAGCGGTTCGGCCTGGTCCGCACCTTCATCGATGAAGGCCCGCTGGCGGAAAGACTGCTCGCCCGCCTGGTCGAGGAGCAGGCGCTGGAAGGCGAGGTGCTGGCCTACACCGAAGAGCTGCTCGCCAAGCTCAACGATCCCTTCGCGGTCAACGCCAGCGCTCCCCGCCCGCGCCGCGCCCTGCCGGCCAAGACCCAGGCCGTGCTGACCAAGCGCGAGATCGACATCCTCGCGCTGGTGGCCCAGGCCATGTCGAGCAAGCGCATCGCCCATACACTGGACATCACCCTGGAAACGGTGAAGTGGAACCTGCGCAACATCTTCGCCAAGCTCGGTGTTTCCAGCCGTTACGACGCGATGATCTGGGCGAAGAACCACAACCTGATCGAGTAACGCCGCACCTGCCGAACACCCCGGGCGCCGCCGCGCGCCCGGTTCCTCCCGAGCGTCTTTTCCGCAGCGCCAATCGCATCGCCGGCCGCGCCGACGCGATTGGCATCGAATGACAAATCAATGGCGTAGCCCAGCGATTCGCAACAACTCCCGGATGTCACCTTAGGTCGCACTCAAGACCACCGGGAACTCTCTCCATGCTCACCGCAGCTCGCATCGCCGCAGGCACCCTCGGCCTGCTCCTCGCTCACCTCGCCGTCGCCGCCGAATGCGACGCCATCGTCGGGCAGAAGACCTTCCAGAACAAATGCGCGGCCTGTCACGCCCTCGACCAGGACAAGGTCGGCCCCCACCTGTCCGGCATCGTCGGCCGGCCCATGGGCGCCGTCCAGGCTTACGCCTATTCCGCGGGCCTGGCCGGCGCCGGGCAGACCTGGAACCTGGAGCGCCTCGACCAGTGGCTCACCGCTCCGGCACGAATGATCCCCGACACCAACATGGCCTTCGGTGGACTGCGCAACGCAGACGAGCGCAAAGCGGTGCTCTGTTACCTGAAGAGCCAGGGCTGACTCCGGCGCGCGCGGAGTCACAGGCGGCTGGCCACACGCAGCCTACGGATACATGGCACAACCACAACAAGGATAAGAACAGTGCGTATCACCTGCTTCAAACGCTGCCTGCTGGCAGCGGCCGTTTCATCGGGCACGCTGCCCTCGGCATTCGCGGTGTCCTTCAACATCGGCGAGATCCAGGGGCAATTCGACTCCACGCTGTCCATCGGCGCCAGCTGGGCAACCGCCAACCCCGACAAGGACCTGATCGACGTCACCAATGGCGGTCGCGGCTAGTCGATGTCGGCCATGTTCGGCAGCGCCTGGCCGATCGCCTTCAGCGCCGGGCCCATGAGCGACATCGGCGTACCCGCGGCGAACTCCGCCTGCAGCGTGTCGGCATCGTGGCCGAGCAGTCCGTTGAAGTAAGCCAGCGAGACCAGCGTGCCATCGGTAGGTACCAGGGCGCTGAAGGAATGCGCCGAGCCCACCGGGCGGACCTTGCCCTGTGCCTCGCGGATGACCTGCACCAGCTCGTCCAGGCTCTGCGGTGCCAGACGCGCCTGCGGCAGGCAGCTCTGCGCGCCGGACCAGTTGCGCCAGGGAATCAGGCGGGGCTGGCGGGCCAGTTCGGCCGCCATCGGCGTGCTGGAAAGCGCCGCGAACGCGCCGGCAACTCCTGCGCTTTGCAGCAGCTGGCGGCGGGTGAGATGAATCGCCATCGGGAGGCCCCTGTACTTATTGGACTGACTGGCCGGACATGAAGGAAATCAGCGCGAGGAACTCGTCCTCCGAGCACTGCATGCACATCCCCATCGGCGGCATGCCCTTGTAGCCGTTGATGCTGTGGTCCAGCAGGCTGTCCGTGCCCTGGGCGACGCGGGGGCTCCAGGCCCTGGCATCGCCGACCTGCGGCGCCCCGGACGCCGGGTTGGCATGGCACAGCTTGCAGCTGCTGTCGTAGATCTTCGCCAGGGCGGGGTCGGCGGGAGCCAGAGCGGTGGCGTTGCGGGGAGCGGGTGGCGCGGTGTCATCGCCACAGCCGCCGAGCAGTCCGACCAGGACCAGCAAGGCAAACGGCAGCAGTGGTATTGCGGATTCTGGCATGGAGCTCCCCCTCTTCTACCGCGCCGGCCGACGGCACGGATTCCTTGTCATGGGCTGGGGCAAGGTTAAGTCAGGCGCCATTCACGGCGGAGGGCATTGGCGGCCAGCGAAGGGGGCTATAGGGGACAGCTGGAGGGCCTCGGGAGCCCCAGCGGAGCCCGGCAGACAGCCCGACTCCGACGGCCCCACACAATCAGGCAGCGATACGCCTGACCCAACGCCGATACCGCCAGGTCCGCACCTGCGTATCCAGCTGCTGTTCCAGCAACGCCAGCGCCGGCGCGACATCCGGGTTGGTGCCCCTGCCGAGGCTCAGGCGACGCAGTTGGTGCTTGACCATCGCCATGTAGCCGATCGACGCCAGCACCTTGTTCTTCCAGGTGATCGGCCTGAGCGCGGGAGCACTCGCGATCCCCGCCCGCCATTCCCTGGGCAGGTTGGGGTTGATGGCCAGTGCCGTGCCCATGCCCACCAGGTCGATGCCACTCGACAGTACCTGCTCCGCTACCGGCAACCGGCGCACGCCGCCCGTGACCATGACCGGCATTTGCGCAACGGAGGAAATGTCCTTGGCGAACTCCAGGAAGTACGCCTCCCTGGCCAGCGTGCGGCCATCGCGGGCCTGTCCGTGCATGGCGGGTGCTTCATAGCTGCCGCCGGACAGCTCGATCAGGTCCACACCCAGGGGGTTGAGCAGCTCGATGACCCTCTTCGCATCGTCCGTGCTGAACCCGCCGCGCTGGAAGTCCGCCGAGTTGAGCTTCACTGCCACGGCGAACCTGGACCCCACGCTCGCGCGGACCTCCCTGACCACCTCGAGCAACAGGCGAGCGCGGTTTTCGATCGAGCCGCCCCACCGGTCCGTGCGCTTGTTGGTGATCGGCGACAGGAACTGGCTGATCAGGTAGCCGTGCGCGGCGTGAATCTGCACGCCGGTGAAACCGAAGCGTTCGGCGAGCGCCGCGGTCCGGACGAAGCGGGCTTTGACATCCGCAATGTCCCCTTCGGTCATCGCCCGCGGCGCTATGAACTGCTTGGAGAAGTTCCCCAGGTCCATGGGCACCTCCGACGGTGCGATGGTGTCCTGCTTCAGCGCAGCCGGCATCTGGCGGCCGGGGTGGTTGATCTGCATCCACACCTCGCCACCGTGCGAGCGGGCGGCTTCCGCCCAGGCCCGGAAGCGCTCGCCAAAGCGCTCGGACTCCAGCACTACGCCGCCCGGCCCGGTCATGGCGCGGTGATCGATCATGACGTTGCCGGTGATGATCAGGCCGGCCTCTCCCTCGGCCCAGGTGCGGTAGAGGCGGATCAAGGCCTCCGAGGGTGCATGGTCCTTGTCGGCCATGTTTTCTTCCATGGCGGCTTTGGCAAGGCGGTTGGGAATGACGGCCCCATTGGGCAGGGTCAACGGACTGAACGCTGTCATTGCAGGCTCCGGGATTGGCGACTGCAGCACCATAACCTTCAAGCAAACTTTAATGTCAAGAGGGTTTCTCGCGTGATGCGCCCACCCCTTATTGCAATCCGAAATCCAATCTTCCTCGATGATCGGCTCGCCGGTCAGGGCGCTCGCTATCAGAAGGCCTGGATGCCGTTCACGTCCTATGTCGTCACGGACGGCAGGCTCATTACGGGACAGAATCCCCAATCCGCCAAGGCGATAGCCAAAGCGCTGGTCGCCGCCCTCGCCTCTCGGCAAACCAATCCCTGAGGAAGCCAATCCCAGAGGAGCCAATCGCTGCGCGCCAGGCAGGTTCCGCGGCGGCGCGCAGCGCAGTCATTTCAGAAGCGCCACCACCCGCTCCGCCGTCTCCTTTGCGGACTGCGGGTTCTGCCCCGTGACCAGTCGACCGTCGACAACGACATTGGAGACGAACGGCAGCAAAGCCTTTTCGTAGCGGGCGCCACGGCGCTTCATTTCTGCTTCGGAGTTGTAAGGCACTTGCCTGGCAACACCGGCCAGCACTTCCTCATTCCAGGAATAACCGGTGAGCCGCCGCCCGGCCACCAGCAGATGGCCGTCCGACAGCTGAGTGTTCAGCAGTCCGCAGTAACCATGGCAAACGGAAGACACGATTCCCCCGCGCTCGTAAATTTCACGGGTGAGCCTCTGCAATCCGGCATCATCGGGAAAGTCCCACATCACGGCGTGCCCGCCGGTGAAATAGATGACATCGAAGTCGGCGGAGTCGATCTCCTCCGGTTGCGCGGTCGTCGACAAGCGCAGCATGCTCGCCTCGTCGTTCAGCCACGCCTTGGCCGTGCGGTCGAGAAGCGGCCATTTCAGCGAGCGCGGCTCCAGGGGCGACACGCCCCCCCTGGGGCTCACCAGGTGCTGCTCATATCCGTTTGCGGCAAAGACGTGATACGCGTGGGTCAGCTCACCCAACCACAATCCGGTTGGCTTGGACGGGTCTGCGTAGTGAGCGACATTGGTAACGACGTGAAGAATGCGCTTGCTCATGTTCCTGAGTGTCCTCTGTTTCCCCAGCTTGTGCCTTGAATCGTCAACGGAGTTGGCAGGCTCAATACGATCTGCGCGACCTTGACCACATCCATGCCCGCGCACTGCGCCGCTTCTGGCCCGCCACAATCACTCTAAGATTGAACTCAACTTCAAGGTCAAGGCTGCCTTTCCCTTATTGCATGCATTCACAGGGCTTATTGAGGCGGCCCCTATGCATCACTCAAAAGCCCAGGAATCGCCTCAACCCCCCTGATCTACGCGCCTCGCCCCCAGTTCTCCAGACGCGAAAAGCCACGCCCTGGCCGCCTTGACCTTAAAGTTAAGTTCAAGGTTAGGGTGCCGCCGGCAAGCTGCCCACCAGCGTGCCGCAAGTACCACGCATGACCCTGGAGATAGTTGAATCATGAAACTCGGAAGTGTTGCCGCAATAACCGGACTGTTCTTGAATGCCCTGCTGACCCCCGCATGGGCTGAAGTTCCGTCAACGAACGGTCAGGCCGAAAGCACGATCATCGATATCGCCGGCCATGAAGTGCCCGTGGTCAAGGGCGGCCTGTATGACCGGTATCGTTCCAACCCACCCCTCTCGGTCATTGCCAGCGAAGCGCCGGATGTCGACCTGAGCTGGTTCAAGGGATTGACCAAGACCAAAGTGGATATCGGCTTCGAATCCTATTCGCCGAACTTCTACTACAGGAACAGCAGGGTGACGGCGGTCTTCACGGCGGACATCGAGAAGTTGAAGGCATTGATGCCGGCCGAAGTCCTGGAGAAAGTTCAGCCACTCCAGGTGTGGCCGGGGCGCGGACTGGTCGCCTTTACCGCCTACTCCTATCACTACTGCGACAATGACAGCTACAACGAAGTCGCGCTCTCGGTGATCACCAACAAGCCCGGCAGCGCCAACCTTGGTCCCATCACGCTGATCGGCCAGTCGATGTCCAAGGACTACTGGGGGTATGTGCTGAAGCTCCCGGTGAACACCGAACTGGCAAGGGTCCGTGGTGTCGTGGGTTACAACCTGCCCAAGTGGCTTACCGACATCAACGTCAGGGAAGACGAGCGCACGGTCTCCTACGACATCATCGATAGCCAGACCGGCAAGGTGGATGTCGTCTTCAAGGCCGACAAACTGTCCGGGCTTTCGAAGGACGACGAGTTGGTGACCAACAGCTTCACCAATACCGGCAAGAATGGCGAGTTGGCCTATGGGTATGCGGTGTCGCGACAACTCAGCCATGCCAGCAGCACCGATGGCGACTCGGCGAAGCTGATCCTCGGCGACGGAAGCCTCTCGGCGTACATCAAGCCGCTGAAACTGGGGAAGATGATGAAGTATGAGTACGTTCCGGAATTCCAGAGCGCACTCTATGCCCCCAAGCCGCTTGTCACGCTGATCGGCAACGACTGACGCTCAGCGCATGGAAGTCAGGCCAGTTCGGGCCTGATTTTCCAGGGCAATGCCGACGACGAGGGAAACCTTATTGCTCATCGGCCCCCGCCAGGGCAGCGCCGACAGTGTCGGGTTGTTTGCGGGCTTTGGTGGTCACGCACCCTTCCTCACGCAGCCGGTTCAGCACGCGCTGCGTATTGTCCGCGCACTGCATGCCTTCCGGCTTGCTTTCGATGCTCTCGATGGCGACCAGCAACTGCTGCTTGCTCTGCTTCAGGCGCACCTGCAACGCCTCGATTTCCGCCACCTTGCGCTTGAGGCCGGCCAGCAACTCGCCGTGCTGCCAGCCATTGGCGTTCAGCGGCAGCAGATGACGGATTTCCTCCAGGGAGAACCCGGCACTCTGGGCACCCGTGATGATCTCCAGTATCCAGACGGCGTCCTCGCTGTAGTCGCGGTAACCATTGGCCTTTCGCTCAACCGAGTGGATCAGCCCGCTCGCCTCGTAAAAGCGAATGCGCGACGGCGCCAGCCCACTGAGCTTCGCCAGCTCTCCAATCCTCATGCCGTACCTCGAAAAACATTGACCTTAAAGCTTACTTTAATCCTAGAGTGATCTGACGGCCAAGCGTTGAAACAGCGACCGAAAACGCCAATGCCGCTCATGGAAGAGCCCCCGGCAAGCGCCGACCGGCCACGCTCCGGAAAGCGCGCCGTTCTCCGGGGGGAGCCTGGACAATGCAGTTTGAAGCACGGGTGCCATTGCCAATGCGGCCCGACACCTCGATCGAACCCTGTCCGGCGAGAACGGAACAGGAATCCCGTAACGAGCGGCAATGACCAGCAATGCTGATTGCTGCGTGCCGAACTCCACCCACCACAGGAGATGCAAACATGGGATACGTCACGACAAGGGACGGCGTAGAAATCTTCTACAAGGACTGGGGCCCGCGCGATGCCCAGGTGATCCACTTCCACCACGGTTGGCCACTCAGTGCCGACGACTGGGATGCCCAGATGCTGTTCTTCCTGGCCAATGGTTTCCGCGTGGTCGCCCACGATCGTCGCGGACATGGCCGGTCGAGCCAGGTGTGGGATGGCCACGACATGGACCACTACGCCGATGACGTGGCCGCGGTGGTCCAGCATCTGGGTACCCAGGGCGCCATCCATGTCGGCCACTCCACCGGCGGTGGCGAGGTCATCCACTATATCGCCCGGCATCGCGATGACCCTGTTCCCAAGGCCGCCATCATCAGCGCCGTCCCTCCGCTGATGGTGAAGACAGCGAGCAACCCCGGCGGCCTGCCCAAGGAGGTTTTCGATGACCTCCAGGCCCAGCTCGCGGCCAACCGCGCACAGTTCTACCACGACATCCCCGCCGGCCCCTTCTACGGCTACAACCGCCCAGGCGCCAAACCTTCGGAAGGCATCATCCGGAACTGGTGGCGGCAAGGCATGATGGGCGGCGCCAAGGCACACTACGACGGTATCGTCGCCTTCTCGCAGACGGACTTCACTGAGGACCTGAAGAGCGTGACCATTCCGGTCCTGGTGATGCATGGCGATGACGACCAGATAGTGCCCTACGAGAACTCGGGCCTGCTGTCGGCGAAGCTGCTCAGCAACAGCACGCTGAAGACCTACTCCGGCTTCCCGCACGGAATGCCGACCACCCATGCCGACACCATCAACGCCGACCTGCTCGCCTTCGTGCGCGGCTGACAGGCGCGGGAGCCAGGAACTTGCCGCCTGGCTCCCCTCTTTTCGCCATTTGCGCCATTGCCAGGGTGGGTGATTCGCTGGGAGCCTGTCCCTTCTCAGGCCCGGTCGGCCTGCATGACCTCCAGGCAGACCGTTCGCCCATGAGGACTACCCGGCCACCTTTCGCTGCTGCTTCACCTTGTACATTTCCCGATCGGCCAGCTTGATGGCCTTATCCACGTCCACGCTATCGGGTTGCACCGCAACGACGCCGACGCTGGCGCCGCTGTACTGGATGTCCCCGTGTCCAACCCCCAACTGGTAACGCCCGATGGTCGCGTTCGCCAATCGATCCTGCAGCAGATGGGCTGCATGCAGCATGTCGTTCTCGGGGGCCTGCCGCGGGTCGAACGAGCCGAGCGCGATCACGATGAACTCATCGCCACCGGTACGCCCCAGAATGTCGCTGGAACGCAGGCTGTCCTGCAGCCGGCCGGAAACGCCCTGCAAAAAGGCATCTCCGGCGTGATGACCATGGGTATCGTTGATGTGCTTGAACCCATCCAGATCGACGACGCCGACCAGTACGTACATCCGCTCGCGCCTGGCCAGCGCGAACGTACGCTCGAGTTCGCCCAGGATGGCGCGCCGGTTGGGCAACCCCGTCAGGGAGTCCGTCAGCGCCAGCTTCGCCAGTTCCGCGTTCGCGGTTTGCAGCCGTTCGACCAGCAGCTCCCGCTCCAGGGAATACCCCAACAGTCCGGAAAGCAGCCTCAGGATCGGCTCCACCTCTGGCGTACGGGCGATCTTCGATGAGCTGGCGGCGCAAACCGTCCCGAGCACCCGGCCATCCTGGGCGGTGATCGGGGCGCTCACATAGGTTCTGATGCCCAGCGCCTTGGCGGCATCCGAATCCCCCCAGCACTGCGCAACGTCGTCGGAGTACAGGCGCTTCTCCTCCAGCGCGCGCTTGCACAAGGTGTCTTCCCAGGGAACCACCAGCCCCTCGGGAATTTCCATCTTGCCAATGTTGCGCGCGAACTCCACCCGCTGCACGCCGTGTTCGATGTCGATGGTCGTCAGGTAAGTGGATTCCATTCCCGTCACCCTTTCGAGCAGGGCCAGCAATGGGCGTGTGAGTTGCTCTACGGTTTTGGCCTTGGGTACGGTTTCGGACAGGAACGACAGAATCTGGTCCATGCAGGAGCTTCGGCAGCAGTGTGAAGGTATGACGATTGATAGCAAATCACCTGGGCCATGAACAGCCATTCGAGAAGCACCCGGCAGCTCGGCGAAGAAGAAATCCCCCGACAAAGGCGAACGGTTCGCAGAAAGGCACGGCAGAACTGGACGACTCACCAGTGCAATGGCTTCGCAAGCGTGAGTAAAGCGACGCAGGCAGACAGAGAAACGTCGATCCGCCGCCTTCCCAAGGATCGCGGGCGACCGGCAAGATAGTCCGACTCGCCGCCGCGCTTCGGTGGCCCAACTTCCTGCCCTGGAAACTCCATGCAACCGCGCGATCTTGCCGCCTACCTGTTCCTCGCGATCGGCTGGGGGCTGTCCTTTCTGGTGCTGCTCAAGGCCATTGCCGGATTCGGCTGGGTCGGCGCAGTGAGCTTCCGTGCCTTGATCGCCAGTTTCACGCTGCTGGCGGTGGCGAAGCTGTCCGGGCGCAGGATGAACTTCGAAGGGCTGTGGAAGCCGCTGTGCGTGGTCGGTGCCACCACGGTGGCCGGCCAACTGATCGGCATGACCTACGCCACCCCGCGCATCGGCACCGCCATGGCGGCGATCTTCGTTGCGGGGATTCCGCTGTTCTCCATGCTCATCGGCCGCGTCTGGGGGCTGGAACGGATCACCTGGAGCGGCCTCGGCGGACTGCTTCTGGGCTTCTTCGGCATGGTGTTGCTGGTGGGTTTCCCGGCGGTGCCGGTGACCCACGAGTTCATCCTCGGTTGCGCGGCATCCGTGTTCGGCGCCATCTGCGCGGCCTTCGGCAGCAACTATGCGAGCCTGCGCCTGCGCGCGGCGGGCCCCTGGGAAGTGACCTGCGGGGCCTTCCTCATCGGCGGCCTGCTGACCCTGCCGCTGCTGGTCTGGGTTCCGGTGCCCGGCACGCCGCAGCCGATGGACTTCCTCTACCTGCTGCTGTGCGGCTGCGTGCTGAGCGCGGTGAACTACGTGGTGTATTTCCAGCTGGTGGCGCGAATCGGGGCGACGCGCACCATCAGCGTGGAATTCGTGGTCACCGTGGTGGCGGTGCTGGTCGGCGCGCTGGTGCTGGGCGAAAGCCTGTCGCTGATGCAGGGGCTAGGCGCGCTGACCATCCTGGCCGGCTGCGCCCTGGTCCTGGGGCTGGTGCCAAGCGCCAGACCGCGCGCCGCCCGTTAACCCACCTGCACTTGCGCGGCGCCCGGCGCCGCGTCGTCACGGTCGATCTCTTCCATCGGCAGGCGCGAGGTTTCACGCAGCATCCAGGAGCAGAACGCCACCAGCGCCAGGGCCGCCGCGCCATACAGCGCCACGCCGAAGGGGTTGCGTCCGGTGGCGATGAGGATGGCGGTGGCGATGCTCGATGCCGTGCCGCCGCCCACTGCTGCGCCAATCTGGTAGCTGAAGGAAATCCCCGAGTAACGCATCTCGCGCGGGAACTGCTCGGCCAGGAACGCCGGGATCGGCCCCTGGGTCGCGCCCATGAAGAAGCCCACGGCAATGTAGGCCAGCAGGGCCAGCGCCAGGTTGTGCGCGCCGATCATTGGGAAGAAGGCGAACAGCCCCAGGGCCATGATGGCGGCGCCGAAGATCATCACGTTACGGCGGCCGAGGCGGTCCGACAGGTACCCGAAGAACGGCGCCGAGACGACGATGGCCACCGACAGGGAGAAGTCGAACAGCAAGGCTTCGCTGCTGCTGTAACCGATGTCGGTCGCGTAGGCGAGGAAGAAGGTGCTGCCGATGTAGGCGATGGTGACGTAGCCGAAGGCGATGCCGATGCACAGCAGCAGCTCGCGCGGGCGACGGCGGAAGGCTTCCATCAGCGGCATGCGCGCCTGGACCTTGGCTGCGGCCTTGGGCTGCGGCTCCGCGCTGTTCTGCAGGCGCGCGTAGAGGCCGATCAGCACCAGCACGCCGCCGAGCCAGAACGGGATGCGCCAGCCGATACCGGTGAGGTCGTCGTTGAAGGCGAAGCTGACGATGGCGAATACCGCCGAGCCGAAGATGCCGCCGATACCGATGCCCATGCTGGTGAAGCTGCCCCACAGGCCGCGACGGCCCTTGGGTGCTACTTCAATGCCGAACAGCGCCGCCCCGCCCCACTCGCCGCCGGCGGCGAAGCCCTGCACCAGGCGTAGCAGCACCAGCAGGATGGGTGCGGCGGCGCCGAGCGCCGCATGGGTCGGCAGGAAGCCGATCAGCAGGGTACTGGTGCCCATCAGCAGCAGGGTGGCGACCAGCGCCTTCTGCCGGCCGTAGCGGTCGCCCAGGTGGCCGAACACCACGCCGCCCAGGGGACGGGCGAAGAAGCCCGCGCCGAAGGCCGCGAAGGCGATCAGCACGGCGGTGAGGCGATCCATGCCGGGGAAGAACAGCTGCGGGAAGACCAGCGCGGCGGCATAGCCATAGATGATGAAATCGTAGAACTCCAGCGCGGTGCCCATGCCGGAGACGCAGAAGGTGCGAAAGGCCGAACGGGACCCCGGTGCGGCGGGTGTGTGATCGATCATGGCGGTTCACTCTTGTTTTTGTGGCAACACGGAACCCGCGTAGCGGCCGGAGGGCCGCCACGGGGCGCAAGGGTGGAGCGGGAACGAAAACGTCAGAAGCGCAGGAAACCTTCGTCCGCCAGCTTCTTCGGCGTGCCGGCGACGTACTCCAGGGCGCAGCCCTCGGTGTCGATGCCGATGCTCAGCAGGGTTTCCCAGCGCTCGGTGTCGGGCTCGGACATGTCCGGGTGGAAGCACACGATGGCCTGGTCGCCCTCGGCGCCGCAGAAGGCGGCGGCGCGCTCGCGCAGGGCCACGCCGGTCATCCCGGTGGTGCCGGCCTTGAGGTGGTCCAGGCGCGCGTAGGTGGTGGAGACGTCGGCGGTACGCTCGCCCCAGCTCAGTTCGCCGTCGAGGAAGTGGTTGGTGTGCAGCAGCCAGCCATCCTCGCGAGGCACCACCACGGAGGTATGCGCCGGGCTCATCTCGATGCTGGCGGCACGGGCGCGCACGTCTTCACGGGTGAATACGCTGAGCACGGTGGATGCGCTGACCCGCGCCGAACGCGCCATGTCGATCGCCTCGGTGACGCTGGTGGCTTCTTCCAGCACGCGGCGGGCGATGGCGTGGACCGGTACGCCGGCACTGCCGTTGTCGCTGGCGTGGTGCAGGATGTTGAAGTGCACACCCAGACCCGCGCTGTTCACGCCGATCTTGCCGAGCATGCCGAACTCGGTGAACAGCTTGGCGGTCAGGCCGGTGGCGCCGGGGAACTGCAGCAGCAGGCCCTGGGGCACCAGGCTGTCGTGCCAGTCCCAGGTCTGCAGGCTGCGCGGCGCGGCGGCGCCGGCGGGTGCGTGGATGGAGGTGGAGCACTCGCCTTCTACCGGCTGCTGCGGCATCACCGCCAGCACTTCGGTGCGTGCGTTCAGCGCGGCCAGCTGCCACAGCGGCAGGCCGACGCCCAGGGCGAGGCCTTCGACTTCCTGCGCCAGCGCCGGGCACCAGTCGGCCAGCGCGGCCAGGCTGCCTTCACCGATGGAACGGGCCTTGTCGATCTCCACACCTACGCGCGGGAAGAAGTCCAGGTACAGCGCCACGGTCTGGCGGATCTGCTCGGCGAAGGTTTCGCCGATCTGCCGGCCACGCTGCAGCGGGTCGCGGATGTCGGTGGTGAAGGTTTGAAGAATCACGGCAAGGCTCCTGCAATTGCTATTTCAACGACGGGTATTTCAATGACTGCTGTTTCAACGACTGCTGTTTCAATGAACAGGAGCGCCGGAGCGCTCCGGGTGGATCAGGGTCTGTCCTCCGTCCTTGCAACTATGGGCGACTATAGACTTCACGGCCGGCGAACCAGGTCTTGAGCACCCGGGTATCCCGCAGCGCCTCGGGCTCGACCTTGAACACGTCGCGGTCGAGCAGGATCAGGTCGGCCTGCTTGCCCGGCTTGAGCGAACCGATGCTGTCTTCAAGACGCAGGGTGCGCGCGGCATTGAGGGTGTAGGCCTGGAACATGGTCATGCGGTCGACCTCCTCGGCGGCGTTGAGCACGCCTTTCGGGCCTACGCGCTCCAGCGCCTGGTAGATGGCCTTCCACGGATCGGGCGTGGTGATCGGCCAATCGCTGGCGCCGGCGATGGTCGCGCCGTTCTTCAGCAGCGAATGAGCCGGGTACAGCGTCTTGAAGGTCGCGGCGCTGACGTAGGGCTTGAACAGGTCGACGCTCAATTCGTCGGCGGCGGCCCAGAACAGCTGCATCGAAGCGATCACGTCGAGTTGTTTGAAGCGCGGGTAGTCCTTCGGGTTGACCACTTCCAGGTGGGTGATGGAGTGCGGGATGCCGCTGTGGCGATCCTTGCGCGCCTGCTCGATGCCATTGAGCGATTCGCGCACCGCGCGGTCGCCGATGGCATGGATATGCACCAGCCAGCCGCGGGCGTCGGCGGCGCTGACCAGTTCGCCGAAGTGCTTCGGGTCGATCAGCAGTTCGCCGGACTTCTTCGAGTTGCTGTAGGGCTCGAGCATCGCCGCACTCTGGGCCGGCATCTCGGCCACGCCGTCGGCGAAGATCTTGATGCCCGGCAGGGTCAGGTTGCTCACGCCCTGGAACTGCTGGCGCACCTTGTCCAGTTCGTCGAGGTCGGCTGGGGTGGCCTTGGAGTCTGCCATCAGCAGCGCGGCGACGTGCGCGGTGAGCCCACCCTGTTCCGACAGCGCCTTGTAGGCCGGCAGCACGCCGACGGAGTCATTGTGGATGTCGCCACCGGGATTCTCGTTCGCCAGCGGCTCCATCCAGGCGGTGATACCGAGGCCCAGGTAGTAGCTCTGAGCGCCTTTCAGGGCGGCGAGCAGTTCATCATCGGTCGGCAGGGGCAGCAGGGCCTGGACCGGGTAGAGGCCGGCATCCACCAGGAAGCCGTTGGGCTTGCCGTCGGTGCCGTGGCCGATGGTGGCCTGTTCTTCCCCTTGCAGCGACTTGACCTTGGCCGCGTCGACCCCGGCCAGGTCCAGCAGCGCCTGGTTGGCCCAGCCGGTATGGTAATCGCCGCCGGCCAGCAGGATCGGCTGCCTGGCCCACTCGCCCTGGTTGAAGCGCTGCTGCAGTTCGTCGATCCGGTCCCAGTACGAGGTGGGAATGCCACCGACATAGAGGAACTTCCCGCGCCGCGCGCGGCCATCGTCGCGCCACTGGCGCAGCTTGTTCTCCAGTTCGGCGAGCGGCAGGTCCTCGTTGTTCAGGTTGGCCTGCAGCATCTGCAGACCGCCCTTGACCAGGTGGGTATGGGAATCGATGAAGCCGGGCATCAGCACCTGGCCGTGCAGGTCGATGACCTTCGTTTCCGGCTGCTTGAGCTTGAGGATCTGCGCATCGGAACCAACCGCGAGGATGCGGCCGTTCTCCACCGCCACCGCCTGCTGCAGCGCTTGCCCCGGCTCGGCGGTATAGACCTTGCCGCCATGGAGGATAAGGTCGGCGGCAGCCATACTTTCCATCGAGGAAAAAGCGCAGGCCGCGGACAGCAGCGTCGGAATCAGTAGTTTCATCGCAGATCCTTAGTTATTGTTGATCTGTAACGAAGATTAAGCAAAAGCCCTTGCGGCTTTAACACTGACTTCCCGCACAACTTCTATTCCCATCAGGAAGTAATCCTTGGACAAGATGACTGCGCTCACCATGTTCGTCGCCACGGCCGACCACGGCGGCTTCAGCCGCGCCGCGGAACAGCTGGGCAAGACGCCCTCGGCGATCACCAAGGGCGTGGCGCAGCTGGAGGCCGAACTGGGCCAGCGCCTGTTCGAGCGCACCACGCGCCGCATGGCGTTGACCGAAGCCGGGCATATCTATCTGGAGGGTGCGCGCCAGGCGCTGATGCAGTTGCAGCGCGCCAGCGAGGAAGTCGAGCAACTGCAGACCGAGCTGCGCGGCAGCCTGCGCATCGCCGCCCCGCCCTCCTTCGCCCCGGCCTTCTTCAATGCCGTGTGCTGCCGCTTCCTGCGCGAACATCCGCAGGTGCGCCTGGAAGTGGACCTGGCAGACGAATTCGCTGACCTGGTGGAAGGCGGCTACGACCTCGCCCTGCGCGACGGCCCCATCGACCTGCCCGATGTCATCGCCCAGCCGCTGATTGAAAACCGCCTGATGCTCTGCGCAAGCCCGGCCTACCTGGCCGGCAAGGGCATGGACGTGACCCTGGACAACTACGAGCAGCACGACTGGCTGATCTTCCGCCACCCGCTGCTGAATCGGAATTTCTGGTGGGTGCAACGCGATGGTGAGCGCATTCGTATCCGCCAGCCGGTGCCGCGGCTGTCCAGCGACAACTACGACTTCCTGCTGTCCTGCCTGCTGGACGGCCAGGGGCTGCAGTTTCTCCCGCAATGGAGCGCGCTGCCCTATATCGAGCGCGGCGAGCTGGTGGAGCTGTTACCGGATTGCTGGCGCGATCAGAGCGCCTTCGGGCCCTGGGTGCATGTGCTGTACTTGCCGCACCGCAGGAGCACGCGCAAGGTGCGGGTGTTCATCGAGTACCTGCGGGAGCATTTGCAGGGGAAAGGGTTGATCTGAACGACCCGTAGGGCGTACAACCGTTCGCGGTTGTACGCCGTTGCATCATGCGCCGCCTCCCGCTTCGACGTTGAACCTGGAGCGCCCTGATACCGAGGTCAAACGGCGTATAACGTCGAACGTTATACGCCCTACGTAGGCATGAGACTCCATTGTCTACCTGTGAGAATGGAGTCATCCGCGCTGGATTTCGCCGGCAAGGCCTGCGCCAGATCGGGTCGCGAGCAAGCAGCCCCTGCCGGCGTACCCCGGCTTACTTGATGTACCAACCCCACGGCTGGTCGCTGAGGTACTCGGTGACCTGCTTGGTCTCCAGGTAATTGTCCAGCCCCCACACGCCCAGCTCGCGGCCGATGCCGCTCTGCTTGTAGCCGCCCCAGGGCGCCTGGGTGAAGGTCGGCTGCGAACAGTTGACCCAGACGATGCCGGCGCGCAGGCCACGGCTGACACGCTGGCAGCGCGCCGGGTCGGCGGACATCACCGCCGCCGCCAGGCCGAACTGGCTGTCATTGGCCAGGCGCAGCGCCTCGGCCTCGTCCTTGAAGCGACGCACCGCGAGCACCGGGCCGAAGACTTCCTCGCGCCACAGCGCGCTTTCCAACGGCGAATCGATGAACACCGTCGGCTCGACGAACCAGCCTCTATCGCGATGCGCCGGACGCTTGCCGCCGGTGGCCAGCTTCGCCCCGTCGCGCACGCCGGCTTCGATGGCTTGCAGCACCTTGGCATGCTGCCCGGCGCTGACCAGCGGGCCGAGCAGCACACCCGGCTCCAGGCCGTTGCCGAGGGTGATGCGGCGGGTTTCCTCCACCAGGCGTTCGATCAGCCGGTCATGCAGGCCGTCCTGTACCAGCAGGCGCGAGGTGGCACTGCACACCTGGCCCTGGTTCCAGAAGATGCCGAACAGAATCCACTCCACGGCGGACTCGACATCGGCGTCGTCGAACACGATGAAGGCCGACTTGCCGCCCAGCTCCAGGCTGACGTTCTTGATGTCCTGGGCTGCCGCCTGCATGATCGCGCGCCCGGTCGGCACGCTGCCGGTGAAGGCCAGCTTGTCCACCCCCGGATGCGCCGAGAGCGGCGAGCCGGCGTCACGGCCCAGGCCGGTGACCACGTTCAGTACGCCCTTGGGCAGGCCTGCGGCGTCCGCGGCAGCAGCCAGTTCCAGGGAGGTCAGCGGGGTCAGCTCGGACGGCTTGAGCACCGCGGTGCAGCCGGCGGCCAGCGCCGGCGCGACCTTCCACGAAGCCATCAGCAGCGGGTAGTTCCAGGGAATGATCTGCCCGGCCACGCCCACCGGTTCGCGCAGCACGCGGCAGGCGAAGCGCTCGTCCGGCAGCGCGACCACTTCACCCTCGTCGCTCAGCCCTTCGGCCAGCTCGGCGTAGTAGTCGAAGCAACCGATGGCGTCGTCGATATCCCACTGTGCCTCGGGCAGCGGCTTGCCGTTGTCCTGCACTTCCAGACGGGCCAGGTCCTCGCGGCGACCACGCAGGTTGTCGGCGATGGCGCGCAGGTAAACCGCGCGCTCCTTGCCCGTGCTGCGCCCCCACTCGCCCTCATCGAATGCCCGGCGCGCGGCCTGCACGGCACGCTCCACGTCCTCGCCGGTGGCGGCGGCGACTTCCGTCAGCACCGCTTCGCTGGAGGGGTCGTACACCTCGAAGCGGCCGCCTTTCGCGGGGGCCTGCCATTGGCCGTCGATATAGAGCTGGTCGCGCATGCGAAGGTCTCCTGAGGGTATTGGAATGCTTGTCGGCCGAGCATAGGGAAATGGACGCGGGATTGATAACGCGGGCGCCGTGCATGCGGGCACGCGCGGAGGAGCCATTCGGGCACATGGCACCCCGTAGTATGGGTGGAGCTTGCGATACCCATCGGCGGGGTCGCCAGCGATTGATGGGTATCGCTTCGCTCCACGCCATCCTAAGAGAACGATCCGATCACGAAGCTGCCTTCTGCTCCAGATACGCCTTGGGCGACAGTCCCGTCTCCTCGCGGAAGCAGCGGTAGAAGGTCGACAGCGAGCGGAACCCCGCCGCCCGCGCCAGTTCGTCGATACGGGTGACGCTGTTGGTATCACCGAGCTGGCTCAGCAGATGACGCAGGCGCAACTGGTTCAGGTACTGGTAGAAGCTCAGGCCCAGCACCTGGTTGAGGAAGTAGGAAATCTGGTTGCGCGTGTAGCCGGTGGCCGCCGCCACCTGGGGCATGTCCAGGTCGGGGTTGAGGAAGGGCCGGGTCTGCTGGAAATACTGCTGGATGTCGCCACCCAGTTGGCTCAGTTGCCGCGCGGAAAGCCCCAGGCGGCTGCCGGCCATGCGCTCCGGCGCCTCGCTGGAGGTTTTCTGCGGCTGGCCGACCAGGGCCGTGTGCTCGTTGACCCGGATTATCCGTCCCTCACGCACGGTGTACGCCTCCGTGGCACGGTAGGACACCAGCCCCTGGGTGCCGCGCAAGGTCACCTGGTATTGCAGGAACGCCGTGTCGCCGTCCACCCGCAGGCGGTCGGTGTAGAGCTGCGACTCGTCCCCCGCCGCCGGCATGCTCGACTGCAGGTAGCCGCGCAGTTCCTCCGTGGCGATGCGCCGGCCCTGGAAGAAGTCGTTGTATTCCACCTGCGGGTCGAACAGCGCCATCAGCGCGTCGATGTCATGCCGGCGCCAGGCCTGGTGGTAGCGCATCACCACGGCATGGGTAGCGGCGCTGGCCGGGTCGGGCTGGTAGGTCGCTCCTTCGAGGGTGGCGCTCCAGCCCTGTTCGTCACTCATGGTTTTCCCCTGCCGGTCTCGGCCGGCTTTTCCTGCTCCGGGCGTGCCCGCAAAGAGCGGCGGACCGTATGCCTGGCCCCCGTGAGCGTTACAAGATTTCGGACGCGGCCCGCTGGCCGCTTTTTCTTCCGACATTCTGCCGGAGTTTTCCGATGACATCCGCCTCACTTGCACGCACCACTCCCAGACCCTTCTGGCTCGACACCCTCGATCTCGCTCCTGCTTCCCCTGCGCTGGAGGCCGATCGCAGCTTCGATCTGGTGGTGGTCGGCGGCGGTTTCACCGGTCTGTGGACCGCCCTGCACGCCCGTCAGCGCCGGCCCGGCGCGAGCATCGCGGTGGTCGAGGCGCGTCGTTGCGGTGGCGAGGCCAGCGGGCGCAATGGCGGTTTCTGCGCACCGAGCATTTCCCACGGCGTAGGCAACGCCCTGCGTCGCTGGCCGGAAGAAGCCGAAACCCTGGTACGCCTGGGCCGACAGAACCTCGATGAGTTCGAGGCGGACCTCCAGCGCTTCGGCATGAACGTCGAGTTCGAACGCCGCGGCAAACTCAACGTCGCCGCCCAGCCCTGGCAGGTCGACGGCCTGCGCGGCATGCAGCGCAATTACGAGCGTTTCGGCATCGACTGCGAGTTTCTGGACAAAGCGCAACTGGCCGGCAGGCTGGACTCGCCCGCCTACCAGGCCGGCGTCTTCGAACCCAACTACGCGCTGCTCAACCCGGCGAAGATGGCTGCCGAGCTGCGCCGGGTGTGCCTGGAGCAAGGCGTCGAGCTGTTCGAGAACACCCCGGTCCAGGAACTGCACCCGCTTGGCGACCGCCTGATGCTGCGCTGCGACCATGGCGAGCTGGAAGCCGGGCAGATCGCCTTGGCCACCAACATCGCCCCGCCGCTGCTCGGCCACCTGAATTCCAGCGTGATTCCGGTATACGACTACTCGCTGGTCACCCAGCCGCTGACTGACGATCAGCTGCGCGCCATCGGCTGGGTCGACCGCTACGGCATCGCCGATGCCGGCAACCAGTTCCACTACCTGCGCAAGACCGCCGACAACCGCATTCTGTGGGCCGGCTTCGACGCCATCTATCACTTCGGCAGCCGCCGCGACGAAGCCCTGACCCAGCGTCCGCAAAGCTTCGAGCGCCTGGCCGGCCAGTTCCGCGAAGCCTTTCCGCAGCTCGGCCCGGTGCAGTTCAGCCACGCCTGGGGCGGCATCATCGACACCTCGGCGCGCACCACGCTGTTCACCGGCTGCGTGCTCGGTGGGCGCGTGGCCTACGCACTCGGCTTCACCGGCCAGGGCGTGTCGGCCAGCCGCTTCGCCGCGCTGAACATGCTCGACCAACTGGCCGGCGAACGCACCGAACGCACCGAACTGCGCATGACCTCGCAGAAACCCTTCCCCTTCCCGCCCGAGCCGCTGCGCTACCTCGGCGTGCGCCTGGCCCAGCGCTCACTGGCCAAGGAAGACCGCACCGGCCGCCGCGACCTGCTGCTCAAGACCTTCGATGCCTTCGGCGTCGGTTTCGATTCCTGATGGAGAACTTCATGTCCACCCTGCCCCGCCACGTCATCGACTTCGCCAACCCCGACCTCGCGCCCCAAGAGCGCGAAATCAACGACCCGGCCATCGTCGATGCGCCGTACCGGAGCCGCAGCTGGCGACACTTCTCGGCGCCGGAGAAAAACGCCATCGCCGGCATCTGGGAAGCCGGTGTGCACCTGGAACGGTGCGAGTGCGACTACGACGAGCTGTGCCACATCCTCGAAGGCAGCGTGCGCCTGACCGATGCCGACGGCGTGGCGAAGACCTTCGGGCCCGGAGATTCCTTCGTGGTGGCCGCGGGTTTCAAGGGCACCTGGGAAAACCTCACGCCGGTGCGCAAGGTGTATTTCATTCTCGGGTGAGGGAAACCACAGGCAGAGGCATCAAGCACCTGCAGGCCGTACGTCTGCACAAACTCCACGGCGAGTTGAAAGGGCTATAACTACCCGAACGAAGCGGCAGGTCGACAGGATCCCCCTGCATCGACCGCCCCTGTTGGCCTTTCCCTTGCCCAGGTCAGGCGCTCCGCAGCCTGATCGGCGCCCGCGCGCGGAGCGGTGTGATGACTTCCAGAGCATGGCGATGGGCTCGCAGGAGCCTTCCTGGCTGCATCGGACTGGCATTGCTGGTCGCTCCGCTTTACGCCGACGCCCTGTTCAAGTGCCAGGCACGGGACGGAACCATCAGCCACACCCGCCATGCCATTCCCGGCGCCCGCTGCACTCTCCAGAACGGCAAGGCTGGCGCGGTTATCGGCGCCAGGTCAAAGGCCACGCCGATGATCGAGCAGGGCGACAATCCCCGCACCATGCGAATTCAGGTGTACACCTTCGTCCACAATGGCGTTCGTCAGTATGTGAGTCGACGCCCTGTCGGCATCTCCGCGCGGGTCGATGTCATCGAGGTGAACTTCATCAAGGGCTGCTACCTATGCAGGATGCCGAGGGACTTCAAGGTCGCCTCACTGCGCCTGGATACCCGCTCCTATCGACGGGAGATCGAAGCCGCGTCGGGCCATTACGGTGTCGACAGGGCGCTGGTCCGCGCGGTGATCCATGCCGAATCGGCGTTTCGTCCCAACGCCGTTTCCATGGCCGGCGCCCAGGGGCTGATGCAATTGATGCCCGAGACCGCAGAACGCTTCGATGTGGACGATCCGTTCGACGCGCGGCAGAACATTCGCGGTGGAGTGCGCTACCTGGCCTGGCTGCTCAAGCGCTTCAACGGTAATCAGACGCTGGCGTTGGCAGGCTACAACGCCGGCGAAATGACCGTGGACAAGTACAACGGGGTGCCGCCCTACGCGGAGACGCAAACCTACGTCTCTCGCGTGCAATCGCTGGCCGAGCGCTATCGCAACCATCCCTAGGAAAAACGGAGTACAACCGCGAACGGTTGTACTCCCTGTGGTCGCCGCCCCCCCGCTCAGCGTTTCCTGTCGTTCAGCAGGAAGTGCGACAGCGCCGGGATCAGCAGCAGCGCCCCCAGCATGTTCCAGAGGAACATGAAGGTCAGCAGAATCCCCATGTCCGCCTGGAACTTGATCGGCGACCAGGCCCAGGTGATCACCCCGGCGGCCAGGGTCACGCCCACCAATGCCACCACCTTGCCGGTGAAGATCACCGCCTGCTGGTAGGCCATCGCCAGCGGGAAGCCGGCCCGTTGCAGCTGTAACTGCACGCTCAACAGGTACAGCGCATAGTCCACGCCAATGCCCACGCCCAGGGCGATCACCGGCAGGGTCGCCACCTTCACGCCGATGCCGAGGAACACCATCAGCGCCTCGCAGAGCATGGAGGTCAGCACCAGCGGCAGCATGGCCACCAGGGTCGCGCGCCAGCTGCGGAAGGTGATCAGGCAGAACAGGCTGACCGCCCCGTAGATGTACAGCAGCATGGTGCGGTTGGCCTGGTGCACCACGCTGTTGGTGGCGGCCTCGATGCCGGCGCTGCCGGCGGCGAGGAGGAACTGGCGGTCCGGGGTGCTGTTGGCCTTGGCGAAGTCCTCGGCGATGGTCGTCACTTCCTCCAGGGTCCTGGCCTTGTGGTCCTTGAGGAAGGCGATCACCGGCATCACCGAGCACTCGGTGTTGAACAGTTCCGGGGTATTCACCGAGGCCTGCTGCGCCGAGTAGTTGAGCACGTCCTGGTTGCGCTGCAGGCTGGCGAACTTGGGGTTGCCCTCGTAGGTGCCGGCGGTGATCTGGCGCACCGCGTCGGCCAGCGACACGCTCGCCTGCACGCCCGGATGCTGTTGCAGCGCCCAGCCCAGGCGGTCGGCGAGGATCAGGGTCTTGTAGTTCAGGCAGCCTTCGGCGGGCGTCTTCACCATCACCGCGAACAGGTCGCTGGAGAGCGCGTAGTGGCTGGTGATGTAGGCGTTGTCGCGGTTGTAGCGCGAGTCCGCGCGCAGCTCGGGCGCGCCGGCGTCGAGATCGCCGATCTGCAGGCGCTGGCTGACCAGGAAGCTGCCGGCGCCGATCAGCGCGGCGACCGCCAGGGCGATGCTCGCCCAGCGCCGTTCGGTGAAGCGGTCGAGCAGGCTCCACAGGCGGCCCAGGCCCTGCTCGCGGGCTTCCTGCTGCTCCTCGCGCAGGGCGCGGGCGGCGGCGCGCGGGCTGACGCCGATGAAGGACAACGCCACCGGCATCAGCAGCAGCGAGGTGAAGACCAGCACCGCCACGCCGATGCTAGCGGTGATCGCCAGGGCCTTGATCACCGGGATGTCGATCAGCATCAGCACACCGAAGCCCACGGCGTCGCACAGCAGTGCGCTGACCCCGGCGAGGAACAGGCGACGGAAGGTGTTGCGCGCCGCCACAAGGCGATGGGTGCCGCGGCCGATGTCCTGCATGATGCCGTTCATCTTCTGCGTGGCGTGGGACACGCCGATGGCGAAGATCAGGAACGGCACCA
This sequence comes from Pseudomonas sp. QE6, assembly GCF_041379005.1. Classification (NCBI taxonomy): domain Bacteria; kingdom Pseudomonadati; phylum Pseudomonadota; class Gammaproteobacteria; order Pseudomonadales; family Pseudomonadaceae; genus Pseudomonas; species Pseudomonas sp. QE6. The sequence goes on from NZ_CP166873.1 coordinate 4,300,116, forward strand.
GGATCGAGTAAGGGTCCAGCGCATAGCCCAGCCAGGCGATCAGGCCCAGCTGCCAGATCACCGCGAGCAGCGAGCAGACGATCACCAGCAGGCTGCTGCGCAGGCAGCGGGTATAGAGCAGGATGATGACGAAGGCCGAGACCACCGCCAGGCCGAAGAACATCATCACCCGCAGCAGGCCGTCGATCAGGTCGCCGACCAGCTTGGCGAAGCCGATCGCGTGGATGCGCATGGCACCCTTGCCCGGCTCGCCGGCCTCGAAGGCACGCTGGTCACCCAGGTATTCGTACTTCAGGCGCAGCGCGTCGAGCTGGTGGGAGAACTGCTGGTAGTCGATGCCCTTGCCGGTGGCCGAGTCATGGTCCAGCAGCGGCACCACCAGCATGCTCGAACGGAAATCATTGGCCACCAGGCTGCCGACGATGCCGGCGCGGGCGATGTTCTGGCGCAACGTGGCGATGCTCGGGGCGTCGCCGGCATAGCCGTCGGGCATCACCGGGCCGCCCTGGAAGCCCTCCTCGGTCACTTCGGTCCAGCGCACCGCCGGCGACCACAGCGACTTCATCCAGGCGCGGTCGACGCCGGGGCTGAGGAACAGCTGGTCGTTGATCTGCTTGAGGGTGTCCAGGTAGGCCGGCGCGAAGATGTCGCCGTCGCGGCTCTCCACCACCACTCGCACGGAGTTGCCCAGGCCGCGCAGCGCCCCGCGGTTCTCCAAGTAGTTGCGGATGTAGGGGTGGCTCTGCGGGATCATCTTCTCGAAGCTGGGCTTGATCTCCAGGCGGGTCACCGCCATCCAGCCGAGCAGCAGCGTGACCAGGGCGATCAGGCCGATGAACAGGAGCCGATGGTTGAACACCAAGCGTTCCAGCAGGCTGCCGCTGTGCGCGTCGAAGTCCCGCAGATCGCTGATGACGGGCAGTTGCCCTTGCTTGAGGTCGACCATAGGAGGCTGTCTCTTTCTTATTGTGTGAGCGGCAACGCGCTGCGTTGCAGGCCGCGATTGCCCACCAGCAGCAGGCTGTCGCCACTGATCAGGGCGCCGCTGACGGGCGTGCGCTGGGCCAGGGTCAGCGGCTTGAAGGTGGCGCCGTCGTCGCGGCTGACCAGCCCCTGGCCGGCCTGGCTGAACAGGTAGAGGCCGCCGTCGGCGCCCTCGCTGGCCGCCGTGAGGCTGACCGGCAGGCCGGTGGCCACCGCACTCCAGCTCGCGCCGCCGTCGACGCTGCGCACCGCGTTGCCGCGCAGGCCATAGGCGAACAGCAGGCCGGGCTTGCCGAGCACGCCGAAGAAGGTGCCCTTGTAGGGCGAGTTCAGCGCCACGAAGCGCTGGCCCGCCGGGTCGAGCCTGAGCAGCAGGCCCTGTTCGCCGACGATGAACAGGTCCCCGCCCACCGCCGACATGGCGGTCAGGTGCAGCGCTTGCGGGTTGTCGATGCGATGGTTCCAGGGCTCCCAACTGCGCCCGCCATCGGTGGTGTGCAGGATCAGGTTGAAGGCGCCGATCACGAAACCCTCCTGGGTGTTGCGGAACCAGAGGTCGAGGAACGGCTTGTCGGCTCCCTCCTCCTTCATGCGCCGCGACTGCTCCAGCAGGGTTTCGTTATCCGCCTGGGGGTGGGCCGTGTAGTAATCCAGCATCAGTTGGCCGATGGCGCGGCCATCGAGCTGACGGATCCAGTGTTCGCCGCCGTCGGCGCTGTGCAGCACCACGCCGTCGTGGCCCACCGCCCAGCCGTCGCGCGGCGTGGGGAAGCGCACGGCGGTGAGGTCGGAGCTGACCGGCACCTCGGCCTGCCGCCAGTCCTTGCCGTCGTTGTCGGAATAGAGAATGTGGCCGCGCTGGCCGACCACCACCAGGCGCTTGTCGGCGCGGGCAATGGCCGCCAGCGGGCCGCTCATGGCCAGTGCGGTGGGCTGCGAGGGCAGGTCCAGCACGTCGACGAATTCATCGGCGCCGGCGTGACCGGCGAGCAGCGCCAGTCCCAGCCCGGCGCAGGCCAGGGCGAGCTTGAGGGGAAATTGCATACGGCTACCTCGATCTGAAATACACGGCGGCCTTGTGGGCCGCCGCGAACTCATCCGCTTAGCGGATACCGCTTCCCGCGAGGGCTTCAGGCGACCACTGGGTGGCGGCCAGCGGATCGATGTAGGTGATGCCGCCGTACGGGCCGACGACGCCGTTAATGTTGTAGGAGCCGGCGGTCAGGTCGTAGATCATGAACGGCGTGGCGTCCGGGATGCGCTTGTCGTAGCTCTGGCTGAGGAAGGCGAAGGAGCCGCGATAGAGCTGGCCACGGGCGTCATACTGGTCGGAAGCCACGGCCACCCAGCTGTCCTCGTCGAGGTAGAAGCGGCGCTTGGCGTAGATGTGCCGCGCACCGGACTTCAGCGTGCCTTCCACGACCCACACGCGGTGCTTCTCCCAGCGCACGAAGTCCGGCGACAGGTGATTGGGCGTGACCACCGGCTTGATGTCGCTGGTGTAGGTCAGGCGGTAGGTGTTGTAGGGCACGATCATTTCCTGCTTACCCACCAGCTTCCAGTCGTATCGGTCCAGCGCGCCGTTGAAGACGAACACGTCGTCGTAGGTGCCGGCGCCGGCCATGCCGGGGTTCGGGGTGTCGTAGGCCAGGTTCGGCGCCAGCTTCACGCGGCGCTGGCCGGGCAGGTACTGCCAGGCGCGGCGCGGCTGCTGCAGCGGGTTGGCGGCGTCCTTGAGCATCATTGCCTCGCCGGCGCGGCGGGCCGGGCCGCTGTAGTACAGCTTCATCTGGTAGTAGACCTCGGAGCCCTTCACCGGCTGGGTGAGATTCTCGTAGATCGGGTAGTTGATGAAGGCCTGGCCGGTGGTGGCGAGGTTGGCGCTGCCCGAGGAATCGACGTTCCAGGAGTCGTACTTGGCCTTGATGTTAACCCCCTGGTAACGCAGCAGGAAGTTCCACATGGCCTCGGCGCCGGTCTTCGGCATCGGGAACGGCACGCCTGGCAGCGCGTTGTCGATGGCGGTACCGCCCTCCAGGGACTGGGTCGCGACGGCGTTCTTCCTGCTGTTCTCCAGCACCGCATCAGGCAGCGCGGCGGTGCGGTGGGTCGGGTAGACGTCGACGCGGAAGCTCGGGTAGCGCTTGGCCAGCTCGACGGTGGTGGCGGTCAGCTCGTTCTTGTACTGGTCGACGTTCTTGCCGTCGATCACCAGCAGCGGCTTCTCCCCGGCGAAGGGGTCCGGGCGCATGCTGTCACCGGCCTTGAAACCGGCCGGGGCGCTGGTCAGACCGCCGGTGTAGGCGGGAATCGAACCGTCGCTGCTGGCGGCCTTTTCGGCACCGACCAGGGTCAGGGTGGTGCCCAGCTGGGCGGCGTCCTGGGGCGAGACGGCAGCCTGGGCTGCACCGCACAGGGCCAGGCCGAGGGCCGTGGCGATCAGGGTTGGCTTGAAGTTCATGCTGTTTTTCTCCTGCTCCGGGTAAGGAGCCTGGGGTGAAATCAGAAGGTCGCCTTGAGGGACGCGGTCACCATGCCGCGGTCCTTCAGCAGGGGCGCGAGGCCGCCCTGCGAGGTGATCTGCCCGGGGATGCACTGGTACTGCCCATTAGCCCCGGGGGTGTTGTTGTCGTGTCCGCTTTCGCAGGTATCGAAGGGACCGAATGCGTCGACGTACTTCAGGTCGACGCGGTACTTCTGGTGGAAGTCCGCCGCCACCCCGATCGAGTAGCTGCCGGCGTCTTCGTTGCCGCCCAGTTGCACCGCCGAGTTGCCGTGCAGGCCGACGTTGTAGGCCATCGGCATGGACAGGTCGACGCCGGGGAAGGCCTGGTACCAGGTCGGGGTGAAGTTGGCGGACATGGCGTAGGCATTGGTGGTGACCTTGTCCACGCCGTGGTAGCTGGAGTCGCCCTTGAAGGTCTGCTCGCCTTCGGTGACGTCGATCAGGTGCGTCAGGGTGCCCTCCACCGCCAGCGACGAAGCGTCCCACAGCGGGGTCGCGCCGAAGGTCACCAGGCCGTTGAGCACCACATGGAAGGTCTTGCCGCGGGCAAGGCCGGTGTCGCCGTCGCTGGGCAGCGAACCGATCAGGTTGGCGCCATTGATCAGCCCCTTCTGCGCGGCGTTGTAGAGCGTGGAATTGACGGTGGTGAAGTTGCTCGCCAGCGGCATGTTCTCGCGGTAGTTCAGGTCCATGCCGACGCTCACCCCACCGACTTCCTTCGACAGGCTGATGCCATAGATGTCGATGTCGTCGGCGTAGGCGGTGAAGTAGTTCATCCCTTTCAGGCCGGCCAGACCGGGCTTCTGCAGGTTCGGCGCGTCCACCAGCACCGCCGGCAGGGTGTCGGAGGTGTTGCGGTAGTAGAAGCCGAGGGTGCCGTCGAGCCACTCCGGGCTCCACTTGGCCATCAGGCCGAAGTCGCCGGTGTTGTCCGGCTCGCGGTCATGACCGCGCGGCGCGCCGTAGAAGGCGTTGAGCGCGGGCAGCGGCAGCCAGAACACGTTGCCGCCGTCGTTGAGCATGTCGTACGGCCCCATGTAGGTGCCGCCTTCGGGGAAGCGCGAGTTCTCGAACTCGAGGAAATACTGCGCGGCCAGGGTCAGCTCCGGGTTCACCGTCAGTGACGCGGAAAGCTGGTTGCGCGGCATGAACAGCTCTTTCGCCTCGGTGCCCGGCACGTTGTACAGCTTGCCCAGGTCCAGGGCCGACTGGCCGTAGTTGATGCCGTTGGCGGCGCTGAACAGGGTCTCGCCCCAGTACACGGTGTGACGGCCGAGCTTGCCGCTGAGCAGCATGTCGTCACCGACCTGGTGGCTGGCGAAGACGAAGGCGTCGAGCAGTTCGCCGGAAGGGCCGTTGTAGTAGCGGTCGGCGAAGTTGCTCAGGCCGTGGGTGGACGCCTTGGCGCCGGGCGGAGCGATCACGGCGCCGTTCTTGGTGACCAGGTGGCCGGCGTTGCCCTTCTGGCCGGGGAACGGGTTGCTCGAACCAACGTCTTCGTAGGCGTTGTCGTACCAGCCGGCGGCGCTGACGCGGAAGCCCATGCTGTCGCGGTAGACGAAGTCCAGCTCGCTGAGCAGGTCGAAGCGCTGGGTCACCGGGCTGCCGGAAGAGAAATTGCGGTCGCCGTCATTGGTGTTGGCGGTGCCGGCGATCTTGCTGTTGGCCGCTTCCACCCGCTGCCCATAGCTGAGCTTGACGGTGTTGTCGAAGCGGACGGCGATGTCCGGGTTGCCGGTGTTCAGTTCGAACGCCTGGGCCGAGGTGCCGCCGATAGCGCCGAGAATCGCCGTGGCGAGCAGGCAGCGGCGCAGCCGCCGCGGTGGGTTGCTCTGGTAGTGCATGCGTGTGCTCCGTTTCTTGTTGTAGTCGGGACGCTATCCGGGCCCGTCCCGCGGCCCTCGCCCTCGCCGCCATCAGGGCGTACGGGGGCCAAACCCCGGCGCCAGGCGCCGGAGCGTTAACTTCCTATCGGGGGATCAGCGATCCAGCATCTGGATCAGGTTGTCCGCCTCCGGCCAGTCACCGAAGCCGGATGCCGGGTTCATGTGACCAACGCGACCCAGCGCCACCAGGCTTGCGCCCCAGGTGTCGGCCATGCGCTGCACCGCCTCTGGCGTGGCGAGCGGATCGTTGTCGCTGGACGCCACCAGGGTCGGAAACGGCAGAGGTTGCTGCGGCAGCGGCGCCCAGCCCCGCTCGGCGAGGCTCGCCGGGCTCGGGTAATGGTCAGGCCACTGGCCTTCGAGGTCCGGCGGGGTCACCAGCAGCGCGCCCTTGATCGGACGGTCGTGACGGGCAGCCCAGTGCGCCACCATCAGGGTGCCGGCGCTGTGGGCGACCAGGATCACCGGGCCGTCGATCTGCGCCAGCTCGTGCTGGATGGCAGCGACGCGGGCATCGAGGTCAAGCTTGTCCTCGGTCAGCGGCGGCACGCTGCGCGCATTAGGCAGGCGGGCCTGAAGATGGGTCTGCCAGTGTTCGGCCACGTGATCGCGCAGGCCGGGAACGATGAGGACGGTGGTGGAGTTGTTGTGTTTCACCGGGTCACCTTGCAGCTATTTCGAACTTGTTGGACTAGACAGTAGAGGCAGCCCGGCGGCGTTGCTTTGCATAGAACGTCAGGCACTTCGCAATTGATGACAGCACGGACGTCATCCGGCATGCGGTTCATCAGGCAGATCCCACGCACCACGCGAGCTAGGGCCTCTCGGTGGCATTCAGCGCCGCCGGGTGATATACAAAAGTTCGTACACGCTTTACTGAACTCGCCGATAGAATCTGTCGTCATCGAACAAGCCAAACGCGCTCCGGTGAGAGTTCGGCACCTGTCATTTCGTGACAGCCCCACCGGCGCGACGCAGCCACAAGAACAAGAAGGCGATCGGCATGACACCAATGGTTCGTATTGCGGCCCTGACCAACTACCTGGAGGTGGCCCGCCACCTCGGCTTGAATCCCCAGCAACAGCTCAGCCGGGTGGGTCTGAGCCTGTCCATGCTGGAGCACCCCGAGCAGCGTGTGCCCATCACTCCGGTGGTGAGCCTGCTGGAAGAATCGGCCCGCGCCTGCGGCTGCGAAACCTTCGGCCTGCGCATGGCCGAATCCCGCCAGCTCGCCGATTTCGGCGTGATCAGCCTGCTGATCACCCACCAGGCGACGCTGCGCGAAGCCATCGACACCATCGTCCAGTACCGCCACCTGATCAACGAATCGCTGGCCCTGTACGTGGACCAGGAAGGCAAGACCGCGATCCTGCGCGAAGAGATCATCACCGTGCCGCCGATGCCCATGCGCCAGGGCATCGAACTGGCCATCGGCACCCTCTACCGACTCTGCGCCGCCCTCCTCGGCCCGCACTGGCGGCCGATCAGCGTGAACCTCACCCACGACGCGCCGGCCGACCTGCAGGTGCACAAGCGCCTGTTCGGCTGCAAGATCGAGTTCGGCAGCGAGTTCAACGGCATCGTGATCCCGGCGGCCGACCTCGACGCCGCCAACCCCATGGCCGACCCGGCCATGGCCCGCCACGCGCGCAGCTTCGTCGACTCGCTGCCCGGCGCCACCGACGGCAGCACCCTGAACGAGGTGCGCAAGGCCATCTACCTGCTGCTGCCCATGGGCCGCGCCACCATCGAGCAGATCGCCCAGTCGCTGGGCCTGAACGTGCGCACTCTGCAGCGCCGCCTGGAGGAGAACGGCGTGACCTTCTCCGACCTGATCAACGAAGTGCGCCGCGAGCTGGTGCTGCGCTACATGGAAAACCCGCGCTACTCGCTCAGCCGGATTGCCGACCTGCTGGGGTATGGGATGCCCAGTTCGTTCACCCGCTGGTTCACCATTCAGTACGGCATGTCGCCGGCGGCCTGGCGGCGGGAGCATACGGGGCGGGAGTTGGAGTGAGAGCTCGCCAGGGCGGGCTTTTGTAGGAGCAACTGTCTTCTTCTGGATAATCCGTGCCTGCGCTCCCCCTCACCCCTGCCCTCTCCCCCAGGAGAGGGAGCTGTCCGTGCCGGCTAACACCTCGGTTTGATCCTGCGCCGAACGGTCCCCTCTCCCCCTGGGAGAGGGTTAGGGTGAGGGTGAGGGCCGACCCGAGTGCAGATGTATCTCGTAGAAGCGGACTTTGTCCGCGATGCTTTTGGGTTTGGTGTTCAGCGCCGCATCGGCGTGTTCGAGGACATTTTGTTTCGCCCCCTCGGGCGAGTTACTTTCTCAAACGACAGAAAGTAACCAAAGGTCTTTGCCCCATCATCCGGGTCCCGCTTCGCGGGACTCCCCTCGCTCCATCGAAGTTTCAGGGGCACGCGTCGACGGGCCATCCATGGCCCAACGACGCTCTCGCGGCATCCATGCCGCTCAACCCCTGAAACTCCGATTCCACTCGGCCTCCTGAAGGTGCGCTCCGGCGCGCGCGGAGGTTTCTCTGGAAGTCTTCAAGAGCAAAGCAAAGGCAGGGGCTTGCTCCGAGCTGGCTCTGCTCCCGTAGGAGCAGACCTTGTCCGCGAAGTTTTGTCATTGCACCCACACTGCAGGATGAACCCCAGTAGGACGAATAACGCGCAGCGTTATCCGCCTTTGTAGGAGCGAGCTTGCTCGCGAACCGCCTGACTCCGCTGCATCCGGGAAATCTGTTCGCGAGCAAGCTCGCTCCTACCAAAAGCAGTCCAGCATGTAGCAGCCAAAGTTGCAGGCGCGCGCAGAGTCCCGTCAGGAGGCCGAGTGGAGGTATTGCGCAGAGGGGCGAGCGGCATGGATGCCGCGAGAGGCGTAGAGGGCCAGGGATGGCCCTTCTACGCCGACCCTCGGAGCGATACCGGAGCGAGGGGAGTCCGGCGAAGCCGGACCCGGATGTCGGGACGAGACCTTTGCCTACTTTGGGTCGTTTGCCAAAGTAGGTCGCCCGAGGGGGCGAAACAAAATCTCTCAGTGCACGCCGAAGCGGCGCAGAAACACCGAACAAGACGGCGGGTATCGCTTTAGCTGTTGTCCGCCTTATGAAAGCATCGCGGACAAAGTCCGCGATCACTCAAGGGCACTCATCAGCCCGCGATCTTCAACATCCCCAACACCAGCCCCGCCAGGAACACCGTCTCCCCCACCATCAGCAGGATCGGCTTGATCCCCACCGTGGCCAGGGCGCGCAGCTGGGTCTTCATGCCCAGGGCGGCAATGGCGATCACCAGGCACCATTGCGACAACTTGCTGCCCGCCTGCTGCACCACCGGCGCCAGGAACCCGGTGCTGTTGACCGCCGCCAGCAGCACGAAACCCACGGCAAACCAGGGCAACAGCGGTGGGCGCTTGTCGCCCGGCTCGACACCGCGGGCGCGGGTGATCATCGCCGCGCAGAGGATCACCGGCAGCAGCATGGCCACGCGCATCAGCTTGACCACCGTGGCGCTGTCGCCGACCTCCGGCGAGATGCTGTAGCCAGCGCCGACCACCTGGGCCACGTCGTGGATGGTGCCGCCGAGGAAGATGCCCGCCTGCAACGGCGGCAGGCCCAGGGCATGGACGATCATCGGGTAGAGGATCATCGCCAGGGTCGAAAGGGCCGAGACACCGAGCACGGTGAACAGCGTGGCCTTTTCCTTCTGCGTATGGGCCGGCAGCGCCGCCGCCAGGGCCAGGGCCGCCGAGGCGCCGCAGATGGCCGTGGCGCCGCCGGTGAGCAGGCCGAACAGGAAGTTGAAGCCCATGGCGCGGGCGGCAGCGATGGAGACCAGGATGGTCACCGTCACCAGCACAACCACCATCACCACCGGCTGCCAGCCCAGCTCGGCGATCTGCCCGAAGGTGATGCGGATGCCCAGCAGCGCCACACCCAAACGCAGGATCTCGCGGGCAGTAAATTCTATTCCGGCCTTGCACACGCTGTCGGTGGCGAGAAAGTTCAGCGCCAGGCCCAGCAACAGCGCGAACAGCATCACCGGCGCGCCGTAGTGTTCGGAGAGGAAGGTCGCCGCGGCGGCGACCATGGCGCTGACCAGCAGCCCCGGCAGCAGCGTGCGGCTGCGGGTGCCGAGCGCCGAGATGACGGCGGTGCTCATGCGGAAACTCCCTCGGCGATCGTTTCGTCGAGCAGCAGGAAGCACTCGTCGGCACGCCATTCGATGGGATAGCGACGCACGCCGAAACCCTTGATGCCCGCCGGGCAGCCGGTGTCCAGGTCGAACTTCAACCCATGCGCCGGGCACTGCAGCCAGCGGCCGTCCAGGCGGCCGGTGAACAGCGAGGCTCCGGCGTGGGGGCAGCGGTCGTCGATGGCGTACAGGCAGCCTTCCACGTCGAACAGCAGGACGATGCCCTTCTCGTGATGGAACAGGCTGCGGCCGCCCCGTGCGGGCAGCCGTTCGCTCGGAATGTGCAACGCGCCACTCATGCCGACAGCGCCTCCTGCCGATCGAAGGCCCGCAGCAGGGCCACCAGCAGCTGGTCCGGGCTCTGCCCGCCGAGGGCGAAGGCGCGCCCGTCGAGCAGGAACAGCGGCACGCTGGAGTCCGCCAGTCCCACGCGGCGGCCGATGAAGGCACGTGCGCCGTCGGCCAGCGCCTCCTCGAACTGCTCGGGAATGTAATCGCAGGCGCGCAGCAGGCGCCGCAGGGTATCGCGCTGGCCGATGTCCTCGCCGAGCTGGAAGTGCGCGCGGAACAGCAGTTCCAGCAGGCGCTCCAGCTGCGACTGGCTGCCCAGCTGGGCGGCACGCTGGAACACGCGGTGGGCGTAGGTGGTATTGGGCATGCTGCGGATGCGCTCGAAGTCGATCTCGACCCCGGCCTGGCGCGCGGCGTCGCGCACTTCCATCTGGCGTGCGCGCACCGCCCGCTTGCCGCCCAGGCGGCGCTGGTAGAACGCGGCGAAGGGTTCGCCCTCCATCGGTACCTGGGGCAGCAGTTGCAGCCCCAGCCAGTTCACCCGCACGTCCAGTTCCGGACGCTGCCGGGCCAGCAGGCGCAGCGCGGTGTCCAGGTTGCGCTTGCCGATCAGGCACCAGGGGCAGATGAAGTCGAAGGTCATGTCCAGGTTCAGCGTCGGCATCATGCGCCCTCCTCCTCGCCGCGCAGGCGGCGGATATCGCTGTGGTAGTGGCGCCGGGCATAGATGAACACCAGCGCGGCGAAAATGCTCAGCAGCGGGACGATCTGGAACGCGCGGTCCAGTCCCACGGCGTCGGCCAGCACGCCGGTGAGCAGCGGGCCGGGCGCCAGGCCCAGCAGGTTGTTGGCCAAGGTCAGGGTGGCGAAGGCGGTGCCGTGCACGGCCGGGCTGGTGAGGTTGGCCACCATGGCGCCGGACGGCCCGGAGGTGCCGGCCGCCATCAACATGCCGAGGGCGAGCAGGCTTAGTTGCATCGTGCCCGGCGGCAGGTGGAAGGCCACCGACAGCAGCAGGCAGCTGGCCAGGCAGAAACCGATGGCGAGGACGATCTTGCGCGGCGGATTGGCGCGACCTAGGCGGTCGCAGAGGATGCCGCAGAGTACCATGCCGCTGCCGCCCACCAGCACGATCACCGCCGAGATCAGCCCAGCCTTGTCGGTGTCCAGGTGGTAGTAGCGATTCAGGTAGCTGGGAATCCACACCATCACGGCGGCGGCGACGAACAGCTGCAGGCCGCTGCCCAGGTAGGCGGCGATCACCGAACGGCTGCCGAACAGGCTGCGCAGCGAGCGCCCGCCCACCTGGCGCGGCGCTTCAGCGGCGGCTACCGGTGCGATGCGCTTCTCGCTCACCACCAGCGGATAGAGCAGCGCCAGCAACAGGCCGAACAGCGCCATGCCGGCGAACGCCCAGCGCCAGCCCAGGTGGGCGGCCAGCACGCCGCCCAGGCCCATGCCCAGCACCGAGCCGAACATACCACCGGCCATGAAGGCGCCGGTCAGGGTGGCGCGCAGGTGCGCCGGGAACACCGAGATCACCACGGCGATGCCAACGCTGCCGTAGGCCGCCTCGCCGACGCCGACGAAGAAGCGTGCGGCGAACATCTGCGGGAAGGTCTGCGCCAGCGCGCAGCCCAGGGTCGCCAGGCTCCAGAGCATGGCCATCAGCGACAGGCTGCGCACCCGGCCCCAGCGGTCGGCGAGCAGCGAAAGGGGGAAAGTCAGCAGGCCGACCATGACGGCGACGATGCCGCTGAGCAGGCCGAGCTTGGCATCGCTCAGGGCCCATTCGCCCTTGATCAGCGGAAAGACGGCGTTGAGCACCTGGCGCGACATGTAATCGGAAATCAGCAGGCCGAACGTCAGGGCGAACACGACCCAGGCATAACGACGCGGCACGCTGGGCGTGGTGGCGGAAATGTCGCCCAGGGCGACGGAGTGGATGGCCATGACGCTACCTCTCCAGGCGAGTAATCGGGTTCTTGTTGTTCTTCTGGGGTAAAAGCCGGTGCGGGTTACTGGCAGAACCCGCACCGGAGCCTGTCACGCGCGGAGCGGGACGGACTTCTGGCCCGGCTGGCGGTTGGGCGCCATGCCGTTCATGCGCAGGGTTTCCTCGACGCTGTCGTACTGCACGCCGATTTTGTAGATGGCGCGGGCTTCCTGGCCGCTGGCGACCTCACGGCCCAGCTCGTGGGCAACGCGCACGCACTGCTGGATCTGCTCGACCGAGGTCATGCGCTGGCCGTGCTGGCCGATGATGGTGTCCTCGATGCCGCAGCGCGGGTGCAGGCCCATGGCCATGGCCATCATGTTGAACGGCAGGACGTTCTTGAGCAGCGACTCGGCGGTGACCGTGGCGCCGTCCGGCGCGCGGTGCACGAAGTTCATGAAGTTGAACGGGTTGGGGCCGTCGAAGCCGCCGCCGATGCCGATCCAGGTCAGGTTCAGCGGGCCCTTGTAGACGCCCTTGCGCACCAGGCGCTCGAGGGTTTCCAGGGCGTGCATGCCGGTGAGCTGGAAGTGCGGCTGGATATTGGCCGCCTGCAGGCGCTTCAGGTGCTCCTCGACCCAGGCCGGGCCGGCCGGCACGGTCATCTCGCTGTAGGCCGCCTGGTAGGCCGGGTGCTCCAGGGAAGTGCCCTTGAGGTACTCCGGGTAGAGCAGCTCCATGATGTTCATCTGGGTGGTGTTGATCGCCACCGTCACCTGGTCGGGCTTGGGGGTCAGCTCGGCGAGCATGTGACGGGTATCGTCGGACAGCCACTTGGCCGCCTCGCCGTCGCTTTCCGGGGCGAAGGAAATCGAGCCGCCGACCTGGATGATCATGTCCGGCACGGCTTCGCGCACGCCGGCGATCAGCTCGTTGAACTTGGACAGGCGCTTGGAGCCCTTGCCGTCCAGCTCACGCACGTGCAGGTGCAGCACGGTGGCGCCGGCTTCGTAGCAGTCCACGGCCTTCTGGACCTGTTCGTCCATGGTCACCGGGATGTCTTCGGGGAAGTCCTCGGGCATCCATTCCGGGCCGTAGGGGGCCACGGTGATGACTACCTTGTCCTGGTTCTCCGGGTGCAGGGAATCGTCGAAAAATTGCATGTCAGTCTCCGTAAATTGTTCTTGTAGAGCTCTTTTTTCCGAGGATCAGAACGGCTTGTCGCCGATGATTCCGGCGCGCTCCATGCGGCGCACGCAGGGTGGGTAATCCATCACCGCGTAATGCTGGGTACTGCGGTTGTCCCAGATCGCCACGCTGTTCTTCTTCCAGCGCCAGCGCACCTGGTACTCGGGGATGTAGACCTGGCTCACCAGGTAGCGCAGCAGGTCCAGCGCGCCGGGGTTGGCGTCCTGGCCGAAGCGCACGTTCTGCGCGGTGTGGTAGTTGGTGAAGTGGGTGGTGAAGGCGTTGACGAACAGCACCTTCTCGCCCGTCTCCGGATGGGTACGCACCACCGGGTGCTCGGCGTCCGGGTACAGCGCCTTGAGGGCCAGACGCTTCTCGATCGGCATTGCCGCGCCGAAGCTCGCCTCGATGCTGTGGCGGGCGCGCAGCTCGGCGATCTTGCTCTTGATCTCGGCCGGCAGGTTCTCGTAGGCCAGCGCCATGTTCGCCCACATGGTGTCGCCACCCACCGGCGGGCATTCCACGCAGCGCAGCACGCAGCCCATGGGCGGCGCCTCGCGCCAGGTGGCGTCGGTGTGCCAGGCGTTCTCGTAGCGGTCGTTGGGCAGGTCCGGGGTCTTGTAGATGCGCACCAGGCCCGGGTGCTCCGGGTCGCTGCCGGCCACCGGGTGGTCCTCCAGCTCGCCGAAACGGCGAGCGAAGGCCACGTGGTCCGCGCGGCTGATGTCCTGGTCGCGCAGGAACAGCACCTTGTGCTTCAGCAGCAGGCTGCGCATTTCGTCGAACAGTGCATCGTCACGGGCGGCATCGCCCAGGTTCACGCCGGAAACTTCAGCGCCGATGCTGCAAGTCAGTTGCTCCACGTGCATGACGAGTCACCTCAGATGACGAAGATCGACGAGCCGGTGGTCTTGCGCGACTCCAGGTCGCGGTGGGCCTGCACGGCATCTTCCAGCGCATAGTGCTGGTTGATCTCGATGCGGATGTCGCCATCGCCGACGTGGGTGAACAGCTCATCCAGCAGCGCGGCCTTCTCCGCCGGGTCGGCGATGTAGTCGGCCAGCGCCGGGCGGGTGAGGAAGATCGAGCCCTTCATCGCCAGCAGGACCGGGTCGAACGGCGGGATCGGCCCGGACGCGGTGCCGACGCAGACCATCAGGCCACGGCGCTTGAGCGAATCCAGGGAGGACATGAAGGTGTCCTTGCCGACGCTGTCGAACACCACGTCCACGCCACGGCCATCGGTCAGCTCGCGGACCCGCGAGGCAACGTCTTCGCGGCTGTAGTCGATGACCTCCGCGCAGCCGTGGGCCAGGGCGACCTGGGCCTTGGCTTCGCTGGAGACCGTGCCGATCACCCGCAGGCCGAGCAGGCGCGCCCACTGCGAGACGATCAGGCCCACGCCACCGGCAGCGGCGTGCAGCAGGATGCTGTCGCCGGGCTTGAAGTCATGGATGCGGCGCATCAGGTAGGCCGAGGTCAGGCCGCGCATGGTCATCGCGGCGGCGGTCTCGAAGGCGATGCTTTCGGGCAGGCGGATCAAGGGTGCGGCGGGCACCAGGCGCTCGGTGCTGTAGGCGCCCAGGGTATTGATGAAGCCGGTGTAGGTGACCCGGTCGCCCGGTACGACGTTGTGCACGCCCTCGCCCACCGCCACCACCACCCCGGCGGCTTCCACACCCATGCCGCTGGGCAGGGGCACCGCGTAGGTCCCATTACGGAAGTAGGTGTCCGCGTAGTTCAGCCCTACGGCAACGTGGCGCAGGCGAACCTGCCCCGGGCCGGGATCGCCGACCTCCACGTCCTCGTAACGCAGGACCTCGGGACCCCCGGTTTCATAGAAACGAACGGCTTTGGCCATGCCGGATTCTCCAGTCTGTCTTGTTTTTTTAGTGGGCGGATGCCCATGGATCGGACTCTAGGGAGGGGGCCGGACAGCCGCTTCACATCGAACGACAGGGGCTTTTCATTTCGTGACAGGGAGGTGGCGCCGTTCGTCAGGCGCGCGGGGTGACAGGTCCCAGGGCGCGTTCACTGGAGGGGGGGACAGCCAACGGGAGGACGCGCAGATGCCTAGATTCATCGCGCTGCTACTGGCGGGCGTACTGGCCCTCGCCCTGGGCGGATCGTCCTGCAGCGGCCACGGCGGGCCCGCCGGGCACGACGTCGCGCCACCGCCCAAACCGCAGATGACCGACGACATCAATATCGGCGACCAGGGGATCGACCCGCAGCGGATTCAGCCGCAAGCGCCGCAGCGCTGAAACCGCCGGCTCTATTGCAGGAGCGAGCTTGCTCGCGAACCGCCCAGCGCCGGTGCTGCCGGTAGACTCCCTTCGCGAGCAAGCTCGCTCCTACGAAAAGCTGTCCGTAGGGCGTACAACCGTTCGCGGTTGTACGCCGATACTCCCTGCCCTGTTGCTGGCGCCATGACTGAACCCGCAGCGGTCTGAGGCTCAGGCCAAACGGCGTATTACGCGGAGCCTTATACGCCCTACGGATGCTGCTTCCGCAGGCAAGCCATCGCGATGAAGCGCGCCGACACCATCGCCAGCAGCCCGAGCCCACCGAAGAGCACGATGGTGGTCATGCCCTCGCTGTGGGTCAGGAAGTCCGTCAGCGCGGCCAGGCCGATGGCCAGGACGAACATCACCATGCCGGACCACTGCATCAGCTGCGCGCGACGCAGGCAAGAGGACTGTTTGGCGGCCTGAGAACCATTCACTTGATCGCTCATGACAGCGCTCCCGTTGAGGTTGCCTCTCCACGCTAACAGCAATACGCAACCACGGCGGCGAAGCTGACGAAACGATGCTCGAACCCCTCTGCGACGCGCCGTAGCCGTCATTTTGCTGCTCCGGGAGCGAATAACTGGCTATCCTTCACCGGGCTGTCACGAAACAGGGAAGGTCTTCATGCCGAAGAAGCTGTTGCTGGTCGTCGTTCTGGTGCTGTTGCTGGGGGGCGGGTCATGGTGGTACCTGCAATCCCGCGAAAGCGGAGATAAGGGACTGGTGCTCTACGGCAACGTCGATATCCGCCAGGTTTCGCTGGCCTTCATCGGCAGCGAGCGCATCGCCCGGATGAACGTCGATGAAGGCGACCAGGTGAAGGCCGGCGACGTGCTGGCCAGCCTCGACACCCGCGCCCTGCGCCTGCAGATCGACAAGGCCCGGGCGCAGATCGCCGCCCAGGAACAAAGCCTGTTGCGCCTGAAGAACGGCACGCGCCCCGAGGACATCGACCGCGCCCGCGCCCAGGACCAGGCCGCCCGCGCCCAGCTCGACCTCGCCAACACCCAGCTGCGCCGCCTGCAGAACATCCGCGCCAACAGCCCCGGCGGCCGCGCCGTGAGCCAGCAGGACATCGATAGCGCCACCTCCCAGCAGAGGGTCGCCCAGGCCCAGCTGGAAGATCGGCAGAAATCCCTGCGCCTGGCCCGGATCGGCCCGCGCGCGGAAGACATCGCCCAGGCTGAGGCGCAGCTCGCCGCCGCCCGCGCCGACCTCGCCCTGCTCCAGCACAACCTCGACGAAGCCGACCTCAAGGCGCCACAGAACGCCACCGTGCGCTCGCGCCTGCTGGAACCCGGAGACATGGCCTCGCCGCAGCGCCCGGTGTACTCCCTGGCGCTGACCGACCCGAAATGGATTCGCGCCTATGTCAGCGAAATCAACCTGGGGCGGATCAAGCCAGGCATGAAGGCCCAGGTCTTCACCGATAGCCACCCGGACCAGGCCATCGACGGTCACGTCGGCTTTATCTCCTCGGTCGCCGAATTCACCCCGAAATCGGTGCAGACCGAAGAACTGCGCACCAGCCTGGTCTACGAAGTCCGGGTGCTGGTGGCCGACCCCGACAACCGCCTGCGCCTGGGCATGCCGGCCACGGTACGTCTCGCCGACGAGCCGCGCTGATGGCCACGAGTCCGCAAGCTCGCGGCGAAGGCCCGGTCATCCGCGCCGAGGGCCTGGCCAAGCAGTTCCTGATCAAGGAGTCGGGCAAGACGGTGCAGGCGCTCAAGGACATCAGCCTGGACATCCCGCGCGGCAAGCTTACCGCGCTGGTCGGCCCGGACGGCGCCGGCAAGACCACCTTCCTGCGCCTGGTCGCCGGGCTCCTGCAGGCCGATGCCGGCAGCCTGACGGTGCTGGACCTGGACGTCCACGCCCACCCGCAGCAGGTACAGGACCGCATCAGCTACATGCCGCAGCGCTTCGGTCTCTACGAAGACCTCAGCGTGCAGGAGAACCTCGACCTCTACGCCGACCTCCATGGCGTACCCCACGGGCAGCGCGAGGAGCGCTACCAGCGCCTGCTGGAAATGACCGACCTGGCGCGCTTCACCGAGCGCCCGGCGGGCAAGCTCTCCGGCGGCATGAAGCAGAAGCTGGGCCTGGCCTGCACCCTGGTGCGCTCGCCGGACCTGCTGCTGCTCGACGAACCGACCGTGGGCGTCGATCCGCTGTCGCGCCGCGAGCTCTGGGAAATCATCCAGCAGTTGATCGAGCAGGAACAGCTCAGCGTGCTGGTCTCCACCTCCTACATGGACGAAGCCGAGCGCTGCGCCGAAGTCTTCCTGCTGCACCAGGGCCAACTGATGGCCAAGGGCGACCCGGCGTCGATCCGCCAGCACGCCGACAACCTCTGCTTCATCGCCACGCCGCCGCCGGAGCAGCCCGCGCGCACCCTGCAGGCGCGGCTGCTGGAGGACCACCGGAACATCGTCGACGCCGTGCCGCAGTCGGGCGAAGTGCGCTTCATCCGCCAGCCCGACGCCGAGCAGTCGAGGCTCGACCAGTTGCTCGACGGCGCACCGGCCCGCCCGGTGGAGGCACGGCTGGAAGACGGCTTCATGTTCCTCCTGCGCGCCCGCAGCGACGCCGAGGCGGTGGACATGGAATCGCTCAAGAGCGGCACCCAGCGCCATGAGGATGGCGAGGACGCGGTGATCGAAGTGAAGGACCTGGTGCGCAAGTTCGGCGACTTCACCGCCGTGGCCAGCACCAGCTTCAGCGTACGCCGCGGCGAAATCTTCGGCCTGCTCGGCCCCAACGGCGCCGGCAAGACCACCACCTTCCGCATGCTCTGCGGGCTGCTGCCGGCCACCAGCGGCACCCTGCAGGTGGCCGGGGTCAACCTGCGCCACGCGCGGGCCCAGGCGCGGCGCAAGGTCGGCTACGTGTCGCAGAAGTTCTCCCTCTACGGCAACCTCTCGGTGGCGGAGAACCTGCGCTTCTTCGGCGGCGCCTATGGCCTGATCGGCAAGCGCCTGAGCCAGCGGATGGACGCGGTGTCCCGGCAGTTCGACCTCAGCGGCCAGGAAGACGCCCCCAGCGGCCAGTTGCCCGGCGGCTTCAAACAACGCCTGGCGATGGCCGTGGGTCTGCTCCACGAACCGGAAATCCTCTTCCTCGACGAACCCACCAGCGGCGCCGATCCCCTCGCCCGCCGCGGCTTCTGGCAACGCATCACGGCGCTGGCGGCCTCCGGCACCACCATAATCATCACCACCCACTTCATGGAAGAGGCCGAGTACTGCGACCGCATCGTCATCCAGGACGCCGGCAAGCTGCTGGCCATGGGCACCCCGCAGGAAGTCCGCGAGCAGGCCGGCGGCCAGGGCAGCACGCTGAACATGGAGCAGGCGTTCATCGAGATCGTGGAAACCAACCGTCAGCACGCCAAGGCGGGCACGGCATGAGCGCCGGCGGCTTCTGGCGGCGCCTCGCCTCGCTGACCCGCAAGGAAGTGCGGCAGCTGGTGCGCGACCGCAGCAACCTGCTGATCGGCATCGGCCTGCCCATCGCGCTGATCCTGATCTTCGGCTACGGCCTGTCGCTGGACGTGAAGCGCGCCATCATCGCCATCGTCCTCGACGATCCCTCGCCAATCGCCCGCGACGTCGCCGCCAGCATCAGCCGCACCGACTACCTGGTGCCACATCATGTGCGCTCCCTCGCCGAGGGCGAGGCGCTGATGAAGTCCCGCGAGGTGGACGCCCTGGTGCAGGTGCCCTCCGACTTCACCCGCCGCCTGAATGAAGGCAACGCGCAGATCCAGGTGCTGGTGCAGGGCTCGGACGCCACCCGCGCCGCCAGCGTCGCCACCTACGTCGGCAGCGCCCTGGCCGGCTGGGGCGAGAAGCAGGCCGACCGCAGCGCCGACGGACAACCCCGGGGCGGCGCCGTTACCATCGTCCAGCGCATGTGGTTCAACGCCGCCAACACCAGCACCTGGTACCTGGTGCCGGGGCTGATCGTGCTGATCATGACCCTGGTGGGCGCTTTCCTCACCGCCCTGGTGATGGCCCGCGAATGGGAGCGCGGCACCCTGGAAGCGCTGTTCGTCACCCCGGTGCGACCGGTGGAAATCCTCCTGGCGAAGATCATCCCCTGCTTCGGCATCGGCATGATCGGCCTGGCGCTGTGCCTGATCGCCGCGCGTTTCCTGTTCGACGTGCCGCTGTACGGTTCCTTCGTGGTGCTGGTGGTCGCCTCCATGCTCTACATGCTGGTGGCCCTGGGCATCGGCCTGCTGATCTCGGCGATGACCAAGAACCAGTTCCTCGCCAGCCAGATCGCCCTGCTCGCCAGCTTCCTGCCGGCCATGATGCTCTCGGGTTTCATCTTCGACCTGCGCAACGTGCCGACCGCCATCCGCGTGGTGGGCGACCTGCTGCCGGCGACCTACTTCATGGAACTGGTGAAATCCCTGTTCCTGGCCGGCAACTTCTGGCCGATGATCCTCAAGGACTGCGCGATCCTCGCCGCCTACGCCGTGGTCCTGCTGGGCCTGGCGCGGCTGGTGACGCGCAAGCGACTGGACTAGAGCACGATGGAATTCTTCTGGCGCATCCTCAACCTCTGGCGCAAGGAACTGCTGGTGATCCTCAAGGACCCGGCCAACCGCATCGTGCTGGTGGTGCCGGTGCTGCTGCAGAGCGTGCTGTTCGGCTACGCAGTGACCTTCGACCTCAACGACGCCCCCTACGCCCTGCTAGACCTCAGCAAGGGTGAGGCGTCCCGCGAGCTCGCCTCGCGCCTGGACGGCAGCGGCATCTTCCACCGGGTGGCGACCCTCACGCGGGTGGAGGAAATCCAGACGGTGATCGACGAGCAGAAGGCGCTGCTGGTGGTGCACATCCCTTCCGACTTCCAGACCCGCCTGGCCCTGGGCGACCCGGCACCGATCCAGGTCATCCTCGACGGGCGCAACTCCAACACCGCCGGTTCCGCCGCCGCGGGGCTGGCCAGCATCGTGGTCGACTTCAACCGCAGCCGGGGCCTGGCGGCACCGCCGCTGAGCGTGGTCAGCCGCGCCTGGTACAACCCCAACCTGGAAACCCGCTGGCCGCTGATCCCGGCGCTGATCGCCACCCTGAGCATGATGCAGACACTGATGCTCACCGCCCTCTCGGTGGCCCGCGAGCGCGAACAGGGCACCTTCGACCAGCTCCTGGTGACACCCTACACGCCGCTGGAAATCATGCTCGGCAAGGCCATACCGCCGACCCTGATCGGGCTGGCGCAGGCCAGCCTGGTGCTGCTGATGGCGCTGTTCTGGTTCCGCATCCCCATGGCCGGCTCGCTGCTGGACCTGTACGGCGGGCTGGCGGTGTTCACCATCGCCTGCGTCGGGCTGGGCATGTCGATTTCCGCCATCTCGCTGAACATGCAGCAGGCGATGCTCTACACCTTCGTGCTGATCATGCCGCTGACGCTGCTCTCCGGCCTCGCCACGCCGGTGCGCAACATGCCGGAATTCCTGCAGGTGGTCACCTACGCCAACCCGCTGCGCTTCGGCATCGACCTGATCCAGCGCATCTACCTGGAAGGCGCCAGCCTCGCCAGCGTGTCGTTCAACCTCATCCCCATGCTGGTGGTGGCCGCCGTTACCCTGCCGCTCGCCTCGTGGCTGTTCCGCCACCGCCTGACGTGAGAGAAAGCCCATGAATCACTCCCTCACTCCGCTCGCCTGCTGCCTGATGCTGCTCGGAGGCTGCGCCGTCGGCCCCGACTATGAAGCGCCGCAGACCCGTAGCCCGGCCAGCTGGCAGGCGGCCCACTCCGGCGAAGCGGCGCTGCCCGCAGCCGGCACCACCCAACTCGCCGAGGACTGGTGGACGCTGTTCAACGACCCGGTACTGAACAACCTGCAGCGCCGCGCCGACAAGGCCAGCCCGGACCTCAACACCGCCGTGCTGCGCTTCGCCCAGAGCCGCATGCAGCGGCAGATGGTGGCGTCCCAGCGCGGTGTGGACGTCAATGCCTCGGCGGCGGTCAATCGCCAGCGCATGAGCGAGAACGGCGCCAACGCGCTGATGATCCAGCGCATCGCCCCCGGCGCGAACAGCGAGCAGATCAGCAAGGTCCTCGCCGAGCCCTTCACCCTCTACCAGGCCGGCTTCGACGCCTCCTGGGAGCCGGACCTGTGGGGCCGCATCCGCCGCTCCATCGAGTCCGCCGACGCCAGCGTGGCAGCGCAGGCGGCGATGCTCGACGAAGTGCGCCTGGGCGTCGCCGCGGAACTGTCCCGCGCCTACTTCGAGCTGCGCGGCGTGCAGCAGCAGATCGCGGTGACGCGCCAGGACCTGGCCGCCACCGAGGAAACCCTGCAACTGATCCAGGTGCGCGCCGATGGCGGCCTGGTGGACGACTTCGACGTCGAACGCCAGCGCGGCCAACTGGCCGATCTGCGCTCGCGCCTGCCGCAACTGCTGGCCAGCGAAAGCGCGGCGGTCAACCAGATCGGCGTGCTGATCGGCGCCGAACCCGGCAGCCTGCGCGACGAGCTCAAGCCGGTGGCGCAGGCCGAGCCGCAGACACCGGACCTCAGCCTCGGCCTGCCCTCGGAGCTGGCCCGGCGCCGCCCGGACATCCGCGCCGCCGAAGCCCAGCTGCATGCCGCCACGGCCAATATTGGCGTGGCCGTGGCCGATCTCTACCCCGCCATCCGCCTGGGTGCGCGCTTCGGCTTCGAATCCACCGAGGACGGCCATATCAGCGACTGGGGCAGCCGCACCTGGAGCGTCGGCCCGAGTCTCTCCGTGCCGATCTTCGACAATGGCCGGCGACGCTCCAGCATCAACCTGCGCAAGCTGGAACAGCAGGAAGCCGCCGTGGCCTATCAGCAGACCGTGCTCAAGGCCTGGCAGGAAGTCGACGACAGCCTCAGCCAGTACGGCGCCGAACGCCAGCGCAACCGCCAGTTGCAGGACAAGCAGCGCAGCGCCGACATCGCCTACGGCATGGCCAAGGTGCGCTACGCCGGCGGGATGACCGACTTCCTGGTGGAGCTTGACGCCCAGCGCGCCTACCTGCAATCGCGCCGCGACCTGGTGGACAGCGATA
The DNA here is from genome assembly GCF_041379005.1 of Pseudomonas sp. QE6. Taxonomy (NCBI): domain Bacteria; kingdom Pseudomonadati; phylum Pseudomonadota; class Gammaproteobacteria; order Pseudomonadales; family Pseudomonadaceae; genus Pseudomonas; species Pseudomonas sp. QE6. The sequence goes on from NZ_CP166873.1 coordinate 4,322,460, forward strand.
CCCAGCTGCGCCTGACCCTGATCGCCCTGTGCAAGGCGCTTGGCGGCGGTACGCCGGTGCCGGAAGCCGCCGCCGGGGAGTCCGCGAGCCGCTAGTGCTGCGCGGCGGCCGTCTGCTGGCTGTCGCGCAGGTCCTTGGCTACCTTGCGCTGCATCGCGTAGGCCGGCGCCTCGACGGCGTCGTAGTCCTCGCTGTAGCGGTTGGCGAAGCCCTGCACGCCCCATTCCTGGAACTGCTTCACGTGCCACAGTTCGTGGGCCCAGAGGGCGACGTCCTTCTGCGCGTCTTCCTCGCGGCGGAAGACGATCACGTCCACCAAGGTGACGGCCTCGGTGTCGGGGTTCTGCATCATGGTCTGGGCGGCGTTCAGCTCATCCAGCGCGCCGGTGGAATAGCGCGCCGCCATCAGCACCTCGTCAGGGAAATAGGCCTGCAGCTGCGCGCGGATTTCCAGCGGGATCGGCTGGGTGCCGCCCTGCTCCGCCTGGTCGCGGGACTGCTGCAGCCAGACGCCCAGCGCCTGGCCGGCCATCTTGCGGGTGTCGGCGATCACCGGGCCGAGCACGGCGCCCAGGTCCGGCAGGCAGACGCAGGTATCCAGGCAGACCTGCCGCTGCCCCTGGGGACAGGTGACGGCAGGGGTATCGACGGACACGGCCAACCCGGCGAGCAGCGCCAGCGCGCGCAGGATGCGGGTTGGATGGGGGGATGGCATGGGGGGTGCTCCGCTACAGCGAGGAGAAAGACTTGGCCGTTGGACCACGGCGCGCCGCGATCATGCCATGGCACCAGCAAAAAAAGAGTGCTGGCGCGACGGACGAAACTTCTGCTAGCTTCTGGCCCCATGAATGCCGCCAATCGCACCTTCCAGCAGATTATTACCACCATCGCTCCGATGGTGGGTTAGCGCATTCCGCGAACAACCAAACCCGCCTCCCGGCGGGTTTTTTAATGCCCGCCGTCCGAGGCTCCCGATCAAGGAGACACTGATGGACCCGGCAAACCACCCTGCACCGCATCCCGTGCAAGTGCTCATCCAGGCCGCCGATGAAGCCATCGGCCGCGAGGATTTCGACGCGCTGCTGGCGTTCTACACCGACGACGCACTGCTGGTGGTCAAGCCCGGCCTGCTGGCGCGCGGCAAGGAGCAGATCCGCCGCGCCTTCATCGCCATCGCCGAACACTTCGGGCACAAGCTGCGGGTGCGCCAGGGCCGCCTGGAAATCCTCGAAACCGGCGACACCGCGCTGGTGGTCGCGCAAACCCTGCTGGACACCAGCCACGGCAAGCTGACCCGCCGCGCCACCTACGTCTTCCGCCGCGAAGCCGACGGCGCCTGGCGTTGCGCCGTGGACAACTCCTACGGCACCGACCTGCTGGAGGCGACGACATGAGTACGGGCACATTGCACCTGCTGTGTGGCAAGGCGGCGTCGGGCAAATCCTGCCTGGCGCGGCAACTGGCCGAGGCGCCGGGCACCGTGATGCTGGCCGAGGAACAATGGCTGGCCGAACTCTTCCCCTGGGGCATCAGCAACCCGGACGACTACCAGCTCTATGCCCGCCGCGTGCGCAAGGTGATGGGCCCGCACGTGGTCGGCCTGCTGCGAGCCGGCACCAGCGTGGTGCTGGACATCCCCGCCAACACCCTGGCCGACCGCCGCTGGCTGATCGACCTGGCGCAGCAGGCCGGCGCCGGGCATTGTCTGCATTTCCTCGACATAGACCCGGACACCTGCCGCAACCGCCTGCTCGCCCGCCACGCCCTGGCACCGCTGGCCGCACCGCTGGACCCGGCCGGCTACGAGGCGCTCAATCGTTTCTTCGTCGCCCCGCGTCCGGAGGAAAAACTGCGGGTGCAGCGCCATGGCGCCTGAGCGCGTAGAATCGCCGCCCCGATTGGAAAGACCCAGACAATGAACACCGAAGCCATCGCCACCCTGCGCGAGCAACTGCTCGCCGCCCTGAACCCCGCCCCCGTGGAGACCCGCCGCCTGTTCCACGGCCGCGGCCGGCGCTGGCCGGGCCTGGAGCAGGTGACCGCCGACTGGCTGGAAGGGGTGCTGCTGGTGTCGCTGTTCCGCGAACCGGCCGAGGACGAACTGGCCGCGCTGCGGGCGATGCTGCTGGAACTGGCGCAAGGCGATACCTGGCGCGCCACCGGCGCCCGCAGCCTGATGCTGCAACACCGCTACACCCTGGAAAGCACCATGGAAGTGCTCTGCGGCGAAGCCTTCGACGGTTGGCAGATCAGCGAACACGGCCTGCGCTACCAGCTGGACCTGGGCCGCAAGCAGAACAACGGCCTGTTCCTCGACATGCGCTACGGCCGCCAGTGGGTGCAGGCCAACGCCGAAGGCCTGCGCGTGCTCAACCTGTTCGCCTACACCTGCGGCTTCTCCGTGGCGGCGATTGCCGGCGGCGCGCAGAAGGTGGTCAACCTCGACATGGCCCGCGCCGCCTTGAGCCGTGGCCGCGACAACCACCGCCTGAACGGCCACGACCTGTCGAAGGTGAGTTTCCTCGACCACGACCTGTTCAAGTCCTGGGGCAAGGTGAAGAAGTCCGGCCCCTACGACCTGATCATCATCGACCCGCCGAGCTTCCAGAAAGGCAGCTTCGTCCTCGACAAGGACTACGCCCGCGTCCTGCGCCGCCTGCCGGAGCTGCTGGACGGCGCCGGCACCGTGCTGGCCTGCGTGAATGACCCGGCGGTGGGCGTCGACTTCGTCCTCCAGGGCATGGCCGCCGAGGCGCCGCAGCTACGCTTCGTCGAGCGCCTGGAGAACCCACCGGAATTCGCCGATATCGAGGAAGATAGCGGCCTGAAGGCGCTGGTGTTCCGCCTCGATTGATCCGCCGTCCGGGCACGGCCCTACAGCCATCCTGAAACCCAGCGCAAGGCATCTCCCGACAAAAGGCCGCCACAACCCTTGCGGCCGAGTCCCCCTCTTGCCATCCTTGGCACTGTATGTAAAACCAGTGCCCGCCAATGCCTGCGCCGCTCGACCCCAGCCTCTATTACCTGACCAACTTCCATCGCGCCCTCGACTGGATCGACGAACGCTACGCCGACCTGCTCGAGGCCGAGGAAACCCGGTTCATCGCCGATTTCCGCGCGCTGCCGCTGCCTTCACGGGCGCTGCTGGTGCGGCTGGTCATGCGCAAGGGGCCGCACTTCCGCGCCGGCAAGCTGAGCTACGCCGAGATCGGCGACATTCCCGCGGCCGCCGCGCCGCTGCTGGAACTCGGGTGGCTGGACGACGCCTGGCCGCTGGCGCTGGAAGAGTTGCTGCCGCTGCTGCTCAAGGACGAACTGCTCGCCCGCTTCCGCGATGACCTGCCACGCGGCCCGCTGAAGAAGGCCGAGCTGTACGAGCACCTGCACGCCTACCACGAGCAGGTTCAGCCGTTCGGGAACTGGTACCCCGGCCTCGACCGTCTCTACACCCTGATGCTGACGCCCTTGTGCGACCGCCTGCGCCTGCTGTTCTTCGGCAACCTGCAGCAGGACTGGTCCGAATTCGTCCTCGCCGACCTGGGCATCTTCCGCTACGAAACCGTCCCTTTCACCGCCGATTCCCGCGCCTTCCGCCGCCGCGACGACCTGGAGGCCTACATCCACCTGTGGAACGGCGCGGTTCGCTTCGACGCCGGCGAATCCATCGTCGAGCTGCTGGCCGAGCTGGGCGACTTCCGCAGCGACAACCCTTACCTGCAGGCACGCCACGGTCGCCTGCTGTACCGCATGGCCTACCAGCTGGAGCGCGACGGCGAACTGGACGCCGCATTGGCGCTGTACCGGCGCACCACCGCCGGAGGTTCGCGGCAGCGGCAGATCCGCGTGCTGGAACGCCTGCAGCGCTTCGAGGAAGCCCACGCCCTGGTGCAGGCCGCGCTGGCCGCGCCGGAAAGCGACGGCGAGCTGCAACTGGTGGAACGCGCGCTGACCCGGCTGGTCCGCCAGCTCGGCCTGCCGAAAGAAAAGACCGCCAAACCGACGCCGCCGCTGCGCATCGACCTGGAGCTGCCGCGCCCGGACGTCGACGTCGAGTTCGCCGTGCAGGCCGTACTCCATGAGGACGAAGCACCGGTGCACTACGTTGAGAACGCGCTGATCTGCAGCCTGTTCGGCCTGCTTTGCTGGGACGTGATCTTTGCCCCGCTGCCGGGCGCCTTCTTCCACCCCTTCCAGGCCGGGCCGAGCGACCTGTACCGCGGCGACTTCGTCAGCCGTCGTGCCGAAGCCTTCGCCGCTCGCCTGGCGCTGCTGGACAGCGACACCTATCTGACGGCGATCCGCGACACCTACGCCGCCAAATTCGGCATCCTTTCGCCCTTCGTGCACTGGGAATTGCTCGACGAGAACCTGCTGGACAAGGCCCTGCACTGCCTGCCGGCCGCGCACCTGAAGTTGTGGTTCGAACGCCTGCTGGCCGACCCGAAAGCCAACCGCGCCGGCATGCCCGACCTGATCCAGTTCTGGCCCAATGAGGCCCGCTACCGGATGATCGAAGTGAAAGGCCCCGGCGACCGCCTGCAGGACAATCAGAAGCGCTGGCTGGCCTTCTGCGCCGAGCACGGCATGCCGGTGGAAGTCTGTTACGTGCGCTGGGCGGACGAAGTGGCGGAAAGCGCGTGAGCTACGCCATCGCCGTGCGCGCGCTGTGCGAATTCACCGCCAAGGAAGGTGACCTCGACCTGCGCTTCACCCCCGCCCCCACCGCCCAGGAAGGCATGGCCGGGCACGCCACGGTGGTCTCCCGTCGCGGCCTGGGCTACATCGCCGAGCTGCCGCTGCGCGGGGAGTATCCGGGGCTGGTAGTCAGCGGCCGCGCCGACGGCTACGACCCGGACGCCAACCTGCTGGAAGAGATCAAGACCCATCGCGGCGACGTCGCGCGCATTCCGCAGAACCACCGGCTGCTGCACTGGGCGCAGGTGAAGGTGTACGGCTGGTTGCTGTGCCAGACGCTGGAGATCGACGCCATCGACCTGGCCGTCGTCTACTTCAACGTCATCACCCAGAAGGAAACGGTGTTCCGCGAGCGTTTCGCCGCCGAGGACCTGCGCGTCTTCTTCGAACTGCAGTGCAGCCGCTTCGTGCAATGGGCCGAACAGGAATGCGCGCACCGCGTCGAGCGCGACCAGGGCCTGGAGGCGCTGCGCTTCCCCTACGCCGATTTCCGCCAGGGCCAGCGCATGCTTGCCGAATCGGTCTACCGCGCCGCCCGCGACGGCCAGACGCTGATGGCCCAGGCCACCACCGGTATCGGCAAGACCCTCGGCACCCTGTTCCCGCAGCTCAAGGCCTTTCCCGGGCAGAAGCTGGACCGCTTGTTCTTCCTCACCGCCAAGACGCCGGGCCGGCGCCTGGCTCTCGACGCCCTGGCAACCCTGCGCCAGCAGGACGCCGGCCAGCCGCTGCGGGTGCTGGAACACGTCGCTCGCGACAAGGCCTGCGAGCACCCGGACAAATCCTGCCACGGCGACTCCTGTCCCCTGGCCAAGGGTTTCTACGACCGCCTGCCCGCCGCCCGCGAAGCCGCGCTCAAGCAGCGCTGGCTGACCCAGGAAGCCTTGCGCGACGTGGCGCTGGAACATCAGGTCTGCCCCTACTACCTGAGCCAGGAACTGTGCCGCTGGGCCGACGTGGTGGTGTGCGACTACAACTACTACTTCGACATGACCGCCCTGCTCTACGGCCTCACCCTGCTCAACGAGTGGAAGGTCACGCTGCTGGTGGACGAGGCGCACAACCTCATCGAGCGCGGCCGCGGCATGTACAGCGCCGAGCTGGACCAGACCGAATTCAATGCGATGCGCAAGGTCGCCCCGGCCGGCCTGAAGGGCGTGCTGGAGCGCGTCGGCCGCCACTGGAACCAGATGCACCGCGACCAGGAAGTGGACTACCAGATCTACCCGACGGTGCCGGACCTGTTCATCGCCGCGCTGCAGAAGGCCGTCAGCGCCATCACCGACCACCTCACCGACCAGCCCACCGGCAACGAGGCCGAGCTGCTGCGCTTCTACCTCGACGCCATGCTGTTCTGCCGGCTGGCCGAGGCCTACGGGCCGCACTCGCTGTTCGACATCACCCGCCATGACGGCAGCGGCCAGCGCACGCTGTCCACGCTGTGCCTGCGCAACGTGGTGCCGGCGCCCTTCCTTGAACCACGCTTCGAAGCCGCGCATAGCAGCACGCTGTTCTCCGCCACGCTGAACCCGGCCAATTACTACGCGGACCTGCTCGGCCTGCCGGAAGACACCAACTGGCGCGAGGTGGAATCGCCCTTCCGCGCCGAGCAGCTGGAAGTCCATGCGCTGAGCAACCTCTCCACCCGCTACCAGCACCGCGAGGCCAGCCTCGCACCGATCAGCACCCTGATGGCCCGCCAATTCCGCGCCCGCCCCGGCAACTACCTGGCCTTCTTCAGCAGTTACGCCTACCTGCAACAGGCGCTGGAGCACTTCGCCGCCGAACACCCGGACATCCCCCGCTGGATGCAGTCGCGCAGCATGAACGAGATCGAACGCCAGGCCTTCCTCGACCGCTTCACCAAGGGGTCGCGCGGCATCGGCTTCGCCGTGCTCGGCGGCGCCTTCGGCGAAGGCATCGACCTGCCCGGCGACCGGCTGATCGGCGCCTTCATCGCCACGCTGGGCCTGCCGCAGGTGAACGAGGTCAACGAGGAGATCAAGCAGCGCATGCAGGGCATGTTCGGCGACGGCTACGACTACACCTACCTGTTCCCCGGCCTGCAGAAGGTCGTCCAGGCCGCCGGACGGGTGATCCGTACGCCGACGGATTCGGGGGTGATCTACCTGCTGGACGATCGCTTCAACCAGCCGGCGGTGAGGCGGTTGCTGCCGAGTTGGTGGAAGACGCAGCGGCTGAAGTTCGTGGCCGATCCGCCGAAGTCGAAGGAGCCGCAGGGGTTTCTGTTGTTGTAGGAACGGACTTTGTCCGCGCGGCTTTTGGGTTTAGTGTTCTGCGCCGCTTCCGCGTGTGCTGCGAGATTTTATTTCGCCCCCTCGGGCGAGTCCCTTTTGGAGCCCCAAAAGGAACCAAAAGGGCTCGTCCCGACATCCGGGTCTTCGCTTCGCTCAGACTGCCCTCCTTCCGGTATCGCTCCGAGGGTCGGCGTAGAAGGGCCATCCTTGGCCCTCTACGCCTCTCGCGGCATCCATGCCGCTCGCCCCTCTGCGCAATACCTCCACTCGGCCTCCTGACGGGACTCTGCGCGCGCCTGGAACTTTGGCTGCTTCATGCTGGATCGCTCTTCGTAGGATGGCGTAGAGCGAAGCGAAACCCATCAAGGCGGATAACGCTGCGCGCTATTCACCCTACAGGTGTTCATCCTGCAACGTGGGTGCTGTGGCAAGCCTTCGCGGACAAGGGCTAGGTGCCCCCGTCTCTCCTACGGGAGCACAGCTCCGCTCTGGCTCTGGCTTTAAAGACTTCCAGAGAAACCTCCGCACGCACCGGAACGCCCCTTCAGGAGGCCGAGTGGAATCGGAGTTTCAGGGGTTGAGCGGCATGGATGCCGCGAGAGCGTCGTTGGGCCATGGATGGCCCGTCGACGCGGGCCCCTGAAACTTCGATGGAGCGAGGGAACCCCGGCGAAGCCGGGGCCGGATGATGGGGCAGAGACCTTTGCCTACTTTGCGTCGTTTGGCAAAGTAGGTCGCCCGAGGGGGCGAAACAAAATCTATCAACACATGCCAAAGCGGCGCAGAAACACCCAGACAAAAACAAAAATCATCGCGGACAAAGTCCTCCACTCCTACGGAAAGCCCCCACGCCCCCGATCAACCACCATTGACGGCACCATTCCACTGGATAAACTGTATATCTATACAGTTATTTCCGAGCCCCCCCATGCGATACCCGCCCATCCTCCTCCCCCGGCCCACCCGCCGGACGCATGACCGTCGCCGCTTGGCGGCCGGGAGGCCGTGATGGGCAGCGTGGTCGCGCTCGACACCCTGTTCCACCAGCGTCAGGTCTGGAAAGGCCAACCCCAGGGCCTGCCACCCAGCCAGCAGCCCACCGGCCACGCCGTGCTGGACGCAGCCCTGCCCAACGGCGGCTGGCCGGAAGCGGCGCTCAGCGAAATCCTCCTGGCCCAGGAGGGTACCGGCGAACTGCAACTGGTCTGGCCGACCCTCGCGCGGCTCAGTGCAGCGGGCGAACGCATCGTGCTCGTCGCCCCACCCCACGTGCCCTACCCGGCCGCGTGGCAGGCCGCCGGCGTGGTGCTCGATCAACTGAGCATCGTCCAAGCCTCCGGCCGCGACGCTCTCTGGGCCGCCGAGCAGTGCCTGCGCTCGGGCAGCTGCGGCGCCGTACTGTGCTGGCCGCAGCAGGCCGACGACCGCGCCCTGCGCCGCCTGCAGGTAGCTGCCGAAACTGGCCAGACCCTGGCCATCGCCTATCGTTCGCAGCGCGAGGCGCTCAATCCATCCCCGGCCGCGCTGCGCCTGGCGCTGGACGCCAATCCGGCGCAACTGCGCGTGCTCAAGTGCCGGGGCGGCCTGGCGCCGGCGCGTCCCATTCCGTTGCCCTGGCACTGAGGCCGTCATGCTCTGGGCCTGCATTCTCCTGCCACAGCTGGCTATGGACGGTGTACTGCGCGGTCGTGCCGAACCGGGCGCCCCCCTGGCTCTGCTCGCCGGTCCGACCCAGCGCCGCGTCTTGCAGGCGGTGAACCCGGCGGCGCGGGCGCTGGGCCTCAAGCCCGGCCAGTCGCTCACCGCCGCCCAGGCCCTGAGCCGCGATTTCGCCATCGCCGAATACGACCTGCGCGAAGTGGAGCGCTGGCAGAACCTGCTGGCCGCCTGGGCCTACGGCTTCAGTTCCCAGGTCAGCCAGCACTACCCCCGCGCGTTGCTGCTGGAGGTGCAATCCAGCCTGCAACTGTTCGGTCCCTGGCCGCGCTTCGAGGCGCGCCTGCGCGAAGAATTGAACGGTCTGGGCTTCCGTCACCGCATTACCGCCGCGCCCAACCCGGCCGCCGCGCGCATCCTCGCCAACGGCCACGACGGGCTGGCGATCCACGATAACGAGCAGTTGCGCCAGTGCCTGGGCAGGATGCCCCTGGAGCGCCTCGGCCTGGACCGCGACGCCACCACATCCCTGGGCCGCATGGGCCTGCGCAGCCTGCAACAACTACTCGTCCTGCCCCGCGAAAGCCTGGCCCGGCGCTTCCCACCGCAGGTGCTGCGGCAGGTCGACACCCTGCTCGGCCAGCGCCCGCTGGCCCTCGAGTTCTACCGACCGCCGGACTGTTTCGAGTCGCGCATCGAGCTGAATTTCGACGTGGAGTCCACCCAGGCGCTGCTGTTCCCGCTGCGCCGCCTGACCGGCGACCTCGCGGCCTTCCTCGCCGGGCGCGACAGCGGCGTGCAGCGTTTCATCCTCTATCTGGAGCACCACGAAGGCACCGACACCCGGATGCCGGTCGGCCTGCTCAGCGCCGAACGCGAGGCGGCAATGCTCTTCGAGCTGACCCGTGGCCGCCTGGAGCAGCTGCAACTGCGCGCCCCGGTGCATAGCGTGCGCCTGGTGGCTGACGACCTGCCGCCCTTCGTACCGCAGCACCGCGAGCTGTTCGACGACCGCCCGCAGCAATCGCAGCCCTGGGAGCAACTGCGTGAACGCCTGCGCGCACGGTTGGGCGACGACGCCGTACACAGTCTCGGAGGCCGTGCCGACCATCGCCCGGAGCGCGCCTGGCAGGACCATTCCACCCCGCGCCTGCCGGTTACCAACGTCCCGCGCCCCGGCTGGCTGCTGGCCGAACCGCAGCCCCTGCGCGAGTTCGCCCCGACCTTGCTGACTGGGCCCGAACGCATCGAGTCCGGCTGGTGGGACGGCGAGGACATCCGCCGCGACTACTACCAGATACGCACCCGCAGCGGCCAGCGTGCCTGGGTATTCCGCCCGGTGGGCGACGACGGCCCCCTGCTGCTGCACGGCTGGTTCGCATGAACGAAGATATCGGCTATGCCGAGTTGCACTGCCTGTCCAACTTCAGCTTCCAGCGCGGCGCCTCCAGCGCGGCCGAGCTGTTCGCGCGGGCGAAGAAGCTGGGCTACCGCGCCCTGGCGATCACCGACGAATGCAGCCTCGCCGGCATCGTCCGCGCCTGGCAGGCGTCGAAGGAACACGAGCTGCCGCTGATCACCGGCAGCGAACTGAGCCTCTCGCAGGGCCCGAAGCTGGTGCTGCTGGCCGAGAACCTCAGCGGCTACGAAAACCTCTGCCGCCTGCTCACCCACGCCCGGCGCCGCGCCGAAAAAGGCAGCTACCGCCTGGTGCGCGCGGACTTCGAGGGCAACCTCGATCACCTGCTGGCGATCTGGCTGCCGCGAGACGATAAGGACAACGACGGCCTCTGGTTGCGCGGACTATTCCCCGAGCGCCTGTGGCTGGGCGTCGAACTGCACAAGGGCCCGGACGACGCCGGCAAGCTGCGACGCCTGCAGGAACAGGCCGCACGCCTGGAGATTCCCGCCGTGGCCTGCGGCGACGTGCACATGCATATCCGTGGCCGCCGCGCCCTGCAGGACTGCATGACCGCCATCCGCCAGCACCTGCCGGTGCACGAAGCCGGGCAGTATCTCTATCCCAACGGCGAACGGCATCTGCGTCCGCGGGAAGTGCTAGCGGCGATCTACCCCGCCGAGCTGCTGGCGGAGACGGTGAAGATTGCCGAGCGCTGCACCTTCGATCTCGATGATCTGGATTACCAGTACCCGCGCGAGCTGGTTCCCGGAGGCCATACGCCCACCACCTGGCTGCGGGAGAAGACCGAGGAAGGCATCCTTCTGCGCTGGAAAGACGGTGCTACCCCCGCCGTTCGCAAACGCGTCGAAGATGAACTGGCACTGATCGCCGAGCTGAAGTACGACAGCTACTTCCTCACGGTCTACGACATCGTCGCCTTCGCCCGCAGTCAGAAGATTCTCTGCCAGGGACGCGGCTCGGCGGCCAACTCGGTGGTCTGTTTCGCCCTGGGCATCACCGAGCTGGATCCGACCCGTGAACATGTGCACCTGCTGTTCGAACGCTTCATCTCCCGCGAGCGCAACGAGCCGCCGGACATCGACGTCGACTTCGAGCACGACCGCCGCGAGGAGGTCATTCAGTACGTGTTCCGTCGCTACGGCCGCAGCCGCGCCGCGCTCACCGCCGTGGCCAGCACTTACCGGGGCGCCGGCGCGGTGCGCGACGTGGCCAAGGCGCTGGGGCTGCCGCCAGACCAGGTCGGCGCGCTGGCCGACTGCTGCGGCAGCTGGAGCCGTGAAGCGCCGCCACCCGAGCGCCTGGTGGAAGCCGGTTTCGACCCGGAGAGCCCGGTCCTGCGCCGCGTGCTGGCCTTGACGTCGCAACTGGTCGGCTTCCCCCGGCACCTGTCGCAGCACCCCGGCGGCTTCGTCATCTCCCAGCAACCGCTGGAAACCCTGGTGCCGGTGGAGAATGCCGCGATGCCCGAGCGCACCCTGATCCAGTGGGACAAGGACGACCTCGACGCCGTCGGCCTGCTCAAGGTCGACGTGCTCGCCCTCGGCATGCTCAGCGCGCTACGCCGCTGCTTCAACCTGATCGCCGGCTATCGCGGCACGCGATGGACGCTCGCCACGCTGCCGCAGGAGTGCCCCAAGACCTACGAAATGATCAGCCGAGCAGACACCATTGGCGTGTTCCAGATCGAATCCCGCGCACAGATGGCCATGCTGCCACGCCTGAAACCCAAGACCTTCTATGACCTGGTGATCGAAGTGGCCATCGTCCGCCCCGGCCCGATCCAGGGCGATATGGTCCACCCGTACCTGCGTCGGCGAAACGATGAAGAGCCGGTCGAGTATCCCTCCGAGGAGCTCAAGCCGGTGTTCGAGCGCACCCTCGGCGTACCGCTGTTCCAGGAACAGGTGATGCAACTGGCGATCATCGCCGCCGAATACACGCCCGGCGAGGCCGACCACCTGCGCCGCTCCATGGCCGCCTGGAAACGCCACGGCGGTCTTGAGCCGCACCGCCAGCGGCTGTTCGAGCGCATGACCGCCAAGGGCTATCAGCAGGAATACATCGCGCGCATCTTCGAGCAGATCAAGGGCTTCGGCAGCTACGGCTTCCCCGAATCCCACGCCGCCAGCTTCGCCCTGCTTACCTATGCCAGCTGCTGGCTGAAATGCCACGAGCCGGCGGCCTTCACCTGCGCCCTCATCAACAGCTGGCCCATGGGCTTCTACAGCCCCGACCAGCTTTTGCAGGACGCCCGCCGCCACGGACTGGAAATCCGTCCGGTGGACGTGCGCCACAGCCACTGGGACTGCACCCTGGAGCCGATTCCCCAGCGCCAGCCGGCGATCCGCCTGGGCCTGCGCATGGTGCGCGGACTGCGTGAAGAGGTCGCCGACGCCATAGCCCAGACGCGCGAACAACGCCCTTTCGCCGACGTCGCCGACCTCTGCCTGCGCGCCCATCTCGATGGTCGCTCCCGCGAACAACTGGCCGACGCCGGAGCCCTGCGCGGCCTGGCCGGCCACCGACACAAGGCGCGCTGGGCGATTGCCGGGGTCGAGCCGCAGCTGCCGCTGTTCGCCGGGCAAGTCACCGAGGAAGCCCCCGTCAGCCTGCCGCTGCCCAGCCGCGGCGAAGACCTGCTCACCGACTACGCCACCCTCGGCACCACCCTCGGCCCGCACCCGCTGGCCCTGCTGCGCGGCGCGCTCAAGGCTCGTCGCTGCCGCAGCTCGCGGGATCTGCTCAAGCTCGAAGCCGACCGCCCAGTGCGCGTCGCCGGCCTGGTGGTCGGCCGGCAGCGCCCGGGCACCGCCAGCGGCGTCACCTTCGTCACCCTGGAAGACGAGTTCGGCATGATCAACGTCATCGTCTGGCGCGACCTCGCCGAACGCCAGCGCCGCCCCTTCCTCAGCGCCCGCCTGATGCAGGTGGACGGAACCCTGGAAGCCAAGGACGGCGTTCGCCATGTGATCGCCGGGCGGCTGACGGATCTGAGCGAGTTGCTGGAGGGGCTGGATGTGCGGAGTCGGGATTTCCATTGATGCACTCTTTGCACCAAGCGGTTCGCGAGCAAGCTCGCTCCTACAGGTCGGATTTGTACCGCTCGCTCTTCGTAGGAGCGAGCTTGCTCGCGAGACCTTGCCGGCAAAATACGGGACAACGTAGGGCGCATAACCCGGAACGGGTTATCCGCCATTGCGGCGGATAACGCCCCAGGCGTTAACCGCCCTACATAACTATTTCCGCCGATAACTCTTGTTCCCGCTGGGCGTCAGGCAATACACGCCGCCCCGCGGCCCCGTACAGAAAGTGCCGCTGCTGCATGAACAGGAACCATCATCGGCGGAGAAGCGCTGAAGTGAAGGCGTCGCAGAGCTGCCACCGCCCAGGTAAGCCGGGCAACTCTTCTTCGAGCCGCTGATGGAGCCATCGTTGCACAGGAAGAGCTCGCCCTGGCAGCGGGCGATGCCACCCTTGCTGCCGGAGCAAGGCGTATTGGCCGCCACCGCCAGCGTCGTGGCAAACACCAGTGCCATCCCTATCGACCAGCCCGAAACCTTGCGCATCCTGCGTCCACCCTGCAAATAGTGGCGCAATGCTATAGCGCGATGACGATCTTGTCAGGAAAGGTCTGAAGGCAATGGCCCTCAAGCCATCGGAATTTGCCCGCAGCGCCCGCGCCCCTTACCCTCCCGCTATCTCCCCTTCGGCCAGCCCCATGATCACCCTCCGCCACATCGAAGTCTTCCGCGCGGTCATGACCACCGGCAGCGTCACCCGCGCAGCGGCGTTCCTGCATACCAGCCAGCCCACCGTCAGCCGCGAGCTGGCGCGGCTGGAGCAGTTGATCGGTTTCGAGCTGTTCCTGCGCGAGCGCGGGCGGCTGGCGCCGACGGCGCGGGCGTTGATGCTGTTCGAGGAGGTGGAGCGCTCCTTCACCGGGCTCGACCGCATCGTTGCCTTCGCCGGGAGCCTGGGGCAGTTCGCCGAGGGCAAGTTCTCCATCGGCTGTCTGCCAGCGCTGTCCCAGGCGCTGCTGCCGGAAGCCTGCAAACGCTTCACCCTGGGCAACCCGGCGATCAGCCTGGAGGTAGCGGCGCTGGAATCCCCCCATCTGGAAGAACAGCTCAGCGCCCAGCGTCACGACATTGGCCTGATCGAGAACGAGGAAGCACCGCGCGGCACCGAGTTGCAGCGGCTGCTGGCGGTGGACGAGGTGTGCATCCTTCCGGACAGCCATCCGCTGCTGGCCCGCCAGCGTCTTAAGGCGGAGGACTTCGCCGGCCAGCCCTTCGTCAGCCTGGCGCCGGGCGATCACTACCGGCACCTGATCGACAACATGTTCCTCGCGGCCGGCGTGCAGCGACAGATGCAGGTGGAAACCCACAGCGCCGTGTCCGTGTGCAGCATGGTGCGCGCCGGGCTGGGTGTGGCCGTGGTCAACCCGATCACCGCGCTGATGTTCCAGGGCCAGGGTATCCAGCTGCGCCCGCTGGCGTTCTCGCTGCCCTTCCAGGTCAACCTGGTGAAGCCGCTTTACCGCCCGGCCACGCCGCTGCGCGAACGCTTCGTGGAGGCGCTGCGGCACGAAGCCGCGCTGCTGGTCGCCCGCCTGCGCGAGGCCGGCGTGGATTGCACCCTATATCCAATTTGAATGGATAAAGTAAAAAGCAGCATTATCTGATCTTCGAAACGCCCGGTAGACTGGCGCCATCTACCTTCGGAGCTCATTCATGCCCTTCCTCGCCCTGCCCCGCGCCGAACAGCTCGCCCTGCAATTCGGCACCCCGCTGTGGGTCTACGACGCCGCCACCATCCGCGGCCAGATCGAGCGCCTGAAGAGCTTCGACATCATCCGCTTCGCCCAGAAGGCCTGCTCGAACCTGCACATCCTGCGCCTGATGCGCGAACAGGGCGTGAAGGTCGACGCCGTGTCCCAGGGCGAACTGCTGCGCGCCCTGGCCGCCGGTTATTCGTGCCGCGAGGATGAATCCGAGATCGTCTTCACCGCCGACCTGCTGGACCGCGCCACCCTGGAAACCGTGGTCGAGCACGGCATCCCGGTGAACGCCGGCTCCATCGACATGCTCCGCCAACTGGGCGAAGTCGCCCCCGGCCACCCGGTATGGCTGCGCATCAACCCCGGTTTCGGCCACGGCCACAGCAACAAGACCAATACCGGCGGCGAGCACTCCAAGCACGGCATCTGGCACAGCGACCTGCACGCCGCCCTGGACGTGATCCGCGAGCGCGGTCTGCGCCTGGTGGGCCTGCACATGCACATCGGCTCGGGCGTCGACTACGGCCACCTGGCCCAGGTCGGCGAGGCCATGCTCGGCCTGGTGCGCCTGGTGAAGGACGCCGGCCATGACCTGTCCGGGATTTCCGCTGGCGGCGGCCTGTCCATCCCCTACCGCGACGGCGATCCGGAAGTGGACACCGCGCATTACTTCCAGCTCTGGGACAACGCCCGCAAGGCCGCGGAAGAGGTGGTCGGGCACAGGCTGCACCTGGAAATCGAGCCGGGCCGTTACCTGGTCGCCCAGGCCGGTTGCCTGCTCAGCGAAGTGCGCGCCACCAAGGACGCCGGCCGCAACCACTTCGTGCTGGTGGACGCCGGCTTCAACGAGCTGATGCGCCCATCCATGTACGGCAGCTACCACGGCATCAGCGTGCTGGCCGGCGACACCGCCAGCCGCGAGGTGATCGACACCGTGGTGGCCGGCCCGCTGTGCGAGTCCGGCGACGTCTTCACCCAGGGTGATGGCGGCGTAGTCATCCCCCGCGCGCTGCCGCGCGCCCAAGTTGGCGACCTGCTGCTGATCCACGACACCGGCGCGTACGGCGCCTCCATGTCATCGAACTACAACAGTCGTCCGCTGATCGCCGAGGTACTGCTGGAAGGTGCCGATGCCAGGCTGATCCGCCGTCGCCAGCGCGTGGAAGAACTGCTGGCCCTGGAAGAAAACCTGGGCTGATCCGCTCGCCTACTGAAGAGCATCGCGGACGAAGTCTGCTCCTACGGGGGCGGTACTACGTTCGCAACCTCTGTGCAGCACGGGGCTGCTCTTGTAGGAGCGGAGCTTCTCCGCGATTCGCCGGCAAGGCCGGCGTCAGGCAGGTTCGCGAGCAAGCTCGCTCCTACAAGATCAAAAGTCCCTCACGCCTGCTCCAGCGCCCGGAAGGTCGCGCGGTATTGTTCCGGCGTCGTGCCGGAGAGCCGGCGGAACATCGCGATGAACGCCGACGGGCTGCTGTAGCCCAGGTTGAAGGCGATCTGCTGCACCCCTTCCCCCGATGCCAGCGCCTCGATGGCGGCGAGAAACCGCAGGCGCTGGCGCCACTCCCCGAACGACATCCCCAGCTCCCGCTGGCAGGCCCGCGCCAGGGTTCGCTCGGTGCTATGCACGTGTTCGGCCCACTGGGCCAGCGTGCGGTTGTCGCCGGGCTCGGCCTGCAGGGCGGCCAGCACCTCGCCCAACGCACCGCCACTGGCGTAGGGCAAGTAGTCGTCGTGGGGCTGCGCCGCCTGCAACTGGTCGATCACCACTTCCGCCAGACGGCGGTCCGCGTCACTTTGCGGGATATTCACCTGGCGCGCGGCAAAGTCGGAAAGGATGGCCTTGAGGATGTCGCTGATCGCCAGGGTGCAGGGCGACGCCGGCAATTTGCGCGACAGCTCGGTGGACACGTAGAGCGAGCGGTAGACGATGGCCTGGCGGTTGTAGCAGCTGTGCTCCCGCCCCGGCGGCACCCACACGGCGTACTGCGGCGGCGAGAGGAAGCGCTGGCCGTCCACCTCCAGTTCCATCACGCCGTGGGAGGCGTAGTTGAGCTGGCCCCAGGCGTGGCGATGGCTGGGCGAATGGGTACCGGCGTCGAACTCGTCGTAGCGGAAGTAGAGATCGGCGGGCAGCCGGTCGATGCCGGGAAGCGGGAGCGACAGTGCGCGGGTCATGTCCGAATGCCGGGGTGGATTGTCCGGATTTCATTATACGTCTCGATTCGGACGGGCGGACAATACGCACCGTTATCCCCGGAAGCGTTCCACCATGAATTACCTGTTCCCCCTGCTGGCCGTGGTCATCTGGTCCGGCAATACCGTCGTCAACAAGCTCGCCGTGGGGCAGATCGCCCCGGCGGAGATCGGCTTTTTCCGCTGGCTGCTGGCCGGACTGCTGCTCACGCCCTTCCTGCTGCGCGCCACCCTCGCCCACTGGCCGACGATCCGCGCCAACCTCTGGAAGATCGTCACCCTCGGCCTGCTCGGCATGGCGGTCTACCAGTGCCTGGCCTACTACGCCGCCGCGCTGACCTCGGCGACCAACATGGGCATCATCCTGTCGCTGATGCCGCTCATGTCCCTGGCTCTCGCCGCCCTGCTGCTGGGCCACCGGATGAGCGTCGCGGCGCTGCTCGGCGCGCTGGTGTCGCTGGCCGGCGTGCTGCTGGTGATCACCCAGGGCAACCCGCACCAGTTGCTCAGCCACGGCGTGAACCTGGGCGACGGCATGATGATCGTCGCCACCCTCGCCTACGGCGTCTATGGCGTGCTGCTGAAGAAGTGGAATTTGCCGCTGCCGCCGCTGGTGATGCTCTACCTGCAGGTACTGGTGGCGATCCTCGCGCTGCTGCCGCTGTACCTGGCCTCGCCGCACCAGGGGCTGAACGCCGCCAACCTGCCGCTGGTGCTCTATGCCGCCCTGTTCGCCTCGATCGTCGGCGCGCTGTCCTGGATGCAGGGCGTGGCGCGCATGGGGCCGAGCCGCATGTCGCTGTTCTTCAACCTGCTGCCGGTGCTCACCGCTGCCATCGCCGCCGTGGTATTGGGCGAGCGGCTGACCAGCTACCACCTGGTCGGCGGCGCCCTGACCCTGGCCGGGGTACTGCTGGCCGAGCTCTGGCGGCCACGGGAGAAACCCGCAGCCGCCGTCAGTGCCCGCTGATTCAGGCGCTCATAGCCAACGCTTTTGTAGGAGCGAGCTTGCTCGCGAATCGCTTGACGCTGGCGTGATCGGGAAAACCGTTCGCGAGCAAGCTCGCTCCTACAGGTCGGCACCAGTGCCAAGACCGACACGGAATTCGGCCATGAGGGTTTCCACCAGTTCCGCCGCCGGCATTTCCCGCGCCAGGGGTGCGCCCTGCCCGGCCCATTGCACGGCGAAGTCGGTGTTGCCCTTGGCGGTGGCCGCGGCGGTCAGTGCCTTGGCCGCATCGTAGGTGATCGGGTAGTCCGGCAGGGCCGGCGCATCGGCCCGGCCCACGTCGGTGAACAGCCGGTTCACCAGCCCGCGCGCCGCCCGACCGGAAATGGCTGCCGTCACCTCGGTACGCTCTCCTCGTTCGCCACGCAGCGCCGCCTTGAAAGCGGCGTTGGCCGAAGACTCGTTGGCGGAGATGAACGCCGTACCCAGCTGTACGGCCTGCGCGCCCAGTTCGAACACGGCACGCATGCCCTGCCCGTCCATGATTCCGCCCGCCGCGATGACCGGCAGGCCGGTGCCTTTTACCAGCGTGCGCACCAACGCGAAGGTGCCGATGCGCGCGTCCTTCTCCGGCTCGAACACGCCACGATGCCCGCCCGCCTCATAGCCCTGGGCGACGATGGCATCGATGCCCGCCGCCTCGATGGTGCGGCCCTCTTCCAGGCAGGTGGCGGTGGCCAGCAGGCGGATGCCGGCGGCCTTCAGGCGATCGATCCAGTCCTGCGGCGGCAGGCCGAAGTGGAAGCTGGCCACCGCCGGGCGCGATTCGATGAGGAACTCCAGCATTTCCGGGTCGTCCAGGAAGCTACGGTAGATCTCGGTGATCCGCTGCGGCGGCTGTGCATCGAACTCGGCGAACAGCGGGCGCAGGTGCTCCAGCCAGGCGGCTTCGCGCGCAGGGTCCACCTGGGCCGGCCGGTGGCAGAACAGATTGAGGTTCAGCGGCTTGTCGGTGAGCGCGCGGGTCTGCTCCAGCAATGCGCGGGCCTGGGTGGCGTTGCTCGCCCCCAGGCCGATGGAGCCCAGGCCGCCGGCATTGGACACCGCCGCCGCCAGTGCCGGCGTGGACACGCCGACCATGGGCGCCTGGATGATGGGGTGCTGGATGCCGAGCAGTTCGGTGATGCGCATGACGGGGTCCTCGTCGTCGATCCGGCAGTATCGCCGCTTGACTTACCATCTCACGGGGAGAATATTTGTCGCAACATATTCTCTACTAAAGATTGATCATGGATCTCTCCAGCCTGGAAATCTTCCGTTGCGTGGCCGAGGAACAGAGCGTCACCCGCGCCGCCGCACGCCTGCAACGGGTGCAGTCGAACGTCACCACGCGCATCCGCCAGCTCGAGGACGACCTCGGCGCGGCGCTGTTCCTACGCGATGGCAAGCGCATGACGCTGACCGACCAGGGCCGCGAGTTCCTGGTCTACGCCGAACAACTGCTGGCCCTGGCGGCCGAGGCGCGCCAGTCGCTGCACCCGGACAACGCCAGCGGCAGCCTGCGCCTGGGCAGCATGGAGGCCACCGCCGCCAGCCGCCTGCCCGAGCCCCTGGCGCGCTTCCACCGCGACTATCCCGAGGTGGAACTGCGGGTCGGCACCGGCCACAGCCAGAAGCTGCTGGACGAGGTACTGAACCGCCAGCTCGACTGCGCGCTGATCGCCCACCCCGACATCCTGCGCGCCGAACCCGGTTTCGAGGCGGCGCTGGAGCGAGGTCTGCGCGCCGCACCGGTATTCCGCGAGGAACTGCTGCTGGTGCTACCCGGCAACCACCCGCCGGTACGCAAGCCTGAAGATGTGCAAATCCGCACCCTTGCCGGCTTCACCCGAGGTTGCACCTATCGCCTGCTGGCCGAGCGCTGGTTGAAAGGCGCGCCGCTGGCGGTGCAGGAAGTAGGCTCCTATCACGGCATCCTCGCCTGCGTGAACGCCGGCTCCTGCATCGGCGTACTGCCGCGCTCGGTACTGGAACTGCAACGGGAAACGCCGAACCTGCAGGTCGTGTCGATGCTGGAAGTGGACACCCTGCTGATCTGGCGCGACGGCTACGCCACCGGCGCCTTCCGGCGCTTGCGGGAAACCCTGGAGGCCCGCCCGTGAACGCCTCGCGCCGCCTGCCCGCCGCGTTGTCGGCGGCGCTGATCCTCGCCGTAGGGATGGGCTTCGGCCGCTTCGCTTTCACCGGCCTCTATCCGCTGATGGTGCGCGACGGCCTGCTCAGCGTCACCGGCGGGTCGCTGGCCGCCTCGGCGAACTACGCCGGTTACCTGCTCGGCGCCCTGCTCCTGGCGCGCAGCCATGAGCGCCACGCCGCGCGCATCTGCGTGCTGGCCCTGGCTGGTACATTGGTCGCCCTGGCCGCGATGGCCGTTCCGGCGCCGACTGGGTTCGCCATTGGCGTACGCCTGCTGGCCGGCGTGCTCAGCGCCATGGCGCTGGTCGGCGCGGCGCAATGGCTGCTGCAATGCATGGGCGAAACCCACGGCGCGCCGATGATGTTTGCGGGTGTGGGTATCGGCATCCTCGTCTCGGCGGAGCTGATCGTCGCCGGCAATGCCTTCGGCCTGGGCAGCGCGGCGATCTGGTGCGTGCTGGCAGTGGCCGGACTGCTGCTGGCACTGCTGGCCGTTCCGGCGCTGCGGCACTCGGCCCCTTCCACCGCGCGGCATGCCGCGTCCCCCGAAGGCCTGTCGCCGCAGATCGGCGCGCCGATCATCCTGCTGGTCTACGGGCTGGCGGGCTTCGGCTACATCATCACCGCCACCTACCTGCCGCTGCTGATGAAGAGCAGCCTCGGCGCCATCGACCCGCTGCAGGTCTGGGCAGCGTTCGGCCTGGGCGCGGCGCCGTCGTGCTTCCTCTGGCACCGCTTGCACCTGAAGCTCGGCAGCCGCCGCGCGCTGGCGCTCAACCTGCTGGTGCAGGCGCTGGGCGTGATGCTGCCGGCGCTGGGTGAGTCGGCCGTTCTTTACCTGGGCAGCGCGGTGCTGGTGGGCGGCAGCTTCATGGGCACCGTGACCATCGCCATGCCGGCGGCCCGCGCGGCGGCCAGCCAGGTGCGCTTCAACATGCTGGCGGCGATGACCGCGTTGTATGGCGTCGGGCAGATCGTCGGGCCGCTCGTTGCCAGTGGTCTGCACGGCCTGACCGGCAGCTTTGTCCCTGCCCTGGGCACCGCTTCCGGAGCCTTGTTGGTTGGCGCACTGTGCTGCCTGCCGTTGCGGCGGGCGACTGTGGCGCAAACCTCGTAGGACCGGCCCAGCCCTTTCTCGCGAATGGATTAACCGGCAGCCACGTCACTGTGGCTGTTCGCGAGCGGGCTCGCTCCTGCAGCCGCCTTCGGCTCAAGCCGGAGGCAGCTGGCGGAAGGAGACGCCCAGGCGGTTCCACACATTGATCGCGCCGATGGCGACGGTGAGGTCCACCAGTTCGCGTTCGCTGAACTGTTCCCGCGCCTGCACGAACACCGCGTCCGGCACCTTCGATTCGGACAGCAGCGTCACCGCCTCGCACCAGTCCAGCGCCGCCCGCTCGCGCTCGGTGAAGAACGGCGACTCGCGCCAGACGCTGACGGCGAACAGCCGCCGCTCCGTCTCTCCGGCGCGCCGTGCTTCCATCGCGTGCATGTCGGCGCAGAAGGCACAATTGTTCACCTGCGAGACGCGCAGGCGCACCAGTTCCAGCAAGGGCCGCTCGACCGACAGCTCGAAGATCGCGGCCTCCAGGGCCAGTACTGCTTTCAGGGCCTCGGGCGATGCGGTGTAGTAATCCAGGCGCGGCTGCATGGCGCTTTCCTCGGGGAAGGGACAGATCCATTGTGCGCGGCAGCGGGCGCCCGGCCGGTGGCCAATTCGCGGAAAATTCCTCACGCAACTTCACCGGCCAATCCGCCCGGCGCTACTCTTCCTGTTCTGCCATGCCTGTCGGAGCCCGCTTTGGAGCTTCACCTGATCATCCACGGCCAGAAAGACCTGGCCGGGCAACTCTATCGCCAACTGCGCGAGGCCATCGACTCCGGCCGCCTCGCCGCCGGTACCCGGCTGCCGCCCAGCCGCCTGCTGGCGGAGCAACTGGGCATCTCGCGCAAGACCATTTCCGACACCTACGCCCAGCTGACCTACGAGGGCGTGCTGGTGGGCAAGGTCGGCAGCGGCACCTTCGTCAACACACGGATTCCCCGCAACGACCGGCGCCAGGAAAACTTCCGCTTCGCCAGCCAGGCCAACATCGACCACTGGGCCAAGCTCGATACGCGCCTGAGCCACCCCGGCGCCGAGGGCACGGCACGGGCCGACTTCATCGGCGGCGCGACCACCCAGCTGCAGTTCCCCCAGGAGGAATGGCGGCGCTGCGTGAACTACGCCCTGCGCCAGATGAATACGCCGCGGGGGCACTACAGCCGTCCCGAGGGCATCGCTCCATTGCGCGACGGCATCGCCCGGCACATTGCCTATGCCCGCGGGGTGAACTGCCAGCTCGACGACGTGATGGTCTGCAACGGCGCGCAGCAGGCGCTGGACCTGCTGGCGCGGGTGATGCTGCGCCCCGGCGACAGGGTCGTCATGGAAGACCCAGGCTACCCACCGGCGCGACTGCTGTTCCGCATGCTCGGCGCCGAGGTGGTGAGCGTGCCGGTGGACGCCGAAGGCCTGCAGGTGGGGCGGATTCCCGACGGCACGCGGATGATCTACACCACACCCTCGCACCAGTTCCCGCTGGGCATGCCGATGAGCCCGGCGCGCCGCGAGGCTTTGCTGGCGCGGGCCGTCGAGCTGGGCGCACTGGTGATCGAGGACGACTACGACAGCGAATTCCGCTACGAAGGACGCCCCACCGATGCCCTGCAGAGCCTCGACCAGCACGGTGTGGTGGCTTATATCGGCACCTTCTCCAAGGTGCTGCTGCCGGAGCTGCGCCTGGGCTATCTGATCCTGCCGCCCACACTGTTCCCGGCGGTGGTGCGCGCCCGGCAGATTTCCGACTGGCACAGCTCGACCCTGCCGCAATGGGCGTTGGCCAAGTTCATGGCCGAGGGCTACCTGCTCAAGCACATCCGCCGCTGCCACGGCATCTATGCCGGCCGCCGCGAACGTATCCTGGCCCGGCTGGAGGGCGACATGTCGCCCTGGCTGGAGACGGTGCCCACGGTGGCCGGCTTCCACCTCTGCGCGCTGCTGCGCCAGCCGACCAACGTGCCGCTGCTGGTGGAGCTGGCGCGCAAGGTCGAGGTCGGCCTCTACGGCCTGGCGCCCTTCTACGACCGGGAGCCGGTACGCGATGGACTGTTGCTGGGCTTCGGCGCCATCGACACCCTGGACATCGACCCGGCGCTGGACAAGCTACGCGACCTGCTGCAGCAGCTGGGCTGAAGCGCTGCCAATTGGCTCGGTGCTTTTCACCGGAATTGGCGGTTCAGGCGAGGATGCGGGGCGTTTAACCTTTCAGCATCGGTTTTGAAAGCCGGTTCCGGCCTTTACCGTCGACCGATGCCAGCGCCCAATGGCCGCCATCCAGACAGCAGAAAGGAGCCCCGCCATGTCCCCGTCCGCCATTGCCATCGTTCGTGTCCAGGCATTCCCCGGCCAGGCCGCCGCCCTGGGTGCCTACCTGGGCGAGCTGCTGGATGAGGTCCGCCAGCAGCCCGGCTGCCAGTCCGGCGAGCTGAAACCCCTGGGGAGCGACCGCTGGCAGGTGCAGACCCAATGGGTCAGCCAGGCCGAGCTGGAGGCGCACCTGTCCGGTCCGAAAGCACAGCGGTGGCTAGGCCGCCTGGGCTGCGGCGACCTGGTGCTGGGCCTGGCGTTCGAAAGCCGCAGCGCCGATTGAGTCGGCGCAGGCCGCATTATTCATTTCGCGACACATCATCGGCCGGCGGGCGCGCCGGCGCGCTGTACCACTGATCCCTGGGCACCCACTTGGGATGCTGCGGATCGCCCAGGTAGTGCGGCGACATGATCTGCACGCCGTACTCGTTGAACACGTCCTGGATATTGGCGTGCAGCACGCTCAGCAGCTCCGCGCGGGGCCGTGGCTCGCTGGGGATGGCCTGGGCCACCAGGCGGTACTCGGGGTAGAAATCCGACAGCGCGGTCTGGAAGACGTGGGGCGCCGGCCTTTCGAGGATACCCTCGGTGCGCCGCGCCGCCTCGATCAGCATGGCCTCCACCTGGCGCCACGGCGTGTCGTAGCCGATGGTCACCACGGTATCCACCACATAGCCCTGGCCCTGGACGATGCGCGAGTAGTTCTTGGTCACCGAGCCGGTGATCATCGAGTTGGGCAGGGTCAGCACCTCGCCCAGACCGGTGCGGATGGTGGTGTTGAACATGCCGACCTCGGTCACCGTGCCCTCATGCTCGCCGACCCGCACGAACTCCCCGGCGCGCAGGGTCCGCGAGTACGTGAGGATCAATCCGGCGGCGGCCTGGCCGACCACGCTGGAGGCGCCGAGGGAGATCATCAGGCCGATCAGCACCGATACGCCCTTGAAGGCTTCGGTGCCCGAACCCGGCAGGTAGGGATAGGCCATCACCAGGGCGAACAGCCAGATCGCCAGGGAGGTCAGCCGGGTAGTCGGCTGCAGCGTCTCCTCGGTCAGCCAGCCCAGGGTGCCGGGGCGCGCCAGGCGTTGCAGCAGGCGCCGGGCAAAGCTGCTGATGGCCCGCGCGATCAGCACGATGCACAGCGCCACAGCCAGCCCCGGCATGGCGTCGAGAATGCCGTTGAGCAGGTAGCGCGCCAGGTCGATCAGGTGCACGTTGAGGCTCTCGCCCCACGGCCGGGTGTAGGGGAATTGCGACAGCACGAAGCTCAGCCACTGGTAGCTCAGCAGGAACACCACCACCCAGTAGACCAGCCAGACCAGGCGGCCGAACAGGTAGTAGAGGTACTGCATGTCGAACAGCGGCGTATGCCCGAGCTTGAGCCACTGCTTGTGACGGCTCATCAGGCCCGGCAGGCGGCCGAACAGCCAGCGCCGCCCGACGCTGACACCACGCAGCAGCAGGAGGTAGATCACCGTGGCCAGCGCCGAATAACCCGCCGCCATGAGCAGGAAGCGCAGGTTGCGGGCCTGGCCGCTCTCGGTCACCACGCGGCGCAGGTTGTCCGCCGCCTGCTCCGCCGCGGCGCGCACCGAGCCGCCCGGCGGGTCGACATCCTGCGGCGTGACGATGAAGGCACGGCTGTAGCCCAGCAGCACGATGTAGCTGTTCTGGATCGGATCGATGTTGACCTTCAGTTCGCCGCTACCCTGCAGGGCATCCTCGATGGCCGACTTCGCCCGGCGCGCCCGGACCTCCGGGGTTTCGCCGAGCAAGTTGCCGCGAAAGGTCATGACGGCGCGGTTCTCGATCTTCAGTTCGACCGGCGCCGGTGCACTGTCCGCACTGGCAGCATCGCTCCCCAGCGGATCGGCCCATCCCGCCAGCGGCCAGATCACCAGTGCCCACAACAGCAACATCGTATGACGCATTCCCCGCTCTCCCCTTGCCCTGACTTCGGCCTGTCTCTTGTTCACCGGGACTTGGCCGTTCCCTGAAGCGCAAGCGTAGCCATTCGGGAAATGGCTGGAAAGCAGAAACCCGGCGCCGCGATGCATCCCATCCACCTGCCCGATCAGTCAGAAATTGACTGTGAAAATGTCGTGAAATGCACACGCATATTCCTATTCGCTATCGAGAATCTGCGTCTAAGCTTTTCGCTCGTATGTGCTTGAGATTGCGTTCCAAGCCGTGATCATTGACCGATCCGACGGGTACTGAAATGGATAATCAGGGCAAGGCGCGCGCCGCATTCCTTCTTCGCCCCCACACCCACGCTCTGGCTCTGGAGCAACGCATTCTCTTCGACGGCGCCGCCGCAGCGGCGGTCGACCAGCAGCACCACGACTCCCAGGCCAGCGACGCCAAGGACAGCACCCCGCCCGCCACTGCCGTGGAAGCACGCGCCCAGGCCGCAACGCCCGCGCCGGCACCGCGCAACCTGGTGGTGATCGATGCCCGCCTGGAAAATCGCGACCAGTTGGCCGCCAACCTGCCGGTTGGCAGCACGGCGCTGGTGGTCGACGCCGGGCAGGACGCCATCGCCGCCATCAGCAATGCCCTGGCGCAACTGGGCCAGGTGGACTCAATCCAGGTCTTCTCCCATGGCGCCACCGGCCAGTTCACCCTGGGCAACCAGACCTTCACCGCGCAGACCGTCGACCAGCTCGGCGAACGCCTGAACGCTTGGCGCAGCGAACTCAGCCCCGGCGCGGACATCCAGCTCTACGGCTGCGACGTGGGCGCCGGCAGCGCCGGCCAGGCCCTGGTCAACGAGCTGGCACGCTGGACCGGGGCCGACGTCGGCGCCTCCAGCAATGCCACCGGCGCCAGCAGCGCCGGCGGTGACTGGAACCTGGAAGTGCGCAGTGGCGACCTGGACAAGGCCATCGCCCTGAGCGCGGACACCCTGACGGACTTCCAGGGCCTGCTGGCCAATGCCAGCCCCACCGTGACCATGGGCAGCGGCGGCTCGACGGTGCGCCTGGGCGACACCTTCACCTTCGACGTGATCTTCAGCAACCCGTCCACCCAGGTCGGCTATGCCCCCTACATCGACCTGTTCATGCCGGCCACCGGCCGCGACGGCAATGACGGCGCCACCTTCGTTTCCGCCACCTACCTGGGCCAGGCGGTGAAGTTCACCCCTGTCATCTTCGACGCCAACGGCAATGCCACCCATCCATTCGCCAAGGACGCCAATGGCAATGCGCTGGTGATCAATGCCGCCAGCGTCGGCATGAAGCCCGGCGACCAGATGATCGTGCTGCAACTGCCCTATGGCAGCGTCACCAGTGGCCAGCCGGCCATCGACATCCGGGTCACCGCGCAACTGAGCAACCTGGCCGACACCAGTTACTCCGACGGCGCACCGAACCTCACCATCAACGCCCGCGGCGGCTTCGAGTACGGCAACGACTCGCTGAACAACCCCACGCAGGACCCGAGCCTGGTGGAAGCCGCACTGCACAGTTTCGTGGTCACCCCGACGCTGCTGTCGGTCACCCAGACAGTGGACATGCCGGAGGGCGAGACCGTCACCGGGCCGAACTTCACGCGCACCGAGACGGTCACCGTGACCCCGGCGCCCGGTCAGACCCTGACCAACGTGACGGTGACCCAGACGGTGCCCGACCAGGTGCGTGTCAGTTCCATCACCCCCGGCGCTGGCGGCACCCTGACCTCCATCACCCTGCACGACGGCACCGTGCTGACCAACCCGACGCTGATCGCCGCGGCTCTAAACAACCCCAACGTCTTCGTCGCCAGCTACAGCATCCACTACGACACCCTCAGCGCCGCCAGTACCACCACAGTGGGCTTCTACGTGCCGGAGATCGATGCCGCCGGGCGGCCGGTGCTCGATCCCGCCACCGGCAACCCGCGCACCATCACCTTCGGCACTGCTACCGTGAGCGGCGACTGGAACCCGCTGGACGTGCGCGACCGCCCGACCGACCCGGACGGCTACCCTTTCACCGTCACCGGCAACGGCGCGGGGGTCACCTTCGTCGCCAAATCCATCACGCTGCTCAAGACGGTGAACCTGCAGAACGATGTCGGCACTGTCGGCATCACCCCCGGCGACACCCTGCGCTACACCATGGACGTGGCCATCTCCGACTTCTACGCCTTCGGCAAGAACATCCTCGGCCAAGGTACCTTCACCGTCACCGACCAGCTCAGCGACGGCCAGACCTTCTCCGCCGCCAACGCGCCGAGAATCGTCATCCAGCAGCACGGCGCATCACAGGTCATCCCGGTGATCTACACCGCCACGGCGAATGCCGATGGCAGCACCACCCTGGTCTTCGACATCGGCGCCTCCATTGCCGCCGCGGTCCAGGGGCCGGGGCTCTATGCGCTGTTCGGCGACCTGTGGGACGACGACGCCCGGGAAGGCGCCACCCGGATGTCCATCATCTATGACGCGACCATCGACACCACCTACACCTCCGACCACCCGCCCCACGACCAGCTCAACGAAGGCGACAGCGTCAGCAACAATGCGCTGGTGGACGCCACCGTGCTGCGCGACTCGCTGAACATCGGCGGCGAGCAGACCGACGGTTCCAGCACCACCAGCACCATCAAGACGTCCAACATCGACATCCAGCTCACCCAGGTCAACGGCAGCGCCCCGCCGGGCAACGGCGAGTTGCGCCCCGGCGACGTGGTGACCTTCACGCTCACCTATGACCTGCTGGTGGCCGACTACGAGAACTTCACCCTCACCGCCTACCTGCCCCTGCCGCTGCTCGCCTCGCAAGTCACCGATTGGACCCAGGGCACCGGCGTGGGCCAGTGGACCTTCGGCGCCGGCAACAACATCGGCGATGTGCCCGACAGCGTACGCACCGGTCCAGGCAACTCGATCATCTTCAACTTCGGCAATTTCGTCTCCGGCGGCCTGAACGGCGGCCGTGTGCAGGTGCAGTTCACCATGCGCGTGGGCGACCAGCCCTTTGCCGACCAGCGCGAGCTGGACGTGCTGGCACAGTCCAGCCAGACCACCACCATCGACAAGACCGTGCTGATCTCCTCGGATGTCGCGGTCATCGAGTCGGTCGCCGAACCGGTGCTGGACATCAAGCACGGGGTGGTTTCCAGCACCAATGGCACGGTCACCGGGACTACCGGCAGCTGGTCGGCACCGGGCACCAGCGGCGTGCCCTTCGGCGGCAGCGTCACCAGCCTGGCCGCGGTGGACGGCAACGTCAGCGGCATCGATGGCGGAGATACCCTGCGCCTGGCCACCGCAATCAAGAACACCGGCGGCGGCGGCGCCTACGATGTCACCACCAGCATTACCTTGCCCGCCGGCGTAACCTTCGTCGGCGGCAGCCTGAGCCTGGCGAACCTGCAGATCTACCGGGGCGACGGCACAAAGCTGATTGCCGGGGTGGATTACAACGTCAGCGGCAATACCATCACCTTCCTCGATGCCAACGGCCAGGCGACCTTCCTCGCCGGCCGCGCCAACGCCGCCGACGGCAACGATGCTGCAGGCCGCAACCTGGTGGTGATCACCTACGATGTCACGGTGAACAACGCCATCCTCGCGTCGAGCACCCTGCAGAGCAGCGCCGCACTGACCAACTACGCGAGCGTCAACGGCGGCCAGGACTTCACCCCCACCGACCTGGTCGACCTGGCCAACCAGCAGGTCGCCACACCGACCATCACCAAGGTCTACAAGGACGGCAGCCTGACCGCCGACGACTCCAGCGCCAGCCACACCATCGACAGCAACCTGGTGATCGGCGAGAAGATGACCTACGACATCGTCGTCACCCTGCCTGAAGGCTCCACCGCCAACCTGCGTCTCTCCGACCTGATCCCAGCGGGCCTGCGCCTGGATACCACGGCTTTCAACGGAGCGGGCTACCAGATCATCGTCAATAGGGCCGTCATTAACGGAGAGCCGTTCAGCCTCGCGCTCACGGACAATTTCAACGGTACTGTCACCGTTGTTCCGTCTTCTCCCAACGGCAGCGATGGTGTCGATCTGCAACTGATGTTCAGTGCCGCCGGCGCCAACGCCGACAACAACGTCGGCAACAACGCCTTCGTCATCCGCCTGGTGCTGGTGGCGAGCAACGTGCAGGGCAACCAGCAGGGCGTGACCCTGAACAACGGTGCGCAAATCACCTACAGCGACCCGGATGGCGATACGCCCAACGGCGCCACAGCGGTCGACCGCACCGTCGCCAGCCCCCAACGACCGTCGGTGACCATCGTCGAGCCGACCCTCACGGTGACCCAGCAGGTCACCTCCACCCCCACCTTCGGCGGCTTCGACGAAGGCGATACGGTCACCTTCAACATCACCATCAGCAACATGTCAGGCATCAATGCCTTCGACCTCAGCCTGCTGAACGTGCTGCCCACGCAGATGAACAACATGGTGATTACCGGCATCGCCTACACCGGCGGTGCCACCAACCATGGCGGCGTGGACTTCATCATCCAGAACGGCCAGCTGGTCACCGCCAACGGCGCTGACATCGACATCGCCAACGGCGGCAAGATCGTCATCAGCCTGTCCGGCGTGGTGAACGCCACGGCAGCCGGCCAGGCGGTTATCCCGAACAACGTCGTGGTGCGCTGGACCAGCCTGGACGGCACGAGCAACGCCACCGACACCTTGGCCGGCGAGCGTGGCGGCGACGACGGCGTGCTCAACTCCGGGGTACTCAACGACTACCGGGTGGCCAACTCGCTGCTGATTCCGGTCACCAATGGCATCCAGGTGTCCCGCGTCGGCGGGCTCGATGCCACACCACCGGCGACCAACGCCTCGGGCACCACCGATACCGCGGGTCTGCAGGAAACCGTGGTAGTCGGCGAGATCGTCCGCTACCGCGTGGCGGTCGTGGTGCCCACCGGCGACAACCCCAACTACCAGGTCCGCATCGAACTGGCCCCCGGGCTCGAGTTCATTCCCGCCAACCTCAACAACATCCTCATTGCGCTGGGCTCCACCGGCGGAGGCCTCACCACGGACGCCACCAACCTGATCAGCAGCGGCTCGCTGATCATGTTCGGCAACCAGAACAGCGACGTATCGCTGCCGATCCGCCCCGACCTTTCCGGCGACAAGCCCACCGGTGTCTTCAACATCAACAGCGGCCGGCTGCAGATCGTCACTAACGCCAACGGTAGCCAGACCATCACCTTCAACCTGGGCAACCTGAGCAACACCGAGGTGAACGACGGCGATATCGAAGGCGTGATCCTCGAGTTCAACGTCCGGGTCAGCAACATCGCCAGCAACCAGGCCGGCGCACAGCTGGCCATGAACGTGTTCGAGCACGTCGGCCTCAATGGCGGGGTCGATCGCGGCCACAGCTCCACGGTCTTCGAGCATGTCGTGGAACCTGGCTTCACCGGCATGGACAAGTCGGTCATCGACATCGCCGCCGGCAGCGTCGCCGGTACCACCAAGGCAACCGTATCGGTCGATTTCACCCAGAACGGCGAAGTGCCGGCCTACAACGTCGTGCTGCGCGACCAGTTCCCCAATGGCAGCGACTACGCCATCCAGAGCATCATCATCAACAACACCAGCTACACCACGAGCAACCTGCCGGCGGGCGTCACCGCCAGCGTGGTGGGTGGCCAGGTGGTGCTAACCTTCGACCAGTTGAACGTCAACGACAAGGTGCAGGTGATCTACAACGTCACGCTGCCCAACACCATCATCCCCGACGACGCCAACAGTTCCGCCGTGCTGACCTGGACCAGCCTGCCCACCAGCTTCGAGAATGCAGGCTGGGGCGGCTCGCTGCCACTGACCGCCGGCGGCGTCGATGGCGAACGCACCGGCCAGGATGGCGCGAGCGGGCTGAACAACTACATCCTCAGCGACGGCGCCGGCATGGGCGTGGTACGCGGGACCCTGTGGGATGACACCCGCTCGGCCAACAACAGCGTGACACCCGATGGACCAGGCCTGGGCGGCATCGGCGTCGACCTCAGCTGGGCCGGCGACGATGGCGTGTTCGGCACCGTCGACGACCGCACCTTCAGCACGGTGACCGCCAGCGACGGCACCTACCAGTTCGCCATCCTGCCTTCGGGCAATTACCTGGTGGCGGTGGCGCAGAACTTCGCGCAGGCGAGCAACAACCGTTTCCACGTACGCGTCGACAGCGACACCGGCACCGCCACCGTCGGACTGGGCAACATCAACCTGAACCTGAGCGAAGGCGCCATCGGCATTGCCAACGCCGGCTACGTGCATATCAACGAAGCGCCGATCAATACCGTCGCCGACCAGCATGGCCAGGAAGACACCGTGCTGCACATCGTCGGCCTGGCCACCAGCGATGTGGATGTCAACGCCGGCAACGCCAACGGCATCATGACCGTCACCCTCAGCGTGCTGCACGGGGTGATCTGGCAGACGGGGACGGCGCCGGGACCCAACGACGCGCCGCCCGCCGGCGCCGGTCGCAGCCTGACGCTCAGCGGCACCCTGCAGCAGATCAACGTGCTGCTCAGCCAGATCTATTACAAGGGCGACCAGGACTTCAACACCGCCCACACCGCAGAAACGCTGACCATGGTCACCAACGACCGGGGCAACTATGGCGACGCCAACAACGACGGCATTCCCGGCCAGAATCCAGCGGACGCACTGACCGATACCGACACGCTGAACATCATCATCGATCCGGTGAACGATGCGCCCATCGCCCACCCCGACCTCGCCATCGCCATCGAAGCCGGCGGCCTGAACAATGCGACGCCAGGCGTCGATCCCACCGGCAACGTGCTGGACAACGACACCGACGTGGACATCGCCACCAACGGCGACATCCTCAAGGTCACCCGCCTGGAGAACTCCCTCGGCGGCTTCGTGCTGGTACCCGCCAGCGGCGTGGCCAGCCTCGCCGGACGCTACGGCACGCTGTACATCACCGCCACCGGCGGTTTCCAGTATGTGGTCGACAATACCAACGTCGCGGTGCAGGCGCTGCGCAGCGCGGGCGACGTATTGCGCGAGTCCTTCGGCTACTTCATCGAAGACAGCGGTAGACTGGGCAGCTCGACTTCCCTGACCATCGACATCCACGGCGCCAACGACACCCCAGTGGCGCGGAACGACACCGGCACCGCTGTCGAGGCCGGTGGCACCAACAATGGCAGTCCCGGCGCGGACGCCATCGGCAACGTGCTGATCAACGACCGCGATGTGGACTCCACGACCTACGGCGAGACCAAGGCCGTCAGCCTGGTGCGCTATGACGGTATCGGCGGTGGACGCATCATCCCGGTCGCCCCCGGGGCGCCAGCAACCCTGCAGGTCCTCTACGGCACCCTGACCATCAACGCCGACGGCTCCTACCGCTACGTGGTGGACAACAACAATCCCGTGGTGCAGGCGCTTTCGCCCGGCCAGACCCTGCCCGAAGTGTTCACCTACCAGGTCACCGACAAGGGCGGCCTGAGCGCCATCGCCACCCTGACCATCACCATCCAGGGCGCCAACGATGCGCCGGTGGCGGTGAACGACCACAACACCGCGACCGCCGGCGCCAGCGACAACAGCCCGGCTCCGATCAACGCCAGTGGCAACGTGATCACCGGGGGGCTGGGCGGCGTCGGTGCCGATACCGACGTCGACAACCTCGACCAGCCCAACGCTGCCAAGTTGAAAGTGGATGGCGTGCGCAGTGGCCTGGAAAGCGCCGGCACCGCCATCCCCAACAACGTCAGCGGCGGCGCGCCAGGCTTCATCAGCGGCACCGTGGCCCGGCTGGCCAACGGCACGATCATCAGCGGCAACTTCGGCCAGCTCACCCTCAGCGCCGACGGCACCTACCTCTTCGTAGTCAACAGCGCCGACCCGGCCATCCGTGCGCTGACCGCCAACCAGTCCCTGGACGTAATCTTCACCTACCGCATCCACGACTCCGGCGGCCTGACCGACCAGGCACAGCTTGTGATCACCGTGACCGGCGTGAATGATCCACCCATCGTGCAGCCGGTGGTGATCCATGCGACCGAAGCCGGCGGCCTGCTCAACAACCTCCCGGGGCTGAACCCGACGGGCAGCATTCGCGGCTCCTACACCGACCCGGACGGCGATGTCCTCACCATCACCGCCGTGACCAGTCCGACTGGCGCCAACGGCACCGTGGGTGCAGACCTGGCCGGCAATCACGGCACGCTGCTGCTCAATTCCGACGGCAGTTATCGCTTCCTGGTCAACAACCTCGACCCTGCCGTCCAGTCGTTGCGCACCTACAACGACACACTGACCGAGGTCTTCACCTACACCGTCAGCGACCCGGGCGGCAAGTTCATCACCCGCACCTTCACCGTGATCATCCACGGGCAGAACGACACCCCCATCGCCGCCGACGACAGCGGCACCGCCATCGAGGCTGGCGGCACGCTGAACACCACGCCCGGCACCCCGGCCACCGGCAACGTGTTGCCCAATGACCTCGATGTGGATGGTGCCGCCTATGGGGAGACCAGGGTGGTGGATGCCGCCCGCACCGGCACCGAAGCGGCCGGCGGCACGCTGATCGACCTCACCGCCAGTGGCGGGGTGATCGCCGGCAGCTATGGCACCCTGAGGCTCAACGCCAACGGCACCTACACCTACGTGGTGAACGACAGCCTGGCGGCGGTGCAGGCGCTGAAGCTCGGCGACAGCCTGGTGGAAACCTTCACCTACCGCATGCACGACACCGATGGCGCCAGTTCCATCGCGCAGCTGACCATCACCATCGAAGGCCGCTACGACGCCCCGGTGGCCAACGACGACATCAACTACGCCGTGGCCAACCTCGACGGCAGCGGCGGTCGCAACCCCACCGGCAACGTGATTGCCGGCCTGACCGGTATCTTCGCCGGTATCGGCGCCGACACCGATGTCGATGCCGGCGATCACATGCGCGTCACCACCATTGCCAAGGGCCCCGAAGGCGCACAGGTGAACACAGTGACGGTGGTACCGGGCAGCCCGCAGACCATCCAGGGCGCCTTCGGCACCCTGGTGATCAATTCCGACGGTCGCTACCAGTACTTCGTCGACAGCAGCAACCCCACCATCATCGCCCTCGGGCCGCTGGCCTTCGCCATCGAGGAATTCACCTACCAGGTCACCGACGACGGCAATCTGAGCGACCAGGCGACCCTGGTCATCCTGATCCGTGGGCGCAACGAAGCGCCGGTCACCGAACCGGACTTCGGCACCGCCGTGGAGGACGGCGGCCTGCACAACAACGTGCCGGGCAGCAATCCCTCCGGCAACGTGCTGGCCAACGACACCGACCCGGACACCATCACCACGATTCCCCAGGACGTGATGCACGTGGTGTCGTTCTGGGCCGGCGACCGTCCGCTGCCCGCCGATGCCAGCGTGCCCGGCCAGAGTCTGCGCGGCCAGTACGGAACCCT
The DNA here is from genome assembly GCF_041379005.1 of Pseudomonas sp. QE6. NCBI lineage: Bacteria > Pseudomonadati > Pseudomonadota > Gammaproteobacteria > Pseudomonadales > Pseudomonadaceae > Pseudomonas > Pseudomonas sp. QE6. The sequence continues at coordinate 4,357,440 of NZ_CP166873.1, forward strand.
GACGCTGAACGATGACGGCAGCTGGAGCTATCAGCTGGACAATTCCCTGCCCGAGGTCGAAGCCCTGCGCGCCAGCGGCCAGATCCTCCAGGACCGATTCACCTACCTGGGTGCCGACATCTGGGGCGGCGCCACTCCCGGTCTGCTGACCATCACCATCGACGGGCGCAACGACACGCCGGTTGCCAGCGACGACACCACGATCGCGGTCGAGGCCGGCGGCGTGAACAACGGCACGCCAGGAGTCGATCCGCGCGGCAACGTGCTGGACAACGACACCGACGTCGACGGCGTGCAGTACGGCGAGACCAAGAGCGTCGTGCACTACACCAGCCAGAACGGCGTCACGGTCGCCGCCGGCGGCATGCTGCAGGGTCTGTACGGCAAGCTGGTGATCAACGCCGACGGCAGCTTCGAGTACCGGGTGGACAACGACAACCCTACCGTGCAGGCACTGCGCACGGCAGGTGAAACCCTCAGGGAAGTCTTCACCTACCGCATGCGCGACACTGCCGGAGCCACCTCGGATGCGCGCCTGACCGTGACCGTGCGGGGCGCCGACGACAACCCGACCGCGCGCGACGACAGCAACTTCGCCAGCGACGAAACTCCCGCACCGCAGGCAACCGGCAACGTGCTGCCCAACGACAGCGACGTGGACGGCGGTGACGCCATCAGCGTGACCGGCATCCGTACCGGCGAGGAAAACGGCAGCGGCACCGCCGGTGTCGTCGGCCAGCCCATCGCCGGCCGTTATGGCACCCTCGTGCTCAATGCCGATGGCAGCTACACCTACACGATCGACCTGAGCAACCGCGAAGTGCTGGCCGCCGCCGGCCTCGGGCAAGTCCTCAAGGACTACTTCACCTACACCATCAGCGACCTGACCGGGCTCACCGACCAGGCGCAACTGACCATCACCCTCGACATCGCCACGCCCTACATCCCGCCCGGCCCGCACTTCGAGCGTTTCGGCGAGGATGGCTACCCGCGCGATCGCCTTCCCGATGTCAACCCGGCGATCTTCGTGCAGCCGGTGGTGGAGCGCGTGGACGAGCGCCTGTCGCTCTCCAACTGGGGGGCCGACGGCAGCAACATCGACATCTTCGCCACGCCGGAAATCGAGAGCCAATCCCTCGGCGCCCAGCTCGGCCAGGTCAAGGGCCAGTTCGTCGCCCGCGCCGTGGGAGAAAGCCGGCGCGCCGCAGCACTGGACAAGAACTGGGTAGACGGCCGCCACGGCGTCACCAGCCTCAGCGCCGACGGCCTGCTGCCCGATCCGTCACTGTGGGCGCCCCTGCCCGGCGACATGGTGGCCAAATCCGACAAGACCGCGCAGACCGCAAGGGGCTTCCGTGCCCAGCTGCGCGACGCCGCCCAGCGCCGGAGCGGCAACCCATGATGCGTACGCAAAAATCACGGAAGGAGCCCTTGCGGATGGAGCAAAGACTGAACATGCCCACCTACGCCCTGAAATGCCTGAGCGCCACGATCGCCAGTAGCGTGCTGCTGGCCGCCTGCTCGCAGTTCGAGCCCAAGCCCTACACCCAGGACGAGATGCGCCAGCGGGTCATCGAAGACCAGGCGCGGATGTACAAGGAACAGGAGCCGGTGAACGGGCCGATCACCTTCTACGAAGCCTCGGCGCGCGCGTTGAAATACAACCTCGACTACCGCCTCAAGCTGCTGGAGAGCGCGCTGGCCTCCGACCTGCGCGACGTCACCAGTCACGAGATGCTGCCGCGCCTGGTGGCCTCGGCCGGTTACGCCGGGCGCAACAACGATTCGGGCGGCACCTCCATCGGTATCGAGGACCGCCAGGTCAGCTTGCGGCCCTCCACCTCCGAGGAGCGCTACCGCACGCTGTACAGCCTCGGCCTGTCCTGGAGCCTGCTGGACTTCGGCGTCGCCTACTACCGCACCCAGCAGAAGAACGACCAGATGCTGATGGCCGAGGAGCGCCGCGAGAAGGTCGCGCAGAACGTCCTGCAGGACGTGCGCAATGCCTACTGGCGCGCCCTGGGCGCCCAGCGCCTGCTGCCGGAAGTGGACGGCCTGCTGATGCGCACCCACCGCGCCCTGACCGCCGCCCGCGAGGCCGAGGGCAAGGGCCTGCTGCCGCGCCAGGACATCCTCGCCTACCAGCGCGCCCTGCTCGATTCGGTATACATGCTCACCGTGCGCCGCCAGGACCTGGAGTTCGCCCGCGCCGAACTGGCCGCGCTGATGTCGCTGCCGCCCAACACCAAGATGGTGCTGGCCGACATCGGCGAACAGCCGCTGCCGCTGGTGACCAACAACGTCGAGCAGCTCGAACGCCTGTCCCTGGAGCGCCGCCCGGAGATCATGGAAGAGTGGTACAGAAAGCGCGTCGACATGAACGACCTGAAGATCGCCAAGGCGCAGCTGTGGCCCAACATCAGCTTCAACTACGGCTATGAGTACGACTCCAACAAGTACCTCTACAACAACGACTGGAACCAGACCGGCATCAACGTCTCGATGAACCTGCTGCGCCTGTTGCAGTACCCGGACATCAAGGCCGCCGAGGAGAGCCAGGAGAAGACCGACGACATGCGCCGCACCGCGCTGTCCATGGCCATCCTCACCCAGGTCCGCGTCGGCCTGCTGCGCTACCAATTGGCCAGGCAGGAAGTGGAGTTCGCCGACGAGAGCCTGCGCGTCGACCAGAGCCTGCTCAGCTATGCCCAGTCCGCCCGTGGCGCCGCCCTGGGCAGCGAGCTGGAGCTGATCCGCGCCGAAGGCCGCTACCTGCTCTCGCGCTACCAGCGCGAGGCTGCCTACTCCGACGCCCAGGCCGCCTGGGGCCGGCTGTACAACTCGGTGGGCTTCGAGGTGATGCCCAAGGAAATCCAGAGCCACGACGTGAAGACCCTCGCCCGCGAAATCCAGCGCACCCTCGAACAGCAGTCCAGCACCAACCTTCTGGCCAGCAGTGGCCTTGGTAGTCAGGAAGGAAGCGCCAATGCCGCGCAATAAATCCTCGTACCTGTTCCTCGCGCTCGGCCTGATGTTCCTGCACCCGGCGCTGGCCGCCGACGCCAGCGCCACCCTGCCGACGACCCCGGACAACGATCCGGGGGCGATCCGCGTGCTGCTGGTCTCCGACCTGGAAACCACCCTCTCCGCACAGATGAACGGCACCCTCGGCGCGCTCAAGGCTAGCCTCGGCGAGAAGGTCGCCAAGGACGCGCAGCTAGCCCAGCTGGGCTGCACCGAAGTGAACGCCCGTGCCAAGGTCGCTTCCGCCGAGCTGAACATGGCCCGCGCCAACCTCGCGGCCAAGCGCAACCTGCGCAAGCTCGACGCCGTGGGCGACCTGGAAGTGGCCATGGCCAACACCGAGGTGGAAAAGGCCGATGGCGCCCTCACCCTGGCCCGCGCCCAGGCCGGCTACTGCCTGGTCGACGCGCCCTTCTCCGGGCGCATCGCCAAGGTCTACGTCAAGCCCTACCAGACCGTCTCCGCCGGCACGCCGCTGTTCGACCTGGTCAGCGACGGCGCCCTGAAGGTCCGTCTCAACGTGCCCTCCTCGCTGCTGCCGCGCCTGCAACCGGGCATGCCGCTGCAGGTGGACATCCACGAAACCGGCAAGCTCTACCCGGCCAAGGTCAGCGCGATCAACGCGCGGGTCGACGCCGTAGCGCAGACCGTGGAACTGGAGGCCAAGCTGGATGCCAGCTACCCCGAACTGATCGCCGGCATGAGTGGGGTCGCGCGCTTCCCCGAAAGCCATGAGTGAGCTACTGCCTCCACCCCAGCTGCTGCTGAGCCTGGCCAACGTACGCGACCGGGCGCTGGCGGCCGACTCGCTGAACGCCCTGGCCTTCAGCATCGCCAACGATCTGTTCCCGCTGCTGCGCTTCCACCAGGCACTGGTGTTCGCCTGCCACGACACGCGCAACGAGCTGCTGGCCGTCTCCGGCCTGGCCAAGCCCACGGAAGACTCGCCCTACCTGGTCTGGCTGGAACGCGCCAGCCAGTGGGTCGCCGCGCAATTGCCCGACGCCGCCCCGGCCTGGCTCGCCCGCGCGGCCCTCGACCCACCGCCGGACATCGCCGAAGGCTGGGCCGAGTGGTGGCCCGCCGGGCTCTGGTGCGTGCCGCTGCATGATCGCGCCGGCCAACGCCAGGGCTTGGTGCTGTTCCTCCTCGACGAAGCGCCCGCGCGCAACCTGCAGCCGCTGCTGCAAGGCATCTGGCAGACCTGGGCGCACGCCTGGGCCGCCTTCGGCCCGCGCCCGCGCCTGCGCTTCTGGCGGCCGAGCAAGCGCCAACTGCTCATCGGTGCGATCGCTCTCGGCGCGCTGCTGCTGGTCCCGGTCCGGCAGACCGCCCTGGCGCCGGCCGAAGTGGTCTCGCGCAACGCCCAGGCAATCAGCTCGCCCATCGACGGGGTGATCGCGCGGATGCTGGTGCGGCCCAACCAGCCGGTGGACGTCGGCACGCCCTTGTTCGAACTCGACGAAACCACCCTGCGCAGCCGCGCCGAAGTGCTGGCCAAGGAAGTCGCGGTGGCCGATGCCGAACTCCTGGCCGCCAGCCAGCGCGCCTTCGACAATCCGCAGAGCAAGAGCGAACTGACGGTGCTCGACGGCCGCGCCCGCCAGCGCCGCGCCGAACTGGCCGCCGTGCAGGCGCAACTGGCGCGCACCCGGGTGCTCTCGCCGCGCGCCGGCGTCGCCGTGTACAGCGACCCCAACGACTGGCTGGGCAAGCCGGTGGTCACCGGCGAGCGCATCCTCCAGGTGGCCGACCCGAGCGAACCGGGCATGCGCATCCAGTTGCCGGTGGCCGACGCCATCGCCCTGGAGCCGGGAGCGAAAGTTGCCCTGTTCCTCACCGCCTACCCCCTCGACCCGCTGCACGGGGCCATCCTCGAAACCAGCTACCAGGCCAAGCCCAGCGACGAAGGCGTGGCCTCCTACCGTCTGCTGGCCAGCGTCGAGAACGCCCCGCCCCACGCCCGCCTCGGCCTGCACGGCACGGCCAAGCTCTATGGCGAGCGCGTGGTGCTCGGCTACTACCTGCTGCGCCGGCCGCTGGCCTCGCTGCGCGCCTGGACGGGCTGGTGATGGACGTCGCCGTCGAAGACCTGCCCACCCCGCCGCTGCGCGACGACCTGCGCCTGTCCGAAGCCGCCCCCGGCCCGGACGGCGAGCCGGTGTGGGTGATCCAGGACAGCGTGCTCAACCGGTTCTATCGCATCGGCTGGCTGGAGTTCGAATGCCTGCTGCGCTGGGAGCAGACGCCCCGGCAGATCAGCGAGCAGATCGCCGAGCAGACCGCGCTCAACCCCGACGCCGAACAGGTGCTGGGCTTTCGCCAGTTCCTCGAACACCACCAGCTGCTGCGCTCGGGCCCCGAAGCCCTGGCGCGCCTGCAGGCCCGCAGCGAAGGCAACCAGTGGACCACCTGGAAGTGGTGGCTGCACCACTACCTGTTCTTCCGCATTCCGCTGATCCGCCCGCAGCGCTTCCTGCGCGCCATCGCCGGGAGCCTGGACTGGCTGTTCAACCGCTACGTGGCGCTGCTGGTGCTGCTCCTGAGCCTGGCCGGCATCGTGCTGGTGGCGCACCAGTGGGACACCTTCACCCATGACGTGGTGGAGTCCTTCTCCTTCGAAGGGCTGCTCAGCTTCGCCGCCGCCCTGGTGGTGGCCAAGACGCTGCACGAGATGGGCCATGCCCTGGTGGCCACGCGGCTGGGGCTGAAGGTGGCGCACATGGGCGTCGCCTTCGTGGTGATGTGGCCGATGCTCTACACCGACACCGGGGAAAGCTGGAAGCTGCGCAGCAACCGCCAGCGCCTGGCGATCGCCAGCGCGGGGATCGTCACCGAGCTGGGCCTGGCCGGGCTTTCGACATTGGGCTGGGCGCTGGCCGATCCGGGTCCGCTGCGCAATGCCCTGCTGTACCTCGCCACCACCAGTTGGGCGCTGTCCCTGGCGCTGAACGCCAGCCCGTTCATGCGCTTCGACGGCTACTTCATCTTCTCCGACCTGCTGGACTTCCCCAACCTGCACGAACGCGCCGGCGCCCTGGCCCGCACCACCCTGCGACGCAACCTGCTGGGGCTGGACGAGCCCTGGCCGGAGCACTTCCCCACCGGCAAGCGCCGCCTGCTGGTGGCCTTCGCCTTCGGTACCTGGGTCTATCGCCTGCTGCTGTTCCTCGGCATCGCCGTGGCGGTCTACTACTTCTTCTTCAAACTGCTGGGGATCTTCCTGTTCGCCGTGGAAATCAGCTGGTTCATCGTTCAGCCCGTGTGGCGCGAACTCAAGGTCTGGTGGGAACGCCGCGCGGAAATGAAGTCGCGGCGCAAGGTGGTGTTCCTGGGGATTCTCGCCGCGGTGCTGCTCCTGCTCGCGGTGCCCTGGCGTACCCAGGTGCACGCCATGGGCGTGGCCCGCGCGGCGCAGCAGTTGCACGTCTACGCGCCCTTCCCTGCGCTGCTGCGCGACGTGCGCCCCGGCGGCGCAGTAGCCAGAGGCGAGACCCTGGCGGTGATGGAGGAACCCGACATTGCCGCCAAGGTACGCGGCAGCGAGGCCAGCATCCGAGGCTACGAAGGCCGTCTGGCCGGCATGCTCGCCGACCCGTCGGGGCTCTCCGAGGAAGCCGTCACCCGCCAGCGCCTGGGCGTCGAATACCAGCAAGCCCGCGCCGCCCGCAACGAAATGGCCCGCCTCACACTGCAGGCACCCTTCGACGGCCGCTGGATGGACGTGAACCCGGAATGGAAGGCCGGCCAGTGGATCAACACCCGCGAGCCCATCGGCGTGCTGGTCGACCCGAGTTCCTGGCTGGTGGACGCCTACGTCAAGCAAGACGAGGTGCAGCGCCTCACCGACGGCGGCCATGTGCGCTTCTACCCCGAAGGCGTACCGAGCGCCATCGATGGCCAGGTGCTGCTGATCAGCACCACCCGCGTCAGCCAGCTGGAACAGCCGATGCTCGCCTCGCGTTACGGCGGCCCGCTGAACGTCAACGCCCAGGGCGAGGCGCTGGTGCCCAACCCGGCGCTGTTCCATGTGCTGGTGAAGCTCGATGCGGCTCCGCCGAACCTGCACGAGACGCGGGGGCACCTGCAGATCGATGGAGCGCGGCGCAGTTGGCTGGGGGAAGGCGTTACCCGGTTGCTGGCGGTGGCGTTGCGGGAGAGTGGGTTCTAGGTCCGCTATTCACAGGACCAAGGGGGGACGCCTGGTTCTTGCTCGCGAACAGAATTACCCGGCCACATCAGCGTCAGGCGGTTCGCGAGCAAGCTCGCTCCTACAGGTTGGCGACAAACCCGGGTGCTGCCCTGTCAGCGCGGATTTCGCCGCGATGGCTTTCGCGGACAAGGTCCGCTCCTACGGGCGCCGTGCTCCCGCATTGGCTCTGGCTATTGACGACTTCCAGAGAAACATCCGCGCACTCCGGAGCGCCCCTTCAGGAGGCCGAGTGGAATCGGAGTTTCAGGGGTTGAGCGGCATGGATGCCGCGAGAGCGTCGTTGGGCCATGAATGGCCCGTCAAGGGGGACGCCTAGTTCGTGCCCCTGAAACTTCGATGGAGCGAGGGAATTTTTCGCCTAAGCGAAAAACCGGATGCAGGGGCAGAGACTTTTGCCTACTTTGCGTGGGGCGGCCATCCGTCGTTTGGCAAAGTAGGAAACCAAATACATCAACACACGCCGAAGCGGCGCGGAAACACCAAACAAGACGGCGGATAACGCCTCAGGCATTATTCGCCCTACGAAAAGCAAAAGCATCGCGGACAAAGTCCGCTCCTACCGATCGCTCAAGCTCCCCATCACATACCCCCCGCCTCGCCCGCCGCATCGCCCTGATCGAGCTTGGCCATATACCCAAGCATCCCCCATAAAAAAGCCCGAATGCCAAAAGACATCCGGGCTCGCCGTCCCCAGCGCCGAGCGCGTAGCTACGGCTGGACCGGTGGCAGGTACTGCAGGGTGGTGCCCAGCGCCCAGAGCAGGAACAGTACCAGCGGCACGTGAACCAGCAACTGCACGAAGCTGAACCCGATCAGGTCGCGCGCCTTCAGGCCCAGCACGCCCAGCAGCGGCAGCATGTAGAACGGGTTGATCAGGTTCGGCAGCGCCTCGGCGGCGTTGTAGATCTGCACCGCCCAGCCCAGATGGAACTGCAGGTCATTGGCCACCTGCATCACATAGGGCGCCTCGATGATCCACTTGCCACCGCCGGAGGGGATGAAGAAGCCCAGCACGGCGGAGTACACGCCCATCAGCAGCGCATAGGTGTCGTGGGAGGCGATCTGCACGAAGAAGGTGGAGATGTGGTGCGCCAGGGTCGAGCCGTCGCCGCCTTTCACGGTGGTGAGGATCGCCGCGATGGAGCCGTACAGCGGGAACTGGATCAGCACCCCGGTGGTGGTCGGCACGGCGCGGGCCACGGCGTCGAGGAAGCTGCGCGGGCGCCAGTGCAGCAGCGCGCCAACCATGATGAACAGCAGGTTGTAGGTGTTCAGGCCGGAAATCGCCAGAATCGCCGGCTTGGTACTGAACTCGTTGACCAGCCAACCCGCGGCCAGCGCCACCAGCAGCAGGATCAGCAGCGGGCTGTGCTCCAGCCATTCGCCCGGGCGGCTCGGCTTGGGCGTGCTCGGCGCCGCGAAGCTGACGTCCACGCCGCAGGCCTTGGCGTCACGGGCGCTGCTGGCGCCGGGAGCGGTCATGTAGGCAATGACCAGCGATACCAGCACCAGGGCCAGCAGCATCACGCCCGACTGCCAGAGGAAGATGGTCTCGGTGAACGGGATGACCCCGGTGATCGCCAGGATCGACGGCGGCAGGCTGGCCGGGTTGGCCTGCAGCTGCGCGGCGGAGGACGACAGCCCCAGCGCCCATACGGCACCCAGCCCCAGGTAAGCAGCGGCGCCGGCGGCGCGGTAGTCCATCTTCAGCTCTTCGCGGCGCGCCAGGGCGCGAACCAGCAGGCCGCCGAATACCAGGGACAGGCCCCAGTTGAGCAGCGAGGCGGTCATGGAGATCAGCGCGACCCAGGCCACCGCCGAGCGGCCGTTCTTCGGCACGCGGGCGAACAGGTCGATGAGTCGGGAGGCCGGGCCGGAACTGGCCACCACGTAGCCACCGATGACCACGAAGGCCATCTGCATGGTGAAGGGAATCAGGCTCCAGAAGCCATCGCCGAAGGCCTTGGCCGTGGCGGTGGCCGGCGCCCCCATGGCCAGGGCGGCGACGCTGACGATCAGCACCGCGAGGGCCGCGAACACCCAGGAGTCGGGGAACCAGCGCTCGGCCCAGTTGGAACAGGCCATGGCGAAGCGCGCGGAGCGGCTGTCCTGCAAGGCAGTGCCGGAGGTGTGCAGGTGGGAATTCATAGGGGTCTACCTCGTTGTTCTTGTAATGATTCATCGTCGAAGGGCGCTTGTGACATGCCCGTTCTGGAATGAAAAACCGCCCGGCCTGCGTGGGGCCGGGCGGTGACGCAAGGGCCTTGGCGGATGCCGGGGAACATCGCCTGGCCCGTTCAACCGTGATGCCGTCTGTCGGTGTCGCCACCTCCCATCACGCTGACCGGGCCGGTCGGGGAACCAGGCCCGGAACTCGCCAATAACGCGTTGCGCGCGGCCGTCAGTCGCGCGCCAGTGCCAGGGCGACGCCCTGGCCGCCACCGATGCACAGGGTCGCCAGACCTTTCCTGGCATCGCGGCGCAGCATTTCGTGGAGCAGCGTGACCAGCACGCGGCAGCCCGAGGCACCGATGGGGTGGCCCAGGGCGACGGCGCCGCCGTTGACGTTGACCTTCTCGGCGTTCCAGCCCAGCTCCTTGCCGACCGACAGCGCCTGGGCGGCGAAGGCCTCGTTGGCTTCGATCAGCTCGACCTCGTCCAGCGACCAGCCGGCCTTCTCCAGGCAACGACGGGTGGCGGTGACCGGGGCGATGCCCATGATCGACGGATCGACACCGCTGCTCGCATAGGCTTGGATGCGTGCCAGGACCGGGAGGTTCAGACTGCGTGCGCGCTCGGCGCTCATCAGCAGCACCGCGGCGGCGCCGTCGTTGAGGGTGGAAGCGTTGCCGGCGGTGACGGTGCCGTCCTTCTTGAACGCCGGCTTGAGCTTGGCCAGGGACTCGGCGGTGGTGCCGGCGCGCGGCTGCTCGTCGGTGTCGAAGGACAGCGGGTCACCCTTGCGCTGCGGAATCAGCACCGGGGTGATCTCGTCCTTGAAGCGACCGGCTTCGATGGCGGCAGCGGCTTTCAGCTGGGATTGCGCGGCGAAGGCGTCCTGCGCCTCACGGCTGATGCCGAACTTCTCCGCCAGGTTCTCGGCGGTGATGCCCATGTGGTAGTCGTTGAAGGCGTCCACCAGGCCGTCGCGCAGCAGGGTGTCCTGCAGCTCGGCGTGCCCCATGCGCAGGCCGGTACGGGCCTTGGGCAGCACGTAGGGTGCAAGGCTCATGCTCTCTTGGCCGCCGGCGATCACCACGTCGGCGTCGCCGCAGCGGATGGCCTGGACGCCGAGGAACAGCGATTTCAGGCCCGAGCCGCAGAGCTTGTTGATGGTCATGGCCGGCACTTCCACCGGCAGGCCGGCGCCGATGGAAGCCTGGCGAGCGGGGTTCTGCCCGGCGCCAGCGGTGAGCACCTGGCCGAGGATCACTTCGTCGATCTGCTCAGGCTTCACGCCGCTGCGCTCGAGCAGCGAGCGGATGACCAGGCTGCCCAGCTCATGGGCGGGAATGTTCGCCAGGCTGCCCTGGAAGGCGCCAATGGCGGTACGGGTGGCGGCAACAATCACTACGTCTTGCATGGGTTTCACTCCAAAGCGGACCATTCCTGTAAGAGCGAGCCTGCTCGCGAACGCTCTTGCCCCGGTGCCTGGGCGGGTTCGCGAGCAAGCTCGCTCCTACCATAAGATCAGAAAGTCATTTCCTTCACATCGTCCGGCACGATCAGGCGGCCGGCGGTCTTTTCGGCGATCTCGGCGATGCTCACGCCCGGCGCGGTCTCGCGCAGGATGAAGGCGCCGTCCTCGATCTCCAGGTAGGCCAGATCGGTCAGCACCTTGCGGATGCAGCCGGCGCCGGTCAGCGGCAGCGAGCAGCGCTCCAGCAGCTTGGACTCGCCGTCCTTGGAGGCGTGGGTCATGGTGACGATGATGTTGTCCGCGCCGGCCACCAGGTCCATGGCGCCGCCCATGCCCTTCACCAGCTTGCCGGGGATCATCCAGGAGGCGATGTTGCCCTGCACGTCCACTTCGAAGGCGCCCAGCACGGTGAGGTCGACGTGGCCACCGCGGATCATCGCGAAGGATTCGGCGGAGGAGAAGATCGACGCGCCCTTCACGGCGGTGACGGTCTGCTTGCCGGCGTTGATCATGTCGGCGTCCACTTCGTCTTCGGTGGGGAACGCGCCCATGCCGAGCAGGCCGTTCTCCGATTGCAGCATCACTTCCATGCCCTCGGGCACGTAGTTGGCGACCAGGGTCGGAATGCCGATGCCCAGGTTCACGTAGAAGCCGTCCTGCAGCTCGCGCGCCACGCGCTGAGCCATTTGTTCGCGGGTCAATGCCATCTTCTTGTCTCTCTTGTCCGGTGGGCTCAGGAACGAACGGTGCGCTTTTCGATGCGCTTCTCGAAGGTGCCCTGGATGATGCGATCGACGTAAATGCCGGGGGTGTGGATCTGGGTCGGGTCCAGTTCGCCCGGCTCGACGATCTCCTCTACCTCGACCACGGTGATGCGGCCCGCGGTGGCGACTACCGGATTGAAGTTCTGCGCGGTGTGGCGGTAGATGACGTTGCCGTAATGGTCGGCCTTCCAGCCCTTGACGATGGCGAAGTCGCCGGTGATGGCGCGCTCCATCACGTAGTGGCGGCCTTCGAACTCGCGCACTTCCTTGCCTTCGGCAACCGGGGTGCCGTAGCCGGTGGCAGTGAAGAAGGCCGGGATGCCGGCGCCGCCAGCGCGGAGTTTTTCCGCCAGGGTGCCCTGCGGGGTCAGTTCGACCTCCAGTTCACCGGACAGCAGCTGCTGCTCGAACAGCGCGTTCTCGCCAACGTAGGACGCGATCATCTTGCGGATCTGGCGATCCTCCAGCAGCACGCCGAGGCCGAAGCCGTCGATGCCGCAATTGTTGGAGACCACCGTCAGGCCCTTCACGCCCATCTTGCGGATCTGCGCGATGAGGTTTTCCGGGATGCCGCAGATGCCGAAACCACCGGCCACCACCGTCATGTCGTCGGTGAGCCCGGCCAGGGCTTCCTCGTAACTGCCTACACGCTTGTCGAGTCCTGCCATGTTGCTGCCTCTTTCTTATTTGGGGTGTCCGACCAGCCGGTCAGAGAGCGGTTGCAGCTTCACCGGCGCAGACTGATTTGTTAAGTTTGTTTTTCCAATTGATTGATCCGGTTTTCTTATCAATGACAGTCAAGCAACTGCGCGCCTTCCTCGCCGTCGCCCAGAGCCTGAGCTTCGCCCAGGCCTGCGAGCGCCTGCACCTGTCACAGCCGGCGCTGAGCCTGGCGATCAAGAGCCTGGAGGAATCCCTCGGCGGCCAGCTGCTGGTGCGCACCACCCGCAGCGTGGCGCTGACGCCCGAAGGCGAGACGCTGCTGCCGCTGGCCCGTCGCCTGCTGGCGGACTGGGACAACGCCGAAGAACTGATGCGCCAGCACTTCACCCTGCAGCTGGGCAAAGTCTCCATCGCCGCTATGCCCTCCTTCGCCGGCAACCTGCTGCCCGCCGTGCTGCGCACCTTCCGCGACCGCCACCCGAAGGTGAACGTGGCGGTGCACGACGTGATCAACGAGCAGGTGCTGGAGATGGTGCGCAATCGTCGCGTGGAGCTGGGTATCGCGCTGGAGCCGGACAGCCTCGACGGCCTGGTATTCACGCCCTTCTACACCGACCGTTTCGTCGCCGTGCTGCCGGCGGATTCGCCCTTGGGGCAATGCAGCCAGGTCACCTGGGATCAATTGCTGGAAACGCCCTTCATCACCCTGCAACGCCCGTCGGCCGTGCGTTTGCTGCTGGAAGACAAACTGGCCTCGCGACACGGGCGCTTGCCAGTTGCGTTCGAAAGTCATCAGTTGGTGACGGTCGGCCGGATGGTCGCGGAAGGCTTGGGGGTGAGTGCCGTACCGCGCCTGTGCCGGCAGCAGATGGAGGAACTGGGTGCGCGTTGCGTGGCCCTCGACGAACCCTGCATCGAGCGGCGTGTCGGGCTGTTCTGCCTGGCGGAGCACAAGCTCTCCAGCGCGGCGCAGGCGTTGAGCGACGTGCTGGTACAGGGCACGGATTGGGAGGGGATGGAGCGGGAGTGACTTCCCGCCGACGTCCCGCAGCTCAACGTCACGGCGGCTAACGCTGCGCCTTTTCGCGACGAAGATCGTCGCGGACGAAGTCCGCTTCTACGAGGTACATCTGCACTCGGGACGGGCCTCACCCTAGCCCTCTCCCAGGGGGAGAGGGAACCGTTCGGAGCAGGATGAAACCTTGGTGTCAGTCGGCGCGGACTGCCCCCTATCCCTGAGGGAGAGGGCTGGGGTGAGGCGGAAAGCCCTGGCACAGATTCAGCCGGGACAAGACAGTTGCTCCTACGAGAGCCGTGCTGCCGATACACGGCTCACTCGGGCGTTACAGATCCAGCACCAACCGCGCACTGCGGGCCCGCGACACGCAGGCGCAGATCTGCTTGTTGGCGGCCTTTTCCTTGTTCGACAGGCAGTTGTCGCGATGGTCCGGCTCGCCGTCGATGACCTCGACGATGCAGGTCCCGCAGATGCCCTCGCGGCATTCGGTGTCGATGTCGCAGCCATGGGCCTGCAGCACGTCGACCAGGCTGGAATCCGCCGGCACCTGCAGCACCACGCCGGAGCTGGCCAGCTCGACCTCGAACGAACCTGCCGGAGCGGAACTGGCCGTCGGGGCCGCCTGGAAGTGCTCCAGATGGATGTTGTCCTCGGAGCGTGTGCGCGAAGCGACTTCCACCACCTTGCTCATGAACGGCGCCGGGCCGCAGGTGTAGACGTGAGCCGCCGTGCCGGCCCGCTCCACACAGGCGGATAGCTCGCCATCGAGATCGGCCGGGTCGACGCCGTAGTGGAACTCCACCTTGCCGGCGAACGCCTCGCTCTCCAGCAGGCGGGAGAAGGCCGCGTGCTCCGGCGAGCGGGCGAAATAGTGCAGGCGATACGGCTGGCCGCTGGCGTTGAGCTTGTAGGCCATGGAGAGCAGCGGGGTTACGCCGATGCCGGCGGCGAACAGCACGTGCTCGCTCGCCTCGGGGGCGATGCGGAACAGGTTGCGTGGCGCACCCATCTCCAGCTCCATACCCTCGCTCACCTGCTCATGCAGCGCGCTGGAGCCGCCGCGCGAGGCGGCCTCCTTCTTCACCGCCACCAGGTAGGCGACGCGGTCGTCCGGCGGGCTGCACAGGGAGTACTGGCGGGTTACCCCGGTGGGGCCGGTCACATCGACATGGGCACCCGGCTCATAGACGTCGAACGGCTGGCCGTCACTGCGCACGAGGCGGAAGGAACGGATATCCAGGGCTTCGTCGACGATCCTTTCGATTCTTACCTTCATCATTGCATCACCCTGCAAGGCATTGGTGCGGGCTCTGTGGCCCCTTCCCGGCCCCTTCGGAGAGCGGACGGGTTCGTCGGTTAGGTAACGGAGCGAGGGTTTTCCCTCACCCCAGCCCTCTCCCGGAGGGAGAGGGAGCAGTCCGTGCCGGCTGATACCGCGGTGTCATCCTGCGCCGTACGGTCCCCTCTCCCTTCAGGGAGAGGGTTAGGGAGAGGGGCTCTTAAATCCCATCTCCCGCGCCAAAACCTCAGCGCATGAACAACCCGCCATTGATGTCCCAGCAGGCGCCGGTCACCGAGGCGGCGTTGTCGGACGCCAGCAGCAGCACGGTGTCGGCGATGTACTCGGGCGAGCCGAGGGTTCCGACCGGGATCATCTGCAGGATCTGCTCCAGACGCTCCGGTGCCACGGTCTCGCGCACCACCGGCAGGTCCAAGGGACCGGGGGAAATGCTGTTGACCGTCACGCCGCGCCCGGCCAGTTCGCGGGCGAAGACCTTGGTCAGGGTCGCCACGCCGCCCTTGGCTGCCGCGTAATGTGCGCCGGTGGCGGTGCCGCCGTTCTGCCCGGCCAGCGAGGCGATGTTGACGATCCGGCCGAAACCGCGCTCGGCGAAGTGCGCGCCGAACACCTGGGAGGCCACGAAGGTGCCGCGCAGGTTGACCGCCATCGAGGCGTCGAACTCTTCCGGGGTGATTTCCATCAGCGGCGCGACCTTCGACACCCCGGCGTTGTTCACCAGGATATCGCAGCCGCCCCAGCGCTCCGCGAGCAGGTCGCGGGCGCGCTGGAAGTCGGCCTTCTCGCGTACATCCAGTTCGATGGCGATGGCCGTTTCACCGGACGGATCGAGCAGGTCGGCGTTGCGCTGCACGGCGTCGAGCCGCACATCGGCCAGCGCCACGCGGTAGCCGGCGGCGTGCAGACGGCGGGCGATGCATTCGCCGAGGCCACGCGACGCGCCAGTGATCAGTGCGACTCGGGACATAACGCGCTCCTTACAGCAGGAAGCCGAGCGCGCCGAGCGCATCGGTGGAGTTGATCAGGCGCACCACCTTCTGCTCCAGGCGGGCAACGCCGTTGCTGAAGCTAATGCGGTGGGTCAGGTCGGCCACGAACGGGGTGTGCACGCCACGCTTGTAGGCGTAGAGGATCTGCGCCGAGTTCACTTCAACCACGTCGCCGGCGGCTTCCACCAGGCGGAAGCGCGAGACGCTGCGCACGGTCTTCGCCGCATCCGCCGCCGAGGGCGAATGGCCGGAGATCAGGCGCTCGATGCGCAGGCCGCGCATGCGGGCGTCGTCATAGGCGTAGTTGAGGCTGGCCGCGAAGTCGGTGGTCTCCGGGTCGATCGGCACCACGTAGATGCCCTCCTCGCTCCACAGCGACGCCCACTCGGCATAGGCCTTGCGGTCCAGCAGCTCGGCCTCGCGCCAGATGAATTCGATGGCCTGGGCCAGCGGGCCGGACAGACCGTTCAGGGAGTCGAGAGTGCTCATTGGCTCATCATCCTTTTCCACATGTCATAGGCTTCGCGCATGCCGCCTTCATCGGTGGCGTGGGATACCTTGTCGCCGTTCTCGGCGGTCACTTCGCGGTTCAGGCCGCGGTTGACCAGGATCGGCGCGTTCGGGCCGGCCTGCGCGCCGCGCTGCACGCGGTCCCAGGCTTCGGCGTCATCCGGGCTGCCGAAGCCGAACGGGCCCTGGAAGTGTTCGTGGATGCGCATCCGCTCGCGGTTGGCGATCTCCGGGCCGCCATCCATGCCCAGGGCCACGTGGCGGATTTCCGTCTCGGTCACCGAGATCGGTCGCAGCACGCGGAAGAACGACATCGACATGGCGACGTTGGGGAACAGGTTGAGGTTGAAGCCGGCGCCGTGCAGCGAACGCACGATGCGGCGCACCTGTTCCGGCGGCATGGTCTTGGAGAGTTCCTCGGTGACGTGGGCGAAGCGCTCCTGCAGCTGCTCGGTACCGTCGTCATGGTCGAGGTCGACGTGCTCGGGGACCATCACCATCACGCTGTGGCCGTTGCCCAGGGCGTGGGTCACCGCCTGCGGGTCGGTCATGAACGAGAGCATTTCGCTGGTCTCGTCATCCACCGAGCTCATCCACGATTTGTGGACGATGGGGAAGTGATAGCCGTCGGTGGTGTTCTCCAGCTGGATCTTCCAGTTGCCCTTGAAGGTGAACTTGTGTTCGCCCTGGGTCTTGATCGGGTAGCCGGCGCCCTGCTTCATGAACAGGTCCATCCAGTGCTTCGCGCCGCCGAGGAAGTCTTCCAGTGGTTCGGCCTGGTCGTTGTAGGTGGCGAAGATCATCCCGGCGTAGCTGCCCACGCGCAGGCTGGTCAGCGGCAGCTCGGACTTGTCGAGGATGTCCTCGTAGCCGTCCGGGTACGGCAGCGCGCGCAGCTTGCCGTCCAGGCCGTAGGACCAGCTGTGGTACGGGCAGGTGAAGCCGGTGGCGTTGCCCTTGTGCTTCTCGCACACGGTCGCGCCACGATGACGGCAGCGGTTTTCCAGGACGTTGATGCTGCCCTTCTTGTCGCGCACCACGATCACCGGGCGACGGCCGATGGTGGCGGTCTTGAAGTCGCCGGGATTGCGGACTTCGCTCTCGTGGGCGACCCACACCCAGGTGCGGTAGAAGATCTTTTCCAACTCGGCCTCGAACAGCGCCGGGTCGGTGTACAGCGAAACATCGACGCGGTCGCCCTGGACCAGTTCGTCGGTGCTGCGCGAGGTGGCGATAAGGTTCATGCGCTTCTCCTCAAGCCGTTTTCTTGTTGGCCGGCCGCTCCGCGGCCAGTGCTTGTTCCAGTTGCGCGCCAAAGGCGCAGATGCGTTCGTCGGCACCCTTGCGGCCGACGATCTGCAGGCCGATCTTCAGCCCGCCGCTTTCCAGTTCCACCGGCACCGTCAGCGCCGGATGGCCACTGAGGTTGAAGGGCCGCACCAGGGCGGTCAGGCCGGCGATCATCCGTCCACCGGCGCGGGCTTCGCGCAACAGCGGCGGCAGGCCCGGCAGGGTCGGCAGCAACAGCACGTCGTAGTCCTCAAGGGCCGAATCCACCGCCTGGCTGAAGCGCTGGCGCACGGTTTCCGCTTCGGCCAGTGCCACGGCGTCGGTGAGGCTGGCAGCCAGCAGGCGCTGCTCGATGTCGGCGCCGAGCAGGCCCTTGCCGGTCAGGCTGCCGAGCGCCGCCCAGTTTTCGTGGTTGATCACCGTCAGGCCGGCGGCGAAGGCTTCGTCGAAGCCCTCCAGGCGCAGGCTGTCGCGGCGCCAGCCGGCGCGGTCGGCGGCGACGCCGATGCGCGACAGCAGGTTCGGTTCGGCGGCCACCTCCAGCAGGGCCACGCGCGCTCCGGCGCCGGGCGCCACGATGTCGCCGAAGCCCGGGCAGATCACCTGCATCGCGGCGATAAGATGGTCCATGTCGGCAGCGAACGGCCCCACGCAGTCCAGGCTGCTGGCGGCGGGATGCACGCCGGCGCGGCTGACGCGGCCATAGGTCGGTTTCAGGCCGGCGACCCCGCAGCAGGCGGCAGGTACGCGCACCGAGCCACCGGTGTCGGTGCCCAGGGCGATATCGGCGAGGCCCGCGGCGACTGCTACCGCAGAGCCGCTGGACGATCCGCCCGGCACGCGTTCCGGCGCCTGCGGGTTACCCGGCGTACCGGTCCAGTCGTTGATGCCGGTGACGCCGAAAGCCAGCTCGTGCAGGTTGGTCTTGCCGACGATGCGCCAGCCGGCGTTCAGCACCGCGTCGACCACCTCGGCGTTGCGTTTTGCCGGCGCGGCGTCCGCCAGTACGCGACTGCCGCAGCGGGTGGGATAACCCGCGATGTCGATGCTGTCCTTGATCGCGACGCGCAGACCGTCGCCGCCAAGCTGGAATTCGCTGACGAATACGCTCATGCAGGTTGCTCCTCGCGGGCCGCGCCGAGCGGCTGCTGATACAGGCGCTGGGTGCGGAAATGGCTGATCAGCCAGGTGCCGTCGATGCAGCGGAAATCGATGTCCAGGCGCGTGCCGAACAGTTCGCTACGGCCACCTTCGTAGGTGGAAATCTGCTGCATCAGCCACTGCCCCCGCGCGCCCTCGCCTTCCACGCGAATCGCTTCGCTGGTGAGGAAGTGCAGGTTCAGTGCGAAGTGCGGCGACGGCGGCAGGTAGGCGGCGACGAAGGCCGCCACCTCCGCGCGGCCCTGGTGGCAGCCGAAGGTCTGTGCGGTCTCGCAGCCGACGCCTTCCCAGACGGCATCCTCGCTGAACAACGCGGCCAGCTCGGCCTCGCTGGCACGGGGCGCGCGTGGCACGTCGCAGAGGTCCATGTAGCGCGCCATCAGGTGGCGCACCTGGCCCTCGGCTTCGAGCACGGCCAGGCGGCGTTGCAGGTTCGCCAGATCGCTCATGGCTCAGGTCCGCGCGGCTTCGGGAATGGTCAGCGGACGGCCGATGCGCGCCTCGACCTTGGCGTACTTCCACAGGCTGTATTCGTTCACCGGGGTGGTACGGAACAGGTTGCAGGCGTCGATCACGGTCTGGTGGCAGTCGACATCGGCCATTATGTAGACGGTCCACGGCGAGGTGGTGGAGGCGCCGACCATCAGGCGGTCGTCATCCAGCGCACCGAGCACGGTCACGCCGGGCAGCGCGCCGAGCGAACCCATCATCTGGCTGAAGCCCTTCCACACGGCGAGGCCTTCGCCGGTGGGTAGGTCGAAGAAGTTCTGCGTGATGCCGATGCAGAACAGTACGCGCAAGGGTTCCTGGGTGGCTTGGGTCATGCTGAAAATCCTTGATCTCGTGGTAGGCGGTTACAGGTAACCGGGGATCGGCGGCACGCCGAGGAACACCGCGCCGGCGCCGTCGTACATGCCGTCGCTGAGGAAGGCGTGCTGGGTGACCACCATGGAGTCGCGCAGGTAGCGCTGCAGCGGGTTGCCCAGGTAGATCGCCGAAGTGCCGGCCAGGCTGTAGGCGCGCTGAACCGCAGCCGCGCCGGCGCGGGATACGTGTACGGCGGCCAGGCGCAGCAGGCTGACCTGCTCGGGGGTGACCGGGTTGCCGGCGAGGATGGAGGCCCAGACTTCTTCGGTGGCGTCATAGAAGAAGCTGCGGGCGCCGCGCAGGTCGGCTTCCGCCTTGCCCACCTCGATGCGCACGTAGGCGCGGTCGGCCAGTTTCGGCGCGCCGGTGATGCCGCCGCCGGAAGCCATGCGGGTCACTTCGTCGAGGGCGGCGCGGCCGAGGCCGAGGTTGACCACGGCGAGCACCTGGGCGGCGTAGGCGATGGTCGGGTAGCGGTAGAGAGGTTCGTCGATGGTCGCTTCGCCGCCGCGGATGAAGGTCCAGCGGTCCTCGACGAAGGCGCCGTCCAGACGCAGGTCGTGGCTGCCGGTGCCCTTGAGGCCGACCACGTCCCAGTTCTCGACGATTTCCACACGGCTGGCCGGCAGCAGCGCGGTGCGCGGACGCCCGCCAGGGCCGGCGGCGCCGATGCCGACACCGAGCACGTCGGCGCCCTTGCAGCCGCTGGCGAACTTCCAGGTGCCGGTGACCTTCCAGCCGCCTTCCACCGGCTCGGCCGGTTGCAGCGGGAACAGGCCGCCGGCGAACACCAGGTCCGGGCCCTTGGCGTACAGCTCGGCCTGGCTTTCCCTGGGCAGCGCGGCGAGGTAGGTGCTGGCGCTGCCGAAACTGGCGACCCAGCCGGCGGAGCCGTCGGCTTCGGAGATGCGCTCGATCAGGCGCAGGAACTCGGCCGGCGGCATCGCCGAGCCACCAAAGCATTTCGGGGTGGCGGAGCGATAGATGCCGACCTGCTTGAAGCGCTCGATCATGTCGCGCGGGACGTGGCTGCGCAGGTCGAACTCCTGGCGGCGCTGGCGCACCTCGTCGAGAACCTGCTCGAAGTCCGCGACGGCTTCGCGGGGCGCTTCTGTTGCGGCGACGGCTGGGCTCAGCATGGGCGTCATCTCCGTTGTTGTTCTTCGTTCTGGGCCATACCGCTTGGGCGGCGATTGGGACCAGTGTAGGGAGCCCGGCCGAGGCCCCTCTATTGGGGCGTGCAGCCCGGTCACTAAGGGATTCCCCTAGCCCCGCGACGGTAAATTCCAAGCGTCGCCCGATGCCCACTCGGGTATAACGGGCGGGTACACCGCGAGAGCCACGCCATGCAGCCCGCCGAGAAAGACTTCCAGCAACTGATCGAAGCCATGCCGCTGTGCATCCTCCTGCACGATGCGCAGACCAAGGAGATCCTCTGGGCCAACCGCGCCGCCCTGACGGTGCTGGGTTTCACCCTGGAGGAGTTGATCCCGCTGAAGGCGCCGGACATGACCAAGCACGCGCCGCAGTACCGCCGCTCGGTCGGCCTGCGCTGGCTGGAAGGCGCGGCGCGCACCGGCCAGCGCGCCATCGAGTGGTGCTATCGCTCCAAGCAGGGCGAGGAAATCCTCGCCGAGGCGGTCGCCACCCTGGTCCACCTGGCCGAGCGCGACGTGCTGATGGTGCAGTTCCGCGACATCTCCCGCGAAGAACAGGTCAAGCGCGATTTGAAACGCACCGAGAGCCGCCTGCGCGCCTTCATGCAGGATCTGGCCGAGGGCGTCGCGGTGCTCGGCCCCGGCGGCGACATCCGCTTCCTCAGCGAATCCGCCGCGCGCCTGCTGGAAGGCGACGAACACGCGCTGCTGGGCGAGAGTTTCCTCGCCTGGTGCGACGAGCCATCACGCGAGCGCCTGGCCCCGCGCCTGGCGCTGGACCCGCCCGACCGCGCGCCGTACAGCATGCATTACCACCTGCAGCGGTGTGACGGCGAATGGCGCTGGCACCATGCGACCTGCCGCTATATCGAAATCGAGGACGACCTGGTCGGCCACCTGCTGCTGTTTCGCGACGTCACCGAACAGGTACGCGCCGAGGAAGCGCGCCGGCAGAGCGAGCGCAAGCTGGAATACCTGGCACGCTACAACGCCATGGGCGAGATGGCCGTGGCCATCGCCCACGAATTGAGCCAGCCGCTGGCGGCAACCCGTAACTTCATCGAAGGCACCAGCATCCGACTCGCCCAGCAGGGCGAGGTCGAACCGTCGGTGGCCTGGGGCCTGGACAGCGCAGTACGACAGATCGAGCACGCCTCGCTGATCATCAAGAGCGTGCGCGAATATGTGGTCAAGCTGGAGCAGGCGGAACAGGTGGTCGACCTCAACGACCTGCTGCATGAAGCCCGCTACTTCATCAGCCTCAAGGCGCAGGACGCCGGGATTCGCCTGGAGATGGAACCTGGCGCCGAGCCGCTGCGGGTAAGCTGCGAGAAGGTGCTGATCGGCCAGGTGATCCTCAACCTGGCGTTCAACGCCATCGAGGAAATGGCCAACCTGCCCGCCGAGCGACGCGTGCTGCGCATGCACACCGGTATCAGCGACGGCATGGCCCGGCTCTGCGTGGAAGACCGCGGCCGCGGCATCGACGCCGGCGCGCGGGAGAAGCTGTTCGACGGCTTCTTCAGCTCCAAGGTCAGCGGCAACGGCATCGGCCTGGCGCTGTGCAAGAACATCATCGGCCGTCATCGAGGGGATATCTGGGCGCAGAACGTCGAGCCCAGTGGGGCGATGTTCTGCTTTACCTTGCCGTTGGCCTGAGCGCTGCGAGTACTCCTGTAGGAGCGATGATTCTGGTTTTTGTTCGGGTGTTCAGCGTCGCTTCGGTGTGTGTTGGGAGATTTTGTTTCGCCCCTCGGGCGAGTCACTTTGCCAAACGACGCAAAGTAACCAAAGGTCTTGCCCCTGCATCCGGCCCCCTGGAGGGGTGCTCCGGAGGGTGCGGATATTTCTCTGGAAACCGCTTTTCCTAGGAGCGACAGGGGCGCCCAGTCCTTGCTCGCGAGCCACGGCCACGATGCTTTTGTAGGGCGAATAACGCGCAGCGTTCTCCGCCACGATGGGTATCGCTTCGCTCCACACCATCCTACGACGGCGGGTCGCGGTGACAGCAGCGGCAGGCCATGCCGCGATCGCGCCCATGGAGCGCTCTCGCAGCGTTCATCCACACAAAAAAAACGGGCCCGAAGGCCCGCTGCTAAACGAGGGTGTTGCTCTCTCACCATCAATCAGTGCGCGATGCACACCGACTTGATCTCGGTATAGGCCTCGACCACGGCGCGGCCGAATTCGCGGCCCATGCCCGACTGCTTGACGCCGCCGAAGGGCATGCTCGGGTCGAGCAGCACGTGGGCGTTGACCCACACGGTGCCGGACTCGATGCGCGGCACCAGGTTCATGGCCTTGTTCAGGTCGTTGGTCCACAGGCTCGCGCCCAGGCCGTACTCGCTGTCGTTGGCCATCTCGATGGCCTGGTCGTCCTCGTCGAACGGCAGGACCGCCAGCACCGGGCCAAAGACTTCGTCACGGGCCACGGCCATCTGCATGGTCACATCGGCCAGCACGGTGGGCTGCACGTAGAAGCCGTTGCCGCCGACCTGCTCGCCACCGCAGACGATGCGCGCCCCCTGCTCGCCGGCACGGGCGATATGGTCGAGCACGCTGCGCTGCTGCTTGGCAGACACCAGCGGGTTGATCTGCGCGGTCGGGTCCATGCCCTCCCCCAGGCTCATGCCGGCCACGGCGGCGGCCAGCTTCTCGACGAACTCGTCGTAGCGCGAACGGTGCACGTAGAAGCGCGAGGCCGCGGCGCAGACCTGGCCGTTGTTCAGCAGGCCACCCAGCAGCGCGCCCTGCACGGCGTTGTCGATGTTGGCGTCGGCCAGCACGATCATCGGGTTCTTGCCGCCCAGTTCCAGGGCGAAGCGGGTCATGTTCTGCACGGCGGCCAGGCCGACGCTGCGGCCCACGGCGGTGGAACCGGTGAAGGAGACCTTGTTGACCAGCCTGTGGCTGGCCAGGCCGCCACCGATGCGCGGGCCGTCGCCGGTCACCAGGTTGAACACGCCGGCCGGCACGCCGGCCTCGAAGGCCAGTTCGGCCAGGCGCAGGGCGGTCAGCGGGGTTTCCGAGGCGGGCTTGATCACCACGCTGTTGCCGGTGGCCAGCGCCGGAATCAGCTTCCACACGGCAATCATCAGCGGGAAGTTCCACGGCACGATGCCGGCCACCACGCCCAGCGGCTCGCGGCGGGTGTAGGCGGTGAACCTGGCCCCCGGCGGCAACGGGATGGAGACGTTCAGCGACTGGCCTTCGATCTTGGTCGCCCAGCCGGCCATGTAGCGCATGAACTCGACGGTGGCGCCCACGTCGAGCATGCGCGAGATGTTGATCGACTTGCCCTGGCTGAGGGTTTCCAGCTGGGCCAGCTCCTCGCCGTTGGCTTCCACCAGGTCGGCGAAACGCAGCAGGATGCGCTCGCGGTCGGCCGGGCGCAGGTCGGCCCAGACGCGCGACTTGTACGCGGCCTGGGCGGACTGTACCGCACGGTCGAGCAGGTCGGTGTCGATGTCGGCGACGCTGGAGATGGCCTGGCCGGTGGCCGGGTTCAGTACGTCGGTGCGCGCGCCTTCTGGCACCACCCAGGCACCATCGATGAAGCAGCCGTGGCGGCGGCTGAGGAATGCGCTTACCTGCGGCAGGATTTCAGTCGAGCTCATGTTCACTCCTGGCTGGAAGCGGGCGCGATGGCCCGTTCGAAAAAAGGGTCAGTGTTGCTGGCTGAGCCAGCAGGTCACGGCGCGGCGCTCGGCGGAGTCCGCAAGGCCGGCGAAGGGCATGTAGGTGCCGGGCACCGCGGCCTGGGGCTGGGTGATGAAGGCATCGATACTGTCGCGGGACCAGGCGGCGCCCCTGGTCTTCATGGCCTCGGAATAGCTGAAGCCAGCCAGCGAGCCGGACATGCGGCCGACTACGCCGTGCAGATTGGGGCCCATCATTCCCGGACCATCCTTCTGCGCGGAGTGGCAGACGGAGCAGTCGCGGGCGAATACGTTTTGGCCCTGCTCGGCTTCGGCGGCCGGGCAGGTATCCGCCATGGCGACAGCGCCCTGGGTGGCGGCCAGCGCCAACAACAGTGCGCCGGCAGCGGCCTTGAGGGATTTGTGGAAAGACATCTGGTCCCACCTCGGAATCAGTCAGGCCGGCCTGGGAAACCGTACCGGCACGCACGAGGGATTCGCGCTTAACGAGGGGGATTGTTACCGGAGCCGGAAAGGCAGGACTTGTTCTGTGTGCCAGTTGGTTTGGCGGGGGTGCCAAGAAGCGGGATGCCGGAGTCAACAGCGGCGCAGGCGATGATGCCGGTGTAGGGCGTATAACGCTCTGCGTTATACGCCGATTGGCCTTGGCCTCACCCCGCTCGGGATCGGCCGTCGGATCAGGCGGCCCGGTTCGGCCTCAGCGCAGGCGATGATACCGGTGTATCGGCGTACAACCGCGAACGGTCGTACGCCCTACTGCGCGTAACGCTTGCGGTATTCGCCCGGGGAAACCCCGAAGCGCGACTTGAACGCCGTGGAGAAGTAGCTGGAATCCGAAAAGCCCCAGGCATACCCCAGCGCCGACAGTTTCTGCTCGAAGTGTGCGTTGCGCAGCGACTCGGCGCAGAAGTCCAGGCGGCGGTTCTTGATGTACTGGGCAACGACCATGCCCTTCTTCGAGAACATGCGGTACAGGCCACGCACGGAAACGCCGACCTCGCGGGCGATCAGTTCCGGGCAGAGTTCCTCGGCGCTGATGTGCTCGTCGATGAAGGACACCGACTTGCGGAACAGCCGCTCATGGCTGTCGCACTCGCTTTCCTGGCCACTGATGGCCGGGCGCAACAGGCTGACCAGAGCGTCCAGGGTGGCTTCGCTTTCCTGCATGCCGATCCCGTCGTGGCGGCTGATCTCGCCGACCATGCCGCTGGCCAGCGCGGCGATCGGCGCGCTGCCGGGAATCCGCGTCGCGCAGTTCACCGTGGTGATGCGCGCACGCTCGAAGACCTGGCGCGGCACGATCAGCGAGACCTGACGGGCCTTTTCCAGGTAAGTCATGTTGCTCGGCTGGCTGGCGTCGATCAGGGTGATATCGCCCCGCGACAGCTCCACGCGGTTGTCACCCTGCTCCAGGCGCGATCGGCCGTCGAGCTGGAACACCGCGTAATAGTTGTTGCTGCCGCCGGCCGCGATTTCCTTGCTGGTCCGGTACAGGTTGATCTGGGCCAGTTCGACCTGGCTCAACTTGATGGCGCCGCCCTGAAACTCCTTGAGCTCGCTTCTGAACTCCGACCCCAGGGGATGCGCGGCGAAACGCCCACATGCCTGGTTGATCCGCGCAAGCCATGCCTCGAAGGCATCGCCGCGCGCTTGGGTTGAGGTATTCATGACCAGCAAAGCCTCGCGCGTTCTTGTTGTTATCAGCGTCCACCTCGATGGGCGGATCGACGTTGATCGATATCTGGACCGATCACTTGGCCCGCGCCACCGATCGGTGGCACAGGCCAAGGCACATTTCAGGCCAACTTCACTTCAATCCGCCGAAACGGCGGTAGAAGCTTTCACCGACGTCCGGCAACGGACCGTCGGCGGTTTCCAGATTGCTGTTCAGCCACTCTTCGGCCTTGGCGAAGATCAGCCGGTAGATATTGCGACACAGTTGTCTCGCGGCACGCCCTTCCCAGTCGCCGGGCAACAGTTCGTCCGGCAGCTGCGGGTCACGCAGGAGCAGCCGGCGGTATTCGTGGATCAGCAGGATACGCGCCAGGAAGCAGTCCGCCGGCTGCAGGTTGTCCTGCTCGCGCAACACCTGCCAGAGCGGGCGGAACAGGCGGATGAACTCGCTGTAGTGGCTCGCCAGCTCGTCGATGTTCCAGCTCTCGCGCACCTGCAGGCGCATGGCGCGGGAGGCCAGCACGTCCTGGGCATGGGTGTCGAAGATGATGCTGTCGTCCAGTGCGTCCAGGTCCTGCAGGGTCGTCACCAGGTCGGCGCGGTCTCCGCGCGGACAGGCCAGGACGGTCGGGGCGATGGCGCCGAAGCCTTGCCATTCCAGCTCTTCGCGGACCTGCTTGCGCTTGTCCGCAGACAGCTGGGAGAGCATCACCAGGGTCCAGGCACCATCCCAGGCCGGCAGACTGGAGCTGTACACCCGCTTGAAGGCCTTCTCGAAGCGCCGCCGGCCGGTGCCGGTAAGGCTGTAATAGCTGCGCCGACCGACCTTCTCGGCGGTCAGCCAGTCTTCCTTGGTCAGGCGGAAGATCGAGGTGCGGATCAACCGCTCGTTGATGCCGATGGGCTCCAGCAGATTGATCAGGCTACCCAGCCAGACGGTGCCGCCGTGGGGTTCGATGGCATCCCCGTATAGCGTAATGATCAGCGAACTGGCGCGGATCGGCGTCTGTTCCTGGAAGCGGGTAATCAGTTGGTTCAGCGGTGCAAGGGCAGTCATGGTCTGGCTGGGCGCGAACAAAGGCTCGACTATACCTGCCCGCCGGGTCGCCTTGCCATTGGTGTGAACCCCTGTGGTCATAGGGAATTGTTCCCTTTCGGGCGGAACCCCGAGTCACCCATGCGCGGGCGGTCCGCCTCCACCTCCGCCAGCGGCGCGCACTCCACCAGGCTCGCCAGGCAGCGCCGGGTCAGCTCCTGGTATTCGCGGGTGCCGCGCTGCTTCCAGGCCACCTCCTCGTCGCTCAGCGCACGCTTCACCCCGGCCGGCGCGCCCATCACCAGGCTCTGCGGCGGGCATTCGAAGCCGGCCTTGACGAAGGCGGCGGCGGAAACGATGGAACGTTCGCCAATCCGCGCCCTGTCCATCACCACGGCATTCATCCCCACCAGCGCGTCGGCGCCGATGACGCAACCGTGGAGCACCGCGCCGTGGCCGATATGGCCATGGCGCTCGACTACCGTGTCGCTGTCGGGAAAGCCGTGCATCACGCAGGTATCCTGCAGGTTCGCCCCTTCTTCGAGGACAATCCGCCCGAAATCACCCCGTAATGCAGCGAGCGGGCCGACATAGCAGCCCGGGCCGACGATCACGTCGCCGATCAGTACGGCGGTCGGATGGACATAGGCGCTCGGATGCACCACCGGGGTCATCCCGTCCAGGCTGTAGCACGGCATCTCAGACGCCCTCCAGCGGTGCATGGCGGCGGCTCTGCACCACCACGAAGCGCCGCGTCACGAAGGCGCCATCGGTGATCGAAGCGTTTGCCGTGGGGTTGCCGCCGGTGGCATGGAAGTCGCTGAACGCCGCCGACTGGTTGACGAACACGCCGCCGTCGAAGTTCACCGACAGCGACACCGCCACGTCCTGGGCAAAGGTTTCGGCCCGATCGAGGAATTCCGCGTCCGTGGAATAGACGCCAAGGGTCATGGCGCCCTTCTCTTTCAGGAGTTCACCGGCCACCTGCAGACTGTGGTCGCTGTCATCGGTGGCGATGACGAAGGCGATCGGGCCGAAGCGTTCTTCGCCGAAGGCCGCGCGATCGGCGGCATCCACCTTGAGCAGCAGCGGCGTGCGCACGCGGGTGCCGGGGAACTGCGGGTGTTCGCGGCTTTCGCTGTCCAGCAGGATCTCGCCCAGCTCGCGGCAGGCCAGGATGCGTTCGGCGGTCGCCTCGGACTGGATCGCACCGAGCACACTGCAGGCGCGTTCGTTGTCGGAAAGGAAGCTGCGCACGGCCCCGGCCAGCGCCTGGGCGACCTCGTCGAAACTGACGTGCTCCTCGCCAGCGCGGATGCCACCGCGCGGCACGTAGATGGCCTGGGTGGTGGTGCACATCTGCCCGGAATACAGGCTGAGGCTGAAGGCCAGGTTGCGCGCCACGGCCTTGAGGTCGCGCACGCTGTCGATGATCACGCTGTTGACGCCGGCCTTCTCGGTGAATACCTGGGCCTGGCGGGCGTTGTCTTCCAGCCAGTTGCCGAACGCGCTGGAGCCGGTGAAATCGACCAGCTTCACGCGGGGATCGAGGGCCAGCACCTGGCTGACCGGAGCTTCGGCGCTATCCACCACCAGGCTGACCAGCGCCGGATCGAAGCCCAGTTCGCCGAGAACGTCCTGGGCCACTCTGACGCTCATCGCCACCGGCAGGATCGCCGCCGGGTGCGGCTTGACCAGTACCGGGTTGCCGGTGACCAGGCTGGCGAACAGGCCTGGGTAGGTGTTCCAGGTCGGGAAAGTGGCGCAGCCGATCACCAGCGCCAGGCCGCGCGGGACGATATGCCAGCGCTTATCCAGCGCCAGCGGCTCGGCCTTGCCCTGCGGCTTGCTCCAGCGGGCCGTTTCCGGCACTTCGGCCATGGCCCGCCAGGCGTAGGCCAGCGCTTCCAGGGCGCGGTCCTGAGCATGGGCGCCGCCAGCCTGGAACGCCATCATGTAGCCCTGCCCGCTGGTATGCATCACCGCGTGGGCCATGGTCGGACTCAGGGCGGCAAGGCGCTGGACGATCTCCAGGCAGGCACCGACACGCGCCTTCGCTCCTGCATCCCGCCAGGCCGGCAGGGCCTGTTGCTGGCGGGCCAGTAGCTGCTCGGCGTCGTACTGGTCATAGGTCACGCCGAGGTCGAAGCCATAGGGGGAGCGCTCGCTGCCGATGCGGCCGACGGCTTGCGGTCCCTGCAGTTCGAAATGGCGGTTCAGCAATCCCTCGAATGCCGACTGGGCGCCCTTCACCGACTCCTCCGGATACTGCTTCAGGCTCTCCCCGTGGGGCGACCAGTAATCGCGGCGGGTGATGGCTTCCACCGAGCGCTCGAGGGTGGCGCGGTGATGCTCGAACAGTTCGAGGGCGGCGGCCTGGGCGGCGGACGACATGGGGGATTCCTCTTCTGGTAGTTGTGGCGATGCACGCAAGGGACGCGATATTTCGCAAAGCGATCCACTTGCCCTCGAATTTTGTATCACATCATTTTGAAACATGAAAGCACCGCCTACCGTATCGCTTTCAATGCCCATTGCCAGAGCTACCGATAAACGGCAACCCTGGCACAAATCCTTGTAATTACTGGCCTACAACTTGAAATCCACTCCACGAGACGATTTCGAAAACCGCCCAATATGAGACACATAAATACATTTCATGCTTGATGTTTTGTATCGCTTTAGGCATATACTGCGGAAAACCCGGGGGACCTCCGCCTACCGCGCAGGCCATACCCGCGATTCCAACAATGAGCCGGCCAGCGATGCCGTGCGTGCAGCCTGAGGATATGCAGATGCCTCGTACCCTCGTCATCTCGACACCCCTGCCGGGCGTCCGCCTGATCACCCTGCAGCGCCCCGAGGCGCTGAACGCACTGAACACCGAACTGCTTGGCGAACTGGCCGCCGAACTCGACGCCGCCGAGCAGGACAGCGAAACCCGCGCCGTGGTGCTCACCGGCAGCCGCAAGGCCTTCGCCGCCGGCGCCGACATCAAGGAAATGGCCGAGCGCGACCTGGTCGGCATCCTCAACGACCCGCGCGTCGGCTACTGGCAGCGCATCGCCGCCTTCTCCAAACCGCTGATCGCCGCCGTCAACGGTTTCGCCCTGGGTGGCGGCTGCGAGCTGGCCATGCACGCCGACATCCTCGTCGCCGGCGAAGATGCCCGCTTCGGCCAGCCGGAAATCAACCTCGGCATCATGCCCGGCGCCGGCGGCACCCAGCGCCTGCTGCGCGCCGTGGGCAAGCCGCTGGCCATGCAGATGGTGCTCACCGGCGAGGCCATCGACGCCCGCCACGCCCAGCGCGCCGGCCTGGTCAGCGAGGTCACCCAACCCGAATTCACCGTCGAGCGCGCCCTGCAGATCGCCGGGAGCATTGCCGCCAAGGCGCCACTGGCGGTGCGTCTGGCCAAGGAAGCGCTGCTCAAGGCCCAGGACACCGATCTGGCCAGCGGCCTGCGCTTCGAGCGCCACGCCTTCACCCTGCTGGCCGGCACCGCCGACCGCGATGAAGGCATCCGCGCCTTCCAGGAAAAACGCAAAGCCACCTACCAAGGCCGCTGAGCGAGCCCACTTTCTTTTTCTGGCAAAAGCCTGCCCATTGATGGAGCGAGTCCGCCCATGAACTTCGAGCACATCCTGTTTTCCATCGAGGACGGCGTCGCCCTCCTCAGCCTGAACCGCCCGGAGCAGCTGAACAGCTTCAACGCCGCCATGCACGGCGAAGTGCGCGAGGCGCTCAAGCAGGTCCGGCAGAGTCCGGAAGCCCGCGTCCTGCTGCTGACCGGCGAAGGCCGCGGCTTCTGCGCAGGACAGGACCTGTCCGACCGCAACGTCGCGCCGGGCGCCGAGGTGCCCGACCTGGGCCAGTCCATCGAGCAGTTCTACAACCCGCTGATCCGCACCCTGCGCGACCTGCCGCTGCCCGTCATCTGCGCGGTCAACGGCGTGGCCGCCGGCGCCGGCGCCAACATCCCGCTGGCCTGCGACCTGGTGCTGGCGGCGCGCTCGGCCAGCTTCATCCAGGCCTTCTGCAAGATCGGCCTGATCCCCGATTCCGGCGGCACCTGGACCTTGCCGCGCCTGGTCGGCATGGCCCGCGCCAAGGCGCTCGCGCTGCTGGGCAATCGCCTCTCCGCCGAGCAGGCCGAGCAGTGGGGCCTGATCTACCAGGTGGTGGATGACACCAACCTGCGCGAGGAAGCCCTGAAGCTTGCCCGCCACCTGGCCACCCAGCCGACCTACGGCCTGGCACTGATCAAGCGCAGCCTCAACGCCAGCCTGAACAACAGCTTCGACGAGCAGCTGGAGCTGGAGCGCGACCTGCAGCGCCTGGCCGGTCGCAGCGAGGACTACCGCGAGGGCGTCTCCGCCTTCATGGAAAAACGCACCCCCAGCTTCAAGGGCCGCTGAACATGAGCGCTGTTGCTTTGAGTAAAGATGCGCAAGTCGCGGTGATCGGCGCTGGCGCCATGGGCGCGGGTATCGCCCAGGTCGCCGCCCAGGCCGGCCACCCGGTGAAGATCTACGACAACCGTCCCGGCGCCGCCGCCCAAGCGATCGATGGCATCGACCGGCAGCTCGGCCGCCTGGTGGAGAAAGGCAAGCTCGACGCCGCCGCCCACAGCGCCATAGTCGCGCGGCTGCAACCGGTGGAGGCCATCGAGGCGCTGGCCGATTCGAAACTAGTGATCGAGGCCATCGTCGAGAACCTGGAGGTCAAGCGCGGCCTGCTCCAGCAGCTCGAAGCGCTGTGCGGCGAAGACTGCATCCTCGCCAGCAACACCTCCTCGCTGTCCATCACCAGCCTCGCCGCCGGCTTCAAGCGCCCGTGGCAAGTGGTCGGCATGCACTTCTTCAATCCGGCACCGCTGATGGCGCTGGTGGAGATAGTCTCCGGCCTCGCCACCGACCCGGTGCTGGCCGACAGGCTGTACGCCACCTCGCTGGCCTGGGGCAAGAAGCCGGTACACACCAGGTCCACCCCCGGTTTCATCGTCAACCGCGTGGCGCGCCCCTTCTACGCCGAGAGCCTGCGCCTGCTGCAGGAAGGCGCCGCCGACTGCGCGACGCTGGATGCGCTGATGCGCGACGCCGGCGGCTTCCGCATGGGCGCCTTCGAGCTGACCGACCTGATCGGCCATGACGTCAACTACGCCGTCACCTGCTCGGTGTTCGCCGCCTACTACGGCGACTTCCGCTTCCAGCCTTCGCTGATCCAGAAGGAACTGGTGGACGCCGGCCGCCTCGGCCGCAAGAGCGGTCGCGGCTTCTACGACTACGCCGAAGGCGCCGAGCGCCCGCAGCCGGCCTGCCTGAGCAGCACCGCTGCCGTCAGCGCCTGCGTACTGGAAGGCGACCTTGGCGTGGCACAGCCGCTGGTGCAGCGCCTGAAAGAGTCCGGCATCGAGATCACCCAGCGCGCCGGCAACGGCCTGCTGCGAGTCGGTGACGCGGTGATTGCGCTGTCCGACGGCCGCCTCGCCAGCCAGCGCGCCAGGGAAGACGGCCTGCGCAACCTGGTGCTGATCGACCTGGCGCTGGATTACGCCAAGGCCTCGCGCCTGGGCCTCTCCTGTTCGGCGGACACCACGCCCGCAGCACTGGACCAGGCCGTCGCCCTGCTGGCCAGGGTCGGTATCGCCGCCAGCCACTTGAGCGACACGCCCGGCCTCGCCGTGCTGCGCACCATCGCCATGCTTGCCAACGAAGGCGCCGACGCGGTGCTCCAGGGCGTGGGCAGCGCCGGTGACATCGACCTCGCCATGCGCGCCGGGGTGAACTACCCGCAGGGCCCGCTGGCCTGG
The DNA here is from genome assembly GCF_041379005.1 of Pseudomonas sp. QE6. Lineage (NCBI taxonomy): Bacteria > Pseudomonadati > Pseudomonadota > Gammaproteobacteria > Pseudomonadales > Pseudomonadaceae > Pseudomonas > Pseudomonas sp. QE6. The sequence continues at coordinate 4,390,217 of NZ_CP166873.1, forward strand.
GCCGGGCAGATCGGCATCGGCAACGTGCTGCGTGTGCTGGACAACCTGCAGGCCGCCTACGGCGAGGAGCGCTACCGCCCGTCCCTGCTGCTGCGCCGCTTGCATGCCGAAGGGAGGACTTTCCATGACTGACGCCGTCCAATTGGCGCGCGCCTGCGCCGAGGCCATGTACGAGCGCGACCAGGCCACCCGGCGCATGGGCATCCAGCTGCTGGATGCCGGCCCCGGCAGCGCCAGGCTGTCCATGCGCGTGCGCGAGGACATGATCCAGGGCCACGGCACCTGCCACGGCGGCTACCTGTTCGCCCTCGCCGACTCGGCCTTCGCCTTCGCCTGCAACAGCTACAACGACGCCACCGTCGCCATCGGTTGCAGCATCGATTACGTGGCCCCGGCCCGCGAAGGCGACGAGCTGGTCGCCAGCGCCTGCGAGCAGAGCCGCAGCGGCCGCACCGGCAACTACGACGTGCGCATCGAGAATTCCCAGGGCCAGCTGATCGCCCTGTTCCACGGCAAATCCTACAAAGTGCGCGGCACCGTGCTGGCGCAGGAGACCTCCGAATGAGCGATATGACCAACGCCCTGATCATCGACGCCGTGCGCACGCCCATCGGCCGTTACGCCGGCGCCCTGTCCGGCGTGCGCGCCGACGACCTCGCGGCGATTCCGATGAAGGCCCTGATGCAGCGCCACCCGGAGCTGGACTGGAGCGCCATCGATGACGTGATCTACGGCTGCGCCAACCAGGCCGGCGAAGACAACCGCAACGTCGCCCACATGGCCTCGCTGCTGGCCGGCCTGCCGGTATCCGTGCCCGGCACCACCCTCAACCGCCTGTGCGGCTCGGGCCTGGACGCCGTGGGCAGCGCCGCCCGCGCCCTGCGCTGCGGCGAAGCCGGGCTGATGCTGGCCGGCGGCGTGGAATCGATGTCCCGAGCGCCCTTCGTGATGGGCAAGTCCGAGCAGGCCTTCGGCCGCAGCGCGGAAATCTTCGACACCACCATCGGCTGGCGCTTCGTCAACAAACTGATGAAGAACCAGTTCGGCATCGACTCCATGCCGGAGACGGCGGAGAACGTCGCCGAGCAGTTCAACATCAGCCGCGCCGACCAGGACGCCTTCGCCCTGCGCAGCCAGCACAAGGCCGCCGCCGCACAGGCCAATGGCCGCCTGGCGAAGGAAATCGTCCCGGTGGAAATCCCCCAGCGCAAAGGCCCGGCCAAGGTCGTCGAGCAGGACGAGCATCCGCGCGGCGATACCACCCTGGAACAACTGGCCAGGCTCGGCACGCCGTTCCGCGAAGGCGGCAGCGTTACCGCCGGCAACGCCTCGGGCGTCAACGACGGCGCCTGCGCCCTGCTGATGGCAACCCCGGCCGCCGCCGCGCGTCACGGCCTGAAAGGCCGCGCCCGCGTGGTCGCCATGGCCACCGCTGGCGTCGAGCCGCGGATCATGGGCATCGGCCCGGTGCCGGCCACCCGCAAGGTGCTGGAACTGGCCGGCCTGTCGCTGGAAGACATGGACGTGATCGAGCTGAACGAAGCCTTCGCCGCCCAGGGCCTCGCCGTACTGCGCGAGCTGGGCCTGAAGGACGACGACGCGCGGGTGAACCCCAACGGCGGCGCCATCGCCCTCGGCCACCCGCTGGGCATGAGCGGCGCACGCCTGGTCACCACCGCCCTGCATGAACTGGAGGAACGCGGCGGCCGCTACGCCCTGTGCACCATGTGCATCGGCGTCGGCCAGGGCATCGCCCTGATCATCGAGCGGATCTGAACCCACGGAAGCTTCGCACCCCCACCGCCAGTCGCGAAAGCCGCCGTCTGGCAGACAGAGCAAAGTCTCTGACAGGGGTTCGAAACTTTCCGCGAACGGGGGCGTTATCCTGCTCCCATGACACTCGCAGCCCGCACGCGGGCTGGCGTACAAGAACAAATCGAGTGAACCCATGAACATGTACCATGATGCCGAACGTGCCCTGCTTGACCCGATGGAAACCGCCAGTGTCGACGAGCTGCGCCAGCACCAGCTGGAGCGCCTGCGCTGGAGCCTCAAGCATGCCTACGACAACGTCCCGCTGTACCGCCAGCGCTTCGACGCGGCGGGCGTCCACCCCGACGACCTGAAGTCCCTGGAAGACCTGGCCAGGTTCCCCTTCACCGGCAAGAACGACCTGCGCGACAACTACCCCTACGGCATGTTCGCCGTGCCGCAGAGCGAGATCGTGCGCCTGCACGCCTCCAGCGGCACCACCGGCAAACCCACGGTAGTCGGCTACACGCAGAACGACATCGACACCTGGGCCAACGTGGTCGCCCGCTCCATCCGAGCCGCCGGTGGGCGCAAGGGTGACAAGGTGCATGTGTCCTACGGCTACGGCCTGTTCACCGGCGGCCTGGGCGCGCACTACGGCGCCGAGCGCCTGGGTTGCACCGTGATCCCCATGTCCGGCGGCCAGACCGAGAAGCAGGTCCAGCTGATCCGCGACTTCCAGCCGGACATCATCATGGTCACCCCGTCCTACATGCTCAACATCGCCGACGAGATCGAGCGCCAGGGCATCGACCCGCACAGCCTCAAGCTGCGCCTGGGCATCTTCGGCGCCGAACCCTGGACCGCCGAGCTGCGTCGCGCGGTCGAGGAGCGCATGGGCATCACCGCCCTGGACATCTACGGCCTCTCGGAAATCATGGGGCCGGGCGTGGCCATGGAATGCGCCGAGACCAAGGACGGTCCGACCGTCTGGGAAGACCACTTCTACCCCGAGATCATCGACCCGGCCACCGGTGCCGTGCTGCCCGACGGCGAATACGGCGAGCTGGTGTTCACCTCGCTGTCCAAGGAAGCGCTGCCGATGATCCGCTACCGCACCCGCGACCTGACCCGCCTGCTGCCGGGCACCGCGCGGCCGATGCGGCGCATCGACAAGATCACCGGACGCAGCGACGACATGCTGATCATCCGCGGGGTGAACGTGTTCCCGACGCAGATCGAGGAACAGGTGCTGAAGATCAAGCAGCTCGCCGAGTGCTACGAGATCCACCTGCACCGCAACGGCAATCTCGACTGCATCGACGTCCACGTCGAACTGCGCCACGACCTGCAGGGGCTGTCGGCGGACGAGCAGAAGGCCATCGGCAGCGAGCTGGGCAAGCAGATCAAGACCCACATCGGCGTCAGCGCCCGCGTGCTGGTGCAGCCGAGCCACAGCCTCAAGCGCTCGGAAGGCAAGGCCTGCCACGTGTATGACAATCGGCCCAAGGGCTGATCGGTCAGCGTGATGAAAAAGCCCCGCTTCGGCGGGGCTTTTTGCTTTTTCGCTTTTTCGCTTTTTTGTAGGAGCGAGCTTGCTCGCGAACCCGCCCAACACCAACGCCGCCGGCAAGACCGTTCGCGAGCAAGCTCGCTCCTACAGGCCACCTGGAACACCGGCGCAAGTTCCCATTCCGGGAATTGTCCGCCACACCGCGACCACCCGTCGCCTCAGCACCGGTCGCTGTCGATTTCCCGCCACACCCTTCGACTATCCCTCAAAGGCAGCCGGCATCCGCCGTCCGCCCACTCGCAGGAGATGAACGATGAACTATGTCGATGGCTTCCTCGTACCGGTACCCACCGCCAGCCGGGAGCGCTACATGGAGGTGGCGCGCAAGGCGGCGGCGCTGTTCAAGGAGCATGGCGCCATCAGCGTCGTCGAGTGCTGGGGCGATGACGTGCCCGAGGGCAAGGTGACCTCCTTCCCCATGGCCGTGAAGCTCAAGGAGGATGAAACCGTGGTGTTCTCCTGGATCACCTGGCCCAGCAAGGCCGCACGGGACGAAGGCATGAAGAAGTTCATGGAAGACGCCCGGATGAAGACCGACCTCAACGACATGCCCTTCGACGGGCAACGCATGATCTTTGGCGGCTTCCAGGTGATCGTCCAGGCCTGACACCCGCAGCTTTTCTGTAGGAGCGAGCTTGCTCGCTCCTACAAAACCCACACAATCGTCAGCAATTAACTCATCTAAACATATTTCTTGTATCATTTCGTCGCCTTCCAAGCTCAGAACAGCCTGCCATTCAAGCGCAGCAAGCGCGCAGACAATCCCCGCACATTACCTTCATTTTCAATACAATTCGCCAAATTAATCGCGAAATTCCAACCGTTTCCCGCCAACCCAAAACCCCCGAACCCCGCCAAGGCGATACAAAATCCAATTACGACACATCATTTAGTGTTAGACATTCATTTCTGTATCATTTAAAACTACAGCCATGGCCAAGGCCGTCCCACGAACACGACAAAAGGCTGGAGACACAGCATGTACGCACAACTGGTTGAGACCGGCGTGAAGCGCATCAAGGCGCTGGACGAGATGTCGCCGGAAGAACGCGCCTTCCAGGAAAAGATCGATGCCGAGATCAAGATCGAGGCGAAGAACTGGATGCCCGACGCCTACCGCCAGACGCTGATCCGGCAGATTTCCCAGCACGCCCACTCCGAGATCGTCGGCATGCTGCCCGAGGGCAACTGGGTCACCCGCGCGCCGACCTTGAAGCGCAAGCTGCAACTGATGGCCAAGATCCAGGACGAGGCCGGCCATGGCCTGTACCTGTACAGCGCCATGGAAACCCTGGGCGCCGACCGTGACAGCGAGATCGCCAAGCTGCATGCCGGCAAGGCCAAGTACTCGAGCATCTTCAACTACCCGACGCTGAACTGGGCCGACATGGGCGCGGTGGGCTGGCTGGTGGACGGCGCGGCGATCGTCAACCAGGTGGTGCTCCAGCGCACCTCCTACGGCCCGTACTCGCGCGCGATGATCCGCATCTGCAAGGAAGAGAGCTTCCACCAGCGCCAGGGCTACGAAATCCTCCTGACCATGATGCGCCACGGCAACCAGGCGCAGAAGGACATGGTCCAGGACGCCATCAACCGCCTCTGGTGGCCGGCGCTGATGATGTTCGGCCCCAGTGATGCCGACTCCCCCAACAGCGCACAGTCCATGGCCTGGAAGATCAAGCGCCAGAGCAACGACGAGCTGCGCCAGCGCTTCGTCGACCAGACCGTGCCGCAACTGGAACTGCTCGGCTGCACCGCCCCGGACCCGCACCTGAAGTGGAACGAGGAACGCGGCCACTACGACTTCGGCAACATCCAGTGGGAAGAGTTCTACGAAGTGCTCAAGGGCAACGGCCCGTGCAACACCGAGCGCGTCGCCACCCGCCGCAAGGCCATCGAAGACGGCGCCTGGGTCCGCGAAGCCGCGGTCGCCTACGCTCGCAAACAACAACAGAAGAAAGACGCCGCCTGAGTCGCGAGGAGAGAAAAGTCATGTCCGAGTGGACTTTGTTCGAAGTATTCGTGCGTAGCAAACACGGCCTGAACCACAAGCACGTCGGCAGCGTCCACGCCGCCGACGCCGCCATGGCCATCGAGAACGCCCGCGAGCTGTACACCCGCCGCAACGAGGGCGTGAGCCTGTGGGTCGTGCCGTCCGCGCTGATCACCGCCTCCTCCCCCGACGAGAAGGACCCGCTGTTCGACCCGGCGCAGGACAAGGTCTACCGCCACGCCAGCTTCTACGAGCTGCCGCCCGAAGTCGGCCACATGTGAGATTGCGTGCATGAACCCGAACGCTGACAAGATCGAATACCTGCTGCGCCTCGCCGACAGCGCCCTGATCCAGGGCCAGCGCCTGTGCGAATGGTGCGGCCACGCCCCGGCGCTGGAAGAAGAACTGGCGCTGATGAACGTCGGCCTCGACCTGGTGGGCCAGGCGCGCAACTGGTACGAGTACGCCGTGGAACTGCTGGACGACGGCCGCGACGCCGACGCCCTGGCCTTCCGCCGCGACGAGCGCGCCTTCCGCAACCTGCTGCTGGTCGAGCAGCCCAACGGCGACTTCGCCGTGACCATGACCAAGCAGTTCCTCTATGACGCCTGGCACTTCCATGTACTGCACGCGCTGAGCGCCTCCAGCGACGAGCGCGTCAAAGCCATCGCCGCCAAGGGCCTGAAGGAAGTCACCTACCACCTGCGTCGTTCTTCCGAGTGGGTGCAGCGCCTGGGCGACGGCACCGAGGAAAGCCATGCGCGCATGCTCGCGGCGATCCCGCAGGTGTGGCGTTTCACCGTCGAGCTGTGCAATGCCGACGAGATCGAGCAGCGCCTGTTCGAAGCCGGGGTCGCGCCGAATCCGACCGAGCTGGCCGCCGCCTGGAAGTCGAAGGTCGCCGACATCTTCGCCGCCGCGACCCTGCCTGTGCCCGAGCCCGCGGTGAATTTCTACCTCAGCGGCCGCCGCGGCCTGCACACCGAGCACCTGGGCATTCTCCTGGCCGAGATGCAGTTCCTCCAGCGAGCCTACCCCGATGCAACCTGGTGAGCTGATTACCAGCGATCGCGGCGCCCGCGCCGGCACGGCTGACGACCTCAGCCGCGCCTGGAGCGTGCTCGGCGCGGTGATGGACCCGGAAGTGCCGGTGGTCAGCGTGGTCGATCTGGGCATCGTGCGCGGGCTCGACTGGCAGGACGGCCACCTGCACGTGGTGGTCACTCCGACCTACTCCGGCTGCCCGGCCACCGAGGTCATCGAGCAGGACATCCGGCACGCCCTGGAACATGCCGGCTTCGCCGCGCCGCAACTGGAGCGTCGGCTGAACCCGGCCTGGACCACCGACTGGATCAGCGACGAGGGCCGCAAGGCGCTGCGCGACTACGGCATCGCTCCGCCGGCCGGCAGCACCAGCAAGCGCAGCCTGCTCGGCGAGACCCCGGAAGTGCGTTGCCCGCAGTGCGGCAGCCTGCACACCGAGCAACTCAGTCAGTTCGGCTCCACCGCCTGCAAGGCGCTGTACCGCTGCGTCGACTGCCGCGAGCCTTTCGATTACTTCAAGTGCATCTAGGAGGACGAAGACAAACTGCTGCGCTCGGCCATGCATCGTTGGAAACGACTTCGAAATGCTCATTCACAGACGTGAACTCCGCTTCCGAAGCCGCTTCCGCCTCGCCTGACCTTCGCTCGCGACGTTTGTATTCGCCCTCCACGCGGTCAAACCGCAGGAGAAGAACAATGAGCAAATTCCATAGCCTGAAAATCAAGGAAGTGCGCCCGGAAACCCGCGATGCGGTGTCCATCGCCTTCGATATCCCGGCAGACCTGCAGGACAGCTTCCGCTTCACCCAGGGCCAGCACCTGGTGATGCGCACCCAGCTCGACGGCGAGGAAGTGCGCCGCTCCTACTCCATCTGCAGCGGCGTGAACGATGGCGAGCTGCGCGTGGCGATCAAGCGCGTACCGGGCGGGCGTTTTTCTGCCTACGCCAACGAGTCGCTGAAGGTCGGCGCCAGCCTGGACGTCATGCCGCCGGCCGGCCACTTCAATGTCGAACTGGACCCGGCGCGCCACGGCAACTACCTGGCGGTCGCCGCCGGCAGCGGTATCACGCCGATCCTGTCGATCGTCAAGACCACCCTGGAAACCGAGCCGAACAGCCGCGTCACCCTGCTCTACGGCAACCGCTCCAGCAACGCCGCGATGTTCCGCGAACAGCTCGAAGACCTGAAGAACCGCTACCTGCAGCGTCTCAACCTGATCTTCGTGTTCAGCCGCGAGCAGCAGGACGTGGACCTCTACAACGGCCGCATCGACGCCGACAAGTGCGGCCAGCTGTTCAGCCGCTGGCTCGACGTGAAGAGCCTCGACGCCGCCTTCATCTGCGGCCCGCAGGCAATGACCGAGACCGTGCGCGACCAGCTCAAGGGCAACGGCATGCCGGCCGAGCGCATCCATTTCGAGCTCTTCGCCGCCGCTGGCAGCAACGAGAAACGCGAAGCCCGCCAGGCCGCCGCCGCGACCGACAGCGCGAAGAGCCAGATCACCGTGATCAGCGACGGCCGCGAGCTGTCCTTCGAACTGGCGCGCAACAGCGTCAGCGTGCTGGACGCCGGCAACGAACACGGCGCCGAACTGCCCTACTCCTGCAAGGCCGGCGTGTGCTCGACCTGCAAGTGCAAGGTGGTGTCCGGCGAGGTGGAGATGGACAGCAACTTCGCCCTGGAGGACTACGAAGTGGCTGCCGGCTACGTGCTGAGCTGCCAGGCGTATCCGGTCAGCGATAGCGTGGTGCTCGATTTCGACCAGCTCTGATCCAGAGCCTGTAGGAGCGAGCTTGCTCGCGAACCGCACTCTGCCGTTGCTTCGGCGTGCGCAGAAGGATACGCGGACAAGGTCCGCTCCTGCAGGGTGAGCCCGACGCGCTTTTCGTAAGAGCGGACTCTGTCCCCGATTCGCCGGCAGGGCCGGCGCCAATCAGGTTCGCGAGCAAGCTCGTTCCTACAACAAACAGCTCCACCGTCATCGGCCCACAAGGTCTTGGCGGACCTTATCCGGCGGCTCGTACCGCCACCTTACAACGCGCCGCCGACGCCCACCCGGCGCGGCGGTCACCGGCAGCAGCCGGCACCCTTGCGTAGCGATCCGGAGGAAGACAACCATGGCCCAAGAGCCAATCCTGCAAAGTTTCATCGGTGGCCGCTGGGTCGGCCAGCACGGCGCCCAGGCGCTGCGTAGCGCGCTCAACGGGCAGACCGTGGCGCGCACCCACGAAGAGGCGCTGGACTTCGCCGAAGCCGTCGCCCATGCCCGCGAGCAGGGCCTCAAGGAACTGATGTCCATGGACTTCCAGCAGCGCGCCCAGCGCCTGAAGGCCCTGGCGCTGCACCTGACCGAGCGCAAGGAACAGCTCTACGAGATTTCCCGCCACAGCGGCGCCACCCGCGCCGACAGCTGGATCGACATCGAAGGCGGCGCCGGCACCCTGTTCGCCTACGCCGGCGTCGGCGGCCGCGAGCTGCCGTCCGGCAACGTGGTCCATGAAGGTCCGGCAATCCCGCTGGGCAAGACCGGCAAGTTCGCCGGCAGCCACATCCTGGTGCCGCGCGGCGGCATCGCGGTGCACATCAACGCCTTCAACTTCCCCATCTGGGGAATGCTGGAGAAGTTCGCGCCGAGCTTCCTCGCCGGCATGCCCTGCATCGTCAAACCGGCCACCGCCACCAGCTACATCACCGAAGCCGCCGTGCGCCTGATGCACGAGTCCGGCCTGCTCCCGGCCGGCAGCCTGCAGCTGATCATCGGCGGCACCGGCGACCTGCTGGACCGTCTGCAGGGCCAGGACGTGGTGACCTTCACCGGCTCCGCCGACACCGCCGCCAAGCTGCGGGTGAACCCCAACCTGATCCGCAACTCGGTGCCGTTCAACGCCGAAGCCGACTCGCTGAACTGCGCCATCCTCGCCCCGGACGTCACCCCGGACGACGAGGAATTCGACCTCTTCGTCAAGGAAGTGGCCCGCGAGATGACCGTCAAGGCCGGGCAGAAATGCACCGCCATCCGCCGCGCCATCGTCCCGGCCAGGCACATCGATGCAGTCGCCGAGCGCCTAGGCGAGCGTCTGGCCAAGGTGGTGGTCGGCGATCCGTCGGTGGAAGGTGTGAAGATGGGCGCCCTGGCCTCCCACGCCCAGCAGTCCGACGTGGCCGAGCGCGTGGAAGCCCTGCTGAAATCCAGCGAACTGGTCTTCGGCGCCAAGGACGGCTTCGCCCCGCGCGGCGACGGCGTGACCGAAGGTGCCTTCTTCGCCCCGACCCTGCTGCGCAGCCGCGACCCGCACGCCGAAGGCGGCGCCCACGACATCGAAGCCTTCGGCCCCGTCAGCACCCTGATGGCCTACGACGACATCGACGAAGCCGTCGCTCTCGCCGCCCGTGGCAAGGGCAGCCTGGTGGCCAGCCTGATCACCCGCGATCCGCAGGTAGCGGCGAAAGTCGTTCCGGCCATGGGCGCGCTGCACGGCCGCCTGCACATCCTCGACCGCGAATCCGCCGCCGAATCCACCGGCCACGGCTCGCCGCTGCCGGTGCTCAAGCACGGCGGCCCCGGCCGCGCCGGTGGCGGTGAAGAACTGGGCGGCCTGCGCGCCGTGAAGCACTACCTGCAACGCACCGCCGTACAGGGCTCGCCGACCATGCTGATGGCCGTCACCGGCGAGTACGTGCGCGGCGCCAAGGTCGTTGAAACCGAGGTGCATCCGTTCCGCCGCCATTTCGACGACCTGAAGATCGGCGAGTCGCTGCTGACCCACCGCCGCACCGTCACCGAAGCCGACCTGGTCAACTTCGGCTGCCTGTCGGGCGACCACTTCTACATGCACTTCGACGAACTGGCCGCCAAGGACTCGCAGTTCGGCAAGCGCATCGCCCACGGCTACTTCGTGCTCTCGGCGGCCGCCGGCCTGTTCGTTTCCCCCGGCGTCGGCCCGGTGCTGGCCAACTACGGCCTGGACACCCTGCGCTTCATCAATCCGGTGGGCATCGGCGACACCATCCAGGCGCGCCTGACCTGCAAGCGCAAGATCGACCAGGGCAAGAAGAGTCCAAAAGGCGAGCCACAGGGGGTGGTGGCCTGGGACGTGGAAGTCACCAACCAGCTCGGCGAGCTGGTGGCCAGCTACGACATCCTCACCCTAGTGCTCAAGCGCGCCTGAGGCTCGACGGTTTCCACTCCGGTGTAATCCTCGACCGGCCTTCGGGCCGGTCTTTTTTTGCGTGTCGCTTGAGGGGGAATCGTGGCTTGCTGTGGGAGCGGACCCTGTCCGCAAAAGCCCGCCACTGCACCCAGCCTGCCAGATGAACACCCGTAGGAGCGAGCTTGCTCGCGAACCGCCCAGCACCGATATCGCAGGGGGGGCTCTGTTCGCGAGCAAGCTCGCTCCTACAAAAATCACCTGCCTAGGGCGTACAGCCCTGCCCCATCTGGCAAAAAATCAAACCCCTGCGCCCCTCCCCGCCATAGCACCGCAAAGATTCCCCAAGCCCCCCCGCCAACGTGCTCTACATTCATCTAGACCCATCGCAGCGCGCCCCGGACAAGCACGCCTTTCGCCCACCCGCCGACCGTGACCATTCAGGCAGCAGTGGCACGGCCAGACAACCGATTGGCACGCAGAACAATTCCCCCGCGAACCGTCGCGGGCAGACTTGATCCGTAGAACCCTGCCACCTCTGACGCTCCACCATTCCAATAAATCCAGGGAGTCCACCTGATGCGAATAAACAGGATCCTCGCCAAGACAACACTGGCCCTCGGCGTGGCGCTTGCTTGCGTGCACGGCGCGTTCGCCGACCTACCGGCCGACAAGGGCATCGGCCAGACCACCCTCCCGTTCCCGCCCAGCCCGCACCGCGCCTACGTGGTCGACGTCGAGTTCGACAGCTTCGTCGCCGGCCGGGTAACCGTGATCGATGCGGACCAGAAGCGCCTGCTGGGCATGGTCAGCACCGGCTTCGCCGCGCCCTCGACCCTGAGCCGCGACGGCAAGCTGCTGTACAGCGCCGACCTGTTCTATTCGCGCGGCACCCGTGGCACCCGCACCGACGTGCTGACCGCCTGGAACACCTCGACCCTGTCGCCGGACTGGGAAGTGGTGATCCCGTCCAAGCGCGCCGAGTCGCTGACCCAGCGTTTCGGCATCGGCACCAGTTCCGATGACCGTTTCGTCTACGTCTACAACTTCACTCCGTCGACCTCGATCACCGTGGTCGACACCCAGGCCAAATCCGTCACCAGCGAAATCGCCATTCCCGGCTGCGTGCTCAGCTACCCGGTCGGCAAGCGCGGCATCGCCTCGCTGTGCGGCGACGGCAGCGTCCAGCTGGTGACCCTCGGCGACGACGGCAAGGAAACGGCCCGCACCCGCACGCCGTTCTTCTCCCCGGACAAGGAGAAGCTGGTCGAGCGCGCCGTGAACGTTGGCGACACCTACTATTTCACCACCACCACCGGCACCGTGCGTGGCATCGACCTGTCGGGCAAGCAGCCGAAAGTCCTGCCCGAATGGTCGCTGGTCAGCGACGAAGAGAAGAAGGCCGGCTGGGCGCCGGGCGGCTGGCAGCTGATGGCCGTCGCGCCGAAGCTGGACCGCCTCTACGTGCTGATGCATGACGCCCACGAGCCGATGAAGTGGGAAGACCCGAGCCCGATCATCTGGGCCTTCGACCTGAAGACCCACAAGAAGGTCGGCACCCTGGAAGGCAAGGCGCCGATCTGGAGCCTGCAGGCCACCAGCGACGCCAACCCGCTGCTGCTGGGCATCAACGTCGAGGGCGGCGTGGACATCTTCGACCTGAAGACCGGCAAGCTCACCGGGACCATGGAAAAGCTGCACAAAACCGCGACTCAGATCATGAGTCACTGAGCGAGGCACAGCTCATGAACATCGATCCCATCTACGTCATCGCCAGCGCCGTCTCCATCTCGGTGATCCTGGCCAACGCCGCCACCCACAAGTTGCGCGCGCCGGGCCGTTTCACCAAGCAACTGGAAGACTACCAGCTGCTGCCCAGGGCGCTGCTCAAGCCGGTCGCCCGTGGCCTGCCGCTGCTGGAAATCGGCGTCGCCTTCGCCCTGCTGGTTCCGGCCAGCCGGGCGGGTGCCGCGCTGATCGCCGCGCTGCTGCTGGCGCTGTATGCCGCCGCCATCGGCTTCAACCTGTGGCGCGGCCGCCGTGACATCGACTGCGGCTGCTCCGGCCCGGACCAGGCGCAACCGCTGCGTCCGGTGCTGCTGGCCCGCAACGCCATCCTGGTCGGCCTGGCACTGGCCGCCGGCCTGTCGCCGCAGGCCCGCGAGCTCGGTCTGTTCGACGGCTTCGTGGTCATCGCCGCCAGCGCCACCGCCCTGCTCATCTATGCCGCCGCCGAAGGCCTGCTGTCCAACGGCCCCCGTCTGTTCAAACTCATTGGAAGGTGAACCATGGAAGCTCTGATCGTTTCCAACATCCTGCTCTGGGCGCTGCTGATCGCCCTGGCCTTCGCTGTCATGGGTCTGGTTCGCCAGATCGGCGTCCTCCACTCGCGCCTGGCTCCGGCCGGCGCACTGATGGTCGACAAGGGCGTCGCGGTCAACGAACCCGCGCCCCAGGTCACCGCGGCTGATCGCAACGGTCGCCCGGTCAACTTCGGCTATGCCGGCGAGAAAGCCCAGCTGCTGTTCTTCCTCTCGCCGACCTGCCCGATCTGCAAGTCGCTGCTGCCGGCGATCAAGTCCATCGCCAAGCAGCAGGCCGACCGCCTCGAGGTCGTGTACGTCAGCGATGGCGACATGGATGCCCAGCAGGCACTGATCCGCGAACACAAGCTGGAAGACGCGACCTACGTGGTCGGCCCGGAAGTCGGCATGACCTACCAGATCGGCAAGCTGCCCTACGCAGCGCTGATCGACCAGAACGGCATCCTGCGTTCCAAGGGCCTGGTCAACTCCCGCGAGCACCTGGACAGCCTGTTCGAGGCCGAGCACCTGGGCAGCGCCACCCTGCAGCAGTACCTGCACGGCCATGCCCACGCGCACGACCACGACACCCCGCACTCCCACGCATAACGATAACGAAAGGAGATCCCCATGAAACTCCTCGACCTCCTGTTCGAGCGCTCCGCCCGTCACGTGGCCGACACCACCTCCCGCCGCAAGCTGCTCGGCCGCCTCGGCTCGCTGATGGTCGCCGGCGCCGCCCTCCCGGTCCTGCTGCCGATCGACCGCACCAGCAAGGCGCTGGCCGCCGAAGCCCCCAAGGCCGGCGACCCGGGTGACCCGAACAGCTGCGACTACTGGCGCTACTGCTCCATCGACGGCTTCCTCTGCTCCTGCTGCGGCGGTAGCGTGACCTCCTGCCCGCCGGGCACCGAGGCCTCCCAGGTGACCTGGATCGGCACCTGCCGCAACCCGGCCGATGGCAAGGACTACATCATTTCCTACAACGACTGTTGCGGTAAGCACAGCTGCAACCAGTGCGCCTGCACCCGCAACGACAGCGAGGAACCGGCCTACCGTCCGTTCAACAACAACGATGTGAACTGGTGCCTGGCCGCCAAATCGCACATCTACCACTGCACCGTTTCGATCATCCGCGGCGTCGCGGTGTGAGGCGCCCATGCGCTCGCTGCTGATCGTCGGGCTGGTCTGCGCCATGGCGGCTCCGCTCGCCATGGCCCGGGCCATCCCCAACCCGAACCAGAAACACGCTCCGGGCAACGAGTCGCCGCAGACGCCGATTGCCCAGGCCCACTACAGCACGGCGGTGAACTACCAGCTGCAGTGCGCCGGTTGCCACCTGGGCGACGGCGAAGGCTCGGCCGCCAACGACACGCCGCGGATGAAGGGCTTCGTCGGCAACTTCCTCAAGGTCGACGGCGGGCGCCAGTTCCTCGTGCGCGTGCCGGGGATGTCGCAGTCGGCGCTGAGCAACGCGCAGCTGGCGGACCTGATCAACTGGATCATGCGCGAGGACGGCATGGCCGGTAAGAGCATGCCGGCCAACTACCAGCCGTACACCGAGCAGGAAGTCGCGGCGATCCGCCACGAGGCCATGCTCAACCTGCCCTCGACCCGCGCCGGGCTGATCAGCCAGATGCGCGCGAAGGGCATCGCCATCGACGATGGCATCAGCAAGCCGTGATTCCTTTGGTCTCCTGCAGCCCGCCTCTGGCGGGCTTTTTTTTTTGCGCGCGGTGTATCGATGACAGCGTGTGAGATGACCTGCAGGAGCAACTGTCCTGCTCCGGGCGGACCGTGCCTCCGCACTTCCCCGAGCGCAAATGTTCCGTAGGAGCGGATCTTCTCCGCGATCCGCCGACAAGGCCGGCACCAGGCTCGCACCCGCAAATGCCCCCCACTCCGCGACTTTGCGCATTTCTGATATCGCCCCACCCCGCGCCATTCGTACCTTCTCCCTGCCCGCCGCAGCTGACGGCGGGCGCGTGCTTACCCCATAAAACAACAAGAAGGGCCCATTCCATGACTCCACGCATCCAACCGTCGGCCGACGCCGGCGCACTCCCTTGCCCGCTGCGCTCCAGCGCGCGCGGCTGACTGCCGTTCACCCCCACATCATTCACAGGCAAGGGACAATCACCATGCTCAAACAAGGCGTTCTCCGCTGGCCCCAGATCGCCGGGCTCGGCATTTCGCTGGTCATCGCCGGGCAGTTCTCCGGCTGGAACTACGGCCTGGCCAGCAGCGGCTGGGCCAACATGCTCGTCGCGACCCTGCTGATGGCCGCGCTCTGCGGCGGCCTGGCGCTGTGCGTGTGCGAACTCTCCACCGCGCGGCCCCACGCCGGCGGCGTGTTCGCCTACGCGCAGCTGGCGTTCGGGCCCTTCGTCGGCTACCTGGTCGGCGCCGCCTGTGCGCTGGCGCTGACCATCGGCACCGGCGCGGCCGCCAACTTCCTCGCCGCCTACATGGAATCGGTGTTCGGCTTCGGCGGCTGGCCGGTGCGCATCGGCCTGTTCGCAGTGATCATCGGCATCCACATCATCGGTGTCGGCGAGGCCCTCGGGCTGACCCTGCTGGCCGGCGCCGTGGCCGCCATCGCGCTGCTGGCCTTCGGCGGCGCCATGCTGCCCCACGTGCACTGGGAAAACCTGCTGCCCAGCGCCGACGCGGCCCTGCCGGGCGTGAGCGTCGCCGGCGTGTTCGCCTGCGTGCCCTTCGCCATCTGGATGTTCATCTGCCTGGAACAGGTCGCCTCCGCCGCCGAGGAAGCCGCCGATCCGGGCCGCAGCATGCCGCGCGGAATCATCGCCGCCGTCGGCACCCTGCTACTGACCGCCCTGACCGTGGTGATCAGCGCGCCGGGCGCGGCCGGGGTGGAGGTGGTCGGCAACGCCGGCGACCCGTTGTACGCCGCCATGACCCACGGCGGGCTCTACGGCGAGCGTGACTGGCTGCCGCTGCTGGTCGGTTCCGGTGCCGTGTGCGGCCTGCTGGCGACCTTCTTCTCGGTGGTGTTCTCCGCCTCGCGCCAGCTGTTCGCCCTCGCCCGTGACGGCTTCTTCCCCGCCGCGCTGGCCCGCACCAACCGCCGTGGCGCGCCCTACGTCGCGCTGCTGGTGCTGACCGTGATCGGCCTGCCGCTGACCCTGGTGCCGCCGGAAAAGCTCCTGCTGTGCATCGTCCTGCTGCTGGGCAGCTGCCACCTGGTGCTGTTCGCCGCCTACCTGCGCCTGCATCGCAGCCAGCCGGGCCTGGCCCGCCCGTTCCGCCTGCGCGGCGGCCCTGTGGTGGCGGCCGTCGGCATGCTGCTGACGCTGGTGGTGATCGCCGCCTGCTTCCAGCTGGAAGTGGCCATGCTCAGCGCGCTGGCCCTGGTGGTCGCCGCGTTCATCCTCAATTACCTGCTGCGCGCCGCCCGCGCGGGCAAACCACTGGAGAATGCCGAACATGTCTGAACCGACCCTGCTGCAACGCCGCCACCAGGTGATGGGCGACGCCTCGCCGCTGTTCTACGACGAGCCGCTGGAGCTGGTGAAAGGCGAAGGCGTCTGGCTCATCGACGCCGCCGGCAAGCGCTACCTGGACTGCTACAACAACGTGCCCTGCGTCGGCCACTGCCACCCCAGGGTGGTGGCGGCCATGGCCGAGCAGGCGGCAACGCTGAACATCCACACGCGCTACCTCAACGAGCGCGTGGTGCGCTACGCCGAGCGCCTCACCGCGACCTTCGCCGAGCCGCTGGACACGCTGATGTTCACCTGCACCGGCAGCGAGGCCAACGAGCTGGCCCTGCGCATGGCGCGCTTCGCCACCGGCAACAAGGGCGTGATCGTCAGCGACTACAACTACCACGGCAACACCACCACCCTGGCGGCGGTGACCACCGCGCTGCCCAGTTCCGAACCGTTCTCGGCCCATGCCCGTGCCGTGCCGATCCCCTGCCTCTACCACGCGGACGGCACACCCGAGCAGGTCGCCGACCGCTATGTGGCGAAGGTCGCCGAGGCCATCGCCGAACTGCAGGCGGCCGGCGTCGGCCTGGCCGCCATGCTGATCGACACCCTGTTCGCCAACGAAGGTATCCCGCGCCTGCCGGCCGGCTACCTGGAGCGCGTGGCGAAGCTGGTGCGCGAGGCCGGCGGCCTGCTGATCGCCGACGAGGTGCAATCGGGCTTCGCCCGCACTGGCGATCACCTGTGGGGGCACCAGTCGCACCCGCTGGTGCCGGACATCGTCACCCTCGGCAAACCCATGGGCAACGGCTTCCCCCTGGCGGGCGTGGTGACCAATCGCGAGCGCGTAGAGACCTTCGGCCGCAGCAACCTGTACTTCAACACCTTCGGCGGCTCGCCGGTGGCCGCCGCCGTCGGCCAGGCGGTGCTGGACGTGATCGCCGAGCAGGACCTGCAAGGCAACGCCCGGCGCCAGGGCGCGAAGATCAATGCCGAACTGCAGCGCCTCGCCGAGCGCCATTCGATCATCGGCGACGTGCGCGGCCAGGGCCTGTTCTTCGCCGTGGAACTGGTGCGCGACCGCGCCAGCCGCGAGCCGGCCGGCATCGAGGCGCGGCGCATCGTCAACACCATGCGCCAGCGCGGCGTGCTGATCAGCAAGATCGGCGGCGACGACAACATCCTCAAGATCCGCCCGCCGCTGGTGTTCGAAGCCGAGCACGGCGAGCTGTTCATCGACACCCTGGACCAGGTCCTGAGCGAACTCTGAGGAGCCACCATGAACGACTTTTCGAGTCTGACTCACGACCAGCAGATCGCCTGCCTGCGCGAGCTGGCGCTGGACGCCCTGCGCCACTGGGACGGCGATTTCGTCGGCCTGGAGCTGCTCAAGTACCGCGAGAACGCGGTGTTCTGCGCCACCCGCAGCGACGGCACGCGCAGCGCCCTGCGCGTGCATCGCGGCGGCTACCACAGCGAGGCGGCGCTGCGCTCCGAGCTGACCTGGATGGAACAGCTGGCCGCCGGCGGCATCGGCGTTCCGAGCATCATCCGCACCCGCAGCGGCGAGCACCTGGCCGAGGTGCGCAGCCAGGCACTCGATGAATCGCGCTTCGTCGACATGCTCGGCTGGCTTTCCGGCAGCACACTGGGTTCCGCCGAACAGGGCCTGAGCGCCGATGGCGATATCGAGGCGCTGTTCCACCAGGCTGGCGCCGTGGCCGCGCGCATCCACCTGAACTCGGCCCAGTGGCGGCAACCCAACGAATTCACCCGGCACGCCTGGGACGAGGAAGGCCTGTTGGGCACCAACCCGTTCTGGGGGCGATTCTGGGAGCTGGACCTGCTCAGCGACGGCCAACGCGACCTGCTCCAGCGTGCCCGCCAGGAAGCCCGCCTGGACCTGCGCCGCTACGGCCGCAGCCTGGACAACTTCGGCATGATCCACGCCGACCTGGTGCCGGAGAACCTGCTGCTCGACGGCGGTGAACTGCAACTGATCGACTTCGACGACGCCGGCTTCGGCTGGCACATGTTCGAGCTGGCCACCGCGCTGTACTTCTGCCTGGACGATCCACGCCTGGCGCAGATCCAGGCGGCGCTGCTGGACGGGTACGATTCGGTCAAGCCGCTGTCCGCCGCCGACCGCGCCACGCTGCCGCTGTTCCTCGCCCTGCGCGGCACCACCTACCTGGGCTGGGTGCACACCCGGCGCAACAGCGAAACCGCACGGGAACTGGCCCCGATGCTGATCGAGCGCGCCTGTACACTGGCCGGCGCCTACCTCGCCGGCCGCTGAATCTGGCAGAGCGCCGCAAGCCTCTGGCGCGCAGGCACAAGCCTGCGCGCCAGCACTGACCGATACTCGGCGCACAACCGAGGTGAACCGCCATGACCGGCATAGCCCGCCACCAGGCAACCGACTCCGATGAACTGGCCTGCGCCCTCGCCGGCTGGAGCCAGGACTACACCCAGCTCGGCCATGGCCGCCTGCAGGCGGAGCTGCTGCATGTACAGCTGCCCGGCGCCTCGCTGATCTACGAACATTCCAACCTGCACCTGCACGAGAACATGGCGCCGCCCGCCGGCCATCTGGTCATCGGCATTCCGCTGCGCGCCAGCGGCGATTCGCGCTTCAACGGCCAGGCCCTGCACGACGACACCCTGCTGGTGCTCGAAGGCGGCCGCGAGCTGGAAATCTGCGCCGCCGGGGAAATCCACATGCTCGGCCTGACCTTCAGCCAGGCGCAGCTGGACTGCCTCCTCGGCGCCGAGGAGCGCGAGCTGTTCGAACGCGCGCTGCAGCAGCGGCGCCTGCAGCTTTCGCCGACCGGCGCGGGCGACCTGCGTCGCAGCCTGTGCGACGCCATCACCGCCTTCGAGGGCGGGCCGTGGCGAGTGGACGACCCGCAGCAGGCCGGCCACGCCGTCGCCCTGGTATTGAGCAATGTGCTGCAGGCACTGGAGGAAATCCTCCCGGACAGCGCCCGCGACGGCGCGCCGCGCTCGCTGCAGCAGCATCGCCGGCTGGTGCTGGCCGCCATCGAACGCATGCAGGCGGACCTCTCCGAGCCACTGTCGCTACTGGAACTGAGCCAGAGCCTGAACACCAGCCAGCGCACCTTGCAGTACTGCTTCCGACAGATCTGCCAGAGCACGCCGCAGCAGTTCTTCCTCAGCCTGCGCCTGGCCGAGGCGCGGCGACGGCTCAAGCAGGAGCCGCAGCAGAGCATCACCCACCTGGCGCTGGACCTGGGCTTTGCCAGCTCCAGCCATTTCTCGACTCTGTACAAGCGCCTCTACGCCGAACAGCCGTCACTGATCTCCCGCTCGCGCTAAGTCCTGCCCCCCTGTAGGAGCGAGCTTGCTCGCTCCTACAAAGACGGCGCCGCAACGGCCCACCGATCTGGCAATCACACACAATCACTTGGCAGACAGGAGCAACGGCACAGCGCCAGCCCTTCCTTAGCATCGGCAGAAGTCACATCCCCTCAATCGACAATAACGAAACGGATGCCTTCACCATGACCCACGCCGCCATGCTGCGCCCCACCCTGCTCGCCCTGCTCATCGCCGGGGCCGGCAGTGCCAGCGCCTATGAACTGTATTCCGACGACGACACCCACCTGAACGCCAACCTGGAAGCGACCTTCGGCATCTTCCACAGCCAGGAGAACTACGCGCTCAGCGGCCGGCTGAGCGAAGGCTCGTCGTCCTGGCGCGAAGGCTACGTGAAGTACGGACTGAGCTTCGACCAGGGCCTGGCCGGCGCGGGCACTACCTACGGCGCCTTCGGCCTGCTCAGTTCCGGCACCTGGGGTGACGGCGACGCCGCAGGCTTCAGCGACGGCTCCGAGCGCACCACCAAGATCGAGGACGCCTCCCTCGGCTGGCGTTCCGGCGGCCTGTTCCCGGCATTGGGCGAAGACGGCGTGGACCTCTCCTTCGGCCGGCAGAACATCGTGGTCGGCGACGGCTTCCTGATCGACGGCGACGCGCTGAACCTCGGCAAGGGCGTGGCCGACGGCGAGTTCAACCGGGGCGGCGCCTACTACCTGGCGGCGCGCAAGAACTTCGACGAAACCGCCGTGCTGCGCCTGGGCGGCAAGCAAGGCTGGCGCAGCGACCTGATGTGGCTGAAGTCGGACAACCGCGCCCAGGCCAAGTCCGAGCTCTATGTCGGCACCCTGGAGCACGTGGCGGACGCCGGCACCGTCGGCCTGACCTACATCGACGTCACCGACATCGACGAGCAATACGCCTCGCCCCTCCAGCTCGACCGTCGCGACATGAAGACCTACAGCCTGCGCGCCACCGGCAATGCCGGCGTGGAGAACCTGTTCCTCTCCGGCGAATACGCCGAGCAGGACAAGCGTCACGTGGATAACGAGAACGCCTGGTACCTGGAAGCCGGCTGGACCTTCAAGGACGTGGCCTGGACGCCGGGCGTCAGCTACCGCTACAGCCGCTTCTCGGAGAACTACGACACCCTGTTCTACGGTTTCAGCCGCGGCTACGGCACCTGGTTCCAGGGCGAAGTGGCGGGCAACTACGCCGGCCCCTTCAACAGCAACAGCAAGATCCAGCAGCTCACCTTCAAGGTCTCCCCGCTGGAGAACCTGAACCTCGGCGCCATGCTGTTCGACTTCAAGACCCTCGACAAGGACCTGGGCAACACCGACGGCCAGGAACTGGACCTGTACGCGGAATGGGGCGTCACCCAGAACCTGATGGTGATGCCGCTGATCGGCCTCTACCGGCCGGACAAGAGCGCCGAGCAAGGCGGCACCCAGTTGGGTAACGACGACACCAACCTGTACAGCCAGGTGGTCTTCGCCTTCATGTACTGACCACGGTCGCGCATGACGCCACGGGGCGGTCGCTGCAAGGCGCCGCCCCGTTCCTGTTTCCGCATCAGGTACCTCCCCATGCCCGCTCCCATCCTGAATATCCAGCGCAAGATCGTCCTGCTCGCCGGCCTGTGCCTGACCCTGGTGGTCACCCTGCTGGTCGGCCTGTCGCTGTACCAGAACCAGCAGAGCACTGCCCGCGTGAAGGACGCCAGCCGCCAGATGCTCGCCGGCGCCGCACAAACCAACCTGCAGGCCCAGGGCAAGGTGCAGGCGCTGCAACTGCAACGCCTGTTCCTGCGCACCTACGACTACGGCCAGGGTGTCAGCCGCCAGCTGCTGAGCCTGCGCGCCCAGTCCGCGCGCGGTGAGATCGATGCACGCACGCTGCGCCAGCGCCTTACCCATGAGCTGCGCGACGCCATCGCCGAAAGGGCCGACCTGCTCGGCCTCTACCTGGTCTTCGAGCCACAGGCGCTGGACAAGGCCGATGCGCAGTTCCACGGCGACGCCGAGGCCGGCAGCAACGAGACCGGACGCTTCTCCGTCTACTGGGTACGCGGCGCAGGCGGCGTGCCGACGCCGGTGATCGGCGACGAGAAGACCCTCTCCGACACCTCCCCCGGTCCCAGCGGCAAGCCCTACAACGCCTTCTACACCTGCCCGCGCGACAGCCGCCAGGCGTGCGTGCTCGATCCCTACGCCGACGATGCCTCCGGCTCCCGCCGGCTGGTCACCAGCATCGCCTTCCCGCTGCTGGAGGATGGCCGCGTGATCGCCGTGGTCGGCCTCGACATCAGCCTCGACAGCCTGCAGCAGAATGCCCGCACCAGCGCCGCCGGCCTGTACGACGGCAGCGGCCGCATCAGCATCCTCAGCCCGGCCGGGGTGATCGCCGGCAACAGCCAGGACGCCGCCACTGTCGGCAAGCGACTGCCCGACGTGCAGCCTGCCAGGGCGAAGGACCTGCTCGACGCGCAGCAACGCAACCAGCCGTTCACCCTCAGCGACGCCGAACAGATCCAGGTCCTCGAACCGCTGCAGCCGATCACCGGCGCCGCGCCGTGGGGCGTGCTGCTCAGCGTGCCGCATGACACCCTGATGGCGCCCGCCGTGAGCCTGCAGCGTGCCATGGATGACGAACGTGCCCATGGCTCGATGGTCGAGTTCGGTGTCGGCCTGCTGCTCAGCCTGCTCGGCATCGCCCTGGTCTGGCTCACCGCGCGCGGCGTCACCCGCCCGCTGCTGCGCCTGGCCGGGATGGTCGAGGAGATCGCCGATGGCGACGGTGACCTCACCCGGCGCCTCGACTACAGCCGCCGCGACGAACTGGGCCGGGTGGCGCAGGGCTTCAACCGCTTCCTCGACAAGCTGCAGCCGGTGATCGGTCAGTTGCAGGGCGCCGTGAGCGACGCCCGTTCCACCGCCGACCAGTCGGCACTGGTCGCCCGCCAGGCCAGCGACGGCATGCAGCAGCAGTTCCGCGAGATCGACCAGGTGGCGACGGCGTTGCAGGAGATGTCCGCCACCGCCCAGGACTCCGCGCGCAACGCCGCCCAGGCTGCCGCGGCCGCCAGCCAGGCCGACCACGCCGCCCGCGAAGGCCTCGGCTTGATCGCCCATGCCACCCACGGCATCGGCGAACTCGCCCAGGGCATGACCGCCGCCATGAGCCAGGTGCAGGACCTCGCCGAACGCAGCGAGCAGATCGGCCAGGTGCTGGAGGTGATCCGCTCCATCGCCGAACAGACCAACCTGCTCGCCCTCAACGCCGCCATCGAAGCCGCCCGCGCCGGCGAACAGGGCCGGGGCTTTGCCGTGGTCGCCGACGAAGTACGCGGGCTGGCGCAGCGCACGCAGAGCTCGGTGGAGGAAATTCGCCAGGTCATCGCCAACCTGCAAGCCGGCACCCGCGACGTCGCCCAGGCCATGCACGGCAGCCACGGCCTGGCGCAGCACAACGTCGGCCAGGTGCAGCAGGCGGTGGAAGCGCTGCAGCGCATCGCAGCGTCGGTCAACCTGATCAGCGAGATGAACCTGCAGATCGCCAGCGCCGCGGAGGAACAGAGCTGCGTCGCCGAGGAGATCAACCGCAATATCGAAGCCATCCGCGACGTGACCCATTCGCTGTCGGGGCAGGCGGAACAGTCGGCGCAGGTCAGCCATCGGTTGAACGAGATGGCGGATTACCAGCGGCAGTTGATTCAGCGGTTCAGGGTTTGAGGCGCGGATCCTGCCCGCCGTTGGCGGGACGATCATTCGTAGGAGCAACTGTCCACTTCTGGACTATCCGTGCCTGCACTTTCCCCCTCACCCCAACCCTCTCCCTCAGGGAGAGGGGCAGACCGTACCGGCTGACGCCGCATTTTCATCCTGCACCGATCGGTCCCCTCTCCCGCCTGCGGGAGAGGGCCAGGGTGAGGGGCCTTCGATCTTGCAGCAGCGGCAAAATCAGGCGCCCTGTACCTGCAACGCACGCGGACGCAGGCTGCGCTGTTCGGCGTCTGCGCCCACGGCCTTCTGCAGCTGGAAGTTGAATTGCAGGTCGGCATAACGCCCCGCCACACCCCGCGCGCCGTCCTCGCGGAACTCCACTTCGCCCACCAGCCCGTCACGGGTCGCATAGGCGAAATCGTCCCACAGGTACTCATCGCCCGACAGGTTGATCTGCGTGGTCAGGTGGCGATACCCCGGCGCCGAGATGAAGAAGTGGATGTGCGCCGGACGCTGGCCATGACGACCGAGCAGATTCAGGGCTTCCTGGGTGGTGCCGCTCGGTGGGCAGCCGTAGCCACTGGGCACGATGCTGCGCGCCTTGTAGCGGCCTTCGGCGTCAGTGACGATGCGGCGACGCAGGTTGAACTCCGACTGGCTCTGGTCGAAGTAGGAGTACATCCCCCTGGTGTTGGCGTGCCAGAGGTCGACGGTGGCGCCGGCGACGGGGTTGCCGTCAAGGTCCAGCACCCGGCCCTCGAGGAACATCGGCGTGGCGACGTCCGCGTCGCTGCCATCGTCCATGCGCGCCTCGCCCTGAGACAGCGGCGCGCCCGCCACGTACAGCGGACCTTCGATGGTGCGTGGGGTGCCGCCGGTGAGTCCGGCCTCTTCGTCGCGGGCATCCTGCAGCAGGTCGAGGAAGTGTTCGAGGCCCAGACCGGCGACCAGCAGGCCGGCTTCCTGACCCGCGCCCATGCGGTTGAGGTAGTCCACCGCCATCCAGAATTCGTCCTCGGTGACCTGCATGTCCTCGATGATGCGCACGGCATCGATGAGGATACGGTTGATCAGCGCCTTGAAACGTGGGCTGCCCCGGTCGTTGTCGAAACCTGCGGCCTCCTGGAAGAACTTCTGGATGTCGGCGGACTGGGAAATCTTCACGGTCATTCGGGGTTACCTCGTCTTGTTGTTATTGACGGTCGGCGGAGCAGCGTCGGCGGATGCCCGCCAGGTCGGCGATGACCGACTCGATGCGTTCGATGACGGCGCTACTCCTGGCGGTTCAGGGGGCGGGCGTCGCGGCGGAGCGGTCGACGCGATGGAACAGGCGGTTGAAGTACACGAGGCTGTCGCCCTGCTCGCGCACGGCGACCTGGTCCAGTTCGACGAACATCACCGAGTGCGAACCCACTTGCTTGCACTCGCTGATCCGTCCGCCCAGGGTCACCAGCGCATCGCGCAACACCGGCGCCTCGGGGCAGGCGCTGTCCCACAGGTCCCAGGCGAAGCGTTCTTCCATCGGTACGCGGGTCATTCCGGCGAAGTGCCGCGCCAGCTCTTCCTGCTCGCCGCGCAGCACGTTGACGCAGAGGTAGCCGTTGTCGCGGAACACGTCGTGGCTGGCGCTGTTGCGGTTGATGCAGACCAGCACGGTCGGCGGCGAATCGGTGACCGAGCACACCGCGCTGGCGGTGATGCCGCAGCGCCCGCCGGGGCCGTTGCTGGTGATGATGTTCACCGCCGCCGGCAGCTGCGCCATGGCGTTGCGGAAGTCGATCTGGGTCTGGCTAAGGTCGGCCATCTCGGCACCCTTCCTCTCGGGGGACCGCGCGCAAGGCGGTCCGTGACTGATGGAACGAGAGTAAGCGCCGGGGCCAGGCGGAAATATTCGGACGAACTCCATGCCAGGGGGAGATCGCCGCTAGTCATCTAGGGGGTTTCTTTATCGTCAGCGAGGGTTCCAGTGGTTATTCTCCCTGACATGCCTTGCGCCCCTCGGGGTGAAAAATAATTAGAAATGCCGTGGTAGCCCGAAATGGAAACCCGTAAACCCGTTGTGTACATCGTCGACGACGACAAGGACCTGCGCACCTCGCTGGCCTGGCTGCTCGAATCGGTCAGCGTGCAGGCCCTGTGCTTCGCCGGCGCCGACGAATTCCTCAGCCACTACGACCCCGATCAGCCCGCCTGCCTGGTGCTGGACGTGCGCATGCCGGAGACCAGCGGCTTCCAGCTGCAGGAGATCCTCAACGAGCGCGGCATCGCGCTGCCGACCCTGTTCGTCTCGGCCCACGGCGACATCCCCATGTCGGTGAAGGCGATGAAGAACGGCGCCATCGACTTCGTCGAGAAGCCCTACAACCCGCAGCAGATGCTCGAACGCATCCAGGCCGCACTGAAGGACGCCGTGCAGGTCCACGCCGGCGCCACCCAGCGCCAGCACTTGCAGAGCAAGCTCGACCTGCTCACCGGCCGCGAACGCGAAGTGCTGGGTATGGTGATCGACGGCAAGGCGAGCAAGGTCATCGCCCGCGAGTTGAACATCAGCGTGAAGACCGTTGATGTGCACCGCACCAAGATCAAGGAAAAGATGGGCGTGTCGAGCATCGCCATGCTGGTGCGGGAAGTGCTTGACCTGGGCGGGAAGGATGTGGCGACAAAGCAGGTTGGGCGAGGCTAAGGCACCCAATACCTATAATACCTGTAATACCTGTAGGAGCGAGCTTGCTCGCGAACGGACCTCCCGGCAGCATCGGGGCTGAGAGGTTCGCGAGCAAGCTCGCTCCTACGAAGAGCAGGTTCAGACCTCCCCTCCCATCCGCAAACTGATCTCCCGCGCCGCCGCCAGCAACACCCGCGCCGCCTCGCCATGGGGGTCGGCCGAAAAACTCGCCTCCGACCCTACCACCGTAATCACCCCCGCCAGCTCTCGTCCGGTGGCAAACAGCGGCACCGACAGCGCATTCACCCCCGGCATCAGCAGCCCGTGGATCGAGTGCAGCCCCTCGGCACGAATGCTCTCCAGCACTGACTGATCCGCCCCCTCCTCCAGCCCCGGCCGGAACGCCGCGAACACCAGCCCGGTGGACGACCCGTGCACAGGCAGCACCGAACCCACTTGAGTCACCAGGGTGACCATGCCCTGCGCCGGCTCCACCTGCACCACGGTCGGCCCATGGCTGCCCCAGATGGCCAGGAAGCAGGTCTGCCCGAGGTTGTCGCGCAACTCGGCCAGCGCGGGACTGGCCACCTTCACCACGTCCAGCCGGCGGATCGCCGCGAGTCCCACGTAAAGCGCCTCGCGACCCAGGCCGTAATGGTTGGTGACCGGGTCCTGCTCGGCGAAGCCGCTGGCGATCAGCGCCTGCAGATAGCGATGAACCTTGGCCACCGGCATCTCCAGGTACTCGCCCAGGCGCTTGAGCGAGGTACTCGGCGCCAGGTCCGCCAGGGCCTTGAGGATCTCGGTGCCGACCTCGGCGGACTGCACCTTCTTGCCCTTCGTCGGGGCGGACTCTTCCGGTTCGTTCTGGGTCTTCAACTTAAAGGGACTCCCTGGTGGGCTTGACGGCCTGCCAACATGAAATTACGTTAATCGTAATTCAATTACGATAAAAAGAGTGAAACCACCATGACTGCCTCCCGCGCCCCGGCCTACCTGTCCGGATTCGGCAACGAATTCGCCAGCGAGGCCCTGCCCAACGCATTGCCCGTCGGGCAGAACTCACCGCAGCACGTCCCCTACGGCCTCTACGCCGAACTGCTCTCGGGCACCGCCTTCACAGTGCCGCGCAGCGAGGCCCGGCGCACCTGGCTGTACCGCATCCGCCCGTCCGCCGCGCACCCGCGCTACGAGCGCCTGGAACGGCAGATCACCGGCACCGCCCTGGGCCCGGTGACGCCCAATCGCCTGCGCTGGAACAGTTTCGAGATGCCGCAGGAGCCTACCGACTTCGTCGACGGCCTGCTATGCATGGCCGCCAACGCCGAGGCCGAGGCCACCAGCGGCGTCAGCGTCTACGCCTACCGCGCGAACCGTTCCATGAGCCGGGCCTTCTTCAACGCCGATGGCGAACTGCTGATCGTGCCGCAAGCCGGCCGACTGCGCCTGGTCACCGAGCTTGGCGTGCTGGAGATCGAACCGCTGGAGATTGCCGTGATCCCGCGCGGCATGCGCTTCCGCGTCGAGCTGCTGGAAGCGTCCGCCGCCGGCTACGTGGCGGAGAACCACGGCGCCGCCCTGCGCCTGCCCGACCTCGGCCCCATCGGCAGCAACGGCCTGGCCAACCCCCGCGACTTCCTCGCCCCGGTGGCGCATTACGAGGACGTCGAAGGCCCGGTGCAGCTGGTGCAGAAATTTCTCGGCGAACTCTGGGCCACCCAGCTCGATCACTCGCCGCTGGACGTGGTCGCCTGGCACGGCAACAACGTGCCCTACAAGTACGACCTGCGCCGCTTCAACACCATCGGTACGGTGAGCTTCGACCACCCCGACCCGTCCATCTTCACCGTGCTCACCTCGCCCAGCGACACCCACGGCATGGCCAACATGGACTTCGTGATCTTCCCGCCGCGCTGGATGGTGGCCGAGAGCACCTTCCGTCCGCCGTGGTTCCACCGCAACCTGATGAACGAATTCATGGGCCTGATCCAGGGCGTGTACGACGCCAAGGCCGACGGCTTCGTCCCCGGCGGCGCCTCGCTGCACAACTGCATGAGCGCCCACGGCCCGGACAACGCCACCACCCGGCAGGCCATCGCCGCCGACCTGAAACCGCACAAGATCGATCACACCATGGCCTTCATGTTCGAGACCGGCCGCGTGCTGCGCCCCAGCCGCTTCGCCCTCGATTGCCCGCAACTGCAGCGCGACTATGATGCCTGCTGGAGCGGCATGCAGAAGACCTTCGCCCCCTCTTCGGAGCAATGAAATGAGCGTCTCCCACAACGCAAAAAGCTGGATCGAATCGGCCAACGGCCACCCGGACTTCCCCCTGCAGAACCTGCCCCTGGGCGTGTTCAGCCCACCGGGTGACTCGGCGCGAGGCGGCGTCGCCATCGGCGACTACATCTTCGACCTGAAGACCGCCTGCGAAGCCGGCCTCTTCCACGGCGCCGCCCACCAGGCCGCGCTGGTCGCCAGCGGCGACAGCCTCAACGCCTTCTTCGCCGCCGGCCCCACCGCCCGCCGCACCCTGCGCGATGCGCTGATCCACCTGCTCAGCGAAGGCAGCAGCGAGCAGAAGCGCATGGAGCACCTGGGCGCCGCGCTGCTCAAGCCCCAGGCCGCGTGCCGCCTGCACCTGCCGGCCAAGGTGGGCGACTACACCGACTTCTACGTCGGCATCCACCACGCCAAGAACGTCGGCAAGCTGTTCCGCCCGGACAATCCGCTGCTGCCCAACTACAAGTACGTGCCCATCGGCTACCACGGCCGCGCCTCCACCATCGTGCCCTCGGGCACCGAAGTGCGCCGCCCCAACGGCCAGACCCTGCCCGCCGGCACGGACGTGCCGGTATTCGGCCCCTGCGCGCGCATGGACCTGGAGCTGGAACTGGGCATCTGGATCGGCCAGGGCAACGAACAGGGCAAGGCCATCCCGATTTCCGGCGCCGCGGGGCATATCGCCGGCTTCTGCCTGCTCAACGACTGGTCCGCACGCGACGTGCAGGCCTGGGAATACCAGCCGCTGGGGCCCTTCCTGTCGAAGAGCTTCGCCACCACCATCTCGCCCTGGGTGGTGACCGCCGAGGCGCTGGAACCCTTCCGCGCCGCCCAGCCGGCCCGCCCGGAAGGCGACCCGCAGCCGCTGCCGTATCTCTATGACGAGGCCGACCAAAAGCACGGCGCGCTGGACATCGAACTGGAAGTGCTGCTGCTCACCTCGCGCATGCGCCACGAGCACCAGGCGCCGGAACGCATCGCCCTGAGCAACACGCTGAACATGTACTGGACCGTGGCGCAGATGGTTGCCCACCACAGCGTCAACGGCTGCCGCCTGCAACCGGGCGACCTGTTCGGCTCCGGCACCCTCTCCGGCGAAACCCCGGACAGCTTCGGCAGCCTGCTGGAGCTGACCACCGGCGGCAAACAGCCCGTGGTGCTGAGCAATGGCGAGGAGCGCCGCTTCCTCGAAGACGGCGACGAAATCATCCTGCGCGCCCGCTGCCGCCGCGACGGCTACCCGTCGATCGGCTTCGGCGAATGCCGTGGGCGGATTCTGCCGGCGCATTGATCGCTTTGCTTTTCGTAGGAGCGAGCTTGCTCGCGAACCGCCCAGCCACAGAGCCGTCGGCTAGCACTATTCGCGAGCAAGCTCGCTCCTACCATGCACAGGCAACGCTACGTCCTGCGGCGTCCGACTGCGAACTTGAAGATCCCATACGCCACAAGGAACAGGGCGCAGAGCGGGTAGCCGTGTAGGGCGTATAACCGCGAACGGTTGTACGCCCTACCCAACCGCTGCGTGTTCCCGTAGGAGCGGACCTTGTCCGCGAAAAGCGCCCGCAGGCGCTCCCGCCACGCCCTCAACTACTCTCCCGCACCATCAACTCGAACCCCAGGTCCATCACCGGCGCGCTCACCGGCTTGTCGTTGATCAGGTCCAGCAGGCGCTCCGCCGCATGCGTCCCGATGGCCTTGCGCGGTGTACGGATGCTCGACAGGCGCGGCACCATGAATTCCGAACTGGGCAGGTCGTTGAAGCCCAGCACCGCCACCTGTTCGGGGATGCGAATGCCATGGCGCATGGCTTCCAGCAACGCGCCCTGGGCCAGGTCGTCGTTGCCGAAGAAGATGCCTTCCACCTGCGGCTGGCTGGCCAGCAACTGGCGGAACAGCTCGCCGCCCAGGCCAACCGAGGACGGACGCGGCGTCAGCACCTCCAGCGCCGGGTCATAGACGCCCGCCTGCTGCAGCGCGCGACGGTACCCCTCGCCCCGCAGCAGCGTGCGCTGGTCCAACTGCGCGCCAATGTAGGCCAGCCGCTTGCGCCCACTCTTGAGCAGATGCCTGGCCGCCGCCTCCCCCGCGCGAATCTGCGAGAAGCCCACGCAATGCAGGCCGGCGCCAGGGTCCAGGTCCATCATGTAGACCGCCGGCACAGCGCTGGCCTCGATCATCCGTCGTGCGCTCTCGGTGCGGTCGAAGCCGGTCAGCAGCAGGCCGCGCGGCTGGTACGCGAGGTAGTTGCGCAGCAGGTTCTCTTCTTCATCGCGGGAGTAGTGATAGTTGCCGATCAGCACTTCCAGGCCGCGCGGATGCATCACGGCATGGATGGCTTCCAGGGTCTCGATGAACAACTGGTTGGCCAGCGACGGTACCAGCACCACGACGTTGGGGCTCTGTTTGGAAGCCAGCGCACGGGCGGCGGGATTGGCCACGTAGCCCAGTTCGCTGGCCGCCTGTCGGACCTTCTGCGCCAGTTCCTCGGCCACCGTGCTGACCCCGCGCAGGGCGCGCGAGGCGGTGATGGGGCTGACGCCCGCGCGGCGCGCAACCTCGTCGAGGGTGGGTCTGCCGGTGGTGCGGGAGCTTCTGTCGTTCTTCTTGTCTTTGTTCCGGACGGTCATCGGGCGGCTTGCCAAACAAAAATCGAGGCACTAAGGTAGCGCTGTCTCGCGACCAGGGCAATTGCCTGAGACCGGCCCCACCGGTCCCTCGCCCGCCGGCCCCTTGCTTGTCATCAAGCAGCGCCGAAGCCGCCAGAACAGACCGACTAGAATGACAAGAATACGGAGGCAGCCAATGCTTTTCGTTACACCCAACAAAGATAGCGCTGTCTCAACACCGAGGCCCTGCATGCTCCCCGCCATCGATGCCGTACTCATCATGGGTGTCGCCGGATGCGGCAAGTCCAGCGTCAGCGAGGCCCTGTGCCTGCGCAGCGGCGCGTTCGCCATCGAAGGCGACTCCTTCCACCCCGAAGCCAATATTCAGAAGATGAGCGCCGGCATCCCGCTGACCGACGAGGACCGCGCCGGCTGGCTCGACACCCTCGCCGCCGAGCTGCAGAAAGCCATCGCCGCCGGCCAGCGCCCCGTGCTCACCTGCTCCGCGCTCAAGCTCATCTACCGCGAACGCCTGCGCCGCGCCGTGCCCGGCCTGGGCGTGGTGTTCCTCGAACTCACCCCGGAAACCGCCGCGAAGCGCGTCGCCACCCGCCCCGGCCACTTCATGCCGGCCAGCCTGATCGACAGCCAGTTCGCCGCCCTCGAACCACCGGTGAGCGAACCGCTGACTCTGCGCCTGGACGCCACCCGCCCGCTGGAAGAACTGGCCGAAGCCGCGCACCTCTGGTGGCGCCAGCACTCCCACGACTGAGCCGATAGCGCCTGCCCGTCAAAGATAGCGCTATCTCGATTAACTGAAGAAGAAAAGCCGCTCCGGCAAAACGACAACAACAGGAGAGCCCCATGCTCGGCATGTCCCACGACACCTATCTGCTGCTGGATGCGGTAGTCACCATCATCGGCCTGATCCTGCTGATCACGCGCCTGAAGATTCACCCCTTCATTGCCCTGATCATCGCCGCCGGCTTCCTCGGCCTGACCTCCGGCATGCCCGTGGCGACCATCGTCAAGTCCTTCCAGGACGGCTTCGGCAGCGTGCTCGGCTTCGTCGGCATCATCCTCGCCCTGGGCACCATGCTCGGGAAGATGATGGCCGAGTCCGGCGGTGCCGATCAGATCGCCCGCACCCTGATCCAGGCCTTCGGCAAGCAGCGCGTGCACTGGGCGATGATGCTCGCCGCCTTCCTCGTCGGCATCCCGCTGTTCTTCGAGATCGGCTTCATCCTGCTGGTGCCGCTGGTGTTCATCGTCGCCCGCCGCAGCGGCGTGTCGCTGATCAAGATCGGTATCCCGCTGCTCGCCGGCCTCTCCGCCGTGCACGGCCTGGTGCCGCCGCACCCGGGCCCGCTGCTGGCCATCGGCGTGTTCGGCGCGGACATCGGCAAGACCATCTTCTATGGCCTGCTGGTCGCCCTGCCCACCGCCGCCATCGCCGGCCCGATCTTCGGCGCGTGGATTTCCAGGGTGATCCCCGGCCAGCCCAATGAAGAGCTGGTGGCGCAGATCGCCCATGAGCCGGACACCAGCGACCTGCCGAGCTTCGGCGTCACCCTGTTCACCGTGCTGCTGCCAGTGTTCCTGATGCTGCTGAAAACCTTCGCCGACGTCATGCTCGCCGACGGCCACGTCGTCCGCGCCTGGCTGGACATGATCGGCCACCCGATCACCGCCCTGCTCCTGGCCCTGCTGCTGTCGCTCTACACCTTCGGCTACGCCCGCGGCTTCGACTCGAAGAAGATCCTCAAGCTGCTCGACCACAGCCTCGCGCCCACCGCCGCCATCGTGATGATCATCGGCGCCGGCGGCGGCTTCAAACAAATGCTGGTGGCCAGCGGCGTGGGCGACGTGATCGGCCACATGGCCGTGCAGGCGCAGATCTCGCCGATCCTCCTGGCCTGGCTGGTGGCCGCGGTGATCCGCATCGCCACCGGCTCCGCCACCGTCGCCACCATCACCGGCGCGGGCATCGTGGTGCCGGTGATCAATCTGATCCCCGGCGTCAACCGCGAACTGCTGGTGCTGGCCACCGGCGCGGGCTCGCTGATCCTCTCCCACGTCAACGACGCCGGCTTCTGGCTGGTGAAGCAGTACTTCAACATGAGCGTGATGGAAACCTTCAAGACCTGGACCGCCATGGAAACCATCCTCTCGGTGGTCGGCCTGGGCTTCACCCTGCTGCTGTCGCTGTTCGTCTGATGCATTGATCGATGGGTATCGCTCCGCTCGCCCCGCAGGATGGCGTGGAGCGCAGCGATACCCATCACCTCCGGCTCCAAACCACCCGGCGAACGCCAAGCCGTTCGCCTACCGGATTCCTGCAACGAGGTATCGCCCATGACTTCCTCCGCAACTCCGCAAGCCCAACCCGCGCAACCCACCTGGCCCCGCGACTTCGACATCCGCGCCCGCTACGCCGAGCAGCAGGAACTGCTGCAACCGGCCCCCGCGCCGAACCCCGTCCCCTCGCAGCCGTAGGGCGCATAACGCGGCACGCGTTATCCGCCGAATCCCAACCCCCGAAACCACCGGCGAATAGTCAAGTACGGCTATTCGCCCCACGAAGGGCCCCATTCCGGCCCATTCGTCGCATTGCTTGCTGAATCGATTTACCTAATCGTCCGCACGGACTAAAACAGACCAGTCCCCACCGTTCCCGAAGGATGAGTCATGCACGACAACAACAAACTCGACCGCCTGTTCCCCTGCCTCAACGACATCCCCGAAACCTGGCGCCCCGACGCCCCCGTCGAGCAGCGCGAATACCTGGTCAACGGCGAACTGCGCCGCTGGGACGGCCCGCTCGCCCCGGTGCGCAGCCCGATCTTCCTCGCCACCGAGCAGGGCGACGAACAGGTCATCCTCGGCAGCACCCCGCTGCTGGATGCCGATGCCGCCCTCGCCGCGCTGGACGCCGCCGTCGCCGCCTACGACAACGGCCAGGGCCTGTGGCCCAACCTGCGCGTGGCCGAGCGCATCGCCCACGTCGAACGCTTCCTCGCCCGCATGCGCGAACAGCGCACCGCCGTGGTCAAGCTGCTCATGTGGGAGATCGGCAAGAACCTCAAGGACTCGGAGAAAGAGTTCGACCGCACCTGCGACTACATCGTCGACACCATCGAGGCGCTCAAGGAACTGGACCGCCGCTCCAGCCGCTTCGAACTGGAACAGGGCACCCTCGGGCAGATCCGCCGCGTGCCGCTGGGCGTGGCGCTGTGCATGGGCCCGTACAACTACCCGCTGAACGAAACCTTCACCACCCTGATCCCGGCGCTGATCATGGGCAACACCGTGGTCTTCAAGCCCGCCAAGTTCGGCGTGCTGCTGATCCGCCCGCTGCTCGAAGCCTTCCGCGACAGCTTCCCGCCGGGCGTCATCAACGTCATCTACGGACGCGGCCGCGAGACCGTCAGCGCACTCATGGCCAGCGGCAAGGTCGACGTCTTCGCCTTCATCGGCACCCACTCCGGCGCCGCCGACCTGAAGAAGCTCCACCCGCGCCCGCACCGCCTGCGCGCCGCCCTGGGCCTGGACGCCAAGAATCCCGGCATCGTCCTGCCCAGCGTCGACCTCGACAACGCCGTCAGCGAAGCCATCACCGGCGCCCTCTCCTTCAACGGCCAGCGCTGCACCGCGCTGAAGATCCTCTTCGTCCACGAAGACGTACTGCCCCGCTTCCTCGACAAGTTCAGCGCCAAGCTCGCCGAACTCAAACCCGGCATGCCCTGGGAACCGGGCGTAGCGCTGACGCCGCTGCCCGAGCCGGGCAAGGTCGACTTCCTCAACGGCCTGCTGCAGGACGCGCTGACCAAGGGCGCCCAGGTCATCAACCCCGGCGGTGGCGAAATCCGTGAAAGTTTCTTCTACCCGGCGCTGCTCAGCCCGGTCAGCGCGGACATGCGCCTCTACCACGAAGAACAGTTCGGCCCGCTGGTGCCCGTGGTGCCCTACCGCGAGCTGGATGAAGTGATCGACTACGTGCTGCAGTCCGACTACGGCCAGCAGCTCAGCCTGTTCGGCGACGACCCCGCGCAGATCGGCCCGCTGGTGGACGCCTTCGTCAACCAGGTCGGCCGCATCAACATCAACGCCCAGTGCCAGCGCGGCCCGGACAGCTACCCCTTCAACGGCCGCAAGAACTCCGCCGAAGGCACCCTCTCCGTGCACGACGCCCTGCGCACCTTCTCCATCCGCACCCTGGTCGCCACCCGCTTCACCGACGCAAACAAGGAACTGATCAGCCAGATCATCCGCGACCGCGACTCCAACTTCCTGACCACGGACTACATCTTCTAGTCAGCCACCCCCTCCGGTTAACGGCAAGCGGCCCCCTCCCCCTTGGGAGAGGGCTGGGGTGAGGGGAGCGACGATGCCCTCCAGTTCGCCGCTCAGTTCCGCCACCTTCCTTTCCAGTCCCGGCAGGCACTCGGCCTTGCCGGGGACTTCCTCCGGGTCGCGGATCGGAATCCACATGGTCAGGCCGCTGGAGCTCACTGCGGGCAAGCGCAACGGGACGGATGCTGTCCAGGCGGAGCCTCTGCCGGGACCACCAGCAGGCGCAGCCGCGAAGCTGCTTCCGCATGCAGATGCAGCGTGTTGCGCGCCACACGCTTGTGTCGGGCCTGTCCGGGTGCTTCGCCGCTGTTGGGGTTCACGTCGAAGCGCGGGAAATTGCTGCTGGATATCTCCAGGCGCAGGCGATGGCACTTGCGAAACAGGTTGCAGGTCGCGAACGGCTCGATCGTCACCCTGAAGCGCTGGCGGGGAACGATGGCCGCAGGCTCGCTCCAGCCGTTGCGGTAGCGGCAGCGGAATATCCCGTCGGTGAGGTTCATGGCGTAGCCGTCGGGGTAGTCGTCGCTGGGCGGATAGACATCCAGCAGCTTGGCGGTGAAGTCCGTGTCGGGGCAGTCGCTCTCCACCCACAGCTCGACCGTGAGCGGCCCGGCCACCAGGAGGTCTTGCTCCAGTGGCGGCGTGCTGAAGCTGAGCACATCGGGCCGCTCGTTCAGGGGACGCCCCGTACCGCGGGTGCCGAAGAAGCCCGGCGCATCCACCTGGTCGAAGGCCCCGCCCGCGAACACCGGCGCGCCCGAGGTCAACGCCCCACCGATGGTCGGCACAGGATCGTCTGGATCGAAGCGATAGCCGAGGGTGGCCCCGTCAGCGGCCGGCGGTTCCTCCTGCAACTCGCCGGCGGCCGTCAGATAGAGCTCCAGTGGCCGACTGCCGGGCAGCGGCCAGCTCTCGGCGCCGATCCATTTCCCGCCATGGTCCAGCCGGTTCTCCGCGGTGCACCGGCCACTGCCGCCGCCCATCAGGAACACCTGCACCGGCGCCGCCAGCCCTGCACCCGGGCGCCCGGCGAGATGCGTTTCGAACCAGTCGATGCGACAGGCCAGCCAGTCCCCGGCGAGGTTGCCGTCGAAGTTCGCCGCCGGGCCGAACTCGACGTTGCCGCTGTGGCTGATGTTGCGGTCGCCATGCAACCACGGCCCCATCACCAGGCAGTGGCGGCTCTCGTGCACGGCGCTGAGGCCGAGGTAGTTGTCCAGCGTGGAGCTGACGTAGGCGTCGTACCAGCTGGACATGAACAGAATCGGCATGTCCGGAATCCGCGAGTAGAAGCCCTTGGCGTAGATGCCCAGTTGCTGCCAGTAGCCGTCGAAGTCGCCGCGCTCCCACTGTTCGAACAGGTAGTCCTCGTACTCAGGCAGGTGCCGCAGCGGCGAGTCGCCACGCCGCCACGGCATCCGCGCGAACCAGGCGCGGATGTCCTCCGCTTCCAGAGCCGCGCGCAGCGCCGGGTCGGCCTTGGCCGCCGGGCTCTCCCTGGCCTGCTTGAAGGCCCAGGTGGCCTGCTTCAGCTCGAACGCCCCGCCCTGGCGGATGCCGCACTGGTAGGCGTCGGCGAAACCCCCGGAGTCCAGCACCATGGTGCGCAACCCGGGCGGGGCGAGGCAGGCCATCGCCAGTTGGGTATGGGCCGCATAGGACAGCCCCATGCTGCCCACCCGGCCGTCGCACCAGGGCTGCTCGACGATCCAGGCCAGGCTGTCGTAACCATCCGGCCCCTCGTTGACGTACTTGATGAAGCGCCCTTCCGAGCCATGCCGCCCGCGACAGTCCTGGAACACCGCGGCAAAACCCCTTTCGGTGAACTTCAGCGCCATGTCCTCGCGCGACAGGTGGCGACCGTCCAGGCGCCTTTCCGAGCGCGAGGGCTTGCTCTTGTCGTACGGGGTGCGCTCGATCACCACCGGCCAGGGGCCTGCGCCAACGGAGGGCAAATAGATGTCGGTGGCCAGGCGCACGCCGTCGCGCATCCTGACCATGCGGTCCTTGAGTATCTGCATGGGTAAAGCTCGAAGTCTTTGGGACAGGCTCAGTAGCCGATGGACACGGCGATGCCGAGCAGGACGAGGGAAATCATGAGGAAGATCAGGAACAGCGGTAGCACGAAGCGCGCCCATTGGCCCCAGCCGACCTGGGCGGTGGCGAGCAGGACCAGCAGGCCGCTGGAGGTCGGCGTGATCAGGTTGGTCAGGCCGTTGCCAAGCAGGAATGCATAGACAGTGCTCTGCGCGCTGACCCCGGACAAGTGGCCGAGGGGGCCGAAGATCGGCATGGTGACGGCCGCCTGCCCCGAGGTGGACGGGATCAGCACGTCCAGGCCGAGCTGGGCGAAGAACATGCCATAGGCGGAAACCAGCGCACCGTGGTCGCCCGTCAGCGAGGACAGACCCTGGACGATGCTGTCGAGAACCTGCCCGGTGCTGAGGATGATCTCCACCGCCGTCGCCAGGCCGATCAGCACGCCGGCCATCAGCACCTTCTTCATGCCGTCGACGAACGCCGCCGCGGCCGCGCTCGGCGCCAGTCGCGCGAGGCCGGCGAATGCCACACTGAGGGCGAGGTAGTAGGCCGACAGTTCCGGGTATTTCCAGTGCCAGCGGTTGGAGGCGTACACCAGAAAGCCGATGCCGACCGCCAGCACCAGCAGGATCGAACCGTGGCGCAGTCCCAGCGGCGCGGCCTGGAAGTCGAACTGCGCGCTGCCGCTGAAGCCCAGCCTGCGGATGCTGTAGAGGACAAAAGCGATGGACACCAGCAGGAACACCAGGTAGGTCGCCACGCGCAGGGAAAGCCCGCTGAACACCGGCAGGCCGACCAGCGGCTGGGCGACGCCGAGCACCACCGGGTTGGAGATCGAGCCGAGATAGCCGACTTTCACCGAGATCGCGACTATGGCCAGCCCGATGATGTTCGGCAGGCCCATGCGATTGGCCATGGCGACCATCAGCGGAACGATGAGGATGTATTCCTTGGCGAGTCCCATGAAGGTGCTGCCGGCGGAGAACATCAGCATCAGACAGGGCACCAGGAGGTAGAGGTTGCCCCGCGTCATGCCGAGCAAGCGCTCCAGGCCCAGTTCTATGGTGCCAATCTTGTTCAGCACGCCGAACATGCCGCCGATGAACAGCACCATGAAGATCAGTCCGGCGCGCTTCTCGATGCCCTGGGGAATCGCCATGAACGCCTCGCTCAGGGAGACCGGACGGGTCGCCGCGTCACCGTTGCTGCGTGGCTCGAACGACCACAGCTGGCTGATGGAACTGTCCTTCTCCAGGGTGGCGAAGGAGCCGGGGATCACCGCGATACCGTCGCGGCGGAAGGTGCCGGAATCGACCACGTAGGTCAGGAATACGGCCAGCAGCACGATCACCAGCAGGATGATCGCCGGGTTGACCGGAGTGCTCTTCCGGGAACCGGTGGAAACCTGCGCTGCGCTGGCGGGTGTCGGGTCACCCAGGTGTTGATGGACGGTTGGCATGTTCAGCCCCTCGAGTTGTTTTTATGGTCTGCCGGTAAAGCGGAGCGAACACTAGAACAACGCGGGAGAGCCCCACAATCTTATGCGTGAAGCGGGTAAGGCTATGCGCCGAGCGCCTCGCGCAGGTGTTCGGCGAAGCTGCGGCTGACCAGCGAGGGCGGCACGTCGCTGCGCAAGACCAGACCGAAGGAGTAGGACAGCAGCGGCCGGAAGGGCCGCGTGACGATGGGCAGGTGGGCGAAGTCCCTCGCCAGCAGGCTGTTGATGATCGACAGCCCGATGCCTTCGGCGACGAGACTGCAGGCGGCGCCCACCGAATGCACCTCGACCCGTACCTGCGGCGCGAAGCCGGCGCGGCGCAGCGCCAGTTCGAGCTCGTGGCGCAGGTTGCGCTGCCGCCCCAGGAGCACCAGCGGCTGGTCGCGCAGGTCGGCGGCATGGATCTCGTCCTTCGCGCACAACGGGTGCCCCTCGGGCAGCACGCAGACGCCCTCCGCCTCGAGCAAAGGAATCACCTCGAAGCCCTGCAGCTCGGTGGGCAGGCGCACGAAGGCGAAATCCACGTCGCGATCCAGCACGGCGCGTTCGAGAGTGTCGTAACCGCCGCTGAGCAGCTCGATCACCACGTCGGGACGCTCCCGCAGGAAGCTCGCGACGATGGGCGGCAGTCGGTGCTGGGCCATGCTGTTGGGCACGCCGACCTTCAGCAGGGTCCGTTGGGAGCTGCCGTGGCGCAAATCGGCGGCCAGGCGCTGGACCCGCTGCAGGCGGTCCACCAGGTCGCTCACCGCAGGAAGGAAAGCTTCCGCCTCCGGCGTCACCATCAGCCGTCCCTTGCGGCGCAGGAACATGGCGAAGCCCAGGTGCTCCTCCAGTTGCCCGAGCAGCCGGCTGACCGCCGACTGCGACAGGCCCAGGCGCGTTGCCGCGCCGATGGTCGAGCCGGTTTCCATGATGGCCAGGAAGGCCTCCAATTGCTTCAGATTCACCGCTCGCTCCTCTCTCGGTTGGCGACTGCAACGCACCGGACGCATAGCCCAATGCGCATCGCTCATATCGTTGTGGCGCCCGTTGGGGGCCGTTAGTGTCTGCCGCGAATCGCGATCGCGTCCAGCGGGTTGCCCTGCACGGCGCCCCCGTCCCGGCGGTCCGGTTCCCGCTTTCCCGCTGCCACAACAACACAAGAGCCAGCAGAGGAGTCATTCATGCGATCGTTCACCACCACAGGTGTCATGGCCTGCCTCGGCCTGGCCGAATGCGCCCTTCCGTCCGGCCTGCAGGCCGCCGGTTTCGTCGAGGACGCCCAGGGTCGCCTTACCCTGCGCAACTACTACTTCAACGACGGCTACCGCGATGGCGGCGACGACCGCCGGGAATGGGCGCAGGGCTTCCTGCTCGACCTGCAGTCCGGTTTAACCCAAGGCCGCCTCGGGCTCGGCGTCGATGCCCTGGGCCTGTCCGGCGTACGCCTCGACTCCGGGCGTGGACGGGAAGGCACCGGCCTGCTGCCGGTACACGACGACGGTCGCGCGGCAGAGGAGTTCGGCAGTCTGGGATTGACCGCCAAGGCCCGTTTCGACCACCTGCTGGTCAAGTCCGGCACCCTGCTGCCGAAGATTCCCGTGCTGGTCTACAACGACGGTCGCCTGCTGCCACAGACCTTCCGCGGCACCCAGGTGGAGTACCGCGGCTTCGACCGGTTGTACCTGCACGCCGGCCATCTCGACGAGTTCAAGGCGCGCAACTCAACCGACAGCGTCGACCTCGTTCCTCAGGGCTACGCCGGCAACGGGGGGACCGATTTCGGCTTCGCCGGAGCAACCTTCACGCCGAGCCAGCAGCTCAGCTTCACCAGCTACTACGGCGAAATGCGCGAGTTCTATCGCCAGCAGTTCTTCGGCATGCTGCACCGCCAGCCGCTGGAGATCGGCTCGCTGACCAGCGACCTGCGCTACTTCATGAGCGAGGACGCCGGCGCCGCGCGCAATGGCGAGGTCGATGCAAACATGTTCAGCGGCCTGTTCACCTACGCCCTCGGCGGCCACGCCGTCGGCCTCGGCTACCAGAAACTCCGGGGCGACACCGCCCTGCCCTATGCCAGCGGCAGCACCCTGTACTCCTTCAGCAACGCCGCGGTGAGCAAGTTCATCCAGGCTGGGGAGCAGACCTGGATGCTGCGCTACGACTACGACTTCGCCGCCCAGGGCATCCCGGGCCTGAGCCTGATGGTCCGCTACTACAAGGGCGACCACGGCGAGTACCGGGACCAGGCAGCCAGGGAGCACGAAACCGACACCTACCTCAAGTACGCGGTCCAGAGCGGCCCGCTCAGAGGACTGGGCACGGAGCTGCGCCACTCGGTTTCGCGCTCCACCTATGCCGCCGACCGCGACAACTACCGGCTCTACTTCAGCTACGCATTCGCCCTCTGGTAGTTCCCCCCTGCTTCACCGCTCCTCCTGCTTCCGCCACCCCGCGGTTCCAAAGAAGCCGGCATCCCCGCGGGTCCGTTCGAGGGGGCACCAGGCCTTCATGGGCTCCAGGCGGCCAGGGACGAAAGGGGACAGATTCATTTTTCCGCTGCAGAAGCCGGCCGACCTGTAGGAGTCCGTCGAGTCGACTGGCGCCGGCAACCAATTTTGACAGTGAGAATTATTACCAATTACCATTACAGCCACACCGAGTCCGATGCCCGGCCCCACCGGCGGGCCACTCCAAGAACAAGAGACACCCCATGCTTTTCTTCCAGCCGGTCACTGCGCCGTGGCAGCCCGAAGCTACGCTGAAGCTCATGAGCCCGAGCGTTGATTGCACGCAGCGGATTGCCGATTGCGCCGCGCTCCTGGCCTGCTCCGATCTCCAGCCCCCTGCCCTTCGCCGAAGACTCGCCTGCCGTGGATGATCTCCTGCCGTTCCATAGCCACCTGACCACCCTGGTGA
This sequence comes from Pseudomonas sp. QE6, assembly GCF_041379005.1. Classification (NCBI taxonomy): domain Bacteria; kingdom Pseudomonadati; phylum Pseudomonadota; class Gammaproteobacteria; order Pseudomonadales; family Pseudomonadaceae; genus Pseudomonas; species Pseudomonas sp. QE6. The sequence continues at coordinate 4,431,897 of NZ_CP166873.1, forward strand.
TCGATCCGGTCATCCACCGTTTCGCCGGTCTTTTCGACCTGAACGGTCGCGTCGGTGTGTTGTTTCTCGTCCTCTCCTATGCGGTCGCCTATGGTCTGTACCGCTTCAGGAAGTACCGTGGGCTGACGGAGGCGCGTTCGTTCTGGCAGTTCATTGGCGGCAACCGGGTGCATTTCCATCGTTCGGCGTTGCTGGATTACCAGTACTACTTCGTGCGGGGCATCCTGCATGCGGCATTGATGGTGCCCATCATCGGCCTGGTCGATCCCTACATCCTGCGCTCCGGCGACTACATGGCCTTCTTCACCCAGCTGTGGGGCGCGCGCCCGCAGGTGGGTGAGAACCTCGGCCTGTCCCTGCTCTATGGGCTGGGGGTGTTCCTGGTAGGCGACTTCAAGAACTATTGGGTGCACCGGGCCTTCCACTCGCGCTGGCTGTGGGCGTTCCACAAGGTGCATCACTCGGCGTCGGTGCTGGTGCCGGCGACGGCCAGCCGCGTCCATTTCGTGGAGAAGCTCGCGGCGAAGCTGGCCGGGGCCGTCGCCCTCGGCGCCTATGCCGGCGCCTTCTGGTACGCCTGCGGCGGGGAGATCAGCCGTTACACGCTGTTCGGCGTGACCTATCTGATCTTCATCTTCAATGCGCTGGCGGTGAACCTGCGCCACAGCCATGTGTGGCTGTCGTTCGGGCCGGTGGTCGAGCACGTGCTGAACAGCCCGGCGCAGCACCAGATCCACCACAGCGATGCGCCCCGGCACTTCAACAAGAATTTCGCGATCAATCTGTCGCTGTGGGACTGGATGTTCGGCACGCTCTACATCACCACCCCGACGCCGGAACGCATCCAGTTCGGCGCCGGGGAGCGCGATGATCATCGCTACCTGACGCTGTACAGCCTGATCGTCACGCCCTTCGTGGAGACGGCCCGCAAGCTGCGCAAGGCAAGGCGCCCCCAGTCGATGCCACACGGTACGTCTCAGGCGCCCAATTCCTAGCCCGTGATCACGATCACCTGACGCCCGAGTCCGCTTCCGGAGCCGCGCCACCCTGCTCGGGCTGGGCCGTGACCTGTTCGGTGGCGCGCTGCTTCGCCGCCCGCGCGTCGAGGATCAGCCGGTAGGCGATGTAGTACTTGTAGATGTTGCTGACGTAGGTGACGGTCTCCGCGCCGATCTGGTCGGCGGTGACGTATTCGACGTTGTGGAACCAGACGTTGGGGTCGAGCCCGCGCCGCGCGGCCTCCTCGCGCAGCCGCGTCACCCTGGCCGGGCCGGCGTTGTAGGAGGCGAAGGTGAACAGGGCCTTGTCCAGGTCGGTCATGGGTTCGTCGCCGTAGTAGCGGTCGATCATCAGGCGCATGTACTTGGTCCCGGCTTCGATGTTCGCCCGGGTCTTGCGGATGTCGCCGACCTTCAGTTCCTTGCCGGTCGCGGGCATGACCTGCATGACGCCGATGGCGCCCACGGGGCTCCGGACGGACTGGTCGAGCCGCGATTCCTGATAGCCCTGGGCGGCCATCAGCAACCAGTCCACGCTGTACTTGTCGCCGTATTGCCTGAAGAACTGCACCAGCTTGAGGAACTTCCGCCGCTCGGATTCGGAGGCGACATCCTCGATGTATTTCGCATTCTTCAGGTAGCGCATCAGGATCAGGTTGCCCGCAAGGCTGCCTTCGCGGTGACGCATGACGAAGTCGTCGACGGCTGCCTTGAGTTGCGGGCTGTTCTTGCGCAGGGCCCAGGCGATTTCGCCGCCCATGCGGAGGACAATGGCGTCATGCACGGTCACGCCTGGGAAGACCTGCTTCCACAGGTCCGCCTTGTGCTTGTCCATGACGATGAGCGGGATCAGCCCGGAGTTGAGCATCTCGACCAGGTCTTCGTCCTCCAGCGCTTCCGGCGCCGGTTTGATGTTCACCGGGGCGCGCCCCTCTGTGGCGAAGCGCTGGTTGAGGGCAAGCAGGCTCTCGTAGTAGCTGGATGACTTGCGGACGAAGACGTCCTTGCCCGACAGGTCGTCCAGGGTGGCGACCTGTGGCGAGGCGGGACCGGACAGGATGACTTCGCTGACGTTGCTGTAGCCGGGCACGGAGAAATCCACCTGCTCCCGCCGTGCCGCCGTGGTGGTGAGGTTGGACGCGGCGATATCGCCCTGGCCGGCGATCAGCGCCGGGATCAGTTGGTCGCGCCGGACCGGAACGAACACGACGTGAACCTTCAGGTGCCGGGCGGCGCCCGACGCGGCGGAGGCCAGCTGCTTGTTCAGCTCCTGCTCGAACAGCGTGAACCATTCATAGGTCACGCCGCGCTGCACGCCCATGTCGGTGAAGTAGAAGGTCTTGCTGTAGATGGTGAGGACGCGGATGGTCTTGCGCTGGATCATCCCGTCCAGGTCGCCGGTCCAGGGCTTCTGGATCTCGTTCGGGTCGAGGGTGAAGGTTTCCGCTTGCGGCGGCGCCGAGGGCTCCGGCGCATCGGCGGCGGCAAGCGCTCCGACGGACAAGGCCCAGAGCAGCGTGGCCAGCCCGGCCAGCGACGGCCGCCAAGGGGTTGCGCGATGAACCGAGGGGTGAGGTTGAAGCTGCAGCTTCCTCAACATGATCGCGCTCCGGGACGGTGGCGGATGCACCGCTACCGTGATGTGCAGACGTGCGCGCTGAGCCGTGGCGGCTGTTCGGACGTGCCGGCCAGTACGATGCCCGGCGAAACCGCGAGCCCGACATAACCGACCACACGCGGGACCGCGCCCCGTCCCTACCAACAAGTTTAGGAGCCGCGCAGGAGGGAGCGGATCAATATTTCCGGCGGGGAAATTGTCCAACCGCAGCAAGATTGTTCAAGCCAGCGAGCGCCCCGTTCTGCCACCCTGTCGGCACGAAAGACTGCAAAGAATCACCATGTCCCAATCCACGCTCCCCTCCCGCGCCTTCCTCAAGGGCGCCATCGACATCATGCCGCTGTCCCTCGCGGTGCTGCCCTGGGGCCTGCTCGCCGGCTCGCTGGCCATCGACGCCGGGCTCTCGCCGCTGCACGGCCAGGGGCTGTCCGCCATCGTCTTCGCCGGCGCCGCGCAGCTGGTCGCCATCGGCATGCTCAAGGGCGGCGCCGGGTTCTTCTCGATCATGATCACCACCCTGCTGCTGACCTCCCAGCACCTGCTCTACGGGATGACCATGCGCCCGCTGATCTCCGGCCTGCCGGGCCGCTGGCGCGCGGGCCTGGGCTTCCTGCTCACCGACGAGTTCTTCGCCCTCACCAGCAACCACGACCGCGAGACCTTCAACCGCTGGTACGCCCTGGGCGTGGGCCTGACCTTCTACATCGCCTGGAACCTCTTCACCCTCGCCGGCGTGCTGCTGGGCAGCAGCATTCCGGGGCTGGAGCACCTAGGGCTGGACTTCTCCATCGCCGCCACCTTCGTCGCGCTGATCGCGCCGGTGGTGAAGAACGTGCCGACGGTGGTCTGCGTCGCCGTCTCGCTGTTCTGTTCGGTGCTGTTCAGCTACTGGCAGCTGGGTTCGGCGCTGGTGCTGTCGGGCCTGGCGGGGATGTTCGCCGGCTTCGTCTGCCAGAAATTCTCGGGGGTGCGCGCATGATGGTCTGGGCAGTGATCTTCGGCATGGGCCTGATCGTGTTCTTCAACCGCTACGTGTTCCTGGAGCCGCGCCTGCCGATCCGCCTGAGCAGCAACGTGCGGCAGTTCCTCGGCTTCGCCGTGCCGGGGATGCTCACCGCGATCTGCGGGCCGATCGTGTTCCTCCCCGACCACCAGTTGAACCTGCGGCCGGACAACCCCTACCTGCTCGGCGCCGTCGTCGCCGTGGCGCTGGTGCTGTGGACGCGCAACGTGCTGCTCAGCGTGATCCTGAGCATGGGGGCGTTCTATCTGTTGCGCTGGTGGTTGTAGGTCTCCCGCTGAATTCCGGCTCCTCCGATCTGGCGCGAGGGGCCGAGGCAATGCCCCGCCCCATTCCAGCGCCGGCCGGCGCAACCTGACTGCCGCCACGACTACCCCTACGGCGTCTATTGCCTGTGACTGCGGCCGTTCTGCTCGCATCGTCCGTTTTCGCCGCGCGGGATCGACCGGTGTCCTACCCCTGCCTGAAAGCCCCGGATTCCCGTAAACCCAGGCGATGCGCTGCCGCCCATCGACGCCATTGAAATCGGCACGCAGGTACCGCTTTTTGTTTTTGACAGTAAGAATTATTTACAAATAATATTGCGCCTCACATGGATTAATGTGCACGGCAGCTCGCAAGACCCTCCCCCACCCGACGCTTCGTCAAGGCCCCGTACAGCCGGCGGCCCATTCCAAGAACAAGAGACAATCCATGGAATTCGTTCACGTAGTCACTTCGCTGCTGGCGCAGGAAGCAGCGATGGAGTTCGTCCGCCTGGGTGTGGTTTACACCCACCTGATCGCCTGTTGCGTTGCAATCGGCCTGGTCCTGACCAGCGACTTCGCGATGGTCAAGCAGCTCCTGAAAGGTTCGGATTCGGTTCACCTCGAACAGGCGAACATGGAGACGCTGAAGCGCACCATCACCCTGGCGCTCCAGGTGCTCTGGTTTTCCGGCGCGCTCATCGTTCTGCTGGATATGTCCGCCAAAGGGCTGACCTACCTCCTCAATCCCAAGCTTCAGGCCAAGGTCCTCATCGTCGCCCTGCTCACGGTCAACGGCAGCCTGCTGCATTCGGTGGTCATGCCCGCCCTGATCCGGGCGGGGTCCCTGCTCCAGCTCGAACCGGGCATGCGCGCCCTGTCCATTTTCGCGGGCACGGTTTCGGCGGTTTCCTGGTTCTACGCGGCCTTGCTCGGCGTAGGCCGTCCCCTGGCCTGGAAGTACAGCCTGGGCGAACTGCTTTACGCCTACCCCATGCTGATCCTCGCGGGCTTCATCGCCATGAGCCGACTGGTCAAATGGGCGCGAAAACGCCAGGCGCGCTCGGTGCCCCAGCATGTTCCGAGTGTGCGGGAGAGCGGGCCCCTGCCGGATGAATCGCGCGGCTACTGACTGGCTCTACGCGTCGAACCCAATCCCCTGCCACGTCATGGCACCTGCTCGGCGTCGATGAACGACCATCGGCGCCACCGCCAACGGGCAATCCCCCTCCCCCAAATCCCCCTCGCCAGGGCACAATCCGCCCATCTCGTCTCGCTATCGCGCAAGGCACACCCCGAATGAAGACGCCCGGCGGCATGCTGCTCACCGGCATCGAGCTGGATCGCTCCAGCCCGATCCCCCTCTATCGCCAGTTGTACCTGCAGGTGCGCAAGCAGATCCTCTCCGGCCGGCTGCCCGGCGGTACGCGGTTGCCGTCGACGCGAACGCTGTGCAAGGAACTGGGGCTGTCGCGGATCACGCTGCTCAACGCCTTCGACCAGTTGACCGCCGAGGGCTTCCTGGCGTCGCGCACGGGCGCCGGGACCTATGTCGGCAGCGAATGGGAGGGCCGCAGCGCCGCCGATGCGCCGCGCAAGCCGCCGCGCCTGTCGAACCTGAGCCAGGCGGTGCACTCGCTGCGCGCCGAGCATTTCAGCGGGGTGTCGTACAGCACCTGGGCGCCGGATTGCCCGACCTCCTTCCTGCCCAGCCACCCGGCCTACGACGCCTTTCCCATGCTGGTGTGGAAGCGCCTGATGAACCGCCACCTGCGCAAGGGAACCAAGGATTCGCTCGGCTACGGCGAGCTCAAGGGCCTGCAACGGTTGCGCGAGGCCATCGTCGAGTACGTGTTCGATGCGCGCGGCATCGAGTGCAGCATCGATCAGGTGGTGATCACCTCCGGCGCGCAGCAGGCGTTCAACCTGCTCGGCATGCTGCTGCTCAACCCCGGCGACAGCGTGTGGATGGAAGACCCCGGCCACATAGCCGCGCGCATCGCCTTCCAGGCGCAGGGTTGCCAGCTGGTGCCGCTGCGCATCGACGATGAAGGGCTGGACGTGCAGCAGGGCCTGCGCGAGCGGCCGGATGCGCGCCTGGCGTTCACCACGCCGTCGCGGCAGCACCCGCTGGGCAGCACCATGAGTTATGCGCGCCGACAGGAGTTGATCGACTGGGCCGGGCGCAACCAGGGCTGGATCGTCGAGGACGATTGCGACAGCGAGTTCCGCTACGTGGGCCGCACGCTGCCGGCGCTGTTCGCGCTGGATGCCTGGGAGCGGGTGATCTATGTCGGCACCTTCAGCAAGGTGCTCTACCCCTCGCTGCGCCTGGGCTACGTGATCCTGCCGGAGGCGCTGGTGGAGCCGTTCTGCGCCATCCGCGCGGTGATGGACCGCAGCCCGTCGACGCTGCACCAGGCGACCACCGCGGACTTCATGGAGGACGGCCACTTCCTCGGCCATATCCGTCGCATGCGCAGCCTCTACCAGGCGCGCCAGGCCAGCGTGCTGGAGGCGCTGCAGCGCGAGCTGGGCGGCTTCATCACACCGACGCCCGCCGAAGCCGGGCTGCACCTGATTGGCTGGCTGCCCGAGGGCAGCGACGACACCGCCATCGCCCGCGGCCTGGCCGAACACGAGGTGTACACCTACGCCCTGCGCGACTACTGCGTGCGCAACCAATTGCCGCCGGGGCTGCTGCTGGGCTTCGCCGCGGTGCCCGAGGAGCAGGCCGGGCGGCGTGTGCAGGAGTTTGCCCAGGCCCTGAAAGCCCTGGGCTGGAAGCTGTGAGAACCTTTTTACGATCTGCTGCGCGTCGGCATAACTGCGTAAAAAACAGGCGAGGACTGCTCATTTACAGCGCGTAAACTCCGCGTCCTCGCCTGTTTGATTCGCTGGCGCTCACCCTTCGGGCCAGCCTGCGGCTGATACTCCTGTTGGTCGTTGCGCCTTGTTCTGCTCTAGCTCGCGAGATCGTAAAAAGTTTCTGAGGCCGACCTGGAGCGGACGGCAAAGTGGCTATACGAACAAAACAATAATGGCTATAGGGATAGCACCATTCCGGAGCGATAAAAGCACTGCCGGCCACCCCGGCGTCGCTATCAGGAATGACAATAATGAATGCTATCCAAGCCCGATTCGCGGCCCTGCTGGGGCGTAACGCCACGCCCGCAGATACGCCCCCTCCCACGCTGACTCCCGAACTCGCCCGCCGTCTGCTCGACCGTCTCGACAGCCTGCGCCTTTTCGCCCACGGCTACCCGCTGCTGACCAACCTGACCCACGGCCAGGTCACGCCCCAGGACATGCTCGACTTCGCCTACCGCCATGAGCTGGACGGCCTCTCCCTGCACCTGCTGGACGGCGAGCAAAACAGCCTGTCGCAGATGTCCGCCGAGCAGCTCGCGGCCTTCGGCGAGAAGGCCCGCAGCCTGGGTCTGGCCCTGCACGTGGAAATCAGCAGCACTCGTCCCGAGGACGTCGACCAGGCCGTTGCCGTGGCGCTGGCCATCGGCAGCCGCAATATCCGCGTCTACTCGCGCTACGAGGGGCACCTGTCGCGAGTGATGGACCTGATCGAACTGGACCTGCGGCGCCTGGCGCAACTGGCCGACGCGCACGACCTGAACTTCGACTTCGAGCAGCACGAGGAGCTGAAAAGCGACGAAATCGCCGCCCTGCTGCGCAAGGTCGGGCACCCGCGCCTGAACGCGCTGTTCGACTTCGGCAACATGATCAACGCCTGCGAGCGCCCGCTGCCGGCGCTGGCCCACCTCGCCCCGTTCATCCGCCAGGTGCACCTGAAGGGCGTGCGCGTGGTGCCCGAGGCCAACGGCTTCGGCCATTACGGCGTGCTGCAGGGCAGCGCCGAGGACCAGTTGCCCGGCGCGCGGATGCTGCTGGAGCTGCTGCTGCTCGGCGACAGCGCGCCCCAGGTGGTGGCCTTCATCCTGGAGCAGGAGAACCACTACATCGCCCCGTCCTTCCGCCAGAGCGACGAGGCCGCCGACCCCTTCATTCCCTATCGCGAGATGAGCGAAACGCCGCTGCCGCCGGGCTACAGCCTGGAGCGCATGCTGGCCGACGAGCACCGCTGGGCGAACAACCAGGTGCGCCATGTGCGCGGGCTGCTGAACGAATTGCGCCTGCTGGCCGAACTGACCCTGGCCGACGCCGCCTGATTCCGGCGGCCGCCCCGGCGGCCACCCCTTATCCGTAAACGGTGGAGAACAACAATGACAGCACAGGCTAAAGCCAAGTGGCTCCGTTTCATCGTCCTGGTTCTGGGCGGCGGCACCATCTACAAGCTCGCCAACCTCAAGGACGCCTTCTACATCCCCATGCAGGAACACATGGGGCTGACGCACACGCAGATCGGCACCCTGCTTAGCGTCAATGCCATAGTCGCGACCGCGCTGTTCGTGGTCGGCGGCTTCCTCGCCGACCGCTTCGAAACGCGCCGGCTGATCCCGGTCGGCCTGATCGGCATGGGCGGGCTGGGCCTGTACCTGGCCACCTTCCCCGGCTACAGCCAGTTGCTGATCGTCTTCAGCCTGCTGGCGATCTGCGCCGACTGCATCTTCTGGCCCTCGCTGCTTAAGGCGATCCGCAACCTGGGCAATGACGACGAGCAGAGCCGGATGTTCGGCTTCCTCGAAGGCGGACGCGGCGTGGTGGATACCCTGGTGGCCTTCTCCGCACTGGGCGTGTTCGTCGCCCTGGGTTCCGGCGCGGCCGGGCTGAAGGCGGCGATCCTGTTCTACTCGGGAATCGACATCCTGGTCGGCGTGCTCACCCTGTTCCTGCTGCGCGAAGCGCCGAAGGCCGGCGCCGCCGCTGCCAAGGCCGAACCCCAGGGCCTTTCCGGCCTGCTGGAAGCGGTCCGTACGCCGGGGATCTGGCTGGTCAGCCTGAACGTGTTCATGGTCTACATCGTCTACTGCGGCCTGACCTACTTCATCCCCTACCTGAAGGACATGTACCAGCTGCCGGTGGCGCTGGTGGGCGCCTACGGCATCATCAACCAGTACTTCCTCAAGGTGCTCGGCGGCCCGCTGGGCGGCTACATCGCCGACAAGCGCCTGAAGAGCCCCAGCCGTTACCTGAAATGGGCGTTCGTCGCACTGCTGCCGCTGATGCTGGTGATCTTCAGCATTCCCCGTGGCGAAGGCTACATCTACGCCGGCATGGCCGCCACCCTGTCCTTCGCCCTGGTGGTGTTCACCATGCGCGGGGTGTTCTGGGCGCCGATGAGCGAGGTGGGCATCCCCTCGCGCATCACCGGCTCGGCCTTCGGCATCGGCTGCCTGATCGGCTACGCACCGGGCATGTTCGCCTACATCATCTACGGCTCGCTGCTCGACCGTTATCCGGGTGAACTGGGCTACACCTATGTGTTCAGCCTGATGAGCGTGCTGGCAGTGGTCGGCGTGGTGGTCTCCGCCCTGCTGCAGCACCTGGTGAACAAGCGCGCCCCTGCTCCGGCGACGCAGGCGCTGGCCTGATCCCGTTGAAGTGAACTACCCGCCACCTTCGGGTGGCGGGCTGGTTTCCGCCGGTTTCGAACGCAAGCCTCCAGCGCCGGGAATCCTCCTGATGGCGGCGGCGCCTACGACCTTCTTCCACGTCCCCTCACCCGCTGTTTCATGGCACTCTGCACGGCACCGAAGAACAACAATCGGGGCCGCTGCACCTTGCAGACGTCCCCGGCGCACGCGACGCGACCCCGCGAGCCAGGACGCCCATGCCCCATCCCCGCTATCTGCTGCTGACGCTGCTCGCCATGCTGGCCTTCGCCGGCAATTCCCTGCTGTGCCGGCTCGCCTTGCGCGAGACGAGCATCGACGCCGCCAGTTTTACCGGCCTGCGCCTGGTGTCCGGGGCGATCACCCTGGCCATTCTGCTGCGCTTGCGCGACGGCGGCTGGCGCGCGGGTGGCGACTGGCGCAGTGCGTGCGCGCTGTTCGTCTACGCCGCCGCCTTTTCCCTGGCCTATGTGCAGATGAGCGCGGCCAGCGGTGCCCTGCTGCTGTTCGGCGCGGTGCAGGTGGGCATGCTGGTGGCGGGCTATCTGAACGGCGAGCGGTTGCGCGGCTGGCAGTTGCCGGGGCTGCTCCTGGCGCTGGGCGGGATCGTCGTGTTGCTGTTGCCGGGAGCCAGTGCGCCGCCGGTAGGCAGCGCGGCGCTGATGATCCTCGCCGGCCTGGCCTGGGCGCTGTACAGCCTGCGCGGGCGGCGTGGCGGCGATCCGCTGGCGGCCACCACCGGCAACTTCCTGCGCAGCGTGCCGATGGCGGCCGCGATGTGCCTGGCGCTGTCGATGAAGCTGGATCTGGACCTGCACGGGGCGATCTACGCGGTGCTCTCCGGCGCGCTGGCCTCGGGCGTCGGCTACGCCATCTGGTATAGCGCGCTGACCGGCCTGGGCGCGCTCCAGGCCGCGTCAGTGCAGCTCAGCGTGCCGGTGTTCACGGCGCTCGGCGGCGCGCTGCTGCTGGGTGAGCACCTGACCCTGCGCCTGGGCCTGTCGGCCCTGGCGGTGCTGGGCGGCATCGCGCTGATCCTGGCCGGCAAGCGCAAGGCCGCCTGAGCGGCGGCGAGTCAGTTCTCGTTACCGCAGAACAGCCCCCACGCCGGGTAGCGCAGGCGATGCAATTGCCCGGCGCTGTCCTCGTAGACCATTTCCACATCACGGATGCCGCAGAAACCCAGGTCCGCCGGCTGCACCACGCGCCGGATATCGAGCGCCTGACCGTAGTGGTAGTCCTGCGCGGGCGGCACATCCTGTGCGGCGTACACCGCGCCGGTGAAGGCGAGGCAACCCAGTGCGATCAGTGCTTTCATGGCCGTTCTCCGCTCGTGTCGGGAGGCATGGGCGCGCCGGTCATGCTGGGCAGGACTTCATCGCGACGGATCAGCCCGTGGAACAGCGCGGCAGCAAGGTGCAGGAGGATGGTGGCGAGCAAGGCGTAGGCAATCAGGCTGTGGGCGCCACGCAGGAGGGTGTGCAACTCCACCGAAGGCGAAATCAGCGCGGGCAGCTCGAAGCCGCCCCAGAGCACCACCGGATAGCCGCCCGCGGATTGCATGGTCCAGCCCACCAGCGGCTGGGCGAGCAGCAGGCCGTAGAGCAGCAGGTGCGAAAGGTGCGCGGCGCCGCGCTGCCAGCCAGGCATGTCGTTAGGCAGCGACGGCACCCGGTGGGTCAGGCGCACGGCGATGCGCAGCAGGACGAGCACCAGCAGCGCGGCACCCAGCGGTTTGTGAATGGCCACCAGCGCGGCGTGGCGCGGAGAGACGCTGGCGACCATGCCCAGACCGATGAGCAGCATGGCCAGCACCAGGGGCGCCATGAGCCAGTGAAGGACGCGCAGGGGTAGCGGGAAGTAGGTCGGTTTCATCAGTGGGTCTCCTGGGCCTGCTCACGGGTGCGGCGGTTGAAGGATTCCGAGTAGGCGGCCGAGCGCGCGCTGAGCAGCGGGTCGTCGGAGGCGCGGATGCCGTCGGGGAGGATCAGCGGGTCGAAGTTGACGTCGCGGCAGTCGCCGCCGATTTCCGCTTGCAGGCGTTCGATCACCAGTTCCCCCGCGTCGACCTGGCGGCGCTCCTTCGGCCAGGCCTGGGTGGCGTCGGCAGTGCTGTCGCCGGGCTCGCCCAGGGTGAATTGCAGGCGCCAGCGCAGCGGGCCGGCAGCGAGGCGCTGGGCGACTTCATCGGCGAGGAAGTTGGCATCGCCACGCTTGTCCGCCGCCAGCGGCTCGTACGGCGCGACGGGCTGCACGGACCAGCGTACCGGCTGCTCGCGCCCATCCCGGTCCACCAGGTAGAAGGCGTTGAGGCCGTAGTAGGCACTGTTGGCGTAGCTGGAGGACGGCGTGGAGGACTTCATCCATTGGAGGAAGGCCTGGGTTTCCGGGTGCGCCTTGAAGAAGGCGCCAGCCTTTTCCGGGTCGGGCTTGCCGGTGCCCGGTTGCGGAGCCGTCGCCTTCTGCAGGTCGTAGAAGCTGGCGACATCGCGGACGACGAAGACCGGCATGGCGTTCATCCCGGTGCGCCACTCCTGTCCGTCCTTGGGCAGGAAGCGCAGGGCCAGGCTGCGGATCGGCGCGGCGCCGTCGCTGGCCGCCGGGTTGCCGCCGGGAATCGCCAGGCGGCCCACGACAGGTACACTGCCCGGCGCGAAGATACTGGCCCGCGACAGCGCAGCGGCACCGCCGTTGCTCTCGAAGTGGCCGATCACGCACAGGCCCTTGGCGTGATTGCGCCGGTAGCCGGGATGGACACCGCCGTTGGCTTCCAGGGTATCGACGACTTTGGCCGGGGTGAGGCGCTGCGGGTCGAGCCAGCCGGCCGTGTAGGCGAAGACGGCGGCCACGCCGAGCACCACGACGCCGATGACGGCCAGGCGCAGGGGTGCGTTGGGGGGAGTCTCTGTCATTTCCAGCTCCTCAGGCTTAGGCTGAATGCATTGAGCGGGTGCGACGCACCGTGTGCCGGGTTATTCCCGAGGGCTGCGAAAGATTTATTTTTTCGTACCGCGGGAATAGATCGTCGGGGCATTCGTCCTTACCGCTCGAACCCACCACTGCCTGACGTTGCGATGCACTCACTGGACGACCATTCACTGCGCGAACTGCTGCCCCGGCTGCGGCGCTTCGCCCTGTCGCTGACGCGCAGCGCGAGCAGCGCCGACGACCTGGTCCAGGCGACCCTGGAGAAGGCGCTGTCGGCCTGGACCGGCCGGCGCGAGGACGGCGACCTGCGCGCCTGGCTGTTCTCGATCCTCTACCGCCACTTCATCGACGGGCAGCGCCGCGCCCGGCGCTACGCACGCATCCTCAGCCTGTTCGGCGCGGACAGCGCGGTAAGCGCCTCGCCCGAGGAGATCGTCAGCGCCCGCTCGACCCTGGAGGCCTTCGAGCGCCTGCCCGCCGAACAGCGAGCGCTGCTGGCGCTGGTCAGCGTCGAAGGGCTGAGCTACCGCGAGGCGGCCGAGGCGCTGGATATTCCCCTGGGTACCGTCATGTCCCGCCTGTCCCGCGCGCGCCAAGCGCTGCGCGCGCTGAGCGAAGGACAGGCGGCGACTCCCTCTTTGCGGGTACTGAAATGAACGAACGCATTCCCGACGAGCACGACCTCCACGCCTATATCGACGACCAGCTCGACCCGGCCCGCCGCCAGTGGGTGGAAGCCTGGCTCGCCGCCCACCCGGAAGACGCGCGGCGCGTGGACGGCTGGCGGCAGGATGCGCAGCAATTGCGCGCCGCCTTCGCCGGCCAGGGGCGAGGACCAATGCCCGAGCAGCTCGAACCGACGCGGATTCGCCGGGAGCTCCGGCAGCGGCGGCACTCACGGCTGGCCACTGCGGCGGCGCTGCTGGTGGCGCTGGGCGTGGGTGGAATGGGCGGCTGGCAGATGCGCGGCGATAGCTTGGCGCGCAGCACGGTACCGATGCAGGACGCGGTGCAGGCTTACCGGCTGTTCGCCGATGCCAGCCAGAATGGTCTGGACCTGCGCGATGGCGGCGACCTGCACACCTGGCTGGCCCGCTACCTGAAGGACGCCCCGCCGCCACCGGCGCTGGATCGCGTCGGCCTGAAGACCGTCGGCGCGCGCCTGCTCGCCACCGAACAGGGCGCGGCGGCGCTGGTCATCTACGAGGACGGCCAGGGCCGTCGCCTGACCTTCTTCATCCGCCCGCCGGGCCCGCGCCACGAAATGCTGCCCCAGGGGCAGCGCACCGATGGTGACCTGCTGACGCGCTACTGGAGCCAGGGCGGGTACAACTATGCGGTGGTGAGCCGCAGCGACGATCCGCAGGCGGGGGTCGTGGGGGAAATGGTGGGGTTCTAGCGAAGCCCAGGGCAAACAAGGTCCGCTCCAACAGTTGCCTCGCCTACGGGAATAGCGTACCGGGAGCAGGATGTTGTAGGAGCGGACTTTGTCCGCGATAGGCCGAACGCAAGAGCATCGCGGACGGAGTCCGCTCCTACGGGTGTTTGGCCTGAGGGATCGGCGCGAGGCCTACCGGGAGCGGGATGTTGTAGGAGCGAGCTTGCTCGCGAACCCCGCGTCACGCCGGACTGTCCGGTGCAATGCGTTCGCGAGCAAGCTCGCTCCTACCGGTCCATACCCACCCCTGAGCGGGGTGTGGACGAGGCTCAGCCGTCGACGCGCTCGCCGCACAGGTCGAGGGCGAACAGGCGTTCCACTTCGGACGGTGCAAGACCGCTGCCGATCAGGCTGAACAGCTTGCCCAGCGCGGCTTCGCGGGTCATGCCACCGCCGGAGACCAGGCCCGCATCACGCAGGCGGCTACCGGCAGCGTAGATGTCGAACGCCACATGCCCCTGCGGGCACTGGCTGATCGCCGCCAGCACCACGCCGCGCGCATGGGCTTCACGCAGTGCGCCGAGCAACTCTTCGTTGTCGGACGGTCCGGTACCGCTGCCATAGCACTCCAGCAGCAGCGCCTGCACGCCACTGCCCAGCAGCGCACGCAGGTGTTCGGCGCGCAGGCCGGGGAACAGTGGCAGCACCGCGAGGTTCACGCTTTGGCGCGCCTGGCGGTAATCCAGTGCGGCAGGAATCGATTCGGCGCGCTTGCCATGACGCTCACGCGGCAGCACGGCAAAGGCGTCGAAGGCCTCGCTGCGCAGCTTGGTGACGCGGGCGCCATGCATCAGCTGACCGTTGAAATACAGCCAGACGCCGGGCAGAACGCCGGCTTCCAGGGCCTTCAGACTGCCCAGCAGGTTGGCCGGCGCATCGCTGCCCGGTACGCCCATCGGCTGCATGGAGCCGGTCAGTACCACCGGAACGTCCAGACCCAGTAGCAGGAAGGACAGCGCGGCGGCGCTGTAGGCCAGGGTGTCGGTGCCGTGCAGCACCAGCACGCCGTCGTGGCCACCCTGCTCCACCGCCTCGACGATGGCGTCGCGCATGGCCAGCCAGTTGGCCTGGGTCATGTTGGCGCTGTCGAGCAGCGGCTGGAGTTCGGCAAAGGACCAGTCGAGGCGAATCTCGCCGTGCCCTTGCAGCTGTTCACGCATGCGAGCTTCGAAACCGCCGGCCGGCGCCAGACCTTCGGCGGTCTGCAGCATGCCGATGGTGCCGCCGGTATAGAGGACGAAAAGGTTCTTCACGCGGCGCATGCCAGTGCTCTTGTAGGAAAGTTCAGAGGATAAACCGCGAGGCCGGGAAAAGTCCCGGCCTCGCGTTTCAGACCAAGGTCAGCGGATCAGCCCTGGGCGGGCAGGCTGCCGTGGGCTGGAGCGGTCGAGTTGACCTTGTGGGCGTCGCGCCAGGCATCGTGGTCGATGTCCAGGTCGGCGAACTTGCTGGTATCGAACACCGGGCGCTCGATGCCGGCAGCGCGCTGCTCGTCGTAGTCGCGCATCACGCGCAGGCCGACCTTGATCAGCATCGCCAGGGCCACCAGGTTGACGAAGGCCAGGCAGGTCATGGTGATGTCGGCGAAGGCGAACACGGTGCCCAGGTTCTGCATCGAGCCCCACAGGATCAGGCCCAGCACCAGGACGCGGAAGGCGACCAGCGCGGTGCGACTGCGGCCGACGATGAACTGCAGGGCGTTCTCGCCGAGGTAGTAGTTGTAGGTGATGCAGGTGAACACGAACAGCGACAGCGCGACGCTGACGAAGATGCGGCCCCAGTCACCGACCACGGCGGCCAGCGAGTTCTGGGTCAGGGTGATGCCGTCGCCTTCGAAGCCGGGGGTGTAGAAGCCCGAGAGCAGGATCAGCAGCGCGGTGCAGGTGCAGATGACGAAGGTGTCGAGGAACACGCTGAACGCCTGGACCACGCCCTGGGACGCCGGGTGACGCACAGCGGCGACGGCGGCCACGTTCGGCGCACTGCCCAGGCCCGCTTCGTTGGCGAACACGCCACGCTTCACGCCCATGACGATGGCGCTGCCCAGGAGGCCCGCGAAAGCCGGCTCAAGGCCGAAGGCGCTCTTGACGATGGTGGTCAGCATGCCCGGCACCAGTTCGATCTGGGTGACGATCACGTACAGGGTCACGGCGATGTAGGCCAGGGTCTTGACCGGCACCAGCAGGTCGGAGACCGCGGCGATGCGCTGGATGCCACCGAAGAACACGATGGCCAGCAGCACCGCCAGGCCGATGCCGGAGTACAGCACCGGGATGTCGAAGGCGTTCTGCAGCGAGTGGGTCACGGTGAAGGCTTGCAGGCCGTTGAAGGCGAAGCCGTAGGTGACCAGCAGCAGGACCGCGAAGGTCAGCGCCATCCAGCGCAGCTTCAGGCCGTGCTGGATGTAGTAGGCCGGGCCGCCACGGTACAGGCCGTCGCCGTCGCTGCGCTTGTAGACCTGGGCCAGGGTGCACTCGAAGAAGCTGCTGGACATGCCCACCAGCGCGGTGACCCACATCCAGAACACGGCGCCCGGACCACCCAGGGTCACGGCGATGCCGACACCGGCGATGTTACCGGCACCCACGCGGCCGGCGAGCGACAGCATCAGGGCCTGGAAGGAGCTCAGTTGGCCAGCCTGGCCGCGGATCGATTCCTTGAACACACCGAACATGTGGCCGAAATGGCGGAACTGGACGAAGCGGGAGCGAATGGTGAAATACGCGCCGAGTCCGACGATGAGGACGATGAGGACTTTCCCGGAGAGGAAATCGTTGATCGCGTCGAGCATGTGCTGGGGCCTCGATTGTTATTGTGGGAGCACGGGCCTGGGGCTGGCCCGCTCACTGGGGGCGCATGGTTGCGCTCGAAGCCTGTTGAAACAATTTCGCGGCTTGTTCCGAGTTGATGCGACCTGACGCTATAATTGCGCCAGTCGCATCACCTGGACCTGGCACAAATGTCCGAAAACCTCGGCCCCAATCTCAAACTGCTTTGCGCTCACTACCGCTCTATCTCGGAGGTTTGCCGCAAGCTCGCGATCAATCGCGCGCAGTTCAACAAATACCTCGGTGGGCAGAGCCAACCCACCGCGTACAACCTCAAGAGAATTGGGGATTTCTTCGGCGTCGAGGACTACGAGCTGCAATTGCCACCGGAACAGTTCGCCCGCCTGATCGGTGCACGGAGCACCTCGCCGGCGAACGTGCAGCGCGACGACCCGCTGATGGACATGCTCCGCCCGTTGCGCGAGCACGCAGGCAACCTGTCGCGCTACTGCGGCTACTACTTCGAATATTCCAACTGCATGTCGGTGCCCGGTTCGATACTGCTGTCGCTGGTGCACCTGTACGAGGAGGACGGCAACTTCCTCTTCGAGCGCCAGGAACGCCAGGAACGCTCCAGCAGCACCGACGTGCAGGCCGAGGACTGGGTGCGCTGCCGCTACCTGGGCGCGGCGTTCCAGTTGCAGGACCGGGTGTTCCTGCTGGACTACGAGTCGCTCACGGTCAACGAGATGAGCCAGACCATCCTCATCCCCAGCTTCAAGAGCCGCATTACCCGCCTGAACGGCCTGAAGACCGGCGTCTCCAGCGGCGACCGCCGCACCCCGGCGTGCACCCGCGTGGTGTGGGAATACCTGGGGCCGGAGATCAACCGGATCGCCGCCTACCGCCAGGTGAAGCTGTACCAGCCGGACGACCCGCGCATCGACGACGACGTGCGCCAGAGGTTGTCGGTGGGGCCGATCCGGCATGGTCTTTTCGAGATCGAGTAGCTCCGCTCTTCGTAGGAGCGAGCTTGCTCGCGAATGGATTAACCGGCGATTCGAAACTGGGCGGGGTTCGCGAGCAAGGACTGGGCGTCCCCCTCGGTCCTACAGGGACTGTGCCCGCCCTACCCCTTGCGGCTCTGCAACCAGGCCGCAGCCAGCCCGCTGCCGCAGATCACCGCGATGCCCAGCAGCGCCGACGGCTCCGGCGTGTGGCCGAAGATCACGAAGCCCAGCAGCCCGGCGAAGACGATCTGGCAGTAGCTGAACGGCGCCAGCAGCGCCGGCGCGGCGTGTTTGAAGGCCTGGGTCAGGAACAGGTGCGCCGTCATCCCGCAGGTGCCCAGGGCCAGCATCATCAGGCCATGGACCAGCCCCGGCCATTGCCAGAAGAACGGCACCAGCGCGCTGACGATCAGGGTGTTGCACAGCCCGGCGAAGAAGTTGCTGGTGGTCGGGCTGTCCACCTGGCTGAGCTTGCGTGTCAGCAGTTGGTAGAAGCTGAAGCACAGCGCCGAACCGAACGGCAGCAGCACCGCCGGCGTGAACAGCGCGCCGCCGGGGTGGACGATGATCAGCACGCCGATGAAGCCGACGATCACCGCCGCCCACTGCCCCACGCTGACCCGTTCGCCCAGCAGCGGCACCGACAGCGCCGTCACCAGCAGGGGCGCGAGGAAGTTCACCGAGGTCGCCTCGGCCAGCGGGATGTACTGCAGGCCGGTGGTGAACAGGAAACTGGTGCCCAGCAGGCAGAGCGCGCGAGCCGCCTGGAGGAACGGATGGCGGGTGCGCAGCACGGCGAAACCGGCGCGCGGCAGGAAGATGCCCGCCATCAGCAGTGTGTGCACCACATAGCGCGCCCAGACCACCATGACGATGGGATAGATGCCCGCCAGGTACTTCGACAGCGCGTCGTGGCTGGAGAACAGGAAGGTTGCCAGGACGATGAGCAGGATGCCCTTGAAAGGCTGGTGGACGCCGGACAACGGCGATTGGCTGGTACTCATCGGGTCACGGGAATCAATGGGCGAAAATGGCTGCGCGAGAGGCAGCACAGCCTACCAAGTTGCATCGGGGAAAGAACCCGCTCCACCGCCGTACACGGACCCCGCGGGTCCGCTGCTACACCGGTGCACGGCATCCTACGCGGAATCCTGCCGACAGAATGTTCTATTTGGTTAATTACCGTTCGAACAGCGAACGGTTACGCCCGGGACGAATTGCGGCGAGTCGTCGGGCGGAACCACTATGGCCCAAGCCGCCACCTCGATGCGGCGCCAACAACTATAAGAAAGGTCCGTTCACATGCTCACGCTCTCCCTGGCACGCCGTCGCGCGTGCAACGCCCTCAGCGCCCCACCCTCCGCTTTCGTCGCGCCTGGCTGATCGCCTGATCCACGCCCGTTGATCGTTTCATCGCCCATCCGCCGAACCGTGCGGAGGCCCCCGTTCGCCCGCGAACAACGACAAGAATGCCGAGGGAACACCCATGACCCGCCACCTGCCCCATCTCACCGTCGCCGCCTGCCTGCTGCCCGCCCTGCCGGTCCTGGCCAGCGCCGATGACTCAGGCTTCCTCGAAGACGCCAAGGCCAGCCTGCTGCTGCGCAACTTCTACATGAACCGCAATTTCGTCGGCGACGCCCGCCAGGGCAAGGCCGAGGAATGGACGCAGAACTTCATTCTCGACGCCCGCTCCGGCTACACCCAGGGCACTGTCGGCCTGGGGCTGGATGTGCTCGGCCTGTACAGCGTCAAGCTCGACGGCGGCAAGGGCACCGCCGGCACCCAGTTGCTCCCGGTGCACGACGACGGCCGCCCCGCCGACGACTTCGGGCGCCTGGCGATGGCCGGCAAGGCCAAGGTCTCGAAGACCGAACTCAAGGCCGGGGAATGGATGGTGGTGCTGCCGATCCTGCGCTCCGACGATGGTCGCTCGCTGCCGCAGACCTTCCAGGGCGCCCAGGTGACGACGAAGGAAATCGATGGCCTGAGCCTCTACGGCGGCCAGTTCCGCCAGAACAGCCCGCGCAACGATGCGAGCATGGAGGATATGTCGCTGTTCAGCCGCCCCGCCTTCACCTCCGACCGCTTCAACTTCGTCGGCGGCGAGTACCGCTTCAACGGCGAGCGCACCCTGGTCGGGCTGTGGAATGCCGAGCTGAAGGACATCTACCAGCAGCAGTACCTGCAACTGCAGCACAGCCAGCCGCTGGGTGATTGGGTGCTCGGTGCGAATATCGGCTACTTCTGGGGCAAGGAGGACGGCAGCGCCCGCGCCGGCGACCTGGACAACCGCACCTTCTCCGGGCTGTTCTCGGCGAAATACGGCGCCAGCACCTTTTATGTCGGCCTGCAGAAGGTCATGGGCGACGACGAGTGGTTCCGCGTCAACGGCACCAGCGGCGGCACCCTGGCCAACGACAGTTTCAACTCCAGCTACGACAACGCCAGGGAGCGCTCCTGGCAGCTGCGCCACGACTACGACTTCGCCGCCTTCGGCATCCCCGGCCTGACCTTGATGAACCGCTACATCAAGGGCAACGAGGTGCACAACAGCAGCACTGACGACGGCCACGAATGGGGCCGCGAGAGCGAGTTGGCGTACACGGTGCAGAGTGGCACCTTCAAGACGCTGAACCTGAAGTGGCGCAACTCGACCATGCGCCGGGACTGGGGCAGGACCAACAGCTTCGACGAAAACCGGCTGATCATCAGTTATCCGTTGTCGTTGCTGTAATCGCCCTGATCGCGGACGGAGTCCGCTCCTGCGAAGAGCAACCCCACACCGCCGGCCCCGTAGGAGCGGACCTTGTCCGCGAAGGATCAGCTTCGCTCAAGAGCATCGCGGAGAAGCTCCGCTCCTACGAAAGCGCTCCGTGCAAAACCATTACCCATGAAAAAGCCCCGGCATGCCGGGGCTTCTTTTCAATCGGAGCTCGGCTTATTGCCCAGCCGGCTTGCCTTCCGCGTCTTCGGCCTCGATCTCTTCCAGCGCCAGTTCCAGCCCCCAACTGGAGGAGTCCGCTGCCGGTGCAGGCGCTGCGGCGGGTGCCGGCGCGGGGCTGGCGGCGGCAGTGGCTGCGGCGGAGTTGGTCACCATGCCCGGGTTGTCCTTGTACAGCTTGAGCTTCAGGCGCAGGTTGTTCGCCGAATCGGCGTTCTTCACCGCTTCTTCTTCGCTGATCGCCCCCTCCACCGCCAGGTCGAACAGCGCCTGGTCGAAGGTCTGCATGCCCAGGGCGCGGGACTTGTCCATGATTTCCTTGATCGAGCTGAAGTCGCCGCGCTTGATCAGGTCGCTGATGGTGGCGGTGCCCAGCAGCACTTCCACCGCTGCGCGGCGCTTGCCGTCCTGGGTGCGCACCAGGCGCTGGGAAACGAAGGCCTTGAGGTTGTTGCCCAGGTCGTTGAGCAACTGCGGTCGGCGCTCCTCGGGGAAGAAGTTGATGATGCGGTCCAGCGCCTGGTTGGCGTTGTTCGCGTGCAGGGTGGAGATCGCCAGGTGCCCGGTGTCGGCGAAGGCCAGGGCGTGTTCCATGGTCTCGCGGTCGCGGATCTCGCCGATCAGGATCACGTCCGGCGCCTGGCGCAGGGTGTTCTTCAGCGCGGCGTGGAAGCTGCGGGTGTCCACGCCCACTTCACGCTGGTTGATGATCGACTTGCGGTGCCGATGCACGTACTCGATGGGATCCTCGATGGTGATGATGTGGCCGCCGCTGTTGCGGTTGCGGTGGTCGATCAGCGCCGCCAGGGAGGTGGACTTGCCCGAGCCGGTGCCACCGACGAAGAGCACCAGGCCGCGCTTCTCCATCACCACCTTGAGCAGCACTTCCGGCAGCTTCAGGTCCTCGAACAGCGGGATGTCCAGCTTGATGTTGCGCGCCACGATGGACACTTCGTTGCGCTGCTTGAACAGGTTGATGCGGAAGCGGCCGACACCCTGCACCGAAATGGCCAGGTTCATCTCCAGTTCCCGCTCGAACTCGGCGCGCTGTTCCTCGTCCATCAAGCCGTAGCCGATGCGCGCCACGTCGCCCGCCTTGAGAGGCTCGTTGGACAGCGGCTTGAGCACGCCGTTGAACTTGGCGCAGGGCGGCGCGCCGGTGGACAGGTAGAGGTCGGAACCATCCTGGGTGGCCAGGATCTTCAGCATCGACTGGATATCCATAAGAACTGCATCCGTTCGCAAGGAGGGGGGGCGGACATCGCCAGCTAAGCGGCGTCCTACATATCGGAATTTTCCGACGACTCTAGGCAGCGGCCGAGTAAGGCACAACGCCACCCACCAGAAAATGCGACGTACGTCACCGCTCCCGTACAATGCCCATTCCGCCTGACTTTCCGAGGTAATACCGATGCCCGTCGCCATGGCCCGCCATATCCTGGTCAAGACCGCCGCCGAAGCCGAGCAGATCAAGCAACGCCTGGCCCGTGGCGAGGACTTCGCCGCCCTGGCACGCAAGCATTCCACCTGTGCCTCCGGCAAGCGCGGCGGCGACCTGGGGGAAGTCCGACCGGGGCAGATGGTGCGCAGCATCGACCAGGTGATCTTCAAGAAGCCCGTCGGCGTGGTGCACGGCCCGGTGAAGAGCCAGTTCGGCTACCATCTGGTCGAAGTCTATTTCCGCGACTGAGCCCGGTATGACCCCACAACAGATCGCCCGTTTCTGCCTGCAACTGCCCGGCGCCCGCGAGGACATCAAGTGGGGCAGCAACCGCGTGTTCTCGGTGGCCGGCAACAAGATGTTCGCCATCCTCGACTTTCTCGACGAAGGCGCCGGCGGCCTGGCCTTCAAGGTCGGCCCGGAGCTGTTCCTGGGCTATGTGGATCGTCCCGGCATCCGCCCGGCGCCCTATCTGGCGCGGGCCTTCTGGATCGCCATGCAGCGCCCCTACCCCATGGGCGAAGCGGAACTGCGCGAGGCGCTGACCCGCTCGCACCAGTTGGTGGTGGCCCGCCTGCCCAAGCGCCAGCGCCTGGGCCTGCTGCTGGACGAAACCCGATGAAGGGCCTGAGCTGGGAAGGCCTCTGGCAGGCTCCGACAGCCAGCTGGGAGTCGCTGCAACTGGGCGATGGCTGCGCGCAGAGCCAGCTGCGCGCCATCGACGAAAACGGCGGCCCGTCCTACCAGCTGGACTACGAACTGAACTGGGACGAGCACTGGCGTCTGCGCGAGGCACGCTTCAGCGTCGAGGGCGGCCGGGGCGCGCGCCACCTGCACCTGCTGACCGACGGCGAAGGTCATTGGCGCACCGCCGAGGGCGAGACGCTGGGCGAGCTGGACGGATGCCTGGATATCGACATCTGGCCCACGCCCTTCACCAACACCTTCCCGATCCGCCGCCTGAAGCTTGCCGACGGCCAGCGCGCGGAGTTGGCCGTGGTCTACCTGGAAGCCCCGGCGCTGAAGCCCGTGCGCATGCGCCAGGGCTACACCCGGGTGGATGCGCGGCACTACCGCTACGAAAACCTCGAAGGCACGAATTTCCAGGCGCTGCTGACGGTCGACGATGACGGGCTGGTGCTCGACTATCCGACGCTGTTCCGGCGGATCTGAATTCAATCGGCGTACGTCAAGGTCGAGCCCGACGTAGGGCGTACAACCGCGAACGGTTGTACGCCCTACGAATGCGCAGACAGTTGCTCCTACAAAACCTCTGCCCGGCTTACTCGATTCATCCGGGCCGCATTCCCTGTAGGACCGAGGGGGACGCCCAGTCCTTGCTCACGAACAACGCCCCACTGCGGCCCCAGGTTCGCGAGCAAGCTCGCTCCTACAAAGGCGCCCTCGGAGCACACACCCGAGCCAGGTAGTTCGTTAGCTTGCTTTCCTACACGCCGGGGCGGGTCCATCATGTCCTACCCACCCGCCGCTCCGATCAAGCCTGCGCATGTCCGCCCAATCCCGCTCCAGCGCCGCAACCACCCTGCAGGTGGTTTCCGTCGTCCTCTTCACCTTCCTCGCCTACCTGACCATCGGCATCCCACTGGCGGTGCTGCCGGGCTACGTGCACACGGACCTTGGCTTCGGCTCGGTGCTGGCGGGCCTGGTAATCAGCATCCAGTACCTGGCCACCCTCCTCACCCGCCCCTACGCCGGCCGGGTGATCGATACCCTCGGTCCCAAGCGCGCGGTGCTCTATGGCATGGTCGGCTGCGCCGGCAGCGGCGCGCTGATGCTCGCATCCTGGGCGACCCAGGGTGTGCCGTGGCTCAGCCTGGCGACACTGATGGTGGCGCGGCTGGTACTGGGTACCTCGGAAAGCCTGGTGGGCAGTGCCTCCATCAGCTGGGGCATCGACCGGGTCGGCGCGCCAAACACCGCCAAGGTGATCTCCTGGAACGGCATCGCCAGCTACGGCGCGCTGGCCGTCGGTGCGCCGCTCGGGGTGCTGATGGTCCAGCATCTGGGCCTGGCCAGCATGGGTGTAAGCATCATCCTGCTGGCGACGCTGGGCCTTGCGCTGGCCTGGCCGAAGCGGCCGGCGGCGCTGGTGCACGGTGAGCGGATGCCCTTCCACCATGTGCTGGGCCGGGTGTTTCCCCACGGCATGGGGCTGGCGCTGGGCGGCATCGGCTTCGGCACCATCGCCACCTTCATCACCCTGTACTACGGCAGCCGCGGCTGGAGCGACGCGGTGTACTGCCTGACGGCCTTTGGCGGCTGCTTCATCGGCGCGCGCCTGCTGTTCGCCCAGGCGATCAACCGCCACGGCGGCTTCCGCGTCGCCATTGCCTGCCTGTCGGTGGAAAGCCTCGGGCTGATGCTGCTGTGGCTGGCGCCCTCGCCCTGGCTGGCGTTGGCGGGCGCGGCGCTGAGCGGCTTCGGCTTCTCCCTGGTGTTCCCGGCCCTGGGCGTGGAAGCCGTCGGCCTGGTGCCCGCCTCCAACCGTGGCGCCGCGCTGGGCGCCTACTCGCTGTTCATCGATGTGTCGCTGGGCATTACCGGTCCGCTGGTGGGCGCCATCGCCGGGGCCTTCGGCTTCGGCTCGATCTTCCTCTTCGCCGCGCTGGCGGCGCTCAGCGGGCTGGCGCTCAGCCTGGTGCTGTACCAGCGCTCCTTCGGCGACTGATCGAACGCCTGGGTACGGAGGTCGGTACTCAGGCACAGCGGGAAGAGCTCCCCCCGCTGATCAGCCACATTGTCAACTGTGTGAGCATCGAGTCCGAAAAGATTCGATCCTCTGCTATCATCGCGCCGCTGCGGCCCACCAGAGGCCGACTACAACCAAAAGAACTAGCCAGCACAGGACGCCACTTCCCTGATGACACACATCGGGGCGGGACGCCTTTTTCGTCTTGTCGGCGCTGCACCATTAGCACAAGGAAAACAACATGCTGCAACACCGCATCAGCCTGCTCGCGCTGGGCATTCTAGCGTCCACCGCTGCCCTCGCCGAAGACCAGTCCACCGCCAAGGGCTTCATCGAAGATAGCCACATGGACCTGTTCTTCCGCAACGGCTACATGTACCGCGACTACAAGCACGGCCGCGACGACAAGTCCGAGTGGGGCCAGGCCGCCACCGCGACCTTCACCTCCGGCTTCACCCAGGGCACCATCGGCGTTGGCGCCGATGTCTTCGGCATGTACGCACTGAACCTGGACGAAAACGGCAAACGCGCCGGCGCCGCGGGCATCGACTTCTTCAAGCAGGACAGCGATGGCAACCCGGCAAGCGACCTGGCCCGTGCCGGTGGCGCGGTGAAAGCCCGCCTCTCCAACACCGTGATCAAGTACGGCGACCAGATGCCGTCCCTGCCGGTGCTCAGCTACGACAACTCCCGCCTGCTGCCGGAAACCTACTCCGGCACCCTGATCACCTCCAAGGAGATCGAAGGCCTGGAAATCAACGTCGGCCGCTTCACCTCGGAAGTCCGCAAGAGCGCCGAAGGCCACGACAGCGGCGGCCTCAAGCGCATCGACGTGTACGGCGGCAGCTACAAGTTCACCGACAACTTCAGCGGCTCCCTGTACGCTCAGGACAACCAAGACGTTGCCCGCAAGCAGTACATGAACCTGAACTACGTCATCCCGATGGCCGACCGCGAGTCGCTGACCCTCGACTTCAACGGCTACAAGACCAAGCTGAACCAGGACTGGGCCGACGAGTTCAACAACGGCAACCGCGACAACACCATCTGGAGCCTGTCGGCCGCGTACAACATCGGCGTACACACCTTCATGGTCGCCCACCAGCGCAACAACGGCGACACCGGCTACCTGTACGGCGGTTACCAGAGCGGCGACTACATCGGCGACGGCGGCACCACCATCTGGCTGGCCAACTCCTACTGGTCGGACTTCAACGGCGAGGACGAGCGTTCCTGGCAGGGCAGCTACAGCCTGGACTTCTCCGAATACGGCGTTCCGGGCCTGAGCTACACCGTGGCCTACGTCTACGGCGACAACATCAAGACCGACGAGACCAGCAACGGCAAAGAGCGCGAAATCTTCAACCAGCTCAAGTACGTCGTACCGAGCGGCCCGGCCAAGGACCTGTCGGTCAAGCTGCGCGGTTCCTGGGTTCGCGTATCGAACGATGCCCGCTCCTACAACGACGATGGCAACGAAGTCCGCGTATTCGTCGAGTATCCGGTCAACATCTTCTGATGTACTGATCGACGCCTGACGTAAAACGCCCCGTGGCAGCGATGCCACGGGGCGTTTTTCATTCCTGGGACGAAGGCGCTGGACCCTACGGCGGCGCGGGAGACTCAGCGCACCACGCTGTTGATGTCGTGGCGGTTGAGCGAGGTACGCATTTCCTCGTACCACTCAGGAATCACTTCCTTCAGGCGCTCCTTGGCGTCTTCCAGCTTGAACGGCTGGGTGTAGCGCTTCTTGCGGTACGAATAGATGTAGTAGGTGCCGTTGCGATAGAGGATGCGGTCGAAGGTGTAGAAGCTGATGTTCGTGCCGTTGCAGCGCGCGGTCAGCACCATGTCGCCCTCTTCGTAGGGCAGCACGCCCTCGGCGCATTCATAGGTGAAGAACTCGCGCACATCGTCCCAGTCCACGCCATCACTGCTGGCCCGCAGGAAGGCCTCGGCCTTTTCCTCGGAATCATCGGAATGATCGCTGTACCAGATGAACAGCGGAATGCTCTGGTTGGTCTCGTCGCCCAGCCAGCTCTCGCCGTCCAGATATTGCGCACCACGCGCCAGGCTCGCCTGCATGCGGCGATGGGTCTGGCGGTACTCTTCCAGCGCCTCGTCGAAGACCGGGCTGTCCTCGCCCAGCATTACGCCTTCGGTACCCTTGATCGCCGCCACACGGGCCAGGTAGTCGGCATACAGCGCGGCGTCCTGGATGACGGTGCAGGTGTCGCGGGTCAGGCTCAGGCCGATCTCGGTGAAGTTGGCGCTGCCCAGGATCACCACGTCCGGCTCCACCAGGATCAGCTTCCAGTGCACGCTGTTCTGCGCGCGGAAGTCCACGTGCAGGGTCACGTTGGCATCGGTGTCGCGCACGCAGAAGTCGATGAAGTCCGGCGAGGTGAAGGCATTGATGGTGCCGACCAGCAGATCGACCTTGTTGCCGTTCTCCACCAGGGTCTCGACCAGAGCCTCGGTTTCACTGGCAGAGGCCGAGACAACGGTGATCAATTTGCCGCTGACCTGCTCCAGGTACTGCTTGAGCGAGTTTTGCGCGTTAAGGATTTTCATACAGCCCCCACCAGAATTCTGAACACCCGAATTCTGAGGCAGGACAATGGCGGGTTTCAACTGCCTCGTTTCTCCCCTGCCCCCGCAGAATGGGCGCTTCAGGCGTACGGCATGCAAGGAGCCGCCCCTCTGTGGCATAATAGGCGGCTTTGCCAGGCGCGCCTCGACCCGCTCGACCGCAGCGCCCTTCCCGCACGCCCGCGCCCGGCGCGCACCATGTCCAGCCAAGGGTTACCCAGTTGATTTCCACTGCGAACATCACCATGCAGTTCGGCGCCAAGCCGCTGTTCGAAAACGTTTCCGTCAAGTTCGGCAACGGCAACCGCTACGGCCTGATCGGCGCCAACGGTTGCGGCAAGTCGACCTTCATGAAGATCCTCGGCGGCGAGCTGGAGCCTTCCAGCGGCCAGGTGATGCTGGAGAACGGCGTGCGCCTGGGCAAGCTGCGCCAGGACCAGTTCGCCTATGAAGAGTCCACCGTGATCGATACCGTGATCATGGGCCACGAGGAGCTGTGGAAGGTCAAGGCCGAGCGCGATCGCATCTACTCCCTGCCGGAGATGAGCGAGGAAGACGGCATGGCCGTGGCCGAGCTGGAAGTCCAGTTCGCCGAGTTCGACGGCTACACCGCCGAATCCCGCGCCGGCGAGCTGCTGCTGGGCCTGGGCATTCCGCTGGAACAGCACTTCGGCCCGATGAGCGCCGTGGCTCCGGGCTGGAAGCTGCGCGTGCTGCTGGCCCAGGCGCTGTTCTCCGATCCGGACCTGCTGCTGCTCGACGAGCCGACCAACCACCTCGACATCAACACCATCCGCTGGCTGGAAAATATCCTCACGGCGCGTAACAGCACCATGATCATCATTTCCCACGACCGGCACTTCCTGAACAGCGTCTGCACCCACATGGCGGACCTGGACTACGGCGAGCTGCGCCTGTTCCCGGGCAACTACGACGAGTACATGACCGCCGCCGAACAGGCCCGCGAGCGCCTGCTGTCGGACAACGCCAAGAAGAAGGCGCAGATCGCCGAACTGCAGCAGTTCGTCAGCCGCTTCTCGGCCAACGCCTCCAAGGCCAAGCAGGCGACCAGCCGCGCCCGCCAGATCGACAAGATCCAGCTGGAAGAGGTCAAGCCGTCCAGCCGTGTCAGCCCCTTCATCCGCTTCGAGCAGTACAAGAAGCTGCACCGCCAGGCGGTGACCCTGGAGAAGGTCAGCCAGGGCTTCGATGGCACCCCGCTGTTCAAGAACCTGAGCATGCAGGTCGAAGCCGGTGAGCGCATTGCCATCATCGGCCCGAACGGCATCGGCAAGACCACCCTGCTGCGCACTCTGGTCGGCGAAATGGCACCAACCGCCGGTGAGGTGAAGTGGACCGACAGTGCCGACGTGGGCTACTTCGCCCAGGACCACGCCGAGGACTTCGAAGAGGATTACAACCTGTTCGACTGGATGGCCCAGTGGACCCAGGGCGGCGAGCAGCTGGTGCGCGGCACCCTCGGCCGCATGCTGTTCTCCAACGACGACATCAAGAAGTCGGTGAAGGTCATCTCCGGTGGTGAGCAGGGCCGCATGCTGTTCGGCAAGTTGATCCTGAAGAAGCCCAACGTGCTGGTGATGGACGAGCCGACCAACCACCTGGACATGGAATCCATCGAAGCGCTGAACCTGGCGCTGGAGAACTACCCGGGCACCCTGATCTTCGTCAGCCACGACCGCGAGTTCGTCTCCTCCCTGGCCACCCGCATCGTCGAGATGAGCGAGAACGGCGTGACCGACTTCAGCGGCAGCTACGACGACTACCTGCGCAGCCAGGGCGTGATCGTCTGACGTTTCGCGATCCATGAAGAAGCCCCGCCGATGCGGGGCTTTTTCTGCGCGCCGTTCGTAGGGCATACAACCGTTCGCGGTTGTATGCCGATACACTCGCGCGGCGGTCAGGATTGGCCGATTAGCCAGGCCGGCCCCGAGCGGGCTACCGCCAAGATCGATCGGCGTATAACGCGGAGCGTTATACGCCCTCTGCCGGACAGAATCGTCCTCACCGCCCCGAGGTCTGCATCGTCGCGCTGCCCAGGCTGACGTCGAAGAACTCCGCCGCCGACGCCGCGAGGTCGCGGTGGATGGCCTTGCGGTCCAGCCCCTGATTATCGGTGCACAGATCCGGCGTTGCCTCCAGTTCCTCCTCGGAACAGGGCGACATGAACACGAAGTGCCCCGCGCCATCGAGCACCCGCAGGTCCGGTTGCTGCGGCAGCTTGCGTGCCAGGGCACCGGCGTTCTTCTTCCAGTCGAGGATATGGTCCTGGTTGCCGGTGTAGAGCAGCACCGGCACCTGTACATCCTCCAGCTCGCGGGCGCCGTACATCAGGCTCAGCGGCGCCAGCAGCAGCAAGGCGCCGACGCGGGGGTCGGCCATCGGCACCAGGTCGCTACGGTCGGCGCGCAGCTTGCCCTTGTCGCTGCAGGCGTCGGCGTCATTCGGGTATTTCTCGCAGTACTTGATCAGGCGCTCCAGGCGCGGTTGCGCGCCCGCGAGGATCAGCGCCGTCTCGCCGCCGGCGGAGTAGCCGATCACGCCGATCTTGCGCGGATCGACGACGCCCGCCACCTCGGGATCGAACAGCGCGGCGCTGATGGTTTCCGAGACCTGCAAGGGTCGGCCATAGAGATTGCTCAAGGCGCCCAGGCGGCTGTGGTCATGCAGGTTGTCGCCAGGGTGCAACAGCGCCACCACGACGAAGCCCTTGCGCACCAGCGCCTCGATCAGGTCACGGTGCGCCAGCGGCGTGCCGTAGTTGCCGTGGGACATCACCAGCAGCGGGAAGTGGCCGTTGGCGGTCTTGCCTTCGTAGGCGACATCAAGGATGAAGTTGCCCAGGTGCAGCGGCCGCTCCGGGGCGCGCGTCGGGTAGAAGGCGATGGCCTTCATCGGCGCCAGGTCCAGCGGGTCGCTCACCTGCAGACGGTGAAAGCCCACGTTCCAGCCCGAGACCGCCCAGGCCCCGCTACTGAAGGTAACGAGCAACAGAATCCACAACAGACGCCTCGCCATGGTGCAGCCCACCCCGATGCGCATTCAGCTCAGGCGCCACGGAGCTCCACCGCACAGGTTGCGGGGCTTCGGACGCCGCCTGGGAGATTTCTTGCATACTACGCGCCAGCCTGGAGCTGCCTGGATCGGCAGATGAGTGGTCTCTCTCTCAAACGCCGGAAATGAAAAAGCCCCGCTAGGCGGGGCTCTTTCCTGGTGCGTCAGCCGATCAGGCAGCAGCGAACTGGCTGGCGATGCTTGCCTGGGCGCCGGCGATGGCGTTGCGGCGAGGCTCGTCACCGTAGGCCAGGCCTTCGGCACGCACCACTTCGATGTCGGTGATGCCGAGGAAATTCAGCACCAGCTGCAGGTAGTTCTCGTGGGCGACACCGGTCGGCTGGCCGGCATGGATGCCACCGGCGGTGGAAACGATGATCACCTTCTTGCCACCGGCCAGGCCGACCGGGCCGCTTTCGGTGTAGCGGAAGGTCTTGCCGGCGACGGCGATGCGGTCGATCCACGCCTTCAGCTGGCTGGGCACGGAGAAGTTGTACATCGGCGCGCCGATGACGATGGCGTCGGCAGCCAGGAACTCTTCGATGCTGGTTTCCCCCAGGGCGGCTTCATGCTTCTGCGCGGCGTCGCGCATTTCAGCCGGGGTGCCGGCGGCGACCAGGCTGGCGGAAGACAGGTGGCTGATGGCGTCGGCGGCCAGGTCGCGGTAGGTGACTTCAACGCCCGGCTCGGCGGCAACCCAGGCGGCTACGAGTTCGGCACTGAGCTGACGGGAAGCGGAGTTGTCGCCAAGGATGCTGGAATCGATGTGCAGAAGTTTCATGTGTGAGCTCTCCAAACGGGTTAGCCAGGTGGCTGGCGGGAGTAATTCGTCGTTGGAAGCAAGACTACGCATGTAGCCAATCATCGATAAGTCGGCAAAAATGTGATAATTCGTCTCACCAGTAGGACAATCCCATGCAGGACCTCAATGACCTCTTCTATTTCGCCAAAGTAGTGGAGTGCGGAGGATTCGCCGCCGCCGGCCGCCTGCTGGGGCTGCCCAAGTCGCGCCTGTCGCGGCGTGTGGCGGAACTGGAGGCGCGCCTGAACGTGCGCCTGCTGCAACGCACCACGCGCAAGCTGGCGCTCACCGACCTCGGCGAGCGCTACTACCGGCACTGCCAGGCCATGCTGGTGGAGGCGGAAATGGCCGATGAAGTGGCCGCCCAGCTCAGCGCCGAGCCGCGCGGTCGGGTCAAGCTGTCCTGCCCGGTCGCGATGGCGGAAACCTCGCTCAACGAGATGCTGCCCGGATTCCTGGCGGCCTATCCGCAGGTGAACCTGGAGTTGCTGCTGACCAACCGCCGCGTCGACCTGCTCAATGAAGGCGTGGACGTGGCCCTGCGCGTCCGCGCGCCGGGCGATGAAGACCTGTCCCTGGTGTCCCGCCGCCTGCGCCGGGCGAAGGCGGTGCTGGTGGCGGCGCCCGCGCTCCTGCAGGGACGGCAACTGACCCACCCGCAGGACCTGGCCAGCCTGCCCGTCCTCGGCGCGATCGAGAGCGACCGCAAGGTGCACATGAAACTGATCGGGCCGCAGGGGGAAGTCTGCGAGCTGGCGATGGAAGCTCGCCTGGCGGCGGAAGACTTCAACCTGCGCAAGAATGTCGCCCTGGCCGGGCTGGGTGTGACCGTGCTGCCGAACTACTACTGCATCGAAGAACTGGCGGATGGCCGCCTGGTACGCGTGCTGCCGGAATGGCACGAGCCCGAAGCCAACCTGCAGGCGGTCTATCCGCACCGACGCGGTGTTCTGCCGGCGGTGCGGGCGTTGCTGGACTATCTGGCGGAAGAGTTCTCGAAGGACGATTCGCCGTTATGAGGCGCCCTGCCCCAGCCCCATCAGCACACCGACCCAACCCAGCAGGCGCCCGCCACTGAGCCAGTCGATCCAGAACAGCTGGTGCACCACGACGATCGCCCAGAACACCAGCTGGAACGACAGCTTGCGGGTCTTGTGGCGGAACAGCTGCTGGGCGAGCAAAGCGCCCGGCCAGCCGCCCAGCAGCTCCAGCAGGTGCAGGCTCTGCTCGGGGGTGCGCCACGCGTCCCGCTCGGCGCTGCGCTTGTCCCGCCAGTAGGCGAAGAACGCCAGCACGCTGAACAGCGGATAGAGCAGCAGGAACCAGGCGAAATAGCCGTCCTTCAGCCATACCATGGCACCCGTGACCGGCAGCGCCAGCAGCACCGCCAACAGCAGCAGGACGCGGCCGATGGAGCGCCGCGGCGGCGTCGGGAAAGCCACTTCCCGCCCGTTGCGGGCCCGCTCGCGGGTCGCCGGCGCTCCCGGCTTGCGGCGGATATCGGGCATGTCGATGGCCAGGCCGGCCAGGCGCGCGTGCTCCGCGCGCGGCCGGCCCTGCTTGTCGCTGCCCGCGACGTAGCACACCTGATCGCCACGCTGCGGACGGCGATCGCCGCGAAATGCCGAAATGTGCAGGAAGAGTTCTTCGCCACCGGATTGCGGGCGGATGAAGCCGAAGCCCTTGTCGTCGTCCCAGCGGCTGATGATGCCGTTTTTTTCCATCAAGGTTTGGCGCTGCTCCAGTCGATCAGGCCGAATTGCCAGGTCGCCAGGATCAGCAGGCCGAAGGCGATACGGTACCAGGCGAACGCCGCGTAGCTGTGGCTGGCGATGAATTTCAGCAGGCCGCGCACGGCGATCATGGCGAAGATGAAGGAGGTCACGAAGCCGATGGCGAACACCGGCAGGTCATCGGGCTGGAACAGATGGCGGTACTTGTACCCCGAGTAGACCGCCGCACCGACCATGGTCGGCATCGCCAGGAAGAAGGAAAACTCGGTGGCCGCCTTGCGCGACAGCCCGAACAGCAAGCCGCCCAT
Source organism: Pseudomonas sp. QE6 (assembly GCF_041379005.1). NCBI lineage: Bacteria > Pseudomonadati > Pseudomonadota > Gammaproteobacteria > Pseudomonadales > Pseudomonadaceae > Pseudomonas > Pseudomonas sp. QE6. Next base: position 4,465,053 of record NZ_CP166873.1, read on the forward strand.
GATGGTCGCTCCCGACCGCGAGGTGCCGGGCACCAGCGCCAGGCACTGGGCGCAGCCGACCTTGAGGGCGTCCTTCCAGGTCATGTCGTCCACGGTCTCGGCACGGATCACATGCTGCCGCTTCTCGGCCCAGAGCATGATCACGCCGCCCACCACCAGGGCCACGGCCACGGTGATCGGGTTGAACAGGTAATGATGGATGTAGTCGGCGAAGGCCACGCCCAGCACCACGGCCGGGAAGAAGGCGATCAGCAGGTTGACGGTGAAACGCTGGGCCCGCGCCTGGCTTGGCAGGCCGACGACGATGTCGAGGATCTTGCGGCGGAATTCCCAGACCACCGCGAGGATGGCCGCCAGCTGAATGATGATGTTGAAGGCCTCGGCGCGCTCGCCGCCAAAGCCGATGACGTCCGCCACGATGATCTGGTGGCCGGTACTGGAGATTGGCAGGAACTCCGTCAGCCCCTCGACCACCCCGAGAATGAATGCCTGGAAGGCACTCCACAAATCCATACTGCTTCCCCCGCGCGGCTCGATGGCTCGCTTTTTAATGATGTGTTCCGACTGGACCGGCCAACGAAGTCAGGACACGGACCTCGACAAGGCGTCGGCATGCTAATGCATTGCCCGCCGCTTGCTGCGGATTTAACGAAAAATTCTCATCCCGCCAGCAGCCCCAGCCCGGCCGACTATCGCTCGCCTGAAGCAGACCATCCGAGCAGGATTGCGTTCGCCCGCCGGCGAAAAATGCCTGATCCAGGGTGATGCGATGACGCAGCCGCTCTGGAAAGCCGATGATCAGGACCGACTGTAAAGGGGGTGAAACAGGTCGCTCCCGCGCAACCCCGGAGAACCGGGAAAGGTCACTCTCGGCGCCACATTGTGTTTCAGCCACGATACAGAGGTTGATTCATCCATGATCCAGGCCCGATTCCAGAGCCGTTGCCGGGATTTCCCCTCAGCGGGGATGTAATGAAGGCGCAACACCCCCTTCGCCGACGCCCCGGTCGAATTCTCCAACTAATTGATTCTTCAAGGCAATTCAATTTCGGCACAGCAACTGCTTCACCGCTGTATCGCTGAGCGACGATCAGCGCGTCACGCAGGAGTCACGGGCATGTCGGGGAGTATTGCAAGGAAAGTCGCCACCGGCCTGTCATGGTTCGCAGGCTTCCGCGCAGCGCTTGCGCGGCTGCCGTTGGCCGTGACTCAGGACGGCTGCCCCAGCCACGCTCATGGCGATCTGATCAGCCATCCCGGCGTCATGCGGGTTGCCGATGACGCTGACCGACAGGCCCTCAACGCGCAGGACAGCGTGCCTCCGGCCACTGTTATCCGGACACTGGAAAACGCCCACAACCGCACCACCGACACCTTCCGCACCACCCCGATCGCGAACTGCGATCACCCACGGAAAAACAACAGAGCGGCAGCCGTTCCCTACGGTCAGCACGCCAACCCCGCTGGCAGCGCAACGCAGCCCAGCACTGGCAACATCGCCGTCGACAACGCCACCATCCAGACCGGACCTGCATCAGCCGGCATGACCTTCGCTGCCGACGGCGGCTACTGGGGTATCACCGAGCACATGGCGATACCTGTCCCATTACCCGGGGCGGCCCGTGCTGCCCCGGGGGCAACGACGCCGGCCATGCGGAGCGCCAGGCCCAGCACACTCCGGGCCATCTGACCGGCTCCGACACCGACAACGCAAGCGTCTACCTGGCAGCCCGTGGCGGCTCCCCGCACAACCACCCGCTGCCATCGACGCTGGCTGCCCAGCCTGCGTATCCGCCGGCGCGTCATCTTGTACTGAACACGAAGGCCCCGATTGCGGGGCCTTCGTCTATTCCTGCAACGTATTTCCAGGCCGGACAACGGCACTCCTGCGGGACCGAGGGGAACGACCCGGTCCTTGCTCGCGAACGGGCTGCTACGGTGCCAAGAGATTCGTGAGCAAGCTCGCGCCTACGAAGAGCCGCGACATCCGATAACCCTTTGCGTGGAGCTGCCGCCCCGCCCTAGCGCAACTGATGCTTGTGCAGCAGCCGATAGAAAGTCGGCCGCGAGATACCCAGCATCCGCGCCGCCACGCTGAGGTTGTCGCCATGACGCGCCAGGGCATCGCACATCGCCTGGCGCTCGGCGCCGAGCTTGTACTCCTCCAGGGTCACCAGCGGCTGGTACGTGGGCTTGCCCTTCTGGCGTTCCAGGCCCAGGTCGCGCGCCTCGATCTGCCGGCCCTCGGCCAGCACCAGGCCTCGGCGCACCCGGTTGGCCAGTTCGCGCACGTTGCCGGGCCAGTTGTGCTCCGCCATCGCCGCCAGGGCATCATCGGAAAAACGCCGTGGCCGGCGACCGGTCTCGACGCTGTACAGGTGGGCGAAGTGATTGGCCAGCAGCGCCATGTCGCCATTGCGGTCGCGCAGCGGCGAGGTCGAGACCTGCAGGACGTTGAGGCGGTAGTACAGGTCCTCGCGGAAGGTTCCGGCACGGATCGCCGCCTCCAGATCGATGTGGGTCGCCGCCAGGACCCGCACGTCGACATCGATCGGCTGACTGCCGCCGACCCGCTCGAACTGCTTCTCCTGCAGCACCCGCAACAGATTGGCCTGCAACTCCAGTGGCAGGTCGCCCACCTCATCGAGGAACAGCGTGCCGCCGTTGGCCTGTTCGAAGCGGCCGATCTTGCGCTGGTGCGCGCCGGTGAAGGCGCCCTTCTCGTGGCCGAACAGTTCCGACTGGATCAGGTTCTCCGGAATCGAGCCGCAATTGATCGCCACGAACGGCCGTGCCGCGCGCCGCGACAAGCGGTGCAGGGTGCGCGCCACCAGCTCCTTGCCGGTGCCGCTCTCGCCACGGATCAGCACGGGGGATTCGGTCGGCGCGAACTTCGCCAGCAATTTGCGCAACTCGCGCACCTCGCGGCTTTCGCCGAGCAACTCGTGCTGCCCTTCGTCGCTGTGCACGCCGCCGCGACCGCGCAGGCGCGCCATGCCGAAGGCGCGGCCCAGGGTGACCTGCACCCGCGCCACGTCGAACGGCAGGGTATGGAAGTCGAAGAACCACTCGCTGACGAAATCGCCGACCTCATGGATCGGCAGGATGTCGGGACTGAGCACTGCGATCCATTCGGTGCCGCTGCGACTGATCAGCTCCTTGATCGATTCGGGGCGGTCCAGATGCTCGGGCTGCAGACGCAGCAAGCCGACGTCGCAGCTATGCTCGCCGGCCGAATCCAGCTCGCAGCTGTCCACCTCCCATCCCGCTGCCCGGAGCCCGGGCAACAGCCGCCGACAGTCATCGCAAGGATCGACTACCAGCAGGCGTCGAAGACTCGATGCCGCCTCAAGCATGCTCCCTTCCTTGGCGCCATTTTTTTGAAAAACTTTAAAAAACAGTCGTTTGGCGCTCTAAATTGTAAAGCTAGCAATATCTTGACGGCGTCTATCGACCGTTTTCCTATAAGGTCAATGCCGAATCGGTCTCACCAGCCGCGTCCGCGTCGCTTTACCTCCAACCGGCGGATGAACTCCTCGAGCACCAGCTTGTAGAGGTCGTCGCCCAGGTACACATCCTCCACCCCGCAGTCGATATTCGGGTTGTCGTTCACCTCGATCACCACCACGCGATCACCGGACTGCTTGAGGTCCACCCCGTACAGGCCATCGCCGATCAGGTTGGCGGTCTTCACCGCCAGTTCCACGACCTTGCGCGGTGCCTCATGGACCGCCATGGTGCGGAAATCGCCGCTGAGCTCCTCGGCATCGGGGCTGTGGTCGTAGATCTGCCAGTGGCCCTTGGACATGAAGTACTGGCAGGCGAAGATCGGTTTCTGGTTGAGCACGCCGATGCGCCAGTCGTATTCGGTATAGAAGAACTCCTGGGCCAGCAGCAGCACCGAGCGCTCGAACAGCTCGGCGCTGGCCTTGAGCAGTTCCTGCTGGTCGCTCACCTTGATCACTCCGCGGGAGAAGCTGCCGTCGGGAATCTTCAGCACCAGCGGGAAGCCCAGCCGCTCGCCGACCTTCTCCAGCTCCTGCGGGTTGTCCTTGTAGAGAATCTCGGTGGCCGGCATGCCCAGCCTGTGGCTGCGCAGCAGGTCCGCCAGGTAGACCTTGTTGGTGCAACGCAGGATCGACACCGGGTCGTCCATCACCACCATGCCCTCGCTCTCGGCCTTCTTGGCGAAGCGATAGGTGTGGTCGCTGACGCTGGTGGTCTCGCGGATCAGCAGCGCGTCGTACTCGGCCAGCCGCGAGTAGTCCTTCCTCTCGATCAGCTCGACGTCTATGCCCAGGCTGCGGCCGACGCGGATGAAGTTCTTCAGCGCCTTGGCATCCGACGGCGGGAAGGCCTCCTCCGGGTCGTGGAGAATCGCCAGATCATAACGGTACTGCTTGCGCGAGCGCGGCTTGCGCCATATCTGCCGACTGAAGCTGTCCAGCGCATTGGCGAACAGGTCTTCCTGGTCCTCGCGCAGCTTGTGGATGTTGCCCGGCTTCACCCCTTCGATGTGCCAGCCGCGGCTCTTGCGGAACTCCACCAGCAGCAGCGGACAGGGAAAGGCCTCGAACAGCTGGCGCGCCAGGTCCTGCAACGGCTCCATGTCGGTGCGGCCGAAGTACAGGGTCAGGGTGAAGCCGTCGGTGTTGCCGTAGGGATGGTCGGCCAGCGCCTTGTCGAGGGTCTTTTCCAGGTCTTCAAGGGCCAGGCTGTAGAGGGATTTCTTCGCCAGTTCGCTGATGCTGCGCACCGACGGAATCACCTTGTGCCCGCGCGCCTCGGCCAGCAGCGAACAGTAATAGCCGTGGCCCAGGTATTTGTAGTTGCGGCACAGGTTGATCACCTGCACACGCTTGCCGCTGTCGTCATCGATGGGCATCTCCAGGTACTCCTGGGCGCTGACCACATCTTCACTGGGATAGTAGGACGACCAGTCTTCCTTGCGTTCGACGATGATGAACAGCTTGCTCACGACACCTCCAGGGCACTCGGGATAGCGCTTGCCGCGCATAGAGCCAGGGACAATACTCCGCTGAACGCTGCTTCGACCGCGGGGCCGGGCGGTACGTTCGCGTTCGCCCCCAACCAACGTGCTCCTTACAGGTTAACGAATCCTTACCGGTATGAACCTGCAACTTCGCGCCGCCACCGCCGACGACCTGAACGCCCTGGTCGAGCTGGAAAACCGCTGCTTCGAGTATGACCGCCTGTCCCGGCGCAACTTCCAGTGGATGATCAGCCGCGCCCACGCCTCGCTGGTCGTCGCCGAGGCCGACCGCAACCTGCTGGGCTACGTGTTGGTGCTGTTCCACCAGGGCACCTCGCTGGCCCGCCTGTACTCCATCGCCCTCGACGAGCGCGCCCGCGGCATCGGCTTGGGACAGAAGCTGCTGGACCGCGCCGAGGCGGAGGCGATCGAACACGACTGCGCCTACATGCGCCTGGAAGTCCGCCCGGACAATCGCGGCGCCATCATCCTCTACCAGCGCAACGGCTATCGTCCCTTCGCCACGGTGCGCGACTACTACGAAGACCATAGCGAAGCGCTGCGCTTCGAGAAACGCATCCGCCAGATCAGCGGCCAGGCGCCACGGCACGTGCCCTTCTACCGCCAGACCACCGAGTTCACCTGCGGCCCTTCCTGCCTGCTGATGGCCATGGGCGCGCTGGAGCCCGATCGGGTGCTGGAACGCCGCGAAGAACTGCGCCTGTGGCGCGAAGCCACCACCATCTACATGACCGCCGGCCACGGCGGCTGCAGCCCGCAGGGTCTGGCCCTGGCCGCCTGGCGCCGGGGCTTCCGCGTGCAGTTGCAACTGTCGGAGGACGGACCGCTGTTCCTCGACGGCGTACGCAGCGAGGAGAAACGCGCGGTGATGCGCCTGGTGCATGAGGACTTCGCCCACGAACTGGCGCAGAGCGACGTGGAGCAACTGCTGGTCAATCAGCTCGACATCGGCAGCGCGCTGGAAGCCGGTGGCCAGCCACTGGTGCTGATCAGCAGCTACCGCCTGACCCGATCCAAGGCGCCGCATTGGGTGGTGGTCACCGACTGCGACGAGGACTTCGTCTACCTGCACGACCCCGATGTCGACCACAGCAAGCACCGCCAGCCGCTGGACTGCCAGCACATCCCGGTGAGCCACGGGGAGTTCGAGCAGATGAGCCGGTTTGGCCGCAGCAAGCTGCGGGCGGCGGTAGTGCTCTACAAGCGCTGAAGCGTTCGCTCCTACGAAACCGTCGCTCCGAGCGAGCCGGCCGGCATCATTACCACCACAAAAACGAAAAAGGCGCCCGCAGACGCCCTCCTCCATTGGCCCTGGCTCAGGGCACCAGTGCCATCCCCACGCCAAAGCGGTTCCACGCATTGATGGTGGCGATCGCCAGCGTCAGATTGACGATCTCTGCCTCGCCGAAATGCTCGCGCAGGGCTTCGAACTGATCCTGGGGCGCATGCTTCTCGGCCAGCAGGGTCAGGCTTTCCGTCCAGGCCAGCGCGGCGCGCTCGCGCTCCGTGAAGAAGCGGGTTTCCCGCCAGGCGCTCAGGGTCTGCAGGCGCGCCTCGGTCTCGCCGGCCTTGCGCGCATCGTTGGCGTGCATGTTCATGCAGTAGGCGCAGCCGTTGAGCTGCGAGGCACGCAGGCGCACCAGTTCCAGCAGCGGGAGCTCCAGGCCGGATTTCTCCAGGGCCTGCTCCAGGCCGAGCATGGCCTTGTAGGCATCGGGGGACTTCTTGGGCCAATCGATACGTGCACTCATGATCTTCTCCAGTGGGTCCGCGAGTTGCGGGAATGGCGATACGTTACCGCCACAGGTCGGCGCTTCGAATAGCCAATTTCCGCCAATACCGGCAGACCAATGGGGCCAATCGGCCTGGGTTTCCGGACTGGGCACCTGTCGCCGGGCGCTTCGAATTCAACCGATGCGCCGACGGATGATCATGGCGGAACGGCGTACAACCGCGAACGGTCGTACGCCCTGCGCGGACGCTGGTGGCGGGGCCAGGCTCAGCGATCGATCCGCGTCGACAGGATGATCGACGACATGGTCCGCTCCACCCCGTCCAGCGCGCCGATGCGGTCCAGCACCGCATCCAGATCGCGGATCGACTGCGCCTCGACGATCACGATCATGTCGAAGTTGCCGCTCACCGAATGCAGGGTCTTCACCTCGGCGATCTTGTCCAGCGCCTGCACCACCTGGTGCGACAGCTTGGGCAGCGCCGTCACCAGCACATGAGCGCGCACTAGCGACTGCGCATAGCTGTCCGACACCTTGATCGAATAGCCACTGATGATGCCCTGCTGCTCCAGGCGCTCGATCCGGCTCTGCACCGTGGAGCGCGATACGCCCAGCTTGCGCGCCAGCTCGGAAATCGACTCGCGGGCATTGGCGCGCAGCAGGCTGAGCAGCATGGCGTCAGCGTTTTTCGTTATTTTGTTCATTTAGTCAATCAATCTGCCTGAAAGGTCTTGAGCATTCTGCAGATTTACGGATTCATTTCAACGGCCGCCTTTGTAATAGTGAGCGCCAAGGCGAGCCCTCACAGCTCGCCATTTCTTTGCCCGCGCGCCATCCATCGACTGGCCTCTGCGGGCCGCGAAAAGCCTTGCCAAGCTGGTTGATGAAAACCGGCATGCCGAACAAACGGGAGCCTCCAATGCACAAGAACCGCCATCCCCACACCCCCGGCAAGAAACCGGTGACCATCTTCGGTCCGGACTTCCCCTTCGCCTTCGACGACTGGATCGAACACCCCGCGGGCCTGGGCAGCATCCCCGCCGACAAGCACGGCCAGGAAGTGGCCATCGTCGGCGCCGGCATCTCCGGCCTGGTGGCGGCCTACGAGCTGATGAAGATGGGCCTCAAGCCCGTCGTCTACGAGGCCTCGAAGATGGGCGGCCGCCTGCGCTCGGAGAGCTTCGAAGGCGCCGACGGCATCATCGCCGAGCTGGGCGGCATGCGCTTCCCGGTGTCCAGCACGGCCTTCTACCACTACGTCGACAAGCTCGGCCTGGAAACCAAACCCTTCCCCAACCCGCTGACGCCGGCCTCGGGCAGCACCGTGGTCGACCTGGAAGGCACCAGCCACTACGCCGAGAAGATCGACGACCTGCCGGAAATCTTCCGCGAAGTCGCCCAGGCCTGGGCCGACGCCCTGGAAGACGGCGCACGCTTCTCCGAGATCCAGGACGCCATCCGCGAACGCGACACCGTCAAGCTCAAGGCCCTGTGGGACGAGCTGGTACCGAAGTGGGACGACCGCACCTTCTACGACTTTGTCGCCACCTCCAAGGCCTTCTCCCGCCTCTCCTACCGCCACCGCGAGATCTTCGGCCAGGTCGGCTTCGGCACCGGCGGCTGGGACTCGGACTTCCCCAACTCCATGCTGGAAATCTTCCGCGTGGTGATGACCAACTGCGACGACCACCAGCACCTGGTCGTCGGCGGCGTCGAGCAGGTGCCGCGCGGCATCTGGAACCATGTGCCGGAGAAATGCGCGCACTGGCCGGCCGGCACCTCTCTCGCCTCGCTGCACAACGGCGCACCGCGCCCGGGCGTGAAGAAGATCGCCCGCGCCGCCGATGGCACCTTCGCCGTCACCGACTACTGGGGCGATACCCGCCACTACGCCGCCGTCCTGGCGACCTGCCAGACCTGGCTGCTGACCACCCAGATCGAATGCGAGGAAGCACTGTTCTCGCAGAAGATGTGGATGGCCCTGGACCGCACCCGCTACATGCAGTCCTCGAAGACCTTCGTGATGGTCGACCGCCCGTTCTGGAAGGACAAGGACCCGGAAACCGGCCGCGACGTGATGAGTATGACCCTCACCGACCGCCTCACCCGCGGCACCTACCTGTTCGACAACGGCGACGACAAGCCGGGCGTGATCTGCCTGTCCTACTCCTGGATGAGCGACGCCATGAAGATGCTGCCGCACCCGGTGGAGAAGCGCGTACAACTGGCCCTGGACGCACTGAAGAAGGTCTACCCGAAGGTCGACATCGCCAGCCACGTCATCGGCAACCCCATCACCGTCTCCTGGGAAGCCGACCCGCACTTCCTCGGCGCCTTCAAGGGTGCGCTGCCGGGCCACTACCGCTACAACCAGCGCATGTACGCGCACTTCATGCAGGACGACATGCCCGCCGAGCAGCGCGGCATCTTCATCGCCGGTGACGACGTGTCCTGGACCCCGGCCTGGGTGGAGGGCGCAGTACAGACCTCGCTCAACGCCGTGTGGGGCATCATGAAGCACTTCGGCGGCGCCACTCATCCGGAGAACCCCGGCCCGGGTGATCGCTTCGCCGAGCTCGGCCCGATGGAACTGCCGGACTGATTCCCGCCACTCATTGAACATCGGCTCGCGCGGGGCCGGGATCGGGCGCACACTGCCTGATCCCGGCCTTGCGCGTTCGAAGGAGAACTCCATGTACCTCGCCCTCTACCAGTGCCCACCCGGCCCGGACGACGTCGCCGGCAACCTGCGCCGCCTGGAGCAGGCCGCGCAGCAGGCGGTGCAGAATGGCGCGGACCTGCTGGTCCTGCCGGAAATGTTCCTCAGCGGCTACAACATCGGCGCGAAACGCGTCGCCGAGCTGGCCGAAGCCAGCGACGGCCCCTCGGCGGCCCGCATCGCCGAAATCGCCCGCCAGCACAGGATCGGCATTCTCTACGGCTACCCCGAGCGCGACGCAGGCGGCGCCATCTTCAACAGCGTGCAACTGATCGACCGCCAGGGCGAGCGCCGCGCCAACTACCGCAAAACCCACCTCTACGGCGACCTCGACCGCACCCAGTTCAGCGCCTCCGACACGCCGCCGGCGATCTTCGAGCTGGACGGCTGGAAGATCGGCCTGCTGATCTGCTTCGACGTGGAATTCCCCGAGGCCGTACGTACCCTGGCCCTGGCCGGCGCCGACCTGGTGCTGGTGCCCACCGCCAACATGCGCCCCTACGAATTCGTCGCCCAGGTGCTGGTGCCCACTCGCGCCTACGAGAACCAGGTGTTCCTCGCCTACGCCAACTACGCAGGCAACGAAGGCGAGCTGGAATACTGCGGCCTGAGCTGCATCGTCGCGCCGGACGGCCAGGTCATGACCCAGGCCAGGCACAGCGAGGAGCTGCTGGTGGCGGAACTGGACCCGCAACGCATCGCCCTGGCACGCGAGGGGTACAGCTATGTGCACCTGCGGCGGCCGGTGCTGTATCGCAGCTGAAGAAAAGCCCGGCGCAATGCCGGGCTTTTTTGTGCGTAATCCGGATTTTGTACCCAACAACCGCATGAATCGCGCACGCCGGGAGCTCCCTGCGCTCTGAAAGATTCGCGGACAAGGTCCGCTCCTACGGGAGCCTGCGCACCGCATGGCTCTGGCTTTAAAGACTTCCAGAGAAACCTCCGCACACGCCGGAACGCCCCTTCAGGAGGCTGAGTGGAATCGGAGTTTCAGGGGTTGAGCGGCATGGATGCCGCGAGAGCGTCGTTGGGCCATGGATGGCCCGTCGACGCGGGCCCCTGAAACTTCGATGGAACGAGGGGAGTCCCGCGAAGCGGGACCCGGATGATGGGGCAAAGACCTTTGGTTACTTTCTGTGGGGCGGCCATCCGTAGTTTGAGAAAGTGACTCGCCCGAGGGGGCGAAACAAAATGTCCCCGAGCACGCCGAAGCGGCGCAGAAACATGCAACCCAAAAGCCCAAAAGCATCGCGGACAAAGTCCGCTCCTAGGAGTGCCGATCCCCACAATGAACAACGGCGCCCTCGGGCGCCGTCGTTCATCCAGCCACGATCACCCATTGGCCTTCTTGATGATCGCCTCGGCGATATTCGCCGGCGCCTCGGCATACTTGGTGAACTCCATCGAGTAACTCGCCCGCCCCTGGGACATGGAGCGCACGTCCGTGGCATACCCGAACATCTCGCCCAAGGGCACCTCGGCGCGGATCACCTTGCCCGCCGGCGTGTCCTCCATGCCCTGGATCAGGCCACGCCGGCGGTTGAGGTCGCCCATCACGTCGCCCATGTAGTCCTCCGGCGTCACCACCTCGACCTTCATCACCGGCTCCAGCAGCACCGCGCCGCCCTTCTGCGAGAGCTGCTTGGTGGCCATGGAGGCGGCGATCTTGAACGCCATCTCGCTGGAGTCGACGTCGTGGTAGGAGCCGTCGAACACCGAGGCCTTCAGGCCGATCAGCGGGTAGCCGGCGAGCACGCCGTTCTGCATCTGCTCCTCGATCCCTTTCTGGATCGCCGGGATGAATTCGCGAGGGATCACGCCGCCCACAACTTCATTGACGAATTCCAGGCCGTCCTTGCCTTCCTCGCCCGGCTCGAAGCGAATCCAGCAATGGCCGAACTGGCCGCGACCGCCGGACTGGCGGACGAACTTGCCCTCGATCTCGCACTTCTTGCGGATCGCCTCGCGGTAGGCCACCTGCGGCTTGCCGATATTGGCCTCGACGTTGAACTCGCGGCGCATGCGGTCGACGATGATGTCCAGATGCAGCTCGCCCATGCCGGAAATGATCGTCTGCCCGGTCTCCTCGTCGGTCTTGACGCGGAACGAGGGGTCCTCCTGGGCCAGCTTGGACAGGGCGATGCCCATCTTCTCCTGGTCGGCCTTGGTCTTGGGCTCCACCGCCACGGAGATCACCGGATCGGGGAAGTCCATGCGTTCGAGGATGATCGGCTTGTCGATGGCGCACAGGGTGTCGCCGGTGGTGACGTCCTTCATGCCGATCAGCGCGGCAATGTCGCCGGCGCGAACTTCCTTGATTTCCTCGCGCTGGTTGGCGTGCATCTGCACCATCCGGCCAACGCGTTCCTTCCTGGTCTTCACCGAGTTGAGCACGGCGTCGCCGCTGCTCAGTACACCGGAATAGACGCGGGCGAAGGTCAGGGTACCGACGAAGGGGTCGGTGGCGATCTTGAAGGCCAGCGCGGAGAACGGCTCGCTGTCGTCGGCATGGCGCTCCAGGTGCTTCTCTTCGTCGTCCGGGTCGGTGCCGTTGATCGCGGGAATTTCCGTGGGCGCCGGGAGGTAGTCGATCACCGCGTCGAGCACCAGCGGCACGCCCTTGTTCTTGAATGAGGAGCCCAGCACCGCCGGGACGATCTCGTTGGCCAGGGTGCGCTGGCGCAGGCCGGCCTTGATTTCCTCGATGGAGAGCTCCTCGCCTTCGAGGTACTTGTTCATCAACTCTTCATTGGCTTCGGCGGCGGCCTCGACCATGTGCGCGCGCCACTCCTCCGCCAGCGCCTGGAGCTCGGCCGGAATCGGCTCCTCGGTGTAACTGGTGCCCTGATCGGCCTCGTTCCAGACGATGGCCTTCATCTTCACCAGATCGATCTGCCCGGCGAAATTCTCTTCCGCGCCGATGGCCAGCTGGATCGGTACCGGGGTGTGGCCCAGGCGCTGCTTGATCTGCGCGACCACGCGCAGGAAGTCGGCGCCCTGGCGGTCCATCTTGTTGACGTAGGCCAGGCGCGGCACGTGGTACTTGTTGGCCTGGCGCCAGACGGTTTCGGACTGCGGCTCGACGCCATCGGCGCCGCTGAATACCACCACGGCGCCGTCGAGCACGCGCAGGGAGCGCTCCACCTCGATGGTGAAGTCAACGTGGCCGGGGGTATCGATGATGTTGAAACGGTACTTGTGGTTGTACTGCTTGGTGGAACCCTGCCAGAAGGCCGTGGTCGCCGCCGAGGTGATGGTGATGCCGCGCTCCTGCTCCTGCACCATCCAGTCCATGGTCGCCGCACCGTCGTGAACCTCACCCATCTTGTGGTTCACCCCGGTGTAAAACAGGATGCGCTCGGTGGTGGTGGTCTTGCCGGCGTCGACGTGGGCGACGATGCCGATATTGCGGTAAAGCTCGATGGGCGTGGTGCGAGCCATGGTGTGCTCCGTATCTGCTGGTTGACTGCCGGGCCTGCAGCTGCGGGTCCGTTGCCTGCGCGGGGACGGCGGGAAGCGGTGCGCGACGAAAAAACTCTGCGCACAACAGGCTCAAGGTAGCGCGTCTTCGTGGCAATTCCAGTAACCCGACGCGGCAACCATGGCCGTCCGACCGGCTGCGTCGGCCCCCGTCCCGTTGGCGTACTGCAGCGGTAGCCATCGCCTCCCCGAGAGCCACCCGGAGGGCCTGTGAACGCCCGCCGCGGCAATTTCGTCACCCAAAGATTAATAATCCATATAAATCATATACTTATACATTTAAATCAATTCTTTACATGACTAATAGGCTTCACGCTCCAGCCGACCTATACGCGTCAGAAGGCCGGAGTTCCAAGGCTTTGCTTCCCGCAGACGAGCCTCAGGCAGCCGCCCTTGTTAAAGTCATTTATCAAGAGATTTAATTCTTTAAAATTCATATAGTTACAATATTTTTAGAGAAATAACATTAAACAACCACTCAACCTGCCAAGCCCGCCACTGGATCGAACCGCCCTTCCGGGTCCATCCTTGAACCATGCCCATTTGCCGGAGATCGCCACCATGAGCGATAGCATCACCATAGATTTCGTCTCCGACGTGGTCTGCCCCTGGTGTGCCATTGGCCTGAACGGCCTGCTGGAAGCCATCCGCCGCGTGGACGGCGAATTGACCGTGGAGCTGCACATCAAGCCCTTCGAGCTCAACGCCGACATGCCGCCCGAGGGCGAGGACCTGGTGGAGCACCTGCAGCGCAAATATGGCAGCAGCGCCGAAGAGATCGCCCGCAACCAGGAACACCTGCGCACCCTGGGCGAGGAAGTCGGCGTGCATTTCGACCTGAAGAAGCGCAACCGCATCTACAACACCTTCGATGCCCACCGCCTGCTGCACTGGGCGGCGGAGTCGCACCGTGACGTGGCCCTCAAGCAGGCCCTGCTGCACGCCTACTTCGGCGAGGGACGCGACCCGAGTGATGCCCGGGAGCTGCTGGACGTGGCCGTCAGCGTCGGCCTGGATGCCGTCCGGGCGCGGGAAATCCTCGACGGTGACGCCTTTGCCGACGCGGTGGTGGCCGAAGAGGATTTCTACACCAGCCGCGGCATCCACGCCGTACCGGCGGTGATCCTCAACGGCCGCCAGCTGATCTCCGGCGCGCAGAGCGTGGACTACTACGAGCAGGCACTGCGCCAGGTGGCGCGCAACGCACCGTTGCCGGAATGACACGCGTCGCATTCGGATGCCAACCGCACCATGGCCGATGAACGTCCGCCTTGCTGGACCATCCCCGTTGACGGCGCCCCGCCCCATGAACCCCCGGTCGGCTGCCGCTTCGCCGCATAACGCCTCTGCTAGCGTTATTAATCAGGGCAGATGCTGCAATCAAACCCATGCGGCGAGGAGGTGAGCCATGGCAATGGCTGACTGGCGCCTTGAAGGCGTCGAGTTTGCGTCCTGTAACTGCAACTGGGGTTGTCCGTGCCAATTCAGCTCACTTCCGACCCACGGCAAGTGCGAAGCGGTGGTGAGCATGCGAATCGACAAGGGCCACTTCGAGAACCAGGTGCTCGATGGTCTCTGCTGGGTCGGCACCTTTGCCTGGCCTGGCGCCATCCACCAAGGCAATGGCCGCTGCCAGGTCTTCATCGAGGAGCGCGCGACGCCAGAGCAACGCGCAGCCCTGCTGACCATCCTGTCAGGTGCGGAAAGCCTGCCGGGGGCGACGGTGTTCCAGGTATTCAGCACCACCCTGAGCGAAGTGCTCGAGCCTTGTTTCGTCCCTATCGAAATGCAGATCGACGTCGATGAACGCAGTGCGCACACTCGCATCGCTGGCGTACTCGAGGCCACGGGCGAGCCGATTCGCAATCCGGTGACCGGTGAGCCGCAGCGGGCCCGCCTGACGCTGCCGGACGGCTTCGAGTTCACCGAGGCGGAAATGGGCAGCGGCAGCTTCGACGCACAGGGCGGCATCAGGATCAGCTCGCAAGGCGGCCATGCTCACCTGGCACACCTGCACTTGACGGGACAGGGCGTGGTGCGCTGACGGTGTCCTCGGAGTCCAGCTCCGGCCCCCGTGCGGCCCCAAGGTGGTTGAGTCGGCAAGCGGCATTGCTGCTGATCCTGCTGTCTGCCCTTACCGGGGTCGCCTGGCTGTTCCTGCTGGACCTCGCACGGCGCATGGCCGCTCCCGGGGGCATGCTGGCGATGGCCATGGAAGGCATGCCGATGCCCTGGACACTGCGCGACGCCCTGCTGATGTTCGCCATGTGGAGCATCATGATGGTCGGCATGATGCTCCCCAGCGCCACGCCGATGTTCCTCCTGTATCAGCACAGCACTCGTCGGCGACTCCCCGCCGACCAGCGAAACCTGGCATTGCTGCTCTTCTGCGGCGCCTATCTGCTGGTCTGGGGCGGGTTCAGCCTGGTCGCCACGCTGCTGCAATGGCTACTGGACCAGCGAGCTCTGCTCAGCACGGAGATGCGCAGCCAGAACCACTGGCTGGGAGCGGCATTCCTGCTGGGCGCCGGCCTCTATCAGTTCCTGCCCGCCAAACATGCCTGTCTGCACCGCTGCCAGTCCCCCCTGCAGTTCCTGCTGGCTTACTGGCGGCCAGGCCCATCCGGTGCGTGGCGCATGGGGCTGGCCCATGGACTGTATTGCCTGGGCTGCTGCTGGGCGCTGATGGGCGTGCTGTTCGTGGTGGGATTGATGAACCTGCTGTGGGTCGCGCTGATCGGCGCCTACGTGCTGCTGGAGAAGTACCTGCCCGGCGGCACCTGGCTCAGCCGCGCATCGGGGATATTGCTGGCGCTGTGGGGACTCCTGCTGCTGCACGGCAGCTAGCCACGGCTTTCCATTCCCCAGAAACACCAACGCCCCGAACCTGTCGGGGCGTTGGCCTGGCCTTGCAGTCAGCGCGTTTTCACACCGCCTGCAAAATCGCCGCGTTCCTTGACACGTCAGCCGCTCAGAGCGCCGACCAGCCGTCCAGCTGGCCGCCCAGGTCGGCGGAGTGCTCGGACAGCAGCGCGGCATAGCCGCTGATGTGCTCGTGGCTGAGCTCCATCACCGGATAGGCCAGGACCTGCCAAGGCAGCTGGTCATTGCCGTCATATTCCGAGTAGGCCACTTTCTGCCCGTTCTGCAGCAGCATGATGGCGAAGTCCAGGGCGGATTGTTCGTCCGGGAAGATCACCGCGAACTCTACCTCGTGCTCGACGGAAAGGTCCTCACCGTCCTCCTGCAGGGCCCACAGGGCGTCACCGATTTCGTCGTCCGGGAAAAGCTGCTTGTCGCGGCTCATGTCACTGCTCCAGTTGTAAGTCAGCGTGGCCGTCTGGACACGCCCGTGCAGGATACCCGTCCTGCGTGACAAGTGCCGGAAAATCTCGCCGGCACCATCGCCAGCCGTGATGTTCACCATCACGGCTATTCACTTCAACCCTAGCCCACCCGGCGAGATTATTCCGCCATCGGGCCCGCGGCCCTCCCACATCGAGCAGCCGACATGAACCGCACCGACGAGGCCTACCGCATCACCTACATCACCCTGGACGACCTGCAACTGCAGTTCGAAACCCAGATCGCGATCACCGAAGCGGACGGCAGCCTGGCCCTGCATCGCGCAGCAACCCCGCCGGCCGAACGCCGGGCGCTGCGTGAACTGATTCGCCAGGAGCCACTGGGCTCCGCGGCCTGAAGGGTACTTGTGCCGCCAATACATCCCGTCCTCATCTGGTCACCCCGGTTCGCGAGCAAGCTCGCTCCTACAGGCATGCACTGACCCGCTCTTCGCAGCAGCGAGCTTGCTCGCGAACCATGGCCTGCACCTCGCGCACAGGGCGCGCTGCTACAAGCAGCACCTGCGGACCAGGAAAGCATTCGAAAGAAAAACGGCGAAGCGGATAGCTTCGCCGTTGTGCCGGGCGCTCGGCCCGATACGGAGTGCGCAACTGCGCGAGGGAAGCGGACTGCCCGGAGCGGATAGCTCCACCCGAAGGCTGGCAGGCCGGATGGCCATCGAGCGATGGCCGGAAAGCTCGCCAGGAGCGCACCCTTGCGGCACGCTCCCGGCACGGACGTCAGCCGATGGTCATCAGGCTGGCGTTGCCGCCGGCGGCAGCGGTGTTGACGCTCAGGGCGCGCTCGATCAGCAGGCGTTCCAGCGGAATGTCGGTTTCCCCACGATTCAGCCCGGTAACGCCAACGATGGCACCCTTGCGCTTGGACGCCTGCTCGCAGACCGCACGCAGCTGATCGGAATCGCCGTGGTGCAGGATGGCGTCGAAGGCGCTGTCGGTGGCGGCCCAGTCGGCGATCAGGTCGATGCGCTTCTGCACCTCCTTCGGCAGGCTGGTGACCAGCTCGCTCTGCGCCTGCAGGACCAGCGCGCGGCTGCCCACGGACAGCACGGCGGCCAGTTGCGCCAGCAGGTCGGCGCGGTCTTCGGCCAGACACAGCACGTGTTCGCGCGGCAGCAGGCTGTAGGTGTTGCGCTCGCCGGTCGGGCCGGTCAGCACCTGCACGGTGTAGCTCTGCGACAGCTCGGCATAGCCTGCGATCAGCGCGGTCAGCGCCGGCTCGTTCTGGCTGGCCCACTGGGTCAGCGCCTCCACCGCCTTGCTCGCCTCGGCCGGACGCCCCACCGCCTGCGCACCGTCGCCCTGCAACTGCTTGGCCACCGCATCCTGCGGACGGGTGGAGAGCAGGCGGTACAGGTACAGCGGGCCACCGGCCTTCGGACCGGTGCCGGACAGGCCCTCACCACCGAACGGCTGCACGCCGACCACGGCGCCGACCACGTTGCGGTTGACGTAGAGGTTGCCGACATGGGCGCTCTCCACCACCTGGGCGATGGTCTCGTCGATGCGGGTGTGCACGCCGAGGGTCAGGCCGTAGCCGCTGGCGTTGATCTGCGCCAGCAGTTGGTCCAGCTCGGAACGCTCGTAGCGCACCACGTGCAGCACCGGGCCGAAGATTTCGCGCTTGAGCTCGCTGAAGCTGTCCAGCTCGATCAGGGTCGGCACGACGAAGGTACCGCGCTTGATCTCCTCGGCGTCCACGCGGGCGCTCTGGAACACCTTGCGGCCTTTGTCGCGCATGGTCTGGATGTGCTTGTCGATGTTGCCCTTGGCTTCCTCGTCGATCACCGGACCGATGTCGGTGTGCAGGCGCTCCGGCGCACCGACGCGGTACTCGGCCATCGCACCCTTGAGCATGGCGATCACCCGGTCGGCGACGTCGGCCTGCACGCACAGCACGCGCAGGGCCGAGCAACGCTGACCGGCGCTGTCGAAGGCGGAGTTGACCACGTCCACCACCACCTGCTCGGCCAGGGCCGAGGAGTCGACGATCATGGCGTTTAGGCCGCCGGTCTCGGCGATCAGCGGGATGGTGCGGCCCTGGGCGTCGAGACGGCCGGCGATGTTGCGCTGGAGGATGCCAGCCACTTCGGTGGAACCGGTGAACATCACGCCGCGCACGCGCTCGTCACCCACCAGGCGGGCGCCGACGGTTTCGCCACGGCCCGGCAGCAGCTGCACGGCGCCGGCCGGCACGCCGGCTTCCAGCAGGATGCGCACGGCTTGGGCGGCGATCAGCGGGGTCTGCTCGGCCGGCTTGGCCAGCACGGTGTTGCCGGCGGCCAGGGCGGCGGCCACCTGGCCGCTGAAGATCGCCAGCGGGAAGTTCCACGGGCTGATGCACACCACCGGGCCCAACGGGCGGTGGCTGTCGTTGGCGAAGTGGGTGCTGGCCTGGGCGCCGTAGTAGCGCAGGAAGTCCACCGCCTCGCGCACTTCGGCGATGGCGTTGGCAAAGGTCTTGCCCGACTCGCGCACTAGCACGCCCATCAGCGACTGGATTTCGGCTTCCATCAGGTCGGCGGCGCGCTGCAGGATGGCGCCACGCTCGGCCGGCTGGGTGGATTGCCAGATCTGCGCGCTGGACAGCGCGCCGAGGATGGCGTTGTTGACGTCGGCTTCGCTGGCTTCACGCACGTGGCCCACCACGTCGCGCAGATCGGCCGGGTTGCGCACCGGCTGCGGCTCACCCGGGGCGGCGTCGACCAGACCGAGGATCGGCGCGGCCAGGTAGGCCTGGTTGGTGCTCGACAGCAGCGCCGAGGACAGCGAACCCAGACGGTGCTCGTTGGCCAGGTCGATGCCGGCGGAGTTCAGGCGAGCGTCGCCATAGAGGTCGCGCGGCAGCGGGATGCGCGGGTGCGGCAGGCCCAGGGTGCCTTCCTGCGCGGCCATCTGCTCGACCTGCAGCACCGGGTCCAGCACCAGGTCCTTGAGGGAGATGCTGTGGTCGGCGATGCGGTTGACGAAGGAGGTGTTGGCGCCGTTCTCCAGCAGGCGGCGAACGAGGTACGCCAGCAGGGTTTCATGGCTGCCCACCGGAGCGTAGATACGGCACGGGCGGTTGAACTTGCCGTCGGCGACCTTGCCCACCACCTGCTCGTACAGCGGCTCGCCCATGCCGTGCAGGCACTGGAACTCGTACTGGCCCGGGTAGTAGTTCTGCCCGGCCAGGTTGTAGATGGCCGACAGCGAGTGGGCGTTGTGGGTGGCGAACTGCGGGTAGATGGCTTCCGGTACGGCCAGCAGCTTGCGTGCGCAGGCCAGGTAGGAAACGTCGGTGTACGGCTTGCGGGTGTAGACCGGGTAGCCTTCCAGGCCGCTGACCTGGGCCAGCTTGATCTCGCTGTCCCAGTAGGCGCCCTTCACCAGGCGGATCATCAGGCGGTGGCGGCTGCGCTTGGCCAGGTCGATCACGTAGTCGATCACGTACGGGCAGCGCTTCTGGTAGGCCTGGATGACGAAGCCGATGCCGTTCCAGCCGGCCAGGCTCGGCTCGAAGCACAGGCGCTCCAGCAGGTCGAGGGAGATTTCCAGGCGGTCCGCTTCCTCGGCGTCGATGTTGATGCCGATGTCGTAGTCGCGGGCCATCTTCACCAGACCGAGCACGGTTGGGTACAGCTCGTCCATCACGCGGTCGTACTGGGCGCGGCTGTAGCGCGGGTGCAGCGCGGAGAGCTTGATGGAGATGCCCGGGCCTTCGTAGATGCCGCGGCCGTGGGAAGCCTTGCCGATGGCGTGGATGGCCTGCTCGTAGGAGGCCAGGTAGCGCTTGGCATCCTCGTCGGTCAGCGCGGCTTCGCCGAGCATGTCGTAGGAATAGCGGAAGCCCTTGGACTCCATGGTGGCCGCATTGGCCAGGGCCTCGGCGATGGTCTCGCCGGTGACGAACTGCTCGCCCATCAGGCGCATGGCCATGTCCACGCCCTTGCGGATCAGCGGCTCGCCGGACTTGCCGATGATGCGGTTGAGCGCCGAGGACATGCCCGCCTCGGTGTGGGTCGACACCAGCTTGCCGGTGATCAGCAGGCCCCAGGAGGCGGCGTTGACGAACATCGATGGGCTCTGGCCCAGGTGCTGGCTCCAGTTGCCGTTGCTGATCTTGTCGCGGATCAGCGCGTCACGGGTGGCCTTGTCCGGGATGCGCAGCAGCGCTTCGGCCAGGCACATCAGCGCCACGCCTTCCTGGGACGACAGGGAAAACTCCTGCAGCAGGCCCTGCACCAGACCCTGGCGGCCGCCGGCGTTCTTCTGGTTGCGCAGCTTCTCGGCGATGCCCAGGGCCATCTTGTTGGCGGCGTCGGCCTGCTCCTTGGGCAGACGGGCCAGGTCCAGCAGCATCGGCAGCGCCTCGGTTTCCGGGCGGCGGTAGGCGGAGGTGATGGCGGCGCGCAGTACCGACTGCGGCAGGATGCTTTCGGCGAAATCGAGGAAGACCTGCAGACCCTGCTCGCTCAGCGAGTCCACGGATTCTTCGCCTGCGGCGGCGGCCAGCCCGGAGTGCTCGGCGGGAGTCAGCCCACCCTCGACCTGTTCGAGGTACGTGAAGATCGCCTGCTTGATCAGCCAGTGCGGGGTACGGTCGAGCTGCTGGGCGGCGAGCTTCAGACGTTCACGGGTGGCGTCGTCGAGCTTCACGCCGAGGGTAGTGGTGGCCATGGGTCGTCCTATTGTTAAAAGTTTGGAGCGTGCAAAGCGGCGCAAGGTTAAACCGCCGCCCACAAAGGTGCAACCAGGTGCAACCACTCTTTCGCGACCCGCCCGAAGCCCTGGGGCTCAGTGCGCCCGCAAGGTGCACGGAGCCCAGCCACTCTCCACCTACTGGATCATGCCGACAGGCGGATGCGACCAAGGTATAACCCGCAGGACGAACAGGTTGCACCCTGACACAAGGCGAACCCGGACAGCATAGGCCAGGGCACGGCAGGTTGCGCTCGTGGAAGCGACCAAGGAGATGGAGAACGACAGGAGTCGGCGCCCTGCCGCCGGGCAGCACCGGCAGTACGCGAGGTCGACCGGCACAACCGGCCACCTCGCCGAATTGGCTTACTTCAGGCGTCGTTCCGCGGCGATTTCCGGGAGATCGGTGCGCCGCAGGTAGGTGAGCAGCGCTTCGCTGAAATTGAGGCGGTCGTTGATGTTCTGCGCGGCGAGGATTTCCAGGCACTCGCGACTCAGGGTCATGACGTCGCCCGCCCGCAGCACCCAAACGAACTCGCAGGCCGGCTGGATGCTGTCCTCGGCCACGTCCATGCCAAAGGAGTCTTCGCTGAAACGCACGATGTACCTGCCGGTCTTGCGGTTGAAACCGACAAAGCCGCAAAGGCCGTCGGCGGCCTTGCAGATGTCGCTGGAAGTGATGGCCATGGTTCCCCCTGGATCGGATTGTTATGGATTGCGCACGCAGGAGGGGCCGCTCTGACGGCGGCTGGATCGTTCTTTCTGCCCCACGACGCGGGCCGGCTCTTGTAGGAGCGAGCTTGCTCGCGAATGGTTTTTCCCGAGGACTCCAGCGCTGGGCGGTTCGCGAGCAAGCTCGCTCCTACAGGGCTTGCATACGCCCGGCGTTCCGTCACGCCCCCTGCGCCAGATGCCGCGCGATCACCTGCCGCAGCGGCGGCAAGCCCTGCGCCAGGCGCAAACCCGCATTGCGCAGCAGGCGCACAGGCGGACGCGGATCGGTGTACATGCCGACGATCAGCCGCGTGGCCTGGTACAGCGGCCAGGTCGCCAGGCGATGAGCCGTGGCGTAACGGCGCAGCGGCCAGGTACCGCCGATGTCGCCGCCACGCCTGTGGGTGGCCAGCACCTCCGCGGCGAGACGGCGCTGGCTCTGCAAGCCGAAGTTGAAACCATGGGCAGTGACCGGATGCATGCCCACGGCGGCATCACCGATCAGCGCACTGCGCGGGCCGGCGAAGCGATCGGCGAAGACGCCCACCAACGGATAGCTATGGCGCGGCCCGAGCAATTGCATCGCGCCCAGCCGGCGGTCGAAGCGCCGCTCCATCTCATGGGCGAAGGCTGCCTCATCCAGCTCCAGCAGCGGCGCCATCTCGCGCTGCGGCAGGGTCAGCACCACCGAGGAGCGATCGCCATTGATCGGCAGCAGCGCCAGGGTCTGGCCGTAGCCGAACCACTCCCAGGCCACGTTGTGGTGCGGCCGCTCATGGGCCATGCGGCAGACCATCATGGTCTTGCCGAAATCCTCCAGGCTCGCGCCGATGCCGAGCATCCGTCGCGTCTCGGAAAAACGGCTGTCGGCGGCGACCAGCAGGCGCGCATGCACCTGGCTGTCATCGTCCAGCGTCAGCTGCACGCCTTCGCGCTCCACTCGCAGCGAGCGCAGCGCTCGGCCGCAGACCAGCGACACGTCCGGGCACTCGTGCACCGCATCGAAGGCCGCGCGGCGGATCGCCTGGTTGGCCACGAAGTAGCCCAACTGCTCGGCCCCCGCCTGCCCCGCCTCGATGCGCAGCGCAAACAGCGACGGACCGTTGAGCACCTGGGCATCGCGCAATGGCGAGACTTCCTGCGGGTCGATGCGCGACCACATCCCCAGCCGCTGCAGCTCGGCGCGTGAGGCGTGGGTCAGGGCGATCTCGCGGCCGTCCTCGGCCGGCTCGGCCAGGCCCGCCAGCGGTTGGCGTTCGATCAACTGGACCGACAGGCCGTTGCCGGACAACGAGCGGGCCAGGCACAGCCCGGCAGGGCCGGCGCCGACGATGGCGATGTCCACGTGCATGGGTGACTCCTTTCGCGGGGATGGGCGGTCCCGGAGTCTAGGTTGGCCGCCCGGCGCTTTCGTTGCCGTGGATCAGTACGCCGCAGCGCCGCCCCTGCGGCGGCACGGCGCATACCTCCATGGAGGCATGCCGCCGCTCAATGGAACAGCCGGGTGCCCAGCTCGCGGCTGGCCTCCAGCAGCACCGGCAGGAAGCGGGTTTCCAGCTCCTGGCGCGACACCCGTCCGGCATGGGTGCCGACGTTCAGCGCCGCCAGCACCTGGCCGGCGGAGTCCTTCAGCGGCACGGCGATGGAGCGCAGGCCGACCTCCAGCTCCTGGTCGATGATCACCCAGCCCTGCTGGCGGATCTCGGCGATGCTCGCCCGCAGCATGTCCGGGGTATGCACGGTGCGGCTGGTCTTCACCTGCAGGTCGGCGTGGGCCAGGTAGTCCTCCAGCGCCTCATCGTCCAGGCCGGCAAGCAGGATGCGGCCCATCGAGGTGCAGTAGGCCGGCAACCGGCTACCGACGCTGAGGTCCACCGAAATCAGGCGCTGGGGTGTCGCCGAGCGGGCGATATAGAGGATTTCGTCGCCTTCCAGCGTGGCCATCGAACAGGCTTCATGCAGTTGTTCGCTCAGGCGATCGAGGATCGGCTGGGCGGTGACCGCCAGCGGCGTGGAAGACAGGTAGGCGTGGCCCAGGGTCAGCACCTTGGGCAGCAGCGAATAGGTGCGCCCGTCGGAGGTGACGTAGCCGAGCTTCATCAGCGTATGCAGGCAGCGGCGCACGGCGGCGCGGGGAATCTCGGTGCGATGGCTGATCTGCGCGATGGTCAGGTGGCGCTTGCGCTCCTGGAAGGCATGGATCACCGCCAGACCGCGGGCCAGCGAGGTCATGAAGTTCGGATCGCCAGTGAAGGCTTCGATACGCTTGGCCGGCGAGGCAACGATGGGCGGCGCAAGGGGCGGCAAGCTGGCACGAGGGGCGTCGGTCATTTCTTGTGGGTCCTGGCAGGCGGGCTCCGGGCGATTATCGATACGGGCGGGCGATTATCGCAACACAAATGACCGATTATCGAACGAAGGTTGAGTGACGCACCGGCCGCCCGGTTTTCGCGGGACCGAGAGGGCCTTCTGATCACTGCTCGGGAACTGTGTTTTTCCTGAACACCTCGGCGCCAGACGAAACCTTTCGCGGATAAGATCCGCTCCTACAAGATCAAGGGCCCCTCACCCTAACCCTCTCCCGCAAGCGGGAGAGGGGACTGTTCGGTGCAGGATGAAACCGTAGTGTCAGCCGACACGGACGGCTCCCTCTCCCTGAGGGAGAGGGATGGGGTGAGGGGGAAGCGCAGGCAGGGATTAACCCGGTAAAAGACAGTTGCTCCTACGAAAAGCAACGCCGCGCGCCGATCTGCTCCCGTAGGAGCGGACCTTGTCCGCGAAATCCCACAGCAGCACCCGGCCCCGTAGGTGAAACTCGCGCTTAAAGCGGCTCCAGCTTCAACTGCCGCAACCGGCTCAACGTCCGCGCAAAATCCACCGCCGCCCCGCCGGCTGCCAATTCTTCCAGCGACACCGAGGCGAACAGCTGCAACCGTAGCTGCCGGTCATAGGCGATATCGATGAAGTTGAGGAAGCGCATGCTCACATCTGGCGGGTAATCCGCCAGGGGGCCGAGACCGCTGACGGCCATGCGCGGGAAGTGCTCGATCAGCCACAGGTAGTCGCTGGCCGAACGCGGCCGCTCGAACATCTCGCTGAAATCCATCCAGGCGCTGTAGCCATCATGGGCGTGGATTCTCAGCGGATGATGGTTGACGTTGAGCACTTCGTTGAAGTTCGCGTCGTCCGCCAACCTCAAGCGGTCATGGATCAAATCGAAATCGTCCGTCGTCGCCGGCCAGAGGAAACTGCCCCACTCCTCCAGTGCGCTGCTCTGCTCGCGGTAGTCATGGCCGCCATCCAGCGACACGACGTCGAAGCGCTTTTCGATCAGCTCGATGGCCGGGCGGAAGCGTTCGCGGTACAGCGGATTCGGGCAGAGGTTTTCAGGCTGGTAGTTGGAGGTGCAGACCAGCCCCACGCCCTCGTCCACCAGCACCTTGAGCATGCGCCCCAGCAACATGGCGTCGCCGATGTCATGCACGTGGAACTCGTCGAAGCACAGCAGCCGGGTTTCCTCGGCGATGGCGCGGGCCACCCGTACCAGTGGGTCGGACTGCCCGGTGATCGCCAGCATGCGGCCCTGCAACTCCTGCAGGAAGGCGTGAAAGTGCACGCGGCGCTTGGCCTGGATGGGCGCCGCCGCGAAGAAGTGGTCCATGACGAAGCTCTTGCCCCGCCCCACACCGCCCCAAAGGTAGACGCCGGCCACCGGCTTGCGCAGGAAACCATGGCGACCGGCGAGGAAATCGTCGAGCCAGCTGGCGAGGTGGTCCACCGCCGCCAGCTGGGCCTCGTCCGCCCGGTAGCCGCGCTCGTCGAGCGCGGCGGCGAAGTGCCGCCGGACGCGGTCGGCGACCGCTTCGGCGGAGGTTACGTGAAGTCGCGTATCAGAAGTCAAAGAACACCGTTTCCGCATCACCCTGGACGCGGATATCAAAGCGGTAAGCGAGCTTCCCGTCCACCTCGCAGCGCTTGGCGATCAGCGTCTGCCGACGTTCGGGCTGCTCGATCCGGTTCAGCACCGGGTCCGCCGCGTTGGCCTGCGCCTCGTCCTCGAAGTAGATGCGCGTCTGCAGGTGGATGTTGATCCCGCGAGCGAACAGCGACAGGTTGATGTGGGGCGCCATGGGCACTCCGGCGGCGTTCTTCACCACGCCGGGCTTGATGGTGCGCACCTGCCATTCGCCGGCATCGAAGGTGGTCGCCGTGCGCCCGAAGCTGTTGAAGGGCTTTTCCAAATCGTAGGCGCTGTCGTACACGCCCTCGTGATTGGCTTGCCACAGCTCCAGGAAGGAATCTCGGATCAGGTGGCCGTTGCCGTCATAGACGTTGCCAATCAGCACGATGTGTTCGCCGGGCGCGCCGGGCTTGGCCATCTCGCTCCAGATTTCCTGGTCACGGGCGGGGTTGCCGGCGGCCGCCAGGGCGAGGCCGATGTGCACGTAGGGGCCGGCGGTCTGCGAGGGGGTTTCCGGCAGCAGTTCGATAGGCATGTTCGGTCCTCCTCACTTGTTCTCGAAATGAGTCTTGCGCTGGCCGCGCAACACGATGTCGAAGCGATAGGCCAGGCAGTCCATGGGGTTGGCGTTGCTCATGTCGAGCTTGGCGATCAGCGTCTGCACCGCGTCCGGGTTGGCGATGGACTTGACGATGGGGCACATGGGGATCAGCGGGTCACCCTCGAAGTACAGCTGGGTGATCAGGCGGGTGGAGATCGACGGACCGCTGATGGAGAAGTGGACGTGCGCCGGACGCCAGTCGTTCGGGCCGTTGCCCCAGGGATACGGACCGGGCTTGATGGTGCGGAAGATGTAACGCCCTTCGCTGTCGGTCAGCGCGCGGCCGACACCGCCGAAGTTCGGGTCCAGCGGCGCCAGGTAGCGGTCGTTCTTGTGCCGGTACCGACCGCCGGCGTTGGCCTGCCACATCTCCACCAGGGTGTGCGGCACGGGCTTGCCGTACTGGTCCATGACCCGGCCGGAAATCAGGATGCGCTCACCGATGGGCAGGCCGCCGTGGTTGAAGTTCAGCAGCAGGTCGTTGTCGTGCTCGCCCATCTTCAGGTGCGAGAAGTCCGGGCCGCTGGTTTCGGAGATCGACTGCGGAATGCTCACCAGCGCCTGGCGCGGGGAGCGGGTGATGGACGTCTTGTAGTCGGGCGTGAGGGCTTTGGGGTGCCAGTTTCGGTCACGAATGACGAAGCGGCTGTTTTCCGCATCGGACATGTCGGTCTCCTCTTGTTGGATTTATAGGAGCCTGTTGCATCAGGCAGTGCGACGCAGTGTCCCCTGCCCGGCCGACGCGGAAAATTGAAAAGATACCCGGAACCCATAACCAAACGGTTATGGATAAGCCCCCTCGCGGTACGCCTCGCCCACCTCGCGCAGCACCTCCAGGCACCAGTGCGCACCGAGGGACAACGGCAGCGTCGAGTTGCTGCACACTCCCACCGAGCCGCCCGGCTCCTGCACATTCAGCGGCAGCTCGACCATCTCGCCGGTGCGCAGGTCCAGGCGCACCGAATCCAGCGGAGCGATCCACAGCGCATCGCTGCTCAGCACATAACGGCGGCCGAGTACCGTGGACAGGGTTTCCAGCCGCCGGCGCGGCTGGCCCAGGCCGCTCTGCACCAGCAGGCTGTCGGCGGACTTGCGGATGGTGGTGCCGGCCAGCGGCAGCACCAGCGGCCAGTCGTCCAGCGCCGCAGGCAGCAGCGGACTCCCCAGCAGCGGGTGCCCGGCGCGGGCCACCAGGGTCATGGATTCGCTGTACAGGTGCTCGAAGGCCAGGCCCTGGATCTGCGGACTCTCGGTCATGCGCCCGACCACCAGGTCCAGCTCACCGACCCGCAGTTGCGACAACAGGTGCGCGCTGGGCCCCCCGACCACGCTGACCACCAGCGCCGGATGGCGCTCGTGCAGGCGCCGCACTACCTCCGGCATCAGCAGGCTTTCCACGGTGGAGAGCACGCCCAGGCGCACCGTGCTGGAGGCGTACTCGCCGCCGCGCAGGCTGTTCACCCCGTCACGCAGCGCCTGTACGCAAGGGCCGGCGTAACGCAGGAAGGCGACGCCCGCCTCGGTCAGGCTGGCGCCGCTCTTGCCGCGCTCGAACAGGCTGGCCTCCAGCAGATCCTCCAGCTCCTTGAGCGTCTTGGAGATCGCCGGCTGGCTCACCGCCAGGAAGTCCGCCGCGCGGGCCAGGCTGCCCTGCCGGGCCACTTCGAGAAAACACACCAGGTGGCGGAACTTGATACGCGAATCGATATTCATGGCGGCTCAACGGGGCTGGCGGAACGCGCGGGGCGAAACCCCGGCGTAGCGCTTGAAGAATCGGGAGAAGTAAGCGGGCTCGGAAAAGCCCAGGCTGTCCGACACCTGCTGCACGGTCAGCGTCGTGTACACCAGGTGCCGCTTGGCCTCCAGCAGCAGGCGCTGGTGGATCATCTGCAACGCCGACTGCCCGGCCAGGCGCCGGCACAGGGCGTTCAGGTGCGCGGCGCTGATGCCCAGCCTCGCCGCGTAATGCTCGATCGGTCGGTGCTCGCGGAAGTCCCGTTCCAGCAGGCGGGCGAAGGCCTGTACATGCTCGACGCCGCGATCCTGCTGGCTGGCCTCGGCGCGGGACTGCTCCTGGGAACGGCGGCTGAGCCAGACCAGCAGCATGTTGAGCAGCGATTGCAGCATCAGGTCGCGGCCCGGCACCTGCTCCGCGTATTCGCGGTCGATGGACTCGAACAGCGCATCCAGATGGCGCTTGCCCTCGCCCACGGAGAAGCACGCCGGCTGCTCCAGCACCGTGCTTTCCAGCAGGCGACCGAGCTGCTCGGCCAGCGGCAGGCCCATGCTCAGCACCCAGCCGCGCACGTCCTCGGCGAAGCGGAAGCCATGCACCGCCAGCGCCGGTGTGACCTGCAGCGACGCCTCGCGAACCGGCATCACCTGCCCCTCCACCTCCAGCTCGGCCTCGCCGGACTGCACATAGAGCAGCTGCACCAGATCACCGTGACGGTGCGGGCGAATTTCCCAGTCGTGCAGGCGGCTGCGCGAGGCGATGGATTCGCAGTGAATCAGGTCCGGCGTCGGCCAGGCGGCGGTCTCGCCATACAGGCGGAATACCGGAACCGGATTGTCGCGCGCTTGTTCGATCACCGAACACATCCATGAAAAGTCCAAGAAGACTGTTGGAAATTACCTTCAAAGCCCAATCCGATCCACAAAAAATGCAGGTAACAAAAACAACAGGCCACTCGAAAGGACCTTCCCCATGAAAACCCAGGTCGCCATCATCGGCGCCGGCCCGTCCGGCCTCCTGCTCGGCCAGCTGTTGCACAAGGCTGGCATCGACACCGTAATCCTCGAACGCCAGACCCCCGACTACGTACTCGGCCGCATCCGCGCCGGGGTGCTCGAACAGACCACCGCCGATCTGCTGCGCCAAGCCGGCGCGGGCGAACGCATGGACGCCGAGGGGCTGCTGCACGACGGCTTCGAACTGGTACTGAACGGCCGCCGCGAACGCATCGACCTCAAGGGCCTCACCGGCGGCAAGCAGGTGATGGTCTACGGCCAGACCGAAGTCACCCGCGATCTGATGCAGGTCCGCGCCGCCAGCGGCGCGCTGAGCGTGTACGAGGCCGTCGATGTGGAACTGCACGAGGTCACCGGCGACGCACCCTATGTCACCTTCACCCACCAGGGCGAGCGCGTGCGCCTGGACTGCGACTACATCGCCGGCTGCGACGGCTTCCACGGCGTGGCGCGGCGGACCATCCCGGCGGAGCGCCTGAGCATCTTCGAGCGCGTCTACCCCTTCGGCTGGCTCGGCTTGCTCAGCGACACCCCGCCGGTCAACCACGAGCTGATCTACGCCAGCAGCGAGCGCGGCTTCAGCCTGTGCAGCCAGCGCTCCGCTACCCGCAGTCGCTACTACCTGCAGGTGGGGCTGGAGGAGAAGGTGGAAGACTGGTCCGACGAGCGCTTCTGGGAAGAACTCAAGCGCCGCATTCCGGAAGACGCCGCGCGCCAGCTGATCACCGGCCCCTCGCTGGAAAAGAGCATCGCCCCGCTGCGCAGCTTCGTGGTGGAGCCGCTGCAGTACGGCCGCCTGTTCCTGGTCGGCGACGCCGGCCACATCGTCCCACCCACCGGCGCCAAGGGCCTGAACCTGGCGGCCAGCGACGTGAACACGCTGTACCGCATCCTGGTGAAGGTCTACGGCGAAGGCCGCACCGAGTTGCTGGAACAGTATTCGCCCATCGCCCTGCGGCGCATCTGGAAGGCCGAGCGCTTCTCCTGGTGGATGACCTCGATGCTGCACAACTTCCCCGACAACGACGCCTTCACCCGGCGCATGCTGGAGACCGAACTGGACTACTTCGTCGGCTCCGAGGCCGGACGCACGACCATCGCGGAGAACTACGTGGGGCTGCCGTTCGAGGACGTGATCTAACGGCGAAGCGCCGCCCTTATTGTAGGAGCGAGCTTGCTCGCGAACAGAGCTTGCCCGGCACTCCGCTGCCATGCGGTTCGCGAGCAAGCTCGCTCCTGCGAAGAGCAGCCCGGAGCCGTGTCTGAATAGTGCGCACAACCATTGCCGGGATGAAGGAAAGCCGAGGCAGGAAGCACTGCGCGCCCCACCATCTATCCTTACCCTCCACACGCAGCCCCGCTCGCCGCGTCACCGCCGGAGGGCAGCATCGAACAGGACGAAGAAAACTTCCTCAGCCACCTGCTCGCCGAGAGCGGCGACGGTGACCTGCGCGCCTTCTCCACCCTCTACCGCTGCGTCGCACCGCGACTCTACCCGCTGGCGTTGCGCCTGCGGCCTCGGCAGGAGGAGGCGGACGCCCTGTTCCTCGACACCTTCCTGCACATCTGGACCGACGCCGACGGCTACCACCCCACCCGCAGCGCCGCCCTGGACTGGATGATCGCCCTGCTCTACCAGCGTGCCGACCAGCCGCCGCCCGCCCCCAGCGACGAACCCTGGCCGGAGCTGCCGCCGCCGGACGAACTCTGGCCTGCCATCCGCGCCCGCCTGCCCGATGAGGAAGACGACAGCCGCAGCCTGCGCTGGCCGCTGATCATCGCCTGCGTGATCGGCGTGCTGATCGGCGTATTGCTCAGCCTCAGCCTGCTGCTCGACCTGCGCCCCGCGCCCTGAACCGTGCCAACCCAACCGCCCTGCGAGCCGACTCCCGACAGATAAACCCTGATTCGCGCATGCCATCACCTTGCCAATCCGCCACACACTTGGCATAAACGTCCGAATCTTTTCGCATAAATAACAAGGAAGTTTCGATGCGCATTCTTGGCCGCGTCCTGCTTGCAGTCCTGTTCCTGCTTCTCCTGATCGGCGCGGTCATCGCCTGGTACACCGCGCATCCCAACCTGCCGCAGTACACCCCGCCGGAAAAGATGATCCACCTTGACCAGTGGACCCCGGCCGACCGCCAGACCTACTACTACACGCCTCAGGGCACCCAGGTGAAAGGCCTGCGCTACGACTGGTTCACCCATCTGGAGCAGCCCTTCTCCAGGGACAAGTTCGCCAGCCCGGAAAACCTCGCGCGCTTCGGCTTCCTCATCGAGCCCGAGCAGATCGGCCGCGACGCCGAAGACACCCAGGCCGCCAACCCGACCAACCCCGGCAACCTGCCCGTCGGCTTCGCCCGCCACCAGGATGGCGAGACGGGTGCCTGGTACCTGGACATCACCTGCTCCGCCTGCCATACCGGCGAGCTGCGCTACAAAGGCACCGCCGTGCGCATCGACGGCGGCGCCGCCATGCACTCCATCGCCTCCACCGTGCCCACACTGCGCGGCGGCGCCTTCGGCCAGGCGCTGGGCGCGAGCCTCGCGGCCACCTACTACGTGCCGTGGAAGTTCGACCGCTTCGCCAAGGGCGTACTGGGCGACCGCTATCCCAAGGGCAAGGCCGCGCTCAAGCGCGACGTGCGCAACGTGCTCGGCACCCTGCTCTCCACCGCCTGGAACGACACCCACCGCGGCCTCTACCCGACCCTCGAAGGCCCCGGCCGCGCCGACGCCTTCGGGCGCATCGCCAACAGCGTGTTCGGCGACGGCATCGACGCTTCCAACTACCGCGTCGCCAACGCCCCGGTGAACTACCCGCAGGTCTGGGACATCTGGAAATTCGACTGGGTGCAGTGGAACGGCTCCGCCATGCAGCCCATGGCCCGCAACATCGGCGAAGCCCTCGGCGTGGGCGCCACCCTGCGCCTGTTCGAAGCCGACGGCAAACCGGTGCAGGGCGACGAACGCTACGCCTCCAGCGTGCGCCTGCGCGACCTCTACACCATCGAAGAAACCCTCAAGCACCTCAAGCCGCCGACCTGGCCGAAGGAAGTCTTCGGCGAGATCGACCTGGCCAAGGCCTCCCAGGGCCGCGCCCTGTTCCAGGCCAACTGCGTCTACTGCCACGGCCCGCACGTGAAGGAGCCCGGCGCCAAGGACTACATCGCCCCGGCCCGCGTGCCCGAGTGGCGCATGAAGATGGTCCCGACCAAGGAGATCGGCACCGACCCGACCACCGCCGACAACATCGCCGACCACAGCTTCGACATCCGCCCGCTGAAGCTCAAGGCCGAAGAGCTGCAGGGCATGAACGTCCACCTCTACCCGAAGAGCGACGTACCACTGGACCTGTCGAAGATCTCCGCCGCCAAGGGTCTGGCCTACGTCACCGCCTTCGTCGAACAGCGCGCCTACCGCGACGCCCACATCGGCGCCGAACAGCAGCAGGACATGAACGGCTACGGCCTGCCCATCGGCGTGCAGGAACTGCGCGCCTACAAGGCCCGCCCGCTGGATGGCATCTGGGCCACCCCGCCCTTCCTGCACAACGGCTCGGTGCCCAACCTGTTCCAGCTGCTCTCCCCGGTGGCCGAGCGCGACAGCCAATTCTGGGTCGGCAGCTTCGAGTACGACCCCAAGTACGCCGGCTACCGCACCGAACGCTTCCCCGGCGGATTCCTCTACAAGACCAGCGTGACGGGCAACGGCAACGGCGGCCACGAATTCCGCGACGGCTGCCGCAAGGACGGCGCCATCGGCCGCGCCCTCAGTCCGGAAGAACGCTGGGCGCTGGTGGAATACCTGAAGGTGCTGGGCAACCCCGAATACGAAGCCAAGCTCGACCCGAACGTCCCCACCCAACCCTGGACGCCCGGACCGAAGTGCGAGTAAGCCACGCGAGCTAGCGGGCTCTTTGTAGGAGCGAGCTTGCTCGCGAACCTGCTTCACTCCGGAGTCGCCGGGGGAGTCTGTTCGCGAGCAAGCTCACTCCTACAGCTAGCCCCAAACGCCTCAGCATCACAAAACATCGGACCAGTCCCCTCTCCCTTCAGGGAGAGGGCTAGGGAGAGGGAAACGCCCAGCACCAGGCCCACCCCGCTGCACCCACAAGGGCCAGGGAACGGAATCCCCTCCATAAAAAGAGAACACGAAAGGACCCCGTGCCATGCAATCCCTGCTCACCCGCCTCTGGCTCCTCCTCGGCAAACTGCTCGGCCGCCTGCTGCTCGCCCTCGCCGCCATCGGCCTGCTTGGCTGGGGCATCGGCAGCCTCTACTACGCCTGGAAATTCTCCGGCCCCGTCTCCGCCAAGGAAGAAATCCCGCTGGGCGAAGCCCAACTCACCCAGGCCATCATCGAAGACGCCCTGCGCATCGTCGAACAGCACCGCGACAACACCCGCGTCCTGCGCGACGCCCACGCCAAGGCCCATGGCTGCGTGAAGGCCCAGGTCACAGTCGCCAGCGACATCGCCCCCGGCCTGCGCCAGGGCGTGTTCGCCGAGCCGGGCCACAAGTGGGAGGCCATGGTCCGCTTCTCCAACGGTAACGCCTACCCGCAGTTCGACAGCGCCCGCGATGCCCGCGGCATGGCCATCAAACTGCTCGACGTCCCCGGCGCCAAGCTGATGCCCGGCAAGGGCCACGACACCGAGCAGGACTTCGTCATGTTCAACCACCCGGTGTTCTTCGTCCGCGACGTCGCCGAATACCGGCAGAACTTCGCCGCCCAGGCCAGCGGCCAGAAAGTCGGCGCCTTCTTCCCCAGCTGGAAGCCCAACACCTGGGAACTCCGCCACCTGATCATCGCCCTGCAAACCCTCGCCCCCGCGCCGGACAGCCCGCTGCAGGCCGGCTACAGCGGCATCGCCCCCTACAAACTGGGCGAGGCGAACAACATCAAATACCGCGTCATCCCCATGACCGAAGGCTGCCCGGCCTACCAGCTACCCAAGCTCAACGAAAAGCAGCCCAACTTCCTGCGCACCGCCATGTACCAGCAACTCTCGGTCGACCGCGTGCCCGCCTGCTTCGCCCTGCAAGTGCAAAAGCAGGACCCGAGCAAATACATGCCCATCGAAGACACCAGCGTCGAATGGAGCGAAAAGGACGCCCCCTTCCAGACCGTCGCCACCGTCAGCATCCCCGCCCAGGACTTCGACAGCCGCGAGCAGAACCTCGCCTGCGACAACCTCTCCTACAACCCCTGGCATGCACTGCCTGAGCACCGGCCGATTGGGGGCATCAATCGGTTGCGGAAGGCGGTTTATGAGGCGGTGAGTGTTTATCGGCACCAGCGCAATGGTGTTGGCGGGGAGTAATGGTCGATTAACCCTTTAGCAACGCTTAAGGAACCATGAATGAGAGAGCTAAGGCTTAACAATCTGCAGGAGTTTCTATCTCGCCCTCTCCGGGACACTCATACAATGATATTTCGAGGAGTTCCAAAATCAACTTACGATTTGAAACCTTCGATAGCCAGAGTACCAGCAAAAAACACCGAAGCTCTATTGGAATTTGAGCAAGATATATTTGAAGAATTTCAATCCCGAGCACTTCCTTACCTCAAGCACGTGCCGAAGACAAAAATCGAATGGCTCTATCTAGCCCAACACTATGGAATACCGACAAGACTATTAGACTGGACTACCAACCCTCTTATCGCTCTGTATTTTGCATCCAATCAAAGTCACGATGCCGACTTCGCCGTCTACAAAAAGATACAACACGAATGGCTTACAACCGACGACAATCCATTTCAAATAAAAAAGATATATGGCCTGCGACCGAAACATACCGACATACGCTACATAAACCAAGCCGGCCTATTCACCATCCATCCGCCACATGCGCAATCTGAAAACAACAAGTCCATTGGAAAATACATTTTTCCAGCCAATTGCCGCGAAGAAATAAAGTGGCAACTCGGAAAGTACGGAATCAAGACCTCATTCATCTATCCAAACCTAGACGGCATATCAAAAGACATCCTCGAAGAGTGCAAGACAAGCCTAAATGGTGGCAGCATGCGCTCGACAAACCCCCTTGACTGGATGTAACCCATACATGCAGAAGGATGGCTTTTAGAATATTAAACATTTAGGTGATTTTTGAGCTAATTCTATTGGTATTTACCGCTTTTACCGCATCTCCTCTAACACTAGCCTGGCCAGTGGATGAGCTATCCATCTCGAAACCGGGAGAATTTGGAATGCACGGCCCCTTGAAATCGACGGGACAGGATTAGCAGCCCGAAACACATAAGAACAATGCCACGGCACTTCCCGACGATTGTTTTCACATGGAGATAGCCGTCCTTGGCGGCCTCATTGAGAGCTCTTCGGACCTACCGACGTCCTTCGGGATCGGTACTGCTAACCCTTTGTGGCTCGCCTCCATTACCGATTAGCAGCGGCTGGTGGCGAATTCTTTGGCTCCCTAAGGAATACCACCAAGGACGATTCACTCTCCCCCACCCCGCTCCATTTCATCTCCAATCGCCGCCAACTGCGCGCGCTGCTGATCGACGATCAGGTCTGGTTCATCCTCTCCGACTTCTGCCGCGTGACGGGCTACCCGCACGAAGAACGCATGGCCATGCGCATGGCCGATGACCAGATTCGCCAGGAGCGGCTGCTGACTGAGGGCCGCCTCGAATTCGACTACGTGCTGGTGAGCGAATCCGGCGTGCACCAGGCGCTGGTGCTGTTCAACGTGCCGGACTACGACTCGCTGCGGCGCTGGATCAGCAGCACGGTGGTGCCGCAGGTGCGCAGCCAGTTCGCGGCCAATAGCCCGAGCCATGTGCAGTTGCAGTTCGAGAAGCAGTGCCTGGGCGTGCTGGAGTGGCAGGATCAGCTCTGGGTGAGCTTTGGCGACCTGCCGCGCATGATCGGCAGCCATTCGCCGGCTGCCGACCATGGCGGCTGGAGTGGCTGGGCGAAGCGATTGCGGAGCTGACGCCAGGGATGCCAGGCGCGGGTGATTCTGACACCTTGTTCCAGTGATTCTGCCCACCCGCGCTAATAATTCCGACCCACCTTTTCCGGGTATCTGTCTCCAGCATCATGGAGTCGTCAAACGCAGCGGTTCGAAATCGAGCCGGCAATGTGAGCCGAGAAACTTTTAGCGGGTGCGAAAATGGACAGGGGGCTGCGCCCTCTATTGCTTAGCTTTATGCCTTGGCGGCCTGCTTACGCACTGACTCACCCTTGAGGACAATCTGGTGCGAGCGGTGCGTGATCCGATCCAGAATGGCTTCGGCCAATGTGGCGTCGCTGAACATGCTTGCCAGTGCTGCTCGGCGAGTCGATCAATATCGCGTCCGGCAGAGGGCGCTGACTCTCGGCATGGATCAGGTAGGTCAGCGTGGAGGTCAGGAAGTCGAGGGTGTGTCCTCGACACCTTCCAGCGCTCCGGGCATTGGCGCTGGTTCATCCCACGTCTCGGCGCCCGGTGGAGCCTGTGGACCTCCATGATTGTGTAGTGACGACCGTTCTACAGACGTTCCGGCAAGGTATTCGTGGCATCCAGATAGGGTTCGTTGCTGAGCAGCTTGGCACGCCAGGCGGGTATCTCGCTCTCCTCCACATCCAGGCGCTTTAGCCACTGATCAGCCGACCAGCCAACCAGCCGTAGCTCGCCGTCGTGAGAGCCACCGTGCAACGAACCTACGGTTTCGTAACGGATGCTCTTGAGCACATGGTTGAGCAGCACGTAGGGGCTCGGCCTTGGGTCTTCGGCATCGCCCCCCAGGTAAGGGGAGGCCCCGGCCTGGATCATCACACCGTTACCGTAGTCGTAGAAGGCGAAATGGCTGGATGGCAGTTGTGCGCGCAGTGCCGCGAGGCCTCCGG
This sequence comes from Pseudomonas sp. QE6, assembly GCF_041379005.1. Lineage (NCBI taxonomy): Bacteria > Pseudomonadati > Pseudomonadota > Gammaproteobacteria > Pseudomonadales > Pseudomonadaceae > Pseudomonas > Pseudomonas sp. QE6. Next base: position 4,501,935 of record NZ_CP166873.1, read on the forward strand.
CCAGTTCCAGGCGCGCCTGGTCGAGCACGGTCAGCCAACTGACAGTCTTGATCTTGGTCGCTTTGAACTCAGGGATATTGGCCAATAGGCCGGCTGTTCCTACATCCAGTCCCGGCATCCGCGCGGCCATGAAGGCTTCGGTGGGCTCGTTGTCATCCCTGTTCGTCACGGACAGATTGAAGGCGTGCCCGGCATAGCCCTGCTCTGAAGCCAATCGACGGGCGGAATCGATAAATAGGCGTAGGAAGTTCAGCGGTTGTTGCTCCTGGTACAACAGCGGTACGGAGAACTCCAACAAACTTAAGTCATCCCCGATTCTTGCCTCCCAAGCCGGCCTTCCAAAAATCTTGAAAAGCCAAGCACTAGCATCGTGAGATTGCCTGCCACTGGTGTAGTAGAAGCTCAGCGGGTAGTCCTCATCCATGTCAGCCAGCATTTCACGTAGCGGCTTCGCGTCACCGTAAGCTGTCAACGGCTTCCCCTCTGGCGGCTCCTCGCGCCATAGCCAGGTGAGCTGCGGCTCGGCCAGGCGCTTGAACTCGTCGAAGCACTGGCACAGCGCTTCGCGCACCAGAGGGGTATGGGCCTCCTTGAAATAGAGCGTGCCGCGCAGGCAGAGCACGGCGCCGATATAGTCCTCGGGGCCTCCTTTCATCAACAGGTTTCCAGGCATCTCCAGCAGATGGGGGTGCTTGGCCAGCTCCTCGGCTAGGTTGAGTTCTGGTTCCATGAGATTTCCTCCGAATCAATAGGCAGGGATCATTGGTCGAGAGGAGCGTCCACGCGTCAGGATGAACATCACCGCTCCTGCAACGGCCGCAGCCCATCCGAGCTTTTCCACAGGCACATTGGAGTCCTGGCTTTCCTGGCTACAGTCACAGTCGGTGGACTTCATCTCAACAACCTTGCTCTTGTTGCCTGCGATCTTTCTGTAGGCAAATGCTTGGGTTTCGTTGAGCGGATCAGGCGGAAACTTCATTTCCACCACCTGCTTGATATTGTCCTGGATCGGCGGCTTGGTCGGGTCTCTGACGATCACCACGTCGGGTCGACGAATCATGCCTCGGCCTGGCTTGAACGGCGGATGCTCCGGGTCGTCGTCCCAGTACTTGCTGATCCAGCCCGGTATCCAGCCATGAGGACTGTTACCGGTGTGGCTGTCGAGAATCGGCTGCGGCGGATTCCTGGTCATGTCGTAACTGACCTCGGGCTTGTACGAGCTGCGCCCCTGGAGAACGAAGAGTTCCTCGACCAGCAGGGACTGGAGGGGCGACTGAGTTTCCAGCGACAGGCTCATGGATTCGAGCTTCTGGTTGACGCCCAGGCGGGCGATGCCGCACAGCGGTATGCGCTGGCCGCCGAAGACCTTGCTCTTGTCGAGCCGCACTTCGCGGGTCCGTTCACCGTCCTGGTAAGTGACCTTGAGGGTTATCGGCGTTTCGTCGCGAACGCTGCTGACTCTCGGCATGGATCAGGTAGGTCAGCGTGGAGGTCCGGAAGTCGATGCCCTCGACACCTTCCAGCGCTCCAGGCATTTCCGCTGGTTCATCCCAAGTCTCGGCGCCCGCTGGAGCCTGTGGACCTCCATGATTGTGTAGTGACGACCGTTCTACAGACGTTCCGGCAAGGTATTCGTGGCATCCAGATAGGGTTCATTGCTGAGCAGCTTGGCACGCCAGGCGGGTATCTCGCTCTCCTCCACATCCAGGCGCTTGAGCCACTGATCAGCCGACCAGCCAACCAGCCGTAGTTCGCCGTCGTGAGAGCCGCCGTGCAGCGAACCTACGGTTTCGTAACGGATGCTCTTGAGCACATGGTTGAGCAACACGTAGGGGCTCGGCCTTGGGTCTTCGGCATCGCCCCCCAGGTAAGGGTAGGCCCCGGCCTGGATCACCACACCGTTACCGTAGTCGTAGAAGGCGAAATGGCTGGATGGCAGTTGTGCGCGCAGTGCCGCGAGGCCTCCGGCCAGTTCCAGGCGCGCCTGGTCGAGCACGGTCAGCCAACTGACGGTCTTGATCTTGATCGGTTTGAACTCAGGGATATTGGCCAATAGGCCGGCTGTTCCTACATCCAGTCCCGGCATCCGCGCGGCCATGAAGGCTTCGGTGGGCTCGTTGTTGTCTCGGCTGGTAGGCGAAAGGTTGTATGCGTGCCCGGCATAGCCTTGCTCCGGAGCCAGTCGACGTGCGAAGTCAAGGAATAGGCGTAGGAAATTCAGCGGGTTCTGCTCCTGGTACAGCAGCGGCACAGAGAACTCCAGCACGCTTAGTTCGTCTCCCATCTTCGCCTTCCAGCCGCGCATACCGAAAACATCGAAGAGCCAAGCACTGGCATCGCGAGATTGCTTGCCGCTGGTGTAGCAGAAGCTGAGATGGTCGTCTTCGTCCATTGCCCCCATCATCTCGCGCAGCGACTTGGTGTCAGCATAAGCAGTCAGTGGCTTTCCCTGCGGGGGCTCTTCACGCCATAGCCAAGTCAGGTGGGGCTCGGCCAGGCGTTTGAACTCGTCGAAGCACTGGCACAGCGCTTCGCGCACCAGGGGGGTATGGGCCTCCTTGAAATAGAGCGTGCCGCGTAGGCAGAGCACGGCGCCGATATAGTTCTCGCGCCCGCCCTTCATCAAGAGGTTACCGGGCATTTCCAGCAGATGGGGATGCTTGGCCAGTTCTTCGGCCAGATTGAATTCCGGTTCCATGAGATTTTCTCCGAATCAATAGGCAGGGATCATCGGTCGAGGGGAGCGACCACGAGTCAGGAAGTACACCACGCCACTGGCGATGGCTGCGGCCCACCCTAGTTCCTCGACGGGAACCTTGGACTGCTGATTTTCCTGGCTACAGTCGCATTCGGTAGATTGCATCTCAACGACCTTGCTCTTGTTGCCGGCGATCTTTCCATAGTCCTGCATCTGCTCCTTGTTACGTGGATCAGGCGGAAACTTCATTTCCACCACCTGCTTGATATTGTCCTGGATCGGCGGCTTGGTCGGGTCTCTGACGATCACCACGTCGGGTCGACGAATCATGCCTCGGCCTGGCTTGAACGGCGGATGCTCCGGGTCGTCGTCCCAGTACTTGCTGATCCAGCCCGGTATCCAGCCATGAGGGCTGTTCCCGGTGTGGCTGTCGAGAATCGGCTGCGGCGGATTCCTGGTCATGTCGTAACTGACCTCGGGCTTGTACGGGCTGCGCCCCTGGAGAACCTCGTCCAGTTCTCCCAAGCGCTGGGCCACACAGGCTTGCTTGAGGCTCTTGCCATCCTGGCTGACATTGGGCGTGCTGCTGCAATAGCAGATCGCCGAGCACAGCACCTTCTTGTCCTGCGGATCGAGGTTGGGCTCCAGGATGCCAACAGGGTTGGTCTTGCCTTCGGGACTCATGCCGCCCTGAGCGAGGCTGGGCTGATCGCTCATGCGTCACCTCCCGGCACCAGGTCGATCTGGATGGTCTCCGAGGCATCGTGGTTGATCCACGAGGTCATGCCTTCGGTATCTGTGGTATCGAGCGCGCTCAAACCACCACTCGACCAGACCTTCACCCTACGTCCGGAAACGGGCTTGCCGGTTGCCTGGTCGATTAGCTGGAAGCGCCCGGAATACGGTGCCGTGACGCTGGATGGTGGGGTGACTGGAGTGAAGGGAGCGGGAGTGAATACATCACCGACGATGACAGTCCCCGAGCCACCAATGATCACGTTGCCGTGGGCACCGATGCTGCCCAGGGTGGCGGCAGGCTGGCCGTTGATGAATACCGTCGCTGAAACCGCTGATGCTATGGGACTTCCACAAGCAGAAGCATCGCCCTGTCGGGCCGCAGGCAGGCCGTCGAACACGACATCGGGAGAACCTTGAATGATAGGGTTGGTACCGTGCCCCGGTAATGGGCAGGCCGTGGGATCAGTGACGCGGGCGGCGGGTTTTCCACTCATGGTGCATATCCCTGCAAAGAGTGATTGGAGACCAGGGAGGCGCAGCGCTCCTTGATAGTCGCGCGCGAAAGTAGCAGGTACGAAGTGCGCAAGATTTTGCTCGGTTCAGCGCAATCCCGCGTGAACACTAGAGAATCTGGATTTGTAACAAATAAATTCAGACATTCCCCTTCCGGGGCTGGATCAGAACCTCCAGCGCAGGTGGGTCACAATCGCTGGAATTGGGTGTCAGCATCATTGGAATGCACAGGGATCACACGCCCGCAGGCAATTGGCAGGAGGATGTAACCAGCTGCTCGCGTCACTGACCTGGGGAGCATCGCTTTTCTGTGGTCCTGGCAGCGCTCTTTGTGCAATCGCCGTGGTGCTGGTAGGGAGCGCCCTGGGCGGTATTGCCGGATCATTGACTGCTGATGCGTTGGACGACGAACTGGAGGAGCTTTCGCATTGGGAAATTTTCTAAGCCAATCCGAGCGGGAGACCGTCAGAGTGGCACTCTCCGATGCCTTCGTTGACAACGAGGTGGACTACAAGGCTATTGCGAAGGCCGTCAGTCAGTTCAACTGGATAGACGTAGAGGAGATTTTCTTCTCAGAGGTTGCCCCAGTCTGCGACTCGAATCTCAGTACTCCAGCACCTCAGATATGGACAGCCTTCGAACCCGTCAGCCTGAACATGGCGATAGAGAAAATGCTGGCGGCACGACGGGATAGCTTCTGGACACGGCAAAAGGACAAGGTCCTTGTTCAACGCCTGAGACATAAATACGCCGACATCTGGAAAAGCATTCTGCAGAACTTGCACAACCCATCGTGACATTCAGTCATGCAAAAAAAGCCCCTCGGTCAGCAACGCTCCAGTTTTTTCTATCTGAATGTTCGCGAGCAAGAACTAGGGCGCAGGGCGCATAACGTTCGACGTTATACGCCGTTTAGCCGGGGCCCCAAGGCACTCCGGACGCGCCCCGGAGCCGTAATAGATTGAGGTGTATCGGCGTAAAACCGCGAACGGTTGTACGCCCTACGAATCGGTGTGATCAGCCGGTGAGGCCGTGCGATGCGGGTTCGCGAGCAAGCTCGCTCCTACGAGGAACCAGAGCGCGCGGTCAGTAGAACTCCGGCACCAGCAGCTCTTCCGGTGTGGGGTTGCGGCGGTAGTCGGTGTGGCGCTGACGTTCGGGGAGTTCGACGCCGGGCTGGGGGACTTCTTCGTAGGGGATCTGGCTCAGCAGGTGGTGGATGCAGTTGAGCCGGGCCTTCTTCTTGTCGTCGGCGTGCACCACCCACCAGGGCGCCTCGGCGATGTGGGTGCGCTCGATCATGATTTCCTTGGCCTTGGTGTAGGCCTCCCAGTGCCGTCTCGACTCCAGGTCCATGGGGCTGAGCTTCCACTGCTTGAGCGGGTCGTAGATGCGGCTGAGGAAGCGGTCGTGCTGTTCTTCGTCGGAGATGGAGAACCAGTATTTGATGACCTGGATGCCGGAACGCGCCAGCATGCGCTCGAACTCCGGCACGCTGCGGAAGAATTCCTCGTACTGGTCGTCGGAGCAGAAGCCCATCACCCGCTCGACGCCGGCGCGGTTGTACCAGCTGCGGTCGAACAGGACGATCTCCCCCGCCGCCGGCAGGTGCGAAACGTAACGCTGGAAGTACCACTGGGTGCGCTCGCGGTCGTTCGGCGCCGGTAGCGCGGCGACCCGGCACACGCGCGGATTCAGGCGCTGGGTGATGCGCTTGATCACCCCGCCCTTGCCCGCCGCGTCGCGGCCTTCGAAGAGGATCACCACCTTGTGGCCGGTCTTCACCACCCAGCTCTGCAGCTTCACCAGTTCGGCCTGGAGGCGGAACAGGGTGTGGAAGTAGCGCTGGCGCGCCAGGCGTTCTTCGTGGGTTTGCAGGCTGCCCGGGTGCAGGCCTTCGAGGTCGTAGAGTTCGTCGAACAGTTCCAGCTCGAGTTCTTCGTCGTGGTCGTCGAGCAGGTCGCGCTGCATGCGCCGGGGGAAGTTCTTGTCATCGAGCAGCATGAGAGTTGCCTTGTGCCGTCACTGGCTCGTTCATCCGTGGGTGACATTTTCATGACAGAAAAATGTAGTTACGTTGTATGACGAATTCATTACAACAAGGCAAGGAAAACTCTTTCAGAGCCCGATTTAGAGCCATCCCAGGTCTGAAAGGTGAGGATCAGGAAGCCCTTATGAAGCGTCACAGGCTACTGAATCGCAGATGACCAGGTTGGCGCGGGCGCATGTAGGCCGATAAGGCGCCCGCATGGAAGGCCGCCGGCTTTGGCGGAGGTTTGTCGAAGGACACGGAACCGGGCGGCACGGGAATCGGAACCGTTCCCTCCCGCCAGGACTGATCAGGCGTCGGCCAGCGGGCGCGGCGCGTTGACGTACTTGAAGGTGCCGGACGCGGAAGCCACCACCACGCCGGCGCTGTTGCGCAGCTCGGCCTCGCAGAAGGCGATGGAGCGCGTGTGGTGCCGAACGCTGCCGTGGGCTTCGAGCACCTCGCCCACCTCGCCGCCGGGGCGCAGGAAGTTGGTCTTCATCTCGATGGTCACCACGCCGCGACCGGCTTCGTCCGCCGCGCTGGCGTTGACCGCCATGGCCACGTCGAGCAGGGTCATGATCAGTCCGCCATGGGCGTTGGCCCAGCCGTTGAGGTGGTGCGGCTCGACCCGCAGCACTATACAGCCCGGTCCCTTGCCGTCCGCCGCCGGGGCATGGCGGAACTGCAGGAGGTCGAGCAGGGGGATGGAGAGGCCGCGGTGGGCGGTGTAGAGCTTGAGCTGGTCGACGTCGAGGGGCATGGGAGTTCCTGGCGCTACGGGCGGACCCGGCGATGTTCCCCGCTCCGGCCGGCCGACCGCAAGCCTGGCGGCGCTCAATTGGCGCCGGGAATGCCGGGCGATTGCAATGCGCCGTGCAGGAGCTCAGCGGGATTTGCGAGTGCCGCGCTTCTCGGTCTGGCGATCCACGGCCTGGACGAAGAGTTCCTCGACCAGCAGGGACTGGAGAGGCGACTGGGTTTCCAGCGACAGGCTCATGGATTCGAGCTTCTGGTTGACGCCCAGGCGGGCGATGCCGCACAGCAGGATGCGCTGGCCGCCGAAGATCTTGCTCTTGTCGAGCCGCACTTCGCGGGTCCGTTCACCGTCCTGGTAAGTGACCTTGAGGGTTATCGGCGTTTCGTCGCGAACGCTGAGATTGAGCCAGGTGGCGACATTGAATTCGACCACCCAGCCCAGGCCGGTTTTCTTGGCTACAGCTTCGCGAATCAGGTGCGCCGGTACCGGCCCGATGGGGGTGTTGTGGGTATCCATGAGCGCGTCAGACTACCGGGGTAAAACGGGATTAAGCGGAAGACTCGATTCTATGTGATGCGGTTCCGGTTTTCAGGTGCTTTTTTGCGGGAGACGGGTTGCTGGGCAAGCGACGGGGACAAATCGAAAAAGCTCTATCTCGCGGCTTTCAGAAGGCTCCGTCGGAAATGCGGGTCAGCTGGCGCCCCTTTGCCGGACGTGCAATCCGATGAAGGGTCTCCCACCCTCTGGATGCGGATGTCGGGGCTGAAGTCGATACCTCGTTGCCGATGATCCGGCGCTGCCGCCGGCACCGGCCCGGATGTCGATGCGGCGCGCGGACAGGTCAGTTCCGCCGAGCCGCCTCGACCAGTGCGCCCAGGGCCCAGCGGGTCACTTCGCGGGCATCGGCGTCATCGAGTTGCAGCACGTCCTTGAACACCACCCGCGCCTCGATGCCGAAGAACAGCGCCAGCGCCTTGCCCAGGCGTTCCAGGGCCTGTGGCTCGAACTGGTCGCGGACCGGCTCCAGCGCGGCATCGATCAACGGGCTGCGGCGGTTCTGACGCACCGGCGCGGCGCCCTCCTCCTCGCCGCTGTCCGCCAGCCGCAAGCTGTTGGCGAGCAGTGCGCGCATCGCGCCTTCGTTGTGCTCGATCAATTCGCTGAAGCTGCGCTCGAGGCACTGGATGCGGGCCAGTGGATCATCCACCGGCGCGCCGGCGAAGACCTCGGCGGCCTCTGGGACACTGAGGTCCAGCGCGGCCTCCAGCAACAGCGCCTCGACGCCGGGGAAGTAGCGATAGGCCGTGGCGCGGGACACCATGGCTTCCTCGGCGATCTCTTCCAGGCTCGGGTTGCGCCCTTGCCGCAGCAGGCGGTTGGCCGCCTGCAGCAGGTCCTTGCGGGTGCGGCGCTTCTGGTTCGGACGTTCGGCCTTGCGGCTTTCCATGCATCACTCCTGGGGTAGCTGGCGCTGGATGGCGCCCAGGTCGACCCACACGTTTTCGCGCTGGATCGCCCCTGAATCGGCGAATTCGACGACATGCAGCAGGCGGAACTGCAGCGGCCGCCCCTGTCCCTCGAGGCCGAAGGGACGACCTGGTGCGCGACCGCGCCAGAACGATTCGTCGACCACGAAGTTCTCGCCGTAGAGTCGGCGCAGGGTTTCCACATGGCCTTCGGCGAGGTCGGCGAACAGGCCTTCGTAGAACGGCCGAGCCGCCTCGCGCCCATACGTGGGGCCGCCGGGATGGCCGACGATGTCGTGTTCGACGTCACCGGCCAGGGTGGCCAGCACGCCGTCGACATTGTCGTCAGCTTCGAAGCGGAAGTGTTCGTCGATCCTGCGATCCATTTCTTCTCGCGGCAGCGCCATGGTCGGACCCTCCGGGGGTTGGGCGATGGAATGACGCTAATGAGATTTTTGTCTCACTGCAAAACAAATATCTCAATCCGATATTTTAATCTCATAGATTTTCGCCAATGCATGGGCACACCGACGCACCGCGAGCGGCGTTTCGAATGAGTTCTGGGGGGCCGGGAAATCAGATCACGGAGGCCGGTCCGGCGAGTGGCGCCGGATCGGCCCTGCCGTGTTTCCCGAGTGGCTTGCGCCAGTGAGGATGGGCCCTGGGGCCCTGTTGCTCAGGCCACCGCGCCTGCGTAGGTGCGAGGCCTGTGTTCGCCCGAGCGGTTCTTGCGCACTTCACGGCGCTCTCTGAAGTCCAGTTCTTCCATGGCATCCATGCGTTCCTGCAGGTCTTCGATCTCCTGCGGGGTTAACAGCTTCCGTTGTCGATTCATACGCACCTCCTTCGTGCGAATGCCTCAACCTTTGGACTAGCACCTGGGCGGGAAGATTCAACGAAATCGGCGGCTGGACTGATCGAACGGTCAATTCGGGGAGCTGTAGGAGCAACTGTCTTCTTCTGGGGAGTCCGAGCCGATGCATCCCCCTCACCCCACCCCTCCACACATGTCATCCCCGCGAACGCGGGGACCCAGAAAACAACGTAGGAGCGAGCTTGCTCACGAATCGGGTATCTGGCGACTCTGTCGCTGGGCGGTTCGCGAGCAAGCTCGCTCCTACAAGAGCACAGGTGAAGCGGCGTACAACCGTGAAGGGTTGTACGCCCTATGCTCAGCGCAAGTCGCCCAACAGGCTGGCAACCGTGGTCAGCACTGCGCCGGCAAGTGCCTTGGAGCGTGCGCCGTTCCAGCCGGTGCGGGCGTTGGGCGACAGGTTGTGGTCCTTGAACGGCATTTCCAGGGTCAGCGACAGGCAGTCATAGGTCCGACCGACGTGATTGCAGGCCAGGGTCAGGTTGGCCTTGCCCGGCGCGTCCTTGGGGTAGCCGTGCACGCTCTGGAATTCGCCGTTGGCTTCCAGGCGTTCGCGGAACAGGCTTTCCAGGCGGTCCAGGCGCGGGGTGAACTCCGGGTTGCCTTCGCAGCCGGCGGCGAACACGAAGGGGATTTCCTCGTCGCCGTGGATGTCGAGGAACAGGTCGACGCCGTACTTCGCCATCTGCTCCTGCACGAACAGCACTTCCGGGCTCTCCTCGGCGCTGGGCGCGGCCCAGGCGCGGTTGAGGTCCTTGCCGGCGGCGTTGGTGCGCAGGTGGCCGTGGAAGGCGCCGTCGGGGTTCATGTTCGGCACCAGGTAGAAGTCGGCGCGCTCCAGCAGGCGCTGGATATCGGCATCGCCGGATTGCAGGCGCTCGATCAGGCCTTCCATGAACCACTCGGCCATGTGCTCGCCGGGGTGTTGCTGGGCGATCAGCCAGATCTTGCGGGCGCCCGCCGCGCCCTTGCCGATACGCAGCAGCGGCAGTTCGCGGCCCTCCAGGCTGTGGCCGGTGGCGAGCAATTCGGCGCCGTTGGCCTGGGCGCGCTTCACCAGCTCGGCGTGGCGCTCTCGGCTGTAGGGCTCGAAGTAGGCGAACCAGGCCTGGGGCTGCTCGGCGTCGAGGCTGAAGTGCAGGCCGTTGGAGTCGTAGGTGCTGGGTACGCGGAACCAGTCGCGCTGGTCGTAGGAGGCCACGGCGTTGTAGCCCGGCCAGCCGCCGGTGTAGCTGGAGCCGGGGGCGTTGGTCAGGCTGAACTGGTACTGCTGGCCGGGCTCAAGGCCCTCGGCCTTGAAGTGGAACCACTGGAAGTGCGGGCTCCGGGTATCCGGGCGCAGCGCCAGGCGCATGTGGCGCGGGTCGCTGGCGTCGATGACCTGGATGTTGCCGCTGTCGAAATCGCAGTCGATTTTCATGAATTCTCCGTAGGCGCACGAAACGGAAGCGCCAAAGCCCTGCATTCTCGCCCTCCCCATCGCGCCTGTCATGTAGGGGCGACTTGCGCGAATCGATATATTATGGTCGAAATATAAATTAGGTAACGCTATTCCAGAGCCCTGCGCTGGTGATCCCACGGACACGGGCTAACCTCGATTCACCTCTTTTTCCATCCCGGAGAGCACTGTATGAGCACTTACGATGTGATCGTCATCGGTGGCGGCCCCGGCGGCTACAACGCCGCTATCCGCGCTGGCCAGCTGGGTATGAAGGTGGCCTGCGTGGAGGGCCGCGAGACCCTCGGCGGCACCTGCCTGAACGTTGGCTGCATGCCCTCCAAGGCGCTGCTGCACGCGTCTGAGCTGTACGAGGCGGCGGCCGGCGGCGAGTTCGCCAACCTCGGCATCCAGGTCAAGCCGAAGCTGGACCTGGCGCAGATGATGAAGCAGAAGGCCGAGAGCGTCGCCGCGCTGACCAAGGGCGTGGAGTTCCTGTTCCGCAAGAACAAGGTGGACTGGGTCAAGGGCTGGGGCCGCATCGAAGGACCGGGCAAGGTGCAAGTGACCGCCGCCGACGGCAGCAAGAGCACCCTGACCGCCAAGGACATCATCATCGCCACCGGCTCGGAGCCCTCCCCGCTGCCGGGCGTGGATGTCGACAACCAGCGCATCCTCGATTCCACCGGCGCGCTGTCGATCCCCGAAGTGCCCAGGCACCTGGTGGTGATCGGCGCCGGGGTGATCGGCCTGGAACTGGGCTCGGTGTGGCGCCGCCTGGGTGCGGAAGTCACGGTGATCGAGTACCTGGACCGCATCTGCCCCGGCATGGACCTGGAAACCGCCAAGACCTTCCAGCGCACGCTGACCAAGCAGGGCATGAGCTTCAAGCTGGGTTCGAAAGTCACCCAGGCCAAGGTCAGCGGCAAGCAGGTGACCCTGAGCGTGGAGCCGGCCGCCGGCGGCGCGGCGGAGTCGATCCAGGCGGATTACGTGCTGCTCGCCATCGGCCGCCGTCCCTATACCCAGGGGCTTGGGCTGGAAAGCGTGGGACTCGCCACCGACAAGCGCGGCATGCTGGAGAACCACGAGCACCGCAGCAGCGTGCCGGGCATCTGGGTGATCGGTGACGTGACTTCCGGCCCGATGCTGGCGCACAAGGCCGAGGACGAGGCCATCGCCTGCGTCGAGCTGATCGCCGGCAAGGCCGGGGAAGTGAACTACGACGTGGTCCCCAGCGTGATCTACACCCACCCGGAAGTGGCCACCGTGGGCAAGACCGAGGAGCAGCTCAAGGCCGAAGGTCGCGCCTACAAGGTGGGCAAGTTCCCCTTCACCGCCAACAGCCGGGCGAAGATCAACCACGAGACCGAAGGCTTCGTGAAGGTGCTGGCGGACGAGCGCAGCGACGAGATCCTCGGAGTGCACATGATCGGCCCGAACGTCGGCGACATGATCGCGGAATACTGCGTGGCCATGGAGTTCCGCGGTGCCGCCGAGGACATCGCGCGTACCTGCCACCCGCACCCGACCCGTTCCGAAGCGCTGCGCCAGGCGGCAATGAACGTGGACGGCTGGGCCATGCAGGCCTGACCTCCCGTCGCCTCTGACGAACGCTATGTGCGGCGGTGGCGCACCCCAGGCATCGCTGCAGGCCACGGCTGACGGGGCCTGCAGTGGTCCATTCGGATTGATTTGCGACTACTTTGTGTACGAACGCGACATGGGTTGTGACTTTCTTCGCTTCTGAAAACATCAATTGCGTGAACGAACACGATGGTGGATGGACCGCCATCGCCATCTTCGCAATGGATTACCGCGCAGAGAGATCACACCATGAATGCGACCCTTCGTTTCAACGAGGCTCTGCTGATCACCGGACGAGCCTTCCAACCCTTCCAGTGCGTGACCTGGGTTTATCAGGGGGGCGACGGCAGCCTCGACCTGTCCGTCATCGACCGGACCGGCACCCGTCTGCTGGGGCTCACCCGCATCCCCAGCTCCGCCTATTCCGACCCGGAACAGCTCGAGGATCTGCTGGTCCAGGCCCGCGATGAGCTGAACCGCGAAGGCTACCGCCTGCAAGAGTGGCACATGCCTGCCTGATTCCAGGTGCAGCCCGAAAAAAAGCCCGGTCGCAAGCCGGGCTTTTTCGTTTCCGCGTGTGGTTCTTGTAGGAGCGAGCTTGCTCGCGAACCGCCCAGCTCTGGATCTGCTGGGAGAGCGTTCGCGAGCAAGGACTGGGCGTCCCCCTCGATCCTACAAAGAGCTGAAGCAAGCTCGCAGTCCAGCTTCGAGCTCAGCGCGCAACTGCCCGCCTTTCTCCGCGATGAACACCAGGCGCGAGCCTTGCGCCGCTTCTGCGTCAGTCGCCGGCCGGAACTGGTAGCGGCCGCCCACGTACTGCAGCCACAGCGCCCCGTCTTGCCCAGCCAGGCGCACCAGGCCCTTGAGCCGCAGCAGCCCGCGCGGCAGCGTCTCCAGCCAGTGCTTCAACCGCGCGCCATCGAAGGTCGCGTCGCCCTGCCAGTTCCAGCTCTCGAACAGGTCGCCGTGATCGACGCCGTCCTGCCCGTGCGGGCGCAGCTTGCGCGACGGCTCGCCCAGCAGCAATTCATCGGGAATCTGCGCCTGGATGGTCTCCAGCACCCGAGCGCCACGGCCGAAGCGCTCGCGTTGCGCCGCCAGGGTCTCCGCATCCAGCAGGTCGCACTTGTTCAGCAGCAGCAGATCGGCGGCCGCCGCCTGCATGCGTTCCAGCCGGGCGTATTCGCCTTCCAGCGGTTCGCGGCGGGCGGCGTCGACCACCGTGAGCACCGCGTCCAGGTGCAGGCGTTTGCGCAGTTTCGGGTAGCCCAGGGTCTGCACGATGCGCTGCGGGTCGGACACGCCGCTGCACTCGATCACCACCTGTTCCAGCGGCGGGTTCATGTTCGCCAGACGCTCCAGCTGCGCCAGCAGGTCGTCCTGCACGCTGCAACAGATGCAGCCGTTCTCCAGGCTGTACACCGCCTCGGTCTGCTCGGCGATCATCCCGGCGTCGATGTTCAGCTCGCCGAAATCGTTGACGATCACCGCCAGCCGCCGCCCCTCGCAGCGCTCCAGCAGGTTGCGCAGCAGCGTGGTCTTGCCGGCGCCGAGAAAGCCGGCGACCACCGTCACCGGGATGCTCACCGCACTCATGCGTTGACGCCCTCGATGCGCGGCGGCTCGCCCTTCCATACGGCTTCCAGCGGGGTGTCGCTGAACTGGCCGAGGCGGTCGTACACCGGGCGCCCTTCGACGAAGGTCAGTTGCACCTCGGTGCGGTGGATGTAGTTGCGCGCGGGCGCCGCGAACAGATCGCGGTCGAGGACGATGAAGTCCGCCGACTTGCCTGCCTCCAGGCTACCGGTCAGGTGCTCCAGGCCCATGGCGTAGGCGCCGTTGAGGGTCGCCACGCGGATCGCCTGCTCCAGGCTGATCGGCTCGCCGAAGCAGGCCGGGTCGTCGTTCCAGGGGTTCTGCCGGGTGACCAGGGTTTCCAGCGCCAGCCAGGGGTCGATGGACGCCACCGGCCAGTCGGTGCCGAACACCGCAATGCCTCCGGCGGCCAGCACCCCCTTGAAATCATAGATGCGCTTGAGGCGATCCGGGCCATAGCCGGAGCGCGCGCCGCTGGCGAAGGGCGTCGGGTACCAGGCCGCCGGGGAGAACTCGGCGATCACGTCCAGTTCGCGGAAGCGCTTGAGGTTGCCCGGATGCAGGATGGTGCTGTGCGCGCACTGATGGCGCACGCCGCTGAAGCCGTTGCGCCGGCGCGCCTCGGCCACCGCGTCGAGGAACACGTCGGACGCCGCATCGCCGGTGCAGTGGGCGATGACGCGGATGCCGCGGCGATCCATGTCCACCACCATGTCGGTGATGTGCTCGGGGGTCAGGTTGAGCTTGCCGCGCCAGGCATTCTCACCCGGCCAGGGAGTGATCAGGAAGGAAGAGCGCGGTTCGACGGTGCCGTCGAAGTGGAACTTCACCGCGTTCGCCGACAGCCGCGCGCTGCGGTAGTAGTGACGCTCGCCGCTGAGCAGCTCCCAGCGCCGGCGTACCGGGAAGATGTCGTCCTGCCAGCTGATCGCCGCTTCCACGCGCAGGGTCAGTTGCCCGGCGTCGTCCAGGTGCTTGAGGGCGTCCAGGCGGTTCTCGCAGACGTGCACATACTTGGCCGCGGTGACGCCACGGGAGCTCTGGAAGTGCACGCCGTCGCGGTAGGACTGGCGCAGCACCTTGGCCGGGGTCGGCGGCATGGCGGCGTGGATCAGTGCGTAGGCGCCGTCGATCATCAGGCCCTTGGGCTCGCCGGTGAGCTCGTCGCGCTCCAGGTAGCCATTGCGCGGGTCGGGCGTGTCGGCGTCGATGCCGGCCAGCTCCAGCGCGCGGGAGTTGACCATCATGGTGCCCCACATGCGGTCGAGCAGCGCCACCGGGCGGTCCGGCATGATGCTGTCGAGCCACTCGCGGCCCGGCTTCAGCCCCGCTTCGCGGAAGGTGTAGCGGACCCAGTACTGGCCGTAGATCCAGCCGTCGCCGGGGTGGCTGGCGGCGTATTCGCGGATGGCCTTGGCCAGTTGTTCCGGGGTCGGGTCCTCGATGCCGACGTCGAGGTCATCGGCGTAGCGCGGCGCCAGGGCGAGGTCCGGGTGGGTGTGCATGTCGTGCAGGCCGGGCATGCAGAAGGCGCCGTCCAGATCGCGCACCAGGGTGTCGGGGCCGACCAGATGTTCCATCTCCTCGCGACGCCCCACCGCCAGCAGGCGGCCGTCACGAATGGCCACCGCCTCGGCCCAGGGCTGGGCGGGGTCGAGGGTGTAGAAGCGGCCGTTGTGCAGCAGCAGTTCGGCGAAGCGGTCGGTGGGGGAATTGGAAGAGCGGAAGCGGTCCGGAGCGGTCATGGGAAGCCCTTGTAGTTCTTGTCCGTGGGCGCAGTATAGGGCTCGGCTTTTACCGCTCGACTAGCATAAGATGACAACTCGCTAGCACAAGATGACAATCTCTTAGCCGACCGGAACGCCGCCATGCCCACCGCGTCCTTCGACATCGATTACGCCGCCCGCCAGCTGTTCCGTCACTTCCTCGAAGAATGGCAGGCGCGCCCCGCCCTGCCTGCGCTGGCACCGCTGCTCGGCGGCCTGGGGCTGCCGCCAGGCGGCGAAGCGGCCGCCGCCGAGATGAACTTCGCCCGCTATTACCGCCTGCTGCAACAGGCCGCCGGGCTGCTGGGCTCCAGCGACTTCTTCCTGCGCCTCGGCCAGCGCTACAACCTCTACGACCTGGGCGTGATCGGCTATGCGCTGATCAGCGCGGCCAACCTGCGGCGCTCCTGGGACATCTCCCTCGGCCAGCCGTCCAGCCTGATGCCGCACCCGATCCACACCCAGCGCGACGAGGACGCCAGCCACATCCGCCTGACCCTGCAACTGCCGCCGTTCAGCGAGGTGGAGCGCAACGCGCTGTGCGAGGAATGGCTGAGCAGCACCTGGCGCTGGCTGTGTCAGCGCTTGCCGGAGCTGGAAGACTGCACCGGCATGCAGGTCCACCTGCCCTACCCGCCGCCGGCCCATGCGAAGGTCTACCAGGAACTGTTCCCCGGACAGTGCCGGTTCAACGCCGCCCAGGCGCAGCTGTGGATTCCCCGGGAATTCCACGACCGCCCCTTTTCCACCGCCAACCCGACGGTGACGCGCCTGTGCCAGGCCCAGGGCGCAGCGACCCTGGCCAGCTTCGAGCGCGGCCAGACGCTGCCGGACGACGTGCGTTTCTATCTGCTGCAGAACGCCCGCATCCCCCTGCCCGACCTGGAACAGACCGCCGCCTGGCTGCGCATGCCGCCCTATACGCTGCAACGGCGGCTGCGCGCGGACGGGCTGACCTTCAAGGGCATCGTGCTGGAGGTGCGCATGGCGCTGGCCCAGCGCTACCTGCTGGCCAGCCGCATGGCCTTGCAGGAGATCGCCTTCCTGCTCGGCTACGAGCATGTGACCAGCTTCCACCGGGCATTCCAGCGCTACACCGGGACGACACCGGAGCGGTTTCGCGCCGAGGCTGGGAAGCGCGGGGCGTAGGCTGTGGAGCCGCCCCTCTCCGTCTCACGGGAGAGGGGCGATGCCTCAGGCCTGCAGCTGATTGCCGATCGGCAGGGTGCGGATGCGCTTGCCGGTGGCGGCGAACAGCGCGTTGGCCAGCGCCGGCGCCAGCGGCGGCACACCGGGTTCGCCAACCCCGGTCGGCGGTACCGCGGACGGCACGATGTGCACCTCCACCACCGGCATCTCGTTGATGCGCAGGACCTGGAAGTCATGGAAGTTGGACTGGTCCACCTTCCCGTCCGTCAGGGTGATGGCGCTGTGCAGCGCCGTCGACAGGGCGAAGCCGATGCCGCCTTCCATCTGCGCCGTGATCACGTCCGGGTTGATCGCCAGGCCGCAGTCCACCGCGCAGACCACGCGGTCCACCTTGAAGCTGTGGTCCGCCTTGACCGTCACCTCCACCACCTGGGCCACGAAGCTGCCGAACGACTCGTGCACGGCGATGCCACGGCCACGCTGCTCGCCCTGAGCGCCCTTCGCCAGCGGCGCCTTCCAGTTGGCCCGCTGCGCCGCCAGCTCAAGCACGCCGCGATGGCGGGGATGGTCCTTGAGCAGGGCGTGGCGGAACTCGTAGGGGTCCTTGCCGGCAGCGATGGCGGCCTCGTCCACCAGCGTCTCGGTGGAGAACGCCGTATGGGTATGCCCCACGGAGCGCCACCACTGGGTCGGCACCGTGACGTTCTCGGCCAGCGCCTGCTCGACGCGCAGGTTGGGCACCGCATAGGGCAGGTCGTCCGCGCCCTCCACGGCGATCTTGTCGATGCCATCCTTGACCATGATCTTCTCGAACGGCGTGCCGAGGATGAAGGACTGGCCGACCAGCCGCTGCTCCCAGCCCACCAGGTTGCCCGAGGCATCCACCGCCAGCCGCGCGCGGTGCAGGAACGCCGGGCGGTAATAGCCGCCACGGGTATCGTCCTCGCGGGTCCAGACCATCTTCACCGGCGCCTTGATGCCCTGCTCATGGGCGGCCTTGGCGATCGCCGCGGCCTCCAGCACGTAGTCCGAATGCGGATTGGCGCGCCGGCCGAAGCTGCCGCCGGCATACAGCTGGGTGATCGACACCTGCTCCGGCTTGACGCCCAGCAACTGCGCCACCGCCGCCTGGTCGGCGGTCTGCCACTGCTCGCCATTCCAGATCTGGCAACCACCGTCGTCCTTGAGCTGGACCACGCAGTTCAGCGGTTCCATCGCCGCGTGGGCCAGGAACGGGAACTCGTACTCCGCCTCGATGAGCTTGGCCGGCTGCTTCAGGGCCTTGTCGACATCGCCCACGTTGCGCGCCACCAAACCAGGCTTGCCGGCCATCTCGCGGTACTGGGCGAAGATTTCCTTGCTGCCCATCTTGAACGCCTTGCTCTCGTCCCATTCGACCTGCAAGGCATCGCGACCCTGGCGGGCGGCCCAGGTGTTCTTCGCCAGCACGGCCACGCCGGCGAAGCGCCTGTCGCTGCCGGGGAACTGCACCACCGCGACCACGCCGGACACCGCCTTGGCCTTGCTCGGGTCGACCTTGGCCGGCACCCCGCCGAAACGCGGCGGGTGGGCGACCACGGCCACCAGCATGTCCGGCAGATGGATGTCCTGGGTGAACACCGCCGAGCCATCGGTCTTGCCGCTGCTGTCGATGCGCGGCAGCTTCGCCTGGCCGATCAGCTTGAAGTCCTTCGGGTCCTTCAGCTTCACTTCGGCGGGCACCGGCTGCCTGGTCGCCGCTTCGGCCAGTTCGCCGAAGCCGGCCTTGTGTCCGGAAGCGGCGTGAGTCACCACGCCGTCATGCACTTCGATCTGCGCGGCGGGCACCTTCCATTGCTCGGCGGCGGCGGCCACCAGCATGGCGCGCGCGCTGGCGCCGGCCTTGCGCATCTGCTCGAAGGAGTTGGCAGTGGCGGTACTGCCGCCGGTGCCCTGCAGATTGCCGAAGGCCAGGTTGGCGTAGCGCTTGGCATCGGCCGGCGCGCCTTCCACGCGCACATGGGCCCAGTCGGCATCCAGTTCCTCGGCCACCAGCGTGGCGAGGCCCGTATAGCTGCCCTGCCCCATTTCCACGTGCTTGGCGATCACTGTCACCGTGCCGTCGGGGGCGATGCGCACGAAGGCGTTGGGTTCGAAATCACCGGCCGCCTGCGCCTCGCCCATGCGCGCGAGCAGCGGCGCGAAGTAGATGCCCAGGGCCAGGCCACCGGCGCCCCGGAGGAAATGCCGGCGGCTGAGATTGAAGATGCCGCGCTGCTGCGCCTCTTCCTGATCGATGCGGGTATCGCGCATGTCGAAGCTCCTCAGGCCAGGGTCTTGGCGGCGTCGTGGATGGCCGCGCGAATCCGCGCGTAGGTGGCGCAGCGGCAGATGTTGCCGCTCATGGCCGTGTCGATGTCGGCATCGCTGGGCGCCTTGTTGGAGGCAAGGAGCGCGGTGGCGGACATGATCTGCCCGGACTGGCAGTAACCGCACTGCACCACGTCCAGCCGCCGCCAGGCGTCCTGGACCGCCTTGCCGGCGGGCTGCTCGTTCACCGCCTCGATAGTGGTGACCTTCTTGCCCGCCACCGCCGCCAGC
This sequence comes from Pseudomonas sp. QE6, assembly GCF_041379005.1. Classification (NCBI taxonomy): domain Bacteria; kingdom Pseudomonadati; phylum Pseudomonadota; class Gammaproteobacteria; order Pseudomonadales; family Pseudomonadaceae; genus Pseudomonas; species Pseudomonas sp. QE6. The sequence goes on from NZ_CP166873.1 coordinate 4,521,129, forward strand.
GGCGTGACGCAGGAGCGCGTCGGCTGGCCGTCGATGTGCACCGTGCAGGCGCCGCACAGGGCCATGCCGCAGCCGTACTTGGTGCCGGTCAGCCCGGCGACGTCGCGCAGGGCCCAGAGCAGCGGCATCTCGCCGGGCGCGTCGAATTCATGGTCCTTGCCGTTCAGGTTCACGGTAATCATCTGCGAGTTCACCTCTTCCTCGGGTGATGGGGCGGCCAGAACCCGCAGGCTCCGGCACGGATCGATTCAGCCTAGGCGCTATGCCCGGCACGCGCCGCGACGATACGCGAAGAAAGCGCCGAGCGGTTTGCCTGGTCCTGCGCAGACTTGCCTGAAACTGCCGGCGTTCGACTCAGGCCTCCGCGCCCTCGCCCAGCGCCAGCGATGCCCGTGGACGCGGTCGCTCGCTGCGATCCCAGCCATAGCGGCGCGCGAACCAGCCCTTCACCGCCTGGGTCAGCACCATGTACCCCGCCAGGATGCCCGCCAGCCACGGCCAGTACGCCAGCGGCAGCGCCTGCATGTGGAAGGAATGGGCCAGCGGCCCCATGGGCAGGAAGATCGCCACGGCGACGAGCGCCAGGGTCATGCCCAGCAGCGGCCACGCCGCGCGGCTCTGCAGGAAGGGAATGCGCCGGGTGCGGATCATGTGCACCACCAGCAGTTGCGAGATCAGCCCCTCGACGAACCAGCCGGACTGGAACAGCGCCTGGTGCTGCGGCGCATTGGCGCCCAGGGCGAACCACAGGACCAGGAAAGTGGCGATGTCGAACAGCGAGCTGACCGGCCCGAAGAACACCATGAAGCGCCCCAGCCCGCCGGGGTTCCATTGTTGCGGACGGCGCAGTTGCTCGTCGTCGACGTGGTCGAAGGGAATGGCGATCTGCGACAGGTCGTACAGCAGGTTCTGCACCAACAGCTGCAACGGCAGCATCGGCAGGAAGGGAATGAAGGCGCTGGCCACCAGCACGCTGAACACATTGCCGAAATTGGAACTGGCGGTCATGCGGATGTACTTGAGCATGTTGGCGAAGGTACGGCGGCCTTCGATCACTCCCTCTTCAAGCACCAGCAGGCTCTTTTCCAGCAGGATCAGGTCGGCGGCCTCCTTGGCGATGTCCACCGCCGAGTCCACCGAGATGCCGATGTCCGCGGTGCGCAGCGCCGGGGCGTCGTTGATGCCATCGCCGAGAAAACCGACCACGTGCCCGCGCTCGCGCAGCACGCGCACCAGCCGCTCCTTGTGGCCGGGGGTGAGCTTGGCGAACAGCGTGGTGTGCTCGGCACGCTCGCCCAGCGTGAGGTCATCGAGGCTGTCCAGCTGCGGGCCGAGGAGCACGCCCTGCACCGGCAGGCCGACATCGCGGCAGACCTTCAGGGTGACCCGCTCGTTATCGCCGGTCAGTACCTTCACCGCCACGCCGTTTTCCGCCAGCGCGCGCAGCGCCGGGGCGGTGGTTTCCTTCGGCGGATCGAGGAAGGCGATGTAGCCGGCCAGGCACAGCCCCGCTTCATCGGCCACGCCATACCCATCGCGCTCCGGCGGCAGTTCGCGGGTCGCCACTGCGACCACTCGCAGGCCCTCCTGGTTGAGCCCCTCGGCCACCGCGCGAATGCTCGCCAGGCGCTCGCCATCCAGTGGCTCCACGGTGTCGCCAGCCTCCACCGAGACGCAGACATCCAGCACCTCTTCCAGTGCTCCCTTGCAGATCAGCAGGTGGCGGTCGTCCGGCTCGCGGACCACCACCGACATGCGCCGGCGGGCGAAGTCGAAGGGAATCTCGTCGACCTTGCGGTAGCGGCTGTCCACCCGCAACGCATGGCGCAACTCGACGTGCTCCAGCACGGCCACGTCCAGCAGGTTCTTCAACCCCGTCTGGTGGTGGCTGTTGAGGAAGGCCAGTTGCAGGACGCGGTCCTGGGCCTGGCCGAAGGCGTCGGTATGGCGCTCCAGCACGATGCGGTCCTGGGTCAGGGTGCCGGTCTTGTCGGTGCAGAGGATGTCCATCGCCCCGAAGTTCTGGATAGCGTCCAGGCGCTTGACGATCACCTTGCGCCGGCTCAGCGCCACCGCGCCCTTGGCCAGGGTCGAAGTGACGATCATCGGGAGCATTTCCGGGGTCAGGCCGACCGCGATGGACAACGCGAACAGCGCCGCCTGCAGCCAGTCGCCCTTGGTGAAACCATTGATCAGCAGTACCAGCGGCGCCATCACCAGCATGAAGCGGATCAGCAGCCAGCTGACCTTGTTCACCCCGGCCTGGAAGGCGGTGGGTGCCGGGTCCGTCGCGATCACCCGCTCGGCCAGCGAGCCGAAATAGGTCCGTGCGCCGGTGCCAACCACCACGGCCTGCGCCGAGCCACTGATGACGTTGGTGCCCATGAAGCAGAGGTTGTCGCGCTCCAGCGGGTTGCCCTGACGGGCGTCGCGCAGCTGGGCAAACTTCTCCACCGGCAGCGATTCACCGGTCAGCGCCGCCTGGCCGACGAACAGGTCCTTGGCGCTGAGCAGGCGCACGTCCGCCGGCACCATGTCGCCAGCCGAGAGCCACAGCACATCGCCGGGCACCAGTTGACGGATCGGCACCTCAACCCGGCTCGACGGACCTTCGCCGTCCGGGCTGCGGAACACCGTGGCGGTGTTGCTGACCATCGCCTTGAGTTGCTCGGCGGCGCGATTGGAGCGCTTCTCCTGGACGAAGCGCAGCAGCGTGGAAATCCCCACCATGCTGCCGATCACCACGGCAGCCTCGGCGTCCTCAGTCACCCAGGAGATCGCTGCCAGCAGGCTCAGCAGCAGGTTGAAGGGATTGCAGTAGCAGTACCAGAGGTGCAGCCAGGCGCCGATCGGGCGGTCCTGCTCCACCTCGTTCGGCCCCGAACGCATGAGTCGCTCTTGCGCCTCGGATTCGCTGAGCCCCTCGCGGCGGCTGCCCAGGCGGTCCAGCGCCGCCTGGGGTTCCAGCACCGACCACTCCAGCAAGGCTTCGGCCAGCGGCGCGGGCGCCCGCCGTCCCGCCGCGGCCCCGCGCAGCAGGTCGCGGGCAGCCAGGCGGCGCAACTGGCGGGCCGGAAAGCCCTTGTTGATGAATTCGAGCAGGTGGGTCCTGAGGTGATCCAGGCGCATGTTGACTCCCCGTAACCGCCGGGCAGTCGGCGGCACAGGAAGTCTGTGGGGCCTTTCTTAAGGCGCAATGAAGGCTGGCGGCGGGATCCGCCGGGCTCGCGGTATCAGAAGTCGCGCTTGTAGAAGATATCCAGCGAGCTGGCCAGGCCGCTGGCCGCCTCCAGGTAGACCTTCTTGCTCAGCAGGTAGCGCAAGGCGATGGTGTTGGCCGGCTCGAACACCCCCACGCCGTAACGCAGGCTGAGCTTGTCGGAGAGCTGGCCGCTGGCGACCACGCTGGTGCTGTTGCCGGTGCCCTCGGTGTCCAGCTGGAAGTCCTGGATGCCCAGCTTCTGCGCGACCTCGCCGGTGAGCGGCGCGCTTCCGGCCAGGCCCAGCGCCAGCGCCGCCTCGCCCATCATGTTGCTGTCCTCGCCGGTGCTCATCGGCCGGCCCAGCACCAGGTAGGACAGCGCCTGCTGCTGGCTCATCGCCGGTTCCGAGAACACCTCGCTGCGCGGCTGCTCAGCGTTGCCGGTCAGGCGCAGGCCGGCGATCACGTCGTCGACCTTGCGGATCGCCTCGATATCCAGGTACGGCTGGTCGATGGGTCCGGCGAACAGCAGGCGCGCACGGCGGATGGTCAGCTTCTGCCCGTAGGCACGGTAGCGGCCCTTGTTCAGGCGCAGCTCGCCACGGGTGTCGAGGTTGTCGCCCACGTGTACCTGGCCGGCCAGCTCCGCGTTCAGGCCGAAGCCGGAGAAGGTCAGCTTGTCCTCACCGACTATCACGTCGACGTCCATGTGCAGCACGGCGGCGGCCTTCTGCTCCTGCTTCTGGCCGACGATCACGGTGTCGTCCGACACCTTGACCGTCGACGGCGGGAGCTGGCGAATGGTGATGGCGCCGCTGGGCACCTGCACCTTGCCGGAAACGGCCAGGCCCTCGCCGGCCATGCGGATCGCCAGGTCCGGCTCGACCTCCAGTTCCGCGTACGGGTCGATCGTCACCGGCAGACGGTTGCCGCGCACGTTCAGGTCGACATCCAGCGCCTCGTTCCAGGCGATCCGCCCGGACAGGTTGCCGTTGCCATGCTCCCCGGCCGTCCAGTGGCCGCTCAGGTCCACCTGTTCGCCGGCGATACGCGCCTGCACTTGCAGCTGTTCCAGGCGCGTCGGCAGGTCGCCGCCGGACACCTCGCCATCGACCAGGCGCAGATCGCCATCCACCCGTGGCGCCAACAGCCCGCCGGAAATCCGCCCGTTGCCGTGGAGCCGTCCCTTGAGGGTTTCCACCGCGGGCACGAAGGGCCGTGCGATAGACAGGTCCAGGCCGTTGAGGCTGAAGCTGCCGCTCAGCGGCTTGGACTTCGGCCGGGGGTCGAGCTGCACCTGGGCATCCAGCGTGCCCAGCTTCTCGCCATGGAACTGCAGGCGGGTATCGATGCGCCGGGGTGTCAGGCGGCTTTCCAGTTGCAGGCTCTGGTAGGGGAAGTCGACCCAGTCGTCCTGCTCCTTCAGGCGCAACGTGCCGCTGCCGGCATTGAGCAGGATCGAACCATTCGGGCCGCTGGCTGGCAGGTCCAGTTGCACGTCGCCGTCCAATTGGCCGCGCCAGGCGAAGTCCTCGGGCAGCCAGCGCGCCAGGCTGTCCAGCGGGAACTGGCGCAAATGCAGACGCAGGCGTGGGTCGGGCATCAGGCGCTGGTCTTCGGCGCACAGGCTGGCCGGGCCCGAGGCCCAGCAATGCGCGCCCAGAGTCAGCCGGCCATCGGCCAGCCGCTCCAACTTCGCCGGCTGCTGCAGGCGCCAGTCCTGCCCGCCGCTCTGGATGTCGCCCTGGGCCAGGCGGCCACGCCAGTCGCGGCCGTTCCAGGTGCCGTCGAGGTTCAGCGCGAGAACCACCGGCTTGCCCTGCAGGTTCAGCGAGAGCTGCTGGCGCTGCTTGTCGCCGCTGCCTTCCAGCTTGAGCGTGCCCAGGCGCGTGTCGCCGCTGCGCAGGCCCTGCACCTGCAGGTCCAGGCGGCCGCGCTGGGCGGCATCGAGCCCTGCATCCAGTGCCAAGCTGCGCAGGCTCTGGCCGGCGTAGGCGACGCGCTGGCCGTTGAGCGCCAGTTGCCCCTGCGGTGCCTGCAGGGTGCCGGCCAGGTCGAGCCGCCCGCCCAGTTGGCCGGCGAGCTGCGGCCACAGTTGGCCCAATTGATTCAGGGCGAGGTCCAGCTTGCCGGAGAGGCGCTGGTCCAGCGCCGCCTGGCCGGTGATGCGGTTGTCGCCCAGTTGCAGGGTCAGCTCGTCGGCCTTCCAGGACTGCCCGGCGCCCTCGGCGCGGGCCTTGAGCAACGCCGGCTGGCCACGCAGGCGCCCTTGCAGGTCGAGGTTCGCGGTCAGGTTCAGGCTGCCGTCCTTGAGCGAGCCCTGGCTGCGCAGCGGCCCGCCCAGGCGGCCCGGCATCTGCTCCAGCCAGTAGGCGGGGTCGAGGTCGCGCAGGTCGAGGGAGGCGTCCCAACTGACGGTGTCGGCGAAGCCGACCTTCACATGGCCCTCGGCCTTGCCCTGCCCCGCCACCAGTTGCAGCGACGGCAGGAAGACTTCCGAGAGATTGCCGGAGACCGGACTGGCCAGGGTGAACGCGCCCGCCGGACCGTTCAGCGCGGCATCGAAATTGCCCAGGTACGCGCCGTCGCGATACTGCACCTCGGCCTTGAGGCTGTGCACGCTCACCGGCGGTTCCTCGATCGCCGGGTACAGGCGCCGCCAGGGGAAGTCCAGCCAGTCGAGGGTGGCGTCGGCAGCGAAGCCCCCCTTCCAGTCGAGCCGTCCCTGCATGCCCAGGCGTTGCGCCTGAGCGGCCGTCAGGTCGAGTGCGGCGATATCCGCCCCCTGGGCATCGACGCGGCCGCGCAGGGTCAGCACCACCGGGCTGTCTTCGGCCGGCAGCAGGGCCGCGCCGGCGATCTGGTAGCCGTTCTTCAGGTCGCCATTGGCGTTCAGGCGAACCTGATTGAGCGCCAGCGTATCGGGCAGCGCGGCATCCGCCTTGAACCCGTCGGCCAGCACCAGGGCCTGGGCCGGCAGGTTCTCCGCCAGCGGCTGCACATCACCCTGCAACTGGCCATTGAGGTAGCCGCTGCTCTGTGCCTGCAACTTCAGGTGACCCTGCAGTTCGCCGTCGACCTGCAGCTTCAGCGACCAGGGCTTGCCGCCCACGGCCGGCAGATCGAGGCTGCCCTGTGCCTGCAATGGCCAACCCTGGGTGGGCTTGAGCAGCCCGGAGAGCGACAGGCGCAGATCACCCCGCGCCAGCGTCGCCGACTGGATGTGCAGACCTTCAGGGTCCCAGTTCGCCACCAGGCTGGTGTCGCGCAGCTGCTCCTGATCATCGAGCAGGAAGCGGCCGATACGCACGTCGCCCAGTTCCAGGGCCAGCGGCAGGTTCAGGCTCGGCAACTGGATCGGCCCGGAGGACTCGCTCGCCTCGCTGGGCGGCAGGGTCAGCCGTATCTCCCTGGCCGCCACGCGGCCCAGGCACAGCGCCATGCGCAGCAGGCAACCCGGCGACCAGGCGATATCCGGCTCGTCGAGCACCAGGCGGGTGGCGCCGTCGCTCCACTCCAGGCGCTTCGCGGTGAAGGCGCCGGCCAGGCGGCCGCTGAAGCCGTCCACGGTCAACCCCGGAATCCATTGCAGCGCCATGCGGCTGCCCGCTTCGGTACCCAACAAGGCGGCCAGGCCCGCGATCGATAGCAGAATCAGGCCGAGCAACCCGCCCAGCAGCCAGCGCATGGCGCGCATCCAGCCCGCACGGTTCACAGTTCAGGCCCCATGGAGAAGTGGATACGGATGCCGCCGTCCTCGTCCAGGCCGTCGGCGAGATCCAGGCGCAACGGGCCGACCGGGGAAACCCAGCGGATACCGATGCCCACGCCGGTCTTGATCGACGGGAAGTCCAGCGAGTTGAAGGCGTTGCCCTGATCGACGAAGGCCGCCAGCCGCCAGCGCTCGGCAATCGGGTACTGGTACTCGACGCTGCCGGCGACCATGTAGCGTCCACCGATGCGGTCGCCTTCGGAGTTCTTCGGCGACAGCGTCTGGTAGTCGTAGCCGCGAACGCTCTGGTCACCACCGGCGAAGAAGCGCAGCGACGGCGGGATCGAGGAATAGTCGTTGGTGGCGATACCGCCGAGCTGGATGCGCCCGAGCAGACGCTGGCCGCCCCAGAAGCTGGTCAGCCCCTTGGCCAGCGCATTGACGTGGGCGACGTCGGCGTCGGCCAGGAACCCCTGCTTGGCGCCCTTCACGTCGAACTGCAGGCGATAGCCGTGGCTGGGGTCGACCTTGTTGTCGGCCTCGAGGATCGAATAACCGATCCCCGGCATGAGGAAGCTGCTCAGGCCCGAGTCGTCGCCCAGCTTGTATTCCTCGCGCTGCCAGTTCAGCGACACCACCCGCTGCCAGCCGCTGTCGAGCTTGTGGTGCCATTCGCTGCCGAGGGTGAGCAGCTTGCTCTGGGTGTCCACCAGGTCTTCGTTCTGGTAGCCGCTGGTGAAGCGCAGCTTGTCGGTCAACGGCGGGTCCAGGGGAATCTCGTACCAGGCGCCGACGTTCTGCCGGGGGGAGGAGACTTCCGCCTCCCAGCCCAGGCTGTGTCCCTGCGGGTTGACCCAGTGGCGCGTCCAGTTGGCCTTGGCGCGCGGCCCGACATCGGTGGAGAAGCCCAGGCCGAGGCCCATGGTCCGCGGCTTGCGCACCTGCAGGTGGACATTGACCGGAATCACGTCGGAACTGGCCTTGGCCTGCGGCGCCGCGTCCACGCGCACACCGTCGAAGTAGCCGGAGGATTGCAGTGCCTGGTTGAGGTCGGCGATCAGCTCGGAGTCGTAGGGGGTGCCGTTCTCGAACGGCACCATGCGCTGCAGGAGTTCGTCGTCGAAGGGGTAGTCACCAGTGAATTCGACCTTGCCGAGGGTCGAACGCGGCCCGCTGACGTAGACCAGTTCGATGTCCGCGACGCCGGCCACCGGATCGACCTGCAACTGCTGCTGGCTGAACTGCCCACGGAAGAAACCGAAGCGCGACGCCTGGTTCTGGATCAGCCGCTTGGCATCCTCGTAGGCACCGTGATTGAGCTGCGCGCCGGGCTTGAGAGCATCGCCACCGGGCACCCGGAAGCTCTTGAGCTTGGCTGCCGGGCCCTCTACCCGGATGGTGACGTTGCGCAGGTGTACCGGCTCCCCTGGCGTCACGTTCAGGCGCAGGGTCGGCGGCTGTCCGTCGCGCACCCGGCTGCGGATGCGCGCCTGGTAGTAACCCAGTGCCTGCGCGGCCTTCTGCGCCTGCTCTTCGGCGGTGCGCCGCATGCGCCGCAATGCCGCCTGATCACGCTCGCCAAGGCTGCCCACATAGGCCTCGATATTGGCCTTGAGCGCAGGGGTGGCGGGAGTGATGCGAACGTCGAGATGGGCTTCGGCCGCCAGCGCCCCCTGCAAGCAGAACGCCATTATCAGCAGCAGCCCAAGCAATCCTTGGACAACTCTCATGGCGCGGAATGCTAGCACGGGAAATGGCGATCAGGCCGTTTCCCGGAGCGCTGGAACCCTCAAAAGCGCTATCCGCCCTGGCTGGCCAGCTGGCTTTCCGGTCTCGGGTTCGGATGGAACAGCACGTGCTCCCGGATCGGCCCCAGGGCCACCTCGCCCAGCTCCTCATAGCCGTGGCGGCGATAGAAATCCAGGTAACGCGAATTCCCGGTGTCGAGCACCAACCCCTGGGAACTGCCCTCCTCCGCGCACCAGACATGCAGCGCATCGAGCAGTTGCTCGCCCAGGTGCTTGCCCTGGAACTCCGGATGAATGCCGATCAGCGGCAGGATGTGGTACGGCCCCGGCGGCAGGCAGCCGAGCACGGCGGCGTGATAGTCCAGGTAACGGCGGGTGCAGCGAAAACCGGTGGTGAGCAGCATGCGCATGCGCCAGGCCCAGCTCTCGGTGATGTCCAGGCGCTGCTGCGGCGGCGCGATCAGGGCCACGCCCACCAGGCGGTCCTCGCGTAACAGGCCGATGGCCGGCAGCTCTTCGAGGAAGTGCTGGTTGGTCAGCTCGCGCACCGTGGCGCGCACGCGCTGGTCGAAACCGGGGCGGTCGGCTTCGAACAGGTAGGCAAAAGTCGGTTCATGGCGATAAGCGTGATACAGCAGCGAGCGGACTTCGCGGCTGTAGCCGCTGTCGAGCAGGCGCACTTCGGCGATCGAATCAGGCATGCGGACGCCTCTTCTTCTGGTGTCTTCTTATGGTTCGCGCTCCAGCCACGAAACACTAGCAGCGGCGCGCCAGGGTCGCCAGAATCGGCCACCTTGGGCTAGCATCGTTCTTTTGCCAGGACGTCCAGGATGAAAATCGTCTCCTTCAATATCAACGGCTTGCGCGCACGTCCCCATCAGCTGCAGGCCATCATCGAGCGCCATCAGCCGGACGTGATCGGCCTGCAGGAAACCAAGGTCGCGGACGACCAGTTCCCTCGCGAGGAAGTCGAAGCCCTCGGCTATCACGTGCACTACCACGGGCAGAAAGGCCACTACGGCGTTGCCCTGCTCTCCCGCCAGGAGCCGCTGGAGCTGCAGCGCGGCTTCCCCAACGATGGCGAAGATTCGCAGCGCCGTTTCATCTGGGGCACCTTCAAGGATGCCCAGGGCGAGCTGATCACCGTAATGAACGGCTACTTCCCGCAAGGCGAGAACCGCGAGCACCCGGTGAAATTCCCTGCCAAGCAGCGCTTCTACGCCGACCTGCAGGACCTGCTGGAAACCCGCTTCCAGCCCAGCCAGCCGCTGGTGGTGATGGGCGATATCAATATCTCGCCGGAAGACTGCGACATCGGCATCGGCGAGGAGAACCGCAAGCGCTGGCTGAAGACCGGCAAGTGCAGCTTCCTGCCTGAGGAGCGCGAGTGGCTGGCGCGCCTGAAGGGCTGGGGCCTGGTGGACAGTTTCCGCCTGCAGAACCCGGCGGTGACCGATCGCTTCAGCTGGTTCGACTACCGCAGCCGCGGGTTCGAGGACGAGCCCAAGCGCGGCCTGCGCATTGACGTCATCCTCGCATCCGAGGCCCTGCGCGGACGCATCGCCGACACCGGCGTGGACTACGACATCCGCGGCATGGAAAAGCCGTCGGACCACGCACCGATCTGGCTGCAGCTGAAGTAATCCGCGCAAACGACAAAGCCCGGCAATGCCGGGCTTTGTCGTCGTTCAGTCCAACCTCCGCACAGGGCGCCAGCACTCTGGCAGGAAGGAGCGGAGTTGCGGCGCCGGATGGACGCCGCTATAGCAGTCCGATCTCTTCGCAGATGCTGAAGAGCTCGTCCAGGGAGCTGGCAGAAAGCTTACGCATCAGCCGCCTTTTCTGCTGCCCGACGCTCGCTCCCGACGATTCGAGAAGCGCTGCCAGCGCAGACACCGAATCGCCTAGATGCAGGCCATGCAGCACAGCCACCTGATGAGTGGGAAACGCCAGTGCTGCTTCCAGCCTGGAGTCATCCCCCAACGGCAGCCGCGCGTGCTCGGGAAAAATCGTCCCTCCCGCCAGGACGGTCTCGATGGCGCGCCCGATCAAGGCCGGGCGATCGTCCAGCCGCAGGAAGCCGGATACACCGCCTCGAATGGCACGCTGGATGTTCAGTGAGGTATCGAGGCTGGAGCAGACCAGCACCGGTGTAGAGACTTCGAGCTGACCATTACGGCGAAGCATCGCGACCAGCTCCATTCCATGGATATCCGGTAGTTCCAGCGTCACCACCAGCAGGTCGCAATCAGAAGCCTTCAATTGATTCAGAGCCTGCCGTCCCAGCTTGAAATGCAGATCGCACTGGTGACCGCCGGCCTGCAACAGGCGGCGGATAGCCGTGAAGTCGCGCCTTGACGGTTCGATGATTACGATGCGGGCCATGTTGCTCCTTGTAGCGAAGGCCTCGCTTCGCCGATCGCAGGCGTGCAGGCCAGACGCGCAGGGTTCCGCTGAACATTCCGCGAGCGTCGATGAACGCAACCGGAGCACATCGGACAATCCCTGTCCCGGGCAACATCTATCGCATCAGGGTTACCCCATCGGCGACAACAACGATCATTGCTCCCTTTACGCCGGGTTCACTCGACAACGGACTTGGAAATGGCCGACAGGGTGCTGTTGAACTGCACTGTCTCGTTGAAGCTCTTGACGATGGCGCTGAACTTGTCCTTGGCACTCTGCAATTGCCTCAGCCGCATCCCGAGCTCCTCGCTCTTGCGCTTGAGCGCGCTTTCACGCTCATCCAGCTCACTGGCGCGGGCGCGCAAGCTGGCCGACTGCTCGTCGATACGCTGTTGTTCCAGCTGGATCGCTTCGGCGCGCTTGAGCGTAGCCTTGTCGCGCAGGTCGACCGTCTGGGCCAGCTCCTTCAGCGCTTCGCTACGCTCCGCCAGCAAGCGATTGTTCTCGGCCGCCATGCGATCCAGGTTGGCCTTGGCTTCCTTGAGATGGTTCTCCAGTTGCAGCAGTCGCTCTTCCTTGTCATTGGCCAGGCGCTCGCGCTCCTGCAACTGGTTGCTCCGCTCGTCCAGCTCCTCCTGCAGGCGCCCCGCCGCCTGCTTCTGCTGACTCAGTCCCTGAGCCATGCCGGCGAGCGAGTTGAGCGTGCTCTGTACATCGGAAAGTACATCGTCCGGATCGGCGTCGAGTTGGGGAACGCTCAGGGCGGCCTCCACCTCCTGCAATTCGGCCGAGGCGATCGGAACAGAGGCACCGGGCATATCGGCTTCGGGCATCACATCGTGCATTTCGGTCATTACGCATTCCTTGTGGATCAAGATCCCCTGAAGTGCTGCTTCAAGTTTGCTGTTTCTCGCCTCGGGGGCGTCCACTGCGTGTGCTGCCGGCTCGTCCGAGGCAGCCGCTGCCGCTGCGCCAATCGCGGCGGTGTGGCCTGCCGCCTCCAGGCTCGACATCATCGCTTCGAGGCACGCGAACAGGCTCGATTCGTCGGCGCCGGAGACTGGGTCCGGAGACTGGTCGGCCCAGACGGGTTCGGTCTTCGGCGACTCGGCCTGCTGATCCCGCTCTAAAGCCTCGCCTTGCGCAGCGACGTTCGGCGTCTCCACCGTTTGCTGCTCGGCGAACGCCATCGCTGGCACATCTGCACCAGAGGCGGAAGAGGAAAGTATCTGGTCCTGCCCGGAAGCATCCGGCTCGTCACTGGGAGGCGCGGCCTGTGCTTCTTCGTCTTTCAGACTGGACAAACGAGCCACCTGGGCGAAGTCGAGAACCATGTCCGTGCACAGTTCGAAACCCAGGCCCGAAATCGACGGGTTCTCGTCTGGTTCCTGCGACTCTATCGGGGTAATGGTGGGCGCGTCGGGCCGGCTCAATAAACCGGCCTTTGCCAGCAGATGCAGCCATGACTGCAAGGACTGCGCAGGCCACCTGAGTCCATTGAACGTCGTGTCACGCGGGGCCGGCAGACTCAGTGCGTGCCGACGCCAGGGACGGCCCCAGTACGTAGCGGAGGGGTTGTGTACAGCCAGCGAAATCAGCCTGACGCCATGGCCGGGGCCGGCCCGGCGTTGCCAGGGAGCCGAACGGTGTCGAGTCATGATTTCCTTCCAGCGGGAGCTTGAACCGGCGCAAGTGTCGCTTGGTCAGTGAACCGGCGTTATCAGATTCCCCCGATGCGTCCGGGGAATTTTCCCAAGCCTGACAGGTGCCGCAGGAGGATCAGCCGCGACGAGATTGCTTCGAGAAGACGCCGCCTCCCGCACGACCTCTGAGGAGGCTGACCAGGTCCAGCAGCGTCGCCAGCACGAACAACGGCGCGATGAGCATGAGCATCGACAGGACGAGTCCACCTGCCCTGTCCGGCAGCACGACAAACGAGCCAGCCATCATCAGCAGCGTCAGGATGATCACCAGCTTCATCAGTACCGACGCAAAGTCGACGATCTCACGCATCTCGATCTCCAGGCCCCCAACACGAACGCCTGTATAGCGACGTTCAAAGGGAACGGAAATCGGAAACTTCCTGCATTTCATCAGTCATGTCCGAGGACCGCGGCAACGGCCCTGCAATGCAGCCAAGCGTCATATCGATGCAATGATTCCGACTTATTCTGCCGCGCCATCGATGCCTCAAATGGAAGTTGCTCAATGTCGTACAAGCCGAGCGCCAGCGATGCCCAGGCCTGGCCCGTCACCATCGCCTGGCTCATCATCGGATTCATCTGCTATGCGTTCCCCTGGCAGGCCTTCGCCGCGCTGCCCTCGTCCCATGCCGGGGAGCCGGTGCTGCGGGTGCAGGGCTCCAACACCATCGGCGCGCATCTGCTTCCGGAGCTGGTGAAGGGCCTGCTGCAAAGCGAGGGTTACGCCGACGTCAGCGTCCAACCGGGCAAGGCGGAAAACGAGCTGCGCGTGATCGGCCGCAGCGCCGACGGCAAGGAAGCCATAGTCGACCTGGCGGCCCATGGTTCCAGCACCGGCTTCGTCGCCCTCAAGGACAACAGCGCAGAACTGGCGGCCGCCTCGCGACCGATCAAGGACGCGGAAGCGGCAGGCCTTTCGGCCTCGGGAAACCTGCGTAGCGCCAAGGCCGAACACGTGATCGGCATCGACGGTCTGGCGATCATCGTCAACCCGGCGAACGCCCTGGACGAACTGACCACCGACAATCTGGCGCGCATCTTCTCCGGCGAAGTGAAGACCTGGGAGGAACTCGGCGGCCGCGGCGGCGCGATCCACCTCTACGCCCGCGATGACAACTCCGGGACCTTCGACACCTTCAAGGAACTGGTGCTGGCCGGCCACGGCAAGACCCTGGCCAACGGCACGCAGCGCTTCGAGTCGAGCGACCAGTTGTCCCAGCAGGTCAGTGCCGATCCGCAGGGAATCGGTTTTGTCGGCCTGTCGTCGATCCGCAAGGCCAAGACGCTGCGCATTGCCGACGGCGACTCGCAGGCGATGCCGCCGTCGACCACGCTGATCGCCACCGAGGACTATCCGCTATCGCGCCGCCTGTTCCTCTATATGAAGCCCGAGGAGAGCAACCGCTGGGCCCACGCGCTGCTGCAGTTCGCCCAGGGCGACCAGGGCCAGGCGCTGGTCAGCGCCAGCGGTTTCGTCGGCCAGCGCGTACAAGCGGTGAAGATGACGCCGCGGGCCGGTATGCCCCAGGCGTACCAGAGCCTGGCGCGCGATGCCCAGCGGCTGTCGGTGAACTTCCGCTTCCGCGAGGGCAGCGCCACCCTCGACAACAAGGCCCAGCGCGACGTGGAGCGCCTGCTGGCCTACCTGCAGCAGAATGGCAAGATGAACAAGCAGACGGTGCTGGTCGGCTTCGGCGATCCGAAACAGGACCCCGCGCGCGCCGAGCTGCTCTCCAAGCTTCGCGCCATGGCCGTGCGCCGCGAGCTGGCCAAGGACGGCGTGATGTTCCGCGAGATCAGCGGCATGGGCGACGCCTTGCCGGTGGCGGCCAACAACGACGATGACGGGCGGATCAAGAACCGCCGCGTCGAGGTCTGGGTCTACTGACCGACCCGACGATGAGCCTTCAGACGCCGATCGTCGGAGGATCAGCATCCAGACTTTTTGCAGGCGCCGGTCGCCCAGTCTTGACTGATGTAGGAACTTGTTACGTTCCTCCGCTTGTCTGAACCGAGCGCTCTGCTATGTTCCCGGAGTGACGCCGGGCCCCTCTGACGGTTGCCAACCGCCATGTCGGAGTCACTTTTCGACAACGACACTAAGGGAGGGGCCAAATGACAGCTCTGCACGCCTTTTTGACCGAACCATTCCTCGGAACCGCCACCTGGTTCTGGCTGGCCTTCCTGGCCATCGTGATTCTCCTGCTGGTACTCGACCTGGGCGTTCTGCAACGCGATCACCATGAGATCGGCGTACGTGAAAGCCTGATGCTTTCCGCCGGCTACTTCGCCTGCGGCCTGGCCTTCGGCGGCTGGGTCTGGTACGAGTTCGGCGCCACCAGCGCGGTGGAGTACTACACCGGCTTCCTCGTCGAACAGTCGCTATCGATGGACAACGTGTTCGTCATGGCGATGATCTTCGGCTTCTTCGGCATCCCCCGCCGCTACCAGCATCAGGTGCTGTTCTGGGGCATCCTCGGCGCCATCGTCATGCGCGCGCTGATGATCGGCCTGGGCGCCGCGCTGGTGAAGGAGTTCGAGTGGATCATGTACGTGTTCGGCGCCTTCCTGCTGTTCAGCGGTGTGAAGATGCTGTTCAGCAAGCACGATGACGAACCCGACCTGGCGAACAATCCGGTATTGAAGTTCCTGCGCAAGCACATCCGCATGACCGACAAGATCCACGAACATCACTTCTTCGTGAGGATGCCGGACGCCTCGGGCAAGCTGGTGCGCTATGCCACCCCGCTGTTCCTGGCGCTGATCCTGATCGAGCTGGCCGACCTGGTGTTCGCGGTGGACAGCGTGCCGGCGATCTTCGCCATCACCCAGGACCCGTTCATCGTCTATACCTCGAACATCTTCGCCATCCTCGGCCTGCGCGCCCTGTACTTCTCGCTGGCGGCGATGATCCACCGCTTCATCTATCTGAAGTACGCCCTGGCTCTGGTGCTGGTGTTCATCGGCACGAAAATCTTCCTGCACGGATTCATCGGCAAGGTTCCCGCCGCCCTGTCCCTTGGCGTAACCTTCGGCCTGCTCGCCGGTGGCATCCTGCTATCGTTGATCAAGACCCGCCGCACCAGCGAGCAGCCGCTGGAAATCGTCAGCCAGGAGAGGGTGCATGCAAGCACTGGAGGTGAGGATCGAGGCCATTGAGTTTCGCGGCCAGGCCTACTGGCAGGTCCGTCTCGGCCGTCGTGCGCTGCGTTTTCCCCACGAGGCCGCCGCACGCGCCTTCGCCGCCCAGTTGCACACCCGGCGGGAATGGTGGCTGGCGCAGATGAAGGAAGATGGACCGGAGCCTTCTCCCGAGCAGTGAAACGACAAGGCCAGCGAAAGCTGGCCTTTTTGTCGGAGCGGCACCGTGTAGGAGCGAGCTTGCTCGCGAACGGCGCCGGCAGGCGCCAGAATAGCTCCGTGAGCACGAAGCAGGTGTCCTATCGATCTATGGGGCAGGTTCGCGAGCAAGCTCGCTCCTACGAAGAGCATGCGGCGCGAAAATGAAAAAGGCCCGCATCTGCGGGCCTGTTTCGTTGCGGAGTGCGATCAGCGACCGCTGCGCAGCATCTCCTTGGGCACGTACTTGCCGACTTCATATTTGCCGATGGCCGCACGGTGCACTTCGTCCGGGCCGTCGGCCAGGCGCAGGGTGCGCTGCATGGCGTAGAAGTATGCCAGCGGCGTGTCGTTGGAGACGCCGGCGCCACCGTGGATCTGGATTGCACGGTCGATCACCTGCAGGGCGACGTTGGGCGCCACCACCTTGATCTGGGCGATCTCGCTCTGGGCGATCTTGTTGCCGGCGGTGTCCATCATGTACGCGGCATTGAGGGTCAGCAGGCGAGCCTGGTTGATCTCGATGCGCGAGTTGGCGATGTGGTCGATGTTGCCGCCCAGGCGCGCCAGTGGCTTGCCGAAGGCGGTGCGGCTGACGGCGCGCTTGCACATCAGCTCCAGTGCGCGCTCGGCCATGCCGATGGAGCGCATGCAGTGGTGGATGCGGCCCGGGCCGAGGCGGCCCTGGGCGATCTCGAAGCCACGGCCTTCGCCGAGCAGCACGTTCTCATAAGGTACCCGCACGTTCTCGAAGAGCACTTCGGCGTGGCCGTGCGGGGCGTCGTCGTAGCCGAATACCGGCAGCGGGCGGAGGATCTTCACTCCGGGGGTGTCGGTGGGCACCAGGATCATCGAGTGCTGCTGGTGGCGCGGCGCGTCGGGGTTGGTCAGGCCCATGAAGATCATGATCTTGCAGCGCGGATCGCAGGCGCCGGAGGTCCACCACTTGCGGCCGTTGATGACCCACTCGTCACCGTCGCGTACCGCGTTGGCCTGCATGTTGGTGGCGTCGGACGAAGCCACGCCCGGCTCGGTCATGGCGAAGGCGGAGCGGATCTCGCCGCGCAGCAGCGGCTCCAGCCAGGTGCGCTTGTGCTCTTCGCTGCCGTAGCGCACCAGCACTTCCATGTTGCCGGTGTCCGGCGCGGAGCAGTTGAACGGCTCGGAGCCGATCAGCGAGCGGCCCATGATCTCGGCCAGCGGCGCGTATTCCATGTTGGTCAGGCCGGCGCCCAGTTCGGACTCGGGCAGGAACAGGTTCCACAGGCCCTCGGCCTTCGCCTTGGCCTTGAGCTCTTCCATGATGGGCGTGGGCTGCCAGCGGTCGCCCTGGGCCACTTGCTCATCGAACACCTTCTCGGCGGGATAGACGTAGGCTTCCATGAACGCGGTGACGCGCTCACGCAGGTCCTGAACCTTGGCGGAATAAGCGAAATCCATGGGTGGCTACCTTCTGGCGGCGAGTTGTTTGTCGTGGTGATGATGCTAGAACAGCAACGAGGATTTACCCAGCCTATTATCCGAATCAATGAACATTCATAACCCGTATGGACCTGAGCGTCGGTTCGGGTATGATCGGCCCCAGAACAACTACAAGCGGAGCCCTGGAATGAACCTCAGCAAGGTCGATCTGAACCTGTTCATTGTCTTCGACGCGATCTACACCGAAGCCAACCTGACGCGCGCCGGACAGATCGTCGGCATCACCCAGCCCGCCGTCTCCAACGCCCTCGCCCGCCTTCGCGAAACCTTCAACGACCCGCTGTTCGTGCGTACCGCACAGGGGATGGTGCCCACGCCCATGGCCCAGAACATCATCGGCCCGGTGCGCAACGCGCTGCAGCTGCTGCGCGTCTCGGTGCAGGAAAGCCGTACCTTCACCCCCACCCAGGCGAACAAGACCTACCGCATCAGCATGACCGACCTCACCGAGGCCATCGTCCTGCCGCCGCTGTTCCAGCGCCTGCGTCGCCAGGCGCCGAACGTGCACATCGAAAGCTTCCTCTCCAAGCGCCGCGAGACCACCAAGGAACTGGCCGCCGGCCGCCTGGACTTCGCCGTGGACGCCCCGCTGAACACCGACCCGCAGGTGCGCCACGTCAAGCTGATGGAAGACCGCTACGTCTGCGCCATGCGCCAGGGCCACCCGCTGGCCAAGGACAAGCTGACGCTGGAGGAATACCTGTCGGTGGCGCACATCCAGATTTCCAGCCGCCGCAGCGGCCTGGGCTACGTCGACCTGTCGCTGGGCAAGATGGGCCTGCAACGCAAGATTGCCCTGCGCTCGCAGCACTACCTGATGGCTTCCACCGTGGTGCAGCAGACCGACATGGTGGTGACCGTCCCCGAACGCTTCGCCCGTCACCATGGCCTGCACTTCGTCAACCTGCCGGTGAACGACGTACCCAAGCTGGAGACCCACCTGTACTGGCACGAAAGCACCGACCAGGACCCGGCCAACCGCTGGATGCGCGAGCAGATCATCGAGTTGTGCCAGCAGGTGACGGCGCGGGAAGCGCGGGAAGCGGCGGAACGGGCCTGATACTCAGGGCGATATCGATCGATGGGTATCGCTTCGCTCCACGCCACCCTAGGTTTCCCACGACTGGATCGCGTGATGCGGCTGACCTTGTAGGAGCGAGCTTGCTCGCGAACCGCCCAGCCGCAGAATTACCGGCGAGCACCGTTCGCGGGCAAGCTCGCTCCCACGAATAGCAATCCGTCCCGCCTGATAAGCCACCCGCAAACCCCGCCCTGCCGAAGTGCCTGTCCAACGAACAGGCCAGGGTTTGCGGGCGAACCTTTTACAGACTCCGTGCGATCACCAGCCGCTGCACGTCGCTGGTGCCTTCGTAGATCTGGCACACGCGCACGTCGCGGTAGATGCGCTCCACCGGATAATCCTGCAGATAGCCATAGCCGCCGAGGGTCTGGATCGCCGCGGAGCACACGCGCTCGGCCATTTCCGAGGCGAACAGCTTGGCCATGGAGGCTTCGGTCAGGCATGGCAGGCCGGCTTCGCGCAGGCTGGCGGCGTGGTGGACCATCTGCCGCGCCACGGCGATCTCGGTGGCCATGTCGCTCAGGCGGAAGGCCACGGCCTGGTGCTGGATGATCGGCTTGCCGAAGGTCTCACGCTCGTGGGCGTAGTCGCGGGCGTATTCGAACGCCGCGCGGGCCATGCCGACGGCTTGGGAAGCGATGCCGATGCGCCCGCCTTCCAGGTTGGCCAGCGCAATGGCGTAGCCCTGCCCCTCTTCGCCCAGCCGGTAGCTGGCTGGGATACGCACGTCGTCGAAGGCGATCTGGCAGGTATCCGAGGCATGCTGGCCGAGCTTGTCCTCGACGCGCACCACGCGGTAGCCGGGCGTGTCGGTGGGCACGATGAAGGCGCTGATACCCTTCTTGCCCGCCGCCGCATCGGTCACCGCGAAGACGATCACCACCCCGGCGTGGCTGCCGGAGGTGATGAACTGCTTGCTGCCGTTCAGCACATAATGGTCCCCGTCGCGGCGCGCGCGGGTCTTGAGGAAGCTCGCGTCGGAGCCCGCTTGCGGCTCGGTCAGGGCGAAGGCGCCGATCATCTCGCCACGGGCCAGGGGCACCAGGAACTGGCGCTTCTGCTCGTCGTTGCCGAACTTGGCGATGGGCATGCAGCCCACCGAGTTGTGCACGCTCATGATGGTCGAGCAGGCGCCGTCGCCGGCGGCGATCTCTTCCAGTGCCATGGCGTAGGCCAGGTGGCCGGTCTGCGCGCCGCCCCACTCTTCCGCCACCAGCATGCCTAGGAAACCGAGGTCGGCCATTTCCTTCAGGGCTTCGGCGGGGAAGCGGTGCTCGCGGTCCCACTCGGCGGCGAAGGGCTTCAACCGCTCCTGGGCGAACTGGCGGGCAACGTCGCGGATCTGGATGTCTTCTTCACTCGGAATCATGGAACTCTCCTAAGATCAGCCTCAGCTCAACCGCTCGACCGCAATGGCCGTCGCTTCGCCACCGCCGATGCACACGGCGGCGACGCCGCGCTTGAGGTCGTACTGCTTGAGCGCCGACAGCAGGGTCACGATGATCCGCGCGCCGGACGCGCCGATCGGGTGGCCCAGGGCACAGGCGCCGCCGTGGACGTTGATCTTGTCGTGGGGGATGTCCAGCTCGCGCATGGCGGCCATGGCAACTACGGCGAAGGCTTCGTTGACCTCGAACAGGTCGACATCGTGCAGCGCCCAGCCGGTGCGTTGCAGCAGGCGGTTCACCGCGCCCACCGGAGCGGTCGGGAACAGGTTCGGCGCATCGGCGAAGGACGCATGGCCACGGATCGCCGCCAGCGGGGTGAGACCGCGCTTTTCCGCTTCGGACAGGCGCATCAGCACCAGCGCGGCGGCGCCGTCGGAGATGGAGCTGGAGTTGGCCGCGGTCACGCTGCCGCCGTCGCGGAACGCCGGTTTGAGGGTCGGGATCTTGTCCAGCCTGGCCTTCGGCGGCTGCTCGTCCTGGCTGACTTCACGGGTTTCCTTGCCGGCCTTGACGGTGAGCGGAACGATCTCGTCGGCGAAGCGGCCTTCGCTCATGGCCTTCTGCGCGCGGGTCAGCGAGGCGATGGCATAGTCGTCCTGCTGCTGACGGGTGAAGCCGTACTTCTCGGCGCAGTCCTCGGCGAAGGTGCCCATCAGGCGACCCTTGTCGTAGGCGTCTTCGAGGCCGTCGAGGAACATGTGGTCGAGCACCTTGCCGTGGCCCATGCGGTAGCCGCTGCGGGCGCGTTCCAGCAGGTACGGCGCGTTGGACATGCTCTCCATGCCGCCGGCCAGGGCGATGCGGGCGCTGCCGGCGAGCAGCGCGTCATGGGCCATCATCGCGGCCTTCATGCCCGAACCGCACATCTTGTTCACCGTGGAGCACGGCGTGCCGCGCGCCAGCCCCGCGCCCAGCACCGCCTGGCGCGCCGGGGCCTGGCCTTGCCCGGCGGACAGCACGCAGCCGAGCACGGCGTCGTCCACTTCTTCCGCGCCCAGGCGGGCGCGTTCGACGGCGGCGCGGATGGCCGCCGCGCCGAGGGTGGCGGCATTCACGTCCTTGAAGTCGCCGAGGAAGCCGCCCATGGGCGTGCGGACGGCGCTGACGATGACGATGGGATCGTTCATGAGCTTTCTCCTCTTACTTCGCGGCCATGCGGATGGCGCCGTCGAGACGGATCACCTCGCCGTTGAGCATGGTGTTTTCGATGATGTGGCGGGCCAGCGCGGCGTATTCGTCCGGGCGACCGAGGCGCGGCGGGAACGGTACGCTGGCGCCGAGGGAGTCACGCACTTCCTGGGGCATGGCGGCCATCATCGGGGTCTCGAAGATGCCGGGGGCGATGGTCATCACGCGGATGCCCGAGCGCGCCAGCTCGCGGGCGATCGGCAGGGTCATGCCGACCACGGCGCTCTTGGAGGCCGAGTACGCGGCCTGGCCGATCTGCCCGTCGAAGGCGGCCACCGAGGCGGTGTTGATGATGATGCCGCGCTCGCCGCCGGCGTCCGGTTCGTTCTGCGCCATGGCTTCGGCGGCCAGGCGCAGCATGTTGAAGGTGCCCACCAGGTTGATGTTGATGGTGCGGGTGAAGCTCTCCAGCCCATGCACGCCGTTGCGGCCGATGACCTTCTCCGCCGGCGCCACGCCCGCGCAGTTGGCCAGGCCGTGCAGCGCGCCGAAGGTATCCAGGGCGAGCTGCACGGCGGCTTTGCCGTCAGCCTCGCTGCACACGTCGGTGCGGATGAAGCGCGCATTGGCCTCACCCAGTTCGGCAGCCTGGGCCGCGCCGGCTTCGGCATTGATGTCCGCCAGCACCACCTTGGCGCCGGCACCCACCAGCATCTTCGCGGTGGCCGCGCCCAGGCCGGAACCACCGCCGGTGATCAGGAATACCTTGTTCTGGATCTGCATGAAGTCTCTCCGCTGGACTTAGTGAGCCGCCGTTTTCTCGGCCGCTTCGCGTTGCTTGGCGATCTCCTGGTTGCGCAGGAGGAAGCGCTGGATCTTGCCGCTGGGGGTCTTGGGCAGTTCGTCGACGAACTCCACTTCCCGCGGGTAGCTGTGCGCCGACAGCCGCTTGCGCACGTACTGTTGTAGTTCCTCGGCCAGCTCCGCGCTCGGCCGGTAGGACGAACAGAGCACCACGAAGGCTTTGACCAGTTCGGTGCGCTCCGGGTCCGGCTTGCCGATCACCGCCGCCTCGACCACCGCCGGGTGCTCGATCAGCGCGCTCTCGACATCGAACGGACCGACGCGATAGCCGGAGGTGGTGATCAGGTCGTCGGCGCGGCCGACGAAGCTGATGCTGCCGTCCTCGTTCAGCTCCACGGTATCGCCGCTCAGGTAGTAGTCGCCGACGAAGGCCTTGGTCTCCATGCCCTGGTAGCCGGCGAACCACATCAGCGGCGACTGGCGGCGGTCCATGGCGAGGATGCCAGGCTGACCGACCGGCAGCTCGTTGCCCTGCTCGTCCAGCACCACCACGCGGTGGCCGGGGATGGAATAGCCGGCGGCGCCCAGGTGTACCGGATGCTCCAGTTCGTGGTGGTTGGCCAGCACCATGCCCAGCTCGGTCTGGCCGTAGTGGTCATGGATGGTCACGCCCAGCTCGCTGGCGAACCAGCGGATGACCTCCGGGGTGAGCGCCTCGCCGGCACTGCTCACCGCGCGCAGACGGCCCTTGAGCGGTTTGGACACCGCCTCGCCCGCGGCGATCAGCAGGCGGTACGCGGTGGGCGAGCCAGCCAGGTTGGTGATGCCGTACTTGCGCACGATGCGGCAGGTGCTTTCCACCGTGAACGTGCCTTCGTAGAAGGTGATCGGGTGCCCCATGGCCAGCGGGCCGGTGACCCCGTAGTAGAGGCCGTAGGCCCAGCCCGGATCGGCGAGGTTCCAGAAGGAATCCTCCTCGCGCAGCCCCACTGCATCACGCATGTAACCGACGAAGGCAACGATGGCCTTGAGCGGCACGGCCAGCGGCTTGGCCAGCCCGGTGGTGCCGGAGGTGAACATCAGCAGGAAGGTGTCTTCGCCGCTACGCACTACCGGCTCGAAGTCCGGCGAATGGCGTTCCAGTTCGGCCCAGAAGCTGTAGTCGCCGTGACGGATGCCCTGCCCCTTCGACCCGCCAACGGTGACCTGCGTGGGCGCGTCCGGCACTTCGTCGAGCTTGCCGCGGTTGGCGCCGTCGGTGACCACCACCTTGCTGCCGGCCAGCTTCACGCGGTGCTCGATGGCCTTGGGGCCGAAGGCGGTGAACAGCGGCTGGTAGACCGCGCCCAGGCGCCAGGTGCCAAGCACGGTGATGAGCAGTTCCGGGGTGCGCGGCAGCATGCCGGAGACCACGTCGCCGGGGCGCACCCCGAGGCTGTGCAGGAAGCTGGCGAAGCGGCCGGAGAGTTCTTTCAGCTGGGTGAAGGTATAGGAGGCGCTGTCGCCGTCCTTGCCCTCCCAGAACAGCGCGACGCGGCCGGGAATGGCGTGGCGGTCGCAGCATTCGACGCAGGCGTTGAGGGCATCGAGGTTGCCGGCCAGGGTGGCGTCGGCGGTGGCGCGGTAGTCGAATTCGGCCGTGGCAGCGGTATGGGAACGCATCGCGGAACTCCTGGGTTGTTCTTGTGTGGAGTCCCTTGATGTTCCCGCCGCAGAGTTGCGCGGGCAATGTCGAAAGCCGCCAATCTGGATGAGCGGATTGGACAGCCTGGCGTGACGGGATGGTTGAGTTTTCGAGGGAGTGGACTTCGTGTCGTGCGGTTCGCGCGCAAGTTCGCTCCTACAAGGTTTGCACCGGAGCGATCTTCGTAGGAGCGAGCTTGCTCGCGAACCTGATCTGGCGCCGGCCTTGCCGGCGGATCGCGGACGCTCCTACAGGTAAACCTCGTGCGTAACTGGCTGTTGTAGGAGCGGATCTTATCGGCGATCCGGCCGCCAGGCCGGCTAACGATTGTCCCGGCGGCGCCGGGATTTCGCGGAGAAGCTCCGCTCCTACGAGAGCATCCGGCGTCAGACCCGGAACTGATCCATCAATCCCTGCTGATGGTTGGCCAGCTGGTTCAGCGACTGGCTGACCTGCGCCGACTCCTGCGCCTGGCTGGACAGCGACTCGGTGACGTCACGAATGCCCGCCACGTTGCGGTTGATCTCCTCGGCCACCGCGCTCTGTTCCTCGGCGGCGCTGGCGATCTGCAGGTTCATGTCGGTGATCACGCTGACCGCCTCGCCGATGCGCTTGAGCGCGGCCACCGCCTGCTCCACCTGGCTCACGCTGTCCTGCGCCTGGCGATGGCTGTTGCTCATCGCACCGACCACGTCGCGGGTACCGTTCTGCAGACCTTCGATGACCTGGCGGATTTCCTCCACCGAGTCCTGGGTGCGTCGGGCCAGGTTGCGTACCTCGTCGGCGACCACCGCGAAACCGCGCCCTGCCTCACCGGCACGCGCCGCCTCGATGGCGGCGTTGAGCGCCAGCAGGTTGGTCTGCTCGGCGATGCCACGGATCACCTCCAGCACCGAACCGATCTGCTCGCTGCTCGCCGCCAGGCCTTCCACCTGACTCATGGCGCTGCTCATGTCGCTGGCCAGGGCATCGATCAGGCGCGTGGTGCTGTCGATCACATTGAGGCCGTCGCGGGTCGCACCGTCGGCGCCACGGGCGGCATCGGCAGCCATGGCGGCGCTGTTGGCGACGTCATGGGCGGTGGCGCTCATCTCCTGGGAGGCGGTGGCGACCTGGTCAACTTCGCGGAACTGCTGCTGCATACCGGCGCTGGTCTGGCTGGCGATTTCCGAGGACTGGTCGGCGGTGGCGCGGGCGTCCTGCACCGACGATTTCACGTCGCGGATGATCGGCTGCAGCTTGTCGAGGAAGCGGTTGAACCAGCCGGCCAGCTCGCCCAGTTCGTCCTTGCCGCTGTAGTCCAGGCGCTTGGTCAGGTCACCTTCGCCGCTGGCGATGTTGCGCAGCATGGCGGCGACCTTGAGGATCGGCCGGGTCACGCCACGGGCGGTGAGCCACACCAGCAGCAGGCCGACCACGGCGGCGATCAGGCCGGACAGGGTCTGCCACAGCGCGCCGCTGGCGTTGCGTTCATCCAGCTGCTTCTGCAGTTCCAGCGCGGGCGCCAGCAGTACGTCCTGCGGTACATCGAGCACCACGGCCCAGGGCTTGGTGGCATCCGGTATCGGCAACAGGGGCTCGATCACGCGCAGCTGGCCATCCTTCTCCAGCACTTGCGGACGGCCGCTGGCCTGCAGGGAAAGCAGCTCCGCCGCCTGGCCGGGAATGGCTTTCTCCAGCGGCTGGCCGAGCAGCGCTTCGTCGCTGCTGTAGCCGGAGAGCAGGCCGGCCGGGCTGACGATGCTGACGCTGCCGGCGCCGTCGTACAGCTGCCGGTCGCCGTCGACGGCCAGTTGCTGCAGGCGGCTGAGGCTGATGTCGATGCCGATCACGGCGATGACCTTGCCCTGGTCGAGCAGCGGGAAGGTGACGGTGGTCATCAGCACCTTGGTGCCCGAGGCGCTGTCGAAATACGGGTTGAGCACGCAGGCCTTGCGGGTCTGCAGCGGACACTGCTGCCAGGTATTGAACGGGCTGCCGTCGAGCATCGGCGTGGTGTCGGCGATCATTTCCTCGGTCACGGCCAGGCCGGTCATCTCACCGGAGGCCTTCTGCGCCCAGTAGGCGCCGAAGCGACCCTTCTCGTTGCTGCCGGCGTCGGCCTGGTCGTGGAACGCGGCGTCCTGGCCGTCCAGCGCGTCGGGCTCGAAGACCACGTAGAGACTGAGCAGGTCCGGGTTGCTCTTCAGGCCGTCGCGCACCAGCAGGTTGAGGTCCTTGCGCACACTCGCCGCGTCCACGCCGTGCTTGGTGGACTGCTCACGCAGCTGGGCGACCTGGCGGGAGAACTGGTTGCCGAAGTGGTACACATCGGAGAAGAAGCGCTGGATGATCTCCGCCTGCTGCTCGCTGCGCGCCTGCATCCGCGACTTGGCCGCGTCCTTGAGCATATCGGCGTTGGCCGCCTTGATCAGTTGGGCGTCATGGTTCATCCGCAGCAGCGAGAAGCCGACCAGCAGGCTGACGATGCAGAGCAGGCACAGGCCGGTCAGCAGCGTGATTTTCCACTGGATCGAAAGGCGGGACAGGGGCATGGAGTGGCGTCCTTGGGCAAGAGCGGTTCTGTGACGTTCTATCGGCTTGAAAGGCGGCTACTTGAGCCGGCCCCTTGAATCTCAGGGCTCCTGGCGCATCAGCGCGCGATACTGCCCCGGCGTCGAGCCGGTCCATTTGCGGAAGGCCTTGTAGAAGGCGCTGGTATCGGCGAAGCCCAGTTCCTCGGCGAGATCGGCGAAGTTGCCGTCGCCGCTGTCCAGCCGGGCGATGGCGAGATCGCGACGCAGCTGATCCTTGAGCGCCTGGTAGGACTGCCCTTCTGCCGCCAGCTTGCGACGCAGGGTCGAGGGCGCCATGTAGAAGTGCCCGGCAAGGGCATCGAGGTCCGGCCAGCGTTCGAACTTCAGGCTGCGCAGGTAGGCCTTGGTGCGCGCCGCGAGGCTCTGCGGGTCGCGGTAGCGCACCAGGATGTTGGCCGGCGCGCCGCTCAGGAAACGGCGCAGCTCGCGCTCGTCGCGGCGCACCGGCAGGTCCAGCGCCTCGGCGTTGAACAGCAGGCGCGACTGGCGGCGGGCGAAGCGCAGGTTCTCGGTGAACATCACGCGGTAGTCCGAGAGATAGTCCGGCTGCGGACAGCGCAGTTCGATGGCGAGGATCGGGATGCGCCGGCCCACCAGCCAGCAGGCCAGGCCGTGCAGCATCAGCCACAGGGTGAAGTAGCAGAAGGCGCGCGGCGCGGGACCTTCGGGCTCGTCGAGGACGATCGCGGCGAAGCCGTCCTGGCGGCTCAATTGCGGAGTGAAATCATCGAAGATCAGGCCCATGAAGCGCAGCGCGGCGTTCAGCGCGGCCTCCAGGGTGGGCTCGCGGATCGCCGCGGCCGCCATGAAGTTGAAGCTGCCGGACTTCATCCGCCGGGCATTCATGCCGAAGAACTCGTCGTCCATCGCCCGCGCCAGGCGCCGCCAGAGCCGCGCGTAGGCCTGGCTGGAAACCCGCGCGTAGGGCTTGTCGAACAGCTCGGCGGGAATGCCGGCGGCGACCAGCAACGGTCGCTCGTCCCCGCCATGGCGACGAAACTCCGCCAGCGCCTCGCTCACCAGGCGGATGGAGATGGTGCCCTTTTCTACGCCCATGCCGCCTCGCGGACATGGGCGTGAGGGTGCATCGATCGATCAGCCACGCTTGCTGCGTACCTCTTCGATGCTGATCTCGCGCATGCGGAACTTCTGGATCTTGCCGGTCACCGTCATCGGGAAGTCGTCGCAGAAGCGGAAGTAGCGCGGCACCTTGAAGTGGGCGATGGCGGCCTTGCAGAAGGCGCGCAGCTCGTCCTCCTCGACGCTGTGGCCGGGGTGGAACTTGACCCAGGCCACCAGCTCCTCGCCGTATTTCTCGTCGGGGATGCCGATCACCTGGGCGTCGGCCACGGCGTGGTGGGTGTAGAGGAACTCCTCGATCTCACGCGGATAGATGTTCTCGCCACCGCGAATGATCATGTCCTTGCTGCGACCGACGATGCGCACGTTGCCGGCTTCGTCCATCTCCGCCAGGTCGCCGGTGAGCATCCAGCGCGCCGGGCTGATAGCTTCCGCCGTCGCCTGCGGGTTGTTCCAGTAGCCGAGCATCACGCTGTAGCCACGGGTGCACAGCTCGCCGATGGTGCCGCGCGGGACGATGCGGCCATCGGCGTCGATGATCTTGCTTTCCAGGTGCGGCTGGGTGCGGCCAACGGTGGTGACGCGGGTTTCCAGGTCGTCCTCCGGACCGGTCTGCAGCGACACCGGGCTGGTCTCGGTCATGCCGTAGGCGATCTGCACCTCGGCCATGTTCATCTCGTCGATCACCCGGCGCATCACTTCGATCGGGCAGGTGGCGCCGGCCATGATGCCGGTGCGCAGGCTGGACAGGTCGAAGTCGCGGCGATTGGGGTGGTCCAGCTCGGCGATGAACATGGTGGGCACGCCGTACAGTGCGGTGGCCTTCTCTTCCGCCACCGCTGCCAGGGTCGCCTCGGGCTCGAAGCTGGGCGCCGGGTAGATCATGGTGGAGCCGTGGGTCAGGCAACCGAGGTTACCCATCACCATGCCGAAGCAGTGGTACAGCGGCACCGGGATCACCAGGCGGTCGTGCTCGGTGAGACCGAGGCTGTCGCCGACCATCAGGCCGTTGTTGAGGATGTTGTAGTGGCTGAGCGTGGCGCCCTTGGGGAAGCCGGTGGTGCCGGAGGTGTACTGGATGTTGATCGGCTCGTCGAACTGCAGCAGCGCCTGACGCTCGGCAAGTTCGGCGGCGGAAATGACGGCTCCCAGCGGCGCCAGCTGGCTCCAGCGCAGGAAGCCGGCGGGCGCGCTGTCGGACAGGCTGATCACCCCGCGCAGCTCCGGCAGGCGCTCGCTGGACAGCTCGCCCGGACGGCCCTGCCCCAGTTCTGGCAGCAGGCCGGTGAGCATGCCGTGGTAATCGGAGGTCTTGAACGCATCGGCGCATACCAGCCAGCGGCAGCCGGACTGCTTGAGCGCGTACTCCAGCTCGTTGCTGCGGTAGGCCGGGTTGATGTTGACCAGCACGGCGCCGACCTTGGCGCTGGCGAACTGGGTCACGCACCATTGCGCGCAGTTGGGCGCCCAGATCCCCAGGCGATCGCCGGGGCGCAGGCCCAGGGCGAGGAAGGCGCGGGCAATGCCATCGACCACCTCGGCCAGTTCGGCCCAGGTGTAGCGCAGGTCCTGGTGGCGCACGACCAGGGCCTCGCGCTGCGGGAATCGCTCGACCGTGGCATCGAAGGCAGCGCCGACGGTCATGGCCAGCAGGGGCTTGTCCTGGCAGCCGCGGGTGTAACTCAGGTGGTTCATGGCTTTCCCTTGTTGTGCTTGTTCTGGGATCAACGCTGAACGTTCGACCACGGCAGCGTCTGCGGCCGGGCTCGCTTGCAGGTGGCCGATCGGTCTGACCGGTCGGTCGTGGGCTGCGAAGCATGTTTACGTTAACGTAAAGGTAAACGCAACCCCGGATCACCGTCATCGATGCCGTACAGGCAATCCGTACATCGGAGGATAGCCAGTCACAAAGCGTGCCATCAGATGGAAAACCCATAGCTGGCGAGGGTTTGACACGTTTTTCAACTACCGGGGCCTATCCTGTGCCGGTTGCATTTCGCAACAGCTGGAAAGCCGCCCGCCCCCGTGCTGCCACCGCCACTCCACGCACCTGCCCGATCGTCGAACACGCTGTCTCAAGCCGTCGCAAAGTGATACAGCAGGTTCCTCACGCCGCCAGGTGCGCAGGATCGGGGCATGAATTAAAATCCGGCGAAATTACCTACATGGATGTAGAGAATTTCCCACTCACGCCTGCGAATCACATTCATGACTAGTCGTCGTTCGATACTGAGCCTGCTGTTTGCCTGCGCCGCTGTTGTCTGCACATCGAACTCCCTCGCCGCCACGCCTCCCAAGGCGACACAACCCAATCAACTGGTCCTGGCCTCCGGCAGCGCGCTGGTGGTGGACCTGCAGACCGACAAGGTCATCTACTCCAGCAACCCCAGCCTGGTCGTGCCCATCGCCTCGGTGACCAAGCTGATGACCGCGATGGTGACGCTGGACGCCAAGCTGCCGATGAACGAGATGGTCACCGTCGACATCTCCGAAACCGCCGAGATGAAGGGCGTATTCTCCCGCGTGCACCTGGGCAGCCAGATCAGCCGCGAGAAGATGCTGCTGCTGGCGCTGATGTCCTCCGAGAACCGTGCCGCCGCCAGCCTCGCGCACAGCTACCCGGGCGGCTCCAAGGCCTTCGTCGCGGCGATGAACGCCAAGGCCAGGTCCCTGGGGATGAACCATACCCACTACGTGGAGCCCACCGGCCTCTCGATCCATAACACCTCCAACGCCCAGGACCTGATCCGCCTGGCCAAGGCCGCCTACACCTACCCGCAGATCCGCCAGATGAGCACCACGGCGACCAGCGACGCACGCTTCAGCAAGCCCGGCTACTCGCTGAGCTTCTTCAACACCAACCCGCTGGTGCGCAACGGCAAGTGGGACATCCGCCTGACCAAGACCGGCTTCACCAACGACGCCGGCCACTGCCTGGTGATGGTCACCATGATGAACGGCCGCCCGGTCGCCCTGGCCCTGCTGGATGCCTTCGGCAAGCGCACCCACGTGGCCGACGCCGGCCGCATCCGCCGCTGGGTGGAAACCGGCAAGGCTTCGCCGGTGCCCGCCGTCGCGCTGCAGTACAAGGCCCAGCGCAACCAGGCCCGCGCAACCAGCGTCACCGCCACCGCAGAGTAATCCCCCGGCTGGCGGAGTCCGCTCCGCCAGCCTCCTCCCCCTTGTCCCTGTCGCTTTCGTCCTATGGGATGGCGCCTCCATCACTTATATGTCAATCGTCATTCAATGCTAGCATGACGAACGTAATATTTCGATGAGCTGCTGGAGTCCTGCAATGAATGACATGAGCCGAGAACAGAAGATCGCCGTCTGGGAAGCGGCCGCCGCCGAGATGCGCCAGCGCCTCGCCGAACCCGGCGTGATCGGGCTGCAGGCATTGCGCAGCATGACCCCGCTGGCCTTCTTCAAAGGCATTGGCAATGGCGAGCTGCCCTCCCCGCCGATCAACGAGCTGATCGGTTTCGTCCCCATGGAATGGGCGCCCGGCCGCTTCATCTTCCAGGGCACCCCGGACCTGCGCCACTACAACCCGCTGGGCACCGTGCACGGCGGCTATGCCGCCACCCTGCTCGACTCGGCCATGGGCTGCGCGGTGCACACCCAGCTGGAACCCGGGCTGGGCTACACCACCACCGACCTGCGCATCAGCTACATCCGCGCGCTGACCCGCGATACCGGGCCGATCCGAGCCGAAGGCACGCTGATCCACCTCGGCCGCTCCACCGCCCTGGCCGAAGGCCGCCTCTATGACGTGGACGGCCGCCTCTACGCCACCGGTTCCACCACCTGCCTGATCCTCGGGCGCTGACAGGCCATTCGTTGCAGGAGACTGACCATGACTTCCGTCGTCATCGCGGGTTATGCCCGCTCCCCCTTCCACTTCGCCAGGAAGGGCGCGCTGATCGATGTGCGCCCCGATGATCTCGCCGCGCAGACGGTGAAGGGCCTGGTTGCGCGCAGCGGCCTGGACGCCCGGCTGATCGAGGACCTGATCATGGGCTGCGCCTATCCCGAGGCCGAACAGGGCATGAACCTGGCGCGCATCACCGGCTTCCTCGCCGGCCTGCCGGAGACGGTGGCCGGCGCCACGGTGAACCGCTTCTGCGGCTCGTCCATGACCGCCATCCACTTCGCCGCCGGGCAGATCCAGCTGGGCGCCGGTGACGCGTTCATCTGCGCCGGCGTGGAGTCCATGACCCGCGTGCCCATGGGCGGATTCAACGTTTCGCCCAACCCGCGCCTGCTGGAGGAATTCCCCCAGGCCTACATGCCCATGGGGCAGACCGCCGAGATCGTCGCCGAACGTTTCGGCATCTCTCGCGACGACCAGGAGGCCATGGCCGTGGATTCCCATGCCAAGGCCGCCCGTGCCCGTGAGCAGGGGCTGCTGGCCGCGGAGATCGTGCGGATCGACACGCCCAACGGCGTGGTCGGCGAAGACGGCTGCATCCGCCCCGGCACCAGCCGCGAAGCCCTGGCCCAGCTCAAGCCGGCCTTCGGCGGCAGCGTCACCGCTGGCACCGCCTCGCCACTCACCGACGGTGCGGCGGCCGTGCTGGTGTGCAGCGAGGATTTCGCCCGTGAACACGGGCTGGACATCCTGGCGCGGATCAAGGCGGTTTCCGTGGTCGGTTGCCCGCCGGAAATCATGGGCATGGGCCCGCTCTACGCCACCCGCAAACTGCTCGACCGCGCCGGCCTGCGCATGGCCGATATCGACCTGGTGGAAATCAACGAAGCCTTCGCCAGCCAGGCCCTGGCCTGCCTGCGCGGGTTGGAACTGGATATCGATCGGGTCAACCTGCACGGCGGCGCCATGGCCATCGGCCACCCGCTGGGCGCCACCGGCGCGCGGATCACCGGCAAGGCGGCGGCGCTGCTGAAGGAAAGCGGCGGGCGCTATGCCGTTGCGACCCAGTGCATCGGTGGTGGACAGGGCGTGGCGACGCTGCTGGAAGCCGTGCGCTGAACCTGAAGGAGCGCACCCTGTACGCGATCGCAGGCATGGCCCGCTCCTACGGGTGATTCCGATGTCCGCCTGACTTGTAGGAGCGAGCTTGCTCGCGAACCAGACTCCGCTGCGAGGGTTCGTTCGCGAGCAAGGACTAGGCGTCCCCCTCGCTCCTACAGTCGTCCCTCGTTCCTGCCCTGAATCACCTCCCCTCGCCCACCCTGCGTTAGAATGTCACCCAGCATTCCATGATCCGCAGGAGACCGGTCATGCGTTATTCCGAAGACCACAAGGCCCAGACCCGCGAGCGCATCATCAACGAGGCGGCACAGCGTTTCCGCAGCGAAGGCGTCGACGCCACCGGCCTGCAGACGCTGATGAAGGCGCTGGGCCTGACCCACGGCGGTTTCTACGCGCACTTCAAGTCCAAGGACGAGCTGGTGGAGATCGCGCTGCAACAGGCCGCCGCGCAGCTGCGCCCGATCGTCGACCAGCAGTTCGAGAAGGAAGACCCGCTGCCGGGGTTCATCGACCAGTACCTGTCCCCCGGGCACCGCAATACGCCGGGCAAGGGCTGCCCGCTGCCGACCATGTCCGCCGAGCTGGGCGCCCGTGGCCACGCCAGCGCCACCACCGACGCCATCGTCCAGGCACGTATCGATGCCATCGAGCAGGCGCTGCCCAGCGAACATGCCGAGGATGAGAGCGTCGCCCTCCTCGCCACCCTGATCGGTGCGCTGGTGCTGTCGCGCAGCGTGGCCGACCCGGAACTGTCCGACCGTATCCTGGACAGCACTCGCCGGCATCTCAAGCGTGAGATCGGCGCGGCGGAGTGAGCCGGTGACTGTAGGAGCGAGCTTGCTCGCGAACAAACCCGCAGCGGGCTGACAGGTTCGCGAGCACGAACTGGGCGTCCCCCTCGCTCCCACGAAGAGCACCCCGCGCGCATAAAAAAGCCCCGGCGCAAGGCCGGGGCAAGCTTTTCGCCACTCAACGAATCATTCAGTCGACGGCTATGCCGTAACGTTGCGCCGGCACGCTGCGGGACAGGTTGGGCGCCATCTTCAGCCGCGCGGCGGTGAAGGCGTCGAACTCACCGGCATCCGGCAGCGCCGGCAGGGTCACCACCTCGCCCTGGGCCAGGCCGGCCAGTGCGGCGTCCACCATGTGGTTCACGTCCATCAGCATTTCCGCCGGCAGCGCGGAGATATCGGTGCCGGCGCGATCCCAGATCTCGGTGCGGGTAGCTCCGGGCAGCACGGCCTGGATGCGCAGCCCCAGCGGCGAGAGTTCCTGCTGCATGGACAGGGTCAGGTTGAGCACGAAGGCCTTGGTGGCGCTGTAGCTGCCA
This sequence comes from Pseudomonas sp. QE6, assembly GCF_041379005.1. Lineage (NCBI taxonomy): Bacteria > Pseudomonadati > Pseudomonadota > Gammaproteobacteria > Pseudomonadales > Pseudomonadaceae > Pseudomonas > Pseudomonas sp. QE6. Next base: position 4,554,845 of record NZ_CP166873.1, read on the forward strand.
TTGAACAGCTCCGGCGCCAGGGCCAGCACCGAGGCGACGTTGATGATGGTGCCGTGTCCACGCCCGGCGAAGGCCTTGGCGGCGGCGCCGGCCAGGCGCGCGGTGGCGGTGACGTTCAGTTCGATCATGCTTTCCAGGCGGTCCAGGTCGGTCTCCAGCAGGGTGCCGTTGATCGCCACGCCGGCATTGTTCAGCAGCAGGCTGATGCTCTCGTCCTCACGCAGACGGGCCTCCACGCTGGCGCGATCTTCCTTGCGGGTCAGGTCGGCCTTCAGCACCTGCACCGAGACGCCATGCTGCTCGCCCAGGCGTGCGGCCAGGGCGGCGAGGCGCTGCTGGTCGCGGGCCACCAGCAGCAGGTCGTAACCCTGGGCGGCGAGGCGCTGGGCGTAGGTGGCGCCGATGCCGGAGGAAGCACCGGTGATCAGTGCGCGGCCCAGTTCGGATTTGGCATTCATGGTTCTTCTCCAGTGGGGCGATGCGCCCCGTCTGCAAGGCTGATCAGGGCCCGAGGGCCGTATGAAATGTCCGGCCCAATTGGATTACAGCCGTCATCTGACGATTAATATTATGCATGTAATATTATCTGTCAACACCTCGTCGAAAGAGGCAGATGGAAGGAGAGCAAAGGAATCCAGCGCTCCGACGTCAGTCGTCGGAGCGTGGCGAAGTGAAGGTGGGCAAGGGGCCGAGCAACAGAGGGAGCGGAACGACTTCCGCCTTTCAGCCCGGTCCCGGCGGCCGGCGCTCTCGGCACCACGCGGCGGGTCGCTTAGCGGACATCATCGAGGTCGACGCCCGGCAGGTGTCATTCCTGGACGGCCCAGCGGTTGAGCCAGCTCCAGCTGTGCGGGAAGCGAGCCTTCAGGCCCAGGCGATCGACGCGCCAGAACGCCGGCCATTCGCCCTTGACCCGAGCCAGCAGGCGCAGGTTGCGGTTCGGGGCGCTGAAGGCCTCGCGCAGCTCCACCGGCACCGGGGCCGCATCCTCCACCATGCGCACCACTTCGGCCGGCAGCCATTTTCCATCCGGCAGGCGAATCCGGAACGGCTGGCCGGGCGAGGCATAGGCGGCATAGCGCGGATCGAGGTAGATCCAGATTTCGGCATCGCCCAGGCGCTGCAGACGCATCAGCAGGGTGCCGGGGCCGACGTTCTCGCCCTCGCCCACCAGGACTTCGCTGATGACGCCGGAGTCGTTGGCCTTCAGTTCGAGCCCTTGCAGACGCGACTGCAACCAGTCGCTTTCCAGTCGCCGCTGACGATCCAGGGTGTCGTCCCCCGGCTGCGCCTCGCGTCGGTCGAACTCCACCAGGTCGCGCTGGCGGCGGTCGCGCTCATCCTGGGCCAGCTGTACTTCGCCGCGGGTCGCCGCACCGGCGGCGAGCAGGCCACGCAGTTGCTGCAGGCGGCTTTCCGCACTGCCCAGCAGGCGCACCAGAGGCTCGCGCTCGCGTTCGCTGAGGGTCCGCCGGCCGCTCGCCACGGGCGTAGTCTTCGCCGGATCGGCCAGCAGCGCCAGGCGCGCACGCCACTCGGGATTGTCCATCCGCATCAGCAACTGGCCGACCTCGACCTTGTCGCCGGGCCGCACCAGCACCTGCGCCACCTGCCCCGCCTCGCGGGCGCGCAGTTCACTGGACGGCAGGTGCAGCTGCGCGGGCGCCTCGATCAGCCAGAGGCCGAGCATTTCGCGCCCCACCAGGAACAGCAGAGGACTGGTCACCACCAGCAGGATCAGATACCAGCGCAGCTTGAACGCCATGCGCTTGCCCGGCGCGTAAAGCACCTTGAGGCCCTGCTCCTGAGTGGGCTGTTGTTCCTTGGGGCTGGAGAATCGAATCTTCATGGGATGCTCAATGCGGGTAATGGGACCAGTCCTGCCAGTCGATGCCGGACACGCCGGCCGACTGCAGAGGCTTACGCCAGCGCTCCACCTGCTGCCGCAGCTGGGTGCTCGACGCTCCGGCCCAGGATTCCTCGGCCGGCAATTGCGGCTCGACGCTCTGCGCCAGTCGGAAACGCAGCGCCGGCCAACGACGGGCAATGGATTGCGCAAGTTCCGCGCTGCGTTCGGGGTTGCGGGTGTAGATCATCAGGCTGACCTGCCGCACGCCGCGCTGCGGCAAGGCGCAGGGCACGCAGGTGCCGCTGGCGGGCTCGGCGAACCAGCGCGGATGGCTGGACAGCTCCAGCGGCCAGTAATCGAGCCGGGCGACCGCGCCGAGGGTATCCAGCCAGTCCCGCAGGCGGCTGTCGGGCACCGGCCAGCCGAGCTGCTCGACCTCAAGGTCCAGGTGCACGGCGTCGAAGCGCACTTCGCGCAGTTGACCCAATAGGGCCAGCAGGTCCTTGCGTCCGCTGGCCGACAGCCATGCCGGATCGCCCAGCAGCAGCACGACCTGCATGCCCTGGGCGCGGGCGTCTGCCAGGGTGCCCTGGAGCTGCTTGCGCAGGGTCGGCATGTCCGCCACCTGGTGGGCATCGAGCCCCACATACAGGCGCTGCATGCCGGCGCTGCGCAAGGCCTTCAGTTCGGCGCGCCGGGTCTCGGGCTGCAACAGGGCCTGGCTCTTCCACAGGTAGACGCCCTGGCTCCACGCCGACTCTCGGGCCGGGCCGGCCTTGGCCGGGGCGTTGGCCGGGGCGCCTGCCGGCGGCTGCCAGCTCAGGTTCTGTACGCCGAGCAACGGGCTCAGCGCCTGGTCATCGTCGACGAACATGCGCAAGGCGGCTTCGCGCAACCAGGCGGCATGCCATGCGGCGATCAGGCGCATACCGTTGTCGTAGCGCTCCAGCTCCACCGCCTGCACCTCGGCCAGCGAGCCTTCGGCCGAACGATCCGCACGCAGGCGCTGCTCGCGCAGGGCCACCGACGACACGGCCAGCTGCTCGCGCTCGCGCTCCAGGTCCTCCACAGCCCGCCGCTGGTCCTGCAGGGCCTTGCCCAGGTCCCGCAGCAATTGCTGTCGCTCGGCACTCAACCTTGCCAGGGCCGCCTGGTGGCGTGCCTCCCCTTCCCGCCCGCGGGCCTGGCCATAGGACATCAGGTCGAACGGCGTGGAGAAGTTGAGACTGGCGACCAGACCATTGCCGGTGCTGGTGGCCCCGCTGCGGTCCTCGAAGCTCTGCCCGACGCTGAAGCTGGAGTCGATGCTGTCGTACCAGGGCGACTTGCGGTTCTGCTCGGCCAGGCGCAGTTCATCCTTGCGCTCCTGCAGGCGCGGATGGCCTTCCAGCGCCTGGCGCCAACTGGTCAGGGGCTGCACCTGTTCCGCCAGCGCTTCCGCCTGGGCCCGCTGGCTGGGGGTGATATCCAGGCCGGAGAGTTCGGCCAGGCTGGCGCGGGTGTCATCCATCATCCGCGTACTGGAGGCACAACGGCGCTGCAGGGATTGCCAGCGACCATCGAGCAGTCGCCCCTGGGACGGCAACAGCCAGCCCTGGCGCTGCCGCAGGGCCAGGCGCTCGCGGGCGCTGGCCGCGTCGGGCAACAGGGTCTGGCACCAGCGATTTTCCTCTTCCGCGCGCCACCAGTCGGCGTAGGCGCTGCGCAGCGCCAGCCGCTGCTCGGCCTTCTGCAGCAGGCGACGCGACTGCTGCCGCTGCTGTTCCAGTTCGACGGCGGATACCGCCTGCACCTGGCGCCGCAGGCTGCCCAGCAAGGGGTGGCGCAGGCCCAGCGCGAGGCTGCGGCCGTAGTAGGTGTCGATCACATCCTCGGTCACCAGCTCGCGGTAGTGCCCGGCACTGCCCGCGCCGTACCACTGCCAGCCCGCCTCGGCCTCACGCTGCTCCTTGAGCGCGTCCAGGGCCCGCAGGTCGGCGGCGTTGGCTTGCAGCACGGCACTGTCGTCGGCGCTGTCGAGCACCCGCGACAACGGCAGCACTTCGGCCCGGGACAGGCCGGCAGCCAGCAGCAGGGAGCCCAGTAGCAGGGAACGCATCATCAAGTCAGAACCTCTTTGCCTTACGCAGCACCCACCAGGGCGCCATGCTGGTTTCTTCATGGCCGCGGCGCAGTGCCTCGTTGAGCATGGCCACCGCGCTCCACAGACGCATGACCAGCATGAACAGGGGGAAGACGAACACCACCGGGAACAGCTTCAGGTCCTGGCGCGGACGCTCGGACACCAGGACCAGCATGGCCAGGTACAGCAGCAGGGTCATGCCCAGGTAGACCAGGTAGATCAGCGACGCCAGGGCGAGGAAGCGCGGCAGCGGCACGACCAGGGGGCCGATCACGCAGTAGCCGAAGATGATGAACGGCAGCACCAGCTGGAAGAAAAAGCCGGTGATCAGCGTCATCAGGAAATTGGGCCAGCCCAGCAGGCGCGGGTTGAAGCTGTGGCGATGCTTGCGGATGTAGAGGAAGTACAGGTCGCCATCCCAGCGCAGGCGCTGCTGAAGGAACTGCAGGAACTTCACGGGCGCATCGGTATGCCCGATGGCACCCGGCTCGAAGGGGATGCGCAGGGGCCTGCGGCCGAAGTAGTTCTTGATCCGCAGGGTGATGTCCAGGTCTTCGGCGGTGTGGGTGTCCCAGCCGCCGATCTTGTCGAGGAAGCTGCGGCGGAACGCGCCGAAGGCCCCGGACACGTTGTTCACCAGGTTCCATTCACTGAGGCCGATTTTGGCCATGTGGATCGACAGCTGGTACTCCAGCGCCTGCATCGCCGTGGTGAGCGACGCCCAGGCGTTGCGCACCCGCAGGCTGCCCGCCACCGCCGGTACGTCCGGGTCGGCGAAATGGCGGACCATGCGGCTGACCATGTCGTTGTCGAAGGAGGTGTCGCCGTCCAGCGCCATGATGATTTCGCCCGTGCAATGGGCGAGGCCGGCGTTGAGCGACGAGACCCGGCCGCCACGCTGCCATTTGGCGATGGGCCGCAGCAGGCGCCGCGGATGCAGCGCCGGGTCGACGCGGAAGTCCCGTACCGCCTGCATGGTCGGTTTGTTGACCGCCGCGCCATCGACCACCGGGATCATTTCGATGTAGCCCGGATAGGTCTGCTCGCACAGGCTCAGCAAGGTTTTCTGAACATCCAGGCCTTCGCTGTAGCAGGTGATGATGCAGGACACCCGCGGGCGATAGCCGTTGTCCTTGGGCAGCTCGAACGGCTTGCGCATGAACCAGCGCAGTACGCCGATCAGCACCATCAGGTTGAGCGGCACTTCCAGCAGCAGGAAGGCCGGCAGCAGCATGAACGCGGCCTGGAAGAACCCGTCAGTGCGGGCGAACTCCCCGAGCAGCAACAGCCATTGTTCGACGAACGCTTCCATGCTTCAGCCCAGTTGTCCCCCCAGCCTGGCCAGCAGCAAGGCGGCGTCTTCCTGCTCCAGCTGGTCGTCCGGCGCGGTGAAGGCCACCAGGCGGACTTCGATGCGCGTCGCCTTCTCCAGCGTCAGGCGCTCGGCACCCTTGGCCAGGCGCTGGCGCACCACTTCCACCCCGGCGGCGTCGGTTTGGGGCATGAGCACCCAGAGCACTTCTTCGCTCATGCGCGAGCAGCGATCCGTCTCGCGCACGGCTTCCTGCAGGCGCTCCACCAATCCGTCCACCAGGGCGTGGCCACGCATCTCGCCCAGTTCGGCGAGGGTTTCCAGCAGATTGACGAAGCGCAGGCCGAGCAGGGAGAACGGCGGGTTGCGGTGGCGCGCGGTCAATTGCAACTGCCAGGTGAGCAGTTCCTGGAACGCCTTTCGCGGCAGCAGGCTGAGGCTGCCGAAGCGCTCCATGTTCGCCGAGGTGGCGGCGAAGCCCTCGCGGCAGCGCAGGCGCCCGGCTTCGGCAATGCGGAAATGGCGCACTTCGCGCACCCGCAGCTTGTCCGGTTCGTGGGTCTGCCCGCAATCCAGGCAGCGCGCCTGCACGGCGGCGTCGACGAAGAACGCCTGGCAACTGCGGCAACGGTAGTTCTCCAGCGGGCGGTCGTAGTCACTGCCGATATGGCGCAGTCGCGTCAGGCAGTTCGGGCACATCAGCAGGCCGTCCTTGAGGAAGTGCTCCTGGGGCCCGACGTGCCCGCAGGTGAAACAGTGCAATGACGGCTGGCGGCCGATATCCAGGGCCTGGCACTCCGGGCAGACGTCCACGTAGTTCAGGCGCCCCGAGCCACAGGCGGTGCACAGGCGCAAGCGGTCCAGCAGTTGGCCCTCTTCCAGCCAGCCCTGCTGCCCCATCAGTTGCAGCCAGGAAAACGAATGGACTTCCTCGCTGTCGCTCAGGGCCTCGAGAATCGGGTAACGGTAATGCTGGGGCACGCTGGTATCGCGCACGGCATGCACGTCACCGCGCGAGCGCAGCCAGAGCCAGGCCAGCACGCGTTCCTCGAAGCGCGCCGGCGCCTGTCCCTGGTTGAACAGGCCAAAGCGCTCGCGCCACAGGCGCCAGAGCGGCGTGAGGGCGCCCGTATCGGCCGGCGGCGCACCATCGCCCAGCGCATCGCACCAGGGGTCGAGATCCTGGCAGCAATAGATCAGGGCGTAACGATAGCGCGGGTCCTGGCGCAGGCTGCGCAGCATCTGTCCAGCCTGGACGCCGGGAAGGTCGAGGAGCAGCACATCGTAGGTCTGCGCCGACTGCAGGCCGGCCAGATCAGCGAAATGATCCAGCTCACTGTCGCGATAACGGGAGGAAGTGCTGCCAATAACGGCGGCCAGGGGTGACGCGGTATTCATGGAAAGTCTCTGCAAGCTGTCCTTAACCTGGGAGTCAATCATAGCAAAAAAGCATCAGGATCGCGGCATTAATTTGTCGCAATAATTGTCACATATCAATATTTCGCCAAATTATTGACAAGCATGAGTATCAAATCCTGCAAAGCCTGAACGCTGCTCCCCTGTACAGCGCGTGGCTCAAGGCTCTGGGGCGCCCTTCGCTACGAGCGATGGTGCCGGGAACGCCAGGCAACTGACGCCATTCGACACTTTAGATTGTCCATTCTAGACGGCTGGCGCGAGCCTGCTAGCTGCCTGCACACAAGAACAAGCCAGCAGCATCACCGCCCTTTCTATCTGTCTACACACCGGGAACACCCGGAGGAGGACATATGCGATTGCGCTGCTTTTTCCTGGGATGCCGTTGGGACGAAGGAAGTCTGACCGATGTCGGCCACGTGCCGATGCTGTGCCAGCGCTGTGCGCGCTGTGGAGCCCAGCGGTACCTGGCGCTGGAAAGAAGGCTGAGCACTGAGCCGGAAATCTGACGGCCCCAGCTTGAAACAGAGGAAGCTGCCCGGGGCCTTGCGCCCCGGGCAGCCCGATCCTGCCGATCAGTTGGCCACGAAGGCCTGGCTGGTGGTGATCGCCATGTCGCCGCCGGGCAGCTTCAGATCACCGAGGCGCTCCAGGCTGTTGGCGTCGAAGATGGCCACGTCATTGAAGGTGCCGGAGAGATACAGCTTGGTGCCGGCCTTGTTGACGGTCAGGCAGTAGTAGGAGTGGTCCAGGTTCGCGGCCTTGACCAGCTTCTGCTCCTTGATGTCGTACTTGGTCAGACGGTTGAGCACGCCGTAGATGACATTGCGGTCGGTCGGCGAGCGCATGCCGCTGAAGTACACCTCGGTGACCGGGCCGAAGTCGAGGGTCTCGGTCTTGCCGGTGGCCAGGTCCACGTTGAAGAAGCCATAGCGGAAGTCGGCGGTGGCCGGGTCCTGCTTGTCATCCTTGAACTTCGCGGCAGTGTAGAACAGCGAGAAATCACGGGAGTAGGTCTGCTGGTTCCACACGTAGAGCACGTCCGGCGGCGAGTAGTTCGGGCGCTTCCAGTTGCGGCTGGGGATCGCCACGTCGAACTTGCCGGTCTTCACGTCCACCTTGTAGATGTCCGGGCCCGCCACGTAGAGGGTGCCGTCGTCGCCGGTCTGCATGATGGTCAGCTGGCGCGGCGCCGGGAAGGTGCGCACGGGCTTGGCATTCATGCCGTCGGCCACCGAGTAGATCTGCAGGCGCGGCTGCTGCACCTCGTAGTGCTCGGCGAGGATCTGCGTCGGGTTGGCGATGGCGTAGATCTCCTTGCCGTCATGGCTGACGGTCATGGAAAACATCGCCCGCGCGTTCTCGCCCGGCTTCTGCGCGATGGTGGCATGGAACACCGGCTGGCAGTCATCGAGCTTGATGCCATAGATGTCCGCGTAGTGGTTGCTCAGGATGTAGACCACCTTGCGGTCCGGCGACAGCTGGGTCATGCCCGGGCCGTAGGCGCCGGGGATGGTGCAGGTCTTGAACAGCTTGTCGGTCTGCATGTCGACGACATGCAGGTTGTTGGGGTAGTTGGTGCTGATCAGGTACTCGTGGCCACTTTCCAGCGCCTTGCTCTCGTCTGCGGCGACGGCTTGCACCGCGCAGGCCAGCGAGAGGCTGCCGAGCGCGGCGGCGAATGCTTTTCTGGACATGCAGGTTTTCCTCTTGTTCTTCTGTCCGCTCATTTGTCGTCCGGGAATACGGTGCCGAGGTTGCGCCAGTTCTCGGCCGAGGCCTGCGCATCCTTGTTCCAGTCGGGGTAGGTACTCATCATGTCCGGCACCTGGGCCGGCCACCAGCAAGGGTCGGAGCAGCCGTAGAGGTCCGCTTCCATTGGCTGGCAGAGCGAAGACACGCCGCCGAACACGTCGATTTCCCAGCCCGGGTCGGTGGTCGAGGCGCAACCGGCCACGGAGTTCATCGCCACCACGTCTTCGATGCGGTCTTCAGCGGCGGCCTGTTCGAGCTTCTGTGCTTTGTTGTTGATGGCTTTCAGATGTTTCATGTCAGTGCGCCTTCCGCGGAGTGATGTGGCGGTCGATGAAGCCGGGGTTGGCAGCCATGATCCGGCTGTAGACCTCGATGCCGAAGTCGACCCAGTCCCTCATCAGTTCGCAGTAGTGGTAAGTGGGATGCGCCGGATCGCCGTAGCGGGCGTAGCTCTCGTGATAGCAGCCACCGGAGCAGAGGTTGCGGATGCGGCAGCTGGCGCAGCCGGTGTCGGTGCGGTCCAGGCGCTGCGAGAGGAAGTCGTTCAGCTCGGCCTGCTTCACCCCTTCATGCACGTTGCCGAAGGTCGGCAAGGATGAGCCGGTGAAGCGGTGGCAGAGGTTCAGCTCGCCCTTGTGGTCCACCGCCAGCATCTTCAGACCGGCGCCGCACGGCAGGGCCTTCTTCTGCCCTTCGTGGATGTCGGTGATCAGCTGGTGCAGGTTGGAGAAGCCGATGTTGCGCCCCTGCAGTGCCTCGTCCAGGTAGCGCCGGCCGAGGGCCTTCATGTTGGCGAAGACAGCCTTCAGCTCTTCCCCGGTGAGGTTGTAGCTGCTGATGTCGCCCGAGGTGACCGGGGCGAAACCGACCTCGGCGAAGCCCATCTCGTTGAACAGGTGGTCCCAGATGGTCTCGACGTCGGTGACGCCGGTGGTCAGGGTCACCCGCGCGCCGACCGGCCGCGCGGTGTAGCGCGACAGCAGCATGTCGGCCTTGCGCCGCACCACGTCATAGGTGCCCTGCCCGCCCACGGTGATGCGGTTGCGGTCGTGCACCGTCTTCGGCCCGTCGATGCTGATGGACAGTCCGAAGCGATGGGCGTTGAGCCAGTCGACGATCTCCTCGGTGAGCAGCGTGGCGTTGGTGGTCATGACGAAGTCCACCGTCTTGCCCAGCTCGCCGAAGCGCCGCTCGCAGTACGCGACCATGTGCTCGATCAGCGGGCGGTTGGACAACGGCTCGCCGCCGAAGAACACCACGGTGTAGCGCGGCTCGTCGGGGGATTCCTGGATCAGCATTTCCACCGAAGCCTCGGCGGTTTCCACGCCCATCTTCTTGCCGGCGGAGGGCTTGTCCAGGTCTTCCTTGTAGCAGTAGGTGCAACTCAGGTTGCAGCCGGTGTTGACGTTCAGCACCACGGTGTTGAGGGCGGTGCGGTCGACTTTCTTGATGCCGATTTCAGGGGTGAGCGGCGAGCCGTCGCTGACCAGCTCCAGCGCGATCAGCTCGCGCAGGGTCTCGTCGATCTCCTCGGCAGCGAAACGACTGCCGAGACGCTGGGTCAGCTCGTCCGGCGAGCAGGCATGCCCGCGCAGCGCGTCGATGATCCCGCCGGTCAGCTCGTCACTGGCGAACAGCGAGGAGCTGGGGATGTGGAACAACAGGCGGTCGGCGTCCACCCGCACTTCGTGCAGGTTGCGTTCGACCAGATTCAAGATGGCGCCCATGGCGACCTCCCGGAACTCTCAGGATGTGCCCGCCCGAGGGCGGGGCTCATGCGTTCGGTTCATCCGATCCTTACGGGATCGGCGGGTTGTTCCAACGCTGCACGGTCACGATCATGTGCCCTTCGCCCTTGTGCGACTGGCCCGCGTCGTCCACCGCGGCGATCACCTTCAGGTTGCCGGCGTTGTTGGTCATCATCTTGCGCGCCGGGTTCGGGCCGGCGTCGCCCGGGGTGAAGATACCGGTGTCGGCATCCATCTCTCCGGCGAACTTCACGTCCTGGTCTTCCTTGGCGCGATCGTCGAACGGCTCCACCGACCACTGCGCGGGGAACACGCCGATGCGGAACGGCTTGCCGTCGGCGCCCTTGCCCCAGGCTTCGGCGTCGAAGCTGCCCTGGACCTTGGGCGTTGCACCGCCATTGCCGCCGATGCGGGCGACGGAGAACTCCGGCACCACCTTCACTTCGGCGATGTCCTTGTACACGGCCAGGTTGCCGCCCTTGGCGGTGCCCACGGTGACGTCGTGGTCGCCGGGCGCCGCCGCATCGCTGGCCTTGACCTTGACGGTCAGGCGCTCGGGCGTCTGGGAAACCAGCGACACCACTTCCAAGCCCTTGCCGAACGATGGCTTGCCCTTGAGGCCAGTGCCGACGACCGTGACTTCGGCCTCGCTGCCCGCCTTGATGTACCCCGGCTGCACGCCCAGCACGCGGCTGGTGCCGCTCTTGGCCGCGACGAAGTCCAGGCCGCGCTCGTCGTGGGCCTTGTCGAACATGCGGCCCTGCATCTGGCCGTCCAGGGCGGCGAACACCTGGCGCATGCTCAGGTCGCCCACGGTGACGTTGCCGCGCCACTCGTAGCCGTTGTACAGCACCGCGCTGCCTTCGCCGTTGAAGGCCTCGCCATCGGCGTACTGGCCCTTGACGCTGACCTTGAACGCATCATCGCCGCTCTTGGCCACGCTCATGGTGCCGGCGAGGTCGCCCTTGCCCGGCATGTGCCCGGCGAAGCTCCACTCGCCCGCCAGCGACTCGGCCTTCGGACGGTGCTGCTTCCAGTCGCTCCAGGCCTTGCTGTCCAGCGGGTAGCGCTTGGCCAGTTCCGGGACCATTTCTTTCTTGGCCAGCTCGAACCAGTCGCGGTCGCGGGACAGCGCCTGGTATTCCAGCGACGGCCAGCGACCCAGGTGGAAGTTCACCAGCTTCTCCCACTCCGCCGCCGGGCGGCGCTGCAGGGCGATGCGCGCGCCGGAGTGGCAACGGGCACACATCTGCTCGAAGTTGGTATCGAATTTCTCGACGGTGTTCAGCCGGCGTTCCAGGGCGTAGCGCACCCCCTCGGTCTCGCTCGGCGCCAGGCCCTGCTTGTCGGCGAGGAACTTGACCACCGAGCGGCGTTCGTCGTCGCTGATCTTCAGGCCGTACATCACCTGCATGCGCGCAATGCTCATCAGCCAACCCTCGGGGGTCTTGCGCTGATGGCTGATGCGGCTCAGGGAGTTGTTGCCTTCGGGCGTGTGGCACGCCTGGCACTTGGCGTTGATGATCGCCTGGCCATCGGCGGCGTTGGCCGGCTGGTGCAGCGCTAGGGCCAGTGCGGCCAGGGTTCCGGCACCCAGACAGTGCCGAAGTCGTGTCATCTTCAAGGTCAGGCCTCCTCGGTATTCTTGTTGGTTATTCGTGCCCACCGATGGGCTAAGCGCGATTGCGTCGAACGCTTGGTAGCGATTTAGCAGGTTGTGTGCCAGTCCTTCGCGGGACCCGTCGCATCAGGCCTGCGACGGGATTTCCAGGGGCCTTCGGCGCTCCGGCCGAGGTTCGATGCGTCTAATTTCGCGATTGCTGTCTAACTCTGAGACACGGCCCGTGCGACGCCGTCCGATGCAGTATGGCCGCGCTTTGGCAAAGCGCCGCCCGCCGGCAGCAACAAGGCGCCGAACAGCATCGCCAGCAGGCCGACCCAGACCAGAGAGAGGAACGGATAACGGCGGACCACCACCACGCTTTCGATCTCGTCATCGGGCTGCTTCAGCAAGCGCGCCGAGGCCGGCACCCAGACCTGCAGGTCGCCGCTCCAGCCCCGAACGATGAACGGGTGCAGCACGTAGCCACGGTCCGAGGCGAAACGTGCGTAGTGGTAGTCGAGAATCTCGCAGAGCTGGCGCACCGGGCCCTGGTAGGCCGGCGGGTTGCCACGGTTGTCCTGGAACAGCGCATGGCCGGCGAGCGTGCGCTCGCCGTCGCGCAGCTCCACCTTCGCCACCGCGTGGTAGCCGGAGAAATCCGGGCGGCTGGCATCCGGCAGCACGCGCAGCTGCATGCCACCGATCACCGGGTGCCACTGCTCGAACGAGGTGCCCGGCGCAATGCTGATCTGCTGGTAAGTATTGAGCGCCGTGGCCGCCAATCCGCCGACCAGGGCGATCACCGCGCCGCCGTGCACCAGGGCCAGCCCACCGCTGTAACGCAGGTTGCCCAGGCGCCGGCTGCGCCACAGGCTCAGCGCGCCCCAGAGCAGGCAGCAGCCCATCAGGAAGGCCCCGCCGAGCAGCGCCGCATCCAGCCAGGGCAGCACCGCCACCACGCTCTGGGAGAGCATGCCCTCGCCGTTGTAGCCGCCGCTCAGCCAGCCACCGCGCCAGCCGACCCAGAGCATCACGCCGGCCATCACCAACGTTGCCAGCAACGCCAGCCGGGGCCGGGCACAGCGGCGGAGGAAGCTGTAGCCGCCGATCAGCCCGAGCAGCGCCAGCACCGGCAGCAGCCCCTTTGCCAGTCCGTAGCCATTGACGTCCCACTGGTCGAAGGCACGGCGCAGGCTGTCCATCTCCTGGGTGGTGGCCCAGGCGGTCAGGGTCTCGAAGAAAGGTTTCAGCTCATTGGGCCGCTCCAGCCCCAGCCACTCGTACAGATGCGCCTGCACCAGCGCGCCTAGGGCCAGCAGTCCGGTACCGGCGAACAGGTAGATGGCCAGGTCCAGCGTCCAGTCCGATGCCCCACGCCGGCGCATTTTCTCGCCGCGCCGGCCGGCAACCAGGTAGCAGGCTGCGAGGATCAGCAGGATCAGGGCAAGCGCCAGATGACTGAGCCACGACGTCGTGCCGATGTAACGATGCGAGCTGGCCAACACCGTGCTGCGGGTCACCGCCATCGCCACGCAGGCCATGGCCGCCGCCAGCAGGCTGAGCAGCGGCAGCAGGCGGCGGTTGGCACCATCCGCGCGCCAGCGGCGGGCGCCGTGCAGCACCGCGCCGAGCAGCGCCCAGATGACGAAGGCCGAGGTCTGCACCGGGTCCCAGTGCCAGAGCTGGCCGAAGGTGAAGTCTTCCATGGCCCAGGCCATGCCTGCGCCGATACCGGCCGTGAGCACCAGCCAGGCGCGCCGGCTGTAACGCGGCATCACCCAGGCATAGGCGCTGCCGCCCTGCCCCAGCGCGCCGAGCGCGGCACCGGCGGGTGCCAGGGCCCAGGCGTAGGCACAGAGAATCAACGGCGCGTGGAAGGACATCCAGAAGGTCTGCAGGTGGGCGTTCATGCCCTGGCTGGGCTGGTGCGCCAGCCATTCCATGGGCGTTGCGCTGAACGGCCCGAGCCAGGCGGCGGTGGCCGTGTACCAGGCGGCGATCAGCGCCATCCCGCGCCCAGCCCAGCCGTCCAACTGGCGACCACTCAGGGCGGCGACCATGCAGAAAGTCGCCAGCAGCAGCACTGTGCCCTCGTCGCCACCCCAGAGGTTGGAGGCCTTCAGGTACGCCGGCAGCGCCGCACTGCTGTAGAGCCAGGCGTAACGCAGCTGGAAATGGTCGGCTATCAAGTGCAATCCCAGCGCCAGGCAGGCCCCGCACAACACCCCAAGCGCCAGCGGCCAGCCCGGCAGGCGCAGGCCCGGCCGCAGCGCCCCCAGGGCGATCAACGCAGCGACCGCCCAGAGCAGCGCATTCCCCAGCGACGGCAATAGCCAGAGCAGCGCGCAAGCCACAAGCGCGGCGCACAGCCCTGCATACGATGACGACATCCTCTTCAAGCGAGCCTCCCTTCCGACCGCGCCTGGCGTGGCAGGCGTGCTGAGCATTGCCCTCACACATTGCGTGCCAGTAGCGAAAACCCTTGGGAAACAATCCATTGGCCCACGCCCAGGGGCGCGCGAGCGTGGCAATTCGCGACGGCTGTATCAGCCTGAGACATCCGGGACAGTTTTAGACGATGGTCGAATGACCGGGTCGCGAGCGCCGCAATGCGGGCCTGGAAAAGCCTGCCGCAGCGGCATTATCCGACCCCGTGCGTCGGAAATAACGTTCTCATTCGCGCCAGCCGTGGGTTTGCGGGTCATAGAAGTGGATATCCGAGTCATGCCGGTTATGCTTTTTCATGACCTTGCCCCGTGGCAGGGCCGCCTGTTTTCACGCTTCGCGCAATCCGTATGAGCATGACATCAGCCCCTTGGCCTGAGTGCGACAACGGTAGGGAAGGACTCCGGCCTTTCACAAGAACAAGACGGAGAAGAACATGGCGCAGACATACAGCCCGGCCGCGGGCAACGCCCCCCACAGCGGCATCACAAAGGAGGAGCGCAAGGTCATCTTCGCCTCCTCCCTCGGCACCGTATTCGAGTGGTACGACTTCTACCTGTACGGTTCACTGGCGGCGATCATCGCCAAACACTTCTTCGCCGGGGTCAACGAGACCACCGCCTTCATCTTCGCCCTGCTGGCCTTCGCCGCCGGCTTCGCGGTGCGCCCCTTCGGCGCCATCGTGTTCGGCCGCCTGGGCGACATGATCGGACGCAAGCACACCTTCCTCATCACCATCGTGATCATGGGCACCTCCACCGCCGTGGTCGGCCTGTTGCCGGCCTACTCCACCATCGGCGTGGCGGCGCCGATCATCCTGATCACCCTGCGCCTGCTCCAGGGCCTCGCCCTGGGTGGCGAGTACGGCGGCGCGGCGACCTACGTGGCGGAACACGCGCCGCAGGGCAAACGCGGCTTCTTCACCTCGTGGATCCAGACCACCGCCACCCTCGGCCTGTTCCTCTCGCTGCTGGTGATCATGGCCTGCCGCACCGCGCTGGGCACCGAAGCCTTCGAGTCCTGGGGCTGGCGCGTGCCCTTCCTGCTGTCGATCCTGCTGCTGATCGTCTCGGTGTACATCCGCCTGCAACTCTCCGAGTCGCCGGTGTTCAAGCGCATCAAGGAGGAAGGCAAGGCGTCCAAGGCCCCGCTGACCGAATCCTTCGGCCGCTGGGACAACCTCAAGGTGGTGATCATGTCGCTGCTCGGCGGCACTGCCGGGCAGGCCGTGGTCTGGTACACCGGGCAGTTCTACGCGCTGTTCTTCCTCCTGCAGATCCTCAAGATCGACGCGCAGACCGCCAACTTCCTGATCGCCGGTTCCCTGCTGCTGGGCACGCCGTTCTTCGTGTTCTTCGGCAGCCTCTCCGACAAGATCGGCCGCAAGCCGATCATCATGGCCGGCTGCATCCTCGCCGCGCTGACCTACTTCCCGATCTTCCACGGGTTGACCCAATTCGGTAACCCGGACGTGTTCGCCGCCCAGGAGAAGAACCCGGTGACCGTGGTCGCCGATCCGGCCCAGTGCTCGTTCCAGTTCGACCCGGTGGGCAAGGCCAAATTCGTCAGCTCCTGCGACCTGGCCAAGAGCCTGCTGGCGAAGAAGGCCATCCCCTACGAGAACGTCAAGGCCGACGCCGGCGCCGTGGCCCAGGTGCACATCGGCGACAAGGTCATCGCCAGCTTCGAAGGCGCCGGTCTGCCGGCCGGGGACTTCAAGGCGCAGTCCGATGCCCTCACTGCGCAGATGAGCACTGCCCTGAAGGACGCCGGCTACCCCGAGAAGGCCGCCCCGACGAAGATCAACCACCTGGCCATGCTGCTGCTCCTGACCGTGCTGGTGATCTACGTGACCATGGTCTACGGGCCGATCGCCGCCTGGCTGGTGGAGCTGTTCCCGGCGCGTATCCGCTACACCTCGATGTCGCTGCCCTACCACATCGGCAACGGCTGGTTCGGCGGCTTCCTGCCGACCGTGGCCTTCGCCATGGTGGCGGCCACCGGGGACATCTACTACGGCCTCTGGTACCCCATCGTCATCGCGGTGATGACGGCGATCCTCGGCACCTTCTTCCTTCCGGAAACCAAGGACCGGGAGATTCACCACGGCTGAGTGGCGGCCCCATGCGGCGTACGACCGTTCGCGGTTGTACGCCGTCCATTTCCGGAGAAGCGCGGCTCCTACGATTCATTCGGGTGCGAAGTTCTCGGATCAAACGCGGTCGCCATACACCCGGTACCCGGCCTCCCCAGCGTCTCAGCCGCTGTCGCAATGTGCGACAACGGCTTCCTCCCCGACCACCATAAAAATCAATAAAAATCTTTATATTCAATAACTTGAATAAATCACCCAGCCTTGGCACAGCCGTTGCGATGCTCCGCCTCAACCTGCTCCTAACGAACAGACCAACAAGAGGCAATCGCAATGCTCGCTTCCCTGCCCATCAAGCCCGAATCCCGCGCCTTCCTGCAGCGCGCACCGAAGATGCTGATCGGTGCCGACTGGACCTCCGCCAGCGACGGCGCCCTGATGGACCTGCGCAACCCGGCCACCGGCGAAGTGCTGTGCCAGGTGCCCGCCGGCACCGCCGCCGATGTCGACCGCGCCGTACGCGCCGCGCGCCAGGCCTTCGATGATTCCGCCTGGAGCCGCACCCGCCCGCGCGAGCGGCAGAACCTGCTGTGGAAGCTCGCCGACCTGATGGAGCGCGACGCCGACCTGCTGGCCGAACTGGAATGCCTGAACAACGGCAAGAGCGCCGCCGTCGCCCGCGTGATGGACGTGCAACTGGCCATCGACTTCCTGCGCTACATGGCCGGCTACGCCACCAAGATCGAAGGCACCACCGTGGACGTGTCCATGCCGCTGATGCCCGAAGGCGACTTCCACGGCTACATCCGCCGCGAAGCCGTCGGCGTGGTCGGCGCCATCGTCGCCTGGAACTTCCCGCTGCTGCTGGCCTGCTGGAAGCTCGGCCCGGCGCTGGCCACCGGCTGTTCGGTGGTGCTCAAGCCCGCCGACGAAACCCCGCTGTCCGCGCTGAAACTCGCCGAGCTTGTCCTGGAAGCGGGCTACCCGGCCGGGGTGTTCAACGTCGTCACCGGCACCGGCATTACCGCCGGCGCCGCCCTCTCCCACCACCCGCTGGTGGACAAGCTGACCTTCACCGGCTCGACCCCGGTGGGCAAGGAAATCGGCAAGGCGGCCATGGACAACATGACCCGCGTAACCCTGGAACTGGGCGGCAAGTCGCCGACCATCGTGATGGCCGACGCCGATCTGGCCACCGCCGCCGCGGGCGCCGCCCAGGCGATCTTCTTCAACCAGGGCCAGGTGTGCTGCGCCGGCTCGCGCCTGTACGTACAGCGCAAGCACTTCGACAACGTGGTGGCCGACATCGCCGGCATCGCCAACGGCATGAAGCTGGGCAACGGCCTGGACCCGAGCATCGACATGGGCCCGCTGATCTCCGCCAAGCAGCAGAAGCGCGTGTTCGACTACATCGAACTGGGCCGAGGCAAAGGTGCCACCATCGCCTGCGGCGGCGAGCAGTTCGGCCCCGGCTACTTCGTCAAACCGACGGTGATCGTCGACGTCGACCAGAAGAACCCGCTGGTGCAGGAAGAAATCTTCGGCCCGGTGCTGGTCGCCATGCCCTTCGACGATATCGACGACGCCCTGCGCCTGGCCAACGACAGCCCCTACGGCCTGGGCGCCAGCATCTGGTCCAACGACCTGGCCGCGGTGCACCGCATGGTTCCGCGCATCAAGTCCGGCTCGGTGTGGGTCAACTGCCACAGCGCGCTGGACCCGGCGCTGCCCTTCGGCGGCTACAAGATGTCGGGCCTTGGCCGCGAAATGGGCGCTGCCGCCATCGAGCACTACACCGAACTGAAATCGGTGCTGATCCGCCTGTAAGCCCTCTGCTGTCTACCTCGACCGGAGCTCCCCTGCTCCGGTTCCTTGCATCCCCCGGTTGCCACAGTGGCCGGGGGATTTTTTTGGTCGTTCGCAGCGTCGCATGCCCTGCATTAACGACATCTCCGATGACCGCCCGCCAAAGCAAAAGCCGCGTTGCAGAGCGGCCCATCGCCACTACCCGGCCATGCACCATGTCGTTTTTGGCCATGCCCGTGGCGATCCTGAACAACTCGCAGGACGCCCATCTGGCATAGCTTGAGCCCCGCGTAATACTGGCTAAGCTGCGCGGCATTCCCGAGCCCCCCAATCGACCCGCGAGGAACGGGATCGCGGCTTGGTGGAAACCCGCCCCCGGCCCGTGGCTACGCGCCCTCCATAACAACAATTTCAATAAGAAGGCCGACAGATGAGTGCTCCCAGTGCAAAAGGCGCCAATGGCGATCTGGTGCAGGGCTTCAAGCCCCGCCACGTAACCATGCTTTCCATCGCGGGAATCATCGGCGCAGGGTTGTTCGTCGGCTCCGGCCACGCGATTGCCGCTGCCGGACCCGCCGCCATAGTGGCCTACGCCCTCTCCGGGCTGCTGGTGGTACTGGTGATGCGCATGCTGGGGGAAATGGCCGTGGCCAGCCCCGACACCGGCTCCTTCTCCGCTTACGCCGACCAGGCCATTGGTCGCTGGGCCGGCTTCACCATCGGCTGGCTGTACTGGTGGTTCTGGGTGCTGGTCATCCCCATCGAAGCCATCGCCGCCGGGGTAATCCTCAACACCTGGTTCCCGCAGGTCGAGACCTGGGTCTTCGCCCTGTCGATGACGCTCCTGCTGACCATCACCAACCTGTTCAGCGTCGCCAAGTACGGCGAGTTCGAATTCTGGTTCGCCATGCTCAAGGTCGCCGCCATCGTGCTGTTCATCGGCCTGGGCGCGGCCGCCCTGTTCGGCATCCTGCCCGGCCACGAGGTCAGCGGCCTGCAGAAGATCATGGGCGAACACGGCGGCTTCATGCCCAACGGCTGGACGGCGATCTTCAGCGCGCTGATCACCACCCTGTTCAGCTTCATCGGCACCGAGGCGGTGACCATTGCCGCCGCCGAATCCAGCGACCCCAGCCGCAACATCGCCAAGGCCACCCGCTCGGTGATCTGGCGCATCAGCGTGTTCTACCTGCTGTCGATCGCGGTGATCATCTCGGTGGTGCCCTGGAATGATCCGCGCCTGGTCGAGCTGGGCTCCTACCAGCGCGCCCTGGAACTGATGAACATCCCCCACGCCAAGCTGATGATGGACCTGGTGGTGCTGGTCGCCGTGGCCAGCTGCCTGAACTCCTCGGTCTACATCGCCTCGCGGATGATCTACTCGCTGAGCCGGCGCAACGACGCACCGGCCTTCATCCAGCGCACCTCGGCGGCCGGCGTGCCGCGCGCGGCGGTGATTGCCAGCACCCTGATCGGCATGGCCACCACCCTGCTGAACTTCTTCGCCCCGGGCCGCCTGTTCGACTTCCTGCTCGCCAGCTCCGGCTCCATCGCCCTGCTCGTCTACCTGGCCATCGCCGTCTCGCAGCTGCGCATGCGCGGCATCCTGCGCCGGCGCAACCACGAGCTGGTGTTCCGCATGTGGCTGTTCCCCTGGCTGACCTGGCTGGTAATCGGCATCATCAGCTTCATTCTCACGGTGATGTTCATCATGCCTTCGCACCGCGTGGAAGTCGGCTCGACCCTGGCGCTGACCGTGGTGATCATCCTGCTGAGCCAGACCAGCCGGCGGACGGCGGGCCACGGCGCAACGTCGCTCGGCCAGCGCGCCGCGACCGGCGCGGGCAACTGATCCGGGCCTGGCGCGTCACAGCGACGGCATCTGACAAACGAGGTGGCGATTGGTCGAACGGCGGCAATTCAGTGGTGCCATGCAGGGACGCAACCTGCGCTTCATCGGCGAACAACAGAAGGAGCCCACCCGCCAGGCGCGGGTGGGCTTTCTGTTGCTCGAACACTTTTCCCTGCCGGCCTTCACCCAGGCGCTGGATACCCTGGTCACCGCCAACCTGATCCGCGCCGAGACCTTCGCCACCCAGACCTACAGCCTCGACGGCGAGTCGGTCACCAGCGACCTCGGCCTGGTGATCTGCCCTGGTGCTGCGCTGAGCTCGGCGCAGCTCGCCGAACTGGACCTGCTGGTGGTCTGCGGTGGCCTGCGCACGCCGCTGCGCGCAACGCCGGAAATGACCCGCCTGCTGCAGATCGCCGCCGACCGGGGCATCACCCTGGCCGGCTTGTGGAACGGCGCCTGGTTCCTCGGTCAGGCCGGGCTGCTGGACGGCTACCGCTGCGCCATCCACCCCGAGCACCGCGCCGCCCTGGCCGAGATCGCCCGGCACAGCGAGGTCACCAGCGAGAGCTACCAGCTCGACCGCGACCGCCTGACCGCCGCCAGCCCCACCGGCGCCTTCAACCTGGTATTGGAGTGGATCAACGCACGCCACGGCCGCGAACTGGTGGACGCCATCGTCGACATCCTCGCCTTCGAGGAATCACGCTTCCGCCGCACCCGCCCCGCCCTGCACGAGAAGCTCAGCGAGCCGCTGCGCGAAGCGATCAACCTGATGAGCGCGAACATCGAGGAACCGCTGAGCCAGGACCAGCTGTCGCAATACGTCGGCCGCTCCAAGCGGCAGATCGAACGGCTGTTCCAGGAGCAACTGGGGACCACCCCGGTGCGCTACTACCTCGAACTGCGCATCACCGAGAGCCGGCGACTGCTGCAGCATTCCAACCTGCCGATGTACGAAGTGGCGCTCGCCTGCGGCTTCGTCTCGCCCAGCCATTTCAGCAAGTGCTACACCTCGTTCTACGGCTACTCGCCGTCCAAGGAAGTACGCTACGGCAATGTGAAGTCGGCGAAGTGAGCGCCGCTCCGGCCTGGGCTCTCCTGTAGGAGCGGACCTTGTCCGCGAAGGATCAGCCTCCTAGAAGAGCATCGCGGAGAAGCTCCGCTCCTACCAGATCAAGAGCCCCTCACCCTAACCCTCTCCCGCACGCGGGAGAGGGCTGGAGTGAGGGGCAGACTCCCGCGCCGAAATACCTCCGAATCGCCCTAAAAAAATGCCCGCACAAGGCGGGCATTTTCTTCAGCAATGAACCGATCAGCTCAGCGGCGGCGTGCTCGGCGGCACCATGCGCCTGGAGCCGGTAGCCTCGAAGGCCGCGGCGAAACGCAGCAGCGCCGAGTCGTCATAGGCACGACCGGCGAAGGTCAGGCCCACCGGCATGCCGATGTCGGCCATCACGCCCATCGGCACGGTGACGGTCGGCACGCCCAGGTGACGGATCGCCAGGTTGCCGTTGGCCACCCAGATGCCGTTGCTCCAGGCGATGTCGGCCGATTCCGGGTTCACGTCGGCGTCCGCCGGGCCAACGTCGGCCACGGTGGGGAACAGCACGGCGTCCAGCTTCAGGTCGTCCATCCAGTCTTCCAGGTCCAGCTTGCGGGTCTTCTCCAGGCCGCGCAGGCCGTCCGGCAGGGTCTCGATCTGGTCCCAGGTCTTCAGGCCGCGCTTGGCCATGTTGACGTACTCGTCCATGCCCGCGCAGAGGTCGTCCTCGCGGTTGGGCAGCGTGCCCGGATCGTGCGGATAGATCTTCGGTCCATCGACGTCGGCCAGCTTGTTCAGCTTGGGGTCGCCGTTGGCACGGAGGAAGTCGTCGAAGCCCCAGCCCGACAGCTCCCACAGCTCATCGTGGAGGAATTCCGGGGAAACGATGCCGCGGTTGAACACGGTCGGCGCGCCGGGACGGTCGCCCTCGCAGTTGGACACCAGCGGGAAGTCCACTTCGATGACTTCGGCGCCGGCGGCTTCCAGGGCCTTGCGGGCCTGCTCCCAGAGGTCGATGACCGACGCGCGGGTATGAATGCGCTGGCCGGTCGGACCACCGATGCCGGGCTTCTCGCTGGTGCCGGCCAGTTCGTCCTTGTTGATGTACATGCGCGGCACGCCCAGGCGCTTGCCTTTCAGGGCTTCGGGACCGGCAGCCAGGTCCAGGTAGGACGCCGGGCGGACTTCGGAAACGGCGGGGATCGGCACCCACGGCTGCAGGCGCCACAGGTCGCCGCGCTTGTCGGTGTCCTCGGCGACGACCACATCCAGCACTTCCAGCAGGTCGGCCATGGTGCGCGCATAAGGCACCACCACGTCCATGGTCGGGGTCAGCGGCCAGTTGCCGCGCACCGAAATCACGCCACGGGACGGGGTATAGGCGCACAGGCCGTTGTTCGAGGCCGGGCCACGACCGCTGGACCAGGTTTCTTCCGCCAGGCCGAAGGCCGAGAAGCTCGCAGCGGTCGCGGTGCCGGCGCCATTGGAAGAGCCGGAGGCGAAGGGCGCGGTGAGGAACTTGCGGTTGTACGGGCTTTCCGCACGGCCGTAGACGCCGCGCTGCATGCCACCGTTGGCCATGGGCGGCATGTTGGTCTTGCCCAGGCAGATGGCGCCAGCGGCGCGCAGGCGCTCGATGGTGAAGGCATCGCGGTAGGCGATCAGGTCCTTGAAGGCCGGGCTGCCGGAGGCGGCGGTCAGGCCCTTCACCAGGTAGCTGTCCTTGGCGGTGTAGGGAATGCCGTCCAGCGGCCCGAGGGTCTCGCCACGGGCGCGGCGTGCGTCGGAGGCTTCGGCTTCCTTCAGGGCCTCGGGATTGCGCACGACCACGGCATTGAGCTTGGTCGGGCCATCGTAGGCATCGATGCGCGCGAGGTAGGCCTTGACCAGTTCGACCGCGGTGGTGCGGCCCGACTCCAGGGCGTCACGCAGCTGCGCAATGGAAACTTCGGTTACCTCGATCATGCTTTCACCGTCGGCTGAAGGTTGGTGGGAAGGGGCAGGTCTGCGTCGCGAAGGACCCAGACGGCGCAAGTCGGAAAATGCGTGTTCATCTCTATTCTCTTGTACTTCTGTTGCGCGACGGGTGTGAGTTTACCGTCGGCCGGCGGCCTCCATCAGCGCCCGGAGGACAGACCGGGAGCTGAAGTATGGCAAGTAAGGCGAATAAGGCCGCCAGGGCGCACACACTGGCACGTCCGATCAGAATACACAACACGCGTAAATTAAAAAAAACGCCCGCCGATAGGGGAATCGGCGGGCTGAACGGGCGCTGGGGGTCGCCCGCAGGAAGGAGGTCAGCGCGCCGCTGGGGTCGGGCGCTGACGGGTGGCGCAGATCAGAAGCGGAAGTAGGCCGACAGGGTGGTCTGGTCGAGGTCGACGTCACCGACCTTCAGGGTCTCCTGCTCCAGGCGCACGCCCAGGCCGCCCAGCACGTCCATCTCGGCACCGTAGCCGTACAGGGCGTCCAGGTCCTCGGAGTTGCCGGTCACGTCATCGTCGTCGGAGCGCCAGCCGTGCACACCGGCGGTGCCGAACAGGCGAATGCGTTCGCCAACCGGGACGCCAAAGCGCACGTTGGCCTGTACCGACTGGCCCTCGAACTTCTTGTCGCCGTCGCTCATCTCGCCGAAATCGACGACCGCGCCTTCGAAGGCCAGGTAGTTGTTCAGGCGATAGCCCGCGTAAAACTTGTAGCTGTTGTCCTTGTCGTCGAAGCGCGACTCGTCGATCTCGCCCTGCGTGACACCGCCCCCCACGTACAGGCCTCTGTCATCGGCAAACGCCAGCACCGGGGCCGACAGCAGGAACAGGGTGGAAATCACTTTTGCGACACGCATGAAAACTCCTTTCCGATGACAACCACTGCCACCGTACAAACTTGAAATGAATTGGATTCGGACAGGCGCCGTTCCCTGAATGGAAACCGCGCACTTATCGCCAGATGGCGGAACGAATGAATAAGCGGAAGAACATCGAACCCGTTTGAATCACCCTCTCTATCCGGAACACAAGGCGGGGGCAATTAAATCCAACGAGGTATCGGGCTGGCTATCGTAGGTTCTCGATAGTCGGGAAATGCCCTTGCGAACCCGGAGAAGCGCAGGTTTTAGGGGCTCCGACGCCAACGACGAACATAGCGGAACAGTCATCGCGCATTCATTGAGCGCAACTTTTGCTCAATGAATGCGGGCAAACTTCCACCGCTACGGAGTTGAGTCGCCGCTTTATTGCTGAATGAAGATTGAAATGGCGCAGACAATATTTCGAACTTGTCCGCCAATAATATGCCTTGCATCAGGCGGATATAAGCGAACGAACGCAGCCGGTCAGTCGACCACGCCTGCGTCCACCCGCCTCAATTCCGCTTTCATGCCGGGCATCATTCGCTGCAACCCGTCGATCAGTTGATCCCCCGCCTCCCGCAGCGCCTCCAGCGGCATTTCCGGCAGGCTTTCGAGGATGAACCACATCCGCTGCGCCTCGGCATCCAGGCGGGTGCGCACACCCTGGCGCCAGTTCCAGCGGCGGCAGGTGACGCTTACCTCGTCGCGCCAGATCACCTCGCCGGCCTCGGGTGATTCATGGGTCAGCGCACCCTCCTTCATCGTGTCGAATATTTCGCTGCCGTCGGCGACCACCAGCCTCGGCGTGCCGGCGTAGGCCGCCAGGTTCTCGCCACCGACCGGGATGGCGAAGCGCAGGCTCACCGCGTTGTACAGGTCCACCACCGGGTCGATGCTCGGCAGGCTGCCGTCGCGCAGCACGCGCTTGCGCAGGGCCAGTGCCGAGCAAGGGGTGCGCTGGGGCTTGGCGCCGAATCGGCGGAACACCTCGCCCCAGGCCTCCAGGTGCGCTTGCGCCCAGGCCGGCGCGTCCATCGCCAGCTCCTGGCAGGCGCGCTGCAGCGCCGCTTCGGCCACTTCCGGGCGAGTGATGGGCGCTGCCTCCACCGTGATGCTCAGGGCGCGGAAGCCCGGCGCGATGTCACTGATGGCGGGATCGATGATGGGGGTGACCGGTTGCATGGCGGGGCCCTTGGCGTGTTGCGGGGTAGCTCGTCCGGTTGCGGACAGGTGGGGGAAAACAGCTAGTCGCGGCAGAGTTCAGCGGCGCACGAGATTGCGCATCCGGTAGTCACCCCAGGCGATGGAAAGTGTATTCAGCACGCGACGAAAAGCAGTCCATCCGGACGTCATGGGATTACTCCTGAGCAGCGGGAAAGGGCTTGCGGGCACAGGCGCCTCGCCCGGAAATTTCTAACACCGAGCCGCCCACCGCTGCCATGAAATCCCCGAATGATTGATTAGTCCTGCTTATGCGGAGCCGGGTGAATCAGGGGCGCTAATGACTCCGAAGCGTTGTCCTGTCGTCATTTTCGTGCGCCAGCACAGAAAGGGTTCCGGGTGATACGTACGAAATCGCCTGTTCCAGCTGCTGCAGGAAGCCAGCGCGGAGCTGCCGACAGGGAGGTAGTGCCGTCTGAGCGTTGCCCTGGGCGTGGCGTGAGGAAGATCGCGGCGCCGCCCCTTGCGGCGGGTTGCTTTCGTAAGAGCGGATATTTTCCGCGAAGCCCGTACGCCGATGCTTCGCCTGGTCCTTGCTCGCGGACGAGTCTCCCGGCGGCTTCGGCTCCGGGCGGGTTCGCGAGCAAGCTCCCACAGGTGACCTTCCTCCCTCAGCGCGGGGGCGGTGGGGCGTATCGGCGTACAACCGCGAACGGTTGTACGCCCTACCGATAGGCAAACCGCCGCTTCCCGATGGCTGGAAGCCTCCCCGAAATCAGTCGCCCAGCTGCCAGCGAACGGCAGAATGCACTCATTAATCTAGAATTTTGTATTCAATACAAAAAATCATCGTACACAGAAATATCAACACAGCCCACTATACGAAATTCCCATCCCAGAGCCCCGTCGCGACTCGCCATCCGATAACCGACCGGTCAGATTTCGGACCATCGGACAAAATCATGTATACAAACCAGTAGATATTTCCTACAGATTTTGTCTACAGTGCTCGCACAACAAAAACAAGCGAGTCCTCAGCCATGAATGATCGTTCAGCTGTAGCGTCCGCCGGAGCACGTCCGGAAGACGAGAACCTCGGTATCGGCGCCAACCTGGCGTACGGCCTGCAACACGTTCTGACCATGTACGGCGGTATCGTCGCCGTGCCCCTGATCCTCGGCCAGGCGGCCGGGCTCTCACCCAGCGAGGTCGGCATGCTGATTGCCGCCTCACTCTTCGCCGGTGGCCTGGCCACCCTCCTGCAAACCCTTGGCCTGCCCTTCTTCGGTTGCCAGTTGCCGCTGGTGCAAGGTGTGTCCTTCTCCGGCGTGGCCACCATGATCGCCATCCTCTCCGGTGGCTATGAGGGCGGCGGCCTGCCCGCCGTGCTCGGGGCGGTGATGGCGGCGTCGTTCATCGGCTTCCTGATCACCCCGGTGTTCTCACGCATCACCCGGTTCTTCCCGCCGCTGGTGACCGGCATCGTGATCACCACCATCGGCCTGACGCTGATGCCGGTCGCGGCACGCTGGGCCATGGGCGGCAACCCCAAGGCACCGGAATTCGGCAGCATGGCCAACATCGGCCTGGCAGCCATGACCCTGGTGATCGTCCTGCTGCTGAGCAAGCTGGGCAGCGCCTCGATCTCGCGCCTGTCGATCCTGCTGGCGATGGTGATCGGCACCGTGATCGCCGCTGCCCTGGGGATGACCGACTTCTCCCGCGTGACCGAAGGCTCGATGGTGGCGATTCCGTCGATCTTCCACTTCGGCATGCCGACCTTCCACATCGCCGCCATCATCTCGATGCTGATCGTGATCATGGTGACCCTGGTGGAAACCTCGGCGGACATCCTCGCCGTCGGTGAGATCATCGGCACCAAGGTCGACTCCAAGCGCCTGGGCAATGGCCTGCGCGCGGACATGGCCTCCAGCGTCATCGCACCGATCTTCGGTTCCTTCACCCAGAGCGCCTTCGCCCAGAACGTCGGCCTGGTGGCCGTGACCGGCGTGAAGAGCCGTTACGTGGTGGCCACCGGCGGCCTGATCCTGGTCGCCCTCGGCCTGCTGCCGGTGATGGGCCGCGTGATCGCCGCCGTGCCCACTCCGGTCCTCGGCGGCGCCGGCATCGTGCTGTTCGGCACCGTGGCGGCCAGCGGTATCCGTACCCTGTCGAGCGTGGACTACCGCAACAACATGAACCTGATCATCGTCGCCACCTCCATCGGCTTCGGCATGATCCCGATCGCAGCGCCGAGCTTCTACGAGCACTTCCCGAGCTGGTTCGCCACCATCTTCCACTCGGGCATCAGCTCAGCCGCCATCATGGCCATCGTCCTGAACCTGCTGTTCAACCACCTCAAGACCGGCAACTCGGACCAGCAGTCGGTGTTCGTCGCAGCCGAGGAACGCACCCTGCGCTACCGTGACATCGCTGCGCTGAACGAGGGCGACTACTTCCAGAACGGCAAGCTGTTCGACTGCGACGGCAAGGAGGTCCCGCTGATCAACGACGATCACGATGACCACCACGCCCCCGGTCACAAACGACAGTTGCGCGAGGCGGAAAACAGCCACGTCTGACCTGGCGACGTCCACGAAAAAGCCCCGCACCTGCGGGGCTTTTTCTTTTCCGCTCCCTCGCTACTACAGGCTGGCGTTCGCACTACCGGTGATCGTACGCCGCCATTTCCTCCTCGATGGGCGCCCTCAGGGCTACCACGGTAGGAGTATCGATCGCGGTTACCGGCTCGCCGACCGGCAGCAACAAGGGTGTCGAAGGCCCGCCGCCGGGAGGCGGATTGACCACCACCACGGCCAGGGTCCCCGCCGTGGCCACATCGCCGGGCACCAACTGGAAGGCCAGGCGGGTACTGTCGGAGATCGTCGTCTCGCGGTCCTCGCCGTTTACCTGCACCCGCGCGCCACGGGCGAACCCCGTTCCGCGCAGGCAGATGTAGGTGGCGTGGGTGCCGGCGACCGGCGGTTGCGCATCGCCGATGCAGGCGACGGGGTTTTCCAGCTCGTCCTTGCGCCTGATGTCGCCCGCCACTGAGCGAATGCGGAACAGGGCGTCGAAAACCTCCGCAAGCTTGTCGGTGGCCTGCTTGGAGACCATGCCGGCCAGGCAGGCGATGCCGATCAGCACATGCAGGTTGACGCTGCTCGCCTCGCCGTTAGTGCTGACGGTGAAAAAGGCGCCACGGATGAACAGGTAGAGGATCACCGCGAGGATCATGCCGATGAAGGGCTTGAGCACGTACCACCAGATCCAGCTGACCATGAAGCGCTCGTTGCCGACGAAGTCGCCGAAGGACTTGGCGAGGTGCACGAAGCTGCCCAGCCCGCCGGCCACCATGACCATCGCCAGCAGCCGCGCGTCCGGCCCCGGACACCAGCCGGCCAGGCACTGCACGCCGGGGTCGCCCACCGAGCCCGGCGGCGGGAAATTCGGATAGGACTGCGGCCACAGCCTGACCAGCAGGCAGGCCAGCAACAGCGCGAGGCAGACCAGCCCCGCGCCCATGGCGCCGATCTGGAATGAGTTGGCACGGCGGCTCTTGCTGCGAGTGTCCATCATGCGCTCCGGGCGTTGGCCCAACGGGAGGAAAGCGCCCTGCCGCGAAGAGCGTTTGCCGCCTTCGCACGACGGACAGAGAAACACACGTTAGCGCAGCGCGATGGCTCTGCAAGAGGCAATTGCGAGTATTTCGCGACTGTCTCCGCGCTGATACGTCGCGCTGCTGAAACAGTGCCCGGAAAAGCCCGTCCTCAGGCCATTTCCGCCTCGAATCGCGCCTCGTCCGGTAGTCCGATAGTGGTCAGCCATGCTGGCATTTCAGTCCGGCCACGGGCGGTGAAGCATCTCGCCGTCCCGCTGGCATCGGCCCGGTCACGGCCTTCCGCCCTGCAGGAATGGTGTTTGCCAGCGATCCCGCGCATTGCCCGATCTGGCCGCCCGCCGGCCATCCAGGGCGGCATCATGACCGCAGTGCCGTAGCAGAGTTGTCTGAAGGCAGTCTGAAGCTCCGTGCCAGAGGGGTTCAGCTTGATTTAAGCGCTTCCCTGCACAGTGGAATCTCCCCCATAGGAGGCTCCCTCATGAAGACCGCCCTAGTGACCCTTGGCGTGGCCGGCGCACTCGCCGGCCCGGCGCTGGCCCAGGCCCGCGAGGTCAATCTGAGTACCACCCTCACCCAATACCCGGGCAACAAGGCCTACCTGGCCATCTACCTGACCGACGGCCAGGGCCAGTACCAGCGCACCCTCTGGGTGGCCGGGCGCAAGGCCAAGTATTACAGGCACCTGGGCGACTGGGCCCGGGGCAGCGGTCTGCGTCCCGGCGAATTCGACGGCCTCAGCGGCGCCAGCGTCGGCAGCGGCGACACCCTGACCGTCTCCGTGGAAGTGGCCGACAGCCTGATCGACGCCGGATACCAGATCCGTATCGACAGCGCAGTGGAGGACAAGCGTTCCAATCGCGCCGAAGTGACGGTACCGCTGACCCGCGAAGGCGCCGGCAAGGTCAACCCCGGCAGCGGTTATGTCTCGGCCTTCCGCTACGACCTCTGAGGACGGGGACCGCCATGCTTCGTCGATTGCACGCCTGGTCCGCCATTCTGCTGACCGCCCTGCTCCTGGTCCTGGCCGGCAGCGGCGCCCTGCTCGCCACCCAGCCCCTGGCCGAGCGCCTGCAGGCGGGCGGGGAGCCGGCGCGGAGCGTAGCCCAGATCGCCGATCAGGTGAGCCGTACTGTACCTGGTGTCGAACGCCTGGAACGGCGAGCCTCCGGGTTGCTGATCGCCCATGGCGACCAGGGCGCGGTCCGTATCTCCCCTCGGGACGGCAGCGTGCTGGGCCCCTACGAGCCGTCCAGCCTGTACCGTGTAGCCCGGGGCTTGCATCGTGAGCTGCTGCTGGGCGAGCCGGGCCATGCACTGGCCGGTGGCGGCGCCCTGGGCATGCTGTTGCTGGGCGTTTCCGGGCTGGCCCTGCTGGCCCGCCGCCAAGGCGGCTGGCGCAAGCTGGCCGGCCCCATTCGCGGCGCAGCGGCGTCGCGCTGGCACAATCAGGTTGGGCGCGCCTTGCTGCCCATTGCGCTGATCTTCGGCCTGAGCGGGCTTTACCTGTCGGCGGACCATTTCGAGCTGATCGCCGACGGGATGGATGACGAACCGCCCTACCCTTTGCAGCTCACCCCGGCAACGGCACAGGCCCCGGGCCACCTCGAAGCCTTGCTGCAGGTGCCGCTGAGGCAACTGCGCGAGCTGGAATTCCCGCCTGACTCCCAGGCCGCCTACACGCTGCGTACCGCCGCAGGAGATGGCTATGTCGATGCCGTCAGCGGCAAGTTGCTGGGCTACCAGCCCCATACGCCGGCGCGACATGTCTATGAGTTCTTCTACCGGCTGCATAGCGGAGAACTCCTGGGAGCGGCCAGCCCCACGCTCGGCCTCGCGGCCCTGGGCGTGCCGCTGCTGGGCTTCACCGGTCTCATGCTGTTCCTGCGTCGCCAACACGGCGCGCTACGCACCGGATCGCAGGCCAGCGCCGATGACGCCGAATGCGTGCTGCTGGTCGGCAGCGAGACCGACGGTACCTGGGCGTTTGCCAATGCCCTGCAGACGGCCCTGGCGGCCGCCGGCAGACCTGTGTACAGCGCACCGCTGAAGCGGGGTACGCGGGAATTTCCGGCCGCGCGCGAACTGCTGGTGCTGACCGCTACCTATGGCGACGGAGGTGCTCCGCAGTCGGCGGCCGGTTTCCTGGAACACCTTGAACACCTGCGCCTGCCGGCCGGCGCGCGCTTCGCCGTACTCGGCCTCGGCGACCGACGCTTCCCGCGCTTCTGCCAGTACGCCGCGACCGTGGACACCGCGCTTGCCGGACTGGGCCTGGAGCGTCTGCTGCCGCGACGGGACATGGAGGCCGCTCGACCGGACGACTTCCGTGCCTGGACCATCGAGCTGGGCAAGGCACTGGAGCTACCGCTGGCCGTGGTCGAGGTGGACATGCCGCGAGCCGAATCCCGCTTCCGGCTGGTCGAGCGGAAAGTTCACGACGCCCCTGGCGACACACCTCTGGCCATCCTGAGATTTGCCCCGCTGGAGCGCCCCGCTCCATACCAGGCAGGCGACCTGCTGGCCGTGCACGCTCCCGGAGCCGAAGCTCCCCGGCAGTATTCGCTGGCCAGCGACAGCCGCGACGGCGCGCTGGATATCTGCGTGCGCCTGCACAAGGAGGGGCTGTGCTCCAACTACCTGCACGGGCTGCAACCTGGAGACACGATCCGCGCCACGGTGCAGCCGCACCACGCCTTCCGCCCACAGCCTGGCGAAGCGCCGCTGATCCTGATCGGCGCGGGCAGCGGCATCGCTCCGCTGGCCGGCTTCGTCCGTCAGAACCGTCCGGAACGCCCGCTCTACCTGTATTGGGGGGGCCGGGTACCGGCAGCCGGCGTGCCCTTCGAACAGGACCTGGAGCGCGCCCTCGTCGAGGGTCGCCTGAGCGGGCTACGCACGGCGTTCTCCGCCGGCCCGCAACACGCCTACGTACAGGACCGACTGCGCCAGGACGCACCGGAGCTGCGCCAGCTCCTGGCCGCCGGCGCCCAGGTGCTGGTCTGTGGCGGACGCGGCATGGCCGAGGGCGTACGGAACGTGCTGGACGAACTGCTCGGCCCGTTGGCGCTGAGCGTGGAGGAACTCAGAGCCGGAGGCCGCTACCGTGAAGACCTTTTCTGAACCCAGGCCCCCCGAGCGCTACGATTTCAACGGCCCCACCATGGGAACACGCTACCGCGCCCTGTTCTACCACCTCGGAACGCTGGACGAGCAGGACCTGGCGCGACAGCTGCGCATCGCCGTCGAGCGGGTGGACCAGCAGATGTCGAACTGGCGCTCCGACTCGGACCTGATGCGTTTCAACGCTCTGCAACCGGGCGTCTGGATGACCCTGCCGGCCGAGCTGCTCTGGGTGCTGCAGACCGCCATCCAGGTCAGCGCCGAATCCGGCGGCGCCTTCGACATCGCGGTGGGCGATCTGGTGGGTGCCTGGGGCTTCGGGCCGCAGGGCGGATTGGCCGACAGTGCGCAGCGCGAGGCACTCAGGGACCAACCACGAGCCAGCGCCGCGATGGCGCTGGAATTCGATTTCCAGGCAGGCCGCGTGCGCAAGCGCTTCCCGGTACACCTGGACCTGTCCGGCATCGCCAAGGGCTTCGGCGTCGACCAGTTGGCCCGCAGCCTGGAGGATCACGGCATCCACGACTATCTGGTGAGCATCGACGGCGAGTTCCGCGCTCGCGGTGGCAAGCCCGGCGGCCACCCCTGGACGGTGGCTATCGAGCGGCCGCAGGAGGGCATCCGCCAGGCACTCGGCGTATTGCAGATGGGCGACGGCGGGCTGGCCACGTCAGGTGACTACCGGCACTTCCATGAACTGGGCGGCGCACGCTACGCCCATACCATGGACCCACGGCACGGTGCACCGCTGGACAATGGCGTAGCCTCGGTTTCAGTGCTGGCGCCGACCTGCATGCTTGCCGACGCCTGGGCCACCGCACTGATGGTGCTGGGCGCCGAATGCGGCCCGGCAATGGCCCGTAAGCACGGCCTGAGCACTCTCTTCCTGCTGCGCGAAGACGGTGACCTGCGTCAGCTGTGGGTCGAGGGCAACAGCATGCGCCGCTGAGTTCAGGCCACCTGCACGGACGCCGCCTCGGGCTCCAGCAACTCGATGAAGGCGCGCAGTGCCGGCGTATCGGTGCCGCGCCGCCAGAACAGCCAGGTGGTGGCATTGGCGTGATGCGGCGCCAGGCGGTGAATGGTCACGTTGCGACCGCCGGCCAGGCTGTCGAACATGGCCCGCGGAATGATCGCCACCCCACCGCCCGCGGCGATGCAGGCGAGCATGCCGTGGTAGGACTCCATCTCGACGATCTTGCCCGGCACCACCCGGTGCTCGGCGAACCAGCCCTCCAGGCGCTTGCGGTAGGAGCAGGTATCGCGGAAGGCGAACACCGTCTCCCCCGCCACGTCCCGCGCGTCGCGCACCGGCGGGTGGGACTTGGCGCTCATCAGCACCAGCTCCTCACGGTACACCGGCTGGCCGTCCAGTTGCGGGTGATTGGCCGGGCCGTCGGCGAAAGCGGCGATGAAGCGGCCGGACAGCACGCCGTCGATCATCTCGCCCGAGGGGCCGGTGGACAGGTCCAGCTGCACCTTCGGGCAATGCTGGTGGTAGCGCGCCAGCATTTCGGGGATGCGTACGGCAGCGGTGCTTTCCATCGAGCCCAGGGAAAAGCTGCCATGGGGCTCGACGCCCACCGCCACCTGCCTGGCCTCTTCCACCAGCGCGAGGATGCGTTCGGCATAGTCCAGGAAGCTGCGACCGGTCGGCGACAGGCGCAGGCGCAGTTTCTCGCGGATGAACAGCTCGGTACCCAGCTCGGCTTCCAGCTGCTTGATCCGCGTGGTCAGGTTCGAGGGCACGCGGTGCAGACGGGCCGCGGCGGCGGTGATGCTGCCTTCGTTGGCGACGGCGCGGACGATTTCCAGCTGGGTGAGGTCCATGATTCTCTCCAAGAGAAAGAGTCTTTCTTGATTATTCATTTTACATGAATGAAGTCGCATCTTAATTTCTGCTCCATCCCGGCGCCAGAGTGCCCGGACGAACGACCGGCCTTGCGGCCTCACAGAACAAGCAGGACTCACCATGAACCAGATCGCCGCCATCCCCGCCGCCATCTCCCGCAGCCCCGCCACCGGGCAGGAACTGGCCCGCTACACCTTCGAAG
Source organism: Pseudomonas sp. QE6 (assembly GCF_041379005.1). Lineage (NCBI taxonomy): Bacteria > Pseudomonadati > Pseudomonadota > Gammaproteobacteria > Pseudomonadales > Pseudomonadaceae > Pseudomonas > Pseudomonas sp. QE6. The sequence continues at coordinate 4,588,695 of NZ_CP166873.1, forward strand.
ACGCCGCTCAGCTGGAAACCTCGCTGGCCCGCACCGATGCCGCCTTCCGCCAGTGGCGCGGCACCAGCATCGCCGAACGTGTCGCCGTGCTGCGCAGGATGGCCGAAGTGCTGCGCGCCAACGTCGAGCCGATGGCCCGCATGGAAGCCCAGGAAATGGGCATGCCGGTCACCCAGGCCCGTGGCGAGATCAACAAGTGCGCCAACCTGTGCGACTGGTACGCCGAACATGGCCCGGCCATGCTCGAAGACGAGAAGACCCCGATCGAAGGCGCGTACATCTCCTACCTGCCGCTGGGCCCGGTGCTGGCCGTGATGCCGTGGAACTTCCCCACCTGGCAGGTCATGCGCGGCGCGGTGAGCATCATCCTGGGCGGCAACACCTACGTGCTCAAGCACGCGCCGAACGTCATGGGCTGCGCCTACCAGCTGCGCGACGCCTGGCTGCAGGCCGGTCTGCCCGAGGGCGTGTTCGAAGTGCTGAACGTCGAGCCGCCGCTGGTCTCCAAGGCCATCGCCGATGACCGCATCGCCTCCATCGCCGTGACCGGCAGCGTGGGCGCGGGCGCCGCCATCGCCTCCCAGGCCGGTGCCGCGCTGAAGAAGTGCGTGCTGGAGCTGGGCGGTTCCGACGCCTTCATCGTACTCGCCGACGCCGATCTGGACGCCGCCGTGAAGGCAGCCGTCGCCAGCCGCTTCGGCAACTGCGGCCAGGTGTGCATCGCCGCCAAGCGCATGATCCTGGAAGAATCCATTGCCCCGGCCTTCACCGAGAAGCTGCTGGCCGCCGTGAAAGCACTGAAGATCGGCGACCCGCTGGCGGATGACACCTTCGTAGGTCCCATGGCCCGCTTCGATCTGCGCGACGAACTGGACAGCCAGGTGCAACAGGCCATCGCCGACGGCGCCACCCTGCTGCTGGGCGGCCACAAGCTCGACGGCGAAGGCAACTACTACGCGCCGACCGTGCTGGCCGATGTGAAGCCGGGCAACACCGCGTTCAAGAAGGAAATCTTCGGGCCCGTGGCCTCGCTGATCGTCGCCCGCGACGCCGAGCACGCCCTGGAACTGGCCAACGACAGCGAGTTCGGCCTCTCCGGCGCCATCTGGACCGCCGACAAGACCCGCGCCCAGCAGATGGCCCGTCGCCTGGTCAGCGGTGGCGTGTTCATCAACGGCTTCTCCGCGTCCGACCCCCGCGTACCGATCGGCGGCGTGAAGAAGAGCGGCTTCGGTCGCGAGCTGTCGCACTTCGGCCTGCGCGAGTTCCTCAACCCGCAGACCGTTTGGATCGACCGCAAGTAAAGGCTTATCCTGTCGCCTTGCTCCACGATCTCGCGAGCTAGAGCAGAACAAGGCGGAAGCAGGAAAAGAAGCGCTGTTTACGTGCAGTAAATGAGCATTCTTTTTCTGCTTCCAACGCAGTTGTGCCGACGCGCAGCAGATCGTGTCTTTCGCCCTACGCCGCTCTCCTCGGCGCGGGCGTCGTCCGCCCCGGCACTTCGCCGGGGCGTTCCACTCAAGGAGGCTCCATGATCGAGTTGTATTACTGGCCCACTCCCAACGGCCACAAGATCACCCTGTTCCTCGAAGAAACCGGCCTCGACTACCGCATCCACCCGGTCGATATCAGCGCCGGCGACCAGTTCAAACCCGAATTCCTCGCTTTCTCGCCAAACAACCGCATGCCGGCAATCATCGACACCGCGCCCGCCGACGGCGGCGAGCCGATCACGGTGTTCGAGTCCGGCGCCATTCTCGTCTACCTCGCGGAAAAGACCGGGCAATTCCTGCCTGGCGACGTGCGCGGACGCAAGACGGTACTGGAATGGCTGTTCTGGCAGGTCGGCGGCCTCGGCCCGATGGCCGGGCAGAACCACCACTTCGTGCAGTACGCGCCGGAGAAGCTGCCCTACGCCATGCAGCGCTACATCAACGAGACCAACCGCCTGTACGGCGTACTGGACCGGCGGCTGAAGAAGGTGCCCTTCCTCGGCGGCGAGCAGTACAGCATCGCCGACATGGCCAGCTATCCGTGGGTGGTGCCGTGGCAGCGCCAGCAGCAGAACCTCGACGACTTCCCGCACCTGAAGCGCTGGTTCGAAACCATCGCCGCCCGCCCCGCCACCCTGCGCGCCTACGAGAAGGGCCAGCCCTTCCAGTCGCGGCCCTCGGTCACCGAGGAAGGCAAGAAGATCCTGTTCGGGCAGACGGCGGCCAGTCTGGGCAAGGACGACTGATCCGCGCCTACGAAAGCCCCGCAGTCACTGCAGGAGCGAGCTTGCTCGTGAACCTGCCCGGCACCAGCGTCGCCGGGAGCCTTGCTTCGCGAGCAAGCTCGCTCCTACGAAAAGCCAGTCCCAGGGATTGCGCCTACGACTGCGGCCGATAGCCCTGCGCCAGGAGCCAGCCCTGGAACGCCCGGCGGCGCTCCAGTGGCAGGTCGGCCAGGACCTGGGCTTCGGGCTCCACGCGAAGGCGCCGCAGCCAGGGTGCCAGCTCCAGACCGTCGAGGTGCCAGATGCCCAGCGGCTGGTCGGCGCTGACCACCACTTCCGCCTCGTCGACGAACTCGCCCTTGAGCACGGGAGCGCGCTCGATGCGCAGGCTGGCGAAATCTGGCGGCGCGTGGCTGGGCTGCTCGTCCGGCCAGGCGCGGCGGGCCTGCCAGAAGGGCTGGTCGGCCCAGCGCTCTTCGCTGGCGTAGAAGTCGCGCCCCACGCGGGCGAAGCGCAGGAACAACTGTTCCACCCGCTGCTGATGGAAACGCCTGGCCAACTCCGCGCGCTCCGGCGCGCGCAGCAGGGTGTTGATCACCATCGGCGCCTGCAAGGCCGAGGACAGCGATTGGAAGATGCCGTTGCCCGACAGCGGGTCCACCGCCATCGCCGCATCGCCCACGCGAATCCAGTTGTCGCCGCAGGCTTCCAGGCAAAGGATCGCCGTACTGCTGCGGGCGTGCAGGTCCAGTTCGCGCTCCTCGCCAGCACCGAAAAATTCCCGCACCCGTTGCGAGGCGCCACGGCGTTCGCGGCAATAATCGAGCAATTGATCGCGCGGCGGCAATTGACTGCTGGCCACATCCAGGGTCATTTGCCAGTAGCAGCGGCCATCCTCCAGCCGCGCCATCCAGGCCCAGCCATCGGGCAGGCTTTCCACCGCGCTGGCCAACGGACCGGGTTCGCCCTGCCAGCGGTTGAGCAGGCTCAGGGTTTCCGGGCCGCGCCGGGCCTTTTGGCCCCTCTGGTTCAGCGGCGCCTGGCGGCCACGGGCTTCGACGAGAAAGCCGCCCTGCACTTCCCGGCCACCTTCGAGTTTCACGCGCCAGCCGGAATCCTCCGGTTCGACGGCCAGCGCCTGCCCTTCGATCAGCTCGACGCCGGCCGCTTTCAGGTCCTCGCGCAACCCGGCGTCGAAACGCGGACGGTCGAGGATGCATTCGATGTTCTGCGCGCTTTCGTTGCCGTTCCAGTGCACGCGACGCTGCGATGGGGGCGCGGCGCAGCTCAGGGCGTGGTGCAGTCCGGCGCTACGCAGCCCCTCCAGCACGCGCTGGGACACGCCTTCGACGGCGGCGAAGCGGCGCCATTCGCTGATGACGATGACGGGATGGCCGAGGCGGCGCAGGCCCAGGGCAACCGCCGCTCCGGCGGGACCGGCGCCGAGGATCAGGATGGGGGCTGCGGTCATGCCTGGACGGGAAGGCGCTCGACCTTTACTCATAACCCACCTTCCGCTCGATGCCGTGGTAAGGAGCCCGCTCGCGCATCTGCTCGATCAGCTCCAGATTCGACAGCTCCGGTCGCTCCGTCAGCATCGACGCCAGGTGCCCACTGAACGCCGCGCATCCCAGGCTGGCCCCCGAACGCCCGGCCACGCTCACCGCTGCGCCGAAATCCGCCTGCGAACTGTCCAGCCAGGACCATTCCCGCTCGCGACAACGCGCATCCCCGGTCACCCGGATCACCCCCGGATAGCTCGCCGGATACACCGGCTCACCCCGCGCCGGGCTCGACGCGCAGATCAGCACGCCCGCCGCCACCAGATCGGCCACCGCATCGTGCAGTATCGGCCGGTCCTGCCGCACGCCAAGGCTCAGGTTGATCACCCGCACGCCCTGCTCGCCCAGCCAGCGCAAGGCGGCGGCGAGCTGCAACGGGCTGGTCACGCCACGTTCATCGAACACCTGGGCGACGCACAGGCGCGCCTCGGGCGCCCGCGCAAGAATCGCCTCGCAGACGGCGCTGCCATGGCCGAGGCGATCACGTGTCAGCGGCAGTTCGTCCAACCCATCATCGGACAGGCAGAAGCGTCGCCCGCCGACCACGAAATTCGCCTGCCCGTCAGCATGCCCACTGTCGACCACGCCGATGCGCACCTCAGGCTTCATGTCGCTGCACCGGCCGGGCCTCACGCACGCGCATCTGTCCATCCTGCAACTCCAGATGCAGGTCGGCGGCGGCCAGCGTCGAAGTACGGTGGCTGATCAACAGCCGCGTACGACCGGCGAACAGTTGGTCGATGGCGGCGATCACCTCGCGCTCGGTGCTTTCGTCCACCTGCGAGGTAGCCTCGTCGAGCACCAGGATCAGCGGGTCCTGCAGCAGCGCGCGGGCAATGGCGATGCGCTGCTTCTGCCCGCCGGACAGCTGCTGGCCGCGCTCGCCCAGGGGGCTGTCGAAACCCTCGGGCAGGCTGGCGACCAGGCTGTCGAGCTGGGCTGCGCGGGCGGCTTTCTCGATGGCCTCACGAGTGGATTCCGGGGCGCTGTAGGCCAGGTTGTCGGCGAGGCTGCCGCGGAACAGCACGATGTCCTGGCTGACCACCGCCACGCGCCGGCGCAGGGCGTGCAGATCGAGTTCGCGCAGGTCGATGCCGTCGAGCAGGATGCGCCCCTGGTCGGGATCGTAGAAGCGCTGCAGCAGGTCGATCAGCGTGCTCTTGCCGACCCCGGACGGCCCGCTCAGCGCGACCTTGAGGCCGGCGGGAATCACCGCCTGCACGTTCTGCAAAACCGGCTGCGCGCGGCCCGACCAGGTGTAGTGCAGGTTCTCCAGGCGCAGCTCGCCCACCGACGGCATCGGCCGTGGCGCTACCGGCGAAGCGATACTGGCTTCCTCACCGCGCAGCTCCATCACCCGGCCGAGGCTGACGGTCATGCGCTGCAATGCCACGTACAGGCCTAGCAGGCTCTGCACAGGCCCGATGGCCATGCCCAGGTAAGTGGAAAAGGCGATCAGCGAACCCAGTTGCCAGGTGCCCTGCACCACCCAATAGCCGCCGACCAGGAAGGCGCAGGCACGGGACAGCGACATCAGCGTGCCGGGCACCGCCTGGGTGAAGAATTCGGTGAGTTGCAGGCGCAGCAGTTGCCCGAGGTAGCCCTGCCCCAACCCTTCCAGGCGCCCGGCTTCACGGTTCTGCTGGCCGGCGGACTGGATGAACTTCATCGCCGGCAGCGTCTCGACGAAGAACGACGAGAGGTCCGCCGAGCGTTCGCGCAGGCCGCGCGCCTCGCGCTCCACCTTGCGCCGCATCCAGCGCAGCCAGAGCACGTCCAGCGGGATCAGCAGCGCCACCAGCAGCGAGAGTTTCCACGACAGGGTGAGCAGCAATACCAGCGCACCGACCAGGCCGATCACGCTGGAGACGGCGGAGAACAGCGAGTCCACGGCGAAGCGCTGGATCTCGGCGACGTCGCCATCCAGCCGGGACATCAGGTCGCCGATGCGCCGGCGACCGAAGAAGCTTGGCGAGAGGGTCTGCAGGTGGCGGTAGAGCGCATCACGCAGGGCGAACAGGATGCGCCCGGACAGCCGCGTGTGCAGGTAGCGGTTGAGGCCGGACAGGGCCGTACCGACGAGGCCGACGACGATCATCGCGCCGGCCACCATCACCAGTACCGGGAAGTCCTTCGCCAGCAGGCCGTCGTCGATCAGCAGCTTGGTCAGCCAGGGCTGCGCCAGTACCAGCAGGGATGCGCAGAACGACAAGCCGAGCAGGCCGGCAATCGCTGCCCGGTGCGGTCGCACGAAACCGTACAGCCAGCGCAGCGACGCCTTGAGCGCCTGGGGGTCGTCGCTCTCGATCAGGCGGGTGAAGAACATCAGCCCACCTTGAGTTGCTTGAGCTTGCGGTACAGCGTGGCGCGGCTGATGCCCAGCGCGTCGGCGGCGGCGGAGACGTTGCCCTGGTGGCGTTCCAGCGCCTGGCGGATCAGCTCCAGTTCGTTCTCGCGGATGCTGCCGCTCTGCGGGCGCTCGCCGGCGCTGAGTTCGTCCAGGGTGCTATCGGGCAGATGGTCCAGCCCGAGCACGTCCTCGCCCTCCTCGCGCATGGCCAGCGCGGTGCGCAGGACCATCTCCAGCTGGCGGATGTTGCCCGGCCAGTGGTACTCGCGCAGCAGCCCGAGCAGTTCGGCGGAAAGTTTCACCTTCGGCGCCCCCATACGCGCCAGCAGGCCGGCGGCCAACTCGGCGAGGTCGTCGCGCTCGCGCAGCGCCGGCAGCTTCACGCTGATGCCGTTGACGCGGTAGTAGAGGTCCTCGCGGAACTGCTTTTCCTCCACCAGGCGCTTGAGGTCGCGGTGGGTGGCGCAGATCAGCGCAACGTCGATGTCCTGTTCCTCGCCGGCGCCCAGCGGCGCCACCTTGCGCTCCTGCAGCACGCGCAACAGGCGCGCTTGCAGAGCCAGCGGCATGTCGCCGATCTCGTCGAGGAACAGCGTGCCGCCATGGGCCTGCTGTAGCCGGCCGACCATGCCGCCACGCCGCGAGCCGGTGAAGGCGCCGTCGCGGTAGCCGAACAGTTCGGACTCGATCAGACCTTCGGGAATCGCCGCGCAGTTCACCGCGACGAAGGGCTTGTCGCTGCGCTCGCTGGCCTGGTGCAGGGCGCGGGCCACCACTTCCTTGCCGCTGCCGGTTTCGCCCAGCAGCAGCACGGGCAGTTCGTTGACCAGTCCCTGGCGCGCCATGCGCAGGGCGCGGGCGTAGCGCGGGTGGTTACCGGCGAGCGCTTCGAGTTCCGGGCCCGCAGCCGGGCGCGGCGCGCGGTTGCTGACGGGTACACCATGGCTGCGCAGCGGCGCCTGGAGGGTCTTGTAGAACAGCTCGCCCTTGGGCGTCTGCAGGCTGCCGACGCCGCCCTGGTAGAGCCGGCCCAGCAGTTGGTCGCCGCGCAGACCGAGGAGGTCTTCGCTGCGCCGGCCGACCAGGCTTTCGCGGGTGGCGCCGAGCAACTGACAGGCCTGGCCGCTGACGGCCAGCACCTTGCCGTCCAGCCCCAGCGCCAGCAGGCCCTGCCAGGCGGAGTCCAGGTACTGGCGGCGGTAATGGAAGGCGATCACCACCTGCCCCGGATGGCTGACGGCGAACAGCCGCGCCTCGATCTGGAACACCGCGAGGCTGAGCAAAGAGAGACTTTCCCGCGGACCGGAGAGCGGGCCTTCGCGGGTCATGTCGAGCACGCCGAGGAAGTTGCCCTGCGGCCCCTCGATGGGCACCGAGGTGCAGGAGAAACGGCTCAGGCGGTCAAGGAAGTGTTCGCCGCAGTCGATCTGCGTGGCGCGCTTTTCCACCAGCGCGGTGCCCAGGGCGTTGGTGCCACGGGCGGCTTCGCTCCAACAGGCGCCCTGGACGATATCGGCCAGGCCCCTGCTCTGCATGTGGTCGCGAGCGCCTTCGACGGACAGGATGGTGGCGTCGGCGTTGGCCAGGATGATCACGCCGTCGTGGCCCTGGCGCTGCTGCAGGTAGTCGAGTTCGGGAGTCGCCGCGTCGAGCAGCAGGCGATTACCAGCCAGCAGCACGTCGGGTTTGATCCGCGTATCGAGGCCATGCTCGGTGCCGCTGGCGCAGTCCAGGCCGTGGCCGAGGCTGCGTCGCCAGGAAGCGTCGATCTCCTCGCGCAGCACGCCGCTGGGCACTTCGCCCTCCTGTTGCAGGTGCTCGCGGGCCAGGTGGGCTTCGCGCAGCAGGTCGCTGCTTATTGTTCTTGTGGTCATGCATCGCTCCGGTAGGTTCCGTGCCCCGTTTCAGGGATGTCTGGACGCGGAACTCGCAAGCTGGTCAGGGCTGTGTACACCCCCAGACGGCGTCCGTAAAGGGGAAGCCCCTGGTCGGAAAGGTCAGATACGAGCGCGAGGCAATTCCTGCGCCATCTACCCGTCCTACGCCGCCTTCGAGGTGTGTTGACAGTGACTCGAGGCAGGTTTACGTTAACGTAAAGGTAAACATCCGAGCAAGAGCATTCCCATGCCCACGACCTACACCATCTCCGAGCTGGCCCGCGAACTGGACGTCACCACCCGCGCCATCCGCTTCTACGAGGAACAGGGCATGCTCAGCCCCGAGCGCCGTGGCCAGGAGCGCATCTACAGCCCGAAGGACCTGGTGGCCCTGAAGCTGATCCTGCGCGGCAAGCGCATCGGCTTCTCGCTGGCCGAGTGCAAGGAGCTGATCGACCTCTACGACCCCAGCAGCGGTAACCGCAAGCAGCTGGAAACCTTCATGGGCAAGATCGCCGCCCGGCGCGCCCAACTGGAGCAGCAGATGCTCGACATCGAGCAGATGAAACTGGAACTGGACACCGCCGAGGAACGCTGCCTGGCTGCCCTCGACGAGACCGAGAAGAAGCAACGCGCCTCCGTGTGAGCGCCCTCCCCCTGATTCCAAGTACAAAAAAGGTGCAGACCATGAGCTATCCGTCCCTCAACTTCGGTCTCGGCGAGACCATCGACATGCTGCGTGATTCCGTTCATCAGTTCGCCCAGGCCGAACTGGCCCCGCGCGCAGCGCAGATCGACCGCGACAACGAGTTCCCCATGGACATGTGGCGCAAGTTCGGCGACATGGGTCTGCTGGGCATGACCGTGGAAGAGGAGTACGGCGGCACCAACATGGGCTACCTGGCCCACGTGGTGGCGATGGAGGAGATCAGCCGCGCTTCCGCCTCGGTCGGCCTGTCCTACGGCGCCCATTCCAACTTGTGCCTCAATCAGATCCGCAAGAACGGCACCCACGAGCAGAAGCAGAAGTACCTGCCCAAGCTGTGCTCTGGCGAGCACATCGGCGCCCTGGCCATGAGTGAGCCCAACGCCGGCTCCGACGTGGTGTCGATGAAGCTGCGAGCCGATAAGAAGGGCGACCGCTACGTGCTCAACGGCAACAAGATGTGGATCACCAACGGCCCGGATGCCAATACTTACGTGATCTACGCCAAGACTGACGTCAACGCCGGCTCGCGCGGCATGACCGCGTTCATCGTCGAGCGCGACTTCAAGGGCTTCTCCCGCCACCAGAAGCTGGACAAACTCGGCATGCGAGGCTCCAACACCTGCGAACTGGTGTTCGAAGACGTCGAAGTGCCGGAGGAGAACATCCTTGGCGCCGAAGGCCGTGGCGTGGCGGTGCTGATGAGCGGCCTGGACTATGAACGCACCGTGCTCTCCGGCGGCCCGACCGGGATCATGACCGCCTGCATGGACGTGGTGCTGCCCTACGTGCACGAACGCCAGCAGTTCAAGCAGTCGATCGGCGAATTCCAGCTGGTGCAGGGCAAGCTGGCCGACATGTACGCCGGCATGAACGCCTCCAAGTCCTACCTGTACAACGTGGCCAAGGCCTGCGACCGCGGCGAGGAATCGCGCAAGGACGCCGCCGCGGTGATCCTCTACACCGCCGAAATGGCCACCAAGATGGCCCTGGACACCATCCAACTGCTCGGCGGCAACGGCTACACCAACGAGTACCCGGCCGGCCGCCTGCTGCGCGACGCCAAGCTCTACGAGATCGGCGCCGGCACCAGCGAAATCCGCCGCATGCTGATCGGCCGCGAGCTGTTCAACGAGACCCGCTGAACGCAACCGCTCCTGCCCTTCCGTAGGAGCGGACCTTGTCCGCGAAATCCCGGCAATGCAGGGACAAGAGCATCGCGGAGAAGCTCCGCTCCTACAAAAGCAGCTTTCCCGCTCGTGGAGACCCTATGACCATCCTCGGCACCCAACTCAACACCCGTTCCCCGGAATACGCCGCCAACGCCGCGACCATGCTGGAGAACGTCCAGGACCTGCGCGCCCTGCTCGGCCGCGTCCACGAAGGCGGCGGCGCCGCCGCCCAGGCCAAGCACACCGCGCGCGGCAAGCTGCTGGTGCGCGAGCGCATCAACCGCCTGCTCGACGCAGGTTCCCCCTTCCTCGAAGTCTCCGCCCTGGCCGCCCACGGCGTGTATGGCGAAGACGTCGCCGCCGCCGGCGTGGTCGCCGGCATCGGTCGCGTGGAAGGCGTGGAATGCATGATCGTCGGCAACGACGCCACGGTGAAAGGCGGCAGCTACTACCCGCTGACCGTGAAGAAGCACCTGCGCGCCCAGACCATCGCCCAGCAGAACCGCCTGCCCTGCATCTACCTGGTGGACTCGGGCGGCGCCAACCTGCCGCGCCAGGACGAGGTCTTCCCCGACCGCGAGCACTTCGGCCGGATCTTCTTCAACCAGGCCAACATGAGCGCCCAGGGCATCCCGCAGATCGCCGTGGTGATGGGCTCCTGCACCGCCGGCGGCGCCTACGTGCCGGCGATGAGCGACGAGACCATCATGGTGCGCAACCAGGCCACCATCTTCCTCGCCGGCCCGCCGCTGGTGAAGGCAGCCACCGGTGAGGTGGTGAGCGCCGAGGACCTGGGCGGCGCCGACGTGCACTGCAAGACCTCGGGCGTGGCCGACCATTACGCCGAGGACGACGAGCATGCGCTGGCCATTGCGCGCCGCTGCATCGCCAACCTCAACTGGACCAAACAGGGCAAGCTCAACACCCGCGCCCCACGCGCGCCGCTGTACGCCGCCGACGAGCTGTACGGCGTGATCCCGGTGGACAGCAAGCAGCCCTTCGACGTGCGCGAGATCATCGCGCGCCTGGTCGACGGCAGCGAGTTCGATGAGTTCAAGGCGCTGTTCGGCACCACCCTGGTGTGCGGCTTCGCCCACCTGCACGGCTACCCGGTGGCGATCCTCGCCAACAACGGCATCCTCTTCGCCGAGGCCGCGCAGAAAGGCGCGCACTTCATCGAACTGGCCTGCCAGCGCGGCATCCCGCTGGTGTTCCTGCAGAACATCACCGGCTTCATGGTCGGCCAGAAGTACGAAGCTGGCGGCATCGCCAAGCACGGCGCCAAGCTGGTCACCGCCGTGGCCTGCGCCCAGGTGCCGAAGTTCACCGTGATCATCGGCGGCAGCTTCGGCGCCGGCAACTATGGCATGTGCGGCCGCGCCTACGACCCGCGTTTCCTGTGGATGTGGCCCAACGCTCGGATCGGCGTGATGGGCGGCGAACAGGCCGCCGGCGTGCTGGCCCAGGTCAAGCGCGAGCAGGCCGAACGCGCAGGCAACGCACTGTCCGCCGAGGACGAGGCGAAGATCAAGGCGCCGATCCTCGAACAGTACGAGCGCCAGGGTCACCCCTACTACTCCAGCGCCCGCCTGTGGGACGACGGCGTCATCGACCCGGCGCAGACCCGCGACGTGCTCGGTCTCGCCCTCTCCGCCTCGCTCAACGCGCCCATCGAAGCGACCCGCTTCGGCGTCTTCCGCATGTAAGGCCGCCGCCATGACCGACTTCCAGAACATACAACTCGACATCGACCCGCGCGGCGTCGCCAACCTCTGGCTGAACCGCCCGGACAAGAACAACGCCTTCAACGCCCAGACCATTGCCGAGCTGATCCTGGCGCTGGACGCCGTGGCCAACGACGATCGCGTGCGCCTGCTGGTGCTGCGCGGACGCGGCAAGCACTTCTGCGGCGGCGCGGACCTTTCCTGGATGCAGGAATCCGTGCAGCTGGACTACCAGGGCAACCTGAACGACGCCCAGCAACTGGCCGAACTGCTCTACAAGCTGCACCAACTGAAGAAGCCCACCCTCGCCATCGTCCAGGGCGCGGCCTTCGGCGGCGGCGTCGGACTGGTGTCCTGCTGCGACATGGCGCTGGCGGCCGAGGATGCGCAGTTCTGCCTGTCCGAAGTGCGCATCGGTCTGATCCCGGCCACCATCGGCCCGTTTGTCACCAAGGCCATCGGCCAGCGCGCCGCCACCCGCTACGCCATGACCGCCGAGCGCTTCAGCGGCATTCGCGCCCGCGAGCTGGGCCTGGTGGACGAGCACTACCCGGCCGCCGAGCTGGACGAGAAAGCCGACGCCTGGATCGCCAACCTGCTGAACAACAGTCCGGCGGCGCTGGTGGCCTGCAAGGCGCTGTTCCACGAAATCGGCGCCGGCGAGCTCAAGCCCGAACTGCGCCGCTACACCGAAGCGGCCATCGCCCGCATCCGCATCAGCCCCGAGGGGCAGGAAGGCCTGCGCGCCTTCCTGGAAAAACGCAAACCGGCCTGGCAGGAGCAAGTCTGATGAGCAAGATCGATACCCTGCTGGTGGCCAACCGCGGCGAAATCGCCTGCCGCGTGATGCGCACCGCCAAGGCCCTGGGCCTGACCACCGTGGCCGTGCACAGCGCCACCGACCGCAACGCCCGCCACGTCGAAGAGGCCGACATCGCCATCGACCTGGGCGGCGCCAAGCCCGCTGAAAGCTACCTGCGCGCCGACGCCGTGCTGGCCGCCGCCAAGGCCGCTGGCGCCCAGGCCATCCACCCCGGCTATGGCTTCCTCTCGGAAAACGCCGGCTTCGCCCGCGCCTGCGAAGAGGCTGGGCTGGTCTTCCTCGGCCCGCCGGCCAGCGCCATCGACGCCATGGGCAGCAAGTCCGCGGCCAAGGCGCTGATGGAAACCGCCGGCGTGCCGCTGGTGCCCGGCTACCACGGCGAAGCGCAGGACTACGCCACCTTCCAGCGCGAGGCGCAGCGCATCGGCTACCCGGTGCTGCTCAAGGCCGCCGCCGGCGGCGGCGGCAAGGGCATGAAGGTGGTCGAGCGCGAGGCCGAACTGGCCGAGGCGCTGGAGTCCGCCCAGCGTGAAGCGCAGTCCGGTTTCGGCGACTCGCGCATGCTGGTGGAGAAGTACCTGACCAAGCCGCGCCACGTGGAAATCCAGGTGTTCGCCGACCAGCACGGCAACTGCCTGTACCTCAACGAACGCGACTGCTCGATCCAGCGCCGCCACCAGAAGGTGGTGGAAGAAGCGCCGGCGCCGGGCCTCTCCGTCGAACTGCGCCAGGGCATGGGCGAGGCCGCCGTGCGCGCCGCCCAGGCCATCGGCTACGTCGGCGCAGGCACCGTGGAATTCCTCTACGACGAAGGCAGCGGCCAGTTCTTCTTCATGGAGATGAACACCCGCCTGCAGGTGGAGCACCCGGTCACCGAAGCCATCACCGGCCTCGACCTGGTGGCCTGGCAGATTCGCGTAGCCCGTGGCGAGCCGCTGCCGCTGACTCAGCAGCAGGTGCCGCTGATGGGCCACGCCATCGAAGTGCGCCTCTACGCCGAAGACCCCGAAGGCGGCTTCCTGCCCGCCAGCGGCCACCTCGCGCTGTACCGCGAACCCGCCGCCGGCCCCGGCCGCCGGGTGGACAGCGGCATCCGCGAAGGCGACGACATCTCGCCGTTCTACGACCCGATGCTGGCCAAGCTGATCGCCTGGGGCGAGAACCGCGAGGAGGCGCGCCAGCGCCTGCTGTCGATGCTCGGCGAAACCGCCGTTGGCGGCTTCAAGACCAACCTGGCCTTCCTGCGCCGCGTGCTGGCCCACCCGGCGTTCGCCGAGGGCGAACTGGATACCGGCTTCATCGCCCGCTACCAGGACACCATGCTGCCCGCCCCCAACGCCCTGCCCGAACGCTTCTGGCAGCTCGCGGCGGAAGCCTGGGTACAGAGCGAAGCCGCCCGCGTGCGCGGTGACGATGCCCATTCGCCCTGGTCCGCCCGGAGCGGCTGGCGCAGCGGCCTGCCGGGGGAAACCGACCTGCACCTGCTGGCCAAGGGCGAATCCCAGGTGGTGCGCCTGCGCCATGCCGACAGCCAGCGCATTGCCCAGCTCGACGGTCAGTGGCTGGACGTGAAGGATGGCGAGATTCGCCGCCGCCATCAGGTGATCCGTCGGGGTGACAGCCTCTATCTGGAATGGAACGGCGAGCTGGTGGCCGTGCAGCGTTTCGACCCCATCGCCGAGGCCGAAGCGGCCCACGCCCACCACGGCGGCCTGGGCGCGCCGATGAACGGCAGCATCGTGCGCATCCTGGTCGAACCGGGCCAGAGCGTCGAAGCCGGCGCCGCGCTGGTGGTGCTCGAAGCCATGAAGATGGAACACAGCATTCGCGCGCCGCACGCCGGCGTGGTGAAATCGCTGTATTGCAGCGAAGGCGAACTGGTGTCGGAAGGTACGGCGCTGGTGGAGCTGGAAGAAACGCCGGCCTGACGCCGATGCCCTGCTCTTCGTAGGAGCGAGCTTGCTCGCGAACGCATTGCACCCTGAGCGTCCGGTGTGAAGCGGGTTCGCGAGCAAGCTCGCTCCTACAAAAGCCTTCGCCCGAACCCAACGAGGACAATCCATGACCCTGCCCCAATCCGTCCGCCTGGTCGAAGTCGGCCCACGCGACGGCCTGCAGAACGAGAAGCAACCCATCGCCGTCGCCGACAAGGTGCGCCTGGTGGACGACCTCACCGCCGCCGGCCTGAGCTACATCGAAGTCGGCAGCTTCGTCTCGCCCAAGTGGGTGCCGCAGATGGCCGGCTCGGCCGAAGTCTTCGCCGGCATCCAGCAGAAAGCTGGCGTCACCTACGCCGCCCTGGCGCCGAACCTGAAGGGCTTCGAGGCCGCGCTGGAATCCCAGGTCAAGGAAGTCGCGGTGTTCGCCGCCGCCTCCGAGGCCTTCTCGCAGAAGAACATCAACTGCTCGATCAAGGAGAGCCTGGAGCGCTTCGTCCCGGTGATGGAAGCGGCGCGCCAACACGGCGTGCGCGTGCGCGGCTACGTCTCCTGCGTGCTCGGCTGTCCCTACCAGGGCGAGGTGGACGTGGCGCAGGTCGCCGCCGTCGCCGAAGAGCTGCATGCCATGGGCTGCTATGAAGTCTCCCTGGGCGACACCATCGGCGTCGGCACCGCCGGGGCCACCCGCCGCATGTTCGAAGTCGTCGGCCAGCGCGTGCCGCGCGCGCAACTGGCCGGGCATTTCCATGACACCTATGGCCAGGCCACCACGAACATCTACGCCAGCCTGCTCGAAGGCATCGCCGTGTTCGACAGCTCGGTCGCCGGCCTGGGCGGCTGCCCCTACGCCAAGGGCGCTACCGGCAACGTCGCAACCGAGGACGTGCTCTACCTGCTCAACGGCTTGGGCATCCATACCGGCATCGACCTGGACAAATTGATCGACGCCGGCCAGCGCATCTGTGCCGTACTCGACAAGCCCAACGGCTCGCGGGTGGCGAAAGCACAACTGTCCAAGCGCTGAAGCCCCTGTAGGAGCGAGCTTGCTCGCGAACCGTCCCCGCTGCGGAGAATGTTCGCGAGCAAGCTCGCTCCTACAAAGAGCACCCACATCCCGGTACAGTGCGCCCTCTGCCCTCCCCGCGCACGGCCCGCCCATGACCGCTACCGACAGCCTCAAGGACTACCCCAGCGTCCGCCAACTGGCGATCCGTTCGCTGTTCGAGATCTTCGAGCAGTTCAGCGAAGGCACGCTGATCGTCGACCGCGAGGCGCGCATCGTCTGGATCAACCAGCGCTACGCCCAGCGCTTCGGCCTGGACAACGCCGAGCAGGCCATCGGCCGGCCGGTGGAACAGGTGATCCCCGGCAGCCTGATGCGCGAAGTGGTCAATAGCGGCCGGCCGATGCTGCTGGACATCCTCGACATGGCCAAGGACCCGCTGGTGGTCATGCGCGTGCCGATCCGCGATGACTCAGGCGTTGTCATCGGCGGCATCGGCTTCGCCCTGTTCGATGAGCTGCGGGCGCTCTCGCCGCTGCTCACCCGCTACCAGCGCATGCAAGCCGAGCTGGCCTCCACCCGTTCGCTGCTGCAGGCGCGTCAGGCCAAGTACAGCTTCGGCCACTTCATCGGCACCAGCCCGGCCAGCCTGGAAGTGAAGCGCCGCGCCCGCCGTGGCGCCGCCAGCGAGGCACCGATCCTGCTGCTGGGTGAGACCGGCACCGGCAAGGAGCTGCTGGCCCACGCCATCCACGCGTCATCCCCCCGTGCGGACAAGCCCTTCGTCAGCATCAACGCCGCCGCCATTCCCGAGACCCTGCTGGAAGCCGAATTCTTCGGCACCGCGCCGGGCGCCTTCACCGGCGCCGACCGCAAGGGCCGCGCCGGCAAGCTGCAGATCGCCCAGGGCGGTACGCTGTTCCTCGACGAGATCGGCGACATGCCGCTGACGCTACAGAGCAAGCTGCTGCGCGTGCTGCAGGAAAAGGAATTCGAGCCGGTGGGCTCCAACGAGGTGCTGCGCAGCGACATCCGCCTGATCGCCGCCACCTCCATCGACCTCGACGCCGCCGTGCGCGAGGGGCGTTTCCGCGCCGACCTGTTCTACCGGATCAACGTCCTGCCCATCGAGATTCCGCCGCTGCGCGAACGCCTGGAGGATCTGCCGGCACTGTGCGAAGCCATCCTCGACGGCCTGCGTGACGACCGCCAGACGCTCTACGAGCTGGACGCCGGCGGCCTTGCGCTGCTCGCCCGGCACGCCTGGCCGGGCAACGTGCGCGAGCTGCGCAACCTGCTGGAACGCACCGTGCTGCTGGGCGACCGTCCGCAGATCGACGCCGCCGCCCTGCGCTCGGCGCTGGGTGAGCTGCAACCGCTGCCGGCTACCTCGGCAGCGCCAGCCGCCAAGCTGGCCGAAGGACAGGACTTCTACGCCGCGCGGGACGCCTTCGAACGCGAGCTGATCGCCAATACCCTGACCGAGCATGGCGGCAACGTCGACGCGACCGCACAGCGTCTGGGCCTGGGGCGCTCGACGCTGTACAAGAAGATGGCGGCGCTGGGCCTGCAAGCCTGACCTGCCAATCCCAAAACAGAGACAAGTCTCAAAAAAGAGACAAACCGATTACCCTCAATTTCACCGAATCCCTGGTCAATCCCGCCGTAATTCCGTCTCTATTCGGAGACAAGCGCTGCCTCCCGACACTCCGCGCTCTCAAAATAAGGCTTTAAAATCAAATAGTTACAATCCTGGCACGGTCCTGGCTATGTCGCTTCTCGCGGCCTTCGAGCCGCACAGCCGACATAACAACAATCAACGCTGCCCGAACGCGAACAGACCCAGCGGACACCACGGCCAGTCCCGCTTCGCACACGGCGCCGCGCCAGGAGATCACCCGATGAGCCGCTCCACGCTCAATCATGCCGCCGTTATCACCGCCCTCGGCTCCACCCTCGCCCTCTCGCCCCAGGCCTTCGCCGAATTCATCGCTGACAGCAAGGCCAGCGTCGAGCTGCGCAACTTCTACTTCAACCGCGACTTCCGCCAGGACAACGCCGCGCAGTCCAAGCAGGAAGAGTGGGCCCAGGGCTTCCTGCTGCGCTACGAATCCGGCTACACCGAAGGCACCATCGGCGTGGGCGTGGACGCCCTCGGCCTGCTCGGCGTAAAGCTGGATTCCAGCCCCGACCGTGCCGGCTCCGGCCTGCTGCCTCGGGACAAGGAGAAGGTCAACGGCGCAGCGGACGACTACAGCGAACTCGGCCTGACCGCCAAGCTGCGCGCCTCGAAAAGCGTGCTGAAGATCGGCACCCTGCTGCCCAAGCTGCCCACCGTGCTGGCCAACGATTCGCGCCTGCTGCCGCAGACCTTCGAAGGCGCCCACCTGAACTCCACCGAGTTCGCCGGCCTGACCTTCGACGGCGGCCGCCTGCGCCAGGTGAGCCAGCGCGACTCGTCCAACCGCGAGGACATGACCGTCACCAGCGGCAGCGCACGCGGCATCGTCGCCACCGACAGCAGCGACCAGTTCGACTTCGCCGGCCTGAGCTACAAGTGGACGCCGCAGCTGACCACCAGCTACAGCTACGCCAAGCTCGACGGGCTCTACGACCAGCACATCGTCAACCTGGTGCACGTCCTGCCCATCGCCGCCGGCCAGGCGCTGAAGACCGATCTGCGCTATGCCCGCTCCGACGACGACGGTCACAGCAACGTCGACAACCGCGCCTTCGGCGCCATGCTCACCTACACCCTGGGCGGCCACGGCTTCGGCGCCGGCTACCAATCGATGAGCGGCGACACCGGCTTCGCCTACATCGGCGGCACCGATGCCTTCCTGGTCAACTTCGTGCAGATCGGCGACTTCGCCAACCGCGACGAGAAGTCCTGGCAGGCCCGCTACGACTACGACTTCGCCGCCCTCGGCATTCCCGGTCTGACCTTCATGACGCGCTACCTGTCCGGCGACAACATCGACCTGGGCGCGAACAGGCCCGAAGGCGAGGAATGGGAGCGCGATACCGACATCGGTTACGTGGTGCAGAGCGGCCCGCTGAAGAACGTCGGCGTGAAGTGGCGCAATGCGGCGGTGCGTTCCAGCCATTTCGGCAACGATCTGGACGAGAATCGCCTGATCCTCAGCTACGTGCTGCCGCTCTGGTAATCGCCTGAGCGCCTGATCGTCAAGCAAGCCCACTACAACAAGAATGACGCGCGGCCCGGGGCCGCGCGACAACTGGAGATACTTCGATGAGCGTGGTCATCGCCCTTGCGGCCCTTGCCCTGCTGATGCTCGCCGCCTACCGCGGCTACAGCGTGATCCTCTTCGCCCCCATCGCCGCGCTGCTGGCGGTGCTGCTGACCGACCCGTCCGCCGTGGCGCCGGCCTTCACTGGCGTGTTCATGGAGAAGATGGTCGGCTTCGTCAAACTCTACTTCCCGGTGTTCCTGCTCGGCGCAGTGTTCGGCAAGCTCATCGAGCTGTCCGGCTTCTCGCGCTCCATCGTCGCCGCCGCCATCCGCCTGCTGGGCACCCGCCAGGCGATGCTGGTGATCGTGCTGGTCTGCGCCCTGCTCACCTACGGCGGCGTGTCGCTGTTCGTGGTGGTGTTCGCGGTCTACCCCTTCGCCGCCGAGATGTTCCGCCAGAGCGACATTCCCAAGCGACTGATCCCGGCGACCATCGCCCTGGGCGCGTTCAGTTTCACCATGGACGCCCTGCCCGGCACCCCGCAGATCCAGAACATCATCCCCACCGCCTTCTTCAACACCACCGGCTGGGCCGCGCCCTGGCTGGGGCTGATCGGTAGCCTGTTCGTATTCACCGTGGGCATGCTGTTCCTCCGCCGCCAGGCCGGCAAGGCACGCGCCGCCGGTGAAGGCTACGGCACTGAGCTGCGCAACGAGCCGGAGACCGCCGACGACATCAAGCTGCCCAACCCGCTGCTGGCGCTCTCGCCGCTGGTGCTGGTGGGCGTCGCCAACCTGCTGTTCACCCACTGGATTCCCCAGGTCTACGGCACGACCCACAGCCTGCAGCTGGCCGGCATGGCCGCGCCAGTGGCCAGCGACGTGGCCAAGCTGACCGGCATCTGGGCGGTGCAGGCGGCGCTGCTGCTGGGCATCCTGCTGGTGCTGGTGACCAGCTTCGCGGTGATCCGCAGCAGGATCGCCGAGGGCAGCAAGACCGCCGTGTCCGGCGCGCTGCTGGCGGCCATGAACACGGCGTCGGAATACGGCTTCGGCGCGGTGATCGCCTCGCTGCCGGGCTTCCTGGTGCTGGCCGACGCGTTGAAGAAGATTCCCGACCCGCTGGTCAACGAGGCCATCACCGTCACCAGCCTGGCCGGCATCACCGGCTCGGCGTCGGGCGGCATGAGCATCGCCCTGGCGGCCATGTCCGAGCAGTTCATCGCCGCCGCCCACGCCGCCAACATTCCGCTGGAAGTGCTGCACCGGGTCGCCGCCATGGCCTCCGGCGGCATGGACACCCTGCCGCACAACGGCGCGGTGATCACCCTGCTCGCGGTCACCGGCCTGACTCACCGCGAAGCCTACAAGGACATCTTCGCCATCACCCTGATCAAGACCCTCGCGGTGTTCGTGGTGATCGGGACCTTCTACGCCACCGGGATTGTATAAGCCGGTTGTTTTCAAGCGGGCGCCGCGCGGCGGCCGCCCCCGTTCCAGAGGAAATTTGCATGACACTCAAGGGCAAGACCGCACTGGTCACCGGCTCCACCAGCGGCATCGGCCTGGGCATCGCCGCCCGGCTCGCACAGGCGGGCGCCAACGTGGTGGTCAACGGCTTCGGCGACATCGACGCGGCCGTGCGCGAACTGTCGGTACACGGCACGCGCATCGGCCACCACGGCGCGGACATGGCGCTGCCGGAACAGATCGCCGAGATGATCGCCTATGTCGAGCGCGACTTCGGCGCCCTCGACATCCTGGTCAACAACGCCGGCATCCAGCACGTCGCGGCGCTGGAGAACTTCCCCGTGGAGCGCTGGAACGCGATCATCGCCATCAACCTCTCCTCGGTGTTCCACACCACGCGCCTGGCGCTGCCGGGCATGCGCCAGCGCGGCTGGGGACGCATCCTCAACATCGCCTCGACCCACGGTCTGGTCGCCTCCTCCGGCAAGAGCGCCTACGTGGCAGCCAAACACGGGGTGATCGGGCTGACCAAGACCACCGCCCTGGAAACCGCCACCACGGCCATCACCTGCAACGCCATCTGCCCCGGCTGGGTGCTGACACCTCTCGTCCAACAGCAGATCGATGCGCGCATCGCCGCCGGCGCCAGCCCGGAGCAGGCGCGCCACGAGCTGCTGGCCGAGAAGCAGCCGTCGCTGGAGTTCGTCACTGCCGACCAGCTCGGCGAACTGGCACTATTCTTGTGTAGTGAGGCCGCCGCGCAAGTCCGGGGCGCAGCCTGGAACATGGATGGTGGCTGGGTCGCGCAATGACCTGAGGGTTCCTACGGCGCTTCGTGACATGATGCGTAGGCACCGTCCGTCGGCGGTGTCCTTCGCCCACAAGAACCAGCTGGAGTCGTAGTCGATGAACCAGGCGCTCTGGAGCCCCTCCCCCGAACGCATCGCCGCCACCCGCATGGACGCCTTCCGACGCAAGGTGGCGCAGGAGCACGGGCTGGACCTTCCCGACTACGGCGCCCTGCATGCCTGGAGCATCGCCGAGCGCGAGGCGTTCTGGCTGGCCATCGTCGATACTTTCGGCGTGCAGTTCCACGAAGCGCCCAGCGCAGTGCTCGAAGAAGGTCCGGAGATGCCCGATGCGCACTGGTTCCCCGGCGCCACGCTGAACTTCGCCGAACACCTGCTGCGCCGCCGCGATCATCACCCCGCGCTGATCGCCATCAGCGAGGACGAACAGCGCGAGGTGCTCAGCCATGCCGACCTGGCCGCCCAGGTCGCCGGCCTGCAGCTGGCCCTGCGCGAGGCCGGCGTGGGCGTCGGTGACCGCGTGGCGGCGTTCATGCCCAACACCTGGCAGACGGTGGTCGGCATGCTCGCCACCACCAGCCTGGGCGCCACCTGGTCGAGCTGCTCGCCGGACTTCGGCACCCAGGGGGTGATCGACCGCTTCGGCCAGATCGAACCCAAGGTGCTGATCGCCTGCGCCGGCTACCGCTACGCCGGCAAGACCCTGGACCTGACCGCCAAGCTCAACGAAATCCTCGCCCAGCTGCACAGCCTGGAGCAGTTGGTGATAGTCCCCTACGCACGCCCCGACGCGCGGCCGGGCGACTATCTGACCCTGGCCCGGGTCGACCTCTGGCAGGACTTCTACCAACCCGGCGGGGAACCGGTGTTCACCCCGGTGCCCTTCGACCACCCGCTGTACATCCTGTATTCATCCGGCACCACCGGCGTGCCCAAGTGCATCGTCCATGGTACCGGCGGCGTGCTGCTGCAGCACTTGAAGGAACACGGCCTGCACGCCGACCTGAGCAGCGCGGACACGCTGTTCTACTACACCACCTGCGGCTGGATGATGTGGAACTGGCTGGTCTCGGGCCTGGCCCAGGGCGCGAGCCTGGTGCTCTACGACGGCTCGCCCTTCCACCCCGGCCCGGAGCGGCTGATCGACCTGATCGATGCCGAGGGCATCAGCGTCTTCGGTACCAGCGCCAAGTACATCGCCGCGCTGGAGAAGGCCAACGTGCGGCCGCGCCAGACCCACTCGCTGGAGCGCCTGAAGGCCATTCTCTCCACCGGCTCGCCGCTGGCCCACGAGAGCTTCGACTACGTCTATCGCGACATCAAACCCGACCTCTGCCTGTCGTCGATTTCCGGTGGCACCGACATCGTCTCCTGCTTCGCCCTGGGCAACCCCGCCGCGCCGGTGTGGCGTGGCGAACTGCAGTGCAAGGGGCTGGGGATGGCGGTCGAGGTCTGGGACGACGCGGGCAAGCCGGTGCGGGGCGAGAAAGGCGAGCTGGTCTGCGTGCGGCACTTCCCGTCGATCCCGGTGGGCTTCTGGAACGACGAGAACAACGAGAAATTCCTCGATGCCTACTTCGCCACTTTCCCCGGCGTCTGGGCCCACGGCGACTATGCCGAGGAAACCGAGCACGGCGGCCTGGTGATCCACGGCCGCTCGGATGCCGTGCTCAACCCCGGCGGCGTGCGCATCGGCACCGCGGAAATCTACCGCCAGGTGGAGAAGATCGAGCAGGTGCTGGAGTCCATCGCCATCGGCCAGGACTGGCAGGGCGACGTGCGCGTGGTGCTGTTCGTGCGCCTGCGCGAAGGCGTCGTGCTGGACGCTGCCTTGCAGGAACGCATCCGCCAGACCATCCGCGCCAACACCACCCCGCGCCATGTGCCGGCAAAGATTCTGGAAGTGGCGGACATTCCGCGCACGTTGAGCGGCAAGATCGTCGAGCTGGCGGTGCGCAACGTGGTGCACGGCCGACCAGTGAAGAACACCGATGCGCTGGCCAATCCGCAGGCGCTGGAGTTGTTCAGGGATCGGAAGGAGCTGGACAGCTAGAGGGCTTCATCCAGACCCATCGTAGGGCGTACAACCGTTCGCGGTTGTACGCCGATACACCTGTCTCATCGCTCACTTCATGGTCGAGCTTGGCCAATGGCCCCCAGCTCAACCTTGAGCGAGACAGGATCAAGGCCAATCGGCGTATAACGCGGAGCGTTATACGCCCTACGGGAACAGCGCCGCCCGGATGCGTGGTCCGGGCGGCGCCTTCGCGGACGTCAGGCGTCGTCCAGCGACTCGGTGCCCAGCTCGTCCCACACCGCCTCGGCGAGGTGGAAAGTGGCATTGGCAGCGGGGATGCCGCAGTAGATCGCGCTCTGCAGCAACACTTCCTTGATCTCCTCGCGGGTCACTCCGTTGTTGCGCGCGGCGCGCAGGTGCAGCTTGAGTTCGCCCTCGCGGTTCATGCCGATCAGCATGGCGATGGTGATCAGGCTGCGGGTGTGGCGCGGCAGGCCGGGACGGGTCCAGATGTCACCCCAGGCGTGGCGGGTGATCATTTCCTGGAATTCCTCGTTGAAGGCAGTGCGGTTCTGCAGGCTGCGGTCGACGTGAGCATCGCCCAGCACCGCGCGGCGGACCTGCATGCCGGCTTCGTAGCGTTCTTTTTCGTCCATCTCAAACTCCGGATCAGGGTCTGTAGGAGCGAGCTTGCTCGCGAACAATCACCGTTGCGGGACTAGGTTCGCGAGCAAGCTCGCTCCTACGAAAAGCAAAAGCCGTTATGCGCGCAGGAAGGCCAGCACGCGCTGGCTGAAGGCGTCGCCGGCCTGCACGTTGGACAGGTGCGCGGCGCGCAGCTCCACCAGCTCCGCCCCGGGAATGCGTGCCTGCAGGAAGCGGCCGTCTTCGGTGGTCGTCACCGGATCGGCGGCGCCGCAGACCACCAGGGTCGGCGCCGAGATCGCGCCGATCTCGCCGCGGAAATCGGCATCGCGTACAGCCGCGCAGTTGGCCGCATAACCTTCCGGCGAGGTCTGCGCCAGCATGCCGACGATGGGCTCTACCTTGCCCGGATAGCCTTCCGCGAAGTCGGCGGTGAACCAGCGCGAGATCGACGCATCACGCAGGTTGCGCATGGCCTCGGCGCCGCCACTGAGCACGGTTTCGATGCGCGGATTCCAGACTTCCGGGGTGCCGATCTTGGCGGCGGTATTGCACAGCACCAGACGCGAGAGGCGCTCCGACGCATGGATGCCCAGCCACTGGCCGATCAGGCCGCCCATGGACAGGCCGCAGAAATGCACGCGCGGGATATCCAGCGCATCCAGCAGGGCCAGCACGTCGCGGCCGTTCTGCTCGATGCTGTAGGGACCGGGGGTGACCAGCGAGGCGCCATGGCCGCGGGTGTCATAGCGCAGCACGAGGAAGTGTTCGGTGAAAGCCGGAATCTGCGCGTCCCACATGTGCAGGTCGGTGCCCAGGGAGTTGGACAGCACCAGCACCGGAGCGCCAGCGGGCCCTTCAAGCAGGTAATTCAGGTCGCCATCGGCGAGACGTACGGCAGGCATGCAAAGGCTCCTATCGCAAAACTTGGTTATGTTCGGCCAGCGCGCGCTCGACCCAGCGGCGCGCCTGGCCCAGGTAATGGGCGGGATCGAGCAGGCGATCCAGTTCCTCGACATTCAGCTGTGCGGCAACCTCGGCATTGGCGCCGAGCACCTCGCGCAGGTGCGCGCCCTCCTTCACCGCCTGCTTGCAGCATTGCTCCACCAGATGGTGCGCGGCATCGCGGCCGATGCGCTGGGCCAGGGCGATGCTCACGGCTTCGGCGAGCACCAGCCCGCGAGTGAGGTCGAGGTTCGCCAGCATGCGCTCGGTATCCACTTCCAACTCCGGCACCAGCACCAGGGCCTGTTGCAGCGCGCCGGATACCAGGCAGCACAGCTCCGGCAGGCTTTCCCATTCGGCGTGCCACAGGCCGAGGCTGCGCTCATGCTCCTGGGGCATCGCGGAGAACAGGGTCGCGACCAATCCCGGTGCGCGGGTGGCCGCGCCGATCAGCACGGCGGCGCTCACCGGATTGCGCTTGTGCGGCATGGTGGAAGAACCACCCTTGCCCGGCGCGGAAGGCTCGAAGACTTCACCGGCCTCGGTCTGCATCAGCAGGCTGAGATCACGGCCCAACTTGCCGAGGCTGCCGGCGATCAGGCCGAGCAGGCTGGCGAATTCCACCAGGCGGTCGCGCTGGGTGTGCCAGGGTTGCTCGGGCAGTTGCAGATGGAGTTCCTGCGCCAGCGCTTCGGCCACGGCGAAGCCCTGGTCGCCGAGCGCGGCGAGGCTGCCGGAGGCGCCGCCGAATTGCAGGCACAGCAGGCGTGGCTTGAGTTCGTTCAGGCGCTGGCGATGACGGGTAATCGCACCCAGCCAGCCGGCGATCTTCATGCCGAGGGTGACAGGCGTGGCGTGCTGCAGCCAGGTGCGACCGACCATGGGCGTGCCGGCGTGGGCCTGTGCCTGGATGGCAAGTGCGTCTGCCAACTGGGTGAGATCGTTTTCCAGCAGCTCGATGGCGGCGCGCAGTTGCAGGACCAGCCCGGAGTCCATGGCGTCCTGGCTGGTGGCGCCCAGGTGCACATAGCGCTCGGCTTCTGCATCTTCGCTGGCAAT
Source organism: Pseudomonas sp. QE6 (assembly GCF_041379005.1). Lineage (NCBI taxonomy): Bacteria > Pseudomonadati > Pseudomonadota > Gammaproteobacteria > Pseudomonadales > Pseudomonadaceae > Pseudomonas > Pseudomonas sp. QE6. Next base: position 4,614,208 of record NZ_CP166873.1, read on the forward strand.
ACGTCTACCCAGCGCCTTCACCAGCGGAATCGCGGAATTGCCGGCGCTGCAGATGGCCTGGGCCAGGGCGTCAAAATCGTAGAGTTCGGCTTGGCAGGCGGCGGCGATGGGCGCCACGGCGCAGGCCGGTATCACACCGACGCGGGCCTGCGCACGGGCCAGCGCAGCCTCGAAATCGAGCATGCCCTGCACCCGGCCGTGGTCGCTGAAGATCGCGCGCATGGCGGGCTGGGTGAAGTAGGCGTCGAACAGGTGGTTGGTGCTCACTGGGCGGCTCCGGAGATCGGCAGGCGTAGTCGGACAGTATGACCGGAGAGGAGGACTCTGTAGGAGCGAGCTTGCTCGCGAACACCCCCCGCTGCAGAGGCGGGTTCGCGAGCAAGGGCTAGGCGTCCCCCTCGATCCTACGAAGAACGAAGAGCTATACGCGCTCGACGACCAGCGCCACGCCCTGCCCTACGCCCACGCACATGGTGCACAGGCCGAGCTTGCCGCCGGTCTTCTGCAGCTGGTGCACAGCGGTCAGCACCAGGCGCGCACCGCTGGCACCCAGCGGGTGACCGAGGGCGATGGCGCCTCCGTTGGGGTTCACCCGTGCGTCGTCATCGGCGATGCCGAGTTCGCGGGTCACCGCCAGGCCCTGCGCGGCGAAGGCTTCGTTCAGCTCGATGACGTCGAACTGGTCCACCGACAGGTTCAGCCGCTCCAGCAACTTGCGCACCGCCGGGACCGGGCCGATGCCCATCACCCGCGGAGCGACGCCGGCGCTGGCCATGCCGAGCACTTTCGCGCGCGGCGTCAGGCCGTGTTTCTTCACGGCGTCGGCGCTGGCGAGGATCAGCGCCACGGCGCCGTCGTTGACGCCCGAGGCGTTGCCGGCGGTGACAGTCTTGCCTTCACCGTTGACCGGCTTCAGCTTGGCCAGCGCTTCCAGGGTGGTGTCCGGGCGCGGGTGTTCGTCGGTGTCCACGACTGTCTCGCCCTTGCGGCCCTTGATCACCACCGGGACGATTTCCTCGGCGAAGTAGCCGTTGGCCTGGGCGACGCCGGCGCGCTGCTGGCTGCGCAGGGAGAACGCATCCTGGTCGGCGCGATTGACGTGGTACTCGTCGGCCACGTTGTCGGCGGTCTGCGGCATGGCATCCACGCCGTACTGCGCCTTCATCAGCGGGTTGATGAAGCGCCAGCCGATGGTGGTGTCCTCGATCTTCTGGCCGCGGCCAAAGGCGCTGTCGGCCTTGCCCATCACGTAGGGCGCGCGGGACATGGATTCCACGCCGCCGGCGATGACCAGCTCGGCCTCGCCACTGGCGATGGCGCGGAAGGCGGTGCCCACCGCGTCCAGGCCCGAGGCGCACAGACGGTTGAGGGTCACACCCGGCACGCTTTCCGGCAGGCCCGCCAGCAGCAGCGCCATGCGCGCCACGTTGCGGTTGTCCTCGCCGGCCTGGTTGGCACAGCCGAGGTACACCTCGTCCAGCGCGGCCCAGCCGACCTGCGGGTTGCGCTCCACCAGTGCCTTCACCGGCACGGCGGCGAGGTCGTCGGCGCGCACGCCGGAGAGCGAGCCGCCGAAGCGGCCGATGGGCGTGCGCACGGCATCGCAGATGAAGACTTCGCGGCTCATTCCTCACCTCCCAGTTGACCATGGGCGGCGGCGGTGCGGGCTTCCAGGGCGCGCAGGGCTTCCAGCTCGACTTCGGTCGGCGCGACGGTCTCGGCCACCTGCTCGGCGAAGCGAATCGCCCAGCCGGTGTTCTCGATCACCTGCTCGCGGGTCACGCCCGGATGCAGCGAGGTGACGATGAATTCGTTGCTGCCCGCTTCCGGCTCCATGATGCAGAGATCGGTGATGATCGCCACCGGGCCTTTTCCGGGAAGGCCCAATTGCTGGCGGTGATCGCCGCCCTCGCCGAAACCGACCGAGGTGATGAAGGCCAGCTTGTCGACGAAGGTGCGGTGGGACTGCTTGAGGATGATCAGCACTTCCTTGGCGGAACCGGCGATCTCCGGCGCGCCGCCGGCGCCGGGGAGGCGCACTTTCGGCTTGTGGTAGTCGCCGATGACGGTGGTGTTGATGTTGCCGAAGCGGTCGACCTGGGCGGCGCCGAGGAAGCCGACGTCGATGCGCCCGCCCTGCAGCCAGTAGCGGAAGATCTCGCCGGTGGGCACCACGGTGTCGGCGGTTTCCGCCAGCTCGCCGTCGCCGATGGACAGCGGTAGCACGCTGGGCTTGGCGCCGATGGGGCCGGATTCGTAGATCAGGACCACGTCAGGCGATGCGGTCAGGCGCGCGAGGTTGGCGGCCTTGGACGGCAGGCCGATGCCGACGAAGCAGACCGCGCCGTTCTTCAGGCGGCGGGCGGCGGCCACGGTCATCATTTCATTGGTGCTGTAGGCGCTCATTGCTTGGCCTCCGCGAGCTTGGCTTTGAACTCAGAGAAGTCTTTCGTGCCGCGGATATAGGTGTCGATCCAGGCGTTGAAGGTGTTGCGGTCGCGGGCGATCGGGTCCCAGGCCTGGTAGAAGCGGTTGTCGCGCTCGGAGTAGCCGTGGGCGTAGGACGGATGCGAACCGCCGGGCACCAGGCAGACGGCGGACAGCGCCCAGGTCGGCAGCACGCAGGCGTTCATCGGCGCGTTCAGGTCGTCGACGATTTCCTCGACCGTGACGATGCAGCGCTTGGCAGCCAGGGCGGCTTCCTTCTGTACGCCGAGGATGCCCCACAGCAGCACGTTGCCCTTGCGGTCGGCCTTCTGCGCGTGGATCACGGTGACGTCCGGGCGCACCGAAGGCACGGCGGCCAGTTGCTCGCCGGTGAACGGGCACTCGATGAACTTGATGTTCGGGTTGACCTTCGGCAGGTCGGAACCGGCGTAGGCGCGCAGCACGGCGAACGGCAGGCCCGAGGCGCCGGCGACGTAGGAGTTGGCGAGGTCGGCGTGGCTGTGCTCGTCGATCTCAAGCTCACGCGGCCAGCCCTTCTCCACCGCGTCACGCAGGCGATGCAGCGAACCGACGCCGGGGTTGCCGCCCCAGGAGAAGGTCAGCTTGCGCACGCAGCCGGCGCCGATCAGCAGGTCGTAGACCAGGTCGGGCGTCATGCGCACCAGGTGCAGGTCTTTCTTGCCCTGGCGGATCAGCTCGTGGGAGGCAGCGGTCGGGATCAGGTGGGTGAAGCCTTCGAGGGCAACGGTGTCGCCGTCGTGGACGAAGCGCTCGACCGCTTCGCGGAGAGTCAGGAGTTCAGCCATTTTCGGTCTCGTTCTGGTGGTCTGTGCCGATGGGAAAACACTACCGTCGGGGGGATGGACGAACAATGCGATAATCGACTATTGGTGCGAATATCGAACACTTCTCTTAGGGGGCTAACGGACATCGAGGCGCTCGGTGGCAGCCCCAAAACGCAGGAGCGGACTCCGTCCGCGATAGCCCCGAGCACAAGAGCATCGCGGACGGAGTCCGCTCCTACGGGTGTTCCGGGTGGGCGTGGCGCTATCGGCGGGCGGATCTGTTGTAGGAGCGAGCTTGCTCGCGAACCCGCCCAGCACCGGAGCGGCCGTATAGCTTGGTTCGCGAGCAAGCTCGTTACAGGGTCAGCACCGCGCGGGACTCACGCTTCCTGCAGCGCGCGGGGACGGTTGCTGCGGTCTTCGGCGTCGGCGCTGACCGCCTGCTGTAGCTGGAAATCGAACTCGATCTCGGCGAAGCGCCCTTCCACGCCGCGCGCCTTGGCCGCTTCCGCGTCCTCGACGAAACGCACCTCGCCGACCAGCCCGTCGCGCGTCGCGTAGGCGAAGTCGTCCCACAGGTACTGGTCGCCGGCCAGGTTGATCTGCGTAGTCAGGTGGCGATGCCCCGGCGCGGAGATGAAGAAGTGGATGTGCGCCGGGCGCTGGCCGTGACGGCCGAGCTGATTGAGCAGTTCCTGGGTCGGGCCATCCGGCGGGCAGCCGTAGCCGCTGGGTACGATGCTGCGCGCCTTGTAGCGGCCTTCGGCGTCGGTGACGATGCGCCGGCGCAGGTTGTACTCGGATTGGGTGCTGTCGAAGTACGAGTAGGTACCCTGGGTGTTGGCGTGCCAGAGGTCGACCACCGCACCCGCCAGCGGCTTGCCCTGCGGATCGAACACGCGCCCGGAAAGGAACATCACGGTGCCCGCGTCCTTGCCGTCGTCCATGCGCGCTTCGCCCTCGGACAGCGGTGCGCCGGCCACGTACAGCGGGCCTTCGATGGTGCGCGGGGTGCCGCCGCCGATACCGGCCGCCGCGTCCTGGGCATCCAGCAGCAGGTCGAGGTAGTGCTCGATACCCAGGCCAGCAACGACCAGGCCGGCTTCCTGGCGGGCGCCGAGGCGATTGAGGTAATCCACCGCCTTCCAGAACTCGTCGGGGGTGACGTTCATGTCTTCGATGAGCCTGGCGGTGTCCTGCAGGATGCGCAGGACGAGGTTCTTCACGCGCGGGTTACCCTGATCGTTCAGGGCGCCGCTGGCCTCTTCGAAGAACTTCTGGATGTCGGCAGTCTGGGAAATCTTCACGGTCATGATGCGGTCCTCAAGTCTTGTTCTTGTCGAGTCGTACGGAACGAAAATCAGCGGTCGTCAGCGTGGATCGAGGACGGATGGCGGCAGAGCCCGTCGACCTCGATGTCCATGTAGGGGAACAGCGGCAGCTGCATCAGGGTGTCGTGCAGCTCCTCGACGCTGGCGAGGTCGAACACGCTGTAGTTGGCGTAGTGCCCGGCGATGCGCCACAGGTGGCGCCACTTGCCCTCGCGCTGCAGGCGCTGGGCCAGTTCCTTCTCGTCGGCCTTGAGCTGGGCGGCCTTGGCCGGGTCCATGTCGACGGGCAATTTCACGGTCATCTTCACGTGGAACAGCATTGGGATTTTCCTCCGTTAGTGGCGGGCGAAATGCTTCAGGCGCTCTTCGTCGAGCGTCAGCCCCAGGCCGGGCGTGCGCGGCACGTGCAGCTGGAAGTCGCGGTAGACCGGCGGCTCGGTGACGATTTCTTCGGTGAGCAGCAGCGGGCCGAACAGCTCCGTGGCCCAGGTGAGTTTTTCCAGGGTGAGGAAGGCGTGGGCCGAGGCCAGGGTGCCGACCGCACCTTCGAGCATGGTCCCGCCGTAGAGCGCGATGCCGGCGGCTTCGGCAATCTGCGCGGTGCGCAGCACGGCGCGCGGGCCGCCGTTCTTGGCGATCTTCAGGGCGAAGATGCTGGCGGCGCCGTCGGCGGCGAGGCTGAAGGCATCGGCCACGCTTTCGATGGATTCGTCGGCCATGACCGGCGCCGGGCTGCGCTGGTTCAGGCGCACCTGGCCGCTGCGGTTGATGCGCGAGATGGGCTGCTCGATCAGGTCGATGCCGCTCTCGCCGAGTACCTGGCAGCCACGGATGGCCTGGGACTCGTCCCAGCCCTGGTTGACGTCCACGCGCACGCTGGCGCGCTCGCCCAGGGCCTGCTTGATCGCCACCACGTGCCGGAGGTCCTGCTCCAGCGGGTTGGCGCCGATCTTCAGCTTGAAGATGCGGTGACGGCGAATGTCCAGCATCTGCTCGGCTTCAGCGATGTCGCGGGCGGTGTCGCCGGAGGCCAGGGTCCAGGCCACTTCCAGGCTGTCGCGTACGCGGCCGCCAAGCAGCTCGCTGACCGGCAGGCCGAGGCGCTTGCCCTGGGCGTCGAGCAGCGCGGTCTCCACCGCCGAGCGGGCGAAGGTGTTGCCCTTGATCGCCTTGTCCAGGCGCTGCATGCAGGCGTTGATGTTGCTGGCGTCCTGGCCCTTGAGCAGCGGCGCGAAGTGCGCGTCGAGGTTGGCCTTGATGCTTTCCGGGCTCTCGTTGCCGTAGGCCAGGCCACCGATGGTGGTGGCTTCGCCGATGCCTTCGACGCCGTCGGAGCAGCGCAGGCGGAGGATCACCAGCGTCTGCTGTTGCATGGTGTGCATGGCCAGCTTGTGCGGGCGGATGGTCGGCAGGTCGACGATGATCGACTCGATGCGTTCGATGACGGGGCTACTCATGGACGGCGTTCCATTCTGGGATTGCTGGATGAATCGGGCTGCGCAGTGGCGATACCCGAAAGGTCTTTTCACGGTTGAGGAAGGATTGCGCTGGGCCCTGCGGCCAGTCCAATATCGTTGCCATCTTGTTGCATACCCTGGAGGTATCATGGAGCTGAGACACCTGCGCTACTTCCGCGAAGTGGCCGGCACCCTCAACTTCACCCGCGCCGCCGAGCGCCTGCACATCGCCCAGCCGCCGCTGAGCCGACAGATCCAGCAGTTGGAAGAACTGCTCGGCGTGCCGTTGCTGGAACGCGGCCGCCCGCTGCGTCTGACCGACGCCGGGCGCTACTTCCACGAGCAGACCGGCACCCTGCTGGCGCAGCTGGAGAGCATCTGCGAGAGCACCCGGCGCATCGGCCGCGGCGAGCGCCAGTGGTTCGGCATCGGCTTCGCGCCCTCGACGCTGTACGACGGCCTGCCTGAGCTGATCCGCGAGCTGCGCGGCGACGCCGGGCTGGAGCTGGGCCTGCAGGAAATGACCACGGTGCAACAGGTCGAGGCGCTGAAAAGCGGGCGTATCGACATCGGCTTCGGGCGCATCCGCATCGACGATGCGGCCATCACCCAGCAGGTCCTGCGCGAGGAGCCGATGGTCGCGGTGCTGCCCGCCGGACACCGTTTGCTCGGTGCGCCACTGAGCCTGGAGCAATTGGCCGGCGAGGACTTCGTGCTCTACCCCGCCAACCCGCGCCCCAGCTACGCCGACCACGTTCTGGCGCTGTTCGCCAACCACGGCCTGAGCGTGCGCGTGGCGCAGTGGACCAACGAATTGCAGACCGCCATCGGCCTGGTCGCCGCCGGCCTGGGCGTGGCGCTGGTGCCGGCGTCGGTGCAGCAACAGCACCGCGCCGATATCGGCTACGCCACGCTGACCGACGCCGAGGCGGTCTCGCCGATCATCCTCAGCCAGCGCCGCGGCGACGTCAGCGCGCCGCTGCAACGCTGCCTGCAGCTGATCGGCGCGAGCCTGCCCTGAGCGGTTCATGGCGGCGCCTCAGCCCAGGTCGCCGCCACCCACCGGCAGGGTCACGCCGGTGATGTAGCTGGCTTCATCGGAGGCGAGGAAGAGGATCGCACCGACCTGTTCGTCGATGCTCCCGTAGCGCTTCATCAGGCTGCTGCTGACGGTCTGGTCGACGATCTGCTGGTACCAGCCCTTCTCCTGCTCACTCTGCTGCGCGGTATTGCGTGGAATGCGCCGGGGCGGCGCTTCGGTGCCGCCGGGTGCGGTGGCGTTCACCCGTACGCCGCGCTCGGCGGTCTCGAAGGCCAGGCAGGCGGTCAGCGCGTTCACTCCGCCCTTCGCCGCGCCGTAGGGCACGCGGTTCACCCCGCGGGTGGCGATGGAGGAGACGTTGACGATGGCGCCCGCACCCTGCTCCAGCATCGGCACCAGCGCCGCGCGGCAGCACCAGAGCGTGGGGAACAGCGAGCGGCGCACCTCGGCTTCGATTTCCTCTTCGGCATAGTGTTCGAAGGGTTTGGCCCAGATGGTGCCGCCGACGTTATTGATGAGGATGTCGAGGCGACTGAAACGCGCGAGCGCCTGGTCGACCACCCCCTGGCAATCGGCGAAGCGTTCCAGGTCGGCGGTCAGGGTGAGCACTTCGCCGGCGTCCTGCAGTTCATGGACAATCTCGGAGCGGTCCACGGCGATGACCTTGGCCCCCTCTTCCACCAGCCGCTCGGCAACGCGCCGGCCGATACCCTGGGCGGCGCCGGTGACGAGGGCGGTCTTGTTGTTGAAACGGGACATGATGTTCTCCTGTCAATGCGCGGCCACGAGGCCGCCCGAAGGCTTCTCGCTGCCGCGTATGAGGGCCACGGCGACCAGCGCCAGCAGCAGGGGGACGGCCAATGCCAGATAGAAGCCGGCGACGCCGCCCCATTCGAGGAAGGTTCCGCCCAGGGCCGAGCCGATGATGGCGCCCACGCGGCCCAGGCCGATGGCCCAGCCGGTGGCGGTGGCGCGCAGGCTGGTCGGGTAGGCGGAAACCACCAGGTAGTTGAGGGCGATCTGCTGCCCGCCGATGCCCAGGCCCGCGGCGCCCACCAGCAGGAACACCAGCGTCCAGTTGTCACCGCTCAGGGACAGGCCGAGGCTGACCAGCACGCCGAGGGCGAACAGGCCGAGCAGCACGTTGCGGGTATTCAGGCGCGGCAGCAGGATCGACAGCGGGATGGCGCAGAGAATGAACACCGCGTTGACCGTGACGGTGCCCAGCGGCGCCTGTTGCACCGGCAGGCCGGCGGTCTTCAGCACGGTGGGCAGCCAGGAGAGGAACATGAACCAGGCCACCCAGTTGAACAGGTAAGTCAGCCACACGGCGAGGGTGTTGCGTGCCAGCCCCGGCCCGAACAGGGCACGTACGCTGGTGCGGGTGGCGGCTTCCGGTACGCTGAAGCGCACGTCATCGGCGAGCGGCCGCGAACTGATGCGCGCGAGAATGCGGCGTACCTGCGCCGTCTCGCCCGAGCGGCTGGCGAGGAACTGCAGCGATTCCGGCAGCGCGAAGTACAGCCCTGCCAGCAGCACCAGCGGCAGCAGCCCGCCGGCGAGGAAGATGCCCTGCCAGCCGATCAGCGGCATGACCTGGGCGGCAAGCAGCCCGCCAAGCATGGCGCCCGCCGGCAGGCCCAGCAGGATGCCGGTGACGATGGCGCCGCGCAGACGCGCCGGGCCGTACTCGGAGGCCAGCGCCAGCAGCACGGGCGTGGCGCCGCCCATGCCGAGGCCGGCCAGGAAACGCAGCACGAGGATCTGCTCGGCACTGGTGGCGAAGGCCGTGGCCAGCGTGGCGAGGGCGAACAGCGCCACCGCGCCCATGACGGTGGGACGACGGCCGAAGCGGTCGCCGAACAGACCCAGCGCCATGGCGCCGAGGGCCATGCCGACGATGCCGGCGCTGAGGATCGGCGCCAGGCCGCCGGTGGACAGCTTCAGGCTCTCGATGATCGCCGGGCCGGTATAGGCAATGGCCTGGGTATCGAAGCCATCGAAGATGGCGACCAGGAAACACAGGACGAACACCCGCCACTGGAAGGAACTCAAGGCGGCGTGATCTATCACGTCGGGTATGTTGCACGTCTGGCTCATGGGGTCTCCGCTGCGAGGGCGATGCCTCGCTGATTGTTGTTATTCAGGCCCGGCAAGGGCCCAACCCGGAGGCTAGGGCGCGGTGGCATTGAGGAAAAATACTTTGTCGGCATGCCTGCATACCCAGCGGGTATGCAGGCGTGTTCCGGGCTCAGGCGGCGCTGGCCGCAAACTTCTCGTAATAGAAATTCGCCGGTGTGACGCCCTGCTCGCGGATGTACTGACTCACCGCCTCGACCATCGGCGGCGGGCCGCAGAGGTAGATGTCCACCTCGCCATCGTTCAGGTGCGCCGGCGTGATGTGCTGGGTGACGTAGCCCTTGCGCGGGTAGCTGCTTTCCGCGCTGGCCACGCAGGCGCTCCAGGTGAAGTTGGGGATGCGCGCGGCGAAGGCTTCCAGGCGATCCAGTTCCACCAGGTCGAAGTCGTGGGTGACGCCGTAGATCAGATGCAGCGGATGCTCGCTGCCGCGTTCGGCGATCTGTTCGAGCATCGCGGTGAAGGGCGCCAGGCCCGTACCGCCGGCCAGCAGCAACAGCGGGCGCCTGATCTCGCGCAGGTAGAAGCTGCCCAGCGGGCCGGCCAGGGTCATGGCGTCGCCGGCCTTGGCCAGGCCGGTGAGGAAGCTGCTCATCAGCCCGCCCGGCACGTTGCGGATCAGGAAGCTGACTTCGCCGTCCTTCTGCAGCGAGCTGAAGGAATAGGCGCGGGTCTGTTCGCTGCCCGGCACCTGCAGGTTGACGTACTGCCCGGGCAGGAAGGCCAGCTTGCCCAGGGCTTCGCCCTTGATCGACAGCGAAATGGTGCTCTCGGAGAGCTGGCGCACCGCGCTGATGCTCGCCTCGAAACTGGCCTGGGCGGTCTTGCAGACCTGCGAGGAAGCCGGCACGCGCACCACGCAGTCGCTCTGCGCGCGCATCTGGCAGGTGAGCACGTAGCCCTGGGCGGCTTCGTCCTCGGTCAGCGCGTCCTCGATGTAGTCCTGGCCCAGGTCGTAGCGGCCGGCTTCGGCGAAGCACTTGCAGGTGCCGCAGGCGCCATCGCGGCAATCCAGCGGGATATTGATGCCCTGGCGGTAGGCCGCGTCGGCCACGGTTTCGCTGGGGCTGGCGTCGATGAAGCGGGTGACGCCGTCTTCGAAATTGAGTGCGATCTTGTTCATTTCATTCGCCTCAAAAACGCGGCTTGAAGCGTCGCGAGCGCCGGCCGGGCAAGACGGAGCACGGGCAAGCGCAGCAGCTTCACGCCGCGTTTTTCAGATGTGGTAGATATCGATGACCTGCCTGACGTAGTCGTTCTTCAGGACCACCTTCTTCGCCTTCACCAGCGGCTGCTCGCCGCGCACGTCGAGGGTGTAGAAGCTGGTGCCGAAGTAGCTGTCGACCGTCTTGTAGCGGAAGCTCAGGGTGTGCCAGTTGAAGCGCACCTGGCACAGGCCGTCGTCCTCGCCGAGCACCTCGATGTTGCTCAGGTTGTGTGAGGTGCGGGTGTCCGGCAGGGTCGCGCTGGAGCGCTCGGTCTTGATGCGGAACACGCGGTCTTCCAGACCGCCCCGGCTGCCGTACCAGATCAGCGAGATCTCCCGCTGCGGGTCTTCGGTGAGCTGGTCGCGGTCGTCCCAGGCCGGCATCCAGAAAGTGGCGTCGGCGGCGTACAGTTCCAGCCAGGCGTCCCAGTCCTTGTCGTCCAGGTAACGGGCTTCGCGATAGAGAAAGTCGCGCACGGTCTCGTATCGGCTCATCACACGCCCTCCTCTTTCAGCGCGATGCGATTGGCCTGCTCGGCGGCCAGCGCGTCGATCATGATCTGCTGCCAGTACTGGTGCTGCAGCACGAACAGGCCTTCGTCCTCGGTGCGCACGCCGGAGAGCGCCGGCGCCAGGTCGATTTCCCGTGCCGCATCGTCGGCACCCTGCACCCAGTGCTTCGCCCCGCGCGACATGTCGTTCCAGCCGCTGGCGCTGCCCTGGTAGGCCTGCTGGCAGGAGCGGAATTCCTCCAGGTCGTCCGGCGTGGCCATGCCGCTGACGTTGAAGAAATCCTCGTACTGGCGGATGCGCTGGGCGCGCGCCTCGGCACTCTCGCCCCTGGGCGCGATGCAGTAGATGGTGATCTCGGTGCGGTTGACGTCGATGGGCCGCGCGATGCGGATCTGCGAGCTGAACTGGTCCATCAGGTAGACGTTGGGGTACAGGCAGAGGTTGCGCGAGTTCTCGATCATCCAGTCGGCGCGAGCCTGGCCATGGTCGCGGACCAGTTCGTCGCGGCGCTCGAAGGCCGGGCGCGCCTCGGGGTTGGCCCAGCGGGTCCAGAGCAGCAGGTGGCCGTGGTCGAAGGAGTAGAAACCGCCACCCTGCTTGGCCCAGCCGCCGGCGCTCATGGTCTTCACCTCGGCGCCCGCCTCGCGCTGCTGGCGCTGGTTCTGGGTGGCGGCGTAGTTCCAGTGCACGGAGCTGACGTGGTAGCCGTCGGCGCCGTTCTCGGCGGTGAGCTTCCAGTTGCCTTCGTAGATGTAGCTGGAGGAGCCGCGCAGCACTTCCAGGCCTTCGGGGGACTGGTCGACGATCATGTCGATGATCTTCGCCGACTCGCCCAGGTGCTCCACCAGCGGCTTGACGTCGGCCTTCAGGCTGCCGAAGAGGAAGCCGCGGTAGGACTCGAAGCGCGCCACCCTGGTCAGGTCGTGGGAGCCTTCGCAGTTGAAGCCTTCCGGGTAGCCGGCCTCGGCCGGGTCCTTGACCTTGAGCAGCTTGCCGGAGTTGTTGAAGGTCCAGCCATGGAACGGGCAGGTGTAGCTTGCGCGGTTGCCGGACTTGTGCCGGCAGAGCATGGCGCCCTTGTGGCTGCAGGCATTGAGGAAGGCGTTGAGCACGCCGTCCTTGTTGCGCGCGATGAAGATCGACTGGCGGCCGATCATGGTCGTCAGGAAGTCGTTCTTCTCGGGGATCTGGCTTTCATGGGCGAGGTAGACCCAGTTGCCTTCGAAGATGTGCTTCATTTCCAGGTCGAACAGGCGCGGGTCGGTGAACATCTCCCGCCGGCAGCGGTAGACGCCCTTCTCGGGGTCTTCTTCGAGCAGTGAACGCAAGTAGTCGATACCCAGGGACATGGCCGGGGCCTCCGTTGTTATTGTTCAGGCAGGCTCAGGTTATGGCTGGGTTGGCGGGGGCAATATCCGCTTTGTGCAGAGTGCTATCCAGTTTCTGCAGGCAGGAGAGGCAGGAGAGCTGGCGACCCCGAGGAGCCGCCAGGCGGGAGCTCAGAGGTGGAAGACGACGCCGTATTCGCCGGCGACCTGCACGGTCTTCGGAACATCCACCGGGCCGGGCGGCACCTCGCGATCCAGTGCGCGGAACATCTCGATGGCCTGGCTGCCGGCGCCGGTGACTTCGAGCATCTCGCCACCGCCGGAGCCGAAGTTGAAGCCGTGGAGGGTGCCGGCGGGGATATGGATCAGGGTGCCGGCGTGGCAGGCGGCAGTGCGCCCGGCAACGGTGAAGAGCACCTCGCCCTGCAGCACGTAGAAGGACTCGTCCCAATCGTGGGTATGCAGCGGCGGACCGGCTCCTTCGCCGCCCGCCTGATAGGTGATCCGTTGCGCCGCCGAATCGGTATCGGACACCAGGACGTTGATGCGGATACCGACGACGTTGAGGGCCGGGCTGCGTTCGCCCGGGTCGAGAATGAACGGGTTGGAACTCATGGACATGGCCTCCCCTGGGGCGGCGCAAAATGCACACGCCTCTTTTCAGTAGAGTTCATCGGCGAAGGCCAGGCGGGGAATCGGAAGAGCGGCAGGGGCCGTCCGGAGCTTGGGGCTTTCGTAGGAGTGGATCTTATCCGCGATGCGCCGGCAAGGCCGGCGCCAGGGACGTCGCCGCGCAAACCAAGGAAGTCACCTTGGGCGCCCTATTCCGTCGCGATGGATTTCGCGGACAAGGGCTAGGCGCCCCCGTCTCTCCTACGGGGAATACCGTGCCGTGCGGTTCGCGAGCAAGCTCGCTCCTACGAAGAGTCCATATCTCCGGCTTTTGCTCTGAAGACTTCCAGTGAAACATCCGCGCACTCCGAACGGCCCCGTTCAGGAGGCCGAGTGGAATCGGAGTTTCAGGGGTTGAGCGGCATGGATGCCGCGAGAGCGTCGTTGGGCCAGGGATGGCCCGTCGACGCGTGCCCTGAAACTTCGATGGAGCGAGGGCATTTTTCGCCTAAGCGAAAAACCGGATGACAGGGGCAAGACCTTTGCCTTCTTTGGGGCGTTTGCCAAAGAAGGTCGCCCGAGGGGGCGAAACAAGAAGTCCACGCGCACGCCGAAGCGGCGCTGAAACAACCAACCCGAAGCAAGAGCATCGCGGACGAGTCCGCACCTACGGCTCCGAGTCAGACGCGACGCCTGAGCGTCTCCGACGGCAGCTCGCCGAACTGCTGGCGATAGCTCTCGGAGAAGCGCCCCAGGTGCAGGAAGCCATAGTCCAGCGCCAGCTCGGTGACGCTGCGCACCGGGCACGCCGGGTCGCCCAGGCAGGCGCGGATGCGCTCCAGCTTCAGGCGGCGGATGTACTGGCGCGGCGTGCTGCCGGCCTGGCGCTCGAACAGCGCATAGAGCGATCGCAGGCTCATGGACGCCTGGTGGGCCAGGGCCTCGATGTCGATGTCCTCGCGCAGGTGCCCCTCGATGTAGGCCTCGATGCGTTCGAAGGAGGCGCTGGCGCCGGCGATGGGTTCGCGGCTGACGTTGGTCTTGAGCAGCGTCAGCAGCTTGCTGGCGACGATCTGCTGGTAGTGCTCGTCGACCCGAGCCAGGCGCTCGCTGGCCTCGGACTCCTGGCAGACCATCGACAGCAGGTTGACGAAGCCTTCCAGCTCGCCCAGCTGGTAGCGGTTCTCGGTGAAGCGCACGCCGGCGCGCGGATGGCTCCAGCGCTGCTCGGCGCAGATGGCTTCGAGCAGCGTCACCGGAATCTTCAGGATGAATTTCTCGCAGTCGTCCGAGTAGGTCAGGTCGACCGGATCGTCCGGGTTGATCAGCAGCAGCTCGCCCGGGGCCAGGTAGTGCTCCTGGCGCTGGCCGCGCCACAGGCAGTGACCGCGGAGCAGGATCTGCAGGTGGAAGATGCTTTCCAGCGCGGGTGAAGTGACGCGCACCGCGCCGCCGTAACTGATGCGGCACAGGTCGAGGTTGGCGAAGCGCCGGTGGTTGAGGCTGGCCTGCGGATGCCCGTGGGCCGGCAGGCGCAGGTCGTGGGTGCCCACATGCTGGTTGACGTAGCCGGACACCGCGTAGGGGTCGGCGCGTTCGAACACTCGGCTACGTTCGCTCAGCAGGCTTTGCATGCAAGGGCACCAGGGTTGTTGTCAGTGGCCACGGTCTGCGCCGCGGTCGCTCCAGTCTATGCGAGCGGCGCGGCGTTGGGACGGGGCGGAGATGAATGGCAACACACTCATGCCGCCCCACCCCATCAAGTGGCGTCGGCGTGGCTGACCAGGCCCTTGATCACCACCGCGGCGGTGGCGATGGCGGCCGGGACGATCAGCGCGGTCAGCACCTGTTCGAAGTTCCAGCCCAGGCCCAGCAGGGTCGCACCGATCCAGGCGCCAAGGATGGCACCGAAGCGGCCGATACCCAGCATCCAGGACACCCCGGTGGCGCGCCCCTGGGTCGGGTAGAAACGTGCCGCCAGCGACGGCATGGCCGACTGCGCGCCGTTCACGCACATGCCGGCGGCCAGTACCAGGGTCGCCAGCAGCGTGACGGTGCCCAGGCTCTGCCCCACGCAATAGGCGAACACACCGGCCAGGCAGTAGAAGATGCCGATGACCTTGTGCGGATTGAAGCGGTCCATGGCCCAGCCCACCGCCACCGAACTGAGCACCCCGCCGAGCTGGAACAGCGCGCCGATGAAGGCCGCCTGCTCCATGCTCGCCCCCGCATCACGCATCAGGGTCGGCAGCCAGCTGGTGAGCAGGTAGACGATCACCAGGCCCATGAAGTACGTCAGCCACAGCAGCAGAGTTCCCGCGCTGTAGGTGCCGGAGAAGATCACCTTGAACACGTTGCGGCTCTGCACCGTCTTCTGTTCGGGCACGCTGAAATCACGCGCGGCGACCACCTCGGCCGGCGCGATCGGCGCCAGCACGCGCTTGACCCTGTCCGCCCCGCGGCTGCGCACCACCAGGAAACGCGCCGACTCCGGCAGCCACACCAGCAGCACCAGCGCCAGAACCAGCGGCAGCACGCCGCCGAGCAGCAGCAGGCTGTGCCAGCCGTAGGCCGGGATCAGCTTGGCGGAGACGAAACCGCCCGAGGCCATCCCCAGGTTGAAACCGCAGAACATGCTGGTCACCAGCAGCGACTTGAGGCGTTCGGGGGTGTATTCGGAAAGCAGCGTGGTCGCGTTGGGCATCGCCGCGCCCAGGCCGATGCCGGTCAGCAGACGCAGCGCCATCAACTGTTCGAGGTTGGTGCTGTAGGCCGAGATCAGGCTGAACAGGCCGAAGAGGAACACCGCCACCACCAGTACGCCCTTGCGTCCGAAGCGGTCGGCCAGCGGGCCGGAGCCCAGGGCGCCGAACACCATGCCGATCAGCGCGGCGCTCATCACCGGGCCGAGGCTGGCGCGGTCGATGCCCCAGTCCTGGGTCAGCGCGGGGGCGATGAAGCCCATGGCGGCGGTGTCGAGGCCGTCGAGGAAGACGATGAGGAAGCACAGCAGCACGATGCGGCACTGGTACAGGGACAGCGGCTGGGCATTGATGAAGGACTGGACGTCGAGGGTGCCGGCAGCAGGCACGTGAGCGGAGCTGGTCATGCGAAGTCTTCCTGCGAAGGGTTCGTCGCAGCAGTGCCGATGTCGTCGAGACTGCCTTGGACGGACAGGAATGAGGCGCCGCCGGAGGACGCACGGACCGGCAACAAGGCAGGCGCTGAAGGCCCGGGCTGACGCTCATTGTTGTTATTGCCCCACCCGGCTGGGCGGGGTGGAGCCAACAGTACGGAGAGTCGCCGGGCGGTTCAATTCGATTACCGCCTATGCGTTCGCTTATCGAACAACTTCAGTCAGTACCGGTTCCGGCAGCCGGCACATCAGATCGACAGGCGCACGACCCGCTCCGGATCGACTGCGCCCGTGCCGCGCCGCTTGTTCACCACCAGCTCGCCGATATCGATCAGCCGCGTGCGCGTGACGTTGCGGCTGAGCCCCAGCAGGCTGGCGGTATGCACCTGGTTGCAGTGGCAGAAGCGATAGGCCGCACGCAGCAGCGCATCCTCCACCCGCGCGTGCAGGTTGCCGCCCTGCTCCTCGAACAGCCGCTGGAAGGCCTGCTGAAGCATCTGCTCGGCGCCGAGCGACTCCAGGCGCGGTTCGTCGCCACGCTCGATGCGCAGGTTGGACAGGTGCAGGTCTTCGGCGCGCACCACGCCGTCGCGGCAGATCAGCAACGTGTGGTGGATGACGTTCTCCAGCTCGCGGATGTTCCCCGGCCAGGAGTAGCTGCGCAGCTTCTGCGCGGCCTCGGCGCTGAGCTGGCTCGGCCCGTAGCCCAGGCGCCGGCTGTATTCGGCGATGAAGTGGCGGGTCAGCGGCAGGATGTCGCCGGGCCGCTCGCGCAGCGGCGACAGCTCCAGGCTGACCACGTTGAGCCGGTAGTACAGGTCCTCGCGGAAGTGCCCGGCGTTGATCGCCTTTTCCAGCTGCACGTTGGTCGCCGCCAGCACCCGCACGTTGATCGGGATGCTCTTGCGCGAGCCCAGGCGCACCACTTCGCGCTCCTGCAATACGCGCAGCAGCTTGACCTGGATCGGCATCGGCAGGTCGCCGATCTCGTCGAGGAACAGGGTGCCGCCGTCGGCTTCCTCGAACCAGCCGGCCTTGGCCGCCAGCGCGCCGGTGAAGGCGCCCTTCTCGTGGCCGAACAGCTCGGCCTCCACCAGGGATTCGGAGAAGGCCCCGCAGTTCACCGCCAAGAACGGCCCACCGCGCCGCGCGCTGAGGTTGTGGATGTGCCGCGCCACCAGTTCCTTGCCGGTACCAGTCTCGCCGATGATCAGCACGCTGGCCTCGCTGGGCGCGACCTGCTGCAGGTGATCCAGCAGCGCCTGGGATTTCGGGTCTTCGAAGACCTGCGCCGTGGCGCGGATGGAGGTGGCCAGCGCGGGCGATTTGGGCAGGGTCAGCAGCCCTTCGGGTGTGGTCGCGTTCATGAGTAGAAGGTCGGTTGCGGCAGTTGCTGGTTCAGCGCCCAGTCGCCCAACTCGCGGACCTTGTAGTCCACCGGGTCGTGCAGGGTCTGGGTGCGCAGGTTGCGCCAGTAGCGGTCGATGCGCAGCGCGGCGTGGGTGGAGCGCGCGCCGGTGACTTCGAACAGGCGGTTGCAGATTTCCAGGCCGTTACGCGTAGCCGCGACCTTGGCGGTGGCGATGGCCACGGCCAGGCGTCCGCGTTCCTCGGCGTCCAGCGCGGCGCCCTTGCTCCAGGCTTCGTCGAGCAACTGCGCGGCGCGGCGCACCAACAGGCGGGTGCTTTCCAGGCCGACCCAGAATTCGCCGTAATGCGCGAGTACGTAGGGGTCCTCGCCGACCGTGGGAACGCTTGCGCGGAACCACGGGCGCGCCTCCTTGAGCGTGTACTGCCGCGCCTCCTCGAACGCGCCTTCGGCGATGCCGAGGAAGACGTGGGTGAAGATCAGCTGGGCGATCAGCGGACGCAGGCAGGCGAAGGGCGTGCTCAGCGGCCCCGGGTCGAGCAGCAGCTCGCTCTCCTCCACCCGCACGCGCTCGAAGGTGGCGCTGCCGCTGTCGGTCTGACGCTGGCCCATGTTGTCCCAGTCATGGGCGAGGCTGATGCCGCTGCGCGCGGTGGGAATGGCGGCGATCAGCAACTTACCGCCCTCGCCGTCCAGCGCCGAGGCGATGAGCATCTGCGAATCCAGCGCGCCGGAGCAGAAGCTCTTGCGCCCGGAGAACTCGCGCCAGCCGGCGAAGGTGCGCGACACGGTGCGGGTGTCCAGCGGGTTCAGCGCGTTGCCCCAGAACCACTGGTTGCGTGCGGTCAGCTCGAACCACGGCTGCCACTGCTCCGGCCGGGAGAACAGGCGCACGGTGGCCAGCATCAGGTGCTGGAAGCCGAACACGTGGGCAATGGAGCTGTCGACCACGGCGAACTGCCGGACGATGTCCAGCGTGGTGCTCCAGTCGGCGCCCAGGCCGCCGTACTCGCCGGGAATGATCAGCGACAGCAGGCCGCTCTGGCGCAGCGCGTCGCGCTCCGCCTTCGGCGTGCCGCCACGAATGTCGCGCTCGGCGGCGGTTTCGGCGAAACCGGCGGCCAGGCGTTGGGCTATCTGCCCGGGTGTCTGTGCGTCGAGCCGCGTCTTGGCGTTCACGCTCGCTTCCTCTTCCTTTCGTTGTGTGGCGCGCCGGACACCGCCGGCGCGTCGTTTGGCCGGCTCAGCCAGCCTTGCGCTCGGGCAGCACGTCGTTGGCGATCATTTCGCCGAAGGGCCCGGTGAGGTTGGTCACGCCGCGCCCGGCAAGGCTGGCGTAGGGCTCGGGTAGCAGCGGGAAGACCAGTTCGGCAAAGCGATATGCCTCTTCCAGGTGCGGGTAGCCGGAGAAGATGAAGCTGTCGATGCCGAGGTCCGCGTACTCCTTGATGCGCTCGGCGACCTGCTGCGGGTCGCCCACCAGCGCGGTGCCGGCGCCGCCGCGCACCAGGCCGACGCCGGCCCAGAGGTTGGGGTAGATCTCCAGCTGGTCACGGCGCCCGCCGTGCAGCGCGGCCATGCGTCGCTGGCCTTCGGAATCGAAGCGGGCGAAGGATTTCTGCGCGTTGGCGATGGT
This sequence comes from Pseudomonas sp. QE6, assembly GCF_041379005.1. NCBI lineage: Bacteria > Pseudomonadati > Pseudomonadota > Gammaproteobacteria > Pseudomonadales > Pseudomonadaceae > Pseudomonas > Pseudomonas sp. QE6. The sequence continues at coordinate 4,633,211 of NZ_CP166873.1, forward strand.
CTCGTCGGAGATGTTGGCGATCAGCTTGTCGGCGGCCTTCCAGGCTTCCTCGGCGGTCTCGCGGACGATCACGTGCAGACGGATGCCGAACTTCACCGTGCGGCCCTGCTTGGCAGCCTTCTCGCGCACGTCGGCGATCTTCTGCGCGACCGCTTGCGGCGGCTCGCCCCAGGTCAGGTAGACATCCACCTGCTCGGCGGCCAGGTCATGGGCCTCGGCCGAAGAGCCGCCGAAGTACAGCGGCGGGTACGGTTTCTGGATCGGCGGATAGAGTGCCTTGGCGTTCTCCACCTGCAGGTGTTTGCCGGCGAAGTCCACCGACTCGCCCTGCAGCACGCGGCGCCAGATACGCAGGAATTCGTCGGTGACTTCGTAGCGTTCGGTATGGCTGAGGTGGATGCCGTCGCCACGGTTTTCATCCGGGTCGCCGCCGGTGACCACGTTGATCAGCAGACGGCCGCCGGACAGGCGATCCAGGGTCGCGGCCATGCGCGCGGACACGGTGGGCGAGATGATCCCCGGACGGATCGCCACCAGGTAGCGCAGGCGTTCGGTGAGCGGCGCCAGGGCCGAGGCGACGACCCAGGAGTCTTCGCAGGAGCGGCCAGTGGGAATCAGCACGCCGTAGTAGCCGAGGGCGTCGGCGGCCTGGGCGATCTGCTTCAAATAAGGCAGCGACACCGGGCGCGCGCCCTCGCTGGTGCCGAGGAAGTGGCCGTCACCGTGGGTGGGCAGGAACCAGAAAACGTTCATCGATGACTCCTCAGGCGGATTTGCGCAGTTGCGGGCGGGCGAACAGCGGCGCGGCGCGTTCGGCGGCCAGTTGGATGCGGGCGCGCAGGGTGTCGCTGGCGATCTGGTAGTTGGCGAAGTCCGCCTCGCTGGCATACACGCCGATGGGCAGCGTGATCGACTGGAAGAAGCTGAACAGCGGGCGCAACTGGTGGTCGAGGACCAGGGCGTGGCGCTCGCTGCCACCGGTGGCGGCGAGCAGCACCGGGGTGTCGACCAGGGCGTTCATGTCCACCAGGTCGAACAGGTGCTTGAGCAGGCCCGGATAGGAGCCGCGATAGACCGGCGAGGCGACGATCAGCAGGTCGGCGGTCTCGATCTCGCGCAGGGTGGCTTCCAGCTCGGCAGAGAGTTCCTGGCGGGACAACGCGGCACCCAGCGGGCGGGCGATGTCGGCCAGCTCGATGAGCCGGGTCTCTACCGGCAGGCGTTCGCCGAGGGCGTCCAGCACGGCCTGGGTGAGCACCAGGGTGCGCGAGGGGCGATAGGTGCCGCCGGAAACGGCGACCACTTTGATGGGGCTGGTCATGGGTTTTCCCTGTTGACTGTTGCGCTAGGTACAGAGACCTTGAGCAAGGGCCGTACCAACAGGGAAATGTGCGATTTCAGGGCAGTTTGACAGGGTCTGGCCGGTACTTGCTGTCAGCCTGGCAACAACACTGCTGATCCGCTGCTGCCAGGGCAACACTTCGCCCCATCAGTGAACGGCGAGCTCGCGCAGGCCATGGGAAATCTTCAGGTCTTCCAGTTCAGCCAGGTATTCCCCGGTGCTGATCAGGCCGATACAGGGGGTCGCCCCGCGCTGCGGCAGGCGTCCGGCGGCCAGCTTGCGCGCCAGCGCCACTGCCGCCATGCAGGGGATGTTCGGGCCATGGTCGTCCTGGGCGAGTATTTCCCAGCACAATGCCAGGGGACGGTCCTCGCCATCGACGCCCAGCAGATGCACGAACATGCCGCTGCGCCCGTCGCCCAGCGGCTCCATGGCCACCGCCATGCGGTGCAGGCTGGAGCCCAGGCCGGCGGGGTTCTTCACCAGGCCGGCGCGCACCAGCCAGGAAAGTCCCCAGGTGCCGAACTGGGTGAGGCGAAGCCCCAGCCCGGCGGAAAAGCGCACGTCCCGCACGCCGGGGTAGCGCTGCGGGAACAGCTCCAGATCCGGCACGTCGCAGTGCGCCAGCCAACGCCGCCCCAGGGGCGCGGGAAAGCGATGGCGAGTCAGCCCCTGCCAGCCATGCACGTTCTGCCAGCGGCCCTGGCGCCACTGGCGCAGCGGCTTGCCGCAATAGCCCAGCACCGCCTCGACCGTGGCATGGCCGGGAATCTTTGCCGAAGAGCTGATGCCGTGGTGGATGCTGTCCAGGCGCTGGAAGCGCGGCAGCAGTTCGTCGATCACCGCCGCGGCCAGGCCGGGAACCGAGCTGGCGCCGCTGCATACCAGCACGCCGGCGCTGCGGGCGGCACGGTCGAGCTGATGGATGTCGCAGACGAAGCGGCGCGCGTCGGCCAGGTCGATGTAATGCGCCCGCGCCCCGATGGCGGCGCGGGCAACGCGGTAATCCTGGCCCTGGAAGGGGCCGGCCGTCGAGATGACCAGGTTGACCTTGAGTTCGAGGAGACGGCCTGCGAGCGTCGGCTGGTTCATGTCCAGGCATACCGCCTCCCCGCCCACTTCGTGCGCCAGCGCGCTGGCGCGCTTCTGGTCGCGCCCGCCGACCAGCACGCGAACCCCGTCGATCCCGCTCAGGCGGCGAACGATCAGGCTGCCAAAGTTGCCATAGCCGCCCAGCACCAGGACGCGAAATGACGATTCAACTGACACAGACATCGATACTCCCTTGCATCCGCCGGCATCACGCCAGCTCCCTGGCCGCAGCCGCAAAGCGTTGAAGTCTAGAACAACGGCGAGAACCTTCACCCTCTCGTCGGCGCTGGGCGCGAAACCGGTCTCAGGCCACGGGGCCCCAGCCCAGCGGATAGAGCAGCTCTTCCTTGTAGCCGGCCCACACCCGCACCGCCGCCGGGAAGCTCGCGTCCAGCGTCGCGTCGCCGCTGTCCACCAGCAGCGGCCGGCCTTCCAGGGTGCCGAGCTTGCGCTTGGTGGCGATCACCCGCAGGCGGTCGATGCCGATGGCGCGCAGCACGCGCGGGCTGATCTGCTGGTTGCCGCGACCGAGGATGTGGCCCTGGCCGCCGATGGCGGTGACCAGCAGGAAGGCCGGATGACCGTCCACCAGCTCGAACAGTTGCGATTCGGTGACGTCACGGGCGATCACCTTGCCGTTCTCGATCACGTCCACGCCCAGCAGCGTGGTCTCCAGGCGCAGGTCGGCGGCCAGCCCGTGCAGGGTCGAGCCCGGCCCGAAGACGTAGCGCACGCCCTCCTCCCAACTGTCCTCCAGCCAGGCGGCGAGATCGGCCAGCACCAGTTCCTCGGTCTCCATGCCGGCCTGCTTTACATGCTGCATGAAGTGCCCTTCCTCGGGCACCGTCAGTTCGGCGTACCAGCGCGCGGCGACTCGGCCATCGCGCAGGGCGGCCTCGTCGAGGTCGCGCACCTCGCCCTGGGTCAGGCGCACCAGCCCACCCTCCACCAGCCGCCGCGCCAACTCCCCGGCGGCACGCGGGCTGATGGCATAAACCCCGGAATGGATCTTCACCCCGGCGGGAATCCCCAGCACCGGCTGGTCCTCGCGTGCCACCTCGGCGACATCGCGCGCGGTGCCGTCGCCACCGGCGAAGAGGATCAGCGCGACGCCGGCGTCCTGCAGCGCCTGCACGGCATGACGGGTATCCGCCGCCGAGCTGCGTTCGCCCTCGATCGCGCCGACCAGCCGATGGGAAAAGCCCATGTCCGCCAGCAGATCGGCACCCATCGGCCCCGGAAAGGTGAGGAACTCCAGGCGCTCGCGCACCGGCAGCAACTGCTCCAGCGCCACCTGCGTGCGCTCCGCCGCCCTAGGCTGCGCGCCGCGCGCCAGGGCCAGTTCGGCCACGCCATCGCTGCCCTTGAGCGCGGTCGGTCCGCCGATACCGGCCAGCGGATTGATGATCAGGCCTATGCGAAAGCCATCCATACTCACCTCGAGTCAAACCACCGGTGCAATGCCGGGCCGACCTTCACTATAACGACAAGCAGCGAACCGGGGTCTTGCAACTGGCACGCAACCTGCGTGACGTGCGAGCGTACGGTCGTCTGCCGCTGTGGGTGACGCTTCTCCGCCGCCGTCCGTGCGGCCTTTGTCACCGACGCTTCATGTGATCTGCCTAGACTGCATTCAAACGTTGTAGAGGAGACTGGTCATGAGCTTGCAACACACCCCCGCCCCCCGCCCGGTGCCCCGGGACCCACAGCAGCCGGTCGGCGGCTCGATCATCGACGCCCAGGGCCGCGAGATCCCGATCACCGAAGACATGATCCAGCGCGCCTGCCGCGAACTGGAAAAAGGCACCGAGCCGCCTCGCCGATGAGTGCGCGGGCAGTCCCGCCCTACTCCCCGACCCGGTTGGCGCCCAGCGCCGTCAGCAGGTTTTCCAGCCGCGGCGCATCGCCCTGGATGTCCACCCACAGCCCGGTGATTTCCCGCCGCGGCGGGTAGTGCTTGCGCAGGGCATCGAATGCCTTGCGCCGCGCCTCGGCATCCCCCACCAGACTGCGCCGGAAGGCCGCGTCATCGCTGCGCGGGTCGTACACCGCACGGCACAGCATGGCCAGCGCCCAGTCCGGGTCGCACTCTTCCGTAAGGCTCAGTTCGGCCAGCCATTGCGCCGGCAGCAGGTCGTCCAGGCTCACTTCCGGCGCGCGCCCGAGCCAGGCGCAGAAGGCCTCGTAGATCTGCGCCGTGCCGCGCAGCTTGCCGTCCAGGCTGTAGCCGGCGATGTGCGGCGTGGCGATGCGGCAGCGCGCGGCCAGTTCGACGTCCACCTGCGGCTCGCCTTCCCACACGTCCAGCGCCACGTCCAGGTCAGCGCCCGCTTCCAGATGCGCGCGCAGTGCGGCGTTGTCGACCACTCCGCCACGGCTGGCGTTGAGCAGCCAGGTGCCGGGACGCAGCGCCTTGAGGCGCTCGGCATCGAGCAGGTGATGCGTCGGGTGTTCGCCATCGCGGGTCATCGGCGTGTGCAGGCTGATCACGTCGCACTCACGCAGCACTTCTTCCAGGCTGCGGAAGTCACCGCCCTCGGCAGCGGCGCGCGGCGGATCGCAGACGCGCACATCCCATCCCAGCCCGCGCAGCACATCGGCCAGACGACCGCCCACCTGGCCGGCGCCAATCACGCCATAACGGCGTTCGGCCAGCTTCGCCCCATGCCCCTCGGCCAGCGCCAGCAGGCTGCCCAGCACCCAGTCCACCACGCCACGGGCATTGCAGCCCGGCGCGCTGGACCAGGCGATGCCAGCCTCGGCGAAATAGTCGAGGTCGAGGTGATCGGTGCCGATGGTGCAGGTGCCGACGAATTTGACCTGGCTGCCTTCGAGCAAGGCGCGGCTGACGTCGGTCACCGAACGCACCAGCAGCACCTCGGCATCGCCCAGGGCGGCGCGGTCGATGCCGCGTCCGGGCAGGCGACGGATTTCACCGTGACCGCCGAAGAAGGCTTCGACCAGGGGAATGTTTTCATCGGCAAGGATACGCATGGACTGACTCCAGAAATCGGCACCGGCTACTTTACCAGCGCGCCCGCGTGCGGTCCCGCAACTTGCAACGATGCTTTCCTGACCAGACTGACAAGTCGTAAACTGGCCGGCTTCCTTCCGCTTTCTTCCGCCAGAAAAGGACCGCCGTGACCAGCATCGCCCAGCCCGTCTCCCGTGGACGGCGCGCCCTCATCGAGTTCAAGGAACTGCTCAGCCTCGCCACGCCGATCATGATCGCCCAGTTGGCCACCACCGCCATGGGCTTCGTCGATGCGGTGATGGCCGGCAGCGTCGGTCCGCGTGACCTCGCGGCAGTGGCGCTGGGCAACTCGATCTGGATTCCGGTGTTCCTGCTGATGACCGGCACCCTGCTCGCCACCACCGCCAAGGTCGCGCAGCGCTACGGCGCCGGCGACCAGCCGGGCACCGGCCCGCTGGTGCGCCAGGCGCTGTGGCTGGCGCTGCTGGTCGGCCCGCTGGCGGCGGCGACCCTGTGGTTCCTCTCCGAGCCGGTGCTGCGGGCGATGAAGGTCGAGGAAGCACTGATCGAGCCCAGCTGCTTCTACCTGCGCGGCATCGCCTGCGGCCTGCCGGCGGTGGCTCTGTACCACGTGCTGCGCTGCTACAGCGATGGCCTGGGGCGCACCCGGCCGAGCATGGTGCTGGGCATCTGCGGGCTGATGCTGAACATTCCGATCAACTGGATGCTGATCTACGGCCACCTCGGCTTCCCGGCCCTGGGCGGCCCCGGCTGCGGCTGGGCCACCGGATCGGTAATGTGGTTCATGCTGCTGGGCATGCTGTTCTGGGTGAACTGGGCAAAGGTCTACAAGCCGAGCCAGTTGTTCGCCCACTGGGAGTTGCCCGACCTCAAGGTGATCGGCAGCCTGGTCGCGGTCGGCCTGCCCATTGGCATCGCGATCTTCGCCGAATCGAGCATCTTCTCGGTGATCGCCCTGCTGATCGGCGAGCTGGGCGAGAAGGTCGTGGCAGGTCACCAGGTGGCGCTGAACTTCAGCGCGCTGGTGTTCATGGTCCCCTACTCGCTGGCCATGGCCGTGACCGTGCGCGTCGGCCAGGCCCTGGGTGCCGGCACGCCACGGGATGCGCGTTTCGCCGCCGGCGTCGGCATGGGCGCCGCGCTCGGCTATGCGTGCATTTCCGCCAGCGGCATGCTGCTGATGCGCGAGCACATCGCCGCGCTCTACACCCAGGACCCTGAAGTGCTGGCGCTGGCCGCCTCGCTGCTGGTGTTCTCCGCGCTGTTCCAGTTCTCCGACGCCGTGCAGGTCACCGCCGCCGGCGCCCTGCGCGGCTACCAGGACACCCGCGCGACCATGATCATGACCCTGTTCGCCTACTGGGGCATCGGCCTGCCGGTGGGCTACAGCCTGGGCCTCGCCCACTGGCTGCAGGAACCCACCGGGCCGCGCGGCCTGTGGGAAGGCCTGATCGTCGGCCTGACCTGCGCGGCGGTGATGCTGTGCATCCGCCTGGCCCGCAGCGCCAAGCGGCAGATTCTCCTGGGCGAGAAGCGCCTTAGCGAACGCCTCTCCAACTGATCCTCAGTCAGCGACCGGCAGCGCCAGCGGCTCCTTGGGACGGCTGCTGAGGGTGGTGCCCACCGAGGCGAAGATGATCGCACCGATGGCCAGCCACTGGTGCGACGTGAGCTGTTCACCCAGGAACACCAGCCCGGAGATTGCGCCGAACGCCGGCTCGATGCTCATCAGGGTGCCGAAGGTGCGCGCCGGCAAGCGTGTCAGGGCGATCATCTCGAGGGTGTAGGGCAATGCGCTGGAGAGCACGGCCACGCCCAGCAGCGCCGGCAGGAGGCTTACATCCAGCAGAGCACTGCCGGCATGGGCGAAACCGATGGGGGCCACGCAGATTGCGGCTATGGTCACCCCAAGCGCCGCGCCCTGGGCACCGAGATCATTGCCGGCACGCTGGCCAAAGATGATGTAGAGCCCCCAGCAGACGCCCGCCGCCAGCGCCAGCAGGGCGCCCTTGGGGTCCACGCCCTGACCCAGGTCCCCAATCGGCAGCAGTACCCAGAGGCCGAATACCGCCATGGCGATCCACAGGAAGTCGATCGGCTTGCGCGAGAAATACAACGCCACCGCCAGCGGCCCGGTGAATTCCAGCGCCACTGCGATCCCCAGCGGCACGGTCTGCAGCGCCATGTAGAACATCAGGTTCATGCCGCCGAGGGTCACGCCGTAGGCGATCAGCGGCACCAGCGACTTGCCGTTGAGCGAAGTGCGCCACGGCCGCAGGATCGCCAGCAGGAGGATCGCGGCGAACAGCAGGCGCATGGCGGTTACGCCCTCGGCGCCCACCAGCGGGAACAGGCTCTTGGCCAGGGAGGCGCCCGACTGGATCGAGGCCATGGAGACGATCAGCAGGAGAACCGGCAGGACAGTGGAGATGAAGCGAGAGCGAGGCATGATGCGGACCTGAACAGGCGTTGCAACGGTAGGGAAATCTTGGTTGACTGTTATGCGCAACATAATGCGCAAAAAGGCCAGAATGAGCAATATACTGCCCACTCCTTCCGATCGGCCCAGCGTGCTGGTGCACGTCGCCGATAACGTGAAGACCCTGCGTCGCAATAGCGGCTTCAGCCAGGATGCGTTGGCCAAGGCCTCTGGCGTCAGCCGGCGGATGCTGGTCGGCATCGAGAGCGGCGACACCAACGTCAGCCTCGCCACCCTGGACCGTATCGCCGCCGCCCTCGACGTGACCTTCGCCGACCTGGTTCGGCCGCCGTCGACCCGCAACCTGTCCCGCGTCGACGCGGTGGCCTGGGCCGGCGCGCAACCCGACAGCCGCGGCACCCTCCTCGCCAGCACGCCGGCCACGCGCCAGGCGGAGCTCTGGCACTGGTCCCTGGCACCCGGCGATCGCTACAACGCCGAGCCGGACGCTGACGGCTGGTACGACATGGTCTATGTGATCGTGGGGCAACTGACCATCGTGCTCGCCGAGGAGACGGTGACCGTCGAGGCCGGCGGGTTCCATGTGTTCAAGAGCAGCCAACCGTTTTCCTACCAGAACCATGGAGAGGTGCTGGCGCGCTTCGTGCGCAACGTCGTCAATTGACTCTGCAGCGAAGGACGCTGCCTCTTCCCCCGGTGAACACGAATTACGCCGCGGGGAATTTCACGGACAGGGGCCGTTCCCACGAAAGGACGCCCGGTCCTGGCTCTTGAAATCTTCCAGAGAGAACACTCCGAACGCCCATGAAAAAGCCCGCATTGATGCGGGCTTTTTCATGGCTGCGTAACGATCAGTCGTCGCTGCCCATGATGCCGAAGATCTGCAGCAGGCTGATGAACAGGTTGTAGATCGAGACGTACAGGCTGATGGTGGCCATGATGTAGTTGCGCTCGCCGCCGTGGATGATCGCGCTGGTCTGGAACAGGATCATCGCCGAGGAGAACAGCACGAAGCCGGCGCTGATGGCCAGTTGCAGGCCGCTGATCTGGAAGAACAGCGAGACCAGTACGGCGCCCAGCAGCACGAAGAAGCCCGCGGTGATGAAGCCGGACAGGAAGCTCATGTCCTTGCGGGTAGTCAGCACGTAGGCGGACAGGCCGAAGAACACCAGGGCCGTCATGAAGAAGGCCGACGAGATCACACTCGCGCCATTGGCCATGCCCAGGTACAGGTTGAGGATCGGGCCAAGGGTGTAGCCCATGAAGCCGGTGAGGGCGAAGGTGCTGAGCAGACCCCAGGCGCTGTTGCGCAGCTTCACGGTGAGGAAGAACAGGCCGTAGAAGCCCAGCAGCACCACGAAGATGCTCGGGTAAGGCAGACGCATCTGCTGCGAGGCGAAAGCCACCAGGCCGCTGAAGGCCAGCGTCAGCGCGAGCAGACCATAGGTGTTGCGCAGGACGCCGCTGACCTCTTTCTGCTCCACGGCCGTGGAGTCGAGATATTGCCGTTCTTGCATGTCGAGACACTCCTGTTTAAGCGGGATACGGGTCCATGACCGTAGTGCCATTCATCATAACAGAGGCAAATGAGCCTCGAATCACCAGAGTTTGACAGTGTGTTGCGATCCGGTACTATGGCGCCCCGCTCATGCGGAAGTGTGGCCGAGTGGTTTAAGGCAACGGTCTTGAAAACCGTCGACGGGAAACTGTCCCAGAGTTCGAATCTCTGCGCTTCCGCCATTATTCTCTACGTCAAAAGCCCCGCCCAGCGGGGCTTTTGCGTTTCTGCGGCAACGATGGCTTGGCCTTGGTGGCATGCTGATTTCTGGTCGAGTCCCAGAATAAAACGGCACGAGTCCCAGAACTCAGCCCTAGCTGCGCCCCTCCTCGCCCGACCTGGGCAACCAAAATCCCCATGACCTACCCTTTCCGCACTGCGGGAGAATCCCTATGTGCGGTCGATACGCGACACCCGAAGAAGCGGCAATGGAACGGTACTGGCACATTGGCGCGCGAAACTCTGGCCAGTGGATCAAGCGCATCTACAACGTAGCGCCGACCAACATTGTGCCGATGGTGATCCTCAACGAGGCTGGAGAACAGGAGGTCATGCCCGCGCGCTGGGGCCTGCCCCCGTTCTGGCGGAGGAAGCCGAAGCCGCCGACGTTCTCCTTCAACGCCCGCAGCGAAGAGGCGGCGACCAGGCCGATGTGGCGCCAGGCGATCAAGACACAGCGGTGCCTGATTCCGGCGGCTGACTGGTATGAATGGAACGAGAAGGAGCCGGTGAAGAACAAGGCCGGCCGCACCGTGCACCAGCCCTAGTACCACCATGCTGCTGACGATGGAGTGCTGGCCATAGCTGGGCTCTGGTCAACCTGGGATGGCCCGGTTGGGCAGGACGTGCTGTCCTGCGCGCTGTTGACCCATGATTCCGCTGGACCAGTGGCGACTATCCACCACAGGATGCCGGTCATCCTGTCGCCAGAGCAGTGGGCGACCTGGCTTTCGCCGGAGACCACGCTGGACCAGGTTTACAACGCGATCGGCCTGGCGCGTCAGGACTTCGAGGCCTACCGGGTGAGCACCGACGTGGGGAATACGCGGAATCAGGGCGCGCAGTTGATAGAGCCCGCCAGGCCTCCCTACTGAACGCACCGAAACTGGATGTACCGGTACTGACTCGTCACGTACGAGGCGGTGTTGGCGTAGGCAATCACCGTGCCTCCCTCGCTGGCTCCACCCTCCCCGACAATCTGATATTTTCCTCCGCAAGCCTCAAACATCTGCTTGAAGGCGTCTTCTCTGCGGGCATTGATAACACTGTCTGCATCGCCATTCAGATACTTGATGACCCGACTCGATCACCCTCATTCACCGGTGCATATGCAGATCCGCTACGAGGTGGCGATACCATTTAAGCGCTAGTACAACCACCCAGAAGAATGAGAACAACGGAAAGGGAAAGGGGGGCGGAAAAATGTTGGCATGGCGATCCCTCGCGATAAATTTCCGGGACCCTACTACCGCCCCCTCCCGCTCAAGAACACTAAATGCCGCTTCACAGGCCAGCCCTCTCACTCGGGCTTGGTCAGCAGCTTCTGCGTAGACACCCGCCAGGCGGTCAGCCTCTCCAAGCAGCTCGGCGAGCACTCTCGCGTGGTTGGCTGCTGCCTGGCTTGCGGCGGCAGTGCAGGAATCGCGGCCGGCTTCAGCCGCTGCAGCTCGGCCGGCGTACTTGGTGGCTGCGTCCCGCACGCGCTGATCAGCAGCGGCAGCAGCATCAGCGCGAACCTGGTCAATGTTTCTCTGGCCATCCTCGATAACCTTGTTGATTTATTGCTGGCGGCGCAGCTCCTCGACGCACTCCCTGGCTTCGAAAGCAGCGGCGGCCTTCTGGTTCTGCTGCTCGTGCTGATCCCATCGGGCCTGCCACACCGCATCCGTGCGCGCACTTCCCTCGTGCCAACCGCCGGCCGCGGCCAGGAGCAGAACCATGGCGCATAGCAGCGGCTTCCAGTTGCTGATCAGCCATTTCACGCAAGCGCCCTCCGCCCCCTGGTCGATCACCGGGTCCTGGTAAGGCACGCCACCGTTCTCATGCCGGATGATCGGCCAAGCAGCGTCACGGGCAGCCGGACGTCGATTGTCTGGTTGGGCTGCGCGTCTATGACGTGGAAAACCTTTGCCCATGCGATCGACTGGAGTCCATCTGGAGCCCCAACGAGTGCACGAGGATTTCTGGCACCACTCTTGCGAACTATGACCGATTCGCCCATCAGTCCTTGCTCCCGAAAATAAAAAACCGCCCGGAGGCGGCTTATAAATTAATCACCTTGCACTCAAGCATTACAAGCTAACCAGTAAAACGTTAGATCCTCACTAGTCGGATTAATAGTATCTCTTATAAACTCAGACAGCGTTATTGCTTCATTTTGGGTGTCAGGCAGAAAATTCAAAACCCACGATGGATAAGAAAAAATTCCTGACATTTGCTTGAGATCCCATTTACCACCAAGCCCCCACAAACTGTAATCCTCGATATCAGACCCCTTGGAATACAGTATCGACTGTGCCTTCCATGGGACTCTACTCAAGACGAGATCAACGGGGCTTTTATATTTCTGTGCGGACCTACTTTCCTGGGCAGCCTGATGAATATTCAAAAACACATCAGAGGCTAGACCATGGTGCAAAGAGTCAAATTGATACCCATGAACTATTACATCAACTGCGCACTTAAAAGTAGTTCCTGTTGATTCAGCATGACATGAAACCACCCAGTCCGACATACTCAACCCTCCGTAGATTAGGAGTATTTAGAGTAGTCAGCTTTAAGACCACGGTGGACAGTGATTACCAAAGCTGAATCTAGTCTACGGCTTAGATACTGGCCGAGGTGACCTCAATACCTCCAGCACCGCCGCGTAATCCGAGACCTACATCTTCCGCAGCTCGGTACGCTGGGCAGCTTCGCCGTGGCTACAGGCCCCGGAATCCAGGTCCGGAGATACAGCTCCCAGGCGCCGGACTCGTTGCCCAGCTCGGGAAGGCGGTACGGATCGGTGTACAGCAGCAGGCGCTGCCAAGCCGGCGGCGAGAATGTCATCATGCTCAATGGCGTTCCAAACCTCCGGCGCTGCCGGCACCACGCCGTGGACGGCACATCGGCCAGTAGCCAGATCCCGGATGCTCTCGACACGGAAGCGCAGTAAGCCGGTGACCATGCCGCCGCTCTGCTCTGCCCGCCAGAATGACTTCGCCGGCCCACTGCCCATCTGGCGGCGGTACTCGAAACGCGACTCCTGCAGCCCGATGGCCAACAGCATGACAACGGCCTGCAGGCTTTCCATTTTCGCGGGCAGCAGCAAGAGCGCCGGCTCGACGATCGAGCGGCGGACAGTACAAAGGTCCATGTTTCCTCCGGGCATGAAAAAGCCCGCCAGGTAGCGGGTTGTTTGTCAGAAAAATGACGTCAAGCTGTTAAAAATCTGGGAACCCAGCGGGGGAAACCAATGATTGTAATTGCTAGCATTCGGAAAATATCGAAACTTCCTGAGCCCCTGATGAGATCCAAGCAGTTCATCCTTTTCTTCGCCGTGCTGATTGCGGCGCTTTGCCTTCGCCTCTCCATAGCAAGCCAAGGCCTGACGTATCTCGACCGCATGTTCTTGCCAGACGATACGTACTACACGCTTTCAATCGCTAGAAGTCTTGCCGCAGGTGCCGGTCCATCAGCCAGCGGCGAAGTTCTAACCTCGGGCTTCCAGCCACTGACAGCGTTCGTGATGGTTCCGGTCTACCTGCTGGGCGCTGGCCTAGATGCAGCGGTATACATCTCCATTCTCATCAGTGCGCTGTTCGGCGCGGTTGCGTGTGCTCTATTCGCTCTATTGATTCATCACAGCACCCGTTCAACTCCAGTAGCCGCAGTAGCCGGGCTGCTCGCTGTAACATCCCCATTGATCCTCCGCAACGACTTGAACGGCCTGGAAACCTCAGCTGCGATGGCGCTCAGTCTTGCGAGCATTCTCCTGTTCGTTCGCCTGCCAGAACGCCCCAGCACCACGTCGACAGCAATCCTTGGCGCATTTATCGGCTTGATGATCCTGGCAAGGGTGGATACAGCCGTAATGGCTCTGTTGATCGGAGTTTCCATACTTGCCAGGTTCAGCATCGCACCGTCGGCGAAGACGGCACTCGCGGCGCTGATCGTCGTCTCTCCTTGGTGGGCATATTGCACCCTGCGCTTTGGCTCTCCTGTACCTGAAAGCGGAGCGGCGGTCAGGCAGCTCATAACGGCAGCCGGAGACGGCCGTCTTTCTCACATGGAAGACCTGCGCATTGCCGTAACGACGCTGCTGGGAAGCCTACAGCTCAATGCACTCCCAACGCCCACTGGGCTGGCAACCCTCATCGCGGGAGCATTGGCGACCCTTATCATGGCGCCTAGAGCAAAAGAATCTCTTGGCGTGGTGACGCTTATTCTGTGCGGAGCTATCTTCACTGCATTCTACGTGGCCTACCTCCCCGCCTTCTGGTTCTTCCACCGATATTTGCATTTCGTCTTCTTCGCGGTCATCGCTTGCGCCGTGGTGCTTCCCGCTTTCATGTTCCGGAACGTACCGGCACTGCGAAACTCTGTAGCCCTAGGACTCGGGATTTTCATCATCGCGCTTAACATCAAAGGTGTGCTTCCGTTCTACTCAAAGCCAGAGGGGACCATGTATGGAGGAGTCGACGGTGCGAAAGGCTACCGGGAGGTCGCCCAAGAGATTCTTTCTGCAGTCCCGTCTGGGGCAACAATCGGGTCCGCACAGTCAGGCGCGCTTGGCTATTACGCAGACCGTGGCATTAGCGTTGTGAATCTCGACGGAGTCGTGGACAGAGGCGCTTTCAATGCGATCAAGTCACGATCCATTGCCGATTACATTGTGGGCCGAAAGGTAGGCTATATCGCAGGCTGGCAAGTCAATATGATCGGACTGCAACAGCACTCTACCGCCTCATCCGCAAAACTCCATCTGATGGAGGTTGGACGCTTCAAACGGCAACAAGGGGACCAGTTTGTGCTCTACACAGTGACCTCGAATTAGGTCTGCTCCCAACTCAGCAGGCGCAGAATCGGCGCGAAGTTCGGGGTGGCCCTGTTTTCAACGCCCACCAGTTCCGGGACAGACCAGAGGCAGATTGCGGCGCGCAACGAGCACTTCGTCAGCCCCTACCTGATCCCCAGCGCGCGCGGCCGGCGGGTAACCCAGCACATGCTGCGCGACCGATGGGAGGCTGCTCGCGAGGTTGCGCAGAAGTCCGCGATCGAGGCGGGAGATCCCGAACTCGGCGCAATGATCCGAGAGTTCCAGTTCAAGGACATCCGCCCGAAGGCCGCCACCGAGATCAACGACCTGAAGGAAGCGAGCCGGCTCCTTGGGCACACCGAAGAAGAGATCACAAGGGCCGTCTACATTCGGCGAGGCGCCATTATCAAGCCTGCGAAACAGGCGCTCCGAAGGGTCAAAAACCGGTCCCAGAACTCAAACGCCGAACCCGTCAAGGATGCGGGTTGGACTGGGTGTTGTTATGTTTGCGTTCTGGGACTTAAACTCGCCACAAGGCTGCGTAAGTGCTGGATTCGTGAACCGCCGGGTGTAACAGCCCCCAGAGTTCGAATCTCTGCGCTTCCGCCATTATTCTCTACGTCAAAAGCCCCGCTCAGCGGGGCTTTTGCGTTTCGGGTGCACGGCAAAAGACGACAGAGTGCCGTATCATCCTGCGAAAATTCGTCGCGAAGGCCCGCTCCATGAAGTTCGTCATCGCCCTCTTCTCCCCGCCGCATTCGCCGGCGGCCCGGCGCGCCCTGCGCTTCGCCGAGGCTGCGCTGGCCGGCGGCCATGAAATCACCCGGCTGTTCTTCTATCAGGACGGCGTGCACAGCGCCTCGGCCAATGCCGTGGCCAGCCAGGACGAACTGGATGTCGCCGCCGCCTGGACCCGCTTCGTCACCGACAACCAGCTGGACGGCGTGGTCTGCATCGCCGCCGCGCTGCGCCGTGGCGTGCTGAACGGCGAAGAAGCCAACCGCTATTCCCGCCCTGCCGCCAACCTGCAGGCACCCTGGGACCTTTCCGGCCTCGGCCAGCTGCATGAAGCGGCGCAACTGGCGGACCGCCTGGTCTGCTTCGGAGGCGACTGATGGCCAAATCGCTGCTGATCATCAGCCGTCAGGCGCCCTGGGCCGGCCCCGCCGCCCGCGAGGCCTTGGACATCGCCCTGGCCGGCGGCGCCTTCGACCTGCCGATCTCGATGCTGTTCCTCGACGACGGCGTCTTCCAGCTAGCGCCCGGCCAACGCCCGGCCAACCTCGAACAAAAGGACCTGCAGGCCAACCTGCAAGCCCTGCCGCTGTTCGGCGTGGAAGCGCTCTACGTCAGCCAACGCAGCCTCGGCGAGCGCGGCCTGGACGCCGCCAGCCTGACGCTGCCCGCACAGGCGCTGGACGCCACCGCCCTGCGCGACCTGCTGCAAACCCACGACCAGGTGATCACGATCTGATGGCTACTCTCCACCTGCTCTCGCACTCCCCCTTCGACGACGGCCGACTCGCCAGTTGCCTGCACCTGCTCGGCCCGGACGACGGCCTGCTGCTGACCGGCGACGCCGTCTATGCCTTGCGCGACGGCACCGCTCCTTGCCAGGCGCTGGAGCTGATGCCCGCTACCAACGGGCTCTTCGCCCTGCTGGAAGACCTGCAGGCGCGCGGCATGGACGATGTTCCCGCCCGCGTCATCGCGGTCGACTATCCCGGCTTCGTCGAACTCTGCACCCGCTTCGACAAGGTGAATGCCTGGCTATGAGCACCCTACTGGTCAACGGACAAGCCCTGCAGCTGGACAAGGACGGCTACCTGGCGCACCTGGACGACTGGAGCGACGCCGCCGCCGAGGCCCTGGCGCACAACGAAGGCATCCACCTGACGCCCGAGCATTGGGAAATCCTCCTGCTGCTGCGCGAGTTCTACGGCGAATTCCAGCTCTCCCCGGCGAACCGGCCGCTGATCAAGTACGTCGCCCAGCGCCTGGGCGCGGAAAAGGGCAGCAGCCTGCACCTCAACCTCCTATTCAAGGGCACCCCGGCCAAGCTTGCCGCCAAGCTTGCCGGCCTGCCGAAGCCGACCAACTGCCTATGACCGCCGCCCCGCTCGTCCTGCAGACACCTGAAGAACATCCGTTCGCCCAGTTCGTTCGCATCCTCGGCAAGGGCAAGCGCGGCGCGCGCGGCCTGACCCGCGAGGAGGCGCGCGAAGCGCTGGGCATGATCCTCGACGACAAGGTCGAGGAGGCCCAACTGGGCGCCTTCCTGATGCTGCTGCGGCACAAGGAGGAAAGCGCCGAGGAACTGGCGGGCTTCACCGAGGCGGTGCGCGAACGCCTGCAAGCGCCGAAGATCGCCGTGGACCTGGACTGGCCCAGCTATGCCGGCAAGAAGCGGCACCTGCCCTGGTACCTGCTGGCCGCCAAATGCCTGGCCGGCAGCGGCACCCGCGTCCTGCTGCACGGCGGCGGCGCCCATACCGCCGGCCGACTCTACACCGAACAGCTGCTGGAGCAGCTCGGCCTGCCGCTGTGCCGCGACTGGGATTCGGTCGGCAGCGCACTGGACGAAAAAGGCATCGCCTTCGCACCGCTGGTGGACTGGATGCCGCGCCTGCAGCGGATGATCGACCTGCGCAACACCCTCGGCCTGCGCTCGCCGATTCATTCCGCCGTACGCCTGATCAACCCGCTGGGTGCGACCTGCGTGCTGCAGAGCATCTTCCACCCCGGCTACCAGGCGGTGCACCGCGAAGGCAGCCGCCTGCTCGGCGACTACGCCATCGTCATCAAGGGAGAAGGCGGCGAGATCGAGGTGAACCCGGACGCCACCTCGCACCTTTATGGTTGCCGCGCTGGCGAAGACTGGGACGAGGAATGGCCGCCGCTGTCGCCGCTGCGTCACGTCAAGCCGGAAACGCTCGAACCACAGCATCTGGCTGCCGTCTGGTGTGGCGACGAAGAGGACGCCTACGGCGAGCTGGCCGTCCGCGCAACCATGGCGCTGGCCTTGCGTGCCATGGGACTGACGCGAGACGAGGCCTTCGCGGAGGCCGACAAACGCTGGGCCGCGCGCAATAGATCGATCTGATCGATATTTGAAATCCTGTTTTTGCGCCAATCAATCGAGTCTTTATCGATAGACTGATCCCATCTCCCCGCTTTCTGGAGCACGCAAGATGGGACAGTTGATCGATGGCCGCTGGCATGACCAGTGGTATGACACCAGCAAGGACGGCCGTTTCCAGCGCGAGAACGCACAGCGCCGCAACTGGATCACCGCCGATGGCCGCCCCGGCCCCAGCGGCGAAGGTGGCTTCCGCGCCGAGCCCGGCCGTTATCACCTCTACGTTTCCCTGGCCTGCCCCTGGGCCCATCGCACGCTGATCTTCCGTCAGCTCAAGGGCCTGGAGTCGCTGATCGACGTTTCGGTGGTCAGCTGGCTGATGCTGGAAAACGGCTGGACCTTCGACAAGGCGCTGGGCTCGACCGGCGACAAGCTCGACGGCCTGGACTTCCTCCACCAGCGCTACACCAGGGACGCCCCGCACTACACCGGCCGCGTCACCGTACCGGTGCTGTGGGACAAGCACGAGCAGCGCATCGTCAGCAACGAGTCGGCGGAGATCATCCGCATGTTCAACTCGGCTTTCGACGACCTCACCGGCAACCGCCTGGACCTCTATCCGGAGCCGCTGCGGGCACAGATCGACGAGCTGAACGAGCGCATCTACCCGGCGGTGAACAATGGCGTGTACCGCGCCGGCTTCGCCACCACCCAGGCGGCCTATGAAGAGGCCTTCGAGACCCTGTTCAACGAGCTGGACTGGCTGGACGAGCGCCTGGGCAAGCAACGCTACCTGGCAGGCGAATACCTGACCGAGGCCGATGTACGCCTGTTCACCACGCTGATCCGCTTCGATGCCGTCTACCACGGCCACTTCAAGTGCAACCTGCGGCGCCTGGCGGACTACCCCAACCTGTCCGGCTGGCTGCGCGAGTTGTACCAGTGGCAGGGCGTCGCCGGTACGGTCGACTTCCAGCACATCAAGCACCATTACTACGGCAGCCACCGCACCATCAACCCGACCGGCATCGTGCCGCTGGGGCCGCAGCAGGACTTCACCGCGCCGCATGGACGGGAACATCTGCCGGGCAAGGGCATCGCGCAGAAAGGCTGAGGCTGGCGCAGGGCGTATAAGGTTCGACGTTATACGCCTATCCCCTCGCCAAGTTCGTGGGTGAGCGCAGCTCCGAGTTCAAATCCGAGCAGGTCGGCAGTGAAGGTCAAACGGCGTATAACCGCGAACGGTTATACGCCCTGCGCCGGAATCAGATCGGCTTATCGATGCCGTCGTAGAGCTTCTGCAGCGCGTCGAGGCGCTCCTGATAGCGTTGCTTCAGGCAAGCCTTCCTGGCGCCACAGGCACGCCGCTGCTCAAGCCATGCGAGCTGAGAGTCGCCCAGATTGCCACGCATGCCCATGGCGAACAGGCCCCTGAGCAGGCGGTAGGTGGTAGCCATCTGCACGTCCAGTTCGGACAGCTGGCGATCGGCGCAGATGGCCTTCTCATCTGCCTGCGAGGCCTTGCTGCAGTCAAAACTGGCTGCGGGAGCAGGCAGCGCGACGCAACCCAAGGCGCAGACAACGCCCAGTGTCACGCCACGCACGGCCTTCATTGTTGCCCTTCGAACCAGGCGAGCTTGTCCCGCAACTGCACGACTTCGCCCACGATTACCAGGGTCGGCGCATGCACCTCATGCTCCGCCACCAGCGCGGGCAGATCGGCCAGCGTGCCGGTGAACACCCGCTGGTGCACGGTAGTGCCCTGCTGAACCAGCGCCGCCGGGGTATCGGCGGAACGCCCATGGCGCACCAGCTGCTCGCAGATCACCGGCAAGCCGACCAGCCCCATGTAGAACACCAGGGTCTGCCCCGGCGCCACCAGATCGCCCCAGGGCAGGTCGGTGGAGCCATCCTTCAGGTGCCCGGTGACGAAGCGCACCGACTGCGCATAGTCGCGATGGGTCAGCGGAATGCCGGCATAGGCCGCGCAACCGCTGGCCGCGGTGATGCCGGGCACGACCTGGAAGGGGATGCCGTTGGCCGCCAGTTCGTCGATCTCTTCGCCGCCACGGCCGAAGATGAACGGGTCACCGCCCTTCAGACGCAGCACGCGCTTGCCTTGCAGGGCCAGCTCGACCAGTTGGCGATTGATTTCGTCCTGCGGCACGGCGTGGTCCGCACGGCGCTTGCCGACATACAGTCGGTCGGCGTCGCGGCGGCACAGCTCGAGAATGGCCGGCGCTACGAGGCGATCGTAGAGCACCACGTCGGCCTGCTGCATCAGGCGCAGGGCACGGAAGGTCAGCAGGTCGGGATCGCCCGGCCCGGCGCCGACCAGGTAGACCTCGCCACGGGATTCGGGCTGGGGCGAGTCCAGCTTGTCCGCCAGCAGGCGTTCGGCTTCGTTCGGCTGGCCGGAAAGCATGCGCTCGGCCACCGGCCCCTGGAACACCTCTTCCCAGAACTTGCGGCGCTGCTGCAGGTCCGGCAGGCGTTGCTTCACGCGCTCGCGGAAGCGGCTGGCGAGCCCGGCGAGCTGGCCGTAGGTCGCGGGAATCCAGGTTTCCAGCTTGGCCCGCAGCAGCCGCGCCAGCACCGGCGCGTCGCCGCCACTGGAGACAGCTACCACCAGTGGCGAACGATCGACGATGGCCGGGAAGATCACGCTGCACAGGGCAGGCGCATCGACCACGTTGACCGGCACGCCACGCTCGTTGGCATCGCGGGAGACTTGTGCGTTGAGCGGCTCATCGTCGGTCGCAGCGATGGCCAGTACGCAGTCCTGCAGATCGCCGGAGACGTACGGGCGCAGCAGCAACTCGCCCTGCCCCTGCTCGACCAGCTCACGCAGCTCGGAATGCACCTCGGGCGCCACGACCCGCAGCACCGCGCCGGCGTCGCTCAGCAGGCGCGCCTTGCGCAGTGCGACATCACCGCCGCCGACCAGTAGCGCGCGACGTCCGCGCAGGATGTGGAACAGCGGCAGGAAGTCCATTTCAGCCGATGACCTCGATGCCGGCCATGTACGGCTTGAGCACTTCCGGTACGCGGATCGAGCCGTCGGCCTGCTGGTAGTTCTCCAGCACGGCGACCAGGGTACGGCCCACGGCCAGGCCCGAGCCGTTGAGGGTGTGGACCAGTTCCGGCTTGCCGGTTTCCGGGTTGCGGTAGCGCGCCTGCATGCGGCGGGCCTGGAAGTCGCCACAGTTGGAGCAGGAGGAAATCTCGCGGTACTTGTCCTGGCTCGGCACCCAGACTTCCAGGTCGTAGGTCTTGGCGGCGCCGAAGCCCATGTCGCCGGTGCACAGCGCCAGGGCGCGGTACGGCAGCTCCAGGGCCTGGAGGACCTTCTCGGCGTTGCCGACCAGGCTTTCCAGGGCTTCCCAGGACTTGGACGGCTCGACGATCTGCACCATCTCGACCTTGTCGAACTGGTGCTGGCGGATCATGCCGCGGGTATCGCGGCCCGAGGCGCCGGCTTCGCTGCGGAAGCACGGGGTGTGGGCGACGAACTTCAGCGGCAGTTCCTTCGCGTCGAGGATCTGGCCGGCCACGATGTTGGTCAGCGACACTTCGGCGGTGGGGATCAGGTACAGGTCGGCTTCGTCTTCGCGCTGGATCTTGAACAGATCCTCCTCGAACTTCGGCAGCTGGCCGGTGCCCTGCAGCGCCGGAGCCTGCACCAGGTAGGGGGTGTAGGCCTCCTCGTAGCCATGCTCGCGGGTGTGCAGGTCGATCATGAACTGCGCCAGGGCGCGGTGCAGGCGGGCGATCGGGCCGCGCATCAGGGCGAAGCGGGCGCCGGACAGGCGGGCGGCGGTCTCGAAGTCCAGCCAGCCGTGCTTCTCGCCCAGGGCGACGTGGTCCTTGATCTCGAAATCGAAGGTGCGCGGGGTGCCCCAGCGGCGGACTTCGACGTTCTGCTCTTCGTCCTCGCCGACCGGCACGGATTCGTGGGGCAGGTTCGGGATGTTCAGCAGCAGGTTGTCCAGCTCGGCCTGGATGGCGTCCAGTTCGCGCTTGCCGGATTCCAGCTCCTCGGCCATGCGATTGACCTCGGCCTTCAGCGGCGCGACGTCTTCACCGTTCTTCATGGCCAGGCCGATGGCCTTGGAACGCGAGTTGCGCTCGGCCTGCAGGGTCTCGGTGCGGGTCTGCACGGACTTGCGCTGACTCTCCAGCGCTTCGATGCGCGCCACGTCCAGGGTGAAGCCGCGGGTGGCCAGGCGTTCGGCCACTTCCTGCGGCTGGGTACGAACCAGTTTGGAATCGAGCATGCTGTCTTCTCGTGTCTAGTGTCAGGCGGCGCTCGCGGGCGCCACTTCAGGATTTTCTGCGCTTGCGCGGACTGCTCTGGTCGAGATTCGCCAGGTGGCGCAACTTCTCGCCGATCTTCAGCTCCAGCCCGCGCGGCACGGGTTGGTAATACTGGCGCGGTTCCATGGACTCGGGGAAGTAGTCTTCCCCGGCCGCGTAGGCGTCCGGCTCATCATGGGCGTAACGATACTCGTCGCCATAGCCCAGGTTCTTCATCAATTTGGTCGGTGCGTTGCGCAGGTGCAGCGGCACTTCCAGCGAGCCGCTCTCCGCCACGTCACGGCGCGCCGTGTTGTAGGCGTTGTAGACGGCATTGCTCTTCGGTGCACAAGCCAGATAGACGATAGCCTGTGCAATGGCCAATTCACCTTCCGGGCTGCCCAGGCGCTCCTGCACATCCCAGGCGTTGAGGCACAGGGTCAGCGCGCGGGGATCGGCGTTGCCGATGTCCTCGCTGGCCATGCGCACCACACGGCGAGCGATGTAGAGCGGGTCACAGCCGCCATCGAGCATGCGCGAGTACCAGTACAGCGCACCGTCCGGGCTGGAGCCGCGCACCGACTTGTGCAGCGCGCTGATCTGGTCGTAGAACGCCTCGCCACCCTTGTCGAAACGACGGCGGGAATCCCCCAGCAGGTTCTGCAGCAGCTCCGGGCTGATCTCGCCATTGTCCTCGGCGAGGTCCGAGGCGTTCTCCAGCAGGTTGAGCAGACGCCGACCATCGCCGTCGGCAGCAGCCATGAGGATGGCGAAGCTTTCGTCGGGCAGGCCCAGGTTGCGCTTGCCCAGCCCCTTCTCTTCGGTCAATGCGCGCTGCACCAGGCGGCGCAGAGCCGCTTCGTCCAGGCTTTTCAGCACGTAGACGCGGGCCCGGGAGAGCAGTGCGTTGTTCAGTTCGAAGGAAGGGTTCTCGGTGGTCGCGCCGATGAAGATCAGGGTGCCGTCTTCCACATAGGGCAGGAAGGCATCCTGCTGGCTCTTGTTGAAGCGGTGCACCTCGTCGACGAAGAGGATGGTGCGGCGGCCGTACTGCGCGGCATGCTGCTTGGCCACCTCCACCGACTGGCGGATTTCCTTCACTCCCGAGAGCACCGCCGAGATGGTCTCGAAGTGCGCATCGGTGACCTGCGCCAGCAGCTTCGCCAAGGTGGTCTTGCCGACGCCGGGCGGCCCCCAGAAGATCATCGAGTGCAGGGCGCCCTGCTCCAGCGCCTCGCGCAGCGGCTTGCCGCGCGCGAGCAGGTGCTCCTGGCCGACGTACTCGTCCAGGCTGGTCGCGCGCAGGCGCGCGGCCAGGGGCTGGGAAACGGGGGCGGAGCGGAACAGGTCCACGAATCTTACCTATCGATCAATCCAGCGCGAGGCCGGTTATTCCTGGATGACGTCGACGCCCTTGGGCACGTCGAAGACGAACTGCTTGGCGTCCATCGCCTCGTTCATCTTCACGTCGAAGAACAGGATGTTGGTACGCTGACCGACGCTGTCGACCAGTTGCATGTCATTCACCACACCGCTGCGGAAGGAAATCCGCAGGCTGTCGAACAGGGTGTCCTTGGCCTTGGGCTTGAGGATGAAGTCCACCACGTTGCCGCCGTCCTTGGCGGTGATGTCGAAGCTCTGGCCGATCTTCGAGACATCGCCGGAGAGCAGCAGCGCCGGCGTCTGGGTCAGGCGCTGGTCGAGCTTCTGGATGGTCACCTGCTCCAGGTCCGGGTCGTACAGCCAGATCTTCTCACCGTTGGAGATCAGCAGTTGCTCATTCGGCGCATCGGTGTGCCAACGGAACAGCCCGGGGCGCTTGAGGCCCAGGGTGCCGGCGGTTTCCTGCAGGCGGGTGCCGCTACCGTCCAGGGTCAGCTGGGAGAAGCGCGCGGTCATGGTCTGGGCCTTGCTGAGCATACCGCTCAGGCGCTGGGCGGCGGCATCGTCAGCGTGGGCCTGCGCGCCGGCAAAGGCCAGCGCAGCAACGAACAACATGCGAATCAGACGCATATATCCTCGAAGTCGAATCAATCACGAATCGGGGCCGGCGCGATGACTTCGCGCGAGCCATTGGTATTCATCGGGGTGACCACGCCGGCCATTTCCATCGCCTCGATCATCCGCGCGGCGCGGTTGTAGCCGATCTTCAGCTTGCGCTGCACGGCGGAAATGGACGCACGGCGACTTTCGGTGACGAAACGCACGGCCTCGTCATAGAGCGGATCATCCTCGCTACCCTCACCGCCTTCGCCGCCACCGCCTTCGAAGGAACCGCCGCCACCGCCTTCATCGGCGCCGGCGAGGATGTCTTCGATGTAGTTCGGCGCGCCACGCAGCTTCCAGGCCTCGACCACGCGGTGCACTTCGTCGTCGGAGACGAAGGCGCCATGGACGCGGATCGGCAGGCCGGTGCCCGGCGGCAGGTAGAGCATGTCGCCGTGACCCAGCAACTGCTCGGCGCCACCCTGGTCGAGGATGGTGCGCGAGTCGATCTTGCTGGACACCTGGAAGGCGATACGGGTCGGGATGTTGGCCTTGATCAGGCCGGTGATCACGTCCACCGACGGACGCTGGGTCGCCAGGATCAGGTGGATGCCCGCCGCGCGCGCCTTCTGGGCGATACGGGCGATCAGCTCTTCCACCTTCTTGCCGACGATCATCATCATGTCGGCGAATTCGTCCACTACCACCACGATGGTCGGCAGGGTCTGCAGCAGCGGCGCCTCGTCGTCCATGCTCTCGCGGCGGTACAGCGGGTCGGTCAGCGGTGTGCCGGCCTCCTCCGCGTCCTTCACCTTGCGGTTGAAGCCGGCGAGATTACGCACGCCCATGGCGGCCATCAGCTTGTAACGGCGCTCCATCTCCGCCACGCTCCAGCGCAGGGCGTTGGCGGCTTCCTTCATGTCGGTGACGACCGGGCAGAGCAAGTGCGGAATACCTTCGTAGATCGACAGTTCCAGCATCTTCGGGTCGATCATGATCAGCCGCGCCTCTTCCGGCGTGGACTTGAACAGGATCGACAGCAGCATGGCGTTGACGCCCACCGACTTACCGGAACCGGTGGTACCGGCCACCAGCAGGTGCGGCATCTTCGCCAGGTCGGTGATGATCGGGTTGCCGCCGATGTCGTGGCCCAGGGCCAACGGCACGGTGGACTTGTGCTCGTCGTACTCCGGCGTCATCAGCACTTCGGAGAAGCGCACCATCTGCCGGTCTTCGTTGGGAATCTCGATGCCCACGGTGGTCTTGCCGGGGATCACTTCCACCACGCGCACGCTGATCACCGCCAGCGAGCGCGCCAGGTCCTTGGCCAGGTTGGAGATGCGGCTGACCTTCACGCCGGCGGCCGGCTGGATTTCGAAACGGGTGATCACCGGACCCGGATGGACCGACTCGACCACCACTTCGACGCCAAACTCCTTGAGCTTGATCTCCAGCAGGCGCGACATGGCCTCCAGGGATTCCGGCGAATAGCTCTGCTTCTTCTCGGCGGCCGGATCGAGGATCGACAGCGGCGGCAGAGTGCCTTCCACGGCGGTGTCGACGAACAGCGGCGCCTGCTTTTCCTTCAGCACACGTTTGCTCGGCTCGGCCGGTTTGGCGGCTGGCGGCGGCACGTCGATCTTCGGCGCCACGCGCTTCTCGCGCTCCTGCACGCTCTTGACCAGGGCTTCCTCACGCTCGATCAGGCGTTCCTTGACCTTGGCCTGCTCGCGGCGGTCGGCAACGATGGGCGCGGCGACTTCGGCCACACGCTCGTCCACCTCACGCAACTGGGCGACCAGTTGCTTGTGCTCGCTACGGGCGCTCCACCAGCGATTGGCGGCATTGTGGATCAGTTCGAAGAGATCGAGGGTGATCTTGCCGGTAACGTCCATGACCTTGAACCAGGACAAATCGGCGAAGACGGTCATGCCGAACAGGAACAGGGCCAGGAACAGCAGAGTGCTGCCCTGCACGTTCAGCGCATTGATGCCCAGTTGCCCCAGGCTCTCGCCCAGGGCGCCGCCGGCACTGGCCGGCATGTGGCTGCCGCTGGCATGGAAATGGATGTAGGCCAGCGCGGAGCCGGCCAGCACCAGGAACACCAGGCCGATCAGGCGCCAGGAGAACAGCCAGCCGCTCCACTCCCAGGGCATGTGCCGCTTGCGGAAGACCTGATAGGTCTTCACCGCCAGCAGCAGCGGGAACAGGTAGGCGAAATAGCCCAGCACCATGAACAGGATGTCGGCGCTCAGGGCACCCAGGCGGCCGGCGGCGTTCTGCACCTGATCGACGTGGCTGGAGTGGCTCCAGCCCGGATCGGACGGATCATAGGTGAGCAACGCCATCCACAGGTAAAGGCAGAGCGCGCCCAGCGCGATCAACGCCCCTTCCTTCAGGCGATAGTGCAGTTGCTGACGCCAGGCGGCGGCATGGCTTGCTGTGGTGGTGTCCTTCAAAACGCGTCTATTCCTGCGCTCTACGCGCGTCCGAGAGTCGTTGAGCCTCAAAACGGGCCTATTGTACGGCTTTGGCCAGCCGATGCCAGCGAGCCCGGAAGCGTCCGACGGCGCTTTTGCCGGCTTTCCGAGGTTCGGTGTAGCATAGCCCATCACCGTTTTTCGGCTGCTCAATTGGAGCATGCATTCTCTTACGTGACAAAGGCTTATGGAGTCTTTTTATGAGTGAAGTCAAGCATTCGCGCCTGATCATCCTGGGCTCCGGCCCCGCCGGCTACACCGCTGCCGTGTACGCCGCTCGCGCCAACCTCAAGCCTGTTGTCATCACCGGCATCCAGCCCGGCGGCCAGCTCACCACCACCACCGAAGTCGACAACTGGCCAGGCGACGTCGAAGGCCTGACCGGTCCCGCCCTGATGGAACGCATGCAGCAGCACGCCCAGCGTTTCGATACCGAGATCGTCTACGACCACATCCACACCGCCGAGTTGCAGAGCAAGCCCTTCACCCTCAAGGGCGACAGCGGTACCTATACCTGCGACGCGCTGATCATCGCCACCGGCGCCTCCGCCCAGTACCTGGGCATGTCCTCCGAGGAAGCCTTCATGGGCCGCGGCGTTTCCGCCTGCGCCACCTGCGATGGTTTCTTCTACCGCAACCAGGTGGTCTGCGTGGTCGGCGGCGGCAACACCGCCGTGGAAGAAGCACTCTACCTCTCCAACATTGCCAAGGAAGTGCACCTGATCCACCGCCGCGACAAGCTGCGCTCGGAGAAGATCCTGCAGGACAAGCTGTTCGAGAAAGCCCAGAACGGCAACGTGCGCCTGCACTGGAACACCACCCTGGACGAAGTCCTGGGCGACGAAATGGGCGTGATCGGCGTACGCCTGAAGGACACCGAAACCGGCGCAACTCGCCAGCTGGACCTGTCCGGCGTGTTCATCGCCATCGGCCACAAGCCCAACACCGACCTGTTCACCGGCCAACTGGCCATGCATGACGGCTACCTGAAGATCAAGGGCGGCGCTGAAGGCAACGCCACCCAGACCAGCATCGAAGGCGTGTTCGCCGCCGGCGACGTGGCCGACCACGTCTACCGCCAGGCGATCACCTCCGCCGGCGCCGGCTGCATGGCCGCGCTGGACGCCGAGAAGTTCCTCGACGACAACTGATCGGCCAAAGGGGAGGCCCGCCCTCCCCTCCTCCGCCCATGCTCAACTGGCTTTCTCGCGACAACTTCGACTTCCCGCCCCTGGAAAAGGCCCTGCACGAGCCCAACGGCCTGCTCGCGGCCGGCGGCGACCTCGACCCGCGCCGCCTGATCCAGGCATACCGCCACGGCTGCTTCCCCTGGTACCAGGACGGCCAACCGATCCTCTGGTGGTCGCCCGATCCGCGCACCGTACTCTTCCCCGACGAACTGCATGTCTCCCGCAGCCTGGCCAAATGCCTGCGCCAGCAGCGCTACCAGGTCAGCATCGACCAGGCCTTCGAACGGGTCATCCACGGCTGCGCCAGCCCGCGCGACTACGCCGACGGAACCTGGATCACAACGCCAATGCAGCAGGCCTACTGCGAGCTGCATCGCCTGGGCGTCGCACACTCGGTGGAAGCCTGGGACGGCGACAAGCTGGTCGGCGGCCTGTACGGACTGGCCATTGGTCGGCTGTTCTTCGGCGAATCCATGTTCAGCCGTGCGGACAATGCCTCCAAGGTGGCGTTCGTCACCCTGGTGCAGCGCCTCAAGGCTGCCGGTTTCGAGCTGATCGACTGCCAGATGCCGACCCAGCACCTGCACAGCTTTGGCGCGCGGGCCATTTCCCGGCGCGAATTTGCCGCTTATCTGCGCCGCCATCTCGACCAATCACCACTGCAGGACTGGACTTCGCAAGCGGACCAGCCCAGCCTGACATAAACTTGCCAGAGGGTCCTCGCAGGGGTTGAAGATGACCGAGCTCGCCCGCCTGAAGTTTTACGCCACACAGCCGCACCCATGCAGCTATCTGCCCGAGGAGCAGGCCACTACCCTGTTCCTCGACCCCAGCCAGCCCATGGACGCGCAGCTGTACGCCTCGCTTTCGGAGGTCGGCTTCCGGCGCAGCGGCGAACACCTGTACCGCCCCCACTGCCAGCACTGCACCGCCTGCATCCCGGCACGCATCCCGGCCGCCGGCTTCCAGCCCAGCCGCCAGCAGAAGCGCATCCTCAAGCGCAACGTCGACCTCGAGGTCATCCGCAAGCGACCGACCTTCACCGAGGAGTACTACGCGCTGTACATGCGCTACATCGAACAGCGCCATGCCGACGGGGACATGTACCCGCCCAGCCGCGACCAGTTCGCCACCTTCCTGGTCCGCGACCTGCCGTTCAGCTGTTTCTTCGAGTTCCGCCTGCAAGGCCGCCTGCTGGCCGTCGCGGTCACCGACGTACTGCCCAACGGACTCTCGGCGGTCTACACCTTCTACGACCCCGACGAAGAACGCCGCAGCCTGGGGCGCTACGCCATCCTCTGGCAGATCGCCGAGACCCACCGCCTGGGCCTGCACGCGGTCTATCTCGGCTACTGGATCAAGAACTGCCGGAAGATGAACTACAAGACCCAGTACCGGCCAATCGAGCTGTTCGTGAACCAGCGCTGGGTCGTGCTGAACTGACCCATTACACGCCACTTGGCGTTTTGGCGCATTTTCAGGCACAATGTGTGCCTTTTTTAATGGCCTGAAACTTCAGGCAATCATAGATACCGAGGGCTCTACTGCATGTCGAAAGAAGACAGCTTCGAAATGGAAGGCACTGTCGTCGACACCCTGCCCAACACCATGTTCCGCGTGGAGTTGGAGAACGGGCACGTCGTTACCGCGCACATCTCCGGCAAGATGCGCAAGAACTACATCCGCATCCTGACCGGCGACAAGGTTCGCGTAGAACTGACGCCCTACGACCTGTCCAAGGGTCGTATTACCTACCGCGCCCGCTGACGGACGGTAGCGCCGGAAGTCAAATCCGGCATACAGAAAAACGCCCGGCATTGCCGGGCGTTTTCGTTTGCGCCTTATTTCTTAAACCTGAGCATCGTCAGGCCGGCTCTACGGCGATCACTTCGAACTCGAAGGCCAGCTCGCCATCCTTCAGGTCCACATGGGCCACACCACCGTGTTCGGCCAGCTCGCCGAACAGGATCTCCTCGGCCAGCGGCCGCTTGATCTTGTCCTGGATCAGCCGCGCCATCGGACGCGCGCCCATCTGCGGGTCGTAGCCCTTCTCCGCCAGCCAGCCGCGCGCCGCGTCGCTGACCTCGATCTGCACGTGCTTGTCCTCCAACTGCGCCTGCAGCTCGGTGAGGAACTTGTCGACGATGCTCTTGATGGTCTCGAGACTGAGGCGGCCGAACTGGATGATGGTGTCCAGGCGGTTGCGGAACTCCGGCGTGAAGCTCTTCTTGATCACTTCCATGGCGTCGGTCGAGTGATCCTGCAGCGTGAAGCCGATGGAGGCCCGCGCCGCAGTTTCCGCGCCCGCGTTGGTGGTCATGATCAGGATGACGTTGCGGAAGTCCGCCTTGCGCCCGTTATTGTCGGTCAGGGTGCCGTGATCCATCACCTGCAGCAGCAGATTGAAGACCTCCGGGTGCGCCTTCTCGATCTCATCCAGCAGCAGTACGCAGTGCGGCGTCTTGGTGATCGCCTCGGTGAGCAGGCCGCCCTGGTCGAAGCCAACGTAGCCCGGAGGCGCACCGATCAGTCGGGATACGGTGTGTCGCTCCATGTACTCGGACATGTCGAAGCGCACCAGCTCCACGCCCAGCGCCTTGGCCAACTGACGAGCCACTTCGGTCTTGCCCACCCCGGTCGGGCCGGAGAACAGGAAGGAGCCGACCGGCTTGTCCGGCGACTTCAGACCCGCACGGGACAGCTTGATCGCAGTGGACAGCGACTCGATGGCAGCCGCCTGACCGAATACCGTCAGCTTCAGGTCGCGCTCGAGGTTACGCAGCAGCTCTTTATCGGAGCTGGAGACATGCTTGGGCGGAATGCGTGCGATCTTCGCGACGATGTCCTCGACCTGCGGGACCTCGATGCGCTTCACGCGCTTCTCTTCCGGCTGCAGGCGCTGGTAGGCGCCCGCCTCGTCGATCACGTCGATGGCCTTGTCCGGCATGTGCCGGTCATTGATGTAGCGCGCGGCCAGCTCGGCGGCGGCGCGCAGCGCCTCGTCGCTGTACTCGACATGGTGGTGCTGCTCGAAGCGCGGCTTCAGACCCTTCAGGATACCGAAGGTGTCCTCGACGGACGGCTCGGTGACGTCGACCTTCTGGAAGCGACGAGCCAGCGCCCGGTCCTTCTCGAAGATGCCGCGGAATTCCTGGAAGGTGGTGGAGCCTATGCAGCGGATCTCGCCGGACGACAACAGCGGCTTGAGCAGGTTGGATGCATCCATCACGCCACCCGATGCCGCGCCGGCACCGATGATGGTGTGGATTTCGTCGATGAACAGCACGGCGTGCGGACGCTTGCGCAACTCATTGAGCAGCGCCTTGAAGCGCTTCTCGAAATCGCCGCGGTACTTGGTGCCCGCCAGCAGCGCGCCCAGGTCCAGGGAATAGACGACACTGTCGGACAGCAGGTCCGGCACCTGGCCGTCGACGATGCGCTTGGCCAGACCTTCGGCGATGGCGGTCTTGCCGACGCCGGCTTCGCCCACCAGCAGCGGGTTGTTCTTGCGGCGGCGCGCGAGGATCTGCGCGACACGCTCGACCTCGGTTTCACGACCGACCAGCGGATCGATGCGCCCCTGGCGTGCCAGATCGTTCAGGTTGCTGGCATAGGCATCCAGCGGATGACTGGAGGTGGAAGACTCGCCACCCTCCTCGTCCTGCATGTCCTGCTCGTTTTCCTGATGCTCGGCATGACCCGGCACCTTGGAAATGCCGTGGGCGATGTAGTTGACCACATCGATACGCGCGACGCTCTGCTGCTTGAGCAGGAACACCGCCTGGCTTTCCTGCTCGCTGAAGATGGCCACCAGCACATTGGCGCCGGTCACTTCGCGCTTGCCGGAGCTCTGCACATGGAACACCGCGCGCTGCAATACGCGCTGGAAGCCCAGGGTCGGCTGGGTCTCGCGGTCCTCGTCATGCTGGGGGATCAGTGGCGTAGTGGAGTCGATGAACTCCTGCAGGTCCCGCCGCAGCTTGTCCAGATTGGCTCCACACGCTCTCAGGACCGTTGCAGCGGCTTCGTTGTCCAGAAGCGCCAACAGCAAGTGCTCAACGGTCATGAACTCATGCCGCTTCGCCCGCGCCTCCTTGAAGGCGAGATTGAGGGTGACTTCGAGCTCTCGATTCAACATGACTTCACCTCGCTCCCAAACATCCGCATCAACCTTCTTTCTCTATTTCGCACAACAGTGGATGTTGGCTCTCCCTCGCATATTGATTGACCTGCATGGCTTTGGTTTCAGCGACGTCACGGGTAAAGCTCCCGCAGTTCGCCTTGCCTTGAGTATGCACGGTCAACATGACCTTGGTTGCCTGCTCGCGGTTCATGTTGAAGTACAACTCGAGCACCTCAACCACGAAATCCATCGGGGTGTAATCATCGTTGAACATGATGACCCGATACATGGACGGTGGCTTCAGCGCGGGCTTGGATTCCTCGACCGCGAGCCCCGTCCCTTCGTCTTCCAATGGATCCGGGCGGTCCTGATTGAATGTTAGTCGAATCTGGCTACTTGCATGCATGCTGGAATAAAAGCTTTGCGAGTGGGTGAATGAGGGGGCCGACCGGAGTTTGAAACGTCTCTCAGGCCCAGACGACGCCGCCTTGACTAACGGCAAAAGGGTGTTACAACCAAAGGATACCCCCCGGAGGGTATCAGGAGTTCCGGACGCCAGCCTCTGATAAAGGCTGTAGCGGAATCGTAGTGGATGATACTCCAGCGATGGAGTCCTTTGCAGAGGGATATCAGCATGCTCAGCGGTAAGGTCAAGTGGTTCAACAACGCCAAGGGCTATGGATTCATCCTGGCTGATGGCCGAGATGAGGACCTGTTCGCTCATTACTCGGCGATCCAGATGGATGGCTACAAGACACTCAAGGCCGGCCAACCCGTAAGCTTCGAGATCCTGCAAGGTCCGAAGGGGTTGCATGCGGTTAACATTCAACCCGTCAACGCCAGCGTATCCGCACCCTCCGCCCAGACTGCCCCGAGCAGCGAGATGCAGAACATCACGGCAGAGGCCTGATCCCCCGGATCAGCAGAACGAAAAAGGCCGGCATCAGCCGGCCTTTTTCATGGGCATATCACCCTGATTACATCTTGGCGATGATCGCGTCGCCGAACTCCGAGCAGGACAGCAGCTTGGCGCCCTCCATCAGGCGCTCGAAATCGTAGGTAACAGTTCTGGCCGCAATGGCGCCGTTCACGCCCTTGATGATCAGGTCGGCCGCCTCCGGCCAGCCCAGGTGGCGCAACATCATCTCGGCGGAAAGAATCACCGAACCCGGGTTCACCTTGTCCAGCCCCGCGTACTTGGGCGCGGTGCCATGGGTCGCCTCGAACATGGCCACCGAATCGGACAGGTTGGCCCCCGGCGCGATGCCGATACCGCCCACTTCCGCCGCCAGGGCGTCGGAAAGGTAGTCACCGTTCAGGTTCAGGGTGGCGATCACGTCGTACTCCGCCGGACGCAGCAGGATCTGCTGCAGCATGGCGTCGGCGATCACGTCCTTCACCACGATGTTCTTGCCGGTGTTGGGATTCTTGAACTGCATCCATGGGCCGCCGTCGAGCAGCTGGGCGCCGAATTCGTCGCGGGCGAGCTCGTAGCCCCAGTCCTTGAAGGCCCCCTCGGTGAATTTCATGATGTTGCCCTTGTGGACGATGGTCACGGAGCTGCGATCATTGTCCACGGCGTATTGCAGGGCCTTGCGCACCAGGCGCTTGGTGCCTTCCTGGGAAACCGGCTTGATGCCGATGCCGCAGTTTTCGGTGAAGCGGATCTTCTTGACGCCCATTTCCTCGGTGAGGAACTTGATGACCTTCTGGGCCTCGGGGGTGCCGGCTTTCCATTCGACGCCGGCGTAGATGTCTTCGGAGTTCTCGCGGAAGATCACCATGTCCACGTCGCCGGGCTTCTTCACCGGACTGGGCACGCCTTCGAACCAGCGCACCGGGCGCAGGCAGACATAGAGGTCGAGCTGCTGGCGAAGGGCCACGTTCAGCGAACGGATACCACCACCGACCGGAGTGGTCAGCGGCCCCTTGATGGAGACGACGTAATCGCGAACGGCGTCCAGGGTTTCCTGGGGCAGCCAGGTGTCCTGGTCGTAGACCTGGGTGGCCTTCTCGCCGGCGTAGACTTCCATCCACGCAATCTTGCGGTCGCCCTTGTAGGCTTTCTCGACGGCTGCGTCGACGACCTTGATCATGACCGGGCTGATGTCGACGCCAATGCCATCACCCTCGATGAAGGGGATGATCGGGTTCTTCGGTACATTCAAGGACATATCGGCGTTGACGGTGATTTTGTCACCGGCCGGCACCTGGATCTTTTGGTATCCCATGCTGAACTCCGCTTTTTGGTTGAAACCCTCTTGCAGCCACTGAGGGTAGCTCACAAGTCGATGATCGAACCACATCATTCCTTAGTCTAAAAAAGCAGCGCGCATCACCCTGCCTTTAGGGTGGTATACTGGCCGGCATGACTTAATGGTCATCGAGGTCCGAGCAGTCTGGGACCAGACTCTCTCCTCGCAGCGACGGAGTCCACACCAGGAACCCGCCGTACAACGCTCTACTGGCGCCCCAATATCCCCGCGGCAAATCTCGAAGGTCGGTCAACCACTTCGTTGAACGCAAGCGTGTACCAACGCGATTCGAGACTCTGTGCGCGCCCAGCAAAGAAGAGAGTTAGAACGAGATGTCCATCCGCTCGAAGATCACTTACACCTTCACCGACGAAGCACCCGCCCTTGCCACCTACTCGCTGCTTCCCATCGTAAAAGCCTTCGCCGCCTCCGCCGGCATCGACGTAGAAACCCGCGACATCTCTCTTGCAGGCCGTATCCTGGCCTCCTTCGCCGACAAGCTCGGCGACAAGGCCATCGAAGACGACCTGGCCTACCTGGCCCAACTGGCCACCGCCCCCGAAGCCAACATCATCAAGCTGCCGAACATCTCCGCTTCGGTACCGCAGCTCAAGGGCGCCATCGCCGAATTGCAGAAGCTGGGCTACGCCGTTCCGGACTTCCCGGAAGACCCGCAGACCGCCGAAGAGAACGAAATCCGCGCGCGTTACGCCAAGGTCCTGGGCAGCGCCGTGAACCCGGTCCTGCGTGAAGGCAACTCCGACCGCCGCGCCCCGGCCGCCGTGAAAGCCTACGCCCGCAAGCACCCGCACAGCATGGGCAAGTGGAGCATGGCTTCGCGCTCCCACGCCGACTACATGCGTGGCGGCGACTTCTTCTCCAGCGAGCAGTCGGTCACCATCCCGAAGGCCGGTGAAGTCCGCATCGAGTTCGTCGGCAAGGACGGCAAGGTCGAGACCAAGAAGACCCTGAAGATGCAGGAAGGCGAAGTCCTCGACAGCATGTTCATGAGCTGCAGCAAGCTGCGCGCCTTCTTCGAGAAGACCCTGCAGGACTGCAAGGAAACCGGCGTCATGTGGTCCCTGCACGTCAAGGCCACCATGATGAAGATCTCCCACCCGATCGTCTTCGGCCACGCCGTCACCGTCTACTACAAGGACGTGTTCGAGAAGTACGGCCAGCTGTTCGAAGAGCTGGGCGTGAACCCGAACAACGGCATCTCCAGCGTCTATGACAAGATCAAGTCGCTGCCGGCCTCGCAGCAGGAAGAAATCCTGCACGACATCCACGAGGTTTACAGCCACCGCCCGGAAATGGCGATGGTCGACTCGGTCAAGGGCATCACCAACCTGCACATCCCCAGCGACGTGATCGTCGACGCCTCCATGCCGGCCATGATCCGCAACTCGGGTCAGATGTGGGGCAAGGACGGCAAGCAGAAAGACACCAAAGCGGTAATGCCGGAAAGCACCTACGCCCGCATCTACCAGGAAATGATCAACTTCTGCAAAACCAACGGCGCGTTCGACCCGACCACCATGGGTAGCGTACCGAACGTCGGCCTGATGGCGCAGAAGGCCGAGGAATACGGCTCCCACGACAAGACCTTCGAAATGGAAGCCGACGGCACCATGCGTGTAGTCGACGCCGACGGCAAGGTCCTGATGCAGCACGAAGTGCAGGCCGGCGACATCTGGCGTGCCTGCCAGACCAAGGACGCCCCGATCCGCGACTGGGTCAAGCTGGCCGTTACCCGCGCCCGCCAGTCCAACACCCCGGCCATCTTCTGGCTGGACCCGGAGCGCGCCCACGACAACGAGCTGCGCAAGAAGGTCGAGCTGTACCTGAAGGACCACGACCTGACCGGCCTGGACATCAGCATCAAGGGCTACAACGAAGCCATCCGCACCAGCATGGAGCGTCAGATGCGCGGCCTGGACACCATCTCGGTGACCGGCAACGTGCTGCGCGACTACCTGACCGACCTGTTCCCGATCATGGAACTGGGCACCTCGGCCAAGATGCTGTCCATCGTTCCGCTGATGGCGGGCGGCGGCATGTACGAAACCGGCGCCGGCGGTTCGGCTCCGAAACACGTACAGCAGCTGGTGGAAGAGAACTACCTGCGCTGGGATTCCCTGGGCGAGTTCCTGGCTCTTGCCGTCTCCTTCGAGGAAGAAGGCATCAAGACCGACAACGCCAAGGCCAAGGTGCTGGGCAAGACCCTGGATATCGCCACCGGCAAACTGCTGGACAACAACAAGTCGCCGTCGCGCAAGATCGGTGAGATCGACAACCGTGGCAGCCACTTCTACCTGGCCATGTACTGGGCCCAGGCTCTGGCCGAGCAGAACGACGATGCCGAGCTGAAGGCTCACTTCGCTCCTCTGGCCAAGACCCTGACCGAGAAGGAAGCGGCCATTGTCGCCGAACTGAACGGCGTCCAGGGCAAGCCGGCCGACATCGGCGGTTACTACCGCTCCAATCCGGAGCTGACCTCGCAGGTCATGCGCCCGAGCGCGACCTTCAACGCCGCGATCGACGCACTGGCGTAAGGCACTTCGTGCAATACAGAACCCCCGGGCCCTCCCGGGGGTTCTGCTTTCTGCGCCTTGCAGCGCTAAACTCGCGCCCTTTCCAACTCACGAGACCGCATCCATGCGCTGGCTTGCACACGTCACCGTCGCCACCTTAGTCGAAGACCAGGGGCGTTTCCTGCTGGTGGAGGAAATCTCCGCTGACAAAAAACAGGTCTTCAACCAGCCCGCCGGCCACCTGGAAGCCAACGAAACGCTACTCGAGGCCGCCGTGCGCGAAACCCTGGAAGAAACCGGCTGGGATGTAGAGCTGACCGCTGTCACCGGCATCTACCTGTACACCGCACCGAGCAATGGCGTGACCTACCAGCGCGTCTGCTTCGCCGCCCGTCCGCTGCGCCACCACCCCGAGCGCGCCCTGGACGACGGCATTCTCGGCGCCCGCTGGATGACCCGCGACGAACTGGCTGCCCAACCCGAACGCTGGCGCAGCCACCTGGTGCTGCGCTGCATCGACGACTATCTGGAAGGCGAACGCTTCCCGCTCAGCCTGATCCGCACCTGAGCCGGCAGCCGAGCCTGAGCCGCTCGGCTCTGGTAGAATCCCCGTCTTTACCTGCACCCGTGATGCGCCACCATGTCTGATTCCCCCCCCTCTTCTTCGCCGAAGTTCCCCCAGAACACCCGCGTCATCGTCGGCATGTCCGGCGGCGTGGACTCTTCCGTCTCCGCCCTCCTCCTCAAGGAACAGGGCTACCAGGTGGAAGGCCTGTTCATGAAGAACTGGGAAGAGGACGACGGCACCGAATACTGCACCGCCATGACCGACCTGGCCGACGCCCAGGCCGTCTGCGACCGCATCGGCATCAAGCTGCACACCGCCAACTTCGCCGCGGAATACTGGGACAACGTCTTCGAGCACTTCCTCGAGGAATACAAGGCCGGCCGCACGCCGAACCCGGACATCCTCTGCAACCGCGAGATCAAGTTCAAAGCCTTCCTCGACTACGCCCTCGCCCTGGGCGCCGACCTGATCGCCACCGGCCACTACGTGCGCCGCCGCGACGTCGACGGCCGCAGCGAACTGCTCAAGGGCCTGGACCCGAACAAGGACCAGAGCTACTTCCTCCACGCGGTGGGTGGCGAGCAGATCGGCAAGACCCTGTTCCCCGTCGGCGAACTGGAGAAGCCCGAGGTGCGTGCCATCGCCGAGAAATACGGCCTGGCCACCGCGAAGAAGAAAGACTCCACCGGCATCTGCTTTATCGGCGAGCGCCGCTTCAGCGACTTCCTCAAGCAGTACCTGCCGGCCCAGCCGGGTGACATCGAGACCACCGACGGCACGGTCATCGGCAAGCATGTCGGGCTGATGTACCACACCATCGGCCAGCGCCAGGGCCTGGGCATCGGCGGCCTGAAGAACGCCGACGACAGCCCCTGGTACGTGCTGGAGAAGGACCTGGCGCGCAACGTCCTGGTCGTCGGCCAGGGCAATGACCACCCGTGGCTGTTCTCCCGCGCCCTGCGCGCCTCGCACATCTATTGGGTCAACCCCATCGACCTGGACCAGCCCAGAGCCCTGCGCGCCAAGGTGCGCTACCGCCAGGCCGACCAGGACTGCGTGCTGGAACGTACCGAGAACGGCTACCGCGCGGTGTTCGACCAGCCGCAACGCGCCGTCACCCCAGGCCAATCCGTGGTCTTCTATGACGGCGAAATCTGCCTCGGCGGCGGTGTCATCGAATCGGCCGAACCCGCGTTCGCTAAGGACCGTACATGAGCGATCTGCACGACCAGATCATCGCCCTTTCCGGCGTTTTCGAATCAGCAGCCCTGGTAGACCGCCTCGCCCGCACCGGGCAGATCCCCGAGGCACCGCTGGGCTGCATGCTCGGCAGCCTGCTGGTGCGCGACCCGAAGACCACCCTGGACGTCTACGGCGGCGACACCGCCAACCTGCGCGAAGGCTTCCGCGCCCTGGTCAGCGCGCTCGAGCGTGACCCCAACAGCCTGCAGCGCGAACCACTGCGCTATGCCCTCTCGCTGATCGGCCTGGAACGCCAGTTGAACAAGCGCGACGACATGCTCGACCTGATGGGCAGCCGCCTGGACCAGATCCAGCAGCAGGTGCAGCACTTCGGCCTGGTCCACGAGAACGTCATCGCTTCCTGCGCCGGCCTTTATCAGGACACCCTGAGCACCTTCCGTCAGCGCATCCAGGTGCATGGCGACATGCGCCACCTGCAGATCAACGCCAATGCCGCGCGCATCCGCGCCCTGCTGCTGGCCGGCATCCGCTCCGCGCGCCTGTGGCGACAGCTCGGCGGCAACCGCTGGCAGATGCTGTTCGCGCGGAAGAAAATGCTTAACGAACTGCGTCCCCTGCTACGCGGCTGAAACACCTCCTACCGGTCGCCGCAAAGGCGACCGGAGCGCCGCTTTCGTGTATGATGTGCGCCCTTTTCGTTGACCTCCAGCCACGAGAACGCCCCATGCAGCTTTCCTCCCTTACCGCGGTTTCCCCCGTTGACGGCCGTTACGGCAGCAAAACCAGCGCCCTGCGTCCGATCTTCAGCGAATACGGCCTGATCCGTTTCCGCGTCCTGGTGGAGGTTCGCTGGCTGCAGCGCCTCGCCGCCCACGCCGGCATCCCCGAAGTGGCTCCCTTCTCCGCCGAAGCCAACGCCCTGCTGAACCAGCTGGCCGATGACTTCCAGCTGGAGCACGCGCAGCGCATCAAGGACATCGAGCGCACCACCAACCACGACGTGAAAGCCGTGGAATACCTGCTCAAGGAACAAGCCGCCAAGCTGCCGGAACTGGCCAAGGTCAGCGAGTTCATCCACTTCGCCTGCACCTCCGAGGACATCAACAACCTGTCCCACGCCCTGATGCTGCGCGAAGGCCGCGACACCGTGCTGCTGCCGCTGATGCGCCAGATCGCCGACTCCATCCGCGAACTCGCGGTGAAGTTCGCCGACGTGCCGATGCTCTCGCGCACCCACGGCCAGCCGGCCTCCCCGACCACCCTGGGCAAGGAACTGGCCAACGTCGTCTACCGCCTCGAGCGCCAGATCAAGCAGGTCGCTTCGGTCGAGCTGCTGGGCAAGATCAACGGCGCCGTGGGCAACTACAACGCCCACCTGTCCGCCTACCCGCAAGTGGACTGGGAAGCCAACGCCCGCGAATTCATCGAAGGCGACCTGGGCCTGGCATGGAACCCCTACACCACCCAGATCGAGCCGCACGACTACATCGCCGAGCTGTTCGACGCCATCGCCCGCTTCAACACCATCCTCATCGACTTCGACCGCGACGTCTGGGGCTACATCTCCCTGGGCTACTTCAAGCAGAAGACCATCGCTGGCGAAATCGGCTCCTCGACCATGCCGCACAAGGTCAACCCGATCGACTTCGAGAACTCCGAAGGCAACCTGGGCATCGCCAACGCACTGTTCCAGCACCTGGCCAGCAAGCTGCCGATCTCCCGCTGGCAGCGCGACCTGACCGACTCCACCGTGCTGCGCAACCTGGGCGTCGGTTTCGCCCACAGCGTCATCGCCTACGAGGCCAGCCTCAAGGGCATCGGCAAGCTGGAGCTGAACGCCGCGCGCATCGCCGAAGACCTGGACGCCTGCTGGGAAGTCCTGGCCGAGCCGGTACAGACCGTCATGCGCCGCTACGGCATCGAGAACCCCTACGAGAAGCTCAAGGAGCTGACCCGCGGCAAAGGCATCAGTGCCGACGCCCTGCAGGTGTTCATCGACGGCCTCGACATGCCCGCTGAAGCCAAGGCCGAGCTGAAGAAACTGACCCCCGCGAACTACATCGGTAACGCCGCCGCCCAGGCCAAGCGCATCTGAGATTCGCCCTGACTTTGCACGCCCGGCTGTGCCGGGCGTTTTTGTTTCAAGGACTTAACCATGAATCCTGCTATTCCTCTTCAGCTTTTGGGCGGCATCAGCGCCGAAGAATTCCTCCGCGATTACTGGCAGAAAAAGCCCCTGCTGGTACGCCAGGCCATCCCGGACTTCAAGAGCCCGCTGGAGCCTGACGAGCTGGCCGGCCTCGCCCTGGAGGAGGTTATCGAGTCGCGCATCGTCATCGAGCACGGCGACAGCCCCTGGGAACTGCGCCGCGGCCCGTTCAAGGAAGAGACCTTCAAGGACCTGCCCGAGCGCGACTGGACCCTGCTGGTACAGGCCGTCGACCAGTTCATCCCGGAAGTCGCCGAACTGCTGGAACACTTCAAGTTCCTGCCCAGCTGGCGCATCGACGACGTGATGATCAGTTACGCCGCACCGGGCGGCGGCGTCGGCCCGCACTTCGACAACTACGACGTGTTCCTCCTGCAGGGCCACGGCCAGCGCCGCTGGAAGATCGGCCAGACCTGCGACGCCAGCAGCCCCCTGCTGCCGCACCAGGACCTGCGCATCCTCGCCGAATTCGAAGAAAGCGCCGAATGGGTACTGGAACCGGGCGACATGCTCTACCTGCCGCCGCGCGTGGCCCACTACGGCATCGCCGAAGACGACTGCATGACCTACTCGGTCGGTTTCCGCGCCCCCAGTGCCGCCGAAGTCCTGACCCATTTCACCGACTTCCTCGCCCAGTTCCTCTCCGATGAGGAGCGCTACAGCGACGCCGGCATGAGCGCGGTGAAAGGCGACGAAGACCAGCACAAGATCCAGCGCGACGCCCTCGACCGCCTGAAGAACCTGTTGCAGGAGCACATGAGCGACGAGCGCCTGCTGCTCACCTGGTTCGGCCAGTTCATGACCGAGCCGCGCTACCCGGAGCTGGTCGCCGGCGAGGAAATCGAGGAAGACGAACTGGCCCGCTCGATTGCCGAGGGCGCCGTGCTGATCCGCAACCCCAGCGCGCGCATGGCCTGGAGCGAAGTGGACGTCGGCCTGCTGCTGTTCGCCAGCGGCCAGACCGTGGTCCTGCCGGAAAAACTGCGCGACCTGCTCAAGCTGGTGTGCTCGGCCCAATCGCTGCACGAAGAGAATCTCGGCCAATGGCTGGCCGATGAGGATGGGCGTAAGCTCGTTGGAGAGCTGATCAAACAAGGCAGTCTGGAGTTCGCCGATGAGTAGCAAGATCAGGGTTCGCGTGGCGGACTGGCAAAAGGATAATGCCGATCTGCGGCGCATTCGCGAGGCAGTTTTCATCGCCGAGCAATCGGTTCCGCCGGAACTCGAATGGGACGCCGAGGATGTCGAAGCCGTGCACTTCCTGGCCTTCGAAGGTGACTACGCCATCGGCACCGCCCGCCTCCTGCCGGACGGGCACATCGGCCGCGTTTCCGTCCTCAAGGACTGGCGCGGCCTCAAGGTGGGCGATCTGCTCATGCGCGCCGCCATCGAGCAGGCCGAAAGCCAGGGCCTGAAACGCCAGCTGCTGACCGCCCAGGTCTACGCCATTCCCTTCTACGAACGGCTAGGCTTCAAGGTAGCCAGCGGTGAATTCCTCGACGCCGGCCTTCCCCACGTGGACATGGTGCGCGAAAGCGACTGAGGCAGCGAAATGGACAACGTCCCGGAACAAGACGACCTCCCGGTGGAACTGCCGGACATCGAGTTCCAGTCTCCGGGACGTTTCGCCATTCACAACCCACCCAGCGAAGCCCTGCCGCCCGAAGCGCTGGAACCCGCGCCGTTCCGCCTTGGCAAAGGCGACCAGGTGCACCGCTTCAACAAGCCTGAAGAGGCCCGCGCCCATGCCCTGGCACTGATGCAGCAGGCGCAGCGCACCCTCTACCTCTACACCCCCGACCTGGAGCCCTGGCTGTACCACCACAGCAGCATCCAGGCAGCCTGCACCCAACTGCTGCTGAGCAACCCGCGCAACCGCCTGATGATCCTGGTGCGCGACAGCGCCCGCGCGGTAAAGGACGGCCATCGCCTGCTGAATCTCAGCCGGCGCCTGTCCAGCTACTGCCAGATCCGCCGGATCAACCCGGACTACCCCAGCGAGGAGCACGCCTTCCTGCTGGCCGACGACTGCGGCCTGTTGCTGCGCCCGGAGCCGGGTGACTACGCCGGCTACGCCCACTACAACAACCCCGGCCGCGCCCGCCAGCTACTGGAACAGTTCGAACAGACCTGGAACACCAGCCTCCTCGACCCGAATCTGCGGAGCTTCCTGCTTTGACCCGACGCCCTCTCGCCCTGCTCCTTGCTTGCGGATTCAGCCTGGCCGCCATCGCCGCCCCCCGCACCGAGGTCATTCCGCTCAACTACCGCACCGCCGAGGACGTGCTGCCGGTGGCGCAGTCGGTATTGGGCAACGAAGGCCGGGTCACCGCCTATGGCAACCAACTGATCGTGAACGCCGAGCTGGCGAAGATCCGCGAACTGCAACAGGTCCTCAGCCAACTGGACACCCGCCCCCACCAGTTGCTGATCAGCGTCGACACCAGCGACGGCAGCCAGAGCGACCAGAGCGGCTACTCGGTGAATGGCTCGGTCAGCGCCGGCAACGTGGAAATCCAGGCCGGTCGCGGCGAAGTCAATGGCCGCGACCAGGTGCGCATCATCAACCGCTCCACCAACAGTCGCGGCGGTGGCACCCAGCAGGTGCGTGCCACCGAGGGCTCACCCGCATTCATCCAGGTCGGCCAGAGCCAACCGGTGACCAACGCCGGCATCGGCCCCTATGGCCAGGTCTACAGCCAGACCGAGTACCGCGATGCCAACCAGGGCATGT
This sequence comes from Pseudomonas sp. QE6, assembly GCF_041379005.1. NCBI lineage: Bacteria > Pseudomonadati > Pseudomonadota > Gammaproteobacteria > Pseudomonadales > Pseudomonadaceae > Pseudomonas > Pseudomonas sp. QE6. The sequence continues at coordinate 4,676,315 of NZ_CP166873.1, forward strand.
ACGTGACCGCGAGCCTTACCGGCAACCTCGTGCACATCACCCTCAGCACCCGCAACGACCGCTTCAACGGCAACTATCAGGGCTCGATGAACACCAGCGCCACCGAAACCAGCATCAGCGGCCCGCTCGGCCAGTGGATCGAGGTCGGCGGCGTCAGCGAAAGCAATCAGAGCACCCAGAGCGGTTTCGCCCGCCACTACAGCACCCAGGGCCGCAACGACAGCAGCCTGCGGGTGAAGGTCGAAGTGCTCGACTAATCCTTCCGTAGGTGACTTGCCGGTCCTCGTTAGACCTTCGTGTAGTAGTCCAAAAAAAACACTACAAAACGTTTGACGAACGCTCGTTTGAACGTGCATGATGGCCTCGCTCCCGCTAACCAGAGGGCTTCAAAGCCCTCCGGACCGCGCCAGCGACGCACCTGTCGCGCCGGTTCGTGTTGTTAAGCCCACAAGGCGGATCGACGAGGTTGCGACTGGCAAGAGGTTGTCCTGAGGGACGGGGAAGCAAGCCTTAGCAACAGCACGAAGTGACGGATTCAGCCGTCCACCATCGCCCAACGGCTGCCACGAGCCGGCAAGCGATTCTGGATGCCACCGCTGCAGTCACCCGTCTGTACGCCGCGCCACCCCATTCCTCCAGCGTCACTCCTTCTTTCGGTCGCCCCTTCGCCATCCCGCGGCGAGCAACCCGCAGTCAGTACCGTTCAGGTGCGGTTTCATGTGGGTAGTCGGTGCTTAACCAAACACATTCTTTTGAAGGATTGGCCATGTCCGCATATCAGAACGAGATCAAAGCAGTCGCCGCGCTCAAAGAGAAGAACGGCAACAGCTGGAGCGCGATCAACCCCGAGTACGCTGCCCGCATGCGCGTCCAGAACCGCTTCAAGACCGGTCTGGAAATTGCCAAGTACACCGCAGCCATCATGCGCAAGGACATGGCTGAGTACGATGCGGACTCCTCCGTCTACACCCAATCCCTGGGCTGCTGGCACGGCTTCATCGGTCAGCAGAAGCTGATCTCCATCAAGAAGCACCTGAAGACCACCAACAAGCGCTACCTCTACCTGTCGGGCTGGATGGTTGCCGCCCTGCGCTCCGACTTCGGCCCGCTGCCGGACCAGTCGATGCATGAGAAGACCGCGGTTGCCGGCCTGATCGAAGAGCTCTACACCTTCCTGCGCCAGGCCGACGCCCGCGAACTGGACCTGCTGTTCACCGCCCTGGACTCCGCCCGCGCCGCCGGCGACAAGGCCAAGGAAGCCGAAGTACAGGCTCAGATCGACAACTTCGAAACCCACGTGGTGCCGATCATTGCCGACATCGACGCCGGTTTCGGTAACGCCGAGGCGACCTACCTGCTGGCCAAGAAGATGATCGAAGCCGGTGCCTGCTGCATCCAGATCGAGAACCAGGTTTCCGACGAGAAGCAGTGCGGCCACCAGGACGGCAAAGTGACCGTTCCGCACGAAGACTTCCTCGCCAAGATCAACGCCGTTCGCTACGCGTTCCTCGAGCTGGGCATCGACGACGGCGTGATCGTCGCTCGTACCGACTCCCTGGGCGCCGGCCTGACCAAGCAGATCGCCGTTACCCGCGAGCCGGGCGACCTGGGCGACCAGTACAACTCCTTCCTGGACTGCGAAGAAATCTCCGCTTCCGACCTGCAGAACGGCGACGTGGTGATCAACCGCGGCGGCAAGCTGCTGCGTCCCAAGCGCCTGGCTTCCAACCTGTTCCAGTTCCGCAAGGGCACTGGCGAAGACCGCTGCGTCCTGGACTGCATCACCTCGCTGCAGAACGGCGCCGACCTGCTGTGGATCGAAACCGAGAAGCCGCACGTTGGCCAGATCAAGGGCATGGTTGACCGCATCCGCCAGGTCATCCCGAACGCCAAGCTGGTTTACAACAACAGCCCGTCGTTCAACTGGACCCTGAACTTCCGCCAGCAGGTGTTCGATGCGTTCGTCGCCGAAGGCAAGGACGTTTCCGCCTACGACCGCGCCAAGCTGATGAGCGTCGAGTACGACGAGACCGAACTGGCCCAGATCGCTGACGAGAAGATCCGTACCTTCCAGCGCGACGGTTCGGCCCACGCCGGCATCTTCCACCACCTGATCACCCTGCCGACCTACCACACCGCCGCGCTGTCCACCGACAACCTGGCCAAGGGCTACTTCGCCGACCAGGGCATGCTGGCCTACGTGAAGGGCGTGCAGCGTCAGGAACTGCGTCAGGGCATCGCCTGCGTCAAGCACCAGAACATGGCTGGCTCGGACATCGGCGACAACCACAAAGAGTACTTCGCTGGCGAAGCCGCTCTGAAAGCCTCGGGTAAAGACAACACCATGAACCAGTTCCACTAAGAACTGGTTCACCGGCCCCTCGGGGCCGGCAGGCACCGCAAGACCCCGGCCTCAGCCGGGGTCTTGTTTTTTGCGCTTGGCCGAACCGCCAGCCAACCCCTCCCCGCCCGCCAAGGGCAGATCCGCGCCGACATGCCAGCCTCGTGCTTCCTTTATATGCACGGAAAAGCCCATGCCCAAGCGCAACCGCCTCGCCCTCGCCGCCCACCTCATCCAGCGCCTTCCGCGCCGTCTTCACGAGCCACTGCTCAGCCGCCTGTTCTGCTCCCAGGTGCGTTTCGCTGGCACCGCCAATCTGCGCATCCAGAAACTCTCAAGCGACGAAGTGCGAATGAGCCTGGCCAACCACCGCCACGTTCGCAATCACATCGGCGGCGTGCACGCGGCCGCCATGGCGCTGCTCGCCGAGTCCGCCAGCGGCTGCATGGTCGGCATGAACCTGCCCGATCACAAGCTGCCGCTGATCAAGAGCCTCACGATCGACTACCGACGCCGCGCCAACGGCGGTCTGCGCGCCATCGCTACGCTGACAGCGGAGCAACGCCGCGCAATGCGGGAGGAGGACAAGGGGGAAGCGCTGATTCAGGTGACCGTGCTGGACGACACTGGCGGCGAGCCGATCCGCTGTGAAATGCACTGGGCCTGGATCGCAAAAAATAAATGAACCATCCCGAAAGGAGAGGCGCCCAACAAAACCGGATGGGGATAATTGAATGCTGCAGAAGTGACTGAAGAAAAGGGCTCGCCGCTTATATGTAGTAAAGTTACGGATATACGACACTGCAAATGATAATATTTACCATTTAAAGAGTGCCGATTTATTGCGGCCAAATACCTCGAAAGTACCATTCGACCAAAGCCGAAGTGCCGGCACACTAGGCGCCGAGGACCGCACAGGCAGAGGGCTTACGGAAATGCAAAAGCCTTTTGCCCGATTTAGAAGCGTCTGTTTGTGTTGGAAAAATTTACTTGCTGAAGGCTTTGGGCATAAAATTGGAAAGATGACCTGAACCCTTAGCTCACTATCCTTGAGTTGTCGGGTTCGTGCAGTCGGGCCATCGCCCGGAACCCAAGACAATCGTTATTTGTAGGAAGGAGTATCGGCATGCCCAATCCAGCTGAACTTGCAGCTCAACACTGGGGACTCGCCGCCTTCCTTTTAGGAGTGCTGGGCCTGCTCGGCTTCATGCTAGGGGTTTCCAGCCTGCTTGGCAGTAAGGCATTTGGTCGCAGCAAGAACGAACCGTTCGAATCCGGGATCGTTCCTACCGGCAGCGCACGCCTGCGTCTGTCGGCAAAATTCTATCTGGTCGCGATGCTCTTCGTGATCTTCGACGTCGAAGCCCTCTTCCTCTTCGCCTGGTCCGTGTCCGTCCGTGAAAGCGGTTGGGCCGGTCTGATCGAGGCAACCATTTTCATAGCAATTCTGTTGGCAGGTCTTGTCTACCTGTGGCGTATCGGCGCGCTCGATTGGGCACCGGCGGCACGTCGCGCACGGCAGGCGAAGCTAAAACAATGAGGCTTTGGCGATGCAATACAAACTTACCCGGATCGACCCGGATGCGCCCAATGATCAATACCCGATCGGCCAGCGCGAAACGGTAGAAGACCCGCTCATCGAAGGGCAGGTCCACAAGAACATCTTCATGGGCAAGCTGGAAGATGTTCTCAACGGTGCGGTCAACTGGGGTCGCAAGAACTCCCTGTGGCCGTACAACTTCGGTCTGTCCTGCTGCTACGTGGAGATGACCACGGCGTTCACCGCGCCGCACGACATCGCCCGCTTCGGCGCCGAAGTGATCCGTGCATCGCCGCGCCAGGCTGACTTCATGGTCATTGCCGGCACTTGCTTCATCAAGATGGCCCCGGTCATCCAGCGCCTGTACGAGCAGATGCTGGAACCCAAGTGGGTGATCTCGATGGGTTCGTGTGCCAACTCCGGCGGCATGTACGACATCTACTCGGTCGTTCAGGGGGTCGACAAGTTCCTCCCCGTGGACGTGTACATCCCCGGCTGCCCGCCCCGTCCTGAGGCGTTCCTGCAAGGCCTGATGCTTCTGCAGGAATCCATCGGCCAGGAGCGTCGCCCGTTGTCCTGGGTTGTAGGCGATCAAGGCATCTATCGTGCCGACATGCCTGCCCAGAAGGATCTCAAGCGCGAACAGCGCATTGCGGTCACCAACCTGCGCAGCCCCGACGAAGTGTGATCCGGCCCTCCACGAGAGGCCCGTATTCACTCCACCGTTGACCGAGTGTGACTTAAGACTATGAATGCAGACTCCGCTCTGTACATCCCGCCTTACAAGGCAGACGACCAAGACATCGTCGTCGAACTGAATTCCCGCTTTGGCGCCGAGACCTTCACCGTCCAGGCCACCCGCACCGGCATGCCGGTGCTCTGGGTGTCCCGTGAGCGCCTGATCGACGTCCTCACCTTCCTGCGCAACGTACCCAAGCCGTACGTCATGCTCTATGACCTGCACGGGGTCGACGAGCGCCTGCGCACCCACCGTCGCGGCCTGCCGGGCGCCGACTTCAGCGTGTTCTACCACCTGATGTCGCTCGAGCGTAATAGTGACGTGATGATCAAGGTGGCCTTGTCCGAGGGCGACCTCAACCTGCCCACCGCCACCCGTATCTGGCCGAACGCCAACTGGTACGAGCGTGAGGTCTGGGACATGTACGGGATCACCTTCAACGGTCACCCGCACCTGACCCGCATGCTGATGCCGCCGACCTGGGAAGGTCACCCGCTGCGCAAGGACTACCCGGCGCGCGCCACCGAGTTCGATCCCTACTCCCTCTCCGTCGCCAAGCAGGAGCTCGAGCAGGAAGCCCTGCGCTTCAAGCCCGAAGACTGGGGCATGAAGCGCCACGGCGAGAACGAGGACTTCATGTTCCTCAACCTCGGCCCGAACCACCCGTCCGCCCACGGTGCGTTCCGCATCATCCTGCAGCTGGACGGCGAAGAGATCCTCGACTGCGTGCCGGAGATCGGCTACCACCACCGCGGCGCCGAGAAGATGGCCGAGCGTCAGTCCTGGCACAGCTTCATTCCGTACACCGACCGTATCGACTACCTCGGCGGCGTGATGAACAACCTGCCGTACGTGCTCTCGGTCGAGAAGCTCGCCGGCATCAAGGTGCCGCAGCGCGTCGACGTCATCCGCATCATGATGTCGGAGTTCTTCCGCATCCTGAACCACCTCCTCTACCTGGGTACCTACATCCAGGACGTGGGTGCGATGACCCCGGTGTTCTTCACCTTCACCGACCGCCAGCGCGCCTACAAGGTCGTCGAGGCCATCACCGGCTTCCGCCTGCACCCGGCCTGGTATCGCATCGGCGGCGTCGCCCACGACCTGCCGCGCGGCTGGGACAAGCTGGTCCGCGAATTCCTCGACTGGATGCCCAAGCGCCTGGACGAGTACGAAACCGCCGCCCTGAAGAACAGCATCCTGCGTGGCCGTACCATCGGCGTTGCCCAGTACAACACCAAGGAAGCGCTGGAATGGGGCACCACCGGCGCCGGCCTGCGCGCCACCGGTTGCGACTTCGACCTGCGCAAGGCCCGCCCCTACTCCGGCTACGAGAACTTCGAGTTCGAAGTACCGCTGGCCCACAACGGCGACGCCTACGACCGCTGCATGGTCAAGATGGGTGAGATGCGCCAGAGCCTGCGCATCATCGAGCAGTGCCTGAAGAACATGCCCGAAGGCCCGTACAAGGCCGATCACCCGCTGACCACGCCGCCGCCCAAAGAGCGCACGCTGCAGCACATCGAAACCCTGATCACCCACTTCCTGCAGGTTTCCTGGGGCCCGGTCATGCCGGCCAACGAAGCCTTCCAGATGGTGGAAGCGACCAAGGGCATCAACAGCTACTACCTGACGAGCGATGGCAGCACCATGAGCTACCGGACCCGCATCCGGACGCCCAGCTTCGCGCACCTGCAGCAGATTCCGTCGGTGATCAACGGCAGCATGATTGCCGACCTGATCGCCTATCTGGGCAGTATCGACTTCGTTATGGCCGACGTGGACCGCTGATCATGAGTACCCTTATCCAGACTGATCGTTTCGAACTCAGCGAAACCGAGCGCTCGGCCATCGAGCACGAGATGCATCACTACGAGGACTCCCGCGCGGCGTCCATCGAGGCCCTGAAGATCGTCCAGAAGCAGCGCGGCTGGGTGCCGGACGGCGCCATTCCGGCCATCGCCGAGATCCTCGGCATCCCGGACAGCGACGTCGAAGGTGTGGCTACCTTCTATAGCCAGATCTTCCGCCAGCCGGTCGGCCGCCACATCATCCGCGTCTGCGACAGCATGGTCTGCTACATCGGTGGCCACGAATCCGTGGTCGGCGAGATCCAGAAGCAGCTGGGCATCGGCCTCGGCCAGACCACCGCCGACGGCCGCTTCACCCTGCTGCCGGTGTGCTGCCTGGGCAACTGCGACAAGGCCCCGGCGATGATGATCGACGACGACACCTTCGGCGACCTGCGTCCCGACGGCGTCGCCAAACTGCTGGAGGCCTACGCATGAGTCGCCTCACCTCCTACGGCACGCCCAACCGCACCGCGCGCGCGGCCGAAACCCATCCGCTGACCTGGCGCCTGCGTGACGACGGCGCCCCGGTCTGGCTGGAGGAATACCAGTCGAAGAACGGCTACGCCGCAGCGCGCAAGGCGCTGGCGCAGATGGCCGCCGACGACATCGTCCAGACCGTCAAGGACTCCGGCCTCAAGGGCCGCGGCGGTGCGGGATTCCCCACCGGCGTGAAGTGGGGCCTGATGCCCAAGGACGAATCCCTCAACATCCGCTACCTGCTGTGCAACGCGGACGAGATGGAGCCCAACACCTGGAAGGACCGCATGCTCATGGAGCAGCTGCCGCACCTGCTGGTGGAAGGCATGCTGATCTCCGCGCGCGCCCTCAAGGCCTACCGCGGCTACATCTTCCTGCGCGGCGAGTACGTCGACGCCGCCCGCAACCTGAACCGCGCCATCGAGGAAGCCAAGGCAGCAGGCCTGCTGGGCAAGAACATCCTCGGCAGCGGCTTCGATTTCGAGTTGTTCGTGCACACCGGCGCCGGCCGCTACATCTGTGGTGAAGAAACCGCGCTGATCAACTCGCTGGAAGGCCGCCGCGCCAACCCGCGCTCCAAGCCGCCCTTCCCCGCCGCCGTCGGCGTCTGGGGCAAGCCCACCTGCGTGAACAACGTCGAGACCCTGTGCAACGTGCCGGCGATCGTCGAGCACGGCGTCGACTGGTACAAGGGCCTCGCCCGTCCGGGCAGCGAAGATATGGGCACCAAGCTCATGGGCTTCTCCGGCAAGGTGAAGAACCCCGGCATCTGGGAGCTGCCCTTCGGCCTTCCGGCCCGCGAGCTGTTCGAGGACTACGCCGGCGGCATGCGCGACGGCTACAAGCTCAAGTGCTGGCAGCCCGGCGGCGCCGGTACCGGGTTCCTCCTGCCGGAGCACCTGGATGCGCTGTTCTACGCCGGCGGCGTTGCCAAGGTCGGCACCCGTATGGGTACGGGCCTGGCCATGGCGGTGGACGACAGCATCAACATGGTTTCGCTGCTGCGCAACATGGAAGAGTTCTTCGCCCGCGAATCGTGCGGCTGGTGCACTCCGTGCCGCGACGGCCTGCCGTGGAGCGTGAAGGTCCTGCGCGCGCTGGAGAAAGGCGAAGGCGCCCAGGGCGACCTGGAAACCCTTGAGCAGCTCGTCAACTTCCTCGGCCCAGGCAAGACCTTCTGTGCCCACGCACCGGGTGCCGTCGAGCCGCTGGGCAGCGCACTGAAGTATTTCCGTCCCGAGTTCGAAGCGGGCATTTCCCGCCAGGCTCAGGCCGTACAGGCACCGCAGACCGTCGGCGCTTGATGCTTTGTTCGCCGGGCGAAAGTCGCCCGGCGTTGTTTCGTTGTAGTGCCGCGGTGTGCCGCCGGCCCGATGAAACCGTGATTTCTATTAGCCACGCCCGCTGACAACGGGCCAACGAAGACTTAGACCCATGGCCACGATCCACGTAGACGGCAAGACGTTAGAAGTCGACGGAGCGGACAACCTGTTGCAGGCCTGCCTCTCCCTCGGTCTCGACATCCCCTACTTCTGCTGGCACCCGGCGCTCGGAAGCGTCGGCGCATGCCGCCAGTGCGCGGTCAAGCAGTACACCGACGAGAACGACAAACGCGGTCGTCTCGTCATGTCCTGCATGACTCCCGCCACCGACAACACCTGGATTTCCATCGAAGACGAAGAGGCCAAGCAGTTCCGCGCCAGCGTCGTCGAATGGCTGATGACCAACCACCCGCACGACTGCCCGGTCTGCGAGGAAGGCGGGCACTGCCACCTGCAGGACATGACGGTGATGACCGGCCACAACCAGCGCCGGTACCGCTTCACCAAGCGTACCCACCAGAACCAGGAGCTCGGCCCGTTCATCGCCCACGAGATGAACCGCTGCATCGCCTGCTACCGCTGCGTCCGTTACTACAAGGACTACGCTGGCGGCACCGACCTGGGCGTCTATGGCGCGCACGACAACGTCTACTTCGGCCGTATCGAGGACGGTGTGCTGGAGAGCGAATTCTCCGGCAACCTGACCGAGGTCTGCCCGACCGGTGTGTTCACCGACAAGACCCACTCCGAGCGCTACAACCGCAAGTGGGACATGCAGTTCGCCCCGAGCATCTGCCATGGCTGCTCCAGCGGCTGCAACATCAGCCCCGGCGAGCGCTACGGTGAAATCCGCCGCATCGAGAACCGCTACAACGGCTCGGTGAACCACTACTTCCTGTGCGACCGCGGCCGCTTCGGCTACGGCTACGTCAACCGCGAAGACCGTCCGCGCCAGCCGCAGCTGATGCTGAGCAAGCAGAAGCTCTCGCTGGACGGCGCCCTCGACCAGACCGCTGCCCTGCTCAAGGGCCGCAAGGTCATCGGCATCGGTTCGCCGCGCGCCAGCCTGGAAAGCAACTACGCCCTCTCCGCGCTGGTCGGCGCGCAGAACTTCTACAGCGGCATCTCCGCTGACGAACTGCAGCGTCTGCAGCTTGTACTGAAGGTGATGCAGGACGGCCCGCTACCGGTGCCGACCATCCGTGACATCGAAGACCACGACGCGGTGTTCGTGCTCGGCGAAGACCTGACCCAGACCGCTGCCCGTATCGCCCTGGCCCTGCGCCAGTCGGTGAAAGGCAAGGGCGAGGACATGGCCGCCGCGATGAAGATCCAGCCGTGGCTCGACGCCGCGGTGAAGACCATCGCCCAGCACGAGATGAACCCGCTGTTCATCGCCAGCCTCGATGAAACCCGCCTGGACGACGTCGCCGCCGAGTGCGTGCACGCCGCTACCGAAGACCTGGCTCGCCTGGGCTTCGCCGTAGCCCACGCCATCGACCCGAGCGCCCCGGCCGTTGCCGGCCTCGATGCCGAAGCCGCCGCCCTGGCCCAGCGCATCGCCGATGCCCTGGTCGCTGCCAAGCGTCCGCTGGTCATCTCCGGCACTTCGCTGGGCAGCAACGCCCTGATCGAAGCCGCCGCCAACATTGCCAGCGCGCTGAAGAACCGCGAGAAGAACGGCTCCCTGAGCCTGGTGGTTCCGGAAGCCAACAGCCTGGGCCTTGCCCTCTTCGGTGGTGAATCCGTCGAGAAAGCCCTGGAGCAGCTGACCTCCGGCGCCGCCGATGCCGTGGTGATCCTGGAGAACGATCTGTACCGCCGTGCCGATGCCGCCGTCGTCGACGCTGCCCTGGCCGCCGCGAAGATCGTCGTCGTCGCCGATCACCAGCAGACCGCTACCACTGCCAAGGCCACCGTCCTGCTGCCGGCCGCCAGCTTCGCCGAAGGCGATGGCACCCTGGTCAGCCAGGAAGGTCGCGCCCAGCGCTTCTTCCAGGTCTACGATCCGACCTACTACAACGCCGACAACCTGGTCCGCGAAGGCTGGCGCTGGCTGCATGCCCTGCACAGCACCCTCGAAGGCAAGCGTGTCGACTGGACCCAGCTGGACCACGTGATCGACGCCGTCGTCGCCGCCAAGCCGCAACTGGCGGGCATCCGCGAAGCCGCGCCGAATGCCGCGTTCCGCATCAAGGGCCTGAAGCTGGCGCGCGAGCCGCACCGCTACTCCGGCCGTACCGCCATGCGCGCCAACATCAATGTCAGCGAGCCGCGCGCTTCGCAGGACATCGACTCGCCGTTCGCCTTCTCCATGGAAGGCTACGCCGGCAGCGCCGAACCGCGTCAGCAGATTCCGTTCGCCTGGTCCCCGGGCTGGAACTCCCCGCAGGCCTGGAACAAGTTCCAGGACGAAGTCGGCGGCCATCTGCGCGCCGGCGACCCGGGCGTGCGCCTGATCGAGGCCAAGGGCCAGGCCCTGTGGTTCAGCGAGATTCCCGCGCCGTTCCACACCGCCGCCAGCCAGTTCAAGGTGGTGCCCTTCTATCACCTGTTCGGCAGCGAGGAGAACTCCGCCAAGGCCGCACCGGTGCAGGAGCGCATCCCGCAGACCTACGTCACCCTGGCGAAATCCGAGGCTGACCGTCTGGGCGTCAACGAAGGCGCGATCATCCGCCTGACCGTCAAGGGCCAGGAACTGCGTCTGCCGCTGCGTGTGAGCGAAGAGCTCGGCGCCGGCCTGGTCGCCCTGCCGATCGGTCTGCAAGGCATTCCCGCCGGTGTCATCGGCGCTGTCGCTGAAGGTCTGCAGGAGGCTGCGCAATGAGCTGGCTGACACCCGCCATCGTCGACATCCTGATCGAAGTCATCAAGGCTATCGTCATCCTGCTCGCCGTGGTCGTCTGCGGCGCGCTGCTGAGCTGGGTCGAGCGTCGTCTGCTCGGCCTCTGGCAGGACCGCTACGGTCCGAACCGGGTCGGCCCCTTCGGCGCCTTCCAGCTCGGCGCCGACATGATCAAGATGTTCTTCAAGGAAGACTGGACCCCGCCGTTCGCCGACAAGATGATCTTCACCCTCGCCCCCATGATCGCCATGGGTGCGCTGCTGGTGGCGTTCGCGATCATCCCGATCACCCCGACCTGGGGTGTGGCGGACCTGAACATCGGCATCCTGTTCTTCTTCGCCATGGCTGGCCTGACCGTGTACGCGGTGCTGTTCGCCGGCTGGTCGAGCAACAACAAGTTCGCCCTCCTCGGCAGCCTGCGCGCCTCGGCCCAGACCATCTCCTACGAGGTGTTCCTGGCCCTGTCGCTGATGGGCATCGTGGCTCAGGTCGGTTCGTTCAGCCTGCGCGACATCGTCGATTACCAGGCCGAACACATGTGGTTCATCATCCCGCAGTTCTTCGGCTTCATGACCTTCTTCGTCGCCGGCGTCGCCGTGACTCACCGTCACCCGTTCGACCAGCCGGAAGCCGAGCAGGAACTGGCCGACGGTTACCACATCGAGTACGCCGGCATGAAATGGGGCATGTTCTTCGTTGGCGAGTACATCGGCATCGTGCTGGTGTCCGCGCTGCTGGCGACCCTGTTCTTCGGCGGCTGGCACGGTCCCTTCGGCATCCTGCCGCAGATTCCGTTCATCTGGTTCGCCCTGAAAACCGGCTTCTTCATCATGATGTTCATTTTGCTGCGGGCCTCGATCCCACGCCCGCGCTATGACCAGGTGATGGCCTTCAGCTGGAAGTTCTGCCTCCCGCTGACCCTGATCAACCTGCTGGTGACCGGCGCTGTCGTGCTGGCCAGCCAGTAAGGAGTAGGACCATGATCAAGTACATTTTCGACGTGGTGCACGGCACCTACACCCAGCTGCGCAGCCTGGTGATGATCTTCGGTCACGCCTTCCGCAAGCGTGACACCCTGCAATACCCGGAAGAACCCGTGTACCTGCCGCCGCGCTACCGCGGCCGCATCGTCCTCACCCGCGACCCCGACGGCGAGGAGCGCTGCGTAGCGTGCAACCTGTGCGCCGTGGCCTGCCCGGTCGGCTGCATCTCCCTGCAGAAGGCCGAGACCGACGACGGTCGCTGGTACCCCGAGTTCTTCCGCATCAACTTCTCCCGCTGCATCTTCTGCGGCCTGTGCGAAGAAGCCTGCCCGACCACCGCGATCCAGCTGACCCCGGATTTCGAGATGGGCGAGTTCAAGCGCCAGGACCTGGTCTACGAGAAGGAAGACCTGCTGATCTCCGGCCCCGGCAAGAACCCGGACTACAACTTCTACCGCGTTGCCGGCATGGCCATTGCCGGCAAGCCGAAAGGCGCCGCGCAGAACGAAGCCGAACCGATCAACGTCAAGAGCCTGCTGCCGTAAGGAGACGTCGCGTGGAATTCGCTTTCTACTTCGCCGCCGGCGTCGCCGTGCTGGCAACCCTGAGGGTCATCACCAACAGCAACCCGGTGCATGCCCTGCTCTACCTCATCGTTTCGCTGCTCGCCGTATCGATGACCTTCTTCAGCCTTGGCGCCCCGTTCGCCGGTGCCCTGGAAATCATCGTCTACGCCGGCGCGATCATGGTGCTGTTCGTCTTCGTGGTGATGATGCTCAACCTGGGCCCGGCCATCGCCGAACAGGAACGCAAGTGGCTCAAGCCCGGCGTCTGGATCGGCCCTGGCGCGCTGTCCCTGGTGCTGATGGTCGAGCTGCTGTGGATGCTGTCGCGCACCCCGAGCGGTGCCGGCATCGGCCACACCACCGTGGACGCCAAGGCCGTGGGCATCAGCCTGTTCGGCCCCTACCTGCTGGTCGTCGAACTGGCCTCGATGCTGCTGCTGGCGGCACTGGTCGCCGCCTACCACCTCGGCCGCCACGAAGCGAAGGAATAACACCATGAACGCAATCCCTCTCGAACACGGACTGGCGCTCGCCGGTGTGCTGTTCTGCTTCGGCCTGGTAGGCCTGATGGTACGACGCAACATCCTGTTCGTACTGATGAGCCTGGAAGTGATGATGAACGCCGCCGCGCTGGCCTTCGTGGTCGCCGGTAGCCGCTGGGCCCAGCCCGACGGCCAGGTGATGTTCATCCTGGTGCTCAGCCTGGCCGCGGCCGAGGCGAGCATCGGCCTGGCGATCCTGCTCCAGCTGTATCGCCGCTTCCATACCCTCGATATCGACGCTGCAAGCGAGATGCGCGGATGAACCTGCTGCCCCTTACATTCCTGTTCCCCCTGGTCGGCTTCCTGCTGCTGTCTTTCTCCCGCGGCAAGTGGTCGGAAAACTTCTCGGCACTGGTGGGTGTCGGCTCCGTGGGCCTGGCCGCCCTCTCCGCCTTCTGGGCGATCTGGAGCTTCCACAGCAACCCGCCCGAAGGTGGCGCCTACAGCCTGGTGCTGTGGCAGTGGATGAACGTTGGTGACTTCAAGACCAACTTCACCCTGTACCTGGACGGCCTGTCGGTCACCATGCTCGGCGTGGTCACCGGCGTCGGCTTCCTGATCCACCTCTTCGCCTCCTGGTACATGCGTGGCGAAGCCGGCTATTCACGCTTCTTCGCCTACACCAACCTGTTCATCGCCAGCATGCTGTTCCTGGTGCTCGGCGATAACCTGCTGTTCGTGTACTTCGGCTGGGAAGGCGTGGGCCTGTGCTCCTACCTGCTGATCGGTTTCTACTTCAACCACGTGCCCAACGGCAACGCGGCGCTGAAGGCCTTCATCGTGACCCGCGTGGGTGACGTGTTCTTCGCCATCGGCATGTTCATCCTGTTCCAGCACCTGGGCACGCTGAACATCCAGGAACTGCTGGTCCTGGCTCCGCAGCACTTCGCCAAGGGCGACCTGTGGGTCAACCTGGCGGCCCTGATGCTGCTCGGTGGCGCCGTCGGCAAGTCCGCCCAGCTGCCGCTGCAGACCTGGCTGGCCGACGCGATGGCCGGCCCGACTCCGGTCTCCGCGCTGATCCACGCGGCAACCATGGTGACCGCGGGCGTCTACCTGATAGCCCGCTGCCACGGCCTGTTCGAGCTGGCTCCGAACGTCCTGGAGCTGGTCGGCATCGTCGGCGCCGTGACCCTGGTGCTGGCCGGCTTCGCCGCCCTGGTGCAGACCGACATCAAGCGCATCCTCGCCTACTCGACCATGAGCCAGATCGGCTACATGTTCCTGGCCCTGGGCGTTGGCGCCTGGGGTGGCGCGATCTTCCACCTGATGACCCACGCCTTCTTCAAGGCCCTGCTGTTCCTTGCTTCGGGTGCGGTGATCGTCGCCTGCCACCATGAGCAGAACATCTTCAAGATGGGTGGTCTGTGGAAGAAGCTGCCGCTGGCCTATGCGAGCTTCGTGGTCGGTGGCGCCGCCCTGGCCGCCCTCCCCTTCCTGACCGCCGGCTTCTACTCCAAGGACGAGATCCTCTGGGAAGCCTTCGCCAGCGGTCACCAGAACCTGCTGATCGCCGGTCTGTTGGGCGCCTTCCTGACCTCGATCTACACCTTCCGCCTGATTTTCATCGCCTTCCACGGCGAAGCGAAGACCGAAGCGCATGCGGGCCACGGCATCAGCCACTGGCTGCCGCTGAGCGTGCTGATCGTGCTGTCCACCTTCATCGGCGCGTTGATCACCCCGCCGCTGGCCGGCGTCCTGCCGGAAAGCGCCGGCCACGCCGGTGGCGAAGCCAAGCACAGCCTGGAGCTCGCCTCGGGTGCCATCGCGATTGCCGGCATCCTGCTGGCCGGCCTGCTGTTCCTCGGCAAGCGCCGCTTTGTCAGCGCCGTCGCCCAGAGTGCGCCGGGCCGCTTCTTCGGCACCTGGTGGTTCCATGCCTGGGGCTTCGACTGGGTGTACGACAAGCTGTTCGTGAAACCCTATCTGCTGATCTGCCGCCTGCTGGCCGCGGACCCGATCGACAAGTCGCTTGTCCTGGTCCCGCTCACCGCCCGCGGTGGTCACAAACTCCTCAGCCTCACCGAGAACGGCCGCCTGCGTTGGTACGCCGCTTCCCTGGTGGGCGGCGCCGCGCTGCTCCTCGGCGCGCTGCTGCTGGCTTAAAACTTCACGAATGAGATTGAGCCCGACATGATTCTGCCCTGGCTAATCCTGATCCCCTTCATCGGCGGCTTCCTTTGCTGGATCGCCGAGTACACCAGCAAGACCCTGCCCCGCTGGGTCGCGCTGGGGTCGATGACCCTGACCCTCGCCCTCAGCCTGTGGGTGTGGCACACCGGTGACTTCCAGCTGGCGCCCGCGCCGGGTGGCGAGCCGCAATGGACCCTCGAGTTCAAGCTGGCCTGGATCGAGCGCTTCGGTATCAGCGTGCACCTGGCAATGGACGGCCTGTCCCTGCTGATGGTCGCCCTGACCGGTCTGCTCGGCGTGCTGTCCGTGCTCTGCTCCTGGAACGAGATCCAGCGCCGCATCGGCTTCTTCCACCTGAACCTGCTGTGGATCCTGGGTGGTGTGATCGGCGTGTTCCTCGCCGTCGACCTGTTCCTGTTCTTCTTCTTCTGGGAAATGATGCTGGTGCCGATGTACTTCCTCATCGCGCTCTGGGGTCATAGCTCGGACGACGGCAAGAAGACCCGCATCTACGCCGCCACCAAGTTCTTCATCTTCACCCAGGCCAGCGGCCTGGTGATGCTGGTGGCGATCCTGGGTCTGGTGTTCGTGCACTACAACAGCACCGGCGTGCTGACCTTCAACTACGCCGACCTGCTCAAGACCCAGATGCCGGAGCACACCGAGTGGCTGCTGATGCTCGGCTTCTTCGTCGCCTTCGCGGTGAAGATGCCGGTGGTACCGGTGCACTCCTGGCTGCCGGACGCCCACGCCCAGGCACCGACCGCCGGTTCCGTGGACCTGGCCGGCATCCTGCTGAAGACCGCCGCCTACGGCCTGATCCGCTTCGGCCTGCCGCTGTTCCCCAACGCTTCGGCGGAGTTCGCCCCGGTCGCCATGACCCTGGGTCTGATCGGCATCTTCTACGGCGCCTTCCTGTCGTTCGCACAGACCGACATCAAGCGCCTGGTGGCCTACTCCTCCGTGTCGCACATGGGCTTCGTCATCATCGGCATCTACTCGGGCAGCCCGCAGGCGATGCAGGGCGTGGTGATCCAGATGATCGCCCACGGTCTCTCCGCTGCCGCGCTCTTCATCCTGTGCGGCCAGCTGTACGAGCGCCTGCACACCCGTGACATGCGCAAGATGGGTGGCCTGTGGTCGCGCATCCCGTACCTGCCGGCCGTGGCGCTGTTCTTCGCCACCGCCTCGCTGGGCCTGCCGGGCACCGGTAACTTCGTCGGCGAATTCCTGATCCTGCTGGGCAGCTTCAAGGTCGTTCCGGTGATCACCGTGATCGCCACCTTCGGCCTGGTGTTCGGTTCGGTCTACTCGCTGATCATGATCCACCGCGCGTACTTCGGCCCGTCCAAGTCCGAAGGTGCGATCGCCGGCCTGAACTTCCGTGAGCTCTTCATGGTACTGGGCCTCGCGGCGCTGCTGGTCCTGCTGGGCGTCTACCCGCAGCCGGTCCTCGACACCTCCGCCGCAACCATGCACGGCGTCCAGCAATGGCTGGACGCTGCCCTCTCCACCCTGGCA
Organism: Pseudomonas sp. QE6; assembly: GCF_041379005.1. Taxonomy (NCBI): domain Bacteria; kingdom Pseudomonadati; phylum Pseudomonadota; class Gammaproteobacteria; order Pseudomonadales; family Pseudomonadaceae; genus Pseudomonas; species Pseudomonas sp. QE6. The sequence continues at coordinate 4,693,177 of NZ_CP166873.1, forward strand.
GCACGGTAAGCGCGACATGACCTTCACGATCCAACACTTCATCGCGCTCCTGCCGCTGCTCATCACCAGCGCCACCCTGGTGGTGGTGATGCTTGCCGTGGCCTGGAAGCGTAACCACTCGCTGACCGCTACCCTCTCGGTGATCGGTCTCAACCTGGCGTTGCTGTCGATCCTGCCGGTGCTGAAAGTCACCCCGATCGAAGTCACCCCGCTGATGCTGGTGGACAACTTCGCCTGCTTCTACATGGCGTTGATCCTGGTCGGCGCCCTGGCCTGCACCACGCTCGCCCATGCCTACATGGAGAGCTATCCGGGCAACCGCGAAGAACTCTACCTGCTCCTGCTGCTGTCCACCGCGGGCGGCCTGGTGCTGGTCAGCGCGCAGAACCTCGCCGGCCTGTTCATCGGCCTGGAACTGCTGTCGGTACCGGTCTACGGCATGGTGGCCTACGCCTTCTTCAACAAGCGCACCCTGGAAGCGGGCATCAAGTACACCGTGCTGTCCGCCGCCGGTTCCGCCTTCCTGCTGTTCGGCATGGCCCTGCTCTACGCCGAATCCGGCAGCCTGGGTTTCTCCGCCATCGGCGCCTCGCTGGCCGAAGGCACCAGCCATGGTCCGCTGCTGTCCATCGGCGTCGGCATGATGGTCGTCGGCCTGGGCTTCAAGCTGTCGCTGGCACCGTTCCACCTGTGGACCCCGGACGTCTACGAAGGCGCCCCGGCCCCGGTGGCCGCGTTCCTCGCCACCGCCAGCAAGGTCGCCGTGTTCGCCGTGCTGCTGCGCCTGTTCCAGATCGCTCCGGCGGCCCTGCACAACGGCCTGCTGCATGACGCCATCGCGGTCATCGCCATCGCCTCGATCCTGATCGGTAACCTGCTGGCGCTGACCCAGAGCAACATCAAGCGCCTGCTCGGCTACTCGTCCATCGCCCACTTCGGCTACCTGCTGATCGCCCTGGTGGCGAGCAAGGGCCTGGCCGTGGAAACCGTCGGCGTGTACCTGACCACCTACGTGGTCACCACCCTGGGCGCCTTCGGCGTGGTCACCCTGATGTCCACTCCGTACAGCGGCCGCGACGCCGACGCGCTGTTCGAGTACCGCGGCCTGTTCTGGCGCCGTCCGGTGCTTACCGCGGTGATGACCGTGATGATGCTGTCCCTGGCCGGCATCCCGCTGACCGCCGGCTTCATCGGCAAGTTCTACGTGGTCGCCACCGGCGTCGAGGCCCACCTGTGGTGGCTGGTCGGCGCCCTGGTACTGGGCAGCGCCATCGGCCTGTTCTACTACCTGCGCGTCATGGTGACCATGTTCCTGGTCGAGCCGAACATGAAGCGTCACGACGCGCCCCTGGACTGGGCTCAGCGCGCCGGCGGCATCATGCTGGTGGCCATCGCCCTGCTCGCCTTCTTCCTCGGCGTGTACCCGCAGCCGCTGCTGGACATCCTGCAGCACACGGGTCTGGCCATCGCCGGCTGAGATCGACAGGCATGAAAAACCCCGCTTCGGCGGGGTTTTTTATTGGGCGGGGCTCACTCAGCCGCAGACTGCTTTTCGTAGGAGCGAGCTGGCTCGCGAACGGTATTTCAGGAACGCACGGCGTTATGCGGTTCGCGAGCAAGCTCGCTCCTACAAGAACCGACGCCTCCTCCACGGCTCTGCTTCAACGGATACGGCAACGAAGGGCGTATAACCGCGAACGGTCATACGCCCACGCTCTCCCCTACTCCGCCTTCGACTCATTCAATTCGCGTCCGCTGAACAGGTCCCACGAGGCGATGAACAGCGCCGCGATCAGCGGGCCGATGACGAAACCGTTCAGCCCGAACAGCGACATGCCGCCGAGGGTGGAAATCAGCACCACGTAGTCCGGCATCTTGGTGTCCTTGCCCACCAGGATCGGGCGCAGGATGTTGTCCACCAGGCCGATCACCAGCACGCAGAACAGCGTCAGCACCACGCCCTGCCAGATCGCCCCGGTGAGCAGGAAGTAGGCGGCGACCGGCACCCAGATCAGCCCCGCGCCAATCGCTGGCAGCAGCGAGAGGAAGGCCATCAGCGTGCCCCACAGTAGCGAACCCTGGATGCCGAGGAACCAGAAGATCAGCCCGCCCAGCGCACCCTGGGTCGCGGCCACGGCGATGTTGCCCTTTACCGTGGCACGGATCACCGTGGTGAACTTGGTGAACAGGTGCTGCTTGTGGTCGACGCTCAGCGGCACCGCCTGCTTGATACGACGCCCCAGTGCCGGGCCATCGCGCAGGAGGAAGAACAGCAGGTAAAGCATGATGCCGAAGCTGATGACGAAGTCGAAGGTGTTCTGGCCGATGCTGAAGGCTTTGGTCGCTACCAGTTGGCTGGCCTGCATGGCGCCCTTGGAAAGCCGCTCCTGAAAACCGGACAGATCGGTCAGGTCGAAGCGCTCCAGCCAGTGGTAGGCCCAGCGCGGCAGCGCATCCATCGCCTGCTTGAAGTAGGCCGCGAGGTTGAGGTCGCCGGACTTCAGCTGCTGGTAGACCGTCGCACCCTCCTGCACCAGCGCACCGGCGATGAAGGTGATGGGCAGGATCACGATCAGCAGGCAGATCGTCAGCGAGATCAGCGCCGCCAGGTTGTTGCGCCCGTTCAGGCGCACGCGCAGGCGGCGTTGCAGCGGGGCGAAGATGATCGCCAGGATGGTGCCCCAGAACACCGCGCCGTAGAACGGCAACAACAGCCAGGCGAAGGCGATGGTGACCACTGCCAGAAGGAGCAGGAACGTCCGGTATTCCAGTTTCGATTCGAGCATGAGCAGGTCCGGAAGTAGGGGAAACCTGCTCATTAGTCAGCAGTTGGTCTGCCGAGTGCAACTTTTGCGGCGCGATTGCCGCCTTACAGCACCATCGCCGCCACCCAGCCGAAGGCCAGCAGCGGCAGGTTGTAGTGCAGGAAGGTCGGCACTACGGTGTCCCAGATATGGTTGTGCTGGCCGTCCACGTTGAGACCCGAGGTCGGGCCCAGGGTGGAGTCCGACGCCGGCGAACCCGCATCGCCCAGCGCGCCGGCGGTGCCGACGATGCTGACGATGGCCAGCGGGCCGAACCCCAGCTGCACCGCCAGCGGGACGAAGATCGCCGCGATGATCGGCACCGTGGAGAAGGACGAACCGATTCCCATGGTCACCAGCAGCCCCACCAGCAGCATGAGGAACGCGCCCCAGGCCTTGCTGTGGCCGATCCAGGCGGCAGCCGCCTCGACCAGGGTGGCGACCTGCCCGGTCGCCTTCATCACCTCGGCGAAACCGGCGGCGGCAATCATGATGAAGCCGATCATCGCCATCATCTTCATGCCCTCGGTGAACAGGTCGTCCGCCTCCTTCCAACGCACCACACCCGACAGGGAGAACACCAGGAACCCCACCAGCGCGCCGAGGATCATCGAATCCAGCCACAGTTGCACGACGAACGCCGCCACGACCGCCACCCCGGCCACCGTCAGGCTCATCGGGCTGTAGGGGGTGCTGACCCGCTCGGCCTGCTCGATACGCTCCAGGTCATAGCTGCGCTTGCGCCGGTAGCTGAACAGCACCGCGATCAGCAGGCCGCAAACCATGCCCAGGGCCGGGATGAGCATGGCCCGGCTGACATCCACCCCACTGACATCCACGCCGCTGCGCGCGACGTTGGCCAGCAGGATCTCGTTGAGGAAGATGTTGCCGAAGCCCACCGGCAGGAACATGTAGGGTGTGATCAGGCCGAAGGTGATCACGCAGGCGATCAGCCGGCGGTCGATCTGCAGGCGGGTCAGCACGTAAAGCAGCGGCGGCACCAGCAGCGGGATGAAGGCGATGTGGATCGGCAACAGGTTCTGCGAGGAGATCGCCACCAGCAGCAGAAGCCCGATCAGCAGCCATTTGAAGCCAGCCGGTGCCCCGTCTTCGTGCCGTCCGAGCATCGCCAGCGCACGGTCGGCGAGCGCGTGGGCCATGCCGGAACGCGCAATGGCCACGGCGAAGGCGCCCAGCATCGCGTAGGACAGCGCCACCGTCGCACCACCACCCAGGCCGGCGTTGAACGCCTTTAGCGTTCCCTCCATGCCCAGGCCGCCGAGCAGCCCGCCCGCCACCGCGCCGGCGATCAGCGCCACCACCACATGCACGCGACACAGGCTCAGCACCAGCATCAGGCCAACGGCGATCAGCACCGCATTCATCTCAATTCTCCTTAACAACCGGGCCCGCCGGGTCTTGGGCGGGCAAAAGGCGCGTACTCTGCCGAACCCCATCCGGCCTGTCAAAAAGCCTGTTGAATCAAAGTCTTTCGGATGACAGACGGCGCAATTTCGACAGGAATTTCGCCTTGGCGAGCACAGTTTTTGCTGAGAAAACGCTGCTATTGAAACAGGTACACCAGAATCGCCTGTTTTTTGGCGTTTCCTCCTGCCATCGATCAAGAAGGGGCGAAAAAGGCCGATAACCCCGGCAGCCCCGAGTTTTCCTGCTCAAGGACATGACCATGCTTTTCCGACGCCTTTCCATCCAGTGGAAGATCACGCTGCTCGCTGGCCTCTGCCTGCTCGGCGTGGTGTCGCTGTTGTCCGGCCTTTCCGTGTTCCGCACCCAGCACAGCACCGCGCTGGTCAAGGAGTCCAGCGCCCGCATGCTCGACGAAGCCGCCCAGGCCCGCCTGCGCTCGCGCGGCGAAGTCCAGGCGATGCGCATCCAGCGCTACATCATGGACGCCTACCAGTACGGCAAGGGCTTCTCGCGGCAGGTGATGTTCCTGCGCGACCAGGCACAGAAGCGCTTCCTCGATGCCTATGACCTGCGCGAGGACCTCACCCGCCAGGTGAAGACCGCCCTGGAAGGCAACCCCGAACTGCTGGGGCTCTACGTGGCCTTCGAACCCAACGCCCTGGACGGCAAGGACCAGCTGTTCGCCGGACAGGCCGAGATCGGCAGCAACGACGCCGGGCGCTTCTCGCTCTACTGGTCGCAAGCCACGCCGGGCCAGCTCGAATCCGAGGCAACCAACGAAGCCATGCTCGCCGACACCACTCCCGGCCCGAGCGGCGCGCCCTACAACGCCTGGTTCACCTGCCCCAAGACCACCGGCCAGCCCTGCGTGCTCGACCCCTACTTCGACGAAGCCGGCGGCCACAAGCTGCTGATGACCAGCATTGCCTTCCCCCTGGAACTGGACGGCAAGATAGTCGGCGTGATGGGCCTCGACATCAGCCTGGAAAAGCTCCAGGAGATCAGCCGTCAGGGCAGCCAGGAGCTGTATGACGGCCAGGGCAAGGTCAGCATCATCAGCGCCGCCGGCCTGCTCGCCGGGCACAGCGCCGATGCCAGCCTGCTGGGCAAGAAGCTGCAGGAGATCTATCCGCAGCAAGGCGCGCAGCTGTTGCAGTCCATTGCCAGCAACCATGAGCAGGTGCTGCGCCAGGACGCTCAACTGCGCGTCATCGAACCGCTGCAACCGATTCCCGGCTCCAAACCCTGGGCCGTTCTTCTCGAGGTGCCGGAGCAGACACTGCTCGGCCCGGCCATCACCCTGCAACAGCAGCTCGACGAGCAGCGCACCCGGGGCACCCTCTCCCAGCTCGGCTTCGGCCTGATCGCCGTGCTGATCGGCCTGTTCGCCATGTGGCTCACCGCCCGCGGCGTCACTCGCCCGATCCTCAAGGTCGCCGCCATGCTGCGCAACATCGCCAGCGGCGAAGGTGACCTGACCAAGCGCCTGGACTACAGCGGCAAGGACGAACTGGGCGAACTGGCCGGCTGGTTCAACCGCTTCCTCGACAAGCTGCAGCCGATCATCCGCGACGTGAAATCGTCGGTGCAGGACGCCCGCGCCACCGCCGACCAGTCCTCGGAAATCGCCAGCCAGACCAGCGCCGGTATGCAGCAGCAGTTCCGCGAAGTTGACCAGGTCGCCACCGCCTCCCAGGAGATGAGCGCCACCGCCCATGACGTCGCCAACAGCGCCGCCATGGCTGCCGATGCCGCCCGTGGCGCCGACGGTGCGACCCGCGACGGCCTCAATGTGATCGACAGCACCACGCGCCTGATCGATGCCCTGGCCAGCGACATGAGCAGCGCCATGAGTCAGGTGGAAGGCCTGGCGGCGAGCAGCGAGCAGATCGGTTCGGTGCTGGAGGTGATCCGTGGCATCGCCGAGCAGACCAACCTGCTGGCGCTCAACGCCGCCATCGAGGCGGCGCGTGCCGGTGAGGCAGGGCGCGGTTTCGCGGTGGTCGCCGACGAGGTACGCAACCTGGCCCGACGCACCCAGGACTCGGTGGAGGAAATCCGCCAGGTCATCGAAGGTCTGCAGAACGGTACCCGCGACGTGGTCGGTGCGATGAGCAACAGCCATCGCCAGGCGCAGGACAGCGTGAGCCAGGTGGAGCAGGCGGTGGCCGCGCTCAAGCGCATCGGCGAGGCGGTCAGCGTGATCACCGACATGAACCTGCAGATCGCCAGCGCCGCCGAGGAACAGAGCGCGGTGGCCGAGGAGATCAACCGCAACGTGGCGGGCATTCGTGACGTCACCGAGTCGCTGTCCAGCCAGGCGCAGGAGTCGGCGCAGGTCAGCCAGTCGCTGAACCAGCTGGCCAACCATCAGCAGGGATTGATGGATCAGTTCCGGGTCTGACGCCGGATGCTCTCGTAGGAGCGGAGCTTCTCCGCGAAATCCCGGCGCCGCCGGGACAATCGTTAGCCGGCCTGGCGGCCGGATCGCCGATAAGATCCGCTCCTACAACAGCCAGTTACGCACGAGGTTTACCTGTAGGAGCGTCCGCGATCCGCCGGCAAGGCCGGCACCAGATCAGGTTCGCGAGCAAGCTCGCTCCTACGAAGATCGCTCCGGTGCAAACCTTGTAGGAGCGAGCTTGCTCGCGAACCGCACGGCACAAAGCCCAATCGCGGACAGAGTCCACTCCTACGGAAGCCGTCTCACACCGCGCGGCGCGGTAACTCGACCACCACCCGCAATCCACCGAGCTCGCTACCTTCCAGCCTCAGGTTGCCGCCACACGCCGCCGCAATATCCCGCGCGATGCCCAACCCCAGGCCATGCCCCGCGACCTGTTCGTCCAGCCGCGTGCCGCGCTCCAGCACACTTTCGCGCTGATCCTCGGCAATGCCGGGACCGTCATCATCCACGCTCAGCAGATAACTATCGGCGCCCTTCTCCACCGTCAGCCGGACCTGGGCATCCGCCCACTTGCAGGCGTTATCCAGCAGGTTGCCGAGCATCTCCAGCAGGTCCTCGCGATCGAACGGCAGGCGCAGGCCAGGCGCCGCCTTCCATTCGATGCCCAGGTGTTCGCCATGGATCAGCCTGAGCATCTCGCACAGACTGGGCAGCTCGGCATCGCAGTCGAAATGCGCGCCGGGCAGCGCTTCGCCCACCAGGCGCGCGCGGCCCAGTTCGCGGGCCAGGCGTTGCTCGATCTGCTCCAGTTGCTCCTGCAGCACGCGGCGCAACTCCGGGTGCTCGCGCACTTCATCGCGCTCGGCGAGGCTGATCAGCACCGCGAGGGGAGTCTTCAAGGCATGTCCGAGGTTGCCCAGCGCGTTGCGCGAGCGGCGCAGGGTATCTTCGGTGTGCTGCAGCAGGTGGTTGACCTGATCCACCAGCGGCTCCAGCTCCCGCGGCACCTGCCGGTCCAGCTGGCTGCGCTGCCCTTCCTGCAACTGCGCGATCTGCTGGCGCACACGCTCCAGCGGACGCAAGGCACGGCGGACGGTGAAGCCCTGGAAGACCAGGATCAGCAGCAGCGCCACGCCACCGGCAGCCAGGCCGACGTTGCGCAGACGTTTGAAGCTCTTGAGGAGCGGCGTGTAATCCTGCGCCACGACGATCTTCAACTGCTTGCCATAGCGCTTGTAGTCGCCGCGATAGACCAGCAATCGCTGGCCCTCCGGGCCTTTCTCCAGCGCCCGGACCAGGCCCTTGTGCTCAGGCAGGTCCAGCTCCCGGTCCCACAGCGAACGGGAACGCCAGGTGACGTCATCGAAACGGATTACGAAATAGCGCCCGGAGAACAGGCGCTCATAGGCAGCGTCCACCCGCTGGTCATCCAGTTGCAGGCCGGCCGGGCCGCGCATGATGCCCACCAGCAGGCTTTCCGCCTCGTCCTGCAGGCCCTCGGCGAGATAGCGGCGCAGGCCCTGGTCGAACAGCCAGAGCCCGGTCTGCGCCAGCACCAGGCCGATCACCACCAGCACCACGCCGAGCCCGAGGCCGAGCCGGCGCTGGATCGACATCAACGGGCGGCTCCGCCGGCGGTGCCGGTGAAGCGGTAGCCCTGTCCGCGACGGGTCTCGATGATCTCCCGGCCGAGCTTGCGGCGCAGGTGATTGATGTGCACCTCGATGACGTTGGAATCGCGCTCAGTCTCGCCGTCATAGAGGTGCTCGGCAAGGTGGGATTTCGACAGCAACTGGCCGGGGTGCAGCATGAAATAGCGCAACAGGCGGAACTCGGCGGACGTCAGGTCGACATCCTTGCCACCCTGCTGCACGCACTGCCGTGCCTCGTCCAGCGTCAGACCCGCCACTTCCAGCTGGCTCTGGTTGGCCAGTCCACGGGCTCGGCGCAGCAGCGCCTGGATGCGCAGCAGCAGCTCTTCGGGATGGAACGGCTTGGTGAGGTAGTCGTCGGCGCCGGCCTTAAGGCCGTCGATGCGCTCGGCCCAGGAGCCCCGCGCGGTGAGGATCAGCACCGGCGTTGCCAGCCCCATGCCGCGCCATTCGCGCAGCACGTCCAGCCCCGGACGCCCCGGCAGGCCAAGGTCGAGGATGATCAGGTCATAGGGCTCGCTGGCGCCCTGCACGGCGGCGTCGCGGCCGTCGGCCAGCCAGTCGACGGCGTAGCCCTGGCGCGTCAGGGTGGCCAGCAGCTCATCGGCCAGGGGGACGTGGTCTTCCACCAGCAACAGGCGCATCAGTCGTCTTCCTTATCCTTGAGGATGCGACCATTGCGGGCATCCAGTTCCAGTTCACGCACCACGCCATCGACGGTGAGCAGTTCCACCTCGTAGATATAGGTGTCGTGCTCCTTTTCCAGTTCGGCCTCCAGCAGCTTGGAGCCGGGATAGAGCCCCTGGGCGATGGGCAGGATTTCCTCGAACGGGCGGATCACCCCTTCACGGCTCAGCCGCAGGGCCTCGTCCTGGCTCAGGTCATGGGCCTGCGCGACACCGGCCGACAGGGCAAGCGCGATGGCCAGCAGGGCCGCGCGCGGCAAATCGATCTTCATCAGTCGTCCTGGCGATCCTTGATGATTGCACCGCTCACCGCATCGAGTTCGACATCCCATTTCACGCCCTGTGCGTCCTTGAGATCGACCTTGTAGAGGTAGCGGCCATGTTCCAGCTCAAGCTCGCTATCGTACACCGATCCGCCCGGATGCTTGCTCAGGGCAGTCTGGTTGAGGGCTTCGAAATCGCGAATGGTGCCGGCATCGCGCAGGCGCAGTGCCTCGTCCGGACCGATGTCGTGGGCCATCGCCGCGGCAGCCCCAAGCAGCAGCGCAGTGGCGGCAGTCAGAAGAACCAGCGGTTTCATGGGTAACACCTCGTCTGAATTGGCATGTTCCTCAGACTAAGGTGAAGGACTTAATTCAAGCTGAATCGGCAAGGATCATTCACCCGGTGAAGTCTCCTTGCTCCGCGCCTGCAGGCTCTATAATCGCCGCTTGCACCCGCGAGGCTCCGCATGACCGCCATCCAGATCAAGACCCCCGCCCTTACCCTCAAGGCCGGCACCCGTGCCCTCAAGCGCATCCGTGAACAGGGCCTCGCCCCTGCCGATGTCGGTATCCTGCCTGGCGCCGCCGGCGGCCCGAAGGCACTGGGTATCCAGGGCCTGGACCTGGCGCTGTTCGGCGAATGGCTGCCACGCGCCCCGCGCGAGCGTTCGCTGATCGGCGCCTCCATCGGCTCCTGGCGCTTCGCCAGCGCCTGCCTGCCGGACCCGGCCGAAGGCATCCGCCGCCTCGGCGAGCTCTATACCCAGCAGCGCTTCGCCCGTAACGCGAGCATCAGCGACGTCTCGAAAAGCTGCGCGAAGATGCTCGACGACCTGCTCGACGGCCGCGACGCCAGCGTCCTCGACAACCCCTGGTACCGCCTCAACGTGGTGGTGGTGAAGAGCCATGGCCGCCTCGCCCGGGACGGCAAGGCCAGCCTCGGCATGGGCCTGGGCGCGGTGATCCGCGACAACCTGGTGGGCCGCCGTCATCTGCACCGGCACTTCGAGCGGTTGATCATCCACGACTCGCGCCGGGCGCCACCGCTGGAGCCGCTGTCGGACTTTCCCTCGCGCTACCTGCACCTGGACCTGGCCAACCTGCGCCACGCCCTGCTCGCTTCCGGATCGATCCCGATGGTGATGGAAGGCGTGCGCGACATTCCCGGCGCCGGCCCCGGCACCTACCGCGACGGCGGTCTGCTGGACTATCACCTCGACCTGCCCTACCTGCCCGAAGGCGTGGTGCTTTATCCGCATTTCACCGACAAGGTGATCCCCGGCTGGTTCGACAAGGGTCTGCCCTGGCGCCGTGGCGACGCCGGCCGCCTGCAGGACGTGCTGCTGCTGGCGCCGTCGAAGGAGTACCTGGCGCGCCTGCCGCACAACAAGCTGCCGGACCGCAAGGACTTCCACCGTTACCTGGGCGACGACGCCGGGCGCGAGCGCTACTGGCACACGGCGATGGACGAAAGCCGGCGGATGGGCGACGAGTTCCTTGAACTGGTGGACAGCGGCAGACTGAGTGAACGCCTGCTGCCGCTGACATGATCGGCGCGCCCCACGCACTCGAAAGGAACTCTCCATGCGTCTGCTATCTTCGCTCCTGCTCACCTCGCTCCTGCTGGCCTGCACGGGCGCGCACGCCGCCGTCGATGCCAAGGCACAGAGGGAAGTCACCCAACTGCTGGACTTCGTCGAGCACAGCGACTGCCGCTTCATCCGCAACGGCAGCGAGTACCCGGGCAGCGAGGCCCGCGCGCATCTGCAGAAGAAGCTCGATTACCTGGAAAACAAGGACCTGGTGAGCAGCGCCGAAGACTTCATCGAGCGCGCCGCCAGCAAGAGCAGCATGAGCGGCAAGCCCTACCGGGTCCGCTGCCCAGGCGGCACGCAGGACACCGCCACCTGGTTGAACACCGAGCTCAAGCGCTTGCGCCAGGCGCAGTGAGCCGCGAACGGAAACGAGGCGCACTGCCGCTCTCGTAGGAGCGGACCTTGTCCGCGATCCGCGCTCCCGCGAAGAGAAATCACCCCGGCTGCCCGTCCACCCGCGGCTGCCAGAACATCGGCCCGTAGTGCCAGGCGAACAGCAGGAAGGCCACCACCCAGCAGGCCGCTGCCAGGCTCAGGCCCTGCATGGGCAGCCACAGCACCAACACGACCCGGCACAGCACACCCAGATTGAGCAACGCAAACGCCCAGGCCATGACCTTCGGCGGCTGCAGCGGACGCCCCGTGTGACCGAGGCTGACACGGGCGATCATCGCCAGGATCAGGCCACCCACACCCCCGACCGTCAACGCGTGAATCGGCAGGCTGAGGGCAATCGGCGCACCGAAGTTCCACACCGCCATGCCCGCCGGGGCCAGCAGCATCCAGAGATAGGCCAGGTGCAGCGACCACAGCAGCGGCACACCCCGGATACCCTTGTCCCGCCAGCGCCACAGGCGAATCAGGTGGCCCACGGCGAGCACCGCGAACAACGCGCCCAACAGCGGATGTGGCGCCAGACCGAAGCCAGCCGCCGTCAGCACGGCCACCAGCATCGTGCCGGCCAGCAGCAGATTGTCCAGCCAGGGCCAGGCCGGCACCTGTGCGGTACGGCCCAGGCCACGCTGGGTGAAGAAAGGAATGACGCGTCCGCCGATCAAGCCCATCAGCGCCGCCACCAGCCAGAGCGCTGCCAGCACCCCGCCGCGCTGCCAGTCATCACGGCCGCCCCAGAGGCCCAGCATCACTTGCGCATCAGCCAGCGTGAGCAGCGTCAGCACCGCGATCACCGGGTAGTTGCGCACCTGCTTCACCTGCCACAGGCTGCGCCCGACGAAAAACGCCAGCGCCGGCAGGAATGCCAGCTCCAGAGGCGTGACCAGCCACAGTGGCGCGCCGCCGAGCCAGGCGAGCCGGGCCGCCAGCCAGATGCCGGCGAGGATCATCAGCGGGCGGCCGCTGACGCCGGACCGGCCGGTCCAGGTCTGCACGGCGGTCAGCAGGAAGCCGGCGATGATGGCGCTGGCGAAGCCGAAGAGCATTTCATGGCGGTGCCAGGCCAGCCAGCCGCCCAAGGGCTCCCAGGCCGGCAGCAGGCCCAGCAGCACCGCCGCCCAGGCCGCGATGCCGATCAGCGCGAACAACGCGCCACCGAGGAAGAATGGGCGGAAACCCAGGCGCCACAGCGCCGGAATGGTCAACAGGGCTTTTCGATCAACCAGCAACACAGCATGCCTCCCAGCCTTCCTTGCGCATCTGATGCTGGGCGATGAGCCGTAGCACATAGCCCAGCTTCAGCAATGTAGGACCGAGGATGGTGAGCGCGTGGGACGCGACTATCGCCAGCAGCGACAGCCCGGCATCGATGACATAGGCTCCCGTGAGGCCCACCAGCAACAGCGCAAGCCCGCTGCCGAGCAGCGTCGACGACATCACCAGGCTCCGTCTGGGGCAAGCGAAAAGACCGTCCATCACACACCTCCTCGGTTGAACCGGCCCGCGAACGGGCCGGGTATTTCAGCTTCAGGCCTCCAGCACGCTGGCCGGGCCGAAGAACTCGTAGTGGGTTTGCTGCTCGGGCACGCCGAGCTCGCGCAGATGACGCTTCACCTGGGCCATGAAGGGCTTGGGCCCGAGGAAATAGGCGTCCAGGTCACGGTTGGCCGGCAGCCACTGGGCCAGCAGGTCGCGGCTGAGGAAGCCTTCGGCGTGGGCCTCGTCCTGCTCCCGCGGCTCGCTGTAGCAGAAGTAATGCAGCAAGTGCGGATGGGCCTCGGACTGTGCCTCGATCCACTCGCGGAACGCATGCACACCGCCATGACGGGCGCAGTGGATGAAGTGCACCTCGCGCCCGCCGTCCAGGGCCTGCCTGAGCATCGCCAGCGCCGGAGTGATGCCCACGCCGGCGGTGATCAGCGCCAGCGGCTTGTCGCCGTCGCGCAGGACGAAGTCGCCTGCCGGCGGGAACAGCTCGATCTCGTCGCCCACCTTGATCTCGTCGTGCAGGTGGTTGGAAACCTTGCCCTCCGTCTCGCGCTTCACGCTGATGCGGTACTCGCGGCCATTGGGCGCATCGGAGAGCGAATAGGTACGGCGTACTTCCTCGCCGTCCAGCTCAAGGCGCAGGCCGATGTACTGGCCGGGCTGGAAGTCAAGCAATGCGCCGCCGTCCACCGGCTGGAAGTAGAAGGAGGTGATTTCCTCACTCTCGACTTCCTTGCGGGCGATACGGAAGCGCCGCGCGCCACGCCAGCCGCCGGGCTGCTCGGCGTTCTGCTGGTACACCGACTCCTCGGCGCCGATCAGGATCTCGGCCAGTTGGCCATACGCGGCGGCCCAGGCATCGATCACCGCCTGGGTGGCGATTTCCTCGCCCAGTACCTCGCGGATCGCCCGCAGCAGGCAACTGCCAACGATCGGGTAATGCTCCGGCAGGATCTGCAGCGCGGCGTGCTTGTTGACGATCTTCGCCACCAGCGGGCCGAGTTGCTCCAGCTCGTCGATGTGGCGGGCGTACATCAGCACACCGTTGGCCAGGGCGCGGGGCTGGTCGCCGGACGCCTGGTGCGCCTGGTTGAACAGCGGGCGTACCTCGGGGTATTCGCTCAGCATCATCTTGTAGAAGTGCTGGGTCAGCGCCTCGCCGCCGGTCTCCAGCAGCGGGACGGTGGCCTTGACCAGGGTACGGTGTTCGTTGGACAGCATCGGTATCTCCTCGGGTTGGCCAGGTAGAGAGTGGTCTGCCTGTGCTTTCTGCCAGAGACGTTTCAGAAAACGTGCCAACCCTGGAGCCCGGTATTTCCGGGACCTTTGGAATTTATTGAGTCATAATGACCCATATCGTCACGAGTCATAATGACTCCAATGAGGTCAAAATGACCCGAAACCCCTTGCTCGCCACCCTGCTCCCGCTGGTGGCCGACCTCTCTCGCGAGCTGCCCGACAGCGAACGCTATCGGCGCCTGCTGGAAGCGCTGCGCCAACTGCTGCCCTGCGATGCCACCGCCCTGCTGCGCCTGGAAGGCGACCAACTGGTGCCGCTGGCCGTCGACGGACTCAGCCCCGACACCCTCGGCCGCCGCTTCAAGATCAATGAGCACCCGCGTCTGCGCGCCCTCCTCGAACACCCCGGCCCGACCCGTTTCGCCGCCGACTGCGGCCTGCCAGACCCTTACGACGGCCTGGTGGAAGGCCTGCACGGGCATCTGGAAGTGCACGATTGCCTGGGTTGCCCGCTGTTCCTCGACGAGCAGCCCTGGGGCCTGTTGACCCTCGATGCGCTCGACCCGGAGCGTTTCTCCACAGGCGACCTGGACAACCTCGAAGCCTTCGCCAGCCTCGCCGCCGCCACGGTGAAAGCCAGCCAGCGCATGCTCGACCTCGCCCTGCGCGCCGAGCACGAGCAACAGCGTGCCGATGCCTACCAGCGCGCCTCCGGCGACCAGCCGCGGGAGCTGATCGGCCAGAGCAAGGCGCACCAGGCGCTGATGAACGAAATCCAGCTGGTGGCCGGCAGCGACCTGAGCGTGCTGATCACCGGCGAGACCGGCGTGGGCAAGGAGCTGGTGGCGCAATCGATCCACGCCAACTCCCTGCGCAGCGGGCAGCCACTGGTCAGCCTGAACTGCGCGGCGCTGCCGGAGACCCTGGTGGAAAGCGAGCTGTTCGGCCACGTGCGCGGCGCATTCTCCGGCGCGGTGGGCGAGCGGCGCGGCAAGTTCGAGCTGGCCGATGGCGGCACCCTGTTCCTCGACGAGGTGGGCGAGCTGCCACTGGCGATCCAGGCCAAGCTGCTGCGCGTGCTGCAGAGCGGACAACTGCAGCGGGTCGGCTCGGACCGCGAACACCACGTCGACGTGCGCCTGATCGCCGCCACCAACCGCGACCTCGCCGAAGAGGTGCGTGCCGGGCGCTTCCGCGCCGACCTCTACCACCGTCTGAGCGTCTACCCGCTGCGGGTGCCGCCGTTGCGCGAGCGCGGCAACGACGTGCTGCTGCTGGCCGGTTACTTCCTCGAGGAGAACCGCCCGCGCCTGGGGCTGCGCAGCCTGCGCCTGACCCGCGAGGCCCAGGCCGCCCTGCTCGACTACGGCTGGCCGGGCAACGTGCGGGAGCTGGAGCACCTGATCGGACGTGCCTCGCTCAAGGCGCTGGCGAACCATCCGCAGCGCTCGCGCATCCTCAGCCTGGGCCTGGACGACCTCGGCCTGGAACAGCAGAAACAGTCGCCCCCCGGTGCTTCCGCCATCGCGGACAGCGTCCCGGAGGCCAGCCCGCAAGGCGAACTGCGCCCGGCGGTCGATGCCTTCCAGCGGCGCATGATCAACCACAGTCTGGAACGCCACGACGGCAACTGGGCGGCCGTCGCTCGCGAGCTGGGACTGGATCGCGCCAATCTCAATCGCCTGGCGAAACGGCTGGCGATCCGCTGAGCCGCTGGCCGGAACGTCCGGCCCGGCTTACGGGTTGGTGATAGACTAGGTGCCCATTTTCCGGCCGGCCCGTCTCCGGGCCGGCGATCGTCATAGAGCGCACCACCGTGGAATTGTTCAAAGAGTTCACCTTCGAAGCCGCCCACCGCCTGCCCCACGTCCCCGCCGGGCACCAGTGCGGCCGCCTGCATGGCCACTCCTTCCGGGCCGCCATCTACATCGAGGGTGAGGTCGACCCGTATACCGGCTGG
This sequence comes from Pseudomonas sp. QE6, assembly GCF_041379005.1. Classification (NCBI taxonomy): domain Bacteria; kingdom Pseudomonadati; phylum Pseudomonadota; class Gammaproteobacteria; order Pseudomonadales; family Pseudomonadaceae; genus Pseudomonas; species Pseudomonas sp. QE6. Next base: position 4,709,092 of record NZ_CP166873.1, read on the forward strand.
ATTCGCGACTTCGCCGAGATCAAGCAGATCTTCAAGCCGATCTACGACCAGCTCGATCACAACTACCTGAACGAGATTCCGGGGCTGGAAAACCCCACCAGCGAAAACCTCTGCCGCTGGATATGGCAACAGCTCAAGCCGCTGCTGCCGGAACTGTCCAAGGTGCGGGTGCACGAGACCTGCACCAGCGGTTGCGAGTATCGCGGGGACTGAACTGCTGGCACGACGCCGAATGTGTAGGAGCGAGCTTGCTCGCGAAGGCACTCCAGCGACAGGGTCAGGTGCTAAACAGGTTCGCGAGCAAGCTCGCTCCTACGAAAAGCAAGCGCGTTCCGTGCGAGACGCAAAGTCACCCGGCAAAAAGCCAAAGGCCCCTTTCGGGGCCTTTGTCGTTTCTGCTCTCAGCGCGAGGCTTTGCGGCGCAACGCCGAGGGGCTGAAGTTGGAGTCATCCGGGGCCGGCTGGCTGAAGTCGGCGGTGCCGGGTTCCTCGTTGTCCAGCCACTGGATGCTGTAGCGATGGGCCTGGAGGTCGTGGAAGGTATCCAGCGCAGTCCACACCATCGGCTGCTCGTAGAAGCTCTTCAGGTAGGCCTGGGACACGCGCCACAGCTCGCCGCGGCCGTCGTACTGGTCCACCACGGCGGCCCCCCAGCTGTCCTCGTCTAGGTAGAGGGTACGCCGCGAGTAGATATGCCGCGCGCCAGGCTTGAGCTTGCCGTCCACCACCCAGACACGATGCAGCTCATAGCGGGTGTACTTGGGATTGATGTGGCCGGGAGTGAGCAGGTCCTTGTACTTCACCTCGGGGCTGGTCACCTGGTAGTTGTTGTAGGGGATGTAGATTTCCTTCTTGCCCACCAGGGTCCAGTCGTAGCGGTCCGGCGCACCGTTGTACATGTCGGTGTCATCGGCGGTACGCAGGCCATCGGAGTCTTCGATGGGGGTGTCGTAGGCGAGGGTCGGCGCCCGACGCACGCGACGCTGGCCGGGGTTGTAGCCCCAGGCCTGGCGCGGTTCCTTGACCTGGTCGAGGGTCTCCTGCACCAGCGCGCCATTACCGGCCAGGCGCGCCGGGGCGGTAGTGAAGGTCATGTAGTAGAACAGCGTGTTGCCGAGCTTGTCGGCGCTGCCCTTGGGGTCGTAGAAGCGGAACAGCGCCTCGTCCTGGGAAGTCACCAGCGCGTAGGCGCCGTTGCGCTGCACGCCGGCCTGGGAGGAACGCCGCACGATGTAGGTGCCGCGATAGCGGGCGATGTGGTTCCACACCGCCTCCACACCGCTCTGCGGGATGGGGAACGGCACGCCGCCGTAGGCGTCGGAGAAGCCGTTGCCACCTTCCACCAGCTTGGCGCTGGTGGCGTTCCTGAAGATGTTGTCATAGATCCATTGCGGCGCCGAGCCGGTGCGATGGGTCGCGTACACCGGCATCTGGAAGCTGTCCGGATAGGCGTTGAAGAGTGCGATCTGCCCCGGCGTCAGGTTGGCCTTGTACTGCTCCAGGTTGGCCTTGGTGATGACGAACTGCGGCTTCTCCCCGGCGAAGGGATCGACATGGTGCGCGCCCGGCCCCTTGTAGCCCGCTGGCGCGGAGGTCAGGCCGCCGGTCCAGGCGGGAATGGTGCCGGCGGCGTTGCCGGCCTTCTCCGCCCCCATCGGGGTGAGGCTGCTCTTGAGCCTGGCCGCCTGGTCCGCCGAAACCGCTGCACGCGCATCGGTCACGGCCAATGCCGCCAGGGTCGCAAGGACGATCAGGGAACTCTTCTTGTACATGGTTCTCTCCGGATCAGAACGAGTATTTCGCCGTGACCGAGACGTTGTCCCGATCGCGCATGGAGTTGCTGGAGCCGGCGCCGTAGTAACTGGTGTACTGGGTGCCGACCTCGAAGGTGTTCAGGTAGCTGGCGTCGATACCGAGGGTGTAGGCCTTGCGCCCCTCGATGAAATTGCCAGTACGGTCGGAGTTGCCGCTGAAGTCCTCCTGGTAGACGACATAGGGCGAGAGCTTCACCCCAGCGTAGACATCGTTCCAGCTGCCGGTGAGCAGCAGGGTGTAGCCGTAGCTGTCGCGGTCGATCTGCACGTCGTCGCCGTTGCCGCCGACATAGGCCTTGTCCTGGGCGCCGACGAACTTGCGCTCGCTGCCGTCCCAGGCGGTGTACTTCAGGCTGCTGCCACGGATGTGCTCGGAGGCCACTTCGGCCACCCCGGTCATGGAGTCGAAGGACAGGTGCGGGCCGAAGTTGTAGATGGTCGACAGCGAGATGTTGTAGGTCTCGGCCCGCTCGTAGTTCTCGAACAGCTCGCCACGGCACAGCTGCTTGCCGGCCACCGGCGCACAGGCCTGGCTGGCGGGGACGTTGGCGTCGAACAGGTTGGTCTGGCCGAGCACGCCCTGGGTCAGCAGGTCGCCGAGCAGGTCGTCGGTGGCGGAGATGCTGATCGGCATGTTCGGCCGGTAGGCGATCTCGCCGGACACCGAGGCATCCCCCAGGGTGGTGTTGAAGCTGAAACCGTACATGCGGATGTCTTCGACGTAGTCGCGACGCGCCTCGGCGTTGCTGGCCATGTCCAGCGTCGACAGGCCGGGAACCGCCTCGCCCAGGCCCAGCGGGCCGAGCAGCGAGTTCAGGGCGGCGACATCGACCCCCTGGTAGTTGCGCAGGTCGACGGCGATCTGCGGTTCCTTGGAGTGATAGTTGACGAAGTAGAAACCGAACTCGGTGGAGTTCAGCTCTTCGGCGATGTAGCGGAACGCCACGCCGAACTGGCCGTCGTCACGGGCATCGATGTCCTTGCCGACGTTGGCGACCTTGAAGGTGCCGGTGTTCGGGTCGAGGAAGGCATTGGGGCCGTGGGGACCATTGCCCAGCAGGCCAAGGGACGCCACGGTCGGGTAACCGGCCAGCAGCTCCTTGATCAGCGGGTTGTCCTCAGTGGTGTAGGCGGTGTTGCCGCCGTCGCTGAACAGGTCGGTATCGGAGAAGTAGGTGCCCACCGAGTCCAGGCGGGTTTCCTTCCACTTCCACTGGTAGAAGGTCTCCATCGACAGGTCGTCGGTCAGGCCGAAGTTGAGGCTCAGGGCCTCCGTCGGCACCAGCACTTCCTTGAGCTCCGAGCCCGGCAGGTGGAAACGCGCGGCGTCCACCGGGTTGATGGTGTTGACCCCGCCCCGGTAGAACACGCCCTCGCCCCAGTTCAGTACCTGGCGGCCGACGCGGCCGGTGAGCGGGTGTTCGGCGATATCCCAGCTGCCGGACAGGTAGGCATCCAGCAGCTCGGCCTTGCGGCCGGCGATGTGCCGGGTGTCTTCGGTGAAGTGATCGTCCTGGGGATACGACTGGCTGGGCCGCACCACGCCATCGGTGGTGTCGTAGTAGTCGTTGCGCTTGTCCATGATCTGCGTGTCGTAGTACGCGGTGCCACGCATGAACAGGCCGTAGTTCTGGTATTTGGCCGACAGGTCCGAGGTGAGCTTGAACACCTGGGAGACCAGCCCGGTATCGAAGTTGCGGTTGCCGTCGTCGGCGTTGATGTCGGTGATGTTGCTCTTGTCACGACCCTGCACGCGCCACATCGCGCCGTAGGACAGGGTGCTGTCCAGGGAGCCGGTGACCTCGTTGTCGGCCAGCTTGAACTCCAGGGCCTGCGCCGAACCCGCCACCAGCAGCGGCAAGAGTCCCATCACCGCGCCCGCACGCCGGGGCGCCCAGAAAATGGACGAACGTCCCCCCATCTGACTGCTCATAGACAGCATTACCTCCTTGACCGCCAAGATTTATTGCCCGGTCATTGCAACCGGTGCTGTTCTTATTCGTTTCTCGGCTGCTGATTGCCCGGCTCCTGCCGGACCATCACGCAGTAACTCACCTGCTGAAGCGCTTGCGGGCGCCCGGGTACCCCTGTCGATTCTGTCTGCACGCTCAATTTGGCACTATCGTGCATGCAAAGTAACAAACTGTGTCCCGCCTGCCAATCCGCCTTTTTCGTACGCAAAGAAAAGCCCGGCCTGTAGCCGGGCTTCTTCTTACAGCGTGACTCACTCGACGGTGAAGGTCTTTTCCGCCAGCAGGCGATCGCCCTGGAACACCATGAAGCGCCACTGCCCCTGCACCACCTCATGGTTCTCGGTGAACTGGTAGGCCATCACGTCGGTCGGTGCGCCGACCACCAGCTTCTGTACCACCTCGAACTTGTCGTGGCGCTGGCCGTCCGGCGTGACCACGCCGGGCGTGAAATACAGCAGGGTCAGCGGGGCGTCGCCTTCCTGCTTGCCGCTGAGCTGATAACGCAGGCCGAACTTGGTGCCCAGCTTGGCCGGTACGCGGGTCGTGGCCTCGAGCTGCTCCTGGCTGCTGGTCAGCACGCGCTCGCCCGGCTGGTAATCCTTGTAGTTGCTGACGAAGACGCCGTACTCGACCGGGCCGGTGACACGCACTTCGGCAAAGGCCGAGGACGCGAAGGCGGAAACCAGGGTGAGGGCCAGGGCCGCTGGCAGGCGGGAAATGGACATGTCGCGCTCCTTGTTGGGGACCGCGCGAGGCTATGACATCGGCGTGACAGGCTGATGACAGGCAGAGTGCTGACGCGAATCGGGTCGGGCCGGCGGCGAGCGTCTATCATGCCCAGATCAGACCTGTTGGAAACCAAGATGAGCGACTCCCTGCTGAGCATCCGCCCACGCGCCGAAGACGTCGAAGGCGTTCCCATCCTCCGCCCGCTGCCGTCCGCGCAATGCCGCAGCGTCGGCCCCTTCGTGTTCTTCGACCACATGCTGGAAGCCAGCTTCGCCCCCGACCACGGCATGGACATCCGCCAGCACCCGCATATCGGCCTGTCCACCCTCACCTACCTGTTCGAAGGCCAGGTGCAGCACAAGGACAGCCTCGGCTCCGACCAGCTCGTCCTGCCCGGCGACGTCAGTTGGATGACCGCCGGGCGCGGCGTCGCCCACGTCGAACGCACGCCGGAAACGTTGCGCCACAACGGCTCGCGCCTGCACGGGCTGCAAGTGTGGTTGGCGCTACCCCGCGAGCAGGAAGGCTGCGAGCCCAGCTACAGCCACCACCCCGCCACCAGCCTGCCGGAAAGCGACGCCCTGGGCGTGCGCATCCGCATGATCGCCGGTGCGGGCTTCTGCCTCGAATCGCCGGTACCGGTGCTTTCGCCGACCCTCTATGCCGAGCTGACCCTCAGCGTCGGCGCCACCCTGGCGATTCCCGACGAGCACCCGCAACGCGCGCTGTACCTGATCGAGGGCGAGGCCCTGCTCGACGATGAGCCGCTGCCGCTGCACGAACTGCTGGTGCTGCCCGAAGGCGCCACCTTCACCCTCTCCGCCTGCACCGACTGCCGGGCGGTAATCATCGGCGGCGCGCCGCTGGATGGGCCGCGGCGGATGAACTGGAATTTCGTCGCCAGCGACCCGGCGCTGATCGACAGCGCCCGCACCCGCTGGTCCGCCCGCGACTGGCCGACGGTGCCGGGCGAACGGGAGCGCATCGAGTTGCCGCGCTGAGCACAATGAGAAACGGATCAGGAATCCCTCATCCTGTCGTAAAAATAGGGGACGGATGAGGAGTCGCGGCGCGCGCTGCGCGCAGCATCGAGCCCCAGCCCCTTGCCACGGCAAGAGCCACATTTCCGGCCCAAGGAGTCCGCGATGGACCAACCGCACGCCAACCGCCACACCAGCGCCCTGACCGTGCTGACCCTGCTGTTCTTCATGTGGGGCCTGATCACCTCGCTCAACGACATCCTCGTACCGCACCTCAAGGCAGTGTTCACTCTGTCCTACGTGGAGGCCTCACTGATCCAGTTCTGCTTCTTCGGCGCCTACTTCATCATGTCCTTCCCCTCCGGACGCCTGGTGGAAAAGGTCGGCTACAAGAGCGGGATCATCGTCGGCCTGGCCACTGCCGGGGTCGGCTGTCTGCTGTTCTACCCGGCGGCGAGTGCGCAGTCCTACCCGTTCTTCCTCGCTGCGCTGTTCATCCTCGCTTCCGGCATCACCCTCCTGCAGGTCGCGGCCAATCCTTACGTGAACGTACTCGGCCCGGCAGCCACCGCCGCCAGCCGGCTCAACCTGACCCAGGCCTTCAACTCACTCGGCACCACCGTCGGGCCGCTGGTGGGTTCGGTGACCATTCTCGCCATCGGTGCCGGTGCCGCTTCGCAGCTCGGCAGCTCCGCCGCCACCGAGGCGGACACGGTGAAGACGCCCTACCTGGTGCTGGCCGGCCTGCTGTTCGCCATCGCCGTGCTGATCGCCCTGTTCCGCCTGCCGAAGATTCACCACGGCGAGCCCAGCGACGGCGCCGCGGCGGGCCAGCATTCGCTGTTCGCCCATCGCCACCTGATCTTCGGGGTGATCGCGATCTTCGCCTACGTCGGCGCCGAGGTTTCCATCGGCAGCTACCTGGTCAGCCTGATGGGCCAGCCGGACATCGCCGGGCTGCCCGCCGAACAGGCCGGCAAGTACCTGTCGTTCTACTGGGGCGGCGCCATGGTCGGCCGCTTCATCGGCAGCGTGCTGATGCGCGCGATTCCGGCCAACCGCATGCTGGCCTTCAATGCCCTGGTGATCACCCTGCTGATCGCCGTGGCGCTCAGCGTCGGCGGGCACGTGGCGATGTGGTCGCTGATCCTGATCGGACTGTTCAACTCGATCATGTTCCCGACCATCTTCTCCCTCGCTCTGGAGGGCCTGGGCAACCTCACCAGCAAGGGCTCCGGCCTGCTCTGCATGGCCATCGTCGGCGGCGCCGTGATGCCGCTGGTGCAAGCCTTCTTCGCCGACCGCATCGGCCTGCTGCACTCCTTCGCCGTTCCGCTGCTGTGCTACCTGTACATCGTCTGGTTCGGCGCCAAGGGTTACCGCGCCGACGAACGAGCCGCTCAGCGACCAGCCAACGCGCCCTGATCAGGGACCGCTGCGGGACAACAGGATTGTCGTAGGAGCGAGCTTTCTCGCGAACAATCTCCGCTGCGAGGCAGGGTTCGCGAGCAAGCTCGCTCCTACGAAGAGCAAATAAAAACGCCGCGCCTCCAATGGGGGCGCGGCGTTTTCGTTCACCGGGGGGGGATTTCAGCCGCCGAAGCGCTCATCCAGCAGATCGAACATCGCGGCAAACGCGCGGCGTGCCACCTTGGCGTCGTACTGCATCTTGCCCGGGATCTGCGCATGCGGATCGGTGAAGGAATGCGCGGCGCCGCCGTAGCTGGTCAGTGCCCAGTCGACGTTGGCGTCGATCATTTCCCTGGCGAACTCGGTCAGCTGCTCACGGGGCACGAAGGGGTCGACGGCGCCGTCGAGGACCAGCACCGAGCCCTTGATGTTCTTCGCGTCGGCCGGGTTCGGCGTGTCCAGGGTGCCGTGGAAGGACACGGCAGCCGCCAGCGGCGCACCGTCGCGGGCCAGTTCCAAGGCGCAGCAGCCGCCGAAGCAGAAGCCGAAGGTAGCCAGCCGAGTGATGTCCAGCGGAGCCTTGCCGGCCTGCTCCAGCAGGGTGGCGAGGGAAAGCTGCATGCGCTTGCGCAGCAGCGCGCGGTCGTTCTTCAGCGGCATCATGGCGGCGGCCGCCTGCTCCGTACCGTTGGGACGCACATCCTTGCCATACAGATCGGCCACCAACACCACGTAGCCGCGCTCGGCGACCTTGCGGGCGATATCCACGGCACCCTGGCTGACGCCCATCCAGTTCGGCGCCATCAGCAGGCCGGGGCGCGGTGCGTTGCTGGCGGCATCGAATACCAACTGGCCCTCGAAGGACACGCCGTCCTGGCTGTAGGCGACCGGTTGCACGCTGATCTGGCTCATTGGGTAATCCCCTTTTCGCTTGTCGGTTAGGTGGAGCGGATAAAGAAAGCACAAAGCCCGCCGAAGCGGGCTTTGTTTTTCAGGCGGCGACTCAGGCGGAGAGTTCCACCAGCAGCTTGTTCAGACGGCGCACGTAGGCGGCCGGGTCCTTCAGGCTGTCCCCCGCGGCCAGGGCGGCCTGGTCGAAGAGGATGTGGGTCAGCTCGCCGAAACGGTCTTCGTCGGCTTCCGCGTCGAGCTTCTCGATCAGCGGGTGGGCCGGGTTGAATTCGAAGATCGGCTTGGACTCCGGCACCTTCTGGCCGCTGGCCTCGAGGATCTGGCGCATCTGCAGGCCCAGGTCCTGTTCGCCGATGGCGAGGATCGCCGGCGAGTCGGTCAGGCGGTGGGACACGCGCACCTCGGCGACTTCATCGCCCAGCGCGGCCTTGAGGCGCTCGGCCAGGCCTTCTTTGGCCTTGGCGATCTCTTCCTGGGCCTTCTTGTCCTCTTCGGAGTCCAGGCTGCCCAGATCCAGGTCGCCGCGGGCGACGTCGACGAACTGCTTGCCGTCGAACTCCGGCAGGTAGCTCATCAGCCACTCGTCGATACGGTCGGTGAGCAGCAGCACTTCGATGCCTTTCTTGCGGAAGACTTCCAGGTGCGGGCTGTTCTTCACCTGGGCGAAGCTTTCGCCGGTGAGGTAGTAGATCTTGTCCTGGCCTTCCTTCATCCGGCCGATGTAGTCGGCCAGGGAAACGCTCTGCTCGCCGCTGTCATCGCTGGTGGAGGAGAAGCGCAGCAGGCCGGCGATCTTGTCCTTGTTGGCGAAGTCCTCGGCCGGGCCTTCCTTCAGCACCTGGCCGAAGTTCTTCCAGAAGCCCTTGTAGGCTTCGGCGTCGTTGCTGGCGAGCTTTTCCAGCATGTCCAGGGAGCGCTTGGTCAGCGCGGATTTCATCGAATCGACGATGGGGCCGGACTGCAGGATCTCACGGGAGACGTTCAGCGACAGGTCGTTGGAATCCACCACACCCTTGATGAAGCGCAGGTACAGCGGCAGGAACTGGTCGGCCTGATCCATGATGAACACGCGCTGTACGTAGAGCTTCAGGCCGCGCGGTGCCTCGCGGTGGTACAGGTCGAACGGCGCGCGGGCCGGGACGTACAGCAGCGAGGTGTACTCGAGCTTGCCCTCGACCTTGTTGTGGCTCCAGGTCAGCGGGTTCTCGAAGTCATGGGCGATGTGCTTGTAGAACTCCTGGTATTCCTCGTCCTTCACCTCGGTGCGCGGACGGGTCCACAGGGCGCTGGCACGGTTGACCACTTCCCACTCGGTTTCGGCCGGTGCCTCTTCACCGTGGTGTTCCTTCGGCAGCTCGATGGGCAGCGCGACGTGGTCGGAGTACTTCTTGACGATATTGCGCAGGCGCCAGCCGTCGGCGAACTCGTCTTCGCCGTCCTTCAGGTGCAGGACGATGCGGGTGCCACGGTCGGCTTTCTCGATGGTCGCGACCTCGAACTCGCCCTCCCCCTTGGAGGACCAGTGCACGCCTTCGCTGGCCGACGCACCGGCGCGGCGGGTGAACACATCAACCTTATCGGCGACGATGAAGGCGCTGTAGAAGCCCACGCCGAACTGGCCGATCAGGTGGGAATCCTTCTTCTGGTCGCCCGAGAGGTTCTTCAGGAAGTCAGCGGTGCCGGACTTGGCGATGGTACCCAGGTGCGCGATGACTTCCTCGCGGCTCATACCGATGCCGTTGTCTTCGAGGGTGACGGTCTTGGCGTCCTTGTCGAAGCTCACACGGATTTTCAGCTCGGCGCCGCCTTCGAGCAGCTCAGGCTTTGCCAGGGCCTCGAAACGCAGCTTGTCGGCGGCGTCGGAGGCGTTGGAAATCAGCTCGCGAAGGAAGATTTCCTTGTTCGAATACAGGGAATGAATCATCAGGTGAAGCAGCTGCTTCACTTCGGTCTGGAAGCCCAGTGTTTCTTTTTGAGTCTCCACGCTCATTGTTTCTCGCTCCGAGGATGACAAATACCGCGTCATGCGGCCGATGTCAGCGAGATGGGGGCTTCCTGAACGAATTCAAGGGTTTGCCCCGAAGACTCATTGCGCGAGTAATTCGATGCTGACCACTTCGCTGGGGCGCAGGACGTAACTCGCCTCCCCCGCGCCGCTCAGGCTGTGGCGAATGACCAGGCGACCGTCAGCGTCCAGACCGACGAAAACCCCATCGGCTGTGCGCCCCTGTTCGGTCTGGACGCGCACCCGGCGATTGGCGAAGTGCTCCGGCGCGGCCTGCAGGCGCTGCAGTGCAATCAACCCGACCTCCAGCGCAGCCGGTGACTGGCCGGCCGTCGGTTCGACAGGCTGGGGCTCTGGCTGCGCCGGGGCCGGTGCCGGGCTTTCGACCAGGCGCGGATATTTGTCGCCCTTGACCCCCCAACCCCGGCTATCGGTCTTGGCCAGGGTGAGCGACAGCGTCTGTGGCTCGCCACCGGCACTGAAGCTGACGGGCACCTCCAGCACCGACCGCTGGGTGTCCAGCCGGGGCAATCGGGCCAGCTCGATATCGCGTCGAGCGAAGCGCCGTTGCAGGTAGTCGCGCACCACATAGGCCAGGGTGTCCTGGGAACCGACGCGGGTATCCACCTGCCCGTCGCGGTAGCGCAGGTGATTGGTGTACAGCTCGACCTTTCCACTCAGGGTGGTCTGCATCTGTGCGGGAAGCACCAGGTGGAAGTCGCCGACCATGCGGTTGGGCGCTTCCGGTTGCAGATCCAGGTGCAGGCTGTAGCCCCGCGCGATACGGACAGCCTCGGGCAGGTCCCGGCCGGGAGCCAGCCAGCTGATTTCCACCTCCGGCAAGATGCCGGAATCGTTGGGTAGTACATCCAGCCGCAAGGGCCCGTCGACTGCGGCAGGCAAATGAATGCGCACTTCGCGGTGCGCGTAGAAGTCCTGCCCTTCCCGCAGGCTCAGCACTCCGTCGATCAGCTCGGCCTGTTCGGGCGCAAACGGCTTGCCATTCAGCTCACCGCGCAACTGGATGGCCAGTTCCGGCTTGGCGACCTGTTCGGGCCGCAACCAATCGAGACGCAGGATGGCTTCCAGGCGCGCGCTGTCGTGGACCGCCAGCAACGTCAGGCCGACCACCAGCGGGATGCAACCCAGGCCGCCGAGCATCACCGAACTGCGCGCCTGCATCCAGTGACGCAGGATGAACACCAGCGCCAACGGCGGCACCAGGCTGGCGAGTCCCCAGAACAGGCTGCGGCCGAAGGCCTGCATGACCAGCCAGACGTAGCCGGCGAGGATCAGCAGCAGCCCCAGCAGGATCAGCAGGGTATCCATTCAGGCACCGTCGACCTTGAAGTGGGCCCGTGCGGTGGCGATGGGTTCGGCGCGGGTGGTCTGCCAGGCGGTGATCGCCACGTTGGCCACCCGCCGTCCCTGTCGCCATACCTGGCATTGCGCGTAGGTATCGCGGAAATGCCCGGCGCGCAGGTAATCGATGGAGAAGTCGATGATCTTGGGCATGTGCGGAAGGCTCATGAACATCAGCAGGTGCAGCAGCGCGGAATGTTCCATGAAGCCGGCGATGACGCCGCCGTGCAATGCCGGCAGGGTCGGGTTGCCGATGTTGTCGGGGTTGGCCGGCAGGTGGAAGATCGCGTCGTCGCCCAGGCGCAGGCAGCGGATGCCGATCAGCTTGGCATAGGGAATCGACTCGATCAGCCCGTCGCAATTCTTGCTTTCGTGGGCTTCGCGCACCAGTTGCTCGATGCTCGGCGTGCTCATGCGCTGGCCTCCCCGTCGACACTGCGCTTCACGCTGCCGGCGGAAACCGCCTTGCCCATGCGCATGAAGGTGCCGACCACGTGGGCGATCGGCTCGGACGGGTCGTCCTGGTAGGCGATGCCACGGGTGAAGATGATGTTCGGGGTCACCCGGTAGCACTCGGCGAAACCGAACACATCCTTGCCGGGCTCGGCCGGGTGCATGTAGTCGATACGCAGGTCCAGGGTGGGGCAGATCTCGAATTGCGGCAGCACGCAGACGGTGGAGATGCCGCAGGTGGTGTCCATCAGCGTGGTGATCGCCCCGCCATGAATGACGCCGGTTTCCGGATTGCCGACGATGGCAGCGCTGTACGGCAGGCGCAGCGTCAGGCCGGAAGTGTCGGCGGCATGGGCGCTGATGCCGAGCAACTGGCAATGGCGCAACGCCGAAAGAAAGCGCTGGGCGCGCTCAAGAATGGGGTTTTCACTCATGGCGTGGGCGACCGAATGACTGCACGGGCCCGCATCATACCCCGCCCCCTGCCACACCTACAGTGATGAAAACCTACGCTGTAGGAATATTCGTTGAACTTATTCGATGGTCGCTTGCTCAAAGGGCTATCACCAGGAAAGCCGCACATGGAGGCTCCACATGAAAAAAACCCTTCCCCTCGCTCTGATGCTGATCGCCGGTCTGGGTCTTGCCGCCTGCGGCAAGAAAGAAGAGCCGAAAGCGCCGGCTGCGCCCGCCGCTACTGAGCAGCCGGCCACCCCGGCACCGACGACTCCGCCGGCGCCTGAAGCCGCCCCGGCTGCACCGGCAGCCCCGGCTACCGCGCCGCAGGAGCCCGCAGGCGAAGAGCAGAAGCAGTAAGAGCCTGTTCACGATCTCGCGAGCTAGAGCAGAACAAGGCAAAAACAGGCGAGGAAGCGGAGTTTACGAGTTGTAAATGAGCATTCCGAGCCTGTTTTTAACGCAGTTATGCCGACGCGCAGCAGATCGTGAGCTGGCGATAAGCCGCTTCTCGCGTTGTACAGCACAAGGCCCGCATTCGCGGGCCTTGTCGCATCCGGCGTCAGCTCAGGCCGGGATATCGTCGTCGCGCGGGGCGTCCGCCTGGGGCGTCGGCGTGTAGACCATCACATGCAGCACGCGGGAATGGAACTCGCGCTGGTACAGCACCCCCACTACTCCGGCGGTCACCAGCATGAAGATCAGCGGGTTGATGAACCAGGCGAGCATCGCCAGGCCGAAGTAGTAGGTACGCAGGCCCTGGTTGAACTGGTGCGCCGCCAGCGACACCACGCGCGCCGCGCGCTCGGCGTACATCTTGCGCTCCTGCTCGCCGACGCTGCGCTCCCCCACCATCGGCGCGGAAGCCACCAGCACCGCCGCGAAATTGTATTGCCGCATGCACCAGCTGAAGGTGAAGAAGGCATAGACGAACACCACCGCCAGGCAGAGCAGCTTCAGCTCCGACAGCCCGCGGGTCGGCGGCGCCACGAACGGCAGGTCGGCCAGCACCGAGATGGTGCGTTCGGCGGAGCCCAGCAGGGTCAGGATGCCGGCGAGGATGATCAGGGTGCTGGAAGCGAAGAACGACGCGTTGCGCTCCAGATTGCCGATCACGCTGGCGTCGGCCACGCGGTTGTCGCGCAGCAGCAGCCGGCGCATCCAGTCCTGACGGTAGAGGTGCAGCACGCTGGCCAGGCAGGCGGTATCGCGGGCCTTGGCCTTGGCATAGCGGGTGTAGCCGATCCAGCAGACAAGGAACCAGAGGATGGCGAACAGGTTCCACAGGTACTGGATATCGAACAGGTCGACGACGTCGGTCATGCTTGTCCTTGCGTGAAGTTTTGAAGGAATACGCGGCGGATAGACGCCAGATATGCGGATAAAGACACGGTCTGTAATCTTGTAGAAGACCATGCAGACATGAAAAAGGCCGCCTTGTGGGCGGCCTTTTTCGTTTGCACGGCGGGCGTCAGGCCATCGCTTCCTGGGGCTTGCCCAGCAGACGATCGAGCACTGCCATCGCGGCCAGCATGACCACCGACGGGATCAGCCAGGCGAGGCCCTGCTCGGCCAGCGGCAGATGCTCCATCCAGACCGGCATCCAGGCGTCGAGCTTGGCGCCCTTCAGCGCGTCGATGATGCCGAAGACGAAGGAGATCACCATCACCGGGGCGACGATGCGCGTCTGCGAACGCCACAGGCTGGCGCAGAAGCTCAGCGCCACCAGCACGATGCACGGCGGATAGATGGCGGTCAGTACCGGGATCGAGAACTGGATGAGCTTGGTCAGGCCCAGGTTCGACACCAGCAGCGAGAACGCCGCGAGGATGATCACCAGGCTGCGGTACGACAGCGGCAGGATGCGGCAGAAGTACTCGGCGCAGGCGCAGGTCAGGCCCACGGCGGTGACCAGGCAGGCCAGCGCGATCAGCACGGCCAGGAAGGTGCTGCCCAGCGAGCCGAAGGTGTGCTGCACGTAGGCGTGCAGGACGGCGGCGCCGTTGCTGGCGCCGGCGGCGATGTCATGGCTGCCCGCGCCCAGGCGGAACAGGCTGATGTACACCAGCGCCAGGCCTACCCCGGCGATCAGGCCGGCGATGATGGCGTAGCGGGTGATCAGGCGCGGCGACTGCACGCCACGGGAACGGATCGCGTTGACGATGACGATGCCGAAGACCAGCGCGCCGAGGGTATCCATGGTCAGGTAGCCATTGACGAAGCCCTGGGAGAACGCGGCGGCCTGGTAGGCCGGCTCCGCGCTGCCGATGGGGCCGGCCGGCAGCATGAAGGCGGCGATGCCCAGGGCGGCCAGAGCGATGATCTTCAGCGGCGCGAGGAAGCGGCCGACGGTATCGAGCAGCTTGCCCGGATACAGGGAGATCACCAGCACCACCAGGAAGTACACCAGGCTGTAGAGGAACAGCGGCAGAGCGCCCTCCCCGGTCAGCGGCGCCAGGCCTACCTCGAAGGAGACGGTAGCGGTGCGCGGGGTGGCGAACAGCGGACCGACCGACAGGTAGCAGACAGCCGCCAGCAGCCCACCCGCGACGCGACCGATCGGGTGGCTGAGGGTGTCCATCGCCCCGCCGACCTTGGCCAGCGCGACCACGGTGATCACCGGCAGGCCGACCGCGGTGATCAAAAAGCCCAGCGCCGCCATCCAGACGTGCGGTCCGGACTGCAAGCCCACGATGGGCGGGAAGATGATGTTGCCCGCGCCGACGAACAGGGCGAAGGTCATAAAGCCAAGTGCCAGGATGTCCTGGCCTTTCAAAACGTTCATGAAGGGAAATACCACAGTGCTGAAACGGTTACGTGGTCTCCCAGGGCACAACGACCGTACAGACGTGACAAAGCCGCATCGAACGGGCTTGGCTGACTCACTTGGGGCGAGCCTGCGCATCCTGTGATGCTGCTGTCATTCCGGTACGGAGGATTGTTCTTGGAAGTCCGATAGCAGAGGTTTTCCATGAGCTCGTGGCCCGGTTGCATCCTGCATGCTGGTGACGCGCCATCCATGACGGTCAGGAATCGCCGTCACTCCGGGTAGGAGATGACGGTGAGCGAGCCTTCCCTTGTGGGGAACGCGACGCTTCAGATAGTTGCTAGCCTAACGATCCATTCCGATGAACTGCACTGACGTACGTCAGATAGTCCGAGGAATGAACGGGAGTGTCGCCTGATCGAAACTTTGTCCGATGCAGGCAAAATGACAGGGGCCACCCGAAGGTGGCCCCTGCACAGCTAACGGTCGGTAAGCGAGACGCTTACTTGACCGCCCAGCCGGTCAGCTCGGCCAGGGCCTTGCCGATGTCAGCCAGGGAACGCACGGTTTTCACGCCAGCGTCCTGCAGGGCAGCGAACTTCTCGTCCGCAGTGCCCTTGCCACCGGAGATGATGGCGCCCGCGTGGCCCATGCGCTTGCCGGGCGGTGCGGTAACACCAGCGATGTAGGACACCACCGGCTTGGTCACGTTGGCCTTGATGTAGGCAGCGGCTTCTTCTTCAGCCGAACCACCGATTTCGCCGATCATGACGATGGCTTCGGTTTTCGGGTCTTCCTGGAACAGCTTCAGGATGTCGATGAAGTTGGAGCCCGGGATCGGGTCACCGCCGATGCCCACGCAGGTGGACTGGCCGAAGCCGGCGTCGGTGGTCTGCTTCACGGCTTCGTAGGTCAGGGTGCCGGAACGCGACACGATGCCTACCTTGCCCGGCAGGTGGATGTGACCCGGCATGATGCCGATCTTGCACTCGCCGGGGGTGATCACGCCCGGGCAGTTCGGGCCGATCAGGCGAACGCCGAGTTCGTCGCACTTGACCTTGGCGTCCAGCATGTCCAGGGTCGGGATGCCTTCGGTGATGCAGACGATCAGCTTGATACCGCCGAAGGCCGCTTCCAGGATCGAGTCCTTGCAGAACGGAGCCGGAACGTAGATGACCGAGGCTTCAGCGCCGGTGGCCGCTACGGCTTCCTTGACGGTGTCGAACACCGGCAGGCCCAGGTGAGTGGTGCCGCCCTTGCCGGGGGTCACGCCGCCGACCATCTTGGTGCCGTAGGCGATGGCCTGTTCGGAGTGGAAGGTGCCCTGCGAGCCGGTGAAGCCCTGGCAGATGACCTTGGTGTCTTTGTTGATCAGGATGCTCATTACTTACCCTCCGCGGCCTTGACGACTTGCTGGGCAGCGTCGGTCAGGCTGGTCGCCGCGATGATGTTCAGACCGCTTTCGGCCAGTACCTTGGCGCCGAGTTCGGCGTTGTTGCCTTCCAGACGGACGACAACCGGAACTTTCACACCAACTTCCTTCACGGCACCGATGATGCCTTCGGCGATCATGTCGCAGCGGACGATGCCGCCGAAGATGTTCACCAGAACGGCAGCGACGTTGCTGTCGGAGAGGATGATCTTGAACGCTTCGGTCACGCGCTCCTTGGTCGCACCGCCGCCAACGTCGAGGAAGTTGGCCGGCTTGCCGCCGTGGAGGTTGACGATGTCCATGGTGCCCATGGCCAGGCCAGCGCCGTTGACCATGCAGCCGATGTTACCTTCCAGAGCGACGTAGTTCAGTTCCCACTTCTGCGCATGGGCTTCACGAGCGTCGTCCTGGGACGGGTCGTGCATGGCGCGCAGCTTGGGCTGACGGTACATGGCGTTGGAGTCGATGTTGATCTTGGCGTCCAGGCAGTGCAGGTTGCCGTCTTTCTTGATCACCAGCGGGTTCACTTCCAGCAGCGCCAGGTCGTAGTCCTGGAACAGCTTGGCCAGGCCAACGAAGATGTGAACGAACTGCTTGATCTGGTCGCCTTTCAGGCCCAGCTGGAAGGCCAGCTCGCGGCCCTGGAACGGCTGAGCGCCGACCAGCGGGTCGATGGTGGCCTTCAGAATCTTCTCGGGAGTGTCGTGAGCGACTTTCTCGATGTCCACGCCACCTTCGGTGGAGGCCATGAAGACGATGCGACGGCTGGAACGGTCGACAACGGCGCCGAGGTACAGCTCCTTGTCGATGTCGGTGCAGGATTCCACCAGGATCTTGCTGACCGGCTGGCCGTTGGCGTCAGTCTGGTAGGTCACCAGACGCTTGCCCAGCCAGTTGGCGGCGAACGCCTTGGCGTCCTCTTTGCTCTTGACCAGCTTCACACCGCCCGCTTTACCGCGGCCACCAGCGTGTACCTGGGCCTTAACGACCCACTCGGTACCACCGATCTTTTCACAGGCTTCTGCGGCCTCTTCGGGTGTGTCGACGGCGAAGCCCTTGGATACGGGCAGGCCGTACTCAGCGAACAGCTGCTTACCCTGATATTCGTGGAGATTCATGCTTGTCTACCGTTTTCGTCTTGGGTATTGCGCATAAGGCGCGGCGCTCGTGGCACCACGCCACCTGTGACCGAGTCCCCCTCAGGGGAGAAACGATCCGGCGAGGTGGGCGGCAGCCCCTCGCAAAAGACTGCCGCCCTCCCCGCCGTGGTCCCGTTCCTTAGCGCTTCTTGCGGTTGGCGATGTGGATGGCGTGGCCATTCACTGCCAGGGCCGCTTCGTGCAGCGCTTCGGACAGAGTCGGGTGGGAGAAGACCATCATGCCCAGGTCTTCGGCACTGGTGCCGAATTCCATGCCGATCGCGCCCTGCTGAACCAGCTCGGCGGCGCTCGGGCCGATCACGTGGACGCCCAGTACGCGGTCGGTCTTGGCATCGGCGATGACCTTGACCAGGCCGGTGGTGTCGTTGGCAGCCATGGCGCGGCCGCTGGCGGCGAACGGGAAGGTGCCGACGTTGACTTCAACGCCTTCGCCCTTGAGCTGCTGCTCGGTCTTGCCGACCCATGCGATTTCCGGGTGGGTGTAGATCACCGACGGAATCAGGTCGTAGTTCATCTGGGCCTTGTGGCCGGCGATGCGCTCGGCAACCATCACGCCCTCTTCCGAGGCCTTGTGCGCCAGCATGGCGCCGCGGACTACGTCACCGATGGCGTAGACGCCCGGAACGCTGGTCTTGCAGTGGTCGTCGACGTAGATGAAGCCACGCTCGTCCAGGGTCACGCCGCTGTCGGCGGCCAGCAGGTCGGTAGTGACCGGGCGACGGCCCACGGCCACGATCAGCTTGTCGAAGGTTTCCTTCTGCTCGCCGTTGGCGTCGGTGAAGGTCACGGTGACCTGCTTCTTCTTCACTTCCGAACCGGTGACGCGAGCGCCCAGGCGGATGTTCAGACCCTGCTTGGTGAGAACCTTCAGGGCTTCCTTGGCGACCTGCTCGTCGGCGGCCGGGAGGAACTTGTCCAGGGCTTCCAGGACGGTGACTTCCGCGCCCAGGCGAGCCCAGACCGAACCCAGCTCCAGACCGATGACGCCAGCGCCGATCACGCCCAGCTTCTTCGGCACGCTCTGGAATTCCAGGGCGCCGGTGGAGTCGACGATCACGTCGTCGGTCAGCGGGGCCGGCGGAATTTCAACCGGCTTGGAGCCCGAAGCGATGATGATGTTCTCGGCTTCCAGGATCTCGACCTTGCCGTCCAGGCCGGTCACTTCGACCTGCTTGTTGGCCAGGACCTTGCCGTGGCCTTCGAAGGAGGTCACGCCATTGGCCTTGAACAGGGTAGCGATGCCGCCGGTCAGGTTCTTCACGATGTTGGCCTTGCGGGCAACCATCGCCGGAACGTCCATCTTCACGCCGCCAGTGGAGATACCGTGGACCTCAAAGCCCTCTTTGGCTTCCTTGTACTTCCAGGAGCTGTCCAGCAGTGCCTTGGACGGAATGCAGCCTACGTTCAGGCAGGTACCGCCGAGGGCAACCTTGCCCTCTTTACCGATGTACTTCTCGATGCAGGCGGTCTTCAGGCCGAGTTGGGCGGCACGAATGGCGGCTACATAACCGCCGGGGCCGGCACCAATCACAACCACGTCGAATTTCTGGCTCATATCTCAATCCTTATTCCGGTGAAGCGGACGGCCCCTCTCGGGGCCGTCATGTAGTACGGGGCCGTCGTGTGAATTGACGAATCAGACGTCCAGCAGCAGGCGAGCCGGATCTTCCAGCAGATCCTTCATGGTGACCAGGAAGCTTACCGCTTCCTTGCCGTCGATCATGCGGTGATCGTAGGACAGCGCCAGGTACATCATCGGCAGGATGACCACCTGGCCGTTAACGGCCATCGGGCGCTCCTGGATCTTGTGCATGCCGAGGATGGCGGTCTGCGGCGGGTTGACGATCGGAGTCGACAGCAGGGAACCGAATACGCCACCGTTGGAAATGGTGAAAGTACCACCGGTCATGTCTTCGATGGACAGCTTGCCGTCTTTGGCTTTCTTGCCGAAGGTGGCGATGCCGTTCTCGATCTCGGCCAGGCTCATGAACTCGGCGTTACGCAGTACCGGAACGACCAGACCGCGGTCGCTGGATACGGCGACACCGATGTCCTGGTAGCCGTGGTAGACGATGTCGTTGCCGTCGATCGAGGCGTTGACGCCCGGGAAGCGCTTCAGGGCTTCGGTGGCGGCCTTGACGAAGAAGGACATGAAGCCCAGGCGAACGCCGTTGTGCTTCTTCTCGAACAGGTCCTTGTACTTGTTGCGCAGGTCCATGATCGGCTTCATGTTGACTTCGTTGAAGGTAGTCAGCATGGCCATGGAGGACTGGGCTTCGACCAGACGCTCGGCAACCTTGGCGCGCAGGCGGGTCATCGGCACGCGCTTCTCGACGCGATCGCCAGCGGCGAACACCGGAGCTTCGGCGGCCGGAGCGGCAGCCTTGGCAGCCGGCGCAGCAGCCGGGGCATTCTTCTTGGCTTCAACGGCAGCGACGACGTCTTCCTTGGTGACGCGACCGCCCTTGCCGGTGCCGGCCAGGCTGTTCGGATCGATGCCGTTTTCTTCGGCGAGCTTGCGAGCGGCCGGCGACAGGATGTTGTCGTCAGCGGCAGCAGCCGGGGCAGCGGCGGCCGGGGCGGCGGCCGGGGCGGCGGCCGGGGCGGCGGCCGGAGCTGCGGCAGCAGCCGGAGCGGCAGCGGCGGCACCGCCTTCGCTCAGCTTGCCCAGCAGTTCGTTGGAGAGAACGGTGTCGCCCTCGCCCTTGACGATCTCAGCCAGGACGCCATCAGCCTCGGCGAGCACTTCGATCACGACCTTGTCGGTTTCGATGTCGACGATCAGTTCGTCACGCTTGACGGCCTCACCGACCTTCTTGTGCCAGGTTGCAACGGTGCCGTCGGCAACCGATTCCGGGAAGGTTGGGGCTTTGATTTCGATAGCCATTATGTGTGTTTCCTTAAATTCGGTATCAACTGCGCGTTGGCGTTAAACGGTGAAGGCGTCCTGCAGCAGTTTTTCCTGCTGCTCGGCGTGCATCGAAGCGTAGCCGCAAGCCGGAGCTGCGGAGCCTTCGCGGCCCGCGTATTCCAGGTTGAGACCTTTCTTGTGCGCGGCGATGACACGACGCATGTGGTGCTGCGAGCAGTACCAGGCGCCCTGGTTCATCGGCTCTTCCTGGCACCAGACGATGTGCTTGAGGTTCTTGTACTGCGACAGCACCTCGGCCAGATCGTCCTCCGGGAACGGATAGAGCTGCTCCAGACGCACAATCGCGACGTCCTCGCGGCCTTCCGCACGGCGCTTCTCCAGCAGGTCGTAGTACACCTTGCCGCTGCACAGCACGATGCGGTCGACCTTCTTCGGATCCAGGTTGTCGATCTCGCCGATCACGGTCTGGAACGAGCCGTTGGCCAGATCTTCCAGGGTCGAGATGGCCAGCTTGTGGCGCAGCAGCGACTTCGGAGTCATCACGATCAGCGGCTTGCGCAGCGGACGGATCACCTGGCGACGCAGCATGTGGTAGACCTGGGCCGGAGTGGTCGGCACGCAGACCTGGATGTTCTGCTCGGCGCACAGCTGCAGGTAACGCTCCAGGCGAGCGGAGGAGTGCTCCGGACCCTGGCCTTCGTAACCGTGCGGCAGCAGCATGGTCAGGCCGCAGAGGCGCTGCCACTTGGTCTCGCCACTGGTGATGAACTGGTCGATCACGACCTGCGCACCGTTGGCGAAGTCACCGAACTGGGCTTCCCAGATCACCAGCGCGTTCGGCGTGGTGGTGGCGTAGCCGTATTCGAAGGCCAGTACGGCTTCCTCCGAGAGGTAGGAGTCGTACAGGCTGACGCGCGGCTGGCCGTCGAACAGGTGAGCCAGCGGGATGTAGACCGAGTCGTCCTTCTGGTTGTGCAGCGCCGCGTGGCGGTGCGAGAAGGTGCCGCGGCCGACGTCCTGACCGGTCATGCGTACCGGGTGACCTTCGAACAGCAGGGTGGCGTAGGCCAGGTTCTCGGCGAAGCCCCAGTTGATCGGCATGCCACCGGCAGCCATCTTCGCGCGGTCTTCGTAGATCTTCTGCACCTGACGCTGCATGACGAAGCCGTCCGGGGTCTCCAGCAGCTTGGCGGACAGGTCCTGCAGGGTCTTCAGGTCGAAGCGGGTGTCGTGACGCGCGGTCCAGGCATGGCCCACGTACGGACGCCAGTCGACGAAGAGTTCCTTGTTGGGCTCCTTCACCAGGCTCTTCACCACGTGCTGGCCGTTGTCGAGAGCGTCGCGGTATTCGTCGACCTTCTCCTGGGCCTGCGCGGCGGTCTGCACGCCGGCTGCGATCAGCGCGTCGGCATACAGGTCACGGGTGGTGCGCTGCTTGGCGATCTGCTGGTACATCAGCGGCTGGGTGCCGCTCGGCTCGTCGGCCTCGTTGTGGCCGCGACGACGGTAGCAGACCAGGTCGATGACCACGTCACGCTTGAACTGCATGCGGTAGTCGACGGCCAGCTGGGTCACGAACAGGACCGCTTCCGGATCGTCGCCGTTCACATGGAAGATCGGCGCCTGGATCATCTTGGCCACGTCGGTCGCGTACTCGGTGGAGCGAGCGTCGTCCTGGCGGCTGGTGGTGAAGCCCACCTGGTTGTTGATCACGATGTGGATGGTGCCGCCCGTCTTGTAAGCACGGGTCTGCGACATCTGGAAGGTCTCCATGACCACGCCCTGCCCCGCGAAGGCGGCATCGCCGTGGATGGAGATCGGCACGACCTTGTCGCCGCTGCCATCTTTACGACGGTCCTGGCGGGCGCGTACCGAGCCCTCGACCACCGGGGAAACGATTTCCAGGTGCGAGGGGTTGAACGCCAGGGCCAGGTGGACTTCGCCGCCGGTGGTCATGACGTTGGAGGAGAAGCCCTGGTGGTACTTCACGTCGCCCGAGCCCAGCTCGACCAGCTTCTTGCCTTCGAACTCGTCGAAGAGGTCGCGCGGATTCTTGCCCAGGGTGTTGACCAGGACGTTCAGGCGGCCACGGTGGGCCATGCCGATGACGATTTCCTTGACGCCGTAGGAGCCGGAGCGCTGGATGATCTCGTCGACCATCGGGATCAGGCTCTCGCCGCCTTCCAGACCGAAACGCTTGGTGCCCGGGTACTTGGTGCCCAGGTATTTCTCCAGGCCTTCGGCAGCGGTCAGGCGCTCCAGCAGGTGGGAACGGGCGTCGGCGGAGTAAGCCGGACGGCCGCGCACGCTTTCCAGACGCTGGGCGAACCAGTGGCGCTGCTCGGAATCGACGATGTGCATGAACTCGGCGCCGATGGTGCTGCAGTAGGTCTGCTTCAGGGCGTCGAGGATTTCGCGAAGGGTAGCCTCTTCCTTGCCGATGTAGAGCTCACCGGTACGGAAGGTGGTGTCGAGGTCTGCAGCAGTAAGCCCGTAATGTTCGAGCGACAGATCGGAGGGAGCGGTACGCACCCAGAGACCCAGCGGATCGAGCGACGCAGCCTGATGCCCACGCAGACGGTATGCCAGGATCAGACGCAGGACTTCGACCTGCTTCTTCTCGTGCTCGGTGCTTACGCTGCCAGCGGAAACAGGCGCGGCGCGGCGCTGGTTCTTGGCCAGGAGTACGAAATGATCACGGATGGAGGAATGCGAGACGTCGGGGGCGGGATTGCCGTCGGCGGGGAGCTTCTGGAAGTACGTGCGCCACTCTTCTGGCACAGCGTTCGGGTCGTGCAGGTAGAGCTCGTAGAGCTCTTCGACGTAGGCAGCGTTACCACCGGATAGATGGGCACTGTTCCACATCCGCTGCATTACGCTTTCGTGCATGCTTGGTCACCCTCGGTAAGGGGACTCCACCTGAGAAATCCTTGGCTTGAAGTCATACGCAGCGACTTCTAGCCACCGATTCCCGCAGATAGTCCGGGTACCAGCCCGGATGCCCCTGCTGGTCATATATACGTTTTCAAGTCAGGACCCCCGCTTTGTGGGCTTGGGTCCGCAGTACTGCACCGCCGGATTGTTCCGGCGGCGCAGGTGTTGCTCTTGCAGTGACTCGTGGCTTGGGCCGCGAATCAGGTGCCGCTTTGCAGCAGCATGTTACGTACGTGACCGATCGCCTTGGTCGGGTTCAGACCCTTCGGGCAGACGTTCACGCAGTTCATGATCCCGCGGCAGCGGAATACGCTGAACGGGTCATCCAGCGAAGCCAGACGCTCTTCGGTCTTGGTGTCGCGACTGTCGGCCAGGAAGCGGTAGGCCTGCAGCAGCGCAGCGGGACCGAGGAACTTGTCGGGGTTCCACCAGAACGACGGGCAGGAGGTCGAGCAGCAGGCGCACAGGATGCACTCGTACAGACCGTCCAGCTTCTCGCGCTGTTCCGGAGTCTGCAGACGCTCGATGGCCGGGGCCGGAGTATCGTTCTGCAGGAACGGCTTCACCTTCTCGTACTGCTTGTAGAAGATGCTCATGTCGACGACCAGGTCACGGATCACCGGCAGGCCCGGCAGCGGACGCAGCACCAGCTTGCCACCCTTGAGGCCGGCGGCCGACAGCGGAGTGATGCAGGCCAGGCCGTTCTTGCCGTTGATGTTCATGCCGTCGGAACCGCAGACGCCTTCACGGCAGGAGCGACGGTAGGAGAAACCTTCGTCCTGTTCCTTGATCAGCGCCAGCACGTCCAGGACCATCACGTCCTTGCCGTCGGTATTGACCTGGAAGTCCTGCATGTACGGCGCAGCGTCCTTCTCAGGGTTGTAGCGGTAAACACTCACTTGCAACATGGCGGGCACCCTTAGTAAGTACGAACCTTGGGTTCGAATGCCGGAACAGTCTTCGGCGCGAAGTTGACGGAACGCTTGGCAACGCGCTTCTCACCCGGGAAGTACAGGGTGTGGCACAGCCAGTTCTCGTCGTCGCGCTCCTCGAAGTCTTCGCGGGCATGGGCGCCGCGGGACTCTTTGCGATGCTCGGCGGCGATCGCAGTGGCTTCGGCCACTTCGAGGAGGTTCTGCAGTTCCAGCGCTTCGATACGCGCGGTGTTGAAAGCCTGGCTCTTGTCGTTGATCTTGACCTGGGCGATGCGCTCGCGCAGTTCAGCCAGTTGAGCGATGCCCTTCTGCATGTATTCGCCGGTACGGAATACACCGAAGTAGTTCTGCATGCACGATTGCAGCTCGCGCTTGAGCGGGGCGACTTCTTCGCCGCTGGTGCGCTCGTTCACGCCGTTCAGGCGCTTGTACGAAGCTTCCAGGTCGCTCTCGGAGGCGCCGCGGTGCTCGATGCCCTCTTTCAGGGCCTTTTCCAGGTGCAGACCGGTTGCGCGGCCGAAGACCACCAGGTCGAGCAGCGAGTTGCCGCCCAGACGGTTGGCACCGTGTACCGATACGCAAGCCACTTCACCGACCGCGAACAGACCTTCGACGATCTGGTCGTTGCCGTTGGCGTCCTGGGTCAGGGCCTGGCCATGGATGTTGGTGGCAACGCCGCCCATCATGTAGTGGCAGGTCGGGATAACCGGGATCGGGGCAACGACCGGGTCGACGTGGGCGAAGGTCTTGGACAGTTCGCAGATGCCGGGCAGGCGGCTGTGCAGAACTTCCTCGCCGAGGTGGTCGAGCTTCAGCAGCACGTGGTCCTTGTTCGGGCCCACGCCGTTGCCGGCGATCACTTCCTTGACCATGGAGCGGGCAACCACGTCGCGGCCGGCCAGGTCCTTGGCGTTCGGAGCGTAACGCTCCATGAAGCGCTCGCCATGGGCGTTGATCAGGTAACCACCCTCACCACGGCAGCCTTCGGTGACCAGTACACCGGCGCCGGCGATGCCGGTCGGGTGGAACTGCCACATTTCGATGTCCTGGACCGGTACGCCAGCGCGCAGGGCCATGCCCACGCCGTCGCCGGTGTTGATCAGGGCGTTGGTGGTGGAGGCGTAGATACGGCCGGCACCGCCAGTGGCCAGTACCACGGCCTTGGAGCGGATGTAGACGGTTTCGCCGGTCTCGATGCAGATGGCGATGATGCCGACGACGTGACCGTCCTGGTTCTTCACCAGGTCGACCGCGTACCACTCATTAAGGAAGGAGGTACCGTTCTTCAGGTTGGCCTGATAGAGGGTGTGCAGCAGCGCGTGACCGGTACGGTCAGCGGCGGCGCAGGTACGGGCAGCCTGACCACCCTTGCCGAAGTCCTTGGACTGGCCACCGAACGGACGCTGGTAGATGCGGCCCTGCTCGGTACGGGAGAACGGCAGACCCATGTGTTCCAGTTCGAACACGGCTTCCGGGCCGACGGAGCACATGTATTCGATCGCGTCCTGGTCACCGATGTAGTCGGAGCCCTTGACGGTGTCGTACATGTGCCAGCGCCAATCGTCGTTCGGGTCGGCCGAAGCGATGGCGCAGGTGATGCCGCCCTGGGCGGATACGGTGTGCGAACGGGTCGGGAAGACCTTGGTCACCACGGCAGTCTTGTGGCCGCCCTGGGCCAGTTGCAGCGCGGCACGCATGCCGGCGCCGCCGCCACCAACGATGATGGCGTCGAAAGAAAGAGTACGGTTGCTAGCCATGGATCAGTTACCCCAGAGAATCTGCACACCCCAGACGAAGAATGCGAACATGGCCATGCCGCATACTGCCTGGACGAGGAAACGCACGACGGTCGCGGCTTTGCCGAGGGCCATCGGAGTCAGGTAGTCGGTAGTGATGGTCCACATGCCGACCCACGCGTGCACGCTCAGGGCAACCAGCGTCAACAGGCTGAAGATCTTCATCAGGCTGTGAGAGAACAGACCACGCCACTCCGCGTACGAGATGTTCGGGTGCGCGATCAGGTAACCCAGCAGGAACAGAACATAAGCCGCGAGAACGACCGCGGAAACGCGTTGAGCCATCCAGTCATAGAGGCCGGAACGCGAGAAGTTAGTGACGTTAGTTACCATACCCAGACCCCCGCCAGAACGATCAGTACCACTGCAACAGCGAGTACGATTTTCGAACCACGCTTACCGCCTTCCAGCGTTTCACCGACACCCGCGTCCATGACGAGGTGACGAACACCGGCTACCAGGTGGTACAGCAGCGCAGACAGCAGGCCCCAGATCACCAGTTTGGCCAACGGATTGGCCAGACACGCCTTCACCTGCTCGAAGCTTTCTTCCGATGCGAGGGACTTGTCGAGTGCGAACAGCAGCACGGCAATGCCCACGAACAGGATGACGCCAGAGATGCGGTGGAGAATGGACGTGTAAGCGGTGACAGGGAGTTTGATGGTCCTTAGGTCTAGGTTTACAGGTCGTTTGCTATTCACGGCTTTTTTCACACTGAGAGCCCTTTAGGAGCAGGGCTAGTTGTCGGGAGGTGCACTTGTCAGGTACCCATCACCTTCGGGAGTGACAACCACCAATCAAGCAAGGCCGGACGGCCCTTGGCGGCTGGTCGCCGAGTATAGACAGTTAGGCCCCTAATGACAACGGAAAGACCTTCACCTAAGGACTAATTGCCGCACCCCCCTAAAAGGCGTAAACAGGCAATTTTTTTCGCCAAAACAGAGGCTTGGAGGAGCCGATATCGTCCGATTGTGCAAATTGACATTCGGATTTATCTCTCTATAGTGGTGCGGGCCCTGCGTGGGGGGTCGTACAGATGATTTCAAGCATAAATAGGAGGCCTACATGGCTGACAAAAAAGCGCAGTTGATCATCGAGGGCGCAGCCCCCGTCGAACTGCCTGTCCTCTCCGGCACGCTGGGTCCCGACGTTGTCGATGTTCGCGGCCTGACCTCCACCGGCCACTTCACGTTCGACCCCGGCTTCATGTCCACCGCCTCCTGCGAGTCGAAGATCACCTTCATCGATGGTGATAAAGGTGTCCTGCTGCACCGTGGCTACCCGATCGAGCAGCTCGCCGAGAACTCCGACTACCTGGAAACCTGCTACCTGCTGCTCAAGGGCGAACTGCCCACCGCCGAGCAGAAGGAACAATTCGTCGGCACCATCAAGAACCACACCATGGTTCATGAGCAGCTGAAGACCTTCTTCAACGGCTTCCGCCGTGATGCGCACCCGATGGCCGTGATGTGCGGCGTGATCGGTGCCCTCTCCGCCTTCTATCACGACTCCCTGGACATCAATAATCCGAAGCACCGGGAAGTCTCGGCGCATCGCCTGATCGCCAAGATGCCGACCATCGCCGCCATGGTGTACAAGTACTCCAAGGGCGAGCCGATGATGTACCCGCGCAACGACCTGAACTATGCAGAAAACTTCCTGCATATGATGTTCAATACCCCCTGCGAGACCAAGCCGATCAGCCCCGTGCTGGCCAAGGCCATGGACCGCATCTTCATCCTGCACGCCGACCACGAGCAGAACGCCTCCACCTCCACCGTACGCCTGGCAGGCTCCTCGGGCGCCAACCCGTTCGCCTGTATCGCCTCGGGCATCGCCGCCCTGTGGGGCCCGGCTCACGGCGGTGCGAACGAAGCCGTTCTGCGCATGCTGGACGAGATCGGTGACGTCTCGAACATCGAGAAGTTCGTGGCCAAGGCCAAGGACAAGAACGATCCGTTCAAACTGATGGGCTTCGGCCACCGCGTGTACAAGAACTTCGACCCGCGCGCCAAGGTCATGAAGCAGACCTGCGACGAGGTTCTCCAGGAGCTGGGCATCAACGACCCGCAGCTGGAACTGGCCATGAAGCTGGAAGAAATCGCCCGCCACGACCCCTACTTCGTGGAGCGCAACCTCTACCCGAACGTGGACTTCTACTCCGGCATCATCCTGAAGGCCATCGGCATTCCGACCAGCATGTTCACCGTGATCTTCGCCCTGGCACGTACCGTGGGCTGGATCTCGCACTGGCAGGAAATGCTCTCCGGCCCGTACAAGATCGGCCGTCCGCGCCAGCTGTACACCGGCAGCGCCCAGCGCGACTTCGTGTCCCTCAAGGACCGCAAGTAAGCGCCACGGCGTGATGAAAAAGGCTGCTTCGGCAGCCTTTTTTATTGCCTTTGAACAAAGAGCAATAAAAAGCCGCCCGAAGGCGGCTTCTTTCATAAGGGCAAACAGCGCTTACTTCTTCTCGGCAGCGCTGCGCAGGCCCTTCAGGGTGTTCATCGGCGCATCGACCACGAAGCTGTTGGCCAGCCAGGACGGAATGCTGCCGCCCGGTTCGGTCTGCACCTGGTAGGTTACCTCGGTCACGCCGGCAGCCTTGGGCACCAGCTTCCACTCGCCGATCAGTTTCGGCACGCGGATTTCACCCTTCTCTTCCGGAATGTAGGTCGGCTCGGCCTTCAGGTGGCGGATCAGGCCACCATCGGCGGTCTTCTCGGTGGTCGCGTGGATCACCACGTCACGCCCGGTCACCGGCCACGGCATGTCGATCTTCGAGTAGGTCCAGGTGTCAGCGCCCTCGCTCTTGAGCAGACGCATCTCGCCGCAGGCGTGAATCCACTTGCAGGAGCCCTTGACGTCTTCCTGCAGGGCGTTGATGGTCGCCACGTCGGCCTTGATGTCGACGACGCCACGGTAGGCCTTGTACTTGGAGCCCGGCACGCTGCTCAGGTAGACCTTGACGCCATCCTCGTCCTTGGCCAGCTGCCAGTCTTCCGCCATCGCGGTCCCGGTCAGCCCCATCACGGCAGTGGCCAGCAGGGTCATACGCAGTACACCACGCATCGTCATACCTCTCTTTATTCTTGGTTTGTCGGGCACGCTCGCCCTTCGGAATCCGCGGTCTTGAGCGGAATGGGGCTCAGTATGGCCCCTAAAATCGTGACCTCCAAGTCACTCAGGCCGCGGTGATCCGCTCCCATTCGGTGAGGATGCGCAGGGCCTGCTCGTTGCTCTGGCCGCAGGCCTCGGGGTCGGCATCGAATGCCGAGCAGACGGCTGGCCGGCGCGCGTCGCCGAACAGCTTGCAGAGGTTGCGCTCGTCCAGTTGCACACAACGCACGCCCGCCGGCTTGCCATCGGGCATACCGGGAATGGGCGAGGAAATCGACGGCGCGATGCAACAGGCGCCACAGCCGATACGGCACTGCATCAGGAGACTCTCGAGTCGGACGCCCGCTCAGGCGGGCGAGCTGGTAGAAACGGGCGTCGAGGATATAGCCCGCCGCGCTCGCCGCCAAGCCGGCCGGATCGGTGGCCCGGACCTTCCTGTCTCACCACGCATCCATTAGGCTTCGCACACCTCTCAGATGGAGCTCTTCACCATGCCGGTCTGGCTGCAAACCACCTTCCTCCTGGTGCTTTCCAACCTGTTCATGACTTTCGCCTGGTACGGCCATCTGAAGACCCTCAACACCAAGCCGTGGATAGTCGCGGCGCTGGTCAGCTGGGGGATCGCGCTGTTCGAATACCTGTTGCAGGTACCGGCCAACCGCATCGGCTACACAGCACTATCGGTCGGACAACTGAAGATCATGCAGGAAGTGATCACCCTGGCGGTGTTCGTACCCTTCAGCGTGTACTTCATGCAGCAACCGTTGAAGCTCGATTACCTGTGGGCCGGCCTCTGCCTGCTCGGCGCGGTGTACTTCATCTTCCGCGCCTGAGAGCGAACGGGTGCCGGCGCTCACGGCACCCTGCCCGCTCAGGACTGCGGGCCGTCCTTGAGACGGGTGATCAGGCTGGAGGTATCCCAGCGCCCGCCTCCAGCGGCCTGCACCTCGGCGTAGAACTGGTCCACCAGCGCGGTGACCGGCAACTGGGCGCCGTTGCGGCGCGCCTCGTCGAGCACCATGCCCAGGTCCTTGCGCATCCAGTCCACCGCGAAGCCGAAGTCGAAGCGCCCCTCCAGCATGCTCTGGTGGCGGTTCTCCAGTTGCCAGGACTGCGCCGCGCCCTTGCTGATCACTTCCATGGCGGCCATGCCATCGAGGCCTGCGCTGCGGGCGAAGTGCAGGGCTTCCGAGAGCCCTTGCAGCAGGCCGCCAACACAGATCTGGTTGACCATCTTGGTCAACTGGCCGCTGCCCACGGGCCCCATCAGCCGCACCATCCGTGCGTAGGTGGCGATTACCGACTCGGCACGCTTGAAGATCAGCGGATCGCCACCGACCATCACCGTCAGCGCACCGTTCTCAGCCCCCGCCTGACCGCCGGACACCGGTGCATCGAGGAAGCCCAGCTCTCGCTCCGCCGCCAGCACCGCCAGCTCGCGGGCGACCTGCGCCGAGGCGGTAGTGTGATCGACCAGCACCGCGCCCGGCTGCATGCCCGCCAGCGCGCCATTCTCGCCCAGCGTCACGCTGCGCAGGTCGTCGTCGTTGCCCACGCAGCACATCACGAACTCCGCCCATTGCGCCGCCTCGCGGGGCGTCGCCGCCGAGCTGCCGCCGAACTGCTCGACCCAACGCGCCGCCCGCGACGCCGTGCGGTTGTACACGCACACCTCGTGCCCCTCGCGCTGCAGGTGACCCGCCATGGGGTACCCCATCACGCCCAGACCGATGAAAGCGACTTTTGCCATGCCCTACCCCTCGCCATCGAAAGGCGCTGAGCCTAGCACAGCGGTTTGCCGGCCCTGAAAAGCCCTTCCATACTGCGGAGACCCTCATCCGCGAGCATCCACTATGCCCCACTGGCTGGTGATCGACCTGGAAGCCACCACCGAGGAAGGCGGCTGGCCGGTCGAAGAAATGGAAATCATCGAAATCGGCGCAACGCTCGTCGCCGAGGCCGACGGCCGCGAGCTGGATCACTTCCAGCGCTTCGTCCGGCCACAGCGCCGGCCGCTGCTGACCAGCTTCTGCCGCGAACTCACCCACATCAGCCAGGCCAACGTCGATGCGGCGGCGCCCTTGCGCGAGGTCTGGCCACAGTTCGAACGCTGGCTCGCGCAGCACAGCCCGCGCCTGGCCGGCTGGACCAGCTGGGGCGACTACGACCGCCACCAGCTTGAGATCGAATGGCGCAGGCAGAGCCTGGACAGCCATCTCGCCCGCGTGCCGCACATCAACCTCAAGCAACGCTTCGCCGAGGCCCGCCAACTGAAACGCCCGGTCGGCCTGAATGCCGCATTGCACCTGGCCGGCCTGCACTTCCAGGGGCAACAGCACCGCGCCCTGGAGGACGCCCGCAACACCGCCCGCCTGCTGCCGCTCGCCCTGCCGGTCACCAGCTGAATCCAGGGTTCGCTGCCGACCGCACGGTCCCCTGCTGCGCCTCTAGTGACGCCGCCTGCGCCCTTGGGCATACTGGCCAGCCCTTTTTCACCCCTCTAGCAGGAGAAGCCCATGTTCAAGGTCAACGAGTACTTCGACGGCACCGTCAAATCCATCGCCTTCGACATGACCGCAGGCCCGGCCACCATCGGCGTGATGGCCCCCGGCGAATACGAATTCGGCACCAGCCAGCTGGAAGTGATGCACGTCGTCGCCGGCGCGCTGACCGTCAAGCTGCCGGGCAGCGACAACTGGGAAACCTTCGCCGCCGGCAGCAAGTTCACCGTGCCGGCCAACAGCAAGTTCCAGCTGAAGGTCGCCCAGGACACCGCCTACCTCTGCGAATACCGCTGAGTTCGGCGCGCCATGAAAAAAACCGGCCCCGGTGGCCGGTTTTTTATTGCCCGCAATATCGAGGGCGAGCATGACCTTGCAGGAGCGAGCCTGCTCACTCCTGCAGGTGCCCGGATCAGGCGTCCTTCTCGCAATTGATCAGCCAGGGCACCCCGAAGCGATCCTCCAGCGAGCCGAACAGCGCGGCCCAGAAGGTCTGCTCCAGCGGCATGGTCACCTTGCCGCCCCTGCTCAGGGCGTCGAAGATGCGCCGGGCCTCGGCCTTGCTATCGACATTGAGGGTGATCGAGCACCCCTTCACCCCTTCGTACGTGCCGCACTGGGGCGATGCGTCCGAACCCATCAGCACGTGACCGTCCACCTCCAGGCGCACGTGGATGATGCGATTCTTCATCTCGGCCGGCATGTCTTCGCAGCCCGGCGCGTCGGAGAAGCGCATCAGCGCCGGCAGCTTGCCGTTCAGCACTTCGGCGTAATAACGGAAGGCTTCTTCGCAATTGCCGTTAAAGGTGAGGTAGGCATTCATCAACATGGTGGTTTCCTCCGATTTCAGGATTTGCGAGCGATCTGCTCACGGATGCGGTCTTCCTGTTCACGCAGTTCCGGGGTGAATTCGGCACCGAAGTCCTCGGCCTCGAAAATCTGCCGGATCTCGATCTCCGACGGGCCGTCGAAGGGATTGGGGCAGCGCCGGACCCAGTCGATGCACTCCTGCAGCGAGGCGGTCTGGAAGATCCAGTACCCGGCGATCAGTTCCTTGGTCTCGGCGAAGGGACCGTCGACGACCGTACGCGAGGTACCGTCGAAGCGAACCCGCGCGCCCTTGGAGCTGGGGTGCAGCCCTTCCCCGGCGAGCATCACGCCGGCCTTGGCCAGCTCCTCGTTATAGGCCCCCATTGCCGCGAGCAGCTCTTCCTTGGGCATCACGCCGGCTTCGGACTCGGCGGTGGCCTTGACTATCACCATGAAACGCATGGCTTTTCTCCTCTTTGTATGGGTCATCGTGCGGCCGGACATTCCCGGTTCCTGACAAATAGTCGAAGGGCGCGCAATGAAATCGACATCGGCCCGAAAATTTTTTCGCGGCGTCTCGCAGGATGCTGAGCATAGGCGGGAATGACCGGAACGCCCGGCCACCAGGAGGCGCGCGACAAAAGAAGCGAACCAGCGCACGCGGCGTGTCGCTCCCCCCATGCGTCGACCCCATGAATGCCACCGAGACAGACCAACCTGCAGAGCCGTGGGCAGCGCAATTGCCCGAGCGTTCACCGAACCCGATGACAGGTCCGCGCCGGCGACTGGACAGGCCCCGCTGCGCTCCCTAGATTGGAACGTTTTCCCAGTACAGGAAGCCTGCCCATGAGCCTGGAATCGGTTCGCGCCTTCTTCGCCGAAAAGGCCCCCGACATCGCCATCATCGAGCTGGAAACCAGCACCGCCACCGTCGCCCTGGCCGCCGAGGCCCACGGCGTGGAGCCCGGCCGCATCGCCAAGACCCTGTCCCTGCGGGTGGGCGAACGCACCGTGCTGGTGGTTGCCCGCGGCGATGCGCGACTGGACAACCGCAAGCTCAAGGAGGCCCTGGGCGGCAAGGCCAAGATGCTCGGCGCCGAGGAAGTGGTGGAACTGACCGGGCATCCGGTGGGCGGCGTCTGCCCGTTCGGGTTGGCGACGCCGTTGCCGGTGTATTGCGATGTGTCGCTGCAGGCATTCGACGAGGTGCTGCCGGCGGCCGGGGCGGTGCACAGCGCGGTGCGGATCGAGCCGCAGCGCCTGGCGGAGCTGGTGGCGGCGGATTGGGTGGATGTTTGTCAGGAATTGGCCTGATCGTCTTTGACGCCCAAGACGCCTGAACTGTAGGAGCGGGCCGTGCCCGCGATCCGCCGGAAGGACCTGCGTCAGCCCTTGGCCGTGCTGCTTCAGCTTGGGTATTTCGGCGTTGCCTCGGTGTGCGCGCGGACTTCCTGTTTCGCCCCCTCGGGCGACCCACTTTGGCAAACGACCCAAAGTGGGCAAAGGTCTTGCCCCGGACATCCGGTTTTTCGCTTAGGCGAAAAATTCCCTCGTTGAATCGGAGTTTCAGAGGCACGCTGCGAAGGGCCATCCCTGGCCCATCGCAGCTCTCGCGGCATCCATGCCGCTCAACCCCTGAAACTCCGCTTCAACGAGGCCTCCTGAACGGGGCGGTCGGAGTGCATGGACATTTCTCTGGAAATCTTCAGAGCCAAAGCCCAAGCCGGAGATATGGGCTCTTCGTAGGAGCGAGCTTGCTCGCGAACCGCCCAACGCCGACCATTCCCTTAATGGAGCGGGCCATGCTCGCGATCGCGGGCATGGCCCGCTCCTACACCTGCTCCAGCACTGTTGCCCCAGCAACACCCACCCAACACTTTGCTGTCCGCCCAGCGCATCAACTGTTGGACAAAACAATCAAGGCATTGATTTAAAAGGAAATTAATTTCCGGCACAGCTTGTGCAATGACCTCATCAGACAGACCCGAACACCGGGTCGATTCATCTGCCGAGGTCGCTGTACTGCCATGCCCCAACTCCCCGTATCCGCCCACTACGACATCCGCGAACCCAACGCGCACCGGATCGGCTCCGACGCCGAAGCCCTGGAAGTCGCCCACAAGGTCGCCGCCTTCCTGCTCGAAGGCGCCGCCGAGCGCGACCGCAACCGCGAAGTCCCGCCGGAAGTCGTCGAGGTCTACTCCAACAGTGGCCTGTGGGGCATCACCGTGCCGCGCGAGTTCGGCGGCGCCGAGGTGTCCTACGCCACCCTGGCCGAAGTCATCGCCATCGTTTCCGCCGCCGACCCGTCGCTGGGGCAGATTCCGCAGAACCACTACTGCCTGCTGGAAGACATCCGCCTGCAAGGCACCGACGAGCAGAAGCGCTTCTTCTTCGACCTCGCGCTCAAGGGCAACCGCTTCGCCAACGCGCTGTCGGAAACCGGCGGCAAGAACGTCCAGGACATCCAGACCCGCCTGCGCCACGATGGCGACAGCGTGGTGATCGACGGCCGCAAGGGCTACTGCACCGGCTCGCTCTACGCCCACTGGATCGGCGTGCTCGGCCTGGACGAGCAGAACAACGCCCAACTCGCCTTCGTCCCACGCGGCACGCCGGGCCTCGCCATCGTCGACGACTGGGCCAGCATCGGCCAGCGCACCACATCCAGTGGCACCGTGCTGGTGGAGGGCCTGCGCGTGCCGGCGTTCAATGTGTTCCCCACGCACCGCTCCTACGACGTGCCGACCCTGGCCGGCCCGTTCGCCCAGATCACCACCGCCGCCATCGACGCCGGCATCGCCCGCGCCGCGCTGCGCGACACCATCGCCTTCGTCCGCGAGCAGGCGCGCCCGTGGATCGACGCCGGCGTGGAAAAGGCCAGCGAAGACCCGTTGACCATCATCCAGGTCGGTGAACTGGGCATCCGCATCGAAGCCGCCGACGCCCTGCTGGAACGCGCCGGCAAGGT
Source organism: Pseudomonas sp. QE6 (assembly GCF_041379005.1). NCBI lineage: Bacteria > Pseudomonadati > Pseudomonadota > Gammaproteobacteria > Pseudomonadales > Pseudomonadaceae > Pseudomonas > Pseudomonas sp. QE6. The sequence goes on from NZ_CP166873.1 coordinate 4,744,484, forward strand.
GATGGACGCCGCCCGACCGGCGCCGGACGAGGACAGCGTGGCCCGCGCCTCGGTCGCCGTGGCCAAGGCCAAGGTGCTGACCACCGAAGTTGCCATCGACGCCACCAACAAGCTGTTCGAGCTGGGCGGCACCCGTTCCACCCTCGCCCGCCACGGTTTCGACCGTCACTGGCGCAACGCCCGCGTGCACACCCTGCACGACCCGGTGCGCTGGAAGTACCACCTGGTGGGCAACTGGTTGCTGAACGACAAGCGCCCGCCGCGCCACGACTGGAACTGAGGCCGAAGCATGAGCAAGCAGATCCGCCTCAACGCCTTCGCCATGAACTGTGTCGGCCACCTGTCGCCCGGCCTCTGGCGCCACCCGCGCGATCAGCAGGCCGCGCGCTACACGGACATCCACTACTGGATCGAACTGGCGAAAACCCTCGAACGCGGCAAGATCGACGGGCTGTTCCTCGCCGATGTGCTGGGCGTCTACGACGTCTACCACGGCAACGCCGACGCGGCGCTGTCCGCCGGCGCGCAGGTGCCGGCCAACGACCCGCTGCAGATCGTCCCGGCCATGGCCGCGGCCACCGAGCACCTGGGCTTCGGCATCACCGCCTCGGTGTCCTTCGAGCACCCGTTCCCCTTCGCCCGGCGCATTTCCACGCTGGACCACCTGACCCGTGGCCGCGCCGGCTGGAACATCGTCACCTCCTACCTGAACAGCGGCGCGCGCAACCTGGGGCTGAAGCAGCAGCTCAACCACCAGCAGCGCTATGCCCTGGCCGAGGAGTACCTGGAGGTCTGCTACAAGCTCTGGGAAGCCAGCTGGGACGACGACGCGGTGGTCGCCGATCGCGCCAGCGGCGTGTATGCCGACCCGCGCAAGGTGCACCCCATCGAGCACAAGGGCGAGCACTTCGAAGTGCCCGGCTTCCACCTCAGCCAGCCGTCGCCGCAGCGCACACCGGTGCTGTACCAGGCCGGCGCGTCGAGCCGCGGCAAGGCGTTCGCCGCCGGCAATGCCGAGTGCGTGTTCGTTGCCGCGCCGACCAGGCGCATCCTCCGCGACCAGGTCGACGACCTGCGCCGCCTCGCCGTGGAAGCCGGCCGCCAGGCCAGCGACGTGCTGGTGCTGAACCAGCTCACGGTGATCGTCGCGCCGACCGACGCCGAGGCGCTGGCCAAGCTGGAGGACTACCGCCAGTACAGCGACCGCGAGGGCGCCCTGGCGCTGGTGTCCGGCTGGACCGGCATCGACTTCGGCCAGTACGCGCCGGACCAGGTGTTGCGCCACGTACAGAGCGACGCCATCCAGTCCGCGGTGGATGCCTTCAGCGCCGCCGACCCGGAGCGCCAGTGGACCGCCGCCGAGATCGCCGACTACTGCGCCCTCGGCGGCGACGGTCCGCTGCTGGTGGGCTCGCCGCAGACCGTGGCTGACCAGTTGCAGGCCTGGGTCGAGGAAACCGACGTCGACGGCTTCAACCTTTCCAGCCTGGTGGCGCCGGAAACCTTCGTCGACATCGTCGACCTGCTGGTGCCCGAGTTGCAGGCACGCGGCCTGTTCAAGCGCGAGTACGAGCAGGGCACCCTGCGCCACAAGCTGTTCGGCCAGGGCGACCGCCTGCGCGCGCCGCACCGTGCGGCGAAGCTGCGCCGGAGTGAGCAGTGATGGACGGCTGGTTCCGCAATCTCGACTGGCACGACCTCGGCCAGGCTTGCCTGGACACCCTCGCCATGCTCGGCGGTGCGCTGGCCTTCACCGTGCTGCTGGGCCTGCCGCTGGGCGTGCTGCTCTATCTCACCGGCAAACGCCAGCTGCATGAGAAACCCGGCCTGTACCGCGCGCTCTCGGTAGTGGTGAACATGCTGCGCTCGCTGCCGTTCATCATCCTGCTGATCGTGCTGATCCCGGTCACCACGCTGATCACCGGCACCTCGCTGGGCGTCGCCGGTGCCATTCCGCCGCTGGTGGTGGGCTGCACGCCGTTCTTCGCGCGGCTGGTGGAAACCGCCCTGCGCGAGGTCGACCGCGGCCTGGTGGAAGCCACCCAGGCGATGGGCGCCAGCACCTGGCAGATCATCTGGCACACCCTGCTGCCCGAAGCGCGCACCGGGCTGATCGCCGCCGTGACCGTCACCGCCATCGTGCTGGTGGACTACACCGCGATGTCCGGCGTGATCGGCGGCGGCGGCCTGGGCGACCTGGCGATCCGCTTCGGTTACCAACGCTTCCAGACCGACGTGATGATCATCACCGTCGCCCTGCTGATCCTGCTGGTGCAGGCCCTGCAGATGAGCGGCGACCGCCTCGTCGCGCGCTACACGAGGCGCTGAATTCCCCGCCCACTCCCCGCCCGGGAGCGGCACTTGCGATCCAGCCGCCGGCAGCCGGCCCCGCTGCCAACAAGGCCCCACGTCCACCCCACGACGGCCCACCCACTACTGTTCAAGGAGCAACACCCATGAAAAAGGCCATCGCCATCCTGGCAGCCGTCGTCGCCTTCTCCGCCCACGCGGGGGAAAAACTCGTGGTCGGCGCCACCCCGGTGCCCCACGCCGAGATCCTCGAGTTCGTCAAACCGGAACTGGCCAAGGAAGGCGTCGACCTGGACATCAAGGTCTTCACCGACTTCATACAGCCCAACCTGCAGCTCGCGCAGAAGAACCTCGACGCCAACTACTACCAGTACCGCCCCTTCCTCGATGACTTCAACAAGACCCGCCACACCGACCTGGTGCCGGTGGTGGGCATCCACATCGAGCCCTTCGGCGCCTACTCCACCAAGGTCAAGTCCCTCGCCGAGCTGCCCGATGGCGCCAGCGTGGCCATCCCCAACGACCCGGTGAATACCGGTCGCGCCCTGGTGCTGCTGGCCGAGAGCGGCCTGATCAAGCTCAAGGACCCGAGCAACCCGCAGTCCACCCAGCGCGACATCACCGACAACCCCAGGCACCTGAAGATCCGTGAACTGGAAGGTGCCCTGCTGGCCCGCGCGGTGAAGCAGGTGGACCTGGCCTTCATCTTCGCCAACTACGCGCTGGAAGCCGGCATCGACACCAAGAGCGCGCTGATCGTGGAGAAAGGCAAGGACCTCTACGCCGAGTTCCTCGTCGCCCGTCCGGACAACATCCAGGACCCGGGCATCCAGAAGCTGGCCAAGGCGCTGAATTCGCCGGAGGTCCGGCAGTTCATCCTGACCCGCTACAAGGGCGAGATCGCCCCGGCGTTCTAAGCGCCGCGCATGACCTGTAGGAGCGAGCTTGCTCGCGAACCTTTCGGCCCCGCAGCGGGGTTTGTTCGCGAGCAAGAACTAGGCGTCCCCCGCGTTCCTACGAAGAGCTGTTCCGTCACCACAGGAAATCGCATGACCAACGAATCCGCACCCAAGGACCTTCGTGACCAGGCACCCCGGCTACTCCCGGCGCGCCGTATCGAGAACGACGCCCAGGCACTCGACGCCGCCCACGAAGTGGCCCGCCTGGCAAAACCCGGCGCCGCTGCCCGCGACCGCGAGCGCGCCCTGCCCTGGCGCGAGCTGGAACACTTCACCGCTCTCGGCCTGGGCGGCATCAGCATCCCCCGCCAGTACGGCGGCGCCCAGGTCTCCTACGCCACCGTGGCCGAGGTGTTCCGCGTAATCTGCGCCGCCGACCCGGCGCTGGGACAGATTCCGCAGAACCAGTTCGGCCTGCTCAACGTCATCGACAACGTCGCCAGCGAAACGCAGAAGCGCGTGCTGTTCGGCGGTGTGCTGGGCGGTCGGCGCATCGGCAATGCCGGGCCCGAGCGCAACACCCGCAACACCCTCGAACTCAAGGCGCGGCTGGTGCGCGACGGCGACAATTTCCGCGTCAGCGGCGAGAAGTTCTATTCCACCGGCGCCCTGTTCGCCCACTGGGTCGCCGTGAAGGCCATCGACGAGCAAGGCCGTGCGGTGATGGGCTTCGTCGAGCGCGGCGTGGAAGGCCTGCGCATCGTCGACGACTGGTCCGGCTTCGGCCAGCGCACCACCGCCAGCGGCACCGTGCTGCTGGACAACGTACCCGTCGCCGGCTCGCTGGTGATCCACAACGGTCGCCTCGCCGACGTGCCCAACATCCAGGGCGCGGTGTCGCAACTGATCCAGGCCGCCATCGATGCCGGCATCGCGGCGAACGCCCTGGAAGACGCCATCGACTTCATCCGCACACGCACCCGGCCCTTCATCGATGCTGGCGTCGAGAACGCCAGCGAAGAACCCTTCACCATCGCCGAGATCGGCCGCCTGCAGGTCGAGTTGCACGCCGCCGAGGCGCTGCTGGAACGCGCCGGCCATGTGCTCGACGAAGTCAGCGCACGGCCCATCGACGACGAGTCCGCCGCTCGCGCGTCCATCGCGGTGGCCGAAGCCAAGGTGCTGACCACCGAGATCAGCCTGGCCGCCAGCGAGAAGCTCTTCGAACTGGCCGGCAGCCGCGCCACCCTCGCCGAATTCAACCTCGACCGCCACTGGCGCAACGCCCGCGTGCACACCCTGCACGACCCGGTGCGCTGGAAGGTCCAGGCGGTCGGCGCCTACCACCTCAACGGCGCCCGCCCGGCGCGTCATTCCTGGATCTGAGGAGCGCCGATGAACAGTCTCGTTTTCACAAACCCAGAGCTGGCCAACCCCGTGCATATCATCCGCAGCGACGACGAAGCCCTGGAAGTGGCCCGCGCCCTGGCCGCCGATTTCCGCGAAGGCGCCATCGCCCGCGACCGCGAACGGCGCCTGCCGTGGGAGGAACTGGAGCGCTTCAGCCGCTCCGGCCTGTGGGGCATCAGCGTGCCGCGCGAACATGGCGGCGCGGGCGTTTCCCGTGTCACGGTGGCCCGCGTGATCGCCATCATCTCCGCCGCCGACGGCTCGCTGGGACAGATTCCGCAGAACCATTTCTACGCCGTCGAACTGCTGCGGGTGAACGGCAGCGAAGCGCAGAAGGCCCGCCTGTTCGCCGAGGTGCTGGCCGGTGTGCGCTTCGGCAACGCCCTGGCGGAAATCGGCACGCGCACCGCCCACGACCGCACCACCCGCCTCAAGCGCGAGGACGGCCGCCTGCGCATTCACGGCTGCAAGTTCTATTGCACCGGTGCGCTCTACGCGCAACGCATTCCGACCCTGGTGATCGACGACGATGGCGTGCAGCAGCTCGCCTTCATCGCCCACGATGCCCAGGGCGTGGAAGTGATCGACGACTGGTCCGGTTTCGGCCAACGCACCACCGGCAGCGGCAGCGTGGTGTTCGACGGCGCGCAGGTCGATGAGGACGATGTCGTGCCGTTCCAGAGCGCCTTCGAGCGCCCCACCACGGTCGGCCCCTTCGCGCAGATCCTGCACGCCGCCATCGACGTCGGTATCGCCCGTGGCGCCTACGAGGATGCGCTGGTGTTCCTGCGCGAGAAGGCGCGGCCATGGATCGATTCGGGCGTGGACAAGGCCAGCGACGATCCGCTGGCGATCAACGAAGTCGGCCGCCTGGCGATCCGCCTGCACGCCGCCGAAGCGCTGCTGGATCGCTCCGGCCGCGTGCTCGATGCCGCCACTGCCGAGCCGACCGCCGAAAGCGTTGCCGCCGCCTCTATCGCGGTGGCCGAAGCGCGGGCGATCACCACCGAGGTCTCGCTGCTGGCCGGCTCCAAACTCATCGAACTGGGCGGCAGCCGCGCCAGCCTCGCCGAGCTGGGCCTGGACCGCCACTGGCGCAACGCCCGCGTGCATACCCTGCACGACCCGGCACGCTGGAAGTATTTCGCGGTGGGCAACTACTACCTCAACGACCAGTTGCCGCCGCGCCGGGGGACCCTATGAGCCAGAAGCAGATCCTCCTCAACGCGTTCAGCATGAACTGCGTCGGCCACATCAACCACGGCCTGTGGACCCACCCGCGTGACCGCTCGACGGACTTCAACAAGCTCAGCCACTGGACCGACCTCGCGCGCCTGCTGGAAAAGGGCCTGTTCGACGGCCTGTTCCTGGCGGACATCCTCGGCGTCTACGACGTCTACCAGAACGGCATCGAGCTCACCGCGAAAGAGGCCATCCAGCTGCCGGTGAACGACCCGCTGATGCTGGTCTCGGCCATGGCCGGCGCCACCCGGCACCTGGGCTTCGGCGTCACCGCCAACCTCACCTACGAGGCGCCCTACCCGTTCGCCCGCAGGCTTTCCACGCTGGATCACCTGAGCGACGGCCGCATCGGCTGGAACATCGTCACCGGCTACCTGGAAAGCACCGCCCGCGCCATGGGCCAGGCGCGGCAGATCGACCACGACCGCCGCTACGACCGCGCCGACGAATACCTGGAGGTGCTCTACAAGCTCTGGGAAGGCAGCTGGGAAGACGACGCGGTGCTCGCCGACCGCCAGCGCCGCATCTACGCGCAGCCGGGCAAGGTGCACAAGGTCCGCCACCACGGCGAGTTCTTCGACGTCGAGGGTTACCACCTCAGCCAGCCCTCGCCGCAGCGCACGCCGCTGCTGTTCCAGGCCGGCGCATCGAATCGCGGCCTGGCCTTCGCCGCGCGCCACGCCGAATGCGTGTTCGTCTCGGCGCAGACCCGCGAAGCGACCCGCGTGCTGATTGACCGCATCCGCCAGGCGGCGGTCGACGCCGGCCGCCGCCCGGACGACATCAAGGTGTTCATGGGCATCAACGTCATCGTCGCGCCGACCGAGGCCGAGGCCCGCGACAAGCTCGCCGAGTACCGCGGCTTCGCCAGCGCCGAGGCCGGTCTTGCGCACTTCGCCAGCACCACCGGCATCGACTTCTCGCGCTACGCGCTGGACGAGCCGATCCGCTACGAGAAGACCAACGCCATCGAATCCGCCACCAGGGCCCTGACCGTCGCCCGCACCGACGCCACCGTGCGCCAGCTGCTGGAGCAGCTCGCCCTCGGCGGACGCTACACCACGCTGGTGGGCGACCCGCTGCAGGTGGCCGATGAGCTGCTGGGCTGGATCAACGAGGCGGGCCTCGACGGTTTCAACCTGACCCGCACCGTGGAGCCGGAAAGCTACGCCGACTTCATCGACCTCGTGGTGCCCGAACTGCAAAGCCGTGGCGCCTACAAGACCGCCTACGCGGACGGCACCCTGCGGGAAAAACTCTTCGGCGCCGGCCGCGCCCGACTGCCCGCGCGGCATGTCGGCGCGAGCTTCCGCCAGGCAACCGCCACTGGAGCGACTCCAGCCTTCTCCGTTTAACCCATAAGGATTCGTTGCCATGCATGCACGCTTCAAGCTTACCCTCGGCCTCTCCCTGAGCCTCCTCGCCGCCGGCCTCGCCCAGGCGGCCGATACCCTGCGCCTGGGCACCACCGCCGCCTTCGCCCCACCGCTGGAAGTGGCGGTGAAGGAAGCCGCCCAGCAGGGCCTGAAGGTCGAACTGGTGGAGTTCACCGACTGGAACGCGCCGAACATCACCCTCGACCACGGCGACATCGACGCCAACTACTTCCAGCACACGCCCTTCCTGGAGAACGCCAACCGCGAGGGCGGCCTGCACCTGAAGGCCTTCGCGCCGGGGATCATCAACAACGTCGGCCTGTACTCCACCAAGTACAAGGCCATCGCCGACCTGCCCGAGGGCGCCAAGGTCGCCATCGCCAACGACCCGATCAATGGCGGCCGCGGCCTGCAGCTGCTGCAGAAGGCCGGGCTGCTCAAGCTCGAGGATGGCGTGGGCTACAAGGCAACGCTGGACGACATCGTGGCCAACCCGAAGCACATCCAGATCATCGAGCTGGAAGCCGTGCAACTGGTGCGCGCGCTGGACGACGTCGACCTCGCCCAGGGCTACCCGCACTACATCCGCCTGGCCGGGACCATCGATCCGAACAGCGCGCTGCTGTTCGACGGCATCGAGAACAAGGAATACGTCATCCAGTTCGTCACCCGAGACGACTTCAAGGACCCGGACGGCAAGCTGAAGAAGTTCGTCGATCTCTACCAGCACTCGCCGCAGGTCCGCGCCGCACTGGACAAGGCCCACGGCTCGCTCTACCAGCCGGGCTGGAATTGACCCTGTAGGAGCGAGCTTGCTCGCGAACCAACCACCCGCTGCGGTGCTGTTCGCGAGCAAGCTCGCTCCTACGAAGAGCACGCGTACCGACAGCACCTTTGCACTTACAGAACAGGCCCCCACCATGGTCAGCTTCAACCGCAATCTCGAACTCGCCACCCAGCACATCGCCCTGCGCGGGCTGGGCAAGACCTACGCCGGCCACCACGGCCCGGTGGAGGCACTGAGCGACATCGAACTTTCCGTCCGCCGCGGCGAAGTGTTCGGCATCATCGGCCGCAGCGGCGCCGGCAAAAGCTCGCTGATCCGCACCCTCAACCGCCTGGAGCAGCCCAGCATCGGCCAGGTGCTGATCGACGGCGAGGACATCGGCGCCTTCGATGCCCAGCAACTGGTCGGCCTGCGTCGCCGCGTGGGCATGATCTTCCAGCACTTCAACCTGATGTCGGCCAAGACGGTGGCGCAGAACATCGCCCTGCCCCTGCGCGTGGCCGGCGTGCCCAAGGCGCGCATCGCCGAGCGGGTGGACGAACTGCTGCAGCTCGTGGGACTGGAAGACAAGCGCCACGCCTACCCGGCGCAGCTCTCCGGCGGGCAGAAGCAGCGCGTCGGCATCGCCCGTGCGCTGGTGCACCAGCCGGAAATCCTGCTCTGCGACGAGGCGACCTCGGCGCTGGACCCGGAGAGTACCCAGGCCATCCTCGCGCTGCTGCGCGACATCAACCACCGCCTGGGCCTGACCATCGTGCTGATCACCCACGAGATGGCGGTCATCCGCGAAATCTGCGACCGCGTGGTGGTGCTCGAGCGCGGGCGCATCGTCGAACAGGGCGACGTCTGGGAAGTCTTCGGCAACCCGCAGCATGAGGTCAGCCGCACCCTGCTCGGCTCGCTGCAGCAGCACCTGCCGCCGGACCTGCTGGCGCGCCTGGAGCATCCGTCGGCCGACGAAGTCATCCTCGACCTGCACTACACCGGCGTGCGCGAACAGGAGCCCGACCTGCTGGCCATCGCCCAGGCCCTGGGCAGCCGCATCAGCCTGCTGCATGGCGGCATCGAGCGCATCCAGGGCCGCGCCCTCGGCCGCCTGCTGCTGAGCGTCGCCGCCCCCGCCGCCAGCGCCCCGCAACTGCTCGAACGTGCCCGCGACGTCGCCGATCGCCTGGAGGTGCTCACCCATGCCTGAACGCCTGCTGCAAGGCCTGCTCGACACCCTGCTGATGATCGGCGCGTCCTCGGCCATCGTGTTCCTGGTGGGCATCCCGCTGGCCCTGGTGCTGGTCACCACCGGCCCCGGCGGGATCTTCCAGGCGCGCCTGGTCAACCGCAGCCTGGGCAGCGTGGTCAACGTGCTGCGCTCGATTCCCTTCCTGATCCTGATGGTCGCGCTGATCCCCTTCACCCGGCTGATCGTCGGCACCAGCTATGGCGTGTGGGCCGCGGTGGTACCGCTGACCATCGCCGCCACGCCGTTCTTCGCGCGCATCGCCGAAGTCAGCCTGCGCGAAGTCGACCACGGCCTGATCGAGGCCGCGCAAGCGATGGGCTGCCAGCCCCGGCACATCATCTGGAACGTCCTGCTGCCCGAGGCGCGGCCGGGCATAGTCGCCGGCTTCACCATCACCCTGGTAACCATGATCAACTCCTCGGCCATGGCCGGCGCCATCGGCGCCGGCGGCCTCGGCGCCGGCGGCCTCGGCGCCGGCGGCCTCGGCGCCGGCGGCCTCGGCGACCTGGCCTACCGCTACGGCTACCAGCGCTTCGACACCCAGGTGATGCTGACGGTGATCATCCTACTGGTGGCGCTGGTGAGCCTGATCCAGTTCGGCGGCGACCGCCTGGCGCGCTGGCTGAACCGGCGCCTCTGAGGTCTCCTCCTCGGCGATCGAGCGGCGGAAGCCCTTGATCGCCTCGCCCAGGTCGGCGCCCACGTCCTTCAGGCGGCGGGTGCCGAATACCAGCACCACCACCGCCAGCAGCACCAGCCAGTGTTTCCAGTCGAACAGTCCCATGATGCAGTCCTCGGTTGATCGGGTCGCCGAAGGTTAACGGGATTGCGCTCCTGCCGATGCCACCGTCGGGCGAACTCCGGGCGCTGATCGCACGCGTCGACGGCGAACTTTCCGCAGGCGATGGAATTTCTTAACGAAATCCCCCGAGCCTGCCCTGAAGGTCTCGGGCAAGGATCGCCAATCAAACAGCTATCTTGTTGATATAAAAGAATTAAAAATAAAAATCGGAAGGTGGCACAAAGCTTGAGTAAGGCGCCTCGACAACAACAAAAAGGCGTGCCTTCATGAATCGACTCAACCCTGCCCTCGGTCTGTCCTGCGCTCTCCTGCTGAGCAGCACACTCCCCACCGCCCACGCCACCGAAGGAGGCGGATCGTCCTGGCCCATGGGCATCGAAAACTACCTGATGGGCGTGGTGCCGCCCCCCGGTTTCTACGGTCAGGTGTTCGCCGCCGACTACCGCGCCGACAGCCTGCGCGGCAACGACGGCCACGAACTACCGGTGGACTTCGACCTGCACGTGAGCTCCATCGTCCCGCGCTTCATCTGGGTCACCGAACAGCAGATGCTCGGCGGCAACCTGGGCTTCCATGCGGTGGTACCGCTGAACCGCATGCGGGTAGAGGTGGAGGGTCAGCGCGAGAGCAAGAGCGGTCTGGGCGATATCCACGTGGGGCCGTTCCTCGGCTACCACTACAGCGACAAGCTGCATGCCGCCACCGGGGTCGACCTGGTGCTGCCCACCGGCTCCTACGACAAGCACGACCTGGTCAACCTCGGGCGCAACTACACGACCCTGCAGGCCATCTACGCGCTGAGCTACATCGACCCGCAGGGGCTCAACGCCGATGTGCGCCTGATGTACGACTACAACTTCGAGAACCACGCCACCGACTACCTGTCGGGCCAGGAACTGCACGCCGACTACGCTGTCGGCTGGGGTCTGGGCAACGGCTGGGTGGTCGGCGTGGGTGGCTACGTCTATCGCCAGGTGAGCGACGACGAACAGGACGGCCATCGCCTCGACGACACCCGTGGCCGGGCCTTCGCCATCGGCCCGTCGGTGCAGTACAGCGCCGCGTCCGGCTGGCACCTGAGCACCAAGTGGCAACAGGAGAGCGATGTGCGCAACCGGCCCGAAGGCGCGGCCTACTGGCTGAAGTGGACCTTCCCGCTCTGACCCCGCACGGCGACGGCGCCCCGCTGGCGCCATCGCTGCACCTGCGTCAGCGCTTGAGCCGGTAGCTGACCTGGGCGCGGCTCATGCCGAGCATCTGCGCGGCGGCGGTAATGTTGCCCTGGCTACGCTCCAGGGCCAGCTTCACCAGCAGGCTCTCGATGGCATCCAGGCTGGTGCCCAGGGCGTCCTGGCGGCCGGCGATGAAGGCCTGCAGGCTGGCCAGCACCGGTTCGCCGGACGTGCCTCGGGTCTGCTCGCTCTCGAACGCGGCCTGCAACAGTTGCGCATCGGCCAGCGCGGTGGCGTGCTGCTCGTTAGGCAGCGGCAGGCTGCCGAGCCGACCGGACGGGGTCAGGCCGACCGGCGCCGCGATGCTGCGGTCGCCGCCCAGGGTCAGGTGGCTGATGTCCATGGCCGCGCCGTCCGGGCAGGCGATCACGCCGCGTTCGATGAGGTTCTGCAACTCGCGGATGTTGCCGGGGAAGGCGTGGGTCAGCAGCGCGTTGAGCAGGCGCGTGGTGAAGCCCGCGAGCCGCCGCCCATGCCGCTCGCTGAAGCGGCGGAGGAAGTGGTTCATCAATAGCGGGATGTCCTCCCGCCGCTCGCGCAGGGGCGGCAGGTGGATGGGGAAGACGTTCAAGCGGTAGAACAGGTCCTCGCGGAAGCGCCCGGCCGCCACCTCGGCGCGCAGGTCGAGGTTGGTCGCGGCGATCACCCGCACATCGACGCGGATCGGTGCGTTGCCGCCGACCCGCTCGATCTCGCCTTCCTGCAGCGCCCGCAGGATCTTGCTCTGCGCCGCCAGGCTCAAGGTGCCGATCTCGTCGAGGAACAGCGTGCCGCCGTCGGCGCGCTCGAAGCGTCCGGCGCGGGTGCGCTCGGCGCCGGTGAAGGCGCCGCGCTCGACGCCGAACAGCTCGGCCTCCACCAGGTTTTCCGGCAGGGTCGCGCAGTTCAGCGAAATCAGCGGCTTGCTCTGGCGGCTGCTGGCGCGGTGCAGGTTCTCGGCGAAGAGCTCCTTGCCCACCCCGGACTCGCCGGTCAGCAGCACCGTGGCCTGGGTCGGCGCCACACAGCGCAGCAGGTGGCTGGCGGCGACGAAGGCCGAGGAAATCCCCACCATGCTCCGCGCGTCCCGCTCGCCCTGCGGCGGTTCGTCCATCCTGGCGACCTCCATCTCGCTGGCGAAGGCATGGGGCGCACGGCTGATGAAATCGCGGGCGTCCAGGTGGGCCAGGTCGCGCTGCACGTCGTCCCATTGCTCCGCCGGCTTGCCGACGATGCGGCACACCGACTGCCCGCAGGCGCGGCACTCCACCTCGCGGAACACCACCAGGCGGCCGAGCAGCGACGAGGCGTAGCCACTGGCGTAGCCGATGGCCATCCAGCAGGCGCTGTCGTTGCCGATGCCGTACTGGGCGATGTGCACGTCGGCTTCCACCGAGTTGTGCCAGAGGAATTCGGCGTCGAAGTGGCCCAGGCTGTTGTCCATCTCGAAGCGCAGCGCCTCGACGTTGAGCATGCCTTCGAGCATGTGCAGGCGCGGCCCGGCGGAGAACAGCGCGCTGGGGTCGCCCTGCGGCCACTGCTCGCTGACCTGGGAGGCGTCGGCCGCCCCCGCCTGCCAGCCGATGCGGGTGAACACTTCGCGGGCCTTGAGGGTGCCGAGATTCTCCACCAGTTCGCGGCGCAGGGTGCCGAGGGTGGAGGTCTGCATCAGCACCATGCGCTGGCCGCACAGCCAGATGGAGCCATCCTGAGGTGAAAAGGCCACCGTCTCGGCCAGCTCGCCGGCGGAGGGGCAGCCACGGTTCTCGAGGCCGGTGGTGCTCTCCACGATCAGTCGCTTGCGACTTTTCAGGAGATGCTCCAGGAACCGCTCTTCGAGATTCGCGCGGTCGTTGTCGTTATGTCTTGAGGCTGTCATCTCGGGCAGGCACAGGCAGGGAATCGGCTCCAGTATGCCCGCCCGGTCCCGGCGGTCAATTGCCACTATCGACTAGCCGTTCGCCGACGTTCGATCAACGAACCGCACTCGCGAGGCATTTCGACGAGGCGACGAAATCTCTTCACAAAATTCCGCGAAGCGAATCTTCCCCGACTCCGTTCGCCCACCCAGAACCAAATTCAAGCACTTGATTTAAAAGATATTTATTTAAATTAACCGCTTCTGGCACGCCCCTTGTTAAGGCCCTCTGCAAAGCGCCCAGCGCATACAACAAGACGGTGCCCGTGCCATGACCTGCTGCCCCTCCCCGCTCTGCCCGCCAACACCCCCGATCAGCCGTCCGCTGCCGGCGGCCTGATCCGCTTCGCGCTTTCCCACTGAACAACAAGAGAGAGGACTCCATGAGCATCCCCCTGCCCCCCTATGCCGATCTGGATCTGCAACCGCTGGCCGGCCACTGGCGCCACGGCGCCTCGCCGCGCCTGCTGGAGGTGCGCGATCCCTACACCGACCAGTGCCTGCTGAGCCTGCCGCTGGCCACCCGCGACGACCTCGACCAGGCCTACCGGGCCGCCCGCAAGGCCCAGGCCGAATGGGCCGCGCAAGCCCCCTCGGCGCGCGCCGCGGTGCTGCTGCGCGCGGTCGAGCTGTTCGACCGGCGCCGCGAGGAAATCATCGGCTGGATCATCCGCGAATCCGGCAGCACCCGGATCAAGGCCGAGATCGAATGGGGCGCCGCCCGCGCCATCACCCTGGAGGCGGCCTCGTTCCCCACCCGGGTCCACGGACGCATCCTCGAATCGGACATCCCCGGCAAGGAAAGCCGCGTCTACCGCCGCCCGCTGGGCGTGGTGGGGATCATCAGCCCGTGGAACTTCCCGCTGCACCTGACCCAGCGTTCCCTGGCGCCGGCCCTGGCGCTGGGCAACGCGGCGGTGGTCAAGCCGGCCAGCGACACCCCGGTCAGCGGCGGGCTGCTGCTGGCGCGCCTGTTCGAGGAAGCCGGGTTGCCGGCCGGTGTGCTCAGCGTCGTGGTCGGCGCCGGCAGCGAGATCGGCGACGCCTTCGTCGAGCACCCGGTGCCGGCGCTGATCTCCTTCACCGGCTCGACCCCGGTGGGCCGCTCCATCGGGCGCATCGCCAGCGGCGGAGCGCACCTCAAGCACGTGGCCCTGGAGCTGGGCGGCAACAGCCCGTTCGTGGTGCTGGCCGACGCCGACCTTGAGCGCGCGGTGCACGCCGCCGTGGTGGGCAAGTTCCTGCACCAGGGGCAGATCTGCATGGCGATCAACCGCATCATCGTCGAGCAGCCCCTCTACGAGGCGTTCTGCGAGCGCTATGCCGAACGCGTGAAAGCGCTGCGCTGCGGCGACCCGAGCGACCCGGCCACGGTGATCGGCCCGGTGATCAACCAGCGCCAGCTCGACGGCCTGCTGGGCAAGATCGACAAGGCCCGCGCCGAGGGCGCCCGGGTGCTGGTGGAAGGCGCCGTGGCCGGCCGCGTGCTGCCGCCCCACGTGTTCGCCGATGTACGTCCGGAGATGGAGATCGCCCGCGAGGAAATCTTCGGCCCTCTGGTCGGCATCCAGCCGGCGCGCGATGCCGAGCACGCGCTGGAGCTGGCCAACGCCAGCGAGTTCGGTCTGTCCAGCGCGGTGTTCGGCGGCGACCTGGAACGCACCGTGCGCTTCGCCCGGCGGATTCACGCCGGCATGACCCACGTGAACGACATCCCGGTGAACGACGCGCCCAACGCGCCCTTTGGCGGCGAGAAGAACTCCGGCATCGGCCGCTTCAACGGCGACTGGGCGATCGACGAGTTCACCACCGAGCACTGGCTGAGCGTGCAGCACGGCCCACGTCCCTATCCCTTCTGACCGCCCACTTCGAACAAGCACAACAACGGAGAAGCCCATGCCTTGCATCCTTTCCCGCGGCGTTCGCCGCATCCTGCCGGCCGGCCTGGCGCTGGCACTCGCCAGCATCGGGTTGCCGGCCCTGGCCGACGGCGACGGCCAGTGGCACGGCGGCGCCAACGTCTACGCCAAGGTCTGCGGACACTGCCACGAGGCCGGCGTCGGCCCGGTGATCAAGGGCCGCCAGCTGCCGGTGGAATACATCAGCGCCGTGGTGCGCCATGGCTTCCGCGCCATGCCGGCCTTCCCTGCCGCCTACATCGACGACAACGCACTCAAGGACGTGGCGCAGTACATCCAGCAATCCGCCGCACCAGCAGCCAAGTGAGGGCCACGCGATGAATCTCGAACGTCGAACCCTGCTCAAGGGCATGGCCCTGGGCGCCGCCTCCGGCGTGGCGCTGAGCCTGCCGGGGGGCGCCTTCGCCACTGGCGTTGCGCAACGCGGCAGCGCTCCGGCGCTGGTGTTGCTGGAGCGTCCGGCCCGCGACTCGGCCTTCCTCCAGGGCATCCTCGCGGCCACATCGGACGCTTCGCCACGCGTGCTGCAGGCGTCCGTCGATGGCGCCTTCCTCGCCGCCCTCGATGCGCAATTGCGCGCCGGTGGCCAAGTGCTCGGCCTGCTCGACGACGCCAGCGCCCTGCTGGCCGTGGAGCACGCCCGCAGCGCCGGCGCACGGGTGCGCTGGCTCGGGCAGCACAGCGTGGACGGCGGCCAGTCGCGCCACCGTCTGCTCAGCGCCGATGCCAGCCACGGCTGCGCCAGCCGCCTGGGTCACGCCCTGGCGCTGTGCGGCGCCGGCTTTGCCTTGAGCGAAGCCCGTTTCGCCGGCGCTCGCCCCCCGCTTCAACTGCAGGCCGCATCCCGCCGCAAAGGCCAGGAGGAGCAATGGGCCTCCGCCCTCGGCTTCACCCTCGCCGGCGCCGCTCCCGGCCGTCTCGCCCCCAGCGCCGTCGCCAACGCGCTGAGCGGCCATTTCGTGTCTTTCTCGATCCAGGCCTGAAGGAGCCCGTCCCATGACCGCAACCAAGCAGAACGCCGTGCTCCCGCGTGGCGTGAAGAACACCGAATTCGCCAAGGCCGTGACCAAGTTCCGCGCCTTGCTGGGCGAGGACAACGTGCTGCTCAAGGATGACCAGCTGGTGCCCTACATGAAGATCATGATGCCGGTGCCGGATGCCGAGCACGCGCCCTCGGCGGCGCTCACCGCCACCACCGTGGAGCAGGTGCAGGGCGTGGTGAAGATCTGCAACGAGCATCGCATCCCGATCTGGACCATCTCCACCGGACGCAACTTCGGCTATGGCTCGGCGGCCCCCGGCCAGCGCGGCCAGGTGATCCTCGACCTGAAGAAGATGAACAAGATCCTTCATGTCGACCCGGAACTGTGCACCGCGCTGGTCGAGCCGGGTGTCACCTACCAGCAGTTGTACGACTACATCGAGGAAAACAACCTGCCGCTGATGCTGTCGATGTCGGCGCCCTCGGCCATCGCCGGCCCCGTGGGCAACACGCTCGATCGTGGCGTGGGCTATACCCCCTACGGCGAGCATTTCCTCATGCAGTGCGGCATGGAAGTGGTGCTGGCCAACGGCGACGTGTTGCGCACCGGCATGGGCGGGGTCAAGGGCGAGAACAGCTGGCAGGTGTTCAAGTGGGGTTACGGCCCGAGCCTGGACGGCATCTTCACCCAGTCCAACTTCGGCATCTGCACCAAGATGGGCTTCTGGCTGATGCCCAAGCCGCCGAAGTACAAACCCTTCGCCATCCGCTTCGAGAACGAGAGCGACATCGCCGAGATCGTCGAGGTGCTGCGGCCGCTGCGCATCGCCCAGATCATTCCCAACGCCCTGGTGATCGCCAACGTGCTGTGGGAAGCCGGCAGCGCCAACGTGCGGCGCAGCGACTACACCCGCGAGCCGGGCGCGACCCCGGACACGGTGGTCCAGCAGATCATGAAGGACAAGGGCCTGGGCGCCTGGAACGTGTACGCCGCGCTGTATGGCACCGAGGAGCAGGTCGAGGTCAACTGGAAGATCGTCCAGCAGGCCATCGCCGCGCTCGGCAAGGGCACCCTGATCACCGAGGAGCAGGCCGGCGGCACCCAGCCGTTCGACTACCGCGCCAAGCTGATGAAGGGCGTGCCCAACCTGCAGGAGTTCGGCCTGTACAACTGGCGCGGCGGCGGTGGCTCGATGTGGTTCGCCCCGGTCAGCCAGGCGCGCGGCAGCGAGACCGACAAGCAGATGCAGCTGGCCAAGAAGATTCTCAACAAGCACGGCCTGGACTACGTCGGCGAGTTCATCGTCGGCTGGCGCGACATGCACCATGTGATCGACGTGCTCTACGACCGCACGGACCCCGCGCAGACCCAGGCGGCCCATGCCTGCTTCAGCGAGCTGCTGGATGAGTTCGAGAAGCTCGGCTACGCCGTGTACCGGGTCAACACCGCGTTCATGGACCGCGTGGCCGACAGCTACGGGCCGGTGAAGCGCCGCGTGGACCATGCGCTCAAGCGCGCGCTGGACCCGAACAACATCTTCGCCCCCGGCAAGTCCGGCATCGACCTCGACGCCTGATCGCCCCGCGCGGCCCCGGCCGGGGCCGCACCCGCTCGCTCGTCGCCTGCGGCTCCCCCGCAGGCACGGGCCATCTAGGCTTCAGGCAGAGTCCCGCGTTCCGTGCCTCTGGCACAGCTCGTGGAAGCGTGATGTCCCTGTCCCGTTGCGGAGGCGTTCGTCATGGCCAACCCCCTTTCCACCCTGGGTATCGTGCATACCGCCATCAGCCTGGTGCCGCTCGTCGCCGGCATCTGGGCGTTCTACCGCGCGGGGCACATCGCCCCGCGCAGCCCGGTGGGGCGCTGGTATGTGTACGGGATGATCCTCGGGGTGCTCACCGCCTTCGGTCTCTCCAGCACCGGCGGATTCAATGCCGGGCACGCCATCGGCATCCTCTGCCTGATCGCCCTGGCTGTGGGCAGCTATGCGCAGCGCATCACTGCTCTGGGCGGGCTGGGCGAATACCTGGAAACAGCGGCGATGAGCTTCAGCTTCTTCCTGATGATGATCCCGACGCTCAACGAATCCCTGTCGCGCCTGCCCCCATCCAACCCCATCGGCCATGGCCCGGACTCGCCGCCAGTGCAAACGGCAGTGATGATCGCGCTGCTGGTCTTCGTCATCGGCGTGCTCTACCAGTTCTACCGCATCCATCGCCGGCGCATGCCGCCGGCACGTCCGGCGCACTGAGCGTCTATGCTGGCGGCGTCCCATTTCGGAGCGCCGCCATGACCGTTCGCCGCATCATCGCCAACCTCGCCACCGGCAAGCCCGCCGAAGTGGCGCGCTTCTACCGCGAACTCTTCGACCTGGAAATCGTCATGGACCACGGCTGGCTGCTCACCCTCGCCAGCGGGGGCAGCGCCCTGGCGCAGTTGAGCCTGGCCAGCGAAGGCGGCTCGGGTACGCCGGTGCCGGACCTGTCCATCGAAGTGGACAATCTCGATGAAGTGCATGACCGTGCGCTGGCGGGCGGTCATCAGATCGTCTATCCGCTGACCGTCGAACCCTGGGGCGTGCGGCGTTTCTTCCTGCGCGATCCGCTGGGGACGCTGGTGAACGTGCTGCAGCACTGCGGCTGAGGACTCCGGCTTGCCGCGAGCCCCGCGGCCAACTAGGGTGAAACCACCCCGCGAACAGCGCGCAGCACACCTGCAGGTGGCCCGTCATGTCCCTCGTGCTTTTTGGTCATCCGTTTTCCTCGTACACCCAGAAAGTCCTGATCGCCCTCTACGAGAACGACACGCCCTTCGAATTCCGCTGCCTTGGGCAGGACACCCCCGAACACTCGAAGGAATGGCTGCGCCTGTGGCCGCTGGCCAAGTTCCCCGTGCTGCTGGACGGTGAGCGCAGCATCGCCGAGTCGAGCATCATCATCGAGTACCTGCAGCTCACCCAGGGTGGCGCGCAGCGCTGGCTGCCCGATGAGCCGATGGCCGCCCTGCAGGTACGCTTCCTCGACCGCTTCTTCGACCTTCACGTGATGAGCCCGGTGCAGCATGCCGTCTCCGGCGCCCTGACCGGCGATGCGGGCAAGCGCCAGGATGGCCTCACGGTCGCCAGCCAACGGCTCGAACTCGCCTACCGCTGGCTGGAAGACCACCTGAGCGCCAACGAAGCCTGGGCGAACGGCGACGACTTCACCCTCGCCGATTGCGCGGCCGCGCCGGCCCTGTTCTACGCCGACTGGACCCATCGCGTCAGCGACGCCTATCCGGTGCTGCGGGCGTACCGCTCACGCCTGCTGGCGCGCCCTTCGTTCGCCCGCGCCGTCGACGAGGCCCGCCCCTACCGTCCGCTGTTCCCGCTCGGCGCACCGAATCGGGACTGACGGCCGGCGCGGTTGCCCTCCTCCGGCAATTCTGCTGGGATGCCGGTTCCCCCGTTTGCAAGAGAAACACCCATGGCCTCCTACGAGGAACTCTTCTCCATCGGCGAAGGCTTCGCTGCCTTCGTCGCCCACGGACTGCCGGACGAGATCGCCGGGGTGCGCAAGGTGCAGGACAGGCTGGCCGCGCCCGAGGCCATCAGCGCCGCCACCCGCCAGCGCCTGCAAGCCGTCTCGCGGCGTTACCACCTGCTGGTGGCCGGGGAAATGTGGTGCCCGGACTGCCAGATCAACGTCACCGTGATGGACTTCCTGCAGCGTGCCCAGCCGCGCATCGACCTGGCGGTGATCACCAGGGGCCGCGCCGAGGACGACCTGCGCGAGCGCCTGGCATTGGAGCGTATCCCGATCCCGGTGGTGGCCGTGCTGGATGAACGCTTCGAGCTGGTCGGCCGCTTCATCGAACGCCCGCAAGTGGTGGTCGCCGGCGGCGATGCGCTGAAACCGGACTACCGCGCCGGGCAGTACCTGGAAGACACCCTGACCGACCTGCTGGACATCATCGAAGCCGCCGAAGGCCGCGCCTGATCCCCTGCCACCAACCTCCCGGCTGTCCCACTCGCGGACAGCCGCCCATCCCCCGCGCCGCCCACCAGTGAACTCCTGCCGCCCATCGGCTGTCTGTCAGCTGTCGGCCCACCTGGGCGGGTTGCATGGCACTTCGCCATTTGACGCTGAATCGCGTCATTTCCCGCCCTGTTCATAACAATTTCCGGGCCGGCGATTTCGCTCCCGCTCGCCGGGTCTGTTCCTATCGCCACGTGAAGATCAACCATGTCCCTATCTCGCCCGCTCGCTCCCCGTGTTACCCCCCTCCAGACCCGTGCCCTGGGCGCCTGCCTGCTCGGTGCCCTGCTGGTGGCCACGCTGCCGGCCCGGGCCGAGGAGGCGCCCGGTAACGTCCGCTGGGTGAACGACAGCCTGACCACCTACGTGCGCAGCGGCCCCACCGATGGCTACCGCATCGTCGGCACCCTCGTCTCCGGGCAGAAGGTCGAGCTGCTGAGCACCCAGGGCGACTACAGCCAGGTGCGCAGCGAGAGCGGCAGCACGGTGTGGATTCCCAGCCGCGAGCTGCAGGACAAACCCGGCCAGGCCGAGCGCCTGCCGCAGCTGGAACAGAAGGTGGCCGAGCTGAGCAGCCAGCTCGACGGCATCAACGACAGCTGGAAGACCCGCGTGCAGGGCATGCAGGAAACCCTGGACGCGCGCAAGAAACTGATCGACGAACTGCAGGCGGCGCGCACCTCGTTGAACAACGAGCTGAGCCAGGCGCGCTCCGACCTGCGTTCGGTACAGGCGCAGCTGGGCGACGAGAACAAGCGCGTGCTGATGCACTACATGGCCTATGGCGGCAGCATCGCCGGCGCCGGCCTGCTGGCCGGGCTGATCCTGCCGACCCTGCTGCGCGTGCGCCGCAAGCGTAACGATCAGTGGATCTGAAGCCAGCGCCGCGTCATTCCGCCAGGTGGCAGACGCAACACAGCTTGTTGCCGTCCAGGTCGCGCACATAGGCGCCGTAATAAGTCGGCGAGTAGTCCGGGCGCAGCCCCGGCCCGCCCTCGTCGACTCCACCCAGTTCCAGCGCGCGCCGATGGAAGGCATCCACCTGCACACGGGTGCGCGCCTCGAAGGCCACCAGGCTGCCGTTGCCGACGCTGGCCGGGCGGCCGTCGATGGGCACATAGACGCAGAAGGCGATATCGCTGTCCGGATGGGTGAACACCGCCCGCTCCGGGTTGTGGCGGTGCGCCAGCAGGCCGATGCCCAGGGGTTCGAGGACTCGCAGGTAGAACGCGATGGCCCGCTGCAGGTCCGCGGTGCCGACGGTGATGTGGCTGAACATCGCTGAGTCCTCGTTCCGGTCGCGCTGTCAGAAGCCGCGCAGGTCATCCACCGGCATCGCCAACGCGCCGCCGGTGATGCGCGTCAGGGTGCGGGTCAGGATATCGACGGCGTTGTCGAAGCAGCCATGGGCGGCGGCAATCTCCACCCGCGGGCTGCGGCAGGTAAGCACCTTCGGCTGGTCCAGCACCTGGATCTGCTTGCCCAGCGTAAGCCCCGCGCCGAGCTACGCCTGCCGCCAGTCGCTCAGCGCCGCGCCGGTAGCGGAGGAGCCGTCCCAGCCGCGATAGTTCCGGTCCAGCACGTTGGCCAGGCCGAGGATGGGCGTGCGCTGGTCGCCTTCCAGGGCATTGGACACCAGGTAGAGCAGCGACTTGCGATAAAGCGCGGCGGTGTTGTCGTCACGCTCGGCGCGGTCGGAGAGGATGTCCAGGTACAGGCTCTTCATCAGCCGCGCGTGGGGCGCGTAGTGGCGGTTGGCGAACTGCACCGTGCAGGCCGGCGCGTAGAGGTGGATAGAGGCGATCCGGTCGTCCACCCCGCGCGCGGCCATCACGTCGACCAGCCAGCCGAGGAAGATCGCTCCGGCGGAGTGGCCGATCAGATGGATTTGAAGCTGCTCGCCCCAGGTACGCTTGAGGTTCTGCAAGGCACTCACCAGCAGATCGCCGCCGCGCGTGGGCAGGCTGGCGAACTCGGCGTTCTCCTTCATCTCGCTCCAGATGGGCCGCGCCAGTGGGCGGCCAACGGTGGTTTCCAGCACCGCGTCGGTGACGTCGGTCAGCGCCTCGCGCACTCCGCCGGCCAGTGCCGGCTCGCGACGGAGGCGATCGCTGATGATGTCGCCGATGGCCTCCAGCACGCCGGTCTTCCAGACCATGAACAACGGGTAGCAACCGTTGCCGATGAAGAAGCGCCCCATGGCGCGGGCGCGGGTGATGGCGGCCTCCTCGCTGTTGAGGCCGCCATGGCAGTAGATCACCAGCCGCTTGGTGGCGCCCGGCTGGGCGCGCAGCCACTGGTCCGGCAAGGCGCAGGCCTGGAACAGCAGCGTGCGGGTCAGCTCGTCCTGAGTCAGGTAGCGCCTCACCCGCCCATCGTTGCCGAGCACCACGCTGTGCTCGTAGGCGGTGGCCTCGTCCCACCAGAGCGCCTTGTTCGCCCCCGCCACCACCATGCCCACCTGGCTGCCGGCGGCCAGTTGGCCGAGCACCACGCCGGGCACGCCCAGCGCCGCCACCCAGGCATCCATGGCATTGGCCAGCCAGTCGGCGTAGCCGAGGATGGCGA
The DNA here is from genome assembly GCF_041379005.1 of Pseudomonas sp. QE6. Taxonomy (NCBI): domain Bacteria; kingdom Pseudomonadati; phylum Pseudomonadota; class Gammaproteobacteria; order Pseudomonadales; family Pseudomonadaceae; genus Pseudomonas; species Pseudomonas sp. QE6. Next base: position 4,767,159 of record NZ_CP166873.1, read on the forward strand.
AGCCGCCGCTGCCCCAGTCCGGCCCCCAGGAGTTCTGTACGATGAAGCCGTCGGTATTGAAGCCGACCAGGGCGAAGGCATGGCCATCGGTTTGCGATGGACGCCCCGCGTAGGGAATCCGCTGAAGGCTTTCATGGCTGGGCGCCGCGGCTTTCTTCTTCGCCGCGGCGCCAGGACCCGGCGTGCCGGGCAACTGGTTCCAGCCCTCGTGGGTGTAGGCGGAGACGTAGATCGCGCCGACTTCCTGGATGGCCGCCTGCAGGTCGGTGATGGACTGCACGTCGATGCGGTAGTAGACCCCCAGGGTGTTGCGAATGGCGCGAGCGGCATAGCCGAATTGCGGCTGGGTGATGCCCTGGGCGGTGTAGGGCCAGTCCTGCTCCAGGCAGACACCATGGTGGAACCAGCCCTTGAGCGCGCCACGGCAGCTGGAGCCTTCGTAGTCCTCGCCGGCGTATTCGTCATAGCGCCGGGCGAAGTCATAGAGCATGCGCGGGCTGACGGACTCGAACCCGCCCTCCGGGTTGCCCGCCTTGGACCAGCGCAGGTAGTTGATCACGCAGGCCAGCCCGAAGCCGGTGCAGGCCCCCTCCTGGCCCTGGTCGAGGATCATCCCGGCCCGGGTGTAGTCGCCCAGGTAGCGCGCCACCTGGGTATCGCTGGGGAATCTGTCCGGCAGGCTGGCCGCCGGCGGCAGGTAGGCGCGGTCGCGCAGGTCCAGCGGGTCCTTGCTGGCGTTGAGGCGCGGCCTCGCGGCGGCCCTGGCCTTGGCTTTGCCCTTGCCGGCAGGGGGCGGAAGAATCCGCGCGGCGATCTCGAACACGCTGGCGAAAAGCTCCAGTCCGTCACTGGTACCGTTCACCCGCTTGCGCGCGGCGAGGAAGTCCCGGGGCTTGCCGACCAGGCCCGCCGGCAGCTTTGCGCGCAGCTGCGTCGCGCCCTTGGCGAGGAACAGCGCCAGCAGGGCCGCAGCGACTTCCGGCGCATTGGCAAGGTCGGGCAGTTCGACGAGGTCCACGCCGATCGCCGTGCCGTACTTCCGGTAGTCCGCCCGCCCGGTCAGTTGCACGTAGCCACGGCCACGGAAGGCCGCGCCATCGCCCGGCTGGTCGTTGCCCAGGTCCTTGCGTCCGTCGTAGGCGCTGAAGGGCGGTCGCCCTGAGGGCGTATTGAACTGTGAAGGGAACTCCGAGATCGGCATGAAGCCTTCGGTTTCCGCGCGTATGGTGCCCAACGCCGTCAGCAGCAACGGACGCTCGGTGAGGCCGGCGGCCTCCAGCGCGGCGGCGACGTAGGGCAGGTAGCGGCGGATGTTGGACGGCTTGGTCGCCGGGAACAGCTGCTGCACCTGGGCCAGCTGGATATCCAGGCCCTTGAGCGGCAACAACCCCAACAGGTTCAGGCAACAGGCGCCGACCACGCCATCGGCAATCACTCCGACGCCAGCCTGCCAATGGCGCACCGCGGCTTCAGTCTGGGCGTCGAACAGATCGCCCCTGGCAAGTCCGGGAAACTGCGCGGCGTCGCCACCCAGTACCTTGGCCAGCCGGCGGCGCAGGTCGCCGACCTCGCTGCCCCGATGTCCCTTTACCAACAGCGTCTTCATGATGCCGTCTCCCGCTATCCGTCGATGGAGTTCGCTGCAACACGGCACGTGCTCAGCGAATACCCACCGACCGACAACAACGGCCACACCGTTCCACGAGAGCAGCATGCTCCGGAGCTTCTACCCCGGTTCCCGCGAGGCCACGCGCGCCTCCCTGGCGGCCTGGCGCCGCGCGACCCCGCCTTGAACTATAGCCTCGCTCCCAGCGCCTCCGGCGGCGCCCGGACGGACGCGTCAGCTGCCCGCGTGGGCGCGCTCCAGCGCGGCCATGTCGAGCTTCTTCATGGTGAATACCGCCTGCATGGTGCGCGTGGCCCGCACCGGGTCGGGATCGGCCACCATCTCACCCAGGTGGCGCGGGACGATCTGCCAGGACAGCCCGAAACGGTCCTTCAGCCAGCCGCACATCTGTGCTTCCACCGGGCCGCCCGCGGACAGCCTGTCCCAGTAATGGTCGATCTCCGCCTGGCTGTCGCAACAGACCATCAGCGAAACCGCCTCGTTGAAGGTGAACACCGGACCGCCGTTGAGCGCGACGAAGCTCTGGCCGTCCAGTTCGAAGGCCACGGTCAGCACCGAGCCGGGCTCCTTGCCGTGGTGCTCGCGGCCTGCCTCGCTGTAGTAGGCGACCTGGCCGATACGCGAATTGGGGAAGATGCCGGTGTAGAACTTCGCGGCCTCCTCGGCCTGGTAGTCGAACCACAGGCAGGGGTTGATGCGTTGCAAGATGGGCATGGCGATGCTCCTGGTCCTCGCACGGCCGATATGGCCGGCGTGTGTATTGGTCGCTTGGCGGTATGCGAAGTCGACAAGTCTAGGCGCTGCTTCGCCAGGCTCCGGACAACCGGTCGAATGGCAGGCGCTGGCAGCAAACGAACGCAGCCTGTCCTGATTCGCTCCCTCTCGCCGATTGCCGCTGCGCCGCCACGGATTTCCAATGGACAGCACACGGCGAGGGCCCCGCCGTCCCCAGCCACAACCCTGGAGATCCACCATGAGCCTCGACCTCGACGGCGTGAAAGTCCCCGACAGCACCCTCGCCCACGCCATCACCGAAATGGTCCGCGACAACGCCACCCCTCTGCTCTTCCACCACTCCTCGCGCGTCTACTACTGGGGCGCGCTGACCGGCGCCCGCAAGGGCCTCGCCTATGACGCCGAACTGCTCTACGCCGGCGCCATGTTCCACGACATGGGCCTGATGCCGCGCTACTGCAGCCGGTGCGAACGCTTCGAAGTGGACGGCGCCGACTGCGCCGCTGAATTCCTGCGCAGCCACGGCATCGGGCAGGACGACATCGATACCGTCTGGACGGCCATCGCCCTGCACACCACGCCGGGCATTCCGCAGCACATGAAGGCGGAGATCGCCCTGGTCACCGCCGGCGTGGAAATGGACGTGCTGGGCATCGCCCACGACCAGTTCCCCGAGGCGCAGCGCGACGCCGTGGTCGCCGCCCACCCGCGCGGCGGCCAGTTCAAGCAGGACATCCTGCAAGCCTTCTACGACGGCATCAAAGACAAGCCGCAGACCACCTTCGGCAACGTCAAGGCCGACGTGCTGGCGATGAAGGACCCGGACTTCGTGCGCGGCAACTTCTGCGACGTGATCCTCGGCTCGGCCTGGGGCAGCTAGGCCCGTGCGGACACGGGCGGGCCCAGCACACCGGGCTCGCCCAGCAGTTGCGTCAGCCAGTGCATGAACACCCGCACCCGCTGCGGCAGGCTCCGGTGGGCGTAGAGCAGGGAAATGTCCATCGGCGGCAGTGGCACATCGCGCAGCACCTGCACCAGCCGGCCCGCCTCCAGGTCATCCAGCACGCCATGGATCGGTACCTGGATGATCCCCAGTCCTCCCATGGCTGCGCTTTCGTAGGCCTCGGCGCTATTCACCGAGAGCGCGCCGCCCATCGGCAGGTAACGTGTCTGGCCGTGCTGCAGGTACTCGAAGCCCGAAGGGCGCGAACCCAGCACATTCACGTAATGGATCAGCCGATGCCCGGCGAGATCGTCAAGGGTTTCCGGCACGCCATGCGCGGCGAGATAGGACGGGCTGGCGCAAGTGACCTGGGGAAACCGCCCGAGCGTGCGCGCGACCACCGACGGATCGCTCACCGCACCGACGCGCACCACGCAATCGAAACCCTCGCGCACCAGGTCGACGCGGCGGTCGGTGCAGCTCACCTCCAGCTCCAGCGCCGGATGCCGCGCGAGGAATTCGCCCAGGCGCGGCATCACCAGCTTGCGCGCCATCACCGTCGGCATGTCCACCCGCAGGCGTCCGACCAGCGCCTCGTCCTGCTGTCGGAACAGGCCCTGCAGCTCATCCAGCTGGGCCAGCATGTCCTTGCTGCGCTCGTAGAGCACCAGGCCGTCCTGGGTCACCGTGACCTTGCGCGTGGTGCGTTGCAGCAGCCGCGCGCCGAGCAGGGCTTCGAGGGTCTGGATATGCTCGGACACCGTGGAGCGCGGCAGGCCGAGCTGCTCGCCGGCCTGGGTGAAGCTGGCCAGTTCGGTGACGCGGACGAAGGTGCGCAACAGCTCGGGACGGATCATGGCGGCAGGTCACCATTGTTCGGATATACCGACCAGTATTTCCGAATCTAGCAGATTTATCACCACCACCACGAACAATAAGCTCTCTCCATCCCCACCCCAACCGGAGCTTCGCCATGACCCGCAAGATCGCCCTCATCACCGGCGCCAGCCGTGGCCTCGGCCGCAACGCCGCCCTGCACCTCGCCGCTGCCGGCGTGGACATCATCGGCACCTACCGCAGCCAGGCCGACGAAGCCCGGGCGGTGGCCGCCGAGATCGAACAACGTGGCGGCCGCGCCCTGATGCTGCCGCTGGACGTGGCCGACAGCGCCAGCTTCGACGCCTTCGTTCAGCAGGTCGGCGACGGCCTGCGCGACACCTTCGGCCGCGACCGCTTCGACTTCCTGCTGAACAACGCCGGCATCGGCATCCACGCCGCCTTCGCCGAGACCACCGAGGCACAGTTCGATCAATTGGTGAACATCCAGCTCAAGGGCCCGTTCTTCCTCACCCAGAAACTGCTGCCGCTGATCGCCGACGGCGGGCGCATCCTCAACGTCTCCACCGGCCTGACCCGCTTCGCCCTGCCCGGCTACGGCGCCTACGCCGCCATGAAGGGCGCGATGGAAGTGCTGACCAGGTACCAGGCCAAGGAACTGGGCGCGCGCGGCATCGGCGTGAACATCATCGCCCCGGGCGCCATCGAGACCGACTTCGGCGGCGGCCTGGTGCGCGACAACGCCGAGATCAACCGGCAGATCGCCAGCAACACCGCCCTGGGCCGCGTCGGCCTGCCGGACGACATCGGCGGCGCCATCGCCGCGCTGTTCGCCGAGGGCAGCCGCTGGATCAATGGCCAGCGCGTCGAAGCCTCGGGCGGCATGTTCCTCTGAGCCCGCGCAGCCGCCGCTTCCGCCTTTTCGCGGAAGCGGCGGATTCCAAAGGTTCCAGTTTTCCCCTCGATTTTCTGCACCACGCCACACAGCAGAGCGGTTGCCGGCATTGGCCCGGCCGGCGCAGGCGGCTACCATCCTTCGCGTCGTCTTTTCCTACACCAGGATTCCCGCCATGAGCACCGCCCTGCTGATCATCGATGTCCAGTCCGTCCTCTGCTCCGGCGAATATGCCTGCCACGATATCGACAACGTGCTGCAGCGCATCAACGACATGAGCCGCGCCGCCCGCGATGCCGGAGTGCCGGTGGTACTGATCCAGCACGAAGACAGCGACATGCCCTACCAGAGCGAGGCCTGGCAACTGGAGCCACGCCTGCTGACCGGCGCCGATGACCTCAGGGTACGCAAGACCACCCCGGACTCCTTCCTGCGCACCGAACTCGCCGACCTGCTGCAAGCGCGCGGCATCGAACACCTGGTGATCTGCGGCCTGCAGAGCGACTACTGCGTCGACACCACCACCCGCCGCGCCCTCGCCCAGGGCTACGCGGTGACCCTGGTGCGCGATGCCCACTCCACTGTGGACAATGCCGTGCTCAGCGCCGCGCAGATCAGCGCCCACCACAACGCCGTGCTGGGCAGCATCAGCAGCTTCGGCCAGCGCGCCAGGGTCGTCCCCGCCGCCGACGTACGCTTCTGATGGCAAGCCGGGCCACGAGGAGAGCGCCATGAATTTCGACTGGAACGACATCCCGATCCTGCTCGCCCTGGCCCGCCACGGCAGCCTGAGCGCCGCCGGCCGCGCGCTCGGGGTCGACCCCTCGACCATGAGCCGGCGCCTGGTGGCGGCCGAGTCGGCGTTGCAGACCCGCCTGTTCATCCGCGACAACGCCGGCTACAAGCCCACCGACGCCGGAACGGCCTTCCTCGCCTATGGCGAACGCATCCTCGGCGACGTGCAGAGCATGCTGCTGGAAACGCGAAACGAGGCCAGCGCCATCACCGGTTCGGTGCGCCTGACGGCCATCGACTTCCTGTTCAGCCACTGGCTGGTGCAGCACATGCCGAAGCTGTCGCGCACCTATCCCAACCTGCAGCTGCAACTGGTCCCGGCCAACCGCGCGCTGTCCTTCACCCGCCGCGAGGCCGACTTCGCCCTGCGCCTGGCGCGCCCGCAGGAGGACGCCGCGCTGGTGATGCGCAAGGTCGCCGACATCGGCTTCTCGGTGTACGCCGCCACGGCGCTCGCCGAGCTGCCGCCGCAGGACTGGCCGCAGCAACCCTGGCTGGCCTATGGCGAGGAACTCGACGACACCCCGGAAATGCAGTGGCTGCGCCACTTCGCGCCCAATGCCAGCTACGCGTTGCGCGCCAGCAGCGTGACCACCCTCACCCACGCCTGCGAAACCGGCCTGGGCATGGCCCTGCTGCCGTGCATCCTCGGCGAGCGCAACGGCCTGGTGCGTCTCACCGGTCCGGTGGTGGCGCGGGAAATCTGGCTGCTAAGCCACCGCGACGCCGGCCGCATCGGCCGCTTCCAGGCGGTGAGCGACTGGCTGCGCGACATCTTCGACCAGGACGCGGCGCAGTTCAGCGGCGAGAACCTGGCCTGCCGCGACATCGGCTGTGCGCCGTTCGAGCCGACCCACCGCTAGGGTTTGGGCTAGAGCACGCCCTTGAGGGGGTACTCAATGATCACGTAGACGCGATCGATGTCGGCGCCGGGCTGCTCGTCGTTGCCACGGTGGCTGACCTGCGACAGGTGCAGCGACAGGTCCCTGGCCGGGCCGGCCTGGACCACGTAGCGCAGGTCGCTGTCGCGCTCCCAGTGGCGTCCGCCGTCACCGTACTGCCCGGCATAGGCGCCATCGGATGGCACATGGCTGCCATCGATGCCGCTGCCGCGCACATAGCGGGTCATGAAGCTCAGGCCCGGCACGCCGAGCACCCCCAGGTCCAAGTCGTAGCGCGCCTGCCAGGAGCGCTCGCCGGGTCCGTTGAAGTCGGCGTACTTGATCGAATTGGCAAGGTAGATGGAATCGCCGCCGACGAAGTCGAACGGCGTGTCGCCCTCGATCTTCTGGTAGCCCAGCATCAGGCTCTGCGTACCCAGGCGATAGCGCGCCGCCAGGCTCCAGGCGGTAGTGTCGATGGCGCCGGCATTGGCCTGCCCCTCGTCGCCGGTGCGGTAGAGGTTGCCGTCCAGCCACAGGCCGCCGTCGAGGTAATGCAGGTTCAGGTAGTACTGCCGCCAGGTGTCATCGAGCTGGCCGGCGAACAGCGAGCCGCCATAGCTGTCGGACGGGGTGAAATCCGCACCGGCGAAGCTCAGCGCACTGTCGCGGGTGGTGGCGCCATAGCCGTCGAAATCATCCCGGCCGGTGCTGGCGTCCTGGTTCTTGAAGGCGGTGAAGCGCCCGGCCTGGAAGCGCACGCCATCCAGCTCGCGGGAATCAACCAGGGTGCCGGTGGCGTACTCGGGTTGCAGGCGCTTGTCGCCGGTATCGAACACCGGGGTCTCCACGGTCATTTCGCCGAACTTCAGGGTGGTCTGCGACAGGTCGAGCTTCAGCGCGCCGCCGGCGGAGGAGTAGTCATCGTCCGCGCGCCCGTCGGCGTCCAGGGGTAACAGGCCGGTGCCGGCACGGCCGCGTCCGCTGTCGAGCTTGAGGCCCTGGAAGGCGTGGGCATCGACGCCCACGCCGATCGTCCCCTGGGTGAAACCGGACTCCAGGTTGGCGATGAAGCCTTGCGCCCACTCCTGGCGATAGCTCTGCCCGCTCGGCGAAGGCTGGGTGCGGTAGTCGGTCTGCAGGAAATAGTTACGGCTGAGCAGCGACCAGTTGGCGCCCTCCAGCAGGCCGTCGTGGGGGGCGGCGCCGGCGGTCGCGCTCGTCAATGCCAGCAGCGGAATGCATGCGGAACGGAGAGCGGTGCGGAACATGGCGGGTTCTCCGTCCAGGCAAAAGAAAGCGCGGGCCATGCGGCCCGCGCATTTTTTCAGAAGGCGAAGCAGGAACAGCCGAAGGCGCCCCAGAAGCCCTGGAAGTCGCTCACCGGCACGCTCGACTGGCGCGCCCGCTCGTGGCTGTGGCCATGCACGCCGCAGGAGCCGGCGCACTGGTGCACGGCCTGTTGCAGCGGCGCCTGCGGGCGCCAGTGCCCCGGCACCTTGGCCACCGGCGACCAGTCCGGCAGCACCGGAATCGCGGTCGGGGCCTGGCGCTCGAAGTCGCCGCTGCCGAACACCACCCGGCCGTCGACCACGGTCAGCACCGACTCGATGAGCTTGATCTCCTCTTCCGGCACGCTGAAGAAGTCCGCCGAGAGCACGGCGAGGTCAGCCATCTGGCCCACCTTGATCATGCCCTTCCTGCCCTGCTCGTTGGAGAACCAGGCGCTGCCGTGGGTGTACAGCTCCAGCGCGGTGGTGCGGGACAGGCCCTCGGGGTACAGCTCCATGCCGCCCACGGTCTTGCCGCTGACCATCCAGTACAGCGAGGTCCAGGGGTTGTAGCTGGAGACGCGGGTGGCGTCGGTGCCGGCGCCCACCGGCACGCCCTCGGACAGCATGCGCTTGATCGGCGGCGTGGCCTGGGCGGCCTGCTTGCCGTAGCGGTCGACGAAGTATTCGCCCTGGAAGGCCATGCGGTCCTGGATGGCGATGCCGCCGCCCAGAGCGCGGACGCGCTCGATGTTCTTCGGCGAGATGGTTTCGCAGTGGTCGAAGAACCAGTGCAGGCCGTTGAACGGCACGTCCAGGTTGACCTTCTCGAACACGTCGAGCATGCGCGAGATGGACTCGTCATAGGTGGCGTGCAGGCGGAACGGCCAGCGCTGTTCGACCAGGTGGCGCACCACCGGCTCCAGGTCCGCCTCCATGTTCGGCGGCAGGTCCGGGCGCGGTTCGAGGAAGTCCTCGAAGTCTGCGGCGGAGAACACCAGCATCTCGCCGGCGCCGTTGTGGCGCAGGAAGTCGCTGCCCTGGCCGTAGGTGACGCTGCTGGTCCAGTTCCTGAAGTCGGCCAGCTCTTCCTTGGGCTTCTGGGTGAACAGGTTATAGGCGATGCGCACGGTGAGCTGGTCGTCCTTCTCCAGTTGCTGGATCACCTGGTAGTCGTCCGGGTAGTTCTGGAAGCCGCCGCCGGCGTCGATGGCGCTGGTAACGCCCAGGCGGTTCAGCTCGCGCATGAACTGGCGGGTGGAGTTGACCTGGTACTCGAACGGCAGCTTCGGGCCCTTGGCCAGGGTCGCGTAGAGGATCATCGCGTTGGGCCGCGCCACCAGCATGCCGGTGGGTTCGCCGTTGCTGTCGCGGACGATCTCGCCGCCGGGCGGGTTCGGGGTGTCCCTGGTGTAACCGACCACGCGCAGCGCGGCGCGGTTGAGCAGTGCGCGGTCATACAGGTGGAGGACGAATACCGGAGTGTCCGGCGCCGCCTGGTTCAACTCTTCGATCGTCGGCATGCGACGCTCGGCGAACTGGAATTCGTTCCAGCCGCCCACCACCCGCACCCATTGCGGCGAGGGGGTGCGCAGGGCCTGTTCCTTGAGCATGCGCAGGGCGTCGGCCAAGGACGGCACGCCTTCCCAGCGCAGCTCCAGGTTGTAGTTCAAACCGCCACGGATCAGGTGCAGGTGCGAGTCGTTGAGGCCGGGAATCACCGTGCGCCCTTTCAGGTCGATGACACGGGTGGCGCCGCCACGCAGGGCCATGGCCTCGGCGTCGGTGCCCACGGCGATGAACTTGCCATCGGCGATGGCCACGGCGGTGGCGTTGGGCTTCTCGCGATCGACCGTGTGGAAGCGGCCGTTGGTCAGGATCAGGTCGGCATTCATGAGGCAGGTCCTCTTTCAATCAGCGGGCGTTGAGCCAGGCGGAGAACAGGCGCGTGGCCCGTGGCATGAAAACGTAGACCACCAGCAGCACGATGGTGATGGTGATCAGCATGTTGGCCGGCACGAAGCCGCCCAGCAGCGGTATCCGGGAGAACAGCGGTTGCCAGAGCTGCGGCACCAGCATCACCAGCGGCAGGATCACCAGGTAGGAGACCGCCGCCTGCTTCCAGCGCGGCGGCTGCCGCTGGGCGCTTTCCTGGGGGATGAACCAGAACTCGTGATCGCGGTGCAATTCCTGCTGGTCGCCGTCGGTCAGCAGCGGCGATGCGCGTTCGATCAGCTCGCGGCGCTGCGCGGAGTCCAGCCACACCTGCAGCTGGCTGGCGCTGGCAAAACGCAGCACGGAAGTGAAGTCGTCGCCCTGGTGCATCACGTCCACGCCCAGGTGTCCGGGAAACTCGCTGGCGGCGCGGGTCAGTTCGCGCAGGATGGCTTCATAGTCCGCCGCACGACCGGGCTTGGCGCGGTGGCGGATGATCAGCGTTACGGACTCTTGGTTGACTGGGCTGTTCATGGGGCTCCCTCCTGGGTTTGCCTCCCCCGCCGAAGCGAGGGAGGGCGCGTTACCAAAGGCTAGATCAGTGGCCTTCGCTGGCGTTGAACATGGTCTTGGCGTAGATCAGGCCAAGACCGTAGGCGCCGCCGTGGGCGATGGAGGTCTTCACGGTCTGGTCGTAGGTCTCGCCCCGGGCCCAGTCGCGTTGCAGTTCGAGCAGGTATTGCAGGGACGTCATGGGACGGGCGCCCAGCTGGATCATGCGCTGCAGGGCCATCTCGTGAGCCTCGGTGGACACGTCGCCACAGGCGTCGGCGATCACGTACACCTCGAAGCCCTGGTCGATGGCCGAGAGCGCCGGGCCGACGATGCACACCGAGGTCCAGAGGCCGGCGAGGACGATCTTCTGCTTGCCGTGCTTGTTCACCTCGACGGCGATGCGCGGGTCTTCCCAGGTGTTCATGCTGGTGCGGTCGATGACGTTGTGCTCGGGGAAGACCGACTTGATCTCGTCGAAGATCGGGCCGGAGAAGCTCTTCTCGGCAACGGTGGTGAGGATGGTGGAGACGTTGAATTCCTTCGCCGCCTTGGCCACCAGCGCCGCGTTGTTGCGCAGGGTTACCGCGTCGATGGACTTGGTCGCGAAGGACATCTGCGACTGGTGGTCGATCATGATCAGGGTGTGGTCGGCCGGGTTCAGCAGGGTCTTTCCCGGAGCAGCTTTGGCGATTGCGGTCATGATGAGTTTCCTTCTGCGTTGCGTGAGTGGGGGTAGGTCTTGGTATCGGTCGGGTCCGGCGGATTCGAGGGTGGTAGCGAACCGTGGAGCCATCTTTGCCGATCACCCGAAGCTGCGGAACAGACAGCCTTGCAGGGCTACTTTGCAGTTCTGCAAGCCCCTCTCCAGGCCGCGCCACGCCTGGGCTGCGCAGCACCGGAGGGGAGTTGCGGAACGGCCTTGCGGCCTTATTTCAGGTGCACCTTCAGCTCTTCGCCGGCCTGGCGCAGGGCGGCCTGCACGGCCGGCACCTGGCTGACCACGTTGAGCAGCCCGTAGTCGTGGATCATTCCGTTGTAACGCACCGAGGTGACCGCTACGCCGGCGGCATCGAGCTTGCGGGCATAGGCCTCGCCCTCGTCGCGCAGCACATCGGATTCGGCGGTCTGGACCAGCGCCGGCGGCAGGCCCTTGAGCTGATCCCTGGTGGCCCGCAGGGGCGACGCGTAGATCTCGGCGCGCTGCTTCGGATCGGTGGTGTAGTTGTCCCAGAACCACTGCATCATCGGCTTGGTGAGGAAGTGTCCCTGGGCGAACTGGTTGTAGGAGCCGGTCTCGAAGCTGGCGTCGGTCACCGGCCACAACAGGGCCTGGAAGCGCAGCTTGGGCGTGCCCTTGTCCTTGGCCATCAGCGCGACCACCGCGGCCATGTTGCCGCCGACGCTGTTGCCGGCCACCGCCAGGCGCTTGCCGTCGACGCCGATTTCCTTGCCGTGCTCGGCGACCCATTTCGTCGCGGCGTAGGCCTGGTTGATCGCGGTCGGGTAATGCGCCTCGGGGGACGGCGTGTAGTCGACGTAGACCGCCGCCGCGCCGGAGTTCAGCACCAGGTCGTGGATCAGGCTGGCGTGGGTCGGGTAGTCGCCCAGCACCCAGCCGCCGCCATGGAAGTACATGAAGACCGGCAACGTGCCCTTGGCATGGGCCGGGCGAACGATGGTCAGCTTGATCGCGCCGACCTCGGTGGTGATGCTCTTCTCGCTGACCTGGGTGCCGGAAAGGTCGACCTTCACCGACTGCTGCGCGCCGGTGAGCACCGCACGGGCGTCTTTCGGCGAGAGGGTTTCCAGCGGCTTGCCGTTGCCGGCTTCCAGCGCCTCGAGGAAGGCCTGGGTGTTGTGTTCGACGGTGGGGTTGCCGGCGGCGAAGGCGTTGCCGAGGGTCAGTGCGAGGGTGGCGGCGAGCAGGGTTTTCTGGGTGGTCATGATTCCGTTCCTGAGCAGTGGGGATGTGGAGTTCCGAAGTGCGAGTGCATCTTCGGCCAGGCTCGGGAAACGCGGAATAGACAGGTTTGCAGGGACGTTTTGCAGTTTTGCAAAGGGGTCTGAGGGGGAAGTTTTCGGAGTCAGCCTGCACCTGTTCCGAAACGCGTCGACTATCCACGCACACCGGAATCGCAAGTGCCGCAGGGCGTATAACGCTCGGCGTTATACGCCGCTTGACCATGGCCAAGGACTCCGCCGGAATTGGCCATGAACCGCGTCTTCAGACCACTCCGGACCTGGCCATGCAGGCAGAAAGGTCCAAGGCGAATCGGCGTACAACCGCGAACGGTTGTACGCCCTACTCCCCGCGCTGCCGCTTGCGGTGCTCGGCGACCTTATGCCGGTTGCCGCACGCCGCCATGCTGCACCAGCGCCGGCGATGCGACTTGGTGCGGTCGTAGAACCACAGCACGCAATCGGGATGCTCGCACTTGCGCACCAGGTTGAAATCCCCTTCCGCCAGCAGCGCGGCGGCAAGTTCCGACAGGGGCGCGAGCAGTTGCTCAGGCGATGCGTGCTCGCCGACCCGCTCCAGGCGCGGCGCGTCGGCGCCTTCCCAGACCAGCCGCGGATGGCTGGCCGCCTGCAGCAGGAAGTGGTTAAGCGCCGAAGGGTCGCCGCGCAACCCGCCTTTGCGCTTGAGCACCAATTCACGCACCGCCTCGCGCAAGGTTCGGGCGGCGTCCAGCAACGCCCCCTTGGCGAACCGGCCGGCGCCGTCGCGCCGGAGCTCCATGCGCTCGAGCCAGGCCAGCACGTCGGCGTCGGACTGCCAGAAATCCACCAGTTGCCCGTCCACCACCGCAACGGTGTTGATCATGTCCAGCGCGGGGTGATCGGCGATCACGAAGGGTTCGAGGGTCGGTGCGCTCATGGTGGCGGCTCCTGGCGGGAATGCACCCATGGTAACCCTTCATATCCATTTAGCAAGTTACATCACCTCGGAACGACCGTTCGTCCGCCTGATCATGTAACCTCTATAAATACATTTGACAGGTTACAATGAAGAGTCCAGATTTGCCCTCGAAGTAACCCATAAAAAACTTTTAACCAGTTACAGAAGGATCTCGACATGAACGCCATCGCCCACACCGACACCGCCATCCATTACCGCTTCGCCGACGCCGACGGCGTCCGTGTGTTCTACCGCGAGGCCGGCCAGCCGGGCTCGCCCGTACTCCTGCTGCTCCACGGCTTCCCCAGTTCCTCGCACCAGTTCCGCAACCTGATTCCGCTGCTGGCCGAGCGCTTCCACGTCATCGCCCCTGACCTGCCCGGCTTCGGCTACACCGAAGTGCCGGCCGAACGCAGCTACCGCTACAGCTTCGCCAACCTCGCCACCACCCTCGGCGCCTTCGTCGATGCCCTGGGCCTGGAACGCTACGCCCTGTATGTCTTCGACTACGGCGCCCCCACCGGCCTGCGCCTGGCACTGGCGCACCCGGAACGGGTCACCGCGCTGATCTCGCAGAACGGCAATGCCTACCTGGAAGGCCTCGGCGATGTCTGGGCGCCGATCCGCACCTACTGGGCCAATCCTTCCGCGGCCAACCGCCAGGTGGTGCACGACGCCCTGCTGACCCGAGAAGGTGTCCGCCTGCACTACGTCGAGGGCGCGTCGGACCCGAGCCTGATCGCCCCCGAGACCTACACCCTCGACGCCCTGCTGATCGAGCGTCCGGGCAACAAGGACATCCAGCTCGACCTGTTCTACGACTACCAGGACAACCTGAAGCTCTACCCCGACTTCCAGGCGTTCTTCCGCGCCACCCGGCTACCGGCGCTGATCATCTGGGGCAAGCACGACCCGATCTTCATCCCGCCGGGCGCCGAAGCCTTCGCCCGCGACAACCCCAACGCGGTGATCGAATTGCTGGACACCGGCCACTTCGCCCTGGAAACCCACGTCGAGTACATCGCCCAGCGCATCCACGAAGTGATCGGCAGCGCCCTGGGCTAGGTGCCCCGCCCTTCAGGCGACCAACCGCCACGCCGCCCGGCACGCCGCGGGTGCCGGCGCGGCGTTTGGCCGGTACAATGCGCGATTGCCCGTGCCACGCCTGATAAAGAAGAAACCATGTCCCTGCCCAAACACCATCTGGAACTGCTCAGTCCCGCCCGCGATGTGGCCATCGCCCGCGAGGCCATCCTGCATGGCGCCGATGCCGTCTACATCGGCGGCCCGAGCTTCGGCGCGCGGCACAATGCCTGCAACGAAGTGAGCGATATCGCCCAGCTGGTGGAGTTCGCCCACCGCTACCACGCGCGGGTGTTCACCACGATCAACACCATCCTCCACGACAACGAGCTGGAGCCGGCCCGCGCGCTGATCCACCAGCTCTACGACGCCGGCGTCGACGCGCTGATCGTGCAGGACCTGGGCATCATGGAACTGGACATCCCGCCGATCGAGCTGCACGCCAGCACCCAGACCGACATCCGCACCCTGGAGCGGGCGAAGTTCCTCGATCAGGCCGGCTTCTCCCAGCTGGTATTGGCCCGTGAGCTGAACTTGCAGGAAATCCGCGCCATCGCGGATGAAACCGACGCGGCCATCGAGTTCTTCATCCACGGCGCGCTGTGCGTGGCCTTCTCCGGCCAGTGCAACATCTCCCACGCTCAGACCGGCCGCAGCGCCAACCGCGGCGACTGCTCCCAGGCCTGCCGCCTGCCCTACACCCTGAAGGATGACCAGGGCCGCGTGGTGGCCTTCGAGAAGCACCTGCTGTCGATGAAGGACAACAACCAGAGCGCCAACCTCAGCGCCCTGGTGGACGCCGGCGTGCGCTCCTTCAAGATCGAAGGGCGCTACAAGGACATGGGCTACGTGAAGAACATCACCGCCTATTACCGCCAGCGCCTGGACGGCATCCTGGCCGAGCGCCCGGACCTGGCCCGCGCCTCCAGCGGCCGCACCGACCACTTCTTCGTGCCGGACCCGGACAAAACCTTCCACCGTGGCAGCACCGACTATTTCGTCAGCGAGCGCAAGATCGACATCGGCGCCTTCGACTCGCCGACCTTCACCGGCCTGCCGGTGGGCACCGTGGAGAAAGTCGGCAAGCGCGACCTGATGGTGGTGACCAAGGACCCGCTGTCCAACGGTGATGGCCTCAACGTGCTGGTGAAGCGCGAAGTGGTCGGTTTCCGCGCCAACATCGCCGAGCCCAAGGGTGAGTTCGAGGAGGACGGCGAGAAGCGCTACCGCTACCGCGTCGAACCCAACGAGATGCCCGAAGGCCTCTACCGCCTGCGCCCGAACCACCCGCTGTCGCGCAACCTCGACCACAACTGGCAGCAGGCCCTGCTCAAGACCTCCGCCGAGCGCCGCGTCGGCCTGTCGTGGGTTGCCAGGCTGCGCGAGGAACGCCTGGAACTGATCGCCACCAGCGAGGAAGGCGTCACCGCCAGCGTCGCCCTGGACGGCCCGTTCGGCGTCGCCAACAAGCCGGAGCAGGCACTGGACCAGTTGCACGACCTGCTCGGCCAGCTCGGCACCACCCAGTACCACGCCGACAGCATCGAGCTGGACGCGCCGCAGGCGTTCTTCATCCCCAACTCCCAGCTCAAGGCGCTGCGTCGCGAAGCCATCGAGGCGCTTACCGAAGCCCGCGTGCAGGCCCACCCGCGGGGCGGCCGCAAGGCCGAGAGCAACCCGCCGCCGGTGTACCCGGAATCGCACCTGTCCTTCCTCTACAACGTGTACAACCAGAAGGCCCGCAACTTCTACCACCGCCACGGCGTGCAACTGATCGACGCCGCCTTCGAGGCCCACGAGGAAACCGGCGAAGTACCGGTGATGATCACCAAGCATTGCCTGCGCTTCTCCTTCAACCTGTGCCCGAAACAGGCCAAGGGCGTCACCGGCGTACGCACCAAGGTGCAGCCGATGCAACTGATCCACGGCGACGAAGTGCTGACCCTGAAGTTCGACTGCAAGCCGTGCGAGATGCATGTGATCGGCAAGATCAAGGGCCACATCCTCGGTTTGCCGACGCCCGGCAGTGACGGCGTGAGCAACATCGTCGGCCAGATCAGCCCGGAAGACCTGCTCAAGACCATTCGCAAGCCGGCGCACTGAGGTTCTTTTGTAGGAGCGAGCTTGCTCGCGAATGCTCTTCGCCGTCGATTCGGTGTTAGGCGGTTCGCGAGCAAGCTCGCCCCTACGAAAAGCAAGACCCCATGCGCAATTTCCCGATCCCCCGCTATGATCGGGAACATGACTGCCACGCCTCCGCTCCGCCAGCAATGCCCGCCCGGTGCCTGCGACTGCCACCGCGAGCGGCTGCTGGAGAGTCCCGACGCCGACCTGCGCATCCTGCTGCTGACCCGGCACGAGGAGCAGCGCCTGCTCGAACGCCTGGAAAACCTGAAGGACCTGGCCGACCTGCAGCGCATGCAGCAGAAACTCTTCGAGCAGCTCGGCATCCGCCTGCACATCGCCCCCGGCTTCAACGAGGTACGGACGATGCGCGGCATCGAGTTCGACTTCGACGATCAGCCCGGCCTCTGCCGCAAGACCCGCCAGGCCATTCCCGCCGCGATCCGCCGGTGTATGGAGAAGAACCCGGAAATCGCCTGGCGCCTGCTGGATTCCCATGACCTGCTGGGCGGGATCTGAGTCCGCTTCCCTCGCGCCGAACCAGCCACGTAGGGCGTACAACCGTTCGCGGTTGTACGCCGATATACGACGGTCGCCGGTTGGCAAATGGGTCGAGTTCGAAGCGCCGGGTGACAGGTGCCTGGTCGAAGTCCGTGCAGCCGGAAACCAAGGTCAAACGGCGTACAACGTCTAACGTTGTACGCCCTACGTTCCTGACGAACTCGCTTGTCGGGCGCACGCTCTTGCAGTAGCGGATCTTATCCGCGATCCGGCCGCCAGGCCGGCCACAGAAACAGGCGACGCTACTCCTTCGCCGCCCTCATCGCCCCGGCCAACTCGCCAACTCCGCGCAGTTCCAACTCCCCGGCCGCCCCCTGCCGGTCCCGGTCCTCCTTGTTCTGGCTGAGCTTGGACTTGCCGACGATCTCGCCGATCTCCACCTCGATGCCGACGATGTTCGCCAACATCCCGCTGATGAACTCCGGCGCGGAGTCGCTCATCTTCCATGGCCGCTCCTCGCCCGCCTCATGGGTGCGCGTCAGACGTCCGACCACGCCGCGCACGAAGCGCTCCTCGTCCATCACCTTCAGCCGGCCGCGCACATGCACCACCTGGTAGTTCCAGGTCGGCACCTGGCGGTGCTCCTCGTGCTTGCTCGGGTACCAGTTGGGCGAGACATAGGCGTGATCGCCACGGAATATCACCAGCACCTCTTCGCCATCTGCCTCCCGCCACACCGGGTTGTTGCGCGCGACGTGGGCACGCAGCAGCGGCGCGTCCCCTGCCAGCTCCAGTTCGAAGGGCAGGTGATTGGCGTCCAGCACACCGGCATGGCCGGTCACAAGAATGCCCAGGGGGTGTTCGCGGATCAACCGGTGCAGTTCGTCAGGTCGGTTTTCCTCAAAGTGCGCGGGTACGTACATGATGGCCTCGAAATCAGGGAATACCGCCATGATGCCGCCGCATTGGCACCCCATAAAGATCCATTAACAGGCCAGGTAACGGAGCCAATTCGCCCGCACCACAGCCTCTCCTTGCGCGGATGCGCTGGACGGCAGTCGTGCCGCCCCCTACTCTAGCCATTAGCCAGCATTCGCCCAGGACGGCAGACACAGGCTCCCCCCGATGACCGCACCCGAGTTTCCCGCCGAGCCTTCCCGGCAGTTCCAGGGCAAGATGCCGCCCAGCCTGCGTGTCGCCTACAAGGCCTATGTGATCCGGCATTACCGGCGCTTCCTGCTGGCGATCAACTTCATCGCCATGGCGGCCTACGATTCCTACGTGCTGGCCGATGCCCTGCTGATCCCGGACATGGCAAAGGAATCGCTGCTGCTGCGCGCCGGCCTGAGCCTGATCGGCCTGTTCAACATCCTCCTGGTGTTCCGCTTCAGCCGCAGCGTGCTGGCGATGGACCTGCTGATGCCGGTGCACGACATCATTTCCACCCTCGCCTGGTTCGAGCTCCTCAAGCGCAGCGCCTCGCCCGACGTCCCCTTCTTCCTCTACGCCTCGGTGGTCTTCATCCTGCTCGGCAACCTGGGGGTGCGCTATTCGTTCAAGGGCATTGCGCTGATCTCCGCAATCATCTCGGCGATCATCCTCTACAACGTCTGGCTGATCCACGATGGCGCCGCCAAGCCAGTGCTGACCTTCACCCTGGTCTACCTGCCGGTGGCGCTGTTCAGCCTGTTCATCAGCTGGACCAATATCAGGGGCGTGCGACAGGCCTTCCTCGCCGACCAGGAAGAACGCCGCCAGCGCTCCGAACTGGCCTCGCTCAACCTGCGCCTGCAGGAACTGGCCAGCACCGACGCACTGACCGGCGTCGGCAACCGCCGCGCCCTGGACGCCCAGCTCAGGGCCAGTTGGGAGGGCATGCGCGCCCATGGCCGCCCCTTCGCCCTGTTGCTGGTGGATATTGACTACTTCAAGCCCTACAACGACCATTTCGGCCACCAGACCGGCGACCGCTGCCTGTGTCGCGTGGCCGAATCCCTGGTCGGCAGCCTGCGCGGGGGGCGTGCCAGCGTCTATCGTTATGGTGGTGAGGAATTCGTCGTACTGCTCGAAACCGGCAGCGTCGACGACCTGCGCCGTGTAGCCGAACGCCTGCGCGAGCAGGTGGCCAGCCTGAACATCGAACACCTGCACCGACCCGACGCCCTGCGGCACCTCACCATCAGCCTCGGTGCCGCGATGGCCAATGAGGAGGGCCTGAACCAACCGCTCGACCTGCTCGCGCGATGCGACCAGCGCCTTTACTGCGCCAAGCAGGACGGACGCAACCGCGTGCAACTCGACAGTCCGCCAACGGACTGACGAAGGCAACCGACCCGACGAACCCGGCCGGCGCCCCTCGATCGGCTGGCAGGCGGACCCCGCACCCAGCGTCTGGTGGTGACGCCATCGATACCAACTCAACGAGGCCCGTGTGAAACGCGACATCCGCCTTGCCGTTCTCCTGCTGTCGATCATCGGCCTGACCGTGGCGGCGGCCACCGCCTGGGAGCTGTGGGCCGCCCGCGAACGGACCCTCGCCAAGGCCTACACCCACAACCTGAACCTGGCCCAGGCGCTGGACACCTACGTCGAAGGCATCATCACCCAGAGCTCCATGCTGCTCCTGGGCGTCGCCGAGCGCCTGGAAGCCGACGGCACCGGCCCCGAGCAACTGCAGCGCCTGCGCCTATTGGCGCAGCACCAGCAATCCCTGCTCAGCCAGCTCGACAGCATCGTCGTCTACGACGCCCACGGTCACTGGCTGATGACCTCCAATGGTCAGGTTCCGCCCGACGCCACCAGCGCCGACCGCTCCTTCTTCATTCACCATCGCGACAACCCGTCGACCGACGCCTACATCGGCGAACCGATCCGCAGCCGCTCCACCGGCAAGTGGGTGATCACCATCAGCCGCCGCTACAACCAACCCGACGGCAGCTTCGCCGGCGTCATCTCCGTAACCCTTGGCGTGGAAAACTTTCTCCAGCTGTTCGGCAAGATCGACATCGGTCGCCATGGCGCCATCGGCGTCACCACCGTCAATGGCCAGGTGCTGGTGCGTTACCCGTTCCGCCAGGGCGACATGGGCCGTGTGCTGTCGCACTCGCCTATCTTCAGCGGCTACCTGGACCACGCCCAGGTCGGCACCGCCTCCTTCAACTCCTCGCTGGACGGCATCGAACGCATCTACGCCTTCCGCAAGAACGAGCGCTACCCGCTGGTGACCACCGTCGCCCTGGGCAAGGACGAAGCGCTGGCCTCCTGGCGCGCCGACGCCCTGCGCACGGTAGGCATCGCCTTCGGCCTGCTGCTGGTGATCGTGATCATCGGCTGCCTGATGATCCTCGCGATCAAGCGCCGCATCGGCACCGAAACCCTGCTGGTGGCCGCCCGCGAAGAACTGCTCAAGGCCAACCGCCAGCTCGAAGTGCTGGCCTCCCGCGACCCGCTCACCGGCCTGCAGAACCGCCGCAGCTTCGACGACCGCCTATCCTCCGAACTGCGCCGCGCCCAGCGCGAACGGACCCCACTGGCCCTGCTGCTGATCGACGTCGACTACTTCAAGCGCTTCAACGACACCTACGGCCACCCCGCCGGCGACGACTGCCTGCGCAGCGTCGGCCAACTGCTGGCCGACAACGTGCGGCGCCCCGGCGACCTGACGGCGCGCTACGGCGGCGAAGAGCTCGCGGTGATCCTGCCCAACACCGACAGTGCCGGAGCGCAGTCCGTGGCCGAACAGATCCTGCAACACCTCTGGCAGAGCAACCTGACCCACGTTGGCAGTCCGTTCGGCCGGGTGACCGCCAGCATCGGCATCGCCGCCCTGCCCGCCGGCTCGGAGGCCTCCGCCGCCGCCCTGATCAGTGCGGCCGACCAGGCCCTGTATCGCGCCAAGGCCGCCGGCCGCAACCGCCTGGACTGCGCACCCGGCGTCCCCGGATCAGAGCAATGACCTTCGCCCCCGCCCTGCTCGATGCCCTGCGCAACTCCCGCCATGTGGTGGTCTTCACGGGTGCCGGGGTGTCCGCCGAAAGCGGCATCCCTACCTTCCGCGACCGCCTTACCGGCCTCTGGGCGCGCTTCGAAGCCTCCCGGCTGGCGACCGCCGAAGCCTTCCGCGCCGACCCGGCGCTGGTCTGGGGCTGGTACCAGTGGCGGCGCAGCCTCGTGCATCGCGCACGGCCCAATCCCGCGCACCTGGCCATCGCCGCGCTGGCCGGCAAGGTGCCGCAACTGACCCTGGTGACCCAGAACGTCGACGACCTCCACGAGCGCGCCGGCAGCCCATCGGTCATCCACCTCCACGGCCAGCTCGAACGCCCGCGCTGCTTCACCTGTCAGCGCGAGCCGGAGGCGCCGCTGCCAATCTCCGACGAGCCCGAGGCCGGCCGCCATGTCACCCCGCCGGCCTGTGTCCATTGCGGTGGGCCGCTGCGCCCTGGCGTGGTGTGGTTCGGTGAAAGCCTGCCGATGAATGCCATGAACCACGCGTTCGAAGCCGCGGAGAGTTGCGACCTGCTGATCTCGGTGGGCACCTCCGGCGTGGTCTACCCGGCTGCGCAAATCCCGCAGGCCGCCTGGCGCGCCGGCGCCACCGTGCTGCACATCAACCCCGCGCCAGGGCCGCTGCACGGCGAACGCGACTTCGCCCTCGCCAGCGCGGCGGGCGTCGCCCTGCCGGCACTCGTGGAAGCAGCGTTCGGCTAGAGCCGGGTCGCTGAATGGAGCTCGCGCCTACAGCTTCACGCCGGCGTGCTCTTCGTAGGAGCGGACCTTGTCCGCGAGCCGCCGGCAAGGCCGGCGCAGGAACAGGTTCGCGAGCAAGCTTGCTCCTACAGGTCCACGTCAATGCGCACTTCATAGGAGCAAGCCCGCGCACAGGCACTACACCGCCGGCAAATGCGACGTCACACAATGGATGCCACCCCCGCCCGCGGCGATAGGGTCGATATCCAGTTGCACGATCTCGCGGTCCGGGTACAGCTCGCCGAGCAGCGCATGACAGCGCTCATCCGCCGCCGCATCGCCGAATTTCGGCGCGATCACCCCGCCGTTCACCGGCAGGTAGTTGATGTAACCGGCAGCGAAATCCGGATTGTCGCGGTTGTACTGGCTGGGCTTGGGCTTCGTTGGCGGCGGCAGACTGTGCAGCTTCAGCGGCCGGCCATCGGCGTCGGTGGCACCCTTGAGGATGTCCAGGTGGCGACGGGTCACCGCGTAGTCGTAGGACTGCGGGTCGTTGTCCAGGTTGACCACAACCACGCCCGGCTCGACGAAGCGCGCATAGAAGTCCACGTGGGCGTCGGTGATGTCCTTGCCGCGGATGCCCGGCAGCCAGATGATCTTGCGCAGCCCCAGGCGTTGCTTCAGCTCCGCCTCGATGCGCGGACGCGTCCAGCCGGGATTGCGGTTGTCGTTGACCCAGCAGCTCTCGGTGAGGATGGCCGTGCCATGGCCGTCCACCTCGATGCCGCCGCCCTCGCCACACAGCGCGCTGACGATATGCCGCGCTTCCAGCTCCTCGGCCAGGGTCGCCGCCACTTCGCCGTCGCGCCGGGCGTGCTGCTTGCCGCCCCAGCCGTTGAAGTTGAAGTCGGCCAGGGCCAGCCCACCGGCGTCGTTCACCAGGTAGCAGCCGCCGTAGTCACGAACCCAGATGTCATCCAGCGGCATGGCCATGAAATCGACGCCCTCCGCCGCGCACGCGCGCTTCGCCTCGGCCAGCTGCGCCGGCCGGCAGAGCACCGTCACCGGCTGGAACTCGGCAATGGCGCGGGCCAGCCGCGCCACCGTGGCGTTCACCGCGGGCGCGAAGTCCTCCCAGACATCGGCACTCGCGGCGTAGGCAACGAACACCCGCTCCTGCTTGCGGTGCTCGTCGGGCATGTACCAGCGCTCCGTGGCCAGGGCGACCCGCCCCAGCCCCAAGCCGAGCCCCGTCGCCAGCGTCATGCCAGCGCCAAGCAGGTTCCTGCGAGTCAACATGTTCTCTCCTTAGCTGCCGGTGCCGGTCTTGAAGCTTGTCCAGGTACGCATCCGCGCACGCATGTCGCGCTGCGGGATGTCCTTGCCGGGGAACAGCCGCGCATAGGCCTTCTCATCAAGATAGATGTCCGGATTGTTGCGCATGCTGGCGTCAACCATCGTCCGCGCCTTGGCGTTGGACGTCGGGTAGCCGGTGGCGTTGCTGATCGCCGCCATCACCTGCGGGCGCATCAGGTAGTTGATCAGTGCGTAGGCGTACTCCGGGTGCGGCGCGTCGACGGGGATCGCCATGGTGTCCATCCACACCGAGGTGCCCTCGCGCGGCACGCGGTACTCGAAGCGCTCCTTCTTGCCGGCCTCGTCGGCGGCGCGCTGCGACTGGATGACATCGCCGCTGTAGCCCAGCGACAGACACAGGTCGCCATTGACCAGCTGGGTGACCGGCTGCGACTGGAACTTGCGGATGTACGGGCGAATACCGTTGAGCACCGCCAGCGCGTCCGCCAAGTCCTGGGGCTTGCCGCTGCGCGGATCGCGACCAAGGTAGTTGAGCACCACGGCGAGCACCTCGTCCGGCGAGTCGATCAGCGAGATGCCGCAGTCGGCGAAGCGCTTGGCCAGCTCCGGCTTGAACAGCAGGTCGAGGCTGTTCACCGGCGCGTCGGCCATGCGCTGGTCGATCTTGGCGCGGTTGAAGGTCAGGCCGATGCTGCCCCAGGTGTAGGGCACCACCGCATGCCGCGAGTACGGATAGCGGGTCTGCAGGTTCTGCAGGCCCGGCTCGATATCGCCCAGGTGCTGGAGCTTGCTGGCATCCAGCTTCTGCAGCGCGCCGGCGCGCATCAACCGTTCGGCCACGGTGTCGCCGGGGAAGACCAGGTCATAGCCGCTGTGCCCGGCCATCATCTTGGCCTCCAGCGTCTCGCTGCCGTCCATCACGTCGTAGATCACCTTGATCCCGGTCTCCTGGGTAAAACCGGTCAGGGTGTCGGGGGCGAAGTAGTCCGCCCAGTTGAACAGGCGCAGGACCTTTTCCTCCGCCGCCGCGGGTTGCAGGGCGCAGGCCAGGGACAGGCCCAGCGCGCCGATCAGCATCGATTTCATGGTCAGACTCCCTGGCCTTGCCAGCGTGAATGAAGGTGCCGGCCGTCGAGGCCGAGCAGCGGGCCGTACATTTCCGGGCGACGGTCGCGGAACACGCCCCAGGTCAGGCGCTCCTCGCGCGCCAGGCCCAGGTCCAGTTCACGCACCAGCACCGCCGCCTCGTTGCGCCCGGCTTCGGCAACCAGCGCACCCTTGTGGTCGGTGATGAAGGACGAGCCGTAGAAGCGCATGCGCAGTCGTTCATCGCTCGGCGCCACTTCCTCGCCGATACGGTTGGCCGCCAGCACCGGCAGCAGGTTGGCGGCGGCGTGGCCGCGCTGGGCGGTCTGCCAGTGGTCGCGGGAATCCAGATGCGCAGCCCCCGGCTCGGAACCGATGGCGGTGGGGAACAGCAGCAGCTCCGCACCTTGCAGCGCCAGGCAGCGCGCCGTCTCGGGGAACCACTGGTCCCAGCAGATGCCCACGCCGATGCGGCCGACGGCGGTATCCCAGACACGGAAACCGGTATCGCCGGGGCTGAAGTACTCCTTCTCCTGGTAACCGATGGCGTTAGGGATGTGCGTCTTGCGGTACACCCCGAGCAGGCGGCCGTCGGCGTCGGCCACAGTCAGCGAGTTGAAGTAGGCGTTGCCGGCGCGCTCGAACCAGCTCAGCGGCAGCACGACTTCGAGTTCCGCAGCTAGCCTGGCGAAGCGCCGCAGGATCGGGCTGTCCTCGTAGGGCTGGGCCAGCGCCAGGTGGTCGTGGTCCTGCTCGATGCAGAAGTACGGCGTGGCGAACAGCTCAGGCAGCAGGATCAGCTGCGCCCCGGCAGCGGCCGCCTCGCGCACGCGGCGTTCGGCCTCGTCGAGGTTGGCCGGCAGGTCCCAGCTGCAGGAGAACTGCAGCACCGCAACGCTCAGCCTGCTCATCACACGCCCTCCAGCGGCCAGGCCGGCTGCTGCTGGGTGATGCAGTGCACCCCGCCGCCGCCGTGGGCCAGGTGGTTGATGCGCACCGGCACCACCTCGCGGCCGGGGAAGGCGCGGGCCAGGGTGGCGGCGGCTTCGTCGTCGGCGGCGATGCCGTAGGCCGGCATGATCACCGCGCCATTGGCCAGGTAGAAGTTGGTGTAGGAGGCGCAGAAGACTTCCGCCTCCGGATCCACCGCCGCGCTGGCTTCGAACAGTTCGATCAACTCGAAGGAACGGCCCTTGGCATCGGTGGCCAGCTCCAGGGCGCGGCGGTTCTCCTTCGCCACCTCGGCGTAAGCGCTGGAGGCATCGCGGGTGGCATCCACCAGCAGCACGCCGGGACGGACGAAGGCGCAGACGCCATCGACGTGGCCGTCGGTCATGTCGCCGGTGACGTACTGCGGGTCGCCCGGCAGCCAGATGGTCTTGCTCACGCCCAGCAGGCGGGCGAAGATTTCCTCCATCTCGCGCTTGCTCACGCCGGGGTTGCGGTTGGGGTTGAGCAGTACCGATTCGGTGGTGATCAGCGTGCCCTCGCCATCCACATGGATCGCGCCGCCCTCGTTGGACAGCGGCGTGCCGAAGCAGTCCAGCTCCAGGTGATTGAGCACGCGGCGGCCCAGGCCCTCGTCCAGCGTGTGCACCGACTTGCCGCCCCAGGCGTTGAAGCGCCAGCTCACCCCAGCCACGCCGTGTTGCGGATGGCAGACGAAGGTCGGCCCGGAGTCGCGGCACCAGCTGTCGTCGATGGGCAGCGACACCAGCTCGACGTTCGGCCCGCACAGCTCGGCGGCGCGAGCCACGGCGGAGGGGTCGACCACCAGCTTCACCGGCTCGAAGCGGGCAATGGCATTGGCCACCCGTGCGAAGTCTTCCTGCACCTGCTCCAGGGTCACCCGCCAGCCGCCCTCCCAGAGCGGGCGGTTATGCGGGAACGCCATCCAGGTCGCCGCGTGAGGTACCCATTCGGCAGGCATGCGCCAGCCGTTCTGCATATCGTTGAGATGCATACACAAAGCCTTTGGTTAGGAATTTTTATCGAAGGAAAAGGGTTCAGCGGCGCCTGAAACCATCCTAGGCCTGTGAATCCGCGACAACAAACGATAGATTTTGCGTAAATCTGATCAGTAGAACTTATCGATCATGCTCAAACACTGGCCTCCCCTGAACACCCTGCGCGGCTTCGAAGCCGCGGCCCGGCTGGGCAGCTTCCACAAGGCGGCGGAGGAACTGCACCTCACCCAATCCGCCATCAGCCAGCAAATCCGCAGCCTGGAAAGCTTCGTCGAGCAACCGCTGTTCTACCGCTCCGGGCGCAAGGTCGCCCTCACCGACGCCGGCTTCGACCTGCTCAGCACCACCCAGTCGCTGCTGCAACAACTGGCCGTGGGCATCCGTCGCCTGGACCAGTACCGCAAGCCCAACCAGCTGGTGGTCAACACCACCCCGGCCTTCGCCCGCCACTGGCTGGTGCCGCGCCTGGGCGACTTCCACGCGCGCCATCCGCAGATCGACCTGTGGCTGCTGACCACCAGCGAAACCCCGGACATGGCCACCCAGACCATCGACATCGCCGTGCGCGACGACCTCACGGCCCAGGCCGAATGCCGCTTCCGCGTGCTGCTGGAAGACCGCCTCTACCCCGCCTGCCATCCGCGCCTGCTCGACCAGCCACAGACCGCGCGCACCACCCTGCACGGCGAGCGGGAAATGGACTGGGCGCATTGGCAACTACAGGGCGGCGCCGACATCGGCCAGCGCAGCGCGGGGCTGAACTTCTCCGACCCCGGTTTGCTGCTGGATGCCGCCAGCCAGGGTCTGGGTATCGCGCTGGTCAGCCAGTTGCTGGCGGGCGATGCGCGGAAGAGCGACCTGCTGACGCCGCTGTGCGAGCAGACCGTGCGCGGGCCGAACTGGTCATTGCTGGTGCACCAGCAGAGTGAGCGGACCACGCAGGCTGGGCAGTTCTGCGCGTGGCTGGAGGGGGCGTTGGGGTTGGTTTGAGGTTGAGCGGGTAGATCAAGAGCCCCTCACCCCAGCCCTCTCCCAGAGGGAGAGGGAGCAGTCCACCCCGGTTGACGCCACTGTCTCATCCTGCACCTCACGGTCCCCTCTCCCTCCGGGAGAGGGTTAGGGTGAGGGCACGCCCCAATCCCAAACGATCAAACCTTTCCCCCACCTCGACGTCCCCCGCAATTCTCCCCTTGACCTCAAGTTCACTTGAACTCGTAGGGTTACACCAAGCCCGCTCCGAGCACCCCGGACGCGCCCTTCCCCTTGCGTGAGCCCACGGAGAAACCATGAAGACCCTCGCCATCCTCTACCACAGCGCCAGCGGCCGCACCGAGCGGATCGCCCAGACCATCGCCAGCGGCGCCCGCCTCGTGCCCGGCTGCGAAGTCCACCTGCTCAAGGCCCAGGACCTGATCGAGCGCCCGGAGGCCCTGCTCGCCTATCACGGCCTGATCCTCGGCTGCCCCACCTACCTGGGCGGCGTTTCGACGCCGCTGAAGGCCCTGATGGACGCCACCGGCCCGCTCTGGCGCCAGCAGAAACTGCGCGGCCGCCTCGCCGCCGGCTTCACCGTCTCGGCGCTGCCGGCGGGCGACAAGCAGTCCACGCTGATCTCGCTGTTCACCTTCTGCATGCAGCACGGCATGCTCTGGGCCGGCAATCCGATCCTCCCCGAGCAGCACCTGGGCGTGCCCCATGACGAGGCCGCCAACCGCCTCGGCTCCTGGTCCGGGCTGATGGCCCAGGCCGACAAGACCGCCCAGGACTTCGCCCCCGGCGACCTGAAGACCGCGCGGATGTTCGGCCAGCACTTCGCCGAAACCCTCGCCCGCCTGCACCAGCCGCACCTGGAAGCCACGCAGGAGGCCCACGCATGATCGCCCGCCGCTACAGTCCGTTGCTGTTCGCCCTGATCCTCTCCGGCGTGATGACCCTGCTGGTCTCCGGCCTCTCCACCTTCCGCGCCATCGGCCTTGCCCCCGGCTTCGCCCGGCTGTGGCTGGGCGCCTGGTTCACCAGCTGGTGCGTGGCCCTCCCGCTGGTGCTGGTCATCGCCCCGCTGACACGACGGCTGGTGGAGAAGCTGGTTCAGCCCGGTCCGTAGGATGGCGTGGAGCGTAGCGATACCCATCATCTCCAGTCGCAACGACAGCGGGCGGCACCGGGTGCAGGGATCACCAAATACGCCCGGTTCCGTCGGCTCGCCTACGCTTATCCGGGCCCACTCCAACCCGGGGATGAATCATGTCGGAACACTTCGATAGCAGCCGCCGCCACCTGATGCGCCTGGCTGCCGTGGCACTGGCGGCGTCGCAACTGCCCAATGTGGCGCAAGCCACCAGCGAACCGAGCAAGACCGCGCCGGCGACCAAGGCCGGCGGACATACCCAATTCAAGGCGCTCAAACAGATCGACGCCGGCCTGCTCAGCGTCGGCTACGCCGAGGACGGACCGGCGGACGGACCGGTGGTCATCCTGCTGCACGGCTGGCCCTACGACATCTACAGCTTCGTCGACGTGGCCCCGGCACTGGCGGCCCATGGCTTCCGGGTCATAGTGCCCTGGCTGCGCGGCTACGGCAGCACGCGCTTCCTCTCCGACAAGACCCTGCGCAACGGCCAACCGGCGGCGGTAGCCAGCGACATCATCGCCCTGATGGACGCGCTGAAGATCGACAAGGCCGTGCTCGCCGGCTTCGACTGGGGCGCGCGCACCGCCGACATCATCGCCGCCCTCTGGCCGGAACGCTGCAAGGCACTGGTGGCCGTGAGCGGCTACCTGATCGGCAACCAGCAGGCCGGCAAGCAGCCCTTGCCGCCGGAAGCCGAATTCCTCTGGTGGTACCAGTTCTACTTCGCCACCGAACGCGGCGCCGCCGGCTACGCGAAGAACACCCACGACTTCACCCGACTCATCTGGAAACAGGCCTCGCCGAAGTGGAACTTCGACGACGCCACCTTCGAGCGCAGCGCCAAGGCCTTCGAAAATCCCGACCACGTCGCCATTACCCTGCACAACTACCGCTGGCGCCAGGCCCTGGCCGAGGGTGAGCCGCAATACGACGAACTGGAACAGAAACTCGCCAAAGCTCCGCCCATCGGCGTGCCTACCATCACCCTGGAAGGTGACGCCAACGGCGCCTTCCACCCGCCGCCCAAGGCTTATGCGGCGAAGTTCACCGGCAAGTACGAGCACCGGACATTGACCGGAGGGATCGGGCACAACCTGCCGCAGGAAGCGCCGGAAGCATTCGTCAAGGCGGTGGTGGAGGTGGCGGCCTGGTAGCCGCGAGAGATCGACTCTTCTGATGTACCGTCCTGCCGCCCACTCACGTAGCATCGGCAAACAATCGATGGAGTCACACCACCTTGAAGATCATTCGCAGCAAGTGCTTCACGGCGAACCGCCCCTGGGGCGCGCTGGACATCGCCAACATGAATGGAATCACCACCCGCCTGCACTGGACCGACCAGCCCTACAAGTGGCACATCAACGACGGCGAAGAGGTGTTTGCGGTGCTCGACGGTCAGGTGGAGATGCATTACCGCGACGAGGATGGCGAACATCGGGTCATGCTGGAGAGCGGAGATATCTTCTACGCCTCGATCGGTACCGAGCATGTGGCCCATCCCCGGGGCGAGGCGCGCATCCTGGTGATCGAAAGCGAAGGCAGTGTCTGATCCAGCCCCCGACGGGGTCCGGCCGCAGAAATGAAAAAGCCCCGCATCAGCGGGGCTTTTTCCACAAGTGGCGTCGATTAGACGGCGCGAACTTGCTCGGCCTGCGGGCCTTTCTGGCCGGCGGTCACGATGAAGCTGACCTTCTGGCCTTCGTCGAGGGACTTGTAGCCGTTGCCTTCGATCTGACGGAAGTGAACGAATACGTCCGGGCCGCTTTCCGGGGTGATGAAGCCGAAGCCCTTCTCAGCGTTGAACCACTTGACGGTGCCGTTTTGACGATCGGACATGATGTTGTCTCCAGATATAGATTGCTAAAGGCCAGCCGAATACCGACCGACCATGAGCTGAATGCGTAGTGAAGAGGTGCCGAGGAGATGGAACATCGTGTAGACAGAACATCAAGTCGCGGCGCTTTACCGGGCAGGCAGCGCGAGCAGAATACATGGGGCGCAGGGAATTGGTAGCTTTTTTTCACTCCTGTGGGGGTATTTGACGGGCGGTCGAGGGTTCTGAACGGGGTTCGGGCATGGGCAAAGGCCCGGTTTTAGGGGCTTTTACGCCTGTCGAGTGGTGGATTTTCGATTGTTTTGCCGGAGGTTCGAAGGCCTGGCCCGCTCCCTCGGGGAGGGGCTTTCGCAGGAGCGGACTCTGCCGGCGATGCTTTTGATCTTTGTTTGGGTGTCCAGTGTCGCTTCGGCGCACGAACCCCAAGTCCGCGAACGACAAAGTGCGGTTCGCGAGCAATCCGCTCCTACGAGCCCGAAAGCCCCTCTCCCTAACCCTCTCCCGCAAGCGGGAGAGGGGACCGTACGGCGCAGGATGAAACCTTGACGTCAGCCGGCACGGGCAGCTCCCTCTCCCTTCGGAGCGGGGCGCGCAGCCAGGGCCGGGGAGAGGGAAAATCGCAGGCACGACCGTGCTCCTACCGGCCAATCACCCCACCTCAATGCCCGAGGTAATGGTTCGACAACCAGTTCAGCGCCCTCCCCGGCCTGGTCAGCGCATCGATGAAGCTCGGCCCCCAGAACCGTATGTCATTGGCCTGCAACACCGCGTACATGTCCCGATGCCGCGCCCGGCGTTCGCTCAGGGGCATGCGCAGGGCGGTGTCGATGGCGTCGGCCAGGGCATCGCGGTCGTGGGGGTTGATGATCAGCGCGCCACCCAGCTCGGCGGCGGCGCCGGCGAACTGGGAGAGGATCAGCACGCCAGGGTCGTCCGGGTCCTGCGCGGCGACGAACTCCTTGGCCACCAGGTTCATGCCGTCGCGCAAGGGCGTCACCAGACCGATGCGGGCGTGGCGCATGACCATGGCGACGTCCTCACGGCGGTGATTGCGTGCCACGTAGCGCAGCGGCACCCAGGACACGGCGCCAAAGCGACCGTTGATGTGCCCTACCCGCGCGCTGACGGCGGCGTCGATATCAGCGTATTCGGGGATGCCCTGGCGGCTTCCGGGGGATATCTGCAGGCAGGTCACGCCGTTGTGCCACTCCGGGTAGCGTTCCAGGAAGCGTTCGTAACCGTCCAGTCGATTGACGATGCCCTTGGAATAGTCGAGACGGTCCACCCCGACCATCAGCGCGCGGCCACCCAGGCTTTCGCGCAATTCGTCGGCGGCCTCGCTGTGCGAGGCTTCCTCGGCCAGCTGGCGGAAGCCGTCGGCGTCCACACCCACCGGGAACACGCCAACGCGAAAGTGCTGATCCTCCAGGTGATAGCGGCGACCGTCGGGTGTGGCGGCGCCGACTACGCGGGTGAGGTAGCGGGCGAAGTTGCTGGCGTCGTTTTCGGTCTGGAAGCCGATGAGGTTGTATTCGGTGAGCGCGCGGATCAGCTCGGCATGATGCGGGAGCGCGGTGAGCAGATCAGCCGGCGGCATGGGGATGTGCAGGAAGAAACCGATGCGGTTGGCGTGGCCGCGGGCGCGCAAGGCCAGGGCGAGCGGAATGAGGTGATAGTCATGCACCCAGAGCACGTCGTCCGGCTCCAGCAGCGGGCTCAGGCGCTCGGCGAAGAACTCGTTGACGCGCCGGTAGCCGCCGAAGTCGGCTTCGCTGAATTCGGCGAGGTCGACGCGGTAGTGCAGGATGGGCCAGAGCACGCGGTTGGCGAAACCGTTGTAGTACTCATCGAAGTCCTGCGGGGGCAGGTCGGTCAGCATGTAGGTGAGGTTGCCACGTTCGATGATGGTCAGCGGGCCCGGTTCTTCGGCAACCTGTCCGCTCCAGCCGAACCAGATGCCTTCGCGCTCGCGCATGGCGGCCTCCACCGCGACGGCGAGGCCACCGGGTGCGGCCGGGTGGTGTTCATCGGGCACCATGACCCGGTTGGAAATCACCACGAGGCGCGGCATAGACCTTCCTCCCAGCCGATGGACAGACGCATGGCTGAGTTGATCAGACCAGCCATGGAGTAGGTCTGCGGGATGTTGCCCCAGAGCTCGCCCGTGTGCGGATGCAGGTCTTCGGAGAGCAGGCCGTAGCGGTTGCGCGCGGCGATCAGTTCCTCGAACAACGCACGGGCCTCGTCGCGGCGACCGATGGCCGCGAGCGCGTCGAGGTACCAGAACTTGACCACCAGGAAGGCGGTTTCCGGCACGCCGAAGTCATCCGGCGCGGCGTAGCGCAGCAGGTGGCCGTTGACGTTGAGTTCGCGGCCGATGCATTCGACGGTGGCGATGAAGCGCGGGTCGTCGGCTTCGATGATGCCCAGTTCGTTCATCAGCAGCACGCTGGCGTCGAGGTCGTCATGACCGAAGGCGCCGGTGAAGCATTGCTTCTTCTCGCTCCAGGCCTCGGCGAGGATGCGCTCGCGCAGGTTGCCGGCCTTCTCCATCCAGGCCGCGCCCGCCTCGGCCCGGCCCAGGCGTCGGGCGATGCGTCCGACGCGGTCGCAGGCGACCCAGCAGAGCAGCGCGGAATGGGTGTGGATGCGCTGCCGGCCACGGTATTCCCAGATGCCCGCATCGGGCTCGAAGGCAGCGTGCACGGCCTTGTCGGCGAGGGACTCGAGCAGTTGCAGCATGCCGTCGCTGCTCGGGCTGGGCAGGCGGTCGTCGACGAAGCTCTGCAGTACCGCGAGCACCACGGAGCCGAACACATCGTGCTGGTTCTGCTCCACCGCCTGGTTGCCGACGCGCACCGGGGCGTGGCCGAGGAAACCGGCCAGGTTCGGCTCGTCGCGCTCGGTCAGGTCCATGTCGGGGATGATCCCGTACAGCGGCTTGAGTTCGGCGTCGCCGCTGGCCACGGTGGTGATGAAGTCGATGTAGCCCTCCATGGTGCGCGTGGCGCCCAGGCGATTGAGGGCGAGGATCACGAAGTACGCATCGCGCAGCCAGCAGTAGCGGTAGTCCCAGTTGCGCTGGGAACCGGGCGCCTCGGGGATGGAGGTGGTGGCGGCGGCGATGATCGCGCCGGTCTCCTCGAAGTTGCACAGTTTGAGGGTGATGGCCGAGCGGATCACCACCTGCTGCCACTCGAAGGAGATTGCCAGGCCTCGCACCCAGTCGTGCCAGTGCCCCTGGGTACGCTTGAGGAATTCGCGGACGACGTCGCCGGGGGCGTTGTCCAGCGGCTCGTCCATGCCGATCACCATGCTCAACGGGTGGCGCAGGGCGAAGCGGGTTTCGTTGAGCAGGTAGGACAACGGCGCGTCCGTGGTCAGGCGGATCGGCTCGTCGCCGTCCAGGTAGCGGATGTGGCTGGAGCCCGCCACGCTGCGGCGCGGCTTGCCATAGCCATGGGTCGGGCGCACGCGCAGGGTGACCTTGGGCAGCCCTTCCAGCGGTTCGATCAGCCGGCACAGCTGGGCCGGGCGGAACACCCGGCCGTACTGCAGAAAGCGTGGGGCGAAGTCGGTGATGCGCACTGCTCCGCCGCTGTCGTCACGCAGAATTGTGGTGATAATTGCGGTGTTGCGCTGGTACTCGGACGTATGGCTGACCTGGCCGTCGAGCAGCACGTCGGCGAAGCCCTTTTCCTCATCACCGGCCAGCAGCCGGGAGAACGCCGGGTCGCCATCGAAGTTGGGGTAGCACCACCACACCAGCCGCCCTTGTGGATTCACCAGGGCAGCCACGCGGCAGTTGCCGATCAGGCCCAGTTCCAGTGCTCCTTCGTGCCGTTCAGTCATCAATCGTTTCCTCCGGCCGCCGTGATAAGTGCAGTACGAACCGCCGCCGCATCGGCGAAGACGGCACTCGCCCCCGGCAGCATGCGCCCGACCGAGAGCCCCAGCCCTTGCAGGCTGGGCATCAGGGCCAGGGCGGGTTGGTCGGTGAGGTCGTCGCCGATGAACAGTGGACGGCGCCCGGCGAAGGCCGGTGTGGTCATCAGGCGCTGGACGGCGCCGGCCTTGTCCACGCCTTCGGTGACGATTTCGTAGACCTGCTTGCCCCCCAGCAGGCGCAGTCCCGCGCCGTGTGGCGCATCGAGCAGCGCCTCCAGTGCCTTGAGCAGTGCCGCCGCGCTGTCGGGCGCGGCGCGGTAATGCAGGGCGAAGCTGCTGCCCTTGTCTTCGGCCAGTACGCCGGCGTGGGCGCAGGCCAGCGCGTTGAGCTGCACGCGCACGCAGGCGGACAGGTCCTTGGTGGTACGGCGCAACGGGCTGTCGCCGGTTTCGCGCCAGTGGGCGCCGTGACCGCCGCTGGCGGGCAGGCGCAGAGGATGAAAGAGCCGGTCGAGCTCTTCGACCGGGCGCCCACTGATCAGGGCCAGGGCACCGTCGAGGCGTCGATGCAGCTCGCTGAGCGCATCGACCAGCCCGGGCGAGACGTGCACCGCGTCGGGGGTTTCGGCGATGTCCAGAAGGGTTCCGTCGACATCCAGGAACACGGCGGTCTGCGTGTGCTGGCCAAGCCAGAGTTGCAGTAGCGCAGTGGCTGAGACCTCGCTGAGCGGGGTCATGGCCGTGTCGACAGGTCCTCGTTGCAGGGGACGTGACATAAGCCATTTTCTCCGGTTGCAGCTCGTGCCGTTGCGCCTGCGAAGCCACAACGGACGGTTGAAGGAGTCAATGGACCGTAACACGCATGAACCAGGGGGTCGACCGGAAATGGCCCGAACGGTGCATGGCAGAAGGCCGCCCTGGGGCGGCCTTGAAGCTGCCCCGGCCAGCCTGGGCCGAGGCTTTGGCGATACGTCAGAGGACCAGGTGACCGCTCCACAGACCGAGCAGGCCGGCCACGGCCATGGCGATCACGACGAGGCAGAGGATCCATTCCACGGCGCTGAGTTTTTCCCGCTGCTCGCGCTTGCCGAGGATGAACAGCGGCAGGCCCACGGCCCAGACCACTGCGGCCAGCAGCACGTATTTCAGGCCGGCGCCATAGAGCATGAACAGCACGAAACACACGGCGAAGGCCGACAGCGCCATTTCCCAATAGCGGCCATGGGCCTGGTCACCCTCATAGCCACGGCCGATGCAGGCGCTCTTGAACGAGTACATCGACGACAGCAGGTAAGGAATCAGCGCCAGCGAAGTGGAGA
Organism: Pseudomonas sp. QE6; assembly: GCF_041379005.1. Lineage (NCBI taxonomy): Bacteria > Pseudomonadati > Pseudomonadota > Gammaproteobacteria > Pseudomonadales > Pseudomonadaceae > Pseudomonas > Pseudomonas sp. QE6. The sequence goes on from NZ_CP166873.1 coordinate 4,802,471, forward strand.
ACGACAGCAGCGCGAGGTAACCCGCATGGCTGAAGCCGGCGACCAGCATCATCGCCTGGGCAATACCGGTGGTGAGCCACATGGCATTGCGCGGCGCGCCATTGGCGTTGAGCCGACCGAGCCAGCCGGTGGCGCTCTTGCCACGGCCGGAGAGCATCACTTCCTCGGCGCTCAGGGCGACCCAGGCGATCAGTGCGCCGACCACCGAGACGATCAGGCAGAGGTTGATCAAGGTACCGCCCCAGGGCCCGACCATCGCAGCCATCAGGCCGGCCATGGACGGCTGGTGCAGCTGGGTGATCTGTGCGGCGGGCAGGATGCCCAGCGCCAGTACCGAGGTACCCACCAGCAGCAGCGAGACGATGATCGCACCGAGGGTGGACGCCTTGGCCACGTCGGACAGCTTGCGTGCGCGGGTAGCGTAGATGGTGCCCGACTCCAGGCCGATCAGCGTCCACATGGCAGCCAGCAGCACCGTCTTGCTCTGCTCGAAGATCGAGGTACCGTGGCTCTGGCCTCGGAAGTCGGTCATGAACACACGGCTGTCGAAGTGGTAGAGAGCCAGGCCGATGAACAGCACAATGGGCACCACCTTGGCCACGGTGGCGATGTTGTTAACCATGGTGCTGGTTTTCACTCCGCGCAGCACCAGCGCGTTGATCACCCACAGCAGTGCGGAAGCAGCGAAGATCGCAGGCCAGGTGGTGCCATCGCCGAAGTAGGAAAACACTCCGAAGGCGCCCAGGGCACTGAAGATCACCACCAGGTAGGAAGCGTTGCCGATGGCGTCGCCGGCACCGTGACCGTAGGCGCCGATGAAGCCTGCGATATGCCCGAAGCCGGCCTTTGACCAACCGTAGATGCCGTCATCGATGCTGGGCTGGCGCAGTGTGAGGTTGCGGTAGACCGAGACCAGCGAGAGCATCCCGAAGGCCACGATGGCCCAACCGCAGAGAATGCCGAGGGCGCCAGCGCCGCCCGTGAGCGTAGCGGGCAAGGCGAAGATGCCCGAACCGATGGCGCTGCCGACGATCAGTGAAGTGAGGCCAAACAGTCCGACCTTGCCGTCGCCCGCGCCGCCCTCCACGTGAGGTAGATGTTTCATGATTCGACTCCTTCCGAAACTGGCCCTGCCGGGTCGTTGATTCCGTTCTAATCCCCGGGAGAAGGCGTCAGGCTGATCTGAGGCAGGCGCAGGCCGATGCAAGCCTCGAACTTTTTCGAGGGCGCATTCCGTCCATTGACGCAGCCTTCGGAGCGAGGCCGCGCTGGAGGTCCTCGCCGGTCGGGTCGGGACGGACCATCTACGCTAGAAGGCTGACAACTGACTTCTGAGCACGACAAGGACCCGCACATGCACACGATCACACGCTGGCTGGGCACCGCGCTGCTCGCCCTCGGCCTGCTGGGCCAGGGCGTCACCGCCGAGGAGCGCAAACCGATCCACTTTGGCGAACTGACCTGGGAGAGCGGCAGCCTGATCACCGAGATGCTGCGCCTGCTGGTGGAAAAGGGTTACGGCTACCCCACCGACACCCTGCCCGGCAGCACCGTGACCCTGGAGGCGGCGCTGGCGCGCAACGACATCCAGGTCATCGGCGAGGAATGGGCCGGGCGCAGTCCCGCCTGGGTCAAGGCCGAGGCCGAACACAGGGTCTATGGCCTGGGCGATATCGTGAAGCACGCCGACGAAGGCTGGTGGGTGCCGGACTACGTGGTCCACGGCGACCCGGCGCGGGGCATCGCCGCGCTGGCGCCGGACCTGCGCTCGGTGGCCGACCTGCCGCGCTACCACGAGGTGTTCCGCGACCCCGAATCGCCGGACAAGGGACGCTTCCTCAACAGCCCCACCGGCTGGACCTCGGAAATCGTCAATTCGCAGAAGCTCAAGGCCTATGGCCTGGGGAACAGCTACGTGAACTTCCGCAGCGGCTCGGGCGCGGCGATGGACGCCGAGATCGCCTCGTCGATCCGCCGTGGCAAGCCGGTGCTGTTCTACTACTGGTCGCCGACCCCGCTGATGGGCCGCTACAAGCTGCTGCGCCTGGAGGAGCCGCCGTTCGACGCCGAAGCCTGGAAGACCCTGTCCGACCCCGACAACCCCAATCCACGCGGCAGCCGCTCGCTGCCGGCAAAGCTGTCGGTGGGCGTCTCCGCGCCCTTCCACCAGCAGTACCCGGAGCTGGTGGCGCTGTTCGAGAAGGTCGACATCCCCATCGACCTGCTCAACGCCGCCCTGGCGAAGATGAGCGAGACGCGCCAGCCGCCGCGTGACGCCGCACGGGACTTCCTCAAGGCCAACCCGCAGGTGTGGCAGGGCTGGCTGCCGGCCGAGCAGCGCGCCAGGGTCGAGGCCGCCCTATGAGTCCGGCGTTCCCGCAAGGCCTTTATTCCATCGCCGGGCCGGTGAGCCACCTCCTGGTGCCGAACCAGGGCGACGGCCTGCACCAGATCGGCCCCGCCGTACGCGAAGCGGCGCGCGGCCTCGGCGCCACGCGCTGCAGCCGCGGCGCTACGCCGAGCTGCCGGAGGCTATGCCACGGCTGTCCAGGCTGCTGCGCGGCTTGCCAGCCCGCCAAGCGGGATCCACGGCGGTCGCGCCATGAGCGCCCCGGTGGTCTACCAGGCCGACGGACACCGCGCATAAAGGAAAACGGCTGTTGCCGACATCCTGTCCGCACCAGCCGTTTGGGTTGCCCTCAGCAAAGGACCTACCAACCGTAGGTCATTGCTATCAATTTGCCTTCCCCCTCCTCCCGCATCGGACTTCCGTACGAGCATCGAACCGTTTCCCCCGCTGTGGTGGTTCCACTATCCCATGGCCGTTGACAGTGGCTACCATGCACGCTCGTACCGGCTGGCAGGCAATCCCCAGCGCCCTCCCCACAACAGCGATTCGACCGCCCCTCCATGACCGACTCCGCCCGCCGCCCCGCCCTGCGCCTCGCCCTCTGCGCCACCGCCCTGACTCTCGCCGCTGCTGCCGGATTCTTCCTCTGGCAGAGCTTCTACCCGGTCCGGGCTGCCGATGGCTGGAGCGTCGAAGTAGTACAGCGCGAAGTGAAGAAGGCCGCTTCCATCGTGCCCCTGCCCGACGGCGGCCTGCTGGTCAGCCAGGAGCTGAAGGACGGCCAGGGCAACATCCTGCGCATCACTCCCAGCGGCGAGCGCAAGGTGGTGATCGATGGCCTGTCCAAACCGGACGGCCTGATCGCCGCCCACGGCGGCTGGGTGTTCAGCCAGGAAGCGGACGACAAGCCCGTGCAGATGCTGCGGGAGGGCAAGCTCAGCACGCTGTTCCAGGGCAACTCGGTGCAGGGGTTGTGGGACGACGGCGACTTCCTCTACGCCATCGAGGACCGCCACGACAGCGGCCGACTGCTGCGCTACCGCTGGAGCGACGGCGAACTGAGCGTGGTGCGCGACCGCCTCGACGAAGCCGAATCGATCACCCGCTGCAGCGACGGCCGCCTGCTCTACACCCAGAAGAACCAGGGCAAGCTCCGTCAGCTCAGCGATGACGGCAACGACCCGGAAATCCTCGGCGGCCTGAACAAACCCACCTTCGTCATGTGCGATGCACGCGGCATCTGGATCAGCGAAGACTCCACCCACCGCGCGCGCCTGCTGCTGTGGGACGGCAAGGGCGAGCCGCAGACCGTGCTGTCGTTCCTCAAGGCGCCCCAGGCCCTGGTCGCCGACGGCAAGGGTGGCTACCTGCTCGCCGAGGGCGGGCGCAACCGCGTGCTGCGGCTCGCGCCGGCGAAATGACGCAGCCGCCCTACTCCGCAAGCCCCGGCATCACCAGGCCGGGGATTACCTCAACCAGCGCATCGATGGCCAGACGGACTTTGCGCGGCAACTGAGTGGTCTGCAGCCAGGTGGCGTGGACGCCGTAGAGGAAGCCAGGCTGCTGCGGAAGAAGTTCTTCCAGCTCGCCGGCCATAATGGCTTCGCCCACCAGCCAATACGGCAACCACGCCAACCCCATGCCGCGAACCGCAGCATCGGCGATGGCCGCCAGGTCGTCGAAACGCAGCCGCGAGTTCGGCGCAAACTCCACCGGCGCCAGCCCTTCGCAGGGGAACAGCCACGGGTTGATTCGCCCGGAGCGGTGATAGACCAGCAGGTGGTGCTCAGCCAGTTCCGCGATGCCTGCGGGCCTGCCGTGTTGCGCCAGGTATGCCGGTGCGGCGCATACCACCATGCGTTGCCGGCCGATACGGCGGGCAATCACCCCGGCCCGTGGCTCCGGTTCGCCGGTACGGATGGCCAGGTCGATCTGTTCATCCGCCAGGTCGGTCAGGCGGTCGCTGAAGCGCAGGTCCAGTTCCAGGTGCGGATAACGCTGTGCCAGTTCCAGCAGGACCGGCGCTACGCAGCGCCGGCCGAAATGCACCGGCATGGCCACCCGCAGCCGGCCACGCGGCTCGGCCACCTCGCCGGCGGCGAGGATGTCCGCCGCCTCGGCATCGGCGAGCAACGCACGACAGCGCTCGTAGTAAATCCGCCCGGCCTCGGTGAGGCTCTGCCGGCGCGTGCTGCGCTGCAGCAAGCGGACACCCAGGCGCTCTTCGAGAAAGCGCACATGCTTGCCCACCATGGGGGCGGACATTTCCAGGGCATCGGCCACGGCCGCGAAGGACCCGAGGTCCACCGCGCGAACGAACACCGACATACTGGTCAGACGATCCATTCGTAACTCCTGATTTCGACTCAACATTTCCATAGGCCATTTATCGCCTTTTTTCCATGCCGGATAGTGGCTTTACGTCGAATCACTTTCGTATAGGAGCCTCACATGGAAAAAGTCACCACACGGGCCGTTCGCTTCCACCAGATCGGCGGGCCGGACGTCCTGCGCATCGAACCGCTGGAAATTCGCCAACCCGGCCCGGACGAGGTGAGCATCCGGGTCAAGGCCCTGGGGCTGAACCGTGCCGAGGTGCTGCTGCGCACGGACCGTTACATCGAAAGCCCGCGACTGCCCTCCGGCCTCGGCCTGGAGGCCACAGGCATCGTCGAGGCGGTGGGCAGCAAGGTTCACGGCTTCGCTGCAGGGGATGCGGTGAGCGTGCTGCCTCCCACGTCGATGCAGGAGCAGCCAACCCACGCCGAGCACCTGGTAGTACCGCAGTCGCGCCTGGTGAAGAACCCGCCGGGGCAGACCTGGAGCGATGCCGCCGCCACCTGGATGCAGTACCTCACCGCCTACGGCGCGCTGGTGCAGGTCGCCGGGTTGCGCGCCGGTGACTTCGTCGTGATCACCGCTGCCTCCAGCAGCGTCGGCCTGGCCGCCATCCAGATTGCCCGGCGCGTTGGCGCGGTGCCGATCGCGGTAACCCGCAGTTCGGCGAAACGCGATGCGCTGCTGCAATCGGGCGCCGCCGAGGTGATCGCCAGCGACGAGGAAGACCTGCGCGCGCGGCTGTTCGAGATCACCGGCAAAGTCGGCGCGCGAGTGGTGTTCGACCCGGTGGGTGGGCCGATCTTCGAGCCGCTGACCGCCGCCATGGCCGAGGGCGGCATGCTCATCGAGTACGGCGGGCTGAGCCCCGAGCCGACGCCCTTCCCGCTGTTCGAGGTGCTGAGCCGCTCGCTGGTGCTGCGCGGCTACCGCGTCTACGAAGTGCTGGAAGACCCGGCGCGCCTGCAGGCGGCCAAGGACTTCATCGTCGAGGGGTTGGCCGACGGCTCGCTGCGGCCGGTCATCGCCCGCCGCTTCGGGTTCGACGAGATCGTCGAGGCCTACCGCTACCTGGAATCGAACCAGCAGTTCGGCAAGGTCGTGGTCACCCTGTAGCCATCGCACACCCCGCTGCGCAGGATGAAGCGGAGCCAGGGTGCCCGTTAACTAGAGGCCCCGCGGCCGTTCCGGTGGGCGGCACGCCGGGCGCATTCGGCGTGCCGCGTCAGCTCAGGGTGGCCAGGTAGCTGAAGGCATCGCGGACGGAGTCCGCTCCTAGGTTGCATGGCTTTTCCTGTAGGAGCGGACTCCGTCCGCGATTCGCCGGCAACGCCGGCGCGTCCAAGGTTCGCGAGCAGGCTCGCTGCTACAAATTCTCCAGAACCATCGGCCGATACAGCGGCTCGCAGGCCAGCAGCTTGATACCGGCCGGAGAGCTTTCCAGCAGACGGCGCTCGCCGTCGGCAACCTGCAACTCAAGAACGAAGCCCTGTCCACCTAGCGCGTCCGCGATGGCACGCACGGCGTCGCGCGCCCAGGGCAGGTCGGAGTCGAAATGGCCGAGCAACTGACCGTGTCGCTGGATGGTGAGGCGGTACTTCTGCATGGGATCTCCTTGGTGGAATCATTGGATGCGACACTTTGTATCGAGTCGATACCTTGACGAAGGCTACCCATCTGAACGATTTTGTCCAGGTAGTTTTTGATCGATACCATAACCGGGAGCGTCCATGAGCCTGCCCAGTATTTCCCTCGACACCCTCCTCACCGGCCGCGCCGAGCCCTTCACCCGTCCCGGCTCGCGCAGCGCCATCGCCAAGGCGCCGCGCCAGGGTTCGCTGGCGGTCACCAGCCTGGGCCTGGAGAGCGACGAGCAAGGCGACCTGCGCGTGCACGGTGGCGTGGAGAAGGCCATCCACCACTACCCCCGCGAGCACTACGCACAGTGGATCGCCGAGCTGGGCGAACACCCGCTGCTGACACGCCCCGGCGCCTTTGGCGAGAACTTCAGCACCCACGGCTGGACCGAGGCGGACCTCTGCCTGGGCGACCGGGTGCGCGCCGGCACGGCGCTGCTGGAGGTGTCCCAGGGGCGCATGCCGTGCTGGAAACTCAACGACCGTTTCGAGTTGCCACAGATGGCCCTGCGGGTGCAGGAGTCCGGACGCACCGGCTGGTATTACCGGGTGCTGGAGGAAGGGGTGATCGCCGCTGGCGCACCTCTGGAACTGGTAGAGCGGCGCCATGGCGACTGGTCGTTGCAGCGACTCTCCGCCGTGCTCTTCGACAAGCGCGTGGACGCCGAAATCCTGCGCGACTGCCTGGAACTGCCGCTGCCGCCGAACTGGCGCCGCACCCTGTCGCGGCGCCTGGAGAACGGCGCGGTGGAGGACTGGAGCCCGCGCCTCGAAGGCAGCCCGAAGGCCTGAATCAGGACTCGACGGCGCGTGCCGGAGCCTCGGCCGGCGCACGGTGCAGGCCGATGGCCCAGAGCACGCCACCGGTCAGCAGGACGATGGCCAGCGCCTCCACCGGGCTCGGCAGGCGCTGCTGGTGCAGGTAGGCGTAAGCGCAGGCGAACAGCGTCTCGAAGACGATCAACTGGCCGCCCAGGCTCATCGGCAGGCGACGGGTCGCGGCGTTCCACAGGCCGTTGGCCACCCAGGAGCCGAATACGGCGAGGAACAGCGACACCCAGAGGAAGGCCATCCAGCGCTCCGCTGCGATGCCGGTGGGTACCGCCTGCGGGGCAATCAGCACGCCCACGCCGGCCAGCACGATGGCCATGACGCCGGTGACCACGCCGATCAGCGTCGACCATTCGTGGCTGTTGAAGTGGCTGGCCTTCAGGTAGCGCGCGTTCGCCGTGGCGTACCAGGACCAGCAGGCCACTCCGCAGAAACCGCAGACGATACCGAGGATGCGCTCGCCCGGCGTGCTCCCGGAGGCCATCAGCGCGGTGGGGTCGAGGTTGATGCAGAGGATGCCCAGGGCCACCAGCGCCAGCGGGAATTTCATCCGCGACAGCGGCAGCGAGTCGTGCTCGGAACGGCTGCAATAGCTGATCGCCAGCGGCATGATGCCGTTGATCAGCGAGGCCGCCGCCACCCCGGCGAACTGCACCGCCGCCGAGAGCAGCGCGAAGTACAGCAGGTTGCCGGCCAGGGACAGGCGTACCAGCATCGACAGGTCCTCGCGGCTGATCCGGCGAAACAGGCCGACGGCGACCGGCAGCGCGATCAGCAGGGAAATGGCGCCGTACAGGGCGAAGCGCACGGAACTGATCAGCAGCGGGTTGAATTCCGGCACGAGCGACGGCGCGAGGATCACCCCGCCCCAGATAGCACCCGCCATGCCTGCATAGACCACCCCGCGCTTCATCACCCTTTACCTCTGTCAGTCGGAAATGCCGCCACGGTAGCGCCTGTGCTAGCGTCTGACCAAGGATAAATCCGCACCGAGACATTCCCAGCAGGAATGTCACAAGATTTCCCGGAGAACCATCATCAGCCGTTATCTGCGTACCCTGCCGCCACTGGAAACCCTGATCACCTTCGAGGCTGTCGGCCGCTGCGGCAGCTTCACCCTGGCCGCCACCGAGCTGTTCCTCACCCAGAGCGCGGTGAGCAAGCAGATGCGCGCGCTGGAGGAGAGCCTCAAGGTGCCGCTGTTCGAGCGCAAGCCGCGCGGTGTCACCCTCACCGCCGCCGGCGCCGAGCTGCTGGGCACCGTGGACATGCTGCTCGACCGCCTGCAGCACAGCGTGCGGCGCATCCGCAACGTGCACCAGAGCAACGCCGTGTCGGTGCTGGCGACCCACGCGCTGGCGCAGTTCTGGCTGTTCCCCAAGCTGATCGAGTTCAACAAGGCGCATCCGGGCATCGCCGTGCACGTGCACGCGATCAACGAGATGGACGAGGCCAGCCTGGTGGACTTCGACCTCGGCATCCTCTACGGCGCCGGCGACTGGACCACGCTGAACAGCCAGTTCGTGCTGCCGGAGATCGTCTACCCGGTGGCGCGCCCAGACCTCGACGTCTCCGCCATCCGTACGCTGGAGCAACTGGCCGCCGCGCCCCTGGTGCAACTCGACACCTCGGCCTGGAGCTGCCTGGACTGGCACGACTGGTTCGGCCACTTCGGCAAGGACTACCAGCCGGCGGAGAGCGACCCGGTGTTCAACCAGCTCACCCTCGCCTATCGCGCCGTGCAGCAGGGCATGGGCATCGGCCTGGCGTGGAGCTTCATGGCCGACGAGGCGGTGGCCAAGGGCGAGATGCAGCGGGTGACCGACCACGCGCTGGTGACCGAGCGCGGCGAGTACCTGGTGTCGCTGCGGCACCGCCAGTTGTCGCCATCGGCGCAGCTGTTCCATGACTGGCTGCTGGCGTCGGTGGGTGCGGCCTCAGGCTGAGTCGACGCTGGGCTGGCTGACCTCAGCCTTCGCCCTCCTCGCGCAAGCGCAGCGCCGTTTGCACGTCAGGTCTGCCAGTTGTGTATTCATCTGCGCCACCTGGCCGATCAGATCGCCCACACCTGCAGCACGTTGATCCTATCGAAGCCCTGCCAGGTTCATAGAGCAATGTGGCGGCGTAGGATGCCGTCGATCCGTTGCCCCCTACCATGGCGTTTAGCTTCTATCGCTTGTCGGGATACCGCCTCTAGTTTCAGACAAACCCTATAGTGGAGTGCTTTTCATTCACGGTAGGTTCATCGGCTACTCGCCAATCAAACAAGGATGGCCGATGAGCAGGATCAATCGAGGTCCAGGACCTATCCCGGGGCGCAACCTTCTGGCACGCCCAAACCCTCCCCCAGAGCTGTACCGAGGTGAAGAGCCCGCACGACCTGATCCCCTTCCTGAACTGAAGAAGACTCCACCTGCGCCAGCGCCGATCGGAATCGTCTTTGCCAAGTGCTGCAAACTCCCCGACAGGGAAATTGACTACGCCAACAGACAGGGGGCCTTCCCCATCGACACGGCCAAGGACTATGGCAACCTTGTCCTGCTGGGTGGCCGTGAAGTCGATGGCAGCGGAGAACTACCGCTCAGAAGGATCAGTGGAAACATTCCCGCAGGGTTCGGCTCGCTGGCCCTGCGCGGGCTTGCAGGCCCTGGTGCAGGTGCGTCTTGTGGCGGGCTCTGCGGGGGCACACCGGCTGGCGGGCGTATAGCTGCCGAAGCGGGTGGTCGCGCTGTTGGCAGCAGCCTCCTCAGTGGTGGGGTTGTCGGCGGCACGCTTCTTGGTGTTGTGGCGATGCTCTGGCCGTCCAGCCTCGGTGATGGGGCGCTCTACACGGAAGATCAGCTTCGTTCGATGGAACGAGGGCGGACACGTGTCCGTATCCGTGTTGAAGAGCAACCTGACGGCACGTTGAAAGGCTACGGCTACAACACCCAGTTGCGCAGCGATTGGGAAATGATTCCTGTGGTCCAGTTCGCCGCCGTTGGTAATCAAATGGTTGCCGACCTGGGCGATGGGATTGGGCTGACCTGGATACCTGCGGCCCCCCCCTCGGACACGCTCGGCATCCCTGCCCTGGAGGCAGCCCCACAGGCTCCGCATATCTGGATTTTCCCGCCGACAGAGCAGACGGATAAGATCATCGTCAACCCGATCTATCCGCCAGAGTATCGGGACTTCATCCTGGTGTTCCCGGCTGGGTCCGGGATTGCACCGCTCTACATCGTGATGAATGTCCGGCATGATCCCGGCACGGTGACAGGAGCCGGCGAGTATGTGTCTGGTATATGGCTGGAGCTGGTGAGGGGCTTGGTGTCCCTGTTCCAACTCGGATTGCTGACGAGTTGCGAGGCAAGAGCTTCAATAGTTTCGATTCTTTTAGGGCGGCATTCTGGAAAGCTGTTGCGAACGACGCAGAGCTTGCCGAACAGTTCAACACACACAACCTCGCTGATATGAGGCGTGGCTTGGCTCCCAGCGCCCCTAGACGTACGCATGCAGGGAAGCGAATTTCTTTCGAGCTTCACCATGTCGAGCAAATCAAAGATGGTGGCGCTGTTTATGACCTAGATAATTTGAGAGCTGTAACGCCACAGCACCACATTGATCTCCACCGAGGGAAATGAAGCTAATGAATCTGAAAAGCAACCTGTCTGATTACACAGAGCGTGATTTCATCGCCTTCATCAATGCAATTTTGAATGCGGGAACGGAAGATGAGCGAGGAACGATGGTTGAGCATTTCAATCTCATCGTGCCTCATCCCGCCGGCTCGGACCTGCTGTATTACCCCGAAAGCGGTGCTGATGACTCACCAGAGGGTGTTACAGCAACTATCAAGGTGTGGTGTGCTGCCCATGGGGTGCCTGGGTTCAAGGCTGGCTGATTCGCTCCAAGAGCCAAGGTGATTTTCAAGGGATGGCAGCAAACCACTTTGGGGGCGTGTTGCAAGGCTTGGTCATCGTGGGCTTGCGGCCAGGATTCTCGGTGATTGAGGTCTGAGTGCTGGAAGAGAAACCCCCGCCATCTGGCGTAATGCTGTTCACTTAAGAAAAATTCCGCGACTCCCTCACCAGGATCGCGGCTTTTTTGCTCGCAGGTAGCTTCAAGCGGAAATTTTGAGTGTATTGCTCCCTCTGTGGCTCTGAAAAAGGAACAAAAGCCGATATCAGAGTACCTGATTTAGGTTTATCAAAGTTCGCGATTGCCCAATAAATAATTAAGTTAAAAGCATTACGCCAGATGACGGGCTTGTGTTATGCGGTGATGGGTTTCAACTATTCGACTGGGCCGTTGCGGCCTTGGCAGTGAATGCGATTCCATCGGTAGGCTTTGGCGTTAGTCCTGGCGCAGGCGTATATCTTGCCAGTGTATTCATTAAGCAGTTGGGCAAACTAAAGATGCGGATAGCAGTCGCGAGGTAGAGCCATGAAATATATCGTTGAAGCCTTTGATAAAAGCACTGAACTTCTTGCTTTCGAGATTGAGCTTCCTGAGGGTTGTGACGAGAAGTTGGCAGCAATTATGGGTTGGTCATTTTTGCAGCGTGGCGATGAAGGTTACGATCTTGATTTTTCACAGATTGAAGCCATTGAAAAGTTGGCCGAAAGATCGTTCTACGATAATGACCATATCTTTCAGCTGACATGCAATGTGTAATATGCATACGACCTAGATAGCCTGCGATTCGTCGTTCCCAAGAAACATATTGATCTTCACAGGCAAAACATGAGCAAGACGATAACCGATTACACCGAACAACAGTTCGTGCAGTTTGTGGAGGAGATTCGTAAGGCCAACAAGAGCGCATCAGATGATGTGTTAGGGGAACTGCTGGAACAGTTTTGCGAGGTCACGGGGCATCCGGATGGAGCAGACCTTATCTATTACCCAGAGGACGGGGCTGACAATTCGGCGGAAGGTATCACCCGTACAGTGAAGGAGTGGCGCGCAGCCAACGGATTGCCAGCGTTCAAGGCTGGTTGATTCGCTCCAAGAACCAAGGTGATTCTCAGAGGGGGCCGCAAACCACTTTGAGGACGTGTTGCAAGCCTTGGCCATCCTGGTCTGGCTGCTGGCGTCGGTGGGTGCGGCCTCAGGCTGAGTCGGTCAGTCCGACGAAGCGGAAGCCGCCGCTCGCTTCCTTGCGCCTCTCCAACTCGCGCGCCTCCTCCCGCGTGGCGGTGGTGCGGAAGAGGATGTAGCAGCGCTCTTCGAGAAAGGCCCGCCGTCCCGCCTCGCTCTTGAGGTCGTAGCCCTCCACTTCGGCGAAGAACAGGTGCTTGGCGAGGATCGACTGCTTGCTTTCGACATCCCGGGGATTACTCCAGTCCCCGCCCACCTTCAGTACCAGGCGGCTCTGGCGGGAACGGTAGTGCTGGGCCAGGCGCTTGCGCAGGTTCTTGCCAATGCCGACCTTCAGCGCCTGGCCATCCAGGGTATGGATTTCATAGAGGCCGGGCGCAGCGGGCACATGCTGGTCTATCTCGGCAAAGCGAATCCGGGTCATCTCGTCCATGGGCAAGCGTTCCTTGGTCAACGAGGGGCCAGGATACGCCACCGTCGCTCAGGCTTCGCCCTCCTCGTGCAGTCGCAGCACCACCAGCAGCTCCTCGCGCAGCCAGGGCGCTTCGATCTCCGGCAGGCGCTGGCGGATCTGCCGGGCGACCCAGCGCTGGCCACGTCCGATGAAGTCGAAACGCAGCGCCAGATCGTCGATGGCCATGGCGCTGGCATGGAAGTCGCCGATGCCGCTGTCCGGCTGCGCGCCCAGGCGCTCCAGGCAGGTACGCAGGCGCCGGCAGCTTTCCGCCTCGCCCTGGTGCAGGTGTTCCAGGCGGCGGCGCACGGCGGGCTCGTCGGTCTGCCGCAGGCTGTCGAGCATGACCCGCGCGCCGGCGCGCTCGGCGCGCATCAGGGTTTGCAGCCAGTCGATGAGGTCGATGGTGAAGGCGGACATGGGAGGTCCCTCGGTGATCGCGAAGGCCCATGCTAGACCTCCCGCAGGCGTGGATTTAAATGAATTGAATTGCACTGACGCAGCACTTTTTCGAATGCATCCGCCGCGTGCACTACCTCGTCATTTCCGCCGCCACGCACGCCACCCTTGATCCTGAGCAAGGCGCGCCAGAGCGCTTGCGTGGCAGGCGCGGTCGTTGATATCAAAAATACTGCACTTAGGCTGCATTATTATTCGTTTGTTGCATCCATCCCGTCTGTTCAGACTGTTTCGGCTCCCCTGCGGCGAATTGCCTCCCACGACGCTCGCCCGTCCGCTGGTACCCCTTCGGCGGACAGGGAGCCGTCAGCCAACCGAAGTACGACGGAATCCAGATGGACAGCGCGATACCCCCCGATCAAGAAACGACCTACAACTACGACATCGTTCGCCGGTTCACCCTTACCACCCTGGGCTGGGGCATCCTCGGCATGCTCATGGGCGTATTCATCGCCGCCCAGCTAGTGTGGCCGCAACTGAGCCTGGACATGCCCTGGACCAGCTTCGGGCGCATCCGGCCGATCCACACCAACCTGGTGATCTTCGCCTTCGGCGGCAGCGCGCTGTTCGCCACTTCCTTCTACGTGGTGCAGCGCACCTGCCGGGTGCGGATCATCTCCGACGGCCTGGCCAACCTGCTGTTCTGGGGCTGGCAGGCGAGCCTGGTGGCGATGCTGGTGAGCTACCCGCTGGGCATCACCACCTCCAAGGAATACGCCGAGATGGAGTGGCCCATCGCCCTCTGGGTCACGGTGCTCTGGCTGGTGTACGCCTACCTGTTCTTCGGCACCATCGCCCGGCGCAAGGTGCGCCACATCTACGTGGGCAACTGGTTCTACGGCGCCTTCATCGTGGTTACCGGGATGGTCCACGTGGTCAATCACCTGGCGGTGCCGGTGACGCTGCTCAAGTCCTACCCGATCTACTCGGGCGCCACCGACGCGATGATCCAGTGGTGGTACGGCCACAGCGTGGTGGGCTTCATCCTCTCGGTGGGCTTCCTCGGCATGATGTACTACTACGTGCCCAAGCAGGCCGAGCGGCCGATCTATTCCTATCGCCTGTCCATCGTGCACTTCTGGGCGATCATCACCCTGTACATCTGGGCCGGCCCGCACCACCTGCACTACACCGCGCTGCCGGACTGGGCGCAATCGCTGGGCATGGTGATGTCGCTGATCCTCCTGGCGCCGAGCTGGGGCGGCATGATCAACGGCATGATGACCCTGTCCGGCGCCTGGCATAAGTTGCGCACCGACCCGATCCTGCGCTTCCTCGTGGTGTCGCTGGCCTTCTACGGCATGTCCACCTTCGAGGGGCCGATGATGGCGATCAAGACGGTGAACTCGCTGTCGCACTACACCGACTGGACCATCGGCCACGTCCACGCCGGCGCCCTGGGTTGGGTGGCGATGATCTCCATCGGCGCGCTCTACCACATGATCCCGAAACTCTACGGCCGCGAGCAGATGCACAGCGTCGGGCTGATCAACGCGCACTTCTGGATGGCCACCATCGGCACCGTGCTGTACATCGCCTCGATGTGGGTCAACGGCATCACCCAGGGCCTGATGTGGCGCGCGGTGAACGAGGACGGCACGCTCACCTACGCCTTCGTCGAGGCCCTGCAGGCCAGTCATCCGGGCTACATCGTGCGGCTGATCGGCGGCGCCACTTTCGCCAGCGGCATGTTGCTGATGGCCTGGAACACCTGGCTGACCGTACGCGGTGGCAAGCCGGTGCGCCAGGGCATGCCGGCCACGGCCTGAGGAGTACGACGATGCTGCTGACGCTCCTTGGTCTGCTGGCCTGTGCCGTGGCGTGCTGGCGTGCCTGCCGCGGCGAGACTTTCGAGCAGGCCGCTCTGCTGCCCTTCGCCGACGATCCGGAAGCCGCCCGACGCATGACCGCCGCCACTGGCCGGCGCTGCGAGCGGATCGTTGCGCCGCTGCCCGAACCCGGCCCGCTGGATCGCCTGCAGGCCTGACCCCCCCCCAGGGATGGGGCCTCCCGCGTGCCGTTCGCGGCACTTTGCAGGGCTCTTGCCGCAAGAGCCCGTTTTTTTCCGGACCTTCTTCCAATGCCCGCCCTGACCGGCTGGCGGCAGCGCGCCGCCGCGTACCTTCCCGACATCCCCCACACCCGTCCCCACGAATGGCTGCGCGCATCAATCGGCGCCAGCCTGGCGTTCCTGCTCAGCGCCGTCACCTGCGGTCTGCTGTTCGGCTCCTCGGTAGCGCTGCATTTCGCCGGCCCCTGGGCGGCTTCGGCGATCCTGCTGTTCGCCGTCTCCTCCGGCGCCCTGGCCCAGCCCTGGTCGGTGATCGGCAGCTACCTGTGCGCCTCGCTGATGGCGCTGCTGATCGGTCTGTGGCTGCCCGCCGGGGTGGTCAGCGCCGCCCTGGCGCTGGGCCTGAGCCTGCTGCTGATGTACCCGCTGCGCTGCCTGCACCCGCCAGGCGGCGCACTGGCCTTCTGCATGGTCTTCGCCGCGCCGCTGCCCGGCGAGCCGGCCTGGATGGCGCCGCTGCCGGCCATCAGCGGCGGTCTCGGCCTGGTGCTGCTGGCGGTGCTGTTCAACAACCTCACGCGCATGCCCTATCCGCGCCGGCGCACGCTCATCAAGGACGATCACCACACCCGGGACCCGGCACCCGGCGAGCGGGTCGGCATCCAGTCCGCCGACCTCGACCAGGCGCTGGACGAGGTCGGTGCCTTCGTCGACATCACCCGCGACGACCTCGAACGCATCGTCCGCAGCACCGAGCGTCACGCCCTGCGCCGCAGCATGGGCGACACCCGCGCGCGGCAGATGATGTCCCGCGACCTGGTCTGCGCCGCGCCGGAAACCCCGGTCCGCCACGCCCTGCGCCTGCTGGTGAAGCATCACCTGAAGGCGTTGCCGATCCTCGACGAGGAGCGCCGGCTGGTGGGCATCGTCAGCCTGATCGACCTGCTCGCCCCCAAGCGCACGGGTGGCAGCTTCAAGCGTCTGCTCGGCAGACTCGGCCTGCGTCGCGACCGCGTGCTCGGCGAGCTGATGAGCAGCCCGGTGCTGCACGTCGACGCCGACGCCCATGCGGTGGAGCTGATCCCGCTGCTCTCCGACCGCGGCCTGCACTGCCTGCCGGTACTCGAACACGGCGAACTGGTGGGCGTGATCACCCAGACCGACCTGATCGCCGCCCTGCACCGCGACCTGCTCAGCCACCTGGGCTAGCCGCGCTTTCCGCTACACTGGCCGCCTGATTCGCGCAGACCCCGCCCATGGACATCGACCTGACCCGCACCTTCCTGGAAATCGTCCGCCACGGCAGCTTCGTCGCCGCCGCCGAACGCATGCACATCACCCAGACCGCCGTCACCGCGCGGGTGCAGAAACTGGAAGCGCACCTCAACTGCACGCTGTTCGTGCGCAACCGCGCCGGCGCGCGCCTGACTCCGGACGGCGAGGCCTTCGTCACCTACGCCAACCAGATCCTGCAGACCTGGGAAGCCGCCCAGCGCGACCTGCCGTTGCCCGAGGGCTACCACAACGTGCTGCACATCGGCGGCGAGGTGAGCCTGTGCAACCCGCTGATGCTGCGCTGGGTCAGCCGCATCCGCCAGGTAATCGGCGACCACGCGGTGCGCGCCGAGATCGGCGACGGCCAGAGCCTGCTGCGCCAGCTGGAACTGGGCGTGCTGGACGCGGCGCTGGTCTACCACCCGACCTACTGGCCGGGCATGCAGGTGGAGCAGTTGCTGGAGGAAAAGCTGATCCTGGTGCGCGCGCAGAACCCGGAGCCTTACGTCTACATCGACTGGGGCGAAGGCTTCCGCCAGCTGCATGACAGCGCCCTGCCGGAGCTGTCCAAGGCGCCGGTGTCGTTCAACCTCGGCCCGCTGGCCCTGCAGTACATCCTGGAGAACGGCGGCTCGGGCTACTTCCGCACGCGGGTGGTGCAGAGCTACCTGGACCGCAAGGTCTTGCGCCGCGTGCCCAAGGCGCCGGAGTTCAGCTACCCGACCTACCTGGTGTATTCCCGCGACCGCGATTCCCAGGCGCTGCAGCAGGCGTTCAGCCTGCTGCGCGAGGTGGTGGCACAGGACCCGGACTGGTCGCAGCGCTGGGACCCGATGATCTGACGGACACCCCGCACGGCCGCTGGCAATACCGGCGCATTGCGCGAAAATTACCTGATACCCCTTCTCTGCGCTGCGCCCTGCGCGCCGCCCGCGAGCACCGCCATGACCGACCTTCCCATCGAGCTGGTACAGACCGGCCCGGAACACATCGAACTGATCCGCAACCTCTACCAGTTCTACGCCTACGAGTCCTCGGACTGGGAACAGGAGGACGTGGAAGTGGACGGCCGTTTCTACATCCACGAGGAACACCTGGCGCGTTACTGGAGCGAGCCGGAATGGAGCGCCAACCTGATCCTCGTCGACGGCTTCATCGCCGGCTTCGTGCTGATCGAGGGCAGCGAACTGCCGGGTATCGACGCGCTGGAACTGGCGGACGTCTTCGTGCTGAAGAAATACCGCCGCAAGGGCGTCGGCCGGACGGTCGCCACCCGGGTACTACTGGACAACCCCGGCCCCTGGCTGGTGCGCTACTACACCGGCGACGAGCTGGCGGCGGCATTCTGGAAAGCGGTGCTGGGCGCCCTGCCGCGCCCGGTAAAACACATCGATCCGGGCGACGATCCGCAGCTGGCGAGTTTTTTCATCAATCCCTGGACACACTAAAAACCATCGAGCGGTTGTGCAGCAGGATCAATCTTCTGTCATTTCCGATCATTGAGCCGGTTCCGTGCGCGGTCGTATCGTCCTGTTCAAACGACAAGAGCGATCAGGAGGTATCCCATGTCCGCCCTCAACCTGAATACCCAGGCCGCCGCATCCCTGGAACGTTGGCACCAGATGGTTGCCCGCAAGGACTTCTCCAACCTGCCGGAGCTGCTGGCGCCGAACATCGTGTTCCGCTCGCCCATGGCCCACACGCCCTACCCCGGCGCGCCGGTGGCCGCGACCATCCTCGGCACCGTGCTGCAGGTGTTCGGCGACTTCGTCTATCACCGCCAGCTGGCCACCGCCGATGGCCTGAGCGTGGTCCTGGAGTTCAGCGCCACGGTCAACGGCCGCGACCTCAAGGGCATCGACATGATCCGCTTCGACGAGGCCGGCAAGATCGTCGAATTCGAGGTGATGATCCGCCCCATGAGCGGCCTGCAGGCCCTCGGCGAGGAAATGGGTCGCCGCCTGGGCGCCTACCTCTCCGCCCAGAAGGCGCCGGCACACTGATCACCACGGCGGCAGCCGGCGCCCGCTAGCGCTCCTGCCGCTGCTCCAGCATGAACTCGATGAACGCCCTCACCCGCGACGGCACATGCCGCGCGTGGGGGTAGATCAGCAGGAACGGGCGCGTGGTGCCGCCGTAGTCGCGCAGCACCTCCACCAGTTCGCCGGCCGCCAGCTCCGCCTGCACGGTGAAGCGATAGGCCTGCATCAGCCCGCCGCCATGCTTCACCAGGGTCGCGGTGGCCAGGTGATCTTCCAGCACCGTGCAGTTGCCCGAGGTTTCCACTTCCACGGCCCGGCCATTGACCCGGAACGACCAGGGCACCCGCCGCCCGGTGCTGGGCAGGTCGTACTGGATGCAGTCATGGCCGGCGAGATCCTCCGGCGTCTGCGGCACGCCGGCGCGCTGCAGGTGCTCCGGAGTGCCCACCACCACCAGCTCGGCATCTTCCAGACGCCGCGCCACCAGGCTGGAATCCGCCGGCTCGCGGCCGCGCACCGCCAGGTCATAGCCTTCGTCGGCGAAGTCGATGTTGCGGTTGCTGACGTGAATGTCCACGGTCACCTGCGGGTAGCGCCGGCGGAACTCCGGCAGCAGCGGCAACAGGCGGTAATGCGCGTAGGGCGTCGGCACGCTGATGCGTAGCCGACCGGACGGCACGCTCTGGCCGCCGGTGACCTCGCGCTCGGCATCCACCAGCTGGCCCAGGGCCTGGCGGCACTGCTCGAAGTAGTTGCGCCCGCCTTCGGTCAGGCGCATCTGTCGCGTGGTGCGGACGAACAGGCGCACGCCGAGGCGCTCTTCCAGGCGCGCCACCGAACGACTCACCGCCGCCGGGGTGATGCCGGCCTCGTTGGCCGCGGCGGTGAAACTGCCGGTTTCCGCGGCGAGGCAGAACAGCTCGATGCTGCCCAGTTGCAGGTCGTCGAAATGGCGAGTCATGGCGCAGCCCGATTCATTACATGAGGTATCAATTCAAATGCCATGAACCTCATTTTTCAAGCAGCGCTTGCAGCCTAGATTGGCCTCCAAGACGCGGGCATCCCGCCCCGCCTCACTTGAGGAGACTCAATCATGAGCAAGACCGTCATCGTCACCGGCGCATCCAGCGGCCTGGGTTTCGCCATCGCCGAGGCTTATCTGGCACGCGGCTACAACGTGGTGGGCAACGCCCGCAGCCAGGCCCGCCTGCAGGAGGCCGCAAGCAAACTGGGCAACCCGACCAACTTCCTGCCGGTGGAAGGCGACATCGCCAAACCGGAGACCGCCAGGCGCCTGTTCGCCCAGGCCATCGAGGCCTTCGGCAAGGTGGACATCCTGGTCAACAACGCCGGCATCTTCATCGCCAAGCCGGTGACCGAGTACAGCGAGGCGGAGGTCGAGAGCATCGTCGACACCAACCTCAAGGGCTTCTTCTATCCGTCCCAGGCCGCCGCCCGGCACATGGCCGCCAACGGCTCGGGGCACATCGTCACCATCACCGCCGCCATCGCCATGCAGCCCAACGCCAAAGTGCCGGCGCTGCTGCCGGTGCTGATCAAGGGCGGTCTGAACAGCGCAGTGCGCGGCCTGGCCCTGGAGCTGGCGGGGTCCCAGGTGCAGGTCAACGCCGTGGCGCCGGGGATCATCCAGACCCCGATGCATGCCACCGACGAGCAGACCCGCGCCTTCCTCGGCGGCCTGGCGCCCACCGGCCGGATCGGCACCCCGCAGGACATCGTCGACGCCGTGCTCTACCTGACCGACTCGACCTTCGTCACCGGTGCCATCCTGAATGTCGACGGTGGTTCCACCACCGGCACCTGGTAAACCCGAGGAGAACCCGAAATGCCCTACGTGAACATCCAGGTCACCGATGAAGGGGTGACCGCCGACGAACGCCGCCAGCTGATCGAAGGCGTGACCGAACTGCTGGAGCGTGTGCTGAGAAAACCACCGGCGAGCACCTTCGTGGTGATCCAGGAAATTCCCACCGACAGCTGGGGCGTGGGCGGGGAGACGGTCAAGGCGCTGCGGGCGCGGGAAAGGAAACCCGGTTGAAGCTGCGGGCACGCCGGGGGGCCGCCAGGTCCTCCGGCGATTGCCTTGCACCATAAGGGTGCTGCTAGGATCGCGGCATACCGTTTCGCCATCGCAGAGGCAAGGAATGCTCGCCGCGCTCAAGCGTTATCCGCTCCAGGTCAACCTGCTGCTCTGCGCCACCTTCCTGCTGACCCTGGCGCGCGGCATCACCCTGCCCTACCTGGTCATCTACCTGTCGACGAACTTCGACCTGCCGGTCGACCGCATCGGCCTGGTCATGGGCGGCTCGCTGTTCGGCGGTGCGCTGCTGAGTCTCTACGGCGGCTACCTGATCGACCGCCTGCCGGGCTTTCGGCTGATCCTCGGCTTCGGCCTGTGCTTCGTCGCCGCCTTCCTCGGCATGCTGCTGACCCGGCAGTTGTGGCTGTTCTTCCTGTTCCTGCTCGGCTTCAACTTCGCCTATTCGGTCACCGACGTGGTGGTCAAGACCGTGTTCGGCCGCCTGCTCGCGGCGGGCGAACAGGGCCGCGCCTTCTCCATCCGCTACACCCTGATCAACCTCGCCTACGCCACCGGCCCCTTCATCGGCGCGGCGCTGGCCCATGTCAGCCAGAAGCTGCCGTTCATCGTCTCGGCCGCGTTGGGCGCTGTATTCCTGCTGGCCTTCCTGCGCCATGGCGACCGCGACATGCGCCCGGCCGGGGGCACCGCGCCGCCGTCCTTCCTCGCGGTAATGAGCGTGCTGTCGAAGGACCACCGGCTGATGTACTTCACCCTCGGCGGGGTGTTCACCGCCGTGGTGTTCGGCCAGTTCTCCGCCTACCTGTCGCAGTACCTGGTGACCACCGGCAGCGCGGAATACGCCTACCAGGTGATCCAGACGCTGCTGGGGGTCAACGCCGTCTCGGTGATCGCCCTCCAGTACCTGCTGGGCAAGCGCATCGACAACGACCATCTGCAGCGCTGGCTGTTGGTCGGTCTGGGCTTGTTCGTGCTGGGCATCATCGGCTTCGGCCTGTCGCAGAACGTGGTGCACTGGGGGCTGGCAATGCTGGTGTTCACCCTCGGCGAGATCATCGTGATCCCCGCCGAGTACATGTTCATCGACCGCATCGCCCCGCCGCACCTGCGCGGCGTGTACTACGGCACGCAGAACCTGTCGAACCTCGGCGGCGCCGCCGGCCCGGTGCTGGTCGGCTTCGCCCTCAGCCTGTGGGCGCCGCACTGGGTGTTCGTGATGCTCGCCGGTTGCATCGTCAGCGGCGCCTTCTTCTACGTCGCCGGCGCCTCGCTGTCGCCGCCCCGGCCACGGGACTGACGGGGCGCCTTGCGCGGTTTCTCCGCCCGCCCGCGCGATGTGGTGCGGATGGCGACGTTCATCAGCCGCTGGAATTTCGGACAGGCCAGGTGATCCGGCGCCGGGCACTCGGCGGCGTGGCGCAGGCTGTCGCGGATCGCGCTGAGCCGGCGGATGCTGCGGTCCAGTTCCTCCGCCTTCTCCCGCAACCGTTCGCGGTCGATCACCGGCCGCGCGCCGCCGACGAAGATCGCGCCGATCTCCTCCAGGGAAAATCCCGCCTCCCGCCCCAGCGCGATCAACGACAGGCGCGACAGCACCTCATCGCTGAACACCCGGCGCATGCCGTTGCGGCCGATGGAGCGGATCAGCCCCTTCTCCTCGTAGTAACGCAGGGTCGAAACCGGCAGGCCGGACCAGCGCGCCACCTGGCCGATGTCCATCTCTTTCATGCTTGACCTCAAGTCGACTTGAGCTGGAATGCTGTGTTGATCGGAGCTTCACCATACCCTTTCAGGAGACCTGCATGAACCCGATCATCACCTTCGTGCTTCACAGCCTGCTCATCGGCATCGTCGCGACCCTCGTGATGGATGGCTGGACGCTGCTGCTCAAACGCGTCTTCGGCGTCCCCTCGCTGGACTACGCCATGGTCGGCCGCTGGGTCGGCCACATGCCCCACGGCCGCTTCCGCCACGCCGCCATCGGCAAGGCGGCGCCGGTTTCCGGCGAACGTGCGCTGGGCTGGTTCATCCACTACCTCACCGGGTTCCTCTTCGCCGCCACCTTCTCGCTGCTGGTCGGTACCGGCTGGCTCTGCCACCCCATTCCTCTGCCCGCCCTGCTGTTCGGGCTGGTCACGGTTGCCCTGCCCCTCCTGGTGATGCAGCCGGCGCTCGGCCTGGGCGTCGCCGCCGCGAAGACGCCCGCGCCCGCCAAGGCGCGAGCGAAAAGCCTGATGACCCACCTGGTGTTCGGCGCCGGGCTCTACCTGGGCGCCGTGGTGCTCCAATGGCTGCCATCCACCTGCGCGAGCTGACGCCAGCGGCTAATTGACCCGAGTGCAGGGAGCCTCCGGGTGAACCGCATCGTCATAGCCGCCCCACAATCCTTCATGCTTGCAACCTTGATCCAGCTCAAGCTTCTCGAGGGCGGCCCGCGCTTCTAGTGCACCCACTACAAGAGTTTCGGGCTCCCCCGATAGGATTTGCCCGCCCCGAATTCGATGCTTGCGCCATAGCCTCGCTATGGAAAAGCATCATGAAAAGCTCCCGCAAACCCTCCCTTCCGACCCTCGGACGTCCGCGCGAAACCGCCCTCTCCCACCTGCGCCGCTCGCGCCTGGCCCAGGCCATCAGCCTGGTGCTGGCCAGCCTGTTCAGCCTGCGGGTGGTCGAGGCGGAGGCCGAGGACAGCGTCATCGAGGCCGACACCGACGACCTCAACCAGCCCTCCGAGGCCGGGGTGGTGTTCGACCCCGACCGCCCCTCCTACCTCGACATCGCCCTGCAGGCCGTGCAGGAGGCCCCGGCGGTCTACGCCGGCCGTACCCTGCTGGGCGCGCCGGCACCGATCAACGTGACGGTCAGCGGAGCGGCCGGCATCACCGCCGGCAACCACGACAACGCCACGGTGAAGCTCGGTGGCGCCCTCACCACGGGGGTGAAAGCCATCGGCAGTACCGCGCTCGACTTCGCCAATGGCCGCATTGAAAGCAGCGCCACCACCGCCGCGACGGCCAAGGGCCAGACCGGCGTGCAGGTCGATGGCGTGCTGGTGATGAGCAACAGCAGCGTGACGCTCACTCCAACCGCCACGACGGGAGTCGCCATCACCACCAACGACCTCAGCGGGGTCCTGGTCGGCGCCAACGGGCTGGCCCGCCTGAGCGGCACCGACGTACAGGTCGGCGGTGGCGCGAAGGGCAACAACAATCGTGGCATCGTGGTCGACGGCGGCACCCTGGAAATGTCCGGCGGTTCGGTCAGCACCCTGTCCTGGGGCGCGGTAGGCGTCTCGGTGGAAAACGGTGGCACGGCCAGCCTGGAGAACGGCACCCGCATCACCACGTCCGGCGCCCGCAGCGCCACCACCGGAGGCAGTCATGGCGTTCGCGTGACGGGCGCCAGCACGCTGACCGGCGACGGCATCGATGTAGCCACCAGTGCCGGCTCCGCCTATGGCGTGCGCGTCGATGCTGGCTCGCGGGTCGACCTTAGCGACAGTAGCGTGCTCACCAGCGGTGGAAACGGACACGGCGTGCTGGCCAAGGACACATCGACCCAGGTCGATATCCATGGCGGGTCGATCCAGACCAGTGGCAAGGGCTCCGTCGCCGTATGGGCTCGCGAGGGCGCCAGCGTGACACTGGCCGACGGAACCCGGGTCGCCACCCAGGGCGCCGCGCTGTCCAGTGCGGCGCCAGTGGACGAGGAGAAAGCGCTCAGCCTGAGCCACGGCCTGCTCGCCAGCGGCACGGGCAGCCGCATAGAGGCATCCGACGCCAGCCTGCTCATCGCTGGCGGCAGCGCCAGCGCGGCCCGCGCCGAAGACGGCGCCAGCATCGTGCTGAACGACAGCAGCGTCGACCTCAGCGCCAGCGCCACCAGCACCACCACGACCGCAGCCCTGCATGCCCTGGGCGGTGGCCAAATCACGGCATCAGGCCTGGACCTGAACAGTTCCGGCACCAACGTCGGCGGCGTGCGGGCCGAGGGCGCCGGCAGCAGCGTCATCCTGAAGGGCAGCAGCGCCACGGTCCTGGGTGCCGGCAGCGTCGCCAATCCCGCCGCCGGGGCTCGGGCCATGGGCGGCGCCAGCGTGACGCTGGAGAACGCCTCGCTGAGCGTGCACGGCCTGACCTACGGCCATGGCGTTTCCATCGAAGGCGCCGGCTCCAGCGGCACGGTCATCGGTTCCAGCCTCCTGGTGGACGGCAATCGCTCCATGGGTATGAACATTTCCGGCGGGGCCGGTGCCACGGTCAGCCGCAGCTCCATCTCCGTCGACGCCCAGCCGGGCGCCGTCGGCCCCTGGTCACCGGGCGTGCTGGTAGACGGTGCCGGATCGACGCTGCAGATGAGTGACAGCGACGTACGCACCACGCCCAGGACCAGCGTTGGCGTGCAGGTGCGCGAGGGCGCTGATGCCGTCCTCAACAACGGCAGCATCAGTACCTCCGGCAACTACTCCACAGCGCTCGCCGCCGTCAGCTCCTCGACCTCAGCCCCCGGATCGACCCTCACCGCCAATAACCTGACCGTCGAGACCAGCGGCAACGACAACGCCATGGGCATCGTCGCCGACCTCGGGGCCAGCGTAGTCGTGCACGGCGGCTCGGTCACCACCACCGGCGACGGCTCGCCCACCGCCGGCAACCTCACTTTCCCCCACGCCCTGGTGGCACGCAATCCCAACGCCCTGCTGGTGGCCGACGGCACCAGCGTCATCACCCGTGGCTCGCAGGCCTACGGCGCCGCCGCGGACGATGGCGGCAGCATGCGGCTGGACAACCTCAGCGTGAGGACCGAGGGCAAATACTCCATCGGCCTCTATGCCGGCATCGGCGCGGCCAAGCCGGGTTCCGTGAGCCTGACGGCCAACCACGTGACGGTCGACACACAGGGCGATCATGCCTCCGGCGCCATGGTCAGCCGGCTCTACAAGAACGAATCCGCGATCCTCGACCTGAACAACGCCAGCGTCACCACCCACGGTGAGCAATCCCACGGCCTGCGAGCCGAGTCCGGCGGCGCCCTGAGCGCCGGCAACAGCACGGTCGCGACGGGCGGAAACCAGGCACTGGGTGTGCTCGCCAACAACACCGCCACGGTGAACCTCGACACCGTGAGCGTCAGCGCCACCGGCGCGCTGGGGCATGGCGTAGTGGCGAAGAGCGGCGCTAGCGTCGACGCCAGCGGCCTAGTGGTCAGGGTCCAGGGCGACCAGTCGGCGGCGCTCTATGCCCAGGGCAGCGACGCGCAACCCGGCACGCTGCGCATCGATCACGGCTCGCTGAGCAACCGCGACGGAGCCACCATCGCCACCGCCGGCTCAGCGGACATCGCCCTCAGCCATACCCTCGCCGGCGGCAGTGGCCAATGGCTGAACGTCGACAACTCCATCGCCAGCGACGGCAGCGCTATCCCCGACATGGGCAGCGGCCAGTGGCAGGGCATTGGCCAGTCCGTCGACGCGGCCGGCAATGCGCGCATCGACCTGTCCACCTCGATGGTCACCGGCTCGGCGCGAACCGCCGACGGCAGCCAGTCCGATGTGACGTTACGCGCCACCAGTCTCTGGCAGCTCACCGGCGACTCCAACCTGAGCCGACTGACCAACGACGCCAGCCTGATCGACTTCAGCCCCGACGGCGGCTACAAGAAGCTCACCACCAACGACTATCACGGCGCCAACGGCACCATCGCCCTCAACACCTACCTCTACAAGGACGGCTCACCATCCGACCAGCTGGTCATCGATGGCGGCCAGGCGACCGGCGAGACCAACCTGCAGATCCGCAACGCCGGCGGCCCCGGCGCGCTGACCGAGGGCAACGGCATCCAGGTGGTGGATGCGATCAACGGCGGCACCACCGGCGCCCGCGCGTTCCACCTGCTCAGCCGGGTCGAGGCCGGCCCCTACGAGTACACCCTGCACCGGGCCAGCCTCGACGACAGCAACGGCGAAGCCTGGTACCTGCGCTCAACCAAGGATGCGCAACCCATCGATCCCGTTGATCCTGTTGATCCTGTTGATCCTGTTGATCCTGTTGATCCCGTTGATCCTGTTGATCCTGTTGATCCTGTTGATTCTGTTGATCCGACCGACCCCGTTGACCCGGCAGCCCCTGTTAATCCGGTCGACCCGATTGAACCTGCCGGCCCGGTGACGCCGCCCGACCCCGCCCCGGCGCAGCCGGAAATCCCGCCTCCTACGCCCCCACGCCAGGTGCCGAACTACCGCCCGGCCACCTCGCTGTACAGCGCTCTCCCCGCCATGGCCCTGCAGTACAGCCGCGCCATGGTCGACACCCTGCACGAACGCGTGGGTGAAGAACGCCGCAACATCAGCGACCCTCTGCCCAGCGAGTCGACGGACAGCTTCGGCCCCTCCCTGGGCTGGGGCCGGCTGATCCATCGCAAGGGCGAGGACAGCCTGTCCAGCGGCGCGGACTATGACTACCGCCTCTACGCCTTCCAGGTCGGCACCGACCTGTACCGCAACGAAGACATCGACGGCAGCACCGACCAGGCGGGGCTCTCACTGCAAGTCGGGCGCATCGAGGGCAACGTCGACCACACCGACGGCCGGGATGCCGGCGACACCAGCCTGAGCGCCTATGGCATCGGCGGCTACTGGACACACTTCGGGCCCGAAGGCTGGTACCTCGATGGCGTCCTGCAATTCAACCGCTTCGACATCGACGCCCGCGCCAACGAAAGCAGCTCGCTGAAAACCCGCGGCCATGGCGTCACCGCCTCGCTGGAGGCCGGCTACCCGCTCAAACTCGACCACGACAAGACCCTGCACATCGAACCCCAGGCGCAACTGATCGTCAGCAGGATCAAGCTCGATGGTGGCCACGACGGCGCCGCCGACGTGCGCTTCGACGACGTGGCCTCGTTGACCGGCCGCCTGGGCGTACGCATCGACAAGGACTGGTTCCGCGAGGACGACAAGGGCCGGATCCACCGCACCAACGCCTGGGTCCGGCCGAGCGTGTGGCACGAGTTCAAGGGCAAGACCAAGACCGAGTTCTCCTCTGCCGATGGCGCCATCCCGTTCGACACCGACATGAGCGGCACCTGGGGCGAACTGAACCTGGGCGTCGACTACCAACTCAACGACCGGACCAGCGTGACCGGCTCGCTGGGTGTCCAGAAAGCGTTCGATGGCGAGGGCCGCAGCTACGAAGGCATCCTCGGTATCAAGGTGAAATTCTGAGGAATGAGGCCGGGCCAATCAGGCCCGGCCAAAAGGAGCGCACAACATGAATCTGCCCGAACGACGCCATCTGCGCGCCATCCGTACGACGGCCTACAACAATGAAGTGGCCGCCGAGCTGCTTCAGGAGCTGCTGGCCAAGGCCGACTCCGACCATGAGAGCCGACGCATCCGCTGCGCCATGCGCCAGTTGTTGAGGGACGCCGATGCGCTGGAGCGCGTCTGGCAGGAGCTCGGTGGCGAGCCAGGCCAGCGTCCCTGGGGAGCGGGCCTGGTCACGAAACAACCCCACTGCGGAGGCTGATTCACGGACCTGCGCTCCCCTCGGCCTGCAGGTTTCCGATCAGGCGTGCTGCATGCCCGCGCGCTTGAGCAGTTGCCGGCAACGCTCCGACAGGTGCACCACGCGCAGCTGCTTGCCGGCCTTGGCATAGCGCTCGCGCAGGGTCTTCAGCGCGGCGATGGCCGAGTAGTCGACGAAGCTCAGGTGCGCGCAGTCCAGGGTGACCTGCTGCGGATCGCCCGCCGGATCGAACTGGTTGAGGAACGGCGTGGTGGAGGCGAAGAACAGCGTGCCGTGCAAGCGGTAGAGGCGGCTGCCGTCGGCTTCGTCATGCACGTCGGCGTACAGCTCGCGGGCATGCTTCCAGGCGAAGTCCAGGGCGGCGATGACGATGCCGCAGAACACCGCGATCGCCAGGTCAGTGGCCACGGTGATCGCGGTCACCGCGATGATCACCAGCACATCGCTGGTCGGCACCTTGTTCAGCACCCGCAGCGAAGCCCAGGCGAAGGTCTGCTGCGACACCACGAACATCACGCCCACCAGCGCCGCCAGCGGGATGCGCTCGATCAGCGGCGAGAGGAACAGCACGAAGAGCAGGACCATCACCCCGGCCACCACGCCCGACAGCTGGCCCCGGCCGCCGGAGCTGAGGTTGATCACGGTCTGGCCGATCATGGCGCAGCCGCCCATGCCGCCGAACAGCCCGGAGACGATGTTGGCACCGCCCAGCGCCACGCATTCGCGATCCGGAAAGCCCCGGCTTTCGGTGATCTCGTCGGTGAGGTTGAGGGTCAGCAGGGTCTCCAGGATGCCGACCATGGCCATGAGGAAGGCGTAGGGTGCGACGATCCGCAGGGTTTCCAGGTTCCACGGGATATCCGGCAGGGCGAACGGCGGCAGGCCGCCGGCGATGTGCGCCATGTCGCCCAGGGTGCGGGTCGGCAGGCCCAGCAGGTAGACCAGCAGCCCGACGCCGAGGATCGCCACCAGCGCCGGCGGCACCGCGCGGGTCAGCTTCGGCAGCAGGTAGACCACCGCCATGGTCAGCGCTACCAGCCCCAGCATCAGGTATAGCGGGGTACCGCTGAGCCAGTGCTCACCGTCCTTGAAATGCTCCATTTGCGCCAGCGCGATGACGATGGCCAGGCCGTTGACGAAGCCGAGCATCACCGGATGCGGCACCATCCGCACCAGCTTGCCCAGGCGCAACGCGCCGAAGGCGACCATGACCAGGCCGCCCAGCAGCACCGTGGCCAGCAGGTACTGCACGCCGTGCTGCACCACCAAGGCGACTATCACCACCGCCATCGACCCGGCCGCGCCGGAGACCATGCCGGGGCGGCCGCCGAACAGCGCGGTCAGGGTGCAGAGGATGAAGGCGCCATACAGCCCCATCAGCGGGTTGAGGTGGGCGACCAGGGCAAAGGCGATGCACTCGGGCACCAGGGCGAAGGACGTGGTCAGTCCGGCCAGGACATCGGCACGCAGGCGGGCGGGTTTCATGGTTCGACTCGGGATGGGACGGCGGAAAAGGCCGGCAATGGTACGCAAATGCCCCCCGCCCGGCCACTCGCCAGGCCCGGCGGTCGCAGGCATCCCCGGCAGCGATTCAGCGAGCGCGCTTGCCGATCAGTTCTGCGGAACCCAGGGCCCGACTTCGACGATACGTCGCACATAGATGCGCGGCTCGGGCATGACGGGCTCGTCGAGCGCCTCCCCCGAGAAGCACCGCCAATGATTGATCACCATGTCGTATCCCGAGAGCTGGCTGAAGGCCACGCCCGCCGAAAACCGGGGGTTGATGTCCATCAGCAACGGAATGCCGGCGTGCATCAGGAACTCGACGTTGATGCAACCATTCAGATCGAGGGCGCGAGCGACTTCGAGGGCCGCACCGGTCAGCGCCGGATCGTTCAACATCCTGACGGTCATGCCGGCGCCGTTGGAAGTCCGCATCAGTTCCTGCCTGGCCATGGCCGCCACGCGTCCGGTGGCGCGCTGGCGCACGACGTCCACCACGCACACCTCGCCGTCGAGCAGCGGCTGCACGATATAGCCACGCTCGTCCAGCTTCCTGCGGAAGTACACAAGGTCATGCACATCGTATATCCGTTCCAGCCCTTCGCTGCTTCGGCCACCGCGCGGTTTGGCGATCAACGGGAGGGTCAACCCTGTCGAGGGAAGTTCCTCCAGCCGCCAGGTGGGGATGGTATGAATGAGCGGATCACTGCAGAACGCCTCGAAGACGCGCCACTTGTCGCGAGCCAGGCGCAGGCTTTCCACCGGCGACATGCACAGTGTGACGCCAAGGCGGGAGAACGCCTCATGGTGCAGGACGAAGGCATCCACCTCGATGTCCGTCAGCGGCAGCACATGGGTTATCCCTTCGGATTCGCAGAGCGAGAGAATGCGTTCGACATAGGCCTGCGGGTCCCGCGCGGTGGGCACATGGCACACGCTATCGAGCAAGGCCGAGGTGGCCGTCCACTCCTGCGGAACCGTGCTGCTGCCCAGGATTCGCATGTGCGAACAACGGCGCAACGAAGTGATTACCGCTTCTGCGGCGAAGGAACCAATGGCGGTGACGAGGAGCGTCGGGGTTGATCCACGGGGGGATCGCGTTTTCACGTCGACTTCCCGCCGCTGGCGCGTCGGGAAAACAATGGAGCGGGGACACCAGTTTCCATTTCCAAGGCCTCGCATTGACTCTGCAGCCTTACCGCCGCATCACCCTCCTGGCCCTTTGTCCTGATTGGTTCAGCGTAGACCCTGGGTGCATGGGCGACGGACCGGTCGGCGGAACCAGGTCCGGCATCACCTGGCGGTCCGGCCCTACCCCGCCTGCGTCTGCACCAGCGCCCCCTGCAGGAACAGCCGCTCCAGCACACTGGCCGAGCTGGAACTGGCCGCCCGGCCATAACGTTCGGCGTCGACCATGCCGTAGAGCATCGAGAGGAAGAGTTCGGTGAACACCGCGGCGGTGATGTCGATGCGGAACACGCCGTTCTGCTGGCCGCGCAGGAAGAAGGCGTCCACGGCGTCGATGTAGTAGCTCCAGCGCTCGGTGGCGGTCTCCACGTCGAGGCTTTCGGTGCGGAACTGGAATATCAGGAAGGCCAGCATGTCGCGGTGCTTGAGGTGCTCGGCGATCAGCCGGCGCAGCGCGTCCAGCGACGGGTCCTGCTGCAGCTCGGCAGCCTCGAGGATCTTCCGGATCACCGAATGGCCGTAGGTTTCCAGCATCTGCACCAGGTTGTCGCGGGTGCCGCAGAAGCGGTGCAACGTGGCCTTGCTCACCCCCGCCGATTCCGCCAGCTCCTTCAGCGTCGCCCGTGGGCGATCGACGATGGCCACGGCCAGCGCGTTGAGAAGACGTTCATCGTGGGCAGTGAGTGTCATTCGTAGCCTCGGAACCGGATGTCGGGTTGTTTCGATGTTGGGGAGTCTCATTGTGCAGAAGAAGACGCTCCTTTTGAAAGGAGATGACACATTTTATACAACCTGGAAGCAAATGAGACAATATTGACTCATTTTAAATTTGAAAGGATCATACGCACCTTTCCAGTTAGACAGACCCGGGTGAATCATGGGCAGCGTGCGTGCAATAGGGACGATCAGTGTTTTGCTAGCGGCGATGGCGCTGGCCGGTTGCGGGCCTTCGGGCGAGCCGGAGGCGGCCGCCGAGGTCGCCCGTCCGGTGGATGTGGTCACCGTGGTCACCGAACCGCTGGTGCTGACCTCGGAGCTGCCGGGGCGCATCGAGCCCGTGCGGGTGGCCGAAGTCCGCGCGCGGGTGGCCGGCATCGTGCTGCAGAAGCGCTTCGCCGAAGGCGCCGACGTGAAGGCCGGCGACCTGCTGTTCCAGATCGACCCGGCGCCGCTGAAGGCCGCCGTGTCCCGCGCCGAGGGCGAGCTGGCGCGTGCGCAAGCCTCGCTCTACGAGGCGCAGGCGCGGGTCAAGCGCTACCAGCCGCTGGTGAAGATCGAAGCGGTCAGCCAGCAGGACTTCGACAGCGCCACCGCCGACATGCGCAGCGCCCAGGCGGCGGTGCGTTCGGCCCAGGCGGACCTGGAAACCGCGCGGCTGAACCTGGGCTACGCCTCGGTCACGGCGCCGATCTCCGGCCGCATCGGTCGCGCGCTGGTCACCGAGGGCGCGCTGGTCGGCCAGGGCGAGGCCACGCTGATGGCGCGCATCCAGCAGCTCGACCCGATCTACGCCGACTTCACCCAGCCGGTGGCCGATGCGCTGCGCCTGCGCGAGGCGCTCAAGGGCGGCAACCTGTCCGCCGGCCAGAGCCAGACACTGAGCATCCGCGTCGACGGCACGGACTACGAGCGCCAGGGCGAACTGCTGTTCACCGATGTTTCGGTGGACCGTGGCACCGGCCAGGTATCGCTGCGCGGCAGCTTCGCCAACCCCGACGGCGTGCTGCTGCCGGGCATGTATGTGCGGGTCACCGCGCCCCAGGGCAGCGACGCCAAGGCCATCCTGGTGCCGCAGCGCGCCGTGCAGCGCGCCACCGACGGCAGCGCCCACGTTCTGGTGATCGGCGCCGGCAGCCGCGTCGAGACCCGCCAGGTGCAGACCGGCGCCATGCAGGGCGCGCGCTGGCAGATCAGCCAGGGCCTGGCCAGCGGCGACCAGGTGATCGTCGGCGGCCTCACCGGCCTGCAGCCGGGCAGCAAGGTCGAACCGCGCCAGCCCCAGGAGCAACAGGCGGCACGCCAGTAAGGCCGGGCTCGCCGCGAGGAATATCCCATGTCCAAGTTCTTCATCTTGCGCCCCAACTTCGCGTGGGTGGTGGCGCTGTTCATTTCCCTGGCCGGCCTGCTGGTCATTCCGCTGCTGCCGGTGGCGCAGTACCCCAACGTGGCGCCGCCGCAGATCACCGTCACCGCCACCTACCCCGGCGCCTCCGCGCAGGTGCTGGTGGACTCGGTCACCAGCGTGATCGAGGAGGAGCTCAACGGGGCCAAGGGCCTGCTCTACTTCGAATCCACCAGCAACTCCAACGGCACCGCCGAGGTGGTGGTCACCTTCCAGCCCGGCACCAATCCGGAACTGGCCCAGGTGGACGTGCAGAACCGCCTGAAGAAGGCCGAGGCGCGCATGCCGCAGCCGGTGCTCACCCAGGGCCTGGAGGTGGAACAGACCAGCGCCGGCTTCCTGCTGATCTATGCGCTCAACTACAAGGAAGGCGCCCAGCGCAGCGATACCACCGCCCTGGGCGACTACGCCGCGCGCAACATCAACAACGAGCTGCGCCGCGTCTCCGGCGTCGGCAAGCTGCAGTTCTTCTCTTCCGAAGCGGCCATGCGCGTCTGGGTCGACCCGCAGAAGCTGGTCGGCTACGGCCTCTCCATCGATGACGTGGGCAACGCCATCCGCGGGCAGAACGTGCAGGTGCCGGCCGGCGCCTTCGGCAGCTCGCCGGGCAGCGCGGCCCAGGAAGTGACCGCGAGCCTGGCGGTGAAAGGCACCCTGGACGATCCGGCGGAATTCGGCCGCATCGTGCTGCGCGCCAATCCCGACGGCTCCACCGTGAAGCTGGCGGACGTCGCCCGTCTGGAAGTGGGCAGCGAAAGCTACAACTTTGCCTCACGCCTGAACGGAAAGCCGGCGGTGGCCGGCGCCATCCAGCTCTCCCCCGGCGCCAACGCGCTGCAGACCGCCGCCCTGGTGAAGGAGCGCCTGGCCGAGCTGTCGGTGAATTTCCCCGACGACGTCGAGTATTCGGTGCCCTATGACACCTCGCGCTTCGTCGACGTGGCCATCGAGAAGGTGATCCACACCCTGATCGAAGCCATGGTGCTGGTGTTCCTGGTGATGTTCCTGTTCCTGCAGAACGTGCGCTACACCCTGATCCCGGCCATCGTGGTGCCGGTGTGCCTGCTGGGCACGCTGACGATGATGTACCTGCTGGGCTTCTCGGTGAACATGATGACCATGTTCGGCATGGTCCTGGCCATCGGCATTCTCGTCGACGACGCCATCGTGGTGGTGGAGAACGTCGAGCGGATCATGGCCGAGGAAGGCCTCTCCCCCGCCGCCGCCACGGTCAAGGCGATGGGCCAGGTGTCCGGCGCCATCGTCGGCATCACCCTGGTGCTGGCGGCGGTGTTCCTGCCGCTGGCGTTCATGGCCGGCTCGGTGGGCGTGATCTACCAGCAGTTCTCGCTGTCGCTGGCGGTGTCGATCCTGTTCTCCGGCTTCCTCGCCCTGACCTTCACCCCGGCGCTGTGCGCCACCCTGCTCAAGCCGGTCCCTGAAGGCCACCACGAGAAACGCGGCTTCTTCGGCGCCTTCAACCGTGGCTTCGCGCGCCTGACCGCGCGCTACACCCTGCTCAACAGCGCGCTGGTCAAGCGTGCCGGGCGCTACATGCTGGTCTACGCCGGCATCATCGCCGTGCTCGGCTACACCTATGTGCGCCTGCCGGAGTCCTTCGTGCCGGTGGAAGACCAGGGCTACATGATCGTCGACATCCAGTTGCCGCCGGGCGCCACCCGTGCGCGCACCGACCTCACCGGCCAGGAGCTGGAGCGCTACCTGATGTCCCGCGAGGCGGTCGACTCGGTATTCCTGGTGATGGGCTTCAGCTTCTCCGGCATGGGCGAGAACGCCGCGCTGTCCTTCCCGACCCTGAAGGATTGGTCCGTGCGCAGCGCCGAGCAGTCCGCCGACGCCGAAGCCGCGCTGACCAACAAGCGCTTCGCCGGCCTCAGCGACGGCGCGATCATGGCGGTCACCCCGCCGCCGATCGACGGCCTGGGAAACTCCGGCGGTTTCTCGCTGCGCCTGCAGGACCGCGCCGGCCTCGGCCGCGAGGCGCTGCTGGCGGCCCGCGACCAGTTGCTCGGGCAGGCCAACGGCAACCCGAAGATCCTCTACGCGATGATGGAAGGTCTCGCCGAGGCGCCGCAGCTGCGCCTGGAAATCGACCGCGACAAGGCGCGCACCCTCGGGGTGAGCTTCGAGTCCATCAGCAGCGCGCTGTCCACCGCCTTCGGCTCGTCGGTGATCAACGACTTCGCCAACGCCGGCCGCCAGCAGCGCGTGGTGGTACAGGCCGAACAGGGCGAACGGATGACCCCGGAAGCCGTGCTCAAGCTCTACGTACCCAACGCCAACGGCGAGCTGGTGCCGCTGTCCGCCTTCGTCAGCACCCATTGGGAAGAAGGCCCGGTGCAACTGGTGCGCTACAACGGCTACCCGACCATCCGCATCGCCGGCGACGCCGCGCCCGGCGTCAGTACCGGTGAAGCCATGGCCGAGATGCAGCGCCTGGTCGCCGAGCTGCCGGCCGGCATCAGCTACGAGTGGACCGGCCTGTCCTACCAGGAGAAGGTCGCCAGCGGCCAGGCGAGCCAGCTGTTCGCCCTCGCCATCCTGGTGGTGTTCCTGCTGCTGGTGGCGCTCTACGAGAGCTGGGCGATCCCACTGTCGGTGATGCTGATCGTGCCCATCGGCGCCCTTGGCGCGGTACTCGCGGTAATGGTCGTGGGCCTGCCCAACGACGTGTACTTCAAGGTCGGCCTGATCACCATCATCGGCCTGGCGGCGAAGAACGCGATCCTCATCGTCGAGTTCGCCAAGGAACTCTGGGAGAAGGGCCATAGCCTGCGAGAGGCCGCCATCGAGGCCGCCCGCCTGCGCTTCCGCCCGATCGTCATGACCTCCATGGCGTTCATCCTCGGCGTGGTGCCGCTGACCATAGCCAGCGGCGCCGGCGCCGCCAGCCAGCGCGCCATCGGCACCGGGGTGATCGGCGGGATGCTCAGCGCCACACTGCTGGGGGTGATCTTCGTGCCCATCTGCTTCGTCTGGCTGCTGTCGCTGCTGCGCCGCCAGCCCAAACCCGCCCATCCATCCCCCGAGGCCACGGAGTGACCGCCATGCGCAAACCAGCCTTTACCCCCAGCGCCCTGCTGCTGGCGCTGGCCCCGCTCCTCCTGCTAGCCGGCTGCTCGATGGCGCCCACCTATGAGCGCCCCGAAGCGCCAGTGGCGGCGAACTGGAGCGGCCCTGCTGCGCAGCCCGGTCGCGCCGCCAGCAACCTGGACTGGCAGACCTTCATCGTCGATGGCGAGCTGCGCGACCTGGTGAGCATCGCCCTGAACAACAACCGCTCGCTGCGCCAGACCCTGCTGGACATCGAGCAGGCCCGCGCGCAGTACCGCATCCAGCGTTCCGAGCGAGTACCGGGGTTGAACGCGTCGGCCAATGGCAACCGCCAGCGGCTGCCGGGTGATCTGTCCAGCAACGGAAGCTCCGGCGTGAGCAGCAGCTACCAGGTCGGCCTGTCGCTGCCCGAGTATGAGCTGGACCTGTTCGGCCGGGTGAAGAGCCTGACCGACGCCGCCCTGGAGCAATACCTCGCCACCGAGGAAGCCGCGCGCAGTGCGCAGATCGCCCTGGTCGCCGAAGTCAGCCAGGCCTACCTGAGCTACGACGGCGCCCAGCGCCGTCTGCTGCTGACCGAGCAGACCCTGGCCAGCCGCGAAGACTCTCTCGCGCTGATCGCCCAGCGTCGCTCGGCGGGCGCCGCCACTGCCCTGGACTACCAGGAAGCGCTGGGGCTGGTGGAGCAATCCCGCGCCGAACTGGAAAGCAACGCGCGGCAGAAGCAGCAGTCGCTCAACGCCCTGGTGCTGCTGCTCGGCACGCCGGACGCCGCCAGCCGCATCCCGCTGGTGCCATTGGACAAGCCGATGCTGGTCCAGGACATCGCGCCCGGCACGCCGTCCGAGCTGATCGAACGGCGCCCGGACATCCGCGCCGCCGAGCACCAGCTCAAGGCGCGCAACGCCGACATCGGCGCGGCGCGGGCGGCGTTCTTCCCGCGTATCAGCCTGACCGGCAGCTTCGGCACCTCCAGCGCGGAGATGTCCGGACTGTTCGACGGTGGTTCGCGTTCCTGGAGCTTCGTGCCGACGCTGTCGCTGCCGATCTTCGACGCCGGCCGCAACAGCGCCAGCCTGGACCTGGCCAAGGTACGCAAGGACTCCGCCGTGGCCGCCTACGAAGGCACCGTCCAGACCGCCTTCCGTGAAGTCGCCGATGCGCTGTCCGCCACTGACACCCTGCGCCGCGAGGAAATCGCCCGCCGGGCGCTGGCCAACACTACCGGGGAGACGCTGAAGCTGGCCAAGGCGCGCTACGAAGGCGGCGTGGACAGCCACCTGCGCTACCTCGACGCGCAGCGCAGCAACTTCATCAACGAAGCGGCCTACATCGAGACCAGCACCCAGCGGCAGATCGCCCTGGTCGACCTGTTCCGCGCCCTCGGCGGTGGCTGGGATGGCAAGCCGGTGGCGCAGCGCTGACCAGGCGCCTTGGCTCCTACGATATCTATCTGCGCACGGGTCGGCCCTCCTCCTGACCCTCTCCCAGGGGGAGAGGGCTAGGGTGAGGGGGATGAATAGGCACGGGCTCCCCAAAAGAAGACAGTTGCACCTACAGGTCAGCCCACGTAGGACGGATAACCCGGAACGGGTTATCCGCCGTGATGGCGACGCTCAGGCCTCGAACACCGGCCGGAAGAAACTCCGCTCGTAGCTGATGATGCAGCGGGTTTCTTCCGCGTAACGGAACGCGGCCTGGCAGTCGGGATCGATCATCGACTGCTGCCGGTAGCGTTCGTAGTCGGCCAGGCTCGGGAAGCTGAACATCGCCAGCGCGATATTGCTGGCGCCCTCCGACGGCAGGAAATAGCCGTGGTGCTTGCCACCGAACTTCTCCACCAGGCCGATCCAGAGCCGGCCATAGTGTTCGAATTCCTTGAGCTTGTAAGAGTCCAGTACGTAACGCAGGTGGCAGGTAACCATCTCGTTGGCTCGCTTCAGGCAGATGAGTGAGGGCATCACTCTACCGAACGACCCTTGCGCGGCGACAGCAGCAATACCGGCAAAATCGGTAACTTCCCGCCAATCCTCCGGCCTTTGGCTTCAGCGCAAGACCGGCGGCGAGAGGCTCGATCAGCGGGGAGGACCAAGAAAACCCGCCCATGAAAAAGGGAGCCGCTTGGCTCCCTTTTTCATGGGCCTGTATCAGGCGAAGACGAAGTACTTGCGCACCGTTTCCACCACTTCCCAGGTGCCCTTCATGCCCGGCTCGATGACGAACACGTCGCCGGCACGCAGGTGGATCGGCTGCTCGCCCTCGGGGGTGATGATGCAGTAGCCGTCCTGGAAGTGGCAGTACTCCCACTTCTCGTAGTTCACCTCGAACTTGCCGGGGGTGCAGATCCAGGTGCCCATGATCTTGCTGCCGTCCTTCGAGACATAGGCATTCAGGTTGACGGTGTGCGGGTCGCCGCCGATGCGCTTCCACTTGGTGGCGTCCAGCACCGGGGTCGGACAGGTTTCGCGCAGAACGGTAATGAAATCGGACATCTCGGCTCCAGGTCGATGCAACGGAAGGACCGTCACCATAGGCCCGCGCGCGCCGGGGAATTTGCCTGTGGCCGACCTCCGGATGCCAGCTGGCGCTCAGGCCACGGGCATCCCGAAGCAGTGCCGGGGCTGCGGGAAGCGTCGCTCACGCACGTCGCTGGCGAAGCGCGCCGCGGCCTCGGCAATCAGCTCGTCCACCCGCACGTAGCCCTCGGCGAAGCGCGGCATGTGCTCGCCGCCCAGGCCCAGCATGTCCTCGGTCACCAGTACCTGGCCGGCACAGACAGGCGAGGCGCCAATGCCGATCACCGGAATCTCCAGCGCCTCGCACACCTGGCGCGACACCGCCTCCAGCGTGCCCTCCAGCACCAGGGAGAAGGCGCCCGCCTCGGCCACCGCGCGGGCATCGCGCAGCACCGCGGCCTGCCCCGCAGACTCCTTGCCCTGGACCCGGAATCCGCCCATCGAGTTGACCTTCTGCGGCATCAGCCCCACATGGCCCATCACCGGGATGCCGCGCTGCACGAGGAAGGCGATGGTCTCGGCCATCTCCGCGCCACCCTCCACCTTGACCGCCTGCGCACCGCTTTCCGCCAGAATGCGCGCAGCACTGAGAAAGGCCTGCTGCGGCGAAGCCTGGTAGCTGGCGAACGGCAGATCGACGACCACGCAGGCATGGCGCGATCCACGGACCACGGCGGCGCCGTGGGCGATCATCATGTCCAGGCTCACCGCCAGGGTATGCGGCATGCCGTACAGCACCATGCCCAGCGAATCGCCCACCAGCAGCACATCGACATGCTCGTCGAGCAGCCGCGCCATCGGCGTCGAATAGGCGGTCAGCACCACCAGGCTGCCGGTCTCGCGGCGCTGGCGGATGTCGTGGATGGAAAGGCGGCGGTCTTGGCGATGGCTGCTCATGGGTTCTCCCGTGCATGGCTGATGTCGAACGAGGAAGACGCTACCATCGCCCTTCGTGGCCGACTTCAGGGATAGGGACGAGATATGCCGCCAACAGGACAGAATGAACTCACGCTGCCCGGCTTTGCCGTCCTGCCCCGCCCCTTCTGGCTGCGCGCCTTCGAGATGCCGGCCGGACATCGCGTCCAGGCCCATGCCCACCCCTGGGGCCAACTGATGTACGCCGCCGCCGGCGTACTGGAAACCTGCACCGAACAACGCGCCTGCGTGATACCGCAGCGCCACGCGGTGTGGCTGCCCGCCGGCGTGGCGCACAGTGCGCACGCCAGGACCCGCGTGACGTTCCGCAGCCTCTACCTGGAGCCCGGCATTGCCGCACGGCTCGGCGGGTGCCGCGTACTGGCCATCTCGCCGCTGCTCGATGGGCTGATCCAGCGCGCCGCCGAGTTCCCCCGCGACTATCCCGACCACGGCCCTGAAGACCGCCTGCTGCACGTACTGCTGGACGAGCTGCTGCACGCGCCGGAATCCGGGCTATCCCTGCCGCTGCCGCGCGACCCACGGCTGCGGCGCATCACCGACGAGCTGCAACGCCAGCCCGGCCAGCGGCTCGGCATCGATGACTGGGCCAGCCACGTGGGCGCGTCGCGGCGCACCCTCGCCCGGCTGTTCCGTGAGGAAACCGGCCTGTCGTTCCGCGAATGGCGCGAACAGGCGCGCCTGCTTGCCGCGCTGCCGCGCCTGGAGCAGGGCGACTCCGTCACCCGCGTCGCCGGCGAACTGGGCTACGACTCGACCTCGGCGTTCATCGAATTGTTCCAGCGGCGCCTGGGCATGACGCCGGGCGCGATGGCCAGGCGTTTGCGCGGATCGACGCCGGACTGAGGCGCAACGCGCGCGAACTCAGTCGCGCGAGCGGCGGCTGCTGGCGATCAACCCACCGGCGCGCGCGCGCAATTGCCCGCAGCCGCCGTCGACGTCCTGCCCGGCGCTGTTGCGCACCTTGGTCAGCACGCCGCGGCTGTGCAGGTAGCGGACGATCTCGGTGATGCGCTCGCCGTCCGGACGCTGGTACTGGTCGCCTTCGAGGCTGTTGAAGGGGATCAGGTTGAGGACGCCGAACTTGCCCTTGAGCAGGCGCAGGATGCCGTCGAGTTCGTCCTGGCCGTCGTTGATGCCCTTGAGCAGCGTCCACTGGTACTGGATCGGGTAGCCGACCTGCCGGGCGTAGGTCTCGCCCAGCTCCACCAGTTCGTCGGGACTGAGCTTCGGCGCGCGCGGCAGCAACTGCTCGCGCAATTCGGCATTGCTGGTGTGCAGCGAGAGCGCCAGTGCCGGTTTGATCCGCTGCCGGGGCAGGCGCTCGAACACGCGCGGATCGCCCACGGTGGAGAACACCAGGTTCTTGTGGCCGATACCGCCGTCGGTACCGAGGCGGTCGATGGCTTCGAGCACGTTGTCGAGATTGTGCGCCGGTTCGCCCATGCCCATGAACACCACGCGCTTCACCGGTCGCAACCGGCGGGCCAGCACCACCTGGGCGAGGATTTCCATGGCGCTGAGCTGGCGCAGCAGACCGCTCTTGCCGGTCATGCAGAACAGGCAGCCCACCGCGCAACCGACCTGGGTGGACACGCACACGCCGCCGCGCGGCAGCAGCACGCTCTCCACCATCTGCCCGTCGCGCAGTTGCACCAGCAGGCGCTCGGAGCCGTCCGCGCCGGGATGGCGGGAATGCAGCCGCGCCAGCTGCTCCAGCTCGGCGACGATTTCCGCCACGCCGTTGCGTACCGCCAGGGGCAGGAAATTCTCCGTCGCCTGCCGCTTGGTGCCGGCGTCCAGCGCCCTGCCCTGCAACCAGGCACGCAGCATCCGGGCGCGATGCCGGGGTAGCGCGCCAAGGTCGGCGAGGCGTTGATCGAGGTCGGTGAAGTGCATGGGGCGCGCATGCTACCACCGGCGGGGATTGCGGCGTAGCGCAGGCTGTCGCCGCGCTCGCACTGGAGCGATGGGCGCGGCGGTGCTAGGGTCAGCCCTTGCCCATCGCAACAGGATGTTCGCCATGCGCCTGACCGGCCTGCTCGCACTCAGCTGCTCACTCACCCTCACCAGCATTTCCCCGGCCAACGCCTACGCGCCCGACTTCGACGCCAGGGTGCAGAAGGCCGCCGAGGCGGTAATGCGCGAGAACGGCATCGCGGGGCTGGCGATCGGCGTTACGGATAACGGCGAGCAGCGCTTCTACAACTTCGGCCTGGCCTCCCGGGAGAACCACCAGCCGGTCACCAGCGACACGCTGTTCGAGATCGGTTCGATCAGCAAGACCTTTACCGTGACCCTCGCCGCCTTCGCCCAGGCCGCCGGCAAGCTGTCGCTCAAGGACAGCCCCACCCGCTACATGCCGGAGCTGCGCGGCAGCGCCCTGGACAAGGTCAGCCTGATCAACCTCGCCACCCACACCGCCGGCGGCTTCCCGATGCAGATTCCCGACGCGGTGCAGACGCCGGAGCAGCTCACCCAGTACTACAACGACTGGCAGCCGCAGTACCTCGCCGGCAGCCAGCGCACCTACGCCAACCCCAGCATCGCCCTGGTCGGCTTCGCCACCGAACGGGCACTGGACGTGCCGTACAAGACGGCGATGCAGCGTAATGTGTTCGCCCCGCTGGGCCTCTCCAACACCCATATCGAAGTGCCGGTGACCCGCCAGGGTTACTACGCCCAGGGCTACGACAAGGACGACGCGCCGGTGCGGATCAACCCCGACGTGCTGGCCGACGTGGCCTACGGCGTGCGTTCCAGCAGCCGCGACCTGCTGCATTTCGTCGAGATCCAGCTGGGCCGGGTCAAGCTGGGGGAGAAGCTGCAGGCCGCGCTCGATGCCACCCGCACCGGCTACTACAAGGTCGGCCCGATGACCCAGGACCTGATCTGGGAGCAGTACGCCTACCCGCCGAAACTGGCGGAGCTGCAGCGGTACAACGGCAGCCAGATGATCCAGGGCAGCCAGCCGGTCACCACCATCACCCCGCCGCTGCCGCCGCAGCAGAAGGTCTGGGTGAACAAGACCGGCGCCACCTCCGGCTTCGGCGCCTACGTGGCCTTCGTGCCGGCCAAGCAGCGCGGCATCGTGCTGCTCGCCAACCGCAACTACCCCAACGAGGTGCGCGTGAAGCTGGCCTGGGACATCCTCTCGCGGCTGCAGTGAGTTCAGGCGTCGGCCTGGGCCTTGAGGAACAGCGCGAACAGCTCCGGCTGCGACTTGATGTTCAGCTTGGCGTAGATGTGCCGGCGGTGGACCTTCACCGTCTCGGCCGAGATATCCAGCTTGTTCGCCACTTCCTTGTTCGAGCAGCCACCGAGCATCAGGCGGATCACGTCCAGCTCGCGCGCCGTCAGCGGGGTGCCGAGGCGCTCCATCGCAGCCTCCAGGTCGCCCTGCCAGCGCGGCGCCTGGCGCACCGGCTGCTCGGCCATGACGCCTTCGAAGAACAGGCGCTGGCGCATCAGCCCGGCAACCCAGGGGCGGATCAGTTCCAGCAGCGCGATCTGCTCCGCCGTGAAGCGCCGCCTGCTGCCCAGTGACAGGCACAGGGTGCGCGCCTCGTCGAGCTGTACGTTGTACTGCACCTCGTCTTCCTTGACGTTGCGGTCGAAGTACAGGCGGTAGTACTCGGTCTGGCGAAAGCGCTCGGGCGCCACCTCGGACAGGCGGAACAAGCCGCTGCCGGGCCTTTCGCGGTTCGCGACGTAGAACGGGTCGAGCAGGTACAGGCCCTTGATGTAGTCGTGGAACAGCGGATCGGGCGATTCCCCCTCGTAGGGACTCTCGGCGAACAGGTAGGGCCTGCCATCGCTGAACAGCAGCGCCACCCAGTTATCCAGCGGCACGAACTCATCCAGCACCCGCGCCAGCGCAGGCCAGAAGCCGGGCCGGTCGAGCGATTCGATCAACTGCCCTACCGACCGGTTCCAGGCCACATCCGCAAGGCTGAGGTTCATCCGCATACCCCCCCCCGGGGTTAACTACTCGACGTGATAGGAAATCCTGAAGCGAAACGCATACTTGCA
Source organism: Pseudomonas sp. QE6 (assembly GCF_041379005.1). NCBI lineage: Bacteria > Pseudomonadati > Pseudomonadota > Gammaproteobacteria > Pseudomonadales > Pseudomonadaceae > Pseudomonas > Pseudomonas sp. QE6. The sequence continues at coordinate 4,845,849 of NZ_CP166873.1, forward strand.
TTGCCTCCGGGGCCTTGTCACCCGCCCCGGCGGGACCCACTCGAACAACAACAAGGCCCGACCATGAAACTCGAACTGGTACAGCTGGCAGCCCGTGACGGCGACACCGCCCACAACCTGCAGCGCATCCTCAAGGCCATCGCCACCTGCGCGCCGGACACCGACCTGGTGGTCTTCCACGAATCGCAGATCACCGGCTTCCTCGACGCCGGCAACATCGCCGCCAACGCCGAGTCCCTCGACGGCCCGAGCGTGCGCGCCATCGCCCAGGCCGCCCGCGACCATGAAGTTGCCGTGGTGGTCGGGCTGATCGAGAACGACGGCGGACGCTTCTACAACACCACCCTGTTCATCGCCCCCGAAGGCATCCTGGCGCACTACCGCAAGACCCACCTGTGGATCTCCGAACCCGGCCTGGTGGAGCCCGGCGACCGCTACGTGACCTTCCCGTGGCGCGGCATACGCATCGGCCTGCTGATCTGCTACGACACCGAGTTCCCCGAGACCGCCCGCGCCGTGGCCGAACTGGGCGCCGAGCTGATCCTGGTCACCGACGGCAACATGGAGCCCTACGGCCACGTGCACCGCACCTCCATCGCCGCCCGCGCCCAGGAGAACCAGGTGTTCGCCGTGGTGGTGAACCGCGTGGGCAGTGGCTACGACGACCTGGTCTTCGCCGGCGGCAGCGCCGCGTTCGATCCCTTCGGCCACCTGCTGTTCGAGGCCGGGCGCGAGGAATGTCGGCACAGCGTCGAGCTGGACTTCACCCGGCTCGCCGGCGCCCGCGCATTGTACGACTATCACCGGGAGAAACGCTTCCGCCTGCCGGGCGAACGCATCGAGCACGCCGACGGTCGCCGTGAACTGCTGATTCCCTGAAGCGACCCGCTCTTTACCGGTTGCAACCTGCCCATAACAATTCCAATGAAAACCGCCGGCGCTCCTCACGGAAGCCGGCCAGGAGCATCCCATGAAAGCCCCTCGTCTACTGGCATCGGCCCTGGCGTTGGCCACCCTGATCGGCGCGCCCCTCGGCGGCGTCCAGGCCGCCGACGGCCCCACCGTGCACCTGTACAACTGGTACGACTTCATCGCCCCCGAAACGCCCGGGGAGTTCCAGCAGGAAAGCGGCATCACCCCGGTGCTGGACGTGTTCGACAACGCCGAGGTGATGCAGAGCAAGCTGATGGCCGGACGCACCGGCTACGACGTGGTGGTGGTCAGCGGCGACGTGCTGCCCAACCTGATCAAGGCCGGTGTCCTGCAGGAGCTGGACCGCTCCAGGCTGCCGAACTGGCCGCACCTGGACCCGGAAGTGCTCGCCACCCTGCAGAAGAACGATCCCGGTAACCGCTATGGCGCGCCCTACCTCTGGGGCACCACTGGCATCGGCTACGACGTCGACAAGATTCACGAGCTGTTCGGCGACCAGGCGCCGGTGAACACCTGGGACCTGATCTTCAAGGAAGAGAACATCGCCAAGCTCAGCCAGTGCGGCGTGGCCATGCTCGACTCGCCGACCGAGATCGTCTCCATCGCCCTGCACTACCTGGGACTGCCGGCCAACAGCCAGAACCCCGACGACTACCGCAAGGCCGAGGCACTGCTGCTGAAGATCCGGCCCTACGTGCGTTATTTCGACTCCTCGAAGTTCATCACCGACCTGGCCAACGGCAACACCTGCGCGGTGGTCGGCTGGGAAGGCGGCGTGTTCGATGCGCGGCTCACCGCCGAGCGCGCCGGCAATGGCCGCAAGATCGCCTACAGCATCCCCCGCGAAGGTGCGCCGGTGTGGGTGGAAAGCTTCGTGCTGCTCAAGGATGCGCCGCATCCCGAGCAGGGCCTGAGCTTCATCGACTACATGCTGCGCCCGCAGGTGGTGGCCAAGAGCTCCGACTACGTCGGCTACCCCAACGCCAACCGCGACGCCACGACGCTGGTGAACGCGAAGCTGCGCGACGACCCCGGCGCCTATCCGTCGAAGGAAGTGATGGCCACCCTGTTCCCGCTCGAACCCCTGCCGCTGAAGACGGAGCGAGTCCGCACACGGGTGTGGAGCAAGGTCAAGACCGGGACCTGATGGACTGCGTCAGTGTCACTGATGATGGACGAACGCAAGCGCTGATGGCGTGGCGTGAGAGCTGAGCTCGGCTGCTGATCACACCATCCTCGAAGTCCCCTGTAGGCGCGAGCTTGCTCGCGAACCTCCTCTCCTGGCCTCGGCGCCTGGGCCGTTCGCGAGCAAGCTCGCTCCTACGAAAAGCCGATCGGCCTCAGTCGCTGGCCAGCTCGAACAGCTGCCAGCGCACCGAGCTGACCCCCTTCTCCAGGCTGATGCGGCTGACCATGCGCTCCAGCTGGCCGCTGGCGCCGTGGCCGCCGAGCAGTTCGGCGCGCACTTCCAGCCTGGCCGGGTTGGGCTGGTCCTCGCTGTGCAGCGACTGCAGGCGCAGTTCGCCGCCGTCCAGGCTGTGCAGCATCAGGCTGCGTACCTGGATTTCGTCCTCGGCGCGGCAGACGATGGCGACACCGTAGCGCTGTTCCGCCTCGCTGGCCGGCAGCACTTCCTGATGGTTCAGGCGCTGGGCGATGTCACGTAGCAGGATGTTGGCGCACAGCACCGCCACGCTGCCCAGCGCGGCCTCCAGCAGCAGTCCCATGCTGCACAGCACGCCGATGGCGGCAGTGCACCAGAGCGTGGCGGCGGTGTTCAGGCCACGCACGTTCAGGCCATCGCGCATGATCACCCCGCCGCCCAGGAAACCGATCCCGGACACCACGTAGGCGGCGATGCGAGGGGCGTCCGCCGACAGGCCCGGCATGGCCTGGGTCATCAGCACGAACAGGCAGGCACCGGTGCTGACCAGGGCGTTGGTACGCAGGCCGGTGAGGCGCTGGCGCAGCTGGCGTTCGGCGCCGATCAGGGCGCCCAGGGCGAGTGCCGCGGCGACCCGCAGCAGGAAGATTTTCCAATCCATGTTCCACCTCGTATCCGGCGCACGGCCGGTCCATGCGCCGGGCGAGGCCGGCGCGCTATCGGGGATGGATCGCGAAAGATCGAAAGGCCTGGATAGGCCCCGGAGGGGAATGGTGAAACGTCATCCGCCAGGGGATGCGTTTCGCCACTGTCCGCTACGCAGCGAGACAGCGGCAGGGTTCTGCCGGACGGCTCGCTGTTCAGACCTGTCGCAATCGACCAGGGCAAGTGTCCAAGGCAGGACTCCCATGCAAGTTGAAAAAAACGACCGGACCCGGTGTGAGCACTATCCGGTACAGCTCCGGTCGCAAGCCCTCATCATCCCCGTGCCGCCTTAAGGTTTTCTTAGGAACCGGCGCTGGCTTTCGATCCAGTGCAGCACCCGCACGCGCGTCTGAACATCGCTGCGGGCGCCTGGCCGGAATACCATGGCGAACGAAAAGCCCAGCAGCCCCGAACGACAGGAGAGCGTCATGCCGTTGCACGTCAGCACCCGCGAACACTGGATCAGCACCGAAAAGGGCCAGCTCTTCGCCCAGGACTGGACGCCCGCCGAAGCGCGCGGCGAGCCGATCCTGCTGCTGCATGACTCCCTGGGCTGCGTGGCGCTGTGGCGGGACTTCCCGGAACAGCTGGCGCGCACCACCGGCCGCCCGGTGATCGCCTACGACCGCCTCGGCTTCGGCCGCTCCGAACGCTACCCCGGTGCCCTGCCCCTGGGCTTCATCGACGACGAGGCGCGGGTGAACTTCCCGGCGTTGCAGCAGCACTTCGGCTTCGAGCGTTGCGTGGTGTTCGGCCACAGCGTCGGCGGCGCCATGGCGGTGGCCTGCGCCGCGCAGCACCCGCAGGCCTGCGCGGCACTGATCACCGAATCGGCGCAGGCCTTCGTCGAGCACCGGACCCGCGACGGCATCCGCGCGGCCGAACAGGAATTCGCCCAGGAAGGCCAGTTGGAACGCCTGCAGAAGTACCACGGCGAAAAGGCCTTCTGGGTGCTGCGCGCCTGGGTCGATACCTGGCTGTCGAACGACTTCAGCGACTGGAACCTGGATGCCGAACTGGCCCTGGTGAAATGCCCGGTCCTCAGCCTGCACGGCGAGCAGGACGAGTACGGCTCGGCGGCGCACCCCGAGCGCCTAACCTCGGTACCCGGCGTGCCCACGGTACTCAAGCTGCTGCCTGACTGCGGCCACGTCCCGCACCGCCAGCAGCAGGCCCTGGTGCTGGAAGCGGTGGAAGATTTCCTCCGGCGTTTCGGCCGCTAGGATCGTCCCATCGAGCCATGCGATTTCGACCTGTGCGGCGTCGGCCGGGCTCGCAGGCGGACATCCGAGTGGACGCTCGACCCGCTCCGCCCCCGGTATCCCTGCGCTCAGGGCCCCGGATGAAACGAAAAAAGCCCGACGCGCGGGTCGGGCTTCAGGGGGTTGGGTTTTAGTAGGTGGCCGGCGCTGGTCTCCGGCTTACAAGGTTTCTGAGGAATCTGGCGGAAGAGATTCAACCTCTCCACTTCACGCGGCGTATGGGACAGATCTTGTTGTTGCCAGCCGTGTACCCCGGGAACGTGCCCCACGTCTCCTTGCTATCCACTTGCGCATCAGTCTGCGTTCTCACCTACTGGATTGAGGGTAGCAAAAGTCCCGGCGAGCGGGCCGGGACTTTTTAGACCGATTTCCACCGCTGGCGCGATGGTCAGAATGGAAAGAACTATCCAAGCCCGGCAAGGCCGGAGCAGCGCCAGGGACCTCGGCTCTACTCCGGCAAGCGGTCACTCCGCCATGTGCAGTTCCGGCAGTCGATCGCGGAACAGGCGAGTGGCGCTGAGCAGGCAGATGAAGCCCAGGCACATCCAGCCGAAGCCGATCAGGAAGGTCATGCCGGACAGGCTCGACCACAGCCAGATGGTGCTGAGGAACCCCAGCGCCGGCAGCGCGCCGTAGCTCAGGTAATGGCGCGTACCGCGCAGCTTCTGGTCGATCAGGTAATGCTTGATCACGGCCAGGTTCACCGCCGAGAAGGCGAAGAGCGCACCGAAGCTGATCATGCTGGCGACGGTATCCAGGGTAACGAACAGCGCTATCAGCGAGAGCAGGCTGATCAGCATGATCGCGGTGGCGGGAACGCGCTTCTTCGACACCAGTTTGCCGAATACCCGGGGCAGCGCGCCGTCCCGACCCATGGCGAACAGCACGCGCGACACGCTGGCCTGGGACACCATCGCGGAGGCGAAGCAGCCCGCCACATAGGTGGCGGTGAAGAAGGTCACCAACCCCTCGCCGCCGACACGACGCATCACGTCCAGCGAGGCGGAGTCGGCGTCCGTCAAAGCCTCCCACTCCGGGAATACCAGCTGGCCGAAATAGGCGGAGACGATGAACAGCAGACCGCCGATCAAGGTCACCAGCATGATGGCCGCGGGAATCTGGCGCTTGGGATCGGGCGTCTCTTCCGCCATGGTCGAGACGGCGTCGAAGCCGAGGAAGGACAGGCACAGGACGGCCGCACCGGACATCACCAGCGTGAAGCTGAACTGCTCGTCATAGATGGGTTTGAGCAGCGAAACCGGCTCCGTCTGCGCGTTCATGTGGCTCCACGAGAGCGCGATGAACACCACGATGAATACGGCCTGGGCCACGATGAGAATCCAGTTGACCCGGGTGATGGACTCGATGCCGATGAGGTTGAGGAAGGTCACCAGCGCGATGGAGCCCAGGATCCACGCCGCCGCGGGAACCGCCGGGAAATACTCGGACATGTAGATGCCGATCAGCAGGTAGCTCAGCAGCGGCAGGAAGATGTAGTCGAGCAGCAGCGTCCAGCCCGCCATGAAGCCGAAGTAGGCGCCGAAGGTCTTGCGGGTGTAGGTGTAGACCGAGCCGGAATACGGGTGGGCCTGGACCATGCGCCCGTAGCTGTATGCCGTCAGCAGCATCGCAGCCAGGGTGATGACATAGGCGGTGGGCAGGTGGCCCATGGTCATCCGGGTAACCAGGCCGTAGGTGGTGAACACCGCCAGCGGCACCATGTAGGCCAGGCCGAAGACTACGAGCGCGGTGATGCCCAGGGATTTGCGGAAGGTGCGGGACGACGTCGACTCGCGATGAGGCTGATGGGTCGGGTGAGAGGTATCCATTACGCCTGTTGTTTTTTTCATGGCTGACTCAAGGCACTCCTGCTTCGCACGCCTCAAAGGACGTTGTTATTCGAATGGGGCGCGCATGGTGCGTCAGCTTCCCGCTGAGGAAAATTATTAAAAATATGTTCGAGCCCAATGAAAAAAATGGTCGACATGAGCCCTGCCACCACGCTCGATTCCCCGGCGCTCATACGAACTGCGCGTGCAGTGCCCACCCCATCCGGCAAAAAAAAGCCGCCTCCTTGGGCGAGCAAAATCACCTTGTCTGTCGATGAGGCCAGGCAAGGTCAACTTCACAAAAGGAGGCGGCCAGAAGATGGTTGCGGGGCGCATTAAATCTCACGCCGGCGCCTCGCGAAACGAGGATTTTTGTTGCCGCTGAGCAACGAAATTTGTGGGCGTGAACCCTCGCGTCGAACAGCACCAGCAGGGGAACGCAGATTTCATCGAGGAGCGCTCGGCTTGAGGTAAGATGTGGCGCCGTCGCCCCCTCTGGCCGCCCATGTCCTCCAACGCGCTGTACACCGACCTCTCCGCCTACTACGACCTGATGTGCGCCGACATCGACTACCAGGCGCAGAGCCATTGCGTGCGCCGGCTGCACCAGCTGTTCGGCAACCAGGGGCGCAGGCACCTGGACCTCGCTTGCGGCACCGGCCCACACGTGCGCCACTTCCTCGACTTCGGCTACCGCAGTGCCGGCCTGGACATCAATCAACCCATGCTGGACATCGCCCAGCAGCGCTGCCCCGAGGCACGTTTCAGTCGGCAGGACATGGCGGACTTCCAGGTGGACGAGCCGCTGGACCTGATCACCTGCTTCCTCTACTCGATCCACTACAACGCAGGGCTTGCGCAGTTGCGGGCGTGCCTGGCCAGCGTGCACGAAGCGCTCGCGGACAACGGTGTGTTCTGCTTCAACAGCGTGGACAAGCGGCAGATCGACAACCGCTCGTTCGTGCGCCATAGCGTGGAGCACGAGGGCAGCCAGTTCACCTTCGGTTCCGGCTGGTACTACAGCGGCGAAGGCGAGCGGCAGGCGCTGCGCCTGAGCATCGAGAAGACCACCGCGGGCGTGAGCCAGGCCTGGCAGGACGAACACGCCATGGTCGCCCTGAGCTTCACCGAACTGCAGGAGCTGCTGCAGCCGAACTTCGAAGTGCGGGTCTTCGAGCATGACTACGAACGGATCACGCCCTGGGGCGGTACGTCCGGGAATGCGTTGTTTGTCTGCGTGAAGCGCTGAGACTCGACCTGCGCCTATCTCCCGGGCCATAGATGGACGACGCTGATGTGCTTGCCCTCAACATATGGAAATCCGTATATTCGACTATCCACATATGAAGGTGAAGCTATGATCACTCCGCCTGAAGTCTTCAAGAGCCTGGCTGACGAGACCCGCGCCCGCGCCACCCTGCTCATCGCCAGCCTGGGCGAACTCTGCGTCTGCGAGCTGATGTGCGCCCTGGACGACAGCCAGCCGAAGATCAGCCGCCACCTGGCGCAACTGCGCAGCAATGGCCTGCTGCTGGATCGACGCCAGGGCCAGTGGGTGTATTACCGCCTCAATCCGGAGCTGCCCGCCTGGGTACTCGAGATGCTGCAGGTAACCCTGCAGGCCAACGCGCAATGGTTGGCCGACAACACCCTCCGCCTGCAGAACATGGACGGCCGCCCCGTCCGTGATGCCGCCTGCTGCTGATTTTCATCGAGCGAGTTCTTCATGCTGGTCGCCATTGCTGTCTTCGTTTTCACCCTCATTCTGGTCATCTGGCAACCCAAGGGCCTTGGCGTTGGCTGGAGCGCCGCCCTGGGCGCGATCATCGCCCTGGCCGCCGGCGCGGTTTCCCTGCACGACATCCCGACCGTATGGGCCATCGTCTGGAATGCCACCGCCACCTTCATCGCGGTCATCATCATCAGCCTGCTGCTGGACGAGGCCGGCTTCTTCGAATGGGCAGCGCTGCACGTGGCGCGCTGGGCCAACGGCAGCGGCTACCGCCTTTTCGCCTTCTGCGTGCTGCTCGGCGCGGCCGTCTCGGCGCTGTTCGCCAATGATGGTGCGGCGCTGATCCTCACACCCATCGTCATGTCGATGCTGCTCGCGCTGCGTTTCTCACCCGCCGCGACCCTGGCCTTCGTCATGGCCGCCGGCTTCATCGCCGATACCGCGAGCCTGCCGCTGGTGGTCTCCAATCTCGTGAACATCGTCTCGGCCGACTACTTCGGCCTGGGCTTTGCCGAATACGCCTCGGTGATGGTGCCGGTGAACCTCGCCAGCGTCGCCACCACGCTGCTGGTGCTGTTCCTGTTCTTCCGTCGCGACATCCCACGGCAGTACGCGCTCGATGCGCTGAAGGAGCCGAAAGCGGCCATTCACGATCGCGCGACCTTCATCGTCGGCGGGTGGACACTGCTGGTGTTGCTGGTCGGCCTGTTTGCGCTGGAACCGCTGGGCATCCCGGTCAGTGCCGTGGCCGCCGTCTGCGCGGCGATTCTCTTTGCCGTCGCCGCCCGTGGCCACCGCATCTCCACCCGCCGCGTGCTGCGCGATGCGCCCTGGCAGGTGGTGATCTTCTCCCTCGGCATGTACCTGGTGGTGTATGGCCTGAAGAACGCCGGCCTCACGGACTCCCTGACCCAGTTGCTCGATCGCCTCGCCGAGCATGGCCTGTGGAGCGCCGCCATTGGCACCGGCCTGCTGTCGGCGCTGCTGTCCTCGGTGATGAACAACATGCCCAGCGTGCTGGTCGGTGCCCTGTCGATCCAGGCCAGCGGCGCAGAGGGACTGGTGCGCGAGGCCATGATCTACGCCAACGTGATCGGCTGCGACCTCGGACCGAAGATCACCCCCATCGGCAGCCTCGCCACGCTGCTCTGGCTGCATGTGCTGGATCGCAAGGGCATGCACATTAGCTGGGGCTACTACTTCAAGGTCGGCATCCTCCTGACGTTGCCGGTTCTGCTGATCACCCTCTCGGCCCTGGCACTGCGCCTGAGCCTCTGACGTCCGCCAGCAAGCGGAGGAGACCTCCATGCGAGTCCTGTTCATGTGCACGGCCAACAGCTGCCGCAGCATCCTTTCCGAAGCGCTGTTCAACCATCTGGCTCCGAAAGGCTTCGAGGCGATCAGCTCCGGCAGCTTTCCCAAGGGCAAGGTGCTGCCGCGCAGCCTCACCACCTTGCAGCAGGCCGGCATTTCCACCGAGGGCCTGAGCAGCAAGGGCAATGAAGCCTTCGAAGGCAATCCGCCGGATATCGTCATCACCGTCTGCGACAAGGCCGCCGGAGAAGCCTGCCCTGTGTACTTCGGCCCGGCGCTGAAGTCCCACTGGGGACTGGAAGACCCATCCGATGTCGTAGGCGACGAGGCGTCCATCGACGCAGCCTTCCGCGCCACGCTGAGCCGGATCGAACTGCGCTGCAAAGCCTTCTTCGCACTTCCCTTCGACACCCTGGGCCGTGACGAACTCAAGCGCGAGCTGGATCGCATCGGCGCTCTCTGAGCAGGAGGACCCCATGTCAGAGCAACTGCCCAATCTCGACCTTTCGCTGTTCGACCTGCCGCCGGCGGCAACCCGTACCAGCGAGCACAAACCGCGCATCCTGTTGCTGTACGGATCGACCCGCGAGCGCTCCTTCAGCCGTCTGCTGGTGGAAGAAGCCGCGCGCCTGCTCGAGCACTTCGGCGCCGAGACGCGCCTCTTCAATCCGTCCGGCCTGCCGCTGCCGGACGACGTGCCCGTGGAGCATCCCAAGGTGCAGGAGCTGCGTGACCTGGTGCAGTGGTCGGAAGGCCAGGTCTGGTGCTCCCCGGAGCGCCACGGCGCCCTTTCCGCTGTCTTCAAGGCGCAGATCGACTGGATTCCCCTGGCACTCGGCGCCGTCCGCCCCACCCAGGGCAAGACCCTGGCGGTGATGCAGGTCTGCGGCGGCTCGCAATCGTTCAACGTGGTCAACCAGTTGCGCGTGCTCGGCCGCTGGATGCGCATGTTCACCATTCCCAACCAGTCCTCGGTGCCCAAGGCCTACCTGGAATTCGACGACGCGGGACGCATGAAGCCGTCGCCGTACTACGATCGAGTGGTCGACGTCATGGAAGAGCTGGTGAAGTTCACCCTGCTGCTGCGTGATCGCCAGGAGTTCCTGGTGGATCGTTATTCGGAGCGCAAGGAAAGCGCCGAACAACTCTCCGCCCGCGTCAATCAACGCTCGATCTGAGGTCTCCATGCCCATCGAAATCAGGGAAGCACGCCCCGAGGACGCCCCGGCGATCCAGGCCATCTACGCCCCGGTCGTGACTGGCACGGCGATCTCCTTCGAAGAGGTGCCGCCGACCGTAGAAGAGATGCGGCAGAGGATAGTCACGACCCTGCGGACCTATCCGTATCTCGTTGCCGTGCGGGACGGCCGCCTGGTCGGCTACGCCTACGCGAGCCAGCATCGGGCGCGGGCCGCCTATCGATGGGCGGTGGACGTAACCGTCTACGTCGCGGAGAGCGAACGCCGCACGGGCGTTGGCCGCAGCCTCTATGCCGAGCTGCTTCCCATCCTCGCCCGGCAAGGATTCAACGCCGCCTATGCCGGCATCGCCCTGCCCAACGCCGGCAGCGTCGGCCTGCATGAGCGGCTGGGCTTCAGGCACATCGGCACCTTCCCGCAGGTCGGCTTCAAGCTGGGCCGCTGGCACGACGTGGGTTACTGGCGCCTGGAGCTGGCCACCTGGAGCGATTCGCCCTGCGAACCTCGTTCGTATCCGCAAATTGCTCCCTGAATGGCTGCCGAGGATCGCTGGCCACTGGCGATCCATTGTCGACCAGGGCAACGCCAGCTTTTGACTGGCGCAGCCCTGGTGCGGCAGCAGGTGGATACGTCGCGGCGCAGGGGTAATGCGGGCGACGGCATGCGCCTCTGCGCATGACGAACGAAGACCGGGCGGTCAGCCCGGCTTCGTCATGCCGACGTCCTGTCGGCTCGCTCTGCGCGCCAGGTCAGACGGCGTCGCCGGCCCGCCCTTGCGCCGTCGAACGACGTAGCGGTGCGGTCTCGCGCAGACATGCAGCCACCAGCAGTCCCAGCACGACGCCGGACAGCGCCAGGTAGAGGGTCTTCTCGATGCCGTAATGCTGGGCGATGTAGCCCGCCAGCGCCGGCGCGACGCCGCCGCCGAATACTTCGCCGATGCCGACGACCAGCCCGGTGGCGGTGGAAATCAGGGCGGGCGGCACCGACTCGCTGGTGAGCGGCCCGACGATCATGCAGATCATGCTGAAGTTGAAGAAGGTGGTCGCGAACAGCAACAGGAACAGCGTCATCGGCTCGGCGCCGGTATGGATCATCAGCCACAGCGCCGTCCCGGTAGCGACGCACGAGATCAGCGCGACCGGCTTGCGACCCAGGCGATCCGACAGGGTCGGCATCAGCACCATGCCGCAGAAGCCACCGAAGCCGATGGCCGACATGACGAAGCCCATCTGCTGCATGCCCAGGTGCAGGTAGTCGGTGAGGTAGTTGGGCAACATCACCGAGCTGACGAACAGGCAGGTGAGCATGCAGAACATTCCCGCCAGGTTGAGCAGCACATTCCGATAGCGCAGCGCTGCCAGCCAATCAGCCCCGATGCTGTGCGCAGGCTCGCTCGCCGGACGCTGGGCCACGGGTTCGCGCAGGACCTTGTACAGCGCCCAGGCCAGGAGGAAACCGGGCACCGAGACCAGCACGAATACCCAGCGCCAGGATGGCACCACCAGCAGCAACTGGGTGGCGATGATGGGCGCCAGGCCCAGACCCAGCAGCGGGAAGAATGCCTGCTGAATCCCGATGTTCATTCCCAGTCTCGAAGGATGCGACGCTTCCGCGGTGGCGGCGATGGAGGTTGGCGTGAAGGCGCCCTCCGCCACGCCCATGACGGCGCGAATGAGCAGCAGCCCGCCGACACCGCTGGCAAGCCCCGAGAAACCGGCCAGCACGGAGAAGACGATCACCGCCGGTATGATCACCTTGCGGCGACCGATGCGGTCCGACAGGCGCCCCATGAAGATCGAGGAGATCCCCCAGGCCAGGGCGAGGATCGCGGAAATATTGCCGAGGTCCTGATAGTCGAGGCCGAGGTCGCGCATCATCACCGGGTACAGCGGCAGGATGATGAAACGGTCCAGGCCGACCAGGCCGAAACCGATGGCCAACAGTGCCACGGCCTTCCATTCGTACTTTTTATCGAACATACGGGTGCTCCTCTGCCGCCATGGGCATGGATGGAATGAGCGTCGATTGCGAAGGTGGGGATGCAGGTTGGATCAGAAGTACACGAGGGCTTCGACCAGGCCGGTCAACTGGGTGCGGTCACGGCCGTTGCCGTAGACGCGGTCGTGCTCGATGGGCTCGAACCAGTCGTAGCGCAGCTCGGGGCGGATGCTGATGTTGCGCGTGGCATCCCATCGGAAGCCCATCGTCAGGGCGTTGAAGTCGCCGCGAGCGTTGCTGGTGGGGAACAGCACGAAGGCATCGCGATCACGGAAGTGCTCGCCGCGGACGGAGAAGGCCAGGTCCTTGCGGTACTGGTAGGTCAGCACGCTGTTGACGCCCCACCAGGATGCCCCGTCGAAGCCCGGTCCCGTGACGATATCGACGGTGCCGGCCCTCCCGTCACCAGACTGGCGACCGTAGACCACCTCGCCGCCCATCGACCAACGGGAATCGAAGGCGTGCCAGGCGTTGAGCGAATGCTGCTGACGCAACTGGCCATCGCGAGACACCAGCCGCGCCGTGGGGGCCTGGACGTCATCGAAGTCATGGTTCTCCTCGTTGCCGACCATGAACTCGTAATCGACCCAGGTCTGCATGTCCGGCGTACGCCAGCGCAGCGCGCCCAGCACCGACTTGCCACTGTTGTTGTCACGCAGGTTGTTGCGTCCCTGCACCAGCCCGAGCTCGACGCCAAGGATGCCGCTCTCATCGTTGAGCAAACGGGTACTGGCAAGGAACCCGGACACGGTGCTGGCTTCGGAGACGAAGGCGTAGGTCTTGCTGGCAAACGGGTTCCGCGCCTCACGGATGTTCGGTGGGATCTCGTAACCGGTGGCCGGGCCGAAGATCCCGGCGATCAGGCTGAAGCCCGGACCATAGGGCAGGTACACGGAAGCGAACAGGTTCGGCGTGGCGACGAATTTTTCCTTGTCACGCCTGGCTCGCTGGGGATCGTCGTCACCCGGAGAGTTGGCGGGCCAGTGCATGTCCCAGCCGAAGGTGCGGGCGAACTGGCCGTTCCGGCCGTATAGCGTCTCCATGCTGAAGCCGAAGGAAACCTCTTCGGGCTTGGGCCCTGGCAGCGGCGTAACCCTGGGCACGACGCTGGCCGCCAGCGGCTTGTCGACGAACAGGTGCACCGACGCCAACTCCAGGCCTTCATCGGAGAAGCCGGTCAGCGGCAGGTTGCTCAGACCGTCCTCACGTTCGTCATGGGTGGAGCGGTTGTTGCGGGCATAACCAACATCCAGCAAACCGGAAATCCGTATGCCGTGGTCGCGCTCCAGCTCAGGGCCGAGCAGCCAGCGCGCCAGGGAGCCCTCGCCCTTTTCTTCTACCTCGGCCTGAGCGCTCAGCGCCATTACGGCGAGCAAACCGGCGCTCATGGACATCATCACCTTGTTCAACATACCTGCCTCTTGTTCTTGTTGTTGTGGTTAGGGCGAGCCCCTTCCCGGGAGGGCCTTCGCGGGGCAAAACACTCCCGTACCGGGCCGTGACCGGCCCAGCGGGAAGGGACTCATGAACGGGAAGGAAAACTCAGTGGCGCGCGAGCACCGCCTTCAAGGCATCCAGCAGCTGAGCCTCGGCGGATTGCGAGACGCTCTGGGCACGCCAGGCGACATGCTTGTCGGGACGCACCAGCACGCAGCCGTCCTCGTGAATCTCACGCAGCCGCGCCCAGTCGCCGTAGCTGTCGGTGTATTCCAGGCCCAGGCCGATACGGCGCACGACCAGTTCGATGCCCAGCTCCTGGGCAGCCAGCCGGGCGGCATGACGCCAGGCTTCGCCGCCGTGCCCGATGAGCAGCGTGAAGCGCCCCTGGCTGCAGATATCCAGTGTCGAGAGCTTGTGGCCTGCCTCGTCATGCAGCCACGCATGCGGCAGGTGAGCCCCCGGCCAGGTGGTGGGGTGATAGTAGAGTTCAGGGTCCCGCTCATAAGCGGGCGCCTCGCTGCCGTCTCCCGCAACCGCGCCGCTGAGGTAGCGCTGGCCCAGTTCCACGCCATGGCAGTTGAACTGATAGTTCTGCAGCTGGATGGCCTGTTCCAGCGCCGCGCGACGCTCACGGCCGGCCGCTGAATCCGCGCTGAGCTCCCGCAGGCTCGCCCAGCCTTCGGCCTCGGTTTGCCCGGGCTTGAAGCCAAGGGCGTTGGAGATCGGCAACATGTTGCGCACGCTCTCCATGGCGCGGTCCACCACCTGGCGGCCCACCGGCTGGCGCTCCTGGCTATAGCTCTCGAGCAATCCCGTACCGGCTTCCCCCTTGAGGACCATGGCCAGCTTCCACGCCAGGTTATAGGCATCCTGCACCGAGGTGTTGGTGCCCAGGCCATTGGCCGGCGGATGACGATGCACCGCATCGCCACAGCAGAACACCCGGCCTTCGGAATAGTGGCTGGCGACCACATGGTTGATCTGCCACTTGCTGGTGGCGAGCACTTCCACGGGGATATCGGCGTCGCCGATAACCCGGCGGGCGCGCTCGATCACCGCCGCCTCGCTGAGGTCCGGCTCGCCCTGGGCGGGGTCGTACATGAACAGCATCACCCATTCGTTCCAGGGGCGAACGCAGATGAAGGTACCGCTGCCCACCCAGTAATCGTTGCCCGGCTGCACCATCCAATAGAGCACGCCCGGACGACTTTCGCAGTAGCGGCGCAGGTCGGCGCGCAGCCAGACGTTCACCGCACAACCCAGCCCCATCTCGCCTTCCAGCGGGATGCCGAGCAACTCCATCACCCGGCTGCGTGCGCCGTCGGCGCCGATCATGTAGCGGGCGCGTACGCTGAACTCGCGTCCGGTGCCGCGATCGAGGACGCGCGCGGTGACGCCCTCGGCATCCTGGGTGAAATCCAGGAGCTCATTGTTGAAGCGCATCTCGCTGCCGGCACGCAGGGCTTCGTTGGCGAGAATCGGCTCCATCAGGTGCTGGGGGATGTTGCACATGGCCGACGGGCTGGCCAACTCGTAGTCGGACTTGCGCTCGATGGCATTGCCCCAGGTGAGCAGTCGGCCGAACTCCTGGCCACTGAAGCTGGTGGCCCAGACGTTGTTGGCCATCAACTCATGGGGGCTGGCCGCAGCAACCACCTGCGGCTCGACGCCGGCATCGCGGAACACTTCCATGGTGCGCTGGTTGGTGATGTGCGCCCGCGGGCTGTTGGCGGTCCAGCGATACTTGTTGATCAGCAGGTTGCGGATGCCGTAGCGCGACAGCAACAAGGAAGCCGTGAGGCCGGATGGACCACCTCCGACAATCAGGACGGGGACTTCGATCACCTCGGAGGTGTTTTGCAGTTTCATGGCTGTACTCCGCACTCTTGTTCTTGAAATCGGAAAGTTGCCCACCGAAGCGGGCGCTCTTGCCTGCGCCCTCTCTCCGGGACCGGGCAAGCCGAACCCGCGCCGCTTGCCGGAAGGCAATCAGCGAATGTGATGAGAATGGCGTCAGGGGTCTGCTGGCGTGCCGGTCAGCCGCCTGCCTCGGTGTTCAGGATGAAGTAGTCGGGGACGGGCGGCCCCCACAGATACAGCGAACTTTCCGCGGGGAAATCGCCTGCAGGCCATTCACTCCCCGCCTCGATGAAGTCCATTTCCGTGGAGTACTCGCTGAACGAACCCCAGGGATCGCGGACGTAGTGGAAGTAGTTGGAACCCAGGCAATGCCTGCCCGTACCCCACCCTTCGACATACCCGGCGGCGGCCATCTGCTCTGCCCCATTGCCCACGTCATCGATGGTCGGGACGTCCCAGGCCGCGTGGTGAAACCCCTTGGCGCTGCTTTTGGCGAAGGCCACCAGGTGGTGATCGCATCCGTGTCGCGCGTGGGTGAAGGCAATGATGTCCTGGGAGCGGTCGGAGAGCTTCAGGCCCAGCGCCTGCTCATAGAAAGCCACGGCGCGCGGCACATCGGGAGAAAAGAACAGGACGTGGGACAGGCGCTTTGGGCGGACCTGGCACACCCTGTCCCGGCTGCCCACGCCACGCAATTCGCGAACGCCCTGGACTGCCTCGGGGCGCGCATCCGGCATGGTCTTGGCGCCCACCCGGACCTGTATCAGGTTACCGTCCGGGTCACGGAACCAGAAACCACTGCCGTCACCTTCTTCGAATAACGCCCCGCTGCGCTCCACCTGCTCACGCAGCGCGGCGAAGTCGGCCTCGAAGCAGTTGAAGCTGATCCAGGCCAGCGATTTGCTCGGCCCCGGCAGCATGCGCGCCCAGCGATGACCATCGGCCGCCGAAATATCCAGCTGCTCCGCCTGCTCCCGCACCTCCAGGCCGAAG